>NZ_CP086370.1:0-4800000 GCF_020865585.1 Pseudoduganella aquatica
ATGGAAAATTTCTGGCAGACCTGTTCCGCTCAACTGGAGCTGGAGCTGACGCCGCAACAATTCAGTGCCTGGATTAAGCCGCTGGTGCCCCTCGACTACGAGGATGGCAAGCTGCGCGTTGCTGCGCCCAACCGCTTCAAGCTCGATTGGGTGAAGTCCCAGTTCGCCAGCCGCATCACCGCGCTCGCTTGCCAATATTGGGAAGCGCCGACCGAAGTGCAGTTTGTGCTGGACCCGCGTCTGAACGCGGCGCGCAAACCGGCCGCGCCGGTGTCGAACGCCGGCATTATCCACAGCAGCGCGCCGTCGGTGCCGGACATGAGCGCCCAGCGCGCCAGCGACCAGGCCGCCGCCAGCCCGGGTTCGCCCGAGTACAACATCGGCAATTCGCCGCGCCGCGAGCAGAGCCGCGTCAACACCGACCTGACCTTCGACAGTTTCGTCACCGGTAAGGCCAACCAGCTGGCGCGCGCCGCCGCCATCCAGGTGGCCAACAACCCGGGCGTGAGCTACAACCCGCTGTTCTTCTACGGCGGCGTGGGCCTGGGCAAGACCCACTTGATACACGCCATCGGCAACCAGGTGATGGCCGACCAGCCGGGCGCGCGCATCCGCTACATCCACGCGGAACAGTATGTCCGCGACGTAGTGACCGCTTACCAACGCAAGGGTTTCGACGACTTCAAGCATTACTACCACTCGCTGGACATGCTGCTGATCGATGATATTCAGTTCTTTGGCGGCAAGAGCCGTACCCAAGAGGAATTCTTCTACGCGTTTGAAGCGCTGATCGCGGCCAAGAAGCAGATCATCATCACCTCGGATACTTATCCGAAGGAGATTACCGGCATGGACGACCGCCTGATCTCGCGCTTCGACTCCGGCCTGACGGTGGCGATCGAGCCGCCCGAGCTGGAAATGCGGGTGGCGATTCTGCTGAAGAAAGCCAAGCAGGAAGGCGTGACCTTCTCGGACGACGTGGCCTTCTTCGTGGCCAAGCACCTGCGCTCCAACGTGCGCGAGCTGGAAGGCGCGCTGCGCAAGATCCTGGCGTACTCGCGCTTCCACGGCAAGGACATCACGATCGACATCGTGAAGGAAGCGCTGAAGGACTTGCTGTCGGTGCAGAACCGCCAGATTTCGGTGGAAAACATCCAGAAGACGGTGGCGGACTTCTTCAACATCAAGGTGGCGGACATGTATTCCAAGCGCCGCCCGGCGAATATCGCCCGTCCGCGCCAGATTGCCATGTATCTGGCCAAGGAACTGACGCAGAAGAGCCTGCCCGAGATCGGCGAGCTGTTTGGCGGCCGCGACCACACGACCGTGCTGCACGCCGTGCGCAAGATCGCGCTGGACCGCACCAAAAATCCGGAATGCAACCACGAGCTGCACGTCCTGGAGCAGACGCTGAAAGGTTGATGCATGGCGGCTTACGGCTGCGCCTAAGCCGCCCTACGGTGTGCAAGCCATATCGTAGGGCGGGTTAGCGCGCAGCGCGTAACCCGCCAGAGCCGCCCCAAAGCGCCGGTTTGCCATTAAAATCTGGCAAGCCCAGCAACAAGTTTGTATCGTTAATTTTTGATATTGAGGATAAATATGCAATTGGTCAAAACCACCCGAGATACGCTACTCCGGCCACTGCAGATCGTGAGCGGTATTGTCGAGCGTCGGCACACCATGCCGATTCTGGCCAATATCCTCATCCGCAAGGACGGCGAAAGCGTCTCGTTCCTGTCTACCGACACCGAAGTGCAGATCACGACCAACGCCGCCATCGGTTCCGGCAGCGACGTGACCGGCACCACCGTGGCCGCGCGCAAGCTGCTGGACATCCTGCGCGCCCTGCCCGAGTCCGGCGACGTCACCATGACGCTGCTGAACAAGCGCCTGACCGTGCAAACCGGCAAATCGCGCTTCGCCCTGCAAACCCTGGCGGCCGAGGAATTCCCGACCGTGCAGGAAGCGGAAAGCTACAACGCGTCCTTCACGCTGCCGCAAAAAACGCTGAAGCACCTGTTCAACATGGTGCACTTCTCGATGGCGCAGCAGGACATCCGCTACTACCTGAACGGCCTGCTGCTGGTGCTGGACGGTAAAAACGTGATCGCCGTGGCCACCGACGGCCACCGCCTGGCCTTCTGCCAGGTGGAGACCGAGCAGGCCTTCGAGCGCCAGGAAGTGATCATTCCGCGCAAGACCATTATCGAACTGCAGCGCCTGCTGGAAGAAAACGACGAGCCGGTGCAGCTCGACATCGCCGCCAACCAGGTGAAACTGACCTTTGCCGACATCGAGCTGATCTCGAAGCTGGTGGAAGGCAAGTTCCCCGACTACACGCGCGTGATCCCCAAGGGCTACAGCAACGACTTCACCATCGGCCGCGACGAGCTGCTGCGCTCGCTGCAGCGCGCCGCCATCATGACCAGCGACAAGTTCAAGGGCGTGCGCTGCATCATCACCCCGGGCAGCCTGAAGATCAGCTCCACCAATGCCGACCAGGAAGAAGCGGTCGAGGAACTGGAAATCGACTACGGCGGCGTGAGCGTGGACATCGGCTTCAACGTGACCTACCTGCTGGACGTGCTGAACAACCTGAAGTGCGACCAGATCAACATCGCGCTGGGCGACTCCAACTCGTCCGCCCTGATTTCGATCCCCGACAATGCCGACTTCAAGTACGTTGTGATGCCGATGCGCATCTAAGCAGCGGCGGGTTACGGCGTTCCGCCTAACCCGCGCTACGCATTGCCCACGACCAGCCGATGGCACGTAGGGCGGGTTAGGCGCCAGGCGCCGTAACCCGCCAACCGCAGCACCGAGTCAACAAGATTACAGAGAAAGCAGTCCATGTCCGAGAGCCAAAACGAACAACCGATCCCGGCCGCCAAGGTGGAAGAATACGGCGCCGCGTCCATTCAGATCCTGGAAGGCCTCGAAGCCGTGCGCAAGCGTCCCGGCATGTACATTGGCGACACCTCGGACGGCACCGGCCTGCACCACCTGGTGTTCGAAGTGCTGGACAACTCCATCGACGAATCGCTGGCCGGCCACTGCACCGAGATCCACGTCACCATCCACTCCGACAACTCGATCTCCATCACCGACAACGGCCGCGGCGTACCGACCGGCCTGAAGATGGACGACAAGCACGACCCGAAACGCTCGGCCGCTGAAATCGTCATGACCGAGCTGCACGCCGGCGGCAAGTTCGACCAGAACTCGTACAAGGTGTCCGGCGGCCTGCACGGCGTGGGCGTATCGTGCGTGAACGCGCTGTCCAAGCTGCTCAAGCTGACCATCCGCCGCGACGGCAAAGTGCACTACATGGAATTCGTGCGCGGCGTGCCGCAGAACCGCGAAATCGAAGAAAAGGACGGCTTCGCCGTGTCCCCGATCAAGGTGATCGGCGAGACCGACAAGCGCGGCACCGACGTGCACTTCTGGGCCGACGAGGAAATCTTCACGCACGTGGAATTCCACTACGAGATCCTGGCCAAGCGCATCCGCGAACTGTCCTTCCTGAACAACGGCGTGAACATCAAGCTGACCGACCAGCGCACCGGCAAGGAAGACGTGTTCGCCTTCGAGGGTGGCACGCGCGGCTTTGTGGAATACATCAACAAGGCCAAGACCACGCTGCACCCGACCATTTTCCAGGCCACGGGCGAGCGCCAGTCGGACCAGAACACCACCATTTCCGTGGACGTGTCCATGCAATGGAACGATGCCTACAATGAACAGGTATTGTGCTTCACCAATAACATCCCGCAGCGCGACGGCGGCACCCACCTGACCGGCCTGCGCGCCGCGATGACGCGCGTGATCAACAAATACATCGACGAGCACGAGTTCGCCAAGAAGGCGAAAGTGGAAATCTCCGGCGACGACATGCGCGAAGGCCTGACCTGCGTGCTGAGCGTGAAAGTGCCGGAGCCGAAGTTCTCGTCGCAGACCAAGGACAAGCTGGTGTCGTCCGAAGTGCGCGGCCCGGTAGAGGAAATCGTCGCCAAGACGCTGACCGACTTCCTGATGGAAAAGCCGAACGACGCGAAGATCATCTGCGGCAAGATCGTGGAAGCGGCGCGCGCGCGCGAAGCGGCCCGCAAGGCCCGCGACCTGACCCGCCGCAAAGGCGTGATGGACGGCCTGGGCCTGTCCGCCAAGCTGGCCGACTGCCAGGAAAAAGACCCGGCGCTGTGCGAACTGTACATCGTCGAGGGTGACTCCGCAGGCGGCTCCGCCAAGCAGGGCCGCGACCGCAAGTTCCAGGCCATCCTGCCACTGCGCGGTAAGGTGCTGAACGTGGAAAAGGCGCGCTTCGAGAAGATGCTGTCGTCCGAGCAGATCACCACGCTGATCGCCACCTTGGGCACCTCCATCGGCCCGGACGAGTTCAACGCCGACAAGCTGCGCTACCACCGCATCATCATCATGACCGACGCGGACGTAGACGGCGCCCACATCCGCACCCTGCTGCTGACCCTGTTCTACCGCCAGATGCCGCAGCTGGTGGAACGCGGCCACATCTACATCGCCCAGCCGCCGCTGTACAAGGTGAAAGCCGGCCGCGACGAGCGCTACCTGAAGGACGACGTGGAAGAAGCCAGCTACATGATGACCGTAGCGCTGAACACCGCCGCCCTGACCCCGCGCGAAGGCGCCGACGTGATCCAGGGCGAGCCGCTGGCCGAACTGGCACGCCAGTACAACACCGCCAACGCCATCATGATGCGTTTGACGCGCGTGATCGACCGCGCCGCGCTGACCGCCATCATGACCGGCGTAACGCTGAACATGGACACGCTGGCGCAGGCCGAAGCCTCGGCCAAGGCCATGGCCGACCGCATTAACGACCCGGCCGTGCGCGTGACCGTGCGCTCGGACGAACTGAGCGAGAAGCATGCGCTGTGGATCGAGCGTATGCACCACGGTAACGTGAAAGTGTGCGCGATCGACGCGGACTTCGTGCAGAGCGCGGACTACGCCACCCTGGCCAACGCGGCAGCCACGTTCGAAGGCCTGATCGGCGAAGGCGCCGTGATCCGCCGCGGCGAAGGCGAGCGCACCAAGGATTCCGCCGTGGTCGACTTCCACCACGCGATGCAGTGGCTGCGCGACGAAGCGGAACGCGTGGTATCCAAGCAGCGCTACAAAGGTCTGGGTGAGATGAATCCAAGCCAGCTGTGGGAAACCACCATGGATCCGACGGTGCGCCGCCTGTTGAAGGTGCAGATCGAGGATGCTATCGCTGCGGACCAGATCTTCACCACACTGATGGGGGATGATGTTGAGCCACGCCGTGCGTTCATTGAAACGAATGCACTGCGCGCGGGCAATATTGACGTTTAAAGACTATTAGTCTGAGTTGGAAAATGGCCTGATTATTCAGGCCATTTTTTATTGTATCGGCGATTGCCGGATTACAATGTTATAAAACACCAACCTCAGGCAACTAATGTCCAATACCCTCCCTCTCGGCCTTTATGAACGTCTGATTCGTCATGATGAACTTGCCGAGCTTTCCGAGATGGAGTTCGCGAATTGCGCGCAAATTAGAATCCCCTCCAAGGCGGAGCGGCGTGAGCATCTATTAAATGAGCTAACCGCTCGTCTATCCGAAATATTAGATGCAATTTCGGACAAGGATGGGAGCAAGCACGAGCAAGAACATGCCGAACTTAAGCTCATTGGAAATTTACTGCGCGCCGCTCGGAATGACAGAGAAGAAGACGATGTGCCCACTTCGCCGCCGCTGCGCATGCTTAGTTCAGTACATGCCCCGAATGCAGCCCCAGTGCAGCCACAAACAGGCCTACGCAGGCCATCGATATTTACCGCAGCACGCAATGATCCTTCTCTGCTGAATGAGCTGAGAGCCGAACTATCCAGCACAGATAGCGTTGACATTGTAGTTAGCTTCATCACTTGGAGCGGTGTCCGCAAGCTGTTAGACATCCTTAAAGCAGCTACCGCATTGGATGCAAATGGAATCCCCCGCACCACACTGCGCATACTGACGACGACTTATATAGGCGCCACAGAAGCTCGCGCAGTAGAAGAGCTCGCGTTGCTGCCAGGAGCTCAGCTACGCATTTCTCTGGACGGACGCCGAAATCGTCTGCACGCCAAAGCCTGGATGTTTCATCGGAAAACAGGATTTGGCACGGCATATATTGGCAGCGCAAACCTATCGGAAGCGGCCCTGATTGGTGGCATCGAATGGACCGTCAAATTCACTGAGGCGAACGACAACGACCTCTACCAAGCAGCGTGCGCGAACTTTGAAACGCTCTGGAATGACGGCGAGTTTCAGCCATACGATCCGCACGATGTGGCTCAGCAAGCCGCTTTGAAACAAGCGTTGAACGAACAACGCACACAGCCAGGTCACAAGGCCCCTGCTTCAGAACCGATAGTGCTCCATACTTGGTTCGATCTACGTCCTAAGCCATATCAAGCGGAGATGCTAGAACGCCTTGCTGCAGAACGTCACCACGGACGGATGCGCAACTTAGTCGTCGCAGCAACTGGCACAGGAAAGACCGTGGTGGCGGCCTTTGACTATGAACGCTTGGTGCGCAAGGAAGGTAGCCCGCCAAAGCTGCTGTTCATTGCACATCGAATTCAGATTCTTAAGCAGGCACTGGCAACGTTCCGACAAGTACTGCGCTCGCCGAGTTTTGGTGAACTGCTTGATGGAGAGAATCAGCCATCCCAACATGAGCATTTGTTCGCAACGATCGCAACGGTTCACAGTCGCGGCCTAGTGCAGCGAATGGGGGCCGATTACTGGCGGGTAGTGATCATCGACGAGGCACACCACCTGCCGGCGGCAACCTTTGACCAGTTCGCAAAATCTGTGAAGCCTACCATTTTGTTGGGTCTGACTGCCACGCCAGAGCGCTCTGACGGCAAAAGCTTAAACGCCTATTTCGATCCTCGTCCTGATGGCACGCCCGCAGTTTCGCTACGCTTGTGGGATGCGCTTGATCAGCAATTACTGGCGCCATTCGAGTACTACGCTACAGCGGACGACACAGACCTAAGCAAGATCAAATGGAATCGGCCTGAGGAGTTGGGTCAGCTGGATGCGGTCATCTCTAGCAACACGGTTCGCAGCCGCCTCGTGATGAACACCTTGCAGCAGTATGTGTCAGACCTCGGGAAGCTCAAGGGTGTCGTGTTCTGCGTAAGCGTGGCACATGCCCAATTCATGGCCGCCTGCTTTGAAAAAGCTGGTCTACCGTCGTGCAGCGTGACCGGCGCGAACTCAAGCCAGCAACGAGACCAGGCTATCGGCGATCTCCGTTCAGGTAAGCTCAAGCTGATCTGCACTTGTGACCTCTTTAATGAGGGCGTAGACATCCCGGAAATCAACACGCTACTTTTGCTGAGGCCGACACAAAGCCCGGTGGTGTTCCAACAGCAGATTGGCCGTGGACTCCGTCTAGCTGATGGAAAAGAGAGCTGCTTGGTATTGGATTTTGTAGGCATACATAGCGCCGAATTCCGATTCGATACACTACTCCGCGCCATCACGGGCCAGACGCGCGCCCAACTTAAGAACTCGTTAGAGAATGGTTTTGGATCCCTGCCAACTGGATGCCATTTGCAGCTCGATCGCGTGTCGCGCGAGCGTGTACTAACGAATATACGCAATGCGTTGCAGTTGAATGCGGTACGTCTAAGGCAAGAGCTAGCCGCTTGGGCGGCACAGCGGGGAAATCAAGCGCTGACCTTGAGCACCTTTCTGCGCGATAACGAGCTCGAGATCGCAGACATCTACAAAAATAGTCGCTCGTGGACCAGCTATAAGCGCGATATCAACCTACCACTTCCAGCACCAGGTCCACGAGAGGACGAGTTAATTCGACGGATGGGATCGATATTGCACGCCAATGATCCGGCCGCTCTGGACGCCTGGACCACCGTGCTATCGACCGGTGAGATTGACACGCAACGGGTACAGATGCTGGCGTATCAAATGCTACATAACGACAAGGACCTTCTTGATCCACACGCCTTCCTAGCACTAATGAACGAGCATCCGGCCCTGAAACAAGAACTGGTTGAGATTGTGAATTGGCTGCAGGATGAATCGCTGGTGGAGGGTGTTCATCTACCTGGCGTGCCTTCAGACTGGCCACTGACCTTGCATGCGCGATATGAGCGGCGCGAAATTCAGACTGCTGCTGGTCATCTAACAGCCGTGGCAAGACCCCAGTTCCGCGAAGGCTGCTTACCATTAGCAAAGGAAAAGATCGAACTGCTGTTCGTTACGTTAGACAAGCGCGAGGGATTTCATGATCGCGTCCAGTACCACGACTATGCTATCAGTCCAGATCGATTCCATTGGCAATCACAGAACATGGCAAGCGCAAGGAACGCAACTGGGCAGCGATATCTGCAGAGCCCAACCAACGGCTGGACTTTCCAACTCTTCGTGCGTGAAGACGCTGAACATGCCTTTGTCGCACTTGGTCCAGTCACCTTAGCCGGTCACCAAGGGGACCGACCGATCTCGATCGAATGGCATCTTTCGACGCCAATGCCGATGGAAGTATTCCGCAAATTTTGCGTGCTAAAAGGAGGGTAAGCGGAGAATAGTGGTCCCTTTCAAGGGGGGCTCTGGAAGCGGCTCTGTGTCAGCTATGCAGCGCATGGCTCGATTCTGAACTGAAGTCCAAGCATGTTGACTAATTTCAGGACTGCTTCGAAACTAGGATGCCCTCCTGGAGAAAGCGATTGAGCCAGTTCATGGGCATCGATCCCGCTTTCCCGGGCGAGTTGCGCCAAGCCAGAGGAGCGGGCGATATCGTCCAACGCCTGGGCAAGCAAGGCAGCGTCGCTGCCGCCCTCAGTAAAACAAGCTGTCAGGTATAAGCCCACGTCCTCGCGCGTCTGCAAATACCTTGAGCCGTCCCATTCCGTCAGCTGGATTTTCATACTAAACCTCGTATATCACGCAATCGTTGCCGTGCTAAGCGATAGCCTCCCTGCCCTTCTGGTTCAACAGCCAGTAGGAAAAAAGGAAGTAGTCAGCAGACGTAGCATCAGATGCCTTCATTTTAGCCGCATGCCAGGATAGTGTAGCGGCGCTGGCTTAGCCCTTGTGAAGCATCGCCGCTTGCCATAAGCGCTGCGCCACAACTGGTTTTGTGGCCTTCATACGCCACTGGCACGCCGTCTATCGTGTGCTCGGAATCGCCTTCGATGACAGTGCAGACACCGCCGTGGCCAACAATGGGGCAAGTGAATTTGTCGCCCAAAAAGACGACGGGCTTGCCGTCGACCGTGAAATGCGGTGCTCCACTGTTGATGACTTTGCCGCCGTGCGAGGTGGGGTCGCCGGCGCAAATTTCCTTGCGCATGATTAGCCCTTTACTTATGGACGCTCGTAATTTTTGGGATCAATAGGAGGGAGGGTCGTGTTTTCCAGGATTCTGGTGCCTATTGAGTGGTATTGGGATTTGCGTTTTTCCTCCGATGGTGGCGTCACGAGGATGATGCTGGCTTCGCTTGGGTCGCGCAGGTTGAAGGCGGCGCTGACGCCGCCTTCCTGATAGCTGCCGATCACGCCGATTGCCATCTGCATGAAGAACGTCGCGACGCCGGTGTTGCCAAGCCGGCGGTCCGTGTCGATGAACTGGTTGGACTTGGCCGGGTCGATCTCCGGGCCGCCGTCGGCTTTGATCTGGCGGAGCAAGCCGTGGAAGGTGATCAATTGCTTCTGGTTGTTGGCGGTGGAGAAAATCACGCGCGCTGGTCCCGCGGCGCGCTCTGCCTGCGGCAAGGTCTGCAACGCTTCCTGCCAGCCAGCGTGCAGGGCGGCCTCGCGATCTACCTGGTGCTTAATTACTTTGCCTTCATGGTCGGTCATCTTGACGAAGACCGGGCGATGGATGAAGCCAAGGCTCGGCAGTGCATCGAAGCGTTCGAGCTGGTCGGTGTTCCATGGGACTGGGAACCAGGGAGTGGGCTTCCAGTCACGGGGTGGGTGGTGCTTCCAAAGGGAGGTGGCGTCCAGGACGCTGATTGCACCAGTGCCACGAATTTCGGGACGGACGGCGAATTTTGCTGTCTCGGCGAGCCATTCTTCGCTGGTGGGCTCGCGGCCAATGCTACCCGATGGCTGCGGAACTGACTTCTGCAAGTCTAGATAGGCGAGATACAAACGCCTAGCGATGCCATGCTGATTTTGAAATCCCACGCTCTTGCCATCACTGACATCTTCAAAAACAAACGGTCGCATTGAGTCGACGCGCTCACGCCTGGCCAAGATGAACAATGCAGATGAGTCCGGCATTTCAGGGACCGAGTATTCGTCCTTGCGGATCCTATCGGTACGCAATTGCGAATACATGATTCGGGTCGACGTACTGTCTTCAGAAGTGAGAACGACGTATGGCACATCGGGGTTTTTGTCGAAAAACTCAAATATCCTCCCTACAATTCGATCCGGCCTCTCGCTCAACTCTCGATCAGCAATAACAAACAAGTGCGTAATCATGCCGGACATACTGGAGCCGCCAACCATACCGCCTTGTGGCAATTCCGGGCGGTCCGTATATTCAGGGGCACGACACAAGGGCTCGGCATTGAACACTGGGGTTCCCCAAAACTGCGGCGATTGAAACGCACCATTTTCGAGGCTTGCTGCTTCGTGCCCCCCGGAAAGACCGTCCTTGTCGTCCCCCGACCATGGATACTTCTTCGGATCCATCTCCCTTATCGTCGTGTAGGCGTTACCGTCCACCAAAGCTTGCCAAAGTGCGGTGGTCAAGTAATTTCGGACACTACGATAGGTTCATGCACTGCCATTTTCCGTTCATAGACGGCGGGCGGCAGATTGCCCAGTGCTGAATTGATGCGCTTGCAGTTATAGAAGCCGACGATGTAGTCGGTGATGTCGGTCTTTGCCTCGGCGTGATTGGCGTATTGGCGCTGCCAGACGCGCTCCATTTTCAGGTTCAGGAAGAAGCGTTCTGCTACGGCGTTATCCCAGCAGTTTCCTTTCCGGCTCATGCTGCAAACAAAACCATGCGTCGCCAGCAGGTCTTGGTAGAGCTCGCTGGCGTATTGGCTGCCCCGGTCCGAATGGACGATCAGGCCGGGTCCTGGGCGCCGCTGCTGGATGGCCATGTTCAGGGCCTCGCAGACGAGCTTGGCAGGCATGCTTGGCGCCATGGACCAGCCGACCACCTTGCGTGCGTACAAATCTATCACGACGGCCAAGTACAGCCAGCCGGAGCCGGTGCGGATGTACGTGATGTCCGATACGTATGCCATGTTGGGCGCGGGCGGATTGAACTGCCGGTTCAGCACATTGGCGGCGATCGGCAGGTCGTGCTTACTGTCCGTCGTGTGAACGAACTTGCGTTTCCAGACGGGCTTCAAAGCCGCTTGGCGCATCAAACGGCGCACCTTGTAGCGCCCGATGTGGAAGCCGGCGTTGGCCATGGCCGAAACCAGACGGCGGCTGCCGTAGCTTTGCCCGCTGGCTTGAAATTCGGCTTTCAGATGCACGCTAGCCTTGCACACCGCCGGTTTGGCGGAGCGTCGTTGCGCGGCGTAGTAGCCTGATCGGCTTACCTCCAGAACGCGGCAGCTTTGTTGGGCCGGAATGGCCTCCTTTTGCAGTTGATGAACGAGCTGATAGATCATTTCATTTCGCGGGCAAAGAAGGCCGAGGCCTTTTTTAAGATGGTCACATCCTGCCGCAATTGCTGATTTTCCAGTTCGAGTTGCCGAATGCGCTGCTGCTCGGCGGTGAGTGGTTTGCCGATGCCCGGCTGGCCGCTTTGCTCGGCACTGTATTGCGCCAGCCAGCGCCGGATAGCAGTTTGGCCGATGTCCATGCTTTCGCTGACGTTCTGGATGCTCAGGCCCTGTTCCTTGATCATTCTGACCACCTCCAGCTTCAGGCTCGGATCGAATGTCTTGCGTTTTCTTGTTGTCATGCTTTAACTCCTCAGATGGTGAATTTTCCACCTATTGAGGTGTCCAGGCAAATTAGACCACGGCAAAGGGCTTTCTGGCGATACTTGTCCAGCGTTACCCCCAGACCAATCACTTCCAAGACATACTCCTTTCCTCCTGGCGCATCTGCCGCTTTCGGGGACACAACCGCCGACAGTTTGGCTGGCGTCAAAGAAGATTTTGAATGAGTGTTCTCGCAAATTTTGTAGATGCAAAATATCAGCACTCCCAAACAGATCCAAAAGATCATCACTGCTTTCGACATGTGGCCTCCTAGGAGTTAGTATTCAGGCCTTCAGTTCCGACATGACATCGGCTGGCAAACCTTCCGGCAGAACTGGCAGTCCCTCGGGCAATACGCCGCTTGAGTAGTATTGAGAATTTTCCTCAATGAGACCTCTTGGCTATCGGCCAATCACCACCGTAGCAAGCTTGCCGCGCGGGCTTGTAGTCCTATAGAGATCTAGGTAGATTTTTACGCCCGATGTCAGCAAGATCGCCGTGCTACCGCAATTCCCACCTATATCGCAATGAAGATTGCGGCGGGGATTGATGCGAGCACGGATTTCCCAAAATTCTGTTTGGGGGTCGATTCCGTATCCGTCCAACTCGAAGTAGCCGGGAAACGCATGCTTCGGTCGGGCGTCTACTAAAGGAGCGATCGGTGTGCCATCAGGCAATTCGGTAGCAAACGGGCCCCAGGGTTCGATGTTAAAAAAAACAGTAACGGAGATTACCAAGGAATCCTCCGCCAAGATATCTACGCCGAGCTTATCCCATACACAGCTCTGCCTTAGAAGCTCCGTAGAGCAAATTGGCGTGCCGGGTAAAAGTTTTGCCCACTTCTCCAATGACTGGCCTATCGCGATGGCTCGGTTGTTAACGAATATTTGCGTCCCTTTGACAACAATCTCAGGCTTCGCCCCCCGAGTGACAGTTCTTGTCTTGCCCAAGCCGAATAAAGCTGCGGCACTCTCGGACACGCTGCATTTAATTTTCTCCAGCCTACCTACAGAGCAACTATCTTCTGCACTACAAATGCAAGAGTAGGCCAGGATGACCGCAAACAAGATTCCGTCTTTCATGGCTTTACCTGCGCTTTTTCTCCTGAGATTGACAAGGCATACTTCCTAAAGTACGCCTCTGCTTCTTGGGCTCGTTTTTCGACTTCCCTGAATCGTTGCCTAACTGCTGCCTCATGCTTTACATGCAGGGCTTCAAATGCCGTAACAGACTCACCTCGCTTAACATTTTCCTGGTGCGTCTGCGCCCAAGTTTTAACGGTCTCATCCTGCCAATTGCAGTCATAGGGATGCACCAAATATGCCGCAGCCAGAGCGGCAGGATCAGCTCCTGCCGCTCCTTTCCAGCTTTCTGCCATGGCTTTCCCTACCTGAGTAACGGCCGTTTTTGCCAGAGAAGCGGCTAACGTATGAAATGGGTGGTCATCATGATCCTTGGCAAGCTGTGAGTGAGAGGGATCCGTAGAGCCGTTTATGTTGGGGTCTCCTTTACCATAGACCTGGGCGTCGTCGACGCTATTACCGATGAGATGAACAAAGCAATTGCGAACAAAACTGATTAGGTGAACAGGAGTCAGCGCATAAAACAAGATAGCCTGCAAGTAAACTCCACCTGGCATCGCTGCTACTTTGTCGCGAAGATTGAGCATCGTCTCGTAGCCGGCCAGCCATGTCTGATCGCTGTGATCCGCAAGAAGAATCAGCAGAATTCTTTCCCCTTTGGTGCGTTCACCTGGCTTGCGAGGCTCGAAGACCAGCATCGGCTCCGCGAACAATGCAGCCACACTCGCGATAACATCTTCGCTGTCGAACATGCCGGTTACGACCGGATAGCCGTACTTACAAGTAGTCTTTGAAGTCCAAGGAAGTACTTTCGAATAACCGAGCTTGCGTAGGCTCAGTTCGACGAAATTGCTATGTGCAAAATAGTCTTCCAGGACGTGAAGCCCTGCTCCGAAATGGCGACAACCTTCGGCTGTTTTTCCACTACCTACTGCCTTGTTGATTTGGGCGGTCATATAGTCTCGCGATGCGGCGATGTAGTGCTTCATCGACGAGCCTGCATCTATACTTAGGTAAGTTGCGGAAGGGGGCGGCTCGAAGTCGGCATACACGGCACGGTTGTCCCGTGGGTTAGTGTCAAAATTCGTTGGGTTGTCGATATGCTCAACGGCCCGGTATACGCCCAGGTTTTCCTTTGTAACCGCGAACTCTTTCTTGCTTGCCGCCTCAAACACGAATTTTTCTTCTGCAAGAACATCGACCACTTTAGTGAGTGTATCGCGTGAGATATAGCGCGTCAGATCCTTTGGCATACCGGGAGGACGGATGATTTTCGGATCCAGAATTTGCGAATAATCACGTAGCCAATTGCCAAAGTAGATATGTAGCCTTGTGTCGCGGTCAAAGACAAATTTGTCGGCAGCAATCAATCCTTGCTCAATCTGTTCATGGCCGAACGATTCCAGTGGTCGTTGCTTAACATGCTCGCCACTTGCTCCGAACAACTCAAGGTCACCGGATTTCCCCTCCTTCCGCTGCGCCTCGTCATCTTGGGAAAGCTTGATATAGTTCCGGGCATCTTTGTAGTTGACGCGAAGTGGTCCGGAGTAGTCTTGCGATACAAGCTGTGCGAACTCTGTGTCCACACTGTTTTCAAAATCAAAAAATGCGAGTGCATAAGCGAGCTTGGCCCCCTCGTCGCCCTCCGCGTCCGTCTTCAAGGGGCTTGCCTCTTCCACCTCGCTTGAAGCCAAGTCTTCGCGTATTACTGAGTCTATGTGATGACCGAATTCGTGCAAGAGTACCGTCAATAGCTCCCAAGCTGCCTCTGCATCTTTCGCGGCTTTGCACGCAGCTCCTTGATGGACAACAATTTCGCGCTTTACGGTGTCGAATGCCCCTGGGTAGACACCACCCTGTACGACCACAATTCGGGCATTAGGAATACGGCCG
Source organism: Pseudoduganella aquatica (assembly GCF_020865585.1). Taxonomy (NCBI): domain Bacteria; kingdom Pseudomonadati; phylum Pseudomonadota; class Betaproteobacteria; order Burkholderiales; family Oxalobacteraceae; genus Pseudoduganella; species Pseudoduganella aquatica. The sequence goes on from NZ_CP086370.1 coordinate 14,961, forward strand.
TCACGCAGGGCTTCATACAAGCTGACGTACACCGGTGCAGGAACATCGAAACCGAAAACAGGGGCGGCAAAGATTATGAATTCCCCTTCACTGCAACGTCTTGCCACACCGGTCAACTGCTGTAAGGCGAAGTCGCTCTCAAGCTTACAAAGCTCTTCCGGAACGAGAGCCGCCGCCGCAAACTCTGGCACCTCTGCCTTCATGGTGGCCGGTTTTTCAAAACGAAAAGCGCTGCCATTGAAGGTAAGATCTCCGCTCGCACCAAACGTGATGCCTTCGCCTAGTCGTATGAATGCCCCCCCTTTTGACACCAGCATGATCTCGTCCGCAACTGCTGTTAGCTTACCTTCACTCGCGGTCAGTTTTAACTCGCCAGACGCGTTGATCGTAGTGTCGCCATGCTGACTTTGCAGGAGCATGTTTCCCTGGTGAGCGATGGCACTGACGCCACCGTCTTGAGCAAAGAGCGCAATTCCTCTTCCCGCATTTACGTTCAAACGACCGCCGGCTGCCAGTTGCAAGTTTTGAGCTCCAACCATATCGATATTGCTTCCGGCATAGCCAACGATTGTTGAAGACGAAGCAAGGCTGATTCCGGCAGGTGCTGTTATTCCCAGAACAGGGATTCCACCATTCCCTCCAGGTTGGGTGTTACTTCCACCTTCCCATTTTTCGAATGCAGTACGCAGTTCATTTTGTTGGTTCGAGTCCAGTTTGACGCCTTGATGATCAGCGGCATAATTGCCCAATGCACGAAATAGAGTTAGACACTCCTCCATCAAAGCAAGGTGTCCTCCTCACTCCAGTTGGCTACTACCCTGCAGTGCGTTCCAAGTGGATAACAACATTCCTTTTGCACCACGCAAGGCTATGTGCTCGTCACTTCGGAGCTCAGCACCCTCGCCTCGCGGCTTGCCATGACCGCCTTCCTTGGGGTGGGTAAGGTATCCAAGGTTGAGTTCACTCCGGCCGTGCTCACTCGCAAGCTGCGCGCTGATCTGGCCAGTCGTGTCATCCAGCCGCAACTGGTTGGCGCGGCCGCCTTTGATTTCGCGGCTTTTGATGCCGGACAGGTGCTTGGTGCCGGGCAGCCCGTCCATCGCGCTCAGCGCGGGCGGCAGACCTTCCTGGTTGTAGAGCTGCCCCACGATCACCGGCTTGTCCGGATCGCCGCCGAGGAAGGCCACCAGCACCTCGCTGCCGATGCGCGGCAGGCCCAGGGTGCCACACTGGCTTTGGTGGCCGGGTCCGTTGCCGGCCCAGTTGGAGGCGACGCGGACCCAGGCCGAGTCGCACTCGTTGTTGCCGCTGCCGGCCAGGCCGCGGTCGCCGTGGTCCTGCGCACGCGTGCCGGGAAAGCGGATCTTTACGCGGCCCATTTCGTCGCAGTGCACTTCCTCGCCTTCCGGGCCGACCACGATGGCGCTTTGCATCTGCGGCTGCGGCAGGTCGGTGCGCGGGTCGTAGGCGGGCACGATGGGGACGCCGCGCCGCACGGCGGTGAACTGGATGTACATGCGCGAGCTGCCTTCGGCAACATGCCCGGCCAGCTCCTGACGCAGCTGCGCATCGTGCGCGCCGTCCGCGTCCTTGCGCATCCAACGATTGCGGGCGAACAGGCGTTCCACGCGCGCGGCCAGCGCCTTGGGCAGGTTGTTCTGCGCGGTCACCTGCAGCGCCGTGACGGTGAAGTCGCGCTCCTCTGCGGCGTGGCTGCTGATCTCAGGGTGGCCTTCGAGCGTGAAGTATTCGCCCACGCACAGGTCGCGCACGCTGCCTTCGGCGTGGAAGCACTTGGTTTCGTAGTCGTGGCGCTGCATGCGCAGCTGGCCAAGTTTGAACAGGTCTTCATGGTCGTCGCCAGCGTGCGGCGGCAGCACCTGGTAGTCGTCCATGCTGGCGGCCATCCAGCGGCCGCTGCTGCCTTGGTCGGCCTCCCCAAGCGCGGCCACGCTCATGAAGTGCACGCCGAGCGGGTTGCGGTAGTCCCAGCTGTGGGTGGCGGTGCTGCCCGGTTGCAGCGTGCGCACAGCGCTCCAGGAGGTGATGCTGTCGCGTTCTTCGGTGGCGCTGTCGCGGTGGTAGCGCACGGCGCCGGCGGCGTTTTCGCGCACGCTGTCGGGGCGGTTGAGCAGCACCATGGTGTGGAACAGGGTGCGCTCGCCGTGGTCGGCGCGGAAGTACCAGGAGATACCGCGCCGTTTGAGCAGGCGGCGGATGAAAGCGCCGTCGGACTCGTTGTGCTGCATGGTGAATTCGCGCTTGGGGTAGCTGATGGTGTCGAAGAAGTCGGCCAGTTCGTGCTGAAAGCAGATGCCGACGATGCGGTTCCCCAGCCGCCATTCGTCCAGGATCAGCTGGACGATTTCCACTTCGTCCTTGTTGCGGAACACGCGGGTGTTGGTGCGCTTGTCCATGATGGAGAGCGCGTCGCGCAGCACCAGCTGGTAGCTGGCCAGGCCGCCGTCGCTGTCGCCGGCGGCAATCTCGGTGATGATGCCGCAGATGCTGCGCAGGCCGCCCCGGTCGGTGACGAAGTCCAGCGCGGCGGGCAGTCCGATGAATTCCTTGAGCGGCAGCTGGGCGCGCGCGGAGACGCACAGGATGCGGTATTCGAGCCCGCCGCAGATGCTTTCGGCGCCGTACACGCGCTGCGGCAGCAGCATGTCGTCGGAGAGCTGGGTGGAGCAGTCCAGGCGCAGGCGCAGGGGGCGGTTGGTGGTGATGAGGTCCTTGGGCTGGACCAGGAAGTCGAGCAGATCGCTTTCCACTGGGGCTCCTCGGGGGCTAGGGGTTCGGCGATGATGGCACTGCTTTGGCAACGCTACTTTGAGCGGGCACAACGTAAGGCCAAGCAAGCCCCAGGACTGGTCATAGCCCTTAGCCTATCATTCATGCAGAAGGAGATTCCTGAGCTATCTTGTGAAACCTAGAATATAGCGAATTGGAACGTAGCAGTGTGCGCTGCCGGGCAAGCAGTGGAACTATTCTTTCGCCCTCGCTTCTAAATAATACCGATCGCTTACCCGAACATGTTGCTCATCGTGGGTCGCCTATTGCAGACCCAGCAAGGTGCATGGCAAGAAGTAGATACGCCAGCTATGCCGCGCACGGTTCGATTCTGAACTGAAGTCCAAGCATGCTGACCAATTTCAGGACTGCATCAAAACTGGGACGCCCCCCTGGAGGAAGCGATTGCGCCAATTCATGAGCATCGATCCCGCTTTCCCGTGCGAGTTGCGCCAAGCCAGTAGAGCGGGCGATATCGTCCAACGCCTGGGCAAGCAAAGCGGCGTCACTGCCGCCATCAGTAAAACATGCTGTCAGGTATAAGCCCACGTCCTCGCGCGTCTGCAAATATCTTGAGCCGTCCCATTCTGTCAGCTGGATTGTCATTCTATGCCTCGTATAGCGCGCAATAGTTGCCGTGCTTGCTTGATGTCGTCACGCTGAGAAGACTTGTCACCGCCCGCCAACAGGATCACAATCTCCTTGCCATACCTTGCAAAGTAGATTCTGTAGCCGGGGCCAAGGTGAACCCGCATTTCGGAGACGCCACCACCCACTGCAGCACAGTCTCCAAAGCTTCCGTTACGCGCACGCGCAATGCGTACCTGGATGGAACTGCAGCAGCCTTGTTCTTCAGGTTCAACAGCCAGTCGTCAAAGACGGAAGTCGTCAGCGAGCGTAGCATCGCGCGCCTTCATTTTAGCAGCGCGCGTGGATCGTGCAGCGGCGCTGCATTAGCCCTTGTGAAGCATGTCGCCGCTTGCCATGAGCGTTGCGCCGCAGCTGGTTTTGTGGCCTTCATATGCCACGGGAACGCCGTCTATTGTGTGCTCGGAATCGCCTTCGATGATGGTGCAGCCACCGCCGTGGCCAACAACCGGGCAAGTGCATTTGTCACCCAAGACGGCGACGGGCTTGCCGTCGACTGTGAAGTGCGGCGCGCCGCTGCTGATGACTTTGCCGCCGTGCGAGGTGGAGTCGCCGACGCAGATGACTTTGCGCATGGTTCTTTCCTTATGGACGCTCGTAGTTTTTCGGATCGATCTGGGGCAGGGTCGTGTTTTCCAGGATTCTGGTGCCTATTGTGTGATATTGAGATTTGCGTTTTTCTTCGGACGGCGGAGTCACGAGGATGATGCTGGCTTCGTTCGGGTCGCGCAGGTTGAAAGCGGCGCTGACGCCGCCCTCTTGGTAGCTGCCGATCACGCCGATTGCCATCTGCATGAAGAACGTCGCGGCACCGGTGTTGCCGAGTCGGCGGTCCGTGTCGATGAACTGGTTGGACTTGGACGGGTCGATCTCGGGACCACCGTCGGCTTCGATCTGGCGGAGCAGCCCGTGGAAGGTGATCAGTTGCTTCTGGTTGTTGGCGGTGGCGACGATCACGCGCGCCGGTCCGGCGGCGCGCTCTGCTTGCGGCAAGGTCTGCAATGCTTCCTGCCAGCCGGCGTGCAAGGCGGCTTCACGGTCGGCCTGGTGCTTGATTGCCTTGCCTTCGTTATCGGTCATCTTGACGAAGACGGGGCGGTGAATGAAGCCGAGGCTCGGCAGCGCATCAAAGCGTTCAAGCTGATCAGTGTTCCATGGGACGGGGAACCAGGGAGTGGGCTTCCAGTCGCGCGGCGGATGGTGCTTCCACAAGGAAGTGGCGTCCAGGAAGCTGATAGTGCCGGTCCCACGGATTTCAGGACGGGCGGCGAATTTTGCTGCCTCGGCGAGCCATTCTGTGCTGTTTGGTTGCAGACCAGTGCTGTCCGGGTGCCGTGGGACCGATTCCTGCAACTTCAAGTAAGTGAGGAATAGGCGTCGGGCAATCCCGTTAGCATTTTGAAAGGCCACTGATTTTCCGTCACTGACATCCTCGAAAACAAACGGCCGCATGGCGTCGACACGCTCCCGTCTGGACAATACAAACATAGCAGACGAGTCCGGCATCTCGGGGACATAGTAGCCGTTCTTCATCACCGTATAGGTCGGCATATATGCAAGTCGCATCGGCGTGCTATCGGCAGAAGTGAGGACTACGTAAGGAACATCTGGGTTCTTGTCAAAAAACGTGAAAATCATTTCGACAATACGATCAGGTCGCTCGGACAGCTCATGATGATTAGCCACAAAGAGATGGGTGATCATTCCCGATACGCCAACACCGCCAGTAATTCCCACTTGGGCAAGCTTTGTCCCGTTTTCTTGAATAATCCTATGGCACAATGGCTCGGCATTAAATACCGGCGTTCCCCAAAATTGAGGAATCTCAAACCCGGCATTTTCAAGACTAGCGCCTTCATGCCCACCGGAAAGACCGTCCTTGTCGTTGCCTGACCATGGATATTTCTTCGGATCCATCTCGCGTATCGTCGTATAGGCGTTCCCGTCCACCAAGGCCTGCCAGATCGCCTTCTGCCGATACTTGTCGAGCGTCACGCCAAGACCAATCACCTCCAAAACGTACTCCTTTCTTCCGGGCTCAGCAGCCGCTTTCGGAGCCGCAGCCGCTGACAGCTTGGCTTGCTTCAAAGGAGATTTTGAATGTGTGTTCATGTATGTCTTATATAAGCAAAATATCAGCCCCCCTAGGCAGACCCAAAGAACCATCATCGTTTTTGACATGTTGACTCCACGCATTAGTTTTCAGGATTTCAGCTCCGTCAAGACATCGGCAGGCAGGCCTTCCGGCAGTACTGGCAATCCATCAGGTAATACACCGCTTGAGTAGTAGTGGGCATTGCCCGCGATTAGGCGTTTCCGCCATTCTGGTTCGGATCCCAAATAGACCTTATGAGTGCCTTGGAATTTCTCCCATTGCATAATGCCCGGCCTCTTTCTGGAGGGCATTTCTTGCAACCGCCAGTCTGCGACGTCACATAAGTAGCTGTAAAAATTGGGATCGCTCGACGCTTTGCCGCTACCGATAGCGACGTCATACGCGGTCACGTTACGGTGGTTTTCCTTGCCGCCGAAAATGGCACCGTGGAAAGATCGAGGGACTTTGGTTTGCTGCCAACGCAGCCTCGCTTCATTGGGTGTCTCGGTACGTTTGATAATCACCTTGGCGGGCTTGGCCGGCAGCGGGGTAAAACCGTTATTCATGCAAACGTAAGCTTCCAGCACTTCGCAGCACTCGCCTGCCTCCTTTTCTTTATTCAGCCAATCCTGAACCTTATTCTTCAGATCAGCCGTATGCCCGACTCTGAGGTAGTGCAATTCCCGTTTAGGGCTATCAGAAATGACCAACTTGTCCGTTTCCGCAATCGGATAAACGTAGGGGACGGTCAGCCACATGTTGTACACACCGTATTGACTGGTGACAGCGATTGCCGCATCGATCTGATCGACAGCCTCCGTGCCGCCGACACGCCCTTTCGCATCGGGAAACGATCCTTCCAGAAGGCTGGCCAATACGGGCTGTTTTAGCGATTCTCCATTAATGAGCCGAACACTATGGCTTACCGTCTCGCCCACATCTGCGCCTTCCGGGGTATTCCTCCTGCCAGCGAGATGGCTCCGTACGACATGCTTACTCAGGAGGGAGTCGCTGACCTCGCTATGCGACTGGTCGTCCTCCCCAGGCTGACGCAGCATGAAGTAATAAGGGCTGTTAGCAGCCCCCACCTGTACGTATGCACCGGACCTCGGATCAGGTCTGCGCTTGCGCGTAAACACGCGCTGACGGAACCCTTCTCCCAATTCCTCCAGCGGCTTACGCAGGATGCGGACGGCGCTATTGCGCTTGATGCCAGCGATTTCCTTTAGCACTGTCTTTGTGCCGCGCTGGTACTCCGGCACGCCCTGCCATCCAATGCCTTGAACATTGGCGAGGGCAACCGTCATGTCTTCCGGACCGAAGTACAAATACACCTTGCCGCGGTTGTCACGGTCGTCGCTGGCCTTCCAGGCTTTGCCGACTACGCCAAAGTGCTTCACAATCTCAGGCAACTCCTCTAGCGGCGGCTGTGTGTGCCGGCGGGACCAGATCGCCTTGGTTATCCGCGATAACGTCGTCAGGCGGGCGTTCAAGGTTTGAACGCCCTTGATAGGATCATATCGATCCTGCATCACGTCATCGTTATCACTATAGCCATCGACAGCTGCCACAGGTGTCGGGATGTCATCGACCAAGCTGTACGGAGGGTTGTTCAGAATTAAAGTATCGGCAGGCCTGGCATTGGGTTGAACCGCCTTGATCTTCGGATCTAGCAGAAATGCCTGTGCTAGCAGACTGATCAGACAGCCTTGGCTATGCGCCACGATGGACACGGTTTCATTCTCGTCGTAGTCCCGGATTATGCAAATCAGCGCAGCCAACCGTTGTGCTGCCAGAATCATGTACATGCGGCCCGGGTTGTTCAGAACCGGATGAGTGGCGTCCTGCTGCGCGATGTCTAGCGCCCGAAACACTCCCCATTTGCCACGATTCCACATATCGGGCAAGGTGCTGGTGGCATTGGCGAACGGACCGCCGCCCTTCGAAAAATCCTTGTCAAGGCGGTTTCCATGGCGATCAAGGAATTGTCCGCGCGCCAGCTTGGCGTTGCTGCTAACCTGCGCGTCGAGCTCTCGGAATCCCCAATAGAACGGAATCACGGGACTGTGGGTACTATCCGAGATGGTGCGCTTGTAGAAAATGGCATCTGGGTCTTCTTCCAATTTTTTGTTGTCTGCTTCGGCTGGAAGGCGATAGCTGGCCGCCTTGAGATCACCGCAAAGGCGGGTACTTAAGCCCTCGCACAAGCCACTTTCAACCGCTTCGTATGCGGTTCCGACATCATTTACGCCATGGATCACGATAATGTTGCCAGGCAGGTTATGCCGCAACGGAATCACCTTGTTCTTCAAGCGTTTGGGAGCGTACACGCCGCTGGCAGCGCCCGCCTCGTATGGCACTTTCTTGTAGATTCCCACTTTAAACTCCCTTGCACGCAGGCTAGCTGGACTTGTTACGGATTACCTTGGCGGAAGCAAGATGCATAGCGTCGCTTTGCAGCATCGCCGTCTTGCCGTCAACATCGGTTTTTTCAGAGTGCTCAGTCCCATCACTGGCACTGGTCTCAACATCCATCTCAGGTGCAGGGATGCCGCCGTCCAAATGGCTGTAGTAGCGTGCTTCGAACTTGAGGTCTGTATTACCTTCATCAAAGGTTGGAAGAGCGGTGCTCATCGTGGATGTCCCTTTGAATGGAAACTTGGCGCCATGGTGTGTAATCGTGCCCCCGGTGCCGAGCGTGATCCCGTCGCCGATCTTGATGAAGGAACCATCTTCCGCAATCAAAACAATTTCTTTCGCCATGCCGATGACCTTGCCCTCGCTAGCGGTGAGCTTCATATCCTTGGCCGCGTTAAGCTCTGTCTCGTCATGCTGACTTTGGAGAAGCAGCTTTCCTTTGTGCGCGATCATGTTGATGCCGTCGCTCTGGGCGAATAGCGAGATGCCCTTGCCTGCGTTGAGGTTGATGCATTGGCCTGCAGTCATTTGTAAATTCTGCTGTGCGACAGTATTGAGACCAGTACCGGCGTAGCTCACAATTGCTTTCGGTGTGGCAAAGCTGATGCCTGTCGGAGCCGTCAATGCGATGGCTGGCGAACCGCCACCAACGGCGCGCGGTTCTGTGTTGCTTCCTGCAGCCCATACCTTAAAATCTTCAAACAGTTCTTCATGGGATTTCGCGTCCACCGGCTTTGCCTGATGCTCACCAGCGTATTCGCCAAGAGATTTGACCAATTCGGCGCAGTCGGCCAAGAGATCAAGGAACTGCTGGCGATCCATCTGTTTGCCGTCAGTCCCGCAGTGCTTCCATGCTGAGAGCAACAGGCCTTTTGCAGCTCGCAGCGCGATCTGCTCACCGCTGCTTAATTCCACGCCCTCGCCGCGTGCGTCGCCAGCGCCGCAACTTTTCGGATGCGTAAGAAACCCAAGATTCAATTGGCTGTTGCCGTGGTCACTCGCCAACTGCGCGCTTATCTGGCCAGTCGTATCATCCAACCGCAGCTGGTTTGAGCGACCGCCTTTGATTTCGCGGCTTTTGATGCCGGACAGGTGCTTGTTGCCGGGCAGCCCATCCATCGTGCTCAGCGCGGGCGGCAGACCTTCCTGGTTGTAGAGCTGCCCCACGATCACCGGCTTGTCCGGATCGCCGCCAAGGAAGGCCACCAGCACCTCGCTGCCGATGCGCGGCAGGCCCAGGGTGCCGCACTGGCTTTGGTGGCCGGGGCCGTTGCCGGCCCAGTTGGAGGCGACGCGGACCCAGGCCGAGTCGCATTCGTCATTGTTGGCGCCGGCCAAGCCGCGGTCGCCATGGTCCTGCGCACGCGTGCCGGGGAAGCGGATCTTTACGCGGCCCATTTCGTCGCAATGCACTTCCTCGCCTTCCGGGCCGACTACGATGGCGCTTTGCATCTGCGGCTGCGGCAGGTCGGTGCGCGGGTCGTAGGCGGGCACGATGGGGACGCCGCGCCGCACGGCGGTGAACTGGATGTGCATGCGCGAGCTGCCTTCGGCCACGTGCCCGGCCAGCTCCTGGTGCAGCTGCGCATCGTGCGCGCAGTCCGCATCCTTGCGCATCCAACGATTGCGGGCGAACAGGCGTTCCACGCGCGCGGCCAGCGCCTTGGGCAGGTTGTTCTGCGCGGTCACCTGCAGCGCCGTGACGGTGAAGTCGCGCTCCTCTGCGGCGTGGCTGCTGATCTCAGGGTGGCCTTCGAGCGTGAAGTATTCGCCCACGCACAGGTCGCGCACGCTGCCTTCGGCGTGGAAGCACTTGGTTTCGTAGTCGTGGCGCTGCATGCGCAGCTGGCCAAGTTTGAACAGGTCTTCATGGTCGTCGCCAGCGTGCGGCGGCAGCACCTGGTAGTCGTCCATGCTGGCGGCCATCCAGCGGCCGCTGCTGCCTTGGTCGGCCTCCCCAAGCGCGGCCACGCTCATGAAGTGCACGCCGAGCGGGTTGCGGTAGTCCCAGCTGTGGGTGGCGGTGCTGCCCGGTTGCAGCGTGCGCACAGCGCTCCAGGAGGTGATGCTGTCGCGTTCTTCGGTGGCGCTGTCGCGGTGGTAGCGCACGGCGCCGGCGGCGTTTTCGCGCACGCTGTCGGGGCGGTTGAGCAGCACCATGGTGTGGAACAGGGTGCGCTCGCCGTGGTCGGCGCGGAAGTACCAGGAGATACCGCGCCGTTTGAGCAGGCGGCGGATGAAAGCGCCGTCGGACTCGTTGTGCTGCATGGTGAATTCGCGCTTGGGGTAGCTGATGGTGTCGAAGAAGTCGGCCAGTTCGTGCTGAAAGCAGATGCCGACGATGCGGTTCCCCAGCCGCCATTCGTCCAGGATCAGCTGGACGATTTCCACTTCGTCCTTGTTGCGGAACACGCGGGTGTTGGTGCGCTTGTCCATGATGGAGAGCGCGTCGCGCAGCACCAGCTGGTAGCTGGCCAGGCCGCCGTCGCTGTCGCCGGCGGCAATCTCGGTGATGATGCCGCAGATGCTGCGCAGGCCGCCCCGGTCGGTGACGAAGTCCAGCGCGGCGGGCAGTCCGATGAATTCCTTGAGCGGCAGCTGGGCGCGCGCGGAGACGCACAGGATGCGGTATTCGAGCCCGCCGCAGATGCTTTCGGCGCCGTACACGCGCTGCGGCAGCAGCATGTCGTCGGAGAGCTGGGTGGAGCAGTCCAGGCGCAGGCGCAGGGGGCGGTTGGTGGTGATGAGGTCCTTGGGCTGGACCAGGAAGTCGAGCAGATCGCTTTCCACTGGGGCTCCTCGGGGGCTAGGGGTTCGGCGATGATGGCACTGCTTTGGCAACGCTACTTTGAGCGGGCGCAACGTAAGGCCAAGCAAGCCCCAGGACTGGTCATAGCCCTTAGCCTATCATTCATGCAGAAGGAGATTCCTGAGCTATCTTGTGAAACCTAGAATATAGCGAATTGGAACGTAGCAGTGTGCGCTGCCGGGCAAGCAGTGGAACTATTCTTTCGCCCTCGCTTCTAAATAATACCGATCGCTTACCCGAACATGTTGCTCATCGTGGGTCGCCTATTGCAGACCCAGCAAGGTGCATGGCAAGAAGTAGATACGCCAGCTATGCCGCGCACGGTTCGATTCTGAACTGAAGTCCAAGCATGCTGACCAATTTCAGGACTGCATCAAAACTGGGCCCCTCCCCTGGAGAAAGCGATTGCGCCAATTCATGAGCATCGATCCCACTTTCCAGTGCGAGTTGCGCCAAGCCAGTGGAACGGGCGATATCGTCCAACGCCTGGGCAAGCAAAGCGGCGTCACTGCCGCCCTCAGTAAAACATGCTGTCAGGTATAAGCCCACGTCCTCGCGCGTCTGCAAATATCTTGAGCCATCCCATTCCGTCAGCTGGATTGTCATTCTATACCTTGTATATCACGCAATAGTTGCCGTGCTCGCTTGATGTCGTCACGCTGAGAAGACTTGTCACCGCCCGCCAACAGGATCACGATCTCCTTGCCATACCTTGCAAAGTAGATTCTGTAGCCGGGGCCAAGGTGAATCCGCATTTCGGAGACGCCACCACCCACTGCAGCGCAGTCTCCAAAGCTTCCGTTACGCGCACGCGCAATGCGTACCTGGATGGAACTGACAGCCGCCTTATCCTTCAGGTTCAACAGCCAGTCGTCAAAGACGGAAGTCGTCAGCAAGCGTAGCATCACGCGCCTTCATTTTAGCAGCATGCGTGGATCGTGTAGCGGCGCTGGATTAGCCCTTGTGAAGCATGTCGCCGCTCGCCATGAGCGTTGCGCCGCAGCTGGTTTTGTGGCCTTCATATGCCACGGGAACGCCGTCTATTGTGTGATCGGAATCGCCTTCGATGATGGTGCAGACACCGCCGTGGCCAACAACCGGGCAAGTGCATTTGTCACCCAAGACGGCGACGGGCTTGCCGTCGACTGTGAAGTGCGGCGCGGCGCTGCTGATGACTTTGCCGCCGTGCGAGGTGGAGTAGCCGACGCAGATGACTTTGCGCATGGTTCTTTCCTTATGGACGCTCGTAGTTTTTCGGATCGATCTGGGGCAGGGTCGTGTTTTCCAGGATTCTGGTGCCTATTGTGTGATATTGAGATCTGCGTTTTTCTTCGGACGGCGGAGTCACGAGGATGATGCTGGCTTCGTTCGGGTCGCGCAGGTTGAAAGCGGCGCTGACGCCGCCCTCCTGGTAGCTGCCGATCACGCCGATTGCCATCTGCATGAAGAACGTCGCGGCACCAGTGTTGCCGAGTCGGCGGTCCGTGTCGATGAACTGGTTGGACTTGGACGGGTCGATCTCGGGACCACCGTCGGCTTCGATCTGGCGGAGCAGGCCGTGGAAGGTGATCAGTTGCTTCTGGTTGTTGGCGGTGGCGACGATCACGCGCGCCGGTCCGGCGGCGCGCTCTGCTTGCGGCAAGGTCTGCAATGCTTCCTGCCAGCCGGCGTGCAAGGCGGCTTCACGGTCGGCCTGGTGCTTGATTGCCTTGCCTTCGTTATCGGTCATCTTGACGAAGACGGGGCGGTGAATGAAGCCGAGGCTCGGCAGCGCATCAAAGCGTTCAAGCTGATCAGTGTTCCATGGGACGGGGAACCAGGGAGTGGGCTTCCAGTCGCGCGGCGGATGGTGCTTCCACAAGGAAGTGGCGTCCAGGAAGCTGATTGGGCCTGTGCCACGGATGTCGGGACGGGCGCCGAATTTTGCTGCTTCGGCGAGCCATTCCGCGGTGTTTGGTTGCAAGCCAATGCTGTCGGGATGACGTGGAACCGAATCACGCAGGTTCAAGTAAGCGAGAAACAGACGTCTGGCAATTCCGTAGTCGTTTTGGAAGGCTACTGACTTACCATCACTGACATCCTCGAAGACAAATGGCCGCATGGCGTCGACACGCTCGCGCCTTGCCAACACAAATAGAGCAGACGAGTCCGGCATCTCGGGGACATAGTAGCCGTCTTTCATAACCGTGTAAGTTGGCAGATATGCTAATCGCATTGGCATACTATCGGCAGAAGTGAGGACTACGTAAGGAACATCGGGGTTCTTGTCGAAAAATGTGAAAATCATTTCAACAATCCGATCAGGCCTCTCGGACAGCTCGTGATGATTGGCCACAAAGAGATGGGTGATCATTCCCGATACACCAACACCGCCCGTAATCCCTACTTGCTCAAGCTTTGTCCCGCCTGCTTGAATACTCCGGTGGCACAATGGCTCCGCATTAAATACCGGCGTTCCCCAAAATTGGGGAATTTCAAAAGCGGCATTCTCAAGGCTGGCACCCTCGTGTTCACCAGACAGGCCACTCTTATCGGTTCCTTGCCAGGGATATTTTTTTGGATCCGTCTCCCTTATAGTTGTGTGAGCATTCCCATTCACCAACGCCTGCCAAAGCGCTTTCTGGCGATATTTATCAAGGGTAACGCCAAGACCAATCACCTCCAGGACATACTCTTTTGCTCTTGGGGTATCAGCCGCTTTCCGGGCTATAGCAGCTGTCTGTTTGGCTGGCGTTGGAGTTCTTGAATGCGTGTTCACGTAGGCCTTATAGATGAAGAACACCAGCACTCCCAAACAAACCCAAAAAACCATCATCGCTTTCGACATGTGGCCTCCACGGAATATATTCAGGATTTCAACTCCGACAGCACGTCAGCAGGCAAGCCCTCCGGCAATACCGGCAATCCAGCTGGCAATACACCTGTCGAGTAGTACTCGGCATTGCCCTCGATTAGGCGTCTTCGCCACGCCGGTTCGGATCCCAAATAGGCCGCGTGAGTTGCTCTAAATTCCTCCCATTGCAGGATGCTCCTCCGCTTCCTAAGAGGATCCTTTTGCACCCGCCAGTCCGCGAACTCACACAGGTACTTGTAGAATTTGGGATCGCTCGACGCTTTGCCGCTACCGATAGCGACGTCATAAGCGGTCACGTTGCGGTGGTTTTCCTTGCCGCCGAAGATGGCGCCGTGGAAGGAGCGGGGGACTTTGGTTTTCTGCCAACGCAACCTCGCTTCATTGGGCGTTTCGGTGCGTTTGACAATCACCTTGGCGGGGTTGGCCGGCAGCGGCGTAAAGCCGTTATTCATGCAAACGTAAGCCTCCAGCACTTCGCAGCACTCCCCTACAACCTTATCCTTGTTTAGCCAGTCCTGCACCTTGCTTTTCAGATCGGCTGTATGCCCAACCCTCAGGTTATGCAATTCCCGCCTGGGGCTGTCGGAAATGACCAACTTGTCTGCTTCTGCAGCTGGATATACGTAGGGGACAGTCAGCCACATGTTGTACACGCCGTATTCACTCGTGACAGCGATAGCTGCGTCGATCTGATCGACAGCCTCTATGCCCCCTGCACGCCCTTTCGCATCGGAGAACGATCCTTCAAGAAGGCTGGCAAGTACGGGCTGTTTTAGCGCCTCTCCGTTGATGAGCCGCACACCATGGCTGATCGTCTCCTCCACGTCTGCGCCCTCCGGGGTATCCTTCCTGCCGGCGAGATGGCCCCGCACCGCGTGCTTGCTCAGGAAAAAATCACTGACCTCGCTGTGCGACTGGTCGTCCTCTCCTGGCTGACGCAACATGAAGTAGTAAGGGCTGTTAGCAGCCCCAACTTGCACGTATTCGCCGGACATTGGATCAGGCCGACGCTTGCGCGTAAACACGCGCTGGCGGAACCCTTCTCCCAACTCTCCCAACGGCTTGCGCAGGATGTCGCTGGAACTATTGTGCTTGATGCCAGCGGTCTCCTTCCGTACTGTCTTTGTGCCGCGTTGGTACTCAGGCACACCCTGCCATCCAATGCCTTGAACATTGGAGAGGGCCACCGTCATGTCTTCCGGGCCGAAGTACAAATACACCTTCCCGCGATTATCCCGGTCCTCACTGGCCTTCCAGGCTTTGCCGACTACACCAAAGTGCTTCGCGACCTCAGGCAACTCCGCCATCGGAGGTTGAGTGTGTTTGCGCGCCCAGATGGCCTTGGTTATCCGCGATAGGGTAGTCAAGCGCGCGTTCAAAGTTTGAATACCGTCGATCGAACTATATCGATTCTTCATCAGGGCATCATCATCGGAATAGCCGTCGACAGCGGACACCGATATCGGGATGTTTTCGACCAAGCTATAGGGCGGATTGTTCAGAATCAAAGTGTCGGCAGGCCTGGCATTGGGCTGGACCGCCTTGATCTTCGGATCGAGCAGAAACGCCTGCGCCAACAGACTGACCAGGCAGCCTTGGCTATGCGCCACGATGGAAACAGTTTCATTCTCATCATAGTCCCGGATCATGCAAATCAGCGCGGCCAAGCGTTGCGCGGCCAAGATCATATACATGCGACCAGGGTTGTTCAAAACCGGGTGAGTAGCGTCTTTCTGCGCAATGTCCAACGCCCGGAACACACCCCATTTGCCGCGATTCCACATATCGGGCAATGTGCTAGTGGCATTGGCGAACGGACCGCCACCCTTCCAATAATCCTTGTCCAGGCGATTGCCATGGCGATCAAGGAACTGTCCCCGCGCCAGCTTGGCGTTGCTGCTGACATGCGCGTCGAGTTCCCGGAATCCCCAATAGAACGGGATCACGGGACTGTGAGTACTGTCGGAGATGGTGCGTTTGTAGAAGATGGCGTCGGGGTCTTCTTCCACTTTGTTGTTGTCTGATTCGGCTGGAAGGCGATAGCTGGCCGCCTTGAGGTCGCCGCAAAGGCGGGTGCTTAAACCCTCGCACAAGCCACTTTCAACCGCTGCGTATGCTGTGCCGACATCGTTGACGCCATGAATGACGATGATGTTGCCGGGCACGTTATGCCGCAGCGGAATCACCTTGTCTTTCAAGCGTTTACGGGCGTAGACGCCGCTGGCAAAGCCTGCTTCGTATGGCACTTTCGTGTAGATTCCCACCTTAAACTCCTTTTGGCAAAGGCTAGCTGGACTTGTTACGCATTACCTTGGCGGAGGCAAGATGCATCGCGTCGCTTTGCAGCATCGCCGTCTTTCCACTGCCATCGGTTTTTTCCGAGCGTTCAGTCCCATCGCTGGCATTAATCTCGACATCCACGTCAGGTGCGGGGATGCTGTCGTCAAACTGGCTGTAGTAGCGTGCTTCGAATTTGAGGTCTGTATTTCCTTCGTCGAAGGTTGGGAGAGAGGCGCTCATCGTGGTTGCCCCTTTGAATGGAAACTTGGCGCCATGGTGTGTAATCGTGCCTCTGGTGCCGAGCGTGATTCCGTCGCCGATCTTGATGAAGGAACCGTCTTCCGCAATCAAGACAATTTCCGTCGCCATGCCGATGATCTTGCCCTCGCTAGCGGTGAGCTTTATACCCTTGGCCGCGTTAAACTCGGTCTCGTCATGCTGGCTTTGGAGCAGCAGCTTTCCTTTGTGCGCGATCAGGTTGATGCCGTCGCTCTGGGCGAATAGCGAGATGCCCTTGCCAGCGTTGAGGTTGAGGCATTGGCCTGCAGTCATTTGTAAATTCTGCTGTGCTACGGTATTGAGACCAGTACCCGCGTAGCTCACAATTGCTTTCGGAGTCGCAAAGCTGATGCCTTTTGGAGCCGTCAATGCGATGGCTGGCGAACCACCACCAACGGCGCGTGGTTCTGTGTTACTTCCTGCCTCCCACGACTTAAAGTCCATAAGCAATTCTTCATGGGATTTCGTTTCAATCGGCTTTGCCTGGTGCTCACCAGCATATTCACCGAGATACTTAACCAGTTCGGCGCAATCGGCCAAGAGGTCAAGGAACTGCTGGCGATCCATCTGCTTGCCGTTAGTCCCAGTGTGCTTCCATGTTGAGAGTAATAGGCCTTTTGCAGCTCGCAGCGCGATCTGCTCGCCACTGTTCAATTAAACGCCTTCGCCGCGCGCCTCACTCTCGCCGCAACTTCTCGGATGCGTAAGAAAGCCAAGATTCAACTGGCTATTGCCGTGATCACTCGCCAGCTGCGCGCTGATCTGGCCAGTCGTGTCGTCCAGCCGTAGTTGATTGGCGCGGCCGCCTTTGATTTCGCGGCTTTTGATGCCGGACAGGTGCTTGTTGCCGGGCAGCCCGTCCATCGTGCTCAGCGCGGGCGGCAAACCTTCCTGGTTGTAGAGCTGCCCCACGATCACCGGCTTGTCCGGATCGCCGCCGAGGAAGGCCACCAGCACCTCGCTGCCGATGCGCGGCAGGCCCAGGGTGCCGCACTGGCTCTGGTGGCCGGGGCCGTTGCCGGCCCAGTTGGAGGCGACGCGTATCCAGGCAGAGTCGTATTCGTCGTTGGTGGTGCCGGCCAGGTCGCGGTCAGTGTGGTCCTGCGCACGCGTGCCGGGGAAGCGGATCTTTACGCGGCCCATTTCGTCGCAATGCACTTCCTCGCCTTCCGGGCCGACCACGATGGCGCTTTGCATCTGCGGCTGCGGGAGGTCGGTGCGCGGGTCATAGGCGGGCACGATGGGGACGCCGCGCCGCACGGCGGTGAACTGGATGTGCATGCGCGAGCTGCCTTCGGCCACGTGCCCGGCCAGCTCCTGGCGCAGCTGCGCGTCGTGCGCGCCGTCCGCGTCCTTGCGCATCCAGCGGTTGCGGGCGAACAGGCGTTCCACGCGTGCGGCCAGCGCCTTGGGCAGGTTGTTCTGCGCGGTCACCTGCAGCGCCGTGACGGTGAAGTCGCGCTCCTCTGCGGCGTGGCTGCTGATCTCCGGGTGGCCTTCGAGCGTGAAGTATTCGCCCACGCACAGGTCGCGCACGCTGCCTTCGGCGTGGAAGCACTTGGTTTCGTAGTCGTGGCGCTGCATGCGCAGCTGGCCGAGTTTGAACAGATCTTCATGGTCGTCGCCGGCGTGCGGGGGCAGTACCTGGTAGTCGTCCATGCTGGCGGCCATCCAGCGGCCGCTGCTGCCCTGGTCGGCCTCCCCCAGCGCGGCCACGCTCATGAAGTGCACGCCGAGCGGATTGCGGTAGTCCCAGCTGTGGGTGGCGGTGCTGCCCGGCTGTAGCGTGCGCACCGCGCTCCACGAGGTGATGCTGTCGCGTTCTTCGGTGGCGCTGTCGCGGTGGTAGCGCACGGTGCCAGCGGCGTTTTCGCGCACGCTGTCGGGGCGATTCAGCAGCACCATGGTGTGGAACAGGGTGCGCTCGCCGTGGTCGGCGCGGAAGTACCAGGAGATGCCGCGCCGCTTGAGCAGGCGGCGGATGAAGGCACCGTCGGACTCGTTGTGCTGCATGGTGAATTCGCGCTTGGGGTAGCTGATGGTGTCGAAGAAGTCGGCCAGCTCGTGCTTGAAGCAAATGCCAACGATGCGGTTCCCCAGCCGCCATTCGTCCAGGATCAGCTGGACGATTTCCACTTCGTCCTTGTTGCGGAACACGCGGGTGTTGGTGCGCTTGTCCATGATGGAGAGCGCGTCGCGCAGCACCAGCTGGTAGCTGGCCAGGCCGCCGTCGCTGTCGCCGGCGGCAATCTCGGTGATGATGCCGCAGATGCTGCGCAGGCCTCCCCGGTCGGTGACGAAGTCCAGCGCGGCGGGCAGGCCGATGAATTCCTTGAGCGGGAGCTGGGCGCGCGCGGAGACGCACAGGATGCGGTATTCGAGTCCGCCGCAGATGCTTTCGGCGCCGTACACGCGCTGCGGCAGCAGCATGTCGTCGGAGAGCTGGGTGGAGCAGTCCAGGCGCAGGCGCAGGGGGCGGTTGGTGGTGATGAGGTCCTTGGGCTGGACCAGGAAGTCGAGCAGATCGCTTTCCACTGGGGCTCCTCGGGGGCTAGGGGTTCGGCGATGATGGCACTGCTTTGGCAACGCTACTTTGAGCGGGCGCAACGTAAGGCTAAGCAAGCGTGTGCGCTTGTGATAGGCTGTGTTGAATTTATCAACATTCCTTTCCGGGCGATGCAATGGCTTTGATTGCGCAGGTTAAAAGTAGAGTGGTTTTGTGCGGCCGGGAATCGCTGCGCGAAGGATTTCCGGCTTGAGAACGGCTGGCGTCATTCAGCGTGACCGCTGGCGCTTGAGCAATGCGCTGCTGCTCTCCTTGCTCGTGCATGCCGCGCTGTTGAGCATCACTTTTGGCGGGCAGACGTTTGGGCTTCCGGGACTTAACTTTCCCTGGAAGGATAGGCGTGTGGATGCCAGTGATTTGCGCATTCTGCTGATGCCGGCGCCGCCGGCGGATCCTTTGCCTGTGCCTCTATCTGGGCCGGAAGACGCCGGGTTGGCGGGCAAGGGGGATGCGGGACCGGCAGCGGCAGCGGCAATATTGCCATCAACCTCCGAGCCGGTGCCTGTCACGGAGACTGCTTCTTCGCAGCCGCAGGCGCCGGGAATGACGGCTTGGACCAGACCCGACGTCAACTTGCCTATCGCGCCGAATGCGCCGGCCGCCAGAGCGCCGGCTACCTCCCTGGAGCGCAACCTGCCGGTTCAGGGGAGCGACGTTCCGGCGCCGGATGTGGGGGGCGAGGCGGCGCAGAAGCAGGTCGAGCAGGAGGCGCGGGATCGGGCGCTTGAGCAGGCAGCCAGGAACGAAGCGGCGCGGCTGGCGGCCGAGCGGTTGGAGCTTGCCAGGCAGGAGACGCTGCGTCGGGAGGCGCTGCAGCAGGAGCTGGCAAGACAGGACGAGAAGGCGAGGCAGGAGGCTGCACGGCTGGAGCGGGAACGCGCCGAAGCAGCACGCTTGGCGGCTGAGCGCCAGGCGCTTGTCCGCCAGGAGGAATTGCGCCGGGAAGCACTGCGCCAGGAGCAGGCAAGACAGGATGAGAAGGCGCGGCAGACCCAGAGCCAGATGGAAGCGGCGCGACAAGACGCAATCAAGCAAGAGGCTGCACGGCAGGAAGCCTTGAAGCAGGAGATGGGGCGCCAGGAGGCGGCAAAGCAGGAGTCTGCGCCGCAGGAGGCGCTCAGGCAGGAAGCCGCACGGCAGGAGGCGCTCAAGCAAGAGATGGCTAGGCAGAGCGCACTAAAACAAGAGGCGGCACGGCAGGAGGCAGCGCGGCAAGAGGCGATAAGACAGGAGATCGCGCGGCAAGAAGTACTCCAGCAGGAAGCTGCGCGACAGGAAGCACTCAGGCAAGAAGCCGCACGGCAGGACGCACTCAAGCAAGAGGCGGCTAGGCAGAACGCCGCGAAACAGGAGGCGGTGCGGCAAGAGGCGGCAAGGCAGGAGTCTCTCAGGCAGGAAGCGGCGCGACAGGAGGCCTTCCGGCAGGAAGCCGCACGGCAGGACGCAATCAGGCAAGAAGCGGCGCGGCAGGATGCCATGAAGCGGGAGGCGGTGCGGCAGGAAGCGGCAAGACAGGAAGCGGCCCGACAGGAGGCAACGCGGCAAGAGGCGACAAAGCTGGAGGCGGCGAGACAAGAAGCGGCACGGCAAGAAGCGACGAGACAGGAAGCGGCGCGGCAGGAAGCGACGAAGCTGGAAGCGGGGCGTCAGGAGGCGGCAAGGCAGGAAGCGGCGCGCCAGGTGGCGGCGAAACAGGAGCAGACGCTGCGTGACAAGGCGGAGCGGGAGGAGCGGCTGCGCGCGATCGGTAAGCAGCTCGACGCGGAGGCGGCGCAGCGCGACGCGCAGAACCGCCCTTCCCGCTCGCTGCTGCCTACGGCAAGCGGTCTGCGTCGCGGATGGCTCTACGGCCGCGCCGATCCGAATCCCGACCTGGTGCTGTACGCGGAAGCCATGAGCAAGAAGATCGAATTGAACATGACCTTCGACATGGTCCGTGAAGTGGTGAAGCAGCCTCACACCCAGCCAACGGTCACGGTGGCCATCCGCGCGGACGGCTCGGTGGAGAAGGTGACGTTCGTGGTCTCCAGCGGCGTGCCTGCCATCGACGAGGCGATACGGCGCGTGGTGGCCAGCCAGGCTCCCTACGGTGCGTTCCCGCCAACCGTGGCGCGCCAGTATGATGTGATCGAGATCCGCCGCACCTGGGTGTTCGATACGGCCATTCGCCTGCAGTAAGCCTAGTGATGGGTAGGCGCGGCGCTCTCCGTGTTGCGCTGCTTTTCCTTGAGCCAGGCTTTCAGCTTGACGATGTCGCGGAAGTCGGCCACGTCGCAGGCGATGTTTTCCAGCTGGTGCTCGAGCAGGTGTTTTTGCATGCGTACGCATTGGCGAGCGATGTATTCGGTCAGCTGCGTGGTGGCGGGCAGGTTGAGCTTCACCATCAGCGAGAACTGGATGCCGACCGTGTCGAATTCCAGGTCGATCAGGTAGTCTTCAAGTGCCTCGATGTTTTGCTCGATCTGCTTGCGGCCGAGGTGCGCCGAACCTGGCCGCCTGCCCTGCTCCATTTCTATTTCGAGCACCCGTAGCGCAACAGGGTCGCCGTTGATGTAGCCGGCATCGGCCTGTTCGAGCAGCGCCGGCTGCTGCTCCGGCGGCATGGTGAGGATGGCGCGCACAAGCTTGGCGTGAAGTTCTTCCGCCTGCTCCTGGTCTTCTTCCTCGTTCCAGGACAAGGACATCGGGTAGGTGTCTGCCAGCAGCATATCGCCTATTTCGCGCAGCACCGGTCCGAAATGCATGCGGTTCACCCCGTATTCGCTGCTGCTGTAGCGGTCAAAGAACTGCTGGATTTCGTTGTCGCCGCTGGTGTTCAGCATGCGGTTGGCCAGGGTGCAGATGGATTCGGCGATAGCAACCCGTTCGGAATCGTTCAAGGTGCTGTGGCCGTAGGCTTGGTCGAACACCTTGATCAACTGGCGCGCGTAGACATTGAACTGTTCCTCCAGTGGCTCCAGGGTGCGCCGCCCCAGCTCGCGCAGCCGCACAGCGCTGGCTTCCCAGCGCGCGTGCATACGGCGGGCTTCCGCCAGTTTGGCAAGCAGGATTTCGAACTCCTGGCGGGCGCGGTCAAGCTTGTCGCCGGGTTTGGTGCTGGGGCTGGGCATGGTCTATGGCCTCGTAGCGGCTGGGCGTACAGGGTGGAATTGCATTCTAGGTCCAGGGAGGATGGAACGAATTGATATGCCGCAAAGCCGCAGCGTCATGGCGTGAGCAAATAACTGGCGTCTTCGCGGTCGTGCGCGGATGGAGCGCCGAGCAGGAAGGCGTTGACGCCGAGGCGGGCGCCGCCTTCCTGCTCGCTGGGGTGCAGGGAGAAGCCACGGGCATCTGCGGCGCGCAGCAGCAGGCGGATTTCGAAGGCGATGCCGACTGTGCAGAACATGGCGAGCATGCCTTGCAGGGCAGCGGCGCCGGATCCATGGAGGAGAAAGCGCTCAAAGTCCGCCTTCGACAAAGGGCCGATGCGGATGCGGGCGCGCGTGTCGCAGCGGTGGATGCGTTCGCCGAGCAGCACGCCTTTGCGCAGGCAGCAGTGGCTACGGCCGAGCTGCGCCTGCTGCGGCGCGGGCAGGGCTTCCCACACACCCACCAGCGGCTCAACCTTGGCAGGCACGCCGAAGTATTCGGTGAGCATGCCTGTCATTACGTCGTGCGAGACGGTGCGGCTGCGGATCTGCATGGCGTAGCGGGCGAAGCTTTCGCGTCCGATGACGCAGTCCGGCGGAGGTTGCGCGCCGGAGAGCTGCAGAAGCTTGGCCAGGTAGCCATCACCGCCGCCGGCATCCTGCATGCATTCGGGGCGGTGCATGGCCCAGGCTGTGCAGAACATGGCGAGCGCGCGGTGGGACAGCATGTCGAGGAAGGCGCGCGGGCCGTCGTCGTCTTCGCGCTGTTCGTGCGCGGCGATGCGCTCGGTGTAGTGGTGCGGCAGCGTGCCGCTGCTGCCGAGCAGGCCCATAAAGGCTGGGGTGACGTCAAGGTGACCATCGGCTTCATCTATGCGGGTGATTTCGCAGGGCGGGAAGGCCAGCGACAGGCGGTTGCGGTAGCGCAGCGACGGCATGCCGGGCTGCGACTCGCTGGACGGTGATGCGGCGTCCAGCCATTGCTCGAGCAGGCGCACGGCCTGGAAGAAGTCGAAACGCTGCGGTGCGGCCAGCAGCGCGCCGATCAAACCAGTCAGGCCAGCGGCAGGCTGCCGTTGCGGGGTGCGCATTGCAGCAGCTCCTTTCCGGTGGCGTGAGAAACGATGGTGAGCTGGGTGTAGCTGTTCAGATGGGCATACATGCCAAGCAGGTTGTCCAGCATCTGCGCAAAGATGTGGATGCCGGTGCCGGCGTAGGCCTGCTCGTCGAGCGTGATGCGGATGTCCACGCCGTGCAGGCAGGCCAGGCCCGCGCCGCGCTGCAGCCAGGCGGTGCCCAGCCTGTGCGCCAGGCCGGTGATGCCGTCGATCTGGCGCTGGGAGACGGCGCTGTCGCGCATGGCGTACAGGCGCAGCATGGCGGTGAATGCGGGCAGGCCTTGCTGCGTCAGGGCGCGGTGGTTGAGCGACAGGTGCGACACCAGCCCCCACTGAGCGCCTCGCGCGGACGTGAGGCGCTGGGAGCGCGTGGGCTTGCGCAGCAGCCGTATCGGCACGTTGCCTGCCGTGGATTCGGAGGCCAGGTCGCCGCCGGGCAGGCCGCCTTGCAATTCGTGCGGCAGGTCACGGTTGGTGCAGGTGATACCGATGGAGGCGGTGCCGGATTCGGCTTTGAGCGGGTCGAAGTCGCGGTCTATCAGGGCGAGCGAATATTCGTGGGCCTGGCGGCCGTTGGCCAGTTCTTCGTCGCGCCGCACTATCCAGTAGTGCCCTTTTCCGTTGGACGATTCGCCGTGCCGCAGGGAGTAGTAAGGCACGAACTCGGTACTGATGCCGTCCCTCGATCCGGCGCGCTGGAGCAGGTGCACGGAGTCCACGCTGTAGACCTCGCAGGCCTGGGCCGGCAGTGCATCCGGCAGCAGGGGGTAGCTGCTGCGGGTGTGCGTGATCCGGATAGGCGAGGCGATGTGGCGGAACAGGTTGACGATAGGCGTGCAGGAGAGCAGCAGGTTGTCCGGCGTGAGCGTGCGCAGCACGCGGGCGGCGCTGGAGTCGCCGCGCAGGCCGTTGAGCGCCAGGTGCAGCGTGACGTTGGCGCAGCCGGGGGCGGCGTGGCGCAGCAGGTCGGCCAGGTCGATGTCGATGAAGTCGAATTTTTCGGGGTAGGCGAAGTATTCGCTGAGCAGGCGGTAGGCGGGCTGCTCGGCAGGGCCGAAGGGCAGCAGCGCGTCGGCGTCATCGAAGCCGGCGGGGCGCACGGGTATCCGCTCCAGCATGCGCCATTGTCCTTCCGTTTCTATGCAGGCGCAGGAGGTGCGCATGAACAGCGTATCGCGCAGGGTGGCGCGCAGCGACGCTTCGCCGTCGAGATACACGCGCAGCACCGGCAGGCGCATTTCGGCCAGGCTGCGGTTGGGCACGGTGCAGGCGATGGTGATGCGGATGGCGGCGGTGATGTCGGGCGGCAGCGGCAGCGACGACGGTGCGTGGATAAAGGTGTCGAAGCGCGCGGTGCTGATCTGCACCGGGGCCACGGCCACGTCGTAGGCGGTGCGGAATTTGCAGCCCGGAGCGGTGCTGCCCAGGGATTTGAGCGCGGTGCCGCGCGGGATGACGGCGCTGCTTGCGGCGCCGCGCGCCACGGTGCTGTTGTCGAAGCGGACGATGGAGCAGGACGGGATGGGGCGCAGATAGTGCGGGTAGAGCACGCCGAGCAGCGCTTCGGTGAAGCCGGCGTAGTCGTCGTCGAGGCGCTTGGCGGTGCGGGCGTTGAGCAGGGCCACGGACTGGATCAGGCGCTCGACGTGCGGGTCGGCGCAGGTTTCGCCGTTCATCAGCAGGCTGCCGGCGAGCTTGGGGTAGCGCTCGGCGAAGTCGTGGCTGGCGCGGCGCAGCATGCCCAGTTCGCGTTCAAAATACGGCAGCAGTTTTTCCATCGTCGGATCCCTTGCGTGGAGGTTCAGCGATGGTGTCATACTGCGGCGCCTGCAGTGTTGATGCAGCGCAATAGATTGGCCCAGTGCGGCATATTCATCCTCGCGGTATGCGCAAGCAAGTGTTCATGGCGGGGCACTTCCAGTATCATAATGGCTCCTCCGCCAGCCCGCACGCCATGACACTCGACTTTGCCACCCTAGACGCGCTGCGCGCGCGCCATCCGGCCTGGCGCCTGCTGCGCTCGGACCACGCGCCGCTGGTGGCAAGCTTCCTGCACCGCGTGTTCGTGGCGCCGAACGTGCGCGTGATGGCGGCGGCCGACCTGGCCGAGGCGCTGGACGACGAGCTGTACGCGCTGCGCCAGCAGCTGGGAGCGGACGCCTTTCCCAAGGCGCCGCTGGAGTACCTGAACGATTGGGCCGCCACCGACAAGGGCTGGCTGCGCAAGTTCTACCGCCAGGGCTCGGACGAGGCGCAGTTCGACCTGACGCCCGCCACCGAGAAGGCGATCGCCTGGCTGGCCACCCTGTCGGCGCGCAGCTTCGTCGGCACCGAGTCGCGCCTGCTCACCCTGTTCGACCTGCTCAAGCAGATGAGCGAGGGCAGCGAGACCGACCCCGCGCTGCGGGTGGCGGAACTGCGCCGGCGGCGCGACGAGATCGACATCGAGATCGCGCAGGTGCTGGGCGGCGACGTGCCGCTGCTGGACGACACCGCGCTGAAGGAGCGCTTCCAGCAGTTCACCCAGATCGCGCGCGAGCTGCTGACCGACTTCCGCGAGGTGGAGCACAATTTCCGCCTACTCGACCGCAACGTGCGCGAGCGCATCGCGCTGTGGGACGGCGCCAAGGGCGCGCTGCTGGAGCAGATCATGGGCGAGCGCGACGCCATCGCCGACTCCGACCAGGGCCGCAGCTTCCGCGCCTTCTGGGACTTCCTGATGTCGAGCCGCCGCCAGGACGAACTGTCGGCGCTGCTGGAACGCGTGCTGGCGCTGCCGCCGGTGGCCGATCTGAAACCGGACCCGCGCACGCGGCGCGTGCACTACGACTGGCTGGAGGCCGGCGAGCATACCCAGCGCACCGTGGCGCAGCTGTCGCAGCAGCTGCGCCGCTTCCTGGACGACCGGGCCTGGCTGGAGAACCGCCGCATCATGGAGATCCTGCACGGCATCGAGGCCAAGGCGCTGGCGCTGCGCGAGGCGCCGCCGCCGGGCGCGGTGATGGAGATCGCCGAGCCGGCGGCCGAGATCGAGCTGCCGATGGAGCGGCCGCTGCACACCCCGTCCGTCAAGCCGGTCTTCACCAACATCGCGCTGGAAGCGGGCGCGGCGGACGTGGACGCGGCCGCCCTGTACGCGCAGATCGTGATCGACAAAGCGCAAATGGCGCGCAACGTGCGCCACGCGCTGCAGGAGCACAGCCAGGTGACGCTGAAGCAGCTGGCCGAGCGCTATCCGCTGCAGCACGGCCTGGCCGAACTGGTGACCTACCTGCAGCTGGCCGGCGAGTCGTTCAAGACGGTGGTCGACGAGGACACGCCGGAACAGATTGCATGGCAGGGCGTGGACGCCGACGGCGCGCCGGCGCTGCGGCGCGCACACCTGCCGCGCGTGATTTTTATAAGGTAGACATGGAACACGACATCAACGCGGCCCCGGCCGCCGCGCCGCAGGACGAGCTGTCCGCGCTGGCCATCGCGCTGCTCAAGGGGGTGCTGTACCGCGAGGGCGACGAGCGCCTGTGGAGCGCCCTGCTCCAGTTGCAGGCGCGCGTACGCGACTACGTGGCGGTGCTGCAGCTCGAGCTGGTGCTGGACGAGGCCGAGGGCTACGCTTTCCTGCGCGCGCGCGGCGCGAGCGAGGGCGACGAGGCGGCGGCCAGGATGCCGCGGCTGGTGGCGCGCCGCCCGCTGTCCTTCCCGGTCAGCCTGCTGCTTGCGCTGCTGCGCAAGAAACTGGCCGAGTTCGACGCCAGCGGCGGCGGCACGCGCCTGGTGCTGTCGCGCGACGAGCTGGCGGAGCTGGTGCGGGTGTTCCTGCCGGCAGGCAGCAACGAGACCCGCATCGTCGACCAGATCGAGACCCACGCCAACAAGATCGACGAGATGGGCTTCCTGCGCAAGCTCAAGGCCAGCGGCGGCCCGCCCAGCTACGAAGTGCGGCGCATCCTGAAGGCCTTCGTGGACGCGCAGTGGCTGGCGGAGTTCGACGCGCGCCTGGACGCCTACCGTTTGCAGCTGCAGGGTGGCGCGGAGGGCGGCGATGCATAACGACACCGCCAGCATGGACCTGGAGTTCATGAGCGACGACACCCTGTCCGGCTTCCGCCTGGTGCGGCTGGAGGTGTTCAACTGGGGCACCTTCGACCAGCGCGTGTGGAGCATGCAGCTGGACGGGCGCAACGCGCTGCTGACCGGCGACATCGGCTCCGGCAAGTCCACCCTGGTGGACGCCGTGACCACGCTGCTGGTGCCGGCCAACCGCATCGCCTACAACAAGGCGGCCGGGGCGGACAGCAAGGAACGCTCGCTGCGCTCCTATGTGCTGGGCAGCTACAAGTCCGAGCGCAACGAGGCCACCGGCGCGTCCAAGCCGGTCAACCTGCGCGGCCACAACAGCTATTCGGTGATCCTGGGCGTGTTCCACAACGCCGGCTACAAGCAGACCGTCACGCTGGCGCAGGTGTTCTGGATGAAGGACGCGCAGGGCCAGCCGGCGCGCTTCTTCGTCGGCGCCGAGCGCGATCTGTCGATCGCCGCCGACTTCTCGCAGTTCGGCACCGACATCGCGCAGCTGCGCAAGAAGCTGCGCGGCCTGGGCGCCGAGATCGAGGACAGCTTTCCGAAATACGGGGCCTGGTTCCGGCGCCGCTTCGGCATCGACAACGAGCAGGCGCTGGAGCTGTTCCACCAGACCGTGTCGATGAAATCGGTCGGCAACCTGACGGACTTCGTGCGCAGCCACATGCTGGAGCCGTTCGACGTGGCGCCGCGCCTGTCCGCGCTGATCGGCCACTTCGACGACCTGAACCGCGCGCACGAGGCGGTGCTGAAGGCCAAGCGCCAGGTGGCGCTGCTCGAGCCCATGGTGGCCGACTGCGACCGTCATGGCGGCCTGGCGCAACAGGTGGACGCCATGCGCGCCTGCCGCGAGCTGCTGCGCCCCTATTTCGCGGGCCTGAAACTGGGCCTGCTGGACCACCGCCTGGCCAAGCTGCGCGAGGAGTGGGAGCGCGTGGAGGCGCAGCACAAGCGCTTGCAGGAGCGGCGCGACGCGCAGCACATCCAGGCCGACGAACTGAAACGCGCGGTGGCGGACAACGGCGGCGACCGGCTGGAGCGGCTGGCGGCGGAAATCCAGCAGAAGGACCAGGAGCGCGGCGCGCGCCACGACAAGGCGCAGCGCTATGCGCGCCTGGCCGCGCTGGCGGACGCGCAGCCGGCCGGCGACGAGACGGCCTTCCTGGCGCAGCGCCGCCAGTTCGCCGAGCTGGCCGAGCAAGCCCGCGCGCAGGCGGCCGATGCCGAAAACGCCGAGCGCGAACAGGACTTCGGCTTCCGCCAGGGCATGGAGGAGCGCAGCGCGCTGCTGGCGGACGTGGCCAGCCTGAAGTCGCGACGCAGCAATATCGACGACCAGCAGGTGCGCATCCGCGCCGCGCTGTGCCAGGCGCTGGAGCTGGACGAGGAGGACATGCCTTTCGCCGGCGAGCTGCTGCAGGTGCGCCAGGACGAGCGCGAATGGGAGGGCGCGGCCGAGCGCCTGCTGCGCGGTTTCGGCCTGTCGCTGCTGGTGCCGGACCGGCACTACCAGGCGGTGGCCGAGTGGGTGGACCGCAGCCAGCTGCGCGGGCGCCTGGTGTATTTCCACGTGCGCCAGGCGCGCGCCGGCGCGCTGCCCGAACTGCACCGCGACTCACTGGTGCGCAAACTGTCGGTCAAGCCCGATTCGCCCTACTTCGACTGGATGGAGCGCGAACTGGCGCACCG
Organism: Pseudoduganella aquatica; assembly: GCF_020865585.1. NCBI lineage: Bacteria > Pseudomonadati > Pseudomonadota > Betaproteobacteria > Burkholderiales > Oxalobacteraceae > Pseudoduganella > Pseudoduganella aquatica. Next base: position 43,718 of record NZ_CP086370.1, read on the forward strand.
CTACGACGTGGCCTGCTGCGCCACGCAGGAGCAGTTCCGGCGCGAAGCGCGCGCCATCACCCGTGCCGGCCAGTTGAAGGATCCCACCGGCCGGCACGAGAAGGACGACCGGCGCCGCATCGACGACCGCAGCCTGTATGTGCTGGGCTGGTCCAACGCCGCCAAAATCGCCGCGCTGGAGGACAAGGTGCGCCAGCTGGAACTGCGCCTGGGCGCGGTGGGCGCCCGCATCAGCGCGCTGCAGGAAGCGCGGCGCGCCGCGCAGCGGCGCATCGATGCGCTGTCGCGGCTGGAGGAGTTCACCGACTTCCGCGAACTGGACTGGGCCGGGCTGGCGGCCGGCATCGAACGCCTGCGCGACGAGTACCTCCGGCTCGAAGCGGCCTCCGACACGCTGCGCCAGCTCAACGCGCAGCTGGTCCAGCTGCAGCGGGAGCTGGCCGACACCGAGGCGGCGCTGCAGGCGAAAGCCAGGGAAGGCGGGGCGGTCGAGAACAGGCATCAGGCGGCCGAGGAGCTGCGCAGCCAGGCGCAAGCCGCGCACGGCGCGGCCGACGCCGCGCAGCTGGCGGCGGCCGGCGCCGAGCTGGAGGCGATACGCCAGGCGGCGCTGGGCGAGCACCAGCTCACGGTGGAGTCGTGCGATAACCGCGAACAGGACGCGCGCGGCTGGCTGCAGGACCGTATCGACGCCGAGGACAAGGCGCTCAAGCGCCTGCGCGACCGCATCATCCAGGCCATGATGGGCTTCAAGGACGAGTTCAAGCTGGAGACCAGCGAGTTCGACGCCAGCGTGGAGGCGGACCACGAGTACCGCAAGCTGCTGGACCAGCTCGGGCGCGACGACCTGCCCCGTTTCGAGGCGCGCTTCAAGGAACTGCTGAACATCAACACCATCAACGAAATCGCCAACTTCAGCGCGCAGCTGGCGCGCGAGCGCGAAACCATCAAGGAGCGCATCGCCCACATCAACGGTTCGCTGACGCAGATCGACTACAACGCCGGCCGCTACATCGTGCTCGAATCGCAGCCCAGCCCGGACGCCGAGATCCGCGACTTCCAGAGCGAGCTGCGGGCCTGCACCGAGGGCGCGCTGACGGGCTCGGAGGACAGCCAGTATTCCGAGGCCAAGTTCGTGCAGGTGAAGGCCATCATCGACCGCTTCCGGGGACGCGACGGGCTGACGGAGCTGGACCGGCGCTGGACCGCCAAGGTGACCGACGTGCGCAGCTGGTTCCTGTTCGGCGCCAGCGAGCGCTGGCGGCACGACGGCGCCGAGTACGAGCACTATTCCGACTCCGGCGGCAAGTCCGGCGGCCAGAAGGAAAAACTGGCTTACACCATCCTGGCCGCCAGCCTGGCCTACCAGTTCGGGCTGGAATGGGGCGCGGTGCGTTCGCGCTCGTTCCGTTTCGTGGTGATCGACGAGGCCTTCGGACGCGGCTCGGACGAGTCGGCGCAGTACGGCCTGAAGCTGTTCGCCCAGCTCAATCTGCAGCTGCTGATCGTCACGCCGCTGCAAAAAATCCACATCATCGAGCCGCACGTGGCCTCGGTCGGTTTCGTGCACAACGAGCAGGGGCGCGACTCCAGGCTGCGCAACCTCAGCATCGAGGCATACCGCGCCGAGAAGGCGGAGCAGGAAGGCAAGGCGGGGCCGGCGCGATGAACTGGACCCGCCCGGCCGACCTGCGCGCGCAGGTGCAGAAGCTGTGGGACAAAGGCGAGTTGCTGGCGGCCGGCGAGGCGGCGTTTCCGCGCCGCCTGGCGCTGAAAGGGCCGAGCTCCGACGAACTGGCGCAGCGCTTCGACAGCGTGCGCGCCTGGATCGCGGAGCTGCAGGCCATGCCCCATTGCCGCATCGAGCTGCGCCAAGTGGCGCATCGTGTGCTGGGCGCCAACGCGGTGCCGCACACGGCATGGGTCGACAGCCTGGACTCGGCGCTGGCCTGGATCGGCAAGCGGCGCGAGGCCGAGCGCTACCGGGCGCTGTGCGCCGCCACGGCGGCGCGCCGGCCCGCGCTGCTGCCTTGGCTGGCGCGCAGGCCGCTGCGCGCGCTGGAGCTGGCTGGGGCCTGGCCGCAGCTGCTGGACGTGGTGGACTGGGCGTGCGCGCATCCGCGCTGCGGCCTGTATCTGCGCCAGATCGACATTCCCGGCGTGCACAGCAAATTCATCGAGGGGCACCGGGGCACGCTGGGCGAGCTGCTGGAGATGGTGCTGCCAGCGGAGGCCATCAAGACGGAGGCCACGGGCGCGGGCCAGTTCAACCTGCGCTACGGTTTCCGCGACAAGCCGGCGCGCATCCGCTTCCGCGTGCTGGACGATGCGCTCGCCATCCTGCCGGGGACGCGCCAGGCCGACGTCACGCTGGACGCAGCCAGTTTCGCCGCCCTGGCGCCACCGGCGCGGCAGGTGTTCATTACCGAAAACGAAATCAACTTCCTCGCATTCCCGCCGGCGCCAGGAAGCCTGGTGGTGTTCGGCGCGGGCTACGGCTGGGACGCGCTGGCGCAGGCGCGCTGGCTGGAACGCTGCGCGCTGCGCTACTGGGGCGACATCGACACGCACGGCTTTGCGATCCTGGATCAACTGCGCGGCCGCTTTCCCCATGCGGCATCACTGCTGATGGACCGCGCTACCCTGCTGGCGCACCAGGGGGCGTGGGGAACGGAGGCCGACCAGGTCAGGCACGACCTGCCCCGGCTCGACGCGGCCGAGCGCATGCTGTATGACGACCTGCGCGACAACCGCATCCAGCCGGGCTTGCGGCTGGAGCAGGAGCGGATCGCTTATGCGTGGCTGGAGCGGACATTGCGCGGATAATGAGGACGCAGGCGGAGCTTGGCGGGTTACGCTGCGCTAACCCGCCCTACGACCCATCATCGGTCATGATCGGCCATGGATCGCAGGGGGGAGGAGTGCTAGCCTAGGGTGTCGCTCCAGATGTTGCGCGCCCAGCTCAGGGCGTATTCGCCTTCGAGCGCGCTGGGGGCGCTGGAGAGGCCGCCGGAGCCGGGGACGACGAGCAGCGTTTTCTTGTCCGCGTCGTAGGCGTGGACGGAGGCGACGTGGATGACGTCCTTGTCGGAGACGAAGCTGTAGCAGGTGTTGCTGAGCATGGGCTTGGCTTCCGGCGCGCGGCCGTTCAGCAGGTCCACCACGGCGGCGGCGCATACCTTGGCGTGCTGGTTGGCCATGTGGGCGGACTTGGGCATCAGCGGCGCGGCCAGGATGGCGTCGCCGAGAATGTGGATGTTTTTTGCCTGCGTGGATTCGAAAGTGAGGAAGTCCACCGCGCACCAGCGCCCGCCGGCGTTGGCCAGCCCGCTCTGCACGGCGATGGCGCCGGCGCGCTGCGGCGGGATCACGTTGAGCACGTCGGCTTTCACATGGTCGTCCAGCTCGGAGATGGCGGCACGGCCTGCGACGTCGATGTCCACCGTCTTGAAGCCGCGCCGATATTCGATAATGCCGCTGTAGCGCTCCTGCCATACCTTCTTGAACAGCGGGCCTTTGGACACCACATCTTCATTCCCGTCCAGCACCAGCACCTTGGACCTGGGCTTGCGCTGGCTGAAGTAGTGGGCGATCTGGCAGGCGCGTTCGTACGGGCCGGGCGGGCAGCGGTAAGGCGCGGCGGGAATGGTCATGGCGTAGACGCCGCCGTCCGGCATGGCTTCAAGCTGCGCGCGCAGCGCGGCTGTTTGCGCACCGGCTTTCCAGGCGTGGAGGTGGCGCTCCTGCGCGCCGGGCTTTTGCATGCCGGGCAGCTGGTCCCACATGAATTCTATGCCGGGCGAGACGATCAGACGGTCGTAGCCCAGCACCTGGCCGCCGGCGAGAGTGACGGTGCGCTTGCCTGCATCAATGGCTTGCACGCTGTCGCGCAGGATGCGGACGCCGTGGCGCGCGAGCGCGTCGTAGCTGATGGTGATGTCGGCCAGCTGCTTCGAGCCGCCCAGCACCAGGTTGGAGAGCGGGCAGGAGATGAAGCTGGCGTTGGGCTCGATGAGCGTGACGTCGATGTCGCCGCCGCTCCACATGCGCACGTATTTGGCGGCGGTGGCGCCGCCGTAGCCGCCGCCCACCACCACGACTTGCGGTTTGGCGCTGCCGGTAATGCTGGCGCAGCCCGTGCTGGCGAGGACCATGCCGGCGCCGGAGGCTTGCAGGAATTGACGGCGTTTCATGGTCGGCCTCCCTGGACGGTGGTGTTGGGCCGCTGCGCGGCAAAGTAGGCGGCCAGCATGGCCAGCTGCTCTTCGCTGTAGCCTTTGGCGATCTGTGTCATGACGGTGGCCGGGCGGGCGCCGGATTTGAAGGCCTGCAGGGAAGTGAGCAGCGCTTCCCGGGACTGGCCGGCCAGCGGCGGCAAAGCGGTGCCGGTGGTGGCGCCGTTGGTGCCGTGGCAACCGGTGCAGGTGGCGGCCAGGCGCGCGCCGGAGGCGATGGGCTCGGCGGCGTGCGCGGAGGAGAATGCACAAGCGATGAAGACCGGGAACGCAGCGGCGGTGAGACAGTGTCGTATCAGTTGCATGACTGCTCCTTGTTATGGGCGCACGCCCGGGGTTTCGAGCGCCATGCCTCTGGCGCGCAGGGATAGGAATGCTTCGAGGTCAACCAGGTCTTGCGCACCGTAGGGCGGCACTTCGGCGCGCACACCGCTCATGCAGTTGCGCAGGCGGCGCTGCAGCGATCCCACGGCTTGCCACTCAAGACGGTAGATGGGGTAGGCGTTGGCATGCCCTTGCGGGATGGTGGCGCCGGCCAGCTTGCGGCCCCAGTTCTCGTCATGGCATTGGGCGCAGGAGAGGTTCAGCTGTCCGATGCGCTGGCGGTAGAGCTGCCCGCCCTTCGCGGCTGCGGCTATGGTGCCTGGGTCCTGGGGCGGGTTCATGGGCATGCCGCGCGATTGCAGGGCGACATAGCTTTCGAGGCTGAGCAGGTCTTCGCTTTCCGGCTTGAGCGGGGCGGCCTGCTGGGCGCCCTGGCGGCACATGTCGATGCGCTGGCCGAGCGACACAACGCGGCCGCTGGCCTTGTCGAAGGCGGGGAAACGGGCGGCGACGCCGCGCATGCTCTGTTTGGCGTCGCCGTGGCAGCTGGCGCAGGAGCGGTCGGACTTGCCGGCCTTGGCGTTCCACAGCGCTTCGCCGCCGCTGACCCAGAGCATGGCGGGGTTTTGCGTGTCGTCGCGCTGCATGGCCTGGGTGGAGGCGTTCATGAATTCGGCGCCGGATTTGCGCGTGTCCGGCGGAGTTACAGCCAGCGCGGCACAGGCCGTGGCGAAGCAGGCCGCCATTGCTGCTGCGTGCTGCCGGGCGGCGCGGCCGGCCTTCATGAGTTGCTCACCGTGATGGGCATGGTTTCCGTTTGCGCAAAGCCGTGGTCGCCCTGCCAGCTGAATTCGAGTGTGCCGCTTTCGGTGGCCACGGTGAAGAAGGCGATGTAGGGGTTGGCGGAAACGGCGGGATGCAGTTCGGCGCTGAACACGGTTACCCCGTTGTAGCGGCAGGTGAAGCTGGTGAGGATGTCGCGCGGAACCAGCTTGCCGCCGGCATCGGGGCGGTAGCCGCTTTCCATGGGGTGGGCGACCAGGGCGCGGATTTCAATCACTTCGCCTTTGCGCGCATTGGCGGGCATGTGGATCAGGGCGCGCGCCATTACGGGGCCTCCCCTTCGATGCATGCAGCCAGCGCCACGATGACGTCCACCGTCTGCTGCCAATAGCTGCCGTCGCTCAGGCGCGCCACGGCCGCCAGCTTTTGCGAGGTGGCGAGGCGGATGCGGGTGGACACTTCGCCCTTGCCGCTGCGCGGTCCCAGCGTGAAGCGGACAATGTCGGTTTCCGGGTTGCGTTCGTTGAAGATGGCGATGCCGGTGACATGCTCCACCGCCGTCATGGGGCTGTCCACCGTGATGGTGACGGGGACTGCGTTGCCGTTGTCTATCAGCTTGGCGATGTCGAAAACAACTTTGCCGGTCTTGGGCAACACGCCGCCGGTGTAGGCGGAGATGGCGGCGCGCATTTCCTCCGGCGTGGCGGACGCGGGACGCACCAGTGCCAGCAACGGCAAGGCGGCGCCGGCTTGCAGCAGCTGGCGGCGCGTGGTCATGGCGCCCGCTCCGCGCGCAGGGTTTGCAGGTAGGCGATCACGTCTTCAATCTGTTGGGCGGTGAGGATGGTTTTTCCCTGGTGGGCGGCACTCACGCGGGCCAGGCCTTCGGTCTTGTAGTAGGAGGGCATGATGGTGGATGGGTTCATGCTGCGCGCGTCCACCAGGCGCTGGCGCAGCTGGGCCGCCGTGGAGCGGTCGCCCGCACCGTCAAGCGGCGGCGCCAGATTGCCCTGGAAGCGTTCCTCCGGAATGGGGCCTGTGTGGCACAGCAGGCACAGGCCCACCTGGCGGTTGGCGACGATGGCGCGGCCGCGCGCAGCGTCGCCGGCGGCTGCGCCCTGCAGCGGCGAGGAATAGTCTGCGGCCCGCGCGTCCGCAAGGAATAGCACGGCCGCCGCAGCCAGCGCGGCGGGCAGTGCGGCATTGGGCAGCAATCCAGGCATAGCGCGGGCGCCGTGAAGATCAGGCCTTCTTCAGGCTGTGGTTCTTCAGCGGCAGGTCCCGCACGCGCTTGCCGGTGGCGGCGAAGATGGCGTTGAGCACCGCCGGCGCGGCCACCGCGATGGTCGGCTCGCCCACCCCGCCCCAGAAGCCGCCGGACGGCATGACGATGGTTTCCACCTTCGGCATCTCGTCCATCTTCAGCGGCACGTAGGTGTCGAAGTTGGTCTGCTCCACGCGGCCGTCCTTCAGCGTGCATTCGCCGTACAGCGCGGCGGACAAGCCATACACAAAGGAGCCTTCCACTTGCGCTTCGATCTGTTGCGGATTGACGGCGTGCCCGGAATCCGTGGCGGCGACGATGCGGTGTATCTTCAGCTTGCCGTTTTTATTGACCGATACCTCGGCACAAGCGGCCACATAGCTGCCGAAGCCCATGGTTTGCGCCAGTCCCCGGAACACGCCCTTGGGCGCGGGCTTGCCCCAGCCGGCCTTCTCGGCCACCGCGTTCAGCACCGCCAGGTGCTTGGGATGGTTCGCCATCAGCTTGCGGCGCAGGGCCAGCGGGTCCTGCTTGGTGGCGTGCGCCACTTCGTCCAGGAAGCACTCCAGGTAGACCGCGTTCTGGTTCAGGTTCACGCCGCGCCAGAAGCCCGCAGGCACGGGCGGATTGCGCATGGCGTGGTCGATCAGCAGATTCGGGAAGGTGTAGCCGATGGACGCCTCCGGCCCCGGCGCGTTCAGGCCCTGGAACACCGCCGGGTCTTTGCCGTCCTTGATGGCCATGCCCACCGATACCAGGATGGACTGGCCGGAGATGCGCATATGCAGCCCGGTGATATTGCCCTTCTCGTCCAGCCCCGCCGTCAGCTTGCACTGCGTGACGGGGTGGTAGCGGCCGTGCTGCATGTCCTCCTCGCGGGTCCACAGCAGCTTCACCGGCGTGCCGGGCAGCTCCTTGGCGATGGCCACCGCCTGGCGCACCCAGTCGTGCACCGCGCCACGGCGGCCGAAACCGCCGCCCAGGTGCAGCTTGTAGACGTCGCACTTGGCGGCGGGCAGGCCAGCCGCTTCGGACGCGGCGGCCAGCGCCGCTTCGCCGTTCTGCGTGGGCGTCCACACTTCGCAGCGCTCCGGCGTCCACTTGGCGGTGGCGTTCATCACCTCCATCGTGGCGTGGTTCTGGAAGGGATAGGAATACACCGCCTCCACCTTGCGCTTGGCCGAGGCGATGGCCGCGCGCGCGTCGCCATTGCTGTTGCCCACCACTGCGTCCGGCGCGTCCAGCCCTTCCTTCAGCATGGCGGCGATGTCGGCGCTGGAGAGCTTGGCGTTGGGGCCTTCGTCCCATACGATGGGCAGCGCGTCCAGTGCGGTGCGCGCGCGCCACCAGGTGTCCGCCACCACGGCCACGGCGCTGTCGCCCACCTGCACCACCTTCTTCACGCCGGGCCGCTTTTCGATGGCGGCCGCATCAAAGCTCTTCACCTTGCCGCCGAATACCGGGCAGTCCTTGATGGCGGCGTTCAGCATGCCGGGCAGCTTCAGGTCCATGCCGTAGATCTGCGCGCCGGTGGTCTTGTCCACCGTGTCCAGCCGCGCCAGGCGCTTGCCGGCCAGCTTCCAGTCCTTGGGGTCTTTCAGTTTCACCTCGGCGGGGATGGCCAGCTTGCCCGCCGCTTCAGCCACCTTGCCGTAGCTGGTCTTGCGGCCACTGGCGGCGTGCGTGATCACGCTGTTCGCAGCGACGCATTCGGCCACAGGCACGCCCCACTCAGCAGCCGCTGCCTGCACCAGCATCATGCGCGCGGCGGCGCCGCCCTTGCGCACGTACTCGTGCGACTCGCGCACGCCCCGGCTGCCGCCGGTGGAGAAGCTGCCCCACACGCGCTTGCGCGCCAGGTTCTGGCCCGGCGTGGGGTATTCGGTGCTGACCTTGCTCCAGTCGGCGTCCAGTTCTTCGGCCACCAGCTGGGCCAGGCCGGTCAGCGTGCCCTGCCCCATTTCCGAACGGGCGATGCGGATGACGATGGTGTCGTCCGGCTTGACCACCACCCAGGCGTTGACCTCGGGCGGGATGCCGGCTTCCTGCGCGGCGGCGTCGAAAGGAATGGCGAAGGGCACCATCAGCCCGCCCAGGGCCAGCGAAGCGCCTTTCAGGAAGCTGCGGCGCGAGACTGATGCACTACGCATTTCGGCGCGGCTCATGCTTTGCTCCCGGCGTGGTCGCCCACGTGCGTAATGGCCAGGCCGGCCGATTTGGGGTCCGCTCCCTTGGCCACCACCTTGATCGCCGCGCGCACGCGGTTGTAGGTGCCGCAGCGGCAGATATTGGTCATGGCCGCGTCGATGTCGGCGTCGGTGGCTTTCGGCTTTTGCTTGAGCAGCGCGGCGGCGGCCATGATCATGCCGGACTGGCAGAAGCCGCATTGCGGCACGTCCAGCGCGGCCCAGGCTTTCTGCACCGGATGCGAGCCGTCCTTGGACAGGCCTTCGATGGTGACGATTTTCTGTTTCGCGTTCAGCGCGGACACCGGCAGCACGCAGCTGCGCGTCGCTTCGCCGTCGATATGCACGGTGCAGGCGCCGCATTGCGCCACGCCGCAGCCGTATTTGGTGCCGGTCATGCCGAGCTGCTCGCGCAGCACCCACAGCAGCGGCGTATCGTCCTCCGCCTCGAAATCACGCGTGGTTCCATTGACATTGAGCTGCGCCATGCTATCTCCCTGAGGGTGTGTTGACCGGAATCAAAGAGGGACATCTTACACCCGGAATTTCCGCCCTGCAGAGCACCGTTTTGTATCGCAAAGTAGCGCGGCAAGCTCGGGGCTTTTTGACTTACATCAAGGTACTCATTCATGCACCTCAATACACTGCGCTCATTACTTAACGATGAAGCAGAGAGGAAGTGTATGAAGCACGCAAGAGTAACGGCAGCAGCAATGATCATGAGTATCGCCACCCTGGCCATGGGCCATGCGGCGGCAGCGGAAGCCAGTCCCTGGCTGGTGCGCTTGCGCGCCGTGCACCTGGACCCGGCCGACAAATCCGACCCCGTGGGCGGCACCGGCGCGGCCAACCGTCTCACCATAGACAGCAAGACCATCCCCGAAGTCGACGTTTCCTACTTCTTCACGCCGCAGTTCGCGGCCGAGCTGGTGCTGACCTACCCGCAAAAACACGACGTGCTGCTGGACGGGAAAAGCATCGGCACCATGAAGCACCTGCCGCCCACGCTGCTGGCGCAGTACCACTTCCTGCCGGACGCGCAGTTCCGGCCGTATGTGGGCGCGGGCCTGAACTACACCACCATGTCCAAGGTGCATATCCTGAACGGCGCCGCCGGCCTGGAACACAAGAGCTTCGGCCTGGCGCTGCAGGCAGGCGCGGACTTCACGCTGGATAAAAACTGGTCGCTCAACGTGGACGTGAAGAAGGTGCAGATCCGCAGCGACGTCAATAGCGCCGGCGCCATCATCAGCAAAGTGAAAGTGGACCCTGTGCTGCTGGCGGTGGGCGTGGGCTACCGCTTCTGATTTAAAACCGTCCCGCCAGCAGCTCCATGCGCAGCTCGCTGGCAAAGGCCGTGCGCTGCGGGGCCAGCGCGTAGCGCCCCACCTCCAGCGTTACGCCGCCCGATTCCAGTGTAATGAGTTCCCCTGCGTGCTCCGGCATGCCGATGCGCGTGCGGCTGGGTACGAAGCGGGTCTGCGCTATTTTCCCGGCGTTGGCCTGCTCCACCACCAGGCAGCCGCTGGTGAGCACCACCTGTTCATAGTCTGACGCATGGCGCGCGTAGCACAGGAAGGCGGCCGTCACCGCAGCCAGTTCCACGCCGGTGAAGCACAGCACCTGCCATACGCCATGCAGCAGGAACACCGCCGCCACGGCCAGGGAAAGCACGCACAGCATGGCCCACGCCGCCACCGTCTGGCGCGGCGTCAGCGAACAATTGCGCCGCCATAGCCACTCGCGTCTATCAAGGTCACGCCGCATGCCGCCGCCTCCTTTTCTTGCTATTTTACGACTGCTCCGTTCGACGTGAAACCTGACTCTCGTTGTTTCCTAACGACAACAAATTACATAAGCGCCGGTCCGCGCATAATAATGCTCCGCCCGCCGCTTTTTTTGAGGAACAATAGCAGGCTATAACAATCAGCTCATTGGGGATGACATGCTACTTTCAAACATGAAGATAGGAGCCCGCCTGGGCGTTGGATTCGCGATTGTGTTGGCGCTGCTGACGGCGATGCTGGTGCTGGGCCTGAGCTCCTTGTCGCGCATCGGCAGCCGCACCAACGACATCGTGCACGACAAGAACGTGAAGATGGCCGCCGCCAACACCATGGTGGACAACGTGCGCAACATCTCCCTGGCGCTGACCACCATGATCGTGGTGCCGGGCACGCCGGAAATGAACGCCGAGCTGGAAAAGATCGCCGAGGCGCGCAAGAAGTACGGTGCCGCCAAGGAGACCATGCTCAAGCTGCTGGCCGACGACAAGGAGAAGCAGCTCATGGCAGCGGTTGACGATGCGCTGAAAGCCGGCGCCGCCAAGAACAACGAGCTGGTGAAGCTGCGCAAGGAAGGCGAGATCCAGGACGCGACCGCCTTCCTGATCAAGGAAACCGGCCCGTCGCTGAACGCGGTGCTGAAGGCGCTGGACGCTTTCGTGGCCTACGAGGCCAAGCTGGCCGCCGACGCCAGCACCGACGTGGTGCAGGTCTACGCCAGCTCGAAGACGCTGATGCTGGTGCTGGGCATCGCCGCCATCGTCATCGGTGCGGGCGTGGCGTGGTTCATCACCGGCTCCATCACCGGCCCGCTGAACAAGGCGGTGGACGTGGCCGAGACGGTGGCCTCGGGCGACCTGTCCTCGCATATCGAAAGCGGCGGCGGCGACGAGACCGGGCGCCTGCTGAACGCGCTCAAGGCCATGAACGACAGCCTGCTCAACGTGGTGAGCCAGGTGCGCACCGGCACCGACGCGATCAGCACCGCATCGAGCGAAATCGCGGCGGGCAATCTGGACCTGTCCTCGCGCACCGAGGAGCAGGCCAGCTCGCTGGAGGAAACCGCGTCGTCGATGGAGGAGCTGACTTCCACCGTGAAGCAGAATGCGGACAATGCGCGCCAGGCCAATACGCTGGCCAAGTCCGCGTCCGAAGTGGCGGTCAAGGGCGGCGACATCGTGGCGCAGGTGGTGGACACCATGGGCACCATCAATGATTCCTCGCGCAAGATCGTGGACATTATCGCTGTCATCGACGGCATCGCTTTCCAGACCAATATCCTGGCGCTGAACGCGGCGGTGGAAGCGGCGCGCGCGGGCGAGCAGGGACGCGGCTTCGCGGTGGTGGCGTCCGAGGTGCGCAACCTGGCGCAGCGTTCGGCGGCGGCGGCCAAGGAGATCAAGGAGCTGATCAACGCCTCCGTGGCCAATGTGGACACCGGCTCGCGCCTGGTGAACGACGCGGGCAGCACCATGGGCGACATCGTCAACAGCATCCAGCGCGTGACGGACATCATGGGCGAGATCACCTCCGCCAGCCAGGAGCAGACGCTGGGCATCGAACAGATCAACGCGGCCATCTCGCAGATGGACGAAGTGACGCAGCAGAACGCGGCGCTGGTGGAGCAGGCTGCGGCCGCGTCGCAGAGCATGCAGGAGCAGGCGGGCAATCTGGCCACCGTGGTGGGGTTCTTCAAGACGGGAACGCATACCGCAGCGGCGGCGCCGGCGCCACGGCGCAGCGCGCCTGCACCGGCCAAGGCTGCGGCGCAGGCGCGCGCCGTTGCCGTGCGCGCGCCTGCCAAACCTGCGCAGCGGCTGGCGCCGGGCAAGCCTGCCGAGAGCGATTGGGAAGAGTTCTAAGCCGCCGTGCGCGGCAAGGTTAGCGTGAATGTGGAGCCGTCGCCGGGGGCGCTGCTGACGCTGAGCGTGCCCTGGTGGGCTTCCGCGAGCTGCTTCGATATGTAGAGGCCCAGCCCCAGGCCGGCGCTCACGCCCGTGTCCAGCCCGCGCTCGAAGGGCTCGAAGATGCGGGCCTGGGTTTCCTCGGCAATGCCTTTGCCGCCGTCCCGCACGGTGATGCGCGCGGCGCGCCAGTCCGCTTCCAGCTTCACTTCCACCGGTGTGCCGCAGCCGTAGCGCAGCGCGTTCGTCAGCAGGTTGACGATCACCTGCTCGATGCGGAATTCGTCCCAGTGGCCGCGCACTTCCTGCTCCGCTTTCAGGCTGATTTCGCAGCCGGTTTCGCGGGCCTGCCTCGACAGATCCGCCACCACCCTTTGCAAGAGCCCGGACAGCTCCGTCTCGGCGGGCCGTATCGACAGCTTGCCGCTGCGGATGCGCGACACGTCCAGCATGTCGTCGATCAGCCGTATCATGCTCTGGATCTGGCGGTCGTCGCGCGCCACCATCTTTTTCCACACCTCGGGATTGAAGCCCTCCTGCACCCCGCGTTCGATCTGCAGCTTGCGCAGCTGCGTTTCCAGCGACAGGGTGTTGAGCGGCGTGCGCAGCTCGTGCGCCACCAGCGACATGAACTCGTCGCGCGTGCGCAAGGCGCGCTGCAGTTCTTCCTGCGCCAGGTGCAGTGCTTGCAGCGTGGCCTCCTGCTCGGCGCGCGCCTTTTCCAGCGCCACCACCTGGCGCTGCGTTTCCTGCCGCTGCCGGTGCAGCGCCACGAACACATTCACCTTGCTCTTGACCATGTCGCCGTCCAGCGGCTTGTACAGGAAGTCGACCGCGCCCGCCTCGTAGCCTTTGAAAGCGTAATTCAGCTCCTTGCCGGCCGCGCTGACGAACACGATGGGGATGTGGCGCGTTTTCTCGGTGCCGCGCATCAGCTCCGCCAGTTCAAAGCCGTCCATGCCGGGCATCTGCACGTCCAGGATGGCCAGCGCGAAGTCGTGTTCGAGCAGCAGCGCCAGCGCCTCGTCGCCGGACGTGGCCTGGTACACGGTGCGTTCCTCGTCGCGCAGCAAGGCCTGGAGCGCGCGCAGGTTCTCCGGCAGGTCATCCACGATCAGCAGCTTGGTCCGTTCCAGCATCAGCGTTTCTCCAACGTTGTCTCCAGCGCCGCCAGCAGGTGGCGGATGTCCCGCAAGGGCAATATCAAATCCGGCGCGCGTTGCCGGATGGCTTCGCGCGGCATCACGCCCACTTGGGCCTCGCCGGGGTCCTGCACCACCGTCAGGCCGCCCGCCTCGCCTATCGCGGCCAGTCCCGCCGCGCCGTCGTGGTTGGCGCCGGTGAGCAGCACGCCAACCAGCGCGGGGCCGTACACGTCCGCCGCCGAGGCCATGACAAAGTCGATGGCGGGGCGCGAAAACAGGTGCGGCGGCTCGCAGCTCAGCGAGAAGCAGCGTTCCGATTCTACCGACAAGTGATAGCCGGACGGCGCAAAGTATACCGTGCCCGCTTCCAGCGGCTGCTTGTCTTGCGCTTCCACCACCGCCATCGCCATGCGCTGGGCGAAAACCTCGGCCAGGTGGCTGGGGCGGTTCGGCATCATGTGCACCACCACCACGATGGGCAGCGGCGCGTCCGCCGGCAAGCCGGGCAGGATCTCCAGCAGCGCCGCCACGCCGCCGGCCGACGCGCCTATCACCACCGCCTCGAAGGCGCGGCCTTCCAGCGCGGCCTGCTCGGGGCTGTAGGACGGCGCGTTCACGACAGCTTCCTGAACAGGCGCTCGCGCTTCACCACCGCCTCGAAGCGCGGGCCGTAGGCGGAAAAGTCGATGCTCTCCTTGCTGCCCAGGCCAAGGAAGCCGCGATGGCACAGCGACTCGTGGAACAGCCCGAACGCGCGCTCCTGCAGCTTCTTCTTGAAATAGATCATCACGTTGCGGCAGCTGATCAGATGCGTCTCGGCGAACACGCTGTCGGTGGCCAGGCTGTGGTCGGCGAAGGTCACGTTCTCCATCAGCGAGCGGTCGAACAGGGCCGCGTTGTAGGCCGCCGTGTAGTAGTCCGAGAACGCGCGCTTGCCGCCGGCGGCCTGGTAGCTGGCGGTGTAGTCGCGCATGCTCTCCAGCGGGAACACGCCCTTCTTGGCCTTTTCCAGCGACTGCGGATTGATGTCGGTGGCGTAGATGATGCTGCGCTCCAGCAGCCCTTCCTCCTTCAGCAGGATGGCCAGCGAGTAGACCTCTTCGCCGGTGCTGCAGCCGGCCACCCAGATCTTCAGCGACGGATAGGTGGACAGCACCGGCACCACGTGTTCGCGCAGCGCGGCGAAATAGGCCGGGTCGCGGAACATCTCCGTCACGGGGATGGTGAGGTATTGCAGCAGCTGGGTGAAGGCGGCGGGGTCGTGCAGCACGCGCGACTGCAGCTCGGAGATGGTGCTGCACTTCATCTCGCCCATGGCGTGCAGCACGCGGCGCTTTTGCGAGGCGCCGGTGTAGTCGCGGAAGTCGTAGCTGTACTTCAGGTAAATGGCCTCCATCAGCATGGCCAGTTCGATATCCGCGCTGCTGCGCTGTACTTGCTGAGTCATGGCGGCATCCTCAAGGCTGCATCCACACCCGCAGCAGCGAGTACAGGCGCGACAGGTCGATGGGCTTGGCCAGATAGTCGTTGGCGCCTGCGGCCAGGCATTGCTCCTGGTCGTCCTTCATGGCCTTGGCGGTGATGGCGATAATGGGCAGGCGCGCAAAGCGGCCCTGGGCGTCGGCGCGGATGCGGCGCGTCGCTTCCAGGCCGTCCATCACCGGCATCATCACGTCCATCAGCACCAGGTCGATTTCCGGCAGGGCGTTCAGCTTGTCGATGGCCTCCACGCCGTTGCGGGCGATTTCCACCGCGGCGCCCTTCTGTTCCAGCGCACTGGTGAGCGCGAAGATGTTGCGCACGTCGTCGTCCACCAGCAGGATGCGGCGGCCCTCGAACACGCGGTCGCGGCTGCGCACCGTTTTCAGCATGGTCTGGCGCTCGCTGGAAAGCTGCGATTCCACCTTGTGCAGGAACAGCGTCACCTCATCCAGCAGGCGCTCTGGCGAGCGCGCGCCCTTGATGATGATGGAGCGCGAATACTTGTGCAGGTCCGCCTCCTCTGCGCGCGTGAGGTTGCGGCCGGTGTACACGATCACCGGCGGGAAGGACGCGATCTCCTCCTGCGCCATGCGCTGCAGCAGTTCGTTGCCCTGCATGTCCGGCAGCTTCAGGTCGATGATCATGCAGTCGAAAATGGTGGTGCGCAGCAGCGCCAGCGCCGCCTCGCCGGATTCGACGGCGGTGATGTCGATGTCGTCGTCCGAAATCAGCGCCACCACGCTGTCGCGCTGGCGGGCGTCGTCCTCCACCAGCAGCAGGCGCTTGATCTTCTGCGTGAATTTGTTTTCCAGTTTTTGGAACACGTCCACCAGCTGCTGGCGCGTGGTGGGCTTGAGCGCGAAGCCGATGGCGCCCATGTGCAGCGCCGCCTCGCCGTTTTCGGACGCGGACACCACGTGCACGGGAATGTGGCGGGTGGCCGGATTGTCCTTGAGCAGCTGCAGCACGGACAGGCCGGAACGGTCCGGCAGGCGGATGTCGAGCAGGATGGCGTCCGGACGGTATTGTTCGGCCAGCTGCAGGCCCTCGTCGGCGGCGAAGGCCACCAGGCAGCGGTAGCCCATCTCGCGCGCCAGGTCGTACAGGATGCGGGCGAAGGCCGGTTCGTCCTCCACCACCAGCACCAGGCGGTCGGGCGGGGGCGGCAGGTTGCGGTCGTCGTCGAAGGCTCGCGGCGCGGCTGGCGGCGCCGGGGTGGCGGCGCTTGCGATGGCTGCGGCGGCGGGCACGGCAGGCACAAAGGCGGACGGCGCTTGCGTGGCAGGCGCCGGGGCAGGCGCAGCCCATTGCGCCGGCAGCGTGAGCGTGAAGGTGCTGCCCTTGCCCAGCTGGCTGCTCAGCGCGATGGCGCCGCCCAGCAGCCGCGCCAGGTCGCGCGAGATGGACAGCCCCAGGCCGGTGCCGCCGTAGCGGCGGCTGGTGGTGCCGTCGGCCTGCTGGAAGGCGGCGAAAATGGCTTCGTGCTGCTCGGGGCGGATGCCGATGCCGGAATCGCTGACGGCAAAGCTGAGCTGCCCCGCCGCGTCGGCCGACACGCGCAGCGCGATGCGGCCCGTTTCGGTAAACTTGATGGCGTTCGACAGCAGGTTTTTCAGTATCTGCTCCAGGCGCTGGCGGTCGGTGTAGACCGTCTCCGGCACGCCCGGCGCCAGCTCCACCACGAACTCCAGGCGCTTTTGCTGCGCCAGCGGCTGGAACACATGCTCAAGTCCACGCATGACCTGGCGCAGATTCAGCTCCTCCGGCGCCAGCTCCAGCTTGCCCGCCTCCACCTTGGCGATGTCGAGAATGTCGTTGATCAGGTTGAGCAGGTCGTTTCCGGCGCCGTAGATGGTCTGCGCGAAACGCACCTGCTCCTCGTTCAGGTTGCCCTGCGCGTTCTCGGACAGCAGCTTGGCCAGGATCAGCGAACTATTGAGCGGCGTGCGCAGCTCGTGCGACATATTGGCCAGGAACTGCGACTTGTACTGGCTGGCGCGCTCCAGGTCCAGCGCGCGCTCCTCCAGCTGCCGCCCGGCCTCGCCCAGCGCCTCGTTCTTCTGGTCCAGCGCCACCGCCTGCTCGGCCAACTGCTCGTTGGTCTGCTCCAGCTCCGCCTTCTGGTTCTCCAGGCTGGCCTGCGACTCCTCCAGCACGCGCGACTGCTCTTCCAGTTCCTCGTTGGCGGTGCGCAGCTCCTCCTGCTGCACCTGCAGTTCCTCGTTCAGCTGCTGGGTCTCGGCCAGCACTTCGGCAATGCGCTGGCGCGCCAGCGTCGCTTCGATGGCGGTGCCGATATTGCCGCTCACCAGCTTGATGAAATCGAGCTGGCGTTCCGTCACCGGCTGCAAAAAGCCCAGCTCCAGCACGCCGTTCACTTCGCCGTCGCTGTCCACCGGCGCCAGCAGCAGGTGGCGCGGCGCTGCGGCGCCCATGCCGCTGCTGATCTTCACGTAGTTTTCCGGCACGTCGCCCAGCTGGATCACGCGGCGCTGCTGGGCAGCCTGCCACGGCAGGCCATCCCCCGGCGCCAGCACCAGGCCGTACTCCTCGTCCTCGCGGCTGTAGCCGTAGCAGGCCACGCGGCGCAAGCCGCCGTCCTGCTCGCGCACATACAGCGCGCCCACGGTTACGTCCATGTAGCGCGACAGGAATTGCAGCAGCGCGGCCGACAACTGCGGCAGCGCCATCTGGCCTATGCCCTGCTGGGCGAGCTGGGTCTGGCCGGTGCGCAGCCAGGCCTGCTGCTGCAAACGCTCGGAATGCTCGGTCTGTTCCTGCAGGGCCTTGCCATAAGTGTCCGACAGTTTGCGCACGTCGCGCCGGCCGAACAGCGCCAGCAACCCGCTGACGATCAGGCTGATCATCAGGAAGGCCGTGACCGCGAAAGCAGTGACGGATTTCGCGTCGGAGCGCCGCTCGGCCAGCAGGCGCTGCTCACTGATGACAAAAGCCTGGAACAGGCTGCGCACTTCGTCGAACTCCAGCTTGCCCCGGCCGGCCTTGATGGGCTCCAGGTAGTCGCCCTTGTTGCGCCGCAGGCTGATGACTTCCTGCGCGAAGACGTCCCATTGCTGCTGCTGGGCGGCGATATTATTCACGCGGCTCACCTGCACCGGATTGTCGGACACCAGTTCGCGCAGCGTAGTCAGCGCCGTGGCCATCTTGGGCTTGGACAGCTTGTAGGAGGCCAGGAAGGCCTCGTCCCCGGTGAGCGCAAAACCGCGCATGCCGGATTCCTGGTCCACCATCAGCCGGCCGATTTCGTTGGCGTTGCCGATCACGCGTTCGGTGTGCTCCACCCAGTTCAGTACATTCAGCAGATAGGCCAGAATGCCGATGAACACGCCCACATTGACCACGCCCGCCACCAGCGGCATGGTGATGTTGCGCGCAAGGATGCGGCGAAAACTGTTATCGTCGTGCGCAGAAGATCCCATCATGACTACACTACCCCGGTTGCATATGAATCACGAGTGTAGCCCATCGACACGGAAGTATGTTAATTAAATACCAATAGTGCGGGGACGCATGCGCGCCGCTATAATGGTTTCACCCTATTCGAAAGAGACGCCATGCGCAAGATCCTCACCGTCCTGCCTCCCTTGCTGCTTCCCTTGCTGCTGACCGGCTGCGCGCGGGACAGCGCCACTTATTATGTGGAAGGTGCCAACAGCAGCCATACGCTGTCGCTGCGGCGCGAGCAGGACTACTTCTGGAACGACAATGTGCGCCTGACCCTGGTTGCGACGCGCATGCCGGATTGCCAGCGCCAGATTCCCATGGGCGAAATGCTGCTGGACGAGGTGGACGTGGAGGTATTTTCCTCGCCCGACAATTTCTGGAGCCTGCGCTCCGGCGACCAGGTGTGGCAGGTGGAGACCCAGAATTGCGCCCTGGTGAGCGAGAATGGCCCGGCCACCGGCACCAAGGTGGGCGAATTCAAGGTGGTGGACAATAAACTGGTGTTCGAGCCGGCTGTCGCCGCACCGGCCCCGGCGCCGGCAGCGCCTGCGGCGCCGCAAGCTCCCGCTCCGGCGCCCGCCCCCGCCAACTAGACCACGTCGATCACCACTTTGCCGCGCGCCGTGCCGCCGGACAGCGCGGCATGGGCGGCATTGACTTCCGCCAGCGCGTAGCGCGCAGGATCGAGCTGCACACGCACCTTCCCTTCATCCACCAGCCGCGCGGCCTCGCGCAGGATCGCGCCATGCTGCGCCCGGCCCTTGCCGGACAACAGCGGCAGCAGGGTGAACACGCCCGAGTACGTGGCCGCCCTGAAGGACAGCGGCGCCAGCGCATGCGTGCCCCAGCCCAGGCAGCTCACCACATGGCCGCCGTACAGGCGCGCCGCAGCGAAGGACGCGTCCAGCGTGGCGCCGCCCACCGTGTCGTACACGATGTCGAAGCCCTCCCCGCCAGTGTACTGCTGCACGTAGTCCGCCACCGATTCGGTGCGGTAGTCGATAAAGGTGGCGCCGTAGCCTTCTATCACCGAGCGCTGGCCTGCACTGCCGGTGGCATACACCTCGGCGCCGAAAGCGCGCGCGATCTGCACCGCCACGTGGCCCACGCCGCCTGCGCCGCCATGCACCAGCACTTTCTGGCCAGCGCGTAGCCGCGCCCGGTCCACCAGCCCCTCCCAGGCGGTGATGAACACCAGCGGCAGCGCAGCCGCCTCGCGCAGCGTGGCCTGGCGCGGCTTGAGCGCCAGCAGGTCCGCATCCACCGCCGCGAATTGCGCCAGCGAGCCCTGCACGCCACCCACGCCGCCGGTCATGCCGAACACCTGGTCGCCCGGACGGAAAGCGGCGACGCCCTCGCCCACAGCCTGCACCACGCCCGCCATGTCGATGCCCAGCACCGCCGGCAAAGGCATGTGCGCATGCGCGGCCTGGCCGGCGGCGATCTTCAGGTCCAGCGGATTGACGCCGCTGGCGGCGATGCGTACCAGCACCTGGCCGGCGCCCGGCACCGGCATGGCGATGTCTTCCAGCGCCAGCGGCGCGCCTGCCTGTTTCGATATCATTGCTTGCATGGTGTTCTCCTGTGGTTGATGAAAGCAGTGTAGGGAAAGACGGGCGCGGGAAAAACCGGGCGGCGCTCCATGCAGTATTTCGAAATCGTGGACAATCGGGATAAACAGAGACCAAACGACAGGAGGGGACATGGACCGGCTGGATGCAATGAAGGTGTTTTGCACCGTGGTGGAAACCGGCGGTTTCAGCCGCGCGGCGGACAAGCTGGGCATCTCCACCTCCTCCGTCACCAACCAGGTGGCGGCGCTGGAGGCGCACTTCGGCGTGAAGCTGCTGAACCGCACCACGCGCAGCATGTCGCTCACCGGCGAGGGCCGGCAGTGCCACGCCTACGCGCTGCGCCTGCTGGCGGACATGGGCGAGCTGGAAGACAGCCTGCAGGAGTCCGCGCAGCAGCCGCGCGGCGTGCTGCGGGTGGACATGCCGGGCATCCTGGCACGGCGGTTCGTGGCGCCCGCGCTGCCCCGTTTCATGGCGCGCTACCCGGACATCACCCTGAAGATGACTGCCGGAGACCGCATGATAGACATGGTCGAGGAAGGCGTGGACGTGCTGCTGCGCATAGGCGAGCTGCCGGACTCGCAGCTGGTGGCGCGCACGCTATGCGGCACGCAGTACATCACCTGCGCTTCGCCGGGCTTTATCGAGCGGCACGGCATGCCGCAGGCGCCGGAGCAGCTGGGGGATTTCGCCTGCCTGAATTTCCTGTATCCGAAGTCGCGCCAGGTGCGCGCCTGGCGCTTCCAGCATGAGGGCGAGGCTTTCAGTTTCACGCCGCAGGGCAAGGTGGCGATGGACCATGTGGAGGCGCTGATCGCGGCCGCCGAAGCCGGCGCGGGCATCGTCCAGCATATGTCGGTGTCGCTGCGGGAGCCGCTGCGCAGCGGCGCGCTGGTGCCGCTGCTGCAGGACTGGCAGGCGGCGGGGCCGGACGTGTCGGTGCTGTACCAGCACAAGCACCAGCGCGCCGCCAAGGTGAAGGCGTTTGTGGACTTCGTGGCGGAGCTGTTTGCGGAGCATGGCGGGTTACGCGCGGCGCGCTAACCCGCCCTACGCGGCCACGAGACATTCTGTTATTTCGTAGGGCGGGTTAGCGCGTGAGCGCGTAACCCGCCATCTTTGGCACACCCGTTTCCTGCGCCGTGAGCCGGAAGCGGCACACCAGCGCCGCCAGGTTGGCCGCCTGCTCCTGCATGGCCCCCGCCGCCGCCGCTGCCTGCTCCACCAGCGCCGCGTTCTGCTGGGTCACCGAATCCATCTCGGTAATGGCCTGGTTCACATGGCCGATGCCGGTGCTCTGCTCGCCCGTGGCGGCCGTGATCGCGCCCATGATGTGGGTCACTTTGGCTACGCTGCCCACCACGTCGTCCATGGTGGCGCCGGCCTTGGCCACCAGCGCGCTGCCGGCCTCGATGCTGCCCACCGAATCGTTGATCAACTCCTTGATCTCCTTGGCGGCCGAGGCGGAGCGCTGCGCCAGGTTGCGCACCTCGCTCGCCACCACCGCGAACCCGCGTCCCTGCTCCCCGGCGCGCGCCGCTTCCACCGCCGCGTTCAGGGCCAGGATATTGGTCTGGAAGGCGATGCCGTCGATCACGCTGATGATGTCCACAATCCGCGTGGCCGAGCTGTTGATGGTGTCCATGGTCTGCACCACCTGCGACACCACGGCGCCGCCCTGCTGTGCCACCTGCGACGCGGCCTTGGCCAGCTTGTTCGCTTCAGCCGCGTTGTCGGCGTTGTGGCTGACGGTGGTGGTGAGCTGCTCCATGGAGGCGGCGGTTTCCTCCAGCGAACTGGCCTGCGATTCGGTGCGCGCCGACAAATCCATATTGCCGCTGGCGATTTCCGACGAGGCGGTGGCGATGGTGTCCGCGCTGCGGCGGATCTCGCCTATGGTGGAGGCCAGGCTGGCCTGCATCGCCTTCATGCCATGCAAGACGCTGCTGCTGTCGTTCGGGCTGGTGTCGACGGTGACGCTCAGGTCGCCGTTGGCGATGCGCGCCGCCACTTCGGCCGCGTATTCCGGCTCGCCGCCTATGGTGTGGCGCAGGCTGCGGTTGATATAGCTGACGATGCCGGCCAGTATCAGGCACACCGCCAGCAGCACGCCGCCGGACTTGAGCAGATTGGCCTGGAAAGCATCGTCGATATCGTCCATATAGACGCCGGTGATGAGGTTCCATTCCCACGGCTTGTAGCTGATGACGTGGCTCAGCTTGGGCACGGCTTCCTTGGCGCCGGGGCGCGGCCACCAGTATTTGACGAAGCCGGTGCCGGCCGGGCTGTTGGCCACGGCCACGATGTCGCGGTAGAGGTAGGTACCCTTGGGATCCTTGAAGTCCATCATGTTCTTGCCGTCGTTCTCAGGCTTGATGGGGTGCATGATGGTGACGCCGGCATTGCTGGTCAGGGACAGGTAGCCATCCTTGCCGTAGCGCAGGGTCTTGATGATGGCCATCGCCTGCTTCTGGGCGTCTTCCTTGCTCATGGCGCCGGACTGCGCCTTCTCGCCGTACAGCTTGAGCACGCTCATGCCCATGTCATCCAGATTGGCCAGGTCGGCCATGCGCTCCTCGATGCGGGTGTTGCGCAGCTGGACCGCGTCATGCAGGAATATGGCGGTGATACAGACGAGGCTGCAGATCAGGGGCACCCACAGCTTCTGGCGGAAAGAAAGATTCATCACTGCCGTCTCCACGAAATGTTCTTGTAAAACAAGAATACTCCGAATGCCGGCAGGAAAACTACTTAATTGATAGCGCGGCCCCGGCCTCGCAGGCCGGGGTGTTGCGCAAATCTGACCCGGCTCGATTATTGGGCGGCGGCGCTGCGTTTTGCCGAAGCAGTCAGGGTCTGGGCAGGGCGCTGCACGCGGCCGTCGAAGAACGATGGGTAGTTCACTTCGTTCAGGTCCAGCTCGCCGTTTGCGCGGGCGGCCAGCACGTCGGCCTTCACTTGTTCACGGGTCAGCGTGGAGCTGGTGTTGACCAGCGGCGGGTAGGTCACTTCGGTCAGCTCCAGTTCGCCGGCGTTGCGGGCGCGGATGACTTCAGCCTTGACCGCTTCGCGGCTGACTTCGGTTTTCTGGGCGGCGTTCAGTTTTGGGAAGTTCAGTTCGGCTGGTTCGGCAAAGGCGGCGCCGGCGGCCAGCAGCAGGGAAACGGAAGCGATAAGTTGTTTGGCGTTCATGATGTTTCTCCTAGAGAGTTGCGTTTCGATGGAGTCATCTTATGATTTAATTTGACGATAAAAAAGCGCAATTATCTGTTCAAACCTATCCGCTTTTCCGATTTATGATAGTGCCGCCTCTGGAAAGTGATGCAATCGGACTTGTTATGACACAATGTCGGGATTAAGTTTTCCGCAACTGTCCTCATGAAAAAAATGTCCAGCCTGGCGTTCGCGCTGCTCTCCGGAACGGCCGCCGCCGCCCCGCAGCCAGCGCCGCAAGCACAGCCGCAACGCAAGATCGACGGCGCCAGCATGCTGCGCCACATCAAGGCGCTGGCGTCGGACGAGTTCGAAGGCCGCGCACCAGCCAGCAAGGGCGAAACCGCCACCCTTGCCTACCTGCAGGACGAGTTCAAGAAAATCGGCGTGGCGCCGGGCAACCCGGACGGCAGCTATCTGCAGAAAGTGCCGCTGGTGTATGTGCAGCCCTCGCCCACCCTGGTCTACACCGCCGCCGGCAAGCCGGCGCCGCTGAACTTCCCGGGCGACTACGTGGCCTGGACCGCGCGCACCGAGCGCAAGGTGAGCCTGGCCAATTCCGAGCTGGTGTTCGTCGGCTACGGCGTGCAGGCGCCGGAATACAAATGGGACGACTACAAGGGCATGGACCTGCACGGGAAAACGCTGGTCATGCTGATCAACGACCCGCCGCTGCCGGACCCGAAACGCCCGTCGCGGCTGGACCCGGCGCAGTTCGCCGGCGCCGTCACCAGCTACTACGGCCGCTGGAGCTACAAGTTTGAAACCGCCGAGCGCCTGGGCGCTGCCGGCGCGCTCATCGTGCACGAGACGCGCCAGGCCGGCTATCCCTACGACGTGGTACGCAACAGCTGGGGCCGGGGCAGCTACGGCCTCAAGCAAGCCAAGAACGGCTCGGCGGGCTACCCCGGCGTGGCCGGCTGGCTGCACCTGGACCGCGCCAAGGAGCTGTTCCAGGCCGCCGGGCAGGACTTCGACGCGCTGAAAAAAGCCGCGCTCTCGCGCGACTTCAAGCCGGTGCCGCTGGGCGCCACCATCAGCGCCACCGTACTCAACGCGTGGAACGAGATGCCGTCGAATAATGTGGTGGCGAAGATCGAAGGCTCGGACCCCAAGCTCAAGGACGAAGTGGTGGTCTACAGCGCGCACTGGGACCATTTCGGCGTCGACGAATCGCTGCCCGGGCCGCGCAGCAAGCAGATTTTCCACGGCGCGCAGGACAACGCATCCGGCGTGGCGGCGCTGCTGGAACTGGCGCGCGCCTTCAAGGCGCTGCCGCAGCCGCCCCGGCGCAGCATACTGTTCCTGCTGACCACGGGCGAGGAGCGCGGCCTGCTGGGCGCGCAGTACTACGCGCGCCATCCGCTGTATCCGGCCGCCAAGACTGTGCTGGACATCAATCTGGACGGCTTGAACCTGTGGGGCAAAACGCGCGACATCGAGCTGACCGGGCACGGCAAATCCACCGCGGACGACCTGGTGGCGGCCGTGGCCAAGTCGCAGGGGCGCGTGGTGCGGCCGGAGGGCAATCCTGAAATGGGGGCGTTCTACCGCAGCGACCAGCTGGAGTTTGCCAAGCTGGGCGTGCCGGTGGTCTACACGCACGGCGGGCGCGACTTCATCGGCAAGCCGCCCGGCTACGCCGCCGCCACGCTGGACGCCTACACGGCGCACGACTACCACAAGGTGACGGACGTGGTGCAGCCGGGCTGGGACATGAGCGGCGCGGTGCAGGACGCCGAGCTGCTGTTCGAGGTGGGCCTGCGCGCCGCGCAGGACCCGGCGCCGCCGCAATGGAAGCCGGGCGCGGAGTTCAAATCCGCGCGGGAGGCCGTGGCCAAGTAATGCGTTCGCGGCGGCGCCGGCGGGTTACGCGGCGATGCCGCTAACCCGCCCTACGCAATACCAGCAATACCAGCAATACCGTAGGGCGGGTTAGCGCCCTGGCGCGTAACCCGCCGGAGCCGCCATCACAGATTGGCGGTGAGCAAACGCTGCAAGGCGCCCGCGTGCGGGCCGGGCACCGTCAGCATGGCCAGCTTGCCGGCCAGGCGCTGCAGCTGCGTGCGGTTGCGCTGCTGGTAGGCGTCGCTGGCAGCCGAGATGTCGCGCGCGATTCCTTGCGCGGCCGCTTCAATGCGCGGCTGGTCTTCCGGCGTCATGTCGATCACGCTCACCAGGTAAGTGGCGCCCCATTGCAGCCGGGTGGCGCTGCCCACGGCGGCATGCCACGCCTGCTCGTACCAGCCCAGCGTGCCGGGAATGTCATTGCGGCGGCGCGCCGCCGCAGCCAGACTCAGCATGAAGTAATACGGTGAATGCGAACCGGCCAGCGTGGCCTGCAGCAGCGCTTCGGCCTCGGCGGCAAAACCGGCGTCGTTCAGCGCGCTCACGGCCGTGTTGACCAGGCTGTGGCGGGCATACGGCTCCGTCACTTCGGCCAGCGAGGCGGCCACCGTGCTGCGCACCAGCTCGGCCACGCCTTCGGACGGGCCGCCCAGGCGCACCAGGCGCATGCGCAGGCGCACGGCCACCAGGCGGTCGCCCAGCGGCAGCCAGTCGTCGGCGGCGAATTCGCGTGCGGCCTTGTCCAGCGCCTGCACCAGCTCGCCCTGCCTTGCGCCCGACCATTTCACCAGGTTCACGCCGTGGTTGACGATCAAATCCATATTGGCGCGCGCCAGGCGCGTGTCGCCCAGCACGCGCAGCAGGCGGTCGGCGGCGGCGGCGATCACCGCTGCGGCCTGCGCCGCGCTGGCGGCGGCGTTGCCGGCCTGCGTCTGGCCGGGAATGCGGCCGGCGGCGGCCACTTGCGCATGCAGGTGCAGGCGCGCGGCAGCGTCGCCCGCCGGGCAGGCTTCGGCCAGGCGCGCCAGCGCGGCAGGCTGCTCGGCGGCGGGCAGCAGCTGGCCTTCATCGGTGTCCCAGGAATACAGGCTGAGCAGCGCCCACTCCTGTTCCGCCAGCGGCCGCGTGCCGCCCAGGGCGGCCTGCAGCGATTCGGCGGCGGTGTGGCCGGCGTCCAGCGCCAGGTCCAGCGCGGAGATAAAGGTTTCGCCGTCCAGCTCGCACGGCAAACGGGTGATCTCGCGTCCGTCCGGCGCGTATAGCACCAGCGTGGGGTAGCTGCGCAGCTTGTATTGCGCGGCCAGCGCTTGCGCGCCGGGCGCGTCGCCGTCCAGCCAGAACGGCAGCAGGTTGCGCATGCGCTGCGCGAACTCGGGCAAGCTGAAAATGTCAGCCTTGACCCGGTTGCACGGCGGGCACCAGCCGGCGCCCCAGTACAGGAACACAGGACGGCCCACCGAGGCCGCCAGCCCGAACGCAGCGCCCAGGTCGCCGCTTTGCCATTCGATCGCCGTCGCCATGATGGTCAGGGCTCGCGGGCCAGGGCCAGGAATTCGGTGCGCAGCGCCAGGTTGGGCTGCAGCTCGCCCAGCATGGACGAGGTGATGGTTTCCTCGCCCGGCGTGCGGATGCCGCGGCTTTCCATGCACAGGTGGCGGCAGCGCACCACCACGCCCACGGCCTTCGGCTCCAGCGCATCCATCAGCGCATTGGCGATCTGCTGCGTCAGGCGCTCCTGCACCTGCAGGCGCTTGGCGAAGCAGTCGACCAGGCGGGTCAGCTTGGACAGGCCGACGATCTTGCCGTTAGGCACGTAACCGATGGTGGCCTTGCCGAAGAACGGCGCCAGGTGGTGTTCGCAGTGGCTGTAGACCGGGATGCCGCGCACCACGATCAGCTCGTTGTACTGCTCGGCGCCGTCCTCGAACACCTTGAGCAGCTCGACCGGGTCCTGGGCGTAGCCGGAGGTCCAGTGTTTCCACGCCTTGGCGACGCGGTGCGGGGTTTCGTGCAGGCCGGGACGGTCGGGATCTTCGCCCAGGCTTTCCAGCAGGCGGCGCCAGTCGTTTTCGGAAAATGCTGCTTCTTTGGTCATGATGTAGCCATAAAAAATGCGATTGGCGTCAGTATATAGAAAACCCCGGCGGCCCACCTGACGCGGCCCGGCTTTTGCCCCCGCCGGCGGCTATTTTCCCGGCGGCCGGTGGGCGGCCAGCAACTCGGCCGCGATCGACACCGTGATGGGCCGCTCCGGCCAGTCGTCGTCCGGCCCGAACCAGCGCGCCTCGGCGATTTCCTCCGTGTCCACGCGGATCTCGCCGTCCAGGTAGTCCGCCGTGTAGGCCAGCATCAGCGAGTGCGGGAAGGGCCAGGACTGGCTGCCGAAGTAGCGCAGATTGTGCACCCGCAGGCCGACCTCCTCGTACACCTCGCGGTGGATGGCGTCCTCGACCGATTCGCCGGCCTCCAGGAAGCCGGCCAGCGCCGTGTAGCGCTTGTACGGCGACTGCACGTGCATGGCCAGCAGCACGCTGGCGCCCTTGCGTATCAGCACCATCATGGCGGGGGAAATGCGGGGGTAGGCTGTCATATTGCAAGCCGGGCAGCGGAAGCTGCGGTCATTGCTGGCCAGCTTCATCGGCGTTGCGCAGGCGCCGCAGTAGCGGTGGGTGCGCGCCCATTCGGCCAGCTGGCAGGCGCGCCCGGCCAGGCCCATGAATTCGTCGTCCAGCGTCCCAAACAGGCTGCGCAAGCCATGCCAGGTATAATTTTGTTGCGCTACAGCATCACTTTCAACCCAAGCTAGCTGATAATAGCGGTCATTCCACATGCCGAGCGGATGGATGCGCTCGGGCGGCAGGTGCAGGCCGGATTCAGCCAGCGCGGCGGCGTCCGGCAGGGCCAGGCTGCCGTCGGCCAGCAGGAGCGAGCCGCCCTGGAACACGAAGGTGAGCGGATCGGGATGGGTTTGCGGAATAATCGCGGGGGAAAATGCGGCGGGCGTTTTTATCATTATGGCTACGTTCCTGGGCTTTATTAAAAAATCATAATCCGGTGTCTATGAATTTTGTTAATAGATGCACGCTAAGTCATTGTTTCCAGACCAAGATTTAAACTACTTTTACCTACCAGTTCTCAAATACGGCGCAATTGCGGTTAAGATATATTGCTGCCAGGAGAGATTTTAAAATGCCCTCAATATTACTCGGTTTAAGCACCACCCAAGTTGCCTCGCTGTCGACGGCCCAGATCGCCTTGCTGGCGACGTCGGATATGCTCGTCCTCACCACGGAGCAACTGCAGGCGCTCAGCACCACGCAATTGAGGGCATTGACCGCCATCCAGCTGCGCGTCCTGCCCAACGCCACCATCAGCGCCATCAACACCGGGCAGCTGGGCGGCATCTCCACCCTGCAGATCCAGGCCTTCTCCAGCAGCCAGCTGGCCGGCCTGAGCACCACCCAGCTGGTGGACGGCCTGAACACGGCCCAGCTGGCCGCGCTGACCACGCAGCAGGTGGGCGCGCTCAGCGCAGCCCAGTTCTCCAGCCTGGAAACCGGCGACATCGCCGCGCTCAAAGGCCTGCAGATCGCGGTGCTGAACACGGCCCAGCTGGCCGCGCTCGACAGCAGCCAGTTCGCCGCCCTCACCACTGCCCAGGCCGCCGCCTTCACCACGCGCCAGCTGAACGCCTTCACCAGCACCCAGCTCAACGCGCTGGAAACGAACGACTTCGCGGCGCTGACCTCGCAGCAGCTCAATGCGCTCAACGCGCAGCAAGCCAATGCGCTGGACGACGCCCACCTGGCCGCGCTCTCCACCGCCCAGACCGCGGCGCTGTCGACCGCGCTGCTGTCGGCGCTGTCGACCAGCCGCATCGCCGCCCTGCAGACCACCGACGTGGCCGCACTCACCAGCGCGCAGCTGAACGCCTTCAGCAGCGCCCAGCTGGGCGCATTCAGCAGCACCCAGCTGGCCGCGCTGACCACCCTGCAGACCGGCTCCCTGTCCACCCAGCAAGTTGCCATACTCAATTCCGACCAGTTGGCCGCGCTCAGCACGGCCGGCTTCGGCGCGCTGAAAACCGCCCAGGTGGCGGTGCTGAACACGGCCGCCATCGACGCGCTCGACACGCGCCAGCTGGCGCAGCTGAACAGCCTGCAACTGGCGGCGCTGACCACCACCCAGGTGCGCGCGCTCAATAGCATGCAACTGGCCGCGCTGAGCACGGCGCAAGCGTCCTCGCTGGCCACGCGCCAGATCGCCGCGCTGCTGAGCACGCAATTGGCGGCATTCGAGACGGCGGACTTCGCCGCCCTGAAATCGACCCAGCTGTCAGCCCTGAGCACGGCCCAGGTGGCATCGCTGGACACCCAGCTGCTGGCCGCGCTGAAGACCGTGCAGCTGGGCGGGCTGGATACGCGCCAGTTGCTGGCCCTGAACAGCTGGCAGGCCGCCGCGCTGTCCACTTCCACCCTGGCCGCGCTGAAGACGCAGCAGCTGGCCGCCTTCAACACCGCCGCCATCGCCGCGCTGAGCGACGCCCAGCTGGCGGCGCTGGCCAGCGTGCAGGTGGCGGCGCTGAGCAGCACGCAGGTGCAGGCGCTGGGCACCGACCAGATCGTGGCGCTCAGCAGCATGCAGGCGCGCGGCCTGACCACGCGCCAGCTGGGCGCGCTCAGCACCGTGCAGCTGAACGCCCTGGAAACGCGCGACTGGACCCAGATGCACTCGCTGCAGATCGCCGCGTTCAATACCGTGCAGATTGCCGCCCTGTCGACCGACCTCATCATTGCGCTGAACAGCGCCCAGGCCGGCGCGCTGACCACCCAGCAGCTGCTGGCGCTGTCCTCGGACCAGCTGAATGCGCTGGAAACGTCGGACTGGCGCAGCCTGAAAACCAGCCAGATCGCGGCCCTGAACACGGCCCAGATCGCCGCGCTGGGCAGCACGCTGCTGTCCACGCTGACCACCTTGCAGGTCGGCGCGCTGACCTCGCTGCAGCTGGGCGCGCTCGACAGCGCCCAGCTGAGCGCCTTCAACAGCGCCGAGCTGGCCGCGCTGAAAACGCAGCAGATCGCCGCCCTGTCCACCGACAATATCGCCGCCATGGGCACGTCCCAGCTGGTGCTGATCAACTCCCTGCAGATAGGCGCGCTGACCAGCGCCCAGCTGAACGCGCTCGACAGCGTGCAGGTGGCCGCGCTGACCACCTTGCAGGCCGGCGCGCTGAGCACGCGCCAGCTGGCCGCGCTCGACACCGGCCACGTCAACGCGCTGGAAACGCGCGACTGGGCCGCCCTGAAAACCGCGCAGATCGCCGCCTTCACCACGGCCCAGATGGCCGCGCTGTCGACCGAGCTGATCGCCGCGCTGACCACCGCCCAGGCCGCCGCGCTGACCACGGCGCAGCTGCGCGCGCTCAGCACCACGCAGCTGGCCGCCATGGAAAGCGCCGACTTCGCCGCGCTGAAAACCCACCAGCTGGCCGCGCTCAACACCGGCGCCATCGGCAACCTGAACACCTCGCAGCTGGGCGCCATGAGCACCACCCAGATCGTCCAGCTGAGCGTGGCGCAAGTGCAGGCGCTGACCACCGACCAGGTGGCCGGCCTGCGCAGCCACCAGGCCGCCGCGCTGACCACGCAGCAAGTCGCCGCCCTGCTGAGCACGCAACTGGCCGCGCTGTCCAGCGCCACGCTGGCGCTGATGAAAACCAGCCAGCTGGCCGCGCTCACCAGCACGCAAGTGGCCACGCTGGGCACGCACCAGATCGCCGGGCTGACCACGGCCCAGGCCGCCGGACTGGGCACGCAGCAGATCGCCACCCTCTCGACCGACCAGGCCGCAGCGCTGGAGAGCAGCGACCTGGCCGCGCTGAAAACCCAGCAGATCGCCAGCCTGTCCACCGCCGCGCTGGCCGCGCTCAACAATGTGCAATTGCAGGCCCTGGGCTCGCTGCAGCTGGGCGCGCTCACTTCGCAGCAGGTGCAGGCGCTGGGCAGCGACCAGATCGTGGCGCTGACCACCTTGCAGGCCTCCACCCTGGGCACCCGCCAGCTGGCGGCGCTCACCAGCGACCAGCTGAACGCGCTGGAAACGCAGGACCTGGCCAGCCTGAAAACCCAGCAGATCGCCGCCCTGGGCAGCGTCCAGCTGGCCGCGCTGAACACCGTCCTGATCGCCGCGCTGACCACGTTGCAGGCCGGCGCGCTGACCACCCAGCAAGTAGCCGCGCTGAGCACCGTGCAAGCGGCCGCGCTGGAAAGCAATGACCTGGCCGCGCTCAAGACCCATCAGATCGCCGCGCTGGGCAACGACAGCCTGGCCGTGCTGAACACCCAGCAAGTGCGCGCGCTGGGCACCCAGCAGCTGGCCGCCCTGAGCACGGCGCAGCTGGGCGCCTTCGACAGCAGGCAGATCGCCGCGCTGAGCACGCTGCAAGCGTCCAATCTGCGCAGCGCGCAAATCGCCGCCCTCGGCAGCGACCAGCTGGCCGCGCTGGAAACCGAAGATTTCGCCAGCCTGAAAACCACCCAGCTGCTGGCCCTGACCACGGCCCAGGCCGCCCTGCTGAGCACCGACCAGATCGCCGCGCTGACCACCGTGCAGGCCGCCGCGCTGAGCACCGCGCAACTGGCGGCGCTGTCCACCGACCAGATCCTGGCGCTGGAAACCGGCGACCTGGCCGCGCTGCGCACCGCGCAGCTGGCCGGCTTGTCGACCACTCAGCTGGTGGCGCTGAGCAGCACCCAGCTGGCCGCGCTGACCTCGCTGCAACTGGCCGGCCTGAGCGGCGCCCAATTGGCCGCCCTCGGCTCGTCCCAGCTGGCCGGCCTGAACACCTCGCAGCTGGGCGCCTTCACCACGGCACAGATCGCGGCGCTGACCACGGCCCAGATCGCCGCGCTGGCGACGGCCGACTTCGCGCGCCTGAAAGTGACCCAGATCGCCGCGCTGACCACCGAACAGATGGCCTCGCTCGACAGCGTCCACCTGGCCGCGCTGACCACCGCGCAAGCGTCCTCGCTGACCACGCGCCAGCTGGCTGCCCTGCTCACCAGCCAGATCGCCGCGCTGGAAAGCGAAGACCTGGGCGCGCTGAAGACCGTGCAGATCGCCGCCCTGTCCAGCGTGCAGATCGCCGCGCTCGACACGGTGCAGGTGCAGGCCCTGAAAGCGCCGCAAGTGGCGGCCCTGGGCAGCGAGCAGCTGGCCGGGCTGAACAGCGCGCACATCGTGGCGCTGACCACCTTGCAGGTCGGCAGCCTGACCACGCGCCAGATCCTGACCCTGAGCAGCACGCAGCTGGCGGCCATGGAACTGGACGACTTCGCCAGCCTGAAAGCCACCCAGGTGGCGGTGCTGAGCAGCACCCAGATCGCCCAGCTCGACACGGCCCATATCCAGGCCCTGACCTCGCTGCAGGCCGGCTCGCTGACCAGCAGCCAGCTGGCGGTGCTGTCGACCGCCCAGATCGCCGCGCTGGAAACGGCCGACCTGGCCGCGCTCAAAGTGGGGCCGATGGCTTCGCTGACCACCGAGCATATCGCCGCCCTGAGCACGGCCCAGGTGGCCGCGCTGACCAGCTTGCAGATCGGCATCCTGTCGACGGCGCAGCTGGCCGTCATGAGCACGGACCAGATCCGCGCGCTGGAAACGGTGGACATGCTGCAACTGCGCGCCAACCAGATCGCCAGCCTGAGCAGCACCCAGCTGAACGCGCTGCAGGACAGCCAGCTGCAATCGCTGACCTCGCTGCAACTGGCCGTGCTCAGCACCACGCAGGTGCAGTCCCTGCTGACCAGCCAGATCGCCGCGCTGACCACGCTGCAGGCGCTGTCGCTGAGCGCCGCGCAGATCGCCGCCCTCAGCAGCGACCAGCTGGCCGCCATGGAAACCCAGGACCAGGCCGTGCTGAAAACCAGCCAGATCGCCGCCCTGACCACCGACCAGGTTGCCGCGCTGAACAGCGTGCAGCTGGCCGCGCTGACCCAGGCCCAGGCCGGCGCGCTGAGCAGCGCGCAGCTGCTGGTGCTGAGCAGCGACCAGATCCGCATGCTGGAAACGTCCGACCTGGCCGCGCTGAAAACCAGCCAGATCGCCGTGCTGAGCAGCGCGCAGCTGGCCGCCCTGAGCGACGATCAACTGCAAAGCCTGACCGCGCCGCAAGTGGCCGCGCTGACCACGGCCCAGCTGTCCACGCTGAGCACCAGCCGCATCGAAGCGCTGACCACCGCGCAGATCACCGGCCTGAACTCGGCCCAGCTGCAGGCCCTGGCCAGCGACCAGGTGCAGGCGATAGAAACGGCGGACTTCGCCGCGCTGAAAACCAGCCAGATCGTGGCGCTGGCCAGCGACCAGATTGCCGCCCTGACCACCGACCAGATCGTGGCGCTGACCACGGCGCAAGCCGCCGCGCTGACCACCGAGCAGCTGCAGGCCCTCAGCACCGACCAGCTGAGCGCCATGGAAACGGCCGACCTGGTGGCGCTGCGCAGCAGCCCCAACATGGCGCTGACCAGCAACCTGATCAGCGTGCTGACCACCTACCAGATCCAGAGCCTGAGCACGGCGCAGCTGTCCGGCCTGGCGGCCGACCAGATGGGCGCCTTCAACACGGCCCAGATCGTGGCGCTGACCACGGCGCAAGTGGGCGCGTTCACCACCGACCAGCTGCAGTCGCTGAGCACCACCCAGCTGCTGGCGCTGGAAACGCGCGATTTCGCGGCCCTGTCGAGCAGCCAGCTGAACGGCCTGTCCAGCGAGCAGATCCTGGCGCTGGACGCGGCCCACCTGGCCGCGCTGACCACCGCGCAGGCGGCCGGGCTGGCCACCGACCAGCTGCAACTGCTGAGCACCAGCCAGATCCGCCTGCTGGAAACGGCCGACCTGGCCGCGCTGCGCACCAGCCAGACCAGCAGCCTGAGCAGCGAACAGATCGCCGCGCTGACCACCTGGCAGCTGGCGCGCCTGGGCACGGCCCAGATCGCCACGCTGACCAGCGAACAGCTGCAAGCGCTGACCACCGCGCAAATCGCCGGCCTCACCACGCTGCAAGTGGCCAACCTGGGCCTGGAGCAGCTGACCCTGCTCACCAGCGACCAGGTGGCCGCGCTCGAAACCGTGGACTTCGCGCGCCTGAGCACGGCGCAGGTGCTGGCCCTGGGCAGCGCCCAGCTGGCCTATCTGCTGACCAGCCAGATCGCCGCGCTGACCACGGAGCAGGCGGCCGCGCTGGACACCGACCAGATCGCCGCGCTGTCGAGCGAGCAGGTGGCCGCGCTGGAAAGCGCGGACCTGCGCGCCCTGGGCACGCACCAGATCGCCGCCCTGTCCAGCGACAACATCCTGGCCCTGGCCACGGCCCAGGTGGCGCAGCTGACCACGCTGCAGCTGAACGCCCTGGCCAGCGAGCAGGTGGCGCTGCTGGGCAGCGACCAGATCGCCGCGCTGAGCACGGCCCAGGTCTCCAGCCTGAGCCTGGAGCAGCTCGCGCTGCTCGACGACAGCCAGATGGCCGCGCTGGAAACCTCGGACCTGAACGCCCTGCGCAGCAGCCAGTTCACCGCCCTGGCCAGCAGCCAGATCGCGGCGCTGGCCACGCGCCAGGTGGCGGCGCTGAGCACCGCGCTGATCAGCCAGCTCACCACCAGCCAATTGGCCGACGGCCTGGGCACCGACCAGGTCGCCGCGCTGACCACCGCCCAGGTGCGCGCGCTGGCCGACAGCCAGCTGGCCGCGCTGAGCGCGCTGCAGGTGGCCGCCATTGAAACCTCGGACCTGAACGCGCTGAGCACGCTGCAACTGGGCGCGCTGGGCAGCGATTTCCTGCAGGCCCTGGCCAGCACGCAAGTGGCGGCGCTGTCCACCGCCGCGCTGGCCGCGCTGAGCAGCACGCAATTGCAGAACCTGGACGCCGTGCAGCTGGCGGCGCTGGGCAGCGGCCAGATCGCCAGCCTGGCCACGGCGCAGGTGGCCGGCCTGGCCACGGCGCAGATCGCCGCGCTGAACACGGCGCAGCTGCAGGCCCTGTCCACCCAGGCCATCGCCGCGCTGACGCTGGCGCAGCTGACCGAAGGCCTGGACGCCGCGCAGTTCGCTTCGCTGGGCAGCAGCGCCATCGCCGCGCTGCGCAGCAGCCAGGTGGCCGGCCTGCTCGACAGCCAGCTGGCCGCGCTCAACACCCTGCAGGTCGCCACGCTGGGCAGTGTGCAGCTGAGCGGCCTGAGCACCGCGCAGATCGACCTGTTCGACACCACCCAGGTCAGCGCGCTGAACACCGTGGCGCTGGCCTCGCTGAGCACCATCCAGCTCAGCGAAGGCTTCAGCGCCGCCGACATCGCCGCGCTGACCACCGCGCAGGCCGCCGTGCTGACCAGCGCCCAGCTCAACAGCCTGACGCCGGCCCAGCTGGCGGCGCTGGAGACGGCCGACCTGGCCGCGCTGACCACGCGCCAGGTGGCGCAGCTCGACAGCGACCAGTTCCTGGCGCTCAACAGCGTGCAAGTGGCGGCCCTGGGCACGCAGCAGGTGCGCGCGCTGAGCACGCTGCAAATCGCCTCGCTCGACACCGCCAACCTGGCCGAGCTGACCACCACCCAGCTCGACGCGCTGAGCAGCGCGCAGGTGCGCGCCATCGACCTGGGCACGCTGTCCACGCTGGCCACCGACCAGCTGCAGCGGCTGGGCACGGCGCAGATCGCCGCGCTGAGCACGCTGCAGATCACCAGCCTGGCGCTGACCCAGATTCCGGCGCTGAGCACCACCCAGATCCCGGCCCTGGGCAGCCTGCAGCTGGCCGCCCTCACCGCCGACCAGATGTTCGCGCTGAACACCGTGCAGATCGGCGCGCTGGGCACGCTGCAGATCGGCTACCTCACCACGGCCCAGCTGCCGGCGCTGTCCAACGGCCAGCTGCAGGCGCTGAGCCCGGACCAGATCGCCGCCATCAAGCTGAGCCAGATCACCTCGCTCAGCGTGGACCAGATAGGCGCGCTGCTGGACAGCCAGCTGGTGAGCCTGAATTCGGCCCAGCTGCAGGCGCTGACCAACACCCAGATCGTGGCCTTCAGCGGCGCCCAGGTGGCGGCGCTGGAAACCCAGCAGGTGCTGGCCCTGAAGAACGCGCAGCTGGCGGTGTGGACCATCGACCATATCGGCGCGCTCACCACCGAGCAGCTGTCGGCCATGAGCACTTCGCAGATCAGCAACCTGAGCGTGGCCCAGCTGGGCTACCTGGCCGATACGCAAATGCCGGGCCTGAACACGGCCCAGCTGTCCACGCTGAAGATCAGCCAGGTGACCGCGCTGGGCAACGAGCAGCTGGCCGCCTTGGACGACCTGCAAATGGCCGCCTTCACCGGCGCCCAGGTGGCGGCCTTCACCACCAGCCAGATCTCGGCGCTGCCGCTGGCCCAGCTCGACGCGCTGACGGCGGCCCAGCTGCAGGCGCTGAAAGCGAGCCAGGTTCTGGCGCTGAGCACGGCGCAAGTGGCCGGCATCACCACCATCCAGGCCGCCGCGCTGAGCACGCTGGCGCTGACCACGCTGACCACCACCCAGGTGATGGCGCTGGAAACCAACGACATCGCCGCCATGAGCGCCTTCCAGCTGAACCAGTTCAGCGTGGACCAGATCAACGCCATGTCCACCGACCAGCAGATGGCGGGCGGCTTCATCGCCTCGCCGCTGGTGCTGGACCTGGACGGCGACGGCGTGCAGACGCTGGCCATCACGGCCGGCGTGCAGTTCGACATCCGCGCCGCCGGCACGGCCGTGGCCACCGGCTGGGTCAATGCGCGGGACGGCCTGCTGGCCCTGGACCGCAACCACGACGGCGTGATCAACGACGGCGGCGAGCTGTTCGGCGACGCCACCCGCCTGGCGGGCGGCGGCAAGGCCAGGGACGGCTATGCCGCGCTGGCCGAGCTGGACGACAACGGCGACGGCGCCATCACCCCGGCCGACGCGGCCTACGGCGCGCTGCGCGTGTGGGTGGACGGCAATGCCGACGGCGTGAGCCAGCAGGACGAGCTGAAGACGCTGGACAGCCTGCACATCGCCAGCATCAGCACCACCGGCAAGGCGGGCGCCGCCACGCAGAACGGCAACATCCTCGGCATGGCGTCGAGCTACACCAGCAGCGACGGCAGCGAACACGCCACCGCCGACGTGTGGTTCCGCGCCAAGGGCGGCCTGGCCGGCCAGGTCAGCAGCCTGACGCAGATCATGGCCAGCTACAACGCCGCCGCCGGCGCTGCCGCCGCCGGCCAGCCTGCCCTGCCCGCCATGCCGGGTTCGGGTGCGGCCTCGGCGACGGCGCAGGCCCTGCCGCACAACATCCAGGCCATGGCCGACGCGCTGCGCCAGTACACGGGCCACGGCGCCGCCGGCCAGATGGCGCCGTCCGGTCCGGACGCGCGCTGGAAGGAAAGCCAGCAGCACGGCTGGCTGGCCGCGCCGGGCGGCAAGAGCTGATACGCCAATCCGCCAGCAGCCAGGGCCGGCCCCGCCAGGGACCGGCCCTTTTTTCATGCCCGCTCCCGGGCTAGCAGGCGGGCAACACTATCATCCTTTAAAGCAATTAGCCCCTCCCCACCCCTCATCTTCTGGTTTAGAATACCCTGCGGCTGGCCCATACTATGGCTTCCGGTGGAACGCCGCCTGTATATTGAACAAAATAACGAGGGAGCAACATGAAAGCTGTCATTCTCGCCGGCGGTCTGGGTACGCGGCTCAGTGAAGAGACCACGGTCAAACCCAAGCCCATGGTCGAGATCGGTGGCAAGCCCATCCTCTGGCACATCCTGAAAAGCTACTCGGCGCACGGCATCAACGACTTCGTGATCTGCTGCGGCTACAAGGGCTACATCATCAAGGAATTCTTCGCCAACTACTTCCTGCACACCTCGGACGTCACCTTCGACCTGCAGGCCAATTCGATGGAAGTGCACGAGCGCCACGCCGAGCCGTGGAAAGTCACCCTGGTCGACACCGGCGAAAGCACGCAGACCGGCGGCCGCCTGCGCCGCGTGAAGAAGTATGTGGAAAACGAGGAAGCGTTCTGCTTCACCTATGGCGACGGCGTGTCCGACGTGGACATCGGCGCCAGCATCCGCTTCCACCAGGCGCACGGCAAGCTGGGCACCATGACGGCGGTGCAGCCGCCGGGCCGCTTCGGCGCCATCGACATCGACGGCCAGCGCATCGAGCGCTTCAAGGAAAAAC
The DNA here is from genome assembly GCF_020865585.1 of Pseudoduganella aquatica. Lineage (NCBI taxonomy): Bacteria > Pseudomonadati > Pseudomonadota > Betaproteobacteria > Burkholderiales > Oxalobacteraceae > Pseudoduganella > Pseudoduganella aquatica. The sequence continues at coordinate 82,155 of NZ_CP086370.1, forward strand.
CGCAGGGCGACGGCAACTGGATCAACGGCGGCTATTTCGTGCTGTCGCCCAAGGTGATCGACCGCATCGCCGAGGACGGCACCTACTGGGAGCGCGAGCCGATGGAAGGCCTGGCCCGCGACGGCCAGATCGACGCCTATCTGCACCACGGCTTCTGGCAGCCCATGGACACGCTGCGCGACAAGGTGCACCTGGAAGAACTGTGGCAAAGCGGCCAGGCGCCGTGGAAACGCTGGCCATGAATGCTGCATTCTGGCAAGGCAAGCGCGTCTTCCTGACCGGGCACACCGGCTTCAAGGGCAGCTGGCTCAGCCTGTGGCTGCAGCAATTGGGCGCGGAAGTCACCGGGTTCTCCCTGCCGCCGCCCAGCGAACCCAGCTTGTTCAACGTGGCTTGCGTCCAGCAAGGCATGTGCTCCTTCACCGGCGACATCCGCGACGCCGACGCGCTGCGCACCGCCATGCAGGCGGCCAAGCCGGACATCGCCATCCACATGGCGGCCCAGGCGCTTGTGCGCTATTCCTACGCCCATCCGGTGGAAACCTACTCCACCAATGTGATGGGCCTGGTGCATTTCTACGAGGCGGTGCGCGCCACCCCGTCCATCCGCGCGGTGGTCAACGTCACCAGCGACAAGTGCTACGAGAACCAGGAATGGCCGTGGGGCTACCGCGAGAACGAGCCCATGGGCGGCTACGATCCCTATAGCAACAGCAAAGGCTGCGCGGAACTGGTCACCAGCGCCTACCGCAGCTCCTATTTCAATCCTGAAAAACATGCCGAGCACGGCGTGGCGCTGGGCTCCGGCCGCGCCGGCAACGTGATCGGCGGCGGCGACTGGGCCGAGGACAGGCTGATCCCGGACATGGTGCGCGCCATCGCGGCCGGCCGGCCGGTGCAGATCCGCAGCCCGCACGCCATCCGCCCCTGGCAGCACGTGCTGGAACCGCTGTCGGGCTACCTGACCCTGGCCGAGCATTTGTACCAGCATGGCGCGGCCTACGCCGAAGGCTTCAACTTCGGCCCGCACGACGCCGACGCGCGCCCGGTGGAATGGATTATCAGCCGCCTGTGCGCCAGCTGGGGCGACGGCGCCTCCTGGCAGCTGGACGGCGCGCCGCAGCCGCACGAGGCGACCTACCTCAAGCTGGACTGCTCCAAGGCGCGCAGCCGCCTGAACTGGCAGCCGCGCTGGAACCTGGCCCACACGATAGACCAGATCGTGGCCTGGCACCAGGCTTACGCGGCCAACCCGGCCGGCAGCGACATGCGCGCGCTGACGCTGGCGCAGATCGCCGCTTACCAAAACACCGACATTTAAAGACGAATACCATGAGCGACACCCCAAACAAAGAACAGCTGCGCGAGCAGATCATCCAGCTGGTGGCCCAGTACGGCGCCCTGGCCAGCGAACCCAAGCCCTTCGAGCCGGGCGTGACCGTCATTCCGCCGGCCGGCAAGGTGGTGGGCGCGCCGGAAATGGAACTGATGGTGCACGCCTCGCTGGACGCCTGGCTGACCACCGGCCGCTTCAACGACCAGTTCGAAGCCAAGCTGGCCAAGCTGATCGGCGTGCAGCACCTGATCACCGTCAACTCCGGCTCCTCGGCCAACCTGGTGGCGTTCAACACGCTGACCTCGCCCAAGCTCGGCCCGCGCGCCATCCAGCCGGGCGACGAGGTGATCGGCGTGGCGGCGGGCTTCCCCACCACCGTCAACCCCATCCTGCAATTCGGCGCGGTGCCGGTGTTCGTGGACGTGGAGCTGGGCACCTACAATATCGACGTGACGCAGCTGGAAGCGGCCATCGGCCCGAAAACCAAGGCCATCATGCTGGCCCACACGCTGGGCAACCCGTACAACCTGGACGTCATCGTCAAGCTGTGCAAAAAGTACAATCTGTGGCTGATCGAGGACTGCTGCGACGCGCTCGGCTCGACCTATGACGGCAAGATGGTCGGCACCTTCGGCGACATCGGCACCATGTCCTTCTACCCGGCCCACCACATCACCATGGGCGAGGGCGGCGCGGTGTTCACCAACAACGCCGAGCTGAAGATGATCGCCGAGTCCTTCCGCGACTGGGGCCGCGACTGCTACTGCGCGCCGGGCAAGGACAACACCTGCAACAAGCGCTTCTGCTGGAAGCTGGGCACGCTGCCGGAAGGCTACGACCACAAGTACACCTACAGCCACCTGGGCTACAACCTGAAGATCACCGACATGCAGGCGGCCTGCGGCCTGGCCCAGATCGACCGCGCGCACGGCTTCATCCAGGCCCGCAAGGACAACTTCGCTTTCCTGAAGGAACGCCTGCAGACCTGCACCGAGTTCCTGATCCTGCCGGAAGCGACCGAGAATTCGGACCCGTCGTGGTTCGGCTTCCCGATGACGCTGAAACCGGAAGCGAACGTCTCGCGCGTGGACCTGCTGACCTATCTGGACCAGCACAAGATCGGCACCCGTTTGCTGTTCGCCGGCAACCTGACGCGCCAGCCTTACATGATCGGCCGCAACTACCGTGTGTCCGGAGAACTGGTCAACACCGACCGCGTGATGAACGACACCTTCTGGATCGGCGTCTATCCCGGCCTGTCGCGCGAGATGCTGGAATACGCGGCCACCAAGCTGGAAGAGTTCTTCGGCGTTGGTTTCTGACCAAAGCCTGAAATGAAGGGCCATGCGGGCGCAGCTTCCCTTATGCGGCCCGCTGCCTGCGAGCTACAATAGCAGTCAAACAGGGCATTTAATGACTACGGTCAATGACGGCAAGGGCAGCGCGCAGTCAGACTGATCAGAGACATACTCGGCAATCTTGCCTAAATCTGGAGGAGTGAACAAATGAATAAACGCGAACGTCAGATGCTGGACATCCTGAAACGCGGCCGTGACGAATTCGGCTACAAGGCCGTCAAGGCCGAGTTTGAAGCCGAGGGCACCCGTATCGACGAACTGCTGCGCCTGATGGACATCGCGCGCAAGGCCGAACTGAAGATCGGCCTGAAGATCGGCGGCTGCGAAGCCGTGCGCGACCTGCTGGAAAGCCGCCAGCTGGGCGTGGACTACATCATCGCGCCTATGGTGGAAACCCCGTACGCGCTGTCCAAGTTCATTGAAGCGAAGAACAAGGTCTACACCGAAGAAGAGCAGGAAGACACCGATTTCCTGTTCAACCTGGAAACCCTGTCGACCTTCGGCCACCTCGACGAGATCGCCCGCGTGGCGTCCGCACCGGGCGGCGTGGAAGGCATCGTGTTCGGCCGCGTGGACTTCTCCGGTTCGGCCGGCCTGAGCCGCGACAACATCAACGACGACCAGATCACCGACTACATCCTGAAAACCGCCGAAGTGTGCAAGCAGAAGAACCTGCACCTGGTGGTGGGCGGCGGCGTGTCGATGGACTCGCTGCCGGCGCTGCGCCGCATGGCCGCCGTGCACCTGACCCGCTTCGAAACCCGCAAGGTGATCTTCGAAGGCGCGGCCGCCAACAATCCGAACATGGACAAGGGCCTGCTGCAGGCCGTGCATTTCGAACTGCTGTGGCTGCAGAACAAGCGTGACTACTACGGCTTCATCGAGCGCGAAGATGCGAAACGCATCGACATGCTGGAAGCGCGCTGGAAAGTGCTGAACACCTGAGCATGACGGCCGCCACCCACGCTACGGGCGCGCCGCCGCGCGCGCTGGTCTTTGGCGCCACCGGCGCCATAGGTTCGGCCATCGCGGCGCGCTGCGCCGGCGCGGGCTGGCAGGTCACCGCAGTGTCGCGCAGCGGCGGCGGCGACGATTTCGATCCGGCCTGGGACGCCATCCGCACCCTGGCCTACGATCCCTTCGCCGCCACCGCAACGGCCGAGGCCGCGCTGCGCGAAGGCGGCCCCTACACCGCCGTGGTGTGGGCGCAAGGCGCCAACAGCACCGACAACGTCTACAACGTGGACCTGGACGCCCACCTGGCCCTGTACCAGGCCAACTGCCTGTACATCCTGGCCACCATGAAATGGCTGCTGGAACACAAGCTGCTCGCGCCGCGCGCGCGCCTGTGCGTGATCAGCTCCATCTGGCAGAACCTGGCGCGCCAGGACAAGCTGTCCTACTGCATGAGCAAGGCAGCGCTGCAAGGCCTGGTGCTGTCGGCCAGCGCCGACCTGGCCAAGGAAGGCATGCTGATCAACGCCATCCTGCCCGGCGCGCTGGACACCCCCATGACGCGCAAGAACGTGGCCCCGGCCCAGCTGGAAAAGCTCAGCGGCGCCACGTATTTCAACCAACTCCCGGCACTGGAAGACGTGAGCCAGCTGGCCCTCTTCCTGTGCTCGCCGCAAAACACCGGCATCACCGGCCAGTTCATTGCGGCCGACCTAGGTTTCAGCCATGTCCGACTACTTTAAGATCGCTTCCAGCGCCGGCGACTACGCGGTGCGCATCGGCGGCGGCCTGTCCGCCGACGAGCAGGGCGATCCGTCCCAGCAGATCGTGCTGTGCGACCAGTTCTTCGCCGACGCCTACCGCGCCCAGGGCCTGAAGGTGATCGCCATCGAGGCCACCGAAACGGCGAAAAGCCTGGACCGCATGGGCGACATCATCGTGGCCATGCGCGAATTCGGCGCCAACCGCAAGACCCGGCTGCTGGCCGTGGGCGGCGGCGTGATCCAGGACATCGCCACCTTCGTGGCCTCGGTGTATATGCGCGGCCTGCAATGGAACTACCTGCCCACCACCCTGCTGGGCATGGTGGACTCCTGCATAGGCGGCAAGTCCTCCATCAATGTGGGCAGCTATAAAAACCTGATCGGCAATTTCTACCCGCCGCAGAACGTCGTCATCGACATGGCTTTTGCCGCCACGCTCAACACCGAGCAGCGCGTGGCCGGCCTGTGCGAGGCGGTGAAGATCTGCTTTGCCCACACCGGCAGCGCCTTCGGCGACTACCTGGCCCTGAACGCCAGCGCCGCCAGCAGCGCCGACACGCTGCAGGATGTGATACGCCTGTCGCTGCAGACCAAGCGCTGGTTTATCGAGATCGACGAGCACGACCACAAGGAACGCCTGCTGCTCAACTACGGCCACACCTTTGGCCACGCCATCGAAAGCGCCTGCGACTTCGCCATCCCGCACGGCATCGCCGTGGGCATAGGCGTGCTGGCCTCGCTGCATTTCGCCCGCCTGAACAATCACTATGCCGCCGTGCCCGAACGCGTGGCGCAGCTGGAGCGCCATATGACCGGCCTGCTGGGCGCGCTGCCGCAGCTGCCGGCCCAGATCGCCCAGGTGGCCGTGGACGACCTGCTGCGCCGCTTCGAAGCGGACAAGAAGCACAGCCAGAGCCATTACGCCGTCATCGTGCCGGACACGCAAGGCTACCTGGTGCGCATGGAGCTGCCGAAGACGGACGCCAGCCGCGCCATGCTGCTGCAAGCCTTCCGCGCCGCGCTGGCGCAGGCCTCCGGCTCGGCCTGACCATGGCCGGCAACACCGCCCCGCCCGCCGCCGCACCGGCGGCCGCTTTGGCCCCGTCCCTGGCGCCGTCATTGGCCCCATCGCTGGCGCTCAGTGCGCCGCTGGCGGCCGCCCTGCGCGCCGCGCCGTGGCACTTTGTCGTCACCGGCGCCAACGGCTGGCTGGGCCGCGCCACGCTGGCCGTGCTGCGCCATGCGCTGGGCGAGGATTTCGCTAGCCGCGTGACCGCGCTCGGCTCGCGCGCCGCCAGCCTGGAGCTGGACGGCCACGCCGTGCCGGTGTCCCCGCTGCTGGACTGGACGCCGCCCGCCAACACGCCGCTGCTGGTCTGCCACTACGCCTTCCTGACCATGGACAAGGTGCAGGGCATGAGCGCGGACGACTACGTGGCGCGCAACGAAGCCATCCGCAACGCCGTGCTGGGCTGGATCGCGCAAGGCGCGGTGCAGGCCGCGCTGGTGCCCTCCTCCGGCGCCGTGTACGACTACCTGCGCGGCCTGGAAGACCCGGAACTGGCGGCGGCGCGCAATCCCAACGCGGTGCTGTACGGCCGCCTGAAGCACGAGGACGAACTGGCCTTCGCGGCCGCCTGCAAGCAGCACGGCGCGCGCCTGGTGCTGCCGCGCGTGTTCAACCTGGCCGGCCCCTGCATCAATAAATTCGACGCCTACGCGCTGGCCTCCTTCATTGCCCAGCTGCTCAAGGAAGATGGCGGCATCACCATCAACGCGCGCCGCCCGGTGCTGCGCTCCTACTACTACATCGGCGACCTGCTTGAGCTGTGCTTCGGCCTGCTGCTGCGTGCGGACGCCGCCCCCGTGCTGCGCTTCGACACGGCGGCCGACGAGGTGGTGGAGCTGGAGCCGCTGGCGCGCCGCGTGGCCTCGGTATTGGGCAAGCAGGCCGCGCCCGCGCGCGCCGCGCTGGACCCGGCGCTGCCGGCCGACCGCTACGTGGGCGAACGCGCCGGCATCGCCGCGCTGGAAGCCATGCTGGGCCTGCGCCCCATGGCGCTGGACGAACAAATTTCCCGCACGGCTGACTACATCGCCGGCGTACTCACCAAATAAACAAGGACCGACATGAAATACAGCGACTTAATGGCCGAATGGCTCAAGAGCATGGGCTACACCCACTGCTTCTACGTGGCGGGCGGCAATATCATGCACCTGCTGGCCAGCAGCGCCAAGCATTTCAAGATGGTGTCGGTGATCCATGAAGTGGCGGCCGGCGTGGCCGCCGAGTACTTTAACGAAGCCAGCACGGACGGCTCGAAAGCCTTCGCCCTGGTGACCGCCGGCCCCGGCATGACCAACCTGGTGACGGCCCTGGCCGGCGCCTTCCTGGAAAGCCGCGAGCTGCTGGTGATCGGCGGCCAGGTCAAGACCGCCGACCTGTCGCGCGGCACGCTGCGCCAGCGCGGCATCCAGGAAATCGACGGCGTGGCCATCGCCCGCCCGGTGTGCAGCGTGGCCGAACTGCTGGACGAGCCGGTCTCGCGCGCGCGCATGGAACAGCTGGTGCTGGACGCCAACCACGGCCGCAAAGGCCCGGTCTTCCTGGAGCTGCCGCTCGACATCCAGGGCCGCAGCGTGGACCGCGCCGAACTCGAACAGCTGGCCCCGCCCGTGCCGCCGGCGCTGCCGCAGGCCAGCGACGCCGTGATCGCCGAGCTGGCCGCGAAAATCCGCGCCGCGCAGCGCCCGCTGCTGCTGCTGGGCGGCGGCGTGTCGCGCGCCACCGCGCAAGCGCTGCAGGACCGCTTCGCCGCCATGGGCCTGCCGGTGACCACCACCTGGAACGCGGCCGACCGCATCGCCGCCGATCATCCGAACTATTTCGGCCGTCCCAACACCTGGGGCCAGCGCTACGCCAACCTGCTGCTGCAGCAAAGCGATTTGCTGCTGGCCATGGGCACCCGCCTGGGCATGCAGCAGACCGGCTTCAACTGGCAGCAGTTCGTGCCCAAGGGCCAGGTGGTGCATGTCGATTGCGACCTGGCCGAGCTGGAAAAAGGCCATCCGCGCGTCGAGCACCCCATCCACGCGGACGCCAACAGCCTGCTGCTGGCGCTGGCGCAGCAGGACCTGGGCGAGCACGGCGACTGGCTGGCCTACTGCCGCGAAGTGAAGGCGGCGCTGCCGCTGATTGAACAGAACAGCACCGGCGAGGCCTATATCTCGCCGTACCGCTTCGTGGAGCAGCTGTCGCGCCGCTGCCATGCGGACGACGTGGTGATCCCGTGCAGCAGCGGCGGCGCCTTCACCGTCATGATGCAGACCTTCGCCCAGCAGCGCGGCCAGACCATCGTCACCAACAAGGGCCTGGCCTCGATGGGCTACGGCCTGTCCGGCGCCATCGGCGCGGCGCTGGCGCATCCGGATCGCCGCACGCTGCTGGTGGAGGGCGACGGCGGCTTCGCGCAGAACCTGCAGGAAATCGGCACCGCCGCCGTCAACAAGCTGAACCTGAAAATGTTCATCTTCGACGACAACGGCTACGCCTCGATCCGCATGACGCAGAAGAACTACTTCGGCGGCAGCTACATCGGCTGCGACATCAATTCCGGCCTCGGCCTGCCGGACTGGGAGCAGCTGTTCAAGGCCTGGAACGTGCCGGCCCTGCGCATCGGCAAGGACTTCGACGGCAGCGCCGACTTCGCCGCGCTGTTCGACGCGCCCGGCCCGGCCGCCTTCATCGTGTCGATCGACCCCGAGCAGAGCTACTTCCCGAAAATCATGAGCCGGGTCACCGAGAGCGGCGCCATGGAATCGAACCCGCTGCACCAGATGTCGCCGGCGCTGGACGACGCGCTGCAGCGCGCCACCATGCGCTACCTGGACTGATACCTTACTTAAGCAACGAGACTTTATGGCCAGCACACCGCACACCGCCGCCCCCGCCAACCTGGCCGACGCCGCCCAGCAGGCGTTCACCGAGGCCGGACAAGGCAGCCTTTCCATCACCGGCCTGTTCGACATGGCGGGCCGCATCTCCGAAGCCGGCCAGCCCGCGCTGGCCATCCAGCTGTACCGCCTGTGGCTGGACAACACGCCCTCGCCGCTGGCCTACGCCGCCAATTTCAACCTGGCGGTGCTGCTGGTGAACGTGGACGAGGCGGCGGCCGAAGCCGCCTACCGCCTGTCCATCACGCAGAACCCGCAGTTCGTCGAGGGCTACCTGAACCTGGGCACGCTGCTCGAGCGCATGAAGCGCCCCGAGGAGTCGCTGGAGCTGTGGCGCAAGGCGGTGGACCTGTCGCCGGCCAACACCCCGCCCACGCGCGCGCTGCGGGTGCAGGCGCTGAACAATCTCGGCCGCCTGCAGGAAATCCTCAAGCGCCTGCCGGAGGCGGAGAAGGCGCTGGCCGAAAGCCTGCGCCTGGATCCCAACCAGCGCAACGTCATCACGCACTGGGTGCACCTGCGCCAGAAGCAGTGCAACTGGCCGGTGTACGACACCTCCATCGGCATCAAGAAGAAGGTGCTGATGGACGGCACCTCGGCGCTGGCCATGCTGAGCGGCTCACCCGACCCGGCCATGCAGCTGCACGCCTCGAGCCGCTATGTCGAGGAAAAAGTGCTCAAGGGCGTGGACCCGCTGGCCACCGGCGGCTATGTGCACGAGCGCCTGCGCATCGGCTACCTGTCGTCGGACTTCTGCTCGCACGCGGTGTCCATCCTGACGGCCGAGCTGTACGGCCTGCACGACCGCAGCCAGTTCGAGGTGTTCGCCTTCGACTGGAGCCACGAGGACGGCTCGCCGCTGCGCGCCCGCGTGATCGCCGGCATGGACCACCATATCCGCATCGGCGGCCTGTCCGACGAGGAGGCCGCGCGCCTGATACGCTCCTGCGAGATCGACATCCTGGTCGACCTGCACGGCCTGACCCTGAACGCGCGCCACAACATCCTGTCCTACCGCCCGGCCCCGGTGCAGGTCACCTGGCTGGGCCTGCCCGGCCCGACCGGCCTGCCGGAAATCGACTACGTGATCTCGGATCCCTTCGTGCTGCCGCCCGAGCTCGAGCCTTTCTTCACCGAAAAGCCGCTGCACATGCCGCACACCTTCCAGATCAACGACCGCCAGCGCCAGATCGGCCCCACGCCCACGCGCGCGTCCTGCAATCTGCCGGAAGACGCGTACGTGTTCTGCGCCTTCAACAACACCTTCAAGATCACGCCGGACGTGTTCGAGAGCTGGATGCGCATCATGAAGGCGGTGCCGGGCAGCGTGCTGTGGCTGGTGGCGGAAAGCCCGGTGGTGCGCACCAACCTGCGCCGCCACGCCGAGCAACTGGGCGTCGCCACCGAGCGCCTGCTGTTCGCCGAGCGCGTGGTGCCGGCCGAATACCTGGCGCGCTACCAGGTGGCCGACCTGTTCCTCGACACCGCCCCCTTCGGCGGCGGCACCACCGCCAGCGACGCGCTGTGGGCCGGCCTGCCGGTGCTCACCTGCGCCGGCCGCACCTTCTCCTCGCGCATGGCGGGCAGCCTGCTGCACGCCATCGGCCTGCCGGAGCTGGTCACGCACAAGATGGAGGACTACGAGGCGCTGGCCATCCGCCTGGGCAACGACCGCGCCTACAGCGCCGAGCTGCGCCAGCGCCTGGCCGACAACCGCATGACCACGCCGCTGTTCGACAGCGAGCGCTTTGTGCGCGACCTGGAGCAGCGCTTCAAGGACATCGCCGTCAAGACCGCGCCGCCGCCGGTGATCAACGGCCTGCCGCTGGTGTCCATCCTGCTGCCCACGCACAACCGGCCGGACTACGCCGAACTGGCGCTGCAAAGCGCGCTGGCGCAGACCTATCCGCATATCGAGATCATCGTCAGCGACAACAGCGACGACGAGCTGACGCGCGCCCGCTTCGCGCCCTACCTGGCCAAGCACCCGAATATCCGCTACTACCGGGTGCCGGGCTACAACGCGATGGAGAACGGCCGCAACTGCTTCCGCCATTCGCGCGGCGACTACGTCAACTACCTGATGGATGACGACCTGTTCCACCCGGCCAAGATCCTGCGCATGATGTCCTTCATGCTGACCGATCCCACGCTGGGCCTGGTGACCTCCTTCCGCCAGCTGATCGACGCGGCCGGCAACGACATTCCGCCGATACCCGGCACCGAGCGCCTGTTCGAGACCGAGGCGCGCGTGACCGGCGCCTCGCTGGGCCGCATGCTGCTCACCGACGGCAACAACATCATCGGCGAGCCGACCACGGTGCTGGTGCGCCGCAGCGCGCTGGAACGCGAGTTCGGCGTCTACGCGGGCCGCCAGTACACCGCGCTGTCCGACGTGGCCACCTGGCTGACCGTGCTGCGCAACCACGACGCGGTCTACCTGCCGGAAACGCTGAGCTACTTCCGCCTGCACGGCGGCCAGGACCAGCGCGCCGAAAGCACCCGCATCCGCTGCAACCTGGACTGGCTGCAGCTGTACACCGACGCGCTCGAGCGCGGCGAGTACCTGCCCGACCGCGCCGCCGCCGAGGAGCAGCTGGCCAGCAAGCTGACCACCATGGTCTGGTTCCTGGGCAGCGTGCGCAAGCATATCCAGGAGAGCAAGTTCGACCTGGAAGCGATCCAGTCCGTGGTGTCGCAAGCCACCGGCGTACTGCTGCGCAGCAACAACAAGGAGGACGAGGCGGCATGAGAACCCGGCCCTACGTCATCCTCACGCCGAGCTATTGCGTGAGCGCCGGCGTGCGCGTGATGCACCACCTGTGCCACGAACTCAACGGACTGGGCTTCGACGCCAAGCTCATGCTCACGTCCAACCTCAGTCCGCCGGGCGAGCCGCTGGTCAACCCGGCGCTCAACACGCCCGTGATCAACGGCCTGTTCCCCGAGCACTGGGACCGCATCAACGAGGAATCCATCGTCATCAGCTCGGACGGCGTGATCGGCAACCCCTTCAACGCCAAGCGCCTGGTGCGCTACGTGCTGGGGCGCGAAAACCAGCCCACAGCGGCCGACGAGTTCCCGCTCTACTACTCGCGCACCTTCCCGATGGACAAGAGCAAGGCGGTGCATACGCTGTACTACCTGCCGATCGACCTGAGCGTGTTCAATCCGAACTACGCGCCGGCGCGCGACCAGGACATGCTGTGGCTGGGCAAGGGCGCCAAGTTCTGCCTGGAGCGCCCGCCCGGCGCGGTCGACATCACCTACACCTGGCCGCCCACGCGCGAGGAGCTGGCCGCCAACCTGCGCCGCACCCGCTATATGTATTCCTATGACGCGGTGAGCGCCACCAACGGCGAGGCCGTGCTGTGCGGCGCCGTGGTCATCCTCAAGCACCTGAGCTACCACGACTGGGAGTGGACCCGCGCCGACGTCGAGGCGACCGAACTGGGCGCCGGCGGCTTCGCCTTCGACGAAAGCGAGGCCGAGATCGAACGCGCCTTCAATTCGCGCGGCGAGCAGATGGAGCGCGCGCGCCACATCATGGCCGCTTACCGGCCCAGCCTGCTCGCCTTTGTCGAAGCCAGCCAACACCGGTTCCGCCTATGAAATTTTGCGCCCACCGCGGCCACTGGCTGCAGCCGGCCGAGAAAAACAGCCTGGAAGCCTTCGAGCGCGCGCTGGCCGGCGGCCACGGCATTGAAACCGATGTGCGCGACGCCGGCGGCGCCGCCGTCATCGCGCACGACCTGCCCAGCGGCGGCGAAATGAGCCTGGACGCCTTCCTGGCGCTGTGCGCGCGCCACCCGCGGGCGCGCCCGCTGGCCCTGAACATCAAGGCCGACGGCCTGCAGCAGCTGGTGCGCGCCGCGCTGGAGCGGCACGCCATCGAAGGCGCTTTCGTGTTCGACATGGCCGTGCCGGACGCGCTCGGCTACCTGCGCGCCGGCCTGCCGGCCTACACCCGCTGCAGCGAATACGAGAACCCGCCGCCCTACCAGGAACAGGCCGCCGGCCTGTGGCTGGACTGCTTCCACGGCGAATGGTACAGGCGCGAGCTGATCGCCGCCTGGCTGGAGCGCGGCAAGCCGGTCTGCCTGGTCTCGCCCGAGCTGCACGGCCGCCCGCACCTGGCCTGCTGGCAGCAGCTGCGCGACTGGCGGCTGCACCGCCATCCGCTGCTCAGCCTGTGCACCGATTTCCCCCTGGAGGCCGCGGCATTTTTCGCATGACCGGTAGCGAGCATAACAACATGACCAACAACAACAAAATCCAGGCCATCATCTTCGACATGGACGGCGTGCTGGTGGAGGCCAAGGACTGGCACTACGACGCGCTCAACCGCGCGCTGGGCCTGTTCGGCATGGAGATCAGCCGCCACGACCACCTGGTCACCTACGACGGCCTGCCGACCAAGACCAAGCTGCGCATGCTGTCGCTGGAACGCGGCCTGCCGGAAGGCCTGCACGGCTTCATCAACGACATGAAGCAGATCTACACCACCGAGCTGATACACGCGCGCTGCAAGCCCACCTTCCACCACCAGTACGCGCTGAGCCGCCTGCAAAGCGAAGGCTACCGCCTGGCGGTGTGCTCGAACTCGGTGCGCAGCACGGTGGGGCTGATGATGGAGCGCACCGCGCTGCTGCCGCTGCTGCAGTTCTACCTGTCCAACGAGGACGCGGTCCAGCCCAAGCCCGCGCCGGACATGTACAACAGCGCCATCGCCCGCCTCGGCCTGACGCCGCAGCAGTGCCTGATCGTGGAGGACAACCCCAACGGCATCCGCGCCGCGCGCGCCTCGGGCGCCCATGTGATGTGCGTCAGCGACGTGCACGACGTTAATTACAGCAATATCCGCAAGACCCTGGCGGAACTGGAGGCCGGCCATGCTTAACATCCTGATTCCCATGGGCGCGCAGTCGGTGTTCTTCGAGCAGGATCCGTCGCCCTATCCCAAGCCGCTGGCCGAGATCAACGGCAAGCCCATGGTGCAGCACGTGATCGAGAACCTGCAGACGCTGGACCGCGAAAAGCGCTTCATCTTCATCCTGCGCGACGAGGACTGCTCGCGCTACCACCTGGACAGCTCGGTGCGCCTGCTGTGCGACGGCCACAGCCACGGCTGCCAGATCATCCGCACCATGCGCCCGACCCAGGGCGCGGCCTGCAGCGCGCTGCTGGCCATCGACCTGATCGGCAACGACGAGCCGCTGCTGATCGCCAACGGCGACCAGCTGTTCGACGCCGACCTGAACGCGCTGCTGCGCGACATCGAGGCGCAGCAGGCCGACGCGGCCTGCCTGACCTTCGACTCGCTGCATCCGCGCTGGTCCTATGTGCGGCTGGAGAACGGCAACGACATCGTGGAGACGGCGGAGAAGCACCCCATCAGCCGCCACGCCATCGCCGGCTTCTACTACTTCGCGCGCGGCAGCGACTTCGTGCAGGCGGCCCAGCGCTCCATCGCCAAGGACGCCAGCGTGGACGGCGTGTTCTACATCGCGCCGGTGATGAACGAACTGATACTGCAAAACAAGCGCCTGAAAGCGCTGCCGCTGCCGCCCGGCAGCTACCACACCTTCTACACGCCGAAGAAGATAGAAGAATACGAAAACTCGCTGCGGCCCTAAGGAGCATCCCATGCAAATATTCAAACAGGCCGATATGGTCAAAGGCTGGTTCGTGGGGGATTTCACGCCCACCGTGCTGGCCACCCGCGCCGCCGAAGTGGCCATCAAGACCTACGCCGCCGGCGCCCGCGAGGAGCGCCACTACCACAAGATTGCGCAGGAAATCACCGTGATCCAGAGCGGCCGCGTGCAGATGAACGGCCGGGAATTCTCGGCCGGCGACATCATCCTGATCCAGCCGCTGGAATCGACCGATTTCGTGGTGCTGGAGGACACGGTGACGGTGGTGGTGAAAGTGCCGGGCGCGGTGGACGACAAATACCTGGGCGAGCCGGAGGCGGCATGCTGAACATCGTCCTGCCCATGGCAGGCCACGGCAGCCGCTTCGCCAACGCCGGCTACAGCGTGCCCAAGCCTTTGATCCCGGTCGGCAAGCAGACCATGACCGAGCTGGTGGTGCACAATCTGCGCCCCGGCCAGCCGCACCGCTTTATCTTCGTCTGCCAGCAGGCCCACCTGGACCGCTACGGCCTGGCGGCCCACTTGGAAGCCATAGCGCCCGGCTGCGCCATCGTGCCGGTGGACCAGGTGACGCAGGGCGCGGCCTGCACCGTGCTGCTGGCGCGCGCCTTTATCGACAACGACGCGCCGCTGATGATCGCCAATTGCGACCAGTATGTGGACATCGCCATCGACGACTACCTGGCGCGCATGGAAAGCGAGCAACTGGACGGCCTGATCATGACCATGACGGCGGACGACCCGAAATGGTCCTTCGTGCGCCTGGACGCGCAGCGCCGCATTACCGAGGTGGTGGAAAAAGTGGTGGTCTCGGACGAGGCCACGGTGGGCATCTACAACTTCCGCCGCGGCGCCGATTTCGTGGCCGCCGCCGACAGCATGATCGCGCAGGACAAGCGCGTGAACGGCGAATTCTACGTGGCGCCGGCCTACAACGAGATGCTGGCCCAGGGCAGCCGCCTGGGCTTTTACAACATCGGCAGCGACCGCGCCGGCATGTACGGCCTCGGCATTCCCGAGGACCTGGACTACTTCCTGCGCGAGCGCTGGCGCGAGGGCTGAGCCCGGCCGGCTCCCGCTTTACACCGGGTCGCGTCCCGACAATTGCGGCGGGATGCGGGCCACGATGTCGGCCACCGACACGGCCGGGTTGCGCTCCACGCGGCCGCCGAAGAACATGTCCTCGGCGTGCTCGTGGAACACCGATTCCATATAGCGCGGCACGCCGCGCCACACCACGGCGTCGAACATCGCGCGTTCCATGCAGATCAGGTCCGAGATCACGCCCAGCTCCTGCAGGCGCATATAGGCCAGGCTGTGGTCCACGTGCGAGGACACATGGTAGCTCTGGCCCGCGGCCGACAGTTCGAACAAATGCTGGTACACCGCCAGCAGGCTGGCGCTGTGGCCGATATTCATAAAGTCCGGCATGCTGTACGGCTTATCCATGTGCATATACTCGATCAGCACCGATTTCGGATAGCTCAGCAGCTTGCGGAACTCGGCCAGCACATGGGTGAAATTGACCGACACGTCGCTGCGCAGGCGCAGCGTGAGCGCCTCCTTGCCATACAGCTCGCAGGCCGCCTGCAGGCCGCGCATGGCGCCGTAGTACAGCTTCTGCTTGCTGTTCGGCAGCACCATGCCTTCGCGCACATCCTGCGTTTTCAGATTGCTCTGGTCGGACAGCACCAGGTGGTCGAACAGCGAGCGGTTGGCGTTGAGCCACTCGGCGTCGTCGTTCCAACCGCTGTAGATAACCTTGAAGCCCTGCACCCGGAACACATAGCACAGCGCATGGATGGTATGGCTGGCGTCGAAAGGCACGTTGAGCAGCTGGCGCGCTTCGGTGTCCTTGGTGAGGTTCTGCGTAACAGGGTTGATGCCGCTGGCGCGCAGCGGTCCCTGCAAAACAAGTACTTTCGTAATTGCCATGGTCTCTTACGTATAAGAATTATGGTTCGCGTATCGATTCGTCCAGCGCCTTGGTCAGCGGCCACAGCAGGTAGGACATCACCGAGCGCTTGCCGACGACGATCTCGGCGGTCAGCGTCATGCCCGGCAGCAGGCGCTGCTGGGGTTCCAGCTTGCGCAGCTTGATGCTGCCCATGTTCAGCGTGCCCAGGTAGTAGGCGTCCGTGCCCTGGCCCGGCAGCACCTGTTCGCGCTTGAACGAGTCCTCGCTGATGGTGCGCAGCTTGCCGTCCAGCATGCCGTGGCGCTGGAAGGGGAAGGCGTCGATCTTGATGTGGGCCGGATCGCCCGGCTTGATATGGCCGATGTCCAGCGAATCGATCTCGACCTGGGCTTCCAGATCGGCGCCCAGCGGCACCAGGGTGAACATGGTTTCCGCTTCGCGCAGCACCGAGCCGGGCGACAGCTTGGCGATCTCCAGCACCACGGCGTCGGCCGGGGCGGTCAGCTGCACCAGCTTGTGGCGGCGGTCGGCCTTGGTCAGCTGCTCGTTGATGCCGTCGCGGTCGCGGGTGGCGGTCAGCAGGTCTTCCATCATGCGCTGGCGCCAGTTCTTGCTGAAGGCGGCCTGCTCGGCCTGGGCCGCGTTCAGCTCGCGCTGCATCTCGACGTCCTTGTTGCGGCCCATGACCATGGTGCGCTCGACTTCCAGGCGGCGGTCGCGCGCTTCCAGCAGCTGCATCTTGGCGCCGAAGTTCTCGGCCACCAGTTTTTCCTGCATGGCTTCAATCTCGGACAGCGACTTGAGGCGCTGCGCCAGCACCTGCTGGTCGCGCTGGTTGGTCTCGATGCCGGCTTTCAGGCGCGCGATATTCTGCTCCAGGCGCATTTTCTGCGCCTCGTAGTTGGCCTGGCGTTCGGTCGACAGCTGCGCCTGCAGCAGCTGGTCGGCGTCGCGGCCGCCGGCGGCGGCGGCGCCCGGCTTGCCGGACAGTTCGGCGCGCAGGCCCTCGGCCTGGGTGTCCAGGCTGCGCAGGCGGTTGCGCAGCTGCGCCTCGTCGGCCTGGGTGAAGGTCGGGTCCAGCGTGGCCAGCAGCTGGCCCTTCTTGACCACTTGCCCGGCGCGCACTTCGATGGTCTGGATAATCGCCGTCTCGAGCGGCTGCACCACGATGTTGGGGCGCGGATTGACCAGGCGGCCGTGCGCCATCACCACCGTCTCCACCTGCGACAGGCTGGCCCACAGGATGAAGGTGACGAACAGGCCCAGCAGCACGTGCAAGGTCATGCGCAGCCAGCGCGGCAGCGGATTGCGCTCGATGGCGTCGGCGTCGGGCAGGAACTCGATTTCGGTCCGGCCGCGGCGTTTCGGGCTTACAGGTGGCTTGTTTGCTGGTTCCATAAATGCTGATAAGTGTCGCTACGGGTAAGCAGTTCCTGGTGGGTGCCGGCGTCGACCAGCTGGCCCCGCTGCATGACCAGGATGGAGTTGGCGTTGACCAAGGTGGACAGGCGGTGCGAAATCATCACCACGGTGCGGCCCACCGCGATCTTGGACAGATTGCGGATGAAGATGGCTTCGCTTTCCGGATCCAGCGCCGAGGCGGCCTCGTCCAGGATGAGGATGCGCGGCTTGGCCAGCAGCGAGCGCGCGATCGACAGGCGCTGCTTCTGGCCGCCCGACAGATTGCTGGCGCTTTCCTCGAGCAGGGTGTCGTAGCCCATGGGCAGGCGTTCGATGAACTCGTCCGCGCCGGCCGCGGCCGCCGCTTCGGCGATTTCCTCGAAGGTGGCGTCCGGCTTGGTGACGGTGAGGTTCTCGCGCACGGTGCCGCGGAACAGGAAGTTCTCCTGCAACACCACGCCGATCTGGCGGCGCAGATGGGACAGCTCGATTTCGCGCGCATCCACGCCGTCGAAGCGCACGATGCCTTCCTGCACCGAGTATAGGCCCTGGATCACCTTGGTCAGCGTGGTCTTGCCGGAGCCGGAACGGCCCACCACGCCCACCACGGTGCCGGGCTGGATGGTGAAGCTGGTGCGGTCCAGCGCGGCGGTCTGCGAGCCCGGATAGCGGAAGGTGACGTCGTCGAACTTGATCTCGCCGTTCAGCACGGGGCGCAGGCCGCCGGCGCCGGCGCGGCCTTCCGGCGCGCGGTTCATCACTTCGCCCAGCATTTTCACCGACAGCGCGGTTTCCTGGTACTCATTGACCAGGCCGACCATGGAGATCAGCGGGCCGGTGACGCGCTGCGACAGCATCTGGAAGGCGATCAGCGCACCGACCGACAGGGTCTGGTTGAACACGTCCTGCGCGCCCAGCACGATCAGCACCACCGGCATCAGCTTGCCCAGGAAGTCGGTGATGGCGTTGCCGGTGATGGAAATCTGGCCGACCCGGAAGTGCATGGTGATGGCTTCGGCCGAACGCTGGTCCCAGGTGCGGCGCTGGGCCGGCTCGATGGCCAGCGCCTTGACCGTGCGCATGCCGTGGATGGTTTCCACCAGCATGCCCTGGCGGTGGCCCTCGGCCGCGTACAGCGCGTTCAGGCGGCGCTGGTAGGCCGGCACCATGGCCATGACGATGACCGCGATCATGGCCGTGAAGGCCAGCACCACCATGGCCAGCTTGACCGAGTAGCTGAACAGGATGGGCAGGAAGATCAGCAGCGAAATCAGGTCCAGGCCGGTGAAGAACAAGCGTCCGGTGAGGAAGTTGCGGATCTTTTCCAGCTGCTGCATGTGGCGCGTGACCACGCCGGCGGTGTGCGTCTCGAAATAGTCGATGGGCAGCGACAGCAGGTGGCTGAAGGTGCGGCGCGTGAGCCGCATGTCGATCTTGTTGGAGGCGGCCAGGGTCAGCATCTGGCGCAGGTAGCCGAAGGTGGCGTCGAACACCAGCGCGATGACGATGCCGGCGGCCAGCACCCACAAGGTGGTGACGGCCTGGTGCGTGAGCACCTTGTCGATCACCAGCTGGAAGAAGATGGGCGAAGCCATGGCCAGCAGGTGCATGGCGATGGCGGCGATGAAGATGTCGCGGTAGGCCGCCTTCTGCTTCAGGATTTCGGGAATGAACCAGCGCAGGCTGAAGGGCTGGTTGGGGTCGCTCAGCTTGTGCTGGCGTTTCAGGAACACCACCTCGCCGTCCCAGCGCGCGCAGAAGTCGGCCTGGCTGACCATGACCACGCCGGCCGCGCCGGCCGCCGGGTTGAGCACCGCCACCATGCTGCCGCCGTCGCCGGCCACGTCGCTGTTCTGCTTGGCCCCCACGGCGATCACCATATTGCCGTCGCGCAGGCGCGCCATCAGCGGGAACACGCCCTCCTGCGCCATCAGACCGTTCCAGTCCAGGCGGCCGGCCTTGGCCTTCAGGCCGATGTCGCCGGCGATGCGCAGCAGCAGGCTGTCGCCCGGCTCCTCGGCGCCCAGCGCGTAATCGTCGATCAGGCGTTCGGGATTGATCTGCAGGCCATGGTGCTGCGCAATCGCGGTCAGGCACTGGATGGCTGTGTGGGGAAATTTATCGTGCATCGTCTCGGTTGGGCTAGTAAGTGCGAGTTGCATCCGTGCAAGATACACCCGGTCTGGGGATTCTACCGCAGACCAGCGGCAAGATGGGCTATCTTGCCGCTTTTCCGGGGCGCTTGGAAGGCTGCGCTACGCTTATTTCCGCTTCTGTTCGTTTCTGTCCATTTATTTCGCCGCAGCCAGCCAGCCCTGCTGCGCGGCGCCGTGCCAGAACGGCAAGCGCGGCGCGTCGGCCGGGCCGGCCTGGGCCGCCGCGCTGCCCGGCGCGGCCAGGCCGAAGCGCTGCAGGCTGTCGGCCATTTGCGCCACGCAGGCACCCAGGTCGATGCCGCCGGCGCCGCCGTTGCCCAGGCCCAGGCTGCCGCCCCCGGCGGGCGGCGCGGCATGGGCGTAGGACGACAGCGCCTGCACCAGGCCGCTGACGCTGCTGCGCAGATCGGCCGCGCCCGGCTTGGCGGCGCTGCCGGCAAACCACACGTCGGCCGCCGCGTGGCTGGCGCCGTCGGCGCTCTGGTAGCTCGACGTCAGCCCGACGATATTGCCGTTGTTGAGCGACACGTCCTGCTTGCCCTGCAGGCCGATGCGGGTGATGTGCAGCTCGTCCAGCGTGTGCAGCTCGGCGGCGGCGCTGACGCCGTCGCTGTTGCTATCAACCCACACGCGCAGGCGGCTGAAGGCGGCGTCGTCCGCGCTGATGGCGCCGTCGCCGTTGCTGTCGAGTTCGGCCAGCGCCTGGTAGCCGTTGCCGGCCTTGGCGCCGCTGGCCAGCGTGGTGCCGGAACCGAACAGTTCGCCGCCGTCGCCGATGCGGCCGTCGCCGTTGCGGTCCAGGGCCAGCAGGCCGTCGGCCGGACCGGCCCAGCCGGTGGCCACCGGCGCGCCGGCCGCCAGCATGTCGAAGCGCACGCCGGCCGACAGGCCCAGGGTGCTGACGCCGTTGCCGTCCAGGTCCAGCACCAGCGGGGTGTACAAGCTGGACAGGGCAGCGACCTGTTCCACGCTCAGCGCCTGCACCTGGGTGGACGTCAGCGCGCAGATCTGGGCGCTGTTCAGGCTGGCGATTTGCAGCGTGCTCAGCGCGCGGATCTGCGCCGTGCCCAGCGCGCGCACGGCGGCGGTGGCCAGCACCGCCACGTCCTGACCTTCCAGCCCGGCGATGGCGCCGGTGCCGAGCGCGGCCAGCTGCGCGCCGTTCAGCAGCGCGGCCTGGGCGGTGGTCAGCGCCGCCACCTGGGCCGTGCCCAGCGCGGCGATCTGCGCGGTTTTCAGCAGCGCCACGGCGGCGGTTTTCAGCGCGGCCACGTCCTCGGCGTCCAGCGCGCCAAAGGCGGCGCCGGACAGCGCGGCCACTTGCGCCGTGCTCAGCGCGGCGGCGTGGGCGCTCGTGAGCGCGGCGACCTGGACCGTACTCAAAGAAGCGATGGTGTCGCTGCTCAGCGCGCCCAGCTGGGACAGGCTGAAGGCGCCGACCTGGCCGCCGCTCAGCATGGCGATCTGGGCGCTGCTGAAGGCGGCCAGCACGGACGCCTTCAGGCCGCCGATGTCGCGGCTTTCAATCGCGGCGATGGCCTCGCTGGACCACAGCGACAGCTGCGCATTGGTCAGCCCGCCCACCTGCAGCGAACTGAGGGCGGCGATCTGGCTGCTGCCCCAGCCTTGCGCCAACTGGCGCGAATTGATCTGGCCGATATGGCCGGCGCTCAGCGCGGCCACCTGGGCGCTGCCCAGCGCCGCCAGCTGGTTGCTGGCCAGGCCGGCGGCCGCGTAGACCGACAGCGCGGCCACGTCGGCCGTCTGCAGGGCCTGGATGGCGGCGGTGCCGAAAGCCGCCAGCTGCGCGGCGCTCAGCGCGCCGGCCTGCTGGGTGTTCAGCGCCACCACCTGGGCCGTGTCCAGCGCGGCGATCTGCGCCGTCCGCAGTGCCGCAACGGCGCTGGCGCGCAGCGCGCCCAAGCCGTCCGTGCCCAGCGCGGCCAGGGCCGCCGTGGACAGCGAGGCCACCTGCACATTGGTCAGGTAAGCCATTTGCAGCGTGCTCAGCGCGGCAAGCTGGCCGTCGCTCAGCGCGTTCAGCGCAGCGGTGTTGAGGGCAGTGATCTGGGAGCCGGTCAGGCTGGCGATCTGGGCCGTGGAAAGCGCGGCGAGCTGGTTGGTCTTCAAGGCGGCGAAGATGGCCAGGCGCAGGCCGGCCAGGTCCGACGTTTCCAGCGCCGCCAGCGCTTCGCCGGACAGCGCGCCGAACTGGACGGCGCTGAGCGCGCCCAGCTGGGCCGAGGTCAGCGCGGCGATCTGGGCCGTGCTGATGGCGCCGGCCAGCTGCGCGGTGGTCAGCGCGGCGATCTGCTGCGTGCCCAGGGCGCACATGCGGGCGGCGTCGAAGGCGGCCAGCTGGGCCGCCGACAGGCCGGCGATGGCGCTGCTGCGCAGCGCCGCCAGGTCCGCCGTTTCCAGGCCGGCCAGCGCGGAAGCCGTCAGGCTCAGCACCTGGGCGTTGCTCAGCGCGGCGGCCTGCTGGGTGGTCAGGGCGGCCAGCTGCGGCGCGCTCAGCGCGGCCAGCTGCGCGGTCTGCAGGCCCGCCAGGGCAAAGGCCTTGAGGGCGGCGATATCCTCCGTGCCGAGGGCGGCGATGGCGGCCTCGGACAGCGCGCCCAGCTGGGCGGAAGTGAGCGCGCCCACCTGCTGGCTGCGCAGCGCGCCAGCCTGGCCGGCGCTGAACGCGGCCAGCTGGGCCGGGGTGAGCGCCAGGGTCTGGGCCAGGGTCAGGGCGCGCACGCCGTCGCTGCCGAGGGCGGCGATCTGCGCGGCGCTGAAGCGGGCAAGCAGCGTGGTTTTCAGCGCGGCCAGGTCGGCCGTTTCCAGGGCGGCGATGGCGGCGGCGGACAGCGCGGCCAGCTGCGCCGTGCCCAGTGCGGCGGCCTGGGCCGTGGTCAGCGCGGCCAGCTGCGCCGTGCTGAAGGCGGCCAGCTGCTCGTTCTTCAGGGCGGCGATGACGCGGGTCGACAGGGCCGCGATGTCGGCCGCGTCGATGGCGGCCACGGCGGCCAGCGACAGCGCGCCGAACTGCTGGCTCGACAGCGCGCCGATCTGGCGCGAAGTGAAGGCGGCCAGCTGGGCCGCGTCCAGGCCGCCGGCCAGTTGCACGGTGGTCAAGGCGGCGATCTGGGCGGTGGTGAGCGCCTGCGCGCCGCGCGTGCCCAGCGCGGCCAGATGGGCGCCGTCCAGGCCGCGCACGGCGAACGCCTTGAGCGCGGCCAGGTCGGCCGTGTCGAGCGCGGCAAGCGCGTCCAGGCCGAAGGCGTTGAGCTGGCGGCTGTTGAGGGCGGCGGCCTGCGCGGTGCTGAGCGCGGCCACATGCGCCAGGCCCAGCGCGGCGATCTGGCGCGTGCCCAGGCCGCTGATGGCGTTGCTGCGCAGCGCGGCGAAGTCGGCCGTCTCCAGCGCGGCCAGCGCCTCGGCCGACAGCGCATTGAGCTGGCTGGAACTGAGCGCGCGCGCCTGCAGCGTGCTCAGCGCGGCGACCTGGCCGCCGTTCAGGGCAGCGGCCTGGCTGGTTTTCAGGGCGGCGATGGCGGCGGTGCGCAGCGCGGCGATGTCCACCGCGTCCAGCGCGGCCACGGCCTCGGCGCGCAGGCTGGCCAGCTGCATCGCGCTCAGCACGGCCATCTGGGCGCTGGTGAGCGCGGCGGCCTGGCCGGCGCCCAAAGCGGCCAGCTGCGCCGGCTTGATGCCGGCGAAGGCGGCCACGCTGAGCGCGGCGATGTCTTCCGGCGCCAGCGCACCAAAGGCGCTGGCCGTCAGCGCGCCGGCCTGGGCCGAGGACAGCACCGCGACCTGCTGCGCACTCAGGGATGCAGCCTGGCTGGAGTTGAGCGCCGCGAACACGCTGACCGCCAGGGCGGTGATTTGCTGCGTCGTCAGATCCGCGATCTGCAAAGTGGTAGTGGCCAAAGGTCCGCCTCAATAGTCAGTTTAAAAAGTTATCCCGATTCTAAGAGGTAAGAGCGGAGGGCAAAGCCAAGAAAAAAGCGGCAAGACTGGTCGTCTTGCCGCTTTTGATTTTGAGGAAAGGGAAGAACTCCCCTTTCCGTACTGCGTTTTGCTTACTTCGGCGCTGCCAGGATGCCGCCGTTGCTGCCTGCGCCGTGCAGCGCTTTGAGGCGCAGCTCGTCGGCAGGCGCCGCCTGGGCGGCAGTGGCGTTCAGCTTGCTGGCGTCGAACTGGTTCAGCGCATCGGCCAGCTGCGCCGCACCGGCCGCCACGCCCTGGCCGGCGTCGTCCAGCTTGAGCGCGCCGCCGGTGGCCGGAGCCGCCTCGCCGCCGTAGCCGGCCATCGCCTGCACCAAGCCATTGACGCTGCCGCGCAGGTTCGCCGCCGGCGCCGCCAGGAACCAGACGTCGGCCGCCTGGTGCTGCTGGCCGTCGCTGGTCTCAAACGTCGAGGTCAGGCCGGAGATGTTGCCGTGCTCAATGGCGCTGCCTTTGGCCACGTCCAGGTTCAGCTTGGTGATCTGCAGCTGCGCCAGCGTCTTCAGCTCGTCGGCCTGGCTGACGCCGTCGGCATTGCCGTCGACCCAGACGCGCAGCTTGTCGAAGCTGCTGTCCGCGCCGCTGATCACGCCGTCGCCGTTGCTATCCAGCTCGGCCATGGCAGCGTAGCCGTTGGCGGCGGTGCTGCCGTCAGCCAGCTTGGTCGAGGAGCCGAACAGTTCGCTGCCGTCGTTGATGACGCCGTCGTTGTTGCGGTCCAGGGCCAGCAGGCCGTCGCCCTCGCCCACCCAGCCCGTGTTGACCTTGCTGCCATCCGCGCGCATGTCGAACTGCACGCCTTCGGTGATGCTGCGGGTCTTGATGCCGTTGCCGTCCAGGTCGAGCACGACAGGGGTCAGGCTGATCAGCGAGGCGATCTGCGTGGCGCTCATCGCGCCGACATGGTCGCTGGTCAGCGCATGGATCTGCAGCGTGGTCAGGGCGTGGATCTGGGTCGTGCCCATCGCCTTGATCTGGTCGGTCGTCAGTGCGCGGATCTGCGCGGTGCGCAGGCCGGCCACCTGGGACGTCAGCAGCGCGTTCAGGTCCGACGTCTCCATGGCCGCGATGTTGGTCGTGGTCAGCGCTTGCAGCTGGCTGGTGCGCAGCGCCTGCACTTCGGTGGTCGACAGCGCGCGCACCTGGTCGGTGCCGAAGCCTTGCGCCAGCGCAGCGGTGCTCAGCGCCGCCACTTGCATGGTCGTCAGGCTGGCGACCTGGTCGGTCGTCAGGGCCGCCACTTGCGCGGTCTTCAGGCCGGCGATGCCGGCCGTGGCGATGGCGCGCAGATCGGACGTTTCCAGCGCCGCGATGTTGGCGGTGTTCAGCGCGGCCACTTGCACCGAGTTCAGCACGGCGATCTGGTGGGTACCCAGCGCCACGATCTGGTGGGTACGCAGACCGGCCGAGATATTGGCGGTGCTCAGCGCGGAGATGGCGGAGGTGTTCAGCGACACGATCTGGTCGGTGGTGAGCGCGCCAACCTGCGCCGAACCCAGCGCGGCGATGCCGAGGCTGGCCAGTACCGTCAGATCCGCCGTTTGCATGGCGCGGATGCCGTCGGTGGTCAGGGCCGCGACCTGGTGACTGCCCAGGGTTGCAGCTTGCGACGTGGTCAGGGCCACCACCTGATCCGTGGTCAGCGCGGCGATCTGGCTGCTGCTGAGGCCGCGTACGGCCGTGGTCTGCAGCGCGGCGAGGTCGGAGGTTTCCAGCGCGGCCACGTTGGCGGTGCTCAACGAGGCAAGCTGTGCCGAGCTCAGCACGCCTGCTTCGGCGACCGTCAGTGCTGCGATCTGGCTGGTTTTCAAGCCTTGGGCGATCGCAGCCGTCGTCAGCGCGGCAACTTGCGCGGTCGACAGGTTGGCTACCTGGTCGCTGGTCAGCGCGGCCACTTGCGCGGTCCGCAGGCCGGCGATGGCGGCCGTGGTCAGGCCGCGCAGGTCGTTGGTTTCGATGGCGGCGATGCCCTCGGTGCTCAGCGCAGCCACTTGCAGCGCGCTCAGCGCGGCGAACTGGTGCGAGCCCAGCGCCACGACTTGGTCGGTCTTCAGGCCATTGGCGATGCTGGACGTGCTCAGGGCGCCGACAGCCGCCGAGCTCAGGGACGAAACCTGGTCGGTGGTCAGCGCGCCAACCTGGGTCGATTTCAGGGTCGAGATGATGCTGGTGCCGATCACCGCCAGATCACGCGTTTCAATGGCGCGGATGGCGTCGGTGCCGAAGCCGGCGGCCTGGCTGCTGACCAGGGCGGCCACTTGCGTGGTGCTCAGGGCGACAACCTGGTCGGTGGTCAGCGCGCCTACCTGGCTGCTGCTCAGCGCACGAACTGCTGCGGTGCTCAGTGCGGCCAGATCGGACGTTTCCAGCGCAGCGACGTTGGCGGTGCTCAGCGCGGTAGCCTGGACCGAGCTCAGTGCGCCGGCGCCGGCAACCGTCAGTGCGGCGATCTGATGGGTTTTCAGACCCTGTGCAATCGCTGCCGTGCTCAGCGCGGCGACTTGCACGGACGACAGGTTGGCTACCTGGTCGGTGCTCAGCGCGGCCACTTGCGCGGTGCGCAGGCCGGCGATGGCGGCGGTCGTGAGGCCGCGCAGGTCGTTGGTTTCAATGGCGGCAATGCCGTCGGTGCTCAGCGCCGCCACCTGCAGCGCATTCATCGCGGCGAACTGATGCGACGCCAGCGCGGCGACCTGGTTGGTCTTCAGGCCGTTGGCGATGCCGGTGGTGCTCAGCGCGCCGATGGCGGCCGAGTTCAAGGACGCAACCTGATCGGTCGACAGCGCGGTGATCTGCGTCGAGCTCAGGGTCGAGATGATGCTGGTGCCAATCGCCGCCAGATCACGCGTTTCAATGGCGCGGATGGCGTCGGTGCCCAGGCCGGCAGCCTGGCTGCTCACCAGCGCGGCCACTTGCGTGGTGCTCAGGGCAACAACCTGGTCGGTGGTCAGCGCGCCTACCTGGCTGCTGCTCAGCGCGCGGATGGCGGCGGTTTTCAGCGCGGCCAGATCGGCCGTTTCCAGCGCGGCCACATTGGCGGTGCTCAGGGCGGCGGCTTGGGCGCTGCTCAGGGCGGCGGCGGCGTCGGTGGTCAGCGCTACGACCTGGTGGGTTTTCAGACCTTGCGCAACGGCAGCCGTGGTCAGCGCGGCAACTTGCGTGGCCAACAGGTTAGCCACCTGGTCGGTGGTCAGCACGGCGACTTGCGCGGTGCGCAGGCCGGCGATGGCGGCGGTCGTGAGGCCGCGCAGGTCATTGGTCTCGATGGCGGCGATGCCTTCGGTGCTCAGGGCAGCCACTTGCAGCGCGTTCATCGCGGCGAACTGGTGCGAGCCCAGCGCGACAACCTGGTTGCTCTTCAGGCCATTGGCGATACCTTGGGTGCTCAGCGCGCCGATGGCGGCCGAGTTCAAGGACGCAACCTGATCGGTCGACAGCGCGGTGATCTGCGTCGAGCTCAGGGTCGAGATGATGCTGGTGCCAATCGCCGCCAGATCACGCGTTTCAATGGCGCGGATGGCGTCGGTGCCCAGGCCGGCAGCCTGGCTGCTGACCAGCGCGGCCACTTGCGTGGTGCTCAGGGCGACAACCTGGTCGGTGGTCAGCGCGCCAACCTGGCTGCTGCTCAGGGCGCGGATGGCGGCGGTTTTCAGTGCGGCCAGATCAGCCGTTTCCAGCGCGGCCACGTTGGCGGTGCTCAACGCGGCGGCTTGCGCGCTGCTCAGGGCGGCGGCGGCGTCGGTGGTCAGCGCTACGATCTGGTGGGTTTTCAGACCTTGCGCAACGGCAGCCGTGGTCAGCGCGGCAACTTGCGTGGCCGACAGGTTGGCCACCTGGTCGGTGGTCAGCACGGCGACTTGCGCGGTGCGCAGGCCGGCGATGGCGGCGGTCGTGAGGCCGCGCAGGTCATTGGTCTCGATGGCGGCGATGCCTTCGGTGCTCAGGGCAGCCACTTGCAGCGCGTTCATCGCGGCGAACTGGTGCGAGCCCAGTGCGACAACCTGGTTGCTCTTCAGGCCATTGGCGATACCTTGGGTGCTCAGCGCCCCGATGGCGGCCGAGTTCAAGGACGCAACCTGGTCGGTCGACAGCGCGGTGATCTGCGTCGAGCTCAAGGTCGAGATGATGCTGGTGCCGATGGCCGCCAGGTCACGCGTTTCAATGGCGCGGATGGCGTCGGTGCCCAGGCCGGCGGCCTGGCTGCTGACCAGGGCGGCCACTTGCGTGGTGCTCAGGGCAACAACCTGGTCGGTGGTCAGCGCGCCAACCTGGCTGCTGCTCAGGGCGCGGATGGCGGCGGTTTTCAGCGCAGCCAGATCAGCCGTTTCCAGCGCGGCCACGTTGGCGGTGCTCAGGGCGGCGGCTTGCGCGCTGCTCAGGGCGGCGGCGGCGTCGGTGGTCAGCGCTACGACCTGGTGGGTTTTCAGACCTTGTGCAACGGCAGCCGTAGTCAACGCGGCAACTTGCGTGGCCGACAGGTTGGCCACCTGGTCGGTGGTCAGCACGGCGACTTGCGCGGTGCGCAGGCCGGCGATGGCGGCGGTCGTGAGGCCGCGCAGGTCATTGGTCTCGATGGCGGCGATGCCTTCGGTGCTCAGGGCAGCCACTTGCAGCGCGTTCATCGCGGCGAACTGGTGCGATCCCAGCGCGACAACCTGATTGCTCTTCAGGCCGTTGGCGATGCCAGAGGTGCTCAACGCGCCGATGGCGGCCGAGTTCAAGGACGCAACCTGGTCGGTCGACAGCGCGGTGATCTGCGTCGAGCTCAGGGTCGAGATGATGCTGGTGCCAATCGCCGCCAGATCACGCGTTTCAATTGCGCGGATGGCGTCGGTGCCCAGGCCGGCAGCCTGGCTGCTGACCAGGGCAGCCACTTGCGTGGTGCTCAGGGCGACAACCTGGTCGGTGGTCAGCGCGCCAACCTGGCTGCTGCTCAGGGCGCGGATGGCGGCGGTTTTCAGCGCAGCCAGATCAGCCGTTTCCAGCGCGGCCACGTTGGCGGTGCTCAGGGCGGCGGCTTGCGCGCTGCTCAGGGCGGCGGCGGCGTCGGTGGTCAGCGCTACGATCTGGTGGGTTTTCAGACCTTGCGCAACGGCAGCCGTGGTCAGCGCGGCAACTTGCGTGGCCGACAGGTTGGCCACCTGGTCGGTGGTCAGCACGGCGACTTGCGCGGTGCGCAGGCCGGCGATGGCGGCGGTCGTGAGGCCGCGCAGGTCATTGGTCTCGATGGCGGCGATGCCTTCGGTGCTCAGGGCAGCCACTTGCAGCGCGTTCATCGCGGCGAACTGGTGCGAGCCCAGCGCGACAACCTGGTTGCTCTTCAGGCCGTTGGCGATACCTTGGGTGCTCAGCGCGCCGATGGCGGCCGAGTTCAAGGACGCAACCTGGTCGGTCGACAGCGCGGTGATCTGCGTCGAGCTCAGGGTCGAGATGATGCTGGTGCCAATCGCTGCCAGGTCACGCGTTTCAATGGCGCGGATGGCGTCGGTGCCCAGGCCGGCAGCCTGGCTGCTGACCAGCGCGGCCACTTGCGTGGTGCTCAGGGCGACAACCTGGTCGGTGGTCAGCGCGCCAACCTGGCTGCTGCTCAGGGCGCGGATGGCGGCGGTTTTCAGCGCGGCCAGATCGGCCGTTTCCAGCGCGGCCACATTGGCGGTGCTCAACGCGGCGGCCTGCGCGCTGCTCAGGGCGGCGGCGGCGTCGGTGGTCAGCGCTACGATCTGGTGGGTTTTCAGACCTTGCGCAACGGCGGCCGTGGTCAGCGCGGCAACTTGCGTGGCCGACAGGTTGGCCACCTGGTCGGTGGTCAGCACGGCGACTTGCGCGGTGCGCAGGCCGGCGATGGCGGCGGTCGTGAGGCCGCGCAGGTCATTGGTCTCGATGGCGGCGATGCCTTCGGTGCTCAGGGCAGCCACTTGCAGCGCGTTCATCGCGGCGAACTGGTGCGAGCCCAGTGCGACAACCTGATTGCTCTTCAGGCCGTTGGCGATGCCAGAGGTGCTCAACGCGCCGATGGCGGCCGAGTTCAAGGACGCAACCTGGTCGGTCGACAGCGCGGTGATCTGCGTCGAGCTCAGGGTCGAGATGATGCTGGTGCCAATCGCCGCCAGATCACGCGTTTCAATTGCGCGGATGGCGTCGGTGCCCAGGCCGGCAGCCTGGCTGCTGACCAGGGCAGCCACTTGCGTGGTGCTCAGGGCGACAACCTGGTCGGTGGTCAGTGCGCCAACCTGGCTGCTGCTCAGGGCGCGGATGGCGGCGGTTTTCAGCGCAGCCAGATCGGCCGTTTCCAGCGCGGCCACGTTGGCGGTGCTCAGGGCGGCGGCTTGCGCGCTGCTCAGGGCGGCGGCGGCGTCGGTGGTCAGCGCTACGACCTGGTGGGTTTTCAGACCTTGCGCAACGGCGGCCGTGGTCAGCGCGGCAACTTGCGTGGCCGACAGGTTGGCCACCTGGTCGGTGGTCAGCACGGCGACTTGCGCGGTGCGCAGGCCGGCGATGGCGGCGGTCGTGAGGCCGCGCAGGTCATTGGTCTCGATGGCGGCGATGCCTTCGGTGCTCAGGGCAGCCACTTGCAGCGCGTTCATCGCGGCGAACTGGTGCGAGCCCAGCGCGACAACCTGGTTGCTCTTCAGGCCGTTGGCGATACCTTGGGTGCTCAGCGCCCCGATGGCGGCCGAGTTCAAGGACGCAACCTGGTCGGTCGACAGCGCGGTGATCTGCGTCGAGCTCAGCGTGGAGATGATGCCGGTGCCAATCGCTGCCAGGTCACGCGTTTCGATAGCGCGGATGGCGTCGGTGCCCAGGCCGGCAGCCTGGCTGCTCACCAGGGCAGCCACTTGCGTGGTGCTCAGGGCAACAACCTGGTCGGTGGTCAGCGCGCCAACCTGGCTGCTGCTCAGCGCGCGGATGGCGGCGGTTTTCAGCGCAGCCAGATCAGCCGTTTCCAGCGCGGCCACGTTGGCGGTGCTCAACGCGGCGGCTTGCGCGCTGCTCAGGGCGGCGGCGGCGTCGGTGGTCAGCGCTACGATCTGGTGGGTTTTCAGACCTTGCGCAACGGCAGCCGTGGTCAGCGCGGCAACTTGCGTGGCCGACAGGTTGGCCACCTGGTCGGTGGTCAGCACGGCGACTTGCGCGGTGCGCAGGCCGGCGATGGCGGCGGTCGTGAGGCCGCGCAGGTCATTGGTCTCGATAGCGGCAATGCCTTCGGTGCTCAGGGCAGCCACTTGCAGCGCGTTCATCGCGGCGAACTGGTGCGAGCCCAGTGCGACAACCTGGTTGCTCTTCAGGCCATTGGCGATACCTTGGGTGCTCAGCGCCCCGATGGCGGCCGAGTTCAAGGACGCAACCTGGTCGGTCGACAGCGCGGTGATCTGCGTCGAGCTCAGGGTCGAGATGATGCTGGTGCCAATCGCCGCCAGGTCACGCGTTTCGATGGCGCGGATGGCGTCGGTGCCCAGGCCGACAGTTTGGCTGCTGACCAGGGCAGCCACTTGCGTGGTGCTCAGGGCGACAATCTGGTCGGTGGTCAGTGCGCCAACCTGGCTGCTGCTCAGCGCGCGGATGGCGGCGGTTTTCAGCGCGGCCAGATCAGCCGTTTCCAGCGCGGCGACGTTGGCGGTGCTCAGGGCGGCGACTTGGGCGCTGCTCAGGGCGGCGGCGGCGTCGGTGGTCAGCGCTACGATCTGGTGGGTTTTCAGACCTTGTGCAACGGCAGCCGTAGTCAACGCGGCAACTTGCGTGGCCGACAGGTTGGCCACCTGGTCGGTAGTCAGCACGGCGACTTGCGCGGTGCGCAGGCCGGCGATGGCGGCGGTCGTGAGGCCGCGCAGGTCGTTGGTTTCAATGGCGGCAATGCCGTCGGTGCTCAGCGCCGCCACCTGCAGCGCATTCATCGCGGCGAACTGATGCGACGCCAGCGCAACGACCTGGTTGGTTTTCAGGCCGTTGGCGATGCTCAGCGTGCTCAGGGCGCCGACAGCAGCCGTGTTCAGGGACGCAACCTGGTCGGTGGTCAGTGCGCCAACCTGGGTCGAGCTCAGCGTCGAGATGATGCTGGTGCCGATGGCGGCCAGGTCACGCGTTTCGATGGCGCGGATGGCGTCCGTGCCCAAGCCGACAGCCTGGCTGGTCACCAGGGCAGCCACTTGCGTGGTACTCAGGGCGACAACCTGGTCGGTGGTCAGCGCGCCAACCTGGGCGCTGCTCAGGGCGCGCACGGCAGCGGTGCTCAGCACGGCCAGATCGGAAGTTTCCAGCGCCGCGACGCTGGCGGTGCTCAGCGCGCCGGCTTGAGCCGAGCTCAGCGCACGAGCGGCATCGGTGGTCAAAGCCACCACTTGCTGGGTTTTCAGGGCACTGACCTGGGCGGTGGTCAAGCCGAGGATGGCACTCGTTTTCAACACGGCAACGTCATCCGTGGAGAGTGCCGCGACGCTGGCTGTGGTCAGGGCGCCAAGCTGGGAGGAACTCAGCACCGCTGCCTGGTTGCTGTTCAGACCGGCCACCTGGGTGGTGCCCAGGGCACGCAGCATCGCGGTGCTAAAGAAGGGGATATGGGCCGATGTAAAGGCACCGAACTGCGCAGAAGTCAGCGCTGAGATGTCCTCGGAAGGAATCGTACCGATCTGATCGGTGCCCAGACCGGCGATTTGATCGGTATTTAATAGATTGATAAAGCCCATTCCCACTCTCCTTGTATTGCGCTGTAGACAAAAACAGGCGCTTACAAGGCAGAGCCTGTAGCACCAGCGTTTTTATTTGTGTTGTTCTGTGGCGGTGGCCACGGCTATGCAAAAAACCAGTTGTTACATGATTATAAATGAGCTACTTGCTGCCTAGAAGCAATTGATTAACAGCTGTTGCTTTTAGGATAGCGAAAAAAAAAGCGGCAAGACCGAAGTCTTGCCGCTCTCAGATCTTACTTACTTCGGTGCTGCCAGGAAGCCCTGGCCGGTGCCGTGCAGCGCTTTGAGGCGCAGATCTTCACCAGCCGGCGCCAGTCCTGCGGCTCCGTTCAGCTTGGTCGCGTCGAACTGTTTCAGCGCGTCGGCCAGGTTGGCAACGCTGCTGGCCACGTTCTGGCTGCCGCCATCCAGTTTCAGCGTGCCGCCCGTTGCCGGTGCGTCGCTGCTGCTGAAGGAAGACATCGCTTGCACCAGGCCGTTGACGCTGCCGCGCAGATCCGCCGCGCCCGGCGCCACGTTGCTGCCGGCGAACCAGACGTCGGCTGCGGCGTGGCTCTGGCCGTCGGCGGTTTCGTAGGTCGAGGTCAGACCGACGATGTTGCCGTTGTTCAGAGACACATCCTGCTTGGCGCCCAGGTTCAGCTTGGTGATGTTCAGCTCGGCCAGCGATTTCAGCTCGCTTGCCTGGCTGACGCCGTCCGCATTGCCATCCACCCAGACGCGCAGGTCGCCGAAGGCACTGTCAGCACTGGTCAGCGCGCCATCCTTGTTGCTATCCAGTTCAGCCATCGCTTCGTAGCCGGTCTTCGCCTTCTGGCCGTTGGCCAGCGTGGTGCCTGCGCCGAACAGCTCGGTGCCGTCGTTGATCATGCCGTCGCCGTTGCGGTCCAGGGCCAGCAGGCCGTCGTTGCCGCGTACCCAGCCGGTATTGACCGCGGTGCCGGTGCCCAGCACATCGAACTTGACGCCGTCGCCAAACGCCAGGGTGTCGATGCCGTTACCGTCCAGATCCAGCACGATAGGCGTGTAGAACGGGCTGACGAAGGCGTTGATCTGGTCGGTGGTCATGGCCTGGATCTGGTTCGAGGTCAGGGCGCAGACTTGCGAGCTGGTCAGCGTGTGAACCTGGGTCGTCGTCAGGCTGCGCAGCTGGTCGGTCGACATGGCGCGGATGGCCGCCGTGCGCAGGGCACGCATGTCGTTCGTTTCCAGCGAAGCCACCTGGTCGGTCGACAGACCGGCGATCTGCGTGCTGATCAGCGCGCTGAACTGGCCGGTGGTCATCGCCACCAGCTGGTCGGTCGTCAGCGCGGCGATGTGGCTGGAGTTCAGCGCCGAGATCGAAGCCGATTTCAGCACGGCCAGATCGTTGGTCTCCATGGCCTTGATGCCGTCGGTGGTCAGCGCCGCAGCTTGCGCGCTGTTCAGCGCGGCAACCTGGCTGGTGCCCAGGCCCACCACTTGATCCGTGGTCAGCACAGCGATCTGCGCGGTTTTCAGGCCGGCGATCGCTACCGTGCGCAGCGCAGCCAGATCTTCGGTCTGCAGGGCGGCGATGGCGTCGGTGGTGAAGGCAGCCACCTGGCTCGAGCTCAGTGCCGATGCTTGCACGCTGTTCAGAGCGACCACTTGGTCGGTGCTCAGCGCGGCGGCGATGGCGCTGGTGGTCAGGGCGGCGACCTGGCTGCTGGTCAGGTTGTTGACCTGGTCAGTCGTCAGGGCGGCAACCTGATTGGTTTTCAGCGCGGCGATCACGGTCGATTTCAGGCCGACGATGTCGTTGGTCTCGATGGCTTTGATCGAATCGGTCGTCAGCGCCACAAACTGGGTGGTGGTGAACGCGCCGAACTGGGCCGAGTTCATGGCCACGATCTGGTCGGTGGTCAGGCCCGAAGCGATCTGCGTGGTGCTCAGGGCGCTGAACTGGCCGGAGGACATGGCGCCGATCTGGTCGGTCGTCAGCACCGAGATCTGGTCGGTTTTCAGGCCGGCGATGGCAGCCGATTTCAGCGCGGCCAGGTCGTTGGTCTCCATGGCCTTGATGCCGTCGGTGGTCAGGGCGCCAGCTTGGGCGCTGGTCAGCGCGGCAACCTGATTGGTGCCCAGGCCAACCACCTGGTCGGTGGTCAGCGCAGCCATTTGCGCGGTTTTCAGGCCGGCGATGGCCGAGGTTTTCAGCGCGGCCAGGTCTTCGGTCTGCAGAGCCTTGATCGCGTCGGTGGTGAAGGCGGCCACCTGGCTCGAGCTCAGCGCCGAGGCTTGCAGGCTGTTCAGCGCCACAACCTGGTCGGTGCTCAGGGACGCGGCGATCGCGCTGGTGGTCAGGGCGGCGACCTGGCTGCTGGTCAGGTTGTTGACCTGGTCCGTCGTCAGGGCGGCGATCTGGTTGGTTTTCAGCGCGGCGATCACGGTCGATTTCAGGCCGACGATGTCGTTGGTCTCGATGGCTTTGATCGAGTCGGTCGACAGCGCGCCGAACTGGGTGGTGGTGAACGCGCCGAACTGGGCCGAGTTCATGGCCACGATCTGGTCGGTCGTCAGGCCCGAAGCGATCTGGGTGGTGCTCAGGGCGCTGAACTGGCCGGAGGTCATGGCGCCGATCTGGTCGGTCGTCAGCACCGAGATCTGGTCGGTTTTCAGGCCGGCGATGGCAGCCGACTTCAGCGCGGCCAGATCGTTGGTCTCCATGGCCTTGATGCCGTCGGTGGTCAGCGCGCCAGCCTGGGCGCTGGTCAGCGCGGCAACCTGGTTGGTACCCAGGCCAACCACCTGGTCGGTGGTCAGCGCGGCCACTTGCGCGGTCTTCAGGCCGGCGATGGCGGCGGTTTTCAGCGCGGCCAGGTCTTCGGTCTGCAGAGCCTTGATCGCGTCGGTGGTGAAGGCAGCCACTTGCAGCGAGCTCAGGGCCGATGCTTGTACGCTGTTCAGGGCCACGACCTGGTCGGTGCTCAGCGCGGTGGCGATGGCGGTGGTGGTCAGCGCGGCGACCTGGCTGCTCGTCAGGCTGTTCACCTGGTCGGTCGTCAGGGCGGCGATCTGGTTGGTTTTCAGCGCGGCGATCACGGTCGATTTCAGGCCGACGATGTCGTTGGTCTCGATGGCTTTGATCGAGTCGGTCGACAGCGCGTTGAACTGGCTGGTGGTGAACGCGCCGAACTGGGCCGAGTTCATGGCCACGATCTGGTCGGTGTTCAGGCCGGCGGCGATCTGGGTGGTGCTCAGGGCGCTGAACTGGCCGGAGGACATGGCGCCGATCTGGTCGGTGGTCAGCACCGAGATCTGGGCAGTGTTCAGGCCGGCGATGGCAGCCGACTTCAGCACGGCCAGGTCATTGGTCTCCATGGCCTTGATGCCGTCGGTGGTCAGCGCGCCAGCCTGGGCGCTGGTCAGCGCGGCAACCTGGTTGGTGCCCAGGCCCACGACCTGGTCAGTGCTCAGCGCGGCCACTTGCGCTGTTTTCAGGCCGGCGATGGCGGCGGTTTTCAGCGCGGCCAGGTCTTCGGTCTGCAGGGCGGCGATGGCGTCGGTGGTGAAGGCGGCAACCTGGCTCGAGCTCAGCGCCGATGCTTGCACGCTGTTCAGGGCGACAACCTGGTCGGTGCTCAGCGCGGTGGCGATGGCGGTGGTGGTCAGCGCGGCGACCTGGCTGCTGGTCAGGCTGTTCACCTGGTCGGTCGTCAGGGCGGCGATCTGGTTGGTTTTCAGCGCGGCGATCACGGTCGATTTCAGGCCGACGATGTCGTTGGTCTCGATGGCTTTGATCGAGTCGGTCGACAGGGCGTTGAACTGGCTGGTGGTGAACGCGCCGA
This sequence comes from Pseudoduganella aquatica, assembly GCF_020865585.1. Lineage (NCBI taxonomy): Bacteria > Pseudomonadati > Pseudomonadota > Betaproteobacteria > Burkholderiales > Oxalobacteraceae > Pseudoduganella > Pseudoduganella aquatica. The sequence continues at coordinate 118,142 of NZ_CP086370.1, forward strand.
ACTGGGCCGAGTTCATGGCCACGATCTGGTCGGTGTTCAGGCCGGCGGCGATCTGGGTGGTGCTCAGGGCGCTGAACTGGCCGGAGGACATAGCGCCGATCTGGTCGGTGGTCAGCACCGAGATCTGGGCCGTGTTCAGGCCGGCGATGGCAGCCGACTTCAGGGCGGCCAGGTCGTTGGTCTCCATGGCCTTGATGCCGTCGGTGGTCAGCGCGCCAGCCTGGGCGCTGGTCAGCGCGGCAACCTGGTTGGTGCCCAAGCCCACGACCTGATCAGTGCTCAGCGCGGCCACTTGCGCGGTTTTCAGGCCGGCGATGGCGGCGGTTTTCAGCGCGGCCAGATCTTCGGTCTGCAGGGCGGCGATGGCATCGGTGGTGAAGGCGGCAACCTGGCTCGAGCTCAGCGCCGATGCTTGCACGCTGTTCAGGGCGACGACCTGGTCGGTGCTCAGCGCGGTGGCGATGGCGGTGGTGGTCAGGGCGGCGACCTGGCTGCTGGTCAGGCTGTTCACCTGGTCGGTCGTCAGGGCGGCGATCTGGTTGGTTTTCAGCGCGGCGATCACGGTCGATTTCAGGCCGACGATGTCGTTGGTCTCGATGGCTTTGATCGAGTCGGTCGACAGCGCGCCGAACTGGGTGGTGGTGAACGCGCCGAACTGGGCGGAGTTCATGGCCACGATCTGGTCGGTGGTCAGGCCGGCGCCGATCTGGGTGACGCTCAGGGCGCTGAACTGGCCGGAGGACATGGCGCCGATCTGGTCGGTCGTCAGCACCGAGATCTGGGCAGTGCTCAGGCCAGCGATGGCGGCTGATTTCAGCACGGCCAGGTCGTTGGTCTCCATGGCCTTGATGCCGTCGGTGGTCAGCGCGCCAGCCTGGGCGCTGGTCAGCGCGGCAACCTGGTTGGTGCCCAGGCCCACCACCTGGTCGGTGCTCAGTGCGGCCATTTGCGCAGTCTTCAGGCCGGCGATGGCCGACGTTTTCAGCGCGGCCAGGTCTTCGGTCTGCAGGGCGGCGATGGCGTCGGTGGTGAAGGCAGCCACTTGCAGCGAGCTCAGCGCCGATGCTTGCACGCTGTTCAGCGCCACGACCTGGTCGGTGCTCAGCGCGCTGGCGATGGCGGTGGTGGTCAGGGCGGCGACCTGGCTGCTGGTCAGGTTGTTGACCTGGTCCGTCGTCAGGGCGGCGACCTGGTTGGTCTTCAGCGCGGCGATCACGGTCGATTTCAGGCCGACGATGTCGTTGGTCTCGATGGCTTTGATCGAGTCGGTCGACAGGGCGCTGAACTGGGTGGTGGTGAACGCGCCGAACTGGGCCGAGTTCATGGCCACGATCTGGTCGGTGGTCAGGCCCGCAGCGATCTGGGTGGTGCTCAGGGCGCTGAACTGGCCGGAGGACATGGCGCCGATCTGGTCGGTGGTCAGCACCGAGATCTGGGCAGTGTTCAGGCCGGCGATGGCAGCCGATTTCAGCACGGCCAGGTCATTGGTCTCCATGGCCTTGATGCCGTCGGTGGTCAGCGCGCCAGCCTGGGTGCTGGTCAGCGCGGCAACCTGGTTGGTGCCCAGGCCCACCACCTGGTCGGTGGTCAGCGCGGCCATTTGCGACGACTTCAGGCCGGCGATGGCCGACGTTTTCAGCGCGGCCAGGTCTTCGGTCTGCAGCGCGGCAATGGCGTCGGTGGTGAAGGCAGCCACTTGCAGCGAGCTCAGGGCCGATGCTTGTACGCTGTTCAGGGCAACCACCTGGTCGGTGCTCAGCGCGGTGGCGATGGCGGTGGTGGTCAGCGCTGCGACCTGGCTGCTGGTCAGGCTGTTCACCTGGTCGGTCGTCAGGGCGGCGATCTGGTTGGTTTTCAGCGCGGCGATCACGGTCGATTTCAGGCCGACGATGTCGTTGGTCTCGATGGCTTTGATCGAGTCGGTCGACAGGGCGTTGAACTGGGTGGTGGTGAACGCGCCGAACTGGGCGGAGTTCATGGCCACGATCTGGTCGGTGGTCAGGCCGGCGCCGATCTGGGTGACGCTCAGGGCGGCAAACTGGCCGGAGGTCATGGCGCCGATCTGGTCGGTGGTCAGCACCGAAATCTGGGCGGTGCTCAGGCCGGCGATGGCAGCCGATTTCAGCACGGCCAGGTCACTGGTCTCCATGGCCTTGATGCCGTCGGTGGTCAGGGCGCCAGCTTGGGCGCTGGTCAGCGCGGCAACCTGGTTGGTACCCAGGCCAACAACCTGGTCGGTGGTCAGTGCGGCCACTTGCGCGGTGCGCAGGCCGGCGATGGCGGCGGTCTTCAGCGCGGCCAGGTCTTCGGTTTGCAGCGCGGCGATGCCGTCGGTGGTGAAGGCGGCCACCTGGCTCGAGCTCAGGGCGCCGGCTTGCTGGCTATTCAGGGCGACAACCTGGTCGGTACTCAGCGCGGTCGCGATGGCGGTGGTCGTCAGCGCGGCAACCTGGCTGCTCGACAGGTTGTTGACCTGGTCGGTGGTCAGGGCGGCGATCTGGTTGGTTTTCAGGGCGGCGATCACGGTCGACTTCAGGGCCACCAGATCATTGGTTTCGATGGCCTTGATGGCGTCGGTGGTGAAGGCGGCGACCTGGGCGGTGCTCAGCACGCCGATCTGCGCCGAGTTCATGGCGACAACCTGGTCGGTCGTCAGGCCGGCGCCGATCTGGGTGACGCTCAGCGCGGCGAACTGGCCGGTGGTCATGGCGCCGATCTGGTCGGTCGTCAGCGCAGCGATCTGGGCGGTGTTCAAGCCGGCGAGGGCGGACGACTTCAGGGCGGCCAGGTCGCTGGTTTCCATGGCTTTGATGCCATCGGTGGTCAGCGCGCCGGCTTGGGCGCTGGTCAGCGCGGCAACCTGGTTGGTGCCCAGGCCGACGACCTGGTCGGTGGTCAGCGCGGCCAGCTGAGTGGACTTCAGGCCGGCGATGGCGACGGTGCGCAGCGCGGCCAGGTCTTCGGTCTGCATGGCGGCGATGCCGTCGGTGCTGAAGGCAGCGACTTGAGCCGAGCTCAGCACGGCGGTATGGTTGGTGCCCAGGGCGACGATCTGGTCGGTCGTCAGGCCGGCGGCGATCGCGTTGGTGGTCAGCGCGGCGGCCTGGCCGCTGGTCAGCGCGCCGATCTGGTCGGAGCCCAGCACCGCGACTTGGTTCGTTTTCAGTGCAGCAATGGAGGCGGTCTTCAGCGCGGCGATGTCGTTGGACTCGATGGCTTTCATCGCGTCGGTCGACAGCGCGGCGACCTGGCCGCTGGTCAGGGAAGCGAACTGCGCGGACGTCAGCGCAACGGTCTGGTCCGTGGTCAGCGCGCCGGCCAGCTGGCTGGTGGTGAACGACGGAATTTGGGCGCTGGTGAACACGCCCATCTGGTCGGTCGTCAGCGCCCGGAACTGGTCGGAGGAAAGGCCAGCGATATCAGCTGTCGCCAGACCCGCAATCTGCGCGGTCGAAAGTGAGGCAATTTGGTCTGTGGACAAGCTGGTTACGATACTCATTTCCATTCTCCTTGGGGCACTACTCGAATCTGACTGGGCACGAACTGGAGCCTGTGGGCTATTCCCGGGGCTCCAATCGCTAATCTGTGGCACAGCGCCCTATAAAAAGAGCGCGCTTTTCATTCTTAACGTCAACAGTTCGCTTAACTTTAGTAAACAAAAGTGACAGGAATGTTACTTACCGGTCAACTTTTACTCGCCGTCATCGAACTGACGCAACACCGCAACGCAAAACTACGCTTCGTTACAAAGCGACCGCAGCGGTGCTTTCATTAAGTAAACTTGTTAACTTGGGGCAATTTCATAGGGAGGCTGCTACTCCCCCTCTCTGATGCCGCCAGAAATGCAGGCAGCAAATAGACATTACCGGCAAGTATAGCGGATTTACTTGCCATGCAGCACTTATTTAATTTCCTGTCGCCATCAAACAACTCGAGTAAACGACAACTTTTCCATAGTGAAAAGACAAGCACACAAGCTTTATTCTAGGGCGGCAAGGAGGATGCCTATCTGACAAACAAGCTGATTTCCTGCTATCAATTCACTGACTGCGGGACGAAAAAAAGCCCGGCGCAGCGGCCGGGCTTGTCCTGAACACAGGCAAGCTTGCCTGTTCAACCTTTTTGCGCCAGCAGCGCCTGGATCGCCGCCTCGGTCTGGCCGTACTGCCCCTCGCCGAAGTGGGTATAGACCACCTTGCCGTTGCGGTCGATCAAATACAGCGCCGGCCAGTACTGGTTGCGGTAGGCGCTCCAGGTGGCGTAGCGGTTGTCCTGCGCCACCGGATAGCGGATATCGAAGCGCTTGATGGCGGTCTGCACATTGGCGGTGCTGCGCTCGAAGGGGAATTCGGGCGTGTGCACCCCGACCACCACCAGGCCCTGGTCCTTATACTTCTCGTACCAGGACTTGACGTGCGGCAGCACGTTGATGCAATTAATGCACGTGTAGGTCCAGAAATCCACCAGCACCACCTTGCCGCGCAGCTGCTGCACGGTGAGCGGCTCGCTGTTCAGCCATTTCTCGATGCCGGTGAACTCCGGCGCGGCGGCCGGGTTCTTCAACGGACCGGCGGCGGCCAGGCCGGAGGCCAGGGCCAGGGCGGCGGCGGCCGCAGCTGTGCGTGTCAAAAACATATCAGAGTCCTTTCAGGGAGGGGAAGAAGGCAGCCAGCCTGGAATAGGCCAGGATGTCGTACTGCATATATATAGCGAAGGCGGTGGCCATCACGAGCACGCCGAACACCTGCTGCAGGCGCCCGGCATGGCGCGCCAGCACGCGCACCCGCGCGCCGGCGTACTGGCCGCCGTACAGGATGGCCAGCATGGGTATGGCGGCGCCGGCGGCGTACAGCGTGATCAGCAGCGCCGACCGGCCCAGGTCTTGCGCCTTCACCACCAGCGCCAGGATGGAGGCCAGCACGGGACCGGCGCACGGCGTCCACACCGCGCCCAGCGACATGCCCAGCACAAAGCCGCCCAGGTTGCCGCCCCGCGCGCCGGCCGGCCCCGCGCCGCCGCCCATGCCGGGCAGGGCCCGCTGCACCCCGGCCACCAGCCAGTCATAGGGACGGGGCCACAGGCGCAGCAGGCCGGACAGCGCCAGCAGCGCGATGGCGGCGTTGCGCAGCGCCTCCTGCGCCGCCTGCACCACGGACGACACCGCGCCCAGCAGCATGGCGAAGGACGCGAACGTGAGGATGAAGCCGGCGATGATGTACAGCGGCCGGCGGCGGTCCAGGCCGGCCGGCTGGCCGGCGCCGCCTGCGGTGGCCGCGGCGCTGCCCAGCAGGATGGGCATCACCGGCAGCACGCACGGCGAGGCGATGGTGAAGACGCCGGCCAGCAGGGCCAGCAGCGTTTCGAGCAGGTTGTGCATGGGGCGCTCCGCCTAACAGGATAAAAGAAGGATAGAAGACGCCATTGGACCGCGCCCAGGTATCCCGCTTGTGTCGGCCGAACGGCGGCGCTGCAATGTAGTGTGTATGCCGGCGCGGGGGATACATGGGGATACAAACATGCAAATGCGCTGGGGTATCATGGCTGCATGGACACTAACGACCACGTATTGATCGTCGACGACGACAGAGGCATCCGCGAACTGCTGGCGGCCTACCTTGAAAAGAACGGCATGCGCGTCTCGCTGGCCGCCAACGGACGCCAGATGCGCGCCGTGCTGGAACAGGGCGAGCCGGACCTGATCGTGCTGGACCTGATGCTGCCCGGCGAGGACGGCCTGCTGCTGTGCCGCGAGCTGCGGGCCGGCAAGCACCGCACGGTGCCGGTGCTGATGCTGACCGCGCTGGCCGAGGAGGCCGACCGCATCGTCGGCCTGGAGATGGGCGCCGACGACTACCTGGCCAAGCCCTTCGCCTCGCGCGAGCTGCTGGCGCGCATCCGCGCCGTGCTGCGCCGCGCGCGCATGCTGCCCAAGAATATGCAGGTGACCGAAGCGGCCCACATGCTGGGCTTCGGCGACTGGAAGCTGGACACGGTGGCGCGCCACCTGCTGGACGCCGACGGCACCATGGTGGCGCTCAGCGGCGCCGAGTACCGGCTGCTGCGCGTCTTCCTCGACCACCCGCAGCGGGTGCTCACGCGCGACCAGCTGCTGAACCTGACCCAGGGCCGCCAGGCCGACGCCTTCGACCGCTCCATCGACCTGCTGGTGAGCCGCTTGCGTCAGACGCTGAAGGACGTGGCGCGCGAGCCGCGCTATATCAAGACGCTGCGCAGCGAAGGCTATGTGTTCTCGTCCGCCGTGACGGTGCTGGAAGGGCGCGACTGATGGCAGCCGGCCCCTTGCGCTGGCCGCGCTCGCTGTTCGCGCGCCTGGCGCTGATCCTGTTCATCGGCCTGGCCGCCGCCAACGCCACCTCCTTCTGGCTCACCATGACGGAGCGCAACCAGGCCACCATGAACGTGATGATGGGCTATATCGAGCGCGAAGTGGCCAGCTCGGTGGCCCTGCTGGACCGCCTGCCCGCCGCCGAGCGCCCCGCCTGGCTGCCCCGGCTGGCGCGCCGCAGCTACCACTTCATGCTCGAGCCCGGCGTGGCCGGCGTGGCGCCGGACGCCACGCTGTCGGCCCGGGTGGCGGCCTCGATCGCCGACGGCATCGGCACCAGCTACGAACTGACGGCCAACGCCGTGCCCGGCGAGCGCGAGCGGCTGCAAGTGCATTTGCGCCTGAGCGACGGCGCGCCGCTGACCATAGACATCACGCCCATGCACGGCATTCCCCTGTCGCGCTGGCTGCCGCTGCTGCTGGCGCTGCAGCTGGCGCTGCTGGCGGCCTGCTGCTGGTACGCGGTGCGCCAGGCCACGCGGCCGCTGCACCAGCTGGCCCAGGCGGCCGACGCGCTGGGGCCGGACCTGAAGGCCGAGCGCCTGGCAGAGGACGGCCCGTCCGAGGTGGCGCGCGCGGCGCGCGCCTTCAACGCCATGCAGGACCGCATCGCCGGCTATATGACCGAGCGCCTGCAGATCCTGGCCGCCATCTCGCACGACCTGCAGACCCCGATCACGCGCATGCGCCTGCGGGTGGACATGATGGACGACGACACGCCGCAGCACGCCAAGCTGCAGCAGGACCTGCAGGAGATGGAAACCCTGGTCAAGGAAGGCGTGGCCTATGCGCGCACGCTGCACGGCGCGGCCGAAACGCCGCTGCGTATCGATCCCGACGCCCTGCTCGACAGCATGCTGGCCGACTACCGCGACGGCGGCCACGACGTGAGCCTGCAAGGCAAGGCCGGTGCGGCGCTGGTGGCGCGCCCGCAGGCGCTGCGCCGGGTGCTGGGCAACCTGGTCGACAACGCGCTGAAATTCGGCGGCGCGGCCGAGATCGTGATCGACGCCGCGCACGCCGGCACCGGCCTGCTGGCGATCAGCGTGCTCGACCGTGGCCCCGGCATTCCGGCCGAATCGCTGGACGCCGTGTTCGAACCTTTCGTGCGGATTGAAACTTCGCGCAACCGCAATACCGGCGGCACCGGCCTCGGCCTGGCCATCGCGCGCCAATTGACGCGGGCCATGGACGCCAGCCTCACCCTGCACAACCGTCCCGGTGGCGGACTGGAGGCCAGGCTGGTGCTGAAGCGCTGACGCCGGCATGGCCTGGCGCTCGACGAACTCAGCGGCGTGTCTGTATCATTTTCCAGCCGTTGCCCGATGGATCGCGGAAGCCGGCGTCCACGGTGCCGTAACGGTCGACCGGCTCCTGCGTGAACTCCACACCGAGTTCCCGCATGGTGTGCCAGGCGGCGCGGCAATCGTCCACCACCAGCACCAGGGGCGGCATGGCGCCCTTGGCCACCATCGCGGACAGCGTCTGCGCGGTCGCCGCATCGTGGGTGGGCGGCCCCGGCACATACAGGCCCAGCTGGAACGACGGCTGCTCCGGATGCTGGACCGTAAGCCAGCGATACTCGCCGTTGCGCACGTCCGTGTGGACGCGGAAGCCCAGCTTGTCCACGTAGAACGCGAGTGCTTCATCCTGGTCGCGGACATACAGTCCGGCTACTTCGATACCTTGAGTCATAGGGTCTCCTTTGTTTGAGTCCCCAGTATAGGTTCGGCCATCCGGCGCCGCTTCTCCGAAACTGCCATGGTGAGGTGGGGCCGGTGCGCAGCGCCAAGCACACAGGCGGGCACGCGGCCCGGCTGCCCCGCCGCCGCCCGCTCGCGCTCGCGGATTTCGCCTGGATTTTCTCCGGTGATATCGCGGAAGGTGCGCCCGAACGTGCCCAGGCTGCGCCAACCGGTGCGGAAGGCGATTTCAGTGATGGGCAGATCGGTTTCGCGCAGCAGCGCCTTGGCGCGCTCGATGCGGCGCGAGAGCAGGTAGCGGTGCGGCGGCAGGCCGAAGGCCACCTTGAAGGAGCGCGCGAAGTGCGCCGCCGAGACGCAGCTCACCTGCGCCAGGCGCGCCACCGGCCACTCCTCTTCGGAGGCGGCATCCATCCGGTCTTTTGCACGCAGCAGGCGGCGCAGCAGTTCCGGACTCTGGCTGGCCGCAGCTGCGCCCATGCGGATCTCCTGTAAAAAAAAGGCCCGGATACGAGGTATCCGGGCCGTTTCAGTTGGTCGTTGCGTGCATTCCTTAGAACGGAATATCGTCGTCCATGTCCGAGAAGTTCGGCGCCGGGCGCGGGGCCGGACGCGGTGCGGGGGCCGGGGCTGGCGCGGGGCGCGGAGCCGGGGCCTGGCGCGGGGCCGGGGCGTCGTAGCTGCCGCCGTCGTCCATGCCGCCGCCGTCACCCATGCCTTGACGGCCGCCCAGCATTTGCATCTGCTCGGCGATGATGTCGGTTGCGTATTTCTCTACGCCGTCCTTGTCGGTGTACTTGCGGGTCTGCAGGCGGCCTTCCACGTAGACCGAGGAACCTTTTTTCAGGTACTGGCCGACGATTTCAGCCAGGCGGCCGAAGAAGGAAATGCGGTGCCACTCGGTTTGCTCTTTTTGCTCGCCGGTGTTGCGGTCCTTCGACTTGTACGAGGTCGCAACAGCAATGTTGGCGATCGCATCACCGCTGGGCATGTAGCGAATTTCCGGATCGCGGCCCAGATTGCCGACGATGATGACTTTGTTGACTGATGCCATGTATAAACTCCTGTTGAACTGCGGCCGCGCGCGGCGGGCTGTCATTTGCTTAAACGACGATTATAAGCGAAGGCAAGGCCCTGCCCATTTTTAAGAATACTGGTATTATATACAGTATATTGAACCGTGCGCCTTGATCTGCATCAAACAGCGCGAGGCGGCGCGGATCAAACCCGGCTATAGTAGCGGGTTCACCCCGTTCGCCCTCCTTTATCCAAGGCTCAGACAATGGAACAGATCCGCATCCGCGGCGCACGCACGCATAACCTCAAGAACATCAACCTCGATCTGCCGCGCAACAAGCTGATCGTGATTACCGGCCTGTCCGGTTCCGGCAAGTCCTCGCTGGCGTTCGACACGCTGTACGCGGAAGGCCAGCGCCGCTACGTGGAATCGCTGTCGGCCTATGCGCGCCAGTTCCTGCAGCTGATGGAAAAACCGGACGTGGACCTGATCGAGGGCCTGTCGCCGGCCATCTCCATCGAGCAGAAAGCCACCTCGCACAATCCGCGCTCCACGGTGGGCACGGTGACCGAGATCCACGACTACCTGCGCCTGCTGTTCGCGCGCGTGGGCACGCCCTACTGCATCAACCACCCGACCCACGCGCTGGCCGCGCAGACCGTGTCGCAGATGGTGGACGCGGTGCTGGCCATGCCCGAGGGCACCAAGCTGATGATCCTGGCGCCGGTGGTGGCCAACCGCAAGGGCGAGCATGTGGACCTGTTCGAGCAGATGCAGGCCCAGGGCTTCGTGAGGTTCCGCGTGCAAAGCGGTACGCATGACGCAAAAATCTACGAAGTGGACGACCTGCCCAAACTGAAGAAGACCGAAAAGCACACCATAGCCGTGGTGATCGACCGCGTGAAGGTGAACCCGGAAATCAAGCAGCGCCTGGCCGAGAGCTTCGAGACCGCGCTGCGCCTGGCCGATGGCCGCGCCGTGGCGTATGAGATGGATACCGCGCAGGAGCATGTGTACTCCAATAAATTCGCCTGCACCGAATGCGGCTACTCGCTGCAGGAGCTGGAACCGCGCCTGTTCTCGTTCAACAATCCGATGGGCGCCTGCCCCGAGTGCGATGGCCTGGGCCATATCGAATTCTTCGATCCGAAGCGCATCGTGGCCTTCCCCAACCTGTCGCTGGCCTCCGGCGCCGTGAAGGGCTGGGACCGCCGCAACCAGTTCTACTTCCAGATGCTGACCGCGCTGGCGGAATACTACGAATTCGACCTGGACACGCCGTTCGAGCAGCTGCCGAAGAACGCGCAGGAAGCCGTGCTGCACGGCTCCGGCAAGCAGTCGATTCCGTTCGCCTACATCAATGAGCGCGGCCGCACCGTGGTCAAGGAACACACCTTCGAAGGCGTGGTGAACAACCTGTCGCGCCGCTACCGCGAAACCGATTCGATGGCGGTAAAGGAAGAACTGGCCAAGTTCATCAACGAGAAGGAATGCCCGGCCTGCGCCGGCGCGCGCCTGCGCACGGAAGCGCGCTATGTGAAGGTGGGCAGCGGCAAGCAGCAGCGCGCCATCTTCGAGCTGTCGCGCAAGCCGCTGCGCGATTCGCTGGAGTATTTCGAGCAGCTGGAGCTAACCGGCGCCAAGCGCGAGATCGCCGACCGCGTGGTGAAGGAAATCATCTCGCGCCTGAAGTTCCTGAACAACGTGGGCCTGGACTATTTGTCGCTGGACCGCAGCGCCGACACGCTGTCCGGCGGCGAAGCGCAGCGCATCCGCCTGGCTTCGCAGATCGGTTCCGGCCTGACCGGCGTGATGTACGTGCTGGACGAGCCGTCCATCGGCCTGCACCAGCGCGACAATGACCGCCTGATCGAAACCCTGAAGCACCTGCGCGACATCGGCAACAGCGTGCTGGTGGTGGAGCACGACGAGGACGCGATCCGCACCGCCGACTATATCGTCGACATGGGCAAGGGCGCGGGCGTGCACGGCGGCGACGTGATCGCCTCCGGCTCGCTGAAGGACATCCTGAAGAACAAGGAGTCGCTGACGTCGCAGTACCTGAGCGGCGCCAAGAAAATCGAAGTGCCGAAGAAGCGCCACCAGTTCGACGAGGAGCGCCAGCTGGTGATCACCGGCGCCACCGGCAACAACCTGAAGAACGTCACGCTGCAGCTGCCGGTCGGCCTGATGACCTGCATTACCGGCGTGTCCGGCTCGGGCAAGTCCTCGCTGATCAACGACACGCTCTACCCGGCCCTGTCGCGCCACCTGTACGGTTCACAGACCGAGCCTTCGCCGCACGACACCATCAGCGGCCTGGAACACTTCGACAAGGTGATCGCCGTGGACCAGGCGCCCATCGGCCGCACGCCGCGCTCGAACCCGGCCACCTACACCGGCCTGTTCACGCCCATCCGCGACCTGTTCGCCACCGTGCCCACCTCCAAGGAGCGCGGCTACAGCGCGGGCCGTTTCTCCTTCAACGTGAAGGGCGGCCGCTGCGAAGCCTGCCAGGGCGACGGCGTGATCAAGGTGGAGATGCACTTCCTGCCGGACGTGTACGTGCCGTGCGACGTCTGCCACGGCAAGCGCTACAACCGCGAAACGCTGGAAGTTCACTACAAGGGCAAGAACATCACCGAAGTGCTGGACATGACGGTGGAAGACGCGCACGAATTCTTCAAGCCGGTGCCTGTCATCGCGCGCAAGCTGCACACGCTGCTGGACGTGGGCCTGGGCTACATCAAGCTGGGGCAGAGCGCCACCACGCTGTCGGGCGGCGAGGCGCAGCGCGTCAAGCTGTCGCTGGAGCTGTCCAAGCGCGACACGGGGCGCACGCTGTACATCCTGGACGAGCCGACCACCGGCCTGCACTTCCACGACATCGACCTGCTGCTCAAGGTGATCCACCGCCTGCGCGACCAGGGCAACACGCTGGCCATCATCGAGCACAATCTGGACGTCATCAAGACGGCGGACTGGATTGTGGACCTGGGGCCGGAAGGCGGCGCGGGCGGCGGCCAGATTATCGCCGCCGGTTCGCCGGAAGACGTGGCGGCCAACCCGGCCAGCGTGACGGGCAAATACCTGGTCCCGCTGCTCAAGCCGACCAAGAAGAAGTAAAGCGCCATGGACAGGGACGCGCCGGACCGGCTGGGGCGCATGATCGCCATCGTGCAGCAACTGCTGCCGCACGATGGCCGCGCCGAAACGGCGGTGCCCTTCCTGTCCCTGCTGCGTTCCTCGCAGCCCACGCCCATCACGCGCGGCGTGCTCAAGCCCTCGTGCTGCGTGATCCTGCAAGGGAACAAGCGCGTGCACCTGGCCAGCGAAGTGCTGGACTACGGGCCCGGCCAGTACCTCGCCGTGTCGGTCGACATGCCCGCTTCCGGCCACGTGGTCAACGCCACCCCGGAGCAGCCCTACCTGTTATTGAATATCGAATTCGACCCGGCGGAAATCGCCGCCGTTGTGCTGGAGGCGCGCATCGATCTGCATGACGGCGCGCAGCCGGTGCGCGGCGCCTTCGTCGGCGAAACCGATGCGGCGTTGCAGGAGGCCTTGTGCCAGCTGGTGCGCTTGCTGGATATGCCAAATGCACCGCCGCAGGAAGCGGCTTTTCTGGCCGTGGGACTGAAACGGGAAATCATCTACCGGCTGCTGACCGGCCCGCACGGCCGCCAGCTTTATCAGAACGTGGTGCTGGACCAGCAGGACCGTGGCATCAGCAAGGCCATTGCCTGGCTCAAGGAGCGCTACAACCAGCCGGTGCTGGTGGAGGAGCTGGCGCAGGCCACCAATATGAGCGTGTCCAGCCTGCACCACCGGTTCAAGGCCGTCACCACCATGGGGCCGATGCAGTACCAGAAGCAGCTGCGCCTGCAGCAGGCGCGCACGCTGCTGCTCAATGGCTGCGCCGACGCCGCCACGGCGGCCTACCAGGTGGGCTACGAGAGCCCATCCCAGTTCAGCCGCGAGTACCGGCGCCTGTTCGGGGCGCCGCCGATGCAGGATGTGAAGCGATTGCGGTCGGCGGTGTAGTGGCGGCTTATTGGGCGGTGATGCGCGTGGCGCCCTTCTTCTCCGTTTCCACCCATTCCTTGATGTGCGACTCCAGCACGTCCATCGGCAGGGCGCCTGCGCCCAGCACCTGGTCGTGGAATTTGCGGATGTCGAACTGGCTGCCCAGCTCCTTCTTCGCATAGTCGCGCAGCGACAGGATTTTCAGCTGGCCGATCTTGTAGCCCAGGGCCTGGCCCGGCCAGACGATGTAGCGGTCGGTCTCGCTCTGCACGTCCACTTCCTCGATGCCCGAATGGTCGTGGAAGAAGTCCACCACCTGCTGGCGGTTCCATTTCTTGTAGTGCAGGCCGGTGTCCACCACCAGGCGGATGGCGCGCAGCATTTCATCCTGCAGGTGCCCGTAGTAGCTGTAAGGGTCTTTGAAGAAGCCCAGTTCTTCGCCCAGGCGTTCCGAGTACAGCGCCCAGCCTTCGGCATATGCCGTGTAGTTGCCCTGCTGGCGGAAGCTCGGCAGCGCTTCGATCTCCTGCGCGATGGCGATCTGCATGTGGTGGCCCGGCACGCCTTCGTGCAGCGCCGTGGTTTCAATGCCGATGATGGAGCGCTTGGCAAAGTCGCCGGTGTTGACCATTACGCGGCCGGCGCGCTTGCCGTCCGGCGAACCCTGCATGTAGGAAGCGGCGGCTTCGCCCTTTTCGCGGAACTGCTCCACCTGGCGGATTTCGACTTTGCCCTTGGGCAGGATGCCGAACTGCTGCGGCAGCTGGGTGTACATCTGGTCCGTGTATTTCTGGTACAGGTCCACGATCTCCTGGCGCGATTTCGGGTGCAGCTTGGGATTCGCGGCCAGGGCCTTGTTGAAGGCCTTCAGGTCGTGGAAGCCCTGCTTCTGCGCGACGCCCAGCATCTGCGCTTCGATGCGCGCCACTTCGGCCAGGCCAAGCTGGTGGATCTCCTCCGGCTGCATGGCCGTGGTGGTGGAGGACTTGGCCTTGAAGCTGTAGCGCGCAGCGCCGTCCGGCAGCGACCACATGCCCACCTCCTTGCGGCCGTGCGGCAGATACTGGGTCTTCACGTAACCGGCCAGCTTCTTGTAGGCAGGCGCCACGTCCTTCTGCACGGCCGCCAGGATCTCCTTGCCGAGGCGCGCCTTGTCGGCGCTGGAGAACTCTTTCGGGAATTTTTTCAGCGGCTCGGCAAACGGCGAAGCGGCGGCCTTCATCGCGGCCACGTCCTCGCACTGCTTGACGATTTTCGGGATCAGGAACTTGGGCGGCATCAGGCCGTCGCGCACGCCGTTCTCCATCTGCACGCGGGTGTCGTCGAACAGCTTGGGCAGCGTGTGCAGGCGCTTGATATAGTCCTCGTAGTCCTTCACGGTTTCAAACGGCAGCGCGGAGACGATTTGCGGCAGGTCGATGTGGATGCCGGAGTTCTGCGCCAGCGGCATTTCCCAATCCTTGAAGCGCGCAGCTTCGGCACTCTCCCGCAACTGCCGCAGCATCAACTCATGATTCAGCTTCTCCTGCAGCGGAAAACCCGAGCTGTCGACCGCCTCGAAGCGTTTCAGGAATTCCAGCGTGGCTTTGGCGTCGGCGTCGATGCCCGCTTGCGAAAAATCGGACCACTTGTCGTTGTAGCGGTTGTCGCCCAGCAGCGAAGCCCACTCGGGGCTGTTGCGCATGCTGTACTCCCACTGCTCCTTGATCAGGCTGTTCAGGGCAGCGCGGCGGGCTTCCAGGTCCGGGGCCGGGGTCTGCGCATGCGCGGCGCCCAGCATCAGGGAAAACAGCAGCGCGCTGGCGGCGCCGATGCGAGTCATTTTTGTCATGGTGGCTTAACGATAAAGATTGGTGAGCATGCACTGTATGCGAACACCATGCGCGGCGGGGCGCGATTCCGACGAAACGTAAAAAGCCGGGCTTGAATTGCAACATGGGCGGACAAGCAGAATCAGGCAAACATGCGGCAGGAACGCATCTGTTGCGGCAGCGCCGCGCTTTTTAGAATGGCTGCACCTTACTTCAGGAGCAAACAGCATGCGCATCATCGACCAGATCTACATCAATGGCCAGTTCACCACGCCGCACGGCAGCGAGCTGGGGGACCTGATCAACCCCACCACAGGCGAACTGACGGGCCAGGTTCGCCTGGGCGACGTGGAAGACACGCGGCGCGCCATTGCCGCCGCCAAAGCGGCATTCCCCGCCTTCTCCCGCAGCACCATTGCGCAGCGCGGCATGTATTTGGAACGCCTGCACGACGCGGTGCTGGCGCGCGCCGATGAAGCCGCCGCCGCCCTGATGGAGGAATACGGCGGCACCTACGCCGGCAGCATTGCGCGCTCGCAGTACACGGCGAAGATGTTCCTGGACGTGAAGAAGGTGATGGAGGAACACGCCTTCGTTAAAACCGTGGGCAAATCCAAAGTGGTGCTGGAGCCGGTGGGCGTGGTGGGCGTTATCACGCCGTGGAATTCCAGCGCCTGGTTCGTGGCCAACAAACTCGCCACCGCGATCGCGGCCGGCTGCACGCTGGTGATCAAGCCCAGTGAACTGAGCGCGCTGCAAACGCAGATACTGGCCGAGTGCCTGCACGAGGCTGGCCTGCCGCCGGGTGTGTTCAACATCGTCAACGGGCGCGGCGACGTGGTGGGCGCGGAAATCAGTGCGCATCCGGACATCAACAAGATTTCCTTCACCGGCTCCACGGCGGTGGGCAAGGCCATCGCGCGCGCGGCGGTCGACAGCATGAAGCGCGTGACACTGGAGCTGGGCGGCAAGAGCGCCAACGTGCTGCTGGACGACGCGGACTTCGAGAAGGCCGTGCCGATGGCGATCCAGGCCTGCTATATGAACAACGGCCAGGCCTGCATCGCCGGCACGCGCCTGCTGGTACCCGCGCACCGGCTGGAACAGGTGAAGCAGCTGGCCAAAGCCGCGGCGGAAGCGGTGGTGGTGGGCGATCCGCGCAACCCCGCCGTCACGCTGGGTCCCATGGTCACGCGCAAGCAGTTCGAGCGCGTGCAACACTACATCCGCACCGGCATCGCCGAAGGCGCCGAACTGCTGACGGGCGGCCTCGGACAGCCTGCGGGCCTGGAGCAAGGCTGGTTCGTCCAGCCCACCGTGTTCGCCAATGTGACGCCGGACATGACCATCGCCCGCGAGGAGATTTTCGGACCGGTGCTGTCCATCCTCAGCTACGAAACCGAGGAGGAGGCGGTGGCGATGGCCAACGACACGCCTTACGGGCTGCAGGCCTACGTCAGCTCGACCGATCTGGCGCGGGCCGGCCGCGTGGCCTCGCAGCTGGTGGCCGGACGCGTCCATATCAACGGCATCCACGACGATCTGATCGCGCCGTTCGGCGGCTTCAAGCAGTCCGGCATAGGCCGCGAGTTCGGGCCGTATGGGCTGGACAGCTATCTGGAACCGAAAGCCATCCTGGGCGAATCGGCGCAATACGCCTGAGCGTCCGGCGTTTCAGGCGCCCGCCACGCGCGGCGCCGTGCGGTGGCCCAGGCTGGAGACTATCCTGGGCTTGCGCGCCCAATAGCTCCAGGACACGCCGCCGCCGGCCAGCCACGCTTCCAGCTGGCCGAAGCGGTCGAAGCCCCAGAACGGCTCCTTGTCCGCGATCACGAAGGGCGAACCGAACACGCCGCGCGCCATGGCGTCCGAGGTTTCCTGTTTCAGCAGCTCCTTCACTTCGCGCGAGCGGATGGCCGCCAGCACCGCGTCCGCCGGTATGCCCAGGCCGGCCGCGATACCGCCCAGCACTTCGTCGTCCGCCAGGTCCACGCGGTCGGCGAAATAGGCGTGCATGCAGCGCTTGGCATAGCGCACTGCCTGTTCTTCACCGTACTGCTGCCGTATCCAGAGCATGGCGCGCGGCGCGCCGAGCAGCAATTGCGGGAAAGTGGCGGGCTGGCGGTAGGCGATGCCGTGCTGGCGCGCCGTGCGGTCTATATCGTGCAGCACGTAGTGGCCCTTGATGGGCACCATGGGCAGGGGCATGCCGCCGGTTTCCTGGAACACCGCCGCCATCATGATGGGATGCCAGCGCACCTGGCGCCGGTGGCGCGCCGCCAACTCGTCGATGCAGGTGGCGGCGAAATAGCCGTAGGGCGAGGCAAAGTCGAAATAAAAGTCGATAGCGTCCATGGCGGCGCTCCGTTCAGATGACGCCGAAATCGTCGTTGCGGTCCGGCAGCGCGCGCAGCGTCTGCGCCAGGCCGGGACTGAGCAGCAGGGCGCAGGCCAGCGCCAGCAGGAAAAGTGCTTTGGTCATGATGATCTCCTTCGTCAACTTTCGCACAGGTGTGCGAAATTAGTTCCAAAAAAATACCGCGCGCGGCGGCGGCCCACACTGCCCTAGCCCTGGTAGCTAAAGCTTCTGTACGTCGAAATCAGCCGGCTGAAGGCAATCTGCATGCGCTGGACCGAGGTGGGGTCGCGCATGAAGCGCGCGTCGTGCAGCAGGCCCACGATCAGGCAGTAAATCTCGAACACCAGCTGCTGCGGATCGGTATCCGGACGCAGATGGCCCAGCTCCACCGCCTGCAGCACCGTCTTGCGCAGCGACGCGCGCCAGCGCTCCACGCCCTGCTGCAAACGCTCGCGCAGCGGGCTGTCGCCCAGGTCGTCGAACTCGAAGGCGCCCGCCGTGTACAGGCAGCCAGTGCGCGGACCCAGCGTGCAGGAGCGCTGCAGCCACAGGTTCACCTGCGCCATCAGGCGCGGCAGGCCTTGCGGCAATTGCAGCGATGGCATGAATACTTCGGCGGCGAAGCGGCGGTCGTACTCGTCCATCACCGCGCCTTGCAAGGCCTCGAGCGAGCCGACGCGGGAAAACACGCCGCTCTTGCTCAGGTCCAGCCGCTTGGCGATCTCGCCCAGCGACAGCTTGCCGATGCCGTCCGCCAGCGCCATGTCCAGCGCGGTTTCGATGATGGCGGCGTAGGTGGCTTCGCTTTTTGCGGTGAGAGTATCCATGGACTTACTTTAGCACACCTGTGCG
Source organism: Pseudoduganella aquatica (assembly GCF_020865585.1). Taxonomy (NCBI): domain Bacteria; kingdom Pseudomonadati; phylum Pseudomonadota; class Betaproteobacteria; order Burkholderiales; family Oxalobacteraceae; genus Pseudoduganella; species Pseudoduganella aquatica. Next base: position 136,257 of record NZ_CP086370.1, read on the forward strand.
AAATGTCCATTAAAAAATGGCGCGCCGTCGGGCGCGCCATTTTTTTGGAAGGCTGCCAGCTTAGTTGGCCAGGCGCTTCTCGATTTCAGCCTTGGTGGCGACCAGCTCTTGCGGCAGGTGGTAGGCCAGCTTCTCGAACAGCTCGGCGTGCAGCTTCAGTTCTTCGTTCCAGGCCGCCTTGTCGATCGAGGTGATCTGCTGGAACTGCTCCGGCGTGAAGTCCAGGCCGTCCCAGTTCAGGTCCTTGAACTCGGGGGTGAGGCCGAACACGTTCTCTACGCCGCTGGCGGTGCCTTCGATACGCTCGAGCATCCACTTCAGCACGCGCATATTGTCGCCGAAGCCAGGCCAGACGAACTTGCCTTCCGCGTCGGTGCGGAACCAGTTCACGCAGTAGATCTTGGGCGCGTTGGCGGCGCCGATCTTCTGGCCCAGGTTCAGCCAGTGCTGGAAGTAGTCGCTCATGTTGTAGCCGATGAAGGGCAGCATGGCGAACGGATCGCGGCGCACCACGCCCATCTGGCCGGCTGCGGCGGCGGTGGTTTCGGAGCCCATGGTGGCGGCCATGTACACGCCCTCCACCCAGTTGCGGGCCTCGGTCACCAGCGGCACGGTGGTCGAACGGCGGCCGCCGAAGATGAAGGCCGAGATCGGCACGCCGGCCGGATCGTCCCAGGCCGAATCGATGACCGGATTCTGGGTCGCGGCCACGGTGAAGCGCGCGTTCGGGTGGGCGGCCTTGGTGCCGGACGCCGGGGTCCAGTCCTTGCCCTGCCAGTCGATCAGGTGCGCAGGCGCTTCCTTGGTCAGGCCCTCCCACCACACGTCGCCTTCGTCGGTCAGCGCGACGTTGGTGAAGATGGTGTTCTCGCCCAGGCAGGCCATGCAGTTCGAGTTGGTCTTGGTGTTGGTGCCGGGGGCCACGCCGAAGTAGCCCGCTTCCGGGTTGATGGCGTACAGGCGGCCGTCCGCGCCCGGCTTGATCCAGGCGATGTCGTCGCCGATGGTGGTCACTTTCCAGCCGTTGAAGCTCTTCGGCGGGATCAGCATGGCGAAGTTGGTCTTGCCGCAGGCCGACGGGAAGGCGGCCGCCACGTAGTGCTTCTTGCCTTCCGGCGATTCCACGCCCAGGATCAGCATGTGCTCGGCCAGCCAGCCGGCGCCCTGGCCGGACTGCGCTTCCTGGAAGCCCATGTTCGAGGCGATGCGCAGCGCGAAGCATTTTTTGCCCAGCAGCGCGTTGCCGCCGTAGCCGGAGCCGTAGGACCAGATTTCGCGCGTTTCAGGGAAGTGCACGATGTATTTGGTGGCGTTGCACGGCCAGGCCACGTCCTGCTGGCCTTCGGCCAGCGGCGCGCCCACGGTGTGGATGGCGGGCACGAAGTCGCCGTCGGCGCCCAGCACGTCGTACACGGCCTTGCCCATGCGCGTCATGATGCGCATGTTGACGGCCACGTAAGGCGAATCGGACAGCTCGACGCCGATATGGGCGATCGGCGAACCGAGCGGGCCCATCGAGAACGGCACCACGTACAGGGTGCGGCCGGCCATGCAGCCGTCGAACAGGCCGTTCAGGGTGGTGCGCATTTCAGCGGGCGCCATCCAGTTGTTGGTCGGGCCGGCTTCCTCTTTGGTTTTCGAGCAGATAAAGGTGCGGTCCTCCACGCGGGCCACGTCGGTCGGGTCCGAGCAGGCCAGGTAGGAATTCGGACGCAGGTCCTGGTTCAGCTTTTTCATCGTGCCGGCCGCCACCATCTCGGCGCACAGGCGGTCATACTCTTCTTGCGAGCCGTCGCACCAGTAGATGCGGGCCGGACGGGTCAACGCGGCTACTTCCGCCACCCAGTCGATGAGTTTCTGGTGTTTGATGTAAGCTGGGACGTTCAGGGCTGCAACGCCAGTCATAACGGGCTGATTCATGTTACCTCCAATGCCAATAAAGAATTCTTGTCTTGTCCCGGCACGGCAGATCGTCGTCAGCTTATGGCTTGCGCTCGGAAAGGCATTCTTTAATGCTTCGGCGGTACGGCGGTCATGTCGGTGCACCCGTTGGCCGGGCGCGCAGCATCTATCATGTAACAGTGCTGATGGAACGTATTGCGGAAACCCACTGTCGGGCTTCAAAGTGCTGGGGATTGTACACCCGGGCTCCCGCGGTTTCGGCAAAATTGTAGGAAAATTGGTTGAGTAAAGTAGTAAGCTATTCCCGGATTTAGCAAAGCCGTTATTTCGCTACGAAACCCTGTCAAAATTACTTGGTACATTATGAAGATAGCAATCTTGGACGACTACCAGGACGCCACCCGCGGCCTGGATTGCTTCCGCCTGCTCGACGGGCATGAAGTCAAAATATTCAACAATTCCAGCCGCGGCACGGGCCAGCTGGCGGCGCGGCTGGCGCCGTTCGACGCGGTGGTGCTGATACGCGAGCGCACCGAATTGACGCGGGCGCTGCTGGCCAGGCTGCCCAATCTGAAGCTGATTTCGCAGACCGGCAAGGTCAGCGGCCACATCGACGTGGCGGCCGCCACCGAGCTGGGCATCGCCATCGCCGAGGGCGTGGGCTCGCCCACCGCCCCGGCCGAGCTGACCTGGGCGCTGATCATGGCGGCGCAGCGCAAGATCGTGCCCTACGCGGCCAATCTGCGCGGCGGGCTGTGGCAGACGGTGTCCAATTTGCCGCAATACAACACCCTTGGCACGGTGCTCAAGGGCCGCACCTTGGCGATCTGGAGCTACGGCAAGATCGGCAAGCTGATCGCGGGCTACGGCAAGGCCTTCGGCATGAAGGTCATCGTGTGGGGCGGCCAGGCCAGCCGCGACGCGGCGGTGGCGGACGGCTACGCGGCGGCGGCGTCGCGGGAGCAGTTCTTCGCCGAGGCGGACGTGCTCAGCCTGCATTTGCGGCTGGCCGAAGCGACGCGCGGCGTGGTTACGGCGGCCGATCTGGCGCGGATGAAGCCGACGGCGCTGCTGGTCAACACCAGCCGGGCCGAGCTGATCGCCGAGGGTGCGCTGGAAGCGGCGCTGCAGCTGGGCGCGCCCGGCGCGGCCGCGCTCGACGTGTTCACCAGCGAGCCGCTGGCGCCGGACAGCCCGCTGCTGCGCATGCCCAACGTGCTGGCCACGCCCCACCTGGGCTACGTGGAAAAAGACAGCTACGAGCTGTACTTCCGCCATGCCTTCCAGAACCTGGCCGACTTCGCGAACGGCGCCTGCACCACCATCCTCAACCCCGGCTACACCGCCCACCAGCGCCAGGCAGACTGAGCCGCACTTCCCCAGTTCGGGGTCAGACCCCGAATGTCAGAAAATGCGGCTCAGGTCGTCTGTGGGAAAAGTCCGGAATACGCCGGAGTCTGCGCTGCCGGCAAATTCCAAACACTGACCCGGCCCCGCAAATCTACGGGGAGCAAAGCGGGCTGAGCCGCAATTTGATGCCTTCGGGGTCAGACCCCGGGGGAAGGAAAATGCGGCTCAGGCTGCTTGTAGGGGGAGTCTGCGGCGTGTCAGAGTTCGGGGATGCCGGTGAAGTTGGGACGGGGCGTGGGCGGGGCGTGGACTTTGCTCCATAGGCCGGCCCAGCCGGGTGGCCAGGCGATGTCGGGACCGCTGTACGGGGGCAGCGTGGCGCGCACCGGGATCACCGGCACCGGCGGCATCGCCGTCAGCGGGCCGCCGTCCGGACGCGCCATGTCCAGGCTGTACATATAGCCGGGCAGCAACTGCTCGCAGACCTGCTCGAACCAGGCCGTGTGGTCCTCGTCCCGGCCCAGCGCCTGCGCCAGCCCTTGCGGATCGAAGCGCGCCAGCGCGTCGATCAGCTCGCCCGTCCCGGCGCCCGGCATGTCGCCCCAGCCCATCACCGGGTTGACGTTGTAGTCGGCGCCCGAGCCATACCAGCCTTCGCGCCAGGAACGCTGCATCCAGTCGCGCTGGCCGGTGAACAAATGCCAGCGCCAGTGCAGCCCGGACGGCTTGGGCCAGGCGTACAGGTACAGCTTCTGATAGCCGGCCCGGTGCAGCTCGCGCACCATCGCCATCAGCCGCGCATGCGGCATGCGGTCCGGCGGCGCGCGCCGGAACAGGATCGCTTCGCCATCGGCGAACTGCACTTCGTCGGTGGACAGGTTCAGGTCCAGCGTGCGCGACTCGCTGCCAAAGCGCGCCGCGATCCAGCCGGTCAGCAAATTGACGGCCGTTATCACGCCATAGCCGCGATGGCGGTGGAAAATCACAGTACCGGGAGCGAGCGCTTTCATCTTGGGGGCCGGGCAAAAGAAACCAGTGTAGTAGCAGTATGCCGAAGTTTCCAGATGAGTGTGTCCATTCCTTCCGCGCGCGCGACACGTTATCATGCGCTGTTTCGGCGTTTTTCTGCTGTTTTTTCCACTGCTTACGCCTTCCCCACTTTACCGGATTCCATCATGACCCTGCGCATCATCGCCACCGGCGGCACCTTCGACAAGCATTACAACGAACTGAACGGCACCCTGGCCTTCGCCGACAGCCACCTGCCGCAAGCCATCGCCCGCTCGCGCATGACCATAGGCGCCACCCTGGAGCAGCTGCCCCTGCTCGACTCGCTCGACATGCAGGACGCCGACCGCGAGCGCGTGCTGGCGTCCTGCCGCGCCGCCGCCGAAAAAGCCATCGTCATCGTGCACGGCACCGACACCATGAAGGAAACCGCCGCCGTGCTGGGCGCCGCCGCGCTGGACCAGACCATCGTGCTGACCGGCGCCATGATCCCCTACGAGATCGCCAACTCGGACGCGCTGTTCAACCTCGGCTTCGCCTGCGGCGTGGCGCAGACCCTGCCGGCCGGCGTCTACGTGGCCATGAACGGCCGCATCTTCAGCTGGGACAATGTGCAGAAGAACCGTGCCGCCGGCGTGTTCCAGCCTCTGTAAAATACCCCATCTACCCTATCACCCAGGAGCCCGAATGTCTGAATGGTCCGCCGGCTATGTAGCCGATATCGGTTACACCTATGGCCTCTACCCTGAACTGAATCCGCTGCGCATCAAGCTGGCCTTCCTGCACGCCGGCCTGGCCTGCCCGGAAGTGGGCACCGCCTGCGAACTGGGCTTCGGCCAGGGCATCAGCGTCAACATGCATGCCGCCGCCTCCGTCACGGAATGGCACGGGACCGACTTCAACCCATCCCAGGCCGCCTTCGCCCAGGAACTGGCCACCGCCTCCGACGCCCACGCCCAGCTGCACGACCAGGCCTTCGAGGAATTCTGTAGCCGCCCCGGCCTGCCCGATTTCGACTTTATCGGCCTGCACGGCATCTGGAGCTGGATCTCGGACGCCAACCGCGCCGTCATCGTCGACTTTGTGCGCCGCAAGCTGAAGCCGGGCGGCGTGCTCTACATCAGCTACAACACCCAGCCGGGCTGGGCCGCGATGGCGCCGGTGCGCGACCTGCTCACCGAGCACAGCCAGGTGATGGCCACGCCCGGCAAGGGCATCGTGCCGCGCATCGACGAATCGCTGGCCTTCGTCGAAAAACTGTTTGCCACCAAGCCGGGCTTTATCACCGCCAACCCGGGCGTCAGCGCGCGGATCGAGCGGATGAAAGGCATGAACCGCAACTATCTGGCGCACGAATACTTCAACCGCGACTGGGTGCCGATGTCCTTCGCGGCCATGGCCGACCAATTGGCCGATGCCAAGCTCAGCTTCGCCTGCTCCGCGCATTACCTGGACCACATCGACGTGGTCAACCTGAGCGCCGAGCAGCAGGCCCTGCTGGCCGAGATACCGGACGCAATGTTCCGCCAGACCGTGCGCGACTTCATGGTCAATCAGCAGTTCCGCAAGGACTACTGGGTGCGCGGACCGCGCCAGCTATCGCCGGCGGCGCAGCAGGATCTGTTGCGCAAGCAAAAAGTCGTTCTGGCGCTGCCGCGCAGCAAGGTCGAACTGACGCTGGCCAGCCCGCTGGGCGACGTCACCTTGCAGGAGGCGGTGTACAAGCCGGTGCTCGACTTCCTGGCCGACCACCAGCACCGCAGCATCGCCGAGATCGAGGCGGCTTGCCGGCCGCAGGGGCTGGCGTCGGCGCAAGTCATTCAGGCAGTGTTCATCCTGACCGGCGCCGGCAGCCTGGCCGCAGTCCAGGACGACCATGCCATCGCCGGCGCACGGCCGCAGACGGAGCGCCTGAACCGCCACTTGTGCCAGCTCGCCCGGACCGGCACGGAGGTAAACTACCTGGCCTCGCCGGTGACCGGCAGCGGCATGCAGCTGGACCGCTTCAACCAGCTGTTCCTGCTGGCTCAGATGCAGGGCAAGCGTCAGCCAGCCGACTGGGCGGCATTCGTGGCCGACATCCTCGATAGCCAGAGCCAGCGTCTTCAGAAGGAAGGCAAAGCGCTCGACAGCGAAGCGCAGCAGGCCGAATTGCAACGCTTGGCCGGCATCTTTGCCGAGCAAGTCCTGCCACTGCTGAAAGCGCTGGGCATCGCCGCCTGAAGCACGGCCAAGTAAAAAAAACCCCGCCCGGCGCAAACCGGGCGGGGTTTTTTATTCCCGATGGGGCATCAGGCTTTCGCTTCGCCGCCCAGGGCTTCGACCACGTCGGCCATCATCTTGCTCAGCTCGCCGGTCATCAGCATGAAGTCGCCGTCGAAGCGCTCGTCGTCGTTGCGGGTGCTCGATTCGGTTTCCTTCAGCACGTCCAGCGGCTTGATGCCTTTCAGCGCCAGCGACTCGGTCAGCGTGAAGGAGATCTTGCTTTCCCAGGTCATGGCCAGGCGGGTGCACTGCTTGCCGGCGGCGATGTGGCGGCGCACTTCGTCCGCTTCCAGCGTGTGGCGCACGTAGCGCACGGCGGCCTTGCTCTCGCCGGTGGCGCGCAGCTCGGTGTCCATGTCGACCGTGAAGCCGGACGGGGAATCGTCGGCCTGCAGCCATTCGGTCATCACGCCCACCGGCGAGCGCTGCACGCGCAGGCTTTCCAGCGGCATGCGGTCGACCGCCTTCAGCAGCAGCTTGATCACTTCGTCGGCCTTGGCCGGGCTGGCGGCGTCCACCACCAGCCAGCCGTTGACCGGGTCGATCCAGGTCCATACATTGCCGCGGATCGAGAAGGCGCGCGGCAGCAGCTCGTCGGCCACGCGTTCCTTCAGTTCTTTCATGGCTTTCTTGCCGGGAGCGAAACCTTGCGCTTCTTCCATCTCGGCGGCGCGGGCCTTGGCCACCTGGTTGATCACGGTGGCCGGCAGCAGCTTTTTCTCGGTGCCCAGCAGGATCAGCATCTGATTGTTCACCACGTGCACCAGGCCGCCGTTCGGGCGCGGCTTGTCCCAGCCCTGGCGCAGCAATTCATTGCTGCTGGCCGGCGAAAAAGCGTTGGTGCTCAGCGCTGCTTCGAGTTGTTCAGGAGTAAATGCCCAGGGCGCGGGCAGACGGTAGATTTGCAGATTCTTGAACCACATATTTGAGTTTGCCTTTGTTCAACTAAATTCTGGGGGAACGACATTTTACACGCGCGCGTTACAGGTCCGCGAAAAGTTCGCCCTGCCTGGGCCGGGGTGTTGCGGATAGGTCCAGTCCGGGGTCGTCCATGCTGGACAGCGCGCTGATTTTCACCCCCAGCAGGCGCAGGCGCTGGTCCAGCGGCACCCGCCGCAGGCATTCCCCGGCGGCGCGCCGGATGGCGGCCGCGTCGGCCGTGGGCAGCGGCAGCGTCACGTCGCGCGTGGCGCGGCTGAAATCCGAATAGCGCAGCTTGATGCCCACCGTGCGGCCCACGTAGCGCTTGCGCGCCAGGTCCTCGCCCAGGCGCTGGCACAGCCGGGTGAAGATTTCCGACAGCGCCACCCGGTCGTGCTTCGCGTGCAGGTCGCGCTCGAAGGTGGTTTCGCGGCTGATGGACTTGGGCTCGTGGCTGGTGACCACGGCGCGCTCGTCCTGCCCGTGCGCCACGCGCTTGAGCCAGCTGGCGTAGTTCAGGCCGAAGTGCTCCTGCAGCAGCGCCTCGTCGGCGGCGGCCACCTGGCCCACCGTGGTGATGCCGAGCGCGGCCAGCTTGGCGTCCGCCTTGGGGCCGATGCCGTTTACCTTGCGCACCGCCAGCGGCCAGACCCGGCTGGGGATGTCCTCGTACGACACGATGGTCACCCCGTCCGGCTTGTCCAGTTCGGAGCAGATCTTGGCCAGCAGCTTGTTGGGCGCCACGCCGATCGAGCAGGACAGCCCGGTGGCGTCGCGCACCGCCTGCTTGATGCGCAGCGCCAGCGCGCGCGTCTCCTCCGGGTGCTCGCTCAGGTCGATGTAGATTTCATCGATGCCGCGATCTTCGATATGGGGCGCGATCTCGGCCACGGCGGCCTTGAACAGGCGCGACAGGCGGCGGTAGGAATCGAAGTCGGTCGGCAGCAGCACCGCGTCCGGCGCCAGCGCGGCCGCCTTCATGGTGCCCATGGCGGAAAACACGCCCAGCGCGCGCGCCTCGTAGGTGGAGGTGGTGACCACGCCACGGCCCACGTAGTCGCGCAGGCGCGAAAACTGGCGCGTGCCGTCCGGCAGCAGCACCGGCTGGTGGCGCGCGCCGCCGCCTATCACCACGGCCTGCCCGCGCAGTTCCGGATAGCGCAGCAGCTCCACGGACGCGTAGAAGGCGTCCATGTCGAGGTGGGCAATGCGGCGCGTTTCGGCCATGGCGGAACGGGACAGATATAACGATACTGTAATTATATACAGTATCCAGCGCCATTGCCACAGCGGCCGGGTTCGTGTTCTCATGGGGTTCTCTTGCCAACTTTCCAAAAGGGCTGGACCACATGAAACGTACTCTGCTGTTACTGACCCTGGCGCTGCTGCCCTTCCTTTCCCGCGCCGCCGATACGGCGGACCGGCAGGCGGTAGAACGAGCGGTGCTGGACTATATCGAATCGCAGCACAAGGCGGACCCGGCGTTGATGGCGCGCGGCCTGGACGAGCAGCTGGCCAAGCGCACCTACTGGCAGGCGGCGGACGGGACGGAATTCGTCATGCAGACGGACTATGCGACCATGCTGAAAGTGGCCAGGACCTTTAACAAGGACGGCAATAAATTCCCGCAGCCGCCACGCGTGGAAATCAAGATCCTGGACATCGACAAGCGGGTCGCCACCGTGAAGCTGACCGCCGACGAGTGGATAGACTATATGCACCTGTACAAGAACCAGCGCAGCGAATGGAAGATCATCAACGTGCTGTGGCAGTACCACGATGAAAAGCGGCAGACCAGCCGCAAATAAGGCAAATGCACTAGATTCGTGACGGGCGCCGCACGCAGGCCAGCACCAGCACGCCGCCCGCCGCCAGGCTGGCGGCCACCAGGTAGATGCCGATGGCGGGGCTGCCGGTGGCGTCCTTCACCGCGCCCACCAGGTAGGGGCTGGCGAAGCCGGCCAGGTTGCCCACCGAGTTGATCAGCGCAATGCCGGCCGCCGCCGCCGCGCCGCCCAGCATGCCGGTGGGCAGGCTCCAGAAAATGGGGAAGGTGCTCAGGATGCCGGCCGTGGCCAGGCTCAGCGCCAGCAGGGCCGGCAGCGTGTCGTGGCCGTACCAGGTGCACAGCGCCAGACCGGCCGCGCCCAGGAAGGCGGCGATGGCGGCGTGCCAGCGGCGCTCGCCGCTGCGGTCCGAATGGCGCGCGGCCAGCACCATGGCCACCGCCGCCACGCCATAGGGGACGGCGGTGAGCAGGCCGATCTGGAACACGTCCTGCACGCCGGTGTTGCGCACCAGCTGCGGCAGCCAGAAGCTCACGCCGTACAAGCCCATCACGAACAGAAAGTACACCAGCGCCAGCAGCCACACGGCGCCGCTGGCGAACAGCCGGCGCAGCGGCAAGTGCTGCCGTTCGCCGCCGTCCGCCGCGACGGCCGCTTCCAGGTATTGCTTCTCGCCTTCGCTGAGCCAGCGCGCGCCGCGGATGCCGTCGTCCAGGTAGAACAGCGTCCACACGCCCAGCAGCACCGAGGGCACGCCTTCGAGCAGGAACAGCCACTGCCAGCCTTTCAGGCCGAGGTCGCCGTCGAAGGCGCGCATGATCCAGCCCGACAGCGGCCCGCCCACCACGCCCGCCACCGCCACCCCGCTCATGAACAGCGCCAAGATGCGGGCACGGCGGCCGGCCGGATACCAGTAGGTCAGGTAGAGGATGATGCCGGGGAAGAAGCCGGCCTCCGCCACGCCCAGCAGGAAGCGCAGCACGTAGAAGCTGGCCGGCGTGGCGGCGAACATCAGCGCGGCCGAGATCAGGCCCCAGCTGACCATGATGCGGGCGATCCAGATGCGCGCGCCCACCTTCGCCATCAGCAGGTTGGACGGCACCTCGAACAGGAAGTAGCCGATGAAGAAGATGCCGGCGCCCAGGCCGTACACGGTGTCCGAATACTGCAGGTCGGCCTGCATGCCCAGCTTGGCGAAGCCGACGTTCACGCGGTCCAGGTAGGCGGCCACGTAGCACAGGAACAGGAAGGGGATCAGGCGGCGGCTGATCTTGCCGTACAGGGTGTCGGGGTTGATTTTATCCATGAGCAATGATTGCATACTGCGGGCCATTTCGCGATATTGCAGCAAGTCAGCGTGGCGCTGTTGTGCCTGCTTCCGGTCTAGCATCGGCATGCCGGACGTCCGTCCGGCGCCAACTCCATCCGCTACGAGGCTGACCATGCAACTATCAAAAAGATTGCTGCTGCTATTGCTTTGCCCCATGCTGTCCGCGCCCGCGCTGGCCGCCGCGCCGCACTACAAATTCACCCTGCTCGGCAGCGGCAACACCAGCACCACCCGCATCAACAACGACGGCCTGGTGGTGGGCGTGCTGCAGGACCCCGTCGACAATACGCTGCGCAGCTATCTGTGGAAGGAAGGCGCCTACACCATGCTGGACACGCCCATCAACCGCGTGGGCGCCATCAGCGCCGACGGCAAGATCGCCGGCGAGGTCATCGACTTCAGCCCCGAAAGCTACCTGGCGCGGCCGGCCGTGTACGCCAGCGGCGCCACCACCATGGTGCCGGCGCCGATCGCGCCGCTGGACAAATACAACTACCTGAGCGGCATCAACAATGCAGGCAAGGTGGCGGGCACCCAGTACATCAACAGCGAAGGCTATGCCTACACCTCGTTCAACGGCGTCACCACGCTGCTGGGCGCGCTGGGCGGCACCCACAGCTACGTCGGCGGCATGAACGAGGCCGGCGTGGTGGCGGGCTCGGCGCAAGTGGCCAACGGCGACTTCCACCTGTTCCGCCACGACGGCAGCGGCATGGTGGACTTGGGCGCCCTCAGCGACGGCCGCTATATCAACGCCAACGACATCAACGACGCCGGCGTGGTGGTCGGCTCCGACGAGGTGGGCGAGGGTTCGGCCGCACACTACCGCGCCATTATTTACCAGGACGGCGTGATGCAGCCCCTGGGCACCTTCGCGCCCGGCCTGAACAGCTGGGCCATGGCCGTCAACAATGCGGGCCAGGTGATAGGCAACGGCAGCTTCAGCTTCCTGGTCAGCGAGGGCGTCACCTACAACCTGAACAGCCTGCTGCCAGCCAATAGCGGCTTTTACGTGAGCGCGGTGTACGACATCAACGACAGCGGCCAGATCACCGGCACCGCCTGCGGAGCGGGCCAGGGCTGCTTCGGCATGCTGCTCAGCCCGGTCCCCGAGCCGGGCGCCGGGCTGATGCTGCTGGCCGGCCTGGGCCTGCTTTACCGCTTACGCGGGAGGACGCGCTCCGTGTAGAATCATTGCACAAATAACCATAAAGGAGTGACCTTGAAACTGTCCCGCATCCTGCCGGCCTGCGCGCTTGCCGCAGTCCCGGCCTTTGCCGCCGATGTGGCGCCCGTTGCCGCCAAGACCCCATGGCAGGAAACGCGCCACGGCGAAGTCGTGACCGACGACTACCGCTGGCTGCAAAAGAAGGAAGACCCGGCCGTCATCGCCTACCTGAACGCCGAGAACAGCTACACCGAGGCGGCCACCGCCGCCAGCAAGCCGCTGGCGGACAAGCTGTACGCGGAAATCAAGGGCCGCATGCAGCCGGCGGACCTGTCGGTGCCTACCCGGCGCGGCAATTACTACTACTATTCGCGCATCGAGGCGGGCAAGCAGTACCAGCTCAACTGCCGCCGCCGCGCGGGCGCGGACATGGCCTACGACGAGAAGGCGCCGGAAGAAATCCTGCTGGACCAGAACGAGATGGCGCAGGACAAGAAGTACTTCGCCGTGGGCGCCATGGTGGTCAGCCCGGACGAGCGCCTGATGGCCTACACCACGGACGTGACCGGTTTCCGCCAGTACGAAATGCACGTCAAGGACCTGCAAACCGGCAAGCTGCTGCCGGCCACCATGCCGCGCGCCACGTCCATCGCCTGGGCCAGCGACAACAAGACCCTGTTCGTGACCCAGGAAGACGCCACCACCAAGCGCTCGGACCGCCTGTTCACCCTGGCCGTGGGCGGCGGCGCCCCGGTGCAGCGCTATCACGAGCCGGTGGAGCAGTTCGACATCCAGGTCAACCGCGACCGCGACGGCAAGCACCTGCTGCTGTCCATGCGCAGCACCGACACCACCGAGGTGCGCCTGCTGGACGCGGCCAAGCCCAACGGCACCTTCCGCGCCGTGCTGCCGCGCGAGAAAGGCCACCGCTACAGCGTCAGCCACCGCAACGGCATGCTCTACATCCGCACCGACAAGGACGCGAAAAACTTCCGCATCGTGGTGGCCCCGCTGGCCGCGCCGCAGCAGAAGAACTGGGTCGAGCTGGTGCCGCACGACAAGGACGTGCTGATCAACTCGGCCGACGTGTTCCAGCAGCACCTGGTGGTGAACGAAAAATCGCGCGCGCTGGCGCGCATCCGCCTGTACAGCTTCGCCAGCAAGACCTGGAAAACGGTGCAGTTCGACGACGCCGTGTACGCCGCCACCAATGCCGGCACGCCCGAGTTCACCGCGCGCCAGTTCCGCATTTCCTACCAGTCGCCGATCACGCCGCCGCAAGTGCTGGACGTGGACATGGACAGCGGCAAGCGCACCCTGCTCAAGCAGCAGCAGATCGTGGGCGGCTTCGACTTCAGCCAATACGAAAGCCGCCGCCTGTGGGCCACGGCGCGCGACGGCGTGCAGGTGCCGCTGTGGATCGTCTACAAGAAAGGCACGCCGCTCGACGGCAAGGCGCCGCTGCTGCTGTACGGCTACGGCTCCTACGGCGTGCCGAACGAAGCCGGCTTCTCGCTGGCCCGCCTGAGCCTGCTTGAACGCGGCGTCATCTACGCCGGCGCGCAGATTCGCGGCGGCAACGACCTGGGCGAGGACTGGCACAAGGACGGCATGCTGATGAAGAAGAAAAACACCTTCACCGACTTCATCGACAGCGCCGAATACCTGGTGCGCGAAAAATGGACCAGCCCCGAGCGCCTGGTGATCGACGGCCGCAGCGCCGGCGGCCTGCTGATGGGCGCGGTGCTGAATATGCGCCCCGAGCTGTTCCGCGCGGCCCACGTGGGCGTGCCCTTCGTGGACGTGATGAACACCATGATGGACGCCAGCCTGCCGCTGACCACCGGCGAATACCTGGAATGGGGCGACCCGAACCAGAAGGCGGCCTACGACTACATGCGCAGCTACTCGCCCTACGACAATATCGAGCGCAAGGCCTACCCGTCCATGCTGGTGACCACCGGCCTGAACGACAGCCAGGTGATGTACTGGGAGCCGGCCAAATACGTGGCCAAGCTGCGCGCGCACAAGACCGGCGAGCAGCCGCTGCTGCTCAAAACCAATATGGGGGCCGGCCACGGCGGCGCGTCCGGACGCTTCAACGCCATCGGCGAAACGGCCTTCCTGCAGGCCTGGATGCTGTCGCAATGGGGCATCGCCGAGTGAAGGAATAAAAAAATCTTGCGCAATAAAAAAGAGGCGTCTATAATTCGGCCTCCTTCAGACGTACTGACAAACGTCGGAGTGTTCCAGATGGGCGCTTAGCTCAGTTGGTAGAGCGGAGCCCTTACAAGGCTTAGGTCGGGAGTTCGAGCCTCTCAGCGCCCACCATCAAGAACACGGAAATGAAGCCAAGTTGCGCAAGCACGGAGCGGTAGTTCAGTTGGTTAGAATACCGGCCTGTCACGCCGGGGGTCGCGGGTTCGAGTCCCGTCCGCTCCGCCAGTTTTAGAAGTAAAGCGATGTGCTGACACATATCGAGCATGGTCCAGATGGGCGCTTAGCTCAGTTGGTAGAGCGGAGCCCTTACAAGGCTTAGGTCGGGAGTTCGAGCCTCTCAGCGCCCACCATCGACGGACATGCGAAAAGCCAGTTGCGTAAGCAACGGAGCGGTAGTTCAGTTGGTTAGAATACCGGCCTGTCACGCCGGGGGTCGCGGGTTCGAGTCCCGTCCGCTCCGCCAGCATCCTGAAAAAGGCCTGATTCGTCAGGCCTTTTTCTATTTCCGCGCCCGTCCGGGTCCGCGATGTGTTTCCTTAACAACAAGCAGCAGCAGTCTGTCAGCCGCCGGCGGTCAAACCGGGCGACAATGTTGCTTTGCAATGTATGCCCCACGGAGCACCGCCCGATGTTCGGCTTCCTCAAAACCCACACCATGTCCCCGCGCCTGCACCGGCTGAAGCAGTCGGCGCTGTTCGCCACGCTCACGCCGCTGGAGCTCAAGATCGTGGACGATATGCTGCACGAGCGGCGCTACCTGGCCGACGAGATCATCTTCGACGAGGGCGAGGAAGGCCAGGCCCTGTACCTGGTGACGGCCGGCCGCGTGCTGATCACGCGCGCGCTCGACAGCGGCATGGAAGTCGTGGCCGAGATCGCGCCCGGCTCCTTCTTCGGCGACCTGGCCCTGCTCGACAATTCGCCCCGCAACGCCCAGGCCCGCGCGCTCGACAATTGCGAACTGGCGGTGTTCTTCCGCGCCGACTTCATGGGCCTGATGGAAACCGACGCCGTGGTGGGCTACAAGATCTCGCTCGCGCTGGCGCGCCACATTGCGCACCGGCTGCGCGAATGGATGGCGGGCAAGCCGCAGATCGAGGCGCTGTGATGCAGGCCTACGGCGGCGCCCCGCAGCAAGCCTCCGGCCCGGTGGTGTGGAGCGGCATTATCGCCGCCACCTGCGCCCTGCTGCTGATGCTGCAGCACACGCTGTGGCTGGCCATCCCCTTCCTGCTGGCCATCATCCTGTACTACCTGCTGATGCCGCCCATGCAGCGCCTGCTGCGCCTGGGCATGGGCCAGGGCCTGGCCGCGCTGCTGGTGGGCAGCAGCTTCCTGGCGGCCGTGGGACTGGGCACACTGCTGCTCAACCTGTGGATGGCGGGGCCGTCCGAGCCCTGGCAAGACCTGCTGGCGCGCTACCTGAACGGCGGCCTGGGCTTCGTGCGCGGGCTGCTCGCTGCGCTCGAGGAGCGCTTCCCCATCCTGCGCGACATGCACCTGAGCCAGGCCGTGAACGCCCAGTTCGCCGCCTACAGCGAAGACTTCATGCAGCGCCACCTGACCGCCATCGTGGTGTCGGTGGCGGGCTGGCTGCCGGCCCTGCTGCTGGCGCCCTTCCTCACCTTCTTCTTCCTGCGCGACGGCCACCTGTTCAAGAAATTCCTGGCGCGCGCCGTGCCCAACGCCTTCTTTGAACGCACGCTGTGCCTGCTGCACGAGGTGGACCAGACCGCGCACCGCTACTTCCAGGGCATGCTCAAGCTCACCGTGCTCGACACGGCGGTGCTGGCCTTCGGCCTGTGGGCCATCGGCGTGTCCTCGCCGGTGCTGCTGGGGCTGATCGCGGCCATGCTGGCCTGGGTGCCCTATGTGGGCTCCATCGTCGGCTGCTGCATGGTGGTGATGGTGGCCTCCACCGACGCGCCGGGCGATCCGCTGGTGGCCTACAGCGCCATCGGCGTGTTCATCCTGGTGCGCCTGCTGGACGACTTCGTGTTCATGCCGCTGACCCTGGGGCGCAGCCTGCACATCCATCCGCTGATTACGGTGCTGATGATTTTTATCGGCGGCTCGGTGGCCGGGGTGGCGGGACTGATGCTGGTATTGCCGCTGCTGGGCGTGGTGATGGTGGTGGGCGAAACGGTGGGCCGTCTGGTGACCAACCCGCGCCTGCGCGCCCGCCACCGCAACGCCAGGGCGCTGCGGGAAAAACAGGCCAGCGCCGACCTGGTGGTGTAAAAGGCCGGGGTCGGACCCAGTGGGTCCGACCCCAGGTTTGCCTTACGCTGCCACCGCGACCGGCGCAGCCACTTCCTCTTCGTCGCCCGAGCGTATCAGGTGGTCGAAGGCCGACAGCGCCGCCTTCGCGCCTTCGCCGGTGGCGATGATGATCTGCTTGTACGGTACCGTCGTCACGTCGCCGGCGGCAAACACGCCGGGGATGGAGGTCTGGCCGCGCGCATCGACTTCGATCTCGCCGTGCTTGGACAGGCTGACCGTGCCTTTCAGCCACTCGGTATTCGGCACCAGGCCGATCTGCACGAACACGCCTTCCAGGTCCACGCGCTTGGCTTCACCGCTGACGCGGTCCTTGTAGCTCAGGCCGTTGACGATCTTGCCGTCGCCGTGGATCTCGGTGGTCTGCGCCGACACGATCACGGTCACGTTGGGCAGGCTGCGCAGCTTGCGCTGCAGCACCGCGTCGGCGCGCAGTTCCGCGCCGAACTCGATCAGCGTCACGTGCTTGACCAGGCCGGCCAGGTCGATCGCCGCTTCCACGCCGGAGTTGCCGCCGCCGATCACCGCCACGCGCTTGCCCTTGAACAGCGGGCCGTCGCAGTGCGGGCAGTAGGCCACGCCGTGGTTGCGGTATTCCTTCTCGCCCGGCACATTGATTTCGCGCCAGCGGGCGCCGGTGGCCAGGATCACGGTTTTGCTCTTGAGCACGGCGCCACTGGCGGTGGTCACTTCCACCAGCTTGCCCGCGCTCAGCTGCGCGGCGCGCTGGGTGTTCATGATGTCCACGTCGTAGGCTTTCACGTGCTGCTCCAGCGCCACGGCGAATTTCGGGCCGTCGGTTTCGGTGACCGAGATGAAGTTCTCGATCGCCAGCGTGTCCAGCACCTGGCCGCCGAAGCGTTCCGACAGCACGCCGGTCTTGATGCCTTTGCGGGCGGCGTAGATGGCCGCTGCCGCGCCGGCGGGGCCGCCGCCGACGATGAGCACGTCGAACACGTCTTTCTTGCTCAGCTCTTCAGCCTGGCGGGCGCCGGCGTTGGTGTCCAGCTTGGCGAGGATCTCTTCCACGCTGGTGCGGCCCTGGCCGAAATGCGCGCCGTTCAGGAACATCATGGGCACGGCCATGATCTGGCGTTCCTCGACTTCTTTCGGGAACACGCCGCCGTCGATGGTGGTGACCTTGATGCGCGGGTTGATGACCGACATCGCGTTCAGCGCCTGCACCACTTCCGGGCAGTTGTGGCAGGTCAGCGAGATAAAGGTCTCGAAATGGAAATCGCCTTCGAGGTTGCGGATCTGTTCGATCACGGCCTCGTCGAATTTGATGGTGTGGCCGCCCACCTGCAGCAGCGCCAGCACCAGCGAAGTGAATTCATGGCCCATCGGGATGCCGGCGAAAGTCACGGCGATATCGGTCCCGGGGCGGGTAATGGCGAACGAAGGCTTGCGCACGTCGCCGTCGGTCTTTTCGACCAGGGTGATCTTGTCGCTCAGCACGACGATGTCGGCGAGCAGGGCCTGCATTTCGCGGGCTTTGGCGGAATCATCCAGCGTCGCAACGATCTCAATCGGCTGCACGACCTTTTCCAAATAGGTTTTCAACTGGGTTTTGAGGGCTGCGTCCAACATGGTGTTTTCCTTTTTTTCGGTTGGCGCCGGGCAAATGCGCCGGCGCCTTACTACTCAGCTTAATGCTTGATGCTTAGATCTTGCCGACCAGGTCCAGCGACGGGGTCAGGGTTGCAGCGCCTTCGGTCCATTTTGCCGGGCAAACCTGGCCTGGGTGCTCGGCCACGTATTTGGCGGCTTTGACTTTGCGCAGCAGTTCGGAAGCGTCGCGGCCGATGCCGTTGTCGTGCACTTCCATCACTTTGATCTGGCCTTCAGGATTGATGACGAAGGTGCCGCGCAGTGCCAGGCCTTCTTCTTCGATCATGACTTCGAAGTTGCGCGACAGGGTGCCGGTTGGGTCGCCGATCAGCGGGTAGTTCACTTTCTTGATCGCGTCCGAGGTGTCGTGCCATGCTTTGTGGGCGAAGTGGGTGTCGGTCGAAATGCCGTACACGTCCACGCCCAGTTTGGCGAATTCAGGCTGGAAGTCAGCCAGGTCTTCCAGTTCGGTTGGGCACACGAAGGTGAAGTCGGCTGGGTAGAACATGAAGACGGACCACTTGCCTTTCAGCGACTCTTCGCTCAGGTCAATGAACTTGCCAGCGTGGTAAGCGGTTGCCTTGAATGGTTTTACTTGGGTATTGATCAGAGACATTGTGGTTTCCTCGTGAGGTTGTGTATCAGTGAGATGCCAGTTTAAGGCCAGCGCTGTCATTTGAAAAATTGATTGTTCCAATTATTCCAATTGACTTTGGCTATCGCCAGGCGATTGCCAGACCATTATTATCCCCGTTCCCGGGAAGATGCGTTGTCGCTTCGGCAGGGTTGCGTATCGGCGCCGTGAGATAACGCAAACTCAGGCGGCGACGGACTGGGCGCGCAGCAGCGCGTCGAACTCGGCGGCGGGGAGGGGGCGGGCGAACAGGTAGCCCTGGCCGTAGTCGCAACCGGCGGCGGCCAGCA
This sequence comes from Pseudoduganella aquatica, assembly GCF_020865585.1. Taxonomy (NCBI): domain Bacteria; kingdom Pseudomonadati; phylum Pseudomonadota; class Betaproteobacteria; order Burkholderiales; family Oxalobacteraceae; genus Pseudoduganella; species Pseudoduganella aquatica. The sequence goes on from NZ_CP086370.1 coordinate 155,023, forward strand.
GGGCGCGCTGCTCGGGGGTTTCCACGCCTTCGGCAATGACGCGCAGGCCCAGCTTGTGGGCCATGACGATGATGGCGTCCGACAGCGCCATGTCGCTCGAGTCCGGCGCCAGGTTGCGGGTGAAGCTGCGGTCTATCTTCAGGTAGTCGATGTCGAATTTCTTCAGGTAGGACAGCGAGGAGTAGCCGGTGCCGAAGTCGTCCAGCGCCACCTGGATGCCGCCGTCGCGCAGCTGCAGCAGCTGGTCGGTGACGCTGCTGCTGGCGTCGAGCAGCAGGCCCTCGGTGATCTCGATCACCACCGATTGGCCCGGCAGGCCCAGCTCGCCCAGCAGCGCCAGCCAGCTGTCGTAGCCGCCCTCGCGCTGGAACTCCAGCGGCGACTGGTTCACGCTGAGCTGGAACTCCGGATGCACTTCGCTGCGCCAGCGCTGCAGCCAGTGCGCCGATTCGCGGAACACCCAGCCGCCGATCTCGATAATGAGGCCGCTGGCCTCGGCCAGCGGTATGAATTCCAGCGGGCTGACCAGGCCGCGCACCGGGTGGCGCCAGCGCAGCAGCGCCTCGGCCTTGTGGATGCGGCCCGTCTTCAGGTGCACGATGGGCTGGAAGTACAGCTCCAGCTGCTGGCCCTTGACGGCGCCGCGCAGGTCGTTGGTCAGGCGCATGCGGTTCAGCGCCGCCACCTGCAGCGCCGGCGTGAAGTAGCTGAAGCGGTTGCGGCCCGCGCCCTTGGCCGCGTACATGGCCTGGTCGGCGTGCTTGAGCAGGTCCTCGATGGAGGCGGCGTCGTCCGGATACAGGGTGATGCCTATGCTGGCCGACACGAAGGCCTGCTCGCCGCCCAGCGGGAAGGGCGCGCGCAGGCTGTCGAGTATGGTCTGGGCGATGGTTTCCACCCGGCCCAGGTCGGCGGCGGCCAGCTCGCTCAGGATGACGGTGAATTCGTCGCCGCCCAGGCGCGCCACGGTGTCGCACTCGCGCACGCAGGCGCCGATGCGGTGCGCCGCGTCCACCAGCAGCACGTCGCCCTGGTGGTGGCCCAGCGTGTCGTTGACTTCCTTGAAGTGGTCCAGGTCGATGAACAGGATGGCGATGCGGCTGCCGTCGCGCCGGCACTTGACGATGGCCTGCTCCAGCCGGTTCTGGAACATGCGCCGGTTCGGCAGCTGGGTCAGGGTGTCGAAATTGGCCTGCTGCCACACCAGCGCCTCGGTCTGCTTCTTGTCGGTGATGTCCTCTATCATGCAGAGGTGGTGCGGCTGGCCGCCGGCGCCGCCCGCGTCCAGCGCGGTGATGGAGGCGTCCACCCACACCACCGAGCCGTCCGGCCGCAGCAATCGCTTGGCCAGCTTGAAGCCGGCGATGCGGCGCGCCGCCAGCTGCGCCACCTGCTCCTGCTCGGCCGGCACGTCGTCCGGGTGGCTGATGTCGCGCCAGCTGCTGGCCTTCATCTGCTCCAGCGTGCGGCCGGCGATCTCCAGGTAGCGCGGGTTGATGTCGCGGAACTGGCCGCTGGCGGTGTCGATCAGCGCGATGCCCATGGGCGCCGCCTCGAACATGGTGCGGAAGCGCGCCTCGCCTTCGCGGATGGCTTGCTGGGCGCGGCCGCGCTCGCGCGCCAGCAGCGCCATGTGCACGCCCGCCCCCAGCAGCAGCAGCACGCCGCCGGCCGCCAGCGCGCGGTACAGCCAGGCCAGCGCGCGGCCGCCGTCGGCCTGGTACAGGAAGCCGTCGAAGCCGGCGCCGCGCTCGATCAGGCCCAGTTCGGTGTACACGTCGGCGATATGCTGCCAGCGGTCCGGGTTCATATAGCCCACTTCCACCAGCACCGGCTGCACCAGCGCCACCATGGCGCGCGCCTCGTACAGCAGGTGGCGGCGGTCGTTGCGGCGCGAATACTTGTTCAGGATGAGGTCGGCGGTTTCCTCCTGGTGGCTCATGGCGTACTGCCAGCCGCGCATGCTGGCGGCGCGGAAAGCCTTGACCCGTTCCGGATGGGCTTTGAGTTCCTGCTCGCTGGTGAACAGATTGTCGCCGTAGAAATCGATGCCGGCGTTGCGCGGGCTGTACAGGTCGTAGGGAAAGCCGGCCCGGTCCAGCAGGTCCGGCTCGTTGGTGACGTAGACCGACATGGCGTCGACCTTGCCCGAGATGAGGTCGTCCGGGTTGTAGCTGTGCTCCAGGCGCCGCAGGCTGCCCGGCGCGATGCCCTCCTTGCGCAGGTAGGCCATCAGCTCGTCGGCCTGGTTCAGGTCGTCGGACAGCGAGCCTATCATCACGCGCTTGCCGGCCACCCGGTGCACGTCCGGCGCGCCCGCGCCTTGCGCCATCGCCAGCGCATACGGGGAATGCTGGAACACCACGCCCAGCACCACCACCGGCTTGCCGGCCAGGCGCGCCAGCAGCAGGCTGCTGTCGCCCACGCCGTAGTCGGCCTGCCCTGCCAGCACCCGGCGCTCGGGCTCGCGGCCGCCCGTGCCTTCGCGGATCTGCACGTCCAGTCCCGCTTCGCGGTAATAGCCCTGCTCCAGCGCCGCGTAATAGCCGGCGAACTGGAACTGGTGGCTATGCTTGAGCTGAAGCACCACCCGCTCCTGGGCCAGCGCCAGCGCGGGCAGCACGCAGCAGGCGCAGACCGCCGCCAGGCGGGCCAGCAGGCGAGGCAGTGCGGTCAGGCGGCGCGGCAAGGCGGGTCCGGTTCAGCGCGGGGACGGTGGCTGCGGTCCCTACTGCACCACCAGCACGGGGACGGGCTGGTCGGTGTTCTGGCCGTTGCCCAGCTGGCCGTCGGCGTTCAGGCCCCAGGTCCACAGGGTATTGTCGAGCAGCATGCCCATGCTGTGGGCGGTGCCGGCCGAGGCCGAGGTCCAGCCGTTGGACGTGCCGATCTGCACCGGCGCGGTCTGGTCCACCAGGGTGTTGTTGCCAACCTGGCCGTTGCCGTTGGCCCCCCAGGCCCACAAGGTGCCGTCGGTGCGGATGGCCACCGTGTGCTTCAGGCCGGCCGACACCACGGACCAGTTGTTGGCCGTGCCCGCCAGCAGCACCTGCACCGGCACGGAGGAATTGGTGGTGGTGCTCAGGCCCAGCTGGCCGGCGGCGTTGTCGCCCCAGGTCCACAGGGTGCCGTCGGTGCGGATCGCTGCCGAATGGCCGCCGCCGGCCGAGACGCTGGCCCAGCTTTGCGTGCCGATCTTCACCGGCGCGGTGACGGCGGTGGCGCTGGCCGAGCCGTTGCCGAGCTGGCCGGTGGTATTGCCGCCCCAGGCCATCAGCGAGCCGTCGCTGCGGCGGCCCAGGGAATGGATGTCGCCGGCCGCCACGGCGGTCCAGGTGTCGGTGCCGATCTTCACCGGCGCCAGGCGCGGCAGCACGGTGCCGTCGCCCAGCTGGCCGTTGAAGTTGCGGCCCCAGGCCCACAGCGCGCCCTTGTCGTCGATGCCCAGGCTGTGCGCCTTGCCGGCCGCCACGTAGAGCCACTTGCCGGTGCCGATCTTGGTCGGCACCAGCTTGTCCACCGAGGTGCCGTCGCCCAGCTGGCCGTTCTGGTTGAAGCCCCAGGCCCACAGCGAGCCGTCGGCGCGCAGCGCCAGCGTGTGGAACTCACCCGCCGCGATCTGCTTCCAGGTGGTATTGGCGCCCGCAACCAGCGCCGGCTTGCTGCGGCCTATGGTGGTGTTGTCGCCCAGCTGGCCTTGCAGATTGGCGCCCCAGGCGTACAGATTCCCGTCCTGGTGGCGCACCACATTGTGCTTGCCGCCAGCGACGGCCGCGGCCCACTGGCCCTTCACCGTCACATTGACGCTGCCGGTGACCGTGCCGACGGTGGCGGTCACGGTGTCGGTGCCGACTTCCTTGGCGGTGACCAGGCCGCTGCCCGCCACCACGCTCAGCGCCGGGCCTTTGACGGTCCAGGTGACGCCGGTGGCCACGGCGCCGCTCTTGCCGTCCGAATAGGTGCCGGTGGCGACCATTTGCTGGGTTGCGCCTATCGCCAGCGTGGCGGTGGCCGGCGTGACCGCGAGCGACACCAGCGTCGGGGTAGTGGGCGTGGTGGGCGTGGTCGGGGTGGTGCTGCCGCCACCGCCGCCGCCGCAGGCGGCCAGCAGCGCCAGCACGGGCGCCAGGACCAGTTTTTTCAAGCTGAGGGTGTTTTTCATTTTCTTCCAGTCAGTGTCGCGAATGCAGGGGCGCGAGTCTGCCGCCAGTGTAGCCGCATCCCGCGCGCCGCGATCAGGGGAGCTGGGCAGAATTATCCATGCTATTGGGGAAAATGAGGGGATAAAACAACACCGCCCCTGGCAGGGGCGGTGTTGTTGGAGGAGGCTGGCTTATTTGCGGCCGCGCGGTGCGGCCGGAGGACGGCCGCCCTTGGCCGGCGCCGCCGGCGCTGCGGCCGGCTTGGCTTTCACCTTGATGGTGTCCAGGATGGACGGACGCACCTTGGTCTCCGTGCTTTCACGCGCGGTCAGCGAACCGGTCAGCGCATTGGCGCGGGCGCCGCGGCCCACCACGCCCATCGCTTCGCGGCCGCTGCGCGTGCCCGGCACGCCGGCGCGCGGCTTGGCCGCCGTCTTGGCGCCCGGCGCCGCCATCGGCATGGCGCGCTTGCCTTCCGGCGCGGCCTTGAAGTTCTCCTCGCCGGCCTGCCAGAACGGGATCAGATGCTTCTCGCCGTTGCCGATCAGGTCGCCGCGTCCCATGCGCCGCAGCGCGTCGCGCAGGATGGGCCAGTTCTTCGGATCGTAGTAGCGCAGGAAAGCCTTGTGCGCGGTGCGCTGCTTCTGGTTGCGCGGAGTTTCCACCACTTCCGAATCCTCGGTCACCTTGTGCAGCGGATTCTTGCGCGAATGGTACATGGCGCTGGCCATGGCCATCGGGGTCGGCATGAAGGTCTGCACCTGGTCCAGGCGGAAGTTGTTCTTCTTCAGCCACAGCGCCAGGTTCAGCATGTCCTCGTCCGTCGTGCCCGGGTGGGCCGCGATGAAGTAAGGAATCAGGTACTGCTTCTTGCCGGCCTCGATCGAGTATTTCTCGAACATGGCCTTGAACTCGTCGTAGGCGCCGATGCCGGGCTTCATCATCTTGCTCAGCACGCCGCTTTCGGTGTGCTCGGGCGCGATCTTCAGCAGGCCGCCCACGTGGTGGGTGACCAGCTCCTTGACGTACTCGGGCGAACGCACGGCCAGGTCGTAGCGCAGGCCGGACTGGATCAGGATCTTCTTCACGCCCTTGATCTCGCGCGCCTTGCGGTACAGCTGGGTCAGCTTGTTGTGGTTGGTGTTCAGGTTGACGCAGATCGACGGGTACACGCACGACAGGCGGCGGCAGCTCTCCTCGATGGCCTTGTCCTTGCACGTCAGGCGGTACATATTGGCGGTCGGGCCGCCCAGGTCGGAGATGATGCCGGTGAAGCCCTTGGTCTTGTCGCGGATGTGCTCGATCTCGCGCAGGATGGACGGCTCCGAGCGGCTCTGGATGATGCGGCCTTCGTGCTCGGTGATCGAGCAGAAGGTGCAGCCGCCGAAGCAGCCGCGCATGATGTTGACCGAGAAGCGTATCATTTCCCAGGCCGGGATATTGGCGTTGCCGTAGCTCGGGTGCGGGGCGCGCGTGTATTCCATGTCGTAGACGTTGTCCATCTCGTCCATGGCCAGCGGCAGCGGCGGCGGGTTCATCCACACGTCGCGGTCGCCGTGCTGCTGCACCAGCGCGCGCGCATTGCCGGGATTCGATTCCAGGTGGAACACGCGCGAGGCGTGCGCGTACATCACCGGGTCGTCCTTGACCACGTCGTAGCTCGGCAGGCGCACCACGGTGCGGTTGTGCTTTTCCTTGGCCATGGCCTGGCGCTCTTCGCGCGTCATGATGCGGATAGGCTTGACGGTCGGCTCCGGCGCCGCGTTCTCGGTGGCGCACTCCTTCTTGTCTTCCTTGGCCATCGCATACGGGTCCGGATGCGGGTCGATGCGGCCCGGCACGTCCACGCGGGTGGAGTTGTGCACGCCCCAGTCCTCGCCCGGCATCCAGCCCAGCGGCACCAGGAAGGCGGTGCCGCGCAGGTCCTTGATGTCCTTGATGTTTTCACCGGCGTCCATGCGGCGCGTCATGTCGACCAGCGCGCGCTCGGCGTTGCCGAAGATCAGCAGGTCGGCCTTGGATTCGGTCAGCACCGACTTGCGCACCTTGTCCGACCAGTAGTCGTAGTGGGCGATGCGGCGCAGCGACGCTTCGATCGAGCCGATCACCACCGGCGTGCCGGGATAGGCTTCGCGCGCGCGCTGGGCGTACACGGTGACGGCGCGGTCCGGGCGCTTGTTCGGCGCGCCGTCCGGCGTGTAGGCGTCGTCCGAGCGCGGCTTGCGGTCGGCCGTGTAGCGGTTGACCATGGAGTCCATATTGCCGGCGGTGATGCCGAAGTACAGGCGCGGCTTGCCCAGCGCCCGGAACGGGTCCACCGACAGCCAGTCCGGCTGGCTGATGATGCCGACCTTGTAGCCCTGCGCCTCCAGCAGGCGGCCGACCAGGGCCATGCCGAAGCTCGGATGGTCGATATAGGCGTCGCCGGTGACGAGGATCACGTCGCACTGGTCCCATCCCAGCGCGTCCATCTCGGCGCGGGACATGGGCAGGAAAGGCGCGCTGGCAGCGCGGGCAGACCGCTTGGGAACGGCCGCAAATAAATTGGTAGGGGTCATAGGGACAGGATTGTACCGGAAATGCGCCCCGCCTGCTCAAGCGATAGGCACAATCAATTGGAAATTCTTTTAATTTTCAATAACTTGTGAATCATGGGCAAGCGTGACACCCAGACAAAAAATTAAGGGCAATGCATTGCCTTTGCTGTCAATTTTGCTATAACGAGAAGAACACACCTAGGAGATCACCATGCGACGCCGCCTCTATTTTGTGCTACCGGACATCCCCAGCGCCCGCGCCATGCTCGATGAAATGCTGCTGGCCCGTATCGAAGAACGCCACATGAAGTTCATGGCCAAGGAGGGCACGCTGCCGGACGACATGCCCGATTGCAGCTTCCTGCAGCGCACGGACCTGGTGCACGGCGCCCAGCTGGGCATGGTGATCGGCGGCATTGTCGGCCTGGCGGCGGCGGTGTTCCTGACCGTGTTCCCTCCCGACGGCATCACCCTGCGCACCGCCGCCATCCTGCTGGTGGCGCTGGGCGGCGCCATATTCGGCGGCTGGGCCTCCGGCATGAACGCGGCGGCCGTGCCGAACAAGAAACTGGAACAGTTCGCGCCCGCCATCGAGCGCGGGCAGGTATTGATGATCGTGGACGTGCCGCCCCGGCGCGTGCTCGAAGTGGAGGAGATGATCGCCAAGCGGCATCCCGAAATCAGCTTTGGCGGTATTGAACCGCCCATGCTGGCGTTTCCGTAACGCTGGCTGCCCGGGAGCCGGTCCCAGCAAGGCCGGCGGCCCCGGGTACCTCTCAGTGGCAAGGCAGCGGGCGGCGCTACGGCGCCGTCCGCTTTTTATATGCCCATATTGCCCAGGATGCGCCCCAGTTCGCGCAGCGCCGGCTCCAGCGTGGGATGCTTGACGGCGAATTTGGCGGAAATTTCCTGGGTGCGCTCGGCCAGGCCGTAGGTGGTGGTGGCGTCCGCACCGGCCAGGCCAGCATCCTGCTGCGCCACGCGGCGCTCCAGCAATTGCTTGATATCGCCGTCGAGCTGCGTCAGCAAATCCAGCAGCTCCTCGTCCACCGGCCCCGGCGCGCTGGCCAGTTCGGCGTGCACAGTCTTCAACGATGCCTTCAGATTGCTGTCCATGGTCCGTCCCTTAAGTTGTCGTCCTAGTGGATTTATACACCCAATTGACCCGGCCAGCTATGACCTGGATCCACGCAGCCATTCGGCATGGGCGCAGGATGGAAAGGCGTCGGCAAAGGCGGCGCGCAGCGTGCCCAGCGAAGGCCAGTCGCGCGACAGGCCGTCGATCTGCTCGACGCTGACCGAATTGACGTGATCCATCATATTGAGTTCGCCCAGCTCGCCCATGGCGAAGATCTCGGCCAGTTCCTCCAGCTCGGCCTGGCCCAGCTGGCGCAGCGGGCCGGGCGGCACGCCCACCACCAGGTCGGCCATGCCGTCGATGGCGCGCAGCTGCCAGCCCAGCAGTTCGCCGTCTATGGCCAGCACCTCGTCGCCGGCCTGCGCTTCGAGGTAGATGGGGGCATTGCGCGGCGGCACGCCGATGTCGATCAGCCAGCCCTCGCCCCGCACCGGCAGGGCGCCGGACGCGGCGGCCCGCTCGCGGAACTCGGGCGCATTGCGCACCGCCAGGCTCAGGCGCAGCAGCTTGCCGTCGACCGGGTCCGGCCCCAGCTCCCAGCCCAGGTCCGGGTAGTCCTCCAGCGCCTCGCCCACCAGGGCGACGAATTCCTCCTGGCCCAGGCTGTCCAGTTGATTCATGGCTTGCGCCAGCTTATCCAGCAATTGCTTCATCATGCTCTCCGAGTAATGCTCACAGCGACATGATAACCCTGCGCAGCACGGCGCTGCGCAGGGCGGGGACTTGCTTCCTGCTTCGACGTTGCTAAATTGTTACTTTCCGCTCAGGCCACGGCGCTCCAGCAGCGGCTCTATCCTGGCGTCGCGGCCGCGGAAGTTGCGGAACAGTTCCAGCGCGTCCGCCGTGCCGCCGCGCGACAGCAGGGTCTTGCGGAACCAGTCGCCGTTCTTGCGCTGCAGGCCGCCGTTTTCCTTGAACCATTCCACCGTGTCCGCGTCCAGCTTTTCGCTCCACAGATAGGCATAGTAGCCGGCCGCGTAGCCGCCCGAGAAGGTGTGCGAGAAATAGGTGGTGCGGTAGCGCGGCGGCACCGGCGCGTAGTCGACGCCGGCGTCCTTCAGCGCGGCCGCTTCGAAGGCCAGCACGTCGGCCGGCATCTGCGCGGCGGTCAGCTGGTGCCAGCGCTGGTCCACCAGCGACGAGGCCAGGTACTCGGTGGTGGCGAAGCCCTGGTTGAATTTCTTCGATGCCGCCACTTTTTCCAGCAGTTCCTTCGGCATCGCCTCGCCGGTCTTGTAGTGGCGCGCGTAGTTGGCCAGCACTTCCGGCTGCACCATCCACATCTCGTTCACCTGCGACGGGTATTCCACGAAGTCGCGCGGCACGCTGGTGCCGGAGAAGCGCGGGTACTTCACGTTGGAGAACATGCCGTGCAGCGCGTGGCCGAATTCGTGGAAGGCGGTCTTCACCTCGTCCACCGTCAGCAGGGTGGGCTCGCCGACCGGCGGCTTGGGAATGTTCAGGTGGTTGGCCACCACGGACTTGGTGCCCATCAGCGCGGACTGCGACACGTATTCATTCATCCAGGCGCCGCCCTGCTTCGATGGGCGCGCGTACATGTCGGCCAGGAAGATGGCCAGCTGCTTGCCGTCGGCGTCGAACACATCGTACACCTTGACGTCCGGATGGTAGACCGGCAGATCCTTGCGCTCCTTGAACGACAGACCGTACAGCTTGCCCGCCGCGAAGAACACGCCCTTCTCCAGCACATTGTTGAGTTCGAAATAAGGCTTCAGCTGGTTGCCGTCAAAGCTGAAGCGCTGGGCGCGCACCTTGTCGGTGTAGTAGGACCAGTCGGCCGCGCCGATCTGCAGGCCGGCTTTTTCCGCGTCGGCCACCGCCTGCAGGTCGGCCGCTTCCTTGCGCGCATTGCTCACGGCCGGCTTGGCCAGCTCGGCCAGCAGGGTGTTGACGGCGCTGGTGGACTTGGCGGTCTGGTCTTCCAGCGAATAGGCCGCGTAGTTCGGGTAGCCCAGCAGCGCGGCCTTGTCGGCGCGCAGCCTGGCGATCTTCAGCACATTGGCGCGGTTGTCGAAGTCGCCGCCGTGGCTGCCGCGCGCCAGCGACAAGTCCATCATGCGCTTGCGGGTGGCCGGGTTGGTCAGCACGGACAGCGCCGCCTGGCCGGTGGTGTTGGTCAGCGCGACGGCGAACTTGCCGTCCAGGCCGCGCGCCTTGGCGGCGGCGGCGGCCGCGTCGATGGCGGCTTCGGACATGCCGGCCAGCTCGGCGCGGCTGTCCACCACCAGCGCGCTGGCGTTGATTTCCTTCAGCACGTTTTGCTGGAAGGCGGTCTGCAGCGTGGCCAGCTCGCCGTTCAGCACTTTCAGTTTTTCCTTGTCGGCGGCGGACAGCCTGGCGCCGGCGCGCACGAAATCGGTGTGGTAGCGTTCCAGCAGGTGCTTGGATTCGGCGTCCAGGCCCAGCTTGGCGCGCCGCTCGTACAACGATTTCACGCGCGCGTACAGCTTGGGATTCAGGTAGATGGCGTCGTTGTGCGCGGCCAGCTTGGGCGACATCTCGGTGTCGATCGCGTCCAGCTGGGCATTGGTGTTGGCGCCCTGCAGATTGCTGAAGGTGGTGGACACGCGCGTCAGCAGCTGGCCGGAGCGCTCCATGGCCACAACGGTATTGTCGAAGGTGGCGGGCTTGGCGTTGTTCGCGATGGCCTCGATTTCCTTCAGCTGCTGCGCCATGCCTTCAGCGTACGCCGGCGCGAAATGCTCGTCCTTGATCAAGTCGAACTGCGGATAGTGGAAGGGCAGCGGGCTGAGCTTGAAGAAAGGATTGCCGGCCTGGGCCACGGCGGCGGCCGGAGCAGCGGCCGCTTCGGCGGCGTAGGCGAACGGGGTCAGCGCCAGGCCGAGGCTGGCTGCGAGTACGAGCATCTGGGGACGGGACATAGCATCTTTCATGAAGTGGACCAGGGACGGAAGCCAACGATCATAGCAGGTGGTCTATACAACGTCACCCGCAATCCATGGTGCACTGCACGCTACGATCCCCACATACCGGCGCTGCCGCCGCGCTGGCCCTGCCCCGCCGCGCCGTGCTTGAGGCGTTCGACAAACCAGCGCCCGGCCGGCCCCGGCGGGTGGTCGCGCAGGTGGATGGCGTGCATGGAAAAACCCGCGCCCAGCCCGGTAATGCCCTCCAGGTCCAGGCGCACCAGCCGCCCGGCATCCAGGTCGTCCTGCACCATGTGCAGCGGCATATGGCCCCAGCCCAGGCCGGCTTTCAGGAAAGCATGCTTGGCGCCCATGTCCGCCAGGCGCCAGGCTTGCGCCGCCAGCACGCCGAAGTTGCGGCCCTCGGTCAGCGGGGAGCGGTCCGTCAGCACCAGCTGGACGTGTTCGGCGGCGCTTGAGCGCAGCACCATGCCATCGATGGCCGCCAGCGGATGCTCCGGCGCCGCCACCGTCACGGCAGGCACGCTGAGCAGGTATTGGGACGCGCAGCCGGGCGGCACTTCCGGCAAGGAGCCGATCACGGCAATGCGGCACTGCCCCGACAACAGCGGCTGCACCACTGCGCCCAGGGCCTCCACGAACAAGCGCAGCGGCGTGCCGGGAAATTGCCGGTGGAAAGCCTGCACCGCCGCTGTCAGCGTGGCGATGGGATACATCACGTCCACCGCCACCGCCAACTCCGGTTCCAGCCCCTCGGCCAGGGTGCGCGCCTTGGCCTTGAACGCGTCCATGCCCAGCACGGCAGAGCGCGCCTGCTCCAGCAGCGCACTGCCCTGCTCGGTCAGCCTGGGATAGCGGCCGCTGCGGTCGAACAGCGCGAACCCCACCTGCAGCTCCAGCTTGGCCAGGGTGGTGCTGACCACCGACTGCGCGCGGCGCAGCTTGCGCCCGGCGGCCGAAAAACTCCCCTCGTCCGCTGCGGCGATAAAGGTGCGCAGCTGGTCCAGCGACATGGCGTCAAGCATCCATCTACTCCACAGATATCATCCATCGAATTATATAGGCTTCCGCGATGGCTCATGGCGGCCTAACATGGCATCCATACCGAACACACACCGAAAGGAAACGCAGATGAACCAGGCTATCCAGCCCGCTCAACTGGCCCCGGCCACCGGACGCGGCATCGTGGCACGCACCCAAGGGCGCGGCCATCGCGGCATCACCCGCCTCGTCAGCCCCGGCGACCTGGGCGAACTGATCAAACCCTTCGTGTTCCTGGACCTGTTCCGCATGGGCGCCAGCAACGGCATGAAAGGCATGGGCATGCACCCGCACTCGGGCATCGCCACCGTCACCGTGGTGATGGAGGGCGCGGTCACATACCGCGAAACCACTGGCCAGCAAGGCGTGCTCAGCGCGGGCGGCGTGGAATTCATGAACGCCGGCGGCGGCGTATGGCACGGCGGCGGCCCGCACGGCGACGCCGGCGTGGCCGGTTTCCAGCTGTGGCTGGCCCTGCCCGAGCAGGACGAAAACGGCCCGGCGCACAGCCAGTATCTGGCGCCGGAACAAGTGCAGTCCAGCGGACCGGCGCGCGTGATTATCGGCAACTATGAAGGCGTTGCCAGCCTGATCCAGCCGCGCGCGCCTATCAGCTATCTGCACGTGAAACTGCGCGGCGGCGAACAGTGGACCTACACCCCGCCGGAAGGGCATGACGTGGCTTGGGCGGCGGTGGGCAGCGGCACGCTGGCCGTGGACGACGCGCTGCTGGAAAGCGAAGTGGCGGTATTCGACGAAGGCGGCGGCGCGCTGCAGTTCACGGCGCGCGGCGACACCGAATTCGTGCTCGGCTCGGCAGCGAAGCATCCCTATCCGCTGGTGACGGGCATGTACTCGGTGCACACCAGCGCAGCGGCCCTGGTCCAGGGCGAGAACGAAATCAGCCGTATCGGCAACCAGTTGCACACCGCAGAATTACTCTGATTTTTTTGAAAGGAATCGCCATGAACACCAATAACACTTCAGCTGTGCCTGTCATCGGCCGCATCCTGCTGGCTGCCATTTTCGTCATGAGCGGCATCGGCAAGCTGATGGCGCCCGCCGCCGCCATAGGCTACATCCAGGCCATGGGCCTGCCGTTGGCCGGCGCAGGGCAGGCAGGGCGCGTAGGGCGGGTTAGCGAAGCGTAACCCGCCATAGTCCGCTCAGCCAAACAACTTATTAGCCGTCTTCGCAATCAATCCACCCTGAAAGCGCGCGCCGTCCAGCTCCAGCTGGCTCGGCTGCCGCTGCCCCTGGCCGCCGGCAATGGTGGTGGCCCCATACGGGCTGCCGCCCACGATCTCATCGAGCGTCATCTGCGCCTGATAGCTGTAGGGCAGCCCCACGATCGTCATCCCGAAGTGCATCAGGTTGGTGATGATGGAAAACAGCGTCACCTCCTGCCCGCCGTGCTGCGTGGCGGTGGACGTGAAGGCGCCGCCCACCTTGCCGTTCAGCGCGCCGCTCATCCACAGGCCGCCGGCCTGGTCCAGGAAGGCCGCCATCTGCGACGGCATGCGGCCGAAGCGCGTCGGTGCGCCGACGATAATGGCGTCATAGTTGGCCAGCTCGGCCACGGTCGCCACCGGTGCCCCTTGCTGCAGCTTGAAATGCGACTTGGTGGCCACTTCCTCCGGCACGGTTTCCGGCACGCGTTTGATGTCCACCGTGGCGCCTTCCGCGCGCGCGCCATCCGCCATGGCTTCCGCCATCGATTCAATGTGGCCGTACGACGAGTAATACAGAACAAGTACCTTCGACATAACTTTCTCCAAGTGAATAACTAATCGGGCACGCGGCAGCACAGCGTGAACCGTTAGCATAAAGCCATTTGGAGGCGCCGGGGCGCGGCGGAGAAGGACTAGGACTTTAGGAAGAGAGCCGGATCTCGATTCGGCGGTCCGGAATAAACCACAAGAGCGCCACCGCCACGTACAGGCTCACGCTCAGCCACGGGTGCAGCACAGAGACGGCGATGCCCAGCACATAGATGGCCAGCGACAGCCACAGCTTGCGCTCCTTGCCCACCGCCAGCGCCAGCGCCGAATTGGCGCCGTGCAGCCTGATCAGCACTTTCTCCAGCAGCATATAAGCCAGCGCGCTCATGGTGAGCACCACGCCGTAGATCGCGGCCGGGATGGCGCTCAAATGGTTCTCGCCCATCCAGCCGGTGACGAAGGGGATCAGCGACAGCCAGAACAGCAGATGCAGATTGGCCCACAGCACGCCGCCATTCACCTTGCTGACGGCGTGCATCATGTGGTGGTGGTTGTTCCAGTAGATGCCCACGTAGACAAAGCTCAGCACATAGCTCAGCATCACCGGCGCCAGCGGCAGCAGCGTGTCCCACGTCGCCCCATGCGGCACCTTCAGTTCCAGCACCATGATGGTGATGATGATGGCGATCACGCCATCGCTAAATGCTTCCAGCCTGCCTTTGCCCATCTGTTCCATTCTCCTGATAAGTAATTCAACGAGCTTGCTTCTACCCGTTCGGTGTCCTTCACTCGCGCTGCCTCTGTCAGTATGCCGGTTCGTGTAAAATTTCCCAACCACCCCAAGAGAGCGTTGCGCAATGAGTGTTCAGGCATTACATGGTATTACTTTAGAATCGGTACTGACCCGGCTGGTTTCACATTACGGCTGGGACGGGCTTGCCCGCCGAATCGACATCAACTGTTTCATTAACGAGCCGAGCATCAAGTCGAGCCTGAAATTCCTGCGCCGGGCTCCATGGGCGCGGGATCAGGTCGAGCAGCTATACCTCGAGACCAGGTTCACCGAGTAGGGAGAGCGCCTTCCGGCACCCGCAGTTCCAACAACGTTCCTTGCAGTTCGCCGGCGGTTTCCGGCAGCACTGCGGCCGACGCTGTTCCATGATTGTGAACAGGATGGCGATGACTCTCCAGCAGGGCGAGCCGCAGCAAAATGAGCGCAGGCCGATCAGCTTTTCAGAGCAGCATTCCAGGAACGCCCAACGTTTGCGCTGCAGCCGCCATGCCACGATCCAAAGTATAGACTGTAGCCCTGTGGGCGGCCGCTATCGCAAGATGCAAAGCATCTCCTGCGCGCAGCGCAGTTCTCCAGCCTTTCAACAAAATGATCACTTGACGATGGTCGGCCTCATCGATTTCCAGGCGCGTGAAGTTGGGAGCGACCAAGCGGTTGTAGCTGTCTATCACATCACAGGCCCCAGCCATGTCCAGCCGGCCTGTTCGAAGCTTGATGCCCAGTGCAGATAGCAGCTCGGCCTCGGTCCAACTGCTGATTGCCAACGGCTCCCCGGAGCTGAGCATGAACTGTTCCGCTGCCGCGCTACCGGGCTCCGGTATTAAATACGCGATCAGAACGCTGGTATCAACATAGCGCATCAATAACGGTCACTGTTGCGCACCATACGCATGAACTCCCCAGCCGGCTCCGTCTGCTGCGGCAGTCTTGCACGCAACTCGGCCAAGCTGGGCATTTGCTTGCGGGACGGAGCGCTGGGAACCAGGCGCGCTACAGCGTGGCCGCGCTTGGTAATGGTCACGTCTTCCCCAGCCTCGACCATTGCTATCAAGCGGCTGAGCTGGGCCTTTGCCTCGGCCAAGGTAAATGTGTGCATGATTCCCCTCATGACTATCCAGATAGTCATCTTATCCTAGCAGAGGCGCAGCAAGATTCAATGCCTGGCGCAGCCACTCGAAGAATTCAACATTCCAGATAGTTATTTCGAGAGCGCGCGAAGCAAGGGCTTCCGATATTCCTCATCCTTTTCGTTTCAGAAATGAGCTTGTTCTCGAATTTTCACATGAACACAGCGCACCATCGTCATTGTCCTAGCCGAACGGGCGCACGCCGATCAGCGGGCCGTGCAGCCAGAAGGCGAAGGCGGCCCAGGCAAGGAGCCCGGCCACCACCGTGATGGCGGTGCCGGATGCGGTGCCGGGCGGGTAGACGGTGCCGGTGGCGCGGTCGCGGCGGCGGCAGGAGGCGAAGCAGACGATGGCCCATGCGAGGAAGCCGCCGAACAGCAGCACGTCCGCCACCGTGCCGTTGGCCAGCAGGTGCGCCAGCGCCCAGGTTTTTACGCCCAGCAGCATGGGGTGGTGCAGCCTGGCCTTGATGCCGTTGCGCGGCACGTAGGCGGCGGCCAGGAAGATGAAGGCGACCAGCACCAGCAGCGCGGCCAGGTGGCGCATGCCGGTGGGCGGCGTCCACAGCACGGCCGGCGCCTGCCGCGCCTGGCCGTAGCCCCACACCAGCAGCGCGAAGCCCGCCAGCGCCAGCACGGAATACATGCCTTTCCACGCGTTCTCGCCCAGCCGCGCGCGCATGGCCGTGCGCCACGGGTCGGCGACGATGCGCACGGAATGGACACCCAGGAAAATCAGCAAACCCAGCACCAGAATAGCCATCGCATCGCTCCATCTTAAGGATGCATGGACGATAGATCAAAATGGCCAAAACAGCAATCAGGCAAGCGAAAAGCCGCGCAAAACCGGCACGCGCCGCGTGCTACCATCAGTCATGGCCAACTCATCCCCCATCCGGTACGACGCCATCGTGGCTGGCAGCGGCCCCGGCGGCGCCAGCGTGGCGCGCGCCATGGCGCTGCGGGGCATGCGCGTGCTGGTGCTGGAACAGGGCAGCGCCGCGCCGCTGACGGGCACGCTGGGCCAGATGGCGGCCATCGCCGCCATTCCCGGCAAGGGCGCCTTCATCCACGGCGACGCGTCGCTGCTGGTGCGCGGGCTGGTGGCGGGCGGCAGTTCGGCCATCAACTTCGCCACGGCCGCGCCGCCGCCGCAAGCCATGTTCGCCGCGCACGGCATCGACCTGGAACCGCAGCTGGCGGCCTTGCGCGCCGAGCTGCCGCTGGCGCCGCTGCCCGACAACCTGGTCGGCCCCATGGCCGCGCGCATCATGCAGGCGGCGCGCTCGCAGGGACTGGACTGGCACAAGCTGGACAAGATGATACGGCCGCAGATCTGCCGCAGCGGCTGCTGGCGTTGCGTGTACGGCTGCCCCTACGGCGCGAAGTGGACCGCGCGCGATTTCCTGGACCAGGCCTGCGCCCACGGCGCCGTGCTGGCGGCCGATGCGCGCGTGACGCGCGTGCTGCTGCGCGGCGGCCGCGCGGACGGCGTGGAGGCGGTGGTGGGCGGCGAGCTGCGCACGCTGCTGGCCGATACGGTGGTGCTGGCGGCCGGCGGCATCGGCAGCCCGCGCCTGCTGCACAGCTCGGGCCTGGCGCCGCGCTGCGCCCCCTTCTTCAGCGATCCGGTGGTGGCCGTGATGGGCAGCGTGGACGACCTGGACGCGCCGCACGCCGGCGCCGAAGTGCCGATGGCGGCGGGCATGCAGCTGTACGATGAGGGTATTGCGCTGGCCGACCTGACCCTGCCCAAACCCATGTACCAGGCCTTCGCCCTGCAGGCGGGGCGCTTTGGCCGCGTGGGAGCGCATGCGCGCACGCTGAGCATCATGGTGAAAATACGCGACGAGATCGGCGGCGGCATCGGGCCGCACTGGGTGGACAAGCGGCTGCAGCAGGCGGACCGCAGGAAGCTGGATCAGGGAGAGGAGATGGCGCGCGCCATCCTGGCGGCGGCGGGCGCCAGACAGGTGTTCCGCAGCCGGCATTTCGCCGCCCATCCCGGCGGCAGCGTGCGCATCGGCGAGGGCGTGGACAGCGATTTGCAGACCGGCACGCCGGGCCTGTATGTGTGCGACGCGTCGGTGATACCGGGGCCGTGGGGCTTGCCGCCCACGCTCACGCTGCTGTGCCTGGGCCAGCGCCTCGGCGCGCATATCGCGTGCGGAGCGTCGGCAGCGATTGCGGCGGCCGCTGCGGCCCGCCAGCAGGGCATGCCCATGCTGATCGCAGCATCCGGCCCGGCCATCGGCGCGGGCAGCACCGGCAGCGCGGTCAGTAGTGCGGCGGACGCTCGTTGAGCGGCCCCTGCCCGCCCTGCGGATTGTCGCGCACGTGCTGCGCCAGCGCGTGCAGCATCTGCTCCAGCTTGTCGATCTGCTTCTGCTGCTCGTAGATGCGCTGGTTCAGCGACTCCACCATGTCTTCCTGGTGGGCGATCTTGATTTCGATATCGACAAAACGGTCTTCGGTGCTCACTGCTTACTCCCGGCGGTAAAGCAGCATTGTACCGCCCGCCGGGCGCCGTCCTGTTTTACTTCTTGCCCAGGTCGCGGTAGGCGGCGGGCACGTTCAGCGACGGGTGCACCCAGCCGAACAGCGCGTAGCCGCTGAACTCCGGCATGGCGGTGCGCTGCACGGTCTGCTCCAGCGTCAGGCCCTCATCGACCGCCGCCTGCACCTGCTTGCGCACGGTGTCGAGGTAGCGGATATGCCATTGCAGGTCTTCGCGGCCGATGGCCACGCCGTGGCCGGGCACGATGCGCGCGTCCGGCGGCAGGAAGGCGTACACGCGCTTGAGCGTTTCCAGCGTGGCCACCAGGTGGCCGTCCAGCAGCCACGGCAGCGCGGGCTTGGCGGCGATGACGGGGTTGCCGGCCCAGATCACCTTGGCCTGCGGATCCCACACCCACAGGTCGCCGCCGGTCTGGGCGAAGCCGAAGTCGATGATGTCGACGCGCTTGCCACCCAGGTCCAGGCTGACGGTGGCGCCCGGCCCGACCAGGATGTCGCCCGTGCGCGCCTTGATGGGTTCGATGCCGCGCCCGCTGCCGAAGTGCTGCAGCATAAAGGCCTTGTCGTCCTCCAGGTGCTGTTCGATATAGCTGCGCGTGGCGGCGTGCTGCACCACCTTCACCGACACGGGCAAATACATATTGCCGTAGGAATGGTCGCCGTGCGAGCTGGTGTTGACCGCGTACAGCAGCGGCTTGCCGCCGCCCAGCTTGCGGCTCAGGTCCTGCACCTGGCGGTTGAGGCGCTGGTTGAGCATGGTGTCGATCAGCAGCGCGCCCTTGCTGCCGACGATGAGGCCGCCGCTGGTGGCGGCTGCGCCGCCCTTGGCGTTGAGTTCGCGCGCATTCTCGGGATAGTAGGCGTAGACGCCGTCGGCGAGTTTTTCGCTGACCATGCGGACGGTGTTGCCGTCCCAGATGGGTTCGGCGGCGTGCACGGCGGAGGTGCTGAGCAGGACGGCGAATGCGGCGGAAAGCAAAGTCTTCATCTGTATCTCCTTTCGATGAGGGAACAACAAACTTTTTGCTGCGCGGCGCGCCGCCGGCCCTTGGCCGCTATTAGGCGCTATGAACCGCCATTCGGATTCGGCCTCGGCGCGGCCAGCAGTTCCTTCATGCGCGCCAGGCGTTCGCGCGGGCTGATGATTTCGGATTCCTTGGGCACGGCGTCGCCCACGTCCAGTTCCATCTCCTTGATGAAACGCGACTGGTCGCAATGCACCTGCTCGCCTGCGCGCTTGCGCTTCTTGCACCAGGTGATCTGCAGGGTGCGCTTGGCGCGCGTGATGCCCACGTACATGAGGCGGCGCTCTTCCTCGATGCGCTGCGCCAGCGTTTCCACCGGCGCGTCCGGATCGCCCTTGTGCGGCAGGATGCCCTCCTCGCAGCCGACCAGGAACACGTGCGGATATTCCAGCCCTTTCGACGCGTGCAAGGTGGACATGCGGATCGCATCCGGCTCCTCGTCCTTGCCTTCGAGCATGGACATCAGCGCCACCATCTGCGTCAGCTCCAGCACGTTCTTTTCCTCGCCGTCGCGGTCCTTGCCGCCCCGGCCCCGGTCCTTCAGCCAGTTGACGAATTCCATCACGTTCTGGAACTTGCCCTGCGCGGCGCGCTCCTCGAAGCTGTCGTACAGATAGGATTCGTAGTGGATGGCTTCCATCAAGTCGTCCAGCACCTGGGCGGCGTTGTCGCCCGAGCCGGCCGCGCCGGGACGGCTGGCGCGCGCCTCCAGGTTGTTGATGAAGTTGCAGAACTCGCGCAGCGGCAGCAGCTGGCGGTCCGGCAGCTTGGCCTCGATGCCGCCCTTGAACACGGCCTCGAACAGCGAGCACTGCCACTGGCCCGAGAAGGCGCCCAGCACTTCCAGCGTGGACTGGCCTATGCCCCGGCGCGGCGTGGTGACGGCGCGGATAAAGGCCGGGTCGTCGTCCTGGTTGGCCAGCAGGCGCAGGTAGGCGATGATGTCCTTGATCTCGGCCTTGTCGAAGAAGCTCTGCCCGCCCGAAATCGTGTACGGGATGCGCTGGTTGCGCAGCGCCTGCTCGATGATGCGCGCCTGGTGGTTGCCCCGGTACAGGATGGCGTAATCGGTCCACTGGTTCTTGCGCTCGAAATGGTCGGCCGAGATCATGATGGCCACCTGCTCGGCCTCCTGCTCGTCGTTCGGCATGGCGTGCACCTTGATGGGCTCGCCCAGGCCGTGCTCGGACCACAGCGACTTCTCGAACAGCTTGGGATTGTTGCCGATCACCGCGTTGGCCGCCTGCAGGATGCGGGTGGTGGAGCGGTAGTTCTGCTCCAGCTTGATCAGCTTGAGGTCCGGGAAGTCCACCTTCAGGTTGGCCAGGTTTTCCACCGTGGCGCCGCGCCAGGCGTAAATGGCCTGGTCGTCGTCGCCCACGGCGGTGAACATGGGCTTCTTGCCGATGCCCGTCACCATCAGCTTGACCAGCTCGTACTGGCAGGTGTTGGTGTCCTGGTATTCGTCCACCAGCAGGTAGCGCAGGCGGCGCTGCCATTTGTCGCGCACGGCGCCGTTGTCGCGGAACAGCTCCACCGGCAGGCGGATCAGATCGTCGAAGTCCACCGCCTGGTAGGCCGCCAGCGTGGACACATAGCTGGCGTAGATGCGCGCCGACTGCGCCTCGTCCTCGTCCTTGGCGTCGCGCAGCGCGTGCGCGGGCTCGACCAGGCCGTTTTTCCACAACGAAATATCGTTCTGGATGCCGCGGATAATGTGCTTGTCGGTGGTGATGGCCAGGTCCTGCACCAGGGCGTAGCAGTCGTCGCTGTCCATGATGGAGAAGCGGTCCTTCAGACCCAGGTGGTTGGCCTCCTGGCGCAGGATTTTCACGCCCAGCGAGTGGAAGGTGGACACCGTCAGCAGCTTGGCCTGGCGCGGCTGCTTGAGCAGCTTGCCGACCCGCTCCTGCATCTCCAGCGCGGCCTTGTTGGTGAAGGTCAGCGCGGCGATGGTGCGCGGATCGTAGCCCCGGTCCTCGATCAGATGGGTGATTTTCTGCGTGATGACGCGCGTTTTCCCCGAGCCCGCGCCGGCCAGCACCAGGCAGGGGCCGTCCAGGTAGAGCACGGCTTCGCTTTGCGGAGCATTGAGACCGAACTGTGGTGCGTTAGACATGATTTCCAGGCGGGAGGGGCAAAACAAGCCGCTCATTGTAGCAGCGCAAGCATTGATAATTCAGGCTGCGGCAGAATATAGTGTCATTGATCCCTTACCTTTTTAGGCAGCATCATGAAATTTGAACATCTGATCGAAATCAACGATCCGCTGAACCCGCTGATCGACGAACTCAGCCACGAACAGCTGTGGCGCGGCCTGGTGCTGCGCGCCGAATCGCCCAAGCTCTTCGTGCCGCACCTGGATGACTGCCAGATCGAAGACCGCCGCGAGCTCAGCTTCAAGCGCACGCTGCGCTACGGCGACCTGGTGATCGCCGACCGCGTGCTGCTCGAGCCCATGCACCGCGTGCGCTACGAAGTGGCGCCGCAGCAGGACATCAGCGCCTCCAGCCTGACCATGACCATCGAGACGCCGGAACCGGGCACGCTGTGGGTGCGCTTCGAATACGACGACGGCCACGACGCGGCCACCGACCAGGCCAACGCCATGTATGACGAGTTCCGCAAGTCGGCCTACCAGGCCTCGGACATCGACACCATCAGCGTGCTGCGCAATCTGGCCGAGCAGGGCCGGCTCGACTCGCTGCTCAATTGATCACAGGGCCGCCGCGCGGCCCCACACCTGTTCCATGCGGAACGCCAGTCCCGCGCGGTCCAGCTCGTCAAGCTGCAGCACTTCGCGGATGGCGTGGAGTTCGTTGCGCGTGTCGCGCTGCACGGGCGGGGACAGCGGCGCGCAAGCCGGGCCTGGCCCCAGCAGCGACGCCACCCACGGCGACGTGGAATTCAAGCCCTTGCGCATGACCACGCCCATCTCCCCGTTCAGCAGGCGCACGCAGGTGCCGATAGGATAAATCCCCAGTTCGCGTATCAGCACCGCCGGCAGCAGGCCGTCCAGGGTGTTGCGCGCCTCCAGCAGCAGGTCGCGCAGGGCCGCGTTGGGCGTCATGCCGGGCCGGTAGCGGCGCCGCGCCAGGCGGGCGCAATAGCGGTCGGCCAGCGCCAGCAGCTTGGCCGACTCCGGCACATAGGGGCCGGCCTTGCCGCCGGGATAGCCGGTGCCGTCCTCGTTCTCGTGGTGGGCCAGCACGCAGGCCAGCCAGCCCGCGTGGATGATGCCGGCCTGGCGCAGCAGCACCACGCCCGCTTGCGGATGGGCTTGCACGAGACGGTAGTCGTCCTCGTTCAGGGGGCCGCTGAACATCTGCAGCCGGTCGTGCGCGGCCAGCATGCCCACGTTCATGGTCAGCGCCGCCAGGGTGATGGTCTGGATGTCCTGGTCCGGCTTCTTCAGCGCCAGCGCCAGCAGCTGCGCCACCACCGCCGTATCCACGCTGTGGCGCACCGCATAGGACACGCCGGACTGGCCGTGCAGGATGCAGGCCACGGCCACGTCCGCGTTCAGCTGCACCGCCGCCGTGACCAGGGCTGCGATATCCTCCAGCATGCGCTGCGCATTGCCGAAAGGCACGCCGGTGGCGATCTGCCGCAGCACCGACTGCAGCTCCAGCTGCGCCCCGCTCAGCAGGCGCGCCACCGACTGCGGCGCGCGCGACTGCGGCAGCGCCTCGCTCCAGTCCTCGACCACGCCGCGCTCGGCCAGGCTGTCGAGCTGGCCGCTGTCGGCGATCAGGTGCCCTTTGCGCGCCAGCAAGCCGCCGCCGTCCCCGTACACATCCCAGGGCAGCAGTTGGCCAACGTACAGTTCGCCGCGGCCGATCTTCCGTATCTTCATGCGCGCATTCTACATTGTTGCCGTACGTCAAGTACGACCAGGCTCGATCAAGTGCCCGGCGTGCAGTCCGGGCAGGGCTGGGGCGAGGGCGGCTCCTTGGCCAGCTGCACGGCCAGGTCGCGCAGCGCGGTGCGCACGCCCTCCTCCACCACCGGATGGTAGAAGGGCATGTCCAGCATGGCGTCCACGGTCAGCCCCGCCTGGCAGGCCCAGGACAGCAGATGGCCGAGGTGCTCGGCGCGCGGGCCTATCATCTCGGCGCCCAGGAAGCGGCCGCTGCCGAACTCGCCGTACACGCGCAGCATGCCGTGGTTCTGCCGCATCACGCGGCTGCGTCCCTGGTTGCTGAAGGACACCATGCCGACCGCGAAGCGGCCGCTGTGGCTGGCGCACAAGGCCTGGTAGCCCGCGCCCAGGGTGGCGATCTGCGGCTCGCAGAAAGCCACCGTCAGCGGCGTGCGGCGCAGGCCGGGCTGCACGGCCGGGAAGCGCGCCGCGTTGGCGCCGGCGATCTTGCCCTGGTCGGCCGCCTCCGCCAGCAGCGGCAGCTCGTCGTCCGCGTCGCCGGCGATAAAGATGGCGCTGCTGCCGCACTGCATGGTGTGGCGGTCGTACAGCGGAATGCCGCGCCGGTCCAGCGCGATCTGCGCCAGCTCCAGGTTCAGCGCATGCACATTCGGCTTGCGGCCGATGGCCGACAGCACATAGTCGTAGCGCTCCCGGCGCTCCTGGCCGGCGGCGTCGCGGCTGGTGAGCAGCAGTTCCTCGCCGTCCGGCTGGATATGCGCCACCTGGGTCTGGAAGCGGATGTCCAGCTCGGCGCCCAGCACGCGGGCGGCCTCGGCCAGCACCTGCGGATCGCCCAGCTGCGCCACGCTGCCGCCGCGCGCGTAAATGGCCACGCGCACGCCCAGCCGGTGCAGCGCCTGGCCCAGCTCCAGGCCGATCACGCCGGTGCCCACCACGGCCACCGAGCGCGGCAGATCCGTCCAGTCGAACACCGCGTCGCTGGTGATGACGCGCGGGCCGGCCAGCTGCCACTCCTGCGGCACCATGGGGCTGGAGCCGGTGGCGATGACGATGCGCTCGGCCTGCACCACGGTGTGCTCGTCCACCTGCAGCTCGCGCGGGCCGGTGAAGCGGGCGTGGCCGCGCAGCTTGTCCTCCTCGGGGATATGCTCCATGCCCTCCAGCACAAAGCCGACAAAACGGTCGCGTTCACTGCGCACGCGCGCCATCACGGCCTCGCCATCGATGCGGACCTGGCCCGGATGCACGCCGAAAGCGGGCGCGGCGGCCAGCGCGTGGGCCGCCTCGGCCGCCGCGATCAGCAGCTTGCTGGGCATGCAGCCGACCCGCGCGCAGGTGGTGCCGTAAGGCCCGCTCTCGATCAGCACCGCCCGCTTGCCGCCGGCGCGCGCGGCGCGGTAGGCGCTCAGCCCGGCGCTGCCGGCGCCGATCACGGCCACATCCGTCCGTATGGTCTTCATACACTTCTCCAATATTCACATCCAGAAATACTACTCTGTTGCGAAATTTTAAGCATGAATGCCGGAAACGCATTAGTATTACTTATCGTTTTAGATTTTTATAAGCCACACTTATGGGAAATCTGGATTACAAGGCGCTGGCCGTGCTGGACGCCGTGGCCAGCCACGGCAGTTTTGAAAAAGCCGCCAGCGCGCTGGGCATCAGCCAGTCCGCCGTGTCGCAGCGCATCAAGGCGCTGGAGGACAGCAGCGGCCGCCTGCTGGTGGTGCGCGGCGTGCCCTGCGTGCCCACCGGCCTGGGCCAGCGCCTGATTTCCCACCACCGCAACGTGCGGCTGATGGAAGCATCGCTGGACATCGACCTGGGGAACCGGGTCAGCATGCCGGAAATTTCGCTCGCGGTGGACGCGGCCAGCCTGGCCACCTGGTTCCCGCTGGCCCTGCCGCCGCTGCTGACGCCGCCGCGCTGCCAGCTCGACGTGCGCCAGGCCGGGCGCGAGCGGGCGCTGCACATGGTGCAGGAAGGCAGCGTGTTCGGCGCCGTGGCCGCGCGCTGGGACGGCGCCGGCAAGGGCGAAGGCACGGCCGGCCTGAACGGCCCGGCCACGGTGCCGCTGGGCGTGATGCGCTACCTGTGCGTGGCCACGCCGGCGTTCGCCGGGCACTGGTTCGGCGACGGCTTCTCGGCCGAGGCGGTGCAGCTGGCGCCGGCGGTGGTCAGCGAGCGGGCCGCCATGGCGCGCTTCCTGGCCGGCGCGGTGGGCGAGCAGGGCAGCTTCCCGCACCACACGCTGCCGGTCTCGCCGGCGCTCTACGAATGCATCTACGGCGGCCTGGCCTACGGCCTGCTGCCGCAGCTGCACGCGGCCGGCGCCATCGACAGCGAGCGCCTGGTCGACGTCGCCCCCGGCCACGTGCTCGACGTCCCGCTCGACTGGCACGCCTGGAACCTCGACACCCCGTTCACGCGCGCCCTGTCCGAGCAAATCACCTCCAGCGCCCGGCGCTACCTCCTACAACCCTAGTCCTCCCCCTACAAGCAGCCTGAGCCGCATTCCCCCCATCCGGGGTCTGACCCCAAATTGGAGAAAATGCGGCTCAGGCTGCTTGACTAGATGTCGAGGGGGTCGACTTCGAGCGACCATTTGACGCGGGTTTTGAGGCTGCGCAGGGCGTCCATCCATTCTTTCAGGAACAGCTGCAGGTTGGGCCGCGAGGGCGATTCGACCAGCAACTGGGCGCGGTCGACGTTGTGGATCCGCGTCATCGTCATCGGTATCGGGTCGTTGATGGTGATGCCGGGGTGTAGCACGCAGCCGCGCGCGATGTCGAGGAACTCGATGGCCGTCGCCAGCTCGGCCGCTTCGGCCCGCAGCAGGGCCTGGAACAGATAGGGCGGCAGCCCGGCCTGCTTGCGCTCCTCCAGCAATGCCGTGGCGAAATGGTCGTAGTCGTGGTTGACCACCGCCGAGTACAGCGGGTGCTGGGTGTAGCGGGTCTGTATCAGCACCTCGGCCGCGCTGCCGCCTTCGGTCTGCGCGGCGCGTCCGGCCCGCCCCGCCACCTGCATCAGCTGCGCGAACAGGCGCTCGCTGGCGCGGTAGTCCTGCGAGAACAGCGCCGTGTCCGGGTTCATGATGCCGACCAGGGTGAGCTTTTTGAAGTCGTGCCCCTTGGCCACCATCTGGGTGCCGATCAAAATATCGACCTCGCCCCGGTGCACGGTATCGAACGCTTCCTGCGCGCTGCCCTTCTTGCGCGTGCTGTCGGCGTCGATGCGCAGGATGCGCGCCTCGGGGAACAGCGCCTGCAGTCCCTCTTCCACCCGCTGCGTGCCGCGCCCGACCGGCTGCAGGTCGACGTTGCCGCACGTGGGGCAGTGGTGCGGGATGCGCATCTCCAGGCTGCAATGGTGGCAGCGCAGCCGGTGCTCGGGCTTGTGCAGCACCATGAAGGAGGTGCAACGGGTGCAGTCGCTGATCCAGCCGCACGACTCGCAGCAGATCACGGGCGCATAGCCGCGCCGGTTCAGGAACAGCAGCGACTGCTCGCCGCGCTCCATGCGCAGCTTGAGCGCGGCCACCAGGGCGCTGGTGAGGCCGTCGCGCGGCTTGTCGCGCTCCATGTCGACCAGCTTGACCGCCGGCAGCACGGCGGCCTTCACGGCCCGCTCGCGCAGCTCCAGCAGCTTGTAGCGCCCGCCCTGGGCGTGGTGCCAGCTTTCCAGCGAGGGCGTGGCCGAGCCGAGCACGATGGGGATCTTCAGCTGCCAGGCGCGCCACACGGCCAGGTCGCGCGCGGAGTAGCGCAGGCCTTCCTGCTGCTTGTAGGAGGGGTCGTGCTCCTCGTCGATGACGATCAGCTTCAGCTTCGGCAGCGAGGACAGGATGGCCAGCCGCGTGCCCAGCACGATGCGGGCCTGGCCCTGGTGCGCGGCCAGCCAGTGCAGCATGCGCTCGCCTTCGGACAGGCTGCTGTGCAGCGTGGCCAGCATGACGCCCGGGAAGCGCGCGCGGATATTGCCTTCCAGCTGGGGAGTGAGGTTGATCTCCGGCACCATGATCAGGATCTGGCCCTGCGGTTCGCGCGCCAGCACCTGGGCGCAGGCCTGCAGGTAGACCTCGGTCTTGCCGCTGCCGGTCACGCCGTACAGCAGCGCCGGCTGGTAGCCCTGCGCACCGCCGATGAAGTCGGCCGCCGTCTGCTGCTCGGGGTTGAGCTGCGGCATGTTGAGCGGGGTATGGTCGTGGCTGTCTTCCAGCTTGCCCAGTTTCTTGATGGCGCGGTCCAGCGCCACCGTGGTCAGCACGCGCAGGTTCTTCGGCAGCCCGGGCAACGCCACTTCGCCCAGCGGACGCTGGTAGTAGTCGGCCGCGAAGCCGGCCAGCGCCAGCCATTGGGCGGACAGGGGCGCCAGCTGGTGGCGCACGGCCAGCGCGTCCTTCAGTTTTTCCGCCGGCACGTCGCTGTGCTCGGCCAGGCCGACGATCAGCCCCATCACTTCACGGCGCGCAAACGGCACCAGCGCCAGCTGGCCAACTTGCGGGCGCGCGCCTTGCCCGCCGCTGTCCTCGCCATCCTGGTACTGCCAGCGGTAGTCGAAGACTGCGTTCAAGGGGGTGTCGAGCGCGATTTTCAGTATGCACTGCGCCATCTGGTCCTATTTAGGTCAAAAATGGCCCGAAACTGCTTCAGTTTTCAGACCAAA
Organism: Pseudoduganella aquatica; assembly: GCF_020865585.1. Classification (NCBI taxonomy): domain Bacteria; kingdom Pseudomonadati; phylum Pseudomonadota; class Betaproteobacteria; order Burkholderiales; family Oxalobacteraceae; genus Pseudoduganella; species Pseudoduganella aquatica. Next base: position 182,526 of record NZ_CP086370.1, read on the forward strand.
ATAATTATCCACTTGTTTGTGGATAACTTTGTGAACAACGGATACTTAATTTCAGGAAACCGATAACCCCTGCCGGAAATCCTCTTGCGGCATCTCAAAGAGCGGTTTTTTTACTCTTTAAAATCAATGACTTACAAAAACACTCCCAGAGGGACGAAAAACCATACCACTTTTCCCCTTGCTGTGCATAAGTGAAGTATTTAGGGCCGGGTTTTCTGTTGAAATCAAGTGATTTTTGCGGATCGGTCAGGCCACCCGGCGCCTGCTGCGGTACAGCATGCAAGCCGGGGATAGCGACCGGCGCATTCTACACATTCTGCCATGCCTCATTTTGTCAAAACACAATGACTTTGTTGCAAGAAAAAGCCCATTCAATATCGTGCGCCGCAACATTTCTTCAACAGAAATCTTAGCAATGTGACTAAGTCACGGTTTACTAAGTACTTTTCGTTTTTATCCACAGTTTTTGTGGATAACTTTGTGGAGAATGCAGCAATAAGACCACTTTCACCTTGGGATAAAGTTTACTTATGCCTCACGCCCTCTCTGTGCGGTGGAAAATAAAGTCTTTCTAATCAGTCACTTGGAAGCTTGTCCCGGGCCAGGAAAAAATCGCTGCCTGTTATTTCCGCAGCAAAAAAAATTGTGCATAAGTCGGTCTGCTGGAATGCGTGCAGGCAAGAAAAAAGGGCGCGCTTCCGAGGAAACGCGCCCTTTGTCCCCAGACTACATCAGGCTGCGCGCAGCGTGCGGCTATGCGCGTGTACAGCATCGACCATGGCCGCGACCGATTCCGGCGGGGTGAACTGGGAGATGCCGTGGCCCAGGTTGAAGACGTGGCCGGTGTCGTGCTTGCCGTAGGCGTCGAGCACCTTGACCACCTCGGCGCGGATCTGGTCCGGGCTGGCGAACAGGATGGCGGGGTCCAGATTGCCCTGCAGAGCCACTTTATCGCCCACCAGGGCGCGTATCTTGCTCAGGTTGGCGGTCCAGTCCAGGCCGATGGCGTCGGCGCCGATGGCGGCGATTTCCTCGGCCCAGTGGCCGCCGCCCTTGGTGAAGACGATGGCGGGGATCTTCACGCCGTCTTTTTCGCGTTTCAGCAGGGACACCACTTTGCGCATGTAGTGCAGCGAGAATTCCTGGAAGGCGCCGTCGGCCAGCGCGCCGCCCCAGGAGTCGAACACCATCACGGCCTGCGCGCCTGCGTCGATCTGGGCGTTCAAGTAGTCGGCCACCGACACGGCGTTGATGTCCAGGATGCGGTGCATCAGGTCGGGACGGCCGTACAGCATCTTTTTAATGGTGTGGAACTCGCGCGAGCCCTGGCCTTCCACCATGTAGCAGGCCAGCGTCCACGGGCTGCCGGAGAAGCCGATCAGCGGCACGCGGCCGTTCAGCTCGGTGCGGATCTGGGTCACGGCCTTGAACACATAGTCCAGCGAACCGGGCTCCGGGGCGCGCAGGGCCAGCACGTCGGCTTCCGTTTTCAGCGGGCGCTCGAATTTCGGGCCTTCGTTTTCCACGAAGTGCAGGCCCAGGCCCATGGCGTCCGGCACGGTCAGGATGTCCGAGAACAGGATGGCCGCGTCCAGCGGGTAGCGGTCGATAGGCTGCAGCGTGACCTCGGTGGCCAGGTCGGGATTGGTGGCCAGGCCCATGAAGGAGCCGCCCTTGGCGCGCGTGGCGCGGTATTCCGGCAGATATCGCCCGGCCTGGCGCATCAGCCACACGGGCGTGTACTCGGTCGGCTGGCGCAGCAGCGCGCGCAGGAAGGTGTCGTTCTTCAGGGGGGCGAATTGTGGCATGGAATGCAATCAAAAGGCGGAGGAAAGGGGCTATTATCGCATCCCCTGCCGCCTTTTTTGCGCATGCCCTTACGGCTGTCTGTATCATTCGGCAGATATTTACGGAGCAAAGCTATGTCCACCACGCCGCAGTCCCCTGCCAGCCTGGCGCCATTCGGCGCCTGGGCCTCCCCGATCAGCGCCGCCCTGGTGGCGGCCGGCGCCACGCCGCTGTCTTCCCTGGCCCTGGGCGCGGACGGCGATATTCATTGGCTGGCGGGCCGCGCCAGCGAGGCGGGACGCCAGACCTTGCAGCGCCGCCACGGCGGGCGCACCGATGAAATCACGCCGCTGCCGCTGAATGTGCGCAGCCGCGTGCACGAATATGGCGGCGGCGCCTATGCGGTGCGTGGCGATACCATCTATTTTTCGCATTTTGCGGACAACCGGCTGTATTGCCGCAGCGGCGAGGCTGAGGCGGCGCCATTCACGGCGCCGGGCCGCCAGCGTTTCGCCGATTTCGTGGTGGATGCGGCGCGCGCGCGCCTGATCGCGGTGCGTGAACAGCATCCGGACGATTCCGGCGCCCCGGGCTTGCCGCGCGCGCAGCCTGTCAACACTTTGTGCGCCGTGGGGCTGCCGGGCAGCGCCGCAGCGGGCGCGGAGACCGTGCTGGCCTCGGGCCACGATTTCTACTCCTCGCCGCGCCTGTCGCCGGACGGCAGCCTGCTGGCCTGGCTGACCTGGGACCATCCGCGCATGCCGTGGCAGGGCACGGAACTGTGGCTGGCCGCCGTGCTGGCCGACGGCACGCTGGGCACGCCCTTGCTGGTGGCCGGCGGCGCGGACGAATCGGTGTGCCAGCCTGAGTGGGCGCCGGACGGCCGCCTGTATTTCGTGTCCGACCGCAGCGGCTACTGGAACCTGTACCGCCACAATGGCGACGCCGGCGCGGCGGCCATCTGTCCCATGGAGGCGGAATTCGCCACGCCGCACTGGACCTTCGGCAATGCGATGTATGGCTTTGCCGGCGCCGGCGAAATCGTCTGCACCTATATAGACAAGGGCGTGAGCCGGCTGGCGCGGCTCGATATTGCCAGCGGCGAACTGGCGGCCATCGCCAATCCTTACGAAGAAATCCGCGAGCTGAAAGTCGGCGGCGGCTTTATTGCGCTGCTGGGCGGCGGCCCCACCATCCCGCTGGAGCTGGCGCGCATCGACCTGTCCAGCGGCGAGCTGGAAGTGCTGGCGCATTCGATTGCGGACACGCCGGACCTCGGCTATCTGTCTGTCCCGCTGAGCATCAGCTACGCCGGCGCGGGCGGCCGCACCTCGCACGCCTTCTCCTACCCGCCCGCCAACAAGGACATGCAGGCACCGGCGGGCAGCAAGCCGCCCGTCATCGTCATCAGCCACGGCGGCCCCACCGGCATGACGGTCAACACCCTCAAGCTGGCCACGCAGTACTGGACCAGCCGAGGCTTCGGCGTGCTGGACGTGAACTACGGCGGCAGCACCGGCTTCGGCCGCGCCTACCGCGACGCGCTCAAGGGCCAGTGGGGCGTGGTCGATGTGGAGGACTGCATCGCCGGCGCGCAGTATCTGGTCGAACATGGCATGGCGGACGGCGAGCGCCTCATCATCCGGGGCGGCAGCGCCGGCGGCCTGACGACCTTGTGCGCCCTCACCTTCCACGACGTTTTCAAGCTTGGCGCCAGCTACTACGGCGTGTCCGACCTGAAGGGCCTGGACCAGGACTCGCACAAGTTCGAATCGCACTACAACGAATATCTGATCGCCGCCGCGCCGCAGGCGGAAGCCTTGTACCAGGCGCGTTCGCCCATCAACCACACGGACCGCCTGGCGCGCCCCATGATCTTCTTCCAGGGCCTGGACGACAAGGTGGTGCCGCCGCAGCAGTCCGTAGCCATGGTGCAGGCGCTCAGGCAGCGCGGCGTGCCGGTGGCCTACGTGCCGCTGGAGGGCGAAGGCCACGGCTTCCGCAAGGCCGAGAACATCGTCCGCACGCTGGAGGCGGAGCTGTACTTCTATCAGCGCATGTTCGGCCTGCCGACGGCCGGGGCGCAAGCCGCGGTCGAGATCCACAACCTGTAAAGCACCATGACGGACCAGCAACTGCTCGCGGAATTCGAGGCGCTCAGCCTCGACGAAAAAATGATATTGGCGCTGCTTGCCCTGATCGGCGACGCCACCGGCCGCACGGCCATCCTGGACCTGCTGAACAAGGCCGGCGTGCGCGACGCGCGCGGCTTCATGTTCAACGTGGACACGCTGGACGAGCCGCTGCGCAAGCTGGAGCGCCTGGCCTTCACCACCGTGGTCACCGCGCGCGGCTACATCTGCAACGCCAAGCTGCGCTGGCCCGCCATCCGCGCCGCCATTGGCGCGCACACGCTGGCCGACCTGTGCACCGCCTACGAAACGCTGAACCCCATGCGCCAGGGCTGGAACGGCGCGCTGGAGGCGCGCAGCTATCGCCAGGCAGTGGCGCGCCTGCGCATGGCGCTACTGCGCGGCCAGGCGCCGCAGCAGGTGCTGCCGCTGCTGCAGGCCTGCATGGTGTGCTACGAGGCGGCCCAGCTGCATCCGGTGGTGGACATCTTCACCAAGCCGCTGGAAGCGGGCATGCTGATCCTGGTCCATCCGCTGCTGGTGGACGACGTGTTCACCCTGCTGCTGCAACACTGCCAGCGCGACCCGTCGCTGGCGCCCACCGTGCGCGGCCTGACCGGGCGCCACGTGCAGCGCCGCCTGGCCAAGAACGAGTACATCACCGAGACCTTCCGCATGGCGCTGGCGGAGGACGCCATCCTGTGCGGCGAAATGAAGCAGGCCGCCATTTACCTGGAAGGCCTGGACGGCGCGCTGCCGCAGTTCCTGCTCAGCGTAATCCTGCTGCTGCGCGGCGACCTGGATAAATCGCTGCAGGGCTTCGAGGCGGCGCTGAAGTCGCTGCGGCGCGAATCGGGCAAGCGCAAGCTGCTGTTCCAAGGCATGGGCGGCCACCTGTACGTGCTGGCCATGCTGCGCAGCGCCGACCCGAAAATGCAGAAGGCCGCCGAAAGCTACCTGGAGCTGGCCATCCACGCGCAGGCCAATCCGGACAGCGCGGTGTACACGCAACTGAGCATGCTGCGCCAGATCCGCGCCGGCACCATGCAGACCGACGTGGTGCTGTCGCGCAGCTGGGAAAGCGCGATGCAGCCGCAGATGTTCCAGGCGCTGCTGTGGTTCTGGCTGGCGCTGCCGCAGCTGGAAGGCAAGCGCGAACAGCTGCACGCATTGGCACAGCAGGCGGAAACGCTGGGCTACAAATTCATCGCCGCGCAAACGGCCAGCCTGCTGGGCCACCACGGCGACGCGGACATGGCCACGCACGCGGCCGCGCTGCGCGAGCGCGGCGGCTTCACCGACATGAGCGGCTGGTTCGAGCGGCAGGAAGCCTGGCAGCGCCAGCTCTCCGCGCTGATCAACCTGCAGCAGGGCGCACCGGATACCGCCAGCGGCGAGGCGCGCCTGGTCTGGATGATTACCTTCGATCCGCGCCACGGCATTACCGAGATCGAGCCGCGCGAACAGAAGCGCGACGCGAAAGGCGCCTGGGGCAAGGGCCGTCCCCTGGCATTGAAGCGCCTGCGCGAGGACGCGGCGCAGATGGAGTTCCTGACGCCGCAGGACATCCGCATCAGCAGCACCATTGCCCCTTCGCGCCAGGCTTATTCGTCCGGCCTGCGCTACGACATCGACCATGAGCAGGCGGCGCTCGCGCTGGTGGGCCACCCGCACGCCTACTGGCTCGAAGCGCCGGACACGCGCGTGGAGCTGCTGGCCGGCACGCCGGAACTGCTGATACGCAAGCAGCGCGGCAATCTGCGCCTGACCTTGCAGCCCGCGCTGACCAATATCAACGCCAGCGTGATGGTGGTGCAGGAAACGCCAACCCGCCTGCGCGTGGTGAGCATAGAAGACGAGCACCGCCGCATTGCCGCCATCGTGGCCGACGGACTGGAAGTGCCGGCCAGCGCGGAGGAACAGGTGCTGCAGGCCATAGGCGCGGTGTCGGCCATCGTCACCGTGCAGTCGGACATCGGCGGCGGCACGGGCAATGCGGAGCAGGTGGAGGCCGACACGCGTTTGCACGTGCTGCTGCTGCCCTACCAGCACGGCCTGAAGATGCAGATCATGGTGCGCCCTCTGGCGGGCGGCGCCTACTACACGCCGGGCAGCGGCGCCGAGAGCATGAACGCGGAAGCCGAGGGCAAGCCGGTACAGACGCGCCGCAGCCTGAGCGGCGAGCGCGATGCGGAACGCCGCCTGATAGGCAAATGCCTGGTGCTGGAACAGGCGGAGCAGGAGCACGGCGAATGGCTGCTCGGCCAGCCGGCGCTGTGCTTGCAGCTGCTGTCCGAGCTGCAGGAGCTGGCGCCGGAATTCGTGGTGGTGGCGTGGCCGGAGGGCGAGAAGTTCCGCGTCAGCCAGCGCGTGAGCGGCAAGCAGTTCCGCCTGAATATCAAGACCGAGAAGGACTGGTTCGCCGCCAGCGGCCAGCTGCAGATCGACGAAGACAAGGTGATGGATCTGCGCGCGCTGCTGGAGCTGATGCAGGCGAACAAAAGTCGCTTCGTGGAGCTGGGCGACAACCACTACCTGGCGCTGACCGAGGAGCTGCACCGCCGCCTGCACGAGCTGCAGGCCTACGGCGACATCAGCGCGGACGGCATCCACATCCACCCGCTCGCGGCCTTCGCGCTGGAGGACCTGGCGGCGGAAGCGGGCGAGGTCAGCGCCGATCCGGCCTGGCGCGCGCACCTGCAGCGCATGGAGGCCAGCACCGCCTTTGCGCCGCAGCTGCCCAGCACCTTGCAGGCGGAGCTGCGCGACTACCAGCGCGACGGCTACGACTGGCTGGCGCGCCTTGCGCACTGGGGCGTGGGCGCCTGCCTGGCGGACGATATGGGCCTGGGCAAGACGCTGCAGGCGCTGGCGCTGATCCTGTCGCGCGCGCCGCAAGGGCCAACGCTGGTGATCGCGCCAACCTCGGTGTGCCTGAACTGGGTGAGCGAGGCTGCGCGCTTCGCGCCCACGCTGAACGTGAAGGTGTTCGGCAGCGGCGACCGCGCGGAGATGGTGTCCAGTGCCGGCGCCTTCGACCTGGTGGTGTGCAGCTACGGCCTGCTGCAGCAGGAGGCCGAGCGCTTCGCCGCCAGGCAGTGGCACACCATCGTGCTGGACGAGGCGCAAGCCATCAAGAACGGCGCCACCAAGCGCTCGCAGGCCGTGATGGCGCTGAAGGGCGACTTCCGCATGGTGGCCACCGGCACGCCGCTGGAGAACCACCTCGGCGAGCTGTGGAACCTGTTCCGCTTTATCAATCCGGGCCTGCTGGGCAGCATAGAGCAGTTCAACCTGCGCTTCGCGGGACCGATAGAGAAGCAGCAGGACCACCGCGCCGAAGTGGGCGCGCGCAACTGCCTGCGGCGCCTGATCGGCCCCTTCATCCTGCGCCGCACCAAGACGCAGGTGCTGACGGAACTGCCGTCCCGCACCGAGATCGTGCTGGAAGTCGATTTGTCGAAAGAGGAAACGGCGCTGTACGAGTCGCTGCGGCGCGAGGCGCTGGAGAACCTGGCGGCGGTGGAAGGCCCGGCCGAGAAGAAGTCGATCCAGATCCTGGCCGAGATCATGAAGCTGCGCCGCGCCTGCTGCAATCCCAACCTGGTGGCGCCGGGCTTGAAGCTCCCGAGCAGCAAGCTGGCGGCCTTTGCGCACCTGCTTTCCGGCCTGCTGGAGAACCGCCACAAGGTGCTGGTGTTCAGCCAATTCGTGGACCACCTGACGCTGATACGCGAGCACCTGGAGCGCCAGGGCGTGGCTTACCAGTACCTGGACGGCTCCACCCCCATGGCGGCGCGCAAGCAGCGCGTGGACGCCTTCCAGGCCGGCGAGGGCGATGTCTTCCTCATCAGCCTGAAGGCGGGCGGCATGGGCATCAACCTGACGGCGGCGGACTACGTGATCCACATGGACCCGTGGTGGAACCCTGCAGTGGAAGACCAGGCCTCGGACCGCGCGCACCGCATGGGCCAGCTGCGCCCCGTCACCATCTACCGCCTGGTTGCACGGCATACTATCGAAGAAGGCATCGTCGACCTGCACCAGCACAAACGCGACCTGGCCGACAGCCTGCTCGACGGCAGCGACATGGCCGCGCGCATGTCGGCCAGCGAGATGCTGGCGATGCTGCAGGAAGGCCTGAAGATTTAAAGGAGAACACATGGAAGAAGACAACGCATCCCGCCCCGCCGGCCATGGCACGCTGCTGTGCGTGAAATCCTGGACCGCCTACCTGAACACGCTGCTGCTCGCGCTGCTGCTGTTCGGCTTCGCGCTGCCTCTCGCGTTCCGCTACAGCGAACTGATTGCCGCCGGTGTGATGGTATTCGCCGTGGTGGTGGTAGGCTACCGCATCCTGGTGATACGCAGCGTGCAGCTGTATTACGACGATGTGGGCGTGTGGCTGTATTCCGGCATCCTGCCGTGGTCCAAGGGCGTGCAGGGCGTGAAGTGGCGCGACATGGACGAAGCCACTTTCGTGCAGTCGTTCTGGAGCTGGCTGTTCCGCTCCTATTCGATCCGCATCGGCCACCGCTACACCAAGGGCAGCGAGATCATGCTGACGCGCATGGCGCGCGGCAAAGACGCCGTGGCGGCGCTGAACGCGCACCACCAGTCACTGATACGCAGCAATGCGATCAACTGAATACACTAGCAAAGGCATACCCCTCATGATGAAAACCAAAATCGCGCTGGCCGCAGTGCTGGCCTGCCTGGCCCTGACGCCCGCCATGGCCGCCAAGGCGCCGCAAAAAGCCAAGTCCAGCAAGACCACGAAGTCGTCCTCGAAGTCCTCTTCCAAGCAGGGCAAGGGTTCCAAGAGCAGCAAGGGCGCTGCCAAGAAAGGCGCCGTAGCAGCGGCGGCGGCGGCGGCCACGCCGATGATCAAGCAGGCGCCGTCCGAACGCAGCCAGGACAAGCGCATGGATGCGCAGTCCACCCAGTTCCTGGGCGCGCTGTGGAAGATCGATCCCGAGACCGCGATCTCGGTGGGCAAGTACGACACCGCCGCCACCATGACCATCCCGGACGCCGCCACCCGCGCCAGCCAGCTGGCCTTTATCGACGACTGGCTGGGCCGCCTGGGCAAGATCGACGCGCGCCAGCTGTCCGCCAAGCAGCGCACCGACCTGGCGCTGCTGCTCAACAAGCTCAATTCGGACCGCTGGTACCTGGCCACCTTCCGCGAATTCGAATGGAACCCGGCGCTGTACAACATCGCCAGCCCGATCGACTTCATCCTCAACACCGAATACGCGGCCAAGCCGCAGCGCCTGCGCACCCTGCTCAAGCGCATCGCCAGCGTGCCGGCCTATTACGACGCGGCGCGCGCCAGCATCAGCAACCCTACCCGCGAGCACACCCAGCTTGCCATCGCGCAGGCGCCGGGCGTGACCGCGCTGCTGGCGGACCTGGACAAGCAGGCGCAGGCCTCCATCCTCTCGCCCATCGAGAAGCAGCTGTTTGCGCAGCGCGTGAGCCTGGCGAAAGCGGCGGTGGACGGCTATGCGGCCTGGCTGGCTGAGCTGGACAAGACCATGGCGCAGAACGGCGGCGGCCGCTCCTTCCGCATCGGCAAGGAGCTGTACGAGGCCAAGTTCAGCTTCGACATCCAGGCTGGCAGCACCGGCGAGCAGACCTACAACAAGGCGCTGGCCGCGCGCGAGCAGCTGCTGGCGAATATGGAGCGCCTGTCGGACGAACTGTGGCCCAAGTATATGAACGGCGCCGCCAAGCCGGCCGACCGTACCGCCAAGATCGGCATGATGATAGACACGCTCTCGGCCAACCACGTGAAGCGCGAGGACTTCTTCCCCGAGATCCGCCGCCAGATTCCTGTCCTGCAGGACTGGGTGATCCAGAAGAACCTGCTGACGCTGGACCCGAACAAGCCGCTGGAAGTGCGCGAAACGCCGGCCTACCAGCGCGGCGTTGCCGGCGCCAGCATCGAGGCGCCCGGCCCATACCGCCCGCAGGACCGCACCTATTACAACGTGACGCCGCTCGACGGCGAATCCGCCGAACAGGCCGAAAGCAGCCTGCGCGAATACAACCACTGGATACTGCAGATCCTCAACATCCACGAGGCGATACCCGGGCACTACGCGCAGCTGGTGTACGCCAACAAATCGCCGTCCATCGTCAAGTCCATCTTCGGCAACGGCGCCATGGTGGAAGGCTGGGCGGTGTACGGCGAACGCATGATGCTGGAGTCCGGCTATGGCGACAACGCGCCCGAGATGTGGCTGATGTATTCGAAATGGAATCTGCGCAGCGTGACCAACACCATCCTCGACTACAGCATCCATGTGCTGGGCATGCAGCAGGCCGAGGCGATGGACCTGCTGACGCGCCAGGCCTTCCAGACGCAGCGCGAAGCGGCCGAGAAATGGCGCCGCGCGCAGCTGTCGTCGGTGCAGCTGGCCAGCTACTTCAGCGGCTACAGCGAGATCATGGAGCTGCGCGAGGAGCGCAAGCAGGCGCTGGGCAGCAAGTTCGTGCTGAAGGACTTCAACGAGAAATTCCTCAGCTACGGCAGCGCGCCGGTGCGCGTGATCCGCGAGCTGATGGCGCAGTAAAAGCTTTGCGCGGCCTCAAGGCGCCGCGCACGCGACCAGGTACCATGGAGACGGGGGCAGTGCCCCCGCTTCTGCTACTATGAACCTGGGAGCGATCATGACCATGCCCATCCGGATTGACAAGCTGAAATACGCCCAGTTATTGAAGGAGGGAGGTCTGCCCGCAGAGCAGGCTGAGCTGCACGCAGAATCGCTCAGCGCGATACTGGACGAATGCGACGTCGCCGTCGAGTCCGATCTGGTGATACAGCGCAGCGAGCTGCTGGCGCGGATGGACCTGCTGAAGCAGGAAATATTCGGCCAGATGGACCTGCTCAAGCAGGACATGCTCAACCAGATGAACCTGATCAGGCAGGAAATGCTCAGCAAAATTCATGAGGTCGAGCTGGCCCTATCGATTCGGATAGATGCCCTGCAGCGGCGGATGGCCGGGATGGAAACCAGGTTCTACCTGCTGTTCGGCATCCAGTTTGTCGTGGATGCCGTGATCCTGTTCAAGCTCTACGCTTAAACAGGCTCTTCAGGCGCCTGCGTGGCCTTGACGAACACCGGCGCCACCAGCAGGCCCAGCTCATACAGCAGCCACATCGGAATCGCCAGCGAGAACTGGCTGACCACGTCCGGCGGCGTGACGATGGCGGCGATCACGAAGGCGCCCACGATCACATAGGCCCGCACTTCCTTCAGCTTGGCCACCGACACGATCCCCATGCGCACCAGCACCACCACCACCACCGGCACCTCGAAGGTGGCGCCGAAGGCCAGGCACATGGACATGACGAAATCGAGATAGTTCTCAATGTCCGGCGTCACCGCGATCGACGACGGCGAAAAGTCCGAAATGAAGTGGAACACGCGGCCGAACACGAAGAAGTAGCAAAACGCCACGCCGGCCGCGAACAGCACCGAGGACGAGATCACCAGCGGCGCGATCAGGCGCTTCTCGTGCGCGTACAAGCCGGGCGCGATAAAGGCCCACAGCTGGTACAGCACCCACGGCAAGGCCAGGATGAAGGCGATCAGCAGGGTCACCTTCATCGGCACCAGGAAGGGCGAGATCACGCCGGTGGCGATCATCTTCGAGCCGGCGGGCAGCGAAGCGAGCATGGGGGCGGCGATGATGTCGTAGATGGCCGCCGGCCCCGGCCAGAACATCAGCGCGGCGCACACGATGGCAATACCGATCGAGGCTTTGACCAGGCGGTCGCGCAGCTCGATCAGGTGGGAGATGAAGGTCTCCTCAACCGGGGTTTCTTCACTCATTTAGTAGAACGATGCTGGAGGTTTGCTGCTGGGGCGGAAGCGCGCAACCCGCGCGGCGCCGGACGTGACATGCATGCGCGTGCCGTGCTGCTGCTTGTACCAGGCCGGCAGCGCCGAGGTGCGCACCAGGCGCTTGCGGCGGAATTCCTTGGCCTTGCGCGCCAGGTGTTCGGCGCTGGGCGGCACTTGCCCATAATCGTGGCCGGAACTGTCCTGCCAGGCGTTCTGCACCTCGGCCACGCTTTCGGAAATGGACTGCTCCACGCCCTGCTTGATCGACTGCGCGGTGTCCTGCACTTCCTTTTGCAGGTTGCGCAGTTCCTCCAGCTCGATTTCGCGGCTGACTTCGGATTTGACTTCGTGCAGATAGCGCTGCGCGCGGCCGTACAGCGTACCGGCCATGCGCGCCACCTTGGGCAGCTTCTCAGGACCGATGACGATCAGCGCGACCACGCCGATGATGGCTAGTTTGGAAAGACCGAGATCGATCATAAGCGCTTAACCACGCATTACAGCTTGTTTTTCTCTTTGGCTTCCACGTCGATGGTGGACTTGTCGGCAACCTGCTGGGTCGAGCCGGTCGCGCCGGGAGCCTTGTTCTCTTCTTCGCTGCCCTTCACGCCGTCCTTGAAGCCTTTGACAGCCTTGCCCACGTCCGAGCCGATATTGCCCAGTTTTTTGGTGCCGAAGACCAGCATGATAATTACCAGTACCACCAGCCAGTGCCAGATGCTCATCGAACCCATCATATTCCCCTTGCGGAACGCAACGCGCCCCAAAAAATTGCGGTTAGTGCGGACAGTATACGCGAAGCGCGCCTGTCATGTGCTTGTCATGAAGAAGTAGCAATATTTCTTGCTACCAGTATAGCGCTCTCAGCGCTCGGTGCGCCACGGGTGCGGGCCGCCGATGATGTGCAGGTGCAGGTGGTAGATCTCCTGGCCGCCGTCCGGGCCGCTGTTGATCAGCGTCTTGTAGCCGCGCTGCGGCGCGCCGTCCTCGTCGTAGCCCACGGCCACGCCGTGCTCTTCGGCCAGGCGGGGCGCCAGCGCCAGCATCTTGCCCAGCAGCGGCGCGTGGCCGGCGTTGCAGTCGGACAAGGTGCTGATGTGGGTTTTCGGTATCACCAGCAGGTGCACCGGCGCGTGCGGATGAATATCCTTGAAGGCGAGCAATTCCTCGTCTTCATACACGATGGTCGATGGAATTTGTTTCTTAGCAATTTTGCAGAACAGGCAGTTTTCCACAACAACTCCAGTAGATTTATTCTTTGCGGGACGCTTTTTCCTCGATGCCGGACACGCCTTCGCGGCGCGCCAGCTCGTCGAGCACCTGTTGCGGCGTCAAACCGAACTGGGCCAGCATCACCATCGAATGGAACCACAAGTCGGCGCATTCGTACAGCACTTTGGAGGCATCGCCGCCGTGGCGCGCGTCTTTCGACGCCATCACGAACTCGGTGGCCTCCTCGCCGACCTTTTTCAGGATGGCGTCGTCGCCCTTGGCGAACAGCTTGGCCACATAGGAAGTGGCCGGGTCGCCGCCGTTGGCCGGCTTGCGCGATTCGATGGTGGCCGCCACGCGGTCCAGGATGGTGCTCATTTGCTTTTCGCTTCCGTGTAAATCGTGTCCGGGTCTTTCAGCACCGGCTCGCTGGCCTGCCAGTCGCCGTCCTTGGCGTCGCCGTCGAACTTGTTGAAGAAGCAGGAATGGCGGCCGGTGTGGCAGGCGATGCCGCCGGCCTGCTCGATCTTCAGCAGCACCACGTCCTCGTCGCAGTCCAGGCGCATTTCCAGCACCTTCTGCACATGGCCGGACTCCTCGCCCTTGTGCCACAGCTTCTTGCGCGAACGGCTCCAGTACACCGCTTCGCCCAGCTCCACGGTTTTATACAGCGCGTCGCGGTTCATCCAGGCGAACATCAGCACGTCGTTGCTGCCCGCCTCCTGGGCGATCACCGGCACCAGGCCGTGTTCGTCCCACTTGATCTTGTTCAGCCATTTGGCTTTCGCCACGCTGGGCGTCTGGGTCGGCATCATGATGAGATTTTCCTTATGTGTAAGCACCAGGCTCAGGCCAGGCGCATCGGAATGCCCTGCTGCGCCATGAAGCGCTTGGCTTCCTGCACGGTGTGCTGGCCGTAGTGGAAGATGCTGGCCGCCAGCACCGCGTCCGCGCGGCCCAGCTTGACGCCGTCGGCCAGGTCCTGCAGGCCGCCCACGCCGCCCGAGGCGATCACCGGAATGCCCACCGCGTCCGACACGGCGCGGGTCAGGCCCAGGTCGAAGCCGGACTTGGTGCCGTCGCGGTCCATGCTGGTGAGCAGCAGCTCGCCCGCGCCCAGCGATTCCATTTTCCTGGCCCACTCGACCGCGTCCAGGCCGGTGGCCTTGCGGCCGCCGTGCGTGAACACTTCCCAGCGGCCCGGCTGCACCTGCTTGGCGTCGATCGCCACCACGATGCACTGCGAACCGTGCTTCTGCGAAGCGTCGAACACCAGCTGCGGATTGGTCACGGCCGAGGTGTTCATGCTGACCTTGTCGGCGCCGGCGTTGAGCAGGCGGCGCACATCGGCCACCTCGCGCACGCCGCCGCCCACCGTCAGCGGAATGAAGACCTGGGACGCCACCGCCTCGATGATGTCGAGGATCAGGCCGCGGTTGTCGGACGAGGCCGTAATGTCGAGGAAGGTCAGCTCGTCGGCCCCCTGCTCGTCGTAGCGGCGGGCGATTTCCACCGGGTCGCCGGCGTCGCGCAGCTCGGTGAAGTTGACGCCTTTGACGACGCGGCCATCGGTCACGTCCAGGCAAGGAATGATGCGTTTTGCAAGCATGGTGGGATCAGTCTTCCAGACTGCCTTCCGTCAGTTCGTCGGCGCGCAGCTGGGCCGAGTTCAGGTCCAGCGTGCCTTCGTAGATCGAGCGGCCGCAGATCACGCCCTCGATGCCTTCGTCCTGCACCGCGCACAGCGCTTCCACGTCGGCCAGGTTGTGCAGGCCGCCGGAGGCGATCACGGGTATCTTCACCGCCTGCGCCAGTTTCACCGTCGCTTCGATGTTCACGCCGCCCATCATGCCGTCGCGGCCGATGTCGGTGTAGATAATGGATTCCACGCCGTAGGCTTCGAATTTCTGCGCCAAGTCGATCACCTCGTGGCCGGACATCTTGCTCCAGCCGTCGGTGGCGACCTTGCCGTCCTTGGCGTCCAGGCCGACGATGATGTGGCCGGGGAAGGCGCCGCAGGCGTCATGCAGGAAGCCCGGCTCTTTCACGGCGGCGGTGCCGATGATGACGTAGCTGATGCCGGCGTCCAGGTAGCGCTCGATGGTGTCGAGGTCGCGGATGCCGCCGCCCAGCTGCACGGGGATCTCGTCGATGTCGTTCTCTTCGGCGAATTCCTGCACCACTTTCAGGATGGCCTTGATCGCGCCTTCGTTTTTCGGCTTGCCGGCGAAGGCGCCGTTCAGGTCCACCAGGTGCAGGCGGCGCGCGCCCTGCTTCAGCCAGTGCAGCGCCATGTCGGCCGGGTTGTCGGAAAATACGGTGGCAAGTTCCATATCGCCTTGTTTCAGGCGCACGCAGTGACCGTCTTTGAGGTCGATGGCAGGAATGAGCAGCATAGTCAGTGTAGGTGAGGTGAGTTTAAGGTTGGGATAGGCTTAAGGTTGCCAATGCACGAAATTCTTATACAGCTGCAGGCCCACGGCGGCGCTCTTCTCCGGGTGGAACTGGGTGGCGAACACGTTCTCGCGCGCCACGGCGCAGCAGAACGGCGTGCCGTACACGGTTTCGCCCACGCTGTGCGCGGCGTCGCCCGGCTGCACGTAATAGCTGTGTACAAAATAAAAGTAGCTGTTGTCCGGAATGCCGGCCCACATGGCATGAGACGCGCGCTGGCGCACTTGGTTCCAGCCCATTTGCGGCACTTTGAAGCGCGAGCCGTCTTCCTGCAGCTGGCCGTCCAGCTGGAAGCGCACGACTTTGCCCGGTAGCAAGCCCAGGCCTTGCGCGTCGCCCTCTTCGGACGAGTCGAACAGCATCTGCTCGCCGATGCACACGCCCATCAGCGGCTTGGTCTCGGCCGCGCGCAGCAGCGCGTCCTGGACGCCGGATTCGCGCAGGCTGCGCATGCAGTCCGGCATGGCGCCCTGGCCGGGCAGCACGATGCGGTCGGCATTCTCGATGTCGGCCACTTGCCCGGAGATGACGATGTCGGCTTCCGGCGCCACGGCGCGCAGGGCTTGCGCCACCGAGCGCAGATTGCCCATGCCGTAATCCACAACAACAATTTTCTTCATAATGCCATTCAAGCAGAGACAGCGCGGCCCGCGCAAGGGCAATCCGCGCTGCGATTGATTACAAGCTACCTTTGGTCGACGGTATGGTGCCGGCGGCGCGTTCGTCCAGCGTGGTGGCCATGCGCAGCGCGCGGCCGAAAGCCTTGAACACGGTTTCGCATTGATGGTGCGCATTGGTGCCGCGCAAGTTGTCGATATGCAAGGTCACCAGCGCGTGGTTGACGAAGCCGCGGAAGAATTCCAGCGTCAGGTCCACGTCGAAGCCGCCTATCATGGCGCGCGTGAACGGGATGTGGTATTCGATGCCTGGGCGGCCGGAAAAATCGATCACCACGCGCGACAGCGCCTCGTCCAGCGGCACATAGGAGTGGCCGTAGCGAACGATGCCCTTCTTGTCGCCGATGGCCTTGGCGAAGGCCATGCCCAGCGTGATGCCCACGTCTTCCACCGTGTGGTGGTTGTCGATATGGATGTCGCCGGTGGCTTCCACTTCCAGGTCGAACAGGCCGTGGCGGGCGATCTGGTCCAGCATATGGTCCAGGAAAGGAACGCCCGTGTTCAGCTTCTGCACGCCGGTGCCATCCAGGTTGATGGCGACACGGATCTGGGTCTCGTTGGTGTTGCGGGTGATTTCTGCGGTGCGGTTCATGGAAAGCTCTACGTTGGTCTTAGGCTGCCTGCGAGGCTTTAAATGCTTCGAGGAAAGCGGCGTTCTCGTCCGGGGTACTGACCGTGATGCGCAGGCAATTGGCCAGCACACTGTGCATTTTACCCACATTTTTGACCAGCACCTTGCGTGACAGCAGATAGGCATTGGCCGCGTCGGCGTCGGGCACCCGGACGAGGATGAAGTTGGCGGCGGAGGGGAACACTTGCACGCCGGGTACGGCGGCCAAGGCCTCGGCCAGCAGGGCGCGTTGTTCGCGCAGGATGGCGGCTTGCTGGTTGAGCACGTCGATGTTGTCGAGTGCAAATTCGGCGGCGACTTGCGTCAGCACGTTCACATTATACGGCGGACGGACCTTGTCGAACTGCTCCAGCAGGTTCGGCGCGGCCGACATATAGCCGAGGCGGATGCCGGCCAGGCCCAGCTTGGACACGGTGCGCATCACCACCAGGTTGTCGAACTCGGGCAGGCGGCCCATGAAGCTCTGCTGGGCGAAGGGCTCGTAGGCCTCGTCCACCACGGCAAGGCCGGTGTCGCCCAGCGCCTCGATGATGGCGACCACGTCTTGCTCGCTGAACAGGTTGCCGGTGGGGTTGTTCGGATACGACAGGTAGACCAGCGCCGGCTTGTGCTGGGCGATGGCGGCCAGCATGGCGGGCAGGTCCAGCGTCAGGTCGTCCTTCAGCGGCACGCCGACGAAGTCCATGCCGGCGAATTGCGCCGAGCGGGCGTACATGACGAAGGTGGGCAGCGGCGCCAGCACCACGGCGCGGCGGTCCTGGCGGGCGCAGGCCATGTCCAGGATGGAGATCAGCTCATCGGAGCCATTGCCCAGCAGGACGTCGTAGCCGGCCGGCACGCCGAGCTGCTTGCAGATGCGCTCTTTCACGCTGGCGTAGGAGGCCACGGGGTAGCGGTTCAGCGCCACGTTGGCCAGGCGGGTGGCCAGCTCGGTGGCCAGATGCTCGGGCAGCGGGTAAGGATTTTCCATCGCGTCCAGTTTGATAAAACCGCTTGCATCTGCCACGTGGTAGCCGGGAATGGCCAGTACGTCGGAACGGATGGTGTTGCGGATGAGACTGTCGATGGACATCTTGCTGCACTCCTTAAGTTAAATGGTAACTTCTTCGGGGGGCGCCTTTTTTATGGCGCGTGATCGTTTCGGCGCCGCCGGCTTGGGCGCGGCGGCCTTCTTGGTTGCGGGTTTCTTTTTCGGCGCGGCGGCCTTGGGCTCGGCCTTGGCCTTGGCCTTCACTGCGGCCTTCGCTTTCGGCTTGGCCTTGGGTTTGGCTTTCGCCTTGGCCGGGGCGTCCGGCGCGGCGGCCAGCGCCAGCGCCTCGATGGTTTCCAGCGCGGCCAGGCGCTCGTTGATGATGGCGCAGTATTCCGGGTTCAGCTCGAAGCCGACGAACTGGCGCCCGCAGCGGCGCGCGGCCAGCGCGGTGGTGCCGCTGCCCATGAACAGGTCCAGCACCACGCCGCCCGGCGGGCACGAGGCCTTGACCATGCGCTCGATAATCTCGAGCGGCTTCTGCGTCGGGTGGTTGGCGCGCTCCGGATGCTCGCGGTGCAGGCGCGACACGCTCCACACGTCCTTCGGGTTGTAGCCCACTTCCAGCCACTTGGCGCCGATGAAGATGGAGCGCGAGCGCGCCTTCTTGGTTTCGGCGTCGTAGGGAATGCGCACTGCGTCCAGGTCGAAGTAGTAGTCCTTGCGGCCGACGAAGAAGCCCACCGTGTCGTGCACAGACGAGTAGCTGCGCACGCTGCCGCCCATGGACGGCACGCGGCGGTCCCAGATGATTTCATTCATCATCGTCATGCGCTGCTTCAGCATGACGAAGATCTCCGGCGAAAAGCGCCAGGTCAGAAAGATGTACAGGCTGCCGTTGGGCTTGAGCTTGGGCAGCGCCGCGTCTATCCACTGCTCGGTCCAGCGCAGGTATTCCTCCACCGTTTGCTGGTCCGATGCATTGCCGTAGTCCTTGCCCAGGTTGTAGGGCGGATCGGTCAGGATCAGATCGACGGAACCGTCCGGGATGCGCGCCAGTCCGGCCAGCGCATCCTCGCAGAAGACCTGGTTGAGCCAGTCGCTCATCAGTCTTTGATCCTCAGCTCCGCGCTGCGGGCGTGCGCCTGCAGGCCTTCGCCGTAGGCCAGTTCGGCCGCGACCTTGCCCAGCGTTTGCGCGCCGGCTTCGGACACGTAGATGATGGACGAGCGCTTCTGGAAGTCGTACACGCCCAGCGGCGACGAGAAGCGCGCGGTGCGCGAAGTCGGCAGCACGTGGTTCGGGCCGCAGCAGTAGTCGCCCAGCGATTCGGACGAGTAGCGGCCCAGGAACATGGCGCCCGCGTGGCGGATCTTGTCGGCCCATTGCTGCGGCTCGGCGGCGGAGATCTCGAGGTGCTCGGCGGCGATGCTGTTGGCGATGGCGCAGGCTTCGTCCATGTCGCGCACTTTCACCAGCGCGCCGCGGTCGTTCAGCGAGGTGCGTATCACTTCCTGGCGCGGCATCTGGGGCAGTAACTTTGCTATGCTGGCCTCCACTTGCGCGATGTAGTCCGCGTCCGGGCAGAGGAGGATGGCTTGCGCCAGCTCGTCGTGCTCGGCCTGCGAGAACAGGTCCATGGCCACCCAGTCCGGGTCCGTGGTGCCGTCGCACACGATCAGGATCTCGGACGGACCGGCGATCATGTCGATGCCGACGGTGCCGAACACGCGGCGCTTGGCGGCGGCCACGTAGGCGTTGCCGGGGCCGACGATCTTGTCCACGGCGGTGATGGTCTCGGTGCCGTAGGCCAGCGCGCCGACTGCCTGCGCGCCGCCGATGGTGATGACGCGGGTAACGCCTGCCAGCGCGGCGGCGGCCAGCACCATCTGGTTCTTCACGCCGTCCGGCGTGGGCACCACCATGATGATTTCGCCCACGCCCGCCACCTGCGCGGGAATCGCGTTCATCAGCACGGACGATGGGTAGGCAGCCTTGCCGCCCGGGACGTAGATGCCCACGCGGTCCAGCGGCGTGATGCGCTGGCCCAGCACGGTGCCGTCAGGCTCGGTGTAGGTGAAGCCTTGCAGCTCCTGCTTCTGGCGCTCGTGGAATACGCGGATGCGGTCGGCCGCCACTTGCAGCGCGGCGCGCTGGCTTGCGGGCAGCGCGTCCAGCGCGGCTTGCAGTTCGGCCTGCGGCAGGTCCAGCGTGTCCACCGAGGCGGCGCCGCCATTGGGCAGGCGGTCGAAGCGGTTGGTGTATTCCAGCACGGCGGCGTTGCCGCGCGCTTTTACGTCGGCCAGGATCTTGGCGACAGCGGTTTCGATGGCGTCGTCGGTGGACGCTTCGAAGG
Source organism: Pseudoduganella aquatica (assembly GCF_020865585.1). Taxonomy (NCBI): domain Bacteria; kingdom Pseudomonadati; phylum Pseudomonadota; class Betaproteobacteria; order Burkholderiales; family Oxalobacteraceae; genus Pseudoduganella; species Pseudoduganella aquatica. The sequence goes on from NZ_CP086370.1 coordinate 202,602, forward strand.
CCAGCAGCGCGTCCAGGGTCGATTTAAAACCAACAGCGGACGAATCGAGTTTGCGGATCTGTATCGTCATTACTTCACCTTTTTCGAAGCACGCTCAAAGGCTTCGATAATCGGTTGCAGACGCTGGCGCTTGAGCTTGAGCGCCGCCTGGTTCACCACCAGGCGCGAGGAGATGTCCATGATCTCTTCGACTTCCACCAGGTTGTTGGCGCGCAGCGTGCTGCCGGTCGACACCAGGTCGACGATGGCGTCCGACAGGCCCACCAGCGGCGCCAGCTCCATCGAGCCGTACAGCTTGATCAGGTCCACGTGCACGCCCTTGGCGGCGAAGTGCTCGCGCGCGGTGGTGGTGAACTTGGTGGCCACGCGCAGGCGCGCGCCCTGGCGCACGGCCGCTTCGTAGTCGAAACCGGATTTCACAGCGACCGACATGCGGCACTGCGCGATGTTCAAATCCACGGGCTGGTACAAGCCCTCGCCGCCGTGCTCGATCAGCACGTCCTTGCCGGCCACGCCGAAGTCCGCCGCGCCATGCTGCACATAGGTCGGCACGTCGGTGGCGCGCACGATCAGCACGCGCACATTGGGGTCGTTGGTGGCCAGGATCAGCTTGCGCGAAGTTTCCGGATTCTCGGTGACGGTGATGCCGGCTGCCTCCAGCAGCGGCAAGGTGTCTTCGAAAATACGGCCCTTCGACAGCGCAAGGATCAGCTGGGAATTGGCGTCGCTGTTAAATCCGCTCATGATGGTCTCTTTACTTGATTCGGCTGATGTTGGCGCCGATCGCCTGCAGCTTCACTTCCATGCGGTCGTAGCCGCGGTCGAGGTGGTAGATGCGGTCGATCAGCGTTTCGCCCTTGGCGGCCAGGCCTGCGATCACCAGCGAAGCCGAAGCGCGCAGGTCGGTCGCCATCACGGGCGCGCCCACCAGCTGATCCACGCCTTTGATAAAGGCCGTGTTGCCGTCGGTTTCAATTGCCGCGCCCAGGCGGTTCATCTCCTGGACGTGCATGAAGCGGTTCTCGAAAATGGTTTCGGTCACGCGGCTGGGGCCATTGGCGATGGTGTTCACCGCCATGAATTGGGCCTGCATATCGGTCGGGAAGCCAGGGTATTCGGTGGTACGGAAAGTCACCGGGTTCGGGCGCGCATCCATTTGCGCGCGGATGGTGTCTTTGCCTATGGTCATTTGCAGGCCGACTTCGCGCAGCTTGTCGAGCGCCGCGTCCATGATGTCGGTGCGGGTGTTGCGCAGCGTGATGTCGCCGCCGGTGGCCGCGACGGCGCACAGGAAGGTGGCCGCTTCGATGCGGTCCGAGATCACGGAGTGCGATGCGCCGTGCAGTTCCGGCACGCCCTGGATCACCAGGCGGTCGGTGCCGATGCCTTCGATCCTGGCGCCCATGGCCACCAGCAGGTTGGCCAGGTCGGTCACTTCCGGCTCGCGCGCGGCGTTTTCCAGGATGGTCTCGCCTTCGGCCAGGGTGGCGGCCATCAGCAGGTTCTCGGTGCCGGTCACCGTGATCATGTCGGTGACGATGCGGGCGCCCTTCAGTTTTTTGCACTTGGCGTAGATGTAGCCGGCGTCGATGGTGATCTCGGCGCCCAGCGCCTGCAGGCCCTTGATGTGCTGGTCCACCGGACGCGAGCCGATGGCGCAGCCGCCCGGCAGCGACACCTTCGCTTCGCCGAAACGCGCCAGCAGCGGACCCAGTACCAGGATGGAGGCGCGCATGGTTTTCACCAGCTCATACGGCGCTTCCAGCTTGTCGATGGCGCTGCCGTTCAGCGTGACATTTTCGCCGTCCTGCTGCACTTTCAGGCCGGTCTGGCCCAGCAGCTTGAGCATGGTGGCCACGTCGTGCAGATGCGGCACATTGTCCAGCACCACGTCGCCCGAAGTGAGCAGGCCGGCGCACAGGATGGGCAGCGCCGCGTTCTTGGCGCCGGAGATGGTGACGTCGCCGACCAGGCGCTTGCCGCCCGTGATGAGGAGTTTGTCCATGGTGTGTGTCCTTAGCCTTTGTATTCTTCCGGGGTCAGCGTTTTCATCGACAGCGCGTGGATTTCTTCGCGCATGCGGTCGCCCAGCGCCGCGTACACCAGCTGGTGGCGCTGGATGGGGCGCTTGCCGGCAAACGCCGGCGAGACGATCACGGCCTGGAAGTGCTGGCCGTCGCCCTCCACTTCGAGGTGGGTGCATTCGAGGCCGGCCTTGATGTAGCCGTGGATTGCTTCTGGAGTCGTGGTCATGGTGTTGGTCCTATCAGTGGCGCAGGCGGTATCCGCTGCTCAATAAACGTATAGCCAGCATCGACAGCACGGCCAGGAAGGCGCCGACGATGCCGAGGCTGATGAAGGGGTTGACGTCGCTCTGGCCGAAGAAGCCGTGGCGGAAGCCGTCTATCATGTAGAAGAACGGGTTCAGGTGCGACACGGTGAGCCAGAACGGCGGCAGCGAGTGGATCGAGTAGAACACGCCGGACAGGAAGGTCAGCGGCATGATCAGGAAGTTCTGGAACGCGGCCAGCTGGTCGAATTTCTCGGCCCAGATGCCGGCGATCAGGCCCATGGTGCCCAGGATGGCGGCGCCCAGCAGCGCGAACACCAGTATCCACAGCGGCGCCACGAAGCTCATATTGGCGAACCAGGCGGTGACGATGAACACGCCCGCGCCCACCACGATGCCGCGCACCATGGCCGCGATCACATAAGCCGAGAAGATCTCCCAGTGCGACAGGGGCGTGAGCAGCACGAACACCAGGTTGCCGGTGATCTTGGACTGGATCAGCGAGGACGAGGAATTGGCGAAGGCGTTCTGCAGCACGCTCATCATCACCAAGCCGGGAATCAGGAAGGCCGTGTAGCTCACGCCCGGATACACCTGCACGCGGCCTTCGAGCACATGGCCGAAGATCAGCAGGTAAAGCATGGCGGTGAGGATGGGCGCGGCCACGGTTTGCGTAGCGACTTTGTAGAAGCGCAGCGTCTCTTTGTAAACGAGGGTGCGGAAGCCGGTCGAAATCATAATGCGCCCTTGTCCATAATTTGCAGGAAGATGTCTTCCAGGTCGGCGTTCTGCAGCTGCATCTCGTCGATGGCGGCGCCGCTCTCGCGCACGCGCGCCAGGATGGGCTCCACTTCGCTCACTTCGTTGATGCGCAGGCTGTACTTGCCCTGCGCCGCTTCTTCAGGATGCGTGACCAGGTGGCGCAAGTCTTCCGGCAGCGTGCCGTTTTTCAGGTGCAGGATCAGCGAGGAGCCGGAAATGCGGCGTATCAGCGCGGACATGGTGTCCAGCGCCACCACCTTGCCGGTCTTCAGCATGGCGACGCGCTTGCACATGGCCTGCGCTTCTTCCAGGTAGTGGGTGGTGAGCACCACGGTGTGGCCTTCGCGGTTCAGGCGCGAGATGAATTTCCACAGCGTCTGGCGCAGTTCCACGTCCACGCCGGCGGTCGGCTCGTCGAGCACGATGACGGGCGGCTTGTGCACCAGCGCCTGCGCCACCAGCACGCGGCGCTTCATGCCGCCGGACAGGGCGCGCATATTCACGTCGGCCTTGCCGGTCAGGTCGAGGTTTTCCATCACCTCGTCGATCCACTTGTCGTTGTTCGGCAGGCCGAAGTAGCCGGACTGCAGGCGCAGCGTTTCGCGCACGGTGAAGAAGGGGTCGAACACCAGTTCCTGCGGCACCACGCCGAGCTTCTTGCGCGCGGCGCGGAAGTCGCCCGTGACGTCGTGGCCGTGGATGCTGACCTTGCCCGCGTCGGGACGGATCAGGCCCGCGATGATGGAGATAAGTGTGGTTTTTCCGGCACCATTGGGGCCGAGCAGGCCGAAGAATTCGCCCTCCTCGATGGTGAGGGAGACGCCGCCCAGTGCCTGCAGCGACTTGTAGCGCTTTTCGACATTGCTGATTTGGATTGCTGTCATGCTTGGCTTTATGTTTTGGCTACGGCACGGTGACCGTCGCGGGAAGGGCACGAGACCCGGAGGTGCGATATGCCGTGGCACTCAGGCAACGGCAACGGTCAATTATATTGGAAAATGGACTCGGCCACGACGGACCGGGAAACTGCTGATACGGGTGCTGCGGTACTGCGCGGGGGTATGGCGGGGGTCAATGATGGTGGTGATGCTGCGGCACGTCGGCCGCCGGGCTGCTGCTTGGGCCGCATTCGGCCAGCGAGGGCGATACCAGCGCGCACACGCCGTACAGCTTGGTGAGGCTTTTCAGGTTGGCCGGCAGGTTTTTCAGCTCGAGCGCCAGGCCCGCTTCCTGCGCGGCGCGCTGCCACGCCAGCAGCACCGACACGGCGGCCGAATCGACCGCCTCCACCTTGCTCAGGTCGAACACGGCCTGGCCGGCGCGGATCGCCGCCACGCCCTGCTCCAGCGCCACGGTGGCGTTGGACACGGTCAGGGACGTGAGGGATTGCATGGTGTCGGTGGATGCGGACATGGTTTTTCGGTCGATTATTTAGCGGAAGCAGCCTTGATCGGGCGGCTGGCCAGCTTCTTGTTCTTTTCGGACAAGGTCTTGATCAGGCCGTCGATGCCGCCCTTGGTGATTTCCGAGGCGAAGGTGCTCTTGTAGGTCTCGACCAGCCACGCGCCCAGCACGTTGATGTCGTAGATCTTCCAGCCGGTAGGCGACTTGGCCACGCGGTAGTTCAGCGGAATCGGCTCGCCGCGGGCCACGTTGACCTGGGAACGCACTTCCACTTCGGTGTCGCTAGGATCGGCGCGCAGGGGCTTGAATTCGATGGTTTCGTTTTTCACCTGGGACAGGGCGCCCGAGTAGGTGAAGATCAGCAGCGAACGGAACTCGGTGGACAGCTGCTTCTGCTGTTCCGGGCTCGCTTCGCGCCAGTAGCGGCCGGCGGCCAGCGAAGTCATGCGCTGGAAGTCGACGTAAGGCAGGATCTTGGTTTCCACCAGGTCCATCACGCGCTTCTGGTTGCCGGCCTGGATTTCCTTGTCGGCCTTGGCGGTGTCCAGCACGTCCTGGCTGATGCGCTTGACCAGCACGTCCGGCGCTTCATTGCCGGCCGGGGCGGCCGCGGGCGCAGCGGCGGCGAAGGCCGCGGACGCGAAAGCGACCGTGGCGAAGGCGAAAAGTTGTTTTATCAATTTCATCTCTGTTTAACCTTATAGTGTTTGCTTCGGGCTCACAGGCTGGCGTTCTTATCCGCAGCCGGTGCCGCCATTATAGCCTCGCCAGTGGCAGGCGCCGCCTCGTTGCCGTTTTCGGCATCGGCGGCGGCCGGCTTGGCCTTGTCCTTATCCTTGCCGCCGCGCGGACCGTCGCCGTCGTTGACCTTGCTTTCACGTGCCTGCAGGAAACTATCACGCACGAACTCATAGCGGTCCAGCGCGGCTTCTTCCATCAGGCTGGTGGCATCCAGCAGGCTGGCGCGCTTGTCGATCACGCGGGTAACGCTGCCGATGTTGCGCACGTTGACAGGATCTTTGTAGCCCCATGGGTCGGCCTTGATGTCCAGCGGCAGCGCCACGGTGTCGCGCACGGTGGACGGACCCAGCAGCGGCAGCATCAGGTAGGGACCGGATTGCACGCCCCAGTAGCCCAGGGTCTGGCCGAAATCTTCGTTATGCTTCTTCAGGCCCGCTTCGGAAGCGATGTCGAGCACGCCCAGCAGGCCGAAGGTGGAGTTCAGCGCCACGCGCATCACGTCCGACATGCCCTGCTCGCCCTTGCCTTGCATAAAGCCGTTGGCGGCGGTCCACACGTCCGACAGATTGCCGAAGAAGTTGCTCACGCCGGTCTGCACGAAGGACGGCAGCACGTTCTTGTAGGCGGTGGCGGCCGGTTTCAGCGCGGCCTGGTCCACCGTGTCGTTGAACTTGAACATGCTGCGGTTGAAGCCCTCGTAGGGGTCGCGCGGGTTGGGGCCGGCGCAGCCGGTCAGCACGGCGGCAGCCGCTACAGTCAATGCCAGGTGACGGAACTTGGTCGATGCGCTCATATTATTTGCCATCCTTTCCTTCAGCTGCTTTGCTGTAGATGAATTGGTTGATCAGGTCTTCCAGCACGGCGGCCGACTGGGTGCGCGCGATCTTGTCGCCCGCCACCAGGTTGTTGGTGTCGCCGCCGGCTTCGATGCCGATATATTGCTCGCCCAGCAGGCCGGCCGTCAGGATCTTGGCCGAGCTGTCTTTCGGGAAGGCGTAGCCGGTTTCCATATTCAGGGTCACCAGCGCTTTATAGGACTTGTCGTCGAAGCGGATGCGGGCCACGCGGCCCACCACCACGCCGGACGCCTTGACTGCGGCCTGCTCGCGCAGGCTGCCGATATTGTCGAACTTGGCGGTCACTTCATATGTCGGGGCGAACGACAGCGAACTCGCATTGCCGGCCTTGAGCGCCAGGAAGGCCAGTGCGGCCACGCCCAGCACGACAAACAAACCCACCCACAGATCCAGAGATTTACGTTGCATAACACTATCCTAACTTGTTTTTATTTCTTCGGCGCACGGTGCCGTTATTTGCTAAACATCAAAGCCGTCAGCATGAAGTCCAGCCACCAGATCATCAGGGACGAAATCACCACGGTGCGGGTGGTGGCGCCGGCCACGTCTTCCGGCGTGGGGCGGGCCTCATAGCCCTGGTACAGCGAAATGAAGGTGATGGCCACGCCAAACACGATGCTCTTGGCGAATCCGTTGAACACGTCTTTCCAGATATCCACGCCGCCCTGCATTTGCGACCAGAACGCGCCCTCGTCCACGCCGATCAGCTGCACGCCGACCAGGTAGCCGCCGAAGATGCCCACGGCGCTGAAAATGGACGCCAGCACCGGCACGGCGATCACGCCGGCCCAGAAACGGGGCGCCAGCACGCGCTGCACGGGGTTGACCGCCATCATTTCCATGGCCGACAGCTGCTCGCCGGCCTTCATCAGGCCGATCTCCGCCGTCAGCGAGGTGCCGGCGCGGCCGGCGAACAGCAGCGCGGTGATGACCGGCCCCAGTTCGCGCGTCAGGCCCAGCGCCACCAGCAGGCCGAGCGACTGCTCGGCGCCGTATTTGTTCAGCGTGTAATAGCCCTGCAGGCCCAGCACCATGCCGACGAAGAGGCCGGACAGCGTGATGATGAGCATGGAATAATTGCCGATGAAGTGCAATTGCTCGATGATGAGGCGCGGACGGCGCAGCAGGCCGGGCGACACGCCCAGCATGTAGAAGAAGGTGCGTGTCGCGTAGCCGACGCCTTCGATGTGTTCGCGTACCCAGATGCCCAGGCGCTCCAGCAGACCGGCGATCATGCGCGCTCCTTCAGGCCGAGATCGGCCGCCAGGGACTTGCCCGGGTAGTGGAAGGGCACGGGGCCGTCGGCCTCGGCGTGCACGAACTGCTTCACGTAGGGGTCGGAGGAGGCCATCATCTCGTCCGGCGTGCCGTGCGCGACGATTTTGCCTTGCGACAGGAAATACACGTGGTCGGCGATGTGGAAAGATTCCTTCACGTCGTGCGAGACCAGGATGGTGGTCGAGCCGAGCGCGTCGTTCAGGTTGCGGATCAGGTTGGCGGTCACGCCCATCGATATCGGGTCCAGGCCGGCGAACGGCTCATCGTACATAATCAGTTGCGGGTCCAGCGCGATGGAGCGCGCCAGGGCCACGCGGCGCGCCATGCCGCCGGAGATCTCGCCCGGCTTGAGCTTGGCGGCGTTGCGCAGGCCCACGGCGTGCAGCTTCATCAGCACCAGGTCGCGTATCAGTTCTTCCGGCAGGTCGGTGTGCTCGCGCAGCGGGAAGGCCACGTTTTCGTACACGGAAAGGTCGGTAAACAGCGCGCCGTGCTGGAACAGCATGCCCATTTTGCGGCGCAGCAGATACAGGTCGTCGGTCTTCAATTTGTGAACAATCTGGCCGTCCACCGACACGTGGCCCTTGGACGGGCGGATCTGGCCGCCGATCAGGCGCAGCACCGTGGTTTTGCCGCTGCCGGAGCCGCCCATCACCGCCACCACCTTCCCGCGCGGGAAGTCCATCTGGAGGCCCGACAGGATGGACCTTTTTCCATAGGAGAAGTGTAAATCACGGATTTCGACTAGATTCGGCACGACCACGCTCACTTTTTTGAATCCCGTATTGTAGTGCAGAAACGCCAACCTCTGCTGAGAGCTCCTCCGGGAGAGGGAGACAAGAGGCAAATAATACAACATTAATAACCAGAAAGTCAGCAACACATCTGGAAAGGTATGTGAATTGCTGCAACGCAGCAACAGCGAGCGCTGTTTGATCTCGCTGCAGCCATGGCCTACACTGAAGTATCTACATCTGTTTCTACAGGAGCGATGCCATGGCAAGGCAAGTACTCAAGAAGTGGGGCAACAGCACGGCGGTCCGGTTGCCCGCAGCGGTGATGGAAGCCGCCAATCTGGCAGTCGACCAAGCCGTTGACGTGCGCGCTGAGCATGGGCGCGTCATTATCGAAGCGGCGGCGCCCATCTATCTGCTTGATGACCTGCTTGAAGGCATCACGCCGGAAAACCGCCACGGCGAGGTCGATACCGGCGCGCCGCAAGGCAAAGAGCTGCTGTGACCGGCACCGCCTACGTCCCGGACGAAGGCGACATCGTCTGGATGAACTTCACCCCGCAAAGCGGCCACGAACAGGCCGGCCGCCGCCCTGCCGTCGTCCTGTCGCCAAAATCCTACAATCTGCGCGCCGGCTTGCTGGTCTGCGTGCCGGTCAGTCAAATCAAAGGCTATCCATTTGAAGTCGCCCTGACCGGCATGGGCGCAACCGGCGCCGCACTGGCGGACCAGGTAAAAAACGTGGACTGGCAGACCCGCAAGGCGGAACATAAAGGCAAGGCCAGCGCCGCCGAGATGGGCCAGATCCGCGCCAAAATCAAAACCCTGCTGCGGCTATAAAAAAAACCGGAGCCAACGAGGATCGCCCGTCGTGCTCCGGTGGGAGTGAAAACCACTACTTGGGAATCAGCGCGGCAGGTCGGACGAGCCCATCAGGAATTCGTCGACTGCGCGGGCGCACTGGCGGCCTTCGCGGATGGCCCAGACCACCAGGGACTGGCCACGGCGCATGTCGCCCGCTGCAAACACTTTCGGGACCGAGGTCTTGTAGCTGTTGTCGCCCTCGGTGGCGGCCTTGGCGTTGCCGCGCGCATCCTTGTCGACGCTGAAGGCGTCCAGGATGTTCTGCACCGGCGACACGAAACCCATGGCCAGGAACACCAGGTCGGCCTTCATTTCAAATTCGGAATTCGGCACTTCGGTCATCTTGCCGTCCTTCCACTCCACGCGGCAAGCGATCAGCTTCTCGACCTTGCCGCCCTTGCCTTCCAGGCGCTTGGTGGCCACCGCCCAGTCGCGCTCGCAGCCTTCGTCGTGCGAGGACGAGGTGCGCAGCTTGGTCGGCCAGTACGGCCAGACCAGGGGCTTGTTTTCCTGCTCGGGCGGCATGGGCATCAGCTCGAACTGGTTCACCGAGGCGGCGCCCTGGCGGTTGGAGGTGCCCACGCAGTCGGAACCGGTGTCGCCGCCGCCGATCACCACCACGTGCTTGCCGGTGGCCTTGATCTGGTCTTTCACCTTGTCGCCTGCGTTGACCTTGTTCTGCTGCGGCAGGAAGTCCATGGCGAAGTGCACGCCCTTGAGCTCGCGGCCAGGCACCGGCAGGTCGCGCGGCTGCTCCGCGCCGCCGGCCAGGATGACGGCGTCGAATTCTTTTTCCAGGTCTTCAGGGAAGATGGTTTCCTTGGCCCAGTTGTTGACGTTGGCCGGGAAGTCCTTGCCGATCAGCACGCTGGTGCGGAAGGTCACGCCTTCGGCCTGCATCTGCTCGACGCGGCGGTCGATATGCGACTTTTCCATCTTGAAGTCGGGAATGCCGTAGCGCAGCAGGCCGCCGATGCGGTCGCTCTTTTCGAACACCGTCACGGCATGGCCCACGCGCGCCAGCTGCTGGGCAGCGGCCAGGCCGGCAGGACCGGAACCGACCACGGCCACCTTCTTGCCGGTCTTGAAGCCGGCCGGCTGGGGAACAACCCAGCCGTGCGCCCAGCCTTCGTCGATGATCTTGTGCTCGATCGACTTGATGCCGACCGGATCGTCGCTGATGCCCAGGGTACAGGCCGATTCGCACGGCGCCGGGCAGATGCGGCCGGTGAACTCGGGGAAGTTGTTGGTCGAGTGCAGCACGTCCAGCGCGTCGCGGTAGTTGCCGCGATAAACCAGGTCATTCCAGTCCGGAATGATGTTGTTGACCGGGCAGCCGTTGTTGCAGAACGGGATGCCGCAGTCCATGCAGCGCGCGCCCTGCACTTTGGCCTGGTCGTTGCTCAGGTGGAGCACGAATTCCTTGTAGTTTTTCAGGCGCGCCTCGGGAGCCAGATAGCTCTCTTCCTGACGCTTGAATTCCATGAAGCCGGTGATTTTACCCACGATGTTTCCTTATTCTTGTCCAGATCAGGCAGCGATGGCCTGGGTTTCCATTTCCAGGGCTGCGTTCTCAGCCATCTCGATCAGCGCGCGCTTGTACTCGTTCGGGAACACTTTCACGAACTTGGCGCGGCCTTCGGCCCAGTTGTCGAGCAACAGGCGGGCACGGGTGCTGCCGGTGTGCTTGAAGTGGCGCTCGATCAGGCGCTTGAGGATGACCTCGTCCGCCTCGGCCTCGCCGTCGCGGTGCTGCGCGTGCCAGGTCTTCTGGTCCAGCTTCTGCTCGGAGGCAGGCAGCACGGCTTCCAGGCTGACCATGGACGGGTTGCACTTCTGCGCGAAATCGCCGTCCGGATCGTACACATAGGCGATGCCGCCCGACATGCCCGCCGCGAAGTTGCGGCCGGTGGCGCCCAGCACCACCACGGTGCCGCCGGTCATGTATTCGCAGCCGTGGTCGCCCACGCCTTCGACCACCGTGGTGGCGCCGGAGTTGCGCACCGCGAAGCGTTCACCGGCCACGCCGTTGAAGAAGGCTTCGCCGGCAATCGCGCCGTACAGCACGGTGTTGCCAATGATGATGTTGTTCACGGCCCAGCCGCGGAACTCGGTGTTTGGACGCACGATGATGCGGCCGCCCGACAAGCCCTTGCCCACGTAGTCGTTGCCCTCGCCCACCAGGTCCAGCGTAATGCCGTGCGCCAGGAAGGCGGCGGCGGACTGGCCGGCCGTGCCTTGCAGCTGGATGTGGATGGTGTCGTCCGGCAGGCCGGCGTGGCCGTAGCGCTTGGCCACTTCGCCCGACAGCATGGTGCCCACGGTGCGGTTCAGGTTCTTCACCGGCGAGATGAAGGACACGCGTTCGCCCTTCTCCAGCGCGGCCTTGGCTTGCGCGATCAGCTTGTGGTCCAGCGCCTTGTCCAGGCCGTGGTCCTGGTCTTCCACGTGGCGGATGGCCTGGTTGTTCTGCACTTGCGGCTGGTAGAAGATGTTGCTGAAGTCCAGGCCCTGCGCCTTCCAGTGCGTGATGGCTTTGGACTTGTCCAGCAGGTCGACGCGGCCGATCAGCTCGTCGTAGCTGCGGATGCCCAGCTGGGCCATCAGCTGGCGCGCTTCTTCGGCAACGAAGAAGAAGTAGTTCACCACGTACTCGGGCTTGCCCTGGAACTTGGCGCGCAGCACGGGATCCTGCGTGGCCACGCCCACCGGGCAGGTGTTCAGGTGGCATTTGCGCATCATGATGCAGCCTTCCACCACCAGCGGCGCGGTGGCGAAGCCGATCTCGTCGGCGCCCAGCATGGCGGCGATGACCACGTCGCGGCCGGTACGCATCTGGCCGTCGGCCTGGACGCGGATGCGGCTGCGCAGGCCGTTCAGCACCAGCGTCTGCTGGGTTTCAGCCAGGCCCAGCTCCCATGGGGTGCCGGCGTGCTTGACCGAGGACAGCGGCGAAGCGCCGGTGCCGCCGTCATGGCCAGCGACGACCACGTGGTCGGCCTTGGCCTTGGTCACGCCCGCGGCCACGGTGCCGATACCGACTTCCGACACCAGCTTGACCGAGATCGACGCGCGCGGATTGACGTTCTTCAGGTCGTGGATCAGCTGTGCCAGATCTTCGATCGAGTAGATGTCGTGGTGCGGCGGCGGCGAAATCAGGCCCACGCCCGGCACTGAGAAGCGCAGCTGGGCGATGTATTCGGACACTTTATGGCCCGGCAGCTGGCCGCCCTCGCCCGGCTTGGCGCCCTGCGCCATCTTGATCTGGATCTGGTCGGCCGAGTTCAGGTACTCGGCGGTGACGCCGAAGCGGCCCGACGCCACCTGCTTGATGCGCGAACGCATGGAGTCGCCTTCCTGCAGCGGAATGTCGACCACGATCTGCTCTTTGCCCACCACGGACGCCATGGTTTCGCCCTGCTTGATCGGGATGCCCTTCAGTTCGCGGGTGTAGCGCGCCGGATCCTCGCCGCCTTCGCCGGTGTTCGACTTGCCGCCGATGCGGTTCATCGCCACGGCCAGCGTGGCGTGCGCTTCGGTCGAGATCGAGCCCAGCGACATGGCGCCGGTGGCGAAGCGCTTGACGATTTCCTTGGCCGGTTCCACCTCGTCCAGCGGGATGGCTTTGGTCGGGTCCAGCTTGAACTCGAACAGGCCGCGCAGCGTCAGGTGGCGCTTGGTCTGGTCGTTGATGATTTGCGCGTACTCTTTATAGGTCGAGTAGCTGTTCGAGCGGGTCGAGTGCTGCAGCTTGGCGATCGCGTCCGGGGTCCACAGGTGGTCTTCGCCGCGGATGCGGAAGGCGTATTCGCCGCCCGCGTCCAGCGCTTCCTTCAGCAGCGGATCGTTGCCGAAAGCCAGGTTGTGCAGGCGCAGCGCTTCTTCCGCCACTTCGAACACGCCGATGCCTTCCACGTTGGAGGCGGTGCCCTTGAAGTATTTGTCCACCAGCGACTTGTTCAGGCCGATAGCCTCGAAGATCTGCGCGCCGCAGTAGGACATATAGGTCGAGATGCCCATCTTGGACATGACCTTCATCAGGCCCTTGCCGATGGCCTTGGTGTAGTTGTAGATGGCTTGCTCGCCGGACAGGTCGCCCGACATTTCGTGCGCCAGTTCCATCAGCGTTTCCATCGCCAGGTAGGGATGGACGGCTTCCGCGCCGTAGCCTGCCAGCAGCGCGAAGTGGTGGGTCTCGCGGGCCGAGCCGGTTTCCACCACCAGGCCGGTCGAGGCGCGCAGGCCTTTCGACACCAGGTGCTGGTGGATGGTGGAGGTGGCCAGCAGCGCCGGGATCGCCACGCGGTCCGGGCCGACGGAGCGGTCCGACACGATCAGGATGTTGTGGCCGGATTTCACCGCGTCCACGGCTTCCGCGCACAGCGAGGCCAGGCAGGCTTCCACGCCTTCCTTGCCCCAGGCCAGCGGGTAGCAGATGTTCAGCTCATAGGACTTGAACTTGCCGCCGGTATGCAGGGAGATGCCGCGCAGGCGGGCCATGTCGTCGAAGCCCAGGATGGGCTGCGACACTTCCAGGCGCATGGGCGGGTTGACGTTGTTGGTGTCCAGCAGGTTCGGTTTCGGGCCGATGAAGGACACCAGCGACATCACCATGGCTTCGCGGATCGGGTCGATCGGCGGGTTGGTCACCTGGGCGAACAGCTGCTTGAAGTAGTTGTACAGCGGTTTCAGCTTGTTGGACATGACGGCCAGCGGCGAGTCATTGCCCATGGAGCCGGTGGCTTCCTCGCCGGCGGCGGCCATGGGCGCCATCAGGAAGCGCAGGTCTTCCTGGGTGTAGCCGAAGGCTTGCTGGCGGTCCAGCACGGACGCGACGGCTTTTTCGCCCGGCGCGGCGCTGTACTTGATGCGGTTGTGCGCCTGCTGGCTTTCGCTCAGCTTGATTTCGTTGAGCTTGATGCGCACCGCGTTGATCCAGGCTTTATAAGGCTTGGCGTTGGCGTAGGTGTCTTTCAGCTCTTTGTCGTCGATGATGCGGCCGGCTTCCAGGTCGATCAGGAACATCTTGCCCGGCTGCAAACGCCATTTCTGGATGATTTTCGACTCGGGAATCGGCAGCACGCCGGATTCCGACGCCATCACCACCAGGTCGTCGTCGGTGATGATGTAGCGCGCAGGACGCAGGCCATTCCGGTCCAGCGTGCCGCCGATGTAGCGGCCGTCGGTGAAGGCCATGGCGGCCGGGCCGTCCCATGGTTCCATCATGGCCGCATGGTATTCGTAGAATGCCTTGCGGTTGTCGTCCATCAGGGTGTGGTTTTCCCACGCCTCGGGGATCATCATCATCATCGCTTGCGCCAGCGGGTAGCCCGCCATCAGCAGCAGTTCCAGCGCGTTGTCGAAGCAGGCGGTGTCCGACTGGCCTTCATAGATCAGCGGGAACAGCTTCTGCAGGTCTTCGCCCAGCACGGCCGACTTCATCACGCCTTCGCGGGCGCGCATCCAGTTGAAGTTGCCCTTGACGGTGTTGATCTCGCCGTTGTGGGCGATCAGGCGGTAAGGGTGGGCCAGCGGCCATTCCGGGAAGGTGTTGGTGGAGAAACGCTGGTGCACCAGCGCCAGCGCCGAGATGCAGCGCGGATCCTGCAGGTCTTTATAGTAGACGCCCACCTGGTCGGCCAGCAGCAGGCCTTTGTAGACCACGGTGCGGGCCGACATCGACGGCACGAAGAATTCCTTGCCGTGGATCAGTTTCAGCGCCTGGATGGCGTGGCCGGACGATTTGCGGATCACATACAGTTTGCGCTCCAGCGCGTCGGTGACCATGATGTCCGGGCCGCGGCCGATGAAGATCTGGCGGATGATGGGTTCTTTGGCGCGCACGGTGGGCGACATGGGCATGTCGTAGTCCACCGGCACATTGCGCCAGCCCAGCACGACCTGGCCTTCGATGCGCACGGCGCGCTCGATTTCCTGTTCGCAAGCGATGCGGGACGCGTTTTCCTTGGGCAGGAAGACCATGCCCACGCCGTATTCGCCTGGCGGCGGCAGTTCCACGCCCTGCTTGGCCATTTCGTCGCGGTAGTACTGGTCCGGGATCTGGATCAGGATGCCGGCGCCGTCGCCCATCAGCGCGTCCGCGCCGACCGCACCCCGGTGATCCAGGTTCTTCAGGATCAGCAGACCCTGTTCCACGATCGAGTGGCTCTTATTGCCCTTGATGTGGGCGACAAAACCGACGCCGCAGGCATCATGTTCATTGGCTGGGTCGTACAAACCTTGCGAAATCATGCGTTTCTCCACTGCTGATAACTATCGAAAGCTCAGAGTAGTGCAATGCACAAAAAAACTCAACAAGAACAATTAGGGTCGGAGTCGAATTAAATCACCACGCCTTCTTTTAAAAATTAATTAGGGACATAGTCAGTCCTCGCTCTCGGCAGGCACGGTTTTCTTGAACGGGCGGCCGCGCTTGGCGGGCAATACCTGGCGTTTGACGCGGTTTTGCAGCTCGGTCTTGAAGCGCTCCGAACCCAGCGGCCAGCCTTTGAGCACGGCCCCCTCCACAATGGCGATCTGCTCGGCCGACAGGTCTGCGCCCGCCAGCTCCTGGTAGGCGGCTTCGCGCTGGAAAGGGGTATTTCCCAGCGCCCAGTACAGGGCATGGTCGGTCACCACCGGATCGGAGCGCACGCCGGTGTGGTGGGCGTAGCTGGACCAGGCGTAGTCCTCCGGCCGCCCCGCCAGCCCGCAGCGCACCGGCAGGAACTCGATATAGCGGCTATTGCTCATCAGATAGGTCTCGGCGTCGATGACAGAGGTTTTGTAGCGGCCCTGCCACAGCGTGCCGGAGCGGCCGTATTTCTGGTTGAAGTAGGGCACGTAGTAGCGGCCTATCCACTGCATCATCAGGCCCAGCCCGTCCTCGTCGCAGGGCGTGAGCAGGAAATGCAGCTCGTTCGGCGTCAATACATAGGCGTGCACGGCCACTTTCCAGTTTTTGGCGGCGCTGCGCAGCCAGCCGAGGAAGGCCGTGTAGTCGTCGGCGTCCTGGAACATGGCCTGGCCGTTCAGGCCGCGCTGGACCACGTGGTGGGGCTGGAAAGGGACGATAAGGCGGGGTAAGCGGGCCATAACAAGCAGGAAGGTAGTATTGGAAGCACGATACTACCGCATTCCCTCCACTATGTCCCCATTTATTCCGCCACGCGGAAAAATCGGCCCGACTCTGTCCCTTTTTATGAAGGCACGGCCAGGGCGCGCTGACGGGACGGCTGCCCGGCCAGCCGGAACACGCTCACGGCATAGGCCAGCGCCTGGCTCTGGTCCTGCAGGGCGGCGGCGGCGGCGGCGGCTTCCTCGACCAGGGCGGCGTTCTGCTGCGTCACCTGGTCCATTTGCGAAATGGCGCGGTTGATCTGCTCGATGCCGCTGGTCTGCTCCACACTGGCGGCCGTGATCTCGCCGATGATGTCGCTCACGCGCTGCACGTTGACCACGATTTCCTCCATGGTGCTGCCGGCTTGGTTCACCAGCCGCGCCCCGGTGGACACTTTTTCCACCGAATCGCCTATCAGCACCTTGATTTCGCGCGCCGCCGCCGCGCTGCGCTGGGCCAGGTTGCGCACCTCGGAGGCCACCACGGCGAAGCCGCGGCCCTGCTCGCCGGCGCGGGCCGCTTCCACCGCCGCGTTCAAGGCCAGGATATTGGTCTGGAAAGCGATGCCGTCGATGACGGCGATGATGTCGACGATTTTGTGCGCGGACGCGTTGATCAAGCCCATGGTGTCGACCACCTGGCTGACCACTGCGCCGCCGCGCTGCGCCACGTCCGAGGCGGACAG
Organism: Pseudoduganella aquatica; assembly: GCF_020865585.1. NCBI lineage: Bacteria > Pseudomonadati > Pseudomonadota > Betaproteobacteria > Burkholderiales > Oxalobacteraceae > Pseudoduganella > Pseudoduganella aquatica. Next base: position 219,337 of record NZ_CP086370.1, read on the forward strand.
CGCCAGCGTGTGGGCCTGGCGCGAATTGTCGCCGTTCTGCTTGACGGTGGCGGTCAGCTCCTCCATGGAGGAAGCGGTCTGCTGCAGCGAACTGGCTTGCTGCTCGGTGCGCGCCGACAGGTCCAGGTTGCCGCTGGCGATCTCGCCGGACGCGGTGGCGATGGTCTCGGTGCCGCCGCGCACCTGGCCGACGATGCGCACCAGGCTGGCGTTCATGTCCTTCAGCGCCTGCAGCAACTGGCCGGTTTCGTCGCGGCTGGCGACCGCGATATCGCTGCTCAGGTCGCCGGCCGCCACGGTTTGCGCCACGCGCACCGCCTGCCCCAGCGGCGCCGTGATCGAACGCGTCAGCATGACGGCGAACCAGCTGCCCAGCAGCAGCACGCCGCCGGCCGTGACCAGCAGGAACAGGCGGCCGTCGCGGAACTGCTGCTGCACCTGGGCCGCCAGCACGCGGCCGACCCCGGCCTCGTGCTGGCCGATGCGCTCGACGGCCTCCTGGTAAGCCGCGAACTGCGGCTCCAGCTGGCTCTCGACCATGCTGCGGGCGCCGTCGGCGTCGCCGCCCTTTTTAAGGGCGAACACCGCGTCGCGGGTGGCGGCGTAGCGCTTGCGCACCACCGCCACGGCCTCGAGCAGGCGCAATTCCTCGCCGCTGGACAGCAGGGGCTCCAATTGCTTCTGGATGGCGTTGACGCGCGCGCGGGTGGCGGCGGCCTTATCGGCTTCGGCCTTCGATTCCACCTGCTCGGTATTGCGCGCAAAGGCGATGACGCGCACGCCGCTGACGCTGATCAGGTTGTGCCACTCGGCGGTCAGGCGCTCCTTGAGCATGGCGCTGCCGACCATCTCCTCGCTCAGCTGCCCCACCGTCTGCAGGCGCCAGATGCCCGCCGCCGCCATCAACAGCATCATCAGCATGACGACGCCAAAGCCGCCGCCGAGGCGCGTACCGATTTTCAGATTCCGTAGTTTCATCACACCCGTCTCCCGTGAGGACGCGCCGCAACCACACCCGGACCACAGGCGGCGCCTGGAAACCCATAGTAGATGAAAAGTGACTACTGGAAACTATCGAAATGTCACGCCGCGCACCGGCGGCGTCACATACTCAGGAGAGATTGAAGCTGGCGGACAAGCTGTAGCCTTCGCCGTAGGCGCTGCGCAGGGGCAGGTCCTCGCCCAGGCCGCTGCGCGCCTTCTTGCGCAGGCGGTACACCAGCATGTCCACGCGGCGGCCGGCGTCCGGATCGTCGCCGCCTATGCCGGCCACGATGACCTGGCGCGGCACCGGACGGGTGTTAATCGTCAGCAGGTGCAGGAAGTTGCACTCTTTTTCAGTCAGCGTGATGGCCTGGCCCTGCAGCTCCAGCAGGCGGGCGCTGACTTTCAGCGTCCACTTGTTGATCACGGGCGCGGGCTCTTGCGGGCCGACGCGGCGGTCCAGCGCCTCGATATGGGCGGCCAGTTCCGGGAACTTGATGGGCTTGGTCAGATAATGGTCGGCGCCCAGGCGCAGGCCCAGGATGCGGTTGTCGAAGGCCACGCGGCCGGTCAGCACCAGCAGGCCGATGTGCGGGTATAGCTGGCGCATGCGCGGAATGACGTTGAAGCCGTCCTCGTCGGGCAGGCCCAGGTCGAGCACCACCACGCCAACGTTGCCTTGGCTGAGGGCCGACCACATGTCGCCGGCGTTGTTGGTGATGTGGACTTCGTGTTCAAGCTCAGTCAGGAACTCCGCCATTTCTTCGGCGTAGTCCAGATTGTCTTCCACGATCAGTATTTGCGTCATTGATGCGCCAATCTCAAAATGGTTGCAAGCCGAAGCTTGCGTGCGAGAATTATCACGGTTGCAATCGCGCGGCGCAAGGTTTTTCCCGGCTCACGCCGGTACAGGCAGCCAAATCCGAAATTTCTTGCCGCTTTCAGCAAAATTTTCCACTGTCAGCGTGCCGCCATGGACTTCCACCACCGCGCGCGCCATGTACAAGCCCAGGCCGGAGCCCGGCGTGCCGGCGGCGTCACGGCCACGGAAGCCCTTCTCGAACAGCTTACCGACTTCGTCCTCCGGTATGCCAGCCCCCAGGTCCGATACCGACAACTCTATGCCGCCTTCTGTTGCTTTTTTGCCGACAAGCGTTATCTCGCAGCCATCTTCCGTGTATTTAATAGCATTGTCGAGCAAGATATCGAGCACCAGGCGCATGCCGGCGGGATCGCAGCGCATCCACTGCGGCAGGCCCTGGTCCACCACGCGGACGGTGGCGCGGCGCGGACTGGCCTGCTCGGCGGCATTCTCCAGCAGCGCCAGCGGCGACACCTCGTTCGGCTGGCGTTTGCGGCCTATGCTGGCCATGCGCTCGGGCGACAGGTATTCGTCCAGCATGCCCAGCAGGCGGTCGACCGCCGACTGGATCTTGGTGTAGCGCTTGCGGGTGGCCTCGTCGTGGTGCGCGCCCGTCATCTCCAGGCGCTGGATGGCGCCGTCTATGGTGGACAGCGGGGTGCGGAACTCGTGCGACAGCATGGAGGCGAACTTCTTCTGCTGCGCCTGCCAGTCCCGGCGCTCGCTCACGTCGCGCACCGAGCCGGCCAGCGCGATGGGGCTGCCGACCGGGTCCAGCACCAGCGCGGACTCGATTTCCACCGGGATCAGATGGCCGTCCGCGTGCGGCAGGTCCAGCTCGCGCGTGACGCGCACGCGGCTGCGCTCGCCGGCGGCAAAGCGCTCCAGGCGCAGCGGCAGGTCGTGCACCAGCTGGTCCGACAGCGCCTGTACCTGCTCGAGCGTGTAGCCGAAGCGGCGCCCGGCCGCCGGACTCAGGTACTGGATGCGGCCGTGGCTGCCGTCCCGCAGGTCCAGCAGGAAGTGGACTTCGCTGCTGTGGTCGAGTATGAGTTTGTGCAGTTCGCCGGCGCTGTCCATGGCCTAGTCCGCCAGCGGTGCGAAGATCTGCTGCAGGTCTTCCTGCGTCAGCGCCATCTTCTGCGATTCGCCCTCGGCCAGGATGGATTGCGCCAGGTCGGACTTTTTCTGCTGCAGCACCTGGATCTTCTCCTCCAGCGTGCCTTTGGCGATCAGCTTGTACACGAACACCGGCTTGTCCTGCCCGATGCGCCAGGCGCGGTCGGTGGCCTGGTTCTCGGCCGCCGGGTTCCACCACGGGTCGTAGTGGATAACGGTGTCGGCCGCCGTCAGGTTCAGGCCCACGCCGCCGGCTTTCAGGCTGATCAGGAAGATCGGCACCGCGCCCTGCTGGAAGGCGGCCACCTGGGCGCTGCGGTCCTTGGTCTCGCCGGTCAGCAGCGCATACGGGATGTCGCGCAGCTCGAGCTCCTCCTCGATCAGCTCCAGCATCGAGGTGAACTGCGAAAACACCAGGATCTTGCGGTCTTCTTCCAGCAAATCCTCCACCATCTGCATCAAATCGGTCAGCTTGGCCGAACCGGCGGTCTGCTTTTTCGACGGCAGCGACTTCACCAGGCGCGGGTCGCAGCACACCTGGCGCAGCTTGAGCAGCGCTTCCAAAATGACGATCTGGCTGCGCGCCACGCCCTTGCGGTCGATTTCCTCGCGCACTTTCTGGTCCATGGCCAGGCGCACGGTCTCGTACAGGTCGCGCTGGGCGCCGGTCAGCTCCACCTTGCGCACCATCTCGGTCTTGGCCGGCAGTTCCTTGGCCACATTGTCCTTGGTACGGCGCAGCAGGAAAGGCTTGATGCGGCGGTTCAGCAGCGCGCGGCGCTGCGGATCGTCCTGGCGCTCGATGGGGTGGCGGAACTGGGCGTTGAACGATTTCTCGTCGCCCAGCAGGCCTGGCAGCAGGAAATGGAATTGCGACCACAGCTCGCCCAGGTGGTTCTCCAGCGGCGTGCCGGACAGGCACAGCCGGTGCCTGGCCTTCAGCAGGCCGGCGCTCTGGGCCGCCTTGGAGCGGGTGTTCTTGATGTAGTGCGACTCGTCCAGGATCACCATGTGGAATTCCTGCTCGCGCAGCTTTTCCTCGTCGCGCGGCAGCAGCGCGTAGGTGGTCAGCACCAGGTCGGACTGCTGGATCTGCTCGAACTGCTGCATGCGGTCCTTGCCTTGCAGCAGCAGCACGCGCAGGTCCGGCGCGAAGCGCGCGGCCTCGTCCTGCCAGTTGCCCATCAGGCTGGTCGGCGCGATGACCAGCACCGGATGCGTCAGCCGGCCGGCCTCTTTTTCCACCAGGATGTGGGCCAGGGTCTGCACCGTCTTGCCCAGGCCCATGTCGTCGGCCAGGATGCCGGCCAGGTTGTATTCGCGCAGGAACTGCATCCATGCCAGGCCGTCGGCCTGGTAATCGCGCAGCGTGGCGCGCAGTCCAGCCGGAGTGGGCACTCGCTTCACCGTGGTGAACTGGTTCAGCTTGCGGCCCATGTCGCGCAATTCCTCGCCGCCGGTCCACTCGAAGTCGACGCTGCGGGCCAGCTCGTCCAGGCGGGCCGCGTCCAGCGTGGCCATGTGGACGGCATGCTTGATCTTGTCGTTGAAGTACAGCTCGCCCAGCGTTGCCAGGATGGGCTTGACCCGGTTCCACGGCAGCGCCACGCGGGTGCCGTCGGGCAGCGTGGCCAGCATCTGGTCTTCCTCGGCATGGCCGGCCAGCGTCTTCAGGCTGAAGTCCAGCGGGGCGTTGCGTATCATGTGCACCAGCACCGGCAGCAGCGGAATGCGCTCGCCGTCGACCGTGATGCCCAGTTCCAGGTCGAACCAGGCGTTGCCGCCGTCGGCCTCGTCCGGCTCCACCTCGGCGTACCAGCCGTCCACCGCGCTCACGTCATAGCGGTACTTGGCCGATTTTTCCACCTGCCAGCCCTGGGCCAGCAACTCGTCCACGCCGTCGGCGGCGAAGCGCAGCCAGTCGGCCTGGCCGGCCAGCAACAGGCCGCCGCGCACGCTCGACAGCGGCAGCGCGCCGGGCTTGCGGAAGCCGAGCGCGTTCAAGGTGGCCAGGGCGTCCGCCTCGGCCTGCTCGTCGCGCTGTATCACCTCGGTGACCTCGCCGCGCTGGCGCACCACGCGCTGCGAGGGGTCGAAGGAGACGCGCTCGCCGTCGTAGTCATAGGACAGCACCGCGTAGTCGTGCCAGCGCTGGGTGCTGCCGTCCGACAGCATGGCCGCGTCCAGCACCAGGATGGGGCGCGGCTTGACGTCCTGGCGGATGCGCTGCGGCAGCGGCTGCGGCAGCGGCATCAGCTGCTGCAGGCCGTGGGCCAGCAGCAGCTGGGACACGCGCAGTTTGTCGTTACTGGTGAGCAATGGCGCCTGCGCCACCAGCGCCTGCAGCTCGGCCAGCGGAATCTCGGCGCCGCCCTGGTTCAGGAACAGCTCGCCGCACGACAGGTTGTCGATATACCACGGCGGTTCGGTCGGCAGCATGTAGTCGATCTGGTCGGCGCCGTGGTGGCGCGCGCCCTCGGGCGGCTCCACCGCCCAGCCCAGGCGCAGGCCCTTGCCCTCCTCGCGCCACGCCAGGTTGGCCTGGCGCAGGGGGCCGAACTTCATCGGATAGACCAGGCCGTTGCCCACGTCGGCCCAGGAATTGGCCCACAGCAGCTTGTCCTGCTCGGCCAGCATGGTCAGCAGGGCCGCGCCTATCTTGCCGCGCGGCTCGGTGGCGGTGCCGGTCTGGGAATTCGGGCCGCTGCGCATGGCAACGAAGAAACGTATCAAATCGTCATCGCCGGCCGCCAGGAAGCTGGGCGGGGCCGACAGCAGCGAGAACACTTCGCTCACCGGGGTGGCGGCGGCCACGTCGCCGTTAGGCCGCAGGCGCGCCTTGTACAGGCACAGCGCCACGTGGCGGCCGCCGCTGGTGGGCGCCAGCACGTAAATCAGTTTGTACTGGGGCTGCGCCTGCTTGGGATCGGGTTCGGCGGCCAGCAGCTTGGCTTTCGGATGCGCAGCAGCGTCCACCCGCTGCAGCCAGGTGGCCACGGCATAGGGCAGCTGCGGAGCAGGCGCCGATGCCGGAGCGGGGGCCGGGGCGGGAGCGGTGGGGGTTTCGCGGGTTTCGTCGCGGGTCAAATCCATAGTGCGCATTATCTGTACAAATATTACTGATCGATGACGGTTTGAAGGCGGTTCAAAAACTGCAACATGCAATATTATCCGGTTTAGCCGAACTCTTGTTTGTGTTTCTTCCAACATAGGGCGTAGCATTTGGCGCATGGGCCGGGTTTGAGTATGATTCCGGCCTGGTCACCACAGGAATCCGCTCATGCTGCCTACCATCGAACAACGCCTTGCCATCGAACTGGCCGCCAAGCCGGCCCAGGTTGCCGCCGCCGTCGCCCTGCTGGACGAAGGCGCCACCGTGCCCTTTATCGCGCGCTACCGCAAGGAAGCCACCGGCGGCCTGGACGATATCCAGCTGCGCCTGCTGGAGGAGCGCCTGCGCTATCTGCGCGAGCTGGAGGACCGCCGCGCCGCCATCGTGGCCTCGATCACCGAGCAGAACAAAATGACGCCGGCCCTGCTGGACGCCGTCATGCACGCCGAGGACAAGACCCGCCTGGAAGACTTGTATCTTCCCTACAAGCAAAAACGCCGCACCAAGGCCCAGATCGCCATCGAAGCGGGCCTGATGCCGCTGGCCGACGCCCTGCTGGCCAACCCGGAACTGACGCCTGAAACGGAAGCCGCCGCCTATCTGCGCGAGCCGTTCACCACGCCGGACGGCAACAATCCGGGCGTGGCCGACACCAAGGCGGCGCTGGACGGCGCGCGCCAGGTGCTGATGGAGCGCTTCGCCGAGGACGCCACGCTGCTGCAGTCGCTGCGCGAATATGTGACCGATCACGGTATAGTTGAGTCCAAAGTCGTGGAAGGCAAGCAGGAGGAAGGCGAAAAATTCGCCGATTACTTCGACTACTCGGAAACCATAGGCACCGTGCCCTCGCACCGCGCCCTGGCGCTGCTGCGCGGCCGCCGCGAAGGCATTCTGGATGTGACCCTGCGCCTGGACACGGAAGCCGAGAAACCGAAGTGGGACGCGCCGCACAATCCCTGCGAAAGCCGCATCTCGGCCCGTTTCGGCATCAAGAACGCCGGCCGCCCGGCCGACAAATGGCTGGCCGACACGGCGCGCTGGACCTGGCGCGTGAAGAGCTTTATGCACCTGGAAAGCGAACTGATGGGCGCGCTGCGCGAACGTGCCGAGACCGACGCCATCAATGTCTTCGCCACCAACCTGAAAGCCCTGCTGCTGGCGGCCCCGGCCGGCCAGCGCGCCACCATGGGCCTGGACCCCGGCCTGCGCACCGGCGTGAAGGTGGCCGTGGTCGATTCCACCGGCAGAGTCGTCGAACATGCCACCATCTACCCGCATCAGCCGCGCAACGACTGGGATGGCGCCTTGCATACGCTGAGCAAGCTGGCCGCCAAGCACAATGTGTCGCTGATCTCCATCGGCAACGGCACCGCCTCGCGCGAAACCGACAAATTGGCGCAGGATCTGATCAAGATGCTGCCGGAACAGAAGCTGACCAAGATCGTCGTGTCCGAAGCGGGCGCGTCGGTGTACTCGGCCTCCGAATTCGCCTCGCGCGAGCTGCCGGACCTGGACGTGTCCATCCGCGGCGCCGTGTCGATTGCGCGCCGACTGCAGGACCCGCTGGCCGAGCTGGTGAAGATCGACCCGAAATCCATCGGCGTGGGCCAGTACCAGCACGACGTGAGCCAGTCCCAGCTGGCGCGCTCGCTGGACGCCGTGGTGGAGGATTGCGTGAACGCGGTGGGCGTGGACGTCAACACCGCCTCGGCGCCGCTGCTGGCGCGCGTGTCCGGCCTGTCGGCCAGCGTGGCGCAAAGCATCGTCACCTACCGCGACAGCAAGGGCGCTTTCACCTCGCGCGCCGGCCTGAAGAACGTGCCGCGCCTGGGCGACAAGACCTTTGAACAGGCGGCCGGCTTCCTGCGCGTGGTGGGCGGCGACAACCCGCTGGACGCCTCGGCGGTGCACCCGGAATCCTACCCGCTGGTGGAAAAAATCCTGGGCGATATCAAGAAAGACATCAAGGGCGTGATCGGCGACAGCGGCCTGATCAAGTCGCTGAACCCGGCCAAGTACGCGGACGACAAATTCGGCGTGCCGACCGTGACCGACATCCTGAAGGAACTGGAAAAGCCCGGCCGCGACCCGCGCCCCGAGTTCACCACCGCCACCTTTAAGGACGGCGTGGAGGAAATCAGCGATCTGCGTCCGGACATGATTTTGGAAGGCGTGGTCACCAACGTGGCCGCCTTCGGCGCCTTCGTCGACATCGGCGTGCACCAGGACGGCCTGGTGCACATCTCCGCGCTGTCCAACACCTTCGTGAAAGACCCGCACACGGTGGTGAAAGCCGGCCAGGTGGTGAAGGTGAAAGTGCTGGAAGTCGACCCCAAGCGCAAGCGCATCGCGCTGACCATGCGCCTGAGCGACAGCGCGCCGGCCGCCGGCAGCAAGCCCGAGCAGCGCGCCGACCGCGGCGACCGCCGCGCCATGGGGCAGCAGCAAAAAAGCCAAAGCCGCGAACCGGCCATCGCCGGCTCCATGGCCGCCGCCTTCGCCAAGCTGCGCGGCTAGGCGCTTTACAGGCGCTTGAGCGCGGCCATGCGCAGGCCGAGCTTGATGCAGCCGAACAGGCATAGCAGCGAGACGGCGGCGCCCAGCCACAGCGCCGCCAGCGCGGTGCCCTGGAAGGCGGCGTCCTGGCCGGCCAGCGCCGCCAGGTAGTTGCGGTGGGAAGCGATCATCGGCACTTGCGCAATCAGCGCCAGGCCCAGCGGCAGCAGGATGCGGCCGTTCCTGGCCAGCTTGCCGGCCGTGTCGGTGAAGATTTCGGGCGTCGCGCCCGGCTGGCGCGCCTTGCGCCAGCAGTGCCAGCCCACCGTGCTGGCCACGTGCTCCCAGCCCGCGTCTCGGAACAGCTGCAGGTAGTCCGGCGTGCCCTTCCGCACGTCCCAGCGGTAGACCATGTCGGCCGGCGCGCCGCGCACAAAGGTGTGCATGCCGATGGCGTTGGTATCGCGCAGGTGCAGGCCCTCGCGCGCCATCTGCTCCAGCCACTGCTGGTGCTCCTCGTCCTGCCACACGAACCACAGTTTGTACTTCCGTACGATGCTTGCGCTCATTTCGTCTCCCCAGCCGCGTCCAGCAATGCGCGTGCATTGCCCACCATGATTTCCAGGCGCCGCACCTGCTCCGCCAGCACGGCCCTGCCCAGTTCCGTCAGCGCGTACACCTTGCGCCGCTCCTCCTCCGCCACCTTGACGATCAGCGCCTGCTTTTCCAGGGTGCCGAACACGCCGTACAGCGTGCCCGGCCCCAGCGTGACGCTGCCGCCGCTCATCGCTTCCACCTTCTGCATGATGGCGTAGCCGTGCAAAGGTTCGTTGAGCGCCAGCATCACGTAGAAAGTCGCTTCCGACAGGGGCAGATACTTCGAATAATGAATGTCCGGCATCGCCAGTCCTGTATCGTATTTCGCTATATCGACTATCGATATAGCGATTAACGACATAATAGCGCGGAATTTCGCCGTGTCAAGCACGCGGGGGCCGCATTTCTTATAAAATGTCGGCATCTATTCAATTTCCCCCGAGGCAGCAATGAGCGACGTACAAACCTGGATCAAAGAAACCGTGACCAACACGCCTGTGGTCCTGTTCATGAAGGGCACCGCCCAGTTCCCGCAGTGCGGCTTTTCCGGCCGCGCCATCCAGATCCTGAAAGCTTGCGGCGTGGAGAATATCGCCACCGTGAACGTGCTGGACGATCCTGAAGTCCGCCAGGGCATCAAGGAATACTCGAACTGGCCTACCATTCCGCAGCTCTACGTGAAGGGCGAGTTTATCGGCGGTTCGGACATCATGAACGAGATGTTTGAGTCGGGCGAACTGAAGGCCCTGCTGGATGCCTGACCGCCGGCAGCGGCTGGTCATCGCCATCACCGGCGCCACGGGCGCCGTGTATGGGGTGCGGCTGCTGCAAGTGTTGAAAGAATTGCCCCAGGTGGAGTCCCACCTGGTGGTATCGGACGCGGCCGTGCTGACCCTGCACCAGGAAACCGGCTTGCAGCGCAAGGAAGTGGAGGCGCTGGCCGACGTGGTGCACAAGCAGCACAATATCGGCGCGTCCATCGCCAGCGGGTCTTTCCAGTCGGATGGGATGATAGTCGCGCCGTGCTCGATGAAGACGCTGGCGTCGGTGGCGCACGGCCTGTCGGACAATCTGATCGCGCGCGCGGCGGACGTGGTGCTCAAGGAGCGCCGCCGCCTGGTGCTGATGGTGCGCGAAACGCCGTTCAACCTGGCGCACCTGCGCAATATGACGGCCGTCACTGAAATGGGCGGCATTATCTTCCCGCCCCTGCCCAGTTTCTATCACCAGCCGCAGAGCATCGCCGACATGGTGGACCACACGGTGGCCCGCGTGCTCGACCTGTTCGGCCTGGAACACCAGCTGGCGCCGCGCTGGGGCGGCTTGAGCTAGCCTGCTTTAACTCTTCTCGAAGCTGCCGCTGGCACGCTTCAATTCCCTCGCTTCTTCCAGCATGCGCCGCTGCGCGATGCGCTTACGCATCAGTTCGGCATGGCGGGCGGCCGTCATCGGCGGGGCGGTCATCAGGTCTTTCAGCTGCGCTACATTGCTGTAGTTGTTTCTCATCAAGCGGCTCAATCCGGACTCCTGAAATAGCGCGTGCATTGCGCAGCCCTATTGTGCACCAATTCCGTTTCGAAACTGTGACAATTCGCTATCGGAGCCCGAACATTCGGTGGAAACGCACGGATACGCTTGATTGTGGCACACTCGTTCTTTAATTTATGAATCTATCAAGAACGGCGCGCCGTTTTGTTACTTTTGGTAGTTCACCCGCACCAGCATGCGAATAAATTCACGCGCGATCTGGCGGTGATGCTCGTCCAGGCGCTGCAAATCGGCGATCAGTTTCACGTCGGCCGACTCGAAACGGGACAGGCCGCTGCCGCTGTCGCTGGCGGGGGCCGCCGCTTCCGGGCCGCCGAAACGCAGCCAGTCGGCCGGCACACCCAGCCATTGGGCGATCATGCGCAGCTTTTCCTGAGTGGGGATGGCTTCGCCAACCAGCCATTTGCGCGCTGCGTGCACCGTTATGGGGCGTCCGTCAAAACGAATGTTAAATTCGCGGGCCAGACGGGTTGGGCTGTCGGGAGAGTAGTGGGCGTTTTTCAGAGCCTGCTGCAAGCGCTGGCTAAAACTTTCGCGTTCGTTAGAAGAATTCATAGTTGCACTATTTCATATCATGCAATGAAAGTCAGTCTCTCGACATGTCAGACGAACTGTGTCAACAGAGAACTTGAAATTTAACATTGCTCATTCATTGGCGCCAGGGGCGCCCGCATATTGTCCAAATTTAATTTGTGATAACGAATTATACGGCAAATTTAATTTAGACGTTGAATTTATAGATTGAACGTTCGTTCGACAGGGATCTTACCCGGTCTTGGCGCTTGCTTTGTAACATATCATGACGACACGCGATTTAGGCCGTCGCACGATACGCCATAAGCAGTCGTCAATTGCCACCGACTGTACGTGCCGCGATGGGCTACAATGTATTTGACGTTACGTAAACGGAAGTTGAAGCCGATTTTATTAAAATGCCAACCTACACCATCACCGAACTGGCCCGCGAATTCGACATCACGGCGCGCGCCATCCGCTTTTACGAAGACCAGGGCCTGCTGAGCCCCTCGCGCGAAGGCGCCGGCGGCCGCAACCGCGTCTACACGCCGCGCGACCGCACCCGCCTCAAGCTGACGCTGCGCGGCAAGCGCCTCGGCCTGTCGCTGTCCGAAATCAAGAGCCTGGTCGACATGTATGAGTCGCCCAAGGACACCAGCGCCCAGATGCACCGTTTCCTGGGCGTGCTGAACCAGCACCGCGTGACGCTGGAACAGCAGCGCGAGGACATCGAAATGGCGCTGTCCGAGCTGACCGCCCACGAGGACGAATGCCGGCGCCTGCTGGCCGCCATCACGGAACCCCAGGCCACTTGACGTTTACGTTAACGTCACATCGGCGTATCATGGGCGCTTCACCACTCCAACCAGAAGAATGAGGACGACATGCTCCATCTCCCAGGCCTGACCTTTGACCACGGCGAAGACATCGCCGCCCTGCGCTCCGCCGTGCAGGAGTTCGCCGCCGCCGAAATCGCGCCGCGCGCCGCCGAGATCGACCGCAGCGACCAGTTCCCCATGGACCTGTGGCGCAAGATGGGCGACCTGGGCCTGCTGGGCATCACCGTGGGCGAGGAATACGGCGGCGCCAATATGGGCTACCTGGCCCATATCGTGGCGATGGAGGAGATTTCGCGCGCGTCCGCCTCGGTGGGCCTGTCCTACGGCGCGCATTCCAATCTGTGCGTGAACCAGATCAAGCGCAACGGCACCGAAGAGCAGAAGCAGAAATACCTGCCCAGGCTGATCTCGGGCGAGCACGTGGGCGCGCTGGCCATGTCCGAGCCGAACGCCGGTTCCGACGTGGTGAGCATGAAACTGCGCGCCGACTGGAAGGGCGACCGCTGGGTGCTGAACGGCACCAAGATGTGGATCACCAACGGCCCCGACGCGGACGTGCTGGTGGTGTACGCCAAGAACGACCTGGAAGCCGGCCCGCGCGGCATGACGGCCTTCCTGATTGAAAAAGGCTTCAAGGGCTTCTCGGTGGCGCAGAAACTGGACAAGCTGGGCATGCGCGGTTCGCACACCGGCGAGCTGGTGTTCGAGGACTGCGAAGTGCCGGCCGAGAACGTGCTGGGCGGCCTGGGCAAGGGCGTGAACGTGCTGATGTCCGGCCTGGACTTCGAGCGCACCGTGCTGTCCGGCGGCCCGCTGGGCATCATGCAGGCCTGCATGGACGCCGTCGTGCCCTACATCCACGACCGCAAGCAGTTCGGCCAGCCTATCGGCGAATTCCAGCTGATGCAGGGCAAGCTCGCCGATATGTACTCGACCATGATGGCCTGCAAGGCCTATGTCTACGCCGTGGGCCAGGCCTGCGACCGCGCCAAGTCGCCGGAAGCGGTGCGCCAGCTGCGCAAGGACGCCGCCGGCGCCATCCTGTACAGCGCCGAGAAAGCCACCTGGATGGCCGGCGAGGCGATCCAGACCCTGGGCGGCAACGGCTACATCAACGAGTATCCGGTCGGCCGTTTGTGGCGCGACGCCAAGCTGTACGAGATCGGCGCGGGCACCAGCGAAATCCGCCGCATGCTGATCGGCCGCGAACTGTTCGCGGAAACCAAGTAAGCTGCCAGAGCGCGATGTTGCCGGCCCGTCCATGATGAACCAGGCTGCATTCCCGAAACTGCTGTCTTCCCAGATAGCGTTCGACATCGCGCTCACCATCCGCGACGGCTTCGACAAGCATTACCGCCTGTTCCGCGCCACCAGCCAGCAGGCCAAGCTGCATTTCGAGCGCGGCGAATGGAAGGTGGCGCAGCAGGCGGCGCGCGAGCGCATCGGCTTCTACGACAAGCGGGTGCAGGAGTGCGTGCACATGCTGGAGGACGAGTACGCGCCGGAAGACCTGAGCGACGAGGTGTGGCGCGAATGCAAGCTGCACTTTATCGGCCTGCTGTCCGGCCACAAGCAGCCGGAACTGGCCGAGACCTTCTTCAACTCTGTGTGCTGCAACATCCTGCACCGCAGCTATTTCCACAACGAGTTCATCTTTGTGCGGCCGGTGGTGTCCACCGAGTACATCGAAACCGAGGAAGCGGCGCCCACCTACCGCATGTACTACCCCGGCACGGACGGTCTGAGCGGCACGCTGCGGCGCATCGTCACCGACTTCAGCCTGGACGCGCGCTTCGCCAACCTGGACCGCGACGTGGAACAGGTCGAGGCCCGCCTGCGCCAGCTGTTCGGCGCCGAGGCGCTGGAGCCCAACCACCAGATCCAGGTGCTGTCCAAGCTGTTCTTCCGCAACAAGGGCGCCTACATCGTCGGCAAGGGCATCAACGGGGCGCGCGAATATCCCTTCGTGGTGCCCATCCTGCACAACCGCCACGGCGAGCTGATACTGGACACCGTGCTGTTCGACCAGGAACAGATCATCATCCTGTTCTCGTTCACGCGCGCCTACTTCATGGTGGACATGGAAGTGCCGTCGGCCTATGTGCAGTTCATCCGCACCCTGCTGCCGCGCAAGCCGCGCAGCGAGATCTACACCATCCTCGGCCTGCAGAAGCAGGGCAAGACGCTGTTCTACCGCGACTACCTGCAGCACCTCAAGCATTCGTCCGACCAGTTCGGCGCGGCGCCCGGCATACGCGGCCTGGTGATGCTGGTGTTCGCGCTGCCGTCCTTCCCCTATGTGTTCAAGCTGATCAAGGATTTCTTCCCGGCGCCCAAGGACACCACGCGCGCGCTGGTGAAGGAAAAATACCTGCTGGTGAAGCACCACGACCGCGTGGGCCGCATGGCCGACACGCTGGAGTATTCCAACGTGGCCTTCCCGCGCCACCGCATGAAGGAGGAGCTGATCGCCGAGATCCGCCAGCACGCGCCGTCGCTGCTGGAGGAGGACGGCGGCAACATCGTCATCAAGCACCTGTACATCGAGCGCCGCATGGTGCCGCTCAATATCTGGCTGACGCACGCCGAGCAGCAGGGCGACGACGCCCGCATCGAGCACGGCGTGCTGGAATACGGCAACGCCATCAAGGAGCTGGTGGCGGCCAATATCTTCCCCGGCGACATGCTGTACAAGAACTTCGGCGTGACCCGCCACAAGCGCGTGGTGTTCTACGACTACGACGAAATCGAGTACATCACCGACTGCAATTTCCGCGACATTCCCGAGGCCCGCACCGAGGAGGAAGAGATGGCGGCCGAGCCGTGGTACCACGTCGGCCCGCACGACGTGTTCCCCGAGCAGTTCGGCCGCTTCTTGCTGGGCAACGCGAAGATCCGCAAGTATTTCATGCTGCACCACGCAGACCTCTTCACGCGCGAGTTCTGGCAGCGGCGCAAGGAGCGCATCCAGGCTGGCATCGTGGAAGACGTATTCCCCTATCCGCAGCACATCCGTTTTTCTTATCAGGGCACCCCTGCCATCCCATCCGCGGCGCATGTTGCGCCGACCTTACTGGAGACCAGTGAAAATGAATGATCCTATCGTTATCGTGGGCGCAGCCCGCACCCCCATGGGCGCCTTCCAGGGCGACTTCTCGGCCAAAAGCGCGCACGACCTGGGCGCGGTCGCCATCCAGGCCGCTGTCGAGCGTTCGGGCGTGGCGCCTGCCGCCGTCGAACACGTCTACTTCGGCAACTGCCTGATGGCGGGCCAGGGCCAGGCGCCTGCGCGCCAGGCGCTGCTGAAAGCCGGCCTGCCGACGTCCACCGGCGCGGTCACGCTGTCGAAAATGTGCGGTTCGGCCATGCAGGCCGCCATCTTCGCCTACGACGCGCTGGCGGCCGGCAGCGCCGACGTGATCGTGGCGGGCGGCATGGAGTCCATGACCAACGCGCCCTACCTCATTCCCAAGGCGCGCGGCGGCTACCGCATCGGCCACGGCATGATGTTCGACCACATGATGTACGACGGCCTGGAAGACGCCTACTCGCGCAACGACAAGACCGGCGAAGGCCGTTCCATGGGCACCTTCGCCGAAGAGTGCTCGGCCAAATACCAGTTCTCGCGCGAAGACCAGGACGCCTTCGCCATCGAATCCGTCAAGCGTGCCCAGGCCGCCACCAATGAAGGCTGGTTCAAGTGGGAAATGGCGCCGGTCACCGTGACCAGCCGCGCAGGCGACACCGTGATTGAAAAAGACGAAGGCCCGCTGAAAGCCAAGATCGACAAGATCCCGACGCTGCGCACCGCCTTCAAGAAGGACGGCACCATCACCGCCGCCTCGTCCTCGTCCATCAACGACGGCGCCGCCGCGCTGGTGATGATGCGCGAATCGACCGCCAAGGCGCAGGGCCTGACCCCGATCGCCAAGGTGCTGGGCCACGCCACCAACGCGCTGGCGCCGGACCAGTTCACGGTGGCCCCGATCGGCGCCATCGAGAAGCTGTTCAAGAAGACCGGCTGGAGCGCCAGGGACGTGGACCTGTTCGAGATCAACGAAGCCTTCGCGGCCGTGCCCATGGCCGCCATGCGCGACCTGGACATCCCGCACAGCAAGGTGAACGTGCACGGCGGCGCCTGCGCGCTGGGCCACCCTATCGGCGCTTCGGGCGCGCGCATCGTGGTCACGCTGATCGGCGCGCTCAAGCGCACCGGCGGCAAGCGCGGCGTGGCGGCGCTGTGCATAGGCGGCGGCGAAGCCACCGCCATGGCCATCGAGCTGGTGTAAGCATGCCGGCCGTACTCATTATCGGCGCTTCGCGCGGCATAGGCCACGAGCTGGCGCGCCAGTACCTGGCGGACGGCTGGCGCGTGATCGCCACCGCCCGCAAGCCGGACGACGTCGCGGAGCTGGCCGGCATGGGTGCGGAAACGCACACGCTGGACGTGACCGATGTGGAAGCGGTGGCAGGCCTGGGCTGGAAGCTGGACGGCGAGCAGCTGGACGTGGCCATCCTGAACGCGGGCGTGTACGGCCCGCGCCATGACGGCTTTCCGGTGCAGACCGACTTCGACATGGTGATGCACACCAATGTGCTGGCGGCGATGCGGCTGCTGCCCATCCTGGCGCCGCTGGTGTGCGCCGCAGGGAAGCGAACTGCGGGCAAGCCGGCCGGCGGCAAGCTGGCGGTGCTGTCCTCGCGCATGGGCTCCCTGGCGGAGCGCGGCAGCGCGGGCGGCTCGCTGTACCGCGCCAGCAAGGCGGCGCTGAACTCCGTGCTGATCGACACCGCGCTCACCTTCGGCAACAAGGGCTGCACCTGCGTGGCCCTGCATCCGGGCTGGGTGCGCACCGAGATGGGCGGCGGCGGCGCGGACATCGCCGTTGAAGAAAGCGCCAGCGGCATCCGCCACACGCTCGATACGCTGCAGGGCTCCACGCAAGCCGTGTTCCGCAATTACGATGGCACGCCTATCGCCTGGTAGCACGCATGGCGGGTTACGGCGTGCCGCCTAACCCGCCCTACGCTTTCTCCACATTCAACAACCAATATGTAGGGCGGGTTAGCGCGCAGCGCGTAACCCGCCAACAACGAAAGCACAGAATGATACTGAGCGAAGAACACCAAATGATACGAGACGCCCTGCGCAGCTTTTCGCAGGAACGCCTGGCGCCCAATGCGGCGCGCTGGGACAAGGAGCACCACTTTCCGAAAGAGGAACTGAAGGAGCTGGCGGCGCTGGGCGCCTTCGGCGTGGCGGTGCCCGAAGAACTGGGCGGCGCGGGACTGGACTACGTGTCCCTGGCCCTGGTGCTGGAGGAAATCGCGGCCGGCGACGGCGGCACGTCCACCGTCATCTCGGTCAACAACTGCCCGGTGTGCAGCATCGCCATGATGTACGCCAACGAGCAGCAGAAGCAGCAGTGGCTGCGCCCCCTGGCGCAAGGCGACATGCTGGGCGCGTTCTGCCTGACCGAACCGCACACCGGTTCGGACGCGGCGGCGCTGCGCACCACGGCCACGCGCGACGGCGACGAATACGTGATCAACGGCGTGAAGCAGTTCATCACCAGCGGCAAATACGCCGACGTGGCCATCGTCATGGCCGTCACCGACAAGGCGGCCGGCAAAAAGGGCATCAGCGCCTTCTGGGTGCCGACCAGCGCACCCGGCTACATCGTCGCGGGCCTGGAACAGAAGATGGGCCAGCACTCGTCGGACACGGCGCAGATCCTGTTCGAGAATTGCCGCATACCTGCCGCGAACCTGATCGGCGAGGAGGGCATGGGCTACAAGATCGCCCTGTCCGGCCTGGAGGGCGGCCGCATCGGCATCGCTTCGCAGTCGGTGGGCATGGCGCGAGCGGCCTACGAGGCGGCGCTGAAGTATGCGCGCGAACGCGAGACCTTCGGCAAGACCATCTTCGAGCACCAGTCGGTGCAGTTCAAGCTGGCCGACATGGCGACCCGGATCGAAGCGGCGCGCCAGCTGATCCTGCACGCGGCCTCGCTCAAGGACGCCGGCCAACCCTGCCTGAAAGAGGCCGCCATGGCCAAGCTGTTCGCTTCCGAAATGGCGGAGCGCGTGTGCTCGGATGCGATCCAGGTGCACGGCGGCTACGGCTATGTGTCCGACTTCCCGGTCGAGCGCATCTACCGCGATGTGCGCGTGTGCCAGATCTACGAAGGCACCAGCGACATCCAGAAGCTGCTGATCGCGCGGGCGCTGTAATGGCGACGCGGCTGCTGCTGGTGGAGGACGACGCGCGCCTGTCGTCCCTCGTGGCGGAGTACCTGGCCGCGTATGAGTTCGAGGTGGAGGTGGTGGCGCGCGGCGACCAGGCGCTGCCGCGCTTCCACGCCTTCGCGCCCGACATCGTGGTGCTGGACCTGATGTTGCCCGGCATGGACGGCGCCGACGTGTGCCGCCAGCTGCGCGCCTTGGGCGCCACGCCCATCCTGGTGCTGACGGCGCGCGAGGATGACTACGACCAGGTGGCGCTGCTGGAACACGGCGCCGACGATTTCATCAACAAGCCGGTGCAGCCGCGCGTGCTGCTGGCACGCCTGCGCGCGCTGCTGCGGCGCGCCGGGCCTGCGGCCAACGGCGTTGGCGCGGCGCTGCCAGCCGCCGCGCCGGGCACGCTGCAATTCGGCGCGCTGTGCATCGCCACCAGCGACCGCGAGGTGCGCTGGCGCGGTACGCCGGTGCTGCTGAGCGGGAGCGAGTACAAGCTGCTGCT
This sequence comes from Pseudoduganella aquatica, assembly GCF_020865585.1. Taxonomy (NCBI): domain Bacteria; kingdom Pseudomonadati; phylum Pseudomonadota; class Betaproteobacteria; order Burkholderiales; family Oxalobacteraceae; genus Pseudoduganella; species Pseudoduganella aquatica. The sequence continues at coordinate 238,155 of NZ_CP086370.1, forward strand.
GGTGCTGGCCGAGGCGGCGGGCACGGTGCTGTCGCGCGACGCGCTGCTGAAAAAACTGCGCGGCCTGGAGTTCGACGGCATGGACCGCAGCATAGACAACAGCATCTCCAAGCTGCGCCGCCGCTTCGACGACCACGACGCGGAAAGAATCAAGACGGTGCGCGGCGAGGGCTATCTGTTCTCGCCGTCCGCCTGGATCTAGCTACTGGTACAGCGGCGCGATCGCCAGCGGCGCGCTGGCGCTGACCACCTGGCCCTGGGCCGGCGCCGCATCGAAGCGGTAGTTGACGACGCTGAAGCCGGCGCCGGCTTCGTCGGGGAATGCCGGGCCGTCGCTCACCGGCAGCGGCGCACCGTCCTGCGCGCCATGCCGCAGCCGCACTTGCGCCTCGCCCTTGCGCGCAAAAACCAATCTCACTCCCACGCACTGCCCGCCGCGGAACGCCGCGTCGGTGGCGCGCTGGTAGGCCTGCGCCTGCTCGCAGGCGGCGCGCAGGTCGGCCGCTTCGTAGACGCCGTCCGCACGCACCACGATGGAGACGCGCGGCCGCAGCACATAGCCGGACAGCTTGCGGTTCAGCACCAGCACCGCGTTGTCGTCATAGGCCGCCTTCAGCAGCGGAAACACGGTGCGCCCGAGCGGGTCCAGCGGCAGATTGAGCTGGCTGCCCCTGGCGTTCAGCGTCAGGCGCAGGCCGTCCAGCGTGCCGGCGCCGTCCCTGGGACTAATCTGGAAGTGGTTTTGCAGGAAGTGCTTGGGCTTGCCGTACTTCTCGAACACCACCATGCTGCGGTAGGCGTCGCGGTAGCTGAACCATTCGCCGTCCGGCACTTGCGCCGCCAGCCAGGCCGGCAGCAGCAGCGCGCACACGCACAGGAGTCGCCTGGGGTTCATATTCAGAAGCGGTAGGCCAGCGCCGACCACACCGTGACGGTGGCGGGACGCTCAACCACGGGGCTGGCTTTGGCGTCGCCCGTCAGCCGCACGGCATGCGCGCCGCTGGTGAGCATCCAGGATGGCGCCAGCGCCCAGTTCCAGCGCACGCCGGCATGGACGTCCTTGACGCCGCCACCCGGCGCATAGGCCGGCCGCGTCAGCGCCGTGGTGGCCAGCGCTTGCGCCGGGCTGACGCCGAACAACGCGCGGTTGTAGTTGGCGTCCGCCAGCGTGACGCCGGCGGTGAAGGACAGCGTGTGGTAGGGCGCGACGGTGGTGGCGATGCGCTGCACGTCCAGCGTGGCGCGCAGGCCGTCGCGCTCCTGGCCGGCGCCGTACAGCACGCTGTTGGCCAGGCGCCACTCGGGCGACAGATACCAGGTGAGGAAAGCGCCCGCCTCCAGCCGCCTCGGCACGTCCGGCATGCCGCTCAGGCGCGTGAGGCGGCCGTCCGGCCCCATGGCCAGCGGCGGCAGGGCGGTGTTGCTGCCGGAGCCGCTCAAGCCGCCCCCGGTGAGCGCGCGTCCCCGCTCGCTGCGGCCCGGATGCAGCGACAGCAGCGGCCCGTATTCCAGGCCGGCGCGGTCCGACCAGTGCATGCCGGCGGTGGCGCCGGAAATGAACACGCCGTTGCTCCATTCCGCCTGCAGCACCGGCATCAGCATCAGGTGGCGGCTCGTGCCGCCCTCGTAGCGGCTGGCGCTTTGCAGGCCCAGGCCCACGTACATGTCCCGGCTGCCGTCCGGCATGGGATTGGCGACGGGCGTTTGCGCGGCCGCGCCGCTGCAAACACAGGCGGCCAGCATGGCTGCCGAGATCAGGGTGGGGGAAATGGACGCGTGCATGCCGCCATTCTATATGGTCGGTGCGGGCAGGCGCTTGCTGATGAACACCACCGGCTCGTCGCTGCGGTCCACCGTGACTGCGGCGCCGCGCGCGGTGAAAGCGGCGATGCACAGCACGGCGGGGCCGGGCGGCGTGTAGGTGCTGGTGACGTACAGCTTGCCGTTCACGCGCGAGACGTCCTCCAGCTGGTTGCCGTCGCAGCCGCTCTCCACGCCGTAGAAGGCGAACAGCACCATGGACTTGCCGAAGTCCACCGGCGGCAGCGGCGTGCCGGGTACGCTGTAGCGCGTCCACAGCTGGGTCCAGGCTGCGGCGTCCTTCACCACCACGGTGGTCGGCTGGCGGTCCGTCACGGCCGGGTTCAGGCTGAGCGCGATGCGGCTGTTGACCAGCGGCTGCGGCTCGATGCGGGTGAACTGCACCTTGGCGCTGGCGGGCGCGTCGCTGCGGTCCAGCACGGCGAGCACGCCTGGGCTGGTGAACTCCGGCTTGCACAGCGCGATGGTCACCAGGCGACCCAGGTCGTATTCCACCGCCAGTTTGCCGTCCGCCAGCGCGGTACGGCTGATGGTGACGGAGCGGCAGCCGTTCTGCTGCTTGCCGGTGAACACGCCGACCACCACCTTGCGGCTGAAATCGATCTTCGGCGGCGGGTGCAGGCTGCTCAGGTTCCTGTGCCCTTCGTTCCACAGCGCTTCGAAGGAGGCCGTGTCGGAGAGCACCACGGTGCGTTCGTCGTCGATGGCGGTAAAGGCGTTCTGCCACAGGATTTCAAAACCGAGGCTGGCGGAGGGCGCCGGTTCGCCCACGGCGATGGGGGCGGTCTGGCCGGCGGCCGGGGCGCCTTCCGCGCCGCCGCTGCCGCTGCCGCACGCGGCCAGCAGGACTGCGCCCAGGGCAACGACGGCTGTGCTCAACAATTTGTTCATGGTGGCTCCTTGATTGGTAATAATGCCATCTTAGGCAAGCCGCCGGTTTGCTTCCTCCTTGCCATGTCGGTCAATTGTCATCAATTTGTAAGCACGCGGACTGCGTCGCGGCATTGCCTATAAACTAAGACCATGAACCACCTGTTCTTCCGCTTCTTCGTGCTGGTCATGCTGGCCATCACGGCGGCGACCTTTGCCATCTATTTCGCGATCAGCCGCCTGTACGGCGATCCGCTGGAGGACATCGCCCGGCGCCAGGCGGCGGCCGAGGTATTCCTGCTGGAGCACTATATCGACCAGGCCCCGGCCGACGAATGGCTGGTGAGGCTGAACAAGGTGCGCGAGGTGTCCACGGTGCGCTACGAACTGCTGCCGCTGGACGACGCGAGCGCGGCGCTGTCGTCCGCAGAGGCGGCCCTGCTGCAGCGTGGCGGCATGGTGTTCCGGGTGGCGGACAAGGCCTTCCTGCGCCGCGTGGACCTGGCCGGCGCGCGCTACATCGGCAGCGAGGCGGACGTGCTGCGCGCCGAGGGCCTGCCGATCAATATCGCGCAGGCCTTGCAGCAGGAGGCGCTGCGCTACGCCATCGTGGCGCTGGCCTTGCTGGTGCCGATTGCGCTGTGGTCGCGCGCGCACTGGCGCGGCATGCAGGCGCTGGCGCGCGTGGCGGACGACTTCGGCGCCGGCCAGCTGTCGGCGCGGGCGCGCATGCCGGCCAGCGCCAGCATCTATCCGCTGGCCGAACGCATGGATTTGATGGCGGACCGCATCGAGCAGCTGATGGAGGCGCAGCGCGCGCTGCTGCATTCGGTGTCGCACGAGGTGCGCACGCCCATCGCGCGGCTGGAATTCGGCCTGGAGCTGCTGCGCGCGGCGGCGGATGATCCGGCGCTGGAGCCGCGCATCGCCGCCATGGAGCTGGATCTGCGGGAACTGAACGCGCTGATCGGCGAGCTGCTCGGCATGGCCAGGCTGGACAGCGGCCAGGCCATGCAGCGCCAGCCCTTCGAACTGGCGCCCGCACTGCGCAGCTGCGTGGCCGCCCAGCCGGACAGCGCGCGCATTGCCCTGCGCATCAGCGACGACAGCCTGGGCCAGCTCGACGGCGACAGCCGCCTGCTGCTGCGCGCGGTGGCGAACCTGCTCGCCAACGCGGCCAAATACGGCGCCGGCCAGGTGCGGCTCAGCGCCGCGCGCGAAGGCGGCGCCATCGTCATTGCGGTGGAGGACGACGGCCCCGGCATACCCGTGGCCGAACGCGAGCGCGTGTTCGAGCCCTTCTACCGGCTGGACCGCAGCCGCGACCGCGCCAGCGGCGGCTTCGGCCTGGGCCTGGCCATCGCGCGCAAGGCCGTGGCTTTGCATGGCGGCGCGGTGCGCGTCGAGGACAGCGAACTGGGCGGCGCCCGCTTCCTTATTTGCCTGCCGGCCTGAAGGTGCGCAGCGGCCGCTCCGCCTCGTCCTGCTCGTTGCGCCCGACCCGCTCGAATTCCGAAATCACCTGGGCGCCGAACAGCAGCAGCGCGGCGGCAATCTCCAGGCTGAACATGACGACGATGGCGGTCGTCAGCGAGCCGTACACGATATTGACCTGGGACAGGGTGCTGAAGTACCAGACCAGCACATGGCGCGCCGCTTCCCACAGCAGCGCAGCCGTCACGCCGCCGATCAGCGCATGCGCATAGGACAGGCGGCCCACCGGCATCACCAGGTAGATCGAGCTGAGCATCAGCACTTCGCCGATCACGCCCAGCATATAGAGCAGCACGCCGGACACGCCGTGCAGCGACCAGCGGTAGCCGAGGAACTGCAGCTCCTCCTCGCCTATCACCTGCAGGCTGCCGGCCACCAGCGTGACCAGCAAAATGCCGATGCCCAGCGACAGGATGTAGCAGTAGGGCAGGATGGCGGAGATGAGGAAATGGCGGCGCCGCACCGCCACCCGGTGCAGGAAGATCACGCACATGGCGTTTTCCAGCACCGTGAAGGCCAGCGAGCTGAAGAACAGCATGGTAAGCGCCAGCAGCCAGCCGATCACGCTGCGCTGCGCCAGGAACTGGCCCACTTCCGCCACGATGGCGCGCGACTGGCCGGGCACCAGCCATTCGAGGTAGTGGCCTATGGTGTCGAGCAGTTCGGCCGGGTCCAGCCAGTGCGACAGCACCACCACCACCAGCATCAGCAGCGGTACGATGGACAGCAGGGAGTAATAGGCGACGGCGCCCGCCAGCAGCAGCCCCTGGTTGGCGCGGAAGCCACGGATGCATTGCAGCGCGAAGTCCAGGGGATGGCTGGCCACCCAGGCGGCGGCCTTGCTTGTGAGGATGCGCATGGGGCCATTCTACGCACGAGCTGCAATGGCTGGCGCGCAACAGCGGCGGCGCGGCGGCGGGTTACGGCGCCATGCGCCTAACCCGCCCTACGAACAAGGCGGCAGCCGTAGGGCGGGTTAGGCGCGGAGCACCGTAACCCGCCATCTCAGCTGACCGCCGGCTCCAGCAGGGTCAGCGTCTGCTGCTCCGCGTCCAGCGTGGCGCGCACGCCCATGGGGATGGTGAACTGGTGGCGGATGTGGCCGAAGGAATAGCCGGCCACGGCGGTCTGCTCCAGCGGCAGCAAATGCTGGTCCACCGTCTCGTTGAGCGTGAGCGAAATATCGTCGTCCTGGTTTTCGCAGTTCTCGAAGATGCCCAGCATCACGCCGGCGGTGTTCTTCAGGCCCTGGCTCAGCTGCAACTGCATCAGCATGCGGTCGATGCGGTAGGGCGCTTCGTTCACTTCTTCCAGGAACAGGATGCTGCCCTTGATGTCGGCCGCATACGGCGTGCCTTCCAGCGCCGTCACCAGGCACATATTGCCGCCGGTGAGATGGCCGGTGCACTGGCCGCCGTGCACCGTGCGCACCGTGTACTGCGGCTCGGCCACCGCCTTGTGGGCGTTGTCCTGCGACATGGAGATGGTGTAGCGCTGGTGCGGCGTCATCAGCACGTTTTTCAGCTGCGTCACCGCGTATTCGGAGAAGGTGGACGAGGCCACAGGCCCGTGGAAAGTCACCAGCCCGGCATGCTTGTTGATGGCCAGGTGCAGGGCGGTAATGTCGGAATAGCCGATCAGCACCTTGGGATTGGCGCGTATCAGCTGGTAGTCGATATGGGGCAGCAGCGAAATGCAGCCCGAGCCGCCGCGGATGGCCCAGATGGCGTTCACTTGCGGGTCGGCGAACATGCCGTGCAGGTCTTCCAGGCGCTGCTCCACCGTGCCGCCGTAGTTGCCGTGCACCGCGTTGATGTGCTCGCCCAGCTTGACGCGCAGGCCCAGCGACTCGATGTTGCGCACGGCTTTTTCTATGGACTTGGGACTGGTGTGGCCGCCTGGCGCGATGATGCCGACCAGGTCGCCCGGCTCCAGGCGCGGCGGCTTGGTCAGCTGCGGCTTGGTCATGGCGTTGTTTCCTTGCGAGGGGGGGCGGCGGCGGGTAGCCGCCGTGGCGGGGAGCGACACGGCGGCAAAAGCGGCCCCGGCGGCCGAGGCCACCAGGCCGCCAAAGCGGCGCCGGCTGAGGGAGGAATTAGTCGGCACCGCTATGCACTTACATGAACTTGTACTTGAGGTTGACCGACAGGGAACGGCCGCGTGCATCCGCCACGCGTGGATCCCAGCCTGCGCCCACTACTTCATCCACGTTGTGCGCGGTGAACGGCGGAGTCTTGTCAAACAGGTTCAAGATGCCCACCGTGATGGTGGTGTTCTTGTAGCCGGTGTAGGTGCCGCTCAGGTCATACTTCTCGTAGTGCTTCACGCGCGGCACGAAGCCGGCCGGCGGGGTGCCCTTGCCGCCGTTCGGTACCTGGTCGTTGTAGCCGGTGGAGAAGTTCTGCGTGAACAGCGCGCTCCAGTCGCCCTTCGCTACGCTGATGCTGGCGTTGTGCTTCCAGCGCAGGTAGATGTCGCGGCTGTTGAAGATGCCGACGTTCTCCTTGAACGGCTGGCCTTCGAACTCGGCGAACTTGAAGCTCTTCATGTAGGTGCCGTCCAGCTTGGCAACCCATTTGTAGCCGTCGTATTTGCCGTCGGCCTGCAGGCCCAGGTCGGCGCCGCGGGTTTTCAGGCCGGCAGCGTTGATCCAGCCCGCTTCCACGTGGTCGATCACGCCGGCCGAGTTGCGGATGATGTACTCAGGCAGATATTGCCAGTTGGCCAGCACCACTTGCGGCGTACGGTTCAGGATACGGTCCTGGATGTTGATGGCCCAGAAGTCCAGCGAGGCCGAGAAGCCGCGCACCGGTTCCACCACGATACCCAGGGTACCCTGTTTGGAGGTTTCCGGTTTCAGGTTCGGATTGCCGCCGGTGTTGTAGTTCAGGCGAGGAATCGCGCAGAACAGCGGATTGCCCGGATTCTTGGCGCAGCCTTCCTGGTCGATAATGCCGTTCGGCAGTTCCTGCGACAGGCGGCCGGCGTACAGCTGGGTGAAGCTCGGCGCCAGGAAGCCCTTGTTGGCCGAACCGCGCAGCACCAGGTTGCTGGTCGGCTGGTAGCGGAACGACACTTTCGGGTTGGTGGTGGCGCCGATCACGCTGTAATCGTCGCGGCGCACGGCCAGCTGCACTTCCAGGTCCTTCATCACCGGCACCAGCATCTCGGCGTAGAAAGCGCGCACGTCGCGCGAGGCGCCGCTCAGCGCGGCATTGCCCGGCGACAGCAGGATCTTGGTGGCGTCCACGTCCTGGCCGAAGTCATAGGTTTCCTTGCGCAGGTCGAAGCCGGCCGCCATCGACACGGCGCCGGTGGGCAGCTGGAAGATTTCACCCGAGACCGAGCCGTCGAACTGGGTCATGGTGGTCTTGCCGTGCTGGAAGGCGCCGATGTACTTGGTCGACTCGATCAGCTGCATGGCTTCGGCGGTCTGGCTCTGGCCAGGCGCCAGCCATGGGTTGATCTTGCCGGTGCCCAGGGCTGCGTAGATCTTGTCGGTGTAGCCGTAGCCGTCGATCAGCGCGGTCTTGGTGGTGCTCTCGGCGCGCGACAGGCCCAGCTTGTAGTCCCACTTGCCCATGATCTGGCCTTCGGCGGCCAGCAGCACGCGGAAGTTTTCCGTCACGTTGTTCTGGGTGCGGTCGCCCCACGGGGTGCTGCGCCATTTGTAGATGATGGGCTTGGTCTTGTCGTAGGTCGGAATGTACTGCGACAGGTCCTGGTAGTACGGGCCGTTGACCGGGTAGGCGTTGCCGTTGGCCAGGCTGGTGGAGATCTGCACCGGGGTCAGCGAGGCGGTGGCTTCGGTGCGCGAACCCAGCACTTCGAAGAAGACCTTGTGGTCGTCGTTGATCTTCAGCGTGCCGCGCGACACGGCGTTGGTGCGCTCGACCGGGAAGCTGATCACGTAGTCGGCGCCGTAGTCGTAGGCGCAGGAATACTTGGAACGGGTGACGGCGGTAACGTCCTTCCACAGGTCGCTCTGGTACTGCGACATGCCGGGAATGGAATCGCACTTGCCTTGCAGGCTCAGCAGGCCGGCCTGCAGATAGGTGGTGGCGTCGCCCGGCATTTTGAAGCCGGTGCCCAGCGCGGTGCCGGCGCCGGTCAGGATGTTGGCGAACGGGGTGCCGGTGGTGTCCGGAGACAGGCCGCGCGATGGCTGGAAGCCGTTGGCGAAGTCGCGCTGCTTGGAGCTCAGCTTGTCGTTGTTGTCGTGCGTGGCGGACACCATGATGTTCCAGCCGTCTTTTTGCAGGTCGCCCAGGCCGCCCAGCGCGGAGACGCGGCGGTTCATGCCGCCGCCGTGCTCGGTGCCGTTCAGGGTGGTGGACAGTTCCAGGCCCTTGTAGTCGGTGCGCAGGATGAAGTTGACCACGCCGCCGATGGCGTCGGTGCCGTAGATGGCCGAGGCGCCGTCTTTCAGGATTTCCACGCGCTGGATGGCGCCCAGCGGGATCGAGTTCAGGTCGACCGCCTTGCCCGAGGCGCCGTGGTTGCCCACGCGGCGGCCGTTCAGCAGCACCAGCGTGGCGTTCGGGCCGAGGCCGCGCAGCGAGGCGAAGGAAGCGCCGCCGGAGACGCGGTCGGCGTCGGCGCCGAACACGTTATTACCGGAAGTCATATTGTCGGCGCCGGTGCCGCTGGCCGAAATGGTGCGCAGCAGCTGCTCGGTATCGGTGATGCCGGCTTTTTCAATCGCGTCGTAAGTCAGCACCTGCACCGGCAGCGCGCCTTCCTTGGCCACGCGCTTGATGCTGGAGCCGGTGATTTCCACCCGCTGGATTTGCTGCGGGGCAGCTTCCTGAGCCATCACAGGGCCTACTACACCTATCAGCGCAATCATCTGCGCGAGTTTTTTAACCTTCACCGTACTCTCCCTATTTAAACAAACTCTTGACCGCCCGCACCGGGCACGGCGTCTTGCGCGCCGCATTGAAAATTCAGAGTAGCGCTTTGCACTCCACGCTATCCAATGAAAATACCTCACTTAACCATAACTTTTAGGAATGAATAAGATATTTTCAATCAGGGCGCCATTTTAGTGAGCTGATTCCGCTCTGCAATGTCCAAATCCACATAACGCCAATTTGTGAACTCCACCGGGTGGCGCTTGTAGTTTTTTAGCCACGGTTGCTGGATATCGGCCGAAATCGGATGGGTCAGCAGCACCCAGGGGTTATAGGCGTGGATCAGCTGGTTCATCTCGCGGTACAGCACGCGGCGCTCCGGCGTGTCACCCAGCTTGCGCGCCTGCTCGTAGCGGCGGTTGTAGTCCGGCAGGTTGAAGCGGGCATAATTCGCGCGGCCACTGTTGGGGCCGTACAACAATTGCAAGTAGTTGTCGCCATCGGGGAAGTCGGCGATCCAGTTGGTTTCGAACATCATCACCTTGCCCAGGCGCGAAGCCTTGATGATCTCGGTCTTCTTGTCGCTCTTGAACTGCACCTGCAGGCCGATGGCGTTCAGGCTCTTGCGCCACAGCTCGTCGCGCAGCCGGCCCACCATGGACGGCTCGGAATGCATGGTCAGCAGCAGCGGCTGGCCGCCGGGCAGGGTGCGGTAGCCGTTCTTGCCGGTGCGGTAGCCGTAGCGGTCCAGCAGCGCGCGCGCCAGGGCCGGGTTGTAACTGATGGGACTGCGGTAATTGGGGTCATAGCCCAGCACATTGGGCGGCAGCGGCGACTGGGCCGGCAGCGCCAGCCCTTTCTTCAGCAGCGCCACGTCCTCCGGGCTGTTGTAGCTCAGCGCAATGGCGCGCCGCAGCGCCACCTTGTCCTTGCTGTAGCCGCCGATGACCGGGTCTTCCATATTCATCCACATGTAGTAGGTCTGCAGCACCGGGAAGGGCGACAGCTGCATGCCTTTTTTCGCCAGTTCGGGCTTGAGCGCGGGCGCGGTGGAGTCAGCGCGCAGCACCATGTCCTTCATCGACTCCGGCACTTGCTCGATATAGTCGAATTCGCCGTTCAGGAAGCCCAGCACGCGCGACTGGTACTCCTCCATGATCTTCACTTCTATGCGGTCCACCAGCGGCAGGCGCTTGCCTTCCAGCGCGGCGGCGGTGGCGCGGAACTCGGGCGCCACCTCGGGACCGGCGTGGAAAACGGTAGCGCGGAAGTCCGGGTTGGCCTGCAGCGTGATCTTGTCGCTGCGCTTCCACTCGCCCACCACGAAGGGGCCGGTGCCGACCGGGTGGTTGCCCATCTGGGCGCCATAGGCTTCGGCCACTTCGCGCGCCACCACGGCGGTGGCGGGCATGGCGAGGTAGTAGAGGAAATTGGGGTCGGGCGCGCTCAGGCGGATGCGCAGGGTGTATTTGTCCACCGCCTGCAGGCCGGGAATGGCGGTGGCGTAGCTGAATTTGGCTTTCAGGGCCTCGTCGCCCGCCAGCTTGCCTTCCAGCAGGAACAACCAGGGCGACTTCAGTTCCGGGTCGTACAGGCGCTTCAGGCTGTAGACGTAGTCCTCGGCGGTGACTTCGCGCTGCTTGCCCTTGAAGGCGGGGTCGGGCGTGAAGTGGATGCCGGGGGTGAGCTGGAAGGTGTAGCTCAGGCCGGCGGCGTCCACCTGCGGCATGGCGCGCAGGGTGTTGGGCTGCAGCTTGACGGGGCGGGCCAGGTAGTCGTAGCGCAGCAGGGGATCGTACAGGTTTTCCAGCAGGGCCAGGGTGGCGATGTCGGACGCGACGGCCGGGTCCAGGCCGGTTTCGCCGGTGGACAAAAAGGCGTGCAGCACCTTGGGTTCGCCGGCCGCGCCGGGTGCTGCCGCACCGGCGGCGCCAGCCAGCGCCAGCATCACGGCGCCCAGCGCCAGTTTCCATTTACCCGTCATGTATTCCCTCGTTCCTGGTGATTCCCTGGGTGATTCCCCGTTCGGCCACAGGATACGGCATCGCACGGCCGGCTGACCATGAAATCGGACCCGCCGCTTATAACTTTTTTGCATGCGCGGCGTGCATTCTTTCATCGCAGCATAATGCCGTAGCTCTATACTTTGCCTGCAAAATCATCCTGTTACCTTGTTATCGGAAATATCGCCCATGTCGCTTAATTACATCTGGTCCGGCTTCTTTTTGGTGGGCTTTGCCGCCGCCCTGGCGCAGTGGCTGTTTCTGGGCGATAACGAGATCTTCAAGAAAGTCATCGACGGCACCTTCGACTCGGCCAAGATGGGCGTGATGGACATCGCCTTGCCGCTGGCCGGCGTGATGACGCTGTGGCTGGGCATTATGAACATCGGCGAAAAAGCCGGCGTGGTGGGCTGGCTGGCGAAAGTGATCGCGCCCTTCTTCTCGCGCATCTTCCCGGAAGTGCCGAAAGACCACCCGGCCAACGGCCACATGGTGATGAATTTTTCCGCCAACCTGCTGGGCCTGGACAACGCCGCCACGCCCTTCGGCCTGAAGGCCATGGAAAGCCTGCAGACGCTCAACCCCAGCAAGGACGAGCCGACCAACGCGCAGATCATGTTCCTGGTGCTGCACACCTCCGGCCTGACCCTGATCCCGCTGGCCATCATGGCGCAGCGCTCCATCCTCGGCGCGGCGGACGCGGCCGACATCTTTATTCCCTGCATGATCGCAACCTATGTGGCCACGGTGGCGGGCATTATCGCCGTGTCCATCCGCCAGCGCATCAACCTGTTCGACAGCGTGGTGCTGTCCTGGCTGGGCGGCATGACCTCGGCCATCGTCGCGCTGATCTGGTACTTCACGCAGTATCTGAGCAAGGCCGAGATCGCCACCGTCTCCAAGGTGGTGAGCAACGCCGTGCTGATCGGGGTCATCACCATCTTCATCGTCGGCGCGCTGCGCAAGAAGGTGAATGTGTACGAAGCCTTTATCGAGGGCGCCAAGGGCGGCATCCAGACCTCGCTCACCGTGATTCCCTACCTGGTGGGCATGCTGGTGGCCATCAGCGTGATCCGCAACGCGGGCGTGTTCGGCTTTGTCATGAGCGGCTTCAACTGGATCTTCAGCGCCATCGGCGTCAACACCGACTTCGTGCCGGCGCTGCCCACCGCGCTGATGAAACCGCTCAGCGGCAGCGGCTCGAAAGCCATGATGATAGACGCCATGAACACCTACGGCGTGGACTCCTTCGTCGGCCGCCTGGCCTGCGTGTTCCAGGGCTCGGCCGACACCACCTTCTACATCGTGGCGCTGTACTTCGGCTCGGTTGGCATCCGCAAGACGCGCTATGCTATTTCCTGCGGCCTGATTGCCGACCTGGCCGGTGTGCTCACCGCCATCGGCGTGTCTTACGTATTCTTCCATCAAGGATAATTATGTTACGTCGCCTGATCCTGGTTTCCCTGCTGGCCGCCGCCGGCGCTGTCCACGCCCAGCTGCCGGAGCCGGTGGCGCGCGCGCTGCAGGCGGCCGGCATTCCCGAGAGCGCGATGGGCGCCATTGTGCTGCGCGGCGGCACGCCGCTGGTGTCGCACAACCCGGACCGCCCCATGCAGCCGGCCTCCACCATGAAGCTGGTCACCACCATGGTGGGCCTGGACCAGCTGGGGCCGGTGTTCAAGGCGCGCACCGAACTGCGCAGCAGCGCGGAGGTGGTGAACGGCGTGCTGCAAGGCGACCTCTATTTGCGCGGCGGCGCCGACCCGGATTTCAACGAGGACGTGCTGGTGCACATGCTGGAGAAGCTGCGCACCCAGGGCATCCGCAAGATCCGGGGTGACCTGGTGCTGGACCGCCAGCTGTTCCAGCCGGCCCGCACGGACCTGGGCGTGGCGCCGTTCGACGAATCGCCCGAGGCCTACTACAACATCATCCCGGACGCGCTGCTGCTGAACATGAATCTGCTGCGCGTGGACATGACGTCCACCGGCGGCAAGCTCAAGCTGGGCATGCTGCCGCAGCTCGAACGCGTCACGATTGAATCGGACATGACGCTGATCGACGCCGACTGCGCCAAGTGGGAGGACGGCTGGAAGCTGCCGGATACCACGCGCAAGGGCGGCAAGCTCACTGTGCGCCTGCACGGCACCTTCCCGAAAAATTGCAGCAAGACCACCGTGATCAACGTGCTCGAGCGCAACGACTACACCGAGCGCCTGTTCCGCAGCACCTGGGCGCGCCTGGGCGGCACCTTCACCGGCACCGCGCGCGAAGCTGCGGCCGGCGCATCGGCTAGCGCACCGCAAGCCGCCACCCGCCTGCTGGCCGAGCATGTCTCGCGTCCGCTGGCCGAAGTGCTGCGCGACATCAACAAGCCGTCCGACAACGGCCTGGCGCGCACGCTGTTCCTCACCCTGGGCGCGCTGGAGCCGGACCCGGTGCTGGGCAGCCGTCCTATTCCCGCGCTGCGCCTGTCCAGCACGCCTGTCGCCAGCCCCGCCGTGCTGCCGGGCGAATCGCTGAGCAGCGACGCCGTTGCGCCGCCGCCCGCCGATGCGGCTTCGGTCCGCAGCGCCATGGTCCCCGGCGGCGGCGATGCAGCCACCTCTGCCGCAACCGCCAACCCGACGGCAACCCGTGCCGAACAGATCATCCGCGCCTGGATGCAGCGCCACGGCATAGACGACACCGGCCTGGTGCTGGAAAACGGTTCCGGCCTGTCGCGCAGCGAGCGCGTGCGCCCGGCGCAAATGGCCGGCCTGCTGCAGGCGGCGCAAAAGAGTTTATGGATGCCTGAGTTCCTGACCAGCCTGCCGATCGCGGCGGTGGACGGCACCATGAAGCGCCGCCTGAAAGACAGCCCCGCCGCCGCGCGCGCGCGCGTGAAAACCGGCACGTTGAAGAACGTGGTCGCCATCGCCGGCTATGTGCCGGACGCAAATGGCGAACTGTGCATTGTGGTGGCCATGATCAACGACGACCGCACCGGCAACGGCAACGGCCGCAAGGCCATCGACGCGCTGCTGGACTGGGTGGCCAGCAACGGAAAATAGACCGGGCTGGATCTCACAAAACGCCAGGCTGCGGCTTGGCGTTTTTGTTTACGGAGGTGTCGGAAAATTTTACAGTGCCTGTATTTTGGCAACTAAAATTGCCACATAAAAACTATAAGTCCTTGATCTGCCAGTCTTAAAAATTTCTGGCACTAAATTTGCTTAAGATTCCATAAGAAATCTTATATTACAATTTAGCAACTTTAGGCAATAATGAAAATCATTCTGAACACCCTGGCTGCCACGCTCCTTTTCGCAAGCGCATCGTCCGAAGCGGCCGTTATCGCCTACACCAATCAAGCGGCTTGGCTGGCCGCCGCCGGTACGGCCACCACGTCGCAGAATTTCAATGGCCTCACGGGCGCCAATGTCCTCAATGGCGTCAACCTCGGCGGCGGTATGTCCGTGAAAGCATCAGCCACAAGCTGGAACATCACCGGCACCCAGGCGGCAACGACACCTTGCAGTGTCGACACCACTGCCAGCTTGTGCGGCAATAACAACAGTGTGCTGACATTCACTTTCGCCGATGCCATCTCGTCGTTCGGTGCGATGTTTTCGTCCATGAACGACGATATGCAGCGCACGCAATTTGAGTTGTTCAATGGCGCCACCTTGATCGCCACGTTGACGCCCCCCATCGTGAGTGGCCAGATCGATCAATTCTATGGCTTCGTCGCCGGCGCAGGACAATCCATCACCTCCCTGCGCACGAAATACGTCGCTAGCGACGCTTTTGCGATCGACAACGTCGCCATCGTCAGCGCCGCGAAGGTTCCGGAGCCAGGCAATCTGGCACTGATGGGACTGGGCCTGCTCGGCTTGGTCTTCGCACGCCGCCGCGCCGCCAAGCGCTAACAACGCCAGCAACAACCCGGGCTCATGGCCCGGGGTGGGTATTGTCGGGCAGGGATGGAATCGCTCGCAGGAATTCATAGATCGCGGCCAGGTCGCGGTCGGTCTTCTTGCCGAACACGGGCCAGGGCATGACTTGAACGATGGTGCCGGGCGGATCTTTCGGATTGTGGCCCGTCCGCATCATCTGGATAAACTCGCTCCGCGTCAGTCCCGCCGGTTTGCCGGCGTGGTCCGGGGTGATGTTTGCGGCCGTAATGGTGGGGCCGAAGGTCCGCCCGCCTGACAGGTATTCCTCCGCATTAATCCTCTCCGGCTCGCCCTTGAACGGGTCGCTGCCCGGCGAGTAGGTCGGATGGCTGTGGCAGTCGATACAGCCGCTGGTATTGACGATGTAACTGCCCAGCCCGACCAGCGCGCGATTCTTGCCCATCAAATTCAGCTTCACGCCCGGCGGGACAATGTCAAAGCCGCGCTTCACCTGGCTTTCGTCCTCGTCGTCGTGCTCCCTGTACCTGTCCGACGCCGACACCGACAAGGCCGTCGCCGCGATGAACGCAACGGCCAAGCCGGAACGACGGTCCAATCCGAATAGTTTTTTCATCTTTACGCCCCCCATCACGAGATTTCGATAGCGAGCCGCGCAGGCCGGTCCATGGCGGCTGCCATTCTAGAAGTCTAATCGGCGCGCAGGGACTTGGCGCTTCGTCGGACCATGGTTTGATCCTGATCAAATGGGAGTGGCGCTGGCGCGCAGCGGCACACAGGCCGCTGCGCAATTCAGGCCTTGCGGCGGCGGCGGGCCACCACGGCACCCACCATGCCCAGGCCCATCAGGGCCAGCGAGGCCGGTTCGGGAACAGCATTCACGGAAACGTTGTCCACCATCGAGTCCACGCCGCCGCTGGCATTGGTGCCGATATCCCAGAAGCGCAGCGTAGCCTGGTTGCCGTCGCCGAAGAAGACGTAGCTGTAGTACGCCAGCGCGCCGGCGGCATCGTCGGTCACCTGCTTGCTCACCTTCAGGGTGCCGTCGCTGCCCAGGATGCCCACGTTCAGGCTTTGCGTGCCGCCGCCCGTTACGCCGTAGTCGAATTCCCACACATAGCGCTTTCCGGCCACGGTGGCGAAGGTTTGCGACAAAATGCCGTTCGGCGTGCTGTCGCCAGCGTTGAAGGAGGCCATGTAGTGGCCGTTGGCCGTGCTGCCTGCGCCGAAGTAGACGCCGTTGCTCAGATAGCCGGTAACGGTGACGTTGCCGGACTTGCTCCAGCCTGCCAGGCTGCCGTTTTCAAAAGTGCCGTTGGTGATCAGGTTGGCGTTGGCGCTGCCGGCGGCCAGCAGGGCAGCCGCGGCGATAAAGGATTTCAGCTTCATAAGTTGCTCGTAATTAAAATAGAATTACGTAAAGCAACAAGCATGCCATAGCAGTAACATTTATTGTGAATCAATAACTTACAGCTATATCCCACCCGTGCGGGCAGCAAACTGTAAAATTTTCCGACAGAAGGGCGCGCTTAGAGCATACGGGTAAAGCTGGCGCGCACCTGGACGCGGTCGCCGCAGTCGAAGTGCCACCATTCGCTGTTGATGCCGACGAAGCCGGCCTGGAACATGGCGCCGCGCAGCAGCTCGCGGTTGGCGATCTGCCCGGCGTTGAGCGCGCCGCTTGCCAGCATGGCGGGCTCCAGCGCGGGGTGGGACAGCTCGGTCAGGTCGTCGAAGCCGGTGCCCATGTCCAGCTCGCAGCCCCGTTCGCTCGCCATTAGCCGCTTAAGCAGCAACCGCCCGCAGCTCCATTAGCGCCGGCGGCGGCGAAGCTTCCACCTCCGAACAAATTATCCGCACCTAGATGCGGCTCCACTGTATCGGCGATACCGGCCTAATACTGAAAAATGCCGGATTGCTTAGCTTGAAAATATTCTGACGCCATCCCACACCGAGCAAGGTTGCATAGGATTTTAAGCAAAGATTCATCAGGCTCGGCGGGAAGAACACGTTAGACGATAAGACTTACATTCACGGAAACGTAAGAGCTGGCAGGCAGCATGACGAAATAATCCTCGTGCTCAGGGCGCTATCGCAAGATGGGCCAACGGAGCATCCGCCCAGCGAGAGTACGTGGACGTTGTTAGGACACTGCTGATTGCATCGAAATATGACATTAAGATAAAAGTAAGTTGCGCTTACAAGACAACTCCGCTAGACTAAAATCCTCTTTACGCGCGGGGTTAGTAGATACTTTACGTAATCCTTGTCGGGCGCTTAGCCAGACACTAATTTATTGAGGACACTTAGGTTGCGTTAAATGCTTTCCTAACGATCCTTCGTGCCTCAGGAGCGTTAGGAAACCCTTTAACGCCTCCTTTAGGTAAAGAGTTTTTTCGAACGGCCTCAATTGAGGCCGTTTTTTTCGATTGAAGACTATGACGTTTGAAGACTTAATAATAGAAGAATTTCAAACATTCGATCAGTCGAAATTTATCGTCAATTTTGTCCCCGCTAAAATATTTTTATGCGGTGGCCCCTCCGGTGGAAACGAACTCATACCTCAAAGTGTTCGACAGCGGATCCTTGATTATTTCCTAAAACACGATAAAGAAATATATCGGGCTCTGATTCGAGCCGAAAATTTTAAAGATTACTTTCAAGCTGGGATGTATTCCGACTTAATGCAATTTGAAACAGAAATTGCCGGAATCGCTACAATGATAATAATTTGCCTTGAAAGCGCAGGCTCTTTAGTCGAATTAGGATTATTCTGCACAGATCCCCTCATGGCAAAGCGCCTACTTGTGATTGCCCCACAAGAGCACGTTGAAGATGAGGATTCTTTTATTTATTTAGGTCCGCTTGAGAGCCTTAAGAAAAAAGACCCAACATCTGTGATTGTATACCCTTGGGCCAATCCAAATGAAATGGTCTACGAGCATATCGACTTTATTGCCAAGGACGTGTCTAGGAAACTATCCAATGTAAAAAAGAGTGAAGCATTCAAAGGTACTAATTGGGCTCATGTTGCCTTTCTTATATATGACATAATTCTAATATCAAACCCAATTATGTTGCATGAAATAGAAATGGCATTGATGGCGGTTGATATTAGCGTCGAAAGACCAGTCGTCCAACGTTTGCTATTTCTATTGGAAAAAATAGGTCTCGTATCTCACACGGTTTATAGTAGTGTTATGTATTTTTTTGACATCGCCGACGGCGAGCGAAGAATTAAGTTTGGCACAACTAAAAGTGGAAAGGTTAAAGACAACCCTACGCTTCGGCTGGCTTTCAAGAAACATTTTATCTTGGGAGATGACGAGCAGTCCAAAAAAAGAGTGAATGTGCTGAAACAAATCCAAACCATTAAGGAGAAAGAAAAATGAACTTTCTTCAGCACATGTGTGACAAGCTTTTTATGAGTCAAGATGAATTAATTAATTTTGCTCGTACCATGCCGTATAGATATAAAAAATACCGTGTTGGAAAACGAAATGGGTCCGGATATCGCATCATTGCCCAACCTTCCAGTGAAGCAAAGTTCATACAACGAATTTTGCTTAAAGAATTAAGACGACTTTTACCAGTTCATGAATGTGCAATGGCATATGAGCCAGGCGTTGGAATACGAAAGAATGCCATGCGCCACCTCCATAGTGACTATTTATTGAAAATGGATTTCAAAGACTTCTTCCCCAGTATAACGCCAGACTTGTTCTTTTTCTTTACGAAAAAAATAGGATTGGAGTTAGGCGAAAAAGATAAAGAACTTTTAGAGAACGTTATATTTTGGAAATCAACACGTTCCAGCTATCTAAAGTTAAGTATTGGGGCCCCAACGTCGCCGTTCATTTCTAATTTTGTTATGCACGAATTCGACAAAAGCATGAACCAGTTTTGCATAAGTAAAGCAATCACATACACAAGATATGCCGATGACTTAACATTCACTAGCAATGCGAAAAATATCCTTTTTGAAATTCCATCTTTGGTATCCGGGCATCTAAAGAAAGATTGCTTAGGACTTATAAAAGTCAATACCAAGAAAACAGTATTTTCTTCCAAGGCATTTAATCGTCATGTGACCGGAATTGTCTTGGCCAATGACAATTCGCTCTCGCTAGGCCGCGAACAAAAAAGAACACTTTCATCAATCATTCACCGCTTTAGCCTTGGAAAGTTGAGCGAAAAGGAAACCTCCAGACTCAAGGGACACTTATCCTTCGCTCACCACATTGAACCAAAATTTATCGATAGAATGAAGAAAAAGTATGGCAACGATCTAATAGATCTCATCTTCCTTCATTCATGTGAGTAAAATAGGCTGGCAAATCAAAATATATTAACCGTAATCTCATTAAATAACGCAATTCGAGATTATATTCTTGGAATAAAACTTAATCTTCTGTGGGTGCAAAAAAAGCAACTACTTTGGAGATCCTATATTTTTTAAACTGTGATCGGCGTAATGCGGCGGACACGCGCGTCAGAAGTTTATAGCCCTCGTATCTCGTAGAAAAAATACTGAGACTCGTGAAGATAGATTAAATGGGGTGATTCGCTGTGACATGGACACCAAGATTGCAAGTCCTTGTGTCGGTGGTTAATTCCATCCGGTCATCAAGAATTTCCCACTCGCCCCCGCCCATACACTAATAACCACGCAACATAAATTCTATGCAAGATTCCACGATCAGTTGATGACTCGACGATAGCCGGCCGGCGCGCTTGCGCAGCAAGACGTTTGGCACCGCCAGTAAATTGGGCGTATCCAGAACGTATTGTTGGTGTGCAATGCCCATCAGGGCTTGCGCACCTTGAAGGATGGGCCTGGACGGCAAATGCAGGGAAAGCGGGATGCACCATCTGGTGCTGAGGCGGACAAAATCGCTTTGTACATCCACAAACAGCGGATGGCTGGCGGCTTTGTTGGGATTGATATAAATATCAAATCTGGCCATGCGTGTCGGTCAGCATTTCCGGATGCTCTGCAAGAAACCGCTGCAGTTGCTCCGCAGCGGTTCCCTCTTCCTCAATCTGGCGCGCATATTGTTCCAGTGCTTCGCGATTGTCCAATGCCCATTGGCTGCAGCCATCGTAGCCGCCGGGCGGCAACCAGCCGTCTGCTGCTTGGACGATACACGGCGGGTGAGAAGCATCCAGCGCGTCTGGGGCCACAGGCTGAAGCGGCAAGTCGGGGATAGACACGATAGCTCCTTGTTCGAGCTTAAAAAATATCACTCGCTCCGGGCTTTTGCAACCGCCACCAAGGTCGCCGCGCGCCTAACATCCATTCGCTTGAGATGTCTCAAGAAGTCTTGCTGTTAAGTATGTGACGCAGCCAGGAATGCGTGCGTTACAGCACGCGGGTGAAGCTGGCGCGAACCTGGACGCGGTCGCCGCAGTCGAAGTGCCACCATTCGCTGTTGATGCCGACGAAGCCGGCCTGGAACATGGCGCCGCGCAGCAGTTCGCGGTTGGCGACCTGCCCGGCGTTGAGCGCGCCGCTCGCCAGCATGGCGGGCTCCAGCGTGGGGTGGGACAGCTCGGTCAGGTCGTCGAAGCCGGTGCCCATGTCCAGCTCGCGGCCCTGTTCGTCCAGGATGGTGATGTCCACCGCCATGCCATAAGAATGGATGGAACCGCGCGCCGGGTCGGCCAAATACATCAGCAGCTCCGTGCCCTGCAGCGCGGCCCACAATTCCTCCTGCACCCGCTGCGGACGCAGCGCGTCGAGCACCAGCAGCTTGCAGCCGGGACGGCGTTCGGCCAGCCAGGCCACGGCCCGCTCCAGCGCGGCCGCTGCGTCGCGGTGCAGCCAGGCGCAGTCGTGCGGGGAATACAAATCACGGCCGACAAAATTGTCCGGCGTGGCGTAGCGCAAGTCGATGGCGATGCCGGCGATGCTGCTCAGATGCCGGTAGTCCGGGCTGGACGGCACATCTTCGTTGCGGATGGTCTTCATTGCTAGGCTTTCTTTTCCAGGCAAGCGCGCGCGGCGGTGGCGATGCAGCCGGCCAGCTGGCGCGCGCCGTGCGACAGCGGCGCATGGCCTGCCGTCAACAAATACAGTTGCACGGGAATGGCCGGCGCCCACGGGCGGCGCTGCACCAGCGCGCTGGACGCGGACGCGGCCGTGAACGGGTCGACCACGGCCATGCCGCCGCCCGCTTCCACCAGCGATCGGGCGATCTGGTAGGTCTGCACCACCGTGTGGAACACCGGATGCAGGCCTTGCGCTTCGCACGCGGCCACCACCATTTCGCCCAGCGGGTCGTTGTCGGCGTGGCCGATCAGTTCGCCCACCAGGCCGGGCGCGGCCAGCGGCGTGGCGCAGTCGGCCGCGCTCCAGGTGCCGGCCGGGGCGATCACCGTCATCACGCCCTGCGCCAGCGGTTCGGCGACGATGCCGGGATGGCGCGGGTCCTGCAGCGACAGGGCCAGGTCCGCTTCGCCCAGGCGCAGCGTGTTGACGATTTCACTGGTGTGGTGGGTGGCCAGCTCGCAGCGCGCGCCGGGGAATTCCCGGCGCCAGGCGCTCACGGCCAGCGGCAGCACGCTGAGCGCCACCGTGGGCGTGGAGACCAGGCGTATGGTTTCCAGCGCGCGCCCCTTCAGGCTCGCCGCCAGGCGGCGTATGCCTTGCAGGTCGCGGTTCAGTTTTTCGGTTTCGGCGAACAGGCGGTGCGCTTCCGGCTTGGGATACAGCTTGCCGCGCACGCGCTCGAACAGGGGCATGCCCAGCTGCAATTCGCAGTGCTGGAGGACCTTGGTCACGGCGGGCTGCGAGATGTGCAGCACCTGGGCGGCGCCGCTGATGGTGCCGACCTGCATGATGGCGTGGAACACTTCTATATGGCGCAGCCGCATTGCTCTATCCTCGATCCAGCGCCGCAGAGCCTTCCCTGCGGAATCCGTGCAGGATAGGGGAAAGCAGGGTGCGGCGCAATGGCATTGCAGCTTGCAGCTTAGCGCACTTCGGCAGGCTGGGCGGCGGGAGCCGGCGCGGCCGGCGCAACAGGGGCGGCAGGCGCTACGGGCTTGGACGCAGCCGTGGGCGCCAGCACTTCCAGGATGGCGGCCGATTCGGCGTCCGGGTTGCCGTCGAAACGGGCCGGACGGTATTTCGACTGGAAGGCAAACATCACGTTGCGGGTGGCTTCGTCCAGCACGCCCGTTTGCGGCACGGCGTAGCCATGCTGGGCCAGCTTCTTCTGGAACCAGGCCACGTCCGGCAGCTGGGTTTCAAACACGGCGCGCTGGGCCGCCACCTGGGCGGCGTCCGGCCAGGTGATCAGGCCGGCAGCGGCCAGCTGGTGCCAGGGGAACAGCGGACCCGGGTCCTGCTTGCGCTGCGGCGCGATGTCGCTGTGGCCGAGGATGTTTTGCGGCGGAATATTGTGGCGGGCCACGATCTGCTTGAGCAGCGGGATCAGCTGGTCGATCTGGGCCTGGGTGAAGGGACACCAGACGCGGCCTTCCGGCGTTTCCTTGAAACCGCAGTTGACGATTTCGATGCCGACCGACATGGGGTTGAGGTTGCTATACGTCTTCCAGCTGCTCACACCGGCGTGGTTGGACATGCGCGATTCGTCCACCAGGGTGTAGAACTTCGGCTCAGCCTCGTCGGTCAGCAGATAGTGACTGCTCACTTCCTGCTCGGTGAGGATCTTGATCGAGCGCGGCAGGTCGGACACGGTGTAGTGGATCACGATGAACTTGACGCGGCTGCTCTGGCTGCGCGCAGCCAGGCTGTTGTCCAGGCGCGGCGGGGCGGACGCGCAACCGGCCAGAACGGCGGCCAGGATAATGAGCAGGAATTTATTCAAGGAAGTCTCCGGGTGGCAGATTTTAATGCTGGGGTTGCGCCGCCATGCGGGCGGCGGCGAAATGGGCTTGGGCGGTCTTGCGGCGCAGCGGCACTTCGGGCGACAGCGTGGCGCGCATGGTTTCCGCGATCAAAGGATGCAGTTCGGCGGCGCGGCCCGCCAGCACCACCGGGCGCACGCCGAAGCGCGACACCAGGGCCGCAGCCAGCCGCGCCAGTTCTCGCCCCGCTTGCTGCAGGATCAGGCGGGCGGCCTGGTCGTGTTCGGCGCTCGCGGCCACCGCCAGCGCCAGCTTGCCCACCTCGCCGCGCTCGCGGCCGTAGATGAACTGGCGCGAGAAGGACCAGTCGCTGCCGCCCACGTAGTCGAACACGGCGCGCGCCATGGCGGAATCCTGCCAGGCGCCCGGCTCCTCGTCTTCGCGGCGCCAGATGCGGCGCAGCGCTTCGCGCGCGACCCAGAAGCCGCCGCCGCCGTCATCCAGCGTGACGCCCCGGCCGCCGGCGCGGTGGAACTCGCCGCGCTGGTCGATATAGGCGGCGATGGAGCCGGTGCCGGCGTAGACCAGGTAGCCTTCGCCGGGCTGGAAGCTGTCCAGGTAGGCGATTTCAATATCGTTGGAAATAATGATGGCGGCCGGGGCGATGCCCAGCAGCTCGGCCAGCCAGGCGGCCAGCAGTTCGCTGTCGCCGCCAAAGCCGGTCAGCCCGGCGCACACGCGCTGCGGGCGGCCACTGGCAAGCACGTCGCCGGCCAGCGCGGCAAAGGTGGCGCGCACGGCGCTACGGCCCGCTTCATTGGCCATTTGCAAAGCCGACAAGCCGGCCACGCTGCCTTCGGCGACGATGGCGCCGGCCGGGTCGGCCAGCGCCCAGCGCGTCTGCGTGCCCCCGGCGTCTATGCCGAGGCCCAGCGTGGTGTCATTGTCGGTTGTAGCCATCAGGACAGTTTATGTGAAAAGCCGCCGCGATTTAATGAAACCTTGGCCGCACACCATACCCGCAGGTTATAGCTGCGCATTGACCTTCACGCTCACGCGTTCGCTCTCGTTGCCCAGGCGGTCGACCGCGCTGACCACCACCGCGCCGGCCTGCACGCCCGCCTCGTCGGCCAGCGTGACTTCGCCGCGCGCGGCCGGGGCCACGGTGAAGCGCCACTCCTCGCCGTAGCGCGCCCAGATGGCGTACAGGGTGGCGTTCTTGCCCGCGCTCAGCTTGAGATCCAGCCCGGCCGCGCCGCGCCGCGCGCCCGCCTTGGGCGCGCCCGGCGCTTCCGAGCCCAGCCAGGGCGAAGCGGGCGCCAGGGCGGCGCTCTGGTAGCTCACGGCCTTGAGCTGGTCGCTGATGCCCTTGCGGTTCTGCATCAGCGCGGCAATGCTGAAGTGGACGTGGCCGTTGGCGCCGGCGCGGCTGCGCGTCACGCCGATCTGCTTGACGATTTCCTCCGGCTCGAAGGACTTCACGCTGCCGTCGATGCGGCTGGTGTACAGGCCGGCCCAGACGTGGCGGCCGTGCGTGTTTTCACGCAGCCAGTAGTCGAGCAGCACGTCGAAGGCCTGCGGCGGCGGCGCGATCGGCCAGTACAGCTGGGGCGCCAGATAGTCCAGCCAGCCGTTTTTCAGCCACAGCTCGGCGTCCGCGTACAGCTTGTCGTACTGGCTGAAGCCGACGATGCCGGGCGGACGGCGGTCCGGACGGCCGATGCCGAAGGGGCTGATGCCGAAACGCACCCACGATTTTTCGCGATGGATGCCGGTGTAGATCGCTTCGATCAGCTGGTTGACGTTCTGGCGGCGCCAGGAAGCGCGGTCCAGCTGGCCGCCGCCGGCCTGATAACGCTGCCAGGCGGGCTGGTCGGGGAAGTCCAGTTCGGGACGCGGGGCAGATCCCGGCGCGCCGGCTTCCAGCGCGGCCGCTTCGCCCGCCGCGCCCGGCGCTTCGATCGGGTAGGGATAGAAGTAATCGTCGATGTGCACGCCGTCGACGTCATAGCGCTTCACCACGTCCAGGATCACGTCCAACGTGTGTTTGGACGCCTCGGCCTCGCCCGGGTCCATCCACTGGTAGCGGCCGTAGGTTTTCACCGTCTGCGGCTTGGTCATGGAAATGTGGTCGCGCGAATTGGCGGACTTGGCCGTGGCGTGGCGCGCGCGGTAGGGGTTGAACCAGGCGTGCAGCTCCAGGCCGCGCGCATGCGCCTGGTCGATCCAGAATTTGAGCGGATCGTACATGGGCGAGGGCGCCTTGCCCTGCTGGCCGCTCAGGTACTCGCTCCACGGCTCCAGCTCGGACGGATAGATCGCGTCCGCGCTCGGGCGCACCTGCAGCACGATGGCGTTCAGGTTGAGCGCGCTGGCGCGGTCCAGTATGGCGATGGCTTCGGCCTGCTGCCTGGCCACCGGCAGGCCGGTGCGGCTGGGCCAGTCGATATTGGCGACGGTGGACACCCAGGCGGCGCGGAACTCGCGCGGCGCGGGCGGCGGCACCGGTCCGGTCAAACTAGGAACGGCGCCGGGCGCGGCTGGCGCTACCGGGCCGCTGTCTGGAACCGGCGTGAGCGGCGTGGTGGTGCAGGCGGCCAGGAATGCGGCCACTGCCGCTGCTGCGCCGGCGGCCAGGGTCTGCCGCTTTTTCGGGTTAAAAGCCAAGTCCGTATCCTCGATTTAATTAGTGCGCGGTATTGTAATGTCAGTCCTTGCCGAAGGACGGATCCACCTTGATCAACGCGGTCATGATAAATGCCGGTATCGTCGCCAGGCATACCCACATGAAGAAGTGCTGGTAGCCCAGCTGCTGCTGGATCCAGCCGCTGGCCATTTGCGGCAGCATCATGCCCAGCGCCATGAAGCCGGTGCAGATGGCGTAGTGCGCGGTCTTGTGCGGGCCGTCCGCCACCATGATCATGTACAGCATGTAGGAAGTGAAGCCGAAGCCGTAGCCGAACTGCTCGACCGCCATGGCCACCGAGATCAGGTAGATATTTTCCGGCAGCGCGCTGGACAGGTAGACGAACACCAGGTCCGGCAGGTGGACGGCAAAGGCCATCGGCCACAGGCAGCGCTTGAGCCCGAAGCGCGAGATCACCACGCCGCCGGCCAGGCCGCCCAGCGTGAGCGCGACAATGCCGATGGTGCCGTACACCAGGCCCACTTCCTGGTTGCTCAGGCCCAGGCCGCCCTTGTCCAGCGGGTCCAGCAGGAAGGGCACGGCCAGCTTGAGCAGCTGCGCTTCGCCCAGGCGGAACAGCAACAGGAAGCCCAGCGTGACGGCGATGCCCTCCTTGCGGAAGAAGGCGGCGAAGGTGGCGAAGAAGTCGCGGAACAGGTCGCCGCCGGCCGGCGCGCGCACGTCGGCGGCGGGCTTGGGCAGCAGGAAGAAATGGTACACGCCCAGCACGCCGAACATGGCCGCCAGCACGAACATCACGATGGACCAGGCCACGTGCGGGTCGCCCAGGGAGTCGGTCAGCTGGCCGGCCAGCCACAGCAGGCCGCCCTGTCCGGCGATCATGGCCAGGCGGTAGAAGGTGGAGCGCACGCCGACGAAGGCGGCCTGCTGCTGCTGGCGCAAGCCCAGCATGTAGAAGCCGTCGGCCGCGATGTCGTGCGTGGCCGAACTGAAGGCCATCAGCCACAGCACGGCCAGGCTGGCGCGGAAGAAATCGGGCAGCTTGGTGGTGAATGCCACCCCGGCCAGCGCCGCGCCGATGACCAGCTGCAGCGCGATGATCCACTTGCGCTTGGTGCCCAGCAGCTCCACCACGGGAGACCACAGCGGCTTGATCACCCAGGGCAGGTACAGCCAGCCGGTGTAGAGCGCGATATCGGTATTGGAAATGCCGGTGTTTTTGTACATCGCCACCGACAGCGTCATCACTACGACATACGGAATGCCCTGGCCGAAGTACAAACTGGGGATCCACCACCAGGGGCTACGTTGAAGCGCGTCTTTCATTCCGTCCTTTGATGTCTCGTGTTATTGCTTTAGCGCCGCCCTCACACTGCCTTCGGCCAGATCCAGCGCGGCGCGCGCCTGGTCCACCGTCTGCCGGTTGAGCAGCGCCACGATGGCGACCTTGACGTGGAAGTTGCACTGCTCCAGCGTGGCGCGGGCGGCGGCTTCATCCACGCCGGTGGCGTGCATGGTCAGGCGCACGGAGCGCTGCACCAGCTTGGCGTTGGTGGGCTTCAAGTCTACCATCAGGTTGCCGTAGACCTTGTGCAGGCGCACCATCAAGGCGCTGGAGATGGTATTGAGCGCGATCTTCTGCGAAGTACCCGCCTTCAGGCGCGTACTGCCGGAAATGACTTCCTCGCCGGTGTCCAGGGTGATGCCGATCTCGGCTTCCAGCGCCACCGGCGCGTCCGGATTGTTGGCCAGGCCCACCGTCAGCGCGCCGGCTTCGCGCGCCGCGTGCAGCGCGCCCAGCACGTAGGGCGTGCCGCCCGAGGCGGCCAGCAGGAAGACCACGTCGTTCGGGCCGGGCGCCAGCGCCAGCAGGTCGGCCGCGCCTTGCGCGCGGTCGTCCTCGGCGCCTTCCACGGCCTTGAACATGGCGCCGTTGCCGCCGGCCAGCAGGGCCAGGGCGCGCTCATTGGGCCAGGAGAAGGTCGGGTGCAGTTCCACGCTGTCGAGCACGCCAAGGCGGCCCGAGGTGCCGGCGCCTGCATAGATCAGGCGTCCGCCGGCCTGCATGCGCGGCACGGCGGCGGCGACGGCGGCGGCGATGCGGGGCGCGGCCGCTTGCACGGCGCGCACGGCGTTGAACTGGTCTTCAACGAAGGCGGACACCAGGTCGATGTCCAGGTACTGGTCCAGCTGCGCGTGCTGCTGGCTAGGGGTTTCGGTTTTTAACATCGTCATCTGTCTGTGGGTGATACGATGAGACCAGTGTAATACCAAAACTAGCCGCGCTGCCCATGAAAGCTCGATGCGCTGGCATGCCGAAAAGTTATGATGCGCCCGGCTTGCCGCTTAAACCGGCGAGCGCCGCATTTCCGCCACGAAGTCGTAATGGTCGCTGCGGCAATAGGAATGGGTCAGCTCCACCGCCTCGCCGGACTCCAGGTAGGCGATGCGGGTAATGAACAGCACGGCCTGGCCTTCCGGCACGTCCAGCTGGCGCGCCAGTTCGCCCGAGGCGTTCATGGCGCGGATGTGCTGCAGCGCGCGGGCCGGCGCCTTGCCGGACGCGTCCAGGAATTCATACAGGGAGTCGCCTATCGCTTCGGGGCGCGGCACCACGCTTTGCGGCAGCACGCTGACCTCGTAGGCCATCACCACGTCGTCGGCCAGGCGCAGGCGCTCCAGGCGGGCCACCTTGCTGTTGGGCGAGAGGGCCAAACTCATCTGCTCGTCCGCGCTGGCGCTGACGATGGCGCGTTTCAGCCAGCGCGAGCCCGGTTTGTAGCCGCGCTGCTGCAGCTGCTCCGAAAAACTGGTGAGATTGGACAGCGGCTGTTCGATGCGCGGGGCAATGTAGTTGCCCGATCCACGGCGGCGCACCACCAGGCCCTGGTCGACCAGCTGGTCGATGGCCTTGCGGGCGGTGACGCGGGACACGTTCAGCAATTCGGACAGCGTGCGTTCGGACGGCAGCGCCTGGTCGACCTGATAGCGCCCATTGCGCACATCGTCGCTCAATTTGCGTGCAATCTGCATATACAGCGGCGAATTGTCCTTTGCATCCGCTTGAAATTCAACGCTGGTCTGGCTCATATGGTATCTCCTAAGGCGTCTAGTGTAATAGCCAGGGCCAATTTGCGCTCATTTTTGGTTGCATGAAAATATACCGGCAACGCATAGCGCCAAGTTATGCGCGAATGAAACGATTTCATTAGGCGCGGCTATCCGCCGCCCGTATGCTCATTCAAACAACTATGAAACGGGGGACAGGCAATGAAACTGGGCATGCGCGCACTGCTGGGATGGGCATTGATGGGAGGCGGGATAATGCAGGCCATGGCCGAGGCTCCGGCGGCTCCGGCCCCGGCTGCGGTACAGCTGGACCGCGAGCTGGCCGCCGTCGTCAATGACGCGCAGCATCCGCTGTCCGGCCTGTCGGTGCTGGCCATCCGCGACGGCAAGGTGGCCTACCAGCAGCAGTTCGGCCTGCGCCGCATCGACACGGCGGGCACCGGCGTGACCGCGCCCGTCACGGCCGCCACCATGTTCCGCATCGCCTCCATCTCCAAGATGATGACCACCTTCGGCCTGATGAAGCTGGTGGAGGAAGGCAAGCTCGACCTCGACGCCGACGTATCCACCTATCTCGGTTTTCCTCTGCGCAATCCGAACGCGCCCGGCAGCGCCATCACGCTGCGCCACCTGCTGAGCCACACCTCCACGCTGCGCGACGACGCCGGCTATTCCTGGGGTACGGACACCAAACTGGCCGACGTGCTGCAGCCCGGCGGCGGCAAATACGGCGCCGGCGCCATGTGGGCGCAAGGCAAGAACGCGGCGCCCGGCGCCTACTTCACCTACTGCAACCTGAACTGGGGCGTCATCGGTACCATCATGGAACGCGTGAGCGGCGAGCGCTTCGACCGCCTGATGAAGCGCCTGCTGCTGGCGCCGATGGGCTTGCGCGGCGGCTACAACACCTCCGAATTCTCGCCCGCCGAAGTGGCGGACACGGCCACGCTATACCGCAAGCGCACCACCGACACCGAAATCTGGAATCCGGCCGGGCCGTGGATCGCCCAGGTGGACAACTACGGCGTGGTGCCGCCGGCCGCCCCGGCGGGCATCGCCAGCTACGTGATCGGCAGCAACGCCACACTGTTCAGCCCCACCGGCGGCATGCGCATCTCGGCGCCGGACATGGGCAAGATCATGCTGATGCTGATTAACGGCGGCCAGCACGAAGGCAAGCAGGTACTCAAGCCCGAGACCATTAAACTGATGTTCAGCGAACAGTGGACCTACAAGGAAAGCGGCGGCGGGAACGGTGACACCCTGCGCGGCCTGTACCACAGCTGGGGCCTGGGCGCGCAGCGCTTCGCCGACACGCCGGGCGCCGGCAACCGCCTGGTGCAGGGCGGCGGCTTCAGCGCCGTGGGCCACCTGGGCGAAGCCTACGGCCTGGTGTCCACCTTCGCGGTCGACCTGGACGGACGCAACGGCCTGGTGTCGCTGATAGGCGGCTTCGGCACCGACCCGGAACAGTATCCGGGCCGCTATTCGGCCCTGGTGCGCTCGGAGGAATTGATACTGACGGCGCTGTACCGGCGCGCGGTACTGGGCAAAACGGACTAAGGCGCATCACCCAAGGTTATGGCCTGCGCATGACGATTCATTGGCTAGAAGCAGAGCCTGCCGCCACACTTTGAAACATCTAAATTAAACGGTTCTCCAGATGCAGCAAGGTACACAGCAAGACGCACAGCAGGTAGTGGTCATCGGCGGCGGCGTGGTGGGGCTGGCATCCGCCTGGTGGCTGCTGGAAGCCGGCTACCGCGTCACGCTGCTGGAACGCGCGCCCACCATGGGCAGCGCCTCGAGCTACCGCAACGGCGGTCAGCTCAGCTACCGCTACGTCGCCCCGCTGGCCGACGCCGGCGTGCCGCTGAAAGCGGTGCAATGGCTGTTCCAGGAGGACGGCCCGCTGCGCTTCCGTCCCGAAGCGGACATGCGCCAGTGGCGCTGGCTGGCCAGCTTCCTGGCCAATTGCAACGCCGCCAGCAACCGCCGCACCACGGCCAAGCTGCTGGAACTGGGTGAACTGAGCCGCAATGCCATGGCGCAGCTGGAGCTGGTGCTGCCGCTGTCCGAATTCAACTGGCGCGACGCCGGCAAGCTGGTGGTGTACCGCTCCAAAAAGATCTTCGACGCCGCCGTGGCGCGTCCGGACGCCGAAGGCAACCGCCAGGTGCTGACGGCGGCCGACACCGCGCGCATGGAACCGGCGCTGGCCGAGCTAAGCCCCCAGCTGGCCGGCGGCATCTACAACAAGGGCGAAGCGGTGGCCGACTGCCACGCCTTCTGCCTGGCGCTGGAACAGCGTTTGCGCGCGCATCCGCGCTTCCAGGGCGTGATCCACGCCGAAGCGCGCGGCATCTTCGCCGAAAATGGCCGCATCTCCGCGATCGACACCAGCGAAGGCTGGATTTCGGCGGACCAGTTCGTGCTGGCCGCCGGCATCCAGAGCCGCGACTTGGCCGCCAGCGCCGGCATCTACCTGCCGCTGTACCCGCTGAAAGGCTACAGCCTGACCGCGCCCATCCGCGAACAGGACTGCGCGCCGGAGATCAGCGTGACGGACTTCGAGCGCAAAGTGCTGTATGCGCGCATCGGCGACAGCCTGCGCATCGCCGCCATGGTGGACATGGTGGGCGAAGACACCAGCCTGGACCAGGACCGCGTGGCCGGCCTGAAACGCCTGGCGCGCGCCGCCATGCCGACGGCGGCCGACTACAGCCGCGCCGAAGCCTGGGCCGGCCTGCGTCCCGCCACGCCCAACAGCGCCCCCATCATCGGCGCCACGCGCTATCCGAACTTGTGGCTGAACGTAGGCCACGGCCCGCTCGGCTTCACCTTCGCCTGCGGCACCGCCACCCTGCTGGCCGACCTGATGCGCGGCAAATCCACCCCCTTCGCCCTGGACGGCCTGACCCTCGCTGCCTGATCTCCATCCCCGGGGTCAGTTCCCTGACCCCACGTAAGGTGTGGGCGGGAATGGGCGCGAGACGTACCTTGGCGCGCGTTATGGCGGATAATTGCGGGATGTCCAAGTCCAAATCCCCAGCGGCCTGCCCATGCGGCGGGCCATCGCTTGCCGCCTGCTGCGGCCCATATATAGACGGCGCGGCGCTGCCGCAGACGGCCGAGGCGCTGATGCGCTCGCGCTACAGCGCCTACAGCCTCGGCATCGAACCTTATCTGCAAGCCACCTGGCACCCCAGCACCCGCCCGCAGGAAGCCATCATCCGCAGCGATGAAAAATTGCAATGGCTGGGACTTGAGGTAAAATCTGCTTTACGTTTACGTCAACGTAAAGCAGAGAACGAAGACTTTGTTGAATTTGTGGCACGCTTCCGCGTCAATGGGCGCGGCCAGCGCCTGCACGAAGTCAGCCGCTTTCTGCGCGAGCCCTCCCCCGAGGGCCTGCGCTGGTTTTACGTAGACGGTACTTTCCCCGAATAGACAGCACGCGCCGGAGACAGCGCGACCAGAACAAGAGGAATCCGAATGCCGCACATCGAAAGCAAACTCAATCCGCGCAGCGAGGACTTCAAGTCCAACGCGTCGGCCATGCAAGCCCTGGTCGACGACCTGCGCGACAAGGTGGCGAAGATTGCCCAGGGCGGCGGCGAGGCGGCCAGCGCCAAGCACGTTGCGCGCGGCAAGCTGCTGCCGCGCGACCGCGTGCAGATGCTGCTCGATCCGGGCACGCCCTTCCTCGAATTCTCGCAAATGGCCGCCTACGGCATGTACCAGGACGCCAAGGGCGTGGACGCCGCGCCGGCGGCCGGCATCATCACCGGCATCGGCCGCGTGGCGGGCCAGGAATGCGTCATCGTCTGCAACGACGCCACCGTCAAGGGCGGCACCTACTACCCGGTCACGGTGAAGAAGCACCTGCGCGCGCAGGAGATCGCAGACCAGAACAACCTGCCCTGCATCTACCTGGTGGATTCCGGCGGCGCCAACCTGCCCAACCAGGACGACGTGTTCCCGGACCGCGACCATTTCGGCCGCATCTTCTACAACCAGGCCAATATGTCGGCCAAGGGCATCCCGCAGATCGCGGTGGTGATGGGTTCCTGCACCGCCGGCGGCGCCTACGTGCCGGCCATGAGCGACGAGTCCATCATCGTCAAGGAACAGGGCACCATCTTCCTGGGCGGCCCGCCGCTGGTGAAGGCGGCCACCGGCGAAGTGGTGACGGCGGAAGACCTGGGCGGCGGCGACGTGCACACGCGCTTATCCGGCGTGGCCGACCATCTGGCGCAGAACGATTTGCACGCGCTGTCGCTGGCGCGCACCATCGTCTCGAATCTGAACCGCACCAAGCCGCAGCAGATGGCCTTGCGCGAGTCCGTGGAGCCGAAGTACCCGACGCAGGAACTGTACGGCGTCATCCCGGTCGATACCCGCAAGCCTTTCGACATCCGCGAGGTGATCGCGCGCATTGTGGACGGCAGCGACTTCGACGAATTCAAGGCGCGCTACGGCGCCACGCTGGTGTGCGGCTTCGCCCATATCTACGGCATGAAGGTGGGCATTATCGCCAACAACGGCATCCTGTTCTCCGAGTCCGCGCTGAAGGGCGCGCACTTCATCGAGCTGTGCGCGCAGCGCAAGATCCCGCTGGTGTTCCTGCAAAATATCACCGGCTTCATGGTGGGCCGCAAATACGAAAACGAAGGCATCGCCCGCAACGGCGCCAAGATGGTGACGGCAGTCGCCACCGCCGCCGTACCGAAGTTCACCGTCATCATCGGCGGCAGCTTCGGCGCAGGCAACTACGGCATGTGCGGCCGCGCCTACTCGCCGCGCTTCATGTGGATGTGGCCGAACGCGCGCATTTCGGTGATGGGCGGGGACCAGGCCGCATCCGTGCTGGCCACCGTCAAGCGCGACGGCATCGAATCGAAAGGCGGCCAGTGGAGCGCCGACGAGGAGGCGGCCTTCAAGCAGCCGATCAAGGACCAGTACGAGCACCAGGGCCACCCCTACTACGCCACCGCGCGCCTGTGGGACGACGGCGTGATCGATCCGGCCGACACCCGCATGGTGCTGGGCCTGGGCCTGTCCGCCGCGCTCAATGCGGAAATCCCGGACACGAAGTTCGGCGTATTCCGCATGTAAGGGGGCATATATGGCATACGAAACCCTGGAAGTGGCAATCGCGGGTACACTGGCGACCGTTACGCTGAACCGCCCGGACGTGCGCAACGCGTTCAACGAGAAGAGCATCAACGAGCTGACGCTGGCTTTCGACGAGCTGGGCCGCAATGAACTGGTGCGCGCGGTGGTGCTGGCCGCGAACGGCGCAGCCTTCTGCGCGGGCGGCGATTTGAACTGGATGAAGGCAATGGCGGGCTATACGCACGCCGAGAACAATGCAGACGCCATGCAGCTGGCGCAAATGCTGCGCACCATCTATCTGTGCCCCAAGCCCGTGGTGGCCAGGGTGCACGGCGACTGCTACGCCGGCGGCATGGGCCTGGTGGCCGCGTGCGACGTGGTGGTGGTGGCCAATGTGGCCAATTTCTGCCTGAGCGAAGTGAAGCTGGGACTGATCCCGGCCACCATTTCACCTTATGTAATCAAAGCCATGGGCGAGCAGGCTTCGCGCCGCTACTTCCTGACCGCCGAGCGCTTTGGCGCGGCGGAAGCCTACCGCATCGGTTTCGCCCACGAGGTGGTACCGGCGGACGGTCTCGACGCGAAAGTCGCGGAGATCGTCAAGGCGCTGCTGGGAAATAGCCCGAACGCAGTGAAGGAAGCCAAGACGCTGGTGCGCGACGTGGCCGGACAGCCGGTCACCGACGCGCTGCTGGCCGACACGGCGCTGCGCATCGCGCATATCCGCGCGTCGGAGCAGGGCCGTGAAGGCGTTGCGTCCTTCCTGGAGAAGCGCAAGCCCGGATGGCTAAACTAATGGAGTATGTTTGGAATCGACTCAAACAAGTGATTGGGTAGCACGCAGCCTGCGCAGTGTATGGCACCCGTGCACCCAGATGCAGCACCACGAGACTGTACCGCTGATCCCGGTGAAGTACGGCCGCGGCGCGTGGCTGTACGACCATGAAGGCCGCCGCTACCTGGACGCGATCAGCTCCTGGTGGGTGAACCTGTTCGGCCACGCCAACCCGCGCATCAACGCCGCGCTGAAAGACCAGTTGGACTCGCTGGAGCACGCCATGCTGGCCGGCTTCACGCACGAGCCGGTGATCGAACTGTCCGAGCGCCTGGCCGCGCTGACGGGCCACAACCTGGGCCACGCGTTCTACGCATCGGACGGCGCATCCGCCGTCGAAATCGCTTTGAAGATGAGCTTCCACTCCTGGCGCAACAAGGGCCAGCAGGACAAGCAGGAATTCGTTTGCCTCAAGGGCAGCTACCACGGCGAGACCATAGGGGCTTTGGCCGTGACCGATGTGGCGCTGTTCAAGGACGCCTACGGCCCGCTGCTGCGCGCCACGCAAACGGTGATGTCGCCGGATGCGCGCCAGGCTGCCGAAGGCGAAACGGCACAGGAGCGCGCGGAAAATGCGGCACGCCGCGCCGCCGCCGACGTGGAGCGCCTGTTCAACGAGCGCGGGGACAAGATCGCCGCCATCATCATCGAGCCGCTGGTGCAGTGCGCCACCGGCATGGCGATGCACGACCCGCTCTACCTGCAACTGGTGCGCGCGCTGTGCGACCGGCATTCCGTGCACCTCATCCTGGACGAAATCGCCGTCGGCTGCGGCCGCACCGGCACCTTCTTCGCCTGCGAGCAGGCGGGCGTATGGCCTGACTTCCTGTGCCTGTCCAAAGGCATCAGCGGCGGCTACCTGCCCTTGTCGCTGGTGCTGTCGCGCGACGAGATCTACCAGGCCTTCTACAGCGCCGACGTCACGCGCGGCTTCCTGCACTCGCACTCCTACACCGGCAATCCGCTGGCTTGCCGCGCGGCCCTGGCCACGCTGGACATCTTCGAGCAGGACAATGTGCTGGCCGCGAACAAGGTCCGCGCCGAACGCCTGACCAAGGCGCTGGCGCCGCTGGCCAACCACGAGCGCATCAAGAACGCCCGCCAGCAAGGGATGATCTGGGCCTTCGACGCCATCGACGCGGGACCGACGTTCTCGCGCCGCTACTTCGCCGAAGCCACGCGCCAGGAACTGCTGCTGCGCCCCATCGGCCCGACGATTTACCTGATGCCGCCCTATATCCTCGACGACGAGGAAATCGACGGCCTGGCTGCGCGCACGCTGTCCGTGTTCGAAGCCACGCTGGCCGGAGCGGGGGCATGATGGAGCTGCTGACCAAACTCCAGTCCCGGCTCGACGTGCTCGAAGAACGCAGCCTGATACGCAAGCGCCGCACGGTGGACTCGCCCACCGGCCCGCGCCTGACCGTGGACGGCCGCGAAGTGCTGTGCTTCAGCAGCAACGACTACCTGAGCCTGGCCAGCCATCCGCGCGTGATGGCGGCGCTGCAGGAAGGGGTAGCGCTGTACGGCGCAGGCAGCGGCGCCTCGCACCTGATCAGCGGCCATAGCCGCGCCCACGCGCAGCTGGAAGAGCGCCTGGCCGAATTCGTCGGCACGCATATCGCGTCGGCGCGCGCGCTGTACTTCTGCACCGGCTATATGGCCAACCTGGCCGTGCTGACCGGCCTGGCGGCGGGCGACAAGGACACCGAGTTCTTCTCCGAATCGCTGAACCACGCCTCGCTGATCGACGGCGCGCGCCTGTCGCGCACCACGATCAAGGTCTACGGCCACGCGGACGTGGAAGCGCTGGCAGGCCTGCTGGCCGCCAGCACCGCCGCCAACAAGATCGTCGTCACCGACTCCGTGTTCAGCATGGACGGCGACCTGGCCCCGCTGCCGGAACTGCTGGCGCTGTGCGAACAGCACGGCGCCTGGCTGGTGGTGGACGACGCGCACGGCTTCGGCACGCTGGGCGAGAACGGACGCGGCGCGCTGGAGCACTTCAATTTGCGCTCGCCCTACCTGGTCTACATGGGCACGCTGGGCAAGGCCGCCGGCGTGGGCGGCGCCTTCGTCGCCGCGCATGAAGTCGTGATCGAAACCCTGATCCAGACCGCCCGTCCCTACATCTTCACCACCGCCGCACCGCCGGCGCTGGCGCACGCACTGCTGACCAGCGTGGACATCATCGCCGGCGAAGAAGGCCGCGCGCGCCGCGCCAACGTGCAAAGCCTGGTGAAACAGCTGCGCACCGGCCTGAAGCTGGAGCGCTGGCAGCACATGCCGTCCGATACGGCGGTGCAGCCCATTATCATCGGCGAGAACCCGGAAACCATGCGCGCCGCAGCAGCCCTGTATGCGCAAGGCCTGTGGGTAGGCGGCATCCGTCCGCCCACGGTCCCGCAAGGCACGTCGCGCCTGCGCGTGACGCTGGCAGCAGGCCACACCGCCGCCGAAGTGGACCAGCTCATCGCAGCACTGAACGCACTCGAAAGGACCAGCCATGAGCGCTGAAAAATCGGGCATCGCGCCCACCGCCGACGCGCCTGGCGTGGCCGTGGCCGCGCCGGATACCGACGTTGCCGTCGGCCTGGCAACGCCTGCGGCGGATACCGCTGCCGCGCCGGAAAGCGGCACCTCGGCGGCGCCCGCCGGCGCGGGCCTGCCGCCACGCTTCTCCTGCTTCGTCACCGGCACGGATACCGAAATCGGCAAGACGCTCACCTCGTCAGCCCTGCTGCACGCGCTGGTGAAGCAGGGCGTGCGCGCCTGCGGCATGAAGCCGGTGGCCGCCGGCGCGGAGATGCGCAACGGCGTGCTGCATAACGACGACGCCGACCAGCTCACCGCCGCCGGCAACGTCACCATGCTGCAGTCGCTGACCACGCCCTACATGCTGAAGGAACCGGCCGCGCCGCACATCGCCGCCGCCATGGAAGGCGTGACCATAGACGCGGTGCCCATCCTGGCCGCCTACCTGGAAATCGCCGCCGCCACGGACGCCGTGGTGGTGGAAGGCGTGGGCGGCTTCCGCGTGCCGCTGAACGACAGCTTCGACACCGCCGACCTGGCGCAGCAGCTCAACCTGCCGGTGATCCTGGTGGTGGGCCTGCGCCTGGGCTGCATCAGCCACGCGCTGCTCACCGCCGAGGCCATCGCCGCGCGCGGCCTGAAGCTGGTGGGCTGGGTGGCCAACGAGCTGCAAACCGAAATGAATTTCGCCGACGACAACGTGGCGGCACTGGCGCAGCGCATACCCGCACCGCTGCTGGGCCGCGTGCCGCGCCTGGCGCAGCCGACTGCCGCAGCGGCAGCCGCGCATCTGGACTTTACGGGCCTGCCGAACTGGCCGGCCCGCCGCAACAATACCTGAACGTGAAGGAAACATGATGTCCCTGCAAGAACCAAAGACCGTAGAACTGCACCGCCCAACCCCTGCCATCAAGCTGCCGGAAGCGGCGACCTGGCCGCTGGACGACGTGATGGCGCTGTTCGAGCTGCCGTTCAATGAACTGATGTTCCGCGCCCAGGAAACCCACCGCGCCAACTTCCCGGCGGGCGACGTGGAACTGGCCACGCTGCTGTCGATCAAGACCGGCGGCTGCGAGGAAGACTGCGGCTACTGCCCGCAGGCCGCGCGCTACGACACCGGCGTGGAAGCCAAGAAGATCCTCGGCATCGACACCGTGCTGGAAGCTGCGCGCCAGGCCAAGGAAAACGGCGCCACCCGTTTCTGCATGGGCGCAGCATGGCGCAGCCCGAAGGACCGCGACATGGACAAGGTTGAAGAAATGGTGCGCGAAGTGAAGGCCCTGGGCCTGGAGACCTGCGCCACGCTGGGCATGCTGGAAGAGCAGCAGGCCGAGCGCCTGAAGGCCGCAGGCCTGGACTATTACAACCACAACCTGGACACCGCGCCCGAGTTCTACAACAACGTGATCTCCACCCGCGAATACCAGGACCGCCTGGACACGCTGGGCCACGTGCGCAACGCGGGCCTGAAGGTTTGCTGCGGCGGCATCGTGGGCATGGGCGAAACGCGTTTGCAGCGCGCGGGGCTGATCGCGCAGCTGGCCAACCTGAATCCGTATCCGGAATCGGTGCCGGTGAACCACCTGGTGCAGGTGGAAGGCACGCCGCTGCACGGCATGGACCCGCTGGACCCGTTCGAATTCGTGCGCACCATCGCCGTGGCCCGCATCACCATGCCGAAAGCGCGCGTGCGCCTGTCCGCAGGCCGCCGCCAGATGGGCGAAGCGGTGCAAGCCATGTGCTTCCTGGCCGGCGCCAATTCCATCTTCTATGGCGACAAGCTGCTCACCACCGACAACCCGGAAGCGAACGACGACCGCGCGCTGCTGGCCAAGCTGGGCCTGACCACCCGTGCCAACACGCTGGAGTCAGTGCAGAAGGAAAGCTGCGCCTGCTGACCCGCCGAGCGCCGCCAAGAAAAAAATCTAAGGCCACGAGCTGATAGAGAGAGACCACATGTTCAAGAAAATCCTGATTGCCAACCGTGGTGAAATTGCCTGCCGCGTCGCCGCTACCGCGCGCCGCCTGGGCATCAAGACCGTTGCCGTATATTCGGAAGCGGACGCCAACGCCAAGCACGTCGCCGTGTGCGACGAAGCGGTGCTGATCGGCCCTGCCGCCGCCAAGGAAAGCTATCTGCGCGGCGACAAGATCATCGCCGTGGCGAAAGCCACCGGCGCGCAAGCCATCCACCCCGGCTACGGCTTCCTGTCCGAGAACGCCGAGTTCGCGGACGCGTGCGCCGAAGCGGGCCTGGTGTTCATTGGCCCGCCGGCTTCGGCGATGCGCGCGATGGGCTCCAAGTCCGCCGCCAAGTCGCTGATGGAGAAGGCCGCCGTGCCCCTGGTGCCCGGCTACCACGGCGACAATCAGGACGCCGATTTCCTGAACCGGGAAGCCGACCGTATCGGCTACCCCGTGCTGCTGAAAGCTTCCGCCGGCGGCGGCGGCAAAGGCATGCGCGTGGTTGAAAATTCGGATGCATTCAAGGACGCGCTGGCCTCGTGCAAGCGCGAAGCCATCAGCTCCTTCGGCGACGACAAGGTGCTGGCGGAGAAATACCTGCAGCGCCCGCGCCATATCGAAATCCAGGTGTTCGCGGACACGCTGGGCAACTGCATCTACCTGTTCGAGCGCGACTGCTCGGTGCAGCGCCGCCACCAGAAAGTCCTGGAAGAAGCGCCTGCGCCCAACATGAGCGCCGAACGCCGCGCCGCGATGGGCGAGGCGGCAGTGGCCGCTGCCAAAGCGGTGGGCTACGTGGGCGCCGGCACGGTGGAGTTCATCGCCAACCAGGACGGCTCGTTCTACTTCATGGAGATGAACACCCGCCTGCAGGTGGAGCATCCGGTCACCGAAATGATCACCGGCACCGACCTGGTGGAATGGCAGCTGCGCGTTGCCGCCGGCGAGCCGCTGCCGAAGAAACAGGATGAGCTGCGCATCCACGGCCACGCCATCGAAGCGCGCATCTACGCGGAGAATCCGGAGAAGGGCTTCCTGCCGTCGATCGGCACCTTGCGCCACCTGGCGACGCCGGACGCGGTCAATTTCGAACTGGGCGGCATTCCGGGCCATCCGTCCGGCGTGCGCATCGACTCCGGCGTGCGTGAAGGCGACGCCATCTCGCCGTTCTACGACCCCATGATCGCCAAACTGATCGTCTGGGGCGCGGACCGCAAGCAGGCGCTGGCCCGCATGTCGCAGGCGCTGGCGCAGTACCAGATCGTCGGCCTTGCGGCCAACATCGCCTTCCTGAAACGCCTGGTGGAAGGCGAAGCCTTCGCCACGGCGGACCTGGACACCGGCCTGATCGAGCGCCACCACGACACACTGTTCCCGGCCGCGCAGCCCGCGGCGCAAGGCGCGCTGGCGCTGGCCGCTGTGGCGCTGATCGAAGCGGAGAAGCAGGCATCTGCCGCGCAGTCCGGCGCCAACGCAGGCGACCCGTGGGGATCGGCGCTGGGCTGGCGCATGAACACCGCCTACACGCGCAGCCTGTCCTTCACGGACGACTACGCGGCAGCGCTGCCGGCCAAGGCTTATAACGTGCAGGTCACCTATCGCGACGCGGACTGGCTGTTCAACCTGCCGTCCTGCCCGGATGCGCAGCCCGAACGCCTTAGCCTGATGTCGCAGCAGGGCGCGGACTTCAGCATCAAGCTGGGCGACACCGCCTGGCACGGCAGCGTGCGCCGCGACGGCGATACCGTCCACGTCTTCACCGGCGGCGCGCACTACGCGCTGACCTACAATGACCCGATGGCGCACGCCGGCGAAACCGAAGCCGAAGGCGGCCGCCTGACCGCGCCCATGCCGGGCAAGGTGGTGGCGGTGCTGGCCGAAAAAGGCCAGGCCGTGAAGAAGGGCGACGCGCTGGTCATCATGGAAGCGATGAAGATGGAGCACACCATCTCCGCGCCGCACGACGGCGTGGTGGAAGAAGTGCTGTACGCAGTGGGCGACCAGGTGACGGACGGCGCGCCGCTGCTGGCCTTCAAGGCCGCCTGAGGAGGCCCGGCATGCGTATCCTGCTGCACAGGGCGGACGGCCAGACGGATCCCTGGATCAAGGACTTCGCGCGGCACCTGCCGGAGGCGGAAGTGGTGGTGTGGCAGGCGGAGCAAACCGCGCCGCCCTGCGACTACGCCATCACCTGGGCGCCGCCGGAGGCCATGCTGCGCGACCTGGCTGAAGTGAAGGCCGTGTTCCTGACCGGCGCCGGCGCGGACGGCATACTGAAGTTCGACGCGGCGCTGCCGCGCAACGTGCCCATCGTGCGCCTCGGCGACGCGGGCATGGGCGTGCAGATGGCCGAATACGTCACGCACGCGGTGCTGCGCTACTACCGCCGTTTCGACGAATACGAGGCGCAGGCGCGCGCCGGGCAGTGGTCACCGCTGCCGCAGTACAACCGTGAGGATTTCGCGGTCGGCGTGCTGGGCATGGGCGTGCTGGGCACGCGCGTGCTGGAGGCGCTGAAGGAATTCGGCTTCCCGCTGCGCGCCTGGAGCCGCAGCGCCAAGACCATGGAAGGCGTGCAGTGCTTCCACGGCGAGGAGGGGCTGGACACCTTCCTGCGCGGCGCGCGCGTGGCCGTATGCCTGCTGCCGCTCACGCCGGACACCAGCAATATTCTCAACCGCAGCAATATGAGCAAGCTGCCGCAAGGCGCCTACCTGATCAACGTGGCGCGCGGCGCGCACGTGGCCGAACCGGACTTGCTCACGCTGGTCAAGTCCGGCCACATCGCTGCCGCCACGCTGGACGTGTTCCGCAACGAGCCGCTGCCGGTGCAGCATCCGTTCTGGCAGGAGCCGCGCATCACCATCACGCCGCATATCTCGGCACTCACGCTGCGGCGCGAAAGCGTGCAGCAGATCGCCGGCAAAATCCGCCAGATGGAACGCGGCGAGCCGGTGGCCGATGTCATCAACCGAGAACATGGATACTGACCCAAGGATACCGAAATGAACGCACTGCCCAAACAAGTCAAAATCGTTGAAGTCGGTCCGCGCGACGGCCTGCAGAACGAGAAGGAAACCATCTCCGCCGAGGTGAAGACGGAACTGGTGAACCGCCTGGCCAGCGCCGGCTTCGCCAATATCGAAGCGGCGTCCTTCGTGTCGCCCAAGTGGGTGCCGCAGATGGCCACCAGCAAAGAGGTGATGGCAGCCATTGCGCGCAGGCCGGGCACCATCTACTCCGCGCTCACGCCGAATATGCAGGGCTTTGAGGCGGCGCTGGCGGCCAGGACGGACGAGGTGGTGATCTTCGGCTCGGCCTCGGAGGCGTTCTCGCAAAAGAACATCAACTGCTCCATCGCCGAGTCCATCGCGCGCTTTGTGGACGTGGCCAAGGCGGCCAAGGACAACGGCCTGCGCCTGCGCGGCTCCATCAGCTGCTCCTTCGGCTGCCCCTACCAGGGCGAAGTGCCGCTGGACGCCGTGGCCGACGTGGTGGGCCGCATGCGCGACCTGGGCTGCGACGAGATCGACATCGCCGACACCATCGGCGTAGCCACGCCGCGCAAGACGCAGGCGGTGATGCAAACGGCGATCAGCGCGTTCCGGCTCGACGGCTTGTCCGGCCATTTCCACGACACCTACGGCCAAGCGCTGGCCAACATCTACGCCAGCCTGGAGCTGGGCATCTCGATCTTCCACTCGTCGGTATCGGGTCTAGGCGGCTGCCCCTACGCCAAGGGCGCCACCGGCAACGTGGCGACGGAGGATGTGCTGTACATGATGAACGGGCTGGGCATCCATACCGGCATCGATCTCGACATCGTAGTGGACGCGGGGGCGTACATTTCGCAGATACTGGGCCGCAAGGGCTCCAGCCGGGCCGGCAACGCCATCGCGGCGAAGCGCGCAGGCTGACAGCCTTGGGGTCGGACCCGATGGGTCCGACCCCAGGTTTTTAAATTGGTTTGCCAATAGAAAAAACCCGCTTGATGTTGCCATCAAGCGGGTTTTTAAATTTTGGTCGGAGTACAAGGATTCGAACCTTGGACCCCCTGGTCCCAAACCAGGTGCGCTACCGGGCTGCGCTACACTCCGAAGAAGCAAGATAATACAAGCTGGGTTTTCTTCGGTCAAGGGCAGGGACGAAAAAACTTTAGAAATGCAGGTTTTTCTTCAATATGGGACACTGGCTGCATACGAATTAAGCAAAACATCATGCGCCTGCACACTTCCTACGCAGCGGAGCGGTATGGCTCGCCGGGCGGCATTGCCGTCGGCGTGTCGATTTCCATCGTGCTGCACGTGATGCTGCTGTATCAGTCCCGTTTCGGCTGGACGCCGCCGGCGCCCGTGCTGCCGCCGCGGGAAACCATCACGGTCTGGCTGCGCCCGGCGCCTGTCGCGCCGCCCATGCTGCAGCCACTGCCGCCGCCGCGCGCAGCGCTGACGGTGCAAGCCGAACCGCCGCCGCCAAAAAGGGACACCCGCAAGGAACGCACCGCGCGCAAACCAGCGCCAGCAACCAGCCCTGAGGCCGCGCCGGCGGCCGAAGCGCCGGGCATGACCTGGGTGGCGCCTGCGCCCGCGTCGGAAGCACCGGCGGCGCGGGCCGATCCGTTCGCGGAGCCGGCGCAGGCCGAGGCGGCGCCAAAATTCGATATGGATGCGGCGCGGCGCTCGGCGCGCAAGGTGGCGAACGAGCGCGATCCGGCCAGGGCGGGCACGGCGGTGGGGCAGATCCCGGAGAAGCCGCTGGCCAGTGAGACGCCGCTGGCGCGCAAGATGTCGCGGGCGGCGCGCGCCGACTGCAAGGACGGCATCCCGGGCGGCCTGCTGGCGCCGCTACTGCTGGCCATGGACAAAAAGGACCACGGTTGCAAGTGGTAGCGCCTGCCTGCCGGCGCCTTCATCCCATGCGCACGAAGAATTGCGTGGACTTGGCGGACAAAGCCTTATGGACCTGGACGTGGCAAATGCCTCCCGGCAGGCCGCTGGCCG
This sequence comes from Pseudoduganella aquatica, assembly GCF_020865585.1. Taxonomy (NCBI): domain Bacteria; kingdom Pseudomonadati; phylum Pseudomonadota; class Betaproteobacteria; order Burkholderiales; family Oxalobacteraceae; genus Pseudoduganella; species Pseudoduganella aquatica. The sequence goes on from NZ_CP086370.1 coordinate 282,076, forward strand.
TCTTGTAAAACTCAGTGGTCAACAGAAAGCGGAAATCCATTCCCTCCTCGGATCGCATATTTTGCCGCGCCAAATCCGACAGATCGCATAGATAGTTCAGCAAAGCGGTAGCCGCCTTGAGCAGGGCAACGCTGGCTTTGATCTGCGACTTGAACAGCTCTTTTCGGTTCTTGCCGCCAGCCTCTTCGGAGTTGGGCTGCAGCTTGATGAGTATGGTCGGCTGGAAGTCGACTTTGCCGGGCAGCGCAATGTCCAGTGCATCGACCAAACTACAAAGACGCACTTTACGCTGCTCGCTCAATCCCAATTTGCAACTCTGAAAATTTCCCAGATTAAGGTTCAGAAACCGCTGACACACCGCGTTATAGTCTGCCAGTATCTGGGTATTTGCGATCGCATCGTAGTACAGCGCCTGCAGCTTGGCCGCATGCGGCTGCCCCCACTTGTCCTTCATCCACGTCTCAAAATCCTCCCACGACGTGTTGGCCTTCCCCATTTGAAAAGCCTCTTTTTTTGCAGCCTTGGCAGTCAACTTGCTCAATTCTTCCGACGAGATCATAAGAGCCCCTTGTAAGAACAGCGATGGGTTACTTGCATGGCCTAATGGACAACATTAAGCATCAAACAGCCCAGTATGCTGCGAAAGCGGCCGCAAATCAATTGCCAAATCAACATCAATCCAGCGTCTATGCGCCAGCGTCGGCCTTCATCAGCAGGGCGCGCTCGTACAGCGCGTTTTTCTTGCGGCCGGTGATTTGCGCGGTGAGCGCGGCGGCCTGCTTCAACGGCAGCTCGGCCACCAGCAGGGCGAGGATGCGTTCGGCTTCGGCGTCCTGCGCGTCCTCGGCTTCGGCCACGCCTTCCACCAGCACCACGTATTCGCCTTTTTCGCGGTGCGCGTCCGCGTTCAGCCAGGCCACGGCCTCGGACAGCGGGCAGCGGTGGATTTCCTCGAACAGCTTGGTCAGCTCGCGCGCGAACACCACCTGGCGCGTGGGCTCGAACGCCGCCGCCAGCGCTGCGGCGCATTCAACGATGCGGTGCGGCGCTTCGTAGAACACCATGGTGGCGGTGACGTTGCGCAGCTGCTGCAGCATGGTGTCGCGCTGCTTGGCCTTGGACGGCAGGAAGCCGATGAAGTGGAACTGGTCGTTCAGCAGGCCGCTGGCGGAAATGGCGGCCACGGCCGCCGAGGCGCCCGGCAGCGGCACCACGCGCAGGCCGGCCGCGCGCACCGCGTCCACGATGCGCGCGCCGGGGTCGGACACGGCGGGCGTGCCCGCGTCCGATACCAGGGCGATGCGCTCGCCCGCCTGCAGCCGCGCGATCAGCGTCTCGGCCGCCTCGCGCTCGTTGTGCTGGTGGGCGGCGATCAGGGGCTTGTGCAGGCCGAAACGGGTCATCAGCTGGGCGGTGTTGCGGGTGTCTTCGCAAGCCACGGCGTCCACCAGGCTCAAAACGTGCAATGCGCGCAGACTTATATCAGTGACATTACCGATCGGGGTCGCCACTACATACAATGTTGCGATAGGATAGGTCTGGTTGGCTGTCTCGCCCAGGACGGGCAGGGTGGCGATGCTGGTTGCTTGTACTGTCATGGAGGTTGAATGCTGCCTATAAGAGTGAAATTGCTGCTGTTGTGCCTGGCAGCCAGTCTGACCAGCGCTTGCAGCACGCCTTGCGACGCGCCCGGCAAATTGTGCGCGCCTGTGACGTCAATTACAAGCCCGCCGCAGCAAGCTGCGCCGCCCGCGGCGCGGCCGGCGCCGGAACGCCCGCCCGAACCGCCGCCGCCGGCCGTGGAAACCTTTGCCGTGCCCATGCCGGGCACGGAGAACGGCACGCCCGCCGCCCTGCCGGACAATGGCGCACAAGCCGCTGCCGGCGCCGATGGCGCGCCCGGCTACCGCATCGGCCTGATGCTGCCGCTGCGCTCCGAGCCGCTGCGGGTGGCCGCCGAGGCGGTGCGCGACGGCTTCATGGCGGCCTGGGAGCGCGACCGCGCCGGCATCGCCGTCACCGTGATTGAAACCGGCGACGCCACGCAGGACGTGCTGGCCGTCTACGCCGCCACGCTGGAGCAGCAGGACATGGTGGTGGGCCCGCTGGCCCGTTCCGCTGTCACCGCCGTGGCCGCCAGCCCGCTGGTGCTGAAGCCCACCATCGCCCTCAACCACCCGGACGGACGCGGCGAGACCACGCTGCCGGCGCAGATGATGGTGATCGGCCTGTCCATCGAGGACGAGGCGCGCCAGGCCGCCAGCTGGGCCGCGCGCGAACAGCCGGGCGCCATTGCCTACGTGCTGTCCAACCCCGCCCAGTACCAGCGCCGCAGCGCCAGCGCCTTCGCAGCCCAATGGCAGCGCCTGGGCCGCGCCGCCAAGACGGCCGACTTGACCGTGCTGAACGGCTACCTGAACGACGCCGAGCTGGTGCAATTGCGCGCGCGGCTGCAGGCCGAACCCTCGGCCGTCGTGTTTGCCGCGCTGGACACTGACCAGGCGCGCCAGCTGCGCGTGGCCCTGCAAGCGCCGCCGCTGGGCGACATTCCCGTCTACGGCACCTCCTCGCTCAATCCCGGCAAGGCCAGGCAGCTGCCCGGCCCCGAGCTGGACGGCGTGCGCCTGCTGGACCTGCCCTGGCAGATCCAGCGCGACCATCCGGCCGTGATGGTTTACCCACAGCCGCTGGGCAAGGACGCGGACATGGAGCGCCTGTACGCGCTCGGCATCGACGCCTTCCGCGTGGCGCATGAAATCGCCCGCAACGCCCAGCGCAAGCAGCAGGCCGATTTCCAGCTGGACGGCGTGACCGGGCAGTTGAAAGTACATTTCGGCAACGGCCCGGCTGCGTTCGAGCGCCGCATGTTGCCTGCTGTCTACAAAAACGGCGTGCCCCTGCCGGCCGCCGCCGCCCAGCCCTAGGCGCCGCCATGCCCCTCACCACGCGGCAGATGCAGGGCAACGCGGGCGAGGACGAGGCGCTGGCGCATCTGCAGCGGCATGGCCTGCGGCTGGTCGAGCGCAATTTCCGCTGCAAGGGCGGCGAAATCGACCTGATCATGCGGGACGGGGCGGCGCTGGTGTTTGTCGAAGTGCGCCAGCGCGGCGGCGGCGGCTTCGGCGGGGCGCTGGCCAGCGTCACACCGGCCAAGCAGCGCCGCCTGATCCACGCCGCCCAGTTCTACCTGCTGCGCCTGAAACCCCTTCCGCCATGCCGTTTCGACCTGGTGGCGATCGATGCAGGCAAATTGAGCTGGCTTAAGAACGTTCTGGAAGCCCATGCCTGAAATGTAAGCATATTTAACAGCGCTTGTCCGGCCCGGCGGGCGACTGCACTATAATCCCACACCATGAATACTCAACGCATCCTCTCCCATTTCCACGAAAGTGCCGAAATCAAGATCCAGTCCGCCACCGTACTGGCGCAGCCGATAGGCCAGGCGATCGAACTGATGTTTTCGGCTTTGTCCAACGGTAACAAGATCCTGGCGTGCGGCAACGGCGGCTCGGCTGCCGACGCGCAGCACTTCGCCGCCGAGCTGGTGGGACGCTTCGAGCGCGAACGCTTCCCGCTGCCGGCCATTTCGCTGGCGACCGACACCTCCATCCTGACCGCCGTGGCGAACGACTACAGCTACCGCGAGATCTTCTCGAAGCAGGTGCAGGCCTTCGGCCAGGCGGGCGATATCCTGCTGGCCATTTCCACCTCGGGCAACTCGGCCAATGTGATGGCGGCCATCGAGGCGGCGCTGGAGCGCGAGATGCGCGTGATCGCGCTGACCGGCAAGGGCGGCGGCGCCATCGGCAAAATGCTGACCGACGCCGACGTGCATATCTGCGTGCCGGCCGAGCGCACCGCCCGCATCCAGGAAGTGCATCTGGTGACCATACATGCTTTGTGCGACGGCATCGACGTCGCACTATTCGGAGGAGATGTGAATGAGTAAAGCCGGCACCGTGGTACGCCGCGTAGTATTTGGCGCTGTTCTGCTGTCCTCGCTGTCCGCCTGCGTTCCGCTGGTGGTGGGCGGCGCCGTGGGCGGCACGCTGGCCGCGTCCGACCGCCGCACCTTCGGCGCGCAAACCGAAGACAAGGCCATCGCCTTCAAGGTCGAAACCAAGCTGCCCAACCTGGTGGGCGACGCCGGCCATGTGAACGTGGCCAGCTTCAACCGCCGCGTGCTGCTGACCGGCGAAGTGCGCGACCAGGCCATGAAGGACAACCTGGAGCGCGAAGTGCGCGCCGTCGAAGGCGTGCTGTCGGTGACCAATGAACTGGAAATCGCCGGCCCGGCCAGCTACACCTCGCGCTCGAACGACGCGCTGATCACCACCAAGGTGAAAGCCAGCCTGGTGGACATGAAAGACATCTCGGCCAACTCCTTCAAGGTGGTGACCGAGCGCGGCAACGTCTACCTGATGGGCCGCGTCACGCAGCGCGAAGGCACCATCGCCGCCGACGTGGCGCGCGGCGTGAGCGGCGTGTACAAGGTGGTCAAGGTTTTCGAGTATATTAGCGAAGACGAATGGAAACAGTACCAGCCTAAACCTGCAGCGAACTGATCATGTCCTCCTCCACCGCCTGGATCAAACCCGCCCTGGCCGCCGCCGTCATCGCGGGCCTGGGCGTGACCGCGTATTTCTCGCTCAGCCAGCACAGCAGCGCGCCGGACGTCACCTTCCTGGGCATCAAGGGCGAGCAGATCACGCCCGCCAGCCTGCAGGGCAAGGTGGTGATGGTGAACTTCTGGGCCACGTCCTGCGCCACCTGCGTGAAGGAAATGCCGCAGATGGTGGACACGTACAACAAGTACAAGGCGCAGGGCCTGGAGTTCGTGGCGGTGGCGATGAAGGAAGATCCGCCCAACTACGTGCTGAACTTCGCCGAAACGCGCCAGCTGCCGTTCAAGGTGGCATTGGACGTGAAGGGCGACGCGGCCAAGGCCTACGGCAACGTGGCCATGACGCCCACCACCTTCGTGATCGACAAGCAGGGCCGCATCATCAAGCGCTATGTGGGCGAGCCGGAGTTCCCGGCCCTGCACAAGCTGCTTGAAAAAGCGCTGCAAGGCTAAAACCCCGCCTCCCATCCGCGTCGGAAAACTTTACAGTTTCCGCGCGGAGTTTCCACGTCAAATCGTAAGTCCTTGATTCTCAAGAATGTTTATTCGTGGCATGTAACTTGCTTTGAATTAATATATCTTACACCAAGGAATCTTACCGATGAAGCGACTGTCCCTGCTGCTGGCCCTGGCCATGCCCCTGCTGGCCCAAGCCAGCGCCATCTCGCAAGTAGCCGAAGCGAGCAAATACACGCTGGCCTACTCGCTGGCCGTGCCCAATGTCGCCAGCTTCAACTTCAACAGCATCCCTTACACGGTGGACAACCACGCCAGCATCGCCAACGGCTCGTTCAGCCGCATCGCTTACTACCTGGAACTGCAGCGCGCCGGCGGCCAGCTCATGTATGCCTACGTTTCCATGGACGCGTTCACCAATGATGCGGGCAAGATCGGCGTGCCGAATGCGGCGTCCGGCGCCTTCTTCCAGCAGAACGTGAGCAATATGAACGTGTTCTCCAACGTGGCCGGCATTACCACCGGCACCGGTATCGGCACGGGCAATATCGAATTCTGGCAATACAATTACGGCACCGCCAACAGCGCCAACGTGCCCGGCGCGACCAACAACAACTACGATTTCGGCGACCGCTCGGACTTTGCCAACAACTACGGCTCCATGCAGATCCATAACTACGGCGCCGGCCAGTCCATCCTGGACTACAACAACTGGGGCGGCTCGAGCAACTACAGCGACATCGGCCTGGGCACCCAGGTGGGCGGATCGGGCAATCCCGACTGGACTTTCGCCTACAACGCGGGCCAGTTCACGGTGAAAAACCTGGAAGTGCTGGTGCTGAGGAATTCCGTTCCTGAGCCTGGCAGCCTGGCGCTGCTCGGCCTCGGCCTGTTCGGCCTGGCGGCAATGCGCCGCAAATCGGTACGCTAAAGGCTGGGGTCGGACCCTGGGGTCTGCCCCCAAGGTCTGACCGTCAGAAGCCTGTCTGTACGGACAAATACCAGCCCTTCTGCTTCTTCTTGTTGAACACGGTGATCTCGCCCAGATGGGCGTAGGCCGCCGTGACCGACACATTGCGCGTCGGGAACCAGGCCACAAAGGCGTCGTAATAGGCTTTTTCCGGGTCCACGCCGAGGTTGTGCGGCTTGTGCCGGTATTCGGCGCCCAGCGCCAGCTTGCGGTTGATTAAATACGCCACCGACACTTCCGGCATCAGCTTGGCGTGGTCGCCCTGGTCGCCGCCAAAGCCCAGTATGCCCATCTGGTTGGCCTTGGTGGCGCGCAGCGTGCCGTTGACCAGCAAACTCTGCTCGAACAGCACCTTGGTGGCGGACACGTAGTAGTCGTAGCCGCTGTCGTCCTTGGCGCCCAGCTGCGTGACGCTGGTGATGCCCAGCGCGCCCAGGCCGCCTATGCCCTTGTTCTTCTTGTACATGATGCCCACGGCCACCTGCGGCACCCACACGTCCTGCTCGTAGACCGCGTCGCCCAGCAGGCGCACCTTGAGGCCGACGATGTCCTGCTTGATCTGCAGCGCGTTCAGCGGCGCCAGGCTGCCCTTGAAGTCCTGGCGCGCCAGCGACAATTCCAGCCGGTCGCCCACGCCGACCGCCACGCCGTAAGTGCCCAGCGAATAATCCTGCGTTTTCACGTGCGTGTAGTGGGCGTTCGCGGCCCAGCTGTCGCGCGAGCCGTAGCCGGTGATCAGCGCCCACGGCGTGAGGCCGCCGCCGCCCGCGCCTTCCAGCTGGCTCACGCCGCCGGTGGCCAGGAATTTGCCCATGTCCGGCTTGCTTTGCACGCCGGGCGAGGCGGTGACGATGTCGCGCTGCATGGGCGCCAGCTTGGCGATCAGCTTGTTCGACACGCTGCTCGGCACGCCGTGCTGCTCCATGGCGATCTGCAGGTCTTCCGCCAGCGCGTTGAACTGGGCGTTGGTGATCTTCAGGTCGATGTGCACCGACTTCATGTCGCGCACGGTGCCCACGCCGTCCATGGTCTTGTCGCGGTATTTGCCGCTGTACTTGCACGGGCCGCCGGCGAATTCGCAGAACTGCTCCTGCAGGCGCTGGTTCAGCTGCGGGATGTCGAAGTCGTTGAAGCTTTCCTTGATGCGGGGGTCGGAGGTGATCAGCGCGACGAAGGTATCGGTAATCTTCTTGATGCCCTCCTTGCCTCCCATGCCCTGGTAGGTGGAGTCTTCGGTGTACGGCGTCTGCGCGCAGGCCAGGGAGGAGGCGAGCAGCAGGCCGAGGGTGGCGGCCGTGGCGAGTTTCATCATGTGCTTGTCCTTGGAGCGATTACTTCGGGTACAAGATCATTTGCGTGCAGCGGAACAGGGCGATGGTCTTGCCCGTGTCTTTGTGCACCACGGTGGCGTCCCACACCTGCGTGGTGCGGCCCATGTGGGCGGCCTTGGCGGTCACGGTGATGACGCCCTCGCGCGCTGTGCCGAGGTGGTTCGACTTCAGTTCCAGCGTGGTGAAATTCAGGGCGCCTTCCGGCAGGCTGGCGATGCAGCCATAGCCGCAGGCGGTGTCGGCCAGCGTGACCACGGTGCCGGCGTGCAGATAGCCGTTCGGCGCCAGGTGGTGCTGCGCCACAGTCAGTTCGGCGCTGGCCTCGCCCGGGGCGACGGCGGTGAAGTGGATGCCCATGTAGCCGGGCAGTTTGCCCGCGCCGAAGGCGTCGAGCTGCTCAATGTTAAATTTTGGTGCGTCCATAGCCTGTTCCATTTTGCCTTGTCATAGACGAATGATAGAGAAAGGTGGCTGGATTGTCGCTATTTTTACTGTCGGCTCCGCCAATTGCGTCCATATTGAAGCCTGGCCCACAACAGTAGTTTTTTTGCAAACCATGGATACTCGAGCTCCCCTCCATCCCGGCGCCATCGCCGTCTTCGGCGCCGGTTCGATCGGCGCCTACGTGGGCGGCGCGCTGCTGGGCGCGGGCGCCGGCGTGACCCTGCTGGGCCGGGCGCGCATGCGCCAGCGCATCGCCGAACACGGCTTGCACCTGACCGACCTGCAGGGCCGCGAACTGCTGCTGGACGGCGCCCGCGTGCCCTATGCGGACGACCCGGCCATGCTGGCCGCGCTATCCCAACCGGCGCTGATACTGGTGACGGTCAAGAGCGCCGATACGGCCGCCGCCGCCGAGGCCATCCGCGCCCACGCCCATCCGTCGGCGCTGGTGCTCAGCCTGCAAAACGGCGTCGGCAACGCCGCCACGCTGCGCCGCCTGCTGCCCGGCTGGACCGTGCTGGCCGGCATGGTGCCCTTCAACGTGGTGCAGATGCCGGACGGCCGCCTGCACCGGGGCACGGCCGGCGAGCTGATGGTGGAAGCGTCGCCCGCGCTGGCGCCCTGGCGGGCGGCGTTCCGGGCGGCTCATTTGCCGCTGGGCGAATGCGCGGACTTCGACGCCGTCCAGTGGGGCAAGCTGCTGATTAACCTGAACAATTCCGTCAACGCCCTGTCCGGCGTGCCGCTGGTGCAGCAGCTGCGCCAGCGCGGCTACCGGCGCTCGCTGGCGCTGATGGTGGACGAGGGCCGCGCCGTGCTGGCCAGGGCGGGCATCCAGCCGGCCAAGGTGGTCAGCGTGGGGCCGCGCGCCTTCTCGCTGATCCTGCGCCTGCCGGACGCGCTGTTCACGCGCGTGGCCGCGTCCATGCTGAAAATAGATCCGGAGGCGCGCTCCTCCATGTGGGAGGACTTGCAGGCGGGCCGCAAGACCGAGGTGCACTACCTGAACGGCGCCATCACGGCGCTGGCCGCATCCGTGGGCATGGACGCCCCGGTGAACCACCGCATGACGGAACTGGTCACGGCAGCGGAGGACGGCAAGCAAACCACCTTGAGCGCCATCGAGATGTACCGCGCCCTGTCCGCCGCCAAGGCCTAGCTATTTTTGGGGCCATTGTTTGCGAAAAGTGGTTTGCAATCATCCCGGCCGGAACGATACTCTAGTAATCGCCAATCCGACTCTACGAGAAACTGATGACTGCAGGAAGCAAAAATAGCGCTGCACCTGCCGTACCGCCCGACTCCGACGCCAGCTACGACGAATGGCTGGCCGCCGAAGTGGACGATGCCATCCATGATCCTCGTCCAAGTATTCCTAACGACGAGGTAAAGCGGTATTTTGCAGCCAAGCGCGAAGTTTTGAAAAAACGCATCAAAGGCGACTAGCCTTGAGGCTGCTCTGGAGGCCAATGGCATTGGCGGACCGCGAGCGCATTATGGACTTCATCGCCAGAGACAACCCTGCAGCGGCGCTCAAGCTGGATGAACTCATCGAGAAGAAAACTGATCAGCTAACCACTCAGCCGACGCTGTACAGAATCGGCCGCAAAGCGGGCACCCGCGAAATGGTCGTCCACCCGAACTATCTCGTCATCTACCGCATCCACAAAGGCTGTATCGAAATTCTCCGCGTAAAACATGCCGCAAAGAAGAGGCCGTGACACAGCGTCCACTCAAGCCCAGCTGATCGGCGTTTGGCCCTGGGCTGCGAGGTAGCTGTTGGCGCGGGAGAAGGGTTTGCTGCCGAAGAAGCCGCGGTAGGCGGACAGCGGCGAGGGGTGGGGCGAGGTGATGATGTGGTGCTTGCTGCCGTCGATCAGGGCCTGCTTGGCGATCGCGTAGCTGCCCCACAGCATGAACACCAGGTGCTCGCGCTCCTGCGACAGGCGGCGGATGGCGCTGTCGGTGAACTGTTCCCAGCCCTTGCGCGCGTGCGAACCCGCTTCGTGGGCGCGCACCGTCAGCACGCTGTTGAGCAGGAACACGCCTTGCTCCGCCCAGTCCGACAGGTCGGTGCGGCTGCGCGCCACGCCCAGGTCCTCTCCCAACTCCTTGAAGATGTTCTGCAGGCTCGGCTGCGGGCGGTTGCCTTCCGGGATGGAGAAGCAGAAGCCCTGCGCCGCGCCGGGCGTGTGGTAAGGATCCTGCCCGAGTATCACCACCTTGACGTCGTCGAAGGGTGTCAGCTCAAAGGCGCGGAAGATGCTGGCGTCGTCCGGGCAGCATGGCCCGGCCGCGTATTCATCCTTGACGAAAGCGTTCAGGGCCGCCCAGTAGGGCTGCCCGAACTGGTCTTGCAGCTGCGCCTCCCACGAGGGCGCGAGGCGCAGCGCGGCCATGCTTACACGGCTTCCAGTACGTTATGCGCCTGTTCGTCCGCATGGTAGGAGGAACGCACCATGGCGCCCACGGCCGCGTGCTTGAAGCCCATCTTGTACGCTTCTTCCTCGAACATCTTGAACACGTCCGGGTGCACGTAGCGGCGCACCGGCAGGTGGCTGTTGGACGGCGCCAGGTACTGGCCGATGGTCAGCATGTCGATGTCGTGCTCGCGCATGTCGCGCATCACCTGCAGGATTTCCTCGTCGGTCTCGCCCAGGCCCACCATGATGCCGGACTTGGTCTTCACGCCGGGATACATGGCCTTGAAGTCCTTGAGCAGCTTCAGCGAATGCATATAGTCCGAACCCGGACGCGCTTCCTTGTACAGGCGCGGCACGGTTTCCAGGTTGTGGTTCATCACGTCCGGCAGGCCGTTGGCGAAGATGTCCAGCGCCTTCTGCAGGCGGCCGCGGAAGTCCGGCACCAGCACTTCGATCTGGGTCTTGGGCGACAGTTCCTTGGTCTTGGTGATGCACTCGACAAAGTGCTGGGCGCCGCCGTCGCGCAGGTCGTCGCGGTCCACCGAGGTGATGACCACATAGCTCAGGCGCAGCTTGGCGATGGTGTTGGCCAGGTTTTGCGGCTCGTCCACGTCCAGCGGATCCGGACGGCCGTGGCCGACGTCGCAGAACGGGCAGCGGCGGGTGCATTTGTCACCCATGATCATGAAGGTGGCCGTGCCCTTGCCGAAGCATTCGCCGATGTTCGGGCAGCTCGCCTCTTCACACACGGTCACCAGCTTGTTCTCGCGCAGGATGTCCTTGATCTCGTAGAAGCGGGTCGATGCGGAGGCGGCCTTGACGCGGATCCACTCCGGCTTTTTCAGGCGCTCGATCTGCTCGATGGGCGTGATCTTGATCGGAATGCGCGAGGTCTTGCTGGCGCCTTTTTGCTTTTCGCTTGCGTTGTAAGCTGGGGCGGCGGGGGCGGTGCTGGAAGGGGTCTCGGTGGTCATAGGCTTAAATTGATACAGTAGTTTCTTCGGCGGGAACAGCTGCTTCCAGCAGCCGCACCAGTTCGTTGGCCAGCGCCAGCTGCACGTCGGCAAGCGGCGCTTCCACTCCCATGGAGCGCATGTCGATGGTTTCCAGTCCAGAATAGCCGCAAGGGTTAATCCAGGTGAACGGGGCCAGGTCCATACCCACATTCAGCGACACCCCATGGTAGGTGCAGCCGTTGCCGCGCACTTTCAGGCCGAGCGCGGCGATTTTGGCGCCCTTTTTCGGGCCGGCGGCAATATAAATGCCGGGCGCGCCCTCGACGCGTTCACCGCCGAGATTATACGCCTGCAGCACATTGATGATGGCTTGCTCGATTTTGTACACAAACTGGCGCGCATACAGCTTGCCGCCCGGCTTGTTGCGGCGCAGGTCCATCATCAGGTAAATCACCACCTGGCCGGGGCCGTGGTAAGTGACCTCGCCGCCGCGGTCGGTCTGCACCACCGGGATGGCGGCAGCACCGGCCAGCAGGTGGCCGCGGTCCGCCCCCAGGCCCAGCGTGAACACGGGCGGGTGCTCGACGATCCACAGCTCGTCTGGGGTTTCGGGCGTGCGCGCGTCCGTGAAGGCGCGCATGGCGGCGAAGGTGGGTTCGTACTCGGCTTGTCCGAGGTGGCGTATCAGTGCCGGGGCGATAGACATGCCGCCATTATAAGTCAGTGCTGAAATACTTTCTTGCCGTGCCTATTTTTTCGGCACCAGCGCCAGCCACTCCTGCACCGGCGCGCGCTGCCACTGGGCCTCGGCGTAGTCTTTCAGCTTCTGCGGCACCTCGTCGCCGCTTTTGATCAGGCGCATCAGCATGACGGCCAGGTCGGTGTCCGCCACGCACCAGCGGGTGAACAGGCTGGGGCCGTCCACCAGCTTGCTTGCGGCGCGTACCAGCTTGTCCGCCGCCGCGCGCGCTGCGGGCGACAGCGGCTGCGTGGCCGGCTCGTAGAACACGGTGATGGTGCTGCGTTCTTGACGGATAGGCATCAGATCGCTGCGCAGCCAGGCCTGGACCTGGCGCGCCAGCGCGCGGCGCTGCGCATTGCGCGGCAGCACGGCGTGGTATTCGGGCGCAGGAAACACTTCGTCCAGGTATTCGCTGATGGCGCTGGACTCGGTGAGCACGAAGCCGTTATGCACCAGCGCCGGCACGCGCGCGGTCAGCGCCAGGTCGCGGAAGGGCGGCTCCAGGTTGGCCCCGGCGTCCAGGTCCACGGTTTTCAGTTCGAAGGGCAGGCCTTTTTCCTTCAGCGTGACGAACACGGACAGGGCATAAGGGCTGGTGAACTGGCTGTCGACGTAGAGGGTGAGGCTCATGGTGCGCTCCGGCGCGGCAGCGCCATCTGGTTACATAACGATTTTTACCATCGGGTGAGCCGACAGTTCGGTGTACAGCGCGTCCAGCTGCGGGCGGCTGGTGGCGCGCACGGTGACGGTCAGGCCGGTGTAGTTGCCCTTGGCCGACGGCCGCTCTTCCATTTTGCCTTTGTGGAAGGTCGGGTCGTGCTTGATGACGACTTCCACGATGGTCGCCGCGAAGTCGATATGGGTCGGCCCCATCACTTTGATGGGGAAATCGCTCGGGTATTCGATGAGGGACTCGCCCGGTGGGATCGCTGTTGCCATGATAATTCCAGAAAATGAATGCCAGCCGGTATTGTAACGCGGTCACAATACCGGCGGCATGCATGGCCTGATTATGCCGTGGCGGTTTTACCGGACAGGCGCTGCAGGCGGGCCAGCGCGGACTCGCCGCCGGCGGCGCCCGGGTTGCTGACGGACTTGCGGATCGCGTCCAGCTCGGCGGCCTGGTCGTGCGGGCGCTGGCCGATGTCGGCCACGATCTTCATGCCGGCCGCTTCATTGCTCACGGCCTGGGCGCGGCGGGTCAGCGCGTTCAGGGCGCTGGAATTGCCCTGCAAGCCTTTCAGGCCGTTGAGCTGCTCCTGGCGCTCGCTGCGCACCTGCTGCAGGTCGCGCTGGGCGTTGGCTTGCGCCAGCGCTTGCAACGCCTTCTTGGCGGCGGCGTCGAAGTCGGCCAGCTGCTGCGACAGCGCGTCGACGATCTTCTGCAGCTCGTTCATATACTCCTCGGCGTCGGCCTGCTCCTGGATTTCCAGCGGCAGGCGCGCCTTGTTCGACTCCAGCTCGTCGCAGAACAGGTTGATGGTCGCTTCCGAGATGCGGCCCGAGGCCAGGCGTTCGCCCAGGGTTTCGGCGGCTTTTTCGTCGTTGGCGATCAGCTCTTGCAGCTTGACCACGTCCGCATGCTCCTTTTCAAAGGAGGAACGGGCGGCGGCCAGCTTCTGGGCCGTGGCGCGCAAGGTGTCGGCCAGGCGGTCGCGGTCGGCCTCGGTTGCCGTTTCGGGATCGAAATTGGCAATCGCTTCGGAGACGCGGTCGCCCAGGGCGCCGAAGTGTTTGGTAATCAGACGCGCGGTTAAACCCCAGCCATTCGAGTTGCTCATGTTGTCCTTCCTTTCGTTAAGATGGAACTGCCGTGTGCGCGCCGCCGTCCTTACTGGATGACGACACGTTCCTGCTCAACCGGTATGCCGATGACAAAGTCGACATGGATACCGCGTTTCCCTGCATCGCCGTTCACGCTGGCGAGTATTTCCGTCGTAATCAGCAAAAACTCCCGGCCCGCGCCGTTCAGCTCGCGGACATAGGGCATCAAATACATCTGCTGCTGCAAGCCGCCCATGCCGCCGGCGTCGTCGATGCGGGTTTCGGTGCCGTTGAACGGCGCCACGAATTCCGCGTCCGGGCTGCCGGCGTCGCGCTGGTAGACCAGGCCTTCCTCGCTGCCGAAGGCCAGTTCCAGGTCGCGCGGGTCCAGGCCACAATCGCCCAGCTGCCCGCGCCACAGGGTGTAGCTGGCGTCGCCCAGGCCGTAGCCCGCTTCGCCGGTGTAGGCTTCCTGGTCCTCCACCGTTTCCGGGATCACGCGGGCCAGCTGGGTGCAGTACAGGATCTCGGCCACCTGGCCCTGCTCGTTTACATACACTTGCAGGAACTTCTCGTCGTCCGCGTCGTCGCCCTTGTCCAGGTAGTAGCGGTACAGCTTGCCGGACAGGTTCAGCTTGATGCGCGAGATGGCCAGGATGCGGGTGTCGCTGCCGTTCGGCATGCGTATCAGCGAACCGGCGGTGCTGGCGCGCAGCAGCGGCGACTGCTGCAGGTTCACCACGCTGCCGATGCGCGCGCCCAGCGGCAACTGCTGGTCGGCCGGCGCTTCGGCCAGGCCGTGCCTGGTGGCGGCGCCGCGAACGTAATCGATTGCATCTTTCCAGCCCATCTCAATCTCCCAAAGTGTAGTTGCGGCCGGCTTTCGGCTTCATCAGCCTGCCGCGCAGCAGGCGCCAGCCGACGTAGCCCAGGCCGATCAGCAGCGCCCAGCCCAACCAGCCCAGGCCGCCCGATTCCTTCTTTGCCTGCCGGGCTTGCGCTGCCTCGGCGGCGTCCATGCCGGCGGTGTTGCCCGTGGCGGTAGCCGCCGCCGTGCCCGCCGCCGAACCGTCCCCGCTGGCCGGGTCCACCGGGCCGAGGGCGCCGATATCTGCCGGCACGTTGGACGGCGCGGGTGCCTGGACCGGGGCGCGGTTGGCGTGGGCCGGCGCGGTCAGGATCGAGCCCAGCACCGCGCCCGCCGCTGCGGCGCCGGCGGTGGCCAGGCGGCCATTGCGGTCGTAACCGCGCTGGTCATAGCCCCGGTTGTCGTAGCCGCGCTGGTCGTAGCCACGGTTGTCATACTGCGGCGCCTGCTGGCCGTATTGCGGCCCTTGCGGCTGGCGCGGCACCACCGGGTCCAGCGGCGGCAAAGTGCGCTGCTGGGCTTCGCGGGCGGCGCGGCGGCTGTCCATGGCGCGCAGCGCGTTTTCCTCGGCCTGGCGCTTCGACAAGTCCTGCGACATGGCGGACTGGTTGCGCGTGCCGGCGGCGCTGTCCGGCGCGCGGCGCGACGAACCGAAGGAGCCGAACGAGGTGTTGCCGCCCCGGCTGGCCGCGCTGTCCGCGCCGCCCGATTTGTTACTTGGGGCGGTGTTATTTCTTGCAGTGCTGCTCTTTTGCGACGAAAATCCGCTCTTGAACGAGCCGGAACTCTTGGCCGGGCGCGTGTCGGCATAGGCGCCGTTCATGGCCAGGGCCATCGACAAGGCCAGCGCTATTGCAGTGCGGAGAGACTTCTTCATTTCCCCAACCTCTCTAGTTGAATGAATAACAGCATAATGACCGTGGCATTTAAATGCATCGGTAAAAAAGGACACGCTTCACCATGACCCGCAAGTACTCAGACATGAACCAGCACGACGCGCTGTACACCGTGGCGCGCAGCTATCCGGGTGGAATCGACGCTTTGTCGCAAAGCATGGGGATTTCCGTGAACGTGCTGCGTAACAAATTGTCCCCGTCGATTGCATCGCATTACCCCTCCTTCGAGGAGGTGTCGGCCATCATAGAACTGTGCCAGAAAGCCGGCGTGAAGGACGCCCTGCTGCCCCTGCACGCCCTGCTGACACGGCATGGCATGGCCGCTTTCGTGGTGCCGGTGCCGGAGCAAGTGGCCAAGGACGACCTGTCGCAAACCGTGTGCAGGGTGATGAGCCAGGTGGGCGATGTGGCGGAGGCCGTTTCACAATCTTTACTAGATGGCAAGATTACACCAAGCGAGGCGGATTTGATAGAGCGCGAATTTCACGACGCGCTGTCGGCGCTGGGTGAATGGCGGGCGCGCATACGGCATCTGGCGGACGGTAAATAAAAAAAGAGCCGGCGGGTAGCCGGCTCGAAAAACTATTTTTTTATACAGCGGAAAAAAAAATAGTCGGGAACTTGTGACGAGGCCACTGTATGAAAAGTGGCCCCTAGTCGCCATCAAAATGTGATGAACTGCATAATTCGCGGCCTGGAAGTGCAAAATCCCGGCCTGAAACGCAGTGTGTTCCCGACATTATTCGCGCTGCCTGTGCTCATCCTTGTCACCGCCCCTGCGGCGGCCATTGTTGTTATCGTCGTCGCGCTGCTGCTGCGGCCTCGGCTGCGGCGCCTGCATTTGCGGCGGCGGCTGCGGACGGGGAGCCGGCTGGGCTTGCTGCGGCTGTGGCTGCGGAGGCTGGGCCACCGGCGCAGGCCGGGCGGCTTGCATATCGCGCTGTTCGCGCTGCGCCCGCTGCTGATCGCGTTGCTCCCGCTGTTCGCGCATGCGCTGCTCGGCCCCGTCGTCGCGCTGGCGGAACTGGGCCGCCGGCGACGGCGCAGCTTGCGCCGGCTGCGCAAATGGATGCTGCGCCGGTGGCTGCGGCTGGGCTTGCTGCTGCGGCTGCGGCTGGGCCTGCTGCTGCGCCTGGATCGACTGGCGGTTCCAGCGCTGGCCGGCTTCGCGGCGGTCATTCTCCTCGCGCGCCCGGCGGCGGTCCTCGTCGCCATTCCGGTCGGCCGCCTGCGGCGCGGCGGCCGGCGGCTGGGCGAACGGCATGGCCTGCTGCTGCGCCGGCGCGCGGTTCTGGCCGGGGTTGATGCTCATGCGCGGCTGGCGCTCAGCGGCGTTGTCGCGTTCATGATCGCGGTCGCGGCGGGTTTCGATCACGCGGCCCGGCGTCACCGCGCCCGGCCACACGCGGTTGGCCGGCATCGGCGCGGTCGACAGCGGCACATTGCGCGCGTCGTTCGGCGCCAGCGAAATACGCGGCGCCTTGCCCACATTCACGGTGCGGCGCGCATCGAACTGCTCGCGCGGCAAGACGGTCACGCCTTCGCGGCGCACTTCGCGCTGCGGCTTCCAGTGCACGCTGTTCTGGTGGCTCCAGCCCAGGCGGCGCTCATGCTCGGCCGACACGCGGTAGTTCGGCACAAAGCGGTCGCGCGGCGTGAGCGGATACCAGCCCACGCCGGGGCCGTTGCGGCGGTCGGCAAAGGCGACGCTCCAGTTGCTGCCGCCCACCCAGCCCACCAGCGCCGGCGCCCAGACAGGACGCGAGGTGATGCGGCCCGGCGCCCAGTACCAGCGCGCGTCCAGCATCACCCAGCGGCCGTAGTGCGAGGGCGCGTAGCCCCAGGGCGCGTCGTCCACCCAGGTCCAGCCCCACGGGTCCAGCCAGGTCCAGCGGCCGTCGCGGTAGGGCGCCCAGCCCACCGGCACCGAGCGGGGCGACCACAGCGGGCCGTAGTCCTCGCTCTCGCGCCAGCTGCCGTACTGGTCCAGTTCCTCGTAGCCGGTGACGTCCGCCGTCACATAGCGCAGCGACTGCGAGTTCTCGTCGCGCTTGTCGCGCGCCAGCACCCAGTCGTCAAAGCGGTCGCGCTGCGCCTGGCCGGTGCTGACCTGCTCGCCCTGCACCACGGCGCGTTTTCCCGCGCGCAGCGTGAGGGCGGCGCCGCCGCCGTCCACGCTGGCCGCGCCGGCCAGCACCGAGATCACGCTGGTGTCCGGCTGGCGCTCGCTGTCCACGCGCACCAGGCCCGGCTCCAGCATGGTGATGCGCGCTTGCGGCGTGTTCAGTTCAAAGTCGCCCAGCAGTTCGCCGCTGCGCAGGCGCACGCTGACGCTGCCGTAGTTCAGGCGCAGGCGCAGGCTGTCATCGTCCAGCGCCTCCACTTCCAGGCTGGAGTCGCCGTCCAGGCGGATGGCCGCCGAGCCGATGCGGAACTCCAGCCGCGAACCCGGCGCGGCCGTCACGCGGCTGCCGCCCGCCACGGGCCAGTTCAGCAGGTTGCCGCTGGCCTGCTCGCCGTCGGCCTCGACCGTAACCTGGCCCTCGGCGCTGGAAATGCGGCCCACGCGGGCAGGCGGATCGTCGCCGGCCAGCGCCAGCGAACTGACGGCGACCAGCGCGGTCAACAGGATCAGGTGTACGAATTTGCGGCCCATGGCGGCACTCCAGGATGTAATGAGTCTATTTAACGCCGCAATTGCGGTTCAGACGACGGCCGTTACAAATGTTTTCACATCCGTTCCACATCAGGCGTGGGCGCCGCCGCGCTTGACGAAGAACAGCGCCGCGCCGACCGCCATCAGCAGGCCGCCGAAAACGCGGTTCTGGCGCTTGACGGACTTGGCGTCGCGGAAGAAGCGCTGCATGGACGAGGCCAGGAAGGCGTAGCTGTGCATGACCACCAGGTCGATGGTGCACATGGTGGCGGCCAAAATCAGCAGTTGCGGCACGAGCGGGTGATCCTGGGCGATAAACTGCGGCAGCACGGCCACCATGAAAATGATGCCCTTGGGATTGGTGGCATTGGTCAGGAAGCCGGTCAACACGCGCTTTTGCAGCGAAGGCAGCACGGCCTTGGCCTGCGCGCCGTCCGCCGCCGCGTCCGCCCCGCCCGGCGCGGCCTGCACCTTGGCGCGCCACTGGCTGAAGCCGAGCCAGATCAGGTACAGCGCGCCCACGGTCTTCACCACATTGAAGGCCAGTTCGGACGCCAGCAGCAGCGAGCCCACGCCCGCGCCGGCAATGGCCAGCACCAGCAGCAAGCCCGCCTGCAGGCCGAGGATGGTGCCGCTGGCCTTGCGCACGCCGTAGGACAGGCCGTGCGACATGGACAGCACGGCGCCGGAACCGGGCGACACGGCAATGATGGAGGCGGCGATAACGAAGGTGATCCAGGTGCTGAAGGCCATGCTGAGTTCCCGAGCTGATTTTGCGAGCGGCCATTGTAGCGCGCCTGCGCGAACACTTGCTTACGGACAGTTGCTTATGAGGTAAGATTGGCGCTGCATCCACTCACACTACCGCGCCATGAACACTCCCGCTCCCGCATTCCTCGCCCCTGCCGCTCCGGAGGGCTGCTGAGATGGCCGGCACCAGTCTGCTGGCCCTGATCGACGATATCACCACCATCCTCGATGACGTGGCCGCCATGAGCAAAGTGGCGGCCAAGAAAACCGCCGGCGTACTGGGCGACGACCTGGCGCTGAACGCCCAGCAAGTGGCGGGCGTGAACGCCGACCGCGAACTGCCGGTGGTGTGGGCGGTGGCGCTCGGTTCGATGCGGAACAAGGCCATCCTGGTGCCTGCCGCACTGGCCATCAGCGCGTTCGCGCCCTGGGGCATCACGCCGCTGCTGATGGTGGGCGGCGCCTATCTGTGCTTCGAGGGCTTCGAGAAAATCGCCCACCCGCTGCTGCACGGCGGCCACGAGGACGAGCACCACCACGCAGAACTGGCGGCCGCCCTGGCCAATCCGGCGGTGGACATGGTGGCGCTGGAAAAGGACAAGATCAAGGGCGCCGTGCGCACCGACTTCATCCTGTCGGCCGAGATCATCGTGATTGCGCTGGGCACGGTGGCCGACGCGCCGTTCGCGCAGCAGGTGACGGTGCTGGCCGGCATCGCGGTGGCGATGACGGTGGGCGTGTACGGCATCGTGGCGGCCATCGTCAAGATGGACGACGCCGGCCTGTACCTGGCGCAGCGCCCCGGCGCGGGCGCCTTCACGGTGGGCCTGGGCCGCTTCCTGCTGTCGGCCGCGCCCAAGCTGATGAAGTTCCTGTCGGTGGCCGGCACGCTGGCCATGTTCATGGTGGGCGGCGGCATCCTGACGCACGGCATCCCCGGCGCGCACGACGTGATCCACCATGCGGCCGAGTTCATGGGCGCCACGCCGGGCGCCGGCGCGCTGCTCAAGGCGGTCACGCCGTCGCTGCTGGACGCGGTGGCCGGCGTGGTGGCCGGCGCCATCGTGCTGGCGGGCGTGACGATGGCGGGCCGTTTCTTGCGTTTGTTCAAGCGCTCGCACTGAAATTTCTGATTAGATACGGCATACCCAAGTCATACACCAGGAGGCTACATGAACAAGATTGCACCGCAACGTCCAACCGCCGCCTTCGTCGGCGCTTCGTGGGCCGCCCTGCTGGTGGGCGTGATCACCTATCTGGCCGGGCTGTGGAACGCCACCATGCAGCTCAACGAGAAGGGCTATTACTTCACGCTGCTGGCCTACGGCCTGTTCGCCGCCGTGTCGCTGCAAAAGTCGGTGCGCGACCGGCTCGAGGGCGTGCAGGTGACCAATCTGTATTTCGGCCTGTGCTGGATCTCGCTGCTGCTGGTGCTGCTGCTGTTGTCGGTGGGCCTGTGGAACGCCACGCTGGCCTCCAGCGAGAAGGGCTTCTACGCCATGTCCTTCGTGCTGAGCCTGTTCGCGGCGGTGGCGGTGCAGAAAAACGTGCGCGACAGCGCGGGCAGCGGCAGCGCCGCGCCGCAATCCGGCGACGCCTGATGGGCCAGGGCCAGGAACTAGGCTGCCTTGGCAGCCTTTTTCTTTTTCGGCGCCGGCAGCGGCAAGGCCGCCGCCGTGCGCCGCGCCAGTTCGGTGAGCCATTCGCGCTCGTCCCAGTAATCCCCCGAAATCAGAAACCAGGGCTTGGCCTGCGGGTAGGGCTGGGCCTCCTGCGGCGTGCCTATCCAGGCGCGGCTGGCCTCCACCGGCTTGATGAACAGCTGGTCGTCGCACACCAGGGCGAACATCTTGCCGTCGCAATAAATGGCGTACTCGCCGAACATCTTGCGCGCCGCCAGCGTGCCCGCGCCCGCCATCTGGTCCACCAGAAAATCCACCGTGCTTTGCTGCGACGCCATGCCGTCTTCTCCATCCCGATACTCGTGCGCCCATGCTAGCGGCTCCCGGAACTTTTTACCAGTTTCGCAGTCTCATCCTCGTAACCTGACGAGGAGGCCATCATGTCGGATTTAGACACACGTTTGGGCCTGGCCATGTCGGCGGCGCATATGGCCGTCTGGGACTCGGTGCTGGCCGATGGCAGCGTGGCCGGCAGCACGGTGTACTGGTCGGCCGACGGCGCCACTCTGCTGGGTCTGCCTGAAATCAAGCTTGAGCAGCCATTCTCCGCTTTTCTGCAGTTCGTCCATCCCGCCGACCGCGACGAGCTGTTCCACCGCATGCAGGATGCCGCCGACCGCTGCACCCCCTATGAACTCGAATACCGCGTGCAATGGCCGAACGGCAGCATGCACTGGCTGGCCGCCAAGGCCTGCGCGCAGTGCGACGAGCGCGGCCGGGCCGTGCGCACCCTGGGCGTCGTCTGGGACGTCACCCAGGCCAAGCTGCGGGAACTGGAGGCGGCGGCGCAGCGCGAACTGGCGGAGGTGACGCTGGCCTCGATCGGCGACGGCGTGGCCACCACCGACGCGCAGGGCAATACGCGCTTCATGAACCGCGTGGCCGAGCAGCTCACCGGCTGGAGCCGCGAGCTGGCCGTCGGCAAGCCCATCGAGCAGACGCTGAAGCTGGCCTACGAGCCGCTGGCGCCCGGCGCGGCGCCGCTGGCGCACAGCCAGGTGCGCGAGCCGGCCGGCAAGGACGAGCACGCGGCCAGGCGCTGCCTGCGCCTGCGCCAGTCCATCGGCGTGAGCAACGGCGCCCAGCTGATCACGCGCGACGGGCGCCAGATTCCCATCGAGGACTCGGCCTCGCCGATCTGGTCCGAAAGCGGCGAGATGCTGGGCGCGGTGCTGGTGTTCCGCGACGTGAGCCACGAGCGCAAGCTGACCCAGCAGCTTTCCTGGTACGCCAGCCACGACCCGCTCACCGGCCTGATCAACCGGCGCGAGTTCGAACAGCAGATCGCCGCCGCGCTGCACACGGCCAAGCACGACGGCCACTCGCACGCGCTGCTGTACATCGACCTGGACCAGTTCAAGATCGTCAACGACACCTGCGGCCACAGCGCCGGCGACGTGCTGCTGCAGCTGCTGGCCAAAATGCTGCAGGCCCAGCTGCGCGACAGCGACGTGCTGGCCCGCCTGGGCGGCGACGAGCTGGGCGTGCTGCTGCCGCACTGTCCGCCCGACCAGGCCATGCTGGTGGCGGACCAGCTGCGCCAGTCGATCAAGAACTTCCGCTTCGTATGGGACAGCCGCAGCTTCGACATCGGCGCCAGCATCGGCCTGGTGGAAGTGACGCACGACAGCAAATCGATGACGGAGCTGCTGATGGCGGCCGACCAGGCTTGCTACCTGGCCAAGGAGCACGGCCGCAACCGCGTGCACCTGTACATGGAATCGGACCTCAAGCTGGCCCAGCGGCAGGGCGAAATGCAGTGGGTGTCGCGCCTGAACGACGCCTTCGAGCACGACGCCTTCCGCCTGTACGCGCTGCCCATCGTGCCCCTGGCGGCGGCGCCCGGCGGCCAGCCGGACCAGCGGCGCCAGGCCGGGGAGGCGGCGCACGACGAAGTGCTGATACGCATCCAGAACGACGAAGGCGAGCTGATCCCGCCCGGCGCCTTCATCCCGGCCGCCGAGCGCTACGACTTGATGGTGGCGATCGACCGCTGGGTGATACGCGCCGTCTGCCGCTATATCCACGGCAGGCGCGTGGCCGGCCACCGAGCCGAGGCGCTCTATTCGGTCAACCTGTCCGGCTCCTCGCTCAACGACGAGGGCCTGCACGACTACATCCTCGATCAGTTTTCCGAATTCGGCATCGATCCTGCCGCCATCTGCTTCGAAATCACGGAAACGGCCGTCATCGCCAACCTGCCGCAGGCGCAGGCCTTCATGGCGCGCCTGAAGACGCTGGGCTGCCGCTTTTCGCTGGATGACTTCGGCAGCGGCCTGTCCTCCTTCGCCTACCTGAAGGCGCTGCCGGTGGACTACCTGAAAATCGACGGCATGTTTATCCGCGACATCAAGCAGAACACCATCAACTACGCGCTGGTGAAAGCGATCAACGAGGTCGGTCACGTGATGGGCATGCTGACCGTGGCCGAATACGTGGAGGACGAGGAAACCCTGGCGCTGGTGCGCCGCCTGGGCGTGGATTACGCCCAGGGCCACGCGGTGGGCACGCTGCGTCCGCTGCCGGCCGGCGCCAATTGAATCGGATGCGATGTATAATGGGTTTTCCACCGATAAGGAAAGCCCATGGATACCGTCCCTGCCCCCGCCGCCGCCCCAGACGACCTTGCCGTCGCCGACCTGCCGCTGGCCGACTACCTGTGCTTCGCCGTGTATTCGGCCAACCTGGCGTTCGGCAAGGCCTACAAGCCCATCCTGGACGTACTGGGGCTGACCTACACCCAGTACATCACCGTGATTGCGCTGTCCGAGCAAGAGAACCAGACCGTCAGCGGCCTGGGCGAAAAGCTGTTCCTGGAGTCCAATACGCTCACCCCCATCCTGAAGAAACTGGAGGCGATGGGCTATCTGACGCGCCAGCGCGCCACCGCCGACGAGCGCCAGGTCATCGTCAACCTGACCGAGGAAGGGCGGCAGCTGCGGCGCAAGGCGGCCGAGGGCAACAACCTGTTCCAGGCCTGCGGCCTGTCGGCCCAGGAGTTTCCAAAAATGCAAAAAAGCGTGGTGGCCCTGCGCGACAGCCTGCTCAAGTCCCTACCGGGAAAGTGAGCCCGGCGCAATCCGGCCATTTTTGATCTACATCAATAAATTTGTCCGCCGCTCTCCGTACACTGGCTATATGTCTTGCGATACAGCAAGAAAAACAGCCAGCAGGAGAGCACCGTGCGCACCAATTTACCCGTCACCAACCGCGAAGTCGAACTTGCAGACGACCAGGCCATCGTCTCGAAAACCGACCTGAGCGGCAATATCGTCTACGTCAATCCCTACTTCGTCCAGATCAGCGGTTTCAGCGAGCAGGAGCTGATCGGCGCGCCGCAGAACATCGTGCGCCATCCGGACATGCCGCCGCAGGCCTTCGCCGACCTGTGGAGCTCGATCCGCGCAGGCATGCCGTGGACCGGCATGGTGAAGAACCGCTGCAAGAACGGCGACTACTACTGGGTCAAGGCGAATGTGACGCCGATCCGCGAGGACGGCCAGACGCTGGGCTATATGTCGGTGCGCACCCGCGCCACCCGCGCCCAGGTGCAGGAAGCGGAGCAGGCCTACCGCCAGATCCGCGAGGGCGGCGCCACGGCGGGCCTGACGATCAAGAACGGCCAGCTGATCCGCACCGGCGTGGCGCACTGGCTGGCGCGCCTGAGCCATTCCTCGCTGGCCACCCGCATCTGGGCCGCCACCAGCGGCGTCAACACGCTGCTGCTGTTCGTCTGCCTGGCCAGCCTGTTCGGCGAGGGCGCCTCGGCGCTGACGCGCTACAGCATCTTCGGCGCCACCTTCATCGGCCTGCTGGTCAATGTCTTCCTGTGGTACACCCTGCGCACCAGCGTGATACAGCCGCTGAAGCAGGCGCTGCAAGGCGCGCGCTCGATTGCGGCGGGCGACCTGTCGAGCACCTTTGAAACCCACGCCACCGACGAAGTGGGCCAGCTGCTGCGCGCGCTGCAGCAAATGAACAGCAACCTGATCGCCACCATCCGCGACGTTCGCGTCAATGTGGAGACCATGGCCGTGGCCACGCGCCAGATCGCCGCCGGCAACGCCGACCTGTCCGGCCGCACCGAAGCGCAGGCCGCCAGCCTGGAGCAAACCGCCTCCAGCATCGAGGAATTCGCCTCGACCGTGAAACAGAACGCCGACAACTCGGTGCAGGCCAATGAGCTGGCGCTGGCCGCCTCCAACGTGGCGGAAGAGGGCGGCGAAATCGTGGCCGACGTGATCGCCACCATGGACGACATCAACGCCTCCTCGCGCAAGATCGTGGACATTATCGGCCTGATCGAGGGCATCGCCTTCCAGACCAACATCCTGGCGCTGAACGCGGCGGTGGAAGCGGCCCGCGCCGGCGAGCAGGGACGCGGCTTCGCCGTGGTGGCGGGCGAGGTGCGCAACCTGGCGCAGCGCTCGTCGGTGGCGGCCAAGGACATCAAGCAGCTGATCGACGTTTCGGTGGGCAAGGTCAGCGCCGGCATGACGCAGGTGCACCGCGCCGGCGCCACCATGGAGCAGGTGGTCAGCTCGGTCAAGCAGGTGACGGCCATCATGCACGAGATCTCGGTGGCCTCGCGCGAACAAAGCATAGGCGTGGACCAGGTGAACCAGGCCATCGCCCATATGGACCAGGTGACGCAGCAGAACGCGGCGCTGGTGGAGGAAGCGGCGGCGGCGGCCAACAGCCTGGCGGTGGAAGCGGGCGGCCTGAAACAGGCGGTGAGCCTGTTCAAGTTCGGCAAGCGCGCGCTGCCTGAACAACGCAGCAAGGTCAGCCCGATCCGCGAGCGGAACAGCAACAAGGGCAGCGGCGCCAAGCGCCTGGCCGCATAAGCGAGGTGGAAGCCATGCCACTCACCACCGCCGCCATGCCGCTGCAGTTCGACGCCGCCACCATCACCCGGCTGAGCACCTCCGGGCCGCGCTACACCTCCTACCCGACAGCCGACCGCTTCAACCCGGACTTCGGCTACGGCAGCTACCTGGAAGCCGTGGCGGGACAGAAGATGCGCGGCGGCGGGCGCGGCCCGCTGTCGCTGTACGTGCACATTCCGTTCTGCGACACGGTCTGCTACTACTGCGGCTGCAACAAGATCGTCACCAAGGACCGCAGCAAGGCGGCCACCTACCTGAGCTATCTGAAGCAGGAAATCGGCATGCAGGGCAAGCTGTTCTCCGGCATGAACCAGCTCGCCCAGTTGCACTTCGGCGGCGGTACGCCGACCTATCTGAGCGACCGCCAGATGGAGGAGCTGATGGCCCACCTGCGCGAGAACTTCGCGTTCGCGCCGGACGAGGAGGGCGAATATTCGATCGAGATCGATCCGCGCACCGTGTCGCGCGATCGCGTGCACTCGCTGCGCGCGCAAGGCTTCAACCGGGTCAGCCTGGGCGTGCAGGACTTCGACCCCGACGTGCAGAAGGCCGTCAACCGCATCCAGCCGGAAGCGGAAACGCTGGCCGTGATGCAGGCCGCGCGCGACGCGGGCTTCCGCTCCATCAGCATAGACCTGATCTACGGCCTGCCGAAGCAGACCCTGGACACCATGCGCCAGACCATGGCCAAGGTGATCGCGGCCGGCCCGGACCGCATTGCGCTGTACAACTACGCGCACCTGCCGCACCTGTTCAAGCCGCAGCGCCGCATCCTTGATGCCGACCTGCCGCCGGCCAACGTCAAGCTGGACATGCTGGCCCTGTGCATCCGCGAACTGACCGCGGCCGGCTACGTGTATATCGGCATGGACCATTTCGCCAAGCCGGACGACGACCTGGCCGTGGCCCAGCGCCAGGGCCGTTTGCACCGCAACTTCCAGGGCTATTCCACGCACGCGGAAGCGGACCTGGTGGCGGTGGGCGTATCGGCCATCGGCTCGGTGGGCAGCACCTACAGCCAGAACGAAAAAACGCTGGACGCCTACTACGAAAAACTGGACCAGGGCAGCTTGCCCGTGGCGCGCGGCATCAAGCTCAATACGGACGACCTGCTCAGGCGCCTGGTGATTCAAAAGCTGATGTGCAATTTTGAATTGTCGATCGCCTCCATCGAACTGGCCTACCCGCTGCGCTTCGCGGACTACTTCGCCGCCGAGCTGGAACAGCTGCGCGCGCTGGAGCAGGAGGGGCTGGTCTCCATCGACAGCGAATGGCTGTCGGTGACGCTGAAAGGCCGCCTGGTGGTGCGCAATATCTGCATGGTGTTCGACCGCTACCTCGGCATGCCGCGCGCGCAGGACCAGGGCGCCGCCAATGTCCAGCCGCTGCGCTACTCGAAGACCATCTGAAGCGGAAATGACACTGCCATGAACGGCTTGAACCTGCTGCCGGTATTCCTGGTCGGCCTGGCCGGCAGCGTGCATTGCGCCGGCATGTGCGGCGGCATAGTCAGCGCGCTGACCGCCATGCCGTCAGGCCGGCGCGTGATTCCCATCGCGCCCGCCGTGCACGGCACGGCGCTGCGCATGGCTGCCTACAACGCCGGGCGCATAGGCAGCTATATGCTGGCCGGCGCCGTTGCGGGCGGACTGGCCGGGGGCGCGGCCAGCCTGGCGCAAATCGCGCACTGGCAGAACGCCGCCTTCGGGCTGGCCAACCTGATGCTGGTCGCCCTCGGCCTTTACCTGATGAACGCCTGGCGCGGCCTGGCGCGCGTGGAAAGCGCGGGCGGCGCATTGTGGCGGCGCATACAGCCGCTGCTGCGCCCCCTGATGCCGATGGACACGCCGCTGAAAGCCCTCTGCCTGGGCGGCCTGTGGGGCTGGGTGCCCTGCGCCATGGTCTACAGCATGCTGCTGACCGCCGCCCTGAGCGGCTCGGCCGTGCAGGGCGCCGCCGTGATGCTGGCCTTCGGCCTCGGCACCCTGCCCATGCTGACGGCGCTTGGCCTGCTGGGCGCGCAAGTGCGGCAAGGACTGCAGCGGCCAGCGGTTCGCACCGCCTGCGGCCTGCTGGTACTCGCCTTCGGCCTACTGGGCCTGCTGCGCGCCAGCGGCGCCGCATCGCCGCTGCTGCAGGCGCTCGGCATGCCGGATGCCATCGCGGCCCACGGCTGGATGGACGCCCTGTGCGTCGGAGCCCGGCCATGACCCATCCTGTGCATGCCGCAGCGCATACCGCAACAACGGCCGCGTGGACTTCTCCCCAGCCCGCCCACTGCTACCACTGCGGCCTGCCGCTGGGTGGCGGCGAACGCTGGCCGGCGCTGATAGACGGGGTTGAGCATGATATGTGCTGCCCCGGCTGCGCCGCCGTCGCCCAGGCCATCTCCGACGCCGGCCAGTCGTCCTACTACCGCGAACGCAGCGGCTACGCAGCTACCGCCGCGCAAGCCAGCCTTGCGCCGCCCGAACTGGCTCTGTACGACAACGCCGATCCCCGCTTCGCCGCGCGCGACGGCAACCCGGCCGACTCCGAAGCAACCCTGCTGGTGGAAGGCATACGCTGCGCAGCCTGCGTGTGGCTGATCGAACGCCGCCTGATGCAGCTGCCCGGCGTGCAGCACGCCAGCATGAACGTGGCCACCGAGCGCCTGCAAGTGCGATGGCACAAGGACCGCTGCCAGCCCGCCGACATACTCGGCGCGCTGCACGCCATCGGCTACCAGGCCTGGCCCTACGACGCGGCCCGCCACAGCAAGCAATTGCAGCAGGCCGGCCGCACGCTGGGCCGCCAGCTGTTCGTGGCCGGCCTGTCCATGATGCAGGTGATGATGTACGTCGCCCCCGCCTACCTGGCCGAAGACGGCACGCTGGACGACAGCATGGCCGCGCTGATGCAGTGGGCCAGCCTGCTGCTCACGCTGCCCGCCGTTTGCTACTCGGCGCTGCCCTTCTTCCGTGGCGCGTGGAACAGCCTGCGCGCCCGCGCCCTCGGCATGGACCTGCCGGTGGCGCTGGGCATCGCCGCCGCCTTTGGCGCCAGCTGCATCGCCACCTGGCGCGGACACGGCGACGTGTACTACGACTCCGTGACCATGTTCATCTTCCTGCTGCTGTGCAGCCGCTACCTGGAACTGGCTGCGCGGCGCAAGGCATCCGCCGCGCTGGAACGCATGCAGCACGGCCTGCCCGCTTCCGCCACGCGCCTGCCGGACTGGCCGCTCGGACGCGGCGGCAGCACCGTGGCCGCCTCGGCGCTGCGCGCCGGCCATTTCATCCTGGTCAAACCCGGCGAAGCCTTTGCCGCCGACTGCGAGATCGTCGAAGGCCAGACCTCGGTCGACCTGTCGCTGCTGACCGGCGAGAGCGCGCCGCAGCACCGGGCGCCGGGCGCCAGCGTGCCGGGCGGCGCCATCAACGCCAGCGCCGTGGTGGTGGCGCGCGTGGACAAACCCGCCAGCGACAGCACGCTCTCGGGCCTGCTCAAGCTGATCGAAGGCGCGGGCGCTGAAAAGCCGCAGCTCGCGCAGTGGGCGGACCGCGCGGCCTCGCGCTTCGTGGCTGGCCTGCTGCTGTTCGCGCTGACGGCCTTCGCCTGGTGGAGCTGGCATGACGCGGCTCGCGCCTGGCCCGTGGCGATCGCGGTGCTGGTGGTGTCCTGCCCTTGCGCGCTGTCGCTGGCCACGCCGTCCGCGCTGGCCGCCGCCACCGGCCGCCTGCTGGGCAAGGGCGTGCTGATCGTGCGCCCCCACGTGCTGGAAACGCTGCACCGCGCCACCCATATCGTGTTCGACAAGACCGGCACGCTCACGCAAGGCAGGCCCACGGTGCAGCGCATCGATGCGCTCGGCGGCACCGCCGCCAGCGCCGCGCTGCAAGTGGCCGCCGCGCTGGAAGCGAACAGCGTGCACCCGATCGGCCGTGCGCTGCTGGCGGCGGCGGGCGAAGCGGCCGTCATGGCGCGCTGGAACGCCACAGACGTGCAGGAGTTGCCGGGCCAGGGCCTGGAAGGCACGGTGCAAGGCATACGCTACCGGCTGGGCAACGCAACCTTTGTGGCCGGCATTGCGGGCGCCGCCATGCTGGCCACGCCCCCTGGCGACAGCGACGGCGACGGCACTCCCGTGTACCTGGGCAGCGGCGGCGCGTGGATTGCGCGCTTCCTGCTCTGCGACGCGCTGCGACCGGACGCGCAAGCCACCGTCGACTATTTCCGCGCGCAGGGCAAGCAGCTGGTGCTGCTCAGCGGCGACGGCGAAGCGCTGACGCTGCGCGTAGCGCGCAGCCTGGACATCCCCTTGGCCAGCGGCGAATTCCTGCCGCAGCAAAAGCTGGCCTATGTACAGGAGCTGCAGCAGGAGGGGGCGGTGGTGGCGATGGTGGGCGACGGCATCAACGACGCCGCCGTGCTGAGCGCGGCCGACGTCTCCTTCGCCATGGGCAGCGGCGCGGCGCTGGCGCAAGCCCACGCAGACACGGTGCTGATGAACGGCCAGCTCGGCGCCGTGGCCGACACCGCGCGCACCGCCGCGCGCACCATGGCCGTGATGCGCCAGAACCTGGCCTGGGCCACGCTGTACAACCTCACGGCCATCCCGGCCGCCGCGCTGGGCTATCTGAACCCCTGGCTGTCCGGCGCGGGCATGGCCCTCAGTTCCGCCGTGGTGGTCCTCAACGCGCTGCGGCTGCGTAATGAAAAAGGATAGACTATGGAAGCCTTGTATCTGCTGGTTCCCTTGAGCGTGGCCCTGGTCTTCGGCGCGCTGTGGGTGTTTTTCAAAGCGTCCGACAGCGGCCAGTTCGACGACCTGGTCGGCCCCGGCCTGCGCGTGCTGCAGGACGACGACGCGGCGCAGGATTCCTGACCCCTCCTGGTTCGGCCAATTTTGATCCACATCAAAGTTTTTTGAAGTCCACCCACGTAACCTTTGACATACATCATCAAAGCGTTCTTGGGAGAACACAAAGTGGATCACACTCTGAACTACAACTACAAGATCGTGAAGCAATTCGCGATCGCCACGGTAGTCTGGGGCATAGTCGGCATGCTGGTTGGCGTCATCATCGCCGCCCAGCTGGCCTGGCCCAGCCTGAACCTGGACATCGCCTGGCTTACCTACGGGCGTTTGCGTCCGCTGCACACCAACGCCGTCATTTTCGCGTTCGGCATTTCCGGCCTGTTCGCCACGTCCTACTACGTGGTGCAGCGCACCTGCCAGGTGCGGCTGTTCTCGGACAAGCTGGCCGCCTTCACCTTCTGGGGCTGGCAAGCCGTGATCCTGAGCGCCGTGGTCACGCTGCCCATGGGCCTCACGCGCGGCAAGGAATACGCCGAGCTGGAATGGCCCATCACCATCCTGATCGCGCTGGTATGGATCGCCTACGCGGTAGTGTTCTTCGGCACCGTCATCAAGCGCAAGGTGGAGCACATCTACGTGGCCAACTGGTTCTTCGGCGGCTACATCCTGGCCGTGACCCTGCTGCACGTGGTGAACGGCATGAGCATGCCCGCCTCGCTGACCAAGTCCTACTCCATGTACACCGGCGTGCAGGACGCCATGATCCAGTGGTGGTACGGCCACAACGCGGTGGGCTTCATCCTGACCGCCGGCTACCTGGGCATGGTGTACTACTTCATTCCCAAGCAGGCCGAGAAGCCGGTGTACTCCTACCGCCTGTCCATCGTCCACTTCTGGGCGCTGATCTTCACCTATATGTGGGCCGGTCCGCACCACCTGCACTACACCGCGCTGCCGGACTGGACCCAGTCGCTGGGCATGGTGTTCTCGCTGATCCTGCTGGCGCCGTCGTGGGGCGGCATGATCAACGGCATGATGACGCTCTCCGGCGCATGGCACAAGCTGCGCACCGACCCTATCCTCAAGTTCATGATCGTGTCGCTGTCGTTCTACGGCATGGCCACCTTCGAAGGCCCGATGATGTCGATCAAGACCGTCAACGCGCTGTCGCACTACACCGACTGGGGCATCGCCCACGTGCACGGCGGCGCGCTGGGCTGGGTGGGCTTCATCACCATGGGCTCGATCTACTACCTGCTGCCGCGCCTGGCCGGCCGCAAGGAGATGTGGAGCGTCAAGCTGATCGACCTGCACTTCTGGGTCGCCACCATCGGCATCGTGCTGTACATCGCCGCCATGTGGATCGCCGGCGTGATGCAGGGCCTGATGTGGCGCGCGGTCAATCCCGACGGCACGCTGACCTACACCTTCGTTGAAAGCGTGAAGGCGACCTACCCCTACTACGTGGTGCGCTTCAGCGGCGGCCTGCTGTACCTGGGCGGCATGTGCGTGATGGGCTACAACACCTGGATGACGTTGCGCGGCCGCGACACCGCCACCGCCCGCATCCCCGAACTCAAAGCCGCCTGAGTTTCAGGACAACCACTACGGAGCTATCAAATGAAATTTTCGCATGAATGGATAGAGAAGAACCCCTGGCTGCTGATCGTGCTGGTGACGCTGGTGGTGTCGGTGGGCGGAGCGGTGGAGATAGTTCCGCTGTTCTTCCAGAAATCGACCACCGAACCGGTGGCGGGCCTGAAGCCATACAGCCCGCTGCGCCTGGCCGGCCGCGACGTGTACGTGCGCGAAGGCTGCTACAACTGCCACTCGCAAATGGTGCGCCCCTTCCGCGCCGAGACCGAGCGCTATGGCCACTACTCGGTGGCCGGCGAATTCGTCTACGACCGCCCCTTCCAGTGGGGTTCCAAGCGCACCGGCCCGGACCTGGCGCGCGTGGGCGGCCGCTATAGCGACGAATGGCACAAGACCCACCTGGCCAACCCGCGCGACGTGGTGCCGGAATCGAATATGCCGAACTACCCCTGGCTGGCCAAGTCCGCGCTCAAGCCGGCCGACATCGTGCCGCACCTGCGCGCGCTGCAGCGCCTGGGCGACCCGTACACGGACGCGGAAATCGCCGCCGCCCCGGCCGAGCTGGAAGGCAAGACCGAGGAAGACGCCCTGATCGCCTATCTGCAAGGCCTGGGCACCCAGATCAAGACGAGGAACTGACATGGAAAACCTGTTTGACAACGCCAGCCGCGTGATGACCGTCATCTCATTCATCACCTTCATCGGCATCGTCGCGTGGGCATACGCGCGCCGCAACCAGGCCGGCTTTGCGCAAGCGGCGCAACTGCCGTTCGCGGACGAGGAGAACGACCATGTCTGACTTCACCAGCGGCTTCTGGAACTACTACATCATCACGCTCACCATGCTTGGCGTGTTCGGCTGCGCGGTGCTGCTGTATTCGCAGTCCAAGCACAAGGTCAAGGCGCTGAAAGACGTGAACGCACCGGTCGGCACCACCGGCCATATCTGGGACGAGGACCTGACCGAACTGAATACGCCCATGCCGCGCTGGTGGATGTGGCTGTTCTACATCACCATCGTGTTCGGCCTGGCCTATCTGTTCCTGTACCCCGGCCTGGGCGACTACGCCGGCAAGCTGGGATGGAAATCGAGCGGCCAGTACGGCGCCGAACTGAAACAGGCCGAGGCCGAATACGGCCCGCTGTTCAACCAGTACCTGAAGCAGGAGCTGACGGCGGTGGCCGCTGATCCGAAAGCGCAGGCCATAGGCGAGCGCCTGTTCCTGACCTACTGCGCGCAGTGCCACGGTTCGGACGCGCGCGGCAACAAGGGCTTCCCCAACCTGACCGACAAGGACTGGCTGTACGGCGGCGCGCCGGACGTGATCAAGACCACCATCATGAACGGCCGCCACGGCGTGATGCCGCCCATGGGCGCGGCGCTCGGTTCGGACAAGGACGTGGAAAACGTGGCGCACTATGTGCTGAGCCTCTCCGGCGGCGCGGCCGATCCGATCAAGTCCGTGTTCGGCAAGAGCAAGTTCAACGCCTGCATGGGCTGCCACACCGGCGCCGGCACCGGCAACCAGGCCCTGGGCGCGCCCAACCTGACGGACAAGGTCTGGCTGTACGGCGGCAGCGCCGAAACCATCATGGAAACCATACGCAAGGGCCGCAACAACACCATGCCGGCCTTCGCGGACTTCCTCGGCGAAGGCAAGGTGCATGTACTGGCCGCCTACGTATGGGGCTTGTCGAATCAACCGGCTGTGGCAGCCGCTCCAGCACAAGGCAACAGCAATGAACGCGCCGGAACAAGTCATTAAGATGTACGCCGCCCGCGAGGAGATCTATCCTCGCGAGACGGCGGGCCGCTACGCCAGCCTGCGCTGGGTCTTCGTCTGGCTCACGCAGCTGGCCTTCTACGGCACGCCCTGGCTCACATGGAACGGCCGCCAGGCCTTGCTGTTCGACCTGGCGGCGCGCAAGTTCTACATCTTCGGCCTGGTGCTGTGGCCGCAGGACTTCATCTACCTGGCGGCGCTGCTCATCATCTGCGCCTACCTGCTGTTCCTGGCCACCGCCATCGCCGGGCGCGTGTGGTGCGGCTTCTCCTGCCCGCAGACGGTGTACACCGAAATCTTCCTGTGGATAGAGCGCAAATTCGAAGGCACGCGCAGCGCGCGCATGCGCCTGGCCAAGGAAGGCCTCACCTTCAACAAGATGTGGCGCAAGGGCGGCAAGCACCTGGCCTGGGGCACGGTGGCGCTGTGGACCGGCTACACCTTCGTCGGCTACTTCACGCCCATCAAGTCGCTGGCGCTGGAAGCGCTGCATCTGAGTTTCGGCCCGTGGGAATGGTTCTGGGTGCTGTTCTACAGCCTGGCCACCTACGGCAACGCGGGCTGGCTGCGCGAGCAGGTGTGCAAATACATGTGCCCCTACGCCCGCTTCCAAAGTTCGATGTTCGACCGCGACACGCTGATCATCACCTACAACGCGAAACGCGGCGAGCCGCGCGGCGCACTGAATAAAAACACCGGCGGCTCCTGCATCGACTGCTCCATGTGCGTGCAGGTGTGCCCGGTGGGCATCGACATCCGCAAGGGCCTGCAGTACGAGTGCATAGGCTGCGCCGCCTGCGTGGACGCCTGCGACAGCGTGATGGACAAGATAGGCCAGCCGCGCGGCCTGGTGCTGTACAGCACCGACCACGCGCTGGCGGAAGGCTACACACACAGGCAGATCCGCCAGCATGCGCTGCGGCCGCGCGTGCTGATCTACAGCGCCATCCTGCTGGCGATCATCTGCGCGGTCGGCACGGCGCTGTGGCTGCGCACGCCGCTGAA
This sequence comes from Pseudoduganella aquatica, assembly GCF_020865585.1. Classification (NCBI taxonomy): domain Bacteria; kingdom Pseudomonadati; phylum Pseudomonadota; class Betaproteobacteria; order Burkholderiales; family Oxalobacteraceae; genus Pseudoduganella; species Pseudoduganella aquatica. The sequence goes on from NZ_CP086370.1 coordinate 316,713, forward strand.
AATGGACGTGATACGCGACCGCGGCGCCATGGGACGCGAGGTGGAGGACGGCATGATAGAAAACGTCTACCGCCTGCAGATCATGAACACGTCCGAGCAGGCGCACAGCTACCGCATCCGCGTGTCCGGCATGCCGTCGCTGGAGCTGGTGACGGAGCAGCAGGTGACGCTGGCCGGCACCGAAACGCGTGCCGTGCCGGTACGCCTGCGCGCCGCCCACGGCGACGGCGCCAAGGGCTCGAACAAGATCACCATCGAGCTGACGGCGCTGGACGATCCTGCGCTGAAGGTCAGGGAAAACGCGGTGTTCATCGTGCCGCGCTCGTGAAGGAGAGGATTATGCAAAGCCATCAACTCAATCTGCCGGCGGCGCAGCCGTGGTGGTCGCAGCGCTGGCCGTGGCTGCTGATGCTGGGGCCGTGCCTGGCGCTGGTGGGCGGCCTGTACACGGGCTGGCTGGCCTTCTCGCAGCCGGACTCGCTGGTGGTGGGCGACTACTACAAGCGCGGCAAGGCCATCAACCAGGACTTGCGGCGCGACCGCGCGGCCAGCGCGCTCGGGCTGTCGGCCGAGCTGCGCTACGACGTGGCGCGCGGCGTGCTGTCCGGCCGCGTGGACGGCGCGGACCAGGCCAGGCCGCCGCGCGTGCTGCTGCACCTGGCGCACGCCACGCAGCCGGAACGCGACATCAAGCTGGAACTGGCGCCGGCGGCCGACGGCAGTTTCGAAGCGCCGCTGCCCATGCTGGAACGCAGCCGCTGGCAAGTGCTGCTGGAGGACGAAGGCCGCAGCTGGCGCCTGGAAGGCAGCTGGCAGTGGCCGGCGCAGCGCGAAGTGACGGTGCGGGCGGATTGAGCATGGCGGGTTACGCGGCTGCGCCGCTAACCCGCCCTACAATCTTCATCCGCCACCGTGCTCCGCGTAGATACTGTTATGCCGGTCAAGCGTTTTGAAGCTCCTGATTGAATGGTTTGCCAGATTTTAAGACGCCGAAAGCAACGTGGACGAGCTTGCGCATCATGGCGCCGATCACCAGCTTGGCCGGCTTGCCTGCTGCTTCCAGGCGGGTGCGGAACTGGCGCCCCCAGTCGGTGCGGTACAGCGCCACCATAGCCGGCATGTACAGATTTTTGCGCAGATGCGCGTGGCCGATCTTGGACATCCGGGGCCGCTGCTTCACGCTTGATCCGGACTCATGTTGGCGCGGATCGAGGCCTGCAAAGGCGGCAGCCTGCCGGCCGTTGTCGAAGCGCCCGGCATGCATGCCATAGGCCAGCAGTAACGCAATGGTATTGTCCCCGACACCGGGAATGGTATCGAGTAAGTCGCGTCTGCCGCGCATGTCGGGATCGTCGTTGATGTGATCACGTACGCGCTTGCGCAGCTGTTTAATCTGCTCGCCGAGCCAGGCAATATGCTGTTCGATATCGGCCCGGACCGATTCGCGCGCCACGTCCAGGCGGTTCGTTTCCTGCGTCTGCATGGCCAGCAGCGCATCCAGGCGCAGCACCATCGCTTTCAATTCCTGTTCGCTCAGCGGCGGCGGCTGCCATGCTTCCGGACCATGCTTGGCGCAGAACTCGGCAATGACCTTGGCGTCGACCTGGTCGGTCTTGGTGCGCACCAGCTGCGCCTGGGAAAACGCCTTGATCTGGGCCGGATTGACGACACTGACGCGGTAGCCCCGACGGGCAAAGAACTCCGCGATCGCCTCCCAATAGACGCCAGTGGCCTCCATGCAGATATGGGGCAACCCGTCCGTATGACTCTGCAGCCACGCTTCCAGTTTGGCAAAGCCAGCCTGGGTGTTTTCTACAACTTTCGCACGGTGTTTGCCCGTTTCCAGGCGCAGTGCGCAATCGACCTTCAATTTGGCGACATCTATACCAAGACACAACATTACTCTTCTCCTGATCAACCTTGCAAATGCGGGCTCACGGCACGCCGGGCCAAAGATACTGTTCGATCTTTAATGGAATAAGAGCAACTGCTGCGAAATCTACATCACGATCTTGGCGACCAAGGGCGGGTACGGCATCCAGTTGCTCTGCCCCGACGTTCCGTTTTCGGGGCAGATGGAATAATACAAGGGCGGGTTAGCGCAGCGTAACCCGCCGGATCAGCCGCAGCTCTCCATCCCCGCCACCGGCCAATCAGGCAATCAAATATTCGCGCGCCATCTGGCGCGCGCGGTGCAAGCGGCTTTTGGCGGCAGGCACCGTCAAGGCCAGTTCCTCCGCGATTTCGGCGATGCTCATTTCAGCAAAGTCGCGCAGCAAAATCACCTGGCGGTAATCGACGGGCAGCGACTCGAGCGCGTTCACCAGGTCCGCGCGCAGTCCCGCCGTGTCCTGCGCGGCCAGCCATTGCTCGGCGCGCGCCTCGTCATACGGATCGAAGTTGAGCGCCACGCGCCCCAGGCGGCGGCATTCGCGCTGCACCACCTTGAACAGCCAGCCGGAGAAGGCCGCCAGCACGCGCACCGCCTCGAGCCGGCGCGACAGCACCAGCAGCGCCTCCTGCACCGCGTCGTCCACGTCGCTGATCAGGCAGGAACGCTGGGCGTAGCGGCGGATATCGGGCTGGCACAGGCGCAGCAGCTGGGCCAGTGCCGCCGGATCGCCGCGGTGGGCGGCGTCCAGCACCGGCAAGTGTGTTTCAGAGAGTGCCATTCTTTTTCGCTTTATCGAGGCGGCGGCCCACCATGGCGCACATGGGGCAGAAGCCGAACAGGCCGGAGGCGACGATGCCGCCCGCCGACGCCGCCAGCACCGCGCCCAGCACGCCGCCCACGCTCACCAGGCTGAAAGCCACCGCCAGCAGGCCGGCCACCACGCGCAGCACGCGCTCACCATTTGGTACATTTTTAACATAGAACATTTTGCTCTCCTTTTGAGTAGATTGCTAACAGATTGCCAACATGAGGAAGTCCCTCGGCTACTAAGAGGCGGGCAAACCGCATTTGGATTCGCGGATTCAAAAATATTTTGTTAGGCTACGCCACATGAGCGCCCCTAAACACCCACCCAAGCCGCCCACGCTGGACCAGCACCTGTGCTTCAAGCTGTATTCCACGTCGCTGAAAATGACGCAGCACTACAAGCCCCTGCTGGCCGCCCTCAACCTCACCTACCCGCAATACCTGGTGATGGTGGTGCTGTGGGAGCAGGAAGGGCTGGGCATCAAGGACATCGCCCAGCGCCTGCAGCAGGATTCCGGCTCCATCACGCCGCTGGTGAAGCGGCTGGAAGCGGAAGGCTATCTGCTGCGCGGGCGCGATCCGCTGGATGAGCGCAACCGCGTGCTGACCCTGACCGCCAAGGGGCGGGAGCTGCGCGCCGCCGGCCTGCGCGTGAGCGAGCAGTTCGCCCACGCCTGCGCCATCACCCACCAGGACGTGGAGCAGCTGGCGAGCGGGCTGGATAAACTGAACGGCAATCTTTCCTGAAAGACCACGCCGCGCACCTTGCCAAAACGTCACTTTGATAGGAGAATTCCCCAGCGCCCCCGTCCAAGGAAGACATGAAACCTCTCGGCATCAAAGTCAAGGTTGCACTGGCCACCAGCCTCACCTCGGTGGTCATGGTGGCGCTCGTGACCGTGGCGCAGATGCAGCGCATGGAGGCCGACTTCACGCGCGTGCTGTTCGCCCAGCAGACGGCGCTGATCAACCGCACCGCCGAGGAGCTGGACGACAAGCTGAACATGCTGCTGGGGATTATCGCCCTGTCGGCGAAAAACCAGCCGCTGGGCATCTCCCATGACCCCGCCGCGCTGCGCGCCTACTACGCCGACCGCGCCGTGCTGTCCCTGTTCGACGACGTGCTGGTGCTCGACCCGCAAGGCCATGTCATCTCCGACCTGCCGGTAGTGAGCGGCCGCGTGGGCGTGGACGCCAGCGACCGCGCCTATTTCAAGCGTGTGATGGCCACCCGCCAGCCCCTCATCGCCGAGCCGGTGGTAGGCCGCGCCGGCAAGCAGCCCATCGTGCAGATGGCCGCGCCCATCCTGGACCAGAAGGGCGAAGTGCAGGCCGTGCTGATCGGCGTGCTGCGGCTGTACAAGGACAACGTGCTGGGCCACCTGCGCACCGCCAAGGTGGGCCGCACCGGCTACTACTTCGCCGTCACGCGCGCCGAGGTGCCGCTGTACGTGCTGTATCCGGACCTGAACCGCCTGCTCAAGCCGCGCCCCGCCAATGCCAACCCGGCCACCACGCGCGCACTCAACGAAGGCTTCGAGGGCACGGTGATCAGCACCAACAGCGGGGGTATGCGCGCGCTGAACAGCTTCAAGACGCTCAAGTCGGTGGACTGGGTGCTGGCCGCTTCGCTGCCGGTGGACGAGGCCTTCGAGCCCTTCGAGGGCATGCTGCTGCGGCTGGCCGCGTGGAGCTGCCTGGCCTCGCTGGCGGCGGCCGCGCTGATAGGCTGGCTGACCATGCGTTTGATGTCGCCGCTGGCGCAGCTGCGCGGCGCCATCCAGCGCATGCACGGCAACGCCGCCGGTTTCACGCCCATCCCGGTGCGGCAGGAGGACGAGATCGGCGACCTGACGGCGGCCTTCAATAGCCTGATGCAGGAGCGCCAGGCCGCCGATGCGCGCCTGAATGATTTGATCGAGCTGGCGCCCAACGCCTATGTGGTGGTGGATGCGGACGGCCGCATCGAAACCTTCAACCGCCAGGCAGAGCGCTACTTCGGCTACCAGCGCGCGGACGTGCTGGGGCAGAAAGTGGAAGTGCTGCTGCCGTCGGCGCAGCGCGAGGAACACGGACGCCTGCGCGTGGGCTTTTCATCGACGCGGCTGACGCCCGAACCGGTGCGCATGGGCGACGGCCGCGCGCTGTTCGGCCAGCGCAAGGACGGCAGCCGCTTCCCGGTCGAGATCAACCTGAGCGCGATCCAGACCGGCGAAGGCACCAAGGTGCTGGCCATGATCTCCGACATCACCGAGCGCCACCGCCTGCAGGGCGAGGTGCAGGCGCGCGCGCTGGAGCTGGAACAGGCGCGCGACCGCGCCGAGGCGGCCAACCGCGCCAAGAGCGACTTCGTGGCCAATATGAGCCACGAAATCCGCACGCCGATGAACGCGGTGCTGGGCATGGCTTACCTGCTCGGCAATACTTCGCTGACCGCGCAGCAGCGCAAATACCTGACCATGGTGCAGGCTTCGGGCCAGACCCTGCTCGGCATCCTCAACGACGTGCTGGACTTCTCCAAGATCGAGGCGCGACGCATGGAACTGGCTCCCACCGATTTCGACCTGGGCGACGTGATCGGCACCCTGGCCACCACCATGACCATGAACGCCGGCGAGAAGGAACTGGAGTTGGCCATCGCCGTGGAGCCGGACGTGCCGCGCCTGCTGCACGGCGACGCGCTGCGGCTGCAGCAGATCCTGGTCAACCTGGCCGGCAACGCCATCAAGTTCACGCAGCAGGGCGAGGTGGTGGTGCGGGTGAGCCTGGAACAGGCCGCGGCGGACTACGCCATGCTGCGCTTCGAAGTGAGCGACACCGGCATCGGCATGGGCGAGGCGCAGCTGGGGCAGCTGTTCAGCGCCTTCTCGCAGGGCGACGAGAGCATCACGCGGCGCTTCGGCGGCACCGGCCTGGGGCTGGCCATCACCAAGCGGCTGATAGAACTCATGGGCGGCAAGATCGCCGTGCACACGGTCGAAGGCGAGGGCAGCCGCTTCTGGTTCAGCCTCCCGTTCGCGGTGCTGCCGGCGCCCGAAAAGCGCCAGCCCGCGCTCGGTCCTCAGCGCCTGCTGGTGGCGGACGACAACGGCACCACGCGCAGCCTGGTGGGCAAGCTGATACGCGCCTGGGGCTGGGAGGCGGACGAGGTGGCGTCCGGCGCCGAGGCCGTCGCGCGCTTCCGCGCGCAGCAGGAGGCCGGCCAGCCTTACAGCGTGGTGCTGGCCGACTGGCATATGCCGGGCCTGGACGGCGTGGCGGTGGCCAAGGCCATACGCGCGGCGGCAGGGCCGCAGGCGCAGCCCATCGTGGTGATGGTGAACGCCTTCGCGCGCGGCAAGCTGGAGGAGATTTCCGGCGCACCGGAGGCGGACGTCGTGCTGGTCAAGCCCATCACCAGTTCCAGCCTGTTCGACGCCTTGCACCAGGCGCTGGTGGCCAAGGGCGGCGATGAACACAGCGTGCAGGCGGAGGGCATCGCCAACCGCCTGAAGGGCAGGCATTTCCTGCTGGTGGAAGACAACCTGCTGAACCAGGCCGTGGCGCGCGGCATACTGGAGCTGGCCGGCGCCACGCTGGAGGTGGCGGACGACGGCCAGCAGGCGCTCAATATGCTGCGCACGGACGCCGGCCGCTACGACATCGTGCTGATGGACATGCAGATGCCGGTGCTGGACGGCTTCAGCGCCACCGCCATGCTGCGCCGCGAATTGAAGCTGGACTTGCCCGTCATCGCGATGACGGCCGGCGTGCTGGCCTCTGAGCGCGACCGCTGCCTGGAGGCGGGCATTACCGACTTCATCCCCAAGCCGGTGGTGGTGGAGGAAATGCTTGCGGTGATACAGCGCCACCTGCCGGATGGGCTCAGTGCGCAGCAGAGCGTACCACCAGCCACGCCTGAGGCCACCGTCGCATCCCCCGCCGCCGAACCGGCCGAACCGCTATTCAGCATGGACAGCCTGATGCGCGTCATGGGCCAGGATCCCAGGGGCCGCCAGGTCATGTTCAAGATGGTGCGCGGCGCGCTGGACAGCGGCATGCAGCCGCTGGACGAAGCCGATCTGGCGCTGAGCGAAGGCCGCGCCAATGAGGCGGCAAGGCTGCTACACAGCCTGCGCGGTGCCGTCGGCGTGCTGGGCGCCAAGCGCCTGGTGCGGGCCACGCTGGATGCGGAAAACGCTATCGTGCAGCAACGCACCGATGAACTGCCCGCCATCTTCGCCGGCGTGCGCGGCGTGCTCGAAGCCACGCTGCAGCAGGCGGCCGACTGGCTGGAGCGCGAGGAAAACAGCGTCTAGGCCTGCCCGCGCGCGGCGCGCTTGATGGCCTGCGGCGGCTGGCCGTAAGCGCGCAGGAAAGCGCGCCGCATGCGCTCCGGATCCGCAAAGCCGGTCTCGCGCGCCACCACGTCTATGGCATGGCCGCCCGCCTCGATCAGCGCGCGCGCCGCCTCCACCCTCAACCCCTCCACCGCGCGCGCAGGCGACTGCCCGGTCTCCATGCGGAAGGTGCGGCTGAACTGGCGCCGGCTCAGGTGCGCCGCGTCCGCCAGCTCGTCGACCGACAACGGCTTGCGCAGATTGCTCTTGGCGTAGGTCAGCGCCACCTGGATACGGTCCGACTTCGGCTCCAGCTCCAGCAGCGCGGAGAACTGCGACTGCCCGCCGCTGCGCCGGTGGTACACCACCATCTTGCGCGCCACGGCCTTCGCCAGCTCCGCGCCGTGATCCGCCTCCACCATGGCCAGGCACAGGTCTATGCAGGCCGTCATGCCGGCCGAAGTCCAGACCCGCCCGTCGTGGATATAGATGCGGTCTTCCTCCACCTTCACTTTCGGATACATGCGCTGCAGATCGCGCGCCTGGCACCAGTGCGTGGTGGCGCGGCGGCCGTCCAGCAGGCCCGCTTCCGCCAGCAGGAAGGCGCCGGTGCAGATGCTGGCCGTGCGGCGCGACAGCGCGCTGGCCGCGCGCAGAAAGCCGACGAAGCCCGGCGTCGACACGATCTGCTCCATGGCACCCGCCACCAGCACGGTGTCGAAGCTATGGCCGCCGAACGCCTGCGTCAGCACCGGCACGCCGGAGGAGCTGGATACCGCGCCGCCGTGCTCGGACAGCAGCGCCACTTCATAGCAGGCTTCGCCCTTAAGTTCATTGGCCACCTCGAACACGGTGGTGGCCACCAGGTCCAGCACCTGGAAGCGGGGGAAGAGCAGCAGGGCTATTTTGCGTGTCATGATGTCCCAAAACGAGGTATATAAGGCATACGGGACTCAATTTAGAAGCCTACACTGCTCTTGTCAACCACTTTCAAGGACAGCAAACATGAAGACCAACAACAGCACCGAGTCCGGCATCGCCCTCATCACCGGCGCTTCCACCGGCATCGGCGCGCGCTATGCGCAGCGCCTGGCCGAACGCGGCTACGACCTGATCCTGGTCGCCCGCAACCGCGAACGCCTGCAAGCGGTGGCCGACGGCGTCAGCGCCAGCACCGGCCGCAAAGTGGAGATCCTGCCCGCCGACCTGACGCAGGAAGCCGGCCTGGCGCTGGTGCAGCACCGCCTGGCGAACGACGTCGGCATCACCATGCTGGTGAATAACGCCGGCCTGGGCGCCACCGCACCGCTGGTCGACTCGAAGCAGGAAGACCTGGACCGCATGATCTTCCTGAACGTTCACGCGCTCACCCGCCTCACGCGCGCCGTGGCGCCGGGCTTCGCAGCGCGCGGCCATGGCGCCATTATCAACATCGCCTCCATCGTGGCGGTGGCGCCGGAAGTACTGAACGGCACCTACGGCGGCACCAAGGCCTATGTGCTGGCGTTCACGCAGTCGCTGCAGCACGAGCTGGGCGCCAAGGGCGTGCGCGTGCAGGCCGTGCTGCCCGGCGCCACCGGCACCGAGTTCTGGGACCATGCCGGCGTGCCGGTGGCCCACCTGCCCAGCGAGATCGTGATGAGCGTGGACGACCTGGTCGACGCCGCGCTGGCGGGCCTGGACCTGGGCGAAGTGGTGACCATACCGTCCCTGCCGGACCGCGCCGACTGGGACAAGTTCGAAGCGGCCCGCCTGGCCATGGGCCCCAATCTGTCGCGCAGCAAGGCAGCCCCGCGCTACACGGCCTGATAGAGCGCTGTACAAAACTGCGGCGCCGCCGCAGAATCCGTCCCGCGCCTTGCCTGCTTCGTCACATGGGCAATGCGCGCTGGCGGCGGCGTCACTAGACTCGGAGCCTCGATCAACATTACAGGCTTCGAACATGAAAACGTCACGCCGTCTCACACTCTGCGCCCTGGCCGGTGCGCTGCACGCTGTTGCCTTCGCGGCCGACAATACCGCCCCGGCGGAGATGGCGCGCGTGGAGGTGAGCGGCCCCGGTGCGGACGCCCTGCGCCGCAACGGCACGGCCGGTAAGCTCGTGGTGGGAAGGGACGAACTACTCCAGTACGGCGACAGCTCCCTGTCCGGCGTGCTGAAACGCCTGCCCGGCTTGTTCATGGCCGGCAGCGAAGTGCGCATGCGCGGACTGGGCACGGGCTACACGCAAATTCTCATCAACGGCGATCCTGCGCCGCCCGGCTTCGCCATCGACACGCTGGCGCCGGAGGTGATCGAACGCATAGAAATCATGCGCACCGCCTCGGCCGAATTCAGCGCGCAGGCGGTGGCGGGCAGCATCAACATCGTGCTGCGCAAGGGCGCCAGCCGTGCGCAGCGCGACCTGAAACTGCAAATCGAGCACGACCAGCGCTGGAACCCCAGCGCCACCATGCAGCTGGCCAACCGCGACGGCGCCTACTCGTACTCGGTGGCTGGCACGCTGTCGCGCACCGGCTACGACAACGGCGCGCAGATCAGCGAAATCCTCGCCAACGCCGCCGGCGCGCCCACCACGCGGCGTTTGTTCGATGAACGCTACCTCGGCGGCATCAGCAAGGCCAGCCTGGCGCCGCGCCTGAACTGGACGCTGGACGGCGGCGACACCATCGCCTGGCAAAGCCTGATCGATATCGCGCGCATCAACAACCACGGCGGCTCCCGCGAAACCACGCTGCTGGGAAGCGCCACGCCGTCGCCCATCAGCAGCTACGGCTCCCGTATCCACAACGACGCGCTGCGCAGCGACGTAAGCTGGTCGCGCAAGACCGGCGGGGACGGCAGGCTCACCGTCAAGGCGGGCGTGAACGTCAACCAGCGCGAGATAGCCTACGTCTTCAACGGCGCGGACGCGGGCGGCGCCCCCTGGCTGCGGCGCGAAGTGAATTCCAGCGCCAGCGACAACAGCGCCACCAGCAGCGGCAAATATCAAACGCCGCTGTGGCCCGGCCACGGCTTCGGCGCAGGCTGGGACGGCAGCTTTACGCGCCGCAGCGAAAACCGTTTGCAGCGCGACAGCACGCCGCAGGGCGCGCCGCTCTACACGCTGGACCAGGACTACACCGCCGACGTCAAGCGCCTGGCCCTGTATGCGCAAGACGAATGGGACGTGGCGCCCGGCCTGCAAGCCTATCTCGGCCTGCGCTGGGAAGGGCTGGTCACCGGCACCGTGGGCCGCGCCATGGACAAGGTGCAAAGCCGCTCCAGCGTGTGGAGCCCCGTGCTGCAAACGCTGTGGAAGCTGAAGGACAGCGGACGCGAACGGGACCAGCTGCGCCTGGCCCTGTCGCGTACCTACAAGGCGCCGCTGACGCGCAACCTGGTGCCGCGCCGCTACACCATCAACAACGGCAACGGCCCCACCAATCCGGACGTGGAGGGCAATCCCTATCTGCAGCCGGAGCTGGCCTGGGGCGTGGACGCGGGCTACGAATCCTACTTCGGCAAGGGCGGCATGTTCAGCGTATCGGCCTACGCGCGCCGCATCAGCGGGGTGACGGTGCAGCGCCTGTTCCAGGACGGCGCCACGTGGGTCAGCACCTTCGCCAACGGCGGCAAGGCCAGCGCGCGCGGCGTGGAGTTCGACGCCAAATTCCCGCTGGCCGCGCTGTACGCGGGCGCGCCGTCCATCGACCTGCGCGCCAACGCCAGCCGCAACTGGTCGCGCATGGACAGCGTGCCCGGCCCGCACAACCGCCTGGCCGAACAGACGCCGCTGACGGCCAACCTCGGCCTGGACTACCGCATGTCCGCCGCGTGGAGCAGCGGCTTCAATTTCAACTACCTGGGCGGCGGTCCGGCCCGCATCACGGCTGCGCTGTCCAGCGACAGCGGCCCGGTGCGCACGCTGGACGCCTACGCCCTGTGGAAGACCGGCAAAGCCAGCCAGCTGCGCCTGTCAGTGGCCAACGCGCTGCGCCAGGACCGCCGCAGCGCCCAGTATTACGCCGACGCCGCCGGCAGCACCGCCCGCGGCGCCAGCGCGCCCGGCAGCCGGGGCGTGCGCCTCCAGTACGAGCAGCCGCTGTAGCGTAAGCATGCGCTAGAATCATGTATCGCCGATACAGGAGACGCCATGCAGAACCGCCTTGTTACGCTGCCGCCGCTCGATGCGCTGCGCGGTTTTGTCGCGGCGGCGCGGCGCATGAGCATCACCGCTGCGGCGGACGATTTGTGCCTGACGCAATCGGCCGTCAGCCGCCAGATCCAGGCGCTGGAGGAGAGGCTGGGCACGCCGCTGTTCACGCGCCGCAACCGCGCCATTGCGCTGACGCCGGCCGGCGAGCAGCTGTTCCAGCTTGCCTCGCCTTGGATGGACAAGCTGCTGGACCTGGCCGATACGCTGCGGCAGGACCGGCGCGTGCGCCCGGTGACAGTGTCCGCCAGCATAGGCGTGGCCTCGCTGTGGATGCTGCCGCGCCTGGGCGAGTTCCAGGCGGCCCATCCGCATATCGACGTGCGCGTGGCGACCAGCAACCGCCTGCTGGACCTGGAGCGGGACGGCGTCGACCTCGCCATCCGCTACAGCCCCGCCTCGCCCGCCACGCAGGGAGGGCTGAAGCTGTTCGACGAGGTGGTGGCGCCGGTGGCCAGTCCCGCGCTGGCGGCCAGCGCCTTCCGCAAACCGGCGGCGCTGCTGGAACAAGTGTTGCTGGACCTGGACGAACGCGTCGGCCCGTGGCTGCACTGGGAATACTGGCTCAAGGCGCAAGGGCTGGAGCAGACGCCCGCGCGGCGGCCCAAGGGAAGGCTGCATTTCAATCAATACGACCAGCTGATCAATGCGGCGGCCGGCGGCCACGGCGTGGCGCTGGGACGCCTGCCCCTGCTGCTGCCCATGCTCAGGGACGGCACCCTGGCCGCGCGGCTGGACCTGAGCCTGCAAGTGGATGACTACCGCTACTGGCTGATGGAGGCGCCCGGCCAGCAGCGCGCCGAAGTGGCGGCCTTCCGCGACTGGCTAATCGAGCAGGCGGCGCAGACCGCGCAAGACCTGGCGCAGGCGCTCGCCGGCGCCGCCTGAGACCGCGCCGCCGCCCACCTTGTGCAGGCTGATGCTGGCGGCCGGGCCGCTCACCTCGAACGACACCGCCTCGTTGCGGCCCACGCTGGACAGATAGCGCCGCTGCGCCGCGCACAGCTCCGCGCTGTCGCCCGCCTTCAGCACGCGGTCCTTGCTGTCGCCATGGTTGGTAATCCACAGCACGCCGGCCAGGCAATGCACGCGCACGGCGTTGCCCGGCGCCATGGTGGCGCCTTCTCTGGGTTGCAGGGTGATCTGCATGGTGTTCTCCTTCGAGGGTTGACGCCTGCATTGTTGCTCCCAGGCGCGCTGCGGACAAACGTTATCCCGGCATGCCATCCATGCGCTGTACGCATGGATGCCATGCCGATTTACCGTTGGCGCGCGCCCCGCCGTCCTGGCTATGCTTGCAGCACGGACTGGCGAGGAGAACCCGATGAAATACCTGAAAACACCGTTGGCGGCCGTGCTGTGCGGCGGCATCATCATGGGCCTGGCGCTGGGCATGCGCCATGTGCAGGGCCTGTTCATGCTGCCCATGACGTCCGCGCGCGGCTGGGGCAGGGAGGAGTTCGCGTTGGCCATCGCCCTGCAAAACCTGGTCTGGGGTCTGGCCCAGCCCTTCACCGGCATGATCGCGGACCGCTACGGCTCGCGCCGCGTGCTGGCCGCAGCCTGCCTGCTGTACGCGCTCGGCCTGGTCCTGATGGCGCACGCGGCCACCAATATGCAGCTGCTGCTGACGGGCGGCCTGCTGATCGGCATGGCCTTGTCCGGCACCGCCTTCGGCACCGTGTACGGCGCGCTGAGCCGCATCGTGCCGCCGCAGCGGCGCAGCTGGGCGCTGGGGCTGGCGGGCGCGGTGGGCGGCGTGGGCCAGTTCGCCATGGTGCCCGCCGCGCAGGGACTGATTTCCGGCGCAGGCTGGATGGCCGCGCTCGCCATCATAGCGCTGCTGCTGGCGCTGGCCGCGCCGCTGGCCTTCCCCATGGACGACAGCGCCGCCGCCAGCGCGCCGCAGCAGCCCGGCCAGTCGATGCGGCGCGCGATTGCGGAGGCCTTGTCGCACCGGGGCTTCTGGCTGCTGAACCTGGGATTTTTCGCCTGCGGCTTCCAGCTGGCCTTTATCGCCGGGCATTTCCCGGCCTACCTGCTGGACCAGGGCTTTTCCGCCAACACCGGCGTGATGGCGCTGGCCATCGTGGCGCTGGCGAATGTGGCGGGCACCTACTGGTGCGGCAAGCTGGGCAATATCTACCGGCGCAAGCACCTGCTGGCCTGGCTGTACTGCGCGCGCTCGGCGGCCATGCTGCTGTTCATCGCCGCGCCCATCAGCACGGCCAGCATCTATTTGTTCTCCTGCGCCATGGGACTGACGTGGCTGGGCACGGTGCCGCTGACCAACGGGCTGGTGTCGCAGGTATTCGGCGTGAAATACATCTCCACGCTGTTCGGCCTGGTGTTCGTGGGCCACCAGCTGGGCGGCTTCCTCGGCGTGTGGCTGGGCGGCGCCGTGTTCGACGCCACGCACTCCTACGACCTGGTGTGGGCGGCGTCGGTGGGCGTGGGACTGGTGGCGGCGCTGCTGCACTGGCCCATCGACGACCGCGCCCTGGCGGCGCAGCAGATGGCGCCCGCATGAAGCCGCTGCACAACCTGCTGCTGTGGGCGGTGCTGGCGGCGGTGTGCGCCTGGTCCTGGCTGGCGCTGCTGCGGCCGGATAATGTGCTGTCCTTCGCCAGCCTGGCGGCGCTGTGCTGAAAGCTAGGCCAGCTTCAGCTCCCAGTAGCCAACGTCGACCCAGCGGCCGAACTTCATGCCGACCTCGGAAAAGTGCGCCACCTTCCTGAAGCCCATGGATTCGTGCAGCGCCACGCTGGCCTCGTTGGGCTGGGCGATACCGCCTATCACCATGTGCAGGCCGCGCGCGCGCAGCTGGTCGAGCAGCTCGCGGTACAGGCGGGTGCCCACGCCCTTGCGCGGATGCTCCGGCGACACGTAGACGCTGCTCTCCACGGAAAAGCGATAGGCGCTGCGCACACGCCAAGGGGTGGCGTAGGCGTAACCCAGGACGACGCCGTCCTGCTCGCACACCAGCCACGGCAGCTTGGCGCCCACGCTCTCGATGCGGCCCGCCATTTCCCCGGCGGAGACCGGCTCCTCCTCGAAGGAGATGGTGGTGGTGGCGACGTAGTGGTTGTAGATGGCGGCAATGGCGGGCGCATCGGCGGCGGTGGCTGGGCGGATAAGGCTCATGGCAGTGTCGGAAAATTTTACAGTGATGGAATATTTAGCATCAAATAATACATGGACTTCGCCTAAGTTATTGATCTTACATGGATGGAACAATAATTGCTTTAAGATAAAAATCAATATCAATCAACAACTTTTCGCACCCATGAAACTGATCTCCAAACTGGCAATCGCCCTCGCTACCCTGGCCACCTGCGCAGCCGTGCAAGCCACCCCGATGACCTACGCCTTCAACGGCCCGACCTTCACCTCGGTCAGCGGCCCGTACACCACGTCGGACCGCATCACCGGCTATGTGTCGTTCGATTCCAGCCTGCTGAACGCGCAAGGCACGGGCACCATCACCACCAGCTCGAACGGCATCAACAGCGGCATCAAGTGGATGTTCCAGGACGGCTACAACCACTTCGACAACGTGATCACCACCAATGCCTTCACCATCTCGATGAGCTTTACCAACTTCGCCGCCAGCGACTGGTTCATTGACGCCACGCATGGCTGGACCTCGAACGACCTGTATATCGCCGGCTCCAACACCTACGTCAGCATTTTCCAGGGTTCGTGGGCGTCCAGCCCTGGCATTACCGCCGCCAACTTCTCCCGCGTGCCGGAACCAGGCAGCCTGGCGCTGGCCGGCGTTGGCCTGCTGGGCCTGCTCGCCGCGCGCCGCCGCAAGGCCACCGGCCAGGCCTGATCAGATCTTCCCTATCTGGCGGTCGATGGCCTTGACCGCCCGTTCATTGCGCTCGCTGTAGCGGTCGGTCAGGTATGCGGTCCGGCCGCGCAGCAGCAGCGTCATCTTGAACAGCTCCTCCATCACGTCCACCACCCGCTCGTAGTAGGCTGAGGGACGCATGCGGCCATCCTCATCGAATTCCTTGTAGGCCATCGGCACCGAGGACTGGTTGGGAATGGTGAACATGCGCATCCAGCGCCCCAGCAGGCGCAGCGTGTTGACCACGTTGAACGACTGCGATCCGCCGCACACCTGCATCACCGCCAGCGTGCGCCCCTGGCTGGGCCGCAGCGCGCCCTGTTCCAGCGGGATCCAGTCGATCTGGTTCTTCATCACCGCCGTGATGGCGCCGTGGCGCTCGGGGCTGCACCACACCTGGCCTTCGGACCACAAGCTCAGTTCGCGCAGCTCCACCACCTTGGGATGCGTCTCGGGCACGCTGCCGGCCATGGGCAGCTCCATCGGATCGAATATCTTCACCTCGGCCCCAAAGTGCTCCAGGATGCGGGCCGCCTCGTAGACCAGGAAGCGGCTGAAAGAGCGCTCGCGCAGCGAGCCGTACAGCATGAGGATGCGGGGCGGATGGTCCAGCTCGCCCACCGGCGCCAGCTTGGCGAGGGTGGGGGTGTCCAACAGGTCCGGCTTGATGTTGGGCAGGTTGGGGATGCTCATAAAGACTCCTTATTCTCCGCGTACAGCCAGCGGAACAAGACGGTGGCGGCGGCCGCGCCCAGCAGCTGCGCCGCGATGAAGCCGGGCGCGTCCAGGGGACGGATGCCGGCGAAGGTGTCGCTGACGCTGCGCGCCAGCGTGACGGCGGGATTGGCGAACGAGGTGGAGGCGGTGAACCAGTAGGCGGCGGTGATATAGGCCGCCACCGCGAACGGCGTGGCGCCCGGCCGGCTGCGCGTGCAGCCGATGATGACGCCCAGCAGCCCGAAGGTGGCCACGAATTCGCTCCACCACTGGGCCGCGCCGGTGCGCGCATGGGCCGAGGCGGTGTAGGCGTCCAGCCCGAACATGGCGTGCGCGGCGGCCACGCCCGCGAAGGCGCCCGCCAGCTGCGCCGCCAGGTAGGGCAGCACTTCGCGCGCCGGATGCCGGCCCTGCCAGGCGGCCGACAGCGTCACCACGGGGTTGAAGTGCGCGCCGGAGACCGGGCCGAACATCAAAATCAGCGCCACCAGCCCGGCGCCGGTGGCCAGCGCGTTGGCCAGCAGGGCGATGGCGGCATTGCCGCCCGCCAGGCGCTCGGCCATGATGCCGGAACCCACCACCACCGCCAGCAGCAGCGCCGTGCCCAGGCCTTCGGCCACGTAGCGGCGCGCCGGGGTCATGGCAGCAGCGTGCCGATGCGGTCCAGCTCGGCTTTCAGGCGGATGGGATTGTTGACCAGCTGCTCCAGCGGCAGCGCGAAGAAGGCTTCGATGCGCGCGCGCAGCACGCGGTAGGCGTGCATGAAGGCGGCGTCGATTTCCTCCTCGGTGCCGGTGGCGTGGGCCGGGTCTTTCACGCCCCAGTGCGCGCGCAGCACCGGTCCCAGGTAGGCCGGGCAGGTTTCACCCGCCGCGCTGCCGCAGACGGTGATGACGATGTCCGGCGTGACCGGCAGGCTGTCCCAGGACTTGCTGTGGTAGCCCTCGGTGGAGATGCCTTCGCGGGCCAGCAGCGCCAGCGAGCGCGGGTGCACATAGCCGGCCGGCTTGCTGCCCGCGCTGACAGCGTGCCAGCCCGCCGGCGCCAGGTGGTTGAAGGTGGCTTCGCCCAGGATGGAGCGGCAGGAATTGCCGGTGCACAGTACTAAAACGTTCATTCAAGCTTCCTTGGTGGTGGTGGTGGCTGGGGGGCAGCAGTCCGGGCCGGCGGGCGCGCAGGGCACGCCGCCGCAGCAGTTTTCCGTGAGGAAGGCCAGCAGGCCGTTCATGGCGCCGAAGCTGGCGCTGTAGATGACGAAGCGGCCGTCCTGGCGCGCCGCGATCAGGCCGGCGTGGGCCAGCTCCTTCAGGTGGAAGGACAGCGACGAGGGCGCAATGTCGAGCTGCTCGGCGATCCGGCTGGCGGCCAGTCCGTCCGGCCCGGCCTGCACCAGCAGGCGGAAGGCCGCCAGCCGGGATTCCTGCGCCAGCGCCGCCAGCGCCGCCAATGCTTGCCTGGTGTCCATTTCTGCTCCAATTCGATATTTCAACGATTATCGAAATATACTACAACATTACCGAAATGTGCAAAACTAGCCGCCATGGACAGACGACGAGCAATTGCGGCCCTGGGAGCCACGCTGGGCGCCAGCCTGGCATGCGTCCCGGCGCAGGCGGGCGTGGCTGCGCGCATGCGCCTGGTGACCGCGCACTTGCCGCCGCTGGTGCTGGAACACGGCGGCGCCCGGCCCGGCGCGCTGATGGAGCTGGTGAACGAGCTGTGCCAGCGCATGCAGCTGGCGCCGCAGACCCGGTTCGTGCCGTGGCGGCGCGCCATCTTCCTGGCCACCACACTGCCCGCCACCGCCATCTTCCCGCTCACGCGCCAGCCCGCGCGCGAAGCGCAGTACCGCTGGCTGGCGCCGCTGTACGACGAGCACTATGTGTTCACGGCCCCGCACAGCAGCCGCTTCGATATCCGCCATCCGCTGGACATGAAAGCGCGCCGCATCGCGCTGCTGCGCGGCGCGGGCCAGGCCGCCATCCTGAAGGAACTGGGCTATGGGAACCTGGTCGAGGCCGCCAGTATCGACGAAGTCCACCGCTTCCTGCTGAAAGGCATCGCCGACGCCGCCTTCGGCGAATACAACATCATCCGCGCCTCGCTGCGCAGCCGGGGAGAGGAGGCCGATTTCGCGCTGAGCCCGCCCGTGCGCAGCACCACCGCCTGGCTGGCCGGTTCGCTGGACTTCGGCACGGACGACGTGCAGGAGTTCCAGCGCACCATGGCCGCCATCACCGCCGACGGCAGCAGCCGCCGCATCCTCGCCAAATACGGCCTGGGCTCACCAGAGAAAGCACCATGAAACCAGAAATCCTCGTGTTCGCCGCCAGCCCTTCCGCCGCCGTCATGCGGCAGCTCGACGAACAGTTCCACTGCCACCACGTCTGGCGCGTGCCGCCCGCCGAGCAGGACGCCTATGTGGACAGCGTGGCCGCCCGGGTGCGCGCCATCGTCACCACCGGGCCGCAGGGCGTGAGCGCGGCGCTGGCCGCACGCCTGCCCCGGCTGGAAATGGTGAGCCTGAACAGCGTGGGCTATGACAAGGTGGACCTGGACGCGCTGCGCGCGCGCGGCATTCCCGTCACCAACACGCCCGGCGTGCTGACCGAGGACGTGGCCGACCTGGCCCTGCTGCTGCTGCTGTCCGCCGCGCGCCGCCTGCCCGCCATGGACCGCTACGTGCGCAACGGCGACTGGAGCGCGCGCCTGCCGCTGGCGCCGTCGCGCAGCGTACGCGGCAAGGTGGCCGGCATCTTCGGCTACGGCCGCATCGGCCAGGCGATTGCCGCGCGGCTATCCGTGCTGGGCATGGAGATACGCTACTACCAGCCGCGCCCGGTTCCCGGCGTGGCCGCCCAGCGCGCCGGCTCGCTGCTGGAACTTGCGCAGCAAAGCGACTACCTGGTGCTGAGCGCCCCCGCCAACGCCGCCACGCGGCACGCGGTGAACGCCGCCGTGCTGGACGCGCTGGGGCCGGAAGGCACGCTGGTGAACATCGCGCGCGGCGCGCTGGT
The DNA here is from genome assembly GCF_020865585.1 of Pseudoduganella aquatica. NCBI lineage: Bacteria > Pseudomonadati > Pseudomonadota > Betaproteobacteria > Burkholderiales > Oxalobacteraceae > Pseudoduganella > Pseudoduganella aquatica. The sequence continues at coordinate 335,518 of NZ_CP086370.1, forward strand.
GGACGAGCACGCGCTGATCGCGGCGCTGCAAACCGGCCAGCTGGGCGCCGCAGCGCTGGACGTGTTCGAGCACGAGCCGGAGGTGCCGCCCGCGCTGCGCGCGCTGGACAACGTGGTGCTCACGCCCCATATCGGCAGCCTGACGGTGGAAACCCGCCACGCCATGGGCCAGCTGGCGGTGGACAACCTGCTGGCCCACTTCGCCGGCCAGCCGCTGCTGACGCCGCTTCCATAGCGGACACTGTCCGGAAGCGCACACCGCCAGCGTCCGCTTCCGGACGCCTGCGCGGCAGTGCGCCATGCCGGCCACGCGGCCATGCCCCCCGGCCGTGCGTGGCATGAAAGTTGCGATTCTCCAGCCAGATCCACTACCCATCGCTCATTATGAAACTGCGGGACTTCCGTATCGGCTGGCGCACCTTGCTGCAAGACCCGGTGTATTCCTTCGTCGTCATCTCCGGCCTGGGCATAGGCCTGGCCGCCGCGCTGCTGCTGCTGGGCCTGGTGCGCCACTCCTGGCAGTACAACCGCCACGTGCCGGACGTGGACCAGGTCTACGTGGTCAAGCAGCGCTACAACGTCGACCCGAAAGCGCCGTGGTTCGACCAGGCGCCGCTGCTGCTGCGCGCCAAGGCGGCCGGCATGCCGGGCGTGGCCGCCGCCACCGGCTACCTGCCGTCGCGCGCCGAAACGCTGGGCCTGACGGTGCGCATCGCCGGCCGGCTGCACAAGGTGGACGGCCTGACCGTGCTGCCGGACTTCGCCGCCATGCTGGGCCTGCGGGCGGTGCAGGGCGACCTGGCCGCCGCGCTGGAGCGCCCGGACAGCTTCGCCATCACCGAGGAGGCCGCGCAGCGCCTGTTCGGCACCGCCAACGCGCTGGGACTGACCATGCTGGCCGAGGGCAAGCTGCTGCGCGTGGGCGCGGTGCTGCGCACGCCGCCGGCCAGCAGCACCATCCCGTTTGAAACCCTGCTCGGCATCCGCTCGGCGCTGGTGGAACCCGAGGTGCGCGACGAACTGGTGACCGGCTCGCGCGGCTGGTGGGGCAAGATGCTGCTGCGCGTGCAGCCGGGCGCCTCCCTGCCCGCCATTACGGAGGCGCTGCAGCGCGCCGTGGACAGCACGCCCGGCCTGCAGGAGCAGCCGCCCGAAGTGCGCCAGCGCCTGGCCGGGCGCAAGGTGATGGACGTGGCGCTGGCGCCCCTGAAGGACGCCTATTTCGACCAGGACGTGGCGCAGAATTTCGTGGCCGCGCCCGGTCCGCGCGCCCATCCGGCCGTGATTGCCGGGCTGGGCGGCGTGGCGCTGCTGATACTGCTGCTGGCCGCCGTGAACTACGTCAACCTGGCGGCGGTGCGGGTGCTGCGGCGCCAGCGCGAAGTGGCCATGCGCAAGGTGCTGGGCGCCGGCGCGCGCCAGATTGCGCTGCAGCTGCTAGCCGAGTCCATGCTGGTGGCGCTGCTGGCCACCGCCATCGGCCTGCTGCTGGCCTGGCTGGCGCTGCCGCTGTTCTCCGAGCTGGTCAACCGCAAGCTCGACAGCGTGCTCTCGCCCGGCCACGTGGCGGCGGCGCTGCTGCTGGGCTGCCTGCTGGGTGTGGCCACGGCGGTCTACCCGGCCTGGATTGCGCTGCGCGTGCGGCCCGGCCAGGTGCTGGCAGGGCGGGGCGGCACGGAATCCGCCGGCGGCCTGCGCATGCGGCGCGTGCTGACGGTGCTGCAAGTGGCCACTGCCATGGGCCTGGCCAGCGTGGCCGTGGCCATCGCCTGGCAAACCGCCTTCGCCATGCGCGCCTCGCCCGGCTTCGACCCGGCGCCGCTGCTGATCGTGGACCTGCCCGAACCGGTGCGCATGAGTCCGGCGGCGCAAAGTTTCGTGGCCGCGCTGAAAGCCCAGCCCGGCGTGGCGGGCGTGGCCATTTCCGAGGACGCGGTGGGGCGCAGCAATGTGTCCTGGTTCCGCGACCTGAAGCGCCTGGACGGCCGCAGCGCCGCCACCGAAATCAAATCCGTGAGCGCGAATTTCTTCGAGCAGTACCGCATCCCGGCGCTGGCGGGACGGGTGTTCGACCCGCGCCAGGACAAGGAGGACGACCCGGTGCCGCTGGTGCTGAACGCCATCGCCGCGCGCGAGCTGGGCTTTGCCGATCCAGCCGCCGCCATCGGCCAGGTCCTGCTGTTCAGCGGCTTCGACAACAAGGTGATCCAGCGCCGCGTGGTGGGCATCGCGCCCGAGCTGCGCTTCCACTCGCTGCGCGCGGCGCCGCGCGCGGTGGCCTATGAATTGTGGACCGCCGGCATCACCCTCAGCGTGCGCGCCGCAGGCGAGGACACGCCGGCCGCCGTGCTGGAGCCCACGGTGCGCGCGCTGTGGCCCAAGTACTTTCCGGACGCGATACTGAAAACCCGCTCCGCCGCCGACATCCTGGCCGTCAACTATGCGGACGACGCGCGCATGGCCCGTTTGCTGGCGCTGGCCACCGGCATTGCGCTGGCGATCGCCGCCTTCGGCACCTATGTGCTGTCGGCGCACACGGTGCAGCGGCGCGCGCGCGAGATCGTGCTGCGCAAACTGTACGGCGCGGGCCGCAGCGCCATCGGCGTGCTGGTGGTGAAGGAAATCGGCGCGCTGGCGCTGCTGGCCGCGCTGATCGGCCTGCCGCCGGCGGCGCTCGCCATCCAGCGCTACCTGGCCGGCTATGTGGAGCACGCGCCGATCGGCGGCTGGACCCTGCTGCTGGCGCTGGCCGCCACGCTGGCCATCGCCGCCGGAGCCGTGGCCCGCCATGCCTGGCTGGCCATGCGCATGAAGCCGGCGGACGCGCTGCGCAGCCAGGCCTAGATGATTGCGCTCAGGCCTGCGGCGGGGTGGCGTCCGGGTCCATATACACCAGCTCCCACAGGTGGCCGTCGAGGTCGGAGAAGCCGTGGCTGTACATGAAGCCCATGTCCTGCGGCTCGCGCAGCGGGGCGCCGCCTGCGGCCAGCGCCTTGGCCACGGTGGCGTCCACTTCCTCGCGGCTCTCGCAGGACAGGCAGTTGATCACCTGCGCCGATTCGTGCGCTGACGACATGGGACGGTTCAGGAAGCCCTTGAAGAAGTCCTCGGTCAGCAGCATGGTGAAAATGTTTTCCGAAATCACCATGCAAGCCGCCAGCTCATTGGTGAACTGCGGGTTGAAGCTGTAGCCCAGGGCGGCGAAAAAGTCTTTCGAGCGCGGCAGGTCTTTGACGGGCAGGTTGACGAAAATTTGCTTGTTCATAATGTCTCCGGATAAGAAGGTTGGGTGGCTTGCTGTACTACGACGGCTGGCGCCGCCGCGCTTCGACACTTCCTGCAAAATATTTTTTTCGGCGGCGGATCAACTGCGTGAGTGATTGGGCGGCGCGGGTGCTGCGCGGCGGCAAGGCGGTTTACCATGGAAAAAACTCTCTGGAGACCGCCTTGCCCCGCCATCCACATCATCCGAATGCACGCCGCCACCTCCTGCTGGCCGGACTGGCCCTGGCCGCCACCGGCTGCGCCCCGCTGCCGCGCGCGGCACAGCAGCGCCAGCTGCCCCAGGAGCGCGTGCGCGCCGCCGCGCCCTTCCCCATGCCGGACATCAGCGTACCCGATTTTTCGGCCAGCCAGCGCTTCCCCATCACCGATTTCGGCGCCGACCAGGGCGACCAGCGGAAAACCAGCAGCGCCATCGCCCAGGCCATTGCGGCGGCCAACGCGGCCGGGGGCGGCGTGGTGGTGGTGCCGGAAGGCGTATGGCCGACGGCGAAAATCCATCTCAAGAGCAATGTGAACCTGCACGTGGCCAAGGGCGCCACGCTGCTGTTTTCCGAGCGCCCGGAAGACTATATGCCCGCCGTCATGACGAGCTGGGAAGGCCTGGAGTGCTACAACTACTCGCCGCTGGTCTACGCCTTCGAATGCGACAACGTAGCGATTACGGGCCAGGGCACGCTGAAGGCGAAACTGGACGTGTGGAAGGTCTGGTACGCGCGGCCCAAGCCGCATATGGACGCGCTGGTGGCGCTGTACCACATGGCGGCCAGGAAGGTGCCGGTGGCGGAGCGCCAGATGGCCACCGGCGAGGCCCACCTCCGCCCGCATTTCGTGCAGTTCAACCGCTGCCGCAATGTGCTGGTGGAGGACGTGAACATTATCGACAGCCCGTTCTGGGTGCTGCACCCCTACCTGAGCCGCGACGTGGTGATACGCCGCGTGAACGTGCGCGCGCACGGCCACAACAACGACGGCGTGGACCCGGAAATGAGCCAGAACGTACTGGTGGAGGACTGCGTGTTCGACCAGGGCGACGACGCCATCTCGGTGAAATCCGGCCGCGACCAGGACGCCTGGCGCATCAACGTCCCGTCGCGCAACATCATCATGCGCAACTGCCGCATCAAGAACGGCCACCAGCTGATGGCCATCGGCAGCGAACTGTCCGGCGGCGTGGAGAACGTGTTCGTGGACAACTGCCACTTCGACAACGCCGGCTCCGGCGCACGCAGCACCATCAACAACATCCTGTTCGTGAAAACCAACGAGCGGCGCGGCGGCTATGTGAAGAATATCCACGTGTCCAATGTCAGCGCGACCAAGATCGCCGGCGGCGTGCTGAGCGTGGAAACGGACGTGCTCTACCAGTGGCGCGACCTGGTGCCCACCTATGAGCGGCGCCTGACGCCCATCGAAGGCCTGCACGTGAGCAATGTGACGGTGGGCGAGGCGGCCTTCGTCTGCCGCATCCAGGGCGAGGCGGAGATGCCGGTGAAAAACGTGTCGCTGCGCGCCATCACCGTGGCCAAGGTGCTGGAAGCCCCGGTGAAAACCGAGAACGTGCAGGGCTTCGTGCAGGCTGCCTGACAGCCGGCGTTCCGAAATTAAATCGGAATCGCTTTAATCGCATACGAAAATAGTTCTTGACTCTTGGGCCTCCATGACCCAAGATACATACATCGCATACGACATAAGCGAGTGCGAGAAGAAACTCTCCACCCATTTTATAGAGGAACCATCATGAGCAACATCACCAAAGTCCTGGCCACCGGCAAAACCCGCACCACCGGCACCGACTCCGCCATCTTCTCCGGCAACCACGAAGGCCAGCTGGACATCCATCTGACCACCCCGGGCAACCCGGCCGGCCGCGAACACCATTTCGCCGCCATCGAAGCCCACCCGACCGCCGAGCAGCTGTTCGCCGGCGCCTGGTCCGCCTGCTACAGCGCCGCCGTCGGCATCGTCGCCAAGCAGCTGAAAGTGGCGCTGCCAGCCAACACCGCAGTGGAAATCGAAGTGGACCTGGGCCTGGGCGGCAACGCCTACTTCATCCAGGCGCGCATCAACCTCATCGTACCCGGCGTGGACGCCGAGCTGGCGACCAAAATCGCCCACGGCGCCGACGCCATGTGCCCTTACTCCAAGGCCACCAAAGGCAATATCGACGTGGCTGTGAACGTTATTACCGCTTAATACTTTATCTTAAATATCGCATACGATAAAAACGTATACGCCAAACAATCTTAAAAGGAAATATCATGAGCAACATCACTAAAGTCCTGATGACCGGCAAAACCCGCACCACCGGCACCGACGCCGCCATCTTCTCCGGCAACCACGAAGGCCAGCTGGACATCCACCTGACCGCCCCCGGCAGCCCGGGCGTCCGCGAACACCGCTTCGCAGCCATCGAAGCCCATCCGACCGCCGAGCAGCTGTTCGCCGGCGCCTGGTCCGCTTGCTACAGCGGCGCTGTCGGCATCGTCGCCAAGCAGCTGAAAGTGGCCCTGCCGGCCGACACCGCAGTGGAAATCGAAGTGGACCTGGGCCTGGGCGGCAATGAGTACTTCATCCAGGCCCGCATCACCCTGTTCGCACCCGGCATCGCCCAGGACCTGGCCGACCAGATCGCCCACGGCGCAGACGCAATGTGCCCTTACTCGAAAGCCACCAAGGGCAATATCGACGTCGTGCTGACCGCCATTACCGCTTAAGTGGAGAACCTCATGAGCAACCGCCGCAACTTTATCCAGGCCGCCGCCGCCAGCCTCGCCGTCGCAGCAGCCTTCTCCATCACGCCCGGCTTCGCCCGCGCCGCCACCGGCGGCAGCGAAATCCGCCCCTTCCATATCGACGTGCCGGAAGCCCAGCTGGCCGACCTGCGCGAGCGCATCAAAGCCACCCGCTGGCCGGACCGCGAAACCGTGCCGGACAACACGCAAGGCGTGCAGCTGGCCACCGTCCAGTCGCTGGCCACCTACTGGGCCAACAGCTACGACTGGCGCAAGGTCGAAGCCCGGCTGAACGCGCTGCCGCAGTACGTGACCAGGATAGACGGCGTGGACATCCACTTCATCCACGTGCGCTCCAAGCACAAGAACGCGCTGCCGCTGATTATCACGCACGGCTGGCCCGGTTCGGTGGTGGAACAGCTGAAGATCATCGATCCGCTGGTCAATCCAACCGCGCACGGCGGCAAGGCGGAAGACGCGTTCGACGTGGTCATTCCTTCGCTTCCGGGGCACGGCTACTCGGGCAAGCCGACCGAAACGGGCTGGGGTCCGGACCGCACCGCGAAAGCCTGGGCTGAACTGATGAAGCGCCTGGACTACAAGAAATACGCGGCGCAGGGCGGCGACTGGGGCGCCATCGTGACCGACCTGATGGCGGTGCAAGCACCGGCGGGACTGATCGGCATCCACACCAATATGGCCGGCGCGGTGCCGGTCGATATCGACAAGGCGCTGTGGGCGGGCAACCCGCTGCCGGCCGGCCAGCCCCTGACGGCGGAAGAAAAAGCCGCCACCGAGCAGCTGAGCTTTGTGTACGACCACGTGGGCTACGCCCGCCTGATGGCGTCCCGCCCGCAGACCCTGACCGGCCTGACGGACTCGCCGGTGGGCCTGGCGGCCTTCCTGCTGGACCACGACGTGCCGAGCCAGAAGCTGATCGCCCGCGTGTTCAACGGCCAGACCGAAGGCCTGAGCCGCGACGACGTGCTGGACAACATCACGCTGTACTGGCTGACCAACACGGCCGTGTCCGCGTCCCGCTACTACTGGGAAAACAAGCATCCCTTCTTCGCCGTCAAGGGCGTGAAGATCCCGGCGGCGGTGAGCGTGTTCCCGGACGAGCTGTACCAGCCGCCGAAAAGCTGGGCCGAGCGCGCCTACCCGAACCTGGTCTACTACAACAAGCTGGACAAGGGCGGCCACTTCGCAGCCTGGGAACAGCCGGCGCTGTTCACCGAGGAAGTGCGCGCCGCCTTCCGTTCGCTGCGGAAGTAAGATGTGATAAAAAGCGTATCGGATTCAATCTGATGCGCTTTTTACGCTGCGTCCCGCAGTTGGAATTCGACGCGCAGACCCGCTTTGGCAGCCATATTCACCAACGCATCTATCCCGAACAGATTGATCTTGCCGCGCATCAGATCGGATACCCGAGGCTGAGTGATGCCAAAAACCTTAGCAGCGTCGCTTTGATTCAGTCCGGATTTAGTGATGTAGCTTTTCAGCTGCACCATCAATTGAGAACGAACCTTCATGTTCTCAGCATCTTCCGGCGTGTCTTCAATTGCATCCCAGACGCTTGCAAAACGATTAGTGGTCATTTCCCCAACTCCTTCTTCAAATCACGGTAGCGTTTCTCGGCCAAAGCAATATCGTGCTTACTGGTTTGTTCAGTTTTCTTCTGGAAGCAGTGCAGCACGTAGATAGCGTCGTCGAACTTTGCCACATAAATCACCCGGAATGCCCCAGCTTCATCTCGAATGCGTATTTCCTTGGCGCCAGGTCCGACGGTGGTTGCCATGGGCTTCCAGTCATCTGGCTCCTTTCCGTTCTGCACGAGGTCAATCTGGTGGCCGGCCTCACGTTTGGCGGCGGTTGGGAATGCGCGCAAATCATCAAGAGAACTGCCACGAAACTCTACTGGCTTGGGCGCAAGTTTTGTCGAATCTGCCATGGCACAAATATACAAGATTTTGTATATTCCTACAAATACTCAGTTGTACCGATTCCAAACTGCTACTTCGTTTAATAACGGCTCAGGCGACTTGATGTGCGCGGGCGCTAGCGGACTAAATTGCGCAGTCCGGAGGGAAGTCGGCCAGCTTGTAGCCGTCGACTTCGACCAGGCGGTCCAGCCGGACCGTTTCGCCCGAACTCAGCGTCAGGTAGTCGGCGCCTTCGCGGGCGAAGACGTCCTTGATGACGGCGCTGCGCTGCTGCTGCGCACCGCCGTCGTCGACAAAGCTGATGCTGGCCTGCTTGCGCAAGGTGGCCAGATCCTCCAGCCTGTCGTGGAACTCGCAGCTGACGGGAATGTATTCTGTCGATGCGCTCATGGCTGCCTCCGGTTAATTTCCCTAGTATGCCAGTTTCGCCGGCACGGTCACTTCGATCACGGTCCCGCCGCCGGGGCTGCTGTCGATGCGCAGCGCGGCGCCGATGCTGGCGGCGCGTTCGCGCATGCCGACCAGGCCCCAGTGGCCGGGGCGGTGGCCGGCTTTCGCCACGTCCTCATCCAGGCCGCGCCCGTCGTCGCGTACGCGCAGCGTAAGGGCCTGCGGCGCATAGTCCAGCTCCAGCACAATGTTCGCCGCCTCCGCATAACGCGAGGCGTTGAACAGCGCCTCGCGCGCGATGGCATAAATCTCGTCGTGCACGCGCAGCTGCAAGGGCCGGCATTTCTCGCTCACGCGCGCCTCGAAACGGTGCGCGCGGTGTTCGGCCAGGCCTTTGCCGAACTGCTCCAGGGCCAGGCCCAATTCTTCCGGCGAGGCCGATGCGCGCAGGTCCATGATCTGGTCGCGGCCCTCCACCAGCAGCTGGTCCGCCAGGTTGAGCGTCTGGTCCAGGCGCTCGCGCTCACGCGTGCCCTGCGGCAGCAGGTGGGCATGGGCGTGGAAGGACATGATCAGGCCCTGCACGCTCTGGAGCAGCGTGTCGTGCAGCGATCTGGCGATGCGCGAACGTTCCGCCAGCCGCTCCTGCAAGCGCTCCTTCATGCGCTGCGTCAGGTTGCGGATGCGCAGCACGTAGGCGCCATACAGCAGCAGGCCGGCGCCCAGCGCCAGCAGCAGCTTGAACCACGGCGTTTGCAGGAAGCCAGGCGGAATATGGATCTCCAGCGCGGCGCCGTCCTTGTTCCAGACGCCGTCCTCGTTGGCGGCCGTGACCTCGAAGCGGTAGTTGCCGGGGGCCAGGTTGGTGTAGTAGGCCTCGCGCCGGCCCACCGGTTCCTGCCAGCCGTCGTCCACGCCGGCCAGGCGGTAGCGGAAGCGCACGCGCTCCGGCATGGACAGGCTCAGCGCCGTGAAGGCGATCTGCAGGCTTTTGCTGCCCTGCGGCAGGCGCACCGGAGCCGAGCCCGCGCCATCGGTGGCGTAGCGCACGCCGTCCGCCACCAGCGTGTGCACCTGCACCGGCGGCGGCAAGGGATTGCGGCGGATGTGCGCCGGGTCCAGCGTGGCGATGGCGCCGGAAGTGGCCAGCCACAGCAGGCCGTCCGGCCCGCGTATCAGCGACGGAACGGGGCGCAGCTGGGCGGCGTGGCCTTGCAGGCCGTCCAGCGCGTCGAAGCGCTCGAAACTCACGGCCTGCTCCGGCTGATTCAGCCAGGCCGCGACGCTGGCGGCGGTCACATGGTAGAGGCCGTCGGCGCCGTGCAGCCACAGGTCGCCGCCGGGCAGGCGGACGATGCCGGAGACGCCCCGGAATGTCTCGCCCCGCTCCCCGCGCAGCGCTGCGAAGCGGCCGGCACGGTACAGGGCCACGCCGTCTTCGCCGCCGGCCCACATCAGCTCGCCGTCGCGGTACAGCTGCAGCACCGTGCCCAGCTCCAGGCCTTGCTCCGCGCCCAGGCGCCGCACCGCGCCGTCCTGCTGCCGCTCCGCCACCAGGCTGATGCTGTTGCGCGCATGGCCGAACCACAGCGTACCCTGGCCGTCCATGGCCATGGCCGTCGTCAGCTCCTTGGGAAAGCCGCGCAAGCCGCCTTCCCTGATCCACTGCCCGCCCACGCGCTTGAACAGGCCGCCGCCGGAGAACGACGCCCACAGCGCGCCGCTGCGGTCCTGCTGCAGGGCTTGCGGGTCCAGCCCGGCCACGCCGTCGGGCGGCGCGAGCTGCGTCATGCTGCCGTCCGGCGCGCGGCGGTGCAGGCCTTTTTCGTTGCCCAGCCAGAGCACGCCGTCCGGCGCCCAGTGGCTGGCCGATAGCATGGCTTTCAGCTCGACTTTCTTCATCCCCTCTGCGGTGAAGCTGCGCACGTCGCCGACGTAGTCGCCGATCCAGACATCGCCGTCCGGTCCCGGCAGCAAGCCGGGATGGTCGAACTGCCCCTCCACCTGCAAGATCTTCAGGCGATTGGGACGCAGCCGGTCCAGCCCGGTGGACGTGCCTATCCACAGATTGCCCTCGCGGTCCTGGAAGGTCGACTGCGGCAAGGGGCCGCTGATGCCGTTCTGCTGCGTCAGGCGCTGCGCAGGCACGCTGGGTCCGGACGGCTGCAGCTTGCGCTCCACGCCGTCCGGCTGCAGCAGCCACATGCCGCCGTCGCGGCCGAAACGCATGCTGATGCCCTTCGCCTCGGGCTTGATGGACTCGCCCGGCGCGGGCTCGCTGGTGCGTACCCTGTAATAGTTGGCCTCGGTGTCGACCGCCCAGATGCTGCCGTCCGGCCCTTCGTCCATGCTGGTGAGCATGGTGCGCGGCCAGGCGTGGCTGAAACGGCTTTCGCCGGGCCGCCGGAAGTAGGCGCCGTACATGGTGCCCATCCACTGCGTGCCGTCGCGGGCAAACAGGATCTGGTACACGCGCCGGGTCGGCAGATTGACATTGGCCCCCATGGGCTCGAAGCGGTCCGCCCCCGGCGCCAGGCGCGCCGCGCCGTCGCGCGTGCCTACCCACATGGCGCCGTCCGGCGCCGCCTCGATATGGAACACCGCGCCGGCCGGCAGCCCGTCGGCCTCCGTGTAAGTGCGCGTGCCGCCTTTGCGGAATACGCTCACGCCGCCCAGGCGGTAGCCCACCCACACCGCGCCGTCGCCGGTGACCGCCAGGCCGAGCACATTGCTGGAAGGCAGAGGATGGCCGTACACGCTGCCGGTGCGCTCGAAGCGCGCGCCGTCATAGCGGAACAGGCCGGTGGCGGTGGCGATCCAAAGCCAGCCGTCCTTGCCCTGGGCAAACTTCAGCACGTCCACCGGTGCGCCTTGCAGGGCGCCCCAGGCGCTGTGCGTGTAGTCCGAGAGGAGGGGGGCCGAAGTCGCTGCGGCGTGGCAGTACAAGTGCAGCGCAGCCATGGGCACGAGTGCCAGGCAGCGCAGGAGGCGGGAAGTCATTAAACGGGAACTGTCTGGGGTGTTTTTTTACGTTCACCACTATAACGCATTCCCCTTTGACGGCAAGAGAGCGTTGCCGCACAGACCAACTGTTTGTTAGCGCGTACTTTGATGAGATCGGACTGTTCAGTCCGCCGACCTGGAGACCATCATGAAATTCCCACTAAAAACAACGCTCGCGGCATGCACCTTACTGCTTGGCGGGCAAGCAATGGCTCAAATCACGCTGTACCAGAACGAGGGCTGGCGCGGCCGCGCAGTGTCCATCTCCAGCACTTCGGACGACTTGCGCCGGGTTGGCTTCAATGACCGCGCCTCGTCGGTGGTGGTGGAGAAGGGCCGCTGGGAAGTGTGCGAAGACGCCGGCTTCCGCGGCCAGTGCCGCATCCTCAAGCGCGGCAGCTACGAATCGCTGGCCGGCATGGGCCTGAACGACCGCGTGTCGTCGGTGCGCGCCGTGCGCGGCAACCGCTACTCGCAAAACGAAGCGCCGCCACCGCTGCCGCAAGCCAGCTACGAATACCGCCAGCGCCCGAACGAACGCACTTACGAGGCGCGCGTGACCTCGGTGCGCGCCGTGGTGGGACCGCCCGAGCAGCGCTGCTGGGTTGAACGCCAGCAGGTGCAGGACAGCCGACCCAATACCGGTGGCATGCTGGCCGGCGCCATCCTGGGCGGCGTGCTGGGCCACCAGATCGGCGGCGGCACCGGGCGCGACATTGCAACCGTGGGCGGCGCACTGGCCGGTGGCGCGGTCGGCGCGAACGCCGGACGCAGCAACAACACCTACGGCCAGGACGTGCGCCGCTGCGAAAACGTGGCCAACGCCACGCCGCAGTACTGGGACGTGACGTATGAATACCGTGGCGTGGAACACCGCACCCAGCTCGCCGCCGCCCCCGGCGAATACATCCCCGTAAACCGCGACGGCGTGCCCCGCATGTAAGGGATCAGCGGCAAATTGGTCATCAAGTTGAGAGTTCTGGGGGAAAGATTGCGCATATCATGATTTTTGCCATCATGTACCCCTGGACGCGAGACCTCTTTGAGAACCAACTTTGCCTTCCTGCTGTTCGCCGCCGGCTGCGCCATCGCCGTTCCATCGCATGCCGCACCGGCGGCAGCCCCCATGCCGCCCGGCGTGTGGGTGCCGGACCAGGGCGACGGCAGCTACATCAATCCCGTGCTCAACGGCGATTACTCCGATCCCGACGTGGTCCGCGTTGGCGATGATTTCTACCTGACCGCTTCCAGCTTCACCAATATCCCCGGCCTGCCGGTGCTGCATTCCAAAGACCTGGTCAACTGGACGCTGATAGGCTACGCGCTGGACAGGAACGTGCCCGCCGCCCACCACGCGGCGCCCCGGCACGGCGGCGGCGTATGGGCGCCGGCGATACGCCACCACGGCGGCAAGTTCTACATCTACTACCCCGACCCCGATTTCGGCATCTACATGGTGAGCGCGACCGATCCCAAGGGACCATGGACGGCCCCGGTGATGGTGGACAGCACCAAGGGCGCCATCGACCCCGCGCCGTTCTGGGACGACGATGGCCAGGCCTGGCTGGTGCACGGCTACGCCGCCTCGCGCGCCGGCTTCGCCAACGTGATCACGCTGAAGAAAATGAAGACGGACGGCACGCAGACGCTGGACGCCGGCGTGCGCATCATCGAAGGCGACAAGCTGCCCAAGGCCATGACCTCGCAAGGTCCGATGCCGTGGTTCACCACCGAAGGCCCCAAGCTGTACAAGCGCGGCGGCTACTACTACGTGTTTGCGCCGTCCGGCTCCGTCAAGGGCGGCTGGCAGGGCGTGTTCCGCGCCAAGCGCATAGACGGCCCCTACGAAGCGCGCAATGTGATGGACCAGGGCGACACCGCCATCAACGGCCCGCACCAGGGCGCCTGGGTGGACACGCCGTCCGGCGAAGACTGGTTCCTGCACTTTTCCGACACCGATTCCTACGGCCGCCGCGTGTTCCTGCAGCCCATGCGCTGGAACGCCGACGGCTGGCCGGTGATCGGCGCACAGCAGGGCAAGCAAAGCTACGGCGCGCCGGTCAGCCGGCACGCCAAGCCCAAGGTGGCGGCGCAGCCCGTCGCGGTGCCCGCCAACAGCGACGAATTCGACGCGGGCTACCACCTGGGCTGGCAGTGGGCCGCCAATCCCGCCCAGGACTGGGTGGACGGCTCCGTCCGTGGCCAGTTGCGGCTGAAGGCGGTGTCTTCGTCCGCCAACCTGTGGGAGGCGGGCAATCTGCTGACCCAGAAACTGCCCGGCATGGCCTTCTCCGTGACCTCCAGCGTGGAGCTGCGCCCCGGCGCCATCGGCGAACGCGCCGGCCTGCTGGTGATGGGCTACGATTATGCGTGGATAGGCCTGGAAAACACGGTGGACGGCCTGCGCCTGGTGCAGACGGCGCGCCTCAAGTCCAATCTCGGCCTGCACCTGGGGGCGCTGCAGCAAAGCTCGGAAACGGTGGTGACCGCGCCGGTGGCCGTGAAGGGACCGGTGCACGTGCGGCTCAGCTTTGCGCCGGTGGAAGTGGCCGCGCTGCCGCCGGCGGAACGCCTCTACTGGCCGTCCATGCTGCGCGCCACGCACGCCAAAGTGACGTTCAGCTACAGCCTCGACGGCGCCACTTTCCACCCGCTCGGCCCCGCGTTCACCACCCAGCCGGGCCGCTGGGTAGGCACGCAGGTCGGCCTGTTTGCGCAAGCGCCGTCCGGCACGCCGTCCTTTACCGCTACCCGCGTCGGTTACGCGGACTTTGACTACTTCCGTTTTTCCCAAGCCAAGCCATGACCACTCCTTTCAGCCGCCGTTCCTTCCTCCAGGCCTCGATGCTCGCATCGCTGCCGCTCGCCACCGCCAAGGCGCAACCGCCTGCCGCCACGCCAGCCTCCGGGCCTGCCGCGCCCGCCATCCAGCCCACCAAAGGCGCCGCCCTGCAATGGCTGGAAGGCAGCGTTCCTGCGCTGTCCAACGGCGCCACGGTGGGCCTGCCTTGGCCCAAGGGCGCGTTTCCTAAAGAGCAGTCCTTCGTGCTGGCCGGCGCCGCCGGCGAGGTGGCGGTGCAGACCTGGCCACTGGCCTACTGGCCGGACGGCTCGCTGAAATGGACCGGCCACGCCCTGCCGGCAGGCGCGGGCCTGTCTAAAGAGCTGGCCATCAAGCCCGGCAAGGCGGCTGCCGCCGCCATGGCCGTGCGCGTGCAGGAAGGCCCGAACGCGGTTGAAGTGGACACCGGCGTGATCCGCGCCACCATCCCGCGCAAGGGCGTCGAGCTGATTTCCGCCATCCGCCGCGACGGCCGCGACATTGCGCGCGGCGGCCGCCTGGTGGCCCTCACCGACGACCAGCCGGACGCCTCGGCCGGCGCCGTGCGCCAGACCAGCTACGAGAGCACCGTCAAGTCCGTCACCTTGGAACAGAACGGCCCGGTGCGCGCCGTGCTGCGGATAGAAGGCAAGCACCGCAGCGGCCAGCGCGAATGGCTGCCCTTCACCGTGCGCCTGTACTTCTACGCCGGCGCCGAATCGGTGCGCATCATGCACACCTTCGTCTTCGACGGCGACGAGCACAAGGACTACCTGCGCGGCATCGGCGTGCGCTTCGCCGTGCCGCTCACGGACGAGATGCACAACCGCCACGTGCGTTTCGCCGGCGAGAACAAGGGCGTCTGGGGCGAGGGCGTGCGCACGCTGACCGGCTTGCGGCGCGATCCCGGCGAAGCCTTCCGCAAGGCCCAGGTGGCCGGCGTGCCGGTGCCGCCGCTGGAACAGATGAACAAGCAGGTCAGCAGCCGCCTGAACCTGATCCCGGCCTGGGGCGACTTCACCTTGTCGCAGCTGTCGGCCGACGGCTTCCAGATCCGCAAGCGCACCAAGCCGGGCCACGGCTGGATCGACGCCAGCTGGGGCCGCCGCGCGGCCGGCTCCGGCTACATCGGCGGCATCTCCGGCGGCGTGGCCTTCGGCCTGCGCGACTTCTGGCAGCGCCACCCGACCCAGCTCGACATTCGCAATGCCCACACCGACGCGGCCGAAGTGACGCTGTGGATGTGGTCGCCCGACGCGCCCGCGATGGACATGCGCTTCTACCACGACGGCATGGGCATGGAGACCCACGAGCAGGAGCGCGAAGGCCTGGAGATCACCTACGAGGACTACGAAAAAGGCTACGGCAGCCCGGTGGGCGTGGCACGCAGCAGCGAGATCACGCTGTACGCGCTGGCCGCCACGCCGTCGCGCGAGCGCATGGCGCAGCTGGCCGAAGCGGTGCAGCTGCCGCCGCAGCTGGTGAGCACGCCGGCCCACTACCTGGCCTGCAATGTGTTCGGCGGCATGTGGTCGCTGCCGGACCGTTCGCATCCGCTCAAGGCCCGCATCGAGGACGAGCTGGACCGCCGCTTCGACTACTACCGCAGCCAGATCGAACAGCACCACTGGTACGGCTTCTGGAACTACGGCGACCTGATGCACACCTACGACGAGGACCGCCACAGCTGGCGCTACGACGTGGGCGGCTACGCCTGGGACAACTCGGAACTGTCGCCCGACCTGTGGCTGTGGTATTCCTTCCTGCGCACCGGCCGCGCCGACATCTTCCGCCTGTCCGAAGCCATGGTGCGCCACACCAGCGAAGTGGACATGTACCACCTGGGCCAGTTCGCCGGGCTGGGCACGCGCCACAATGTGCAGCACTGGGGCTGCAGCGCCAAGCAGGTGCGCATCAGCGCGGCCGTGTACCGCCGCTTCTACTACTACCTGACCGCCGACGAGCGCGTGGGCGACATCATGCGCGAGCTGCTGGACGCGGACAGCAAACTGGCCGCCGTGGACCCGGTGCGCAAGCTGAAGGACGCACCGCCGCCGGGCAAGTTCCCGGTGCGCGCCGCCTTCGGCACGGACTGGGGCTCGCTGGCGGGCAACTGGCTGACCGAGTGGGAGCGCGGCGGCAAGCAGCGCTACCGCGACAAGCTGCTGGCCGGCATGCACGACATCGGCGCCATGCCCAAGGGTTTCTTCAACGCCGAGCGCGCCGGCTACGAGCCGGACACCGGCCGCTTGCACAACCTGATCGGCGATGACGTGAAAGCGTCGCACCTGAACGCGGTGTTCGGCGCGGTGGAGATTTTTGCCGAGCTGATTTCGCTGACCGGCGACGCCGCCTTCGAAAAAGCCTGGGTGCAGTACTGCGCCATGTACAACGCGCCGAAAGCCGAGCAGGCCAAGGTGCTGGGCAAGGCGCACAACGGCACCAATGCGCTGCAGGTGGGCCATTCGCGCCTGACCGCCTACGCGGCCTGGCGCAGCAAGGACGCGGCGCTGGCCAAGCGCGCCTGGCGCGAGTTCAGCCATCCGCCGGCCAAGCCGGTGCGCACCGTGCGCATCAGCGGCCCGGCGGTGCTCAATCCGGTGGACGAGGTGGCGTGGATCAGCACCAACGACACCGCGCAGTGGGGCCTGGCGGCGATCCAGAACCTGGCGCTGGTGGGCGATTACATCGAGTAGCGAAACAGCCGCCTGTCAACAGGCGGCAAATAATCAGCTTACTCCGGGCGGGATTTTACTATTAGTAACAAAATATGATGGACGGGTAATTGTGTCATGTCCCGTAAGGCTTTGATAATGCTGGCAACGCTCCGCCTTCAAATCCTACAAGGACATGCATGAGAACCCGTCTTTCCCAGCTCGCCCTGGCTGCCCTTTCGCTCGCCGCAGCCGCACCCGCCACCGCTGTCGGCCTGCCTGAATACGGAACCTTCGGCCTCGACCTTGATGCCCGAAGCACAGCAGTCAAACCCGGCAATGACTTCTGGTCCTACGCCAACGGCGGCTGGGCGCAGCGCACGCAGATCGGCCCCACCATGGACGCGGCCGGGGTGACGGTGCTGATGCACGAAAACGCAAGCAGCAACGTGCGCCGCATCGTGGAAGACATGGCCCGGCAGCCTGCCTATGGAACTGCCGGCCAGCAGATCGGCAAGCTCTACCTGAGCTGGATGAACGAAGCCGCGATCGAGGCGCGCGGCCCAGCGGCGCTTCAGCCTTACCTGGCACGCATCCAGTCCGCCAGCAGCCACGCTGCAGTGCAAGCCCTGTTTGCCGAAGCCGGCTATGCCTCGCCGCTCGCGATAGAGCCGGATGTACACCCTGCCGATCCGCGCCGCTATATCCTCAACATCGCGCAAGGCGAACTCGGCCTCCCACGCGACTACTACCTGAAAGAGGGCGGAGAGTACGCGCGCGTGCGCAGCGCCTACCGCGCCTACGTGCGCCAGGTGCAGGAACTGGCCGGCATGGACGGCGCCGAGGCCAAGGCGGACGCCATCATCGCGCTGGAAACCGCGCTGGCAAAAGTCCACTGGACGATGGCGGATTCGCGCGAGCAGTCGAAGACCAGCAATATCGAAACCCGCGCCAGCCTGGAGGCCAAGTACGCGGAATTCGACTGGACCAGGCTGCTGGCAAGCTACGCCTTGCCGCCCGCTGCGGAGGTGCTGGTGATGCAGGAGAGCGCCGTGAAGGAGATTGGCCGCATCGTGGCCGCCACGCCGGTGCAGGACTGGAAGGACTACCTGGCGTACCGCTTCATCAGCGACCATGCGGAAAGCCTGCCGGCGTCCTTCGCCAACGCCAGGTTTGAACTCTACGGACGGACGCTGGCCGGCCTGCAGTCCCGGCCGGAACGGTGGAAGCGCGGCGTCCAGCTGGTCAACAGCATCTTTGGCGAGGAGGTCGGACGCATTTATGTGGAACGCCACTACCCGCAAGCGGCAAGCCGGCAGATGCGGGAACTGGTGGAAGATGTGCGCGCCGCGTACCGGGACCGCATCAGCGCCTCTTCCTGGATGGACAGCGCAACCAGGCAGAAGGCGCTGGCCAAGCTGTCGGCGCTCAAGGCCCTGATCGGCGGGCCGGACAGCTATCCCGGCCGCGCGGCGGGGGCCATCGAAAAAGATGATTTGCTGGGCAACCTGGTGCGCGCCGATGCAGCGGCAAGAAAGCGCGGCGCCGAGCGCTTGCACAAGCCGGTCGATCCGGCCGAATGGCTGGTGACGCCGCAGACCATGAACGCGTACTACGACTATCACTCGAACGCCATCGTGTTCCCGGCTGCGATGCTGCAAGCGCCGTTCTTTGACCCGCGCGCCGACGCGGCCGTCAACTACGGCACCATAGGCGCGCTTATCGGCCATGAAATGGGCCACGGCTTCGACGACCAGGGGCGTCAGTACGGCGCGGACGGCACCCGCGAAAACTGGTGGACGGAAGCGTCGGCGCAGTCCTTCCAGCGGCGCGCCGATGCGCTGGCCGCGCAGTACGACCACTACCAGCCGCTGCCCGGCGCACAGGTCAACGGCAAGCTTACGCTGGGCGAAAACATCGCCGACTTGAGCGGGGTCGAGGCAGCCTACGCAGCCTACCAGTCGTACCAGAAGCGGCATGGCAAAGCCAAGGTGCTCGCGGGCCTGAGCGGCGAACAGCGCTTCTTCATGGCCTTTGCGCAGGGCCGGCGCGCCAAGGTCAACGAGGCGGCAATGCGCCAGCTATTGGTGATCGATACGCATGCGCCGTCGCTGTTCCGGGTCAACGGCACACTGCGCAATGTGGACGCCTGGTACCGCGCCTTCAATGTCCAGCGCGGCGACGCTTTCTATCTCGCCCCTGCGGAGCGCGTTCATATCTGGTGACCGAACCAGCGGCTTGCCGCCGCCGCCGCGCCTTCCTCGTCCAGACTGGCCTCATCCACCCAGGCGACGATGCCGTCCGGACGCACCAGCACGGCGCTCAGCCCCAGCTGCGCGCAGGCCTGGGCCGCCACGTAGGCAATGCGGCCAGCCCAGCGCTGGGAGAGCGCCTGCAGCGGCTTGCCGAGGGAGAAATCGAGCAGGAGCCCTTTGCCGCTGCTGAAGTGCTGGCCGCAGCGCGTGCCGTCGGCCAGCTCGAAGTCCGGCACGCTGCGGCCGACCAGCGGGGGCTTGCCGCCAAGGTCGTAGGCGATGGATACGCTCCACACGCGCTCCGCACAGTAGGTGGCGCCATCGGCCGTATCGACGAGATCGCGGATGATGGCTTCAAGCGCGCGTGAACTGCGGCTGGGCCGCATCACCGCCACCTGCGCGCGCGACCAGTCCAGCACCTGCGCGCCCACCGGATGGCGTTCCGTGGCGTAGCTGTCCAGCAGTCCGTCCGGCGCGTGCCCCTGTATCGTCGCCGCCAGTTTCCATCCGAGATTCATCGCGTCGCCCAGCCCGAGGTTCAAGCCCTGGCCGCCGAGCGGCGAGTGGATGTGCGCGGCATCCCCGGCGAGCAGCACGCGGCCTTGGCGGTAGGCGGTTGCCTGGCAGCACGGTCCGTCCACGTTGTCGCCAGTTCAAGGCTGGCCACGGTCACAGCGGTGCCGGAGATGCGCCGCAGCACTTCCTGCACATGCTCCAGCGTGATGGCCTCGGAGCGATGGCAGGCGCCCCCGTCAAAGTCCACCATCGCAATGGTGCCGGGCTGCTGGTAGGTGTACATACCGGCCGCCGTGTAGTGGCGGCCCACGGCGAGCTGGGCGGGATCTTCCAGCACAACTTGAATCGAGTAGCCTGTGAACTCGGGATCCGTGCCCGCGAACTCGAACCCGGCCGCCTTGCGCACGGTGCTGCGGCCGCCATCGCAGCCTACCAGCCAGCGCGCGCGCAGGGAGTCGCCACCGGCGCGGATGGTCACCATGTCGTCCGACTGCTCAAGACTCTCCACGCCCAGGCCGCACCGGATCTCAACACCCATTGCCAGGGCGCGTTCGGCGAGGATGGATTCGACCTGCTGCATGGTGGTCGCCAGGCTGGTGGGAACTGGGCCGGCGATGCGATAAGGCCATTTGGCCGTATCGATTTTGTCGTGAAAGAACTGGATACCGGCAAAGTGGCCGCCGGGGCGCCGGGCCTGCATCTCCCAATGGGCGGCCGGGCCTTTCGGCGGCGTCAATGCAGCGAGCAAGCCGCGACGGTAAAAGGCTTCGATGCTGGGCGCGGAAAGGCCGCGCATGCCGAAGGGGAGTGCTTTCAGGGGTGAATCCGGATGTGCGGATTTTTCGAGGACCAGCACGGAAACACCGGCGCTGCGCAGCTCGCAGGCGAGAAACAGCCCGACCGGGCCGGCTCCGGCGATGACAACATCATGGATCAAGGGATTGGACATGAACTACTCCTTCAAAGCCGTTCGACCGGAGCAGTTCATCGGGATGAGAACCACACGGACGAACACAGGACGCACGAATGGCGGCGTGCAGCCTGTGCCTGCGCCGATCAGAACTTCTGGTTGAATTCAACGTAGAAATAGCGGTCGGGCATGCCGAAGTTGAGCGGATAGCTGCGGTTGGAATTGATCGCCAATGGCGGCACCTTGTTGAACACGTTGTTGACGCCGACCTTGATGCGGCTCTTCGCCCAAGGCAGGTAGGCCACGCTGAGGTCGTGCAGCGTGTATCCGGCTATGCGGTTGGCGCTGCCGCCGGCCAGGAACGGCAGGTATTTGGCGGTGGCGGGATTGCTCGCATCGCTCTGGGACTGCAGCGGGCCAAGGTCGTTGCACAGGCCGACCGCTGCCGTGCCGCTCAGGATGCAATTTTCCGTCTGATGCGAGAAATAGCGGGCGCCCCAGCGCGCGCTCAGTTTGCCCAGGCTCCAGTCCAGGTTGAAATTCGAACGCAAGCGGTAGTGCGATCCGCTGGAAGTGGTGGCAGTCGTAAACACGCCAACCTTGTCGATAGGCGCGGAAGGCGTATCAATGACTCTCGTCAGGAAGGCGTTGTTGAGTTCAAAGGCAAATTTGCCGTAGCTGGTGGTCTTGGGACGGTAGCGCAGGTTGACGTCCACTCCCGAGAAGCGTTCGCCGCCTGGGCCGTTCATCGCGCTAATGCGAATGTTGTTCACTGCGCCGTTGGCGCCGCGCACCAGCCAGCCATCCGGGCACAGGCCGGGATTGCCGGGGTCGGACAGGCAGTTGAGCACCATCTGGTTCGCGTTCGGCTTCAGGATACTGTCGTGGAACAGCACGTCCCAATAATCGACGGTCAGGTCCAGGCCGGGCACGTAATGCGGGCTGTACACGAAGCCGGCGGTGCGGAAGATGTCGCGCTCCGGGCCGAGCTCTTGATTGCCGGTGCTTAACTGGGTTGCCTGTGCGGGCAGGGTGGTGCGGGTGTCGTAGCCGCCGGAAGGCACGCCGGCTGCACGGCATTGCGTCTGCTGCTCCGGCGTCAGCTGCGCGTAGCGGTTGCTGGCAATGGTGCCGTTCGAGTTGGTGGTGAACGAGCACGGGTCGGTCACCGTGACGGCCGATGTCTGGGTGTTCTGGATGATGCCCGACAGGTCCAGGCGGTAGCCGGTGCTGAAGCTGGCGCGCAGCGCCAGGTCATCGGCCACGCGCCATTTCAGGCCAAATTTCTTGTTGTTGACGCTGGCGCCGCTGTCGTAGCTGGAGTGGCGGAATGCCAGGCTCAGGTCCAGCATCTTCATGAGTGGCAGGTTCTTCAGCATCGGCACATAGAATTCAGCGTAGACATCCTTGGAACCATAGCCGCCGCCAGTGTTGCCGCGCGTGCCGGCCAGCACATCGCCATTGGCATAGCCCACGCCATTGCCGGTGTTGCCGTACACGATATGGCGTTCGAAACCACTCGCAAAGCCTACCGATCCGGCCGGCAGCTTGAACAGTTCCGGAGAGCTGACCTGGGCGAAGTAGTCGTGGTCCCAGAAGTTGTTGAACCAGCTGGCTTCGTCGGAGCTGAGACGGATGTAGTTGATCATCTCCGGGGTGAGGGTGCCTGCGCCCAACAGGTTGACCGGCACGCAGCCGGCGATCGTATTGCCAGGCGTGCCGCAGACGATATTGCCGCTGGCGTCCTTGAACGATGGGCCAAGGGCGGCGGTCAGGCGGCTGACGCTGATTTCGTTATCGCGATGGGCGAGCTGATGGGTGGAACCGTACTCCATGCCGGCTTCCCAGTCGAAGCTGCGGCCCGCGAACTGGAAGTCGCCGGACAGGACAGGCGAAATGGCCCGCGTCTTGGTGTTGGCGACGCGCTGCTCCGGCCCCAGCTCCGTCGCCGCGCGCTGGACGCGTCCGATCGCCACGCCAAACGGGTTGTAGTAGCTGTTCTTGGCGATGAAGATATTGGCGCCGTTGGCCAGGCCGCCCGGGCCGAGGTTGAAGTCGACTGGCGGGGTGTCGGCAATCGAGTCCGTCTCCATGATTTGCGCGGTCACGCGGAGCTTCATGTGATCGCTGAAACGGTAGGTCATATCGCCGACCAGCGACTTCTGGGTCAGCGGGGTGATCAGGCTGTTGAAGACCTGGCTGTTGTAGCTATCGCTTGGACGGTTGTAAGTACGGTACTGGTTGCCCGCCGCGCCCAGGGCTGGATTGTAGGGCGTGGTGTAGGTGATGAAATTGTTCTTGTTGCCGCTTGGGTCGGCAAGCGTGCTGGCGGCACAGCCGCCCGACGCCAGCAGCGCGCCCTTGCACAGCTGGAAGCGGCCGGCCGGCGTGTTGTCGGTGTAGTTCTGGGAGCCGGAGCCGAACGGGGAACGCTCCCTGGTACGCGCGTAGTCGCTGTTGTGGATGCCGTCGCCTTTGTTGATCTGGAGCGACAGCAGGCCGGAGTAGTTTTCGCCGGAGGTGCCGGCGGTCAGTTCGACCTTCCTCTGGTCGCCGCCGCCGTGCTGGTTGGTGCCGTAATAGGCACGGGCGTCAACACCGTCGTAGTGGTCTTTCAGGATGATGTTGATCAGGCCCACCATCGCATCACCGCCGTACAGCACCGAGCCGCCATCTTTCAGCACGTCAATGCGTTCCACCGATGCCAGCGGGATGGAGCTCAAATCCACCGTGCCGTTCAGGTCGGAGCTGCCCACCCATCGATGGCCGTTGACCAGCACCAGGGTGCGGCCAAAGCCGATGCCGCGCAGGTTGGCAAAGGAGTTCTGGTCGGCATTCGAGGTGCGATTCCTTGCATCGCCGGAGATGGCCATCGTCTGCAGCACTTCATCCAGTCCGGTGACTCCGGTGGCGTCGATTTGCGCGCGCGAAATCGACTGGATGGGCACAGAGGATTCCATGTCGACGCCCTTGATCTTGGATCCGGTGATTTCGATGCGGTCGACTTTGGGAGCAGCATTTTGCGCGAACGCGGATGCGCCGTAGAGAGCCGCGATAACGGCGATGGTGATGGGTTTGGCGTGTAAGTTGGCTCGACGTCGGATTTGGCTCTTCACTACGTTCTCCATATGTGCAAAGTATGAGATAACGTTATCACTTAATTGTCATATTTTGTTCATAGTCTTTCGATTTTTTTTCATGCTTTATCAAGCGAAAGCGGAAATTCTCTGGGTGTCCAATTCGGCATCGAAACCACATTTTTATGCCAGTTTGAAGATATCGTTATCACATAAGGTAATGCGATAAGCGTATAAGGTCCACCCCTTATTCAAGCACGGTGCGCTTGTCCTTGAAGAAGGCCCAGGCCTCCTCGGCCGCCTCGATGTCGCCGTTCTGGGCGCCGGGGAAGCGGGAGAACAGGCCGGGGTAGCGCTTCACCATGCTGGGCTCGGCGTGGCCGCCGCCGTCTATCTTCAGCAGGCAGACTTGCAGCGCGGCGGGGTCGCCTCCCCAAGTGTAGCGGGTGACGCGCGTGGCCGCGCCCGGATGCCGCTGCGGGATGGCGGCGACGGCGGGTTCACCGTGCAAGCCGGCCAGCTCGCGCCAGACGGCGACGGATTCTTCCACGCTGGTCATCGGCGCGGCGAGCGAGGAAAAAATGGGGAACTGGTAAAGGAACTTGCGCCCGGTGTAGGGGATGAAGGGATCGGCCGTGCCCGCCATGAACAGCACCGGCAGCGGCGTCCGGGGCGGGCCGCAATTGCTGTCCACAGGCATGGCGGCCAGCGCCACCGAAAAGGCCGCCAGACGCGGTGCCATCTCGGTTGCGGCGCGGTAGGCCATCATGCCGCCTTTGGAGACGCCCATGAGGTAGATACGCGCTGGATCAACTTCATCCTCGGCGATGGCGCGGTCGATCACGGCGCTGATAAAGCCGGTATCGTCGGTTTGGGGGTTGGCGGTCACGCCGGCGTAGCTGTCGTTCCAGGCGCGTTCGCCACGGCGCTTGCTGCCGTCCAGGGCGATGACCACCAGATGCTCGCGCTCGGCGATCTCCAGCCACAGCGACAAGGGCGATGGCGGGAAGCGCAGGCCCAGCAGCTGTGCGGCGGAGGAACCGGCGCCGTGCAGCAAAATAACCAGCGGCCGCTTGCCCGCAGCGGCACCGACAGGCGTTGCCTTCAAAAAGTGGCGCAGCCCTTCGGGGCGGAGCAGCGTGCCCGCTTCAATGCGCGCCTTGGCGCCTGTGCTGGTATCGCTGCCCTGGAAAAAGTCCCGCACTCTTATTCGACGGTCACCGACTTGGCCAGGTTGCGCGGCTTGTCCACGTCGGTGCCGCGCGCCAGGGCGGAGTGGTAGGCCAGCAGCTGCAGCGAGACCACGTGCAGGATGGGCGACAGCTGGCCGTAGTGCTCGGGCATGCGGATGACGTGCACGCCGTCGCCGGAGGTGATGCGCGAGTCCACGTCGGCGAACACGAACAGCTGGCCGCCGCGTGCGCGCACTTCCTGCATATTCGATTTCAGCTTCTCGATCAGCGTGTCGTTGGGCGCGATGGTGACGACCGGCATTTCCTCGGTCACCAGCGCCAGCGGACCGTGCTTCAGCTCGCCCGCAGGATAGGCCTCGGCGTGGATGTAGGAAATCTCCTTGAGCTTGAGCGCGCCTTCCAGCGCGATCGGGTAGTGCAGGCCACGGCCCAGGAACAGTGCGTTTTCCTTGCGCGCGAATTCGTCGGCCCAGGCGATGATCTGGGGCTCCAGCGCCAGCACCGAGGTGATCGCCGACGGCAGGTGGCGCATGGCTTTCAGGTGCGCGGCTTCCTCTTCGTCAGTCAGGCGGCCGTTCACTTGCGCCAGGGT
Source organism: Pseudoduganella aquatica (assembly GCF_020865585.1). Lineage (NCBI taxonomy): Bacteria > Pseudomonadati > Pseudomonadota > Betaproteobacteria > Burkholderiales > Oxalobacteraceae > Pseudoduganella > Pseudoduganella aquatica. The sequence goes on from NZ_CP086370.1 coordinate 360,889, forward strand.
CAGCGCGAGCAGGAACAGCGCGGCCAGCTGGGTCGTGAAGGCCTTGGTCGAGGCCACGCCCACTTCCACGCCGGCGCGGGTGATGTAGGCCAGTTTGCATTCGCGCACCATGGCGCTGGTGGCCACGTTGCAGATGGTGAGCGTGTGTTCCATGCCCAGCGCGCGTGCATGCTTGAGCGCGGCCAGGGTGTCGGCGGTTTCGCCGGACTGGGAGATGGTGACGACCAGGGTGCGCGGGTCGGGCACGGAGTCGCGGTAGCGGTATTCGCTGGCGATTTCCACGTTGACCGGCACCTTGGCGATGGATTCGATCCAGTACTTGGCGGTGGAGCCGGCATAGTAACTGGTGCCGCAGGCAAGGATCAGCACGCGGTCGATTTCCTTGAACACTTTGTAGGCGCCATCGCCGAACAGCTCGGGCATGACGCCGGTGATGCCTTCCAGCGTGTCGCCGATGACGCGCGGCTGCTCGAAGATTTCCTTCTGCATGTAGTGGCGGTACGGTCCCAGCTCGGCCGCGCCGGTGTGCGCGTGCACGGTTTTCACTTCGCGTTCTACCGACTTGCCGTTCACGTCAACGATCCACACTTTGCCCAGCTGCAGGTCGACCACGTCGCCTTCTTCCAGATAGATGATCTGGTCGCTGGTGCCGGCCAGCGCCATGGCGTCGGAGGCGACAAAGTTTTCGCCCTGGCCCACGCCGACGATGAGCGGCGAGCCCTGGCGCGCGGCCACCACGCGGTGCGGCTCTTCGCGCGCGAACACGGCGATGGCGTAGGCGCCGTGCAGGCGCTTGACGGCTTGCTGCACGGTGTCGAACAGGTCGCCGTTGTACATGTGGTCGACCAGGTGGGCGATCACTTCGGTGTCGGTCTGGCTCTGGAACACGTAGCCCAGCGCGGTCAGTTCGGCGCGCAGCTCGTCGTGGTTTTCGATGATGCCGTTGTGGACCAGGGCGATGCGCGCGTTGTCCGAACTCGGCGAAAAGTGCGGGTGGGCATTGTGCGAGGCGGGCGCGCCGTGCGTGGCCCAGCGGGTGTGGGCAATGCCGGTGAAGCCTTTGAGACCGGTTTCATCCACCTGTTTTTCCAGGTCGGCCACGCGCGAGGTGCTGCGCGAGCGCTGCAGGGCGCCATCGACGTGCAGCGCGACGCCGCAGGAGTCGTAGCCGCGGTATTCCAGGCGCTTCAGGCCTTCGAGCAGGATGGGGGTGATATTACGCTGCGCTACCGCGCCGACGATGCCGCACATAAAAACCTCTTTGCTGGATGAATGGTTGATGAATCCATACTAGAGCAGAGGTGTTGAAATAAGCTGTCTAAATTCAATCGTGCATGAAATATTATTTCATGCGTGTATGATTGTGAAATTAAATTTCAAACCATGATGAATTTTTTATGAATATTCCAAATCCGGAGCTGGACGAGGTGGACCGCCGCATTCTGAACGCGCTGCAGGAGAACGCGGCCCTTACCAATGCGGAGCTGGCACAGGCGGTGCACGTGTCGCCCCCCACCTGCCTGCGGCGCGTGAAGCAACTGACGGAGAGCGGCGTGATACTGCGGCAGGTCGCTATCGTAGCACCGGAGGCGGTAGGCGCGCGCCTTACTGCCATCGTGGAGATTACGCTGGATGTGCAGGCGGCCGAACGCATGGTGGAGTTCGAGCAGCACGTGGCGGGCGACGAGGCGGTCCTGCAATGCTACCGGGTGTCGCCCGGGCCGGACTTTGTGCTGGTAATACAGGTGGCCGACATGCCGGCCTACAACGCGCTGGCGCACCGCCTGTTCGCGGCGCACACCAATGTACGCAACGTGAAAACCTATTTTTCCACTCTGCGCAGCAAGTTCGAGACGCGCATAGCGGTGTGAGTTATACAGCCTTGTCCATGGGTTTTCCACGTGGTTATACGGGGCTTATCCGCCGCTTTTCCAATGGTTTTTCACAGGCTTATCAACATCGCGGAACAGGCCGGATTGCGCCTCGGGCTGATTTCGGCCTTGCGCCAAAGTTATCCCGCTATTTCAACAGCCTTGCCCACAGCTTTATTCACATGCCCTCCGCCCTTATCCCGGGTTTTGCAACGCTTATCCCAGCCTTATTCCGGCACTTACCAACAAAGTTGTCCACATTTTTTGGTAAACCTGTTTGTTTACACAGTAGAAATGTTCAAAACCGGTATGTACTTGAATACAAGGAAGTTGTTGGCAAGTTATCCTCCAGTTGCCCCAAGCTTGTCAGCCTGTTCTCCTCAAGCTTGCCCACATCTTTATCCACAGGCTGAGGGCATAAAAAAACGGCGCCTCACGGCGCCGTCGTAGAAACACAGGGCAGTTTTACTTCTTGATCTTCACCGGACGCTTCCAGCCCGGAATCGTCAGCTGCTTGGGCCGCGAGATGGTCAGCTGGTCCGCCGGGGCGTCCTTGGTCAGCGTGGTACCCGCGCCTATGGTTGCGCCACGGCCCACGGTCACCGGGGCCACCAGCTGGCTGTCGCTGCCGATAAAGGCGTCATCCTCGATCACGGTGCGGAACTTGTTGGCGCCGTCGTAATTGCAGGTGATCACGCCCGCGCCCACGTTCACGCGCGAACCCACGGTGGCGTCGCCCACGTAGGCCAGGTGGTTGGCCTTGCTGTGCGCGGCGATCTGGCTGTTCTTCACTTCCACGAAGTTGCCGATGTGGACATCTTCCGCCAGCACGGTGCCAGGGCGCAGGCGCGCATATGGGCCGAGGATGGACTTGGCGCCCACCACCGCGTCTTCGATATGGCAGAAGGGCTTGATCTGCACGCCTTCGGCGATGCGGGCGTTCACCAGCACGCTGTGCGCGCCCACGGTAACGCCGTCCGCCAGTTCAACCTTGCCTTCGAACACGCAGCCCACGTCGATGGTCACGTCGCGGCCGCAAATAAGTTCGCCGCGCACGTCGAGGCGGGCCGGGTCCATCACCGTTACGCCGCGCTCCAGCAGCGCCTGGGCGATATTGAGCTGGTGGATGCGTTCCAGCTGGGCCAGCTGCACCTTGGAATTGACGCCCGCCACTTCCCACACGCCGCCGGGATTGGCCGACACCACCGGCACGCCGTCCGCCACGGCCTGGGCCACGATGTCGGTCAGGTAGTACTCGCTCTGGGCGTTATTGTTTTGCAGCGCGCCGAGCCACTTCTTCAGGTGCGCGGTCGGCGCCACCATGATGCCGCTGTTGATTTCCTTGATGGCGCGTTCTTCGGCGCTGGCGTCTTTCTCCTCCACGATGCGGACAATGTTGCCGCCCGCCTGGCCGCCTTCGCGCACGATGCGGCCCAGGCCGAAGGGATCATCCTGCACCACGGTGAGAATGCCCAGCTTGTCCGTGCCGGCCGCGTCCACCAGGCGCTGCAGCGAGGCGGCGGTGGTCAGCGGCACGTCGCCGTACAGGATCAGGGTAGGGCGGGCTTCGTCCAGCACCGGCAGCGCCTGCATGACGGCGTGGCCGGTGCCCAGCTGCGGTTCCTGCAGCGCGGCGGAGATGTCGGCGCCGGGCACCTTTTTCTCCTTTTCCAGCTGCTCCAGCACGGCTGCGCCGCCGTGTCCGTAAATAACGCATAATTTAGCTGGAGACAGGCCGCGCGCGGTGTCTATCACGTGCGACAACAGCGGCTTGCCGGCCAGCGGATGCAAGACTTTGGGCAGGGCGGACTGCATGCGTTTGCCCATGCCTGCGGCGAGAATAACGACGTTCATAGGCCTACTCAAAAAGTTAAGAATATGGAAAAGTTTAACATGCAGGGCCGCGCCAGCCGGGGCGCACGCTACATTTTCCTGGCCATGATGCTGGCGCTGCTGGCCGCCTGCAGTTCGCTGCGCCTGGCCTATAACAACGGCGACACGCTACTGTTCTGGTGGCTGGACGCCTATGTGGACCTGGAGGCGGCGCAAAAGCCGCCGGTCAAGTCCGATATCGGCGACTTTTTCCATTGGCACCGTAAGACCCAGCTGCAGGATTACGCCCAGGTGCTGCACCATGCCCAGCAGCAGCTGCAGGGCAACCCCACGCTGGCCGACCTGCAGGAGGACTACAAGGACATCCGCGCGCGCACCCAGACCATGCTGCTGAAGGCCGCGCCCGACATCGCCGAGCTGGCACTGGCGCTGAAACCGGCGCAGCTGGAGCAGATGGAGAAGAAATTCGCCAAGAACAATAGCGACTTCCGTAAAAAGAACATGAAAGGCGGGCGCGAGGAGCAGCTCAAGTTCCGCTACAAGAAATCCATGGAGCAGTTCGAGCTGTGGTTCGGTGATTTCAGCAGCGAGCAGGAAGCCGTGATACGCAAAGCGTCCGACGCGCGCCCGCTGGACAATGAACTGTGGCTGGACGAGCGCCTACGGCGCCAGAAGGGCATCCTGGCGCTGGCGCGCCGCATCCAGCAGGAGAAGCCGTCGCAGGCGGCGGCCGAGGCCATGGTACGCGAACTGATCCAGGAGAATTTCGAGCGCACCGAGCAGCCGTCCGACCGCAAGCCCTTCTTCGACGCCTACACCAAGGGCACCATGGAACTGGTGCTGACGGTGGTGCGGATAGCCACCCCGGCGCAGAAGGCGCACGCCAATAAACGCATGCAGGACTGGATAGAGGATTTGAACGCGCTGGCGGCCCAGGCAAAGTAGCGGCAGTCGGCCGCATGGTATAGTGCCGCCATGCAAAAGAAGCCCGCCAAACCCGCCAAAGTGCCCGTCCACGGGCCGAAACACAGCAACCAGGTCCGCATTATCGGCGGCGCCTGGAAACGCACCCCTTTGCCCGTGCTCGAAGCGCTGGGCCTGCGTCCCACGCCGGACCGCGTGCGCGAAACCGCCTTCAACTGGATCAGCCACCTGCGCGACGGCGAATGGGCCAGCGCCCACGTGCTGGACCTGTTCGCCGGCAGCGGCGCGCTCGGCTTCGAGGCGGCCAGCCGCGGCGCGGCCAGCGTCATCATGGCCGACACCAATACCGCCGTGGTGCGCCAGCTGGACGCCATCAAGGCCAAGCTCAACGCCAGCAATGTGCAGCTGCTGCGCAGCGACGCGCTGGCCACCGCCCAGTCGCTGGCCGTGCGCGGCCAGAAATTCGACCTGATCTTCCTCGATCCGCCCTACCAGCAGGATTTTTTGGCGCGCGCTTTGCCGCTGTGCAGCAAATTGCTGAAGGAAAACGGCCTGGTGTACGCCGAATCCGGCCTGCCGCTGACCTTCGAAGAAGGCGAGCCGCCCGAGTGGATGACGGGCTGGCAAGTGGTCCGGGCTGACAAGGCTGGCATGGTGTTCTATCATTTACTGCAGTACACCGGCTAAGCAGGCGGCCCCCCGGCCCTGAGCGGCCGCCTGATTTTCAGGCATAATGCGCGTTCTATGGTGCGACGCAAGGGAGCCGCAATGGTAGTAGCCGTATATCCGGGAACGTTCGATCCGCTGACGCGCGGGCATGAAGATTTGGTGCGCCGCGCATCCGGCCTGTTCGACACGCTGGTCGTGGGCGTGGCCGACAGCCAGAACAAAAACCCCTTCTTCTCGCTGGAAGAACGCCTGGAAATCGCCAACGAGGTGCTGGGCCATTATCCGAACGTGAAGGTGGAGAGCTTCTCCGGCCTGCTGAAAGACTTCGTGCGCCAGCATGATGCGCGCGTGATCGTGCGCGGCCTGCGCGCCGTGTCCGACTTCGAGTACGAGTTCCAGATGGCGGGCATGAACCGCTACCTGCTGCCGGACGTCGAAACGCTGTTCCTGACCCCGTCCGACCAGTACCAGTTCATTTCCGGCACCATCGTGCGCGAAATCGCCATGCTGGGCGGCGACGTGTCCAAGTTTGTCTTCCCCTCCGTCGACCGCTGGCTGCAAAAGAAAATTGCCGCCATCAAGGGCGCGCCGGCGGCGGAATAAGGAATAACCATGGCTTTACTGATTACCGACGAATGCATCAACTGCGACGTGTGCGAGCCCGAGTGCCCGAACGACGCCATCTACATGGGGGCCGAGATCTACGAGATCGACCCCAACAAGTGCACCGAATGCGTGGGCCACTTCGACGAGCCGCAGTGCGTGGCGATCTGCCCGGTGGAGTGCATTCCCCTCAACCCGGCCTGGGTTGAGAGCAAAGAACAGCTGATGGCTAAATACGAGCGCCTAACGGCAGGCCAGGCGCCCAAATAACTAACCCTGACCCCATTTTTCTATAGTGGTATATTTGCCCTACACAAATACCACTATGGAGACTTTGCATGATTTTCCCCCGCCGGACTGTACTGAAAAGCGCTGCCGCAGCTAGCCTGCTGGCGCTGGCCTCCCTGTCTGCGCTGCCGGCCTTCGCCGCCGAAGTGGCGGGCGTGAAGTTCGATGAGACGGCCACCGTCAACGGCGCCACGCTGAAGCTCAATGGCGCCGGCCTGCGCACCAAAGTCATCTTCAAGGTCTACGCGCTGGGCCTGTATCTCACTGAAAAGAAATCCACCGTGCCGGAGATCCTGGCCGCCGATGGGCCGCGCCGCGTGCGCATCGTGGTGCTGCGCGAGCTGACGTCCGAGGAGTTCGGGAAAGCCTTTATGACTGGCCTGAATGACAACACCGACGCGGCCGAGCGCGCCAAGCTGGTGCCGCAAACCAAGCAGTTCGGTGAAATGTTCGCCATGTTCCCCGCCCTGAAGAAGGGCGACGTGCTGACGGTGGATTGGGTACCCGGCTCGGGCTCGCAAGTTATGTTGAACGGCAAGAATGTCGGCGGTGTGCTGCCGGACCTGGCCTTCTACAATGCGATCCTGCGGATCTGGCTTGGCGACAAGCCGGTGGACAGCTCGCTGAAGCCTCAGCTGCTGGGTGAAAAATAAAGTTGTTGCGGCGCGGCAGGCGGTTTTCACCGTCTTGCCGCGCAGTGCTGCTTAAAGCTTAGGCGCGCGCGGCCATGGCGCGCAGCTCGGCCGCATGGCTGGGGGCGCTGTCCATGGAATTGAGCATGCGGTTCAGCATCATGGCGTCCTGCATCAGGCGGCGCTGCAGGCGCTGTTCCTTGTTCAGCTTGGGTTTCACCACCAGCAGCAGCGCGCGCGCAATGCCGCGCAGCAGGGGCTTGAACAGCAGCAGCATGGCCAGCGCCAGCACAGCGCCCAGCAGGATTTGAATCGCGTCCATGATGGAGATTCCGGAGGTCAGAGCTTGTACAGCAGAAATGAAGGTAGACATTGAAGTTCAGGTGCAATTACAATCAAGTGTAACTATAGTGCGCCGCAACATATAAATCCAATTCCGTTTCCCGATAACAACCATGTGAAACGTGAATATCAGTCCTAACCACCGAGCCGAGTATTTATGAGCTTCCTGACGCTGGACTTGAATTTGCTGCGTGTTTTCGACGCGGTGATGACCGAGCAAAACCTCACCCGCGCCGCCGGCCACCTGGCCATGACCCAGCCGGCCGTCTCCAACGCCATCAAACGCCTGCGCGAAAGCCTGGGCGACGAGCTGCTGATACGCACCGCCTACGGCGTCAAACCCACCCCGCGCGCCGAAGCGCTGTGGCCGTCCGTGCGCAGCGCGCTGGCCAGCCTGGAAGCGGCGGTGACGCCGGAAACCTTCGACGTCTCCAAGGCGCACGCCACCTTCCGCCTGGCCATGGCCGACGCCACCGCCGCCTTCTGGCTGCCGTCCTTGATGCGCTCGATCGAGCGCGAAGCGCCGGGCGTGAACGTGCGCATGGTGCCGCTGACCACCCGCGAACCGCGCCCCATGCTGCTGCGCGGCGACGTGGACCTGGCGGTGGGCTTCTTCCCCGGCGTGGCGGCGCAGTTATCGAGCGACACCAGTTCGCCGATACGCCATGAACGTTTGTATTCCGGCCACTATGTATGCGTGATGCGGCGCGACCATCCGCTGGCAAAGGTCGACCTGACGCTGGAAAACTACTGCACCGCCAACCACCTGCTGGTGAGCTTCTCCGGACGCGCGCACGGCCTGGTGGACGAGGCGCTGGCGCAGATCCAGCGCGAACGGCGCATTCTGCTGACCGTGAACCAGTTCTTCACGGCGGGGCGGGTGGTGGCCAATTCGGATCTGATCACCGTGCTGCCCAAGCACCTGATCGCCTCCACCGGCATGACGGACGCGCTGATCCACAAGGAGCTGCCGTTCACGCTGCCGGCGGTGCACCTGGACATGCTCTGGCACGAACGCGACGCGCGCAGCCCGGCGCACAAATGGCTGCGCTCCAACCTCGAAGGCATGAACAGCGTGGCCCAGCGCACTGCACCGGGCACTACGCCGCGCAGCGATACCTACTGAGCTGGCGGCGCAATGGCGGGTTACGCGCTCCGCGCTAACCCGCCCTACGTGGCATCGTGGCATCGTGGCATCGTGGCATCGTGGCATCACGGTATCACGGTATCACGGTATCGTGGCATCGCGGTGTCGCGGTATCGTAGATACTGTTATGCCGGTCAAGCGTTTTGAAGCTCCTGATTGAATGGTTTGCCAGATTTTAAGACGCCGAAAGCAACGTGGACGAGCTTGCGCATCATGGCGCCGATCACCAGCTTGGCCGGCTTGCCTGCTGCTTCCAGGCGGGTGCGGAACTGGCGCCCCCAGTCGGTGCGGTACAGCGCCACCATAGCCGGCATGTACAGATTTTTGCGCAGATGCGCGTGGCCGATCTTGGACATCCGGGGCCGCTGCTTCACGCTTGATCCGGACTCATGTTGGCGCGGATCGAGGCCTGCAAAGGCGGCAGCCTGCCGGCCGTTGTCGAAGCGCCCGGCATGCATGCCATAGGCCAGCAGTAACGCAATGGTATTGTCCCCGACACCGGGAATGGTATCGAGTAAGTCGCGTCTGCCGCGCATGTCGGGATCGTCGTTGATGTGATCACGTACGCGCTTGCGCAGCTGTTTAATCTGCTCGCCGAGCCAGGCAATATGCTGTTCGATATCGGCCCGGACCGATTCGCGCGCCACGTCCAGGCGGTTCGTTTCCTGCGTCTGCATGGCCAGCAGCGCATCCAGGCGCAGCACCATCGCTTTCAATTCCTGTTCGCTCAGCGGCGGCGGCTGCCATGCTTCCGGACCATGCTTGGCGCAGAACTCGGCAATGACCTTGGCGTCGACCTGGTCGGTCTTGGTGCGCACCAGCTGCGCCTGGGAAAACGCCTTGATCTGGGCCGGATTGACGACACTGACGCGGTAGCCCCGACGGGCAAAGAACTCCGCGATCGCCTCCCAATAGACGCCAGTGGCCTCCATGCAGATATGGGGCAACCCGTCCGTATGACTCTGCAGCCACGCTTCCAGTTTGGCAAAGCCAGCCTGGGTGTTTTCTACAACTTTCGCACGGTGTTTGCCCGTTTCCAGGCGCAGTGCGCAATCGACCTTCAATTTGGCGACATCTATACCAAGACACAACATTACTCTTCTCCTGATCAACCTTGCAAATGCGGGCTCACGGCACGCCGGGCCAAAGATACTGTTCGATCTTTAATGGAATAAGAGCAACTGCTGCGAAATCTACATCACGATCTTGGCGACCAAGGGCGGGTACGGCATCCAGTTGCTCTGCCCCGACGTTCCGTTTTCGGGGCAGATGGAATAATACAAGGGCGGGTTAGCGCCAAAGGCGCGTAACCCGCCAATCAATGTGCGGCGGAGCGGTAGCCGATGCGGAAGCCGCCCCAGTGCTGGCCGTTGACGTAAATGGGCGCCGACAGGTCGTGCATCACTTCGCCCGTGTCGCGCTTGTAGGTCTGCAGCAGGAAGGGCTGGGTGTTGGCGCCGCAACGCTTGCCAGTGCGGTCGCTGAAGATGCGCTTGGTGCGGTTGTTGACGATGTCCACGTCGTAATCGCCCGTCAGCGGCTGCGAGAATTTCTTGTTGTGGGTGGGGAAGTAGCCGTTATTGTCCACCGCGCCCGCATAGGCCAGGTGCGGCATGCGCGCCAGCAGGCCTTCCTGCAGGTCCGGCAGCACGCGGTCGGTAAACGCGTCGAACTTGGTATTGTGCTTGGGCGGGTCGGTGTTGGGGATGGCCTTGTACTGGCGGTCGAACAGCGCCGCTTGCGTGATCTTGCCGCCGGCGATGGCCGCTTCGAAGATCTTGCCCACTTCCCGGGCCGCCGTCTGCGCCGCCAGCCGGATCTCGTCGTGCGCGGTTTCAATATCGGACATGCCCAGCGCGGCCGTGATCACTTCGGCGCGCTCGGCCAGCGCCATCGCCGAGCCGGCCGCGCGCGGCAGTTCCTTGTCGGTGGACAGCATGCTGTCGCGGATCTGCGTGATGGCGTCCGCGATCACGCGCGTGGTTTCCACGTGCTCCCGCGCAGCCTGTGCGATTTCGCCAATTTCCTTTTCCGATACGCCGGACGACTGCTGGATGCTGCTCAGCAGCCCGTGCACCGTTTCCACGTTGCCGGCCGCCTCGCTGACCATGCCGGCCAGCGAATCCATGCCGGCCGTGGCCGACACCGCCTGCTCGTTGATGGCGCGCACCATGGCGCTGATCTCGTCGGTGGCTTCCTTGGTGCGCTGCGCCAGCTGGCGCACTTCGCCGGCCACCACGGCAAAGCCGCGTCCCTGTTCGCCGGCGCGCGCCGCTTCGATGGCGGCGTTCAGCGCCAGCAGATTGGTGCGCGCGGAGATTTCAGTAATGGCTTCGGTGAAGCCGTAGATGCGCTTGGCTTTTTCCTGCAGGCTGGCCATGGTGGCGGCGGCCTGCTGCGCGTCGCCGCGGGCGCGGCTGATGCGGGCCAGGCCCTGGTCCACTTCGGCGCGGCCGGTTTCGGTTTCGGCGCGCACCTGGGCCGCCACCCGGGCTGCGCGCTCGGCGTTGGCGGCGATCTGCTCGGTGGCGCGCGCGTTCTGCACGGAGCTGGAGACGATGCCGCTGGCCGTGCGCACGTCGCTTTCAATTTTCTTTTTGACGGAGTCCACAAAATACGAGGTTTCCGCCGCGCCTATCATGATGGCGTCGATTTCCTCGCCCACGGTGTGGGCAAAGCGGCGCGTGCCGTCCTCGCCGCCGCCGCCGGCCGCCTGCGCCAGCTGGGCCGTGAGCGCCGCCACCAGGCCCGCCAGCGTGGCTTGCCACAGCGAACCAGCGCCAGCCATTTGCGCCAGCCAAGCAGCGCCAGCGCCTGCCGCCGTTGCCCCGAGTATCCATAAAACTTGTCGCACCTGCTTGTGCTGCAACTTCATTTGACCTCCGTCTCCGTAGCGGCTTAGGCTTGCCGATCACTATTTGATCGGCAGCTTGCTCGTATTTTTTACTTCTTCCATCACAGCATAGGTATGGGTTTCGCGCACGCCTTTTTGCAGCAGCGTCTTGCCCAGGAATTCGCGGTAGGCCGCCATGTCCTTCACGCGCGCCTTCACCAGGTAGTCGAAGCCGCCGGCCACCATATGGCACTCCAGCACTTCGGGGATTACCTGGACGCTATGTTTGAATGCATCAAACACTTCCGGCGTGGTACGATCTAGCACCACTTCAATAAACACCAGCAGCGATACGTCCAGCAATTGCGGGTTGAGCTGGGCGGTGTAGCCCATGATATAGCCGGACTCGTGCAGCTTGCGCACGCGCTCCAGGCAGGCAGCAGGCGACAGGTTGACACGCGCGGCAAGCTCGACGTTGCTGATGCGACCGTCACTTTGCAGCTCCATCAGTATCTTCTTGCTGATCTTGTCGAGCATGAGTTATTCCCCTCAAATTATATTTGGTTAAATTCTCTCATCAAAAACAATGTATTGCTAGTCTTTAGTAATACCAGAATTAATCCGATACAAATCCCTCTACAATCGAAACATTAGTAGCGCCCAGATTACGCTCGCCCAGCCGTGTGCCGGACGGGCGTTTTTTCCATGCGCGCGCCCTGAATTCCCATTGTAGAAAGCCTTCCCATGCAAGCAGTCAATCCGGCTTCGGCCGCTCCGTTCTCCACCCTGCAAGCCGAAATCCTGCGCGAGCCCAGCCCGCAACGCGCCGCCATCACCGCCGCCTACCGCCGCGACGAAGCCGGCGCCGTGCAGTGGCTGCTGGGCCAGGTCCGCGAAAGCGGCGCCGCCGAAGCGCAGGCGCTGGCGCACCGCCTGGTGTCGTCCGTACGCAAGGAGCGCACCCGCGCCTCCGGCGTGGACGCGCTGATGCATGAGTTTTCGCTGTCGTCCGAGGAAGGCGTGGCGCTGATGTGCCTGGCCGAAGCACTGTTGCGCATCCCCGACAGCGCCACCGCCGACCGCCTGATCGCCGACAAGATCAGCAAGGGCGACTGGCGCAAGCACCTGGGCGAATCGCCGTCCATGTTCGTCAACGCCGCCACCTGGGGCTTGCTGGTGACCGGCAAGCTGGTCGGCTCGAGCAGCGAGCAGGGCCTGGGTTCGGCCATCACCCGCCTGATCGCCAAGGGCGGCGAGCCGCTGATCCGCAAGGGCGTGGACCTGGCCATGCGCATGCTGGGCAACCAGTTCGTGACCGGCCAGACCATCGCCGAAGCGATCAAGAACGGCGAGCCGAACGAGGCGCGCGGCTACCGCTATTCCTACGACATGCTGGGCGAAGCCGCGCTGACCGAGGCCGACGCCGCCCACTATTACAGCGCCTACGAATCGGCCATCCACGCCATCGGCCGCGCCTCGAACGGCCGTGGCATCAAGGACGGCCCCGGCATCTCCGTGAAGCTGTCGGCGCTGCACCCGCGCTACTCGCGCGCCCAGCACGCCCGCGTGATGGACGAGCTGCTGCCGCGCCTGACCGCCTTGGTGCTGCTGGCCAAGCAGTACAACATCGGCCTGAACATCGACGCCGAGGAAGCCGACCGCCTGGAACTGTCGCTGGACCTGATGGAGGCGATGGCCTTCAACCCGGCGCTGGAAGGCTTCGACGGCATCGGCTTCGTGGTGCAGGCTTACCAGAAACGCTGCCCCTTCGTGATCGACTACCTGATCGACCTGGCCAAGCGCAGCGGCCGCAACTTCATGGTGCGCCTGGTGAAGGGTGCCTACTGGGACGCCGAGATCAAGCGCGCCCAGGTGGACGGCATGCCCGGCTATCCGGTCTACACGCGCAAGGTCTACACCGACGTGTCCTACCTGGTGTGCGCGCAGAAGCTGCTGGGCGCCACCGACCGCATCTTCGCGCAGTTCGCCACCCACAACGCGCAAACCCTGGCCACCATCCACACCTGGGCCAAGGAAGCGGGCGTGACCAACTACGAATTCCAGTGCCTGCACGGCATGGGCGAGTCGCTGTACGATCAGGTGGTGGGCAAGGACAACCTGGACAAGGCCTGCCGCATCTACGCCCCGGTGGGTTCGCATGAAACGCTGCTGGCCTACCTGGTGCGCCGCCTGCTGGAAAACGGCGCCAACTCGTCCTTCGTGAACCAGATTGTGGACGAAGCCATTCCGGTGGAATCGCTGATCAAGAACCCGATCGACGCCGCGCGCGAGCAGGGCGGCGCCCCGCATCCATCCATCCGCCTGCCACTGGACCTGTTCGGCGCCGAGCGCCGCAATTCCGCCGGCCTCGACCTGTCCAATGAAGACGTGCTGCGCCAGGTGGCCGCCACGCTGGCCGAGCCGCGCAGCTGGAGCGCCGGTCCGCTGCTGGCGGGCGCGCTGACCATAGGCCAGCCCTCGCTGCCGGTAGTGAACCCGGCCCAGCGCAGCGACACGGTCGGCACCGTGACCGAAGCCACCGCCGCCGACGTCGACAGCGCGCTGGCCAGCGCCAGCGAATTCGCCATGGACTGGCAGACCACCGAACCCTCGCTGCGCGCCGCCGCCCTGATGCGCGCGGCCGACCTGTTCGAACAGAACATGCTGGAACTGATGGCGCTGGCCATCCGCGAAGCAGGCAAATCGCTGCCGAACGCCATCGCCGAGATCCGCGAAGCGGTCGACTTCCTGCGCTACTACGCGCAGCAGGTGGGCTCGTCGGCCAACACGCTGGCGCTCGGTCCCGTGACTTGCATCAGCCCGTGGAACTTCCCGCTGGCCATCTTCACCGGCCAGGCCGCCGCCGCGCTGGCGGCAGGCAATGTGGTGCTGGCCAAGCCGGCCGAACAGACCCCGCTGATCGCCCACCGCGCAGTACAGCTGATGCATGAAGCGGGCGTGCCGCGCGCCGCGCTGCAATTCCTGCCCGGCCGCGGCGAAGTGGTCGGCACCGGCCTGTGCAACGACGCGCGCGTCAAAGGCGTGATCTTCACCGGCTCCACCGAAGTGGCGCAGCTGATCAACCGCACCCTGGCCAAGCGCGCGGTGGCCGAAGGCGCCGACATCCCGCTGATCGCCGAAACCGGCGGCCAGAACGCCATGATCGTCGACTCCTCCGCGCTGCCCGAGCAGGTGGTGCAGGACGCGATTTCCTCCGCCTTCGACAGCGCCGGCCAGCGCTGCTCGGCGCTGCGCGTGCTGTTCCTGCAAGAAGACATTGCCGACAAGACCATCAAAATGCTGAAAGGCGCGATGGGCGAGCTGAACATCGGCAGCCCGGACCGCCTGATCACCGACATCGGCCCCGTCATCGACAGCGAAGCGCAGCAAAACCTGCTGAGCCACATTGAAGCGATGAAGAAGTCCGCCGTGAACCACTTCTCGCTCAACGTGCCCGTGGGCGCGGCCGGCACCTTCGTGCCGCCCACCGTGCTGGAAATCCGCTCGCTGGACGAGCTGAGCAAGGAAGTCTTCGGCCCCGTCATGCACGTGATCCGCTACAAGCGCGCCGACCTGGGCAAGATCGTCGAGCAGATCAACACCAGCGGCTACGGCCTGACCCTGGGCGTGCACTCGCGCATCGACGAAACCATCGACTTCATCACGGCGCGTGCGCATGTGGGCAACATCTACATCAACCGCAACATCGTGGGCGCTGTGGTGGGCGTGCAGCCCTTCGGCGGCGAAGGCAAGTCCGGCACCGGCCCGAAAGCCGGCGGCCCGCTCTACCTGAAGCGCCTGCAGCGCGGCGCCGTCACGCCGGCCCAGCACGCCCGCCTGTCCACCCCGGCACTGGACGCGCTGCAAGTCTGGGCCAAAGGCAAAGGTAAGCAAACCGTGGTCGCCCTGGCGGACCAGTACGCCCACAGCACCGCCCTGGGCAGCACCATCGAGCTGCCTGGTCCTACCGGCGAGCGCAACACCCTGCGCTTTGCCCCGCGCGGCACGGTGGTATGCCTGGCCGACGCGGAAGACGTGCTGCTGAACCAGCTCGCCGCCACCTTGGCCACGGGCAACCGCGCCATCGCCGTCTGCAAAACCCTGCCTGCGGACCTGCCTGCGGCCGTGCTGGACCAGATCCAGCAAGTAAGCAGCCTCGGCAGCATCGATTGCAGCTTCCAGGTGGCCTTGGTTGAGTCTGCCCTGGTCCCGGGTGTGCGCGAGCAGCTGGCGGCCCGTGACGGGGCTCTGGTGGCCCTTATCGACACCCTGGCGGACGAAGCCCTCCCGCTGTGGCGCCTGGTAGCCGAGCGCGCCCTGTGCGTCAACACCACCGCCGCCGGCGGCAACGCCAGCCTGATGACCCTCAGCGTCTAAGTACCCCCGTCCCATCCCCAAGCCAGGCACCCCGCCTGGCTTTTTTTATTTCCGCCCCTCAAAAAGGGGTCAGGGTTAATTAATCGGGCAACATTCTTGAGTTTTTACCTCCATTGGCTGGGCGTGGCGCTGGAACTACAACAAGCCTGTGGGCAATTCCGAATTTATCCACAAGGTCGAGGAATTGACCAATTTGCAGTGCCAGATCAACCCACCGGGTCGACCTCGCTTGAAAAATAATTAACCCTGACCCCTTTATTGGGGTTGGCAGAAGTGTTTCAGGATGTTGTAGGCGTAGCGGGAGGCTACGGTGTGGACAAAGTGCATGAAATCCACAGCCGCGTCTTCGTTGGCGTTGTCGGAGATGGTGCGGATGATGCCGAAGGGGATACCGAGCTCGAAACACACTTGCGCAACCGCTGCACCTTCCATTTCCACTGCCAATAATTCAGGCAAGGCGTCTTTCAAGGCGTTCAGCTGGGCTCGTTTGTTGATGAATTGGTCGCCGCTGGCTATCAGGCCGCGGTGGAATTGGGGGCTGCCGGGTTCGTTTTGCAGGAAATCGCGCGCTGCAGTGGATAGCCGGCGCGTCAGTTCTCGGTCGCTGGCGATACGCGATTGGCCTGTCAGCGGGATTTCGAACCTGGGAAAGAGCGGGCTGGCGTCCATGTCGTGCTGAACCAGGCTGTCTGCAACAACCACATCTCCCACTCTGACGCCCAGGTCTCCACTGCCAGCCACGCCTGTAAAGACGATGTGGGTAACTCCGAACTTTTCCACAAGGATGCTGGCCGTCATTGCAGCGGCTACTTTCCCGATTCTGGACAGCACACAGACGCTGTCTACACCCCAAAGCCTGCCCGCAGTGTAGTCGCGCATGCCGTGGGTGACCTTGGCGGCGTTTTCCATGGCTTCTATCAGCCCGTTTTGTTCTTCTGCGAGAGCACTGATGATGCCAAGACGCATTTTTCCTCCGTTTTTTCCGCTTCGCGTTCTTTTATAGGTTTACAACAAAAATATATATAAAAAATAGTAGTAGATAGTAAACCGCCGTTTTTTTGTGGATAAGTCTGTTAACAAGTGAAAAATCAAGCGTTTACAGCGTTTACAAGCACATGAACAAGCATTGTATCTACGCAGGAGGACTTCTGGACAAGATTTTCGAGGTGCATAAGTAGCTGGTTTTCCCACAAGTCATCCTGTGGATATCCATCACCTTATCCACAATCGCTGTTTTTGCTTGTTTTTTGGTCTGCAGTGCAAAGCATGCGAAATCCGCGTCTTCCTTAGTTTGTTAACTAAAGCTTTTATATAAAATGATAGTAATAGTAAACGCGCACTTTGCTGTGGATAACTGCCTTAAGAGCATAAAAATCATGGATTTACGGAAAAGATAAGCGGCAGGACAAGCGTTGTATCAGTTCGGGGGCAAAACTTGGATAAATTTTGCTCTGTGGACTTTCCACTTCCTTACTCACATCTCGCCCTGTGGATATCCATAGACTTATCAACAGGCTGGGAGCTTCCGAAGTAGTGATAGCAGTTGCGCCCATGCTGTTTGGCGAAATACATGGCCTGATCTGCGTTTTTGAGCAGGATTTCGGGGTCTGTCGCGTCGTCCGGGAACAGGGCTATGCCTATGCTGGCGGAAATATGGGCGGTTTCCTGCCCCAGCTGGAAGGGAGCGGCCAGGCTGGACAGGATTTCCTGGGCTATACGCTGGACATCGCCATTGTCTTTGAGCTCGCCAGCGATAACGGTGAACTCGTCACCGCCCAGCCGGGACACGACGTCGGTGCCGCGCATGCAGTGAATGAGCCTGTTTGCCGCCTCTTTCAGCAACTGGTCGCCCATGGAGTGGCCTAAAGTGTCGTTGACGGCTTTGAAGCCGTCCAGATCGATGAATACCAGGGCCATGGGCAGGCCGGAGCGTCCAGCTTTCTTAATTTCCTGCCGCATCCTCTCCTGGAACATGCGGCGGTTGGGCAATCCGGTCAGGGCGTCGAAGTTGGCCTGGCGCCAGATCAGTTCTTCGGTGGCCTTTTTCTTGGTGATATCGCAGAACAGGGCCACGCGCCGGTATGCCTGGCCATTTTCATCGAATACCGCGTTGAAGCGCAGCGATACCAGGTAGTGCTCGCCCTGTTTGTTCTGATGCCAGACTTCGCCTTCCCACTCGCCGGTGTTGCGCAGCGCGTTCTGCATGCGGCGGAAAAAGTCCTGGTCTTGCCGGCCAGAGGTCAGTTCGTAGGCCCAATGGCCTTTCACTTCGTCTTCGGTATAGCCGCTCAGGCGGGAAAAAGCCGGGTTGACGGACAGGATCTTGCCGTCGGCATCCGTCACCATCATGCCTTCGCTGCTGTTTTCATACATCAAGGTTGCCAGTTTCATGGTGGCTTCGCTGGCGCGGCGGGCCGTGATGTCTTCCGCCATGACGAACAGGCCGCGCACCTGGCCGACGGGGCTGAAATCCGGCACATAGCTGATGCCGTCCCAACGCACGCCCTTGCTGGTCTCGAGCGGACGCTCGAAATAGACCATCTGGCCGGTCAGCGCCTTGTGCAAGTGCGGCCGGGAGATGGCGTAGGCGGCCGGGCCGACCACTTCTTCGACGCTTTTCCCCAGCGCCGCCTGCTCGCTGATTTCAAACACCTGGTCGAATAGCCGGTTGGTGAAGGTGTAGCGTTCCTTGCAGTCGACGTAGGTGATCATGATGGGCAGATTGTCGGCAATCAGCCGCAATCTTTCTTCGCTGGCGGAGAGCTTGGCCTCCATTTCGCGGCTGGAGCTGTAGAGCTGACGGTAGCGCAGTTCGCGTTCCTCCAGTTTTGCATAGGATTTCAGCGCAAACATGCCGCTCAGCAGTATCAACAGCAATAGCAGGGCCAGTCCGATACTGCTGATGATGAAGGTGGGACTGGCGAACCACACCGCGTCCTTGTCGGTGCCTCCCACCGTAATGATGAGCGGCAGAGGATCCAGCGCGCGGTAGCTGAACACGCGGGATATCTGGTCCACCTTGCTGGCGGCGCGGAAAGTACCGGTCGGAGTTTTTTTCAAATAGGCGAACAGAATGCTATCGGAGAGGTCCAGATTGAAGGCTGCCTCGACATGCGGCGCGCGAGCGATCAAGCGGCCGTTGCGATGGATCAAGCTGATTGACACATCGTCGGTAATGCGGGAATTTTCAAAGACGGCGGCAAAACGGGTGATATCCAGTGGCGCGACAATGATACCCAGGAAGCGGCCTTGCTTGTCTTCTACTCTACGGCTGATAAATAGCAGTTTTTGGTTTGACACTTTCCCTAGCGAGGGGCCGCTGATGTAGAGCTGATAGGGAGAAGTGCCGGCGCCATTTTTGTGGAACAGGAAATAGTCGCGGTCAGTGTAGTCCACGCCGGTAATCGGCAACTGGTTGGACGTGGCGACGCCTTTTCCGTTGGCGTCGATAAAACTGATCCAGAAATCGTGGGTGAAGGAGGAACTGCGCGAGGAAAGCAGGGTGGAGATGGTGTCGGCCGAGCTTTCAGGAGGCAGGACTTTGATGGCGTTGGAAAAGCCGATCAGCGACAAGTCGGCAAACTGGATGGCGTAGAGCACATGGGCTTCCATGGCGCGCGCGAAGTGCTGGGTCTGGCGGCGTAGACCTGCTTCTCGGTCGATATAGGAAGTATGCAATTGCCAGGCGACTACCACGATAGCAATCGCCGCCATGGTCAGCAAGCCGGATAGCAGACGCCTGCGGAAGCGCAGGTAGGCTAGTGAGCGGACAATTTCCGTTGTTTTGCGCTGATAGGCCACGGCAACTCCGGCTCTAGGCTGGTTGAATGCTGCAAGTTCAGTATAAGGGTAAAGCGTTGCAGTTGCAGCGTTGCAGTTGTGGTTTCTTTCCGTTAGCGCCGGGTAAGAAGCCTTTGGTTTACTTTAAAGGTAGGTATACAAAATAGTAGTAGTTGTTAACGTCGCCACTTTTCTGTGGATAACCGGGTTAACTGGATTAGAATCAGTCGTTTGCACGCTGTACAACACGGCGGGTATACGGTGTACGGCGGAAGGACTGTATCTGGACAATTTTTCGCGCCCAGGTTTACCGTTTGCTTACTCACAAACCATGCCTGTGGATATCCAGATAGTTATCAACAGGCGCCAGGAGGCTGTAATGGAGTTGCTGTCCCTGTTTTCCCATCCCATCATCCAGGGCCCCATGGCTGGCGGCAGCAATACGCCCGAGCAGGTTGCGGCGGTGTCGAATGCCGGCGCGCTGGGTTCGCTGGCTGGTTCGTTGCTGTCGCCGGATGCGCTGCGCAGCCAGGTGGCGGCCATCCGCGCGCTGACGGACCGCCCTTTTTTGATCAATTTCTTCGTCCAGGGAACGCCGTCGCCGGATGCCGCCAGCGTGGAAGCTGCGAAAACGCTGCTGAAACCGGTTTACCAGGAGTTGGGCTGGAGTGAATTGCCCACGCCCGCCAAGTGGTGCGAGGATTTCGCGGCCCAATTTGCCACTTTGCTGGAATTGCGGCCTGCCGTGGCGAGCTTTACTTTCGACATCCTCAGCCCGGTGCAGGTGGCCAGCTTGCATGCGGCCGGCATTGCCGTGATCGGCACCGTGACGACGATAGCCGAGGCGCTGGCCTGGCAGGCGGCGGGCGCGGATGCGGTGGTGGCGTCGGGAGTGGAGGCGGGCGGCCATCGCGGCACCTTCATCGGCGCGCAGAAGGACGCCACGCTGACCACTTTCGAACTGCTGCCCTCGGTGGCGGCGGCGGTGCGCATCCCGGTGATTGCGGCCGGCGGCATTATGGACGGCAAGGATATCCAGCGCGCACTGGCGGCCGGCGCTAAGGCTGTGCAAATGGGCACGGCTTTCCTGGTGACCAATGAATCCGGCATCCATCCGGCCTATAAACAGGCGCTGCTGACGGCGGGCGACCGTCCTACGCGGCAGACGCGCGCCTTTTCCGGCCGCTACGCGCGCGGCCTGGAAAACCGCTTCATGCGGGTGATGGCGGATGTGGAGCTGCAGGTGCCGGCCTATCCGGTGCAAAACGCGCTGACCGGCAGCATCCGCGCGGAAGCGGCGCGGCGCGGCGACACGGAATGGATGTCGCTGTGGTGCGGCAGCAGCGTGAACCGCGCGCGCGGCATGCCGGCGGCGCGATTGGTGGAAACCTTGCTGAAGGAAATGAAAGCAGGCTAAGCAGTCCAACACAGCTTAAGGAGTGGTCTTTGGAATCTGCAGGACAGTTCGACTACATCATCATCGGTGCCGGCACTGCCGGCTGTGTGCTGGCCAACCGCCTTACGCGCGATAAAAACGTACAAGTCCTGCTGATCGAGGCGGGCGGCAGGGACGACTACCTGTGGATACATATCCCGGTCGGTTATCTGCATTGCATCAACAATCCCCGCACCGACTGGCTGTACCGCACCGAGGCCGACGCCGGCCTGGGCGGGCGCAGCCTGATTTATCCGCGCGGCAAAGTGCTGGGCGGCAGTTCTTCCATCAACGGCATGATTTATATGCGCGGCCAGGCCGGCGACTACGACCGCTGGGCCGAGGCCTGCGGCGACGATAGCTGGCGCTGGGACGCGGTGCTGCCGCTGTTCCGCCAGAGCGAGGACCACCACGGCGGCGCCAGCGAGTTTCACGGCGCCGGCGGCGAGTGGCGGGTGGAAAAGCAGCGCCTGTCTTGGCAGATACTGGATGCTTTCCGCGATGCGGCCGAGCAGACCGGCATCCCGAAAGTGGACGATTTCAACCGGGGCGACAACCTGGGCTGCGCCTATTTTGAAGTCAACCAGAAGCGCGGCATACGCTGGAACACGGCCAAGGCCTTTTTGAAACAGGCATCGGCGCGGCCCAATTTCACCTTGATGACGGGCTGTCATGTGGAAAAGTTGCTGGTGGAGCAGGGAGAGCAGGGGCCGGTCTGCAAGGGCGTGGTCTTCACCGGCGGCGGCACGCAGTGGCGGGCGGACGTCAGGCGGGAAACCATCCTGGCGGCCGGTTCGGTGGGCTCGCCGGCCTTGCTGCAGCTGTCCGGCATCGGTCCTGCGGGCATGCTGCACGAACTGGGCGTGGCGCCGGTGGCGGATTTGTCCGGCGTGGGCGCCAATCTGCAGGACCATTTGCAGCTGCGCATGGTGTTCAAGGTGGATGGCGTGAAGACGCTGAATGTGCTGGCGGGGAACTGGCTGGGCAAGATGCGCATCGGCATGGAGTACGCGCTGTTCCAGAGCGGCCCGATGTCGATGGCGCCGTCGCAGCTGGGCGCTTTCGCCCGCTCGGACGCCGCCCAGGCCACGCCCAATCTGCAATACCACGTGCAGCCGCTGTCGCTCGAAAAGTTCGGCGACCCGCTGCACGCTTTCCCGGCCTTCACCGCCAGCGTGTGCAATCTGCGGCCCACTTCGCGCGGCCATATCCGCATCGCCAGCGCCGATTCCTATGCGCCGCCCAAGATCACGCCCATGTATCTGAGCACGCCGGAGGACTGCCAGGTGGCGGCGGACGCGCTGAAACTGACGCGCCGCATCGCCGCCGCGCCCGCGCTGGCGCCGTACCGGCCGCAGGAATTCAAGCCCGGCCCCGAGTTCCAGAGCGACGAGGAACTGGCGGCGGCGGCCAGCGCCATCGGCACCACCATCTTCCACCCGGTCGGCACCTGCCGCATGGGGCAAAAAAACGACACTCTGGCCGTGGTCGACAGCCAATTGCGGGTGCGCGGTGTAGCA
The DNA here is from genome assembly GCF_020865585.1 of Pseudoduganella aquatica. Taxonomy (NCBI): domain Bacteria; kingdom Pseudomonadati; phylum Pseudomonadota; class Betaproteobacteria; order Burkholderiales; family Oxalobacteraceae; genus Pseudoduganella; species Pseudoduganella aquatica. The sequence continues at coordinate 383,143 of NZ_CP086370.1, forward strand.
GGACTACGGGTGGCGGACGCCTCCGTGATGCCATTTATTACCTCCGGCAACACCAATTCGCCGACCATCATGATCGCGGAGAAGGCCGCGCAGATGATACATTCCGCGTGGAATCGGACCTGATATTTTGAGCCAGATCAAGCCAGCTGGTTTGTAGCCAAACTTGCTAGCTTGATGGTATTTATACTGTATTGTTCATGATTTTTTTTGTGTGTATGATCGGTTGAAAATTTGGCAGTTTATAAAGAATAACCAGGAGATACGATGTCAAACTTCATCTTGGAAACAAGAAATTTGACCAAGGAATTCAAAGGTTTCACTGCTGTAAACGACGTGAATTTGAAGGTCCAGCGCGGCCACATACACGCATTGATCGGCCCCAACGGCGCCGGTAAAACCACCTGCTTCAACTTGCTGACCAAATTCCTGGTGCCGACCTCGGGCCAGATCCTCTTCAATGGCAAGGACATCACCGCCGCCAAGCCCGCCCATATCGCGCGCATGGGGGTGATACGCTCATTCCAGATTTCCGCTGTTTTCCCCCACCTGACCGTGCTGCAGAACGTGCGCATCGGCCTGCAGCGCCAGCTCGGCACCACCTTCCATTTCTGGCGCAGCGAAACTTCGCTGAACCAGCTCAACGCGCGCGCCATGGAGCTGCTGGCCGAGGTGGACCTGACCGAGTTCGCCGACACCGTCACGGTGGACATGCCCTACGGCCGCAAGCGCGCGCTGGAGATCGCCACCACGCTGGCCATGGAGCCGGAACTGATGCTGCTCGACGAGCCCACGCAGGGCATGGGCCACGAGGACGTGCACCGCGTAACCGAGCTGATCAAGAAGGTATCGGCCGGCCGCACTATTTTGATGGTGGAACACAATATGAACGTGGTGTCTGGTATTTGCGACAAGATTTCGGTGCTGCAGCGCGGCGCCATGCTGGCCGAGGGCAGCTATGCCGAGGTGTCGAAGAATCCGCAGGTGATGGAAGCGTATATGGGCACCGAAGCGGCCGAACTGGCGGGGGCGCACTGATGGCGGCCGCACTGGAAATCAGCAATCTGCAGGCGTGGTACGGCGAATCGCACATCCTGCACAACGTCAACATCACGGTGCAGCCGGGCGAAGTGGTGACACTGCTGGGCCGCAACGGCGCAGGCCGCACCACCACCTTGCGCGCCATTATGGGTTTGACCGGCGTGCGCAAAGGTTCCATCAAGGTCAATGGCGTGGAAGCCATCGATCTGCCGACGCATAAAGTGGCCCACCTGGGCATAGGCTATTGTCCCGAGGAGCGCGGCATTTTCGCCTCGCTGTCGACCGAGGAAAACCTGCTGCTGCCGCCGCAATTGGCGACCGGCGAGAAGGGCATGCCGATCGAGGAAATCTACGCCATGTTCCCCAACCTGGAGGAACGCAAGCACAGCCAGGGCACCCGCTTGTCCGGCGGCGAGCAGCAGATGCTGGCGGTGGCGCGCATCCTGCGCACCGGCGCGCGCCTGCTGCTGCTGGACGAGATCTCGGAAGGCCTGGCGCCGGTCATCGTGCAGGGCCTGGCGCGCATGATTACCACCCTGAAAGCCAAGGGCTACACCATCGTCATGGTGGAACAGAATTTCCGCTTCGCCGCTCCGTTGGCGGACCGGTTTTACGTGATGGAGCATGGTCAGATTGTTGAGACTTTTGCTGCATCGGAGTTGAGCGCCAAGATGCCGGTGTTGACCGAACTGCTCGGTGTCTGATTTTTACCGTACCACAACAAAACCCTTAAGGACGGAGACAAAAATGAAACTCAAAACTATCGCCACCGCAACCGCAGCAGTTTGCGCCCTGGGCCTGGCCTGCGGCGCGCAAGCCCAGGTGTCCGGCGACACCATCAAGATCGGCTTCATTACCGACATGTCCGGCCTGTATTCCGATATCGACGGCCTGGGCGGCGCGGAAGCGATCAAGATGGCCATCGCCGATGCCGGCGTGGTTATCGCCGGCAAGAAAGTTGAATTCATCTCCGCCGACCACCAGAACAAGGCCGACATCGCCGCGTCCAAGGCGCGCGAATGGTTCGACCAGCAGGGCGTGGACCTGCTGATCGGCGGCACCAACTCGGGCGCCAACCTGGCCATGGCCAAGGTGGCGGGCGAGAAGAAGAAGATCTTCATCTCCATCGGCGCGGGCTCGGCCCGCCTGACCAACGAGGAATGCACGCCTTACACCGTGCACTACGCCTATGACACCGTGGCGCTGGCGCGCGGCACCGGCGGCGCCATCTCCAAGCAGGGCGGCAAGAACTGGTACTTCATGACCGCCGACTACGCCTTCGGCGCGTCGCTGGAAAAGGACACGGCGGACGTGGTGAAGGCGGCCGGCGGCAAGGTGCTGGGCAGCGTCAAGCATCCGCTGTCGGCGTCGGACTTCTCGTCCTTCCTGCTGCAGGCGCAGTCGTCCGGCGCGCAGATCCTGGGCCTGGCCAACGCCGGCGGCGACGCCATCAACTCCATCAAGGCGGCCAACGAGTTCGGCATCACCAAGAAGATGAAGCTGGCCGGCCTGCTGATCTTCATCAACGACATCCACTCGCTGGGCCTGAACACCACCCAGGGCATGTATCTGACCGACGGCTGGTACTGGGACCTGAATCCCGACACCCGCGCCTGGTCCAAGCGCTACTTCGAGAAGATGAAGAAGGAGCCGTCCATGCTGCAGGCGGCCGACTACTCGGCCACCGCCAACTACCTGAAGGCCGTGAAAGCGGTCGGCACCGACGATTCGGACAAGGTGATGGCGCAGCTGAAGAAAACGCCGATCAACGACATGTTCGCCAAGGGCGGCGTGATCCGCCAGGACGGCCGCATGGTGCACGATATGTATCTGATGGAAGTGAAGAAGCAGTCGGAATCGAAATATCCTTGGGACTACTACAAGGTGGTGGCCACCATTCCGGGCGACCAGGCTTATGTGACCAAGGCCGAAACCAAGTGCGCGCTCTGGAAGTAATCCAGTAGCGCGCCCGCGCCGCGTGCGTGGCGGGTTACGGCGCTGTGCGCCTAACCCGCCCTACTCCCTTTGGAAAATGTGTAGATATGGATATATTCGGCGTCCCCCTGCCTGCAATGATGAGCCAGCTGCTGCTGGGCCTCGTCAACGGCTCCTTCTATGCCATGCTGTCGCTCGGCCTGGCCGTGATCTTCGGCTTGCTGAACGTGATCAATTTTTCCCACGGCGCCCTGTACATGATGGGCGCTTTCCTGGCCTGGATAGGCATGACGTATTTCGGCCTGAACTACTGGGCCATGCTGGCGCTGGCGCCCATCGTGGTCGGCATCTTCGGCATCATCATCGAGAAGACCATGCTGCGCTGGCTCTACAAGCTGGACCACCTGTACGGCCTGCTGCTGACCTTCGGCATCACGCTGGTGGTGGAGGGCGTGTTCCGCTCCTTCTACGGCGTGTCCGGCCAGCCGTTTGAAACGCCGGCGCTGCTGCAGGGCGCAACCGACCTGGGCTTTATGTTCCTGCCGAATTACCGCGGCTTCGTGGTGGTCGCCTCGCTCACGGTGTGCCTGGCCACCTGGTATGTGATCGAGAAAACCAAGCTCGGCTCCTATCTGCGCGCCGGTACCGAAAACCCCAAGCTGGTGGAAGCGTTCGGCATCAACGTGCCGCTGATGGTGACCCTGACCTACGGCTTCGGCGTGGCGCTGGCGGGCTTCGCCGGCGTGCTGGCCGCGCCGATTATCCAGGTGTCGCCGCTGATGGGCTCCAACCTCATTATCGTGGTGTTCGCGGTGGTGGTGATCGGCGGCATGGGCTCCATCATGGGCTCCATCCTGACCGGCCTGGCGCTGGGCGTGATCGAGGGCATGACCCGCGTGTTCTACCCCGAGGGCTCGGCCGTGGTGGTGTTTGTGGTCATGGTCATCGTGCTGCTGCTGCGTCCTGCCGGCCTGTTCGGCAAAGAGAAATAAGGGAACATCCATGAATAAGAAAATTGGCTATGCCATCGTTCTAGCCATTGCCCTGGCCGCGCCCTTTGTGGGCTATCCGGTGTTCCTGATGAAGCTGCTGTGCTTCTCGCTGTTCGCTTGCGCGTTCAACCTGCTGATCGGCTTTACCGGCCTGCTGTCCTTCGGCCACGCCGCCTTCTTCGGCGGCGCGGGCTATATGGCCGGCTATGTGCTGCGCGACCTGGGCTGGCCCTTCGAGCTGGGCGTGCTGGCCGGCGTGGCGGGCGCGGCGCTGATCGGCCTGGTGATGGGCAGCCTGGCAATCCGCCGCCAGGGCATCTACTTCTCCATGATTACGCTGGCGCTGGCGCAGCTGGTGTCCTACGTTGCGCTGCGCTCGCCGTTCACCGGCGGCGAGGACGGCCTGCAGGGCGTTCCACGTGGAAAGCTGTTTGGCGCCATCGACCTGGGCAACGACACCACCTTGTATTTCGTGGTGCTGGCCATCTGCGTGGCCGGCTTTGCGCTCATCGTGCGCACCGTGCATTCGCCGTTCGGCCAGGTGCTCAAAGCCATCAAGGAAAACGAGCCGCGCGCCATCTCCCTGGGCTACGACGTGGACCGCTACAAGCTGATGGCCTTTGTGCTGTCGGCCGCGCTGGCCGGCCTGGCCGGCGCCACCAAGACCGTGGTGCTGGGCTTTGAAACGCTGACCGACGTGCACTGGACCATGTCCGGCCTGGTGATCCTGATGACCCTGGTTGGCGGCATGGGCACGCTGGCCGGCCCGATGCTGGGCGCCGTCATCATCATCATGCTGGAAAACAAGCTGGGCGACATTGGCACCTTCCTGGCCCGCAACACCGGCGTGGAATGGTTCAACACGCTGGGCGAGGCGGTCAGCATGGTGACCGGCTTGATTTTCGTGGCCTGCGTGCTGCTGTTCCGGCGCGGAATAATAGGGGAAATCGTGGCGCGCTTCGGTCAGAAGAAGCTAGCCTGAATGAGCAAGAACGCCGGACTCGTCCGGCGTTTTTTTTGACTACCAATCTGCAAGATGGAGGAGACCCAATGAAAAATACAATCCGCATCGCCAGCAAGCTTACCCTGATCGCCGCCGCCGTCGGCACGCTCGCGTCCTGCGGCGACAACAGCAACACGCCGGAGGAACTGAACGTGCTGCCGTCCTACCTGAGCGCGGTCAGCAGCATCAGCTACGACGGCAGCTCGGACGACTTGCTGACGGCCGGCTTGGGCCGCACCGGCCTGGCCGCCGCCGCCGCGCCCGCCTACGCGGACCCACTGAAACCCACCCCGGCGGAACTGCGCCGCAACGCCATCTACGCCAACTACCGCGCCGTGCTCGACATCAGTGCCAACAGCGGCTGGGGCACCATGTACGGCCCCAACGTCAGCGCGGCCGGCGTGGCGGGAACAGGCGAGGGCAAGGTGGCCGGTACCGAATACATCGCCTACGCCGACGACGGCACTGGCAAGCAGAACGTGACCCTGCTGGTGCAGGTGCCGGCCACCTTCGACCCCATCAATCCCTGCATCGTCACCGGCACCTCCAGCGGCTCGCGCGGCATCTACGGCGCCATCGGCAGCGCGGGCGAGTGGGGCCTGAAGAACAACTGCGCCGTGGCCTACGCGGACAAGGGCAGCGGCACCGGCCTGTATACCTTCGAGGACGACAGCGTGAACCTGCAGAACGGCCAGCGCGCCACGCGCGCGGCGGCCGGCAAGAGCGCCAATTTCTCCCCGGCCTACACCGAGGCGGAACGCGCCGCCTTTGCCGCCAGCAACCCGGGCCGCGTCGCCTTCAAGCATGCGCACTCGCAGCAGAATCCGGAAAAGGACTGGGGCAAGATCACGCTGCAAGCGGTGGAGTTCGCCTACTACGTGCTTAACGAGCGCTACGGCCAGGTGGCCTCGGACGGCAAAAGCCACCTGGTGCGCCTGACGCCGAAGAATAGCGTGGCGATCGCTTCCAGCATCTCGAACGGCGCCGGCTCGGCTTTGCTTGCCGCAGAGCAGGACACCAAGGGCCTTATCAGCGCCGTGGCGGCCACGGAGCCGCAAATCCAGCCCAAGGTAGCCACCGGCTACGTTGTGCGCCTTGGCGGGGCTGCTGTGCCTTCCCAGGGGAAAGCCCTGTTCGACTATTCGACCTTTGCCGCGCTGTACCAGCCTTGCCTGGCCGAAGTCGCGTCGGGCGGACGCTGCAGCGCGCTGGCGGCGAAGGGCCTGCTCACCGGCGCCAGCCTGCTGGACCAGCAGAACGACGCCAAGGCGCGCCTGAAAGCCTACGGCTGGAACGCGGATGCCGAGGTGCTGCAGGCCTCGCACGCGGGCACCAACATCCTGGTGGCGGTCACGTATGCCTACGCCTACGGCAAGTTCAGCGCGCTCGACAAGGTATGCGGCTTCACCTTCGCGGGCGTGGACGCCACCGGCGCGCCGGCGGCCCTGACGGCCGCCGTGAAGGCGTCCAGCTTCGCCACGCAGAACGGCATTATCGGCAGCGTCATTTACGAGAACTCGGTGGGTGGGGCCAAGGCCTACAACCTGGGCGTGTCGCCGTCGACCAATGCGGCCGACCAGTCGCTGGACGGCTTCCTGTGCCTGCGCTCGCTGGCCACCGGCACCAATCCCGTGACGGGCGCCGCGCTCAGCGGCACGCTGGCGGACCAGAGCGCGCGCGTGAAGGCGGGCGTGGCGGAAGTACTGGCGAGCGGCAACCTGAAGGGCAAACCGGCGATTATCGTGGCCGGCCGCAGCGACGCGCTGATCCCGGTCAACCATGCCTCGCGCGCCTACCTGGGCCTGAACGCGACGGCGGAGGGCAGTGCCAGCAAGCTGCGCTATATCGAAGTGACCAACGCCAATCACTTCGATTCCTTCGCCAACGCGCTGCCGGCCAACGTGGTGCCGCTGCACGTCTACCTGTTCCGCGCGCTCGATGCGGTGTACGCCAATCTGCGTAATCCGACGGGGGCGCCGCTGCCGCCGTCGCAAGTGGTGCGCACCACCACGCGCGCCAGCAACGCGGTGCCGATCACCGTGGCCAACCTGCCGCCGATTGCCGCTTCCGCCGGCAACAACGCCATTACGGTGGGCAACAGCACGGTGGACGTGCCCAACTAAGCTCTACAGCGTAAGCTTTACAGCGCTGCGGCGTAGATCGCCCTGGCATCCGCGCGGCTCACGTCGCGCGGATTATTACCCAGCAGACGGGTTTGCAGCATGGCGTCGTCGGCCAAGCGGTCCAGGTCGCTCTCGGCGATGCCGACCTGCTGCAGGCTGCGCTCTATCCCCGAGATGATCGCAATTTGCTGCATGGCAACAATCAGCGCTTCCGATCTTGCCTCCACCGAACCTTCCGCATGCGGCACCACGATGGCGGCCAGCTCCGCGTACAGTGGCGCGGCCGCCGGTGCGTTGAAGCGCATCACATGCGGCAGCACCAGCGAATTCGACAAGCCGTGCGGCACATGGAAGATGCCGCCTATCGGATAGGCCAGCGCGTGCACGGCCGCCACCGGCGCGTTGGAAAACGCCTGTCCCGCCAGCATGGCGCCCAGCAGCATGGCCTGGCGCGCGGCCAGGTTGCCGCCGTTCTCGCAGGCCGGGATCAGGTTGCGCGACAGCAGCCCCAGCGCCTGGCGCGCCAGCATGTCCGACAGGGGGTTCTTTTTATGGCGGCTGGTGTAGGCCTCAATGGCGTGCACCATGGCGTCGATGCCGGTGGCGGCGGTCACCATGGGGGGCAGACCCGTCGTCAGTTCCGCGTCCAGGATGGCGAGGTCGGCATACAGCTGCGGCGCCACCACGCCCATCTTGGTGGTCTCGCCGGTGGTGACGATGGCGATATTGGTGACCTCTGAACCGGTGCCGGCGGTGGTGGGGATCTGCACCAGCGGCAGGCGCTGGCCCTGCACATTGCCGATGCCGTAGATGGCTGACAGCGGCTGCTCGCTGCCCGCCAGCACGGCGATCAGCTTGGCCACGTCCATCGAGCTGCCGCCGCCCAGGCCGATCACCACATCGGACGCGTGCCCGCGCGCTGCGGCCACGGCGGCCAGCACCACGGCCTCGGGCGGATCGGCCACCACGTCCGAATAGATTTTCACGTGAAATCCTGCGGCCGCCAGGCTGTCGGCGGGCGCTTGCACCAGGCCGGTTTTCAGGAAGCCGGGGTCCGTCACCAGCAGCACGCGCTGCGCCGACGGAAAGCGGGCGCGCACCAGCTCGCCCAGTTTGCGGGTCGCGCCCAGTTCTGAAACGATGTGGGCTACGGTGCTGAAAGCGAAGGCGGGGAAATCATTCATGGCGTGATCGTGGTCGGCGTGGAATGTTGGCATTCCAGCTTACACCAAAACCTGCCGGGCCGAGGCGGGCGGCGGCGCGCTTTCTTCCGTACAATGATGGCCTCTTTGTTTCCGCGCGAGCGGGTGTCTGGTGGGTGTGATGGTTGAATATCTGGTGTTGGGTGTGGCGGCTTTTTCGGCGGGTCTGGTGGATGCGGTGGTGGGCGGGGGCGGGCTGATACAGATCCCGGTGATCTTCTCGGTGTTCCAGGGGACGGCGCCGGCTACCTTGCTGGGCACGAACAAACTGGCTTCCATCTTCGGCACCGCCGCCGCCGCTGTCAACTACGCGCGCCGCGTGCGCATCGCCTGGTCGACCGCCGCGCCGGCTTCCGTCTCGGCGCTGGTGTTTGCCTTTCTCGGTGCTTACACTGTCACCCGCATTCCGGCCGACTTTATGCGCGGCCTGCTGCCGGTGGTGCTGATCGCGGTCGCGGCCTACACCTTCTGGAAGAAAGACCTGGGCAGCGTGCACGCGCCGCTGCACAGCGGCGTGCGCGAGCAGGTGTGGGCGGTGATCATTGGCGCGGCGATCGGCTTCTACGACGGCTTCTTCGGCCCGGGCACCGGCAGCTTCCTGGTGTTCCTGTTCGTGCGCTTCTTCGGCTTCGACTTCCTGGCGGCGTCCGCCGTGGCCAAGGTGGTCAATGTGGCGTGCAACTTTGCCGCGCTGGTGTGGTTTGGCTACAGCGGCCACCTGATCTGGCAGCTGGGTTTGATGATGGCGGTGTGCCAGGTCTGCGGCTCCATCCTGGGCACCAAGCTGGCGCTCAAGCACGGCAGCGGTTTCGTGCGCCGCCTGTTCCTGGTGGTGGTGACGATACTGATCTTCAAGTCGGGTTATGACGCTTTCCTGAAGTGATTGTTTCACGTGGAACAGTGGATGAGGGCGCTTCGGCGCCCTTTTTTACGTCCCCAGCTCAACAAAGGCGAATGTTCCACGTGAAACAATGGGCCATTCCATGCCTAAATTTTTGCCTAAAAAAGTCGCAGCAGCAAAAAGACTCTATAATCTGGTCTCATCCCTCGCACTTACCCCATTACCAAAATGTTATTTCCTACCCAATTCGACGTCATCGTTGTCGGCGGCGGTCATGCCGGCACCGAGGCGGCCCTCGCTTCTGCCCGCATGGGCCAGAAGACGCTCTTGCTCACGCATAACATAGAGACGCTGGGCCAGATGTCGTGCAACCCATCCATCGGCGGCATCGGCAAAGGCCATCTGGTCAAAGAAGTCGACGCGATGGGCGGCGCCATGGCGATTGCCACGGACGAGTCGGGCATCCAGTTCCGCATCCTGAATTCCTCCAAGGGCCCTGCCGTGCGCGCCACCCGCGCCCAGGCCGACCGCATTCTGTACAAGCAGGCCATCCGCTCGCGCCTGGAAAACCAGCCCAATCTGTGGCTGTTCCAGCAGGCCGTGGACGACCTGATGGTGGAGGGCGACCGCGTGGTTGGCGCCGTCACCCAGATCGGCCTGAAGTTCCTGGCCCCGGCCGTGGTGCTGACCGCCGGCACTTTCCTGGACGGGAAGATCCATGTCGGCCTGCAGAACTACTCGGCCGGCCGCGCCGGCGACCCGCCTGCGATCTCGCTGTCGGCCCGCCTGAAGGAGCTGAAGCTGCCGCAGGGCCGCCTGAAAACCGGCACGCCGCCGCGCATCGATGGCCGCAGCATCGACCTGTCGGCCATGACCGAACAGCCGGGCGACCTGGATCCTGTGCCGGTGTTTTCCGTGATGGGCAACACCGCCATGCACCCGCGCCAGATGCCGTGCTGGGTCACGCACACCAACACCAAGACGCACGACATTATCCGTGCCGGCCTGGACCGCAGCCCCATGTACACCGGCGTGATCGAGGGTGTCGGGCCGCGCTATTGCCCGTCCATCGAGGACAAGATCCACCGCTTCTCGTCCAAGGAATCGCACCAGATTTTCCTGGAGCCGGAAGGCCTGACCACCAACGAGTTCTACCCGAACGGCATCTCCACCAGCCTGCCATTCGACGTGCAGATTGAACTGGTGCGCTCGATGAAGGGCATGGAAAACGCGCACATCCTGCGTCCCGGCTACGCCATCGAATACGACTATTTCGACCCGCGCGGCCTGAAGGCGTCGCTGGAAACCAAGGCCGTTGGCGGCCTGTATTTCGCGGGCCAGATCAACGGCACCACGGGCTACGAGGAAGCGGCCGCGCAGGGCATGCTGGCCGGCATCAACGCTGCGCTGCAGACCCAGGGCAAGGAGTCCTGGACCCCTGCCCGCTCGGAAGCCTACCTGGGCGTGCTGGTGGACGACCTGGTCACGCAGGGCGTGCAGGAGCCGTACCGCATGTTCACCAGCCGCGCCGAGTACCGCCTGAGCCTGCGCGAAGACAACGCGGACATGCGTTTGACCGAGATCGGCCGCAAGCTGGGCGTGGTCGGCGATGCGCAGTGGGAAGCCTTCGACCGCAAGCGCGAAGCCGTGGCCAAGGAGCTGGAGCGCCTGCGTTCCACGTGGGTGAACCCGCGCATCCTGGCGGCGGACGAGTCCGAACGCGTGATCGGCCAGGCCATCGAACGCGAGTATTCGCTGGCCGATCTGCTGCGCCGTCCGGGCGTGGCCTACGACAAGCTGATGACCATGTCCGGCCTGGAAGGGCAGGCCCTGGCCGGCCCCGGCGTGAACGACGCGGCGGTGCAGGAACAGGTGGAAATCCAGCTCAAATATTCGGGCTATATCGACCGCCAGAGCAAGGAAGTGGAGCGCCACGAGCACTACGAAAACCTGAAACTGCCGGAAGGTTTCAACTACCTGGAGATCACCGCGCTGTCGGTGGAAGTGCGCCAAAAACTGCATGCGCAGCGCCCGGAAACCCTGGGCCAGGCTTCGCGCATCTCGGGCGTGACCCCGGCGGCGATTTCGCTGCTGCTGGTGCACTTGAAAAAGACCGGTTTCGGCGGTTTCGTGAACTTGAAAGATGAGGCTGTGCAATGAAGGTATTCGACCGGGTAGCATTGGCCGAAGTGTTGAAGCAGGGGGTGGCGGAGCTGGCGTTGGAGCTGTCCGCCGCGCAGCAGGAGCAGCTGCTGGATTACCTGGCGCTGCTGAACAAGTGGAACAGCGTCTACAACCTGACCTCGGTGCGCGATCCGATGCAGATGATGACGCTGCATTTGCTGGACTCGCTGGCCGCCGTGCCGGCCTTCCAGGATGCGCAGAACGTGCTGGACGTGGGCGCGGGCGGTGGCTTGCCTGGCGTGGTGCTGGCGATCTCCAAGCCGGACATGAAGCTGTCCATGATCGATACGGTGCACAAGAAAACCGCCTTCCTGACGCAGGTGAAGGCGGAGCTGGGCCTGGCCAACGTGACGGTGTACACCAAGAAGGTGCAGGATCTGGAAGTGAAGCAACCCTTCGACGTGATCACGTCGCGCGCCTTCGCGGACCTGAGCGACTTCGTGAACTGGTCCGGGCACCTGCTGGCCGAGGGTGGCCGCTTTATCGCGCTGAAAGGCACGGCGCCGCAGGACGAGCGCGAGCGCCTGCCGGAGCCGTGGAAAGTGGAGCGGCTGCAGGCCTTGAAAGTGCCGGGGCTGGAGGCGGAGCGCCACCTGGTCTTCATCAACAAGGCTTAATAATTTATACGGTATAAACCATTTATACCGTATAAATGAAATAAACAATATAAACGATTTATACCGTATAAACGATATAGCGAATAAGAAGAGTACATGGCCAAAATTTTTTGTGTAGCGAATCAAAAGGGCGGCGTGGGAAAAACCACCACCACGGTCAACCTCTCCGCCGGACTGGCCAAACTGAACCAGCGCGTGCTGCTGGTGGACCTGGACCCGCAGGGCAACGCCACCATGGGCGCGGGCGTGAACAAGGCCGGGCTGACCGCCTCGACCTATGAGGTGCTGCTGGGCCAGACCGACGTGGCCACGGCGCGCCAGCGTTCGGAAGCAGGGCGCTTCGACGTGCTGCCGTCCAACCGCGAGCTGGCCGGCGCGGAAGTGGAGATGGTGGAGCTGGACAACCGCGAACGCCGCCTGAAGGATGCGCTGGCCGCCGTCGACAAGGAGTACGACTTCATCCTGATCGACTGTCCGCCCGCGCTGTCCATGCTGACGCTGAACGGCCTGTGCGCCGCGCACGGCGTGATCATTCCCATGCAGTGCGAGTACTACGCGCTGGAAGGCTTGTCCGACCTGGTGAACACCATCAAGAAGGTGCACGCCAACCTGAACCCGGACCTGAAGATCATCGGCCTGCTGCGCGTGATGTTCGATCCGCGCATGACGCTGTCGCAGCAGGTGTCGGCGCAGCTGGAGCAGCACTTCGGCGACAAGGTCTTCAAGACCATCATCCCGCGCAACGTGCGCCTGGCCGAAGCGCCGTCCTACGGCATGCCCGGCGTGACCTTCGATCCATCCTCCAAGGGCGCGCAAGCCTACATCGCCTTCGGCGCGGAGATGGTCAAGCGTATCAAGAAGATGTAACCGGACGGACTAATCAAAAATGGCAACCAAGAAACTGAAAGGCCTGGGACGCGGCCTGGACGCCCTGCTGGGCGGCGACGGCGATCCATCCAACCCGGCTTCGAACGGCAGCGCGCCGAGCGAGCTGGCGGTAACACAAATGCAAGCGGGCAAATACCAGCCGCGCACGCGCATGGACGAGGGCGGCCTGGCCGAGCTGGCCGCCTCGATCAAGACCCAGGGCATCATGCAGCCCATCCTGGTGCGTCCTGTCGGCAAGGACAAGTCCGGCCTTGTAAAATATGAAATCATCGCCGGCGAGCGCCGTTTCCGCGCGGCCCAGCTGGCCGGCCTGGAGCAGGTGCCGGTGCTGGTGCGCGAGGTGGACGACAAGACCGCCGCCGCCATGGCGCTGATCGAGAACATGCAGCGCGAGGACCTGAATCCGCTGGAAGAGGCGCAGGGCATCTCGCGCCTGATCTCGGAATTCGATTTCACCCACGAGCAGGCGGCCACCGCCGTCGGCCGCTCGCGCAGCGCCGTTTCCAATCTGCTAAGGCTGATCAACCTGGCGGCGCCGGTGCAGACCATGCTGATGGCGGGCGATATCGACATGGGCCATGCGCGCGCCCTGCTGGCGGTCGATGCCGCCACGCAGATCACGCTGGCCAATGTTGTTGTGGCAAAACGTTTGTCGGTGCGCGAGACGGAAAAGCTGGTGCAGCGGGCGCAGGAGGAGCAATCCGAACAGTCCGAGCGCAAGCAGAAGGAAAAATCCGGCGACATCCTGCGCCTGGAGGAAGAGCTGGCCGACCTGCTGGCCACGCCGGTGGTGTTCAAGATGGGAAGCAAGGGCCGCGGCCAGATGGTGATCGACTTCGCCGACCTGGATGTGCTTGATGGTTTGTTAAGCCGTTTGCGCGGCTGATAGCTGGACTCGACATCTGGGGTCAGACCCAAAGGGTCTGACCCCGGCCCTTTGCCTGGTAGCGCGCACAGCATGCGCCAACTTGGTGCATCCCCCCAAAAACCGTATCTTTCTTGCCCAAACGGCCATGTTGCAGCGCACCATGTTTGACCAAACTAAGCAAATCCTAATATAATCCCGTGTCTTTAGGTGTATACGCTTTCTCTGGGAACCTGGCAAGTGAGTGATTTTACGCAGAACATTGCCTCCCCCGTGTTTAAAGTTGTTGCCTTGCAGTTCACAATCGCCACGTTTTTTTCCGCCGCCACAGCTTACTTTGGCAGCGTTGAGAGAGGCTGGTCTGCCGCTTTGGGCGGAATGATCGCAGTCATCGGGAGCCTGGTGTACGCGATCATCGTCGCGGGCGGAACGAATGACGCGAAAAAAGCGTTTCAGCGGCACTTCCGCGCTGAAATGACTAAGGTTTTTATCACGGCAGCGCTGTTTATTGCCGCGCTGGTGCTGTTTCCGTCGGCCGCTTGGTTATGGCTGATCATAGGTTTCGCGGTGGCGACCCTCGCATACTGGTTCGCACTGCTAGCAGTTTAATTAACAAAATCTGACAAACATTATGACCACTGAACACGGGGGCCACGCGGCTCCGGCTAACGCCACAGAGTATATTCAGCACCACTTGTCGCACCTGCGCAATGCGGACAACACCATCAACCTGGACACGTTCTGGGTTTCGGCGCTTCTGGGCCTGGTGTTCCTGGGCATCTTCTACATGGCGTCCAAGCGCGCCACCGCCGGCGTGCCGGGCAAGCTGCAGAACTTCGTTGAATGGGTCATGGAACTGGTCAACGACACCGTCAACTCGGCCTTCCACGCCAAGAGCAAGGTGATCGCCCCGCTGGCCATCACCATCTTCGTCTGGGTCTGGCTGATGAACGCGATGGACTTCCTGCCGGTTGACCTGCTGCCGAAAGTGCTGGAATTCTTCGGCGTCTACAAGCTGCGCGTGGTGCCGACCGCCGACGTGAACCACACCTTCGGCATGTCCTTCTCGGTACTGCTGTGCATTATCGCCTTCTCCATCAAGGCCAAAGGCGTGGGCGGCTGGACCAAGGAACTGTTCACCGCGCCATTCCACGCCCACGGCGCCATGGCCATCGTGCTGGCCCCCGTGAACTTTGTGTTCCAGATGATTGAGCTGGTGGCCAAGCCTATCTCGCTGGCGCTGCGACTGTTCGGCAATATGTACGCCGGCGAACTGATTTTCATTCTGATCGCGTTGTTGCCTTGGTGGGCGCAGTGGCTGTTGGGTGGTCCATGGGCAATCTTCCACATTCTGATTGTAACTCTGCAAGCTTTTGTGTTTATGGCGTTGACGGTTGTGTATCTGGCCCTCGCGGTTGAGAAGCACTAATCAGCAACTTTATATTTGTTTTTTTAGTATCTTTCGTTTTTTTTAAATTAGGAGAATTACATGCAAGCTCTGATCGCACAAGTACAAGGTATGACCGTTCTGGCCGTGGCTATCATCGTTGGTCTGGCCGCTATCGGCACCGCACTGGGCTTCGCCATTCTGGGCGGCAAATTCCTGGAAGCGTCGGCACGTCAACCTGAACTGATGCCACAACTGCAAACCAAGCTGTTCGTTATCGCTGGTCTGCTGGATGCGATCTCGATGATCGGTGTTGGTGTTGCTCTGCTGTTCACGTTCAACAACCCATTCCTGACCGCTGTTCTGGCTGCTCACTAATCTTCGCTCCAAGCGGGGAAACTTTTTAGGAGCAAGGTATGGACATTAATATGTCGCTCATCGGCCAGATGATCACCTTCGGGGTGCTCGTATGGTTCTCGATGAAATTCGTATTCCCAGCGTTGAATGCAACGCTGGACGAGCGTGCCAAGCGTATCGCCGATGGTCTGGCTGCGGCCGACCAAGGCAAGGCTTCGATGGAAATCGCTGAAAAGCGCGCCGCC
Organism: Pseudoduganella aquatica; assembly: GCF_020865585.1. NCBI lineage: Bacteria > Pseudomonadati > Pseudomonadota > Betaproteobacteria > Burkholderiales > Oxalobacteraceae > Pseudoduganella > Pseudoduganella aquatica. The sequence goes on from NZ_CP086370.1 coordinate 398,820, forward strand.
GAAGCCCTGTCCTCCGCCCGTGACGAAGCTGCCCAGCGCGTCTCGGACGCGGAAAAGCGTGCGCAACTGGTTGCCGAAGAAATCAAGGCCAACGCCAAAGCCGAAGCGGACCGCATTATTGCGCAAGCCAAAGCGGAAGCCGACCAGCAAGTTACCCAAGCCCGCGAAGCACTGCGCGCCCAGGTAGCCGACCTGGCGGTCAAAGGCGCCGAGCAGATCCTGAAGCGCGAAGTCACCGCGTCGGCCCACGCCGACCTGCTGGCCCGCCTCGCGACTGAGCTGTAATCATGGCTGAACTCGCAACCGTCGCCCGTCCCTACGCGGAAGCCCTCTTTCGCGTAGCCCAAGCCGGCAACCTCGCGCAGTGGTCCGATCTGGTGTCCGAACTGGCCCAGATCGGCGGCAACGCCGAAGTGCTGGACTATGCCCGCAATCCGAAAGTTTCGGAAAGCGATGTCGCCGCCACCATCCAGTCGCTGCTGAAAACGCCGCTGAATGCGGAAGCCAATAACTTCCTCGTCATGCTGGTCGCCAACGGCCGTATCGAATTGCTGCCGGAAATCGGCGCCCAATTCCAGCTGTTGAAAAACAGTGCGGAAGGTGCGGCGGATGCCGAGATCACGAGCGCGTTCGACATGAGCGCCGCCCAGGTTTCCGAGCTGATCGCCACGCTGGAAAAGAAATTCAGCCGCAAGCTCAACCCGAGCGTAACCGTAGACCCATCGTTGATCGGTGGCGTGCGCGTGGTAGTCGGTGACGAAGTGCTCGACACTTCGGTCCGCGCCAAGCTGCAGCAGATGCGTGTCGCGCTGGTCGCTTAAGACCCGCAGGCAGCTACGGCAGACCAAATATACCCTCGCGCAAGCGGAGAGAACTACATTTAGGAGTTAGTATGCAACTCAACCCATCTGAAATCAGCGAGCTGATCAAGAGCCGGATCCAAGGCATTGATGGCGGCGCTGAAGTGCGCAATCAAGGCACGGTGATTTCCGTAGCCGATGGTATCTGCCGCATCCACGGTCTGTCGGACGTAATGCAAGGCGAGATGCTGGAATTCCCAGGCAATACCTTCGGCCTGGCCATGAACCTGGAGCGCGACTCCGTCGGCGCCGTGATTCTGGGTGCTTACGAGCACATCTCGGAAGGCGACACGGTCAAGTGCACCGGCCGCATCCTGGAAGTGCCAGTCGGTCCTGAACTGCGCGGCCGCGTGGTCAACGCCCTGGGCCAGCCTATCGACGGCAAAGGTCCGGTCGATGCCAAGCTGACCTCGCCTATCGAAAAGATCGCACCGGGCGTGATCGCCCGCGAATCCGTGTCGCAGCCTATGCAGACCGGCCTGAAGTCGATCGACGCGATGGTACCTATCGGCCGTGGCCAGCGTGAGCTGATCATTGGCGACCGCCAGACTGGTAAGTCGGCGGTGGCGGTTGATGCGATCATCAACCAAAAAGGCCAGGGCATGACTTGCATCTACGTTGCAATCGGCCAGAAAGCTTCCACCATCAAGAACATCGTGCGCTCGCTGGAAACGCACGGCGCGATGGAATACACCATTGTTGTCGCTGCCACCGCGTCCGAATCGGCCGCCATGCAGTACATCTCGGCGTACTCCGGCTGCACCATGGGCGAATACTTCCGCGACCGCGGCGAAGACGCCCTGATCGTGTACGATGACCTGTCCAAGCAAGCCGTTGCCTACCGTCAGATCTCCCTGCTGCTGCGCCGCCCACCAGGCCGCGAAGCGTACCCAGGCGACGTGTTCTACCTGCACAGCCGCCTGCTGGAACGCGCAGCACGCGTGAACGCCGACTACGTCGAAGCCTTCACCGGCGGCGCCGTCAAGGGCAAGACCGGTTCGCTGACCGCGCTGCCTATCATTGAAACCCAGGCTGGCGACGTTTCGGCGTTCGTGCCAACCAACGTGATTTCGATTACCGACGGCCAGATCTTCCTGGAAACCTCGCTGTTCAACTCCGGTATCCGTCCTGCGATTAACGCAGGTATCTCGGTATCGCGCGTTGGTGGCGCCGCCCAGACCAAGGTCATCAAAAACCTGTCCGGCGGTATCCGTACCGACTTGGCGCAGTACCGTGAACTGGCTGCGTTCGCGCAGTTCGCTTCCGACCTGGACGAATCGACCCGCAAACAGCTGGACCGCGGCGCACGCGTGACCGAACTGCTGAAGCAGGCTCAGTACTCGCCGCTGTCGATTTCCCTGATGGGCGCATCCCTGTTCGCAGTGAACAAGGGCTTCCTGGACGACGTGGCAGTGAAGAAAGTGCTGCCATTCGAAGCCGGCCTGCACGCCTACCTGAAGACCAAGCAAGCTGCTCTGCTGGCCAAGATCGAAGAAACCAAGCAACTGGACAAAGACGGCGAAGCTGCCCTGTCGGCCGCCATTGCTGATTTCAAGAAATCCGGCGCATTTTAAGCGGCACGGCGGTGCGGGCGTACAGCCCGGACCGCCCTCAGCGCAGAAGGAGTAAGGACTCATGGCAGTAGGCAAAGAGATACGTGGCAAGATCAAAAGCGTAGAGAATACGAAAAAGATCACCAAGGCGATGGAAATGGTCGCCGCATCGAAAATGCGCAAGGCGCAGGATCGCATGCGCGCCGCCCGTCCCTACAGTGACAAGGTTCGTAATATCGCCGCTAATCTGGCGAGCGCCAACCCTGAATACACGCACCCGTTCCTGGCGCAAGCCCAGGGAACCGAAGCGAAAGCAGTGGGTTTCATCATCGTCACGACCGACAAGGGTCTGTGCGGTGGCCTGAACACCAACGTGCTGCGCATGGTGACGGCGAAAACGCGCGAGCTGGAAACGGCCGGCGTCAAGGTTGAGGCGGTCGCCATCGGTAACAAAGGTTTGGGGTTCTTGAATCGGGTTGGCGTTCCTGTCGTTGCGCAAGCAACGCAGATCGGCGACACGCCGCATCTGGACAAATTGATCGGACCTGTGAAGGTCATGCTCGAGAAGTTCACTGAAGGCAAGCTCGACGCAGTGTACCTGTGCTATACCAAGTTCATCAACACGATGAAGCAAGAGCCGCAAGTGCAGCAGCTGCTGCCGCTGACGGCGGACAACATCAAGGCCGACAAGGGTAGCCACAAGTGGGACTACATCTACGAGCCGGATGCGCAAACCGTGATCGATGAACTGCTGGAGCGCTATGTAGAAGCGCTGGTATACCAGGCGGTGGCGGAAAACCTGGCGTCCGAGCAATCGGCCCGCATGGTGGCGATGAAAGCCGCCAGCGACAACGCAGGTAGCGTCATCGGTGAACTGAAGCTGATCTATAACAAGACGCGTCAGGCTGCGATTACCAAAGAACTCTCCGAAATCGTTGCCGGTGCGGCTGCGGTTTAACGAAACAACTAAATATAGAAGGAACGAACATGGCTGATGGCAAAATCGTTCAGTGTATCGGCGCTGTGGTGGACGTAGAGTTTCCACGCAACGCGATGCCTAAGGTATTTGATGCCTTGAAAATGGAAGGCTCCGAGCTGACCCTGGAAGTACAACAACAGCTGGGCGACGGTGTGGTCCGTACCATTGCTCTGGGTTCGTCCGACGGCCTGCGCCGCGGCATGATGATCCAGAACACCGGCAAACCGATCATGGTTCCAGTTGGCAAAGCCACCCTGGGCCGTATCATGGACGTGCTGGGCAACCCGATCGACGAATGCGGCCCAGTGGCCCATGACCAGATCGCTTCGATCCACCGCACGGCGCCTGCATACGACGAACTGTCGCCATCGCAAGACCTGCTGGAAACCGGCATCAAGGTGATCGACCTGGTGTGCCCGTTCGCCAAAGGCGGTAAAGTCGGTCTGTTCGGCGGTGCAGGTGTAGGCAAGACCGTGAACATGATGGAACTGATCAACAACATCGCCAAAGCGCACTCGGGTCTGTCCGTGTTTGCTGGCGTGGGCGAGCGTACCCGCGAAGGTAACGACTTCTATCACGAGATGGCCGATGCCAAGGTAGTTGACCTGGAAAACCCGGAGAACTCCAAAGTAGCGATGGTCTACGGTCAGATGAATGAACCACCAGGCAACCGTCTGCGCGTCGCGCTGACCGGTCTGACCATGGCGGAAGCGTTCCGTGACGAAGGCAAAGACGTTCTGTTCTTCGTGGACAACATCTACCGCTTCACCCTGGCCGGTACCGAAGTATCCGCACTGCTGGGCCGTATGCCTTCCGCAGTGGGCTACCAGCCTACCCTGGCCGAAGAAATGGGCCGCCTGCAAGAGCGTATCACCTCCACCAAGACCGGTTCGATCACCTCGATCCAGGCCGTGTACGTTCCAGCGGATGACTTGACCGACCCGTCGCCAGCGACCACCTTTGGTCACCTGGATTCGACCGTTGTTCTGTCCCGTGACATCGCCTCGCTGGGTATCTACCCTGCAGTGGATCCACTGGATTCGACCTCGCGCCAGCTGGACCCGCTGGTCGTGGGCCAGGACCACTACGACACCGCCCGTGCCGTACAGGGCACCCTGCAGCGCTACAAGGAACTGCGCGACATTATCGCGATTCTGGGCATGGACGAACTGGCGCCGGAAGACAAGCTGCTGGTATCGCGCGCTCGTAAGATGCAGCGTTTCCTGTCGCAGCCGTTCCACGTTGCTGAAGTGTTCACCGGTTCCCCAGGTAAATACGTTTCGCTGAAAGACACGATCAAAGGCTTCAAGATGATCGCATCGGGCGAACTGGATCACCTGCCGGAGCAAGCGTTCTACATGGTCGGCACGATCGAAGAAGCAATCGAAAAAGCCAAAAAACTCGGCTAATCGCTGAGTTTGCTTCGGCCCCGCTGCAAGGCGGGGCCGTCACCATCCCGATAGGACAGACATGGCAAATACCATACACGTAGACGTGGTTTCCGCGGAAGAGCAGATCTTCTCGGGCGAAGCCGAATTCGTCGCGTTGCCGGGCGAGCAGGGCGAGCTGGGTATCTATCCCAAGCACACCCCGCTGATCACCCGTATTCGTCCAGGCGCGGTACGCATCAAGGTAGCAGGCAAGGCTGAAGAAGAGTTCGTCTTCGTCGCCGGCGGCCTGCTGGAAGTGCAGCCGAACGCCGTTACGGTACTGGCTGACACCGCGATCCGTGGTGCAGACCTGGATGAAGCCAAAGCCTCGGCCGCCAAGAAACTGGCGGAAGAAGCGCTGGCCAACAACACTGGCAGCATCGACTACGCGAAAGCGCAGGCAGAGCTGGCTTCCGCGATCGGCCAACTTGCCGCCATCGCCAAACTGCGCGCCAAACACTAAGTTCGGCCTGCAGACGCTAAAAAGGCAGCTTCGGCTGCCTTTTTTACGTTTACGGATGTTGCTTTTATGGCAAAATGTTCGTTTCAAATTTGAAATACGCATATGAAGCGATCCATACTTGCCTGCCTCGGCCTGAGCGCCGCCTTGTCTTGCCATGCGGCCGATGCGCCGGTGGCGCCCAGGATGGAGGTGCACAGCCTGGCGCGCGAGTTTGTGGCGTTCTGGGACGGCACGCAAGGCTTGTCCGAGTCCGAGCGGGTACAGGCCTTCAAGACGCAGGTGGGCGCGAAGTTTCCGGAGTTTTACGACGTGGCGCGTTATGCCGGCAGCCGCAGCGAGGCCGAGCACGACGAGATCATCCGCCGGAATATCGCGGTGTTCGGCAAGCAGCGCCAGGCCTATCTGGACAAGGTGAGCCAGTTCGACGCCGACCTGCCGCGCCATATCGCCACCTTCACCAGCGCGTTTCCGGAATTTAAGCCGGAAGTGACCACTTACTTCCTTCATTCGCTGGGCGAAATGGATGGTGGCCTGCGCGAATTCGGCGGCCGGCGCTACCTGGTCTTCGGCGCCGACGGCATGGTGCGCTACCACGGCAACGGCAACGAGGCCGCGTTCTTCCACCACGAGCTGTTCCACGTTCACCACCAGGCGCAGGCGCCCGATTGCGACGACAGCGTGCTGTGGCAGCGCCTGTGGACCGAAGGCCTCGCCACTTATGTCTCCAAGGTACTGAACCCGCAGGCGAACGACAAAGAAATGCTGCTTGACTTGCCGGAAGGCAGCGCCGCCCGCGTCCGGGGCCAGCTTTATACCAGCCTGGCGCAACTGGAGCAGGTGCTCGACAGCGGCGACGAAAAGCAGCTTGGCAGCCTGTTCCACATGGACGGCGCCAGCGTGGACGGTTTGCCGCCCCGGCGCGGCTATATGCTGGGCTACCTGGTGGCCCAGGAAATCGGCAAGACCCGCACGCCATCCCAGCTCGCCAGGCTGAGCTGCGCGCAGGCGCGGCCGCTGATCAAGGCCGCCATCGGCGAACTGAAGCGGCAAGCCACCCCCGCGAGCGGCCAGCTGAAGACGCCGTAGCAAACATACGGCACTGTTGAGGCGGATCAAACTGTCTACGCCGGGAGGCGTTTCGCCAGCGTGGGCGGCCGCTACAATTTCCGGATGCGGCTCGACCACGACACGAGTTACAAGCAATTGTTCGCCCATCCTGAACTGGTGTGCGAGTTGCTGGCCCTGTGTTTGCCGCGGCGCTGGTCCCGGCGGCTGAAAACACAGGCCTGCGAGCGCGTCAACGCCAGCTATGCCAGCGACGGCGGCCGTCAGCGCCACGACGATATGGTGTGGCACATTCAAGCACCGGGCGGCGAGGACGATTTTTATCTTGTGCTCGAATTCCAGTCCCAGCCGGACCGCTGGATGGCCGAGCGCATGCAAGTCTATATAGGCCTGCTGTATCAGGACTTGTTCAAGCAGGGACGTTTGCGGCCCAGCGTGCCATTGCCGCCAGTGTTGCCGTTGGTAGTGTATGGCGGTGTTCCTGCCTGGCCGCCCGGCGTGGGAAGACGGCTGCGGCCCGCCGGGTTGAGGCGCTATCAGCGCGAGCAGCCATACTTGCTCCTGGATCTTGTGCGGCGCCTGGCGCTGGTGGAGAGCGGCAAGCCCACCAATGTGCTGACAGCATTGTTCGAGTGCACGCACTTGGGGACGGCGCACCGCCTGCCATCAGCGCTGGCCAGCATTGCGAGCTGGCTGGACTTGCATCCCGGCGAGAGCCTGCGCCGCACAATAACGCAATGGGTGACAGCGCATTTGCGGCGGCGCTTCAAGGGGATTACCATACATGTGGACAGCACGCTGGAGGAGGTACGCACCATGCACGGCAAACAGTTTGATACGTTTATCGACGCATTGCGCTACGAGACCCTGCAGGAAGGCATCGAACAGGGGCGCGAACAGGGCCTTGAACAAGGGCGTGAACAGGGTCTCGAACAGGGTCTTGAACAGGGTCTTGAACAGGGCGTTCAGTCTGGGCGCGCCATGGCGCTAAGGGATGTTTTGCTGCGCTTGCTGGAACGGCAGGCCGGACCGCTGGCGCCGGAGGCGGCCGCAAAGATCGAAGCGGCCAAGCCGGAGTTGCTGCAGCAATGGGTGGATCAGGTTATCAATGGCGAGTGCCCGCGGCAACTGCTTGAGCCGGCTGCCTAAATAAAGCCCGACTGCGCGCGGCGGTCAGGAACACATGCCGTAGGCTTTGCGGTCTTCGAAATAACGGTAGGTAAAGGTGCGGACCGGATACCGGTCGCGGTTAATCACCATGACCGGTGGCGTAAAATCGAAGCGCTCCGGCAGCTTGCCTTTGAATTGCAGCCTGAAGCGGACTTGCGTGGCGTCCGATGTCGCGGTGGCCACCATCAGCACAGGCATTTCCTTAATGACCTCCACTATTTCCGGCCGCGCACTGGTGCCGCGCTGGTAAATGCTGGCGATTTCCGCCGTTGCCAAAGGCGCGCCTTTGGGCTGGGAGATCTTGAACGCCCGGCTGGTAAATTGCGTTTGCGTATTTCTGGGCAACATATATACCAGGCCTATCTCCACACCGCCTTCCGGCAACGCAGCCGGCGCAGTCGCAGTAACGGAGATACCCTTGGGCAGATCAAAGCGCGATTCATCCGCCCAATTCTTGCAATCCGGCGTCTTGGCCTGGTACAAATCGACAGGCGTGTAATTATCGCCGCAAGCGGCAAGGGCAAATAGCAGGGATAATGGAGCGTAGCGGCGCATAAGCGAGACCGGTAAATGTTTGAACTACCCGCATGGTACCAGAAATCAGCGCTTTTCCTCCATTAGAGCCAATAAATGGCCGTCCGGATCCCGGAAAAATGCCATCCATAATTCGTGGTCCGACATCTTTGCCACTAAATGCGGCGTTCCGTCGAAAGGAACGGATTTTGATTTCAATTTGTCCGCCACCGCGTCTATGTCTTTCACTGTGAAGTAAATACACGTTCCTTGCGCCGGTTCGACCTTGCGGCTTGTGCCTTCCAGCATTAGCCGCACGCCATCACAGCTGAAAAACAACCGCTCGCCAAAACGGTAGAGCTTGTGTAATCCCAGCGTCTCGCCATAAAACTTTTCGGCCCGGTCCGCATCGGATACCGACATCGCAATTTGTCCCACCTTCAATAAAGCCATCGCCGCCTCCCAAGCTGAGTTGATCTCTATAGCGTAGGCTCATTGGGCCGCGCATTCAAGCGTGCTGCGGCCGGTATGCACACTTCGAGCACGATCAAGCTAGAAGCTGGCATGAAAATGGCGAAAAAAGGCAAAAAGGGGCGGAAATCCGCCCCTCAGCCCGCTTAGTTCCGCTTGTCGCGGCTGCGGGCGGTTCCGGCCTTGTTTATCACTTTCCACTTCGCTTTTTCAGCAATGCGTTCCAGAGGCGTTTGCTGGCTGCGCTGGGCATCCCGCAACAGCTTGTGATAATTTAATAGCCGGTCGGCATGGATATTCCCCCGCACTGCGCATCCCGGTTCAGATTCGTGGCGGCAGTCACGGAATTGGCAATCGGAGGCGAGCAATTCGATATCGGTAAATACGGAAGCCAGAGTTTCTTCGTCCGCATCCGGACACCAGGTGCGCAATCCCGGCGTATCGATAATACACGTGCCATCGGCGCATAAATGCAGGGAACGCGCCGTTGTGGTATGGCGTCCCCGGCCATCGCCTTTTCTAATACCTCCCGTTTCCTGATGCGATGCGCTTAATGTATTTGTGAGGGTGGATTTTCCTGCTCCCGATGAACCAAGCAGGCATAAAGTTTGTCCGGCGCCTAACCACGGAGCCAGTTCGTTTATTGCATCCCGGCTTAATGCATTTATGCAGGTCACTGGAATATGGGAAGGAATCCGCCTACGGATATCATATAAATGCTCATTAATATCTACGGCTATATCCGCTTTGGTCAATACGATTACAGGAGAGATTTCTGCCGATTGCACCATCGCAATATATCGCTCCAGCCGCCGGAGATTAAAATCTTGATCCAGTCCCATTACCAGCAATGCTGTATCGATATTGCTGGCGATGGATTGCCTGTGGCCGTCGGCCGAACGGCGGGAAATGTGATTGGCTGGGGGTAACTGCTGGCTTATCCACAGCTCATTGTGGCTGTTGTTTTCCAAAACGAGCCAGTCGCCAACGGACAGCGTGCATTCAGCAATTAATCGCGGCAGGGCGCGGGCTTTATATTCGGCGTTGCCGTCGTGGACGGTAAGCCAGTCGCGCTGGACTTCCGTCAAACGCATCAGGCGGGCGCCTTCCGCTGCGGGTTCCAGTCCGGCCAATTGGCTGGCGGTGAATTGATTAAATCCGATGCGGCGTAAAACTTCGAAATTGAATTCGATCATGATGAGTGGTGTTCCTGTATTCGAGGCCGCTCGCGGCGCGCGCGAGCACAGCCATCCGCGAAGTGCGGAGGCGCGAAAAATCAGGGATAGGCCGGCGCGTGATCGGGCGCGGCGCAACACCAGCTCGGTTAAAGCGGAGGAGGGCGGTGGAAGATCAGGCAGCCGGCAGGAGGGCAATGTCAACTTGGCGCATGGTTTTCTCCTGTGGCGGTGAAGGGAAGTGCCAGTGTGGCACGGCTGGCTAGCCTGGTCAATTGGCGCCGCCTGAAGCAGGCGGCGCCCTGTGCTCTTATGGCAGAGAGATTTTGACCACGTTGCGGTCGGAATCGACCACCAGCGTCTTGTCATCGATCAGGCGGATGGCGCGCGGGAGGTAGAGGCCGCCTGGCAGGCTGCCGGTCCGCAGGCCGGAGCGGCCGTAGGTGCCCGCCACCGTGCTGACGGTGCCGTCCGGCGTGATCTTGCGGATCACGTGGTTGCCGCTGTCGGCCACATACAGATTGCCTTGGCTGTCGGCGGCGATGCCGGTCGGGCCGTTGAAGCGCGCCGCATTGCCTTTGCCGTCCGCGTAGCCCGGCACATTGGTCGCGCCGGCAAACAGCTGGCTGCGCCCGCCCTTCTCCACCCGGCGGACTTCGCTGCTGCGCTGGTCCACGATGTAGTAGCTCTTGCCGACCACCGCCACGTCGGTCGGCGTGTCCAGCGTCGGGCCGAGTTCGGGCTCGGGATAGGCGAGGATGGTCGACAGCGTGGCGCCGTTGACTTCGCGCAGCATGTGGTTGCTGGTGTCGGCCAGGGCCAGCGTCCCGGTAGCGGCGTTCCAGACCAGGCCGCGCGTCTGGCCTATGCTGCCGCCCGCGCCGTCCAGCTTGCCGGCGGCGCCGGTGCCGCTGTGGCTGCTGACCACGCCGGCTGGCGTGATCTTGCGCACTTTATAGCTCCAGTCCGACACATACAGATTGTCGGACGGGTCCAGCGCCAGGCCCATCGCGAAGTAAAAGCGCGCCGTCTCAGCCGGGCCATCCACCTTGCCCAGCTGGTTCAGGGCGCCGGCCACGGTGCTGACCGTGCCGTCGGCCGCAATCTTGCGCACCGCGCTGTAGCTGTCGGCCACGTAGACATTGCCCTTTTTGTCCGGCTGCAAGGCCGAGATCTCGCGGAAGCGGGCTTGCTGGCGCGTGCCGTTGACGCTGATGGTCTCGCGCGCGCTGCCCGCCACCGTGGCGAGCACGCCGTTGCTGATTTTGCGTATCAGGCTGACGTCGAGGAAGGTCAGGTTGCCGGCGGCATCGAGCACCAGATCGGAGGGCAGCTTGGCGCGCGCCTGGCCCAGGGGGCCGTCCACCTGGGTGGATTCGTCGAACTCGCCCAGCTCGGGGGCGCGGCTGATGGGGCTGGTGACCTGGCCGTCCGGCGTCATCTTGCGCAGCGCGCCGCCGGTCAGTTCGGCCACATACACGGTGCCGTCACCGGTTACGGCCACCGACCAGGGCAGCCACAGGCGCGCGTCGCTGCGGCTGCCGTCGGTGCGGCCGCGCGCGCCCGCCAGGCCGAGTATGGTGCTGACCAGGCCCGCCGGCGTGACCTTGCGTATCGTGTAGTTGCCGGCGTCGGCCACGTAGATATTGCCGGCGCTGTCCAGCGCCAGGCCTTTCGGGGTGGAGAAGCGCGCGGCGCTGCCCTGGCCGTCGCTGCTGCCGGTCTCAAGCTCGCTGCCGGCCAGCGTGGAGACCACGCCCTGCGGCGTGATTTTGCGCAGCGCGTGTCCGGACAGCACGAATACCGTGCCGTCCGGCGTCACTTCCATCGCCCCCGGGCTGGTGAAGCGCGCCTGGGCGGCCGGGCCGTCCACCGGCTGGGCCGCGGCCACGCCGCCGGCCAGGGTGGTGACCACGCCGGCCGGCGTGATCTTGCGGATGGCCTTGTTCTGCGTGTCGCTGACGTACATATTGCCCGCCGCGTCCAGTTCCACGTCGGACGGAACGGAGAAGCTGGCGGCGCTGCCGGTGCCGTCGGCAAAGCCCCGGCTGGTGTTTCCGGCCACCGTGGTGATCTGGCCTTGCGCGCTGAGCTTGCGGATGCGGTTGCCGTCGATGAAGGCGATATTGCCGGCCGCATCGGCGCCCAGCGCCGTCAGGCCGATGAAGCGCGCCGAACCCAGCGCGCCGTCCTCGTCGCCCGCCGACACGCCGTCGCCGGCCAGCAGCGAGATGCTGGCCGGATAGGAGGCGGTGTAGCGGATGCCGTTCGCCATGGCGGGCGCCAGCAGGTCCTGGTTCTCCTTGCTCTGCGCGATGGCCGACAGCACGTCGCCGCGCGCGGCGCCCGCCAGCAGCACGCCGACCCAGTAGTCGAGGCCGGCCTTTTCCGGGGCGCGGTGCAGCACGTTGAAATAGATCTTGGAGACCAGGGTTTGCGGGTCGGGATCGGCGCCGTACAGCGCGATGAATTCGCCGCTGCGGATGAAGGCCGAAGCCACGTCGATCTGGCTGGCGCCCTGGTCCATCTGGCTCATCCAGTAGCCCAGGCCGGCGGCGTCCGGCGTGCGGTTGAACGCAGCCTGGTAGATGCGGTACACCTGGCCCGGTATACCGCCCGTGTCGAGCGCGATGCTGGTGTCGCTGAACTGGATGCGGCTGCCGTCCGCCAGCGTGCGTACCGGCTCGGCACCGGCCAGGTGGGTCACCGTGTAGACGCCATTTTGCTGCGTGATGCTGTAATTGGTGCTGGGACCGTAGATGCTCAGCGTGCTGGCCGCCGCCGTGCCGGCCACGGCGCCGCCCAGGCGCTGCCTGGCGGCCGGGGCCTCGGCGGTATCGGACGTGCCGCCGCCGCAGGCGCTCAGCAGGAGCGCTGCGGTAGCTGCCGCAGTCCAGAATTGATAGGCCATTTGAGTTTCCTAGTGGAAAAAAAGGCCTATTATTGCATTTTATTTAAAACCGATTGTTATTCGGGCGCGGCGGCGCGGCGCACCGTGTGCAGCACGCAGGAATGCGGGGCCAGCGCCGCCTGGATCACGTCCAGCGCCTTGCGCGGCTGGCTGGCGCCGCACATGAAGATATCCACTGCCGCGAAGCCGTTTTCCGGCCAGGTATGGATGGAAATGTGGGATTCGGCGAGTAAAACCACCCCGGTTACGCCCATGCCGGCGCCGAAACCGTGGAAATGGCTGTGCAGCACGCGCGCGCCGGCCGCCGCCGCGGCAGAGCGCAGCAGCGCTTCCAGCTCGTCGCAGTCGCCCAGGCGGCTGGCCTCGATGCCGGACAGGTCTGCCAGCAAATGGCTGCCGGCCGCGAGGTGGACCGCCTGTGGATCGGCTTCGCTCACTTGTGGCCTCCGCCACCGCCCGAGCCGCCGCCGTAGCTGCCGCCGCCGCCGCCCGTGTGCGAACTCCAGCCCGAGCCGCCGCTGTAGCCCGAACTCGACGAGCCGAACATGCGCGCCCAGCTGCTGCAGCTGGTCATGGTGAACACCACCAGTGCGTAAACCAGATAGCGGTTCAAGACTTGTCCCCTTTATCGATGGAGTCCAGGAACAGCGCCGGCAGGTAGATGGCCAGCGCGCCGAGCAGGTTGAAGACCAGCGAACCGCCGAAGTTCACCAGCAGCGGAATGGCGTTCACGGCCAGCATCACCATGATGAATTTTTTGGCGGCGCTGGCATAGCGGCCTTTTTGCGGCGGCGCGCCGGGCGGTTTGCCTTTGGTCTTGAGCCCGAACCAGGCGTTGATCTGGTCGTTGGCCACGCGGGTCGAGCGCGACCAGGTCAGCTCCTCGCCCGTCAGTTCCGCCGCCAGCCGGGTCTGGCCGCGTTCAAATTCGTATACATGGGTATGGTCGCCCACCTGCACGCGCCAGTTGAAGGCGCCCGCCGCGTACACCACGGTGGCGCCGTAGTCGTACAGCTTGTCGAAGGTAACCTTGTCCAGCACCACGCTGTCCGCGCTGGTGCGCTCCCACGCCGGCCACTCGGGCAGCACGCCGGCGCGCCACCAGCCTTCGTCGGTTTCCACCAGCCAGCTGAATCCCGCGCGCGGATTGGAGATCAGGTACTCGGTCCAGCGCGCGCCCTCGTCGTCCTCGCGCAGCATGAAGCCGATCACGCGGTAGCGCTGCTTGTTGATGTCGGCCTCGGCGCCCAGCGGCAGGGTGGGGCGCATGGCGTCCACCTGTTCGCCGGCCGCCAGCACCTGCGCCTTGGGGCTGGCCGCGTCGATCTGCGCATGGCAGGCGGGGCACAGCAGGTTGGCGGTCTGGCCGGGCAGGTAGTTGATGGCGTTGCCGCAGGCAGGGCAGTCCAGCGCGGACAGCTTGCCGCGATAGCGCCCGGCGCTGCGCTCGATCTGGTCCTCGTCGCGCAGCAGCTGGCATTGCATGGCCTCCAGCGTGACCGACACGCCGGTGTACACCACGGGCTCGTCGCCGTCCGAATAATCGAGCGTGACGAAGCTGGCGCCGCGCCGGAAGTCGGCCACCCTGGCCTGCCAGCCTTCGCCCACTTTGAAAGGCAATTCGCCCTGGCCGCCTATGCAGTCGGCCACGCGTACCTCGGACACCATCAGCCGTTCGCCGCCCACGCGCACCATCTCGCCCGCCTGCAGGTCGCCGAAGGCGGGCAGCGGCGGCGGCGTTTCGCGCGCCGTGGTGACGGTGTACAGGCCGGACGAATCGCCCAGCCAGGAGGTGGCGCCGTCGTCGAACAGCAGATACCACTCGTTCCACATGCCGGCCGAATAGCGCAGCTGGATGCGACCGATCACGCTGAACGCGCGTCCGCCGAGCACCCCGGAGGTGCCGATCTGCAGCGGCGAATAGTCCTCCAGCACGGAGGAGATCTTGCCCAGGTCCTTGACCGCGTCCGCATCCTTCAGCACGCGGGTATTGCAGTACTCGCACACGGCCATGACCGAGGCGTGCGAGCGGAATTTGACTTCCGCGCCGCAGCTGGGACAGGAAACGATTTGCATGTACGCGGTCTTAGCCTATCAGTTTCTTGAGCAGCTCGGACTTGGCGCTGTCGTAGTCGGCGGCCGAGATCAGGCCTTTGTCCAGCAGGCCTTTGAGTTTTTCCAGGCGCGCTTCGATGCCGTCTTCGGCCGGCGCTGCGGCGGCCGGCGCGGCCGCCGTTGCGGGATGCGAGCTGGCCGGCGCCAGCGTGGAACCGACCGCCTGTCCCATGGCCTGCCCCAGCATCACGCCCGCGCCCAGGCCCGCGCCTATGCCGGCGATCCCGCCTTCGTTCTGCGCCGCCAGCGGAATGGCGGTGGCGGTCTGGAACTTGGTGAAGCCGCTCAGTTTGTCCGCGCTCAGGCCGCCCTTCATGCCGGCCGAGATGCGCTCGTCCAGCGCGGCTTGCAGTTCTTCCGGCAGGCTCACGCTGGCCACGTTGAATTCATCCAGGCCTATGCCGTAGCGTGCGAAGGCGTCGGCCAGGTCGCCGCGCACTTCCTGCGCCATCAGCGCCTGGTTGGCGGCCATGTCCAGGAAGGCCACCTTGGCGCCGCCCAGCGAGCTGGCCATGGTGGCCATCAGGATGCCGCGCAGCTGTTCTTCCACGTTGTCGCGCGTGTATTCCTCTCGTGTGCCGCTCAATTCGGTGTAGAACTTGCGCGGGTCGGCCACGCGGTACGAGTACATGCCGAAGGCGCGCACCCGTATCATGTCGAAGTCCTTGTCGCGGATGGTGATGGGCTGCTGCGTGCCCCACTTGCGGCCGGTCTGCACGCGGGTGCTGAAGAAGTACACGTCCGACTTGAACGGCGAGTCGAACAGCTTGTCCCAGTTTTTCAGGTTGGTCAGCAGGGGCAGGGTCTGCGTGGTCAGCGTGTGGGTGCCGGGGCCGAAAACGTCGGCGATCTGGCCTTCGTTGACGAACACCGCCACCTGCGATTCGCGCACCACCAGCACGCCGCCGTTCTGGATCTCCATGTCCGTCATGGGGAAGCGCCAGGCCAGCACGCCTTCCGTGTCTTCCGTCCATTGCAGAACGTCGATAAACTGCTTCTTGATAAAGCTGCCGAGGCCCATGATAGTCGTCCTTAAAGTGCGGTGTCAGGAAATGCAGGCGGCGTTGATGGCGCCGATGGACAGCGAGATGGCGCCCAGCAGGCCGCCAAACGCGGTGTTGCCCGATTCAATATGGTCTTGCGCCATGCGCAGCGCGCGCGTGGTGCAGAAGTACGCCAGGATCTGCACCGCCATGGCGCCGAAGGCCCACAGGAAAAACTGCTGGTAGTCAGCCGTGTGCATCAGGCTGGAAGCGATGGTCATCGAGAAGCCGAGCAGCGCGCCGCCCAGCGACAGCGCCGCCGCGTTGTTCCCCTGCCTGATCAGCAGCACCTCGTTGTAGGGCGTGAGGCGGGTGTAGATCATAAAGAACATCACCAGCAGCAAAGCGGCCAAAAACAGGTGTATCACATAGTTTAGGATGGGCGGCACGGCGTTCCTCGGTTAAAGTGGCTATCCTGATAATTGTTCATCATAAGACATTCGCACCCACATGACAAAAAAGATTCTGATCCTGTCCGTCTTCGTGGTGGCATCCTGCGGCCTGGCTTACGAACTGATCGCCGGCGCGCTGTCCAGCTATCTGCTGGGCGACTCCATCCTGCAATTCTCCACCATCATCGGCTGCTACCTGTTTGCCATGGGCGTGGGCGCCCACCTGTCCAAATACGTGAAGGACGAGGACGTGCTGGCGCGCTTCGTCGACATCGAACTGGCCGTGGGCCTGATCGGCGGCGTTTCTGCCGCGCTGCTGTTCCTCACCTTCTCGTGGATGACCGCGCCGTTCCGAGGCCTGCTGTACACCACCGTGTTCATGATCGGCTGCATGGTGGGCATGGAAGTGCCGCTGGTGATGCGCGCGCTGAACGAGCGCAATACCGAATTCAGTGAACTGGTCAGCCGCGTGCTGACCTTCGACTACCTGGGCGCGCTGGCCGTGTCGCTGCTGTTTCCGCTGGTGCTGGCGCCTTACCTGGGGCTGGTGCGCACCGGCTTCCTGTTCGGCATGCTCAATGTCGGCGTTGGCTTGTGGACCATCTACGTGTTCCGCGCGGAGCTGGCCAACGTCACCGGCCGCGTGCTGCGGGCCTCCGTGGTGATGTGCGTGCTGCTGTTCGGCTTCGCCTCGGCGGACCGCATGACGCACTGGGGCGAGCACGGCCTGTTCGGCGACGAAATCGTCTACTCCACCACCACGCCCTACCAGCGCCTGGTCATCACGCGCTGGAAGGACGACCTGCGCCTCTACATCAACGGCAACCTGCAATTCTCCTCGCGCGACGAGTACCGCTATCACGAGGCCCTGGTGCACCCGGTGATGGAGGCGCTGCCGTGGGCCAGGCGCGTGCTGGTGCTGGGCGGCGGCGACGGCCTGGCGCTGCGCGAAATCCTGCGCTACCCCAACGTCGAGCAGGCCACCGTGGTAGACCTGGACCCGGCCATGACAGGCGCCTTCACCACGCGCGAGGAGCTGGTGAAACTGAACGGCGGCTCCTTCCGCGACAAGCGCGCCCGCGTCATCAACGCCGACGCGGCGGTGTGGCTGCAGAACTCCACCGAGATGTTCGACGCCGTCATCATCGACTTCCCCGATCCATCCAGCTTCGCGCTGGGCAAGCTGTACTCGGTGCCCTTCTACGGCCTGGTCAAGAAGCACCTGGCGGCCAAGGGCCTGGTGGTGGTGCAGTCCACCTCGCCGTTCTTCGCGCCGCATGCCTACTGGACCGTCAATTCCACGCTGAACGAGGTGGGTCTCGCAACCCACCCTTACCACGCCTACGTTCCTTCGTTCGGCGAATGGGGCTTCATCCTGGCGTCGCCGCAGCTGGAATACATGCCACCCACTTCCTACAAGCTGCCAATGCGCTACCTGAACGCGGACACCACGCGCGAAATGTTCATCTTCCCGCCGGATATGAAGCCACTGAAGATGGAGCCCAACCGCCTCAACACGCAGTCCCTCGTGCATGAATTCGAGCAGGACTGGCGTCAGGTGATACGCTGATGCTGCGCCGTTCCTTCCTGGTCTGGGCCGGCGCCAGCGGGCTCGCCGCCGCAGGCAGCGTGGCGGCCTTCCAGCGCTGGCAGGAGATCACGCCCACGCTGCATTTCCCCGGCCGCGACGAAGGCCACTTTATGCGCGACCGGCACGCCTTGCCGCCGCCGTCCGAGGTGCTGGAAACGGACGTCGCCATCTTCGGTTCCGGCATCGGCGGCATGTCGGCTGCGTGGAAGCTGAACAAGCTGGGGAACAAGGACTTCCTGATGGTGGATGGCCCCCAGCCCTATGGCAACGCGGCCGGCGGCCGCTTCGGCGACCTTGAATATCCCACCGGCGGCCACTACCTGCCGCTGCCCTCGCCGGAGTCCGTCCATGTGCGCGAAATCCTGGCGGACCTGGGCGTGATCCAGCGCGATCCCTTTGGTGAAAAGCCGTACTACGACGAGCGTTTCCTGCTGCACGCGCCGGAAGAACGCCTGCTGTACAAGGGAAAATGGCAAGAGGGCTTTATTCCCACCGAAGGCGTGCCGCCCGGGGAACTGGCGGAGCACAAGCGCTTTTTCGCCGAAGTGGAGCGCCTGCGCCAGACGCGCGGCAGCGACGGGCGCCGGATTTTCGTCTTCCCCACCGTGCAGTCCTCGGAGGATCCCGAGTGGCGCAAGCTGGATGGCATCACGCTCAAGCAGTGGCTGGAGCGGAACGGCTACCAGTCGCCCACGCTGCACTGGTATCTGAACTACTGCTGCCGCGACGACTACGGCGCGCGCTACGACCAGGTGTCCGCTTGGGCAGGCCTGCACTACTACTGCAGCCGCTGGGGCCACGCCGCCAATGCGGAAAACGGCACCTGGCTCACCTGGCCGGGCGGCTTGCAGCCGCTGGCTTCCGGCATGGAGCGCGCTTCCGGCGTGAAGCGCGTGGGCGGCACCGTGGTGTCGCTGAAGCGCACGAACGCAGGCATCGAAGCGCTGTGCTTCCGTCTTGAAAACGGCAAGCCCCGCAGCTACCTGATGAAAGCGCGCAAGGCGATTTGCGCCATGCCGCTGTACGTGGCCGAGCGCGTGGTGGAAGGCATACGCGAAATGGGCTACGAGCCGCAGCGCGACACGCCCGTCTATTCGCCGTGGATGGTGGCCAATTTCCTGCTCAAGCGCTTTCCGGAGGAACTGCCGCGCGCGCCGCTGGCGTGGGACAACGTGGTCTACCAGGAGCCGGGACTGGGGTTTGTGGTGTCCACGCATCAGGACATCCGCGTTACGCCGCCGGAGAAAACCGTGTTCAGCGCCTACGTGGCGCTGTCCCACCGCACGCCAGTGAGCGCGCGCCGCTGGATGGTGACGGCCACGCCGGCCGAGCTGCTGGAGCTGGCCAGCGCCGATCTGAAGATGGCCTACGGCGCCCAGTTCGCGTCCTGCGTTGAACGCGTGGACATCACGCTGCGCGGACACGCCATGGCGGCGCCGCTGCCCGGCTTCCGCAGCAATTCCGGCCTGAAAGCGCTGCGCGAAATCGATGGCCCCATCCTCTTTGCGCATGCCGACCTGTCGGGCTTTTCCGTTTTCGAGGAGGCCGCGTGGTGGGGCTGCCGCGCCGCGCAGCTGGCGGCGAAATAATCACCTATGTGATTATTGTATAGATCTTGCGTGATTATTCATATTTCCATAGTAGCTGCGGAACTTACACTCGCTGGCAATAACCATAACTAGATTCCCGGAGAGAGTAATGAACAAAGCATACGCACTAGGCGTGTTGCTGGCCGCAGGCATGGCCAACGCTGAAACACTGCTGCGCATCGACGCCAGCGCCCCCGCCAAAACCCCGCTTGAAAACCAGCTGCAAATGGGCGCATCCGTGTCGCCTGCCGGCGTCAAGCTGGGCGTCAACAGCCAGTACCTGACCCGCGGCGGCAAGCCGTGGCTGCCGGTGATGGGCGAGTTCCACTACACCCGCACTCCCGCCGCCGAATGGGAAACGGAGCTGCGCAAAATGAAGGCGGCCGGCATCGACGTTGTCGCCACCTACGTGATCTGGTCCCACCACGAACAGCGCGACGGCCAGTTCGACTGGAAGGGCCAGCGCGACCTGCGCCGCTTCGTGCAGCTGGCCGCCAAGGCCGGGCTGGAAGTTGTGGTGCGCATGGGGCCGTGGGTGCATGCCGAAGTGCGCTACGGCGGCATCCCCGACTGGGTGGTGAACGCCATGCCCACCCGCAGCAACGACCCGCAATACATGAGCCATGCGGAGCGCCTGTACCAGCAGACCGCCGCGCAGATCAAGGGCTTGCTGTGGAAGGACGGCGGCCCGGTGATCGGCGTGCAGCTGGAGAACGAATACAACCTGGACGGCCCGGGCGAGGGCGCCGCGCACATCAGCGCGCTCAAGGCGCTCGCGCGCAAGGCCGGCGTGGATGTGCCGCTGTACACCGTCACCGGCTGGGACCAGACCGTTTACCCGTCCGGCGAAGTAACGCCGGTGTTCGGCGGCTACCCGGACGAACCCTGGGCCAAGAGCACCAAGGAACTGCCGCCCAAGGAAACCTACGCCTTCCGCTTCGACAGCCGCGTGAGCGGCGACCTGGGCGCGCAGACCTCGCGCAAGGGCAAGGGCACGGCCGACACCGACATGGAAAGCACACCCTTCCTGGGCGCGGAATACGGCGCGGGCCTGCCGTTCATGTACCGCCGCCGCACCGTGGTGTCGCCGGACGATATCGCGTCCATGCTGCCGGTGCAGTTGGGCTCCGGCGTGAACCTGATCGGCTACTACATGTTCCACGGCGGCCGCAATCCCATGGACCTGACCTCGCTGGAAGAAAGCTCGCTGTCCGGCGGCTACAACGACACGCCGATGATCAGCTACGACTTCCAGGCGCCGCTCGGCCCGGACGGCCAGCAGCGTCCCGTGCTGGCCAAGCTGCGCCCCTACCATCTGTTCATGCGCGATTTCGGCGACCGCCTGGCGCCCATGACGGTGCGCAAGCCGGATGTGACGCCGGCCGGCCCGGAAGACCTGGCCACGCCGCGTTTCGCCTTGCGCAGCAAGGGCGACAGCGGTTTCCTTTTTGTCAGCAACCACGTGCGCCAGTACGCCATGCCGGCGCAAAAGCAGCTGCGTTTTTCGGTACAGCTGCCCGGTAGTACCAAGACCTTCCCGCGCCAGCCGGTGGATGTGGCCAATGGCAGCTACTTCATCTGGCCTGTGAATATGGACCTGGACGGCACCCGCCTGTCCTACGCCACCGTGCAGCCGGTGGCGCGCCTGGACAACGGCAAGGCAGGCATCACCTATGTGTTCGCCGCCAACGCCGGCGTGCCGGTGGAGCTGGCGTTTGAAGGCGCAGCAGCGAATCGCCTGTCCGCGCCCGGCGCGCGTATCGCAAAGGCCGGCAGCGAAGCCGATGGCGATGTCGTGGTCGAGGGCATCACCCCCGGCACCGGCGCGGCCGTCACCATACAGCGCGGGCAAAAGCCGCCCGTCACGCTGCTGGTGCTCACGCCGCAGCAGGCAGAAAGCATGACGGTGGAGCAGTTCGCCGGCCAGCGCCGCCTGGTGCTGAGCGCGCAGCAGACCTGGTTCGACAACGGCGCGCTGCGCATGCGCTCGGACGGCGACGCCGCGTTCCGCTTCGCCGTCTACCCGGCGCTGCCGAAGGCGCCCAAGTCCAGCGTGGCGCTGCGCGCCAGCACGGACGGCGTGTTCCAGGCCTTCGATGCCAAGCTGCCTGAGCGCCGCCTGGAAGCGAAGATCACGCCGGTGCGCGAAGCGAAGAATATCGGACCGGTGGTGGTGGGCGGCCTGGCGCATGCCGCCGTGCAGCCTATCCCCGAATCCTTCCGCAACGCCGCCGCCTGGCGCATCGACCTGCCGCAAGGCGAGAAGAACGCGCTGGTGGAACTGGACTTCGTGGGCGACATCGGCCGCCTGTTCAACGGCACCCGCATGCTGGACGACTGGTATTACAGCGGCTACGGCTGGCAGTTCGCCGTGGAGCATGCAGGCAAAGGCCCGCTGGCCTTGTCGGTGCTGCCGCTGCGCGCCGACGCGCCCATCTATCTTCCCAAGGAAGGCCGCCCCGATTTCGGCGGCAAGCAGCAGGTAGCGCAGCTGCGCGGCGTGAAAATCACGCCGGTCTACACGCTGGCAGTACAACCATAAAAAAATCATAAACGGAGAGGGAGTTCACATGAAACAAAAGAAGCTCAGCTGGCTGATCGCCAGTCTGTTCACGATGCCGCTCGCCTGTACGGAAGCGATGGCCCAGTCGCAGCCAGCGGCGGAAGCGGTGCAGCAAGTCACCGTGTCCGGCATCCGCAGCTCGGTGCGCAATGCGCTGGCGGTCAAGGAAGCCTCCAACAGCATGGTGGAGGTAATCGCCTCCGAGGACATCGGCAAGCTGCCGGACACCACCATCGCCGAATCGCTGGCGCGCCTGCCCGGCCTGTCGTCCGGCCTGGACCGGGGCAACGCCAGCCAGATCGTGGCGCGCGGCCTCGGCCCGCGCTTCATCGGCGCCACGCTGAACGGCCGCGAGCTGGCCTCGTCCGAACCGGCGCGCGCGGTGCGCTTCGAGCAGTTCCCGTCCGAGTCGCTGAGCGGCGCCACCGTCTATAAAACGCAATCCGCCGAGCTGGTGGAAGGCGGCGTGGCCACCACCATCGACCTGCAGACAGTGCAGCCGCTGAAGTACAGCGGCCGCCAGGCCACGCTGCGCGCCGACGCACTGTACTACCCCATCTCCAAGGACGTGCCGGGCGCAGACAAGACCGCCCCGCGCGTGGGCGGCGTCTATATCGACCAGTTCAACGACCGCACCGTGGGCGTGGCGCTGGCCTTCAGCTACCAGGACCAGCCTTCGGTGCAGAAGAACATCAAGCACTGGGGTTTTAACGAAGACCACTCCGGCGACCTGAATGGCGACGGCAAGGTGGACAAGTCGCCATGGGGCTTCGAGGACGGCGTCAAGCGCGGCAACGACAAGCGCTCCAGCGTATTGGGCAAGGTCGAATTCAAGGCCAGCCCGGACGCCTTCATCACGGCCGACGCCTACTACTCGCAGGCGAAGATCCGCGAGCCGGGCCTGTCGCACTGGAGCGGCGACGTGGGCAACTGGGACGGCTGGCAGAAGGGCAACTACAGCAATGTGGACATCCGCAACGGCTACGTCGTGGGCGCCAGCGTGAAGGACGTGGGCCTGACCACCAACGATACGCTGTGGACGCAGGACATGGACACGCTGGCCCTGGGCCTGAACGGCAAGTTCAACGCTGGCGCATGGAAGCTGGAAGGCGACCTGTCGAGCTCCCGCTCCGGCCGCGACAGCCAGTGGCGCGACCTGCGCCAGTTCAGCAAGAACAACGGTACCATCAGCTGGGCCTTCACCGGCAACGAGCGCCAGGACTACTCCTTCGGCCAGGACACCGGCAACCCCGCCGCCTTCGGCGCGGCCACGCTGTACGTGGACACCGACGGCCACCTGAACGACAAGCTCACCGCGCTGCACCTGAACGCCTCGCGCGACCTGGACGCCGGCCCGCTGAAACGCATCAAGATGGGCGCGCGCGCCACCGACCGCGAAAAGAGCTACGGCCAGACCACCTGGAACCTGTCTCCGAGCGGCACCATCGCCGATTCCGACTACGAACGCGTGGTCGTGAAAGGCTTTGCGCCGTATATCGCGCTGAAGGACTTCATGGGCACCACCACCAAGGTGTTCGGCGCCAGCGCCTTTGATCCAACCGGCCGCGTGAAAACGCAGAACGACCTGCTGTCCGGCTGGAAGGTCACCGAGCGCAGCACCTCGCTGTACGGCCAGGGCGAGCTGGAAGGCGAGAACTATCGCGGCAATGTGGGCCTGCGCGTGGTGCGCACCCGCCAGACCGGCGAGGGCATGCAGTCGCTGAACGGCGCCGCACCCACCGCCGTCAGCGAAGGCAGCAGCTACACCGAGTTCCTGCCCAGCCTGAACCTGATCTTCGGCCTGGACGAAAAGCAGGAGCGCCAGGTGCGTTTCAGCCTGGCCCGCGCCATGTCGCGCGCGCCGCTGGATGAAATGCGCGGTTCGCGCAACCTGAACGTGGACTCGAACCCCGCGCAGCCGCTCACCGGCAGCGCCGGCAACCCCGGCCTGAAACCGATGATGGCCAACCAGGTGGACCTGGCTTACCAGTGGTATTTCGAGAAGGGTTCGCTGCTGTCCGCAGGCCTGTTCTACAAGCAGATCAGCGGCTACATCGGCATCACCGGCGACACCACCACCATCAACGGCCGCAGCGCAGTCATCACGCGTTCGGTGAACGGCGAGGGCGGCAATGTGCGCGGGCTGGAGCTGATCTACCAGCAGTCCTTCGCCAACGGCTTCGGCATCTCCAGCAACTACTCGTACACCGCCAGCGACATCAAGGAGAACTTCCCGGCCGGCCACCCATTCCCGATCGAAGGCCTGATGCGGCATAACGGCGGCGCCACCGTGTGGTACGAACGCGATGGCTACGAGGCGCGCCTGTCGGCCAACTACCACAGCGCCTTCGTGCGCAACCCAACCTGGAGCGCGGGACAGCTGATCGAGAACGAGGCCGAGACTTTTGTGTCCATGAACCTGGCCAAGCAGCTCACGCCGCAGTTGCAGCTGCGCTTCGGCATCGAGAACCTGACCAACCAGAAAGTGGTTTATACCAGCGCCAATAACCCGTACCAGCAGGAAGTGACGGAGTTTGGGCGGCGCTATAACCTGGGTTTGACCTATAAGTTCTGACCCCTGCGGCGGGTTACGGCGCTTCGCGCCTAACCCGCCCTACGGCAATGCAACGATACGATCATTGCCGCCGATATGCCAAATCCGCATAGGTTTGCGCAAACATTGCATATTTCCGTGTTAGGTAGGCGCGCTAGACTGCCATCACACCATCTCTTTTGACCGCCATGAAAATTACCAAGCTGACTACGTACCGTGTGCCACCGCGCTGGATGCTGCTCAAAATCGAAACCGACGAGGGCATCGTCGGCTGGGGCGAACCTGTCATCGAGGGCAAGGCCCGCACCGTGGAAACGGCGGTACAGGAGTTCGAGCCCTACCTGATCGGCCAGGATCCGCGCCGCATCAACGACCTGTGGCAAGTCATGTACCGCGGCGGCTTCTACCGCGGTGGCGCCATCCTGATGAGCGCCATGGCCGGTATCGACCAGGCGCTGTGGGACATCAAGGGCAAGGCCCTGGGCGTGCCGGTGTACGAACTGCTGGGCGGCCTGGTGCGCGACCGCATGAAAACCTATAGCTGGGTAGGCGGCGACCGCCCGGCGGACGTGATCGAAGGCATCCGCACCCTGCGCGAAGCGGGCTTCGACACCTTCAAAATGAACGGCACCGAGGAATTCGGCATTATCGACAGCGCCGCCGCCGTCGACGCGGCAGTGGGCCGCATCGCCGAGATCCGCAGCGCCTTCGGCAACGAAATCGAATTCGGCATCGACTTCCACGGCCGCGTGGCCGCGCCCATGGCCAAAGTGCTGCTGCGCGCGCTGGAGCCCTACCGCCCCCTGTTCGTGGAAGAGCCGGTGCTGGCCGAGCAGGCCGAATACTATCCGCGCCTGGCCGAAATGACGTCGATCCCGCTGGCGGCCGGCGAGCGCATGTACTCGCGTTTCGAATTCAAGAATGTGTTCCATGCCGGCGGTCTGTCCATCGTGCAGCCGGACCTGTCGCACGCGGGCGGCATTACCGAATGCGTGAAGATCGCGGCCATGGCCGAGGCGTATGACATCGCGCTGGCGCCGCACTGCCCGCTGGGTCCCGTCGCGCTGGCGGCCTGCCTGCAAGTGGACTTCGTGTCGCACAACGCCGTGCTGCAGGAGCAGAGCATGGGCATCCACTACAACAAGGGCGCCGAAGTACTGGACTACGTCACCAACAAAGAGGACTTCCACCTCGAAAACGGCTACATCAAGCCGCTGCCGAAACCGGGCCTGGGCGTGGAAATCGACGAGAAGCGCGTGATCGAGGCCAGCAAGAACGCGCCTGACTGGCGCAATCCCCTGTGGCGCCACTTCGACGGCAGCGTGGCGGAATGGTAAGCGGCGCCTCCAGCCCTGCCGACGCCCTGGCTGCGGCGCGGCTGATCGGCATCGACTGGGGCAGCAGCGGCCTGCGCGCCTTCCTGGTCGGCGCCGACGGGCTGGCGCTGGTGGAACGGGCGACTGCGCAGGGCGCGGCCACGCTGTCCGGCGCGGACGCCTACGCGGCGGTGCTGGACCAGGCGGCGGGCGACTGGATGCGCGCCCGTCCCGAATTGCCGGTGCTGGCCTGCGGCATGGTGGGCAGCCAGTACGGCTGGGTGGACGTGCCTTACGCCACCTGCCCGGCGGATGCGCGCGCGCTGGCTTCCGGCATGCGCCGCACGCCGGACGGCACGGCACTCATCATTCCCGGCCTGCTGACGGATGGCGGCGGCCTGCCGCCGGACCTGATGCGCGGCGAGGAAACCCAAATCGTCGGCGCCCTGCAGATGCGGCCCGAACTGCGCGAACAGGCGTGCATCGTCCTGCCCGGCACCCACTCGAAATGGGCGCAGGTGCGCGGCGGCCGCGTGGAGCGCTTCGCCACCCACATGACGGGCGAACTGTACGCCGTGCTGCGCCAGCATTCCGTGCTGGGCCGCCTGATGCAGGATAGCGGCGGCTTCGACGAAGCGGCCTACTGCGAAGGCGTGGAAATGGCGCGCGACGCGGGCCACCTCGGCATGAGCCACCAGATTTTTTCTGCCCGCAGCCTGGGCGTCACCGGCCGTATGCCGGCGCCGGCGCTGGGCGACTATCTTTCCGGCCTGCTGATCGGCCATGAACTGCGCGCCGGCCTGGAATGGCGCGCCGATGCGAAACTGGACCACGCGCCGCTGGCGCTGGTCGGCAGCCCGGCGCTGTGCGTGCGCTACCAGCTGGCGCTCAAGCGTTACAGTGGCGTGCAAGCCCTGGTATTGGACAACACCGCGCCGGCGGGATTACTCAGCCTGGCGCAAGCCGCAGGCGTGATCCCTGCCTGAGGCGCGAAGGAGAATTCAGCATGAACCCATCACTATTCGACAGCGCTTTCGACGCGCTCCCCCTGGTTGCCATCCTGCGCGGCCTGCGCCCGGAGGAAGCCGAAGGCGTGGGCGCCGCCCTCTATGACGCGGGCTTCCGCATGATTGAAGTGCCGCTCAATTCGCCGCAGCCGCTCGAGTCCATCGCGCGCCTGTCGCGCAGCTTGCCTGCGGACGCCCTGCTGGGCGCGGGCACGGTGCTGGGCGTGGAAGCGGTGCACGACGTGAAAAAGGCCGGCGGCCAGCTGATCGTGATGCCGCACGCGGACACGGAAGTCATCCGCGCCGCCAAGGCGGCCGGCATGTTCTGCGTGCCCGGCGCCGCCACTCCCACCGAAGCCTTCGCCGCCCTGCACGCGGGTGCGGACGCGGTCAAGCTGTTCCCGGCCGAACTGGTCACGCCGACGCTGGTGCGCGCCATGCGTGCCGTGCTGCCGCCTGCGCTGCGCTTGCTGCCGGTGGGCGGCATCACGCCGGAAGGCATGGCGGTCTACCGCGCGGCAGGCGTGGCGGGCTTCGGCCTGGGCGGCGCGCTGTACCAGCCCGGCCTGAGCGCGGCCGAAGTCGGTGAACGTGCCCGCGCCTTTGTGCGCGCGTGGCGTGGCTGATGGACCGCGCTGCGCGCCAGGACACGGCCCCCACGGCGGCGCAGGCGCTTGCGCCGGACGCCGGCGTGGACGGTCTGCGCTGGCACGCGGACCGCTGGTGGTGGACCGATCCCGATAGCGTTGCGCTTTATCTGTGGTCGCCCGGCAGTGCGCCGCTGCGCAGCCGCCTGCCGGATTCGGTAAGCGCTTTCGCATTCTGCCGCTCCGGCCGGGTGCTGCTGGCGCAGGCCAAGTGGCTGTGCTTCGCCGACCTGGCCGCGCCGCCGCTGCAAGGCCTGGGACGGCGTCCGCCGCAGCCCGCCATGGCCGTGGACCCGGCCGAGCCGCGCACCGCCATCAGCGACGGCAGCACCGACCGCGCAGGCAATTTTGTTTTCGGCACGGGTACCGCCGCCGGGACGCCTGGCGCGGCATCGCCTGGCAGCGCCGCCGGCACGGCCGGCTTTGCGCCGGCCATCGGCAGTTTTTACCAGTATTCGGCGCGCCATGGCTTGCGCAGGCTGGCGCTGCCCACGGTGGCCGCAGCGAACAGCATTTGTTTCAGTCCGGACGGCCGCATCATGTATTTCAGCGACGCCGCCACCCGCCGCATCCAGCAGTGCGATTATGATGCGGAGGCGGCGCGCGTGGCCAATGTGCGCCTGTTCGCCGACGCGCAGGACGCCCGCCCGCGCGGCGCAGCCGTCGATAGCGCCGGCTGCGTATGGAGCGCGCAGGCGCTGGACGCGGACGGCCACTGCCGCGTGGTGCGCTACGCGCCGGACGGCGCCGCGCTGCGCAGCGAGCTGCTTCCCGCAGCCCAGCCGACCCGGCCCGCTTTCGGCGGTCCCGGCCTGGAGCAGCTGATGGTGGGCAGCGCCGCCGGTTTGCATTTGATGGACGGCGCGGGCGCCAGCGGCCTGGCCTGCACCCTGTTTAACGATATAAAAGAATAGCCCCGAAGAATAGCCCCCAAGAATAACTCACTGGAGACAAGCATGAAGATCAAGCTACTTGCAGCAGCGCTGACGGCCACCCTGGCCGCCGCCGCGTTCACCACCCATACCGCGCAGGCGGCAGACCCGGTCAAGATCGGCTTCCTGGTCAAGCAGGCCGAGGAGCCGTGGTTCCAGGACGAGTGGCGCTTTGCCGAGCAGGCCGCCAAGGAGAAGGGCTTCACGCTGGTGAAAATCGGTGTGCCGAACGGCGAAAAAATGATGGCCGCGATCGACAACCTGGCCGCGCAAAAAGCGCAGGGCTTCGTCATCTGCGCGCCGGACGTGAAACTGGGCGCGGCCGTCGAGCGCCAGGCCAAGCGCCAGAACCTGAAAGTGATGTCGGTCGACGACCGCCTGGTGGACGGCGCGGGCAAGCCTATCGCCAGCATTCCGCACATGGGCATTTCGGGCTACGAGATCGGCCGCCAGGTCGGCCTGGGCCTGGCCGAGGAAATGAAAGCGCGCGGCTGGAAGCCGGAAGAAGTGGGCGCGCTGCGCATCGCTTACGACCAGCTGCCTACCGCCAAGGAACGCACCCAGGGCGCGGTGGACGCGCTGAAGGAATCCGGCTTCCCGCTGGCGAACATCGTCGATGCGCCGCAAAGCCGTACCGACACCGAAAGCGCCTTCAACGCCGCGAATATCGCGCTCACCAAGCAGGCCCGCTTCAAGCGCTGGGTGGCCTTCGGCCTGAACGACGAGGCAGTGCTGGGCGCGGTGCGCGCCGCCGAAGGACGCGGCCTGCGCGCCGACTCGGTGATCGGCATCGGCATCGGCGGCAGCAAGACCGCGCTGAACGAATTCGCCAAGCCTGCCGCCACCGGCTTCTACGGCACCGTGCAGATCAGCCCCAAGCGCCACGGCTATGAATCCTCGCTGATGATGCACCAGTGGATCACCGCCAACCAGGCGCCTGCTGCCGTCACGCTGACCAAGGGCACGCTGATGACGCGCAAGAATCAGGCCGAACTGGTGAAAGCCGGAGGCTAAAAGTGTCCGCGTACCTGCAATTTGAAGACGTCAGCAAAGTCTTCCCCGGCGTGAAAGCGCTGAACGGCGTGAGCTTCGAAGCGCACGCCGGCACCGTGCACGGCCTGCTGGGCGAAAACGGCGCCGGCAAGTCCACGCTGCTGAAAATCCTCGGCGGCCAGTACAAGCCGGACGGCGGCCGCCTGGTGGTGGCCGGCAAGGAGCGCCACTTCACGTCTGCGGCCGATGCGATTGCCGCCGGCGTGGCGGTGATCCACCAGGAGCTGCAATACGTGCCTGAGCTGACCGTGGCCGAGAACGTGCTGCTGGGCCGCCTGCCCACGCGCTTCGGCCTGGTGGACCACAAGGCCGCGCAGCAGCTGGTCACGCGCCGCCTGGCCGAACTGGGCGTGGACCTCGATCCGGCCGCGCGCCTGGCCGACCTGTCCATCGCGCAGCGCCAGATGGTGGAGATCTGCAAGGCGCTGATGCAGGACGCGCAAGTGATCGCCTTCGACGAACCCACCAGCAGCCTGTCGCACCGCGAAAGCGAAGTGCTGTTCCGCCTGGTGCGCGAGCTGCGCGCCGACGGCCGCACCATCATCTACATCTCGCACCGCCTGGAAGAGCTGTACGCGCTGTGCGACACCTGCACCATCTTCCGCGACGGCCGCAAGATCGTCACCCATCCGGTGATGGCGGACGTGCCGCGCGAGCGCCTGATCGCCGACATGGTCGGCCGCGAAGTGAACGACATTTACGACTACCGCACCCGCCCCGCGCACGGCGAGCGCCTGTCGGTGCGCGGCCTGGACGGCGCGGCGCTGGACGGCCCCACCAGCTTCAGCGTGCGCGGCGGCGAAGTGCTGGGCTTCTTCGGCCTGGTGGGCGCCGGCCGCAGCGAATTGATGCGCCTCCTGTACGGCGCCGACCGCCGCAGCGCCGGCCAGGTGCTGCTGGACGGGAAAGCCGTCTCCGCCAGCGGCCCGTCCGCCGCCATCGCGGCCGGCATCGTGCTGTGCCCGGAGGACCGCAAGGAGCAGGGCATCCTGGCGCGCGCCTCGGTGGCCGAGAACATCAACATCAGCTGCCGCCGCAACAGCCTGCTGGGCGGGCTGTTCCTGCGCCACAAGGAGGAAGCCGCGCGCGCCGATGACTTCATCCGCCGCCTGCGCATCAAGACCCCGAACCGCGAGCAGGAAATCCGGCTGCTCTCCGGCGGCAACCAGCAGAAGGTCATCCTGGCGCGCTGGCTGGCCGAACCGGACTTGAAAGTGCTGATACTCGACGAGCCCACGCGCGGCATCGACGTCGGCGCGCGCAACGAGATCTATCGCATCATCCATGAAGTGGCCGAACGCGGCTGCTGCGTCATCGTCATCTCCAGCGACCTGCCGGAAGTGCTGGGCGTGGCCGACCGCGTGCTGGTCATGCGCGAAGGCCGCATCAGCGGCGAACTGTCCC
Organism: Pseudoduganella aquatica; assembly: GCF_020865585.1. NCBI lineage: Bacteria > Pseudomonadati > Pseudomonadota > Betaproteobacteria > Burkholderiales > Oxalobacteraceae > Pseudoduganella > Pseudoduganella aquatica. Next base: position 429,616 of record NZ_CP086370.1, read on the forward strand.
GCGCGGACGCCAGCGAAACCGCCGTGCTGCGCCTGGCGCTGCCGGACGCCGCCGCCGCTGCGGCGCCCCCTACCACGACCGAACACACCCCATCCCGGAGTTTGCAATGAACAGCCTGAGTTCCAATCCATCCGCCGCGCCGGAAGCGCCGGCGTCCGCCCCTGCTGCCACGGCCCAGCGCAAGCACGCCTGGCTGGCCGACTACAGCATGCCGCTGCTGTACATCGCCCTGTTCACGGTGCTGGCCCTGACGGTGGAAAACTTCTTCTCGGCCGGTAACGTGGTCGGCCTGATGCTGTCGGTGGCGCAGATCGGCATGGTCGCCTGCACCATGATGCTGTGCCTGGCCTCGCGCGACTTCGACCTGTCGGTCGGCTCCACCATCGCCTTCTCCGGCGTGCTGGGCGCCATGCTGCTGGAACGCACCGGCAGCGTGACGGTGGCCGTGATCGGCGGCCTGGCTGCCGGCGCGCTGATCGGCGCCGGCAACGGCGTGCTGATCGCCTACCTGCGCATCAATGCGCTGATCGCCACGCTGGCCACCATGCTGATGGTGCGCGGCCTGGCCTTCATCGCCTCGCAGGGCCAGGCTGTGGGCATCGCCAACGACGCCTTCATCAGCTTCGGCGACGCGCGCGTGTTCGGCCTGCCGCTGCCGGTGATCGTGGTGGCGGTGTGCTTCCTGGTGTTCGGCGTGCTGCTTAACCACACGGTCTTCGGCCGCAACACGCTGGCCGTGGGCGGCAACCCGGAGGCCGCGCGCCTGGCCGGCGTGAAGGTGGAAAGGCTGCGCGTGTGGATCTTCCTGCTGCAAGGTCTGGTCACCGCCATGGCGGGCCTGATCCTGGCTTCGCGCATCACCAGCGGCCAGCCGAATGCGGCGCAGGGCTTTGAGCTGGACGTGATTTCGGCCTGCGTGCTCGGCGGCGTGTCGCTGCAAGGCGGCAAGGCGCGCATCATCGGCGTGCTGGTGGGCGTGCTGATCATGGGCACCGTGGAAAACGTGATGAACCTGATGAACGTTGATGCGTTCTACCAGTACCTGGTGCGCGGCCTGATCCTGCTGGCCGCCGTGCTGCTGGACCAGCTCAAGACGCGCGGCGCCGGCGGCCACCGCGACTGATCGCGGCGGTTCCGGCGGGTTACGCGCCAGGCGCTAACCCGCCCTACGGTGTACGGATGCGTAGGGCGGGTTAGGCGCAGCCGTAACCCGCCAGGCGCTGCAAGGAAGGAATGCATATGCCAGGCAGAATCAAAGACAAGGTCGCCATCGTCACCGGCTCCACGCTGGGCATAGGCGCGGCGGTGGCGCGCCTGTTCGCGCAGGAGGGCGCCTTCGTGGTGCTCAACAGCCACCGCGACGACGAGGCGGCCGCCGCCATGCGCGCGGAACTCGATCCCGCCCGCACGCTGTTCGTGCAGGGCGATATCGCCGACAAGGCCGCCGTGCAGGCGCTGGCCGAGCAGGCCGTGGCCCGCTTCGGCCGCATCGATATCGTGGTCAACAACGCGGGCGTGAACATGTTCACCGATCCGCTGGAGATGACGGACGAGCAATGGCACCGCTGCTTCGCGGTCGACCTGGACGGCGCCTGGAACGTCACGCGCGCGGCGCTGCCGCACATGCTGGCGCAGGGCGCGGGCAGCGTGGTCAATATCGCCTCCGTGCACGGTCACAAGATCATCCCCGGCACCTTCCCCTACCCGGTGGCCAAGCACGCGCTGATCGGCCTGACCCGCTCTCTGGGCATCGAATACGCGGCGCGCGGCATCCGCGTGAACTCGATTTCGCCCGGCCTGATCATGACCGAAAACGTGGAAGCCTGGCTCGCGTCCAGCCCCGATCCGGAGGCCGAACGCGCCCGGCAGGCCGCTTTGCTGCCGCCGCGCCGCATCGGCGAGCCCAGCGAAGTGGCCTATACGGCGCTGTTCCTGGCCAGCGACGAAGCCCGATTTATCAACGCAACGGACATCCTGATTGACGGTGGCAGGTCGCAGCTCTATCATGAGTAACGACTTTTAGCCGCATAGGCCTGCATGCCCGACCCACGTTCCGACCGTTTTGTCCGTTCACACCTGAAGACGCGCCACCTGGTTCTGCTGGTAGAACTGGGCCGGCACGGCTCCATTCTGCACGCCGCGCAAGCCGCCAACCTGACCCAGCCCGCCGCTTCCAAGCTGCTGGGCGAGCTGGAACACGCCCTGAACGTGCAGCTGTTCGAGCGCCTGCCGCGCGGCGTGGTGCCGACCTGGTACGGCGAGGTGATGATACGGCGCGCCAGCGCGGCGCTGGCGGAAATGGACGCGGCCCACCAGGAAGTGATGGAGCTGCTGTCCGGCCTGAGCGGCCGTGTGTCGCTGGGCACGGTGCTCACGCCGTCCGCCGGGCTGGTGACGGACGCCGTGAAACTCCTCAAGCGCCGCAACGCGCGCCTGCAGGTGGCCATCACCGTGGACACCAGCAAGGTGCTGGCCGAGCGCCTGCGCGCGGGCGAGCTGGATCTGGTGATCGGCCGCATTCTCGACACCGCGCTGACCGCCGAACTGAATTTCGAACCGCTGACCGACGAGCCGCACAGCGTGATCGCCGGCGCCGGCCACCCCCTGGCCGGACGCACCGACCTGCAGCTGGCCGATTTGTCGCGCGAAGGCTGGGTACTGCCTCCTGCCGGCAGCATCCTGCGCGACCGCCTGACCGCGCTGTTCCTGTCGCAAGGCCTGGAGCCGCCGTCGGAAACCGTGGAAACGCTGGCGCTGCCGGTGGTGACCAATCTGCTGAGCGGCAGCCGCATGGTGGCGGCGCTGCCGGAGGAGCTGGTGCGGCCCTACCTGGACGCGGGCCTGCTGGTGGTGCTGCCCTATGACCTTGGCCTGCGCATGGATTTGTACGGCATTGTCACGCGCCGCCAGCACCAGCTGTCGCCCGGCGCGGAAGCCATGCTCTCCACCTTGCGCGAAGTGGCCGCCATGCGCTACCCGGCGCGCTCCTGAAAGCCCGGATGAAATCCCCCACCAAAGCCCTGGAGCTGTTCCGCCTTCCCGACGATTTCACGCTGCGCGACGCGGACGCGTCCCGCCAGCCGCTGGGGGACTGCGACAAGGGGGACCACAAGGACGCTACCGCGGCGCTGCTCGAACGCGTCGCGGCGCTGCAGCCCATGCTGAACGCCCAGCGCAAGCACAAGGTGCTGCTGGTGCTGCAGGGCATGGACGCGTCGGGCAAGGACGGCGCGGTGCGCAGCCTGTTCGGCGCCATCAACCCGGTTGGCCTGCGGGCGGTGTCGTTCAAGGCGCCCACCGAAATCGAACTGGCCCATGACTACCTGTGGCGCGTGCACCGCGAAGTGCCCGCCAAAGGGGAGCTGACGGTGTTCAACCGCAGCCATTACGAGGACGTGCTGATTACCCGCGTGCAGGGCATGGTTGACGCCAAGGAGTGCAAGCGCCGCTACGCCCATATCCGCGATTTCGAGCGCATGCTGGCGGAGACCGGCACCACTATCATCAAGGTCTTCCTGCACATCTCCAGGGATGAACAGCGCACCCGTTTGCAGGCGCGCCTGGACGATCCTGCCAAGCAGTGGAAGCTGGACCCGGCGGACTTCGAGCTGCGCAAGAAATGGCGCGCCTTCGAGCGCGCCTACGAGGACGCCCTGCGGGAAACCGACTCGGATCACGCGCCCTGGTACGTGGTGCCGGCCGACTCCAAGCCGCACCGCGACCTGGCCATCGCCTCCATCCTGCTGGAGACCCTGGAAGGCCTGAAACTGAAATGGCCCAAGCCCGATCCGGCCCTGCTGGCAATCAAGATCAGGTAAATTCAGGCGCCCTGCAAGCGTGCCGCCTCTGTGGCATAGTAAGCGACGGTAATCACTATGCACGGAGCCTCCTATGCAATTGAAAGATCCCACCCTGCTGCGCCAGCAAGCCTATATCAACGGCGTCTGGACCGATGCCGACAACGGCAAAACGCACGCTGTACACAACCCCGCCACGGGTGAACTGGTCGGCACCATGCCGGACTGCGGCGCCGCTGAAACGCGCCGCGCCATCGAGGCCGCCAACGCCGCCTGGCCTGCCTGGCGCAAGAAAACCGCCAAGGAGCGCGCCGCCGTGCTGCGCAAGTGGGCCGACCTGATCGTGGAGAACACGGACGACCTGGCGCTGCTGATGACCACCGAACAGGGCAAGCCGCTGGCCGAAGCCAAGGGCGAAGTGGTGTTCGGCGCGTCCTTCATCGAGTGGTTCGCGGAAGAGGGCAAGCGCGTCGCGGGCGACACGCTGGCTTCGCCCTGGCCGGACCGCCGCCTGATCGTGACCAAGGAGCCGATCGGCGTATGCGCCGCCATCACGCCGTGGAATTTCCCGACTGCCATGATCACCCGTAAAGCCGGCCCGGCGCTGGCGGCGGGCTGCCCCATGGTGCTGAAACCGGCCGAGGCCACGCCGTTCTCGGCGCTGGCGCTGGCCGTGCTGGCCGAGCGCGCGGGCGTGCCGCCGGGCGTGTTCAGCGTGGTCACCGGTTCGCCCAAGGCCATCGGCGGCGAAATGACCAGCAATCCCATCGTGCGCAAGCTCACCTTCACCGGCTCCACCGGCGTGGGCCGCCTGCTGATGGAGCAATGCGCGCCCACTATCAAGAAGCTGTCGCTGGAACTGGGCGGCAACGCGCCCTTCATCGTGTTCGACGACGCCGACCTGGACGCGGCGGTGGAGGGCGCCATCGCCTCCAAGTACCGCAACGCGGGCCAGACCTGCGTGTGCGCCAACCGCATCTATGTGCAGGACGGCGTGTATGAAGCGTTTGCCCAGAAGTTCGTGGCGGCGGTGTCCAAGCTGAAAGTGGGCGACGGCACCGAGCCGGGCGTGACGCAGGGGCCGCTGATCGACGCCAAGGCGGTGCTGAAGGTGGAGGAGCACGTGGCCGACGCGCTGGCCAAGGGCGGCCGTTTGCTGCTTGGCGGCAAGCGCCACGCGCTGGGCCACAGCTTCTTCGAGCCCACCGTGATCGCCGACGTGACGCCGGCCATGCGCGTGTCGGACGAGGAAACCTTCGGCCCGCTGGCGCCGCTGTTCCGCTTCCATACGGACGAGGAAGCCGTGGCCCTGGCCAACAATACCGAGTTCGGCCTGGCCAGCTACTTCTATTCGCGCGACATCGGCCGCATCTGGCGCGTGTCCGAAGGGCTGGAGTCGGGCATGGTGGGCGTGAACACGGGCCTGATTTCCAACGAAATCGCGCCCTTCGGCGGCGTCAAGCAGTCCGGCCTGGGCCGCGAAGGGTCGATTTACGGCATGGAAGACTATCTGGTCATCAAGTACATCTGCCTGGGCGGAATTTAATCGCTCTTGGCCGGCGGCTGCAGCAGGTGCAGCAGCTGCTGGCTCAGCTGTTCATAGCGCGCGCCGTCCTGCTGGCGCAGCGTGCGCAGGTAGTCCGCGATCCTTTCCCCGCTGATATCGCCCGCCGCCAGGTAGTGCCGCTCCAGCTTCATGCGCTGGATGTCGGCGTTGGCCAGGCGCAGCTTGCCCAGCGGACTGTTCTCGTCCGCCGGCACGTCCTTCATCGCTTCCAGCAGCACTTCCGTGATCCAGCCCAGCTGGCTGCCGTAGGAGGCGCGCTTGAACGCCGCCTGCTCGATCACGCCGTCGCCCGCCGCACGCGGGATGGCGTTGAAAAACCGGTCCAGCTCGATGTCCTGCCTCACGCTGCCGCTCCAGGGCAGGAAAAACTGCGGCGACCAATTCCAGAACAGGGGAAACATGGCGACCTCCTAGGGATAAGTAGCTACGGGGAAAGAGCCGAGGGCATCGGCAACAGCAGCAGGGCGATGGCGATCAGCGCCAACAGGATGACGGTGTGCAGCAGGCGGTGGGAACGGGGATGGCGGCGCATGGGGATACTCAGCTTGAGTGAGGTAAGCTGCCATTTTGCTGGCGCGGCGGTGGGCGGGGTTTAATCTGCATCAATAGTGCGGCAGTTAAGTGTTTGGCATAGAATGGTTTTTTTAACCTGATTGCCCCTACCGCCATGTCCAAGAAAATTGCCGCTCTCGCTATCGTGTCCTCGCTGGGTCTGCTGGGCAACGCCCCTGCCTATGCGCAATCGGGTGCCCCGGCCGCCGCACCGGCCGCCGCCAGCTGCCCGGCCATCCTGAAGCAGTCGTTCAACCGCCTGCAGGACGAAGCGCCGCAGGACTTGTGCCAGTACGCGGGCAAGGTGATCCTGGTGGTGAACACCGCCAGCTACTGCGGCTACACCAAGCAGTACGAAGGGCTGGAGGCGCTGTACGGCAAGTACAGCGGCAAGGGCCTGGTGGTGCTGGGCTTCCCGTCGAACGACTTCGGCAAGCAGGAGCCGGGCTCGGCCAAGGAAATCGCCGACCTGTGCTACAACACCTACGGCGTGAAATTCCCGATGTTCGCCAAGACCGTGGTGTCCGGCACGGCGGCCAATCCTTTCTACGCCAGCCTGATCAAGGCCACCGGCAAGACCCCGGCCTGGAACTTCCATAAATACCTGATCGACCGCAACGGCAAGGTGGTGGAGAGCTTCCCGAGCAAGGTCACGCCGGAAGACAAGCAGCTGGTTGGCGCGGTGGAAAAAGCGCTGGGCGGCTAAGCGCCCCGCGCCATGGCCACCAAGCTTGCCATCCAGCCGGGGCAGTCCCGCGTGGCTGACCTGATCGGCGCCGCGCGCCTGGCCACCGGTGCGGTGGGCGGCGTGGCCGATCTGGCGCAGGCTGTCCACATGGCCATATTGGGCCACGTTCCTGCGCCTGTGGGACGGCCGCTGGCGCTGGCCACCTCGCTGGTCTACCGCAGCGTGCGCGGCGTGGCGGGACTGGCGGGCGGCGGGCTGGAGCACAGCCTGGCGCGCCTGCAGCCCTTGCTGGGCGAGCGCAGCGGCTGGGCGGGCCGCGAGGCCGTCCTCGCCGCGCTGAACGGCGTGCTGGGCGACCGGCTCGCGCAGGACAACAATCCCCTGGCCATACCGATGCAGTTCCGGCGCAACGGCCAGCCGCTGGCGTTTACGCCGCCATCAGCGGCCCCGGGTGGCCGCGTCCTCGTGCTGGCGCACGGCCTCTGCATGAACGACCTGCAATGGCAGCGCAACGGCCACGACCACGGCGCCATGCTGGAACGCGAACGCGGCTACACGCCGGTCTACCTGCACTACAACACGGGCCGCCACATCTCAGAAAACGGCGACGACTTCGCCCACAAGCTGGAAGCGCTGCTCGCCGGCTGGCCGGTGCCGGTGGAAGAGCTGGTCATCGTCGGCCACAGCATGGGCGGCCTGCTCGCACGCAGCGCCTGCCATTACGGCGCGCAGGCCGGGCACCGCTGGCTGGCGCATCTGAGCAAACTGGTGTTCCTCGGTTCGCCGCATCAAGGCGCGCCGCTGGAGCGCGGCGGCAACTGGGTCCACCTGCTGACCGATTTCACGCCCTACACGGCGCCCTTCACCCGCCTGGCCAAGTTGCGCAGCGCCGGCATCACCGATTTGCGGCACGGCAGCCTGCTGGACAGCGACTGGGTGGGCCGCGATCGTTTCGCCCACGGCGCCGCGCTGCCCGCGCCGGTGCCGCTGCCGGAAGGCGTCGCCTGCTACGCGGTGGCCGGCACCATAGGCAAGGACGCAAGCCAGCTCAGCGGCCGGATGGCGGGCGACGGCCTGGTGCCTCTGGCCAGCGCGCTCGGCCAGCACCCGGACCCGCTGCGCAGCCTCGCCATCCCCGTCGCGCACCAGGCCACCGTCTACGGCGTCAACCACATGGTGCTGCTGGACTCGCCGCAAGTGGCCCAGCACCTGCTTGCCTGGCTGTAAGCGGCGGCGCGGGAAGCAGCTGAGTCAGGCAGCCGCGAGGGCAGCGCGCTCCAGCTCGAATCCCTCGTCCAGCCAGCCGGTAATGCCGCCCGCCATCAGCTTGACGGGCAGGCCCAGCTTCGCCAGGCGGACGGCGGCGCGGGCGGCGCCGTTGCAGTGCGGCCCGGCGCAATAGACCACGAACAGCGTCCCCTGCGGATATGCCGCCATCTTCGAGCCGATAATTTTCCGGTGCGCCAGATCCACCGCGCCCGGCACATGGCCGGCCGCGTATTTCTCCGTGCCGCGCACGTCCAGCAGCACAAAATCCTGCTGGCCGCTGCTGAGGGCGTCATGCACGTCCCAGCAGTCGGTCTCAAACGTGAATTCGGCCTCGAAATGCGCCAGCGCGAGCGGGCTGGGGGCGGCGGCGGTTGCGGTGACGTGCGACATGGTCAACTCCTGTTGTTGGTTGCGGTATGGCCATTATCAAAGTCCCCGCCCTCAGGCGGCAGTGGCGCATATGCCAATATGCGGTAAGATTACGCCATGAAAAAGCACCTAGTCGTCGCCCTGGCCTACGACCGGCTCTGCACCTTCGAGTTCGGCTGCGTGGTGGAACTGTTCGCGCTGGAACGCCCCGAGCTGGGCGTGGACTGGTACGACTTCCAGGTCTGCGCCGTCGAGCCCGGTCCCATCCGCGCGGCGGGCGGCATCACCGTGCAAGCGCCATACCGGCCCGAGCTGCTGGCGCTGGCCGACACCATCGTCATCCCCGGCTGGCGCGACGCCGACGAAGCCCCGCCGCCGGCCCTGCTGGAGGCCCTCCGCGCCGCCCACGCGCGCGGCGCGCGCCTGTGCTCGATCTGCTCCGGCGTCTTCGTGCTGGCCGCCGCCGGCGTGCTGGACGGCTTGCGCGCCACCACCCACTGGCGCTACACCGAACGCCTGGCGCGCCGCCACCCGCGCGTGATGGTGCAGGCGGACGACCTGTATGTGGACCAGGGCCAGGTCATCACCTCGGCCGGCTCGGCGGCCGGCATCGACATGCTGCTGCACCTGGTGCGGCGCGACTACGGCGCGCGCGTCGGCAACCTGGTGGCGCAGCGCCTGGTGGTGGCGCCGCACCGCGAAGGCGGCCAGGCCCAGTTCCTGCCGCGCCCCATGGCGCACGACGAACAGGGCCGGCTGGCGCGCCTGCTGGACTGGCTGCGCGCCAATCCGGCGCTGCCGCACACCGTCAAATCCATGGCCGAGCGCGCCGCCATGAGCGCGCGCACCTTGCAGCGGCAGTTCCAGGACGCAACCGGCATGGGACCGGTGGAATGGCTCACGCGCGAGCGCATCGCCATCGCCAAGGACCTGCTGGAATCGCCGGACATTCCGCTCGCGCAAGTGGCCGAGCGCGCCGGCTTCGGTTCGGAAGAGTCACTGCGCCACCACTTCCGCCGCCTCGCCGCCACCAGCCCCGGCGCCTACCGCCGCCAGTTCGCCGCGCAGTGCTAGTATTGAAGCATGGGGTGTCCAAGGAGGCGAAATGAATACGCTGACGATACGAAATCTTGATGATGAATTACGAGCAAGGTTGCGAAGCAATGCGGCCAGGAATAAGCGGTCTGTCGAGAATGAGGCCTTGCAAATTCTCAAGCAAGCGCTAGGTGCAGAGCAGATCTCCGAGGGTTTAGGCAGCAAAATCAGCAGGCGTTTTGCACAGCTTGATTTACCTGAACTTGCTCTTCCCGTTCGCCAGGATAAGCCACGCGCAGCCAATCTTTCGGAATGATAATTCTTGATACTAATATTTTGTCGGAGTTGATGCGGTCTGCGCCGGATCCATCTGTGCTGGCATGGATAGACAGTTTGCCAGCGCGTGAAATTTTTCTTATCGCTATTACAGTCGCCGAGTGCCTGTATGGTGTGGAACGGCTTCCGGCTGGAAAGCGCAAGGCATCATTGGCCCGAGCGCTCTCCAGTATGCTGGTGGAAGATCTTGATGGCCGTGTCCTTGCGTTTGATGGCGCGGCAGCCGTGCGATACGCTGCACTGGTCGCTGCGGGCGAACGCTCCGGCCATCCTGTCAGCATGGCAGACGGCCAGATAGCAGCGATATGCCAAGTCCATTCAGCTATTTTGGCTACGCGCAATGTCAAGGATTTCGGGCGTTTGGGAATTGCGTTGCACAATCCTTTCCCCAAGTAATCCAGATGTTATCGTGCGCCGCTTGTTCTGGGCGCATGGATGGCCTAATCTGGGAGACTCACAAATGCGAAGGAGACAGCCATGCCTTATGTCGACGGATTTGTTTTGCCGGTTCCCATCAAGAACCTTGATGCGTACAAAAGAATGGCCACTGCCGGCGCCGCCATCTGGCGCGAGTTCGGTGCGCTGGAATACCGCGAGTGCGTGGCCGACGATGTGAAGCCCGGCAAGCACACTTCCTTCCCGCAAGCCGTCCTGCTGGAGGAGGGCGAAACGGTGGTGTTCTCGTGGATAATCTACGAGTCGCGCGCCAAGCGCGATGAGATCAACGAGAAAGTGATGAAGGATCCGCGCCTGGCCGAATGGGTGAAGCCCGAGAATATGCCCTTCGACGGCAAGCGCATGTTCTTTGGCGGCTTCGAGATGATTATCGACCAGTAGGCTGCGCCGCAAGCTGCGCGCGCATGGCGCCGCGCAGCGCGTTGCAGACCACGATGTCCTCCGCGTGCTCCAGCATGGCGCGCGTGATCACGCGCTCGCTGGCGTTCCAGGCCGGATCGTCCAGCATGGCGGCGCGCATCACGCCGGGCAGCAGGCCACCGGCCAGCGGCGGCGTGTACCAGCGGCCTTCCAGTTTCACGAACACGCTGCTGCGTCCACCTTCGGCCAGTTCGCCGCGCTCGTTGAAGAACAGCGTGTCGAACGCGCCTTGCGCTTCGGCCGCTTTCCACGCCGCGTCGTAGCCTGCGCGCAGGCTGGTCTTGTGGCGCAGGAACAGATCGCCGCTGCTGACCGTGTCTTCCGCCAGCAGCACCCGCACCGGTTCGGCCAGCGGCGCCAGCGCGCCCTGCTGCACAGCAAAGGCGCCGGCCTGGTTCAGCGCCAGGCGCAAGCGCGTTGGCGTGGCGGGCGCCATGGTGTTGCAGGCCATGGCGATGTAGGCGCGCGCCGCCTTGTCGTCGTAGGCAAAGCCGAAATAGCGCGCCGACGCGGACAGGCGCTGCAAATGCCGCTCCAGGTTGCGCGGGCCTTGCTCGCGCGTGGCGTACATGGTTTCGAACAGGTCGAAGTCGTTGGACAGGCCGGTGAGGAAGCGCGCCTTGAGCTGGCATTCGGCGAATTCGTCATTGGCTTCGCTGTCGTAGACGATGCCCGCGCCCACGCCCATTTCGCCGCGCCGCGTGCCGTTCCGCGGCGCTTGCAGCGCCAGCGTGCGGATGGGCACCGACATGCAGAAATCGCCCACGCCGTGGTCCGAAGGCTGGAACCAGCCGATGGCGCCGGTGTACAGGCCGCGCGGCGCAGGTTCAAGCTCGCTGATGATTTCCATGGTGCGCCGCTTGGGCGCGCCGGTGATGGAGCCGCAGGGATAGAGCGCGTCGAAGATGCCGGCCATGTCCACGTCCCCGCGCAGCTTGGCGCGCACGGTGGACGTCATTTGCAGCACGCTGCTGTAGCGCCGCACCTCGAACAGCGCAGGCACTTCCACCGTGCCGGTCTGCGCGATGCGGCCGATGTCGTTGCGCAGCAAGTCCACGATCATCAGGTTTTCTGCGCGGTTCTTGGTGTCGGCCGCCAGCGCGGCGGCGCGCTTCGCGTTCTCCGCTTCGTCGCCGCCCGCCGCTGCAGGCGCCGTGCCCTTCATGGGCCGCGCGGTCAGCTCGCCGTTCTCGTGGCGCGCGAACAGTTCCGGCGACAGCGACAGCACCGCCGTGCCGTCGTCCAGCGCCACCAGCGCGCCGTAAGGTACCGGCTGGCGTGCGCGCAGGCGCTCGTACAGGGCGAAGATGGAACCGAATGCTTCGAAGCGCAAACGGTAGGTGTAGTTCACCTGGTAGGTGTCGCCCGCCGCGATGTAGTCGCGGATGCGGCCGATGGCGCTGGTGAACTGCGCCTGGTCGACATTGGCGCGCACGTCCGCAATGCCGGCCGGCGCCGGGTCGGCGGCGGAGCACGCGGCCAGCCACGTGGCCACTTCCGCCTGCGACAGCAGGTCGCAGCGGTTGAAGATCAGTATCTGCGCCAGCGGCGCGCCCGCTGGCACCACGGGCGCGGGCATGCCCGCGATATGCGCGCCCAGTTCATAGGCGCACAGCGTGACCGCGTGCTGGCCGCTGGCCAGCGCCGTTTCCATCTGTTCGAGGATGCGGCGCCAGCCCGCCAGGTCGGTGCAGCGCAGCGTGGCCGCGTGGCCGGTGTACAGGCGCGAGCGCGCCGTGGCCATGCCGTCCGGGCTGGCGTCGTCCAGCAATGCGAAGCACTGCACACTCGGTTCTGTGTTCATGGCCTGGTTCAGTTCAACAGCAGGGCGATCTGGATCGCCGCGTCCTGCGCGGGGTTCAGCTTGAAGCCGCTCTTGGCGTAGCGGTGCCAGCGGCCCGCCACATAGCTTACCAGCATGGCGGCGCGCGGCGCCACGTCCGCCTCGTGGCCGTGGCCGGTGCTGGCGGCCTGGCGCAAGGCCTGCTTGAGCGCCAGCTCCACGCGGTCGTAGAACTGGTTCATGCGCTGTTGCAGGCGCTCGTCCTCGTTCACCAGCGCGTCGCCGATCAGCACCCGCGTCATGCCCGGATTGCTGCTGGCGAACTGCAGCAGCATGCCGACGATGCCGCGCGTCTGGGCCAGGCCGTCTTCCTCGCGCTCGGCGATCTGGTTGATCAGGCCGAACACGGTGGTCTCGATGAACTCGATCAGGCCCTCGAACATCTGCGCCTTGCTGGCGAAATGGCGGTACAGGGCCGCTTCGGAAAACTCCAGCTTGCGGGCCAGCGCGGCGGTGGTGATCTTGTCGCCTTTGGGCTGTTCCAGCATCTCGGCCAGAGCTTCCAGAATTTGTTGCCTGCGTTGGCCTGGCGGTGTGCTTGCCATGGGATCTCGACGTGTGGATGAAAAAGAAACTCAGCGCAGCCGGGACAGGCGCGCTGGCAGATGCCGGACAGATTTTACTTTGACATCGACCCAAGCGGGGCGAATTAGTCTTTTCGGCACATGGGCCGCGCCGATGGGATCGGCCACTTTCAGGTACTGCGTCACCCAGGCTGTGCGCATGCCCAGGCCGTGCGCGGTGCGCAGATTGGCCAGCGTGTCCTCCACCAGGATGCAGCGCCCGGGCGTCACGCCCTGCTTGCGCATCAGCTTGCGCAGCATGAGCTTGGAGGGCTTGGGCCGCAGCTGGCGGTGGATGCGCATCGACTCGATGGCGATGTGGTGCGAGAAGTGGCGGTGCAAGCCCATATGCCGCAACACCATGGTGGAGTAGCGGTGCGGCGCGTTGGTGAGCAGGACCTTGCGGCCGGGCAGGGCGCGCAGCAGGCGGCCCAGGCCTTTTTCGGCCCGTATCATCCGCGCCAGGTTGGGCATGCTGTGTGTCTCGTGCAGGAAATGCTCGGAGCGCACGCCGTGGTGCTTCACCAGCCCCAGCAGCGTGGCGCCGTAGCGCTGCCAGTACAGCCTGCGCGCCGCGTTCACTTCGTCCGCCCCGGCGGGCGCGCCTTCCTGGCCCAGCACGCGCGCAATATAGGCGTTCATATTCGCGGTAATGGCCGGGAATATGGCATGCGAGGCGTTGTGCAGCGTATTGTCCAGATCAAACAGCCAGACAGGCGCGCGGGCGGAGGGTTTATTATTCACGGCAGCTTCAGTCAAAAGGAAAACATGCGACGCCAAATTATAGTGATGTTTTGCAGTCTGTTCTTGCTGCTGTCCGGCGCGGCCCAGGGCGGGACCGCCGTCGACCGCGGCGCGCTGTTCAAGCTGGAGCAGGGCGGGCATACCGCTTATCTGTTTGGCACCATCCATGTCGGTGCGGCCGATTTCTATCCGCTGGAGCCGCGCGTGATGCAGGCCTTGCAGCGCGCCACGGTGCTGGCGCTGGAAGTGGACCCGCTGGGCGACCAGGCGAAAATTGTGCAGGCGGTGCGCCAGCACGGCCTGTACGCGCGCGGAGGCGGCCCCGCCTCGGCCGAGCTGCCGGCGGAATACCGGCCGCGCCTGGCGCGCCTGCTGCGCCGCTACGCCATCGACGACGGCGCCGTGGCGGCCATGAAGCCGTGGATGCTGGCCAGCCTGCTCACCGTCAGCGAATTCGCCGCCCAGGGCTACCAGGCCAGCCTGGCGGTGGACTCCTGGCTGTCGCAGCAGGCGCGCAAGCGCAAGCTGCCGGTGCTGGAGCTGGAATCGGTGGGAGGCCAGATGGCGCTGTTCAGCGGCATGAGCGCGGCCGAGCAGGCGCTGTTCCTGCAAGAGGGCATCGCCGCCATCGAGGACCAGGAGCAGGCCGCGCAGGCGCGCGAAATCACCGACGCGTGGCGCAAGGCGGATGCGGCTGCGCTGGAAGCGCTGGCGCGCAAGGCGGCCGATGACGGCACCTTCTCGGGCCGCTTCGTGCAGCAGGTGCTGCTGGACGGGCGCAATCCCGCACTGGCGGACAATATCGTGAAACTGCTGGCGCGCGAAAAAAACAGCCTGGTGGCGATCGGCGTGCTGCATCTGGTGGGGACGAATAGCGTACCGGAATTGCTGAAGCAGCGCGGCGTTGCGGTGGAGCGTATTTACTAGGGAAGGGTGCTGCTGGAGGGTACTGCAGGAAGGATGGTGCCCTTGACGTGGATTGAACACGTGGCCTCTCCCTTACCAAGGGAGTGCTCTACCACTGAGCTACAAGGGCATACACATCGGCGATGCAAGTGGTCTTTAGCACCGCCAAACATTTAGTGAGACCGGATCATAGTGCCAAAAGCCTGTTCCGTCAAGACTTCCAGCAACAAAGAATGCTCAATTCGGCCGTCGATGATGTGAACGGTGTTGACGCCGGATTTCGCCGCGTCCAGCGCTGACGAAATTTTAGGCAGCATGCCGCCCGAAATGGTGCCGTCGGCGAACATCTCGTCGATCTCGCGCGCCGACAGGTCGGTAACCAGGTTGCCGGTCTTGTCCTGCACGCCGGCGATATTGGTCATCATGATCAGCTTTTCGGCTTTCAGGATTTCCGCGATCTTGCCCGCCACCACGTCCGCGTTGATGTTGTAGGCCTGGCCGTCCTGGCCGAAACCGATAGGCGAAATAATCGGAATGAAGGCGTCGTCCTGCAGCGCTTTCACCACGGCCGGGTTGATCGCGTCGATCTCGCCGACGAAGCCGATGTCCAGGAACTGGCCCGGGTTCTCGCGGTCCGGCATCGCCATTTTGCGCGCGCGGATCAAGCCGCCGTCCTTGCCGGTCAGGCCCACGGCCTGGCCGCCGTAGTGGTTAATCAGCATCACGATATCCTGCTGCACTTCGCCGCCCAGCACCCACTCCACCACTTCCATGGTCTCTTCGTCGGTGATGCGCATGCCCTGCACGAACGTGCCCTGCTTGCCAATTTTCTTCAGCGCGTTGTCGATCTGCGGACCGCCGCCGTGCACCACCACCGGATTCATGCCCACCAGTTTCAGCAAAATCACATCACGCGCGAAGCCATGTTTCAGGCGCTCGTCGGTCATGGCGTTGCCGCCGTATTTGATGACGATGGTCTTGCCATGGAAATTGCGGATGTAGGGCAGCGCCTCGGCCAGAATCTGCGCCTTGATCGCGGGGGACACCGAGGTCAGGTCATCAGAAGGTACGGCCAGGGTCAAATTGGTGAGTTGGGTCATGGCGAATCCGGTAAAAAGGTGAGCGATGTTAAGTCAAAGGCTGGCTTCCAGCACGCATTATAGGGCTTTTTGCGGTTGTAATTTCCGGGATGTTCCGCTAGGCTCGCCGGATATGCCTACCTCGCCATCCCTCCACAGCCAGCTTGAGGCCATGCGGCCGCAGCTTGTCCGATTCGCATCATTGCAATTGCGGAATGACGCCCTGGCGCAGGACGCGGTGCAGGACACCCTGATCGCCGTGCTGGAACAGCCCGAGCGTTTCCAGGGCCAGTCCTCGCTGCGCACCTATGTGACCGGGATTCTGAAGTACAAAATCATCGACAATCTGCGCGCCGCCACCCGCGAGCGCCAGATCGACACCGTTGGCGACCAGTCCGAGGACGACGCCATCGACGCGCTGTTCGCGGCCGACGGCCACACCGTGGACATGCCGCGCCAGTGGGGCGACCCGGACCGCACGCTGGAGCAGAAGGATTTCTTCAAGGTGCTGGAGCTGTGCCTGGAAAAACTGCCCGCCAAGAATGCGCGCGTGTTCATGATGCGCGAATGGCTGGAGCTGGAGACGGAAGAAATTTGTAAGGAATTGGCGATTACTTCGGCTAATGCCTGGGTGCTGCTGTACCGCGCGCGTTTGCGCCTGCGCGAATGCCTGGACCTGAACTGGTTCGGCGCACGCGGATAAAGGCAGAGGAAGAAGATTATGAGCGGCTTGAAACCAACCTGCAAAGAAGTGCACCGCCTTGTTTCAGAAGGCATGGACCGCGAGTTGTCGCTGGCCGAGCGCACCCGCATGCGTTTGCACCTGATGGTGTGCGGCGCCTGCACGCGCTTCAATAACCAGATGGACACCTTGCGCAAAGCCATGCGCGTCTTCCCGGGCGACGAGCCATGAGCGTGTGCAAGCGCTGCGGCGCGGAGTTCAGCTGCGCCATGATCCCAGGCGAAGGCGACGGCGGCCCGTGCTGGTGCACCGCCATGCCCCCCGCCGTCCCCGTGCCCGGCCCCGCCACCGACCTCACCTGCTGGTGCCCGGCCTGCCTCAAGCAGCACATCGCCGAGCGCGAGCGCCCTGCATCGGCGCCCTGAAAAAAACCTAACCCGCCACGGTGCGGAAGAAGCGCATCATCTCCCTGCTCGCATCCGGCCCCTTGCCGTCGGTATAACTGCCCGCCGCGCTGCCGCCCGACCACGCGTGTCCCGCGCCATGCACCACCCAATGCTCGCCCAGCGGCGTGCCGTCCTCGTGGCGGTGCGTGGTGACGGTGTAGCGGTGCCCATTCGGCACGCTGCCCGCATCGGCTTCCGCCCTGGCCTGCGTGGCGCCGTGCGCGCGCAGCTTCTGCTCGATCACCTGCTCCCCGTTGCGCGGATGCACCGTGTGGTCCTGGTCGCCGTGGAACACGATAATCGGCGGGCTCGCGCCCTCCGCGTGCGGGGCCTTCGCCACATTGCCGGATGCGCCGCGTTTCATGGCGCTCAGCGCCGACGGCAGATCCTGTGCCGACGCATACGGCAAGCCCGAATGCACGCCCACCGCCGCGAACAGATCCGGATACAGCGTGCCGACAATCACGGCCATGGCGCCGCCCGCCGACAGCCCGGCGACATACACCTGGCGTTCATCAACCGGATGCTCCGCGATCACCTGCTGCGCAATGCCCGCGATAATGGACGGCTCGCCCTGGCCGCGCTGCTGGTCGAGCGCATTGAACCAGTTCCAGCACTTGTGGTTGTTGGCCTGCTGCGATTGCGCCGGATAGACCACGAAGCATTGCTTCTCCTCGGCCACCGCGTTCATTTGCGTGCCCGCTGCGAAATCGTCCGGGTCCTGCGTGCAGCCGTGCAGCATTACCAGCAGCGGCATGGCCTGGCCGTGGTAGCTGCTCGGAATGTACAGCTTGTAGCTGCGCGTGCCGGCGTGGTTGGTGTAGCTGCCGCTGACAAACTGCGCGCCCTCCGGCACCGGCGCCTGCTTGCTTTTGCCCGGCATGCCGGGCACGCCGCCAAGGTCGGGCATGTCGAACTGCGGCATCTCGAATTTGCCGAGATCCAGCCCCGCCGGCAGCTTGCCGGCCTGGATGCCCAGCTGACCCAGCAGGTCCTCCACGAAAGCTTGCGCGCTGGGCGGCGCCTGCGGCGTATCCGGCGCGGCGGAGGCATCCGGTGCGTCTGGTGCTTTTTGTGCATGTTGTGCACGTGCCGCGCCCGGCGCTTCCCTGAAAGCTTCCGCCTCCGGCTGCGGCGCCGTGGCGGTGCGCGGCGCGGCGCCGGGTGGCGGATTGATGTCCCGCATCGGCGGCGCTTCCGGCGGCATGCCGGGAGCGGCGTGCGGCTGCGGCCGGCCTCCCAGATGCAGGCCGGCCAGCGCCTGCTGGATCGCCGCGGTGGCCGCAGCCGGTCCCTTGCCCAACAAATTTTGCGTCGCCGCTCGCATCTGGCTGAATAGCTTGTGATTCAATTTCATGTCCTGCCCCTCAAGCGCCGACTGCACGCTAATGTATGCGCCCTGCAAGCGCGGTTTTCAATACGGCGCTGGCGTGCAAAGCACCCAGCACGAAGATGGATTCTATGGTCGCCAGCGCCAGTTCCACCGACACGTCATTGGCGATGCTCGCCAGTCCCAGCACATGGATACGCAAGCGTTCGCCGGCCGCCTGCAACTGCTCCAAGTCTTGCCGGGTGTAATGCTGCATCCCCAGCACCAGGCTTTTGCGCGCCACGGTCTGTTTCACCACGTCGGCATGCTGCGCCAGCTGGTTGCGGATTGCGGTGCGGATCAGATCGGTGCGGTTGGCGTAAAAGCCCTCCTGCACCAGCAAATCGATCTGCCCGAGGTCGATAGGCCCCAGGTTGATCGTGATCTTTTCCGACTCGCTCGTTTTCAGTCTCAGTTCTTGTTGTGTAGTCATTGTCTCCATCCATACACCATCTGTATGGATGGTAGTATAGGGACGAATTCGGCAAGGACAAGCGCTTTCTTTGTGCTTGGAGTATGGTGGAGGCCTGTTCTCATAGGTAAAACCATGGCAAAAATAATCGGACTCGACCACGTGCAAGTGGCCATCCCCGTTGGCGCGGAAGACACGGCGCGCGCGTTTTACGGCAAGGTGCTGGGCATGCAGGAACTGCAAAAACCGGCCAAGCTGGCGGTGCGAGGCGGCTGCTGGTTTGCGTCGGGCAACCAGCAAATCCATATCGGCGGCGAAAGTAATTTCTTGCCAGCCAAGAAAGCCCACCCGGCGCTGCTGGTCGACGACCTGGCTGGCTACCTCGCCGAACTGAAGCAGCGCGGCCTGGACGGCGGCTTCGACGAGCCGGTGCCGGGCGCCCTGCGCGCCACCATCTTTGACCCTTTCGGCAACCGGATTGAACTGGTCGAACGCCTGGCGCGGTAAAATGCGCGCATTCTTCCTGTAAAACAGCGCAATGAGCATTGAAAATCCCACCGGCACGCCCGAACTGGCCTCCCCGGTGCCATCCCCCTGCGTCAGCCTTTGCAAAATGAACCGTGAGACCGGTTATTGCGAGGGCTGCATGCGCACGATAGCTGAAATCGTGCAATGGTCGCGCGCCGACGACGATTTCAAGCGCACCGTGTGGGCCGAAATCCGCCGCCGCGAGCAGCTGATCGATTTTGAATAGACGTAACAATGAACGCTTTACCAGACAACATCCACGTCTTTGAACGTGGCTGGCTCTCGTCCAACAATGTGCTGATGCTGGGCCGCCACGAGGTCACGCTGGTCGATAGCGGCTATATGATCCACGCGCCGCAAACGCTGGACCTGGTGCGCCACGCGCTCAAGGGCCGCCGCCTGGACCGCATCGTCAATACGCATATGCATTCCGACCATTGCGGCGGCAACGCCATCCTGCAGGCGCACTACGGCAGCGAAACGCTGGTGCCGGTGTCCGAGCTGGAACACGTGCGCCACTGGGACGAGGACAAGCTCAGCTTCAAGGCCACCGGCCAGCAATGCCAGCGCTTCAGCGCCGACGGCCCGCTCTCGCCGGGCGACAAGCTGACCATGGCCGACCTGGAATGGCAGGTGCTGGGCGCGCCCGGCCACGACGTGCATTCGCTGATGCTGTTCTGCGCCCAGGAAGGCATGTTGATTTCGGCCGATGCGCTGTGGCAGAACGGCTTCGGCGTGATCTTCCCCGAGCTGGACGGCGAGTCCGGCTTTATCGAGGAGCGCGCCACGCTGGATCTGATCGCCACGCTGGACGCGCGCGTGGTCATCCCCGGCCACGGCGCCGTGTTCACCGACGTGGCGGCGGCGCTGAAACGCGCCCGCACCCGGCTCGATTTCCTGTCCGGCAACCCGGTGCGCAACGCCGAGTACGCCGTCAAAGTGCTGCTCAAGTTCCTGTTGCTGGAGCGCCAGCGCATGAAGCTGGACGAGGTGCCGGCCATGTTCGCCGCGCTGCCCATCGTGGCGGCCGCGTCCCAGCGCTATCTGGGCAAGACCCCGGAAGAAACCGCCGAGTGGACCATCAAGCAGCTGGTGCGCGCCTGCAGCGCCCGCATTGAGAGTGGGTACTTACTCAACGACGGCTAAGCGTAGGGTAAGCGACAGCGGGACACAGTTTAGAGCACGATCGTACTATTTTCGACTTATAATGGTTTGATCATTTAACTCGGAGTCCGCCATGGCCCTGCCCACCGTGCTGCAAAACCTGTCCCTTCCCGTCATCGCCTCGCCGATGTTCATCGCCAGCGGCCCCAAGCTGGTGGCGGCGCAGTGCAAGGCCGGCATCGTCGGCTCCTTCCCGGCGCTGAACGCGCGCCCGGCCGAGCTGCTGGACACCTGGCTGACCGAGCTGCAAGCCGAACTGGCCGCCTTCCAGGCCGCCAACCCCGGCAAGCGCGTCGGTCCCATCGCCGTGAACCAGATCGTGCACCAGTCGAATGACCGCCTGGCGCATGACGTGGAAGTCTGCGTGAAGCACCAGGTGCCCATCATCATTTCCTCGCTGCGCGCGCCGCCGAAAGAGATGATGGACGCCATCCACAGCTACGGCGGCATCGTGCTGCACGACGTGGTGAACATCCGCCACGCCGAAAAGGCGCTGGAAGCGGGCGTGGACGGCCTGATCCTGGTGGCCAGCGGCGCCGGCGGCCATGCGGGCACCCTGTCGCCGTTTGCGCTGGTGGGGGAAGTGCGCAAGTTCTTCAAAGGGCCGATCGCCCTGTCCGGCTCCATCGCCACCGGCGACGCCATCCTGGCGGCGCAGGCCATGGGCGCGGACTTCGCCTATATCGGCTCGCGCTGGCTGGCCACCGAGGAATCCAATGTGACGGACGAATACCGCAACGCCATCGTGGAATCGGCGGCGGCGGACATCGTCTACACCAATCTGTTCACCGGCGTGCACGGCAACTACCTGAAGAAATCCATCCTCAACGCGGGCCTGGACCCGGACGCGCTGCCGGAATCGGACAAGAGCAAGATGAGCTTCGGCTCCGGCACCGCCAAAGCCTGGCGAGACATCTGGGGCGCGGGCCAGGGCGTGGGCATGATGGACGACGTGCCTACCGTGGCCGAGATGGTGGAGCGCCTGAAGGCCGAATACGCTGCTGCGCGGGCGCGCCTGAGCCTGTAGTAGTGTTTTCGCCGCAGTCGCGGCATACTACCTAGCACCCTTATTCCGAGAGTGCACATGACTGCGTGGAGCCTCCGTTTCCTGGCCTGTGGGCTGGCGCTGGCAATGTGCGCAGCGCCGGCACGCGCGCAGGAACAGCTGACGTTTGCGGCAGTCACCGACCTGGATACGCGTATCGGCGCAGAGGTGTTGCGCGTGGCATACGCGAAACTGGGTATCGCCATCAACGGCAAGGAGTTGCCGGCCGCACGCGCGCTGGCGCTGTCCAACGACGGCGTGCTGGACGGCGAAATCAACCGCATCGAAGGGATGGAGAAGCTCTATCCCAACCTGATACGCGTGCCCGTCGCCATCGGCCAGATGGAAGGCGTGGTGTTCACCAAAGGACTGAACTTTCCCGTCACCGGCTGGGATAGCCTGCGTCCGTACCGGATAGGCACCAGGATAGGACTGAAATTCGCGGAGCAGGGCACGGCCGGCATGAGCGTCGAAAGCGTATCGACCGTGGAACAATCGTTCGCCAAGCTGGCCGCCGGCCGCGTGGACGTGGTGGTTGAAGCCCGGCTCTCAGGCCTGTGGCAGCTGCAACTGGCAGGCCTGCGCGGCATCGCGCCGCTGGAGCCGCCCCTGGTCAAGTTTCGCCTGTTCCACTACCTGCATAAAAAACACGCAGACCTTGTGCCGCGCATCACCGCCGTGCTGGAAAAAATGCAGGCGGACGGCCAGCTGCAGGCGCTGCGCAAAGAAGCGATTGCCCGTTATTTGGGTAGCGCAGCCCCTGTCATTCCTTGACGGCATTCAAGCGTAACATCAGCGTCATCGGATGTTGCGGCGACTCCTGGAAGCCATAGTGTTCGTAGAACTTCTTGGCGGTGTCGTTAAGCGCATGTACCAGCAGGGCTCGGACGCCGGCATGCCGGGAAACCGTCACCGCCCTGTTGACAGCGTCCTGCAGTAGGGCGGCACCAATCTTCATGCCTTGGGCACGGCGATCAACCGCTAGCCGCGCCAGGACCAATACTGGGACGGGGTCCGGCATGTTCCGGCGGACCGAGCCGGTTGCCATTTGGTGAGCGACTGCGCCCGCGGCCATGGCATAGTAGCCATAGACATGGCCATCCTGATCCGCTACGACAAATGTGCGGCTGGCATTGCTCACTTGGTTGGCCATTGCGCGTCGCTTGAGCCACCCGTCTAGTGCTGCTTCGCCGCACTCGAATCCATCCAAAAGGTGGGTGGCCGCGAGCGGCACGGGCGGGGTGAGCCGCAAACTCATTTCTTGGCAGTAATCCAAGGAGCGGCAACGGCCATTAGTCGTTCAAGTCCGGGATTGTGGCTAGGCGGTGCATCGAGGAGGGCATTGAAGTGCTTGAATTTGTCTGTATCCATGCTGAAAAAAACCTGATCGAGTACGACCTCCTGGGCTTTTTCACAGGCGGCTTCAAGCATAAAATCCGAACGGTTCTTGCCCAACAGGTTTGCGGCGCGATCAATCAAGTCCCGCTGCTCGGGCAAAGCCCGCAAATTGATGGCGGCGTCACGCATGGAACCCTCCTAATGCAGACAACAGTAGATATAGCCAGCGTAGGTGAGCGTATAGCTGTTGTCAACACACTGTTGCACCCCTAGTCAGGGAAGCTGGGCAAGTTTGATCAGTTCGGGTTCGGAGCCTTTGACGAAAATCTTGGGTTGTTCCAGCACGGCGCGCAGCGCGGTGTCGCCGGTGCGCCACAGCTGGCCGAATTCCTCTGAGGTGTAGAAGGACGGGCGCACTTCGCGGCCCAGTTCGCCCGTCAGCTCGCCCAGCGCCAGGCGCAGCTCTGGCTGCGGCGCTTTGGGCGCGATTACCATCAAGTCGATGCCGCTGCTGGCGTGCACCGTACCGGCCACGGCGTCGCCATGGATGAAGGCCGCGTCCAGCTGGGGCAGCTGGGCCTGCAGGGCGGCCCGTATCAGGTCGCCGGCGCCAAAGGTTTTGACGACGATGCTGTGCAGTTCCTCGAAGATGCCGGCGTCGCGGTCGACCTGGTAGTGCTTCTGGTTGCCGGCGCGCCAGCTGTGCACCAGGCCCGATTCTTCCAGGCTGGCCAGCTCGCGCTGCACCGCGCCCGAGCCGCAGGCGGCCAGGGCGATGATTTCATTGGCGTAGAAAGAGCGGCTGGGCTGGCCATACAGTACGGCCAGCACACGCTGCTGCGTCTTGGTGAATAATACGTCGGCGAAGATACCCATGGGGTATATTAGTTCGCCAGAGCAATAAACGCTAGGAGTTCAGGTCTTCGGTCCGGATGGCCCACAGGCCCGGCAGATTGCGCCAGTAGCCGTAGGCGTCCATGCCGTAGCCGACCACGAAGCGGTTCGGGATGGTGATGCCGATAATGTCCGCCGTCACCGGCTTGGCCTTGCCGATGGCCTTGTCGCAGAACACCGCGAGGATCACCTCAGCCGCGCCCATGTCCAGCAGGCGCTGCTTCACGTGGGCCAGGGTTTCGCCTTCGTCCAGGATGTCGTCCAGCACGATCACGGTGCGGCCCACCACGTTGGAGCGCGGTATCACCTTCCACACCACGGCGCCTCCCTTGTCCTCGTCGCCGTAGCGGCTCACGTGGATGTAGTCGAACTCGAGCGGGAAGGTCAGTTGCGGCAGCAGGTTGCCGGTGAACACCACCGCGCCGCCCATCACGCCCAGCACCAGCGGAAATTCCTGGTTTTCCGGGTGGTCGAAGCGGGCGTTCAGCTCGCCTGCCATGCGGGCCACGGCGGTCTGGACGGCTTCCTGGTCGAAAATTTCTTCTGCGTTTTTCAGCAGGTCGCGGGCGCGGTTATGATGAAAGTCTTGCATGATCTTCGTCTTCTTCTGACCTTGGTAGGAATGGTCTTTATTATCCGCCATATCCCGCCTGCCCGCTCCAGCGTTGCTCCCACGCTACAAAGTCAGGAATAGTCCCTTACGTCGTCGATCACCTTGCCATCGTTGGGCAAACTGCCTTTAACTGCGAAAGCGACTTCGCCGCGCAGCTTGGTCAGGTCGCGAATAGTTTCTATGATGGAATTAGCCTGTACAAGCGCCGGATTGTCGACTTCGCAATGCAAGGTCATCACATCGTTCGCCATCTTGCCGGAAACGACCAGCCGCGCCTTCAGTATCTCCGGGTGGCGGCGCGTAATTTCGTTCACCTGCGAGGGGTGGACGAACATGGCGCGCACCTTGGTGGTCTGGTCGGCGCGGCCCATCCAGCCGCGGATGCGGATATTCGTGCGGCCGCAGGGCGAGGGCAGGGCGTCGGTCAGGATGGCGGACAGGTCGCCGGTGGCGAAGCGTATCAGCGGATAGTCCGGGTTGAACAGCGTGACCAGCACTTCCCCCGCTTCGCCGGGCGGCACCGGCTCGCCGCTGCCGGGGCGGACGATTTCCAGCAGCACGTCCTCGTCCAGCACCATGCCGGGATGGACGGTGTCGCCGCTGCGGGTTTCGTAGGCGATGCTGCCGATGTCGGCCGAGGCGTAGGTTTGCAGCACGTGCGGCACGCCGTTCTCGGCGAACCAGCGCCGCAGCGATTCGGGCAGCGCTTCAGCGCCCATCATGGCCTGTTTCACGCTGCTGATGTCCGCTCCCATCTCGCGCGCTTTTTCGATAATGATCTTGAGGAAGGACGGCGTGCCGATATAGGTGTCCGGCCTGAGCGCCTGCATGGCTTGCACCTGCAGCTCGGTCTGGCCGCTGCCGGCCGGGATCACCGCGCAGCCGATGCGCGCCGCGCCGCCTTCCACCATGAAGGCGGCGGGCGTGAAGTGGTAGGCGAAGCAGTTTTGCAGCAGGCCGCCGGCGCGCACGCCGGCCGCGTACATGGGCCGCGAAAAGCGCCACCAGTCGGCGCCGCGCCCCTCGGGGTCGAAGATGGGGCCGGGCGACATGAACACGCGCGACAGCTGGCCCACCGGCGTGGCGTTCAGGCCGCCGAAGGGCTGGAGCTGCTGCTGCAGCGTCTTCAGGTCGGACTTGCGCGTGACCGGCAGCGCGGCCAGCGCGGCGCGGCTGTTGACGGCGTTGGCGTCCACGCCGGCCAGGATGCGGCCCCAGCCCGGCGCGCTCTGCGCGCGCGCGACCAGGCCGGGCAGGCGCGCCAGCAGTTCGCGTTCGCGCTGCTCGGGGGCGCGCGTTTCCAGGCTGTCCAGGGTGTCGCTCATCATTTCTCTCCGATTTCGCGCTGCAGTTTCTTGGTCAGTTTGCTGAAGATGATGGCGTGGGAACGTGTCAGCAGCTCGGCCGCTTCGGCGTCGCTCACCGCCTTGAAGTCCACGATCTTCACCCACTTGGCGCGCGCCAGGTAGGGCGCGGCGATGATGCCGGGGCGGTCGGTCAGCTCCAGGAAGCGCTCGTCGTCCACCTTGAAGCTGATGCCTTCCGCGTCCGCGCAGTTGCCGGTGACGGCGAACATTTTTTCGCCGACCGAGAACACCAGGTCGGCGCCCCATTTGATGTCTTCGGTGGCGCCGGGCAGGGCGCGGCAGACTGCAATGGCTTTTTCCAGTTTCATAAATTCCTCAAGCCAGCCAGCGTTTGCGGCGGCGGTAAAACTTCATGTCGCGGAAGCTCTTGCGGCCGGCGCCGGACATGCCCAGGTAGAACTCTTTCACGTCCTCGTTGTTGGCCAGTTCGGTGGCCTCGCCTTCCATCACCACGCGGCCGTTCTCCAGGATGTAGCCGAAGTCCGCGTAGCGCAGTGCCACGTTGGTGTTCTGCTCGGCCAGCAGGAAGGAGACGTTTTCCTTGTGGTTCAAGTCCTTCACGATGCCGAAGATTTCGTCCACGATCTGCGGCGCGATGCCCATCGACGGTTCATCGAGCAAAATCATGGAAGGTTTGGCCATCAGTGCACGGCCTATGGCGCACATCTGCTGCTCGCCGCCCGAGGTGTAGCCGGCCTGGCTGGCGCGGCGCTCCTTCAGGCGCGGGAAGTAGTGGTACACCTTGTCCAGCGACTCCTTCAGTTCGGCGCGGCCCAGGTTGCGGGTGTAGGCGCCGGTGAGCAGGTTTTCCTCTATGGTCAGGTGGCCGAAGCAGTGGCGGCCTTCCATCACTTGCGACAGGCCGCGTTTCACCAGTTCGTTGGGCGTAAGCTGGTCCACGCGCTCGCCCTTGAACTGGACTTCGCCCTTGGTGACGTCGCCGCGTTCGCCGCGCAGCAGCGTGGAGATGGTTTTCAGCGTGGTCGACTTGCCCGCGCCGTTGGCGCCCAGCAGCGCCACGATCTTCCCTTGTGGGACTTGCAGCGACACCCCTTTCAGGACCAGGATCACATGGTCGTAGATCACCTCGATGTTGTTCACCGAGAGGTAGGGCGGAGGTGCGGCGGCGGTTGCAGTGTCCATGGCGGCTTTTCCAAAAATTGTTCGATGGGCGGACCGGAGGCCCGCCCACGGCTGTTACTTGGCGCAGGCTGGCGTAATGCCTTTTTCAGCCGCGTACTTGGCGGACGATTCTTCCACCAGCTTGCGGGTGAGCGCCTTGTCGCCCACCACCCAGTTCGGCGTGATGGCTACCCATTTCTTGCCGTCCCATTGCTGCACTTTCACGGCGCCCGAGCCTTCGTGGTCGTCGCAGGTGGTTTTCACCGGCGGGAACATGCCCAGCGCGCCCAGCGCTTTCTGGCGCGCTTCGTCGATGTCCATGTTCTCCAGGCCCCAGCGGATCTGGTCCCCGGTCATGACCTTGCCCTTGCCGAATTTCTCCTGCGCGTGGCGGATCGCTTCCGCGTACAGGATGCCGGCCGTGACGCCGCGCATGTGGTACACGGAACCGATGCGGCTCTGGTCGGCCAGATTGCCTTTGCCGGCCGCGTACACCTTCTTGCGCAGCTCGTCGAGCAGCGGGTAGTTGCCCGGCGTGTTGAAGGTCATCGAGGTGTAGCCCTTGGCCGCGTCGCCGGATGCGATGGTGTCTTCTTCCGAGCCCGCCCACCACACGCCCAGCATTTTCTCGCGCGGGAAGCCGTTGCGCTGCGCGGTCTTGATGGCGACCGAATTCATCACGCCCCAGCCCCACAGGATCACGTGGTCCGGATTGGCCTGGCGTATTTGCAGCCATTGCGACTGCTGCTCGCTGCCCGGCGGCGCCACCGCGATCTTGATCAGTTCAAAGCCGTGCTGCTTGGCCAGTTCCTCCAGCACCGGCAAGGGTTCCTTGCCGAAGGCCGAGTCGTGGTACAGGTGCACGATCTTCTTGCCTTTCAGCTTGGCCATGCCGCCGTTCTTGTCGCCCAGGTATTTGATCATGGCGGCGGCCTGGTTCCAGTAGCTGGTAATCAGCGGGAACACATAGGGGAAGACCTTGCCGTTGGCGGCGTCCGAGCGGCCGTAGCCCAGGGTGGTCATCGGCACCTTGTCTTTCGCCACGCGGTCCAGGATGCCGTAGGCGATGCCGGTCGACAGCGGCTCGACCAGGGTGGCGCCGCCGTTCTTGGTTTTCAGGCGCTCATAGCACTCGATGCCGCGCGAAGGGTTGTATTCGGTCTCGCATTCTTCCCACGAGATCTTGGTGCCGTTGATGCCGCCGTTGGCGTTGACCAGGTTGAAGTAGTCGATGATGCCGCCGTAGAAGCCCGAACCGCCCGCCGCATAAGGGCCTACGCGGTAGGAAGGCAGGGCGATGAATTGCTCGGTCTGGGCGAACGCGCCGCCCATGGATGCGAGCAGGGTGGCGCCTATTACCAGGGATTTAATCGATTTCATTGTTTTGTCTCCTCCAATTGTTGTAGGAAGCGCTCAGTGCGGGAAAGGCCACAGGCGCAGTTTCTCTTTACCGATTTGCCACAAACGCGCCAGACCGTGGGGCTCCACGATCAGGAAAAAGATGATGAGGGCGCCGAACACCATCAACTCGAGATTGGACGCCACGCTGGTGGGCAGCCCCAGTCCGTGCGCCAGGATATTCAGGAACACAGGCAGCAGCACGATGAAGGCCGAGCCGAGGAAGGAGCCCAGTATCGAGCCCACGCCGCCGATGATGATCATGAACAGGATGCGGAACGACAGGTCCAGGTTGTACGCTTCCGGCTCCACCGTGCCGAGGTAGGCGAAGGCGTACAGCGCGCCGGCCACGCCGCAGTAGAAGGAGCTGACGGCAAAGGCCATCAGCTTGGTGCGCAGCGGGCGGAAGCCGATCACTTCGGCCGCCACGTCCATGTCGCGGATCGCCATCCAGGAGCGGCCGACGTTGGAGCGCACCATGTTCTTGGCCAGCAGCGCCATGATGGCGACCACGAACAGCACCAGCAGGTATTTGCGCGCCGGCGTGTCGAAGGCGTAGCCCAGGATTTCCATTTTCTGCGCGGTGATCACGCCGGAGGAGCTGTAATTCGTCAGCCAGCCTATCTTGGTGAGGCACCACACCACGAAGAACTGCGTCGCCAGCGTGGACGCGGCCAGGTAGAAGCCGCGTATGCGCAGCGAGGGCAGGCCGAAGGCGATGCCCACCATGGCCGCGCACAGGCCGCCCAGCACGAAGGCCAGCAGCACCGGGATGCCGGGAATGCGCAGGATGAAGTTGTAGGAGGCGAAGGCGCCCACCGCCATGAAGGCGGCGGTGCCCAGCGAGAGCTGGCCCGCGTAGCCGGTGAGGATGTTGAGCCCCAGCGCGGCCAGCGCGAAAATCAGGAAGGGGATCAGGATGGCGGACAGCATATAGGGCGAGGCCAGCAGCGGCAGCGCCACCACCGCCACGATCAGCGTGGCGCCCAGCGCAAGGCGGTCCTGGCGGATGGGGAAGATCTGGCCGTCGGCCTGGTAGCTCGTCTTGAATTGTCCTGCTTCACGGTAGAACATGGCGTGTCCTTTCAGATCCTGCGGATGATTTTTTCGCCGAACAGGCCCTCGGGCCGCACCAGCAGGAACAGCAGGGCCAGCACGTAAGGGAACCAGCCCTCGATGCCGCCGCCCACCATGGGGCCGATATAGACCTCGGCCAGTTTTTCGGACGCGCCGATAATCAGCCCGCCGACGATGGCGCCCGGCACCGAGGTGAAGCCGCCCAGTATCAGCACCGGCAAGGCTTTCAGCGCGATGAAGGTGAGCGCGAACTGCACGCCGTTGCGCGCGCCCCAGAGCAGGCCCGCCACCAGCGCCACCATGCCCGCCACTGCCCACAGGATGCCCCAGATGCGTTGCAGCGGGATGCCCACCGCCAGCGCGGCCTGGTGGTCGTCCGCCACGGCGCGCAGCGCGCGGCCCACCTTGGTCTTGGAGAACACCAGCGACAGCACCAGCACCATCACGCCGCACACCATGGCCGCCGTCACGTCGAACTGCGACACGATGATGTTGAATTTATCGAGCAGGAACTGCAGCGGCACGTCCTCGATGGGCAGTTCCAGGCGGTGCACCTGCGATCCCCACATCAGCTGCGCCAGGCCCTCGATGAAGAACGCCAGGCCTATGGTGGCCATGAACAGCGTGATCTCGGGCTGGTTCACCAAAGGCCGCAGCACCACGCGCTCGATCAGCAGGCCGAGGATGATCATGGCCACCACCGTGGCCGGTATCGCCAGCCATAGCGAGAAGCCGAATTTGTCCATCAGGCCCACGCAGGTGAGCGCGGCGAAGAACACCATGGCGCCCTGCGCGAAGTTGAACACGCCGGAAGCCTTGTAGATCAGCACAAAGCCGATCGCCACCAGCGCATACATCACGCCGGACAGCAGGCCGCCGATCAGCACTTCAAAGAAAAAACTGATATTCATGGTGCAGCCCCTTAATGCGTGCCGAGATAAGCGTTGATCACGTCCTGGTTGCTGCGCACTTCGTCCGGCGTGCCGTCGCCGATTTTTTTGCCGTAGTCCAGCACCACCACGCGGTCCGAGATGTCCATCACCACGCCCATGTCGTGCTCGATCAGCACGATGGTGGTGCCGAACTGGTCGTTCACGTCGAGGATGAAGCGGCACATGTCCTGCTTTTCCTCCACGTTCATGCCGGCCATGGGTTCGTCCAGCAGCAGGATCTCGGGTTCGGCGGCCAGCGCCCGGCCCAGCTCCACGCGCTTCTGCAGGCCGTAGGGCAGGCGGCCCACCGGTGTTTTGCGGATGGCCTGGATCTCCAGGAAGTCGATGATCTCCTCGGCTTTCACGCGGTGCGCAATTTCCTCGCGCCGCGCCGGTCCCCAGTACAGGGCCTGCATCAGGAAGTTGGACTTCATCTTGAGGTTACGGCCGGTCATGATGTTGTCCAGCACCGTCATGCCCTTGAACAGGGCAATGTTCTGGAAGGTGCGCGCGATGCCGGACTTGGCGGCGCCGTAGCAATCCATGCCCTTGCGCTGCTGGCCCTTGTGGATAATGGCGCCCTGCTGCGGGCGGTACACGCCGTTGATCACGTTCAGCATGGAGCTTTTGCCCGCGCCGTTGGGGCCGATGATGGCGCGGATCTCATGCTGGCGCACGTCGAAGGAGATGTCGGTGAGCGCCTTCACGCCGCCGAAGGACAGCGAGATGTTCTTCAGGTCCAGGATCACGGGGCCGATACGGCGCGTGGCGCGCAGCAGCGCGTCGGGTTCGTTCATTTGCATGGAGGTCTCCTCGATCACGCGGCTTTACCCACGACCGGGTAAGTCTTGCTGTCCTGGATGCGCAGGTCGGCGGCCGCCGTGCCCACGCGGCCGTCCTCGAATTTGACTTGCGTCTCGATGTATTGCGATGGCTTGCCGGAGTAGAGCGCGTCGATCAGCACCGCGTACTTCTCGGCCACGAATTTGCGGCGCACTTTGCGGGTGCGGGTCAGCTCGTCGTCGTCCGGGTCCAGCTCCTTGTGCAGCACCAGGAAGCGCTTGATCTGCGTGTTGCCCATCAGCGCTTCGGTGGCCAGGTCGGCGTTGACCTTCTCGATGCACTCCTGCACCAGCTCATAGGTCTGCGGCAGCCCGGCAAGGTCGGTGTAGCCCGAGTAGGCGATGCCGCGCCGTTCGGCCCAGTTGCCCACCGCTTCCATGTCGATGTTGATGAAGGCGCACACATGGCCGCGTTCATGGCCGAAGGCCACCGCCTCCTTGATGAAGGGGAAGAACTTGAGCTTGTTCTCGATGTAGTTGGGCGCGAAGATGGTCCCGCACTGCATCTTGCCCACGTCGGCCGCGCGGTCGATGATCTTCAGGTGGCCTTCGCTGTCGAACACGCCCGCGTCGCCGGTGTGGAAATAGCCTTGCTCGTCCAGCGCTTCGGCGGTGGCGTCGGGGCGCTTGTAGTAGCAGTGCATGGTGGAGGCGGACTTCACCAGCACCTCGCCGTTGGATGCCAGTTTCACTTCCACGCCGGGCGCGGGCAGGCCCACGCTGTCGAACTTGATGTTGCGGTCCGGCTGCAGGCAGATGTAGGCGCAGGTCTCGGTGGAGCCGTAGAACTGCTTCAGGTTCACGCCGATGGAGCGGTAGAAGCGGAACAGGTCGGGGCCGATGGCGGCGCCTGCCGTGTAGGCCACGCGCACGCGCGACATGCCCAGCACATTTTTCAGCGGGCCGTAGACGAAGAAGCGGCCCAGCGCGTACTTGATGCGCTCGCCCGTGGGCACGGGCTTGCCGTCCAGGATGTCGGCGCCGCTGCGGCGCGCCACGTCCATAAAGTAGTGGAACATGCGCTGCTTGAGGGCGCCCGCGTCCTCCATCCGTATCATCACCGTGGTCAGCATGTTCTCGAACACGCGCGGCGGGGCGAAGTAGAAGGTGGGGCCGATCTCGCGCATGTCCGTCATCACGGTGTCGCCCGATTCGGGGCAGTTCACGGTGAAGCCGGCCACCATGGCCTGCGCCACCGAGAACAGGCAGTCGCCCACCCAGGCCATGGGCAGGTAGGACAGCACGTTTTCGTCGTCGGTGAGGTTCTCGAACGTCACGCCGCCTTCGCCTGCCTCGATAAAGGCCGCGTGGGTCTGGCACACGCCTTTGGGGCGGCCGGTGGTGCCGGAGGTGTACAGGATGATGGCGGTGTCGCCGGACTGGCCGGCCTGCACGGCGGCGTCGAAGAAGCCGGGGTGGGCCTTGTCGTAGTCGCGGCCCAGCTCCTGCAGCTTGGCGAAGGAGATCAGCTCCTTGTGCGTGTAGTGGCGCATGCCGCGTTCGTCGTCGTAGGCGATGTGCTCGATGTGGGGATAGAGTTCGGCCAGCTCGTGCAGCTTGTCGACCTGCTCCTGGTCTTCCACGATGGCGTAGTGGATTTCGGCGTTTTCCAGCACATAGGCCATGTCGGCGGCCGGCGCGTCCTGGTACAGCGGCACCGGCACGCCGCCCAGGCATTGGGCCGCCAGCATGGACCAGTACAGGCGCGGACGGTTGTCGCCGATCACGGCCAGGTTCATGCCGCGTTCAAAGCCGAGCGCAGCCAGGCCGCAGGCCAGGGCGCGCACTTCCTCGTTGACCTGGCCCCAGGTCCAGGTCTGCCAGATGCCCAAGTACTTTTCGCGGAACGCAGGCTTGTGCGCTCTCGCTTTCCCATGCTGCAGCAAGCGGCGCGGGAATGTGTCCAGATCTTTTTGCACCTTTGTCTCCTTCGTGACTCGTTGCGAGCGAGGGGTGTGCCTTTTCTTCGATGTGTGTGATGATAGTAGCTCGCGTTTTATACACAGGTTGTCTTTTCGGTGACAATTCATCCATATTTTGATGTTGCTATGCAACAATGACAAACAAGCCACCCACCCTTAAAGAAGCGCTGCGCTCGGCCATCTGGGCGCAGGCGCTCACGCCCGAGCAAATGGCGCGGGTGGAAGCTGACACTTACGAGACGTTCGTGCCGAAAGGCGGCTTTGTGTGCCGAAAAGGCGAGGTGGTCGACAACTGGGTGGGCATCATTGCCGGCATGGTGAAGATGAACAATTTTTCGCCGTCCGGCAAAAGCGTCACCTTCACCGGCGTACCGCCCGGAGGCTGGTTCGGCGAAGGCTCCCTGCTGAAGAACGAGCCACGCAAATACGACGCCATGGCGCTGCGCGACAGCCGCATCGCACGCATGCCGGCCGATACTTTTAACTGGCTGCTGGAAACGAGTCTACCGTTTACACGCTTTTTATTGATGCAGCTCAATGAGCGGCTGGGGCAGTTCATCGGCATGGTGGAAAACGACCGCCTGCTCGACATCGACACGCGCGTGGCGCGCTGCCTGGCGGGGCTGTTCAACTCGCTGCTGTATCCGGGGATCGAGAAGCTGGTGCAGATTTCCCAGGAGGAAATCGGCCTGCTGTCGGGCGCATCGCGCCAGCGCGCCAACCAGGCTTTGCAGGTGCTGGAGAAGCAGGGCCTGCTGCGCCTGGACTACGGCGGCATCCGCATCCTCGACCTGGAAGGGCTGCGGCGCTTCGAAGCGCCCGAGGCTTAAAACCAGCCGCGCCGCAGGCCGAAGGCCACCACCAGCAGCACTGTTCCGAGCAGCGACAGCGCGAGAGAGGCCTTGTTCGGCTTGTGCAGCGCGAGCGGCTGCCCGGCAGGCTGCGCCTTGGGCCAGTTCAACACATACGAACCCGCCATGGCGAAAAATCCGGCGCTGGTCAGCAGCTCCGTGATATTGCCGCTGCTCAGTCCCGAAAACAGATCAAAAATTGCGCCTATCAGCAGCAGGGTGATACCGGCGAGGAGGAATTTCTTAGATTTGTGCATGCCACGATATTATCATTTGACAACATTCCCCGCGACAGAAATCCTCCGCTGCCAGCTGTTCGGGCTGCCGGCAGTGTTAGTGGCATAACACTGCATTGCGGACACTTGGTATAAGCTGTGGGTATCACTCACCTGTTATGGGAGGGCAAGAGCATGGATACCCTGGCACGCCGGATCGGCGAAATGATGTTGTTGCGCGGCGCTACGGCGGCCGTGGCGCGGTGGGGGGTGATGCGCGTGGTGGGCGTGGCCGGGCTGGCGCTGGCTGGCTACTACCTCCTCTCCCATCATAAAGAGACGCCCCGTCTGCTGCCAGCCCCGGATGCGACCGGGCGCAGCGAGCTGAGCGGCTGGCCCGGCGAGGACCGCCGCCGCGCCCCCGAACTTGAGCCCGGCATGACTTATCCGGGCGAGCGCCGTACCTTGCATTGAGGTCTACATCAAAGCTTGCTGCGGAGTATGATAGAGCCAAGTCGACAGCTTCACTTTGCTCATGCCCAACTCAGACCTTTCCACCATCGCTGGCCGCCTTGCCGCATTGCGCGCGGCCATGCGCGACCGGCGGATAGACGCCTTCATGGTGCCGTCCGCCGATCCGCACCTCTCCGAATATTTGCCGCAGCACTGGCAGGGCCGCGAATGGCTGTCGGGCTTTACCGGCTCGGTCGGCACCTTCATCATCACGGCCGATTTTGCCGGCGTGTGGACCGACGGCCGCTACTGGACCCAGGCCGAGACCGAGCTGGCTGGCTCCACCATACAGCTGATGAAAATTGCGTCCGGCGCCAGCGTGCAGTATGTGGACTGGCTGGCCGAGAACATGAAACCCGGCCAGACCGTGGCGGTGGACGGCGCGGTGCTCGGCCTGGCCGTGGCGCGCCTGCTGGAGCAGGCACTGGCGCCCAAGAAAGTCGCGCTGCGCACGGACCGCGACCTGCTGAACGACATCTGGCACGGCCGGCCCAGCTTGCCAACGGCGGAAGTCTATGAATTGCTGCCGCCCTACGCCACCAAGAGCCGCACCGGCAAGCTGGCCGACCTGCGCGCGGCCATGTCGCGCCTCGGCGCCCGCCACCACGTGATCTCCACGCTGGACGACATCGCCTGGCTGTTCAATCTGCGCGGCGCGGACGTGAATTACAACCCGGTTTTCCTGGCACACGCCCTCATCGGTCCGGTACGCGCCACATTATTCGTGGCCGAAGGCAAGGTGCCGCCCGGGCTGGCCGCGTGTCTGGCGGAGGAAGGCGTGGATCTGGCCCCTTACGGCGCGTTCGCCGCCGCGCTGGCCGCGCTGCCTGCGGACGGCACTGTGCTGCTCGATCCGCGCCGCGTCACCCACGGCACGCGCCAGGCGCTGCCCGCAAAAGTGGCGGTGCTGGAAGCGGTGAATCCCACCACGCTGGCCAAGTCCCGCAAGTCCGACGCCGAAGCCGCGCACGTGCGCGCCACCATGGAGCAGGACGGTGCGGCGCTGTGCGAATTCTTCTGCTGGCTGGAGCACACCCTGGCCGATCCGCAGCGCGAACCGTTGACCGAAGTGGCCATCAACACCCACATCACCGCCGCCCGCGCGCGCCGTCCGCATTTTGTCAGCCCCAGCTTCGGCACCATCGCCGGCTTCAAGTCCAACGGCGCCATCATGCACTACCGTGCCACCGAGGCCAGCCATGCGGTGATCGAGGGCGACGGCCTGCTGCTGATCGATTCCGGCGGCCAGTACCTGGGCGGCACCACGGACATCACGCGCGTGGTGCCGGTGGGCGCCATCACGGCCGAGCACAGGCGCGACTTCACGCTGGTGCTCAAGGGCATGATCGCGCTGTCCGCCACCAGGTTCCCGCAAGGCACCAAGTCGCCCATGCTGGACGCGATTGCGCGCGCGCCGATCTGGGCTGCCGGCATCGATTTCGGCCACGGCACCGGCCACGGCGTGGGCTTCTTCTTGAACGTGCATGAAGGCCCGCAGTCGATTTCGCCGTCCGCCATGCCGGAGCCGCACACGGCCATGGAGAGCGGCATGATCACCTCCATCGAACCCGGCATTTACCGGCCGGGCAGCTGGGGCATCCGCATCGAGAACCTGGTGCTGAACCAGCCGGCGGAAAGCGGTGAATTCGGCCCCTTCCTGCGCTTCGAAACCTTGACCCTGTGCCCCATCGACACGCGCTGCCTGGACCACGCGCTGCTGCGCGAGGACGAGCGCGCCTGGCTCAACGACTATCACGCCACGGTGCGCCAGCGCCTGGCCCCGCACCTGTCCGGCGATGCGCTGGCCTGGCTGCACACCCGCACGGAGGCAGTATGAGTTCGTCCCGTTCCACCCGTGCCAGCAATGCGCTCGACCGTTTGAAAGAGCGCAGCGGCAACAAGCTGTACACCATGTCGCGCACCGGCAGCGGCCATTTCTTCCTCACCGCCGGCCCCGGCCAGCCGCCGCTGTGCGCGCCGATGGAGCTGGACGAGTTTGTCGCCTTCGTCAACGCGCAGGGGCCGCAGAAAGTGCAGCGCATGAGCAAGCTGGACGTCGCGTTTGAAAAACAGCTGACCAAAAAAAC
The DNA here is from genome assembly GCF_020865585.1 of Pseudoduganella aquatica. Classification (NCBI taxonomy): domain Bacteria; kingdom Pseudomonadati; phylum Pseudomonadota; class Betaproteobacteria; order Burkholderiales; family Oxalobacteraceae; genus Pseudoduganella; species Pseudoduganella aquatica. The sequence continues at coordinate 466,057 of NZ_CP086370.1, forward strand.
CGAACAATAACCAGGGGACGGCCATGCCTTCCAACGCCTTGCTAGACGCCTACTGGTCCGCCAGTGAACTGGCCACCAACTGCATCGTCTTGTTGAATATCCTTGGCGCCCTCCTGCTGGGGCTGCTGGTCGGCTACGAACGCTCCTATCATGGCCGCGCGGCGGGCATGCGCACCTACGGCCTGGTGTGCATGGCCTCCTGCGCGCTGACGGTGATCTCCGGTTATCCCTCGTTCTGGTACGGCGGGCATATGGCGCATGTGGGCAGCGTGATCGGCACCGATCCAACCCGCGTGATCCAGGGCATCGTCACCGGCATCGGCTTCCTGGGCGCGGGCGTCATCATGCGCGAGGGCTTCAACATCAGCGGGTTGACCACGGCCGCGTCCATCTGGGCCTCGTCGGCCATCGGCGTGATGATAGGGGTGGGCTTCTACCTCGGCGCCATGGGCCTGGCCTTTATGTGTTCGATGTCGATGATTTATCTGTCCAAGCTGGAGGCGTGGCTGCCGTCGCGCCACGCGGTGGCGCTCACCATGCGCTTCAGGGCGGGCTATGTGCCCAACGAGGCCGCGCTGCGCGATATCGCGCTCAAGCGCGGCTATGAAATCGCGGGCGGATCCATGATGATCGCCAGCGACAAGGGCATGCAGGAATGGCGCTTTGTCGCCATTGCGCTGAGCAAGCGTTCAGGCGCGTCCATGTCCGAACTGGCGGCGGAAATGGCGCAGTTCGAGGGCCTGGAAGGGTTCCAGGTTTCCCACGCGCGCAATTGAGTTTGAGGAAGAGCTAGATGGTTTTGACGACAGCACAGGACGTACTGGATTTCTGGTTCCTGCCGATAGGCGTGAAGGGTCACAACACCCAGCGTGCCGAATGGTTCCGCAAGGACGACGCCTTCGACGCGCAGATCCGCGAACAGTTCGGCGACCTGGTGGCGCAGGCCCTGCATGGCGGCCTGCGGCACTGGGACGACGAGGGCACGCAAGGCACGCTGGCGCGCATCGTGGTGCTGGACCAGTTCACGCGTAATATCCATCGCGGCACGCCGCTGGCCTTCGCCGGCGACAGCCTGGCGCTGGAGGCGGCGCTGGCGCTGGACGACAGCGGCGCCAACCAGACCTTGCCGCCGGTGCAGCGCGTGTTTGCCTACCTGCCTTTCGAGCATGCGGAAAACCTGTCCATGCAGCTGCGCTCGCTGGACCTGTTCGACATGCTGCGCGCCTCGGCCACCGGCTTCGACGGCACCTATGATTACGCCAAGCGCCACTACGAAGTGATACGCCGCTTCGGCCGCTTCCCGCACCGCAACGCCATTCTCGGCCGCGCGTCGACGGCGGAGGAAACCGAGTTCCTCAAGCAGCCGGGATCGGGGTTCTGATGATCAGCCTGAGCGTGATCGGCGGCGGCCACGTGGGCCGCGCGCTGGGCCGCCTGTTCGCGCAGCAGGGCTTTGCAGTGCTGGACGTGCTGGCGCGCTCGCCCGAGTCTGCGCAGAACGCGGTGGACTTCATCGGCGCAGGCACGGCCGCTGGCGGCTACGCCGGCCTGCGCCCGGCTGCCGTCTACATGCTGTCCGTCGGCGACGACCAGATCTTGCCGGCCTGCGCTGCGCTGGCGGCGGCCGTGCCGCTGCAAGGCGCCATTGTGTTCCACTGCAGCGGCGCGCTGGCCTCCGACCGCCTGCAGGCCGCGCGCGACGCGGGCGCTTACGTGGCCAGCGTCCACCCCATCCGCAGCTTCGCCGACCCCGGCGCCGTGGCCGCCGCCTTCTCCGGCACTTTCTGCGGCGTGGAAGGCGACCCGCAAGCGCTGGCCGTGCTGGAACCGGCGCTGCTGGCCATGGGCGCGCGGCCGGTTGCCATCAACGCCGCCGCCAAGACGGTCTACCACGCCGCTGCCGTGTTCGCGAGCAACTACCTGACCACGGTGCTGGACGCCGCGCTGCGGGCCTACCAGGCCGCCGGCATCCCCGAGGCGACGGCGCGCGAGCTGGCCCAGCCGCTGGTGACGGAGACCGTGGCCAATGTGTTCAGGCTAGGCGCCGCGCCCGCGTTGAGCGGTCCCATCGCGCGCGGCGACATGGCCACCGTGGCCCGCCAGCAGCAGGCCGTTGCCCTATGGGACGCGCCCACGGGAGAGCTATATCAGGCGCTGGTTGCGCCGACGGAGAAACTTGCGAGCCGAAAGCACAACAAATAGAGTGAGTTGCTCGTCTTCACTGCCGATTTCCTTGTAAAACATCGGCAGAAGCAATAAGCTTAATTACTGGAAAACAAGAGCATGCCGGCCTCCGTGGTGCGGCGGCCAAGATAGGGGCAAGAACATGTTATTTCTGAAGAGCACGACCGTAACGAAGGCGCCCGGCATCTACGAAGTGGATATCGCCGCCAAGCCACCCGGCAAGACTTATGGCGTCTACCTGGCCACCGATCCGGACAATCCGCCTGCCGACGTGCTGACCGCGCTGGCAGCTGCCGGTTTCCAGAACACCCACAGCTCGGGCTATACCCACAAAGACCGCGGCAAGGTGCTGGATCTGCATTTCCAAAAAGACGGCACCGACCTGTTCAAGGGCTGGAAGCCGGAAGAAAACGAAGCCAACATGGCCCAGATCACCAAGATCTTCGCCGACGTTGGCATCGCCATCGCGCCGCGCGTCATGTCGCTGGCCGAAGCCTACGCTTAAACGCTAGCTTCACCCGGCAGGCCGCTCAGGCCTGCACTTCAATATGGTACAAGGCCCATGGGCAGGAACCGAAACGTTCCTGCACGGGCCTGCCCGCCATTTCCGCCACCTTGTCCGCGTCGTACACCGCCCACAGCGGTCCCAGGCCGCCCAGCGCCATCGGCGCGCCGTCCATCTGCGTTGCCACGATGTAGCGCTGCGCGCGCGCCTGCGCCACGGTGATGGTGGCCGCGTAGCCATCCACCGCGCGCAGCACGATCTTGCCGCTGTCTGCCAGCGTGGCGCCGGCCGCTTTCAGCACGTCCAGCAGCAGCGGGCCGCGCAGCGCATGCGCTTTGCCGTCATATTCCAGCGTGGGCTTGATGGCGATGGCGGGCAGGGCGGACAGCTCGGCAAAGTCGAAGGCGTGCGCCTTGTCGAAGCTCAGCTTTTGCTTGTGCATCATCTGGTCGCGCACCGGTTCGAAAGGGCCGCGGTTCGGCTTGGAAATGGCGCCAGTGACCGTCAGCAGGGCGGGGCCGCGCGCGGGAGTCGCGGCGCGGGCGAATTGCATGGTGGGCAGCGTGGCCGCAGCGGCCAGCGTCCCGAGGAAGAGTCGTTTTTTCATCCGGTTATGATAGCGGGTATGGACCTTTTTTCCGAGCATTCCGGCGTGCTGGACGCCATAACCATCGAAGACGGCGAGCTGTACTTCATGCCCCGCCTGCCCCTGCCGTCCCAGCAGGACGGCGCCGCCGTGCTCGAGCGCCTGCTGGCGGAAACCGCCTGGCGCGCAGAAGCCATCACCTTATGGGGCAAGCAGATGCTGCAGCCGCGCCTGAGCGCGTGGTACGGCGACGCGCGCTACAGCTATTCCGGCATGACGCTGGAACCGCAGCCCTTCACGCCGCTGCAGCTGGAGATCAAGCAGGCCGTCGAGCAGGCCAGCGGCCAGCGTTTCAACAGCGTGCTGCTGAACTACTACCGCGACGGGCAGGACAGCATGGGCTTCCACAGCGACGACGAAAAAGAGCTGGGCCGCAATCCCGTCATTGCCTCGGTCAGCTTCGGCGACCCGCGCACCTTCATCCTCAAGCACAAGCGGCTGCCGAAAACCGTGAAGCTGGCGCTGGGCGACGGCAGCTTGCTGGTCATGGCGGGCGCCTTGCAGCACCACTGGCGGCACGGCATCAACAAGGAAAAAACCGCCTGCGGGCCGCGCGTCAACCTGACGTTCCGCCAAATCCTCGTTTAAAACCTTCCTTAAGCGCTTCTTAAGCTAAGTTCCGTCATTTTGTGGCGATCTTCGGCGTTTCAATAGTGATTACAACTTCTCACAATTCTTACGGATTTCCGTGGGACATGGCGGCTTTGCCAATGCTATCGTCCTTACATCGCGCTTCAAGACGAACTGCGATCCCAAGCAAGTCCCTTACTTTTTGCTGAAAGATCACTAACATGAAAAAAATTCTGTTTGCACTGATTACCTCCGCTACCGCCCTGGGCGGCATCTCCGCAGCCCAGGCTGCTGAACCAGGCACCGCTTATGTCGGCGCCGGCGTTGTGGCAAGCCAGCACAAGTACAACCTGTCCAACGACACCAGCACGGGCGACCGCAAGAGCGACGAATGGTCCGGCAAGATCTACGGCGGCTACCAGATCGACAAGACCTGGGCGGTTGAAGGCGGCTACACCGATTTCGGCAGCTCCAATTACAAATACTCGGTAGGCGCGAACAACGGCGCCATCGACAGCAAGTCGCACTCCTTCTACGTGGCAGGCAAGGGCAGCTACCCGATCAACGACCAGCTGTCCGCCTTCGGCAAGCTGGGCGTGGCCTACAACAAGAATGAAGTGCACGGCACCGGCCTGGCCGCACCGTATGCACTGGGCGACAGCAACCGCACCAATCTGTACGCCTCCGTCGGCGCCGAGTACGCGATCAACCAGAAAGTGTCGCTGTCGCTGGAGTATGAACACTACGGCAAGAACGACATCGAGCAAGGCCGCAAGAAAGGCGCCGTCACCCTGGGCGCGCGCTACAACTTCTAAGCCGCCGCTCGCTTAATCCGCTTTATCTCCTCGATCCCCCTTACTTCCCCTCGCAGCCGACACGCTGCAAGGGGAAGTCTTTTCCTCTCGCTTTGCCGCCCATGGTGCCCTCGATGCGGGCTTGCAGCTTGTCGCCTTCGCGCTTGTAGATGATGCGCTGGGGGAAGTCGTGCTGCGGGTTCTCGAACACCGCGCTCGTGCCTTCCAGGCTCACCAGCTTGAACGACGCCTCCGGCTGGCTGTGCGGCTTGGCCACGTAGACCAGCTGGCCGTCGACTTCGCGTATCTGCAGGAATTCCCAGGCCGAGGTCTTGCCGTTCTTCACCGTGCGGCTCATGCCGAGCAGCGTGCCGCCGGCCGGCGCAGTCCATTGCTCGACCGAGCCCGCTTCCGCGCCCACGGCGGCCCAGCAGCCGGACAGCCAGCCGAGCTGGCCTATGGCTTCTGCATTCAGGGGGGCGGCGCCGGCGCCGCCGGCGATCAGGGCTGCTGCTGCAATGAGGGTCTTGTGCATTTTTTTCTCCCCAAATAAAAAAAGGCACGGTAAAAACCGTGCCCTTTGATGTTACACCTGATTAAGTCGTCAGTGGCTTGTAGCGGATACGCTTGGGCTTGGCGCCTTCTTCACCCAGGCGTTTCTTCTTGTCGGCTTCGTATTCCTGATAGTTGCCGTCGAAGAAGGTCACTTGCGAGTTGCCTTCGAAGGCCAGGATGTGGGTCGCGATACGGTCCAGGAACCAGCGATCGTGGGAGATCACCATCACGGAGCCGGCGAATTCCAGCAGCGCATCTTCCAGCGCGCGCAGGGTTTCCACGTCCAGATCGTTCGACGGTTCATCCAGCAGCAGGACGTTGCCGCCCATCAGCAGGGTTTTCGCCAGGTGCAGACGGCCGCGCTCGCCGCCGGACAGGTTGCCGACGATCTTTTGCTGGTCGCCGCCCTTGAAGTTGAAGCGGCCCAGGTAGGCGCGCGACGGCATTTCGAAGCGGCCCACGCTCAGCATGTCGGCGCCGCCGGTCACGTCCTCGAACACGGTCTTGCTGTCGGACAGTGCGTCGCGGTGCTGGTCGACGATGGAGACCTTGGCGGTCTTGCCGATGATGACTTCGCCGCTGTCCGGCGTTTCCTTGCCGGTGATCATCTTGAACAGCGTCGACTTACCTGCGCCGTTGGGGCCGATAATGCCGACGATGGCGCCGGCGGGAATTGTGAAGCTCAGGTTGTCGATCAGCATGCGGTCGCCGAAGGATTTCGACACGTTCTTGAACTCGATCACTTCATTGCCCAGGCGCTCGGCCACAGGGATGAAGATCTCCTGGGTCTCGTTGCGCTTCTGGTATTCGTGCTCGCTCAGCTCGTTGAAGCGGGCCATGCGGGCCTTGGACTTGGCCTGGCGCGCTTTCGGATTCTGGCGCGACCATTCCAATTCCTTCTGCAGCGCCTTCTGGCGTGCCGATTCGGTGGCTTCTTCCTGCTTCAGGCGGGCCTGTTTCTGGTCCAGCCAGGAGCTGTAGTTGCCTTTCCATGGAATGCCGCTGCCGCGGTCCAGTTCCAGAATCCACTCTGCCGCGTTGTCCAGGAAGTAGCGATCGTGGGTGATGCCGACCACGGTGCCCGGGAAGCGCACCAGGAACTGTTCCAGCCATTCCACCGATTCCGCGTCCAGGTGGTTGGTTGGTTCGTCGAGCAGCAGCATGTCCGGCTTGGACAGCAGCAGCTTGCACAGCGCCACGCGGCGCTTTTCACCACCGGACAGCACGCTGATCTGCTGGTCCCAGGGCGGCAGGCGCAGCGCGTCGGCGGCCATTTCCAGCTGCAGGTTCAGGTTGCCGCCGTCGGACGAGGAGATGATCGCTTCCAGGCGCGCCTGTTCGGCGGCCAGCGCGTCGAAGTCCGCGTCTTCTTCGGCGTAGGCGGCGTACACGGCGTCCAGCTTGGCTTGCGCCTCGAACGCTTCGCCCAGGCCGGATTCCACTTCCTGGCGCACGGTCTTGTTCGGGTCCAGCTGCGGTTCCTGCGGCAGGTAGCCGATGTTCAGACCCGGCATCGGGCGCGCTTCGCCCTGGATGTCGGTGTCGATGCCGGCCATAATTTTCAGCAAGGTCGACTTACCGGAGCCGTTCAGGCCCAGCACGCCGATCTTTGCGCCCGGGAAGAAGGACAGCGAAATATCTTTGAGGATCTGGCGCTTGGGCGGGACGATTTTGCCCACGCGGTTCATGGTGTAGACGTAGTTTGCCATTAGGAAATTCTCGATATGTTACGAAGGTCAACAAGGATACGCCAAACGCCGCGTTCCAGCTAGTTTCAGCGGGTTTGGGCGGCGTTCAGCGGTGATTTGGCGGACTTTTCAGGCGGTCCAGCGGGCGAACGGGGCCGCGTCAACGCCGGCCGGCACATACCATTTGCGGCGCTTGGGGTCCCAGCGCGCGCCCAGCTGCTTGGCCTCTTCCTTTTCCGCGAAGGGCACGTTCAGCACCGTCACCGCGCGTCCGGACTGGCTGGATGGAGCGGGCTGGCCTGACCGGGGCGCCGGGGCCGAGCCCGCCTCCGGCATGGCGGCGGCCGGCGCGCTGGTCTCCACCATGGAGCCGTCCGCGCGGACCTCCATCCATTTCACGCTGCCGTCTTCCAGTACGGTGCTGGCTTTGTAGGGCGGATCAAACGGTGGTGTGCTGGTCATGGGCTGTCTGGCTAGTCTGTCGGGGTGCTTATTATATGGCGGCGGCCGCGCGGCGCGTGGCCCACAGCCCCTCCGCCACGTACAGCGCCAGCGCGCTCCAGATCACCACGAAGCCGGCCAGGCGTTCCGGCGAGAAGGCCTCGTGGAAGATCCACACCCCCAGCAGCATCTGCATGGTGGGCGACAGGTATTGCAGCATGCCCAGCACGGCCATGGGGATGCGGCGCGCGCCGGCGGCGAACATCAGCAGCGGAATCGCGGTGATGGGGCCGGCGGCGGCCAGCAGCCAGCGCGTGCTGTCGTGCGGCGAGTTGATAAAGGTGTTCTGGCCGTGCACGCTCAGCCAGATCACATAGGCCAGCGCCAGCGGGAACAGGATGATGGTCTCGAAGGACAGCCCCTCCAGCGCCGCCAGCGCGGCCGTCTTGCGCAGCAGGCCGTAGCCGCCGAAGGTGATGCCCAGGATGAGCGCGATATACGGCGGCTGTCCGGCCTGCCAGGTCAGCCAGGCCACGCCGCAGGCGGCGATGGCAATGGCGATCCACTGCCCGCGCCGCATCTTTTCCTTCAGCACCAGCAGGCCCAGCAGCACATTGACCAGGGGATTGATGAAATAGCCCAGGCTGGCGTCGATCACGTGGCCATTGTTCACGGCCCAGATGTAGACGAACCAGTTTGCGGTCAGCAATATAGCGCTGGCGACAAAACTGGCCATCACGTGCGGCTTGCGCAGCACGTCCGGCAGCCAGCGCCACTGGCCGCGCGCGGTCAGCACCAGGGCCAGGAAGAGCAGCGACCACAGCATGCGGTGGGCCAGGATTTCAATCGGCGGCACCTCGCCGATGGCGTGGAAATAAAGGGGGAACAGGCCCCAGCAGAAAAACGCGAGGGCGGCGTACAGGATGCCTGTGTTCATGGTGTTGTTTGAATAAGGTGCGGCGGGTCTGCCATTATCCGGGAAAACGGCCCGGGCCGCTGGCGGCGGTAGAATGGGGGCCGAAAACAGCGGAGCGCGGCCATGCCAGAATGCACTTGCAAATTGCCGATAGTTGGCCTATTGTGCAACGCACCAGAACAAACTCAGGTGCAATCTTGACGTCGGAACATAAGAAAAGCAGCCTCGTCGCACTGACGCTAGCTGCCGTCGGCATCGTCTATGGCGATATCGGCACCAGCCCTCTGTACACTCTCAAAACCATCTTCGACCCGGAACACGGGCTCGCGCTGAACACGCCCAACCTGCTCGGCATCATCTCCCTGATCTTCTGGGGGCTGACCATGATCGTCTCGCTCAAATACGTCACGCTGGTGCTGCGCGCGGACAACCGCGGCGAAGGCGGCATCATGGCGCTGATGGCGCTGGCGCTCAATTCGGTCAGCAAGCGCTCCGGCTGGCACGGCCCGCTGCTGCTGCTGGGCGTGTTCGGCGCCACCATGTTCTACGGCGACAGCGTGGTCACCCCCGCCATTTCGGTGCTGGGCGCGATCGAAGGCCTGGAAGTGGCCGCGCCCGCGCTGGAGCAGTACGTGGTGCCGCTGACCATTATCGTGCTGGTGTCGCTGTACGCGGTGCAGCGCCACGGCACGGCCGGTATCGGCCGCTTCTTCGGCCCCGTCATGGTGGTGTGGTTCGCCGCGCTGGCCGTCATGGGCCTGATCAACATCGTTGAAGCGCCGCAGATCCTGGCCGCGCTCAACCCGCTGCACGCCTTCCGCTTCATGCTGGAGAACAAATACAGCGGCTTCGTCGCGCTGGGCGCCGTGGTGCTGGCCTTCACCGGCGCCGAGGCGCTGTACGCCGACATGGGCCACTTCGGCAAAAAGCCCATCCGCGCGGCCTGGTTCCTGATCACCATGCCGGCGCTGGCGCTGAACTACCTGGGCCAGGGCGCGCTGCTGATCGCCCGTCCGGACGCCATCTCGAATCCCTTCTTCCAGCAGCTCGGCAGCTGGAGCGTGTATCCGCTGGTGATCCTGTCCACCATGGCGGCGGTGATCGCCTCGCAGGCCACCATCTCCGGCACTTTCTCCATGACCAAGCAGGCCATCGCACTGGGCCTGCTGCCGCGCATGCGCGTCACCCACACCTCGGAAAGCGAAATCGGCCAGATCTACATCCCGGCCGTGAACTGGCTGCAGCTGGTGGTGGTGCTGATCGCCGTGGTGGGCTTCGGTTCGTCCGACAAGCTGGCCGGCGCCTACGGCATTGCCGTTACCGCCACCATGCTGTGCACCACCATACTGACCTTCTTCGTGATCCGCTACCGCTGGCACCTGCCGCTGGCGCTGTGCTTCGGCGCCACCGGCTTCTTCATCGTGATCGACATCATGCTGTTCTCGGCCTCCACGCTCAAGCTGCTGCACGGCGGCTGGTTCCCGCTGCTGCTGGGCACCGTGCTGCTGACCATCATGCTGACCTGGCGCGAAGGGCGCGACCTGGTCTTCAAGAACCTGGAAAAGCACGCCATTCCGCTGGAAGCCTTCCTGTCCTCGCTGTTCATGGCGCCGCCGGGGCGCGTGTACGGCACCGCCATCTTCCTGCGCGGCGAGAGCGACGGCGTGCCGCATGCGCTGCTGCACAACCTGTCGCACAACAAGGTGCTGCACGAGCGCGTGGTGTTCATCACCGTGCATATCGTGGAGGAGCCGTGGGTGGCGCCGGAGGAGCAGGTCAAGATCGTCGACCTGGGCCACCAGTGCTACCAGGTCAATGTGCACTACGGCTTCAAGGACGAACCTGACATCCCCAACGTGCTGGCGCTGTGCGGGAAGCATGGACTGGAGTTCGAGATGATGGAAACTTCCTTCTTCATCGCCCGCCAGACCGTGATCTCCACCCCGGGCGCCGGCATGGCGTCCTGGCGCGAGAGCCTGTTCGTCACCATGTCGCGCAATGCGCGCGCGGCGGCCGATTATTACCAGATTCCGCCCAACCGGGTGATCGAACTGGGCACGCAGGTGGAAATTTGAGACAGCCAATTTGTAACTGAATGTTCTGCCCGAAAGGGCGTTGTGGCAGTCTGCTACACTTCTGCTCCGACGGTGCCCGGATGGCGGCGCCAGCGCAGTGCCAGTTACATGTTCAACAATACAAAGGTAATCATGAAATCGATGTTCCAATTGATCGCGTCGCTCGCCTGTGTGGCGGCGCTGACCGCCTGCGGCGCGCCAGCCAGCACCACCAAGACTGAAGACGTGGCGCCGCAGCCCGCCTACCTGAAAACCGTACTGGCCGCCGGCAGCGGCGACGAGGTGGTGGCCAACGACCTGGTGCAAGTGAGCTATTCGACCTTCCTGTACGACAGCACCAAGCCCAATTCGCGCGGCGCCCAGGTGGACGGTTCGCCGTCGGCCGTGTACGCCATCGGCACCGGCCGCTGGCTGCCGGGCGCCGAGCAGGGCGTGCTGGGCATGCGCAAGGGCGGCACCGTGCAGCTGGTGCTGCCGGCCAACCTGGCCTACGGCGTGTACAGCTACACCAACCCGGCCTACACCGCCAAGGTGGCAGCCAACACCCCGCTGGTCATGGAAATCACCGTGCTGAGCATCAGCAAGCCGTCGCCGTCGGCCCAGGTCACGATTATCGACAAAGTGGTGGGCACCGGCGCCGAAGTCAGCGCCACCAAGACCCTGACCGTGCACTACACCGGCTGGATCTACGACCCAACGGCAGCCGACCAGCACGGCGCCAAGTTCGACAGCTCGGTCGACAAGGGCACGCCGTTCGACTTCGTGATCACCGGTTCCGTGATCGAAGGCTGGAAACGTGGCTTGGTCGGCATGAAAGTGGGCGGCAAGCGCACCTTGATCATCCCGCCTGAGCTGGGCTACGGCTTCACCGTGCAGACCGCCATCCCGGCCGGTTCCACGCTGATCTTCGACATCGAACTGCTGAGCGTGAAGTAATCGTTCGCGCCAAATGAAGGGGCGGCCACCTGGCCGCCCTTTTTTTATCCGCGCAAGGCGAGGGCGGGGGAGATGCGCAGCGCGGCCAGGGTGTGGCGTGCGGTGGCCAGCAGCGCCACCAGGGCTGCCAGCAGCAGTGCCGCCAGCAGCGGCCAGGCGCCCATGGGCGCGTGCTCCACGTAGCCGGCCAGGTAGCGCCGGATGGCCAGCGCCGCCAGCGGCAGGCCGAGTACGGCGCCTGCCGCGATCAGCACCGCGAACTCGCGTCCGACCAGGCGGGCGATGGCGGCGCGCCCCGCGCCGTGCAGCTTGCGCAGCACGATTTCCTTGCGGCTGCGCTGCACGCTGTAGGCCGACAGCACGTAGATGCCGCACGCCGCCAGCACCACCGCGATCAGGCTGGACGAGGCCAGCATGCGCGCCAGCCGCACGTCGTCCGCATAAGCCAGGCCGAATAGGCTGGCGGCCGATTGCAGTTCCAGCACGCTGTCCGGGAAATACTGCTTGAACAGCGGCGCGATGCTGGCGTGCGCCGTGGCCGCGTCCTCACTGGTGCGCACCGCCAGCACTTGGGCCGGTGCGATGCGGTAGGCCAGCGGCTGGGCCGTCTGCTTCAGGCTCTGGTAGCGCACTTCGGGCGCAATGCCGACGATCTGCACCGTGCGGTCGCCATTGGTGAGGAACTGGCCGACGGCCGCTTCGGGCGTGGCAAAGCCCAGCGCAAGCGCCGCCGCCGCGTTGATCACGCGCGACTGGGAATTGGCCTGGTCGCGGGCCGGGTCGAACAGGCGGCCGTGCAGCGCCTTCAGGCCGTAGACCTGGAAGAACTCGGGGCTGACCGTGCGGTATTCCATGCTGACCATTTCCCCGGTGCGGCCCGGCAGCGTCGCTACCATTTTCATGCCGTCGCGGCCCGCCGCTTCGGACATGGCGGCCACGCCGCGCACATTCGGCATGCGCGCCAGCGCCTGCACAAAGCCGTCCGCAGCGGGTTTGCCGGTTTCCTGCGGCAGGTCCAGCACCAGCATGCCGGCGGGGTCGAAGCCGCGGTCGGCCTTGGCGGCGTAGTCGGCCTGCCAGGCGATGGCCAGCGTGGCGCCGCTGAGCGCCATGGCGGTGGCGAACTGCAGCACCGTCAGCACGCGCCGCAGCCACAGGCCGCCCGCCGTTTCATGGTCGCCGCGTCCGGCCAGCGCCGCTGCAGGGCGCACCCGCAGGGCCAGCACGGCCGGGTAGACGCCCGCGCACAGGCCGGCCAGCAGCCCGCCCAGCAGGGCCAGTATGCAGCTGGCCGGCGAGAACAGGCCGTCCAGCTGGCGCGCCACCAGGCCGCTGAACATGGGCAGGCACAGCCAGGCCAGGCCCAGGCCCAGCACCGTGGCCAGCAGCGCCACCACCGAGGACTCGGTGAGGAACTGCGCCACCAGCCGCGCATGGCTGGCGCCCAGCAGCTTGCGCATGCCGATCTCTCGCTGGCGGCGCAGGGTGCGCACCGTGGCCAGGTTGACGTAGTTGCTGGCCGCCAGCAGCAGGATCAGCAGCGCAATGCCGGCCAGCGCGAACACGCTGCCGCGCTGGCCGTAGTCGCCGCTGTTACGGCCGGAGGCCAGGTCTTCATCGAAGTAGACGTCGGGCATCGCCGCCATGGCCACGTCGGTCACGTTGCGGCCGTTGAGCTTCTTGCCCATGGGGCCGTTGCGTATCACCGCGTCGCGCGGATCGGCGTTGACGGCGCTTTGCAGCAGGCGCGCCACCTGTGCCGCATCCGTGTCCGGCTTGAGCTTCAGGTAGACGCCGCCGCGCCGCTGGAAGTTGCTGCGGTGGTCGCCGCGTTCCGGTTCAGGCCACGCCGCGCTGGCGCTGCCGAGCAGGCCGTCGTAGCGCAGCGTGGCGTTGGCCGGCGGATCGGCAAGCACCGCCAGCACCTGCAGCGTCTCTTTGCGCACGCGCAGATACTGGTTGAGCGCGGATGCCGCGCCGAAGATCTTGCGCGCGGTGGTGGCCGTCAGGGCGATGCCGTCCGGCCGCGTCAACGCGGCCTGCACGTCGCCTTCCAGCGCGCGCAAGCCGAACATGGCTTCGAACGCCGGATCGACCACGCGCAGCTCCGCCTGGTGGCGCTGGGCGCCGTTCCACAGCGGCAGGTCCAGCTGCTTGGCGATGCTGGATGCTTCCACCATGCCACTGGCGTCGGCTGCGGCCTGCAGGGGCAGGTAGGCATACTCGCCCCAGTCCGGGCGCGGGAACACGTTGATGCGTTGCTTCACCGAGTACACGCGCGCCGCGTCCGGCACGTGGCTGTTGTAGCTCAGGCAGTAGTGCACGAAGCCGAGCAGCAGGAAGCAGGCCGCGAAGCCGACCGCCAGGCCCAGGATGGACACGGCGGAATAAGCGCGCTCCTGCAGCAGCAGGCGCCAGCCGATACGGAAGTCTTGTATTTGCATGTGGGCTCCTTAGCTGCGCAATGCCAGCGCCGGCGACATGCGCAGCGCGGCCAGGGTATGGCGGATGGTGGCGCCCAGCGCGACGGCCAGCACGGCGCCCAGCGCCGCCAGCAACGTCCAGTGGCCGACCGGCGCGCGCTCGGCGAACTCGGACAGGTAGCGCTGTATCGCCAGTGCGGCTGGCGGCAGGCCAAGCAGCGCGGCGCAGCCCAGCATCCAGGCGAACTCCTTGCCCAGCAGGCGCGCCACGGCCCCGCGCCGCGCGCCGTACAGCTTGCGCAGCACGATCTCACGCGCGCGCCGCTGCACGTTGTACGCGGCCAGCACGTAGATGCCGAAGGCCGACAGCAGCAGGGCCATGGCGCTGCCCGCCGCCAGCATGGCCGCCAGGCGCGCGTCGTCGTCGTAGTTCTCGGCGAAGTAGCTGGCGGCGCGGCGCATCTCGGGGATGGTGTCCGGGAAGTACTGCCGCCACAGGGCGTCGACGGCGCGTTCCAGATCCGCCATGTCGCCGTGGTAGCGCACCGTCAGCACGGACGCGTGCAGGTTGTTGCGGTACAGGACGGGCGCCGGCGTTTCGCGCAGCGACTGGTAGCGCAGGTCCGGCACCACGCCGATGACCACCGGCCGCACTTCGCTGCCTCGGCTCTCCAGCGCCACGCTCTGGCCCACCGCCGCCTGCGGCGACGCGAAACCCAGCACCTTGGCGGCGGCGGCGTTGAGCACCACAACGTCGTCGTTGTTCTCCTGCTCGCGCTGCGGATCGAAGCTGCGCCCGGCCAGCGGCGCCACGCCGTACACCTGGAAGAAGCTGGGCGACACGGAGCGCTGCTGCAGCGTGGCGGAGACGCCGGTACTGGTACGCACCGGATTGTTCAGGCCCAGGTAGTAGCGTCCCGCCGGCGACGGCGACGCGGCCACGCCTTCCACGCCCGGCACCCGGAGCAAGGCGTCGCGCATCTGGCGCGGCGCCTGGCCCTGCCACATCAGCGAGGGCAGTTCCAGCACCAGCAAGGGTTGCGCGTCGAAGCCGGGATTGGCACTGCTGGCGTAGCGCGTTTGCCAGGCCACGGCCAGCGTGCTGGCCACCAGGGCCATGGCGCAAGTCATCTGGAACACGGTCACGCCGCGCCTTAGCCAGGTGGTGCCGTAGGTTTCCTGCCCGCCGCGCGCCGCCAGCGCCTGCACGGGCCGCACGCGCAGCGCCAGCCAGGCCGGATGCAGGCCGGCCAGCACGCCGGAGAACAGGCCCACGGCCAGCGCCGCCAGCACTGCGCCCGGTCCCATGACGGTGGCCAGAGGCCGGTTCAGCAGCTGCGCCCAGCCGGGCAGCAGCAGCCAGGCCAGCAGCAGGCCGCAGCCGGCCGCCAGCATGCTGGCCAGCAGCGACTCGGCCATCAGCATGGCCGCCACCCTGGCGTGGCTGGCGCCCAGCACCTTGCGCATGGCGATTTCGGCGCGCCGGCGCATCACGCGCACGGTGGCCAGGTTGACGTAGTTGATGGCGGCCAGCAGCAGGATCAGCGCGCCGATGGCGGCCACGCCCAGCACCAGCCTGGCGTCGCCGTGCTTGGCGCTGCTGCTGTTGCTGGCCAGTTCGGGGTCGAAATACCAGTCGCGCAGTGCAGTCAGGGCGATGTCCGATACCTTGCGGCCGTTCAGGCGCTGCAGCACGTCCGGCGGCAGGGTGGCGATCAGGGGCGAGTGGTCGTGCGCTTCCTGCAGCACGCGCTGCAGCGCCTGCGGCGTCGCGCCGGGCGCCAGGCGCACATACAGGCGCGAGATGATGCCGCCCCAGTTGGAGCTATCGTTCTTGTCCAGGCTTTTGCGCATATTCTTGGGCACCAGCTGGCTGCTGGTGCCGGCCAGGAGTGCATAGTGCAGCGTGGAGGCGGCCGGCGGGTCGGGCAGCACGGCCAGCACCTGGTACTGCTTGCCCTCCATGGTGATGGTCTTGCCCAGCACGCCGCGCGCGGCGCCCAGCAGCTGGCGCGCCTTGCTCTCGGTGAGGGCGATGCCCTCGGGACGCTCCAGCGCTGCGGCCAGGTCGCCTTCCAGCGCACGCAGGCCAAGCACCTTGGGCAGGGCGGGACTGGCCAGCAGGATCTCGATGGTGCTGAGCGTGCCGTTCTGGCTCAGCGTGGACGAGCCGGGCAAGGCCACGGCAGCCGCCTCCGCCAGCGGACTGGCTTCCGCCACGGCCAGCAGATTGATCGGCGTGTTGTCGAACCAGCCGCCGTGCTCGAGGATGTTGATGCGGTTCTTCGCCACGTACACCCGGTCCGCCTGCGGCACATGGCTGTCGTAGCTGAAGCTGAAACGCACATAGGCCATCAGCAGGAAGCAGGCGGTGAAGCCCAGCGCCAGGCCGAGGATGGTGACGGCGGAATAGGCGCGCTCCTGCAGCAGCAGGCGCCAGCCGATGCGGAAGTCGGACGTTTTCATGCTGCGCGCAGTGCGTCAACCATGATGCGTCCATCGAGCAGGTTCAGCGTGCGCGAAGCCTGCGCGGCGTGCGACGGCGAGTGCGTCACCATCACCACCGTGGTGCCCTCGGCATTGATGGTGCGCAGCAGGCGCATCACCTCGTCGCCGTGCGCCGTGTCCAGGTTGCCGGTCGGTTCATCGGCCAGCAGCAGGGCAGGGCCGGACACCAGCGCGCGCGCGATCGCCACGCGCTGCTGCTGGCCCCCGGACAGCTGGGACGGACGGTGTCCGGCGCGGTGCAGCACGCCCAGCTTGTTCAGCATGGCCGTCACCTTGGCCTTGCGTTCGGCCTTGGCCATGCCGGTGTATTCCAGCGCCAGTTCCACGTTCTCGAACACGCTCAGTTCCTCGATCAGGTTGAAGCTCTGGAAGATGAAGCCGATGCGGCCGCGCCGCAGTTCGTTCAGCTTCCCTTCGCTCCATCCCGCCACGTTCTGGCCTTCGAACCAGTACTCGCCGCTGCTGGGCACATCCAGCAAGCCCAGGAGGCTGAGCAAAGTGGACTTGCCGCAGCCCGAGGGGCCGGTGATGGCCACGTACTCGCCGGCGTCGATCTGCAGGTCGATACGGTCCAGGGCGGTGGTCTGTACTTCGCCTGCCAGGTGGGTTTTGCTGACGCCGTGTAGCTTGAGCATAGTGACTCCTTTTGTCGTTGGTGGTGAGCTTACTTGGAAATTTGCAGCCTGGGGGCGTTGCCGTAGGCCGTATAGCCGGAGACGATCACGCGCTCGCCCACGGCCAGGCCGGACAGCACCTCCAGCTGCGCGTTGTTGCGCCGGCCGCTGCGGATGGCGCGCCGTTCGGCCACGCCGCCGTCCGGCGCCACGGCGTACACCCAGGTGCCGCCGCTGTCGTTCAGGAAGGCGCCGTTCGGCAGAAGCAGCGCGGGCGCGGGTTCGCCCAGCGTGATGGTGGCGTCCACGCTCTGGCCGGGGCTGAGCGCATCCGGCTGGCCCGCGCTGAAGACCAGCTCCACGGTGAAGCGGCCTTCCTTGATCTGCGGGTAGATGGTGGACACGTCCACCGCGTAGCTGCGGCCGTCCATCTGCACGCTGCCGTGGCGGCCGACGGCCACGCGCTTGAGGTAGTACTCGTCCACTTCGGCGGACAGCTTGAAGCGCGCCGGATCGTCGATGCGGCCGACATGCTTGCCGGTGGTGATGGACTCGCCCACCTGCAGGCGGAAGTCGGTCAGCCTGCCGTCGCTGGGCGCGCGCACGGCCAGCGCATCCACCGTGGCGCTGACCAGCTTCAGGCCGGACTGCAAGCCGTCCAGTGCCTTGTCCAGCTGCTCCAGCGCGGTGGCGCGCACGCGCTGGTCGGTATCGTTGCTGGCCTGCGCCTGCGCCAGCACGCGCCATTGCTGCGCCACGCGGTCGGCCGATTCTTCCAGCGCCACCGAGGACAGGAAGCCTTGCGCGGCCAGCTTCTCGTCGCGCGCATAGCGCTTCTGCGCCTGGTCCATGGCGAAACTGAGGTCGTCCAGGCGGCGCTGGTGTTCGCTGCGGCTGGCCTCCTGCGCCACGCGCAGATTGGACAGGTTGGAGATCTGCTGCGCACGTTCACCCTGGCGCGCCAGCAGCTCCAGGTTGCGCTGCGGGTTGGAGATGCGGAACAGCAGCTGGCCCTGTTTCACCAGGTCGCCGTCGCGTGCGTACACTTCTTCGATGCGGCCCGACTCCACAGAGTCCAGCATCACCGACTGCAGCGGCTGGGCGGTGGCGCGCACCACGACATCGTCTCGGAACACGCCGCGCTCCACGGCGGCGATGCGCAGTTCGCCTGCCGCCACTTGCAGGCCGCGCGGCATCCAGTGCCACAGCGCGAAAGCGAAGGCCGCCACTGCTGCAGTGCCGGCGACGGCGAGCGCGATGGTCTTGCCGCGCCGCTTGGGCACGATGGTGTCCATGGCGGCGCCGGTGACCAGTTTGGGATGGGGAGTGTTCATGTTGTTGTTTGCTTGCAGTGAGCGATAGCCGTCACATTGCAAGCGCCGTGCCAGGCATCCGGCAGCGCTTTTTTGGGCGCTTTTGGGCTGCTGGCGAGGGTGGTTGTCCGCATGCGGACAGGGCCAAGTGTTCGGATCCGGACAGTGCGCGGCCACTGCGAAAAAACGGCGGAAACCCATGCTCCGCAAGGCTATCCGTGCTGCTAGAATGCGCCACATGGCCCACACCACAGCACACATCCTGATCCTCGACGACGACACCGACGTGGCCTGCGCCGCCCAGCTTTTGCTGCGCCGCCGCTACGGCACCGTCGCCACCCTGAACGATCCCGCCGGGCTGCCCGCCTATCTCGCGCGCGGCGTGCCGGACGTGGTGCTGCTCGATTTTAATTTCACTCCCGGCCGTATCGACGGCGCGGAAGGCCTTGCGCTGCTGGACACGCTGCGCGCCGAACGCTGTGCCGTGATCGCGCTGACGGCCTATGCCGACGTGCCGCTCGCGGTGGAGGCGCTCAAGCGCGGCGCGTGCGACTTCATCACCAAGCCGTGGGACAACGCGCGCCTGGTGGCCGCTGTGGACGCCGCACTGGCGCGCCGCGCGGCCGAAGTGCCCGCCCGCGCGCCGTCGCAGTCGTCCGACGACGCCACCGCCGCCCTGATGGGCGACTCGCCCGCCATGCGCAGCGTGAAAGCCATGATCGCCAGCGTTGGCCCCACCGGCGCCAACGTGATGGTGCTGGGCGAAAACGGCGTCGGCAAAGAACTTGTGGCGCGCGCCATCCATTTGTCCTCGCAGCGCGCCGGCGGCACCTTCCTGGCGGTGGACATGGGCGCCTTGCCCGAGTCCACCTTTGAAAGCGAATTGTTCGGCCACCGCAAAGGCTCGTTCACCGACGCCAAGGCCGACCGCGCCGGACGCTTCCAGGCCGCGCGCGGCGGTTCGCTGTTCCTCGACGAAATCGGCAACATGCCGCTGGCCGCGCAAGCCAAGCTGCTGACGGTGCTGGAACGGCGCGAAGTGACGCCGATCGGCGCCGACAAGCCGGAAGCGATCGACGTGCGCATCATCAGCGCCACCAACCTGGACGAAGTGCGGCTGTTCGATCCAGCCGAATTCCGTCCCGACCTGCTGTTCCGGCTCAACACCATCGTGATCCGCGTGCCGCCGCTGCGCGAACGGCGAGAAGACATACCCGGCCTGCTGCGGCACTATCTGGACGCCTACGAGCGCCAGTACCAGCGCCCCGCGCGCGCCTTGTCGTCCGCCGCGCTGGCCTGGCTGGAGGCCTATCCGTGGCCGGGCAACGTGCGCGCGCTGCGCCACGCCTGCGAGCGCGCCGTCATCCTCGGCAGCGACAGCGAATACCTGGCCGCAGACTTCGGCCTCGCAGCACCCGCCGAGAGTACTGCGGCGGGCGGCGCTGCGATGCCGGCGCCAGCATCGGCGCTCATGCCTGTCCTCGCGCCATCCTCAGCGAGCGACGACCTGACCCTGAACGCGCTCGAACGGGACGCCATCTCTGCCGCGCTGGCCGCCGCCAAGGGCAACATCAGCCATACCGCCCGCATGCTGGGCGTGAGCCGCGCCGCGCTATACCGCAAGCTGGGCAAGCATGGCATCTGAACGGCCACGCCAAGCTTCCACCTATGTAGCCTACGCCTGCGTGGCCGCGCTCATGGCGCTGAGCTATGCCGCCGCCGGCACCGCCGGGTCGCCGCGCCTGCAAGTGCTGTGCGTGCTCGCCGCCGTTGTTCCCGCCTGGCTGCTCCAGCGACGCCTGTCCTTCAAAGCCCAGGTAGCGCAAGCCGCGCCTGCGGCAGAGATGCCTGCGGTGGCAGCGGGCATGCCGTGGTCGCTCACGCCGGACCGGCGCGCACTGCTCGACGCGGCGCAGTTGCTGGAAGCGCGCCTCGAACACGCCCCGATCGCGCTGTTCTCCATCGCCGCCCTGAGCGGCCCCGGTGCGCTGACGCCGCTCAACGCCAGCGCGCGCCGCCTGCTTGCGCCGGGCCGCGCCAGCGATCCCCTGCAGCTGGCCGACGTGCTGGCCGCGCAGACGGCCGAGCGCCGCGAACTGGTGAGCTTTGAAACGGAACGCGGCACCGAGCGCGCCCTGGCCTCCGTTACAGCGCTGACAGTGCAGGGCGCTGGCCAGCGCCTGGCCGCGCTGATGCCGGTGGAAAGCGAACTGGAAGCGGAAGCGATGAACGCCTGGCGCCAGCTGGTGCAGGTGCTCACCCACGAGATCATGAATTCGCTCACGCCGGTGGCGTCGCTGTCGCGCACCGCCTGCGACCTGCTGGCCGAAGTGCAGGCCGACCTGGCGCCCGACGTCAGCGGCGACCTGGGCACCGCGCTGGACGCCATCGCCCGCCGCGCCGCCAGCCTGGTGGAGTTCGTGGCCAGCTACCGCAGCCTGTCCAGCGTACCGCAGGCGCAGCCCGAGCTGGTGCACCTGGGCGAGCTGTTCGCGCGCCTGTCCATGCTGATGGCGCCGCAATGGCTGGCGCGCGGCGGCCGCGCCGTCTTCTCCGTCGAACCGGCCTCGCTGGACGTGATGGTGGACCCAGGCCAGCTGGAACAGGCCCTGATCAATTTGCTGAAGAACGCGGCCGAAGCCACCGCCGCCACGCTGCAGCCGGAAGTGCAGCTGAGCGCGCGCCTGAGCCGCGGCGGACGGCTGCGCATCGAAGTGGCCGACAACGGCCCCGGCGTGCCGCAGGAGCTGGCCGCGCAAGTGTTCACGCCGTTTTTCTCGACCAAGAAACAGGGGCGCGGCATCGGCCTCGCCATGGTGCGCCACCTGGTGCACGCCAACGGCGGTATGGTGCGCTACGCCAAACCGGTAGGCGCCGGCGCACGCTTCATCATCGCGTTTTAAGCCCGGCGTTTTAGCGCAGCATATCGATGTGCATGATGCCGTCTTCGTCATACGGTTCGCTCACGCGGACGAAGCCGAAGCTGCTGTAGAATTTTTCCAGGTAGAGCTGGGCGCCGATGCGGATGCGGTGGCCGGGATGCAGCGCTTCGGCGCGGCGTATGCCTTCGTCCAGCAACTGGCGGCCAATGCCGCTGCCGCGCGCGGATGTTGCCGTCAAAACGCGGCCGAGGGACATTTCAGGGAATTTCACGCCGGGCGCTATGCAGCGCAGATAGGCCGCCAGCTGGCGTTTGCCGTCAACCGCATGCCAGGCCATCAAGTGATGCGCCGCCTGGTCGTAGCCGTCGAGGTCGGGATACAGGCACTTCTGTTCCAGCACGAAGACCTCTTGCCGCTGGCGCATCACTTCATACAGGTCTTCGCGTGGAAGGTGTTCAAACTCAAGCCATTGCCACTCAATCATGGTTGCCTCTACAGGGATAGAAGCAACCATTGTAGGGGCTTTATTCATAGTGCGGCAGGGTACCGGCTTTGATGGCCTGGGCCAGTTCGGCGCGCACTTCCTGGCGGGTTTTGCCCGGTGCGGCGGTGGTGAAGCTGGCTGGATAGGCTTCGCCGTTCAGGATCTGGCCGTTGCGCAGCGCGGCGACGGTTTCTGCTTTCACTTCGGCGCGGGTGCGGGTGGACACGGCGCTGATGTTGGCCTGGTAGCCTTCGCCGCTGTTCACGGGGTCGGCGGCATAGGCGCTCGAGGTCAGGGCGATGACGGCGGCGGCGACGGACAGGATGGATGCTTTCATGATATTGCTCCTAAGTTTAGTTACTATCGATTAAATCGTGCACTACTTTTTTGGTGGACTTCCAGGCCGCCGCTACCGCCTTGGCGGTAGCAGCAAACCGTGCTTAGACGATGGTCAGCGTTACGTCGATGTTGCCGCGGGTGGCGTTCGAGTAAGGGCAGACGATGTGGGCGGCGGCGACCAGTTTTTCAGCGGTGGCGCGGTCCAGGCCCGGCAGCGAGATTTTCAGTTCCACTTCGATGCCGAAGCCGGTTTCGATGGCGCCGATACCGACGGTGCCTTCCACCGACACGTCCGCAGGCACGGCGATCTTGTCGCGGCCGCCGACGAATTTCATGGCGCCCAGGAAGCAAGCCGAGTAGCCGGCGGCGAACAGCTGTTCAGGATTGGTGCCCACCGCACCGGCGCCGCCCAGTTCTTTCGGGGTGGTCAGTTTGACGTCCAGCACGCCGTCGGAGGAGACAGCACGGCCTTCGCGGCCACCGGTTGCTTTAGCGTTTGCGCGGTACAGAACTTGTTTGATCGACATGATGATTTCCTTTGCTGTGGGTTAATTTAAGTTGCTTGCTACTAAGTAGCGCACTATATTTTTGCTGCTCTTCGCTGTGTTTGCAGCGCCGATGTGTGTACTTTATATCGTGCACTACAGAATAGCAAGCGATATTTTTAAAATTTTTTGAATGGGCCGAATTGGTCCAAGGGGAATGTTCTTTTGAAATGAAGTCGCGAACAACGAAAAATAGTCGAGAACAAGCACTGATGACTCCAGCGCACAGAAATCTGGAGGATTGGCGAGCCCAGCTTCGTCCCTTATCAGGCCCCGTCCTCAACTGGTTGCCTGGTGAAAGTCTCTACATGTTGATTTGTGTCGAAAATTGACCCAGTTTCCCCAGTAATTTGCAAACGAATCTGACCTACGTTTGAAGCACAATCCACCTGTCTCATCGGCAGGAGAACGGAGTGATCGACGTGGCATTGCTAGGCATAATTCGACGCTGGCACTTGCGTGACCAGGTCCCCCTCAGGGAGATCGCCAGGCGACTGGGCATCTCGAGGAACACCGTCCGACGCTATCTGCGCTCGGAAATCACTGAGCCCTCCTATGCGGAGCGGCGAGCGTCCAGCGCGCTGGACAAATACTCATTGCAGTTGTCGGGGTGGCTCAAGGCCGAAACGGTCAAGCCGCGCAAGCAGCGACGCAATTTGAAGCAGATCCACGAGGACCTGAAAGAGCTGGGTTACGAGGGGTCATACGACCGCGTGGCGGCGTTCGCCAGGCAGGATCTTGTGGCCGAGCATTTCGCGGCCTTGGTCATATGTCATCGACTTGCGCATCGCCGCCGGCTGGCGATTGAGCACTGCAGAGAAGCTGTCGACAACGGAGCGCGTGCCCGAGTTGTCCATCTTGGCCAGTACCACGAAGCGGGTCGT
Source organism: Pseudoduganella aquatica (assembly GCF_020865585.1). Taxonomy (NCBI): domain Bacteria; kingdom Pseudomonadati; phylum Pseudomonadota; class Betaproteobacteria; order Burkholderiales; family Oxalobacteraceae; genus Pseudoduganella; species Pseudoduganella aquatica. The sequence continues at coordinate 489,359 of NZ_CP086370.1, forward strand.
GCGCTCAACGAGCGTACCGACCGAGGAAAGGTTGCCCTCGCCCTTGATGAGGTCACCTTCCCAGTGCTGCGGAATCAGGCGGTCCTCGATCTCCGGCGGCCGTATATGGATGCTTCGCATATCCTTGATTTGGCCGCGCCCGTCGACGCCCCTGCTGCGCGGTTTGCGCGCTTGGTTGTGATGGCGCAGGCAGGCGATCATCTCGCGCTTGAGTTCGCCTCGCGGGTGCAGGTAGATCGCGTTGTAGATCGTCCCGTGAGAGACCGTTTTGTCGGATTCGTCGGGCCACATGAGGCGCAGTATGTTCGCAATTTGCTGCGGCGACCAGAGCTCCGTCAAATAATGCCGGACGACCATAAACAAAACGCTGTCGGGATGCAACTTGGTGGCGCGGCGCGGCGCAACGCGGCGGGCGCCGCGCTGCAAATGAGCAAGATTGGCATCGTAAGCGCCGGTTCCGGGCGGCGCGCGCCTAATCTCCCGACTGATTGAACTGGGGGCGCGGCCAAGGCGTTTAGCGATGGAACGGATGCTGCACTGGTCGTCGCGCATGAGCATGACCACCGCACGATCTTGTGGAGTTAGGTGAAAATAGTTTCTCGGCATGGCAGCACCTTACAGCAAGTGGGTGTTGCACTTGGTTCTTGAGAACGCCGTGGTTTGAGCTGGCGGAGACTGTCCGTGACCTCGTAGTTCCCGCCAACGTAAAAAACGATCTAGAAATAGTGCAGCGGAGAGAGTTTCCCGTTCACGTTCCGGCAGCCATACTCTGAAGGGAAGACCTGGTTGCTTTTGAGCCATGTCTCCGACGCGAATCCAGGCAATGGTGCACTGATCGCCACTTTAATCATTGGGTACTTAACTTCAATGACGGGACCGCAGAAGGTGTCTTCTCCAACTTTCAACGTTTTGCGGAAAGACTCAAGCCGCGCAGCTTCTTTTGCAAGAGCAAGGCGCCTCTGCTCGTTTGCAATCTTCTCCTGTTTAATACGTTCCTTCTCGGCAACTATTTCTTGCGCCAGACGCTCTTTCTCTGCTGCTTCAATTTGCTTGAGTTTCGCCTCATATGCAGGCCGCAATTTGATCCTGTCAGCCTCCAGACTTGCCGCGAAATCCCGATATTGATCATCATAGTACTGCTTGATGGCTGCACCATTACTAGATTCAAACGCTACAAGATCTTGCTTGATTTCCAGCTGCGGGATAACAAATTTGCTCGGTGAAAAAGAATACGAATTCACCTCGATCCCAACATTAACGTAGTCACGTAACGCCTCACGTTCCTTTTTTACCGCCCCGTTAAGCCAAGCCAATTGGTCAAGATTGGTCTTATTAAGATTGTCAAACACTTTTGATGCGTTAACCTGAAACTTAAAAAAATCCTCTTTGCTGGAAAAACCCGAGTTTTTTATCCCTGTTTCTTGGGCCTTCATGAACTCTTCATGATTAAACTCAACCCATTTTTTAGTCTCAGTTTTCGTCGCCTGGCCAAGTAAAAGAAGGGGCGATGCAACAACCAGGAATGGCAATGCAAGCACGCCCCCCGCGACCGCCTTCGCATTTTCACCGGCAGCGCTCCCACCCCTGCTTTCTATGTTCCGCCGTTCATCCGGCGTCTTTCCATAAAAGCTTGACAGTGTATTTACGTAGACGAAGCTATTTTCATTGTTCCTGTATTTTTCACAACCATCTGATTTCGTTGCGCTATTTATTACGCATTCAAACCTTTTCGTGTCGAACGCTGGATCCAAGTTACTGGCTTTGAACGGCCAGGAAGAAAGAAGAAACCCCTTCTCCGAAGATGGTGCAGGAGGAGTCATGGAAAAATTGCTTGCGATCTTGAAGGTATTGCCATCACGCTCAAGCTGGGCATACAAATCTGCGGCAACAGACTGCGATGCATAGGCTGCCGAGATCAATGCTAAGCCAAGGTTTAAAAAAAATTTGTTCTTCTTCAGGGACATTTTATTTTCTTCTTTAATCATTATTTAACCTTGTTGTAAAAAATATCGATCAGATTTTTTCAGGCGTGAAGTAGAGAGGTTCACCGCATTGCGCACAATTATGGACACGCATATAAGTTTGCTTCATCAAATTTGTCACCCGCAGTTTATCCCCACCACAGTGACGGCAACTCACTCTGCCATTGGCGTGCGCATGGCCAGGGAAGGTGGAACGATACCAGACGTAGGAATGTTTGGCCCAGTGCTGTTTCAAGCGACGATTGCTGCCGGGTCCGGCAATAATTTCATTCACGATATTAAACACGATGAGCACAGGAATATTTCCAATGAAGCTCAAAAAGATACCGCTAAAAATATAATCTACCCATTTAATGGGTGTGGCACTATTCATGGTTTCTACGTAGATATAGAAAAAAACTAGGAGCGGAACGATTAAAAATATATATAATGATTTTCCACTCATGCTATTGCGCATTTCAGGAATTTTATACTCGCTGTCCATCATTGATTATGCCTCATTAAAAAACTCAGTAATTTCGTATATCGCCTGCTGTCGCTTTTTACCATCGCAGCCGCCATGCGACAAAGGTGACAGGCGCAACTTATTGCTTTTTGTTCCCACATGCGACTGACGCTATTTTGTCAATTATCTTCTGACCATTTGCATTCCAAGTGCCAGACTCTTCAGGAAGATAAAGAGTATACGTTCCTTGATGAGAATCGCATCCTTGGATAATTCCATTCCGAACCGTAGACTGTCCAACCCCATCCCAATTAACGGTTAACAGATGAAAGATCTTCGAATATTTGCTGCCTGGCTGCACAAAAAGACCTAGCTCTATAGTCACATCCTTAGCCGGATGTTTTTCGACATTAGTTACCCAAATCCAAGAATTTTTGAATTCAGAAAAAGATGGCTCGGCCGCTACAGCGAACAAGCCAATCGATGAAATAATAGAAAAGGCGAGTATAGATTTCAAAATAGTCACCCCGTTGATTTATAGTATGTACAGCACTTTCCCACTGATGCGATTGCGCATTTCAGGTATCTTGCACTCAGTATTCTGCATTGACTGCTCCCCTTAAAAGTATGTGCACATCTTGCCGCCGCATGCGCCCCATCACAGCTAACATCTGACCAAAGCGGGGAATCCGGGAATGAATCCCTGCTTTATGGTCACTAACCCATATTAGAGCGCGATGACGACTCGGGCCTCGACGCCGCCACCGGCGCGCTCGGCCAAGGTGAACACTGCCTGTCCGGCATACAATCCTTGTAAGCGTGTACGCACACTAACCAGACCCAATCCCGTTCCGACCGTGGCGGCATCGGACCGCAAGCCAACACCCGTGTCGCTTACACAGAGCACCATCTGCCGCTGTGCGCCTTCCTGCACGATCTGGGCTAACACCCTCACAGAAACCGGACCAGGCTTAGGCTCAACGCCATGCTTGATGGCGTTCTCCACCAGGGTTTGCACAATCAGCGGCGGGAAAGGCAGACCGGCCAGCTTCGACTCCATTTCGACCTCAACCTGCAACCGCTGCCCCATGCGGATGCGCATGATGTCCAGATAGGCGCGCACCGACGCCAGTTCGCTGCCCAGCGTGTTGGCGTCGCGGCGCGCGCCTGGCACGGCTGCCCTCAGATAAGTAATCAGGTTGCCTGTCATGTCGGCCGCCTCGTCGGGACTCTTCCGGGCCAGGAACTGCACATGCGCCAATGTATTCCAAAGAAAATGCGGCTCGATCTGGGCGCGCAGCACGGCCATTTCCGCCTGCAGTAACTGATGATCGCGCTCGGCGATCTCGGCACGCGCCTCGGCCTGATCAAGCTTGCGCTGCACTAGCGCACCAATACTGGCATTCACGGCCAACAATATGCCTAGACCGAGCGCGAGATAGATGATGGTGTCGGTCGCACGATCGCCCAGCATGAAGCGGCTGGTCAGCGAGACCGGCAGGAACGACGCCGCAGCCACCAGCACAAACAGAAAGGTGGCGCCCAACGCCATCTCCATCGACTTGGCCAGCGCGGCCCAGGCGGCCTGACGCAGCGGCGCGTGAGCACGCTGCAAGCCGGCAATCCCCAAAAACAGCAGACTGGAGCAAGCTATCCCCAGCGCCATCCCCCAAGTCGAAATGCCATTGCCAAAGGCGATATTGGTCAACCATTCCAGGCCTGCAAAGACCACGCAGACAACGGCTGCCATGACCGCCAGCGCCACGCGGTGAAAACGGGAGAGCAAAAACATTTACATCGCCCGGAACAAATGGTGATTTGGCTGCGACACCTTGAGGCGCTCGCCGACTCCCTTGAGCTCAAGCTCCATGGTCTCGCCGTGACGATGGACGGCATGGATGAAGCGGCGGTTGACGACTGTGCCCCGATGGGTCTGCACAAACAGCGCGGAATCAAGCTGCTCACTGAGTTGCTTGAGCGAAAAGCGAATGATGCCGTCCACGTTTTCGCCCACCACCCGGGTGTACTTCAGATCGGACTCGAAAAAGCACACCTCATCGATATGCAGCATGCGCACCTGCTGCCCCACCGCCACCTGCAACCATTGCAGCCGGGACACGGCCTGTGTCATCGTGCTCAAGCTGGCCAGCGATTCAGCCAGGCGCGCCAGGTCGACCGTTGCCGCAGGCTGCAAGGTGCGGAGTCTGGCGACCAATTTCGCCAGGCGCCCCGCTTCAACCGGCTTAAGCAGATAATCCAAGGCCTGCACTTCGAAGGCTTCGACGGCGTGTGCGTCAAAGGCGGTCACGAACACCACGCGGGTGTCGGCCGTCTTGCCACTGGCCACCTCCAGCCCGGTCATACCCGGCATGCGAATGTCGAGGAAAGCAAAGGTAGGTTTGAGCGCGTGGATCAAGGCGGTAGCGGCGAGGCCATCTTCAGCCTCGCCCACAATCCGCAGCTCCGGCCACAAGGCGTTAAGCTGTTCGCGCAACATCTCCCGCATGTGGGGTTCGTCATCGGCAATGATGGCTGTTTGGATCATGTAGAATTTGGTAATTGCTATTGGGCAATGGTAAGCGATATATTATGAATTTCCAATCGTTAAGTTTCAGCCAATTCCCGGCACGGTCAGGACATAGACGCCCGCCTGGCTACTCAGACGATTGAAACTCCAGTTGGTACCGAGATCGTTGACGCTCGCGGCCGCGCAATCCCATTGCTGCGATGTGGGTGCGAGATAGCAGATCGACGCGCCCGCCGTACTTGCCATGCGGCTCTTCGCCATGACGAAGAACACGGTGGCATTGGCCGGGCTGAAGTTGCTGACCAATTCGAAACCATCGAACACCGCTCCCGGCACACGTTCGACCGGAACCGCGCTTGCCCATTTACTGCGCCAGGCCAGCGTGTACCCGCCCTTCGGGATCGGCGTGAGCTTGCCCAGGCTGGCCACGCAGGCAACCGATTTCGGCGCCAGGGCAGGCTGGAAAGCGATACCCATTTTCCAGGCTGGCTCGATATAGGCCGCCTTGAGGACCGTGTCCTTGGCGCCGCGGTAATCATGAATATCCACTTGCAGGCGTTGCGCTGGCCCGGTCGGATTGATATACCCTGCCGGCGACACAATGGCATTAACGTCGTAGTCGGTGGGACCGGAATGTGTCGGCCAGGTGACTTCAAAGCTATCGGCCGACGCGCCACTGCCACCTGGCTCCTGGCTGCCGCAATAAGCCAAGGTAGCCGCATAGGCCGCCACATCGCTCGCGGCCACCCCGGCCTGTTGCTGCTCCGGACCGCCAGCACCGCCGCCGCAACCCGGCAGCAAAGTTGCCGTGGCGACCAGAATCAGTGCAGAGCAGCAAAGGGGCAGGCATTGCTGTGAATTTTTCATGGATACCTCGTGTGGTTGATGATGGCCTCATCGTGACCGCAAGGCTCCGTGCCGTCATCCGGATTGCGACGAACCCGGGTTTATCCAGAATGAAACGGGTCACCTGCGGAAGCAAAGACGACAACTAAATTCTTTACAGCAAGTAATAGTGCTGCTACTGTCGCCATTCTTCTTGATCACAGTCCCCATGCGCATAACGGAACTCTACGCAGGCCTCCTCGCAACATTCAGCCTGGTCGCAACCATTCTTCCCTCCTCTGCCGCAGCCGTGGATGAGGACCTGCCTCCCGCCCAGCGGCAGCAGGCGATGCGCTTGCTGGAGTACGAAAGCCTGCTGGGCAGTACGCTACCCTTCGACACTGCGTCGTGCATGGACGACTTGCTGGCCAACCGCTGGCCGCGTGCGGACCAGCCATCGCCGCAGCAGTGGCGGCACATGCTCAGTCAGGCCAGGGAGGCGCAGGAACAATGCGTGACCTCGCCTGCCGAGACCAGCCGCGCAGCCAAGGCCATCCGCCAGGCGATGGAAAAGCAAGTGGCGCATCAACGTGCCCTTGAAGCCCGTCTCGCGCAGTTGCGGACCTGCGCCGGCCTGCCCCCGTCCGCACCCGTGCCGGCATCATGCCAGGCCTTGCGCCGTCCGGAGGTGACTCCGCCGGCGCAATGGGAACGCATTGCACGCGCCATCAAGATGGGCCAGCAGTGAAGGCAGACCAAGCCCGCTCCGTGCATCGCGGCCGTCGCCGCTGGCTACAAGCGGCTTGCACTCTAGCAGCAGCCCCGGCACTGGCATCGGCCAAGGAGCGGGAAGAGCTCGGCGGCATGCAGGCAAGACTGGCGCAATTGGTCAGACCCGCTCGCTTGCATCTCAAGGCCGGCCGCTACAGCGAAGCGGAGGCGCTGCTGGCGCAGGCAAACGCCCTGATTGAACAAGATCCTGAAGCATACTGGCCATTCCGGCCGTATGTATTGCCGCCCTACGCACTCAGCCTGCTGCGACAAGAGCGCGCGGTGGCAGCGGTCTCCATGCTGGAACAAGCTTTGCGGGCCAGGGATCGCATTGTCACCGAATGCATGCCGCGCTTTTGCGAACTGCAGTCGTCCCAGGACGAGAAGATGGGCATGGAAATCATGCGGGTCGAGTATGGCAGGGAACTGACCGCCATAATCCGGACCAGCATGACCATACGCACCGGCGAAGACCTGGCAATGCACGCTGCCATGGAAATGACCGAGCTCTGGATTCTGTTGGCAGCGGCCATGCGGGCGGGCGGCATGACCGCGCCACTGATCCAGCTATACACGCAGCGCGTGGTGGACATGTCGCCCGCACCAAGCAATCTGCCATTGCTGGTCGCCCACGAATATCGCTTGTACGCTTTTGGCCAGGCCTTGGGCCAAGCAGGCGCTCACGAAGCTGCCAGTGATGCGTGGCGTCGTGCGCTGGATGCGAATACCAGCCGTCTGCGCCTACTGCAACGGAAAGGCGCACCGCACTCGGTCTTTGCCGCGTGCACCATGCGGCGCGTCCTGCTGTCATCGCGCTTGCTTGCCGAGCATGCCAATGGGCAGCTCAACCAGCGAGCCGAAGACAAGCTGCTGACTATCCTGCAAACCAAGTCAGCCGGGCGACGCTATCGGGAAGCAGCGCAGGCGGGCATCGCCACACAGAGCCCCATCACCGCCGAGCTGCTTCAGACATTGGAAGACGCGCTGGCAAACACCCCGGCAACGGTCACCGATGTACAGCCATTTCTTCGGCTACTGGCTCAGCATGACCTCATATCGAGCTCGGCCATGTGGATGCTTCCGCCCGAGCAGTTGGGGGTATTGGACGCAGACCGTACACGTCTCGAAGCGATGCAATCGCAACTGGCCGGATCGGCAGCGATTGGATTCATGCTGCTCACTGACAGCCCCGGAATCAACGGCAGGCCAGGTCAACGCTACTATCTGCGCTATTGTGTCACCGCCCAGGAAACTCAACTGGACATGCTGGACCAGCAGGAAGTGATCGAGCGCCTGGTCCATACCTGCCGTACCGATTTTCTGCGCGGCGCGAGCCAGTCGCGCGCGGCAGCAGCACTGTCCCTGAAATTACTGGATGGGTTGGCGCCATCAGTACAAGACGCTGAGGAGTGGCTGATCGAAGCAGACGGCGCCCTGCATCTGCTGCCTTTCGACGCCTTGCCCGATCAGGACGGAAAGCCGCTGCTCTGCACGCACAAATTCCGGGTACTCACGTCGCTCTGGCAATTGCTCGAAACACGGTTGCCGCCGACCATGCGCCGACCCGCCGTCCTCATTGCTGATCCCGACTATCAACAGGGCCAAGGCCCGGCAAAGCCGGATATCTCCCTGCGCTGGGCAAGTGGGGCGATCGCGCTCGGTCCGGTTGCGGCCCTGCCGGAGACCCGTGCGGAAGTCCGCCAAGCCGCACGGGCACTCGGCCAGATCGGCATTCCCAGCGAAGTATTGCTGGGCAAGCGCGCCACGGCGCAGACTCTGTCTCAGGTCCGCCAGCCAGCCGTACTGCATATCGCCTCACATGCCGTTCTACGCTCAGCACTGGACGGCGGCGCTGGCGCCGGCAGCAACGCCGAAGGGGCGATGGATCTTCTGCTGCCGGGACGCCAGTCCGGCTTGGTCCTCTCACGCGACGGCCGGCCAGACGTCATGTTGGCAAAGGATGTCGCGCGGCTGCGCTTGCAGGGAACGGCTCTGGTGGTTCTGTCGGCGTGCAACACCGCCAATGGTGACATCGCCGCAGGCGAAGGCATCGCCAGCCTGCGCAGTGCGGTGGAAATGGCGGGTGCCCATAGCGCAGTGACGGCACTGTGGCAGGTCCCCAGTGCTCCGACCAGCAGCTTGATGGCGGCGTTTTATCAGCGTCTGGCACATGGTGACTCATGCGGCGCCGCGCTGCGCGCCGCCAAACTGGGGGCGTACTCCAAGGGCGCGCCAGCGCGCGAGTGGGCAGGCTTTCAGCTTAGTGGCGCAGACCGCGCCCTCAATGCGAAATTATAGCGAGGGGAACTGAAATGCAAAAATGGCAGCCACAGGGTTTGACCTGCTAACTAACTTGGTACGAAACCGGACTGGAGTCTGGTGTTAGAAATTGTTCTGCAAACTGCTTCGGCCGACCGTTCGCTCGTTTGGCAACGACGCCACTAGCGTTCCGCGCCGCGCAATGCACGAGATCTGCCAGTTGTTCGCGACTATATTTGGCCAGAACATCAATGGCAAAAAATTCCAGCGACAGGGGGCATTTCGAAGCCAGCGTCAACAAACCGGGGGACATCATCAGCTGCGCACGAGTATTTCCTGGGACAGCCAATGCTGCAGGAACCCCGCCAGCGCCAGCATCGTGGCATCCGCATCGGCCGGCGGCTGGCAAACGGCGCCGCACATGGCGCCAAATGCCAGGCCATCGGCGAGCCCATGCAAGGCCCTGGTCTCGAGCGCAGTCAGTGAACGGAAATGCGGCTGGCCGGACTGGCGCCATACCAGCCAGTGTGTTGGCGTGGCAAGCTGCTGCGGCTCAGGGGCGTCCAGCCCGGCGGCCATGGCCTGCCATAGCGCGACGGCGTTCCACTCGAACGCCACGATCTGAAGCGAGGGATGCAGGGCCAAGACCAGTTCGCCCCATTGTTCCGGCGCCACTGCCGCCAGGTCCGCGTGTGTCAGCGCGGTTGCATCCGCAGCGTCGAAGGCCAGTCCCAGCGCCCACTCGAGGCGTGCCAGTTCGGCGATAAAAGGGTATTCCCGATACAGTTGCGCCGCGTGGTCAGCCAGTCCGCCGCCAAACCAGCGCAAATTGCGATGGACCGAAGGGTGCGTCGTCAGATAGGTGTCGGCCAGCTCGGAGAACATCTCATCGCCGATGTAGGACCAGGTCTTGTCGTAGGCCTCGCACAGCGCTTCGCGCAAGCGGCCCCGATAGGCTCGGTGATAAATCGCCAGTCGCTCGGTCGCCGATAAACCAGACCCTGCGTTTATAGCGGCGGCGATTTCCGGCGCCCCTGCGTTCGGCGGCGCATTGAGTATGTAGTCTTGAAATTGATGCTGTAGCGTTTGCAGCGCACTCATGCAGCCTCCTGCTCGGCAAGCACCGCGCAGCCCAGCTGGCGGGCACGCTGCAGCTCGGTGACCAGTTCGGGCAGCGGGGGAATGTTGTCGTCGCGCTCTATCATCGTGGCAACGCGTCCGAAGCGGCGCAGCGCATCGGCGTAGAGCGCCCACACGGCCTCGGCGACGGCCTGGTCGTGCGTGTCGATGATGCAGCCCTGCTGCGCGCTATGTCCTGCCAGGTGAATCTGCTGAACCCTGTTTGCGGGGAGCGCGCGCAAATATACTTGCGGATCAAAGCCGTGATTGACACTGCTGACATAGATGTTGTTGACGTCCAGAAGGATCAGGCTGTCGGACTCTTCGGCCACGGTCGCAACGAAATCCCATTCCTGAAGACTGTCCGCTGCGTAGGACAGATAGCTGGACACGTTTTCCAGCAGTAGCGGACGTTCCAGAAAGTCCTGTACGCGGCGCACATTGGCCACCACGGTGGCCACGGCCTCGTCCGTGTAGGGCAAGGGCAGCAGGTCGTGCAAGTTGTTGCCGTGGATGCCGGTCCAGCACAAGTGGTCCGAGACCCACAATGGTTGCACACGATCGATGAGTTGCTTCAGGGCGCGCAAATAGTCGTCCGATGGTCCTTGCGGGCTACCGATCGACATCGACACGCCGTGCATCGCCAGCGGGTAATCCTGGCGGATACGGTCCAGCATGGCGAGCGGCTTGCCGCCAGGTACCAAGTAGTTCTCGGACAAGATTTCGAACCAGTCCACGCCGCTTTCCGCCGGTGCCGTGCCGACGATGGCGTGGTAATGGGCGGGGCGCAAGCCCAGGCCGTAGCCTGGTGACGGCTGTAGCAAAGGGAGGGGCATGGCGTTCGGCTCGTGAGGGGGATAGGCGCCGGGACCAGCCCGGCGCATGACACTAGCGGTCAATCGGGATTACTTGTCCAGGTCGACGATCTTGCCTTTGGCGGCCAAGCAGGCGCCGGCTTTGGTGGCTTTGAAGCCGTGGCCCTTGCAGCTATTTTGGCCTTTGCAGGCATTTGTCGCAGTCGCGCAGTCGCTCTGGCCCTTGCAACTGTTGATGCCTGCGCAATGCACGGTGTCGTCGGCGCTGATGCTGCTGGTGGCGGCGATTGCCGATGCGGACATGGCCATGGTGGCGACGGTAGCGGCCAATGCTGCAAACGATTTGATCGATGAGTTCATACTATGCTCCAGGATATTGGTTTAGTGTGGTGATCCGTCAGGGCCCTGACTCACTACGATAGTCGGGCCGGGATGGCTAATCCTTACATGCTGCGAAAAAAATAATTTCATCACGCGCCTATCCGATGGGCGGGCGGCAGCCGCTGCCCACGATCACCCAGATCGAATGCGCTGACAGAGGACGAGAGTGAATTGGCTTCGTTCAGCATGCGCTGCGCGGAGACGGCGGCCTTGTCGACCAACGCGGCGTTTTGCTGGGTTATCTGGTCCATTTGCGCAATGGCCGCATTGACGGAGTCAATTTCCATGCTTTGCGCCCGGCTGGCTGCCGTAATGTCGGACATGATGTCCGTCACCTGATGCACAGACACCACGATCAGCTCCATGGTGTGGCCGGCCTTGTCAACCAGCTCGCTGCCATCGTCGACGCGGCGAACCGAGTCATCAATCAGCCCTTTGATTTCTTTTGCTGCAACGGCGGAGCGCTGGGCCAGTCCTCTGACTTCGGCTGCCACCACGGCAAATCCGCGTCCTTGTTCGCCTGCGCGGGCTGCCTCGACTGCCGCATTCAGCGCCAGGATGTTAGTCTGGAAGGCAATGCTATCGATCACGTTGATAATATCCACGATCTTGCTGGAACTGGATTTGATTGCGCCCATGGTGCTCACCACCTGCGCAACCAGATTGCCGCCCTGCTTGGCGACCGACGAAGCACTGATGGCCAGCTCATTGGCGCGGGCGGCATTGTCGGCGTTCTGTTTCACTGTCGCCGTTACCTGCTCGATGGAGCGCACCGTTTCCTCCAGCGAGCTCGCTTGCAGCTCGGTGCGGCCGGACAAGTGCAGATTGCCTTCAGCAATCTCGGTGGAGCTTGCGGTGATGCGTATCGTGCTTTGCCGCACTTCGCTCACGGTCTGCACCAGACTGTGATTCATCTCTCCGAGCGCGCCCAGCAATTGCCCCATCTCGTCTTGCGAGCGCACGGTGATATCGGTCGCCAAATTTCCGTTCGCCACGGCCTTGGCAATCGATACGGCATGGCCCAGTGGCCGCGTAATGGATGCGGTAATCCACATGGCGAGCGCCAGCGACACCAGCAAGGCCGTGCCACCGATCGCCAGCATCACCTGGCGCGAAAAATCGACACTGCTGGCGGCCTGCTGACCGCCAGCGGTAATCTGGGCCTGGTGCAAAGCGACCATCTTCTTGATTAAATCGAGCAGGGCGTCGAGGCGAGGAAAGGTCTCGCTATTCATGCGTGCGGAGGCGTTTGCCAGCGCATCTCCTTCCACCAGGTCGGCAACTTCCAGGAAGGAAGTCGTATAGGCGGTGCGGGCGGCCTGGATTTCCTTGATCAACGCCTTCTCTTCGGGCGAACTGGCCTGCTGTTCCAGCGTTAGCAGGGCTGCGTCGATGATCAGCTTGTCCCGGTCTATCTGCTGGTAACTCTTGGTCCGCTGCTCACGGTCGGTCAGTATGAACAACGCCAGGGTTCGGCGCGCGTCCTCGCGGGCGGCCGAGTCGATGCTGCTGGCCGCAGCCGCGCCCGGCCAATCGCGCTCCACAATGCCGCGTATGCTGGCGCTAATCGTGTTGAACTGGCCGATGCCGACAAAGATCATGACAGACATGAGCAGGAGCAGCACACCGAATCCGGCCCCGAGGCGATGCTTAATTTTCAAGTTTGAAGGTGTCATTTTACGCCGTGCCTGTGAGGGAGATCTTGCTTGGTCAAACGGCTAGAGGATTCCTTACAGAAATTCTGTCACGGTTCGCCGGCGGTAAATTTTGGTAAATCCCGGCGCGCTGCGGACGCTACCAGGCTTTACCAGGCTTAACCCTGTTGCGGCCGGTGCCGGTGCTAAGCTGTTTTCACGGTATCCGATCAACTGCTACAGCAAAAGCGTAAAGACCATGACCACCATCATCCAGGCAAAACTGTTCTCCCCCACCGCCATCGGCGCCAGCGCCGGCCTGATTATCAGCGAAGCCACCAACATCACGCGCGAAGGGCGCGGCTATGCTTTCACGCCCGGTATTTACACGCAAACGCAGGTGGCGGCCTGGCGCCGCATCACCGACGCGGTGCATGAAGCCGGCGGCAAGATCGTCTGCCAGCTGTGGCACGTGGGCCGCATGTCGCATGTGAGCCTGCAGGCCGGCGGCGCCGCGCCGGTGGCGCCTTCCGCCATCCAGGCCAACGAGCAGGTGTTCCTGGAGAGCGAAGGCTTCGACCGTCCGTCCATGCCGCGCGCGCTGGAGACGGCGGAAATCGCCCGCATCGTCGAGGACTACCGCCACGCCGCGCAGTGCGCCAAGGACGCGGGCTTTGACGGCGTGGAAGTGCACGCGGCCAATTGCTATCTGCTGGACCAGTTCATCCGCGACAGCACCAACCAGCGCTCCGACGAATACGGCGGATCGGTGCAAAACCGCACCCGTTTCCCTATCGACGTGGTGACGGCGGTGGCCGGTGTGTGGGGTGCGGACCGCGTCGGCGTGCGCCTGTCGCCGATCACCCGCGCCGTGGGCGACACGCCGCTGGACAGCGATCCGGAAGGCACCTATTTCTACCTGGCTGAACAGCTGGGCAAGCTGGGTCTGGCCTATCTGCATTGCGTGGAAGGCCAGACGCGCGGCGACAACGCCGCCGGCGAGTTCGACTTCAAGCGCCTGCATGTGGCCTTCGGCGGCAAGTACATCGCCAACAACAGCTATGATCGTCAGATGGCCATCGAAGCGGTGGATTCGGGGCATGCGGACATGGTGGCCTTCGGCCGTCCCTTCATCTCCAATCCGGACCTGGTGGAGCGCCTGCGCCGCAATGTGCCGCTGGCCGAAGCGGACCGCAACACCTTCTACGGCGGCGGCGCCGGCGGCTACACCGACTACCCGGCGCTGGGCTAAGGCGCCTGGTCCAGCAAGGCGCGCGCGGCCAGCAAGTCGGCCGTGCCGTGGCCTTCGCTGAACTGGCGCAGCACGTCTTCCAGCAGCTGCCGGCCCTCTTGCTGCGCTCCGTGGCGCATCTTCAGCCGGGCCAGGCTGGCGGCCGCACGCAGTTGCCAGGACAGCGCTCCTTGTTCGGCGGAGAGGGCCAGCGCCTGCCGGTACAGCTGTTCGGCCGCGCCGGCATCGGCCGGTTCCAGCAGTGCGCCTTTAATCCGCAGCAGTTCCGCGTGATACCAGCGGTCTTCCCCGGCCTCGCACGCCGCCAGCGCGCCGTTTGCCAGCGCCAGGCCGGCGGCGCGTTGGTCCTGCGTCCCCAGCGCCTCGGCCAGCGTGCCGAGATGGCTGATCAAATGCATGCGGTAGCCCGCTTCCTGCAACTCCATCACGGTTTGCTGCAGCACCGGCAGAGCGGCGGCGACACCGCGCGCCACTTGCAAGGTGGCCTGCATGCAGCGCCACAGGGTCTCCCATTGCGTGAGCGCGTGCGTTTTCATATAGCAGGACAGTTCGGCCAGATGCGCCTCGGCGGCCGCGTGGTCGCCGGTCATCAGCATGAGCGGGAAGGCCGCGTTGCTGATGGTGTACATCATGGACTGTGCGTGGCCGGAGGCGCGCGCTTCCTGCAGGGCGGCCTGCGCGGCGTCCACCGCCTGTTCGGGGTAGCCTTGCAGCCATAGCACGCAGGCCAGCGTGCCGAGCGCCGCTGCGCGCTGGTTGAGCTGGAAGCGCGCCAGGCGCGAGCCGCGCACCGGCGGCGCGTAGTGGTCCAGCATGCATTGCAGATGGCGCCTGGCGCCCGCCTGGTCGCCCGCGTAGTACAGTGCGGTGCCGAGCAGCCTTTCCATGCTGACCGGTGCGGCGCCTGCGTCCGGCGCAACGGCGCGGAAGCGTTCATGCAGCACCTGCACGGCCTGCGGCTCGCCGGCATAGCTGCGGCATACCGCCATGCCCCACAGCGCCATCAACTGGTATTCCTTGTTTTCCAGCCCGTCGGCCAGCGCCAGGACGCGCGTCCAGGCAGCCTCGGTCGCTGGTATCGGGCCGTTGGCGTACAGCGTGGCTGCTGCCCACGCGGCGCGCAGCTTCATTTCGGCGCAGGCCTCGGGCAGCGTGCCACCGGCGCCGGCCAGCGCGCGCTCGGCGCAGCGCCGGCCTTCCTCCAGCAGCGAGAGCTGCATCCACATTGGTATGGCCGATACGGTCAAACAGGTGCCCAGCGCGGCGTCGCCGCCGGGTGCAAAAGCCCAGGCCAGCGCGGCGCGCACGTCGTCCAGGCAGCGGCCGTACCTGGCCAGCCAGTCCGCGCCGGGTATGGTGTCCCATTCAACCGAGGCGCGTTCCAGCAGCGCGCGGTGGTATTCGAGATGGCGCCGCCGCTTGTAGCCGGTTTCGCCGCACTGGTCGAGCTTTTCCTGGGCGTAGGCCTTGGTGGTGTCGAGCAGGCGGTAGTGGACGCAGGGCTGGGAGGTGTCGGCCGACAGCAGCGACTTGTCCACCAGGTTGGCCACGCCGTCGACGATGGTGGCAGCGTCGAACTGCGCGTCCTGGCACAAGCCGGTGGCGTCGTCCAGCGTGAAGCCGCCGGCAAAGACGGACAGCGCGCGCAGCAGCGCCTGCTGGCGTGCGGACAGCAGTTCGTAGCTCCAGTCCAGGGCCGCTTCCAGTGTGCGGTGGCGTTCCAGCATGCTGCGGCGGCCGCGCTTGAGCAGCTGGAAGCGGTCGCCCAGGCGGGCCGCCAGCCCGGCCGCGCCGAGGGCGTCCATGCGCGTGGCGGCCAGCTCGATGGCGAGCGGAATGCCTTCCAGCCGGCGGCAGATTTCCGCCACGGGCTGCGCGTCGGCGTCGCTGAGCTGATAGCCGTCCTGGCAGTCGGCGGCGCGCAGGGCGAACAGCTGGATGGCGGAAAAGGCGAGCGCCGAGGCGGCGGTCAGGGTGCTGCCGGCGGCGGGATAGGCCAGCGGCATCAGGCGGTAGACATACTCGCCGGCGATGCGCAGCGGTTCGCGGCTGGTGGCCAGGATGCGCAGCTCGGGCGCGCCCTGGATCAGCCGTTCCGCCAGTGCGGCCGCCGCATCGATCAGGTGCTCGCAGCTGTCGAGCACCAGCAGCAGCGGGCGCCCGCGCAGGGCGGCCAGCAGCGGCTGCGCGGCGTCCCCGGTCTGGATGGTGACGCCGATGGCGGCCGCCACTGCGCCCGCCAGAAACTGTGCGTCCGAAATGGGGCTCAGGTCCACGAAACATAGTTCCAGGCCGGCCTGGGCCGCGCAGCTTTCGGCCACCGGCAGGGCCACCGTGGACTTGCCTATGCCGCCCGGCCCGACGATGTTGACGCAGCGGCGCTGCTCCATGATGCGCAGCAGGGCGGCGATGGTTTCGCTGCGCCCGGCAAGAACGCCGGCCGGTGACGGCAGCCGGCGCGGCGGCTCGCCGGCTGCCGGCGGAAGCGGAAAGGGGAGGGCGGCAGGCGGTGCCGCCGCACGCGCTTGCGACGTGACCGGCGCGACGAAGCGGTAGCCGCGTCCGCTCACGGTGGCGACGTAGCGGTGCTCCCGCCCGTCGTCGCACAATGCGCGGCGCAGGGCCGCCACGTGCACTTTGAGGTTGCTTTCTTCGACCACGCTGGTGGGCCAGGCGCGCGCCATCAGCTCCCGCTTGCTCACCAGCTCTCCGGGGCGCTCCACCAGCTCGGCCAGAATATCCAGCGCGCGGTTGCCCAGCCGCACAGGGGTGTCGCCGTGCAGCAGCAACTGCTGTCCCGGGATAAAACGGAACGGCGCGAAGCTGTACTCGCGCTCCGCGCTGGAGCTGGGCTGGTCGCTGGTCGTCATGGGGTCCGGCGCTGGTGAGTGGGAAATCCTGGCGTGCCCCGCCATGATCTCACAGACCGGACCGCGCTTCCAAGCGCCGGGCGATGTTTAGCGTCCGGGCTGGCCGCGCGTGCCGGTCCACACGCGCGCAATGAGGTAGGGCGGCTTGCCCTGGTCGGCCGCATTGGTGAAGATGGGATTGCGGTGCAGCTGGTTGATGGCGACGTAGAGCCACGAGTCCTGGCCGAAATGGACGTTGTCCGGCCACAGGAAGCGGGCATCGCGCACCAGCGGACGCAGCTCGCCGCGCTTGGTCAGCACGTCGATGCCGTTGTCGGACAGGTTGGTGAAAACGGCCGGCACGCCGGCCTTTGCCTGCTGCACCGGTTCACCCTGCGTGGTTGTGGCGGCGCGGCGCCGCTTTACCAAAATTTACCGGTCTTAACTGGTGCGCCATATGCCTGCTCGCTAAAGTGGACGCGTTCAATTCAATTTTGGAGAGCTACACCATGTCTATCGATAATCCAGGCCGCCGCGAACTGATGCTCGCCGCCGGCGCGGCCGCCGTGACGGCCTTCGTTCCAGCCGCAGTGGAGGCGGCGCCCGTCTCGGCAAGCCGCAGCGCGCTCGGCGCCCGGCTGCAGGGCGTGCAGCATTTCGGCGTGACCGTGCAAAACATGGACCGCGCCTTCGCGTTTTACACCGAAGTACTGGGCGGCACCGAGATCATGCGCGACGGCGACTTCCAGGGTGACCTGATCCACAACACGCTGCTGCTGACCGAGGAGCTGGACGCAGCCCAGCGCCAGGTGAATCCGCACACCGTCGGTATACCCGACCTGCGCAGCGGCGCGCAGCGCCTGGACGTGCGCTTTATCCAGTTCGACAACGTGGTGATCGAGCTGCTGCAGTACCGCGACAGCAGCCAGCCGCAAGGCAGCGGCGCCAGCTTCGCGCCGCCCACCGAGAATACCAGTCCGGCCTATCCTCGTTCCATGCACATCTGCTTCTACATCCGCGAGGACGTCGATTTCAACGAGTTCGTGCGCGACCTGGAGGCCGAATCGGCCAAGCGCGGCATGAGCAATGTGCGCGCCAATCGCATCATCTCCTCGCGCAGCGATCAGGAACGCCTGAAGGCGCCGCTCAACACCATGACCAACCGCATCACCAGCGGCAAGTCCGACGGCTGGACGCTGATCTATGCGAAGGGCCCGGAAGGCGAGCAGCTGGAATTCGTGCAGGTGCGCGGCCAGGCCAAGCGCGTCTTCGGCGAAGCCATCGAAGCGCGCCGCCGCATGCTGGCCGCCGCACAGTAAATTTTTAAATTGAGAACAGCGACATGAACAATTTTGATCTGCATAACCCCACCCGCATCGTGTTCGGTGCGAACACCATCAGCCGCCTCGACGAACTGGTGCCCGCCACTGCGCGCGTGCTGATACTTTACGGCGGCGAGAGCGCGCGCCGCAACGGCACGCTGGCTGAAGTGCGGGCCGCCCTTGGCCAGCGCGACGTGCGCGAGTTCGGCGGCATCGAACCCAATCCCAGCTACGGAACGCTGATGCGCGCCGTAGAACAGATACGCCTGGAAGGCCTGGACTTCCTGCTGGCCGTGGGCGGCGGTTCCGTCATCGACGGCACCAAGTTCGTGGCGGCGGCAGTGGGTTACCAGGGCGATCCGTGGGAGATCATGGAAACGCACGGCGCCACGGTGCGCCGCGCCATGGCCTTCGGCGCGGTGCTGACCCTGCCGGCCACGGGCTCTGAGATGAACAGCGGTTCCGTCGTGTCCAAAAAGTCGACCAAGGCCAAGCTGGTGTTTTCCAGCCCCCACGTGTTCCCGCGCTTCTCGGTGCTCGACCCAACCAAAACCTTCAGCCTGCCGCTGACACAGGTGGCGAATGGCGTGGTGGACGCCTTCACCCACGTCATGGAACAGTACATGACCTATCCGGCCGACGCCCGCGTGCAGGACCGCTTTGCCGAAGGGCTGCTGCAAACCCTGGTCGAGATCGGCCCGCAGGTGCTGGCGGAGCCCTCCAACTACGACGCGCGCGCCAACCTGATGTGGGCGGCCACGATGGCCCTCAACGGCCTGATCGCGGCTGGTGTGCCGGAGGACTGGTCCACGCACATGATAGGCCACGAGCTGACCGCGCTGCACGGCGTCGACCATGCGCGCACGCTGGCCATCGTGCTGCCTGCCAATATGCAGGTGCGCCGAGAAGCCAAGCGCGCCAAGCTGCTGCAGTACGCCGAGCGCGTGTGGCGCATCACCGAAGGCAGCGAGGATCAGCGCATCGATGAGGCCATAGCCCGCACCCGCGCCTTCTTTGAAAGCCTGGGCGTGCCGACGCGGCTGCGCGATCACGATATCGGCGCCCACCATATCGAAACGGTGATAAGCCAGCTGGAAGCGCATGGCATGACGGCCCTGGGCGAACGCCAGGACGTGACGCTGGAGACGAGCCGCCGCATACTCGAAGCGGGCCTGTAGCAAAGAGGTCTATTCCGGCAGCTTCTTGCGTCCCATCAGCCTGAGCGTGAAGTTGCGTCCGCAGCGCAGCACCGGGTACAGCACGCGGGACAGGGCGCGCGAGCGGAACACGGCGCTGTTGATGCGGTTGAACGCGCCGGACTCGGTGCTCAGCAGCGCAAGCATATGCACGCACTCGGCGCCGTAGTAGATGCGTCCTCCGTACAGCGCGGCCATGCCCTGGTTCAGGTCATAGCCGCTTTCCCGCAGCATGCCGGCGAGTACAGGCCGGGCGCGCGCATCGACCAGGTGCACCGGACCGGCGGACTCGCGCAGCTTGAGCACCTGCACATAGCTGGCACAGAACGGGCACTCGCCGTCGTACACAATCACCAGGCCGCCGGGATACTCAGCCTGCAAGGCCGATACGATATTCATTGTGATAGACCTTTCGCTTCAGGGCGCCGCTGTCCGGGTCGAGACATACCGACTCTACCACCAGCCGATACGCGTCCACGCTGCGCATGTCGACGCCCGCAAATGCATGCTCCACCGACGGCGCGCTCCAGAAATGATGGGGGTAGAGCTGGTTCGACCAGCGCCCGTCCGGCCCCGTCTTGCCGAGCACCTGGCGGTGAAAGCCCCGGATAAAGGCCGACAGCGCCGCGCCGTTCCAGGCCGCGCCTGCAGCGGGCGCCGAACTGCTGAAATCGCAGCGGTAGGACTGGCGCAACACGGCGGAGGACAAGGTGCCGCCGTTGGTGGCCGTGGGCAGGTAGTTCCCCGGCGGCAGGCCAAAGCTCATGTGCGCTATCGGATAGGAATAAAAGCCGAACGCGGTCGACGGCACCCGCGCTGTGCCGCCGTCCTTCTGCATCACTTCAAAATACACTTCGTTGACGGCCAGGCTGTCATACCAGCCCAGCCTGGCGACATGCGCGAACAGCGGCGACAGCGCAATGGCGAGCGCGCCCGCGGCGCCCGTGCGCCAGTTGAACGCGCTGCGCGGCAGCTGCGACGCCGCAGCGATGATGGACAGGTTCACCATGAACCAGGTCCAGAAATTCGCGCCGACCAGGACAAAAATCCCGAGATGCATCAGGTCGAACAAGGCGAACTGCAGCAGCAGCAGGCGCCGGTTGGAGAACACCAGTATGGCCGACAGCTGGATCAGGAAAACGCCCACCGCGAACGGCCGCCCCACCAGCTGCAGCAGGCTGGACACCGCACCGGTAAGCGCCGTCCAGTCGCCCCATAGCAGCTGCTTGTTATGCAGCGCGATGTGATAGATGTTGCGGTTTTCGTTGTTCAGCACCCAGTCCAGCACACCGCCATCCAGGTTGCCCTTGGCCAGCGAGGAATAGAAATAGTTCGCGGCCTGCATGGCGATGGCGATGAACAGCACGGTCCAGTAGGGCGCCGCGCCAGCCAGGTGCTTGCGGCACGCAGGCCATGCGCGCTTGACCAGCTCCAGCGCAAGCAGCGATACGGCCAGGTAGGCCGGCAGCTGTATCAGCGGATAGACGTCGAGCAGCGTCTCGTAGGGAAAGCCGGTGATATAGCCCGCCGCATGCTTGATCCAGTAGACGTAGAAGCCGCAGTACAGCAGCCAGGCCGGGCGTTGCATGGCCAGCAGCGCCGCCAGTCCCGCGCTTAGCCATGCGGCGGACAGCATGAACTGGCTCCAGCCATTGAAGTCATGCGCAATCGCCGGGACCGAAGGGTAGAGCAGGATGCTGTAAAGGCCGCAGGCAATGCCCAGGCCGCGCATGAGCGTGCGCAGCGGCCGGGGCGCCGCTTCGTAGGTCATGCCGGACGCCGCAATGCAGAAGGCCAGCACGGCCAAGAGCGCCAGCAGCGTGGCGGAAGGATAGCTGCGCAGCAGGCCCAGGGCCAGCCAGTGGCCCTGTAGCAGGACGGCCAAAACACGGCCACCGCCAGCAGGGTGGGCCAGTTTGCGGCCGGTTCAATCTCCGCCCCGGGCGGGGCGATGGCGCTGCAAGTGGACGGTTTCATGGCCTACCTTTTCCATGCGGTGCAAAAACCATAATGCGCATGGTCGCGCGCGTCCAGCGCGACGAAGGGGTTTCATGACCTTGCTCAAATTTGTTCAATGTAGACGCCGGGTACGGTAGAATCGCGGCATTACGTGAATGGTGCCCTCCCGCTTGTCGGCTGGAGGGTGAAACGGGAAGCCGGTGACGCGCGCGATTTTCATTGCGGGCCAGTCCGGCGCAGCCCCCGCTGCTGTAAGCCTGACGACTTTGACCGAACGCCACTGTGCATTGCACGGGAAGGCAGGGTCAGGGAAGGATGAAGGCCAGCCAGAAGACCGGCCAGTCACGAAGATTGTGCAAAACCCGGGGTGTGGTTTTTCCTGTTTTCCTGCGCGCCTGGCGCGCAGTCACTGCTAAAGTTCAAATTGGGCACTTCCATACTCCTGCGGCTAGCCGCAGCGCTGCTGTGCGCCTGCGCTTGTGCGCACGCGCCTGCGGCCAATCTGTTCGCCATCGTCACCGAGCGCGCCGCGCCGGCCGCCATCGAGGCCGCGCACCGCCATCTGGCCAGCCATCCCGGCGACCGCATCGTGCTGCGCACGCCGGCCCAGTGGATGGCCGCCAGCGAACGAGACGCCGGCCTCTGGATCAAGCAGGCCGACAGCGTGCTGGCCGTGTCCTTGTTCGGCGACCCCGCGCGCCGCCTGAAGGACGCCTTGCCGCGCAACCTCCGCGCGCAGACCGCCGTGCTGGCCTTCAATGGCGAAGCGAGCCTGAGCCTGATGAGCCGCGACGGGCGTGCCAGCCTGCAGGCCTTTTCGCCGGACACGCTGCGCGAACTGTCCTCCGAAGCGCCGCCGCCCGCCGCCCTGAAAGCCGCGCAGGCCGACCCCGCCGCGAGCCGCTGGCTGGCGGCGCGCCAGGTTTGGCAGGCGGGCGGCGTGGACAACACGGCGGCGCTGTTCGCGCATCTTCTCAATCCGGCCATGAAGCTTGCGGACCCGCAGCCTGAACCAACGCTGCGCGTGCGCGTGGGCCAGCGCGAGCTGACCGATGCGCAGGCCTGGGGCAAGGCTGCGCAGCTCGGCCTGAAGGCGCAGCCCACCGTGGTGGTGCTGGACCTGTCCAATATGGATAGCGTGGTTCCCGCCGCCGTGTGCCGGCAGATTGAACAGCGCGGCCAGCCCTGCGTGCAGGTGCTCACGCGCTGGGGCGGCGCCTCGCGCGAGGCGCTGGAGCGCCTGCCCGAGCTGGTCGCACCGGCCCAGCCGGCGGCGCTGGTGGTGTTGCAGGACTTTGTGGTGGGCGCGGCCGAAGGGCGAGAAGCGGTCACCGAAGCGTTCAAGCGGCTCAATGTGCCGGTCTTCAAGGCCATCCGCCTGTCCGACCGTAGCGCCGTGCAATGGCGCTTGTCGCCGGACGGCCTGCCGCCGGACTCGGTGCAGTACCGCGTGGCGCTGCCGGAGCTGCAGGGCATAGGCCAGCCCATCGTGGTGGCGGCCCTGGGCCAGCCGCAGCGCGACAAGCAGACCGGCATAGAAAACCGTCCGCCGGTGGTGCTGGCCGACGAAGCCGGGCGCCTGGGCGCGCGCGTGAGCCGCTGGCTGGCGCTGCGCGTGAAGGCCAACCGCGACAAGCGCGTGGCGCTGATCTATTACAACCACCCGCCGGGCCGCCAGAACATCGGCGCGGATAATCTGGACGTGCCGGCCTCGCTGTTCGACATGCTCAATGCGATGAAGGCGGCGGGCTACAGCACCGGCCCGCTGCCGGAATCGCCGCAGGCGCTGCTGGACATGATCATGGCGCACGGCGTGAACCTGCCGGAGGATCGCGCCGCCCTGCGTGAACTGAGCGGCACCGTGAACAGCGTGAGCGCGGCCGATTATGGCCGCTGGTTCGCCACGCTGCCGCCGCGCGTGCAGGGCGAAATGACCGGCGGCCTGCTGGGCCGCCTGCATGCCGACGTGCTGGAGGCCGAAGCGAACGGCGAACGCGCGCTGGGCCGCAAGCAGGCCGAGGTCATTATCAAGGAACTGCAGCATTTGGTGGAAGGCGCGGACCATCCGCAGCGCGAAGCGGCTATTGCAGGCCTGGCCGAACTGCTGGAGGGCTACCACGCCTGCCTGGAGCTGGCTGGCGCCAAGGATGGCAAGGCAGCCAAGGCAGCCAAGGCCGGCAATGCAGGCAAGAGCGGCTGCGGCGCACTGGCGCCGCTCAGCAAGCGCCTGTCCGGCTACGGCATCGAAGGCCTGAAAGGCTGGGGCGCTGCGCCCGGAAAAATCATGGTCGACAGCGGCAAGCTGCTGGTGCCCGGCCTGGTGTTCGGCAATGTCTTCATCGGCCCGCAGCCGCCACGCGGATGGGAAGTGGACGAGGAACTGCTGCACGCGAACACCAGCATCACGCCGCCGCACCAGTACCTGGGCTTCTACCACTGGGTGCGCGACCGCTTCAAGGCGGACGCGCTGGTGCACGTCGGCCGCCACTCCACCTATGAATTCCTGCCCGGCAAAGCGGTTGGCCTGAGTTCCGACGACTACCCCAGCCTGATCGCTGGCGACCTGCCC
Organism: Pseudoduganella aquatica; assembly: GCF_020865585.1. NCBI lineage: Bacteria > Pseudomonadati > Pseudomonadota > Betaproteobacteria > Burkholderiales > Oxalobacteraceae > Pseudoduganella > Pseudoduganella aquatica. The sequence continues at coordinate 513,264 of NZ_CP086370.1, forward strand.
GGCATCTATCCCTACATCGTGGACGGCGTGGGCGAAGGCACGCAGGCCAAGCGCCGTGGCCTGGCCGTTATCGTCGACCACTTGACGCCGCCGCTGGCCGCCACGCCGCTGTATGACGACTTGCTGGCCCTGCGCCAGGTGGTGGAGAGCTTTGAAGCCGCCAGTTCCGAAACGCTCAAGGCGCAGGCCGCGAAGCTGATGCGCGAGCGCGTCAACGCGCTGAACCTGAAGGCCGAATTGGAAGCGTCGATGGCGGACGTTCTGGAAGTGCGCGGCATCGGTTTCGACGCGGCCGATGACGACCTGCTGGCGCACGAAGTGGGCCACTACCTGACCAAGCTGCAGGAAAAATTCATGCCGCACGGCCTGCATATATTCGGCCGCCCGTGGAAGCAGGAATCGATAGACCTGATGCTCGACTCGATGAAGAAGGGCGGCATCGAAGGCCCGGACGTCGCCGCGAAGCTGGCCGATTCGCCGCGCCGCGAAATGCTGGCGCTGCTGGCCGGGCTGGATGGCCACTACATCGAACCCGGCAAGGGCAACGACCCTTTGCGTTCGCCCGAAGCGCTGCCCACCGGCCGCAATTTCCACGCGGTCGACGGCGACATTTTGCCCACCCGCCTGGGTTACCAGCTGGGCGAGCGCATGGCGGACAAGGCCAATGCGCGCAACGGCACGGATAAGGGCAGCGAAGGCATCATCCTGTGGGCCTCCGACGCGGTGCGCGACGAGGGCGTGATGGTGGCGTTCGCGCTGGCCATGATGGGCGCGGAGCCGGTGTGGAACGCGCGCGGCATCGTCACCGACGTGCGGCTCAAGCCGGGCGCGGTTCGGCGCGACGCGCTGGTGACCACCTCCGGCCTGTTCCGCGACCTGTATCCCAACCTGATCCGCCTGATAGACCGCGCCGGCCGCATGGCGCTGGCCGCATCGGCTGCCGGCCTGGCCGCGAAAGACCCGGCCTTGAAAGAAGCCTTGCAGGCGGCGCTGGAACCGGTGCCCGCTGCGGCCTGGGGCAGCGAAGACCCCGCGCAGAACCGCGTGGCGCGCGAATGGCTGGTGCGCCAGCGTGCGCTCGCCGCCGGCGGCATGCCGGCAGCGGACGCGGGCCGCGCCGCCGCGCAGCGCGTGTTCGGCGACGCGCCGGGCGCCTACGGCACCGGCGTCAACCGCCTGACCGAGCGCTCGGGCGCCTGGCGCGAGCGCGACGAAATCGGCCGCGCCTACCGCAACCGCATGGGCCATGCCTACGGCCTGGACGCGAGCGGCGAAGCCAACCACGCCGCCTTCGACGTGGCGCTGGACGGCATCACGCGCACCTATCATGGCCGCGCCAGCAATCTGTACGGCCTGCTGGACAACAACGACGCCTTCGACTACCTGGGCGGCCTGTCGCTGGCCATCGAAGGCCGCACCGGCCGCGTGCCGGAAGCGATGATCTTGCAGCACGCGCAGCCCGGCCGCGCCGACGTGGAGCCGCTGGCGTCCGCCCTGCTGGGCGAACTGCGCGGCCGCTTCCTCAACCCCGCCTGGCTCAAGCCGCTGATGGGCCACGGCTACGCCGGTGCGCGCACCATGGGCCAGGAGTTCCTGGAGAACCTCTGGGGCTGGCAGGTTACGCGGCCGGACCTGGTGAAGAACTGGGCCTGGGACGAGGTGAAGTCGGTCTACTTCGACGACGCGCACAAACTGGGCCTGCCGCAGTTTCTCGGCCAGCAGCACAACGCGCATGTGAAGGCGCACATGCTGGCCATCTTCATGGTGGCTGCGGAGAAGGGCTACTGGAAAACCGACCCCGCCACCATCAAGCAGATGGGCGGCGAGCTGGCGCGCCTGGTGGCCAGGAACGGCTTGCCTGGCAGCGGCCACGCCGCGCCCAACCATCCCATGTGGGAGTGGCTTGCGCCGCAGCTGGAAAGCGCCGACGCGGGCGCGCTGGGCGTCACGCTGGCCAAGGCGCGCGGCGACATGCTGTCCGCGCCGCCTGCGGACGCCGCAGCCGCAAAGACAGCGCAGGCGGCACCTGCCGCCGGCGCCGAGGCGTCCGCGCAGCCCACCCAGCCTGCCCCGCGCGCCTATGAATTGCACCAGAAGGCCGAGCCGCCCGAAGCGCCCGCCCTGCGCGCCGCCAAGCTGCTTGGCGCGCTGGCCGCCGTGCTGGCCTTGTTCTCGCTGGGCCTGTGGCGCGGCCGTTACGTATCTCAACCTGTAAGGAGTTCCCCATGACCGAAATTCTGTCCTTCGCCTGGCTGCACGACGCAGTCCGCTGGCTGCTCGCGCCCGCCCTGGCCGCCCTGCTGATCGCCTGTGCGATCGCGGTGGTGGAAGCGGGTATTGCCGTCGGCGAGCGCTTCCACGGCCTGGCCAAGCTGGGCGCCAGCGGCAACCTGGCGCAAGTGCAGGCCATCGCCCGCCACCGCCTGGAACGCGCCGACCTGCTGGCGCGCATCCCGCCCATGCTGGGCCTGATGGCCACCATCATTCCGCTCGGACCCGGCCTGGCCGCGCTAGGCCAGGGCGACCCCGCCAAACTCGCCAGCGCCGTGACGGTGGCCTTCGACGCCACGGTGCTCGGCCTCGTCGCCGGCATCGGCGGCCTGGTGATCGGCAAGCTGCGCCGCCGCTGGTACGAGGAAACGCTGGAAGCCATGGAGCACTCTCTGGAGCAAGCGGCGTGAGCGCCCAGCCCGCGCGCCAGCGTCTGCGCCTCTACTCCCGCCTCGACGCCCGCTTTGACGACGGCGACGAAGACCCGCGCGCCAGCCTGGTCAACTTGGTCGACGTGATGCTGGTCTTCGCCTGCGGCCTGATCGCCGCCATCGCCGGCACGCAGGGCGCGCTGAAAGCGCCCAAGCCGGTGGAAAAGGGCCGCCAGATCGAGCGCCCCGCCTCCGGCGTTACCCAGGACGGCAGCGGCTACGACCGCGTCGGCGAAGTATTCCGCGACCCCAAGACCGGCCGGCTCGTGCTGATCGAGCCTGCAAAAGCGAAATAAGCGCTGCTGGACTGCCTCCATCGTCCGGCAGCAGCGTTGCGCTTACTCCAGCGCGGCGAACAGGTCAGCGGTCCAGTCGATAAAGACCCGCAGCCGGTTGCTCACATAGCGGTTGGACGGATAAACCACGTAGAAGGGGTAGGGCGCCGGCCGCCAGTCCTCCAGGATGGGCACCAGCGCGCCGCTGGCGATATGCGGCGCGGCCCCGTAGCGGAAGGTCTGCAGCACGCCCAGGCCGGCCAGGCCGGCCGCGACGTGGGCGTTGCTCTCGTTGACCCCCACTGAACGCTCGCCCAGTATCTCCAGCTTCTCTCCCTGCTTGGCGAAATTGAGCGGCATGCCGCGCCCGGTGCGCGTGGACAGGTAGTGCGTGACAGTGTGGCCCTGTTCCAGCTCGGATGGATGCTTCGGCGTGCCGTGATCGCGCAGATAGGCAGGCGTGGCGCAGGTAACCCAGGAGGCGCTGCCCACCTGGCGGCCGATCAGCGACAGGTCGGTCAGTTCCCCACCCCGTATCACGCAGTCGACGTTATCGCCGATCAGGTTCACATGCTTGTCCGATACGCCCATGTCGATGCGGATGTCCGGATAGCGGGCCAGGAAGGCCGGCAGCGCGGGCAGCAGCACCTGGCTGGCGATGGAGCTGCCGGCGTCCACCCGCAGATGGCCGCGCGGGCGCGACTGCGCCGCGCTGAAGCTGGCGTCCACGTCGTCCAGTTCCTTCAATAGCCGCTGCGTTTTCTCGTAGTACTGCGCGCCCTCGGGCGTGACCGAAACGCGCCGCGTAGTGCGCTGCAAAAGCTTGATGCGCAGGTGCGCCTCCAGCGCCTGCACCGACTTGGTCAGTGTGGCGTTGGGCATGCCCAGCGTGTCCGCCGCCTTGGTGAAGCTGCCCGCTTCGACCACGCGGGCAAAGGCCCGGATTGCCTGCAACTGGTCCATCGTGCGTCCTTATTATTCACATGGGGGAATAAAGTATTCTGTTATTGCTACTTTATTCAATAATCCAGCGAGCGTAAAGTGGATTCCGTCGTCAAACACATTCATCCACTTAAAGGAGCACTGAAATGAGCAACGCACAGAAACTGGCAGGCAAAATCGCACTGGTCACCGGCGGCACCACCGGCATCGGCCTGGCTTCGGCACAGGACTTCGCAGCGCAAGGCGCGACCGTCTACATCACTGGCCGCCGCCAGGCCGAGCTGGATGCAGCCGTGGCCACCATCACCGCCACCGGCGCCGCCGCTTACGGCATCCAGGGCGACGTCGCCAAGCTGGAAGACCTGGACCGCATCTACGCTGAAATCGAAGCGCGCAGCGGCCACCTTGACGTGCTGTTCGCCAACGCCGGCGGCGGCGACATGATGCCGCTGGCCGACGTCACCGAAGAGCACTTCGACCGCATCTTCGACGTCAACGTCAAGGGCACGCTGTTCACCGTGCAAAAAGCGCTGCGCCTGCTGAAGGATGGCAGCTCGGTGATACTGACCGCCTCCACCACCTCGGTGCAGGGCACCGAGAACTTCAGCGTGTACAGCGCCAGCAAGGCCGCCGTGCGCAACTTCGCCCGCAACTGGCTGCTGGACCTGAAACCGCGCAATATCCGTGTCAACGCCGTCAGCCCTGGTCCGGTGCATACGCCCGGCCTGGCCGGCCTGGTGCCGGAAGAGCATCAATCCGGTTTGCTGGGACACCTGGCCACGCTGGTGCCGATCGGCCGCCTGGGCCAGCCTGCCGAAGTGGCCAAGGCCGTGACCTTCCTGGCGTCGGACGACAGCAGCTTCATCAACGGCATCGAGCTGTTCGTCGACGGCGGCATCGCGCAGATCTGATCGCGCCTCTTTCCGTCTGATCCCCACGGGGCCGGCAGTGCCGGCCCTTTTTCTTGTCCTGCCTTCCGGAGCACACCATGATTTCCTTCTACACCTGGACCACGCCGAATGGCCGCAAAGTCGCCATCCTGCTGGAAGAACTGGGCCTCGCCTACGAGACCATTTCGGTCAACCTTGGCCGCAACGAGCAGTTCACGCCGGGCTTCCTAGCCATTTCCCCCAACAACAAGATTCCCGCCATCGTCGACCACGGCGCGGAGGGCGGGCCGCTGTCCGTGTTTGAAAGCGGCGCCATCCTCACCTATCTGGCCGAGCGCCACGGGCGCTTCCTGCCCGCCGCCGGCGCTGCGCGCTACAAGACGCTGGAATGGCTGAACTGGCAAATGGGCGGCCTGGGTCCCATGCTGGGCCAGCTGGGCTACTTCGAGAAATTCGCCCAGGAGAAGTCGGCCTCCGCCAGCGCGCGCTTCCTCGCCGAGGCCGACCGCCTGCTGTCGGTCATGGACAAGCGCCTGGCGGAAAGCCGCTACCTGGCGGGTGACGAATACAGCATCGCCGACATCGCCGCCTACCCGTGGGCCGTCACCGCATCCACCTTCCTGGCCGAAGTGCTGGCCGAGCGCATCGGCACCAAGCCTGCGCTGCTGCGCTGGATGGAACTGGTGGGCAGTCGTCCCGCCGTGCAGCGTGGCATGCGATGAGCAGCCATCCGCGCACCATCGCCTTCCTGCTGGGCGGCCTCGCCTTGCTGGGGCCGCTCTCGGTGGATGCCTATTTGCCCGCATTCGACAATATCCGCAGCTCCCTGCACACCGGAACGCAGCAGGTGCAGTTCACGCTGAGCGCCTACCTGTTCTTCTTTGCCGCCATGAGCTTGTGGCATGGTGCGCTGGCCGACGCGCTGGGCCGCCGCAAGGTGATACTCGCTTCGCTGGTGGTATTCGGCGCCGCCTCGCTGGGCAGCGCGCTGGCGCCGGACATCGGCTGGCTGACCGCGTTCCGGACCTTGCAGGGTGTAGCGGCGGGCGCCGGCACGGTGGTGGGCCGCGCCATGGTGCGCGACCTGTATGAAGGGACGCGGGCCGCCCGCATGCTTGCGCTGGTGAGCATGATCTTCTCGCTGTCCCCGGCCCTGGCGCCGGTACTGGGCGGCTGGATCGTGACGGCCTTCCAGTGGCGCGCCATCTTTGCCTTCCTGAGCGCCTACACCGTGGTGCTGCTGTGGTATTGCTACCGCCATCTGCCCGAGACGCTGCCGGCGGCGCAGCGCCAGCCCTTGCAGGCGGCCGGCATGCTGCGCAGCTATCTGGCGGTATTCCGCTCGGTGGACTTCCAGCGCGGCTCGGCCGCCATCGCCTTCAACTTCGGCGGCCTGTTCCTGTTCGTGGCGGCGGCGCCTGCCATTGTGGGCCGGCACCTGGGCCTGGGCGCGAGCCAGTTCGGCTGGCAGTTCATTCCCATGGTCGGCGGCATCTTCCTTGGCTAGTATGCGGCCGGACGGCTGGCGGAAAAATTGAGCCTACGCGGGCAGATCGCCGCCGGCTACGCCATCCTGCTGGCCGCCACGGTTGCCAACGTGGCCTACCACGCCGCGTTCCCGCCGTCCCTGCCGTGGAGCGTGATGCCCATCTTCTTCTATGGTTTCGGCATGTCGCTGGCATCGCCGGGACTGACGCTGATGGTGCTGGACCTGTTCCCGAACACGCGCGGCGTGGCGGCATCCATGCAGTCCTTCTCGATGGTGATGCTGGCCGCCGCGGTGACGGCGGTGCTGGCGCCCGCGCTGGAGCATTCGATGCTGGCGCTGGCTGCCGGACAGATGCTGCTGGCGCTGGCCGGACTGCTGGCCTGGGCGCCTACATTGCGGCGCCAGCCGGCCGCCGCCTAGCGCATGGGACTGAAGCCCGCGCGCAGTTCCCGCACAAACAGCGCGGGCTGTTCGAAGGCGGCGAAATGGCCGCCTTTGCCCACCTCGTTCCAGTACACCAGCTGCGAATAGGTCTGCCGCGCCCAGCTTTCCGGCGCGCGGTAGATCTCGTGCTGGAACACGGACGCCGCCACCGGCAGCGACAGCTTGCCGCCCGAGAAGCTGCCGTTCGCGTTCTCCCAGTAGATGCGCGCCGATGAGGCGCCGGTGCCGGTCAGCCAGTACAGGCTGATATTGTCCAGCAACTCGTCGCGCGTGAGCGTGGAGGCCGGGCCGGTCCAGTCGCGGAATTTGTCGTAGATGAAGGTCATCAGCGCCACCGGCGAATCGTCCAGCGCGTAGCCTATGGTTTGCGGGCGCGTGGCCTGCATGCGGAAATAGCCCGAGCCTTCGTGGAGGAAGCGATTGGCGCCATCGACTGCGCGCTGCTCTTCCTTGCTCAGCACCTCGGGCATCTTCTCGGGGAAAACGAACTGCCAGTTCAGGTGGATGCCGGCCAGGCCGGGCGGGCGCAGATGACCCAGCACCGTGGTCACGCCAGCGCCCCAGTCGCCGCCTTGCGCCACCCACTTCTTGTAGCCCAGGCGCGCCATCAGCGTGGCCCAGGCCTGGCCGGTGCGCATCAGGTTCCAGCCTGCGCCGCGCGGCTTGTCGGAGAAGCCGAAGCCGGGCAAGGAAGGAATGATGACGTGGAAGGCGTCTTCGGCCTTGCCGCCGTGCGCTTCCGGGTCAGTCAGCATGGGAATGATCTTCAGGAATTCGACGATGGATCCCGGCCAGCCGTGCGTGAGCAGCAGTGGCAGCGCGCCGGCGTGCTTCGAGCGCACGTGCAGGAAGTGGATGCCCAGGCCGTCGATTTCGGTGCGGAATTGCGGGAAGGCGTTCAGCCGGCGCTCGAAGCTGCGCCAGTCGTACTCGCCTTGCCAGTACGCCGCCAGCGCCTGGGCGGTCGCCAGCGGCACGCCCTGGCGCCAGTCGCCGGAGGTTTCCGCATCCGGCCAGCGCGTGCGCGCCAGCCGCTGTTTCAGGTCGTCCAGCTGCTGCTGTGGGACCGCAATCCGGAATGGCACGATGGCGTCGCTGCCTGCGCCGGTCCTGGCGCCATCCGCCAGCTCGGCCGCCAGCGGCGCTGCCAGCATGCTGCTGCCCAGCGCAGCGAAGGCGCCGGACATGCCGGCAACCGCGCCTACAGCGCGCAGCAAAAGGCGCCGTTGTGGATTGGCCGGCACCGAGTGGTTGCGGTCCATGGTGCTCCCCTTACTTCAGGAATTCAATCATGTGCCTGGTGGTGTCGGCGGGCGCTTCTTCCTGCACGAAGTGGCCGCTGTTTTCCAGGCGGATGGTGCGCGCGTTGCTGGCCTTGGCCGCCAGCGTGGAGCTCAGCCAGCCGTAGCCCGGACCGGCAATGCCCAGCACCGGCATCTCCAGCTTCTTGTATTCCTTCTCATCCACGATGTCCTGCGGGAAGGCCTGGTACCAGGCGTTGCCGGCGCGGATGGCGTCCGCGCTGTTGTAGGCGCTGGCGTAGATGGCGCGGTCTTTCGGCGACAGCGCCGCTTCATCCTTCAGCAGATAGGTGAAGAACCATTCCTGCTCCAGGTGCACGCGGCCGGCCAGCAGTTTTTCTGGCAGGCCTTTTACCTGATGGAAGGCGAACCACCAGGCGAAAGGCGCGCGCTCGTCGATCTTCTCGTTGAAGGTGCCCACGCCCGGCAGGATGGGCCAGCTGTACAGGCCCTGGTCCGGATGCGGCACATCCATCAGCACCAGCTTGCCGGTCGCTTGCGGGAAGTTGGCGGCGTAGCTCCACGCCACTTGCGCGCCGATGTCGTGGCCCGCGATGTGGGCTTTCTCGATGCCTTTCTTCTTCAGCAGTTCCAGTACGTCCTTGGCCATGTTCTTCTTGTCGTAGCCGCCTTCAGGCTTGGCCGAGCCGCCCATGCCGCGCAGGTCCAGCGCGATCACACGGTAGTGTTTGGACAGCTCCGGCATGATTTTATGGAAGGCCCACCAGGTCTGCGGCCAGCCCGGCAGCAGCACTAGCGTTTCGCCCTTGCCGCCTTCCACGTAGTGCAGGCGGGTGCCGTTCACTTCGGCGTAGCCGTTGCTGAAGCCGGGCAGGGATTTCACCAGTGCGGTGTCGCTCAGTTCGGCCTTGCTGATCTTGGCTGGTTGCGCAGCGTGGGCGGCAGGCGGGGCCAGCGTGCCGGTAGCGGCGATGGCGGCGGCAATGGCGATGGCGCGCAGGGCGCCGATAGGGGATTTCATGGGTTTCTCCGGGTCGATTGACTTGATATACATAGCGATCACTATGTAATTAGATGAAATATATTCCGCTTGCAATGCGCTGTCAATGTATTTAATATCGATCACTATGAAAAAAGAAACCGCTCCCGCCACCCCGCCGGTCCGCGTTCGCGGGCGTCCGCTGTCCTTCGACCGCGACGCCGCCCTGGAAAAAGCCATGCTGCTGTTCTGGCGGCATGGCTATGAATCCACGTCCATCAGCGACCTCACGCAGGCCATGGGGATCACGCCGCCCAGCCTGTACTCGGCCTTCGGCGACAAGGAGCGCCTGTTCCTGGAGGCGGTGGAACGCTACGCGGCCGGTCCGGGCAATGCGGAGGCGGTGTTCGCGCAGGGCCAGAGCGCGCGCAGCACGGTGGAGCAGCTCCTGAAGAGCAACGCCATCGAGCTGACGCGCGCCGGACAACCCCCGGGATGCATGGTGATCGCGTCCGCCGTCAACGGCTCGCCGGCGGCGGCCAAAGTGCAGGAACTGTTGCGCGGGCGCCGCGCCGAAGTGGAGGCCGGTATCGGCCGCTGGATCGCGCGCGGCATCGACGCCGGCGAACTGCCGGCCGACACCGGCGCGGCGGCGCTGGCGCGCTTCTACTACACGGTGATCGAAGGCATGACCTTGCAGGCGCGCGACGGCGCCGGCCGCAAGAAACTGCTGGAAGTGGTGGCGCTGGCCATGGGCGCCTGGCCGGCGCCGGCCCGCGTCTGAACAAAGCGGTTATACTCGGGACAGTCCCGATATCCTGATCCTCATGACCCTGCCGAGTAACCGCCCGTATTGCTGCGCCCCTTCGCCCCTGTGCGACGAAGGCTGGCGCGCGCACGCGCGTGATCTCGCCGGCCTTTCCTGAGGCCCGGCGGGAACGCCAGGAAGACGCCGTCTTCCCTCCCTCCGGGCCGCTCTCCAACTGCCTTGCCTTTTTCCTGACATTTGTGGAGTTACATCATGAGACCCAATATCGTTGTGTCGTCCGTCGACATGGACCGCCTTGAGACGCTGCTGGACGCGCTGCCGTCCGCGCAGTCGGCCGCCCGCCATGCACTGCTGGAAGAACTGTCGCGCGCCGAGCTGGTGGAACCGGCCGACATGCCGCCGGACGTCGTCACCATGAATTCGCGCGTGCGTTTTGCGCTGGACCAGCCGGCCGAGGAATTCACGCTCACGCTGGCCTATCCCAAGGACATGCGTCCCGGCGACGACCGCATCTCGGTGCTGGCGCCGGTGGGCAACGCCCTGATCGGCCTGTCGGCCGGCGACTCCATCGACTGGACGCGTCCCGACGGCGCCGCCTTCAAGCTCACCGTGCTGGACGTGCTGTACCAGCCGGAGCGCGCCGGCGAGCTGCACCGCTGAGCCGGGTGCCTGCGCCTTACTTCGCCGCCACCGCTTCCACCTGGATGCGCAAGGCCACATCCATCGAGAAGCCATAGTCCTTGCCCGCCGCGAGGCCGAACTCCTCGCGGTTGAAGGTGGCGGCGGCGTCCGCTCCGCACAGTTCGCGCTTGAGCATGGGGTGCGGTATGCATTTGAAGCGGTTCAGCTTGAGCGTGAGCGGCTTGGTCACGCCCATCAGCGTGAGCTGGCCCTGCACTTCGGTGGGGTCGCCGTTGGCGAGATTGAGCTTGCCGCTGTAGCGCGCGGTTTTGCCGTGCTTTTTCACGTCGAAGAAGTCTTTGCCGAGCGCCCATTTGTTGAGCAGGTCTTCGCCGAAATCGATGCTGGACAGGTCGATGGCGATATCGACCGTGCCTTGCCCGGCTTCGCGGTCCAGCACGATCTTGCCGCTGTTCTTGTTGATCTTCCCGCGCCAGAAGGAGATGCCCATGTGGTCGGCTTCGAAGCTGGGGAAGGTGTGGTGCGGATCGACGTCGTAGCTGACCGGCGCCGCAGTGGCCCCATTGCTGGCCATGCCGCTGGCCAGGGCTGCGATTGCAAACAGTTTGCTGCTGAATTTCATGGCGTCTCCTGTCGTGAGGGAATGAGGCGCCTAGTCTAGCAGGGTGGCGGCAACGTGGGCCTGCTGTTGCGGCATCGGCGTGAGCGCGCGCGTACAGCGCTTACAAGGCTGTCTCGAAGCCTTCCAGCACATTGACCACGTTCACGCCCAGTTCCTTCACCGCGTAGCCGCCCTCGAACACGAAGGCGGTGGGCAGGCCGAGCCAGGCCAGGCGCTCGCCGATGCGCAGGTAGTCCGCGCTTTGCAGCGCGAAGTGCGACAGCGGGTCGCCGGCGAAGGTGTCCACGCCCAGCGACACCACCAGCGCTTCCGGCGCATACATCTGCAGGCGCACGCAGGCGGTCTCCAGCGCGGCGAACCAGGCTTGCGTGCCGGTGCCGTGGGGCAGCGGCAGGTTGACGTTGAAGCCCAGACCCGCGCCCGCGCCGGTTTCGTCGGCGTGGCCCAGGTAGAAGGGATATTCCTGGCGCGGGTCGGCGTGGATGGAGACGAACAGCACGTCGCTGCGGTCGTAGAAGATGCTCTGCGTGCCGTTGCCGTGGTGGTAGTCGATGTCCAGGATGGCGACTTTGCGCGCGCCGTCGTCCAGCAGGTGCTGGGCCGCCAGCGCGGCGTTGTTCAGGAAGCAGTAGCCGCCGTAGAAGTCGGCCCCGGCGTGGTGGCCGGGAGGGCGCGTCAGCGCGAAGGTGCTGCGCTCGCCCAGGCGCAGCGCGTGCGCCGCGTTGACGGCGCAGTCGGCGCCGGTCTTGGCGGCGGTCCAGGTGCCGGCCGTGATGGGCGTGCCGCTGTCCATGGAATACAGGCCCAGCCTGGCGCAGAAATTATCCGGTTCGATGTCCGAGCGCAGCGAGCGCACCGGCCACACGGCGGGGAAGGCGTCCTTGCCGGCGTTGGCCGGATCGAGCGCCAGCCATTCGTTCCAGGCGCCGCGCAGGAACTGCAGATAGCGCGGGCTGTGCACGCGCTCCAGCGTCATCAGCGGCACGCCGTGCGGCGTGACGATCTGCCCCAGGCCGCGCCGGCCCAGTTCGGCCAGCACGGAGTCGACCCGCTCCGCCTTCTCGAAGCAGGGCACCATTTCGCCACGGAAGATTTCGTAGCGGCCCTGGTGCTGGCCGTGCTGCTCGTTGTAGAAGGTCAGCACGGTGGCTTAGCCGACGTTTTTACACAGGTTGCTGTTGCGGTAGGCGGCCACGAAGTCGTCGAAGCTGCCGGTGTTGGCCGCTTCCATCGCGTCCTGTTCGGCCAGCGAGGCGGCTGCCTGCGCGTCGAAGTAGGCGGCTTCCTCGGCGGTGGGCGGATGGCTGCGGAAGTAGGCCGCGTGGCGTTCGCTCTGGTGCAGGCCGAAGGCGGCAAACGAGCCGCCGTTGGCGCGCAGTTCGCGCAGCACGCGCGCGGACGGCGTGCGGTCCGGATCGTCCAGCTTGGCGGCCTGCACGGCCATAGCCTCGGCATGCACGCTGCCGCCGCGCTGGCGGTCCAGCAGTTCGGCCACGGGGCGGATGCGGTCCAGCAGCTCGCGGCCCCAGGCCTGCAGCGTCACTTCGGCGCCGTTGTGCTGCAGCGTCAGGCCAGGACGGCGGCCTTCCTTCACGGTGCGCGCAAAGTTCTCGGTGTAGATGCGGCCCTGCTCCTCGGAGATGGCGGGGCTTTCCTCCAGCGCGCAGAACAGCAGGAAGGCGTCCAGGAAGCGGCCCGTTTCCAGGCTGATGCCGACCGGCTCGAACGGGTCCACGTCCATGCAGCGCACTTCGATGTACTGCACGCCGCGCGAGCACAGCGCCTGGATGGGGCGCTCGCCGCTGCGGATCACGCGCTTGGGGCGTATCGTCGAGTAATACTCGTTCTCGATCTGGATCACATTGGTGGACAGCTGCACCCATTCGCCATCCTTCTTGGTGCCGATTTCCGCGTAGGGCGCGTAGGGCTGGTTCACCGCCTTGGTGAGCGTGGCCACATAGCTGTCCAGGCAGTTCTCGTGCGGGCTCAGGCCGGACTGGGCGTCGTTCTGGTAGCCCAGGTCGCTCATGCGCAGGCTGGTGGCGTAGGGCAGGTAAAGCGTGTCGTCCGAAAGCTGCTCGAGCTTGTGCGGACGGCCGCGCAGGAAGCTGGCCGACAGCGCCGGCGAGGCGCCGAACAGATACATCAGCAGCCAGCTGTAGCGGCGGAAGTTGCGGATGGTGGCGAAGTAGCGCTCGGACTGGTAGGCCTTGGCCGAGAGCTTGCGATCGTCCGCTTCGCTGTCGTGCAGCAGCGCCCACAGCCGCTCGTCCAGCGAGTAGTTGTAGTGGATGCCGGCGATGCACTGCATGGCCTTGCCGTAGCGCACGGCCAGGCCGCGCCGGTACACATGCTTGAGCATGCCCATATTCGACTTGCCGTACCAGGCGATTTCGATGTCTTCCTCGGCCGGCAACTGGCAGGGCATGGACTGGCTCCACAGCATTTCGCTGCCCAGCTTGCTGTAGCTGTAGCGGTGGATGGCGTCCAGCTTGTTCAGCGTGATGGCGATGTCGTGCTCGGCCGGAGTGATGAACTCGAGCAAGGTTTCCGCGTAGTCGGTGGTGATTTCCGGGTGCGTGAGCGCCGAGCCCAGCGCGACCGGGTGGGAGGTGGCCGCCAGATGGCCGGCGGGGTCCACGCGCAGGGTTTCCCGCTCTATGCCGCGCAAGCCGCCGCCCAGCACCGCGCGGTGCTTGTCATCGGCCAACAAGGCCAGGCGGCGCGTCAATAGGTTGGACAATTTGGGCTTCCTTTCTGGTGCAGCAATGTAAGATTGGTGCGAGATTAACCGAAAACGGCCAAGCGCGTCGGCGACCGCCCAAAAAGCTCGGATTGCTATTTTATCAAAAGGCGCGCGGCCCGCGCCACGGCGCGGTTTCAGGCCGCCGTGGTGGGCGCGATGCCGCCGCTGACGCGCTCGATGCCGGCCAGGTCGCGCCAGCTTTGCACCTCAGTGTACCCCTGCGCGGCCAGCAGTGCGCGCACGGCCTCGGCCTGGTCGTAGCCGTGCTCCATCAGCAGCCAGCAGCCGGCTTCCAGGTGCGCCGGCGCGCCCGCGATGATGGTGCGCAGCGCGCTCAGGCCGTCGGCGTAGTCGGTCAGCGCGCCGCCCGGCTCGAAGCGCAGGTCGCCCTCGGACAGGTGGCGGTCGCCGTCGGCGATATAGGGCGGGTTGGAGACGATGAGCTGGTAGCGCTGGCCGGCGGCGGCGCTGTACCAGTCGCTTTCCAGGAAGCGCACGCGGGCGCCGTTCAGTTCGGCGTTGCCGCGCGCCACCTCCAGCGCGGCCGGGCTCACGTCCAGCGCGGTGACGTCGGCGTCGCGCCGGGTATGGGCCAGCGCCACGGCGATGGCGCCGCTGCCTGTGCCCATGTCGAGCACGCGGCCGGACGGCGGCAGGCGCTCGATGGCCAGCTCCACCAGCAGTTCGGTGTCCGGGCGCGGTATCAGCACCGAGGGGCTGACCTTGAAGGGCAGCCCGAAGAACTCGCGCTCGCCGACGATGTAGGCGATGGGTTCGCCGTCCAGGCGGCGCTGCAGCAGCGCGGACAGGCGGGCCGCCTCGTCCGCCGTGAGCGCGCGTTCGGACTGGGTGATCAGGGCCACGCGCGTCAGGCCGAGCGCGTGGCAGATCAGGATGCGGTTGTCGAGCGGGTCCAGGCGCTGCGCGTAGTGCGTTTGCGCCTGCACGGCGGCGATGGTGGCGCCGGCAGCGATCATCGCGCGCGGCGGCGCAGCAGCGACCAGCCCAGGGCTACCGCGAACAGGCCGAACCAGACAAAGGCCCACTGCGGGATCGACATGCCGAGCAGGCCGTCGGTGGCGTTCTCGCACAGGCCGTCGGCCTGGAACAGGAAGGGCAGATAGGTCGCGGTGGGGATCTTGTTGAGCATGGTTTCCATAGGATCGATGCCGCAAGACAAGCCGGGGTGGGCCAGCACATACAGGTGCTTGCCCGCCACGCCCAGGCCGCCCAGCGCGCCCAGCAGGCCGATGCCGGTGCCGATGGCGGTGTTCTTCATGAAGTAGCCGGCCAGGCAGGCGAAGCCGATCAGCAGGAACAGATAGCGCTGGATCACGCACAGCGGGCAGGGCAGCAGATCCACCACGTGCTGCAGATACAGGGCGACGCCGATCAGGCCGAAGCAGGCCAGGGCGATGGACAGGAGCAGGGAACGTGGATTCATCATGGTATGGAAAGATTATAGGCGGGGCAATTTTCGCACAAAGCGGCGCGCCCGCGCCTTAAGTCTCAATTAATCACCCAGCGCGGCCAGCAGCTCGGCCTGGTGTTCGGCGGCCAGGGCGTTGGTCAGCTCCGCCAGGTCGCCGTCCATGATGAAGTCCAGCTTGTACAAGGTCAGGTTGATGCGGTGGTCCGTCATGCGGCCCTGCGGGTAGTTGTAGGTGCGGATGCGCTCGCTGCGGTCGCCCGAGCCGATCAGGCTCTTGCGGGTGGCGGCCTCCTTCGACTGCTGCTCGCGCAGCTGCACGTCCTTGATGCGCGCCGCCAGCACTTTCATGGCCTGGGCCTTGTTCTTGTGCTGCGAACGGTCGTCCTGGCACTCCACCACGATGCCGGTGGGCAAGTGGGTCAGGCGCACGGCCGAGTCGGTCTTGTTGATGTGCTGGCCGCCCGCGCCCGAGGCGCGGAAGGTGTCGATGCGCAGGTCGGCCGGATTGATGTGCACGTCCTCCACCTCGTCCGCTTCCGGCATCACCGCCACGGTGCAGGCCGAGGTGTGGATGCGGCCCTGGGTCTCGGTGGCCGGCACGCGCTGCACGCGGTGGCCGCCCGATTCGAATTTCAGCTTGGAGTACACGCCGTTGCCCACCAGGCGCACGATGACCTCGCGGTAGCCGCCCAGGTCGGAGGCCGACTCCGACACCATCTCAACCTGCCAGCGGTTGCGCTCGGCGAAGCGGGTGTACATGCGCAGCAGGTCGCCCGCGAACAGCGCCGATTCGTCGCCACCGGTGCCGGCGCGGATCTCGAGGAAGATGTTGCGCTCGTCGTTGGCGTCCTTGGGCAACAGCATTTTCTGCAGCGCCAGTTCCAGCTCGGCCAGGCGGCCCTTGCCCGCTTCGATTTCTTCCTGCGCGAACTCCTTCATCTCCGGATCGGACAGCATGGCCTGCGCCTCGGCGATGTCGCCCAGCGCGCCCTGGTAGTCCTTGTACAGCGCCACCAGCGGACCGAGTTCGGCGTGTTCGCGCGTCATCTTGCGGTAGCTGTCCATATTGGAGGTGGCGCCCTCGGACATCAGCAGTTCGTCCAGTTCGTCGAGTCGGTTTGCCAATTGGTCCAGCTTGGCCAGCATTGATGGTTTCATGGGTGCTCTGTGAAATACGTGGAATGGGGAGTGCGGTACTGCTGCGGCGCGGACGCCAGGGGGGAAGCTGGCTGCGCTAACGGCGGCCGCGGAACATCTGGGGCAGCAAGGTGGCCAGCTGGGCGCGCTCGTCGCCCTGGGCGCGGTGCAGCGCCTGCTGCGGGCCGTGCATGAACTTGGCGGTCAGGCCCTTGGACAGGGCTTCCAGCACCGCGTCGATGTCTTCGCCCTTGGCCAGCATCTTGCGGGCGCGCTCCAGTTCCATCTGGCGCAGCGCTTCGCCGCTTTCCTGCAGGCTCTGGATCACGGGCACCACGGCGCGGTCGTCTATCCAGTGCATAAAGGACTGCACCCGGGTTTCGATAATGGCTTCGGCCTGCGCCACCGCCGCCTGGCGGTTTTCCATGCCGGTCTGCACCACTTTGCCGAGGTCGTCCACGGTGTACAGGAAGACGTCGCTGAGGCGGCCCACTTCGGGTTCGATGTCGCGCGGCACCGCCAGGTCCACCATGAACATGGGCTTGTGGCGGCGCGCCTTGATGGCGCGCTCCACCATGCCCAGGCCGATCAGCGGCAGCGAGGAGGCGGTGCAGGAAATGACGATGTCGTAGTGCTGCAGGCGGTCCTGCAAATCGGCCAGGCGCATGGCCTTGGCGCCGAAGCGGTGCGCCAGCTGCTCGCCGCGCTCCATGGTGCGGTTGGCGATGGTGATGCTTTTCGGATTCTGCGCCGCGAAGTGCGTGGCGCACAGTTCTATCATTTCGCCGGCGCCGATGAACAGCACGTTTTGCTCGGAAATCTTGTCGAAGATGCGCTGCGACAGGCGCACGGCGGCCGCCGCCATCGACACGCTGTGCGCGCCGATCTCGGTGGTGCTGCGCACTTCCTTGGCCACGGAGAAACTGCGCTGGAACAATTGGTGCAGATAGGTGCCCAAGCCGCCGACTTCCTCGGCGGTGCGGATGGCGTCCTTGATCTGGCCCAGGATCTGGGTTTCGCCCAGCACCATGGAATCCAGCCCGGAAGCGACGCGGAAAGTGTGGCGCACCGCGTCGTGTTGCGGCAGCATGTACAAATGCGGGCGCAGTTCGCCGTAGTTGAGCTTGTGGAAGTCGGCCAGGAAATGGGCGCCCGCGTCGAGCGGATTGACGCCGTGGCTGGCCGCGTACAGCTCGGTGCGGTTGCAGGTCGACAGGATGGCCGCCTCGTCGCCGCCGCGCGGGTCGATGCGCTCGAACCACGCGCGCGCCGCCGTCACCGCCTGACCCAGTTGCTCAGGGGCGAACGCCAGTTGTTCGCGCAGCGACACTGGAGCGGTGGTATGGTTGAGGCCGACGGCAAGCAGTTGCATTTTTGACAGTATGCGGCGGGATAGGAACGTTACCGGTCATTATACCGTGATGCGTCCGGCCTCACCGGCGGCCGGGGCCGATAGCCGCTATTTGCTTGAGGCGCGGCTCAGGCGCCCAGCTTTTCCAGGCGGTAGCCGTAGCTGTACACCGGCACCAGGCGGAAACCGTTTTCCGGCTTCAGCTGCAGCTTGTTGCGCACGCGCGAGACGTGGGTGTCCATGGTGCGCGAAGGAATGGCGGTTTCGCGTATCCACACGGCTTCATGGATGTAGGCGCGCGACAGCGGACGGCCGATGTTGCGGAAAAACAGCAGCGCCAGGTAGAACTCCTTGTGCGTCACGTCCAGCACGGCGCCGTCCATCAGCAGGCGGCCCGGGCGGGTTTCGAAGACGTACTGGCCAAATTGCAGCTGTTCGGCGCCGTTCTGCGTAGGATAGGCGCGGCGCAGCAGGGCTTGCACGCGCGCCACCAGTTCGCTGCGGCGCAGCGGCTTGATCATATAATCGTCGCAGCCGGCAGCCAGGCCGGCCACGATGTCGTCTTCGCCGGAGGCGGTGGTCAGGAACAGCACCGGCGCCTGTTCAGGCATTTTTTCGCGGGCGCGGCGCACCACTTCGGCGCCGCTCATGTCCGCCACCTGCCAGTCCAGGATCAGCATGTCATAGCTGTCCTTGCGCAAGTGGCCGAGCAGGTCCTTGGCGGTCTGGAAGCCGTGGCAAATGTGACCCGCCGAGGTGAGCACCTGGCAGATCACGTCGGCTTGGCTGCGGTCATTGTCTAGTACTACGATTCTCATGATAGGGCGGTTCAAGTCCGGCGATGCAAGGCGTTCGCCGAGGAAGTTGGAATATAGTTACACGGGCGGCCGACAGAGTGTATCACTTCAGGAATGAAATTTTTCCTGTGAGAATCAAAAATGTTCTTATGCAAACTCGTCGTATGATTACACGGTACTCCCTTAAAAGTAGCTTTTCAATGGCCTTTGGTACAATTGCGTAACACGAAAAGTCATCATGTTTACAAAGAAAGACGTGAAATGGACGTTGATACCGGCCTCTGAACAGGAGCTTGACGAGGTGCGCGCGCGCTGCCGGCGCCTGGTGCAGCGGCGTGCCGCCGTGTCGGCCGGCATGTCGGCGGTGCCGATTCCGGGATTGGACGTGGTGTCCGACTTGCGCCTGTTTTCCGAGCTGATCGAGGACGTGAACCGGGAATTCGGCCTGACGCCGGAGCAGGTGGGGCGCTTGCAGCCGCGTTTCCGGCTGCTGGCCTACCAGGCCGCCGTCAACGTGGGCGGCACCATGGTGGGCAAATATGTGACCAGGGAAGTGGTGCTGCGGATGATGCAGCGGGCCGGCGCCGGGCTGGTGGCCAGGCAGGCTACCCGTTTTGTACCGCTGGCCGGCCAGGCCGCTGCGGCGGCGATCGGCTTTTTCGCCTTCCGCCAGATTGGCTACCAGCACGTGGAAGCCTGCGCCAGGGTGGCGCAGGAGGTCATGCTGGCGCAGCGCGACGCTGCGCCCTAGCCGGACTCAGGCGTCCGGCAGCACCACGTTGACGTCGAGCACCTCCAGGTTGCCCTGGCGGTCCAGCGAGATCTTGATGTCGTCGGCGTTCACCTTGGTGTACTTGGAAATCACCTCGATCAGTTCCTTGTGCAGGGCAGGCAGGAAGTCCGGACCGGCGCGGCCATTGCGTTCGCGCGCGATGATGATTTGCAGGCGCTCCTTGGCGGCGGTGGCCGTCTTGGGCTTGCTCGGGAACAGGAATGACAGCAGGGCCATATTACTTCCCTCCGAAGATACGCTGCAGCAGGCCGGGCTTTTCGTAGGTCGTGAAACGCAGCGGCAGGTCTTCGCCCAGGAAGCGCGACACCACGTCTTCATAGGCGTCGGCGACGTCGGTGCCCTTGAAGTGGATGGCGGGATTGCCCTGGTTGGATGCGTGCAGCACCGATTCCGATTCCGGAATGATGCCGATCAGCGGGATGCGCAGGATTTCCTGCACGTCCTGGTAGGACAGCATTTCGTCCGCTTCCACGCGTTTCGGCGAGTAGCGGGTGATCAGCAGGTGTTCCTTGACCGGCTCGCCGCCCGATTGCGCGCGGCGCGACTTGGCCTGGATGATGCCCAGGATGCGGTCCGAGTCGCGTACCGACGACACTTCCGGATTGGTCACCACCAGCGCCTCGTCGGCGAAGGTCAGCGCCATCAGCGCGCCGTGCTCGATGCCGGCCGGCGAGTCGCAGATGATGTATTCGAAGCCCATGTTGATCAGCTCGTGCAGCACCGCTTCCACGCCTTCTTCCGACAGCGCGTCTTTGTCGCGCGTCTGCGAAGCGGGCAGGATGAACAGGTTGTCGCAGTGCTTGTCCTTGATCAGGGCCTGGTTCAGCGTGGCTTCCTTGTTGATCACGTTGATCAGGTCGTACACCACGCGGCGTTCGCAGCCCATGATCAGGTCGAGGTTGCGCAGGCCGACGTCGAAGTCGATCACCACGGTTTTGTGCCCGCGCAAGGCCAGGCCGGAGGAGAAGCTGGCGCTGGACGTCGTCTTGCCGACACCGCCCTTGCCGGACGTTACAACGATAATTCTTGCCACAAAAGTGTCCTTTTCAGAAAGCTGAACCGCAGTCTAGCCGCGGTTGAGCATTAAGCGCGAGTAGGGGAATTGACAGATAGTATATCGATTCGGTCGCCCACCAGGCTGATTTGTGTGGGTTTGCGTGCGTGCTCGGCAGGGAAACCGTCTTCAAAAGTGCTGTACACGCCCGCAATCGACACCAATTCCGGCGACATGGACAGGGCGAAGATGCGCGCGTCGGCATTGCCGGAAGCGCCCGCCAGCGCGCGGCCGTTGAGGGTGTTGTAGACGTGGATGCTGCCGTCGGCGATGATTTCGGCGCCGTTGTTGACCACAGCCGTCACGATCAGGTCGCCGCCGCGCGCGTAGATGCGCTGGCCGGCGCGCACCGGGGTGTCGATAATCATGGTGCCGGCGGCGCCGACGGCGGGCGCGGCTGCCGGGGCGGCTTCGGCCACCGGCGCGGGTGCTGGCGCTGCTGCCGGCGCCGCCGGTTTTTCTTCGTCGCGCTTGCCGCTGTCGAGCGACAGGCCCTGGGCCAGGATGTCGTCTATCATGTCCGGCGCGGCATTGCGCACGGCCACCGGATTCAAGCGGTATTTTTTCAGCAGGGCAATAATGCTGCCCCAGTCGATGCGCGCGCAGCCTGGCGCCAGCGAGCCGACGTCGATGACGGTCAGGTCGCCTTCAAAGAAGTCGGGCGTGCCGCCGGTCATTTCGTTGAGGGCGGCGTCGAGTGCGATGCCATCCGAAGTGTTCAGGATGGCGGAAACGGCAACGACGGTGGAAATTTTGATTTCGATGGGCTTTTGGAACGAGCTTTTGGACATAAACGATCAGTAAAAGAGTCAGCTTGGCGGCCCATCGGCCAGGATTTGCCAAAGGCTCAAGCATTTTACTGTGGTTGGGCCGGAAATGGGAGAGCCGTCTCACGCGTGAAACGGCTCTGGGCCTGGGCGGCAGGCGGGATGCGCGCGCTTCAGGCGGCCCGCAATTCGCGCGCCGCCGCCACCATATTGCGCAGCGCGGCTTCCGTTTCCTTCCAGCCACGGGTCTTCAGGCCGCAGTCCGGATTCACCCACAGCTGCGCCGCCGGGATCACCGCGCTGGCCTTTTTCAGCAGGCGCACCATTTCCGCCGTTTCCGGCACGCGCGGCGAGTGGATGTCGTACACGCCGGGACCGATCTCGTTCGGATAGCGGAAGGCGCCGAAGCCGGCCAGCAGTTCCATCGCCGAGCGGCTGGTTTCGATGGTGATGACGTCCGCGTCCATGGCGGCGATCTGCGGCAGGATGTCGTTGAACTCGGCGTAGCACATATGGGTGTGGATCTGCGTTTCATCGCGCGCCACGCTGGCCGACACGCGGAAGGCGCGCGTGGCCCAGTCCAGGTATTCGCCCCAGCGGCTGCGGCGCAGCGGCAAGCCTTCGCGCACGGCGGGTTCGTCGATCTGGATAATGCCGATGCCGGCCTGTTCCAGGTCCGCCACCTCGTCGCGGATGGATAGCGCGATTTGCAGCGTGGTCTGGGCGCGCGGCTGGTCGTCGCGCACGAAGGACCATTGCAGGATGGTGACCGGGCCGGTGAGCATGCCTTTCACCGGTTTGCCGGTCAGCGATTGGGCGTGTACGGTCCAGTCCACGGTCATTGCTTGCGGACGGGCCACGTCGCCGTAAATGATGGGCGGCTTCACGCAGCGCGAGCCGTAGGATTGCACCCAGCCCAGCTGGGTGAAGGTGAAGCCGTCCAGTTGTTCGCCGAAGTATTCCACCATGTCGTTGCGCTCCGCTTCGCCGTGCACCAGCACGTCCAGGCCCAGTTCCTCCTGGCGCGCGATGGCGTAGGCGATTTCCTCGCGCATGCTTTGCTCGTAGGCCGCCGCGCCGAGTTCGCCGCGCTTGAAGCCGGCGCGCGCGGCGCGGATGGCCGGCGTCTGCGGGAAGGAGCCTATGGTGGTGGTGGGGAAGGATGGCAGCTGGAAGCGCGCGCGCTGCACCGCCTGGCGGGCAGGGAAGGGCGCGGCGCGGCGGTCGGCGTGGACCGGCAGGGCGGCGATGCGCGCCGCCACGGCAGGGTTGTGCACGCGCGGGCTGGCGCGGCGGCTGGCGCAGGCGGCGCGGGACGTTGCCCAGGCGGCGTCGAATGCCGCGCCGTCGCCGGCCGTGTCCAGTGCCTGCACCTGCGCCGGCCCTTCGCCGGCGGCGCCGGCCCGCAGCAGCGCGGTCCTCAGCAGCGCCAGTTCGCCCAGCTTCTCGCCGGCGAAGGCCAGCCAGCTTTTGACCTCGGCGTCCAGCGCGGTTTCGTTCTCCAGGCTGAACGGCGTGTGCAGCAGCGAGCACGAGGTGGACAGCCACAGCTTGCCGCCGCGCTTGGCCGCGATGGGCGCGAGCTGCGCCAGCGCCAGGTCCAGGTCCGTGCGCCAGATATTGCGGCCGTCCACGATGCCCACCGAGAGCACCTTGTGCACCGGCAGCCAGTCCGCCACGCTGGTCAGCTCATGCGCGGCGCGCACGCCGTCCACATGCAGGCCCGCCACCGGCAGGCGGCACGCCAGGCTGACGTTTTCTTCCAGCGGCGAGAAGTAGGTGGCCAGCAGCAGCGGCACGCCCACCTGGTTCAGCTGCCAGTAGGTGTTCTCGAAAGCATTGCGCCAGGCCGGCGGCAGGTCCAGGCCAAGGATGGGTTCGTCAATCTGCACCCAGCTTACGCCTTGCTGCTTCAGGCGGTCCAGCACCGCGCCGTACACCGGCAGCAGCTTGTCCAGCAACGAGAGGCGGTCAAAGCCGGCGCTGCGCTCCTTGCCCAGCCACAGGAAAGTCAGCGGCCCGATCAGCACCGCCTTGACCGCGTGGCCCAGCGCCTGCGCCTCGGCCACTTCGGCAAACAGGCGCTCGCAGGCAAGCGAGAACTCGGTTTCCGGCGAGAACTCCGGCACCAGGTAGTGGTAATTGGTGTCGAACCACTTGGTCATTTCCAGCGCCTGCGCGCTGTGCTGGCTGCCGTGCTCGTTGCCGTGCTGATGCGTGCAGCTGGCGTGGTGCTCATGCTCCGCATGGGAAACGCCGCGCGCCATGGCGAAATAGCGCGCCAGCTGGCCCTGCTCCGCGTGGAAACCGAAGCGCGCCGGCTCGCAGCCCAGCAGCTGGATATGGTTGGCCACTTGGTCGTAAAAAGCGAAGTCGCCCACCGATACCAGGTCCAGGCCCGCGTCGCGCTGCTGCGCCCAGTGGCGGGCGCGCAATGCCGCGCCGGCCGCTTCCAGTTCGGCCTCGGTACTCTCGCCGCGCCAGTGTTTTTCCAGCGCAAACTTGAGTTCGCGTGCCGCGCCTATGCGTGGAAAACCGGGAATATGTGTCTGAATTGATTTCATGATTGTTGTCATCCGCATTAAATATTGGTGAGGTAAAGTGTGCGGCAAAGACGTTTATAATCAAAACGAAAGATTTTGCGCGTCAACGTGAAATAAATTAATACAAGGCCCGTCATGCTGGAAATCCGCCACCTCCGTACCCTTAGCGCCCTGCGTTCCGCAGGTAGCCTGGTGCGTGCAGCCCAGTTGCTCAACCTGACCCAGTCAGCGCTGTCGCACCAGATTAAATTGCTGGAAGATCGCTACGGGAGCCCGCTGTTTGAGCGAAAATCGGTGCCGATCGGCTTCACCGCCACCGGCGCCCGGCTGCTGCGCCTGGCCGACACCCTGCTGCCGGAAATCGAGCAGGCCGAACGCGACGTGGCGCGCCTGTCGCAAGGCGACCAGGGCCAGCTGCGCGTGGCGCTCGAGTGCCACACCTGTTTCGACTGGCTGATGCCCGTCATGGACGAGTTCCGCAAGCGCTGGCCGGACGTGGAAATCGACCTGGTGTCCGGCTTCCACAGCGAGCCGGCCGAGCTGCTGCGCGCCGGCAATGCCGACCTCGTCATCGGCTCCGATTACAGCGCCGACTTCGCCACCTTCCCGCTGTTCCGCTTTGAAATCCTGGTGGTGATGGCGCTGAAGCACCGCCTGCAAGCGCAGCGCCGCCTGCAAGCCGCCGACTTTGAAGGCGAAACCCTGATCACCTATCCGGTGCCGGAAGCGCGCATCGACCTGATCCGCGAAGTGTTGCGCCCGGCCGGCATCGGCTTCGAACGCCGCACGGCCGAACTGACTGTGGCTATT
Source organism: Pseudoduganella aquatica (assembly GCF_020865585.1). Classification (NCBI taxonomy): domain Bacteria; kingdom Pseudomonadati; phylum Pseudomonadota; class Betaproteobacteria; order Burkholderiales; family Oxalobacteraceae; genus Pseudoduganella; species Pseudoduganella aquatica. The sequence goes on from NZ_CP086370.1 coordinate 537,710, forward strand.
TTGCAATTGGTGGCCAGCCGCCGCGGCCTGGCCGCTTTGCCGAATTGGGCAATAAAAAACTATGTTGATTACGATTATGTGAGCGCTCGTCCTATCGGCGAGCAAGGTTTATGGAGCGACTTATTTGTTTCCGTACCGGAAGCATTACGCGAGAAAGCCTATGTGCTCGACTTCGTTAATGTGATACGGGAACAGTGCGCGGCCACGCTGGATGGAATCAAGTTATTGTCGTGATGTTTTATCGTGACAATTGGTGAGCTTTCAGTGGGGCAGCAGTTGTTAGCATTGACGAATATCAAAGCCAGTGCGCGCGGGGACCGCTAGGATGGTGTTTTTCGCCACAGGCCCTGCATCCTGAAGGAATCCATGTTCAAGCACGATCAAGACCACTTCCGCAGCCTCTCCGACCTGGCCGATTTTCAGCACGATATTGTTAACGCCGCGCTCGCCAACTCCATCGTCATTACCCGTCAATTGTGCAATGCCTTAAATGGCACGAGCGTGCTGTTCGTTGAAGCAACCGAGCAAATACAAGGGTTATTCAACCGCGCGCTCCACAAATCGTTAGAATGAAAGCACCGTCAATCTTAATCACCTGACCATTCGGTTGGATCTTCTGGAGAATTAAATGGATGATGTAGTTATCGTAGCGGCGGGCCGTACCGCCGTAGGCAAATTCGGCGGCAGCCTGGCCAAGATTCCCGCAGCCGAACTGGGCGCGCATGTCATCAAGGGCCTGCTGGCCAAGACCGGCCTGGACGCGAACCTGATCAACGAAGCCATCCTGGGCCAGGTGCTGACCGCCGGCGTGGGCCAGAACCCGGCGCGCCAGGCTGTGATCAAGGCCGGCCTGCCGACCAGCATCCCGGCCTACACCATCAACAAGGTGTGCGGTTCGGGCCTGAAAGCCACCCACCTGGCCACCCAGGCCATCAGGTGCGGTGACGCCAACATCATCATCGCCGGCGGCCAGGAAAACATGAGCGCCTCGCCGCACGTGCTGAACGGCTCGCGCGACGGCTTCCGCATGGGCGACGTGAAGATGACCGACACCATGATCGTCGACGGCCTGTGGGATGTGTACAACCAGTACCACATGGGCGTGACCGCTGAAAACGTGGCGAAAAAGTATGACATTTCCCGCGCAGCGCAGGACGAGTTCGCCCTGCAGTCGCAGCTGAAGGCCGAAGCGGCGCAGAAGGAAGGCAAGTTCAAGGACGAGATCATTCCGCTGGAAATCGCGCAGAAGAAGGGCACCTTCCTGTTCGACGCCGACGAATACATCAAGCCGGGCTCCACGCTGGAAGCGCTGGCCGGCCTGCGTCCCGCTTTCAACAAGGAAGGCACGGTCACCGCCGGCAACGCCTCCGGCCTGAACGACGGCGCTGCCGCCGTCATCATGATGTCCGCCAGCCAGGCGCGCGAGCTGGGCCTGACCCCGCTGGCCAAGGTGAAAGCCTACGCCTCGTCCGGCATCGACCCGGCCTACATGGGCATGGGCCCGGTCTCGGCCGCCAAGCTGTGCCTGAAAAAAGCCGGCTGGACGCCGGACGACCTGGACCTGATGGAAATCAACGAAGCCTTCGCCGCCCAGGCCCTGGCCGTGAACAAGGAAATGGGCTGGGACACCAGCAAGATCAACGTGAACGGCGGCGCCATCGCCATCGGCCACCCGATCGGCGCGTCGGGCGCCCGCATCCTGGTCACGCTGCTGCACGAAATGGTGCGCCGCGACGCCAAGAAAGGCCTGGCTTCGCTGTGCATCGGCGGCGGCATGGGCGTGGCGCTGGCGGTTGAGCGCGCGTAAGCAAGGTATCAGCAGTACCGCAGCAGGCAGTTCAGTTCTTTTAGTGTTTGAGACAATAAGAGGGGATGACAAATGGCAAGAATCGCATTGGTAACAGGTGGTATGGGTGGTCTGGGCGAAGCGGTGTGCATCAAGCTCGCCGCGCTGGGCTATAAGGTAGTGACCACATATTCCCCTAGCAACAAGAAAGTTGAAGAATGGCTGGCCACGACGCGCGACATGGGCTTTGATTTCAAGGCTTATCCGTGCGACGTGGCGGACTACGACTCGGCGCAAGCCTGTGTCGCCGCCATCGTGAAGGATATCGGTCCGATCGATGTGCTGGTCAACAATGCCGGCATCACGCGCGACATGACTTTCAAGAAGATGGACAAGCTGAACTGGGACGCGGTGATGAGCACCAACCTCGATTCCGTGTTCAACATGACCAAGCCGGTCGCCGATGGCATGGTGGAGCGCGGCTGGGGCCGTATCATCAACATCTCGTCGGTGAACGGCCAGAAGGGCGCCTTCGGCCAGACCAACTACTCGGCCGCCAAGGCCGGCGTGCACGGTTTCACCAAGGCGCTGGCGCTGGAAGTGGCGCGCAAGGGCGTCACCGTCAACACCATCTCGCCGGGCTACATCGGCACCAAGATGGTGATGGAGATTCCGCAGGACGTGCTGGATTCGAAGATCCTGCCGCAGATTCCGATGTCCCGCCTGGGCAAGCCGGAAGAAGTGGCGGGCCTGGTGGCTTACCTGTCGTCCGAAGAGGCAGCGTTCGTCACCGGCGCCAACATCGCCATCAACGGCGGCCAGCACATGTCCTAAGACAGCGCTGTCTGTTTGCCGAAAAGCACCGCCGCGCGCGGTGCTTTTTTTTTGCGCCTAGCGCAGCCGCGCGCAGAAGCCGGCCGCGCTCTCGTCCACGATCACGCCGCTGGGCCAGCGGCCGCTGTGCTGGCGCGAGCGCTGCAGCGCAGCCGCGAGCGCGGCGTCGCCATCGACGGCGTACACGAACACCGGCATTTTCATCAGTGCCGCATCCGACAGCAGCGCCGGGTTGGCGTCCAGGGTGCGCGCGTCCACATGCACGCCCACCGGCATGCCGATGTCCTGCTTGACCCGCGCCAGCCAGGCCTGGTCCAGCTTGGGCGCCTTGGCCTTGCTGGCGATCAGCCGCGTCAGGCCGTTGGCGCCGGCCGCCTCGGCATTGCGGCCGTCGAACACGACCAGGCCCAGGTAGCCGGCGCTGTCGGCTTGGCGCGCGCAGCGCAGATTGCCTGCCGCGCCCGAGGTCATGAACCAGTTGCCGTGGCCCATCGCGCTGCGCAGCTGGCCCACCAGCGCCTGCACCTGGCCGCAGGGCGCCAGATCCTTGATTTCCGCGTTCAGGGTTTGCTGCGGATAGTCCGCGGCCAGGTCCGCCAGGTCGACGGCGAAGGGCGGCGCCTCGTCGGTCAGCACGCCGCGCAGCTTCATGCGCGCCGCGCTCCAGTCGGCGCTGGCGAGCTGGCGCACCGGGCGTGGCGCGCCGGCCTGCACCACGCGGCCGGTGTTCAGGTCGTGGTGCACCACCCAGCGCTGGTCGCCCAGCATCTGCAGATCGGTTTCCACGCCGTCGGCGCCGGCCTCGTAGGCGGCGCGCAGGGCGCTGAGCGAGTTCTCCGGCGCGCTGGCTGCGCCACGGTGGGCGTGCACCTGCATGCCCAGGCAGGCCGAACCCATGGCGGGCGCGGCGGCGGCCAGCATCAGGGCCGTGGCCAGCAGGCCGGCGGCGCGCCGTCCCGGCAGTTTATTTGTCTTGCGGTTGATAGCCATAGTCCATGCCGTTCAATAAATGGGTGCGGATTGCTTCGTTGACGGGATAGCCGTGGCCCTGGCCCACCGCCACCACGTGGGCGATATTGGCCAGCGCGCCTTTGCCGGCCTGCTGCCAGCCGCTGTCGCCGGCCGCCGGCGCGCGCGCCCAGCCTATCATCAGCTGGAACAGCTCGCTGCGCGTGACGCGGTTGTCGGCCAGCGCCAGGCTGCTCCAGACGCCGCTGAAGGCCAGCAGCAGCACGCCGAACGCGCCCAGCGCGGCGCGCCGGCTCAGCTGCCCGTCCGGGCCGCTGCGCAGCAGGAACAGCAGGGTGGCGACCAGGTACAGCAGTTTCGAGAAGTGGCCGATGGCGCCCAGCAGCGAGAAGAACAGCGCCACCGGCGGCACGATGACGGCGCGCGCCGCCTTGTCTCCGTCGCGGTAGGCGCTGCCGCCCTGTTCGAAGCGCGCCGCCGGCGCATCGTAGATGGCACGCCGCACGCGCACTTCCTGCCCCACCATTTGTTCGTACAGGCGGGAAAATTCGCGCGGGCTGCCGTAGCTGGCCGCCACCTGGGCGCCGGGCGGCAAATGCAGCTGGGTGCGCAGCTCGCGCTGCACCCCGGCGCGGGCGATGAATTCCGGATAGGACAGGCCGGGCGGAATGCGCTCGCCGCCCACCGTCACCGCGCGCGCCGTGCCCGACATGGCTTTGCGGTAGCGCTGCTCCACCGCGTCGCGGAAGGTGGCCTCGTCGGACGGATCCCAGTCGGGCGGCACAGGCACGCTCTTGCGCACCTTGGCCTGCACCGTGCCGCGCCGGTTGGCCGGCACCGTGGACGGCGTCCAGCCGTGGCGCGAAAGCGTGCGCAGATAGTCGTTCCAGGCCTTGTCCTGCTCGCGCAGCAGGCCCTCGTCCGAGGCGGTGGGAATGCGCGCGTACTTCTGCCAGTTGCCGTGGAATTCCTTCATCACCTTGGTGTAGGAATCGTAGTAGCCCTGGGTGCCGTTGCCTTCCTTGCGGATGGCGGCGTCGATCAGCTGGTCCTTCACGCCCTTGATGCGGTCGTCGAGCTGCTCCACCGATACCGCCAGGAAGGGAAACAGCGCCAGGAAGGCCTTGCCTTCGGGCTGGGCGAACAGGTTCTGGTCCTCGACCAGGCCGTCCAGCGTCAGGCGGCCGTTGACCAGCGAGCGCTGCAGCAGCATGGAGTTGTAGGCGGTGCGGCGGAACTCGGCGTCGCGCGTGGCCACCATCACGTCCACCAGCGTCTTGATGGCGCCGTACACCACCAGCGCCGTCGCCGCGCAGCACAGCGCGATCTTGAGCCGCGAAGGACCGCCGCCCTGCGGCGTGCGCCGCCGCAGCATCAGCTGCAGCAGCACCAGCGCGGCGGCGATGCCGGACAGCGAGCGGCCATAGAACTCGATATGGTCGACGTCGTCCGGCGTGGCGTTGCCGCCCACCACATCCAGCAGCCGGGCGTTGAAGCCCAGTTCAAAGCACAGGTACAGCAGGGTGATGACGATCAGGAACAGCGTTTGTTTGAAGCGGAATGCGCGCATGAATTATTTCCGCAAATCGAGATGGATGGGCGCGACTTCCTGCGCCGGGAAGGACATGGGCGCCGGCGTGGCGGCACGCGCCTGGGCGCTGTTGCCCGCGCTGCTGCTGGCGCTGCGCCGCGGCGCGGGCTGGCTGGCCGCCGCCGACGTGGCCGAAGCGGACGAGGTGGCTGATGTGCCCGATGTCGTGGCCGATGCCGGCGCCGGAGCAGCCCCGCCAGCGGCGCTGCCGGCCTTGTGCGGCGGCGCCGGGATCACGCGGACGATGTCGCCGGACGGCGCGCCGGCTTGCGCGTCGCGCTGTGCCGTGCCGGTCTGCTGCGCGTCCAGGCCGGGCGCCGGGCGGGCAGGGGAGAGCGCCGCACCGGGCGGCGGGTTCAGGCCGGCGTCGGCGAAGGGGCGCGTGTTCAGGTCGATGCCGCTGGCAGGCAGCGTAGCGGCGTTGAGCATGCGTCCGTCCGTGTAGATATTGCGCTGCAGCCTGTCGCGCGCAGGAAAGTCGAAGTACAGCGCCTGTCCGCCCTCGGCCAGGAACACCCGTGGCCTGTCGTTGCAATTGCCCAGGCTCCAGTGCAGCACGTCGCTGCCCTGGATCGACAGCACCTCGTATTTGTAGGGGCAGTTGCGTTCCTGCGTCTCCAGCACCAGCACCGTGCGCGTACCCATGGGCGTAACGCGCGCCACGCGCGCCGTCACCGCCTTGGGCAGCGGCACCACGCGCATGCTGCCGTTCAGCTTGATCGAGAAAGCGCCGTTGTTCTGCTCGCGGCGCAGTGCCCCTTCGGTGCCGTCCTGCAACTGAAAGGTGGCGAGGGTGGTGCCGAACAGCTGTGCGCTGTCCATCCCCACCACCACGCCGCCTCGGCCGTTCGGCTGCACTGCGCAGCCCGCCAGCAGCACGGCGGCGAGTATCGCCATGCCGGTGCGGCGTCGATGCTGAATTCCCATATTCCCCTAACTTATCAATATGCCATGCATGTTCTGTTAGGCAATATTTTCTCATAATTGCCAATTTATTCAGAATTCTTTCAAGAATTTTTTTAGAAAAGTAGGACAATACGGCAGGAGGAGAATCATCATGGACCGACACTTGCCCGAAGGCGGCCTGGCGCTGGACAGCCTGGCCGAACAAATGCTGCAGCCCGGCGTCAAAGGGCTGCCGCTGACCGAACCCCTGCGCCAGGGCGCCATCCCCGTGCAGCGCTGGAATGTGCTGCGCGGCGACACCAGCTATCCCGTGGCGCTGCTGAAGGAATCCGCGCTGCTGCACAACCTGGACTGGATGCGCCGCTTCTGCGACCGCTACGGCGCGGTGCTGGCGCCGCACGGCAAGACCACCATGAGTCCGCAGCTGTTCGGCGCCCAGCTGGCCAACGGCGCCTGGGGCATGACGCTGGCCACCGCCGCCCAGGTGCAAATCGCCTACCGCTACGGCGTGCGGCGCGTGCTGCTGGCCAACCAGCTGGTGGCACCGGCCGACATCCGCGCCATGCTGGCGCTGATGAGGGACGATCCCGCCTTCGAGTTCTACGCCCTGGTCGATTCCGAGGAGGGCGTGCAGCGCCTGTCGCGCGGCGTGGCCGAGGCCAAGCTGGCGCGCCCCTTGCCGCTGCTGGTGGAACTGGGCCTGCCCGGCAAGCGCGCCGGCTGCCGCACGCCCGCCGAAGCGATGGCCGTGGCGCAGAAAGTGGCGCGCGCTCCCGGCCTGCAGCTGGCCGGCATCGAAGGCTACGAAGGCCTGCTGCAAGGGCACGACCGCGCCGCCAGCGTGGAAGCGGTGCGCGCCTTCGTGTCCCAGCTGGCCGCCCTGGTGCGCCAGGCGGACGGCAAAAAGCTGTTCGGCGGCGCGCAGATCCTGCTCTCGGCCGGCGGCTCCGCCTATTTCGACCTGGTGGCGCACGGCTTCGCCGGGCTGACCGGCCTGTCGCGCCCCGTGCTGCCGGTGCTGCGCAGCGGCTGCTACCTGACCAACGACCACGGCTCCTACCAGGACCTGACCCACGACATCAGCGCGCGCGAACACGCCGCCGACGGCCTGCGCCCAGCGCTGGAAGTGTGGAGCATGGTCACCTCGCGTCCCGAGCCCACGCTGGCCATCCTCAGCATGGGCAAGCGCGACGCCTCGTATGACCAGGAACTGCCCATCCCGCTGTACCATCACCGCCCCGCGGCGGACGGCGGCACTGAACCCGCCACCTTGCCGCCCGGCTGCCGCATCGAAAAAATGAACGACCAGCACGCCTATCTGCGCCTGCCCGAAGGCGACGCGCTGTGCCGGGAGCTGAAAGTGGGCGACCTGGTCGGCTGCGGCATTTCCCACCCCTGCACCACCTTCGACAAATGGCCCCTGCTGCTGGTGGCCGACGACGCCTATACTGTGCGCTACGCGGTCAACACCTTCTTTTGAAAGACAGCCATGCCTGATTCGAATCCCTCCCTGTTCCCCGCCATCGCCCCGCTGCGCCACGGCATGCTGGCCGTCGACGCGCTGCACACCATCTACTGGGAGGAGGTGGGCAATCCCAACGGCATACCGGTGCTGTTCCTGCACGGCGGCCCGGGCGCCGGCCTGTCGCCCGCGCACCGCCGCTTCTTCGACCCGCAGCAATACCGCGTCATCCTGTTCGACCAGCGCGGCGCGGGCAAGTCTACCCCGGTGGGCGAATGCCGCAACAACACCACCCAGCTGCTGATCGAGGACATCGAGCGCCTGCGCGCCATGTTCAGCATCGAGCAATGGCTGGTGTTCGGCGGCTCCTGGGGCTCCACGCTGGCGCTGGCTTACGGCCAGGCGCACCCCGAACGCTGCCTGGGCTTCGTGCTGCGCGGGATCTTCCTGTGCACCCAGCCCGAGATCGACTTCTTCCTGGAAGGCTCGCGCTGGTTCCACCCGGACGTGTACGACGAATTCGTGGCGCCCATCCCGGCCGAAGAGCGCGGCGACCTGCTGCAAGCCTACGTGAAGCGCATCATGAGCGACGATCCGGCCGTGTACTGGCCGGCGGCGCGCGCCTGGAGCCGCTTCGAAGGCCGCCGCGTGTTCCTGCTGCCGCAGCCCGAGGAAGCCGCGTCGGACGCGATGGACCTGGGCGTGGGCCGCCTGGAATCGCACTACATGGCCAACCTGGGCTTCTTCGAGGACGAGCAGCTGCTGCGCAATGTGGACAAGATCGCCCACCTGCCGGCGGTGATCGTGCAGGGCCGCTACGACGTCATCTGCCCGCCGGTGTCGGCCTGGAAGCTGCATAAAGCCTGGCCCGGCTCGGTGATAAAGATGATACCGGACGCCGGCCACGGCGCCATGGAGCGCGGCATTTCAGCCGCGCTGGTGGGCGCCACCGAGCAGTTCAAGCGCCTGCGCGGCTTCGAGTAAGGCCGCCCGGCCTGTTACACTAGCGTCTGGACCCTGCAAGCGCACACACACGCAATGAATATACAAGTCGGCGATATAGGACACATCATCCAACTGGCGATTGCGCCGGTCTTCCTGCTCACGGGCGTCTGCACCAACCTGATGGTGCTGACCAACCGCCTGGCGCGCATCATAGACCGCTCGCGCGTGCTGGAAGACCGGCTCGACGTCGGCTACAACGACAGCTACCTCAATGAGCTGGACGTGCTATACCGGCGCTCGCACCTGATCAACGTGTCGATCGGCTCCTCCACCGGCTGCGGCCTGCTGATTTGCCTGGTCATCGCCATGCTCTTCATCGGCGACACCACCAACGTCACGCTGGACAAATACATCGCCGGCCTGTTCGTGCTGGCCATGCTGGGCCTGATCACCAGCTTCGTCTACCTGCTGCGGGAGATCTTCATCGCTTCCGCCTCCATGCGCGCGCACCGCCACATGCGCCCACCAACATAGAAATAGAGCACCATGCACGACTATCAACGCCCCCCCACCCTGTACCGCTACGGCGAGCGCAGCGACCTGGAACTGGCCCTGACGCAAGGCCAGTTCATCCTGCACCCGGCCTCGAACTGTTTGACGCTGAGCTTCTCCAAGGCCTGGGACCGCAAGCTGTTCGACCTGTTCACGGCGGACGCCTGCCTGGTGATACACAACACCGAAGAATTCGGCGAGCGCATCCACCGCGCGGTGCAGCGCGCGCTGCCCAGCTGGGCCGGCATCGACGGCGCCGTGGAATACGGCCACCGCGCCGCCCTGGGCGCGGCCTTCACCAAGACGGCGGCCGAGAAGCACGAGCGCGAATGGCAATTCGCCTGGCGCGCCATGCAGGCCAATCTGAGCCTCAATTCGGTGATGATCAAGATCGGCAGCATCGAGCAGTTCGCCGAACTGCGCGGCCCGGACTACGCGGCGCAGTAAGCGCCCGCTAGCGCGGCAGCCCGCCTAGTTGCGGGTGGCCGCCGCATCGGGCTTGTCGATGCGCGCCAGCACGGCGCCCATCATGCGCTCGATGTCGCCGCGGATGATATTCGTGCCCAGCAGCCCGGGCACGTAGAAATTCGGCACCAGCTTGCCGCTGTAGACCACCTTGGTCCCGCCGTCCGGCAGCGGGAACAGTTCCCAGCGCGACTCATAATGCTTCATATCGCCCGAAATCAGGGCGATGTCTATGCTCGACATCGGCGTTTCCGTGGCGCGCACGATCAGGTGGATGGACTTGGACATGAACAGGAAGCGCGCCGTGCCGAACTGTTCGATGATGACCTCGTTCCCATTGCGCGACAGCACCCGGCAGGACGCCATGTCCGGCACGAACTCATTCATCCGCTCATAGGTGGTCAGCGTCTTCCAGACGGTGGCGATGGGCGCCTGCACGGTGCCGCTGGCGTCCACCTCGTACAGGTGCAGCGCGTCCTGCGTCACCCGCGCCACGGAAACTTCCAGTTTCGGCAGCTCAAGTTTGGGCGCCTGCGCGAGTAGCGGCGCAGAAATGCTGAATAGCAAAATGGCAAACAATGACTTCATTGTTCCAGCGTAAGGGAAGTAATGGCAGAATACAAGCACGGCACAATACGCTTACAAAATAAGTATTTACGTGGGGCCGGAGGGCATTTTAGTAACATTGGTCTAAAGAAAACCGCTCTAATGCAAGACTATCCTGCACGCAACGGTCAACGCTACCAATAATCACAATGACAACTCCAAGCTACCCCCACCTGCTGGCTCCGCTCGACCTCGGTTTCACCACGCTGCGCAACCGCGTCATCATGGGATCGATGCACACCGGCCTGGAAGACCGCTTCTTTAATTACGGCAAGCTGGCCGCCTTCTACAGGGAGCGCGCCAAGGGCGGCGTGGGGCTGATCGTCACCGGCGGCATCTCGCCCAACCGCTCCGGCTGGCTGCTGCCCTTCGGCGGCACGCTCAATTTCCTGGGCGACGTGCCCAACCACCGCAAGGTCACCCGCGCGGTGCACGAAGAGGGCGGCAAGATCCTGATGCAGATCCTGCACGCGGGCCGCTACGGCTACCAGCCCTTCGTGGTGTCCGCCTCCGACCGCAAATCGCCGATCTCGCCGTTCAAGCCGCGCGCGCTGAGCGAGGCCGGCATCCAGGCCACCATCCGCGACTACGCGCGCTGCGCCAAGCTGGCCAAGAAGGCCGGCTACGACGGTGTGGAAGTGATGGGCAGCGAAGGCTATCTGCTGAACCAGTTCCTGTGCGCGCGCACCAATCTGCGCACCGACCGCTGGGGCGGCAGCATCGAGAACCGCATGCGGCTGCCGGTGGAAATCGTCAAGCGCATCCGCGCCGCCGTGGGGCCGGACTTCATCATCATGTACCGCCACTCGCTGCTCGACCTGGTCGACGGCGGCAACACCTGGGACGACGTGCTGGCCGTGGCCAAGGAACTGCAGCACGCCGGCGTGACCATCTTGAACACCGGCATAGGCTGGCACGAAGCGCGCGTGCCCACCATTGTCACTTCGGTGCCGCGCGCCGCCTTCGCCAGCGTGGCGGGCCGGCTGCGGCGCGAAGTGAGCATTCCGGTGGTGGCCTCGAACCGCATCAACATGCCGGGCGAAGCGGAAGACATCATCGCGCGCGGCGACGCCGACATGGTCTCGATGGCGCGCCCCTTCCTGGCCGACCCCGAGTTCGTCGTGAAAGCAGCGGCCGGGCGCACCGACGAAATCAACACCTGCATCGGCTGCAACCAGGCCTGCCTGGACCACACCTTCTCCAACAAGCGCGCCAGCTGCCTGGTCAACCCGCGCGCCTGCCACGAGACGGAGCTGGTCTACAAGCCCGCCGCCAAGCGCCGCAAGGTGGCCGTGGTGGGCGCCGGCCCGGCCGGCCTGTCGGCCGCCACGGTGGCCGCCGAATGCGGCCACGACGTCACCCTGTTCGACTCCAGCGACAGCATAGGCGGGCAGTTCAAGGTCGCCATGCAGATCCCGGGCAAGGAAGAATTCGCCGAGACCATACGCTACTTCAAGCGCAAGCTCGAGCTGACCGGCGTGACCTTGCGCCTGGGCCAGCGCGTCGCGCGCGAAGCGCTGCTGGCGGGCGGCTATGACGACGTGATCGTCGCCACCGGCATCCAGGTGCGCAAGCCGCCGATCGACGGCATAGACCATCCGAAAGTGCTGTCCTACCTGGACGTGCTGGCGCACAAAAAGCCGGTCGGCAAGCGGGTCGCCATTATCGGCGCGGGCGGCATCGGCTTCGACGTCGGCGAATACCTGCTGCACGACACGCGCAAGCCGCTGCCGCTGGCGGTGGAAAGGTGGACCCAGGAATGGGGCGTGGACCTGAAAGCCACCACCGGCGGCGGCCTGGTCGCGCCGCACGCAGAAGAACCGGTGCGCCAGCTCTACCTGCTGCAGCGCAAGACCAGCAAGCTGGGCGCAGGCCTGGGCAAGACCTCGGGCTGGGTGCACCGCGCGGTCCTGGCGCGCAACGGCGTGGTGATGCTGGCGGGCGTGCAGTACAACAAGATCGACGACCAAGGCCTGCACATCACGGTCGACGGCGGCGAGCGCCTGCTGGCGGTGGACAACGTGGTCATCTGCGCCGGGCAGGACAGCCTGGCCGAACTGATGTCGCCGGAAGGCAGCGGGGACGCATCGCCGGCCGGCGGCACCCCGCGCTTCCACAAAATCGGCGGCGCCGCCCTGGCCTCCGAGCTGGACGCCAAGCGCGCCATCAAGGAAGGCGCCGAGCTGGCCGTGAGCCTGTGAAGCGGCGGGTTACGCCGGCCGGCGCCGGCTAACCCGACCTACGATCAACGATCAAACCGTGAACGCGCGAGAACCCGTAGGGCGGGTTAGCGGAACGCGTAACCCGCCAAAGCGCCGCCCGTAACCTTAATGCGCAGCGCCCTTCTGCGCATGTGCAAATTCCTCGCTCACGAATTCGGCCATGCCCTTGGCCAGTTCCTGCTCGCCGATGAAGATCTCGCCGGCGCGTTCCGTGCGCAGCAACTCCGCTTCCTCCTCGCTGTGCGTGCGCACCACGGTCTTGATGCCGGGGTTGAGCGCGCGCGCCGTCTCCACCATGCTGCGCACGTGGAAGGTGTCCGGCGTGGCGATCACCAGCATGCGCGCGCGCGCGATGTGGGCCTGGATCAGCACCGCCGGCTCGCCCGCGTTGCCCGCCACGGCAGGAATGCCGTCCTTGCGCAGCTGGTCCACCACTTCGCGGTTCTGCTCCGCCACCACATAGGGAATGCCCTTGGCAGCCAGCGTGGCGGCGATGCGCCGGCCCACGCGGCCGTAGCCCACCAGCACCACCTGGTCATGCAGATGCTCCTGCGGCACCGACATCGGCAGTTCGGCCAGCGGATCGGCGCTGCGGTCGAATTTGGCGGCCAGGCCGGCGTTGCGGCCGAACCAGCGCTCCAGCGGTTTCACCGCCGCGAACACCAGCGGGTTGAGCGCGATGGAGATGATGGCGCCGGCCAGTATCAGGCTCTGGCCCTCGTGCGGCATCAGCTTGAGCGAAATACCCAGCGCCGCCAGGATGAAAGAGAACTCGCCGATCTGCGCCAGGCTGGCCGACACCGTCAGCGCCGTGCGCAGCGGATAGCGCAGCACGATCACCAGCAAGTAGGCGGCAATCGATTTGCCGAACACGATGATGGCCACCACCGCCAGCAGCTTCAGTGGCTGCCCGGTGACGATGGACGGCTCGAACAGCATGCCCACCGAAACAAAGAACAGCACGGCGAACGCGTCGCGCAGCGGCAGCGACTCCTCGGCCGCGCGGTGGCTCAGTTCCGACTCGCGCAGCACCATGCCGGCGAAGAAGGCGCCCAGCGCGAAGGAGATGCCGAACAGCTTGGTGGCGCCGTAGGCGATGCCGACGGCGGCCGCGATCACGCACAGCGTGAACAGCTCGCGCGAATTGGTGCGCGCCACCTGCCACAGCAGCCAGGGGAAGAGCTTGCGGCCGATCAGCATCATGAAGGCGATGAAGCCGCCCACCTTGCCGAAGGTGATGGCCAGCGTCTGCCACAGCGGCACGGCGGCATCGGCCACGCCGTGGCCGTCGTCGGGCGCGGCGCCGCCCAGCGAGGACGCCAGCGGCGGCAGCAGCACCAGCACCAGCACGGTGACCAGGTCCTCCACCACCAGCCAGCCGACCGCGATGCGGCCGTTGAAGGAATCGAGGATGCCGCGCTCCTCCAGCGCGCGCAGCAGCACCACCGTGCTGGCCACGGACAGCGCCAGGCCGAACACCAGCCCGCCGCCTATGCTCCAGCCCCACCAGTGCGACAGCGCCATGCCCATGCCGGTGGCTGCGGCGATCTGCAGCACGGCGCCCGGCAAGGCGATGCGCCTGACCTCCCACAAATCGTCCAGCGAAAAATGCAGGCCGACCCCGAACATCATCAGCATCACGCCGATCTCCGCCAGCTGCCCGGCCAGCACCGTATCGGCCGCGAAGCCCGGCGTGGCGGGGCCAATCAGGATGCCGGCGGCCAGGTAACCCACCAGCGCGGGCAATTTCAAGCGCGTGGCGATGAAGCCGAATACCAGCCCGAATCCGAGGGCGGCGGCGATGGTGGTGATCAGGGGAATGTCGTGGGGCATGCGTGCGGGGCTCCTGTGAGGGTGAATGATCAACCCAAGGGTAGCACATGCCGGCGCCCAAGCAGGCTGAGCCGCATTTTCCAAATCCGGGGTCTGACCCCGAAATGGAAGGAATGCGGCTCAGCTTGCCTGTAGGAGGAGGACTAGAAGTGTGGGATTACAGCTTGCGGACCACGACGGCGCCGATGGAGTAGCCGGCGCCGAAGGAGCAGATCACGCCCAGCGCGCCGGTCGGCAGGTCGTCCTGGTGCTTGTGGAAGGCGATGATGGAGCCGGCCGACGAGGTGTTGGCGTAGCTGTCCAGTATCACCGGCGCTTCGCCCGGCTCGGCTTCGCGGCCCAGAATCAATTTGCTGATCAGCAGATTCATGTTCAGGTTGGCCTGGTGCAGCCAGTAGCGGCTCACCTGCGGCACTTCCAGCCCGGCGCGCGCGATGCTTTCCTTGATCATCTCGGCCGCCATCGGGCACACGTCCTTGAATACCTTGCGGCCCTGCTGCTTGAACAGCTTGTCCGGCTGGCCCGCGCCCGCTTCGTCGAAACGGTTCAGGAAGCCGAAGTTGTTGCGGATGTTGTTGGAGAAGCTGGTCTTGAGCTTGGTGTCCAGGATCTCGAACTGGTGCTGCGACACCGCCGCGTCCTTGGCTTCGATCACGATGGCCGTGCAGGCGTCGCCGAAGATGAAGTGGCTGTCGCGGTCGCGCCAGTTCAGGTGGCCGCTGGTGATCTCGGGGTTGAGCACCAGCACCGCGCGCGCCTGGCCGCTCTGCACCGCCGCCACCGCCTGCTGGATGCCGAAGGTGGCCGAGGAGCAGGCCACGTTCATGTCGAAGCCGTAGCCGTCGATGTTCAGCGCCTGCTGCACTTCGACCGCCATGGCCGGGTAGGCGCGCTGCATATTCGAGCATGCCACCAGCACCATGTCGATGTCGGCGGCGCTGCGCCCGGCGCGGTCCAGCGCCTGCTGCGCGGCGGCCACGCAGATCTCGGCCTGCAGCGACAGCTCGTCATCGGCGCGCTCGGCGATGCGCGACACCATGCGCTTCGGATCGAGTATGCCTTCCTTTTCCATCACGTAGCGCGACTTGATGCCGGACGCTTTTTCAATGAAGGCCACGCTGGACGGTTCCAGCGCCGTCACCGTGCCCGCTTCGATGGCGCCAGCGTTGTCCGCGTTGAACTGGTCGGCGTAGGCGTTGAAGCAGGCCACCAGTTCTTCGTTGCTGATGGAGTTCGGTGGCGTGTACAGGCCGGTGCCGCTGATGACGACTTGTTTCATATTCTTCAATCTTTCTCTCGTGGATAGGGCTGTCGCCTTTTTATTGGAGAAATTCTACACGAACGCTCGTACTAAAAATGAAGAACGGCGCCCCAAGGACGCCGCAGCTTGCCGGATTGCCGTGGAAACGGACTTTATTTTCGCATAGGGTCCTTGGCGGCGGGGTCCACCACCTGCACCAGCTTCGATTCCTGCTTGGCCAGCTGCACCGGCAGGCCTTTCAGATGGTTCAGCGCCTGCTGCAGCTGGAAGTCCTCGCCGCTGCCGTATTCCAGTGGCTTGCGCTTGCGCTCGGCCGCCAGGATGCGCAGCTGTTCTTCGGCTTCGTCGCGCTTGGTCTTGGCCGCTTCCTGCTCGCGGTCGTTGGACAGGTGCTTGACCAGGTCCGCTTCGCGCATGCGCAGCGCGTTCAGGCCGTCGCCGTCGGCGTTTTCGTCCACCAGCAGTTCCGGCGTGATGCCCTTGGCCTGGATGGAGCGGCCGTTCGGCGTGTAGTAGCGCGCCGTGGTCAGCTTGACGGCGGTGTCGGCCGTGAGCTGGCGTATGGTCTGCACCGAACCCTTGCCGAAGGTCTGGCTGCCGATGATGGTGGCGCGCTTGTAGTCCTGCAGCGCGCCGGCCACGATTTCGGAGGCGGAGGCGGAACCAGTGTTGACCAGCACGGCCATCGGCACGTTCTTGATCGCCGCCGGCAGCTTGGACAGCGCGTCGCCTTCGCTGCGCAGCGCGTAGAACTCGGGACGGCCGTAGAAGGTCTGGCGCGAGTCCGGCAGCTGGCCGTTGGTCGAGACGATGGCCGCGTCCCTGGGCAGGAAGGCCGCCGCCACGCCGATGGCGCCTTGCAGCACGCCGCCCGGGTCGTTGCGCAGGTCCAGCACCAGGCCTTTGATATGGGGGTCTTGCTTATACAGTTCGGTGATCTTGGCGGCCAGGTCGTCCACCGTGGGCTCCTGGAACTGCGCCACGCGCAGCCAGGCGTAGCCCGGTTCGACGATTTTCGCCTTCACGCTTTTCTGCACGATTTCTTCGCGCGTGATGTGGAACACCAGCGGTTCCGGTTCGTCCTTGCGCAGGATGGTCAGCGACACCTTGGTGTGCGGCTCGCCGCGCATCTTCTTCACCGAGTCGTCCAGGCTCAGGCCCTTGACCGGGGTGGTGTCGAGCCGGGTGATCAGGTCGCCCGCCTTGATGCCGGCGCGGTAGGCCGGCGAATCCTCGATCGGGGCCACGATCTTGATGTAGCCGTCTTCGCTTTGGCCGATCTCGATGCCCAGGCCGACGAACTTGCCCTGCGAGCCTTCGCGCAGTTCGGCGTAGGCCTTTTTATCGAGGTAGGCGGAGTGCGGATCGAGCGAGGCGACCATGCCGGTAATGGCTTCGGTCAGCAGCTTTTTGTCCTCCACCGCTTCCACGTAGTCGGACTTGATCAGGCCGAACACGTCGGCCAGCTGGCGCAGTTCTTCCAGCGGCAGGGCCGGGTCGGCAGGCCGTTGGGCCATGGCGGAGAATTGCAGGGAGACAGCAATGCCGGCGACGACACCCAGGCCAACCAGCCCGGTATTTTTGAGTTTCTTGCCCATGTTTCACCTGTGTCTAGCTGCCGCAGTCATCCTACTGCGCGCAAAAACAGTATAAACCTGATTTCCGGCAAGCTGCGTAGCTCGTCCGTAATTTATCTCGTCTTTACGGCGTTTTACACCACAGCATGATAGGCCGCCAATATTGCGCTTTTATCCCTTCTGTTAAGGCCGCGTTCACGACCGTAAGGAATTGTAAGAGTCCGGGAAGAGCGCAAATCCGCGCCCTACACTGGGTTGGTAGTTCTTCTCAACCCTGTAGTGGTTTTTTGGCCTGCGCACCCTGCGTGGGCTTTTTTTTGTCCGGAGACCCGATGACACGCAACCTGATTTCCCAATACGCGCGCGGCCTGCTGTTCACCACCGCGCTGGCTTTCGCTGTGCCTTCTTTCGCCGTGCCGGTCATGGATATGCGCGCCGAGGATTTGCTGGCCATGGCGACGGACTTCCGCAAGGAGCTGAACCTGACCACCAACCAGGCCACGCTGTGGCAGCAGACCGAGAGCCGCACCAAGGCCTTGCTGCGCGAGCGCAAGTCGCGCCGTGAACGCATGCAGGCCGCGCTGCGCCCGGCGCTGGACGGCAAGGACGTGGAATTGCGCGACCTGGCGGGCGGCCTGGAGGCGGAGGCGGCCGCGTCGGCGGCGGAGGAGAAGCAGCTGCGCGCATGGTGGCTGGATGTCAATGATGCCCTGGATGAAACCCAGCGCAGGCAGGTGGCGGTGTTCCTGGCCGAGCAGATGCAGCGCGTGGAAGGCGGCGGCGAACGCGGCGAGCGTCCGAAAGAGGGCGGCGGCGAAGGGCGCGGCGGCCACAAGGGCAAGGGCGGCATGGGCGGCGGGATGGGAGGCGGCATGGGCGGGCAGGGCGGTCCCGGCGGCCGCTAGGGCCGGTCCTGCTGTTGTATGGCTTGTATCGAAAAGTAAAAAGCGGCCGCCGGCGGGGACGGCTGCGGTTTCCGCCGCTTAAAATGCAGGCATGCGTAAATTGATTCCTCTCGCCTGCCTGGCTTTAATCGGCGCCCACCTCAACGCCAGCGCGCAGGAAAAAACCCAGGAAAAAGTCCAGCCCGCCAAGGAAGACAGCAAGGACATCCAGAAAGTCACCATCAGCGGCGGCCGCCAGGACGACATGGCCGAGCGCCGCAACTCCACCGCCGGCAAGCAGGTCTTCGGCCGCGAGGAGCTGGACCGCAACGGCGACACCACCCTGGGCGAAGTGCTCAAGCGCCTGCCCGGCGTCACGCTGGGCGGCGGGCGTCCCGGCCGGGGCGGCGACGTGCGCATGCGCGGCCTGGGCAGCGGCTACACGCAGATCCTGCTCAACGGCGAGCGCGCGCCGGCCGGCTTTTCGCTGGAGTCGCTGTCGCCGGACCAGGTGGAGCGCGTGGAAGTGATGCGCGGCCCGGTGGCCGAGAACAGCACCCGCGCCATCGCCGGCACCATCAACGTGATCCTGCGCGACGGCTACCAGCAGCGCGACATTCAGCTCAAGCTGGCCGACAGCTACGAGCGCAATCTGCACACGCCCAATGTGTCCCTCACCTTGCCGGGCAAGGCGGGCAGCCTGACTTACACCCTGTCCGCCAGCCTGAGCAAGAACCGCCAGAAGGACCTGGGCGAGTCCGTCATCCGCGACACCGAGGACGACGGCGACGTGACCAAGCTGCAGAACGTGGAAGAGCACAGCAGCGGCAGCAGCGAGAACCTGCACCTGACGCCGCGCCTGTCCTACAAGTTCGACAATGGCGACACGCTGAACTTCCAGCCCTTCATCATGGCCAGCCGGGGCGACACCGATGCGCGCAGCAACCTGGCGCAGCTGGCCGGCGCGGTGCCGCCGGAATACAACCTGGCGCTGTCGCAGACCCACGCCAGTTCCACCATGATGCGCGGCTTCGGCAACTGGCTGCACAAGCTGCAGGGCGCGGCCAAGCTGGACGTGAAGTTCGGCCTGGGCCTGGCAAAGCGCGACAGCGACGCGGTGCGCAACCAGTTCAACGCCGCCGGCGTCTTGCTGGACCGCTTCCACGACACCGACAGCACGCGCGACCGCGGCTTCAACACCGGCGGCAAATACAGCTCGCCGCTGGGCGAAGGCCATCTGCTGGCGGCCGGCTGGGACGTGGAAACCAGCCGCCGCGAGCAGACCAAGGTGGGCACCGACAAGAACGGCAACGCGCAGTTCGACGATTCGGGCGACAACCTGACCGCCGACACCCGCCGCGTGGCCGTGTTTGCGCAGGACGAATGGGACATCACGCCGCAGTGGGGCGTGTACATGGGCGCGCGCTGGGAAGGCATCCGCACCACCAGCGATCGCAGCGCCGGCACGGTCAGCAACACCAGCTCCGTGTTCAGCCCGCTGCTGCACGGTGTCTACCGCATTCCCGGCGCCGGCAAGGACCAGCTGCGCATGAGCCTGACCAAGAGCTACAAGTCGCCCAATGTGCAGGACCTGATCGCCTTGCCCGTGCTGTCGCGCCTGAACAGCGCCACGCGCCCGGACCGCACCGGCAATCCGGAACTGAAGCCCGAACTGGCCACCGGCCTGGACATGGCCTTCGAACACTACCTGGGCCGCAGCGGCATCGTCAGCGCCAGCGGCTTCGTGCGCGACATCGACAACCTGATCCGCCGCGAGCTGAGCCTGAAGCCCGGCAGCGCCGGCCCGCGCTGGGTGTCCACGCCGGGCAATGTGGCGCACGCGCGCACCAAGGGCGTGGAGCTGGAGGCCAAGTTCCAGCTCGCCGAGCTGATGGACGACGCGCCCGCGATTGATTTCCGCAGCAACTACAGCCGCTTCTGGTCGCGCGTGGACGGCGTGCCCGGCCCGGACAACCGCCTGGACCAGCAGCCGAAACAGACCGCCAACCTGGGCCTGGACTACCGCATGAAGGATTTGCCGCTGTCCATGGGCGCCAGCTACAACTGGACCCCGGCGATCCGTGTGCAAAGCAGCCTGAGCCAGACGGTGGAAAGCAGCCGCAAGCGTGTGGTGGATGCGCATGTGCTGTGGAAGATGACGCCGCTGACGCAGCTGCGCCTGGCGGCGGCGAACCTGCTGGCCGACGACGCCACCGGCAGCAACCTGGTCTACACTAATGGCCTGTCGCAACGTTCCACGACGCTCAACCCCACTTACCGAGTGTGGACTGCGCGCCTGGAAACCAAATTCTAACGAGGAGAGAGCAGTTGATGAAACGTACTTTGCTGAGCACCCTGGTCATCGGTCTGATGGCAACCCAAGCTTACGCGCATGAGGGCGACCACCCTGCGCCGTCGTCGGCCCCGATCTCGGGCATCGACACCCAGTACATCGACGCCGGCGTGCGCGCGCAGGACGACTTCTTCACCCACCTGAACGGCGGCTGGCTGAAAGCGACCAAGATCCCGGACGACAAGTCGAGCTGGGGCTCCTTCGCCAAGCTGCGCGACGACACGCTGCCGCAGCTGCGCGGCCTGATCGAAGACGCGCAGAAGACCAAGCAGAAGCAGGGCACCGAGGCGCAGAAGATCGCCGACCTTTACACCAGCTATATGAACGAAGCGGCGCTGGAAAAGCTGGGCACCAAGCCCCTGGCCGGCGAGCTGAGCGCCATTCGCGGCCTGAAGGACAAGAAGGCCCTGCCGGGCATGATCGCCCACCTGACCCGCATCGGCGTGGCGGTGCCGTACGGCGTCTACATCAGCCAGGACGCGCGCAACTCCACCCAGCACGCCGCCAGCATCGCGCAGAGCGGCCTGGGCCTGCCGGACCGCGACTACTACCTGAAGAAGGACGACGCCCGCCTGGCCGCCGTGCGCGAAAAATACGTCGCCCACATCGAAAAACTGCTGACCCTGGCCGGCCACAAGAACGCCGCCGAGGACGCGAAAGCCATCATGGCGCTGGAAACCGCGCTGGCCGAAGTGCAGTGGACCAAGGTCGACAACCGCGATCCGGTCAAGCGCTACAACAAGACCGAGATCGCCAAGCTGGCCGAGCTGGCGCCGGGCTATGACTGGAAGGACGCGCTGGGCAAGGCCGGCATCGCCACCAAGACCGACACCATCATCGTCAACCAGCCGAGCTACCTGGCCGGCTTTGCCAAAGTGGCCGAAGCGACCGACCTGAACACCTGGAAGGCCTACTTCGAGTGGCAGCTGCTGCGCGACGCCTCGCCTTACCTGAGCAAGGCCTTCTCGGACGCCGACTTCGCCTTCTACAGCGGCGTCATCAACGGCGTGACGGTGCAGGAGCCGCGCTGGAAAAGCGGCGTGCGCGTGGTGGAAGGCGCCATCGGCGAAGGCCTGGGCAAGCTCTACGTAGCGCAGTACTTCCCGGCCGACCGCAAGGCGCGCATGGAAGCGCTGGTGAAAAACCTGATGGCGGCCTACAAGGACAGCATCGACAACCTGGACTGGATGAGCCCCGAGACCAAGCGCGAGGCGCAAGCCAAGCTGGCCAAGTTCACCACCAAGATCGGCTACCCGAACAAATGGCGCGACTACAGCGGCCTGTCCATCGTCTCGGGCGACCTGGCCGGCAATATGCGCCGCGCCGCCGAGTTCGGCTACAAGCGCAACCTGGCCAAGCTGGGCGCGCCGGTGGACCGCGAGGAATGGGGCATGACGCCGCAGACCGTGAACGCCTACTACCGTTCCACCACCAATGAGATCGTGTTCCCGGCCGCCATCCTGCAGCCGCCGTTCTTCGACGCGCGCGCTGACGACGCGGTGAACTATGGCGGCATCGGCGCCGTCATCGGCCACGAGATCAGCCACGGCTTCGACGACAAGGGCAGCCAGTCCGACGGCGACGGCAACCTGCGCGACTGGTGGAGCGCCAGTGACCGCGCCAACTTCCAGGCCAAGGCCGACGCGCTGACCAAGCAGTACGACAGCTACAGCCCGCTGCCGGGCTACTTCGTCAATGGCGCGCTGACCCTGGGCGAGAACATTGCCGACAACTCCGGCGTGGCCGTGGCCTACAAGGCCTACAAGCTGTCGCTGGGCGGCAAGCCTGCGCCGGTGATCGACAAGCTGACCGGCGAGCAGCGCTTCTACATGGGCTTCGGCCAGGTATGGCGCAGCAAGATGCGCGAAGAAGCGCAGATCAAGCAGGTCAAGACCGACCCGCACTCGCCCGGCCAGTTCCGCGCCAACGGCACCATGAAGAACCAGCCCGGCTTCTACGAAGCGTTCGGCGTGAAGGAAGGCGACCCGATGTACCTGGCGCCGGCGCAGCGCGTGATCATCTGGTAAATCTTCAGTAATCGGAAACGACAAAATGGCCACTACTTGTGGTCATTTTGTCATCTGCCGCAAGGCTCTGTGCTAGAGTAAAAATCCCGGTCACGAGCCGGACATAAAACCAGACCTATTCGAGAGGAAGCATCGCTGTGAAACGACATTTGTTGAGTGCATTAACCCTGGCCCTGCTGGCCAGCGCAACCGGCCTGGCCGGCGCCGCCGACGCCGCCAAAAGCCCGACCGGCGGCAAGCTGACCTCCGGCATTGCCGTGGAATACATCGATCCCGCCGTGCGCGCGCAGGACGACTTCTTCACCCACCTGAGCGGCAAGTGGCTGGCCACCACCGAGATCCCGGCCGACAAGTCCAACTGGGGCGCCTTCGCCAAGCTGCACGACGACATCCAGCCGCAGCTGCGCGCCATCATTGAGCAGGCCGCCGCCAAGCAGAACGCCGGCGCGGACGAGCAGCGCATCGGCGCCTACTACGCGTCGTATATGGACGAAGCCAGGCTGGAGCAGCTGGGCGCCGCGCCGCTGCAAGCCCAGCTGGCCCGCATCGCCGCGCTGAGCGACAAGAAGCAGCTGCCTGCGCTGATCGCCCACAACAACCAGACCGGCGCCAGCGCCCCCATCGACCTCGGCATCCACCAGGACAACAAGGACTCCACCAAATACGTGGTGGACTTCAGCCAGAGCGGCCTGGGCCTGCCGGACCGCGACTACTACCTGAAAAAAGACGACGCCAAGCTGGCCGACACGCTGGCCAAGTACCAGCTGCACATCGCCAAGATGCTGACGCTGGCCGGCGACGCCGACGGCGCCGCCAAGGCCAAGGCCATCATTGCGCTGGAAACCGAGCTGGCCAAGATCCAGTGGAGCAAAGTGGAACTGCGCGACCCGGTGAAAGCCTACAACAAGGTCGAGGTCGCCAAGCTGGGCGAACTGACCCCGGGCTACGACTGGAACGCCTACCTGGACGCGCTGAAAATCACCGGCAAGGTGAACTACGTCATTGTCAGCCAGCCTAGCTACCTGAAAGGCTTCAGTGAACTGCTGGCGGCCACCCCGCTGGAGACCTGGAAAGCCTACTTCCAATGGCACACCGTGCGCGCCAACGCGACCTACCTGTCGAAAGCCTTCGTCGACGAAAACTTCGCCTTCTACGGCACCGTGCTGAGCGGCGCCAAGGAAATGCGTCCGCGCTGGAAGCGCGGCGTGTCGGTGATTGAAAACGCGCTGGGCGAGTCGGTCGGCAAGGTCTACGTCGAGCAGCACTTCCCGGCCGAGCGCAAGGCGCGCATGGAAGCGCTGGTGAAGAACCTGCTGGTGGCCTACAAGCAAAGCATCGACAAGCTGGACTGGATGAGCCCGGCCACCAAGAAGCAGGCGCAAGCCAAGCTGGCCAAGTTCACCACCAAGATCGGCTACCCGAACAAATGGCGCGACTATTCCGCGCTGGTGGTCACGCGCGACGACCTGGTGGGCAACGTGCAGCGTTCGCGCCAGGCCGACTACGACAAGGAAATCAGCAAGCTGGGCAAGCCGATCGACCGCGACGAATGGGGCATGACGCCGCAGACCGTGAACGCCTACTACAACCCGGAGATGAACGAGATCGTGTTCCCGGCCGCCATCCTGCAGCCGCCGTTCTTTGACGCCAACGCGGACGACGCGGTGAACTACGGCGGCATCGGCGCCGTGATCGGCCACGAGATCAGCCACGGCTTCGACGACCAGGGCGCCCAGTACGACGGCGACGGCAACCTGCGCGACTGGTGGAGCGCAGCCGACCACAAGAACTTCGAAGCCAAGACCAAGGCCCTGGTGGCGCAATACAACGCCTTCAGCCCGCTGCCTGGCTACAACGTGAACGGCGAGCTGACGCTGGGCGAGAACATCGCCGACAATTCCGGCGTGGCGATTGCCTACAAGGCCTACAAGCTGTCGCTGAAAGGCAAGCCGGCGCCGGTGATCGACGGCCTGACGGGCGACCAGCGCTTCTTCATGGGCTTTGCGCAAGTATGGCGCAGCAAGATGCGCGATCCGGAAATGATCAGCCGCATCAAGACCGACCCGCACTCGCCGGGCCAGTTCCGCGCCAACGGCACCATGCGCAACCAGCCGGGCTTCTACGAAGCCTTCAAGGTCAAGCAGGGCGACAAGATGTACCTGGCTCCCAAAGAGCGCGTCATCATCTGGTAAGCAAGCACGAAAAAAAACCGCTCGATGATTCGAGCGGTTTTTTTTGGGGGGCGGTACCAAACCCCCGGCGTATCGTATCGATCGTAGGGCGGGTTAGCGCAGCGTAACCCGCCGCCTGTCAGCCCTTGGGCGCAGCGGCAGGAGCCGCCGCAGCCGGAGCCGCCGGCACTTCAGGCTCCTTCAGCTTGCCGCCCGACTTATTCGCCATAAACACCACGGCGCGCGCCACTTCCACGTCATCCAGATCCGGGTTGCCGCCTTTTGCAGGCATGGCGCGCAGGCCTTCCAGCGCATGCTTCACCACCGTATCCTGGCCCTGGGCCAGGCGGGCGCCCCAGGCTGCGTTGTCGCCCACTTTAGGCGCACCGGCCACGCCGGCGCCATGGCAAGCCGCGCAAGTCGAGGAGTAGATGGCTTCGCCGGTCTGCAGCACCTTAGGCGCGTTCGCATCCTTCAGCGTAAAGCCCACGTCGGCCACAGGCTGCAGTCGCTTGCCAATGGCCTCGGCCGACTGGCTTTCCGTCCCGGCGCCGGTTAGTTTAGTTGCGGTAACGAATTGCACCAGCAAGGCGATGCCGAGCACAGTGATGAGGAAGAAGCCGATCACTGCTGCTGCGAGCTGTTTTGGCGTTCTGATGGCGGATTCGTGGTTGTGTGCGTCGCTCATGATTTCCTTAATAACAAACAAATGTCGAAACTTGCGTCGGCGTTACGTTATCGGTTTTGCATGCAGGTGTAGAAGCGCAATTGCTCGCCAAACGGGCGATTATAGTCTCAAAAGATTGCCTGTGGAGGCAGAACGGTGCAAAAGCGACACTTTTCATGGACGCACAAGACGAAACCCGGTATCCTTCTGTCACCTCCGAAGTTCCCTCCTACGCGGCTGTAGCTCAATGGATAGAGTATTGGCCTCCGAAGCCAAGGGTTGTGGGTTCGATCCCCGCCAGCCGCACCAGTTTTTTCTATATAAATCAATGATTTTGTAACTGGAACCATAACCTAGCCGTTTGGCAAGGATATGCTTCCAAAAAGCAGTGGCAAAGTTATGCTTCCAATTGCCGCCGGCCATGGACCGCTGCTTGATCTCTAAGGTCTATGGCCGTTAGACCAGCGGGCTCTTAGCCTATCTTCTTCTGCATTGCCTGGAACATGTCGGGATCAACGAGTTCCTTCAACTCTACTTCCAGCGCATCTGCTAGTTGGGCCATGTTGTCGATCGAAACGTTTCTAAGGCCGCGCTCCACTTCGCTTACATAGACGCGACTCAGGTCAGCGGCGAGTGCCAAGTCTTCTTGCGACAAGTCCTTTAAACGTCGGAGCCGACGCAGGTTTCCACCGAAGATTTCACGTGGAGACAGGTGTGCGGCGGGCTTTTTCATAGCCTTTAAGCATCCGTCACACAGACTATACAGTCTACAAACTATGAGAGTCTAAAAGTAAACTATAAGTGACATTTATCCGCTTGACTTGTATATTGGCAATATCGACTAGATTTGGGGCCGTCGGCGCCCGCGACATCATCAAATATGGCTACTACCGTCAAATGTGGAGGCTGCCACTCCCGTGTTACCCCTAGGCTGTGGCATTACAAGTCCAGCATCCCCTTCAGGTATATGAAAACGCAGCATCTGTGTCCCATTTGCGGATGTTGCATGTACGTCACCGGCGGGGAGATGCACTGGAGTGGGCACGTCTGGCTGACTGTAATGTTCCTCGTCGCAGCATCGCTGGCCAATGCATTCAAATTCCACGAGAACTGGTTTCAATGGGCCTTTGCAGGCTACTTGGCATATGTTCTATGGAGGATCGTTCGCGCAAGCTACAACCAGCTCGGCTGGCTCATCGCGAAGATAAAGGGTACTCGGTAGACAACGGTCAATTTCAGCACCAGAACTACGGCGCGTGACCTTGAACGCGCGCCGTTGGAATGGTCGTACACATCATTCTGCCTGGCCGTTTATCGCCCGGCTGTATTCGCGAAAGACTTCGGGTCTCGCAAGCGCTAGGCCATATTTCCTGATCTCGGCATCTACCTTTCGTCGCGCTGGATGCTGGCCGCTTTTAACCAGGACGCTGACCGCGTCGGCAACAATTTTGGCGCGGCCGGCGGCAGCGATTTCAGCGTTGATTCTTCGCCCATTGATACGTTGTTCGCAAATGCGTCTGCTTAGGTCGGGAAACCAGTATCGCAGTGCGCTGCGTCCAAGCCCATACGGGTGCCCAACGTTGTGAAGTGGCGGCGGGGCCGTGCAATTTGCAATCCGTTTTTCCATGGCCGCGCTGTATTCTTTCCGTTGTTGGGCCGTTAGCTGCGGACGAGGTGCGCGAGAAACGACACGGACGACGGGGCGATCAAGTTTGGCCAATCGCAAGCTTCCTGGATCCAAGTTTCCACTGCAGAGATCAACCACGTCGACGTCAAAGCACTGGCTCAACTGGAGGAGCTTTGGAAGGCTCACCTTTTGCCCTTTGTTGAGCCATCCGTTTAATGCCCAGGCGTTCCAGCCCAAGGACTGGCATAGACGTGCACGGTTTCCTAGATAAACCTCGTCGAGGATGCTTCTAAGAGACCGGCAAAGCCGCTCGTGGGTTACTACTGACGAGATATTGGCATGGCGATTCATCATTGCCGCAAGGAGACCTTCGCAGCTCAGAGATTCGCTGTCTGGCGCGACAGGGTGCCTTTCCTTTACATCTGTCTCTACGCTGCGTCGAGCCAGCGAGGCGCCGCATTTGCTGCACATGGCCGCCTCGGCGATGCGCGGAATGAATGGCTGCACTTTGTCACATTCAGGGCACCGATCTTCGAGGCGACAACCGTGCACGACGCAGCGCTTGTATGGCGCCAACGACCATAGCAGTGGCGTATGCGTCTCGCGGTCCTTTCGCAGTTGATCTCCGTAGCAGAACGGGCACCAGCGCGGGCACCTAGCAATAAAGCCCTCACTTTGCGCCGGAATGATTCCGTCCCATGGAAGCATCGTAAGATTTTGAAGATCGCCCCTGGAGGTGAGTGCATTGAGGATCCGCGCGAACAGTTCAGCGTAAGTCCCTAACCCGTTAATCGGGCCCGAGTACTCAGCATAGAAGCTGTTATAGACGAGGCCCTTGATCTGTCCGTCTTGGGCCGCAAGCACGTGTTTGACGAGGTCGCGTGGGCTCAGGGAGTGAGCGCGCGCAAGCCTGACCAGGTAGGATAGGAGAGATTCCTGATGCTGCGTGCCGACGTCTTTGGGCTCCAGATTGTAGAGCACACTGCGCTCACAGATTTTGAACTCAGCCTCTGCAATGGGTGGAGGATTAGGCGCTCGCATATGCCTCTCCCACCGGATCGCGTACAGGCAAGCGCTTTCCGACCACTGTCCCGCGCTTTTTAGGTTTCTTTTCACCTTCGGGCGGAACCCCGAAGTGGAGCAAGTTCATCAGGTCAGCTATAGGCTTGTCCCGAACCTTTTCCTCGCCAAGCAGCGCTTCTGCGGTAATAGTTTCCAGAGCTTTGACGGGCTGCGCGAAGCCTTGGATGAAGTCCCAGTTGAAAAGCTTGTTGTTCAGTTCCAGGTGTCGCGCATATGCGCGTGACAGCCAGTCTTTCAGGATGCCTACACAGCCAACGCTTCGTATATAGAACTCGTCTGCGTTCGCTTGAAGATCAGGGAATTCGCTTAGCGGTAGCCGTCCTGCCAAGGTATTCAGCGCCTGGACAAAACCGACTTTTTCTTTTTGCTTCCGGTGATCGTAGCGAGGGAAATGGATGATTTCACTTCTGCGTACCAGCTGACCGCTTTGATCGCGGATATCGAGTAGTCGATATGTCCCGACCAGCACGATCGTCGCCTTGGTTTCAATGGCCAATGATTTCAGTGCTTCGAACTGAAACTCAAGGCGCTTGGGGTTATTAACCATGAGGATGTGGTGCGCCTCGTCGATGATGAGGTACCGTGTCCGGCGTCGGAGTAGGCAAAGTTCAACCGCACGGCGCAGGGTGTCAGCGACGGCTCTATCGCTAACCACATTTTGCCTCTCGTCCGGAAAGAGGCTCAGCTGATGAGGGGCGGTAACTTTACGATCAATCAATGGCTCGCGCGCCCGCTCAAGAATTCGAACGTAGAAGTCCTTCCAGCTGAACGATGCCGCTGTAGGCGCGATCGCGTTCACTTGTAGGATGGGCATGAAATCTCTCTCGTTGTTCATCTGTTCCTCGAATTGTTTGCTGATTCGGCGGTACAGAGTGGAGGCCAACGTGGTCTTGCCTACGCCCGTCGGGCCGGCAAGCATAATGACCTTCGGAGAGGCATGACCGTACAGAGCTTGCTCAGTCTGTTTCGATACATCTTCGAGCATCGCATGTTTGATAGTGCAATTCTCGAAATAGGCGATGCGGTCAGCGATAGGTGCTGTCAGTAGTTCACTTGGAAAATGCTGGGTGTTAGTCATTCGAATTCTCCTAGCTGAACGGTTTTGATCGATGCCCATGACATATCCTGGGCGTCGTCGGGCCACGGGGCCTGCGCATCTTCGTCTTCCTTTGCGCCAGCATCTGTATGGGTTTGTTGTCGCTGTTCCGAAGCGTTGCGTTGCTCTGCATCCTTACGTTGCTGGAACAGGCTGGCCTGAGTCTGATCCATGCTCTGCAAAAATCTTGCTATCTGCTGAGCGTTGGTCGCACGGCGCTCGTCGGTACGTCGATTCTTTCCATTGATTTCGGACGCAAGAATCATGATTTCACGCTCGGTTCTTCCTTCGAAGAGGCCGGCGTATTCAGACTCACAAAGCCTCCACTGACCTTCTATAAACGCGTAACCAGTGGCGAGATTAAATGGGTCGTACCGTACGGACACTTTAGCGTGCGCGTTTGCCGGATTTCGCATTAAGGCATGGCGGTAGTACAGATAGCCAATTTTCACCCCTTTACCGGGAATAATCGTGGCGTAGCCAGTCTTGGTTGACGGTAGGCAGGCCATTTCGATCTCGTCTGTGATGGGGATCAGGCGCATGGAGCGGAGCCCTGTACGTGCCATGCTCACGGAAAAGGCCTGGTTAGGGCTAACACCTAGCGCAGGATGTTCCAGTTCACCATAGAGCCGATAGACATAGTCCGAGAATTTTGGCAGAAATTCTCCAAGGGTCCATACTGCGCGCTTTCGGGGATCGTGCGTGTCTGCCATCTGCCGAGGTTTTTGCAGGGCTTTATTGTTGCCGCGAAGGTTGTGCACGAGCTGGGTGTTGTTGACGCCGAAAAAGCGTTCCATGACCGATCCGAAGCGGGCTTTTTGCGGTGGGCGACTTTTCTTGGTAATGCCGAAGCGAGCCAAGAAGACGTCAAAGTAGATGCTGACAAATTCGGACCCGCGGTCAACAACGATGGTCGATGGTACTCTGCTGTGCCGACGTAAGCATTCCCTCATTAACACCATGCATGTGCGATAGCTGGGCGGATCAAACATCAAAACGAAGGCAAGTACTGTCCTGGAGTAGGCGTCAAGCATTACGGACAACCAAGGCTTTGCCAGTAGCTCCCCGAACTGAGATCCCACAAATTGGAGGTCGAGTTGTGTGTGATCGATGTGAGCGATTTCGAAGGGGCGCTCACCGTGTCTCGGGCTTGAACGATCCAAGTGGAACTGCACTGGCTCTTGGGAATAGGCGGCTCGCTGGCCCTCGCGAGCAAGGGTAAGGTCATATCCGGACATAGAAAGCTTGATCTCTCGACGGAACGACTTTTCGCTCGGAGGTATCAGATTCTCCTCCTCGCATCGATTGCGGGCGTGCCCCCAGCAGACAGTGACGCTCTTTGCGTCAGCGCTGGCATACTCGGTCGAGATTACGTCGCGCATTATTTCGATGACGCGGTCGCACAGTTTGCGTTGGCGATTTCCACGCGCGGATATCCTCGGCACCAAGCCGATGACCGGGTCGTTGTACTTCAGTTCGCCTTCACGCTGCCGCTGCTTCCAATTGCGAAGCGTTCGCCCACTGACTCTGTTTGGCGGCGGATGCGCAGCAACAGGATCCAGTATGCTCGAGCGATTTGCCGCCTCGGTTAGGTCGCCTAAACTGGCCTTGCGATACAGGTCGGAAAGAATGCATGCAGTGTCTACCAGCATTTGGTCCGCGCGAATTTCTCCGGCTTTCGACAATCGCTCCAGCTGCTCACGCTTCATGCTCATGGCTTCTCCATCAGATGATTGAAGAATTACATGATCTGGGCTAACAGTCCTTACTGAAAACGCCGCGCCCGCCCACGTTAAGGTCGCGCCAGGGGCCAGATGCAACGCTTTTACACTCGGTAGCACAAGGCCCGCCAGCGTCGGTGCTCTGCTGGCCTTGAAAACTGTTGCCGTTTCATGGGATGCATACACGTACGTACGGTCGGGCTCTGACATAAGTTCATTGAACAGGTCTACATAGAGCTCGTCGTTCGCGACGGCATAGTTCAAAAGATCAGCATCGACCCGATGCTCATCAAGGAGCTCTACAATTCGCAGGCGCTTTTCTGTAGCGAGAAGGGACTTGAGCTCCGGCAGTGCCTTTAAGGCGTCCTTTGACGGGGCGGCGCCCCAATAGTCTGATAAGTACGACAGATTGCGAATGTAGAGCTGCGGATTTTGTGCTGATGAACGCAGCTGGAAGCCGAGGCCAAAGAGAGCTGCGTACTCGGCTGCGGGCGGGCATTGCCACGTCATCGAGTCCCCGCGGATGAATAGCGATGACTGATCAGCTTCCTTTTCTAGCAGCCATTCTTCTGTCTTGCACTCGACCCAGCCAATGAAGTCTTCCTGAATTACAAAGAAGTCTGGTGTAGTGATGTGGGCACCGCGTTTGCCGTTGGCCTTCACGTAGCTCATCTTCAGTTGCGGTGGTTGGTCGTAATACTCATAAGTCTCAGGATCGTGCTCCCAGAGGTAAATGGCGGCAAGTTCATTCCGGTGGCTCTCCGCCTGGATGGTGCAGCCCATCTTCTTGCTGGGAAATCGGCACGCAACGTTTCCAGCTTTACCCTCCACGTTGCGTGACGGGTTGCCGCTGCGAATTTCCTGAATGATCGCTCGGCCTCTAGCGGGCACGTCTAGCTTGTCCATGAGTCGGTTCAATTGCTCTTCGTTTAACATATTTTTCCTCCCAACCGTCCGGTACCTTGCCGCACACGGTTTTTCCTGTGTTAGTCACAGTTACAAGGTAACCTGCCAACTTGCGGTTGCAAGTAGGGATATAATATCTTGCTTAAACCATTGATTTTAAAAACAAATAGTGAAAATTTTGAAGAAAAACAGGGGGCCTGGACGGCCAGAGAAGTGGACACTTGCACGCTGGCAGGTTTGTCTCTGGGCGGCGGCCGTTGGAGTTCGAGCTGGCGTTAGATCCCTGAGAGACCTGGAGGCAAGGTTGGGCGACGACGGCAAGTGGGAGGGAATGTGGGATCGCTACGCGCGTGGCTTAGTTGTGCCGTCGGGTAAACGAATTGGGCGAATTGAAATGATGGTGCCAGGCGCGGCGAAGTACTTTTATGCAGGGTTTTGGCAGTTGCTCGAGAACCGGGCCTATAGTTGGGAAGAATTAGACAGGACGATTGACACATTGCCGCCTTGGGTGTTTCCGAGTTTGCGGCGCACGGCAAAGTTCGGTCGTATAGGCGGGTCGGGGAAAAGTGCCCAGTTCTTGCAAGAAGCAGTGGAAATGATATCCGATCCGAACAATGGTATTTATGGGATGGCAGTCATATTGATACTAATACGTGAAGCCGAATTGGTTCAAGATGAACGGCAGTACGTCATGGCGCTTAAATCATGGGCGCAGGCCAATGAAAATAGGATGTGTCATCCGATCATCTCATACATTTCTGATCCGGCATTTACCAGAGTCGCTAGCCCCCTGCAGGAAGTAACCTTCAGTAGTAATAATAGCAACGAATGCTGGGTTCGATTCCTAAAAACATATTTGCAACGCTATTATGCGGGGAAAAACCCAAGTCCACTGGACTTTGACGGTTTGCATTGTATCAGCCTGTTTTTTGATTTCGTTCCCTTGGAACAGGAAGTTCTTGATCGATTAGTTAAATACGACCGTCATGAAAGAGCTCGATATATTAGCTATATCAAGCATTTGGGAATTATTGAAGGGAATGCTGGGCTGGATCTTTAGAATTTATCGCTAGGCCGTTGGGATATGGACTTGCGCTAACGGAATTCCATGAGATAGTGAAAAATCTTCTATTATTGGAATTCATATGAAACAGTCCTACCCTGTGGAAAACTACGAGCTGATCGAACGCGCTTTGGGAAATCAGCCTGCGGTAACAACTTTGCTGCGTAGCGGAAAACTGTGCCGTAAAGTGAGTATTCGCCGTTTGCATAAAAATTTAATCGAAGTCAGGTTTCAAGATTTTGATGGAAGCCGTTTTGAACTCTTGCTTGACGCTGCTGCCGGGCTGGCATGTTTGATGGCTCCATGTTTTGACGGCTCTGCCGAAGAATCGCGATACTTAAAAGAGATTTTGAGAGCAACGAATGAGTTAATTAATGGCTCGCTGTAAAAAATCTGCGACGGATAAAACGTTTATGCATCAAATGGAGTCTGTTGGCTATGATATAGTAATGCGCTGCTATTTAGCGCCGAAAAGGATTGCTAGAAGTTACGAGGAAGGATCAGGAGCGTGGGGGCCGGCGTTTCCGCCGGTCCTGATTCTACGCTGGTCTCGCGCGGCCTCTCGCCCCAGCGCGGCGGATCAGCTCGACCGCCTTGTCGATGTCGAAAAAACCTGGTCATGTACTAATAGTTCACAACGACTACAAGTGCAGCCTGGTGGGCTGCGAGGAGAAAGGGCGTTTGTTTGCGTGTTGAATCACCAACTTCCGCACCCTAACCCCTTGGACCACGTTTCACTTTATCCTCTTCCTCGCCCCGTAAATAGCTACCACAAGGGCCAGAATATTTAAAGCACCATTGACCATCCCGCCAAACGACTGATTCTTTGATTGTTTTTATTTTATTTTGATAATAACCGACTTCTAAACCATCAGCGGAAACTGCTAAAACTAGTCCGTCAATATCACCGACCTTTACCCACTGCCCAGTACTCACAACTGGCATTTCCATAATCTATTCCCCTAAAAGTGTACTTGACCCACGACACTCCAGGGCCATCCTTGGTTCAAACGTAAGTGTCTGATCAAGGCCGTCTGGACTGCCTGAGCAGCGTCATCCATGATGAAATTTTGGCACAGCATTTGTGCCCACAAATTTCGATTATAGACACAATTTTTCAACCGATCACTTCCAAGAATGCACGCGGCCACTACCGCCAGCACCCGCTGGAGTTCAAGCATGCATTGGTGGCGCTGTCGCTGGAACCGGCCGCCTCAGCCGCGCGCATTGCGCGCAATCACGGCGTCAACGCCAGCCAAGTATTTAGCTGGCGCCGACTTTATGAGCAGGGGCGGCTTGGCGTGTCTGCGTTGATGCTTGACGATGGTCTGTTGCCAGTGGTCCTGGCGCCAGCGACGCCCGCTCCGGGTAGCGCCACTTCCGAGGCCGACGGCACTATTGTGCTGGAGCAGGGCGAGGTACAGTTGCGGATCGAAGGCCAGCCGAATGCATCTACGCTGGCGCAAGTGTTGGATCGGGTGCTGCGATGATTGGGTTGCCCTCCGGCACCAAGGTCTGGCTCGCCGGCGACACCACCGACATGCGGTCCGGCTTCAATGGCCTGGCTGCAAAGGCGCAGACGGCGTTAGAGGGGATCCGTTCAGCGGGCACGTGTTTGTATTCTGTGGCTGGCGCGGTGACCTCATTAAATTGCTGTGGTGGACCGGCGATGGCTTGTGCCTGCTGGCCAAGCGGCGCGAGCGTGGCCGCTTCATCTGGCTGCAGGCCAGCAACGGTTCGGTACGCACCACGCTCGACACGTTGTCGCGCAAGTCCGACACGGCGGCGGCGATCCTGTTTTAGCTCGAGACTGCGACGATGTGCTTCGCACGCTCAAACAACTCGTCGAAGGTCAAAATTTCCGGGCTCGAGAGGCTGCGCCGAAAGAGCTCAAACGATGAGAATTTATCCTCGTTAATGTCCACTTCCCCTTGGAACTCTGACAGCGAACCGATCAGCAGGAAGGAGCGCGGTCTATAGAGATACAGCTTCTCGCCAGTGCGCTCTCCGGAACGGTCCTTGGGTTCTAGTCTTTCGCTCAACGAATAAAGCGCTTTCTGCACGCCCCGTTGCAACTGAGCAATTGCGCCCGTTACCTCGTCTGACACTTGCCAAGCCTCTGACCGATACGGGTCAACAACCTTCTTTAATAACGGCGTTTTGTGCGTCTTGATTTCGCCGAACGACAGACTGCTTACCAGGCCCTGCGACTTCAGTAAGGCATCCACTCGCTTACCAGAGGTGGCAATGTCATATCCTTTGACCACCTGCTCTAGCCTTTGTCCTTCCAGCGGAGCATTGAGCACGTAGTTGAGGCCATATCCAAGAACCCATGTGTTGCTCTCGACGAAGTCCTGCCAGACGTCTTCCGGTCGAGCGTTTGCCTTCAGCTTGTCCTGACGAGAATCGAAATAAGTCTTGTCTGTTAGAAGTTTCTCGAAATCTGCCAGTGCAAGTTTGCGGCGGTTCAACTCCGTGATGTCTTCGGCTTGAACCTGCGTTAGGCGAAGCGCTTGCCCGAGCTTCGGTTCGGCCACTAGACGCTCAACTACAGAGAGCAGGTCGGATTTGTCGAGTTGGGCCAGCGTCCCCCCTCGGCTGAGAAAGTCAGCGACTTCAGTAAGCCCTACGTCCTCCAAAGCAAAATACGCAGATTCCGCGCGCTCGAACGCCACGCGGCTCTCAACCTGCATTTGCTCTTCATACTCTTCGGCCATTCGTCCCATGCGCTCTCCAACTTTGGCTGCCTAGCTCATCTTGATGTATAGCAAATTATATCGAAAATGGCCCACATGAGATGGCGCGTCGGATCCCTATCCCAGCGGTGTGATGCGGTCACCGATTCAAGTTTCTGCAGCAATCAAGACGGCGTTGAGCAGACGCTTACGTTCAAACTGCGCACTGCATTTCGTCCATTCCGTCCTGCAGGAATGTCTAGTGTAAGCGTCCAGCCGTCCCATCTATGAATTCCTAATCGGTACCACCAAACTATCGCCTAGATCACTGCAGGAGGTGGAAGGTGTCAAACAAGGACCGGAAAAAGATGTGGGAAGAGCGCGTGGCGCAGTGGCGGGTCAGCGGGCTATCGCAGCGTGCATACGCCACCGAGCAAGGCTTTCCGATTCGGCAGGTAGGCTATTGGGTGCGGCGACTGGCCAAGTCGCCGCCCATGCCGGGCTTGTTGCCGGTGCGGTTGGCGCCCGCTGCGCCGGCACCTGCGGCGATCAGCCTGCGCAACGAGCGCGGCTGGACGTTGAGTCTGCCGGGCGACGTGCCGGCCGGCTGGCTGGCCGAACTGATGCGCGCGCTGTGATGGAGCTGTCGGCCGATGCGATCTGGCTGGCGACGGCGGCGGTGGACATGCGCACCGGCATTGACGGCTTGTCGTTGCATGTACAGCAGGTGCTTGGGCGACCGCCGTGCGACGGCACGGCCTACGTGTTCGCCAACCGCCGCCGCACGCGCCTCAAGCTGGTGTGCTGGGACGGCACCGGCGTGTGGATGTGTTTGCGCCGTCTGCACCGTGGCCAATTCGTCTGGCCACAGGCGGACGATGCGTGCTTGCAGATGAGCACGGAACAATGGCGCTGGCTGGTCGCCGGCGTGGACTGGCAGCGCCTGTCGGCACCAGCACCGGCCCAGGGGCGCTTGTGACGACGTAAACTGTTTCCCTTGTAAACGTCGACCACGCCGGGTAAACTGTCGCGCCATGGACCCGCTCAACGAACTCGCCCGCACCGACATCGACCCGGCCCTGCTGGCGCAGGTGCAGGCGCTGTTCGCGCAGCAGCAAGCCGGCTTGACGCGTCGCGACGCGCTGCTGGCAGAGAAGGATTTCAAGATCACCGCGCTGACCCACGAGCTAGCCTATTGCCGCCGTATCCGCTTCGGCAAGGCCAGCGAGGCGCTCGTCGGCGTGCAACGCCTTCTGTTCGAGGAGACGGTAGACACGGACCTGGCCGCCATCGAGGAGGAGCTCAAAGGCCAGGCGCCGGCCAAGCGCCAACGCCGGCGCGCCGGCCGCCAGGCGCTGCCGCCTGAACTGCCGCGCATCGAGCACCGCCACGAGCCCGAGTCGTGCCAGTGCGGGAAATGCGGCGCCGACCTGGTTAAAATCGGCGAGGACGTCAGCGAGCAGCTGGACGTGGAGCCGGCACGCTTCTTCGTACATCGCCACATTCGCCCCCAGTACGCTTGCCGTCCGTGCGAGACAGTGACGGCCGCACCGATCCCACCGGCCGTCATCGATGGTGGCATGGCCGCAGTGGGCCTGCTGGCGTGGATCGCCTCCTGCAAATATCTTGACCATCTGCCGTTGTACAGGATCGAGCAGATCGCTGCGCGCCAGGGCGTGCCACTGGCGCGGTCAACGCTGACCGAGTGGATCGGCCGCATTGGGGTGGCTTTGCAGCCGCTTGCAGACCGGCTCACCGAACTGTTGCGGCAGCGCGCGTGCTTGCACGCCGACGAAACACCCGTTCGCCAACTCGCTCCTGGCAGCGGGAAGACGCGCCACGCCTATCTGTGGGCCTATCGTTCCGGTGTACACGACGACGGCCCTCCTATCGTCGTGTTCGACTACCAGACCAGCCGTGCCGGCGTCCATTCACGCGCCTTCTTGCAGGGCTGGCGCGGCCATCTGATGGTGGACGATTACGCGGGCTACAAGTCGCTGTTCTCCGACGGTCGCATAGAATTGGCTTGCCTCGCCCATATCCGGCGCAAATTCTTCGACGTGTACTCCGCTAATGGCAGCCCTGTCGCGGACGAGGCGCTACAGCGTATCGCGGCACTGTATGTGATTGAGCAGCAAGGCGCGGGCCTCGATCCACCGCGCCGGCTGACGCTACGCCAGCGCTTGGCGGTGCCGGCGCTGGTCGAGCTACGCGTATGGTTGCTGGCAACCAAAAACGCCGTCGCCGCCGGCAGCGGCACGGCAAAGGCCGTCGAACACGCGCTTAAGCGCTGGCCGGCGCTCGAGCGCTATGCCGGTTCGGGCTTGCTTCCGATTGATAACAACCCGATCGAGAACGCCATACGTCCAATTGCCATCGGCAAAAAGAACTGGCTGTTTACCGGATCGGAACGCGCCGGCCGCCGCGCCGCAGCCATCCAGAGTCTGTTCGCTACCGCCAAGCTAAACGGACTTGATCCAGCACGCTGGCTGGCCGATGTATTGGAGCGCCTTCCGACGTGCCCTAACAGCCAGATAGATTCGCTGCTTCCCACAAGAACGGCAGTGGCAGAAGCAAGAGCCACTTGTGAAACGAGTTTATGTACAGACGATGTTGGACGGCTAGCTACTGCATAAGGAAATTGAGAAAGTGCTCCCTTTAGACGGTTCACTGGTGACGGTCACCTGCCCCCCCATCTGCTCAGTTAGGCGTTTCACCATAACCAACCCCAGGCCCGTACCGGGTATCCGCCCCTGCTCTTGGCCTAGGCGTTCGAATGGTCTGAAAAGCCTCTTCAATTGAGATTTGGGAATGCCGTCACCACTATCAGCGACGTCGATTGTCACCAAGTTATTTGCATTAGCATAACAGGTAAGATGAATAGTACCGGTTGAATGGTTGTACTTTACTGCGTTAGACAGCAGATTTATCAGAATTTGTTTGAGTCGTTTGGCATCTGCGAAAATGTGCAGGGCGTCTGGTACATCAACCATTAAGGTGATCTGGTCCTTGGCACAGAGGGGCGCAATTACGCCAGCGCATTCGTCGACGATGGGTTTAAGTTGCTGCCTGTCCATGGATAGCTTCAGCTTTCCCGACTCAACGCTGGCAAGGTCCAAGATCTCGTCGGCCAGATTGAGTAGATGGCGTGAGGAGCTAAGAATATTTTTAGCGAACTGTTTTTTCTGTGGTGCCGTCGTCGGCATTGACTCTGAATTCAGAATATGGGCGAAGCCAAGGATGGAATTTAGTGGGGTGCGTATTTCGTGACTTAACTGAGCAAGAAATTGGGTCTTAGCTCTATTGGCTTGGTCGGCGGCCTTTTGGGCGACCCTCAGCTGCTGGTTCAATTCAGCAAGTGACTCATGACTTGCCTTTAGTGCAAGTGTGGCGACAGTCTTATCGATCTTCGCCTGCCGCAAGTGCGCCGCGCGCTGAAGAGCTGGTTGTAGCACGCGCAAGTCAAACGGCTTCACTACATAGTCGACTGCCCCCAGCTTCAATGCTTCGATTGCAGTCGCTATCGACGCAACGCCGGTCAGTATTAAGCACCCAATATCCGGATCGC
Source organism: Pseudoduganella aquatica (assembly GCF_020865585.1). NCBI lineage: Bacteria > Pseudomonadati > Pseudomonadota > Betaproteobacteria > Burkholderiales > Oxalobacteraceae > Pseudoduganella > Pseudoduganella aquatica. The sequence continues at coordinate 576,560 of NZ_CP086370.1, forward strand.
ACCGATGGACCGCCTGCATCAACTCGATCCCGTTCATGACAGGCATGACCAGATCGATCATCATCAGTTCATAATGTACTTTCTTTAACGATTCTAACGCTACGAGCGGATCGGTAAAACCGTCAGTGACGTAACCGCAATCTTGTAGAGTATCGCAAATGAGCCGCATTTGTATGGGGTCGTCGTCCACCACCAGGATCGTAGCGGCTGAGGGAATAGAGTTCATTGATTCTCCCCGTTATGGCAATGAGCTAGCGACTGTTTCATAATTCACTGCTCACCAGACATTCTGAACTAATACGATTTCGCCCCGAGCGTTTTGCGATATATAACTGCTCGTCAGCCTTATCAACCAGAACCGGTGCCAGGTCCTCACTGACTTTATCTTCCATGGTCGCAATGCCGATGCTGATCGTCACGCAGCTGGACGTCAGAGACGCGGCATGTGGCAGTGCGATCTTCTCCACCGACAGTCGCATTCGCTCAGCGGTTATCCTAGCGCCGTTTAAGTCGGTATCTGGCAAAATACACACAAACTCTTCACCACCATACCGTGCGAGCAAGTCAGCTGGCCGATTTAGTTGTGCGTTAAGCTCGCTGGCCACCATTCGCAGACATTTATCGCCTTCGGCGTGTCCGTAGTGGTCGTTATACAACTTAAAATGGTCTACGTCGATCATGATGACAGACAAAGCACTGCCTGCCCTTTGTGCCCTGCGCCATTCAACGTTGTAGCGATCATCGAAGTAACGGCGGTTCGAAACGCCCGTGAGGCCGTCGCGAAATGCCATTAACCTAAGAAGGTCGGTTTGCTGTTTTAGTATCAGGTGAGCCCGCACCCGATTGCGCAGCGTTGCTGGATTGATCGGCTTGGAAACGAAGTCAATTGCACCCACCTCCCAGCATTCATTTTCCTCTTCCACCCGGCTGCCACCTGTCACAAAAATCACCGGTATGTTGCGCGTGATATCAAGTGCCTTCAACCTTCTGCAGGTTTCCAACCCATCCATACCAGGCATGACGACGTCCAGCAAGATGAGATCGGGCGGTGTCTTAAGGCATAGGGTCAGGGCTTGCTCACCGTTGGTGGCCATCAGTACCTGATGCTGACCTGAAAAGATCTGATAAACCGCTTGAATATTTGCTGGTTGGTCATCCACTACAAGCAGGCAGGCCCGGTGTGGTTCTATAGCAGGGGCGGTTTCATCGTTGAGTGGAGACGGGGTCATAGTCATTTTCGGTTCTTGTCGATAAATGAGGGGAACGATAGACGGGATGCGGTTTAAGATACGGACAAATCTTAACGTAACGATGCGGTTGTGTCTCAAACATGTTGCGAAAAGGAAAATAGTGACTGCCGCCTTAGTAGTTTCCCGTTGGCATTTCCTAGGGAGCGTGTTTAGGCTATAGTGATTCCGCACGAACGGCAAGGGTGCCGCTGACATTCGAAGATGAGGGACATCATGACACCGAATACCCGGGTTAGGCGTTTTAGAGCCACTGAGCGATCGCGTTTGCCTAGTAGGAGCCTGCAATAATGTCACCCCGCTTTAGGAAAGCCTTGCCCTTAACGTTGGCCGTTGGTGTGGTTCTACTCGCCACTATTGCCAGCCATTACCGTTCCCCAGCGGCCGCTCCAGCTGCGCTTGAAACGGTAACCATTGCCCTGCCACGGCAGGCATCTACTGCACCGATGTTTGTGGCGATCGAGAAGGGTTTTTTCAAAGATCAGGGATTGGATGTAGTCCATCAGCAACATGAGCTGGGTGCGCAGGGGTTAAAGTCACTGCTCGATCATCAGGCTGATCTGACAGTCGTTGCTGATACCCCCTTCATGTTCAAGGCCATGGCTGGTGAGCAGATCGCGATTGTCTGTGCTATTTCCAGTGGCCGTCGCGCAGCAGCCATCGTGGTCGCCCCTGGTAAAGCGATAAACTCGCTTGCAGACCTCGCTGGGCATAGCGTCGGCTTACCATTGGGGACAAATATGCAGTTTTTTCTGAGTGTGATGTTGCTGCAAGATCGCGTTCCCGAGGGGAGCGTCAAGCTGGTCAATCTCGCGCCCGACCAAATCGCCACTGCTTTGCGCAGTGGCCAGGTCGATGCTGTGACTGCATGGCAAAGTAATCTGGCGCAACTACAGGAGAGCGCGCCGTCCGGCACTCAATTCTTTTTTGGCGAACGACTGTTTCGTCACCGCTTCCATCTGGTCGCGCGGCGTGACTATCTAGAGCATCACGCGGATGCTGTTAAGAGGGTCGTTGCAGCGCTGGCTATGGCGACGAAGTTCATGGATCAGCAACCGGATGTCGCGCGCGCCATCACTGCACGATATATGGGTATCGACTTGAAAGCCCTGGCGCGCATCTATGACCCCGCCGATTTCGACCTCAAGCTGGATCAGGCGATTTTGCTTGCCCTCGATGACCAGTCGCGCTGGGCTATCCGCAGCGACCTGGTGAAGCGCAAGACAGTACCCGACTATCTCGAGTACATCTATTTTGATGCGTTGGAGGCAGTCGATCCTACAGCCGTCACAATGATTCGCTAAACCATGCTGCTGAGGACACAACTAAAATTGCTGCTGACAGTGCTAATACTGCTGCTGGCGGCAGCCATCGCTGCCTTATATTATTCGCAGTCCCAACTGGCGCGTCATGGGCGAGACGCGGCGGAGGTGAAGGCGTTGATAAGCGACATCTCCGATCTGCGGTTCATCGTGACCGAATCAGTGTTATACCGAGAACAGCGTGCAGCTCAGCTATGGCAGCGCAAACTCGATCAGATGCGTGCGCAGCGCTTACTCTACGCGTATAGCCTCGCCGAGCAGAATGCACTGGAAGCGGGGATCTTGCAGGAAGCGGTCAGTGCCGCACAACTGCATGCGGAATTGTTGCGCATGCCACGTTCTGCGGCAGTGATCAGCAGCACAAGTGGCGCGCAGCTGGAGCTCACGGCGCGCGTGGTCGCCGCGCTTTTGGTATCGACCCAAGAAATGTTGGATGACGCAACATCGATCGGCCGTCTCAATGATCGGGAGATTAGTAGGCTTTTGGCACTGAGACAGCACTACAGTATCGCCGGATTGGCTCTGCTCGCATTGTTCGCCGTGCTGTTCGCCGGCTTTGTGCAACGTTGGGTTCTGCGTCCCTTGCACCAGTTCCAGCGAGGGGCGGAACTGGTTGGTGCCGGCAATCTTGAGCACCGCGTCGAGTTCAACGTCCGAAATGAATTCGGCATGCTGACCAACACATTCAATGGCATGACTACGCACTTGCAACAAACTATCCAGACTTTGCAGCGCAAGATCGAGGATTACGACCAATCGCAGGAGGAACTACGTCGCCACGCGACACAGCTGGCCGATGATATTGCCGCACGTAAGTTGGTCGAGGCGGCGCTTGAGCGAGCGCGCACAGAGGCGGAATCCGCCAACCGCGCGAAAGATGCCTTTATCGCTAACATGAGCCACGAATTGCGTACGCCGCTGAATGTCGTGCTGGGGGCAACTCAACTGCTACGTGACTCACTTCTGACCGATCCGCAGCGTGAGTATCTGCAACTGATCAATTCATCGAGCGCATCTTTGCTTACTGTGTTGAACGCAATTTTAGACTATTCCACCCTTGAAGCAGGTGGCATCACCGTAAAGTCCACTACCTTTGAATTGTCGCCTGTGTTTGACGCTGTGGCCGCGACTATGGCGGCCGGCTTGGGAGATAAAGCGATCGATCTATCGATCGGCGTAGCGCCGGATGTACCATCGCAGATCGTCGGTGACGCCCAGCGCCTGCAACAGGTGCTGGAGCAATTAGTCAGCAATGCCATCAAATTTACCGACCATGGAGAAGTTCGACTACAGGTCAGCATGCAAAGCGACGACGGCAATATGGCGCTACGATTTGCGGTGCACGATACCGGCATCGGCCTCGCAGATGCGCAGCGGAGCCGGCTGTTTAGGCCATTTATGCAGGTCGATAGCAGCAGCACCCGCAGCCATGGGGGAGCGGGTCTTGGACTGGTTATCTGTCAGCGGCTTGTCAATCTCATGGGGGGGCGCTTAGAGCTTGAGAGCAGGCTGGGACACGGTAGTGTGTTCAGCCTTCTCTTGCCTACGTCTGTTTTGCCTCCTGCTCCGGATCAGAGTTCGCTGGCCTCATCTCAGCGCGTGCTGCTAGTGGATTCGCACCCCGGTAGTCTAGCCATGCTGAGTTTGAGTTTTAGTGGGCCCCGCTGGCACACAGACGCCTGCAGCAGTAGTGAACAGGCGGTGCGACAACTGGAGCAGTCCAACGAAGCCTATGATGTGTTGCTGGCTGCATCCGACCTGCCGCAGCGGCAAGTTCTGGAGCAGGCGCTGAGTGTGTCGCCACCGTCAGTCAAGCCGCCTGTGATCTGGATGGGGGCCTTTAGCCCCCATCCAAGCGAGCGGGACGTGCAGCGCAGGCTTTTCAAACCAGTCACCCCTGCTGCCTTGACGGCATTGCTGATGTCAGCAGCGCCAGTCGCGGCACCGACGGCGCGGACAGCGTTGTTGTCGTTGCGCGTGCTGCTCGCGGAAGATAACCCAATGAACCAATTTGTGGGCGTTCGCATGCTCGAGCAACTAGGTGCAACGGTGACAGTGGCTGTGGACGGCGCTCAGGCATTGGCCATGCTGCAAGCAGGGCCATGCGACTACGACTTGGTGCTGATGGATATCCATATGCCGGTCATGGATGGATTTGAAGCGACACGACTAATCCGCAGCGAGCTAAGGCTGACGCTACCTGTGGTGGCGATGACGGCAGGCGTTACCGAATATGAACGCACACTTTGTCTGGACGCGGGCATGGACGATTTCCTGTCCAAGCCGGTGGCGCTGGAGCGCCTAAGTAGTACGCTGACGAAGTACACCGGCTGGCAACCCCACACGCAGACTACGCCGATCGCGCCGCCCACTAGCGCGGGTGAAATAATACTAGACATCCTACCGGTAGCCTCGCTCTGTGCAGGGAAACCCGTACAGCACAATATGCTACTGAACATGGTCAACCAGCTTGTGGCTGAAGCTCCTGACAAATTAGCGATTGCACTGGATCACTGGCGGAATGACGAAGTAATCCTGGCGGCGCTCAGTTTGCATGGTTTACGTGGCGCGCTGGCTTCGATTGGTGCGCAACAGTTTAGCGTCGTGGCGCTGCGACTCGAGCAAGCCTTGCAGCAGCAGGCCGGAGGTGAGATCGCCAAGTTGTTCGATAGCGCCGACCAGACGCTATCGCTCACACTGGAGGCGGCGCGGCGCTGGTTGGCAACGCAACAACCTGTCAGCTTGACAGAACAGCTCGACTTGAACCCCGCTCTGCTTGCGCGTTGGATAGCGCTGCTCGAGTCGCAGGATATGGAGGCTTACGAAATGTACGAGCAGCTAAAAACGGTGCTGTCAAGCCAACTGCCACAGCGGACCGGCGAGCAACTTCAACAGGCCATGCAGTGCTTTGATTTTACATCCGCATTGGCATGCTTGGCACCACTGACTACGTCGATTAGGGCCACTGACAGGAACAGCGAATGAAACGACATTTTTTCAATCTAACGCTGGTCCGCCCAGCATCGGTGCTGGCTGGCGGATTGCTGGTGCTCAGTGCCGGGCTGGCCTACTACACGCATTGGCATAACGCGCGGACGCTGGCGCAAGCGACGTCTAAGGCGGCGGAAATCGCCATGAACGGCGTGGCGGAGGCGCTTCGGCGTTATCAATACGGCCTGCGTGGAGCGCGCGGCGCCATAATTATGCTGGAAAAGCAGAGTGACAAGCGTGCCGGGTTTCATGATTACAGCCTTACACGCGACATTACAACCGAGTTTCCCGGTGCCAGAGGATTCGGCTACATTCACAGAGTCGCGCAGGCCGATACGCCGGCGTTTGTCGCAGCAGCAAGCGCCGACGGTAAGCCCGACTTCGCGGTCAAGCAACTCAAGCCACATGATGGCGATCGTTACATCATCCAGTACATAGAACCTGCTGGTATCAATATGGCCGCTATCGGACTCGACATTGCCTCAGAGCCCGGACGCCGTATGGCGGCTGATGCGGCAATGCAGTCCGGCACAGTGCAGTTGACGGCGCCTATCACGCTGGTACAGGCGACAGGCTATCCAGCGCAATCGTTCCTGATGTTGCTGCCGGTCTATCGCGGCTATGTCATGCCATCCGATGCGGCGGCCAGGGCGGCTGCGCTGGTCGGGTGGACCTATGCCCCCTTGATGACTCGGGACATTCTCGATGCTGCAAGACTGGGGGGCGGCACAGGCATCATCACGCTGTACGACGTGACCAGCGGCTTCCCCGGCGTACAGTTTTTCCGCACCAACCAAGCTGGCGAGGCGGTGGCTGCTGGCGCGATGGCGGAACGGACCGTCTATGGCAGGCGTTGGCAATTGCGCTTCGAACCTTTGCCAGTATTCGTGACGGCGCTACGTTTTTGGAACCCTTGGCTTGTGCTGGCGTTAGGCTCAGGACTAAGTCTTGCCATAGCTATTGCCTTCGGCGTCAAGCGAGCCCATGATCTGGGACGCAGACGCTTGCTCGACGAACAACAACGCTTGGCGGCGATCGTCGAGAGTTCCCTTGATGGGATTATTGGCAAAGATCTCAACGGAATCGTACGCAGCTGGAATGGTGGCGCACAACGGATTTTCGGATATACCAGCGGGGAGGCGCTGGGGCGCCCTCTGATGGAGCTCATCGTCCCTGAGGGAATAGCGCAGGAGGAGCGTGACTTCCTGTCACGCATTGCCTCCGGCCAAGAAGTGGCGCATTTCCAGACGACCAGGCGTCACAAAGATGGCAGTCTAATCGACGTGTCGGTATCGGTAGCGCCGATACGGGATACGGCCGGACGGGTGGTAGGGGCCTCGAAGACGGTGCGGGACATCTCCGAGTTACAGGCCGCGCATCGGCGCATTCGTGAACTGAATACGGGACTTGAGGCAGAAATCGAACAACGTACTGGCGAGCTGATTGCGGCGCGCAAGACGCTGCGCACAGTGCTCGATGCGGTCCCCTCGATGATTGGCTATTGGGATCGTCAGCTCATCAATCGTGTGGCCAACCGGGCCTACCATGATTGGTTCGGCGTCAATCCTGACAGTATTCCCGGCTTACACATGCGCGAGTTGCTTGGCGATGAACTGCTTCAGGCCAATCTCCCCTACGTCGAAGCGGTGTTGCGCGGTGAGCCTCAGCATTTTGAACGCAGTATCAGTGGCCCAGACGGCAAGCTGCGGCACTCGTTAGCCAGCTATCTGCCCGATGATGTGGATGATGAAGTGCGTGGCTTTTATGTCGTGGTCCATGATGTTACCGAGCTCGTGGACGGGCGCCATCAACTCTCCCGCCTGAATTTGTTGCTGGAAAACGTGTTGCGCGCGTCGTCGGAGATTGCCATTATTGCCACCGACCATGTGGGCCTTATCACCGTGTTTAATCGCGGTGCGGAACTTATGCTGGACTATCGCGCGGAAGACATGGTCGGTCAACGCGATCCTGGTTGCCTGCACGTGCGTGAGGAAGTGGAAGCGAGGGGGCGGGAACTAAGCTTGGAGGCCGGTTACGAGGTCGCCGGCTTCCGTGTCTTCGTTCAGTTGTCCGAGCAACTTGGCGCAGAAAAGCGTGAGTGGACTTATATCAGGCGTGACGGCAGCCGCTTACCGGTCGAGCTGGTTGTAACTACCATGCGTGACGAGGATGGCCAGATCACCGGTTATCTGGGAATGGCAAGCGACGTAAGCCAGCGCCGTGCGTTTGAAACGAGTCTGGTGAAGGCGCGCCAGACTGCGGAAGACGCCAGCAACGCAAAAGGCCAATTCCTGGCCAATATGAGTCATGAAATTCGTACGCCGATGAATGCCGTATTGGGGATGCTGCAATTGCTACGCAAGACCGAACTGACTGCGCGTCAACAAGACTATATCGACAAATCGTATGCTGCCAGCAGGGCACTTTTGGCGATCCTCAATGATATTCTGGATTTCTCCAAGATTGATGCCGGCAAAATGACGCTGGAAAAGATGGACTTTGATATTGAGACCTTGCTACGCGATCTAGGCGCGGTAATGGCCGGTAACCATTCGGGTAAACCGGTCGAGGTCTTGTTTTCGGTGTCGGCGATGATGACGCACTGGGTGCAAGGTGACAGGCTGCGCTTACAGCAAGTGCTGATCAATCTTGCGGGAAATGCGCTGAAGTTTACCGAGAGCGGCAGCGTCGTGTTGAGCCTGACGCAACGGGCGACTACTGCTGATCATGTGGTGCTTCGGATCAGTGTGCGTGACAGCGGCATAGGCATCCATCCGGAACAGCTACAAGCCATCTTCGAGGGTTTTAGCCAAGGCGAATCGTCGATCAGCCGTCGCTTTGGAGGGACGGGACTCGGACTAGCTATCAGCCAGCGGCTAGTTGCTTTGATGGGTGGTGAGCTTCATGTCGAGAGTACGCTGGGAGTGGGCTCGTGTTTTTGGTTCGATCTGCCATTCGGCATTACGGCTGACGGTTCGCAGAAACTGCAGATGACAGTGCCTGCACAAGTGCGGCTGCTAGTCGTCGAGGACAATCCGGTCGCTGCGGAAATTATGCTACAGATGATCGAATCGCTTGGGTGGACGGCGCAGCTCGCTACCAATGCCGAGCAAGCGCTGGCGATGGCGCGAGCGGCAGCTTACGATGCAGTATTGATGGATTGGCAGCTGCCAGACTTGGATGGCTTACAAACTGCAGCAATGCTGCGTAGCGTTGGCGGCGCATCGACGCCACCGGTGATCATGGTGACCGCATACGGCCAAGAAGTATTGCAAGAGGCCGCGAAGATGGCCGATGCCCCCTTTTCAGACTATCTCACCAAGCCAATCACGCCAGGCCAACTGAAGGAGGTGGTGGCTAGAGCAGTGCGGGCGGAGGCATTGCCAACCGTTCAGCGGCGCCATGATGGTGGCGCAAGGCAACCGCTGGCCGGCCTGCGCCTGCTGGTGGTTGAAGACAATGCCGTGAATCGGCAGGTAGCGTTTGAGTTATTGAGTCATGAAGGCGCGCAGGTCGACTTGGCCGAGGGTGGTTTGCAGGGCGTCAGTCTGGTACTGTCCGGAACTGTGGCATATGACCTTGTCGTGATGGATGTACAGATGCCAGATATCGACGGACTTGAGGCCAGCCGGCGGATCCGTGCCGATGGGCGCTACCAACGGCTCCCCATCCTGGCCATGACAGCCAATGTCTCGATCGCGGAACAAGATCGCTGTTTGCAAGCAGGAATGAATTCCCACATCGGCAAGCCGTTCGAAATGGCAGAGCTGATTGTTAAGGTGCAGCAGTTGTGCGGACGAGCAGAGATGGCTCTCTCAAGTGAAAACAAAGCGCCAAGTGTAGCCAACGGAGACATTGAGCCGATGAGCAATGTGCTCCAGCGGTTTGGTGGCAATCAGCGTGCGTATGCGAACGCGTTAGCAGCTTTCGATAGCGAAGTGCGTCGGTTGTGCGTAGTTTTGGAGCAGCAAATAGTTGAAGATGATTACTCGGTGGTGGTGGCGACATTGCATACCATTAAGGGCTTGGCAGCAACGTTAGGGGCCCACTCGCTGGCGCAGCATGCTGCACTATTGGAAAACCGCATACGCGATGAAGCGGAAGAACCGGCGCTAACTATCAAAGACAGCGCTGCGCTGCAGTCTATCGGGGCAGTATGTGCAGCGCAACTGCGGGCAGCGCTGGCGCCCCTGTTGCCCGCCGCCGCGCCGGTGGGAAATCTTAACCACAATGCGTGGCAGGCACTGCGCGCCGACACATTGAAATTGCTCCGGTCAGCAGATATGCAGGCGCTGGACGCTGTCCAGAACTTGGCCGCTGCGGCACCTCCGGCGCAGCGAGATCAAATGGAGAAAATTTTGGGCTTTACACAGCAGCTCGATTTCGCTGCGGCGGCAGAAATCCTGAGCGCTGCCGATTAAACTGCTTCGACTGATCGGAGTAGCATTTTGCGACGTAAGTGTTCGCTCAGCGCCATCTTGAGTGCTAGAGAGATTGGATCGAGATGGCGCCACACCGCTGGGAAGCGGCGTCATCTCAAACGACTGCTGGCATTTCGGTGATATGCGCCAGCGCGCCCCGCAACCGGGTTTCGTGGCGAGACATCATCCGGGCTCGCGGTCGCCTCAAGCCGTGTGCGCTCGCCGGCCGACGTATTCAAAGTCTCCCGACGTTCCCCAACAGCCAGATAGATTAGCTGCCGCCGGTTCTGTACTGTATCCAAACCTGCGTGCGCTGCATAGGTGGCGCGGCTGGACGCTTACTGTCTAGTTACAGCAGCCAGACAGCAACATGCCAGCTGGAGTGTCGATCTTAGCGGGGCGTCGGCAATGCTCCGCAGGCATTCTACGCCCGCTCAAACATTAAATGGTTGCCATGCAACTTCCTCGTGTCCGCCTGACGTTAACTGCCGCTCCGCGTACGCGCCATTGCCAAACGTCGAAACTGGCTGCGGTTCATATCGCTTTTGGCGGAGCTGCCGGGCGGATATTCTCGCCAGTCCTAAGCGAAGATTAGATGGCGGCCGCACGCACCAGCGTGCGTTGGGCGTCCAAAGTCTGGTTAGGAACACGTTGGCCCGGGCTGATTTCGTTATAGACGTTGGTCAGCAACAAATCGATCTCCCGCGACAGCATGCCCAGCCAAGCTCGTTTTTCTGACATATCGAAGATGCGTCGGCTACGGTCAGGAACGAGCAACTCATTGGCAATGCTCTCATTGCGCCAAAGGTAGTCCAGATACCGCTGCGTTTCCGCCAGGACGGCCAGATCGGTATATTGCCCGGCGCGTAGCGCAGCCATATCAGCATGGTACATGATCGAAGTAATATCAAAGCTTGACAGTTTGATGTCGTGATCGGAGTCCGCTTTGACGTTTTTGCACAGCCGGATCGCCTTGCGCAGGCCACCCTGGATGCTGTCGCAACGGGCGCCCACGAGATGGATATGCAAGAACGGTCGGTTCTTGATCGTTTCATGTTTCTTCTTATCGTAGATACGCACCGCACGATCCTCGATGCGTCCGCTGCTCTGGTATTGGACAGTATCGAGCCAATGAGCGGGAACTACATCGACCGACCGTGCCAACGATCCTCCGGAGACCTTTACAGCTTTCGCGCCAGAGAAATCTACTTCGGCCATAGGAAAGGCCGGGGGCAAAACGCTCTCCACCTGACGGCGCAGTTCCGCCAACACGCTTTCACTTGTTTGGCCACTCGGGGTGCCATAGTGTCCATTTTTTGCTTTCACTCCATCGGTCTCGTAGGTGTAAAAACTTTTGTCGATGGTCAGCAGGTCCACGTCGCTGACCCTTTTGATATGTACATCCAGGGGCACCGAGCCTTGGATTTTGAACTCGGCGCTGATGCCGACCGTCGCAAGTCGATCACGCAACTGGTCGGCCACGCGATTTGCAGTGTTGACACTGACTTCGGTGTACTTTTTCCCCACAGCTTGCATGGACCCGATCGCATATTTGGTCCACTGCTGATTGTCAGTTCCCCGCGACTCCCAGGATTCGGGGCCTGCAACATCTTCCGCGATGCTCTCAAAGGCGGGATGCGCTTTTGCGATGGTTTCCCTCGCCGTGGACGATATACCCGTGCGGCGTGCGCGTAGCTGGCTCAAGCGCTTACTGATATCGGTGCTCATGGATTCCTCTTCGTCCAAGTCATTGTGCCGAAAGTCATGCGCCCTCGGCCGTTAAAATATTCGCCTTCAGCGGATTTGAGATCCTCGGCGATGGTTATCACAGCACATCCGGTATGAGACTTAAGCTCAACAGCTTGTGGGCGGGGATCATTGCGATAGTGGTAGAGCAGGACAAAGCCATCGACACTGTCTTGCGCCAGCGCAGCTGATATGCTGCTCGAACCTGATGTTTGAGTTGTCAGGCGAATGCGCAGCTTGTCCCAGCACTGAACGATGGTAATTTCCCCTGCCCACTCAAATTTTATGGTTCCGTCCGGATTGAGGGTTTTTCCCTCGCAGTCCCATACTCCAGACACATCAGGGACTTTCAGGTAAGTGCCGATGCCGGGCCATTTCCAGGCCCACTTGTTCAAGATCAAATAAAGCACACCGAAAACAGCCCCAGCACCCAATAGGGAGAGCACAGTGGGCGGAACATTGACGTTCCATTCCAGCTGCTTGGCCAGATCGACCAGATGGAGCACCCCGAAGACCAACAGGCCGGAGATCGCACTGGCTGCCAGGGTTAGGAGCCGTCCTACGCTGGCGCGGTTGGCGCCGCCCATAATTGAATATTCGTGGTCTTGTGGAGCAATCATAGTTGTGTGATTGTTGCCTGTGAGGAGGGGAGCGTTCCCGTGGTCAATTTTGCAACTGGGGATTACTTAACCGAATTCAATAGCCGGATTGCGAAATAACATACTTGCCGTCAGTGCATCTTTGCGATGCAGTGCCGCACAAAGCTACGCTTTTGCGCCGCTGCGTAGCAAGGGAGCCAAGGCGTTCAAAGTCGATGCAATACGCTCCATACCTTGCGTGGTCCCATCCCAGGCGTTGCTGAGTGCCGCCTTGATAACGGGCTCGCTATACAGCTGATCTACACCTTCGTTTATGCCAATATTGGCATAACTTAGCACAACCGATACACTTGGTGTCACGGTCTTTGTTCTGCCGCTGAGGAATCGCGAAATCGTATATTGAGGAATGCCGCATTGACGAGCAAGCTGAGATTCTGAGCGATCCTTCTGGCTCAGATAGAGTCTCAGTTTGTCTCTTGCGGCGAGAACATCGAGTGAGAGATTGGTTGCTATTCTTGGCATAATGGCATACATTATCATGTGTAGCATACCAACACAAGAAGCGCACTTGCCGGAGGACCGTTTGAGATACAGGCTGCCCAGTACACACCAACAAAAGCATGGTCAGGTATTCACTCCTGCGCCGTTGGCAGGTCGTCTTGTCGAGCTCTTAGGAGGACGAGACGAGCATTGGCTGGAATTGGGCGTGGGTACTGGCAGGATTGCAGACGCTTGCTTACGGCAGGTTCGACCAGCCAGTTATACCGGCGTAGAGGTAGACCGGGCACTGCTTTCGCAATGCAAAGGAAAAGGCCTGAGCGGACTGGTACAAGCCGATGTCCTTGACCCTGCACGCCTCTCCCGAGCATTGGGGGAGGCACGGTTCTCCCGCGCGGCAGGTAACCCGCCGTATGGCTGTGCTGCACTAAGCCTAGCGGCGCAAAAGCGGCTCAAAGAACTTTGCCCGGGAATTGAGATCGTCAAAGGGTGGGGCCACTTGGACTTGTATTTTGTACTTGAGTCCCTCTCCAGGCTGCAAAGACCAGGTGAGGCAGCGTTCATTGTCAGCGCGACTTTGGCCGAGGATGTCAGGTTAACTCCATTCAGGAAAATCCTCATTGAAAGCGCTTCCCAGGTTCAGTGCTACACGTTGCCGGCGGGTGTGTTCGGCAATGAAGCGGAGGTGCAGTCGTACTTACTTATCGCACGGTTCCGAAGAATGCGCGGTAGCGCGACTGTGACGGTGGGACGCCTCGTTGGGGAAGATTTCGTTGTTGCGGAAGAGCGCACCATTTCAGCCGAGGCGGCCATTGCACGCCTGGATCTGGGCTATCACAAATTCCTCGACCTTAACAACACGCTTAAAAGCAAATCCGGTACTCGCACGTTGGGCGAGCTCGGCGCGCAAATCGTCCGCGGCAGTCGCTCACACTTGCAGTTTGTTGAACTCAACATTCCGCACTTCCACACTAGCGATTTCCCACGCGAGGGTGGTCGTGTGAGATTTGACAATGCCGGCATATCGGACTTTCAGCTGGCCTGTACTGGCGACATCCTCGTGCCGCGCGTCGGCACGCGCTGTCTTGATCGGCACGCCCTCGTTACTGACGGTCAGCGACCATACACAGAAGCGGTCTACCGTCTTCGCTTACCGACTGCCCAGGCCAAACGTGTATCCGCCTGGATCGGCAGCGACGCCGGAACTGAATGGCGTCGTTCAGCGGCGAAGGGAGCGTGCGCGAAGCACCTGACGGTTTCAGCACTGATGCAAATGCCTGTACCTGCGCGTTAGCTGTTGAGATCAACCTCGTAGAGGTGCGTACAGTTTACGCCATGCGAGCGGCCCTTTACGCGCATGGGGTGGTCATACACAACATGCAGCGATGGATTTTCCACACAGTACAAGGCAGTTCCAACTGCCATAGGCTTCGTGCCAAACGGCGCTACCGCCAGGCGATTTGTAGCGCCACCTCCAGTGGCGTGATGTGCCTGCCTTAGTAGTTCGTAAGCAGCGCGTGGATTATTTGCCGAGCAATACCGCACCGATGTCATATCTCGTTGCAGCAGTCGGTGATTCGCCATGAGGGCATGCAGATCCCAAGTCGCCTGAAATGGTGGCATGCCAAAGACAATCGTTACCTGTTCATAGTATTGACCATCCTCATCGTTCAGGATCTGACTGAGTCTGCCGCCTTCAAAGCCGAGGAATGCAACCAGACGCACGCGATTTCCTGTTCGGAACATCATTGCGTACGGCGGAATGGGATTTCGAGCCTTGAACCCAGAGCTTAAGTTGAACGTGGCACCCAGTGATACAGCCTCCTCCTTGGTTTTCTTCGTATAGCCCAAGGGCTCGGTATAAATAAATGCACAACGCGGTTTACTACCTCTCGGTCGGCTGTAGTAAGCGGTTAATATCAACACGATTTCAGGAAACTCCATCGTCGTTGCATCGATAAGAATTGAGCTAGCGCGAAACTCGGCCGGAAGATCAACCAATGAATCGGTCTTGAAATTTTTACCACCGACCGTTAGTGTAAACGTGTCCGAGTTATACGAAACAAGGTGAGCGGCACGCGCAGCTTTTTGCGAGAGAGTCGCGGAGAATTCGCTTCGATCATCAATGTCAGGCTGACCGTGAAATGCGATATCAAACCCTTGCAGGGATGTTATCTCTTGTTCCGTCAGAACGTCTTGGCTGATAAATTGCATACCGTTCCTCTCAAAATAGCGAGTTCGTGGTATGCGGCCGAGCGTCGTCGTCGGGTTCCACCAGTTTTTTCAGAAGCATTTCAAACTGCGCCGACGATTGCGAAAAAATAACATCGACTTCGCCAGCGCGAAGCGTGATCTTCTTGCGTTTTCGGTAGCTGATACTAAAGTGCGGTGAGTAGATACGATTAAGTACCAAGTCAGATTGCGAAATATCGTGGTTGCTTTTGCCTTTCGTATCTTTCTCTTCATATAGCACGGACCATACCTTTGCTTCTCGCAACAGTATCTGCGAAGCCTCTGATAGATCTTTTCGGTCGGCTTGGTCAATCGAGAAGTGATTGATCTCAGTTTCGCTCTGACTGCGTCGCCGGTTGAAAGCTTCAAAAACGCGGCCCAGCCGATTTGCTATCTCAAGAAGCCGAGTACCATGACTACCAAGTTCTAAAATATCGTGAAACAACGCATCGGAAACTTGCTTGGCCGCTAAAGCTTGCTTGTCATGGTCCACCCGCAGTTGGCCCTCTATCTTGTTCGCGTGCTGTCGGTTGAATGCGAGCAGAAGGGCCGTGTGACATAGCTCCTGGAAAAAGCGCAAATTAGGACTTGCCAAGAAACAGTAACGCTCGAAGCCCGCGTAGAGGATATTCGGTCTGCGCGGTAGGCCTGCAAATAGGTGAAACAGACAGCCATACAGATTGTTATCGACCCAGCCTCCGGTCTTAAAGAACGGGTCGACAGAGTCATCGCAATCACTAGCGTGCGACGCTTTGAACTGTGCAATGACGTCATCTGCTTTCTGGGTCTTGCGATTGAGCAAAGCACCTAAAACTATGCTGGCCTCCGGACGAGTGTCGCTGATTAAATCGTTTGCTTTATATCTGTCTTCTGCTTTCTGAAGTTGCAAGCCTTTTTGGATGTACTCGCCTAGACGTCGGCGTAATGGGGCGTCATTGATCACTGCCTGCGAAATTTCTTTACTTGTGAGAGTCGGCAAAATTTGTCGAACACAACTTGTCACTTCCTTGCGATACTCACTGGAAAGGCGATACTCTAAATGGACTGGATCATGCAGTTTCTTAGGGAAAAATGCTGGACAGTTAAATTCTACTTTGGCCTCATGCAGTCGCAGCAAAAACAGCTCGGCAGCCAATAGTTCGAAGTCGGTCCCCTTTGAGAGCTCTTCTTCTAAATCGATAACTCTCAGGTCATGCAATAGAACGATACGTTCGTCGCTGCTTGTTTTAAAGTCTGTCACGGCGTCACGTTTATGAGCAATGTGCACGCGCAACCGTTCATGTGGATGTTTGATAGCATCACAAATGATCTCTCGGTGTGATGGCTGCAGGTTCTCAAACTCATCAATAAATGTGCGGAATGCGATGCCTTCCATGCGAGGAGACCAGGTAGACAGGTTTTGTGCCAGCTTCGGAATCATTGATGCAAAGGAGAGAAAGGTCGGCTTAGGATGCTGCTTGGGATTCCGTACCCATAACTCAAGTTCATCCAGCAGATCATTAACTCGCTCTTCCAGTGCTGAAATAGTTGGAGTCTGCAGTACGAGCAAGTTGACAAGGGAGCGCCCCAAATCTCCATTAGCAAGGGGGAGCGGGCCATTTGCTAATTTTGCATTTTCCAGTGATTCAAGCGCGCGGCTGGCTTCGAGTAAAAGGCTAAGTGCAACATAGTGGGAGAACGCTAGCCGTGCATCGTGCTCCCCTAGCCAGCCTGGGCTCATCAAGGCGCAAAAACCGGTATCGGGGCGGAAGTAAAGTCCAATGCCAGCAAGCTCAGTATCAGGAATGTTGTCCTTATTCACGCTGAACGTCGTGCCATGGCAGAAGTAGCGGATGAACATGGTCTTTCCACATCCGCGGCCACCAAGGATACGTACCGATCGTTTATCTTCAAAGATGCTTATCCGCTGGAAAAACGGCGGTACAATGAATTTATCAAACAAGTCATTTGGCAGATTATCTGCACGCGTATTGAGAAATGCATCAGCTATGACCGGCATCGATTTTCCTTAACGATTGAATAACGGGCGCCATGTATCTGAGTCTGCCCAGAGCATCGGCAGCGTGTTGTTTGGCGTGGCGTGCTCGAACCCGATTAGTAGGTCTAATCCATATTGCGTCGACTTTGGAATTCCGCCGGCCTGCGCAATCTTCTGGATGTGCGCCCGTACGTCAGCAACACAATTTTGCTCGTCTAAAGCCCATAGTGTTGGATTACTACTGCAGGGGCAGCAAAACCCATGTTCCGAATTGAATATCTCGATCGCCTTAATCGTAAGCCATGGATGGGCAGAAGAAAGCTTATCGACCCCGTCGCGATACGCAATTAACGGACTGAAAAATAATTTGCGATTGACGGCTTGGCCTTCTAGAGCATGAAATTTTGTGAACTTGGCGAACTGCTTTCCCGTGCCCACGATGTCGTCAATAAAGACCAGTACCTTTACAGTGGAGGGAAGTGCTGCCACATTTTCTGGTCGGCACAATAGCTTCTTGGAAATTCGAACATGCTGGCGCAATTGACGGATAAGGTGCACGCCGCTTTTCCCAGGCTCGTCGTTCGCAGAGGCGAGATCAACCGCTACGAATCGCAGCGGATGATCGACATCGCCATCTCGCAACGACTCGAGAAAGTCCTCGATATACTTATGGCTGTAGCAGTCCCATTGCCTAAGTTGTCTCGGCAGCACGCACTGGAGTAGCTGGTCGAATGAACTCTCTATCATTGCCTTCGACCGGAAGATCAAACCATTGAGTATATGCGCCGCAAGGTATCGATCTTCATCCGACACGAAATTTCCGAGCCAAGCATCCAGGCGAATTTCGTCAATGCTGGAGATGACCTGTTTGCGTATCAGGCCCCTGAAGCGTTGGGTGACGTCGTCAAAGAGTCCATAGTGCTGTTCGGGAACAAAAAAGCTCATGAGAGTTTTCGAAAAGTTGCCATGCTGAACAATACCTGAAGTAAGACGCTACATTCTCACTATTTGTCACAGTTCACCGTGCCTTCACCTGAGGGCGGCGCTGTACCCTTACGTGCCCCTAGCCAGCACAGCATGGTGCGTAAGTGCTTTCAGTGAAGGATGCAACTTAGCATCATGAGGTAGTCGCAGTGGGCGACCATGCAGATTCCGGTATTCGGGGGCGGATATTTGCGGCGCTACGCACACCATATGCCCCTCAATCCATATTTTTCCCAAGTCGAACAGCGTGTGCACATCCGCTCGCAGCAACAAGCCATTGGTAACGTGGTTCGTGTGATCGCCCATGTACGGCATGATATGCGCCGCCTCTAAGACGTCAGCGTCCTGTGTGCCGGTGATTGCGCAAGCGCCGCCGTAGGCATTGAGTAGTGCAGCACGAAATGCCGGCTGACCGCGGCGTATGACAATAGATAGGCTCACACGGGTGCGCGCGTCAATTTGATCCGTCGCGTCAAATCTTGCCCCTCTATCCGCATCGGCTTGAGCCTCCAGAATAGCGTCTTCCAGCTGTCCGGTTGTCAGGGGGCGCGCGCGCATCTTCGAATTCGTTGTAAGGCTTGGATCCTCGAAGAGTTCGAACACTCCGTGGACAACTGATCGATAAGGTTCGTACCGTACTAGACCGCTGGCGGTCGTCTTGAACAGCAAGTCATACCTGTGGCCGCCGTCGGAGCGCCGTGGTGCCGCGTGAGGCTGATAATGTCCCCGATTGTAGTCATTGACAGATAGGGTGCATAGATTGGGGCTCAGTTGACTCATCCGGTAGTTAGGAACTGTCTGCCGAATGATGCCCAACAATTCACTGCTGGTGGCCGGCCGGCCTGCTTGCACAACAGTATCAAAGGCAAGACGCCATTGAGTTTCGGCGTTCGGGAGTGATTTCATATCTGAGTTGACTATCGCTTACGAGAAAGCATCCAAGCCGTCGCGACCAAGATAAACATTCCGGCAAAGGAAGGTGCAATGGCTAATATGAAAACTGCTTTGAAAACCCACAATGGCAACCAAAATTTCATAGCCGCTAGGATAACCATGAAACCGAGCAATATGGCCCAATCTGGTGCAAAGTCAGACACGCGCTCGGTTACAGTTGCGCCGACGTTCGTGACACCCAAGCAGTACGCGGCGAAGCTCTCCCAAAATTTTCCCAACATATACCCTCCTCCAAAAATCTCAACTGCAAGCACGAGCTGCATTTACAGGCTAATTGTCTCAAAGAGTTTTCCGCATGGCAACACAAGAAAAGAAAGGAAGCCATCCGCTTTTGCAAGTGAAGCTTATCGGCCATCAAAGGAGGGGGGGGCGACGGGAGAGAACGATGAGTGCGCATGGACGTGCCTTCTACCCGACGCAAGTCGCACTGCTCACTCCGAAAAATACCGACGATAAGGCCGTGGCTCGTCGCGCTTGTTAGGGAAGCTACAGGCAAATTACTGATCAGCGAGTGCTTGACGAGGTTCACTGATCTAGCCACCGCCACAGTCGTGGCAGGATGCCTATAAAGCGGGGATTGCGAAGGTTATTGGCAAGGATATGGTTCCAAAACCTCACAGTGGCCAAATTATGGTTCCGGCCCCCAGTTTTGAGCAAATCCGTGACACCCCCTCCCCCAGCAGAGCGCTCCGCTACAGAGGTCCGCCCGGCAAATTTATGCTTCCGGTGACGGCAAAATTATGGTTCTAGGCACAGATTTTGTGATTCGATACATCACGGGGGCGTTGTAAGGATGCCAGCGTAGGGCATGGCGGCGATGCCCAAGCCGACCAGCAGGCCGGCATGGCCGGCGGACCACTAGGCTTAGCGGGTAGACGCTTCCGGGCTGGCTGCGCTGCCGCTGGTGATGGTCTGCATATCGTGCTCGAGGCGTTCCTTACTGGTCACTTTCACTGTCGCGTCGCGTCGCGGGAGGCGGCTGCCAGTCTGCGCATATTCTTCCTGGTAGGCAGGTTTGCCCGCGATGTCGGCATCGGTGGCGCAGCCGCACAGGGCGGAGCAGGTGGCGAGTATCAGCGCGGACAGTAATGGTTGTTGCTTCATTTGCACTCCTTTTTGATAACAATTTATCAGAATGCAATCCTACATCGTTGCCCTAAAAAAATGCAACAAAAAACCCGCACTGCCATAAGACATGCGGGTTGTGTTGGGTGCCGCATGGGCACTCACTTTGCCGCTTTCAGGCGGAGCGCATGCCGTCATTACTACCGTCAAATCTTTGCGCGTACCCGTGGTCTACTGTTTCTCATCCGTTTGCAAGTGACTACGGTTTAGCAGCATTCATGAGGTCTTTAACAGTGGACCAGATGCCGCCAAGCTAGCAAGCCTTTTACATTGGCCTGCTATTCCGTGCAGCTCTGGATCGTACATTTTCCCGGATTCGAGTTTGACCTCGCCCAGTTCAGCAAGCGCATCACAGTAAGTAGAAATACGAGACATTACCGATATCAATGTACTTATCTGGTCATGGCCAAAAATTGGCATATCGCCAAACTGGTTATCCAAGTTTAATATGGCGCAGTATCTAAAGTAAGGGTCAGAATGCTCGCATAATTCAACCACGCCAACCTTGATGGTAGAGGTATGCCATTCACCGAAGCCACTTGGTGTCCTCGTCCTTGCATGAATAGTGCGCGAAGCGAAAATTGTGGGTCGTTGTTCCATTCCGTATCCTAAAATCGAGCGTAACAGCCAGTTTTACAAATAGTCTTGCGCGATTCATATCGGACTCCTAGCCGGTAGAATGGAGCGCTGCGCCTTGGGCGGTTTAGGAAACGTATGAAGCTGGAACCATAGCCTGCCGTTGGCAAGGATAATGCATCCAAACACAGGCGTGCAGTTTCAGGCACGCGCCGCTATACCTTCCGCAGGGCCGCCAGGAAAGGGTCTTGTTCCCTGTCGTAAGTGTTGCTGGACGTGATGCCGGCCATGCCGCCGTAGTCGGTTTCCGATTTGCCGAGCAGCGTGCAGCGCCAGTCTTCCCACGTGGGAACGTTGAGCTCCAGGCGCAGGCCAGGCTCGATGTTGAAGCGGCCGCCGTCGAGGCACTGACGGGCATCGTTGAGGACGGCCAGCGCCTGGTCGTAGCCTTCGAAGTCTGCTTTGATGACGCCCGGGGTTTCGGTGTCCAGCGTCACCGGCCCCAGGCCGCTTGCCAGCCGCGCCTGGCCTATCCCCGTTCCGACCCGCGTGCACAGCGCAAGGAAGCTGTCCTTGATGGCTTTCTTGCGCACACGGCGCCGTTCGTCCTTTGCCCGGCTGAGCGCAGGCCGGGGCGGGGACGGCTGCTCCGGTTCCGTCAAGGCATCGTAGAGTTGCTTGACGCCGTAGGCTGCCGCCAGGTGCGGCAACAGGGACCGGGCCATATCACGCCGCCCGGCTGGTCTCGCCGGCGCGCATGGATGCGAGCGCTGCCGCGACGGTGTGCACCGACTGGTCGAGCTGGGCGGGATCGTAGGCCATTGCCGCATCGCGCTTGAGGCCGTCGATATGCGCGTCGGTCTGCTGGATCAGCTCTTTCAGGCCTGCGCCCATGGCCTGTTCCGTGCTGGCCCAGAACGCATCGACAGGCTGTTCGAGGCGGCTCAGCAGCTTGTTCTCGCGCAGCCCGTCGGCCACTTTGCCGGCCAGGCTTTTCTGCCAGGAGCCGCCGAGCAGGCGGTAGAACATATAGCCGATGGCGGCCGCGATCGCGATGCCGATCGTGATGGGGCCGCCAATCGCGGCAACGAAGGACGTGACCGAGGTGACGCTGCCCACCATGCCGAGCGAGGCCATCACGCCGGCGGCCTTGCCGACCATGAGATAGGCGCCCAGGTTGCTGGCGATGGTTCCCACGTAGAGCGACATGGCGCCCAGGCTGCCGAGGCCCGCCATGCCGCCAACGAAGGCGGCGCGCGAGTTGAACGCGGACAGGTCCATCTCCAGCTTGGCGCCCGGCGCGGACGCGGTCCCCGCCGCCATTGCCGGCGCGGCCGTTTGCCAGCGCTGCAGCAGGTTGTCGACCTCGGCGGAAATCGAACGGCCGCTGGCCTTGAGCACGCTTTCCAGCTTGGCGGTAAACAGCTGGGACAGGTAGTTCACCACTTCGCCCTGGGCTTCCTTCTTGTCCGTGTAGGTGTCGTGGATCAGCTTTTCGATGCTCTCGGCGGAGGCCTGCACGCGGTAGTAGTCGCCTATGCTTTCCAGGTCTTGTTTCTTGCGCTGCGGGCACGAGGCGATCAGCGCCTGGAACTTGGCTACAAGCTCGCCAGCCTCGCCGCGAAATCGGGCCTCCTGCTCCTCCACCTCCTTCACGCGCTTGATCGTGTCTTCCTTGCGGAAGGCCAGCTGATCGACGGCCGTTTGCAGCGCCGCCACCATCTGCTCCATGGTCTGGGCTATGCGCTGGTCGACAATCGCGTCGTAGCTGGCGGTCAGCTTCGTGGCCATGTCGCGGACGCGGCGCAAGGTGGCGCTGCGGTACAGGTCGTTCTCGCGCCAGAAGGGCTGGACGCGTGAGGCAAGCTGCTCCGCGCTTGGCAGCGTATCGATGTGCCGTTCTTCCATCCACGCGCCGAAGATCATATTGTCCAGCTGGCGCTTCACGCGGCGGAAGGCGCTCAGGCCAACGCCGTCGACGTCCGCTGCGGGAATCTCGCCATGGCAGTGCGACTGCACGAACAGCAGGTGCTCCAGGCTGTCGCTTCCTTTGGCCGGCGGGCGTGCGCGGATAACGTTGGCGGCAAAGCCGAGGTCGCTGTCCTTGAGGAAGCCGGTGTGGTTGGACATGAACACGATGCCGTCGGTCAGCTCCACGCCGGCCAGCGCCTTGTCGGTGTCGGAGTCGTCGCCGTCGCCCAGCTGGCCCGGCGTGTCGAGCAGCCAAACCTGGTTCAGGATATCCGCCGCCGAGAACACCACCGCCACGTAAGCCTGCTGCGCCTGTTCGTTGTCTTGCTGGTGCATGCCGTAGCGGCGCAGCAGCTCGCCGTCGCCTTGCTCGATCAGGTGCTGCTCAACCAGGGCCGCGTCGTGGATCATGTGCGGCATAAAGCCCTTGCTGAAGACGGCCACGTTGCCGACCAGGGCGGCGGGGCGGTCGGACGTATGCATCAGCAGGTTGATGACCGAAGTGGCGGGCTGGTACTTGGTGGGCAGCACCGATTCGCTGATGAGCGTGTTCAGCAGGGTGGACTTGCCGGCGTCGAAGTGGCCGAAGCAGCCGATCACGGGTTTGCGCTGCAGGCCGTTGAGCAGTGCGTGGCTGCGCTCGAAGGTCTCGCCCAGCTGCAGGGAGCTGATATACGTGTCCTTCGCAGCGGCGATGATGGCCTGCGCCTGCTCGAGCCTGGCATGCGCCTGGGCCAGTTTTTCGTGGATGCCGCTGTGTTGGGTGGTGGCCATGTTCGGGTCCGTTTCTTCTTGAATGGTTAATCGGGACAATTCGTTGAAGTAGTCGGTGGGCGTGCATCCCACCGCCGTCATGTAGGCTGCGATCTTCAGCGCGTCCGAGGACAGGGGCGCCTGCTCGATGCGCGACACGGCGCGCTGGTCCAGCAGGCGTCCCATGCCGAACACTTCCGACCGGGCTGCGACGTCGCTTTGCGACAAGCCTGCTTCGTCGCGTTTGGCAATGAGGAAGGCCTTGAGCTGCTCTTCCAGGGTTTCAGTGTTCATTCCAGTCCCTCGCTAGGCATCGATGACTGAATCTTAGACTGATTTGTCTGAATGTGCAACATGTTAGTCAAAAATGTCTGAAATATCTGCGGGGCGTGCCGATCGCCCCCAGCGGTGGTACTCTAGCCATGGGAAAAGTACAACAACAAGGAGATGAATCTTGAGCGAGCTCGCACTGTATGGCCATCCGTTTTCCTCCTACACGCAGAAGGTGTTGATCGCCCTGTACGAAAACGGCCTGTCGTTTGACTTCCGCACCCTGGGGCCGGATACGCCGCAGCATGCGGCGGAGTGGCTGCGGCGCTGGCCCTTGCAGAAGTTCCCGCTGCTGCTGGACGGCGAGCGCCAGGTGGCGGAGAGCAGCATCATCATCGAGTATCTGCAGCTGGCGCATGCCGGACCCGTGCTGCTGCTGCCCGCCGAGCCCATGGCCGCGCTGGACGTGCGTTTCCTGGACCGCTTCTTCGACCTGCACGTCATGAGCCCCATGCAGCATGCGGTGGGCGGCGCGCTGACCGGCGTGGCGGCCAAGCGGGAAGAGGCGCTGGCCTTTGCCACCGGCAAGCTGGAACTGGCCTATGCCTGGCTGGAAAGCCATCTGGCGGGACAGACCTGGGCCGCCGGCGAGGCGTTCACGCTGGCCGACTGCGCGGCCGCCCCGTCGCTGTTCTACGCGGACTGGACCCACAGGATAGGCGAGCAGTACCCGCTGCTGCGCGCCTATCGCGCGCGCCTGCTGGCCCGGCCCTCCGTGGCCCGCGCGGTGGACGAGGCGCGCGTGTTCCGGCCGCTGTTTCCGCTGGGTGCGCCGGACCGCGACTAATATCAAAATCGATATAGATCCTCGCAATTTAGTTATTGGTATTGAATAGCAGAACCCTCTAGCATGGACGGCTCCAAAATAAGATTCCAGGGGACGTTCCGTGGCTGCGCCGATTGCTTCCGTTAGTACCAATTCCACCGGGCAAGCGCCCGCCACCGCCAGCTACAAGTCGGCCATGTCGCTGCTTGCCAGCCTGTTCTTCACCTGGGGCTTTATCACCGTCATCAACAACACGCTGCTGCCGCACCTGCGCAGCGTGTTCGAGCTGAACTACACGCAGACCACGCTGATCGAGTCGGTCTGGTTCATTGCCTACTTTGTCGCCTCCATCCCGGCCGCGCGCCTGATCGAGCGCGTCGGCTACAAGAAGTCGCTGGTGGTGGGCCTGTCCATCATGGCGCTGGGCGCGCTGATGATGATACCGGCCGCGCGCCTGCCGTCCTACATCGTCACGCTGGTGGCGCTGTTCGTCATCGCCTGCGGCATCACGCTGCTGCAAGTGGCGGCCAATCCCTACGTGGCCGTGGTGGGAACGCCGCAGACCGCGTCCTCGCGCCTGAACCTGGTGCAGGCCTTCAACTCGCTGGGCACCATGTTCGCGCCGCTGTTCGGCGGCTACCTGATCCTGGGCCGCTCCAACGCCGGTACGGCGGGCGCGGACCAGGTGCTGACCCAGGCCGAGCGCCTGGCGGACGCACAGGCGGTGCAGCTGCCTTACCTGATCGTGGCGGGCGTGCTGGTGGTGCTGGCCGTCATCATCGCGCGCTTCCCGCTGCCGGAAATGGGCGCGGCCACCAGCCGCGTGTCCAAGGCCGAGCGCGCCTCGCACTCGCTGTGGCGCCACCGCAACCTGGTGTTCGGCGTGCCGGCCATCTTCATCTACCTGATCGCCGAAATCGGCGTGGCCAATCTGTTCATCAACTTCGTCTCGCAGCCCGACATCGGCAATGTCAACCATGAGCAGGCGTCGCACTACCTGTTCCTGCTGTGGGGCGGCATGATGGTGGGCCGCTTCATCGGCAGCGTGCTGATGCGTTCCATTTCCGCCGAACACGTGCTGGCCGCCGCCAGCGTGGGCGCCTGCATCGTGATGCTGGTGGCCACCTTCAGCACCGGCCCGACCGCCATGTGGGCGTTGATTTCCGTGGGCCTGTTCCATTCCATTATGTTCCCCACCATCTTCACGCTGGGCATCAAAGGCCTGGGTCCGCTGACCGAGGAAGGCGCGGGCCTGCTGATCATGGCCATCGCCGGCGGCGCGCTGGTGGTGGTGCAGGGCTGGCTGGCCGACATCTACGGCCTGCAGACCTCTTTCCTGCTGACTGCGGCATGCGAACTGTACGTGCTGTTCTACGCGCTGTGGGGCGCGCGCGCCACCAACGCCTTCCCGGAAGCGGAACAGTAGGCAGCGGGGACGGTCCGGATTCGCTTCCGTTGTAAGATGGGCATGTCTGAATCAAATGGAATGCCATGAATCTGGATAAATTGTATTACGGTACGGCGGCCACGCTGGCTTTGGCGCTGGCGTCGGCCGGCGCCGCGGCCCAGGAATGGCCTCGGCTGGAAAATGGAAAAAACGTGGCCGAGTGCCAGGCTGCCCTGCAGCTGGCCAAGCTGGCGCATCAGTCCGGCAGCGTGCTGCCGTGGACGCATCCGGACGCGATCCCGGACGATTTCAGCAGCGACCTGGTGCTGGCCCCCAAGAGCACCAGCGTGACCGCCGGCGATGTGCTCGAATTCGATGCCGAAGTCTTCACCCAGGTGCCCTTGCCCGAATACAAGCCGCGCAGCATCTACTGGCAGACCGCGCCCGCCAACGGCAAGCGGCTGGTGGTGGAGGAAGTGCCTTTCGGCTGGCGCGGGGATATGCACAGGGTACGCGTGGTGGACCAGGCCATGAGCGTGAAGGACTACTTCGGCGCTTCGCTGGACGAGCGCAACGCCAGGCTGGGCGTACCCTTCAGCGACGGCTGGCGCGCGCCCTTTATCTTCAGCAACGAAAGCGGCGGCCTGTGGATGATGTATATCGCCGAGCCGGGCGGCTTCTCGGGCAACTGGAAGGTGTATCTGACCGCCTCGGGCCAACCCAAGCTGGCTTGCGAAGTCCAGTTCCGTCCTCAGGTGAAGCGCGCGGAGCAGTTGCTCCCGCCGGCGCTGCAAAAGCTGGCGGCGCTGCTCGACCGCACGCTGGGCAGCGGCAAGGACGACGGCCCCTGGCAGCCCACCGCGCGGGTGCGCGCCAGCGTGCAGCAGGCCTGGGCCAACGCCGTGCTGCGGCCCTGGGTGACGGAAACGCCTTACAACACCCGCACCGAGGTGGACGACAACTTGCTGGAATGGTCGCAGCAGGACAAGGCCAACAAGAAACTCTACGCGTCCATCCTGGCGCAATATGACGTGGCCGAGCGCGCGCTGGCGCAGCACTACGCGCGCCAGCTGCGCATGCCTGCGGAGGAAGCGTCGGCGACGGCCAGGACCATACTGGATATCGCCTTCCGCATGCACTTCATGATCAACAAGGAGACTTACTAGCCGCCTAGAAGCTCACGTGGTAGTCCTTGGGGAACTTCTTGCCGGCAAAGGCTTTCTTCTGTGTCCAGTCCTGCGCCGGCGCGGTCCAGTAGGAATCGCTTTCCGGCAGGCCTAGCGGCAGCAGCGTGGCGGAGGCGATGTACATGCTGCCGTTGTTGGAGTACCAGTCGCCCAGCTCCGGCTGGTGGCCGACGAAGCCTATGGTCAGGTAGCCGTCCTTGGTGAAGTTGCTGGGCTCGGTCCAGATGGCTTTGTGCGCCGCGTGCAGGGCGGCGCGCACCTGGCCTTCGGGCAGCGACGGCGGCAGCTGCTTGCGCCAGGCCAGCAGGGCCAGCGGCTGGAAAGCGGCGGTGCGGTAGGTGAGCGAACGGCCTATGGGCGGGTAGCTGCCGTCGGTGCCGATAAAGCGTTCCAGGTGCTCGCTGTAGCGCTGCATGCGCTTCACGGCCTGGGCCTGCAGCTCCTCCGGCTTGCCGTTCCAGAACGGTCCCTTGAACTTGGCCAGCACGTCCAGGATTTCCACCAGCATCGGGTACATCACGTAGGAATTGTAGTAGTCGAAGTGGAAGGCTTCGCCGTCCTTGATCCAGCCGTCGCCCACATACCATTCGTTGATTTTTCGGATCGCCACGTTCATGCGCATGGGGTCGTATTCCTCGCCGATGGACATCAGCCAGGCTTCGTTCATGGCGGCGAACAGCATCCAGTTGATGTAGGGCGGTTCGATGCGCCGCAGCCCCTTGATGGCGGCGATGATGCGCTGCTTGGTGGTGCTGTCGAGCGGCTCCCACAGCGTCTTGGGCGCGCGCATCAGGGCGTTGGTGTAGTAGGCGGAGTCCACCAGGATCTGGCCGGGGCCTTTCCACAGCAGGCAGTCCGGGCTGGCCGGATCGACCGAGTGGACGTAGCTTTGCAGCGCCATCTGCTGCATGCGCTGGCGGTAGCGGCCTTCCGGCGTGGCGTCGGCAGGCAGGGCCAGCCAGGGTGCAATGCCGGCGATAAGGCGGCCATAGCATTCCAGGTAGGCCACGGCCGTATCGCGGCCGTCCCAGGTGGGGCTCAGTTCCAGCGCGAATTTTTTGTGAAGCTGGCCCTGGGACATGGGGCCGAGCACCGGGTCCGACATTTTTTGCAGCAGGCCCAGCAGGTAGGCGCGGTCGCTGCCGGCGGCCGCGCTGGCTGGGGCCGCAGCGGCCGCGTTGCCGCTGGCGCCCATCAGGCCGGTCATTGCCGAGCCGGCGGTGCCGGCCGCCAGCGTGCGCATGAAGTTGCGTCGTTCCATGGTTTCTCCTAGTTGCCCGTGACGAGCTGGTCGCCGATATAGATGCGGTATTGCTTGATGCGCCCGGTGACTTCGGCCGTGCCCTGGCGCGGCACATAGCGCAGGCCCGCCACGTCCACCGTCTTGCCCAGGTCGATCACGATGCGGTGCGGATGCGGAGTGCTGGCCGCCGCGCCGGTGTAGGCCGTGTGCCAGTAGTCGGTGTTCTGGCCGTTGATGGCGTTGAGCGCCGAGCCGTCCTCCTTGCGCGCCTCCTCGCTGCTGGCGTAGGCGATGGTCCAGCTCGACTGGTTGAGCGGCTTGCCCGCCTTGTCCAGCAGGGCGATCTCGGCCACGGCGGCGTAGCTCTTGCCGTCGAAGGCGCTCAGCGATTCCAGGCAGAACTGGCGGCCGCTGGCGGGCGCGGCGAACATCACCTGCTGCGTGGCGGAGCCGGGCGCGAACTCGGCCGCATGCACCGGCGCGGCGCCGTCCAGCTGCAGCCTGGCGGTGCTGGGCGGGCGGGCCAGGTCCAGCTCGGGGCGCAGCTGGTCCAGCACCGGCACGGCCAGTCCGGCGATGCGCGCGCTGCGCGGGCCGGTCAGGTCCAGCACCACCACTTCGTTGCGGCCGCGCTTGATCCACGGGCCGGGCAGATACATGGTCTGCGTCGGCCCTATGCTCCAGTAGCGGCCCAGGCAGCGGCCGTTGATCCACACCACGCCCTGGCCCCAGCCGGCCATGTCGAGAAAGGTGTCGCCGGTCTTGTCCACGCTGAAGCTGCCGCGCCAGAAGGCCGGGCCTTGCGCGCGGCTGCGCTTCCATGCCAGCGGCGGCAGCACGCCGTCCGCGTCGAAGTCGATGGCGCGGATGGTCCAGTTTTCCACTGCCTGAGCTTCACCCTCCTGCGGCGTGAACGTGACCGGACCGTGCAGGCCCTTGCGGTCGTGGATCTCCACGCCGAAGTTCACGCGCGCTATCGTGTACAGCAGGATGTCGACCGTGACCGGCTTGCCGCGCGCAGGCAGCGCCACCTTGAAGCGGCGGTGGCGCGTGTCCATGGTGCCCAGCTGCTTGCCGTCCACGAAGACCCAGGCCAGGTCGCGCACCTTGGCCGCCGCCAGCACGCCGGCCGGTCCTGCGGGCAGGGTGGCGCGGTAGGCCACCAGGCCACGGCTGATGTCGTACTGCTCGATAGGCTTGGGCGACACGTCGCTGATGGCGCGCGCGGGCAGGTTGGCCATCACGGCGGCGCTTTCCTGCAGTGCGAAGGCGGGGATGGTGATGACGGGCATGCGCGCCGGCGCGTCCGGCAGCGTTTCGCCGGCCGGCAGCAGCGGCGTGATGCCGTCGCGGTAGGCCGTGAACTTGTCGCCGGTCCAGCCGGCTTCGCCTATGGGCGCGTCGTAGTCGTAGCTGCTGGTGTCCGGGCGGAAGGGACGGTCGCAGCCGCCCCACAGGCCGAAGGTGGTGCCGCCGTGCGCCATGTAGAGGCTGAAGGAGCCGTTGGCCTTGAGCATGGCCTGGATGTCGGCCACGGCCTTGTCGGCCGAGCCGCGCCGGTGCGGCGCGCCCCAGGTGTCGAACCAGCCGGAATAGTATTCGCCGCACATGAGCGGGCCGCGCTGCACCTGGGCCAGCGTCTTGAAGCCGGTGGCCGGATCGCTGCCGAAATTGGCCACCGAGAACAGCTCGGGGATATGCGACTTCGCCACCGCGTTGGTGGGGTTGCACTGGAACAGCGGCACGTCGAAGCGCGCGTCCAGCAGCGCCTGGCGCATCACGCGCAGGTAGTCCAGGTCTTCGCCGAAGAATCCGTATTCGTTCTCCACCTGCACCATGAGGATGGGGCCGCCCTGCGTGATCTGCATGGGCGCCAGCGCGCGGCCCACCTCGCGCAGCCAGCGCCGCGCCGGCTGCACAAAGGCGTCGCTGCGGGTGCGCAGGAAGGCGTCGCCGGGCTGTTTCAGCAGCCACCACGGCAGGCCGCCCATTTCCCATTCGGCGCAGGCGTAGGGGCCGGGGCGCAGTATCACCCACAGGCCTTCCTGCTGCGCCAGGCGGCAGAATTCGGCCGCGTCGCGCTGGCCGCTCCAGTCGTACTTGCCCTCGCGCCATTCATGGTAGTTCCAGAACAGGTAGGCGCACACGGTGTTCAGGCCCATGGCCTTGATGGCTTGCAGGCGGTGGCGCCAGTACTCGCGCGGCACGCGGGCAAAGTGCATTTCGCCGCAGCGGATCTGCAGCGGTTTGCCGTCGAGCAGGAAGTCGTCCGGGCCGATGGCGAAGCGCGCGGCGGCCTGGGCGCTGGAAGAAAAAGGCAGCAGCGTGGTGGCTGCTGCAACCGCCGCCCCTTGCAGGTGGCGGCGGCGAGAGAACTGTAGTGTCATGGATTAGCTCAAAGTTTGCTTGTCGAGGAAGCGCGCCAGTTCGGCGGCGGCCAGCAGGAAGGCGCCCACGCCGAAGGAGGCGGTGGCGTTCTGGTCCACCACCTGGCCCGGAATGGCGCGCTCGCCGATGGGCTGCACGTAGCCCAGCTTGCCGTCCGGCTGCAGCGCGGTGCGGCTCAAATAGGTCCAGGCGCGCTTGACCACCGGCGCGTACTCCGCCTGGCTCAGCAGGCCCTGGTTCATGCCCCACAGGTAGGCATAGGTGAAGAAGGCGGTGCCGCTGGTTTCCGGGCCGGGCGCGTGCGCCGGGTCGAGCAGGCTGCGGGTCCAGTAGCCTTGCTCCTGCTGCGCCGGTTTCAGGGCCTGGGCCATGCGCTGGAAGCGCGCCACCAGCAGCGGGCGGGAGGGGTGGTCCTGCGGAATGTAGGGCAGGGTCTTGGCCAGCGCGGCGAACACCCAGCCGTCGCCGCGCGCCCAGAAGTCCTTGCCGCCGTTGCTGCTCTTGTGCTTGGGGTAGATGTATTTGGCGTCGCGGTAGTACAGGCCGGCTTCCTGGTCATACATTAGCTGGTCGGCGAACAGGAAGTAGTCGTGCAGCTTGTCCAGGTAGCGCCGCTCGCCGGTTACCTTGTAGAGCTTGGCCATGGCCGGCATCACCATGTACAGGCCGTCCGCCCACCACCAGTAATCGTTGTTGGGCGTGCCGGTCTGGTATTCCAGCACTTCGCGCGCGCGGGCGATCTTGCGCGGGTCTTTGGCCGGGTCCAGGTTGTACAGGTCGATATAGGTCTGGAAGCAGACCTGCCAGTCGCCGAACAGCACGTGCTCGCTGGTTTCGCCGTAGGTGTATTTCCACGCGGCCTTCACGTCCGAGCGGGCCGAACTCCATTGGTTGTGCTCGGCCCAGGCGGTGGAGTATTGGCGGTAGCGCTCCTCGCCGGTGAGGTAGTAGGCCTCCATATTGCCGGTGTGGTAGGCGGCCACGTCCCAGAACGACCACAGCGCGGGGCTGTTGTTGCGCTGCCAGTAGTCGTTTGCCAGGCGCAGCGCGGCCAGCACGTCGGCTTTTTTTACTGCGCCGGCGGGGGCAGGCGCAGCCACGCCGCCCAGCGTGCAGCCCGCGGAAAGGGCCGCCACGCTGGCCAGCGCCGCTTTCAAACAAAGTCGTCTTCTCATCATGTCGTGATCCTTGCGTGGATGGGGAGTCAGAAGTTCGGTGTCCATTGCAGCACGCGCACGGTGGAGGGGGCGGCCTGGGCCACGCCTTCGCCGTCGACTTGCTGCACGGTTTGCAAAAACAGGTTCAGTTCGCCGCTGCGCTGCCACAGCTCGGTGTCGAAGCTGGGTTCCCAGGCGCCCACAGTGGCGCTGTCGAGGTCGAGCACGTTCCAGTGCGCCCGGCCGAAGTCGCTGATGCGCACGGCCGACACTTTGCTGCCGCGCTCGGCGTCGCGGAAGATCAGCAGGCCGGACGGCTTGCCGTGCTGGATGTTGACCATGATCTGCGGCCGCGCAATCGGGATGGCCTTGGTGCCCATGCCGCTCAGCGAGAAGGGCTGCTTGCGGAAGTCCAGGGCCAGTTGCTTCCATGCGCCGCCGTCCAGGTAGAGCACGCGGTATTGCGGCGCGGGCGAGGCCGCGTCGCGCCAGTAGCTGGCGATGTAGGGATTGCCGTCCTTGTCGGCCGACATCGAGGTTTGGTTGATCAGCTCGCTGTTTTGCGGGATGCGTGCCGCATACTCGGCGGTGGCTACCGTAATCGGCAGCGTGTAGCGCTCGCCGGTCGACTTTTCCCAGGTCGCGCCGCCGTCGCGCGAGCGGGCGTAGGCCATGTCGTGGTTGCTGGCCACGTCCGGCGATTCGCGCCAGACCCAGGACAGGTGCAGCGTGCCCCGGTGGTCCAGGAAGGCCTGGGTGTAGGCGCTGCGCCGGCCCTCGCCGCTGATGAGTTTGCTGTGCAGCCGGGTCCAGCCGGAACCGGAGACTGCGGCCGGGTCGTAGCGGTTCATCACCAGGTCGCCGCGCCCGGAGCCGCCGTCGCGGTACAGGAACAGCAGCTTGCCGTCCGGCTGGCGGTAGAACTCGGGGTAGGAGACGGAGTTTTCCTGCTGCCCCGTCATGGCCGTGGTGTCGCCCAGCGTCAGCGCGCCGGGGGCGGTGGAGCGCGCGTAGCGCAGCGGCTGGTTGTGCAGGTCCCAGGCCAGGTGCAGAAAGCCGGCGCCGTCCACCATGAGGCTGATGCTGTTGTGGGCGTCGCGCACCCGGCCCTGGTACTGGGTGCGCTGCAGCTGCCACTGTTCGCTGCCCAGCTGGCGCTTGCCCAGCACCAGCCAGGCTTCCTGGTCGTAGAAGGCGATGTACTGCGTGCCGCCATGCGTGACCAGGGAGTTTTTGCGGAACACGACCGCATTGACCGAGTTGCCTGCCCAGCCAGGCGCGACGTCGACAATGCGCACCGGGCTGTCACCGCCGGCGCGCGCGGGCGCGGTGAGGACGGCAAAGGCGGCAAAGGCGGCGGCGGCAAGGCGGGTGGTCAGGGTCATTGCTTGCTTTCCTTTACAGTTTGCCGCGTATGCCGAACTTGATGGTGCGGCCGTCGTACTTGGCGTAGTCCATGCGGGTCTTCTTGCCGCTGCCGAACTGGCCGGAGGCGTCTTCGAAGTAGTCGTAGCTCAGCGTGTTGGACAGGTTCATCGCATCAATGCGCAGTTCCAGCATGTCATTGATCTTGTAGCTGATGTTGCCGTCCAGGTAGCCGCGCGCTGCGCGCCAGCGTATCAGGTCGTCGCCCAGGTTGCGAGGGTTGTCGCCGTGCAGGGAGCGGCCCTTGTAGTTGTAGGACAGGCGCACCGCCAGCGGGCCGTTTTCATAATAGGCCGTGGTGCTGTAGGCGTACTTCGGCACCGAGTTCACCTCGATCTCCTTGCCCGCGTTGGTGATCCACTTGGCGCTGTTGAAGGGATTGATGTGGGTATAGCTGGCCAGCGCGCCGAAGCCCTTGAACGGTTCCGGCAGGAAGCTGAAGGCCTGCTGGTAGGCCAGCTCGTAGCCTTTCAGCGTCTGCTGGCCGGCGTTGGTGTAGCTGCGCAAGGTCATCGGCAGGTTGGGGTCGACCTTGCCTTGCGCGTTCTGGAAGATGGCGCCCAGCGCCGTGTCCGGCAGGCCAAGCGCGCCGAAGGTGGTGTTGCTGGTGTTGGCCACGGTGGCGTCGGTCAGGTCCTTCTTGAAGTAGGCGGCAGACAGCAGGCTGCCCGGCTGGAAGTACCACTCCAGGCTGGTGTCCAGGTTCTTCGACTGCTGCGGACGCAGGTTGGGATTGCCGGCCGTGGCCGAGTTGTCGAAGGGATTCGGGATCACGGTCTGCGCGGCGATGATGGACAGCGAGGCGCGGCTGATGGTCTTGCCCCAGGACGCGCGCCACATCAGGTTGTCGCTCACGTCGAAGGCGGCGCTGAAGGCGGGCAGCAGGTTGTGGTAGGAGCCGGACTCGGTGTTGGGTGCGTACACCAGGCTGGCGCCTTGCTGCTTGTAGTTGTCGATATCGGTCTCGGTGCGCGAGTAGCGCAGGCCGGCGTTGAAGCGCAGGTCGTGCTCGAACACCTTGCCGCTGAAGTCGGACTGCACGAAGCCGGTGGTGACTTTCTCGCCCGCCGTGAAGCTCTGCGCCGGGGTGAAGGTGGACTCGGCGTTGTTGACCAGCGGATTGAAGGTGGAATAGGCGTAGTCGCGCGTGAACGTGCCCCAGGCGTGCGGCCAGCCGGCGCCCATGTCCAGGTTGCCGATCGGCAGCTGCGTGGTCATGCCGCTGCGGATGCCGGCCGTGCCCAGCTGGTTCATGGTGGCCTTGGCCAGCGCGGTGCCGTTGCGCTTGTTGATGCCCTTGGTGGTGTCCACATAGCTCACGCCGGCTTTCAGGTGGCCCTTCCATTCGCCGGGCAGCTGGTAGTCCCAGTCGGCGATCAGGCGGCCCTGCTTGGCCTTGTCGGTTTCGCGGGTCCAGCCGGTGCCGATGTCGAAGCCCTGGTAGTTGTTCAGGTCGGTGTAGCTGGAGGTCGACGACAGCGAGGGGTAGACGTGGTCCGAGCCGTAGTCGATGGTGGAGGTGACGCCGAAGATCTGGCCGGACAGGGTGTCCTGGTAGCTCAGGGCCTTGCTGTCGTTGCTGCTCAGCTGGCCGCTCAGCACCAGGGTGTCGCTGGCGGCCCAGCGCCCGTTCAGCGAGACATAGCCGAACTTGGTTTCGTCCTGGCTGTAGGTGACGCCGCTGCTGTAGGAGGTGTTGC
This sequence comes from Pseudoduganella aquatica, assembly GCF_020865585.1. Classification (NCBI taxonomy): domain Bacteria; kingdom Pseudomonadati; phylum Pseudomonadota; class Betaproteobacteria; order Burkholderiales; family Oxalobacteraceae; genus Pseudoduganella; species Pseudoduganella aquatica. The sequence goes on from NZ_CP086370.1 coordinate 611,540, forward strand.
CGAAGGTGCCGGTCAACAGATTGGACTCGGGATCGATCTTCACGTTCATCGGCACGAAGCCGTTGTGGCCGGCCTGGCCGGCGGGCGCGGCGGGGTTGGTGGTCTTGCTGTTGCGTACCAGTAGGCCGAAGTACATCTCGTCGCGCGTGTTTTTCAGTTTCGAGTACAGCGTGTCCAGGCTCAGGTTCAGGCCGCCGCTCTTGTATTGCAGCGAGGACACCAGGCCGTCGCGCGTGCGGTCGTTGGCCGAGCCGTAGAAGCGGTAGATGCGCGGCAGCAGCGCGTTGTCGACCTGGGCGCGGGTGTAGGCGCCCAGGTTGGCGCGCGGATCGTCATAGTCCAGCGTGACGGCGAAGTTGCCCTTGACCGGGCTCTGGCTGCCGCGCGCCGAGCTGTTGTAGCCGCCGGTGGCTTCGAAGCCGGAGCGGTTGTTCACGCTGGAGCCGTGCGAGCCGCCGATCAGGAAGCCGAACTCGTTCCAGGTGTTGGAGTACAGCGCGAAGCCGCTCGGGTCGGCGTGCTTGGAGGTGGTGTTGTAGGACTCGGACAGCGCATAGCGCACGGTGCGCTTGGGATTGTCGAAGGGGCGCGGCGTCTGCAGGTCGACGATGCCGCCCAGGCCGCCTTCGGTCAGCTCGGCCAGCGGCGATTTGTAGAAGTCCACGCGGCCGAACAGCTCGGAGGCGAACACGTCGTAGTTGAAGCCGCGCGCGGCCGAGCCGATGGTGCTGGTGGAGGTGGTGTTGACCGGCGCGCCGTTCAGCGTGGTGACCGAATACTCGGTGGGCAGGCCGCGGATGGAAATGCGCTGGCCTTCGGCCGAGCTTTCGTCGCGGTTCAGTATCACGCCCGGCACGCGCTGCAGCGATTCGGCCACATTGGCCTCGGGGAATTTGCCGATGTCCTCCGCCACGATGGAATCGCGCACGCCGATGGCCTGCATCTTCAGGTTCAGCGCTTTTTGCAGGCTGGAACGGAAACCGGTGATCACCACGGTGTTTTCCGGCGCGGCCGCTGCCGATGCCGCGGCTTCCTGCGCCAGGGCGGACCCGCCGTAAGCGGCGGCCAGGGCGGCCGGCAGCAGGGTGGCCAATATTGTTTTCTTCATGTGCTCCTCCAAGTGAACGACATTCAATCCATCTCCCCAGTACCTTTGATATTGTTGTCAGTACCGTATGGTCACGTTACCACCCTATCCGGAACGGCATGCCATGCGCATTGCTCATCTTTTTGAGCAATCTTTTAAGCCGTTGATTTTTATGACGAATTGATTATTGGAAGGACGGCGGTGGATGTGGTATCGTGACCACATTGCATATCAGCGGTGGAAACAAGCATGGGCAAAGCCAGCAAACTGAGTGAAGTGGCCAAGATCGCCGGCGTGTCGCCGATCACGGCCTCGCGCGCGATCCGGGGCAACGGCTATGTGTCCGAGGCGGCGCGCGAGCGCGTGCTGGCGGCGGCGGCCCAGCTCAACTACACGCCCGACATGCTGGCGCGCCGCATGCGCGGCGACAAGAGCAAGCTGATCGGCGTGTTCGTCAACAATTACGGCTCGCTGGTGGTGCACGAGATCGCCAAGGCCATCAGCCAGGAAGCGCGCAACATCGGCTACGACATCCTGATCTTCAACGCCGAGCGTTTCGACGGCCCCGGCCGCGCGCCCACCTGCGACATGCTGAGCAAGCTGTGCGACGGGCTGGTGCTGCTGCTGCCCAACGGCGAGGACGGCTACCTGGAGGTGATCGAGCGGCAGCGCATCCCGGCCGTGTTCTTCAGCTTCGACGCGCGCGACGTGAGCGTGCCCGTGGTGGCGGTGGAGAACCGCGAGGCGGCGCGCGCCGCCGTCGAGCACCTGATCGGCCTGGGCCACCGGCGCATCGCCTTTATCGGCGGCTCGCGCGCCACCGGCCAGAGCGGGCAGCGCCAGAAGGGCTATGCCGACGCGCTGGCCGCCGCCGGCCTGCCGGTGCTGCCGGAGCTGATGGTGGAAGGCCGCTTCGTGCAGGCCGGCGGCTACGCGGCCACCGAGCAGCTGCTGGCGCTGGAGCAGCTGCCCACCGCCATCTTCGCCGCCAACGACGAAATGGCCTTCGGCGCCATCGACGCCATCCACAGCCGGGGGCTGGAAGTGCCGGCCCAGATCTCGGTCATCGGCTTCGACGACATCCCCACCGCCAGCGGCGTGTTCCCCACCTTGAGCACCATGCGCCAGCCGCTGGCCCAGATGGCGGCCTGCGCGGTGGACGAGCTGGTGGCGATGATAGACGGCGCGCCCGTGGCTTCCAAGAAGCTGGCCTTCCCGATGGAGCTGGTGGTGCGCAATTCCACCGGCCCGGCCCCGGCGGCCTGATGTCCGCCGACGGCGCCGCGCTGTCCAGTGGCAGGGCTTCCGCCGCCTTGCCGCTGACCGCCGCCGGCCTGTTCGCCATCGGCTGCTGGTTGATGCTGGGCGACCTGGGCATCGCCATGCGCGAGCGCGTGGCCTTGCCCAGCGGCCTGGAGCTGCTGCGCCGCAACGCCGCCTCGGACACCACCACCTCGTTGCTGCTGGCCACCATTCCGGCCGTGCTGAGCGTGCTGCTGGTGCCCTTTATCGGCTACCACTCGGACCGCTTCCGCAGCGCCTGGGGCCGGCGCCGTCCCTTCCTGCTGGCGATCGCGCCGATAGGCTGCGCGGCCATGCTGGGCCTGGCGCTCTCGCCCGTGCTGGGCGCCTGGACCGACGCCGCGCTGGGCGCCGCCTCGCCCGGCGCGCGGGTGTGCAACCTGGGCTGGTTCTGCCTGTTCTGGACCGTGTTCGAATGCGCCGCCATCAGCGCCGCCTCGCTGTTTACCGGCCTGGTCAACGACGTGGTGCCGCAGGGGCTGCTGGGGCGCTTCTTCGCCGGCTTCCGCATCGTCGGGCTCAGCCTGGGCATCGTCTACAACACCTGGGTGTTCGCGCTGACCGACCACTACCTGGCCGAGATCCTGGCCGCCATCGGCGTGGTGTTCGCGCTGGCCATCCTGGTCATGTGCGCCACCGTCAAGGAAGTGTGCCCGCCGGGCCAGGCGGCGCCGCCTCCGGGCGGGCCGCGCGGCCGCTGCACGCTGCTCGTGCCGCGCGCCCATATCCTGGAATGCTTTAGCTACCGGCCCTATCTTTGGATGGTGGCGGCCTTCATATTCGCCTGCGTCACCTTCAGCCCCTTCAACACCTTCTGCCAGTACTACGCGCAGATGATGGGCATCTCCAAGGCCGCGCTGGGCGGCATGACGGCCTACGGCTACGCCTTCTCCATCGCCTCCGCCTTCGGCGTGGGCTGGCTGGCGGACCGCTACGGCGCGGTGCGCGTGTCGGCCGTGTTCATGGGCCTGTACTGCGCCGCCGCCGCGCTGGGCTACCTGGCCGTGCGCGGCGCAGACAGCTTCCGCGTGTTCTACATGGCGCATATCATTATTTCCGGCGCCTATTTTACGGCGGCCTCGTCCATGCCGATGGCGCTGTTTCCGCGCGCCCGCTTCGTGCAGTACAACTCCACCAAGGATTTGATGGTGGTGTTCGGCAATATCCTGGTCAGCAGCGCGCAAGGCCCGATCCTGGACCTGTCCGGCCACGACTACCGCCTCACCTTGCTGAGCGGCGCCATTTTCGCGCTGCTGGCCATTATTTGCCTGCTGCTGCTGAGGCGCTGGCCAGCAGAGGCTTGCAAGGTGTAAGCTGTCGGGCACGTTTATCGGAATAAGGACGCAGGCATGCCCGAGCCAAGCAAGATGGCGCCGCCCCGTTTGGCCACCCTGGTTACCCTGGGCACGGCCGCCATTGTGGCGGCGACCGTGTTGCTGCTGCTGGGGCTGATCAACCACTACGCCATCCGCTATGCCGGCAAGGAAGCCGGGCTGCGGCTGCAGCAGCTGTCCTGGCAGATGCGCGATTCGCTCGACCGCGTGGTGGCCCAGGCCGCCGGCGACGTGCAGCAGCTGTCCGAACTGCAGCAGGTGCGCGAGGCGCGCGCGCCGGCCGAGGTGCGCGCGGCGCTCGACAGCCTGCAGAAGACCTTCCCCGACTATGCCTGGATAGGCATGGCCGACAACGGCGGCGTGGTGTACGCCGCCACCGGCGGCATGCTGGAGGGCGCCAACGTCAGCGCACGGCCCTGGTTCCAGAAGGGCAAGGCGGGCCTGCGCGCCGCCGACTACCACCCGGCCGTGCTGCTGGGCAAACTGCTGCCGCAGTCCGCCGATCCCTGGCGCTTTGTCGACGTGGCCGCGCCCGTCACGCAGGCCAACGGCGACGCGCGCGGCGTGCTGGGCGTGCACCTGAGCTGGGACTGGGCGCGCCGCCTGGCCCGCACCCTGATCACGCCGGCGCTGCGCGAGTACGGCGCGGAAATCATCGTGCTGCGCGACGACGGCACCGTGCTGCTCGGCCCGCAAGGCATGGAGGAGCAGAAGCTGGCCACCGCCAGCCTGGCGCTGGCGCTGGACGGCCAGACCGGCTTCCTGCAGGAGGTGTGGCCGGACGGGCGCCGCTACGTGACCGGCTACAGCCGCACCGGCCGCGCGCAGGATCTGGCTTCGCTGCAATGGGTGGTGCTGGTGCGCCAGCCGGAGCATGCCGCGATGGCGGACTGGCACAAGCTGGAGCGCCGCATTTTGTGGCTCAGCCTGGCGCTGGGCCTGGCGCTGGCGGGCACGGCGGCCTGGCTGGCGCGCCGCCTGGCGCGGCCCATGAATGCCTTGAGCGAACTGATGGAGGCGCGCGCGGCCGGCGCCGGCGGCACCGCCGCTGCCGACGTGCCGGTGCTGGACGGCTTCCGCGAGGCCGGCGTGCTGTCGCGCGCCATGCGCCACCTGCTGCAAGCCGAGGAGCAGCATCTGTCCGCGCTGCAGACCATGAACGAGGAACTGGAGGCCAAGGTGGCGGCGCGCACCGCCGAACTGGAGGCGATCGCCATGCGCGACATGCTGACCGGCCTGCCGAACCGGCGCGCGCTGATGGCGGCGCTGCAGGCCGCCCTCAACCGTTCCCGCCGCACCGGCAAGGCCTGCGCGGTGCTGTTCCTGGACCTGGACGGCTTCAAGGGCGTCAACGATACCCACGGCCACGACGAAGGCGACGAGCTGCTGCGCCAGGTCGGCGCGCGCATCCTGGCCTGCGTGCGCAAGACCGACATGGTGGCCCGCCTGGCCGGCGATGAATTCGTGGTGCTGCTTGAACTGCTGGCCTATCCGCCGGACGCGGAGGAAACGGCGGCCAAGATCATGCCGCTGCTGCGCGCGCCGTACACGCTGCGGACCACCGAGGTCGCGCTCAGCGCCAGCATCGGCGTGGCGCTGCACCAGCCGCACGACACGGAGACCCTGGAGGGCCTGCTGTCGCGCGCCGACCACGCCATGTACGGCGCCAAGCGGCAAGGCAAGAACTGCATCGCGCTGGCCCCGCCGGCCCAGCCTTAGCGCGCCCGGTTCAGGCGCCCGCGGCGCGGCCCGGTGTGGACACCAGGCGCAGCACGTCCAGGTAGCCGGGCGGCGCGTCCACCGCGCCGCGCGCGCGCAGCATGGCGTGCATGGCGGGCAGGCGGTGGTAGGGCACGGCCGGCATCAGGTGGTGCTCGATATGGAAGTTCACGCGCAGCGGCGCCACCGTGGCGCGCGCCAGCAGGCCGGCGCGGGTGGTGCGCGTGTTGCGCAGCATGTCGCTGCCGGGCGCGGTGCACGCGTGTTCGGCCATCGAGCGGATGCGCATGAACAGGCTGTAGGTGCTGAGGTAGGCGCCCAGCCAGGCCTGGTAGAGCCAGGCGTGGCCGGCGGCGGCCAGCAGGCCCAGCAGCAGGGCGTGGAAGGCCAGGTATTTCCAGCTGTTGCGGACGCCGTCGCGCGCATAGTCGCGCCAGCGGCGGCCTTGCCGCGGCAGCCATTGCACGTCGCTGGCCACGGTCCAGCGCAGCAGGCCCAGGTTCATCAGCAGCAGGCCGTATTCGCGCTTCAGGCCGGACACGCCGCTCAGGTCGCGCAGGAATTTGCGCGCCAGCGAGGCGCGCGTGGCGGGGAAGGGCGCGGACAGGCTGCGGTCCGGATCCTCCCCGGTGCCGGTCTTGCCGTGGTGGACCAGGTGGTGGCGCTTGTAGCGCTGGATATCCACGCCGACCGGGCTGCCGCACAGGTAGTCCGCCAGCACCTCGTTGAGCCAGCGGCGCTGGAACAGCGTGCCGTGCGCGGCGTCGTGCATCAGGATGGCCAGGCTGAGCTGGCGTCCGCCCAGCACCACCAGCACCGCCAGCCACATCAGCGGATGCGGCTGCCAGGCCAGCAGCGCGAAGCACAGCGCGATCACGCCCCAGGTGAACAGCACGGCGCGCGCGCCGGCCCAGTCGGAACGCGCGGTGAGCGCGGCGATGTCGTCGCGGCTGAACAGCTCGCTGAGTTTGCGGCGCGGGGCAGTGCTCATGGGGACTCCGTGGTTTAGTTGAAGGCGATGCGCATGATGGCGGCAGTGGCTTCCCTTTGCAGCTCGGCCAGTTCCTCATGCTTGGGGCGGGTGTCGGACAGGAAGATCATCAGCCCGATAATTTGCGACACGATCAGCGCGCCGCGGATCTCGGCCTGGGCCGGCGTGAGCTGGGGCGCAATGTCGCGGATCAGGTTGCGCGTGGTGCGGCGCGCGCGCGTGAGCATGCCGTCGAACATCTGCGCGGCATAAGGATGGCGGTTGGCCAGCGCGGCGATTTCGAAGAACAGGCCGCTGGAAATCTGGTCGCGCAAGTCGTCCAGGAAGTAATCGATGATGGACTGGAACACGGCCATGCCGGACTTGTCGCCTTGCTGCGACAGGCGTTCATCGACGGCGGCCTGGTAGCCGTTGAAAGTCTGGTTCAGCAGCGCTTCCAGCAGCACTTCGCGGCTGGGATAGTAGTGCTGCACATTGGACAGGCTGACGCCCACCCGCAGCGCCACGCTGCGCATGGACAGCGCCGCATAGCCCTCGGTGCCGAGGATCTCGTGGGCGGCCGACAGGATGGCGCTGGCCCGTTCCTGGCCCTTGGTGGTGGTGTTCGATTCCTTGCGTTGCATGGTCATGGCCGCTTGCGCTTTTCCTGGGTGGTTTTGCCTACCGGGAAATATAGGTCATATGACCTAGAAACGCAAGCGGCAGTTTGGAAGGACCGCGCCGCCCCTTAGCCTTCAGTGCGGAGGCGTGGCCGGGCCGCCATGGGCCGCGTCCGCCGACGGGCCAAGCTTGACCAGGTAGCGGTCGCCGTCGCGCACGACCGAGCCCGCGCGCGGCCACACCGGCATTTGCTCGAACTGCGCGGTGTTGGCGCCGCGCTGCTCCGGCGGCATGGCCTGGATGCCGGGATGGCCCATGATCTTCATGAAGGCGACCACACGCTGCAGATTGCCCTTGTCCCAGCCGAAGTGCGAGCCGGCGGTGGTGTTGGTGGGCGCCGTCGCATAAACGGTCTGGTGCGATTCCAGCAGATGGCCGTAGGTGTCGAGGATGATGGCGGGCGGCGTCTCGCCGGGAGGGGCGAGTTCGGCCAGGCGCGCGCCCAGCGCCAGCGCGGTGTGGCGTTCGGCCGCCTGGGCGATGGTGGCGGCGGCGGTGTACTGGGACGTCAGGTTGATGACCTGCAGCTGGTACAGCGCGAGCAGGAGGGCGCCGGCCGCCGCCAGCTGGGATTGCCGGGCGTGCAGCACCAGCAGGGCGGTGAGCCAGGCGATGTAGGGCAGGGCGACCACGGTGCGCATGGGCAGGTCCGGCGTGGCGGCGGCCAGGTGCAGCAGGAAGGGCGCGCCCAGCACCAGCACCAGCAGGGCGGCCAGCGGCAGGAGCTTGCGGCGCGCGGTGGCCAGCACGCAGGCGCAGGCCACCGCCAGCAAGGGGCCGGCCGCCCACAGCGTGGCGCCAAACACGGTGGCCGAGCCGGCATAGATTTTCAGCGCCGACATGAGCAGCGCGTGCGCCAGCCACAAGGGGGCGGTCAGGTTGTGCGGCTGGAAGAATTTTTCCACATACTTGCTGGAGCCGGTATCGAGCAGCGCCAGGGCGGTCTTGTTGATCAGCAGGTAGAGCACGCCGGCCACGCAGGCGCACAGCACGGTTTGCACCGCGCCCCGCAGCAGCGGCCGCAGCAGCTCCCGGCTGGCCAGTTCCGAGCGCTGGCAATGCACCAGGGCGACGCCGGCCATGGCGGTGACGAACAGGACCAGCAGCGACTGGTAGGCGCCGGCGGCAAAGGTCAGCAGCAAGGCAGCGCATGCCGTGCGGCGCCAGCCGGCCGGCGCGAAGATGCGCGGGGAGTGGTCGCACAGCACATGGACGGCCAGCGCCACGGCCAGCAGCCCCAGGCCGAGGGCCGGTACATTGGCGGCGAATTCGGAGATCAGCCACAGCACCGGCGAGGTGACGAAGGCCGGAAATGCGGCGTAAGTCTTCCACGAGACCGCGTAGCCGTGCGCCCGCACCAGCAGCATATGGCTGAGGGCGAGGCATAGCACCAGCAGCAAGTAGGGCGAAAACGGCACGGCCGGCTGCGGCACCAGCCAGGATTCGATGAGATAGATGGTGTAGCGGCCTTGCGCCAGCCAGACCCCGTGGTTGCTGCGCACGGCGGCCAGCTCGTCGTCGATGGACACCGACAGCGTGGACAGGAAATACAGGTTGGCAATCGCCCCGAGCACGAGCAGCACCAGCAGCTCCTTCCAGGTGAAGGCGCCGCCGCGCAGCCAGGCCGCCGCTGCCGGCCAGCGCTGGCTGGCAGCCAGCCCTTCCACGGAGCCCAAGCTCGGTTCTTCTCTCATCTTTGCCTCTTGAATTCAAAATTATCAATATATCATTTCCCTCCAGGCCTGCGAAGGCAGGCCGGGCCACGCCGGATTGCGCTTTTCCTGAAAACAGGTCAACATAGCTGAAAATATAGGTCATATGACCTAAAACAAAGGAGACGACAGTGATTCCCCGCACCCTGTTCACGGAAGAACACGAGATGCTGCGCCAGTCCGCGCGCCGCTTTATGGAAACCGAGGTGCTGCCCCACCACGAGCGCTGGGAGGAGCAGGGCTATGTGGACCGCGAAGTGTGGCGCAAGGCGGGCGCCGCCGGCTTCCTGTGCGCCAGCATGCCGGAGCAGTACGGCGGCGCCGGCGCGGACCAGCTCTACAGCGTGGTGCTGATCGAGGAGCAGGCGCGCGTCAACGCCACCGGCCTGGGCTTCGGCCTGCATTCGGAAATCGTGGCGCCCTACCTCCTGCACTACGGCAGCGAGCAGCTGAAGTCGCACTACCTGCCCAGGCTGGCCAGCGGCGAGATGGTGGGCGCCATCGCCATGACGGAGCCGGGCACCGGCTCCGACCTGCAGGGCGTGCAGAGCACGGCGATCCGCGACGGCGACCATTACATCCTGAACGGCTCCAAGACCTTTATCACCAACGGCTGGCATGCGGACGTGGTGATCGTGGTGGCCAAGACCGACCCGGCGGCCGGCGCGAAAGGCATCAGCCTGTTCGTGGTCGATACCGGCATGGCGGGCTTCTCGAAAGGCAAGCGCCTGAAGAAGGCCGGCATGAAGGCGCAGGACACCTCCGAACTGTTCTTCGACAATCTGCGCGTGCCGGCCGCCAGGCTGCTGGGCGAGGAGGGGCGCGGCTTCGCCTACCTGATGCAGGAGCTGCCGTGGGAGCGCCTGCAGATCGCCATCATGGCGGTGACGTCGGCCGAGGCGGGCCTGGACTGGACGCTGCAGTACACGCGCGAGCGCAAGGCCTTCAAGCGCGCGCTGGCCGAGTTCCAGACCGTGGCGCACACGCTGGCCGAGATCAAGACCGAGATCAGCTGCATGCGCGTGTTCGTGGACCGCTGCATCGAGCTGCTGCTGGAGAAGCAGCTGGACGCGGCCACCGCCTCCATGGCCAAGCTGGCCGCCACCGAGATGCAGTTCAAGGTGCTGGACCGCTGCGTGCAGCTGCACGGCGGCTACGGCTATATGTGGGAATACCCGATCACGCGCGCCTGGGCCGACGCCCGCGTGCAGCGCGTCTACGGCGGCACCAGCGAGATCATGAAAGAGCTGATCAGCCGCAGCCTGTAAGCAAGATACCAGCACTGGAGACCAGCATGGAAGCATACATCTACGACGCCGTGCGCACGCCGCGCGGCAAGGGCAAGAAGGACGGCTCGCTGCACGGCGTGACGCCGATACGGCTGGCCGAAACGGCGCTGCGCGCTATCGCGGCGCGCAACGCGCTCGACACCGCGCTGGTGGACGACGTGGTGCTGGGCTGCGTGGAGCCGGTGGGCGAGCAGGGCGCCTGCATAGGCCGCATCGCGGTGCTGGCGGCGGACTACGCGCAGAGCGTGGCGGGCGTGCAGATCAACCGCTTCTGCGCCTCCGGCCTGGAGGCGGTCAACATGGCCGCCGCGCAGGTGATGGCGGGCCAGTCCGACATGGCCATTGGCGGCGGCGTGGAAGCCATGTCGCGCGTGCCCATGGGCGCGAGCGGCTGGGCCTGGCCGGTGGACCCGCAAGTGGCGTTCAAGACCCACTTCGTGCCGCAGGGGATCTCGGCGGACGCCATCGCCACCCTGCACGGCTACAGCCGCGCCGACGCGGACGCCTACGCCGCCGAAAGCCAGCGCCGCGCCCACCACGCGCAGCAGCAGGGCTGGTTCAACGGCAGCGTGGTGCCGGTAGTGGACCGCAACGGCCTGACCATCCTGGCGCGCGACGAATTCATCAAGCCGGACACCACGGCCGCCACGCTGGCCGCGCTCAAGCCCGCCTTTGCCGACATGGGCGAGCAGTTCGGCTTCGACGCCGTGATCCGCAAGCGCTATCCGGAAATCGAACAGATGCAGCACATCCACCATGCGGGCAACAGTTCCGGCATCGTGGACGGCGCGGCGGCGGTGTTGATCGGCAGCCGCGCGGCGGGCGAGCGGGCGGGCCTGAAGCCGCGCGCGCGCATCCGTGCCTTCGCGTCCATCGGCTCAGAGCCGTCCATCATGCTCACCGGCCCGAGCTACGCGGCCGAGAAGGCGCTCAGGCGCGCCGGCATGACAGCGGCCGACATCGATCTGTGGGAACTGAACGAAGCCTTCGCCTCGGTGGTGCTGCGCTTTATGGACGTGCTGTCGGTGCCGCACGACAGGATCAATGTGAACGGCGGCGCCATCGCCATGGGCCACCCGCTGGGCGCGACCGGCGCCATGATACTGGGCACGCTGCTGGACGAAATGGAACGCCGCGGCGTGTCCACCGGCCTGGCCACGCTGTGCGTGGGCGCGGGCATGGGCACGGCCACCATTATTGAACGCATTTGAGGAGCTGCGCATGATAAGCGTAACTGTAGAGGCCAGCGGCATCGCGGTGCTGAGCTGGGACATGGCGGGCCGCAGCCAGAATGTGCTGAACGCCGAAAGCTGCCAGATGCTGTGCGACCTGATAGACGAGGCGGCGGCGGACGGCGCCGTGAAAGGCATATTGATGACGTCGGCCAAGCGGGACTTCATCGCCGGCGGCGACCTGGAATGGCTGAGCGCTACGGACGACGCGGCGGTGCTGTTCGAACGCGTGATGCGCTTGCACCGCGCGCTGCGCAAGCTGGAGAACTGCGGCAAGCCGGTGGCCATGGCCTTGCCCGGCTCGGCGCTGGGCGGCGGCCTGGAGCTGGCGCTGGCGGGCCACTACCGGGTGGCGGCGGACAATCCCAAGGCGCGCTTCGGCCTGCCGGAAGTGACGCTGGGCCTGCTGCCGGGCGGCGGCGGCACGCAGCGTTTGCCGCGTTTGATCGGCATCCAGAAGGCCTTGCCGCTGCTGCTGGAGGGCAAGCGCCTGAAGGCGGCGGACACGCTCAAGGCCGGCATCCTGCACGCCGTGGTGGCGCCGGGCGGCGAACAGGAGGCCGCGCGCGCCTGGCTGCACGACGCGATGCTGGCCGCGCCGTCCGAGCGCGTGCAGCAGCCGTGGGACGTGAAGGGCTACAAGGTGCCGGGCGGCGCGGTGGCGTCGCCGGCGGTGCAGCAGGCCATCATGGCGGCCAACGCCCTGGTGCACGCCAGGACCTGGGGCAATTACCCGGCGCCGCACAACATCCTGTCCTGCGTCTACGAGGGCCTGATCACCGATATCGACACCGGCCTGATGACGGAGGCGCGCTACTTTGTGCAGACGGTGCTGTCGCCGGAAGCGAAAGCCATGATACGCACCCTGTTCTTCAGCATGGGCGAGGCGAATAAACTGGCCGCGCGCCCGGCCGGCGTGCCGCAGCAGAAGTACACCAAGGTGGGCGTGCTGGGCGCGGGCATGATGGGCGCGGGCATTGCTTACAAGGCGGCGCAGGCGGGCTTGCAGGTGGTGCTGATCGACCGCGCGCAGGCCGATGCGGACAAGGGCAAGGCTTACTCGCAGGCGCTGCTGGAGAAGCAGGCGGCGCACGGGCAGGGCACGCCGGAGCAGGCCGCGGCGTTATTGGCGCGCATTACCCCCACCACGGATTACGCGCAGCTGGCGGGCTGCGATATCGTCATCGAAGCCGTGTTCGAGGACCGCGCGCTGAAAGCGGCCGTCAACGCGCGGGCGGAGGCGGTGCTGGGGGCGGACGCCATCTATGCGTCCAACACGTCCACCCTGCCGATCAGCGGACTGGCGGAGGCGAGCGCGCGGCCGGCGCAGTTTATCGGCCTGCATTTCTTCTCGCCGGTGGACAAGATGCCGCTGGTGGAAGTCATCGTCGGCAAGCAGACCAGCGCGGCCACCTTGGCCCGCTCGCTGGACCTGGTGCAGGCGCTGGGCATGACGCCCATCGTCGTCAACGACGCGCGCGGCTTCTACACCAGCCGCGTGTTTTCCACCTATGTGCTGGAAGGCCTGGCCATGCTGGCCGAGGGCGTGGCGCCGGCGCTGATCGACAACGCCGGCCTGCAGGCGGGCATGCCGGTGGGGCCGCTGGCGCTGACGGACGAGGTGTCGAGCGAGCTGATACACAAGATCGACCGCCAGACGCGGCTGGACCTGGGCGCGGCCTACCAGGGCCGTCCCGGCCACGCGGTGGCGGCGCGCATGGTGGAGCTGGGGCGCATCGGCAAGAAGGCGGGGCAGGGGTACTACGATTATCCGGAGGCGGGCAAGAAGCGCTTGTGGCCGGGGCTGGCCGAGCACTTCCCGCGCGCGGCCGCGCAGCCGGACCCGGCGCAGCTGGTGGAGCGCCTGATCGCGGTGCAGGCGGTGGAAGCCGTGCGCTGCATGGAGGAGGGCGTGCTGACCACCGCGCGCGACGCGGACGTGGGCGCGATACTGGGCTGGGGCTTCCCGGCTTTCCGGGGCGGTCCGCTGAGCGAGGTGGACAGGGACGGCGCGGCGGCCTTCCTGGCGCGCTGCGAACGGCTGGCCGCCAGCCACGGCGAGCGCTTTGCGCCGCCCGCGCTGCTGCGCGCCATGGCGCAGTCGGGCAAGACCTTTTACGGCGCTTGAGTCCAGCGGCCCCGCACGGCGGATTACGCTGGCTCGGCGCCCCCCGCTAATCCGCCCTGCTCACGAATCGGCGCTCTGGTAGCGCCAGGCGTCGCGGCACATCTGGTCGATGGCGCGCTCGGCTTTCCAGCCCAGCTCGCGCTCGGCGCGCGTGGGGTCGGCGTAGCACTGCGCCACGTCGCCCGCGCGGCGCGGGCCGATCTGGTAGGGCACGGGACGGCCGCTGGCGGCGGCGAAGGCCCGCACCATTTCCAGCACGCTGTAGCCGCGCCCGGTGCCCAGGTTGTAGGTCAGCAGGCCCGGCCCTTGCGCCAGCCGCGCCAGCGTGCGCACATGGCCCAGCGCCAGGTCGGTGACGTGGATGTAGTCGCGCACGCCGGTGCCGTCCGGAGTGGGATAGTCGTTGCCGTGCACCGCCAGCTGCGCGCGCTGCCCGGCCGCCACCTGCGCCACATAGGGCAGCAGATTGTTGGGGACGCCGTTCGGCGTTTCGCCTATCAGCCCGCTTTCGTGCGCGCCCACCGGGTTGAAATAGCGCAGCAGCGCCACCCGCCACTGCGGCTCGGCATGGCACAGGTCGCGCAGCATGTCTTCAATGATGAGCTTGCTGCGGCCGTAGGGATTGGTGGCCGACAGCGGGAAGTCCTCGGTGATGGGCACGCTGGCCGGGTCGCCGTAGACCGTGGCGGACGAGCTGAACACCAGCGTGCGCACGCCGGCCTCGGCCATGGTCTCGAACAGCACCAGGCTGCCGGCCACGTTGTTGTCGTAATACGCCAGCGGCTTGCCGACCGATTCGCCCACCGCCTTCAGGCCGGCGAAATGGATCACCGCGCCGATGGCGTGCTCGCGGAACACGGCGCGCAGCGCGGCGCGGTCGCGGATGTCGGCCTGCACCACGGGAAAGCTGCGCCCGGCGATGCGCTCGACGCGCTGCTGCACCGCCAGCTGCGCGTTGCTCAGGTTGTCGTAGACGACGATGTCGTGGCCTTCGGCCAGCAGTTCGACACAGGTGTGCGAGCCGATATAGCCGAGTCCGCCAGTAACCAGAATTTTCATAACATGCCCGGGATGAGTGCTTTCCAGCGGCGATAATAAATTGATACGGTTTTTTTAGCAAACCGAGCCCCGGAAGCCGCGCAGCAATTCCCGGTCGGACAGGGGCTCGCCCTGCAGCCGGCCGAAGAAATAAAAGCCGGAGGCGGCGTCGTAGTTGCCGCGCTTGGCGTGCACCGCGTAGTCCAGCCAGCGCAGCGGCCAGGCCGCCAGCAGGCCGGCCAGCTTGAGCCAGCGGCGCGGGCCGGGCCGGTCCGACAGCGCGGCCAGCGCGTAGCGCAGCATCTGGCCGGCGCTGACGCCGGTGCCGGCGGTGGTGCCGCTGCGCAGTTCGGCGAAGTGGCGGAACAGGCGGCGGTGGCCCAGGTGGGTGAAGCGGGTGAAGTCGTATTCGCGCATATGCACCGGCTGCATGAAGGGCGTCTCGGCGTAGACGTAGCCGCCCGGGCGCAGCACGCGGCGGATTTCGTCCACGCAGCGGTAGGGGTCGAGCACATGCTCGAGCACGGCGCAGGCCACGCAGGCGTCGAAGCTGGCGGCCTCGAAGGGCAGGTCGTGCGCGTCGGCGATGCAGCTGACGTGCTTGCCGAAGGCCACGTCGGTGTAGACCGCGCCGCCGGCCACCGTGCGCTCGCCGGCGCCGATCACCAGGATGCGCGCCTGCGGCTGCTCGCGCAGGATGGCGGCCAGCGCGTCGGCCAGGCCGAAGTCGCGCCGTGGGGCGCCGGCGTCCATCAGGCGGATCACGGCGCGGCGGTACAGGCGGCGCAGCCCGCTGCTGCGGTCCAGGCTGCCGGCGTAGCCGCTGGCGCCGTCGTAGCCGCCCCGGCCCTGCCGCGGCAGGTAATCGGCCTCGCGGAACACGCTGTTGCTGTGATGCAGCAGGATCGGGATGCCGTCCACCGTGGGGTAGCTGCGGCCGCATTGCGCGCAGTGCCAGTCGGCCAGCGCGGTCTTGTGCACCGGGCAGGCGTAGGGCGCAGGATGGCCGGGGCCGGGTGCGGCGTCGCTCATGGCTACTCCCTCGCGTGGCTACAAAAAACCACCATAGCAAGGGGGCGGCGCGGCCGTTCTGGCCTGCGTCAAACCTTGTGCAATCAGCGCTGCGCGTTGACACTTGGTTTTATATCAACTAGGCTCTGGCAGGAAACCACTCCTTCAAGGATAGAGCAGCCATGCCGCGCGTCACCGTCATCACCGCCACTTACAACGGCACCCGCTATCTCAGCGCCGCCATCGATTCCGTGCTGGCCCAGTCGCTGGCCGATTTCGAGTACATCATCATCAATGACGGCTCGACCGACGGCACCGCGGCCTTGCTGCAGGAGTATGCCGCGCGCGATCCGCGCATCCGCCTGGTGCACCGCCCCACCGCGTCCGGCGGGCCGACGGTGCCCAAGAACCTGGCGCTGGCCATGGCCAGCGCGCCCTATGTCTGCTTTCTGGACCACGACGACTATTTTCATCCTGAGAAACTGGCGCAGCTGTGCGCGGGCATGGACGCGCACCCGGAATGGGTGGGCGCCTTCCACGACGTGCAGCTGGTGGAGGAGGACGGCAAGCCGCACAGCGGCACCTATCTGTCGAACGCCGACTTCAAGCAGATCGCGGCGGCCCACCTCGCGCCGCTGGGGCAGGACTGGTATGACTGCGGCGAACGGTTCTATGAATTCATGTCGCTGCGCTACGCCGCCATCCACACCATCTCGGTGATACTGGCGCCGGGCCGTTTGCTGCAGGATCCGGTGAGCTTCCGCGCGCGCTTCCGCGGCTCGGACGATACCGACCTGTGGCTGCGCGTGGGCTTCCAGGGCCGGCTGGGCTATCTGGACCAGGTGCTGGCTTTTTACCGCCAGCACGGCTCCAACCTCAGTTCGGACAATGTGGCGATGACGCAGAACGCCGTCGAGCTGCACGAGGATAATTACCTGCGCGCGCGCGCCCGGCTGCGCAAGCCGGAGATGGCGGCCTACCGGAAAAAAATCCTGTCCTACCGCAATTCCCTGGCCTATGGCCTGAACCGGGCCGGCCGCTATGCCGACGCCCGCACGGTGTACCGCGACATGCTGCGCGCCGGCCCGTCGCTGCGCGCGCTGCGCGGCATCGGCAAGAGCTGGCTGCTGCAGCTGCTGGGCCGCTAGCGGCGCAGGGCCTTGTCCAGCAGGTAGCGCTCGGCGCCGTCAGGCCGTCCGGCCAGTTGCCACATGGCCAGCAGCAGCAGCACGTACAGCAGCGCGCCGGCGCCGGCGTCTATCATCAGGCGCAGCAGGGGCGCGGCGGCGTGCAGCGTGCTGTCGAGCAGCTGCACGCCGGCGTACATCAGCGCCACGCTGGCGGCCGGACGCCACAGCCGGGTCAGCCAGGCGGACCAGGAAAAGCCCAGCAAACGCTTGGTCACCACGATGGTGTAGGGCAGCGTGCAGGCCGTGGCCAGCAGGTAGGCGTAGCCGGCGCCGACGATGCCCACCGCCTTGAGCAGGAAATACAGCGCCGGGAACAGCACCAGCAGGAAGCCGCCGGCCAGCAGCGTGGTGTTGCGCGGCTTGCCCAGCGCCATCCAGACGGTGCTGTTGTTGCCCTGGGTGGCGCCGATGGCGCCGTGGATGGCCATCAGCTGTATCAGCGGTATCGCGTCCATCCACTTGGCGCCCAGCAGGGCCAGCACCAGCGGCTGCGCCACCGCCGCGATGCCCAAGCCGACCGGCAGGATGATGGTCGAGATGGTGCCCAGCAGCTTGAGGTAGGACAGGCTGATTTCGGCCGCGTCCTGCATCTTGGAAAAGCCGGGCAGGGTGGCGCGGTTGATGGGCGCCACCAGCTCGGTCGAGGGCAGGTTGGAAATCTCGTAGGAGATGGCGTAGATGCCCAGCTCGTTGGCGCCGAACAGGCGGCCGATAATAAAGGTGCAGCCGTCGTGCAGCAGGAAAAACAGCACGTTGTTGACCAGCAGCCACTTGGAAAAATGGAACAGCTCGCTGGCCGCCGACAGGTCCAGGCGCGGCCGGTAGCTGTTCATGCGGTAGCTGATGGCCACGCCGACGATGCGGCCCACCGTCATGCCGATCAGCAGCGCCCAGTAGGAGTACAGCACGAAGGCCGCGCCTATGGTGACCACGAAGGTGACCACGCGGCGCGCCAGCACGAAGTTGAATTCCTGGCGGAAGTTGAGCTCCTTGCGGAAGGCCACCACGCCCACGTTGCCGAAGCCGCCCACGAAGTAGGACAGCGACAGCACGCACATCACCATGGCCAGCCGCGGTTCGCTGTAGAAGGCGGCGGCCGGCCCGGCCAGGGCCAGCAGCGCGCAGCCGCACACCAGGCCGAAGATGACGTTGAAGGTCCACACCGTGTCGTAGTGGCGGCGGGTGGCGTTGGCGTTCTGGATCAGCGCCAGGTCGAAGCTGAAGGCGCTCATCAGGTCCAGCACGCCGCCCACGGCGGTGGCCATGGCCACCAGGCCGAAGTCGCCCGGCACCAGCAGGCGCGCCAGGATCAGGGTGCTGACGATGCCGATGCCGCGGTCGATCAGGCGCGCCAGCACCATCCAGACGATGCCATTGGCCATGCGGCGGTTCAGCGTGGGCATGGGCAGCCCGGTTTGCGTATGCGGCACAAGATCAGCCTGTTCTCAGTGGAGGGGAAAGGGGGGCGGACGGCAGCAGCGCGGCATAGCCGGCGGTGCTGGCGTGCCAGGAAAAATGGCGGCTGACATGCTCGCGCAGGCGCGCGCCCATGGCCTGCGCCCCGCCGGCGTCGCTCAGCACGGCGCGCAGCGCCCGGGCCAGGCTGGCCGCGTCGTCCGGCGGCACCAGGTGCGCGGTCACGCCGTCGTCCAGGATTTCGGGCACCCCGCCGACCGCCGAGGCCACCACGGGCAGGCCCAGCGCGCCCGCTTCCAGCAGCACGATGCCGAAGGGTTCCTGGCGGCTGGGCAGCGCGAACACGGTGGCGGCGCCGAACAGCGCGGCAACCTGGGCGTGCGGCACGTCGCGCAGCAGGCGCACCCGTCCGGCCACGCCCAGCCGCGCCGCCTGCTGCTCCAGTCCGGGCAGCGCGTGGTCGCTGGCGCCGGCCAGCGTCAGGGTCAGGTCGGGGAAGTCGGCGGCCAGGCTGGCGAAGGCGTCCAGCAGCACATCCTGGCCCTTCTTGTGCTCGAACTTGGCCACGTTCAGGATGCTGCGCCCGGCCGGCCGGTCCGCGCGGCCGGCCATGGCGGCGAAGCCGGCCGCGTCCAGGCCGTTGTGGATCACGGTCACGCGCAGCTGCGCGCCGAAAATGTCGAGCAGTTCGCGCCGCAGGTCGCGCGAGCAGGTCACCAGCGCGTCCATGCGCGGCAGGGCGGCGCTCCACAGCGCGCGCTCCGGCGCCGGCGCGCGCCGCAGCGCGCCCAGGTCGGCGCCGTGGAAGGACAGGATCAGCGGCACCGGCCGCGCCATGGCGGCCACGCAACGCTGCAGGGCCAGCGCGCCCGCGCCCGGGTAGTGCACATTGACGGCGGCCACGCCGCGCGCGCGGCACAGCTGCTCGAACTGCACGCGGAAGCGGCGCTCCCACAGCCGGTAGGCGAGCTTTTCGCGCAGGCCCATGCCGGCATGGTAGGGGCGCACGCGCCAGCGCAGCGTGGGCAGGCCGCACTCGACGGTCTCGGCCGCTTCGGTGGCGTTCCACTCGGTGACCAGGATCAGGGGCTGGAAATGGCCTTGCTGCTGCATCTCGCGCGCCAGGTTGATGACCACCTGGTTCACCCCGCCCACGCCGGAGAGCGACCAGGGCAGTACAAAAAGATAGACGGGGACGGCGCCGCGTTCGGGTAGGGTGGCCAATACATTCCTCTTATCACAAGGAGCCCTGCGGGCTCCGGCTTGTTGCCCGGACATTATAAAACGCCATGTGTGTAAATTTTCAATTACTTTTTATTATTGGTTTCCGTATGCGGCCGGGCTGGAAAACTTTAATATAATGACAAACTGTGATACACGCATGGAAGTTTAATGGACCCTGTAAACCATACGCTGGTGGTCGATCTGGACGGCACGCTGACGCCGACCGACACCCTGGTTGAATCCGGCCTCAAGCTGATCCGGCGTTCGCCGGCCGCGCTGCTGAGCATGCCGTTCTGGCTGCTGTCCGGACGCGCCGGCTTCAAGCGCGCCATCGCCGCGCGCTGCGGCGTGGCCGCGCCCAGCCTGCCCTACCACCAGCCGCTGCTGGACTACCTGCGCGCGGAAAAGGCGCGCGGTCGCCGCATTGTGCTGGCCACCGCCGCCCACGGCAGCATCGCCGCCGAAGTGGCCGGCCACCTGCAGCTGTTCGACCAGGTGCTGGCCACCGGCGACGCCGGCAACCTGAAGGGCGCGGCCAAACTGGACGCCATCCGGCGCGAAGTGGGCGCCGACTTCGTCTACGCCGGCGACAGCCGGGCCGACCTGCCGGTGTGGCAGGGCGCGCGCGGGGCCATCCTGGTGGGCGCCAGCGCGCGCACCAGCGGCATCGTGCGCGCCGGCGCGGTGCCGGTGGAGCGCGAGTTCCCCGGCCACAGCCGCTCGCTCAAGGTCTGGCTGCGCGCGCTGCGGGTCCACCAGTGGCTCAAGAACCTGCTGCTGTTCGTGCCCCTGTTCGCCGCCTTCTCCTTCCTGGACCTGGCCAAGCTGGGCCACCTTGCGCTGGCTTTCGTGGCCTTCTCGCTGGCCGCCTCGGCCACCTATGTGGTGAACGATTTGTGGGACCTGGAGTCGGACCGCGCCCATCCGCGCAAGCGGCTGCGGCCCTTCGCCAGCGCCCAGCTGCCCATCCTGCACGGGCTGGCCGTGGCCGGCGCGGCGCTGGCCACGGCGCTGGCGCTGGCCGCGCTGGTGTCGCCCGGCTTTTTCCTGGCGCTGCTGCTCTACCTGGCGCTGACCAGCGCCTACAGCTGGGTGCTCAAGGAGTACATGCTGGTCGACGTGCTGATGCTGTCGCTGCTCTACACCCTGCGCATCCAGGCCGGCGCGGTGGCCACCGGCATCACGGCCAGCTCCTGGCTGCTGGCCTTCTCGGTGTTCGTCTTCCTCAGCCTGGCGCTGATCAAGCGCTGCTCCGAGCTGGTGTCGCTGCAGCAGGACGGCCGCACCGCCACGCGCGGGCGCGACTACCGGGTGGACGACCTGGTGGTGCTGTGGCCGCTGGGCGTGGGGGCGGCGCTGAGCGCGGTGGTGGTGCTGGGGCTGTTCATCAGCGCGCCCGAGACGCAGGCGCGCTACCGCAGTCCGGACCTGCTGTGGCTGGCCGCCTTCGGCATGATCTACTGGCTGGGCCGGCTGTGGATCAAGACCTCGCGCGGCGAGATGCACGACGATCCGGTGGTCTACGCCATGCGCGACAACGGCAGCCGGGTGGCCATCCTGGCCATCGTGGCGCTGGCGCTGGCGGCGCGCTTCCTGCCGCGCTAGGGCTCCCGCCCGCCACGCCCGGGACCGGTTTTTGCCGTGATTTATTTCCTGTCGATATGGGCCGACAGGTGCTATCATGAGGAAATATCGCTATGAAAATTGCAACATGTATTGTATTCTAGTACACGATTCGCCATAGTTTTCAATTGTTAATTCTCGATTGAAACTCTGTGGTGCGTGCCCAACAGTTCAGGCCGCATCCAGCGGCGGCATGAACCACGGCCGCGCAGTAGCGCTAAAATGGATGCCCGCCCTGGCTGGCCCGCGCGCCGCGACACGATGTTGCAAGAATTGTAGTGAAGCATGCTGATTTTTTTGCAATGAATTTTATTTCTAGTATGGAATTGAAATGAACAATGCCAAGGTAGTTGCGGTTGTCGGTTTGGGCTATGTGGGCTTGCCGCTGGCGGTGGAATTCGGGAAGAAGCGGCCCACCATCGGTTTTGACTTGTCCGAACGCAAGATCGACAGCTACCGGCGCCATTGCGATCCGACCGGTGAAGTGTCGTCCGAGCAACTGGCTGCCGCCACCCAGCTGCGCGTCACCAGCGACCCGGCCGACCTGGCCGGCGCCGACTACCTGGTGGTGGCCGTGCCGACCCCGGTCGACCAGGCCCACAATCCCGATTTCACGCCGCTGATCGGCGCCAGCATCACGGTCGGCCGCAACCTGAAAAAGGGCGCCATCGTGGTGTTCGAGTCCACCGTCTACCCGGGCGCCACCGAGGAAGTGTGTGTGCCCATCCTGGAGCGCGAATCGGGCCTGAAATGGAAGGAAGACTTCCACGTCGGCTATTCGCCCGAGCGCATCAACCCGGGCGACAAGCTGCACACCCTGACCACCATCCTGAAAGTGGTGTCCGGCGACGACGCCGCCACGCTGGACGAGGTGGCCGCGCTGTACGAATCCATCGTCACCGCCGGCGTGTACCGCGCCTCCAGCGTCAAGGTGGCCGAGGCCGCCAAGGTGATCGAGAACACCCAGCGCGACCTGAACATCGCCCTGATGAACGAGCTGGCGCTGATCTTCGACAAGATCGGCATCGACACGCTGGAAGTGCTGCAGGCGGCCGGCACCAAGTGGAACTTCCTGCCCTTCCGTCCGGGCCTGGTGGGCGGCCACTGCATCGGCGTCGACCCCTACTACCTGACGCACAAGGCCGACATGGTCGGCTACCACCCGCAGGTGATCCTGGCCGGGCGCCGCATCAACGACGGCATGGCCAAGTTCGTGGCCGAGAAAACCGTGAAGACCATGATCGCGGCCGGCTGCCACGTGAAGGGCTCGCGCGTCAACGTGATCGGCCTGACCTTCAAGGAAAACTGCCCCGACCTGCGCAATTCCAAGGTGGCCGACATTATCGCCGAGCTGAAATCCTACGGCGTGGAAGTGCATGTGCACGATCCGGTGGCCGAAGCGGACGAGGCCCTGCATGAATACGGCGTGGAACTGGAGCGCTGGGAAGACCTGCCGCGCGCCGACGCCATCGTGGCGGCGGTGCCGCACAAGGAACTGCTGGCGATCCCGTTCGGCGAGCTGTGCGCCAAGCTGACCCCGATGGGCTGCTTTATCGACGTCAAGTCGGCCTTCGACCTGGCGCCCATCAGCGCCGCCGGCCACGCGGTTTGGAGGCTGTGATGACGCCGGCGCCGGCGGCCTACCTGGAGCGGCAGCGGCAGCTGCGCGCCCAGCCGCGCCACTGGCTGGTGACCGGCGCGGCCGGCTTCATCGGTTCCAACCTGGTCGAGGCGCTGCTCAAGCTGGGCCAGCGGGTTACCGGGCTGGACAACTTCGCCACCGGCCACCAGCACAATCTGGACCAGGTGCGCGCCGCGGTGGGCGAGGCGCAGTGGGCGCAATTCCGCTTCCTGCGCGGCGACATCCGCCAGCCGGCCGACTGCGCCCAGGCCTGCGAGGGCGTGGACTACGCGCTGCACCAGGCCGCGCTCGGTTCGGTGTCGCGCTCGATCGAAGACCCGCACACCACCAACGACGTCAACATCACCGGCTTCCTGAACATGCTGACGGCCGCGCGCGACGCCAAGGTGCGCCGCTTCGTGTACGCCGCCTCCAGCTCCACCTATGGCGACCATCCGGACCTGCCCAAGGTGGAGGGCCAGATCGGCAATCCGCTGTCGCCCTACGCGGTCACCAAATACGTCAACGAGCTGTACGCCGGCGTGTACGCGCGCTGCTACGGCGCCGAGTCGGTCGGGCTGCGCTATTTCAATGTGTTCGGCCCGCGCCAGGATCCGAACGGCGCCTACGCCGCCGTGATCCCGCAGTGGGTGGCCGCGCTGATCGCCGACCGGCCGCTGTTCATCAACGGCGACGGCGAGACCAGCCGCGATTTCTGCTTTATCGACAATGTGGTGCAAGCCAATGTGCTGGCCGCCACCGCCACCGCGCCGGACGCGGTCAACCAGGTCTACAACGTGGCGCTGAACCAGCGCACCAGTTTGAACCAGCTGTACGGCTTGATGGTGGCCCTGCTGCGGGAGCGTTTCCCGCACCTGGACCAGCACCGGCCGCAGTATGCCGGCTTCCGGGCCGGCGATGTGCGCCACTCGCAGGCGGACATCGGCAAGGCGGCGCAGCTGCTCGGGTATGCGCCCACGCACCGCATAGAAGAAGGCTTGGCCGTGGCGATGGACTGGTATGTCGGTAGCCTGACAGCCAGGTAGCACAAATAGAACGAGCCCGGCCTGCGCGCGGCCGGCGCCGTCATCCATCGCCGCGAGGTGCGCGCACTGGGGAAGGAACAACAACATGTTAAAAATTGCCAATCACTACGTGTCCAAGGTCGCGTTCAGCTTGCTGTTCGTGGAAATCCTCATCCTGATCGGCGCCTTCTACGCCGGTTCGGCCATCCGCTTTTTCGACGGCGACGACTTCCTGCTGCCCCGGCTCGACCATTTCCTGATGTCGGCCTGCGTGTTCACCGCCGCCATCGTGTTCTCGATGAGCGCGCTGGGCATGTACCAGCTCAATTTCAGCGAAGGCCTGCGCAATCCCTTCTTCCTGCAGCTGGTGCCCTCGTTCGCCATGGCCTTCGGCATCCTGACGCTGGTGTTCTACGTGGCGCCGGAGCTGTATTTCGGGCGCGGCATCCTGCTGCTGGTGTTCGCCATCTCGGCGGCCGGCATCCTGATGGCGCGCGCCATCTTCTTCACCAGCTCCAAGTTCCGCTTCCTGGAGTCGCGCATCATCTTCCTGGGCAACGGCGCGCTGGCCAAGGAGTGCGGCGACCTGGCCCTGCATTCGAACAGCTACCACAAGTACGACGTGGCCGGCTATGTGGCCATGCCGGAGGAGGAGTCGCGCGTGGCCGCCAATTCGGTGCTGGCCATGGAGCCCGGCATGTCGCTGGTGGCCCTGGCGCAGAAATACAATGTGCGCGAAATCGTGGTGTCGGTGCAGAACCGGCGCGGCGGCACCTTCCCGATCCGGGAGTTGCTCGAGTGCAAATTGTTCGGCATCAAGGTGACCGACGCCGCCACCTTCTTCGAGCGCGAAACCTGCCAGATCCGGGTCGAGTCCCTGCAGCCGAGCTGGCTGGTCTTCGGCGGCGGCTTCGACCAGAGCTTTATGCGCACCTTCATGAAGCGCGGCTTCGACCTGATCGTGTCCATCATCATCCTGCTGCTGGCGCTGCCGGTCATGCTGTTTACGGCGGTGTGCATCAAGCTCGAGGACGGCGGCGCGCTGATCTACAGCCAGGAACGGGTGGGCAAGGGCGGGCGCAGCTTCAAGGTGCTGAAATTCCGCAGCATGGGCACGGACGCGGAAAAAGGCGGCAAGCCGCAGTGGGCCGCGCAGAACGACCCGCGCGTGACGCGCGTGGGCGGCATTATCCGCAAGCTGCGCGTCGACGAGCTGCCGCAGCTGTGGAATGTGTTCAAGGGCGAGATGAGCTTTGTCGGCCCGCGCCCGGAGCGGCCCTATTTCGTCGAGCAGCTGAGCGCAGACATCCCCTACTACAACGTGCGCCACAGCATCAAGCCGGGCATCACCGGCTGGGCGCAGGTGCGCTACGGCTACGGCGCCTCGGTGGAGGACGCGGTGCAGAAGCTGCAGTACGACCTGTATTACGTGAAGAACAACAGCCTGTTCCTCGACCTGCTGGTGCTGATCGATACCCTCAAGGTGGTGTTGTTCGGCAGCGGCCGCTGATGGCGCTGCCCTTGGCCAGGGTGCCGGAGCTGCCATGCTGAGCAGCGTCGCCGCGTACAGCTACGGCGCCGCCGCGCTGGCCTTTGCGCTGCTGTGCGGCTTGCTGCTGAGCATATGGCGCGCCCGCGCGCACGCTGCCGTGCTGGCGGCGGCCGCGCTCGTGACGGCGCTGTGGGCCGGCCTGAACGCCTGGGAGGCGGTCCACGCGCCTGGCCCGTCCACCCTGAACGACGCGCTCGACATTGCCCGCAACGCGGCCTGGTCGGCCTTTCTGTTGTTCCTGATGGGCCTGTTCCAGCAGGGCGCCGGCTGGCGCTTGCTGCGCCACAACCGCCTGCTGCGCCTGGTGGCCGGCTTCTACGCCCTGCTGCTCGCGGCCGAGCTGCTGGCCAACTGGGCGCCGGGCGTGCTGGCCAGCCTGGGCGGCCTGCTGCCGCTGGCCATGCTGCGCGCCGGCGCGGCGGTGCTGGGCATGATCCTGGTCGAGCAGCTCTACCGCAACAAGCCGCTGCAGGAGCGCTGGGCGCTGAAATACGCCTGCCTGGGCATAGGCGGCATGTACGCCTACGACTTCTACCTGTACAGCGACACCATGCTGTTCCGCCAGGTCAACGGCGACATCTGGGCCGCGCGCGGCTTCGTGCAGGCGCTGACCATGCCGCTGATCGCGCTGGCGGTGTCGCGCAGCGCGGCCTGGTCCAACCAGCTGTCGGTGTCGCGCCGGGTGCTGTTCCATTCGGCCGCGCTGGCCGGCTCGGCCGGCTATCTGCTGGTGATGAGCTCGGCCGGCTACTATCTGCGCTTCTTCGGCGGCAGCTGGGGCTCGGTGATGCAGGTGGCCTTCCTGTTCGGCGCCACCGTGCTGCTGGCCGGGGTGCTGTTCTCCGGCACCTTCCGCGCCTGGCTCAAGGTCTTTATCAGCAAGCATTTCTACAGCTACAACTACGACTACCGCGAAGAATGGATGGGCTTTACCCGCATGCTGTCGGCCGACGGCCCCAAGCTGGCCGAGCGCGCGGTGCAGGCCGTGGCCGGGCTGGTGGAAAGCCCGGGCGGCGCGCTGTGGCTGCTGCGCGAGTCCGGCCGCCACGAGCCGGTGGCGCAGTGGCACGTGCCGCTGGCCAGCGAGTCGGAGGCGGCCGACTCGGAACTCTGCCAGTTTCTCGAGAGCAAGCAGTGGGTCATCGACATGCAGGAGTACCAGCGCAACCCCGGCCTGTACGGCGACATCGCCATGCCGGACTGGATCTGCCGCTACCCGCGCGTGTGGCTGGTGCTGCCGCTGATTATGCAGGGCCGCCTGTCCGGCTTCATGCTGCTGCAGCAGCCGCGCAGCGCCATCCAGCTGAACTGGGAGGTGATCGACCTGCTGAAGATCGCCTGCAGCCAGGCCGCCAGCTATCTGGCGCAGCAGGACGCCGCCATGGCCCTGATGGTGGCGCGCCAGTTCGAGTCCTTCAACCGCATGTCCACCTTCGTGGTGCACGACCTGAAAAACCTGGTGGCCCAGCTGTCGCTGCTGATCCCCAACGCGCACAAGCACCGCAACAACCCGGAATTCCAGCAGGACATGCTCGACACCGTCACCCATTCGGTGCAGAAAATGAAGCTGATGCTGCAAAAGCTGAGCCGCAACGACGCGCCGGCCCGTCCGCTGCCATTGTTTATTGACCAACTGTTGCAACAGGCCGTATCCTTGAAGGCGGCGTTCGAACCGCGTCCGCAATTGCGGGTGGAAACGCCCGGCCTGCGGGTGCTGGCCGACTGGGAACGGCTGGAGCGGGTGCTGGGGCATTTGATACAGAACGCGATCGAGGCCACGCCGCTGGACGGCCAGGTGCGCATCGCGCTGCGCGGCGAGCATGACGCGGTGCTGGTGGAGATCAGCGACAGCGGCGCCGGCATGACCGAGGAATTCATCCGCGAGCGGCTGTACAAGCCCTTCGAATCGACCAAGCCGGCCGGCATGGGCATAGGCGCGTTCGAGAGCCGGGAATACATCCATGAACTGGGCGGCGAGCTGGAGGTCAGCAGCAGTCCGCGGCAGGGCACGACCTTCCGCGTCACCCTGCCGCTGTACCGGCAGGACGCCGGTTCCGTGGAGCGCGCGGCCTGAGATTTCCGGCCGCCAGACTGAACATAGAGGAATACCGTGAGCAAAGCGAAGCTGCTGATTATCGAAGACGACCCCGGCCTGCAAAAGCAGCTGCGCTGGAGCTTTGACCAATACGAAGTGCTGGTGGCGGGCGACCGCGAGGCGGCGCTGGCGCAGGTGCGCCGCCACGAGCCGGAAGTGGTGATCACCGACCTGGGCCTGCCGCCCGATCCGGACGGCGCCACCGAGGGCCTGGCCACCTTGCAGCAGATCCTGGCGCTGGCGCCGGAAACCAAGGTGGTGGTGCTGACCGGCAACCAGGACCATGCGCACGCGGTGTCGGCCATCGGCCTGGGCGCCTACGACTTCCACCAGAAGCCGGCCGACCCCGACCTGCTGGGCCTGGTGGTGCAGCGCGCCTTCTACCTGCACGCGCTGCAGCGCGAGAACCGCCGCATGCAGCAGGCCCAGGCCGATTCGCCGCTGGCCGGCGTGATCAGCCGCGACGCCGGCTTGCAGAAGATCTGCCGCAGCATCGAAAAAGTGGCGCCCACCTCGGCCTCGGTGATGCTGCTGGGCGAGAGCGGCACCGGCAAGGAAGTGCTGGCGCGCGCGCTGCACCAGCTCAGCCCGCGCTCGAAAGAGCGCTTCATGGCCATCAACTGCGCCGCCATCCCGGAAAACCTGCTCGAGTCCGAGCTGTTCGGCTACGAGAAGGGCGCGTTCACCGGCGCGGCCAAGCAGACCAAGGGCAAGGTCGAGCTGGCGCACGGCGGCACCTTCTTCCTCGACGAGGTGGGCGACCTGCCCATGCCGCTGCAGGCCAAGCTGCTGCGCTTCCTGCAGGAGCGCGTGATCGAGCGCATCGGCGGCCACGAGGAAATCCCGGTCGACGTGCGCATCGTCTGCGCCACCCACCAGAACCTGAAGGAGCTGGCGGTGGCCGGCCGCTTCCGCGAGGACTTGTACTACCGCCTGTCCGAAATCGTGGTCACCATTCCGCCGCTGCGCAACCGCGTGGGCGACGCGGCGCTGCTGGCGCACCACTTCAAGAACAAATTCTGCGCCGCCGAGTCGCGCCCCGCGCTGCATTTCAGCCAGGAGGCCATGAATGTGATCGAGGCCTACCCCTGGCCGGGCAATGTGCGCGAGATGGAAAACTGCATCAAGCGCGCCGTCATCATGGCCGACGGGCCGCACATCGTGGCCGAGGACCTGGGCCTGTCCGGCGCGCTGCTGCCGGAGGAGCCGCTGAATTTGCGCCAGGTGCGCGACGAGGCCGAGTACAAGGCCATCGTCAAGGTGCTGGCCCGGGTCGACGGCAACATCGTCAAGGCCTCCGAGCTGCTGGGCGTGAGCCGCCCCACGCTGTACGACCTGATGAGCCGGCACGCCATCAAATCCGGTTCCTGACCGGGGCGCGCCATGCGCCAGGCCGTCGCCGTCTACGTCTTGCTGCTGTTTTACGGCAGCCTCTATCCCTTCCAGTGGGCGGCGCGCACCGAGCCGCTGTTCGGCTTCCTGCTGCATCCGGGCGCGGCCTACCTGGAGCGCGGCGACCTGCTGCAGAACGTGCTGGTGTACATGCCCTTCGGCCTGCTGCTGGCGGCCTGGTGGGCGCGGCGCCACCGCTACTGGCTGGCGCTGCCGCTGGCGGTGCTGGTGGGCGCCGGTTTCAGCGTGGCCGCCGAGGTGGCGCAGGAATGGCTGCCAGCGCGGGTCTCGTCGGCGGCGGATGTGGCCATGAATGTGCTGGGCACGCTGTGCGGCGCCCTGATGGCCGGCCTGCTGCGGCGCGACACCTTCAGCGGCGCCCGCCTGCAAGCCTGGCGCGACGGCTGGTTTGCGCGCGGGGCCATCGCCAACACCGGCCTGGTGGTGGTGGCGCTGTGGTTTTTATCCCAGACCAGTCCGCTCATGCCGGTGTTCGGCCTGTGGCGCTGGCGGCGCGCGCTGGCGCCGCTGTATTTCCAGCTGCAGGCGGCCATGCCGGTGAGCCTGCCTGCCATGATCTGCCTGGCCTGCCAGTTCGCCGCGCTGGGCCTGCTGCTGCGCGCGCTGATACGGCCGGGGCGGCCGTGGTGGCGGCTGTACGGCGCGCTGCTGCTGGCGGTGCTGGCCTGCCAGGTGCTGATCGACGGCCACACGCTACGGCTGGAGGAGGTGGCGGGCGCGGCGCTGTCGCTGCCGCTGCTGGCGCGGCTGTGCCGTTCCCCCTCCACCAGCGCGGCCGGTCCGTCCGCCTGCGCCGCCATCGTGCTGCTGGCCCTGGCGATGGCGCTGGGCGAGCTGACCCCGGTGCGCGGCGGCTGGCTGGGCGGCGGCTTCAACTGGATACCGTTCCGCGGCCATATGCGCAGCCTGCAGGGCTATACCAATATCCTGGAATTCCTGTGGCCCTTCATGGCCATGGCCTGGCTGGCGCGGCAGGTGTCGGCGCCGGCGCGCCACCACCGCATCGCCCTGGCGGGCGGGGTGGCGGTGGGCGCGGCCATGTTCGCGCTGGAGTGGGCGCAGCTTTCCCTGCCGGGCCGTTCGGCCGACATCACCCAGGTGATGCTGGCCTGCGCCGGCTGGTGCGCGCCGTGGCTGGTGGAGGAGTGGGTGCTGGCGCACCCGCAGCCGGCCACCGCTTAGCGTATCAGCGTCCGGCCGTGCCGGCGTCCGGCTTGGCCGGCGGCGGCGCATCCTGGCTGGCGGCGGGTGCGGCGGGCGCGGCCTCGCCGGCTTCCGCCGGCTCGCCGTCGGCCGGTTTCTTCCTGGCGGCCTCAGGCGGCGGCGCGGCGGACACGTCCCATTTGCCGGCCTGGACCAGCATATTCTTCAGGCCCGGCAGCGGGAAGCCCAGCGCATAGGCTTTCTGCGCGTATTTGTTGGCGTTGACCATGTCCTTGTTCTTGAAATAAACCAGGCCCATGTTGTAGTTGGTGCTGGGATTGTCCGGGTCCAGCTCCACCGCCATCAGATAATGGGGCCGGGCGTCGGCCTCGCGGCCGACCGACAGCAGGTAGCTGCCGTACAGTGTGTGGGCGGCCGGATCGTCCGGCGCGAAACGCACCGCGCGGTCGAAAAAGCATTCCACCGGCCGGTTGCCACCCGGCAGATAGAGGTTTTTCGGGTTGCGCGCCGCCACCCGTATCACGGTGTTGAGCGCGCCGGGGTGGTTGGGGAAGGCGCGCAGCGTGTAGTCGATGTCGCCGCCCAGCGTGCTGGCGTTGCCTTTGATGCCGTTTTCCACCTCGTCGGTGAAGTGGGCGCCTTCCACCAGCTTCAGGTGGTGCGCGAACTCGGTGGTGCCCTTGCGGTAGTCGTAGGGACCGTAGGCGTTGGCCAGGTTGCCGCAGAACGGCGTGGCCTTGCGTTCGGCGGCGCGCGCGGGCAGCGCGGCGGCGGCGGCGGCCACGGCCAGCAGGCCGGCCGCCAGGATGCGTTGCTTGTGCTTCATGTTGTCCATCTCCCCATCTTCATTGAGCGTGGCTGGCGCTGACCTGGTCCAGCAGCAGCGCCAGTTGTTCGGTGCGCGCGCGGCGCGAATGGGCGGCGATCACGGCGGCCGAGGCCAGCGGCGCGGTGCCGCTGCGCACCTGCTCCAGGAAGCGCGGCAGTATGGCGATGATCGCATCTTTCTGGTCCAGCGGGGCGATGCTGTCGATGCCGGCCTGGCGCAAGGTGGCGGCGGTGTCGCCGTCGCTGTCGGTCAGGGCCAGGATGGGACGGCGCGCGCGCAGGTATTCGTACAGCTTGGCCGGCACCTGGTGGTTGCAGTTGCTCGCCTGCAAGATCAGCAGGCCGTCGGCGTTCAGCATCTCGGCCAGGGCGTCGCGGTAGGGCACGTGCGGCGCCAGCTGCACCAGGTCGGCAATGCCGTGCTCGGCGATCAGGTCGCCCAGGTAGTCGTCGTGGGCGGTGGCGCGCAGCACCACGCGCACGCTGGCGGCGCTGACGGCGCCCTGCCGCTTGAGCGCGGCCAGCGCCTGGAACAGCGGCACCGGGTCGCGCTCGGAGGGGTAGATGATGCCGCTGTGCACCAAGGTCAGCGGGCCGCCGTGCGCGCCCGGCGCGGCCGCCGCGCCGCCGCGTTCGGCGTCGGCGAAGTTTTCCTCGTCGTAGGCGTTCTCGATCAGGCGGTAGCGCTCGCGCGGGATGGCCGGGAAGCGCGCCTCGTAGGTCTTGATGGCGCCCGGCGTGGTGCACACGGCCACCGTGCAGTGCTCGATGGTCTTGCGTTCTATCCACTGGAACACGCGGCGCGTGCGCGGGTCTTCCGGATAGCTGACGTCGGTCATCGGGTCGCGCAGGTCGGCCACCCAGGGCAGGCCGGTCAGGCGCCGCAGCACCAGGCCGATCAGGTGGGCGCTGGCGATGGGGTAGGTGGACCAGATCACGGCCGGGCGGTGGCGGCGTATCAGCCGCCAGCCGGCCGGGATGGCGCCCAGGCACCAGCTGGCCCAGCGGTCCGGCAGCGCCATGAAGCCGGCGTAGCGCCCGCCCACGGACAGGTGGCGCGCGGTGTCGAGCGCGAAGGCGCGCGTGACCGGCACGCTGGCCGGAATGTCGGCCATCTGGTCGTCGCCCGGATTGCTGTAGGCGCGCGGATGGGCCGACAGCATGACCGGGCCCCAGCCCGACTGCGGCAGGTATTGCGAAAACTTCAGGGTGCGCTGGATGCCGCTGCTGCCGCGCATGGGCGGGTAGTGGTAGGCGATCATCAGCACGCGTTTGTTTACCATGAACGCATCCATTCTCCGGTCCAGTCTGCTACTTGGTCGCGCCAGGCACGGCGCGAGAAAGTGTGGTCGGCTTGCGCCAGTTCCCTGTGGGTCACGCGCGGCGCGGCCAGCAGTTTTTGCCACGGGCGCGACGCTTTCACCGCGTCGCGGAATTCCTGCGCCGTCAGGTCGGCGCCGCTCAGTATCAGCAGCACCTTGCCCTGGAAGGCGGCCAGGCTGTCGTGCATGCGCCCGGGCAGGGGCGGCAGGTCCGGGTCCGAGATGCGCGGCTTCGGTTC
This sequence comes from Pseudoduganella aquatica, assembly GCF_020865585.1. Taxonomy (NCBI): domain Bacteria; kingdom Pseudomonadati; phylum Pseudomonadota; class Betaproteobacteria; order Burkholderiales; family Oxalobacteraceae; genus Pseudoduganella; species Pseudoduganella aquatica. Next base: position 643,755 of record NZ_CP086370.1, read on the forward strand.
GGCGTGCACCACAGGCGGGGGGCTGGACGGCGCGGCCGTGGGCGCGGCCGCGGCGTGCTGCGGCGCCGGCTTGCCGGACGCGGCGCCCAGCAGGCCGGTGAAGGAGCGCAGCGCGGCGCCGTAGTTGAACTGCCCGGTGAAGATCTTCTTCCACAGCGCCGGCTGCAGCAGGCGGTCGCGGTAGTAGTGCTTCAGCGTGGCCTTGGCCAGTCCGCCTTCGGTGCGCACCCAGGGATTGAGCAGCACCACGCCCTGCACGCGCGCGTCGTGCGCGGCGTAGAACAGGGCCGCCGAGGCGCCGTCGCACAAGCCCCACAGCACCACCTCGCGCACGGCCGGCACCGTGGCCTGGAACTGGCCGATGGCGCTGCGCAAATCCTCGGCCACCATTTCAAAGTCGCGCTGCTCGCCCTCGGCGTCGCCCATGCCGCGGTAGTCGAAGCGCAGCACCGCGATGCCCTGCGCGGCCAGGTGGCGCGCCAGCAGGGTGAACTGGCGGTGGCTGCCGCCCCGGTATTGCGGGCCGCCCACCACCACCACCACGCCGCGCTCGGCCGGCTGGGCCGGCACGCTGGCCACGCCGAACAGGCAGTCGCCGCCGCAGTCGAAACTGAGGGCGCGTTCTTCAAACTGCATGGGCGGCCTCCTGGAACAGGGCGCTGCTCGCTGCCAGCAGCGCCGGGCAGGTGGCAATTTCCTGGGTGCCCCAGAATTGCGGGCCGGCCACCACTTGCGCGTCCAGCTCGGCGCCTTGCGCGCGCCAGGCCGCCACCAGCTTGGCCGAGGCCGGCGTGAGCGGCCGGCCTTCCGCCGCCACTACGTCTATCCAGTGCAGCGGGCAGGCCGGGGGCGCCATCTTGGCCAGGTCGAGCGCGTCGAGCGCGTTGGCCAGCTCGGGCGCCAGCTCGTAGCCGGCCACTTCCAGCGCCGCGCCGCCGTGCAGCTGCTCGCGCAGCGCGGCGGTGCCGGTTTTCTGGCCGCCACCGGCGCCCAGCATGTCGTTGGCCATGCGCAGGCGCAGGAACTGGGTCAGGTGGGCGCCGCCGCTGTGCACCGGCTGCCACAGCAGCATGCGGGTGGGCGCGGCCGCGCCCTGGGCGTAGGGCGAGCGCGCGTAGTCGAGCGCGAGCAGCGCGCCCAGGCGCAAGCCCCACAGGCCGACCGGGCGGCCCAGGCGGGCGGACAGCCACTGGCAGCCCAGCGCCACGTCGGCCAGCCACTGCTCCCAGCGCGCGTCGGCGAAGTCGCCGCTGCTGTCGCCGGTGCCGTGCAGGTCGATCTGCAGCACGGCGATGCCTTGCGCGGCCAGCGAGCGCGCCTGCAGCGCGGCCATGCGGCGGGCTTTATTCATTTCCTCGCCGAACGGCGGGACATAGACCAGGCCGCCGCGGCAGGCGCCGACGGCCGGGTGGAACAGGCAGTAGCGCTCCCCCGCAGCGGCCTTCAGGAAGAAGGGCTGGGCGTGCGCGGCAAGGGAGAACAAGCTCATGCTCGGAGGGCGCCTCAGGCGGTCAGCTTGCGCGCCACGAAGGCGGTCAGGCTGCCGACGCTGGCGAAGGTGGCGGCGTCGATCTCGTCGTCGTCCACGCTGAAGCCGAATTGTTCCTCCATGGCGGCGATCAGCTGCACCACGGCCATGGAATCGAGTTCGGGGATGGCGCCCAGCAGCGCGGACTGTTCGGTCAGCGCGTCGGCGCCGGCGCCCAGGCCGAGGACGTCGGCCAGGATGGTTTTTACTTCTTGCAGATACATTGCTTACTCCGTGGATGGTTCGGTATGGCGGGCGGCGGCGGACGGGACCGGCTCGGCGGCGGGCGCCGGCTGGCCCGCGCTGCCGCGCCTGAGCTTATTGACCAGGGTGTGCAGGCTTTTCAGGGCCGGCCACCGGTAGTGGGTGATATGGTACATGCTGCGCACCTCGTCAGTCCATCGCAGGTGCCACTCCATCACCTTGCCGTAGAACTCCAGGCGCTCGAACAGGCGTTCGCGGAACATGACGTGGCAGGTCTCCTCGCGCATCAGGAAGGCCGGCGAATACTGGCTGCTCAGGCTCTCGTCATAGGTGGTTTTCAGCACGATCTTGGCGCCGCCGCCTTCGATGCACAGGTTCAGCGCCACCAGCCGGTCGTCGAACCAGTAGCGGTATACGCTGGCTTCGCCGCGCTGGGCGAAGTTCTCCAGCATGCTGCGGTAGAAGCGGCCCTGGTCGTTGTCCGGGTGGATGGCGGTGCCGCCGCCGGCCTTCCAGCCGGCGCTTTCCATCACGCCGTAGTCGGCCACCGCCTGCGCCATGTCGGCCGGCGCGCGCAGCACGTCCATGCGGGTAGCGATGCCTTCCTTGGCCAGCTTGGCGCGCTGTTTCTTCAGGTTGGCGCGCAGGTTTTTGCCGCGCGAGGCCCAGTATTCGTCGAAGGTGCCGGCAATGGTGATGCGGGCCGTGTTGATGTAGTCGGCCGTGCGCAGCTGGGCGCCGTCGGCCGGGCGCGGATGCAGCCAGCTGTCGAACTGGGTCAGGCCCAGCACCAGCGGCATGCCGGGCAGGCTGCGCAGCAGGCTGTCCATCAGCGCCGGCAGGTTCTCGCCCGGCAGGTGCAGCCACATGCCCAGCGGCTGCTGCGAGGGCTGGAAGGTCTGCCAGGCTCCCTGGCGGCTCTTTTGCAGCAGCGCCATGGCCAGCGTGCGCCCGCCGTCCTCGCACACGGCCAGCCATTCGCGGCCTTCGCCGAATTCGGTCAGCAGCGGCTGCACAAAGGCCGGTTCCAGCAGCGGCGAATCGACGCTGGCGTGGTTCAGTTCATGCCAGCGCGTGGCGTGGGCGGGATAGTCGCTGGCCGGCAGCAGGGTCCACTTCATGGCGCGCGCGCCGCCAGCAAGGCGGTCTTGATCTTGTCTATCATCCAGTCCAGTTCCTGTTCTTGTAGTTCCTGATGGCAGGGAAACTGCAGCACATGGCGCGACAGCTCCGCGCTGGCGCCGCAGACGGTGGCATCCACGCCTTCCCACAGATATTCGGCAAAGCGGATGATGGGCACGCCATCCCGCTTGAGCGTATCGAATACCGCTTCGGGCTGCTCCACATACAGCGGGAAGACCCAGGGGTAGACCCGTTCCGGCAGCACCGCGTGCAGCGGGCGGCAGCCGGGCATGCCGTCCAGCGCGGCCTGCAGGCGCTGGTAGTGGCTGCGGCGCAGCGCGCCCATGCGGCCGCGCGAGACCAGGCGCAAGGTCAGGCGCGAGAACAGCGAACCGCGCTTGCCCAGCCAGTCCGGATCGAAGCCGAACCCGCCTTCGGACGAGCGCGGCGCCATGGGCTGCGGCGCGTTGCCGCTGCGCTTGAGCTGGCGCAGCAGGAAATTCTTCAGCCCCAGCGGCAGCGCCAGCAGGCGCTGCACGGTGCGCAGGCGCTGGTATTCAAAGCCATCCTCGAGCGCGTTGACGGCCATCTTGGCTTCGAAGCGGAAGCCGCCCGCCTCGAGCCGCACCGGCGCCAGCGAGTGGCGCGCCGACACCAGGCAGCCGCCTTCGTAGATGGGGAAGAATTTCATGGTGCTGGCGATGGCGTAGTCGCCGAAGGAGCCCACCGGCTGGCCCTCGTGCTCGCCCAGGAAGCAGTGCGCGCAGTCTTCCAGCAGCATCAGGCCGTGCTGGTCGCAGAACGCGCGCAGGCGCGACAGGTTCTGCGGAAAGCCGAAATAGTTGGTGGCCAGCAATACCTTGGCGCCGGCCAGCTTGGCCGCCACGTCGTCCAGGTCGACCTGGGTGTCGCGGTGGATGCGGTAGAACACCGGCGTGGCGCCCAGCCACACCACCGGCTCTATCATCGAGGCGCAATGGTAGGACGGCACCAGCACGCGGTCGCCCGGACCCACGCCCATCTGGCGCAGCGCCAGCGCGATGGCGACCCGGCCGCTGGTGACCAGGCGCGCTTCGCGCACGTCCAGGATGGACGGCGCGTGGCCGCCGCCGGCGCGGAAGGTGGCGCGCGACAACACCGGCTTGGTCGGAATGCGCGCGCGCGGGTAGTCCGGCAGGGGCGGCGGATGGCCGGCCTGCGGCGTACCGGGCGCGGCCTGCTGGCCGGCCGGGGCCGGGGGGAAGTGCTGCACGCGGTCTGCGCTCTGGGCCATCGGGGTGAATCTCCGCTTGTTTCAATTAATACATCAAGTAGTATAACTGTTGCAACAATTTCACACAATCGCGCCGGCGCCGATTTATGGCCGGATTCACACAGTCTGGCCCGGCCGGTACAAATTGTGCAGCAGGCGCAGCGTGAAACCGAGCGGCTTGCGGTCCCAGGGCGTGAAGCGCGGCAGCTGGAACGGGTCGGTTTCCGGCCCGGCCGCGCCCCAGGCGGTGCACACGGCCGCCTCGAAACCGAGCTCGCGCGCCAGCGCCACGTGGGCGGCGTGGTAGTCGCGCCCCGGCTTGCCGTTCGGGTAGGCGAACAGGCGCACCGGCGCGCCGGTCATTTCCTCCAGCACCGCCTTGCCGCGCGCGATCTCCTGCCGCGCGCCATGCTCGTCCATGCTGGCCAGGATGGGGTGGTGCACCGTGTGCGCGCCGATTTCCATGCCGGCCGCGTGCAGCTGGCGCACCTGCTCGGTGTTCATCATCAGGTCGTCCGGCAGCGCCAGGCCCAGCGCGCCGCGCAGCTTGTCGACCTCGGCCAGGCGCAGCTCGGGTTCCAGGTATTTGAGCTGGTCCAGCAGCGCGTGGATGGCGGCGCTGCGCTCGGCGTCGCTGCCGATGGCGTGGCTGCCATAGCCCAGCGCGGCCAGCTCCAGGCGCGGGCCGGGCGCGCGCCGCACCAGCTCGATCACGGTGTCGTTCCACATGCGCCCGCCGTTCAGGAAGCCGGTGGCGACAAAGAAGGTGGCCGCCAGGCCGTGGCGCTGCAGGATGGGCAGCGCGATCTCGGCATTGTCGGCATAGCCGTCGTCGAAGGTCACGCAGGCCGCGCGCGGCGGCAGGGTGCCGGCGCGCAGGCGGCGCGCCGCCTCGGCCAGCGGCATCACGTGGAAGCCCTGCTTGAGCCAGGCCATTTGCTGCTCGAAGCGCGCCGCGTCCACCTCGTCCGGGAATAGCGGGTCGGCCTGCGGCAGCACGCGGTGGTAGATCAGGATGCTCAGGCTGCGGCGCGCGCGGCCCAGCGCGCCCAGGCGCAGCAGGGCGCGGCGCGCCAGCGTGGCCAGGGTGGGACGGGGATGGTGTTGTGCATTCATATGGACCCTTGCTTGGCGGCGCGCGCGCCGTTCCGCGGCGCCTGCGCGGCGGCGGTGGCGGCAGGATCGGCCGCTTCGGCCGGCGTTGCGCCGGGCTGGCCGGCGGCCGGCTGCCGCAGGCTGTCCTGCACGATCTGGCCGGTGATCAGCAGCGCGCCCATCAGGTAGTACGGCATGTCGAAATACAGCAGGCTGAGGAAGGCGCCGCCCACGCCGAAACCTATCATGCTCACCTGTATCATGCCGGCCAGCTGGCCGGCCCATTTCAGGTCGGCGCGCTTCTTGGTCTGCCTGATAATCCAGTTGGCGCGCCGCCAGCACAGGATGGCGAAGGTCAGGTACAGCCCCAGGCCGACGAAGCCGTGCTCGCCCAGACACTGGAAATAAATGCTGTGGGCGGCGTGGATGTCGTTCGGCACCGGCGCGTAGCGCGCGAACACATAGGCGTCGTAGATTTCAAAGCCGCCGCCCGTCAGCGGGCGGTCGATCGCCAGATTGGTGGCCATCTGCCAGGCATTGATGCGGCCCATGGCCGAACCGTCTTCCTGGTAGTTGTCGATGGTGTCCATGCGCTCGGTCCACTTGGCCGGCATAAACAGGATAATCATGGGCAGCAGCAGCGCCATGCCGACGCCGAGCGCGGCTTTCTTCGGGCTTTTCAGCCACAGGAAGCCGAACATGCCCAGCAGGGCCAGCAGGGCGCCGCGCGAATACGAGCCCAGCGAGGCCAGCGCGCACAGGCCGATGGCGCCCACCATGCCGTATTTCAGCCATTTCTTGTCCGAGATCAGGTACAGGTAGTAGAAGATGGGGATAATCACCACGAAGGCCAGCGCCACTTCGTTATTGCCGAAAATAAAGCTGCCCTCGGGGCCCCAGACGCGGAAGCTGCCGCCGGTGGCGATGGTGAACAGGCCGCCTTTGATGCCGTAGTAGCCCAGCGAGCCGGCCAGCGCCCACAGCATCCAGTGCAGCTGCTCCTTGTTGCGCACCGCCATCATGACCACCAGATTCATCAGCATGATTTTTATGACGCGCTGCAGCATCACCGTGGATTCGCCGGGGTGGATGGCGAACAGGGTGGAAATCGCCATCCACACCGTGAACATGATCATGACGGCCACGGCCGGCGAGGACGGCGGCCGCTTCTGGCCGGGCGCGACCAGCAGGGCCAGCAGGGTGGTGGCGGCGATGATGGCGGCGAAGGGAAAATCGTAGGCGAAGCCCCAGCTCAGGCGGTGGGGGTTCATCACGCTGATCCAGATCCACATCAGGGCGCCGATATACGGTTTCTTGAAAGTGTACGGCAGCGAAGCGAACACGATCAGCGTAATGACGATATCTCTCATGCAGCGTCCTGTAGGGGTGGCATTATCAAGCAAATACTGTTGTAATACTGCAATTGCTTGTTTCCATTTATATATCGCCGTAGTATAACCCGGCCTGGACCATTGTAGTCCGCCTGGGCAAGCTTTTTGACGGTCAATTGTTGCGGCCCCGGCGATAGACACGGCGGGGGGCCGCGCGTACCATGTTGCATTGTGTCACATTGTTAATTCAAACATATTGTTGGAAATCATGAGCGACCTTCTCCACGAATTCATTTTCGCCAGCGCGGCGCGCACGCCCGGCGCCGAGGCCCTGGTGTACGGCCAGCGCCGGCTCGACTACGCGGCGCTGGCGCAGGCCGTGCGCGGCGCGGCCGGCGCGCTGCTGGCGGCCGGCCTGGGGCGGGGCGAGCGCGTCGCCGTGTACATGGAAAAGAATGTGGAGAATGTGGCCGCCATGTATGGCGCGGCGGCCGCCGGCGGCGTGTTCGTGCCGGTCAATCCGCTGCTGAAACCGGAGCAGGTGGCCTATATCATGGCCGACTGCAATGTGCGCGTGCTGGTCACCTCGGCCGACCGCCTGCGCCTGCTGGCGGCCAGCCTGGCGCAGTGCCCGGACCTGCGCGTGGTGTTCGCGGTCAACCCCGGCGAGCAGGCGCTGCCCGACGTGCCGGGCGTGGCGGTGCTGGCCTGGGACGGCGCCGCGGCGCCGCATGCGGCCCCGTCCGGCGCCATCGACACCGACGTGGCCGCCATCCTGTACACCTCGGGCAGCACCGGCAAGCCCAAAGGTGTTGTTTTATCGCACCGCAACATGGTGGCCGGCGCCGTCAGCGTCTCCACTTATCTGGAAAACACGGCGGCCGACCGCCTGCTGGCGGTGCTGCCGCTGTCCTTCGACTACGGCCTGAGCCAGCTGTCGACTGCCTTCCGCGTGGGCGCCACCGCCGTGCTGATCAACCACCTGCTGCCGCGCGACATCCTGAAAGCCGTGCTGGCCGAGCGCATCACCGGCCTGGCCGCCGTGCCGCCGCTGTGGCTGCAGATCGCCGGCCTGGACTGGCCGGCCGACTGCACCCTGCGCTATCTGACCAATTCCGGCGGCGCCATGCAGCGCCCCACGCTGGACGCGCTGCGCAAGGCGCTGCCGAACGCGCGCCCCTTCCTGATGTACGGCCTGACCGAGGCTTTCCGCTCCACCTATCTGCCGCCCGATCAGCTCGAGCGCCGTCCCGATTCCATGGGCAAGGCCATTCCCAACGCGGAAGTGATGGTGCTGCGCCCGGACGGCACGGAATGCGACGCGCACGAGCCGGGCGAGCTGGTGCACCGCGGCGCACTGGTCTCGCTGGGCTACTGGAACGACCCGGCCAAGACGGCAGAGCGCTTCAAGCCTTACCGCGCCGAGTCCGGCATCGTGCTGGCCGAGATGGCCGTGTGGTCGGGCGACACCGTGCGCCGGGACGAGGAGGGCTATCTCTACTTTATCAGCCGCAACGACGAGATGATCAAGACCTCCGGCTACCGCGTCAGCCCGAGCGAGGTCGAGGAAGTGGTCTACGCGCGCGAGCAGGTGGCCGAGGCGGCCGCGCTGGGCGTGGCGCATCCGGCGCTGGGCCAGGCCATCGTGGTGGTGGCGCTGTGCAAACCCGGCCGGGAACTGACGGCGGCCGAACTGCTGGCCGCCTGCAAGCCCCACCTGCCGGCCTATATGCTGCCGCAGAAAATCATCATGGCCGAGGCCGGCCTGCCGCGCAATCCGAACGGCAAGATAGACCGCAAGCTGCTCAGCCAGCAATACGAACACTGTTTTACGGAGAACACACTATGAGCGCAGTGCGCCCCCAGCATGCGCCCCTGGTGCAATTTCCCGTCGTCGACGACTGCCTGCAGATAGGCGGCATGCCGCTGACCCGGCTGGCCGCGCGCGTCGGCCAGACCCCGTTCTACGCCTACGACCGCGCCGCCATGACGGCCCGCGTGGCCGAGCTGCGCCGCCACCTGCCGCCGGAAATCGAGCTGCACTACGCCATGAAGGCCAATCCCATGCCGGCCGTGGTGCAGCATATGGCCGGCCTGGTGGACGGCATCGACGTGGCCTCCGGCGGCGAGCTGCGGGTGGCGCTGGACACCACCATGGCGCCGCTCAACATCAGCTTCGCCGGCCCCGGCAAGAGCGACGCCGACCTGGCCTGCGCGGTGGCGGCCGGCATCGTGCTGAACATGGAGTCGGCCGGCGAGATGGAGCGCATCGCCGCCATCGGCGAACGGCTCGGCGTGCGGCCGCAGGTGGCGGTGCGCGTCAACCCGGACTTCGAGCTGAAATCGTCCGGCATGAAGATGGGCGGCGGCCCCAAGCAGTTCGGCGTGGACGCCGAACAGGTGCCGGAACTGCTGGCGCGCCTGGGCCGGCTGGCGCTGGACTTCCACGGCTTCCACATCTTCAGCGGCTCGCAGAACCTGAAGGCCGAGGCGATCCAGGAAGCGCATGAAAAGACCTTCGCGCTGGCGCTGCGCCTGGCCGCGCACGCGCCGCGTCCGCTGCGCATGCTCAATATCGGCGGCGGCTTCGGCATTCCGTATTTCCCCGGCGAAGGCAGGCTGGACCTGGCGGCCGTGGGCGAGAACCTGAAGCGCTTGCTGCCCGACGTCAAGCGCGCGCTGCCGGAAGCCCATATCGTGATCGAGCTGGGCCGCTACCTGGTGGGCGAGGCCGGCGTCTACGTCAGCAAGGTGATCGAGCGCAAGGTCTCGCGCGGCCAGGTCTACCTGGTGACGGACGGCGGCCTGCACCACCACCTGTCGGCCTCGGGCAACTTCGGCCAGGTGATACGCAAGAATTATCCCGTCGTGATCGGCAACCGCGTGCGCGGTGGCGAACGCGAGACGGCGTCCGTGGTGGGGCCGCTGTGCACGCCGCTGGACCTGCTGGCCGACCAGATGGAGCTGGCGCAAGCCGGCCCGGGCGACCTGGCGGTGGTGTTCCAGTCGGGCGCCTACGGCCTCACGGCCAGCCCCGGCGCCTTCCTCAGCCATCCCGGCGCGGTGGAAGTCTTAGTCGGCAGTGATGAACCAGCAGGAGGCGGTGTATGAGCGGTATTTGCGGTTGGATAGGGCATGGCCACGGCGCGGCGGAAAACCGCGCCCTGGTCGAGGCCATGGCGGCGCCGCTGGCGCGCTTCGACGGCAGCGCCGTGCAGGCCATGGCGGGCAACGCCAGCGCGCTGGCGCTGGCGGCGGGCGTCGATTGCGCCCACAGCCTGCAGCGCGACGGCGTGGCCATCGCGCTGTGGGGCGATGTGCGCCTGCGCGACGCGGCGCGGCGCGAGCAGGCCGCGGCCGAGGGCATGGGCGCGGCCTTGCTGTCCCTGTGGAAGCAGGGCGCCGAGGCGCTGTGCAACGGCCTGGTGGGCGCTTTCGCGCTGGCCGTGGTGGACGAGCGCGCAGGCGAGGCGCTGCTGGCCATCGACCGCATGGGCACGCATCCGCTGGCCTGGCAGCTGGCCGGCGAAACCCTGGTGTTCGGCTCCTCGGCCGACAGCCTGGTGCGCCACCCGCTCACGCCAGCCAGGCTGGACCCGCAAGGCCTGTACAACTATGTGTACTTCCACATGGTGCCGGCGCCGGGCACGGTCTACCAGGGCCAGCAGCGGCTGCTGCCGGGCACTTATCTGCGTTACCGGCAGGGCCGCGTCGAGCAGCAGACCTACTGGCGCATGCAGTTCCAGGAAGACGGCAAGCGCCCGTTCGCCGAGCTGAAGGACGAATTCCGCGAGGTGCTGCGCAGCAGCGTGCGCGACGCCTGCGGCACGCAGCCGGTGGGCGCCTTCCTGTCCGGCGGCACCGACAGCTCGACCCTGGCCGGCATCCTGTGCGAAGTGGGCGGCAAACCGGCCAAGACGTATTCGATCGGCTTCGAGGCCCAGGGCTACGACGAGATGGAATACGCGCGCATCGCCTCGCGCCATTTCGGCACCGAGCACCATGAATACTATGTGACGCCGGCCGACGTGGCCGACGCCATTCCGCACATGGCGCAGGCCTTCGACCAGCCCTTCGGCAACGCCTCGGCGGTGCCGGCCTACTACTGCGCCAGGATGGCGCGCGCCGACGGCGTGGCGCGCATGTTCGGCGGCGACGGCGGCGACGAACTGTTCGGCGGCAACGAGCGCTATTCCAAGCAGCAGGTGTTTGCGCTGTACGAGCGCGTGCCCGAGCTGCTGCGCAAGGCGCTGCTCGAGCCGGCCGTGTTCAACTTCCCCGGCGGCGGCCGGGTCCAGCTGCTGCGCAAGGCGCGCAGCTATATCGAGCAGGCCTCGGTGCCCATGCCGGCGCGGCTGGAAACCTACAACCTGCTGGGCCGCTACGGCCCCGCCCAGGTCTTCACCGACGATTTCCTGGCCGGCGCCGACACCGGCCAGCCGCTGGCCGGCCTGAGCGCCACCTACGGCCTGAGCGACGCGCCCAGCCTGATCAACCGCATGCTGGCGCTGGACCTGAAAGTGACGCTGGCCGACAACGACTTGCCGAAAGTGATGCGGGCCTGCGAACTGGCCGGCATGGAAGTGGCGTTTCCCTTCCTGAGCGAGCAGATGGTGGCCTTCTCGGCCGGCCTGACGCCGCAGCAGAAGCTGAACGGCACCCAGCTGCGCTACTTCTTCAAGGAGGCGCTGCGCGACTTCCTGCCCAACGAGATCATCACCAAGCAGAAGCACGGCTTCGGCCTGCCCTTCGGCGTGTGGCTGCAGCAGACACCGCAGCTGCAGGCGCTGGCGGCCGACAGCTTGAGCGACCTGAAGCGGCGCGGCATCGTGCGCGCCGACTTCATCGACCTGCTGCTGGGCCAGCACCTGGCCGAGCACGCCAGCTACCACGGCACCATGGTGTGGGTGCTGATGATGCTGGAGCAGTGGTTCCGCCAGCGCGCGCATTGAGCTGCACAGGAGAGACGGCATGAACAAGACAGTGGCGGTGGTCATTCCCTACTACCAGAAGCGGCCCGGCATCCTGGCCAAGGCGATCCGTTCGGCGCTGGCCCAGGAGGGCGGCGTGGCGCTCGACATCATCGTGATCGACGACAGCTCGCCGGTGCCGGCGCGCGGCGAGCTGGCCGGCATCGACATCCCGGCGCCGCACGCGCTGCGCATCGTCGAGCAGCCCAACGCCGGCCCGGCGGCGGCGCGCAACCGCGCGCTGGGCCTGGTGGCGCCCGGCACCGAGTACGTGGCCTTCCTCGATTCGGACGACGAGTGGATACCGGCCCACGTGGCCAACGCGGTCGCCGCGCTGGAGGCCGGCCACGACTTCTATTTCTCCGACCATTACCAGCTGAACCAGACCGTCACCGCCTTCAAGCGCGCGCGCCGCATCGAGGTGGGCGACCATCCCGCCATCGGCGCCAGCCCCTACCTGCACAGCTACCGCGGCGACATGTTCAACCAGATCCTGACCGGCAACATCGTCGGCACCTCGACCGTGGTGTACCGCCACGCGGCCGGCCCCGAGCTGCGTTTCCGCGAAGAGTTCGTGTACGCCGGCGAGGACTACCTGTTCTGGCTGGAGCTGGCGCAGCGCTCGGGCCGGGTGGCGTTTTCCGCGCTGTGCGAATGCACTTACGGCGAGGGCGTGAATATTTTCGCCGGCTCGGGCTGGGGCACGGAGAATTCGCTGATACGGCTGCACTACGAGATGAAGTTCAAGAAGGCGCTGCCACGCCTGTTCAGCCTGTCGCCCGCCCAGCTGCGCCAGAACGGCGCCGACGTGCGCGGCCTGCGCCGCAGTTTCGTGGCCGACCTGCTGCACCGGCTGTCGCACCGCAAGCGGCTGGACGGCGCGGTGCTGCGCGGGCAGTGGCGCATCGACCCGCAGTCCTTCCTGTACGCGCCGCTGCTGGCGGTGGGCGTGCTGCTGAAGCGCTAAGCGCCGGCCGCGCCGGCCTGGTCCGGCTTGCGCAGCACGGCCACATAGATCTGGTTGCGCAGCGCCGGGTCCAATCCGCTCAGCCGATCGAGCAGGCGCGCCAGCCAGCGCATGCGCGGCGAGCCGGCCACCATGCCGTAGCGGTCGCCGTAGGAGCCCTGCCAGGCGATGCTGAAACCGGCCTCCTGCCAGCATTTTTTCAGCTGCCACTGGGTCAGCGGCGTGATGTGGCCGTCGGACCGGTAATGCGCGTCGTTGAACCACTGGAAGGTGCCGTCGCGCAGCAGGCTGGCGACCGAGGCGGAGGAGTCCACATTCGGGGTCGACAGGACGACGCTGCCGCCCGGCTTGAGCAGCGCATGGCACTGGCGCGCGAAATGGCGCGGGTTTTCCAGGTGCTCGATGATTTCCGAGGCGAACACGGTGTCGAAACTGCCCTCGCGCCCCTGGGAAAAATCGTCGTTCAGGTCGCTTTGGAAGAAGTCGATCTGGCCGTGCAGGCGGAAGTTTTCCGTGACGTAGTCGGTGGCGGCCACGCGGTAGCCGGCGTCGTGCAGGCGCATGCTCATGGCCCCGCTGCCGGCCGCCAGGTCCAGCACGGCGGCGCCGGCCCGGCAATGTTGCTGCAGCACGGAAAACGTGAACTCGTGCAGGCCGGGCAGGGCGTGGATGTGCAGGCCTTTGTAGGCCAGGCTGTCGGCGCCGGTATGGCTGGCCGCCACGCGGTAGCTGTCCACAAGAATGGTATGCGCTGGCTTCATTTCGACCTCCTGAAAGGGAATGTTGCAGGATATCTCGGTGCTGGACGGCCGCCGGGCTCTGCGCGGCATTTTGTTAACGAAATGGAACCGTCTTAGTATATTATCGGGTAGTAACGGGGGCCGCTGCCGCATGCGCAGGCGGCCCGTTCAAGTCGACACAATCATAAGGAAGTCCTCGCGATGGCTGGTAAAGGAAGTAAGCGCTTGGTGGGCGTTGCAATGGCAAGCAGCGTCCTGTTGCTGGCGGTGCTGGGCGGATGCAAGAAAGAGGAGTCGGCGGCCACCCTGGTGGCGCAGGCCAAGCAGTTCCAGCAAAAAGGCGACAGCACCGCCGCCATGATACAACTGAAGAACGCGCTGGCGGCCAATCCGGAGGACGCCGAGGCGCGTTATTTGTTGGCCAAGCTGTCGCTCGAAGGCGGCGACGTGCTGGCGGCCGACAAGGAAATCCGCAAGGCCATCTCGCTCAAGTATCCGGACGCGCAGACCATGCCGGTGCTGGCGCGCGCGCTGTTGATGCAGGGCAAATTCCAGAACGCGCTGGACGACACCGAGGCCGCCGCCAAGGCCGGCGGCGCCGAGCTGCTGTGCGCGCGCGCCGACGCCCTGCTGGCGCTGAACAAGCGCGACGAGGCCAAGGCCTTGTTCACCTCCGTGCTGCAAGCCCAGCCCCAGCATGCCGCCGCGCTGGTGGGCCTGGGCCGCGTGGCCTTCCTGGAGCGCAATGCCGCTGCCGCCATGAGCTATGCCGACCAGGCCGTGGCGGCCGGCCCCAAGGACGCCGACGCGCTGATGTTCAAGGCCGACCTGCTGCGCGCCCAGGGCAAGCCGGAGCAGGCGCTGGAAGCCTATGCCCAGGTGCTGGTGGCCAATCCGGCGCACCGTTCGGCCCATATCGAGAAAGCCTATCTGGAAATCGCCTCGGGCAAGTATGAGCTGGCCCAGGCCGATCTGGTGGCGGCCAAGAAGATCACGCCGGGCAGCATGATGGTGACTTACACCCAGGCCTTGCTGGACTTCACCCAGGGCAAGAACGCCGCCGCGCTGGAGTCGCTGCAGAAAGTGCTGCGCGCCGCGCCCGAGCACATGCCCAGCATCCTGCTGGCCGGCGCGGTCAACCTGAACCTGGGCTCGACCCAGCAGGCCGGACAGCATTTGCGCAAATACCTGGAGAAAAACCCGGACAATCTGTACGCCCGCAAGATGCTGGCCACCAGCCTGCTGCGCGGCGGCCAGACGCCGGACGCGCTGGCGGTGCTGGCGCCCGCGCTCAAGGGCGGCGAACCGGCCGACGTGCAGCTGCTGGCGCTGGCCGGCGAGTCCTACATGCAGGCGCGCGACTTCAACAAGGCCACCGAATACTTCGAGAAGGCCACCGCGCTGGAGCCGAAAGCGGCCTCGCTGCGCACCTCGCTCGGCCTGAGCAAGCTGGGCAAGGGCGACAAGGCGCAGGGCCTGAGCGACCTGGAGGCGGCCACCGCGCTCGACAGCAAGTCGCTGCAGTCCGGCATCGCGCTGATCCGCGCCGAAATCGGCCAGCGCAACTTCGACAAGGCGCTGGCGGCGGCGGCGCAGCTGGCCAAGAGCCAGCCGACCAATCCGGAGCTGTCGCAACTGGCCGGCGTGGCCGCGCTCGGCAAGGGCGACGCCGCGGCCGCGCGCGCCAGCTTCGAACGCGCGCTGTCGCAGCAGGCCACCTATTTCCCCGCCGTCTCCAGCCTGGTGCAGCTGGACGTGTACGAGAAAAAAACGGACGCCGCGCGCGCGCGCCTGCTGGCCTTCCTGGAGAAGGACAAAAAGAGCGTGGACGCGATGACCGCGCTGGCCGGCCTGGCGGTGGTGCGAGAGCAGCCCGACGAGGCGCTGACCTGGCTGGAAAAAGCGCACGCCGAGCAGCCCGACGCGGTGCTGCCGGCCATGCGCTTGGGCATACAATATTTGCGCAGCAGCAAGGCCCCGCAAGCGCTGGCACTGGCCCGCAAGATGCTGGTGGCGTTGCCATCCAACACCGATCTGCTGGAACTGCAGGCGCAAAGCCAGCTGGCCGCCAAGGACCCCGGCGGCGCGCTGGAGTCGTACAGCAAGATCGCCGGCCTGCTGCCCAAGTCCGGCCTGGCGCAACTGCACCTGGCGGAAGTGCATCTGCAGCTGAAAAACGAGGCCGCCGCCGCCGAGGATCTGAAAAAAGCCTTGCAGTTGCAACCGGACTTGGCCCAGGCGCAGCTGCTGCAGGCCGAGTTGTCTGTACGCCAGGGCAAGCCGGACGCCGCGCTGGCGCAAGCGCGCCAGTTGCAGAAGCAGCATGACAAGATGCCGGCCGGCTATTTGCTGGAAGGCGACATCCTGAGCCTGCAGGGCAAGCCGGCGCAGGCCGTGCCGGCATACGAGAAGGCGCTGGCGCTGTCCAAGGCGCCCGGCGCGCTGCTCAAGCTGGTGGACGCGATGCGGCGCGGCGGCAAGGCAAAAGAAGCCGAGCAGCGCGTGGCGCAGTGGCGCAAGGAGAACCCGGCCGAACCGATGGTGGCCATGTACCAGGCCGAGTCCAGCCTGGCGGCCAAGCAATACCCCATTGCAATTGAGCAATTCGAGGCTATTCTAAAAGCCAACCCGAAAAACGCGGTGGCCCACAACAATCTGGCGCAAGCGTATTTGCAGCTGAAGGACAAGCGCGCACTGGCATCGGCGGAGCAGGCCGCCAAGCTGGTGCCCAACCATCCGGCCATTATGGATACGCTGGGCTGGGTGCTGGTGGAGCAGGGCGATGTGGCGCGCGGCTTGCCGCTGCTGCAAAAGGCGGCCGCGGCGGCCGAAGGCAACGGCGAGATCCGCTACCATTATGCCGCCGCGCTGAGCAAGTCGGGCGACAAGGCCGGCGCGCGCAAGGAACTGGAACAGTTGTTGGCAAAGGGAAATTCTTTCCCGCAGCAGGACGACGCCCGCGCGCTGCTGAAACAGCTCTGATCCGGCTACGCTCCGGCCGCCAAGCCGCATGGACAGCGGCTTGCGGAGCCGCGCACGGTTGAATTCGCCTGTGCGTGCTGACCGGAAATAGGTTATCTTTGCGCCTGTGTGCTGGCTTGCATGACGTGAGCCAGTGCCGGCGCCCGACTGATGTACAGACAAGGAACGCGACATGCTGTTCGATCTGTTCGAGCGTTTTTTCGGCAAACGCGACATTCTGATCCCATATTTCGACTTCGCCAGTGTGATGAAGGGCATGATGGATTCGGCCGTGCTGGCCGAGATTTATCGCCTGCGCTACGAGGTGTACTGCCTGGAGTGCCATTACCTGGACGCGGCCGAGTTTGACGAAGGCAAGGAGACCGACGAGTACGACGACTGCTCCATCCACTTCGCCGCCTACGCCACGCGGGACCAGGCCATGGTGGGCACGGTGCGCCTGGTGCAGCCCAAGGATGGGCAGGTCTATCCCTTCGAGTCGCACTGCACGGTGTTCGAGGACTTCACCATGCCGGCGCGCGCGCAGGCCGGCGAGGTGTCGCGGCTGGTGGTGAAGAAGACGCACCGCCGCCGGCGCGGCGATTCGATGGAAGGCGTGTCGAAGGATTTTATGGAGCAAAAGGGCGGCCCGGCCATGATCAAGCCGCCCAGCGGCAAGGAGCAGCGCACCAACAGCCCGTTGCTGCTGCTGGGGCTGTACCGCGAGATGTACCGCTACAGCCGCAAGAACGGCATCCGTTACTGGTATGCCGCCATGGAGCGCTCGCTGGCGCGCTCCCTGGAAAAGATGGGGTTCCGCTTCGTCCCCATCGGGCCGCAGGTGGACTACTATGGACCGGTCACGCCCCATATGGTCGACCTGTACGAATTGAACGACCGATTAAAGCAAGAAAACCGTTTCCTGGCTGCATGGTTCAACGATGAACCCATCCCGTTCTGGGTCGTGGTGAAAACCATGGTCGGCACGTTCATGATAGGGCGCAGCAGGAAGAAATAAACCTCGTAGGAGAATTGGCTGTATGGCGCACGTATTTGACAATCCCGGTTACCGCAGCGTGCTCACCTGCCAGGAATACCAGGCCCATTTCGAAACCGTGGACCGCGCCAACCGCAATATTTTCCGCTCCTTCCGCGGCGACCAGCATGGCAAGGTGCCGCACGATATTTTCAAGCTGCGTTACGACGTGTACTGCATCGAATGCGCCTTCCTGCCGCACACCGAGCAGGCTGGCGGCATGGAGGTCGACGAGTACGAGACCAATGCCGTGCATATCGCCGCCTATTCGATGGACGAGACGCTGATCGGGACCGTTCGCCTGGTGCAGCCGCAGGCCGAGCAGCCCTATCCGTTCGAGCGCCACTGCGCCGTGTTCGAGCATGTCGAGCTGCCGCCGCGGGCGCTGTCCTGCGAAATTTCGCGCCTGGTGGTGCGCAAGGAGCATCGCCGCCGCCGCGCCGACAGCCTGGCCGGCGTTCCCGGCCTGCCGGCCCAGGTGCCCGAGGCCGAGCGCCGGCATGGCGAGCGCCGCCGCGAGTCGCCCATGCTGCTGTTCGGCATGTACCGCGAGATGTACCGCCACAGCCGCCAGGCCGGCATCCGGTATTGGTTTGCCGCCATGGAGCGTGCGCTGGCACAGTCGCTGACGCGGATGGGCTTCGGCTTCCAGGCGATCGGGCCGCAGGCGGACTACTACGGTGCGGTGATGCCTTATGTGCTGGACCTGCACGCCATGGAGGCCAAGCTGGCGGCCGAGAATCCGGCGCTGTCGGCCTGGATGCAGGAGCGGCCGCACGCGCTGTTGCCGCGCCTGTCCTGGCAGCAGAATCCGGCGCGCGGCCTGACGCGCGCGCTCACGCGCGCCAGGTCCTGAACTAGTCGGCGCTGATCTTGATCTTTTTGCTGGTGTGGTTGCGGAAGCTGTGCACCACCATGTAAGGCGCGGTCGGCACCTCCAGGCCGGCCAGTACGTCGTGCATCATGGACAAGCCCATCGAGCCGACCGTGAAGCTGCCGACCGAAATCTGCGAGGCAGGGCAGGGCCGGCCGTCTTCCATGATGGTCAGCGCGCGCGCGACCTGCTCCACCACCTGCGCATCGAGGTGCACGCCGATGCGCCCCATGATCTTGCCGAACACGTTGGAATAGCTGACGTCGCCCTCCGCCGTGGCGCTCGCCACGTCCTTTTGGATGATGTCGGCCAGCGACTCCGGCGCGTCCGGCGGGAAGTACAGCACCCCGCCCCCCGGGCCGATGGATAGCGCGGTGAAGATGTGCTTGCCCATCGCCTTGGCGGTGGCGTGCAGGTGCAGGATCGCTTCCAGGTCGAGGAAGTCGATGGTGTCGAAGATGAAGTCTGCTTTGGCCACCAAGTCGGCCACATTGTCCTTGTCCAGATTGGCCTGGATGGTTTCCACCTGGGCGGTCGGGTTGATGCGCAGAATCTGCTTCTTCAGCGCTTCCACCTTGGGACGCCCGATGTCCTCGAAATCGAAGAACTGGCGGTTCAGGTTGTGCATGTCCACGGTGTCGCCATCCACCAGCACGAAGTGCTGGAAGCCCATGCGCGTGGCCGCCACCGGCAGCGCGCTGCCCAGGCCTGCCCCGACCACCACCACCCGCGTGTTGCGGATCTTGGCCTGGGTGGCCTTGTTGATATAGCCATCATTGCGCATGACGAAGCGGTCATAGTCGAATTCTGTAGTCATAGCAAAACCTTAGCAAGTGTGGAGGAGAAGGTGGCGCCCGCAGGCGGCCGGTGCGGCTGAATTAATTCCAGATTGGCAAGACTATAGTAGCGCAAACTGCCGCCGCTGCACAGGAGGCCGCTTGTCGGAATATTTTACAACCGGGACCGCTTTGCTGCGGGAAATCGACCGTTCGCGCCCACGGAGGAGCCCAAAACAGCGCCGGAATGTGCCAGCCCCGCCTTTGCGCCGCACGTACTAACCACACGGCAACAATTGTCACACAAGCTGTCGAGATTCTTTACAGCTTAGGTAAAAATGGCCAAAGTTTATGGCGGTCAGCAAAGCCCGCATGTCCAGCCGTTGCAGGAGGAACGGGGTAATCCGCCCCATTTTCCCGCGCCTGGCACACCGCTTGCTTAATAGGGATGTGACGCTAACACTGACAGCGCCCTCAACATACTGGAGATCGAACATGAAACTCAAAAAATTGCTGGCAGCAACCTCCCTGGGTCTGGCAGCGTTCAGCGCATCCGCCACGCCGCTGGATGCCCTGGTCGGCAACCTGAACATCAAACTGGTTGGTCTGACCACCGAAACCAACACGCAAGCCGGCACCAATGAAAGCACCTGGGGCCTGGGTGCGATTACCCAGATCCAGGGCACGGGCGGCGCGAGCTGGTCGGCCGGCCTGTCGGACGGCAGCTACCTGTACTATATGATCTACGGTATCGCCGACCAAAACATCGTGCAGAACGGTTCGAACTTCGACATCTACAATATCGGCGCCAGCGGCGGCGTGGCCGACAACAAGATCCATCTGGACATCTACCGCACCAACACCCCGATCGCCGCGCTGGATTCGAACTTCGACGCCGCCCCCTCCGGCCGCACCGGCTACGCCATGCACTCGCTGCTGAGCAGCCTGGGCCCGGCTTACCTGACCGTGACCTTCGGCACCGGCAAGCAGCTGGTAGACGTGGCCAACTCGTGCACCGGCTTGGAGCCGTATGTATGCGACGCCAGCGCCGACGAAACCCAGGCCACGCTGGTCCAGCAAGTGACCAACACCAACCTGCCAGCTGACGGTAAAGGCTCCTTCTTCGCCGATGTGACTGGCGGCACCAGTGCCACGCAGTGGAACACCAACGGCCTGTTCGGCCACGATTTCGACGGCAAGTTCACGCTGAGCACCAACGGCGCCTCGCAGGGCTCCGGCACTTGCACCGACGTAGAGGTCACCACCGGCGTGTGCTTCACCGGCCTGATCAACGATCCGATCCGCGCAAACAAGATTCCAGAACCTGGCACCTTGGCCATCTTCGGCCTGGGCCTGGCCGGCCTGGCTGGTCTGCGCCGCCGCCGTCAGGCTTGATACAGCAGTTCAGCGATCAGCCGCCTGGCGCCAGCCAGGCGGTTTTTTTTCGTCTCAAGGTTTGCGCAGCGCACCGCTTGCGGCGGAGCCGGCCGGATAGGGATGGACGGCGTGCTTGTACAGGCGCGCCAGCCGTTTCACGTATTCCTGCGTTTCCGCATACGGCGGCACGCCCTTGTACTGGTCGACCGCCTTCTCGCCGGCGTTGTAGGCCGCCGCCACCAGCTGCACGTCGCCGCGGAAGTAGGCCAGCAGCCAGCGCAGATAGGCCAGGCCGCCGCGGATGTTCTGTTCCGGATCGAAGGCGTCCTTGACGCGGAAGCGCTCGGCCGTTTCCGGTATCAGCTGCATCAATCCCTGCGCGTTCTTGGGTGAGACGGCGCGCGCGTTGAAACCGGACTCGATGGCGATGATGGCCATCGCCAGCCGGGGATCGACGTCGAACTGCGGCGCCAGCACCTCCACCAGCGCGCCGATCTGCTTGCTGGCGGCATGGGTGTAGAGCACGCGCGGTTCGGGCGGCATGGCGACCAGGGGCGTGTCCGGCAGCAGGCAGGCGGGCAGCGGCGTGCCTGGCGCGGTATTGGTCATGTGCAGCATGGCCTGCGCCTGCGGATGGCCTTGCGCGGCGGCCAGCGCGAACAGCTGGGATGCCGCGCCGTCGTCGCGCGGCGCGCCGCGCCCGTTGGCCAGCATCCAGCCCAGCGCGTACTGCGCTTGCGCGTCGCCCAGGCGGGCGGCGCGGCAATACAGGGCCAGCGCCTGCGGCAGGTCGCGCGGCACGCCTTCGCCATGCTCGAGGCGCGCGGCGGCGGCCAGCAGTTCGGCGGCCGGCTCGGCCGCCAGCGCCGCCAGCTGGGCCGACAGCAGCGCCGCCAGCGCGCCTGCGCGCGCGGCCCTGGTATGCCGGAAAATGGATCGCTGCATGCTGCACCTTTGCGCTGCCCGACGATGCTTAATTGTAGAGCAGTCAGGGCTGTTCGGCCTGATCTTTGTCTTTGGGCGAGAGGAAAGCTTTGTGGAACAGGTGGCGCGCCAGCAGCAGCGGCGGCATGCGCAGCCAGTTGGCGCGGATGTAGAGCGCAAAGCGGGCGGCCGGCGTGTAGGCGTCGCCGCAGCTGGCGTGGACCGGCAGCAGGGCGCGGCGGTACAGCGCGTCCATCAGCCGCAGCAGCGGCGCGCCGGGACGGCCTTCTGCGGCGGCGGCGTGGGCCTCCGGCGGCAGCGGCGTGTGCAGCAGCAGCGCCGTGTAGCGCAGCGCGTAGAACAGCGGACGCTGCAGCTGCAAACGCGCCGCGTGCGCGCGCAGCGCGTCCCAGAAGCCGGGCTGGCCGCCGTAGTGGCGCAGCAGGCCGTCCAGGTCCACCAGGTCGCGCAGGCCGTGCTCCAGTTCGCCGTCGAAGAATAAATGCGTGGCGCTGTGCAGCACCAGGTCGGGCGGCGCCAGCACATGCAGGCCGGGCTGGCCGGGAATGGCGCGCGCGGACGCGCGCAGCTGGGCCGGGTCGGGGTGGACCGGCGCCGTCAGCGGCAGGATGGCGTGGTGCACATCGATGGCGGTGCGGCGCTTGACGTGCTCCATCGGCGGCAGCTCGTGCATCCACTCGCGGTAGTAGCGCTGGTCGTAGGCGTCCAGGTGGGTGCTGGCCCAGCCGTGCAGCATCAGCGCCGCCTCGGCGTCGTCCAGTTTTTCCCTGGGCACCAGGATGTCGATGTCCGAGAACAGCCGGCCGCTGGCCGGCGGCAGCCCGGCCAGCGCATAGGCCGCGCCCTTGAGCAGTATCAGCGGCGCGTCCAGGCCGGCCAGCGCCTGCTGGATCTGCGCCACTTCCCAGCGCACCGCCTGGCTGTGCCGCTCGGCCACCGTGCGCGACCAGTCGAGATGGCGCCGGGCCGGCGCCGGTATGCGCTCGAGTTCGCCGCGTTCGCGCAGCAGGTAGTACAGGCGCGGCTGCAGATTGGCGCTGGCGCACTGGCGCAGCAGCACATTCCACTCGGCCTCGCTGAAGCCGGCCAGCAGCGCCGGCTGGCGGAAGGCCAGCACGGCCAGCGGCACGCCGGGCGGCGCCGAGGCGGTGGCGGGGGCGGACAGGGCGGCGCCGCTCATGGCTGCTGCGCCAGGCGCTCGAACAGCGCGACCGCCTCGTCCAGCTGGCTGTACACGAAGCTGTGGCAGTGCGCGGCGTCCACCAGGCCGGCCAGGGCGTCGAAGCCGCGCTCGGCCAGCAGGCTGTAGTTGAAGGAGTTTTCCGCCACGCGCAGCACGGTGCCGGCTTTCGGCAGCGGCGCCAGCTCGGTGGCGGCGCCGGCCTGGTAGCGCGGGAACACGATCCAGCCCGGCGCGGCGGTCTCGGCGCTGCGCGCCACGCTGGCGGGCGGCGCCTGCAGATGCGCCACCGTGCCTTTGACGGTGTCGGCCACGGGCGGGCTGAACACGGCGCCATCCGCCGCCAGGTAGCGCTGCATCAGCGGGATGGAGGCGTTCTTCAGGCTGATGGGGCGCGGCAGCGGCTGCAGCCGGCCGTCGGCCAGCTGTATCAGCGCCAGTTCGTCCGACAGCAAACGCCAGCCGCGGTGCGCCAGCGCCGCGCACAGGGTGCTCTTGCCCGAGCCGGGCGGGGCCGGCAGGATCAGCGCGCGGCCGTGGCGTTCCAGCACCGCCGCGTGGACGATCAGGCAGTCGTGCGCGCGGCTCGACACGCACCAGTTCAAGCCCCATTCGAACATGGGGAAGGCTTGCGCCAGCGGCAGCGGCTTGAACATGCTGGCGCCGTTGTGCATCAGCATCACTTGCGGCCGCCACCAGCGCCGCAGGCCGGCCGGCTGCACCACGCGCAGGTGGAAGTCGGCAAAGGCGTCCGCGCCGCGCAGCGCGTAGCCGCCGTACAGCAGGGCCAGTCCTTGCGCCACGCTGGGCACGCTGCTTTCGAGGTGGGTGGTGTAGGCGCCGGTCTGCAGCACGATGCCGCCGCGCGCCAGGCGCCGCGCCAGCTCGGCCGGCGCCAGCGAGGACACGGTCGTCTGCGGGCTCAGCATGCGGAGGCGGCTTGCGTGTCGACCAGGGCCATGGCGCGCAGCTGGCCGAGCAACTCCTCCAGTTCGGCCAGCTGGTCCGGCTCGGCGGGGGCGCCGTCGGCTATCTGCAAGGCGGCCGCCAGCCCGGCCGTGGTGGCCGCGCCGCGCTGCAGCGCGCTCAGGATTTCGATGGCGGCGGCGTCGAGCAGATGGGTATCGCCCGACAGGTTGTTATAGAGCACAAAGTCCTCGCCGTCCCAGCTGCGGCTACGCAGCCGCTGGCCCGGCCTCAGGCGCCACATGGCAAAACGGCTTCAGTCAGCATACGGCCCGTGTCAGTCCATGGTGCCTTTGAGGTACTCGACGATTTCCGCGCCATACCATTTTTTGCCGGCCATGGGGGTGTAGTAGCCCCGCCCGGAGCCGCCGGTGCGCCAATACTCGTTCCAGATCGCCTGCACGCGGTCCGGCTTGAGGAAGGAGGTGTAGCCCTTGAGCGCGTTCTGGTAGGCCGCGATGCAATGCATGGCGACGTTGTCCTGGTCGTAGCTCTGGTGGTCCAGCAAGAACTGCATCTCCTTGCCGTAGAAGCCGCTGGTGGTCGAGCAGTTGAACTTCTTGTTGAACTTGGTGGTGCTGACGCAGCTGCTATGCCAGGCGCTGGTGTGGGTCTTCCAGTAGCCGGGCGACAGGCCCTGGCACACCACCACGTGCGGGTTGTGGCTGTTCAGGTTGCCGGACGCGAAGCCGGACGGCGAATGGCAGATGCTGCACGCCATGCCGGGCTGGCTCTTGACGGTCAGGATGGCGCCGACAGCCGCCGCGCCCTTGGTGGCGAAGCGGCGGCGCGCGGCGCCGGCGAAGGCCGGCTTGGCAGCGCCATCGACGGCCGTGCTGGGGGCTGCGGGGGGCAGCTGCGGGGTGCCGTTGTCCCCGTCGTGCTGGTCTTGGTTGGCCACGTCTGTATCCTCGGTTAGCGCTCGGCCGGTGGCCGTAATCTTTAGTGATGAATGGAAACGAAGCAATATTCGTTCCCATCCGTGCAGGGCGCAGGAGCCTTGATAAAAATCAAGGACTTAGCGGAACTTTCTGCGCATCTTTTGCTCACTAGATTAGTCTAGCGCAAAAACTGTAAGAATTCTCGACATTGTTTAGAAGTAGCTCTCCGGCACCACCAGCACATCGCCCGGGCGCATCGGCAGGTTGGCCGAGATGTCGCCGTCCTTGATCAGGTCGTTCAGGCGCACGGTCAGCTTCTGCTGCTTGCCGTCCACGGTGCGCAGCAGGATGGCGCGGTTGCCGGCGGCGAAGTCGGTGACGCCGCCGACGGCGATCATCACGTCCAGCAGCGACATGTCGCGGCGGTAGGGCAGCGCCTGCGGCCGCGCGGCCTGGCCGATCACCTTGATCTGCTCGCTGTACACGCCGACAAAGCCGGTCACGATGACCGTCACCACCGGCTGCTGGATGAATTTGGACAGCGCTTTTTCAATGTCGCGCGCCAGTTCGGTCGAGGTCTTGCCGCTGGCCTGCAGGTCTTCCACCAGCGGGGTGGTGATCTTGCCGTCCGGCCGCACCGGCACGCCCTGGGACACTTCCGGATTACGCCACACCACGATGCTCAGGTTGTCGCCCGGGCCGATCAGGTAGTCGGTGGCCGGCGCCGCCTCTTGCGGCAGCACCTGCTTGGTGGCGCAGCCGCCCAGGGTCAGCGCGCCCAGCGCCAGCGCGCCGCAGGCCAGCCATTTCATCAGGGGAGTATTCACGTGCATGTCCTCTTGTTAGGGTGAAATTCTTCTAGGCAATATGCATGGCATTTTATGTAGCATTTTTGCATGCCCAATTGTATACCAGCCCCCGCTGGCGGGAGCCGGGGCAGGGGGAATATTTTTATTCTGGCACTTTTCTTTGCAACAATTCCTGCACGTAACGCCCCGGAATCGCGTAGGTGATGCCGCTGGGGGCGGTGATCGCGGTTTCCTTCAGGCCCTTGACAAACACCATATTGATGATGGCGTAGACGACGCCGTCGGCCGGGTCGTACACCGGGCTGCCGCTGTTGCCCGGATAGGCGGTGCCGTCGAGCTGGAAGATGTTGAAGGGCGGGCGCTGCAGCGCCGCCACCGCGCGCGCGTCCAGCTGGCGCGCGCTGGCCGAGGGCAGGATGATGGGCGTGACGGCGGCCAGCGTGGCGCGGTGGGTGGCGTGGTGCAGGCCCAGCACCATGCCCAGCGGGAAGCCGGTGAAGGCCAGGTCGCGCCCCTCGCGCAGCGTGCCCGAGTCGCCCAGGCGCAGCGCCGGCAGCGGCGCGCCGCTCAGGCGCAGGTGGGCCAGGTCGTGTTCCTTGTCGATGGCCGCCACGGTGGCCGGGCGGAAGGTGAAGGCCGTGCCTTCGCCGGCCACCAGCACGCCCAGGGTTTGCTCGCTGTCGGCGAAGTCGGGCACCACGTGGGCGTTGGTGATCACGCTCAGGCCGTCGCCCAGCACCACCCCGGTGCCGTTGAAGACGGTGGAGGGGCTGCGCAGGCGCTGGTAGCTGCCGATGCCCACCACCGAGGGCTTGACGGCCGCAATCACGGCGGGCAGGTCGGCGGCGGCGGCACCGCCGCAGAGCATGCTGAAAAGCAATATTAGTGACAGGCGGAAATGCATAGCGGTGCTTGTAGTCTCGGCGCAACAACGATAGCAGATTTTTGCGGGAATTAGCTGTCTTTCGCACAACAAATATCAACGCGCATGTGTCACAATTATGCTTGCATCTTTGGAAATAATTATTTCACAGAGTTAAATACGCGACACGGGCTGTCCACGGCTGCATCAGAGGGGCGGAGCTGCCGCCATTTAGTAGTAACATGGCTTGCA
Organism: Pseudoduganella aquatica; assembly: GCF_020865585.1. Classification (NCBI taxonomy): domain Bacteria; kingdom Pseudomonadati; phylum Pseudomonadota; class Betaproteobacteria; order Burkholderiales; family Oxalobacteraceae; genus Pseudoduganella; species Pseudoduganella aquatica. The sequence goes on from NZ_CP086370.1 coordinate 669,883, forward strand.
AACTCATGTATCATAGTTGCGATTGATGCATTTTAAGCAAGTTCAAAGCGCGCACCAATTCATAGGCGAGATAGACGATATGGCGGAATTACAGGCACTGCTCTTAACCTTTCTAAAAGCCATCGGCAAGTACCGCTGGTACGCCGTGGCCATTTCCTGGGTGGTAGCGGTGGTCGGCTGGGCAGTGGTGTACAAGCTGCCGGACGATTACCAGGCGTCGGCGCGCGTCTATGTCGACACCCAGAGCATATTGCGGCCCTTGCTGTCGGGCATGACCACCGTGCCCAACGTCGAGCAGCAGGTGCAGTTCATGCGCCGCACGCTGATCAGCCGGCCCAACGTCGAAACCGTCATGCGCATGGTCGACCTGGACATCAAGACCAAGTCGGTGCAGGAGCACGAGAAGCTGGTCGACGAGCTGACCGCGCAGATCAAGGTCACCGGCACCGAGCGCGACGACATCTACACCATCTCGTATAACAACCCGAATCCCAAGCTGGGCAAGCAGATCGTGCAGTCGCTGCTGACCATCTTCGTCGAGGGCAGCTTCGGCGGCAAGAAGCAGGAGTCGGACAAGGCGGTGCAGTTCATCGAGGAGCAGATCAAGAGCTACGAGGAAAAGCTGGCCGCCGGCGAAAACGCGCTGAAGGACTTCAAGATCCAGAACATGGGCTTGCTGCCGCGCCAGGGCGCCGACTACAGCACCACGCTGGCCGACATGGCCGACAAGCTGAGCCAGGCGCGCCTGGAGCTGGCCGAGGCCGAGCAGGCCCGCAACGCCATCAAGCGCCAGATGGGCGGCGAGGAGCCGGCCCCGCTGACCCAGGCCGCGCCGCAGCAGGATGACAGCATCAACCCCGAGCTGGACGGCCGCATCCAGGCGGTCGAGAAGAGCCTGGACGCGCTGCGCCTGCAGTTCACCGAGGAGCATCCGGACATCGTGTCCAACAAGCGCCTGCTGGGCCAGCTGCAGCAGCGCAAGAAGGAAGAAGCCAAGAAGCGGGTGCGCAGCGCCGATCCCGGCATCAACTACAGCCCCATGATGCAGCAGATGAATGTGGCCTTGTCGGTGGAGGAGGCGCGCGTGGCCTCGCTCAAGGCGCGCGTGGATGAATACAATGCGCGCCTGGGGCGCTTGCGCAGCCAGAGCACGGCGGCGCCGGAAGTGGAGGCCCAGCTGTCCCAGCTGAACCGCGACTACCAGGTCAACAAGGAAAACTACGGCAAGCTGGTGGAGCGCCGCGAAGCGGCCCGCCTGTCCGGCGACCTGACCTCGGCCACCGACATGCTGAGTTTCCGCGTGATCGATCCGCCCACCGCGTCCAACGCGCCTATCGGTCCGAACCGGCCGCGCCTGATGTCCGTGGTGTTCGGCGCCGCGCTGGCGCTGGGCCTGGGCGTGGCGCTGCTGATGAGCCAGATCCGCCCGACCTTTGTCAGCCAGGCCTCGCTGCGCAGCGCCACCGGTTTCCCTATCCTGGGCACCATCAGCATGAACTGGACCGACCAGCAGAAAATCCGCCGCCGGCGCCGCCTGTACGCCTTCAGCGCCGCCGTGGCCGTGCTGTTCACCGCCTACGGCGGCGTGATGGCCGCCTTGCTGATAAAACCTACCTGACCGATTCACGGGGAATCCGATGAGCATTATTGAACGCGCGGCCAGCCGCATAGAGCATCCGAAGGACGCGCCGGCCGGCGCTGAAACCGAGACCACGCAGCCGGACGCGCACGCCGCCGAGAGCGCGCCGCCGGTGGCCGACGCCGGGCACGCGGCCGCGGTGGCCGCCGCCATGGCCGCCGCGCCCGTCGAGGCTGCCGCCGCGACCGTCGCCGCCGCCGCCGTGGCGGCCCCCGCTGCCGCGCCGGCCGACTATGGCCAGGCCGCCCCCGCTGAAGCCGACGGCGGTGCGCAGCGCCGCGGTCCGCGCCGGGTGGAGCTGGACCTCAAGCATATGCAGGACATCGGCCTGGTTACCGCCGCCGGCGGCCGCACCACGCTGGTGGAGGACTTCCGCGTCATCAAGCGCCCGCTGATCAAGCGCGCCTTCGGTCCGCGCCCGCCCGACGAAAAGCCGGGCAACCTGATCATGATCACCAGTTCGCTGCCGGGAGAAGGCAAGACCTTCTGCTCGATCAACCTGGCCATGAGCATCGCCATGGAGCTGGACCACACGGTGCTGCTGGTGGACGCCGACGTGGCGCGCCCGTCGGTGCTGCGCACCCTGGGCCTGCCGGCCCAGCGCGGCCTGATGGACTTGCTGCTGGACGAGAAGATCGACATGGCCGACGTGATGCTGCGCACCAACGTCGACACGCTGACCCTGCTGCCGGCCGGCACCAGCAACCCGCGCGCCACCGAACTGCTGGCCAGCCAGACCATGACCACCTTGGTCTACGAGATCGCCAACCGCTATCCGGACCGTATCGTCATCTTCGACTCGCCGCCGCTGCTGCTGACCAGCGAAGCGCATGTGCTGGCGGCCCACATGGGCCAGATCGTGGTGGTGGTGGAAGCCGAGCGCACCACGCAGCACGCGGTCAAGGAAGCGCTGTCCCAGCTCGAGGGCCTGAGCAATGTTAACCTGATCTACAACAAGACCCGCGAATTCCCCGGCACTGAAACCTATGATTATCACTATGGCTAAACCGCGCCGCAAAGCCTTGGCGGCGGCGGTGGGCCTGGCGGCGCTGGCGCTGGCGCAACCCAGCCGCGCCGACTGGAGCGTGACGCCCAGCCTGAGCCTGCGCGAAACCTGGTCCGACAACGTGGTGCTGGCCCCCAAGGGCCTGGAGCAGGGCCAGTTCATTTCCGAGGCCACGCCCGGCCTGGTGGTGCGCAACCACGGCCCGCGCGTGGACTTCAGCCTGAACTACACCAAGAATTTCTACAAGTACGCCGACAACGACGTGCGCGGACCGGACGGCCAGGCCGCCAACAGCGGCCACCAGAATCTGCAGGCCCAGCTGCACGCCAAGCTGATCAGCGAGAAGCTGTTCCTGGACAGCACCGCCAGCATCAGCGAGCAGGGCGTGTCCGCCTTCGGCCCGTCGGCCACCGTCAATCCGTCCAACCCCTTCGCCCCGGGCCTGACCAGCGAGGTCAAGACCTGGCGCGTCAGCCCCTATCTGCTGCACCGCTTCGGCGAGCAGGCCAGCGCCGAAGTGCGCTACGCGCGCGACAAGGTCAGTTCCGACCAGCTCAACTTCGGCAGCAGCACCAGCGACCAGTTCTCGGTCAACCTGGCCAGCGGCCCGGCCTACCGCACCATAGGCTGGAACCTGTACTACATGCGCCAGAACCTGCAGGACACGATCTCGCAAAGCTCCAGCAGCCAGAATATGATGGGCACGCTGAACTACCTGTATTCGCCGCAGCTGACCCTGACCGTGACGGGCGGCTACGACAGCTACGACTACCAGTCGCCCGGCGGCGTGACCAAGGGCGCGAACTGGTCGGTGGGCGGCAGCTGGCGCCCCAGCAACCGCACCTCGGTCCAGCTCAACGTGGGCAAGCGCTACTTCGGCGACAGCTACTTCCTGGCCGCCTCGCACCGCACCAGGCTCAGCGTCTGGAGCCTGAACTACAGCGACGCGGTGACCACCACGCGCGCGCAGTTCCAGCTGCCGTCCGCCGTCAACACGGCGTCCATGCTGGACCAGCTGTTCCAGGCCCAGATTCCCGATCCGGTGGCGCGCCGCCAGGCGGTGGAGGCCTACATCATCGCGGCCGGGCTGCCGCCGACGCTGGCCAACAGCATCAACTACCTGAGCAACCGCTACATGCTGCAGAAGCAGCTGCAGGCCACGGCCGCCTTCAACGGCGTGCGCAGCACGCTGATCCTGGCCCTGACCAGCTCGCGCCGCAGCGGCCTGTCGCTGCTGGACGTGGACGCCGGCCTGCTGGGCGGCAGCTCCAGCGCGCTGAACGACAATACGCGCCAGAGCGGCGGCACCGCCACCTACAACTGGCGCATATCGCCGTTCACCAGCATGAACCTGTCGGCCAACTACAACCGCTCCGAATCCCTGTCGCTGGCCCGCCGCGACAACAACCGCTCCGTGCGGCTGAACCTGACGCGCCAGTTCGCCCGCAAGCTGAACGGCAATCTGGAGCTGCGCCGTACCAAGGGAGCCACCGCGGTCGCCGGACGCGACTACACCGAGAACGCCATATCGGCGTCCTTGAGCAAGCAGTTCTAGTGGAGTCTGGCAAGGATGTACGAAAGTTACTACGGCCTTAGCGCCAAACCGTTCCGGCTGCGGCCGGATCCGCATTTCTTCTTCGGCAGCAAGGGCCACAAGCGGGCCATGGCTTACCTGGAGTACGGCCTGTCGCAGGGCGAGGGCTTTATCGTCATCACCGGCGAAGTGGGGGCGGGCAAGACCACGCTGGTGCGCAATATGCTCAACACCCTGTCGTCGCAGCAGATCGTGGCGGCGCACATCGTCAACACCGCGCTCAATTCGGAAGACACGCTGCGCATGGTGCTGTCGGCCTTCGGCCTGCCCAGCGAGGACGCCAGCAAGAGCACGCTGCTGACGCGGCTCGAAGCCTTCCTGCGCGCCTGCGACCAGCAGGGCCGCCGCGCGCTGCTGGTGGTGGACGAGGCGCAGAACCTCACGCCGCGCACGGTGGAAGAGCTGCGCATGCTGTCGAACTTCCAGACCGACGACAAGTCGCTGCTGCAGACTTTCCTGCTGGGCCAGCCGGAGTTCCGCGCCACGCTGCACAGCCAGGACATGCAGCAGCTGCGCCAGCGCGTGATCGCCACCTACCACCTGGGGCCGATGGACGCGCAGGAAACCCAGGCCTATATCGAACACCGCCTGCACACGGTGGGCTGGAACAACGACCCGGCCTTCACGCCCGAGGCGCACGCCGGCATCTACGCCTACAGCGGCGGCATTCCGCGCATGACCAACGCGCTGTGCGACCGCCTGCTGCTGATGGGTTTCCTCGAAGAGCTGCATGAATTCACCGGCGAGCACGTCGAAGAGGTGGTCAAGGACATCGCCACCGAGTTCCAGGAGCCGGCCGGTCCGGCCAAGGTGGTGGTGGACGAGGCCGACATGGCCGCCGTCAACGCCGCCTACCCGGACGGCATGGACGAGCGCATGATGCGCCTGGAGAAATCCGTGGTGTCCGTGCTCAATATACTGAAGAAAATCGTCGCCGCGCCGGCCCCCGCCACGGCCAACAACAATGCCAAACAGGACAATATAGAATGAGTTCCGCTTTCCGCATCCTGTGCGTAGTGGGCGCCCGGCCCAATTTCATGAAGATGGCGCCCATCATGGCGGCGCTGTCCGCGCTGCGCCCGCACGTCGACGTCAAGCTGGTGCACACCGGCCAGCACTACGACGTGGCCATGAACCACCAGTACTTCGAAGCGCTGGGCATTCCGTCGCCGGACATCAACCTGGAAGTCGGCTCCGGCAGCCACGCGCAGCAGACCGCCGAGGTGATGAAGAAGTTCGAGCCCGCGCTGGACGAGGTGCAGCCGACCGCCGTGCTGGTGGTGGGCGACGTCAACTCCACCATCGCCTGCGCGCTGGTGGCGGCCAAGAAGGGCGTGCCGGTGATCCACGTGGAGGCGGGCCTGCGCAGCTTCGACCGCGCCATGCCGGAAGAAATCAACCGCGTGCTGACCGACCAGATCTCGGACCTGCTGTTCACCACCGAGGAAAGCGGCGAGGAAAACCTGCTGCGCGAAGGCGTGGCGGCGCACCGCATCCAGTTCGTCGGCAATGTGATGATCGACACGCTGGTGCGCAACCTGCCGCGCGCCATTCCGGCCGCCACCATCGTTGCCGACGCGGGCCGTCCCGGCCTGGCCGACGGCGCCCAAGGCTACGCCGTGCTGACCCTGCACCGTCCGTCCAATGTGGACGACCCGGCCGTGCTGCGCACGCTGCTGGAAACGGCGGCCGCCATTGCCCGGCGCACGCCGGTGATCTTCCCGCTGCATCCGCGCACGCGCGGCATGATAGAGAAGGCCGGCCTGAACCACCTGGTGGAAGGCCCCAACGTGCTGCTGCTGCCGCCCATGGGCTACCTGGAGATGCTGGGACTGATGAAGCAGGCGCGCGTGGTGCTGACCGATTCCGGCGGCATCCAGGAAGAGACCACCGCGCTGGGCGTGCCCTGCATCACCCTGCGCAACAATACCGAACGCCCCATCACCGTGGAGCAGGGCACCAACACCATCGCCGGACAGGATCCGGCCCGCATCCTCGCCATCTACGAGGAAGTGATGGGCGGCGGCGGCAAGGCCGGCCGCGTGCCGCGCTTCTGGGACGGCCAGGCCGCCGTGCGCATCGCCGCCGCGCTGCAGGCCTGGATGCAGAACGGATGCCAGACATCATGAACCATCCGGCCGTACCCGGCAGCGCCATCCGCAACGCCATGACCATCGACGTGGAAGACTACTTCCAGGTCTCCGCCTTCGCGCCCTATATCGCGCGCGACAGCTGGCCCGAGCGCGAGTGCCGCGTCGAAGCGAATATCGACCGCATCCTGGCCATCCTGGAGGCGGGCAATGTGCACGCCACCTTCTTCACGCTGGGCTGGATCGCCGAGCGCTATCCGGCCATGGTCAAGCGCATCGTGGCCGGCGGCCATGAGCTGGCCAGCCACGGCTACGGCCACCTGCGCGCCTCCGACCAGGACCGCGCCGCCTTCATGCAGGACATCAGCAGCAGCAAGGCCATCCTGGAAGACCTGGGCGGCCAGGCCGTGCTGGGCTACCGCGCGCCCAGCTTCTCCATCGGCCACGGCAACCTGTGGGCGCTGGACGCGCTGAGCGAGGCGGGCTACCGCTACAGTTCCAGCATCTACCCGGTGCAGCACGACCACTACGGCATGCCGGACGCGCCGCGCTTCGCCTGGCATCCGGAAAACGCCGGCGGCCTTCTGGAAGTGCCCATCACCACCGTGCGCATGGGCGCGCGCAACCTGCCGGCCGGCGGCGGCGGCTATTTCCGTCTGCTGCCGTATTCGCTGTCGCGCTGGATGATGCGCAAGGTGAACCAGGACGACGGCCAGCCCGCGATCTTCTACTTCCACCCTTGGGAGATCGACCCCGGCCAGCCCCGTCCGGACGGCATCAACCTGAAGACGCGCTTCCGCCACTATGTCAACCTGGCGCGCATGGACGGCCGCATCCAGGCGCTCACGCGCGACTTCGCGTGGGACCGTATGGACCGCATTTTCCTGGGCAAGGCATGAGCTCCGTCGTCGATGCGGCGCCTGCCGTGGCCACCCTGAAGCTGCTCACGCCGGCCGACCACGGCCGCTGGGACGCCTTCGTGCGCGCCGCGCCGCAGGCCACCTTTTTCCACCTGGCCGCCTGGCAGACGCTGATACAGCGCTGCTACGGCCACAAGACCTGGTTCTACTACGTGGAGCAGGACGGCCGGATCCAGGGCATCCTGGGCCTGTGCGAAATCAAGAGCCGCCTGTTCGGCCACTCGCTCAGTTCCCTGCCGTTCTGCGTGCACGGCGGCGTGGTGGCGCTGAACGACGGCGCGCGCGCCATGCTGGACGCGGCCGCGAGCAAGCTGGCCGATGACCTCGGCGCGGGCCACCTGGAATACCGCAACATCGAGCCGACCGGCAAGCCGGGCTGGCACGTGAAGGACTTGTACGTCACCTTCCGCAAGGCCATCAGCGAGAACCACGAAGAAAACATGAACGCCATCCCGCGCAAGCAGCGCGCCATGGTACGCAAGGGCATCAAGTGCGGCCTCGCGGCGGAAATCGACCAGACCGTGGACCGTTTCTTCCACATCTACGCCACCAGCGTGCTGCGCCTGGGCACGCCGGTGTTCCCGAAAAAATACTTCGCGCTGATCAAGGAGCTGTTCGGCGAGCAGTGCGAAATCCGCATCATCGTCAAGGACGGCGAGCCGGTGGCCGGCGTGATGAGCTTCTTCTGGCGCGACGAAGTGCTGCCCTACTACGGCGGCAGCATGCCCATCGCGCGCGACGTGGCCGGCAACGACTTCATGTACTGGAACCTGATGGAAGCGTCGGTCGAACGCGGCGTGCGCCTGTTCGACTTCGGCCGCAGCAAGATCGGCACCGGCGCCTACGACTTCAAGAAGAACTGGGGCTTCACCGCCACGCCGCTCGCCTACGAGTACCAGATGCACGCGGCTACCGAGCTTCCGGACAACAATCCGCTCAATCCCAAGTACCAGCTGTTCATCAAGCTGTGGAAGCGACTGCCGCTGCCGCTGGCCAATCTGCTTGGGCCGCACATCGTCCGCAGCCTGGGATAGCGCCATGGACAACTTGCTGCTGCTGGTGCACCGGATACCGTACCCGCCCAACAAGGGCGACAAGATCCGCTCCTACCATTTGCTGAAACACCTGGCCGAACATTACCGCGTGCACCTGGCCACCTTTGTGGACGACCAGGACGACTGGCAGCACGTGCCGCGCCTGCAGGCCATGACGGCCAGCGCGCACTTCGCGCCACTGAATCCAAAGAAGGCGCGCGTGCGCAGCCTGGGCGCGCTGCTGGGCAACCGTTCGCTGTCGCTGGACTACTACCGCGACGCCGGCCTGCGGCGCTGGGTGGACGAGACCGTGCGGCGCGAGGGCATCACGCGCATCGTGGTGTTCTCGTCGGCCATGGCGCAGTACGCCGAGGCCTATCCGGACGCCACCCGGGTGGTCGATTTCGTCGACGTCGATTCCGACAAGTGGCGCCAGTACGCCGAGAAGAAGTCCTGGCCCATGAGCATGCTGTACGCGCACGAGGCGCGCCAGCTGCTGGCCTACGAGCGCCGCGTGGCGCTGGAGTGCGACGCGGCGCTGTTCGTGTCCGCGCCCGAGGCTGAGCTGTTTCGTACGCTGGCGCCGGAGAGCGCGGCGCGCACCGGCCACTTCAGCAACGGCGTGGACACGGCCTATTTTTCGCCCGAAGGCCCGCAGGGCCAGCCGCATGACCATCCGTATACGGCGCAGGAGCTGCCGCTGGTGTTCACCGGCGCCATGGACTACTGGCCGAATATCGACGCCGTGACCTGGTTCGCGCGGGACGTGCTGCCGGCGGTGCGCGCGCGCCATCCGCAGGCGGTGTTCTACATCGTCGGCGCGCGGCCCGCGTCCGAGGTGCAGGAACTGGCCGGCTTGCCCGGCGTGGTGGTCACCGGCACCGTGCCGGACGTGCGGCCCTATGTGGCGCACGCCGCGCTGTGCGTGGCGCCGCTGCGCATCGCGCGCGGCATCCAGAACAAAGTATTGGAAGCGATGGCCATGGCGCGCACCGTGGTGGTGTCGCCGCAGGCGCTGGAGGGCATCGAGGCCGAACCGGGCCGCTCGCTGCTGCTGGCGGCCGATGCGCCGGCCTTCATCGCCACCGTCAACGCCGCGCTGGACCAGCCCGATGCCGCCATCGGCCGCGCCGCGCGCGCCACCGTCGAACACCTGTATGGCTGGAACAGCCATCTGGCCCAGGTCTGCGCCCTGCTGGAGGCCGGCCGCCCCGTGAGGAAAGAAGCATGACATCCAGTTCCCTGCCAGCGGCCGATGCCGGCGCGCCCGCATCCGCACCTGCATCTGCAACCGCATCCCCTCCCGGCCCTGCACCCAAGGCCGGCAAGAGCCAGAAGGCCTTGCTGCTGCTGGCCGTGGCGGCGCTGCTGCTACCCGTGCTCGCCTATTTTTCCACGGCGCGCTCCATCGTCGAGATCTGGGACAGCTCCGGCACCTTCACCCACGGCTACGTGATCCTGCCCATCAGCCTGTGGCTGGCTTGGCAGCGCCGCGCCGCCATCGCGCAGCTGAGCGCCGCGCCCTGCTGGCCCGCGCTGCTGGCGCTGGCCGCCTGCGGGGCCGCCTGGCTGCTGGGCGAATTCGGCGACGTGCAGATCGTGCGCCATTACGCCTTCGTCGCGATGCTGCCGCTGGTGGTCCTGGCGCTGCTGGGCAAACGCATCGCCTGGGCGCTGGCCTTCCCGCTGGCCTTCGTGCTGTTTGCCGTGCCCTTCGGCGACGTCTTCATCAATCCGCTGATCGGCGTCACCGCCGACTTCACGGTGTGGGCGCTGCGTGCCACCGGCATCCCGGTGCTGCGCGACGGCACCAGCTTCTCCATCCCGACCGGCAACTGGTCGGTGGTGGAAGCATGCAGCGGCGTGCGCTACCTGATCGCCTCCATCACGCTGGGCTGCCTGTACGCCTACCTCACTTTCCGCAGCACCCGGCGGCGCGCGCTGTTCATCGTAGCCTCCATGCTGGTGCCGATTGTCGCCAACGGCCTGCGCGCCTATATGATTGTCATGCTGGGCCATCTGAGCGGCATGACGCTGGCGGTCGGCGTCGACCACCTGATCTACGGCTGGCTGTTTTTCGGCCTGGTGATGTTCTTGCTGTTCTGGCTGGGCAGCCTGTGGCGCGAGGACGCGCCGGCCGACGAGCAGGCCGCGCCGGACCGCGCCGCCGCCGAAGCGGCCGCCTCGGCGGGCAATGCGCCCATGCGCAGCTTCGCCGCCGCCCTGCTGGCGATCGCCGTATGCGTGGGCGCCTGGCCGGCCTATGCGGCCTGGCTGGAGCAGCGCGAAAGCGCGGCGGCGCCGGCCAGCCTGTCCGGCTTCGCCAGCACCTGGCAGCCGGCCGCGCCGTTCGCGCAGTGGAAGCCGAGCTACCCGGCCGCCAATGCCGAGCTGCAGCAGTTCTACGCCGGCCAAGCCGGCCATCCGGTCGGCCTGAATCTGCTCTACTACCGCAAGCAGGACCACAACACCAAGCTGATCAGCTCGGTGAACCGCATGGCGGCGGAAAAAGACCCGAACTGGCGCAGCGTGGCGTCCGAGCTGCGCGAGGAAAACCTGGGCGGGCGCGTGCTGGCCGTGCGCGAAAGCACGCTGTCCGGCGCCGGCAGCCGCATGCTGGTGTGGAACTGGTACTGGGTGGACGGGCGCTACACCGCCAACGACTATCTGGGCAAGGTGCTGCAGGTGAAGCAGAAGGCGCTCCAGGGCAGCGACGACGGCGCCGCCGTCATGGTCTTCTCGCCCTACGAGGAGAAGCCGGAAGTGGCGCGCGCCGCCATGCGCGCCTTCCTGGCGGAGAACCTGGCGCGGGTGGATGCCGCGCTCGATGCGAATCGGCATAAATAAATACTGAAACTGGGAAAGCGCGGGACATCATGTGTGGAATAGTCGGAATCTTTGATACGCGCGGCACGCGCGAAATCGACCGCGCGCTGCTGTCGCGCATGAACGAAACACAGCACCATCGCGGCCCCGACGAGGCCGACCTGTACATCGAGCCGGGCGTGGGCTTCGGCCACCGCCGCCTGTCGGTGATCGACGTGGCGGCCGGCCTGCAGCCGCTCGGCAACGAGGACGGCAGCGTGATGGTCTGCTACAACGGCGAGATCTACAACTACCGCGAGCTGACCGAGGAGCTGAAAGCCCTAGGCCACACCTTCCGCACCCGCTGCGACACCGAAGTGATCGTGCACGCGTGGGAGGAGTGGGGCGAGGCCTGCGTGCACCGCTTCCGCGGCATGTTTGCCTTCGGCCTGTGGGACCGCAACCAGCAGGTGATGTTCCTGGGCCGCGACCGCATGGGCGTCAAGCCGCTGTACTACGCCATGCTGCCGGACGGCTTCTTCGCCTTCAGCTCCGAGCTGAAAGCGCTGCGCACCCTGCCGCAGCTGAACCGCGAGATCGACCCGCAGGCGGTGGAGGATTATTTCGCCTACGGCTACGTGCCGGAGCCGAAGACCATCTTCAAGGGCGCGCTCAAGCTCTCGCCCGGCTTCACGCTGCTGCAGAAAGTGGGCGCGCCGCAGGCCGTGCCCAAGCAGTTCTGGGACGTGCCGTTCAAGCTGCACGGCGCCATGTCGGAGCAGGACGCGCAGGAAGAGCTGCTGACCCGCATCCGCGAAGCGGTGAAGATACGCCTGGTGGCCGAGGTGCCGCTGGGCGCCTTCCTGTCCGGCGGCGTGGACTCGAGCGCGGTGGTGGCCATGATGGCCGGCCTGAATGAAGGCCCGGTGCACACCTGCTCGATCGCCTTCAACGACAAGGCCTACGACGAATCCGAATACGCCTCCATGGTGGCCGCGCAGTACAAGACCGACCACTACACCGAGACCGTGGACACCGACGACTACGGCCTGATCGACACCCTGGCCCACCTGTACGACGAGCCCTTCGCCGACAGCTCGGCGATTCCGACCTACCGCGTGTGCCAGCTGGCGCGCAAGCGCGTCACGGTGGCGCTGTCGGGCGACGGCGGCGACGAGAACCTGGCCGGCTACCGCCGCTACCGCTACGCCATGGCCGAGCAGAACGTGCGCGGCCGCATTCCGCTCAGTCTGCGCAAGCCGGTGTTCGGCACGCTGGGCCGCCTGTATCCCAAGGCCGACTGGGCGCCGCGCGTGTTCCGCGCCAAGACCACCTTCGAGGCGCTGGCGCGCGACACGGTGGAAGGCTATTTCCACGGCGTGACGGTGATGTCGGACGCCATGCGCGACAAGCTGTTCAGCCCCGGCTTCCGCGCCGGCCTGCAAGGCTACCGCGCCATCGACGTGATGCGCGGCCACGCGGCCAAGTCGCCGACCGACGATCCGCTGTCGCTGATACAGTACATCGACATGAAGACCTATCTGCCGGGCGACATCCTGACCAAGGTGGACCGCGCCTCGATGGCGCATGCGCTGGAAGTGCGCGTGCCGCTGCTGGACCACCAGCTGGTGGAATGGATCTCCGGCCTGCCGTCCGACATGAAGCTGCGCGGCAGCGAGGGCAAATACGTGTTCAAGAAAAGCCTGGAGGCCCATCTGCCGCACGACATCCTGTACCGCAAGAAGATGGGCTTCTCCGTGCCGCTGGCGGCCTGGTTCCGCGGACCGCTGGCCCAGCGCGTGCGCGACGCGCTGCTCGGCCCCCTGCTGGCCGACACCGGCATCTTCAACAAAGCCTTCCTGCACGAGCTGGTGGAACACCACCAGTCCGGCCGCCGCGACTACAGCGCCTCCATCTGGACCGTGCTGATGTTCGAGGCCTTCCTGCGCAAGGAAATGGCGGCTTAACCATGAATGCAACTGTGAACCAAGCTACCACCACCACCGCCACGGCCGCCGCCGACGGCGCACCGCTGCGCATCCTGCATGTGCTGGACCATTCCATTCCGCTGCACAGCGGCTACACCTTCCGCACCCGCTCCATCCTGCAGCAGCAGCGCGCGCTGGGCTGGGAAACCTGCCACATCACCAGTTCCAAGCAGGGCGCCGCCGGCCCCGCCAAGGAAAGCGTGGACGGGCTGGAGTTCTACCGCACCGCGCCGTCCACCGGCATGCTGGCGCGCCTGCCGGTGTTCAGCCAGCTGGCCGTGATCGACACGCTGGCCGCGCGCCTGCTGGAGGTGGCGCGCCAGGTGCGGCCGGACATCCTGCACGCGCATTCGCCGGCGCTGAACGCGGTGGCGGCGCTCAGGGTGGGCAAGAAGCTGGGCATCCCCGTGGTGTACGAGATCCGCGCCTTCTGGGAGGACGCGGCGGTGGACCACGGCACGGCCAGCGAATGGGGCATGCGCTACCGCTTCACGCGCGCCATGGAAACCTATGCGCTCAAGCGGGTGGACGCGGCCACCACCATCTGCGAAGGCCTGCGCGGCGAAATCATCACGCGCGGCATCCCGGCGCAGAAGCTGACCGTGATACCGAACGCCGTCAACATCGAGGACTTCAGCATAGGCGGGCAGCGCGATGCCGCGCTGGCCGCGTCGCTGGGCATGGACGGCAAGGTGGTGCTGGGCTTCATCGGCTCCTTCTACGCCTACGAGGGGCTGGACGTGCTGCTGCAGGCCGTGCCGGCCATGCTGGCGGCCAATCCGGACATCCGCGTGCTGCTGGTGGGCGGCGGCCCGCAGGACGCCGCGCTCAAGGCGCAGGCCGAGGCGCTGGGCATATCCGGCCAGGTGGTGTTCACCGGGCGCGTGCCGCACAGCGAAGTGCAGCGCTACTATGACCTGATCGACGTGCTGGTGTATCCGCGCCTGAAAATGCGGCTGACCGACCTGGTCACGCCGCTCAAGCCGCTCGAAGCCATGGCGCAGGGCAGGCTGCTGGCCGCGTCCGACGTGGGCGGCCACAAGGAGCTGATTATCGACGGCGAGACCGGGGTGCTGTTCCGCGCCGGCGATCCGCAGGCGCTGGCGCAGAAGGTGCTGGCGCTGCTGGCCGAGCCGCAGCGCTGGGCCGCGCTGCGCGCCAGCGGACGCAATTACGTGGAAACGGAACGCAACTGGCGCGCCAGCGTGGCGCGCTACAAGCCGGTCTACGCCGCGCTGAGCCAGCGGGGTTGACGCAGCCGGCGCGTCAGCCGGCTGTCGTTGGCGCTGCCGCGTCGCGCTGCGCGCGCCACGGCAGATACCAGTCGCGGAAGCGGGACAAGCCCGTTTCCAGCGTGGTGGTGGGCGCGAAGCCCACCCAGCCGCGCAGCTTGTCGATGGCGGCATAGGTGGCGGGCACGTCGCCCGGCTGCATCGGCAGGAAATTCATTTTCGCTTCCACGCCCAGCACCTTCTCCAGCGTCTGGATGAACTCCAGCACGCGCACCGGCTGGTGGTTGCCGATGTTGAACACGGCGTGCGGCACCGCGCCTTCGCCGGCCGGCTGCGGCTTGTGCAGCAGCCGCACCACGCCTTCCACGATGTCGTCGATATAGGTGAAGTCGCGGCTCAATTTGCCTTCGGCGAACACGGGTATCGCTTCGCCGCGCATCATCTTCTCGGCAAAGCTGAAGTAGGCCATGTCCGGCCGGCCCCAGGGTCCGTAGACGGTGAAGAAGCGCAGGCCGGTGGCGGGCAGGCCAAACAGGTGGCTGTAGGAATGCGCCATCAGCTCGTTGGCCTTCTTGGTGGCGGCGTACATGGACACCGGGCCGTCGCAGCGGTCGTCCTCGCTGAACGGCAGGCTGGCGTTGGCGCCGTACACGCTGCTGCTGCTGGCGTACAGCAGGTGCTGCACCTTGTGGTGGCGGCACGCTTCCAGCATATGGCCGAAGGCCACCAGGTTGGACTGCACATAGGCGGCCGGATTGTCCAGCGAGTAGCGCACGCCGGCCTGCGCGGCCAGGTGCACCACCAGCGCCGGCTGCTCGCGCTCGAACAGCGCCTGCACCTGCACGCCGTCGGCCAGCTCCACGTTGTGGCAGGCCACGCCGGCCGGGGCCAGCAGCGTTTGCACGCGGCCGGTTTTCAGGCGCGGATCGTAATAGTCGTTGAAGTTGTCGCAGCCGACCACGGCGTGGCCCATGGCGGCCAGGCGCGCCGCCACGGCGCTGCCGACAAAGCCGGCCGCGCCGGTCACCAGCACTTTTTGCGGGGCGTTCATGGATGGACGGCGTGGTTGATGCGTCCTATGCCTTCATAGGACAGGCCGGCAGCGCTGACCGCTTCCAGGTCGTAGATGTTGCGGCCGTCGAACACCGCCTTGTCGCGCAGCTGCTCGGCCAGGTAGCGGAAGTCCGGCGAACGGAATTCCTTCCACTCGGTCACCAGCACCAGCGCGTCGGCGCCGGCGGCCGCCTCCTTGGCCGAGGCGGCCAGGAACAGCAGGTCGGCGCAGCGCGCCTGGCCGTGCTCGGCCAGCAGCAGGCGCTCGGCCTCGGCGCTGGCCACCGGATCGTAGGCGCGCACCTTGCAGCCGGCCGCGAACAGCGCGCGTATCAGCACCAGGCTGGGCGCTTCGCGCATGTCGTCGGTGTTGGGCTTGAAGGCCAGGCCCCACAGCGCGATGGTCTTGCCGTGCAGCGCGCCGGCGCTGCCGTAATGGCGCACCAGCTTGTCGAACAGCACATTCTTCTGGCGCTCGTTGACGTCCTCGGTGGCCTGCAGGATGCGCAGCGGCTGGTCATGGTCGGCGCCGGTGCGTATCAGCGCCTTCACGTCTTTCGGGAAGCAGGAGCCGCCGTAGCCCATGCCGGCGTACAGGAACTGCGGGCCGATGCGCGGGTCCTTGCCCATGCCCAGGCGCACCGACTCGATGTCCGCGCCCAGCAGCTCGGCCAGGTTGGCCAGCTCGTTCATAAAGCTGATGCGGGTGGCCAGCATGGCGTTGGCGGCGTACTTGGTCAGCTCGGCGCTGCGCACGTCCATCTCGATGAATTTCTCGTGCTGGCGGCTGAACGGCGCGTACAGCAGGCGCATCTGCTTGAGCGCGGCCGGGTTGTCGCTGCCGACGATAATGCGGTCCGGGCGCGTGAAGTCCTCCAGCGCCGCGCCTTCCTTCAGGAACTCGGGATTGCTCACCACGTCGAACTGCACCTCGGCGCCGCGCTTGGCCAGCTCGCCGGCGATGGCGTCGCGCACCTTGTCGCCGGTGCCGACCGGCACGGTGGACTTGTCGACCACGATCACCGGGCGGGTGATGCGCTGGCCTATGCTGCGCGCGGCGGCCAGGATGTACTGCAGGTCGGCGCTGCCGTCCTCGTCCGGCGGCGTGCCCACCGCCAGGAAGATCACGTCGGCATGCGCCACCGCGTCGTCGTAGCTGGTGGAGAACAGCAGCCGGCCGGCGGCGGCGTTGCGCGCCACCAGCGTATCGAGGCCGGGTTCATGGATGGGGATGCCGCCGCTGTTCAGGAGAGCGATCTTGCGCTCGTCCACGTCCAGGCACAGCACAGTGTTGCCAACATCGGCGAAACAGGCGCCGGTCACGAGACCGACATAGCCCGAACCTATCACAGAAATATTCATATAGTGTGCCCGTAGACTGGAACGCCGGGGGAGGCGAGGGGAGGAATGTGCTTGGCCGTCCAAGCGTAGCTCTTGCGTAATTGTACTTTCAATTTTATTATCAGTAAACGTGCCGCAGTGCGGCGTAAACGCCCACCGTCTGCCCACCGTCCGCTACCCATAAAATGAAGCTACTTACCTTCAGCACCTTATTTCCCAACGAGCAACAACCCGGCCACGGTATCTTTGTCGAAACCCGGCTGCGCTATCTGCTGGCCAGCGGCCAGGCCACCTCGCGCGTGGTCGCGCCGGTGCCGTGGTTCCCGTCCAGCAATCCGCGTTTCGGCCAGTACGCCACCTATGCCAAAGTGCCGCGGCACGAGGAGCGGCACGGCATACAGGTGAGCCATCCGCGCTATGTCAGCCTGCCCAAGGTGGGCATGCGGGTGGCGCCGCTGCTGCTGGCGCGCGCCGCCAAAGCCGAGATCGGCCGCATCCTGGACGAAGGCTATGACTTCGATTTGATCGACGCGCACTATTTTTATCCGGACGGCGTGGCGGCGGTCATGCTGGGCAAGTACTTCAACAAGCCGGTGGTGATCACCGCGCGCGGCACGGACATTAATTTGATCCCGCAATATTCTTTGCCTAAACGCATGATTTTGTGGGCTGCGCGCAACGCCCAGGGCATGATTACCGTGTGCCAGGCCTTAAAAGATGAAATGGTGCAGCTCGGGGTGGCGGCGGACCGCGTGACGCCGCTGCGCAACGGCGTGGATTTGCAGCGTTTCGCACCGTTGCCGGAACGCGACGCGGTGCGCAGCGAACTGGGCCTGGACCGCTACACCCTGCTGTCGGTCGGCTACCTGATCGAGCGCAAGGGCCACGAACTGATTATCGCGGCCTTGCCGGCCTTGCCGGACGCGGAACTGCTGATCGCCGGCAGCGGCCCGGACCGGGCCAAGCTGGAAGCGCTGGCGGCGCAGCTGGGCGTGTCCGACCGGGTGCGCTTCCTCGGCCCGGTGGCGCAGCCGGAACTGAAGCGCTATTACAACGCGGCCGACGCCATGGTGCTGGCCTCCAGCCGCGAAGGCTGGGCCAATGTGCTGCTGGAGGCCATGGCCTGCGGCACGCCGGTGGTGGCCAGCAATGTGTGGGGCACGCCGGAAGTGGTGGCCGCGCCGGCGGCCGGCGTGCTGATGCGCGAACGCACGCCGCTGGGCGTGGCCGACGCGGTCAAGGCGCTGCGCGCCGCCCCGCCCGAGCGCGCCGACACCCGCCGCTACGCCGAGCTGTTCAGCTGGGACGCCACCACCGAGGGCCAGCTGCGCCTGTTCCGCGACATCCTGCAGGGCCGCAGCTCGCCCGTGTGGCAGCCGAGCGGAGTGCGTCCTTGAGCGCACCGTTGAGCCCGCCGCCGGGCGCGCAGGCCGATACCCGTCCGCTGGTGCTGCACGTGATCCACCACCTGGTGATGGGCGGGCTGGAGAACGGCCTGGTCAACCTGATCAACACCATGCCGCCGGAACGCTACCGCCACGCCATTGTGTGCGTGGAGAACTACAACGACTTCCGCCTGCGCATCGCGCGCGCCGACGTGGAAGTGATTGCGCTGCACCGCTCGCGCATCGGCATCTGGCGCATGCGGCTGGAAATGCTGCGCCTGTTCCGCCGCCTGCGGCCGGCCATCGTCCATTCGCGCAATATGTCGGGACTGGACGCGCTGCTGCCGGCGCGCCTGGCCGGGGTGCGCACCTGCGTGCACGGCGAGCACGGCTGGGACGTGGGCGACCTGGACGGCAGCCAGTGGAAGCCGGCGCTGCTGCGCCGCCTGCACGCGCCGCTGGTGGACCGCTACATCACCGTGTCGCAGGACCTGGCGCGCTACCTGGCGCGCCGCGTCGGCGTGGCGCAGCCGCGCATCCGCCAGGTCTACAACGGCGTGGACACCGCGCGCTTCGCCCCGCGCACGCCCGGCGCGCCGCGCCCCGCACTGCCGGACGGCTTTGCCGGCCCGGACGATATTTTGATCGGCACCGTCGGCCGCCTGCAGCCGGTGAAGGACCAGGCCACGCTGCTGCGCGCCTTCGCCCGCCTGCGCGAAACGCAGCCGGCGCTGTGGCCGCGCCTGCGCCTGGCCATCGTCGGCGGCGGACCGCTGGAAGCGGAGCTGCAGGCGCTGGTGGCGGAACTGGACGTGGGCGCGCAAGTGTGGCTGTCCGGCGCGCGCGACGACGTGCCCGCCATCCTTGCCAGCTTCGACGTGTTCGTGCTGCCCTCGCTGTCCGAGGGCATCTCCAACACCATCCTGGAAGCCATGGCCTGCGGCCTGCCGGTGCTGGCCACCGGCGTGGGCGGCAACCTGGAACTGGTGAAGGACGGCGTATGCGGCCGCTTCTTCCCCCCCGGCGACGTGGACGCGCTGAGCGGCCTGCTGGCGGCCTACGGCGGCGACGCCGGGCTGCGCGGCGCGCACGGCGCGGCGGCGCGCCATATCGCAGTGGAGGAATTCAGCATGGCTGCCATGGTCAACAACTATATGGCGGTGTACGACAGCGCCGGGAAGCGCGCATGACGGCGCCGCGCAGCATCTCGAGCAGCAGCCCGCGCAGCACCCTGGCCATCCACCTGCTGCTGGCCGCGCTGGTGGGCCTGCTGTTCATGGGCGCGCACGCGGACGGCTCCTACTGGTGGAGCGACGCGCCGCGCCACGCCCTGAACGGCGTCTTCGTCAAGGACCTGGTGGCCGCTGCACCCTGGTCCGACCCGTCGCGCTACGCCTACGACTACTACGCCCAGTACCCGGCGCTCACCATCCTGTTCTACCCGCCGCTGTTCTACGCCATCAGCGCGCCGTTCTACGCCCTGTTCGGCGTGTCCGAAGCGACCGCGCTGCTGGTGGTGGCGCTGCACTACGTGGCCTTCGCCTGGGGCGCGTGGGCGCTGTTCCGCAACTGGCTGCCGGCCTGGCACGCGGCGCTGGCCGCCGCCGCGCTGGCGGCGCTGCCGGAGATCGCCTTCTGGGGCCGCCAGGTGATGCTGGAAGTGCCCAGCCTGGCCTTCTTCATCTGGAGCGCGGTGCTGTTTACGCGCTACCGGCGCACGGCGCGTCCGCTGCTGCTGTACTGCGCGGCCGCCTTGCTGCTGCTGGCCATGTACACCAAGCTGACGGCCGGCTTCCTGGCGCTGGCCTACGCCGGCACCCTGCTGTACGAACGCCGCGCCGCCATGCTGAAAGACCGCCACCTGTGGCTGGCCGCGCTGCTGGCCTGCATCGGCCTGGTGCCGCTGCTGGTGCTGACGGTGAAGTTCGGCCAGGCCAACATCCAGTCCGCGTCCGGCATCAACGACTCGCTGGTGTCGCGCAATTCGCTGGGCGGCTGGCTGTGGTATCTGCGCCAGTTCCCCGGCCAGATGGGCTGGGCCGTGCTGGCGGCCGCCGCCGCCGGACTGCTGGCCGGCGCCGTGGCGGCAGTGCGCCGGCGCGGCCTGGACAGTGCCGGAGGGGAGGGCGGCCTGAGCCGTGGCGACCTGGTGTTCTGGCTGCTCTGGCTGCTGGCAGGCTATCTGTTCTTCTCCGCCATCGACCTGAAGGAAGCGCGCCATAGCGTCTTCATCCTGCCGCCGCTGGTGCTGGCCGCCGCGCTGCTGCTGGCGCGCCTGCCACGGCCGTCCTGGCAGCTGGCTGCGCTGGCCGCGCTGGCCGGCGCGGCGCTGCTGCAGACCACGCTGCTGCGTCCCGTGCCCTATGTGCGCGGCTTCGCCGAGGCCGCGCGCCTGGTCGCCGCGCAGGCGCCCAGGGACAGCAGCGTGCTCTTCTCCGGCTACCGCGACGGTTCCTTCGTGTTCAATATGCGCACCCACGAGGAGCGCCGCGACCTGACCGTGGTGCGCGCGGACAAGATCCTGCTGAACGTGGCCGTGCGGCGCGAGCTGGGCGTGACGGAGCACGACCTGAGCGAGGACGACATCCTGCGCCAGATCCAGGACCTGAACGTGAGCTACCTGGTGGTGCAGCCCGGCTTCTGGAACGACCTGGCCGTGATGCAGCGTTTCGAGCGCGTGCTGGCGCAGGCCCGGTTCGAGGTGGTGGCGCGCATCCCCACGCCGAACAACGTCAAGGCCTACGAGAAGGAACTGGTGGTCTACCGCAACACGGCGCCGTCCGGCCGCCGCGCCGGGCCGCGCAAGCTGGACCTGCCCATCATCAACCGCAGCATCGACGCCGGGCGCTAAAAAAATTCACGATTGCAACAATTGGAGATAATTCGGGGCAAATCGCTGGCTATACTGAAACTTCCCCAGCGAGCCCCTGACCCCGCCTCGCGTATCGACCGCCCCACTCCAGCGAGGATATGCGATGCGCCAGAACACCCCTGTCACCCAGAACGAATACGTCCTCGAGGACGGCAAGACCATCGTCTCGACCACCGATTTGCAGGGCAATATCAACTATGCGAATCCCTATTTCATCGAAGTAAGCGGCTTCCTGGAAGCCGAGCTGCTGGGCGCGCCGCAGAACATCCTGCGCCACCCGGACATGCCGGCCGAAGCCTTCGCCGACCTGTGGACCACCATCAAGGGCGGCATGCCGTGGACCGGCATGGTGAAGAACCGCTGCAAGAACGGCGACTACTACTGGGTGCTGGCGAATGTGACGCCGGTGGTGGAAAACGGCCGCCCGGTGGGCTATATGTCGGTGCGCACCAAGCCCAGCCGCGAGCAGGTGGCGCAGGCATCCGAGCTGTACCGCGAGATCCGCAACGGCAACCCGAACGGCCTGCGCATCCGCAACGGCCGCGTGCTGCGCAGCGGCGTGCTGGCGCGCTTCAATGAACTGCGCAAGCTGTCCGTGGCCAGCCACCTCGGCATCAACTGCGCCTGGCTCAGCGCCAGCATGCTGGTGTTCGCGGCGGCCTTCTGGAGCATGGACGGCGCCTACGGCGGCTGGCTGGGCGGCGCCGCGCTGCTGGCGGCGGCCATCGTGCTGTATTTCTGGTACAGCCTGCACCGCGCCATCGTCGCGCCGCTGGCGCGCGCCACGGCGGCGGCGCGCAAGATGGCGGGCGGCGACCTGACCGGCGTGATCGACGTGCCGCGCGACGACGACATGGGCCAGCTGCTGGCCGCGCTGCGCCAGATGAATGTGAACCTGCACAGCATTATCGGCGACGTGCGCAGCAATTTCGACGAGATCAAGCAGGCCACCACCGAGATCGCCAGCGGCAACCAGGACCTGTCCGGCCGCACCGAGTCGCAGGCCAGCAGCCTGCAGCAGACCGCCGCCAGCATGGAGCAGCTCACCACCAATGTGCAGCAGAGCGCCACCAGCGTGGCCAGCGCCAACGAACTGGCCGAAGCGGCCTCGCACATCGCCGAGCAGGGCGGCAACATCGTGTCGCAAGTGGTGACGACGATGGACGACATCAGCAGCTCCTCGCGCAAGATCCTGGACATTATCGGCCTGATCGACGGCATCGCCTTCCAGACCAATATCCTGGCCCTGAACGCGGCGGTGGAGGCGGCGCGGGCCGGCGAGCAGGGGCGGGGCTTCGCCGTGGTGGCCAGCGAGGTGCGCAACCTGGCGCACCGCTCGGCCAGCGCGGCCAAGGAGGTCAAGGAGCTGATCGATTTGTCGATCGAGAAGGTGAGCGCCGGATCGGTGCTGACCGGCAGCGCGGGCGCCACCATGAGCGAGGTGATCAAGTCCGTCAGCCGCGTGACCAGCGTGATGGACGAGATCTCCACCGCCACCAAGGAGCAGGGCAACGGCATCGTGCAGGTCAACCAGGCGGTGATACAGATAGACGACATCACGCAGCAGAACGCGGCGCTGGTGGAGCAGGCGGCGGCCGCCGCCACCAGCCTGGCCCACCAGACCGAATGCGTGGCGCAGGCGATGGCGGTGTTCAAGCTCAAGGAACTGGCCGGCGCCGCCAGGGTGCGCCAGCTGGCCTGACGGCGCAGCGGGCAAGGGGCGCGGGCCAAGTCGGTGTAAGATGCACGGAGTAATTCATCCGGGAAACTTTTATGCGTCTGACCATCATCCTGGCGGCCCTGCTGGCCGCCGCCCATGCCGCCGCCGCGCCGGCTTCCAGCGCGCCCGCCGCCAACCCGCGCCTGGACGGCGTGAAGCAAATCGAGCGCAACGCCTGCGTACGCGCCGGCAACACGGGGCCGGGCGCGCCGCGCAACCTCAAGCTGGTGCCGAAATACTGCGAGTGCGTGTCCAGCCACTACTGGGACAGCGTGCCGCAAGCCGAAGTGGAAGAACTGATGAACAACGGCCAGTCCGCCGCCATCGACCGCAAGAAGGACGAGCGCCTGGCCGCCGCGCGCAGCGCCTGCCAGGTGAAATGAAGGTCAGCCTGAGCATGCAGGGCTGGCAGTTCGAGACCGACGGCGCCGCCACCGTGCTGATGGCGGCGCAGCAGGCCGGCATCCGCCTGCCCAGCTCCTGCCGCAACGGCACCTGCCGCACCTGCATCTGCCACATGGGCAGCGGCAGCGTGCGCTACCTGGTCGAATGGCCGGGCCTGAGCGCCGACGAAAAGCGCGAAGGCCACATCCTGCCCTGCGTGGCCGTGGCCCAGTCCGACCTGGAACTGGCGGTGCCGGCCGCGCGCCGCATCGACGCGGCCTAAGGCGGGGTCAATCGGGCTCGCCGCCGCCCATATCGCCCAGATCGCCCCGGCGCAGCCTGCCCAGCAGCGCATCGGCCGTGCCGCTCAGCGGCAAGCCGTGCTGGCGCAGCATCTGGATGTGCAGCACCAGATTCTCCAGCACCAGCTTGGCCGCCACCGCCATCAAGGTCAGGCGGCGGTCCTCCTCGCTGAACGACTCCATGGCGTCGGCCATGTCGACCAGGTGGCTGGCCACCAGGCCGCGCAAATCCTGTTCGTCGAAAGGCAGGTCGGCGAAATCGATCGGGTCCTCCTGCTCCACCTCCAGCATCAGCGTTTCCAGTTCCGCACGCGTGATCGACATGTGTTGCTCCTGTGGTTGCCCTGATTGCATTTTAGTCCCAAGCGCCCCCGATACGCGCTAGAATTTCCGGTCCAGGAGCCTGGTGGAGCCACGCATGGCGCAGATTATCTTTACGCAGCAACTAGCCCGCTTCCTGCCCGTACCCCGGATCGAGGTGCAGGCCGCCGACCTGCGCGCCGCGCTGGCCGCCGCCTTCGAGGGCAAGGAGCGCCTGCGCGGCTACGTGCTCGACGACCAGGGCTGCCTGCGCGAAAACGTCGTCATCTTCATCGACGGCCAGCGCAGCCGCGACCGCAAGCGGCTGGACGACCCGCTGCGGCCCGATTCCCAGATCTATATCTTGCAAGCACTTTCAGGAGGCTGACCATGGCAGACCGCGCATACCTCGCAACCCGCAAGGGCCTGTTCGAACTGGCGCCGCGGAACGGCGTGTGGCAGCTGGAGGGCCACCATTTCCTTGGCGAGCCGGTCAGCCAGGTGCTGGCGGACGAGCGCGACGGCACGCTGTACGCCGCGCTCAACCTGGGCCACTTCGGCACCAAGCTGCACCGGCGCGACGCCGGCAGCGACGGCTGGACCGAAGTGGGCGTGCCGGTCTATCCGCCCAAGCCGGAAGGCAGCGACGACACGGTGGACTGGACGCTGCGCCAGATCTGGTGCCTGGAAGCGGGCGGCAAGGACGAGCCGGGCGTGCTGTGGGCCGGCACCTTGCCGGGCGGCCTGTTCAAGTCCAGCGACCGGGGCGACAGCTGGCAGCTGGTGGAATCCCTGTGGAACCTGCCCGAGCGCCGGCAGTGGATGGGCGGCGGCTACGACGTGGCGGGCATCCACAGCATCTGCGTCGATCCGCGCGACAGCCGCAGCATCCTGGTCGGCGTGTCGGTGGGCGGCGTGTGGCTCACCACGGACGGCGGCGCCAGCTGGCGCCTGCGCGCCAGCGGCATGGTGGCCGGCTATATGCCGCCCGAGCTGGCCGAAGACGGCGTGGCCCAGGACCCGCACCGCATCGTGCGCTGCGAAGGCGAGCCGGATAAATTATGGTGCCAGCACCACAGCGGCATCTGGCGCAGCGTGGACAACGGCGCGCGCTGGACGGAAGTGAAGGACGTGCAGCCGTCCAGCTTCGGCTTCGCGGTGGCGGTGCACCCGCGCGACGGCGACACGGCCTGGTTCGCGCCCGGCGTGGCCGACCAGCAGCGCATCCCGGTGGACGCGGCCATGGCCACCACGCGCAGCACCGACGGCGGCGCCAGCTTCACGGCGCAGCGCAACGGCCTGCCGCAGGAACACTGCTACGACCTGGTCTACCGGCACGGGCTGGCGGTGGCCGAGGACGGCAAAACGCTGCTGATGGGCTCCACCACCGGCGGCGTGTGGCTGTCGGCCAACGGCGGCGACTACTGGCAGACCATCTCCAGCAATATGCCGCCGGTGTACGCGGTCCGGTTTGGCTGAGTTGGCCGGCTACGCCGCGTAATAGGCCAGGAATATATCGGCCGCCGTCGCGATCAGGGCGGCTTCGGCGGCCGGCTCCAGCACCGGCTGGCCCATGGTCACCTGCGGCCAGAAGGCGAAGGCCTTCAGCTGGCCTTGCAGCAGATGCGAGGCGAACACCGGGTCCAGCGGCTTGAGCTTGCCGTCGGCCTGCGCCGCGCGCAGCCAGGCCGCCACGCCTTCCTCCTTGTCGGCCAGCCTGGCCACCATTTCCTGCGCCCGCTCCGGGTGGTGGATGCCCTCGGCGATGGCGACCCGCGCCAGGTCGAGGAAATAGCCGTCGCGCAGCAGCGCCATCTTGGTTCCCATCAGCTCCAGCAGTTGCGCGCGCAGCGGCTGGTCCGCGCGGTAGCGCAAGGCCTGCAGGGCCGCGCTGCTGTCCCACAGCTGCTGCAGGATATGGGCGAACAGCGCGTCCTTGCTGGGGAAATGGTTGTAGACGGTGCGCTTGGACACGCCGGCAGTGGCGGCGATCTTGTCCATGCTGGTGGCGTCGAAGCCGTTGGCGCGGAATTCGGCCACGGCGGCGCCGACGATGGCCTGGTGCTTGCGGTCGGTGAGGCGGGTAGTGTCCATGCAGGTATTTTACACCGGGTAGTTTACTTTCTCAAAAAATGAAACTACACTGTGCAGTGTACTTTTTGGCCTGCCGATGAAACGCCTCGCATCGCTCACCTTTCTAATGGGAATCCTGACCATGGCTTACTGCACCCTGTCCCCGCAAGAACTCGACCACGCCTCGCCGCAGTACCGCGACGGCAAATTCCGCAACCCGGTGCAGATGCACAAGGCCGGCTTCATGGGCACGCTGCGCATCCTGTACCGCATAGCCTTCGAAAAGCCCGCCGATACCGCGCCGGCCAAGGCGGTGCCGGTGCACGCCATCACGCGCGAGCAGCTGCTGGTGGCGCCCAACAACAGCGTATTCCGGCTGGGCCACTCGACCATCCTGCTCAAGCTCGACGGCGGGTTCTGGCTGACCGACCCGGTGTTCTCCGAGCGTGCTTCGCCGTTCCAATGGCTGGGACCGCAGCGTTTCCACCAGCCGCCGATCAGCATAGAGGAATTGCCGGCGCTGAAGGGCGTGATCCTGTCGCACGACCACTACGACCACCTGGACCACGCCGCCGTGCTGGCGCTGGCGGCCAAGACCGAGCACTTCCTCGCCCCGCTGGGCGTGGGCGACACGCTGGTCAAGTGGGGCGTGCCAGCCGCCAAGATGCAGCAGCTGGACTGGTGGCAATCGACCGCCGTGGACGGCGTGCGCCTGACGGCGACGCCGGCGCAGCATTTTTCGGGCCGGGGGCTAAGCGACGGCAACAAGACGCTGTGGGCCTCGTGGGTGATCCGGGCCGGCGGGCAGCGCATCTTCTTCAGCGGCGACACCGGCTACTTCAAGGGTTTTAAAGAGATCGGCGACAAATACGGCCCCTTCGACCTGACGATGCTGGAGACGGGCGCGTACGACCCGCAATGGCCGGACATCCACATGCAGCCCGAAGAAACGATGCAGGCCCATATCGACCTGCGTGGCAAGCTGCTCATGCCGATCCACAACGGCACCTTCGACCTGGCCATGCATGCGTGGAACGAACCGTTCGACCGCATCAGCGCCCTGGCCGAGCAGCGCGGCCAAGTGCTCGCCACCCCCGAGATCGGCCAGCAGCTCAACCTGCGCCACATCCCCGCCACCGGCAAATGGTGGCTGCAATCCCTCTAAGGCAAAGCAAGCCGAGCCGCATTCCCCCCACACCGGGGTCAGACCCCGAATGCGGAAAAATGCGGCTCAGCTCGCTTGTAGGAGTCCGCTGAGTGCTTCGGCTTTCGGGATGGGGCATAGAGGATTTGTCCTAATTGAAGGCGATTTGGTGGCGGCTAGGCTCTGGGAACAAAGCAAACTGAGCCGCACTGTAAGCATTTCGGGGTCTGACCCCGGGGGGAGGGGAATGCGGCTGGGAGCGCTTGTAAGAGGCGGGTGAGGCGTGTCAGACTGTGACGTTGATGAGGCGGCCGACCGTCTGGCCTTGGGCGTTGACTTGGGGGGCGCGGGGCAGGCCGTCGAGGCTGGCGGGGACTGGTTTCGTGATCGTGCTGTCGAGCCGGACGGGGGCCGGCGTGGGGGTGTTGGCGCTCTCGGCCGCGCGGCTTGCTTTTTGCCGGGTGCTGAGCTGCTCCTGGTCTTTTGCCAGCTGCGCGCGGCTGTCCTGCAGCCGGCTGGCGTCCTGGTCCACACGCGTCTGGTCCTGCTGGACTTTACGTTCAGCAATCGCAACCGCATTGCGCAGCGTATTGACGGACGTGACGGTAACCACGGTGCACCCTCAGAGCGGACTGTATCTCAAGCGTAGGCCAAAATTGGCGAGGTTGCAATACAAAAAAAGGCAAGGCCGGAAGGGGACGGCCTTGCCCAAGCCTACAGGGGAGTTCCGTTTAGAAACGGTACAGCAGCGATCCTTCCACCGCCCGGCCGAACAGCGGACGCGCATTGATCGGGCCGCTGTTGCCACTGCTCAGGCGCGAGTTGCCTTCCGTTAGCCCCAGCTCGTTGTTGACGTTGGTGGCGGCCAGCCGCAGCTCGATCTTGTCGCCCAGCGAGAACAGCGCGCCCAGGTCCAGCGTGCGGTAGGACGGCAGGTATTGCAGATTGGCCTGGTCGGCCCAGCGCTCGCCGATCTTGGTGTAGGTGCCATACAGCTTGACCGAGTTGTCCTCGCCCAGCGGAATCTTGTACGTCGGCGTGAAGCGGAACTGCAGCTTGGGCTGGCGCTGCACCGTCTTGCCTTCGGTGGCCGGATTGTCCTTGTATTCGGACTTCTGGTAGTCGCCCGTCAAGGTCAGCGTCAGGTTGCGCACCGGGCGTACCGATACTTCCCACTCCAGGCCGTTGCCCTTGGAGCCGCTGGTGGAATTCAGAATGCTGCCGTTGGACAGGATTTGCTGGAAGGCGATGCCGTCGAACTCGGTGTGGAAGGCGTTGATGTAAGCGCTGTACAGCTCGCCCACCGTCTTGAAGCCCACTTCCAGCTGCTTGATTTTCGGCGTCGGCAGGCCGCTGCGGTCGTCCACCGCCTTCTGGCTGCCTGCGTTGCGCAGGTCGTCGAAGGTGATGAAGGTGTGGCCGGTGTTGGCGCGCGCGAACACGCTGGCGTCCTTGCTCAGCTTGTAGTTGCCGCCGATGGTGAAGGAGCTGGCCGTGTCCTTGCGGCCCAGCGCGGTGTAGGCGCCGTTGGGCATCGAGGTGCCGTTGTTGTACACGGTGAGCGGGTTGTTGTCGGTGTCGGCCGAGACCAGGTTGGAGACCGAGCCGTCGATCTTCTGCCGCTCGCGGCGCGCGCCGGCGTCGACCTTGATGCGCTCGTTCACCTTCCATTCATTGCTCACGTAGAAGGCGGTGTTGCTGCCGTCGTAGGACGCGTTCGGCGCGTAGAACACATTGCCGTCGGTGCCGTTGTTGGACACCACCACGCCGTTGTTGAGCTTGACGTTGATCAGGCTGGCGTTTGGCACGGCCGTCATCAGATGGCTGTTGCCCAGGTACCAGACGTCGTCCGAGGAGTAGCTGGCGAAATAGGCGCCCACGGTGACGGTGTTGCCCTGCATCCATTCGCGGCTGACGCGCAGCTCGTCCGTGAACGATTTCAGCTTTTTCTCCACCGCCCACAGGCCGGCCTGCACCACCTGGGTGCTGTCCGACACCGCGCCGCCGCCGTTGGTGAAGGTGGCCGTGGCCGACGTGGCCGGACGTCCCGCCGCCGCCAGCGTGGCCGCGTTGCCGTTGGCCGAGGCGATGGCCGCCGCCTTGTAGGCGCCCATGGTGAGCGGATTGTTGCCGGTGAACATGGCGATGGTGTTCATGTCCGCGTCGAAGCGGTTGAACTTGTTCGATACGGTCCAGCCGCTGAAGGTCTGGTCGAACTCGGCGCCGAAGACGTTGCCTTTCAGGCCGCGCCCGTCGCCCAGGTCGTAGGTCAGGGTCTTGCCGGGCGCCGCTTCCAGCGTGAAGCGGCGCATTTCGCCGCTCATCAAGGTGCCCTTGAGCGGGTCGAAGCCGGGGAAGGCGCTGATGCTGCGGCCTTCGTTGGCCGAGATCAGCGGCACGCCGGTGTAGAAGGCGTTCTTGTCGCTGGTGCTGCGGGTGTACAGGGTCAGTTCGCCCTGGTCCAGCTTGCGGGTCAGCGTGGCGGTGATCTGGTGGCCGTCGTCGGCCGGGAAGCCGGCGTCGCGCACGCCGTGCGCGGTGCGGTAGAAGCCGCCCACGCTGCCGTACCAGCCGTCGCCGATCTTGCCGCCGTAGTACAGGTCCACGCGGCGCAGTTCGCCGGTGCCGGCCGTGAAGCGGATGCTGCCTTCCGGCGTGTCCGTGCCCTTTTTCAGGATGAAGTTCATGGTCGCGCCCGGCTGGCCGCTGGAGAAGATGGTGCTCGGGCCGCCGCGCAGCACTTCCACGCGCTCGATGGTGTCGTCCAGGCGGAAGGCGGACGAGCCCTCGAAGAAGGACAGGGTGGGCACCGGATAGATGGGGTTGCCCTGCATTTGCACCGAGACGAAGGGCGAATCGGAGCCGGAGGGGAAGCCGCGCACTTCGATATTGGCGCCGGACTGGCCGCCGGTGGCTTCGGCGTACACGCCGGGCACCAGCTTCATCACGTCGGCGGTGCTGCTGGGCGAGGCCTGTTTCAGCTGTTCTTCGCTGGCGGTGGTGATGGAAAACGCCGAGTCGAGCTTGCGCACGCCGCGCGAGGCGGCCACGCCGGTCACCACCACTTGCTGCAGTTCGGCGGCCACGGAGTCCTTGGCCGGGGCGGCGGGCGGTGTGGCGTCCTGCGCCTGTGCCGCCTGGTTCATCAGGGTCAGGACGGCCAGCGTCACTGACGACAACAGAAACTGTTTCGAGCTGTTCATATGCTTCTCTTTCTTATCGAGGTAATCGTGCTGTCTCACGGACATGATGCCACTGTCCACACGCTTCGCAGAGGTCATTGCTGCGACAGTGTAGCCATTAAATCCACAAATGATATCGATGTCAATAAAATTGTTATCGATGTCATTTGGTGTGTTGCGTGTCAAAAAATCTGTCATAATGCGTCGCAAGTACTGAAAAGAAGACAAGAAAGTAATGCATGCCTGCACCTAAGACCATGGAGGACCTGGCCAAGCTGGCGGGGGTATCGAAGATTACCGTGTCGCGTGCGCTGCGCGACAGCCCGCTGGTCACGCAGGAGACCCGCGACAAGGTGCGCCAGATTGCCAGCGAGCAGGGCTACCGCTTGAACGTGAGCGCGCGCAACCTGCGCATGCGCCGCAGCTATTCGGTGGCGGTGGTGGTGGAAATGACGCCCGTGAAGGGGCGGCCGATGTCGGACCCATATCCGCTGGAGCTGCTGGGCGGCATTACGCAGGAATTGACGACGGCCGGCTACAGCGTGGTGCTGACCTCCAAGCAGCTGTTGGACACGGCGCCGGTGCAGGGCGCGGACGGCATGATATTGCTGGGCCAGGGCTCGCACGGCGAGGCGGTGCACGCGCTGCAGAAGACCGGCCTGCCGCTGGTGGTATGGGGCGCGCCGGAGCCGGGTGGCGACTATATCGTGGTCGGCTCGGACAACCGGGCCGGCGGCGTCAGCGCCGCGCAGCGTTTTATCGACCTGGGCCGCCGCAAGCTGGTGTTCCTGGGCGACGTGGACCACGCCGAGGTGCAGGAGCGCTGCGCCGGCTTTATCGACGCGCTGGGCGGGCAGGGCACGGTGCACATCATGCGGCCCAAGGCCTTCACTTTCGAGGCCGGCTTTGACTGCATTTCCTCGCTGCTGAAGAAGAAGGGGCCGGTGTTCGACGGCGTGTTTGCCGCCAGCGACTCGCTGGCCATGGGCGCCATCCGGGCGCTGGCGGAAAAGAATATGCGGGTGCCGGAGTCGGTGTCCGTCATCGGCTACGACGACACGCCCAGCGCCGCCAGCTTCGTGCCGCCGCTGACCAGCGTGCACCAGTACCTGCGCGACGGCGGCGTGCTGCTGGCGAAAAAAATGCTGGGCCTGATCGAGTCCCAGCCTGTGCAGTCCGAAATGCTGCCGACCATGCTGATGGTGCGGCAGACTTAAGAGCAGTGATAACCCGCCGGGGTCGGACCCCGGCGGGTCCGACCCCAGCCTTAGCCGCTGGTTTTTTAAAAACCGAAATCCAAACCGGTTTGAATCATCGAAAGGACGAGTATCGTGCCCTCTAAACACACTTACCCGCTGGAACCGTGGTGCATCCGCGAGACCGCCTTCGACACCGGCTCCCATTTCCTGGACGAGACCCTGTTCGCGCTGGGCAATGGCTATATCGGCCTGCGCGGCACGCACGAAGAGGGCTACACCGGGCCGGCCGGCACCTCGCTGGACGGCACTTACCTCAACGGCTTCTACGAATCGGAAGCCATCCACTATCCGGAAGCGGCCTACGGCCTGGCTAAGACCAACCAGTTCATGCTGAACGTGCCCAACGCCAAGGGCATTGCGCTGTGGCTGGAGGACGAGCGCTTCGATCCGCTGCAAGGCACCCTCAACAGTTACGAACGCATGCTGGATTTCCGCACCGGCGTGCTGCGCCGCGTGCTGGAATGGACCTCGCCGCAGGGCCGCCGGGTGGCCATCGCCAGCCGCCGCCTGGTCAGCATGACGGACAAGCACTTGTTCGCCATCGAATACGAAGTGACGCCGCTGAACTTCTCCGGCAAGGTGGTGCTGGTGTCCAGCGTGGACGGCGCGGTGAAGAACCTGGAGGCGGGCGACGACCCGCGCGTGGGCTCGGCCATCAGCGGCCAGTCGCTGGCGCTGGTGGACGCCGAACAGGCGCCGCATTTCTCCGTGCTCACGCAGCGCACCGTCAACAGCGGCTTCCACCTGGTGAGCGCGGTGCAGACCGAGATGCGCGGCGTGTTCGAGCTGGCGCAGCGCAGGCAGGATCAGCGCCTGGAACAGGTCTACACCGTGGCCGCCATGCAGGGCGAAGCCATCCGCCTGAAAAAATACGGCAGCTACCACAGCTCGCGCGACTATCCGGAAGCCGAGCTGCTGCCGCGCGCCAGGGCCACGCTGGTCGCCGCTGCGGACAAAGGCTTCCGCGCGCTGGCGCAGGAACAGGAGCACTACCTGGCCGACTTCTGGCAGCACGCCGACGTGGAGATCAGCGGCGACGACGCGCTGCAGCAGGGCATGCGCTTCAACCAGTTCCACCTGCTGCAATCGGCGGGGCGCGACGGCAAGACCAATATCTCGGCCAAGGGCGTGACCGGCGAAGGCTACGAGGGCCACTATTTCTGGGACACGGAAATCTACATCTTCCCCTTCTTCCTGTACTCCAAGCCGGAGATCGCCAAGAAGCTGCTGGAGTACCGCTACGCCGGCCTGCCGCTGGCGCGCGAGCGGGCGCGCCAGATGTCGCACGCCAAAGGCGCGCTGTACCCGTGGCGCACCATCGCCGGCGTGGAATGCTCGGCCTACTATCCGGCGGGCACCGCGCAATATCACATCAATGCGGACATCGCCTACTCCATCAAGCTGTACATGGAAGCGACGCGTGACGAGGACTACCTGCTGCAGTACGGCGCCGAGATCGTGCTGGAGACGGCGCGCATCTGGATGGGCATAGGCGCCTACGACCGCGCCGGCCGCTACTGCATCAACGAGGTGACGGGGCCGGACGAATACACGGCGCTGGTCAACAACAACTACTACACCAACGCCATGGCGCGCATGCATCTGAATTTCGCCGCCTCCATCGCCGAGCGCCTGGCGCAGGAACAGCCGGAGGCGTTCGCGCGCATCGCCGCGCTGGTGCAGCTGGATGCGGACGAAGTACCGCAATGGCGCCGCGCCGCCGCGCAGATGCTGCTGCCATATGACGAAGCGCTGCAGATCCACGCGCAGGACGACAGCTTCCTCGACAAGAAAGTATGGGACTTCGCCGGCACGCCGAAGGAGCACTATCCGCTGCTGCTGAACTACCACCCGCTGGTGATCTACCGTCACCAGGTATGCAAGCAGGCCGACGTGGTGCTGGCCCTGCTGCTGCTGAGCGACGAGTTCAAGCCGGAAGACAAGCGGCGCGACTTCGACTACTACGAGAAGGTGACCACGCACGATTCTTCGCTGTCGTCCTGCATCTTCAGCATCATCGCGGCGGAAGTGGGCTACCAGGACAAGGCCTACGATTACTTCATGGAGACCGCGCGCCTGGACCTGGACGACACGCACGGCAACACGCACTACGGCGTGCACACCGCCGCCATGGCCGGCACCTGGATGGGCGTGGCCTACGGCTTTGCCGGCATGCGCGTGGTGGACGGCGCGGTGCGTTTCGCCCCCACGCTGCCGAAGCAGTGGCGGCACTACCAGTTCAAGCTGCACCTGCAAGGCTGCCTGCTGCAGGTGCGCGTGGAGGCCGGCCGTACGGAGTACACCCTGCTGCAAGGGGACGCGCTGGCCTTCAGCCACCGCGGCCAGCCGGTCGCGCTCAGCGCCGCCGCCAACGTAAAGGAACTCGCATGAACAAGTTCGACGCAGTGATCTTCGACCTGGACGGCGTCATCACCGACACCGCGCGCTACCATTACCTGGCCTGGAAGCGCCTGGCCGAGACGCAGGGCGTGCCCTTCGACGAAGCCTTCAACGAGCACCTGAAAGGCATAGACCGCATGGGATCGCTGGACCTGATCCTGGCGTCGGCCGCGCGCAGCTACACGCAGGAGGAGAGGCTGGCGCTGGCCGACGAGAAGAACCGCCACTACGTGCAGCTGATTTCCACCATGTCCCCGGCCGACCTGCTGCCCGGCGCCGTGCCCGCGCTGGACGCCTGCCGCGCCGCCGGCCTGAAGATAGGCCTGGCCTCCGTGAGCAAGAATGCCTTTGCCGTGCTGGAGATGCTGGGCATTACCGGCAAGTTCGACTACGTGGTGGACGCGGCGAAGATCGCGAAAGGCAAGCCGGACCCGGAAATCTTCCTGAAGGCCGCGTCGGAACTGGGCGTGGCGCCGGAGCGCTGCCTGGGCGTGGAGGACGCGGTGGCCGGCGTGGCCTCCATCAAGGCGGCGGGCATGACGGCGCTGGGCGTGGGCGATCCGGCGGTGCTTACCCAGGCCGACCGCGTGATACCCGGCCTGGACCGCTTCAGCCTCGCCGTATAAAACTACAATCATAAAAATACCGGAGACAACATGAACAAGCAGCGCATCCTGTTCGCCCTGTTTTTGATTTACTTCGTTTTCGCCATCCTGCTCAACAGCGTGGGCACGGTGATCCTGCAGGTCATCGCCAACTACGGCGTGAGCAAATCCGGCGCCAGCGTGCTGGAAGGCTTCAAGGACCTGCCCATCGCCATCGTGTCCTTCCTGGTGGCGTCCTTCCTGCCGCGCATCGGCTACAAGAAGGCCATGCTGGCCGGGCTGGCGCTGGTGACCCTGGCCTGCGTGGCCATGCCGCTGTCGCCCGCCTTCCTCACCACCAAGCTGCTGTTCCTGTGCGTGGGCGTGGCCTTTGCGCTGGTGAAGGTGTCGGTGTATTCCACGCTGGGCCTGATCGCGGCGGACCGCAAGCAGCACGCCAGCATCATGAACACGCTGGAGGGCTTCTTCATGGTGGGCGTGCTCAGTGCCTACTGGGTGTTCGGCTACTTCATCGACTCCGACAATCCGCAGTCGCAAAGCTGGCTGCAGGTCTACTGGGTGCTGGCCGCCTTGTGCGCCATGACCTTCGCGCTGGTGCTCACCACGGAGTTCGACGAAAGCACCGCCGCGCTGCCGGCCGAGCGCAGCCTGGCGCAGGACTTCGCCGCCATGCTCAAGCTGTTCTTCAAGCCGCTGGTGTGCGTGTTCGTCATCACCGCCTTCCTGTACGTGTTGATCGAGCAGAGCGTGGGCACCTGGCTGCCCACCTTCAACAACGAAATCCTCAAGCTGCCGGCCGCCATGAGCGTACAGGTGACCAGCATCTACGCGGCCTGCCTGGCGGTGGGGCGCTTGTCGGCGGGCGTGCTGATGCGGCGCCTGAACTGGTATCCGGTGATGAACGCCTGCGTGCTGGGCATGGGCGCCATGGTGCTGCTGGCCCTGCCGCTCACGCACGACATTGCGCACAACCCCAACGTCAGCTGGTCCACCGCGCCGGTGGCGGCCTTCTTGTTCCCGCTGATCGGCCTGTTCATGGCGCCCATCTACCCCGGCATCAACTCCGTCATGCTCAGCTCCCTGCCCAAGAACCAGCACTCGGCCATGACCGGCCTGCTGGTGATTTTTTCCGCGCTGGGCGGCACCACCGGCTCGCTGATCACCGGCTATGTGTTCGGCAATTTCAGCGGCCACTTTGCCTTCTATCTGACGCTGGCGCCCATCTCTATCATCTTGATTATGTTGTATTTTTTCAAAAAATCGGTGGATGCCGGGGCGGACGGCTATGACGGCTCGGCTATAATCAGCGGTCAGCATTGAAGCTTCCGCCATGAACCTCAAGAGTCTTGCCGACTTGCTCGGCATGTCCAAAACCACCGTGAGCCGGGCACTGAACGGGTACCCGGAAGTGAACGTGCGCACGCGCGAGCGCGTGCTGGCGGCTGCGCGCGAGGCGGGCTACGAAGCCAATCCCATGGCGCGCGGGCTGGCGGTGGGGCGCACCAATGTGTTCGGCATTATCTACCCGCTGTTGCCGGCGGACCTGGGCGACCCCATGTTCCTGCACACGGTGGGCGGCATGACGGAGGCGCTGGAGGCGCGCAAGATGAACTTCATCATCGGCCCCGTATCGGCCGGCAACGAGCTGGCCTCCTACGAGCAGATCGTGCGCGGACGGCGCGTGGACGGCCTGGTGGTCAGCCGCACGCTGGTGCGCGACGAGCGCATCGCCTTTCTGAGCAAGGCGGGCTTTCCCTTCGTGGCGCACGGCCGCACCGCGCTGGACACGCCGTATGCCTGGTTCGACTACGACAACGAGGCGGGCATCCGCATGGCGGCGGCCTGTTTGCTGGAGCAGGGGCATCAGCGCATCGCGCTGCTGAGCGCCCCGCTGGAAATGAACTTCGCCTGCCAGCGCAAGGACGCCTTCCTGGCCGCGCTGTCGGGCGCCGGCTTGCGTGCCGATCCGCGCTACCTGATTTCGGACACCATAGACCGCCGCAGCGGCTACCAGGCCATGCAGCAGCTGCTGGCCTGCTCGCCGCGCCCTACCGCCGTCATCGTGGACAACCATTTGTCCGGCGTGGGGGCGGTGCGTGCGCTGCTCGACGCGGGTGTGGAGATCGGCAAGGAGATGTCGATTATCGTCTGGGGCAGCCTGGCCGACACGCTGGCCGGCGCCAACGTCACCACGATAGACCAGCCCGACCCGGCGGGCGCCGGCAAGAAGATGATAGAAATGCTGCTGGCCCTGTCCACCGGCACCCCGGCCGGCGAACTGCAAGTGCTGTGGCAGCCCATCCTCCTCCCAGGCGCCACAGTCGGCCGCTGCCCCGCCTAAGGCAGCCCACTACTTGCGGTGGCGCTGTGGCGGTTCGGGGTCTTGTTCGGGTTCGGATTCCGTTGCCAGCCGGTGCGAGACGGCGAAGATGTCCGTGAAGGTGCGGCGGCGGATTTCGTTTTGCAGCAGCTCGGCCAGGGTGACAGGATCGAGCAGGCCGAGTTCACCGGCGTCGTGCACCAGCTGGTCGGGCAAGGAGATGTGTATGGTCGTCATGGTCCCTCCGGTTTGACCCAGCATAGGGGAAGGCATGGCGGAGATATTGATTTTTCTTCAGCTGAGCTCACTTAGCCGTTCAGGCCGACAGCGCCGTGAAGCGGATGCGGTTGCCGAAAGGATCCCACACCGTCATCTCGCGCCCCCAGTCGCGCGCCTCGATGCCGGGCCGCATGTGCCGGTACTGCTTGGCGTTCAGCTCGGCATGCAGCGCATCCAGGTCGTCCACATGCACCATCAGCGCCATGCCAGGCGAGCCGTCGCCGTGATGCTCGCTCAAGTGCAGCGTTAGCGCCCCGAGCCGAAGTTCCATGTAGAGCGGTGTGTCCGGCTCGAAGCGGTGCTCCCACGCGATGTCAAAGCCGAGAAAATCGACATAGAACTCCTTGGCCTTGGCCTCGGAAAAACTGCGCAGGATGGGGATGGCTGCAGAGAGTTGCATGATGCTCCCTTGACTGGATGGCACCGCAGCGGGTTGCTGCGGCGCCAGGGGAGTATTACATATTGCGGCGGTACTGGCCGCCGACTTCGAACAGCGCGGCCGTGATCTGGCCCAGCGAGCAGACGCGCACCGCGTCCATCAGCTTGCCGAACACGTTCTCGTTGTCGATGGCGGCTTTTTGCAGTGCGGCCAGTGCGGCCGGGGCTTCCGCTGCGTGGCGCGTGTGGAAGTCTTCCAGGCGCTTGAGCTGCGACTGCTTCTCGTCGTCGGTGGAGCGCGCCAGTTCGATCGGCGCCGGCACGTCGGTGGCCTTCGGATTGCGGAAGGTGTTCACGCCGATGATGGGCAGCGTGCCGTCGTGCTTCTGGTGCTCGTACAGCATGGACTCTTCCTGGATCTTGCCGCGCTGGTAGCCGGTCTCCATCGCGCCCAGCACGCCGCCGCGCTCGGCGATGCGCTCGAACTCCTGCAGCACCGCTTCTTCCACCATGTCGGTCAGCTCGTCCATGATGAAGGAGCCCTGGTTCGGGTTCTCGTTCTTGGCCAGGCCCCATTCGCGGTTGATGATCAATTGAATTGCCAAAGCCCTGCGCACGGATTCGTCGGTCGGCGTGGTGATGGCTTCGTCGTAGGCGTTGGTGTGCAGCGAGTTGCAGTTGTCGTAGATCGCGATCAGCGCCTGCAAGGTAGTGCGGATGTCGTTGAAGTCGATCTCCTGCGCGTGCAGCGAACGGCCCGAGGTCTGCACGTGGTACTTCAGCTTCTGCGAGCGGTCGTTCGCGCCGTACTTGTCGCGCATCGCCACGGCCCAGATGCGGCGGGCGACGCGGCCCAGCACCGTGTATTCCGGGTCCATGCCGTTCGAGAAGAAGAAGGACAGGTTGGGCGCGAAGTCGTCGATGTGCATGCCGCGCGCCAGGTAGGCTTCCACGAAGGTGAAGCCGTTCGACAGCGTGAACGCCAGCTGCGAGATCGGGTTCGCGCCCGCTTCGGCGATGTGGTAGCCGGAGATGGACACGGAGTAGAAATTGCGCACCTGGTGGTGCACGAAGTACTCCTGGATGTCGCCCATCACCTTGAGCGAGAACTCGGTCGAGAAGATGCAGGTGTTCTGGCCCTGGTCTTCCTTCAGGATGTCGGCCTGCACGGTGCCGCGCACGTTCTGCAGCACCCAGTCCTTGATCTTGGCCGCTTCGTCGGCGCTGGGCTGGCGGTGGTTTTCTTCAACGAATTTTTCCACCTGCTGGTCGATGGCGGTGTTCATGAACATGGCCAGGATGGTCGGCGCCGGGCCGTTGATGGTCATCGATACCGAGGTGCTCGGGCTGCACAGGTTGAAGCCGTCGTACAGCACTTTCATGTCGTCCAGCGTGGCAATCGACACGCCGGAGTTGCCCACCTTGCCGTAGATGTCGGGACGGATGGCCGGGTCGGCGCCGTACAGCGTGACCGAGTCGAAGGCGGTGGACAAGCGCTTGGCGTCCATGCCGGTGGAGACCAGCTTGAAGCGGCGGTTGGTGCGGAAGGCGTCGCCTTCGCCGGCGAACATGCGGGTTGGATCCTCGCCCTCGCGCTTGAAGGCGAACACGCCGGCGGTGAAGGGGAAGGAGCCCGGCACGTTCTCGGACATCAGGAAGCGCAGCACTTCGCCGTCGTCTTCATAGCGCGGCAGCGCCACCTTGCGCACCTTGGTGCCGGACAGCGTGTGCGAGATCAAACGGGTGCGGATTTCCTTGTCGCGGATTTTCACCACATAGTCGTCGCCCGCGTAGGCGGCCTGCATGTCCGGCCATTGCGCCAGCAGCTTCTTGGCGCCCGCTTCCATGGCGCTGTCGCGGTCCGCGATCAGGGTGTCGAAGTCGGCGCCCAGGTCCATACCTTTAGCTTCGGCCAGCATGCGCTTGGACTCTCGCAGCTGCTGGCGTTCGCGCGCCAGCTTGACCTGCTTGGCGGTGTTCTTGTGGTAGCCGCGCACGGTGTCCGAAATCTCGGCCAGGTAGCGCGCGCGGGCCGGCGGCACGATCACGTTCTTGCCGCTGCTGAAACGCACGTCCACAGCCGGCAGCTTGCCCGCCACGGTCTTCATGCCGAATTCGGCCAGCTTGCCCACCAGGCCCTGGTACAGCGAGGTCACGCCGTCGTCGTTGAAGCGCGAGGCCTGTGTGCCGTACACCGGCATTTCTTCCGGACGCTTGCTCCACAGTTCGCGGTTGCGCTGGTATTGCTTGGCCACGTCGCGCAGCGCATCGAGCGCGCCCTTGCGGTCGAATTTGTTGATGGCGATGAAGTCGGCGAAATCGAGCATGTCGATTTTTTCCAGCTGCGAGGCGGCGCCGAATTCGGGCGTCATCACATACATGGACACGTCCACGTGCGGCACGATGGCCGCGTCGCCCTGGCCGATGCCGGAGGTCTCGACGATCACCAGGTCAAAGCCCGCCACTTTGCAGGCGGCGATCACGTCCGGCAGCGCCTGCGAGATTTCGGAGCCCGCTTCGCGCGTGGCCAGCGAGCGCATGAACACGCGGCTTTGGCCGGCCCACGGCGCGATGGCGTTCATGCGGATGCGGTCGCCCAGCAGCGCGCCGCCGGATTTGCGGCGCGACGGGTCGATGGAGATGACGGCGATGTTGAG
This sequence comes from Pseudoduganella aquatica, assembly GCF_020865585.1. NCBI lineage: Bacteria > Pseudomonadati > Pseudomonadota > Betaproteobacteria > Burkholderiales > Oxalobacteraceae > Pseudoduganella > Pseudoduganella aquatica. The sequence goes on from NZ_CP086370.1 coordinate 709,845, forward strand.
CGCGTCGCCCTGGTCCAGGCGGATGCGGCGTATCAGTTCATCGGTCAGCGAGGATTTGCCCGCGCCACCGGTGCCGGTGATGCCCAGCGTGGGCACCGGCAGGTTCTCGGCGGCGGCGCGCAGTTCGGCGCGCAGCTCCGGGGATGCTTTCTCGTTCTCCAGCGCGGTGACCAGCTGCGCCAGCGGGCGGTGGCGGTCGGCCATGCTGCCCTCGCGCAGCGGCGCCAGGGTGGTGGGGGAGTAGGTGGACAGGTCGATATCGCACTGCTGCACCATCCACTGGATCATGCCGGCCAGGCCCATGCGCTGGCCGTCTTCGGGGCTGAAGATGCGCGTCACGCCGTAGGCATGCAGGTCCGCGATCTCTTCCGGCACGATCACGCCGCCGCCGCCGCCGAACACCTTGATGTGCGCGCCGCCGCGCTGGCGCAGCAGGTCCAGCATGTATTTGAAGTATTCAACGTGGCCGCCCTGGTAGCTGGAGATGGCGATGCCTTGCACGTCCTCTGCCAGCGCGGCGGTGACCACTTCGTCCACCGAACGGTTGTGGCCCAGGTGGACCACTTCCACGCCGTTCGACTGCAGGATGCGGCGCATGATGTTGATCGAGGCGTCATGGCCGTCGAACAGGGAGGCGGCGGTGACGAAGCGTACCTTGTTGGCCAGCTTGGCCTGCTCGGGCACGGCGGCGAGTTTCGGAGCGGAGAGGTCGTTCATGGGTGTCCTTGTCGTTCTGGAACGGGAGTAGCTGATTATATGACGTTTACGTTAACGTCAAGTCAAGCGAAATTGCGGCCACGCCGCAGGCGTTGCGTCCTTGCGTAGGGCGGGTTAGCGGGGCGTGCCCCGCGTAACCCGCCAGCTTTACGCGGCGTGCTGGTGCCCGCCGCCCAGCGCCGCCAGCAGGCGCGCCTTCTCGGCGTGGAACTCGGCCACGGCTTTTTCCTTCACATGGCCGAAGCCGCGGATCTTCTCCGGCAGTTGCGCCAGCGCCACTGCCGTGTCGTAGTTGCCGGCATTCAACTGCGCCAGCACGGCGCCCACCAGCTCGCGGTATTCGACTATCAGTGCGCGTTCCATCTTACGCTCATCCGTGTAGCCGAAGATGTCGAACGCGCCGCCGCGCAGGCCTTTCAGCTTGGCCAGCATCTTGAACGCGCTCCACATCCACGAACCGAATTCGGCTTTCACCAGATGGCCCTTGGCGTCCTTCTTGGCCAGCAGCGGCGGCGCCAGGTTGAACTTCAGCGAGAAGTTGCCCTCGAACTGGGACTGCAGCTGCTCGACGAAGCGGCCGTCGGTGTACAGGCGCGCCACTTCATATTCGTCCTTGTAGGCCATCAGCTTGGACAGCGACTTGGCCACCGCCATCGACAGCTTGTTGCCCAGGTTGAGGCCCGCATCCTTGGCGCGCACCTGCTGCACCAGCTCCTCGTAGGAAGCGGCGTAGGCGGCGTCCTGATAGCCGGTCAGGAACTCGACGCGCTTCTTGATCACCGACTCCAGGCTTTGCGGCATCTGCACCACGATGGCCTGGCCCGGAATGGCGGTCTTCTCCACGCGCTTCAGGTCCACAGCGGCGCGGCGGCCCCACAGGAAGCTCTTCTTGTTCGCTTCCACGCCCACGCCGTTCAGCTCAATGGCGCGCAGCAGCGACGCTTCGGTCAGCGGGATGCGGCCCTTCTGCCACGCGTAGCCCAGCATGAACAGGTTGGCGGCGATGGAGTCGCCCATCAGCGCGGTGGCCAGCTTGGTGGCGTCGATGAAGTCGGCGCTGCCGTATTGCGCGGCGCCCACCGACTCCTCGATCAGCGCGCGCACTTCGGCGGCCGGGTACTGCCAGTCGGCCTGCTGCGCGAAGGTGCCGGGCGGCTGCTCGTGCAGATTGACCACGGCCAGCGTGCGGCCCGGGCGCATCTTCGACACCGCGTCGGCGGCGCCGGCGGTCAGCATGTCGCAGCCCAGGACCAGGTCCGCCTCGCCGGTGGCGATGCGCTGCGCGCGCAGGTGGGCCGGCGAGCTGGCCACCTTCACGTGCGAGGTGACGGAGCCGTTCTTCTGCGACATGCCCGTCATGTCCAGCACCGACGCGCCTTTGCCTTCCAGGTGCGCGGCCATGCCCATCAGCGCGCCGACGGTGATCACGCCGGTGCCGCCGATGCCGTTGATCAGGATGTTGTACGGCTGCTCGCATGCCGGCAGCACAGGCTGCGGCAGCGCGTCCCAGCCGTCGGCTGATTTGTCCTTGCTGACGCCGGTTTTCGATTTCTTCAGCGCGCCGCCTTCCACCGTCACGAAGGACGGGCAGAAGCCTTTCACGCAGGAGTAGTCCTTATTGCAGGACGACTGGTCGATGGTGCGCTTGCGGCCGAAATCGGTCTCCTTCGGCAGGATGGACACGCAGTTGGACTGGATGCCGCAGTCGCCGCAGCCTTCGCACACGGCTTCGTTGATGACCATGCGCTTGGCCGGGTCCGGGAATTCGTTTTTCTTGCGGCGGCGGCGCTTCTCGGCGGCGCAGGTCTGGTCGTAGATCAGCACCGTCGCGCCTTCGATCTCGCGCAGTTCGCGCTGCACCGCGTCGATCTCCTTGCGGTCATGCAGGGAGACGATGGACGGCAGGGCGGAGCGGTCGGTGTAGCGGCTCAGGTCTTCGGTCACCAGGGCGATGCGCTTGATGCCTTCGGCGGCCATCTGCTGCGCGATCATCGGCACGGACACGGTGCCGTCCACCGGCTGGCCGCCCGTCATGGCCACGGCGTCGTTGTACAGGATCTTGTAGGTGATGTTGACCTTGGCCGCGACGGCGGCGCGGATGGCCAGGTAGCCGGAGTGGAAATAGGTGCCGTCGCCCAGGTTCTGGAACACGTGCGGCACTTTCGAGAACGCGGCCTGGCCTATCCACGGCGCGCCTTCGCCGCCCATGTGGGTGGTCAGCTTGTTGTACTCGGGGTAGATCGAGGTGGCCATCACGTGGCAGCCGATGCCGGCCAGCGCGAAGCTGCCGTCCGGCACTTTGGTGGAGGTGTTGTGCGGGCAGCCGGAGCAGTAGAAGGCCGGGCGGAACGGGGTGCTGATGGCTTTCTTCAGCACGGCGTCCTTGGCGTCCAGGAAGGTCAGGCGGGCCTTGATCTGGTCCTGGATATTGGTGTCGGTGATGTACTGCTTGACGCGGGAAGCGATCACGCGCGCCACCTGCGAGACCGAGAAGTCGGCCTTGGGCGGCAGCAGCCATTCGCCGCGCGGGGCCACCCATTCGCCCTTGTCGTCGAACTTGCCGATCACGCGCGGGCGCACGTCGTCGCGCCAGTTGTACAGTTGCTCCTTGAGCTGGTATTCCACGAACTGGCGTTTTTCCTCCACCACCAGGATCTCGTCCAGGCCCTGCGCGAATTCGCGCACGCTGTCCGGCTCCAGCGGCCACGGCATGGCCACCTTGAACAGGCGCAGGCCGACGGTGGCGGCCATGGCTTCGTCGATGCCCAGCTCCTCCAGCGCTTCCAGCACGTCCAGGTAGGACTTGCCGGAGGCGATGATGCCCAGCTTGGCGTCCTTGGAGTCGATGGTGGTGTGGTTCAGCTTGTTTTCGCGGGCATAGGCCAGGGCGGCGTAGATCTTATAGTCCTGCATCAGCGCTTCCTGGTTGCGCGCCTGCTGGCCCAGCGGAATGGACGACAGGCGGGCGTTCAGGCCGCCTTCCGGCATGACGAATTCCTTCGGCAGCTTCACTTCCACGCGGAAGGGGTTGGCGTCGACCGAGGCGGAGGACTCGACGGTGTCGGCCAGCGCCTTGAAGGCCACCGCGCAGCCGGAGAAGCGCGACATGGCCCAGCCGTGCACGCCCAGGTCCAGGTATTCCTGCACATTGCAGGGATAGAGCACGGGGATCATGCAGGCCGAGAAGATATGGTCGGACTGGTGCGGCAGGGTGGACGAATAGGCGCCGTGGTCGTCGCCGGCCACCAGCAGCACGCCGCCGTGCTTGGCGGTGCCGGCATGGTTCATATGCTTGAAGACATCGCCGCAGCGGTCCACGCCGGGGCCCTTGCCGTACCACATGGCGAACACGCCGTCGTACTTGGCCTCGCCGATCAGGTCCACCTGCTGCGAGCCCCACACGGCGGTCGCGGCCAGGTCCTCGTTCACGCCGGGGATGAACTGCACCTTGTGCGCCTGCAGATGCGGCTGGGCCTTCCACAGCGTCTCGTCCAGGCCGCCCAGCGGCGAGCCGCGGTAGCCGGAGATAAAGCCGGCGGTGTCCAGGCCGGCGGCGGCGTCGCGGATCTGCTGCACCATGGGCAGGCGTACCAGGGCCTGGATGCCGGAGAGGAAGATGCTGCCGGAGGTGGCGGTGTATTTGTCGTCGAGCGTGACGGTGCTGAGGCGCGAGGGCGCGAGTGCCGTATTTTCGGCCATGGTGATGTCTCCAAATGGTGTTCGGGTGGTTTGCCGTTCCATCGCCGCGCCGGGTAAGCGCAAGCAGGTCCAGCCGTAATGCCGCCGGTGGGCGGCATTACCAATATTTCAGTGTAGGGCTTAGTTGACGTATACGGAAATACGGAATGCCAATGGAGGTATAAGAAAAAATGATGGCCCCCATCAAAAAAGGGGGCAGGGTTAGAGCAGGCGGGCGCCTAGCCAGTAGTGGCTGTGGCAGAGGTCGGCGGCGACCTGGCAGGCGAGGCGGCTGACGGCGGCGCCGGCGTTGGTGAGGGGGATATTTTTGGAGCCGCACAGCACCACCGTGCGCGAGATCGCGGGCTGTTCTATCGGCAGCGCCACCATGGCGCCACGCTCGATTTCGGCCAGCACCGGCGCCACCGGCAGGATGGTGGCGCCCATGTCGGCGAGGATGGCGGATTTTAGTATGGCGATGGAGTTGATTTCGATGACGTTGGCGGTGGCCAGGCCGGCGCTGCGGGCCACGCTTTCAATCCGCGGCCGCACGCCATGCTGCGGGCCGGGCAGTATCAATTGCGCCGCCAGCGCCTGTTCCAGCGTGACGCTGGTGCGTCCTTCGGCCCAGGACGAGCCGGCGCGGCAGATGAAGCGCAGTTCTTCTTCCACCAGCGGGGTGCAGACGAAGGGCGAGAGCTGGCCGTCGTCGAACAGCACCGCCAGGTTGACGCGCCCGGATTTGAGCTGCTCGGCCAGGTTGCCGGTCAGTTCTTCGGTCAATTGCAGCGTAATTTCGGGGAACTGCGCGCGCGCGGCCGACAGCAGCGGCAGCGCCAAGGCGCCCGATATGCTGTGGGGCAGGCCCAGCGTGACGCTGCCGCTGGGACGCTCGGCCGACTGGGTAACGGCCGATTTGGCGTCCGCCACCTGCTTGAGGATGGCTTGCGCGTGTTCGTAAAAGACTTTTCCGGCGTCCGTGCTGAGCACGCCTTGGGCGGAGCGGTGCAGCAGCTGGGCGCCCAGTTCTTCTTCCAGCTGGCGCAGCTGCTGGGTCAGCGCCGGCTGCGCCACGTGCAGCACCGTGGCCGCGCGCGACAGCGAACCGTGGTCGACGATGGCGACGAAATAGCGGAGTTGGCGTAATTCCATGTGGCTCGGGTGCAATGTTTAGGACAAAAGTATGAATCCGGGGAGAAACTATTTGTTATACTGATTCTAACCCCTCCCGATCTCTCCAGCTCCCGCAGGCCCGCGTATGCTCAAGAAAGTTGATTCGTCCCAGTTGACCGTGGGTATGTTCATTCATGACCTGAGTTGCGATTGGATGACCCATCCGTTTATCCGCAACCGCTTCGTCATTACAAGCGAAGACGAGATCCGCAAGATTCTCAAGGCCGGCATCCACGACGTGGTAATCGACAGCTCGAAGGGCCTGGACGTGCAGGACGCGCCCACGCTGGAGGAAGCCAACCAGGCCACCGAGCGCGAGCTGACCGAGCTGGCCGCCAAGCCGGTGGTGGTGACCCGGGTGTCGCTGGGCGAGGAGCTGTCGCGCGCGGCGCAGATCCGCCACCAGGCCTCCACGCTGGTGCGCACGGTGATGCGCGACGCGCGCCTGGGCAAGGCCATCGAGATCGGCCAGGTTCAGCCGGTGGTGCAAAACATCACCGAATCCATCCTGCGCAATCCGGGCGCGCTGGTGGGGCTGTTGCGCATCAAGAACAAGGACGACTACACCTTTCTGCATTCGGTCAGCGTGTGCGCGCTGCTGGTGGCATTCTGCAATTCGCGCGGCATGGACGCGGAAATCACGCGCCAGGCCGGCCTGGGCGGCCTGCTGCACGATACCGGCAAGGCGCTGGTGCCGGACGAGGTGCTGAACAAGCCGGCCGCGCTGACGGACGAGGAGTTCGCCATTATCCGCAAGCATCCGCAGGACGGTTTCGACATCCTGCGCCAGTCGCCGGAGGTGAACGACATCGCGCTCGACATCACGCTGCACCACCACGAGCGGCGCGACGGCAGCGGCTACCCGAACAAGCTGTCCGGCGACGCCATCAGCGAACTGGCGCAAATGGCCGCCATCGTGGACGTATATGACGCCATCACCGCCGATCGCTGCTACCACAAGGGCATGTCGGCGGCGGCCGCGCTGCGCAAGATCTACGAGTGGAGCAAGTTCCACTTCAATCCGCAGTATGCGCAGGAATTCATGCGCTGCGTGGGCATCTATCCGGTGGGCACCATGGTGATGCTGGAGTCGGGCCGCCTGGGCGTGGTGATCGAGCCGCACGAGACCAATCTGCTGGCGCCCAAGGTGAATGTGTTCTTCCACACCAAGAAGAATGTCTACATCAAGCCGGAGACGGTGGATCTGGCGCGCGGGGTGGGCTTTGGCGGCGGCGACAAGATCGTCGGCCACGAATCGCCCGCCAAGTGGAATGTCGATCCGATGCGTTTCCTCACCCTGGCGGGCTAGAAGAACTCGGCCTCGTCGTTCGATTCGATCAGCTGCAGCAGGCCGCCGCTGACCAGTTCGTCATAGTGGCAGACCTTGTTGCGGCCATGGCTTTTGGCGTAGTACAGCGCCTGGTCGGCCTGGCCGAGGATGATTACCGGCGCCTGGTAGGCGCTGATGCTGACATAGCCTATGCTGACCGTCACCTTGCCCACCTGCGGGAATTCGTGCGTTTCCACATTGCTGCGGAAGCGGTCGATGATGCGCGCCGCGTTGGCCTGCGAGGTCGAGCGCAGCAGCACCACGAACTCCTCGCCGCCGAAGCGGAACACGCGGTCCTGCGCGCGGAAGGAGGAGGTCAGCAGGTTGGCGATCAGAATCAGCACTTCGTCGCCGTACAGGTGGCCGAATTTGTCGTTGACGTGCTTGAAGTGGTCCACGTCGACCACGGCCAGCCATTGCCGTTCCTCGTCGTTGTGGCGGCGCCGCTCCAGCTCGCCCGGCGGCAGCGCCAGCGCGTCCTGCTCGGCGGTGCTGGCCTGCAGCATCTTGGCCAGCTGGTCGTCGAAGGTCTTGCGGTTGAGCAGGCCGGTCAGCGAGTCGCGCTCGCTGTAGTCGAGCAGGTTCTGGAAGTTGCGGTACACGCTGACGATGCCGCCCACCACGTGGATGGTTTCGCTGGTGTAGGGCGTGGGATTGACGATTTCCAGGCAGGTGTTGGCCTTGTCGCCCAGCCATATGGGCAGCCAGAGCGTGTGGTTGCCGTCGGCGTCGACCTGGTCGGCCGACTGTTCGTGGCGCGCGATGCAGGCCGCGAGCGCGGGGAACAGGCTGATGGGATCGCCGGCGCAGGACGGATCGGCGTGATCCTCCATGCGCGCCGGGCTGCCGCACACGATGATGGCGCGCGGACGCACGAACAGCTGGCCGCGCACCGACGTCAGCGTCAGCACGCGGGTCTGGCGCGCACCGGCTAGCTCCTGGACGGCCGATATCACCGAGACGTCCAGCATCGTGTGGTCGCGGTGGCCAGTCATATCCACCATGTGTTTCAGTAGGGAATCCATCGTCGTTCTCTGATCACGGCACCAAGGCGCACAGTGCTCATAAGCACGAGGCCTTTCCAAAAGACAGCTAAGCAGAATAATCGCTTTTTGTAAGATAGGCAATTCCAGCGTGCGATATTTCTGCTGAAACGCCACGATTCTACCCCTCAATGACGGACACAAGCGCGTGCTAGCGCCACCATCCCTCGAAAGTTTGATTTAAAACAGTTTCCTTCTTACCACACTGGCCCTGCACGCGCGTTTCGAATGATTCCGTGCGGAAAACTTGCGCTCAATCAACGCCGCCGAAACTGGCAGGAATATAGTGCATTCAATGGCCGCCGGACTGCAGACCGGCTGCGCCAGGGCGTAGCTTTGATTTCTTTTCAAGGGGACCATCATGAACAGTTTTATGCAGGCAGCCCGGGACTTTGCCAGGGATGAAGAAGGGATTACCGCGATCGAGTATGGCCTGATCGCGGCGGCCATGGCCGGCGTGATCGCGGTCGCGTTCACGCCGCTCAGGGCGGCCATCGTGGCGGCGTTCGGCGAGATCATCACCGCCATGAACGTGGTCTGACGCGCTGCCGGGCGCGCCGCTGATCCGGTGCGGCGCGCCCACTACCACTGGGAGGACCCGATGTGGACCGCGACCGAGGTGCTGTTGCTGTGGCTGGTGCTGCAAGCGGCCGCCACTGATCTGGCGCTGCGCAAGATTCCCAACGCCCTGGTGCTCGGCGGTTTGCTGCTGGCGCTGGTGCTGCACGGCCTGGCCGGGCCGCCGCACGCGCTGCTGACGCAGTGGCTGGCGGGGCTGCTGGCCGGCTTCTTTCTCTTTCTGCCGCTGTACTTGCTGCGCGGCATGGCCGCCGGCGACGTCAAGCTGATGGCCATGGTGGGCGCTTTCAGCGGTCCGCTGCAGGCGGTCGATATCGCCTTGCTGAGCTTTGCGGCCGGCGGCGTGCTGGGCTTGCTGCTGATGGCGGCCAGCGGCCAGTGGCGGCGCGGCCTGGCCAATCTGCGCGCCATGCTGCTGCCGGCCCTGCTGCGCCTGGCGGGCGTACCCCTGCAGCCGGTGCCCTTGCAGCCTGGCCACAGCGTCGGCGGCATGCCTTACGGCGTGGCCGTGGCGCTGGGTACGGCGGGCGTGGTGCTGGCGCCGCACTGCCGCGCTTAGCCTTTGCTGTAGCTCAATATCGTCCCCGTTCGCCCTTGCTAGTATCGATTCCTCATCGCAACATTTATCAGGAGAATCGCATGATGGAGTTTGCCACCGCACTGCCCGCTAGCCGTAGCGAGGAGGACATCCAAGGCGCGCTGCTGCCGCCGCAGCCCAAGTGCGTGCGCGAGACGGGACTGGAGCTGCAGCTGATCGTCGAGCTGGCCGCCAAGGCCATTTATGTGGCCGGGCGCACCCATTTGCCCATCCTGGCCACGCGGTTGCGGCTGTCGATCAATGTCTTGCGCGAGGCGCTCGATTTCATGGTGGCCGAGCAGCTGGCCGAAGTGGCCTGGCGCGGCGACGCCGACATCGATGTGCAATACCAGCTGACGGCGGCCGGCAAGCTGCGCGCGGCCGGCTGGCTGGAGCGCTCGCCCTACCAGGGGCCGGCGCCGGTGACGCTGGAGGCCTGGCGCGCCATGGCCGCGCGCCAGGCGGCCCAGCTGCCCGTGCCCAGCGCCGAGGACGTGGAGGCGGTGTTCGGCGAGGCCGGGCTGGAGCCGGCGGTGCGCAACCTGATCGGCGCGGCCATGCACGCCGGGCGCTCGATGCTGCTGTACGGTCCGCCCGGCAGCGGCAAGAGCACGCTGGCGCGCAGGCTGGGCCGGCTGCTGCAGGGCACGGTGCTGGTGCCGCACGCGGTGGCGGTGGGGCAGGAGATTATCCAGCTGTACGATCCGGCGGTGCACCTGCCGCCGTCGCTGCCGCCGGGCGCGGCGGGGCGCCAGCCGCTGGAACGGCGCAGCACCGACGCGCGCTGGGTGCTGTGCCAGCGGCCGGTGGTGCAGCTGGGCGCGGAGCTGGACGAGTCCATGCTGGAGCTGCGCCATGACGCCTTTTCCGGCTGCTACCAGGCGCCGCCGCATTGCAAGGCCAGCCACGGCCTGTTCATTATCGACGACCTGGGCCGCCAGCGCCTGAGCGCGCCGGCCCTGCTGAACCGCCTGATCCAGCCGCTGGACGCGGGCCAGGACCAGCTGTCGCTGCAGGGCGGCCACAAATTCTCCATGCCTTTCCAGGCCATGCTGGTGTTCGCCACCAACCTGGCGCCGCAGGCGCTGCTGGACGGCTCGGCGCTGCGCCGGCTGGGCTACAAGATCCATGTGGGCGCGCTCAGCGAGGCCAGCTACCGCAGCCTGTTCCGCCTGCAGTGCCGCGCCGCCGGCGTGGCGCTGGACGACGCCGGCCTGCGCTACCTGATCGAGGAGCTGCACCGGGGCAGCGGCCAGCCGCTGCTGGCCAGCTATCCGCGCGAGATCTTGGGCCGCATCGCCGACTTCGCCGGCTACGCGGGCCAGGCGCCGCGCCTGTCGGTGGCGGCGCTGGACCAGGCCTGGTCCAGCATGTTCGCCGCCTGCTGGCCGGCCGAAGTGCAGGCCCAGGCGGATGCGGAGCAGGCCTGCTTGCGGGCGAGGGCGGCATGAAAAACCGGCGCGCTTACCTGATGCTGGGGCTGGCGGCAGTGCTGGGGCTGGCGGCGGTGCTGCTGGCCTCGCGCTGGCTGCTGCGGCAAACGCCGGGCGCGGCCGGCCGCATCGTGGTGGCCGCCGCCGACGTCAACCTGGGCCAGCGCCTGGCGCCGGACATGTTCAAGCTGGCGGACTGGCCGGCCGACGCGCTGCCGCCGGGCGCGCTGCGCGATCCGGCCCGGCTCAGCGGCCGGGTGCTGAAGACCAGCGTGCTGCGCGGCGAACCGCTGAGCGAGGCCAAGCTGGCCCCGGCCGGCACGCTGGGCGGCCTGTCGGCGCTGATCGCCGAGGGCAAGCGCGCCATCACCGTGCGTGTGAACGACGTGGTGGGCGTGGCAGGCTTTGCGCTGCCGGGAAATTTTGTCGACATCATCGTGCACACCCAGGCCGGCGAGCAGCAACAGCAGCGCGACATTTCCAAGATCGTGCTCGAGCGCATCCTGGTGCTGGCGGTGGCGCAGGAAGTGAGCCGCGACGACACCAAGCCGCGCGTGGTGAACGCCGTCACGCTGGAGGTGACGCCGGAGCAGGCCGAGCATTTGGACCTGGCGCGCAGCGTGGGCAGCCTGTCGCTGGCGCTGCGCAACCAGATCGACCCGCGGCCGGGCGTGACCGGCGGCGCCACCAAGGGCACGCTGCTGGGCCTGCACGAGCCGGCCGCCGAGACCGCCGCGCCGGCCGCGCCGGCCCGCCCGGCCGCCGCCGCGCCGCGCCCGCAGCTGGCGTCGGCCGCGCCGGCGCGCCATTGCATCAGCGTCATCAACGGCCTGCACAGCAGCCGGGAATGCCTGTGAGGCCCGCCATGAAGACCTTGTCCATCCTGACGCTGGCCTGCTGCTTCCAGCAGGCGCTGGCGGCGCCCGCCGGCGAAGGGCCGCGCTGCTCGGGCGAGACGCCGGCCCAGCACAGCCTGGCGCTGCAGCCGGGCAAGTCCACCCTGCTGCGCCTGCCCGAGCCGGTGGCCAGCCGCAGCATAGGCAACCCGGCGGTGGCGCAAGCCATGCTGGTGGCGCCGGACACGCTCTACCTGGCCGGCGTGGATATCGGCAGCACCAATATGGTGGTGCAGGGCAAGAGCGGCAAATGCAGCCTGATCGACCTGGTGGTGGGCATGGACGTGGCCGGCCTGAAAGGCGCGCTTGCCGAGCTGCTGCCGCAGGAGAAATACATCCGCGTGACGGCGGCCGGCGACGCGCTGGTGCTGAGCGGCACGGTGGACGACGGCGCCACGCTGGTGCAGGTGCTGGAGCTGGCGCAGGCCTATGTGCGCCGGCCGGTGCAGCCGCTGGCCGTCGCGCGCGCGGCTGAGGAAAAGGGGGCGCAGTCCGCGCCGGCCGCCGCGCCGGGCGCTCCCGCAGCGGCGGCCGGCCCGAACCTGAGCCGCGTGGTCAACCTGCTGGCCGTGACGGCGCCGCAGCAGGTGATGCTGGAAGTGAAAATCGCCGAGGTGTCCAAGAACCTGCTCGACAAACTGGAGGCGGGCGTGATGCTGCACTACGCCGGCGGCGGCTGGGCCGCCACCGTGCTGTCCAATTTCCTGTCCGGCCTGCCGGGCGGCCGGCTCGACCTGAGCAAGGGCGACAGCAAGCGCATCACGCTGGACGCCGAGCGCAAGGACGGCCTGGTGCGCATCCTGGCCGAGCCCACGGTGATGGCCATCAGCGGCCAGGAGGGCAGCTTCCTGGCCGGCGGCAAGATCTTCATCCCGGTGGCGCAGGACAAGGACAAGGTCACGCTGGAGGAAAAGGAGTTCGGCGTGGGCCTGCGCTTCACGCCCACGGTGCTGGCCGGCGGGCGCATCAACCTGAAGGTGGCGCCGGAAGTGTCGGAGCTGGCGCGCGAGGGCATAGGCATTTCCGCCACCGGCTTTGCCGGCAGCGCCATCCTGCCGCTGATCACCACGCGCCGCGCCACCACCACGGTGCAGCTGTACGACGGCCAGAGCTTCGCCATCGGCGGCCTGATACGCAACACCCAGAACACCACCGTCAAGGGCTTGCCGCTGCTGGGCGAACTGCCGGTGCTGGGTGCGCTGTTCCGCAGCACCGACTTCCAGCATGACCGCAGCGAACTGCTGTTTGTTATCACCGCCCACCTGGTCAAGCCCTTGCCGCCGGGCGAACCGGCGCTGCCCACCGGCAGCATGGCGCCGCCGGCGCGCGGCGAACTGTTTCTGGGCGCGCGCCCGCAAGGAGGACAACCATGACGCCACGCCGATTCCTGCCAGGCCAGCGGTCCGCGCTGCCGCTGCTGCTGTCCGTGCTGCTGTCCGTGCTGCTGTCGGGCTGTGCGGCCGGGCGCACGCAGCAGTCCGGCGCTGGCGCGGCGCCGCTGCCGTTCGGCGAGGCCACTCGCGCCACGCTGGCGCTGCAGATCGCCAACCCGGACGCGGCCCGCCAGGCCCACGCGCGCGGCCAGGCGGCGGCCGGCATGGACGGTGGCGCCGCCGCCCACGCGCAGGGACGCTACCAAAAGAGTTTCACCGAAGCGGCGCCGCAGCAGGGCAGCTTCACCATCGGCGTGAGCGGAGCCAAGTGATGCGCCGCGCCGTCCACTGCAGCCAGGCGCGTCAGCGCGGCGTGCTGTCCATGCTGTTCGCGCTGCTGCTGCCGGTACTGCTGTGCGTGATCGGCATGGCGCTGGACCTGTCCTTGCTGTACCAGCAGAAGAGCCGCCTGCAAAATCTGGCGGATGCGGCGGCGCTGGCCGCCGCGCGCTCGCTGGACGGCACGGCGGCCGGCGTGGACACTGCCGCCGACCAGGCCCGCATCGTGGCCGAACAGCAGAGCTATCAGGGAGGGGCGCTGTCATGGAAGCCGGCCGCGCTCAGATTCAGCGCCACCCCGGATGCGCCGGACGCGGCCTGGCTGGACGCGGCCGGCGCCGCCGCCGCGCCGGCCGGCGTGGCCTACGCCAAGGTGGACACCAGGGAGCTGGACGCTGGCGCGGTCGGTACCGTCTTCCTGCGCATGGCCGGCGTTGCCGGGCAGCTGACCATGGCGGGCCGCGCCGTGGCCGGGCGCGCGCGGGCGCAGGTGACGCCGCTGGCCATCTGCGCCATGGGGGGCGCCAGCACCACGCGCATCAATCCCGGCGCCGCCTCCAGCGGTGCGGGCGCCGGCGCGCAGGAGCTGCTGACATACGGCTTTCGCTACGGCGTGTCCTACAACCTGCTCAAGCTGAACGCCGAGGCGAACACCACCACGGCGGAATACTTCCTGGTCGATCCTTTCCAATATGCCGGCCCCGCACCGGGGCCGGTGCAGCAGACCGGCGACGCGGTGCTGGCGCCTTTTATGTGCAGCGGCACGGTGCAGTTGCCGCGCGTCACGGGCGCCACGCTCAGGCTGCGCCGGCCGGCCGGCTTCACGCTGGGCGAGCAGCTCAATTCGCGCTTCGGCGTGTATGGCGGCGGCGCGCTGGCCTGCGTGCCGGCCAGCGCGCCGCCGGACACCAATGTGCGCGAATTCGGCACGGCCAGCGCCGCGACCTGGATGGTGCCGGCGCCCACCGGCCCCAGCGCGCAGCCGGCCGTGGCAGCGGCCGGCCAGAAATACAACACCGTGGCCGACCGCGCCACCGGCCCGGCCGATGCGGCCGCGTATGGCCCGCTGTGGACATACGGCCCCGCCAAACAGGCTGCGGGCGGCGCGGCCATCCTCCGCAGCCAGTGGCCCTTCCTGTATCCGGTGACTGCCGGCCCGGTGCCCTCGGCCCCCGCATACACGGCGACGGCGCCGTATTTCCGCACCAGCGGCAGCTATTTCCTGGCGCCGTCCCAGCCGGCCCTCGCTGGGCGGCGCGTGCTGACGATCCCGCTGCTGCAATGCCCGGTGGCGCCCGGCGCCGACACGCAGGCGCCGGCCCTGGCGCTGGGCCGCTTCCTGATGACGGCGCAAGCCGGCCCGGCCGGCGTGTACGGCGAATTTATCGGCGTGGCCGATGAAAACGATCTGGGCGGCAGTGTGGAGCTGTACCGATGAAGACGGCGCTGCGCAGGGGCCGCGCGCGCGGCGCCATCCTGGTGGAGCTGGCGCTGATCCTGCTGCTGACGTATTGGGTCGCGCCTTGCGTGCTGACGGTGGGGCGCGCCATGCGCCAGCAGATGCTGCTGGAAAAAGCGGCCTACGCGGCGGCGAGCCGGATGGCGTCGCTGCCGCGCCTGCAGATGGGCAAGGTGGCCAGTTATCAGCAGGCGGAGGCGGCGGTGCGCGCCCAGGTCCTGGCGCAGCTGGAGAGCGAGCATGTCGACACCTCGGATCTGAGCCTGGCCGTGGTGTGCGATGCCGCCTGCGGCGTCGCCGCCAGTTTGCCGCAGCGTATCAGGGTGAGCATGCTGCTGACCGTGCGCGCCGCCCAGTGGGATGGCCTGAGCGGCTTTCTGCTGGGCCACGACGGCTTGCTGCTGCGGACGGACGTGGTGCTGCGCTATGAAAACTGAACGCCGTGCGGCCGGCGCCGTGCTGGTCGAGCTGGTGCTCGCGCTGCCGCTGTTCCTGGTGGTGATGTACGGTCTGCTGGAGTGCGCCCGCCTGGTCTATCTGTGGAACACGCTGCAGGCAGTCACGCGCGCCGCCGTGCGCGCCGCCGCCGTCACCGACTACAACGACGCGGCGGCGATGGAACAGCTGCGCCAGCGCGCGCTGCTGCGCGCCGGCGCCGGTGCGCTGGCGATGGGAGCGCCGGTCGACGGCAGCTATCTGCGCATCGAGTACCTGTGGCAGGACGCAGCCGGCGCGCTGCAGCCGGTAGCGCAGGGCGCGCGCGCGCCGTGCCCGGCGCTGAACCTGCTGTACTGCCTGCGCAACCCGAACGGCAGCGACTGCATCCGCTTTGTGCGCGCCCGCATCTGCAGCCCGGCCGACGCAGCCAGCTGCCAGCCGGTGCCGTTCCAGCCGCTGCTGCCGCCTTTGCCGCGCATGGACTGGCAAGGCCTGGCCTTGCCGCCCTCGGATTCCACGGCGCGCGCCGGCGCGCTGGGATACCAGCCGGGCAGCGCGCTGTGCGCCGCGCCTGCCCCGCCGCCTCCCTGACACGGCGCACCATTTGAGGAAGGAATGACCATGAAAGCCTTGATCATAAGCCGCGACAATCTGCTGCACGCCGAAGTGGCGGCGCAGGGATCGGCGCGCATGCCAGCGGTGCAGCTGGTGGCCTCGCGCCTGGGCCTGCGCGACGCGGTCGAGCGCGTGCTGGCCGAGGCGCCCGAACTGGTGATACTCGACGCCAGCGAGGTGCAGCCGGAGGAGGCCGAGCTGGTCGAGCGCCTGGTCAAGCACTATCCGCGCGCCTGCTGCATGCTGCTCACGCGCGGGCCGCAGCAGGAGCTGCTGATACGCGCCATGCGCGCCGGCATGCGCGAGGTGCTGCCGCTGCCGCTGGTGCACCGCGCCTTCCACGAGGCGATGGACCGCATCGAGGTGGAGACCGGCGTGGCCCATATGCGCGACGGCAAGGCGCTGGCCTTCATCTCCTGCAAGGGCGGCAGCGGCGCCACCTTCCTGGCCACCAATTTCGGCTACGCGCTGGCGGTGCTGGCCGAGCGCAAGGTGCTGCTGATCGACCTGCACGGCCAGTTCGGCGACGCCACCCTGTACGTGTCGGACCAGAAGCCGGCCATGACGCTGTCCGACATCTGCGCGCAGATCGCGCGCATGGACGGCGCCTTCCTCGATTCCTGCCTGGTGCACGTCACGCCCAATTTCGGCGTGCTGGCGGCGGCCGACGATCCGCACCAGGCCGGGACCATGAAGCCGGAGCACATGGACGCCATCATGCGCGTGGCGCGCCAGCACTACGACTACATCGTGCTGGACGTGGGGCGCCAGATCGACGCCATCTCGCTGCGCGCGCTCGACAGCGCGGACGCCATCTATCCGGTGCTGCAACTGGCGCTGCCGGACATCCGCGACGGCCGCCGCCTGCTCGACATCTTCCGCTCGCTCGGCTATCCGGGCGAACGCATCCGCCTGATCGTCAACCGCTACGAGCGCGGCGGCAAGCTGCGCCTGGCCGACCTGGAACAGGCGCTGGGCGCGGAGGTGATGCACACGGTGCCGAACGACTACCTGTCCGCCACCGATTCGGTCAACCAGGGCGTGCCGCTGCTGCAGCTCTCGCGCAGCAGCCCGGTGGCGCGCAGCCTGGCCGACCTGGTGGAAGTGGTGACGGCGCGCCGCGTCCCGGAAAGCAAGGGCCTGTTCGACCGCCTGTTCGGCCGCAGCGAGTCTGAACTCTAGTTCGACCTGTAACCCATACGAGGAGAAGATCATGAGTTTGCGCGAACGCCTGGCCAGTGGCGACGAAACAAGGGGCAGCGCCGGCGTGGTCGGCCTGCATCCGGGGGCCATGGGCAGCCTGCCCGACGCGGCCTACCAGGCGCTGCGCAAGACCATGCACCAGACCATCCTGGACCGCATCGACCTGGAGCGCCTGAAGCGGCTCACGCCGGAGCAGTTCAAGCACGAGCTGGCGCTGCTGGTGCAGCGCGTGATCGAGGACGAGCGCATCGTTCTGAACCAGCAGGAGCGGCACCGCCTGGTGCTCGACATCCAGCACGAGATGCTGGGCTTCGGCCCGCTCGAGCCGCTGCTGGCGGACGCCGGCGTGTCCGACATCCTGGTCAACACCTGGGCCAAAGTGTATGTGGAGCGGGGAGGCCGGCTTGAACTGAGCGGCGTGACCTTCCACGACAACGCCCACCTGATGAAGATCATCGAGAAGATCGTCTCGCGCGTGGGGCGCCGCATCGACGAATCGAGCCCCATGGTGGACGCGCGCCTGCCGGACGGCTCGCGCGTGAACGCCATCATCCCGCCGCTGGCGATCGACGGTCCCATGCTGTCGATCCGCCGCTTCGCCGTGCAGCCGCTGACGATGGCCAATCTGCTGGCCTACAAGAGCGTCACCCCGCCCATGGTCCAGGTGCTGGAGGCGCTGGGCCACGCCAAGATCAACATCCTTATTTCGGGCGGCACCGGCAGCGGCAAGACCACCTTGCTCAACGTGCTGTCCGGCTTCATTCCCGGCAGCGAGCGCGTGGTCACCATCGAGGACGCGGCCGAGCTGCAGCTGCGCCAGCCGCACGTGGTGCGGCTGGAAACGCGGCCGCCCAATATCGAGGGCAAGGGCGAGGTCACGCAGCGCGCGCTGGTGCGCAACGCGCTGCGCATGCGGCCGGACCGCATCGTCCTGGGAGAGGTGCGCGGCGCCGAGGCGGTCGACATGCTGCAGGCCATGAACACCGGCCACGAGGGCTCGCTGGCCACCATCCACTCCAATTCGCCGCGCGACGCCTTGTCGCGGCTGGAGAATATGGTCGGCATGGCGGGGCTCACGCTCACGCCGCGCGCCACCCGCCAGCAGATCTGCTCGGCGTTGACGGTGGTGATGCAGGTGTCGCGCCTGACCGACGGCGCGCGCAAGCTGGTCAGCCTGCAGGAGATCACCGGCATGGAGGGCGACATGATCGCCATGCACGAGATTTTCCGCTACGAGCAAACCGGCGTGGACGCCGAGGGCAAGGTGCAGGGCCAGTTCCGCGCCACCGGCGTGCGGCCGCGCTTTGCGGACCGGCTGCGCATGTTCGGCGCGGCCGTGCCGGACAGCGCCTTCGACCCGGACAAGATTTACGAGTAAGCACGCCGTCCGTCCCTTCACAGGAGCTGCCATGGACCTGGTCTTTTCCGCATTTGCCGTGCTGCTGTTCGCCGCCGTGATCCTGCTGATCGAGGGCGCCTGGCTCTGGTGGTCCGGCACGCACGGCGGCGGCGCGCGCCGCATAGCGCGCCGCCTGGAGCTGATGGCCGCGCGCGGCGAGGACGGCGCCCTGGCGCCGCGCGTCACCATCCTCAAGCAGCGCCGCTACAGCGCCGCGCCCTGGCTGGAAGCGCTGCTGCGGCGTCCCCGGCTGCTGCCGCTGGCGGTGCTGCTGGACCGGCTGCTGCTGCAGGCGGGAATGGGCTGGAGCGTGGCGCGCCTGCTGGGTGTGCAGGCCGGGCTGCTGCTGGCCGCCGCCGTGGCGCCGCCGCTGGCCGGCCTGCCGCGCCCCGCGCACCTGCTGGCCCTCGCGGCGGCCTTGCTGGCGCCGGCGCTGCTGCTATACCGGGCGCGCAGCGCGCGCCTGGCCAGGCTGCAGGAGCAGTTGCCCGAGGCGGCGGACTTCCTCAGCCGCGCTCTGCGCGCCGGCCACTCCTTCGCCAACGTGCTGCACATGGTGGGCAACGAGATGCCGGAGCCCATAGGCAGCGAATTCCGCACCGCCTACGAGGAGATCAACTACGGCGTGCCGATGAACGAAGCCTTGCACAACCTGGGCGCGCGCATTCCGCTGACCGATCTGCGCTACCTGGTGATCGCGGTGCTGATCCAGCGCGAGTCGGGCGGCAATCTGGCTGAATTGCTGGGCAATATCGCGCGCATGGTGCGCGCCCGCCTGCGCCTGCTGGGGCAGATCCGCGTGCTCACGGCCGAGGGCCGCATGTCGGCCTGGATACTGGGCTTGCTGCCGCTGGGCGCCATCGCCATGATGTCGCTCACCAGCTACGAGTACATCAGCGTGCTGTGGACCGACCCGGGCGGCGTGAAAATGCTGTGGTACGGCGCCGGGGCCATGCTGGCCGGGCTGCTGTGGATGCGCCAGCTGATCAGGATACGCCTGTGAACGCGCCGGCACTGGACCTGAACCACCTGCTGTTCCTGCTGGTGGTCTTCGTGGTGGTGGCGCTGGTGGCGCTGGCGGCCATGGCGCTGCTGGTCCCCGGCGCGCTGCGCCAGCGCCTGGCTGCGCACGCGCTGCCGGAGAGCCGCGTGGACGCGCCGTCCGGCTGGGTGGAGAAGGCGGCCAAGGTGGCGCAGCCCTTTGTGCGGCTGTCGCTGCCGGAGGAGGGCTGGGAGCGTTCGCCGCTGCGCACCCGCTTCATGACGGCAGGCTGGCGCCACGCCTCGGCGCCCACGCTGTACTTCGCGGCCAAGACGCTGCTGTCGCTGCTGTTGCCGGCGCTGCTGGCCGTGCTGGCCTGGGCCTTGTCGGCGGACGCGCCGGGCGGCGCCGTGGGGCGCGGCTGGCTGGCCGCGCTGCTGGGTTCAGCGGCGCTGGGCTACTACCTGCCCAACGTGCTGCTGGCGCGCACCGCCGCCGCGCGCCAGCGCGACATCTTCGAGCATCTGCCGGACGCGCTGGACTTGCTGACGGTGTGCGTGGAGGCGGGCCTGAGCCTGGAGCGCGCGCTGGCCAAGGTGGCCGGCGAGGTGCACCTCAAGAGCGTGGTGCTGGCGCAGGAGCTGCAGCTGGTGCTGATGGAAATGCGGGCCGGCTTCAGCAAGGAGCGGGCCTTGCGCAACCTGGCGCTGCGCAGCGGCGTGGAGGACGTGGACACGCTGGTGGCCATGCTGATCCAGTCCGAGCGCTTCGGCACCAGCATGGGCGACTCGCTGCGGGTGCATGCGGAGAATTTGCGCGGCAAGCGCAGCATGATGGCGGAAGAGGCGGCGGCGAAGATCGCGCTGAAGATGCTGTTCCCGCTGATCTTCTGCATCTTCCCCACGCTGATGATGGTGCTGCTCGGGCCGGCCCTGATACAGCTGGGTAAAGTGATGCTGCCGGCCGCCGGCGCGCACTAGTTCCAGGCCACGCTGCCCAGGCCGCGCGCGCTGGCGCTGCGGTTGGCGGGCTTGCCGTACACGGTGGCCGAACCCAGGCCGGTCAGGCGCAGATTGGCGCTGGTCTTGGCGTACACCGTGGCGCCGCCCAGGCCGCTCAGGTCCACGTCCACGCTGTCGGCGCGCAGCTGCTGCGCGTCCAGGCTGCCGATGCCGCCCAGCTTGGCGTTCAGGCTTTTGCTTTGGCCGCTGACCACGATCTGCCCCGCGCCGCGCAAATCCAGGCCGACTGTTTCAGCCTCGCCGGCGTTCAGGTGCATGCTGCCCACGCCGGTCAGTCTGGCGTTCACGTTGCGGTAGCGCGAGGTGACGTTGACGGCGCCCGCGCCTTCGAGCGCCAGGCGCATTTCGTCGCCGGTGAAGCCGCTCACGTCGGCCGAGCCCACGCCGGCCGACACCAGTTCGCGCAGATTGGGCAGCGTCAGTTCAGCGCGCAGCTGGTGGTTGTGCAGCTGCACGCCGTTCAGTTCCGTGCCGATGCGCAGCGTGTCGCCGTTCTGCACCACAGTCACCTTGGTCAGGTAGCGCTTGTCGCCGCTGACCACCAGCGAGGCGGTCGCGCCCTGCTTGACATTGAGGCTGATGACGCCGTCGAGCACCACCTTCACGGCACGCGCATCGATGCGGCGGCTTTCGCTGGCCATCTCCTGTGCGATGGTGGCGCCGTGCGCCGCGTACAGGGTGGCTGCCATCATCGTTGCGCTGATAAAGTTGTTCATTGCGTGCTCCGTGGAAGTGGTGTGCTGCCTGCTGGGCAGATACTGCGTTAGTTGGCGAGCGCTGCTTTTTCGGCGGCGCTCAGCCGTTTGGCGGTAATCGTCACCACGGGCATGGCGGCGGCGGGAGCCTTGGCCACCACGGCGGCGGGAGCGGCCGGTGCGGTCACCGGCACGGCGGCGGTAGCGAAGCTGGCGACGCTGGCCAGGGCTACTGCGGCGATGAAGATGGCTTCCATGTTTTTAGCGATGTTCATGATGTTTCTCCTTGTCTGGTGGGTGCTGCGTGTGTGTTTGCGTTTGCGTTGAGTGAACTATAGATAAACACACGGCGGCACTCCACCGGAGTGCGACGAACTGCCAATTCGGCGACATGAACTGCAAATTAAGGCACTTAAATCAGCGCGGCCACCGCCTTTCCCATGTCGGTGGTGCTGGCCGTGCCGCCCATGTCGGGCGTGCGCGGGCCATCCACCAGCACGGTCTCGATGGCGCGCATGATGTCGCCCTGCGCGGCCTGGAAGGTGGCCTGCTGGGCGGCGTCGCCTTGGCCGAGGAAGTCCAGCATCAGCGCGCCGGACCAGATCATGGCCACGGGGTTGGCGATGTTCTTGCCCGCGATGTCGGGCGCCGAGCCGTGCACCGGCTCGAACAGCGAGGGGAACACGCGCTCCGGGTTCAGGTTGGCCGACGGCGCTATGCCTATGGTGCCGGTGCAGGCCGGCCCCAGGTCGGACAGGATGTCGCCGAACAGGTTGGAGGCCACCACCACGTCGAAGCGCTCGGGGCTGAGCACGAAGCGCGCCGCCAGGATGTCGATGTGGTACTGGTCCCAGCGCACCTCGGGGTACTCGCCCGCCATTTTCTTCACCCGCTCGTCCCAGTAAGGCATGCTGATGGCGATGCCGTTGGACTTGGTGGCCGAGGTCAGGTGTTTTTTCGGGCGGCTCTGCGCCAGCTCGAAGGCGTACTTCAGGATGCGGTCCACGCCCTTGCGCGTGAACACCGCCTCCTGCAGCACCGTTTCGCGCTCCGTGCCTTCGAAGATGCGGCCGCCCACGGACGAGTATTCGCCCTCGGTGTTCTCGCGCACCACGTAGAAATCGATGTCGCCGGGCTGCTTGTTGGCCAGCGGGCAGGGCACGCCCGGCATCAGGCGCACCGGGCGCAGGTTCACATACTGGTCGAACTCGCGGCGGAACTTGATGAGCGAGCCCCACAGCGAAACATGGTCGGGCACCGTGTCCGGCCAGCCGACGGCGCCGAAGTAGATGGCGTCGAAGTCCTTCAGCTGGGCGAACCAGTCGTCCGGCATCATCTTGCCGTGCCGGGCGTAGTAGCTGCAGTCGGCCCATTCAAAGGTGGTGAATTCCAGCGCGAGCTTGTGCTTGCGCGCTGCGGCCTGGACGGCGCGCAGGCCTTCCGGCATGACTTCCTGGCCTATGCCGTCGCCGGCGATGACTGCGATGCGGTGCGTTTTCATGGATCCTCCGGTTGATGTGGGATCCAGCATAGCGTTAATCGGCAGCGCTATAATCGGCTGATTCGTAATCCCGGCGTGCACACATCGTGAACAATCAACCCCTGCTGGCCGATCTGCGCCTGTTTTCCACCTTGGTGCGCGAGCGCGGCTTTGCCGCCGCCGCCCGCTCCCTGGGCGTGTCGAATGCCTATGTCAGCAAGCGCATCGCGCTGCTGGAGCAGTCGCTGCAGGTGAAGCTGCTGCACCGGACCACGCGCAGCGTGGCCGTGACGGAGCAGGGCGGCGTGGTGCTGCAGTGGGCGCTGCGGATACTGGAGGACGTGGACCAGATGCGCGACGCGGTCTCGAGCGGGCAGAGCGCGCCCAGCGGCCTGCTGCGCATCTGCACCAGCTCCGGTTTCGGCCGCAACCGCGTGGCGCCCGCCATCTCGGCGCTGGCGCTGCGCTATCCTGCGCTGGAGGTGCAACTGGAACTGCTGGACCGTCCGGTGGACCTGATAGGCGAAGGCTTCCATCTTGATATCCGCGTGGGCGAGGCGCACGAGCCCCACCTGATGGCGCGCCGCATCGCCGCCAACCAGCGGGTGCTGTGCGCGGCGCCGTCCTACCTGGCGCGGCACGGCGCGCCGGCCACGCTGGCCGAGCTGGCGCAGCACCGCTGCATCGTCATCCGCGAGCGCGACCAGGACGTTGGACGCTGGCTGCTGGCCGGCCCGGACGGCGTGGAAGCGGTGAAGGTGGCGGGGGCGCTATCGGCCAATAACGGCGAGATCGTGCACCAGTGGGCGCTGGACGGCCACGGCATCATCCTGCGTTCGGTGTGGGACGTGGGGCCGGCGCTGGCGCGCGGCGAGCTGCAACGGGTGCTGCCGGCCTACGCGCAGCCGGCCGACGTGTGGGCCGTGTTCGCGTCGCGGCTGTCCACCTCGGCCAAGGTGCGGGTGTGCGTGGAGTTTATCGAGCAGTGGCTGGCGCGGGAAGCCGCTCAGGCTTCGGTTTCTTCTTCTTCCACCTTGGCCGAGCGCATCCAGGTCACCAGGGGGTAGGCGTCCTTCAGGCCGTTGGCGATCAGTGGCAGCAGCAGGTCCGGCTTGTTCAGGTCCAGCTGCATCTCGGTCCACACGAAGAAGCTTTTCAGCTTGATGAACTCGATGTGCTCATGGTCCGCGTCGAAGCCCTTGGGCGGGCGCTGCAGCTTGCCTTCGTCCTGGATGGTGCCGTAGCGCGCCTTCAGCGCCTTGTTCTTCAGCGCCTTGGAAAAGCCGGCCGCGTCTTCCACCATGTGGCGGCGCAGCGCCTTGGTGCGCTCCGGCGGCGGCATGTACTCGCCGGCGCCGAACAGCAAACGGCCTTCGCCGTCCAGCTGGAAGTAATAGGTCGGGCCGCCCGCCTTGGACGGGCGGCGCATGTCGTTGGGCGCGATGGCGGCCGAGAAGCGCGTCTTGTACGGGCTCTTGTCGTGGGCGAAGCGCACGTCGCGGTTGATGCGGAACATGGCCTTCTTCGGATTGCAGAACTTCACCGCCGGGTCGAACTTGCCCAGCTCGGCGATGACCTGGGTGACCACCTCCAGGAATTCTTCGCGCAGGATGTCGTAGCGCGGCTTGTTCATGATGAACCAGGGGCGGTTGTTGTTGTCGGCCAGTTCGGTGAGGTAGTTCTTCAGGTCGCGCAGGTGCATAGGGGATAGGGATGGTTAGCGTGAAACAGGGCGCTTGCCCACGGTGATGGCAAGCTCCGTCTCGCGGCTCTTGCGCAGCACCCGCATTGTAGCTTTTTCGCCCGGCGGCAGCTGGGCGATCAGGTTCAGCATGTCGTTGGTGTCGGCCACGGTCTTGCCTTCGACCGACAGCAGGATGTCGCCCGGCTTCATGCCGCCCTTGTCGGCCGGGCCGTTGCGCACCACGCCGGCGATGATGGCGCCGGTCTGCACCTTGAGGCCGAAGCTGTCGGCCAGCTCGGGTGTGATCTCCTGCGACTCCACCCCTATCCAGCCGCGCACCACGTGGCCGGAGGCGATGATGGCATCCATCACGGTTTTCGCGGTGGAGACCGGGATGGCGAAGCCGATGCCGACCGAGCCGCCGGTCTGCGAGTAAATCGCCGAGTTGATGCCCAGCAGCTTGCCGCTGGTGTCGATCAGCGCGCCGCCCGAGTTGCCGAAATTGATGGCGGCGTCGGTCTGGATGAAGTTTTCAAAGTTGTTGATGTGCAGATTGTTGCGCCCCAGGGCGGAAATAATGCCCATGGTCACGGTCTGGCCCACGCCGAAGGGGTTGCCGATGGCCAGCACCACGTCGCCCACGCGTGCCTGGTCGGCCTGGCCCAGTACGATTACCGGCAGCTTGTCGAGGTCCACCTTGATCACGGCCAGGTCGGTTTCCGGGTCGGTGCCCACCACCTTGGCGGCGGCCTTGCGGCCGTCGGCCAGCACCACCTGGATCTCGTCGGCGGCGTCCACCACGTGGTTGTTGGTGAGGATGTAGCCCTGGGCGCTGACGATGACGCCCGAGCCCAGGCTGGACTGGTCGTCCTCGTCGCCGTCACGGTCGCGGTCGCCGAAGAATTTTTTGAAGAAGGGGTCGCGCGTCAGCGGATGCTTGCGGCGCGGGGCCTTGGTGGTGAGCACGTTGACCACCGCCGGCATGGCCAGCGCGGCGGCCGCGCGGTAGGAACCGGGGGAGGGCGGGGAATTGCCGCCGAGTAAGGCGCTGCGGGCGGCGCCAGACTGCGGCGCCGGGGCCGCGCCGCCGGATAGTCCGGACCATCCGGGCAGGCCGGGCCAGTCCGGCCGCATGGCGCTGTGCACGAAGTACAGCGCCAGGACCACGGTCACCACCTGAGCAAACAATAACCACAGTCGTCGCATGTCACCGCCCTTGGGGTTGCCGCCGGGACGGTCTGCGTGCCGTCCGGCTTATTTTTTCAGTGCGTCGCGGATTTCGCGCAGCAGCAGGATGTCCTCGGCGGTCGGCGCCGGCGCCTCCACCGCGACGGGTTCGGCTTTGCGGGCTTTCTGCAGCAGGCGCACCATCTGGAAGATGATGAACGCCAGGATGACAAAGTTTAACAGGATGGTCAGAAAGTTACCGTACGCCAGCACGGCGCCCAGTTTCTTGGCTTCGGCCAGGCTCAGGCTGGCGGCCTGGCCGTTCAGCGGCAGGTAGTAGTTGGCGAAGTCCAGTCCGCCGATCAGCTTGCCGATCGGCGGCATGATGATGTCCTGCACCAGCGAGTCGACGATCTTGCTGAAGGCCGCGCCGACGATCACGCCGACCGCCAGGTCGACCACATTGCCCTTCATGGCGAAGTCTTTGAATTCCTGCATCATGCCCATGGTGTACTCCTTGCTATGTTGTGTGGCTGATCATAACGTGTTTTTTAGCAACTGGTCGATAGTCTAAGGCGATCGTGTTGGGGCGGAATTTAGACAAATGCAACGTTTCGCTTTAAAACGGTTTTGGCTTCACCTATAATCGAAGGTTGCTGGAAGCTTGGTTAACGCATAATAACTATTTCGCAATTTGATGATTGGGGTTTGGTATGAGTAACGATAAGCAGGTCGATTCTGGCCGTCGTGGCTTGATCGCCGCAACATGCGCGGCAGGTGGCGTGGTTGGACTGTCCACCGCCGGTGTACTGGTAAGCACTTTCCAGCCGTCCGAGCGAGCGAAAGCGGCCGGCGCACCTGTCGAAGTCGATATCTCCACGCTGCAGCCGGGCGAAATGCGCACTGTCGAGTGGCGCGGCAAGCCGGTCTGGATCCTCAAGCGCACGCCGGAAATGGTGGCGTCGCTGAAAAAGACCGACGGCAAAGTGGCCGACGCCGACTCCAAGCGCAATCCCGAGGAGTTCACCCCGGAATACTGCCGCAACGAACACCGCTCCATCAAACCCGAAATCCTGGTCGCCGTGGGCATTTGCACCCACCTCGGCTGCTCGCCGTCGTCGAAATTCACCCCGGGACCGCAGCCTTCGCTGCCGGACGACTGGGAAGGCGGCTTCCTGTGCCCATGCCACGGTTCGACCTTCGACATGGCCGGCCGCGTCTACAAGAACAAGCCGGCGCCGGACAATCTGCAGGTTCCACGCCATATGTATATGGGCGACACCAAGCTGGTGATCGGCAAAGACGAGAAAGGCGAGGCATAAACCATGGCTGCTTTCAAAGAGACGAAACTCCCCGCCAACGCTCCGGCCGCGCAAAAAGCGCTGGGCTGGGTCGATGACCGCTTTCCGCTGAGCAAGCTGTGGAATGACCAGTGGGGCAAGTACTACGCCCCGAAAAACTTCAACTTCTGGTACATCTTCGGCTCGCTGGCCATGCTGGTGCTGGTGCTGCAGATCGTCACCGGCATCTTCCTGACCATGCACTACAAGCCGGACGCCAACCTGGCCTTCGGCTCGGTGGAATACATCATGCGCGAAGTGCCGTGGGGCTGGCTGGTGCGCTATATGCACTCGACCGGCGCCTCCGCCTTCTTCATCATCGTCTACCTGCACATGACGCGCGGCCTGCTGTACGGTTCCTACCGCAAGCCCCGCGAACTGATCTGGCTGTTCGGTTTCGCCATCTTCCTGTGCCTGATGGCCGAGGCCTTCTTCGGCTACCTGCTGCCATGGGGCCAGATGTCCTACTGGGGCGCGCAGGTGATCGTCAACCTGTTCGGCGCCATTCCGCTGATCGGCCCCGACCTGTCGCTGTGGATACGCGGCGACTACGTGGTGTCCGACGCCACCCTGAACCGCTTCTTCGCCTTCCACGTGATCGCCATTCCGCTGGTCCTGCTGGGCCTGGTTGCCGCCCACCTGATCGCGCTGCACGAAGTGGGCTCGTCCAATCCGGACGGCATCGAAGTCAAAGAGAACCTGGGTCCGGACGGCCACCCGGTCGACTCGATTCCATCGCACCCTTACTACACCGTGCACGACCTGTTCGGCGTGTCGGTCTTCCTGCTGATCTTCTCGACCGTGGTGTTCTTCGCGCCTGAGATGGGCGGCTATTTCCTGGAATACAACAACTTCCTGCCGGGCGACTCGCTGAAGACCCCGCTGCACATCGCGCCGACCTGGTACTTCACGCCGTTCTACTCGGTGCTGCGCGCCACCACGGCCGACTTCATGTGGGTGCTGATGGTGGCCGTGGCCGCCTACGTGGCCTTCCTGTGGCTGAAATCGCGCCTGGCCTTCATGACCAAGGCGGTTATCGCCGTGATTGCGCTGGTGGCCATCGTCGGCATGCTGCCGTCGGTGCTGGACGCGAAATTCTGGGGCGTGGTGTTCTTCGGCGGTTCCGTCGTGATCCTGGCCTTCCTGCCGTGGCTGGACCACTCGCCGGTGAAGTCCATCCGCTACCGTCCGGACTGGCACAAATACGTGTACCTGGTGTTCGGCCTGTCCTTCATCACCCTGGGCTATCTGGGCACCCAGCCGCCCAGCACGGTCGGCACCATTGTGTCCCAGTGCTGCACCCTGTACTACTTTGCCTTCTTCCTGCTGATGCCGTGGTGGAGCGCGATGGGCCAGTTCAAGACTGTGCCATCCCGCGTGACTTTCCATCCGCACTGATCCGCCGACCACAGCACAAAAGGACAAGAATATGAATTTTGCAAAGAAACTGCTCGCGATCCTGGCGCTGGTGCCAGGCCTGGCCCTGGCCAACGAAGGCGGCCACCCGCTGGACAAGGCGCCGGACCGCTCCACCAACATGGCGGCGCTGCAAAATGGCGCCAAGCTGTTTGTGAACTACTGCCTGAACTGCCATAATGCGTCTTCGATGCGTTACAACCGCCTGAAGGACCTCGGCCTGACGGAGGAGCAGATCAAGGGCAACCTGTTGTTTACCGGCGAAAAAGTGGGCGAAATGATGACCACGGCCATGCCGGCCAAGGATGCCAAGGCCTGGTTCGGCGTGGTGCCGCCTGATTTGTCGGTCATCGCGCGGGCCAAAGCCGGCCCGGGCGGCACCGGCGGCGACTATCTGTACACCTATCTGCGCACCTTCTACAAGGATGACACCCGCCCGAACGGCTGGAACAACCTGATGGTGGCCAACGTGGCGATGCCGCACGTATTGCATGAATTGCAAGGCGTGCAGGTGGCCAAGTTCGCGGAAGAAAAAGATCCGCACGATCCAAGCAAGAGCGTGCATAAATTCGTCGGCTTCGAGCAGGTCAAGCCCGGCACTCTGAACAAACTGGAGTTCGACACGCAAGTGGCGGACCTGGTCGGTTACATGGAGTGGATGGCCGAGCCTGCCGCGCAGACCCGCAAACGCCTCGGCGTGTGGGTGCTGATTTTCCTGACGGGCTTCGCGCTGCTGGCCTGGCGACTGAACGCATCGTACTGGAAGGAAGTCAAATAAGTGAGCATGCCGGCCCTGGGCCGGCTATGTGTTTTGTGCGCCGCCCGCGTGGCGGGCGCGTTCTGGGGTGAGCCGTTTTCGGCTGCATCCCATTTTGTTTCTAAGGAACTACAAAAATGATGGTTCTCTACTCGGGTACTACCTGCCCATTCTCGCAACGCTGCCGCCTGGTCCTGTTTGAAAAAGGCATGGACTTCGAAGTGCGCGACGTCGACCTGTTCAACAAGCCGGAAGACATTTCGACCATGAACCCCTACGGCCAGGTGCCCATCCTGGTCGAACGCGAACTGATCCTGTACGAATCGAACATCATCAACGAGTACATCGACGAGCGCTTCCCGCACCCGCAGCTGATGCCGGCCGATCCGCTGATGCGCGCGCGCGCCCGCCTGATGCTGTTCAACTTCGAAAAAGAACTGTTCGTGCACGTGCACACGCTGGAAAGCGAGCGCGCCAAGGCCAACGACAAGAGCCACGACAAGGCGCGCGCGGAAATCCGCGACCGCCTGACCACACTGGCGCCGCTGTTCCTGAAGAACAAGTACATGCTGGGCGACGAGTTCTCCATGCTGGACGTTGCCGTGGCCCCGCTGCTGTGGCGCCTGGACCACTACGGCATCGAGCTGTCGAAGACCGCCGCGCCGCTGATGAAGTACGCCGAGCGCATCTTCTCGCGTCCGGCCTACATCGAAGCGCTGACGCCGTCCGAGAAGGTGATGCGCCGCTGATCATGTCCGAGATTTCCACCAAGCCCTACATGCTGCGCGCCATTTACGAATGGTGCACCGACAGCGGCTACACGCCCTACCTGGCGGTAAAAGTCGACGCCACCACCACGGTGCCGATGGAATACGTCAAGAAGGGCGAGATTGTGCTCAACATCAGCTTCGGCGCCACCTCCGGGCTGAAGATGGACAATGACAGCATCCGCTTCCACGCCCGCTTCGGCGGCGTGTCGCGCGAGATCTACGTGCCGGTCAACAACGTGATGGCCATCTACGCCAACGAAAACGGCCAGGGCATGGCCTTCGAGCCGCAACTGGGCGGCTACGACGACGCGCCAGCGGCCCCGGCCGCACCGGCGCCGGCGCCGCTGGCGCCGGTCTCCAGCGTGCCCACGCTGGCCCCGGTGCCGACCCCGGCGCCGCAGGCCCGCCCGGCTGCGCTTGATGGCGAAGACGGTCCCGACGACGGCGGCGAACCGCCCAAAAAAGGCGGCGGACGCCCCACCCTCACGCGTATCAAATAGCGTATAATCCTCGCGCAACGCCGACTTAGCTCATTTGGTAGAGCAGTTGATTTGTAATCATCAGGTGGCCAGTTCGAAACCGGCAGTCGGCACCATAAACGAAAAAGCCCAGCCTATATGGCTGGGCTTTTTGCATTCCGGACCTTGCTCAAACAAGCAGCCTTGATCGCATTTCGTCCCGCAGTGTATCGCCGTGTGTCGGCCACGGCCATTGATACACTGCGACTTCTCCGGCCTCTTTTCGCGACACAAGGCCGATACACGGCAGCGGTCTAATGCGGCATGGCATCGATTCCGATCCAGTCAACCGCAAAAGGACAGTCAAATGAAAACCTTACCAACCATGATGGCCGCAGCAATGATCGCCGGCAGCGCGCTGCTGGCGCTGCCGGCGCAGGCGCAGATGCAGGGCTTGAAACGCAGCGACATCCTGAAAAGCGACCTGAGCGTTCCCGGCCGCGAAGTGCTGCAGGTGCGCGTGGACTTCGCCGAGGGCGCGCGCTCGCCCCGCCATGCGCATCCGGGCGAGGAAATCGCGTTTGTGCTGGAAGGCACGCTGGAATACGAGATCGAAGGCCGCCCGAACGTCACGCTGAAGGCCGGCGACGCGGTCTTCATCCCGGCCGGCGCCATGCATGTGGCCACCAATGTCGGCAAGGGCAACGCCGGCGAACTGGCCACCTACCTGGTGGCGAAAGACCAGCCGCTGGTGAAGATAGACAAATAAGCGACGCCGCAGGCCGGCGGTGCCCGGCCATTCTTGACTTCCTGTAGGAAAAATGTCATTTTCACATGATAAAAATGACAGTTTCTTCCAGGGATTAACATGGGCCGTATCGCCGCTGAATTTGCCAAGCCTGCCAGCTGGCAGGACTTCGACTGCCTGAGCCGCAGCCTGATGTCGGCCGTGCATGGCGTGCAGTTTGAACGCTGGGGGCCGCCGGACCACCGCGAGCATGGCGCCGACGCCTGGGCCAAGCTGCCGAACGGCAAGGTGATGTTGCTGCAGTGCAAAGGCCGCAGCCGCAGCTTCGGCAAGTCGCTCAGCATTGCCAATCTGGACGCGGCGGTGCGCGAGATCGACAGCTATCCCCACGCGGTCGAGGAACTCATCATCCTGACCACCACGCAAGACAATGTCGCCCTGCAGGACCGCGCCGAGGAACTCAGCGAGCAGCGCGCGGCGGCCGGGCTGTCGCGCGTGTCGCTGTATGGCTGGCACAGCATCGCCAGCCTGATGGTCAAGCACGAGGCGGCGCTGCAGGATTATTTCCGCCCGCGGCGCCGCTTCTGGCAGGGCCTGCGCTGGGCAGGCGTGCTGTTTGCACTGCTGCTGGCGGCCGGCGTGGTCCTGCTGCCGCGCCTCAGGTGAGCCTGATCACCTGCGGCTTGGTATTGCTGCTGCCGCACACCACGAAGGCCTGCAAGCTGGGCACCCAGCGGAATTTGGACCAGTAGCCGTTGGCCGCCGTCTGTATCGTCGCCTGGCCCTTGCTGTCGGAAGGCCAGTGCTGGAGCGCAACCTTGCTCCACGTCCAAGGATTGGTGGCCGGATTGGTGGCGGGCGGACTGAGCTTGACCACGCTGGGCGGCTGCTCGGACTGGTCCAGTCCGACGATGCAGCCCAGCTCCTCCACCCATTGCAGGCCCATGACGTCCATGCGGTGGAAGTTGGGCACCGCGCTGCCGTCGTAGCCGAAAGTGAGCGAGGGCACGCTGCCGCTGGTGCTGGTGCGCGTGACCGCGCCGGTGGCCAGGTTGCGCACATACAGGGTGCGGTAGTTCAGGTCGGCGTAGGTGCCGCTGGCATAGCCGCCGTCGATGGCGATCAGCAGCTGCAGCGACGGGCACAGCACCATGGCGCCGTTGCCCAGGTTGCCGCCCAGCGCGGGATACTGCGTGATCGCGCCGGCCTTGTCGACAAACAGGGTGTAGCTGACCGGGCCGTTGACGGCCACCCACCAGCCCTTGCGCTGCTCGTCCATCACGGTGATCGGGTAATTGCCGCCTTGCGCCGTGGGCGAAAACCGTATCATGCCCGGGTCGGCGTTTTGGGCCTGCCGCGTGGCCATGGTGGTGTAGCCCCGGCTGGGGCGCGACACATCCAGCAGATTAATGCGGTTGGCGTAGCTCGATCCGGCCCAGAAAAAGGACACCAGCGTGCCTTGCGCCGCGCCGCCCCAGGCGGCAGGCAGTTCCTGCAGCCCCAGGTAGCTGTGCGGGCAATACGGCGTGCCGTCCGGCGCGTAGCCTGCCACGAAAGAATCTGAGCGGTTGCTCTGCAGCGGCACGTTGGCGGTGCGCCAGCTCAGGCTGGAAAAATCGCAGATCAGGGAGAACTGGTAGTTGGGCAGGCCGCCGGCGGACTCGTGGCCGCCCGAGTAGAACACCTGCGCGCCCAGTTCGCTATAGTCGCGCAGGACGGCGCTGCCGCCCCACAGCGCGAAGGGATTGTTCATCAGGTAGTTGTCGGCCACGTAGATGGACGGCACCACGTCGTTCGGCGTGTTGCGCATGGGGACGTCGGCGAAATAGCCGGCCGGCGGCATCCAGGCCGGGCGCGCCGCCTGGACCGCCGCCCGCACTGTGATGGTAAACGGGTTGGAAGAAGCTTGTGACATGGTGGTTCCTTAGTCTGCGCGCGGCGCCACGCCCCAGACGGGCTGGCTGTTCCAGCCGGAGACGATTTGATTCCAGTTGCTGGCGCCTGTCATGCGGGCGTAGGCGGCCTGCGCCCCCGGCACGCCGTGCTGCACCGCGTAGGCGATGGCCGGCTGCAAATTGCCCCAGTAGCTGGTGGGGTCGGGGAAGTAGGCGCCGCGCAGCGGACCGCCCACGCCGGGGTTGCGGGCGCCTGCCGTGGCGGCGTACACGTCGCCCCAGCTGGCGTACCACGGGCCGGTGCCGTCGTAGAAGTCGGCCTTGTTGGCCGGGGCCACCGCCACCGTGTAGACGGCCGCGTCGCAGTACAGGTATTCGTTGTCGCCGGTGCCGCCCAGGCGTCCGATGATGCTCCTGGCCTTCCACGCGAACAGCGCGCTCAGGCGCGTGAGCGAGGCGCTCGGCAGCGCCGGCGCCAGGTCGATCGCGTAGCCCAGCGCGGCGGTGAAAAAGTCCTGCTGCCAGGCCGCTTCCATGTATTTGCCGCTGCCGTCGGCATAATTGCTGTACGGCGACACCCAGCCCTGCGTGTTGTTGACCTTGGCGATATAGATGCTGTGGTACCAGTCCACATTCGCGGCCAGGGACGCGGCCAGCTCACTGCGCAGCAAGGTATCGCCGTCCGGCGTGGCGCACAGCGCCTGGGCCAGCGTGCGCAGCGACCAGGCCGCGCCGCGCACGGTGTTCGAGCCGGCGGCGGACTGGAACACGCCGCCCGCGTACAGGCGGTAGTTGTCGGTGTTCTTCAGGTAGTGCAAGGTGGCGGAGAACTGCACCTGCTCCATGAAGTAGTAGCGCCCGGTCAGCAGGTACGCGGTGTAGCCCACGGACGGGTGGTGCGGCGAGTCCCATACCGGCGCGCCGGTGCCGCCGGCCGTTGGCGTGTAGTTGCCGGTGCTGGAGCTGCCTGTGCCGGAAATGCCGCTGTTGTTGCCCAGCACCAGGTTGGGGTGGCTGGAGAAGCGCAGCGGACGGTTGCTGTTTTCGTCCCGGTAGTGGATGGGGTAGCGGCCCGCGCTGTAGGCGTTGACCAGCACCCCGGGCAGGGCGCGCGCGTCGTTGCTGGCCAGATAGAGCACATCCCACTCGGGCAGCAGGCCGATGCCGGGATGGTAGCCGGTCTGGCCCATGGCCTCGGCGTAATTACTTTGCTGCAAGGGGCTGTAGCTGCTGGCCAGGCCGTTCCACGCGCTGGCGTTGGCGGGCACGGCCGCGCGGTAGTTGGGCACCAGGCGGGTGGCCTGCAGATAGGTCTTGTCGTGGCTGGGCGCCACGCGCGGGTCGCTGCCCAGCCAGTGGCTGAACGCCGTGCCCTGCAGCAGCACGGTGCGGCAATGGTGGGGCAGGTCGATGGCCGCGCTGAAGCGCTGGGTGCCGCCCAGCGTAAAGCCGTAGGTGGCGCTCTTGCTGGTGGGGCCGGCCACTTTCAGGTAGCCGTTTTCCACCCAGGGCAGCACTTCCACCGCGCCGCCCGCGTACAGCCGCACTTCCAGCCACGCCACCAGGTGGGCGTCGCTGCCGATGGGCTTGCGGTAAATCCAGGAACTCATTTCCGGTCCGGCCACCCAGGCCGAGAACGGCGCGTCCCAGTCGGCGCCGGACCAGCTGGCCGTGCCGTAGCTGCCGGCGCTGACGGCGGCGGTGATGCCGGTGGTGCGCAGCGCGGCCGTGCCGAGCGCGGCGGCGGTGCTGGCGGTGCCGGCGGCGGTCAGCGTGTAGGTCTTGGCGGTATTGGCCGCCAGCGTGGCGCGCCCGGACAGGATGGCGAACTTGAGCGAGCCGTCCGGCCAGGTGTTCTTGGGCGTTACCTGCAGGCCGGGCAGGCTGCTGCCGACGAGCTTGCCGGCCGGCACCTGGCCCTGGCGGAAGGCCTGGCCCAGCGTGAACGGCAGGCTGGCGCCGCCGACGGCCGAGCTCAGCGTGAAAGACGCGAAGCCGGCCGCTGGCGCCTGCACCTGGATGGTGAAGGGATTGGAGGAGGACTGGGCCATGGCGCTGTTCCTTAGATGTCGTTGGCGGTCAGCACATGGCCATCATTGCTGCTGGCCGCGCCGATGCCGTCGTAGACGAAGGACAGTGTCCTGGCGTTGTACGTCACGCCGGGCGGCAGCGCGACGCTGTTCAGGGCGATGGCCAGCGGTCCGCCGCTGGCGCTCTTGACGTATTTGGAAATGGAAATCGTGCTGGCCACGCCTTGCGTAAACGTCAGCGTGGGGATCAGGCTCCACACGGGCGGAGCGCTGGCCGGCGCCAGGGCGGACGGGGCGCTGCTGCCGCCGGAGGCGGTCTTGACGGGCGGCGTGGCCGGCTCGGGAGCCGGCGCGGGACCGGCCAGGCTGGCGCCGGCGGCCGCGCTGTCTGCGCTGCCGCCGCAGGCCTGCAGCGCAAGCGTGGCGGCGCTGGCCGACATCAGCTTGATGAACTGGCGGCGCTGCTGGGATTGCTGGCTGTCGGCGGGGAGGATTTCGTTGCCAGCGCAGACCGCTGCTGGGACGGACGTGCGGGAATGTCTCATTGCCAAGTGTCTTCTTAAAAAAAAAGGAAGATGCCGGAATTGCTGCGCGGCATACTGAATAGTGTCGCACAGAACTACGGCACGTTTCAGCAGGAAATGAGATTTATTTTGTTCGCTTCTGTAACAAATAGCAGAACAATATTTAACGTTTCAAATAGGCAAGCTGGCTTCGCCGCGCGGATCGCGCGCCAGCAATTTGGCCACCATGGCCTGCGGCTGGTCGCCGTCGAACAGCACGCCGGCCACCGCGTTGGTGATCGGCATGTCCACGCCCAGGCGGGCCGCCAGGTCGCGCACGGCCTTGGCGCAGGGCACGCCCTCGGCCACATGGCCCAGCTCATTGACGATGGTGTCCAGCGCCTTGCCTTGCGCCAGGCCCAGGCCTACGCGCCGGTTGCGCGACAGGTCGCCGGTGCAGGTGAGGATGAGGTCGCCCATGCCGGTCAGGCCCATAAAGGTTTCCACCTGCCCGCCCAGCGCCGTGCCCAGGCGCGTGATTTCCGCCAGGCCGCGCGTAATCAGCGCGGCGCGCGCGTTCAGGCCCAGGCCCAGGCCGTCCGCCACGCCGGTGGCGATGGCCAGCACGTTCTTGACCGCGCCGCCCACTTCCACGCCCACCAGGTCGGCGCTGCTGTAGACGCGCACATTGCCGCCGTGCATGGCCGCCACCACGCAGTCGCGCAGTTCGGCCGAGCTGGACGCGATGGTCAGCGCGCATGGCAGGCCGCGCGCCACTTCCTGCGCGAAGGAGGGGCCGGACAGGGCGCCGCCGGGCACGCTGTCGCCCAGCACTTCACGCATGATCTGGTGCGGCAGCAGGCCGGTGCCGTACTCGAAGCCCTTGCACAGCCAGACCAGCTTGGGAATGGCGCGGCCCTTCAGCTGTTCCAGCAGCGGGCGCAGGCCGGCCACCGGGCAGGCCGCGATCAGCAGGTCGCTGCCGTGGGCCAGGGCGGCGTCGAAATCGGCGCCGATGGTTAAACCGGGGGGGAAGGGGTGGCCGGGCAGGTAATGCAGATTGTCGCGCGCGGCGGCCATCTCATGCATGGCGGCACTGTTGCGCCCCCACAACAAAACGTCGTGGCGGGCGGCCAGCGCCATGGCCACGGCCGTGCCCCAGGCGCCTGCGCCGAGCACGCTGATCCGGCGCGCGCCGGCGGCATGTTGATGGTGAGCCATGAATCTTCCTTAAATGCCCCAGATTTCGCTGCTTTTCACATAGCCGGACTGGCCGTCGCGGTGGCGCACCTTGATCCAGCCGCCGGCGGCCGGTTCGGCCAGCTCCAGCAGCACGCCCTTGTCGGCGATAAACACGGCGGCGGCGCTGTCGTCGGCGCTGGCGCGCACCTTGGTGTTGGCCGCGCGCACCACCAGGGTGCGCTTGGCGCTCAGGCCCTTGGACTCGGTCCAGGCCAGGTCGCCGCTGGCGTCGCGCACCTTGACCCAGTCGCCATAGCTGAGCACCACTTCCAGCGGCATGCCGCGCGGCGCCACGAACAGCTTGCCGCCCTTGGTGGACGGCGCGTCGTACAGGATGGCCGGGGCCGCGCCGACCGATTTGAAGTCCAGCGCCTGCCCGGCCGTGGCGGCCAGCAGCAGGGCTGCGCCTGCGATCCATCGGGACAGTGTCATACCGGGCCTCTGCTCAGAATTCGGGGGAGAAAAAACGCAAAGGCCGCTGCCGGCCTTTGAGAAGGCGGCGCGCCGCGCGCACCGCCGATACTGCATCTTAATGCGAATGCAATTAGTGCGCCGCACCTTCGGTCGGTGCTGCGGCAGCGGCTTGCTGCTCAGCCAGCGCTTGCAGGCGCTGCTGGTAGAACACTTCGAAGTTGATCTCGGCCAGGTGCACTGGCGGGAAGCCGGCGCGGGTGATCATGTCGGCGATGTTGGCGCGCAGGTATGGGTACACGATGTTCGGGCAACCGATGCCCAGCAGCGGGTCCAGCTGGTCGGCTGGAATGTTGCGCGCTTCGAAGATACCG
The DNA here is from genome assembly GCF_020865585.1 of Pseudoduganella aquatica. Lineage (NCBI taxonomy): Bacteria > Pseudomonadati > Pseudomonadota > Betaproteobacteria > Burkholderiales > Oxalobacteraceae > Pseudoduganella > Pseudoduganella aquatica. The sequence continues at coordinate 747,071 of NZ_CP086370.1, forward strand.
GCTTGCTTGCCTTCAACCAGGAAAGCCACTTTGTCTTTGATCTTGGCGGTCACGGTGATGGTGACGGTCGATTCGAAGATGCCTTCAGCCAGCGGCTCGGCAGCCACGTCCAGCGCGACTTCGATCGCAGGCGCTTCCTGTTCCAGGAAAATGGCTGGGGAGTTCGGCTGTTCCAGCGACATGTCTTTCAGGTAGACGCGTTGGATTTGGAAGACTGGTTGCAGATTTTCGTCAGACATGGTGCGCTTTCATATATTGGAAAAGAGCGGCGGAACCGCCCGCAGTTAGGTTATCCGCGCGCGCATCCGGAAGGACGCCCGCGCAAATGCGCAGCAATTGTAGCAAAACCAATTTGAGGGCGGTCAGCCTTTTAACAAGGGGTCCAGGCCGCCGGCTTGATCGAGCGCATACAAATCGTCGAAACCGCCCACATGGGTGTCGCCAATGTAAATTTGCGGCACGGTGCGGCGGCCGGTTTTTTGCATCATCAGCACGCGCTGCTCGGGATCGAGGTCGACGCGGATCTTGTTGATGCCGGTCACGCCTTTGGCTTCCAGCAGGCGCTCGGCGCGCACGCAATAGGGGCACACGGCGGTGCTGTACAGGGTTACGGAGGCTGTCATCTTGCTATCCTTGGTTATTTGGCCAGCGGCAGGCCGGCGGTTTGCCAGGCGGACTGGCCGCCTTCCAGCACCACCACGTTCTCAAAGCCGGCGCCGGCCAGCAGCTTGGCGGCGCCGAAGGCGCGCGCGCCCTTCTGGCACACCACCACCACGGTGCGGTTCTTGAACTTGTCCAGTTCCGCCATGCGCTGCTTGAGCTCGCCCGCCGGGATATGCTTGGCGTCCGGCAAGTGGCCCTCGGCGTACTCCTTGGCCTCGCGCACATCCAAGATGGTGGTCTTGGCGCGGTTTATCAACTGCACCGCTTCGGCCGGCGACACTTTTTTGCCGCGCTGGGTCAGTACCGGCCACAGCAGTGCGCCGCCCGACAGGGCGACGATACCAATAAGAAAAATTTGATCTAAAAGGAATTTCACGGTGTTCCAATGGTTTAAGGTTATGCGCGCATTATAAAATAGAAGCTGAACCGAGGCTGAAACGCTGCCTCCCGCAGATTTTTTCACACTTTATAGATCGTTCTTATGTACAAAATTGTCTTCATGCGCCATGGCGAATCCACCTGGAACCTGGAAAACCGCTTCACCGGCTGGACCGATGTCGACCTGACCGAGAAAGGCGTGGCCGAAGCCAAGGCCGCCGGCCAGGTGCTGAAACAGGAGGGCTACACCTTCGACCTGGCGTACACCTCGGTGCTCAAGCGCGCCATCCGCACGCTGTGGCTGGCGCTGGACGAAATGGACATGATGTACTTGCCAATCAAGCATGACTGGCGCCTGAACGAGCGCCACTACGGCGCGCTGCAGGGCCTGGACAAGGGCGAAACCGCCGCCAAATACGGCGACGAGCAGGTGCTGGTATGGCGCCGCAGCTACGACACCCCGCCGCCGGCCCTGGAAGAGGGCGACGACCGCACCTCCTTCAACGACCCGCGCTACGCCGGCCTGCCGAAAGCCAGCATCCCGCTGACCGAATGCCTGAAGGACACCGTGGCGCGCGTGATGCCGGCCTGGGACGAGGAAATCGCCCCGGCCATCCGCGCCGGCAAGAAAATCATCATCTCGGCCCACGGCAACAGCCTGCGCGCGCTGATCAAGATGCTCGACGGCATCAGCGACAGCGACATCGTCGGCCTCAACATCCCCAACGGCCAGCCGCTGGTGTACGAGCTGGACGCCGACCTGAAGCCGATCCGCCACTACTACCTGGGCGACCCGGCCGCCATCGCCGCCGCCCAGGCTGCGGTCGCCAACCAGGGCAAGGCCAAGTAAACCGCTGATGCCGCTGTTCCACCTTACCCGCCGCGCGGGCGCGCTGGCGTTGGCAGTGCTGTTGCTGGCGGCCGTCCCGGCTGCCCACGCGGCCCCGGCCAAGCCCACCGAGCGCAGCAAGCAGAAGCTGCAAGCCGAAGCCGAGCGCGCCGGCCTGCAGCAAAAGCTCAACGCGCTGCGGCGCGACATCGGCCAGACCGAGAGCGCCCGCGAGGACGCGGCCGACACGCTGGCCGAGTCCGAAGAGGCGATTTCGAACGCCAACCGCAGCCTGCGCGAGCTTGCCGAGGAGCAATCCGAAACCAACGTCCGGCTGCAAACGCTGGGCGCGGAGCGCGCGCGCCTGCAGGCCACGGTGGAGCAGCAGAAGCAGCAGCTGGCCAAGCTGCTGCGCGAGCAATACGTGGCGGGCAATGAGGACCGCATCAAGCTGCTGCTGTCCGGGGACAACCCGAACCGCATCAACCGCGACCTGCAGCTGATGGCCTATGTGTCGCAGGCCCAGGCGCGGCTGCTGGAATCGCTGCGCGCCAATCTGCGCGCGGTGGAAGCGAACCAGGCCGACGCGCAGAACGCGCGCGACGAGCTGGAGGAAATCGCGCAGGAAGAGCGCCAGCAGAAGGACTTGCTGGTCAAGGAAAAAGCCAAGCGCGCCAGCGTGCTGGCCAGCCTGTCGCAACGCCTGGTGGCGCAGCGCAAGGAGGCCGGCAAGGTGGCGCAGGACGAACAGCGCATGGCCGGCCTGGTGGACAAGCTGGGCAAGCTGATCGAAGAACAAGCCAAAGCGGCCGCCGCCGAGCAGGCGCGGCTCGAGCGCGTGGCCGCCGCCAAGGCCGCCAAGGCCAAGGCCGACGCGGAAGCGCGCGCGCTGGCGCAGGCCAAGGCGCGCGAACAGGCCAAGGCGCGCGCCGACGCGCTGGCCAAGGCCAGGGCCGAGCAGGCCGAGCGCGAACGCATCGCCAAGGCCGAAGGCAAGCCGAAACCGGCGCCGCTGCCCCTGCCGCCGGCGGCCGTGACGCCGCCGCAGACCGCGCAGACCGCGCCCGCGAACGAGGGCGGCAAGCTGGAGCCGATCGAAGTGGACGAATCGAAAGTGGCGGCGGTGAAGGACGAGCCGCCGGCGCGCAAGGCCGACATCGCCCTGGCCCCCGCCATGCCGGACGGCGCCTTCGCCGCGCTCAAGGGCCAGCTGCGTCCGCCGGTGGCGGGCAAGGTGGCGGCGCGCTTCGGCAGCAAGCGCGGCGACGGCCCCAGCTGGAAAGGCATGTTCATCCGCGCCGCCGAGGGCGCCGACGTGCACACGGTGGCCAGCGGCCGCGTGGTGCACGCGAGCTGGCTGCGCGGTTTCGGCAATCTCATCATTGTCGACCACGGCGGGCAGTACTGGAGCTTGTACGCCAACAACCAGTCCCTGCTGCGCCGCGTGGGCGACGTGGTCAAGGCCGGCGAGGTCATTGCGGCAGCCGGAAACACCGGCGGCAACGAGGAATCGGGTTTATACTTTGAACTCAGGCACAAGGGCAAGGAATTCGATCCGGCCAGCTGGGTCAAATTCTGACAGTCCAACACAGCGGAAGAAACATGGGTAACAAGTTCAAGAATTTCGGCCTGATCGGCCTGGGCATGGTGGCCGGCGTGGCTGCCTCCCTGCAGTTTTCCGCTGTGGCACAGAAGGCGCCGGGCAGTCCGCTGCCGCTGGAGGAGCTGCGCCAGCTGTCCGACGTGTTCGGCCTCATCAAGTCCGACTACGTGGAGAACGTGGACGAGAAAAAGCTCGTCACCGAAGCCATTTCCGGCATGGTGGCCTCGCTTGATCCGCACTCGGTCTATCTGGACAAGAAGGCCTTCAAGGAGATGCGCGAGACCATGCAGGGCAAGTTTGTCGGCATCGGCATCGAAGTGGGCATCGAGGACGGCTATGTCAAAGTGGTGTCGCCGATCGAGGATTCGCCCGCCTTCAAGGCCGGCATCAAGGCCGGCGACCTGATCACCCGCCTGGACAACACGCCGATACGCGGCCTGTCGCTGGACGACGCCATCAAGAAAATGCGCGGCGAGCCGCACTCCAAGATCGTGCTCACGCTGTCGCGCAAGGGCGAGGACAAACCCATCATCGTGCCCATCGTGCGCGAAGAGATCCGCGTGCAGAGCGTGAAAGCGAAGATGGTGGAGCCGGGCTACGCCTGGCTGCGCGTGTCGCAGTTCCAGGAGCCCACCGTGGACGACATGGCGCGCAAGCTGGGCAATCTGTACGCGCAGAACCCCGGCATCAAGGGCCTGGTGCTGGACCTGCGCAACGATCCGGGCGGCGTGGTGCCGGGCGCCATCGGCGTGTCGGCCGCCTTCCTGCCCAAGGACGCGGTGGTGGTGTCCACCAACGGCCAGCTGGCCGACTCCAAGCAGACTTTCTACGCCCGCCCCGAATACTATTCCGGCCGCGCCAACAGCGACCCGCTGGCCAAGCTGCCGGCCGCGCTGAAGAACGTGCCCATGGTGGTGCTGGTCAATTCCGGCTCCGCCTCGGCCTCCGAGATCGTGGCCGGCGCGCTGCAGGACTACAAGCGCGCCGTGGTGATGGGCACGCAGACCTTCGGCAAGGGCTCGGTGCAGACGCTGCGCCAGCTCACCGCCGACACCGCCGTCAAGCTGACCACGGCGCGCTACTACACGCCGCACGGCCGCTCCATCCAGGCGCGCGGCATCGTGCCGGACATGCTGGTCGACGAAACCGCCGAGGGCGACGGCCTGAATAGCCTGCGCCTGCGCGAGGCCGACCTGGTCAAGCACCTGAACAACAAGGACGACGCCGAGCTGCCCTCGCCGCCGGTGCACGACGAGCTGGAGGAGGAGCAGCGCATCCTGGCGCTGTCCAAGAACCGCAAGCCGGTCGAGTTCGGCAGCAAGGACGACTTCCAGCTGGCGCAGGCGCTGAACCATTTCAAAGGCCTGCCGGTGCAGCTGTCGAAAACCGAAAAAGCGCGCGACCTGGAAGCCGAAGCCAAGCCGGCCAAGCCCGAAGCCCCCGTGAAACAGGACGCGCCGGCCAAGCCGCAGAAGAAGTAGGGCGATGGACGACAGCCAGCTGCTGCGCTATTCGCGCCATATCCTGCTTGATGAAATCGGCATCGAAGGCCAGCAGCGGCTGCTCGGCGCGCGCGCGCTGGTGATAGGCGCGGGCGGCCTGGGCTCCCCGGCCGCCATGTACCTGGCCTCGGCCGGCGTGGGCAAGCTGACCATCATCGACCACGACACGGTGGACCTGACCAATCTGCAGCGCCAGATCGCCCACACCATGGCGCGCGTGGGCCAGCCCAAGGCCGAGTCGGCGCGCGCCACGCTGGCCGCCATCAATCCCACCATCGACATCGAAGCGCTGGTCGAGCGCGCGGACGACGCCCGCCTGGCCGAGCTGGTGGCCGCCGCCGACGTGGTGCTGGACTGCACCGACAATTTCGCCACCCGCCATGCCGTCAACCGCGCCTGCGTGGCGCACGGCGTGCCGCTGGTGTCCGGCGCGGTGATACGCTTCGACGGACAGATCAGCGTGTTCGATCCGCGCGGCGCGGCGCTGCCCTGCTATTCCTGTCTGTTCCCGCAAGACCAGCCCTTCGAGGACGTGGCTTGCTCCACCATGGGCGTGTTCGCGCCGCTGGTGGGCGTGGTCGGCGCCATGCAGGCGGCCGAGGCGCTCAAGCTGCTGATGGGTATCGGCGAGCCGCTGTCGGGCCGGCTGCTGCTGCTGGACGGCTTGCGCATGGAATGGACCAGCATCCAAATCGGCCGCAACGAAGCCTGTCCGGTATGCACCGCAAGGCCGCCCGCAGCGCGTGATTAAGCCTTATACTTCCGCACTCTCACCTGAAAAGTGTCCTGTCTATGCAAAACGTAACACTCCCCGCCAAGCGCCGCGCGCGCGGTTTCACCCTGATCGAGATCATGGTGGTCGTGGTGATCATGGGCGTGCTGGCGGCGCTGGTTGTGCCCAAGCTGCTGAGCCGCACCGGCGAATCGAAAGTCGCCGCCGCCAAGGTCGACATCGCCACCGTGATGCAGGCGCTGAAACTGTACAAGCTGGATAACCAGCGCTACCCGACCACTGAGCAGGGCCTGCAGGCGCTGCTGACCAAGCCCACCACCGGCCCGGCCGCGAATGGCTGGAAAGCCGGCGGCTACCTGGAGAAGATGCCGAAAGACCCGTGGGGCAACGCCTACCAGTTCCTGTCGCCCGGCGTGCGCGGCGAGATCGACGTGTTCTCGCTGGGCGCCGACGGCCAGCCCGGCGGCACCGGCGACGATGCCGACATCGGCTCCTGGGACAACTAAGCTTCTGCCATGGTCGCCGCGCGTTTTACCCAACCGCAGCGCGGCTTTACGCTGATCGAGCTGCTGGTGGTGCTGGTCATTGCCGGCATCACGCTGGGGCTGGTGTCGCTGAACGCGGCGCCCAGCCGGCGCCAGGGCATGCAGCAGGAAGCGCAGCGCGTGGCCCTGCTGCTGCAGCTGGCGCGCGACGAAGCCATCGTGCGCAACCGCCTGGTGGCCTTCGAAGCGGGGCCGGAGCGCTACCGCTTCCTGGTGCGCAATGAGCAGCGCGTGTGGGAGCCGGTCACGAAAGACGGGCAGGACGACCTGCTGCGCGAACGCGAATTCAAGAACAGCCCCGTGACCATGCTGCTCGAGCCCGCCTCCACGGTGCCGGGCGACACGCTGCGCATCGTCTTCGGCCGCGAGCCGGTGGACAAGCCCTTTGTGCTGACCATGGCCAGCGGCGACATCAGCGTTGCCATCCGCGCCGACGGCATCGGCCATTTCACGGTGGATTGAGATGACAATGCCGAAATTCCCACCCCGCGCACGCGGCTTCACCCTGCTGGAAGTGCTGGTGGCCCTGGTCATCGTCGGCACCGCGCTGGGCGCGTCCATGCGCGCGGTCGGCAGCCTGACCCAGAACAGCGACGGCCTGCGCGCCGCCATGATGGCCACCTGGTCGGCCGAGAACCGCCTGGTGCAGCTGAGCCTGAACAAGCAATTCCCCAACATCGGCAAGACCACCTTCGAATGCCCGCAGGGCGAGCTGAAACTGATGTGCCAGGAAGAGGTGATCGCCAGCCCCAACCCGCGCCTGCGCCGGGTGGAGGTCAGCGTGTTCGACGAGCGCCAGCCGGAACGCCTCATCATCAAGCTGGTGCAGCTGAAGCTGCTGGAATGACGATGGCCCCCGCATACCCTCTGCGCCGCGCGCGCGGCTTTACGCTGATCGAACTGCTGGTGGCGGTGGCGGTGCTGGCCATCGTCGCCGTGCTGGGCTGGCGCGGCCTGGACGGCATCGTCCGTTCGCGCCAGGCGCTCACCGAGCAGATGGAGCAGACGCGCGGCATCCAGCTGGCGCTGGCCCAGCTGCAAAGCGACATGGAGCACCGCGCCGTGCGCAAGCAGCTGCGTTCGCGCGAAACCCTGGCGGCCGACAGCGACCGCATGATCTTTGTGCGCACCGTGCTGGCCGAGAGCGAGCCTTCGCGCCTGCAGGTGGTGACCTACCGCATCCGCGACGGCGTGCTCACGCGCCGCGAGTCGCGCGCCGTGCGCGACTTGCTGCAGCTGGACGCGCTGTGGGCCGCCGCCATCAGCGACAGCGACGCCACGCCCGGCGTGGCGCTGCAGAGCGGCGTGGAGAGCATGGCCGTGCGCGGCTGGCGCGACGGCGGCTGGCAGGCGGTGACGGGCGTGCAGTCCAGCCAGGAACAGAAAGCTGCGGCCAACACCGCCGTGCAGGACCTGGACGGCCTGGAACTGTCGCTGCAGCTGCAAGGCCAGGCCGGCCCGCTGGTCAAAGCCTTCCTGATGGGGGAGAAGTGATGGCGCCGCGCCTGCACCGCCAGCGCGGCGTCGCCGTCATCACGGCGCTGCTGCTGACCACGCTGGCCGTCACCATCGTGGCCAGCCTGTTCTGGCAGCAGCAGGTGCAGGTGCGCTCCATGGAGAACCAGCGCCTGCATTTGCAAACCAAATGGATACTGCGCGGCGGTCTCGACTGGGCGCGCCTGATCCTGCAGCAGGACCGCATCGACAACCCGAACATGACCACCGAAACCGGGGCCTGGGCCACGCCGCTGGCCGAAACGCGGCTGGACGATTACGTGGAGCGCGAGCGGGTAGCCAATGAAAAGTTCGACGCCACCCTGTCCGGCCGCATCACCGACGCGCAGGCGCGTTACAATCTGACCAATCTTGCAGCGAATGGCGTGGCGGATCCGGTGCAGACGAAGGTGTTCCAGCGCCTGCTGCAGCATTTGCAGCTGAACCCCGGCCTGGCGCAGGCGGTTGCGGATGAGGTGGCGCTTAGCCAGCCCGCCGCACCCAACCCGAGTCCGAGCGGGGGCGCTCCGCAGTCTTCCGTCAGCAGCCGCGAGCCGCTCGAGCTGATAAGGGTGGAGGATTTGCTGGCGGTAGCGGGCTTTACGCCGCAGGCGGTGGAGAAGCTGCGCGAGTTCGTGATCGTGTTGCCGGGCCGTAGCAAGGTGAATGTGAACACGGCGCCGCCCGAAGTGCTGGCGTCGCTGGTGGAAAACTATTCGGTATCGGAGGCGGCCACACTGGTGCAGTTCCGGCTGCGCACGCCTTTTATCGGCGTGTCGGCTTTCACTGGCGCCCTGGCGCAAAACGGCAGGTCGCTGCCGGCTGGCTTGGAGGTGGACATCAAGAGCGATTACTTCCTGGTGCTCACCCATGTGAAACTGGACCGGGCGGCGCTGGATGCGCAGTCGCTAATATTCCGCGCCCCGAAAGCACCCACGCTGCAATGGATGCGGGAAATTTAAGCAGCTCGAATTGAGTAGCACCAACGAAAGCGAGATTCTTCTTTGACGACTTTATACATCCGCTATCCAGCCAGGGCGGCCGCCGATGCCGGCACTGCACCTGCCTGCCATTTCGCCATGGTGGGCGACGGCGGCAATGTGATGCAGCAGGGCGCCTCCGCGCTCGGCAACCTGGCCGACCTGGTGGCCTCCGCGCGCCGCGTGGTGCTGCTGCTGGCCGCCGCCGACGTCACGCTGCTGCATGTGCCGGTGCCGCCGCTTTCGAGCGCGCGCCTTAAGGCCGCGCTGCCCGCGCTGGTGGAAGACCAGGTGCTGGGCGACCCGGCCGACTGCGTGCTGGCCCTCGCGCCGCTGACCTCCACCCAGGACGGCAGCACCCGCACCGTGGCCGTGGTGCAGCGCAGCTGGCTGGAAGTGCTGGTGAAGACGCTGGTGGCGCAGGGCGCCCAATCGATCTCCGCGTTGCCCGCCCAACTGTGCTTGCCGCTGGCCCCCGGCGGCGCCTCGGCCGCGCTCACGCAGACCGACAGCGGCCTGGAACTGACCCTGCGCAAAGGCCCGCAGGACGGCCTGGGCCTGACCGTCGGCCCGCAGCCGGAAGCGGCGCTGCACATGCTGCGTGCGCTGGCCGGCGATGCGCCGCTGACGGTGTACCTGCCGGCCGCGCTGCTGCCGCAGTTCCAGCCGCTGGCCGAATCCGCCAGCCACGTTGCGCTGGAAAGCGAGCACTGGGCGCACTGGGTGTCCGCCGCCAAGAGCGCCAAGGGCGTGGTGGCGCCGGACCTGGCCGCCAGCCTGGGCGCCACCGGCGCGCAGTCGCGCGCCTGGCAGCGCTGGCGCTGGCCGCTGCGCCTGGCGCTGCTGGCCGTGGCGGTCAACCTGGCCGGGCTCAATATTGAATGGCTGCGCATGAAGGGCGAGGCCAGGGAGATGCGCGAGTCCATGGTGCAGATCTTCCGCGCCGCCTATCCGAAAGAAACCGTGATCCTTGATCCAGCCGCGCAGATGCGCAAGAACATCGCCGCCGCCAAGGCCGGCAGCGGCGACGTCGGCGCCGACGAGTTCACCGCCATCAGCGCCGCCTTCGGCGAAGCGCTGACCGCCAGCGGCAAGCGCGACGTGGTGGCTTCGATGGAATTCCGCGAGCGCAGCCTGGTCATCAAGCTCAAACCCAACAGCGCCGACGCGGCCACCTTGCAGCAGCTGCAGGGCGCCTTGTCCGCGCGCGGCCTGGCGCTAGCGGAAACGGCGCCCGGGGTGTGGCAGATAAAAACTGGTGGCAAGAGTGGCGGCAACAGCAGTGGCAATGGCGGAGGCAAGGCATGAGCGCGGCAATGACGAAGATCCAGCAGCTGCGCGACAGCGCGTCCGCCTTCTGGAATGAACGCAGCGAGCAGGAACGCCGCATGCTGACAATCGGCGGCGCCGTGGTCGGGCTGGCGCTGGCGTACAGCCTGCTGGTGGCGCCCGCGCTGCACGGCCGTGAAGCGCTGCGCAAGGCGCTGCCGCAACTGCGCCAGGACGTGGCAGAACTGAAAGCGCTGGCGCGCACCGCCGCAGAGCTGGCGGCCAAGCCGCCGGTGCAGGCGCCGCCCATGTCGCGCGACGCGCTGACCGCCAGCCTGAACGCGGCCGGCCTCAAGCCGCAATCGCTCAATCTCACCGGCGAATACGCCAAGCTGGAGCTGAAGGGCGTGGCCTTTGCCGCGCTGGTCACCTGGCTGGACGCGCAGCGCCGCGACAGCGCCGTGATGGTGCAGGAAGCAGTCGTCACCGGCCAGGCCACGCCCGGCGTGGTGGACGCCGCCATCACGCTGCGCCAGGCCGGCGGGGGCCGATGAAGCGCGCCGTGCTATGGTTGCTGGCGGTGCTGCTGGGCGTACTGCTGGCGGTGCTGTCCTTCTTCCCGGCCGCCTGGGTGGCGGACGCGGTGGAAAGCCGCAGCGGCGGCCGTTTGACGCTGGGCGACGCGCAGGGTACGCTGTGGCGCGGCTCGGCCTTCATCGGCGGCGCGGCCAGCAGCAATGGCGCGGTGACGCCGCTGCTGCCGGGGCGCTTTGCGTGGAAGCTGTCGCCGCTGTCGCTGCTGGGCATGGTGGACATGGAATTGTCGAACGAGCAGGCGCTGGCGCAGCCGGTCAGTTTCAAGGGCAGCTGGAAGCAGTGGCAGTTGAGTCCGTCCGCCTTGCTGCTGCCCGCCGACGGCCTGGCGGGCCTGGGCGCGCCGCTCAACACGCTGGCGCCCAGCGGCCGCCTGCGGCTGTCGTGGACCACGCTGGAGCTGGCCCTGGCCGGCCAGCGCATGGACGTGAACGGCCGCACCACGCTGGAGATGGCCGACATGTCCTCGCGGCTGTCGCCGCTGAAGCCGCTGGGCAGCTACCAGCTGGCGCTGGACTGGCGCGGCCAGCAGGCGCAGCTGGTATTGAGTTCCCTGAAAGGCCCGCTGCTGTTGAGCGGGAAAGGCAGCCTGAATAACGGCCGCCTGCAGTTCTCCGGGCAGGCCGAAGCGGCCGACGGTTACGAGCAGTCGCTGGGCAATCTATTGAATTTGCTGGGCCAGCGCCGTCCCAACCAGGGCGGCAAGAACATCATCGCGTTAGAGTTCAGATAATAGTTCAGATAATGAAAAAACAGTCCGTAAGCCAGTACCAACTTCCTACGCTGCGCCGCCTGAGCGCCGCCGCCATGCTGTGCTGCGCCGCGCTGTCCGCGCAAGCGCCTGCCTGGGCCGCGCCCGGCGACGACGCCGCGCTCAACTTCGTCGGCGCCGACATCGAATCGGTCATCAAGGCGGTAGGCCACTACACCAACATCACCTTCCTGATCGACCCGCGCGTGAAAGGCACGCTGACGCTGGTGTCCGAAGGCCCGATGAGCAAGACCCAGGCCTTCTCGCTGCTGACCTCCGCGCTGCGCCTGCAAGGCTTCGCCATCGTCAGCGGCGACGGCTACGCCAAGGTGGTGCCGGAAGCGGAAGCCAAGCTGCAGGCCACGCCGACCCAGATCGGCTCGGCCTCCGTGCTGAAGGGCGACCAGATCGCCACCCAGGTGTTCCACCTGAACTATGAATCCTCGGCCAACCTGGTGACGGTGCTGCGCCCCCTCATCACGCCGAACAACACCATCAACGCCAACCCTGGCAACAACACCCTGGTCATTACCGACTACGCGGACAACCTGAAGCGCCTGGGCAAACTGATCGCCGCGCTGGACGCGCCCACCGCCGCCGACATGGATGTGATCCCGGTGCGCTACGCCATCGCCAGCGACCTGGCCACCATGCTGGGCAAGCTGCTGGAGCCGGGCGCAGGCGGCGGCGCCGCCGACGCGGGCCGCGTCAGCGTGCTGGCCGATCCGCGCACCAACTCGCTGGTGCTGCGCGCCCCGTCCGCGGCGCGCGCCAACCTGGCCAAGTCGCTGATCGCCAAGCTGGACCAGCCCACCACGCAGCTGGGCAATGTGCACGTGGTCTACCTGAAGAACGCCGAAGCGACCAAGCTGGCGCAGACGCTGCGCGCCGTCATGTCCGGCGACAGCGGCGCCGCCGGCCAGGCCGGCAGCACCTCCGGCTTCAACAGCCAGCAGGGCGGCAACACCGGCGGCATGCAAGGCCAGAGCGGCAGCGGCATGACGGGCAGCGGCGGCAGCACCGGCTCCACCAATCCGCTGCTCAACGCCAGCGGCAGCAACACCCAGCAGGCCACCGGCGGTGCCGGCTTCATCCAGGCCGACGCCACCACCAACACCCTGATCATCACCGCGCCCGAGTCGGTGTACCGCAACCTGCGCGCCGTGATCGACCAGCTGGACGTGCGCCGCGCCCAGGTCTACATCGAAGCGCTGATCGTCGAAGTGAGCGCCGACAAGGCCTCCGAATTCGGCGTGCAGTGGCTGGGCCTGAGCGGCAACGACAACTCCACCTACCGCGTCGGCGGCGGCACCTCGTTCGCCAGCGGCTCGTCCAACAACCTGCTCACGCTGGCCGCCGGCGGCGGCAAGGCGCTGCCCGGCGCCGGCATGACCATCGGCATCTTCAAGCAGCTGGCCGACGGCAAGCTGGGACTGGGCGCGGTGGCGCACACGCTGGAATCGGACGGCGGCACCAACATCCTGTCCACGCCCAATGTGTTCACGCTGGATAACGAGCTGGCCACCATCCGCGTGGGCCAGAACGTGCCCATCCTGACCGGCCAGTTCACCACCACCTCCGGCACCAGCACCAACCCCTTCCAGACCATAGACCGCAAGGACGTGGGTCTGACGCTGAAAGTGCGTCCGCAGATTTCCGAAGGCGGCACCATCAAGCTGGCCATCTACAACGAGAGCTCCAGCATCGACACCACGGTCACGTCCGAAAGCGGCATCGTGCTCAAGACGCGCACCATCGAAACCAACATCATCGCCGACGACGGCCAGATCGTGGTGCTGGGCGGCCTGATCTCCGACGACGCCGGCGACAACGTGGAAAAAGTGCGCGGCCTGGGCGACATCCCCATCCTGGGCAACCTGTTCAAATACCAGAAGCGCGGCCGCAAGAAAACCAACCTGATGGTGTTCCTGCGCCCCGTGGTCATCCGCAGCAAGGACCAGAGCACCAGCCTGGCCACCGACCGCTACGACTACATGCGCGCCACCCAGCAGGACGTGCAGCCGAACGAAACGCCGCTGCTGAAAAACCTCGGCCAGCCCATGCTGCCGGCGCTGCAGAACGGCCAGCCGGCGCAAGGCAGCGGCCAGCTGGCGCGTCCGGCGCTGCCGCCTGCGCCGGCCACCACCCCAGCCGAAGGCAAGCAGCCAGAATGAGCAACCTGCTGCCCTACGCCTTCGCGCGCGACTATTCGGTGCTGGCCCAGCCGGGCCAGGAGGCCGAGCACTCGGTGGACGTGTACGTCTCCACCGCCACCGCGCCGGCCGCCATCGCCGAAGTGTCGCGCCGTTTCGGCCGGATCAACATCAAATCGCTGGGCCGCGCCGACCTGGAGGAAGCCATCGCCAAGGCCTACGCCGGCGCCGGCGGCGACGCCTCGCAAGTGGCCGACGAATTCGACGCCGACCTGGACCTGACCAAGCTGCTGCAGGACGTGCCTGCCATCGAGGACCTGCTGGAGTCCAGCGACGACGCGCCCGTGATACGCATGATCAACGCGCTGCTCACGCAGGCGCTGCGCGAAGGCGCGTCCGACATCCACATCGAACCGTTCGAGCAGACTTCGGTGGTGCGCTTCCGCGTGGACGGCACGCTGCGCGACGTGGTCAAGCCGCGCAAGGCCATCCACGGCTCGCTGATCTCGCGCATCAAGATCATGGCGCAGCTCGACATCGCCGAAAAGCGCCTGCCGCAGGACGGCCGCATCACGTTGCGGGTGGGCGGCAAGCCGGTCGACGTGCGCGTCTCCACGCTGCCCACCGGCCACGGCGAACGCGCCGTGCTGCGTTTGCTGGACAAGGAAGCCGGGCGCCTCGACCTGCAGCACCTGGGCATGAGCCCAGCCATGCTGCCGCAGTTCGACAGCCTGATCGCGCAGCCGCACGGCATCGTGCTGGTCACCGGCCCCACCGGCTCGGGCAAGACCACCACCTTGTACGCCGCGCTGTCGCGCGTGAACTCCACCACCACCAACATCCTCACGGTGGAAGACCCGATTGAGTACGACCTGCAAGGCGTAGGCCAGACCCAGGTCAACCCGCGCATCGACATGACCTTCGCCAAGGCCCTGCGCGCCATCCTGCGCCAGGACCCGGACGTGATCATGATAGGCGAGATCCGCGACCTGGAAACCGCGCAGATCGCGGTGCAGGCCTCGCTGACGGGCCACCTGGTGCTGGCCACGCTGCACACCAACGACGCCTCGGCGGCGGTGACGCGGCTGCTGGACATGGGCATCGAGCCCTTCCTGCTGTCGTCCTCGCTGCTCGGCGTGCTGGCGCAGCGCCTGGTGCGCAAGCTGTGCCCGTCGTGCAAGACCTTCGACGGCGCGCAATGGCACGCGGTGGGCTGCGAGCACTGCGGCCACACCGGCTACCAGGGCCGGGTCGGTATCTACGAGCTGCTGCAGACCACCGAGCAAATCCGCGCCCAGATCCACAACCGCGCCTCGGAAGCCGAAGTGCGCGCGGCCGCGCAGGCCGGCGGCATGCTGACCATGCGCGAAGACGGCGAACGCTGGCTGCGCGACGGCACCACCACGCAGGCCGAACTGCTGCGCGTGGCGAAGGACTAGCTTAGATGCCAGCATTCCGCTACGAAGCCGTCGACACCGGCGGCGCCACCAGGAAGGGCGTGGTCAACGCAGACAGCCCGCGCTCGGCGCGCTCCGACCTGCGCGCGCAAGGACTCACGCCGCTCAAGGTGGAAGCCATCTCGGCCCAGGTCGACGCCAGCGGCAAAGCCACGCGGCGCGGCTTCGGCGAACGCATGTCCACCACCGAGCTGGCGCTGTTCACGCGCCAGCTGGCCAGTCTGCTCGAAGCCGGCCTGCCGCTCGAGCAGGCCTTCTCGGCGCTGCTGGAACAGGCCGAACGCCCCTATGTGCGCGACCTGATCGCCTCCATCCGCTCCGAAGTGATAGGCGGCGCCGCGCTGTCCGAAGTGCTGTCGCGCCACCCGCGCGACTTCGCCGAGATCTACCGCGCGCTGGTGGCCTCGGGCGAGCAGATCGGCCAGCTCTCGCGCGTGCTCACGCGCCTGGCCGACTATATCGAACGGCGCAACGCGCTGGTGCAGAAGGTCAAGCTGGCGTTCACCTACCCGGCCATTGTGACGGTGGTGGCGTTCTCCATCGTGATCTTCCTGCTCACCTACGTGGTGCCGCAGATCGTCTCCGTGTTCGCCAACACCAAGCAGAAGCTGCCGGTGCTGACGGTGGTCATGCTGGCCGTCTCCGACTTCGTGCGCAACTACGGGCTGATCGTGCTGGTGCTGCTGATCGGCGCCTGGTTCTCCTGGCGGCGCGCGCTGCAGAACATCGCGCTCAAGACGCGCTGGCACACCTGGCTGCTGACGGCGCCGCTGTACGGCAAGTTCGAGCGCAGCCTGAACACCTCGCGCTTCGCCAGCACGCTGGCCATCACCACCGGCTCCGGCGTGCCGATTTTGCGGGCGCTCGAGACCAGCCGCGACACGCTGACCAACGTCGCCATGCAGCAGCTGGTGGAAGAAGCGAGCGACGCGGTGCGGGAGGGCGTGAGCCTGGCGCGCGCCCTGTCGGCGCAGAAGCACTTCCCGCCCATGCTAATCCACATGATACGGGCCGGTGAAATCACGGGCGAGCTGCCGGCCATGCTGAACCGCGCCGCCAGTGCGCAGGAAGCGGATCTGGAGCGGCGCACGCTCACCATCGCCGGCCTGCTGGAACCGGCGCTGATCCTGGCCATGGGGCTGGTGGTGCTGCTGATTGTCCTGGCGGTGCTGATGCCGATTATTGAAATTAACCAGCTGGTGCACTGAAGATGAATCGACTGCCTGTAATAGCAAGTTTCGTGGCCGTGGTGGCCCTGTCCGCGTCGTGCGCCTACTGGGGCATGCTGCTGTTCAAGCCCGAGCAGCGCGCGCTGGCCGCCGTGCCCATGCAGGCGGCGCCGGAAGTGCCGGTGGCGGCTGCGCGCAACCTGTTCGGCGGCGACATCGCCGTCGCCGCCGCCAGCAGCTACCAGCTGCGCGGCGTGGTGGCGGCCGCCAACGGGCGCGGCAGCGTCGCCATCATCGCGACCGACGGCCAGCCGGCGAAGGCCTATCCGGTAGGCGCAGAAGTGGCGGGCAATGTGAAGGTGCAGGAAGTCCAGGCTTTGTACGTGGTGCTATCGGAAGGCGGCATCCAGAAGCGGCTCGACCTGCCGCCGCCGGAGAGCGCCCCCTCCTCGAGCGCCATGGCAGCGCCGCTGCCGATGCCCCCGGTCCAGCAGCAACTGCAGCCGGCGCCCCCGCCGGTCCCCCAGCCCGCCCCGCAAATGCCGGCCCCGGTCAACCCCACCCGCTAAGCAGCCTGAGCCGCATTCTCCACCACTTCGGGGTCAGACCCCGAAGGCAGGAAAATGCGGCTCAGTTCGCTTGCTTCATAGGGAGAGGGCTTTGGGCAGGATGGGGAACGGTAGCGAATTTCCCTAGTGACGTAGGAGTAATCACCGAGATTTTCCAAGCAAGCTGAGCCGCATTTTGCCACCTTCGGGGTCTGACCCCGGGGTGAGGGAAGTGCGGCTCAGGCTGCTATGGCGGGAGCTTAGTCGTCGGATTTGGCTGGGTCGATTTTCTTGAGGGCGGCCTTGGCGGCGTGGCGCTGCACAGCGGCGGGCTTGGCGTGCGGGCCGGCGACGCGGTTCTTGGCCAGCGCCGCGTAGGGGTTGCGCGGTTTTTGGGAGGGCTCGACGCGGAACTGCATCTTCTGCCGCGTCGCCAAGGCTTTGTTGGCCATCGTCTGCCCCCTTTCCCTTACAGCACGTAGCGCGACAGGTCTTCGTTCACCGCCAGCGCGTCCAGGCGCGCGTTGACGTAGCCGGCGTCTATGGTCAGCGTCTGCACGCCGCCTTCGCTGGCGCTGAACGAGATCTCTTCCAGCAGCTTTTCCATCACCGTGTACAGCCGCCGCGCGCCGATGTTTTCCGTGCGCTCGTTGACCTGGTAGGCGATCTCGGCCAGCCGCGTGATGCCGTCCGGCGCAAACACCAGCTGCACCTCCTCCGTGCCCAGCAGCGCTTCGTATTGCTTGGTCAGGCAGGCGTCGGTCGACGTCAGGATGCGCTCGAAATCGGCGATCGACAGCGATTCCAGCTCGACCCGGATCGGGAACCGCCCCTGCAGCTCCGGTATCAGGTCGGACGGCTTGGCCAGGTGGAAGGCGCCCGAGGCGATGAACAGGATGTGGTCGGTCCGTATCATGCCGTACTTGGTGTTCACCGTCGTCCCTTCCACCAGCGGCAGCAGGTCGCGCTGCACGCCGGCGCGCGAGACGTCGGCGCCGCCCACTTCGGAACGCGAGGCGATCTTGTCGATCTCGTCCAGGAACACGATGCCGTTCTGCTCCACGTTCTGGATGGCTTTCTGCTTCATCTCGTCGTCGTTGACCAGCTTGGCCGCTTCCTCGTCCAGCAGCAGCTTCATCGCTTCCTTGATCTTGACCTTGCGCGCCTTCTTGCGCCCGCCGCCTATGCCGGAGAACATGGACTTGATCTGCTCCGTCATTTCCTCCATGCCGGGCGGGGCCATGATTTCCATCTGCGGCGCGGTGTCGGCCAGCTCGATCTCGATTTCCTTGTCGTCCAGCTCGCCTTCCCGCAGCCGCTTGCGGAAGGTCTGGCGCGTGGTGTCGGGCTTGCCTTCCTCGGCCGGGGCGGCGGTGGCGAAGCCGAAGTCGCGCGGCGGCGGCAGCAGGATGTCGAGCACGCGGTCCTCGGCGGCGTCCTCGGCGCGCGCGCGCACCTTGGCCATTTCGGACGAGCGGGTCTGCTTGATGCCGATGTCCACCAGGTCGCGGATGATGGTGTCCACGTCGCGCCCCACATAGCCCACCTCGGTGAACTTGGTCGCCTCGATCTTGATGAAGGGCGCGTCGGCCAGCTTGGCCAGGCGGCGCGCGATCTCGGTCTTGCCGACCCCGGTCGGGCCTATCATCAGGATGTTCTTCGGCGTGATTTCATGGCGCAGCGGCTCGGCCACCTGCTGGCGCCGCCAGCGGTTGCGCAGCGCAATGGCCACCGCGCGCTTGGCCTTGCCCTGGCCGACCACATGCTTGTCGAGCTCGCCGACGATTTCTTGAGGAGTCATATTCATTCCGCTTTCCCGTCCAGCGTTTCGATAATGTGGGACATATTCGTGTAGATGCACAGCTCGCCGGCGATGGTCAGCGATTTTTTCACGATCTCGGCCGGGCTCAGCTGGGTGTTCTCGGCCAGCGCCAGCGCGGCCGACTGGGCGTAGCTGCCGCCCGAGCCGATCGCGCCTATGCCTTTTTCCGGCTCCAGCACGTCGCCGTTGCCGGTGATGACCAGGGTCGAGGTGGCGTCGGCCACCAGCAGCATCGCTTCCAGGCGGCGCAGCACGCGGTCGGTGCGCCAGTCCTTGGCCAGCTCGACCGAGGCGCGCAGCAGATTGCCCTGGTGTTTTTCCAGCTTGGCTTCGAAGCGGTCCAGCAGGGTGAAGGCGTCGGCCGTGCCGCCGGCAAAGCCGCACAGCACTTTGCCCTGGTACAGCTTGCGTACTTTGCGGGCCGTGCCCTTCATGACGATGTTGCCCAGCGTGACCTGGCCGTCGCCGCCCAGCGCGACTTCCGCGCCGCGCCGCACGCACAGGATGGTGGTGCCGTGAAATTGTTCCATGTAGACCTCAAAAGTAGTGGCGCTCGCGCATGGCGCGCAACGCCCGCTGCAGATGCCGGCGCCAGTCCCTGACATGGGGATAGTGCGCGCAATTGCAAGACGCCGGACCCGGCCGGCTCATTGCTTGGGCTCAGTACTTGTGGGCGAAGATGCGCGCCACGCCGGCGTAGCCCAGCAGCCGCAGCAGGGCGGCCACCAGGTGGTTCACTTCCCGGAATTCTACTCTCCTGCCGTCGGCCGCGAGTTGCTGCAATCGGCTCAGCAACAGGTTGGCGGCGCCGAAGTCCAGCCGCGCCAGGCGCGAACAGTCGAACACCAGCGCCGGATATTGTTCGGCGTAGGCGCCGACGGCGTCCAGCAGCGCGGTGCAATTGCCTTCCACCACGGCCGGCAGCATGAAGCGGTCCGCCGCTTTGCCCGCCGCCGCCGCCGGGACCGCCGCGCGCGCCGCCGTGGCCACTTTGCTGGGCGCCACGAAGGGCGGCGGCGACACCTCGAAGGTGACGCAGTAGTCCATGCTGGCTTCTTCGAAGTCTTTTTCGCGGTTCAGCAGCTGCAGCAGTTCCAGCAGCAGCAGCCACGGCGCTTCGCCGTCCGCGCGGTCACCCACCGTGAGCCTGCCTTGCAACAGCGCGGCCAGCTCGGCGGCGGCGACCACGATCAGCTCGCGGCCCTGTTTTTGCAGGCTACGCAGGGCGGCCAGCAGCAGGGCGCAGCCTTCTGCGTCGGCGCTGGCGATGGCGCTGAAGTCCAGGCGCAGCGGGACGGCGGCGTCCGCTGCACAGGCTGCCTCTACGCGCGCGATCACGGCGGCGGCGCCGGCGTCCAGCACCGCCCCGAACACCTGCGTGGGGGCGACGCCGGCGTAGCTTGCGCCCGGCGCTCCGGACGGGGCTGCCGCCGGCGCCGCCGCAGCGCCGCCGGCGCCGCGCCAGGGCGGCGGCGAAGTTTCAAAGGTGCTGGCGTAGTCGATGGACAGGCTGTCGAACTGTTCCTGCTGGCCCTGCGCCTGGTGCAGGTCGAACAGCAGCCACCAGACGGTGCGGTCCTGCTGCGCGCCCAGGCCGGCGGCGGCGGCTTCGGCCAGCGCGCCGGCCAGCATCTGCTCGGCGACCGCGGCCTGGCCGTTGGCGTACAGGATGGCGCTTTCTTCCACCACCGGCGCGGTGGCGCTGTCGGCCACCGGGGCCGGAATCTCGTCGTCGGCCAGCAGCTGGGTGGTGCTGGCGTCGAGCAGGGGCAGGGTGGCGGGGTTGTCGGCGGGCGCCGGCGCCGCGTTCAGCACCGGGCGCGCGGGGCGGCTGCCCCAGGCCGGTTCCGGCGTGTTGAAGATGTCGGCTTCCATGGCCGCTTCGATGGCGTCGATTTTCAGCGCGGTGGCGCGCGCGATGTCGCGCTGCAGCTGGCTGTTGGCGGCGGCGCGCTGCGCTTCGCTGTTGGCGGCCAGGCGCGCGGCGTCGTCGTCGCCGTCCGTGGCGGCGGCGTCCGGCTTGCCTTTTTTAAACAGGGAAAACAGGCCCACGGCGTTCCTCGCTATGCTGGACTCCTAGTGTAGCCCAAGAGCAAGCCGGAAAACAAAAAAAGCATGCGGTGTGGCCGGCATGCTTTTTGGGGAGTGAGCCGCCCGCCTGCGTCCATACGCCGGGGTGGCTGGCGGCGGCGGACTGCTTAGTCGCCGTACAGCTTTTGCTTCAGTTCACGGCGCTGCTGCGCTTCCAGCGACAGGGTGGCGGTCGGACGGGCGATCAGGCGTGGAATGCCGATCGGCTCGCCGGTTTCTTCGCACCAGCCATATTCGTTGTTATCGATGGCGACGATGGATTGCTGCACTTTCTTCAGCAGCTTGCGCTCGCGGTCGCGGGTGCGCAGTTCCAGTGCGTGTTCTTCCTCGATGGTCGCGCGGTCGGCAGGGTCCGGCACCAGCACGGTTTCGCGCAGGTGTTCGGTCGTCTCGCCGGCATTTTTCAGCAGCTCTTTTTCCAAGGATTGCAGCTTGGCCTTGAAAAACGCCATTTGCGCCGGATTCATGTAGTCGGCTTCGCCCATTTTCAGAATTTCTTCTTCCGTGAGGAGGCGGACTTCTTCGATAGCGGCGGGGGTCGATTTATTAGTTTTAGTCATCACTTCGCTTACCTTCGATACGACAGAGTTTTCAAATTTTCAGTTGCGCGATTGCTGGCAACCGCACCGGAACGTTACTTTGTTACCTGCACCAACCGGCACCCCACAAAACCCGGTTAGTTTATACCAAACATTGTTCCAATCCGCTAATAAAGATGTCTTTCGGTAGATTTTTGCCAATAAATACCATTTTGCTGCCACGTTCTTCGCCTTCGGCCCATTTGGCGCCCAGGTCGCTGCCCATCAGCTGGTGCACGCCCTGGAACACCACCTTGCGCTCGGCGCCCTGCATCAACAATACGCCTTTGTAGCGCAACATGCGAGGACCGTACACATTGACGAGTCCGCCCAGGAATTCGTCCAGTTTGGCGCTGTCGAAGGGACGCGTGCTTTTGAAGACGAAGGCGGCGATGTCGTCGGTGTGGCGGCTGTGGTGGTGGTCGTGGGCGTGGCTGGGGTGGTTGCAGTGCTCGCCATGCTCGTGGTCGTGGTCGTGGTGGTCGTGGCCGTGTTCTTCGGCGGCCAGGAAGTCCGGGTCCAGTTCCAGCTTCTCGTTCAGGTTGAAGCCTTTCAGGTCCAGCACCTCGGCGATGGGCGCGCTGCCGAAGTTGGACTGGCTGATGGGCGCGCGCGGGTTGATGCGCTTCAGGCGCGGCAGCAGCTCGTCCAGCACGGCCTGGTCCACCAGGTCGGTCTTGGACAGCAGCAGCTTGTCGGCGAAGCCCACCTGGCGCTGCGCTTCCTCGTTGGCGTCCAGCTGCTGCATGGCGTGGCGCGCGTCCACCACGGTGACGATGGCGTCCAGCATGTAGTGGGCGCCCACTTCCTCGTCCACGAAGAAGGTCTGCGCCACCGGGCCGGGATTGGCCAGGCCGGTGGTCTCGATCACCACGCGGTCAAAGTTGAGCTCGCCGGCGTTGCGCTTTTGCGCCAGCGTCGACAGCGCCACGATCAGGTCGCCGCGCACGGTGCAGCAGATGCAGCCGTTGTTCATCTCGACGATCTGCTCCTTGCTGTCCTGCACCAGGATTTCGTTGTCGATGTTTTCCTGGCCGAATTCGTTTTCGATGACGGCAATGCGCATGCCGTGGCTTTCCTGCAGGATGCGGTTGAGCAGCGTGGTCTTGCCCGCGCCGAGGAAGCCGGTGAGGATGGTGGTGGGAATGAGTGCCATGTCAGCTTGCCGATCAGTAGTTGGTGGCCCCCTCGGGGCCGGGATCGAGCGATTATGCCGCAATTTGGGCCAGGCGGCCAAACGCCAGCCTTGACGCAGCGCAGGCTATTTCACTTTGGCGCGCGGATGGGCCTGGTCGTACACCTTGGACAGGTGCTGGAAGTCCAGCGCCGTGTAGACCTGGGTGGAGGCGATGGTGGCGTGGCCCAGCATGTCCTGCACGGCGCGCAGGTCGCCGGACGACTGCAGCAGGTGCGAGGCGAAGGAGTGGCGCAGCATGTGCGGGTGCACGCTGGCCGGCGCGCCGGTGGCCAGGCCGTGCGCTTTCAGGCGCAGCTGCACCACCCGCGGCGACACGCGCGTGCCGCGCGCACTGGTAAACAGCGCGGCGCTGCCGTCGGACGGCGGCGGGCGCACCGCCAGCCAGGCGGCGATGGCGGCCATGGCGGCCTTGCCCACCGGCACCGTGCGGCGCTTGCCGCCCTTGCCCAGCACGGTCACGTCGGCATTGTCCTGCTCCAGCCAGCCCAGCGCCTCCGGGCTGTGGCGCAGGTCCAGCCCGGCCAGCTCGGACACCCGCAGCCCGCTGGAATACATCAGCTCGAACATGGCCTGGTTGCACAGCTCGGCCGGTTCCGGTGCCGCCGCCTGCGCGCGCGCCGTGGTCGACACCAGCCGTACCGCGTCGTCCACCGGCAGGGCCTTGGGCAGGGTTTTGGGGCGTTTGGGGGCGCGCACGCCGTGCGCCGGATTGGCCGCCAGCGGGGTCTGCCCGGCCAGCCAGTCGAAGAAGCCGCGCCAGCTCGACAGCTTGCGGGCGATGGAGCGCGGCCCCAGTTCCTTGCTGTGCAGCCGGGCCGCGTAGCGCCGCGCGTCGGCCTGGCCCAGCGCGTCCCATGGCGTGTCGCCGCTGAGCGCGGCCAGTTCGGCCAGGTCGCGCCGGTAGGCGTCCAGGGTGTGCGCGGACAGCTTGCGCTGCGTGCGCAGCTGCTCGAGGTAGGCGTGCGCCCAGTCGGCTTTGCTGCGCGCGCTCATGGCGGCCTTAGCCGACCAGCGGCGCCAGCGCGGTGCTGGCCGTTTCGCCGATGTGGACCAGGAAGTCGGTCGCCATCAGCGAGGTGAAGCGTTCGGAGTCGGGCGAGCCCAGGATCAGCAGGCCGAAGGTGGCGCCCTTGCTGCCGGCGCTGCCCGGCTTGCGCAGCGGGATGATGACGGTCGACTGCACCGTGCCGGCGTCGTCCAGCCAGCGCACCGCTTCAAAGTCGTTGTTGGCGCCGCAGTAGGGGGCCATCAGGCTGTTGGCGAAGATGCGCGCGTCGTCCGAGGCGCCGGCGGTGAACCACTGGCCGGTGTATTCCGGCTTGGCGCCCCACAGGCGCAGCGTGGCCTGCGGCACGTGGAAGCTGCTCTTCAGGCTGTCGGCCAGCACGCGCGGCATGGCGCCGTCTTCGCGCACCTGCAGCAGGGCCTGGGTCCAGCTGTGGAAGCGGCCGGCGATGGTTTCGTTTTCCTTGGCGTGGCGCGACAGCTCGGCCATGCGCAGCTCCAGCGCCTTGTACTTGTCGCGCATCACTTCCATCTGGCGTTCCTGCAGCGAGACGGCGCGCCCGGTCAGCGGGCTGGAGAGCTTGACCTCGCCGAGCAGGCTGGCGTGCTCCTCGAAGAAGTGCGGGTGGTCGGTCAGGTATTGCAGTACGGCGGTGGCATCCATTGTTCAGCTTGTGGGTTGAGAGCAAGCCACATTCTACCCGACGGCACAATAAAAAAGACGCCCGCAGGCGTCTTTCGGTGTGGTGCGGAAACAGGGTCAGAAGCGGTGGCGCATGCCCACCTGGATGCCCTTGCTCGAATCGCCCGGTTTGGCGGTGAAGCCGCCCGACGCGCTGGCCGCGCCGATGGCGTACTGGCCGTCGTTTTCGTTCTTGATGTAGGCGCCCACCACGTACACGTCGGTGCGCTTGGACAGGTTGTAGTCGTAGCCCAGGCCGTACTGGGTGGCGTCGCTGGCGTCGGCGCGCTTGTCGTCCTGGCGCACCACGGAAGCCATGATGCGGCCGGCGCCCACCTTGTAGTGGAAGCCCACCTGGTAGCTGATCGCGTCCAGCAGGAAGTTGCGCTTCAGCGCGGCGTTGGCCTGGCCGGCCAGCAGCGTGTTCAGCGGCGCCGGGAAGGCGGCGAAGGTCGGCGCCAGCAGGTCGCCCGCGTAGCGGATGATGACCGAGTTCTCGTTCTTCTGCTTGTGGGTGCCCAGGAACAGCTTCCAGTTGTCGAAGGCGTAGGAGCCGGCCAGCGTGGTGGTCACCAGGCCGCGCGCGCCGACCTGGTCGGTGCCGTGGTTGTGGGCCAGGCCGACGTCCCAGCCGTTGGCCACGTAGCGCACATTGGCGCCCCAGGAGCGCTTGTCCATGCCGATGTAGCCCGATTTCTCGGTGCCGTACATGGCGGCGGCCTTGATGCCGTTCGGCAGTTCGATGCGGTACTGGATCGACTTGTCGGAGCGGATCGCCACGCCGGCCGTCAGCAGGCCGCCGGTGCCGCCCACGATGCCGCCCCAGCCTGCCGCCGTGCCCGACTCGAACACGTCGCCGGCGTTCAGCACCTCATAGCCCGGGGTGTACATGCGGCCCAGCAGGATGGCGCCCACCGGCGTGACCAGGCCGACCATGGAGGTGCGGTCGAACAGCGCGTTGGTGATGTTGACGTTGATGGCGGGGTTGAGCGCGCCCTGCACGCCGGCCTTCAGCTTTTCGGCCGTGGCGGCGCCGCCGGCGGCGGCCGGCACGGTGAAGTTCAGGCCTTCGGTCAGCGCGAAGGTGGGGTTGCTGCTCAGGTTGCCGGTTTGCTGGCGGCCGTTGTCCAGTTCCACGCGCGCTTCCAGGTTGAAGATGGCTTTGTAGCCGCCGCCCATGTCCTCGGTGCCGCGGAAGCCGAGGCGCGAGCCGTCGGCAATGCCGCTGACCAGTTTGACCTTGGAGTCCTGGCCGCCGTTTTTCACATACATGACGCCGGCATCGGCGATGCCGTAGATCTGGACCGAGGATTGCGCCATGGCAGGCGCGGCGAAGCATGCGGCGATACCCGCTGCGAGCAGTTTAGTTTTCATGCAGTCTCCAAAAGATTGATTTGTTTTTTTATTCTCAAAATAGTACGTGCGTACTAATCCGGTGCAACCAATATGACACGGCAATCGGGCCTTGTACAGAAAGCCATGTTGCTTCCTGATGCGCAGTTGCAAAAAAGTCACAGCGCCCTAGGCTATTGTTTTGCAAGGCAAAAAAAACGGACCCGCGTGGGGTCCGTCCGGTTCAGCTGAAGCGCGCGCGCATCAGAAGTTGTGGTGGATACCAACCGAATAGTGGTTGACCGTGCTGTCGTTGGTGGTGGCGGTGGTGGCCGGCAGCGGGGTCTTCTTGTTCGACAGGTCGAAGTAGATATAGGTGCGGGTCGAGATGTTGTACTCGTAGCCGATCGACGCCTGCTTGGTCTTCAGGATGCGGTCCGGCGTCTTCACGCCATAGCCCAGCAGCAGCTTGCCCGGACCCATGGTGTAGTTGGCGCCGATAATCCAGGCGTCGGTCTCGTGGTTGGCGGCGTTGGGCAGCACGGTGTGGTCCATGTCCTGCTTCTGGTAGGTCGCCATCAGTTTCAGGGCCGGCATCGGCTTGTACGACGCGCCCACCGACCACAGCTTGGTTTCGATCGCGTTGCGCTCATAGGCGGCGTAGGCGGCGAACTGGTTCAGCGTGTAGGTGGCGCTGGCGCCCCATGGATTGGCGGACGGCAGGGCGTTGACGCCGTACTGCGGCGCCAGCGTGGTGCCGCGGCCGACGATGGCCACGGTGTTGCCCAGCGCTTCCTTGGCGCCCACGGCCACGTTGAGCTGGAAGCCGTTGATCACCGGGGTGTTGTACCACACGGCGTTCGAGAAGCGGTTGCCCGAGGTGCCCGGTGGCGCCAGCGGATCGCTGGTGTAGCCGGCCACTTGCAGATTGGTCTGGTAGCCGGCCACGGCA
Organism: Pseudoduganella aquatica; assembly: GCF_020865585.1. Classification (NCBI taxonomy): domain Bacteria; kingdom Pseudomonadati; phylum Pseudomonadota; class Betaproteobacteria; order Burkholderiales; family Oxalobacteraceae; genus Pseudoduganella; species Pseudoduganella aquatica. Next base: position 773,399 of record NZ_CP086370.1, read on the forward strand.
GGCACGCCGCTCCATGGCTCGAAGGCGGTCGAGGTTTCCTGGAACGGGGTCAGGCCGCGGCCCAGGCGCACCGTACCGAAGTCGCCCTGCAGGCCGACGCGGCTCTGGCCCTGGAACAGCGGACGGCTGTTGGCGCCCGAGGTGCTTTCTATGGTGCCGGTGTCCGGCTCGTAGCGGATCTCCAGCTGGAACAGGGCCTTCAGGCCGCTGCCCAGGTCTTCCACGCCGCGGAAGCCGAGTTTGTTGTTGTCGCGTTTGCCGATCTGGGCGGTGGTGCCGGTGGTTTTCGAAACGCCGGCATCGACGGTGCCGTAAATAGTGACAGACGATTGCGCATGAGCTCCAGCGAAGGCGCCCATGAGTGCCAGGGCCACTAATGATTTTTTCATTTGTTCTTCCTTTTATGATTAATCGATCAAAGAGCTTTTAAAACATGAGCTGCTGGATGAGTCTCTGCATACGGCAGCCGTCTGCTCTGAACCTTAATTGCTCGCTGCGCTCACGGCGAAGGATTGGTCGATTATGAGGGCTAGTATTGGTCGAAAGCCAAAAAAATGTGGTTTCGTGTTGTATTTTTGAAACGCTTGAATAGCTGTCCACTGCATGCTGGGCGGCAAGGTTTCCTTTCGTTTAGTTAATGGGATTGCAATTAGCGTACACGCTTTGCCGTGCAGCGGAATTTGAGCTATATCAAACACTTAGCATTTAACGGCTAACACGATAGGCAATAAAGCGACACTAGCCCTTACTGCGCTAGTTGGAATGTGGCAAGATCAAGCCATAACTAGGCGACCGGGCAATGACCTGGTTCGCCATACCGCTGCGTTTTTCTTGAATGAATCATATTAATAGTGGAACGATGGCAAATCGTGAAGAACTAGTAATGATCAGAGGGGCGCGCGCTGGAGACTCCCAATGCCAATTGGCGCTGGGGAAACTGTATTTGTTCGGTGGCGCCAGTCTGCCGCAAAGCCTGCCTACTGCCCTGCATTGGCTGCACCGCGCCGCCAAGCAGGGACGGGACGAGGCATGGCGGCTGATCGGCAACCACGTGGGATATGAACACGCACAGCACAGCCGCGAAGCCATCCTGCCCTGGTACGAGCGGGCCTGGGAGGCCGGCGTGCTGCCGGCCGGCCTGGTGCTGGCCCAGCTGGTACTGAATGCGCCGCCGGGCGAAACCGACACGGCCAGCGCGCTGGGCGCCCTGGGCGCCTTGGGCGCGGCCGCCGCCGGCGCCCGCTCCTCGCTGCGCGCCAAGGCCATGCAGGCGCTGGACGCGGCGGTGCGGGCCGGCCTGCCGGAAGCGCTGCGCCTGGTGGCCCAGCAGCAGCGGCCGGCCGCCGCGCCGGCGCCGCTTTCCCAGCAGCGGCAGCCGCCGCCGCATCCGGCGCCGGCGGGTGCGCCTGTGCTGGTCAGCACGCTGGCCTATGTGGCGCTGGACGAAGCCTGGGGCACGCAGCCGCGCGCCGTCTTTCTCGAACAGGCGCTGCCGCTGGTGCGCCAGCTGCTGCGCGACGCGCCGCTGGACGCCGAGGCGGCGCGCGCCGCCGGCTGGCAGATCGCGCCGCAGCAGGTGCAGCTGCTGGCGCGCTGCGCGCGGGCGCTGGCCGGTGCCGCCACCGGGGCGGACGCGAATATGGAGCTGGACCCGGAAGCGGATGCGGAGGGCATCGGCATGCGCTGCCGCGAACTGGCCGCGCACGGCGGCGAACGCATCGCCCAGCTGTCGCTGGGGCTGTGGTTTGCGCGCATGAACCGGGACGGCGAGCGCGTGCACGGCGGCATCGCGGCGGCCAATTTCAAGCGCGCCATCCGCTGGCTGACCCTGGCCGGCGAGCAGGGCCTGGCGGACGCCTGGTTCGCGCTGTCGCGCATCTATTTAAAACCGGAATTTTCCCAGCGCAGCGTCAGCGAGGCGCAGGCTTGCCTGGAGCGCGCCGCCGACCTGGGCCACAGCGCGGCGCAGCTGGAATGCGGCATGCACGCCTGGCGCACCCGGCGCGGCGGCGGGCAGAACGACGTGCGCGCGGCCTACTGGCTGCAGAAGGCGGCCGCCCAGGGCTGCGCGGAGGCGCAGGCGGCGCTGCGGCGCATCGCGCCGGACAGCGGCGGCGGCTGGGCCGCCAGCCTGCCGGGCCTGAGCCGGGAATTGCTGGGCAACCAGCCTTTGCTGGCGGCGCGGGTGGAACTGGCGGGATGGTTCGGCCTGAGCCGGGCCGAAGCGCTGCTGCTGGATGTGAAGGCGGCCGACCACGGCCATTGCCTGGTGGTCGACATCCGCGCCAGCTACGGGCGCGGCAAGCGCCGCCTGGTGTTGGTGAGCAACGCCCAGCAGCGCCAGGCGCTGGACCGCATCAGCCGCCTGTTCGACAGCGTGGATGCCGGCCTGGACGGGCCGGAAGGCAATTACCGCCAGCGCCTGTACCGGCTGAAAACCTGGCTGCTCGAGGATGAGGCCGAAGCCGAAGGCGAGCGCGGCGAGGACGGCGCGCCCGGCGCCCGGCTGCAGGCCGCTTAGATCTCGATCTCGCCTTCGTACACCGTCACGGCCGGGCCGGTCAGATACACCGGCTGGCCTTCGCCGGCCCAGGCGATGGCCAGTTGGCCGCCGCGCGCGTCCACCGTCACCGGCGAATCGAGCAGGCCGCGGCGGATGCCGGCCACCACGGCCGCGCAGGTGCCGGTGCCGCAGGCCAGCGTTTCGCCCACGCCGCGCTCGAACACGCGCAGGCGGATGTGCTGGCGGTTCAGCAGCTGCATAAAGCCGGCGTTGACCCGGCGCGGGAAGCGCGGATGGTGCTCGATCAGCGGCCCGGTCAGCTCCACCGGGGCCGTGTCCACGTCGCCCACCAGCTGCACCGCATGCGGGTTGCCCATCGACACCACCGACACCAGCACGGTTTCCTTGTCGCCGCCCAGTTCCAGCACCAGCGGCCACAGCGTGTCGCGGCCCTCCGCCACGCCGTCCAGGCCGTCCGCGTCGAAGGGCACGCGGGCCGGCTCGAGCACGGGCGCGCCCATGTCCACCGTCACGTTGCCGTTGTCCTCCAGGCGCGGCGCGATAATGCCGGCCATGGTCTCCACGCTGATGCTGCGCTTGTCGGTCAGGCCTTTTTGCGAGACGAATTTGGCGAAGGCGCGCGCGCCGTTGCCGCACTGTTCGACTTCGCCGCCGTCGCTGTTGAAGATGCGGTAGCGGAAGTCGCAGCCCGGCTGGGTCGGCTTCTCCACCACCAGCATCTGGTCCGCGCCCACGCCGAAGCGGCGGTCGCCCAGCTGTTTCCATTGCGCGGGCGTCAAGTCGATCTGCTGGCTGATGGCGTCGATGACCACGAAGTCATTGCCGGCGCCGTGCATCTTGGTGAATTTGAGTTTCATAGTCAGTTGGTTTTTAGCGGGCCTTGCCGTAGAAGGAAGGCTCGCCGTTGGGACGCGTCTTGAAGCGCTTATGCGTCCAGAAATATTCGGCCGGGGCCTCGCGCACGCGCTCCTCGATAAAGGCGTTCATGCGGCGCGTCGCCTCCACCATGTCGGGACCGGGGTAATTATCCCATGGCGCATAGAATTTTACCTGCCAGCCCTGGTAATCGGGCAGGAAGGTGGAGATCACCGGCATCACCTGGGCGCCGGTGGCCGCCGCGATGCGGGCCGTGGCCGACAGCGTGGCCGCCTGCACGCCGAAGAAGGGCACGAACTCGGCGTCCTTCTCGCCGAAATCCATGTCCGGCAGCATGAAATAGGGCAGCTTTTCCTTCAGCGCGCGCAGGATGGGCTTGATGCCGTCCAGGCGGGTGAACAGGCGCACCGGCTTGAAGCGGGCGCGGCCGTCGCGCAGCACCTTGTCGAACACGGCGTTCTTCTGCTGCACATACATGGACGAGGCCGAGGCCTGCATGGCGATGGCCGCGCCGGCCACGTCCAGGCAGACGAAGTGCGGGCACAGCAAAATGGTGGGCTGGCCCGTCATGGCCGCCACCGGGATGCCGGCCGACTCCGGGTGCGCGCCGTCGTAGGACACCACCTTGATCAGGCGCTGCAGGCGCTGCTCGGAGGCCCACCACAGGATGGAGCGCTCGAACACGCTGCGCGCATAGGACTGGAAGTGGCGCCGCGCCAGCGCGGTGCGCTCGGCCTCGGACAGCTCGGGCAGGCACAGGCGCAGGTTGACCAGGGTGATGTCGCGGCGCGGCTTCATGATGATGAACAGCAGCGAACCGACCGCCGTGCCGAAGCGGCCCAGCACCGGCAGCGGCAGCCAGTGCAGCAGCCACATGAATCCCAGCAGCAGCCTCATGGCGCCTCCGCCTTGGCGGCGGCGGCCGCCGCGCCGGCCGGCACCTTGTAGCGGTTGTAGCTCCAGTAGTACTGCGCCGGGGCGCGCGCGATCAGCCGCTCCATGGCGGCGTTGATGGCGCGCGCCTGCTCGGCGGTGCTGCCGTCCAGCGCGCCCTCGAAGGGCACGAAGCGGATCACATAGCCGCGCCCGAACGGCAGCCGCTCGGCGTAGGTGACGATGACCACCGCGTCGCCCATCTGCGCCAGCTTGGCCGGCAGGGTCATGGTGTAGGCGCCGCGGCCGAAGAAATCGGCGAACACGCCTTCGCCCTCCTGCGGCACCTGGTCCGGCAGCAGGCCGATCGGCAGGCCTTTTTTCAGCGTCTTGGCCAGCATGCGCACACCGGACATATTGGCCGGCGCCAGCAGCAGGTTTTTGCGCGCGCGCGCGCCCTCGATCAGCGGCTTGAGCGCGGCCTGTTTCGGCGGCCGGTACATCACCATCAGCTCGGTGCGCAGCGCGATTTCCTGCGCAACAATTTCAAAACAGCCAAGGTGTGGCGTCAGGAACACAATGCCGCGCCCGGCGTCCAGCGCGCCCTGCACCAGCTCCCAGTTCTCGGTGGTGGCGTGGCGCGACACGCGCTCCGGTGGCGCGCACCAGATAAACGGCAATTCCAGTATGCTTTTACCAGCCTCGGCAATGGCGGCGCCCAGGTGGCGCTCGAAGCCGGCTTGGCGCATATGCTCGCGCATGCGGCGGCGGTGCGAGGGCGACAGCAGGTAAACCAGCCAGCCGAGCGCGGCGCCCAGCGCATGCAGCACGGGCAGGGGAAAGACGGAAAGTAGGCGGAATAGGGTGACAAGCATGGATGATTCAGATCAGGCAAAAAGCTTTGCCTTGCCAAAAGTTTTTAAAAGAAGCGTAAAATACCACGTATGAAGGAACCGCTGAGTTAACAGACAACTTGCGAAGCGGAATATAAATATCGCTAAAGCGTCGCAAGCCGTATTGGTTGTTGCGACATGTTTACCAAACCAGTATCAGGAGCTTGCAATGTCGAACGACTATCTCTTCACCTCGGAATCCGTCTCCGAAGGCCACCCGGACAAGGTGGCCGACCAAATTTCCGACGCCATCCTCGACGCCATCCTGGCGCAAGACCCGAGAGCGCGCGTGGCCGCCGAAACCCTGTGCAACACCGGCCTGGTGGTGCTGGCAGGCGAGATTACCACGTTCGCCAACGTTGATTATATTCAAGTGGCGCGCGAAACCATCAAGCGCATCGGCTACGACAACACCGACTACGGCATCGACTACAAGGGCTGCGCCGTGATGGTGTGCTACGACAAGCAGTCGCCGGACATCGCCCAGGGCGTGGACGAAGGCGCGGGCCTGGACCTGGACCAGGGCGCCGGCGACCAGGGCCTGATGTTCGGCTACGCCTGCGACGAAACCCCGGAACTGATGCCGGCCGCGATCTACTACTCGCACCGCCTGGTCGAGCGCCAGTCGCAGCTGCGCAAGGACGGCCGCCTGCCATGGCTGCGTCCGGACGCCAAGTCGCAAGTGACGCTGCGCTACGTCGACGGCCGCCCGGTGGCGGTCGACACCGTGGTGCTGTCGACCCAGCACGCGCCTGAAGTGAGCCACAAGCAGATCGAAGAAGCCGTGATCGAAGAGATCATCAAGCCGGTGCTGCCGGCCGGCTGGCTGAAGGACACCAAATTCCTGGTCAACCCGACCGGCCGCTTCGTCATCGGCGGCCCGCAGGGCGACTGCGGCCTGACCGGCCGCAAGATCATCGTCGACACCTACGGCGGCGCAGCCCCGCACGGCGGCGGCGCGTTCTCCGGCAAGGATCCGTCCAAGGTGGACCGTTCGGCCGCCTACGCCGCGCGCTACGTGGCCAAGAACATCGTGGCCGCCGGCCTGGCGCGCCAGTGCCAGGTGCAGGTATCGTACGCCATCGGCATCGCCCGCCCGATCAACATCACCGTCTACACCGAAGGCACGGGCGTGATTTCGGACGACGCGATCGCCAAGCTGGTGCTGGAGCACTTCGACCTGCGTCCGAAAGGCATCGTGCAGATGCTGGACCTGCTGCGTCCGATCTACCAGAAGACCGCCGCCTACGGCCACTTCGGCCGCGAAGAGCCGGAATTCACCTGGGAGCGCACCGACAAGGTCGCCGCCCTGCGCGCCGCCGCCGGCCTGAACTAATGTTGTATCGCCGCCGCGCCATGCAGGCGCGGCGGTTTTTCTGCTAGAATTCCCTTCCCGAGGAGCGCTGCGACCCGCCTACAAGGCAGGCCAGGCTCGGAAATCAACACCGCGCTCACGTTACTTTTTTCAACACTGAAAGGAGGGCGTGATGAACGCCGTACTCAAATCCGCACAAGACTACATCATCGCTGACATCGGCCTGGCCGCATGGGGCGAAAAAGAAATCAAGATCGCCGAAACCGAAATGCCCGGCCTGATGGCCATCCGCGAAGAATTCGCGGCCGCGCAGCCGCTGAAGGGCGCGCGCATCACCGGTTCGCTGCACATGACCATCCAGACCGCCGTGCTGATCCGCACGCTGGAAGCGCTGGGCGCGCAAGTGCGCTGGGCCTCGTGCAACATCTACTCCACCCAGGACCACGCCGCCGCCGCCATCGCCGCCGCCGGCACCCCGGTGTTCGCCGTCAAGGGCGAGAACCTGGACGAATACTGGGAATACACCCACCGCATCTTCGAATGGCCGGGCGAGGGCGTGTACTCCAACATGATCCTGGACGACGGCGGCGACGCCACCCTGCTGCTGCACCTGGGCACCCGCGCCGAAACCGACATCTCGGTGCTGGCCAACCCCGGCTCGGAAGAAGAAATCTGCCTGTTCAACTCGATCAAGGCCCACCTGGCGAAAGACGCCACCTGGTACTCCAAGCGCCTGCCGGCCATCCTGGGCGTGACCGAGGAAACCACCACCGGCGTGCACCGCCTGTACCAGATGCACAAGGAAGGCAAGCTGGCTTTCCCTGCGATCAACGTCAACGATTCCGTCACCAAGTCCAAGTTCGACAACCTGTACGGCTGCCGCGAATCGCTGGTGGACGGCATCAAGCGCGCCACCGACGTCATGATCGCCGGCAAGATCGCCGTCATCGCCGGCTACGGCGACGTGGGCAAGGGCTCGGCGCAAGCCATGCGCGCGCTGTCGGCGCAAGTGTGGGTCACCGAAATCGATCCGATCTGCGCACTGCAGGCGGCGATGGAAGGCTACCGCGTCGTGACCATGGACTACGCCGCCGAACACGGCGACATCTTCGTCACCTGCACCGGCAACTATCACATCCTGACCGAACAGCACATGCTGGCCATGAAAGACCAGGCCATCGTCTGCAACATCGGCCACTTCGACAACGAGATCGACGTTGCCGCGCTGAAGAAATACCAGTGGGACAACATCAAGCCACAGGTCGACCACGTGATCTTCCCTAGCGGCAAGCGCATCATCCTGCTGGCCGAAGGCCGCCTGGTGAACCTGGGCTGCGGCACGGGCCACCCGTCGTACGTGATGTCGTCCTCGTTCGCCAACCAGACCATCGCCCAGATCGAACTGTTCGTGAACACCAAGGACTACCCGGTCGGCGTGTACGTGCTGCCCAAGCACCTGGACGAAAAAGTCGCCCGCCTGCAACTGCGCAAGCTGAACGCGCAGCTGACCGAGCTGACCGAAGAGCAGGCCGCCTACATCAATGTGAAAAAAGAAGGCCCTTACAAGCCTGAACACTACCGTTATTAATCGGCACAGGCGGGTTACGCTACGCTAACCCGCCCCACGGTCCCTTGCGGACCGCGTGCCGTAGGGCGGGTTAGGCGCACGCCGTCACCCGCCGGCTCCGTTGCGAGGCTTATCTATGCGTTTGGTCCTTACCTGGTTAATCAATGCCGCGGCGCTGTTCGCCGTGCCCTACCTGATGCATTCCGTCGATGTCACAAGCATAGGCGCAGCCCTGGTCGCAGCCTTAGTGCTGGGCCTGGTTAACACACTGATACGTCCCGTCCTGCTGCTGCTCACCCTGCCTGTGACGGTGCTGTCGCTGGGCCTGTTCATCCTGGTCATCAACGGCTTCATGTTCTGGCTGGTGGCGCACTGGGTCGACGGCTTCCACGTGGACAGCTTCTGGGCTGCCATGGGCGGCGCGATACTCTACAGTGTGATTTCCTGGGCGCTATCCACCTTACTTCTGAAGAATGCCGATGGACACCCATAATTTCAGTATTGAATTCTTTCCGCCCAAGACGGCGGAAGGCGCGGAGAAGCTGCGCGTTGTGCGCGCCAAGCTGTCCGAGCTGCATCCCAAATATTTCTCCGTCACCTTCGGCGCCGGCGGCACCACGCAGACCGGCACGCTGGACACGGTGCGTGAAATCCTCGCCGCAGGCGAAGACGCCGCGCCGCATTTGTCCTGCGTAGGCGGCACGCGCGAATCGATCCGCGCCATCCTGAACGAATACAAATCGCACGGCATCAAGCGCATCGTGGCGCTGCGCGGCGACCTGCCGAGCGGCTACGGCGCCTCGGGCGAGTTCCGCTACGCCAACGAGCTGGTGGAGTTCATCCGCGCCGAAACCGGCGACTGGTTCCACATCGAAGTGGCGGCCTATCCGGAAGTGCACCCGCAGGCCAAGTCGCCGCAGGACGACCTGCTGGCCTTCGAGCGCAAGGTGAAAGCGGGCGCCAACGCCGCCATCACCCAGTACTTCTACAACGCCGACGCGTATTTCCAGTTCGTCGAGCAGACCCGGAAGCTGGGCATCCAGGTGCCCATCGTGGCCGGCATCATGCCGATCACCAACTATACCCAGCTGATGCGCTTCTCCGACATGTGCGGCGCCGAGATCCCGCGCTGGGTGCGCCTGAAGCTGGCCAGCTTCGGCGACGACAGCGCCTCCATCAAGGCCTTCGGCCTGGACGTGGTGACGGGCTTGTGCGAGCGCCTGCTCGCGGGCGGCGCGCCCGGCCTGCACTTCTACAGCATGAACCAGGCCGCCGCCACCACGGCGCTCTGGCAGCGGCTGGTTTAAGGCCGCTGGCGGGTTACGCGCTCCGCGCTAACCCGCCCTACGCCCTGGTACGCGCATGGCTTATCGTAGGGCGGGTTAGGCGCAGCCGTAACCCGCCAGCTCCGTCAGCACCGTATCCAGCGCAATGTCGTGGCTGTCATCCGGAAAGTCGGCCTGCAGGCAGGAGTAGGCAATGCCGACCGTCTCGGGACGCGGCGTGCGCGCCAGCGTCCGGTCATAGAAGCCGCCGCCATAGCCCAGCCGGTAGCCATGCCGGTTGTAGCCCAGGCAGGGCACCAGCAGCGCAGGCGGATACGCCTCCATGCGCAAGTCCGCCGGCACCGCCACCCCCATTGCATCCTTCACCATCGCCTCGCCGATCCGCCAGTGCGCGAACTCCAGCGCCGCGTCCTTTTGCACCACCACCGGCAGCAGCAGCCGCACGCCGCGCCGCGCCAGTTCCGCGTAGGCCGCATGCAGGTCCGGCTCGCCGCTCAGCGGCCAGTACACGCCCAGCACCGCCACCTTGTTTTTGCGCTGCCAGGCCAGCACCTGTTCGCACAGCGCGCGGTCCCATTGCGCGCGCACCTCCGGCGCCAGCGCGCGGCGCGCCGCCAGCATCTGTTTGCGCAGCGCCGATTTCGGGTTGCCGTCCTCTGGCGGAGCTAGGGGCTGGGGTGGGTTGCGTGGTATTCTAGGGTCGCTGCTCATGTCTCGGATATGTCTTGAATTTTTGTGAGAGTCGTACATTGATTTCCAGGTCGAAATGGATTGCCGGCGCAGTAGCTTTATGCGCCATTACCAGCTTGGCTCACGCCCAAGACGCTGGCGCGGACACCCGCAAAGAAGACGATGCCTTCCTGCTGCTGCGCGAAGCGGTGCGCAAGGACGAGACCCAGAAGGCAGACTTCTATGCCGCCCGCCTGCCCAGCTATTCCATTCCGTCCTATGTTGATTATTATCGGCTGAAATCGCACTGGCGTGACGCCACCACTTACGAGATCCGCGAATTCCTCAAGCGCTACGAAGGCAGCGCCATCGCCGACCGCCTGCGCAACGACTGGCTGCTGGAGCTGGGCCGCAAAAAAGACTGGCCCAATTTCGACGACCAGCTGCCGCAGTTCGTGCTCAACGACGACACCCAGGTGAAGTGCTACGCGCTGCAATCGAAGGCCCTGAAAGGCCTGAAAGTGGCGGACGACGCGCGCGCCCTGCTGACCGCGCCGAACGGCTACGGCGAGGCCTGCGCGGGCCTGATCGCCACGCTGTTCCAGGCTGGCCAGTTCAGCGCGGAGGACGTGTGGGCGCAAGTGCGCCTGTCGGGCGAATTCAACGCCACCGGCCAGGCGCGCCGCGCCATCCTGCTGCTGGGCGGCGTGGACAAGAAGATCACGCAGGCAGTGGACCTGCCGCTGGTGGCCATCGCCAAAGGCCCGGGCAGCGGCCGGATCGACCATGAAACCTTCCTGGTGGCCGTGGGCCGCGCCGCCAAGACCAGCATGAAGCTGGCCGTGCTGGCGCTGGAAAAAGCCTCCCCCAAACTGAGCGCGCAGGAGCAGGCCATAGGCTGGGCCGCCGTCGCGCTGCAATCGTCCTACTCGCTGTCGCCCGAGACCGCCGGCTACTGGCGCAAGTCCGAAGGCGCGCCGCTGTCCATCGACCAGCACCAGTGGAAGACCCGCATCGCGCTGCGCAGCGGCGACTGGAAGCAGGTCAAGAAAAACATCGCCGCCATGCCGGAAGCGCTGCGCACCGACCCGGCCTGGATCTACTGGCGCGCCCGCGCGCTGATGGCGGAAGCCGGCGCGGTTCATCCCACGCCGGAAGCGGCACAGCTGCTGCGCGGCATTACCGACCAGGCCAATTTCTACGGCCTGCTGGCGCAGGAGGAACTGGGCAAGTTGATCTCGATTCCGCCGCCGGGCGCGCCGCTGGCGCCGGCCGAAGTGGCCGCCATCGGCGAACGCCCCGGCTTCCAGCGCGCGCTCAAATTCTTCGGCATGCGCCTGCGCTTCGAAGGCACGCGCGAGTGGAACTGGGAGCTGCGCAGCCTGGACGAACGCGGCCACCTGGCCGCCGCCGAATTCGCGCGCCAGAACCATATCCTGGACCGCATGGTGAACACCTCCGACCGCACCCGGGTGCAGGTCGACTACACCCAGCGCTACCCCTCGCCGCACGACGACATCATGCATCCGGCCACGCAGACGCTGGGCCTGGACAAGGCCTGGGTGTACGGCATCATCCGCCAGGAATCGCGCTTCATCATGGACGCGCAGTCGCACGCAGGCGCCTCCGGCCTGATGCAGGTCATGCCGTCCACCGCGCGCTGGGTGGCCAAGAAGATAGGCGTGACCGATTTCGTGCAGGACGCCATCACCGACGTGAAGACCAACATCATGCTGGGAACGAACTACATGAACATGGTGCTGGGCAGCATGGACGGCTCGCAGGTGCTGGCCACCGCCGCCTACAACGCCGGGCCGGGCCGCCTGCGCACCTGGCGCTCCACGCTGGACAAGCCGATGGAGAGCGCGGTCTTTATCGAATCGATTCCATTCTTCGAAACCCGCGTCTACGTGAAGAACGTGATGTCCAACGCCACCTATTACGCCGCCCTGTTCGAAGGCCGCCCGCAGTCGCTGAAAGCGCGCCTGGGCACGGTCGGGCCGAAAGGCTACACCGAGCAGGAACGCAGCGAAGCCAGCTTCGGCGGCCGATAAATTAAAAAACTCAGGAACAGATATGCAAACCACCGTTTTGGATCCCACGCTGACGCAAACCCTGGCTGCCGCGCGCGAGCCCGGCCTGACCCTCGTTATCGGCAACAAGAACTACTCCTCGTGGTCAATGCGGCCGTGGGTGGCGATGACCGCCTTCAACATCCCCTTCCAGGAAGTGCGCGTGCTGCTGGACCAGGCCGACACCGGCAACAAGATCGCCGAGTATTCGGCTTGCGGCCGCGTGCCGGTGCTGCTGGCGGGCGAGATGACGATCTGGGACAGCCTGGCCATCTGCGAATACCTTGCCGAGCAGTTCCCCGAAAAGCACCTGTGGCCGCAGGACGTGGCCGCGCGCGCCATGGCGCGTTCGGTCTGCGCCGAAATGCATTCGGGCTTCTCCAGCCTGCGCAACTCCATGTCCATGAACATCAAGGGCAGCTACCCGGGCAAGGGCCGCACGCCCGGCACCCAGGCCGACATCGGCCGCATCAGCGAAATCTGGGAAGAGTGCCTGAGCCGCTTCGGCCACCACGAATTGCTGTTCGGCGACTTCTCCATCGCCGACGCCTACTACGCGCCGGTGGTGATGCGCTTCAAGACCTACGGCGTGGTGCTGCCGCCCGCGCTGAACGCCTATTGCGAGCGCGTGCGCGCCCATCCCGCCGTGGCGCGCTGGGTGGCCGAGGCCCTGGCCGAAACCGAAACCTGCCCCCAGCACGACGCGGAAATGCCGGACTGATATGGCGATGAAGATTTACGTGGTGGGCGGCGCCGTGCGCGACGAGCTGCTCGGCCTGCCGGTGCAGGACCACGACCACGTGGTGGTCGGCGCCACGCCGGAGGACATGCTGGCGCAGGGCTACCGCCCGGTGGGCAAGGATTTCCCTGTCTTCCTGCACCCGAAAACGCAGGAGGAGTACGCGCTGGCCCGCACCGAGCGCAAGACCGCGCCCGGCTACAAGGGCTTCGTGTTCCACACCTCGCCCGACGTCACGCTGGAGGACGACCTGGTGCGGCGCGACCTCACCATCAACGCCATCGCCAAGGCGGAAGACGGCACGCTGACCGACCCCTACAACGGCCGCCGCGACATCGAGCAGCGCATCTTCCGCCACGTGTCGGACGCGTTCGCGGAAGACCCGGTGCGCATCCTGCGCGTGGCCCGCTTCGCCGCGCGCTACCCCGACTTCACGGTGGCTCCCGAAACCAACGCGCTGATGCGGCAGATGGTGGAGCAGGGCGAAGTGGACGCGCTGGTGCCCGAGCGCGTGTGGCAGGAAGTGTCGCGCGGGCTGATGGAGCAGCAGCCCTCGCGCATGCTGCAAGTGCTGCGCGACTGCGACGCGCTGGCGCGCATCCTGCCCGAGCTGGACGCGCTGTGGGGCGTGCCCCAGCCGGAAGCGCACCACCCCGAAATCGACACCGGCGTGCACATGCAACTGGTGGTGGATTACGCCGCCGCGCGCGGCCACGAGCTGCCGGTGCGCTTCGCCTGCCTGATGCACGACCTGGGCAAAGGCCTCACGCCGCCGGAAAAATGGCCCTCGCACCACGGCCACGAAGGCGACGGCGCCAAGCTGGTGGAGCAGGTGTGCAAGCGCCTGAAAGTGCCCAGCGAATGCCGCGACCTGGCCGTGATGACGGCGCGCGAACACGGCAACGTGGGCCGCGCGCTGCAGCTGCGGCCGAACACGATAGTGAAACTGCTGGAGCGCTGCGACGCCTTCCGCAAGCCCGCCCGCTTCACGCAGATGCTGCTGGCCACCGAATGCGATTCCTGCGGCCGCGAAGGCAATGGCGTCAGCTTCCGCGACAAGCCCTTCCCGCAGCTGGCCCATCTGGAAGCCGCGCTGGCCGCCGCGCGCGCCGTGAACGCCGGCGAAATCGCCCAGGGCAGCGCCGGCAATCCGCAGCGCATCCCCGAACTGGTCCACAGCGCCCGCGTCGGCGCCGTGCGCACCGCCTTCGGCGCCAGCGAGGACGAGGAGTACTGACTTTAGCCTAGCAGATCGAGCCCTGAGTGCTCTTCCCAGTGACAACGTTGAGCCCTAGATAGCATGCGTATCCTTGGGCCGAAGTGTAGGTGCAGGAAATGTCGCCGCGCGCTCTTTCCCTGTAATCACTGGCTGCGCTACAGGTATCCTTCGAGTCGGGGCCGATCTGGTTGAACAAGTCTCTTGCGAGCCCCCCTTTAAACATGAAGGCTATTTTTCTGTCTTTTTTGGTCGGCGGAAGCATTTCGGATAAAGTGCCACCATAGACTTGGTAGTCTCCGTTCAATGGTTTTGGCGGCGCACCTTGCCATTCATCTGATTTCTTCTCGCCAGCACGAACGTCGGAAAAAATTGCAAGAGCGCAGACCACTAATACCGCATCGATTTTCATTTTGGTTCCCGGATTTCGGCGTGAAAGTGATCGTCATGGCCGATTAATGAGCGGACGCGGCCTCCTAGTGCTTGCTGTACCTTGTCATCGTTGAAGTACACGACTTTTACCATGGGGTGCTCGACAAATAGCCGAATGAGTTTGATCGTCTGTTCGCAATCATAGACATCATCAAAGCGTGAGACACGGGCGGCTTGGCCAGTAAGCTGGTCCTTTCGGATGGGGCGGCAGTCTACTTCGATACCTTTTTGATGGCTCTTGTGTTTGTCATACGGAAGCCCGCCATCAATGCTGATGTTTCCGATACCAAACTTACGATCAGATATAGCTTGCCATTCCCGTTCGACGTGAAATATCAGCGACAGCAGGTTGGAGTGGGCATATTGCGCCAAATGCCCTGTGTTTTTCCTGCCGCCGACGTTTCCGTACACGTAGTAAGCTGCGTCTTCGGGCGCTTGCGGCAACATGAAATAGCCGCGTGTATCCTTGGGTTGGACTTCAAGCATTGTCCGCTCCCTCATGCAATTCGGTTGATCGATAAATCCCATCCGCCTGCCGTATTGCCGCCAGCGCCGCCGCCGATTTTCTGTTGCGTATACTTCCATCTCACTTTGGCAAAGCGCAGACCGAAGGAATCATTCAGGATATTGCCCTCATCAGCCACTTGATCCATATTGCTGATGAGGACATTTTCGAGTTCGACCTCATAGTATTTGACGGGCATGCCCAATCCATCAGCCCGCATGAACTCAAGCTTTGCTTTGGGAATCGTGCGCCCCATTGAGCATGTCTGCATCAGGATCGGGGACGCCAAGTCTGCAACTTTGGTGAGCGACAGCGTGCGGTGCTCGCACCTTTCGGCAGTGTGGCCACCTCCTGTAGAGGCGGTGGCGCTCTTGGGCTGCATCACGCCCCAGTGTGCAGAGGTAATCTCGATCCAGCCTTGATGCGCTGAATCCGCCGATTCGCCTTTGATGCCATCGATTTGCAGGTACACGTCGATTGCCATAAGTGCCTCCCAAGTGGTTGATGGTTGCTCAAAGCATTGTTACTCAGGCGTAAACGCGTGGGTTGCGACACGTCAAGGACAGACAACTTCACTAAAATTGCAATGTCGAACGAAAATTGGTCACGCTAGAGGCAGGCCTCGATTTTCGTTTTTCAATTCGGATACAATGGGGTTTCATGCTGCGCCGCACAACGCGCGGCGAGGGAGTGATGAGTGACCAGACTGAACATGTTTCGCAATCCGCTGCGGCGCTGGCTGAAGGGCGGCCAGTACCGGCCGACCGTGATGGTCAAGGAGCTGGCCGAGCGCGACCGGCGGCGCATGCTCAAGCATTTCCTGGCGCTGGAGCGGGGCGACCGCCTGTTGCGCTTCGGTTCCTACCTGGGCGACGAACAGGTTGCCAAGTACGCGCAGGGCATCGATTTTTCGCGCGACATGGTGTTTGGCGTCTACAACCGCGTGTTCAAGCTGGTGGCCGTGGGCCACCTGGCGTTTGCGCCCAAGGAAACCAAGAAGTCCGCCACCGAGAAGGAGCGGGTGGCGGAGTTCGGCGTGTCGGTGTCGAAGTCGGCGCGCGGGCTGGGCATAGGCTCCAAGCTGTTCGAGCGCGCCGCCATCCACTGCCGCAACAACGACGTCGACACGCTGTATATGCACTGCCTGTCGTCCAACCAGACCATGATGCATATCGCCAAAAAGGCCGGCATGCAGATCCACCGCGACTACGGCGAGGCGGACGCCTACCTGAAGCTGGAGGCGGCCAATCCGGCCAGCATGCTGCAGGAGGCGGTGGAGGAGCAGGTGGCCACGCTGGACTACGCGCTCAAGGCCAATACCCGCGCCGCCGCCAAATGGCTGGACAAGCTGCCCGGCCGTAAAAACAAGCTTTAGAACACCGCGTCCAGCGCCACGCTGACCAGCTTCGAATTACCGCTGAAGGCGATGTGGCTGCGGTCTATCACTTTGTCGAACTGGATTTTCAGGTCCATATTCTTGCGGAAGTCCCAGCGCAGCGCCACGAAGCGGGTGTTGTCGATCTGCAGGTCGGTGTACAGGTCGGTCTGTTTTTCCGTGTAGTGCGAATAGCCGGCCAGCGGCGTGAAGTCGCCGATCTTGTAGCCGGCCGTCGCGGTCCAGCTGCGCGCCTTGTAGTCCTGGGCCGGGCGGCGGAAGGTGTTGGCTTCGGCGCGCAGCAGGAAGTTGTTGTAGTCCACGCTGGCCGACACGCCCATGATGCGCTGGCGCAGGCCGCGCGTCACCACCGCGTCCTCGGCGGCGGCCGGGTAGCTGGTCAGGTCGATGGTGTTCTGCATGTAGATCATGCGCACGCCCACGTAGTCGTTGGACACTTCCAGATAGCCGCCCAGGATGCGTTTCCACGCGTCGTCCACCCTGGCGCCGTAGTAGATGCGCTCCATTTCCTTGTTGTTCTTCGTGACTTCCTGGCCGGTGAAGATATTGCCGATCACGGCCCAGTCGCCCAGCGTCTTGCGGTGGCTCAGGTTGACGCCGTTGTAGGCGCCGATTTCCCAGCCGTAGATGTCCTGCGGCACGCGTATCCACGGCAGCGTGTAGCCGATGTAGACGCTGTCGGAATAGGCGTAGATCGGCAGGCGGCGGCGGCCGGCCTGCAGCGTGGTCTCGGGCGTGATGTCCCAGGTGACGTAGGCCCAGTCGATCTCGCCCTTCATTTTTTCCGAGGCGCGGCTGACCACTTGCGCGGTGGCCGACAGCTGCTCGCTGAATTTGTATTTCAGCTGCACGCCGGCCAGCGACTCTTCTGCCAGGCTGACGCGGTTCTTGTCGTACACGGCGCCGTGCTCGTAGTTGGCGATGTAGCAGGGGCAGTCGAATTCGTTCCACTGGCCCTGGGTGCCGCCGTAGGCCTTGCCTGCTGCCAGGGTGCCGAAGCCGGAGATGGTGAAGTCGCCCGCGTGCGCGGTGCCCAGGCTGGCGGCGCCCAGCAGCAGGCCGGTAATCAGTTTGTTCATGGGTATGCTCAGCAATTAATTCAGGGTGGCGACGATCTTGACGCTGGCGTCGACGTCCTTTTTGTCGATGTAGCCGATGCGGGTGGGATCGGCGGCGACGGTTTTCTTCATGTCCTGCTCGCTCTCGACTTCCTGCGGCGGCGTGCCGCCCCCGGTGAAGATGAGCTTGGACCAGATCGAGCGCACCTGGGCCGGATCTTTATGGCAGGCCTTGGCGTAGAACTGGTCGCGCGCGGCGTTCTTTTCCGGCAGGTTGACCGGGGCCGGCAGCTTGGTCTTGCCGAGGTAGGATTGGCAGATCAGCTCGGCAGCAGGCACGTTGGCCTTGGACGAGACGATGACCACCAGTTCGGCGCGCGCGGGCAGGGCCAGCGCGGCCGCCAGCAGCAGCGCGCTGCCGCCGGCCAGGAATTTCTGGTTCATATTTAGTGCTTTGCTAGGAGGGGAAAAGAGGGGCTGGCGGCCAGGCGCGGCGCGGCGTCCTGGCCGAGTTTGAACACACTCACCACCTGGGCCAGGTTGGTGGCCTGCTCCAGCAGCGAGCCGGCCGCCGCCGAGGCCTGCTCGACCAGCACGGCGTTCTGGCGCGTGTCGTGGTCGATCTCGCCCAGGGCGCCCTGGATGTGCTCGATCTCGCCGCTTTGCGCCTGGCTGGCGGCGGTGATCTCGGCCATGATGCCGGTCACGCTGGCGATGCTGCTGACGATGTCGTTCATGGTCTCGCCGGCCTGGTCGACCAGGCGCGCGCCGTCGTCCACGCGGCGCACCGAGTCGTCGATCAGGGTCTTGATTTCCTTGGCGGCGGCGGCCGAGCGCTGGGCCAGGCTGCGCACTTCGGAAGCCACCACGGCGAAGCCGCGGCCCTGCTCGCCGGCGCGGGCCGCTTCCACCGCCGCGTTCAGCGCCAGGATATTGGTCTGGAAGGCGATGCCGTCGATCACGCCGATGATGTCGACAATCTTGCGCGAGGAGGCGTTGATGGCGCCCATGGTGTCCACCACTTGGGCCACCACGGCGCCGCCTTTTTCCGCCACGCCGGACGCGTCGCCGGCCAGCTGGTTGGCCTGGTGGGCGCTGTCGGCGTTCTGGCGCACGGTGGAGGTCAGCTGGCGCATGGACTGCACGGTCTGGTCCAGCGCGCCCACTTCGCGCTCGGTGCGCTGGGCCAGGTCGGCGTTGCCCGCCTCGATCTCGTGCGCGGCGCCGGCGATGGTGTCTCCCGCCGCGCGGATGCGCTGCATGGTGCTGGCCAGTTTGTGCTGCATGTTGTGCAGGCTGAGCAGCAGGCTGCCGCTGTCGTCCGGCAGGGTATTGATGCGGCTGGTGAAGTCGCCGTCGGCGATGGTGACGGCGATCTTGATCGCGTACTCAGGCTCGCCGCCCAGCTGGCGCCACAGCAGGCGGATAATCACATAGGAGGCCAGGGCCAGGCAGGCCACGGTCACCAGCGCCACCACGATATTGAGCTTCATCAGGAAGTTGACGTCGCGCGTGCTGTCGCCGAGGGTGGCGGTGAGCTGCTTGCTCTCGGCCGCATAGCTCTGGCCCAGGTCCTGCTGCAGCACTTTGAGCGCGGCCTGCATGGCGGCGATGATCTTGGGCGCGTCGCCGCTTTCCAGTCCCAGCATGATCTTGCCGGCCTGCAGCGTGGGCTGGTAGTAGGCGTTGAATTCGGCGCCCAGGCGCTCGGCCGCCGGCGCGTGGCCGTCGACCTTGCCCAGGGTGGCCAGCGTGGCGCGGATGCGCTGCGCGGAATTCTGGATCGCCACCAGGCCGTCCTGTTCGCCGTCCGCCACCGCGTGCTGCATGCCTTCGGAGATGGCCTGCACGTCGCGGATCAGGGAATTGAGGTGGTCCAGCGCCGGATAATCGACGCTGCCGGCGCGTGCAATGTGCGCCAGGGCGGAGGAGGTGTAGCTTTGATTGATGCCGAGGCCGGTGGCGAACAGAAGCGCTGCGATCGCTGGGATGGCCCAGATACGCTGCTTGAAAGTAAGTTGCATTTTAGGTAAGCACTGTAGTGTAGCTGACATGATATATTCATGTCCCACAGGCAATTCTCACCAATTCTCACTTACTTGCAAAACGCTACTATATTAGCGCCGGTTTAGCGCAAACCTGTTGCCTTTCCGCATCAAACCAGGGGCAGGGCGGTGGTGTCCTTGATGCGCTGCAGGGCGAAACTGGACTTCACGTCCAGCACGGCAGGGTGGCGCAGCAGGGTGGCCATCATAAAGCGCGAGAAGTGGTCCATGTCCTCAACGTGCACGCGCAGCAGGTAGTCCATTTCGCCGGTCATGGCGTAGCAGGCCACCACTTCCGGCCATTGCTCAACCGCCACCGCGAAGTCGGCGCGCGGCGAGGTGCCGCCCGGATTCACGCCCAGCGCGCGCGCGGTGCTGTGGTTGGCGGCGGCGGCGTCGCTGTGCTTTTCCAGGCGCACGTTCACATAGGCCAGCAGGCCCAGGCCGATCTTGTCCGGGTCCAGCAGCGCCACGTACTGGCGGATCACGCCCTCTTCTTCCAGCCGCTTGATGCGGCGCAGGCACGGCGATGGCGACAGGCTGACTTGCTCGGCCACGTCCTGGTTGGACAGGCGGCCGTCGCCCTGCAAAATTGCCAGAATCTTACGGTCGGTTTTGTCGAGCGCAATCTTGGTCATAAATCCCTCTTTTGGTCAGGTTACAAGCAATATTATTGCGCACATCGGCGGCGTCCGGGAATTGTTCGCAATTTAATGCCCCCCTGCGGGACTATACTGGGCGGAAAATAAGCAGAGGAGACACGCATGAAATTCGAGTCCTGGGACAACCCTATGGGTACCGATGGTTTTGAGTTTGTCGAATACGCCGCGCCGGACCCCAAGGCCCTGGGCGCGCTGTTCGAAAGCATGGGCTTTACCGCCATCGCACGCCACCGCCACAAGGATGTAACCCTGTACCGCCAGGGCGACATCAACTTCATCATCAACGCCGAGCAGGACTCGTTCGCGCAGCGCTTCGCGCGCCAGCACGGCCCGTCCGTGTGCGCCATCGCCATCCGCGTGGACGACGCCGCCTTCGCCTACCAGCGCGCGCTGGAACTGGGCGCCTGGGGCTTCGACAACAAGACCGGCCCGATGGAGCTGAACATTCCCGCCATCAAGGGCGTGGGCGACTCGCTGCTGTACTTCGTGGACCGCTGGCGCGGCAAGAACGCCGCCAAGGGCGTGCCGGCCGGCGCCATCGGCGACATCAGCATCTACGACGTGGACTTCGTGGCGATACCCGGCGCGGTGGCCAACCCGGTCGTGGCCGGTCATGGCCTGACCTATATCGACCACCTGACCCACAATGTGCACCGCGGCCGCATGAAGGAATGGGCGTCGTTCTACGAGAACCTGTTCAACTTCCGCGAAATCCGCTACTTCGACATCGAAGGCAAGCTCACCGGCCTGAAGTCGAAAGCCATGACTTCGCCGTGCGGCAAGATCCGCATCCCGATCAATGAATCGTCGGACGACAAATCGCAGATCGCCGAGTACCTGGACGCCTACCACGGCGAGGGCATCCAGCACATTGCGCTGGGTACGGACAATATCTACCAGTCCATCCAGGCCATGCGCGACACCGGCATCGTGTTCCAGGACACCATAGAAACCTACTACGAGCTGGTGAACCGCCGCCTGCCGCACCACGGCGAGAACCTGGAAGAGCTGCGCCGCCTGCGCATCCTGATCGACGGCCACAGCACCGAAAGCGAGCGCGAGCTGCTGCTGCAGATTTTCACGCAGAACGTGATCGGGCCTATCTTCTTCGAGATCATCCAGCGCAAGGGCGACCAGGGCTTCGGCGAGGGGAACTTCCGCGCGCTGTTCGAGTCCATCGAGCTGGACCAGATCAAGCGCGGCGTATTGAAAGACGACAAGGCCGCCGTTTGAATTTGGCGGGTGACGGCTTCGCCTAACCCGCCCTACGTAACATCAGCACTAACCCGCCAGCGCCGCACAGAACGGCGCACGGGCACCCGAGAAATAGTGGAGACCACCTAATGAACGCACCAGTCAAAGATTCCCATCTGGAATCCGGTAAGCCAGCGCAAGATATTTCGCTAGACGACAAATGGACCCTGGAGCGCGGCCGCGCCTTCATGACCGGCACGCAGGCGCTGATACGCCTGCCCATGATGCAGCGCGAGCGCGACCTGAAAGCGGGCCTGAACACGGCCGGCTACATCACCGGCTACCGCGGCTCGCCGGTCACCAGCGTGGACATGACGGCCATGAAGGCCAAGAAATACCTGGACGCGCACCACGTCAAATTCCACCCCGGCATGAACGAAGACCTGGCGGCCACCGCCGTCTGGGGCACGCAGCAGACCAATCTGTTCGAGGACGCCAAATACGACGGCGTGTTCTCCATGTGGTACGGCAAAGGCCCCGGCGTGGACCGCTGCGGCGACGTCTTCAAGCATGCCAACAACGCAGGCTCCGCCCAGCACGGCGGCGTGCTGGTGCTGGCCGGCGACGACCACGCGGCCAAATCGTCCTCCACCGCGCACCAGTCCGACCACATCCTGAACGCCTGCGGCATCCCCGTGCTGTACCCGTCCTCGGTGCAGGAATACATCGACTACGGCCTGCACGCCTGGGCCATGAGCCGCTACACCGGCTTGTGGGTGTCGATGAAGTGCGTGACCGACATTATCGAATCCGGCGCCGTGGTGGACTTCGATCCGGACCGCGTGCAGATCCAGCTGCCGACCGACTTTGAACTGCCCGCCGGCGGCCTGAACATCCGCTGGCCGGACACCGTGCTGGACATGGAAGTCCGCATGAACAGCTACAAGTGGTACGCCGCGCTGGCCTACTGCCGCGCCAACAAGCTGAACAAGATCATCTGGGATTCGCCGAAACCGAAGATCGGCATCATCACCGCCGGCAAGTCCTACCTGGACACGCGCCAGGCGCTGGCCGACCTGGGCATCGACGAGCAGGCCGCCGCCGACATCGGCATCCGCCTGTACAAGATCGGCATGACCTGGCCGCTGGAAGCGGACGGCGTGCACGAATTCGCCAAGGGCCTGGACGAGATCCTGGTGGTGGAAGAGAAGCGCCAGATCCTGGAGTACGCGCTGAAGGAAGAGCTGTACAACCTGCCGGACGGCGAGCGTCCGCGCGTGGTGGGCAAGTTCGACGACACCGGCGAATGGAGCAACAAGGGCAAGACCGGCCACGGCGACTGGCTGCTGCCGGCCACCTACGAGCTGAACCCGGCGCAGATCGCGCGCGCCATCGCCTCGCGCATCGCTCACTACTGCGCCGGCCATCCTGTCGCCAAGCGCGTGCAGGAACGCGTGGCCTTCCTGGAAGCGAAGGAGCTGGCGCTGAAAAACCTGCCGGTGAAAGCCAATCCGGAAACCGACCGCACGCCCTTCTTCTGCTCCGGCTGCCCGCACAACAGCTCGACCAAGGTGCCGGAAGGCTCGCGCGCGCTGGCCGGCATCGGCTGCCACTACATGGTGCTGTGGATGGACCGCGAAACGTCCACCTTCACCCACATGGGCGCCGAGGGCGTGACCTGGGTGGGCCAGGCGCCGTTCACCAACGAGAAGCACGTCTTCACCAACTTGGGCGACGGCACCTATTTCCACTCCGGCATCCTGGCGATCCGCGCTGCGGTGGCGGCCAAGGTGAACATCACCTACAAGATCCTGTTCAACGACGCCGTCGCCATGACCGGCGGCCAGACCTTCGACGGTCCGCTCGACCCCGGCATGATTTCGCGCCAGATCGCGGCCGAAGGCGTGACGCCCATCATCGTCGTCACCGACGAGCCGGACAAATATCCGGACGATTACAAGTGGGCCGAGGGCGTGACGGTGCGCCACCGCTCCGAGCTGATGGATGTGCAGCGCGAGCTGCGCGACATGCCCGGCGTGTCGGCCATGATCTACGACCAGACCTGCGCCTCCGAGAAGCGCCGCCGCCGGAAACGCAATGAATATCCGGATCCGGCCAAACGCGCCGTGATCAACGAAGCCGTGTGCGAAGGCTGCGGCGACTGCTCGGTGCAGTCGAATTGCCTGTCGGTGGAGCCGCTGGAAACGGAACTGGGCCGCAAGCGCCAGATCAACCAGTCTTCCTGCAACAAGGACTTCTCCTGCACCACCGGCTTCTGCCCGTCCTTCGTGACGGTGGAAGGCGGCGCGCTGAAGAAACCGAAGAAGGCCGCTGCCCCTGGTGATGCAGCCATGCCCGTGCTGCCGTCGCCCGCCATGCTGTCGACCGCCGAACCGTTCGGCATCCTGATCACCGGCATCGGCGGCACCGGCGTGGTGACCGTGGGCCAGATCCTGGCCATGGCCGCGCACGTGGAAGGCAAGGGCGCCGTGGTGCTGGACATGAGCGGCCTGGCGCAGAAGGGCGGTCCCGTCATGTCGCACGTTCGTCTGGCGGACAAGCAGGCCGACCTGCACTCGACCCGCGTGGGCACCGGCGCGGCCAACCTGGTGATAGGCTGCGACCAGATCGTCACCGCCAGCCGCGACGCGCTGTCGCGCATGGGCGAGGGCCGCACCTGGGCCGCCGTCAATTCCACCGGCGCCACCACGGCGGCCTTCGTGAAAAACCCTGACTGGCAGTTCCCGGGCGCCAGTTCGCAAAGCGAAATCAAGCGAGCCTGCGGTGCGGAGCGCGTGGAGTTCATCGACGCCGGCCAGATCGCCACCGCGCTGATGGGCGACTCCATCGCCACCAATATGTTCATGCTGGGCTACGCCTTCCAAAAAGGCCAGGTGCCGCTGACGGAGGCCTCGCTGGTCAAGGCCATCGAGCTGAACGGCGTGTCGGTCGGCTTCAACAAGACCGCCTTCAACTGGGGCCGCACCGCCGCGCACGACCTGGGCATGGTGACCCGCCTGACCGCGCCGGCCAAGGTGATCGAGTTCAAGCGCACGCAGTCGCTGGACGACATCATCAACCGCCGCGTGGAACTGCTGACCGCCTACCAGGACGCCGCCTACGCCGCCCGCTACAAGGAGTTCGTGGACCACGTGCGCGCCGAAGAGGGCAAGCTGGGCCACAAGCAGCTGCGCCTGACCGAGGCGGTGGCGCGCTACTTCTACAAGCTGATGGCGTACAAGGACGAGTACGAAGTGGCGCGCCTGTACACCGATCCGGCCTTCAAGGAGAAAGTGGCGAATATGTTCGAAGGCGACTACCAGATCAAGTTCCACCTGGCGCCGCCGCTGCTGGCCAAGACCGACGCGGAAGGCCACCTGGTCAAGCAGCAGTTCGGCCCCTGGATGATGAAAGCCTTCGGCGTGCTGGCCAAGTTCAAGGGCCTGCGCGGCACCGCGCTGGACATCTTCGGCTACACCGCCGAGCGCAAGATGGAGCGTGCGCTGATCGCCGAGTACCGCCAGACCGTGGCCGGCCTGCTGGGCAAGCTGACGGACGCCAACTTGGCGCAAGCGGTGGCCATCGCCAGCATACCGGAAGACATCCGCGGCTACGGCCACGTGAAGGAGCGCCACCTGAAGGCGGCCAAGGCCAAGGAAGCCGGCCTGATCGCCGTCTACCACGCCGGCCAGCCGGCCAGCCACCACGCGGCCTGAGCCGGGCAGCCAGCTTGAAGGGGATCGCGCCGCATTGCGGCGCGTTCCCTTGTTGGCGGCCTGCGGGTCACAGCTTGCAACAATCTGTGACAAAAAAAGGCATGGCGGGCGACTATAATTCCCGCATGAAAATTTCCTCACTTACCTGCTGGGCCGCCCTTTTGCTGCTCAGCCTGGCTGGCTGTGGCGGCGACGCCAACAACACCGGCACCGCCAGCAGCACTGCCGCCGCCGTCTCGCGCAGCGCGCCCAGCGGCATGGCCGCGCCGGCCCTGCCCGCCTATTCCAGCTTCCAGAACCTGTGCGCCGCGCCGCGCCAATCCACCGCCACCGCGTTTTATCCGGACCGCCAGGGCACGCTGGACGACGAGAAGTCCTTCCTGCGCCTGTGGACCGACGAAACTTATCTGTGGTACTCGGAAGTGCCGACCAACAACCCGGCCTCCTACAGCACCGCGCTGGACTACTTCAATGTGCTCAAGACGCCGCTGCTGACCGCCAACGGCAAGCCCAAGGACCGCTACCACTTCACCTATTCGAGCGCCGAATACGACGAGCTGTCGCGCGGCGTGGAACTGGGCTACGGCATGAACTGGGCACGCAATACCGGCCCCAACATTCCCCGCACCTGGACCATCACCTCCGTCCTGCCCGGCTCGCCAGCCGACCAGGCCGGCCTGCGCCGGGGCGATGTGCTGAACCAGGTGGATTTCCAGAACTTTGTCTGGGCCGGCGACGCCGCCACGGTTGCCAAGCTGAACGCGGGGCTGTTCCCCGTCAAGGCCGGCGAAGTGCACGAGTTCCTGCTGGCGCGCGGCCTGCAAAAGTTCATGGTGTTCCTGAAAGCGGCCAAGCTGGACGTGCCGCCTGTGCAGAACACCAAGGTGATCGATACGCCGACCGGCAAGGTAGGCTATCTGACCTTCAACAGCCATAACCCGGTGTCCGAGCTGCAGCTGATCGAAGCCTTCAGGCAGCTGGAGGACGCCAAGGTGAACGACCTGGTGCTGGACCTGCGCTACAACGGCGGCGGCCTGCTGGTGATCGCCAGCGAACTGGCCTACATGATATCCGGCGGCGAGATCACCGCCGGCAAGACGTTTGAGCATACCCTGGTCAACGACAAGGGCACGCCGCAGACGCCGCTGATTTTCCTGCCGGTGTCGCTCGGCTTGAACACCCCCAAGCCGGCGCCTTACCTGCAGCCCTTGCCCAAGCTGGGCCTGAATCGCGTCACCATCCTGACCGGCCCGGGCACCTGCTCGGCCAGCGAATCGGTGATCAACGGGCTGCGCGGCGTGGACGTGGAAGTCAACCTGATCGGCGGCCAGACCTGCGGCAAGCCTTACGCTTTTGTCCCCACGCCCAACTGCGGCACCACCTACTTTACCATCCAGTACCAGGGCGTGAACGCAAAAGGCTTCGGCGACTACAGCGACGGCTTCGCCCCGACCTGCAATGTGGCGGACGATTTCAGCCGCAGCCAGGGCGACCCGGCCGAAGGCCAGCTGGCGGCGGCGCTGTATTACCGCGAGCATGGCCGTTGCCCGGCGGCCTCCACCGCGCGCGCGCGTTCCGGCATACCTGAGCCGCTGGCCGTGCCCGTGCGTCCGCCTGTAAGCGAGATCGCCATCCATACCCCGCGCTGAGCGCCCCTTTTAAGCATGCTGGAGAACTGATACATGAAACGCCGCACCCTGCAGTTGACCCTGGCCCTGGCCTATTCCGCAGCTTTGCCCCTGGCGCACGCCGCGCCCGCGCTCACCACCGTCTCGGAGCGCTCCGGCTTCCAGCAGACCGGCCGCTACGAGGAAGTGCAGCGGCTGTGCAAGGCTTTCCAGCAGGCCTACCCCAAGCAAGTGCGCTGCTTCGAGTTCGGCCGCACGCCGGAAGGCCGGCCCATGCTGGCGCTGGCCGTCTCGCGCAGCGGCGCGCTGACGGCGGAGCAGGCGAAGAAGCGCGGCCTGCCGGTGCTGCTGGTGCAGGGCGGCATCCACGCCGGCGAGATCGACGGCAAGGACGCCGGCTTCCTGGCGCTGCGCGAGGCGCTCGAAGGCAAGGCCGCGCCGGGCGCGCTGGACAAGCAGGTGCTGCTGTTCGTGCCGGTGTTTAACGTCGACGGCCATGAGCGTTTCGGCGAATGGAACCGTCCCAACCAGCGCGGCCCGGTGGCGATGGGCTGGCGCACCACGGCGCAGAACTACAATCTGAACCGCGACTACGTGAAGGCCGACGCGCCGGAAATGCAGGCCATGCTGGCGCTGGTGAACGCCTGGGACCCGCTGGCCTATATCGACCTGCACGTGACCGACGGCGCCAAGTTCCAGCCCGACGTGTCCATCCAGGTGGAGCCGGTGCACGGCGGCGACGCGGCGCTGATGACGGCCGGCGTGGAACTGCGCGAGGCGGTGATGGCCGACCTGCGCAAAGAAGGTTCCGACCCCAAGCACTACTACATCTCCTTCGCCAAGACCGACGATCCGCAGTCCGGCTTTGAGGACAGCATGTCGGCGCCGCGCTTCTCGACCGGCTACTTCCCGCTGCGCAACCGCTTCGCCATGCTGGTGGAAACCCACTCGTGGAAAGACTATCCGACCCGCGTGCGCATCACGCGCAACACCATCGTGTCGCTGCTGTCGCAGGTAGCCGAGCACGGCGCCGAGTGGCGCAAGCTGGCGGCCGAGGCGGACGCGCGCGCGCTGAACCTGGGCAACCAGCTGGTGCCGCTCAGCTACCGCACCACCGACCGCACGCGGATGATACAGTTCGCCGGCTACGAATACACGCGCACGCCGTCCAGCGTGTCCGGCGCGCTGTGGACCCGCTACGACGAGAGCAAGCCGCAAATGTGGACCGTGCCGCTGCGCGACGAAGTGGTGCCCAACCTTCAGGTGGCGGCGCCGGCCGGCGGCTACCTGGTGCCGGCCGCGCAAGCGGCCATGGTGGCGGCCAAGCTGGCGCAGCACGGCATCGGCTACAAGGTGCTGAACGCGGACCTGGGCAAGGTCGAAGTGGAAGCCTTCCGCGCCGACAAGAGCAAATTCGGCGCGCAGTCCTTTGAAGGGCACCAGGCGCTGGCGGTGGAAGGCGCGTGGCGCAGGGAAGCGCGCGAAGTGGGCAAGGGCGCGCTGTTCGTGCCCATCGCGCAGGCCAAGTCGCGCCTTGTGATGGCCATGCTGGAACCGGAAAGCGCCGACTCGCTGCTGGCCTGGGGCGCGTTCAACAACGCCTTCGAGCGCAAGGAGTACATGGAGGAATACGTGGCCGAGGAAGTGGCGCGCGAACAGCTGAAAGACCCGGCCGTGGCGGCCGAGTTCAAGCGCAAGCTGGACAGCGACCCCGCCTTCGCCGCCAGTTCCGCGCAGCGCCTGGACTTCTTCGCCCGCCGCCACCCGTCGTGGGACGAGCGCTTCAAGCTGTACCCGGTGATGCGCAGCGCGGTGGCGCGTTAAGAGGTGCGCTAATCTCAGGCGCTCGTATCGATACGGGCGCCTTTTTTATGATCGGCCTTCTGCATTTCTTCCTGCACCAGCTGGCCGATCTTCTCCTCGAAGCTCTTGCGCTGTTCCGGCGGCATGGCCGCCAGGTCCTCCTCGCTTATGCCCAGCTTTTTCAGCAGCGCATCGCGCATGCGTTCGGCGGGCGTCATCTTCATATACGCCTCCAGCTCGGCCACCGGATTCGTCTTCGCCGCCGCGCCGCCCATGGCGCCGTCCAGCGCCGCCTGGAAATCGCCGCCGGCCATTTTCTTGACGAACTCCAGCTTGCCCTGCACTGCGTTGGAATTGGTATCGACCTTCATGGCATATCCTTAAGTTGAGATAGTGCCCATGAGCGGAGGGGCGATGCAAGGGGAATGCTGCAGCGTGTCCAGTTTGCGCAGTTCGGGGCGGTGCTGCAACTGGTGCGGGAGGCGCAGGTCCCATGCCAGTCCAGTGCGGCGCAGCACCAGCAAGGTCCACCAGCCCGGGTCCCATTCGCCGGCATACAGGCCGAGGCACGCAGAACCCGGATAGGCGTGATGGTTGTTGTGCCAGCACTCGCCCATGGTCAACAGGGACACGAAGCGGATGTTGTGGCCTTGCACGGCCGCGCCATAGACTTCCGAATGCATGGGGCCGTGGTTGTGCGCGAAATAGCCTATCAGCCAGTGGCCGAAGATGCCTGCCGTGATGCGTGCACACACGCCCCAGACGACGAAACTCCAGCCGCCGATGGCGTAGAGCGCCAGGGCGGGAGGCAGCTGCTGCAGCATCCAGGTGCGCTCCAGGAAGCGGTAGAAGCGGTTGTTCTCGATGGACGGCTCCAAATGGATGGCGGGCAGCGTGTCGAGCGCCAGGTCGCAGTGGATCTGCCACCAGCCGTCGCGCCAGAAGCTGCGGCCGTGGCGCAGGTAATCGTGGCAGTCCGGCATGCGCTGCGCGTAGTCGCGCAGTTCGTGCTGGCGCAGCAGGCCAAGCGGGCCTGCCAGGCCGACCTGTACGCCGCAATAGACCAGCGTGTACTCCAGCCATTTCGGGCATTGGAAGCTGTTGTGTATCAGCTTGCGGTGGCTGCCCAGTGAATGGCCGAACAGCAGCGCAAAGGCGGTGGCGGCGAGGAAGAGGGCGAATGCGGTCCAGGAAAAAGTGGCGATGCCACCGATCAGTGCGGCGCCCGCCATGCCGCTGAACCACAGAGACTTGAGCGGCGCGTAGCGCACCGTGCCTCCGATGACGCCTGCGGGATCCGCGCTGCGGACGCGGTGCTGTTTCAGGCTGTCTGGTATCGAAGGCATGCGTTTCTCCCGTCTAGACTTTCCGGTTGCGCCGGTTGGCGGCGATGGCGGCGGACTCGCGCTTGAGCGGCCTGCCTGCCGGGCATAGCTCCAGCGCATAGCTGGTCAGCGTGTTGGCGACGTTGTCCGCTGTGAGCTTGTAGAACACGAACTGGCCTCGCCGTTCGCTGCTGATCAGCCCCGCGTTTTCCAGCACCGACAGGTGGCGCGAAATCGCCGGTGCGCTCATCTCGAAGCGCGCCGCCAGTTCGGACGTATTCATCTCGGCCTCGGCCAGGTAGGCCAGGATTTTGCGGCGTGGCGCCGATGCCAGCGCTTCAAATACTTTATCCAGGGACATTATTTAATTAGATAATTAACGAATTTGTTAATATATTGTGCCGTCGAAAATGAGATGTCAAGAAAATTGTGTGGAGTAGCCGGTTGTTGAGGCAGGCAGTTTTGGGCGCCAATTGAGCGCTATTTGGGCTTGCGTGCGACGTGGCGGATGTTGAGGATCTCGACCGCTTGGTCGGTGACGCGGTACGTGAGTTGATAGTTTGGATGGACAAGCAGGATGCGGCGCTTGTTGTGGGCGGCTTTGCCAAGCGCGGGGTACTGGCGCAATTGCTCAGTTTTTTGTTTTACTCTTCGGGCGAATCGCTGCGCGGCAGCTGGGTTATCCTGGGCTATGCGCGCAAGAACCTGCTCCAGGCTCTTAACGGCAAGAGGCGTCCATTCAAGTTCGGGTTCATGCGCCATATCGGGCGAATACTTCCCGAACTTCTTCTTTGGACGCAAATTCCTTGCGATCGGCTTGTTGCTCGGACGCTTGCAGTTCCAGCATCTCGGGGAGATGGCAGTCCAGGTATTCTTGCAGTGCCAGTTGCATGATGCTGCTCTCGGACTGGCCGGTCAGTTCGGCCAGCTGGGCCAGCTGCTGCTGCAAAGTTTCGGGGAGTGAGCTTGCTACTGGGGCGTCCATGGTGTGCTCCTGGTTTGACAACCGATTGTACGCCTTGCCGTAACATCGGCAAGGCGTGGCGGTTTGATGCAAATCAGAGCGGCTGCAGCGGGATGATGCCGGGCGCGGTGCTCGGCGTGGAGCAGGGCTCCTCGTCGAAGGCGATGTCGCCCAGCGGGTTGGCCAGGCCGTCGGCCTTGATGTCCTGGAAGCCGAACAGGTCGCGGTCCATCAGGTGCGAGGGCACCACGGTCGACAGCGCCGAGAAGATGTTGTCCACGCGGCCTGGATGCTTCTTGTCCCATTCGCGCATCAGGTTCTTGATCTGCTTGCGCTGCAGGTTTTCCTGCGAGCCGCACAGGTCGCACGGGATAATCGGGAAGCCTTTCACTTCGGCGTAGCGCTCGGTGTCCGCTTCCTTCACGTAGGCCATCGGGCGTATCACCATGTGCTTGCCGTCGTCCGACACCAGCTTGGCCGGCATGCCCTTCAGTTTGCCGCCGAAGAACATATTCAGGAAGAAGGTTTCCAGGATGTCGTCGCGGTGGTGGCCCAGGGCGATCTTGTTGCAGCCCAGCTCGTCGGCCACGCGGTACAGGATGCCGCGGCGCAGGCGCGAGCACAGCGAGCAGGTGGTCTTGCCTTCCGGGATCAGGCGCTTGACGATGCTGTAGGTGTCCTGGTTTTCAATGTGGTAGGGGATGCCCAGCTTTTCCAGGTAGGCCGGCAGGATGTCGGCCGGGAAGTTGGGCTGCTTCTGGTCCAGGTTGACGGCCACGATCTCGAAATTGATCGGCGCGCGCTCGCGCAAGGTCATCAGGATGTCCAGCAGCGCGTAGCTGTCCTTGCCGCCGGACAGGCAGACCATGACCTTGTCGCCGTCTTCGATCATGTTGAAGTCGCCGATGGCCTGGCCCACCAGGCGGCACAGGCGCTTGTGCAGCTTGTTGTTTTCCAGCGCGATCTTTTCGGCCGACTTTCCTGCTGGCGCGGCGGCCAGGTTTTCCATCACTGCGTTCATTACACGTCATCCTTAATACGGAACACTTCCACGCCCACGCCTTCGCAATCCGGGTAGACGTCCGGCTTCATGGTCGACACGCGCGCGGCGCGCACGCGCGGGTGCGCCAGCATGGCTTGCACCACGTCGTCGCACAGGGTTTCCTGCAGGTGCACATGGCCCTCGGCCATGCGGCGCGCGATGGTCTCGCGCATGAAGTCGTAGTCCACCACCTCGTGCAGCTCGTCGGCCGTCGGGGTCGACAGCGCCAGCGGGATATACAGGTCCACATTGATCAGGACGCGCTGCTCGCCCTTCTTCTCGAAATCGTGCACGCCGATGTTGATCAGCACTTCGTAGTTGCGCAGGAACAGGCGGCGGCAGTCTTGGAGCCGGGGGTGGGTCAGGGCGGACAGCATGGTTGAGCTTTCAGTATAAAGAGTATAAATAATTATTTCGCG
Organism: Pseudoduganella aquatica; assembly: GCF_020865585.1. Classification (NCBI taxonomy): domain Bacteria; kingdom Pseudomonadati; phylum Pseudomonadota; class Betaproteobacteria; order Burkholderiales; family Oxalobacteraceae; genus Pseudoduganella; species Pseudoduganella aquatica. Next base: position 805,618 of record NZ_CP086370.1, read on the forward strand.
AGGAACATCACGTCGCGCGGCGAAGCCTGCAGGTGCTGGCCGCCGTCGACCAGCAGCGTGCTGCCGGTCAGCGCGCGCGCGCCGGCCGCGTACAGCACGGCGGCCACGATGTCCTCCGGCGTGCTGGAACGGCCCAGCGGCGTTTGCGTATGCGCCTTGGCGAAGCCGTCCTCGCTCTGTTCGCCGGACACCAGCGTGATGCCGGGCGCTATGCCGGCCACGCGCACTTTCGGCGCCAGTTCCTGGGCCAGCATGGTCGTGGCCGTGTGCAGCGCGGCCTTGGACAAGGTGTAGGACAGGAAGTCGGGATTGAGATTGTACAGTTTTTGGTCGAGCAGATTCAAAACCACGGCCTGGGCGCCGTCCGGCGTGGCCGCGTGCAGCGCCTGCGCCAGCAGGATGGGCGCGGCCACATTGGCCGCCATGTGCTCGGCCAGCCGCGCCTGGGTGAAGCTGGCCGCGCTGTCGTAGTCGAACAGCGAGGCGTTGTTGACCACGCAGGATACCTGTCCCAGCACGCTGACGGCCTGCGGCAGCAGGCGCCGCACGGCCGCCTCGTCGGCCAGGTCGCAGGGCAGGGCGATGGCGCGCCGGCCCATGGCGGCGATCTGCGCCACCACCTGCTGCGCCTCGGCCAGCGAGTGGCGGTAATGCACCGCCACGTCCCAGCCGGCCTGCGCCATGCCCAGCGCGATGGCGCGGCCGATGCGGCGCCCGGCGCCGGTCACCAGCGCCACCGGGGCCGGCGCCGCCGTGTTGTCTGCCTGTGTCATGAATAGTTCCATCGAATTGTTTAAAATGCCGGGATGAGCTTACCCGCACCCACTAGCGACGCGCTGGCCGCGTCCCACGCCCTGCAGCACCTGATCGCCGCCGAAATCGAGCGCGCGTCCGGCGCCATCCCCTTCACCCGCTTCATGGAACTGGCCTTGTACGCGCCCGGCCTGGGCTACTACAGCGGCGGCGCCGCCAAGCTGGGCAAGGATGGCGATTTTACAACCGCCCCCGAGCTGACGCCGCTGTTCGGCGCCACGCTGGCCCATGTGGCAGCCGCTATTATCGCTCAAAGCGCGCCCCGCATCCTCGAGTTCGGCGCCGGCACCGGCAAGCTGGCCTTCGACATCCTGACCGAGCTGAAGGCCGCCGGGATAGAGCTGGAGCAATACGCGATTGTGGAACTGTCCGGCGAGCTGCGCGCGCGCCAGCAGGCGCTGCTGGGCGGTTTCCCGCAGGTGGTATGGCTGGACGCGCTGCCCGAGCGCTGGGACGGCGCCGTGTTCGGCAACGAGGTGCTGGACGCCATGCCGGTGCAGCTGGTGCGCAAGACCGCCGGCGGCTGGCGCGAACTGTACGTCACCATCCAGGACGGCGGCTTCGCCTACGAGGAACAGCCCATGAGCGCCGAGCTGCAGCGGCAGCTGGCCAGCCAGGTCGGCGCCGAGCAGGAAGCCGAGCTGCCGGACGGTTATGAAACCGAGCTGCACGGCACCGCCTGCGGCTTCATGGCTACCCTGGGCCGCATGCTGGCCCAGGGCAGCGGCGCCGCCGTGCTGCTCGACTACGGCTTCCCCGGCCACGAGTACTATCTGGACCAGCGCGACAAGGGCACGCTGATGTGCCACTACCGCCACCACGCCCACGCCGAGCCCTTCTACCTGCCCGGCCTGCAGGACATCACCGCCCACGTGGACTTCACCGCCGCCGCCGTGGCCGCGCAGGACGCGGGCGCCGACGTGCTGGCCTATATGAACCAGGCCGCTTTCCTGATCGGCGCCGGCGTGGGCGAGCTGCTGCTGCGCACCGATCCGTCCGACGCTATGGCATATTTGCCACAGGCCAATGCTTTGCAGAAACTTGTGTCGCCGGCCGAGATGGGCGAGCTGTTTAAGGTGTTGGTCATAGGAAAGAATGTGGAATTGCCAGCCCAGCTGGCCGCCGCCGATCGCAGCCACCGGCTCTGATTGCGCGAATTGCACCGCTTTTCGTCGGCTGTTTGATGGGTTTGACGGCCCGGAATCAGCTATGATGGTCGATTCAGCGCGGCCACCCGTCGCGGCGCGCTTGTCGAAAAGTTAACGGAACGATGGGAAAGATACACACTCACTATGACAACCTGAAAGTGGCGCGCATGGCGCCGCAGGAAGTCATACGTGCCGCCTACAAGGCGCTCAGCCAGAAATACCACCCGGACAAGAATCCGGGCGACGAAAAGGCGGCGCGCATCATGGCCATCCTCAACAGCGCCTATGGCACGCTGGCCGATCCACAGCGCCGCAAGGAGCATGACGAGTGGATCGCGGCCGAGGAATGGGAAATCGAATGGCTGGAAAGCACGCGCCACGAGGACGGCCATAAGGCGCCCCGGCACGCGGGACCGGAGCATGCCTGGCCGGAACATATGGACGAACCGCGCGCGGTGCGTTCGGGCTGGCGCCGCAACTGGAAATGGGGCGTGGCGCTGGGCCTGAGCCTGGTGGTGGGCTGGGTGGGCGGCGTGGTGTCGGCCGGCCAGCCGCGCCTGCAGGCGGTGCTGGCCGCAGCGCTGGGCAGCAAGAGCGAACTGAGCGCGGCGGCGGGCACGACCGGGCCGGCGCCGTCCGCCACCCCGGCGCCGGCCGCCAGGGCCGAAGCCAGGAACGATCCGCTGGCCGACAGCTGGGCCGTCGCCAAGCCTTACGCGACCGAAAGCGGCGTGCTGCGCGCGCCGCTGATCAAGGTGGTGGCGCTGTCGCAGGTGGTGCTGCCGGGCACGGCCACCGCCGCCCCGGCCGATTGCGACGCCGACGCGCCCGCGCTGGCCGCGCCCAACGGCGAAGCCTGGCCGGCGCAGTCCGGCTACGTGGCCGGCTTCCCGGTCAGCAACAAGGGCGAGGACATGCAGCTCACGCTGGACAACGCCGGCAACGACTCGGCCGTGTTCATCAAGGTCTACGACCTGGAGCGCAAATCCAATGTGCGCTACGCCTACGTGCTGGCGCGCGACACCTGGGTGGTCGACAAGCTGGCCAGCGGCAAGTACGAAATCCGCTACCAGAACATCGACCCATCCGCCGACAAGACCAACTGCAGAAAGTAGGGCGTGTAGGGCGTGTAGGGCGTGTAGATACTGTTATGCCGGTCAAGCGTTTTGAAGCTCCTGATTGAATGGTTTGCCAGATTTTAAGACGCCGAAAGCAACGTGGACGAGCTTGCGCATCATGGCGCCGATCACCAGCTTGGCCGGCTTGCCTGCTGCTTGTAGGCGGGTGCGGAACTGGCGCCCCCAGTCGGTGCGGTACAGCGCCACCATAGCCGGCATGTACAGATTTTTGCGCAGATGCGCGTGGCCGATCTTGGACATCCGGGGCCGCTGCTTCACGCTTGATCCGGACTCATGTTGGCGCGGATCGAGGCCTGCAAAGGCGGCAGCCTGCCGACCGTTGTCGAAGCGCCCGGCATGCATGCCATAGGCCAGCAGTAACGCAATGGTATTGTCCCCGACACCGGGAATGGTATCGAGTAAGTCGCGTCTGCCGCGCATGTCGGGATCGTCGTTGATGTGATCACGTACGCGCTTGCGCAGCTGTTTAATCTGCTCGCCGAGCCAGGCAATATGCTGTTCGATATCGGCCCGGACCGATTCGCGCGCCACGTCCAGGCGGTTCGTTTCCTGCGTCTGCATGGCCAGCAGCGCATCCAGGCGCAGCACCATCGCTTTCAATTCCTGTTCGCTCAGCGGCGGCGGCTGCCATGCTTCCGGACCATGCTTGGCGCAGAACTCGGCAATGACCTTGGCGTCGACCTGGTCGGTCTTGGTGCGCACCAGCTGCGCCTGGGAAAACGCCTTGATCTGGGCCGGATTGACGACACTGACGCGGTAGCCCCGACGGGCAAAGAACTCCGCGATCGCCTCCCAATAGACGCCAGTGGCCTCCATGCAGATATGGGGCAACCCGTCCGTATGACTCTGCAGCCACGCTTCCAGTTTGGCAAAGCCAGCCTGGGTGTTTTCTACAACTTTCGCACGGTGTTTGCCCGTTTCCAGGCGCAGTGCGCAATCGACCTTCAATTTGGCGACATCTATACCAAGACACAACATTACTCTTCTCCTGATCAACCTTGCAAATGCGGGCTCACGGCACGCCGGGCCAAAGATACTGTTCGATCTTTAATGGAATAAGAGCAACTGCTGCGAAATCTACATCACGGTCTTGGCGACCAAGGGCGGGTACGGCATCCAGTTGCTCTGCCCCGACGTTCCGTTTTCGGGGCAGATGGAATAATACAAGGGCGGGTTAGGCGCCTAGCGCCGTAACCCGCCGTGCGTCACGGCTGCAAACTCTCAATCAGCCCCATCTCCGGGCTGGACATCAGCGTATCGATATCGACCAGTATCAGCATGCGCTCGTCTATGGTGCCCAGCCCGAGCACATACTCGGTGCTGAAAGCCGTACCCATTTCCGGCGCCGGCTTGATCTGTTCCGGCATCAGTGTGGTCACGTCCGACACGCTGTCCACCACCATGCCCACCACGCGGCCCTTGATGTTGAGAATGATCACGACGGTAAAGTCGTCATACACCGGCTCGCCCAGGTGGAACTTGATGCGCATATCCACCACCGGGATGATGATGCCGCGCAAATTAATCACGCCCTTGATAAATTCCGGTGCGCTGGCGATGCGCGTGACCGCCTCATAGCCCCGGATCTCCTGCACCTTCAGGATGTCGATGCCGTACTCTTCCTTGCCTAGCTTGAAGGCCAGGAACTCGCGGCCGTCGCTGTCGCTGCCGGGGTTGCTGGCGGTATTGGTGTTGTTGGCGGCGTCTTGCATGGTGGCTCCTTCGCATGAGGGGTTTTATCAGGGTAGCCGTTTTCCGGGGCATTTGCTATTGTTGGAAAACGGACGGCGGCACCGTTGGCGGGGGTTGTCAGGCTGGCAAATTCTGATTATGCTGGGAACCAGACGGCGCGCGCCGCGAGAGCCGCGCGCGCAAACCGCGCAGCCTCGCGCGACCTTGGAGAATGTATGACCGATTCAAACGCCTCAGACGACAACTGGCTGCTCGACGAGGACGATGAGGAAGTGGCGCCGGCCGGCTTGCCGGCGCCGGACCAGCGCCTGTGGCGCGTGCTGATAGTCGACGACGATGTGGACGTGCATGCGGTCACCCGTTTGGCGCTGCGCAATGTCAGCTTCAAGGGCCGCGAGCTGGAGCTGTTCTCCGCCTACAGCGGGCGCGAAGCCTACGACATCCTGCGCGACACCCCCGACATTGCCCTGGTGCTGCTCGACGTGGTGATGGAAACCGACGATGCCGGCCTGCTGCTGGCGCGCCGCATCCGCGAGGAACTGCACAACGCCATCGTGCGCGTGGTGCTGCGCACCGGCCAGCCCGGCCAGGCGCCCGAGCAGCGCGTCATCATCGAATACGACATCAACGACTACAAAGCCAAGACCGAGCTGACCACGCAGAAGCTGTTCACCACGGTCATCTCCGCGCTGCGCGCCTACGAGAGCCTGAACATGCTCGAGCGCAGCCGCGTGGGCCTGGGCAAGATCCTGGCCGGCGCCACCAATCTGTACCAGATCCACTCGCTGCGCGAGTTCGCCTCGGGCGTGCTGAACCAGGTGTCCGCCATCCTGGACGTGGGCGCCGACGGCGTGCTGTGCCTGATGCAGGGCGACACCGGCCCGGCCACCGTGGTGGCCGCCACCGGCGGCTATGCGCCGCTGGCCGAGAACGAGCGCATGCCGTCCGAGCATCCGCTGTGGCCGGCCATCGCCAAGGCCTTCTCCGAAAAGAAAAGCCAGTTCGAGCATCCGGCCAACGTGCTGTTCATCCACACCCAGGACCGGGAAGTGGCGATCTCCGTCACGCCGCCGTGGCCGCTGGCGCAGATCCAGCGCGACCTGCTGGAAGTGTTCTGTCAGCGTATCGCCGCCGCCTTCGACAACCTGTACATGTTCGGCCAGCTGCGCAAGGCGCAGGAGGCCACCGTGGTAGCGCTGGCCGACCTGGCCGAGTTCCGCGACAGCGGCACCGGCGGCCATGTGCGCCGCGTGCAGGCGCTGTCGACCGCCATCGCCGCGCGCATGAAGGAGCGCGGCGTCTACGAGGACGAACTGACCCCGCAGCTGCTCGACATGATAGGCCTGGCCAGCATCCTGCACGACGTGGGCAAGGTGGCGACGCCGGACCATATCCTGCTCAAGCCGGGCCTGCACACGCCCGACGAGCGGGTGCAGATGCAGACCCACGCCAACGTCGGCCGCACCATCCTGGAACGCGCCGCCAATATGGTCGACGGCGTCAGCTATCTGACTTATGGCGCCGAGATCGCCGGTGCGCACCACGAGCATTTCGACGGTGCCGGCTATCCGAACGGCCTGAAAGGGCGCGCTATTCCCATTTCCGCCCGCATCGTGGCGGTGGTGGACGTGTTCGACTCCCTGCTGCACGAGCGCCCGTACAAGGAACCGTGGCCCTACCCTGAGGTGATGACCTACATCAAGGCTCGCAGCGGCAGCCAGTTCGACCCCGAAGTGGTGCTGGCGCTGCTGGACGTGATCGAGCGGGATCCGGAACTGGGCCAGCAGCCACCGTCCGCGAAATAAGACATCCGCTGCGGCATTGTGGCGGGTTGGCCCCGCTGCAATGCCGCATTTTCAGGGGAATGTCACAGATTCTCACACTTCCGTAATATACTTTGCCTACAGGCAGTCTGCCGCCGCATCCCTGCGCGCCGCTGCCATCACGTGCGCCTCGCCCATGCGCAGACGGATTGCGGAAAGAATAATGAATCAGCCTATGGGTTTCACCGCGGGGCGGGCCAGCCAGCCTGCACGCCTTACAGCCGGCCTTGCAGCCGGCGTCAGCGCGCTCACCATCGAGCCGCATCCCGGCATGCGTGCCAGCCTGCACAATATGCTCAACCTGTGCGGCGTGACCCGGATCGAGGACGCCAGCAGTTCCGGTCAGGCCATCCGCATGCTTTCCAGCAAGACTTACGACATCGTGCTGTGCGAATACTGCCTGGACGGTGGCCAGGACGGCCAGCAGATGCTGGAGGACCTGCGCCACCACCGCCTGATCCAGCCCGCCACGCTGTTTTTCATGGTCACCGGCGAGGGCCAGTTCAACAAGGTGGTCAGCGCCGCCGAGCTGCAGCCCAACGACTACATCCTGAAACCTTTCACGGCCGACAATATGCTGGAGCGCATCGCGCGCGCCTTCGACAAGCGCCAGGCGCTGTCCGGCATCCACCAGCTGGTGGCGCTGGGCGACCAGCGCGGCGCCATCGCCGCCTGCCTGGACGGCGAGCAGCAGCAGCCGCGCTACGTGGCCGACTTCCAGCGCCTGCGCGCCGAGCTGCACATGGAGCTCGGCGAGCCGGAACTGGCCGAACCCATCTACGCGGAGCTGTACGCCAGCAAAAACATCCACTGGGCGCGGCTGGGCCAGGCCAAGTGCCTGTTCCTGCAAGGCCTGCACAGCGAGTCGCAGGCCATGCTGGGCGCGCTGGTGGAGCAGAACAAGCGCTTCCTGGACGCCTATGACTGGCTGGCGCGCACCCACGAGGTGGGCAGCGACTGGAGCGGCGCGCAAGCCGTGCTGAGCGAGGCGGTGGAGCTGTCGCCGCACGCCGTGCGCCGTTTGCGCAGGCTGGGCGAGGTGGCGCTGGAGGCGGGCGACCTGGACGCCGCCGAGCAGGCCTGGAAGCAGGTGGTCAGCAAGGCCCGCTATTCCGAATTCCGCGACCCCGAGGACCACGCGCGGCTGGTGTCCACGCTGGTGCGCAAGGGCGATCCGGTGCAGGCTGCCGCCGTCATCCGCGACCTGGACAAATCGCTGGCCGGGCTGCGCAACACGGCCGTGTGCAGCGCCATCTCCTCGGCCATGCTGCACGAGTACACCGGCAACCAGACGCGGCTGGACGAATCCATCCAGTTCGCGCTGGCCGGCTGCCGCCGCGCCACCGGCCTGTCCAACGACTTGCGGCTGGACCTGGCGCGCACCTGCCTGGAAGGCGGCAAGCCGGAGCAGGCCGCCGAAGTGCTGCGCGGCGTGATGCGCAATGCTGGCAACCCCGCCGCCATGGCCAAGGCCATGCGCGTGCTGGAGGACGCGGGGCAGGGCGAGCTGGCGCAGCAGCTGGCGGCGGAAAGCCGGCAGGAAGTGGTGGACATGGTGGCCGTGGGCGCCGCGCGCGCCAAGGAAGGCGACTACAAGGGCGCCGTCGAGCTGATGATGGAGGCGGTGGCCAAGCTGCCCGACAACGGCCAGGTGGTCTTCAACGCGGCCGTGGCGGTGCTCAAATGCCTGGAGAACACCGGCTGGGACGGCACCCTGGGGCAGGACGCGCTGAACCTGATCGCCAGCGTGCGGCGGCTGGACCCGTCCAACCCCAAGCTGGGCGCGTTGTCCGCCCTGCACCAGGACATATTGAAGAAATACAACATCCGGGCCGGACGGCTGGCGGCAATCTGACGCTCCGCGGCGCGCGCGGCGCTACAATGGCTTGCCGCCCTGATAGGGCATAGCTGGATACCGCACCATGCCGTCTGCTTCGCCGCCCCCATCGTCCGCCAGCCTCGACACGCGCCCCGTGCGCGGTCCCCTGCTGAAAAAGCTGTGCAGCGACGAGGGCGTGTTCGCGCTGGGCGTGTCGGTTGCGCGCGTGGTGCAGCTGGTGGACTCGGACGAGGGCGGCACCCAGGAACTGGCCTACTACGTGCTGTCGGACGCCGCGCTGACGCAGAAAGTGCTGCGCATCGCCAACACGCCGCGCTACCGCACCGTGGGCGGCATCGCCGTCACCACCATCTCGCGCGCCATTTCCCTGCTCGGCTTCGACAACGTGAAGACCACCGCGCTGGCCATGCTGCTGGTGGACACGCTGGCCAACAGCAAGCACGCGCAAAGCGTGCGGGTGGAGCTGGAGGCGGCGCTGTGCGCCAGCCTGATCGGGCGCGAGCTGGCGCGCCTGTCGGCCTACCAGGGGGCGGAGGAAGCCTCCATCGGCGCCCTGTTCAAGAATATCGGCCCGCTGCTGATCGCGTCCCAGCATCACGAGCGCTACCGCGAGATCAATGTGCTGGTGGCGGGCGGTGCGCACAGCATCAGCCAGGCCTCGCAGATGATACTGGGCAGCACCTACGACACGCTGTCGGCCGCCATCCTCAACGAATGGAAGATCCCGGACGTGATCGTGCGCTCCATCGGCGCGCTGCCGCCGGCGCCGGTGCAGAAGCCGCCGCCGAACCGGCAGGACTGGGTGCGGCTGGTGGTCTCCTTCAGCATGGACGCGGCGCGCGCGCTGGTGCGCCCGGGCGGGCTGGCGGACGACGTGCTCAAGGCCCTGTTCGAGCGCTACGGCGCGGCGCTGGGACTGGAGCGGCAGCGGATGGCGGAGATGCTGGGCGCGATACGCGGCGAGATGGACGAGCTGCTGGACACGCTGCAGCTGCAGCCGGCGCCGCCGCCGGCCGAGGAGAGCGCCGAGGGCCTGCCCAATGTGCTGCTGCTGGCCACCATGGACGCGGGCGGCAAGCTGCCCGAAGGCCAGCACGCCAGCGGCAAGCCCTACAACGCGCGCGAGCAGCTGCTGGCGGGCGTGCAGGAAGTGGCGCAGATGCGCGCGGCGGGGCGCTGCAAGGTCAACGAGGTGATCCAGGCGGTGCTCGAAACCCTGTACCGCAGCATGGGTTTCCGCTACGCCACCGTGTGCCTGAAGGACGCGCGCGCAGGCACCTTCCGGGCGCGCATCGCGTTCGGCGAAAAACACGCCGCGCGCATGGCCGAGTTCGCGTTTCCGATGGCGCCCGGCAGCGACCTGTTCCACCTGGCCATGCAGAACGACGCCGACCTGATGATCGCCGACGCCAGCACGCCGAAAATCCGCGACCTGCTGCCGGCCTGGCACCGCAAGCTGCTGCCGGACGCGCGCAGCTTCATCGTGCTGCCGCTGGTGGTGCAGGGCGTGCAGCTGGGCCTGTTCTACGCCGACCGCAGCGAGCCGGCGCCCGAAGGCGTGCCGCCCGACGAAACCTCGCTGATCCGCGCCCTCAAGGGCCAGGTGCTGGTGGCGCTGACGCCGTCCTGAGTCCGGCCTTTACCAGAATTTACCAAAATTAACTAACCGAAAAGGTTTCGCCGTGGAATGATGGCGCAAATCGTCACGGGGAGTGTGTGTGAAAGGTCGTCTGCAATTCGCTAATTTCCAATTCAAGCCTGCCGTCCGGCGCCGGCTGCTGCCGGCGCTGCAATTGTCCGTTTGCGCGGCGGCAGCGGCGGCGCAGCCAGCGCCCACCGGGGCGCTGGACCAGGCCTGCAGCCTGGCCGCCGCCGGCGCCGCAGCCGTGCCCGGCATTGCCGTGACCGTGGCGCCCGGCGCTGTGGGCGATCTGCCGTATGCCGAGGCGCGTTCGGCGGCGACAGGCGCTACGGCCAGGATTTATTTCGAGCCCGCGCTGGCCCAGGGCGTGGAGTCCAAGGCCGCGTGCTACCTCGGCCTGCTGGACCTGCTGGCTCCCGTCATTCCCGACGCGCGCCGGGACGTGCACTGGTCGGCCATGACCATCACCACCAAGCCGGATTATGTGGCTCCCAAGACCGGCGAGGCGCGCTGGCTGAATGTGTTCCGCTCGGCCGCCTGGGACGAAGCCGCGCTGCATTTCCTGATCGGGGTGATGCCCCACGAGCAGGTGCACTTCAGCCAGTCCCGCGCCGCCTTCAAACTGCCGCGCTGGTTCCAGGAGGGGCATGCGGAATGGGCGGGCCTGCAGGTCACGCGCCAGGTGCGGCCCGACATGGCCGAGCAGCGGCGCGCCGGGCTGGCCGCCGAGCGCGCAAAGCTGGACGCGCCCCATCTGGGCGCCTGGGGCGGCATGCGTGTCCGTCCGGAGGCAATAGAACGCCAGATGAGCAGCGAGGAACGCGCCCTCAAGGCGAAAGATCCGTCCTATGTGCCGAAAGGGCCGTTCAAATTCGGCCCCGGCGACTTCGTGCAGGACATGTCCGACGTGGAGGGCCTTTACGGTGCGGCGCTGGCGCTGTTCGACGGCCTTGAAAGCCGCCATGGCCGCGCCGCCGTGCAGGAATGGATCAGCGCCGTGCTGGCGTCCGGCGACGCCAGCCGCATCCTCCCGCTGGCGCAGGAGAAGCTGGGCGAGGACATCGCGCCCCTGCTGCGCTAGCGCTTCCTCAGCTTGCCGTGACCGTCGGGCGGGTTAGCTGGGGGCGCCGAGCTCGGCGTAACCCGCCATGCCGGCGCGCGCCAGCGCCTCAAACTGCTCCACCGGCACCGGCCGGGCGAACAGATAGCCCTGCGCTTCCTCGCAGCCTTTGCTGCGCAGGAACTCGCGCTGGGCCGCCGTTTCCACGCCCTCGGCCACCACCGCCAGCCCCAGCGAATGGGCCAGCGCGATGGTGGCGGCGACGATCACCGCGTCGTTCGGGTCGGTCTCGATGTCCTTCACAAAGCCCCGGTCGATCTTGATGCGGTCCAGCTCGAACAGCTTCAGGTAGCTCAGCGAGGAGTAGCCGGTGCCGAAGTCGTCGATGGCCACCTTCAGCCCGCGCGAGCGCAGTTCGCGCAGCAGCTTGCGGCTGTGCTCGGGATCCTGCATGGCGGCCGATTCGGTGATCTCCAGCTCCAGCAGGGCGGGGTTGATGCCGCTCTCGGCCAGCAGCCGGTCCAGCTGCGGCAGCAGCGCGCTGCCGTGGCATTGCCGCGCCGACAGGTTGACCGCCAGCCGCAGATGGCCCAGGCCGCCGTCCCGCCACAGCTGCAGCCGTTCCACGGCGCGCCTCAGCACCCAGTCGCCCAGCGGCAGTATCAGGCCCGATTCCTCGGCGATGGGGATAAAGCGGTCCGGCCCCACCATGCCCAGCTCGGGATGGTGCCAGCGCAGCAGCGCCTCGGCGCCGATCACGCCGCCGCCCTCCAGTTCCACCTGCGCCTGCAGGTAGAGCTCGAATTCGTTTTGCTCCAGCGCCTGCCACAGCCGGCTTTCCAGCAGCAGCCGTTCATGCGTGGCGGCGTTCATCGAAGGCGAGAAGAACTGGAAATTGCCCCGGCCCTGGCTCTTGGCGGCGTACATGGCGGTGTCGGCGTGGCGCAGCAGCGTGGGGGCGTCGCCGCCGTCGGACGGGAACATGGCCACGCCCACGCTGGCGCCGCTGTGGATGGTTTTCCCCTGCAGCACAAAGGGCGCGCTGAGCGCGTCGACGATGCGCACCGCGATCTGGCTGGCGCTGTCCGGCGTAATCGGGTTGCCGGGTGCGCTGCCCGCCAGGACGATGAATTCATCGCCGCCCAGGCGGGCGATGGAGTCGATTTCGCGCAGCAGTTCGCGCAGCCGGTTGGCCACGCCGATCAGCAGCAGATCGCCCACCTGGTGGCCGTGCGTGTCGTTGATTTTCTTGAAGTGGTCGAGGTCGATGAACATCACCGCGCCGCTGCCCTGGCTGCGGCGCGCCTGGGCCAGCAGCTGGTCCAGGCGCAGGTTCAGCGACAAGCGGTTGTCCAGCCCCGTGAGCGGGTCGTGGTGGGCCAGGCGGTGGATGCGCTCCTGCGCGCGTTGCTGCTCGGTCAGGTCGTGCAGGATGGCGACGAACAGGTGCTCGTCCGGCAGCTCGACCTCGCTCACCGACAGCGCCAGCGGGAAGGCGCTGCCGTCGCTGCGCCAGCCGGTGGCTTCGTGCTCGTGGGTCACGCCGCTGGCGACCGCGCGCAGCAGGCCGGAGGCGGTCTCGCCTTCGGCCAGCGGCAGCAGATGCTCCAGGCGCAGGCCGGGCATTTGCTCGGGCGCGTAGCCGAACAGGCGCCCGGCCGCGCCGTTGGCCGACACCAGCGTGCCGTCGCTGGCGATGGTGAGGATGGCGTCGGCCGCCTTGTCGAGGATGGCCTGCAGGCGCGCTTCGCGCTCGCGCAGGCGGCGCGTGGCGTCCTTCACCTGGTCCTGGATCAGCGCGCGCTCGCCCGAGATCAGCAGCATCATGCCGCCCAGCAGCGCCGTCAGCAGCAGGCCGCAGGTCAGCACGGTCCAGCTCTGCCAGCCGCGCTGGGCCGCCGCGTAGTCGGCCGTGGGCGCCGCGGTCAGCAGGTAGTCGCGGCCGCCGAAGCGCAGGCGGCGCTGCACCTGCGCCGCCGCACTTGCCGCCGCGCCGTCCGCCGCGCCCCGCACGGAAGGCGGAAGGTGGTCGTACAGGGTGCGCGGCTGCGCGGCGCTCGCGTCCTGCAGGCGCACCTGCATGGCCGGGAAGTTCACCTGCGCGATGGCGCGTTCGATGTAGGAGTCCGCATGGATGGAGATCAGCAGCATGCCTATGGTGCTGGCGGCGTCGCCCGGCGCCTGCACGGCCTGCAGCAGGATCAGGCCGTTCTTCTCTGCATGGCGGAACAGCGAGATGGGAGCGCTGACCGAGGGCTGGCCGCTGCGCAGCGCCTGCCGCACGGCCTCGGCGCGCACCGGCTCGCTGAGGAAGTCGATGCCGAGGTAGCGCCTGCTGCTGATGGGCTCGATATAGGTCGACACCATGTATTCCGGGCGTTCGCCGGCGCGCTGCATGCGGTGCTCGCCGCCGCCTTCGCGCACTTCGAAGGCGGGATCGATGGCCTGCTTGCCCCATTGTTCGTAAGCGGCGCGCTGCGCGCGGCCAATGGGCTTGAGCCAGCTCATGGACAGCAGCTCGGGGCGCTTGTCGAGATAGCCGGAGGCGAAATTGCTGAAGTCGCTCGCGGCGATTGCGCGCTGCGGGTCGTTGAGCGCCTTGGACATGGCGTAGATGAAGCGCTCGTGCTCGCTGAACTGGGCTTGCAGCAAGTCGCCCAGCTGCTGCGACTTGAGGCGGAAGGTTTGCAGCTGCTGCACGTTCTCCCAGTGTTCGACCTGGAAGTAGATGCCGACGAACACCGCGCTCGAGACCAGCAGCGGCAGGCCCGCCAGCCAGCGGCGGCGGCGCCACAGCGGGCGCGGCTGGCCGATGGCGATCCAGGTCAGCGGCGCGGCCAGCAGGATGCCGGTGGTGTCGCCCAGCCACCAGGTGAACCAGTTGACCGGCAGCGCGGCCGGGGGCAGCGTGCCGAGCAGGCCGTTGCCGCCTATCGCCACCGTGCAGCTGACCAGGGCCAGCAGCGGCGCCAGCAGCATAAAGCCCAGCACGTCGCGTCCGCGCCCCAGCGCCGGCTGCACCGCGCGCCGCAGCACCAGCATGGCCACCCAGGCTTGCAGGGTGGCGCCGGCGCCGGCGGCCAGTGCGGCCAGCAGGGCCAGTCCCGAAGGCCAGCCCGGCGCGGCGGCGCTGCCCAGCGGCAGCAGGTTGACCAGCACCGCGCCCAGCGCCACCGCCGGCAGCAGGCGCGGCCCCAGCGTAAACACCGTGGCCAGGGCGATGCCGGCCGGCACGAACAGCGGGCTGGCGTAGGCTGCGCCCAGCGCCATCTCCAGGCCCAGGCGGCCGGCGGCCAGATAGGCCAGCAGCAGGGCGGCGTTGGCCAGCAGCAGGGAGCGCCGGCGGGAGGAGGGGGCTGGGGGAAAGGCGTGTGCTTGCAAAATCGGCTGCTCCAGTCGGGGCCAGTTCCGGCGCATCGGACGAGTGCGTCAAGATGTCGATTCTATAAGAAATCATTCAACTTAAAAACAACACTTGCACAATCACATTCTTGTGATTACAATCTCGCCCCGAAGCAGACGAAACATCGCAGCTTGCAGAAAATGAAGTCGAAAAATTCTGCAGACAGTGTTGACAAGTCAAAGAAGTTGCTTCATACTCTGCGGTTCCTCGCGGAGGGGTGGCCGAGTGGTTAAAGGCGACAGACTGTAAATCTGTTCTTTCGAGTACGCTGGTTCGAATCCAGCCCCCTCCACCAAGTTTTTGCAAGAAAACTGAGTGATAGCAGTGAAGATGATCTAAACCTCGCGGGTGTAGCTCAATGGTAGAGCAGAAGCCTTCCAAGCTTACGACGAGGGTTCGATTCCCTTCACCCGCTCCAGTTAGCTTGCATCTATGTGGTACATCGCAACAAATAAAGCCCTTTTAGCTCAGTGGTAGAGCACTCCCTTGGTAAGGGAGAGGCCACGTGTTCAATCCACGTAAAGGGCACCAGAATTCGCAGTATCAAGCAAGCAGCATCCTCAAGCAGTCGGGCGCGTGCCCTGCACACTTATCAAATTGTTAGGAGTCTAAAATGGCAAAAGGTAAATTCGAGCGGACTAAACCGCACGTGAACGTCGGCACCATCGGTCACGTTGACCATGGCAAGACCACCCTGACGGCTGCAATCGCTACCGTTCTGTCGAAGAAATTCGGCGGCGAAGCCAAAGCATACGACCAGATCGATGCTGCTCCAGAAGAAAAAGCACGCGGCATTACCATCAACACCGCCCACGTTGAGTACGAGACCGCATCGCGTCACTACGCTCACGTTGACTGCCCAGGCCACGCCGACTACATCAAAAACATGATTACCGGTGCAGCGCAGATGGACGGCGCGATCCTGGTTTGCTCCGCAGCTGACGGCCCAATGCCACAGACCCGCGAGCACATCCTGCTGGCCCGCCAAGTTGGCGTTCCATACATCGTTGTGTTCCTGAACAAGTGCGACCTGGTCGACGACGAAGAGCTGCTGGAACTGGTTGAGATGGAAGTGCGCGAGCTGCTGTCGAAATACGAGTTCCCAGGCGACGACCTGCCGATCATCAAAGGTTCGGCACGTAAAGCACTGGACGGCGACACCGGTCCTCTGGGCGAAGTAGCCATCATGGCTCTGGCCGACGCACTGGACAGCTACATCCCTACGCCAGAGCGCGCAGTGGACGGCGCCTTCCTGATGCCAGTGGAAGACGTGTTCTCGATCTCGGGCCGCGGCACCGTGGTGACCGGTCGCGTTGAGCGCGGTATCATCAAGGTCGGCGAAGAGATCGAAATCGTTGGTATCACCGACACCGTGAAAACCACCTGCACCGGCGTGGAAATGTTCCGCAAGCTGCTGGACCAGGGTCAGGCCGGCGACAACGTTGGTCTGCTGCTGCGCGGCACCAAGCGTGAAGACGTACAGCGTGGTCAGGTTCTGGCGAAGCCAGGCTCGATCAAGCCGCACAACCACTTCACCGGCGAGATCTATGTTCTGTCGAAAGACGAAGGCGGCCGTCACACCCCGTTCTTCAACAACTATCGTCCACAGTTCTACTTCCGTACCACTGACGTGACCGGTTCGATCGAACTGCCAGCGGACAAAGAAATGGTTATGCCAGGCGACAACGTGTCGATCACCGTTAAGCTGATCAACCCGATCGCTATGGAAGAAGGTCTGCGCTTCGCAATCCGCGAAGGCGGCCGTACCGTCGGCGCCGGCGTGGTAGCAAAAATCCTGGCCTAAGAATCTGCGCCAAGAACTAGCGCCCGACTGCAGTCGGGTGCTATAATTGCGGATTCACTGATCAAGTTTTACGTAGGGGCGTAGCTCAATTGGCAGAGCGTCGGTCTCCAAAACCGAAGGTTGGGGGTTCGAGGCCCTCCGCCCCTGCCACCGAATTCAGGTGCAGGGCACCGAAAGTAAAATAGAATGTCTAATCAATCCGTGCAAACCGTTAGCACGTCAAACGACAAGTTCAAAGTCGTGCTGGCTGTGGTTGCTGCGATTGCAGGCGTAGTCGGGTTCTTTTACCTGGCAGGTCAACCATCCCTGGTGCGGGCAGCTGCGCTAGTGGGTGGTTTGCTTATTTCCGCTGGCATCGCGTATACCTCGACCTCCGGCCGCGAATTCCTGAATTTCGCTAAAGAAGCCGTCCGCGAAACCAAAAAAGTCGTTTGGCCTACGCGCAAAGAAGCGACGCAAATCACGTTGATCGTGTTTGCCTTCGTATTGGTAATGGCTGTGTTCCTGTGGGGCACGGATAAGTTGCTGGAATTCCTGTTGTACGACGTGATTCTGGGTTGGAAACAATAATGAGCGAAAATGTGCAAGATGACGCGGCAGGCGAAGCAGTGCCGCCGCAAGAGGCTGGCGCAGCGCTGAGCGTACCGGTGAGCAACAAGCGCTGGTACGTCGTGCATGCTTATTCCGGCATGGAAAAAAGCGTCCAGCGCGCCCTGACCGAACGCGTCGAACGCGCCGGCATGCAAGAACAATTCGGCCAGATCCTGGTGCCCACCGAAGAAGTGGTGGAAGTCAAGAATGGCCAGAAGTCGGTCACCGAACGCCGTTTCTTCCCTGGCTACGTGCTGGTGGAAATGGAAATGACCGACGAAACCTGGCACCTGGTGAAAAACACCAGCAAGGTCACCGGTTTCATCGGCGGCAAATCGAACAAGCCGACCCCGATTCCTGCGCGCGAGATCGACAAGATCATGCAGCAAATGCAGGAAGGCGTGGAGAAGCCGCGTCCGAAAGTGCTGTACGAAGTGGGCGAGCAAGTCCGCATCAAGGACGGTCCGTTCACCGACTTCAACGGCAACGTGGAAGAAGTGAACTACGAGAAGTCCAAAGTGCGCGTCTCGGTCACCATCTTCGGCCGCGCCACCCCGGTTGAACTGGAATTCGGCCAAGTCGAAAAAGTTTAAGCCGCAGTTTTCTGTGGCTGGCGCCCCCCGGAGCGCGGCCTAGGCCAATCCGGACAAGAGGAGCCCTGCCATGTAAGTACCGGCGGGGCGCTACTACTCAAACCCAAAGATAGGAAGTGCCCAAATGGCAAAGAAAATCATTGGCTTTATCAAGCTGCAAGTGCCAGCCGGTAAAGCAAACCCATCCCCTCCAATCGGTCCAGCGCTGGGTCAGCGCGGTCTGAACATCATGGAATTCTGCAAAGCGTTCAACGCGCAGACCCAAGGTATGGAACCAGGCATGCCGATCCCAGTCGTGATCACCGCATTCGCCGACAAGTCGTTCACCTTCGTGATGAAGACCCCTCCAGCGACCTACCTGATCAAGAAGCACTCGGGTATCACCAAGGGTTCGCCGAAGCCACATACCGACAAAGTCGGTAAGCTGACCCGCGCCCAAGCTGAAGAAATCGCAAAACTGAAGACCCCGGACCTGACCGCCGCCGACATGGACGCAGCAGTGCGCACCATCGCTGGTTCCGCACGTTCGATGGGCATCACGGTAGAGGGCATCTAATCATGGCAAAACTGTCCAAACGCGCTCAAGCCATCAAGGCTAAAGTAGACCGTACCAAAGTGTACGCTTTCGACAACGCTGTCACCCTGATCAAAGAACTGGCGACCGCCAAGTTCAACGAATCGATCGACGTGTCGGTACAGCTGGGTGTGGATCCTAAGAAATCCGACCAGGTTGTGCGTGGTTCCGTCGTGCTGCCAGCTGGCACCGGCAAAACCGTCCGCGTAGCGGTATTCGCTTCCGGCGAAAAGGCTGAAGCTGCTAAAGCAGCCGGCGCCGACGTTGTTGGTATGGAAGACCTGGCCGAGCGCGTCAAAGCCGGCGACATGCCTTTCGACATCGTCATCGCTTCGCCAGACACCATGCGTATCGTTGGTACCCTGGGTCAGATCCTGGGCCCACGCGGCCTGATGCCTAACCCGAAAGTCGGCACCGTAACCCCTGACGTCGCTACCGCCGTGAAAAACGCGAAAGCCGGCCAGGTTCAGTACCGTACCGACAAGGCTGGTATCATCCACGCGACCATCGGCCGCAAATCCTTCGACGACGCCGATCTGAAGCGCAACCTGGTTGCCCTGATCGAAGCGCTGAACAAGGCCAAGCCGGCATCGTCGAAAGGCGTGTACCTGCGTAAAGTAGCGATCTCGTCGACCATGGGCGCTGGCGTCCGTGTTGACCACGCTACCCTGGCAGCGTAATAAAGAATCAAGTCCTTCGGCGCAAGCCGGAGGCGCATCTTTGGGCTGTCCGCTCCGGCGGGCAGGCAATCAAAGACCGTTGGGCCGGAGGCAGCAAGCAGGTTTCCGGTTAATTGCCGCAGGGCGCCCAACGCAGATGGTGTACCCGATCAAGTTTTGCAGTCCAGTGGACTCCTAACCTCGGACGCCGTTGTTCGAACCGATGTGCGGCATTTGCCAAACATCATTTAAGGAGGTTGACCGTGGGTCTCAATCTGAATGACAAAAAGGCCGTCGTCGCCGAAGTTTCCGCAAAAGTAGCAACTGCGCAAACCATCGTCGTGGCCGAGTACCGTGGCATCCAGGTTGGTCACTTGACGCAACTTCGTGCTAAGGCGCGTGCCCAGGGCGTATACCTGCGTGTTCTGAAGAACACGCTGGCTCGTCGCTCTGTTGAAGGTACGCAATTCGCCGCTCTGGCTGACAGCATGACCGGTCCGTTGATCTACTCGATCTCGGATGACGCCGTGGCAGCAGCGAAAGTCATCAACGACTTCGCTAAAACCAACGACAAAATGGTCATCGTCGCCGGTAACTACGCAGGTAAACAGCTGGATAAAGCTGCTGTTACCGCGCTGGCGAGCATTCCTAGCCGTGAAGTCCTCATCTCGCAGCTGTTGGGCGTTATGCTGGCTCCGGTGTCGGGCTTTGCACGTGGTCTGGCTGCTCTGGCAGCGAAAAAAGGCGAAGGCGCCGCTGCTCCCGCAGCGGAAGAAACCGCAGCTTAATAGCCGCGCGCTTTTTTTCTCAAGTAATCAATTCTGTAGCATACAAACAAATTAGGAGTTTCAAATGGCAATTTCCAAAGACGATATCCTGAACGCAGTGAGCGAAATGTCCGTAATGGACCTGAACGAACTGGTCAAGGCCTTCGAAGAGAAGTTCGGCGTGTCGGCAGCAGCTATGGCTGCTCCAGCAGCCGGCGGCGCAACCGCTGGTGCAGCTGCTGAAGAACAGACCGAATTCAACCTGGTTCTGTCCGAAGTTGGCGCAAACAAAGTTGGCGTGATCAAAGTTGTTCGCGAAATCACCGGTCTGGGCCTGAAAGAAGCTAAAGACGTAGTTGACGGCGCACCAAAAGTCGTTAAAGAAGCTCTGTCGAAAGCTGACGCTGAAGCCGGCAAGAAGAAGCTGGAAGAAGCTGGCGCCAAGGCCGACCTGAAGTAATCTAGTTGTACTGGCGAGCAGTTAGCGCCGCGAGTCAAAGTGGGGCATTCCTTCCGAAAGGAAGGAATGCCGGCTTTGGCTCCTTTGTCGTCTTTGTCGTATTTGTAGCGCGCATTTGTAGCAAACTACGCTGCAGTTTGATCATATCGACCTGAAATGATAGAGGCTTGAGGTTTCGTCTGTGTGACGTTCGTTCCGCAGCGCACCTTGCAAAACCTGAATTTTCTATCCTTTCTGTCACTCACGGAGTGTCCATGCACTACTCATTTACTGAGAAGAAACGCATTCGCAAATCATTCGCGAAGCGCGCCAACGTCCACAACGTTCCGTTCCTGCTGGCTACCCAGCTCGAGTCCTACCACAACTTCCTGCAAGAAGACATCGCACCGTCGACGCGCAAGAATGACGGCCTGCAATCGGCCTTCACCTCCATTTTCCCTATCGTTTCGCACAATGGCTTCGCGCGTCTCGAGTTCCTGTCGTACGTCCTGGGCGACCCCGCCTTCGACGTCAAGGAATGCCAGCTGCGCGGCCTGACGTTCGCGTCGCCGCTGCGCGCCAAGGTACGCCTGGTGATCCTGGACAAGGAATCGCCTACCAAGCCTGTCGTCAAGGAAATGAAGGAACAGGAAGTCTACATGGGCGAACTGCCCCTGATGACCAGCACCGGTTCGTTCGTGATCAACGGTACTGAGCGCGTAATCGTTTCTCAGCTGCACCGCTCCCCAGGCGTGTTCTTCGAACACGACCGTGGCAAGACCCACTCCTCCGGCAAACTGCTGTTCTCGGCCCGCATCATTCCTTACCGCGGTTCGTGGCTGGACTTCGAGTTCGACCCGAAAGACATCCTGTTCTTCCGCGTCGACCGCCGCCGCAAGATGCCTGTGACCATCCTGCTGAAGGCCATCGGCATGTCGCCGGAACAGATCCTGGCGAACTTCTTCGTGTTCGACAACTTCCACCTGCGCTCCGAAGGCGCCGAGATGGAATTCGTGGCCGAACGCCTGCGCGGCGAAGTCGCGCGCTTCGACATCGTCGATCCGAAAACCGGCAAAGTGCTGGTCGCCAAGGACAAGCGCATCAACGCCAAGCACGTGCGCGACATCGACGCCGCCGGCCTGAAGCACATCTCCGTGCCGGAAGACTACCTGCTGGGCCGCGTCCTGGCCAAGAACATCGTCGATCCGGAAACTGGTGAAGTGGTGGCCAACGCCAACGACGAACTGACCGAAGACGTGCTGGCACGCCTGCGCGACGCGTCCATCGCCGACATCCAGACCCTGTACACCAACGATCTGGACCAGGGCGGCTACATCTCGCAGACCCTGCGCATCGACGACACGATGGACCAGACCGCTGCCCGCATCGCGATCTACCGCATGATGCGTCCAGGCGAACCGCCGACCGAAGAGTCGGTGGAAGCGCTGTTCAACGGCCTGTTCTACAGCCCTGACCGCTACGACCTGTCGGCCGTCGGCCGCATGAAGTTCAACCGCCGCATCGGCCGCGACGAACTGACCGGCATGATGACGCTGTCGAACGAAGACGTGCTGGCCGTGATCAAGATCCTGGTCGAGCTGCGCAATGGCCGCGGCGAAGTCGACGATATCGATCACCTGGGCAACCGCCGCGTGCGCTGCGTGGGCGAACTGGCCGAAAACCAGTTCCGCGCCGGCCTGGTGCGCGTCGAGCGCGCCGTCAAGGAACGCCTCGGCCAGGCCGAAGCGGACAACCTGATGCCGCACGACCTGATCAACTCCAAGCCGATTTCGGCCGCTATCCGCGAGTTCTTCGGTTCGTCCCAGCTGTCGCAGTTTATGGACCAGACCAACCCGCTGTCGGAAATCACGCACAAACGCCGCGTTTCCGCCCTGGGCCCTGGCGGTCTGACCCGCGAACGCGCCGGCTTCGAGGTGCGCGACGTGCACCCGACCCACTACGGCCGCGTCTGCCCGATTGAAACGCCTGAAGGCCCGAACATCGGCCTGATCAACTCGCTGGCACTGTACGCCCGCCTGAACGAATACGGCTTCCTGGAAACCCCGTACCGCAAGGTCGAAGGCTCCATGGTGACCGACAAGATCGACTACCTGTCCGCGATCGAAGAAGGCCGCTACATCATCGCCCAGGCGAATGCGACCATCAACGCCGAAGGCAAGCTGAGCGACGAGCTGGTGTCGGCCCGTGAAGCCGGCGAGACCATCCTGGTATCGCCAGAGCGCATCCAGTACATGGACGTGGCGCCAGGCCAGATCGTGTCCGTGGCAGCGTCGCTGATTCCGTTCCTGGAACACGATGATGCGAACCGCGCATTGATGGGTGCCAACATGCAGCGCCAGGCCGTACCTTGCCTGCGTCCGGAAAAAGCACTGGTCGGTACCGGTATCGAACGCACCGTGGCAGTCGACTCGGGCACCACCGTGCAAGCCCTGCGCGGCGGCCTGGTGGACTACATCGATGCAGGCCGCGTGGTGATCCGCGTCAACGACGAAGAAGCGCAAGCTGGCGAAGTCGGTGTGGACATCTACAACCTGATCAAGTACACCCGTTCCAACCAGAACACCAACATCAACCAGCGTCCTATCGTGCAAGTGGGCGACCGCGTGGCCAAGGGCGACGTGATCGCCGACGGCGCATCGACCGACCTGGGCGAGCTGGCGCTGGGCCAGAACATGACCGTGGCCTTCATGCCATGGAATGGTCTGAACTTCGAAGATTCGATCCTGATCTCGGAAAACGTGGTGAAGGACGACCGCTACACCTCGATCCACATCGAAGAGCTGTCCGTTGTGGCACGCGATACCAAGCTGGGCGCGGAAGAAATCACCCGCGACATCTCGAACCTGGCTGAGAACCAGCTGGCTCGTCTGGATGAGTCCGGTATCGTCTACATCGGCGCGGAAGTGACCGCCGGCGACACCCTGGTTGGTAAAGTGACGCCTAAAGGCGAAACCCAGCTGACCCCGGAAGAGAAGCTGCTGCGCGCCATCTTCGGCGAAAAAGCGTCGGACGTGAAAGACACCTCGCTGCGCGTGCCTTCGGGCATGGTCGGCACCGTGATCGACGTCCAGGTGTTCACCCGCGAAGGCATCGTGCGCGACAAGCGCGCCCAGCAGATCATCGACGATGAACTGAAGCGCTTCCGCCTGGACCTGAACGACCAGATGCGTATCGTGGAGGGCGACGCCTTCCAGCGTCTGGAGAAGATGCTGATTGGCCAAGTGGTCAACGGCGGTCCGAAGAAGCTGGCCAAGGGCGCCAAGATCACCAAGGACTACCTGGACGATCTGGACAAATACCACTGGTTCGACATCCGCCCTGCGGACGACGGTGCCGCCACCGCGCTGGAAGCCATCAAGGAATCCATCAACGAGAAGCGCCACCAGTTCGACCTGGCCTTCGAAGAGAAGCGCAAGAAGCTGACGCAAGGCGATGAGCTGCAGCCTGGCGTGCAGAAAATGGTCAAGGTCTACCTGGCCGTGAAACGCCGCCTGCAGTCGGGCGACAAGATGGCAGGCCGCCACGGTAACAAGGGTGTGGTTTCCCGCATCGTGCCGGTGGAAGACATGCCATACATGGCCGACGGCACGCCGGCCGACGTGGTGCTGAACCCGCTGGGTGTTCCGTCCCGTATGAACGTGGGTCAGATCCTGGAAACCCACTTGGGCTGGGCAGCAAAAGGCCTGGGTATCCGCATCGGCGAAATGCTGGCGCAGCAGATCAAAGTGGAAGAGATGCGCAAGTATCTGACCACCGTGTACAACGAGTCGGGCCGTCCCGAGGACATCGACCAGTTCGACGACGAAGAGATCATGAAGCTGGCGCACAACCTGAAAAAAGGTGTGCCGTTCGCGACCCCGGTGTTCGACGGCGCGCACGAGTCGGAAATCCGCCGCATGCTGGATCTGGCCTACCCTGACGACATCGCCCACAAACTGGGCATGACGCCATCGAAGAACCAGGTCACCATGTACGACGGCCGCACCGGCGAAGCGTTCGAGCGCAAGGTCACCGTCGGCGTGATGCACATGCTGAAGCTGCACCACCTGGTCGACGACAAGATGCACGCGCGTTCGACCGGTCCATACTCGCTGGTGACGCAGCAGCCACTGGGCGGTAAAGCCCAGTTCGGCGGCCAGCGCTTCGGTGAGATGGAGGTGTGGGCACTGGAAGCATACGGCGCGTCCTACGTGCTGCAAGAGATGCTGACTGTGAAGTCGGATGACGTGAACGGCCGTACCAAAGTGTACGAAAACCTGGTCAAAGGCGACCACGTGATCGACGCGGGCATGCCGGAATCGTTCAACGTGCTGGTGAAAGAGATCCGTTCCCTGGGTATCGATATCGACCTGGAACGCAACTAAGACACTGGCGCCGCCGGGCGGCGGAAACCCTCCGCCCGGCAGCTTTAAGAATTCAATCACCTGGAGTGATACATGAAAGCTCTGCTCGATCTATTCAAGCAAGTTCAGCAAAACGAGACGTTCGACGCGATCAAGATCGGTCTGGCCTCTCCTGAAAAAATCCGTTCCTGGTCCTACGGCGAAGTCAAAAAGCCGGAAACCATCAACTACCGCACCTTCAAGCCTGAGCGCGACGGCCTGTTCTGCGCCAAGATCTTTGGCCCGATCAAGGACTACGAATGCCTGTGCGGCAAGTACAAGCGCCTGAAGCACCGCGGCGTGATCTGCGAAAAGTGCGGCGTTGAAGTCACGCTGGCCAAAGTGCGCCGCGAGCGCATGGGCCACATCGAGCTGGCCTCGCCGACCGCCCACATCTGGTTCCTGAAATCGCTGCCGTCGCGCCTGGGCATGGTCCTGGACATGACCCTGCGCGATATCGAACGCGTGCTGTACTTCGAAGCATACGTCGTGACCGACCCCGGCATGACCCCGCTGAAGAAGTGCCAGATCATGTCGGAAGACGACTACGCCGCCAAGTACGAAGAGTACGGCGACGACTTCACCGCCTTCATGGGCGCCGAAGGTATCCGTGAACTGCTGCGCTCGATCGACATCCACCGCGATGCCGAGACCCTGCGCGTGGAACTGAAGGAATCGAAGTCCGAAGCGAAGATCAAGAAGTACGCCAAGCGCCTGAAAGTGCTGGAAGCATTCCAGCGCTCCGGCATCAAGCCGGACTGGATGATCATGGAAGTGCTGCCAGTGCTGCCGCCGGAACTGCGTCCGCTGGTACCGCTGGACGGCGGCCGCTTCGCGACCTCCGACCTGAACGACCTGTATCGCCGCGTCATCAACCGTAACAACCGTCTGAAACGCCTGATGGAGCTGCGCGCTCCAGAGATCATCACGCGCAACGAAAAGCGCATGCTGCAAGAAGCAGTCGATTCGCTGCTGGACAACGGCCGTCGCGGCAAAGCGATGACCGGCGCCAACAAGCGTCCGCTGAAATCGCTGGCCGAGATGATCAAAGGTAAGGGCGGCCGCTTCCGTCAGAACTTGCTGGGTAAGCGCGTCGACTACTCGGGCCGTTCGGTCATCGTGGTGGGTCCGCAGCTGAAACTGCACCAGTGCGGTCTGCCTAAGCTGATGGCGCTGGAACTGTTCAAGCCTTTCATCTTCAACAAGCTCGAACTGATGGGCCTGGCTACGACGATCAAGGCCGCCAAGAAGCTGGTCGAGATTCAAGAGCCGGTGGTGTGGGACATCCTGGAAGAAGTCATCCGCGAACACCCGATCATGCTGAACCGTGCGCCTACGCTGCACCGTCTGGGCATCCAGGCTTTCGAGCCGGTCCTGATCGAAGGCAAGGCCATCCAGCTGCACCCACTCGTCTGCGCGGCATTCAACGCCGACTTCGACGGTGACCAGATGGCAGTCCACGTTCCGCTGTCGATCGAAGCACAGATGGAAGCCCGCACGCTGATGCTGGCTTCGAACAACATCCTGTTCCCGTCGAACGGCGAACCGTCCATCGTTCCTTCGCAGGATATCGTGCTGGGTCTGTACTACGCGACCCGCGAAGCGATCAACGCCAAGGGCGAGGGCATGCTGTTCCCGGACGTGTCGGAAGTCATCCGCGCCTACGACAACAAGGAAGTCGAACTGACCACGCGCATCACCGTGCGTATCGTCGAAAATCCAAAAGATCCGGCGACCGGCGAGTTCGTGCGCACGCTGACCCGTTATGAAACGACGGTCGGCCGCGCCATCCTGTCCGAGATCCTGCCTAAAGGCCTGCCATTCTCCGTGCTGAACCGCGCGCTGAAGAAGAAGGAAATCTCCAAGCTGATCAACACGTCCTTCCGCAAGTGCGGCCTGCGCGCGACGGTGGTGTTCGCCGACCAGCTGATGCAGTCGGGCTTCCGCCTGGCAACCCGCGCCGGCATTTCGATCTGCGTGGACGACATGCTGGTACCGCCACAAAAAGTCACCCTGATTTCGGCTGCAGAGTCCGAAGTCAAGCAGATCGAGCAGCAGTACGCTTCGGGTCTGGTGACCGCCGGCGAGCGTTACAACAAGGTGGTCGACATCTGGGGCAAGACCTCGGACGAAGTCGGCAAGGCCATGATGGACCAGCTGAAAGTGGAAGACGTCGTGAAACGCGACGGCACCACCACCACCCAGGAATCGTTCAACGCGATTTACATGATGGCCGACTCGGGCGCCCGCGGTTCCGCAGCGCAGATTCGCCAGCTGGCTGGTATGCGTGGTCTGATGGCGAAACCGGACGGTTCGATTATCGAAACGCCGATTACCGCGAACTTCCGCGAAGGCCTGAACGTTCTGCAGTACTTCATCTCGACCCACGGCGCTCGTAAAGGTCTGGCGGATACGGCACTGAAGACCGCGAACTCGGGTTACCTGACCCGCCGTCTGGTCGACGTGACCCAGGATCTGGTGGTGATCGAGGACGATTGCGGCACGTCCAACGGCACGCTGATGAAGGCGATGGTCGAAGGCGGTGAAGTGATCGAAGCCCTGCGCGACCGTATCCTCGGCCGCGTGGCAGGCACCGACATCGTCAATCCTGAGACCCAGGAAACCGTGTTCGAAGCCGGCACGCTGCTGGACGAAGACATGGTGGAAGAAGTCGAACGCATGGGCATCGACGAAGTCAAGGTCCGCACCCCGCTGACCTGCGACACGCGTTACGGCCTGTGCGCCAAGTGCTACGGCCGCGACCTGGGCCGCGGCATGCTGGTCAACTCCGGCGAAGCAGTCGGCGTGGTGGCGGCGCAGTCGATCGGTGAGCCGGGTACCCAGCTGACCATGCGTACCTTCCACATCGGTGGTGCGGCATCGCGTGCGGCAGTGGCGTCGTCGGTGGAAGCCAAGTCGAACGGCACCATCCGCTTCACCTCGACCATGCGTTACGTCACCAACGGCAAGGGCGCGCAAATCGTCATTTCCCGTTCCGGTGAAGTGCTGATTACCGACGACCACGGCCGTGAGCGCGAGCGCCACAAAGTGCCGTACGGCGCGACCCTGATCGTCAAGGACGGCATGGTCATCAAGGCCGGTACGGCCCTGGCGACCTGGGATCCGCTGACCCGTCCTATCATTACCGAGTACGCCGGTACGGTGCGTTTCGAGAACGTCGAAGAAGGCGTGACCGTGGCCCGCCAGGTGGACGAAGTGACCGGTCTGGCAACGCTGGTGGTAATCGATGCGAAACGCCGTGGTTCGCTGACCAAGACCATGCGTCCGCAGGTGAAACTGCTGAACGAAGATGGCAACGAAGTGAAGATCGCCGGCACCGAACACGCCGTGGCGATTGGCTTCCAGGTCGGCGCGCTGATCATGGTGAAAGACGGCCAGCAAGTGTCCGTGGGTGAGGTTCTGGCGCGTATCCCGACCGAATCGCAGAAGACCCGCGACATTACCGGTGGTCTGCCGCGCGTTGCCGAGCTGTTCGAAGCACGTTCGCCGAAAGACGCGGGCATGCTGGCGGAAGTCACCGGTACGGTTGCGTTTGGTAAAGAAACCAAGGGCAAGCAGCGTCTGGAAATCACCGACATGGACGGCAACAAGCACGAGTTCCTGATCACCAAGGACAAGCAAGTGCTGGTGCACGACGGCCAGGTGGTGAACAAGGGCGAGATGATCGTGGACGGCCCGGCCGATCCGCAAGACATCCTGCGTCTGCTGGGTATCGAAGCGCTGGCGCGTTACATCGTCGACGAAGTGCAGGACGTGTACCGTCTGCAGGGCGTGAAGATTAACGACAAGCACATCGAAGTGATCGTGCGCCAGATGCTGCGCCGTGTACAGATCGTCAACGCCGGCGACACCGACTACATCGTCGGCGAGCAGGTGGAGCGTTCCGAGCTGCTGGAAGAAAACGACCGCATGAACGCGGCGCAGAAGATTCCTGCAACCTACGAAAACGTACTGCTGGGTATTACCAAGGCATCGCTGTCGACCGATTCGTTCATCTCGGCCGCATCGTTCCAGGAAACCACCCGCGTGCTGACGGAAGCGGCGATCATGGGCAAGCGCGACGGTCTGCGCGGCCTGAAAGAGAACGTGATCGTGGGCCGTCTGATCCCAGGCGGTACCGGTCTGGCCTTCCACCGCGCCCGCCGCGAGAAGGAAGTCTGGGAAGCGGAAGAACGCAAAGCCCTGCTGGACGCGGAACGCGCGGCCATCGTGGCCGAGTTGCCAGGCGAGGAAGTTCCTCACGGCGGCGACGAAGCGTAATCTTCAAGCCTCAAAGCAAAACGGCACCTTCGGGTGCCGTTTTTTTATGCCCGCTGCGCGGGGCTGAAGACGTCGTCCAGCGATCCGGCGTTGAGCAGTGCGCGGCCCCATCGGGACAGCTGTTCTGTATCCGCTTCTTCCAGCCGCCGGCGTATGGGGGCAGGCAGCTCGCCGAATCGCTCGGTCAACTGGATCTCTATTAGTTCTGCCTGTCCGCGTAGGCGGCCTTTGGCTTCGCCTTTTTCGAGAGCCTCACGTACAAACGGGAGCATGTATTCCATGGCGAACCCCTCATGTTTCTGTTTAATCTCTTGCCAAAATGCAGCTTCCATTTCTGCCGGCAGGCGCATCATCCATCCGATGACGTTGGCGAAATCCATAATACGCTCGCGCGGCCAACCGCGCTTATACAGCAGGGTTATCAAGTGCAGCTTGGCGGCGTGCCGCTCTGTATGCTTGTGGCGCGTCCGCTGAGTCTGTATATGTGCGGCGGTTAGCAGGGCGAATGGATTTTTGCTTTTGAGCAGTTTGTTCAAATCGTAGCTCCGCAGGGTTATCGCGGGGAATTTGAAATGCATCTGGCAACCGAATATTTTGTAGCCGTATTGTGGCGAGGTGTGGCCGTAGTCAGTGTCGGCTAATATCGCTAAGGACGCGACAGGCAGGCGGTGCTGATTGAAGATGCGGTAGTTGTAAATGAAGATGCGTTCGGCAAAATTATCGCTGTAGCGGCTTTGGACTTCAATATGCACCAGAACCAATTTGGCCGCACCATTGAACAGGGTAACGCGGACAAGTTTATCGGCTCGGCGCGGGCCGGTGATGGCGTCCGGTGCAATTTGTTCCAATTCGGTGTCGAGAAATTCGATGGGCTGTTGCCAGTCGATCTGTTTGTGTGCGGCGGGAAAATAGAAAGCCATGAACTCCTGAAAATAGCGGGATAGCGTTATTTTCCAGGGCGGGTCATATTGGTCCGGCATGGCGGCTCTCCGCTGGGCTGAAGAGCTTATGTTGGCATGCGGCGACGGCCGCATTTTGATGTGCCGCATAACGGGCGGTGAAAATAGAAGGGGCCACTACGAAAGCGGCCCCCTTGCTTCTGTGATGTGCCCGCCCGGTAACTTGAGTCGGTCCGGAACAGCAACACCTCACAACTACAGGATCGCACATATCCGCCAAATGTAAAGCAGGATTTGCCGTCCCGCCGGCGCCGCGGTGACGGCCGCGTCCGGCTGCCGCAACATGCGCCACGGTGGAATGCGGTTTCCATGCACACAGGCATGGATTGCTGTGCCAGATGCTGGCTTATCCGTGCTAAGATTTGGTCCATGATCGCCCAAGCCCTCTTCACTCCCGCCCAGCAAAAACTGCTGGGCCTGATGTTCGTGCGCGTTAATGATGGTTTCCACCTCAACGAGATCATGCGCCTGACGGGATTGGGCAGCGCCTCCGCGCAGCGCGAATTGCGCCGCCTGCATGACTCCGGTTTGATCGTCTCCGAACGCATCGGCAATGTGCGCCGCTTCCGCCCCAATAAAGACAGCCTGGTGTATGGCGAATTATCCAGCCTGGTGCGCAAGACTTTCGGCCTGGTCAGCGTGCTCAATTCCGCGCTGTCGCCGCTGGGCGATGTATTGAATGTGGCGTTTGTCTATGGCGCCACCGCCAAGGAACAGGAGGCCAGCGAAGATAAAATCGAATTGCTGCTGATCGGCGATAACACCAGCTACGGTGAATTGCTGTCGCGCTTGCCGGTTGCCGAGCGTATTTTGCGCCGCAAGATCAACCCCAATCTTTACACGCTGCCCGATTTCCGGCGCCGCCTGCGCGAGCGCCAGCAATTCCTGGTACATGTACTGCAGGAGCCCAAGGTATTTGTTTGGGGCGATGAAACGGATTTGAATTACGCCAGCCGCGTCGAGGAGAATTGAAATGGATAAGGCGAATGCAGCAGCACGCTTTCAGAGTTTTAAGGAATTCTATCCGTTCTATTTGCAAGAGCACGCCAATTCAACCTGCCGCCGCCTGCATTTCATCGGCTCCACCCTGGTTCTCTTAATTATTATCGTCGCTGCCATGCGCGGCAATTACGGCTTGCTGTGGTTTGTTCCACTGGCCGGTTACGGCTTCGCCTGGATAGGCCATTTCTTTTTCGAGCATAACCGGCCCGCCACATTCAAATATCCCCTGTATAGCTTGCTGGGCGATTGGGTAATGTACCGCGACATGCTGGCCGGCCGCGTCCGTTTCTAAGGCGATGAAAGCCCTGTTTTATCCCGCCATCAATTTGATGGGCAGGTTGCGCTACGCGCATAAGTTCCTGCTGCTGGGTTTGCTCGCGCTGGGCGCCGTGGTGCTGCTCCAGGTGAATCTCTACCAGGCGCTGGACCGGGTGATAGAACCGTCGCGCGAGGAGCTGCTCGGCCTGGAAGCGCTGGTGCGCCTGAACCGCACCATCCAGCTGGTGCAGCACGACCGCGGGCTGGCGGCTGGTTTCCTCGGCGGCAACAAATTGCTCGCCCAGCGGCAGCAGGCCAAGGCGGCCGAAGTGGACGCCGCCTTCCTGCGCCTGGCCGAAGCCCTGCCGCCCGAGGTGCTGGCGGCGGCGCGCTGGCGCGAGGTCAGCGGCGACTGGCGCGCGCTGCGCCAGTTCGGCCTGGAATGGCCGCAGCAGACCAACACCCTGCGCCACGAGCAGCTGATCGCCAAGATGCTGACCCTGGCGTCCGACGTGGCCGACGCCAGCGCCCTGACGCTGGACCCGGACATCGCCAGCTATTATTTGATGGATGTGATCGTCAAGCTGCCCTTTTTCACCGAGCGGCTGGGCCAGACCCGCGCTTTCGGCGCCGCCATCCTGGCGCGCAAGGTGGTGACCGAGGCCGAGCGGCTGCAGATGGCCAGCCTGCTGGGCCACACCCGCATCGCGCGCGATTTGCAAACCGCCAATCTTGAAAAAGTCATTAACTACAATCCCGCGCTGCGCGGCGTGCTGGGCAGCCTGGACCAGAATGTGGACGCAGGCATGCGCATCGCCCTGGGCATGGCGCAGGACGACATTATCGACAGCCGCTTCGGCACCAGCTCGGAGCAGTACATCGAGCAGTTCACCAATCTGATCGACCAGATCTACGCCGGCGGCAGCGAAGTGCTGGCGCCCGCCCTGCGCGACCATATCGAGCGGCGCATCGACAAGGCGCGCACCGGCCTGGCCTGGATCGTGGTGCTCAGCGCGCTGGCCTGCGCGCTGTTCGCCTACCTTGCGGTGGGCATCTTCCTGGCGCTGACCGGGCAGATCCAGGGCGTGCTGCACACCTTGCGCACGCTGAGCGAGGACAGCGCCGAGCGCGCCGAACTGGTGGAGGCCATCGCGGCCGGCGACCTGAGCCGCGAAGTGCACGAGCCGCCCGCGCTGGAGATGGGCGGGCTGACGGCGCGGCGCGACGAGATCGGTGCGCTGGTGGGCGCCATCGCCGCCATGAGCGCCGCCCAGCAAAGCCTGGGGCGGGGCTTTGCCCGCATGGCGCGCACGCTGCGCCTGCACCGCGACGAGGAACGCCAGCAGGACTGGGCCAAGAGCGGCATCAACGCCCTGAATATCGAACTGCGCGGCGAGCGCGCGCTGCCGGAGCTGACGCAGGCCGTGGTCAGCTTCCTGACACGCCACGTGGGCGGCGCGGTGGGCGCGCTGTATTTGCACGACGCCGCGCGGCAGGAACTGGTGCTGGCCGCCAGCCACGCTTACACCACCGGCACGGCGCCGCGCCGCCAGTTCGCGGCGGGCGAGGGCTGGGCCGGCAGCGCGGCGCGCAGCGGCGCCATCGAAGTGCTGTCGCCGGTGCCGCCGGGCTACCTGGACGTGGCGTCGGCGCTGGGCCAGGCCGGACCGGCCGCCGTGGCGGCGGTGCCGCTGATGCACAACGGCGAGCTGGTGGGGCTGGTGGAGATCGGCACCTTCGGCGAGTTCGACGCGCAGCGCCTGGCGTGGCTGCGCCAGGCGGCCGAGGCGGTGGCGGTGGCGGTCGGCGTGGAGCATGCGCGCCGCCGCGTGGCCAACTTGCTCGAGCAGACCCAGGTGCAGACCGAGGAATTGCTGGTGCAGCAGGAGGAGCTGCAGCAGTCCAACGAGGAGCTGGAGGAACGCGCCCAGCTGCTGGAGCAGCAGCGCGAAGTGATACGGCAGAAAAGCGCGGAAAGCGAGCAGGCCAGCCGCGAGCTGCGCCGCAAGGCCGACGAGCTCGAGCGCATCAGCGCCTATAAATCCGAGTTCCTGGCGAATATGTCGCACGAGCTGCGCACGCCGCTGAACAGCATGCTGATCCTGTCCAGCCTGCTGCAGCAGAACAAGGAAGGCAAACTGAGCGGCAAGCAGGTGGAGTACGCGGCCACCATCAACGGCGCCGGCAAGGACCTGCTCAACCTGATCAACGACATTCTGGACCTGTCCAAGATCGAGGCCGGGCACGTGACGCTGGAGCTGGAGGACGTGGCGCTGGCCGACATGGCCAGCCAGCTGCAGGCGCTGTTCCAGCCGCTGGCCGAGCACCAGGGGCTGGCCTTGAACATCGCGCTGGGCGCCGGCACGCCCGCGCAGCTGCGCACCGACGGCCAGCGCCTGCTGCAGATCCTGAAAAACCTGCTGGCCAACGCCGTCAAATTCACCGCGCAGGGCAGGGTGGGCTTGGACGTGCGCGTCTGCCAGGCTGCCGAGGCGGGCGGCCAGGGCCGGACCGGGGAGGCCCTGGCCTTCGCCGTCAGCGACACCGGCGTGGGCGTGGCCGCCGAGCAGCAGGAGCGCATCTTCCACGCCTTCCAGCAGGCCGACGGCTCCACCAGCCGCAAATTCGGCGGCACCGGCCTGGGTCTGTCGATTTCGCGCCAGCTGGCGCGCCGCATGGGCGGCGAGATCACCGTCAGCAGCGCGCCGGGCGCGGGCAGCATCTTCACCTTGTATCTGCCGCTGGACGCCGGCGACGTGCTTGCCGCGCCGCCAGCCGCAGCGGCGCCCGCAGCCGCCCCCGCCAGCGCGGGATTCGCCGTGCCGCCCGCCGCGCAGTTTGCCCCATCCCCTGCCGCACTGGCCATCGCGCCGCTGAGCGCGGCCGCCCGCTACGAGCGCGCCGCCATGAGCAGCACCGACCCCGGCGCAGCCGCGCGCCCGCCGGCCATGGCGATGGAGGACGACCGCGAGCTGGTGCTGCCCGAATACCGCTGCATCCTCATCGTCGAGGACGACCTGTCCTTCGCCCGCATCCTGCGCGACACGGTGCGCGAGCACGGCTTCCAGGCCATCGTCGCCTGCGACGGCGAGGACGGCCTGGCGCTGGCCGAGCGCTACCGCCCCAACGCCATCCTGCTGGACGTGATGCTGCCCCATATCGACGGCTGGGGCGTCATGCGCAGCATCAAGGACAACCCGGCCACGCGCCACATCCCGGTGCACTTCATCACCTGCCTGGAAGACCGCCAGAAAGCCATGGGCCTGGGCGCCATCGGCTTTATCACCAAGCCGGTCAGCGCCCAGCAGCTGGACGAAGTGCTCGACTCCATCGGCGCCGCCATCGCCCGCACCGACAAGCGCCTGCTGGTGGTGGAGGACGACGAGGCCGAGGCCATGAGCCTGGCCGCGCTGCTGGAAACCGAAGGCCTGGACATCGCGATCGCGCGCTCCGGCAGCGCCGCCCTGGCCCTGCTGGCGCAAGGCCGCTACGACTGCATGGTGCTGGACCTGGGCCTGTCCGACATGTCCGGCTTCGAGCTGCTCGACCGCCTGCGCGACAGCGCCTGCGCGCCGCAGATGCCGGTCATCGTGCATTCCGGCCGCAGCCTGAACGAAGTGGACGAGGCGCGCCTGCGCCGCTATGCCGACAGCATCATCGTCAAGGGCGCCAAGAGCCCCGAGCGGCTGGTGGGCGAAGTGAGCCTGTTCCTGCACCTGGTGGAAAGCTCGCTGCCGCAGGACCAGCAGAAAATGATACGGCGCGCGCTCGACAAGGAAGCCATGTTCGAGCAGCGCAAGGTGCTGCTGGTGGACGACGACATCCGCAACATCTTCTCGCTGTCCTCGGTGCTGGCCGAAAAGGGCATGCACATCGTGGAGGCGGGCAACGGCGCCGAAGCGCTGGCGCAGCTGCAGGCGCACCCGGACATCGACATCGTGCTGATGGATATCATGATGCCGGAGATGGACGGCTTTGAAGCCATGCGCCGCATCCGCCGCGAGCCGCGCTGGGCGCGCCTGCCCATCATCGCGCTCACCGCCAAGGCCATGCTGGGCGACCAGAAGCAATGCCTGGACGCCGGCGCCAGCGACTACCTGGCCAAGCCGGTGGACCTGGACAAGCTGTTCTCGCTGATGCGGGTGTGGCTGTACCAGGCCGGGGAGGTGGCGTGAACGAGCAGGACATCGTGGAGCTGGAAATCGGCCTGCTGGTGAGCGCCGTCAAGCAGGCGCACGGCTACGACTTCAGCGGCTACGCCAGCGCCTCGCTCACGCGCCGCCTGGTGGCGTGGCTGGCCAAGTCCGGCTTCGACAGCTTCGGCGCGGCCACCTCGGCGCTGCTGCGCGACGCCCTGCTGTGCCGCGCGCTGGTGGAGGACGTCACCGTCAACGTGTCGGACATGTTCCGCGACCCGGCGTTCTTCAAGGCGCTGCGCGAGGAAGTGCTGCCCCACCTGCGCACCTACCCGCACGCTCGGATCTGGGTGGC
This sequence comes from Pseudoduganella aquatica, assembly GCF_020865585.1. Taxonomy (NCBI): domain Bacteria; kingdom Pseudomonadati; phylum Pseudomonadota; class Betaproteobacteria; order Burkholderiales; family Oxalobacteraceae; genus Pseudoduganella; species Pseudoduganella aquatica. The sequence continues at coordinate 840,999 of NZ_CP086370.1, forward strand.
CGGCTGCGCCGGCGGCGAGGAAGTGACGTCGCTGGCCATCCTGCTGCGCGAGGCCGGCATGGACCAGCAATGCCGCATCTACGCCACCGACTTGAACGAGTCGGTGCTGGAGCGCGCGCGCCAGGGCATGTTCGAACTGCGCGACATGCAGCGCTACACCAGGAACTACCAGCTGGCCGGCGGCTGCGCCGCCTTTTCCGACTACTACGTGGCGCGCTACGGCCGGGCGCTGTTCGATCCCGGGCTGCTGCGCAACGTGGTGTTCGCCGCGCACAACCTGGCCACCGACGCCGACTTCAGCGAGATGCAACTGATCCTGTGCCGCAATGTGATGATCTACTTCAAGCCCGCCCTCAAGGAGCGCCTGCTGTCACTGTTCGACGGCTGCCTCACGCCGGGCGGCTTCCTGTGCCTGGGGACCAAGGAAACGCTGGAACAGCGCGGCATTGCGCCGCGCTACCGCGAAGTGGCCGCGCCCACCCGCATCTACCGCAAGCAGTACGCCGTGGGAGCGCAAGCATGAGCCCGGCCATGGGCCAGGGGGCAAGCGCAACGCGGCGCCCGCGCTTCCGCGCCGTCGTGCTGGGCGTTTCCATGGGCGGCGTGGACGCGCTGCAGCGTGTGCTGCCCGCGCTGCCGCCGGATTTCCCCTTGCCGCTGCTGGTGGTCATCCATATTTCGCCCGGATCGGGCGACGGCCTGGCGCGCCTGCTCGACTTCACCGCGCCGCTGCGCGTGAAGGAGGCCGACGAGGGCGAATTGCCGCAGCCCGGCACGGCCTACCTGGCCCCTGCCGGCTACCACCTGCTGGTCGAGCGCGACGGCAGGCTGGCGCTGTCGGCCGACGCGCCGGTGAGCTTTGCGCGCCCTTCGGTGGACGTGCTGTTCGAATCGGCCGCCGCCTGCTACGGCGCCGCGCTGGTGGGCGCTGTGCTGACCGGCGCCGGCGCGGACGGCGCTGCGGGCCTGGCGCGCATTGCGGCGGCGGGCGGCTATACCATCGTGCAGGAGCCGGCCGACGCCGTGATGGATCTGATGCCGCGCGCCGCGCTGGCGCGCCTGGCGCCCGGCACGCCGAACGCCATCGCCACGCTGGACCGGCTGCCGCTGCTGCTGCAGCGCCTGGCCGGCATGGAGGCCGCATGAACCGCCGCAGCATGGCCGCGCTGCCGGCAACCATGCCGGTGCTGCTGGTCGACGACAACGACGACAACCTGCTGGCCCTGTCCGCCCTGCTCGAGGGCGTGGAAGGGCTGGAGCTGGCGACCGCCAACAGCGGCGAGGAAGCCTTGCGCCAGCTGCTGCGGCGCGATTTCGGCCTGGTGCTGATGGACGTGCAGATGCCCGGCATGGACGGCTACGAAGCGGCCACGCTGATGCGCGCCAATCCGAAAACGCGCAACGTGCCCATCATCTTTGTCACCGCGCTGCAGGGCGGCAGCGAGTTCTCCTTGCGCGGCTACGAGAGCGGCGCGGTGGACTACCTGGTCAAGCCGATTGAAACCGTGGTGCTGCACGCCAAGGTGAACGTGTTTGCCGCGCTGTACCGCCAGCGCCTGGCCATCGCCGAATTCGAGCGCTACGCCAGCCAGGTGGAGAACGTGATGGCGGCGCGGCGCGCCAGCCCGGCCGGCCAGCCGCTGCGGCTGCTGCTGGTGGACGACCAGCCGGCCAACCTGCTGGCGCTCGAAGGCCTGCTGGGCGAACTGGCCGAGCAGTCCAATGTGGAACTGGTGCGCGCCAACTCCGGCCCCGAGGCGCTGCGCGCCGTGCTGCGCGCCGACTACGCGGCGGTGCTGCTGGACGTGCAGATGCCCGGCATGGACGGCTTTGAAACGGCGGAGCTGATGCGCGCCAATCCGCGCACCAGCACCCTGCCGGTGATCTTCGTCACCGCCGGCATGAAGGACCGCGCGGCCCAGTTCAAGGGCTACGAACTAGGCGCGGTCGATTATCTGATCAAGCCGCTCGAGCCGCACATCCTGGTGTCCAAGGTGCGCGTGTTCTGCGAGCTGTACCGCCAGCGCATGGCGCTCGAGCTGCAAAGCGCGCACCTGGAATCGCTGGTGGCCGAGCGCACCGAAGCGCTGCGCCGCAGCGCCGAGGAACTGTCCGATTCGCGCGAGCGCTACCGCCGCCTGCTGGGCGCCGTCACGCACCAGCTGTTCTCGCTGCGCCGCGACGGCAAGCAGCTGCGCTCCTACGGCCACGGCTCCGGCTGCGAAGCGGTCACCGGCTATCCGCCGCAGGCCTTCGAGGACGACCCCCTGCTGTGGCTCACCATCGTGGCCGAACCGGAGCGCGCCCTGGTGGCGGCGCGCGCCGCCGCCGCGCTGGACAGCGGCGCCATCAGCCAGTACGAGCACCGCATCCGCTGCTGCGACGGCGTGGCGCGCTGGGTGCGTTCCACCTTTGTGCGCGCCGGCACCGACGATGCGCCGGTGTGCGACGTGCTGATCGAGGACATCGACCAGCGCCGCCGCGTGGAGGAAGACCGCGCCCACCTGGTGGACCAGCTGGCGCTGGCCACGCGCGCCGCGCGGCTCGGCATCTGGGACTGGAACCTGGCCACCAATGAACTGGTGTGGGACGAGCGCATGTACACGCTGTGCGGCGTGGCGCCGGGCGAGCTGGGCGACGCGCACCAGACCTGGCTGCTCACCACCCACCCGGACGACCGCGCGCTGTGCGAGCGCGCCCGCCAACGCGCGCTGGCGGGCGACCAGCCCTTCGACATCGAGTTCCGCGTGATCCATCCGGACGGCAGCATCCGCCACATGAAGTCGGACGGCCAGGTCATGCGCAACGCCCAGGGCCAGGCGGTGCGCATGACCGGCACCCATTACGACATCACCGAGCGCAAACAGGCCGAGGAAGAAATGCGGCGCCACCGCGACCACCTGCTGGAGCTGGTGGACGAGCGCAACGCCAGCCTGCGCGCCATCGTCGACAACGCGGCCGACGGCATCGTCTCGGTGGACGACCACGGCATCATCCTGAGCTTCAACCGCGCCGCCGAGAATATGTTCGGCTACAGCGAAGCGGAGATCCTGGGCCGGCCCATCGGCAAGCTGATACCGCATGCCGGCAGGGCCGGCGGCCAGGGCCGGCCGGTGGTGCGCAGCATGGACCTGGAAGGCCAGCGGCGCGACGGCAGCGCCTTCCCCATGCACGTGGCGATCAGCGAAGTGGAGGTGGCGGGGCGGCCGCGCATCATCGGCATCCTGCGCGACATCTCGCAGCAGAAGGCGGCCGAGGCCAGCCTGATCGCGGCGCGCAACGCGGCCGAAACGGCCAGCCAGGTGAAGTCCGAATTCCTGGCCAAGATGAGCCACGAACTGCGCACGCCGCTCAACGCGGTGATCGGCTTTTCCCAGCTCATGTCGCGCTCCGGCACCTTGCTGCCGGACCAGCAGCGCAACCTGGAAATCATCCACCGCTCCGGCCACCACTTGCTCACCCTGATCAACGACGTGCTGGCCCTGTCCAAGATCGAGGCCGGCGGCACCCATGTGGAAGCGGTCGACGCCGACCTGGTGCGGCTGCTGGAGGAAGTGGCCGAGATGCTGCGCATCCGCGCCCAGAACGAAGGCCTGGAGCTGGAGCTGGCCATGGAGCGCTTGCCGGCGGCGGTGAAAGTGGACGCGGTCAAGCTGCGCCAGGTGCTCATCAACCTGGTCGGCAACGCGCTCAAGTTCACGCAGCAGGGGCGGGTGCTGGTGCAGGCCAGCGGACAGCTGCTGCGCGGGCAGGAGGACGGCGTGGCGCGCATCAGCTTCGTCATCAGCGACACCGGCATCGGCATGGCGCCGGGCGACCTGCAGCGCATCTTCGATCCCTTTGTGCAGGTTGGCGGGCCGGCCAGCGAAAGCGGCACCGGCCTGGGCCTGGCGATCTCGCGCCAGTACGTGGAACTGCTGGGCGGCGTGCTGCAGGTGGAATCGGAAGTGGGGCGCGGCTCGGTGTTCCGCTTTGCGCTCACGCTGCCGCTGGCCGAAGCGCCGCGCGCCCTGCCGTCGGCGGCGGGCGAGGTGCTGGGCCTGCCGCTGCACGAGCGCGGCAAGCGCGTGCTGGTGGCGGACGACGACCGCGAATCCCAGCTGCTGCTGGGCGAGCTGCTCGAACCGCTGGGGTTTGTGGTGGCCTTCGCCGGCAACGGCGTGGAAGCGCTGGCGCGCGTGGCCAGCTTCGCGCCGCACCTGGTGCTGATGGACTGGCGCATGCCGGAGCTGGACGGCCTGGCGACGATACGGCGCATCCGCAGCCAGCCGGACGGCGGCCAGGTGCGCATCATCATGTGCACCGCCAGCGCCTTCGAGGAGCAGTGCGAAGTGGCGCTGGAGGCCGGCGCGGACGCCTTCCTGCGCAAGCCGCTGGACACGGCGGAGCTGTACCGCGACATCGAGCGCCTGCTCGGCCTGCGCTTCCAGCGCGCCGCCTGCAGCGGCAGCAGCGGCGGCGGCGGCTTCGAGCCGGTGCGCAAGGACGAGCTGGCGGGCCTGCCCGCCGAAGTGAAGCGCGCGCTGAAAGAAGGCGCGGTGGAGCTGGACCAGCAGCGCCTGGCCGGCGCCCTGGCCGCGATCGAGGGCGACTGCCCCGACCTGGCGCGGCGCCTGCGCCACATGACGCAAGCCTTCCGCTACCGCGAGCTGTTCGCCCTGCTATCGGATTCCTGACCGCCCGCCGCCACGAACAATCGATATTTGGCTGCATGCCAGGCGGGTTACGCACGGCTGCGCCGCGCTAACCCGCCCTACGCGCGTCGGCGTATTTGTGTACCGGTGCATCTGTGTACCGTAGGGCGGGTTAGCAGCGCGCTGCGTAACCCGCCATTACTGCGGCTTATTTACTCTCTGCGATCCAGCGGTCCACCTTGGTCTCCAGCAGGCTCAGTGGCACGGTGCCGTCGCCCAGCACGATCTCGTGGAACTTCGGCAGGCTGAATTTATCGCCCAGCGCCTGCTGCGCGCGCTGGCGCAGTTCCACGATCTTCAGCGAACCGATCTTGTAGCCCAGCGCCTGGCCCGGCCACGCCATGTAGCGTTCGGTCTCGCTCTTGGCCACGGCGTCGTAGCCCAGCGTGTCGCGCATGTACTTGATGGTCTGCTCGCGGGTCCAGCCTTTCGCGTGCAAGCCGGTGTCCACCACCAGGCGGGTTGCGCGCAGCAGCTCGTCGTTCAGGTGGCCGAAGTACTGCGCCGGATCGTCGAACAAGCCCATCTCCTTGCCCAGCGTTTCCGCATACAGCGCCCAGCCTTCGGTGAAGGCGTTGTTGCCGCCGTATTTGCGGAACAGCGGCTGGTCCAGCTCCTGCGTCAGCGCGATATGGAAGTGGTGGCCCGGTTTGCCTTCGTGCAGGAACAGCGTGTTCATGCCGGTGCTGCCGTACTTGGCCGGGTCGTTCACCACCGACCAGAACACGCCCGGGCGCGAACCGTCGCCGGCCGGCGCGGTGTAGTGGTCGGCCGCGGTGGCGCGGCTCAGCTCAGGCTCGAGGCGCAGGTCCAGCTTGGCCTTGGGCACCAGCGTGAACATGGCGGGCAGCTTGGTGTCCAGCACGTCGTTCAGCTTGCGGTACACGGCCTGCACCTCGTCCTCCGTCTTGAAAGGATAGAACTTAGGTTGCTCGGACACCCACACCGGCAAGCCCGCCGCCGGGCCGTTGTAGCCCAGCTTGGGACCGAGCACGGCGAACTGCTGCTGGATGCGCGCCACTTCCCTCAGGCCGATGGCGTGGATCTGCTCCGGCTTCATCGTGGTGGTGGTGGACGAGGCCACCGCCGCCTGGTACCAGGCCTTGCCCTGCGGCAGGGCGCTCCAGCCGGAGCTGCTGCGCGCCGCCGGCAGGTAGTCCTGCTCGACGAACTGCGCCAGGCGTTCCAGCGCCGGATTCAGCTTGGTGATCGCGTCCTTGTAGGCGGCCGCCAGGCGCTGCTTGTCCGCGTCCGTGAAGGTGGCCGGCAGCTTGTTGATGGCGGTGTAGTAGATGCTCGCTTCCGGCGTGGCGCTTGGCAGCTTCTTGAACTGCGGCAGCGCGGATTCCACCAGCGCCTTCGGCAGCACCACGTGCTTGGCCATGCCCTCGCGCATATTCGCAATGGCCTGGTCTATCCATGCCGGCAGCTGCGACAGGCGGCTCAGGTAAGCCTCGTATTCCTTGACGGTGCCAATCGGCTGCGAAGCGTCGCCGCCGGCGAAGTTGGCCAGCGTGACCGGCATGCTGTCCATCTGGTTCAGCGGCAGCAGGTGTTCCGGGAAGGGCTCGAAGGACAGCGCGGTTTTCAGTTCGTAGGCCAGCACGTCGTAGTGGATGCGGTCGCGGCGGTCCAGCTGCGCGCGGGCGATGGCGCGCAGGCGCTTCTGGTAGGCGCGGTACAGCGCGAACTGCTTGGCGCGCACGGCGGGCGCGATGCTTATGCCGAGCTGGTCGTCGAAGCGGTTGTCGCCGTTCTGCGTGGCGTTCACCGGCTCGTAGCGCGCCAGCGCGTTGTAGTAGTCGTCCGCCAGGGTGTTGAACTGCTGCTTGGCGGCGGGCGCGCTGGCGGCGGGGACTTGTTCGGCGGCCGGGGCGGCGTGGACGGGGGCGAAGGCCAGCGTCAGGGCGGCGGCCATGGCGGCCAGGGCGATGCGGTGTTTCATGTGAGTCCTGTTTATAAAAAGTTGGTTTTGAATTTGCTTAGTCCTGCGGCTTGACGAGCGCCCGCAATATATTGACCAGTACAGGTGAGTACGCCTCAAGCCGGCCATTTTGAGGTCTGACCAGATCATCGATAAGCATTGCCAGCGTCTCGTCTTCCTCCGCCATTAGTTCCTGAGGCGCTCCGCCATAGTCCCGCCAGATCAAGCTGTCGATGAGTTGCTTGCGTCTTTCAATGAGAGCTTTATTGTTGGCTTCCGAGTCGCCGAGATTGAGAACGCGGATGGTTTCCCGAGCGGCATCAGTCAATCCCGCTACTCTGCCGCTGAGCTTGAACTGCAAATCAGTTTCGCATTGGGGCATAAGGGGAGTCAACGGCAGTGGCTGCGCCTTGTGCGCGGCATCGCATTGCCGTGGCGTTGTGCAACTGGCGACGATATTGCTGAAGTCCAAGCTGCGCTTGGGTGCCAGATCCCGCGCTTCGACATGCTCGTTCCTCGTGTCGGTGCTATTGCCGGTGATGGATGCGCAGCAATAGGCACAGAGATAAAATTGCTTCTCTGCGCATGACTTGCGTATGTCCTGCCGCTCTACATCGCTGAGGTCGGTATATTTGCTGTGGGGGCGGCGGCGCTTGAATTGGCGAAGGCTCTCTGGTTCCGGGCGCTTGTCAATTTTTCGCAAGACGCAGCGCCTCCTTGTGCAACAGGAGCTTGGCCTTGCTCAATTCAAGATGGTTCGCCGGCAGTTCTTCTTCCAGCTTGGCTAGCATGGTGTGGGCCTGTTCCAGTTTGCGGCTCTGGATCAGGTCCAGCAAATCGTTGAGGCGCCTGGCCACATCCGCATTTCGGATGCCGGTATCCATCGCTTCCAATAGCACGGTATTGGCGTCTTGCCCATATTGCGATGGCAAGCGGATCAATTCGCCATTTTCGAGCGAATAAACCAGCACGCCCTGGCTATCGCTGATGACCAAAGGCGAGTGCGTGCAGAGTACGAACTGACAGCCTGGAAAAGTCGTGGTTAGCCGCTCGATGATGGTACGCGCCCACTGCGGATGCAAATGCAAATCGACTTCGTCGATGAGTACGATGCCTTGCCCGCTGAGCGGATTTTCCAGTCCCGGATTCATCATCGCGAGTCGTCGTGCGATATCGCCGACGAGAGCCATCAGAGATTTTTCGCCTTGAGAAAGTTGGGCGATGTCCAGGGTTTCGCCATTTTTCTGGACGGTCATGTGCGGTTGCGGTTCCCGCTGCACACGCAGATCACTAAAGCCAGGCATGAAATTTTGAATTGCCGCACGCACGGCCTGGAGCTGGGAGTCTTTGGCCGAGGCTTCGACGCGCTGCAGGAAGCCCCAGACTTCCCGTATTTTTTTCACTTCGTCGTTCAACGCTTCCCAGTCGAACTGTTTGATGTGATCGACTCTTTTCGCGCCGTTCTGCGTCCAGTCCAGCAGCTGAGCGAATTTCTCAGGATCGCTATCCATTGCCTTCAATGCGGTGCCTGGGTGGCGCTTTTCATGTTCTATGTCCTCCCGCTCACGGAACCAATCGAAGAAGCGCTGAAAATCAACGCCTTTGCTGAGCGATTTATCGTAGCCATCCAATTGTTGGAAGGAATACTTTTCCCGCGTTTTGAGAGAGGCCGTTAATACGCTGCGCTCCACTGGGTAGTATGCGATCAGCGGCAGGTTGCTGGCCGCGTTTTCGGTCAGCCGGCGACGGTATTCATCAGCAAGCGAAGTGGCGCCTTGTAGTTGGGAGCTGTGTTCAGCCGCCACTCTGCCCTTGCGCGTCTTGCTGATTGTCCAGTGGAATTCGTGCTTGTCGCGCACCGTCAGCGAAATGGCCGCTGACGGCGTGCCATTAAGAATGGCCTCTTCGGGTATCGGATTGCCTGGGGCATTTTCGCTGCGCAGACGTGCAACAAACCAGCTTAAAGACGTTGCCAACGCTTTCAGGATGGAGGTTTTACCGGCGCCATTATTGCCGATGAAGACAGTGACGTTAGAGCCGCTTTTTGCGTGCGTGGCCAAGGTTATCCGCAATGAACGAAAGCGTCCGATATTTTCCAGATCGATTTGCGTAACTTCCATGCTGGGTCCTTGGCGATGCGTTGGGAATACAGTATATAAGAACCGACGCCTACGAGGCCGTTTCCACCAGGCGCGACTCGTACAGCGCCGCCACCAGGTCGGACTGGGTGACGATGCCGGCGAAGCGCTGTTCTTCGTCCACCACGGGAATGTGGTGGTAGCCGGCGTCCGCCATCAGCGGCACCAGGTCGATGATGGGCGTGGCCAGGGTGGCGAATACGGGTTTGGAAATCATGATCTGGCCCACCACTTCGGCCTTCTCGGTGTGCGTTACGCCGCTGCGGCGCAGGAAGCGGCGCAGCTTCTGGCGCACCGTGTGGTAGTCGTCCAGGCCGCTGTGGCTGAGGAAGTCGCCCTGCGTCACCATGCCGATCACGCGCCGCGCGCGGTTCAGCACCGGCAGTGCGGCCACCTTGTGCGCGCGCATGGCGCTCCATGCTTCGTCCAGCGGCGTGCCGAATTCGGCCGTCGCCACGTCTTTGGACATGATGTCGCCGCAGGCGATCACGCCGAAGCGGCGCTGGTAGGCGCGCATCTCGGTTTTCAGGAAGATCTCTTCCAGGTCGTCGCGGCTCACGTCCAGCACCTGGTTGTATTGCTTGAGCACCGCGTCCAGGTCTTCCGGCTTGAAGCCCAGCCGCAGCGTGGGCACCGGATCCTGCGTGGCGTGCGGGTTGACGTGCGGCGGCTGCTGCAGGTGCGGATAGCGGCGGCCGGTGAGGTTGTTGTAGGCCACGGCCACCGCCACCATCAGCAGGGAATTGAGCAGCACCGGCACCAGAGGGAATTCAAAGCCGGCCGCGTGCAGCGCCGGGCCGCCCATCACCACCGTCAGCGCCACCGCGCCGCCGGGCGGATGCAGGCAGCGCAGCACGAACATGGCGCCGATGGCCAGCGCCACGGCCAGCGCGGCGATCGGCACCGAGTCGCCCAGCCAGCGCACGCAGGCAGCGCCCACCAGACCGGACAGCACGTTGCCGCCCACCACGGACCATGGCTGGGCCAGCGGGCTGGCCGGCAGGCAGAACAGCAGCACGGCCGAGGCGCCCATGGGGCCGACCAGGAAGATGTGGGAGGGTTCGTGCGGCAGCAGGTAGCGGCTCAGCAGGCCGGTGACCAGCAGGGCCAGGATGGCGCCGCTGCAGGCGCGCGCCCGCTCGCGGAAACTGGTGTGGCTGGCGGCCGGCAAAAAGGCGGCCCAAAGCGTGCTGAGAGATTTCATGTCGGAAGTCCGTGCGAGACGAGGTGCAGAGGTAGTTCAGTAGTGAATTTTATCTGTTCCATGGAGAAAGCGGATGATACCCCTGTCAACTGCACGGCCTTGATCAGTTTTTTGTAAAAGCGGTCGTAGCCCTCGATGTCGGTGGTGACCACCTTGAGCAGGTAGTCGATGTCGCCGCTCATGCGGTGGAATTCCAGCACCTCCGGCAGCGCCTGCACGGCGGCGGCGAAGTGCGCCAGCCATTTCTCGTCGTGCTGGCTGGTGCGCACGCTGACGAAGACCGTCACGCCCAGCCCGGCCTTGCGGCGGTTGACGATGGCCACGCGCTTGTCGATATAGCCTTCCTCCTCCAGCCGCTTGAGGCGCTTCCAGCACGGCGTGCTGGACAGCCCGACCTTGCCGGCCAGGTCGGCGATGGACAGCGTGCCGTCCAGCTGCAGCGCGCCCAGGATGGCGTAATCATAACGGTCTAGCTGGTTCATTCTGGTATTTGGCGAAAAATAGGATGTTTATCCCATATTATGCGCCTGGGGAGTGCGATTTTGGAATATATGATTCGGCGCCGGTGCGTAAGCTGTTGAGTATCAGCAATTTTGCCCACGCTTACATCATGACACCCGAAATCTACCTCGACGGCAACGCCACCAGCCCCGTCCTGCCCGCCGCCATCGCCGCCGCCGTGCGCGCCATGGAGGACTGTTACGGCAACCCCAGCAGCAGCCACAGCACCGGCCTGCAGGCCAAGGCGCTGCTGGACGGCGCGCGCCGGCGCGCGGTGCGCCTGCTGGGCGTGGGGCAGGGCCGGCTGATGTTCAACAGCGGCGCCACCGAAGGCATCCAGACCGCCGTGCTGTCCGCGCTGTGCGCGCTGCGCGAGCGCCGCCAGGCGGGCGAGGCCATCGGCACGTTGCTGGTGTACGGCGCCACCGAGCACAAGGCGGTGCCGGAAGCGCTGGCGCACTGGAACCGATTGCTGGGCCTGGACCTGGAACTGCGCAAGCTGCAGGTCGACAGCGACGGCCGCCACGACCTGCAGGCGCTGCGCGCGCTGCTGCCGCACACGGCCATGCTGTGCACCATGGCGGCCAACAATGAAACCGGCGTGCTGTCCGATATCGCCGGCATCGAAGTGCTGCTCGACGAGTGCGCCAGCCCGGCCTACTGGATGGTGGACTGCGTGCAGGCGCTGGGCAAGTTCCGCCTGTCGCTGGCGCGCAGCCGCATCGACTACGCGCCGTTCTCCGGCCACAAGCTGTATGCGCCCAAGGGCATAGGCATGCTGTACGTGCGCGAGGGCGCGCCGTTCACGCCGCTGATCGTGGGCGGCGGCCAGGAGGCTGCGCAGCGCTCGGGCACCGAGAACATGGCCGGCGTGGCCGCGCTGGACGCGGTGCTGGCGGCGCTGGAGCAGGGCGGCGTGTTCCGCTCGCACGACGCGCTGTGCACCTTCCGCGAGCGGCTGGCCGCCAGCCTGCGGCGCGCGCTGCCGGGCGTGGTGTTCAACGCCGCCTTCGAGCACTCGCTGCCGACCACGCTCAACTTCTCCGTGCCCGGCCTGTCCAGCAAGGAGCTGATGGACGTGTTCGACGCGGCCGGCGTGCGCGTCAGCTCGGGCAGCGCCTGCTCCGCCGCCAAGGCCGCGCCCAGCTATGTGCTGCAGGCGATGGGCGTGCCGGACTGGCGCGCCGCCAGCGCCATCCGCCTGTCCTTCGGCCCGCTGGCCGACGAGGCGGCCATCGCGCGCGCCTGCGAACGCATAGAACGCTGCGGCGCCGCGCTGCGCGCCAGCGGCCTGATCGCCCCGGACGGCAGCCTGCCCGTGCAGGACGGCGTGCAGCAGCTGGGCAGCGGCGGCGCGTGCAGCTGGCTGGTGCACGACGCGGCCAGCCGCAGCTGCGTGGTGATCGACCCGCAGCCGGAATTCATGGACCGCATCGCGGCCCAGGTGCGCGGCCAGGGCTGCACGGTGCTGGCCGTGCTGGGCACCGCGCCCGGCATGGACCTGGCCGCGCCGGGGCGCGCGCTGAACGTGGCCTACGGCGCCGGCGACACTTTCGGCTGGCCGGCCGCAGACGGGCTGCTGGCCCTTGGCGGCCAGGCGCTGCGCCGCGTGCTGGTGGACGCGGACGGCGCGCAGCAGGCCGTGTATCTGCTGGGCCGGCCGGACGCCGGCGCCTTGCCGCAATCCGCCGCGCGCCACGCCTTTATCGGCACGCTGGCGCCGCGGCAGCTGGACGGCCTGGTGCACGGCGACACCCTGTTGTGCGCCGCCAGCGACGCGCAGCAGCCCTTCTGCAGCAGCCTGCACGCGTCCGCGCCGGAAAGCGGCGGCTCGCAAGGCGAACTGCACCTGGACGCCGCCGCGCTGCAAGGCCTGCTGCGCGCCCATCCCGACGCCCTGCTGGTGGACGTGCGCGAGAGCCATGAGCACCTGGTCGGCGTGCAGGCGCCGCAAGGCGGCAAGGTGGTCAGCGTGCCGCTGGGCCAGCTGGCCGGGCAGATTCCGGAGTGGATGGCCGCGCCGGTGCCGCTGGTGTTCTTCTGCCGCAGCGGCAACCGCAGCACGCGCGCCGCGCAATGCCTGCGCCGCCTCGGCTACGCCCAGGCCTACGACCTCGCCGGCGGCCTCGCCCTCGCAGCGTAGGACGGGTTGCCGCGCATTTCCATACGTGCGCCTCCGTAGTGTTGCTTGGACCATACTTCTCTATCCTTATCAGGTAGAAATGCGAGGTTCAAGTTGAGCGATCACCGGACACTGTTGCCTAGTGCTACCTTGGGTTTCCGCGAGGAGACGCCAGGCGGATTGCCGGGCGGCGTTGCTGATGACAGTACTCCGCTACGTGGCGAGCTGTTCAGCGCGCAACAAATGGCGGCCCACGGCAAGCTGCTGGCCGCCACGCACGAACTGAGCACGCGCGGCGGTCCGGACCGGTTGCTGTCGCGCCTGGCCGAAAACGCCGAGGTCATAGCCCAGACCTGCGACGAGCTCACCGCCGCCGTCAAGCAGGCGCGCCAGATCACGCCGGCCTCCGAATGGCTGCTCGACAATTCCTACCTGATCGAAGAACAGATCCGCACGGCGCGCCGCCACTTGCCCAAGGACTACAGCAAAGAGCTGCCGCGCCTGGCCAAGGGCGCGCCGGACGGCACGCCGCGCGTGTACCAGATCGCGCTGGAAATCATCGCCCACGGCGACGGCCGCGTCGACCCGGAAAGCCTGTGCCGCTTTGTGGACGCCTACCAGGAAGTGGCCGCGCTCAAGCTGGGCGAACTGTGGGCCATCCCCATCATGCTGCGTCTGGCGCTGATCGAGAACCTGCGCCGCGTGGCCGCGCGCGTGGCCGAGAACCGCCTGCAGCGCGACCTGGCCAACACCTGGGCCGACCAGATGATGGACGTGGCCGACAAAAACCCCAGCGGCCTGATACTGCTGGTGGCCGACATGGCGCGCTCCAATCCGCCCATCACCAGCGGCTTCGTGGCCGAACTGGCGCGCCGCCTGCAAGGCCAGAGCGCCATGCTGACGCTGGCGCTGACCTGGGTCACGCAGCGCCTGGCCGAATCCGGCCAGACCATAGAACAGCAGATCCAGGCCGAGATCCAGCAGCAGGCCGCCGAGCAGCTCTCCATCGCCAACAGCATCGGCAGCCTGCGCTTCCTCGGCACCATGGACTGGCAGGAATTCGTCGAGACCATGAGCGCCGTCGAACAGACGCTGCGCCTGGACCCGGCCGACATCTACGGCGAAATGGACTTCGCCACGCGCGACCAGTACCGCCACGTGATCGAAAAGCTGGCGCGCTGCTCGCCGCACAGCGAACAGGAAATCGCCGTGATGGCGCTGCAGCTGGCCAGTGGGCGCAGCGGCAACGCGGACCCGCGCCAGGCCCACATCGGCTACTACCTGGTGGGCCGCGGCCTGCTGGCGCTTGAGCAGCAGGCCGGCGTGCGCCTGCCGCCGCTGGCCTCGCTCCAGCGCACCATGCGCGCCGCGCCGCTGGCGTCCTACCTGGGCGCGATAGGCGCCATCGCCGTGGTGGTGACCGGCCTGCTGGCCGAGCACGCGGGCAAGGTGGGTGTGAGCGGCTGGCCGCTGGCGCTGCTGGCCGTGCTGGCGCTGCTGTGCAGCAGCCAGCTGGCGCAGGCGCTGGTGAACTGGGCCGCGACCTTGCTCACGCGGCCGCATCCCTTGCCGCGCATGGACTACCGGCGCGGCATCCCGCCGGACGCGCGCGCGCTGGTGGTGGTGCCCACGCTCCTGTACAGCAAGGACAATGTGGAGCAGCTGTTCGAGCAGCTCGAGGTGCGCTTCCTTGCCAACCGCGACCACAACCTGCGCTTTTGCCTGCTGACCGATTTCGCCGACGCGAAAGAGGAAACGCAGCCCGGCGACGCCGCGCTGCTCGAGCAGGCGCAGCAAGCCATCGCCCGCCTCAACGCGCAGTACGCGGCCGGCGCGGACGCCACGCCGCGCGGCGCCGCTCCCAACGCCGGCCCGCAGGGCAATGCGGCGGCCGGGCCTTTCCTGCTGCTGCACAGGCCGCGCATGTGGAACGCGTCCGAGAACGCGTGGATGGGGCGCGAGCGCAAGCGCGGCAAGCTGGAGGACCTGAACCGCTTCCTGCGCGGCGGCGCGCGCGACCGCTTCTCGCTGGTGGCGGGCGATACCAGCGACCTGGAAAGCTTTAAATACGTCATCACGCTGGACACCGATACCCAGCTCCCGCGCGACGCCGCGCGCCTGTTCGTGGCCACCATGCAGCACCCCTTGAACCGCCCGCGCGTGGACCAGCAGCTCAGGCGCGTGACCGAGGGCTACGGCATTTTGCAGCCGCGCGTCACGGTCAGCCTGCCCAGCGAGCAAGCCTCGCGCTATGAAAAGCTGTGTGGCGGCGAGCCGGGCATTGACCCCTACACCCGCACCGTGTCCGACGTCTACCAGGACGTGTTCTACGAAGGCTCCTTCATCGGCAAGGGCATCTACGACGTGGACGTGTTCGAGCAGGTGCTGGGCGGACGCATGCCGGACAACCGCATCCTCAGCCACGACCTGCTGGAAGGCTGCTACCTGCGCGCCGGCCTGCTGAGCGACGCCCAGCTGTACGAGCAGTACCCGGCCCGCTACAGCGACGACATCAGCCGCCGCCAGCGCTGGGTGCGCGGCGACTGGCAGCTGCTGTCCTGGCTGGGCCGCAAGGTGCCGCTGCGCGGCAGCCAGCGCGAACGCAATCCGCTGTCCGCGCTGTCGCGCTGGAAGCTGTTCGACAATCTGCGCCGCAGCCTGGTGGCGCCGGCGCTGACGCTGTCGCTGCTGCTGGCCTGGAGCACGCTGCCCGACCCGTGGTTCTGGACCCTGGCCGTGCTGGCCGTGATCTTCGTGCCGCCGCTGGCCAGCGCCCTGTACGACCTGCTGCACAAGCCGCGCGATACGCTGTGGACGCAGCACGTCAACGCCAGCGCGCGCCGCAGCGGCATGCAGTTCTCGCACGCGCTGCTCACGCTGGTCTTCCTGCCCTACGAAACCTGGTTCAGCGTGGACGCCATCGCGCGCACGCTGTGGCGCACGCTGGTGTCGAAACGCCGCCTGCTGCAATGGCGCGCCTCCACGCTGGCGCGCGAAGCGGGCCCCGATACGGCCAACGAAATGCCGGCGTACTGGCGCGCCATGGCCGCTTCGCCCGTGCTGGCGCTGGCCGCCGGCGCGGCGCTGGCCGTATGGCGCCCGTCCGCGCTCCCCGCCGCGCTGGTGCTGCTGGGCGCCTGGCTGGGCGCGCCAGCCGTGGCATGGTGGATCAGCCAGCCGCTGCGCCGCGAGCGGGCGGAGCTGAACGCCGCGCAGCACGGCTTCCTGCATCTGCTGGCGCGCAAGACCTGGGCCTATTTCGAGACTTTCGTCGGCCCCGCCGACAACTGGCTGCCGCCCGACAATATGCAGGAACATCCGGTCCAGGTGATTGCGCACCGCACCTCGCCCACCAATATCGGCATGGCGCTGCTGGCCAATCTGACCGCCCACGATTTCGGCTATATCTGCGGCGCGCAGCTGGTGGCGCGCACCGAGGGCACGCTGCACGCCATGAGCCAGATGGAGCGCCACCAGGGCCACTTCTACAACTGGTACGACACGCTCACCATGAAGCCGCTGTACCCGGTCTATATCTCGACGGTGGACAGCGGCAACCTGGCCGGCCATTTGCTCACCTTGCAGCAAGGCCTGCTGCAGCAGATAGACGCGCCCATCGTGGCGCCGCAGATCGTGGACGGCATCTGCACCACCATCGAAGTGCTGGCCGAGGCGGCGCAGCTGGCCGCCGCCGGACCGGGCGCGCAGCCCGGAGCACCGCAGGGGGCGCAGCAAGGGACGCAACAAGAAGCGCCTGAAGCCCTGCTGCGCCTGGTGCGCCTGCAGCAGGACATTGCGCCGCTGCGCCCCATGTTCCCTGCCAATCTGCTGGAGCTGCATGCCTGGCTGAAGCAGGCCGCCGCCGCCAGCGCCGCCTACCAGCCAAGCGACGCCGCGCTGCAGATGTGGGCCGCCGCGCTGGCCGTGCAATGCCAGGCCGCGCTGGACGACTTGCTGCTGCTGGCGCCCTGGGTCGCATCGGGCGAAGTGTTCGAGGCCAGCCTGCTGCGCATTCCCACGCTGCGCGAACTGGCCGCCATGCCGCAAGGCGAGGAGCAGGCGCGCGCGCGCATCGCGGACCTGGAGCGCCTGGCGCGCCAGGCGCAGGAATTCGCGCAGATGGAATACGGCTTCCTGTACAACTCCACCACCAATCTGCTGGCCATCGGCTACAACGTCACCGAGCGCCGCCTGGACGCCAGCTATTACGACCTGCTGGCTTCCGAAGTGCGGCTGGCCAGCTTCGTCGCCATTGCGCAGGGCCAGCTGCCGCAGGAGCACTGGTTCGCGCTGGGCCGCCAGCTGTGCATGCTGGGCGCCAAGCCGGTGCTGCTGTCGTGGAGCGGCTCCATGTTCGAGTACCTGATGCCGCTGCTGGTGATGCCGAACTACCCCAGCACCTTGCTGGACCAGACCTACCATTCCGTGATCGGCGCGCAGATCGACTACGGCAAGCAGCGCAACGTGCCGTGGGGGATATCCGAGTCCGGCTACAACACGGTGGACGCGGCGCTGAACTACCAGTACCGCGCCTTCGGCGTGCCTGGCCTTGGCCTCAAGCGCGGCCTGGCGGACGACCTGGTGGTGGCGCCCTACGCCACCATGATGGGCCTGATGGTGAACCCGGAAGCGTCCTGCATCAATCTGCAGAAGATGGCCGCCCTGGGCTTCATGGGCCGCTACGGCTTCTACGAGGCGATCGACTACACGGCGGCGCGCCTGCCGCGCGGCCAGAGCCACGCGGTGGTGCGTTCCTTCATGGTGCACCACCAGGGCATGGGCCTGCTGTCGCTGAGCTATCTGCTGCACGACCGGCCCATGCAGCGCCGCTTCGAGGCCGACCCGCTGCTGCAGTC
The DNA here is from genome assembly GCF_020865585.1 of Pseudoduganella aquatica. NCBI lineage: Bacteria > Pseudomonadati > Pseudomonadota > Betaproteobacteria > Burkholderiales > Oxalobacteraceae > Pseudoduganella > Pseudoduganella aquatica. The sequence continues at coordinate 858,438 of NZ_CP086370.1, forward strand.
GGCGCTGCTGGTGCTGCAGGAGCGCAGCCCGCAGGCGGGCGCCTTCTACTCCAACACCGCCGAGCAGGCCGCCATCCGCAGCGACGCGGCCGAGCAGTCCATGCCGATGCGCATCCTGAACCAGCCCAGCGCGCCGGTGCCGGAAATCCAGCTGCTGTCGAACGGGCGCTACCACGTCATGGTGACGGGCGCCGGCGGCAGCTACAGCCGCTGGAAAGACCTGTCCGTGACCCGCTGGCGCGAGGACAGCACGCGCGACAACTGGGGCAGCTTCTGCTACGTGCGCGACCTGGACGACGCCACCTACTGGTCCACCACCTACCAGCCCACGCTGGTTGAGCCGCGCAAATACGAGGTGATCTTCTCCGAGGGCCGCGCCGAGTTCCGGCGCAGCGACCGCGAGCTGGAGCTGTACACGGAAATCGTGGTCTCGCCGGAGGACGACATTGAAATGCGGCGCACCCGCATCACCAACAAATCGGATCGCCGCCGCACCATCGAAGTGACCAGCTTTGCCGAGGTGGTGATGGCGCCGGCGGCGGCCGACGCGGCGCACCCGGCCTTCTCCAAGCTGTTCGTGCAGACCGAGATCCTGCCGCAGGAAACGGCCATCCTGTGCACGCGCCGTCCGCGCGGCAAGGGCGAGCACATGCCGTATATGCTGCACCTGATGACGCTGCACGACGCGGCCATCAGCAACGTCTCGTATGAAACCGACCGCGCGCGCTTCATCGGGCGCGGCAGCACCGCCGCCTCGCCGCGCGCGCTGCGCGAGCCCGGCCCGCTGGGCGGCGCCGAAGGCTCGGTGCTGGACCCCATCGTGGCTATCCGCTACCAGATCGTGCTGGAACCGGACGAATCGGCCACGGTCGATATCGTCACCGGCATGACGGACACGCGCGAGTCGGCGCTGCACCTGATCGACAAATACCAGGACCGCCACCTGGCCGACCGCGTGTTCGAACTGGCCTGGACCCACAGCCAGGTGGTGCTGCGTCAGCTCAACGCCAGCGAGACGGACGCCCAGCTGTACGGCCGCCTGGCCAGCCATGTGATCTACCCGAACGCCACCCTGCGCGCCGACGCCGGCATCCTGAGCAAGAACCAGCGCGGCCAGTCCGGCCTGTGGGCCTACGCCATTTCGGGCGACCTGCCCATCGTGCTGCTGCAGATACGCGACCCGGCCAATATCGAGCTGGCGCGGCAGATGGTGCAGGCGCACGCCTACTGGCGCCTGAAAGGGCTGGTGGTGGACCTGGTGATCTGGTGCGAAGACCTGTCCGGCTACCGCCAGGCCTTGCAGGACCAGATCATGGGCCTGATCGCCTCCGGCATCGACGCCCAGGCCATCGACCGCCCCGGCGGCATCTTCGTGCGCGTGGGCGAGCAGATCGCGCCGGAAGACCGCATCCTGCTGCAGTCGGTGGCGCGCGCCGTCATCAGCGACGACCGCGGCACGCTGGCCGAGCAGCTCAAGCGGCCCGGCCCGGCGCCGCTGCGCATGCCGCAGCTGCAGGCGGACCCGCGCGGCGAATACGAGGAGGCCGCGCCCCATCTGCAAACCCCGGCCACGCAAGGCCTGCAGCTGGCCAACGGCATCGGCGGCTTCTCGGCCGACGGCAGCGAATACGTGATCGTCACCAGCGAGGGCCAGCGCACGCCGGCGCCGTGGTCCAATGTGCTGGCCAATCCGCAGTTCGGCAGCGTGATTTCCGAAAGCGGCCAGGCCTACACCTGGCAGGAGAACGCGCACGAGTTCCGCCTCACGCCCTGGCATAACGATCCGGTGTCGGACGGCAGCGGCGAGGCCTTCTACCTGCGCGACGAGCAGAGCGGCCACTTCTGGTCGCCCACCGCCTTGCCCGCGCGCGGCAGCGGCGACTACGTCACCCGCCACGGCTTCGGCTACAGCGTGTTCGAGCACACCGAGTCCGGCATCGCCAGCGAGCTGACCACCTACGTGGCGCTGGACGCGCCGCTGCGCTACACCGTGCTCAAGATACGCAACGACTCGCAGGCGCCGCGCCGCCTGTCGGCCACCGGCTATGTGGAATGGGTGCTGGGCGATATGCGCTCCAAGTCCGGCATGCACATCATCACCGAGGTCGACCCCATCAGCGGCGCGCTGTTTGCGCGCAATCCCTACAACACCGAGTTCTCCGGCCGCGTGGCCTTCTTCAATGCGGACGCCACCACCCGTTCGATCACGGCGGACCGCACCGAATTCCTGGGCCGCAACGGCAGCCTGGCCAGCCCGCAGGCGCTGCGGCGCGTGCGCCTGTCCGGCAAGGTCGGCAGCGCGCTCGATTCCTGCGCCGCCATCCAGGTGCCGTTCGAGCTGATGCCGGGCCAGGAACGCGAGATCGTCTTCCTGCTGGGCCTGGGCGGACGCCGCAACGCCGACGCCTCCAGCCTGGTGCAGAAGCATGGCGGCCAGGCCGCCGCGCGCGAGGCGCTCGCCGCCGTGCGCGCGCACTGGGACCGCACGCTGGGCGCGGTGCAGATCGCCACGCCGGAGCCGGAGCTGGACGTGATCGCCAACGGCTGGCTGATGTACCAGACCATCGCCTGCCGCATGTGGGCGCGCAGCGGCTACTACCAGTCCGGCGGCGCCTTCGGCTTCCGCGACCAGCTGCAGGACGCCATGGCCATGGTGCACACCGAGCCGAAGCTGCTGCGCGACCATATCGTGCTGTGCTGCGCGCACCAGTTCGTGGAAGGCGACGTGCAGCACTGGTGGCATCCGCCGTCGGACCGGGGCGTGCGCACGCACTGCTCGGACGACTACCTGTGGCTGCCGCTGGCGGTGGCGCGCTACGTGGCCAGCACCGGCGACCTGACGGTGCTGGACGAAGTGGTCCACTTCCTGGAAGGCCGCCTGGTCAAACCGGAGGAGGATTCCTACTACGACATGCCGACCCGCTCAGCCGTCACCGGCAGCGTGTACGAGCACTGCGTGCGGGCCATCCGCAACGGCCTGCGCTTCGGCACGCACGGCCTGCCGCTGATCGGCTCCTGCGACTGGAACGACGGCATGGACAAGGTGGGCGAGGAGGGCAGGGGCGAGAGCGTGTGGCTGGCCTTCTTCATGTACGACGTGCTGACGCGCTACGCCGTGGTGGCCGAGCGCCGCCATGACGACGCCTTCGCCGCCGAATGCCGGGAGGAGGCGCGCAAGCTGTCCGCCAATGTGGAGCAGAACGCGTGGGACGGCGAGTGGTACCGCCGCGCCTATTTCGACGACGGCACCCCGCTCGGTTCGCGCGAGAACGAGGAATGCCAGATCGATTCCATCTCGCAGAGCTGGGGCGTGCTGTCCGGCGCGGCGGCCAAGGAGCGCGTGCACGGCGCCATGCTGCAGGTGGACCAGCGCCTGGTGCGGCGCGACTTCGGCCTGATCCAGCTGCTCGATCCGCCGTTCGACAAGGCCGACCTGAATCCGGGCTACATCCGGGGCTATGTGCCGGGCGTGCGCGAGAACGGCGGCCAGTACACGCACGCCGCCATCTGGACCGTGATGGCGTTTGCCCAGATGGGCGACGTGGAGAAAGCCTGGGCGCTGATGCGCATGATTAACCCGGTGAGCCACGGCGCCACGGCGGAAAGCTGCGCGGTGTACAAGGTGGAACCCTACGTGGTGACGGCGGACGTGTACGCCGTGTCGCCGCACGTGGGGCGGGGCGGATGGAGCTGGTACACCGGCTCGTCGGGCTGGATGTACCGCCTGATACTGGAGTCGCTGCTCGGCCTCACGCGCACGGCGGACAAGCTCACGCTGGCGCCGCGCATCCCGGCCGCGTGGCCGGGCTATACGCTCAGCTACCGTTACGGCGCCAGCGTCTACACCATCGCGATCAAGCGCGAAGGCCCGCCCGGCGTGACGGTGGACGGCGTTGCGCAGACCGGCGCCGAAATCCAGCTGGTGGATGACGGCCGGCCGCACGCCGTCACGCTGGGCTTGGCGGGTTACGGCTCCGCCTAACCCGCCCTACGGACTCCGCCTCATCGGGCTGCTGGAACATGCGTAGGGCGGGTTAGGCGGCACGCCGTAACCCGCCAAGAGCCGCCTCAGACGCCGAACGACGAACCCGCGCCCAGCAGCGTCGCAATGCCGATCGCCGCGAAGATGGCGGCGGCAACGCCGTGCACCAGCTTGAGCGGTATCTTGGCGGCCACGCTCTTGCCCAGGTAGACCGCCGGCACATTGGCCAGCATCATGCCGAAGGTGGTGCCCGCGACGACGGCCAGCAGGTTGTCGAAGCGCGCCGCCAGCGCCACGGTGGCGATCTGCGTCTTGTCGCCCATTTCGGCCAGGAAGAAGGCGATCACGGTGGTGACGAACACGCCGTACTTGGCGGCCGGCTGCTCGTCCTCGTCGATTTCGTCCGGCACCAGTATCCACGCCGCCATGGCCAGGAAGGACAAGCCCAGCACCCAGCGCAGCACGTCCGGTCCCAGCAGGCCGGTGATCCAGCTGCCGACCGCGCCGGCAAAAGCATGGTTGGCCACGGTGGCCGTGAAAATGCCCAGCACGATAGGTATCGGGCGGCGGAATTGCGCGGCGAGACAGAATGCGAGCAGCTGGGTTTTATCGCCGATTTCAGCGAGGGCAACGATGCCGGTAGAAAGGAGGAAAGCTTCCATGGGATGAGGTCTTCAGGGCCGGACGTTAACCAAAGATCCAGGGGCAGCTCCGGCCCATAGCGGCCGCCCCTCGATCGATAGTCTCGTCAAGCTGCGCGGCGCGTGCATGCTGCACGTGCTGCGGCCATCTGCACCACGGCCTGCGGGCCGATTATGTTGACGCAGATTCTTCCGGCGGGACCGGAAGCCGACTACTCCCTAAAGTTCAGCCGGCATTATAGCACTGCTTGCCTCCAGCCCTTTATGCTATTCTGCTCCGCGCCCTTTCTTAACCAAAGAAGACTATGCCCAACCATACCCCCCTGCGCCTGTTGCTGTGCGCGCTGCTGGCACAAAGCGGAACCGCCGCGCTGGCGCAAGATCCGCTCAGCTACGCCCGCTACGACCAGGTCCGTACCACGGACCTGCACCTGGACCTGAAAGCGGATTTCAGCCGTAAAACCCTGAGCGGCTACGCCGAGCTGACGCTGGACTGGCTCGACAAGTCGGCCCGTTCGCTGGTGCTCGATACGCGCCAGCTCAGCATCGCCAAGGTGCAGATGCTGCAGCCGAACGGCCGCTGGAGCGCCGCCTCCTACATGATGGACAAGCCGGACGCCGAAAAAGGCCAGGCCCTGCGCATCGCGCTGGCCAGCCAGCCGAAGAAAGTGCGCGTCTACTACCGCACCGCGCCCACCGCGTCCGCGCTGCAGTGGATGACGCCGCAGCAGACCATGTCCGGCAAGCGTCCCTTCATGTTCAGCCAGTCCGAAACCATCGACGCGCGCTCCTGGGCGCCGGTGCAGGACACCCCCGCCGTGCGCTTCACCTACAGCGCCCGCGTGGACGCCCCGTCCGGCCTGCGCGTGGTGATGAGCGCCGAGAACGACCAGAAGGCCACCGGCCAGGGCGGCTGGAAATTCAAGATGCCGCAGCCGGTGCCGTCCTACCTGCTGGCCATCGCCATCGGCGAAATCGAAGTGCGCAACCTGGGTCCGCGCACCGCCGTGTACGCCGAGCCGGCCCGCATCGCCGCCGCCGCCTACGAGCTGGCCGACACCGAGAAAATGATAGACGCGGCCGAATCGCTGTACGGCCCCTATCGCTGGGGGCGCTACGACATGATCGTGCTGCCGCCGTCCTTCCCCATCGGCGGCATGGAAAACCCGCGCATGACCTTCCTCACGCCCACCATGATCGCGGGCGACCGCAGCTTGGTGGACCTGATCGCGCACGAACTGGCGCACTCCTGGTCCGGCAACCTGGTCACCAACGCCTCGTGGAAGCACTGGTGGCTCAACGAAGGCTTCACCACCTATGTCACCACCCGCATCGTGGAAAGCCTGTACGGCGCAGAAGTGGCGCAGATGGGCTTGCAGCTGGAGCAGGAAGAACTGTACGCCTCGCTGAAGGACATCCCGCCGGCCAAGCAGGCCCTGGTCACGCGCGATCCGGACACGGGTTCCGCCACCTACACCGACGAAGGCCTGGCCTATCCGAAAGGCGCCTGGCTGCTGCACACGCTGGAGCAGCGCGCAGGCCGCGCCGTGTTCGATCCCTTCCTGCGCGGCTGGTTCGACCAGCACGCCTTCCAGTCCGCCACCACCGAGCAGTTCGTGAGCTACCTGCAGAAAAACCTGCTGGCCGAGCACCCCGAGGTGATGTCGCAGGCCGAGCTGGAAGAATGGCTGCACGGCGCCGGCGTGCCCGCCAGCGCGAAGCACGCCTCCTCGCCGCGTTTGGCGGGACTGGACGCGCAGCGCGACGCCTGGCTGAAAGGCGAGCTGCCCACCACCAGCCTGGCCACCAAGAACTGGATCGCCCTCGAGTGGATGCACTTCCTGAACGATATCGACGGCAAGGCCAGCGCCGCGCAGCTCAAGGAACTGGACCAGGCGTTCGGCCTGGCCAAGACCGGCAACAACGAAGTGGCGTTCCGCTTCTACCTGGCGTCGGTGAAGGCCGGCTACGACGTGCGCGCGCCGCTCAACACCTTCCTGATGAGCGTGGGCCGCAAGAAGTTCGTGGTGCCGCTGTACACCGCGCTGCTGAAGAACCCGGCGGAGCGCGACTGGGCGCTGGCCTTGTACAAGGAAGCCCGCCCGCGCTACCACCCGGACACCCAGAAGGCAGTCGACAAGCTGCAGGAGAAAAAATGAAAGTAGTGCACACCAAACTGGCCACCGCACTGGCCTTCGCGTTTTCCGCCAGCGTCGCTTTCAGCGGCGCGGCTTGGGCTGTAGGCGAGTCCGCCCCGGCCGCCGCCACTGCCGCCTCTCCGCTGGCGCCTTTCGATCTCGACGCGGACGTAAACCGCGTGCTGAAAACCTTCGACGTGCCCGGCATCGCCATCGCCATCGTCAAGGATGGCAAGGTCATCGCCGCCAAGGGCTACGGCGTGCGCAAGCTGGGCGACCCGGCGCCGGTCACCGGCCGCACGCTGTTCGAAGTGGCGTCCAACTCCAAGGCCTTCACCGCGGCCGCGCTGGCCATGCTGGTGGACGAGGGCAAGCTGAAATGGGACGACCCGGTCACCAAGCACCTGCCCGGTTTCCAGATGTACGACTCCTACGTCACCGGCGCCATGACGGTGCGCGACCTGCTCACCCACCGCAGCGGCCTGGGACTGGGCGCGGGCGACCTGATGTGGTGGCCCACTTCCAATTTCACCAGCGACGAGATCATCGAGCGCCTGCGCTACATCAAGCCCGCCACCAGCTTCCGCAACAGCTACGCCTACGACAACCTGCTCTACATCGTGGCCGGCAAAATCATTGCGGACAAGGCCGGCAAGCCCTGGGGCGACGCCGTGCGCGAGCGCATCCTCGCGCCGCTGGGCATGGACGGCACCACCACCAGCGTGGCCGCCATGCTGAAGACGGCCGACTACTCGGCCCCGCACAGCAAGGTGGGCGAAACCACCACCGTGGTCAAGCCCATGCCGGTGGAGAACGCCATCGGCGCGGTGGGCATCAACACCAGCGCCGAGGACATCGCGCGCTGGATGAATATGCTGCTGGCCGGCGGCAAAACGCCGGACGGCAAGCAGCTCATCAGCGACAAGCAGCTGCGCGAAATGTGGACCGCGCAAACGCCGATGAAGATCAGCGAACCCAAGCCGCCGCTGGCCGCCACCAGGCCCAACTTCGCCGCCTATGGCCTGGGCTTCCAGCTGCGCGACTACCGCGGCCGCAAGATCGCCCTGCACGGCGGCGCGCTGCAAGGCTTCTACTCGCGCGTGCTGATGGTGCCGGAGGAAAAACTGGGCATCGCCATCTTCACCAACGCCGAGAACAGCGGTTCGATGACCGCGCTGCAATGGCGCTTGCTGGACCAGTACATGAACGTGCCCGCCAGCGACTGGATCGGCATCGTGTCGGCGGACGAGCAGGCCAAGCACAAGGAAGAGTTGGCGAAAGTGGGCACGGCATCGTCCGCGCGCGCCGCCAAGTCGCAGCCCTCACTGGCCCTGGCCGCCTATGAAGGCGAATACCAGGACGCGTGGTACGGCGCGGTCACCATCCAGCGCGAAGGCGGGAAGCAGGTCATGCGCTTCGTGAAGACGCCGGACCTGGTGGGAGACCTGGAGCACTTCCAGCACGACACCTTCATCGTCCGCTGGCGCCAGCGCAACTTCAACGCGGACGCCTACGTCAGCTTCGCGCTGAACCCGGACGGCAGCATCGAGCGCATGAAGATGAAGCCGGTCTCCGCCGAAACCGACTTCAGCTACGACTTCCAGGACCTCAATCTGGTCCCGGTTCCCCCACCGAAAAAATAGCATGCGTAGGGCGGGTTAGGCGAAGCCGTAACCCGCCGCACTACGGCAGCTGCAGCTCAAACACACGGCGCTTGTGCGCCGTGATCTCCGCCATGCCGCGCTGGAAGGCGGGGATGCTGTTGAACAGCCGGTCAAAGCTGCCATCCTTCTGCGCCATGCGCAGCCCGCGTTCAATGCGCGCGGCCAGCTCCGGCCGGCTGCGGCTGACGAAGAAATAGAAGGGCACCCGGTAGTGCAGGAAAATGGTGGACTCCACCTGCAGGCCCTCGCCCTGGTGCAGCTCCATCTCCGCCCACGCTTCCTGCACGCCGCGCGGCATGTAGTCGAAGCGCTTCACGCGCAGCATGGGGAACAGGTATTCATAGCCGCCCGAGGTTTCCACCGGCAGGCCGTTAAAGCGCAGCACATCGGCCGACGGCCAGTTCGCGCCCGCGCCGGCCTTCAGCTTGCGCAGGTCGTCCAGCGTGCGCACCGCCGCGAAGCGGGCCGCGTCCCCGCTGCGTATCAGGAAGACCCGGTAGTCGTTCAGTTCCTTGAGCAGCGAGATGCGCACCGGCAGCAGCTCGGCTTCGCGCTGGCGGTTGGCGCCGTCCCACATCACGTTGATCACGCCATTGTTTTTCAGCTCGATATTGCGCCGCAAACTGGTCAGCTCGTTCTCGTAGTAGGCCAGTTCATAGGGGCCGTCGCTGGCCACGGTCTTGTCCAGCGCGAGGCGCAGCAGGCGCGGGAAATAGGCGGCGTGCTCCCTGGCGCTGGCGGAGATGGCGGGCAGCACGAAACGCTGCGCCTTCTGTGCGGCCGCATGGGCCTGCGGCGCAAGGCAGCAGGCCAGCAGCACGATGCGGAAAAAATAAAACTTGATCATCACGCCGCTATAGTAGCGCATGGCGGCGCGATGCTGCCCTGGCTGCTTCAGTCCTTGCCGTCGCCGCCGATAAAGCGGTACACCAGCGCGCCCAGCACCGCGCCGGCGATAGGCGCCAGCCAGAACAGCCACAGCTGCGCCACGGCCCAGTCGCCCACATACAGCGCCACGCCGGTGCTGCGCGCCGGGTTCACCGAGGTGTTGGTGACAGGGATGCTGATCAGGTGGATCAGGGTCAGCGCCAGGCCGATAGGCAGCGGCGCAAAGCCGGCCGGCGCGCGGCGGTCGGTGGCGCCCAGGATCACGATCAGGAACATCATCGTCATCACCACCTCGGTCACCAGCGCGGCCGTGAGCGTGTAGCCGCCCGGCGAATGCTCGCCGTAGCCGTTCGACGCCAGCCCGCCGGCCAGGCTGAAGCCGGCCTTGCCGCTGGCGATCAGGTAGAGCACGCCGCCGGCGGCGATGCCGCCCAGCACCTGCGCCACGATGTAGGGCAGCAGCTTGCTGGCGGGGAAGCGGCCGCCGGCCCACAGGCCGATCGAGACCGCCGGATTCAGATGGCAGCCGGACACATGGCCGATGGCATAGGCCATCGTCAGCACCGTCAGGCCGAAGGCCAGCGACACGCCCAGCAGGCCGATGCCGACGCCCGGAAACGCCGCCGCCAGCACCGCGCTGCCGCAGCCGCCCAACACCAGCCAGAAGGTTCCTACAAATTCCGCGCCATATGCTTTCATGAATACCCCTTTGATGGTTACTAAAAGTGCAATGTAAACCGCTGTGGCGGAAATGTCCATTGTTTGGAAGTACACTGGTTGCCACCCCGGTAGCCGTGCGAGAATTGGCGCAGGAGGAGGGTGTGATGAGGCGGATTTTTGCAGCAGTGGCGATCGTGTGCGCGGCAGCGGCGGCGGCGCACGCCGGGAACATGCAAATCCTGACTGCCGACATTCCGCCCATGGCCTTTATGAAGGACGGCCGCGTCACCGGCTACTGCGTGGACATCGTGCGCGAAATCCAGCGCCGCATCGGCAGCGGCACGGAGATCGAACTGCAGCCGTGGGCGCGCGCCTATCGCTCCGCGCTGGAGGGCGAGAACGTGCTGCTGGTCTGCCCCAAGCGCACGCCGGACCGCGAAGCCAGGTTCAAATGGGTGGGGCCGCTGTTCACTTCGCAGACCAATTTCTATGCGCGTCCCGCCGACCACGTGCGCATCCGTTCGCTGGAGGACGCGAAGAAGCTCAGCGGCGTGCTGGCGCCGCGCGATTTCTATTCCTATCAATACCTGAGCGATGCGGGCTTCACGAACCTGGAGCCGACCAACAACACGCTGACCATGCTGCGCATGCTGCTGGGCGGACGGCGCCCGGTGATGGTGCTGGACCACCGGCAGCTGCAGCCCTTGCTGGAGGAGGCCGGCGCGCACCCGGAGCAGGTGGAGATGGTGTACACCGCCTTCACCATAGGCAGCTACCTGAGCTTCCCCAGGCAGGCGCCGGCGGAGCTGGTGGCGCAGTGGCAGCGCGCGCTCGACAAGATGAAACAGGACGGCGCTTTCGCGCGCATCTACCGGCAGTGGTACCAGGAGGCGCCACCGCCGGATGTGATGAAGTGATTAGGGCTTGACGAACTTGAGCGTCATGCGGTCGCTCTCGCCGATGGCCTGGTACTTGGCGCGGTCCTTGTCCTTGTTGGTGTAGGTCGGCGGCAGCGCCCATACGCCGCCTTCATGGTCGGCCTTGTCCTTGGGGTTGGCGTTGATTTCCGACCTGGCCGCCAGCTTGAAGCCCGCGCTCTCGGCCAGCTTGATCACATAGGCTTCATGCACATAGCCCGAGCTGGCCTTGGCGTCCTGCGCCACGCCGGCAGGCAGGCGGTGCTCCACCACGCCGAACACGCCGCCCGGCTTCAGGCTGTCGTACACGCTGGCGAACAGCGCCTTCAGGCTGGCGTCGCCGTTGCCTATCCAGTTGTGGATGTTGCGGAAGGTGAGCACCATGTCCGCGCTGCCTTTAGGGGCGTAGCTGAAGACATTGTTGTTCGGCTCGAAAGCGCCCAGCACCACTTTGTCATACGAGGCCGGCACGGCGTTCAGCCTCTCCTGGAAGCGCACGGCGGCTTTGCGCACGTTCTCATTGGCCGAGGTGGGCGTATTGCCGGCGGCGATCAGCTTGCCGTCCTTGCGCAGATAGGGGCCGAGGATCTCGGTGTACCAGCCGCCGCCCGGCGCCAGCTCCACCACCGTCATGTTCGGCTTGATGCCGAAGAAGGTCAGCGTTTCGTAAGGATGGCGGGCGCCGTCGCGTTCCGCGTTGGCGGGCGTGCGCGCAGGGTTGGCGATGGCCGCCTTCAGGGCGTCGTCCGCCAGGGCCGGGGCGGCCAGGCCGCAGGCGAGCACGGCGCCCAGCACCAGCCGTCCAAAATTGAGTTGTTTCATGCATGTCTCCAGGTTGTTGACGACGCGTGGCGGTCGACTGCGCCGATCATCGGGGAACTCGCCAGCCGGGTCAAGCGGATTCGCTAGTGTCCGGCGCAGCAGGGGCGGACTGTTCGCGGACAGTTCGCGGACACTGCCCGGACACTGTCGCGGACACTCCGGACACCCGGCACTTGCCGTTCGCAAGCCAGGGCCGGGCAATGTGACGCGGCCGCGTGCAATATTTGCAATGGCATAAAACTTGCGTGCTGATGTGCTTTCCGGCGAAGGTTCTTTTGGAGAGATTATGGAACGACGTGCATTCCTCAATATCAGTGGTTTGGCCCTGGGCACCATGCTGCTGCCCGCGTATGGCAGGGCGATCGCAGCCGAAGAGCTGCTCAAGCCGGCGGACACCGCCTTCAAGAAAATGCTGGCCGATACCGCCATGACGGCCGCCACCCAGGCCGGCGCCAGCTACTGCGACGTGCGCGTGGGCCGCTACCTGAACCAGTTCCTCACCACGCGCGACCTGAACGTGGAGAACATCACCAATACCGAATCGGCCGGCGTCGGCGTGCGCGTGATCGCGCACGGCGCCTACGGCTTTGCCGCCACCAGCGACGTGTCGCCGGACGGCGTGGCCGCCGCCGCGCGCCAGGCCGTGGCCATCGCCAAGGCCAACTCCCGCCTGCAAAGTGCGCCGCTGCAGCTGGCGCCGGTGGTCGGCGCGGGCGCCGTGTCCTGGGCCACGCCCTACAAGAAGGACTGGCGCGCCGTGCCGATCAAGGAAAAAGCGGAACTGCTCATCGCCGGCAACAAGGCAGGCCTGGACGCGGGCGCCAGCTTTATGCAGTCCCTGCTGTTCCAGGTGAACCAGCAGAAGTACTTCGCCTCCACCGACGGCTCCTATATCGACCAGGACGTGCACCGCCTGTGGGTGCCGTTCTTCGCCACCGCCGTGGACAAGAGCACCGGAAAATTCCGCTCGCGTTCCGGCCTGTCGTCCCCGGTCGGCATGGGCTATGAATACCTGGACGCGCGCAAGGAAGACAAGTTCCAGGCCGCCGGCGGCGTGACCACGCTTTACCGCAACTCCTACGACCTGATCGAAGACGCGCGCAACGCCGGCAAGCAGGCCCGCGCCAAGCTCACCGCCAAGTCGGTCGAACCGGGCAAGTACGACCTGGTGCTCAGCCCCGAGCACCTGTGGCTCACCATCCATGAATCCGTGGGCCACCCGACGGAACTGGACCGCGTTCTGGGCTACGAGGCCAACTACGCCGGCACCAGCTTCGCCACGCTGGACAAGTGGCAGTCGAAGAAATTCAAGTACGGCTCCGACCTGGTCAACATCGTCGCCGACAAGACCACCCCGGGCTCGCTCGGCGCGGTGGCCTACGACGACGAAGGCGTGAAGTGCAAGCGCTGGGACATCATCAAGGACGGCGTGCTGGTGAACTACCAGGCCACGCGCGACCAGGCCCACATCATCGGCGAAAAGGAATCGCACGGCTGCTCGTATGCGGACAGCTGGAGCAGCGTGCAGTTCCAGCGCATGCCCAACGTCTCCCTGCAGGCGGGCAAGAAGCAGCTCACGCCGGACGAGATGGTGAAGGACGTGAAGAAGGGCATCTACATCGTCGGCGACGGCTCCTTCTCCATCGACCAGCAGCGCTACAACTTCCAGTTCGGCGGCCAGCTGTTCTACGAGATCAAGGACGGCAAGATCACCCAGCCGCTGGAGGACGTGGCCTATCAGTCCAACACCCAGGAGTTCTGGAACGCCTGCTCTGCCCTGTGCGATGAACGCGACTGGCGCATGGGCGGCTCCTTCTTCGACGGCAAGGGCCAGCCATCGCAGGTGTCCATCGTTTCGCACGGCGCCAGCACCACACGCTTCAACGGCATCAACGTGATCAACACCGCCCGCAAGATCGGTTAAGGACAGGAAGACGACATGAAGATTTTGAGTCAGGAAGAAACCAAGCGCATTTGCGACAAAGTGCTGTCCCTGTCCCGGGGCGATGAATGCGAAGTGAAGGTCACCGGCGCCCGCACCGGCAATATCCGCTATGCGCGCAACGCCGTGTCCACCGCCGGCCTGGTGGAGGACAGCCAGCTGGCCGTGGCGGTCGCCTTCGGCAAGAAGCAGGGCGTTGCCACCATCAACGAGTTCGACGACAAGTCGCTGGAAAAAGCCGTGCGCCGCGCGGAAGACCTGGCGCGCCTGGCGCCGGACAATCCGGAGTTCATGCCCACGGTATCGAAGCAGGAGTACAAGGCCAGCAACACCTACAGCAAAAGCACGGCGGACATCGACCCCGACTTCCGCGCACAGGTGGCGGCCTACAGCATCGAGAACAGCCGCAAGAACAAGCTGCAGGCTGCGGGCTTCTTCACCGACAGCACCTCCTTCGAGGCGATTGCCAACTCCAAGGGCGTGTTTGGCCACCAGCAGGAAACCGGCGTGAACTTCACGCTCACCGTGCGCACCGAAGACGGACGCGGTTCGGGCTGGGTGCGCCGCGACGCGGGCGACGTGAACAAGTTCGACGCGCGCGAGGCGTCCGACGTGGCGATAGAAAAAGCGCTGCGCTCGGTGGACGCCAAGGCGCTCGAGCCGGGCCGCTACACCGTGATCCTGGAGCCGGCGGCGACCTCCGACCTGCTGGCCTATATGTTCGGCTCCCTCAGCGCGCGCAGCGCGGACGAAGGCCGCAGCTTCCTGTCCAAGAAGGGCGGCGCGAACCGCCTGGGCGACAAGCTGTTCGACGAGCAGGTCAACATCTGGACCGACCCGTGGGACAAGGACATCGCCGTCACGCCGTGGGACAACAACACCTACCTTGCGCGCGAGCGCATGGACATCATCAAGAACGGCAAAGTCGCCGCGCTGGACTACTCGCGCTTCTGGGCGCAGAAGCAGGGCAAGCGCGCAGTCGGATCGCCGGGCAACTTCATCATGGCCGGCACCAACAAGGAAACGGCGGAGCTGATCGCCAACACCAAGAAGGGCGTGCTGGTCACGCGCACCTGGTACATCCGCATGGTGGACCCGCAATCGCTGCTGCTCACCGGCCTCACGCGCGACGGCACCTTCTACATCGAGAACGGCAAGATCAAGCACCCGATCAAGAACTTCCGTTTCAACGAAAGTCCGGTGACAATGCTGAACAATATTGAAGAAGTGGGCAAGCCGGTCATACTGGGCGGCGACGAATCGCCTTACAAAATGCTGATACCGGCGATGAAGGTACGTGACTTCAACTTCACGTCCCTGTCGGACGCCGTGTAAAGCCGGCGGGTTACGCTGCGCTAACCCGCCCTACGCGCCTGTGCGCCAACGGGTGCAAACAACGTAGGGCGGGTTAGCCGAAGGCGTAACCCGCCAAACAAGATGAACCAGGAGAGATTGTGGAACGACGTACATTTTTGAAAGTCAGCGCCATCACCGGCGGCACCTTGCTGGTGCCGGTGTTCGGCAATGCCATCGCGGCCGAGGAGCTGCTCAACCCCATGGCCGTGCAGTTCAAGAAATCGCTGGCCGACGCCGCGATGAACGCCGCCACCAAGGCCGGCGCCAGCTACTGCGATGTGCGCATCGGCCGCTACCTGAACCAGTTCATCACCACGCGCGACCTGAACGTGGAAAACATCGTCAACACCGAATCGAGCGGCGTGGGCGTGCGCGTGCTGGCCAACGGCGCCTACGGCTTCGTCTCCACCAACGTGATGACGCTGGACTCGGTGGCCGAAGCGGCGCGCCAGGCCGTGGCCATCGCCAAGGCCAACGCCCGCCTGCAGGCCGAACCGGTGCGCCTGGCACCCGTCAAGGGCGTGGGCGAAGTGGCCTGGGCCACGCCGTTCCAGAAAGACTGGCGCACGGTGGCCATCAAGGACAAGGCCGACATGCTGATCGCCGCCAACAAGGCCGGCATGGACGCGGGCGCCAGCTTCATGCAGTCCACACTGTTCCAGGTGAACCAGCAGAAGTACTTCGCCTCCACCGACGGCTCCTATATCGACCAGGACATCCATCGCCTGTGGTCGCCGTTCACCGCCACCGCCGTGGACAAGGCCAGCGGCAAGTTCCGCACCCGCCAGGGCCTGTCCTCGCCGGCCGGCATGGGCTACGAATTCTTCGACGCCAAGCCGCAGCACAAGGTGCGCGCGCCGGGCGGCGTGACCACGCTGTACAAGGACGGCTACGACCTGATCGAGGACGCCCGCGCAGCCGGCAAGCAGGCGCGCGAAAAGCTCACCGCCAAGACCGTGGAGCCGGGCAAGTACGACCTGGTGCTCAGCCCCGAGCACCTGTTCCTGACCATCCACGAATCCGTCGGCCACGCCACGGAGCTGGACCGCGTGCTGGGCTACGAGGCCAACTACGCCGGCACCAGTTTCGCCACGCTGGACAAATGGCAGTCGAAGAAATTCAAGTACGGCTCCGACATCGTCAACTTCGTGGCGGACAAGACCGCGCCGGGCGCACTGGCCACCGCCGGCTACGACGACGAAGGCGTGCAGTGCAAGCGCTGGGACATCATCAAGGACGGCATACTGGTGAACTACCAGGCCACGCGCGACCAGGCCCACATCATCGGCGAAAAAGAATCGCACGGCTGCTCGTATGCGGACAGCTGGAGCAGCGTGCAGTTCCAGCGCATGCCCAACGTCTCCCTGCAGGCGGGCAAGAAGCAGCTCACGCCGGACGAGATGGTGAAGGACGTGAAGAAGGGCATCTACATCGCCGGGCGCGGTTCCTTCTCGATCGACCAGCAGCGCTACAACTTCCAGTTCGGCGGCCAGCTGTACTACGAGATCAAGGACGGCAAGATCACCCAGCCGCTGGAGGACGTGGCCTACCAGTCCAACACCCAGGAATTCTGGAACGCGTGCTCCGCCATGTGCGACGAGCGCGACTGGCGCATGGGCGGCTCCTTCTTCGACGGCAAGGGCCAGCCTTCGCAGGTCAGCGCCGTGTCGCACGGTTCGAGCACCACGCGCTTCAACGGCGTCAACGTTATCAACACCGCCCGCAAGATCGGCTAAGGAGTCACTGCAAGATGAAATTTCTGACCCAGGAAGAAGCAAAGCGCGTTTGCGACAAGACCATCGCCTACTCCAAGGCCGATGAGTGCCAGGTGAGCCTGAGCGGCAACCGCACCGGCAATATCCGCTACGCCAACAACGCCGTTTCCACCGCCGGGCTGACCGAAGACACGCAGCTCAACGTCAGCGTCGCCTTCGGCAAGCGCGTGGGCACCGTCACCATCAACGAGTTCGACGACAAGTCGCTGGAACGCGCCGTGCGCCGCGCCGAGGAAGTGGCGCGCCTGGCGCCGGAGAATCCGGAGTTCCTGTCCGCCGTGGGGCCGCAGCAGTACAAGGCCACGCCGACCTGGAACAAGCGCACCGCCGACATCGATCCGGAGTACCGCGCCGAAGTGGCGTTCCGCAGCATCGAAGCGGCGCGCAAGGCCAAGCTGCAGGCGGCCGGCTTCTTCGACGACCGCACGGCCTTCTCTGCGCACGCCAACTCCAAGGGCGTGTTCGGCTACCAGGAGCTGAGCAATCTGGGCTTCACCGTCACCACCCGCACCGAAGACGGTCGCGGCTCCGGCTGGGCCAAGCGCTACGCCAACGACGCCGGCAAGTTCGACGCGCTGGAAGCGTCCAGCATCGCCATCGAAAAAGCGGCGCGCTCGGTGGACGCCAAGGCGCTGGAGCCGGGCCGCTACACCGTGATCCTGGAGCCGGACGCAACCTCCGACATGCTGAGCTTCATGTTCGGCGCGCTGGACGCGCGCCAGGCGGACGAGGGCCGCAGCTACCTGTCGAAAAAGGGCGGCGGCAACCGCGTGGGCGAGAAGCTGTACGACGAGCAGGTCAACGTCTGGGCCGACCCGTGGAATCCGGAAGTGCCGGTGCTGCCGTGGGACGGTTCGTCCATGCTGGCGCGCGAACGCGCGGACATCATCAAGAACGGCGTGGTGGCGGGCCTGGACTACACGCGCTTCTGGGCGCAGAAGCAGGGCAAGCGCGCCATCGGCCGCCACGGCAACATCATCATGTCCGGCGGCAGCAAGAGCACCGCGGAACTGATCGCCAGCACCAAGAAGGGGGTGCTGGTGACGCGCACCTGGTACATCCGCATGGTGGACCCACAGTCGCAGCTGCTGACGGGCCTTACCCGCGACGGCACTTTCTACATCGAGAACGGCAAGATCAAGCATCCGATCAAGAACTTCCGCTTCAACGAAAGTCCGGTCGCCATGCTCAACAACATCGAAGAACTGGGCAAGCCCACCGTGGTGGGCGGCGTCAACGCCGGGTTCCAGATGCTGCTGCCGGCCATGAAGGTGCGCGACTTCAACTTCACATCCTTGTCCGATGCTGTCTAAGCGCTTGGCGGGTTACGCTGCGCTAACCCGCCCTACGGCCCGCCGAGCATGCGTAGGGCGGGTTAGGCGTAGCCGTAACCCGCCAGGCGCCGCCAGGGACCTTTGAGCATGGCCAGCTTCGACTTCTACTTCACCCGCCTGACTTACGAGTCCGGCGACTGGGACGTGGACATCCGCATGCCGAGCAACGTGCTCAACTCGCTGGTCGAATACACGACCCTGCGGGTTGACCCCGTCGAACGCATCGTGGCGCTGTCCGACCCCCGCATGCTCGAAGCGCCGTTCTGCTACCTGGCCGGACACAAGCTGGTGCAGTTCACCCCCGCCGAGCGCAAGAACTTCGAGCGCTATGTGCGGGGTGGTGGTTTCGTCTTCGTGGACGATTGCAACCACGATATCGACGGCCTGTTCGCCAAGTCCTTCGAAGCCGAACTGGCCAGGATGTTCGGTCCGAAGGCGCTGCACAAGATCCCGAACAACCATCCGGTGTATTCGAGCTTCTTCAAATTCGACGGCCCGCCCAACACCAGCGTGGAGCTGAACGGCTGGGGCGACGACCTGGTGCACGACTACCTGAAGGCCATCGAGTTCGGCGGCCGGGTACGGGTCTTGTACAGCAACAAGGACTACGGCTGCGAGTGGGACTACGACTTCCGCAACAAGCGCTGGCTGGTGGTGGACAACACCCGCTTCGCGGTCAACATAATTCAGTACGCATTGGGAGCATGACAGTGTCTGTGCAGTGGAATGAAAATGAAATCGGCGACCTGACCGCCAAGGTGGGCGCCCTCAAGGCCAGCATGTCGAAAGTGATCATCGGCCAGCAGGACGTGATCGATTCGCTGGTGATCTGCCTGCTGGGCGGTGGCCACGCGCTGGTGGAAGGCGTGCCCGGGCTGGGCAAGACGCTGCTGGTGAAGTCGCTGTCGCAGGCCACCGACATGGAGTTCCGCCGCGTGCAGTTCACGCCGGACCTGATGCCGTCCGATATCGTCGGCACCGAGATCCTGGAGGAGGAGCACGCCACCGGCAAGCGCGAGTTCCGCTTCCAGCAAGGGCCGGTGTTTACGCAGGTGCTGCTGGCCGACGAGATCAACCGCGCGCCGCCGAAGACGCAGTCCGCGCTGCTCGAAGCCATGCAGGAGCGCTCCGTCACCTTCGCCGGACAGACGCACAAGCTGCCCAAACCTTTCTTCGTGCTGGCCACGCAGAACCCCATCGAGCAGGCGGGCACCTACCCGCTGCCGGAGGCGCAGCTGGACCGCTTCCTGCTGCGCATCGACGTCGGCTATCCGACCGAGGCGGAGGAGGTGGCCATGGTGTCCGCCACCACGCATGCGGGCCTGGCGGACGCGCAGCCCGTGATGGATGTGGCCACGCTGCTGCGCCTGCAGCAGCTGGTGCGCGACATTGAAATCGGCGACCACCTGCTGCTGTACGCAACGCGCCTGGTGCGCGCCACGCGGCCCAGGGAAAGCACTGTGGCGGCGGTGCGCAAGCACGTGGGCTGGGGCGCGGGGCCGCGCGCGGGACAGGCGCTGGTGCTGGCCTCCAAGGCGCGCGCACTGATGCACAACCGCCTGGCCGTGACGCGCGAAGACATTGCAGCCATGCTGCTGCCCGTATTGGCGCACCGCGTGCTGCGCAACTTCGAAGCGGAAGCGGACGGCATCGCCATCGCCGACATCCTGGCTGCGCTGCGCAACGACATCCGCCCGGACTGACCCACACGCTGATGCTAATTTCCTGATGCTGGACTCTCCTGCGCTGCTGGCGCACACCAACGACCTGGACCTGGTCATCCGCCACGTGCTGGCGGGGCTGGGCCACGGCATCCACGCGGGCCGCGAGCGCGGCGCGGGCGTGGAGTTCTCCGAGTACCGGGCTTACGCGCCGGGCGACGAGTGGCGCCGCGTGGACTGGAAGCTGCTGGCGCGCGCGGACCGCTACTACGTGCGCGAAGCGGAGCGCGACAGCCACGTCGCCACCTGGCTCTGGCTGGACGCCACCGCGTCCATGTCCGAGCCGAGCCGCCAGGTGCCGAAGGTGGACAAGCTGCGCTTCGCCGCCACGGTGCTGGGCTGCATCGCCGCCGTCGCGCAGCGGCAGGGGGACGCCTTCGGGCTGGTGGTCTGCACCGACGGCCGCACCGAATTCACGCCCGCCTCGCGCGGTCCGCGCCAGTTGCAGCGCGTGCTGGCGCAGTTGTCCAAGGCCCGGCCGCAAGGCGCGCTGCCGGACGCGGCCGCGCTCAAATCCAGCCTGCATTTCGCGCGCGCGCCCAGCCTCGTTTTCGCTGCCAGCGATTGCCTGGAATGGCCGTCGCCATTGTCCGAAGCGCTGCTGCGCTTGCGCCATATGCAGCACGACGTGCGCCTGCTGGCCGTGCGCACCCAGGCCGAAGTGGACGCCAGCTTCAACCCCGGTTCCGGCTACCGCGACCTGGAAGGCGGCATGCCGCCATCGGACACCAACGCCGCAGGCCTGCATATGCTGACGGAATCGGGCCGCGCCGCGTACCGCGCCGCGCTGGAAGCGCACTTTGCCGGTGTTGGCGCGGCATGCCGCCAGCACGACATCCCTTATTACGAAGCACGCGTTGAGCAGCCGCTGACCGCGGTGCTGCGCGGCTGGCTGCAACTGGCGTCGCCGCGAGCGAGGGCACGATGATCTCCAGCGCACTCGCCCTGTGGTGGCTCGCCTTGCCCGTGCTGCTGCTGCCCATCTGGTGGCATCGCCAGAAGCGCCAGCGCGTCAAATCCGAGCCGCTGGCAACAGCCCGCTTCCTGCCCGCCGCCCCGCCGCAGACCGCGCGCATCTGGCGCTGGGAAGACCTGATACTGCTGGCGTTGCGCTGCCTGTTGCTGGCCGCCCTGATCGCCTGGCTCGCCGCCACCACCATGCCGTGGCGCGGAGACACCGTCTTCATCTCGCCCGCGCTGGAGGCCCGTGCCGACGCCCGGGCGCCGGCGTGGATCAAGCAGCAAATCGCCACCGCCGGCCTGAGCGCCGCGCCGCAAATGCCGCTGCCACCGGACGCCCTGCAATGGCTGCAAGCGAACGAAAGCGAATGGCGCCCCGGCGCGCGCATGCTGGTCCTGGCCGAATCCATCGCCATGCCCGCCCAGCTCCCGCCACTGGCCCACGCCGTGGACATCCGCCTCCTGCCCGCCGCCACGTCCACGGCCTCCGCGCCGCGCACGCAGCGCAGCGTTGTCGTAGCCGCGCCAGTGGAGCGCCTGGCCGCCTGGCGCGCGATGTTCGCGGCCTTCGAGGCAGCCGACGGCAGCCGCTACCTGATTGAAGACAAACCCAGCTCCGAAACAGAGCTGATCGTGTGGGACTCGCAGGCCGCGCCGCCGCCCGGCTGGCACGCGCCATTGTGGTGGCTGCCGCCATCCGCCAGGCCGGCCGCACTCGGCGCCACCGATGCCGCGAGCCCGCCGCTCGCCATCAACGGCCTGCAGCTGCAGATCGCCAGCAGCCCGCAAGGCCGCTTGTGGACCTCCGCCGCCATGCCCCCGCAAACCGCCGACGCCGCCCGCGCCCTCTACGAAACCTGGCAGTCGCTTGCCCAGCCTGTCCAGCCATACCCCATGCCCGCGATGCAGCTCGCCCCGCGCCGCAATTCGCCCTTGGCCATGCCCAACACGCCGCCCGCTGCCTGGCTTGCCTACCTGCTGTTGGCCCTGTTTGCCCTTGAACGCCTGATGACCCATGTCCGCCGACGCTGACTTCCGCTCCACCGTGCTGCGCCGATTGTGGCGCGCCATCCTGCTGCGCCGCGCACCGCTGTGGGCCGCCGCGCTGCTGCCGCTGCTGGCGCTGATGCTGTTCGCACTGCTGCGGCCAGCTCCGCTTTCCGCCGTAACGAAAGCCGCCACCATCCTGCTGCCGGCCGCGTGGCTGATTTGGTTCGCTCTCGACCTGCGCGCCCTGCAGCGCCGCGTCCGCGCCGAATGGGCGCGCTGGCTGGACGCCGCCGTGCCTGCGCTGGAAGACAGCAGCACCCTGCTCGCCACCGAACCCGCCACCCCGGTGGCCCGCCTCCAGCGCAACCGCCTGCAAGCCCGCCTGCTCGAGGTGCTGCGCGAGGAAGACTACCGCGCCATCGCCCGCACCCGCATCCGCTTCACGCTCCTGCCCATCATTGCCAGCCTGCTGTGCGCCGCGTCGGCCTACGCCTGGCAGCAAACCCGGAGCGTTCCCGCAAGCACAGGCGGCAAATCCGCCAGCCAGTCCCAACCAGCCGCCCCCGGCGAAATCGTCCTGCGCGTCACCCCGCCCGCATACACCAAAGCCGCCGCCTTCGAATCCGGTGCCGCCGACATCCAGGTTCCGCAGCACAGCCAGGTGCAATGGTGCTACAAGCGCAGCGGCGAGCCGCCCGCCATCCTGGAACTGAGCGACGGCCAGACGCTTGCGCTAACGCAGGACTGCGCCGCCTGGACCGCCACCGAATCCATCTTCTGGCGCGTGCGCGGCGGAGCAGGTAGCCGCCACAACATCCGCGTCACGATAGACCAGGCGCCGCAAGTCGCCATCACCGCGCCCACCGAAGCGATCCAGGTCCTGCCGCCCGGTGCGCAGTCCGTGCAGCTATCGGTCTCCGCGCGCGACGACTACGGCATCGTGCGCGCCAGCCTGCACCTGACGCTGGCGCGCGGCAGCGGCGAGAACATCCGTTTCAGCGACCGCGAAATGCCGCTGCCGCAATCGCCGGACCCGCGCACGCGCAACTGGCAGAAGAACTGGGCGCTTGCGGAACTGGGCATGGAGCCCGGCGACGAGCTGTACTTCTTCGTCCGCGCCACGGACAACGCCCCCGGCCAGCCGCACACCGTCCAGACACCGACCTACACGCTGCGCCTGCCCGGTCCGCAATCCGAAAGCCTGGATTCCTCCGCGCTGCCTACCGTGGTCAAGCCGGAGAGCCTGCGCAGCCAGCGCCAGATCATTATCGACACCGAGCAGCTGGTGGCCGACATGCCCCGCCTGAACGCCGCCACGCTGCGCGAACG
Source organism: Pseudoduganella aquatica (assembly GCF_020865585.1). NCBI lineage: Bacteria > Pseudomonadati > Pseudomonadota > Betaproteobacteria > Burkholderiales > Oxalobacteraceae > Pseudoduganella > Pseudoduganella aquatica. Next base: position 881,557 of record NZ_CP086370.1, read on the forward strand.
CAGCGAGTCCATCGCAGGCGACCAGTCGGCCCTGCGCTTGCGCTATGGCCAGTTCCTGGGCGAGGAATCCACCCTGTTCGGCGACGAGCATGGCCACGAGGAAGGCCACCAGGCAGGCCACGGCGAAGGCGCAGGCGGCTTCAAGGACGGCAGCATGGCCAGCATCGTCGCCGAGTTCGGCCACAAGCACGACGAAACCGACAACGCCACCATTTTCGATCCCAAGACCAAGGAAGTGCTGCGCCGCGCGCTCAAGGCGATGTGGGACTCCGAGAAGCAGCTGCGCGCCATGCTGCCCAAGGCGGCGCTGGCGCCCGAGTACAAGGCGCTGGACGCCATCAAGGAACTGCAGCAGGCCGAACGCGTCTACCTGCACCGCACCGCTTTTGTACCGCCCGCCATCAAGGAGGAAAAGCGCCTTTCCGGCGACGTGGTCGGAGCGCAAAGCTACAAGCGCGCGCAGGGTGCGGCGGACGACAAGGTGCCGCAGGATGTACGCGAGCTGGTGCAAGCGCTGGCCGGCAACGGAGCGTTGCCCGCCTTGTGGAGCAAGAGCGCGCGCAGCATCATCGCCGAACGCATCGGAGGCGACGAACAGAAGCTGGCTGCGCAGCGCGCCGTGCAGGATGTGGCGGACGGCTGCACCAGCTGCCGCGCCGTGCTGCGTGCCTACCTGCGCGCCACGCTCACCGAAGCGGCCGTGGTGCTGCAGGCGAAACCGCAGTCCGACAGTCAATTCCGCCAGGCCTGGCGCGGCAAGGAGCAGCCATGATGGCAACCATGGAAATGTTCGGCATCGCCTTCAGCTTCGGCGCAGCCAGCGGTGGAGTGCTGCTAGCCGGGCTGTTCAGCGCTGCGCTGTATGTCCGCAGGGACCAGGCGCTCAACGCTCTTCTGGCATTGCTGGCCGCACTGGCGCTGGCCGCCATGCTGGCCTCCCCAATGCAGCCTGCTGCCCGCGCCGGCGAAATCGCCATCGCAACCGGTGCGCCTTCCGCGCCTGCGGGCGACGCCCTGGCGCGCGCGCTGCTCGCCGTGCCGCAGTCCGGATCGATCGCGCTGACCGGCCATGGCTTGCGTGCCGCACAGTGGGACGACCTGCCAGCGCGCCCGCTGCGCTGGACTGCGCCGCAGGGCGATCTGCTGCGCCTCGAATTCCCCCGCACCCTGCCGCTCGGCCGCAGCTTCATCCTCTCCGCGCGCCACACCGGCGCGCAAGCCGGCTGGCGCCTGCAACTGCTCGCCGAGAACGGAGAAATGCTGGCAGAGTCGCCACAAGCAGCCAAAACGGCCACCCAGGCCTCCGCGCTCTCGCTGAACTGGCAACCGCCGCTGGCCGAACAGATGCTGCTGCAGGCCCGCCTGCTAGACACGGCCGGGAAGACCGTCGCACAAGGCCCCGTGCCGCTGCAAGTCACGCCGCCGGTCCCGCTGCAAATCATCGGCCGCTTCGGCGCTCCCTCCTTCGACGCGCGCGCGCTGAACCAGCTCCTGTCCGACAGCGGCGCCTTGCTGGACTGGCAGACCACGCTGGGCAAAGGCCTGAGCCGCAGCGAATCCGCGCGCGCCGATCTGGCCGAGCCCAACGTGCAAGTTGTCGATGCCGCCTGGTTTGAATCCCTGTCCGCCCCCGCGCGCGCCGCGCTGATGGCGCAAACAGGGCAGGGCGTTCCGTTGCTTATCTTGGGCGGTAATGCGTCCAGCGCCGCGATCTGGCAGCGCGATCTGGCGCTGCGCCTGGCGCCGCAAAATCCGACCACGGAAAAGGAAGATGTCCGCCAGTTCAGCATAAACGGCGAACAGCTCGCCATGCCGCCGGCCTCTCTCAATCCTGCGGCCCAGCCGGGCGAAGGCTGGAGCACCGCAGCGGTCGATGGCAAAGGCCAGCCCTGGCTGTGGCAGCGCGCATGGAAGAAAGGCAGTATCGCGTGGATAGGTGTATCAGACTGGCACCGCTACGCCATCTCCTCGCCCGCCGCGCTCGGCCAGTGGTGGCAGGCGCTGTTCGACAAAGCCGCCGTGGGCGCCACGCAAAAACTGGTTTGGCAGCAGCCCGACCCGATGCCCGTGTCAGGCCTGCGCACCGAGATCTGCGCCCAGGGTGCCGAGACAGGAAGCAGTTTGCACATTGATGGGCAGTCCGGCCAGGCCGTGCAGCCAGGCCTGGTATGGCAAGCGCGTCTTGCGAGAGCCGAAATGGTGTGCGCCGCATTCCTGCCGCAGCAAGCCGGCTGGCTCACGCTGCGCAGCGGCGCGTCCGAACATCGCGTCTATATCTATGCCGCCAGCGACTGGCCGCAATGGCAGCAAGCCTTGCGCCAGGACGCCACTGCCCGCTATGCCGCGCGCTCTCCTGAAGCGGTAGCTGCAAGCAGCCCGCGCGCGCCATTCCCGTCATGGCCCTTCGCGCTGATTTGCGCGGCCGCCATGCTCGCCCTCTGGCAGCGCGAGCGCCGCTGATCGTGGGCGTGTGCCCGGCTCCGATCGCCGCCTAGGGCTTCCCCTGCCACTGCTGGATGTAGCCGGGTGTTTCGCCGGCGCCCTCGGCGGGAGCGGGAGCGGCACGCACGCGCTGCAGCGGCAGCACGCCGGTCCAGGTGTCGATGGCCATGTCCTCGGCGTCATCCTGCGGGCCGCCCGCGCGTACCTTGCACGCCGCCTCGTCCAGCGCAATGCGCATTACTGTGGTGGCGGCGTATTCCTTGTCGCTGCCGCCGCGCACCTGCGCCTGCCGGCCCGGCAGTAGCTGCTCCATGAACGCCTCCATTGCGCCTCGCTTCGCGTCTCCCTCCACGATCTCGAACTGGCCGTACACCATCGCAGAACGGTAGTTCATCGAATGGTTGAAGGCCGAACGCGCCATGACCAGGCCATCCACATGCGTGATGGTGACACAGGACTCGCTCTCCGCCAGCCGCTTGAGCATGCGGCTGCCGTTGGACCCGTGGATGTACAGATGGCCGCCTTCGCGCCAGCATGCGGTCGGGATGCAATGCGGGCCGTTGTCGTCGGTGAAGGCAATGTGGCAGACGTAGGCGTCATCGATGATGGCGTACAGCGTGGCGCTGTCGTAGGCGGCGTTGGTGGGGATGCGGCGTACCCGCGTGCGTGGGGATGGATGTGTTTTCATGTGGTGCAATATAATCAATACATGGCTCTGTAAAAAGATCCAGAACGTTAGAATATTTTGGAGCCACGATGGACTACGCCTTGCTTGTTTCCTCTTTCATGCAACGTCATGCCGGGCAAGGCTGGCCGCGCCAGCGCATGCTGCACGAATGCCTGCGCGCGGCGATACGCGACGGCACGCTGGCTGCCGGCACGCGCCTGGTGGCCACGCGCACGCTGGCGGCTGAGCTGGGTATGGCGCGCAACACGGTTCTCTACGCTTACGAGCAGCTGGCATGCGAAGGCTACGCAGTAAGCGACCGGCGCGGCACGGTCGTGGCGCCGGTGGCGGCAGCCATCGCTGCCGCTGGCGCTTCCGCCGCCGCAAACGTCGCCGCTCCCGCTGCCGCGCACGCCGCCACGCGCGCGCAAGCTCAGCAACCTGCCGGGGAGCCTCACCACAGCCTGTCGCGCCGCGCGCGCAATCTGCGCGAGGTGGGCGGTCCTGCGCATCAGATGGGCGCCTTCGTGCCCGGCGTGCCGGCGCTGGACGCCTTTCCCGCCGCGCACTGGCGTCGCCTGCTGGACCGCGTTTGGCGCGGCCTCAATCCCGCCCAGCTGAACTACGGCGACCCGGCCGGGGAGGAGGCGCTGCGCAGCGCCATCGCAGACCATCTGCGCGCCTCGCGCGGCGTGCTGTGCGGCGCCAGCCAGGTCTTCATCACCGACGGCACCCAGAGCAGCCTGGACCTGTGCGCGCGCGCCTGCGCGGACGAAGGCGACACGGTCTGGATCGAACATCCCGGCTACCTCGGCGCGTTGGCCGCCTTCCGTGGCGCCGGCCTGAAAGTGGAGGGCATCGCCGTGGATGAAGACGGCATAGCGCCCACGCCGCAGGACTGGCGCCAGCGCCCGCCGCGCCTGATCTACACCACGCCTTCGCACCAGTATCCGGTGGGCGGCGTGCTGGCTTTGGAACGCCGGCTGGCGCTGATCGCCGGCGCGCGCGCCGCAGGCGCATTGATTATCGAGGACGACTACGACAGCGAGTTCCGCCACGACGGCCCGCCGCTGGCCGCCATGCAGGGCCTGGCGCCGGACGCGCCGGTGCTCTATCTCGGCACCTTCAGCAAGACCATGTTCCCGGCCCTGCGTATCGGCTTCCTGGTGGCGCCGCAAGGCCTGGCCGAACCGCTGGCCGCCATGCGCGCGCAGTCCGCCGCGCGCGGCCGCGTGGCCGAGCAGCTGGCGCTGGCGGAGTTCCTGCGCAGCGGCCAGTTCGCGCTGCACCTGCGCCGCATGCGCCGCCTGTACCGCCAGCGGCGCGACGTGCTGGTGGCATCGCTGCGCCAGCATCTGGGTGCGATTGCGGAAGTGCACGGCGCATCCGCCGGCATGCACCTGGCGCTGCGCTTCGCGGATCCCGCGCTGGACGACGCCGCGATCAGCGCGCGGCTGGCGCAGGAAGGCATCGTCGCCCACGCGCTCAGCATGCATGCGACCTGCGAACGCACCCAGGCCTGGCATGGCCTCATGCTGGGCTATGCGCAGATTCCTGCGGACTTGATGGAGGGATTTGTGCGGCGGCTGGCGGCGGTGGTCCACCTGGCCGCCTATGAGGCGAAACTACCTGAGGCGCGCCCGCCGCGCGTGGCAACGCGCAAGCGGGCGGCTTAGTGGCGTGGCTTAGAACACCGTATCAAACTTCACGTACATCGAACGGCCGTTCACGCCGAACGGGCAGGTCTCCCAGCAGTACTTGAAGCCCAGTTTCGGGAAGTCGCCGCCGTTTTTCCATTCGGACGGATAGGTGTCGAACAGATTGTTCACGCCCACCGACACGCTGGTCTTCTTGCTGAAGTTGTAGCGGCCGCTCGCGTCCACGATCCACTTCGCGTCCCAGGTCTGCAGCGGGCTGAAACCTTCGCCCTGCACTTCGCCGTAGTAGTTGGCGCGGGTGTTCACGTTCCACTGGCCCAGCGTGTAGTCCGCTGCCACCACATGGTGCTTGCGTGGCTGGCCGCGTTCGATCAGCGTCACCTGCGCCTGGTTGAACAGCTGCGCGCCGCTCAGCAGGCTCGAAGGCGAATGGCGCTTCGTCACTTCGGTCTTGTTGAAGCCCAGCTGGCCGGACAGCACCAGGGTGGACGCGTCGAACCTGGTGGTGTGGTCGGCTACGATGTCCAGGCCCTGGGTCTTGGTGTCGACCGCGTTGGTGAAGAACTGCGCCTGGCCTACCTTCAGCGGGTTCAGCACGTTGGCGATAGGACCGCCGCCGGCTTCAGGCGATATCTCGCTCGAGAACACGATGCGGTCCTTGATCTTGATCTGGTACACGTCCGCCGTCAGCGACATGTTCTTGGCCGGGCGCAGCACCATGCCGATGGACGCGTTGCGCGAGGTTTCTTCCTTCAGCGGCTTGATGCCCAGCGCGGTGGTCACGGCGCTGCCTTCGCGCGCGGTCAGGGTCTCGGTCAGCTGGCCGGCCGAGTTCAGGTTGGTCGACACGGAGCTGTAGAACTTCTGCTGCACGCCCGGCGCGCGGAAGCCGGACGACACGCTGCCGCGCAGGCCGAATTCCTTGCTCGGATCCCAGCGCGCGCTGAACTTGCCGGTGGTGGTGCTGCCGAAGTCGGAGTACTTCTCGTAGCGCACCGCGCCGGCCAGCAGCAGCTCCTTGAATGGACGGTATTCGCTGTCCAGGAACAGGGCGATGTTGTGGCGGCCTTCATCCACGGCGGTGGCCGGGGTGTAGCCGGGGAAGCCCTGCGTGCCGGATGCCGCCACGCCGCCGGTCTGGTCCTTGATCACGATGGCCGGATTGTTGGTGCGGCCGTACTGGTAGGACACCGGATCGCCCGCGACGATCTGGTAGTTGTCCTGGCGGTACTCAAAGCCGGTGGCCACGAAGATCTCTTCGCCGCCCAGTTTGACCGGACCTTTGATGTCGGCGTTGAAGGTGGTCTGGTTGAATTTCAGCTTGCCGGTGTCGGCTTCAAACGGCGACTGCGCGTAGATGCCGCCACCCGGTTTCGGCTCGAACCAGTAGGAGATGTTGATGGTTTCCTTTTCGTGGAAATCCAGTTCGCTCATGCCGTGGTTGATGCTGACGTCGGCCTTCCAGTCGTTGGCCAGGTCGCGGCGGTAGCCGAAGGCAAAGGAGCCGTCTTTCACGGTGGTGCGGATATTCGGCAGGAACCCTTCCGGATACACGGACGGCACGTTGCGGCCGTCGCCCTTGGAGCGGTAGAAGCCGGACGAATCGCCCTTGCGCTTGGAGAAGCCGCCGAAGGCGTAGAACTCGCTCGATTTGTCGATCGGCAGGGCCGCGTTCCACCATGCGTAGGCGTCTTTGGCGTCGCTGTCGCCGATGCGCTGGGTCACGCGCGGCGGGTTCACGCGCAGCGAATCGACGCCGGCGCGGTTGGTTTCCTCGCGTTTGCGCGCTTCCACCGACAGGTTGATAAAGCCGCCGTTCTCGCCCAGCGCCCAGCCGCGGTTCACGCTGCCGGAGATCATGTCGCCGTCGCCTTCCTTGGTGGTGCCGACCTGGCCGCTCACGGCGGTCTCGTTCACGTTCGACTTCAGCACGATGTTGATCACGCCGGCGATGGCGTCCGAGCCGTATTGGGCGGCGGCGCCGTCGCGCAGCACTTCGATGTGGTGGATGGCCGACAGCGGAATGGCGTTGATGTCGGTACCGGCCGAACCGCGTCCGATGGTCTGCTGCACGTTCACCAGCGCCTGCTGGTGGCGGCGCTTGCCGTTCACCAGCACCAGCAGCTGGTCAGGGCCGAGCGAGCGCAGGGTGGCCGGACGAATAATGTCCGTACCGTCGCTGATGAAGGTGGTCGAGAAGTTGAACGACGGGTCCAGCGTCTGCAGCAGCTTGCCCAGCTCCAGCGGGCCGGCCGACTGCATGTCCTTCATGTTGATCAGGCCTACCGGCGAGGACGTGTCCAGCGCGGTCTTGGCGGTCGAGCGCGAACCCAGCACGACCACGGTCTGCTCTTCGCCCTGCGGCGCGGCGGCGGTCTGTGCGTAAGCCTGGGAGGCGGCCAGCAGGACGGCGCTGGCGAGGAGGGTGCGTTTGAAGCGGAAAGGCGAAGCCTGGCGTGCTGCAATCTTCTTCATGTAAGGTCCATTCTCTCTCGTTATAGTGGCTCGGAAAGCGGGGTAAGCTTCCGGCAGTGCGAAAATACTAACGCGCACAATTGAGCGGACCAAGAGTTAATGCACACCAGATGCATTCTTTTAGTGCATTTGTTGTAAAAACGAATAATCTTTATTAAATTGCGTGATTTCTCCAGAGTAATATCGTAAGGTAGTCCTTTGGACGCCGATTATTGCGGCCTTATTGTTGATCCAACATCCATCCCTTCAGTCCGTCCACCCACGCCTTGGCGCGCAGGTTCAGGCGGTTCTTGATCGCGCCCGCGCGTTCGTACAGCACGCTGAAGTCGATCTGCGGCGACTGCTTGAACGCAATCACGACGATATTCGCGTCATGCACCTCGGGCAGCCACACCACCGCATCGAACACCAGCTCCATGGCCTGCAGGTTCTTGTCGTAGTTGCTGAACTCGCCGAACACATTGGTGGTCATGATGCCGTTAGGGCTCAGGCAGTCGAAGCAGGCCTGGTAGAACTCCGGCGTATCGAGCACGGGGCCGCGCGCCTCCTCGTCGTACAGGTCCACCTGCAGGATATCGACGGCGCCGTGGTTGGCCGGGTCCATCACGAAATCGAGCGCGTTCATTTCCACCACGTTCAGGCGGCCGTCGTTGTCGGGCAGGCCGAACAGCGCGCGGCAGATCGCGATCACGTTGGGATTGAGCTCCACGGCGGTCACCCTGGCGTCCGGGAAGCGCTGGTAGCAGAACTTGGTCAGCGCAGCGCTGCCCAGGCCCAGCTGGACGATATGGCGCGGCTGGTCGTGGAACAGCATCCACATCATCATCATCTGCACATATTCCAGCTCGATGGCGTCCGGCTTGGCGATGCGCATGGCGCCCTGCACCCAGGAGGTGCCCAGGTGCAGCGAGCGTACGCCCTGGAATTCGGTGATGGTGGCCGGCGGATGGCCGGGCTGGTCGTAGCGGGCGGAAGTGGGAAGCGATTTCATCCTGCTAGTTTACCAGCCGCCACGGCCGCGCGCCGCAGGCTCAGGCGCAGCTCGCTTGCAGCGGCAGGATCAGCGTCACGGTAAGGCCGCCGCCGTCGCGGTTGGCGAGCGTGATGCGGCCGCCGTGCGCTTCGGCGATCTCGCGCGCCAGCGCCAGGCCCAGGCCGGTGCCGCTGCGCTTGGTGGAGTAGAAGGGCACCAGCGCGTTGGCCAGCACGGCGTCGCTCATGCCGGGGCCGCGGTCCTGTACTTCGATGCGCACCAGCCCTTGCACGCGCCGCACCGCCAGGCTCACGCCGTCCGCCGGCGAGCCGGATTCGTGCGCGTTTTTCAGCAGGTTCAAAAGCGCCTGCTCCATTTGAGCGCCGTCGAAACAGGCGCCGTCCGGCGGCGCTTCGCCCAGCAGCGTGAACTCGGCCTGGTCCTTGAGCTGGGCAATGAAGGCGGGCCACTGGTGCTCTTCCAGGCGCGGCGTGGGCAGCTTGGCGAAGCGGGCGTAGCCGAGGATAAAGCTTTCCAGGTGGCGCGTGCGCTCTTCGATGGTGGCGAGGATTTGCGGCAGGCGCTCGGTCTGGCCGCGCCGCACCAGCTCGGCGCCGGAGTGGGCCAGCGAGGTCAGCGGGGCGAGCGAGTTGTTCAGCTCGTGGCTGATGACGCGGATGACTTTTTTCCAGGTCTGCACTTCCTGCCGCCGCAGTTCCAGCGTCAGCTGGCGCAGCAGCAGCAGTTCGTGCTTGCGGCCGTTCAGGTTGAAGCTGCGCCTGGCCAGGTGGTAGACCTCTTCGTCTTCGGCCTCGCCGGTGGTGAACAGGCCGTCGCCGCCGCGCGCCATGGCGTCCACCAGGGCCGGCGCGGCCTGGGCCAGGATGGCGTCCAGGCGGTGGCCTTCCAGGCGGCGGCCCTGGTGCAGCAGCTGGCGCGCGGCCAGGTTGGCGTAGACGATGGGGCCGCCGTCGCTGACCAGCAGCATGGCCACCGGCGTGTTCTGCACCATGGTGTCGAGCAGCAGTTCGCGCTGCACCAGGCCGAGGCGCTGTTCGCGCAGCACCTGGCCCAGCGCATTGTGCGCGCCCACCAGGTCGCTCAGTTCGTCGTTCTGCGGCCAGTGCAGGCTGAAGGAGAAGTCGCCGTCCTGGTAGCTGGTGACGGTGCCCGTCAGCGCGCGGAACAGCGACAGCATGTGCTCGAGCTGGGCGCGGATGGTGATGATGGCGATGGGGATGACCGCCAGCAGGCAGATGCCGACCACCAGCGTGGGCTGGTCGGGCAGCAGCCGCGTCAGCGCCAGCGCGATCAGGATGCCGAGGGTAAGCAGCGTGCCCACCAGCGCGGACCAGCGCGTGAGCAGGGACAGGCGTATGCCCAGGTCGCGTTTTCCGCTCATTGTCCGCCCATGGCGCGCGTCATGCGCGCGCGATGCCGAGCCGCTCCATGCGGCGGTACAGCGCCTGGCGCGACAGGCCCAGCTCGGCGGCGGCCTGCGCCACCACGCCGTGCGCGCGCCGCAGCGCCTGCGAGATGGCGTCGCGGTCCGGCTCGGCGTCTGCCGTGGATGCTGCGGACAGCGCCGGGGAGGGCGCGGCGGCGGCGGGCAGGCCCAGGTCGGTGACCTTGATGACGTCGCCGCTCGCCAGCAGGCAGGCGCGCTGCATCACGTTCTTCAGCTCGCGCACATTGCCGGGCCAGCCGTGCGCCTGCAGCGCCGCCTGCGCGTGCGCGTCCAGCGTCTTGCGTCCGTCCAGGAAGTGCAGGGCCAGCGGCAGGATGTCGGCCGGGCGGGCCGCCAGCGGCGGCAGGTTCAGTTCGATCACGTTCAGGCGGTAGAACAGGTCTTCGCGGAAGGTGCCGGCCCGTATCATCGCCTGCAGGTCGGCATTGGTGGCGCTGACCACGCGCACCCGCACCTGCCGCTCGCGGTTCGATCCCAGCCGCTCGAAGCGGCCGGTTTCCAGCACACGCAGCAGCTTCATCTGCCCGGCCAGCGGCAGGTTGCCTATCTCGTCCAGGAACAGCGTGCCGCCGTCGGCCGCTTCAAATTTCCCCTCGCGCGCCTTGGAGGCGCCGGTGTAGGCGCCGGCGTCCGCGCCGAACAGCTCGGCCTCGATCAGCTCGGCCGGCAGGGCGCCGCAGTTGAGCACAACGAAGGGGCCGTCGCGCACGGCTGAATTGGCCTGGATGATTTCCGCGATGCGTTCCTTGCCGCTGCCGTTCGGTCCGCTGATCAGCACCGGCACGTCCGAGCGCGCCACCTGGCAGGCCAGGTGGATCACGCGTTCGGTGGCCGGGTCCTGCCACACCATGCCGCGCAGATCGTGCTTCTCCAGGTCGCGCCGCTGCCGCAGCTCGCTCTGCATGCGCTGCGACAGGGCGCGGTTGGCCTGGCCCAGCTCGATCAGATTGGTGACGGTGGCAATCAGGCGGTTGTCGTCCCAGGGCTTGGCCAGGTAGTCGGCGGCGCCGGCCTTGATCAGGTCGACGGCGGCGTTCAGATGGGTCCAGGCCGTGAGCAGGATGACCGGCAGGTCGGGGTGGCGCGCGCGGATGGCGCGGAACAGCGCCACGCCTTCCTCGCCGGAGGTGGTGTCGGCGGTGAAGTTCATGTCCTGGATCACCAGGTCGATGGCGGCGCTGCGCTGTTCCAGCAGGGCCAGGCCGGCCTCGGGCGAGGCCGCGCGCAGCGCCTCGATGTCGTGCAGCGAAAACAGGACTTCGAGCGCGACGGCGATGGCGGCGTTGTCGTCGATTATCAGTACGGTAGGCATGCCGCCAGCATAGCGTAAAACCGCGGTGGCGGGTTACGCGCTGCGCGTGGCCAGCGCCGGCGAGGTCGACGCCGCGCGCCACGCCGGGCCGTACACCGCCACGATGCCCAGCACCCAGAACACGCCCGCTCCCACCAGCATGTAGGCGGCCGGCAGGCGTTCCATTTCCAGCTTGCTCACCAGCAGCTGGTTCAACGCCAGGGCCAGCAGCACGCCGGCCGTCACGCCCACGCTGGTGATGAGGATGTTCTCGGTGATGAAGTAGCGCAGGATATCCACCCGCCGCGCCCCCAGCGCGCGCCGCACGCCGATCTGCTTGCGCCGCTGCGTCACCCACAGGCTGGCCATGCCGACGATGCCGCTGGCGGTGATCAGCAGCAGCAGGGCGCTGACGGTGATCAGCATCCACGCCAGGCCCACGTCGGCGCGGTAGCGGTCCTTGCGGTCGTCGTCCAGCGTCTTGGACTTCACCACCACCTGGTTGTTGCCGGCTTTACGCAGCGCTTCCTCGGCTTCCTTCATCACGCGCTCGCGCTGGCCCGGTTCGGCGCGCACGGTGTACAGCGAGAAGCTGTCGCCGGTCAGGCGCACCGGCACGATGGAGGTGGTTTCGCCGTCCACGCCCAGCTGGGCGCCGGGCGACTGCAGGCGCTCGATGACGCCGATCACGCGCGCCGGCTTGGCCTCCGGACCCACGCCCATGTACAAGGTCTTGCCGACGTAGCTGGTGGCGCCCGGCCAGGCCCGCTCGCCCAGCGTCTTGCTGATCATGATGACGCCAGGCTGTTCCTTGCTCGTGTTCTGGTCGATCTCCATCACGTCGGACGGAACGAAGTCGCGCCCTTCAATCACCTTCAGTCCCCAGGTCTTCACCAGGGAATCGGGAGATATATAGTAGGAGGTGGCGGCGGTCTGCTTGTCCTGTTTCAGGTCGGTGACGAAGCTGTTGTAGCTGCCCGAGCGCGACAGCGGCACCTGGTTGGTGTCGGCCACCGACAGCACGCCGGGCACGCCGCGCAGCGTGGCGGCCTGCGCCTTCTGCGTGGCCAGCTGCTCCTCGTGGCCGCTCTCGCGCAGCCTGCGCACGATCAGGTGGAAGATGTCGCTTTCGGCGGTCACGCCGCTGGGGCGCGCAGTCACCGCCTGGCGGATGTTTACGATGTGCAGCGCGTTGGCCAGGATGGCCAGGCTCAGCGCGACCTGCACGGCCACCAGTATGGGGCCGGTCTTGTTGCGCATCAGCGCAGAGAAAATGGGACGGATTTCCATGGTCGCGGTTCCTTCTTATTGGGACTTGAGTTGCAGCGCCGGCGTGACCTGGCAGGCGCGCCAGGTCGGCAGCAGGCCGGCCAGGATGGCGGAGGCCACGGCCATCAGGAAGGTGGCGCCCATCATCACCCAGTCCATATGCGCCACCACGGTGAGCTGCTTGGACTGCATGGCGATCAGGGCCAGCGCGCCGAAGGCCAGCAGCAGGCCGCTCACGCCGCCGGCCAGGCCCACCACGGCGGTCTCGATCAGGAACTGGCTGAAGATCTCCTTGCGCGAGGCGCCCAGGGCGCGGCGTATGCCCACTTCCGGCGCGCGCACCGAGAACTTGGCCAGCAGCAGGCCGATGGTGTTGACCAGGCACAGCACCAGGAAGCCGAACGCCAGCCAGGCCGACAGCTTGTTGTCGTTGCCCACCACTTTCAGGAACTCCAGCCACTCGCCCACGTTGTACAGATGGGTGGGCGCCTGGCGTTTCAGGCGGCCCAGCTTGAACTGTTCGGCGGAGTAGGCGTCCAGCCAGTTCTGCAGGGCGGGGCGGTCGGCCGCCGAGTGCAGCTCGATCCAGCCCTGTATCCAGGTGCATTCGGATTTCAGCAGCGCGTCGAAGCCGGGGTCGCGGTAGGCGCTGCAGCTCATGCTGCCGTTATGGCCGTATTCGTGGCGGATGGCCGAGGAGAAGGGGATGTAGAACTCGTCCTCGCTGCCGAAGGCGCCGGGGCCGCCGATGATGCGCACATAGCGCGGCACCGGGTTCCAGGTGTCGTACACGCCGGTGATCTGGTACTCGTGGCCCAGCAGCGTGACGCGCTGGCCGACCGGGTCGGCGTCGCCGTACAGCTTCTCGGACAGTTTGCGGCTCAGCACCACCACGTCCGCGCCGGCTTTGTCGTGCGCCTCGCTCCAGGCCTGGCCGTGCAGGAAGGGCACCTCGAACATGGCGAAGAAGTCGCGCGTCGGCGCCAGGCCGCTCACGTTGAATACGTTCAGGTCTTTGCGCGCCGGCTCGATGGCGCCGGCCACGCCGTACATCACGGTGCGGCGGTCGCCCTGCTTGCTGGCGACCACGTTGGCCGCGTCGATATAGGACAGCTGGCGGTCGTTCGGCTTGTCGCCGGGGGTGTAGCCTTGCAGCGGGCCGTTGTCCAGCATCGGCACGAACAGGCGGTCGCTCTTGCTGGGGATGGGGTCGCCGGACATCACGTGCAGGATGGTCAGCGTGGCGATGCTGGCGGCCACGCCCACCGCCAGCGTGAGCACCATCAGCGCGGTCAGCGCAGGATTGCGCCGCAGGCTGCGTATGCCGAGCAGGAAGTAGTAGGAAAACATGGGCCGCTCCTTATGCCGACACCAGCGTTGGCGCCTTGCGCACCAGGTCGGACACCTGGCCGTCGATGATGTGCACATTGCGCTGCGAGCGCACCGCCAGCTCAGGGTCGTGCGTCACCATCAGGATGGTGGTGCCTTGCGCGTTGATTTCCTCCAGCAGCTCCATCACGCCGCGCGCCATGGCGGTGTCCAGGTTGCCGGTCGGTTCGTCGGCCAGCAGCAGCTTGGGCGAGCCGGCCAGCGCGCGCGCGATCGCCACGCGCTGCTGCTGGCCGCCGGACAGCTCGGCGGGGTAGTGCTTCATGCGCGAGGCCAGGCCCACTTTCGCCAGCGCGTCCTCGATGCGTTCCTTGCGCTCGGCGGTGTTGAAGCCGCGGTAGCGCAGCGGCACGTCCACGTTGTCGAACAGCGACAGGTCGGGAATCAGGTTGAAGCCCTGGAAGATGAAGCCCAGCTTCTCGTTGCGCAGGCGTGAACGGGCGTTGTCGTCCAGGCCTTTGACGTTGGTGCCGTCCAGGATGTATTCGCCGTCGGTGAACTCTTCCAGCAGGCCTGCGATGTTCAGGAAGCTGGTCTTGCCGGAGCCGGACGGACCGGTCACGGTGACGAACTCGCCCTGCTTGACGTTGATCTCGAAGCCGCGCAGCGCGTGGGTTTCGATCATGTGGGTGCGGTAAACTTTGCTCAGGTTTTGCATGCGCAGCATGAGGGGCCTCTTTGGGTTGGCTGGTGCGGTTATTGGTTGACCGAGACGCGCGCGGCGTTCTCGAAGGTTTCGGTGCCGGCGACAACCACCTTGTCGCCTTGTTTCAGTCCGCTCAGGATTTCCACCGCCGTCACGCTGGTGGCGCCCAGCTTGATGGGCGTGCGCACGGCCACGCCGTCGCGCAGCACGTAGGCGTAGCGGCCGCCCTCGGACTCCACGAAGGAGCCGCGCGGCAGCATCAGCACGTTCGGTTTTTCGTCGATCAGCAGGCGCGCGCTCACGCGCTGGCTCTGGCGCAGGCCTTCCGGCTGCTTGCCGTCGAAGCGCACCCGCGCCAGCACCTGGTTCTTCACCACCTCGGGCGACAGCGCGGACAGCTTGCCCATGGCCTTGCCGCCGCCCACCTGGATTTCGGCGCTCATGCCCAGGCCCAGGTCCGCAACGTAGGTTTCAGGCACTTCCACTTCCACTTCCAGCGCGGACAGGTCCACCAGTGTCATCAGCGGCGCGTTGGCCGGCACCACGCTGCGGTTCGGCACCGACAGCGTGCCGATAAAGCCGTCCACCGGCGCGCGCACGGTCAGCTCGTCCACCTTGCGCTGGGCGTTGGCCAGGTTCAGCTTCTGGCGCTCCAGCTGGGCCGACTTGGTCTTCAGCTCCAGCAGCACGTTGTCGCCTTCCAGCTCGGCCGCCTGGGCCGCATGGCGGGCGCGGATCTCGGCCGCCTGCAGCGCGTCCTTGGCTTTCTGGTAGTCGATCTTGGCCACCACGCCCTCGTTGGACACGCTGTCGTAGCGCTCCAGCGTGCGCTGCGCGGACAGGCGCTCGATCTCGGCGGTGTCGGCGTCGCGCCTGGCCAGCATCTTCTGCTTGCGCGCCAGGATCTGCTGGCGTGCCACTTCGGCGGTCAGCTCCTGGAAGGTGGCCTGCTCGCGTTTCAGCTCGTCTGTGAGGTCGGGCGACTCCAGGATGGCCAGCACGTCGCCCTTCTTCACGGTGTCGCCCGCATGGGTTTTCAGCGTGACGGTGGAAGGGGAGGTCGAGTACAGCGTGGGGCTCACGGCGGCCACGATGCGGCCGTTGACGGCGGCGTCGCGCACCAGCGTGCCGCGCGTGACGTCGGCGATGCGCAGGCGCGCCACGTTCACCGAATGGCTGCTGCCGCTCCAGTTGCTGTACAACACGGCGCCGCCCGCCACGACCGCCACGGCCACCGCCAGCGCGAGCAGCTTGCGCTTCAGGTGCTGGCCGGCCGGCGGCGCGATGACGGTGTCTTGATGGGATGTATCTCGGATCATGGTGGTGTGCTTGTGAAAAATGTAAGCACGTCATTGCAGAAAGCGTGCCAGGCGTTTTTCGCCGCTAAGTGCTTGATTTTATTGATCCGGACACTGGCTGTCCGCTGTCCGGCTGTCCGTGCCTGTCCGCCCGGACAGCGGCCGCAACGGAAATGATTGCGTCAAACAACATGAACTTTCTTTATTTCATGATGCGCTTGAGTAAGCTGTGTAACGCACTGTATCCAAGGAGAAAATTGCAAATGGTTGCGCATAACATTCGATGTTAGAAAATGTTGACAATGATGAGAAAAGCCTCCTACACTGATAAAAGCAGTACGACAAAAACCAGGAGACGGAAATGATCAAGCAGCATGGAAAGCACGCCTCGCAGGCGGGCAAGCAGGTGGTATTGGGTCTGACGGTAATGGCCAGCATGATTGCGCAGGCCTATGCGCAGGAGGCGGCCCCGGCGCCGGCGGCACCGGTTTCGGCATCGGCCGAGGCGGCCCAGGGCGGCGCAGCGGAACTGCAAACCGTAAAAGTGACGGGTTTCCGCAACAGCTTGATCTCTTCCGCCAAAGATAAAAAAGAATCCATCGGCTTCCAGGATTCCATCAACGCCGAGGACCTCGGCAAATTCCCGGACAAAAACATCGCCGAATCGCTGGCCCGCGTGCCGGGCGTGGGCGTGAGCCGCGACGTGACGGGCGAAGGCATGACGATCCAGATCCGTGGCCTGGGTTCCTCGTTCACCAAGATCCTGCTGAACAACTCGCCGGTCGCCGTGGCTTCGTCCGGTCCGATCGACGGCGCCAACACCAACCGCGAGGTCGACCTCGACCTGCTGCCGACCGACCTGTTCACCAAGCTGACCGTCAGCAAGAGCCCGACCGCAGGCCAGATCGAAGGCGGCGCCGCCGGCGTGGTCAATCTGCGCAGCGCGCGTCCGTTCGACAAGGAAGGCCGCCAGACCTCCATCAGCCTGACCGGCACCAAGCAGCAGATCGCCGACAAGGCCGGCGCGCGCGGCACGGCCATCTGGTCGAATACCTGGGAAGGCAAATACGGCATCCTGGGCGGCATCTCCTTCTCGCGCCAGGAAGCCCGCACCACCGGTTTTGAAACCGTCGGCTGGACCAACCCCAACCTGACCGCAGCACAAAGCAGCTCGCCGACCCGCAACAACACCGGCGGCGGCAACTGGACCATCCCTGCCACCGTACCGGCTGGCGCAGGCAACGGCCTGGTGGCGGGCACCGTGATCGACCAGGCATTCCTGCTGGCGCACAATCCCGGCCTGACCATCCAGCAGATCGACAATGCCATCATCCCGCGCCTGGGCCGCACGATGGAATACTACGGCACCAAGGACAAGATTTCCGCCGTGCTGTCGGGCGAATACCGTCCGACCGAAAACCTGCACTTCTACGTCGACACGATGTACAGCAAGAAGGACGACGACATGCAGCGCAATGCCTACACCTGGGCAGTGCGCAACAACGCCGGCATTCCGCTGAACATGCAGGTTGATAAAACCGATTGCGCCAACGGCTGCACGGTCACTTCCGGCACCTTCGCCAACGCGCTGAACTTCATCGAGTTCGGCCCGCGCCACGACAAGGTTGACCTGCTGGGCATCAATCCTGGCGCGGAATGGAAGATCACGCCAACGCTGGCACTGGACGTCGCTGGTAACTACAATCGCAGCCGCTTCACCCACGAAGCGCCGACGGTCATGCCGATCACCGCGCCGAACAGCGGCAACACCATTACCTACGCCAACAACGGCGGCGTGCCATCGATCACCTCGAACCTGGACCTGACCAGCCCTGCCAACTACCAGTGGAACGGCGGCCGCGTCAATATCCAGAACGAACTGCGCGAAACCGAAACCAAGGGCTTCCACACCAACCTGGTTTGGGGCGACAAGAAGCTGACCGTCAAGGGCGGCTTCGCCTGGGATGACATCGACCGCCAGATCCGCGCACAGGACAACTCCGCCGCATGGCAGGCTGCCGTCTGCGGCAACAACCCGACCGTGTTCCTGCAAGGCCCGAACGGCGCGCCTCCATGCAACGGCGCCAGCACCCCGGGCGCCAGCGCTGCGGCCCTGTATCCAGGCTACGGCACGGGCTACACCGCAGGCCAGAGCGCACCGCTGACCTATCAGGGTTCGCTGATCACCAACGCCGCGCTGCCTAGCTACCTGGTGCCCGGCCCGTACGGCAACCTGGCGCTGGACTGGGACCGCTTCCGCAAGGATTCGAAGTACGACTACTACAACAGCACCGCGCCTGATTCGGGCGCATCGTCCACTGGCGCCAGCGCTGGCTACATCCGCGAGAAGTCCAAGGCTGTGTACATGGAAGCGAGCGGTGAACTGGCTCCGGCAGGCTTCGCCACGCGCTGGAACGTCGGCGTGCGCTACGTCCGCACCAACCAGCAAGTGGGCGCGCTCAATTCGCAGTCCGATCCGCGCAATGCCAACCTGACGCTGAACGGCAGCAAGTACCCGAACATCAGCGAGTGGGTGTACCAGAACACGGACTACAACAACACGCTGCCATCGGGCACCATCGCGGTTGACCTGCGCAAGGACATCGTGTTCCGCGCCGCCGCATCGCGCAGCATGACCCGCGTCGATCCGAACGCACTGCGTCCAGGCATCAACTTCTCCGGCGTGTCGGCAGATACCGGCACCATGGGCAACCCGACCCTGAAGCCTTACCTGTCGGATAACATCGACCTGGGCCTGGACTGGTACACCGGCCGCGAAGGCTACGTTTCGGTCACCGGCTTCCAGAAGCGCGTGAACGGCTTCACCGTGCAGGAGAACATCAGCATGCCGTTCACCGCGCTGGCGCAGTACGGCATCAACTACGGCACGCTGATCCCGGCGCAGCAGCAGGCGATCGACTCGCGCGGCGGTCCGAACGCGGCGCAGGTCGTGATGACCCGCCCACGCAACGCCGACGGCATCCTGCGCATCCGTGGCCTGGAACTGGGCTGGGTGCAGCCGCTCGACAAGGTCCTGCCGATCAAGGGCTTCGGCTTTAACGAGACGCTGACGCTGATCAACCAGCAAGCCAGCGGCGAAGGCTCGAACGGCTTTATCGCACTGGGCGTACCGAAGAAGACCAACAACTTCAGCGTGTACTACGAGAACCACGGCTACATGGCGCGCTTCATGCACACCTACTCGCAGGGCAGCCAGGTCGCCACGGCGAACCAGAGCGGCATCACGCAAGCGGCGCTGTTCGGCGACACCTACAAGCAGTGGGACTTCTCGTCGGCCATCGAGCTGGACCAGGTATTCGACCGCGAAGGCCTGCCATCGCTGACCTTCGACATCGTGAACCTGAACAAAGCCAAGCGCCGCGGCTACTTCCAGTTCCCGAACGCCACCATGTCCCAGTATGATCCAGGCCGCACCTTCGCTGTTGGCCTGCGCATGAAGTTCTAAACCGCATGAGCCCTCGCTTCCCCAAGCGATGGCGGCCTGCGGCAACCCTGGCGGCGATGCTGTGCGCATCGTCCGCCGTGGTTGCCGCCGCCGATGCACCCGTGCCGCAGTTGCGCAAGCAGGGCACAGCAGTGCAAATCATCGTCGACAACCATCCCTTCCTGGTGCTCGGCGGAGAGTTGCACAACTCCTCCGCTTCCCATCTCCCTTTTCTTGAAAAACTGTGGGCGCCGCTGAAAGCAGCCGGCGTGAATACGGTACTGGCTCCGGTTGAGTGGGACCAGATCGAACCGCAGGAAGGCCGCTTCGATTTCACCGTGCTGGACGGCATGCTGAAGCAGGCGCGCGCCAGCAACAGCCGCTTGATCCTGCTGTGGTTCGGCGCATGGAAGAACTCCATGTCCACTTATATGCCGCCCTTCGTCAAGCGCGACCAGCAGCGCTTCCCGCGCGCGCGCAACCGCGCCGGCGACGTGCAGGACATCCTCTCTCCGTTCAGCGCCGCCACGCTGAAGGCCGATTCGGCGGCCTTTGCCGCCATGATGAAGCACCTCGCGCAAGCGGACACGCAGCGCACCGTGCTGATGGTGCAGGTCGAGAACGAGATCGGCATGCTGCCGGACGTGCGCGACTACAGCGCGCCCGCCAACGCCGCTTTCGCCGGCCCGGTCCCTGCGCAGCTCACCGCCTACCTGGCCGCCAACCGCGCCAACCTGCACCCCATTGTGCGCAAGCTATGGGAAAGCCACGGCGGCCGCAGCGCGGGCAGCTGGGACGAGGTGTTCGGCGATTCCATCGAAGCGCAGGAAGTTTTCCAGGCCTGGTACTACGCCGCCTTCACCAATGAGCTGACGGCAGCGGGCAAGGCCGCCTACGCCTTGCCCATGTTCGTGAACGTGGCGCTGAACCGTCCCGGCAAGAAGCCCGGCGAATATCCGAGCGCGGGGCCGCTGCCGCACCTGTTCGACATCTGGAAAGCCGCCGCGCCTGCGGTCGACATACTCGCCATCGACACCTATTTCGCCAACTTCGCGGAATGGGCGCGGCAGTTCAAGCGGCCGGACAATCCGTTGTTTGTCCCGGAGGGCAACCGCATCGGCCGTCCCGAGCTGGGCGCCAATGCCTTCTTCTCGATAGGCGAGCTGGATGCGATAGGCTATTCGCCCTTCGGCATCGAGGACATCGAGCGCGCGCCCAACGATCCGCTGCGCGGCGCCTACGCGCTGCTCAAGCAAATGACGCCGCTCATCATGCAGTCGCAGGGCAAGGGCGTGATGCGCGGTTTCAAGGCCAACGTCTCGTATGACGGTGTGGTCGATCCCACGCCGGCCAAGGTGGCGCTGGGCGGCTACCAGCTCGAAGTGAGCCTGGCCAACCAGTGGGGCAAGACCGAGAGCCTGGAGTTCGAGGGCCGTGGCGGGCTGGTGATCCGGACCGGCGAAGACGAATTCGTCGTCGCAGGCAAAGGCATCACCGTCACCTTCCGCGACCCGGCCGGCCCGGCCACGGTGGTGGGCATCGAGAAAGCCACCGAAGGCAGCTTCAAGGACGGCGTGTGGCAGGACGAGCGCTGGATGAACGGCGACCAGACCCACCAGGGCCGCCACATCCGCCTTGACGGCGACCGCTGGTCCGCGCAGAAGGTCAGGCTCTACAAAATCCGCTGAGCATGCGTATTGAATTCCTGGCAATCGCCGCAACTTGCCAGGAATTCAATCACGACTCGTGCGGACATGTTCAAACTGCTGGCCGGCTTCAACGCTCCCCTTATCGACTATCCCTTTGCGCGCAGCGACGTGGCGCTGTACACCCGCGCACTGTCTGCCTCCGGAGAAGCCCCGCCCGCGCTGCTGGACCAGCAGACCTGGGACGACATGCTGCTCGACCAGTATTTGGACCGCCTGGCGCGCGAAACCAGCATCTTTGGCCAGCAGGAGCTGCACCGCCGCCTGCATGGCGGCGTAGCCGGCGCGGACGCCGTTGCCCGCGTGCGTGCGCTCGCGGAGGACGAAGCAGGCCGCAGCGCCCTGCAGGCCGCCTGCAGCGGCCTGCGTTCCTCGGAAGCTGAAATTGCAGGCATGCTGTTCGGCGCCGGACCCGCCCCCGCGCCGCGCTGGACCCGCTGGCTCAAGTTTCTTGGCCCCGCCATGCTGATCACTGCGGCCGCGACGCTGCTCTGGTGGCCCGCCAGCCTGCTGGCGCTGGGGCTGTGGGCGCTGCTGATGGGTGTGCAGGTGAAGTTTTACGATCAATCGCAGCAATGGGAGCGGCTGGTGCAGACCATGCAGCTCCAGTTGCGCGCACACAGCCTGCTCGGCAAGCTGGGGGAGGGCGCCGCCGCCATCGCCGCGCCATTCTCCAGCGGCGCCGCGCAGGCGGGCAAGATCAGCCGCCAGCTGGGCCGTTCGCCGCTGGAGAGCTTCGTTCCCGGCCTGAAGGAATATGGCGAATGGATAGGCTTGACCAATATCCGCCGCTACTTCGCCGGCCGCGATTTGGTGCTCGCCCAGCGCGACTTCCTGCGCGAAAGCTTCCGCATGGTGGCCGGCCTGGAGGCCGACCTGGCACTGGCCCGCGAACTGCGCGCCGCGCCAGTAGTTTGCTGGGCCGCCGCCCCCGACGGATTGGCAAGCGGCGAGCTGGCGCTGGACCGCGTCGTGCACCCGCTGCTTGAGCAAGCCATGCCGCTCACGTTCGCGCTGGCGGGCGACGGCGGCGGCGCCTTCATCTCCGGCCAGAACGGCATCGGCAAAAGCACCTTGCTGCGCACGCTGGGCCTGAACCTGATCACCGCGCGCGCCTTCGGCTTCTGCTACGCGCGCAGCGCCAGCGTGCCGCTGCTGCCGGTCTATTCAAGCATGCAAAGCGAAGACTCGCTCTCGGGCGGCGAAAGCCTCTACATCGCCGAGCTGCGCCGCGCGCACGAGCTGCTGGCGCTGGCCCGCGCTGGCCGCGCCTTCTTCATCATCGACGAAATTTTCCGTGGCACCAACCACCTCGAATCCGTCTCCGGCGCCGCCGCCGTGCTGGACACGCTGGCGCAGCACGGTACGGTGGTCGTCTCCTCGCACAACCTGGTGCTGGCGCCCCTGCTGGCTCACCGTCTTGCACCCATGTGCGTCGGCGCCGAAGATGGCCAGCTGCGCGTGCGTGCCGGCGTGCTGGCGCAGACCAACGGCCTGACCCTGCTCGCCACGCACGGCTTCGGCCCCGCCATCGAATCGAAAGCCGCCCAGGTCCACGCCTGGCTCAGCGACTACCTCGCCCACCCCGATGACTGCGGCCATGTCCTGCAAGCGGCTTGATGCGATGCCCTTTCACTTATTTCGATTATTACGATTAATTCGCCTACAATGAATTGAGTGTCTATTCATGTGGAGTCGGAAATGGCAGAGGATGCTGGCAACAAAATCCTATTGAATGGGAGGGAAGAAATTGAACTGGTGCAAGCTGCGCAGCGACGCTTGGCCAGTTCGCTGGACCATTCACACCCGGTCAGTATCGCGCTCATCGACAACAGGGCGGAAAGCCAGGATGGGCAGGCCATTTTGCGGCTGCCGCCCCAAGTACTGAGAATGTTCGCGGACATGCTGGGCGCGTTGGCCCAAGGAAAAACGGTCTCTATCGTGCCGAAGGAGCTCGACTTGACCACGCAAGAGGCTGCCATATTCCTGAATGTATCCCGTCCGCATTTGGTGAAACTGCTGGAGCGAGGAGAGATAGCCTTTCATAAGGTTGGAAGCCACCGGCGAATCACGCTGGATGAAGCCATGCGCTATAAGGACGAACGCTATCGGGCTTCGCAGACCGCTTTGCAGGCCTTGGCGGATCAGGCACAGGAACTGGACATGGGCTATTAGGTGGCCGGATATCATCGCTACACAGCGGTGCTTGATGCGTGCGTTCTCTACCCGGCGGCGCTAAGGGATTTGCTGTTAAGCCTGGCTGCTGACGGTGTGTTTCGCGCCAGATGGAGTGATCGCATTCACGAAGAATGGACGCACAGCTTGCTGGCCAAGCGTCCTGATCTGCAATACGCCAAATTACGCCGGACCATAGAGCTCATGAATGAGGCTGTGGAAGATGCCACTATTTCCGGTTTCGAGCCCCGTGCCCTAATTTCCATTTGCCGGAGCTGCGGGCTTGCGCCAGCGCAGCCACAGGCGGGTGAGGGCGTACATGATGAGCAGCATGCAGACCCAGGCCAGGTAGACGGCGGGCAGCGAGGGCTCGTAGCCGGCGGGCATGCGGGGCGTGGGACCGTTGAAGTCGGGCGTGCCGCCAAAGCGCAGATCGAAGTAGAGGTTGCCCAGCAGGTGGATCAGCGCGATGTGCACGGTGTAGAAGAACATGGGTGTGCGGCCGAACAGCTGCAGCCAGGCCAGCGGCCGCACCTGTTCGCCCGCCGGCGCGTCCGCGCGGTCGAATATGCGCTCGAACATGGCCAGCAGTGCCAGGCCTATGCTGCCGGTTACCAGTAGATATTGCAGCGACGGCGGATATTTGTGCACGCGCACGAAGGACATCAGGTCCAACATCCAGCCGCGCCCTTGCGCGCTCCACGGGCCGGGGTCGCCGTACAGGTTCACGGAGCGCAGCAGCACGAAGGCCAGCATCAGCGCGGCGGCGGCGAGCCATAGCTGCCGCTGGCGCCGGGCTGCGGGCACGCCGGGGCCGAATAGCGGACCGGTGGCGTAGCCTGCCGCCATCAGGCCCAGCCAGGGCAGCAGCGGGTAGGCGAAGACGATGCCGAAGCTGTCGCTCACAGGGTGGTAGCCGCGTTCGTGCAGGGCCTGCCAGAGCAGGCCGCCCGGGTGCCAGCCGTCCAGGGCGTTGTGGCAGCAGATCAGCAGCGCGGCGATCAGTGCAATGCCCCAGCGCGGCAGCCACACCAGCGCCGCCAGCACCACCATGCCCATGCCGATGGCCCAGATCACTTGCAGGATGATGACGTTGTAGCCGAACTGCCAGCTGAAGCTGATCCAGGTCGCTTCCAGCACCAGTAGCAGTAAGCCGCGCGTGGCGAGGTAGCGTGACAGGGCGGGGCGGGCGTCGCCGGCCTGGCCCGCTTTGGCGCCGCGCAGCCAAGCGGAGGCGCCGGCCAGGAAGACGAACACGGTGGCGCACAGGTGGGTGATCCAGCGCGTCCAGTACCAGGCGGGCGTGGTGGCGGCCAGGTCTTCCGGGTCGAACAGCGCCGGGCCGAAGAAGTCGCGCGTGTGGTCGAGCGCCATCAGGACGATGACCAGGCCGCGCAGCATGTCGATGGAGGTGAGGCGCAAGCTGGCGGTCATGGCGTTTTCCTTTGCCGGGCGACGGTTGGGCGGATTACTCTTGTTTCAGCGGTTTGCTTTTGTCGATGACCTCGCGGCAGTCGCCTTTGATGATGGCGTTGTCGTAGTTGGTCCAGCCGTAGCTGTCGACGTAGCGCTTGTGCTGCTTGAATTTCGGGCTCAGGAAACTCCACTCCAGGCGCTCGCCTTCGTAGCGGATGTCGCCCATGTCGAGCAGGGTGTGGAACATGTTTTCCGTGGCCAGCCGCGCTTTCTTGTGCTTGAGCAGCTGCTGCACCTTGCCGGGATAGCGCTCCTCGTACTGATCGGAGTACCAGACGAAGGCGGGCACGTGGAATTCGTATTGCGTGTTGTGGCCATGGAAGGCCAGGCGGCAGCTGCCGTCGTACAGGGTCTGGCCGTGGTCGGCCACGTACAGCATGGAGGCATTGATGCGCTTGTCCTTGAGCGTGCCGATGACTTGCGACAGGAACCAGTCGGTATACAAGATGGAGTTGTCGTAGCTGTTGTTGAGCTGCGGCTTGAGCTTGAGGTCGGTGTAGGCGGGATTGCTCACGCCGTACAGCGAGGGCCGCCATTTGTCGAACTCCTTGGGATGCCGCTGGCTGTAGTTCCAGTGGCTGCCCAGCGAGTGCAGGACGATCAGCTTTTTCGGCGCCGGGTCGGCCAGCGCGTGCTTGAGCGGGTCGAACAGCACCTGGTCGAAATTGGAGTTGTTGGTGAAGCCGCCCAGGTTGAGGAATTGGATCACGTCCGCCTCCTTGGCGAATACGGACACCGGCGTGTCGTACTGCCCGAAGGAGATCTGGTTCGACAGCCAGTAGGTCTTGAAGCCCGCCTCCTTGTAGGCGGTAATGAAGGATTTCTCGGCAAAGCCGTCCTTCAGGCTTTGCGTGGCGGGCTTGCGCGAGATGATGACCGGCACCGACAGGCGCGTGGCCGACACCGGCGTGATGACGTCGCGCAGCGTGACCAGCTTGTCCTCCTTGGCCAGCAGCGGATTGGTTTCGCGCTCGTAGCCGTTCAGGCTCCAGCGGTCGTAGCGCGACGATTCGCCCAGCACCATGACCACCACCTGCGGCTCGGCCGGGGCGGCGTTGGCGCCGCCGCTGCCGCCGTCCTGGTGCGCCTTGAAGGTAAAGGTGCTGCTGCGCTGGCCCAGCTCGGCCAGGTGCTGGCGCTCGTGGTAGAAGTCCAGTCCGCGCCACATCAGGCCGAAGGGCCAGGTGTTGGTGAAGGCCGAGAAGTCGACTGGCACCCTGGCCCACCATGCCAGCGGCGCCAGCTTCCAGCCGGTGCGGGCGGCCGCCGGGCTGGCGCCGCTGCTCGCCGCGCTGTCCGCTTCGTCCTCTTCCTCCGCGTCTTCCACCTCGGCCGAGGCGCCGTCGCCAAAGCCGGAGGACTGCACGCTGGCCGATGCCGGCGCGGACGCCGACTTATGCGCAGGCTTGGCGGCGGGCCGGCCCGCCACGCCGAATTCCCAGCCGTAGCCGGCCACGGCCGCCAGCACCGCCACGATGGCCAGCCCCACCCAGCGCGAGGCGCCCCGCCAGGCCAGCGCCTGCGTCCTGATTGCCGCGTACCAGCTGGCGAAGAACCAGGCGATCACGCCCGCCAGCACCGCCGCCATCAGGTAGACCGTGCGGCCCAGGAACTCCATCGCCTCCTTGGGGCTGGTCTCGGCAATGATGCCCAGGTGGTGCGTCGAAATGCCCTGGCCGTAATAGATGATCAGGTAGACCTCCGTGGGCAGCGCCAGGAAGGCCGGCAGCAGCAGCCAGTGGAACCAGGCCGGGCGCTGGAACACGGCCCACACGCCGGCCCAGGTCACCACCTCCATGCCCAGCGTCTGCCAGGGCGCTTCCACCGGCTTGCCCAGCAGCAGGGGCACAAAGGGCACGGCCGACAAGGCCAGGTAACTCAGCAGCAGGAAGAGCCGGGCGGCCTGCGGCGTGGCGGAGGGGACGGCGGAGGGACGAAACAGATGACGCATGACACCAGACACGAAAAAAAAGTTTCCCATTATCCGGCCCTTTGGCCCGCGCGGCGAGCTTTTCAGCAGAGCTGGCCGTTGAAGGTGTCGCGCACGGCGCCGGCGCGGTAGTCGATGCCGCTGAAGGCGCTGTATTGCTCCATGGTCCGCACGCTGCCCAGGCCGTAGGCGCCCGGCAGGCCGTCGCCGCACAGCAGGCGCTTGAGGCGCTCGGCCGCGCGCGCCGTCAGGTAGGCGCCGCTGAAGGCGCGCAGCCGGTCCACCTCGCCGTGCCAGTGGTGGCTTTCGTGCGGCGTGTTGGGCGCCTTATATAAGTGGTAGAGCGGCACGTGCAGCGGGTGGTAGATGTCCCAGCCCCGGGTCCAGGCGCGCACCGCCAGGCTCTGCTCCTCGCCGTGGAAGTACAGGAAGGGGTCGTAAGGCACTTCGTCGATAAAGCTGCCTTCGCAGAACACGAAGCCGCCGGCGATGTGGCAGGCCGGCACCGGGCGGTCGGTGAACAGGTGCTTGGCGATAAAGCGCAGCACCACGTCGCCGCCGGGCGCCAGCGGCGTGTCCGGATGCGGCCGCAGCACCAGCACGGTCTTGCCCTCGGGCGCGGCGTACTGCGGCTGGCCGTCCACCATGTCGAAGCGGTAGGGGTAGGTGCTCAGCACCGGCTTGGCCGACAGCTCGCGCAGCTGCGCGTGCTGGCGCCGCAGCGACTCGTCCCAGCCGGGCTCGAAGCAGGTGTGGGAGTCGATCTGCAGCAGGTACTGCTCGCCGTCGTACAGCGAGAAGGCCTGGTTGCGCGCCCAGCTCACGCCCAGCGTGTCCTGCACCTGCACGTGCACATAGCGTATCAGCCCGGCGAAGGGTAGCGCGGCGATGGCGGCGCGCTGGCTGGCATAATGCTGGTCCACCACGGCGATGCGCAGGCGCTCCGGGCGGGCGGCCTTGGCCACCGCTTCATTGAGCGTGAAGAACAGCATCGGGTCCAGGTAGGACGCCAGGCTGATGAAGATATTCTGGTTCGGCATGGCGGAAATGGTAACAGTTTCCATATTGCAGGTATGCTGCCGAAATGCCGCAGCGGCGGACCTTCCGGCGGCGAAAGGGTTTGACTCGACTTGTTTACCAGTCTATACTCGCGAGTTCTCGATTTATTCTGCGCATCGTATACGCTTTTTGCAGGCCGCTCCTGGTGAGTGGCTGCTCGCGCCTTCGATGCCGCATCTAGTAGTGAGTCGGGACTAGGTTTTAGCCCCCGGGCGCTTGTCCGGGTTGTCAACGGTAGTAATTTTGTTGGATTAACAACGATGCCAACCATCAATCAATTGATTCGCAACCCACGCGTTTCGCTGCGCGTGAAGAGCAAATCGCCGGCGCTGGAAAACAGCCCGCAAAAACGTGGCGTTTGCACCCGTGTGTACACCACCACTCCTAAGAAGCCTAACTCGGCACTGCGTAAAGTTGCCAAAGTGCGTCTGACCAACGGTTTCGAAGTGATTTCGTACATCGGCGGTGAAGGCCACAACCTGCAAGAGCACAGCGTTGTTCTGCTGCGCGGCGGTCGTGTAAAAGACTTGCCGGGTGTGCGTTACCACATGGTTCGCGGTGCACTGGATACCCAGGGCGTTAAAGACCGTAAGCAAGCTCGCTCGAAGTACGGTACCAAGCGCGCTAAAGCAGGTAAGAAGTAATACAAGTTTCGCCTAGTGGCAGCTAACTAAGTGAATGTATCGGTCGAACTGACCGAGTAAGTGGACCACTATGATGGTGATCCGCGAGCTGCGGAACATATCGCCGCAAGCTCAACTGAAGATTGAAAGGAATTGATATGCCACGTCGTCGTGAAGTACCCAAGCGCGAGATTCTGCCGGATCCAAAATTCGGCAACACTGATGTCGCCAAATTCGTTAACGTGCTGATGCTGTCGGGCAAAAAGTCCGTCGCAGAAAACATCATCTACGGTGCTTTCGAGCACATCGCTGCCAAGTCCGGCAAAGACCCGCTGGAAGTGTTCGCCACCGCGATCAACAACGCCAAGCCGCTGGTTGAAGTGAAATCCCGTCGCGTTGGTGGTGCAAACTACCAGGTGCCGGTTGAAGTCCGCCCAGTGCGCCGTATGGCTCTGTCGATGCGCTGGCTGCGTGAAGCCGCGAACAAGCGCAGCGAAAAATCCATGCCACAACGCCTCGGCGGTGAGTTGCTGGAAGCGGCCGAAGGCCGTGGCGGTGCGATGAAAAAGCGTGACGAAGTGCACCGTATGGCTGAAGCGAACAAGGCGTTCTCGCACTTCCGCTTCTAATAAAACTGGCTGGAGCCTGGTGCTCCGGCCGTTTAATCATTTGTTCGAAGCCGGGCTCATTTTGGAAGAAATGGCGTCCGGTTTTGTACATTAAAAGATTTAGGATCTATTATGGCCCGCAAGACCCCCATTGAGCGCTACCGCAACATCGGTATCTCCGCTCACATCGACGCTGGTAAAACCACCACCACCGAGCGCGTGCTGTTCTACACCGGCGTGAACCACAAAATCGGTGAAGTGCACGACGGCGCAGCCACCATGGACTGGATGGAGCAGGAACAAGAGCGCGGCATCACCATTACTTCCGCAGCGACCACCTGCTTCTGGAAGGGCATGGCGAACAACTTCCCTGAGCACCACATCAACATCATCGACACCCCGGGCCACGTTGACTTCACCATTGAAGTTGAACGCTCGATGCGCGTGCTCGACGGCGCTTGCATGGTTTACTGCGCAGTGGGCGGTGTACAGCCACAGTCGGAAACCGTATGGCGTCAGGCTAACAAGTACAAAGTGCCACGTCTGGCCTTCGTCAACAAGATGGACCGTACCGGCGCCAACTTCTTCAAGGTCTACGAGCAGATGCGCGCTCGCCTGAAGGCAAACCCGGTCCTGATCCAGATCCCTATCGGCGCTGAAGACAACTTCAAAGGCGTGATCGACCTGGTCAAGATGAAAGCCATCATCTGGGACGACGCGTCCCAGGGCATGAAGTTCGACTACGTCGATATCCCTGCAGAGCTGGCCGCATCGGCCGCCGAGTGGCGCGAGAAGATGGTTGAAGCCGCTGCTGAAGCGACCGAAGACCTGATGAACAAATACCTGGAAGAAGGCGACCTGTCGGAAGCCGAGATCAAGAAAGCGCTGCGCGACCGCACCATCGCTTCCGAGATCGTTCCTATGCTGTGCGGCACCGCCTTCAAGAACAAGGGCGTGCAGGCCATGCTGGACGCCGTGATCGAATACCTGCCATCGCCAGTCGACATCGACGACGTGACCGGTACCGACGAGAACGAAGAGCCAGCATCGCGTAAAGCAGCTGACGACGAGAAATTCTCGGCACTGGCCTTCAAGATCATGACCGACCCGTTCGTCGGCCAGCTGGCCTTCTTCCGCGTGTACTCGGGCGCCATCAATTCGGGCGACACCGTGTACAACTCGGTAAAAGGCCGTAAAGAGCGTCTGGGCCGTATTCTGCAGATGCACGCCAACCAGCGTGAAGAGATCAAAGAAGTGCGCGCCGGCGACATCGCTGCTGCGGTTGGTCTGAAAGACGTGACCACCGGCGAAACCCTGTGCGATCCAGCGTCGATCATCGTGCTGGAACGCATGGTGTTCCCAGAGCCGGTGATTCAGCAGGCTGTCGAGCCAAAAACCAAGGCCGACCAGGAAAAAATGGGTCTGGCACTGAACCGCCTGGCACAGGAAGATCCGTCGTTCCGCGTGAAGACCGACGAAGAGTCGGGCCAGACCATCATTGGTGGTATGGGCGAGCTGCACCTGGAAATTATCGTTGACCGCATGAAGCGCGAATTCGGCGTGGAAGCGACCGTCGGCAAGCCACAAGTGGCTTACCGCGAAACGATCCGCAAGGTGTGCGAAGAGATCGAAGGCAAATTCGTCAAGCAATCCGGTGGCCGCGGCCAATACGGCCACGTGGTTCTGAAGATCGAGCCGCAAGAGCCAGGCAAGGGCTTCGAATTCGTCGACGCGATCAAGGGCGGTACCGTGCCTCGCGAATACATCCCTGCAGTAGAAAAAGGCGTGCGCGAAACGCTGCCTTCTGGCGTACTGGCCGGCTACCCAGTGGTGGACGTGAAGGTAACGCTGTTCTTCGGTTCGTACCACGACGTGGACTCGAACGAAAACGCGTTCCGCATGGCTGCTTCGATGGCCTTCAAGGACGGCTGCCGTAAAGCGGCTCCAGTCATCCTGGAACCAATGATGGCAGTGGAAGTGGAAACGCCGGAAGACTACGCCGGTTCCGTGATGGGCGACCTGTCGTCCCGCCGCGGTATGGTGCAGGGCATGGACGAAATCCCAGGCGGCGGCGGCAAGATCATCAAAGCCGAAGTGCCTCTGTCGGAAATGTTCGGTTACTCGACCACCCTGCGTTCCGCAACGCAAGGCCGTGCAACCTACACGATGGAATTCAAGCACTACTCGGAAGCGCCTAAGCACGTAACCGATGCAATCGTGACTGCTAAAGCGAAGTAAAATAATGAATTGACCGGCCGGGGGACGATCCCCCTGGCCGGACAACTTTAAATCTTGTTCTAAGGAAGAATAAAATGGCAAAAGGTAAATTCGAGCGGACTAAACCGCACGTCAACGTCGGCACTATCGGTCACGTTGACCACGGTAAAACCACCCTGACCGCAGCAATCGCTACCGTTCTGTCGAAGAAATTCGGCGGCGAAGCTAAAGCTTACGACCAGATCGACGCAGCACCAGAAGAAAAAGCACGCGGCATTACCATCAACACCGCCCACGTTGAGTACGAGACCGCATCGCGTCACTACGCTCACGTTGACTGCCCAGGCCACGCCGACTACATCAAAAACATGATTACCGGTGCAGCGCAGATGGACGGCGCGATCCTGGTTTGCTCCGCAGCTGACGGCCCAATGCCACAGACCCGCGAGCACATCCTGCTGGCCCGCCAAGTTGGCGTTCCATACATCGTTGTGTTCCTGAACAAGTGCGACCTGGTCGACGACGAAGAGCTGCTGGAACTGGTTGAGATGGAAGTGCGCGAGCTGCTGTCGAAATACGAGTTCCCAGGCGACGACCTGCCGATCATCAAAGGTTCGGCACGTAAAGCACTGGACGGCGACACCGGTCCTCTGGGCGAAGTAGCCATCATGGCTCTGGCCGACGCACTGGACAGCTACATCCCTACGCCAGAGCGCGCAGTGGACGGCGCCTTCCTGATGCCAGTGGAAGACGTGTTCTCGATCTCGGGCCGCGGCACCGTGGTGACCGGTCGCGTTGAGCGCGGTATCATCAAGGTCGGCGAAGAGATCGAAATCGTTGGTATCACCGACACCGTGAAAACCACCTGCACCGGCGTGGAAATGTTCCGCAAGCTGCTGGACCAGGGTCAGGCCGGCGACAACGTTGGTCTGCTGCTGCGCGGCACCAAGCGTGAAGACGTACAGCGTGGTCAGGTTCTGGCGAAGCCAGGCTCGATCAAGCCGCACAACCACTTCACCGGCGAGATCTATGTTCTGTCGAAAGACGAAGGCGGCCGTCACACCCCGTTCTTCAACAACTATCGTCCACAGTTCTACTTCCGTACCACCGACGTGACCGGTTCGATCGAACTGCCAGCGGACAAAGAAATGGTTATGCCAGGCGACAACGTGTCGATCACCGTTAAGCTGATCAACCCGATCGCTATGGAAGAAGGTCTGCGCTTCGCAATCCGCGAAGGCGGCCGTACCGTCGGCGCCGGCGTCGTAGCAAAAATCCTGGCCTAATAGCCTCTGTTAGACAAGAAGGCAGTGCCGTTCGCGGCGCTGCCTTTTTTTTGTCGCAGAGACGGGCATGGCTGGCATTTTGGTGCTATCATCTCGCCTCTTAGCTGTACTGAGTTTGTTACTTATTGCCGCCGCTTCC
Organism: Pseudoduganella aquatica; assembly: GCF_020865585.1. Classification (NCBI taxonomy): domain Bacteria; kingdom Pseudomonadati; phylum Pseudomonadota; class Betaproteobacteria; order Burkholderiales; family Oxalobacteraceae; genus Pseudoduganella; species Pseudoduganella aquatica. The sequence continues at coordinate 913,797 of NZ_CP086370.1, forward strand.
GCGCCGGCTCGTTCTTTTAAGGAATAATCATGTCCGCACCAAACCAAAAAATCCGTATCCGCCTGAAAGCTTTCGACTACAAGCTGATCGACCAGTCCGCTCTGGAAATCGTTGACACCGCGAAGCGCACCGGCGCCGTGGTAAAAGGTCCAGTACCTCTGCCAACCCGCATCCAGCGTTACGACGTGCTGCGTTCCCCGCACGTGAACAAGACTTCGCGCGACCAGTTCGAAATCCGCACCCACCAGCGCCTGATGGACATCGTCGACCCAACCGACAAGACCGTTGACGCGCTGATGAAGCTGGACCTGCCAGCTGGCGTGGACGTAGAAATCAAACTGCAATAATTCGCAGTGTGAGTTAAGGCTGGCGGCTCTGCCGTTGCCAAGGAAAGGCCGGTCCCTCGCGGGGCTGGCCTTTTTGCTTTTCAGACCACGGCGGCGCGCGGCGCGGGCGGCTGGCGGCCGAGCAGGTGGGAGAGCTTGCGCAGGGCGCCGGCCAGGCGCGCGCGTTCGCGGACGCTGCCCAGCGAGATGCGGATGGCGTTCGGCGGCCGCGCGCTGTCGTCGAAGGCGTCCGAGGCGGTGACGGCCAGCCCTTCGGCGTGCGCGGCCTGGACCAGCTGGCCGGCGCTCCAGTAGTCCGGCAAGGTGAGCCAGATGTGGATGCCGTCGGGGCCGCCCGGCGCGAACGCCAGGCCGGCCAGGATTTGCGCGGCCAGCTGCTGGCGCGCCCGGGCTTCCTCCCGTACTCCCTCAAGAAGGCGCTGCGCCGTGCCGTCGTGTATCCATTGCGTCACCAGCGCGCTGGCCAGCGGCGAGGGCATCAGCACCAGCGAACGCAGCGCCTGCAGGAAGCGCTCGCGCACCGGCGCGTCCGGCAGCAGCACGAAGGCCGTGCGCAGCCCGGGCGCCAGGCATTTCGACAGCGTGGAAATGTAGTAGACGTGGCGCGGCGCCAGCCGGGCCAGCGGCGGCGGGGCTGAAGCCGCCGCCGCTGCTCCCGCCAGCAGCCAATAGGGATCGTCCTCGACAATGGCCGCGCCGCAGCGGATGGCCGTTTGCGCGATCTCGCGGCGGCGCTGCTCCGGCATGGTGCGCGCGGTGGGATTCTGCAAAGTCGGGTTAAGGTAGACCAGCCGCGCGCGGTGTTTTCTGCAGGCCTTCTCCAGCGCGTCCGGGCGCATGCCGTCCTCGTCTGCATCCACCGCCACCACGCGCCGCCCCAGCTGCTCCGCCGCCGAGCGCAGGCCGGGGTAGATGGTGGACTCGGCCAGGATGGCGTCGCCCGGCCGCGTCAGCGCCAGGATCAGCGCCGCCAGCGCGCACTGCGCGCCGGGACAAGCCACCACGTGTTCCTTGTCCACCTGGCCGAACATGGGCGCCAGCCAGAGCGCACCCGCCGCGCGGTCGGCCTGGCTGCCGCCGCCCAGCTGGTAGCTCATCAGCAAATCGCTGTCGGTGCGCATCAGTACCTGGGACAGGCCCAGTTTCAGCATGTCGTCGAAATCCACCCCGGCCGGCGGGGGAGGAATGTTCATGCCCAGGTCCAGCATCGGCGCCAGTTCCACTTTCGGCGCCGCCGCGTAGGTGCCGGCCGCGCCCCTGCCTTCCAGCAGGTGGCGGCGCCTGGCCTCGTCGTAGGCGCGCGTCACTGTGGTCAGGTCCACTTCCAGCCGCGCCGCCAGGCTGCGCTGCGGCGGCAGGCGGTCGCCCGGCTGCAGGCGCCCGTCAGACAGCGCGCGCTCGATGAAATCGGCGATCTGCAGATAGCGCGGCCCGCCATCCGCTCTGAATTCGCCCAGCCAGGAGGGGATTTGTATGGGTGGAGTCCGGGTCATTTTGTCTGGATGTATGGATTTTTGTCGCGGATTAAACAACTATAAAGGAAAACAATCCATACAAGGTCCGCGATGTGCAACGACCTTATTTCTCTTGCAGCACACGGCGCACTCTCCGCTGGACAGCATGCCCGCTGCGCAGTACATTCGGCGGATGTTAAGTTCCTGGAAATGTTATGGCTAAGACGATCCTGATCGTTGAGGATGAGCAGGCGATTGCGGACGGCATTGCCTATGCACTGCGCACCGAGGGCTTCGCGCCGCTGCACGTGATGCTGGGCGAGCAGGCGCTGTCGGCCATGCGCGGGGAGGGCGGCCAGCCGCCGCCGGACCTGGTGGTGCTCGACATCGGCCTGCCCGATATGAGCGGCCTGGAGGTGTGCCGCCGCCTGCGCCAGTTCTCGGACGCGCCCGTCATCTTCCTCACCGCCCGCAGCGATGAAATCGACCGCGTGGTGGGCCTGGAGATCGGCGCCGACGATTATGTGACCAAGCCGTTCTCGCCGCGCGAGCTGGTGGCGCGCATCCGCGTCATCCTGCGCCGCCTGGGGCCGCAGGCCGCGCAGACGGCGGCGCAGGCGGTGCAAGCTTCCCAGGCGCGCCGCGTGGCCGGGCTGGAACTGCGGGCGCTGGAGGCGCGCGTGCTGTATCTCGGCCACGCGCTGGACCTGACGCGCTATGAATACCTGCTGCTCAAGACGCTGATCGAACATCCCGGCCACGTGCTGTCGCGCGCGCAGCTGATGGACCGCGTGTGGACCGGCGCCGCCGACACCCTGGACCGCACCGTGGACGCCCATGTGAAGTCGCTGCGCGCCAAGCTGCGCGCGGTTTCCCCCGAGAACGAGCCGATCCAGACCCACCGCGGCCTGGGCTACAGCCTGGCCGCCACATGAGGATAGGCCTGCGCATTCTGCTGGGCTATTTCCTGATCGTCGGCCTGGCCGGCTGGTTCCTGCTGAATGTGTTCATGGCCGAGGTCAAGCCGGGCGTGCGCGCCACGCTGGAGGACACCCTGGTCGACACCGCCAACCTGCTGGCCGTGATGGTGGCGGACGACGTGCGCGCCGGCGCCTACGACGCCGCGCCCATGCTGGCGCGCATGCGCGACTACGCCGGGCGCGGCGTCAGCGCGCAGATCAGCGGCCTGCCCAAGAACAAGCTGGACTACCGCATCTACATTACCGACGCGCAGGGCATCGTGCGTTTCGATTCCGAGAACAAGGCGGTGGGCAAGGACTACTCGCGCTGGAACGACGTCTACCTGACCCTGCGCGGCAAGTACGGCGCGCGCAGCACGCGCGACCGCGAGGACGACGAGAACAGCACCGTGATGCACGTGGCGGCCCCCATCCGCGACGGCGAGCGCCTGATCGGCGTGCTCACGGTGGCCAAGCCCAACGCCAGCGTGCAGGGCTTTGTCGAGCGCAGCCAGCAGCACATCCTGCGCCGCGGCGCGCTGCTGCTGGCGCTGTCGCTGCTGATCGGCCTGGCGTCCACCTACTGGCTGGCGCGCGCGCTGCGCAAGCTGATGCATTATGTGGAGGAGGTGCAGGCCGGCCGCAAGGTGGCGCTGCCGGTGCTGGGCAATACCGAGATCGGCACGCTGGGCCACGCGCTGGAGGCCATGCGCGTCAAGCTGGAGGGCAAGGAGTATGTGGAAACGCTGATGCACACGCTTACGCACGAGCTGAAAAGCCCCATCGCCGCCATCCAGGCCTCGGCCGAGCTGCTGCAGGAGGACATGCCGCCCGAGCAGCGCCGCCAGTTCCTGTCCAGCATACTGAGCCAGAACGCGCGCCAGCGGCAGCTGATCGACAAGCTGCTGGCGCTGGTGCGGGTGGAGAAGCAGCAGCGCCTGGACGCGCTCGAGCGCATCGATAGCGGCGCGCTGCTGCAGGAGGTGGCGCGCGACTTCGCCGCGCCGCTGGCCGCGCGCGGGCTGCGCCTGGACCTGGAGCTGCCGCGGGACTGCGCCCCGGTGCTGCACGGCGACGCGCTGCTGCTGCGCCAGGCCATCGGCAATCTGCTGGACAACGCCATCGCCTTCGCGCCGGCCGGCGGCGTGGTGGCGCTGGGCGCGCGCGTGCCCGGCGAGGGCGTGGAAATCTACGTGGCCGACGGCGGCCCCGGCATTCCCGACTACGCGGCCGGGCGCGTGTTCGAGCGCTTCTACTCGCTGCCGCGCCCCGGCGGCGGCGCCAAGAGCACCGGCCTGGGCCTGCCCTTTGTGCGCGAAGTGGCGGCCCTGCACGGCGGCACCGTCAGCGTGGCCAACATCGCCGGGCCGGGGCAGGGCGGCTGCCGCGCCGCGCTCTACCTGCCGCTGCCGCTGGCGCTGTAGCACTTCACACGGAACGCATCGTCACCGCATACGCGTTTTCTAGACTGGCGCCACTCCAACCAGAAGGAAGCGCCATGCAAAAGAAACTGTTGTTCAAAATACTGGCCGTGATCGCGGTGATGCTGCTGATCGGCATTCCGCTGCTGATGATAGAGTCCACCATCCGCGAGCGCAGCGCCTACCGCCAGGACGCGGCGCGCAGCATCGCCGAGGATTCGGTGGGCGAGCAGACAGTGTACGGGCCGGTGCTGGTCATGCCCTACAGCGAAACTTATGAGGTGATGGAGCCGGTGGCGGGCGACGAGAAACGCAAGGAAGCCAAGCGCTACCGCAAGCAGCTGCGCCACCTGGTCTTCCCGGACCAGCTGGAGGTGAAATCGACCTTCGGCACCGAGCGCCGCTACCGGGGCATCCACCAGGTGCTGATGTTCCAGGGCGAACACGCGGTGGCGGGTGCGTTCACGGTGCCGCCGGTGTCCGCGCTGCCGCGCACCGTGGAACGCTCCGATATCGCGCCGGAGCCGCCCTTCGTGGCGCTGGGCATTTCCGACGTGCGCGGCGTGCGCGACATTCCCAAGCTGCGCTGGGGCGCGCGCAGCTTCGAGTTCGAGCAGGGTTCGGGCCTGGCCGCCGCCCGCCAGGGCCTGCACGTGCCGCTGGCCATGGCCGACGCCACCGCCGGCCCGGTGCAGTTCAGCTTTGGCCTGAGCCTGTCCGGCATGGACCGCCAGCAGTTCGTGCCGCTGGCGCGCAACAACCGCTTTGCGATGGCCTCGTCCTGGCCCCATCCGCAGTTCAGCGGGCGTTTCCTGCCCGAGCAGCGCAAAGTGGGCGAGCAGGGCTTCGAGGCGCTGTGGCGCATCTCGGCGCTGTCGACCGAGGCGCAGCAGCAGCTGCGCCAGCGCGAGCTGGCCGCCGGGTCTGGCGACACCGCCGCGCGCAACGCCGTGCCGGACAGCTTCGCGGTCGGCTTTATCGAGCCGGTCAACATCTATTCCATGGCCGACCGCGCCACCAAGTATGGCCTGCTGTTCGTGGCGCTGACCTTCGCCGCCTTCTTCCTGTTCGAGGTGCTCAAGCGCCTGCCCATCCACCCGGTGCAGTACGCGCTGGTGGGGCTGGCGCTGGTGCTGTTCTTCCTGCTGCTGGTCAGCCTGTCCGAGCACATCGCCTTCCTGGGCGCCTACCTGCTGGCCAGCGCCGCCTGCATATTGCTGACCGGCTACTACCTGGCCCACGTGCTGCGCGACCGCCGCCGCGGCCTGGCCTTCGGCGCGGCGCTGACGGCCTTGTACGGCGTGCTGTACGGCTTGCTCAGCTCGGAAAACAACGCCCTGGTGATGGGCGCCATCCTGCTGTTCGCCGTGCTGGCCGCCATCATGGTTGCCACCCGCAAAGTCGATTGGTACCAGCTGGGCGGCGCGGACGCGGCTCAGATTTTGACTGATCGTCAAAAAGCGATATAAGACTCCGTGTTAGCAATTGGGAGGGCGTCTTTTTTGTTCTGAAGCGGCGCCGCTGGCTGCGTTGCCGTTCAGTGATTTCAGCTACCATCACGGTGTTGTTTTTTTGCATATTTGTAACTAAAAAGCTGTTGTAATCCAGCATCATTGCAATGCGCGCAAAACGCATATGTTTCTGAGAACTTTAAGCTGCAATTGGGAATATTTTTACAATTTCGATGTTTTCGAAATTAAATTCAGTATTTCGTTTGAATCTCATATTCTTATATTGCAAGTGGTGCTGTAATGTTGTTTTTTGTGAAAAAAGGCCGTTGCAAATATATTGCCCATTCATTGACTTTCATTAACTCAGATGTTCAGATTCTTTCTTCGGAATAGCACAGCCTCTTCTGAAACAAGCCGTCGGCACAGATGGCAGCCGGCGCGCATGCACCGGTATAGTCCCTTGCAACCCTTACAGCGGAGAAACTTTTGAACAATAAACTAGTCCTCAAACGGGGCGTCCTCGCCGTTGCCGTAGCACTGGGTACCACCCAGTTTGCAATCGCACAACAAGCAGCAGAAGCGCCGGTTACCAAGGTCTTCGTTACCGGTTCCAACATCAAGCGTTCGGACAAGGAAGGCTCGTCGCCAGTCCAGACCGTGAGCGCCAAGCAGATCGCAGCCAGCGGCGCCAACACCGTGGCCGAACTGCTGCACTCGATCCCGGCCTTCGGCTCCGGCGCGTCGGTCGACATCGTCGACGGCGGCTTCTCGCGCGGCGCGGCAACCGCCTCCCTGCGCGGCCTGGGTTCGTCTTCGACCCTGGTGCTGCTGAACGGCCGCCGTATCGCCTCGTCCGCGTATGCCGACCCGAACCAGGGCAAATCGGCCGTGTACGACCTGAACTCCATTCCTATCTCCGCCATCGAGCGCGTCGAGATCTTCAAGGATGGCGCTTCGGCGGTGTACGGCTCCGACGCTATCGCCGGCGTGATCAACTTCATCACCAAGACCGACTACACCGGCTTCGACATGGCGGCCAGCATTACCGCCAACGATGACGGCGAATTCGCCCGCAAGAATGTCAGCGGCGTGATCGGTTTCGGCGACCTGGACAAGGACCGCTTCAACGGCTTTATCTCGTTCGACGTTTCCAAGCGCGACAGCACCACCATCGCGAACGCGACCGACGTCGACCAGGCCGCCTACAGCTACATCAACGCCCGCCTGAACCCGTACTCGAGCAGCCTGACGGACCAGCCGTTCTTCTACCGCGAACGCACTCCGGGCGGCAAGAACTTCGCCACCACCTACGCGCTGCGCGCCGACGTGATCAACCGCACCAATTGCGATCCGTCGCAGCGCCTGGTGGGCAATATCGCCGCCCACAATCTGTCCGCGACCAGCGTGCTGATCGACCGTACTTTCTGTAACTTCAACCTGAACGACTACAGCGAAGTGCAGAGCGCCGGCAAGGACGCCAACATCCTGGCGCGCGGCACCTTCAAGGTCAATGAAGCGATGACCGCGTTCTCGGAAGTGTCGTATGCGCGCACCGAGCGCACTTATCTGGGCGCGCCACGCACGATCTCGAGCACCTCGTCGAGCACCGTGTTCGCCGCCGACGGCAAGCCGTCGTCGCAATTCCAGCTGATCCTGCCAGTGGGCCATCCGGACAATCCGTTCCCGACCTCGCGCACTGCGGTGGGCTTCCGCTTCATGGGCCACACCGGCGGCAGCGACAACCTGAACGAATCCTACCGCGTGCTGGCCGGCCTGAAAGGCACCACCGGCGCGTTTGACTGGGAAACCGGCGTGCTGTGGAACCGCACCGAGCGTACCGAGCACTACCTGGGCATGCTGTACCGCCCGGTGGTCGAGCGCATCATGACGGAAAACCGTACCATCGCGTCGACCATTGCTGATCCGAACTCGACCCGCGACCTGGAAAACAAAGGCTTCTCGCAAGTGATGCAGATCGATGCCAAAGCATCGACCACGCTGGGCAAGCTGTCCGGCGGCGACATCGGCCTGGCCTTCGGCGCCGAGGCGCGCCAGGAGAAAATCGGCCTGACCCCGGACGCGGCCACCCGCGCGGGCGAAATCATCGGCCTGGCCAACTCCGTTGCGGACGGCCAGCGCAATGTGAAGTCGGCCTTCATCGAGCTGCGTACGCCGTTCTTCAAGAACTTCGAGATGGACTTCGCCGGCCGCTACGATAAATATCCGACCGAATCGAGCTTCGTGCCTAAAGCAGGCAGCAAGTGGACCGTGACCGAGCAAGTGGCAGTGCGCGCGACCTATGCCCGCGGCTTCCGCGCCCCGGCCCTGACCCAGGTTTCGCCAGGCGGCGTGCAGTCGTTCCAGACCGTGACCGACTCGATCCGCTGCCCGGATGGCGTCAATCCGATCGGCACCGCCGACCGTACCGACTGCTCGAAGAGCGTTTCCAGCCTGTCCAAGGCCAATCCTGAGCTGAAGCCGGAGAAATCCAAGTCCGCATCGCTGGGCCTGATCCTGCAGCCGACCAAGAACCTGGACATCCTGATCGATTACTACAACATCAAGCTGCGTGACGAAACCGCGCTGCTGGGTGGACAGACCGTGATCGACCACCCGAACCAGTACCCAGGCGCGGAAGTGCTGCGCGACACCAATCCGGCCAACTTGCTGGTGGTAAACGGCGTAGTGGTGCCGAACTCGGGTCCGCTGCTGCAGGTCAACCGCTCCTACATCAACCAGGGTTCGACCCAGGTTGCCGGCGTGGACCTGGAAGTGACCCTGCGTAACTCGCTGGGCGACTACGGCCGCCTGAGCAGCACGGTGAACTGGAGCTACCTGGGCACCTACAAGCGCGCCATGCAGCCTGGCGATGCGATCCACAACACCGCCGGTTCGAACGGCGGCCTGTCCGACTGGTCGCTGTCGGCTGGCGACAATCCGCGCAACCGCGCGTCGCTGTCGACCAACTGGACCTACGGCGTGCACAGCACCACGCTGTCGGCGGACTTCGTCGACCACGTGTCCCTGCTGCGCCGCTACGACAACGCCGTGGTGTACCCAACGCCGTACTGCCACTATGGTACCGGCCAGCCTTCCAGCGCCTACCAGCTGGGCGGCCTGCCTAAGTACACCAGCTCGAACTGCGAAGTGGCAAGCTGGACCACCTTCGGCCTGAACTACGCGTACACCGGCGTCAAGAACCTGACCCTGGCCCTGAATATCAAGAATATTCTGGACAAGGCGGCGCCATACGATCCGCGCTATCCAACCGAAGGCTTCAACACCCAGCTGCACAACGGCATGGGCCGCACCTTCCGCGCGACCGCGAAGTACGCCTTCAAGTAATCTGACTGCGTGAAGCGGCACAAGGCCAGGCAGCAATGCCTGGCCTTTTTTCATGTCCGCAAATAGTTCACATACCCCGTACTAAGTTGTTGCGTCAAGAGTCTTTTCGCGCTACACTAGCCGGCTTCGGTATGGAATCCATCTTTTTACGGGCCGTACTAATTTTTGTAGTTAAACAAAGCCCCGCCCAATCGTAGGTGGGAATGGAGAAAAAATGAGCCTAGGCCTCCTCGGTCGCAAGGTTGGCATGATGCGCATCTTCACGGATGATGGGGACTCGATCCCAGTCACCGTGCTGGACGTGTCGAACAACCGCGTTGCGCAAATCAAAACCCCTGAAACGGATGGTTACTCCGCTGTTCAGGTCGTCTTCGGTCAACGTCGCGCTTCCCGCGTGACCAAAGCCGCAGCCGGTCACTACGCTAAAGCTGGTGTTGAAGCCGGTACTCTGCTGAAAGAGTTCCGCGTCGACGCTGCTAAAGCTGCAGAATTGAAAGCTGGTGAAGTTATCGCCGCTTCGCTGTTCGAAGTTGGTCAGAAGATCGACGTTCAGGGCACGAGCATCGGTAAGGGCTACGCCGGTACCATCAAGCGTCACAACTTTGCCTCCGGTCGTCAGACCCACGGTAACTCGCGTTCGCACAACGTACCAGGTTCGATCGGTATGGCGCAGGATCCGGGCCGTGTATTCCCAGGCAAGCGCATGACCGGCCACATGGGTGACGTTACTGTTACCACCCAGAATCTGGAAATCGCTCGTATCGACGCCGACCGTCAGCTGCTGCTGGTCAAAGGCGCGGTACCAGGCGCGAAAAACGGCCAAGTGGTCGTCTCGCCTGCTGTCAAAGTCAAAGCAAAGAAAGGGGCTTAATCGATGGAACTCAAGCTCCTGAATGCTCAAGGTCAAGCATCTTCCAACGTTGCCGCCGCTGACACCGTCTTCGGCCGTGATTACAACGAAGCCCTGATCCACCAGATCGTGGTCGCCTACCAAGCCAATGCGCGCAGCGGCAACCGTAAGCAGAAAGACCGTGAAGAAGTCCACCACACGACCAAGAAGCCATGGCGCCAAAAAGGTACCGGCCGCGCTCGTGCCGGTATGTCGTCGTCGCCACTGTGGCGCGGCGGTGGTCGCATCTTCCCGAACTCGCCTGACGAGAACTTCACCCACAAAGTGAACAAGAAGATGTACCGCGCTGGTATCTGCTCGATCCTGTCCCAACTGGCTCGCGAAGAGCGCCTGGTTGTTGTTGAAGACTTCGCTATCGAAGCTCCAAAAACCAAGCTGCTGTCGCAAAAGCTGAACGCCATGGGTCTGGAATCGGTGCTGATCATCGCTGACAACATCGAAGAAAACCTGGAACTGGCTTCCCGTAACCTGCCTAACGTGCTGGTAGTTGAGCCACGCCACGCAGATCCAATGTCGCTGGTCTTCTACAAGAAGATCCTGGTCACCAAAGCGGCACTGGCCAAGATTGAGGAGATGCTGGCATGAGCGCAGTCATCAAACACAGCGAAGAGCGCCTGATGAAGGTGCTGCAGGCTCCGGTCATTTCCGAGAAGGCCACCATGGTCGCGGAAAAGAACGAGCAAATCGTATTCCGCGTACTGCCGGATGCGACCAAGCCTGAGATCAAGGCAGCCGTTGAACTGCTGTTCAAGGTTGAAGTCCTGTCGGTGCAAACCGTCAATCGCGAAGGTAAAGTCAAGCGTTCGGGTCGTTTCACCGGCCGCCGCAACCATACCAAGCGTGCTTTCGTGTGCCTGAAGCCTGGCCAGGAAATCAATTTCTCCGAGGAGGCTAAATAATGGCACTCGTAAAGATGAAGCCAACCTCCCCAGGCCGTCGCGGCATGGTGAAGGTGGTGAACCCGGACCTGTACAAAGGTCGTCCGTTCGCTGCCCTGGTTGAAAAGAAATCCAAAACTGCCGGCCGCAACAACAACGGCCACATCACCACCCGCCACATCGGCGGTGGTCATAAGCAGCACTATCGCCTGATCGACTTCAAGCGTCAGAAGGATGGCATTCCTGCGAAAGTGGAACGTATCGAATACGATCCAAACCGCACCGCGAATATCGCCCTGCTGTGCTACGCCGACGGCGAGCGCCAGTACATCATCGCGACCAAGGGCATGTCCGTTGGCGACAGCGTGATGAACGGTTCGGAAGCGCCTATCAAGTCGGGCAACTGCCTGCCTATCCGCAACATCCCGGTCGGTACCGTGATGCACTGCGTCGAAATGCTGCCAGGTAAGGGTGCCCAGATGGCCCGTACCGCCGGCGCCGGCGTTGTGCTGATGGCCCGCGAAGGCACCTACGCTCAAGTGCGCCTGCGCTCGGGCGAAGTGCGCCGCGTGCACATCGAGTGCCGCGCGACCGTGGGCGAAGTCGGCAATGCCGAACACAGCCTGCGCAAGATCGGCAAGGCTGGCGCGATGCGCTGGCGCGGTGTTCGTCCTACCGTTCGCGGTGTGGTCATGAACCCGGTCGATCACCCGCACGGTGGTGGTGAAGGTAAAACGGCAGCAGGTCGTCATCCAGTGTCCCCATGGGGCCAGCAGACCAAGGGCAAGAAGACGCGCAGCAACAAGCGTACTTCTTCGATGATCGTCTCGCGCCGCGGCAAGAAATAAGGATAAACCATGACTCGTTCATTGAAAAAAGGGCCGTTCTGTGACGCCCACCTGGTGAAAAAAGTCGAAGCCGCGCAAGCGACCAAAGACAAAAAGCCAATCAAAACCTGGTCGCGCCGCTCGACGATCATGCCTGACTTCATCGGTCTGACGATCGCTGTGCACAACGGCAAGCTGCACGTGCCAGTGTATGTTTCCGAGAACATGGTTGGTCACAAGCTCGGCGAATTCGCGCTGACCCGCACGTTCAAGGGCCACGCTGCTGACAAAAAGGCTAAGAAATAATGGAAACCAAAGCTATCCTCAAAGGCGTGCGCCTGTCGGATCAAAAAGGCCGCCTGGTGGCTGATCTGATCCGCGGCAAGAAGGTTGACGCTGCGCTGAACATTCTGCAGTTCAGCCCGAAAAAAGGCGCGGCCATCATCAAGAAAGTGCTGGAGTCCGCAATCGCGAACGCCGAGCACAACGATGGTGCCGATATCGACGAACTGTTCGTGAAAACGATCTACGTCGAAAAGGGCCCGATCCTGAAGCGCTTCACCGCGCGTGCAAAGGGCCGTGGCGACCGCATTTCGAAACAATCCTGTCACGTGTACGTGACTGTCGGTAACTAAGGAGCCACGATGGGTCAGAAAATTCATCCAACCGGTTTCCGTCTGGCGGTCACCCGTAACTGGGCTTCGCGCTGGTACGCAGGCAACGGCAATTTCGCTGCCATGCTGAACGAAGACCTGAAAGCTCGCGCTTTCCTGAAAAAGAAACTGAAGAACGCCTCCGTTGGCCGCATCGTCATCGAGCGCCCAGCCAAGAACGCGCGCTTCACGATCTACAGCTCGCGTCCAGGCGTGGTCATTGGTAAAAAAGGCGAAGACATCGAAGTACTGAAGTCGGCGCTGACCAAGATCATGGGCGTGCCGGTGCACGTGAACATCGAAGAAATCCGCAAGCCGGAAATCGACTCGCAGCTGATCGCCGATTCGATCTCGCAGCAGCTGGAAAAGCGTATCATGTTCCGCCGCGCCATGAAGCGCGCGATGCAAAACGCCATGCGTCTGGGTGCCCTGGGCATCAAGATCATGTCGTCGGGCCGTCTGAACGGCATCGAGATCGCGCGTAAAGAATGGTACCGCGAAGGCCGCGTGCCTCTGCATACCCTGCGCGCCGACATCGACTACGGCACCAGCGAAGCATCGACCACCTACGGCATCATCGGCGTCAAGGTGTGGGTCTACAAGGGTGACCGCTCGCCTACCGGCGAAGCGCCAGTCATCGAGACCCCGGCTGACGAGAAGAAAAGCCGCGGTCCACGCCGTGACGATGGCAAGCCTTCCGGCCGCCCACGTCCAGGTCCGGCCGGTGCTAAACCATCCCCGGCAGGTGCTGCCCGCGTGCGTTCCGCTAAACCGGCCGCCGCTGCACCAGCTGAGAAAGCAGGAGAATAACCATGCTGCAACCAGCACGCAGGAAGTATCGTAAAGAGCAGAAAGGCCGCAACACCGGCATTTCGCACACCGCCGGCACTTCGGTGTCGTTCGGCGAGTTCGGTCTGAAAGCAGTGGCCCGCGGTCGTATCACCGCGCGCCAGATCGAAGCAGCACGTCGCGCCATGACCCGTCACATCAAACGTGGCGGCCGTATCTGGATCCGCGTTTTCCCGGACAAGCCGATTTCGAACAAGCCGGCCGAAGTTCGTATGGGTAACGGTAAAGGTAACCCGGAATACTACGTCGCTGAAATCCGTCCGGGCAAAGTCCTGTACGAAATGGACGGCGTCGGTGAAGAACTGGCACGCGAAGCGTTCCGCCTGGCTGCTGCCAAACTGCCTCTGGCTACCACCTTCGTGGTGCGCCAGGTTGGCCAATAATAGGAGTGAAATATGAAAGCATCTGAACTCCGCGGCAAAGACCAGGCAGCTCTGCAACAAGAGCTGAACGATCTGCTGAAGGCCCAGTTTGGTCTGCGTATGCAAACCGCTACGCAGCAACTGAGCAACACTTCGCAGCTCAAGAAGGTACGCCGCGACATCGCGCGTGTAAAAACGGTAATGAATCTGAAGGAAGCCAAATGAACCAACCAGTGAAACAGTCGCTCAAGCGCACGCTGATCGGTAAAGTGGTGTCCGACAAGATGGACAAGACCGTTACCGTTCTGATCGAACGTCACGTGAAGCACCCTCTGTACGGCAAGATCATTGTGCGTTCGGCTAAATACCACGCACACGACGAAACCAACCAAGTCAAAGCCGGTGATACGGTCGAGATCCAGGAAGGCCGTCCGATCTCCAAAACGAAGGCGTGGACGGTGACTCGTGTAGTGCAAGCTGCACAAATCGTTTAATTGACCAAGCGTCGCCGGCCTAGCCGGTGGCGCTTTTCAATTAGTTCTTGCAAGCCCGCAGGTTTCGTGTAATACTTGCGGGCTTCGTTCATGTAACGCCGCAAAGTGTCTCTCCGCAGACATGGACCGCGGTCAGTACTTGTATGAAGGTCAAGCACCCAAACAATGGTGAAAGCCATTGGCGGGACCAAGACTGACCGAGAGGTCCACATTGTGTGGATTCTTCGGCTTAAGTTGGGAAAGAGAATACTATGATTCAAACTGAAAGCCGGCTCGAAGTGGCCGACAATACCGGTGCCAAAGAAGTCATGTGCATCAAGGTATTGGGCGGCTCCAAGCGCCGTTATGCTGGCATTGGCGACGTGATCAAGGTAACCGTCAAGGTTGCCCAGCCACGCGGCCGTGTCAAAAAAGGTGAAATTTACAACGCTGTGGTTGTGCGTACCGCTAAAGGTGTGCGCCGCCAAGACGGCTCCCTGGTGAAGTTCGACGGCAACGCCGCCGTGCTGCTGAACGCCAAGCTGGAGCCGATCGGTACCCGCATCTTCGGACCTGTCACGCGCGAACTGCGCACTGAGAAGTTCATGAAGATCGTGTCCCTGGCACCGGAAGTCCTGTAAGGAGTCAGTAAATGGATAAGATTCGTAAAAACGACGAAGTCATCGTTTTGACCGGTAAAGACAAGGGCAAGCGCGGCACCGTGCAACAGCGTGTAGACGCTGAGCATGTCGTGGTTGAGGGCGTCAACGTTGCTAAAAAAGCGACCAAGCCGAACCCGATGACTGGCGTAACTGGTGGCATCGTTGACAAGACCATGCCTATTCACGTGTCCAACGTTGCTCTGTTCAACGCTGCGACCGGTAAGGCAGATCGCGTAGGCTTCAAAGATGTGGACGGCAAAAAAGTCCGCGTCTTCAAGTCGAACGGCGAAGTAGTGAAAGGGTAATAAGAAATGGCCCGTCTGCAAGCAGTCTATAAAGACAAAATCGTTGCCGAGCTGACCGAGAAATTCGGTTACAAAACGGTAATGGAAGTGCCGCGCCTGACCAAGATCACCCTGAACATGGGTGTGGGCGAAGCAATCGCCGACAAGAAGGTTCTGGAACACGCCGTTGGCGACCTGACCAAGATCGCCGGCCAGAAGCCAGTGACCACCAAGTCGCGCAAAGCTATCGCCGGTTTCAAAATCCGCGAAGGCTATCCGATCGGTACCATGGTGACCCTGCGCGGCGCCCGTATGTTCGAGTTCCTGGATCGTTTCATCACCGTGGCCCTGCCGCGCGTGCGTGACTTCCGTGGCGTGTCCGGTCGTTCGTTCGACGGCCGCGGCAACTACAACATCGGTGTCAAAGAACAGATCATCTTCCCAGAGATCGAGTACGACAAGATCGATGCGCTGCGTGGTATGAACATTTCGATCACCACCACCGCGAAGACCGACGACGAAGCGAAAGCTCTGCTCGCCGCCTTTAAATTCCCGTTCAGGAACTAATAGATCATGGCAAAACTCGCACTGATTAACCGTGAACAGAAGCGTGTCGACCTGGCAAACAAATTCGCTGCCAAGCGCGCCTCGCTGAAGGCCATCATCGACGACCAGTCGAAGACGGAAGAAGAGCGTTACGAAGCCCGCCTGAAACTGCAGGCGCTGCCACGTAACTCCGCTCCGACCCGTCAGCGCAACCGTTGCGCCGTCACCGGTCGTCCACGCGGCACCTTCCGTAAATTCGGTCTGGGCCGTATCAAGCTCCGTGAATTCGCCATGCGTGGTGAGATTCCGGGTATGACTAAAGCCAGCTGGTAATAGGAGAACAAGCAATGAGTATGAGCGATCCTATCGCCGATATGCTGACCCGCATTCGCAACGCCCAAGGCGTTCAAAAAACGACCGTGGCCATGCCATCGTCGAAAGTCAAAGTAGCGATTGCCAACGTCCTGAAGGACGAGGGTTACATTGAGGACTACGCTGTCGCCGAAGCTGGCGGCAAGTCGGAACTCAAAATCGGTTTGAAGTATTATGTAGGCCGTCCTGTTATCGAGCGCCTTGAGCGCGTGTCCCGTCCGGGTCTGCGCGTCTACAAGGGCAAGGATGAAATCCCAACCGTGATGAACGGCCTGGGCGTTGCCATCGTGTCGACCCCGCAAGGCGTCATGACCGACCGCAAAGCACGCGCTACCGGCGTCGGCGGCGAAGTCATCTGCTACGTCGCGTAAGGAGCAATAATGTCTCGTGTAGCTAAAATGCCTATCGCTGTGCCAGCTGGCGCTGAAGTCGCCATCTCCGCAGCAGCGATTACCGTAAAAGGCCCGCTGGGCGTACTGACCCAGGCCCTGACCGGCCAGGTGAAAGTCGAAAACAACGCCGGCACCCTGTCCTTCAACGTGGCCGACGACAGCCGCGAAGCCAATGCCATGTCCGGCACGCTGCGCGCCCTGGTGAACAATATGGTCACCGGCGTCACCAAGGGTTTCGAAAAGAAACTGAACCTGGTTGGCGTGGGTTACAAGGCGCAAGCCGCTGGCGACAAGCTGAACCTGTCGCTCGGCTTCTCGCACCCGGTCGCCCATGCGATGCCAGAAGGCGTCACCTGCGCAACCCCGACCCCGACCGAGATCCTGATCAAGGGTATCGATCGTCAAAAGGTCGGCCAGGTCGCCGCCGAAGTTCGCGCTTACCGCCCACCTGAGCCTTACAAGGGCAAGGGCGTCCGTTATTCGGACGAAGTGGTTAAGATCAAAGAAACCAAGAAGAAGTAATTAGGGGCTGACGATGGATAAAAAAGAATCTCGTCTGCGTCGCGGACGTCAAACCCGGATCAAGATTGCGCAGCTGAAAGTGAACCGCCTGTCGGTCCACCGCACCAACCTGCACATCTATGCAAACTTGACCAGCCCGGATGCCAAAGTACTGGTTTCGGCCTCGACCGCGGAAGCGGAAGTGCGCGCTGAACTGGCTGGCAAATCCGGCAAGGGTGGCAACGCCGCCGCCGCCGCACTGGTGGGCAAACGCGTAGCAGAAAAAGCACTGAAAGCAGGAATCACCGAAGTTGCGTTCGACCGCTCCGGTTTCCGTTACCACGGCCGTGTCAAAGCGCTGGCAGAAGCTGCCCGCGAAGCCGGTCTGAAGTTCTAAGGGTACGATCATGGCAAAAATGCAAGCTAAAATGCAAAGCGACAAGCCGGACGACGGCATGCGCGAAAAAATGATCGCGATCAACCGCGTGACCAAAGTGGTCAAGGGTGGTCGTATCATGGGCTTCGCGGCGCTGACCGTGGTTGGTGACGGCGATGGCCGCATCGGCATGGGTAAAGGCAAATCGAAAGAAGTGCCAGTGGGTGTGCAAAAGGCAATGGAAGAAGCCCGCCGCAACCTGATCAAAGTGCCGCTGAAAAACGGCACGCTGCATCACACCGTCATCGGCCGCCACGGCGCGTCGAAAGTGATGATGATGCCAGCCAAGCCGGGTACCGGCGTGATCGCTGGTGGCGCCATGCGCGCGATCTTCGAGGTGATGGGCGTGACGGACGTGGTGGCGAAATCCACCGGCTCGTCGAACCCGTACAACCTGGTGCGCGCTACCCTGGACGGCCTGTCGAAAATCAGTACTGCTGCTGACATCGCTGCGAAACGCGGCAAGTCGGTGGAAGACATCCTGGCTTAAGGGGAAACCACATGAGCACTATCAAAGTACAACTGGTGAAGGGCCTGATCGGCACTCGTCAAGACCACCGCGCCACCGTGCGTGGCCTGGGTCTGCGCCGTGTTAACTCGGTTGCCGAGTTGCAGGACACCCCATCGGTACGCGGCATGATCAACAAGGTCGCCTACCTCGTGAAAGTCGTATCGTAAGCCCTGGCTTATGATCTGGAGAAATCAATGGAACTGAATACCATTCAACCTGCAGAAGGCGCGAAGCACTACAAGCGTCGCGTCGGTCGCGGTATCGGCTCCGGCCTGGGTAAAACCGCCGGCCGTGGCCACAAGGGTCAAAAATCGCGTTCGGGCGGCTTCCACAAAGTCGGCTTCGAAGGCGGTCAAATGCCTCTGCAACGCCGTCTGCCTAAGCGCGGTTTCAAGTCGCTCAACGCCACCTTCAAAGCTGAAGTGCGCCTGTCCGACCTGAACAACCTGCCGACCGGCGAAGTCGACATTCTGGTCCTGAAGCAAGCCGGCGTGCTGGGCGTGCTGGCCCGCGACGTGCGCGTGATCGCCTCCGGCGAAATCACCAAAGCCGTCGTGGTCAAAGGCCTGAAAGTCACCGCGGGCGCGAAAGCGGCCATCGAAGCGGCTGGCGGCTCGGTAGCCTGAGTCAGTAGCTAACAGCTAGATCGGAGCGAAAATTGGCGACCAACCCGCAACTTGCTAAGAGCGCTGCAGCTGGCTTCCCTTGGGGCCGCCTGTGGTTTTTGCTTGGCGCATTGGTGGTGTACCGTATCGGCGCTCACGTTCCTGTGCCGGGTGTAGACCCGGCACAGCTCGCGGCACTGTTCAAGTCGCAGGAAGGCGGCATCCTGGGCATGTTCAACATGTTCTCCGGTGGCGCCCTGTCTCGCTTCACGGTGTTTGCGCTGGGTATCACGCCCTACATCTCGGCCTCGATCATCATGCAGTTGCTGTCGATCGTGTCGCCGCAGATGGAAGCGCTGAAGAAGGAAGGCGAATCCGGCCGCCGCAAGATCACCCAGTACACCCGTTATGCGACGGTGGCACTGGCTCTGTTCCAGGCGCTGGGTGTGTCCGTGGCCCTGGAATCGCAGCCTGGCCTGGTGCTGGATCCTGGCCTGGGCTTCCGCTTCGTGACGATCGTGACGCTGTTGACCGGCACCATGTTCCTGATGTGGCTGGGGGAGCAGATTACCGAGCGCGGTCTCGGTAACGGCATCTCCATCATCATCTTCGCCGGCATCGCCGCCGGTCTGCCGGGCGCGCTGGGTGGCTTGTTCACCCAGGTGTCGACCGGTTCGATCGGCAGCTTCTCGGCGATCCTCATCGTGGCCCTGGTAGCCCTGGTTACCTTCGCCGTGGTGTTCGTGGAGCGTGGACAGCGCAAGATTTTGGTCAACTACGCCAAGCGTCAAGTCGGCAACAAGATCTACGGTGGCCAAACCAGCCACCTGCCGCTGAAGCTGAACATGGCAGGCGTGATCCCGCCGATCTTCGCATCGTCGATTATCTTGTTCCCGGCTACGCTCGTGGACTGGTTCTCGAAGGGGCTCGACAAGTCCAGTCCTGTCGTCAGTTTCATGAAAGACCTGGCGGCATCGCTGGCATCGGGCGAGCCTATCCATGCATTGTTGTACGCCATTGCAATCGTGTTCTTCTGTTTCTTCTATACCGCGCTGGTGTTCAACAGCAAGGAAACAGCGGACAACTTGAAGAAGAGCGGGGCCTTTGTGCCAGGGATACGTCCCGGTGAGCAGACTGCCCGCTACATCGACAAGATCCTGACGCGATTGACCCTGGCCGGCGCCGTCTACATCACGCTGGTGTGTTTGTTGCCGGAGTTTATGAATGCCCAGTGGAAGGTTCCCTTCTACTTTGGCGGCACCTCCCTGTTGATTATTGTGGTTGTGACCATGGATTTCATGGCCCAGGTGCAAAACTATGTGATGTCGCAGCAATATGAATCGCTGCTGCGCAAAGCAAACTTCAAGGGCGGGATTCCGCAGCGATAAGCGCGGCAAACATAACGAAAAATGGCAAAAGACGACGTCATACAGATGCAAGGCGAGATTCTGGAGAATCTCCCCAATGCAACATTTCGAGTGAAGCTGGAAAACGGGCACGTGGTGCTCGGGCATATTTCGGGTAAAATGCGGATGAACTATATCCGCATCCTTCCTGGCGACAAGGTGACGGTCGAACTGACACCTTACGATCTGAGCCGGGCCCGCATCGTGTTCCGGACCAAGTAAATAAACAATCGTACTAGAAGAGAGTGCAAAAATGAAAGTTAACGCTTCAGTCAAGCGCATCTGCCGCAACTGCAAGATCATCAAGCGCAAAGGTGTGGTCCGCGTAATCTGCGTCGAACCGCGTCACAAGCAGCGTCAAGGTTAATAACCGTTATTTATCGAGGAATAACGAATGGCACGTATTGCAGGGGTTAACATCCCAAACCACCAACATACCGTTATCGGCCTGACCGCCATCTACGGTATCGGCCGCCCACGCTCGCAGTTCATCTGCCAGGCGACGGGTGTTCCAACCAACAAGAAGATCAAAGATCTGGACGACAGCGAGCTGGAAAAGCTGCGTGATGAAATCGGCAAGTTCGTAGTGGAAGGCGATCTGCGCCGCGAACTGTCGATGAACATCAAGCGTCTGATGGATCTGGGCTGCTACCGCGGCATGCGTCACCGTAAGGGCCTGCCGGTCCGCGGCCAGCGTACCCGCACCAATGCACGTACCCGCAAGGGCCCGCGCAAAGCCGCTCAATCGCTGAAGAAATAATCTTAGGAAAATATTATGGCTAAGCAACAAAGCAGCGCAGCAGCAGCTCGCGTACGCAAGAAGGTCAAGAAGAACGTTGCCGAAGGTATCGCACACGTTCACGCTTCCTTCAACAACACCATCATCACCATCACCGACCGTCAGGGCAATGCCCTGTCGTGGGCGACCTCCGGTGGCGCTGGCTTCAAGGGTTCGCGTAAATCGACCCCGTTCGCAGCGCAGGTTGCTGCGGAAGCCGCTGGTAAAGTGGCTGTTGAGTGCGGCGTCAAGAATCTGGAAGTGCGTATCAAGGGCCCAGGTCCTGGTCGCGAATCCGCAGTGCGCGCACTGAACAACCTGGGCATCAAGATCACCGAGATCCAGGACGTTACCCCAGTACCGCACAACGGCTGCCGTCCTCCTAAGCGTCGTCGTATCTAATGACGTTGCCGGCGGACCAGTCCGCCGGCGCCGTCCTCTTGGAAGCAAAAAACCGCTGGAACAGTGGGCCGGAAACGGCTATACTGTCCGGCTGTTCTCGCCTGTCGGATCAACTCCGGCGGGTTTTTCGTTTTGAGCCACCGTCCAAGCTGAAAGTGAGCTGGACTAGCGCCTAACCATCCGCACAGCGGCTGGCTGGGGCGTCATTATTTAAAGGAAAGCACCGTGGCACGTTATATCGGACCAAAAGCAAAGCTGTCCCGCCGTGAAGGCACTGATCTGTTCCTGAAGAGCGCACGCCGCTCCCTGGATTCGAAATGCAAACTGGACGTCAAGCCAGGCCAGCACGGCGTGAAATCGGGCGCCCGCACCTCGGACTTCGGCAACCAGCTGCGCGAAAAGCAAAAAGTAAAACGCATGTACGGCATCCTGGAACGCCAGTTCCGCCGCTACTTCGCTGAAGCCGACCGCCGCAAAGGCAACACCGGTGAAACCCTGCTGTCCCTGCTGGAAACCCGCCTGGACAACGTTGCATACCGCATGGGCTTCGGCTCGACCCGCGCCGAAGCGCGCCAGCTGGTATCGCACAAGGCCTTCACCGTGAACGGCAATGTCGTGAACATCGCTTCGTACAACGTGAAAACCGGCGACGTGATCGCTGTGCGCGAAAAAGCCAAAAAGCAAGTGCGTATCGTTGAAGCGCTGTCGCTGGCTGAACAAGTTGGCATGCCAGCTTGGGTGTCGGTGGATTCCAAGAAAATGGAAGGCACCCTGAAATCGCTGCCAGAGCGCAACGAAATCGCCCACGACGTCAACGAATCGCTGATCGTCGAACTGTACTCGCGTTAATCGTAGTCAGTCGTTCCCCGCCCGCTGCCGCAAACGCACAGCGGGCGTTTTCACTAATGCCATCAGCCTTATCGGTGTAATGAGCCGAGGGTATTGAAAAGGACATTTCATGCAAAACAGTTTGTTGAAGCCACGTATTATCGACGTAGAAACCCTGGGCGCCGGCCACGCGAAAGTCGTGATGGAGCCGTTCGAGCGTGGCTACGGCCACACCCTGGGCAACGCGCTGCGCCGCGTGCTGCTGTCGTCCATGATCGGCTACGCGCCGACCGAAGTGACGATCGCCGGCGTGGTGCACGAGTACTCGTCGCTGGACGGCGTCCAGGAAGACGTGGTTGACCTGCTGCTGAACCTGAAGGGCGTGGTCTTCAAAGTCCACAACCGTGACTCCGTCACCCTGACCCTGAAGAAGGAAGGCGAAGGCGCCGTCCTGGCATCGGACATCGACCTGCCGCACGACGTCGAGCTGATCAACCCGGACCACGTGATTGCCCACCTGACCGCAGGCGGCAAGCTGGACATGCAGATCAAAGTGGAAAAAGGCCGCGGCTATGTGCCGGGCAACGTCCGCCGCCTGTCCGAAGACACCAACAAGACCATCGGCCGCATCATCCTGGACGCGTCGTTCTCGCCAGTGCGCCGCGTGTCTTACGCCGTGGAATCGGCCCGTGTGGAACAGCGTACCGACCTGGACAAGCTGATCATCAACATCGAAACCAACGGCGTGATCACGCCGGAAGAAGCGATCCGCCAGTCGGCCCGCGTCCTGGTGGACCAGTTGAATGTGTTCGCCGCCCTGGAAGGCACGGAAGCGGCCGCCGAAGCGCCATCGCGCGCTCCGCTGGTCGATCCTATCCTGCTGCGTCCAGTGGACGACCTGGAGCTGACCGTGCGTTCGGCCAACTGCCTGAAAGCGGAAAACATCTACTACATCGGCGACCTGATCCAGCGTTCGGAAAACGAACTGCTGAAGACGCCGAACCTGGGCCGCAAGTCCTTGAACGAAATCAAGGAAGTGCTGGCTTCGCGTGGTCTGACTCTGGGCATGAAGCTGGAGAACTGGCCGCCTGCAGGTCTGGAGAAGTAATTCTTGTAGCACCCGTCCCCGGCATGTGCCAGAGGCGTTTAACCCTTATGAACCGGTCCGCGCCCTGGTGAGAGCCCTGGCGATCGAAGAACCTGGCATTAAACATCATTGAAAGGAAGTACCATGCGTCACCGTCACGGCCTCCGTAAACTGAATCGTACCTCGTCCCACCGCCTGGCTATGCTGCGCAACATGACCGTTTCCCTGCTGCGTCATGAAGCCATCAAAACCACCGTTCCTAAAGCTAAGGAACTGCGCCGCGTGATCGAGCCGATCCTGACCCTGGGCAAGACCGACACCCTGGCCAACAAGCGTCTGGCCTTCGCTCGCCTGCGCGACCGCGAAATGGTCCTGAAGCTGTTCGCTGAACTGGGCCCACGCTACGCCAACCGCAATGGCGGCTACCTGCGCATCCTGAAAATGGGTTTCCGCGTAGGCGACAACGCTCCTATGGCTTACGTTGAACTGCTGGACCGTCCAGAAGTCACCGAAGCTGTTGAAGTTGCTGACGAAGCGTAATTCACGCCGAGTAAGAAAAAGCCAGGCTCTGCCTGGCTTTTTTTATGCGCCGCTGGTTTGGCGGGTTACGTGGCTGCGCCCCTAACCCGCCCTACGCATCGTCCAGACCCGAGGCGTGGCAAGCGCGTAGGGCGGGTTAGCGGAGCGTAACCCGCCAAGCAGGTGTACCATAGAAAAGTTTTAGTTTTAGAAGGCTGTCATGTTCCGCTTTGCCCACCACCTCGTCCGCCTGCTGCTCTCCCTAACATTGCTGACGCTGCTGTTCTCCGTCCCGGCCCGCGCCGAAGAGGATTTCCTCGATCCCGCCGTCGCCTTCAAATTCTCGGCCCGCATGCTGGACGCGAAAACCGCCAGCGTCACCTACGAGATCGCGGACGGCTACTATATGTACCGCGAGCGCTTCGCCTTCAAGGCGCAGGGCGCCACGCTGGGCAAGCCGGACATCCCGCCGGGCAAGGTCAAATTCGACGATACCTTCAACAAGGAAGTCGAAACCTACCGCAAGCACATCACCATCACCATCCCGGTGGACACGGCCGGCCCGTTCACCCTGACCGCCACCTCGCAGGGCTGCTCGGACAAGGGCCTGTGCTATTCGCCGCAGGACGCGCAGGCCAGCCTGGTCGGCAGCGGCGGCAGGAGCGTGGCGCCGGCGGCTGACGTGGCTGCGGCATCGCCGCAGGGCGCCGCATCCGGCACCGGCGCCGCCAGCGAGCTGGGCAAGATCGAAGCGGCGCTCAAGGGCGGCCGCCTGCTGGTCATCCTGCCGCTGTTCGCGCTGCTGGGCCTGGGCCTGGCGTTCACGCCCTGCGTGCTGCCCATGGTGCCCATCCTGTCCTCGATTATTGTCGGCGAAGGCCAGCACAGCAGCCGCTCGCGCGGCCTGCTGCTGTCGCTCACCTACGCGCTGGGCATGGCCATTGTCTACACCGCGCTGGGCGTGGCCGCCGGGCTGATCGGCGAAGGCCTGGCCGCCGCGCTGCAGAATCCGTGGGTGCTGGGCGCCTTCGGCCTGCTGATGGTGGGCCTGTCGCTGTCCATGTTCGGCGTGTACGAACTGCAAGTGCCGGCCGGCCTGCAAAGCCGCCTGAGCACCGTGTCCAACCGCCAGTCCTCCGGCAAGCTGGCCGGCGTGTTCGCCATGGGCGCCATCTCCGCCCTCATCGTCGGCCCCTGCGTGGCCGCGCCGCTGGCCGGCGCCCTGGTCTACATCAGCCAGACGCGCGACGTGGTTGTCGGCGGCGGCGCGCTGTTCGCCATGGCGGTGGGCATGAGCGTGCCCCTGGTGCTGGTGGGCGTGTCGGCCGGCACCTTGCTGCCGCGCGCGGGCGCCTGGATGGACAATGTGAAGCAATTCTTCGGCGTGCTGCTGCTGGCCATGGCCTTGTGGCTGGTGTCGCCGGTGCTGCCGGCCGCGCTGGCCATGGTGGGCTTCGCGCTGCTGGGCATAGGCTACGGCGTGTATCTGCTGTCCCGCACCGGCCGCAGCCGGGGCATGAACTGGGGCAGCGCGGGCTACGGTTGGCTGGCCAAGGCGGTGGCGGCCGTGTTCATTCTTCTCGGCGGCGTGCAGCTGGTGGGCCTGGCTACCGGGGGCAGGGATGTGCTGGCGCCGCTGGCGCACCTGACCGGCGGCGCGCAGGCGGTGCACTTCACGCGCGTGAAAACCGTGGCCCAGCTGGATGCCGCGCTGGCGCAAACGGGCGGCAAGACCGCCATCCTCGACTTTTATGCCGACTGGTGCGTGTCCTGCAAGGAAATGGAGAAGCTGACCTTCATCGAGCCGGCGGTCAAGGCCAGGCTGGCCAACACCGTGCTGCTGCAGGTGGATGTGACCGCCAATGATGAAGATGACAAGGCTTTGCTGAAGCGTTTCAAGCTGTTTGGTCCGCCGGGCATTATTCTGTTCAATGCGCAAGGGCAGGAGATTCCGGATTCCCGCGTGGTGGGGTTCCAGAATGCGGAAACCTTCCTGAAGTCGCTGGATAAGCTGCAGTAGTTCCGGACGGCGCTTGGCGGGTTACGCAGCGCCGCTGCTAACCCGCCCTACGATATTTTCGCAGGTGCTGAGTCGAGCGTAGGGCGGGTTAGCGCGTGGGCGCGTAACCCGCCTTGCCGGCTTAGCCGTGGCGCATCATCATCCCGCCACCCTGGCCGCCGCGGTGGCCGCCGAAACGGCCGTGGCGGTGCCTGGCTGCCTCGTCGAAGGTCTTTTGCTGCTCAGGCGTCAGCTGCGCGTAGAAGGTCTTCAGCGCGGCCAGGCGGACTTCCTGCTGGGCCAGCATCTGCTTGTGCATTTCCTGGCGTTTTTCCATCAGTTCCGGCGTGCTCAGCTGGGCCAGCGCGGCGCGGTCCGGACGGGCTGCCGGCAGCTTGGGCGCGGTGGCGGCGGTGAAGGCCGCCCAGGCCGGTTCCTGCGCCGCCGTCAGCTTCAGCTTGTCGTGCAGCGCGGCCTGGCGCTTGGCGACCATTTCCTTGAATTTGGCCTGGCGCTCGGCCATTTTGGCGGCGATCTGCTCCTGCGTCAGAGCCTGGCCGTGGCGGCCCGGAGCCGGGGCGTCGGCGGCGTAGGCGGCGCTGCCGGCCACGCCCAGACCGAATACGGTCATGCCGATGATGAGGGATTTGCGTATCGTGTTCATGGTCCATCCTTTGCGTTGGGTTCAGTGGCTTCTGCTTATGTGCACTGCACATGGAACACATCTTGGCAGGGTGGTGTTGCCCCTGCATTGCCCCGCCGGCCGCTTTTGTATCAAACTGTTTCTCCGCCGCCGCTACTTGCTGTGGCGCAGGATATACAAGCCGATACAAACGCTTGTTGGCCTTCCCCCGCCGAACTAAGGATAATTGGAGCATGGAACAAACTTCTACCATCCTGATCGTCGACGACGACCGCGATATCCGCTCCCTGCTGGCCGATTATCTGGAATCCAACGGCTATCGCGCCCAGTGCGCGGCGGACGGCACCGCCATGTGGAAACAGCTCGACGAAGCCCGTCCTGACCTGATCGTGCTGGACCTGAACCTGCCCGGCGACGACGGCCTGAGCCTGTGCCGCAAGCTGCGCGCCACCTCCTCGCTGCCGGTCATCATGCTGACCGCGCGCAACGAGCCGCTGGACCGCATCCTGGGCCTGGAAATGGGCGCCGACGACTACCTGCCGAAACCGTTCGAGCCGCGCGAACTGCTGGCCCGCATCCGCAGCGTGCTGCGCCGCAGCCACGCCATGCCGTCCAATGCCGGCTCCGACAAGGTGCAGCAGATGCGCTTTTCCAACTGGACGCTGGACCTGACCGCGCGCCATCTGGTCAATCCGGACGGCCTGGTCATTATGCTCTCGGGCGCCGAATTCCGCCTGCTGAAAGTGTTCCTGGAACACCCCAACCGCGTGCTCAACCGCGACCAGCTGCTGAACCTGACCCAGGGCCGCGACGCCGACCCCTTCGACCGCTCGATCGACATCCAGATCAGCCGCCTGCGCCAGAAGCTGGGCGAGGACGCGCGCGTGCCGCAAATCATCAAGACCGTGCGCAACGGCGGCTATGTGCTGGCCGGCGCCGTCAGCGTGGAGCCGCTGGCGTGAAAGATTTCCTCAGTTCGATGACGGGCCGTGTTTTTCTGGTGCTGCTGCTGGGCATCGTGGGCTCGGCCGCGCTGACGCATTACCTGGCCGTCACCGAACGCCAGCGCACGCTGGAGCGCTACCGCGACTCCTATGTGCTGGACCGCTCCGATGAAATCATTTCCACCATCAGCGTGGTGGCGCCGGACGCGCGCGCCGCCTACCTGAAAATCGTCAGCCAGGGCGGCCTGCGGCTGGAGGCGAGCGACGCCGCCATCGACACGGCGGCCCAGCCGACGCCGTTTTCCCGCCAGCTGTCCGCCCGCCTGGGCAAGGACTACGTGCTGGCGCCGCAGCCGGGCCGCCCGGCCGCCTGCGACGCGCCGCGCGAGATCAACTCCATCTTCGGCCCGGTCCAGTGGCGCGGCATCTGCGGCGTGGTGCACGTGGGCCTGCACGACGGCCAGGTGCTGCGCCTGACCGTGCTGCCGCCGCGTTCGCCGCCGCCCACCGGCCAGAACGAGCTGTTCAGCATTCTGCCTTTCCTGTTCAGCATAGTCGGCCTGGCCTACCTGGTCACCCGCATGGCCGTGCGCCCGCTGCAGAAGCTGGCGCAGGCCGCGAAAGACCTGGGCAACGACATCAACCATCCGCCGCTGGCCCTGAGCGGCGCCAGCGAAATCCGCCAGGCCAGCGCCGCCTTCAACGCCATGCAGGCGCGCATCCGCCAGCACATTTTCCAGCGCACGCAAATGCTGGCCGCCATCACCCATGACCTGCAGACCCCGCTCACGCGCATGCGCCTGCGGCTGGAAAAAGTCACCGACAGCGACCTGCAGCAAAAGCTGCTGGGCGACCTGTCGGCCACGCAGCAGATGGTGAAAGAGGGCCTGGACCTGGCGCGCAGCATGGACAGCACCGAGAACATGCAGGCGCTGGACCTCGACTCCCTGCTCGACAGCGTGTGCGCCGACGCCGCCGACGCCGGCCAGGACGTGACCCTGAAAGGCCGCGCCGCCATGGCCCTGATGGGCCGCCCGCTGGCGATCCGCCGCTGCCTGGTGAACCTGCTCGACAACGCCGTCAAATACGGCCACAGCGCCAGCGTGACGGTGGAGCGCATGGTGGGCGCGGCGCGCATCCGCATCCACGACGCCGGCCCCGGCATCGCCCCGGACCAGCTGGCCCAGGTGTTTGAACCCTTCTACCGCATCGAAACTTCCCGCTCGCGCGAATCCGGCGGCACCGGCCTCGGCCTGACCATCGCGCGCAACATCGCAGAACAGCACGGCGCCAGCATCGCGCTGGCCAACCACGCCAACGGCGGCCTGGAAGTGACCCTGGTGCTGCCCGAATATTACGCAGGGAAATAATTCCCGCATTGCAATAATCCAAGAAAAACCATGAAAAAGACGACACTGATAGTTCTGGTAGGCGCCGCCGCCGCAATAGGCGCGGGTGGCTGGTATTACGCGCAACCGGCGGCCGAGCCCGCCAAGCAGGCGGCCGGCCAGGGCCAAGGCGCAGGCAAGGGCGGCGGCCAGGGCCAGCAAGGCCCGACCACGGTCAACGTGGTGTCGCCGCAGCGCCAGGACGTGCCGGTGATGCTCACCGCCAACGGCACCGTGTCGCCCATCAGCACCGTGGACCTGCACCCGCAGACCACCAGCACCATCGTCAAGGTGCACATCAAGGAAGGCCAGTTCGTGAAGCAGGGCGAGCTGATGTTCTCGCTCGACAGCCGCAGCGAAAACGCCAATGTGGAAAAAGCCCAGGCCCAGGTGATGCGCGACCGCGCCACGCTGGCCGACCTGGAACGCCAGTACCAGCGCAGCATGGACCTGCTGGCGCAGAAATTCATCGCCCAGGGCGCGGTGGACACCCTGCGCAGCCAGGTCGAACAGGCGCGCGCCGTGCTCAACGCGGACCTCGCGGCCACCCAGGCCGTCAAGGTGGACGCCAGCTACACCAGCATCCGCGCCCCGATGACGGGCCGCGTGGGCGCCATCAACGTCTATCCGGGCAGCCTGGTGCAGCTGTCCACCTCGCTCACCACGGTGACCCAGCTCAACCCGATCAATGTGTCCTTCACCCTGCCGGAGAGCGCGCTGGCCGGGCTGCTGGCGGCCCAGCAGGCCGGCGCGGTGCCGGTGGAAGTGGACTCGGGCGGCAAGCAGTTCAAGGGCAAGCTGAGCTTTATCGACAACGCGGTCGACGCCATGGCCGGCGTGATACGCGTCAAGGCCCAGTTCGACAACAGCCAGACCCAGCTGTGGC
Organism: Pseudoduganella aquatica; assembly: GCF_020865585.1. Taxonomy (NCBI): domain Bacteria; kingdom Pseudomonadati; phylum Pseudomonadota; class Betaproteobacteria; order Burkholderiales; family Oxalobacteraceae; genus Pseudoduganella; species Pseudoduganella aquatica. The sequence continues at coordinate 942,915 of NZ_CP086370.1, forward strand.
CCGGCCAGTACGTCAACACCAGGCTGACCGTGCAAACGCTGAAAGATGCGCTGGTGGTGCCGCAAAACGCTATTATTAGCAATACCCGAGGTACTTTCGTGTACACGGTCGCCCCGGACCAGACCGCCGTGGTGGCCAACGTCAAGCGCCTGCACACCTTCGGCCCGTACGCCGCCGTGTCCGGCCTGAACGGCGACGAAAAGATCATCGTGGAAGGCAAACAGAACCTGCGCCCCGGCGGCAAGGTGCGCATCGCGGAGGCCGCGTCCGAGGGCAAGAAGAAGGGCGGCGGCGACGCAAAAAAGAAGGATAGCGCAGCATGAACCTGTCCGAATTGTGCATCCGCCGCCCGGTGATGGTGGTGCTGCTGTCGCTGAGCCTGATTTTGGCCGGCGTGCTGGCCTACGCCCACATCCCGGTCGCGGCGCTGCCCAGCTATAACACGCCGGTCATCAACGTCGGCGCCGACCTGCCCGGCGCCAGCCCGGAAACCATGGCGTCCTCGGTCGCGCTGCCGCTGGAGAAGCAATTCTCCACGATCGCCGGCCTGAGCATGATCACCTCCACCAGCACGCTGGGCAACACCTCGCTGACCCTGGAGTTCGACCCCAGCGTCAACGTCAACGAAGCGGCGGTCGACGTGCAGGCCGCGCTGCTGCGCGCCCAGCGTTCGCTGCCGCAGGAAATGACGGACTTGCCGTCCTACCGCAAGGTCAACCCGGCCGACGCGCCGGTGCTGTTCATGACCATGACCTCGCCGTCGCTCAGCTTGTCCGAGCTGAACGACTACGCGGAAAACCTGATCGCCCCCAGCCTGTCGACCCTGCCCGGCGTGGCCCAGGTCACCGTCAACGGCCAGAAGCGCTTCGCCGTGCGCGTGCGCGCCAAGGCCGACCTGCTGAACGCCCGCAACATGACGCTGGACGAGCTGGCCGCCGCCATCAAGGCCGCCAACGCCAACACCCCGCTGGGCATCCTGGACGGCCCCAGCCAGACCCTCACCATCCAGGGCAACGCCCAGCTGATGAAGGCGGCCGAGTTCGCGGAACTGATCGTCGCCACCCGCAACGGCCAGCCGGTGCGCCTGAAAGACGTGGCCGACGCCGAGGACAGCTACCAGTCCGTCAAGACCGCCGGCAGCTACAACGGCGAGCGCTCCATCGTGCTGCTGGTGCAGCGCCAGCCGGACGCCAACACCGTGCAGGTGGTGGACGGCGTGCGCCGTTTGCTGCCGCGCTTCCTGGCCCAGGTGCCGGCCTCGGTCAAGATCAACCTGGTCAACGACCGTTCCATTTCCATCCGTGAAGCCATCCACGACGTCAACCTGACGCTGGCGCTCACCGTGGTGCTGGTGGTGCTGGTGATCTTCCTGTTCCTGCGCAAGGCCGCCGCCACCTTCATCCCGGCCATCACCATGCCGATCTCGCTGCTGGGCGCGCTGTCGCTGCTGTACGCCTTCGGCTACAGCCTGGACAACGTGTCCCTGCTCGGCATCACGCTGGCAGTGGGCCTGGTGGTGGACGACGCCATCGTGGTGCTGGAAAACATCGTGCGCCATATCGAGATGGGCAAGAAGCCGCTGCAGGCCGCGCTGGTCGGCTCGCGCGAAATGGGCTTCACCATTATTTCCATTTCGATTTCGCTGGTGGCGGTGTTCATCCCCATCTTCTTCATGCCGGGCGTGATCGGCCTGCTGTTCCATGAATTCGCCGTGGTGGTGGCGCTGTCGGTGCTGGTGTCGGCGGTGGTGTCGCTGACGCTGGTGCCCATGCTGTGCGCGCGCCTGCTGCCGAACGAGGCGCACGAAGCCGAAGGCGACGACACCTTTATCGGCCGCTGGTTCGAAGCCGGCTTCTCGCGCCTGCGCAACGGCTACGCCAGCACGCTGGACATCGCCCTCAAGCACCGCTACGTGGTGCTGGCCCTGGCCATCGGCACCTTCGTGCTGACGGTGATCCTGTACGCCACCATTCCCAAGGGCTTCTTCCCGGAGGAAGACCTGGGCCAGATCCGCGTCACCACCGAAGCGGCCGAAGACATCTCGTCGGCCGCGTTGCTGGAACTGCAGGGCAAGGTGGCCGACGCCATCATGGCCGACCCGAATGTGCAGGACGTCACCTCCTTCGTCAGCGGCGGCAACGGCGGCCGCATGTTCCTGGTGCTCAAGCCGCGCGGCGAACGCGCCAAGATGCCGCAAGTGCTCGACAGCCTGCGCAAGGCCACCCGCAAAGTGCCCGGCATGTCCGTCTACATGAGCCCGGTGCAGAACCTGCAGCTGGGCGGACGCCCCAGCAAGAGCCGCTACCAGTACACCTTGCAGTCGGTCAGCCCGGACGCGCTCAACGACTGGGCCGGCAAGTTCCAGGAACGCATGCGCAACGACAACGACTTCCGCGACGTCACCAGCGACTCCCAGAACAAGGGCCTGCAGGCCTCGCTCAAGATAGACCGCGACAAGGCCAACACCCTGGGCGTGGAAATCAGCGCCATCCGCAGCGCGCTCTACCTTGCGTTCGGCGAGCGCCAGGTGTCCACCATCTACTCGTCCGCCGCCAGTTACTTCGTGATATTGGAAGCGGCCGCCGAGGACCGCCAGTTCGACGACGCGCTGACCAGGATCTCGGTGCGCAACAAGGCCGGCGCGCTGGTGCAGCTGTCCAGCTTTGCCAGCGTGGAACGCACCGTGGGGCCGACCTCGGTCAACCACCAGGGCCAGCTGCAGGCCATTACGCTGTCCTTCAACCTGGCGCCGGACGTGCCGCTGGGCGTGGCCACCAACAAGATCGACAAGATGGCGGTGGACATGGGTCTGCCCGCGTCCATCATCACCACCTACGGCGGCGACGCGGCCGTGTTCCAGAGCTCCCAGGGCAGCCAGCTGATCCTGATCATCGCCGCGCTGGGCGTCATTTATGTGCTGCTGGGCGTGCTCTACGAGAGCTATATCCACCCGCTGACCATCCTGGCCGGCCTGCCGTCGGCGGCGGTGGGGGCCTTGCTGACGCTGCGCATCTTCAACCTCGACCTGACCATGATCGCCATCATCGGCATCCTGATGCTGATCGGTATCGTCAAGAAGAACGCCATCATGATGATCGACTTCGCGCTGCACGCGCAGCGCAACGAAGGCATGCAGCCGGCCGAAGCCATCCGCGAAGCCTGCGTGTTGCGTTTCCGTCCCATCATGATGACCACGCTGGCCGCGTTGATGGGCGCGCTGCCCATCGCGCTCGGCCTGGGCGCCGGCGCCGAGCTGCGCCAGCCGCTGGGCCTGGCCGTGGTGGGCGGGCTGATCTTCTCGCAGGTGATCACGCTCTACATCACCCCGGTGATCTATCTCTTCCTCGACAAATACAGCGGCAGCGGCCCGATGGACGACGCGGCCCTGGTGGACGAGCCCGAACCGGCGAAGGGGCCGGTCGAGCTAAAAGCTGTCAGCCTCGCCAAGCACTGATATCATACTGCGGGCCGGAATAATTCCGGCCCGTTTAGTTTTGGGCGCGTGGCCGTCGCTACGCAAGCGCAACCTTTGTGATACATACGGTAACATCCATCAAGACCGAGTCCGGGTAAGCTGGGTGCTCTCTCTCGGGTGTTTGTACAGAAAGTCCGTTTATCTTGTTCCAGTTTAGCCACACCCACGGGGCCGACCATAGCCACGAATATTGCGAAGCATGCGGCCAGCGCCTGCCCCGTCCCGACGGCTACGGCTTTGGCGGGCCGCGCAAGCACAACCGCGTCGGCGTCGGCATCTCGATCGCGCTGCACCTGCTGATCGTGCTGTACTACCTGTTCCAGCCCAAGGACAAGATCACCATCAAGCCGCCCGCCAAGGAGGGGCAGATGGTGTGGGTGGCGCCGCTGAAGGACAAGCCGGCGCCGAAAGCCAAGCCCGAACCCAAGAAACCGGAAGTTGCGAAAGCGCAGCCGCAGCCGCGCCGCGAGAGCAAGGCCGTGGCCAAGAACGCGCCGCCCAAGCTGGAGACCTATGTGCCGCCGGTGCAGGCCACGATGAAGCCGCCGCCGACCCCGGCGGTGGAAGAGGACATGATGGCGCGCGTGGAAGCGGCCCGCAAGCGCCGCGCCGACGCCAATCCGCAGCCGGCGGCCGAGCCGCAGGAAAGCGATGCCGACCGCGCCAACCGCATCGCGCGCGCCAACATCATGGGCGCCATGGGCCGCAACGCGGCCGGCGAGCGGGAAGACACGGGCGGCATCTTCTCCATCGTCAACAAGTCGGGCCTGAGCGCGGACATCAAATTCCGCGGCTGGAACACGAACTTCAAGCGCCAGTGGTCGCAGCAGGTGCACGTGGAGCTGGGCACGGACATCGACATCGAGACGGCCATCGTGCGCCGCATGATAGATCTGATCCGCAAAGAGAAGCCGGGCGAGTTCCAGTGGGAATCGCACCGCCTGGGCAAGGTCATCACGATGAACGCCGGCAAGCAGTACCAGGGCGAACTGGAAGCCTTCCTGCTCAAGGAATTCTTCCCCAACTACCGCAGATAAAAAACGGGGCGCCTGAAGCGCCCCGTTTTGGTTTATGCCTTGAGCTTGCGCGCGATGTCGAGCGCGAAGTAGGTCAGCACGCCGTCGGCGCCGGCGCGCTTGAAGGCGAGCATGGATTCCATCATCACCTTGTCATGGTCCAGCCAGCCGTTTTGCGCGGCCGCCTTGATCATCGCGTATTCGCCGCTGACCTGGTAGGCGAAGGTCGGCACCTTGAACTCGTCCTTCACGCGCCGCACGATGTCCAGATAGGGCATGCCGGGCTTGACCATCACCATGTCGGCGCCTTCCTGCAGGTCCAGCGCCACTTCGCGCAGGGCTTCGTCGCTGTTGGCCGGGTCCATCTGGTAGGTGTTCTTGTCGCTCTTGCCCAGGTTCTTGGCCGAGCCCACCGCGTCGCGGAAGGGGCCGTAGAAGGCCGAGGCGTATTTGGCCGAGTAGGCCATGATGCGGGTGTGGATGTGGCCCTTGGCCTCCAGCCCGGCGCGGATGGCGCCGATGCGGCCGTCCATCATGTCCGACGGCGCCACGACGTCCACGCCGGCGTCCGCCTGGCACAGGGCCTGGCGCACCAGCATGTCGGTGGTGATGTCGTTCAGCACATAGCCGTGCTCGTCGATCAGGCCGTCCTGGCCGTGGCTGGTGTACGGGTCCAGCGCCACGTCGGTCAAAATGCCCAGCTGGGGGAAGGCTTGCTTGAGCGCGCGCACGGCGCGCGGCACCAGGCCGTCCGGGTTGGTCGCTTCAATGCCGTCCGGCGTTTTCAGCGCGGAATCGATCACCGGGAACAGCGCCAGCACGGGGATGCCCAGCGCCACGCATTCTTCCGCCACCTTCAGCAGCAGGTCCACCGACACGCGCTCCACGCCCGGCATCGACAGCACCGGCTCGCGCTGGTTCGCGCCTTCGAGGATGAAGACCGGGTAGATCAGGTCGGAGGCGGTGATGACGTTTTCGCGCATCAGGGCGCGCGAGAACGGGTCGCGGCGCATGCGGCGCATGCGGATGGCGGGGAAGGGCGTGTTGTGGGCCATGTCTGGTGTTGTCCTTTGCGTAATTAGTCTTCCGATGCGTCGTCCGATTCCTCGTCCGGCGTATCGATGCGTTCAGCTTGCGCGGCGGCGTCGTCCTCGGCCAGGCCGGCCAGTTCGACAATCTTGGCCGTGGCTTCTTCCAGGCCCACGCGCTTGAGCGCCGAGAACAGCTGCACGGTGAAGGGGAAGCCTTCGCCGTCCTCGTCCACGTAGCTGTCCAGCTTGGCTTGCGCCTGGCGCAGCACGGTGGTCGCCTCGCTGCGGGTGAGCTTGTCCACCTTGGTCAGGATGCAGTGGATGGGCTTGCCGGTGGGGGCGAACCATTCCAGCATCTGGATGTCCAGGTCGGTGAACGGGCGGCGCGAGTCCATGATCAGCACCAGCGCGGCGAGCTGCTCGCGCTGCTGCACGTAGTCGCCCAGCAGGCGCTGCCAGTACAGCTTGGTGTTGCCGGACACTTCGGCGTAGCCGTAGCCGGGCAAGTCCACCAGCATGGCCTGGATCTCGTCGACCTTGGTCGGGTCCTTGCGGTGCATCGCCACGTGGGCGCCGCCGATCGAGAAGAAGTTGATGTGCTGGGTGCGGCCCGGTGTCTTGGACGCGAATGCCAGCCCCTTCTGATTGCACAGGATATTGATGGAGGTCGACTTGCCGGCGTTGGAGCGGCCGGCGAAGGCGATTTCGGGCACCGTGGTATTTGGCAGTTCGCGCAAATGGTTCACGGTGGTAAAGAAGCGGGCTTGCCAGAGTTTGGACATGGGGAAGGGGTGGGCAGAAATGCAACAAAGAAAGCTAAAAGCGCGAAAAGCTATTGTACAATAAGGGGTTACGAATTGTTGCTATGCATAAAAGCAAGTAAAAATAATGCATCGCAGTCCCACCATTTTTTTCACTAGTCTCAGGGTGTTTGAATGAATCGTGCGTTTTCACCGTTGGTAAAGTCCTTGCTCCTCGCAGTGTTGGCCGTTTCGGGTGTGGCGTCGGCTGCCGAACATGCTGCTGCTCCTGCCAAAGCCGATCCCGCCAAAGGCGCCACCCTGTATGCCGACGGCGACAACGCCCGCGGCCTGCCGGCTTGCGTGTCCTGCCACGGCGCGTCGGGTAATTCCACCATTGCCGCCAACCCCAAGCTGGCCGGCCAGCCGGAAGCCTACCTGTACAAGCAACTGGTGAATTTCGCCTCGCCGTCGCGCAGCAACCCGGTGATGAGCACCTACGCCAAGATGCTGACCGAGGACGAAAAGAAAAACCTGTCGGCGTATCTGAGCACCCAGGCGCCTAAAGCGGGCGCTGCGAAGAATAAGGACACCATCGAGCTGGGCAAGAAGATCTACCGCGGCGGCATCGCCGAGAAGAACGTGCCTGCCTGCGCCAGCTGCCACGGCCCTGCCGGCGCCGGCATTCCAGCGCTGTACCCGCGCCTGGGCGGCCAGCACCAGGACTACACGGTAGCCCAGCTGACCACCTTCCGCACCGACGCGCGCAAGAACAGCGCCGAGATGAGCACCATCGCCAAGCGCCTGTCGGACGACGAAATGAAAGCCGTGGCCGATTATGTGGCCGGCCTGAAGTAATCTGTGTATTTCCGCGCCGATATGGCGCGTATCAGCTAATGCATATCAAAAAGAGGGCGGCCGCGTGAGCGGGCTGCCCTTTTTGTTGGTATTCTGCTGCCAGTCCATTGAGAGATAGTGTCCGTATGAGCACCACCAGTACCGCCGGTATCAAATTGAAAACAAGCCGGCCAGCGTTCGACGCAAGCGTCGAGCTGCTGTCGTCGATGCGTTTTGCCATCAGCCTGCTCACCATGATCGCCATCGCCTCGGTGATCGGCACCATCATGAAGCAGAACGAGCCGATGTCGAACTATGTGAACCAGTTCGGGCCGTTCTGGTTCGAGGTGTTCAGCAAGGCCGGCCTGTACGCCGTGTATTCGGCCTGGTGGTTCCTGGGCATTATGGGCTTCCTGGTGGTCTCCACCACCCTGTGCATCGTGCGCAACACGCCCAAGATGATGAAGGACATGCGCAGCTGGCGCGAGAACGTGCGCGAGCAGTCGCTGCTCAATTTCCACCACAAGAACGACTGGAACTCGCCGCTGCCGCGCGCCGCGCTGGCGCAGCAGATGGCGCAGCGCCTGGGCCACGCCGGCTACAAGGCCAAGATCGTCGAGAAGGAACACGCCACCCTGGTGACCGCCAAGCGCGGCGCCGGCGCCAAGTTCGGCTACATCTTCGCGCACACCGCCATCGTGGTGATCTGCATCGGCGGCCTGCTCGATTCGGACATGCCGATCCGCTTCCAGGAATGGTTCATGGGCAAGACCCCGTTCGCGGGCAGCGGCGTGATCGCCGACATTCCGGCCCAGCACCGCCTCGGCCTGGGCAACCCCACCTACCGCGCCAACACCGCCATTCCCGAAGGCCAGACCAGCAACACCGCCATCATCCCGCGCGCGGACGGCGTGCTGATCCAGGACCTGCCCTTCACCATCAAGCTCAACAAGTTCAATATCGACTTCTACAGCACCGGCATGCCCAAGCTGTTCGCCAGCGAAGTGGAAGTGCGCGACCATGAAACCGGCAAGATATTCAAGTCCGTGATCGAAGTGAACAAGCCGCTGATCTACAAGGGCCTGGCGGTCTACCAGTCCAGCTTCGAGGACGGCGGCAGCAAGCTCAAGCTCAAGGGCTACCCCATGGCGGGCGCAGGCAAGGACAGCTTCGACGTCGAGGGCGAGGTCAATTCCGCCACGCCGCTGGGCAAGGAATACAGCATAGAGTGGACCGGCTTCCGTCCCTTCAACGTGGAAAACATGGCGAGCCAGGACGCGCGCGGCGTGGCCAAGGGCGAAAAGCTGGAAGAGGGCTTTGCGCGCGGACTGCGCAGTTTGGATCGGCAGCTCGGTTCGGCGGCCAAGAACGCCAACAACAAGGATTTGAAGAACGTCGGCCCCAGCGTGCAGTACAAGCTGCGCGACCAGACCGGCCAGGCGCGCGAGTTCCAGAACTATATGCAGCCGGTGACGGTGGACGGCGCCACGGTGTTCCTGGCCGGCGTGCGCGCCAATCCGGGCGACCCGTTCAGCTATCTGCGCATTCCGGCCGACGACGAGCACACCGTCAAGGAGTGGATGCGCCTGCGCGCCGCGCTGCAGGACCCGGCCCTGCGCGCCGTCGCGGCCGAGCGCTATGCGCGCCGCGCCATGCCGGCCGGCGGCAGCGTTGCCAATTCGGCTGCCAGCCCGGCCGCCAGCGCCGGCGGCGCCGCGCTGCGCGGCCAGCTGGAGCAGTCGTCCGCGCGCAGCCTGAACATGTTTGCCGGCGCCGAAGCCGGGGACGCCAAGGACGGCAGCACGGCAGCAGGCTTCGTGGCCATCTCGCGCTTCCTGGAAAAAGTGCCGCCGGCCGAGCAGGAAAAGGCGGCCGACATCTTCATGAAGATCCTGAACGGCAGCATGTGGGAACTGTGGCAGGCCGCGCGCGAGAAGGACGGCCTGGCGCCGGTGGAGGGCAACGAGCTGCACGGCCGCTTCCTGCAGCTGGCCACCAACGCGCTGTCCGACGCCTCCTTCTACGGCGCCCCGGTCTACCTGCAGCTGGACGAATTCAACGAAGTCAAGGCATCGGTATTCCAGGTGACCAAGTCGCCGGGCAAGAACGTGGTCTATCTGGGCTGCCTGTTCCTGGTGCTGGGTGTGTTCTCCATGTTCTACATCCGCGAGCGCCGCCTGTGGGTATGGATCAAGGATGGCGGGGAGGGCGCGGGCGCCCATGCGCTGATGGCCATGAGCACGCAGCGCAAGACCCTCGATTTCGACAAGGAATTTGCAGACTTGAAGGAAAAACTGCCGCAATCGGCGTAAGCTGCATGGCATAAAGCAGTACTGGAGACCATTATGGAAATGACACAAACCCAAACCTACAGCCAGACGCCGGGCTACTTCAAGCGCCTGGGCATCTTCGACTGGCTGTTCGCGCTGGTGCTGGCCGGCGGCGCGCTGTTCGCGCTGAACCGCTACGGCGCCTATATGGACATCTACGAAAAAGTGATATTGCTGGCGGCCGCGCCCGCCTTCGCTGCGCTGGGCTGGCACTGGAAGCCGGTGCGCTGGTTCATGCCGCTGGCCTTCGCGCTGGCGCTGCTGGCCGTGGCCATGTACGACCACAGCCTGGACGCCGCCAACACCAGATTCTGGCTGAAATACATGCTGTCGAGCCAGTCCGCCATCTTGTGGATGAGCACCTTCTTCTTCCTGTCCACGCTGTTCTACTGGATAGGCCTGGCGGGGCGTTCCTCGATGGGCTTCGTGGTCGGCTCCAAGCTGTGCTGGGCCGCGCTGGTGATCGGCCTGACCGGCATGCTGGTGCGCTGGTACGAGTCCTACCTGATCGGCGCGGACGTGGGCCACATTCCCATTTCCAACCTGTACGAAGTGTTCATCCTGTTCTCGCTGATCACGGCCATGTTCTACCTGTACTACGAAGCCCACTACAAGACGCGCCAGCTGGGCGCCTTCGTGCTGCTGGTGATTTCGGCGGCGGTCGGCTTCCTGCTGTGGTACACCGTCTCGCGCGACGCGGCCGACATCCAGCCCCTGGTGCCGGCGCTGCAAAGCTGGTGGATGAAAATCCACGTGCCCGCCAACTTCATCGGCTACGGCACCTTCGCGCTGGCGTCCATGGTGGGCTGGGCCTACCTGCTCAAGCATGAAAAAATCCGCGTCCTGTGGCAGGCGCTGGTGATTGCGCCGCTGGTGCTGCTGGCGCTGGCATGGTTGATCGCCTTCGTGTCCGGCGCGGGCGACATCGTCATCAAGGGCATGGTCAACGCCAGCCGCTTCACCGCCGTGCTGGTGGTGCTGTTCGCCGTCACCAACCTGATGCGCGACCGCCTGGCAGCGCGCCTGCCGGACGCGGAAACGCTGGAGGACCTGATGTACAAGGCCATCTCGGCCGGCTTCGCCTTCTTCACCATCGCCACCATCCTGGGCGCGCTGTGGGCGGCCGAAGCCTGGGGCGGCTACTGGTCGTGGGACCCGAAAGAGACCTGGGCGCTGATCGTCTGGCTCAACTACGCGGCCTGGCTGCACATGCGGCTGATGTCCGGCCTGCGCGGCAAAGTGGCGGCCTGGTGGGCGCTGGTGGGCTTGCTGGTGACCACCTTCGCCTTCCTGGGCGTGAATATGTTCCTGTCCGGCCTGCATTCCTACGGCAAGCTGTAAGCCGCCGCAGCCCCTCCGCAAGCCCCCGGCCGCGCCTGCGTCCGGGGGCTTTTGTATTCCTGTGTATCCGCCGCGCAGGGCGAAACAGAGCACTACAAATCCCCGCTTCCCCCTTGGGGCCAGCTTCATTAATATCGGGATTAGTGTAAGGTTGTCTCTGTCCCGCCCGACAGAGCTGTCAGAAGCCCATTTACCACGGAGTTGCCATGTTGATCAAACGTAGCCCGAACGGCATAGAGTTGCCGTTTTCGTCAGAAATCACGCCGCGCGAGGTATTCGAGTCGCGCCGCAGTTTCATCAAGCAGCTGGCGGTGGGCTCCATCGCCGGCGGCGCGCTGCTGGAAATGGCCTCGCGGGAAGCGTTCGCCCAGGGCACGCCCGGCAAGCTGGGCGCCAAGCTGAACCCGTCCTACTCCGCGCTCGACAAGCAGACCGCGTTCAAGGACGCCAGCACCTACAACAACTTCTACGAATTCGGCACCGGCAAGGACGACCCGGCGCACAACGCCCACACGCTGAAGCCGCGCCCTTGGACGGTGAGCATCGAAGGCGAGATCAAAAAGCCGCTGACGCTGGACCTGGACCAGCTGCTCAAGCTGGCGCCGCTGGAGGAGCGCGTCTACCGCCTGCGCTGCGTGGAGGGCTGGTCCATGGTGATCCCGTGGGTGGGCTACTCGCTGTCCGAGCTGATCAAGAAGGTGGAGCCGACCGGCAACGCCAAATACGTGGAATTCATTTCGCTGGCCGACAAGGCGCAGATGCCGGGCGTGGGCAGCCGCGTGCTGACCTGGCCCTACCGCGAAGGCCTGCGCATGGACGAGGCCATGCACCCGCTGGCGCTGCTCACCCTGGGCATGTACGGCGACGTGCTGCCCAACCAGAACGGCGCGCCGGTGCGCATCGTCACGCCGTGGAAATACGGCTTCAAGTCGGCCAAGTCCATCGTCAAGATCCGCTTCGTCAAGGAGCAGCCGCGCACCGCGTGGAACGAGGCCGCGCCGTCCGAATACGGCTTCTACTCCAACGTGAATCCGGACGTGGACCACCCGCGCTGGTCGCAGGCGTCCGAGCGCCGCATCGGCGAAGACGGTTTCCTGGTGCGCAAGCGCAAGACGCTGATGTTCAACGGCTACAACGACGTGGCGCCGCTGTACGCCGGCATGGACCTGAAGAAGTTCTTCTGACATGGCCTTCAATCCCACCGCGAAGCAGGTGACCGCGCTGAAGGCCGTGGCCTTCGTGCTGTCGCTGCTGCCGTTTTTCAAGCTGGTCTGGCTCACGGCCAGCGGGCAGCTGGTCGAGCCGCTGCAATACATCACCCGCGCCACCGGCGACTGGACTTTGTACTTCCTGTGCATCACGCTGGCGGTCACGCCGCTGCGGCGGCTGAGCAAGTGGAACTGGCTGCTCAAGCTGCGCCGCATGGTGGGGCTGTACGCCTTCTTCTACGGCCTGCTGCACTTCACCACCTTCCTGTGGTTCGACCATTTCTTCGACGTGCAGGAAATGTTGAAGGACGTGCTGAAGCGGCCCTTCATCACGGTGGGCTTCATCGCCTTCGTGCTGCTGATACCGCTGGCCGTCACCAGCACCAACGGCATGGTGCGCCGCCTGGGCGGCAAGCGCTGGCAATGGCTGCACCGGCTGGTGTACGTGATCGCCCCGCTGGGCATCCTGCACTACTGGTGGATGAAAGCGGCCAAGCACGACTTCTCGCAGCCCATACTGTTCGGCCTGATCGTGCTGGCGCTGCTGGCCGTGCGCGTGTACTGGGCGCGCAGCAAGGCCGCCGCCAATACGCGGGCAGTGGGATCGGTTTAGTCTGTGGCGGCGCTTGGCGGGTTACGCACTGCGTGCTAACCCGCCCTACGAGGGTAGGGGCGGTGGCGATGCGTAGGGCGGGTTAGGCGCATGGCGCCGTAACCCGCCGCAGCGGCATTACTTGATCAGCGATTCCAGCGCGAACAGGTCGGCCGGGTTTTCACGCTGGCGGACCAGGTGGACCTGGGCGCCGTCCACGATCAGCTCAGCGGCGCGGCCGCGCGTGTTGTAGTTGGACGCCATCGTCATGCCGTAGGCGCCGGCCGTCTTCATCACCAGCAGGTCGCCCGGGGCGATCGCCAGCGCGCGGTCGCGCGCCAGCCAGTCGCCCGATTCGCAGATCGGCCCCACCACGTCGAACGTGCCCACCGGCGCGTCGCCCTGCACCACCGGCTGCATGTCCATCCAGGCCTGGTACAGCGCCGGACGCGCCATGTCGTTCATGGCCGCGTCGACGATGCAGAAGTTCTTCTCTTCGCCGTGCTTGATGAATTCCACCTTGGTCAGCAGCACGCCGGTGTTGCCCACGATGGAGCGGCCCGGCTCGAAAATCACCTTGATGCCCTTGCCGCCATGGCTGGCTGCGCGCCAGGCGTCGATGCGCTTGAACACGCGGCCCAGGTAGTCGCCCACCGGCACCGGCGCGCCGTCTTCCTCGTCGCCGTAGTCGATGCCGATGCCGCCGCCCAGGTCCAGGTGGTGCAGGTGGATGCCTTCCGCGCCCAGCGCGTCGATCAGTTCAATCAGCTTGTCCAGCGCTTCCAGCAGCGGCGCGTCGTCCAGCAGCTGCGAGCCGATGTGGCAGTCGATGCCGGCCACGTCCAGGTGCGGCAGCTGGGCTGCGGCGCGGTAGGTGGCCAGCGCGTCGGTGAAGGCCACGCCGAATTTGTTGGCCTTCAGGCCGGTGGCGATGTAGGGGTGGGTCTTGGCGTCCACGTTGGGGTTCACGCGCAGCGACACGCGCGCCTTCTTGCCCATGCTGCCGGCCACGTCGTTCAGGCGGTGCAGCTCCGGGATCGATTCCACGTTGAAGCACAGGATGTCGTGTTCCAGCGCCAGGCGCATTTCCTCCATGCTCTTGCCCACGCCCGAGAAGATCACCTTCTGCGGGTCGCCGCCGGCCGCGATCACGCGCAGCAGCTCGCCGCCGGACACGATGTCGAAGCCCGCGCCCTGGCGCGCCAGCAGGTCCAGGATGGCCAGGTTGGAATTGGCTTTCATGGCGTAGCACACCAGCGCGTCGCGGCCCTGGCAGGCATCAGCGTATGATGCAAAGTTATCGAGCAGCTGCGCTTTGGAATACACGTAAGCAGGCGTGCCGTACTGTTCGGCGATGGCGCTCAGCGAAACGCCCTCGGCGTGCAGCACGCCGTTCTGGTAAGAAAATTGCGACATGGAGTAGTTTATTGTTGGGATGCGGGGGGAGTCGAAGGCACGGGGGCGGACGGCGGCGCCACGCCGGGCTTGCCCTGGGTATTGGCAGAGGCGGGTTTGGCGGGCTGTTTGGGTAGGTACAGCGGGCCGGTCTGGCCGCAGCCGCCCAGCAGGGCGGCGGTGCAGGCCAGCGCAGTGAATTGCAGCGCTAATGTGGACTTCACGATTAAAATCACAGTTTGACTAGAGAGCTTGGAGTGTAGCATGACCGAAACAGAATTTTTGACCCTGGCCGACGCCACCCTGAACACCATCGAAGCCGCGCTGGACCGCCTGAACGACCAGGACATGGTGGACGTGGAATGCAAGCGCAGCGGGAATGTGCTGGAAATCGAGTTCATCGACAACGGCTCCAAGGTCATCGTCAACAGCCAGGCGCCGATGCAGGAGCTGTGGGTGGCGGCCCGTTCCGGCGGCTTCCACTACAAGCGCATCGACGGCAAATGGATCAACACGCGCGACGGCTCCGAGCTGTTCGCCGCGCTGTCCGAGATCACCACGGCCCAGGGCGGCGCCCCGGTCGTCATCAGCGCAGCGTAGTTTTCAGCAGGCGCGCGGCGGCCGCGTCCAGCACGCTGTCGCCGCCGCCGCTGAGCTGGTCGCTCAGCCGGGCCGGCATCGCCACGTCGGGCTGCACGCCCTTGCCGTCGTACAGCTGTCCAGTGCTGGTGAAGGACGCCATCTGGCACAGCTGCATCTGCAGCCTGGAATGCGGCAAGGTGTAGTCGGCCATGCGGCCGCTGCCGCCGCCGCTGGCCATACCCATCAGCGTCACATTCGGATGGCCCTTGAGCGCGCCCAGGAAGGTGTCGGTGGCGCTGAAGGACGACTCGTCCAGCAGCACGAACACCGGCTTGCCGTAGACCCCGTGCGCGCCGTCCCCGGGCCGCACCGCCATCACATGCCAGTCGCTGAACTTGCCTGCCGGAGGCTGCCACGCGGGCTGCCAGCCGGCCAGGAAGGCGCGTACCTGCTGCGCCTCTTCCGCCGTCCACACCGGGCTGCCGGCCGGATACAGGCCGCGCCCTTCCATGCCCAGGAAGCCGCCCCGGTTGGGCGTGGGCAGGGCCAGCGGCATGCGGTAGGCCGCCACGTTGATGATCTTCATGGGATCGCCCGGCTTCATCAGCCAGGGCAGCAGGGTCTGGATGGCGTCCACGGTGCCGCCGCCGTTGCCGCGCACGTCGACAATCAGGCCGTGCGTGCCGCTGAATTTCTCCATCCAGCCGTCTATCTGCTTGACCATGGCCGGGCCGTGCTCCATGGAAGCCAGGCGCAGATAGCCCAGATTGTCGGCCCGCAGTGCGGATTCGCCGGCCGGCCACTGCGGCGGCGCGGGCGGATTGCTGCGCTCCAGGGCGACCGGCAGGCGCGCTTCGGCGCCGTCGGACGAGGCCAGCGTGAGCTCAAACGCGCCGCCCGGCTGCTGCAGCTGGCGCGCCACCATGCCCAGCCTGCGCAGCTGTTCCAGCGCCAGGACGCGGCGGTATTGCGGCGAAGCCTGTTCGACGACGGCCTCGGCGGCGGCCAGCCAGCGCGCCACCGGCAGGCCGTTGATGGCCGCAACGTAGGGATGGGCCGGGTCGAGCAGGGCGCTGCGGTCGTACTTGAGCGCGGCCACGCGTTCGCCGTCCATGACGAAGCGCACGGCGGCGCGCGGTTCGCTGATGCGCTGCACGCGGCTGTGCGGGTCGCCGAACACGGACAGCACGCGGCCCACGCGGTGCGCGAAGGTGTCCGCGTTGAGGTCGGTGGTGATGCTGGCGCGCAGCGCGTCCAGGGCGCCGCGGTAGTCGGCGCCACGCCGTTCCAGGTAGGAATAGCAGTTTTCCAGTATCAGTTCCAGGTCGTCCACGTCGGCCAGCAGGTCGGCGCGCCGCAGCATGGGGCCGCCGGTGCGCTCCGGCGTGTCGGCAATGAAGCGCCACTGCTCGGCGATGGCCGCCGGCAGCGGGCGCGGCGCCGGGCGGATGGGCAGGTCTTTGCGGGCCGCCACGCGGGCGCGTATCCACGCGTGCACCACGGCCATATCGTCCGGCGCGGCGGCGCGGGTGCGGTCCAGCAGTTGCCCGTAGCGCGGGTCGCGCGCGGAACCGCCGCCGGCGAGTAAGGCGGACGCGCCCGCCATGGCCAGCTGCGCATAGCCCGCGCGCGCCGGATCGAGCCGCAGCAGCAGGTTCAGCGCCTTGTCGGCATTGCCTTCGGCCAGCGCCGCGTAGGTGTCGGGGTAGAGGTCGGCGGGCGGCGTTTCGCCCGGCGCGTAGGCGCGCACTTCCAGGTCGAACACGATGTCGCTGCTGGTGGGGCCGGACTGGTGGATTTCCACCGCCAGCACATTGGCGCCCTTGCGGATGGGCAGGGCGGCGGCTGGCGCCAGGTGGCGCCGGTATTCGATTTCGCCGTAGCCGTCGATGGCCTTGAGCGCCGTGGTGCGCGCGCCGACGGGGCCGGGCGGCATATTGCTGCGCTGGATTTCCACGCCGTTCCAGTACACCACGGCGCCGTCGTCGCGCCGCAGGTCCAGCGTCAGCAGGGCCACTTGCGCCGGGTCGGCCACGTTGACCGTGCGGCGGAAGTAGGTGGTGATCGGTTTGGCTTCGGGCGCGGCGCCGAAGGAGACCGTGGTGTTGGCGCTGTCCGTTCGCCCGTAGCCCAGCGGGGCGGCGCCGGTTTTCCAGCCTGCGGCGGCCATGTCCGCCGACGCGCTGTTCCAGTCCGGCGCGGCGGGTTTGCCCGCGTCCAGGTATTGCCAGGCGCTGGCGGCGCCCGCTGCGGCGAGCAGCTCCGCGGCCCCTGCGTGTTGAACGGCCTGCAGCCCGGACAGGGCCAGCAGGGTGGAGGACAACAAGCGGGGCAACTGCTTCATGCGGTGGCGGTCTCCAGTCCGATGTGTTGGAACGATGGTCAGAACAATTCGTTTTTCACTGCGTCCTTGGCTTTTTCCTCGGCCGGGGTGGCGCGCGTGGCGCCTTCCAGGCTGGTCACGCCGGTGCCGGGCGGGTTCTCGGCGTAGTAGTACTCGCCGTCCACCACCATCATGCCTTCCGGTACGGCGCGCTCCTCGATGGGGATGTTCTTCAGCGCCTTGCCCATATAGCCTATCCAGATCGGCAGCGCCAGGCCGCCGCCGGTTTCGCGGTTGCCCAGGTTTTTAGGCTGGTCGTAGCCGATCCAGGCCACGCCCACCAGCTTGGCCTGGTAGCCCGCGAACCAGGCGTCGATGGAATCGTTGGTGGTGCCGGTCTTGCCCGCCAGGTCGGTGCGCTTGAGCGACATGGCCTTGGTGGCCGTGCCGAAACGCACCACGTCTTTCAGCATGCTGTCCATCAGGAAGGCGTTGCGCTCGTCGATGACGCGGTTGGCGTCCACGCCGGCGCGGTCCGGATTGGCCTGCGACAGCACCTTGCCGTTGGCGTCGGTCACCTTGGAGATCAGGTAGGGGGCGATCTTGTAGCCGCCGTTGGCGAACACCGCGTAGGCGCCGGCCATCTGCAGCGGCGTGACCGCGCCCGCGCCCAGCGCCAGGGTCAGGTAGGGCGGATTTTTCTCGGCGTCGAAGCCGAAGCGGGTGGTGTATTCCTGGCCGTACTTGGCGCCGATGCGGTGCAGGATGCGGATCGAGATCATGTTCTTGGACTTGGTCAGGCCGCGCCGCATGGTCATCGGGCCTTCGTACTTGCCGTCGTAGTTCTTCGGCTCCCAGGCCTGGCCGCCGGTCTGGCCGGCGTCGAAGGAGATGGGCGCGTCGTTGATGACGGTGGCCGGCGACAGGCCGCGCTCCAGCGAAGCCGAATAGATGAAGGGCTTGAAGGAGGAGCCCGGCTGGCGCCACGCCTGCGTCACGTGGTTGAACTTGTTGCGGTTGTAGTCGAAGCCGCCCACCATGGCCTTGATGGCGCCGTCTTCGGTGGAGGCCGCCACGAAGGCCGATTCGATTTCCGGCATCTGGGTGATTTCCCAGTCCTTTTCCTCGCGCATGACGCGGATCACGGCGCCGCGGCGGATGCGCTTGTTGGGCGCGGCCTTGTCCGACAGCCAGGACTTGCCCATCTCCAGGCCGGCGCCGGTGATGCTGATTTCCTCGCCGGTGGCGGTCACCGCCGTCACCTTCTGCGGCGTGGCCTGCAGCACCATGGCGGCCACGATGTCGTCGCTGTCCGGGTGGCCGGCCAGTTCGGACTCGATGGCGTCGTCCGCCTCTTCCTTGGTGGTGGGGATATTGATATACGCTTCCGGACCACGGTAGGCGTGGCGCTTCTCGTATTCCATCACGCCCCGGCGCAGCGCCAGGTAGGCCGCGTCCTGGTCGGCCTTGGTGATGGTGGTGAACACGTTCAGGCCGCGCGTGTAGGTGTCCTCCTTGAACTGCTCGTACACCAGCTGGCGCGCCATCTCGGCCACGTACTCGGCGTGCACGCCGAATTCGCTGCTGTCGGTCTTTACTTTCAGCGGCTCGGCCTTGGCGGCCTGGAACTGCGCGTCGGTGATATAGCCCAGCTGCTGCATGCGCACCAGGATGTATTGCTGGCGCGTGCGCGCGCGCTTGGGATTGACCACCGGGTTGTAGGCCGACGGCGCTTTCGGCAGGCCGGCCAGCATGGCGGCCTCGGCCACGCTAATGTCTTTCAGATTCTTGCCGAAATAGATTTGTGCGGCCGAGGAAAAGCCGTAGGCGCGCTGGCCCAGGTAGATCTGGTTCATATACACCTCGAGGATCTGGTCCTTGCTGAGGTTTTTCTCGATCTTCCAGGCCAGCAGGATCTCGTAGATCTTGCGCTTGAAGGTCTGTTCGCTGGACAGGAAGAAGTTGCGGGCCACCTGCTGCGTGATGGTGGACGCGCCCTGGCGCGCGCCGCCGGTGGCGTTGTGCACCGCCGCGCGCAGGATGCCGGCGTAGTCGATGCCGCCGTGGTCGTAGAAGCGGTCGTCCTCGATGGCCAGCACGGCCTTTTTCATCACGTCGGGGATGTCCTTGATATGGACCAGGTTGCGGCGCTCCTCGCCGAACTCGCCGATCAGCACATTGTCGGCCGAGAAGATGCGCAGCGGCATCTTGGGGCGGTAGTCGGTCAGGGAATCCAGTTCAGGCAGGTTGGGGTAGGCCATGGCCAGGCCGAACACCAGCAGCAGCACCGCGACCATGGCCAGGCCTACCACGGAGGCCAGCACGGTCAGCAGGAGTTTCTTGGAACGGGAAGGGGCGGCGGTACCGGGTTGGGCAGTGCTCATGCGCGTTGTCTTTCGCTGTCATTTTGTCCGGCCCATTATAAGCGAGCGCAGATGGCAGCGGCAGCTTACGGAAGCAGCAGGAACGGAGGAAACATTTACTCTGAGTAACTAAACAACTAAGTTGTTTTTGCGGTCACGCCAGAGGGAAAAAAGTGTGGCGTAGGCCGCACAACCGGGCAATTGTGCACAGTAGAAATACCTTTACACTGGATTCATCTTATTGCTACGATTTAATGTACTGTCTCACTTCCTTCTCCTAAACGCTGGTTTTCAAACGAGTTCCCTTATGCATTCAACCACAGGTGTTGCAATATGAACCTGGATCTCGGCAGCTTGTTCGGTGGCGGCAACCCGCCGCTGATCGGCGTGGACATCAGTACCTCCAGCGTGCGCCTGGTGGAATTGTCGCAGGCCGGCAAGGAAGGCTGGCGGCTGGAGCGCTACGCCGCCGAGCCGCTGCCGCGCGGCGCGGTGGTGGACGGCAATATCGAAAACATGGAGCAGGTGGTCGACACGCTGCGCCGCGTATGGAAAAAAAGCGGCACGCGCGCCAAGCTGGCGGCGTTGGGCATGCCGCCCGCATCCGTCATCACCAAGAAAATCGTGCTGCCCGCCGGCATGGCCGAAGACCAGCTCGAAGTGCAGGTGGAATCCGAAGCGTCCCAGTACATCCCCTTCGCGCTCGACGAAGTCAGCCTGGACTTCGACGTGATCGGCCCCGCGCCCAATTCGCCCGACGACATTGAAGTGATGCTGGCCGCCTCGCGCCGCGAGAAGGTGGAGGACCGCGTCGCCATCGCCGAAGCGTCCGGCCTGAAGGCCACCGTGATGGACGTGGAATCCTACGCCGCGCGCGCCGCGCTGGACCGCATCCTGATGCAGCTGCCCGAGGGCGGCGCGGGCCAGATCGTGGCGCTGTTCCAGATCGGCGCCCAGGTCACGCATATTTCGGTGCTGCTGGACGGCGCCACCATCTACGAGCGCGAGCAGCCCTTCGGCGGCAACTCGCTGACCCAGGAAATCGTGCGCAGCTACGGCATGGCCTTCGACGAGGCCGAGTCGCGCAAGAAGTCGGGCGAGCTGCCCGACAACTACACCGCCGACATCCTCACGCCTTTCCTGGAAAGCGCCGCGCTGGAAGTCACGCGCGCCATCCAGTTCTTTTACACGTCCACGCCCTACACCCGGGTCGACCAGCTGTTCCTGGCCGGCGGCTGCGCGCTGATCCCGGGCCTGCTCGACATCGTGGCCGCGCGCAGCAAGATCTCCAGCACCGTCATTTCGCCGTTCAAGGGCATGCAGCTGGGACCGGGCGTGCGCGAACAGGCCCTGCGCGCCGAGGCGCCCGCCTATCTGGTCGCCTGCGGCCTGGCCATGCGGAGGTTCGGCTGATGATCCATATTAATCTGCTGCCGCACCGCGAGGCCAAGCGCAAACAGAAGAAGTCGGCGTTCTACGCGCTGCTGGTGCTGGGCGCGCTGATCGGCGCGGCCGTGGTGCTGGCGGTGGGCGGCTACAACGCGCGCGCCATCTCCATCCAGGAACAGCGCAACAAGGTCATCAAGGACGCCATCGTGGTGCTGGACAAGAAGATCGCCGAGATCGCCACGCTGAAGCAGGAAATCGAGGCGCTGAAGGCGCGCCAGCAGGCGGTGGAGGATTTGCAGGGCGACCGCAACCAGCCGGTCTACCTGCTCGACGAGCTGGTCAAGCAGACCCCGTCCGGCGTGTACCTGAAATCGTTCAAGCAGGAAGGCCAGAAGGTCACGCTGCTGGGCTATGCGCAGTCGCAGGAGCGCGTCTCCGAGCTGCTGCGCAATGTGGCCGGGGTGTCGCCGTGGCTGGAGAAGCCGGACCTGATCGAAGTCAAATCCACCGGTCTGGGCCAGGGCAAGACGGCCAAGAAAGTAGTGGAGTTCAATATGATCGTCAGCATCAAGCGGCCGCGCGACAAGGACCAGCCGGCCGACGGCAAGCCCGGCGCCAAGCCGGGCGCGGCAATGGCTGCGGCCAGCAACTAGGGGCGGACCATGGCGATCGATCTGAAAGAAGCAAGCGCCGCGCTGGCGGACCAGTTCAGGGGACTGAGCGGACGCCATCCCGGCCAATGGCCGCTGGCGCCGCGCCTGATGTGCGCGGTGGGCATGGTGGCGGCGGTGGCCGCGCTGGGCTATTTCGCGTACTGGAGCAGCCAGTTCGAGACCCAGGACACGCTGGCGGCCGAGGAAAACCGGCTGCGCGGCGAGTACACCGCCAAGACCCAGCAGGCGGTCAACCTGGACGCGCTGCGGGCGCAGAAGCTGCAGGTCGACCAGTATGTGGAGCGCCTGCAGAAGCAGCTGCCGAGCAAGGCCGAGATGGCGGCGCTGCTGTCCGACATCAACCAGGCCGGCCTGGGACGCGGCCTGCAGTTCGAGCTGTTCAAGCCGGGCCAGGTGGTGGTGCGCGATTATTACGCCGAGCTGCCCATCGATATCAAGGTGACCGGCAGCTACCATGACGTGGGCGCCTTTGCCAGCGACATGGCCAATCTGCCGCGCATCGTTACGCTGAACAATATGGCGCTGTCGGCCGGCAAGGACGGCGGCCTGACGCTGGACGCGGTGGCCAAGACCTTCCGCTACCTGGATCCCGACGAAGTGGCGGCGCAGCGCAAGGCCGCCGCCGACAAGAAAAAGGCGGCGAAAAAATGAGCAAGCGCCTATCCCGGTTTTCCCGGTTCTCGTTCGTCCTGGCCGGCCTGCTGGCGCTGGCCGGCTGCGGCGACAGCGACGTGCAGGAAGTGCGGCAGTGGATGAAGCAGGTCGACAATTCGGCCCAGGTGGCTGTCAAGCCCATCGCCGCGCCGAAAAACTTCATCCCCTTCGCCTACGTGGCGCAGGACCAGATCGATCCCTTCAGCGCCAACAAGCTGCTGGCCGAGCTGGCGCGGCTGGACCGCAAGCCCGGCGGCGGCCTCAAGCCGGACCTGGAGCGCCGCAAGGAGTTCCTCGAAAGCTTTCCGCTCGACATCGTGAAGATGGTGGGCACCATGGAAAAAGCCAAGGTGATGTACGCCTTGCTGCAAGTGGACAAGGCGGTGTACCAGGTACGCCCCGGCCAGCACGTGGGCCAGAATTTCGGTCTGATCACCAGCATCAGCGACGACGCCGTGAGCGTCAAGGAAATCGTCCAGGACGCCACCGGCGACTGGGTTGAACGCGTGTCCAAGCTGGAACTGCAGGAAAGCAAGGAGAACCAAAAATGAACCGCCTGAATACCGCCGCTTTCCGACAGGCCATGCACGCCATGCTGGCCGTCGCCGCCATGGCGCTGGCCCTGGCTCCGGCCCGCGCCCAGCAGGGCAACGCCATCGAGTCCATCACCACCAACCAGCAGGGCGCCAACGTGATCGTCAAGATCGCGCTCAAGCACGCGCCGGACAAGCTGCCGATCGGCTTTGCCATCACCAACCCGCCGCGCATCGCGCTCGATTTCGGCGCCACCGTCAACGGCACCGGCAAGACCACCCAGGAAGTGAACCAGGGCGAGTTGCGCAGCGTGAACGTGGTGCAGGCCGGCGAACGCTCGCGCCTGGTGTTCAACCTGAAGCGCAGCCTGAACTACGCCACCGTCATCGACGGCAACGCCGTCATCCTGACCATAGACGGCTCCGGCGGCCTGGCCACGGCGGTGGACGCCACCGGCATGCCGGCCAGGACGGCGCAGGCGCCGCAAGCGGCGCCGCCGGGCAAGCAGCAGTTGCGCGACCTGGATTTCCGGCGCGGCGCCAACGGCGAAGGCCGCGTGGTGGTGGACCTGCCGAACAGCCAGGTGGCGGTCGACGTGCGTCCCACCGCCGCCGGCCTGGTGATCGATTTCCTCAAGACCGGCGTGCCGGAATCGCTGCGCCGCCGCCTGGACGTGACGGACTTCGGCACCCCGGTGTCGCAGATCACCACCGTGCCGCAGGGCGACAATGTGCGCATGACCATCGAGGCCAAGGGCCTGTGGGAACAGAGCGTGTACCAGAGCGACACCCAGCTGGTGGTGGACGTCAAGCCGATCAAGGAAGACCCGAACAAGCTGACCCAGGGCACCCAGGGCTACCGCGGCGAGAAGCTGTCCTTCAATTTCCAGAACGTGGAAGTGCGCGCCGCGCTGCAGGCCATTGCCGACATTTCCGGCCTGAACATCATCACCAGCGACAGCGTGAGCGGCAACCTGACCCTGCGCCTGAAGGAAGTGCCGTGGGACCAGGCGCTGGACGTGGTGCTGCAGGCCAAGGGCCTGGACATGCGCAAGAACGGCTCGGTGCTGTGGATCGCGCCCAAGGAAGAACTGCTGACCAAGGAGAAGCTGGAGCTGGAGCAGCGCGCCCAGATCGCCGACCTGGAGCCGCTGAAGTCGGAAATCTTCCAGCTGAACTACCAGAAGGCTGAATCGTTCAAGACCGTGTTCGGCCTGGACGGCGCGTCCGACGTGAAGAACCGCGTGCTGTCCAAGCGCGGCAGCGCCATTATCGAGCCGCGCACCAACCAGCTCTTCGTCACCGACATCGCCTCCAAGCTGGACGATATCCGCAAGCTGATCGCCAAGACCGACATCGCTTCCAAGCAGGTGCTGATCGAGGCCCGCATCGTCGAGGCCAGCGACTCTTTCACCCGCAACCTGGGCGCCAAGCTGGGCTTTGCCGACCTGCGCACCTTGCGCGGCGGCGACACCGGCTACCAGATCGGCGGCAGCAACACCCGCATTGGCATCGGCGGCAATATGACCGGCATCGGCCAGGTCACCGGCCAGACCCCGGACCGGGGCGACGGCTACACCAATTCCCAGTTCATCAACCTGCCGGCCGCGTCCATCAACGGCGCCGCCGCCGGCAGCCTGGCCGTGAGCCTGTTCTCGTCGGCCGCCAACCGCTTCCTGAACCTGGAGCTGTCGGCGCTGGAGGCGGACGGCACCGGCAAGATCGTGTCCAGCCCGCGCGTGGTGACGGCCGACAAGGCGGTGGCCGTGATCGAGCAGGGCCTGGAGCTGCCTTACCAGGTGGCCACCAGCAGCGGCGCCACCTCCATCATCTTCCGCAAGGCCAACCTGCGCCTGGAAGTGACGCCGCAGATCACGCCGGACGGCAACGTGGTGCTGGACGTGGACGTGAACAAGGACAGCGTGGGCCAGGAAACCCGGGCCGGCTTCGCCATCGACACCAAGCACGTGAAAACCCAGGTCATGATAGACAACGGCGGCACGGTCGTGCTGGGCGGCATCTACCAGCAGGTCGAGCGCAACGTCGTGAGCAAGGTGCCGCTGCTGGGCGACGTGCCGGTGCTGGGCTATCTGTTCCGCACCGACTCCCGCACCAATGACAAGACGGAATTGCTGGTCTTTATTACGCCCAAGATCGTCGCCGAGCGCCTGTCCGCGCGCTAAGACCCCGGAATACGCAAGAATCCACCTATGATTACTACGGAAAACAGCATGATGAAAAAATTCAAGGATTGGCTGGCGCTGTCGTTATGCGCCACCTTGCTGGCCGCCTGCGGCGGCGGCGGCGGCAACCCCGGCAGCGTCGGCGGCGGCACCGGCACCCCCACCACGCCGGGCACGCCCAAGGTGGCCAGCGTGGTGCTGGTCTCCAGCGCGGACACCATCGCCTCCTCCGGCGCCGACGGCACCGAAGTGACGCTGACCGTGGTGGTCAAGGACGCCAGCAACAACGTCATGGCTGACCAGACCGTTGATTTCAAGGCCAGCTCGGGCGCCATCGCGGCCTTGGCCAAGACCACCGACGCCACCGGCACCGTCACGGCCCGCCTGAGCACCAAGGGCGACAGCTCGCTGCGCACCATCACCATTACCGCCACCGTCGGCACGGTGGTCTCCGCCGAGAAGAAAATCCAGGTGGTGGCCGGCACGCCGGTGCAAATCCCGACCATGACGCTGGCGCTGTTCAGCAGCACCGGCGCGGCCAGCAATTCGCTCAGCAGCATTGCGCCGCTGACGGCGCGCGCCACCATCAAGGACAAGGACGGCAAGCCGGTCCCGAACGCACTGGTGTCCTTCAACGCCGCGGTGTCCAACTCCGCCACGCTGGTGGCGTTCTCGCCATCGGCCGGCACCACCCTGACCGACGCCAACGGCGTGGCCGAAGCCACCGTGCGTCCGGCCAGCCTGGTCGCCAGCGGCGCCGGCACGCTGAACGCCACCGCCATCGTGGACGGCACCGGCCTGACGGCCCAGGCCAACTTCATCGTGGGCGCCACCACCGTCACGCTGAGCAAGCTGACCCTGTCGCCGGCCACCATCGGCGCCTATGGCTCCTCGGTGATCTCGGTCGACGTGCTGGCCGGCAGCAGCAAGTACACCGAGCAGCAGATGACGATCAACTTCTCCTCCGCCTGCGTTACCGCCGGCAAGGCCACCCTGGCGGCGAGCGCGCCCACCAGCAACGGCACCGCGCAAGTGGTGTTCCGCGACCAGGGCTGCGGCAATAACGACGTCATCACCGCCACCCTGAGCAGCGGCGCCTCCACGCCGGTGGCCGCCAGCGCCGCGCTGGCCATCGCCAGCCCGGCCGCCGCCTCGATCCAGTTCGTCGGCGCCAGCCCGGTCAACCAGTCCATCGTGGTCAAGGGCCAAGGCGGCTTCGGCCGTACCGAAACGGCCACGCTGACCTTCAAGGTGGTCGACATCTTCGGCAAGGCGCTGCCGGCCCAGGCGGTCAAATTCGCCGCCTCGACGCCGGACGTCACCGTCAACAAGGCCACCGACAGCACCGATGCGAACGGCGAAGTCATCATGACCGTCAACTCGGGCGCCAAGCCGACCTCGTTCCGCGTGCAGGCCACCCTGGTCAGCAACGCCGCCGTGTCGACCAGCTCGGACTCCATCGTCGTCACCACCGGCCTCCCGGTGCAGCAGGCCTTCTCGCTGAGCGTGGGCAGCCCCAACGTGGAAGGCTGGACTTACGACAGCGGCACCCAGGTGCCGGCCACCACGGTCAACGTGATGGTGGCCGACCAGGCCGGCAATCCGGTGGCCGACGGCCTGCCGGTGGTCTTCCAGAGCAACCTGGCGTCGGTGGGCGCGTCCAGCAAGGGCGCCTGCAACACCGCCAACGGCGGCTGCTCGGTGGACTTCCGCACCCAGAACCCGCGCTCGGCGCCGGCCAACACGCCTAAAACGGCGTGCAACTCGCCCACCGTGCGCAGCGACGGCACCAGCACGTCGGTTGGCATCACCAACGACAGCACCCGCACCGGCCTGGCGACCATCTGCGCCAGCACCACCGACGGCTACAACACGCTGTTCGCCAAGATCGGCATCTTCCTGAGCGGCAGCTTCGCTGAAAACGTGTGGTTCAACGACACCGCCAGCCCGGTTCCCGTGCGCCTGACCGGCGCCGAGTACGACCTGGGCACCGTGGGCGCCAACGACTCGCGCGTGTTCAACCTGCAGCTAAACGACATCAACAACAACCCGATGCCGGCCGGCACCCGCGTGGATATTACCAATGCGGTCAATGCGTCGGCCACCGGCGTGTCGCCGGCCAGCGTGCAGAACGTGTTCGCCCACATTGCCAGCGGCGACGCCAGCAGCGGCACCGGCATCGACAACGCCAGCATCCGCCAGGGTTCTTACCACACCGTAACGGTGGGCAGCGTGCAGCCAAAACCTTGCCTGACGCCATTGAATGCAACATTTAATGTCACGATCACCACGCCGCGCAACAATGTCACCACGTATCCGTTTAAACTGCGGTTCAGCTGCCCGTAAGGAGGCAGTAGCGGACGCCGGCGCCGGCGTCCGCGCATTCTGAAAAGTGGATCAACGTGGCTGATACTTACGGCAGTAATATATTTCTGGTCGGACTGATGGGGGCGGGCAAGACCACCATAGGCCGCCTGCTGGCCCGCAAACTGGGGCTGACCTTCATCGATTCGGACCACGAGATCGAGGCCCGCACCGGCGCCTCCATTCCCTGGATCTTTGAAATCGAAGGCGAACAGAGCTTCCGCCGCCGCGAGGCGGACGTGATCCGCGACCTGAGCGCCCAGCAGGGCGTGGTGCTGGCCACCGGCGGCGGCGCCATCCTCAATCCCGACAGCCGCGCCCTGCTGCGCGAGCGCGGCACGGTGATTTACTTGCGTGCAAGCATCAATTCCATCCTGGCCCGCACCGCCCACGACAAGAACCGGCCGCTGCTGCAGACCGCGGACCCGCGCAAAAAGCTCGAGGAGCTGATGGTGCAGCGCGAACCCTTATACGAGGAAATGGCCCACATCGTCATCGATACCGGCCGACCTAACGTACAATCGATGGTTCACACAATTCTGAACCAGCTGGACGCGCGGGCCTGCCATGCCGCGCCCAACTGCGTCACAACCGCACAACCATCGATGAACGAACAAACCACCATACTCCTGAACGTTGAGCTGGGCGAGCGCAGCTACCCCATTTCCATCGGTCCCTCGCTGCTGGAGGACGGCGCGCTGCTGGCGCGCCACGTCACCGGCAGCAAAGTCGCCATCGTCACCAACACCACGGTGGCGCCGCTGTACCTGGACGGCGTGCGCAGCGCGCTGCAGGCGCACGGCAAGGACGTTATCGAGATCGTGCTGCCCGACGGCGAGGAGTACAAGACCTGGGACAGCCTGATGACGGTGTTCGACACGCTGCTGGCGGCCAAGGCAGACCGCAAGACCACCTTGCTGGCGCTGGGCGGCGGCGTGATCGGCGACCTGACCGGCTACGCTGCGGCCAGCTATATGCGCGGCGTGGACTTCATCCAGGTGCCGACCACGCTGCTGAGCCAGGTTGACTCCTCGGTGGGCGGCAAGACCGGCATCAACCATCCGCTGGGCAAGAACATGATAGGCGCGTTCTACCAGCCGCGCGTGGTGATCGCCGACACGTCCACGCTGGAAACCCTGCCGGACCGCGAGCTGTCGGCCGGCCTGGCCGAAGTGATCAAGCACGGCGCCATTATCGACGCCGAGTTCTTCGACTGGATCGAAGCCAACATCGGCCTGCTGGTGGCGCGCGACAAGGGCGCGCTGGCCTACGCCATCGCCCGTTCCTGCGAAATCAAGGCCGACGTGGTGCGCCAGGACGAGCGCGAAGGCGGCCTGCGCGCCATCCTCAACTTCGGCCACACCTTCGGCCACGCCATCGAGAATGGCCTGGGCTACGGCAAGTGGCTGCACGGCGAGGCCGTGGGCTGCGGCATGGTGATGGCGGCCGACCTGTCGCACCGCATGGGCCTGGTGGACGGCGAAACCGTCGAGCGCGTGCGCAAGCTGGTGCACGCCGCCGGCCTGCCCACCGTGGCGCCGGACTTGGGCGCGGCGCGCTGGCTGGAGCTGATGGAGGTCGACAAGAAGAACGAAGGCGGCGCCATCAAGTTCATCCTCTTGAAGCCGCTGGGCAGCCCCAGCATCACCAACGCGCCGCAGGAACTGCTGCTGCAAACCCTGGCCGCCTGCGTACAAGCGCCATGATGAGCAGCGAAGCCCACCTCGCCCCCTATGCCGTGCATTCGGACCAGGGCGTGGGGCGCCGCTATCCGGAAACGCCGCACGCCTCGCGCAGCCAGTACCAGCGCGACCGCGACCGCATCATCCATTCGACCGCCTTCCGCCGTCTTGAGTACAAAACCCAGGTCTTCCTCAACCACGAGGGCGACCTGTTCCGCACCCGCCTCACGCACAGCCTGGAAGTGGCCCAAGTGGGCCGCTCGCTGGCGCGCAACCTGCGCCTGAACGAAGACCTGGTGGAAGCGGTGGCGCTGGCGCACGACCTGGGCCACACCCCCTTCGGCCACGTGGGCCAGGACGTGCTCAACGAATGCATGCAGGACCACGGCGGCTTCGAGCACAATCTGCAAAGCCTGCGCGTGGTCGATACGCTGGAGGAGCAGTACGGCGCCTTCGACGGCCTGAACCTGATGTTCGAGACGCGCGAAGGCATACTCAAGCACTGCTCGCTGGCCAATGCCAGGCTGCTGGGGCCGGTGGCGCAGCGTTTTATCGACCGCACCCAGCCCTCGCTGGAAGCGCAGCTGACCAACCTGGCCGACGAGATCGCCTACAACAGCCACGACATCGACGACGGCCTGCGTTCCGGGCTGATCACGATAGAGCAGCTGGAGCAGGTGGAGTTCTTCGCCCGTCTGTGGCACGACGTGCAGCGCGTGCATCCCGGCCTGAGCGGACGGCGCGCCATCTACGAAACCCTGCGCCGCCTGATCACGGCGCTGGCGGACGACTTGCTCGCGACTTCCGGCCAGCTGCTGCTGGACGCCGCGCCGAAAAACCTGGACGAGGTGCGCCACGCGCCGCCGCTGATACGCTTCTCCGACCAGATGCGCAAGGACGCAACCGAGCTCAAGCGCTTCCTGCGGGCGAATCTGTACAAGCACTACAAGGTCAACCGCATGCGGGTCAAGGCCAGCCGCATCCTGCGCGAGCTGTTCGACGCCTTCATCGCCGATCCGGTGCTGCTGCCGCCCGACTATATCGACGCCTCCGGCGAAGCCACCGCGCAGGCGCGCAAAATCGCCGACTACATCGCCGGCATGACCGACCGCTACGCCATCCGCGAGCACCGCCGCCTGTTCGCGCTGGAAGAACTGTAGCGTCATCTGAGCTGCATCAAGCCCCCTGCGCGGTCCGCTTGATATCCGTCCTTGCGCGGCGCATGATGAAGGGACGGAGGTGCGCCATGGATGAAGAAACCAAGGAGCGGTTCACAGACGTCGATCGCCGTCTCAGCGAGATTGAAAGCCGGCTGCGGTCACTGGAAATTGATGTCGCAGTGATACGCTCCAGCTACGCCACCAAGGCGGACCTGGAGGCGCTGGAAAAACGCCTCATCAAGTGGTTTGTCGGCACGGCAACTGCAATGTCGCTGGTCACCTTCAGCGCCACGCTGACGGTCGCCAGATTACTCAGTTAGAACATGCGCGCCTGCGCGGCGCCGCTGTCGCCCAGCAGCTCCAGCAGCAGCTTCTTGATGGGCGCTGGCAGGGCGGCGCCGGACACGCGGGAGGCGTCCAGCCAGACGTGGCGGCCGTCGGCGGCGAAGGGCGCGCGGCGCGCCAAGGTCACCAGCAGCGGCGCGATATGCAGCTTGTAGTGCGTGAACACATGCGTCACCGTCACCAGCCGCTCGTGCGACTCCATCTCCCCGAATACACTCACCGCCGCCACCAATGCCGCCTGGTCGGCCGGCGGAATATCGTCATCCTCGGCCAGCGTGTGGCCGTCCAGTTCCGGCAGCGACAGCAGTCCGCCCCAGATGCCGCTGGCGGGGCGCTGCTCCAGCAGCACCTGGCCCTGGTCCATCAGCACCAGCATGGTGGCGTGCTTTTCCGGCGTGGCCTTCTTCGGCTTGCGCACCGGCAGATCCTTGGTGCGCTGGGTGGCGTAGGCCACGCAGCGCGGCTGCATGGGGCAGCGGCCGCAGTCCGGGCTGCTGCGCGTGCACAAGGTGGCGCCCATGTCCATCAGGCCCTGCGTGTAGGCCTCGATGCCCTGCTCGGGCAGCAGCGCCTCGGCGCGCAGCCACATGGCCTGCTCGACCTTTTTCTCGCCCGGATAGGCGTCGATGCCGAACACGCGCGCGAACACGCGCTTGACGTTGCCGTCCATGATGGCCGCGCGCGCGCCGCTGGAAAAGGCCGCGATGGCGGCCGCCGTCGAACGGCCTATGCCGGGCAGCTCGGCCAGCAGCGCCGGGTCGGACGGGAACACGCCGCCGTATTCCGCCACCACGCGCTGCGCGCACTTGTGCAGATTGCGCGCGCGGGTGTAGTAGCCCAGGCCGCTCCACTGCGCCATCACATCCTCCACCGGCGCTTCGGCCAGCGAGCGCAGGGTGGGGAAGCGCTCCAGGAAGCGCGCGTAATAGCCCAGCACGGCTGAGACCTGGGTCTGCTGCAGCATGATCTCGGACAGCCACACCAGGTAGGCGTCGCGCGTGTTCTGCCACGGCAGCGTGTGGCGGCCGTGCTGCTGCTGCCAGGCGATCAGGTCGGCCGAGAAAGTGGGATCGATATAGTCCGCCGCGCCTTCGGGCGCCAGCGGATGGGTCAAACGTTTCATTCTGTTCCTTGGGTTGCGGCGGGTTACGGCCTGCGGCCTAACCCGCCCTACGCAATATCGTAGGGCGGGTTAGGCGCAGCCGTAACCCGCCATTACGCGGCGGCGTCCAGCGCCACATATTCCGCGTTGATGGCGATGCTGATATTGCCGGACAGCTCGGTCAGCTTGGCCCTGAGCTGCTCCAGCTCGGCCTGGCTCTGCTCGAAGGCCTCGATTTTCTGCTCCAGGCTGTCGGTCGCGTCATGGATGCGCTGGATGGACGCCAGCCTGTGCTTGAGCTGGTCCTTGTGCTGCCGGATCTGCGCCTCCAGCGGCGCCATGATCACCTTCAGCCACGCCTCCGCGTCCGCGTTGGCCGCCTTGAAGCAGCGCTTCACGGCCGACGCGATGGAGTCGAAGAAGCGCTCCATCAGCACCACGCGGCTGGTCATCAGCAAGGTCACGGTGCCGAACTGCGCATCGTAGATATCCTCGATGTCGGCGATCTCGTCGCGGTAGCGGTCCAGCGTGAAGGGCATGGGCGGCGGCAGCGTGAGCCCGTGCTCGCTGGAGAACTTGCGGTACATCACCTCCATCATGTCGCGGATCTCGCTGGTCTTGCGTTCGGACGCCTGCAGGTCGCGCTTGATGTCGTCGAAGAAGACCTTGACCGCCTCGCGCATGCCGGTGGAAAAGCGGCTGCGGTCCATGGCGGCGCGCACGCCCAGCACGTGGTCGCGCAGCATGTCCATGCCCAGGCAGGTGTACAGCTCGGTGGACAGCCGCGTGAACACCGCGCGCGTGGCCTGCAGCTTGAACAGGCTGCTGTCGAACTCCTTCTTCTCCACGTCGATGCGGCGCATCATGTGCGCCACCACGCTCTGGTTCTTGCCGCGCAGGCTTTTCAGCTCGTGCAGCTGCTCGACGATGCCGCGCATGCGCGCGCTCACCATGGCCTGCTGCGCGCCGCTCAGCGTGCCCAGCTCGCGCGCCAGCTGCTTGCGGATGATGTCCTTCTTGGCCGGAATCAGTTCGTTGAACAAGGCCCTCTCCAGCAGGCCCAGGCGGCTTTTTTCCAGCAGCGCCGCGTCGCTGTTGATCTTGCCCACCAGCGCCTTCTGCGCCGACACCGGAAACACCTGGCGCGGCTCCAGGGCCAGCATGTGCGCCGCATGCTCCTGCTGGCGCGCGATCTCGGCGTTCACCTCGGCGTCGCTGCGCAGCTCGTCCCACATGCTGTCTATCTTGTTGAGCACCACCAGGCGGCCGGCGCCGGCGCCGATGTGCGTGCGCCAGACCTCGATATCGCTCTTGGTCACGCCGGTGTCGGCCGCCAGGATGAACAGCACCGCGTGGGCGTGCGGGATCAGATTCAGCGTCAGCTCCGGCTCGGTGCCGATGGCGTTCAGGCCCGGCGTGTCCAGGATCACCAGGCCCTGCTTGAGCAGCGGGTGCGGGAAGTTGATGATGGCGTGGCGCCACAGCGAGATTTCCACCAGGCCGTCGTTGTCCAGCGTAACCGGCATGTCCGGATCGTTCTCGTCGTACAGGCCGTAGCGCTTGGCTTCCTCCACGCCCACGTGGCGCGTCAGGCTCACCTGGCGGAACACCTCGTGCATGGCGGCCGGCGAGTCCAGGTCCAGCGGCAGCATGGTCCAGGCCGAGGCGTTGTCGCGGTAGTCGCTGGTGGACAGGTTGTCGGCCCGGGTTTCGATCGGCAGCAGGCGGATGCAGGCCGGCCACGCCGGGTCGTACATCAGCTCGGTGGGGCACATGGTGGTGCGTCCGGCCGCCGAAGGCAGGATGCGCTGGCCGTAGTCGGCGAAGAAGATGGCGTTGATCAGTTCGGATTTGCCGCGCGAGAATTCGGCCACGAAGGCCACCGACAGCTTGTCGTCCGCCAGCCGGGCCAGGGTGCGCGCCAGGCGCTGCTCGCTGGCCGCGTCGGCCAGCTCGGCGCCGTGCAGCCATGCCTGGTACTGCTGCAGCGCCACCACCACGCCCTGGCGCCACGCACTGTACTGTTCAAGATCCCTGACCATGCTTCCCTCTTATTTCTGGCACTGCACACAATAGAAGGTCGAGCGCTGCCCCTGCTTGACCTGGCGCACCGGCGTCCCGCACACCCGGCACGGCAGGCCGGTACGATCATAGACGAAATAGCTTTGCTGGAAGTAGCCGGACTGGCCATTGACGCTGATAAAGTCGCGCAAGGTGCTGCCGCCCTGGACGATGGCCTCGGCCAGCACGTCGCGGATGGCCTGCGCCAGCTTCTGGTAGCGCGCCAGGCTGATGCGGCGGGCCGGCGTCTTCGGATTGATGCCGGCGCGGAACAGGCTCTCCGAGCAGTAGATATTGCCCACGCCCACCACGATATCGCCCGCCAGCAGCACCTGCTTGATGGCCGAGCCGCGCGTGCGCGTCATGCGGTGCAGCAGCTCGCCGGTGAACGCGCCCTCCAGCGGTTCCACGCCCAGGCCGCGCAGCAGCAGGTGCTGCTCCAGGTCGCCGTCCTCGCTGGGGTGCCACAGCACGGCGCCGAAGCGGCGCGGATCGGTCAGCCGCAGCACCTGCTCGTCGCGGTCGCTGTCGACCACCAGGTCGAAATGGTCGTGCTTCTGCGGCGGTATGCCTTGCGGCAGCACGCGCAAATGGCCGGACATGCCGAGGTGGATGATGAGGGTGCCATTGTCGAAGCGCAGCAGCAGGTATTTGCCGCGCCGCCCCGTGGCCGTCACCACGCGGCCCGCCAGCGCCTGCTCCAGGCCGGCAGGGAAGGGCCAGCGCAGGCCGCTGCGGCGCAGCACCACGCCGCGCACGGTGCGCCCTTCGATATGGGGCGCCACTCCGCGCCGCGTGACTTCAACTTCTGGCAATTCTGGCATAGGCAAAAAACTTCGTTACACCTGCAAACGGACGATAGCGGTGGGTTGGCGTAAAATCAGGGCTAGTTTCCTACCAGTCAGGGCTATCCTTTGAAAAACGCATTCGTCATTGTAACCTTCTCGGCAGTACTGTCCGCTTGCGCTGTTGTACCGCAGCCGGATGCGCCCGAGCAGCCCGCTCCTGCCGCAGAATCTGCTACGTCCCCCGCCGCCGAGGCCGATACGCCCGCCGTGCAGGCGGTGGCGGCCGCAGCCGCAGTGCAAGCCACCGAGCCCCTGCCCAGCGTGGAGCTGACCAGCGATTTGTTCTACAAGCTCACCAAGGCCGAGCTGGACTTCAAGCGCGGCCAGTGGCAAAGCGCCTACGTCACCATGATGGTGCTGGCCCAGCAGACGCGCGATCCGCGCCTGGCCCAGCGCTCGGCTGAAATGGCGCTGGCAGCCAAGCAGGGCGGCGAGGCGATGGCGGCCATCCGCCTGTGGCGGGAACTGGCCCCCGAGTCGGACGAAGCGGCGCAGTATTTCCTCGGTTTCTCCGTGCTGAGCGACGACCTGAGCGAAGCCGAGCAGGTGTTCGCGCAGCGCCTGAAGGCCAGCCCGCCCAACGCGCGCGGCCTGGCCATGTTCCAGATGCAGCAATTCCTGCTGCGCGCCAAGGACAAGGCCGCCGCCTTCGCCCTGATGGAGCGCGTGCTCGCGCCTTACGCCCAGACGCTGGAAGCCCACCTGGTGCTGGCCCAGGGCGCGTTTTCGAATAACGACGTGGAGCGCGCCGGCAAGGAAGCGCAGCAAGCCATGCGCATCAAGCCCGACTCCGAACTGGCGCTGCTGACGATGGCGCAGGTGACGCCCGACGGCGCCGCCGTGACCAGGCTGGTGACCGGTTTCCTGGCCAAGTACCCGAATTCGCGCGAAGTGCGCGCCGCCTACGCCCGCATGCTGGTGGAGCAGAAGCAGTACGACCAGGCCCGCGAGCAGTTCCAGTTCCTGCTGAAAAGCCAGCCGGACAACCCGGCCACGCTGTACGCGCTGGGCATCATGTCCATGCAGGGCAACGACATTGCCGCCGCCGAAGGCTATTTCAAGCACTTCGTGGAGGTGGTGGACAAGGAGGGCAGCGACGACCGCGACCCCACCAAGGCGCTCTTGATCCTGTCGCAGATCGCCGAGGAGCGCGGCGACTTCGCCGGCGCCCAGGCCTGGCTGGAGAAGATAGACAATGGCGAGCCGCGTTTGCTGCTGACCGTGAAGCTCAAGCGCGCCCAGCTGTCCGCCCGCCTGGGCGACCTGGACGGCGCGCGCAAGCAGCTGGCCGACATCAAGAGCGAAGATCCGGCCGAACTGGCCCAGGTGGCGCAGACCGACGCCCAGCTGCTGCGCGACGCCGGCCGCAGCCTGGAAGCCTACGCCGTGCTGCAGGACGGCGTGCTGCGCTACCCGAACAGCCCGGACCTGCTGTACGACTTCGCCCTCGCGGCTGAAAAGCTGGGCAAGGTGGAGCTGATGGAAACCAGCTTGCGCAAGGTGATGGAGATCGCGCCGGACAACCACCACGCCTACAACGCGCTGGGCTATTCGCTGGCGGACCGCAACCAGCGCCTGGACGAGGCCTTCACCCTGGTCGAGAAGGCCATGCAGATGGCGCCGAACGACCCCTTCATCATGGACAGCATGGGCTGGGTGCAATACCGCCAGGGCCGCCTGAAGGAAGCCGAGGCGCTGCTGCGCCAGGCCTACACCCTGCGCAGCGACCCCGAAATCGCCGTGCACCTGGGCGAAGTGCTGTGGGCGCAGGGCGACCAGGGCGGCGCGCACAAGCTGTGGCGCGAAGCGCGCGCCAAGGACCCGCAGAACGACGCGCTGAAAAGCACGCTGGCCCGTTTGAATACCAGCCTATGATGCGCGCACATGTGATGCGCCGCGCCGCCATGGTCTTCGCGCTGGGCAGCGCCGCGCTGCTGTCCGGCTGTGCCACCACCAGCGGGCTGACCGGCGCCGGCTACGACGTGGAGTTGGCGGGCAGGCTGAATGCCGCCTACAGCAAAGAGGGCCGCGACGAGAACATAACGGTGCGCTTCATCTGGCAGCAAAACGCGGAGCGCACCGACATCGCCATCCAGGCCCCGCCGCTGAACCAGACCGTCGCCACCATCAGCGTCACGCCCCGGCTGGCCACGCTGACCGAGAGCGGCAAGGCGCCGCGCAGCGCCACCGATATCGACGCGCTGAGCACGCAGGCGCTGGGCTGGACCCTGCCGGTGTCCGGCATGCGCGACTGGCTGCAGGGCCGCGCCACGGCGGCGGGCGGCAAGCCTTTCGTGGCCAATCCCGCCGCCGACGGCGCCGCCAACAGTGTGACCACCGCCGACGGCTGGCGCGTGAGCTGGGTCTCGTGGCACGATGCGGCGCCGGGCGGCAAGAGCGCCGTCCAGCAGCCCAAGCGCATCGACGCCGAGCGCGGCGCCACCGGCAAGCTGGACCACATGTCCATCCGAGTCATCATAGAAGCACAGAATTAAACCAGCTACATGAACGAACTGAAGAACCTCCCGGCCCCGGCCAAACTGAATCTGTTCCTGCACGTGACCGGCCGCCGGGCGGACGGCTACCACATGCTGCAAACCGCCTTCCAGCTGATAGACCGCGGCGACCTGCTGCACATCCGCGTGCGCGCGGACGGCCAGCTGCGCCGCAGCAACGACATTCCCGGCGTGCCGGAAGAACAGGACCTGGTCATCCGCGCGGCGCGCCTGCTGCAGGCCGAGGCGCGGCGCCGCAGCGGCCAGCTGCACGGCGCCGACATCACGGTGGAGAAGGTGCTGCCCATGGGCGGCGGCCTGGGCGGCGGCTCGTCCGACGCGGCCACCACGCTGATGGCGCTGAACCATTTGTGGAACGCCGGCTTGACGCGGCAGGAGCTGATGGCGCTGGGCCTGCCGCTGG
This sequence comes from Pseudoduganella aquatica, assembly GCF_020865585.1. Classification (NCBI taxonomy): domain Bacteria; kingdom Pseudomonadati; phylum Pseudomonadota; class Betaproteobacteria; order Burkholderiales; family Oxalobacteraceae; genus Pseudoduganella; species Pseudoduganella aquatica. The sequence continues at coordinate 980,062 of NZ_CP086370.1, forward strand.
GCGCGGACATCCCTTTCTTCATCTTCGGCCAGACCGCGTTTGCCGAAGGCGTGGGCGAGGCGCTGCAGGCGGTGGCGGCGCCGGACTGCTGGTATGTGGTGATCGAGCCGGGCGTGGCCGTGCCCACGGCGGAAATATTTTGCTCTCCCCATTTGACAAGGGACAGTTCGCCGATCATAATAGCGGACTTTTCCAGCCACTACGAAAATCGAAACGATTTGAAGCAGTATGGCAGGAATGATTTGCAGCAAGTGGCAACCAGTCTTTACCCGCCGGTAGCAAAGGCGATAGAATGGCTGGCAGCTTACGGAGATGCCAGGATGACTGGTTCCGGTGCTTGTGTGTTTTGTGCCTTTGCAGATGAAGGCCAGGCCGATGCGGTACTCGAAAGAGCGCAGGGTGTCTGGACTGCCTGGAAGGCCAAAGCGCTGAAGCAGCATCCGATCTTCGACATGTTGTGAACGAAAAAAAGATTTTGCTTTTCGTTAGTTCGGTAGTATAATAATCGCCGTCGTAACGACAAGCAGCAAGTTACAGCAGGGGAATCGCCAAGCTGGTTAAGGCACTGGATTTTGATTCCAGCATACCAAGGTTCGAATCCTTGTTCCCCTGCCACCTAATTTTTCTTGAGTCTGTCGATGCATCAGCGTCCAGTCAAGATAAAATACAGGTGCCCACGGCACCGAAGCTCGCAGCGCCGGATAGAGGTTTGTCCGGCGATCAATCAAAGATATCAACGCTTACTTCTCTGGGACTCCCCATGGCTTACGAAAACCTGATGGTTTTTACCGGCAACGCTAATCCTGCGCTGGCTGAAGGAGTCGCAAAAAACCTCGGCATTCCTCTCGGCAAAGCAGTCGTCTCGAAATTCTCGGACGGCGAAGTCATGGTCGAAATCAACGAAAACGTTCGTGGTAAAGACGTGTTCGTGCTGCAATCGACCTGCGCACCGACCAACGATAGCCTGATGGAACTGATCCTGATGGTCGATGCACTGAAACGCGCCTCCGCTGGCCGTATCACTGCCGCCATCCCTTACTTCGGCTACGCCCGCCAGGACCGCCGCCCACGCTCGGCGCGTGTTGCGATCTCGGCAAAAGTGGTGGCCAATATGCTGGAAAGCGCCGGCGTTGAGCGCGTCCTGATCATGGATCTGCACGCAGACCAGATCCAGGGCTTCTTCGATATTCCAGTCGACAACATCTACGCTTCCCCTATCCTGCTGGGCGACCTGCAGAAGAAGGACAATGAAGACCTGCTGGTCGTGTCGCCCGACGTTGGCGGCGTGGTCCGTGCCCGCGCCCTGGCGAAACGCCTGGGCTGCGACCTGGCCATTATCGACAAGCGCCGTCCGAAAGCCAACGTTTCCGAAGTGATGAACATCATCGGTGAAGTCGAAGGCCGCAACTGCGTCATCATGGATGACATGGTGGACACCGCCGGCACCCTGGTCAAAGCTGCCGAAGTGCTGAAAGAGCGCGGCGCCAAGAAAGTGGTGGCGTATTGCACCCACGCCGTGCTGTCCGGCCCTGCGATCGACCGCATCTCGAACTCGTCGCTGGACGAGCTGGTGGTGACCGACACGATTCCGCTGTCCGACGCGGCCAAAGCTTGCGGCAAGATCCGCCAGCTGACCTGCGCACCGCTGCTGGCAGAAACGTTCAAACGCATTATCAAGGGCGATTCCGTGATCTCCCTGTTCATCGACTAAGTCGGTCAACACATGGTTTTTAGCGGCGGCGCGACCGGTTTTTGACCGGTTGCGCCGCTGTTTTTCCGGAGCGTCCTGGTCGCGGGGCGCTTCTTCACAACGAGGCGCGAGCCTTGTTACTTTTGGAGTCTCAAATGAAAGTTGTTGCATTCAAACGCGAACTGCAGGGCACGGGTGCGAGCCGCCGCCTGCGTATTTCCGGCCAAACCCCAGGTATCGTGTACGGCGGCGCTGAAGGCCCGCTGAACATCTCCCTGGACCACAACGCGCTGTACCACGCGCTGAAAAAAGAAGTGTTCCACTCGTCCATCCTGGACCTGGAAATCGACGGCAAGACCCAGCAAGTTCTGCTGCGCGACTTCCAGATGCACGCATTCAAGCAACTGGTACTGCACGCTGACTTCCAGCGCGTTGACGCAAACACCAAGCTGCACAAGAAAGTGGCGCTGCACTTCATCAACGCCGACGTATCGCCAGCAGTCAAACTGCACGGCGCAACGATCAGCCACGTGATGTCCGAGCTGGACGTTTCCTGCGTAGCAGGCGACCTGCCGGAATTCGTGAACGTTGACCTGGCAAACATCGACGTTGGCCACTCGATCCACGTGTCGGACCTGGCACTGCCAAAAGGCGTGACCGCAATCACCCACGGCAAAAAGCTGACCATCGCTACCGCTTCGGTACCGGCAGGCCACGTGTCGGCTGAAGCCACCGCAGCTGCTCCAGCCGCTGATGCCAAGCCAGCCGCTAAAGGCAAGAAGTAATCTTTACTTCCCATGAAGTAACACAAAAACCCCGCTAGTCGGGGTTTTTTTACATCCACAGAATAAACCATGTCCATCCGCCTCATCGTCGGCCTCGGCAATCCCGGTCCCGACTACGAACAAACCCGTCACAACGCCGGCTTCTGGCTGGTCGACAACCTGGCCAACAGCCTGGGCGCGCGCCTGCAGCGCGAAACCCGCTTCAACGCGCTGATGGCCAAGACCTCCGTCGCCGGCAGCGAGCTGTGGCTGCTGGAACCGCAAACCTATATGAACCGTTCCGGCCAGTCGGTGGGCGGCCTGGCGCGCTTCTACAAGATCAACCCGGACGAAGTGCTGGTGGTGCACGACGAACTGGACATGATGCCCGGCGTGGCCAAGCTGAAGAAGGGCGGCTCCTCGGGCGGCCACAACGGCCTGAAGGACATCACCGCCGCGCTCGGCACGCAGGACTACTGGCGCCTGCGCATCGGCATCGGCCATCCGCGCACCCTGAGCCTGCAGCAGGCCGTGGCCGACTTCGTGCTGCACCGCCCGCGCCGCGACGAGCAGCTGCTGATCGATGAAGCCATCGAGAAAAGCCTGAAAATCATCCCGCTGGTGTGCGAGGGCAAGTTCCCGCTCGCCACCACCCAGCTGCACACGGCCTAAGCCAGCGCCGCCGTCTCGGGCAATGGCTTGCTGGCGTCGAAGTAGTAGCTGATGCGCTTGCGCGGGCTGAGGTAGACGTAGACTTCCATCGGCACCTGGCTGGGCCGCAGCGCCTTGACGATGTTCAGGTCCGTCTCCCGCTCCAGGTCCACCATCAGCGCCTCCAGGCGCGGCACGTCCCTGTCGTACACCACCAGCATGGGCTTCATGGGCCGCTCGGTGTTCACGGTGGCCACCATGCCGGTCATGCCGTTGGACAGCTGCACCACCGTGCCCGGCGGGTACACGCCCAGGCAGCGGATGAACATTTGCAGCAGGCGCGGATCGAACTTGGCGCGGTGCTTGGCGAACATCATGGACAGCGCCTCGTGCGGCGTGAGCGCGTGCGCCAGATTGAATGGGTTGCACAGCTCGTCGTAGTAATTGGCGATGGTCACGATGCGCGCCAGCACCCCTATGCCTTCCCCCTTCAGCTTGCGCGGATAGCCGCTGCCGTCGAACAGCTCGTGATGGTCATGGATCAGCGCGCTCACCGCCGGCAGGCATTGCAGGCGCTGCGCCATTTCGGCGCCGTATTGCGCGTGCATCTCGTACAAGTTTTGTTCGGCCGTGGTGTAGGCGTCCGGCTTGGTGAGGATTTTGTCCGGGATGTTCTTGCGGCCCACATCGTGCAGCAGCGCGCCCAGGCCCAGCACGGTTGCCACCTCGGGCGGCAAGCCCACTTCGCGCGCGATCATCATGGACAGCATGGTCACGTTCAGCGAATGGAAGTAAAGCTCCTCGTTGCCGGCGGTGTCGCCCATCACGTGGATCGCCAGTTCCGGCGCGGACAGGATGGAGTCGGTAATCTGCGTCACCAGCGCGGTGGCCTGGCCGACCGATTCTTCCGGCCGCGAGAACAGGTTTTTCTCGATTTCCCGGATGGCGCGCGCGGTGCTGGTGAAAGCGCGTTCGACGCGCTCGGCGTCGTCGCGGCGCTGCTGCATCTGCGCCATCATGGCGCGCTTGGCTTGCAGCGCAGGGGAGTCCGGGATGGCCGCCGGCGCCGCCTGCGTGGCGGTGGCCTCCGGCAGCGGCACGGCACTTTCCGGCGGCGCGACGTCGCTCAGTTCCGGCTTGTAGCGCACCTGGCGCAGCCCCAGGCTGCGCAGTACGCCGATCTGTTCCTCGGACTTGATCTTGAAACGGCTGAACGCAAACGGGTGCTCGAACCACTTCAGGTCCAGCTCGACATATAGCCCGACGCGCAGCTGATCCATCGTCACCGTCAACTCATCCAAGTCGGCTCCCCCTACAGGCTTGCAACGCAAAAGTTGTGGCTGTGCAAATTTCTAATTTCAAGTGTATACGAGAAGTAATGCTGCGGGTGCGTATGCCCATGCTCAGCGAGGAAATTCATGTCCCAGCGCCGCTGGATATCACGCGGTTTGCTGCGATTTCCAGTACTCCAGCGGCGGCTTGCCCACCAGTTGCGTGAAGCTGCGCGTGAAATGGGCCTGGTCGAAGAAGCCCAGCCGTGCCGCCAGCTCGGCCAGGTCCGGCGCCGCCGCCTGGCCCAGCCGCCAGGTGGCCTCTTGCAGCCGGAATCGCTGGATTACCCACTTTGGCGACACGCCCACATAGTTGCTGAACAGCCGCTGCAGCGTGCGCTCCTCGATACCCAGCTGCGCCGACAAGGCCGCCACGCTGACCGGCCCGTTTGCCGCGGCGGCTGCCTCCACCGCCTGCTGCGCCAGCAGCGCGCGCTCGTCCACCGGCGGCAGCGCAACTGCCAGCAAGGCATCCGCTGCTGTCACCATGTCCGCATCGCTGCGTCCACGCTCGTCGCCCAGCACGCGCAGTTCCGCCTCGGCGCCCGCAACGCCCAGCACCTCGTCCACCGGCATGGTGCGGTCCGCCAGACGGGACAAGGGGTGCGGCAGGAAAGGCCGCAGCCCGCCCGGCTTGAAGCGCACGCCGAGCACCTTGCCCGCGCCTTCCACCTTGCGCTCGAACGCGCCGCGCACCACGCCGTGGATGGCGGTCTGGCCCCGGTCGAGCACCAGATGGGCGTTCGGATACGGCAGCACACGCTGCGTCTCCGGCGGCCGCCCGCCCAGATCCCACTCCACCACCCAGTGATAGTCAACAAACGGCTGCAGCGCCGCCGAGGGCGGATACGTGGCCAGCCGGATGCGGCGCGCCGCGCCCGCCGGATCGACCACGCCCTTGGGCATCAGTGTCTGCGCGCTGTCGGTTTTTTCCAATCTTTTCTCCCGTCCCAACATTACAGTGAAGCTCCACCTTCCAAGAAAGCGCGCCATGAAACCAGTCCTTGCCATCCTCGCCGCCCTCGCTTGCCTGTCCGCCCGCGCGGAGCGTGTGGAAGGCACGTTCGAGATCAAGATGTCGCCGGCGTCCGCGCCGCAGCACGAAGGCCGCACGGCCACCGGGCGCATGTTACTTGAAAAACAATACTCCGGCGACCTGCAAGCTGCCGGCACAGGCGAAATGCTGACGGCCATGACCGACACCAAAGGCTCCGCCGCCTACGTCGCCATCGAGCGCATCACCGGCACGCTGAAGGGGAAGACCGGCAGCTTTGTCGTGCAGCACGCCGGCACCATGCACGGCGGCGACAGCCAGCTCGCGGTGACCATCGTGCCCGACTCCGGCACCGGGGAGCTGGCCGGCATCAGCGGCCGGATGTCGCTGAAGCAGGTGGACCGCAAGCACCAGTACGAACTGGACTACGTGCTGCCCTGACCGCGCATCGGCCGGACACAGATGTACTTGACTTCTTACACCTGTCAGATATTATTGACATATCAAATAAATAACTAGGAGAGGTCTATGAAAGAAGTGTCTTTGTTCCGGCTGTATGCGCTGCGGGCGGTGTACCTGCTGATCGTTGTGGGACTGGCGCTGCTGGTCTGGCCCGGCATCCTGCACCACAGCAAGCCGTGGGAGCTGATGGAAGGCGTGGTGTTGTGCATGCTGGCCGCGTTCTCGCTGCTGTGCGCGCTGGGCCTGCGCTATCCGCTGCAAATGCTGCCCGTGTTGCTGTGGGAGCTGGTCTGGAAAGTGCTGTGGCTGTCGCTGGTTGCGCTGCCCGCCTGGCGCTCCGGAAACATGAGCCAGGCCGTGCTGGAAAACACCATCGCCTGCATGGTGGTGATCGTGGTGCCGCTGGCCATGCCCTGGCGCTACGTGTTCGACCACTACCTGAAAAAATCCGGCGACCGCTGGCGCCTTGCGGCCAATTAACATGCGAATATAGGGGCTATGAAAAAATCCCTCGCATACTTTCCCCTGGCGCTGGCGGCAGCGCTGACAACGATGGCCGCCACGGCGCAGGATGGCGCGCCGCTCAAGACGCAGGTCGCAAAGCGCATCGACAGCATGTATCCGCAGCTGGAAATGGTCTACAAGGACTTGCATGCCCATCCCGAAATCGCCTTCCAGGAAGTGCGCACCGCCGCCAAGCTGGCGGCCGAGATGCGCGCGCTCGGCTTTGAAGTCACCGAAGGCGTGGGCAAGACCGGGCTGGTGGCGATTTACAAAAACGGCCCCGGCCCAACCGTCATGGTGCGCACCGAACTGGACGCGCTGCCGATGGAGGAAAAGACCGGCCTGCCTTACGCCAGCAAGGCGCGCACCCAGTCCGGCGGCGCGGAAACCTACGTCATGCACAGCTGCGGTCACGACATCCACATGGCCAGCTGGCTGGGCGCGGCGCGCACCCTGGTCGAGCTGAAATCGCAATGGCAGGGCAGCCTGATGTTCATTGCCCAGCCGGCCGAAGAAACCGTATCCGGGGCCAAGGCCATGCTGGCGGATGGCCTGTTCAAGCGCTTCCCCAAGCCGGACCTGGCGTTCGCCCTGCATTCCTGGCCCACCGCGCACGGCACGGTCGGCTACAACGTCGGGCCGGTGTCGTCCAACTCCGACTCCATCGAGATCGTGTTCAAGGGCCGTGGCGGCCACGGTTCCGCGCCGGACAAGGCGCTGGACCCTATCGCCATCGCCGCGCGCTTCGTGGTGGACGTGCAGACCGTGGTCAGCCGCGAGAAAGACCCCAAGGAATTCGGCGTCGTCACCATAGGCGCGATCCAGGGCGGCACCGTGGGCAACATTATTCCGGACAGCGTGCTGGTGCGCGGCACCATCCGCTCCTACAGCCCTGGCGTGCGCGCCAAGCTGCTGGAAGGCGTGCGGCGCGTCGCCAATGCATCGGCCGCGATGGCGGGCGCGCCGGCGCCGGACGTGGAACTCAAGTCCGGCGGCCAGGCCATCATCAACAACGAAGCGCTGGTGCGCAAGACCGAAGCCGTGCTGAAGGACGCACTCGGCGCCGCCAACGTCGGCCTGATCGCGCCGATGACGGCCAGCGAAGACTTCTCCGAATACGTGAACCAGGGCGTTCCCGGCATGTTCTTCTTCACCGGCGTCTATCCCGCCAAGGCCGTGGCCGAGGCCGAAGCCGCCGGCGGCAAGCCGCTGGCCTTCAACCACTCGCCGTTCTATGCGCCGGTGCCCGAGCCGTCCATCAAGACGGCGGCGCAGGCCATGAGCCTTGCGGTGCTGAGCGCACTGGCGCGCTGACGGCCATGCAGCCCGTGTTCTGGCGCGACGCCGCGCTGCCCTTCATCGAGGCGCGCTCCATACGCGGCGGCCGCGACCTGTGCTACGCGCGGCATACGCACAGCACCTTTTCCATCGGCGCGGTCACCGGCGGCGTGAGCACCTACTGGAACCGGCGCAGCAAAGAAACCGTGGGCGCGGGCAGCGTGGTGGTGATCAACCCGGAGGACGCGCACGCCTGCAATCCCGCCGCCGGCCAGCCCTGGTCCTACCGCATGTTTTATGTGGACGTGGCCTGGCTGACCGCGCTGCAGCACGAACTCGGCTTCAGCCCCAATGCGGACTTCCGGGCATTTTTAACGACCTTGAACACCTCGCTGTTCGCCGGCCTGAACCGGCTCTACGACACCTTGACCTCGGCGCACGCAGACGGCTTGCAGAAGGAGAGCGCAGCCCTCGGCTTCTTTATGGACATGCAGCAAACGCTGGACCCGGCGTCCGCGCCGCTGGCGGGCGCCAACGGCAAGCTGCTGCGCGCCGCTGAATTCATCAGCGACAATTGCACGCGCCTGCTCAGCCTGGACGACATTTGCGCTGCCGCCAGCCTGTCTCCGGCCTACCTGATCCGCGCCTTCAAAGGCCAGTTCGGCATGACGCCGCACGCCTACCTGGTCAACCGCCGCATCCAATACGGCCAAGGGCGGCTCAAGCGCGGCGCCGCGATTGCCGACGCCGCCATCGAAAGCGGCTTTGCCGACCAGGCCCACTTCCAGCGCGCCTTCAAGCAGCACCTTGCGGCCACGCCGGGGCAGTACCGGGGCCGATAAGGTCCACCACGGCCTGGAATACCCGGGCCGGTTCTTCCGCGATGCGGTTCAGCACGTAGAGGAAATACTCCTCGCCGAAGATCGCATACTCGCGGGTTTGAAAGCCGCGCCGGCGCAGCGCGTCCAGGCCGTCCGCTCCCAGCCCGAACAGCGTTTCAAATTCCGATTGCTGCGGCGGCAGTTTTTGCTCCAGGATGAAGCCGGCCAGATCGTTCTGCAACTGCGCGTCGTGCGTGGCGAGCGAGCACTTGTGGCCGCTGGTCAGCAGGGTCTGCGCAAAGCGGCGGTAGGCGGCGGCCAGTTCCGGGCTGCTGCGGTCCCAGGCAATCCCGGGCGATTCAAGGAAGGCGCCCTTGACCAGGCGGATGCGGCCGGGCGCTTCCATCAGCCGTGGCAAGTCCTGTGCGCTGCGGTGCAGTTTGGCGGGCACGGTGATCCCCACGTTGTCCAGCCCGGCCTCGCCGTGCAGCCGGAGATAGGTGGTGTAGATCAGGCCGGCGCGGTCCGCGCCCTCCATGGAAATCATCACCTCGCGGCCGGTGCTTGCGGCGGCGCTGGCGATGCGCCTGGCGTTGCGATAGCCCAGCTCGGGGTCGACCAGCAAGCCGACGTGGGACAGATCCAGCGACACCGAGCACGGCAGCTGTTCGTGCGCGATGGCGTGCACCAGTTCCAGGAAGACCGCCGTGTCGGCGTTGGCCTTGCCCTCGTTGCGGCAGCTTTCGCCCACAAACTCCGCCGATCCTGCATGTCCGCGCGCGGCAACTGCGTGCAAATGCCGCACCACGTCCGCGACCGTTTGCCCCGCCACGTAGCGCGCGGCCACACGGCGCACATAAGGCCGTAGCTGCGGATCGTTGCAGAAGCGTTCTTTTGCCTGCTCGTTGAGCGCCAAAGAGCGCAGGCTGTCGGCCGCCAGCGCCATCATGTTCGGGGTGTGCATCGTCTGGTCCTTTCAAATTAACGAAAGGACAGCGTATGCGCACCCCGTGCCGCTGTATTGAAGGAAATTGCCCTGCTTAAGACTTGTTGGACTGCAGGGTAAAGCCGATCAGGCGCGCCACCACGGCCGCGAGATACATCAGGCCGACCAGCATCTCGACGCTGGCGATGGCCCGCGCCTGGGAGGTCAGCGGAATGACGTCGCCGATGCCGGTGCTCGACAGCAGGGCGAAGCTCAGATAGTTCAGCTCGGTCCAGGTGCGCGGCGCGGCGGCGTTCACCGCTGCGCCGAAAGTGCCGGGCTGCAGGGTCTGGAGCAGGATGAACACGTGCGTGAAAGCCCAAGCCAGCAGCGTGAACGCCGCGCCCGCCGCGAACAGCTCGTCCGTCGTGGCCTGGCGGTCCTCCATCATATAGGCCACCAGGCTGGCGGCCGCATAGAAGTAGAACGCCGCCTCCAGCGCGGAGGACCAGGGCAGCAGCCCGGGCAGGTCGAACGCCATTTGCAGGCCCAGCAGCGCAATCACCGGCCCGGCGATGCTGGCGCTGATCCAGGCGTGGCCAGGCGTGCGCCGCACCATGCGTGTGGCGACCAGCAGCACGAGAATGCCGAACACATTGAAAATAATGTGGCCGCCGCGCACGCTTTCGATAAAGGGATACAGTAGCATGCCCAGCAGTTGCGTCAGCAGCAATACCGCCGACGGGTGGCGCTTGGTGCTGCGCATCAAGGGGAAGGGATTCACGCTTGCGCCCCGCGCAGGGTCTCCAGCACTTGCCGCACCGGCGCCGGGATGGGCACCGAGCGGTTGCTGGCGCGCTCGACGTAGACGTGGACGAAATGGCCGGCCGCGCAAGGCTGCTCGTCGTCATTGCGGAACAGCGCGATTTCATAGCGCACGCTGGAATTGCCCAGCTTGGCCACGCGGATGCCGGCGTGGATGGTGTCCGGGAAGGAGATCGAGCTGAAGTAGGCGCAGCCGCTGTCGACCACGAAACCGACCACCTCGCCTTTGTGAATATCGAGCACGCCGCGTTCGATCAGGAACTGGTTTACCGCCGTGTCGAAATAGGAATAATAAACAACATTGTTGACATGGCCATACACGTCATTGTCCATCCATCGCGTAGCAATGGACAGGAAATGGGGGAATTGCGAGCGTTTGGCGTCGCGCATCGTCATGGAAGCTCCTGGTTCTGGGGTACAATTGATCCTTACGCGCGGGCAATCGGCGCAGCAAAACAATACCATCATTAAAGGTTTTTCATGAGTCTCCAATGCGGCATCGTCGGCCTGCCTAACGTCGGCAAGTCCACTCTTTTCAATGCACTGACCAAAGCAGGCATTCCGGCTGAAAACTATCCGTTCTGCACCATCGAGCCCAACGTCGGCGTGGTGGAAGTTCCGGACCCGCGCATGGCCGCCCTGGCAGAGATCGTGAAGCCTGAACGCATGGTCAACGCCATCGTCGAGTTCGTCGACATCGCAGGACTGGTGGCGGGCGCTTCGCAGGGCGAGGGCCTGGGCAACCAGTTCCTGTCGCACATCCGCGAAACCGACGCCATCGTCAACGTGGTGCGCTGCTTCGAAGATGAAAACGTGATTCACGTGGCCGGTAAAGTTAGCCCGCTGGACGATATCGAAGTTATTCAAACCGAATTGGCGCTGGCCGATCTGGGCACCGCTGAAAAAGCGCTGCACCGTGAAAATAAAAAAGCCCGTTCCGGCGATAAAGACGCTGCCAAACTGGTCGCCCTGCTGGAAAAAATCATTCCGCAATTGAATGAAGCCAAACCAGTGCGCGCCATGGGCCTGGACGCTGATCAAATGGCGATCATTAAATCGCTGTGCCTGATCACCGCCAAACCGGCAATGTATGTGGCCAACGTTTCCGATACCGGCTTCACCAATAATCCGCTGCTGGACCAATTGACCGAATACGCTAAATCGCAGAATGCGCCTATCGTTGCCATTTGCGCCTCCATCGAAGCGGAAATCGCCGATCTGGACGATGCGGATAAAACCGAATTCCTGTCCGATATGGGCATGGAAGAGCCAGGCCTGGACCGCCTGATTCGCGCCGCATATAAACTGCTGGGCTTGCAGACCTATTTCACCGCCGGCGTAAAAGAAGTGCGCGCCTGGACCATCCATATCGGCGATACCGCTCCGCAAGCGGCCGGTGTTATTCACACCGATTTCGAACGCGGCTTTATTCGCGCCCAGACCATTGCCTATGACGATTACGTTGCGCTCAAAGGCGAAGCGGGCGCCAAGGAAGCGGGTAAGATGCGCGCCGAGGGCAAGGAATACGTGGTCAAGGATGGCGACGTACTGAACTTCCTGTTCAACGTCTAAATATCCAGCGGCCTAGGCCGCAATAAAAAAGCCGCGAGCAATCGCGGCTTTTTTTTCGTCCGTATTTTTCGTCAGCCGGGCACGGGGTAGGCCGGCACACTCAAATCTGGCGCGAACAAGCTAAAAGCTGGCTTAAAATGGCCACGCCAGCCCCATGAAAGCATGGGTAGCCGAGGTTTTACGGCGCGGCGGCCGGTTTGGCTTCGAAGTCCTTGATGATCTTGGTGAACTGGTCCATCAGCGGATTGGGCACCGCCAGCGACAATTGATAATGCTCGATCTCGAATCCGGACGCAGTGCGGTGAAGCACGCCGCTGGCCTGGCATATCCCCATCTGCGTATTCAATTGCTCATCAAACCAGGCATAACTTTTATCCGGCGAGAAATAGATATTGCGCTTGGCCGCAGTAAATGCCCAGGCCTTTTTCCTGTCGAAATAAGGCTTGGCCCAGACCTTGAATTCGTCACGCGTCCATATTTCTGTTTTATCCGTGCCGATATAAATCCCCTTGACCGCCATTTTGTCGAAATAGATGGGATCTGCTTGGGCAGCATCTTTATGCCACTGATCCATAAACGTATTGACCTGCGCGCGGAATGCCTCATCGGCGGCGGGCGATTGGGCGGCGGCGCTGGCGCTCATCAGCAGAAACACGAGGGTGGCGAGCAATTGCTTCATGGAGACTCCCGAAAAAAATGGTAAAGCCAGCATACACCAGGGCGGGCGATGGGCGGGCCTGGCTGTATAATCGTCAGGTTCGCCGGCCACCGGCCCAATAGCACCTCCTCACCACAGAAAACGAAATCACATGGCTTCATCCAACGATAACGTCAGCATGGCGCTGTTCTGCGACTTCGAAAACGTCGCCCTCGGCGTGCGCGACGCCAATTACGAAAAATTTGACATCAAGCCCGTACTGGAGCGTTTATTGCTCAAGGGCAGCATTGTGGTCAAAAAAGCGTATTGCGACTGGGACCGCTACAAAGGTTTCAAAGCGCCGATGCACGAAGCCAATTTCGAACTGATCGAAATCCCGCACGTGCGCCAATCGGGCAAAAACTCGGCCGACATCCGCATGGTCGTGGACGCGCTGGACTTGTGCTACACCAAAGCCCACGTTAACACTTTTGTCATTATTTCCGGCGACTCGGACTTCTCGCCGCTGGTCTCCAAGCTGCGCGAGAACAACAAGAAAGTGATCGGCGTGGGCGTCAAGCAGTCCACTTCGGACTTGCTGGTGGCCAACTGCGACGAGTTCATCTTCTATGACGACCTGGTGCGCGAAAGCCGCCGCGCGGCCGCCAAGCGCGACACGCGCGAAGGCCAGCCCGCCGTCAAGCGCACCCCGGAAGAAGAAAAACGCCGCCGCGAGGAAATGGACAAGCGCCGCCGCGAAGCGGTGGACATGGCCGTCGAGACCTTCGACGCGCTGGTTTCCGAGCGTGGCGATTCCGGCAAGATCTGGGCCTCCGTGCTGAAAGAGGCGATCAAGCGCCGCAAGCCGGACTTCAGCGAGTCCTATTATGGTTTCCGCACCTTCGGCAACCTGCTGGAAGAAGCCAAGGCGCGCGGCCTGCTGGAATTCGGCCGCGACGAGAAATCCGGTGCCTATGTATACCGTAGCAGCGGCGCAGGCATGGGCGAGCAGGGCGCGGCGGGAGAAGGCTCGGCGCCGGTGGCGGCGCCAGGCGCAGGTGAATCCGGCGAAGTTCGCCAGGATGGCCGTCCGGATGGCCGCCAGGAAGGCCGTCACGAAGGCCGGCGCGGCCGCGGCCGTGGCCGCAACCGCGGCGGCGAACGCTACGCCAGCCAGGAACCGGTATCGGAAGAAGTGTCGGCCGAGCTGCAGCTGGCGCAGGATGAAAACGCCTATGCGGAAGCCGAAGCCGTGCATGCCGCCGACGACGCCCCTTACGTTCACCCGGCCGCGGACGCGGAAGGCGGCGAGGCAGCTGATACTGTCGAGCAGCCGGCCGGCGGCGAGCAGGGCAGCGACGTAGTCGACGACCGCGACGAGGAAGAACGCGCGCTGGACGAAGCCGCCGCCGCCATTGCCAACGGCACGCGCAATGCGCGCGCCGCGCAGCAGCAGGCAGGCCAGGGCAAGCGCAAGCCGCCCAAGATCCCGGCCCGCCAGGCCAAGGCCGCCAAAGTGAAGGCGTCCCAGGCTGCCTCGGGAGGTGATTCGCGGGGCAAGCCAGCGGCGCAGCATGCCGCGCCTGCAGGCCGCCAGCCAGCCGCCCCGGCGGTTGTCCCGGCGCCGGTGCAGCCGCTTGCCGAGGTGGTGCAGGACAGCGTGGCTGCGGAAGCGCCTGTCGCCGTGCAGCCAGCCGTACAGCCGGCCACGAAAGGCCGCGCGCGCGCTCCCGCCAAGGGCCGCGCCAAGGCCGGCGAGCCGCGCCTGACTGCCGCAGCAGCCGAGGCAGCAGTGGTGGAAGCTCCCGCCGCCGCTCCGGCCCAGGAAGCGGCAGTTGCCGCCGAAGCGGCGCCGGCGCGTGCTGGTGGCCGCCGTGGCGCTGCTTCGGCCAAGCCGGCCCGGCCAGCCAAGGCCGCCAAGGCTGCCGAAACGATCGCCGAGCCTGCCGCGCCAGCCGCCGAGCAGGGCGATGCCGCCGACGCATCCGGCGACGCCAAGCCAGCCCGCAGCCCGCGCCGTCCGCGCAAGCCCGCAGCGAAATAAGGCAGCACCCGCAACCGGCGGACTGCCCGTCCGCCGGCGGCGCAGCCCGCGCCCAAAACGCCCCCAGCCCGCGCTGGGGGCTTTTTTTGCCGCCCGCCCGCGCAGCGCTGCGGTTTTCCCCGATTTACTGCTGGTCACTTTGCTGCCATACTGCCAACTTGAATAACATTTAGGCAGCGTCCGTTCGCGTTGCCTGCGGCGGTCAGCATGGCTATCCTCTCCGAAATCAACCTCTACCCGATCAAATCCTGTGCCGGCATGCCGCTGCGTTCCGCCACGCTGACCAGCGCAGGGCTGATGAAAGAGCAGATTTACGACCGCGAATGGATGGTGGTGGACCAGTCCGGCCTGGCGCTGACCCAGCGCGAGCATCCGCGCATGGCGCTCATCGTGCCGCGCCTGAAAGCGGACACGCTGGAACTGCGCGCGCCCGGCATGCTGCGCCTGGAGATCGCCCTCGGCCTGCCCGACCCCGAGCTGGCGCCCAAGCTCACCGTGCAAGTGTGGGACGACCAGGTGCTGGCCTACGACTGCGACGCCACCACCGCCGCCTGGTTCAGCAGCTTCCTCGGCCTGCCGTGCCGCCTGGTGCGCTTCCATGCACACGCCACCCGCGCCGTGTCGCAGAAATGGACCAATGGCGTGGCCGCCACCACCATGTTCTCGGACGGCTATCCGATCCTGGTGGCCGGCAGCGCCTCGCTGGCGGACCTGAACGAAAAGTTGCTCAAGGCCGGCCGCGAGGCGCTGCCGATGAACCGCTTCCGCCCCAACCTGGTGATCGACGGCATAGGCGCGTTTGAAGAAGACTACGCGGAAGATTTCCGCGCCGGCAGCGCCGTACTCAAGCCGGTCAAGCCCTGTCCGCGCTGCCCCATGCCCTCGATCGACCAGGCCACCGGCCAGTTCGGTCCGGACCCGCTCGACATCATGGCCGGCTACCGCGCCAAGCCCGAAGTGGAGGGGGCGCTGTGCTTCGGCATGAACAGCATCCTGCTCGAAGGCGACGGCCAGCAGCTGCATGTGGGCCAGGAAATCGACGTCAACCTGGCCTTCTGATGACCACCACCATGCCCGACAAAAAGTCCCAGGCGCTCGAGCTGGCGGCGGAAAACCAGGCGCTGCGCACGCGCATGGCCTACCTGCTGGAGCAGGCCGAGCGCAACCACAACATCATGATGCGGCACCAGGCCTTTGACCTGGAAATCGTCGGCGCGGGCACTTTCCCGGAGCTGGTGGGCACCATCTTCCGCACGCTGCCCATTATTTCCGAGCTGGAAGCGGTAACGCTGACGCTGATCGACGAAGGCGGCGACATCAACACGGTGATGGGCAAGCTGGGCGTGAACTTCAGCGAGTTCCCCGACCTGATTTTTGTGGAAGAAGTGGACGCCCTGGGCTTTGACCTGGGCCGCCGCAACGCCTACTCGCCCACGCCCAAGCCGCTGCTGGGCATGTACGACGCCGCCAAGCACGGGCACGCCTTCCCGCGTCCGCCGGACGGACTGCAAAGCGTGGCGCTGGTGCCGCTGCTGCGCAACAAGCGCATTATCGGCAGCCTGAACCTGGGCAGCGTGGACCCCACGCGCTTCACGCCCAGCCTGGGCACGGACTTCATCGAGCACATGGCCTCCATTATTGCCATCTGCCTGGAGAACGTGATCTCGAACGAGATGCTCAAGTACATCGGCCTGACCGACTCGCTGACCGGCGTGTACAACCGGCGCTATATGGACCGCCGCTTGCTGGAGGAAATTTCGCGCGCGCGGCGCCAAGCCTACGACATCTCCTTCATGTACATCGACATCGACCACTTCAAGCGGGTGAATGACACGGTGGGCCACCAGGGCGGCGACGAAGTGCTGCGCGAGGTGGCGCAGCGTATCAAGGCCGAGCTGCGGCTGTCGGACGCGCTGGCGCGCTTTGGCGGGGAGGAGTTCGTGGTACTGCTGATCAATGCGGACCTGGACAGCGCCGCCTTCGTGGCCGAGCGCATCCGCGCCGGCATCGCCGCCAGCATGATCCACGTCTCGCCCAGCGTGCGGGTATCGATCACGGCCTCGCTCGGGGTGGCCTGCCTGGACCGCAGCGACCTGTCGGTCACGCCGGAGACGGCCGCGATGGAACTGATCGCCCAAGCCGACTCCGCGCTCTACCAAGCCAAAGACAGCGGTCGCAACCGCGTGCTCACCTACCGCCCCGGCGACTAAACCTTAAGCAGCCTGAGCCGCATTCTCCCCATTTCGGGGTCAGACCCCGAAGGCGGATAAATGCGGCTCAGGCTGCTTGTAGGAATATTAGGCGAGCAGTAGGCGATTGACGCAGGATCGGCGCCACCTTGGCGCCTTGCCAACGCAGCCGGCGCTGTCGCCAGCGCTCTTTACGCCCATTGCAAGTGAACTGAGCCGCATTTCTCCCACCCCGGGGTCTGACCCCGAATTGGGGCGGATGCGGCTCAGGCTGCTTGTAGGATTGTTAGGTGAGAAGTAGGTGTTCGGCGCGGGCGACGGCGTCGGCGGCGCCGCGCAGCACGACTACGTCGCCTGCTTGCAGCACCGTGCCGGGCGCGACTTCGACCCCGCTTTTGCCGCGCCGGATGGAGGCGATTTCGGCGCCCGCCGTCTCTATCTCCACCTCGCTCAGCGCCTTGCCGACGCTGCCGGCTTTTTCGCCCAGCGCCACCGAGTGCAGCCGCAGCATCTCGTCGTCCCCGCCGGCGTCGCTGGCGCCGTGGAACCAGCCGCGCAGCGAGGCGTAGCGCGCTTCCCGCGCCGCCTGCACCCGGTGCACCACGCGCCGCAGCGGCACGCCCAGCATCACCAGCGCGTGCGAGGCCAGCATCAGGCTGCCTTCCATCAGCTCCGGCACCACTTCGGCCGCCCCGGCCGCTTTCAGCCGGTCCAGGTCCGTGTCGTCGTGGCTGCGCACGATCACCGGCAGCGCCGGCGCCAGCTCGTGCACCAGATGCAGCACCCGCAGCGCCGACGGCGTGCTGGCGTAGGTGATCACCACCGCGCTGGCGCGGTAGATGCCGGCCGCCACCAGGCTTTCGCGCCGCCCGGCGTCGCCGTAGGACACGTTGGCGCCCGCCGTCTGCGCTTCCTGCACCCGTTCCGGGTCCAGGTCCAGCGCGTGGTAGGCGATGTCTTCCTCGCTCAGCAGCGTGGCCAGGCTTTGCCCGCTGCGCCCGAAGCCGGCCACGATCACGTGCTTTTGCGTGCTCATGGTGCGCGTGGCGATCTTCGTCAGCGCCAGCGACTGCATCATCCATTCATTGCTCGACACCTTCATCACCAGCTGGTCGGACTTGGCGATGATGAACGGCGCCAGCAGCATCGACAGCACCATCGACGCCAGCACCACCTGGATAATGAACGGGTCCATCAGCGCCATGCCGCCGGCCAGGTTGAGCAGCACGAAGCCGAACTCGCCCGCCTGCGCCAGCGCCAGGCCGGTGCGCATCGACACCCCGTCCGACGAGCCGAACAGCTTGGCCAGCCCGGCAATGAGCGCGAACTTGAGCAGCACCGGCCCGGCCAGCAGCACCAGCACCAGCCACCAGTGCTCCACCACCAGCCGCAGGTTGAGCAGCATGCCCACGTTGATAAAGAACAGCCCCAGCAGCACGTCGCGGAAGGGCTTGATGTCCTCCTCCACCTGGTGCTTGTATTCGGTTTCCGAGATCAGCATGCCGGCC
The DNA here is from genome assembly GCF_020865585.1 of Pseudoduganella aquatica. Lineage (NCBI taxonomy): Bacteria > Pseudomonadati > Pseudomonadota > Betaproteobacteria > Burkholderiales > Oxalobacteraceae > Pseudoduganella > Pseudoduganella aquatica. Next base: position 998,257 of record NZ_CP086370.1, read on the forward strand.
ACGAAGGCGCCCAGCGCCATCGACAGCCCGGCCTTCTCCGTGATCCAGGCCGCGCCCAGCGTGATCAGGAGCAGGTTCAGCATGAACAGCTCCTGCGAGCGCCGCTTGACCACGATGGTGAACCAGCCGCGCACCAGCTTCTGCCCCACGAACAGCAGCAGCACCAGCACGATGGCGGCCTTGCCCGCCGCCCAGGCCAGCGTACTGAGCAGGTCGTCCGGGTTCTTCGACAGGGAGGGGATCAGTATCAGCAGCGGCACCACCGCCAGGTCCTGGAACAGCAGGATGCCGATAATCTTGCGGCCGTGCTCGCTCTCCAGCTCCAGCCGCTCGGTCAGCATCTTGACCACGATGGCGGTCGACGACATGGCCAGCGCGCCGCCCAGCGCGAACGAGGCCTGCCAGCCGATGTGCACGCCGGGCATCTGGGTCACCAGCAGCCAGCCCAGCACCATCGTGGCGGCGATGGTGGCCACCACCTGCGCCATGCCCAGCCCGAACACGATGCCGCGCATGGCCATCAGCTTGGGCAGCGAGAACTCCAGGCCGATCGAGAACATCAGGAACACCACGCCGAATTCGGCCAGGATGTGGCCGGCCTCGCTCTGTTCGGCCAGCCCCAGCGCGTGCGGCCCGATAATAATGCCGACCGCCAGATAGCCCAGCATGGGCGGCAGGTGCAGCATCCTGAACGCGACCACGCCCAGCACGGCGCTGCCCAGCAATAACAGGGTCAGTTCTAGCGGTGAAAACATGCGGCGGTTCCAGGTCAGCAGCCGATCCCGTTGTTTGTTGGGACTGGCAAGTTTTTTGCTTTCGCAATTCGGCTATACTTCCGGCATGAGTGTAACCGATGGAAATCCCATGCTGAAAGCTTTTGACAACAATACGGCCGAACGCGCGCTGGCGCTGGCCCGAGAAACCCTGCGGATCGAGGCGGACGCCATCATCGCCATGCACGCGCGCCTGGCCACCGACGACAGCGTCGGCAAGGCGGTCGCGTTGTTGCTGAACTGCAAAGGTCGCGTTGTGGTGTCCGGCATCGGCAAATCCGGCCATATCGCGCGCAAGATCGCCGCCACCCTGGCCTCGACCGGCACCCCGGCCCTGTTCGTGCATCCTGCCGAAGCCGCGCACGGCGACCTGGGCATGGTCACGCCCGAGGACGCCTTTATCGCCATCTCCTATTCCGGCGAAAGCTCGGAACTGATGGCCATCCTGCCGGTGGTCAAGCGCATGGGCAGCACCCTCATTTCCATGACCGGCAAGCCCGGCTCCAGCCTGGCCAAGCTGGCCGACGTGCACCTGGACGTCTCGGTCGACAAGGAAGCCTGCCCGATGAACCTGGCGCCCACCGCCAGCACCACCGTGACCCTGGCGCTGGGCGACGCGCTGGCCGTGGCGCTGCTGGACCTGCGCGGCTTCAAGGAAGAAGACTTCGCGCGCTCGCACCCGGGCGGCGCCCTGGGCCGCCGCCTGCTGACCCATGTGCGCGACGTCATGCGCAGCGGCGACGCCATCCCGGCCGTGGGCCTGGACACCCGCCTGCCGGACGCGCTGCTGGAAATCACCCAGAAGGGCATGGGCATGACCGCCATCGTCGATGCCGACAAGCGCCCGGTGGGCGTGTTCACCGACGGCGATTTGCGCCGCATGATAGAAAAAGTGCAGGATTTCAGCAAAGTGATCATCCGCGATGTGATGCACGCCAATCCGCGCAGCATTTCGCCTGATAAGCTGGCGGTGGATGCCGTCGCCATCATGGAGCAGTTCCGCATCAACCAGATGCTGGTGGTGGACGCCGACGGCAAGCTGGCCGGCGCGCTGCATATCCACGACCTGACCCGCGCCAAGGTGATCTGAGATGAACCAAGCCTACAACCTGGAAAACGTGGCGCGCGCCGCCAAGATCAAGCTGATGATCTTCGACGTGGACGGCGTGCTCACCGACGGCAGCCTGCACTACGGCCCGGACGGCGAAGTGATGAAGACCTTCAATGTGCACGACGGCCTGGGCATCAAGCTGCTGCAGGAAGCCGGCATCCTGACCGCCATCATCAGCGCGCGCCGTTCGCCGCAGGTGACGGCCCGCGCCAAGGACCTGGGCATCGAGTTCGTGCACCAGGGCGGCCACGACAAGCTGACCCCGTTCAACGACCTGCTGGCCAAGACCGGCCTGGGCGCGGACGAGGTGGGCTTTATCGGCGACGACGTGGTGGACCTGACGATATTGAAACGCGTGGGCTTCGCCGTGGGCGTGCCCAACGGCCGCGCCGATGTGCTGAGCCGCGTGCACCATGTGACCGAGGCGCATGGCGGCCGCGGCGCGGTGCGCGAGGTGTGCGAGTTCGTGCTGCGCGCCACCGGCAATTACGACAAGGTCATGGCCCAGTTCCTGGTCTGAGGGGGTAGCTAATGCGTAAACGAACCGCGCACCGCTGGCGCCTGAGCATGACCCTGGTGATCGGGGTCTTTGTTGCTTTCGGCACCTTCTGGTTGCTTCAGCTGATGAACCGCGGCGAAGAGGACATGCTGGCCGATAAGCGCCTGAACGAGCCCGATTACATCATCGAGCAGTTCAGCGTGGTGCGCATGGCCAAGGACGGCAAGCCGAGCTACATCGTGTCCGGCGACAAGCTGGTGCACCGTCCCATCGACGACGCATCGGAAATCGACAAGCCGGTGGTGCGCAACCTGAGCAGCACGCACCCGCCCATGGACATGAAGGCGGACCACGCGCGCGTGGACGAGAACAACTCGCGCGTGCAGTTGAAAGGCAATGTGCAGATCGACCGCGCGGCGCAGGACAAGGGCCAGGCGATGCAGATGACGACGCAGGCGCTCACCGTCTACCCGGACGAGGACCGCATGGAAACCAACCAGGCCGTGCAAATCGTGCAGGGCGGCGCCACCGCCACCGGCGCCGGTATGAAGGCGAACAACGCCACGCGCCAGGTTGTACTGCAGGGACGCGGACGGATTGTGTATCCGCCGGCGCAAACTAAATAGTGAATGGACAGACGATGAAAAAACTCCTGATTTCGGCCCTGCTGCTGTGCGCGGCCGGGCTGGTGCAGGCCGAGAAGGCCGACTCCACCAAGCCCACGCTGATCGACTACGACAACGCCGACGTCGACGACGTCAAGCAGATCAGCACCTTCACCGGCAACGTGGTGCTCACGCGCGGCACGCTGCTGATGAAAGCGGCCAAGGCGGTGGTGACCAAGGACCCGCAAGGCTACCAGTACGTGACGCTCACCAGCGCCGGAGGCAAGCCGACCACCTTCCGCCAAAAGCGCGACGGCGAAGGCGAGCAGTGGATGGAAGGTGAAGCCGAGCGCATCGAATACGACGGCAAGAACGAACTGGTGAAGCTGTTCGTGCGCGCCAAGGTGCGCCGCCTGGAAGGCAGCAAGCCGAGCGACGAAGTGTCGGGCGAGTTCATCTCCTACGACAGCCGGCGCGAGCAGTTCAGCGTGCGCAATACCGCCAGCGGCGAAGGCAAGACCGGCGGCGGCCGCGGCACCATGGTGATCCAGCCGTCCACGCCCAAGCCGGCTGCCCCGGCCGCTCCTGCTGCGCCGGCGGCGCCGGTCCAGCAACCGCCAGCGGGGAAATAACCATGGCTGAAGCAATGCAAAGCTGCACCAGCACCCTGGTGGTGCGCGGACTGCAGAAGTCCTACGGCAAGCGCCAGGTGGTGCACGACGTGTCGCTGCAGGTGGAATGCGGCGAAGTGGTGGGCCTGCTGGGGCCTAACGGCGCCGGCAAGACCACCTCCTTCTACATGATCGTGGGCCTGGTGCCGTCCGACGCGGGCAGCATCGACATCGCCGGCGTGGACGTGTCGAGCATGCCCATCCACCAGCGCGCCACCCTGGGCCTGTCCTACCTGCCGCAGGAGGCTTCGGTGTTCCGCAAGCTGACGGTGGAGGAGAATATCCGCGCCGTGCTGGAGATCCAGAAGGTCAACGGCAAGGCGCTGACCAAGCAGGAGATCAATGAGCGCCTGGACCGCCTGCTGGCCGACCTGCAGATCGAGAAGCTGCGCGAGAACGCCGCGCTGTCGCTGTCGGGCGGCGAGCGCCGCCGGGTGGAGATTGCGCGCGCGCTGGCCACCAACCCGCGCTTCGTGCTGCTGGACGAGCCATTCGCGGGCGTCGATCCGATCGCCGTGATCGAGATCCAGCGCATCGTGCGCTTCCTCAAGGAGCGCGGCATCGGCGTGCTGATCACCGACCATAACGTGCGCGAGACGCTGGGCATTTGCGACCGCGCCTACATCATTAACCAGGGCAGCGTGCTGGCGTCCGGCCGTCCGGACGACATCATCGCCGATGAATCGGTGCGGCGCGTCTACCTGGGCGAACACTTCCGCATGTAATTCCTGAACCAGCCCATGAAACAGTCACTGCAACTCCGCACCTCTCAGCACCTGGCGCTGACGCCGCAACTGCAGCAGTCGATCCGATTGCTGCAGCTGTCCACGCTGGAGCTGCACCAGGAACTGGAACAGCTGCTGGGCGAGAACCCGCTGCTGGAGCGCCTGGATGATCCGCTGGACCGCTCGCTGCGCCTGCTCGGCGACGGCGCCATCAACCAGACCCAGTCCGACGGCGCCGACGCGTCGCCGGCCGACGTGGGCGCGCCGGCGCAGGACAGCGCGCCGGCCGGCGAGGGCGACCCCTTCGACGGCGCCGGTGGCGACAGCGCCAGCGGCGCCGAGGCCGACACCGACTGGAGCGACGCCGGCCGCAGCAAGGCGCCGGACGACGAGGACTCGCGCCCGCAGCTCGAAGCGAGCCACTGCACCTTGCGCGAGCACCTGATGGAGCAGATGCGCGTGACCGTGCAGCAGCCGCGCGACCGCGTGCTGATGGAGCTGATCATCGACGCGCTGGACGAGAACGGCTACCTGGAAGAGCCGCTGGAAGAGATCCATGCGCGCCTGCCGGAAGAGGCGGACGTGGAGCTGGAGGAGCTGCAAACGGCGCTGACCCTGCTGCAAAGTTTCGACCCCATCGGCGTGGGCGCGCGCAGCGCCTCCGAGTGCCTGGCGCTGCAGATCAAGCGCATGCCCGGCGTGCCGCTGGTCACGCGACGCATGGCCATCTGCATCGTGGAAAAGCACCTGGCCTGGTTCGCGCAGCGCGAATTCAACAAGCTGAAAAAAGCCCTCGATTGCGACGACGAGGACCTGCGCGAAGCGCAAGCGGTGATCCGCCAGTGCAACCCGCACCCGGGCGCCGAGTTCGCTTCCGACGTGTCCGACTACGTGGTGCCGGACGTGATCGTGAAGAAGGCGCGCAATGGCTGGCAGGTCTCCTTGAACAACGACGTGATGCCGCGCCTGCGCGTGAACGCGCTGTACGCCAACATGCTCAAGCAGGGAAAAGGCGAGTCGGCCATGGGCGCGCAGCTGCAGGAAGCCAAGTGGCTGATCAAGAATATGCGCCAGCGTTTCGACACGATACTGCGCGTGGCGCAAGCGATAGTAGAAAGACAAAAGAACTTTTTCAGCCATGGCGCGGTTGCCATGAGACCCCTTGTGTTGCGTGAAATTGCTGATACACTGGGACTACACGAGAGCACTATTTCTCGGGTAACAACTCAGAAATACATGCTGACTCCGCATGGGATGTTTGAGTTGAAATATTTCTTTGGCAGCCACGTCGCCACCGAAGCAGGAGGAGAAGCATCCTCGACGGCGATACGGGCGCTGATAGTGCAACTGACAGGAGCAGAAGACCCGAAAAATCCTTTATCCGACAGTAAGATTGCGGACATGCTGGGAGAACAGGGCATGGTAATTGCGCGACGGACTGTTGCCAAATATCGCGAAGCCTTGAAAATCCCTCCGGTAAGTCTGCGTAAAGCTTTGTAGTTTTACTTGGGTTCCCCTGCGCTCAAATAACATTCGATAGCGCATGAGCCCTTATCTTTAGGAGTGTGTATGAATCTCACCATCAGTGGACATCATCTCGAAGTGACCCCCGCCATCCGTGAATACGTGCAGAACAAGCTGGAACGGGTAAAGCGCCATTTCGATCAAGTTATTGATATTGCTGTCATCCTGACTGTAGATAACCTCACCGAGAAAGACAAAAGGCAAAAAGCCGAGATCAACCTGCGCATGTCCGGCAAGACTGTGTACGTGGAAAGCCTGTCGCAAGACCTGTATGCTGCCATCGATACGCTGATCGACAAACTGGACCGCCAAGTCATGAAGTACAAGGCCAAAGTGCAGGAGCATGGCCACGACGCCATCAAGCATCTCCCGGACACCTACGAGCCAGCCGCCACCGCATAAGACGGTCACCGGCACTCCCAACAAAGGGCGCATCTGGCGCCCTTTTTTGCGCCCGCGCTAAAATGGCTGTCTAACAATCATAGAGACAATCAGCCATGAGCGAGCACGTCATCACCCAGGTTGCCAACGGCGCCGGCATCATCACCCTCGACCGCCCCAAGGCGCTCAACTCCCTCTCCCTCGACATGGTGCGCGCGCTGACCGCCGCCCTGCTGGCCTGGCGCGACGACAGCGCCGTGGCCGCCGTCGTCATCCGCAGCAGCAGCGAGAAGGCCTTTTGCGCCGGCGGCGACATCCGCTTCTTCCATGAAGTGGGGAACGCCACGCCGCAGGGAGGCAGCGCGCTGCTGGAGGACTTCTTCACCGAGGAATATGCCCTCAACCACCTGATCCACTATTACCCTAAACCGTATATCGCATTAATGGACGGCGTGGTGATGGGCGGCGGCATGGGCATCTCGCAGGGCGGCCCCGGCTGCGGCGTGCGCATCGTGACGGACCGTACCAAGATGGCCATGCCGGAAGTGAACATCGGCCTGTTCCCGGACGTGGGCGGCAGCCATTTCCTGTCGCACGCGCCGGGCAGCCTGGGGCGCTACCTGGGCCTCACCGGACTGACCGTGGGCGCTGCCGACGCGCTCTACGTGGGCCTGGCGGACTACTACGTGCCCGAGGCCCGCTGGAGCGCGCTGGGCGAGCTGCTGCAGGCCACGCCCGGAGCAGGCCTGCGCGATGCGATAGCGGCCTTTGCAGGCGCTGCTGGCAGTGCTGGCGCTGGCGTGCTGGAAACGGAGCGCGCCGCCATCGAGCGCCACTTCGCGGCGGACAGCGTGGCGGCCATCATGGCCTCGCTGGCCGGCGACGAGGGCGCCTTTGCGCAGAAGGCGCTGAAGGCCATGCAAAGCCGTTCGCCGCTGATGATGTGCGTCACGCTGGAGCTATTGAACCGCGGTGCGCGGATGGACGTGGCGGACTGCCTGCGCATGGAACGCAACCTGGTGCGCCGCAATTTCGAACATGGAGAAGTGCTGGAGGGCGTGCGCGCGCTGGTCATCGACAAGGACAACGCGCCGAAATGGTCGCCCGCCACGCTGGAGGACGTCACGCAGGAGATGGTGGATGCATTCTTCGCGCCGCCGTGGCCGGCGCACGCGCATCCCCTGCGCCACCTGTGATCACGACTGCTCGCGGTGGCGCAGCACCACGCGCTCAGTCGGATGGAAATGCCGCGCCAGCCGCTCGGCCATATACACCGAGCGGTGCTGCCCGCCCGTGCAGCCCACCGCCACGGTGAGATAGCTGCGGTTGTCGGTCTTGAACGACGGCAGCCACTTGCTGACGAAGTCGCGGATATCCTTGAACATTTCCTCTGCGCTGGGCTGCGCGTCCAGGAAGGCGATCACCGGCGCGTCGCGGCCCGTCATCGGGCGCAGGGCCAGGTCGTAATAAGGATTCGGAATCGCCCGCACATCGAACACGAAGTCCGCATCCAGCGGCACGCCAACCTTGAAAGCAAAGGACTCGAAGAACAGCGTCAGCGGCGCGTTCTCGCTTTGCACCAGGTCTTTGATCCAGGCGCGCAGCTTGTTGGCGCTCAGTTCCGAGGTGTCGATCACATGCCCCAGCTGCTCGATGGCCGACAGCCGCTCGCGCTCTTCCGAGATGCATTCGATCAGCGTGCGGCGCGCGGCCGGATTCTGGCCCGGCTTCAATTCATGCGACAGGGGATGGCTGCGGCGCGTTTCCGAGAAGCGCGCCACCAGCGAATGCGTGTTCGCCGTGAGATACATGATCTTGACGTCATGCCCCTGCTGGCGCAGGGCCTGCACGGCGTCCGGCAAGCTGGCCAGCGACTCGGCGCTGCGCGCGTCGACCGCCACGGCCAGCGCCTGCGTGCCCTCGTCGGTCAGCTGCAGCACCAGGTGCGCCAGCAGCGCCGGCGGCAGATTGTCCACACAATAATAGCCCGTGTCCTCAAGGACATTCAGGGCGACGGATTTTCCAGAGCCGGATATACCGGTGATGAGCACGATACGCATAGCTGAAGATGATACATCAAGACTACGCGATAGGTGCGTTAGCACACCAATTGGCGGCGGATGACGACTTATCAGTCGCCGCTCATGGCCTGTCTTTGGCGCTCCATGAACTCCTGCAGCGTATCGATGCCGCGCAGTTGCAGGATGGTGTTGCGCACCGCAGCCTCCAGCAGCACCGCGATGTTGCGGCCGGCCGCCACCGGGATCACCACCTTGCGGATAGGCAGCCCCAGCACGTCTTCGGTGGGGAACTGGAAAGGCAGCCGCTCCACTTCCTCCTCCAGCGCCGAGCGCCGCACCAGGTGCACGATCAGCTTCAGGCGCATCTTGCGGCGCACCGCCGTCTCGCCGAAGATGGCCTTGATGTCCAGCAGCCCCAGCCCGCGCACTTCCAACAGATTCTGCAGCAGGGCAGGGCAGCGTCCTTCAATCATATTGGGCGCAATGCGCGCGAACTCCACCGCATCGTCGGCCACCAGGCCGTGCGAGCGCGAAATCAGCTCCAGGCCCAGCTCCGACTTGCCCAGGCCCGAATCGCCGGTAATCAGCACGCCCACGCCCAGCACGTCCATGAACACGCCATGCATGATGATGCGCTGCGCCAGCTTCTTTGACAGGTACACGCGCAGGAAGTCGATCACCTGCGCCGCCGGCAATGGCGTGGAAAACAGCGGAATGTTCTTTTCGTCGCAGATGGCGAGGATATCGGGGGGCGTTTCCAGACCTTGCGCGATGATGAGCGCAGGCGGCCCACCAGCGATCAGCTCGCTGATAACGTGGGCGCGCGTCAGCGACTTCAGGCGCTGGTAGTAATTGATCTCCTGGTGCCCGAACACCTGGATGCGGCCGGGGTGGATGGTGTTCAAGTGGCCGACCTGGTCGGCCGCCGAGGCCACATCGCCCGAGATCAGGCGTTCGCCGCCGGGGAAGCCGGCGAACCAGCCTAGCTGCAACGTTTCACGATTGTCGTCGTAAAGGCGTTGTATCGTCAGGGGCGTTTGCAGCATAAGCGTATCTGTTCAGGGTGGAGACACCCTAGTGTAACCTGCTTTAACCTGCTGCTTGCAAGCTAGGTTGCCAATTCACGATGCGGCTGTACACCGACTGCGGGTCCGGATCGCTGGCCAGCGCGGTGCGGAAGCCGTCGTCCGAGAACATTTCGGCGATCTCGGACAGGATTTCCAGGTGCTGCTGGGTCACATGGTCCGGAATCAAGAGGAAGAACAGCAGGCTGACCGGCTTGCCGTCCGGCGACTCGAAGGGAATCGGCTCTGCCAGGCGCACAAAGGCCGCCAGCGGCGACTTCAGGCTCTTCATGCCCTTGATGCGTCCGTGCGGCACGGCCACGCCGTGGCCCAGGCCGGTGGAGCCCAGGCGCTCGCGCGCGAACAGATTGTCCGACACGGTAGAGCGGGCAATACCGCAGTTGTTTTCAAAAATCAGGCCGGCTTGCTCGAAAGCGCGCTTTTTGCTGGAAACTTCCAGGTCAAGCTGGACGTTTTCGAGGGATAGGATTTTGCTCAGGTTGTTCATAACGCGACGTGGAATGGTGCGGCGCACAAATGTGGCTTGCGAGCAGAATTATAGGCTGGTTTTTTTGCCGTGTAACTTGAATTCGCTTGCGCCATGGCTGGCTCCGCAATCCGCCGCAGTCCGCTTGGGGCAGGCCGTAGCGTTGTTAAATAAGCACTGGCAGGGATATTAGCCATTTCCGCATCGAATGCAAGACAAATGCCAGATTTTTGTCAGGAACTACGCGGATTGGCCGATTTTTGAATGTCTTTTACAGTTAACGGCTGCAGCTTTGAAAACTGCAACCTTTATTGATTCATTGTAAGACAAAACCGGGCCAAGTGATACAGGATTGCGCGACCCCAGCCACGTTTCAGTTGCAGATCAAAATCTTACTGGCGGGCATTGCGCAAATTGGACGGCATGGCGCCGGTGCTGTAGTTGGCGCGCCAGGGGTTGATGTCCAGTCCGCCGCGCCGCGTATACCTCGCATATACGGCCAGTTGGGTCGGTTTGCAATGGCGGAGTATGTCGGTAAAGATGCGTTCCACGCATTGTTCGTGGAATTCGTTGTGCTCGCGGAAACCGATCAGGTAGCGCAGCAGGCTTTCCTGGTCGATTTGCGGCCCCGAGTAGCAAATCTGCACGCTGCCCCAGTCCGGTTGGCCGGTGACCAGGCAGTTCGATTTGAGCAGGTGGGAAATAAACACTTCTTGCACCGGCAGGTCGTCCAGGTTGGCTTTCAGCACTTCCGGCTGCGGCGCGTAGTTGTCCACGTCGATATCCAGGCGGTCCAGCAACAGGCCGTCCAGCTCGCCCATCTGCAGCTTGGCGAAATCTTCCTGCAGGGTAATGACGACATGCACGCTGGCGCCGGCGGCGGCCGACAAGTCCTGTACCATCAGCGAGCGCAGCGCTTCCTCGTTGGCCAGGCGGGTCTGGTTGAAGGAGTTCAGGTAGAGCTTGAACGATTTCGATTCGATAATGTTGGGGGAATCGGCCGGGAAGGTGATCTTGGCCACCGCCACCTGCGGCTTGCCGCGCATGTTCAGCCACGACAGCTCATAGGCGTTCCAGATATCCACGCCGAAAAAAGGCAGCGTGCCCTGCAGGCCCAGCTCGTCGCGCTTGCCCTGGCGCGGGATGGGGAACAGCAGCTCCGGCGCGTAATCGGTGCGGTAAGCGGAGTTTTTGCCCAGCGGGGACAAGTCGGCGGTATTGGTCATGGCAGTGATAAAGGCGGAGGAACGAAGGACGCATGGTAGCGCAAAAGCCGCGTCCCCGCCGTGGCAAAACCGTAGGGCGGGTAGGGCGGGTTAGCGGCGCAGCCGCGTAACCCGCCAAGCTCAGCCGAGGAACAGCTTGTAAACCGGATTCTGCGACTCGTCCCAATACCGGTAGCCCAGGTTGGCCAGGAACTTGTTCAGCTCATCCATCTCGTCCGGCGGCACCTGCAGGCCGATCAGGATGCGTCCCACGTCGCCGCCTTGCGAGCGGTAGTGGCACAGCGAGATATTCCAGTTCGGCGCCATCGAATCCAGGAAGCGCATCAGCGCGCCCGGACGCTCGGGGAACTCGAAGCGGTACAGCAGCTCGTCCTTGGCCAGCGCGCTCTTGCCGCCCACCAGGTGGCGCAAGTGGGACTTGGCCAGCTCGTCATGCGTCAGGTCCAGCGTCTTGAAGTCGGCCGCCTCGAAGCCGCGCGCCAGCACGCTGGATTCGCCGCGGTCCGAAATCTGCACGCCGACAAAGACGTGCGCATCCTTCTGGTCGCTGATGCGGTAGTTGAACTCGGTCACGTTGCGCGGGCCGATCAGCGAGCAGAAGCGCTTGAAGCTGCCGCGCTGCTCGGGCAGGGTCACCGCGAACACCGCCTCGCGCGACTCGCCCAGCTCGGCGCGCTCCGCCACGAAGCGCAGGCGGTCGAAATTCATATTGGCGCCGCTGGCGATGGTCACCAGGGTCTGGTTGCGGACCGGATCCTTGGTCAGCTCGGCGCGCTCCACATAGGCCTTGGCGCCCGCGATGGCCAGCGCCCCGGACGGCTCCAGGATGCTGCGCGTATCGGTGAACACGTCCTTGATGGCCGCGCACACCGCGTCCGTATCGACAATGATGATGTCATCCACATACAGCTGCGCCAGGCGGAAGGTTTCCTCGCCCACCAGGCGCACGGCGGTGCCGTCCGCAAACAGGCCCACGTCCGCCAGCGTCACGCGCTCGCCCGCCTTCAGGCTCTTGCCCATGGCGTCCGAATCGAAGGTATGCACGCCGATGATCTTGATGTCCGGCCGCACCTGCTTCACGTAGGCAGCGATGCCCGCCAGCAGCCCGCCGCCGCCTATCGGCACGAAGATGGCGTGGATAGGCCCGTTGTGCTGGCGCAGGATCTCCATGCCGATGGTGCCCTGGCCTGCGATCACGTCCGGATCGTCGAAGGGGTGGACGAAGGTCAGCTTCTGTTCTTTTTCCAGCGTCAGCGCGTGGTTGTACGCGTCCGTGTAGGACTCGCCGTGCAGTATCACTTCCACGCCGGCGCCGCCGCGCGTGCGCACCGCGTCCACCTTCACCTGGGGCGTGGTGGTCGGCATCACGATCACGGCGCGGCAGCCCATCTTGTTGGCCGAGAACGCCAGGCCCTGCGCGTGGTTGCCGGCCGACGCGCAAATCACGCCGCGCTTCAGCTGGCCTTCGCTCAGGTGCGCCATCTTGTTGTAGGCGCCGCGAATCTTGAAGCTGAACACGTCCTGCATGTCTTCGCGCTTGAAATAAATTCGGTTCTGGTAGCGCTGCGACAGGGCAGGCGCCAGCTCAAGCGGCGTTTCGTGGGCCACGTCGTAGACGCGGGCGGTCAGGATCTTCTTCAGGTAGTCGATAGTCATAGTCTGCAATGAGTGATTCGGGGCGTGCTGCAAGGACTTGCTTTTCAACGGCGGGTAACCGGGGTGGGGCGGCGCTGTACTGCGTACTGTTGTGTAGTACCTCACGCGCCATGCCGGATCATTATAATGGCAGAATGATTGAATCCACCATCCAGTGGCTGCTGGAGCAGCTGTCCGCGCCGGAAGTCGGCCTGACTTCGGTCTTCTTTGTCAGCTTCGTCTCCGCCACCCTGGTGCCCATGGGCTCCGAGCCCATGGTGTTTGCCACCATCAAGGCCAACCCGGAACTGTTCTGGCCCGCCATCGCCGTGGCCACCCTGGGCAACACCCTGGGCGGCGCGCTGGACTACTGGATAGGCTACCGCGCCAAGGTGGCCTTCGCCAAGGAGCGCGAAAGCCGCTGGTTCCGCTGGCTGGCCCGCTACGGCGCCAAGACCATGCTGCTGTCCTGGGTGCCGGGCATAGGCGATCCCCTGTGCACGCTGGGCGGCTGGCTCAAGCTGCCGTTCTGGCCGTCCATCGCCTACATGGCCATCGGCAAGTGCGCGCGCTACCTCACCATGACCACCTTGCTGCTGTATGTGCCCGATGGTGTGTGGAAAACCATAGCCAATGCGCTGGGCGGTTGAGGCGGAATGTATTTTGTGGAAAGCCGCTTTCGCCGCATGAAAATTGCTCATGTGGCATGAAAAGGCAGGAAATTGTCTGAAAATACTATTTTTTCGAATTTTTATCGGCCATTTGACGTTCGCGTAACCCCGCGGCGCTCTAAGGCTGTTGGGGCGTGGTGCGGCGCAATAAGTTAGAATGTTCTTCCTTAGGGTCAGTCCGTAGCACATTAAACAATGAACGCCCCCGCACAAATCCAAGCTCTCCTCGCCGAAACGCCAAATGGTCCCGCAGCCACCCGCTTGCGTGAAATCCCCTACAACTACACGTCGTTTTCCGATCGCGAGATCGTCATCCGGCTACTGGGAGAGGAGTCGTGGCAGGTGCTGGACGAGCTGCGCAGCGCGCGCCAGACCGGCCGTTCGGCGCGCATGCTGTACGAAGTGCTGGGCGACATCTGGGCCGTGCGCCGCAATCCCTACCTGCAGGACGACCTGCTGGACAACCCGAAACGCCGTCAGGAATTGATCGACGCTTTGCACCACCGCCTGGCCGAAGTGGACAAGCGCCGCGTGGCCGTGGACGGCGCCGAGGCCGACAAGACCCGCAGCCAGAACGTGGAAAAGCTGCTCAAGGCCGCCAGCCAGGCGGTGGAAGCGTTCGGCGAAGAATTCCGCCAGACCTATGACCTGCGCAAGCGCACCACCAAGGTGCTGGGCCGCTACACCGAAAAGCACAACATCTGCTTCGACGGCATGAAGCGCATTTCGCACGTGACCGACGCCACCGACTGGCGCGTCGAGTACCCCTTCGTAGTGCTGACGCCGGACACCGAGGACGAAATGGCCGGCCTGGTGAAAGGCTGTATCGAACTGGGGCTGACCATCATCCCGCGCGGCGGCGGCACCGGCTACACCGGCGGCGCCATTCCGCTCACGCCGCTGTCGGCCGTCATCAACACGGAAAAGCTGCTCAATCTCGGCAAGGTCGAGATGAAAGTGCTGCCCGGCCTGGACAAGGAATACGCCACGATCTACTCGGGTGCCGGCGTCATCACCAACAAGGTGTCCGAAGCGGCAGAGAAGGCCGGCTTCGTGTTCGCGGTGGACCCGACCTCGGCCCACGCCTCCTGCATCGGCGGCAATATCGCCATGAACGCGGGCGGCAAGAAGGCCGTGCTGTGGGGCACGGCGCTGGACAACCTGGCTTCGTGGAAGATGGTGGACCCGAACGGCGACTGGCTGGAAGTCACGCGCCTGGACCACAACCTGTCCAAGATCCACGACACCCCGCTGGCCCGCTTCAAGCTGGAATGGACGCATCCGAACGCGCGCGGCGAATCGAAAGGCGAGCCTTTCCGCACCGAGATCCTGGAGATCGCCGGCCGCGTATTCCGCAAGGAAGGCCTGGGCAAGGACGTTACCGACAAATTCCTGGCCGGCCTGCCGGGCATCCAGAAAGAGGGCTGCGACGGCCTGATCACGTCGGCGCGCTGGATACTGCACAAGATGCCCAAGCACACCCGCACGGTGTGCCTGGAGTTCTTCGGCCAGGCGCGCGACGCGATCCCGTCGATCGTTGAAATCAAGGACTACCTGGACGGCCTGCCCGCCACCGGCGAAAAATTCGCCACGCTGCGCCTGGCCGGCCTGGAACACCTGGACGAGCGCTACCTGCGCGCGGTGGGCTACGCCACCAAGTCCAAGCGCGGCGTGCTGCCCAAGATGGCGCTGTTCGGCGACATCGTCGGCGACGACGAGGACGCGGTGGCCATCGCCGCCTCCGAAGTGGTGCGCCTGGCGAATACCCGTGTGGGCGAAGGCTTCGTGGCCGTGAGCCCGGAAGCGCGCAAGAAATTCTGGCTGGACCGCGCCCGTACGGCCGCCATCGCCAAGCACACCAACGCCTTCAAGATCAATGAAGACGTGGTGATCCCGCTGAACCGCATGGGCGAATACACCGACGGCATCGAGCGCATCAACGTCGAGCTGTCCATCACCAACAAGCTGGAACTGGCGGGCGAACTGCGCGCCTTCTTCGAAGTGGGCAATCTGCCGGTAGGGAAAAGCGACGACGCCTCCGACGATAAAGTGGGCGACGCCGAAATGCTGGGCGACCGCGCGCAGCAGGCGCTGGCCTTGCTGGAGCAGGTGCAGCAGCGCTGGACCTTCACGCAGGACAATCTGGACCAGCCGCTGTCCGCCGTGCGCGAACAACTGCGCGCGCTGGGCCTGGGCGCGCTGGACGCGGCCTTCGACGAGCGCCTGCAGCGCCAGCCGGACGCCACCCTGTTCGACGTGGTGCAGGACCGCACCGTGCGCGTGAGCTGGAAGCAGGAAATCCGCGCCGTGCTGCGCCAGATCTTCAACGGCGCCGCCTTCAAGCTGATCCTGGACGAAGCCGCCGCCATCCACAAGCGCGTGCTGCGCGGCCGCGTGTTCGTGGCGCTGCACATGCACGCCGGCGACGGCAACGTGCACACCAACCTGCCGGTGAACTCGGACCACTACGAGATGCTGCAGCTGGCGCACAAGGCCGTGGCGCGCATCATGAAGCTGGCCCGTTCGCTGAACGGCGTGATCTCGGGCGAGCACGGCATCGGCATCACCAAGCTGGAATTCCTGACCGAAGAAGAAATCGTCAGCTTCCGCGAATACAAGCTGCGCGTGGACCCGGAAGGCCGCTTCAACAAGGGCAAGCTGCTCAACCTGCCGGGCATGGACGCCGACCTGTCCAACGCCTACACCCCGTCGTTCGGCCTGATGGGCCACGAATCGCTGATCATGCAGCAAAGCGATATCGGCGAAATCGCCAACAGCGTCAAGGACTGCCTGCGCTGCGGCAAATGCAAACCCGTGTGCTCGACCCACGTGCCGCGCGCCAACCTGCTGTACTCGCCGCGCGACAAGATCCTGGCGACGTCCTCGCTGATCGAAGCCTTCCTGTACGAAGAGCAGACCCGGCGCGGCATCTCCATCAAGCACTGGGAAGAATTCGAAGACGTGGCCGACCACTGCACGGTATGCCACAAATGCGTCACGCCCTGTCCGGTCAACATCGACTTCGGCGACGTGTCGATGAATATGCGCAACCTGCTGCGCAAGATGGACAAGCGCAGCTTCAACCCCGGCAAGGCGGCGGCCATGTTCTTCCTGAACGCGACCGACCCCACCACCATCAACACGGTGCGCCAGGGCATGGTGGGCGTGGCCTACAAGGCCCAGCGCCTGGGCAACGACGTGCTGAAGAAATTCGCCAGGAACCAGACCAAGGCGCCGCCGCCGACCGTCGGCAAGCCGCCGATCAAAGAGCAGGTGATCCACTTCATCAACAAGAAGATGCCGGGCAACCTGCCGAAGAAGACCGCGCGCGCGCTGCTCGACATCGAAGACAACAAGATGATTCCGATCATCCGCGACCCGAAGAAAACCACGGCCGACACCGAAGCCGTGTTCTACTTCCCGGGCTGCGGTTCGGAGCGCCTGTTCTCGCAAGTGGGCCTGGCCACGCAGGCCATGCTGTGGGAAGTGGGCGTGCAGACCGTGCTGCCGCCGGGCTACCTGTGCTGCGGCTACCCGCAGCGCGGCGCGGGCGACTTCGACAAAGCCGACAAGATGGTGACGGACAACCGCGTGCTGTTCCACCGCATGGCCAACACCCTGAACTACCTGGACATCAAGACCGTGGTGGTTTCTTGCGGCACCTGCTACGACCAGCTGGCGTCCTACGAGTTCGAGAAGATCTTCCCCGGCTGCCGCATCATGGACATCCATGAGTACCTGCTGGAGAAGAACGTCAAGCTGGAAGGCGTGAACGGCACCCGTTATATGTACCACGACCCTTGCCACTCGCCGATGAAGATGCAGGACCCGCTGAAAACGGTGAACTCGCTCATCACGACCATTGACGCCACCAAGATCGAGAAGAACGACCGCTGCTGCGGCGATTCCGGCACGCTGATGGCGGCGCGCCCGGACATCTCTACCCAGGTGCGCTTCCGCAAGGAAGAGGAGATGGTCAAGGGCGCAGACAAGCTGCGCGCCGACGGCTTTACCGGCGAAGTGAAGGTCCTGACCAGCTGCCCGGCC
This sequence comes from Pseudoduganella aquatica, assembly GCF_020865585.1. NCBI lineage: Bacteria > Pseudomonadati > Pseudomonadota > Betaproteobacteria > Burkholderiales > Oxalobacteraceae > Pseudoduganella > Pseudoduganella aquatica. Next base: position 1,015,697 of record NZ_CP086370.1, read on the forward strand.
TGCCTGGGCGGCGTGTCGCGCTACAACGAAGACGCGGGCACCACGGCCGACTACATCGTGGTGGAAATCGCCAAGCACCTGCTGGGCGAGAACTGGATGCCGGACTACGTGGCCAAGGCCAACAACGGCGGCATCGAGCGGGTGCTGGTATGAGTACGGCCTTCAAGCCCTGCGAGCTGTGCGTCCTGCTGGCGAACGCCTCCGCCGACACGCTGATCTGGCGCGACGGCAAGCTGAGCGCCTTGCTGGTGAACGACGCCAGCTACCCCGGCTTCGTGCGCGTGGTATGGAACCAGCACGTCAAGGAAATGACGGACCTGTCGCCAGCAGACCGCACGGCCGTGATGAACGCCGTGTGGCAGGTGGAAGCGGCGGTGCGCGAAGTGATGAAGCCGGCCAAAGTCAACCTGGCCAGCTTCGGCAACATGACGCCGCACGTGCACTGGCACATTATTCCGCGCTACACTGACGACGTGCATTTCCCCAATCCCACCTGGGGCGAAGCGCAGCGCGAGCCGGACACGATGGCGTTGGCCGGCCGCAGCGCGCTGCTGCAAAAACTGCGCGAGACCATCGTCGCCAATCTGTCGAAAGCATCATGAAACAAGCAACCGGCCTCACGGTCCACAATAAATCGCGCATCCTCGAAGTCAGCTTCGACGACGGCGCCACCTTTGAACTGCCATTCGAACTGCTGCGCGTGTACTCGCCGTCGGCCGAAGTGAAAGGGCACGGAGCGGGGCAGGAAGTGCTGCAAGTCGGCAAACGCGAAGTCGGCATGGCCGGCCTCGAACCGGTGGGCAACTACGCCGTCAAGCCCACCTTCTCGGACGGCCACGACTCCGGCCTCTACACCTGGGACTACCTGTACAAGCTGGGCGCAGAACAGGAGCAGCTGTGGAAGGACTACCTGGCGCGCCTGCACGCCGCCGGGTTCGAGGGCGACAGCGGCCGGGCCTCCGGGGCCGCCTTGCCCAGCGCGCCCAAGGCGCACGGCTGCGGCCACAAGCACTGACAACCATCCCCGCCTGCCGCGGGGATTTTTTTGCATGGATGCTGTCGATATTGTTAAAGTCGTTCGTCGTGGTGATGTCCGGATGTCCGGTCGACTTTTGAGGAGCACAACATGGAATACATGATCCTGATCTACGCCGACGAAAAACTGTACAGCGGCATGAACGAGCAGCAGCTCGGCGAGCTGATGCAATCCTATAACGACTACACCCAGGAGCTGATCGCCGCCGGCGTGCTGCGCGGCGGCTCGGAGCTGGCGCCGGTGCACACCGCCACCACGGTGCGCGTGCGCGACGGCAAAATCGCCTGCACCGACGGTCCCTTCGCGGAAACCAAGGAGCAGCTGGGCGGCTACTACCTGATCGACTGCGCCAACCTGGACGAAGCCATCCAATGGGCCGCCAAGTGCCCGTCCGCCGGCGTGGGTTCGATGGAAGTGCGGCCGCAGATCAAGAACGGCTAGGCCGGTTTTCATGCTGACGCGGGCGGTTGAGGAAGTCTGCCGCCGTGAGGGCGGCCGCGTGCTGGCGGGGCTGATACGGCGCTTCGGCGACTTCAGCCTAGCCGAGGACTTGCTGCAGGACGCCTACAGCAAGGCGCTGGAATGCTGGCCGCGCGACGGCCTGCCCGCCAATCCCGCCGCCTGGCTCACCACGGTCGCCCGCAACGCCGGCCTGGACCACGTGCGCCGCGCCGCACGCACGCTGGACGATTCAAGCCAGGCGCTGGCGCAGCTGGCGCAGGAACCGGCCGGCGATGCGGAAGCCGATTTTGCCCCTAGCGCGCCCGCCGCCACCACCGCTCCGCCTGCGTCCTGTGTCTCCCCAGCAGGCTATAAGCTGGCGGTGGACGACGACCGCCTGCGTCTCATCTTCATCTGCTGCCATCCCGCGCTGGCGCCGGGCGCGCAGACGGCGCTGGCCTTGCGCACGCTGTGCGGCCTGTCCACCCGTGAAATCGCGCGCGCCTACTGCGAAACCGAAGCCACCACCGCCCAGCGCCTGGTGCGCGCCAAGCGCAAGATCGCGGACGCGCGCATTCCCTTCATCGTGCCCGCGCCGGACCAGTTGCCGGAACGCCTGGCGCTGGTGCTGCAAGTGATCTACCTGGTCTTCAACGAAGGTTACGGCGCCACCAGGGGCCAGCGCCTGGTGCGCACCGATTTGTGCCGCGAAGCGATCCGCCTGGGCCGCCTGATGGCCGAACTGGCCCCGCGCGACGCCGAAGTGCAAGGCCTGCTGGCGCTCATGCTGCTGCAGCACGCCCGCAGCGGCGCGCGCGTGTCGGCCGAAGGCGGGCTGGTGACGCTGGAATCGCAAGACCGCTCGCTGTGGGACGGTGCGGCCATTGCCGAAGGCATCGCCGTGCTGGACGCGGTGCTGCCGCTGCGCCAGCCCGGCCCCTACCAAGTCCAGGCCGCCATCGCCGCATTGCACGGCAAGGCCGCCAGCGCCGCCGCCACGGACTGGCGGCAAATCTCCGCCTTGTACGGCGCGCTGCTGCGCTACCTGCCCACGCCGGTGGTGGAGCTGAACGCCGCCGTGGCTCTCGGTATGGCGCACGGTCCCGCGCAAGGACTGGCGTGGATAGCGCGGCTGGAGCAGGGCGGCCAGCTGGCGCAGTTCCACTATCTGCACGCGGCCAAGGCCGAGCTGCTGCGCCGCCAGGGCGGTGCGGAAGCAAACGCCGCCGCCATCGCCGCCTACGCGCGCGCCTACGAACTCACCGCCAACGCGGTTGAACTGGAATACCTGCGTTCCCGCAGCGCGCAACTGCGGCAGGACGGCCTGTGAACACTTGGCATGCCTTCGGCTGCCGCTTAATCCTCGCGCGTGAAAATGTAGCGATAAATGGCGCGTTGATGCGGTGTTAGTTTTTTTAGTGCATCGGCATTAGGACCCATGGGAGGTGGCTCCGTTCCGGGGTGAGTCTGTTGCCAGACCTCCCGGGCAGTACTCGGCTGCCGAACTGGTAGCCTGGGATCTTCACGCATGCGCCTGGATTCGGCCTGCATCCTTGCGTGCAGAAGGTCTATCTCCACTTTGGTTTTCTCGTCCAGGTCCGGAAAGTCCACATCGGAGGGGAGGGGAAGGAAACTGGTCATAGTTTATGCTCCAACAGTTCAAAAGGCGTCACCAATTCCGGAAGCCTGAGTTCATGCGATCGCACCAGCATGCGCATCAACCTGAAATTGAATGGATTGGCAATATCGGTGCAGTTCCATGTGACGAGAATATCGAGTCGATTAATTGCAGCACATGCGATATGACGCGCTTCTATTTGCGCGCTGGACCTTAGACCCCCGCCGCAGACTAAAAGTTCCGCAAGAGAGTCTATCGCATTATCTTCTGGCAAGAATTTGTTTTGCGCGCTAAGAAGTAAGCGATTTTCTGCCAGCAATGGCTCGTCTGCCATGATTTCGCTATTCACATAGTGCGATGAATAGCTCATTTCCGGCTCTCGCTGGCTGGACCACCAGCGCCGGGTGAGTTGCTGGCAGGCGCGGGTGATCGGGTCGCAGCTGGGCGGCGTGGTAAGCAGCTTGATAATAGATGTGTCGATGTAGACTGTGTAGCTCATCCGGGCCTCCTGTGCTGCCAGCTTAGGCTCGCCAGCGCATCCCGCTTTCATCCAGATCAAGCCCAGGCGGGGTTTTCCGTGTTGCGCTTGTATAATGCTGGCAAATCCACAGCTTTCCTGACCATGACCAATACCACCCATTTCGGCTACAAGACCGTCTCCGAAGACGATAAAGTGAAGGAAGTCGCCAAGGTGTTCCACTCGGTGGCCGCCAAGTACGACGTGATGAACGACCTGATGTCGGCCGGTCTGCATCGCCTGTGGAAGACGTTTACCATCGCCAACGCGGCCGTGCGCCCCGGCTTCAAGTGCCTGGACATCGCCGGCGGCACCGGCGACCTGGCCAAGGCCTTCGCCAGGCAGGCCGGCCCCACCGGCGAGGTGTGGCTGACCGATATCAACGAGTCCATGCTGCGTGTCGGCCGCGACCGCCTCTTGAATCGCGGCCTGGTCACCCCCACCTTGCTGTGTGACGCCGAGAAATTGCCCTTCCCGGACGACTATTTCGACCGCGTCAGCGTCGCTTTCGGCCTGCGCAACATGACGCACAAGGACCAGGCGCTGGCGGAAATGCGCCGCGTGCTGAAACCGGGCGGCAAACTGCTGGTGCTGGAGTTCTCCAAGGTCGCGGAACCCCTGCAAAAGCCCTATGATGTATATTCGTTCTCTGTCCTGCCTTGGCTGGGACAGAAAATCGCCGGCGACGCGGAAAGCTATCGCTACCTGGCAGAATCGATTCGCATGCATCCGGACCAGGAAACCCTGAAAACCATGATGCAGGATGCGGGACTGGAGCGGGTCCAGTATTACAACCTGACGGCAGGTGTGGCCGCTTTGCACACCGGTATCAAACTGTAAGCAGGAAACTATCATGAACATGAAGAAAATTCTGATCGGCGCCGTACTGGCGCTGTCCGTCACCTCCATGCTGAGCGAGGCGATTGCCCGTCCCATGGGCGGCGGCCGTTCGATCGGACGCCAGTCGCAAAGCGTGAGCCGCATGCCGGCCCAGCCTGCACCTGCGCCTAGCCAGGCTGCGCGCCCGGCCGCCCCTGTGGCGGCCCCGGCTGCCGCGCCGGCGCCTGTCCCGGCCAAGCCCGCCAGCCCGTGGAAGGGCATCCTGGGCGGCGCCCTGCTGGGCCTGGGCCTGGGCGCGCTGTTCTCCCACTTCGGCCTGGGCGGCGCCATGGCGTCCATGCTGGGCTCGCTGCTGACCGTCCTGCTGATCGCCGGCGTGGCTTACTTCATCTTCACCCTGATCCGCCGCAAAACCTCGCCGCAGCCCATGGCCGCCGGCGGTAATTTCGGCGGCAGCGCCTGGCAGCCGCAGCAGCCTGCGGCCTTCACCCCTGACGTCCGTACCCCTGAAATCGGTTCCGGCCTGCCTCCGCTGCAGCCTGCCTCGGGCGGCCTGAACCTGGACAAGGCCGCCGCGCCGGTTGCGCACACCCCATGGGGCGTGCCGGCCGACTTCGACACCGCGTCCTTCCTGCGCCACGCGAAGAGCAACTTCATCCGCCTGCAAGCGGCCTGGGACAAGGGCGATTCGGCTGACATCCGCGAATTCACCACCCCGGAGGTGTTCGCCGAGCTGAAAATGCAGATCGCCGAACGCGGCGCGCAGGCCGACTACACCGACGTGGTCACCATTGAAGCCGAGCTGCTGGGCATCGAGAACGACGGCAAGGACTACCTGGCCAGCGTGAAGTTCTACGGTTCCATCAAGCCCGCGCCGGACGCGCTGGCCGAGCCCTTCCACGAAGTGTGGAACCTGGCCAAGCCGGTTGCCGGCAGCGGTGGCTGGCTGCTGGCCGGTATCCAGCAATTGGCCTGAGCCCAGAACTGGTAAGATCAAGACCGCCCAGGCAAACTGGGCGGTTTTGTTTTTTTAAGCCCCCTGAATGCATGCCTTCCTCGACCATACCTAATCTGCCGTCGCCGCTGGCGCCCGTCGCCGCCACCATCAACCACCTGCTGGCCCAGGAACCGTGGGCGCGCGCCGCCTTGCGCCTGCATGCCGGCAAAGTGGCCTGCATCGCCGCCGCCCCGGTGGAACTGCGCCTGGGCGTGACCGCCGACGGCATGGTGGAAGCGGCCGCGCCGGACGCCGCCGCCAGCGTCACCATCCGCCTCAAGCTGTCCGACCTGCCGCTGATCGCGCAAAACCGCGAACGCGCGTTTTCCTACGTGCAGATCGAGGGCGACGCCGAATTCGCCAACGCCATCTCGCAGCTGTCCAAGTCGCTGCGCTGGGAAGCCGAGCACGACCTGGAAAAAGTGCTCGGCCCCATCGCCGCCACCCGCCTGGTGGGCGGCGCCAAGGCCGCTTTCGAGGCGCTGAAAACCGGGCAGCGCAAGCTGGCCGAGAACGCCGCCGAGTACTTCCTTGAAGAAAACCCGCTGCTGGTGCGCCCGGCCGTGACCGAGCAGTTCGGCGCGGACGTGCGCCGCCTGCGCGACGACACCGAGCGCTTCGCCAAGCGCCTGGCCAACCTGGAAAAGAAGCTGGCGCAGCGCGCCGGGGACCCTACATGATCTTGAAATTCCTGCGCCTGCTGAAAATCCTGCGGGTGGCCGTCCAGTACGGACTCGATGAAATCGCCTTCTCCGGCCTGCGCGTGCCGCGCACCGCCAAACTGATCGACACCGCCTTCTTCTGGCGCGACATCTCCGCCCCGCGCGGCCTGCGCCTGCGCCTGGCGCTGGAGGAGCTTGGCCCCATCTTCGTGAAGTTCGGCCAGGTGCTGTCCACCCGGCGCGACCTGATCCCGCTCGACATCGTGGAAGAACTGGCGCTGCTGCAGGACCGCGTGCCGCCCTTCGACTCCGACCTGGCCATCGCGCAGATCCAGCGCTCGCTGGGCGACCACCCGGACCGCCTGTTCGCCAGCTTCGAGCGCATTCCGGTGGCGTCCGCCTCGATTGCGCAGGTGCACTTCGCCGTTCTGAAGGACGGCAAGGAAGTGGCCGTCAAGGTGCTGCGTCCGGGCATGAAAAAGCTGATCGACGAGGACGTGGCGCTGATGCACATCGCCGCCGACTGGATAGGCCGCCTGTGGGCCGACAGCAAGCGCCTGAAGCCGAAAGAGGTGGTGGGCGAGTTCGACAAATACCTGCACGACGAGCTGGACCTGATGCGCGAGGCGGCCAACGCCAGCCAGCTGCGCCGCAACTTTGCCGACGGCAAGCTGCTGCTGGTGCCGGAAATGTACTGGGACTATTGCTCGTCCAGCGTGATCGTCATGGAGCGTATGCACGGCATTCCCGTGTCGCAGATCGACCGCCTGCGGGAAGCGGGCGTGGACCTGAAAAAGCTGTCCAGCGACGGCGTGGAGATCTTCTTCACGCAGGTGTTCCGCGACGGCTTCTTCCACGCGGACATGCACCCCGGCAATATCCTGGTGTCCATCGACCCGGCCACCTTCGGCCGTTACATTGCGCTGGACTTCGGCATCGTCGGCACGCTGAACGACTTCGACAAGGACTACCTGTCGCAGAACTTCCTGGCCTTCTTCCGCCGCGACTACAAGCGCGTGGCCGAGGCCCACATCGAATCCGGCTGGGCGCCCAAGGAAACCCGCGTGGACGAGCTGGAATCGGCCGTGCGCGCCTGCTGCGAGCCCATCTTCGACCGTCCGCTCAAGGACATCTCCTTCGGCCAGATCCTGCTGCGCCTGTTCCAGACCTCGCGCCGCTTCAACGTGGAAGTGCAGCCGCAGCTGGTGCTGCTGCAGAAGACCCTGCTGAACATCGAAGGCCTGGGCCGCCAGCTGGACCCGGACCTGGACCTGTGGAAGACCGCCAAGCCCTACCTGGAAAACTGGATGGCCGAGCAGGTGGGTTGGCAGGGCATGCTGGAGCGCCTGAAGGCCGAAGCGCCGCGCTACACCCACGTGCTGCCCCAGCTGCCGCGCCTGATGCACCGCGCGCTCAGCGTGGCCGGCGAGCCGGACAACACCAACAATGAACTGCTGCGCGTGCTCATCGCCGAGCAGCAGCGCACCAACCGGCTGATCAGCTTCGTGGTGTATTTCGCCGGCGCCTTCGCGGTTGGCGCGCTGGGTCTGCAAGCCATCATGCGCTGGCGCGGCCTACTGTGAACAAGCCGCCGTCCTTCGACACCCGCGACCCGCTGGCCCCGGCCTTCTGGGATGAGCGTTTCGACAAGGGTTTTACGCCCTGGGACCGGGGCGGCGTACCCGAGCGCCTGCGCCGCTACGTGGCGGAGTGGCCCGCCGCCGCGCCCGCCGCGCTGATCCCCGGCTGCGGCTCCGCCTACGAGCTGGCCTTCCTGTGCGCAGCCGGCTGGAGCGCCACCGCCATCGACTTTTCCCCCGCCGCCGTGGCCGCCGCGCGCCAGGCGGTCGGCCCGGAATGGCAGGGCCGGGTGCTGGAGGCCGATTTCTTCCAGTTCCAGCCCGCCGCCCCGCTTGAACTTATCTACGAACGCGCCTTCCTGTGCGCCTTGCCGCGCGCCATGTGGCCGCAGGTGGCCGAGCGCTGGGCCGCTTTGCTGCCGTCCGGCGCCGTGCTGGCCGGCTATTTCTTCTTTGACGACAACGCCAAAGGCCCGCCCTTCGGCATCGCCCGCGCCCAGCTGGACGCCTTGCTCACCCCTGGTTTCCGCTGCGAGGAGGACGAAGCGGTGTTGGATTCCATGCCCGTTTTCGAGGGCAAGGAGCGCTGGATGGTCTGGCGGCGGCTGTAATTCGCGTTCCGGCGTGTAAAAGGCTTTATAATTCAGGGTTTTGATGATTTTTGCGGAGTAATTGAATGCCGATCTACGCTTACCGCTGCGACGACTGTGGCTTTGCCAAGGATGTTTTGCAGAAAATGTCCGATCCGGTCCTGACCGATTGCCCTAATTGCGGCAAGGCAACTTTCAAGAAGCAGCTGACCGCCGCTGGTTTCCAGCTCAAGGGCACCGGCTGGTACGCGACCGACTTCCGTGGCGGCACGCCGCCGGCCACCGGCGTGGCCACCGGTCCTGCCGAACCGAAGGCCGAAGCGAAATCCGAAGCAAAACCGGACACCGCAGCGCCTGCCGCGCCGGCCGGCACCACCACCTCGGCCTGATCCGATGCGTAAATATTTCATCACCGGCCTGCTGATCCTGGTGCCCCTGGCGATTACCGCCTGGGTGCTGAACCTGGTGATCAGCACCATGGACCAGTCGCTGCTGCTGGTGCCCGAGCGTTTCCGCCCGCTGGCCCTGTTCGGCTTTGACATTCCCGGCCTGGGCACGATACTGACCGTGCTGATCGTGTTCCTGACCGGCCTGCTGACCAACAACCTGGTCGGCAACTACATCGTGCGCATGTGGGAAAAGCTGCTGAACCGCATTCCCGTGGTCAGCTCGCTGTACGGCAGCGTCAAGCAGGTGTCGGACACGCTGTTTTCCTCGTCCGGCAACGCCTTCCGCAAGGCCGTGCTGATCCCCTACCCGCACCAGGATTCGCGCACCATCGCCTTCCTGACCGGCGTGCCGGGCGGCGACGTGAAAAATCATCTGGAGGGCGAGTACGTCAGCGTGTACGTGCCCACCACACCGAACCCGACCTCGGGATTTTTCCTGATGTTGGCCAAGAAAGATGTCATCGAGCTCGACATGAGCGTCGATGCAGCCCTGAAGTACATCGTCTCCATGGGCGTGGTTGCGCCCGATTGAACCAACTTACCTGAACTGAGAAATAACCATGTCTATGCGCACTCACTACTGCGGCCTCACCACTGAAGCCCAGCTCGGCCAAACCGTCAGCCTGTGCGGTTGGGTACACCGTCGCCGCGACCACGGCGGCGTGATCTTCATCGACCTGCGCGACCGCGAAGGCCTGGTTCAAATCGTCTGCAATCCTGAGCAGGCCGAGGTGTTCAAAGCCGCCGAATCCGTGCGCAACGAGTTCTGCCTGCGCGTGACCGGCGTGGTCACAGACCGCCTGGCCGGCACCGTCAACGCCAACCTGAAATCGGGCAAGATCGAAGTCATCTGCTCCGAACTGGAAGTGCTGAACCCGTCCGTGGCCGTGCCGTTCCAGCTGGACGACGACAACCTGTCCGAAACCACCCGCCTGACCCACCGCGTGCTGGACCTGCGCCGTCCGCAGATGCAGAACAACCTGCGCCTGCGCTACAAGGTGACGATGGAAGTGCGCAAGTACCTGGACGCGCTGGGCTTCATCGACATCGAAACCCCGATGCTGACCAAGTCCACGCCGGAAGGCGCGCGCGACTACCTGGTGCCGTCGCGCGTCAACGCCGGCAACTTCTTCGCGCTGCCGCAGTCGCCGCAGCTGTTCAAGCAGCTGCTGATGGTGGCCAACTTCGACCGCTACTACCAGATCACCAAGTGCTTCCGCGACGAAGACCTGCGCGCCGACCGCCAGCCCGAGTTCACCCAGATCGACTGCGAAACCTCCTTCCTGACCGAACAAGAGATCCGCGACCTGTTCGAAGACATGATCCGCCTGGTGTTCAAGAACACCATGGAAGTGGACCTGCCCAAGCCGTTCCCGGTGATGAACTTCTCCGAAGCCATGGGCAAATACGGCTCGGACAAGCCGGACATGCGCGTCAAGCTGGAATTCACCGAACTGACCGACGTGGTCAAGAACGTCGAGTTCAAGATCTTCAACGCCGCCGCCAACATGCCTAACGGCCGCGTGGTCGGCATGCGCGTGCCGCAAGGCGGCTCGATGCCGCGTTCGGAAATCGACGCCTACACCCAGTTCGTGGCCATCTACGGCGCGCGCGGCCTGGCCTACATCAAGGTCAACGAGAAAGCGAAAGGCCGCGACGGCCTGCAATCGCCTATCGTCAAGACCATCGACGACGCCACCCTGGCCAAGATCCTGGAACTGACGGGCGCGCAAGACGGCGACCTGATCTTCTTCGGCGCCGACAAAGCCAAGGTGGTGAACGACGCCATCGGCGCGCTGCGCGTGAAGATCGGTCATTCCGAATTCGGCAAGAAAGCCGGCCTGTTCGACGACGTCTGGGCGCCGCTGTGGGTGATCGACTTCCCGATGTTCGAATACGACGAAGAAGCCGACCGCTGGACCGCGACCCACCACCCGTTCACCGCGCCGAAAGACGGCCACGAAGACATGCTGGAAACCAATCCGGGCGCCTGCATCGCCAAGGCCTACGACATGGTGCTGAACGGCTGGGAACTGGGCGGCGGTTCGATCCGTATCCACCGCGAAGAAGTGCAGTCGAAAGTGTTCCGCGCGCTGAAGATCGACGCCGACGAAGCCCGCCTGAAGTTCGGCTTCCTGCTGGACGCGCTGCAATACGGCGCGCCTCCGCACGGCGGCCTGGCGTTCGGCCTGGACCGTATCGTGACCCTGATGACCAAGTCCGATTCGATCCGCGACGTGATCGCCTTCCCGAAAACCCAGCGTGCGCAAGACCTGCTGACGCACGCGCCGTCGGAAGTGGACGAGAAGCAGCTCAAAGAGCTGCATATCCGCCTGCGCGCCGCCGAGCCGAAAGTCGCCGGCTAATGTAGCAATGGAAGAGGCGCTGCGGCGCCTTTTCTTTTATCGGACTTATGAAGCCTTACAAGATCCCTGAATCGGTGCTGGTGGTGATCCACACGGCCGACCTGCAAGTGCTGCTGATCGAGCGGGCCGGCAACCCCGGCTTCTGGCAATCCGTCACCGGTTCGCTGGACGCGCCGGACGAGCCGCTGCTGGCGACCGCCACGCGCGAGCTGTTCGAAGAAACCGGCATCGTGGCCGACGGCGAGACCATCGCGCTGCGCGACTGGCGCCTGTCCAACGTCTACGAAATCTACCCCATCTGGCGCCACCGCTACGCGCCCGGCGTGACGCAGAACACCGAGCACGTGTTCAGCGTCGAAGTCCCGCCCGGCACCCCCGTCACGCTCAGCCCTCGCGAGCACACGCAATACGTGTGGCTGCCCTACCTGGAGGCCGCCGACCAGTGCTTCTCCTCCTCCAACGCCGAAGCCATCCTCCAGCTGCCGAGGCGCGCAGGGATTTCGGCTTGACCGTAGCGTAAAAGTGGAACCATAATGGTTCCGAAATGGAGGGCCGCACCATGCCGACTACCCTGACGCTGAAGAATATCCCGGACGCAGTTTATGACAGCCTGAAGCTCGCGGCAGCGGCACATCGCCGCAGCCTGAACAGCGAAGCAATTGTTTGCCTGGAGTCGGTACTATTGCCGACGAAAATCATGCCGAGCGAGCGAATTGCCCGGGCGCGCGAATTGCGCGCGGCTTTACCGGCGGGGCAATTCCAAGCGCATGGGATCGACGCGGCGAAGCGCGAAGGCCGTTCGTGATCGTTGTTGATTCGAACGTGCTGGCCTACTTGTATTTACCAAGCGAATACACGGCTGCCGCCGAGGCATTACTTGAACAGGATGCAGACTGGGCTGCTCCAATTCTTTGGCGTAGCGAGTTCCGCAACATCCTGGCCGGATACATGCGGCGCAAAGCCATCTCGTTTGACCAGGCGAACAGGCTTCAGCGCGAAGCAGAGAGCTTGCTGCAGGGCGCGGAGTTCGATGTTGACTCTTCGGCTGTGCTCGAACTCGTGCGGGACAGCGATTGCTCCGCTTACGCTTGCGAATTTATTGCCCTGGCAATAAAGCTCGGAACCAAACTTGTCACCATGGATAAGAAGTTGCTGCGGGCGTTCCCTGCGCACGCCATGCCACTTTCCAAGAGCTGACCCCGTTACGCAATCGCTTGTCTGTGTTTTGCCGCACGGAACCGGCATCGCACAATAGCCGCACGGCAAGCGGACTGTTGGGAGTAGAATCGTTCCCATGAAAATCCGCGTCGCCACCTACAACATCCACAAGGGCGTGTCGTACCGCTCGCAGCCGCGCGTGCATGCGCTCAAGCAGGCCATCGGCAAGTTCGAGGCGGACATGGTGTTTCTGCAGGAAGTGCAAGGCAAGCACGACCGCATCGCCGAGAAGTTCGCCGAGGAGACGCACGGCCACCGCCACTGGCCTGCCACGGCGCAGCACGAGTTCTTCGGCGACGGCCGCCATTCCGTCTACGGCATGAACGCCAAGTACGACCACGGCCACCACGGCAACGCGCTGCTCAGCAACTTCCCCATCGCCCAGTGGACCAACACCGACATCTCGGACCACGCCTACGAGGCGCGCGGCATCCTGCACTGCATCGTCGACACGCCGGAGACGCCGGTGCACTGCTACGTGGTGCACCTGGGCCTGTTCGAGGCGGGCCGCACGCGCCAGACCCAGGCGCTGATCGACGCGGTCAAGGCCACCGCCCCCGACAACGAGCCGGTCATCATCGCCGGCGATTTCAACGACTGGCGCAACACCCTGAGCGCCACACTGCGCAAGGCGCTGGGAGTGGTCGAGGTCTTCGATGAGATCCGTCCGCCGTCCGCGCTGGGCGACCTGGTCCGTACTCTGGCGCGGCGCAAGGCGGCCCTGCATCCGGCCCGCACCTTCCCGGCTGCCTTGCCCGTGTTCCGGCTGGACCGCATCTACGTGCGCGGCTTCAGCGTGGAAAGCGCGCAGGTGCTGCACGGCCCCGAATGGGCGCGCCTGTCGGACCACTCACCCATCGTGGCGACTCTGGGGTTAAACTGACGCCGTATGCGCTCAGTCAATTTCATCGCCGATAACGAAGTCAAGCTTCTGCACTGCGGTACCGATTACTTCCCGGCCCTGAGGGAAGCGATCGACGCGGCGCAGTACGAAATCTATTTCGAGACCTATATCTTTTCCGGCGACAGCACCGCCCAGTCCGTGCTGGAGGCGCTGACGCGGGCCGCCGCGCGCGGCGTCACCGTGCGCATGATCACCGACTGGTTCGGCACCGGCCACCGCCAGGTCTGCCGCATGCACGAGCAGCTGCTGGCGGCCGGCGTGGAGCACCGCATCTTCAATCCCTGGTTCCGGCGCGGCGTGACGCGCACCCACCGCAAGATCTGCGTGGTGGACCGCGAAATCGCCTTCGTGGGCGGCATCAACATCAACGACGACATGGTCTGCGACACCAGGCCCGATGTCTGCCTGGCCGCGCCGCGCTGGGACTTCGCGGTGGCCGTGCGCGGCCCGCTGGTGGCCTCCATCCAGCAGGAGGCGCAGACCCAGTGGCGCCGCCTGGGGAAGATGAGCATCATCAAGCGCATCGGCCTGTACAACGAAATGCGCAAGGTGAACAAGATCGCGCGCCAAAGCACGGTGCAAGCCGGCTTCGTGGTGCGCGACAACCTGCGCAACCGCGCCACCATCCAGCGCGCCTACCTGCAGGCGCTGGGCCGCGCGCGCAAAAGCGTGCTGATCGCCAACCCGTATTTCGCGCCCGGCCGCAAGTTTCGCCACGCCCTGGCGCGCGCCGCCCAGCGCGGCGTGGAAGTGGTGCTCCTGATCGGCGTGGGCGAGATCTGGCTGCAGGACGCGGTGGCCCATTCCTTCTACCCCAAGCTGCTGGCGGCCGGCGTGAAAGTGGTGGAGTACCGCAAGACCCAGCTGCACGCCAAGGTGGCCGTGATCGACGACGACTGGGCCACGGTCGGTTCCAGCAATGTGGACGGCCTGAGCCTGTTCCTGAATCAGGAAGCCAACGTGGTCATCAAGGACGCAGAATTCGCGCGCAGCCTGCGCGCCCACATCGAGCAGGGCATAGCCGACGGCGTGGTGATCCATGCCGAGGACTTCGCCCACGTGGGCCGCTTCCGCCGCATCGGCTACGAGGTGGCCTTCGTGTTCTACAAAATCCTGATGAGAATATTTGCAGTGGGGAAATACGCGTAATGGACAATGTGCGCATCGACAAATGGCTGTGGGCCGCCCGTTTCTTCAAGACCCGCTCGCTGGCGGCCGACGCCGTCGAGACCGGCAAGGTCAAGCTGGACGGCGAGCGCATCAAGCCCGCGCGCGCGGTGCGGGTGGGCGACAAACTGCACATCGACAACGGCACCGACGCCTGGGAAGTCGAGGTGTTGGGGATTTCCGACAAGCGCGGCGGCGCCCCGGTGGCGCGCCTGCTGTACCAGGAAAGCGCCGCCAGCGTGGCGCGCCGCGCTGCGGAGCACGAACGGCGCAAATTGTTTCACGAACCGGGCGCCGACATCAAAGGCCGCCCCACCAAGCGTGACCGCCGTCAGCTGGGCCATTTCCGCGACGAATAAGGGGCAAAAAAGGGGGCAGGGTTGATATTCCCTTGCGGGAAAATCAACCCTGCCCCCTTTTGTTCGTGCTGCGCCGCACCAATAGAACACCGCCTCTAACGAAGCCGTTTGACATTTACCCCTCGCTGGATAATAGTACGAGCGTTCGCAATTCTTTTCACACGAAGAAAATCCAGGTGGGAGAAAATAGAACCCCCTGACCTGGATTACTACTTTGAGTGGCAACTATTAATACTTCAATCAAATTTATGCGCAAGGGCGAGCTCACTCGCGCAGCCATCCTGGATATGGCGCTGGAACTGGCCAGCCGGGACGGCCTGGAAGGCCTGACGATCGGCTTGCTCGCGGACAAAATGAACATGAGCAAGTCGGGCGTGTTCGCCCACTTTGGTTCGCGCGAGGACTTGCAGCTGGAAGTGCTGAAGCTGTATCACCACCGCTTCGAGCAGGAAGTGTTCTTCCCCAGCATTAAGGAGCCGCGCGGCTTGCCGCGCTTGCGCGCGATGTTTGCGCGCTGGATTACCCGCGTGAGCGAGGAGATCGCCTCGGGCTGCATCTACATCAGCGGCGCCGTCGAATACGACGACCGCCCCGGCCCGATCCGCGAGGAACTGGTGACCATGGTGTCGGCCTGGCAGAACGCGCTGTTGCGCTGCGTGCAGCAAGCCACCGAGACCGGCGACCTGAAACAGGACACCGACGCGGCGCAGCTGGTGTACGAGATGTACGGCCTGATCCTGGCGGTGCATCACGACGCGCGCTTCATGCGCACGCCCGGCAGCGTGGAGCGGGCGCGCACCGGCTTCACGCGCTTGATTGAAAATTACCGCACTTAGCTTAGCTCGCTGCGAGCTTTTACTTATTTAGCTTACTTTTAAGTTTGCGCCATCAGGAGAAAATCATGGGTCAATACGTCGCACCAATCCGGGATATGCAATTCGTACTGCACGAGTTCTTGAAGGTTGAAGATCAGCTGAAAGAACTGCCGGCGCACGCCGAAACCGACGCTGACATCATCAACGCCGTGCTGGAAGAAGGCGCCAAGTTCACCTCGGAAGTGCTGTTCCCGCTGAACCACTCGGGCGACCGCGAAGGCTGCACCCATGATCCGGTCGCCAAGACCGTGACCACTCCCAAAGGCTTCAAGGAAGCTTACAAGCAGTACGTTGAAGGCGGCTGGGCCGCGCTGGCCTGCGATCCGGAATTCGGCGGCCAGGGCCTGCCTGTGGTGCTGAACAACTCCTTCTACGAGATGCTGAACTCGTCGAACCAGGCCTGGACCATGTACCCCGGCCTGTCGCACGGCGCCTACGAGTGCCTGAAAGAACACGGCACCGACGAACAGAAGCGCCTCTACCTGCCCAAACTGGTGTCCGGCGAATGGACCGGCACCATGTGCCTGACCGAACCGCACTGCGGCACCGACCTGGGCATG
The DNA here is from genome assembly GCF_020865585.1 of Pseudoduganella aquatica. Classification (NCBI taxonomy): domain Bacteria; kingdom Pseudomonadati; phylum Pseudomonadota; class Betaproteobacteria; order Burkholderiales; family Oxalobacteraceae; genus Pseudoduganella; species Pseudoduganella aquatica. The sequence continues at coordinate 1,031,876 of NZ_CP086370.1, forward strand.
CTGCGCTCGAAAGCCATCCCTGAAGCGGACGGCTCCTGGACCATCACCGGCAACAAGATCTTCATCTCGGCCGGTGAGCACGATATGTCCGACAACATCCTGCACCTGGTGCTGGCCCGCGTGCCGGACGCGCCGGAAGGCTCGAAAGGCATCTCGCTGTTCCTGGTGCCGAAGTTCCTGCCGAAAGAAGACGGCACGGTAGGCGAACGCAACCCGATCACCTGCGGCGCCATCGAAGAAAAAATGGGCATCCACGGCAACTCGACCTGCCAGATGAACCTGGACGGCGCCAAGGGCTGGATCATCGGCCAGCCGAACAAGGGCCTGAACGCCATGTTCGTGTTCATGAACGCGGCCCGCCTGGGCGTGGGCATGCAGTCGCTGGGCCTGACCGAGATCGCTTACCAGAACGCGCTGACCTACGCCAAGGACCGCATCCAGATGCGCTCCCTGTCGGGCGTGAAGGCACCGGACAAGCAAGCCGACCCTATCATCGTGCACCCTGACGTGCGCCGCATGCTGCTGACCGCCAAGGCCTACGCCGAAGGCGCGCGCGCATTCACGTCCTACATCGCGCTGCAGATCGACCGCGAACTGAACCACCCTGACGAAGAAGTGCGCAAAGAGTGCGCCGACGAAGTGGCGCTGCTGACCCCTATCGTCAAGGCCTTCATCACCGACAACGGCTGGATCGCCACCTCGGAAGCCATGCAGGTGTACGGCGGCCACGGCTACATCTCCGAATGGGGCATGGAACAATACGTGCGCGACGCGCGCATCAACCTGATCTACGAAGGCACCAACACCATCCAGTCGCTGGACCTGCTGGGCCGCAAGATCCTGATGGACAACGGCGCCAAGCTGCGCAAGTTCGGCGACAAGATCCGCGCCTTCGTGGAAGAAAACGGCACCGATGAAGCGATGTCCGAGTTCGTCACCCCGCTGGGCGACCTGGGCGAAAAAGTCGGCAAGCTGACCATGGAAATCGGCATGAAAGCCTTCCAGAACCAGGACGAAGTCGGCGCGGCCGCCGTGCCTTACCTGCGCGTCGTGGGCCACATGGTGTACAGCTACTTCTTCGCGCAGATGGCGAAGATCGCGCTGGAAAAGCAAGACAGCGGCGACAACTTCTACAAAGCCAAGCTGGCCACGGCGCGCTTCTACTTCGCCCGCCTGCAGCCGGAAACCGCAACCCTGATCCGCCAGGCACGCTCCGGCGCTGCCAGCCTGATGGCGCTCGACGCCGACCTGTTCTAAGAGGATAGAGGACCGATATGACCAATTTCACCGTTAAAAAAGTAGCCGTGCTGGGCGCCGGCGTCATGGGCGCGCAAATCGCCGCCCACTGCGTCAACGCCAAAGTGCCGGTCGTGCTGTTCGACCTGCCGGGCAAGGAAGGTACTCCTAAAAATGGCATCGTTCTGCGCGCCATCGAGAACCTGAAAAAAATGTCGCCGGCACCGTTCGGCGACAAGGCCGACGCTGAGCTGATCCAGGTCGCCAACTACGAAGACAACCTGGACCTGCTGGCCGGCTGCGACCTGATTATCGAAGCCATCGCCGAGCGCATGGACTGGAAGCACGACCTGTACAAGAAGGTCGCGCCGCACATCGCCGCCAACGCCATCTTCGCCTCGAACACCTCCGGCCTGTCGATCACCAAGCTGTCCGAAGGCTTCGACGCGGACCTGAAATCGCGCTACTGCGGCGTGCACTTCTTCAACCCGCCGCGCTATATGCACCTGGTGGAACTGATCCCGACCGTGGACACCAAGCCTGAGATCCTGGACCAGCTGGAAACCTTCCTGACCTCGGCCCTGGGCAAGGGCGTGGTACGCGCCAAGGACACGCCTAACTTCATCGCCAACCGCGTGGGCGTGTTCGGCATGATGGCCACCATCCACGAAGCCGAAAAATTCGGCCTGTCGGTGGACGTGGTGGACGACCTGACCGGCTCCAAGCTGGGCCGCGCCAGCTCCGGCACCTTCCGCACCGCGGACGTGGTCGGCCTGGACACCATGGGCCATGTGATCAAGACCATGCAGGACTACCTGCCCAACGATCCTTTCGCCGCCATCTACAAGACCCCGGCCGTGCTGAGCGCGCTGGTTGAGAAGGGCGCGCTGGGTTCGAAAACCGGCGCCGGCTTCTACAAGAAGGTCGGCAAGGACATCATGCGCCTGGACTTCGCCACCGGCGAATACGTGGCAGGCGGCGCCAAGGCAGCCGACATCATCGCCCGCATCCTGAAGGAAAAGGATCCGGTCAAGAAGATGAAGGCGCTGCGCGAATCGACCAACCCGCAAGGCCAGTTCCTGTGGGCGATCTTCCGCGACGTGTTCCACTACATCGCCGTGCACATGAAGGACATCGCCGACAACGCGCGCGACATCGACTTCGCGCTGCGCTGGGGCTTCGGCTGGAAATCCGGCCCGTTCGAAACCTGGCAAGCCGCAGGCTGGTCGCAGATCGCCGAGTGGGTGAAAGCCGACATCGACGCAGGCCAGGCACTGTGCAGCGAACCGCTGCCGGCGTGGGTATTCGAAGGCCAGGTGGCGGAGAAGGGCGTGCACACCCCTGAAGGCTCCTACTCGGCAGCATCGAACAGCTACGTCCCGCGCTCCACGCTGGACGTGTACAAGCGCCAGGAATTCCGCGCCGGCCTGTTCGGCAGCGGCGCCATCGACGGCACCAAGGCCGGCACCACCGTGTTCGAGGACGACTCGGTACGCCTGTGGCACTCGGGCGACGAAGTGCTGGTGATCTCGCTGAAGACCAAGATGCACGTCATCGGCGACGGCGTCATCAAGGGCCTGAAAATGGGCCTGGAAGAAGCCGGCAAGAACTTCAAGGGCCTGGTGATCTGGAGCGCGGACGCGGCCGACGGCGGCGCGTTCTCGGCCGGCGCCGACCTGCAATCGGCACTGCCTGCATTCATGCAGGGCGGCGCGAAAGCAGTCGACCCTATCATCAAGGAACTGCAGGACACCTTCCAGGCCATGAAGTACTCCAACGTGCCTGTCGTGGCTGCGGTGGCTGGCCTGGCGCTGGGCGGCGGCTGCGAAATGGCGCTGCACGCATCGAAGCGCGTGGCCTCGATCGAGTCCTACATCGGCCTGGTGGAAGTGGGCGTGGGCCTGATTCCTGCCGGCGGCGGCCTGAAGGAAGCGGCGGTACGCGCCTTCAAGGAAGCCAAGGGCAACGACATTCTGCAATTCCTGAAGACCGGCTTCACCAACGCCGCCACCGCGCAAGTATCGAAGTCCGCGCTGGAAGCGAAGGCCATGGGCTACCTGAAGGAAGACGACGTGATCGTGTTCAACCCGTACGAACTGCTGCACGTGGCCAAAGTGACTGCGCGCGCCATGTTCGACGCGGGCTACCGCGCGCCGATCCAGCGTCCCGTGACCGTGACCGGCCGCTACGGCTGGGCCACCATCAAGGGCCAGCTGGTGAATATGCGCGACGGCGGCTTCATCTCCGCGCACGACTTCAAGCTGGGCGACATGATTGCTGAAATCGTGTCCGGCGGCGACATCGACCAGGGCAGCGTGGTGAGCGAGCAGTGGCTGCTGGACATGGAACGCAAGGCCTTCCTGGAGCTGCTGAACAATCCGAAGTCGCAAGAGCGCATCATGGGCATGCTGCAAACCGGTAAGCCGGTGCGCAACTAAGTCCGATGTCCTTCCTGTCACTGGCCTTCAAAGTCCTGTTGAAAGTGAAACCGAGCATGGTTTATGACCGCATCAAGCAGCAAATGATGGACACCCTGCCGATGGTGCGGCTGCTCGGCATCCGCATCGACAGCATCGGCAGCGGCACCTCGGAGGTGTCCATGCCGGATGACGCCAAGCTGCACAACCACCTCGGCACGCCGCACGCCGGCGCCCTGTTCACGCTGGCCGAAACGGCCTCCGGCGCGGCCATGGCGGGCGGCTTCGCCGAGCTGATTGCGGACATGCGGCCGGTGGCCAAGGAGTCGCGCATCCAGTACCAGAAGCTGGCCAAGGGCGCCACGCGCGCCAGCGGCCGCGTGCCGGGCGACCTGGCCGCGCTGAAGGCGCAGCTGGCGGCGGACGGCAAGGTGGCCTTCCCGGTGGATGTCGACATCCACGACGAGCACGGCACGCTGGCGGCGCAAGTACAGGTGGACTGGTATCTCTCGGCCAAGCGCTAAAGACTGACGGCTAATCGATCACACAATATTCGAAAGCAGAAAATGAGCAAACAACTTCAAGACGCATACATCGTCGCAGCGACCCGCACCCCGATCGGCAAGGCGCCGCGCGGCATGTTCAACAAGACCCGCCCGGACGACCTGCTGGTCGCCGCCATCAAGGGCGCCATGGCCGCCGTGCCTGGCCTGGACCCGGCGCTGATCGTCGACGCCATCATCGGCTGCTCCTTCCCGGAAGCCGAGCAGGGCTTCAATATCGCCCGTAACTCCGTGGTGCTGGCAGGCCTGCCGAACACCGTGGGCGGCGTGACCGTGAACCGCTACTGCGCTTCGGGCATCACCGCCCTGGCCATGGCTGCGGACCGCATCCGCGTGGGCGAGGCCGACGTGATGATCGCCGGCGGCGTGGAATCGATGTCCATGGTGCCGATGATGGGCCACCACCCGTCGATCAATATGGACACCTTCAAGGACGAGAACATCGGCCTGGCGTACGGCATGGGCCTGACCGCCGAGAAAGTGGCGCAGCAGTGGAAGATCTCGCGCGAAGACCAGGACGCGTTCGGCGTGGAATCGCACCGCAAGGCCATCGCCGCGCAGCAAGCCGGTTTCTTCAAGGACGAGACCACCCCGGTTGAAATCATCACCCGCACCCCGGACCTGAGCACCGGCGAGATCAAGGTCTCCAAGCGCGTGGTGGACAAGGACGAAGGCGCGCGCGCCGACGCCAGCATGGAAACCATGGGCAAGCTGAAGCCGGTCTTCGCCGCCAAGGGCACCGTCACCGCCGCGACCTCGTCGCAGATGTCCGACGGCGCCGGCGCGCTGATCGTGGTGTCCGAAAAAATCCTGCGCGAGCACAACCTGACCCCGCTGGCCAAGTTCTCCTCGTTCGCCGTGCGCGGCGTGCCGCCGGAAATCATGGGCATCGGTCCTAAAGTGGCGATTCCCGCAGCCCTGAAAGCTGCCGGCATCACCCAGGACCAGCTGGACTGGATCGAACTGAACGAAGCGTTCGCAGCGCAAGCGCTGGCTGTGATCCGCGACCTGAACCTGGATACCTCCAAGGTCAACCCGATGGGCGGTGCAATCGCCCTGGGCCACCCGCTGGGTGCCACCGGCGCTATCCGCGCCGCTACCGTGGTGCACGCGCTGCGCCGCAACAGCCTCAAATACGGCATGGTCACCATGTGCGTAGGTGCAGGCATGGGCGCGGCTGGTATCATCGAACGCGTATAAGCATCGCTGATAACTAACTGAAGGCGCCGCGGCACAACCCCGGCGCCTTTTTTAATGTCATACGGAGACAATATGGATATTCTCAGCAGCAAAGCCAACGGCATCCTCACCATCGAATTCAACCGCCTGGAGCGCAAGAACGCCATCACCACCGTGATGTACCAGGCCATGGCCGACGCCATCAAGGACGGCGAGCAGGACGCCTCGGTGCGCGCCATCCTCATCACCGGCAAGCCGGAGATTTTCACCGCCGGCAACGACCTGGACGACTTCCTGAAGACCTCCAAGCCGGCCGAAGGCGCCGCCTTCACCGACCGTCCCGTGTTCCAGTTCATGCGCGCCCTGAGCGGCGCCAGCAAGCCCGTGGTGGCTGCCGTGAGCGGCGCGGCCATCGGCATCGGCACCACGCTACTGATGCACTGCGACCTGGTCTACGCGGCCGACAACGCCAAGTTCTCGGTGCCTTTCGCGCAACTGGGCCTTTGCCCCGAATTCGCCTCCAGCCTGCTGATGACGCAAGCGGCCGGCCACGCGCGCGCGGCCGAAAAGCTGATGCTGGGCGAGCCCTTCCTGGCGCAGGAAGCCTACGACATGGGCATCGTCTCGAAAGTGCTGCCGGCGGCCGACGTGCTGGCCTACGCGCAAGGCCAGGCCGCCAAGCTGGCCGCGCTGCCCGCCACCTCCATCCGCAACACCAAGCGCCTGATGAAGGCCGGCCGCGCCAGCGAAGTGCAGGCCGTGATCGAAACCGAAGGCCAGCTGTTCGGCCAGATGCTGCTGGCCCCCGAAGCCAAGGAAGCCTTCACCGCCTTCTTCGAAAAGCGCAAGCCGAACTTCAGCCAGTTCAACTGACTATTCGTAGATGGCGTCCGGCCAGTTGGAATTGGGAAACTCCGGCTGCCGGGCGGGCCGTTTGGGCAGCGGAAAGCCATGTTTGGCAGCCCATTTCTTGATGTCAGGGATAATGCCGGGCTGCTCGCCTGCAGGGCACTCATGCAGGCAGAGCCACACCTTGCCGTGACGGCCAATGACAGGCTTGGGCGGGTCGCCAAAGCGCGACCAGCCCACATGCTCTGCGATATAAACGTGGCGGTCCTGGTAGGACGTGACGTCGATATAGGGGCGGTCCTGATCGTAAAGCTGGGCGGTCCATTCGCGGCAACCGAAATTCCCGGAGTAATGGAAAGTAGCTTGCCACCGTGGGCCATATCGTCCTTGGTCATCTCCTGCACATACTGCGGGGGAGATATAGTCTGCGCCTGGAACCTGGCGCCAGTCCGCGAAGTAAAATGGCCGATTGAGCCTGTCGCCATTACCGTTGACCAACAGAACAAGAGCGTCAATTTCGGTCAGTTTTCCAGTTAGTTGAACTGAATGCACATTGGCAGTTGTTACCAGGCCTGTTTTGTCAAAAGCCAGCAGTAGCACTCCAAGAGACTCCTGCCCGGCTACTTTAAAAGTCGACGTTAAATCAAATAGCTCTTCATAGAACAAGTACACGCTGTTTCGTTTTCCTTGTTCGCGGGCCAGGTTTTCTCCATGGACGGCATGCATGCGGTCACGCATACTGTCTTCGTTGCCGACGAAGATTACGTAGCGGATATTCCAGTCTTTGTTTATCCAGGTATAGGCAGGGCGGGTTTCCTCCCCGCTGGCTTGGCAGCTTGGGCAATGAAGACTGCCAAATATCAGAGCGGCGGCCGTCGATGTCTGGATGATTTTTTTAGTGGGAATCATAGTATTTTGGGTTCGTGAACAGTGATGTGCAGATGATTACTGTGTAATTTCTCGTTTGCGCTGCGCTGTTGATTCGCTGCTGGCGGGGTTGTATCCTTGGTATCGGTGTCCATGTACCAGGGGTCGAATAGCTGTTGAACGGACTTGTTTTTGCATAGATGGCTACGTAATGAGCGAACTAGACGTGGTTGGTCAGCTGAAAGCTCATCATTCCATCGCTTCTCAGCCTCCTTCTGCTCCAACTTAGCCGTTTGAACACGCTTGTTGGCGGACTCAATGTCCTGTCGCAGTCGAGTGGTATCGTCGGGGTTGCGGTTGGCTTGACTTAGCTTCGTCGCCCGGTCGCGCGCCTTTTCCTCATTTTCTCTTGCCTGGACAGCATGGTCGAAGTCCGCATACAGCGCTTTCTCTTTGGCGCCGACATTGGCTGTATCCGGAGCTTTTGGATCGGTCAGTGCAACCCTGTTGAATTGGACGGCGTTGTCGGCGGCGCCGGCATAGCTGACATCGATGCCGAGTCCGGCGCGGTGGGCGATGGAGCCGAGCATAGGGCGCCATGCGGATGTGACGCGTAGTTCCGTGATGCCGGCCGCGCGCGCGGCGCTCAGCAGGGCTGCGTAGCCGCTCGGGTGGGTCCGGGGTAGGACCAGCTTTTGCAGCGAATAGGTGGCGGTGATATTGGCGCGGGCATTGTCCGAATCGTCGAACGTCACGTGCATGCTGGACGCCGTGGCAGTATCGCTGGCGTTGAGTCTGATCAGCAGTTCGGGCCTGGGCAGGCCGTGGTAAATGCTGAGCACGGCGGCGCGGATGGTCGGCTCCAGGCCGACAGGCAGCAGAGCCTGCGCCTCGGCGCTAGTGTAGCAATGCGATATTTTCAACCAAATATCGCCGTTCAGTTCGTCATCGTAGACGTCGATACGCTTGCCGTCGCGCAGTTGGCACGTGGGCGGCTCCAGCACACCCTTGCGATGGCTGCCACGTCCTTTGCGTTCCACTATCCGCACCAGCACATCGCGGTTGCGGACTTTGACGGCGTACACCGGTGCTGTGCGGAAGTCCGGATGCGCGTCGCTGTTGAGGTATAGGGCCACTTCGTCACCCGCTTCCACGGACACGCGGATGGTACGGCCTTTGGCGTCAAGCACGCGCGGCTTGTCGGCATGGGCCGCCAATACCTTTCCATTGAGGGCGACAGCATAGGGCAGCGCCAAGTCACGATTGGTCGCAGTGGTGTCGAATTCGTAGCACACGCTGAACCTTGCGCTGATCAGCACCGTCGTGACGGCGCCATCCTGTGTCAGTACGCAGCTCGCAGCAGCTTTCTCGTCCGGCATGGCTTACGTGCCTCAGGTTAGGTTGGAAATACACAGTAAAGGATTTGCCCGCAGGTCTATTTGATGTGGAGCAACGATTGCTCTGTCATCTGACACGCCATAGTGAAGTGGGCGGCGCGGCGCCGCCTATTTGCTGATGGGGCCGGTTGCCATTGCTTACATTCGTCCGCGAGGCCGACACAGGCGTGCCGGCCCGCCTTGGCTATAATCGTTTGAACGGCTGGGACTGGAGGACGGGATGGCGGTGAACCAATCGGTGTTCGTGGAGCTGGATTTCTTTTTGCTGATCGTGCTGTCGCTGCTGCTGCCGTCGGCCATCTACGGCTACATGATGTGGAAGCGCGCCTTGTCGCGGCTGGCGATTTTCGGTTTCGGCCTGAGTCTCATCGTGCTGGCCGGGGTCAACGTGGTGGTGCTGCGCCGCCTGGCGGAGCTGACCGCGCACACGCCCTCGCTGCTCGACGACCGCTTGTTCGCCTCTGGCATTTCGCTGGCGCTGTATCTGTTCCCGGCGCTGTTCGCGGGTGTGGGCATCAATATTGTTTCGCACCTGCTGGTCAGCCACCTGACCGAAGCGGAGCGCCGCTACCGCCGCGAGCACCGGCGCCGCAACGCCGATCAGTTCAAGCCGTAGCGCGCGCGGATGGCGGCCAGCGTGCCGTTTTGTTCAAGGCGGGTGATGGCGGCGTTGATGCGGTTCAGATCCGCCTGGCTGGTGCTGATGGCGTTGAGCATCAGGTGCGCCGGGGCGCGGAAGGGCACCCAGGGCAGCGCCGCCAGCCGCACGCCCTGGCGCTGCGCTTCGTGGCGCAGGGCGGCCGCGTCGCCCATGATGACTTCGGCGCGGCCCGCCTTGAACATGCGCATGCCCTGCTCGTAGCTGCCGAAGGGGCTGCGCGTGCCGGCCGCGTCCAGTTCCCGCTGGGCGCGCGCATAGTTTTCGCCATACCAGCCGCCGCGTGGCGTGAGCAGCATCACGTGCTGCTGGAGGATGGCGTCGAAGTTGTCCAGGCTGCGGAAGCGCGCAGCGTTGGCGGGGCTGGTGTACAGGCCCACCGTCTCGTTGCGGTAGGGCAGGCTGAAACGGGCGAAGCTGCGCCGCTCCGGCGTGTCGGACGCGCCCAGGGTCAGGTCGAGCCGGCCCTGGCGGAATTCCATCTGCCGCCGCAGCGAAGGCAGCGCCATCTCCACCTGCAGCGTGCAGCCGGCTTCCTTCATGATGGCCTGCGCCAGTTCATAGTCCAGCCCAGACAGTCCGCCGCGCTCGTCGATGAAGATATAGGGCGGCCACGGTTCTGGCGCCGTCTTCAGGTTGCAGGCGTTACCGGTAGCTGCCAGGGACCAAAGTGCCGCTGTTAGCAAGAGGGTGCGTCCGCTCATGTTTGTGCCGCTTGACGAAAAGTCTCAATGTGCCAGAACGGGCTGGAAAGTCAAGTGTACGGGGGCTGCTGGTGATCTCCCCGCACCGCCTTTCCGCTAGAATGGATTAAAACAATAGCGGGAGGCGAGGGGATGACAGAGACCACAGCTCCAACGGGCACCCATGTCCACCACATGCGGCAAGTGCTGCTCTGGCCCTTGCGCCTGATGCCCGCCACCGGCGCCGACCACACCCACCAGCGGCCATGGGAAGTGCTGCGCGCCCTGGGCGACGCGGGCGGCTCGCCGTGGCGCGAGGTGGTCGATGAATTCAACGGCGACGCGGCCAACTTCCACGAACGGCATTACAACGAATTCGTCACCTTCCTGCCCTATGTGCAGCGCTTCCTGTACGGCGAGGCGCGCAGCGGGCGGGGCGAAACCGGCGGCGCGGGCATGCGCGTGTTCCGCCGCCACGACGTGGCCCAGGTGCGCGTGACGGCGCATGCGGGCGCCGAGCCGGTCACGCTGTCCATCGTCCACACCGACCTGTATTTCTTCTTCGACGTGGACGTGGTGATGCTCAACGTGGAAGTGAGCGCGGACGACCTGGAACTGGCCGAGGCGCAGGACTTGCTGTACCGCTTCGGGCGCGGCTATCCGGCCGGCTGGGACGGAGAGGGCAAGGCGCTGCACTGCATGCACAGCGTGGAATGGCTGGACGCGCAGGGCCAGGTGCTGTCGCGCTCCGACGCGCAGCAGCGCGACACTTTCCTGGCGCACGTGTGCGAGAAGCGCGCGCCGCGCATCGCCGCGCACTGGCAGTTCATGCTGGAGCCGCTGGTGTACGACCTGGGCGACGAGCCGGGCGCGCTGCGCTACCGCCAGATCGAGTACTACCGCATGCCCGTGATGGCCTACCTGGCCGTGCAGGATCCGCGCGCCCTGTCGCGCGAGGACTTTATCCGGCTGGGACTGGTGACCGGCCGGGGACGCGGCGCGCTGCCCTACTCGGAGCAGCACCTGAATGACTTTGAACGCCAGGTCTGCTACGACCGTTTCTGGGGCGGCAGCGGCGCCGCGCCGGCTGCGATCAACGATACGCGCTACCTGTGCAGCGGCCTGTCGCTCATCGTGGTCGGCGCGGCGGGCTCGGAATTCTTCTGCTGCCGCGACCGGGGCGTGCTGGCGCAGTTCCGCCATCAGCACTTCCTGCTGTTCCTGATCGCGCACCTGCAGAAGTCCTCGCTGCTGATGTTCTCGGACCGGCTGGCTGAAGCGCTGAACTGCCTGAACGTGGTGGACGCGAACAGCGTGCGCCGCTTCAAGCGCCGCATCCGTTCTTCCTTCGAAGGCTTCCTGCGCTTTACGCACCGCTACTGGTTCAAGGACATCTCGGAGCAGACGCTGGTGCGCGCGCTGTACCAGATGTGCGCCACCCAGCTGGGCCTGGAGCGGCTGCACGCCGAGGTGAAAGTGCGGGTGGAGGACATGAACGGCTACCTGGAAGCGGACAGCCTGCGCCGCCAGGCCAACACGGTGGTGCGGTTGACGGTGGTGACGATCTTCGGCCTGATCGGCACCGTGACCACGGGCTTCCTCGGCATGAACTTGCTGGCCGAGGCGGATGCGCCCATGAGCCGCCGCCTGTGGATATTCGGCGTGGTGTTCGTGGTCACCACGGTGCTGACGGCCTACACCATGATCAAGTCCAAGCGCCTGTCGGACTTCCTGGACGTGCTGTCCGACGAGCGCTTGCCGTTCTGGACCAAGATGAAGGCGCTGGTGGGCGTGTGGCGCTCGGAGCAGAATTGAGCCGGCACTGGCGGGTTATGGCTTCGCCTAACCCGCCCTACGCAATTGGCTTGTTCACCATCAGCCAGTACACCACCAGCAAGCCGCCGAAGGCGGGGAAGCCGAGCGCGGTCCACCATTTTTCATAGCGCCAGTAGCGCGCGGGCAGCGCTTCGCCCGCCGCTGCGGCGTGGACCGCCATGTCGCGCATTTTCAGCTGCAGCCACACCACCGGCAGCCAGCAAGCGCCCGCCAGCGCGTACAGCGCGAGCGACCACATGATCCAGAACGACGTGAGCGGATAGCCCGCCAGGTGGATCATCCAGAAGCCGGACAGCGGCTGGATGATGACGGACGGCGTGGTGAACCACCAGTCCGCGCGCGCCACCCAGCGCGTGACCACGGAGATGGCTTGCACATTGCCGCTGCGGTTGGCCGCGAACATGTAGAAGGCCGTGCCGAAGCCGGTGCCGAACATCAGCGTGGCGGACAGGATGTGCAGCCATTTGACCGTCAGGTATTCCATATCACTTTCTTTCGTCCAGGCGCCACATCGCCAGCAGCAGCGCCAGGATGGGCAGGTTTTTACTCAGTGGGCCGAAGGGATGCAGCCAGAATTCCGGCAGGCAGAAACTCATGGCCACGGTGTAGCCGCCCACCAGGGCCAGTTGCAGCGGCCATAGCCAGCGGCGTGGCCGCAGCAGCAGGGCGCAGCCGATGGAGGCGTCCAGCAGGCTGGCGGCGGCCAGCGTGGCCTCGCCCCAGGCGGCGGGAATGCCGCAGGCGGCGAGCCAGCCTGTGCTGCCGGCATGCGGCCAGGCGAACCAGGAAACGTAGGCTGTCCACAGCCACAGCACGGCCATGGCGATGGTGGCCAGCGGCATGGCCCAGGACAGCACGGCAGCGGGCTTTTGCGCGGGTGCGGCGAAGCTGGCGGGATCGCGCAGCGGACGGCCTGCCAGCAGCGCTTGCATGGGCGCGGGCGTGGCGGTGTTGCAGCCGTCGGCGCTGGCGGCAAGCATGGCCAGGGAGTCGGGCGTCAGGGCGCTGGAGGGATGCAGTGCCGCCACGCGCGCGGCCAGCCGGGCGAGCGGCATGGACACTTCCAGCACCGGCATCGCCGCACCTGCCGCCATGCCGCCGCGCAGGCAGGCCAGATAGGCGGCCATGCTCATTGCGCGCGGGCCGACTGCGGCCAGTTCGCGCGGCGCCGCTGGCGCGAGCAGGGCGAGCAGCGCGGCGCACAAGTCGCCGATATGGACGGGTTGCACGCGCGAGCTGTGTGCGGCGGGCAGGGCGAGGGCGGGCAGCGTGGCCAGCGCGAGGAACAGTTTGCTGCTGGCGCCATCTTCGCTATAGACGAGCGATGGCCGCACGATGGTGCTGTCCAGCGCGTGCCGCTCCAGCGCGCGTTCGCCTGCCGCCTTGCTGCGCCAGTAGGCGGTGGGCGCGTCTTCGGTGCTGCCCAGCGCGGACAGGTGGATCACGCGCCGGACGCCGGTGCGCTCGCAGGCAGCGAACAGCGCGGCGGGCGCGAGATGGTGCAGGCGCTCGTAGTCGCCCGGGCGGTGCTCGCGCAGGATGCCGACGCAGTTGATGACCGCATCGACGTGCGCAAGGTGGGGCAGCCACGCCTCCGGGCTGGTGAGCGTTCCGAAATCGAGTTCGCACCACGCCGGAGCGCCCTCGGCAAGGCCGGCGGGAGCCTTGCGGCTGGCGCCTATGGCCGCGTGGCCCACCGCGCGCAGTGCGGCCAGCAGGTGGCGGCCGATCAGGCCTGTGGCGCCGAGAACCAGGATACGCATGATTGTTTCTTATATTTCTGTCGTTACAGAAATAATAGAATCGTTACCGCGCAAAGTCAACTAAACGGCCATTCTGGTAAGGTGCTGTTTTTATCCGAACCCAAGCCGCGCCATGCCATCACCAAGCCACACCACCAGCCAATTGCTGCAGCAAGCCGTGGCGCTGCACCAGCGCGGCGACCTGGCGCAGGCCGAGGTGCTGTACGCGGAGGTGCTGCGCCGCGAGCCGGACCATTTTGACGCGCTGCACCTGATGGGCGTACTGGCGCGGCAGGGCGGCGCGCCGGAAGCGGCGATAGAGCTGATCGGCCGCGCCATCGCCATCGACGCGGACCAGGCCATCGCCCACTGCAACCTGGGTGCAGCCTTGCAGGACGCGCGGCGGCAGCAGGAGGCGTTGGCCAGCTACGACCGCGCGCTGGCGCTGCAGCCGGCCTATCCCATGGCGCTGGCCAACCGGGGCAACGCCTTGCGCAAGCTGGGCCGCCTGGAAGAAGCGCTGGCCAGCTACGACGCGGCGCTGGCCCTGCAGCCCGCCTATGCGGAAGCGCTGGGCAATCGCGGCATCGCGCTGCATGGGCTGGGGCGGCGCGCCGAGGCGCTGGAGAGTTTCGGCCGCTCGCTCACGCTCAATCCCAATCTCGCCGAGTCCTACTGCGGCGCGGCCGTCACGCTGCAAAGCCTGGGCCGGCACGAGGACGCTAGCGAGGCCTACCGCAACGCGATCGAAACCCGGCCGTCCTATGCCGAGGCGTGGACCAGCTACGGCACGCTGATGCAGCGCGGCGGCGACTATGAAGGCGCGCTCGATTGCCACGAGCATGCGCTGTCCCTGCAGCTTGGCAATGCGCAGGCGCACCTGCACCGCGCCAACGCCCTGCGCGCGCTGAACCGCCCGCAGGAAGCGGCGGCGGCCTACCGCGACGCGCAGGCTTGCGGAGCGGACGCCGAGTCGGTGGCCTACCAGCTGGCCGCGCTGGGCGAACAGGCCGCGCCGCCCATGCCGCCGCCGCAATACGTGGCTGCGCTGTTCGACCAGTATGCGGACGACTTCGACCATCACCTGCAGAACGTGCTGCAATACCGCGCGCCGCAACTGCTGCTGGCCGCGCTGGACGCGCAGGGCGTGCTGGCGGGGCAGGCCGTCCTCGACGTGCTGGACCTGGGCTGCGGAACCGGCTTGTGCGGCCCGCTGCTGCGGCCTTACGCGCGCACGCTCGCCGGTGTCGATTTATCCGGCGAGATGCTGGAACAGGCGCGCCGCCGCGAGGTCTACGATGAACTGGCCTGCGCCGACATCGTCGAATTCCTGCAAGCGCGCGCCGCGCCGTGCGGCCTGCTGGTGGCGGCTGACGTGCTGGTTTACGTCGGCGACCTGCAGCCCGTCTTCCGCGCCGCGCGCCGCGTGCTGCAGGACGGCGGCGCATTCGCCTTCACGGTGGAAGCGCAGGAAGACGGCGACTACACGCTGCGCCCCTCCGGCCGCTACGCCCACTCCCAGGCTTACCTCGAAGCGCTGGCGCAAGCACACGGCTTCCAGGTGCGCAGCTTGGAGCAGCAAGTGCTGCGCAAGGACGGCGGCCAGGACCTCACCGGCCTGGTCGCCGTGTTCAGCAAGCCGGCTTAATCGGCTGACAGCTAGGGCCAGGCTAGGCCAGCGCTTGCAGCGCCAGGTGCAGGCGCGGGGCGGCGTGGGTGTAGCCGTATTGGGCGGAGCGGGCGTGCAGCAGCGCGAGTTCGGCGCGCAGCGTTTCGGACGGGGCGCGCAGCCATTCCGCGTAGGCGTGGATCAGCGCCGCGTGGTGTTCGATCCAGACGCAGGGTTCTTGCGAGCCATAGGCCGCCAGCTGGCCGGCGTAGAACTCGGCGGCCACGGTGTCGCCGTCGAGCAGCGACACTTCGGCCGCGCTCAGGTGGAAGCGGTAGGCGTTGTGCGCCAGGCAGTCGCGCGTCAGGTGGGCGGCGCCTTGCAGCAGGGCGCGCTTGCGCACGGCGGCGTCCTGCGAGAACAGGGCCAGCGTGCCCAGCACCCAGGGGCCGATGAAGTTGTGCAGCTGCAGGCGCTCCATGTGCTGCGCCGCCAGCATGATCTGGCGCTCGGCCAGCGCGCGGTCGCCGCGCAGCCAGGTGATGCGGGCCTGGCTTTCCATCAAAAAGGTTTCGAAGCGCGAGCTGCCGAGCGAGCGCGCCAGCTCCAGGCCGGCGCCCACTTCTTCGCCGGCCTGGTCCAACAGGCCGTCCGCCACCAGCGCCCAGCCGGCGGTCATGCGCGCGAAGGTTTCCGCGCGGCGGTTGCCCACCTTGCGCGCGATGGCGGCGGAGGCCTGCGCGTCCTGCACGGCGCCGGCGGCGTCGCCGAGGTAGATGCGGGTGGAGCCGAGCGCCGCGCGGTTGGAGGCTTCGATCTGCACAAAGCGGTGCTGCCCGCACATGGCCAGGCATTGCTCGAACAGCTCGTAGGCTTTGCGCATGCGGCCCTGCGCGTAGTAGGAGTCGCCCACGCCGCTGAGCGCACGCGCCTGCGTTTCGCGCATGTCGCTGGCCTGCGCGTAGCGCGCCGCGTCTTCATGCAGGCGGCGGCATTCGTTATAGTTCCCGCGCGGGAAGTAGATATTGCCCTTCAGGTAAAGCAGCTTGCCCAGCGCCGCCTCGGCGCCTATCTCCAGGGCCAGCGGGATGGCCTCGTTCAGCAGGCGCTCTTCCTCTTCCAGTTCCTCCAGCACGTTCAGCGTGCCCGCCAGGCCCACCACGGCGTCGATCTTGTCCTGCGGCCTGCCTGCCAGCTGCATGGCGTGCTCGTAGTAGCGGCGCGCGTTGCTCATGTGGCCCATGCCGGCGCTGGCGTGGGCGCGCAGCAGCGCGAGCGGGAAGCTGCTGAAACTGGTGGAGTCGGCCGTGTTGCATGCCGCCGTCAGGTCCAGCGCGGCTTCGAACTGGTGCTGTTCCAGCTTGGCGCGGATGGCTTCCAGCATCATGCCCAGCGCGCCAGGATCGGCGGCGCGATACAGGTGGTGCGCGCACTGCACGGCGTCCTGCCCGCGCCAGGCCTCGGCCGCCTGCAGGTGCAAACGGCGCTGCTGGACCGGATCGATGGCGTCGTAGATGCAGTGCATGACCAGGTCGTGCACGAAGCCGTAGCTGTCCGCGCCCACGTTGCGCAGCAGGCTGTCGCGGCCCGCCGCCTGCAGCTGGTAGTCCGGCTGGCCCAGCGCGGCGCGCAGCTGCGCCAGTTCGAAGCGGTGGCCCAGCACGGCCGCCATGCGCATCGCCTGCGCGTGCTCGGGCGGCATGCCGTCCAGGCGCGCCTGGATCAGGTGGCGCAGGCTGTCCGGCAGCTGCTGGGCGGGATTGGCCAGCAGCTGGGTCAGGAACAGCGGGTTGCCCTGCGCGCGGTCCACGCAGCGCGCGCGGTAGGCCGGGTCGACGTCGCTGAACTGGTCGGCCAGCACGGCCGCTTCGCGCGGCGCCATCGCGGCCAGGTCGAACACCGACAGGCCCAGGTCCGCCATCTGCTGGCGCAGCGCCGATTCCAGCGGGTCGTTTTCCACCCGCGAGGTGATCACCCACAGCACCGGCGCGTCGCGCGACAGCGAAAGGAGCGGTCCCAGCGCCTCGAACAGATACGGGTCGCCCCAGTGCACGTCCTCCAGCGCGATCAATTGCGGCTCGGTCATGGCTTGGCGCAGCAGCAGCATTTGCAGCGCGTGCGCCCAGCCCTGTTCGCGCACCTCCGGGCTCATGGCCGAATACAGCGCCTGCTGCTCCTCGCTCAGCGGCACGCCCGCCAGCACGTGGTAGAACAGGGCCGAGTCGGCCGGCAGGTAGAGCCGCGCCACGATATCGGCGATGGCTTGCGCGTTGGCGTGGCCCAGCGGCGAGCCCAGGCCGAGCAGGCTGCGCGCCAGCTGTTCCAGCGGCGCGCGCCAGCCAGCTTCGGCGCCCAGGTCCTGCACCTCGGCGCGGTGGCTGCGCATGCCGTGCTGGCGCGCGATATCGGCGAATTCCTGCGCCAGCCTGCTCTTGCCCACGCCCGCCATCGCGCGCAGGTAGATGATGTGGCCGCACTGGTTTTCTTCCGTGCTCTCCACCACGGCCTTGAACTGGCGTGTTTCGGCGTAGCGGCCTATCAGCGGCGGCAGCTGGCTGGCGTCGCTGGCGGCGGGCTTGCTGAATGCCAGGTAGCCGGGATAGCGCGGCTCGTCCTGGTCGAACAGGTAGCGGTGGTCGAGCAGCGGCAGCAGGCTGCGCTCGACGTACAGCGGCAGGCGGAAGGGGCGCACGCCGGCCGGCGCCGGCATGTCGTCGTGGCGCAGGTCGGGCGCGGGGATGGCCGGGGCGGCTGCGGCCCCGCCTTCCCAGCGCGCCAGGCGCATGGCCATGGCGCGCCCGCCGTGGGTCAGCAGCTGGCGGTTCAGTTCCAGCGCGCAGCGCATGGCGCGTTCGGCGTCGCTGCGGAAGGCTTGCGGCAGGCCGAATACGGCGGTCAGGCGGCAGCCGTCCACCTGCGCCAGGCGGCCGCCGAATTGCTGGGCCACGCTGGCCAGCTCGTGGACTGCGGTGCTGGCGGCATGCTGGGGCGCGGCCATTTCAATGTCGAGCAGGACCACGTGGCGCAGCACGCCGCTGGAGGAGGAGGGCGTGGACGGGGCATAAGCGGGCAGGTGGTTCTCCGCCGGCGGCGCGGCGCGCGCCGCATCGAAGGACGGCTCCGCCAGGACCAGCGCCGCCGGGGCGGCTGGCGCGGACGCGGCCTGCTCCGTCGCCAGTTCTTCCAGCGCCACGCCGAACACCTGCGCCAAATGGCGCGCGGTGCGGTAGAGCACGATCTTGCCGGTTTCCGCCCGCTTGATGGAGGCGATGGAGACGCACAATTGCTGCTGGAAGCACAAGTCCGCCAGCGCCTCCTGGCTCAGCCCGCGCGACTTGCGCAGGCGTTTCAGCAGGGTGGCGTCGAGCAGCACGCGTCCGTCTTGCGGCAGCGGTGATTCGGCGGGGTGGTAGGCGGGCAGATCCAGACTCATGACGCTGCCACTATAGCATTGCACAGCGCGCCCACGCGCGCCCGTCGCGCATTGCTAACGGGCAATGTTAATAGGCCACCATGCCCGCCAGCGGCCGCAAAGGACGCAAAATCCGCTTGCTGTGATTGGGCGTGGGGTCCTGCGGCGTGAAGCTGGCGGTGAGGCTGTGGGCGTTGGTGCCTAAGTAGTTTCCGCGTATCGCGCCTACAACACGCGCGCCCGATTCGAAGCGCAGCTGGCCCACCAGCACGTAGGGCACCGACACGGTGGAGTAGGTCAGCGCGATGGCGGCGCGCATGGCGGTGTGCGGCGCCACGTTGTAGGGCGTGTCGAAAGCCCAGTCGGTCAGGCGGGTGGAGGCGCAGTTGGCCACGTAGAACACCGGGTCCGACAGCACGAATTCGTCGCCGGAGATGGCGGGCGCGCCGCTGAAGTATTCCACGTCCGGCCCCAGCGCGGCGGCGGGGTTGTTGGTCCACGACGACGTTTCCGTGACGGCAATGGAGCCGGCCAGGGTGTGCACCGAGATTTCGCTGCCGTGGTTGGTGACGGTTTCGCTGTACTGGCTGGCCGGGCTGGTGCGCAGCACACAGCCCTCGCTGAAGTCGTATTCGATGTGCAGCACTTCCTCGATGCTGAGCACGCGGTCGGTGACGGTGGAGGCCCAGATCACGCCCCGGCTGTCGTCCGGGCCGGTGCCGGCGCGCACCGAGAAATTGCCGTCGTCCTGCATGGCGGCGTAGAACTGCTGGCCCTGCGCGGTGGCCTGGGTGCCCCAGTGCCAGCCGCAGTTGTGCGCCAGGTCCGAGCCCTGGTAGACGCAGAAATTGCCGTCGCTTTGCAGCAGCGCGAAGTAGCGGCCCCGCGCGCCCGCTTTGGCGCTGCTCCACAGCAGGCCCTGCTCGTCGTCGGCGTCCATGCCGCGGTACACGCGCAGGGTGCCGTCTTCCATCAGCATGGCGAAGAACAGGCCGTTGGCCGACACGATGTAGTCGCCCGCCTGCAGGATCTGGTTCATGGGCAGGAAGGTGTGGAAGCGGCGGCCGCCGTGGGTGGGGCAGGGCGGGCTGGCAATGGCTTCGGCGCCGGGGTCGGCAAGGTGCTGCATCATGGCGGAGTCGGAGAGGTGGGGATGGCGCCAGTATGCGCGGAGGCGGGCGCGCGGGACAGGTCAGCACAGTCTCAGTTCGGTATCAGCTCAGCCGTGAAAATATTTTAATTTGTTACAAGGCTTTATTTTTTTAGAAACTAAATTAGAATGCCGCACGGAAATGAGGGAAGCATTTTGGAACTGGTTTATAAACACGAGCGCGTGCTGCTCAGGGCGCTGCTGGCGGCCGCGATGCTGATCTGGGGCGGGCTGGCGCTGGCCATGCCGGCTGCGGCGCTGGCCTCCATTGTTTTTATTTTTATAATATGCGCTTGCGCGCAATCGGCGCTGGCCGCTTATTTAAAAGGGACCGGCATACACATCACGTATCAGCAATTCCCGGATCTGAAAGCGCGCATCGACGTGTGCTGCCGCCGGCTGGGGCTGGAGCGCATACCGGAAGCCTATCTGCTGCGCCGGCGCAGCGCGGTTGCCGCCCTGATGCTGGGGCGGCGCTATATTGTGCTGCAGGCCAGCGTGGTGGACGCGCTGGAGGAACGCGCCGACGCCATCAACTTCTACATCGGCCATGAAATCGGCCACATCACGCGGCGCCACCAGCGCTGGCTGCCCCTGCTGCTGCCGGCCGCCCTGCTGCCGCTGCTGGGCGCGGCCTACGCGCGCGCCTGCGCCTACACCTGCGACCGCCACGGCCTGCATGCCTGCGACGACTTGCGCAGCGCGCAGAGCGGCCTGGCCGCGCTGGCGGCCGGCGGGCGGCGCTGGCGCCAGCTCGATCTGAGCGGCTACGCGGAGCAGGCGCGGCAGGCGTCCGGCTTCTGGATGTCGTTCCAGGAACTGATCAACGGCCAGCCCTGGCTGGTCAAGCGCATGGCGGCGCTGCGCGCCCTGGCGGCGGGCGCCGAAGCCGCGCCGCCAGCGCGCCACCGGCTGGCCTGGCCGGCGGCGCTGCTGGTGCCGCGCCTGGGCCTGGCCGGCGGCACGGGCGGCCTGCTGGCGCTGGCGCTGCTGGCCGCCGCCGCGCTGTTGCATCCGGCCCTGGACGACGCCGACGCGCGCGGCCAGCTGGCCCGCGCCGTGCGCGTGGGGCAGGACGCGACGGCGGCGGTGGACCGCTATTACTACGCCTACGGCCGCCGTCCTGACAGCCTGCGCGAAGCCGGCTTTGCGCTGGCCGATCCAGGCTTGGCCGTGGTCGACGCGCGCATCGACGGCGACACCGGCGTGCTGCGCATCTACCCGTCCGACTTCGCCCTGCGCGGCAAGGCTATTGCGTTCACGCCTGTGCTGGCCGAGAATAAGCGCGTCGCCTGGCGCTGTGCCGGCGAGGACATCCCGGCCCGGCTGCTGCCGCCGGCATGCCAGAGCAACCAGCCTCCCGGGACTACTTTTGACCACCACTAATCTGGAACTTGCCGCCAATGCGGTGATGGCGCTGTCCATCGTCCTGGCCGGACGCAACAATATCCACTCATGGTGGCTGGGCATCGTTGGCTGCGCGCTGTTCGGCGCGCTGTTCTACGGCGTGCAGCTGTTCGCCGATGTGGCGCTGCAGCTGTTCTTCATCGCCACCTGCGCCATCGGCTGGTACGAATGGGCGCGCGGCGGCGGCGGCAAGGCGTTGCCCATCACCTCGGCGCGCACCGGCACGCTGGCGTGGATGGGCGCGGCCGGCGTGGCGGGCACGGTGGGCTATGGCCTGATGCTGCACCACTACACCAGCGCCTACGCGCCCTTTGTCGACTCGGCGGTGCTGGCCTTCAGCATCGTCGCCCAGTTGCTGCTGATGGCGCGCCGCGTGGAGACGTGGCCGGTGTGGCTGCTGGTGAACGCGGTGTCGGTGCCGCTGTACACCAGCCGGGGCCTGTACCTGACGGCGGTGCTGTACGCGGCTTACTTCATCAACGCGCTGGTGTCCTGGCGCTGGTGGCGGCGCCAGATGGGCACGCAGTCCGAAATTAGTATATGATGGGCGTCATGCAGAAAAAATCAGACTATCCGGGCGCACGGCGCGCCGCCTCCAGCCGCAAGGAAGCGACGCACCAGCGCATCGTCGAGGTGGCCGCACGCGCGATACGGCGCAGCGGCTACGCCGGCACCGGGGTGGCGGACATCATGAAGGAAGCCGGGCTTACGCACGGTGGCTTTTACGCGCATTTCGCCTCGCGCGAGGCTTTGCTGGCCGAAGCGGCGGACCGTGCCGGGGCCGAGGCGGTGCGCATGTCTGCCGATATCGCGGCCGCGGCTCCGCCGGGCAAGTCCTTGCGGGCGCTGATGGAAGCCTATTTGTCGCAGCAGCATGTCGACGCGGTGGAGTATGGCTGCCCGGTGTCGGCGCTGGGGTCCGAGATGCACAGGCAGGCGCCGGAAGTGCGGCATGCGGCCACCCGCCACATCAAGGAGATGATAGATCTGGTGGCGCGCCAACTGCCGGACTGGGGCACGCCCGAAGCGCACCAGCAGGCCATGTTCATGGTCAGTTCCATGATAGGGACCGTGGTGATGGCGCGCGCCGTGGACGATCCCAAACTGTCCGCAGCGCTGCGCGAGGCGGCGCTCAGCCACTTTTCAAAATAGGTCCGCCGGGCTTTTTTTTAAACAGAAATATGATGAGCATCATATTGGAGGTAGCATGAGCAGCAAAATCGCAATCGTGACGGGCGCGTCATCGGGCATAGGCGAAGCCACGGCCGGGCAGCTGGCCCGGGCTGGCTACAAGGTATATGGCACCAGCCGCCGCGGCGCGCAGGGGAGCCGGCGCGGCTTCGAGATGCTGGCGCTGGACGTGACCAGCGATGCGTCGGTGCAGGCCGCCGTTCAGCAGGTGCTGGCGCTGGAGGGACGCATCGACCTGCTGGTCAACAATGCCGGCTTCGGCGTGGCGCCGGCCGCGGCGGAAGAAAGTTCGATCCAGCTGGGGCAAGCCATCTTCGACACCAACTTCTTCGGCATGGTGCGCATGATACGCGCGGTGGCGCCGCACATGCGCCGGCGCGGCAGCGGGCGCATCATCAACATCAGCTCAGTGCTTGGCTTCGTGCCCATGCCCTATATGGCCTTGTATTCGGCCAGCAAGCACGCCATGGAAGGCTATTCGGAAGCGCTGGACCAGGAACTGCGCACGCAGGGCATACGCGTGTCGCTGGTGCAGCCGGCCTACATCAAGTCTCCGTTCGACGCCAACCAGTTGCAGCCCGACCAGGCGCTCGATGAATACCGCGACTTGCGCGCGGGGCTGGACCGCCGCGTCAAGGAAGCGCTGCAGGGCGCGGACGGCCCGGACGTGGTGGCGGCCACCGTGCTGCGGGTGGCGCTGGCGGCGGCGCCGAAAGTGCGCTATACCTCGGGGGCGCTGGCAGGCCGCCTGCGCTTGCTGCGCCGCTTCGCACCGGCTGCGCTGGTCGAAGCCGGCGTGCGCAAGGACTTGCGGCTCGATACCCAGCCGTCATTGGTGAGGAGCGCAGCATGAAAGCCTGGTACATCAAACGCTACGGCAAGCCGGATGTTCTCGTGCAAGGCGAGCAGCCGGAACCTGCGCTGAACGGCGACGACGTGCTGGTGCAGATCCATGCCGCCGGCGTCAACCCGCTGGACAACAAGATACGCGACGGCGAATTCAAGCTGCTGCTGCCGTACAAGCTGCCTCTGGTTCTCGGCAACGACCTGGCCGGCGTGGTGGTGCGTACGGGCGCGCGCGTGCAGCGCTTCAAGGTGGGCGACGAAGTGTATGCGCGGCCGGATGACGACCGCATCGGCGCTTTTGCCGAATACATCGCGGTCAGGGAAAGCGCGCTGGCCCGCAAGCCCGCCAGCCTGAGCATGGAAGAAGCCGCGTCCATTCCGCTGGCGGCGCTGACCGCCTGGCAGACGCTGCTTGTAAAGGGCCAGCTCAAGGCGGGCCAGAAAGTGCTGATACACGCCGGTTCCGGCGGCGTGGGCACGATGGCTATCCAGCTGGCCCGGCATCTGGGCGCCACCGTCGCCACCACCGCCAGCGCGGCGCAGGCGCCTGCGCTGAAAGCGCTGGGCGCGGACGTGGTCATCGACTACAAGACCGAGGATTTCACGGCCATGCTGAAGGACTACGACCTGGTGCTCGATACGCAGGGCGGCGACACGCTGCGCAAATCGCTGGCGGTGCTCAAGCCGGGCGGCAAGCTGGTAGGCATCGCCGGGCCGCCGGACCCGGCGTTTGCGCAGCAGCGCGGCGCGAACGGCTTTGTCAGCCTGGTGATGCGCTTGCTCAGCTACGGCATCCGCAAAGCGGCGCGGCGCGGCGGCGGCAGCTACGCCTTCCACTTCATGACCGCCAGCGGCCAGCAACTGGAGGACATCGCCAGGCTGATCGACGCGGGCCACATCCGTCCCGTGGTGGACCGGGTCTTCCCGTTCGCGGAAACCGCCCAGGCGCTGGATTATGTCGCCACGGGCCGAACCAAGGGCAAGGTCGTCATCAAGGTGCGCTGACGGCGCTGCGGGACGCTGGCTTATATCCAGGCTGAATAAGCTATGCAGTTTTAATTCGTTCATGTCTCGAAACTGCGCCGGTATAGTGCTGACTCCCGTATCGCCCCGATTGAATTTGTTTATGTTCCGTTTCGCTCCGCTGTCCCTCGTTCCTAGCCGCCACGTGCTGTACATGCTCTGCATGGCCCAGTGCATGTGCCGCGCTGTCCTGCGTTAAACACGCGCCAAAGAAACCCAAGCCCCTGCCGCATTCCGCTCCGGCCCACCAGGCCGGGATGGCTGCGCTCACCCCGGTTCCACGCGGACCGGGGCCGTTGTTCCATTCCCACCCAAGAGGAAACCATGTTGATCAAACCACTCGCCATCTCGCTCGCCGTCGCCTCCGCCCTCCCATCTCTCGCCGCCGCGCAGGAACTGGAGCGCGTCATCGTCACCGGCTCCAATATCCGCACCACGCAAAAGGAGGGCGCCAGCGCCGTCCAGGTGATCAGCGCCAAGGACATCGCCGCCAGCGGCAAGGCCAGCATCGCCGACGTGATCCGCTCCATCTCCGCCAACAGCGGCAACAGCTACAACGAGCAGTACACCGGCAGCTTCTCGGCCGGCACGGCCGGCTTGTCGCTGCGCGGCATCGGCCAGAAGAACACGCTGATACTGGTGAACGGCAAGCGCGTGAGCCCCTACGCCACCGCGCAGGATCTGCAGGAAGTGTTCGTGGACCTGAACAGCCTGCCGATGGCGGCGGTGCAGCGCATCGAGGTGCTGAAGGACGGCGCGTCGTCCGTGTACGGCTCGGACGCGGTGGCCGGCGTGGTCAACATCATCCTGTACAAGGAATTCAAGGGCACGGAACTGAGCGCGCAAGTCGGCAGCTCAACCGAGGGCACTGGCCAGTCGGAAAAGAGCGCGGCGCTGCAGACCGGCTTTGGCAGCCTGGCGAAAGACGGCTACAGCGTGGTGTTCTCGCTGGACGCGCAGCAGCGCGACAAGCTGCAGCAGGACCAGGTGGCCTGGATGGCCGGCAGCGATTTCCGCGGCAACGCCAATGGCGCGCTGGCCTGGGTGCCGGCCAACTATCTGAACAACGATCCAACGAAGCTGCTGGGCGGCCTGCAGGGCCCGCTGCAGCTGCAGCCTTACGGCGCCATCACGCCGGGCAAGAGCGGCACGGTGCAGGCGTATAACAACGCGCAGTACAAGACGCTGATTCCCGGCATCAGCCGCATCCACTCCTCGCTGCGGGGCACGCTCAAGCTGAACGAGGACACCGAAGCTTACGCCGACCTGCTGTACGGCCACTCGCGCGCCGACCAGACCTTCGGCGCGCCGCTCACCGTGGGCAGCGGCCTGCGCGCGTGGAACAACGCCAGGCAGCAGCTGGACAACATCAGCGTGCTGCTGCCGGTGGGCCATCCGAACAACCCCGGCGCCACGCCGCTGCCGTTCACCGCGACCCTGTTCGACCTGGGCGCGCGCACCAAGCGCGACAGCGTGGACTTCTTCCGCGCGCTGGCCGGTGTGAAAGGCGCGCTGGCGGGCTGGGACTACGACGCGTCCGTGGGCCGCTCCGGCAGCAAGCTGGAAGAGACCGTGAACAACTTCGTCAACCGCTACGAATTCGAGAAGGTGCTGGCCGAGGGCAGCTACAACTTCGCCGACCAGTCCAGGAACAGCGAAGCGGTGCGCAACCGCCTGCGCCTGTCCACCTTGCGCCCGGCCGAGTCCACGCTGACCACGGTGGACTTCAACGCATCGAAAGAGCTGGCCGGGCTTCCGGCCGGCCCGCTGGGCTTCGCCTTCGGCGCGCAGTGGCGCCGCGAAGAGATGGATTCGCAAACCTCCACCGCCGTGTTGAGCGGCACCGAGCTGCGTCCGGCCATCAACATCATCCAGGGCAAGCGCGACGTGGCCGCGCTGTTCGCCGAGTTCAATGTGCCCGTCATCAAAGACCTGAACGTGAACGTGGCCGGCCGCGCCGACCGCTACAGCGACTTCGGCTCGGCCTTCTCGCCGAAGGCCAGCGCGCGTTACCAGGCGGCGCAATGGCTGCTGCTGCGCGGCACCGTGTCGCGCGGCTTCCGCGCGCCGTCGCTGCCGGAGATCACCAACTCCACCTCGGTCAGCTACGGCAGCGTGATCGACCCGCGCGACCCGATCACGCCCACCCAGGCGCGCGGCGTGACCAATCTGACTATCGCCAACGCCGAGCTGCGCCCCGAGCGTTCGGGCAACCTGAATCTGGGCTTCGTTGTCGCGCCCAACGCGGACAGCAGCATAGGCGTGGACTACTACCGCATCCGCACCAAGGGCGTGATCGACACCGAGAGCGCGGACAACATCATCGCCAACGAAAAGACCGCGCCGGAGAAGGTGGTGCGCGACGCGCAGGGCCGCATCCAGACCCTGTACCGCCAGTACGCCAACCAGGGCGACCGCCTGGTGTCCGGCATCGATATCGACCTGCGCCAACGCCTGGGCCTGGGCCGCTGGGGCAAGCTGGCGCTGAACGCGCAGTTGAGCCATGTGTTCAAGTTTGAAGCGCCGCTGGCGCTGGGCGAGCCGCTCACCAACGGCGCCGGCAACAACTACTTCGGCTCCATCCCGAAATGGCGCGGCGTCACCAGCGCCACCTGGGACATCGGCGCCTGGGCCAGCA
Organism: Pseudoduganella aquatica; assembly: GCF_020865585.1. Classification (NCBI taxonomy): domain Bacteria; kingdom Pseudomonadati; phylum Pseudomonadota; class Betaproteobacteria; order Burkholderiales; family Oxalobacteraceae; genus Pseudoduganella; species Pseudoduganella aquatica. Next base: position 1,058,579 of record NZ_CP086370.1, read on the forward strand.
CGCTGACCTGGAATTATGTGGACGGCTACGAGCAGACCACGCGCGAGAACGAGCGCGTGAAGCCGGTCGGCACGCTGGATGCGAATGTGGGCTGGAAGGTGACGCCGGCGGCGACGGTGAGCTTCATCGTGCAGAACCTGACGGACAAGCGCCCGTCGTGGGATTCGTCGACCGCCTTCTTCGACTTCACCCAGGCCGACCCGCGCGGCCGCACCGCAGCGGTCAAGCTGAACTACAAGTTCTAATCGTCGCTGAGCCTTTGCGCCTGCTCGGCTCCCTGCCGGTAGGCGCTGGGCGTGACGCCCATGCGCTCGCGGAAGGCGGTGGCGAAATTGCCCGCGTTGTTGAAGCCGATCAGCAGGGCAATGTCCTGCACGTCGATTTCCGTATCGCGCAGCAGCTGCACGCCGCGCGCGATGCGCTCCTCGCGGATGAAGGCGAACACCGTCATGCCGGTCTGCTCGCGGAACAGCTGCGACAGCTTTTCGCGGTAGGTGCCTACGCTGCGCGCAATTTCGGACAGGCTGGGCAAGGCCGCCAGGTTGTCTGAAATCAGCCGCTTGGCGGCGTTGACGATGACCGCGTCCGGGTCGGCCGGCGCGGCGCTTTCCGGGGCGCCCGGTTCGGCGCGCGTGCGCCGCATCAGGTTCAGGTGCACGTGGATGCGCGCCGCCAGCTCGCCCGGCGTAAAGGGCTTGGCCACATAATCGACGCCGCCTATCGACAGGCCCATGATGCGGTCCTCGGCCGCGTCCGCGCCGCTCAGGAAGATCACCGGAATATCGTAGGTGGCCGGATTGGCCTTGAGCAGGCGGCAGCAGGTGTAGCCGTCCATATTCGGCATGCGCACGTCGAGCAGGATCAGGTCGGGCTGGTTGGCCAGGGCCAGCTGGTAGCCCTGCATGCCGTTGAAGGCCACCGACACCCGGTACGGCAGCTCGCTGAGCAGATCGACCAGCATGCGCTGCTCAAACGCGGAATCGTCCACGATCAGGATGCTGCGTACATTCGCGTCGCTGGTTAAATACATGGTCGGCTTGATAAAGTTAGCAATTCCGTGTTGCGTATTATGCCTATTTTTTAAAATTTTTTAATGGTTTTCTCCGCGCCCAAAAGGATGGTCGCATCTGGCAAAAGCGGCTTTTTTTACGATCGATAATAATGGAATCGAGTGTTGAGACCGGGCAATTTAAATGCACTCGATCAATTAATGTTGTATCCACCAGGAGGAAGTCATGTTACCCGCCAAGATTACCCGTCTGGCTTTGGCCGCCATCGTCGTCGCAGCAGCGCCCGCCATCACCGGCGCTGCCGTGTACTCGAACGGCTCCAAGACGGCAACCTTTGACGTAACAATGCGGATCATCGCCGATTGCACGGTGTCCGCAAATGCCCTCGACTTCGGCCAAAACCAGGGCGTGCTGGCAGCAACTGTCACCGGCACCACGACTCTGGGAGTTACTTGTACTAGTACCACGCCTTACAACGTCGGCCTCAGCGCCGGCAACGGCACCGGCTCGTCCGGCACCGTGCGCTACATGAGCGGCCAGACCGCAGGCAACACCGGCACCGTGCAGTTCATGCTGTACCAGACCGCCGGCGCCACCATCTGGGGTGAAGACCAGGGCGTCAACACCAAGGGCGGCACCGGCAACGGCACGCTGCAAACCCACACCGTGTACGGATCGATCCCGGCTCAAACCACGCCGGCGCCCGACACCTATAAATCCACCATCACCGCGACGGTGTTTTTCTAGAAAAGGAGAGCAATGCCGGATTGGCCCGCACCGTTATTGACCCTTGGGGCGCTGGGAGCCGCCCTGGGAGCGGTATTACCCACCGCAACGGCAGCCAATTTGCAGATTTCACCGGTGATGATCCATTTCCAGGCGGGCCAGGGCGCGTCCGGCATCACCTTGCAGAACCTGGGCCAGCAGCCGGTGTACGGCCAGGTCCGGGTGTACTTGTGGGACCAGCAGAATGGCGAGGACGTGCTCACGCCAACCCAGGATGTGGTGGCCAGTCCACCCATCATCCAGGTGGGGGCGGAGAGCAGCCAGACCATCCGCCTGGTGCGCCGCGCCGCGGCGCAGCCGGGCGAGCAGAGTTACCGCGTGCTGATAGACGAAATTCCCAGCGCCGGGACCGGCGGAGCGAACAGCGGAGTGGACTTCCGGCTGCGCTACTCGGTGCCGGTGTTCATGGCGCCGGCCACGCCGGCGGCGCCGCAGTTGAGCTGGCAGTTTTACCGCGAGGGCGGCAAGCCGGACGGCGACTGGATGCTTAAGCTGAGCAATACTGGCCAGCTGCATGCGCAGCTGGGCGCCACCACGGTCAGCAACACGGCCGGGCGCGAGTATGCGCTGAGCCAGGGTTTGATGGGCTATGCGCTGGCGGGCCGGGTGCGCATCTGGCGCCTGCAGGTGGCCAAGGACGCGCAGCTGGGCGGCGAGCTGTCGATACGCAGCCAGGTCAACGCCCAGCCCGTGATGGTGCGGAGTGCAGCGCAAGAGCCTTGACGGAGCGCTCGGCAAAGATTTGTACCGTCTGTCCATGACAAATGGCGCGCGGCTATTTTTTATGACCTTACTGTGCGTGTGGATGCTGTGCGGCGCCGGCTGCGGTGATGCACGGGCACAAACGCCGGCCACACAGGACGAGCTGTATTTGGAGGTGACTTTGAACGGCGAAGCGACGGGAATCATATTGCGCTTCACACAGGGCAAGAAGGGGCTGCGCAGCACCGGGCAGAACCTGCGCGACCTGGGACTGGACCCGCAGCTGTTCGGCGTGGCGGGCCGGGACGAGTTCGACCTCGACGAAGCGAACGGCCTGAGCTACACCTACGACGCGGCGCGCCAGACCATCTCGCTGCAGGTGGCGGACGCGCTGCGCGTGCCCTTTGAGCTGGCGGCGCGGCAGGTGCGCCAGGCCATGCCGGCCAGCGCGGCGCGCGGCGCGCTGCTCAATTACGACGCCTATCTGCAGCTGGGCAAAGCCTGGCGCCAGTCGAGTGTGCACGAGCTGCGCTATTTCGACCAGGACGGCGTGTTCAGCAGTTCCGGCGTGCTCAACCTGACCTCCGGCGACCAGACCCGGCGCGCTGAATATGTGCGCTTCGACAGCTACTGGACCCGCTCCGACCCGGCCACGCTGCAGACCTGGCAGGTGGGCGACGTGATCACCTCGTCGCTGCCGTGGACGCGCTCCATGCGCCTGGGCGGCGTGCAGTGGCGCAAGAACTTCGACTTGCGGCCGGACCTGCTGACTTTCCCGGTGGCCGCGCTGAAAGGCTCGGCCGTGGTGCCCACCGCGCTCAGCCTGTACGTCAACGGCGTGCAGCAGATCCAGACCGAGGTGCCCAGCGGCCCCTTCGTCATCAGCCAGATGTCCGGCCTGAACGGCGCCGGCCAGGCCACCATCGTCACGCGCGACGCGGCCGGGCGCACCGTCTCGACCACCTTGCCGCTGTATGTGGACACCCGCTTGCTGAGTGTAGGCCTGCTGGACTACGGCATCGAGCTGGGCGCGCCGCGCCGCAACTACAGCATCCGCTCCTTCAGCTACGCCAGCTCGCCCGCGCTGAACGCCTCGCTGCGCTACGGGGCCAGCGACGCGCTGACGCTGGAGGCGCATGCCGAGGCCGGGCGCGGCGTGGTCAACGCGGGCGGCGGCGTGCTGTGGCGCCTGGGCCAGTTCGGCGTGGTCAACGCCACCGCGGCGGCCAGCGCCGGCTCGGGCGCCGGGGGCGGTGCCGTCACCGGCACGGCCGCCGCTCCGGTGGTACTCCCCGGTTCGGGCCGGGGCTGGCAGGGCGGGCTGGGCTACCAGTACATCCGCGCCGGCTTCAGCGTGGACGCGCAGACCCTGCGCGCCACGCCCCGCTACAGCGACCTGGCCACCACCGAGGGCAGCCCGCTGGCCACCCGCTCGGACCGCTTCAGCCTGAACCTGGCGCTCAGCACGCGCCAGAGCCTGGGGCTGAGCCTGATCTCCTTCCACTCGCCGCTGGCCGAACCGGCCCGCATCGCCAGCGTGTCCTATTCGGCCACGCTGCCGGGCGGCGCCTTTTTCAGCGTGAGCGCCTTCCGCGACCGCCGCGTGGCCGGTGCGCACGGTGTGTCGGCCAACCTCAGCTTTGCGTTCGACAACCGCGTGGCGGCCAGCGCGAATATGGCGCACCAGCAGGACAGGCGGACCGATGGGCCGCTGGCGGGCCAGCCGGAGCGCAGCCGCAGCCGCAGCTACACGGTGTCGCGCGCGCCGGAGTTCGGCGGCGGCCTGGGCTGGGTGCTGCAGAAGGGCAACCTGAACGACACCCGCTACGACCAGGCGCAGCTCCAGTATCTCGGCCGCAGCGGCCAGCTCAGCGCCATCACCCTGAACAACGGCAGCACGCGCAGCACCGCGCTGGACCTGTCCGGCGCGCTGGTGCTGATGGACGGCAGCCTGCAGACGGCGCGCCAGACCGGCGGCGGCTTTGCCCTGGTCTCCACCGACGGCGTGCCGAATGTGCCGGTGTGGCACGAGAACCGCCCGATAGGCGTGACCGACAGCGGCGGCCACCTGCTGGTGCCCAATCTGCTGCCTTACGCCGCCAACCAGATCGGCATCGACGTGTCCGGCCTGCCGGTGGACGCGCGCATTTCCCGCACCCGCCAGATCGTCACGCCGCGCCTGCTGACCGGGGTGCTGGCGCGTTTCCCGGTCGAGCGCTACACGGCGGCCAGCATCATCGTCCACGGCGAGGACGGCAAGCCGCTGGCGCCGGGGCTGGCGGTGCTGCACACGGCCAGCGGCGCCGCCTCCGTGCTGGGCTACGACGGCATGGCCTTCATCGACAATCTGCAGGACGACAATGTGCTGCTGATCGGCAGCGGCGAGCGGCAATGCGCGGTGCGCTTCCCCTACCAGTATCAGAAGGGCAGCGGCGCGCTGCCGGTGATTGGTCCGCTGGTGTGCCGGCCGCCGGGGAAGGTGCAATGATGGCGCTTCGCCCGAAAAGCTGGCTGCGGTGGCTGTGCGTGCTACTGGCGCTGTACTGCCTGGCGTGCGCGCCGGCGCGTGCCGACAGCTGCACCGTCACCATGAGCGACGTGGTTTTCGGCGACATCAATTCCATCGCCGGGGTGGACTATACCGCCACCGGCAGCGGCTCCGTCACCTGCAGCTGGACGCTGCTGTCGCCCACGCCGCCTTTTGTGCTGCTGTTTCCCAACGTGGTGGTGTGCGTGAACGCCGGCCTGGGCACCAACTCCCTCAGCTATGGGGGGCGCCAGCTAGGACAAGCCGCGCAGCGCATAGACTACAACCTGTACACGGCCAGCAGCTATGCCAGCGCCACCACGTGGGGCGCCACCGGGCAGGCCGGCACGGTGCCGATCAACCTCTCGGGCGGCGTGCTGCCGCTGGTGGGCGGCAGCATCGTGCGCCCCTTCACCGTCTACGCCAAGCTGCCGGCCAGCGCCTCGCTGACCGCCGCCAAGGTCGTGGGCAATGGTCCAACCAGTTTCTCGTCCGCCTTTACCGGCGCCGGCAGCATCAGCTACGCCTTCTACAACCTGACCGCGCCGGCCTGCACGGCCGGCGGCAGCGTGGCGTTCAGCTTCAATGTCACCGCCAACCTGACCAACAACTGCACCATCAGCGCCAATCCGCTGGCCTTCCTGAACGCGGGCGCGCTCACCAGCGCCAAGCGCACGACCACCGCGCTGTCGGTGCGCTGCACCAACGACAACGCCTGGCGCATTGCGCTCGACGGCGGCACGGTGGCGGCCAATGTGGCGGCGCGCAAGATGAAGGACACGGCGGGAACGGACACCATCAGCTACCGGATTTCGGACACGCTGGACGGTCCGCTTTGGGGGGACGGCAATGCGGGCACGTCGGTGGTGACGGGGACTGGCACCGGCGCCGCGCAGACGGTGACGCTGTATGGCCTGGTGCCGGTGCAGACCACGCCGCGGCCGGGGGACTACAAGGATTCCGTTACCGCGACGATTTATTTTTGAACGATGAGGGGAGTTTGCTTAGAAGTACACAGTCCATTCCTGCGCGCCTTCGGTCTTGTTGACGATGGCGTTGGACTTGGCGGCAGCCTGGGCGGAGGTTTGAACGGCGGCGTCGTTGCGCTGCAGCTGGTATGGGCTTTCATGCTGGCAGCTGACGGTGGCGGCCACAGGTTTGGCAGCGTCTTTGCCGGACTGGATGTTGCAGCTTTCGGTGATGACGAAGCTTACCTGCATGGAGGCGCTGCGGTGGCCTGCGGCGGACGCGCCGAATGACAGGCCGAGCAGCGAGAACAGCGCAATGGTAGTTAACGTTTTCATGATTCACACACGTGGTTGAGGTGCGTAGCTTGAAACACGGCAGCTACGGGACCGGGACTTGCGGAACCTCACGCTTTTTAAGTGAGGCTCCGGCAAACAAATCCGGGTCTTGATGGGGTAGCTGAGCAAGAGAGCGAATGTGTCTGCAGGAATCAATTTTACTCTGCATAAACTTTCGCGCGCTTTTCACATATTACACGGAAATTGCCGTAAGTAAAGAGTGTGATTTTTGGTGAGAATTCATGCCGGTTTCTCGAATGAAAACTCACCAATTCTAATGCAGAAGTGTAGGTCGGAAAAAGAAGGTGTGTGTAGCACCCAAGATGAAAGTTAGTAGGGAAAACCGTCCCCGGTCCGGGGCTTGAAACTATAGACAAACAACTAACGTTGATCGAAGGAGTTGCAAATGAAACATACCGATTTCGGCCGCATGCCATGCCCTATCGCCCGCAGCCTGGGTAAAGTGGGTGAATGGTGGAGCATCCTCATCCTGCGCGACGCCTTCTATGGCCTGACCCGTTTCGACGAGTTCGAAAAAAGCCTGAAGATTGCCCCGAATATGCTGACGCGGCGTCTGGCCGGCCTGGTGGAGGGAGGGCTGATGGAGCGCCGCCAGTACAGCGCGCGGCCGCCGCGCTACGAGTACGTGCTGACCAAGGCGGGGCGCGACTTCAAGCCCGTGCTGCTGGCCTTCGTGGCCTGGGGCAATGACCATCTGGCCCCGGAGGGCGCCAGCCTGCTGGTGGTGAGCCGCGAAACCGGCAAGCCGGCCGACCAGGTGCTGGTCGATGCGCGCACCGGCCTGGCCATCAACGACGAGGACTATATGTTCGCGCCGGGTCCGGCCGCCAACGAGCTGATGCGCATGCGCCTGGACGACATGGGCCGGCGCGGCGTGCAGTAATCCCAGGCAGCCCTGGGGTCAGGGCTGCAGCTGTTCGTAGACCGCGTTGGCGACCTGCGACAGCTCGGCCTTGGCCAGCGCGCCGGAGAGCGCGTAGCCCCAGCTGCCGTCTATCCAGTAGAACACATTGACTGCGCCGTCCTGGGCGTAGCGGAAACCGCTGTCGCGGTTGCCTGCCTGGCCGGCGGACACGTAGAGCGTGAGCCGCTGGCCGCTGGCGTCGGCGTACATGAATTGCGCCACCGGGCCGCTGTCGCCCGGCAGCAGCCTGCCGCCCACCAGTTCATAGCCCAGTGGCGCCAGCCGAGGCGGGCGCAGCGGCGCTCCCAGACGTTTCGACAGCCAGGCCACCAGATGTTCCTGCTGGTCCGCTCCCACTTCCACCGGATGGCGCACTTCGGGCGCGTACACGCGGTGCGCCAGCGCGGCGCGGTGCGCCAGCGCGGACGGCGCCGCCGCTGCCGGGGCCGCAGCGTTGGCGGCCACTGCAGCGGCCACGGCGGCGTCCGGCGCGGCGCCGTAGCTGCCGTGCGCCACCCAGCCCAGCGCCGCGCTCGAGAGCATCAGCGCCACGCTGGCGGCATAGCGCTGCACTGGCCAGCCATAGCGCTGCCAGCCGCGCGGACGCTGCATGCTGCGCGGGATGGCTTCATCCAGCACCGCGCTGTAGAGCGCGCGCAGGCCGGCGTTCTGCTGGCGGTAGGCGCGCAGGCGCTCAAGCTCCTGCGGATGGTGCTCCAGGTAGCGGTCCACGTCGGCGCGGCGCTCCAGCGCCAGGCGGCCGTCGACCCAGGCCTGCAGTTCGGCTTCGGTGACCGGATTCATATCACTGCCTTCATTTGACCACCTTCAGGGTGGAGGCCGGGGCCTGGCCCAGCATCAGCAGGCGCAGCCGTTCGCGCGCGCGCGACAGGCGCGACATCACCGTGCCGGGCGGAATGTTCAGGACGGCGGCCGCTTCTTCATAGCTGAGTTCCTCGAGCGCCACCAGCAGCAGCACCTCGCGCTGCTCGGCCGGCAGCATTTGCAGCGCGGTTTGCATGTCGCGGATTTCCAGCCGGTCCGAGGGCGAGGGGCCGGAGGCGCTGAGCGAGCTGTGCAGCTCGTCGCTCAGCGCCTCGGTGGCCAGGCCGGGCTGGCGCAGCCGGTCCACATGCAGGTTGTGCATGATGCTGAACAGCCAGGCGCGCATGTCGCCATTGCGCCGCCACGTCGACAGCTTGTGCCAGCCGCGCTCCATGGTGTCCTGCACCAGGTCGTCGGCGCTGGCGCGGTCGCCCAGCAGCGCCCGCGCGTAGCGGCGCAGGCGCGGGATGCAGGCGGTGAGGCTGGCGCTGTCGTCTTGCATGGCGGGCCTGGACTCAGTCCTTGACGACGTGCCACACGTCTTTGAAGTTGTCGCCCGCGCGGTCGCCCGCCTTGGCGTCCTTGACGAAGGTGTACAGCGGCTTGCCCTTGTAGGCCAGCTGCTTGCTGCCGTCGTCGCGCGTGATCACCGAGTAGGGCTCGGCCACTTTTTCCGGCGCGGCCACGGCGGGCCAGTTCTGGATGCAGGGACCGGCGCAGGCGCTCTTGCCGCTGCCGGCCACGTCCTTGTCGAAGGTGTAGACCGTCATGCCGGAGGCGGTGGCGAGTACGCCGCCGGTGGTTTTCAGGTCCTGGGCCTGGGCTTGGGCGGCCAGCAGCAGGGCGGCGATGGCGAGTGCGTTTTTCATGGCTGTGTCTCCTTTTGGGGATGGATAGGGTGGAACAGTTGCGTATACGTATGCTGCGGCCGGTTTATTCCATCCCGCGTAAAATTTTTCTCCACACCTCAAGGATAGGAGATCCCCATGAACAAGGCAAAACTCGCATTGATGACGGCGGCCCTGCTGGGAGCGCTGTCTGCCCAGGCCCAGACGCTGGGCAAAGCGGACCAGCATATGCTGCAGCAACTGGCGCAAGGCAATATGGCGGAAATTGAAGCGGGCAAGATCGCACTGCAGAAATCGCAGAACACGGAAGTGAAGGCCTTCGCCCAGCAGATGGTGGACGACCACACCAAGGGCTTGCAGGAAGTGCAGACCGTGGCCCAGAGCAAGGGCGTGACCTTGCCGGCCGAGCCGGACGCCAAGCACAAGGCCATGGCCAGCAAGCTCAAAGGCTTGTCCGGCGACGCGTTCGACCGCGCCTATCTGAGCCAGGCAGGCGTGGACGACCACAAGAAGACGCACGCCCTGGTGCAGAAGGTGCAGTCCAGCGCCAAGGACGCCGACGTGAAGGCGCTGGCCGCCAAGCTGGAGCCCACGGTGGCCCAGCACCTGACCCACGTGACCCAGCTCAACGCCAGCATCAAGGGCGCCACGGCCAGCGGCAGCAGCGGCACGGAAGGGGCCAGCGGCAGCGGCATCGAAGGGAGCACGGGCAGCACCGGCAAGCGTCCGCGCGCCGTGCCGGACAAGGCCAGCGGCAATACGGACAATCCGGAAAACAAGCAAAACCCCACCACGCAGCCCCCCGCGCCCATGAAATAAGACGCTGTGACGGCGGCAAGCATGGGTACAATCGCTGTCCATGCTCGCCATTCTTTCCGTCACGTTTCCCTTTTTTGCGCTGGTGCTGTGCGGCTATGTGTCCGTGCGGCGCGGCATGCTGCCGCAGCTGGCGATTCCCGGCCTGAACAGCTTCGTGCTGTATTTCGCGCTGCCCTGCATGCTGTACCGCTTCGGCGCCGCCACCCCCATCGCCCAGCTGCTGGACGTGGGCGTGTTCAGCGTCTACCTGCTGTGCGCGCTGCTCATGGTGGCGCTGGCCATGGCCGCCACGCTGCGGCGCGCCGGCTGGAACGACGCCGCCTTCGGCGCGCTGGTGGCGGCCTTTCCGAACACCGGCTTCATGGGCGTGCCCCTGCTGCTGGCGCTGCTGGGGCCGCGCTCCACGGGGCCGGCCATCGTCGCCATCGTGGTCGACATGGTGATCACCAGTTCGCTGTGCATTGCGCTGTCGCGCATGGGCAGCGGGGCAGGGCGGGCCGCGCTGGGACGGGCGCTGCGCGGCATGCTGGGCAATCCCATGCCGTGGGCGATTGCACTGGGCGGCCTGAGCTCGGCGGCCGGGCTGGCCTTGCCGGGGCCGGTCATGCATACCGTCGGCCTGCTGGCGGACGCGGCCTCGCCGGTGGCGCTGTTCACCATAGGCGCGGTGCTGGCCCGCTCGCAAATGGGGGCGCCCGCCGCCGCGTTGCCGGGCGGCCCGCCCGGGGATTTCGTGGGGCTGGCGCTGATGAAGCTGCTGCTGCATCCGCTGCTGGTGGCCGGCGCCGGCCATGCCGCCATCGCCCTGGGCGTGCCGCTGGACCCTGCCGCGCTGACCGTGATTGTGCTGGTGGCCTGCCTGCCCAGTGCCAGCAACGTGGCCCTGCTGTCGGAGCGCTTCGGCGCCCACACCGGCCGTATCGCACGCATTATCCTCGTTTCAACAAGCTTGTCATTCTTGACATTTTCCACGGCAGTCGCTCTGCTGCGCTGAACTGTGGAATAATGCGAAAGGACGCATAGTGCGTTTAGGCAATATTGCAGGGAAGGACTCCGTGTAGTGGACATGTTTGCGCTCGATGAGCAGCTGGTGCGCTGGGACGCGGAATTGCCGTCCTTGCAGGGCGACGTGCGCCTGCTGCGCCTGGCCGAGCTGGCCTGGCAGCTGCGCCAGCGCGACGTGGCCCGGGCGCGGCGGCTGATTGCCGAAGCGGCGCCGCTGCTGCCGCTGGTCGATGCGCAGGAGGCCAGCGCGCTGGCGGCCCGCTTCATGCTGATCGAAGCCGAAGCGCAATGGCTGCACGGCGAACTTGACGCCGGCCAGGCCCAGGCGGCGCAGGCGCTGCACGCTTTCGAGCAGCTGGGCGACATGCTGGGCTGCGCGGACGCGCACTGGCTGCAAGCCTGGATCGCCACCGACCGCGGCGACTCCGCCACCAGCGACGCCGAACTGGCCATCGCCTCGGCCGATGCGCGCGCCGGCGGCGACCTGTCGCGGGCCGACATTATCGACGCCGCCGCCGCCATCTTCAGCGTGTTCCACAGCCTGCAGCAGGCCAACCAGCGCTGGGGCCAGCGCTTCGCGCCCGACGCCGCGCTGGCGCCCGCCATCCACCCGGCGGTATCCGGCTGGATCAGCGACTACCACGGCATCTCCGCTTTCCAGGCGGCCGATTTCGGCTACGCGGTGGGCCGCCTGATGGTGGCCTTCGAAGCGGCCATGGCCACCGGCCAGGTGCGGCGCGCCATCATTATCGCCACCAATATCGGCAACGGCTTCACCAGCCTGAACGCGCACGACGCGGCGCTGGAGTGGATGCAGCGCGGCCTGGCGCTGGCGCGTCCCACCGGCTGGCCGATGAGCATTGGCTCCTGCCTGATGCAGACCGCCGAAACCCTGCGCCAACTGGGCCAGCGTGAAGCGGCGCAGGAACTGCTGCACGAAGCCATCCACTTGCTGTCGCCGCTGTCCGGCTCGCGCGCCTACGCCGTCTCGCTGGAATACCAGGGCGACCTGGCGCTGGACCTGGGCGACGCGCAGGGGGCGCTGCGCAGCTTCACCATGCTGGAACAGCGCGGCGACTCGCTGGGCCAGAGCGATTTCAAAAGCGGCGCGCGGCGCGGCCAGGCGCACGCGCTGTCGCAGCTGGACCGGCCGCAGGACGCCTTGTCGGTGGCCTTGTCGGCGCTGTCGCTGGCCAGCGAGCACGGCGACCTGTACAACCAGATCGCCGCGCTGCGCGTGCTGGCGCAGATCCACGCGCGCCACCGGCTGCCGCAGCCCATCGGCATGGCGGCGGCCAACGCCGTGCTGCACTATCTGCAGCTGGCCATGACGCTGGCCTCCGGCATCGCCGGCTACGCCGTGCCCGCCGCCTTGCTGGACGCCGCCGCGCGCGAATACGCCGCCACCGGCGACTACGCGCGCGCCTACGAGATTTCCGTGCAGGCCAGCGCCGCGCGCGACAAGACGCATAGCCAGGAAGCCACCAACCGCGCCATCGCCATGCAGGTGCAGCACCAGACCGAGCGCGCGCAGACCGAGGGCGAGCACCACCGCCAGCTGGCGCAGGCCGAGGCGCAGCGCGCCGAAGTGCTGCAGCGTACCAACGCCATGCTGGCCCACCTGAGCGCCATCGGCCAGGAAATCACGGCGCACCTGGACGCGGCGGCCGTGTTCCGCGCGCTGGACCGCCATGTGCACGGTCTGCTGGACGCCACCCATTTCTCCATCTTCCTGCTCGAGCCGGACGGCGAGTATCTGCGCTGCGCCTTCGGCATCGAGGCGGGGCGGGAGCTGCCGCCGTCGCGCTTCGCGCTGTCCGACCCGAACGCCAACTCGGCGCGCTGCGTGCGCGAGCGGCGCGAGATCGTGATTGAACTCGATGAAAGCGGCAGCACGCCCAATCTGATTCCCGGCACCTTGCCCACACTGAGCCTGCTGTTCGCGCCGCTGACGGTGGGCGAGCGCGTGCTGGGCGTGATGACGGTGCAGTCCCTGCTGGCGCTGGCCTATGGCGAACGCGAACGGCTGATCTTCCGCACCCTGTGCGCCTACGGCGCCATCGCGCTCGACAACGCCAGCGCTTACCGCCAGGTGGCGGCGACGCAGGCGCAGCTGCTGGAAAAGAACGTGGAGCTGGAGCGCGCCTACAAGGCGCTGGAGGAAGTGAGCCTGACCGACCAGCTCACCGGCCTGCGCAACCGCCGCTTCTTCCTGCAGCATGTGGACGCCGACGTGGCCATGGCGCTGCGCCAGTACGACTGTCCGGACCCGCAGGGCGCGGACCAGGAGCGCATGGCCTGCATGGACAAGGACCTGGTGTTCTTCATGGTGGACCTGGACCACTTCAAGGAAGTCAACGACCGCTACGGCCATGCGGCGGGCGACGCGGTGTTGGTGCAGATGCAGGAGCGCTTGCGCGAGGTGTTCCGTGAATCGGACTATCTGATACGGTGGGGCGGCGAGGAATTCCTGGTGCTGGCGCGCGCCACCGACCGCGAGGAAGCCAAGGTGGTGGCCGAGCGCATCCGCAGCGCGGTGGCGCTGCGCGAGTTCATCCTGCCGGATGGCGGCACGCTGCGCAAGACCTGTTCGATAGGCTACGCCTGCTTCCCCTTCCTGCCGTCGCAGCCGCGTTTGCTGAGCTGGTCGCAGGTGGTGGAGCTGGCGGATATGGGCTTGTACATCGCCAAGCATTCCGGCCGCAACGCCTGGGCTGCGCTGTACAGCACCCCCGCCACGCAGCCGGAAGGCCTGTTCCCACGGATGATGCAGCAGCTGGAGCAGACCGTCGCCAGCGGCGAAGTCAAGGTCGTGACCAACCTGGTGCAGCCGCCCAAGCTGAGCGGCGAACGGCGCCGCGTGGGCTTGTCCAGCGATTTGGCTTGATTGGCGGGTTACGCTGCGCTAACCCGCCCTACGAGTACCCTGCAACGAATGAACATGCGTAGGGCGGGTTAGCCCGCAGGGCGTAACCCGCCATCACACCGGCGCTTCCACCGTAATCTCCGCCCGCAGCGAATTGGCGATGTAGCACTTGTCGTGCGCCTCATGGTGGATGGCTTCCAGCTCGTCCTCGTCCGGCCACTGCGCGCCGGCGAACACGATGGCCGGGCGCAGCGTGATGCTGGTCATGGCCATGCGGCCGCGCCCGTCCTTCTCCAGCAGGCCCACGGCGTGGTCGGTGTAACTCTCCACCACGTGCCCGCGCCTGGCCGCAATCGACAGGAAGAACAGCATATGGCAGCTGGACGCGGCGGCGATCAGCGCCTCCTCCGGGTCCACATTGTCCGCGTTCGACATCGGCAGCGGCACCGACAGCGGCGACGACGAAGCGGGCACGCGCAGGCCGCCGTCGAAAATCCATTCATGGGCGCGGCTGTAGCGCTGGTCCAGGAAGTCCTGCCCATTGCGCTGCCACTCCAGTTTCGCTTCGAATTGCATGTCTGCCCCCATGTCACGATCGGAGTCGACATCTTAATGTAAACTGCGCCCATGAACCTACACCGCTGCAGCTGGGCCAATCCCGCCAATCCCAAATACATCGCCTACCACGACGAAGAGTGGGGCTTGCCCTGCCGCGACGAATTGCGCCTGTTCGAGATGCTCAATCTCGAAGGCGCGCAGGCGGGGCTGAGCTGGGAAACCATCCTGAACAAGCGCGACAACTACCGCGCCGCCTTCGACCAATGGGACGCGCGCAAGATCGCCGCTTACGGTCCGGACAAGGTGGCCGAGCTGCTGGCCAATCCCGGCATCGTGCGCAACAGGCTGAAAGTGGCGGCGGCCATCAGCAATGCGCAGGCCTACTTGCGGCTGCTGGACGAGGGCGGCAGCCTGGACAGCCTGCTGTGGGACTACGTGGGCGGCAAGCCCCTCGTCAACATCGTGGCGAAGCAGGGCGACCGGCCGGCCAAGACCGAGCTGTCGGACCGCATCTCGAAGGACCTCGCCAAGCGCGGCTTCAAGTTCGTCGGCTCGACCATTATTTACGCCTATATGCAAGGCATCGGCATGGTCAACGACCACGACCAGGCCTGTTTCCGGCACGCCGAATGCTGCCAGCCGTGACCACGCCGCAGGGATGGCGCCACGTCCTGCTTGCCACCGGCTTTGGCGCCGGCGAGCACTTTCTCGCCACGCTGGCCGCATGGCGCAGCAGCGGCGCCGCGTCCGTCCTGCACTACATCGCGCTGCTTCCCGCGCTGCCGGCGGCGCAAGACATCGCCGCCGAACTGCGCGGCGGCTGGCCCGTCAACGTGCCCGGCTTCCATCGGCTCGAATTCGACCACGGCCGCGTGGTGCTGGATTTGGCGGTGGGCGATCTGGAAGCCACGCTGCCGCAAATCGAAGCGCGCGTAGACGCCTTCCATCTGCCCGCGCCGATTGCGCCCATGCGCACCCTGGCCAAGCTCGCGCTGCCCGGCGCCACGCTGACGCTGCTCGGCGCCGACGATGAGGCTCTCAAGGCGCTGCGTTCCTCCGGCTTCGAGTGGCAGCCGGCGCCGTCCGGCGTGCAGGCGGTCTTCACCAGCAGGAAGCCGCAGCCGCCGCGCGCGCCGGAGCCGGTGCGGCAGGCGGTGGTGATAGGCGCTGGCGTGGCGGGGGCGGCCGCTTGCGAACGGCTGGCCGCGCGCGGCTGGCAGGTGACGCTGGTCGAGCGCCACCAGGAAGCGGCGCAGGAAGCGTCCGGCAACCGCGCGGGCATTTTCATGCCGCTGCTGTCGAAGGACGACAACATCCCAACACGCCTGAGCCGCGCGGCCTATCTGTACGCCATGCGCCACTGGCAGCGCCTCGGCGGGGTGGACCCTGAGGCGCGCCTGCCCGCTGCCGCCGCAAACCCTTCTGCGCGTATCACCGGCGCGCAGTGCGGCGTGCTGCAACTGGCGCGGGATGCGGAGCATGCGCTGCTGCAGAAGGAAGTGGCGGCGGCCTGGAACTATCCGCGCGAGTACGTGCGCTGGGTGGACGCGCAGGAAGCCAGCGCCTTGCTGGGCGCGCCCACGCCGGACGGCGGCTGGCTGTTCAGCCAGGGCGGATGGGCCAATCCCGCGTCCATCTGCCGCGCCATGCTGGCCGCTTGCGGCGCGCGCCTGACTCGCATCTTCAACGCCGGGGCGCTAAAGCTGGAGCGCGCGGACGACCAGTGGCAGGTCCGTGCTGCGGGCGGCGAACTGCTGGCCGAGGCGCCGCACGTCATTCTCGCCAACGGCGCCGGCGCGCTCGCCATCGCGCAGACGGCCGAGCTGCCGCTGTACACCATGCGCGGCCAGGTCACCCATTTGCAGGAGCAGGATTTCCCCCATCTGCCGCTGGTGGTGTGCCGCGAAGCCTATATGACGCCGCCGGTGCAAGGCATCGTCAGCGTAGGCGCCACCTACGACAGCGACACGGACAGCGCCTTGCGCCACGCTAGCCAGCAGGAGAATCTGTCTCGCGCACGCGACATCCTGCCCGGCGTGCTGCCGCAGGATCCACCGCTGGCGGGACGGGTCGGCTTCCGCTGCATGGCGCCGGACCGCCTGCCGCTGGCCGGTCCCTTGCCCGACTACGCCGCCCCCGCGCGCCCCGAGCGCCTGCGCGACGTGCCCCGCCACGCCGGGCTGTATGGCTTGCTGGGCTATGCCTCGCGCGGCCTGATCTGGGCGCCGCTGGCGGCCGAGCTGCTGGCCGCGCAGCTGGAGCACGAACCGCTGCCGCTGGAGGCCGCGCTGGCCGCCGCCCTGGACCCCGCACGCTTTATGCTCAAAGCCCGGCGTGGCGGGCGGGTATAATCGCTATTCAGAAATAATTGCCGCGTGGAGGCCTCATCTATGGAAGATCAAGCGGGCTCGCCCGAGCTGTTCCTGTTCCTGGCTTCAACTGCCCATGACATGAAAAATTCGATCAGCGTCCTGAGCGGCACGCTGGAGAGTTTGCTGGGCAGCGCCGACGAGAACGACGCGAACCATCCCGCTTATCCCAGCCTGGCCCAGATGCTGTACCAGACCAAGCGCCTGAACGACAACTTGATGCAGCTGCTGGCGCTGTACAAGGAAGTGGGCAAGCCGTCCTATCCCTTCGACCCGCGCCCGCAGCAGGTGGCCGAACTGGTGCAGCAGGTCAGCTCGCAGGCCAAGGTGCTGCTGGCGTCCAAGCACATCACGCTGCAGATCGATTTCCCCGCCGGCCTGATCTGGACCTTCGATGAAGACCTGGTGATCGGCATGCTGGCGCACGCCATCAACAACGCCGTGCGCTACACCAGCGACACCATCCGCCTCGCCATCGCCGAGCGCGACGGCTACCTGGAGCTGCGCGTGGAGGACAACGGCAGCGGCTTCCCGCAGGCGCTGATCGACGCCGGCGCTTCCGCCATGAGCGGCAACACCAGCGGCGTGAACTTCCTCACCAACAGCAGCGGCCTGGGCCTGTACTTCGCGTGCGAAGTGGCCAAGATGCACAAGCATCGCCAGCGCAGCGGCAGCGTGCAGCTCGAGAACGGCGGCGCCTTGGGCGGCGGCTGCTTCGTGCTGCGTTTGCCTTGAGCGGAGGCCAGATGTCATTCCCCACCGTCGCCCCGGCCATGCCAGACACCGTCACGGCCGCCATCGCAGCCATCGACTGGACCGACAAGCACTACCTGATCGTCGACGATTTCGTCGGCATCCGCCAGTTGCTGCGCGAGTCGCTGCGCAACCTCGGCGCCAAGCACATCGACCAGGCCGCCAGCGGCGGCGAGGCCATGATCATGCTGGCCAAGACGCACTACGACGTGGTGCTGTGCGACTTCAACCTGGGCGAGGGCAAGAACGGCCAGCAAGTGCTGGAGGAGGTGCGCATCCGCAACCTGATGACGCCGTCCAGCGTGTGGCTGATGGTGTCGGCCGAGAAAAGCGTGGAGTCCGTCATGGGCGCGGCCGAGCACCAGCCGGACGCCTACATCATCAAGCCCATCACCGAGGGCGTGCTGCTGACGCGCTTGAACCGCGTGTGGCAGAAGAAGCAGATCTTCCGCGAGATCGACCAGGCCTTTGTGGAAAAGGACTACCTGCGCGCGGCCCGCCTGTGCGACGAGCAGATCGTGCACAACAAGCTGCACGAGATCGACCTGCTGCGCATGAAGGCGCAGCTGCTGCTCAAGGCCGGCGAGCCGGAAAAGGCGCGCGTGGTCTACGACCTGGTGCTGGAGGAGCGCGACTACAACTGGGCGCGCACCGGCCTGGCGAAAATCCGCATGAGCAATGGCGACCACGAAGCGGCGCGCCAGATGTTCCAGGGCGTGATCGCCGAGAACCGCTACTACATCGACGCCTACGACCAGCTCGCCACGGCCTACCAGCTGATGGGCAAGGTGGAGGAGTCCTGCGACGTGCTGGAGAAGGCGGCCAAGCTGTCGCCCAACTCGGTGCCGCGCCAGCGCAACCTGGGCAATGCGGCGCTCAAGCTGGGCAATATTCCGCTGGCCGAGCGCGCCTTCCGCAAGTGCATCGCCATCGGCGAGTATTCGGTGCTCAAGACGGTGGACGCCTACTTCGGCCTGGCGCGCGTATGCGGCCAGAAGAACGACCCCAAGGAAGCGCTGCAGGTGCTGGCCACCGCGCAGCGCGAGTTCAGCGGCGACCAGGTGGCGCTGCGCGCCAAGATCACCGAGGGCCTGGTCTACCACGAGAGCGGCGACTACCGCCGCGCGCGCAAGTCCGGCGACGAGCTCGAGACCATGCTCAACGAAGACCCCGAGCGCCCGGACACGGACACCTGCATCGAAATGGCGACGCTGCTGTTCGCCGTCGGCGTGAAGGACGCGCCGGTCGAGCTGCTGTGCTACGTGATCCGCAACAACCACGACAACCAGCTGCTGCTGGAGGACGTGCAGAAGATCTTCGACAAGGCGCGCATGAGCGAAGAGGGCGCCGACCTGATCGTGGCTTCCCGCAAGGAAGCGGCGGACATGATGAACAAGGGCGTGCTGCTGTGGAAAACCGGCAAGCTGGCCGAGGCGGTGGAGTGGATGCGCACCGCGCGCGAGGCGCTGCCGAACAATATGCGCATCCTGTTCAATTCGGCGCAGATCCTGATCTCGCACATGCAGCAGAACGGCTACACCCAGGCGCTGATGGACGAAGCCAACGACGTGCTGATGCACGTGGACCGCATCGCCCCCGGCCAGCAGCGCTTCGCGCAGCTGATCGAGCAGCTGGCCATGCTGATGCCGTCGCGCCACACCGCGACAGAGGCGGAAACCGAAACGGAAACCCAGCCGGAAGAGGACGACGAGTAATTGAATATTCGTCAACTTGTTTCCGGGTACTTCAATGATTACACTAGAACACAACAAGGAGAGAGCCTATGCGCGACATCACTAAAGAGGTTTACGACAAAATGAAAGTTGGCGCTGCCGCGTGGGTACGGCCGGTAGCCGCCAAGGGCGACACGCTGGAGTCCTTCCAGTCGGCGCATGAAGGCGCCAAGCTGCTGGCCGAGGAAGGCCTGATCCAGATTGTAAAAATACAACGCGAAGTGGGCGGCCTGATCGACGCCATCCGCATCCAGCGCCTGGGCTAAGCCGCCGCTGGAATTTATTTGTTTGACAACGTAGTTCGTTCTTGCAACACTGGCTGACCTGCCGTCATCGTGACGGCAGGCCATCTAGACAGGAGCGAACATGCGTCGTATGAAAACAGCCGCGCGTCTCACCGTGCTGGCGCTGATGTTACATGCCCTTCCTGGCGCGCTGGCTGCGTCCAAGTCCCCGCAGCACGTCCCCAAGCAGTACACGATAGAACAGTTCATGGCCACGACGTCCATTTCGGGCGCGTCCTTCAGCCGTGACGAAAAGAACATCCTGTTCACCAGCAACGAGAGCGGCCTGCCCAACGTCTACACGCAGCCGGTGGGCGGCGGCAAGCCGGTGGCGCTGACCCAGTCCACCACCGACAGCACTTACGCGGTGGGCTATTTCCGCACCGACGACCGCTTCCTGTTCACGCGCGACAAGGGCGGCAACGAGCAGAACCATCTGTTCGTGCGCGAGCTGGACGGCAGCGAGAAAGACCTCACGCCGGGCGACAAGCTGAAAGCCAGCTTCGCCGGCTGGTCGGCCGACGGCGGCGCCTTCTATGTGCTGAGCAACGAGCGCGATCCCAAGTTCTTCGACCTGTACCGCTACGACGCCAAGACCTATGCGCGCGCGCTGCTGTACAAGAACGAGAACGGCATGACGCCGGACCGCATCAGCCGCGACGAGCGCTGGATTGCGCTGGAAAAACCCAACACCACGTCCGACAGCGACATCTACCTGTACGACCTGAGCAAGGGAGAACTCAAGCACATCACGCCGCACCAGGGCACGGCCAGCTACAGCGCCTCCACCTTCGACCCGGCCTCCAAGCGCCTGTTCTTCACCTCCAACGAAGGCGGCGAGTTCAACACGCTGCGCACCTACGACCTGGCCACGGGCGCGGTGGCGCTGCACGAGAAGGCGGACTGGGACGTGTTCGGTTCCGGCTATTCGCTGGACGGCCGCTTCCGCATCACGGTGGTGGACAACGACGGCAGCCAGACCGTGCGCGTGGTGGAAGGTGCGGACGAAAAACCGGTGGCCCTGCCCAAGCTGCCCGGCGGCGAAATGCGCGGCGTGACATTCTCGCCGAGCGGCAAGCTGATGGCCTTCTACCTGAACGGCGACCGCGCGCCGAGCAATCTGTTCGTGTACGACCTGAAGACGAAGAAGACCACGCAGCTGACGCAAAGCCTGAACAAGGAAATCGACCCGAACGACCTGGTGGAAGCGGAAGTGGTGCGCTTCAAGTCCTTCGACGGCATGGTGATCCCGTCCATCTACTACAAGCCGAAAGGCCTGGCGCCAGGCGCCAAGGCGCCGGCGGTGATCTTTGTGCACGGCGGCCCCGGCGGCCAGACCCGGCGCGGCTACAGCGCGCTGATGCAGTACCTGGCCAACCACGGCTACGCGGTGCTGGGCATTAACAACCGCGGCAGCTCGGGCTACGGCAAGACCTTCAACACCGCCGACGACGGCAAGCACGGCCGCGAGCCGCTGTGGGATTGCGTGGAAGCGAAGACCTATCTGGCCAGCCTGGGCAATATCGACCCGGACCGCATCGGCATCATGGGCGGCAGCTACGGCGGCTACATGACGCTGGCGGCGCTGGCGTTCCGGCCGGAGGCGTTCAAGGTCGGCATCGACATTTTCGGCGTGAGCAACTGGGTGCGCACGCTGGAGTCGATACCACCGTACTGGGAATCGCAGCGCAAGGCGCTGTACCAGGAGATAGGCGACCCGGTGAAGGACAAGGACTTCCTGGTGGCGACCTCGCCGCTGTTCCACGCCAAGGAGATCCGCCGTCCGCTGATGGTCATCCAGGGCAAGAACGACCCGCGCGTCATCAAGCCTGAAAGCGACGAGATCGTGGAGGCGGTGAAGAGCAACAAGGTGCCGGTGGAATACGTGGTGTTCGACGACGAAGGCCACGGCTTCAGCAAGAAGAAAAACCAGCTCGTGGCGAACGCCCGGATGCTGGAATTCCTCGACAAATACCTGAAACCCACCGGCGCGCGCGGCCAGGCCGAAGTCAACACCTCCCGATAGCGCGTACCGCGTGCCGCGTAGGGCGGGTTAGGTCAAGGCAAAGCCTTGACCTAACCCGCCGTGCTCCGCCAGCGGCTTATTCCTTGCCCGCCTTCACGCCGGCTTTCCTGGCTGGCGCCTTGCGCGCGGTGGCTGGCGCGGCGCCGCTCTTGCCGCCAGCCTTCTTCGTCTCCGGCTTGCCCTGTTCCTCCGGCAGATTTCCCTTGTCCGCCTTGGCCACCGGCTTGCCTGCCGCCGCCGTGAACTTGCTGGCCGCTTCCGTTGCGCGCGCCGCCGCGCCGCTCACCACGTCGGTGGTCATGGCGGTGGTGACTGCCTGCTTGAACTGCTCCTGCAGCAAATTCCACCACGCCGCCGCGTTCACCATGGGCGCCGCTGCGGCCGCAGCCGCTTCCGCGTCCGACACGGGCGGCGCAGCAGCCGGCTCCGCCTTGGCCGCAGGCGCTTGCGTCGGAGCCTCCGTGGCGGGCGCCTTGGCTTCAGCGGCCGGCGCTGGTCCCGGCGCGCCCGGCGCCAGCGCGTCCGCCGCATGCTGGAAGAAGGCCGACGCATACGGTATCGACTCGAACAGCGACTTCTCCTTGCCAGGGGCAGGCTGTTGCTGCTGCACCGCGTCCGCCAGGGTCTTGCCCATGGACTTGAGCGTGGCGATGGTGTTGCGCTGCACTTCCAGCGCCTGGATACTGCCGCGCACCATGCTCGAATTGAGATTCAGCCACGCTTCCACCGCGCGCAAGTCGTTGATTTTTTTGTCCAGCTCATCCACCGACAGCGTGGGCGCGGCAATGCCCGGCACCACGCCCATGCTGCCCCACAGGTTCTTCACGAAATCGAGCGTGTCCGTCATTACACCGGCGCCCGGAATGTTGGGCATTTGAGGCATGGGCATAGCAGGTCTCCTATAGGAATGGTCATTCAGCGTAGCAGATTTGCCAAGGCCTGTCAGCGGAGCAGGCTTGACAAGCGTTAAACTACCGCCATGACGATAGTTTCCTTTCTTTCCCGGCGCCGCCGCGTACTCGCCTTGTGCGCAGCCACCGCTGTCCTGCACTTTGTGACGATAGACTGGCTGGGTGCGCGCCTCGGCCCGCAGCAGAGCACCGCCGTCCGGCCCGCGCCGTCCGTCATGCAGGCGCAGCTGCGCCTGGCGCTGCCCAAGCGCAGCGCGTCCAGCGAGCCGCCGCCGGAAGTCAAACAGCTGGACCCGGCCGCGCCCAAGCCGGCGCCCAAGGCGCCGCAGGCCAGGCCCGCGCCGCGCCCTGCGCCCATGCCGCAGCCGTCGGCGGTGGCCGAGCCTGTGCCCGCGTCGGGCGCGCTGTCCGATCCGCTGGCCGGACTGGAAACGCTGGCCGCGCCGCCCGAGCCCGTGCAGCCGGGCGCCGCCGCCGCGCAGGCTGCCGTACAATCGCCGCCGGACGCCGCGCCGGGCAGCACCGACAAGCAGGCCGCCGAACCGCCGCCCGCGCCGCTGTCCACCCGCCGCTACAAGGTGGACCTGCCGCCGTCGGCCGAATTCGAAATGGAACTCAAGCGCACCGACGCCAACGGCACCAGGTGGAGCGGCGTGGCCCATATGTCCTGGCAGACCGACGGCAGCAAGTACAAGGTGGGCATGGAGGCGGGCATCAGCATGCTGGTGGCGCGCGTGAACCTGCTGGTGCTGGGCAGCGAAGGCGAGATCGACGACGCCGGCATTGCGCCGCTCAGGTTCACCGAGAAGCGGCGCGGCCGCGCGCAGACCGCCACGCATTTCGCGCGCGGCGACGGCCGCATCACCTTTTCGGTGAACGAGCGCAGCTACCCGCTGCTGGCCGGCGCGCAGGACAAGGCCACGGTGCCCTTCCAGCTGGGCGCCATCGGCCGGGCCGACGTGAACCAGTTCAGCGGCGACATCGACATCCTGGTGGGCGACGAGAAGGACGCCAGCATCTACCGCTTCCTGCTGGTGGGGGAGGAGGAGCTGGACACGCAGCTGGGCCGCATCGTCACCTGGCATTTGGCGCGCCCGCCCAAGCCGGGTTTCTATTCGGCTCGGCTGGACGTGTGGCTGGCGCCGGGGATGAACTGGTTCCCGGTGCAGATACGGAATACCGAAGCGAATGGCGCGCTGACCACGCAGACCATTACCAAGATCACCCTGAGCGGCAACGCCGGAAAGTAAATATGCGCAATACCGCACTGAATTTCACCCTTGCCGCCATCGTGGCCACGGCCGCTTCCGCAGCGGCCCCGCTGGCCGCCGCGGAGACGGCGGCCGAGCATCCCAGCGTCAAGCGGGCCTTCAGCCTGCCGCCGCCGGCGGACCTGGTCTACACCATCAAGGCGCGCCAGAAAGGCCTGTCCATCAATGGCGACGCCACCGTGCAGTGGCGCCAGGCGGACGGCAAGTACAGCATCGCCACCGAAAGCCACGCTGGCATTTTCGGCAAGATCCTGGACAGCCGCAGCGAAGGCGCGGTGGACGGCTACGGCCTGGCGCCGTCCAGCTTCAATGAAAAGCGCTTCCGCAAGGAGCCCACGACGGCCACCTTCAAGCGCGACGCCAAGACCATCACCTTCAGCAAGGGCGACGAAAGCTACCCCATCAAGGGCGGCGAGCAGGACCGCACCAGCGCGCCCTGGCAGCTGGCCGCCATCGCGCGCAGCGCGCCGGACAAGTTCACGCCCGGTTCCGAGTGGGCCTTCTTCGTGGCCGGCCGGCGCGACGCCGAGCCCTGGGTGTTCAAAGTGGTGCGCCACGAGCCGGTGCAGACCGGCATGGGCGAAGTGGAGGCGGTGCATTTCACCAAGTCCCCGCCCAAGAGCGACCAGGGCCAGCAGGTGGACCTGTGGCTGGCGCCCTCGCTCGACTGGTATCCGGTGCGCATCCGCTTCGACGATGATGGCGACACCGTGGACCAGCTGCTCGACAAGGTGATCCGCAAGTAGCTTGGACGGGTCCGGCGAACTGCTATACTGACGCCCCCCGCGAGCATTGCCTGCGCGGCGTGTACAAAATGGCAACTCGGAGCAGAATGATAGACATAATGGCAAATGCGGCCCTGGCCGCAGACGCGAACCCCATCGAACAGCAGACGCAAGCGACGCAGGACGCCCTGCAGGCGCACTTCCAGCCGCACATCGCGGTGGACGAGATCGAGCAGGTCTACCACCTGAAGCGCGCCCAGCCCCTGCTGCAAGTCTTCACGGCCCTGTTCCACGGCGGCTTTGAGGGCGTGGCCGTGCGCCTGCTGGTATTGCGCGAACTGGCCTCGGACACCGCTTCATCGACCTTCTCGCGGGCCGACATCAACACGCGCCTGGCCTATCTGCTGCCGGAAAGCCTGGAAACGGTGCTGATGCGCTTGCGCACCAACCAGCTGCTGGCCTGGGACGCGCAGAACGCGGTCTACCGCGTCACGCCCATGGCGCGCAATGTGCTGTCGGCCATCGACAGCCTGCTGAACCTGAACCAGAACGAAGACGAAGCCGAAATGGGCTTCCTGCTGTCCCAGGTGGCCGGCGCCCAGGCCGTGGGCGGCGTCACCGTGGAGCAGCTGCAGCACCTGCTGGGCCGCCTGGTGGACCTGACCGAGGAGTTCCGCGACGCCATCGCCTCCGGTTCCGAGTTCCGCCTGCGCGCCTCGCAGGACAAATGGCATATGGCTTGCGACTGGGTGGAGAAGGGCTCCGAGATCCTGCGCGCCATCACCTCCGACGAGCGGGCCGACGCGGCCACGCACCGCGCGGCGCAGGCCATCGGCCGCGCCCAGAGCGCGCTGCTGAACATGCAGGGCATGTTCTCGCGCGCGCTGAACCAGATAGAACGGCAGCGGGTGCACCTGGGCCAGTCCGGCCTGTCCACCACCGACATCAAGCGCTGGCTGCTGGCGCACGAAGACCTGGCACAGCTGGCCGAGGATGCGATCGACCAGCCCGTGGTGCCGCTGTTCATTACCCCTGCAGAAATGATAGACGTGGCTGAAACTGAATTGCTGACCGACCGCGCGCAAGCCGCGCCCGGCGGCCTGCCGAGCGGGCAGGACGCGCCGACCACCGTCAACGACGGTCCCCCCATGCAGAAGGAGCTGGACGACTGGCTGGAGCGCCTGTCGGACTTCGCCGCCATCACCAAGCAGGCCGCGCCGGGCGAGGCGCCCAAGGCCGTGCCGGTGCACGAATCGCTGCTGCCGGCCAGCTTCGCCGTGGCGTCCTACCGCGCCTCCATGCTGCCGCTGCTGGGCGACCCGTCCGAGGCCAGCCTGCAAGGCGCCACCGGCGACCTGGCGCGCCTGCCTATCTCTTTCAACCCCACCGACGACATGGTGCAGCTGGCGGACCAGGAAGTGGCCGCCATGAGTATCGCCTCGCTGGCGCTGAACCTTGATTTGAACCTGGAACCAAATACGGGAACCCAAGATGAATGACGATTCCCAGATCCTGATCGCGCGCCTGCTGACGCACCAGACGCTGCGCCGCGACGACCGCCTGGTCAAGCGCGTGCTGTCGGACGAACTGTTCCGCGCCGAAGTGGACCTGCGCCTGGCCAACTGCGGCATGAAGCTGCTCGACAACGTGTATGCCGACCATGTGACGCTGGCCCTGTCGCGCACCATCGAGCCGAAGATTTTCGGCGCGCGCGACGTATGGCAGAACAATAACTTCGGCCTGGCGCGCGACGGCGTGGCTTTGCTGGTGGTGCTGTGGGCGCAGATCATCCTGCCCAAGCGCGAGCGCCAGGAAACCCACACCCACGCGGAGGACGACCAGAACGACATGTTCGGCATCGACAAGCCGCTGCCGCGCGCCGAGGACACCTCCATCGGCATCCCGTACAAGGCCCTGCTGGCCGACTTCGGCGACAAGCTGGGCAAGAAAACCCGCATGGACATGAACCTGGGCATCCTGGGCAAGCTGGGCTTCATCGAGCGCCGCGGCGACATCATCGTCGAAGGCCCGCTGCTGGACCTGCTGATGGACACCGACCTGCTGAAAGAGCGCATCATCAACGGCGCACTGGCCGAGGTGTTCAAGCGCGCCCCGGCGCAAGTGGTGCACATTCCGCGCGCCGCGCTGGCCGAAGCCGCCGCCTCCGCCGCCGCTGAAAACGCCGCCATCGCCGCCGAAGCCGCGGCCGAAGCCGCAGGCGACTCCGACTCCCTAGCCACCCCGAACCGAGACTAAGCCATGTTTCATATCAAATCGCTAGAACTGGTCCACTGGGATTACTGGCAGCGCATCAAGAACATTCCGCTCGACGCCAAGATCATCACCATCGCCGGCCAGAACGGCTCCGGCAAGACCACCTTGCTCGACGCGCTGCGCACCCTGTTCGGCCTCGATTGCTCGATGGGCCGCACCTACAAGCACTACGCGCGCCACGCCGGCCAGCAGACCTCCTGGCTGCGCGCCGTGGTGGACAACAAGGCCATGGGCAAGCAGCTGTCCAACCGTCCTTTCCGCAGCTCCGGCTTCTTCTCCGAAGACGAAGTCACGCTGTTCTGCCAGATCCAGAAGAACGGCGGCGACTGGAAGCGCCAGTACCTCATGCGTCCGGGGAATGTGCAGATCGAGGAAGTGACCGAGGCGAACGACTTCCTCGGCGTGGAAAACTATCGCAAACGCCTGGCCAACGCCGGCCTGTCGCCGGCCATGGCGAAAGTGCTGGCGCTCGAGCAGGGCGAAACCGACAAGCTGTGCGAATACGCGCCGCGCCAGCTGTTGGACCTGGTGTTCCAGGTGTTCGGCGACAAGGAAGTGCTGGACGCCTACGACGAAGCCAAGCGCCACCAGCGCGACACGGAAATCGAGCTGAAACGCTTCGAGGCCGAACTGGAAGGCTCCAAGACCAACCTGGAGGGCCTGCGCCTGCGCGTGGCCAATTACCACCAGTGGGAAGGGCTGACCAAGGAACGCCGCGAGCTGCAGGAAGAAGTGCTGCCGACGCTGGAATACCACGAGGCGCGTGAGAAGCAGGCCAGCATCACGCGCCAGCTGCGCGAAGCGCGCAAGCCGCTGATGCTGGCGGACCAGCAGCTGTCCGACAAGCGCGCCCACGTGGCCGCGCAGGCGCAGGCTTACACCGAAGCGCAGCAGCATGAGACCGTGCTGGAGCAGGAATCGACCGCGCTGCAAAGCCGCCTGAGCTCCATCAACGCCAAGCTCAAGCCGCTGGACAGCCTGCTGGAACAGAAGGCCCGCTTGCAGAAGCTGGCCGCCGACTCGGGCGCCGACATTGCCGCCGTGAGCGAACAGCTGGAACAGAAGGAAGCCGAGCTGGCGCGCCAGAAGCAGGGCCGCGACGCGGTCATGTCGCGCATAGCACAAGATAAAGCCACGGTCTCCGCGCTGCAGGGCAAGACCGCCATGCCGGAGCCGGACAACGTGCGCGCCATGCGCCGCGCGCTGAACGACGCCAAGATCGGCCACGCCATGCTGTCGGACATCGTCGAAGTGACGGACCCGAAATGGCAGGGCGCGGTCGAGGGCGTGCTGGGCGGCTACGCCTCCGTGGTGCTGCTGGATAAGTCCAGCGACGCCGCTGCCGCCTACCGCCTGGCGGAGAAGGAACGCTACCGCCACTTCATCGTGCCGGACCTGATCACCGCGCCGAGCACCAAGGGCGACAGCCTGATGTCGGTGGTGAAGTTCTCCGACAAGGCGCCGGGCTGGCTGATCGAACAGCTGATGCGCATCACCCGCGTGGACTCGGTGGAAGAGGGCGCGCGCCAGAGCCATATCGAAGAATGGATCACGCCCGAGGCTTATCATAAAGAGCGCCGCGGCGGCCGCTCGCTGTTCGTGGAAGCCTCGCGCTACCGCTTCGGCGCAGCCGGCAAGTCGCAGCGCATGGAAGCGATCCTGAAGAACCTGCCGTCGCTGGAAGCGCAGGAAGACACCTTCACGCTCGCCATCAGCAAGCTGGCCTCCGAAGTGAGCGCGCTGAAAGCCCGCCTGGCCGGCGTGGACGCGGCCAAGGAACTGAGCGCGCGCCAGGAAGAGTTCGACGAAGCAGCGCGCGCCGCTGTGCCGCTGAAGGCCGAGCGCAACGAAGTGGGTTCGCGCCTGGGCGAGCTGCAAGGCCTGATCAAGAACGCCACCATCGCGCGCACCCGCGCCGACACCACCTGGCAGAACGCGCGCTTCAACCTGTCCGAGTCCGAGGCAGGCCTGCGCCTGAACCACAAGCGCGTGATCGAACAGCGCAGCGAGCACGCCAAGGCGCTGCTGGCGCTGCGCCGCCAGTGGCGCCACATGCCGTACAACTGGCGCCGTCCGGCGCGCCGCCAGCGCCTGGTGGCCGAGTACGTGAACGCGCACCAGACCATTTTGCGCATCCACAGCCTGGAAGCTAGCCTGTCGCGCAGCGACTGGGAACTGGACGCGACGGTGATCGACCAGTACGCGCGCCTGAACGAGCAGCTGAAGAACCGCGCAAGCGAGACGGAAGAGCGCCGCTACCAGAACAACCGCGCCATCGAAGCGACCACCAACGCGCGCGGCGCGTACATGGACCGTCTGCGCTATACCATCAAAACGTATAGCAAGAACATCAAGGAGCTGGGCGAACTGGCCGGCATCGAGGTGCATTCGGACCCGGTCAAGCTGGAGAACGACGATTTGCAACTGTCTCAGGCTGGCCTGCACGTGCGCTTCAAGTTCGACGGCAAGGGCATTATCGGCATGAACGACGGCGAAGCGTCCGGCGGCCAGCAGGTGATGAAATCGCTGGTGCTGCTGATTGGCCTGCTGAAGTCCGAAGACGGCTCCGGCGGCTTTGTGTTCATCGACGAACCGTTCGCCCACCTGGATATCCGCAACATCCAGCTGGTTGGCGAGTTCCTGAAGAACACCGAAGCCCAGTACCTGATGACGACGCCGCTGACGCACAACACCGACGTCTACGACCCATCCGAGCTGACGCTGATCACCAGCAAAAAGAAAAAGGACACGCAGTGGGCGCAGCCCATCTTCGTGCTCCAGCGCCGAACGCCGGATAAAGCCGCAGCCTAAACACGAAACCCCGCCGACACGCGGGGTTTTTTTCGCACACGACCGCCGATGAAATCATCCGCCCTGTACTTCCCCACGCTAGACGGACTGCGCTTCTTTGCGTTTTTCCTGGTGCTGGTTCACCATTTGCCGGCTTCGGACAACGCACTGCTGCATGCGTTCCAGTTGCAGGGCTGGGTCGGCGTGCACATCTTCCTTTTCCTCAGCGCCTATCTGCTGACCGCCATCCTGCGCGCCGAACTGCAGGTCAGCGGCAGGATCTCGATCAAGCATTTCTATATCCGGCGTGCGCTGCGCATCTGGCCTTTGTATTTCGTCTTCTGCATAGGCCTGTTCGCGCTGACCTTTATCCCGCGCCCGTTTCCGCATGAAACCGGAGACTGGTTCCGCCTGGGCGGGCAGTTGCTCTTCGTCGACAACATCATCACCGGACTGCAGGGTTTTGGCACCATCCCCTTCACCTTCCATTTATGGACCATTTCCCTGGAAGAGCAGTTTTATCTGTTCTTGCCCTTGATGCTGGCCGGCTTCCTGGCGGATTCGAAGCGGCTGTTGTACGGCTTGCTGGCGATCTGGCTGCTGTTCCTCGCAGCGCGCACGGGGATGGTGCTGAATCAGGCGCAGCATCCGATGATCGCGACTTCCCTGTTCAGTGCGGACTCGCTGCTGTTGGGAACTTTGCTTGGCGCGCTGCGCCCGGTGCCGCCCGCTTCCCTCGTGGTGCGGTTTGGGCTGGCGGCAGGCGGGCTGGCGGCGCTGTTCAGCGGCCTGCTGCTGCCGTTGCCGCTGGCTTGGGTGCTTGGCATGCATCAGGTATACATCTACACCATAGTCGCCTGCGGCGCGGCCGCGCTGACCATCGCTGCTCTGCACGAACCCTTGCTTGGTTTCCTGGCCAGCCGCCCGTTGCGTTACCTGGGGAAGATTTCCTACGGCCTGTATGTCTATCACTTCATCGGTATTGAAATCGGCCGGCGCGTGGCGCTGAAAATGGGCGGCGGCTGGTGGATCCAGGCTGCTGCCGCGCTGCTGGCCAGCATCTTGTTGTCGGCCTTGTCGTATGCGCTGTTCGAGCGCCATTTCCTGAAGCTGAAACGCAAATTCGAAACCGTCCATTCGCGGCCGGTTTAAGACGCCAGCGCGAATTAGGTTGACTTCCGTGTCTGCATGGTCTTTAATTTCTGTAATAACAGAATTAAAGGAAAATCCATGCAGCTCAGCCCGACCATGCAGAAGTACATCCTCCACTGGGGCGAGATGGGGACGCGCTGGGGCGTGAACCGCACGGTGGCGCAGATCCACGCGCTGCTGTTCCTGGTGAATACGCCGCAGACCGCCGAGGACATTGCCGAAACGCTGAACGTGGCGCGCTCCAACGTGAGCAACAGCCTGAAGGAGCTGCAAAGCTGGGGCCTGATACGCGTGAGCCACGTGATGGGCGACCGGCGCGACCATTTCCTGGCGCTGCAGGACGTGTGGGAAATCTTCCGCGTCATCATCGAGGAGCGCAAGCGGCGCGAGATCGATCCCACCCTGACCGTGCTGCGCGAATGCGCCATCGAGGCGGAGCAGGACGCGCAGCTGGAAGACGCCACCCGCGACCGCATGAACAACGTGCTGGAGTTCATGGAAATGCTGGGCACGACCTACAACGACTACAAGAACCTGCCGCCCGCCACCATGCTGCGCTTCCTGAAAATGGGCGGCACCATGGCGCGCTTCCTCGGCTCGGACGACAAGGAAAAATAGCCATGGCCCTCGATCAATCCGCCGATAGTCCGATCGCGTTCGGCGCGCGCAAGGAGAGCGTGCTGCTGACAGGCGCCACCGGCTTTATCGGCCAGCGGCTGGTGGCGGCGCTGCTGAAGGACGGGCAGCGCGTGACGGTGCTCACGCGCTCGCCGGCGCAGGCGGAGACGCTGTTCAAGGGCGCGGTGCGCTGCGTGGAGAGCATGGAGGCGCTGGCGCCGTCGGAACGGATCGACGTGGTCATCAACCTGGCCGGCGCGCGCATCCTCGGCTGGCGCTGGACGGCGGCGCGCAGGGCGGTGCTGCGGCGCAGCCGGGTGGCGCTGACGGAGCGCGTGGTGGCGTGGATAGCGAGGGCGGAGCACAAGCCGCGCCTGATGCTGTCGGCGTCCGCCATCGGCTACTACGGCGTGCAGGCCATGGGCGACGAGACGCCGCTGACGGAGAACGCGCCGCCGCAGCCGGTGTTCATGTCGCAGCTGTGCCAGGAGTGGGAGGCTGCGGCGCGCAAGGCGCAGGCGCACGGCGTGCAGGTGGCGTGCATGCGCTTTGGACTGGTGCTGGGCGAGCAGGGCGCGCTGCCGCCCATGCTGCTGCCTATCAAGCTGGGCATGGGCGGGCCGATGGGCGGCGGCAGGCAGCGCATGTCGTGGATACACGTGGACGATTTGCTGCAAGGGATGGCGCACCTGTGGCGCGCCGCAGCCGACGGCGGCGGCGTGCGGTCCGCGTACAACTTCACGGCGCCGGAGCAGGTGTCGCAACGGGAGTTCAGCCGCGCGGCGGCTGCGCTGCTGGGCAGGCCGTGCTTTATGCCGACGCCGGGTTGGCCGGTTCGGCTGCTGCTGGGGGAGCAGGCGGATCTGCTGCTGGAAGGGCAGACGGTTGCGCCTGAGCGCTTGCTGGAGGAGGGATTCCGGTTCCGCTATCCCTCGCTGCGCGGCGCGCTGGCCGCGCTGCTGTAAGGCCGTATCAGGCCAGGTCTTCCGGCTCGGGCAGCGGCTTCTGGGTGCGGCGCCAGCGTATCATGCCCACCGAGAAGGCGGCGCAGTAGCCTGCCACCATGCCCAGCACCGCAGCGGTGGCCGGGCTTTGCACGAATTCGGTTTGCGACATCAGGTTGGGCGTTTCCACGCGGCTGATCATGTACAGCTCCAGGCCACGGTACAGCATGCGCGCGGCGAACAGCATGAACACCGTGACGCCGATGCGCAGATTGGGCGTGAAGAAATGGCGCTTGCCTATGGTCTCGAAGCGCGTGCCTTTCAGCCCGAACACGCCCAGCCAGCCGCCCGCCAGCGCGCCCGCCGCCAGACAGGACAGGCCCAGCAAGTTGTCCAGCATGGAGAGCGCCAGCCACGCCAGCAGCACCGGAAAAGCGACAGCCGACAGCCAGTGCCGCCATACCAGCGATTCCTGCCGCTTGAGCATGCTCTTGATGCGCGAGTACAGTCGCCACACCAGCAGCGGTATCAGGACGAGCAGGGCTATCGTGGTCATTTCCATATCGGTTCTTCTCGGCGCGCAAAAACCACGATTGTAAAGCAAGGCCCGGGTGCGACATATTGATACATGCTGTTGATTGACTTTCAAGTTATCAGTAAGCAATATGATCAGTCCTCTGATTTGTCCACGAGATAATAATGACTGTACGGAACTCCCTGCTGCCGCTGGCCCTCGGCCTGATGGCGGCCTCGCCGTTTGCCGGCGCCCAGAACGGCGGCTATCAGCTGCCGCCCGCGCCGCTGCAAGCCATTGTTGACGCGCCGCGCGCGCCGCTGCTGAACCTGAGCCCGAAACGCAACCTGGCCGTGATGGTGGCGCAGCCTGCGCTGCCAGGCATCGCCGAAGTGGCGCAGCCGGAACTGAAGCTGGCCGGCCTGCGCATCAACCCGCGCACCTATGCCGCCAGCCGCTTCTCCTTCGGCACCGACCTGACCCTGCTGGATATCGAGACCCAGAAGGAAGCGAAAATCACCGGCCTGCCCAAGGGCGTGCGCGTAACGGAACTGGCGTGGTCGCCGGACCAGCGCTTCCTGGCCTTCACCCACACCAGCTACGGTGATGCCGCAGGCAAGGGCGCCGGCGTGGAACTGTGGCTGGTGGACGTGGCCGCGCGCAGCGCGAAGAAGCTGACCTCGCAGCCGCTGTCGGCCGTGTTCAGCCGTGGCTTCCAGTGGCAGCCGGACGGCAAGGGCCTGCTGGTGCAGCTGCGTCCCGCAGGCCTGGGCGCCGCGCCGGCGCTGACCGGCATTCCGTCCGGTCCCGCCGCGCAGGACAGCCAGCCGGGCGCAGGCACGCGCCTGATCCGCACCTATCCGGACCTGCTGAAGAACGAAGAAGACGCCAAGCTCTTCGAGCACTACATCACCTCCCAGCTGGCGCTGGTGGACCTGTCGGGCAAGACGCGCCTGATCGGCAAGCCGGGCCAGTACTCGCGCGCCTCGCTGGCGCCGGGCGGCAAATACCTGCTGTCGGCCAGCGTTTCGCGTCCGTATTCTTACATCGTGCCGGTGTCGAGCTTCGGCGAGCATATCGAAGTGCGTGAACTGGACGGCAAGCTGCAGCACACCGTGGCGAAGCAGCCGCTGCGCGAAGGCCTGCCGCCGGGGAACGACGCCGTGCCTCCAGGCCAGCGCAATATCAGCTGGCGCGTGGATGCGCCGGCAACGCTGGTCTGGGCCGAAGCGCAGGACGGCGGCGACCCGTCCAAGACCGCCGAGATCCGCGACATCGTCTACACCCAGGCCGCGCCGTTCACGGCCCAGCCTTCCGTGCTGGCCAAGCTGGGTTCGCGCTACGCTGGCATCGCCTGGGGCCGTGGCGACGTGGCCCTGCTCAACGAGCGCTGGTCCAAGACGCGCGCCGTGAAGCAGTGGAAGATCGCACCGGACCAGCCGGGCGCCGCGCCCGAGCTGATCTACCAGGGTTCCGCCGAAGACCGCTACAACGCGCCCGGCTCGCCGGTGATGCGCGCCGACGCGGCCGGCCTGCCGCGCCTGCTCATCAGCGCGGACAACTCCATCCTGCTGGACGGCCCCGGCGCCACGCCGGAAGGCGACCGCCCCTTCATCGACCGTCTGAACCTGACCACCAAGAAGAAGGAGCGCCTGTTCCAGAGCGCCGCGCCGTACTACGAGAACGTGGTGGCTGTGCTGAGCGAAGACGGCAGCAAGCTGCTGTCCACGCGCGAATCGCCGACCGAACGCCCGAACTACTACGTGCGCAACCTGGCGCAGCAGGGCGACGCCCAGCTGACCGCGCTGACGCATTTCCCGCATCCGCTGCCGCAGCTGAAGGACGTGCAGAAAGAGCAGATCCGCTACAAGCGCAAGGACGGTGTGGACCTGACGGCCACGCTGCTGCTGCCGCCGAAGTATGACGCCGAGCGCGACGGCCCGCTGCCCATGCTGATGTGGGCTTACCCTGCCGAGTTCAAGTCGGCCGAGGCGGCCAGCCAGACCACCGGTTCGCCGTACAAGTTCAACTCGGTCAGCTACTGGGGACCGGGCGCCTTCGTGGCGATGGGCTACGCGGTGCTGGACAATCCGTCCTTCCCTATCGTGGGCCAGGGCGAGCAGGAGCCGAACGACACCTATCTGCCGCAGCTGGTGGCGGACGCGGAAGCGGCGGTGGACGAGGTGGTGCGGCGCGGCGTGGCCGAACGCCACCGCATCGCCATCGGCGGCCATTCCTACGGCGCCTTCATGACAGGCAACCTGCTGGCGCACACGCGTTTGTTCAAGGCCGGCATCGCGCGCAGCGGCGCCTACAACCGCACGCTGACGCCGTTCGGCTTCCAGTCCGAAGACCGTCCGTTCTGGAAGGCGCAGGATGTGTACCAGACCATGTCGCCGTTCAATAACGCCGACAAGATCAAGGACGCGCTGCTGATGATACACGGCGCCGAGGACAACAACCCCGGCACCTTCCCGATCCAGAGCGAGCGCATGTTCCAGGCCGTGAAAGGCCTTGGCGGCACGGCGCGCCTGGTGATGCTGCCGAACGAGTCGCACGCCTACCGCGCACGCGAGTCCATCATGCAGATGCTGTATGAGACCAACAACTGGCTGGACAAGTATGTGAAAGCGGCGAAGCCGTAAAGTACGAAGCGCCTCCGCCAGGGGGCGTAGAATGGGGCCATTGTTTACCTTCGGAGTGAACCATGGCCCCAGATTTCATCCAAGCCCACCGCGCGCCCGATCCGGCGCCGGTGGACGATCCCATGCCGGAACCGGCGCCATCCCATCCCCACCATCCGAATCCCCCCGTGCCGCAGGACGATCCGGTGCCTGACCACAATCCCAGCTAAGCTTAGTCGAAGGCCCAGGTGTACAGCACGTCGAGCGCGTTGTTGGTGCCGGTCTGGAATTGCAGGGTGATGCGCGAATTGAGCTTGTAGCGCAGCTTGACCAGGCTGGTGGCCGTGCCCGCGCCCTGCTCGAAGCTGAGGTAGGCGCGTGAAGACAGCCGCTTGCCCACCGTGACCACGGTGTTTTCGAGGCCTTTGGCCTGCGAACTGCCCGCGGCCTGCGACACGCCCAGTTCGTCCAGTCCCAGTTTGCCGGCAATACCGCCGCCGGTGCCGCCGAACAGCGCGCCGGCCGCCGTGCCCAGCAGCGCCATTTCATTGCCGCCCGCGTCCGCGATGCCATGCCCGAGCACCAGCCAGGACAGCTTGTCGCTGTCCGGCACCGTGGGCGTGGACACCAGCTTGGCCTGCGGCGACAGCGCGGTGCCGCGCACTTCCACGCCCGCCTCCACATTGGTCTCGGTCAGCTGTTCGCCTTCGGGACGCTTGCGCACGGCCAGGATGTTCAGACCCGGGTTGTCATAGGCGCCGGTGAAATTGAGCACGCCGCGTTCGATGCTGAGATTCTGGCCGTAGGCCTTGTAGGTGCCGTTGTCCACGCGGATGCTGCCGGTCACGCGCGGCGGGCGGCGGTCGGCAATGCGCAGGTGGACGGTGCCGTTCAGGTCCGCATCCAGGCCTTTTCCTTTCAGGTGGAAGTCGTTGCCGAGGTCCGCTTCGAGATCCACGCTGAGCGGCATGGATTGCGCGGCGGCTGCTTTGGCGGGCGGCTTGCCGCGTCCCAGCACCACCACGTCGTCGCTGATGGTGGGGCTGTTGTCGGAGCCGAGTTCAATGCGGGCGCGGTCGGCTTTCAGTTTGCCGTCCAGCTGGAAGCGCTTCTGGTCGCGCACCAGCGTGGCCTGGCCGCTGAGGGCCAGCGTGCGGTCGGGGCGGGCCAGCACCAGCAGCTTGTCGGCCACCAGCTTGAGCTGCATGGTGGCTTCGGCATTGGCCAGCTTGACCCAGCCGTCCACCTGCGCGCGGCCTTGCTCGCCGTCGAAGGCGAGCTTTTGCAGATTGAGCTGGTCGCCGGCCAGCCTGGCTTGCAGCTGGCCGTTGCGCAGCTTGATGCCTTGCTCGGCCCAGTTGACCACCAGCTTGTCGCCGGTGATGTCGCCATTGAGCACGGGGGCGGCGATGGTGCCGCTGCCTGCGGCCGAGAGCTGCAGCGCGCCGTCCAGTTCCAGGCCGGGCACGCCAGTGAGTGGAGCGGTCCAGGCAATGGACGGCATGTTGACGCTGCCCGTCATGGTTAGCGCGCTGCCGCCGGCGATACGGCCGTCCACCAGTTGCGCTGTGGCGTCGATGCGGGCCTGGCCGGCGCGCGCGCCCTCCAGGCTGAGCTGCGTGCGCAGGGCGCCCGCTGCGGCGTCGGCGCGCAGCTCCAGCTGGCGCAGGCCGAGGGCGATGGGCTTGTCGCCGCTGGTGACGGTGATGTCGCCCGCTTCGCGGTAGATGCGCAGCATGCCTTCGATGTTGGCGAGGACGGGCGAGTTGCCGCGCGCGGCCGGAGCTTGCGCTGGCGCGGCGTTGGGCGCCTGTACGTCCAGCGCCCAGGCGGCGCCCAGCGTGAGGTCGCTCACCACATTGTCGCGCCACAGCTCGGACAGTTGCGCCAGGTAGCTGACCGGCACGCCGGCGGCGGAGCCTTTGCTGCGCCAGCGCGGGCCGGTCTTTTCCAGCGTGTCGATGCGGATGCTGCCGTCGGCGAGTTTGATGACGGCGTTCGACAGCGACAGCTGCTCGGGCTTGGCCAGTCCGCCCGCGCCGCCGCCCGCCGCGCCGGCGATGCGCAGCGCGGCGGGGGACTGCAGGGCGAGGGCGTAGCGGCCCTTGTTTTGCAGCGTGTCGATGGAGCCGGTCCAGACGCTGTCGTCTGCGATGCTGGTGCCACCGCCGTCGCCGCCGCTGCTGCCGCCGTGCATTTTGAGCAGCGCGTCGAAGTGCGGGTTGCTTGCACTGAGTTGCAGCGTGTGGGCGGCGCGGGTGCCGGTGGACTGGAAGCGCGCCTTGTCTATGCTCAGGCCCGGCGAGACATAGCCCGCCAGTTCCACGTCGCTGGCCAGCGGATCGGCGCCGCCGTAGCCGGTGCCGATGCTGGCGCTGGCCTTGATGCTCTTGATCTGGTGCGCAGTGAACAGGCGCAGGTTGGCGCCGTCCATGCTGAACGCCAGCGCTGGCTGCGCCATGGTGCCGGTGAGCGCGCCCGTGCCGCGCAGCACGCCGCCGAAGCCCGCGCCCAGCGTGGCCAGTTGCGGCGCATCGACCTTCCAGTCCAGGCGGTCGCGCGCGCTGCCGAAGCCGCCCTTGGCTTGCAGGCTGTTGGCGCCCAGGTGCAGGTCGATGTCGGTGTTGTCGATGCGGTTGTGGTCCGCAGCCAGTTTGGCGTAGCCGGACAGCGCGGCGCCGGACAAGGTGGAGGGCTGCAGCTTGAGGTCGAGCGCGGCGCGCCAGTCCGCGCCCAGTTTGCCGCTGCCGCTGAAGTCCGCGTTGATGCTGCCCGCCGTGTAAGGCCCGAAGGCGGCGGGATTGACGCGCTGCGCGCTGCCCGACACTTTCAGCTCGGCCTGTTTTCCCGCCAGCCAGGCTTCGCCCGCAGCGCGCAGCACGCTGTCCGGCGCGGGGCGCTTGGCGGCAGCCAGGCCCAGGCCTGTGGCTTCGGCGGTAAAGGTGCTGCGCGGCGCGGCGTAAGTTCCGCTGGCCACGCCGTTGGCGGCCAGGGCGCCCAGCAGGCCGTTGCCGATGGCCGACAGCTGGCGCGCATCCACGCGCCACACCAGGCGCTCGCCCGGCGCGCCGAAGCCGCCGCGCAGGTCCACGGTGTTCTGGCCCAGCGCCAGTTGGGCCTCCACGCCGCTCAGGCGCGCGGCATCCGCATTCAGCTTGCCCGCGCCAGACAGCGGCTGGCCCAGCAGGCGGCTGGCGCCGAGCTTGAAGCTGGCCGCCACCTGCCAGCCCGGCGCGAGCTGGCCGCTGGCGCTGATGTCGCCATTCAGGTCCGCCGCCGGCAGCGCGCCCAGCGCGGACGGGTCGAAGCGGACGATGCTGGCGCTGGCCTTGAAGGGCTGCTTGTCCTGCAGGCTGGCTTCGCCGCTCAGGTTGATGCTGCCTTTGCCCACGCTGAGGCGGGCTTGCTTGAGGCGCAGCAGCGCGTCGGCCAGCGTGGCCTGCGCATCCAGCCGCAGCCCTGCTTGCGCCAGGTTGACGGTGAGCGTTTGTGTTTTTCCGGTGCTGCCCAGCGCAATGTCGCCTGCTATTTTGGTGCTGTTGATGGCGCCGTGGATGGCGCGCAGGTCCAGGCGTTCGGTGCGCAGCTGGAAGGTTGCCGCGTCCACGCCGCCGTCCACCGCCACGCGCTGCACGCGGCCGCCGCCGGTGAACTTGCCCGCCGCGCCAAGGTCGACCAGCACCTGGTCTATGGTGGTGGCGGTGAGCGTGCCGCCCAGCTGGCCGCTGATGCTGCGCAGCGGCAGGCGGTGCTGGTCCAGCGGACCGGCCGCGCCCTGGTTCTGCACCAGCAGGCTGCCGCTGATGGCCTGGCTGGGCGCGATCTTCGCTTGCAGCTGCAGGTTCAGTTCCGCTTGCGGCCAGGCCGGATCGAACAGCGCCGGATCGATGCCGCGTCCCTTGATGTCCGCAGCCTGCAGGATGATGGAATTAAAAGGGGTCAGGGTTAATTTCGCGTCGCCGGAAGCCTTGCCGGACGTGGCCTGCGCGGCCAGCTCGATCTGCGCCAGCGTGCCGCCGACCGCCAGCGCAAGCTGCGCGGGCTTGGCGCCTGCGGGCACGCCGGTGGTCTGGGTCAGGCTGGCTTTGGCGTTGAGCTGGAAGGGACGCTGCGCGCCCACGCTGCCGTCCAGCGCGACGCGGCCTATCGGCGTCATGGCGCTGGCTTCGCGCACGCGCCAGGCTTTGCCGTCTCCGTCCAGCTTGAGGCGGATGGCGCTGATGACGGTGCCGGTGCTGGCGTTGTCCGTGGCGGAGGCCGTGGGCAGCAGCGTGAGCTTGTCCAGCCGGGCATCCGCCACGCTCAGGCGGAAAGGCGGCGCCAGCGTGTCCGGCAGCTTGGCCGGCTCGCCGGGCTTGAGCGTCTGCGACACGGCGCTGGCGATGTGCAGTTCGCTGATGGCGATGCCTTCGCTGAAGTACTGCAGCGGCGACCAGTCTATGGTGATGTCGTTCGCCGTCAGCACGCTTTCCGGCGTGCGGTGGACGATGCGGTCGATATGCATGCGGCCGTACAGCGAGCCGCTCACGCCGGTGGCAACAATCTGGCCGCCGCTGGCGCTGGCCACGCGCTGCACGATCTGCTGCAGGGTGGACTCGCGGCCCAGCAGCCACACCAGGCCGGCCAGCAGCACCAGCAGCGCGGCCAGGCCGGTCAGCGTGCGGCGCAGCCAGCGGCGGGGAGGTGTGCCCGCGCCGTCTGCGCCGGAGTTGGGGGTAGTGATCTCGGCCATCAGAAAGTGAACCCCAGTGAGAAGTGCAGGCGCGCTTTTTTAACGGCGTGGCCATAGGCCGCGTCCACGTTGATCGGACCGACCGGGCTTTTCCAGCGCGCGCCCACGCCGTAGCCGGACTTGGGATGCAGGCCGGAGAAGGAGTCGGAAGCATTGCCCGCGTCGTAGAACACGGCCGCGCCCCAGGACGGCTTGAACCAGTACTGGTACTCGGCGCTGCCGGTGGCGAGGTAGCGTCCGCCCACGGTTGCGTCGCCCTTGCGCACGCCCAGTTCCTGGTAGGCGTAGCCGCGCACGGACTGGTCGCCGCCGGCGCGGAACTGGTAGATGGCGGGCACGCCGTCCTTCTGCTTGGACGCCAGCGCGCCCAGTTCGCCGCGCAGTATCACCGTGCTGCTGGCGCCGAAGGGGATATACCACATGGCCTTGGTGCTGGCGCGGATAAAGGGTTCGTCCGTCAGCAGCGGCAGCAGGGCGCCGCCGATCTGCCAGTTCACCACGGTGCCCTTGCTGGGGAAGAGCAGGTTGTCCAGCTTCCTGCGCGTGACCGAGTAGGTCAGCGGCAGGCTGGTGCTGCGCACATTGGGCTGGCCGGCCACGGTCTTCTGCTCGGTCAGCAGCTCCACGCCCAGGCTGCGTTCTAGCAGCGGCGTGCCCCAGGCGCGCTTGCCGGACACGGTGAACACCGTGGTCTGCTCGCCCGCGATGTCGCTGCGCTCGTAGGCGCCGCCGAAGCTGTCGCTGTAGCCGTCCGGCGTGACGGGGAAATAGAAGTCGCCGCGCGCGGTCTGCTTCTTGGTCTCCAGCGTCAGCGCGCTTTTCATCTTCAGGCCGAAAATGGCCAGGTCGTCGTAGTTGAGCGTGGCGCGGTTGCCTGTGTTGGTGCTGTAACCCAAACCGGCGCTGACGTTGCGGCGCTTGTTCTCCGTTACGCGCACCAGCAGCGGCAAGGGCGCCATGGGCGCGGCGGAGGGCGGCGCAGCGGGTGCGGCAGCGTCGGCGGCCTTCTCGGCCGCTGCCTCCAGCTGCTGGTCCAGGATGGCGCTCAGGTCGGCGCTCACCTCCACGCCGGCGAAGTAGCCGGTGTCCTGCAGGCGCGACTGGTAGGCTTGCAGCGCCGCTTCGCTGTAGTAGTCGCCCGGTTTGATCTGGTTCAGATTGGCCACGATGGAGGCCGGGTAGCGCTTCAGTCCCTCGATGCG
Organism: Pseudoduganella aquatica; assembly: GCF_020865585.1. Classification (NCBI taxonomy): domain Bacteria; kingdom Pseudomonadati; phylum Pseudomonadota; class Betaproteobacteria; order Burkholderiales; family Oxalobacteraceae; genus Pseudoduganella; species Pseudoduganella aquatica. The sequence continues at coordinate 1,099,676 of NZ_CP086370.1, forward strand.
CAGTTCGCCGAAGCGCAGCTCGGGGCCGCTGTCGAGCACCACGCGCAGGGCGGCGCTGTGCTGGTCCGGGTCCACGGTGGCCATGCTGTCGCTCAGCTGGGCGCGCGGGTAGCGCGTCTGCACCACCTGGCGCAGCAAGGCGCGCTTGGCCTGCTCCCATTCGTCCTGGCGGAAGATGTCGCCCTTGGGCAGCGCCCACGCGGCTTGCAGCGCGGCCGTGTCGAAGGGCGTGCCGCCGCTGCTGGCAAAGCCCTGCAGCACGATCTCCACGCTGCCCACGCGCACCGGTTCGCCGGGCTGCACGTCGACCACCACGGTGGGCGTGCCGCCTTCCGCGCCGGCTTCCGGCAGGCCGTCGATGCGAGTGCTCACCACGGGCGAGTAGTAGCCGGCCGTGGCCAGCAGGGTTTTCACTTGTTCGGGCGCGCTGCGCGCCATGCGCTGCAGCTGTTCGCGGTCGATGCGCGGATTGCCGCGAAAGCGCAGCAGGTCCAGATTGTCGGTCAGCAGGCTTTCCAGTTTGTCGGGAGCGTTCACGCGCACTTTGTACTGCATGCCCTGGGCCAGCGCGGCGCAGGGCAGGGCGCAAGCCAGCAGCAAGGTTACCCATGCGCGCTTGCCCATTGCTTTTGTGATGAGTTGTGCCAAAATTCGAGGTCCTGCCGGTTCTTTTGAGGGGAAAGCTATTCAGCATGTTACCGGATAGTCCCAAAAGATGGCGTACTACTAAGATTTACTGAAGGCAAAAAAATGATCAAAACAGATGCGGCCCTGGTCCTGTTCAGCGGCGGCCAGGACTCCACCACTTGCCTGGCCTGGGCGCTGGAGCGCTATAGCCGGGTTGAGACCATCGGTTTCGATTACGGCCAGCGCCACGCCATCGAGCTGACCGTGCGCCCGGGCGTGCTGGCGGCGCTGCGCGCGCACAAGCCGGAGTGGGCCGCGCGGCTGGGCGAGGACCACATGGTGGACCTGTCGCTGATCTCGGCGCTGTCGAATACGGCGATGACGGAAGATATTGAGATTGTGATGCAGGAAAACGGCTTGCCGAACACCTTCGTACCCGGCCGCAACCTGCTGTTCATGACGGTGGCCGCCACGCTGGCTTACCGGCGCGGCCTGAACGTGCTGGTGGGCGGCATGTGCGAGACCGACTTCTCCGGCTACCCGGACTGCCGCGACGACACCATGAAGGCGCTGCAAGTGGCGCTCAACCTGGGCATGGATACCCGCATCAAGCTGGAAACCCCGCTGATGTGGCTGGACAAAGCCCAGACCTGGACCCTGGCCGAACAGCTGGGCGGCGCGCCGCTGGTGGACCTGATCCGCTCGGCCACGCATACCTGCTACCTGGGCGAGCGCGGCGCGCTGCATGACTGGGGCTACGGCTGCGGCACCTGCCCGGCCTGCGCCCTGCGCGCGCGCGGCTATCGCGAGTACGCCGGCGGCGCAGCCGCCTGAGCAGGCAGCTGCGGCAGGCGCCGAGGGCTGCTTAGCGCTGCTTGCGGCGGCGCATTGCGGCCAGGCCCGCCAATCCCGGGCCGAACACGGCCAGGGTGCCCGGCTCCGGCACCGTTGCGGCATTGATGGTGATGTTATCCACGGCCAGCCAGTTGTTGTCGTTGCTCTGTTGGATAGTCAGAGAGGTCAAGTTGGTATAGCCGCTCAGGAGATAGGTATTGAAGTCGTTGCCGCCGGTCAAAATGTTGTTGCCGGTTTGATTCAGATTGATGGTGTTCGAGATGGTGCCTCCGTTCGCGTAGGTGCCGACCAGGGTTGCAGACGCGATAGGGCCATAGGTATTCCAGGCTTTCATGTCCAGGCTTTGTACCGAGAACGGGCTTGCTGTGGCGGCGCTCAGCGTGAAGCTGTTATAGCTCATCAGATAGTCGGTGCCGTTATAGGCGTAGGGGCTGGTGTCGCCGCCGGTGTAGCCGGTTCCCATATAAAGCAAATTGCCGCTTGAGGAGCTGAACTTGATATTGTTGAGTACGGTATTGTTGGCGCTAGCATAGTAACCAGCGGCTTTGCCATTGAAATCGATAACGGTGGCGCCGGCGGTGGCGGCGAAGGCGAGGGAGACAAGTGCGGCGGCGCTCAGGCGGATCAGTGGGGACATGTTTGCTTTCATAATGTTTGGAAATATAAATTACGCAAAAGCAAGTTGCATGCCTGAAAAATTTATTGTCTGAAATCAACGGCTTGCCCTTGTCCTCCTGATGGTGCACCCAACAGGTGTAAAGTTTTTCGACATGGAAAAGCTAAGAGTTTCCCCTACAATCGATGTCTGAAGGTCGATTGCAAATGGCAATACGGCATAGGCTATTGCCGAAAATCCACAATAGGGCGTTGCGCGTGGCGGGGCCGTTAACGTACTATCAACGGTAGCATTAGAAGCGCTGGCACTCCCTTTCACCGCCGTTTCTCCAGCGACAAGCATGGACCCTACCGTTCCCCGGCCCGAATCCCGCCGGCCGCTGCAGTACCTGCTGAACCCGGCCATCGTGGCGGGCCTGGTGTTGGGCGTGTGCCTGGGATCGACCTGGTGGCTATGGCGCAACGCCAGCGCCGACGCGGCCCAGGGCCTGCAGGCCGATTTCGACTTCCGCGTGCGCGAACTGGTGAACGGCATCGCCCAGCGCATGCAGACCTACGAGCAGGTGCTGTACGGCGTGCAAGGGCTGTACATCAGTTCCGATTTTGTCGACCGCGACGAATTCCACCGCTACCTGGACAGCCAGCACCTGAACCAGCATTTCCCCGGCATCCAAGGCGTGGGCTATATGCGCCTGGTGGGCGGCGCGCAGCTCGATGCGCATGTGCTGGCGGTGCGGCGCGACGGCTTTCCGGACTACACGGTGCACCCCGATGGCGCGCGCGCCCAGTACGCGCCCATCGTCTACATCGAGCCGTTCAGCGGCACCAATCTGAAAGCCTTCGGTTTCGACCCGCTGTCCGATCCTGTGCGTCGCGTTGCGCTCGAGCGCGCGCGCGATTCCGGCCTGCCGTCCCTGACCGGCCGCATCCGGCTGGTGCAGGAGGATGGCGGCGGCCCCGGCGCCGAGCAGGCCGGTTTCCTGCTGGTGCTGCCGGTGTACAGCAACGCGCAGCCGCAGCAGACCCTGGAACAGCGGCGCGCCGCGCTGACGGGCTGGGTGTATGCGCCGTTCCGCATCGGCGACGTCATGGCCGGCCTGGGCGGCGAGCGCGCCGCCAAGCTGGACGTGGAAATCTACGACGGCGACGAGCTGGCCGTTGCCAGGCGCATGTACGACAGCCAGCCGGGGCCGCCGCAGCCGGGCATGCGCCACACGGTGCAGAAGATCAGCCTGGCCGGCCACCGCTGGACGCTGCGCATCAGCGGCTTGCCGGGCAGCGGCGTGGGCGCTGAGCGCGACAGCAAAGTGCAGCTGATAGGCGGCGCCGGCGTGGTGCTCAGCGCGGTGCTGGCGGCGCTGGCCTGGCTGCTGGCGCGCAGCAGCCTGCGGGCGCGCCGCGCGCTGAGCCGGGCGCGCCAGCTGGCCGACGAACTCAAGGAGGGCCAGGCCAGCCTGCTGGCCATGGCCGACAGCGCCCAGCGCAGCCAGGCGGTGCTGCGCAGCATACTGGACTCCACGGTGGACGGCATCCTGGTCGACAATTTCGACGGCGCCGTGCTCAATTCCAACCGCCGCTTCCGCGAGCTGTGGAACGTGCCCGAGCACCTGGACTGGGCGCAGGACGGCGCGCTGCTGCTGCAGCAGGTGGCCGAGCAGGTGGCCCAGCCCAGCGTCTTCCTGGCGGCCGTGGCGCGCCGGCTGCGCGAGAACGACGTGCAGCACGAACTGCTGCATCTGCGCGACGGCCGCGTCATCGAGCAGTTCACGCGCGGCCTGAGGCTGGGCAGCGCGCCGGCGCGGCTGTGGTCCTTCCGCGATATTACCGAACGCACCCAGAGTGAAGTGCGCGAGCAGACCCGGCGCCAGGTGCTGGAGCTGCTGGCCACCGGCGCGCCGCTGCAGACCATCCTCGACAGCGTGGTGCGCGGCGTCGAGGACGGCCATCCGGAATTGCTCTGCGCCGTCCTGCTGCTGGACGAGGACGGCAGCCGCCTGCAGGTGCGCGCCGCGCCCAGCCTGCCGCCCGTGCTGTGCGCCGCCATGGACGGCCAGCCGGTGAACGAGCCGCAAGGTTACTGCGGCCAGGCGGTGCAGCTGGGGCGGCGGGTGATCGTGGCCGACCTGGCCGGCGATCCGCTGTGGTCGCAATACCGCGACGTGGCGCGCCAGGCCGGAGTGCAGGCCTGCTGGTCGGAGCCCATCCGCGCCGCCAGCGGGGCCATGCTGGGCAGTTTCGCCATCTTCCACCGCGCCGCGCAGGCGCCCAGCGTGGCCCAGCTGGCGCTGATGGAGCAGGCTTCGCGGCTGGCCGGCATCGCCATCGAGCAGGCGCAGGGGGCGGTGGCGCTGCGCGCCGGCGAGGCGCGCTTCCGCAGCCTGTACGACCACGCGCCGGTGGCGCTGTGGCAGCAGGACTGGTCCGCCGTGCGCGCCGCGCTGGCCGAGCTGGCGCAGTCCGGCGTGGACGACGTGCCCGCCTGGCTGCGCGCCAACCCCAGCCAGGTGGCGCGGCTGGCCGGCCTGGTGCGCATCACCGACGTCAACGCGGCCGCGCTGGCCCAGGTGGGCGCGCCGCCCGGCAGCAAGGACGCCTCCGCGCTGACCTTGGCGCAGAATTTCGACAGCGCCGCCATGGACGCTTTCGCCCGGGCGCTGGGCGCGCTGGCGCAGGGCGCCCACCTGTTCGCCTGCGAGGGCAGCTTCGAGCGGCTGGACGGGGTGCAGCGGCTGAACGAGCTGACCCTGCTGGTGATGCCGGGCCATGCCAACAGCCTGGACTTCGTTATCGTGTCCACGCTGGACATCACCGAGCGCAAGCGCATGAACGACGAGCTGCTGGTGCTGGCCACCACCGACTTCCTGACCGGCCTGCCGAACCGGCGCGAGTTCATGGCGCGGCTGGACGATGAGCAGGCCCGTTTGCAGCGCGACATCAGCGAGCAGGGCGCGGTGCTGATGCTGGACCTGGACCATTTCAAGCGCGTCAACGACGAATACGGCCACGCCACCGGCGACGCCGTGCTGCGCCACCTGGCCGCGCTGATGCGCGACAGCCAGCGCAAGATCGATACCCTGGGCCGGGTGGGCGGGGAGGAGTTCGCGGTGCTGCTGCCGGGCGCCGACATGCCCGCCGCGCTGGCCTTCGCCGAGCGGCTGCGGCAGCGCATCGCCGGCACGCCGCTGCAGGTGGACGGGCGCGCGCTGTCGGTCACGGTGAGCATAGGGATTGCGGCGCTGGACCCGGCGGATGCCAGCGGCGATGCGGCGCTGGTGCGGGCGGACAAGGCGCTGTACTGCGCCAAACGCGCCGGGCGCAACCGTGTGGAACAGTTTGCGCCCGGGGCGGGGTGCGAGGAGGCGGGCGGGCAGGCTTAGATGGCGGCGTGCGGGTCCATGTTCTGGTCCATCTTGTTCAGGCTGGCGCTGCGTTCGCGCTGCTTGCGGTTGCGTGCCACGAAGAACCAGATGATGCCGGCAGGGATCAGCAGCGGCAGCATCAGCGGCGACATCACGGCGACCAGCACCACCGCCAGCAGCACCAGGCCGGCCAGCATCAGCACGCCCAGGCCGGCGAACAGGAAGCCCAGGAAGACCGCCACGCAGACCATGACGATGGCGCCGATCAGCAGGCCCAGGCCGCCGAAGGTGATGCCCAGCAGCACGCCCAGCGGGCCGTCGAATTCCTCGTCGCCCAGGTGGACCACCATGTCGCCGGTGTCGAGGGTATTCCAGGCTGCGATAAAGAGCAGGGCGATAAGAGCGATGGCGAGCAGTTTTTTCATTTCAGGTTCCCCGTAAAGTCGTGGTGGTGATGCGTGGTTGGTATGGTGCGACTTTACGGCTGGAGGCCGCGCCGGGCCACCGGATTGCGATGGAGCGCGGATTTCGCGGGATCAATGGCGGACGGAGGCGATAAGCTGCGGAATCGCCCCCGCTTGCCGAAAAAAGCGGCAGGGTTCTCCTTGAATTAAAGATATCGTTGCCTATACTGAATACCTATCTTGCACATGGAGGGCAATATGGCTTGGCTAGAACTGAGCGAGGGTCAATCGATATCCTCGGGATTCGGCAGTGCAATGCGCCAGCGTAGCGCGACTGAATTGTCGGGCGGACCCAAAGGGCCGCCGTCGGCGCCACCCACGATTCCGCCGATCATCATCAATCCCTACACCTACCATATGCCGGAACCGGCCATCGATCCGCGCCGTACCCCGCTGGGGCCGCCGATCGCCCCGCCGCACCGGCCCGCGATGTCCTTGTAGTCCCGGCGCCGCATGCACGGCGGGTTACGCTGCTGCGCAGCTAACCCGCCCTACGCCGAGCGGACCATCGTGGCTTGAACATGCGATCCGCACCTTAGCCCACCGGCCCGCGATGTCTTTGTCGTCCCGGCGCCGCATGCACGGCGGGTTACGCTGAGCGGACTATCGTGGCTTGAACATGCGTAGATACTGTTATGCCGGTCAAGCGTTTTGAAGCTCCTGATTGAATGGTTTGCCAGATTTTAAGACGCCGAAAGCAACGTGGACGAGCTTGCGCATCATGGCGCCGATCACCAGCTTGGCCGGCTTGCCTGCTGCTTCCAGGCGGGTGCGGAACTGGCGCCCCCAGTCGGTGCGGTACAGCGCTACCATAGCCGGCATGTACAGATTTTTGCGCAGATGCGCGTGGCCGATCTTGGACATCCGGGGCCGCTGCTTCACGCTTGATCCGGACTCATGTTGGCGCGGATCGAGGCCTGCAAAGGCGGCAGCCTGCCGGCCGTTGTCGAAGCGCCCGGCATGCATGCCATAGGCCAGCAGTAACGCAATGGTATTGTCCCCGACACCGGGAATGGTATCGAGTAAGTCGCGTCTGCCGCGCATGTCGGGATCGTCGTTGATGTGATCACGTACGCGCTTGCGCAGCTGTTTAATCTGCTCGCCGAGCCAGGCAATATGCTGTTCGATATCGGCCCGGACCGATTCGCGCGCCACGTCCAGGCGGTTCGTTTCCTGCGTCTGCATGGCCAGCAGCGCATCCAGGCGCAGCACCATCGCTTTCAACTCCTGTTCGCTCAGCGGCGGCGGCTGCCATGCTTCCGGACCATGCTTGGCGCAGAACTCGGCAATGACCTTGGCGTCGACCTGGTCGGTCTTGGTGCGCACCAGCTGCGCCTGGGAAAACGCCTTGATCTGGGCCGGATTGACGACACTGACGCGGTAGCCCCGACGGGCAAAGAACTCCGCGATCGCCTCCCAATAGACGCCAGTGGCCTCCATGCAGATATGGGGCAACCCGTCCGTATGACTCTGCAGCCACGCTTCCAGTTTGGCAAAGCCAGCCTGGGTGTTTTCTACAACTTTCGCACGGTGTTTGCCCGTTTCCAGGCGCAGTGCGCAATCGACCTTCAATTTGGCGACATCTATACCAAGACACAACATTACTCTTCTCCTGATCAACCTTGCAAATGCGGGCTCACGGCACGCCGGGCCAAAGATACTGTTCGATCTTTAATGGAATAAGAGCAACTGCTGCGAAATCTACATCACGATCTTGGCGACCAAGGGCGGGTACGGCATCCAGTTGCTCTGCCCCGACGTTCCGTTTTCGGGGCAGATGGAATAATACAAGGGCGGGTTAGCGCGGAGCGCGTAACCCGCCAGCGCCGTTAAAACGCGTGCCTGATGCCGAATGCCGCGCCCTTGAGCGTGGCGCCTGCGCTGACGCCCAGCGGATTGATGGCGAAGTCATGCACCGCATTGGCTTCGTTGTCCAGGCGCGTGTAATAGGCGTACAAGCTGCTGCGCCTGGACAGCGTGTAGTCATAGCCCACCGTGGCGTGCAGCGCCCCGGTGTCCGGCCCGCGCTTGATAAAGCCTATCTTCTGCGTGGAAGCGCCGCTGCCGTCGCCCGCCCGCGCCACGCCCAGCCTCAGGCCATGCGCGCCGGACTGGTGGCTGGCCGACAAATACGCCGCCTTGCGTTCCAGCTTGCCCGTGGCAGTCTCGTAGCTGAGCTTTTCAGCCACCACAGCCAGCCGCGTTTCGCCGTAGCTGCTAACGAACTTGTAGGCCGCCGCCAGGCGCGTGCCCTTGTCGTCGCGGCCCTTGCCCTGGTAGTCCTTGTGCAGCTCGTGCGCCAGCGCCGCATACCACGGTCCCTGCTCGTAGATGGCGGCCAGCGACGTGAGCGACGGCTTGGCGCCGCCGGCCGGGCGTTCTTCGCTGATGCCGTGCGCGGTGCGCAGCGAGAAGCCGCGCCACACGGGCGAATACCAGCTGATGCTGTTCTGCTGGCGCCGGTCGAAGGACGACACATTGCTCACATTGTCCACCGTGGAGCCGGAGCCATTGCCCATGATGCTCATATAGCCGGCCGTGGTGGGATAGAACGGGTCCAGCCCGGAAGTGCTGTTGTTGTAGGGCGTGGTCCAGTGGCCCAGGAAGACCTGGCCGAAGCCGCCTTCCAGGCCCACGCGCGTGTCGCGCGCGGCCGGGCTGCCTTCGCCGGTGTCCGGCGACAGCGTGCCTTCGATCTGGAACAGCGCCTTCATGCCGTCGCCCAGGTCTTCCGTTCCCTTGAAGCCGAACACCGAGCGGTTGTTCACTTCGCGGGTGATGCTGAGCGGTTTGCCGGCGGTGCCGGCCGAGGTCTCCATGGATTCCAGCGCCACGTTCAGGCGGCCGTAGACGGTGACGCTGCTTTGCGCGGCGGCCAGTCCGGGCGCCAGCGTGAGCGACAGTGCCATGGCCAGCGGCAGCGCCGCCGGCGAGTGGTAGGTTTTTTTCATTGTGTTCTTCCTTTAGCGGATGACGGACAGTTTTTCGCGATCCAGCTCGCCTTCCCAGCGCGCCATGACCACCGTGGCGACACCGTTGCCTATCATGTTGACGAGTGCGCGCGCTTCGCTCATGAAGCGGTCTATGCCCAGTATCAGCGCCATGCCGGCCACCGGTATCGTGGGCACCACCGCCAGCGTGCCGACCAGCGCGATGAAGGAAGCGCCCTGCACGCCGCTGGCGCCTTTTGACGTCAGCATGGCCACGCCGAAGATGGCCAGCTGCTGCAGGAAACTGAGTTCGGTATTGGTGGCCTGGGCCACGAACAGCGCCGCCATCGTCATGTAGATGCTGGTGCCGTCGGTGTTGAAAGTGTAGCCGGTTGGGACGATCAGGCCTACCAGCGGTTTGGAGCAGCCCAGCCTCTCCATTTTGGCCATCAGCGTGGGCAGCGCGGTGTCGGACGAGCTGGTGCCCAGCACCAGGAAAATCTCCTCCTTGATGTAGACCAGGAACTTGATGATGCTGAAACCGGCGGCGCGCGCGATCAGGCCCAGCACGATCAGCACGAACAGCGCGGAGGTCAGGTAGAAGGTGCCGATCAGGCGCAGCAGCGGGCCGAGCGCCACCACGCCGTATTTGCCGACCGTGAAGGCCATGGCGCCGAACGCGCCGATGGGGGCGAAACGCATGATGAAGCCGATCACCCCGAACACCGCCTGCGAGCCCATTTCGATCAGCTCCGTCACCGGCTTGGCGCGCTGTCCCATGGCCGCCAGCGCGAAGCCGAACAGCAGCGAAATGAGCAGTACCTGCAGCACGTCGCCCTTGCCGAAAGCGTCCGCCACGGTGGTGGGGATGATGTTCATGAAGAAGTCCGTGGTGCTCAGCGTCTTGGCCTTGCCCACGTAGTCGGCGACGGCCTTGGCGTCCAGCGTGGCCGGGTTGACGTTGAAGCCGTCGCCCGGGCGCAGCCAGTTGCCGACCGCCATGCCGATGAACAGCGCGAAGGTGGACACCAGCTCGAAATACAGCAGGGCCTTGCAGCCGATGCGGCCGACTTTCTTAATGTCCTGCATGCCGGCGATGCCGCTGACGACGGTGCAGAACACGATGGGGCCGATCAGCATCTTGATCAGCTTGATGAAGCCGTCTCCCAGCGGCTTCATGTCGATCGCCAGCTTGGCGTCGAGGTGGCCGAGCAGGATGCCGAGCGCGATGGCGAACAGCACCTGCACGTACAGGATGGCGTAGAAAGGCTTGCGGGTGCGGACTGCGGGCGGCAGCGCGCCCGTGCCCGGGCCGGTAGGGCTGGTGGTAATCATGTGTCTCCTCCAATACTTCGTCGTGTGCTTCGATCAAGGTCTAGCTTATTGTTTGCTACTTATTTTGACTGGTATGGCATGGCCAGCAGGATGCTGGCCGGGTGGTTCGTGTTGTTCTTCAAGGCCCTCTTTTCTCCGGGCGCCAGGCGCGCGGAATCGTATTGGCGCAGCACCTGTTCGCCGTCCTCGGTGGCGATGGTCACTTCGCCTTCGAGCACCACGTACAGCTTCTCCACGCCGGACGCGTCCAGCGTGGTGCCGCCGCCCGGCAGCAGGTGCGACAGCCCCAGCCACAGGCTGTCCGACGGTCCCGCTTCATGGCCCTGCAGGCGCAGGCAGTGCATGCCTGCGTGGTTGGGCGGGAAGTAGGCCGGGGCTTGCTGGTAGCGGGTGAGGTTCATGCCGGCAGCAGATCTGGTTGCAAAACCACGCGCTCGCGCGCGCCGCCCAGCACGGCGCGGTAGCCTTGCGCGGCGTCCTTCAGGGCGTAGATGGTGTCCGCCAGCACAGGGAAGGGCTTGAGCGTGCCGTCGGCGAAGCCGGGCGCCAGCGCGTCCAGGATGCGGGCGCAGGCCAGCGAGTCGAGCGCCAGGGTGTCGATGCCGACGTAGGTGTGCTGGCCGCGGTAGAAGGCGAAGATGTCGAAGGGGACGGCGCGGTCTATGGTGGAGATGAAGATCTGGCGTCCGCCGGTGGCCAGCGCCGCGTTGGCCTGCTCGAAGTAGGGACTGCCGACGGTGTTGTAGACGATGTCCGCGCCGTGGCCGCCGGTCTTGTCGCGCACATAGGCGGCGATGTCCTGGGTGTCGGCCGCGATCATGTCCACCGCGCCGCTGGCGTGGCCGATATAGGCTTCCTTGCTGCGCTCCACCGCGAACACGCGGGCGCCGGCGCGGGTGGCCAGCTGGATGGTGGCCTGGCCCACCTTGCCGTTGCCGCCCATGACCAGCACCACGTCGCCCGCCTGCGGCAGTCCGGCGCGGCGCAGGCCTTCGTAGGCGGTGATGAAGGGCACGCCCACTGCGCCCGCTTCCAGCATCGATACGCTGGCCGGCTTGGCGCGCACGGCGGCCGTGTCCAGAACCAGGTAGCGCGCGTGGGTGCCGTCGCGGCGGATGCCTAGCTCGCCGCCGCTGCCCCATACTTCGACGCCCAGCAGTTCGGCCGGGCCGTCGATGACCACGCCGGCGTAGTCGCGGCCCGGCGTGCGCGGCCAGACGGCGTGCGGCATGGCGCCCAGCGCGGCCTTCACGTCGCTGGGGTTCACGCCTGCGCTGTGCACTTCGATGACGCACTGGCCGGGCTGGGCAATCGGGCGCTCGGTGGTGGACAGGGTGGGGGCCAGCAGGTCGATGCTGGCGGCTTTTTCGTTAACGCGGACGGTGTTCATAATGTCTCCTCGGTTGGTGTAATTACATGCTCAATATTTTTCGTGCTTCGGCTGGCGTGGCAACGGCGCCGCCCAGCGATTCAACGATCTGGCGCGCGCGCGCCACCAGCTCGGCGTTGTCCTTGGCCAGGCGGCCTTTGGCGATGTACAGGTTGTCCTCGAAGCCGACGCGCACATGGCCGCCCAGCAGCCAGGCCTGCGCCACCATGGGGAATTCGTGGCGGCCGATGCCGAAGCCGGTCCAGGTGGCGCCCGGCGGCAGCAGGCCGCGCGCGTAGGCCATGGTTTCCGGGCTGGCGCTGAACCCGTAGTGCACGCCCAGCACAAAGCTGAACAGGCCGGGGCCGGCCAGCGTGCCGTCGGCGATCAGGTCGCGCGCCAGGTGCAGGTCGCCGGAGTCGAAGATTTCGATCTCGGGCAGCACGCCCGCCTCGCGTATCACCTTGGCCATGCGGCGCACATTGGCGGGCGTGTTGATGACCACGTCCGCGCCGGAGTTCATGGTGTTCAGGTCCAGCGTGGCGATGTCGGGCCGCAGCGCAGCGATATGGGCCACGCGCTTTTCCGGCAGCATCAGCGTGCTGCCGGGAGCCGCAACCTGCGGGTCGTCCGCGCTGGGGATGAAGCGGCCGCCTGGGCCGGTGGTCAGGTTGATCACCAGCTCTCGGTTCTGTTCGCGGATGCGCTGCATCACTTCAGCGTAGTGGTCCAGCTCCATGGACGGCATGCCGGTGCGCGGATCGCGCACGTGGATGTGGACCACGGAAGCGCCCACGTCGGCCGCGTCCAGGCAGGCTTGCGCGATCTGGCGCGGCGTGACCGGCAGGCCCGGGTGCTGGTCCGGCTTGACGATGTTGCCGGTGACGGCGCAGGTGATGATGGTCTTGTTCATGTGCCCTCCTTACGCCGCGCCGAGGTGGCGGCCGCCGTCGATGCGGATCACGCTGCCGGTGGCGAACAGCAGCGTGGTGGCGCAGGCTTCCACGGCGGCGGCAATGTCGTCCGGCTGGCCGATGCGCTTGAGCGGGGTGGTGGAGGCCTGCTTGTCGTTGAAGGCGGCGTCGCGGCCCGGCACGAACTGGCTGTCCACCACGCCGGGCGAAACGTTGATGACGCGGATGTGCGGCGCCAGCGCGCGGCCCAGCGAGTTGGCCATGGTGTCCAGGCCGGCCTTGGCGGCGCAGTAGGCCACGTTGCTGCCGATGCCGGTGGTGGCGGCGATGGACGAGATGTTGACCACCAGGCCCTTGCCGGAAGCGCGCAGCAGCGGCGCGAAGGCGCGGATGGCGGCGAACGGCGCGCGCCAGTTGGCGGTGAAGATGGCGTCGATCAGGTCGTCGTTCAATGCGTCCAGGTCGGCGTGCGGCACCGGCTGCGTGAAGCCGGCCGAGTTGACCAGGATGTCGGCGCGGCCATAGCGTTCGCGCACTTCGGCGGCGGCGCGGGCCAGGGCGGCGCTGTCGGCCAGCTCTGCGTCGATGGCGCAGTGTTCGCCGAATTGCGGCGGGGGCAGGGCAGCGGCTTTGGCGTGGGCGTCGCCGCCGGCGCGGCCGAGCAGCACGATGCGCGCGCCCTGGCTGGCCAGGCGCTGCGCGCTGGCGTAGCCGATGGCGCCCGCGCCGCCTGCAATGATGGCCACCTGGCCCGCGAGTGGAAGTGGTATTGGCATGCTGGTTTCCTTATTTGATGGGCGCTTCGGGGAAGCAGCTTTCGCCCGCTTCCAGGACGAAGTCGTAATTGAGGGTGTAGTACTCGCCGGCGTCGCCCGCGTGGCGCACGAACTGCCCCACCAGCGGCTTGGTCACGCCGAAGGAGACGTCGCTGCCGAGGTGGTCGCAGTCGTCCGCGAAGACCTGGGTGATCAGCGTCTTGCACTGCGGGTGCGACACCATGAAGTGCACGTGGGCGGGCCGCATGCAGTGGCGATCCTGCAGGCGCAGCAGCACGCCCACCGCGCCGTGCGTGGGGACCGGGTAGCCGGCCGGGCGCACGGTGCGGAAGCTGTAGCGGCCGTCTTCTCCGGTGATGAAGTAGCCTCGCAGGTTCATGGCCGGCTGGTGGGCGTCCTGGTTTTCATACAGGCCTGCCGGCGAGGCCTGCCACACGTCGACCTTGGCGCCGCAGATGGGCTGGCCGTCCAGGCCGCGCACCTGGCCGAACACCTGCATGGGCGTGCCGGGCGTGTCGCCGCGCGCGATGGAATCGCCGTTGGCGCACAGCGGCGCGGCCGCGCGCCAGAAGGGGCCGAGCAGGGCGGCCGCGCTCTGGCCCTGGGTCTGCGGATTGTTGCGCAGCGCCACCAGGGTGGAGATGCCCAGCACGTCGGCCGCCAGCACCACCTCGTTGTGCACGTCGTTGGTCTGCTGGCCGATGTCGGTGACGAATTTGAGCACGGTGTCGAACTCGGCTTCGGTCAGGTCCACTTCGCGTATCAGCGCGTGCATATGGTCGACAAAGGCGGCCACCAGCTGGCGCAGGCGCGCGTCCGGCGTGCGGGCCATGGCGGCGTGCGCCACGGCGGTGACGGATGCTTCGCCGTCGATAATGTTGGCGGTGTTCATGTCCACTTGCTGTCTCCTCCTGCTTGTATTTGGTTATGCGAACGTTCGCATTGACTTGATAGTAGCAGAACAAAATGTGAATTCAAGCGTTGAGAGAAAATATTTGCGAACGTTCGCATAGATTTCTTGGTTTACGCTGGGAAGCGCGGGCGTGCGAAAATACGACATCGATTAGCGAGGGACGCGGGAAGTCTATGCAGCAGAAAAAGATGACGCTGAAGGGCCTGGCAGAGATTCTGGGGGTGCACACCTCCACGGTGGGCCGCGTCATGGACCCGGAAACGCGCCACATGGTGGGTGAGGAAGTGGCGCAGCGGGTGCTGACGGAAGCCGCCAAGCACGGCTACCGCCCCAACAAGATGGCGGCGGCGCTGCGCACGCGGCGCTCCAACATCGTCGGCGTGATGCTGCCCGACATTACCAACCCGGTGTTCCCGCCCATCCTGCTGGGCATAGAGGACGAGCTGCGCAAGCACGGCTACGTGGCGCTGGTGACCAACGCCGGGGAAGACCCGGCGCAGCAGCGCTTTGTGGTGGACCAGCTGCTGGCGCGCCAGGTGGACGCGCTGATACTGGCCACCGCCACCCGCGACGACCCGGTGATCGGCCATTGCCTGGAGGCTGGCGTGGCGCTGGTGACGGTCAACCGCAGCGAGGACAGCAGCCGCGTGTCCAGCGTGGTGAACGACGAATACGCCGGCATGCGCCTGGCGGTGGAGCACGTGCTGGCGCTCGGGCACAGCCAGCTGGTGCACCTGGTGGGGCCGCAAACGCTGTCCACCGGCCACCTGCGCAAGGAAGGCTATGAACTGGCGCTGGCCGCGCACGGCGTGGCGCGCGACGACGTGCTGCTGGCCGAGTGCAGCGCCTACACGCGCGAAGCGGGCCGCGCCGGCTGCCTGGACGCGCTGGACCGCTACCCGCAGGCGACCGCCATCCTGGCCGGCAACGACCTGCTGGCGCTGGGCTGCTACGACGCGCTGCGCGAGCGCGGCCTGCGCTGCCCGGAGGACGTGTCGGTGGTGGGCCACAACGACATGCCCTTTGTCGACATGGTCAACCCGCCGCTGACGACGGTGCGCATCGGCCACCATGCGATGGGCGTGCAGGCGGCCCAGCTGGTGCTGCGCCAGCTGCGCGGGGAGGGCGGCGGGCAGGTGGAAATCCGGCTCAAGCCGGAACTGGTGGTGCGGGGCTCGACGGCAGTTCCCCGCAAGCGCTGAATTCGGCTATGATACGGTTTTTAACTGTATGTATATCCAGTAAAGCGAGCTCCCATGACTGACGCCATGTTTGACGACACCCTGCTTTCCGACCAAGACCAAGACCAAAATCAGGACGAAGACGCCCTGGTCCAGGAAGACCGCCTATGGCAAGCCAATGGCTGGACCGCGCGCGTGATCAAGAACGACGAGGACGAAGGCTGGGCCGTGGCCATGATCAAGGACGGCGAGCCGGAACCGGCCCTGGTGGGGCCGTGGACCATGGGGCGCGACAAGAAAAACCCCAAGCCGCTCGACATCAACGCCTTCAACACCCTGGTCAAGACCGCCAACGAAGTGCTGCGCCGCCACGAGCAGCAGCTGCACGCCCAGCTGCACAAGAGCGTGCGCGTGAACACCGAAGGCGCGGCCTACATCACCGTCAACTTCGACATCACGCCGGACGAGGACGAACCCTACGCCACCCTGACCGCCTTCGACCCCTACGGCGAGGAGCTGGCCCAGGTGCGCGCGCTGCCGACCTTCAAACTCAGTGTGGCGAGCGCCACAGCGTGGATAGAAAGCGGCTACCGCCGGCCTGCCTGAACTGTTACCATTCCTGTGCTCAATTGCACATAGGAAAAATCGATGGAAAGCCGTCTTAGCCGCCTGGAAGCCGTACAAAGCATCTTGCTCGAAATCGGGCAGAAATCGAGCACCTGCACCGACATTGCGGAATTTGTGCAGGCGGTGCACGAGGCGCTGGGGCGCATCATGTACGCTGCCAACTTCTATGTCGCGCTGAGCGACGAGGGGCGCCCCAACTCGGTGCGCTTCGTCTACTTTGTCGACGAGGTGGACGACGCGCCCTATGACGGCCAGGAGCTGGTGGAGCTGCCCTCGTCCGACCATTCGCCCACCGCCTGGGTGATACTGAACGGCCAGCGCCTGATCATGACGGCCGAGGAGCACACCTCGCACGAGACCGACGGCGCCGTGTGGGGGCTGGGCACCACCGCCGAGCACTGGATGGGCTGCCCGCTGCTGGACCAGAACCACCAGGCCATGGGCGCCATGGTGATCCAGAGCTACGACAAGCAGCACACTTTCAGCGAGGAAGACCAGGCGCTGTTCCAGCTGATCGCCAGCCACGTGTCGAGCGCGCTGCAAGGCCTGCAGAGCATGGATCGCCTGGAGCGCGCCGTGCACGAGCGCACCGCCGCGCTGGAGTACGAAGTGGCCGAGCGCCGCCGCGCCGAAAGCCTGCAGCGCGCGCTGTACGAGATCGCCAGCCTGTCGGGCGGCTCGTGGGACCGCAACACCATGTACCAGCGCCTGCACGAAGCCATCAGCGAAGTGCTGACCGTGCGCAACTTCCTGATCGCGCTCTACCACCCGAGCAACAACGAGATCACGGTCCCGTATTTCGTCGACGAGAAAGACCCGACCGCGCCGTGCACCAGCTTCTCCTACGGTGTGGGCATGACCTCCTACATCCTGAAGCAGCGCCAGCCGGTGCTGCTGGACCGCGACGGCTATCTGGCGCTGATGGCGTCCGGCGAGGTGGAGCGGCCGCTGGGCAACGAAGAGATCATCAGCTGGATGGGCGCGCCCATACTGCTCAACGACTATGCCTACGGCGTGCTGGTGGTGCAGAGCTACCACGAGGACGTGATCTACACCCAGTCCGACCTGGACGTGCTGGCCTTCATGGCCAGCCACGTGGCGGTGGTGATCTCGCGCCTGCAGGCCGACCGCGCCATCCGCCGCGCCAAGAGCGCGCTGGAGGAGCAGAACGCGGCGCTGAACACGGCGCTGACGCAGCTGCAGGAAGCGCAGGGCGAGCTGGTGCGGCAGGAAAAGCTGGCCTCGCTGGGCCGCCTGGTGGCCGGCGTGGCGCACGAAATCAACACGCCCCTGGGCATCTGCGTGACCGCCACCAGCCACCTGGTGCAGGAACTCAAGCTGACCAAGGAAGACCTGGCCAACGGCGCCCTGGACGAGGACGGGCTGAACCAGTTCTTCGACATCGTCGACCAGTCGCTGCGCATCATGACCACCAACACCCAGCGCGCGGCGGCGCTGGTGCGCAGCTTCAAGCAGGTGGCGGTGGACCAGTCGTCCGACAATGTGCGCAGCTTCAACCTGCGCAAATACCTGGACGAGGTGCTGCTGTCGCTGCAGCCCAAGCTGAAGGGCAAGCCGATCGAAGTGGAAGTGGACTGCCCGCCGGACATCGACATGGAAAGCTTCCCCGGCGCGGTGTCGCAGATCGTGACGAATATGGTGGTCAACTCGCTGGTGCACGGCTTTGGCGAAGGCCAGTCCGGCTCGATCAAGATCAAGGGCAGGGTGGAGGGCGACCACGTGCAGTTCGACTACAGCGACAACGGCATCGGCATGGATCCTGGCACCTTGAGCCAGCTGTTCGACCCCTTCTTCACCACCAAGCGCGGCTCCGGCGGCAGCGGCCTGGGCGCGCACATCCTGTACAACCTGGTGACGGGTCCGCTGGGCGGCACGGTCAAAGTGGTCAGCGCCCCCAACATGGGCCTGCACTACAACCTGCGCTTCCCCCGCGTCCAGCAAGGCAAGCCGCAGGCTTGAGGAGACCCGGCCTTCCTATTCCTCAAACTGTATAGGTTGTGATATGTCCATTTCCTGATATTTTTATATGTAATATTTCAGAGAGCAGTTGCGCAATGTTGGACGGATGAGCATTTATCAGGCTAAGAATTCCTTCACGCAACTCATCGCTGGCTGAGAGTTGAGCCAGCGCCGGGGAGCGTGCGACTGTTTCGATAGCAACAGAAATGAAGGGAACATCGTCTGCCGCTTGTTCCAGGCATGCCTCCAGAAACAACACGATATCTTCTCGGGTTTGTAACTGCTGTGAGGTGTCCCACGGGGTAAGTTCGATAGTCATGGTTTTTCTCGCATGGACTTGACGAGTTTAATAGCAGTTTATTCTCATTTCCGCGACCCCACCACCGACCGGAGAGCAGTCTCTGAAGTTCCCAAGAGATGCCCGTTCGACTCGCGTCCGAATGTGTGCGACCACGTTGCCTCAAGGGGACTTGCCTTCGTATTGCTCAATCTTCTGGTCTTTCAGCGCCATAAGCGTTTTTTGTCCCAAGCCTCGATTTGTAATCAAAATTTTAGGCGCATAATCGTTTTCGAGTACTTCTGAACGATTTTAATCATGGTTACCGCAGGGACAAGGGCAGGGTGGCGATGGCTGGCGGAGCGGTATGGCGCCGAGCCTGTCCAGCCTTTGCCTGCCGCGAGCAGCCTTCCTGCATCTGTCCGTCCTGCACATGATCTGCAAGCGCAGCTTACTTTTGCACTAAAACATGAGCGTTTGCATCTGGAGTTGCTGGCGCGCCTGTTTGCGCGGATTGAACCGCTTGAGCTTGAAGTGTGGATCAGGCGAGAGCCTACCGGGCAATATGCGCGCAGGGCGGGGTTCTTTTTCGAGTGGCTGACCGGGCGGACGCTCGCTGTGCCGGATACCGCCGCGGGCAACTACGTCGACGCCATTGATGCCGGCGCTTATCTCACTTCCACATCGTTTATCGCAGTGAAGCGCTGGCGGGTGCGCAACAATTTGCCGGGCACGTGCCAGTTTTGTCCGGTGGTGTCGCGCAGCCCGGAGGTGCTGGCGGCCGAGGCTATCGATTTTGCCCACGCGCTGGCGGAGCTTGAGTCGGCCTACGGACAGGATATTCTCCAGCGCAGCGCAGTTTGGCTGACGATCAGGGAAAGCCGCGCCAGCTTCGCCATTGAGCACGAGGAGAGCCAGCAGGGCCGCATCCAGCGCTTTGCTGCCACGATGGAGTCCATGTGCGGCCGCTCGGAGGATCCGTTGGCGCTGGACAGCCTGGCGGCCTTGCAGGCCAGCATACTGGGGCCGGCCGCAACACGCTACGGCCTGCGCCGCTCGCCGGTGTTCGTCGGCCATCTCAATACGTATAGCGACGTGGTCGACTACATCGCCCCGCATTGGGACGCGATCCTGCCGTTGCTCGAAGGCTTGCGGGCCAGCCTGGCGTGCACGGTGGGCCGGCCGCCGGCCGTCCGCGCGGCGGTGGCGGCGTTCGGTTTTGTCTATATCCATCCCATGTCGGACGGGAATGGCCGGATTTCGCGCTTTCTGATTAACGATATCCTGCGGCGTGACGGGGCAGTGCCGGCGCCCTTTATTTTGCCGGTGTCGGCCTCGATCACGCGCTCGGCCTTCGCGCGCGCAGTGTATGACCAGACGCTGGAAGTCTTCTCCCGGCCGCTGATGCGCAAATACGCGCAGCAGTACCAGTTTGGCGCCATGGCGGAATACGAGGATGGCGTCCGCTCAAACTTCCAGTTCGGCGCTTACGAGGATGCGATGGCTGCCTGGCGCTATCCGGACCTGAGCAAACATGCGGCTTACCTGGGCGGCGTGCTGCGGCACACCCTGGCCGAAGAGATGCCGGACGAGGCGGCGTATCTGCGCGGCGTCTACAGCGCGCGGCGGAAGGTGAAGAACTGGCTGGAAGGGCCGGATGCGGAAATCGACCGCATCGTGCGCGCGGTGCGCGAAAACGGCTGGGCGGTGTCGAATAAACTGAAGAAGGAGTTCCCGATGCTGGCCGACGCCGAACTGGCCGGCCGCATCGAGCACGCCGTGCAGGCGGCGTTCAGTCCGGGAAGCGCTCGTTGATGGCCAGCGCCTTGTCGATGTTGTTGATCAGGTGCTCGACGTAGACCGGGTCCAGGTGGTGGCCGGCCACTTCGCGCAGGTGGCTCACCACCTGGTCGACCGGCCACGCTTCCTTGTAGCAGCGCTTGTGCATCAGTGCGTCGAAGACGTCGGCCACGGCCACGATGCGGGCGTACAGGTGGATCTTGTCGCCGCGCAGGCCTTGCGGGTAGCCGCTGCCGTCGAATTTCTCGTGGTGCTGGTGCGCGATGACGGCGGCCGCTTTCAGGATCGGGCGCTGCGAGCCGTCCAGGATGGACAGGCCCACCGCCGGATGCTGCTTCATGATTTCCCATTCGGCCGCGTCGAGCTTGCCCGGTTTCAGCAGCACCGCGTCCGGCGTGGCGATCTTGCCGATGTCGTGCATGGGCGCGGCGTGGCGCAGCACCGCCACTTCCTCGTCCGGCATGCCGCTGGCCACGGCCAGCAGATGGCACACCTCGGACATGCGGCGCACGTGGTTGCCCGCCTCGTTGGAGCGCGATTCCACCACGTCGCCCAGGCGCAGGATCAGCTCGGCCTGGGTGTCGGTGATTTCCTGCGTCAGCAGGATGTTGTCGAAGGCGATCGCCACGCCCGAGCAGAACACTTCCAGCAGCTTGGCGTCGATGTCGGAGATTTCTTCCACGCCCTTGAGCACCAGCAGCGAGGCCTTGCCGCTGCTGTTGGGGAAGTAGCCGACATAGGTGTCGCCGTGCACGCGGGAGATGCGGTTGCTCTTGGCGTCGTCCAGCTGGGCCAGCAGGTCGGGCGTGAGGATGTTTTCCTCGTCGCCGATCTGGGCCAGGATTTCGTATTCATGTTCGCCGCTGATGGCGGTGGCCGCGCGCAGGCGCAGCAGCATGCTGTTTTCCAGGCGCAGCAGCGCCACCACCTGCTGCAGCAGGCCGTTGGCGAAGTCCTTCAGGTTGCGCTGCTGGAAGATATGGGCCGAGGCGGCGATCACGCGCTCCAGGCCTTCGCGGTAGTTCAGCTGCGCAATGCGCGCTTCCTCCACCTTCATGATGTCGCGGTATGCGCGCAGCGCGGCGAAGGTGGTGGTGAACAGCTTGGTGCGGTCGAGCTCGGTCTTTTCCTTGTAGTCGTTGATGTCGTAGTTGACGATCACGCGCTCTTCCGGCGCCTGGCCCGGCTGGCCGGTGCGCAGCACGATGCGGGTGAACTGGTTGTCCAGCTCCTGGCGCATCCAGCGCGCCACTTCCAGGCCGCTGTCCTCCTGCTCCATCACCACGTCCAGGAACACCAGCGCGATATCCTGCTCGCGCGCCAGCACTTCCTTGGCCTCCGCGCCGCTGTAGGCATGGACGAAACTGAGCGCGCGGCCGTCCAGGCGGAAGCGGGTCAGGGTCAGCTTGGTGACGTCGTGGATATCGGGTTCGTCATCGACCAGCAGAACTTTCCATGGCGCTAGCTTGGGCGAAGGTGAGGACAAAAAAGACATATAGGCGTATTCCGCAAAAAGACACTCGTATGCGCAATTTTTAGGCGCATTCTTTCGATTGTAGTCTCACATCCGTTGAATTAACAACAGGCAATAATCATTACGATATGGCCTTACAACAGATGCCTGTTTTTCATAGCGAAACTGCATGCTGCATCGGCCCCGGCGGCGCCTCGCCAGTGACTGATATGAAACAGTACTTCACTTTTGACAATATTGTCCATCGATTCAAAAGAAAACTGTTAAGCACGGATAAATTGTCCATGACAAAACTAGGATAGCAGGCAGGGGCCCCGGTCACAATGTTGTCATTTATTCCTCCTAGAATGGCGGGCGTCGCACCCTCCCAACTCAGAGACCAAGAATATGAACAGCAAAGACCGCGTGCCAGCCTCCATCGACCCAGACGATATCGGCTACAACGATACCCCGAACGAACACTTCAGCGCCGTGCTGGAACAGCGCATCAGCCGCCGCAACCTGCTGCGCGGCGGCGCCGCCGGCGCTGCCACCGTGGTGCTCGGCTCCATGGGCCTGACCGCATGCGGCGGCGACATCAATTCGCCTGCCGTGCCGGACCCTGTGGTGCCGCCGCCCCCGGCCGAAAAGCTGCTCAGCTTCAGCGCCGTGCCGAAGAGCCTGGCCGACCTGGTTACCGTGCCGGCAGGCTACACCGCCACCGTGCTGTACGCGCTGGGCGACCCGCTGACCGCCACCGCCACCGCCTTCAAGAATGACGGCAGCGACGCCGACTTCGAAAACCGCGCCGGCGACCACCACGACGGCATGGAGTTCTTCGGCCTGAGCGCCGACGGCAAGGCGTCCACCAGCGCCGTCGAGCGCGGCATCCTGGCCGTCAACCACGAAGCGACCACCAACCAGCAGCTGTCGTCCTTCTTCATCCACGCCAACGGCGGCAGCAACACCCTGCCGCGCCCGGCCGCCGAGATCGACCGCGAAACCGCGCTGCACGGCCTGTCCATGGTTGAAGTGCGCAAGACCGGCGGCAAATGGGAATACGTCAAGGATTCGGCCTTCAACCGCCGCGTCACCTGCCTGACCGAATGCGAAATCTCCGGCCCGGCGCGCGGCAACGCGCTGCTGGTGACCAAGTACTCCAAGGACGCCAGCAAAACGCGCGGCACCCTGAACAACTGCGGCACCGGCAAGACCCCGTGGGGCAGCTTCGTCTCCGGCGAAGAAAACTGGTCCGGCTACTTTGTGCGCGGCGCCGCCGACAATGCCGCGCGCGGCAACGACAAGAGCGTCGCTGCGCTGAACCGCTACGGCCGCAGCCAGGGCGCGGCATCGCGCCACGGCTGGGAAAGCGGCGGCGCCGACGACAAATACGCGCGCTGGAACAACAGCAAGCTGGGCGCGTCGGTGGACGGCAGCGACGACTACCGCAACGAAATGAACGGCATGGGCTACATCGTGGAAGCCGATCCGTACAACAAGGCCAAGGCCGTCAAGAAGCGCACCGCGCTGGGCCGTTACGCGCACGAAAGCGCCGCCTTCGGCAAAGTGGTGGCCGGCCAGCCGCTGGCCGTCTACATGGGCGACGACTCGCGCAACGAGTACATCTACAAATTCGTCTCCACCCAAGCCTGGAACCCGGGCGACGCGGCCCTGGCCGACGTGCTGGCCGTGGGCGACAAATACCTGGACTCGGGCAAGCTGTACGTGGCCAAGTTCGGCGCCGACGGTTCCGGCAGCTGGATCGAGCTGAGCATCACCAACCCGCTGATCGCCGCCTACACCGGCTACAAGTTCGCCGACCAGGCCGACGTGCTGATCAACGCCCGCCTGGCTGGCGACGCGGTCGGCGCCACCAAGATGGACCGTCCGGAATGGTGCTCGGTCAACCCGGCCAACGGCGAAGTGTATTTCTCGCTGACCAATAACAGCAACCGCACCCCGACCCCGAGCGGCTCGTCCGCGCTGGCCCCGGACGGCCCCAACCCGCGCGCCTACACCGACATGAAGGGCACGACCGCGCAGAGCGGCAACCCGAACGGCCACATCCTGCGCATCAAGGAAGCGCTGGCCGGCTCCACCGCGCTGGCCTTCAGCTGGGACGTCTACCTGTTCGGCGCGGAAAGCGGCGCCGACGCGGGCAAGGTCAACCTGTCCAGCCTGACCGCCGACCAGGACTTCTCCAGCCCGGACGGCCTGGCCTTCAGCCCGTCCACCGGCATCTGCTGGATCCAGACCGATGACGGCGCCTACACCGACGTCACCAACTGCATGATGCTGGCCGCGCTGCCGGGCCAGGTGGGCGACGGCAAGAAAGTCACGCTGACCTACCCGACCACCGGCACCGGCACCTTGGCGGTGGACACCTTTGTCGGCAAGACCCCGACCGCCGACACGCTGAAGCGCTTCCTGGTCGGCCCGGTGGACTGCGAACTGACCGGCATCTGCGAAACGCCGGACGGCAAGGCGCTGTTCGTCAACATCCAGCACCCGGGCGAAACCACCAGCCAGGCCAATATTGCCGACCCGAGCAAGTACACCAGCCAGTGGCCGTCCAGCATAGGCTACGGCGCGGGCAAGCGTCCGCGCTCGGCCACCATCGTCATCACCAAGAATGACGGCGGCCGCATCGGCAGCTGATCGCCGGGGGAATTGGTAAGAAAGCGTTTCAGCGCAGCACAAGGCACGGCAAACGGGGGTATATTAGGATGATCCGCCATCTTTATGCTGAAAGGATCATCATGCGTGCACTTCGCAACCCCGTAGCCGCGCTGGCGCTGGCCGGCATCGCCGCCATGGCCAGCGCCGCCGCCGTGGCCGGCGCCACGGTGACCTACACCGACGCGCAGAAATTCGCCGACATGCCGTTCTCGCCGGTGGAGCGCGAGCGCGTGCTCGACAGCCTCAGCAAGCATTTCGCCGAGCTGGGCAAACTCCTGCCTCCCGGGCAGGAACTCAAAGTGACCGTGACCGACATCGACCTGGCCGGCCGCATCGACTACAGCCGCCGCAGCGCGAACGACATCCGCATCATGCGCGGCATGGCGGACTGGCCCCGCATGGAGCTGCACTACAGCCTGGAGGAAGGCGGCAAGGTGCTGCGCAGCGGCGACGCCCGGCTGTCCGATATGAACTATCTCGAGAACGCGCGCCTGTCCACCGCCAACGACGAGCTGCGCTATGAAAAGCAGATGCTGGACAACTGGTTCAGCAAGACCTTCGACGTGAAAGTGCGCGGCGCGCGGCCTTCGCGCGGCTAGGCCTTAGTCCAGCCAGTTCACCCGGGGGAATTTCGCCAGGAAATCCTCCGGCATGGGCACCACCTGGCTGCGCTTGTAGTTGAAGAAGACAAAGCCCGACTTGGCCATCGCCACCAGCGCCTGGTCCTGCGGGCGCGTGATGCGGAAGGTGATGTCGCCGCCGTATTTGTTAAAGTCCATCACCCCCACCTCGAACAGCAGATGGTCGCGCGCATGGCCCTCGGCCTTGTAGGTGGTGGCCAGGTCGGTGACGATAATGCCGGTGCCGTCCGCCTCCGTTTCCCGCACGCCGAACTCGAACAGGAAGCGCGCGCGGGCCTCCGAAATCATGGAGATCATCGAATCGTTGGCCAGGTGGTTGGCCCCGTTGATGTCGGTGACGCGCACGGTCAGCTGGGTGGAAAAATAGAACTGGTCTTCCGGGAATTCAAGTTTCAAACGTGCCATGGCGGTATCAGCGGAATGGGCGGGTTGCGATGCCGCCATTCTATCGCGTTCAGCGGCGCACGATGCGGAACACCTGGCCGCTGCCGGCCAACAGATACAGCTCGCCCTGCGCGTCCTGGCCGAAGGACAGCACATTGCCGGGGTTGTCCACCGCCCACTCCTGCGCCCCGCTGACCGCCCCGTTGCGATAGGCGAAACTCTTCAGATAGCCCTTGCAATAGTCCGAGTAGAAATACGTGCCCGCCAGTTCGGGGATGGCCGCGCCCCGGTACACATAGCCGCCGGTGATGGAGCAGCCGTTCACGTCGTTGGCGCCGTGCTGGTACTCGAACACCGGCAGGGTCAGCCCGGCCTGGTTGCAGCTGGCGGCGTTGTAGCAGGCCGTGCCCTCCATGATGTTCCAGCCGTAGTTCAGGCCAGCTTGCGTGGCGGGCGCCACGTCCACCTCCTCGCGCTGGTCCTGGCCCACGTCCGCGATGTAGAGCAGGCCGTCGCCGCGGTCGAAGGAGAAGCGCCACGGGTTGCGCAGGCCGGCGGCCCAGATCTCGCCGCGCCGTCCGGCCTGGCCCGCGTAGGGATTGCCGGAAGGGATGCCGTAAGTCTGGCCCGGCACCACGATGCCCACGTCCAGGCGCAGGATTTTCCCCAGCAGCGAATTGAGGTTCTGGCCGTTGCGCAGCGGATCGCCGGCGCCGCCGCCGTCGCCGGTGCCGATGTAGAGATAGCCGTCCGCGCCGAAGGCCAGCTGGCCGCCGTTGTGGTTGCTGAACTCGCGGTGGGGGATGGTGATGACGCGCCCGGCGGTGGCCGGGTCGGCCAGGTTGGCGTTGGTGTCGGAGACCTTCATGCGGTCCACGGCGATATCGCCGTTGCTGTCCGTGTAGTAGATGAAGAAGCTGCCGTTCTGCGCGTACTGCGGATGGAAGGCCATGGACAGCAGGCCGCGTTCGCCGGCGCTGGTGGTCTGGCTGCTGATGTCGAGGAAGGGCGTGGCCAGCAGCGCGCCGTTGGCAAACACGCGGATGCGGCCGGGACGCTCGACGATGAACAGCCGGCTGTCGCCGGCCGGCGCGGTCAGGTACAGCGGCTGCGAGAGGCCGCTCGCCACCGGCTGCAAGGCCAGCTGCAGCGCGGCTGGCGGCGCGGTGACGCTCATGCCCCCGCTGCCGCCGCCGCACGCGGCCAAGCCCGCCAGGGCGCAAGACAGAACCAGCAGTTTCATCGCAGACGATCGCATGGCAGCCTCCCTCGATATCGCGCCATTCTATCGGCGCCGCGCGGCCGGCGGCGCGCCGCACGTACACGCAGCTTGCGCCGTTTTGGTGCGTCCATCCCTGCCTTTCGCGATAGGACGGCTGGGCGCTTGAGGATTAGCATTGAATGGCAGCAAGCCCTCAACTTTTCACGCTAAGGAAAGACATCATGCTTGGACTTACTCCACTCGGCGCCATCCACACCGCCATCAGCCTCGTTGCGCTGGCTGCGGGGCTGGTGGCCTTTTTCCGCGACAAGGGCATCAACCCCGCCAACGCCGTGGGCCGGGTCTATATCTGGACCACGGTGCTGACCTGCCTGACCGGTTTCGGCATCTTCCAGCACGGCGGTTTCGGCAAGCCGCACGCGCTGGGCGTGATCACCCTGCTGGTGCTGGGCCTGGCCTGGCTGGCCGCGCGCGGCAGCCTGTTCGGCGCCAAGGCCGCCGCCGTCATGACGGTGTCGTATTCGCTCACCTTTTTCTTCCACCTGATCCCCGCCATGACGGAAACCTCGGTGCGCCTGCCGGTTGGAAAGCCCCTGGCGGACAGCCCGGAAGCCGAATGGCTGAAGATGGCGTCCGGCGTCCTGTTCCTGCTTTTTCTCATTGGCGCAACGCTGCAGGTGAGGCGGCTCAAAAAAATGCAATAACTACATTTTTGTGTCACCATGCTTGTTCGCAAGGAGGAGAGTAAGCATGGATGTCAGCACCCTGGAAGAGCTGCCACCGTCCTGCCTGGATGGGGAGACCGAGCAGCGCCGCCTGGCCGAGGTGTCGCGCTATGCCATGACGCAGGACCGCAGCGACCCCAACCTCGACTACATCACCGAACTGGCGATCCGCTCGGTGGGCGCGGACATCGGCGGCATCAGCATCGTCTACCAGTCGCAGATCTGGCTGCCGTCCCGCGTCGGCATGGAGGAGCGCCACGTGCCGCGCTCGGGCTCCTTCTGCACCTGGGCCGTGGGCGCCGAGGGCGACTGGTTCGAGGTCGCCGACGCCAGCAGCGATCCGCGCTTCCGCACCAACCCGCTGGTGACCCATGCGCCGCACTACCGCCACTACGCCGCCGTGCCGCTGTCGGGCGCGCGCGGCTACCTGCTGGGCACGCTGTGGGTGATGCGGCGCGAGGCCGGCAGCTTCTCGCCCGACCAGGCCATGCTGCTCAAGGGCATGGCGCGGCTGGTGGTCGATACGCTGGAACTGCGCTACTGCAACGACATCACCGGCATGTCCAACCGCAACGTTTTCCTGCACCATTTGCAGCTGGGCCTGGAGCAGACCCGGCTGCCGCACGTGATGGCCGGCTATATCGACCTGATCGGCTTCCGCCAGCTCAATGAAGTGTTCGGCCGCAACGCCGGCAACCAGGCCCTGCGCATCGTCGGCGAGCGGCTCACCGAATGGGCCGGGGCCAGCAACCTGGTGGGCCACCTGGGCGGCGACAAATTCGCCTTCGCGCTGTTCGGCGACCGGGCCGCGCAGGCGGTCAGCCTGGAGCGGCTGAAGAACGAACTGAGCGCGCCGTTCACGCTGGAGCAGGGCGGCACCCAGGCGCTGCACGCGCGCATCGGCGTGGAGCACCACGACACGCCCTACCTGGGCTCGGCCGCCAGCCTGCTGGACGCGGCCGAGACGGCGGCCTCGTCCATCAGCAGCGCCATGCTGCGCACCACGGTCAAGGAATACGGCTTTGAATTGCTGGCGCGCTCGCACATGGTGTTCGAGCTGCAGGGCGCGCTCGACACGGCGCCGGCGGCGGGCGCCACCGCCCAGCACGGCGAACTGGTGGCGCACTACCAGCCGCAGGTGGACTATGCGCAGGGACGGCTGATCGGCATGGAGGCGCTGGTGCGCTGGCGGCATCCGTCGCGCGGCCTGGTGGCGCCGGGCAGCTTTATCCCGCTGGCCGAAAGCACCGACAAGATCTACGACATCGACCTGCGCGTGCTGACCCAGGTGTGCCGCGACATGCGCTCCTGGCTGGACGCGGGGCTGCCGGTGGTGCCGGTGTCGCTGAATTTTTCGCGCCGCTCGCTGCTGCATGCCGACCTGCTCGGCGACCTGAAGCGGCTGCTGCATACCTACCGCATACGCGGCGAGCTGCTGGAATTCGAGGTGACGGAAAGCCAGCTGCTCGAGACGCTGGAGCTGGTGTCGCCGCGGGTGGCGCAGCTGCGCGCGCTGGGCGTGCGCATTGCGGTGGACGACTTCGGCACAGGCTACTCGAATCTGGACGCCATCAACAGTTTCCCCTTCGACCGCCTCAAGGTGGACCGCCAGTTCGTGCACGGCGTGGCGGGCAGCGAGCGGGTGGCGGGGCTGTTCCGGCTGATCCAGGGGATCGCCGAGCTGTTCAGCGCCGAGCTGCTGTGCGAAGGGCTGGAGCACGAGGCCGATCTGGCCTGGCTGGCCGAGCGCGGCGCCACGCGGGTGCAGGGCTGGTACTTCAGCGCGGCCCGCACCTCGGAGGAGATCGTCGCCATCCTGGCCGCCCTGCGCGCGCGCGGCTCCGGCGCCGCCCCGCTCACCATCCCGGAACTGCGCGCGCTGCTGCAGTCTTAAAGCAGGCCGGCGGTGACGTAGCCGGCGGTCATGGCGACCACCAGCAGGGCGCCGACCGGCGTCGGCGGCGAGGGGGAGGGGATGTCGAACCAGCGGCAGACGCCGCCCACGGCCAGGCCCAGCAGGGCGCCTATCAGCAGCGCGCTCATAGTGAGGCCTCGTCTGGCTTGCGTTCGAGCGCGTGGCCGCCGCAGTGCTTTTTGTTCTGCGCCGCTTCCCGGCACAGGTAGCGGTCCACCAGCCAGTAGCCGCTGCTCATGGCGAAGACCAGCAGCGCGCCGCTGAGCACCGGCGGCGAGGCGGCCGGGATGCCGAACAGCTTGCATCCGGCGCCCACGACGAAGGACAGGACCAGGCCCAGTACGATTTTGGTGTAGTTCATGGCGTCCTCCGTCAGAATGCGAAGCAGCTGCAGCCCAGCGCGCCCCAGAAGCCGCTGAAGTCCGACACCGGCACCGGGGAGCGGCGCGCGCGGTCGTGCGAGTGGGCGTGCACGCCGCATGGTCCCTGGCATTGGTGCGGCAGCGCGGCCTGCGCGGCCGGCGCCGGCGCGGCGCGGCGCCAGTGGCCGGGCGTGGAGGACACCGGCGACCAGTCCGGCAGCACCGGTATGGCGGGCGGCGCCAGCGGCGTGAATTCGGCCTGGCCGTAGACCACTTTGCCGCCCACGATGGTGAGCACCGATTCGATCGATTTGATGGCTTCTTCGTCCACCGTGAAGAAGTCGGCCGAGAGCACCGCCAGGTCGGCCAGCATGCCTTCCTTGATGCGGCCTTTCTTGCCCTGCTCGCTGGAGAACCAGGCGCTGCCGGCCGTCCACAGTTCCATGGCGGTGTCGCGCGAGAGCTTGGCGCCGGCGTCGTACAGGCGCATGCCGCCCACGGTGCGGCCGGACACCAGCCAGTACAGCGCGGTCCACGGGTTGTAGCTGGCCACCCGGGTGGCGTCGGTCCCGGCGCCCACCGGCACGCCGGTCTCCAGCATGCGCTTGATGGGCGGGGTGGCCTTGGCCGCTTCCGCGCCGTAGCGCTCCACGAAGTATTCGCCCTGGAAGGCCATGCGGTGCTGGATGGCGATGCCGCCGTTGAGCGCCTTCACGCGCTCGATATTGCGCGGGCTGATGGTTTCGGCGTGGTCGAACATCCAGTGCAGGTCGCCGAAGGGGATGTCGCGGTTAACCTTCTCGAACACGTCCAGCATGCGCGAGATCGATTCGTCGTAGGTGGCGTGCAGGCGGAAGGGCCAGCGCTTGCCGACCAGGTGGCGCACGACTTTTTCCAGCTCCGCTTCCATGTCCGGGTTCAGGTCCGGGCGCGGCTCGAGGAAGTCTTCGAAGTCGGCGGCGGAGAACACCAGCATTTCGCCGGCGCCGTTGTGGCGGTAGAAGTCCGTGCCCTGGCCGGGCGTGACCATGTCGGTCCACTTTTCGAAGTCTTCCAGCTCCTTGCCCTTGTTCTGCGTGAACAGGTTGTAGGCGATGCGGATGGTAAGCTGGTCGTCGCGCGCCAGCTGGTCCACCACCGAGTAGTCCTCGGGGTAGTTCTGGAAGCCGCCGCCGGCGTCGATGGCGGAGGTCACGCCCAGGCGGTTCAGCTCGCGCATGAACTGGCGCGTGGAGTTGATCTGCAGGTCCAGCGGCAGCTTGGGGCCCTTGGCCAGCGTGGCATACAGGATCATGGCGTTGGGGCGGGCGATCAGCATGCCGGTGGGGTTGCCTGAGGCATCGCGCTGGATCTCGCCGCCGGGCGGATTCGGCGTGTCCTTGTCGTAGCCCACCACGCGCAGCGCGGCGCGGTTGAGCAGGGCGCGGTCGTACAGGTGCAGCACGAACACCGGCGTGTCCGGCGCGGCGGCGTTGATCTCGTCCAGCGTGGGCATGCGCTTCTCGGCGAACTGGAATTCGTTCCAGCCGCCCACCACGCGCACCCATTGCGGGCTGGGCGTGCGCAGCGCCTGTTCCTTGAGCATGCGCAGGGCGTCGGCCAGCGAGGGCACGCCTTCCCAGCGCAGTTCCAGGTTGTAGTTCAGGCCGCCGCGTATCAGGTGCAGGTGGGAGTCGTTCAGGCCGGGCACCACGCTGCGGCCGTTCAGGTCGATGACCTGGCTGGTGGGCGTGCGGTGGCGCATCACCTCGTCGGCGTCGCCCACGGCCAGGAACTTGCCGCCCTGGATGGCGACCGCGCTGGCTTGCGGCTGGGATTTATCGACCGTGTGGAAACAGCCGTTGATCAGGATTAGGATGGGTTCGGGTGGGGCGTGCGTGCTCATGCGGTTCTCCAGTCATCGTATGCCAGCAGTATGCCGCCGTGGACGGCGGCAGACTATGCGCCATAGGGGAGAGACGGCGTCTCCGGGGCCGCGCTCACAGGGTTTCGCTGAGGAAAACCAGCGTGTGGCCGTGCGCCAGCGCGGCGGGCTGCTGGCGGTAGCTGGCGCGGTGGTTGCAGTTGAAGCCGTGCTCGGCCTCGGTGTACAGGTGCACTTCCACGTTGTCGCGCTCGTCGAAGCGTTCGGCGATGTGCTTGACTGCGTCCAGCGGGATGTGGCTGTCGCGGGCGCCGAAGTGCAGCATCAGCGGCACGTGGATGTCGTCGGCGCGCTCGAGCGCGTTCTGGATGCCGCCGCCGTAGTAGGCGACGGCGGCGTCCACGTCGCCGTTGGCGGCGGCATGGTAGGCCAGCAGGCCGCCGTAGCAGTAGCCCAGCGCGGCGATCTTGGCGCCCACGCCGGGCAGGGCGCGCAGGGCTTGCGCGGCGGCGCGCACGTCGGCCTGGGCCTGGGCGGGGCCGTTGGCCTGCTTGAGCTGCACGGCGCGCTGCCAGTCGGCCTCGCCGTAGCCCAGCTCGATGCGCGCGCCTTCGCGCCAGAACAGGTCCGGCGCCAGCACCACGTAGCCGTCCGCCGCGTACTGCGCGGCCACGCCGCGGATGTGTTCATTGACGCCGAAGATTTCCTGCAGCAGCACGATGCCGGGGCCGCTGCCGCCGCGCGGCACCAGCCAGGCGCCGAATGCGCCGTCGTCGCCCTGTATCTCTATCCACTTGCCGTCCATGTCCGCTCCTGTGCCGTTGTTGGGGAAACGGCCATGCTACCGCAGTTCGGACCGGCCGGCTGGCACGCTAGTGGAGTTCGCGCAGGTAGATGAAGGGCGAGCGGTAGACGCCGTAGTTGAGGCGGCCGACGGTGCTGGGCAGCCAGGGGAAGGCGTTCACGCGCACATCCACGCTGCCGTCGCGCCCGGCGCCGGGGGCGGCCAGGTTCAGGTAGGAGAGGCCTTTGCTTTGGCGGAAGTCCAGCGTGGGGGGCGTGGAGTCGGCCGCCAAGCCGGCGTAGCAGCCGCCGCCCGTGTACAGGTTGCGGGTGCAGTTGCCGAAAGTGAGCACGCCGGCGGCGCTCAGCGCGGTCGTGCCGGCGGTGGCTTCGGCACTGTTGCGCAGGAATTCGGTCCCGGTCCAGTATTGCGATTCCACTTCCACGCGCCGCTTGAGCAGTGGCGAGCCGTAGCTGTGCGCCACCTTCAGGCGGCCGCTGGCCACGGCGATGCCCGCTTCCACGGCGCCGGCGCGCAGGGAGGTCACGCCGTCGCCGCCGGGCGTGGTTTCGGTGGCGCGGAAGAACACGTTGACCGGGCTCGAGATGAGATTTGTGGCTACGCTGGGCATATAGGGCGGGCCGGGCGAGTAGGACTTGCTGAAGGCGTAGCTGACGCTGCCCAGGCCGTTGCCGCCGGTGAAGACGAAGGCCGTGGGGACGGCGGGGCCGCCGGTCAGGCCAGCGCCGACCGGCATGCTGCGGGCGGCGTTGTCCACGGGGCGGTATTCCGGGTTGTCGTTGTCGTTGGGGGCGGCGGTGCCGGTGGCGCCGGCCGCGTTCCAGGCGGTGATGGTGAGCGGGCGCGCGTAGGTGGCGGCGTAGTTGGTGGTCAGGCCGCCGGCGGCGTTGCGGGCGCTCACCGTCAGGCCGAAGGGCTGGGCCGCGTAGACGAAGCGGCCGCCGCTGCAGCTAATGCTGAACACGCCGCTTGGACACACCATGACGGGGGAGGCGTTCGGCGTGGTGAGGGCGGTGTCGAAGTGGTCCGGGATAAAGCGGCCGATGTTGCCGCTGGTCCCGCTGCCGACCAGCGCGGCGGGCAGGTTGTTGTACAGGCTGCCGTTGTTGAGCGCGTTGTTGGTGGTGGCGGTCAGGGTGATGATGCCCACCTCGTCCCAGCTCAAGTTGCTGACCGTGAATTTGCCCGACGAGGCGTTGCCGCCAGCGACGATAGCGGCCGAGATGGTGCTCGCGTTGGGCACGGACAGCGTGCCTGCGTTTGCCCCAGCCGGCGCGATCAATTTATGCGTGAAGTCGACCCGCGCTGGTTGGCTCTCTCGGCCGAAGTTCGTACTCACCACATTGTTGTTGCTCAAAGCCGTCACCTGCACGCTGAAATTTGCACCAGCGGTTGCGAATGGCTGATCGGTGGCGCTGGTGGCGGCGGGATTGGATACACCGGCTGCAGTGATGCTGCCTATGCCGTAGTGGTGTGGGACGACCAGGATATCCGGGCTGGAAGCGGTAATGAAGTTGGCGCCACTGGCCGTGTATTCCGCCGACAGCGCCAGCTTTCCCACGTCGTCGTAAGCCAGCGTACCTTTAGCCTTACCGTTGCCGTCGAACGCCAGCGGCAGGTTGGCGCTGGCGGCGCCGGTGAAGCCGCCGCTACCGCACACCAGCGTGGCGGTAGCGGTGCTGCCGGAACCGCTGTCGTTGGTCAGGTTGACATTGCGGCTCTGCGTGTTGTTATTCGTACCAGGGTCGGTGTAAGCGCAGCGCAGCGTCAGGGACTTGGTGCTGTTGGCGATGAGCGGTACGCAGCTGGACGGCGTTTGCAGATCTGCTTTCAAGGCCTCCACCGTGAAGGTACCGCTGACCCCGGCCAGGCGCGCACCACCGGACACTGTAAACCCCTCTGCGGCGAACGCCACGCTGCAGGACGCGCCGGACGGCGAGCTGCAGGTGGCCGCAGCCGTGGCTGCCGGCGTGACGGAGGTGATGGTCAGGGTGGCGTTGCCGGCCGTGGTCTGGCGCACATAGGCGCTGGCGATGCCGTTGCTGAAGCTGAACACGGGCGCCGGCGAGTCCACCGTGTTGGGCGCCAGCGACACCTGCGCGCTGCCGGTGTACAGCGTGCTGCAGGATGCGTCGGCGCAGGCCTTCACGCTGACCGTCTCCGGCTGGCAGGTCAGGCCGTTGCCGTCGTGCGTGATCTGGTAGTGGTGCACGGTGTTGGCGGCGGGCGGCGCGCAGACGGTCTTGTAGGAGGTGTTCGCGTAGCCGCTGCCGTCATCCACGCAGCTGCACGGGCTGCCGGCGCTGCCGGTGCGGCAGGTCACCGCCTGGTAGACGCGGCCGTGCCAGTCCAGTTCCAGTGTGTCCACCAGCGCGGTGCCGGTGATGTAGGCCTCCGAGGAGAGCAGCTTGACCGCGCCGGCCACCACGTTGCCGTTCACGCTGCTGGCCGAGGAGATGGTGAGCGAGGTGTTGGCCGTGACGTTGCCGTTCACGCGCGAGGGCGAGGCGTCCAGCGTGACCACCGGCGCCACCAGGTTGCCGTTCAGCGTGCTGCCCGAGGACAGGTTGAAGGACACGCTGGCCGTCACGTCGCCGGTCAGCGCCACCGGCGAGCCGGTGGTGATCTTGCTGCCGGTGATGGGGCCGATGATGGTGGCGTGCGAGGCCAGGTCGATCTGGCCGGTGGAGGTCAGCGTGCCGGTCACCTTGGTGTCCGAGCCGGTGCCGATCTTCATGCTGGCGGCGCTGATGTCGGCCACGATGGTCTGCACCTGGGCGCCCATCTTGAACTGGCCGCTGGAGACCAGCGCGCCGCCGCTGATGTTCAGGTTGGACGGCTTGATGTTGCCGATGTCGAGGTCGCCCGCCACCTGCAGCTGCGCCGTGCCGCTCATGTTGAGCTGCTGGTTGAAATCGAAGTTGATGGGGCCGGTCAGCACCACCTTGTAGCCGCTGGCGATGGTCACGTCCAGCGTGGCGGCGAAGGGCGGGCAGCTGTAGCTGGCACTGGCGGCGGTATAGCTGCAGCCGGCCACCGCGCCGCCATTGAAAACGGCTGCTGTGTTGGCCAGGGCCGGCGCGGCGGCCAGCCAGGCCAGCAGCGCGGCGAGGAGGGTGAGCAGGGGAAGCTGGGGCATAAGGGGAGTGGCCCGGATCGTCGCTGGATTGTCACCGATTATCACACTGTGCCACGCTGTCGGCAACGCTTGACAAATTTGCCACAAAGCAAATTTTGATCGCCCGCCGGGGCTGCCCCACCGTTCGCGGCGCGCCAATCCGTGCTAATCTTGCTGCTTTATCAGCATCTACGACGGGTGAACCCGATTAGCGCTTCCCACCCTTCCGCTCCTCAGCCGCAGCCAGGCCGCCTGGCCCAGCTCCGCCCGATGGTGCTGGCCTTGCTGTCCGGCCTGGGTTGCACGGCGCTGCTATTTGCCGGCGTGAGCCGCCTGGAGCAGGACAATGTGTCGCTCGCCTTTCTGCAGCGCGCGCACGCGCGCCTGTTCGTTTTGCAGCAGGGCGTGGGCAACGCCATCGCCGGCCTGGGGTCGGTGAACCAGCTGTTCGCCAGCCGCGAGCGGGTCAGCCGCAAGGAATTCGAGCTGTTCACCCGGCCCATTATCGAGCACTATCCCTATATGCAGGCGATCAGTTCGCTGCGCGTGATCGGGCACGCCGAGCGCGCCGCGCTGGAGGCCGAGCTGGCCGCCGTGGTGCCGGGCACGGTGCTGACCGAGATGCGCGGCGGGCAGCGGGTGCCGGCCGATGCGCGCGACAGCTACCGCGTGATCGAGTATATCGAACCGATGGCGGCCAACGCGGCGGCCATCGGCCTGGACACGGCCTATCCGGCGCTCGACGGCGGCGCGCGCAACAAGGCTTATGCCAGCGGCCGCCCCACGGCCGGCAAGCTGGTGCGCCTGGCGCAAGGCCCGGAACCGCGGCTGGGCGTGATCGTGTCCATGCCGGTGTTCCGCTACGGCGCGCAGCCGGCCAGCCCGGCCGAGCGCCGCGCCGCGCTGGCGGGCGAGACGGCCATGGTGCTGCGCCCCGGCGACATGATAGAAAAGATCTACGCCACGGCCGGCCTGCCCGCCAGCGGCGACCTGAACCTGAAGGTGTACGCCAGCGGCGCCGAGGAGCCGGACGCGCTGGTGTACCAGGCCGCCGGCCAGCCCGCCGCGCAGGCCGAGCTGCCGCACTGGCTGTATCCGGCGCCGCCGCCGCGCCTGGCGCAGCCCTTCGACGTGGCCGGCCAGACCTGGCTGATGGTGGCCACCCAGCCGCGCGCGGTGCTGGTGGGCGACCACCTGGCGTCCATCTTCACGCTGGCGCTGGGCGCCATCGTCAGCGTGCTGGGCGCGGCCTACGTCAATTCCCTGGCCAGCCGCAACCGCGACGTGCAGCGCCGCGTGGACCAGCGCACCGCCGAGCTGCAC
The DNA here is from genome assembly GCF_020865585.1 of Pseudoduganella aquatica. Lineage (NCBI taxonomy): Bacteria > Pseudomonadati > Pseudomonadota > Betaproteobacteria > Burkholderiales > Oxalobacteraceae > Pseudoduganella > Pseudoduganella aquatica. The sequence continues at coordinate 1,136,189 of NZ_CP086370.1, forward strand.
GACGTGAACCGCGCCATGCGGCTGCGCGACCGCGCCATCGAGTCGAACGTGAACGCCATCATCATCACCGACGGCGCGCCCGGCTACGCCATCGCCTACGCCAATCCGGCCTTCGAGCGGCTGACCGGCTACAGCGGCGCCGAGCTGGCGGGCCGCAGCACGCGTTTGCTGCACGGCGACGACGTCGACCAGCCGGGCGTGAGCGAGCTGGTGGCGGCCGTGCGCGAGCAGCGCGAGGGCCACGCCGTGCTGCGCCACTACCGCAAGGACGGCGCCATGTTCTGGAACGACGTCTACGTGTCGCCGGTGCGCGACGAGAACGGCGAGGTGACCCATTTCGTCTCCTTCATGCACGACATCACCGCCATCAAGGCCTACGAGACCGAGCTGCACCACCAGTCCACGCACGACGCGCTGACCGGCCTGCCCAACCGCGTGCTGCTGCTGGACCGCCTGCGCCAGACCATTACCCACTCCGAGCGCAAGGGCCATGCGCTGTGGGTGGTGTCGATCGACCTGGACCGTTTTAAATTCACCAACAGCCGCCTGGGCCACAAGGGCGGCGACCGCCTGCTGCAGGCGGTCGCCGAGCGCTTGCAGCTGGCGCTGCGGCCGGTGGACACGGTGGCGCGCATCGGTGGCGACGAGTTCGCGCTGATGCTGCTGCCCGAGCAGGGCGCGCTGTCGCCGCGCGCCGACCAGGTGCAGCGCGTGCTCGACTGCCTGGCCGCGCCGCTGCTGATCGACAACCAGGAGCTGTTCTTCACCTGCAGCGCCGGCATTGCGGTGTACCCGGACGACAGCGCCGACCCCGGCGCCTTGCTCGAGCGCGCCGACATCGCCATGTACCGCGCCAAGGAAATGGGCGGCAACAACTACCAGTTCTACACCCCGGCCATGAACGAGAAGCTGGGCGAGCGCATGCTGATCGAGGGCGCGCTGCGCAGCGCGCTGGAGCGGCGCGAATTCGTGCTGCATTACCAGCCGCAGGTGGACACGGCCAGCGGCCGCATCGTCGGCATGGAGGCGCTGATACGCTGGCAGCATCCTGAGCTGGGCATGGTGGCGCCTAACCGCTTTATCCCGCTGGCCGAGGAAACCGGGCTGATACTGCCGGTGGGCGCATGGGTGCTGCGCACCGCTTGCGAGCAGCTGATGGCCTGGCGCGCGGCAGGCGGCGCCGGCCGCGACAGCCTGCGCGTGGCCGTCAACGTGTCGGCGCGGCAGATGGCCGAGCCGGACTTCGTGCAGTCGGTGGCGGCCGCGCTGGCCGAAACCGGCTTGCCGCCGGCCTGTCTGGAGCTCGAGCTGACCGAGAGCCAGGTGATGAACGACGTGGAGCACGCCATCGCCGTCATGCACGAGCTGAAGAAGCTCGGCGTCCAGCTGGCCATCGACGATTTCGGCACCGGCTATTCCAGCCTGGCGCACCTGAAGCGTTTCGCGATCGACGTGCTGAAGATAGACCAGACCTTTGTGCGCGACCTGACGGTGGACCCGGACGACGCGGCCATCGTCATCACCATCATCGCGCTGGCGGCCAATCTGAAGCTGGAAGTGATTTCGGAAGGGGTGGAGACGCTGGAGCAGATGGCTTTCCTGCGCCAGCACGGCTGCCGGCAGATGCAGGGCTATTACTTCAGCCGTCCGGTGCCGGCGGCCGCCTTCGAGGCGGTGCTGGCGGAATACGAGGCGCGCGCGGCGGCGTGAGCGCCGCGCCGGCCGGCGAGCTTCAGGCTGCCGGCGATTTGCGGCGGCGCGTGGCCGGCAGCAGGGCCAGGGCGCCGATGGCCAGCAGGGCCAGCGAAGCCGGTTCCGGCACGGCGCCTGCGGCCGGACCCTGGAAGGTGATGGTGGCGTTGGCCGTCTGGCCGATGGCGGCGCCGCCGCTGGTGGTATTGGCCACCAGCAAGAGCTGGCCGCTGGCGGGGGCGAACACGCTGAATTCGATGCCGCTGTCGGAACGGCCCACATCGCCCAGGTAGTTCTGGCCCAGGTTGCCGACGTCCAGCACGCTGTCGTACAGCGAGAAGAAACTGTCGAAGGTGGTGGCGGTCACCAGGACTTTAACCAGGGAGCCTGCCTCGGCTGCGAAGGACCAGGTCTCGAAATACGTCGGGGTGGTGGACGTCGTGCCAGGAAAGGCTTTTGGCGTGTCGGCCACGGAAATGATGCCGTTGCGCATCAGGCGCAGGTCGCCGGAGATTTCGTCGCCGGTCCAGGTGTGGGAAACGCTGATCACGTCGGCGCAGGCGATGCCGCTGCTCAGTGCGGCGAACAGGAAAACGAGGGAGCGGAGGGTCTTGAACATGGCAGAGGTCCTGATAAATGCATTTTCTTAAGTATAAGCAATAATTATGCCAATTCCCTCGAAGTAAGAAAAATTTATGCAAATCAATAACTTGCCGTTTGCCACAAAAAGTATGCGCAAGGAAAGTGTAAAGAAAATCGACATGGAATCTGCTATTGAATGGCGGCGCGCCGATACGGCGGCCGCAGCCCCAGCCGGTCCCTGCACCAGCGCCGGGGACGTGCTGGCGGCCCTGCTGGACAGCGTGGAAGGCGGCGAACTGCATATCCGGCCGCTGCGCGCGCTGCTGGAAAGCGGCCGTTTCGCGCGTTTCAACGAGGTCGGGCTGGCGCTGCGGCGCGCTTTCCGCGATCCGGCGCAGCGCGACTACTTTATCGCCCGCATGAAGCCGCATCTGCAGCTGGTGATAGGCGTGCTGCCGTCCGGCATACAGCGGCACGGCATGCTGCCGCCGGAACCGTCAGCGCCGGCGCCGGACGCGCTGCGGCTGGAGCAGGTGAGCGACGCCGAACTGCGCCAATGGCTGGTGGATGACGGCAGCCTGATTTACGGCGAGTTCCAGCGCTACGAACTGGCCAATTATTTCGACGCCATCGTGCCCCATCTGCGGCCGGGCGGGGAGATGATAGACCTGGGCAGCGGCCTGGGGAAGGTGGTGATGTCGGCCGCGCTGGCGCTGCCGTTTGAGCGCTGCACAGGCGTGGAGTTGCTGGGCTACCGGCACGCCATGGCGCTGGAGCGGCGCGCGCGCCTGCTGTCGCTGTCGCAGCAGTTGCTGGCGGCGTTGCCGGGGCAGGCGCTGCAGCCGGAGGCGCCGCTGGCGCTGCCCGTCGGCGGCGCGGCCACGCTGCGCCATTTGCTGGAGCTGGACGCGCGCATAGAACTGCGCGAGCAGAACATGTTCGAGGCCGACGTCAGCCGCGCCAGCCTGGTGTTCATCTACAGCACCTGCTTCGCGCCGCTGATGGACGCGTTGGCCGCCAAGCTGGCGCGCGAACTGCCCGAGGGCTGCCTGGTCAGTTGCACCACCTTCGCGCTGTCGCATCCGGCGTTCCGGCTGCTGCAGCACTTCCCGGCCAACACGCTGGCCTGGACCGGCGTGTTCCTGTACCAGCGCGTGGCGGTGCCGGAAGGCGCGGCGCTGCCGCCGCCCGCCGCCCTGTACGCGCCCGACCCGGACGAATGGGAAGTGCGCGCGCGGGCGGAGTGCGCGGCTTACGATGCCGCGTAGGGCGGGTTAGCGAGGCACTCGCGTAACCCGCCAATGCGCCGCCACGGTCCCTAGCGCTTCACCTTCGCAAACGCGTCGCCCTTCTTGAAGCTGGCCATGCCGGGCGCGTTCGCCACGGCGTAGCCCAGGTTCAGGGTGAACTGCGCCTGCTGCACCATGCCGGACAAGTCCCAGTCCGCGCGGTACTCGTCGGTCACCTGGTGGTAGTCCTTCTTGAACGCCACCAGCTTGTCGCTGGATGCCTGCTGGTTTTTCTCGAACTCGAAATGGCCGTCGCCCGAAAACACGGCCGAGCCCACGTTGAAGGCCGGGATGCCGGCCTTGGCGAAGTTGAAGTGGTCGGCGCGGAAGTAGGCGCCGGACAGATCGGGGATCAGCGGCGCCAGTTTCAGCCCCATCTTCTTGGCCACCTGGCCGGCGGTCTCGTACAGCGTGCTGCGCTCGGCGCCGGCTACGCCGATGTCCCTGGTGCGGCCCGCGAAATTCATGCTGTCCAGGTTCAGGTCGGCGCTGGTCTTGTCCAGCGGCCAGGCCGGATTGGCCACGTAGGCCGCGCTGCCCAGCAGGCCCTGCTCCTCGGCCGCCGGCCACAGGAAGACCTGGGTGCGCTTGGCCGGATGCTTGACCGCCTCGGCCGCCATGGCCAGCAGCGCCGCCGCGCCGGAGGCGTTGTCGATGGCGCCGTTGTAGGTATGGTCGGTCTTGTCCTCGCGCTTGACGCCCTCGTCGATGCCAAGGTGGTCCCAGTGCGCCGAGTACACCACCGCCTGCTCCTTCAGCTTGGGATCGGTGCCCGGCACGATGCCGGCCACGTTGAACTGCTCCACCTGGCGGATCACGCTGCGCAGCTCCACCTTGGCGCTGGCCTTCAGGTCCACCGGCTGGAAGTCGCGCCGCTCGGCGCGGCGGCGCAGCTCGTCCAGGTCGAAGCCGGAGGCGCCCACCAGGTCGCGCGCGGTGTCCTCGTGCAGCCAGCCTTCAATGCCGTTGCCGCCGCGGTTCAGGTGGAAGCGCTCGTGGCTGAAGCCGTTGGCCGGCACCGACCACGGGTAGGAGGCCGAGGGCGTGGTGTGGATCAGCAGCACGCCGGCGGCGCCGCGCCGCACCGCCTCCTCGAACTTGTACAGCCACCGGCCGTAGTAGGTGTAGGCCTTGCCGGCAAAGCGGTTCGGCTCCTCGGCGGTGGGCTGCGGGTCGTTCACCATCATCACGAGGATCTTGCCCTTCATGTCCACGCCCTTGTAGTCGTCCCAGTTCTCCTCCTCGGCCTTGACGCCGTAGCCGACGAACAGCAGCGGCGCCTCGAAGCTCACGCTGGCCTGGCCGCTGCCGGTGCCGTACACGATGCCCTGGCCGGGGATGGGCGTCAGGCGCGTGCCGCTGCCGGCGTGGAAGGTGACCGAGCTGCCGCTGGCCAGCAGCTTGGTGCCCTGGAAGCGCACCGGCTGGCGGTAGCTGCCGTCGGCCAGCGGCTTGAGGCCCATCAGCGCGGCCTGGGTTTCCAGGTAGCGCACGGCCAGGTCGCCGCCGCGCTGGCCGGTGCCGCGCCCTTCGAGCAGGTCGTCGGCCAGGAAGGACAGGTGGGCGCGCAGCGGCGCTTCGCGCACGGTGGCTTGCTGGGCGTTGGCGTGCGAGGCGAATCCGGCCAGGGTCAGGCCGGCGGCGAGGGCGAAGGGGGTGAGGCGCATTGCAGCTCCAGTCATGGCAAAGGTGTTGGTTCAGTTCGGATGGCGGCTATCTTACCCCGGCCGGGCGCTTGTGGGAATTGGTGAGAATTCGGCTTGGGCGCCGCCGATATAATCGCCTGCTCCACGGAAACCAACAGGAGCACCATGCCTGATCACGCTGAACCCCAAGGCCGGCTGCCGGCTTATCTCGACATCGGCCGCGCCGGACTGGCCGCCATCGTGCGCCATCTGGGCGGCGACCCCGGCGGCGCAACGACCCTGGCGCAGCTGTTCGAGCGCCTGGACGCGCGGCGCATGGAGGCCGGTTCCTGGGACCCGCTGGCGCGGGCGCTGGGCCTGGATGCGCAGGAAATGGAGGATTTCACCAAGGCGGCGCGGCGTGCAGTGCGGGTGGAGGCCGGTCCGCCGGCGGCGAGCGACGAGGTGGCCGCGCTGCGCTGGTTGAACTGGCTGGAGCGGGTGCAGGAGAAGCAGCCGGCGGCGGGTATCGCGGTGCAGCTGCCGCCGCCCGGCGAGCGCGCGCTGCGCACAGGGCAGCAACAGGTGCGGGCGCTGGAACTGATACTGCGCGGCGTGATCGGCGAAACCCATGGCGACCAGCAGCGCCTGCTGGCGCGGCTGCGCGAGCTGTCCGGCGACGCCGCCGTGGAGCGCTGGCTGGCCGTGGCGGACCCGGGCGATGTGCTCAGCGGCACCATGTTCAGCGACCTGGGCCGCATCTTCGCCCACAAGCGGGAGTACCCGCAGCACTACGCGGCGCTGTTTGCCGAGACGCCTTTCCTCAGCCTGCTGAAGGACAAGCGCGGCACGCTGGCGGCCTTCCTGGAGGACGTGCGCGACATCCGCAATCGGCTGGCCCACCACAAGCGCGTGACGCCGGTGCAGATCGCGCTGCTGGGGCACTACTACCACGAGGTGGTCAAGCCGCTGCAGGACGCGCACGACGACGGCGTGCTGGGCGTGAATCCGGACGGCTACTTCGACGCCAGCAAGGAGGAGCTGGAGCGCCATTTCCAGCGCGTGGCGGACAATTTCGCGCGCCTGGGAGAGGACGTGCAGGCCGTGCGCGACGACGTGGCGGCGCTGGACGGCAAGGTCGAGGAGGTGCGCAAGACCGTTGAACGCACCGGCGAGGACGTGCGCACTGTGCGCGCCGACACCAGCTGGCTGCGGCGCCATCAGCGCTGGATCGGCCTGGGCGTGCTGGCGCTGGGGGCCGCGTCGCTGTTCACGCTGCGCAGCACCGAGAGCATGCGCGGCTCGGTCACCAGCATCGACCGGAAGATGGACACGGTAAAAAAAGAGGTCAGCGCGGACCCGCGCAAGGAGCTGGCCAACAACGGCGTGGCCTGGAAGGAGAGCGAATTCATTGGCGCGATCAGCCGCGGCGACACGCGCAACGTGGCGCTGTTCCTGGCCGGCGGCATGCGCTGGCAGCTGGGCTACACCGGCAAGGTGCTGGAGCAGGGCGACAGCAAGACCGTGGCGCTGTTGATGGAACACCCGGATCTGCTGGCGCGCGACGACAACGACTGCGTGCTGGCCATGGGCCGCGCGCGGCGCTGGGTGCCGGGCAGCTCGCCGCTGCAGGCGCACCAGCTGAGCGGCGACGAGCAGCGCATGCTGCAGCGCTTCTGCAGCCGTCCGCAGGATATCGCCTATGCGACGAAGCAGTACGAGAGCGAGCTGAAATCCCACCGCGAGGCGCGCGCCGAATACGACCGGCAGAAGGCGGCCGTGAAACCGGTGCCGCAGTGCGAGGCGGCGGAAATGAACAGGGAGGGGGCCCTGATCAACGAAGCGGGCGGGTTCAATCCCATGCGCCGCGGCACCTACACGCCGCGCGACGAATTGCTGGGCGAGCTGTACGTCGGCATCGCCACCGGCCTGCTGGACCGCAACAAGCTGCGCGCCGCGGTGCATAAATACTGCACCGGCCTGGTGGAAAAGGAGCCGAATATCGATATCAACGACTGGTCTGTGCGGGCCAACGAACAAATTCTGAAGGCGGTGAAGTCATGAACGACCAGATGGCGGTGCAGGCCGTGCTGAGCGAGCAGCCATGCTGGTGGCTGGCGCCGGACATGACGGTGGAGCTGAACGCGGGGGCACGCCAGGGCGGCCCCGGCACCCTGCTGGTGGGACTGGGCGATCCAGGGGAGGACGGCCAGGCCGTGTGCCTGAACTACAAGGGCGACCCCGGCGGCGCGCGCTCGGTGGCTGCGCTGGTGGCTGGCGCGGACGCGGCGCGCTGGCAGGCCTGGCGTGCGCGCCTGCCGTCGACCGGGGCCATCCGCACCATCGTGGTGGAAGACTTTTCGCTGGACACCTGCTGCGCGCTGCTGCTGTTCGGCGCCGCGCTGGACGGCCGGCCGCTGCCCGACACGGCGGCCTGGGTAGCCTATGTCAGCGCCTGGGAGGGCGGCGACTGCCTGGACGGCGCCGACCTGTCGCGCTCGGCAGCCTGTTTGCTCAGCGTGCTGGGCCATTCCTATCTGCCGCCGCAGGCCGCCGACGTGGCGCGCGACGGCTATGCGCGCGCCGGCCTGCACGCCTGCCTGGCGCTGATGCGGCGCATGCTGGCCAGCCAGCCGCGCCCCGAGGCCGGCATCGGCTACCTGGAGGGGGCCGAGTACGGCCGCGCGCTGGCCCACCTGGCGCACGAGCGGCAGATGTACGAGCTGGCGCTGCGCCAGGCCAGCCGTTGCCAGCTGCTGGTCGACCTGGCCGGGTCGGGGCGGCAGGTGCTGCTGGACGCGCTGATCCTGTCGGAGGTGTTCCCCTCGGGCGTGCTGAAGGTGATGGCGCGCGCCGATTCGGCCAACAGCTGGACGCGCAAGGGCTATGCCCTGCTGGCGCTGCACCGGCCGGGCGAGGCCGGCAACGGCAACGACATGGTGCTGTCGCTGGACCCGCGCTGCGGCGCCACGCTGGAGGGCTTGTGGCGTGCGCTCGAGGCGCTGGAGGACGAGCGCTGGGATGGCAGCCGGCCGGCGGACGCGCCGCGCGCGCTGGCGTCCTACCGCGACCCGGCGAATCCCGCGCGCATGGCGCCGGGAGCGCCCAACCAGCCCTGGTATGACGACAACGGCCGCCACACCCTGCTGGCCGCGCCCAAGCTGCTGGACGACGGCAGGCCCGGCTCGCTGCTGGACTGGCGCGCCGACGTGCTGCCGGCGCTGTGGCGGCAGTACTTCCTGCGGCCGGCCGCCGCGCTGGTGGAGGCGCTGCCGGTGCCTGACGCCGCCGCCGCTGTTAACGCTGTGACCGCACCGCCGGGGCGTGCCAAGGCGGTGTGCATGCTGCGCTGGAACGCTGAGAGCGCGGCGGCGCAGGGGCTGCATCCGGATCTGGCGCTGCTGGAGACGCCCGGCTTCCAGGCCTGGCTGGCCTCGCACAGCCAGGCTGGCGGCGCTGCGGCCAGTCCGCTGGCGCTGCCGCCGCAGGATAGCTACGAGGTGCTGCGCTGCGGCGCCGTGCAGGTACTGGCGCACCGTCACGGCGTGACGCTGTTCGAGGGGCCGGGCGCGCGCGGCGCGGCGCAGCCGCTAGCCTGCGTGGCCGCCGCCGTGGCGGCGGTCAGCGCGGCCTACAGCGGCTTCCTGGCCGACTACGCGCACAAGCTGGCGGAATGGACTGCGGAGCTGGGCAAGCACCACGGCGCCGCCGCCGGGCGCGACGCTGAGGGCTGGGGCAAGCAGATGCACGAGGTCAAGGCGCGCGCGCTGGCGGTGATCGCCGGCGGCAGCATGCTGCGCGACGACTTCGACGAGAACCGCGTGAGCGAGGCGCTGCAGCGCTGGTGGGGCGTGTCGCAGCAGCGCGGCGAGCTGCTCGGGCTGATCGACCGCATCGACGGCATGATGCGGCACGCCATCGCGGCCCGCACGGAGATGCGTCAGCGCGTGTACGGCTCGGTGTTCTCGGCGCTGGGGCTGGGACTGGCGGCCAACCACATCTGGGAGCCGATCCGGGAGTGGCTGACCATGAACAGCTACGAATGGCAGCTCAAGCTGTTCAAGGAAAGCCCGGCGCCGGACGTGCATGAACTGGCCGCGATCGCGCACCAGGTGGCCAACTACGAGCTGGCCACGGTGGGCGTGGTGGTGGGTTTCTCGCTGCTCGGCTTCATCCTGTACTGGCGCTTCGGCATCCGGGGCGAAAGCCACTAGCGGCGGGCGCCGCGCAGCCTCAGGATGCTTCGCCGTGGAAGGCCTTGTTGGCGATGCGCCAGCCGGCATCGGTTTTCAGCAGCACGAAGTAGTCGGTGAAGGTGGTGGCGCCGTGCACCAGCGTGATGCGCGCGCAGGCCGCGCTGCCCTGCACGTCGATCCAGTCCACGATGCGCTCGCGCTCCGCCTCGTCGGCGGCCGGGGCGCCCTTGAAGCGCTCGCAGTAGACGTCCAGCGGCCAGGAGGTGAACACGCCTTCGCGCACCGACTCGATGTGGGCGCTGGGCAGGAAGGCAGCGCGCATATGGGCCGCGTCGTCGTTGGCGTGGCCGGCGAAGTACTGGTTGATCGGGTCCAGCACGGCGGCTTGCTCTTCGCTGAACGGGGGGCGGAAGATGGTGTTCATATTCATGGCGGCTCTCCTGTGGGTGGCGTTCCATGATGCCGGACCGGCGCCGCGCCGAAGCGCAGTCTGTTGCTATACCGGGTATGCGCCAGCACGCATGGCGCCGGCCGTGCTAGCATTTCGCTAATGAAACACGTTGCCGTCCTGTTCTCCCTTGCCGCCACTCTTGCGCTGCCGCTGCGCGCCGGCGCCGCCTGCTCGCGCCCCATCGTGGTGCCGGCGTCCTCGCTGGGCAAAATGATGACCGTCAACGAGGCCAGCGGCGAAGTGGGCGGCGTCTATCCCGAACTGCTGCGCGAGCGCGGCCGGCGCGCCGGCTGCGAGTTCGTGTTCCCGGTGGTGCCGCGCGCCCGCGCCGAAGCCATGCTGCGCCAGGGCGACGCGGACCTGATGGTGGGCGCGGTGCAGGTGCCCGAGCGCGACGAGTGGGGCCGCTACGTGCCCATGATAGGCACGGAATGGATGCTGATCTCCACCGACCCGGACCCGCCGCGCTCCACCGAGGAGATGCTGGCGCGGCGCGGCATCCGCCTGAACGTGGTGCGCAGCTATAACTACGGGCCGGCCTATCTGGCGCTGCTGGCGCGGCTGGACAAGCAGGGCAAGCTGGAATACGTGAAGGATCCGCAGACCATCGCGCGCAAGATGGGCATAGGGCGCGCCGACTACGCCTTCATGCCGTCCAACACCTTCGCCGGCACGCTGGAGGAGCTGGGCCTGCGCGAATCGCTGGGCGCGCGCGTGCACTACACGCGGCTGGCGGGCATCCCGGCCTCCACCAGCGGGGTCTATATCTCGCGCCGCACGCCGCCGGCCGACGCGGCGCAGCTGGCGGCCCTGCTGGAGCAGCTGAGCCGGGACGGCGAACTGCTGCACCGGACCCGGAAATTCTTCACGCCGGCAGAAATGTCGAGCAGTTTTCCGCTGCCGCGCAGCCGCTGACCGGTTCAGGATTTATGAACAATTGGGCGCGGGCGGCCCGGAGGGAGTAAACTAGCGCTTTTGTTTCGCATTGGGCGATTCGAACATACTTGTGAGTGACGCCATGTCTGGAACACCGAATACCGAAGTAACCCTGTTTACCGACCTTAACCTGATTCCCGCGCTGATCAAGTCGCTGAAGGAGGTCGGCTACGAGTCGCCGTCGCCTATCCAGGCCGCGACCATCCCTTATCTGCTGGACGGCCGCGACGTGCTGGGCCAGGCGCAAACCGGCACCGGCAAGACCGCCGCGTTCGCGCTGCCCATCCTGTCGCAGATCGACACCAAGCTGACCGCGCCGCAGGCGCTGGTGCTGGCGCCGACCCGCGAACTGGCGATCCAGGTGGCCGAAGCCTTCCAGCGCTACGCCGCCTACATCCCCGGTTTCCACGTGCTGCCGATCTACGGCGGCCAGAGCTACGGCCCGCAACTGTCGGCGCTGCGCCGCGGCGTGCACGTGGTGGTGGGCACCCCGGGCCGCGTGATCGACCACCTGGACAAGGGTTCGCTGGACATCTCCAAGCTGAAGACCCTGGTGCTGGACGAGGCCGACGAAATGCTGCGCATGGGCTTTATCGACGACGTCGAGCGCATCCTGAAAGAGACCCCTGCCACGCGCCAGACCGCGCTGTTCTCGGCCACCATGCCGTCGGTCATCAAGCGCATCGCCACGACTTACCTGAACAAGCCGGCCGAAGTGACCATGGCCGCCAAGACCGGCACCGCCGAAAACATCCGCCAGCGCTACTGGCTGGTGAGCGGCATGCACAAGCTGGACGCGCTGACCCGCATCCTGGAAGCGGAGCCGTTCGACGGCATGATCATCTTCTCGCGCACCAAGATGGGCACCGAGGAACTGGCCGAGCGCCTGAACGCGAGAGGCTTCTCGGCTGCCGCCATCAACGGCGACATGCAGCAGGCGGCGCGCGAACGCACCATCAGCATGCTCAAGGACGGCAAGATCGACATCCTGGTGGCCACCGACGTGGCCGCGCGCGGCCTGGACGTGGAGCGCATCAGCCACGTGGTGAACTACGACGTGCCGCATGATCCGGAAAGCTACACCCACCGCATCGGCCGTACCGGCCGCGCCGGCCGCAGCGGCGAAGCGATCCTGTTCATCACCCCGCGCGAGCGCCCGCTGCTGAAAGCCATCGAGCGCGCCACGCGCCAGCCGGTGAGCGTGATGGAGCTGCCGTCGCTGCAGGCGGTGAACGACGTGCGCGTGGCCAAGTTCAAGGACGAGATCACCGAAGTGCTGGCCAAGGGCGGCCTGGAACACTTCCAGGGCCTGATCGAGGACTACGAGCGCGAGCACAATGTGCCGGCGGTTGAAATCGCGGCGGCGCTGGCCAGCATGGCGCGCGGCGGCAAGTCGCTGCTGCTCGACAAGAAGAAGGAAACCGGCTGGCACGACACGCCGCAGGCCGCTGCGGCGGCCCAGGCGGCGCGCGGCGACCGCCCCGAGCGCGAGCGTTTCGACCGTGGCGACCGTTTTGAGCGTTCCGAGCGTCCGGACCGCGGCGAGCGCGCCTTCCCGAAAAAGGAACGCGTGATCCGCGAACCGGAACCGGGCATGCAGACCTACCGCATTGAAGTGGGCTACCAGCACGGCGTCAAGCCGGGCAACATTGTGGGCGCCATCGCCAACGAAGGCGGCATCGACTCCAAGTTCATCGGCCGCATCGAGATCTACGACGACTACAGCGTGCTCGATATGCCGAGCGACCTGGCCTCGGACACCATCAGCCACCTGCAGGGCGTGAAGATCGCCGGCCAGATCATCCGCCTGAGCCGCGACGGCGAGCTGGCGCCTGCCGCCGCTGCCGCACCGGCCCGCGCCCCTGCGGCGCCGCGTCCGGCGCCGGCCGAGCGCGCAGCGCCGGTTGAACGCGCGCCAGCGCCCAAGCGCGCCGCCGCGCCCGAGCCGGAACTGGCCCCGAAGGACGACGACAGCGAACCGGCCTTTGGCGACGAAGCGCCGAAGAAGAAAAAGAAGGACAAGCACAAGGTCACGCTGCCGATGAGCGCCTTCCGCATCGAAGTGGGTAGCAAGCACGCAGCCACGCCGTCCAACATCGTCGGCGCCATTGCCAACGAAGCGGGCATCGAGGCGAAGTACATCGGCCGCATCGAGATATTCGACGACCACAGCGTGCTGGAACTGCCGGACGGCATGCCGGACGACGTCTTCCAGCACCTGGGCAAAGTGTGGGTGGGCGGCCAGCAGCTGCGCATCAGCCACGCCGACGCCATGCCGCCGGAATCGGGCAAGCACACGCCGCCCAAGCCCGCCGCCGCGAAACCCGGCGCACCGAAAAAGGTGCCGGGCACGGACAAGCCGCTGCGCAAGCCGGGCAAGTTCAACAAGTTCAAATAAACACCAAAGGGCCGCAAGGCCCTTTTTCTTTGGGCAACCCCCGGCGCATCCTCGCGGTGCACGTTGCCGGTGCAGCGGCGTGCTGCGTTGCACCAGAAGGACGCTGCGCGGCCGCAGCGGAATGCGGCACGCCCCGCAAGCACTGTTTTTTGCCATCTGGCCTGGAATTTGCTTCTAAGGTTGTATTTTCCTGTCCAGCGAGGGTGACGTGATATCCCGAAATGACCTTCTTGAGTATGCAGGACCGGATCGCAAAACGATCCGCGTGCTGTGGATAGATGCGGCGCACACCGCCGCCTATGTTTATAACGTGAAAGCGCACAGCGCCGAGGCGGAGCTGGCGCGCGTGGCGGTGCTGCAGGCCGACCTGGCGTCCGGCCGCGCGCGGCTGCTGCCGGACGATCCGTATATGGTGGTGGTCAACCAGGACCTGCTGCCGCCGAAGCACCTGGAGCTGCGCGCCCGCGCCTGGGAAATCGTGCGCGAACTGACCGCCATGGAGCCCGCCATCTACGAGCCGCGCCGGCGCGGCCAGCTGGTGGCGGACTATACGCAGCGGCATGGCGTATCGCATCCCACCATCTACCGCTATCTGCGCCGCTACTGGCAGCGCGGCCAGACGCCGAATGCGCTGCTGCCCGACTACGCCAATTCCGGAGGACGCGGCAAGACGCGCGCGGCTTCGGAAGGCATCAAGCGCGGCCGCCCGCGCAAGGAAGGCGCCGCGCCCGGCGTGAACGTGGACGAGCAGATGCGCGCGGTGTTCCGCGTGGCCGTTGCGCGCCACGCCGCCGTGCATCCGCCGCTGTCGCGCCGCGCCATTTTCGACCAGATGCTGCGCGACTTCTTCTGCGAGCGCAGCGTCGCTCCCGGCACGCAGCGCGTGCAGCGCGGCGAGGCGCTGCAGGCGCTGCCGACCTTCGGCCAGTTCAGCTACTGGCTGGAGCAGGACCAGCTGATGGCGGCGCAGCGCATCGCGCCCGCGCTGCCCGGCGATAGCGATATTGCCCATCCGGGCCGCCCCGGCGCGGCCTTCCGCGTCGAGGCCATGCAGGCCGAGGTGCAGTTGGTGTCGCGCGCCGACCGCAGCCAGGTCACCGGCAAACCCTGGCTGTACGCGGTGACGGACATCTTCAGCGGCGTGGTGGCAGGCGTGTATGTGAGCATGGAGCAGCCCAGCTGGCGCCACGCGCTGATGGCGCTGGCCAACAGCGCCGCCGACAAGCGCCGCTACTGCCTGCGCCACGGCCTCGATATCCCGTCCGGCGCGTGGCCGTCGCGCCACCTGCCGGAGCTGCTGTTCGCCGACGCCGCGCTGCTGGGCGATGCGGACGACGGCGCCTTGCTGAACAACTTCAATGTGCGCTGCCTGGTCGCGCCGCAGGAAGGGCCGTCGCCGTGGAGCGCGGAGCTGGGCAAGCGCTTTGCGCTGCGCACGCACGCGGCGGCCATCGCCGCAGCCAGTACCGCCGCATCGGCAGCCGCTCCCGCAGCCGATGCCGCCGCCCCGTGCGGCCGGCTGGATGCGGTGCTGGACCTGGAGCAGTTCACGCGCATCGTCATCAGCGGCGTGCTGGCTTACAACCACACGGCGCAGGAGGACGACCGCACGCCGCAGCAGCTGTGGGACTGGGGCGTGGCGCAGCGCGGAACGGCCTTGCGCCAGTATGCCGAGGAGCTGGTGCATTGCAGCCTGCTGCCGGTGCAGGACGCGGTGGTCACGGCCGAAGGCATCTGCCTGCACGGCACCTATTACAGCTGCGCGCGCGCCGTGGAGGGGCGCTGGTTCGAGCGCGCCGCCCAGCGCGGCCAGTGGCATGTGAAGGTGGCCTGCGACACGTCCAGCCTGGACACCATCTACCTGCTTGACCCGCAGGCGCCCATGCATTTCCACGCCTGCCATATCGCCGAACGCAGCGTGGCGCACCGCCGTCTGTCGTCGGCGGAAGTGCTGCGGCTGCGCGCCGGCGAGGCGCCGGTCCGCCAGCACGTGCCGCCGCCGGGCCAGTACGCCAGTTTCGAACGCATGGTGGCCGCACTGGCGGGTTAGCGAGCTGCCGACGAGCAGCGGGTGACAAGCGGAATAGGGCGCGGTATGCTGCGCCTTGCCCCGCTTTTATGGACCACCCATGCTGACCACACTACGCAAGACGCTCTGCGCCGCCGCCATTGCCGGCGCCGCCGGCGGCAGCGCGCACGCCGCCGCACCGATGACGCTGCAGGACTACCTGGCCCTGGACGGCCCCGCGCCGCAGCAGCACATCGCCTACGGCAGCGCGCCGTCGCAATTCGCAGAACTGTACAAGCCCGCCGGGCCGGGGCCCTTCCCGGTGGTGATACTCATCCACGGCGGCTGCTGGACCGTCCATTTCGGCGGCATCAAGCAGATGCGCAACGTGGCCGGCGCGCTGATTAAAAACGGCATCGCCGTGTGGAACGTGGAATACCGCCGCGTGGACGAGGAGGGCGGCGGCTATCCCGGCATGTACCAGGACGTGGCCACGGCGGTGGACCGCTTGAAGCAGGAAGCCGCCGCGCACCAGCTGGACCTGACGCGCGTGGTGGCCATGGGCCATTCGGCGGGCGGGCATCTGGCGCAATGGGCCGCGTCGCGCCACAAGCTGCCGCAGTCCAGCCCCGTCTACCGCGCCGCGCCGCTGCCGATTCCGCAGGTGATCAGCCTGGGCGGCCTGGCCGACCTGCGCAACGAGGAAGCGCTGATCAAGAGCAGCTGCGAGCGCGACATGGTGCAGCTGACGGGCTTGCCCAGCGCTACGAGGCCGGATGTGTTTTCGGACACATCGCCCGCCGAGCTGTTGCCGGCCGGCGTGCGCACCGTGCTGGTGACGGGGGAGCTGGATACCGTGTCGCCGGTGCGCGTGGCGCAGGATTATGCGCGCCGCGCAAGTGCAGCGGGCGACGCCGCCGAGGTGGTGGTGCTGCCCAACGCCAGCCACTATGACGAAGTGGCCGCCAGTTCGCCCGCCTGGAAGCTGGTGTACGCCGAGATCCGCAAGGCGCTGGGGCTGCCTTGACGCTTGCACGGCGAGTGGCCTGTGGCGGTGGTATTGCGTAGGGCGGGTTAGCGCAGAGCGCGTAACCCGCCAATATGCCGCGTCAGTTAATACTCGTTGTACTTGCGCATATCCCCGCGCACCTTCTCGGCGGGGTATTTTGCGCGGTTCAATTCCATCTTCTCCAGCACCGCGCTGCGCAGGTCCACGCCGGTCTTGTCGGCCAGCTGTATCAGGTACAGCATGACGTCCGCCAGCTCGTGCCGGATGCCGACGCGTTTGCGCTCGTCGAGTTCGTGCGCGGCGCCGGTGGGCAGCCACTGGAAATGCTCGGCCAGCTCGGCCGCCTCCACCGTCAGCGCCATCGCCAGGTTTTTGGGTGTGTGGAACTGCCCCCAGTCGCGCTCGGCCGCGAAGGCGCGCGCCAGGTCGCGCAGTTCGATCAGGCTGTCTTGTTCCATCACGCCACCTGCTTGCGCATGAAGACGCTGAGCGGGTCGTCGCGGTAGTCGCCATACGGACCGCAGCGCTGGTAGCCCAGCTGCTCGTACAGCGCAATCGCTTCCGGCTGCGCCGGTCCGGTCTCCAGCGCGTACACGCTGCTGCCGCGCTGCGCCGCCGCCTGTTCCAGTGTGGTGAGCATGCGCCGCGCCAATCCCTGGCCGCGCGCTTCAGGCCGCACATACATGCGTTTGACCTCGGCGAACTCCGGCGTCACCACCATGGCGCCGCAGCCTACCGCTGCGCCTTCCGCGTCGCGCGCCACCGCGAACAGCACATTGGGCTGCTTCAGCGAGGCCAGGTCCAGCGCGTACACGCTCTCCGGCGGATACAAGGTCAACTGGTAGGCGTCCAGGTCGGCAATCAGGGCGATGACTTCGGGCTGGTCCGGCGTTTCGAAAGCGATATTCATGGGCGTGATGGAGGCGAAAAACGGGTGTGGCTGCATTGTAGCGCAAGCCCGGCGAGGGGCATGCAGGGGCGCTATGCACGCCGCGCCGGCGCGAGAAAAATACTATCCCGCCGCCGTGAAAGCTGGCTATATTGAATCATAGTGGGGCGACAAAGCCCCCCTCCAAGCGAAGGAGAGCATCATGAAAAAACTGCTGCTGGCGCCGCTGCTGTTCATGGTTTGCATCGCCGCCATGGGCCAAACGGCGCAGGACCCGCAAATGGTCGATTCGGTGCGCGTGCCCGCCACCGGCCTGTCCATCGTCGTGCCGGAACACAGGCTGGGCATGTATGCGGTGGACTTCGGCGCCTACAAGGGCGCCTACGACCTGAGCAACGGCGGCCTGCTGCAACTGACCTCGCAAGGCCGGCGCATGTACGCCCAGCTCGACAACGGCGAACGCACTGAAATCGTCGGCACCGGGCTGCAAAGCTTTGTCGCGCTCGACCGCAGCCTGCAGATGAGCTTTGAACGCAAGCCGGACGGCGACATGGGCGGCGAACTGCTGATCGCCCGCACCCCGCGCGTGGCCGGCGAGCCGGTGCAGTACCTGCTGGTGTCGCTGCGCTAGGCGGCGCCCTCAGGCAGCTCCGATCGTGTAGCAAGCCACGGGCGAGTCCGCCGCCCGTGGTGTCTCCCTTTCCGCCGGCTTCGTCCTCCCTGGCGCGGCCGGCGGGCCTCTTTTATCCCCGAATCTTGGTATGATGTCCGACTGCGCCAGCCACAAGCTGGCCTTTTTTATAACGATGTCGGAGATAAACCGAATGAAATTACGTCTGCTGGTATTGGCGGCCGCGCTGGCCGCGTCCGGTGTTCAGCACGCACAGGCCGCACCGCGCGGCTTTACCGTGGAAGACCTGGTGAAAATGGAACGCGTCGGCAGCCCGCTGCTGTCGCCGGACGCGTCGAAAGTGGTGTACACGGTGCGCGCCACGAATATGGACAAGAACCGCGGCAACACCCAGCTGTGGATGCTGGACCTGCGCGCGGCCAAGCCGGCGCCGGTGCGCCTGACCCAGGCCGACGCCAGCAGCACGGACCCCGAATGGTCGCCCTCCGGCGATGCCGTCTACTTCCTGTCCGCGCGCAGCGGCAGCAACCAGGTCTGGCGCCTGCCGCTGGCCGGCGGCGAAGCGGCGCGCGTGACCGACCTGCCGGTGGACGTGGAGAACTTCCGCCTGTCGCCGCAAGGCGACCGCCTGGCCATGAGCCTGGCCGTGTTCCGCGACTGCGCGGACCTGGCCTGCAGCAAGGCGCGCATGGATGCGCAAGCCAAGAACAAGGCCACCGGCAAGGTCTACGACCGCCTGTTCGTGCGCCACTGGGACACCTGGAACGACGGCCGCAACAACGTGCTGTACACCGCGCCCATCGACAGCAGCGGCAAGGTCAGCGCCGCGCCGGTGAGCCTGAGCGGCGGCATTGACGGCGACGTGCCGTCGAAACCGTTCGGCGACCACGACGAATACCAATTCAGCCCGGACGGCAAGACCGTGGTGTTCTCGGCCCGCGTGGCCGGCAAGACCGAAGCCTGGTCCACCAACTTCGACCTGTTCAGCGTGCCCGCCGCCGGCGGCGAGCCGCGCAACCTGACCGCCGACAATCCGGCCTGGGACACCCGCGCCCAGTTCTCGCCGGACGGCAAAACCCTGGCCTACACCGCCATGAAGCGCCCGACCTTCGAGGCCGACCGCTTCCACCTGGTGCTGATGGACGTCGCCACCGGCAAGAAGCGCGCGCTGACCGACGCCTGGGACCGTTCCGTGGCCGACTACCGCTGGGCGCCGGACGGCAAGACCCTGCTGGCCACCGCAGACGACGTGGGCCAGCACCGCCTGTTCAGCATCGACGCCGCCAGCGGCAAGGCCAGCGCCGTCTCCGGCCCGGGCTATGTGTCCGCCTTCAGCGTCGCGCGCGACACCGTGGTGATGGCGCAAGCCTCGCTGGCCTCCGGCGCGCAGCTGTACAAATTCAAGCTGGGTACTAGCGCCGCCAAGCCTGAACAGCTGACCAGCGTCAACCAGGCCGCGCTGGCCGACGTGCGCTTCGGCGAGTACGAGCAGTTCTCCTTCAAGGGCGCCAACGGCGAGACCGTGTACGGCCACGTGATGAAGCCGTGGAACGCGCAGCCGGGCCAGAAGTACCCGATCGCCTTCCTGGTGCACGGCGGTCCGCAGGGCAGCTTCGGCAACTCGTGGAGCTACCGCTGGAACCCGCAGGTGTACGCCGGCGCCGGCTACGCCACCGTGTTCATCGACTTCCACGGCTCCACCGGCTACGGCCAGGCCTTCACCGACTCCATCAGCGGCGACTGGGGCGGCAAGCCGCTGGAAGACCTGAAGAAGGGCATGGACGCGGCGGTGGCCAAGTTCCCATGGCTGGACCGCGAGCGCAGCTGCGCGCTGGGCGCGTCCTACGGCGGCTACATGATGAACTGGATCGAGGGTAACTGGGCCGACGGCTTCAAGTGCATCGTCAACCACGACGGCGTGTTCGACATCCGCGGCATGGCTTACTCGACCGAGGAAATCTGGTTCACCGAGTGGGAATACGGCGGCCCGTACTACAAGGCGGCCGAGTCGCACGAGAAGTTCAACCCGGTGCACCACGTTGCCAAGTGGAAGACGCCGATGCTGGTGGTGCAGGGCGACCTGGACTTCCGCATCCCTACCGCGCAAGCGCTGGGCACCTTCACCGCGCTGCAGCGCCAGGGCATAGACAGCAAGCTGCTGGTGTTCCCGGACGAGAACCACTGGGTGCTGAAGCCGGCCAACTCCGTGCTGTGGCACCATACGGTGCTGGACTGGCTGAACAAGTACACCAAGCAGTAATGCCCTGAAAAGTTAACTTGTATGAGTTTGAAAGCCCGTCATGCATTGCCATGACGGGCTTTTTTTACTATGCAGGCGCACTATTTCTGCGATAGCGTGAGTACGATTTGATTATGCTTGTTCAGAGACGCGCGAATCTTGTAGTTGACGCCCTTATGAGAGATGTCCCAGGCGATGTTGTCGGTGCGGACCATGATCGTTCCGTTTTCCGGCGTTTGAATGTTCACATTGGTAAGCGATGGGTCCTCTGAACTGGATGTGCTTCTGATGACGATGGTAAATCCTGGGAAGAATGTCAAAGAGCCGCCGCTGGCAATGACGGCTACGGGAAGTTTTGCGGATGGTGGGGATACGCTTTTTCCCTTACCTGGACGCGCTTCCGACTTCATTGAAATGATTTTTTCTGCATGCGCTGCGCATACCTTGGTTGCGCCTTCGAAGTATCGTGCGCCCAAAGCAAGAATGGCTCGGCTCTCTGTTTCCCGGGCGGCCTGAAGTTCGACTTTGCCGGATGCGACTCTATTCCCGGCGGCTATGCTCCCACCTCCCTTGTTGTTGGCTCCATTTGACTGATCGAGATAAGCAACCAACTGCTGCTTGTTACCGCCAGTGGCATCAATGCAGGTAATCAGGTCCACCATTGAATTGGATGTGCAAGCGCCTCGGTACAGTTGACTACCTGCCTCGCAGTCGAGCGCGAACGACGTGCTGGAGAAGGCCATAAGTGTGCATAGTACGATACTGCGAAACATGCTGCGCTCCCGTTGAATTTTTATACAAGGCTGGGAGCTGGACGATAAATGTGCCGGCTCCCAGCCTTGGTCTATATCAGTCGGCGATGGCGACTGGTGCGTCCGAAGCCTTGGCCGGCGGGTTCTTCACGCCCACGGCGGTGAACACTTTCGGCACCTTGGTGGCCAGCGAGGACGCCAGTTCCAGCTGCGTCTTCAGGCTGCCTGCGGTGTCTTTCACGGTGCCCAGCTTGCCCAGGTTGGCCGGGTTGCCGCTCAGGCCGCTGATCACGCTTTGCGACTGGCCGATCAGTTCCTTGTCCTTCAGTGCGGCCAGCATGAAGTTGTAGGCGGCGCCGGCCAGTTTCTGCTTCTGCTTGGCGTCCATCTTCTTCGCGTCTTCATTGGCGATCTTGTCGAAGTCCTTGGTGTTGAGCAGGGCGGTCTGCGACTGGATGATGGCCTGTTCGGAAACGGCCTTCTCCTTGGAGTCGGTCTTTTCGCTGGCCACTTTCTTCAGCGCGTCGATCTGCGCCAGCTCTTCCTTCGATGCCAGCGATGCCACCAGCTGGTCCAGCGAGCCGCGCATCAGCAGTTCGGCGGTCATGGCGTTTTTCAGGAAGCCGTCCACGTCCACCGAGGCGGATGGCGCCGATTTGCTGGCGCCCGGCAGCGACAGGCCGCCCAGCTGGGCGTGTGCCGCCATGCTGGTGCCCAGGATCAGTGCGGCGGCTGCGGCTTGTACTTTCATGCGTGCTTTCATGTAGCTCTTTCTTAGTTGGTGGTGGTGGGGAAAACTAGTTTGGCGGCGATGCTGCCCAGCAGCTGCTGCGCCTCGTCGATCAGGTCGGAGCGGATCAAGGCGTTGACGGCGTCCGCGCCGGTCGATTTCTCGTAGCCGCTGGTTTTGAATTTCGATTCCAGTCCGACGCGCGCGCCGACCACGCCGCCTTCGCGGATGCGCATGGTGTAGCGCGCGGTGACGTTCTTCTGGCACTGCTCGCCGCATTCCTCGCCGGCCAGGTCGATCCGCTGCACCGGCTGCACGCAGGAGGGCACGGCGGGGATGGTCCATTTGATGGCCGAGCGGAAGCCGGTCGCGCCGTTGACGGTGTCGTCGGCGATGGCCTTGATCTCGGGCGCGTAGTAATTGCCCGGCATGGCCTTGGCCAGCGCCATCGACGCCAGGTTCTCGAATTCCGGCGTGCGCAGCGCGCCCAGGGTTTCCGAGTCGCCGCACAGGCTGAAGGCGGCGGCCGACTTCGGCGTCACACCCAGCTGCAGGGTTTCGAACACGTCGCCGGCGGCCGGCGCGGCCTTGTCCTTGCCGAGCGGGATCACGGTGGCGACCAGCGTTTCATTGCCGATGCGCCGGGCCGCCACCGCTTCGGACAGCGGGAACAGCAGCTTGACGCTCTTGCCGTTGAGTTTGAATTCCGTCGGCCGCAGCAGATAGCCCGCCGCCTGCTGGGGGTAGACCTTGGCCGGCGTCGGCAGGAAGATGCCGTCGGCACTGACGCGCGCCACAGCCGTGGCGTCCGGCTTGGCCTCGGCCAGCTTGCCCATCTGCTGCGCCAGGTTGAGCAGCACGTTCTTGATGGCGATTTCGCGCCGCGCCGCCGGGTCCAGGTCGAAGCCGTTGTTCACTTCGATCTTCTGGCGTTCATGGCCGGCGGAGGTGAACAGCACGCGGCCGCTGGTGTCGATGATTTCGGCGTAGGCATTGGCTTCGAAGCTGCGCACCGTGCGGAAGCCCAGGTTGGTGCGGGCTTCGTACAGGATGGGATCGGCCACGCGCAAACGTATCAGCAGGTCCGGCGTGTCGCGCTGGGCGGTGCTGGCCGTCGCCAGCGACGCCTGCTGGGCGATGGACTTGAGCAGCGCGGCGAAATTGCGGTTGACCTGCACCATGGTCAGCGGCGCCTGCTGGCCCAGCTCCTCGGAGAACAGCTGCGCCACGTATTCCTGGCTGAAGCCGGGCGCCACCTGGTCCACCACCACGGTGGCGCGCGGGCGCAGGCGGCCGTCGATCTTGCCGACCACGTATTTGCGGAAGCTGGCCCCCGGCTGCACGCCGTCGGCCAGGACCGGCTGGGCCACGGCGTAGTCGGCGCCGGCGTACACCACGCGGATCAGGTTGGACTGCTCGTCCTCCAGGCTGTCCCCGGACTGGAAGCCCTGCTGGTAGCCGCCGGCCAGCAGCAGCATGCCGTTGTGCAGCGCGGTCACCTTCGCCTCCAGCGCGCGCGGCTGGAAGCCGGCGTTGGCCTGCTTGCACAGCTGCTCGATCAGCGCGTTCAGCGACGCCGCGTACAGCTTGTCCGCCTCGGCGCGCAGCGCGGCTTCGCCCAGCGCCTTGCCCGACACCAGCGACAGCGCCGCATTGGTGCTGGTGGCGGTGAACAGGATCTCGCCGGTCAGCACGTTGGTGAAGTAGATGCTGCCGGTGACCGGGGTGCGGATCTCCACGTTGCCGTCCGGCTTGCGCGCGGTGTAGGTCGCCATGCGCGTCAGGTGGAAGGACACGGCGAAGGTGTGCGCGCCGGTCTTTTGCGTCAGCTCGCCGGTACGGCCGTTGAAGGCCGTGTCCAGCGCGTCCTTCACCTGCTGCGACACCTTGGGCATGTCGAGCGACTGCATGAAGCGCTGGTCGATGGCCTTGCTTTCGCCGCTGTCCCAGAACACGCCGCGCACCGGATACACCTTGGCTTCGGCGGCGGCCAGCGCGACGGGCGAGGCCATGGCCAGCAGCAGTGCCGGCAGCGCAAGGAGGGAATGTTTGAGCATGGCCGTTCCTTACTTCTTCTTGGCGGGCGCCTTGGCCGGCGCGCCGCACTTGTCCAGGCACAGCGTCACGAGTTCGCCTTCCACGGTGCCGTCCAGGTTCTTGCCGGAGAACGCTGGCTGGCTGGACACGGCGCCGTAGACCTGTTCCATGGCGTCGCCTTTGCCCTTCAGCGTCAGCGTGACTTTCACGCCGTCCGGACCGTCTTCCTTCTTCTCGACGGCCGAGGCGCCGTCGATGTCGCGCAACGCCTTGGCGAACGCCATGCGCACCGGCAGCGCCAGGTTACTGCCCTTGAATTCCACCGTGTACTGGCGGCCGCGCGCGGCGCGGTCGGCCCAGTATCCCAGCGCGCTGGAGGCGAAGCTGGGCGCCATCAGGCGCGCCGCCTTCTGCGCGGCCAGCGCCGCGCAGCCTTCGATATTCGGGCCGCTGGCCTGCGCGCTTTCGGCCATGGAGGCGATCATCTCGCCGCCGGCGGTGGCGAAGGCCTTCACTTCGGCGTTGGCGACGCAGCCCATCTCACCGGTGGCGTTGTTGCGCTCGCCGGCGATCACGGTGGCCGAACCGACCATCAGGAAGTCGGCATTGGCCTTGGTGCGCGCGAACTCGCTGAACTTGGCCATCTCCGCCGTGTTGCCCAGCAAAGTCAGGTTGATGGCCTTGTCGCCGAAGAATTTGCTTTTCGCATTCATCGAATCGAGCAGCCGCAGGTCGTAGTCGCGCAGCTTGCCGGCGAACTCGTTGAGGAACAAGGGGCGGTTGGTCGGCTTGGACGTGTCCTGGTACTTCACCAGGTGCTTGTAGCTGGCTGTTTCATGACTGGAGGCGGCCACGTTGCGCGCATCGACCGAGGCGCGCTGCGACTTCGAGGCCGACGCGGCGCTGTAGTTCTCCTTGGCCGAGACGGCGGCGGCCGACGAGCGGCTGCCCTGCAGGCTGGACTGCTCGCTGGCATGCAGGCTGTCGCCGCCGGAACGCAGGCCGGCCGCGCTTTGCGAGCTGGCGTTGATCTTGGCCGACGAGGCGCTGGACGCGTTCAGGCTGCCGGAATAGGCGGCCGCCGAGTTGTTGGAGGAGCTGGCGGAGGAGGCCTTGATCGACTTGTCGCGGAAGGCGGAGCCAGCGTCGTACTTCAATTCCACCAGTTCTTCCAGCGGCATGTTGAGGTCGCGCGTGCTGGTCATGAACTCGTCCACCAGCATCAGGATGCTGAAGGAGCGGTCGCTCAGCTTGTCCAGGTCGGTGCCGCGGATGGCGTTCTTGATCTGCTTGCGGTCCACCGACACTTGCACACGGGTGACGAATTCGCCGCCCACCGATTCTTCCGAGGTGACGCGGACGTCGCGCATCTGCTTGGCCACTTCGGTCACGATGGGGGCGAAGCGCTCGTCACTCGCGTCCAGCGCGGTGGCGTCCTTGATGGCCTTGAGCACGGCGTCGCGCACGGCGTCCTGCTTGGCGGCGCCGCGGATCGCGGACGCATTGCCGGCGCCCAGCGGCGCGCGGCCTTCGCCGATCACGGCGTCGTCGGCACGTGCGGCACCGGCCAGGGCCAGCGCACCCAGCGCCACGCAGATGGTTTTTTTCAACAGATTCGGCATAGCTTTTTCCCCAATTGCGTTATTCATTAGTTTGTTTTCGGCATTTCCACGACGACGTCGCCGGCGCGGATAACGGTCTTGCCGGCCGTTTCGGTAATGCCCACCGCGTCGGAAGCGGCGGCCGGCGTTTCCGCCGTACCGGCCTGGACGCGGCGCGGGAACGCGCTGTCCATTAATTCCGCGTAGGCGGACATATTGCGCAGTGATTGCAAATTGTCGTTGGCGGCAATTGCCTGCTCGTCCTTGTAGCCTTTTTTGATGGCCGATTCGAGCGCGGCCAGGGCCGCGTTTTTATTGCCCAATTGCGCCTGCGCCTGGGCCAGCAAGTAAAACGCCTCATAGTCGTCCGGCGCTTTGGCGCTGAGTTTCTCGGCCTGGCTGGCGGCCGCGCCGAAGTTTTTCTGCGCCAGGCTTTGCGCGGCGTGCTGGCGCATGGCGTCCGTGCTGGCGAAGGGGCCGGAATCACAGGCTGCGAGCATGGCGGTAGCTGCCAGCAGGCTGGCAAAAACGTACTTTTTCATAGTGCTTAGCGGGAGATGGTGAAGGAATAGGAGCGGCTGTGCGGATCCTGGCACAAGCCCTGCAAGGCCTGTCCTGCATAGCCGGTGGTGCTGTCGTTGCGCACTTCGGCATAGCATTTCAGACGCGTTTGGAACACGTCCAGGTCGCCGGTAATGGCGTAGCTGCGTTGGCAATAGGCGTCGCTGGAATTGCGGCAAGCCTCAGCCTGCAAATACAGGCGCTGGCTGCCGCCGGTTTCACCCGGCAATTCGAAATAGGAGCCCTCGGCAATAAAGCGGGCCGGCAGATTGGCGCGCTTGCCGCTGCTATTGGAAATCAATTCTACGGAGCGGTAGGCGCTCAAATCCGGTGCCGGCTCCAATCGCTGGGAGGCGCAGGCGGACAGTAAAAGTGGCAGTGACAATACGGCAGCGGTATTTAGGCGCATGAAACTAATATTTCCAATTAGCAATTCGGATATATTATCTGAATCTTAATTGATGTTGTCGGAAATATTTGTTTCTAATGGTAAAAATATTTTGCCGTTTAACCTGAGAATTAACGTTTTGGTGATAATTGGATAGCTTTCAAGAGGCAATCTTCTGCTAGCAATTCCTAATACCATTCCAGATTATCTACGGCGTTGTTGCGCTTGTTGCCGTCCTTGTGGCGCACGCTGCTGCGGCCTTTCGGGTTGGGCAGGTGCGCCTCGGCCACCAGGTCGTGGACGAAGAACTGGCCGGTGCGGCTGCCGTTGCTGAGCGTGACGCGCAGCCCTTCCGGCAAGGCCAGCGCGCGCAGGCACTTCACTTGCGGCCCCCGGTTGCGCAGCACGCGCCCGTCGCGCGAGACGACGTAGAAATCGCTGCCCTTGACCGGCTTGGTGCCGGCGGCGCGCAGCGAGTAGGCAAGAGCGGCAGCCAGCAGGCACACCGTAACAACAATCAATTCCATTGGATGCAAAAGGTTGCGAGGATCACTCATGATAGCGGACGCAGGGCAGGATGCGCGACTTTTTGAGATTGCACTATAATGTATTCAATGGTTGTCATGTGACAACCTCTGGCCGTGCTATGTGAACCCGGAGAGCATGATGGCTCGTGTGTCGCATCCCAAGAAAAGCCATGCCTGGGGAAAGATGTATTGTCCCTATAACGATGAGACTTGCCGTTGCGGCGAATTTTGCATTGCGTCGGTATGGAGTACTCCGAAAAATCCCGGCAGTCATGCGAAGGCTTTGAGGCGTGTGGTCGATAATTGCGCCCGGAACAAGAGGCAACACTAATGGACTTTATTTTTAGGCTCAAATACCAACTGGACGTGGATGATGCGAACCATGATGAACTGCTTGAACGCCTGGGCGAGGCGGGGTGCGACGATGCATTAGTTGGGATCGGCCAGCCAGGCCGGGTTGCGCTTGAGTTCACGCGCGAAGCGGACAGCGCATACATTGCCCTGACAAGCGCCCTTGCCGACGTCAAGCGCGCCATCCCCTCGGCCAGGCTGATTGAGGCCGGTCCGGACTTCGTAGGTCTAACCGATATTGCCGACGTCGTGGGTGTATCGCGCCAAAATATGCGCAAGCTCGCCATGAATAATGCTGCTACCTTCCCGACGCCGATACATGAAGGCAGCTCCTCGCTGTGGCACTTGGCAGATGTGCTGCGCTGGCTGCTGGCGAAAGGCAGCTACAAGCTGGAGCCGGGCATGCTGGAAGTCGCATCGACGGCGAAACAGCTCAATCTGGCGAAGCAGTCGCGCCAACTGGAGCCCGAAGTACTGCAAGCGGTTCAGGGCCTTCTGGCCTAGCCGCCCAGCCGCGCCAGCAGCGCGTCCAGCGGGGCGGGGCGGGCGTACAGATAGCCTTGCAGGCCGTGGCAGTCGTTGTTGACGAGGAAGTCGGCCTGGGCCTGCGTCTCCACGCCCTCGGCCACCACCTTCAGCCCCAGGTGGTGCGCCATCGCCAGGATGGTCTGCACGATGGCCGTGACCGAGGCGTCGGCCGGCGTGTCCTGGATGAAGCTGCGGTCGATCTTCAGCTCGTACAGCGGCATTTTTTTCAGGTAGGCCAGGCTGGAATAGCCGGTGCCGAAATCGTCGATCGAGAAGCGGATGCCCAGCGCGGCCAGCTGGCGCATGCGCAGCACCGTGTCCTCCAGTTTTTCCACCAGCAGCCCTTCGGTCACTTCAAAGATCAGCAGCTCGGCCGGCGCGCCGGTTTCGGCCAGCAGCGTGCGCACCTGCTCCACGAACAGCGGCTGGCGGAACTGGCTCGGGCTGACGTTGACCGACAGCGGCAGCCGGTGGCCCGCCGCCAGCAGTTGCAGCACCGCCTCGCAAGCCTGGCGCATGGCCCAGGCGCCCAGCGCCAGGATCTGGCCCGATTCCTCGGCCAGCGGAATGAACAGCGCCGGCGACACCCAGCTGCCGTCCGCGCGCTGCCAGCGCATCAGCAGCTCGGCGCCGATAATGGCGCCGTCGCGGTCGACCTGTGGCTGGTAGTGCATGGCCAGCTCGCGGTTGTCGATGGCGGCGGCCAGGTCGCGCTCCAGGTTCAGGCGCTGCTCCACCTCGGCCTGCATGGCCGCCTCGAAGAAGGCGATGCCGTTGCGCCCGTCCGCCTTGGCGCGGTACATGGCGATGTCGGCCTCGCGCAGCAGGTCCTGCGCGCTCTGCTCGCCCTTGGGCAGCAGCGTCACGCCGATGCTGGCCGAGCTGCTGTAGGTCTGGCCGTCGATCACGAAGTCCTCGGCGATGGCCACGCGGATCTTCTCGGCCACCACCAGCGCCGCGTGCGCCGCCGTGGCGTGCACGCCGCTCAGGTGGGCCAGCAGCACCACGAACTCGTCGCCGCCGATGCGCGCCACCGTGTCGGCCTTGCGCATCAGCTGCGCCAGGCGCGCCGCAGCGTTCTTCAGCAGCGCGTCGCCGGTGGCGTGGCCGCGCGCGTCGTTGATGTATTTGAAGTTGTCCAGGTCGATGAACATCACCGCGCTGTACTGGCTGTTGCGCTCCGAGCTGGCCAGCAGCTTGTCGATGCGGTCCATTAGCAGGCGCCGGTTGGGCAGGCCGGTCAGCACGTCGAAGTAGGCCAGGCGGTGGATGTCGTCCTCGGATTTTTTGCGCTCGGTGATGTCGCGCTCCACCGCCACCCAGTGGGTGTTGTTGCCGCCCTCGTCGGAGATGGGCACCAGCTCGCGCTCCACCCAGTACGGTTCGCCGTAGCGGGTGTAGTTGAGCAGCTCGGCGCGCACCGCCTCGCTGCGCGCCATGGCCTGGTTGATGCGGTCCAGCGTGCCGGTGGCCGTGTCCGGCCCCTGCAGCAGGCGCAGGCTGCCGCCCAGCATGCTGTCGCGGTTGTAGCCGCTGCGCCGCTCGAAGGCACGGTTGACGAAGATGATGCGCTGCTCGGTGCCCGCCACTTCGGCGATGCTGACCATGTCGTTCAGGCGCGCCACGGCGGCGGCGGTCAGGCGCAGCTCGGCGTTCAGCGCGGTCAGCTCCTGCTGCCCCTGCTCCAGCGAGGCGGCGGTGGCGCGCAGGTCGCCGATGGACTTTTCCAGCCGCTGCAGCAGCACGCCGCACGACAGCGTCAGTACCGCGGTGATGAACAGGTAGTTGGAAGTGATCACGGACCACTTGAGGAAGGCCGCCAGCTCCAGTCCCTGCAGGTCGGGGATGGTGTTGGTGTAGAAGCCGATCACCAGCAGCGCGGCGCTGTCGATGGCCAGCGCCCACAGACCGGCGCGCAGGCCCAGTAGCAGCGCGGCCAGCACCGGCACGGCCATCAGGTAGATCTGGCTGACCGGCCCCACTTTCACCAGCAGGCCCACGCCGAAGATGAAGGTGACGGCCAGGAAGTTCAGCACCCGGGTGCGGAAGCTCACGCTGGTCAGGCGCAGGATGCCGAAGATCCAGACCAGCGCCGCCACGTCCAGCACCACCACCGACCACAGGTTCTCGGCGATGCTGAGCAGCATGCTGGGCACCGCCGTGATCACGCCCAGCCCCAGGACGAACTGCAGGATGCGCGTAAAGATCTGGCCGCGCCAGTGCGCGACGTCGTTTAGCGCTGCCACTCGCAGCCCCCGTTCTTGGCCAGTAACATAGGTATGAGGTGTGGTTGTTGCTGACCAGACATGTTACCTGCAAAGCCGCAGCCTGTCACGGCTTGCGAGGCGCCGGCGGGGGCGGCGGCTTACTGCGGCTTGTAAATGCCGCAGCCGATGATCAGGTCGTCCACCTTCTCGATATACATGGACTTCGGCTCGATCTTCTTGGTCAGCGGGTCGAGGAATTTGTAGTCCTGCCAGCCCTTGCCCTTGGTCTTGGCGATCTCGAGGCGCTCGCGCATATAGTACTTGCCGTCGCCGTCGCGGATGTCGATCAGGTCCTTGCCTATCATGCGCGGGTTCTGGCCGTGCGCCAGGTTTTTGCCGTTCAGGTCGTACACCACCACGTACAGGTCGCGGTCGGTGAACTGGCCGCGCGGGTCGTTGATCTCGGCGAAGGCCTTCTCCTTGCCGTGCGCCTTCAGGTAGGCGATGGCTTTTTTCGCCATGGCCATCGCTTCGTCGGCATTGCCGCGTTCCGCGGCGCGGGCCGGCAGTTGCGCCAGCAGCAGGGTGGTAGCGAGAGTCAGTAGCATCAGCCGTCGTTTCATGGACACACCTCCCAACGTTGTGGATGTGAACCCATCTTAACTCAAAAAAAAAAGATGGCGCTTGCAATAATTGGTGAGTATCTTTTGCTGTGCAACAGGCAAAATTGCAGGTTCGGCAAAACGCCGGACGCTCCACCCTCATTAGAAAGGTTTACCTTATGCGCATGCGCCAAATTCCCGTCCTGCTGGCCGCCGCCATGCTGTCGCTGTCCGCGCAAGCGGCCAGTGCCGACCGCTGGGACGTGCCGGTCCACGTCAAGAAGCTGGACAACGGCCTGACCGTCATCGTCACCGAAGACCACAGCTCGCCCACCGTGGGCGTGAGCGTGGTGTACAAGGTGGGCATGCGGCTGGAGCCGCAGAACCGCACCGGTTTCGCGCACCTGTTCGAGCACCTGATGTTCCAGGGCACGCCGAACGCGCCCAAGGGCGTGTTCGACAAGACCATCACCGGCGGCGGCGGCAACAACAACGGCTCCACCCGGGCCGACTTCACCAACTACATCGAGACCGCCCCCGCCTCCGCGCTGGACGCCATCCTGTGGCTGGAAGCGGACCGCATGAAGACCCTGGACTTCAACGAGAAAACCCTGAAGAACCAGCAGGACGTGGTGAAGGAGGAAATCCGCGTCAACGTGAAGAACCAGCCTTACGGCGGCTTCATGTGGATCGACATAGGCCAGCACGCCTTCCAGAAGTGGGAAAACAACCACGACGGCTACGGCAGCTTCAAGGACCTGGAAGGCGCCAGCCTGGACGACGTGCGCGCCTTCCACCGCGACTACTACGGCCCCAACAACGCGGTGCTGGCCATCGCAGGCGACGTGACGCCGCAGCAGGGCTACGCGCTGGCCCAGAAGTACTTCGGCGCCATACCCAAGCGCCCCACGCCCGCCTTCGGCGATTTCAGCGAAGGCCTGAACACGGCCGAGAAGCGCGTCGAGCAGAGCGACGCGCTGGCCCAGGTGCCGGCCTTGGCGGCGGCATGGAAGATGCCCGCGCGCGGCAGCAAGGACCAGGCGCCGATGGCGGTGCTGGGCGAGCTGCTGGCCGGCGGCGACGCCTCGCGCCTCTATCTGGGGCTGGTGAAGGGCCGCGAGCTGTCGCTCAACCTGTCGCCGCTGTACGGCCTGACCGGACCTTGGGAATACGACGGCCCGACCCTGTTCACCGTGTTCAGCATGTACAAGCCCACCAGCAGCGCCGACGCGGTGCTGGCGGCCATGGACGAGGAAATCGCGAAGGTGGCCAAGGACGGCGTGGACGCGGCCTCGCTGCAGCGCGTGAAGACCGCCATGCTGGCCCAGTGGTACAACAAGCTGGAAAGCTATATCAACCGCGCCGACACGCTGGCCAAGCTGCAAACCCTGTGGGGCGACGCCAAGGTGGTGAACAAGATTCCGGGCTGGATCGAAGGCGTGACATCGGCGGACGTGCAGCGCGTGGCGGCCACCTATCTGACCAAGGCCAACCGCACCGTGATCGACCGCAAGCCGGCGCCGAAAGCCCCGCCCGCCGCACCTGCCGCCGCCGCCCCAGCCGCCAACAAATAAGGACCGCACCATGAAGAAACTGATACTGGCCGTGGCCATCTCCACGCTGTGCGCTCCCGTGCTGCACGCCCAGACCGCCGCCCCCGCCGCCTCGCCGGTGCCCGCCTACGGCGCGGACAAGCCCCTGCCCGTGCCCAAGATCGCCCGCAAGACGCTGGCCAACGGCCTGGAAGTGTGGGTGGTGCCGCGCACCGGCCTGCCGCGCGTGGACTTTGTGCTGGCCGTGCGCGGCGCCGGCTACGCTGCCGACGACGCGCAGCACCCGGCCTTCGCCAGCCTGCTGGCCAACCTGCTCAACGAAGGCACCACCAAGCGCAGCTCGCGCGCGGTGGCCGAAGCGGCGCAGGGCATGGGCGGCAGCGTGGGCGCCGGCACCAGCAACGACGGCATCACCGTGTATGGCAACGCGCTCGCTTCCAGCGCGGCGCCCATGGCCGCGCTGCTGGCCGAAGTGGCGCGCGAGCCGTCCTTCCCCGACGCCGAAGTGCAGCTGGCCAAGACCAACGCCCTGCAGGCGCTGAAGGCGGCCGAAGCGCGTCCGTCCTTCCGCGCCGAGCGCGCCATCTCGCGCGTGGTCTATGGCGACCACCCATACGGCCGCACCACCGCCACCGCCGAAGCCATCACCTCGGTCGACGCGGCCCTGCTGCGGGCCGAACACGCCAAGCGCTTCCGTCCCGAGCGCAGCCTGCTGGTGATCACCGGCCGCATCAAGGAAGCGGACGCCATGAAGCTGGCCGAAGCGGCCTTCGGCAGCTGGAAGTCGACCGGCCCTGCGCTGCCGGACACCCCTGCCGCCGCAGCGGCCATGCCGCCGCAGCGCCTGCTGCTCGAGCGCGCCGGCAGCGTGCAGTCCACGCTGCGCCTGGGCCGCCCCGGCACCGCCGCCAGCGTGGAGGACTACGTGCCGCTGCGCCTGGCCAGCACCATCCTGGGCGGCGGCTTCAGCAGCCGCGTCAACCTTAACCTGCGCGAAGAGAAGGGCTACACCTACGGCGCCTCGGCCGGCGCGCGCATGAGCCGCAACGGCGGCGCCATCATCGGCGGCGCGGACGTGCGCAACGAAGTGACCGGCGCCGCGCTGGGCGAGTATTTCAAGGAATACCGCAAGCTGGGCACGGAGCTGGTGGGCGACGAGGAACTGAGCATGAACAAGCGCTACGTGGCGGGCACCTACCTGGTCACGAACCAGCTGCAGGGCGCGGTGGCGGGCACGCTGGCCAACAACTGGCTGGTGGGCCTGCCGCCGGAAACGCTGGGCAGCTTTGTGCCCAAGATCCAGAAGGTGAGCGCGGAGCAGGTGCGCGACATGGGCAAGAAGTACTTCTCGCCCGAGACGCAATCCATCGTGGTGGTGGGCGACAAGGCCGCAGTGGCCGAGCAGCTCAAGGAGTTTGGCGAGTTTACGGTCACCGACCGGTAGGGCGGGTTAGGCGCGCCGCGCCGTAACCCGCCGTTTACGCCGAGCCGCGCCGGAACTCGAGGTAATCCTGCGCGGTGCGCCGTGGTTCTTCCACCATCGGCAAATGGCCCACGCCCGGCATCATCACCACGCGGCTGCGCGGGAACAGCTGGCCGAAGGCGGCGGCGCCGGACGGGTGCAATATCCCGTCCTGCTCGCCCCACACCACCAGCGCCGGCAGCGCGGCGTACTGCGGCTGCGGCTGCAGCAATGGCGACGCCGCCACCTGCTGCATGATGGCCGTGTGCAGCGGGAAGTCCGCCACGGCGCGGCGGCCCAGCGCGGTGAGCACGGAATGCGGCAGGAAAGGGCGCTCCTGCGTGCAGGCGTCCACCAGCGCGCCGTATTCCTGCTCTTCGCGCACCAGCAGCGGCATGTCGCCGCTGGCTTCGTAGCGCTTCAGCACTTCCGAACTATGCGACGCTTCCGTGCCCGCCGCGTCCAGCAGCCACAGGCTGGCCACGCGTTCCGGGTAGGCGGCGGCAAACTGCGCGGCGATAAAGCCGCCCATGGAGTTGCCGCCCAGGTGGACGCGGCCCGGCGCAATCTGGTCCAGCAGCGCGCGCAGGCGTTCGGCCTGTTCGGCGATGCCGTAGCCCGCCTGCGGGTCGCGGCCCGCGTCGCCAAAGCCCGGCAGGTCCGGCGCGATCACGCGGTAATGCGGCGTGAGAAAACGCGCGATGCGGGTAAAGTTGTCCTTGTCGCCGGCAAAGCCGTGCAGCAGCACCAGCGTTTCTCCCTTGCCGCCTTCCAGGTAGGGCATGGCGAAGCCGGGCACGCCGGCCTGGCGCAGGCGCAGGCCGGAGCGCAGCCGCTCCAGCGCAATGCCGGCGCGCGCCGCCGTCATCGGCGCCAGGCGGTCGAACAGCACCAGCGCCATCAGCAGCGCGGCGCCCAGCGACAGCAGGGCGCTGAAGAAGTAGACGAATTGTTGTGGATCCATTGCCGCTTTTCCTTATAAATCCAGTAGTATTGCGTAATTAATAATTTAATAAACCATGGGAGCATACGCCGTGAACACCCCCAATCCATATTCGGCGCCCAGCGCCGACCTGTCCGGCCTGGCGCCGGGCAAAGACCAGACCTATGAGCCCAAGCTGTTCGCCTGGCGCGGCCGCATAGGCCGTCTGCGCTACATGGCTTACCTGTTCGCCGCTTCCCTGGCCAATATGATCCCGGTCACCATCCTCATGGGCGTGCTGGGCGCGGCCGGTATCCTGTCGAGCAACCAGGACGCCATCGTCGCCATCAGCACCTTGCTCTACCTGCCGCTGCTGGTGCTCAGCTTTGTGCTGGCCAAGCGCCGCTTCAACGACGTCAACCGCAGCGGCTGGTTTTCGCTGCTGCTGTGGGTGCCGCTGGTGAACTTCATCGTCTCGCTGTACCTGGTCTTCGCGCGCGGCGACGAGGGCGACAACGACTTCGGGCCGGCGCCGTCGCCGAATACCCTGCTGATCAAGATCGTCGGGCTGGTGTTCCCGGTCCTGTTCATGGTGGGCATTATCGGCCTGATGGCCGCCGTCACCATTCCTGCCTACCAGAGCTATGTGCAGAAGGCGCAGGCCAGGTCCGCCAGCCAGGGCCTGTAAGCGCGCTTGCAAAGCGGGCACTCAGAGCTGCCCGCTCTCCTTGATCTCCAGGTAGCGCCCGATCAATGCGGCGCTGAGCTGGCCGGGCGCCACGTCCACCAGGGCGTTCGCGCGCAGCCCCAGGCGCCGTATGGCTTCGCGGCGCTGCTGCAGGTAAAGCATGGCGGCAGGCTGGCGCAGCGCGTCCTGGAAGCCGGCCACCGGCGCCGCTACGGCGCGGTCCAGCGCCTGTTCGCGCAGGCTGGCGCACAGCACCATGTGGCGCGTGCCGAGCAGCTCGCAGGCGCTGCGCATGGCCTGGTCGTCCTCGTCGCGCAGATTGGTGATCAGCACCACGAAGGCGCGCTTGCTCAACTTGTTCATCAGTGCGCCCGCCGCTTGCGTGTAGTCGGGCGCGGTTTCATCCGGCTGCACATCATACACGCCCGCCAGCAGGCGGTCGAAACCGGCGCGGCCCTTGGCCGGCGCCAGCCAGCGCCCGCCGGCGCCCGCGCTGGCCCCGCCGAAGGTCATCAATCCCACCGAATCGCCCTGTTTCTGCGCCACGAAGCCCAGCGTCAGCACGGCTTGCAGCGCGTGGTCGAAATGGCTGCTGCGGTCCGCGCCATCGTGGTCGCGCGCCAGCATGCGGCGGCCGCAGTCGAGCAGGAACACCACCTGCTGGTCGCGCTCCTCCTGGTACTCGCGTGCGATGGGCTTGCGCTGGCGCGCCGTGGCCTTCCAGTCTATCGAGCGCAGGCTGTCGCCCTGGCGATACTCGCGCAGCTGGCGGAAGTCCGTGCCTTCGCCGCGCCGCCGCTTGCGGATGGCGCCGGCCGCCGGCGCGCGGCGTTCGGTCGCCTGCAGGGTCTGGCCCAGCAGGCGGGAATAATCGGGGAACACCTTCACCGTCTGCTCGGGGCCGATGCGGCGCGTGCGCTGCCACAGGCCCCAGGGTGAGCTGACGCGCACATGCGGCTGGCTGAAGCGCGCGTTGCCGCGCTGGTCCGGCTTGACGCGGTAGACCACGGAGGCAAAGCCGCCGCCGGCGACGGTGCAGGCATGCGGCATGCCTTCCAGCGCCCAGGCGGCCGGGTAGCCGTCGAACAGGTCCAGGCGCAGCGGGCGCGTGCCGAGGTTGTGAACCGTCAGCGTGACGGCGTGCCACAGCTCCACCGGCAGCACGCCGGGCAGCTGGCGCTCCAGCCGCAACGGCGGCGGGCGCAGCGTGTGCCAGGCGTCCACCAGCGCGGCGGCCAGCAGGGCGGCGCCGGCCAGCCACCACAGGGCGGACAGCGGCCAGGCGGTGCCGGCCAGCGCAGGGACGGAAGCGGCGGCGCCGAGCGCGGCCCAGGCCAGCAGCAGTTGCAGCAGGCGGCGCGCTGGTGTCATGCGCGCGGCGCGGCGATCTGCTGCACCAGCGCCGCCAGCAGGTGGTCGCTGTTCAGGCCATCGAGTTCGCTTTCCGGCGAGATGGCGACGCGGTGGCGCAGCACCGGCAGGCTGGCCAGCTTGATGTCGTCCGGCGTGACGTAGTCGCGCCCGGCCAGCAGGGCCATCGCGCGCGCCATGCGCACCAGCGCGATGCTGCCGCGCGGCCCGGCGCCGATGGCGATGCCCGGCCAGTCGCGCGTGGCGCGCACCAGGCGCACGGCGTAGTTGGCCACGCTGTCGTCCACCCGGATGCGCGCCACCAGCTGCTGCAGCGCCAGCACCGTTTCAGGCTTGACCAGCGTGGCCACGGCGGCCACGTCCAGGCCGTCGCCCACGCGGTTGCGCGTGACCGACTGCAGCATGGCCTGCTCCTCGTTCTCGCTCGGGTAGCCGATGCGCACCTTGATCAGGAAGCGGTCCAGCTGCGCTTCCGGCAGCGGATACGTGCCCTCGTTTTCCAGCGGATTCTGCGTCGCCAGCACCATGAAGGGCGGCGCCAGCGCGTGCGCTTCGCCTTCTATGGTCACCTGGCTTTCCTGCATCGCCTCCAGCAGCGCGGATTGCGTCTTGGCGGGCGCGCGGTTGATCTCGTCGGCCAGCAGCAGGTTGGCGAACACGGGGCCCTTGCGCACGCTGAAGGTCTGGTTCTTCAGGTCGAACACGGCGTGGCCCATCACGTCGGCCGGCATCAGGTCGGGCGTGAACTGGATGCGCGAGAACTGGCCGGCGAAGGTCTTGGCCAGCGCGCGCACCAGCAGTGTCTTGCCCAGCCCGGGCACGCCTTCCACCAGCACGTGGCCGCCTGCCAGCATGCAGGCTAGCACCTCGTCTATCACTTCCTGTTGGCCCACCACGGCGCGGCGGATTTCCTCGCCCATGCGGCGCACGATGTCCAGCGCCTGCTGCAGGCGCTCGGCGCCAATGGCGCTGCCGCCGTCCTCGGCGGAGGGTTGTGGGTTGTTGTCGCTACTGTTTTCGCTCATATAGGTTTCTCACTTGTTGGAGTAGCTGGATCTGGCGCGTGAACGCGGCCGGTTGGGACGCGGCGGGGCCGTGCAGCGCGCTGCGCATGTCAGCCAGCGGGGCGCTGCACAGGCGCGCCAGGCGGGCCGCCTGTTCGTCCGCGCCGAGCTGCTGCAGTTCCGGAGCGCGGCGCCGCAGCAGCGCCAGGGTTTCTTGCCGCGCGGCGGACAGCAGCGTGTCGCGGCCGCCGGCGGCGCGCCACAGCCAGTTGCCGCTCGCTTCGATATGTTCGAGCAGGGCGCGGCGTTCGGTGGACGGGTCCGGCAGCATGGGGCCGAAGCGGCGCGCCGCGCGCCACAGCAGCAGCGCAAGCAGCAGCGCCAGCGCGGTGAGCGGCATCCATGCGGCCTGCCACAGCAGCGCGTACCACGGCGACGCGTCGGCATGCAGCACCAGCATCACATTGCGGCCCTGCTGGTTCAGGCCTGCCAGGCCAAGCAGCAGCTCGGCGTGGTCGTAGCGGGGCAGGCGCTGGTTGTTGAAGTAGTTGTCCGACACCATGACCACATGGCCTTTGCCCTCGCCGTACACGCGCACCGAGGCGCCGTCGGCATCGCTCCACAGCGGCGTGATGCGGGCATGCAGCGGGTATAGCACCTCGGTGCCGGTGTCCAGCGCGAGCGGGTAGGCGCCGCCGGGCAGGGTGACGCAGGTGAGCTGGCGCAGCTCTTTCTTGGGCGCCGGGACTTCTTCCGCGCCGCTGCCGTCGCTGTCGTCCTCCTCCATGTCCTCGTCTTCCTCGTCGCCTTCCGCTTCGGCGTCCGGCGGCGGGGCGCCGGGATGGTCGCAATCGGCGCGCAGCTTGCTGCGGTAGCTCAGGCCCACGCCGAAGCGCTTGCCCAGCGGGTCGGGCTCGGTCAGCGGAATCACGCGCTTGCGCGGATCGAGGCGGTCCGCCTTGTCGCTGCCGCCGGGCCGCACCGGCACCCACTTGGGCTGCATCAGCAGGGTGTTGCCGCGCCGGACCCAGTCCATCAGCTGCTCCGCCTGCACCGGATCGACCTGGCCGGTATTGTCCGCCAGAATCAGCGTGCCGCCGGGCAGGCTGGCCAGGCGCGCGCCGCTCAGGCGCTGCTCCACGCTGACCGTGTAGCCGTGCTGCTTGAGCAGCGTGCCGGCCGCCAGCATGGGATTGCTGATGGCCAGCGGCGAGACGTAGTTGACCGCAGCCGGCGAGCGTTCCATGACGGCGTACCACAGCCACACGCAGCCCCCGAGGGCGGCGGCGCAGGCCAGCGCAATCAGTGCGCGCCGTGTATTGCGGCGGCCCGCGCTCATGGCAGCTCCCCGGCTGGCGCGGCAGCGGGAGCGGAGGCCGCATCAAATTGCGCGCGCCATGCATCGCAGGCGGCATACAGCGCCGCGCTGTCCGGCCAGCGCGCGCCATACGCGCCGTTCAGCCACAGCGTAGTGGTGGTGGCGGCGATGGCGTAGCGGGCAGGCGGCAGGGCGGCTTGCTGCGCCAGCCGCAGGCAGTCACCCTCGGTGGCGCCTTGCGCCAGCAGCAAGCCGTCCTGCTGCACCAGGCGCGACAGCGTGGCCCGGTACAGCAAGGCCAGCGCGGCGCGGCGCTCGCCGCGTTCCCACAGGTTGCGCACGGCGTCCGCCACGTCGGGCGGCAGGCTCTCGGCACGGATGTCCAGCCCCGCGATTTCGGTCGCCGCCAGCATCTCTGGCGCAGGCAGAAGCCATGCGAACTTGCCGCGATAGCGGTGCAGCAGCCATGCCACCAGCATCACGCCGCTGGCGATCAGCACCAGCTTGATGGCAAAGGCCAGCGCGCTCAGGTCGGGCATCCTGGGCGGCTTCTCGGGCTTGGGCGCCTTGAAATCCTTCAGGTGCCAGCTGTCCTCGCATTTGTAGCCGCGCAGGTCGTCGCTGTTGTAGAGCTGGCGCAGCTCCTTGCGCAGCAGCGCCTGTTCCACGCTGTGCGGTGGCGCGTGCTTGCCCACCACGTCAGGCAACTGCTTGGGACGCGCGCATTGCACGCCGCCCGGCGCGGGTGCGGGTGCGGCCGGCTGCAGCGCTTCGGCGCGGGGCGCCGG
The DNA here is from genome assembly GCF_020865585.1 of Pseudoduganella aquatica. Lineage (NCBI taxonomy): Bacteria > Pseudomonadati > Pseudomonadota > Betaproteobacteria > Burkholderiales > Oxalobacteraceae > Pseudoduganella > Pseudoduganella aquatica. Next base: position 1,175,524 of record NZ_CP086370.1, read on the forward strand.
AGCCGCCGCCATCAGCACGGCGGCGATGCAGGCCAGCGCGGCCAGCAGCAGCGGCTTTGCGTGGCCGGCCTGCGGCTGGTGGCGCGCGGCCGGCGCCTGGATCTGGCGCAGCGTGATTTCAATGTCCCAGGCCTCCAGCGTGGCGCGGCGGTTCAGGTAGAGCGTGAAGCAGCAGGCCGTGTAGATGGGGCCCATCACGCCGCCCGCCACGCCGTAGAACACCATGGCCAGCATGTCCACCAGCGTGCTGTGCGGACCTTTGCTCAGGAAGGCCAGCGGATTCATGGTGGTGTCGCTGAGGAACAGGCCCACCAGCGCCATCATGCCGAAGTTCAGCACCCCTTCGAAGTGGGCGCAGGCCAGGCCGAAGCGGTAGGCGGCGGCGCCGGTGCCGTTGCGGCCCAGGGCGGCGCGGCGCTCGCTCGCGGCCGCGCCGCGCGCCTGTTCGAGCTGCCAGATCGGCTGGTACAAGCCGCGCCCCGGCATGGCAAGGCGCCACCAGGTCAATTGCCGCACCCAGCCGCCGCCCAGCTGCCGAGGCCAGGCCCGCAGCGCCTGGCGCCAGCTCACGTCTTCGCCGAATACCTGGCGCGACAGCACATACAGCGGGCCGCGCTCCAGCAGCGGCCGCAGCCACCAGGGCAGCAGCATCCATAGCAGCGTGTAGTCCGGCAGCATGAAGATCATGGCAACGGACAGCGCGCACAGGGGCAGCCACAGCGCGAGCCAGGTCTTGTACACCGGCCCGGCGTGTGCGCGCAGCAGCGCGAAGCCCAGGTCCAGCGCCTGCGGCGCCGGGCGCGGACGCAGCGCGATGCGCAACTGGTCAATCCGCATGCGGCGCTCCACGGCGGCGGCCCGCAAGCAGGAAGAAGGCGATCACCGCCGTCCAGCACACGCCGCCCACGGCGAACTTCACCTGCGGCGGTATGGCCGCGCTGGCGGACCAGAAGGCTTCCACGAAGGCCGCCAGCAGGGTCAGCACCGCCGCGCCGGTAATCACCGGGAACATGGCGCGGCTGCTGGCGTGCAGCGCGTGGCGCCGGCTCAGGCGGCCGGGGGCGATCAGCGCCAGGCCGAGGCGCATGCCGGACAGGCCGGCCAGCACCAGGCCGGTGATTTCGAAGCTGGAATGGGTGACCACGAAGGACCAGAAATTGATGCGCGTGAGCGGGTCCATGCTGAGCCAGCTGGCGATCACGCCCATGTGCATGCCGTTGAAGGCGAGGCTGAGCAGCGAAGGCAGGCCGCCGAAAATGCCGCCGGCGAAGGTGCGGAAGCAGATCGATACGTTGTTCCAGATGTAGTGGCCGAACATCTGCAGGTCGCCCTCCTGGCCGCGCCCCAGGTCGATGCGGCCGGGCCGGTACATGCGGCGGTATTTGTCCAGCTGCTCGGGGTCGATGAAGCTGTGCGCCCAGTAGGGGTGCTGCCACACCAGCAGGCCCAGGGCGAGCGCCACGCCGAACACGGCCAGCGCCGCCAGCAGCAGCAAGCGCCACTCGGCGCGCACGCGGCGCGGAAAGTCCACCAGCAGCCATTCCATCAGCGCGCGCGGACGCTCGGCCGCCGCGCCGTACAGGCGCAAATGGCAGGCCGCCGCCTGCGCCTGCAGGTAGTCGGTCAGCGCCGGCGAGTAGCCGCGCTGGCCGGCCAGCGCCAGGCACTGGCACAGCCGGCGGTACAGCGCGGGCAGGGCGGCCGAATCTTCGGAGCGGTTTTGCAGGATGGCGTCGACCGCTTCCCACAGGGGCGCGTGCTGCTGTTCGAACTGGGTCTGTTTCATGGCCGCGCGCTCATTGCTTCAGGCCCGCCGCATAGGAGCGCAAGCGCTCCAGGGAGGCCGCGCCGGTTGTCCCGGTGAGTGGTTCGGCGACGTCGCCCAGCTCCTCCAGCCGCGCCTGCGGCAAGCCCTGTTCGCGCTCGAACAGGTCGGCCAGGGCGCGCTGCTGCGCAGAGGTGAGCGGGAAGGGCGGGGGCAGCGGCGCCGCATCGCGTTCGGCGGCGGCGGGGCGGGCGGGAGGCTTGTCGCGGTACACCACCAGCGTGCCGGCCACGATGTCGCCCAGGCGGCGGAACTGGCGATCGTACAGCATGCAGGCCAGGCCGGTGGCGTAGGCCAGCGGCAGGAAGTCGGCCACCAGCAGCAGGTTGCGCAGCGCCGATTCGCGCCAGCCCACCGGCAGGCCGTTGTCGCGCCGGACCTGCAGGCCGAGCGCGCGCTTGCCCACGGTCTGGCCCTGGAAATAGACTTCGCAGATGACGGGATAGCCCCAGTAGCTGACGAAGGCCAGCACCGCCAGCACGCCCTGCGCCATGCGCGGACCGCGCAGCAACAAGGTGGCCGCCAGCATAAAGGCCAGCCAGAGCGACACGTCCAGCGCCCAGGCCCAGGCGCGCGGCGCCGGTCCCGCCGGCGTGAGCAGCAGGCGGGTGCCTTCCGGCGTGGTGAGCGAGAGCCGGCCGTCGATCAAGGCCGTGATGGATATGCGGTCATGGATGGCTATTGTATCCAAGAAACAGCACGGAGTTGCAAAAAAAGTAAACCGTGCTGCTCTCCGCCCGCGCTAAGGCGGCTCGGCCACGCCCGCCTCGCTGGCCAGCTGGCGGTATTCGGCCGATTTGCGCGCGGCGGCGATGGCGCGCCAGATGGCTTCCGCGCGCTGCGGTGCGCTGCGGTAAGCGGCGAGGTTGAAGATCAGGTGGAACTCCACCACCCGGTAAGGCGGCGCGGCCTGCACCACCCGGTCGCGGAAGCGCGCGTCGCTGCGCGCCAGGCGGCCCGCCTCCATTCCCTGCAGGACGGCGACGTCGAACATGCCGCTGGCCAGCAGGCGCAGGCCGTCGTCGGCCGACTTGACCAATTCGCGCGTGACGAAGCCGCGCTCGCGCAGTACCGAGGCAACCAGGTAGCCGGATTGCACCGCCACCTCCTGCTTGGGCGCGGCCAGGGTCTGGCCGTCCCAGCTGCCGCTGCCGCCCACGCGCAGGAACACGTTCACGGTATCCGTGAACAGGGCGCGCGCCGGGTCGGCTCTGCCGTCGGGCAGCAGCGGGTAGGCGGCGAAGCTGCGGCGCAGTTTGCTGTCGGCGGCGGCGATCACCGCATCCACCGTGCCTGTGCGCAGCTCCTCCAGGCAGCGCCGCCAGGGTTTGGCGGCATATACAAAGCGTTCGCCCAGTTGTTTCTCCACGCGCCGCAACAGCTCGAAGGTGAGGCCGTTGTTGTCCGGCGTGGTCCAGGGGCGCTGCGCCACGTCTTCGTAGCACATGACCAGCGGCGGTGCCTCCGCGCCGGCTCCCGCAACCGGACCCGCGCTCGCCTGCGGCGCCAGCGCCAGCAGCGCAGTAGCCAGCAGCGTGGCCGGGACGGCGCATGGAAGCAGGACGCGCATGCTTAGTCTTCCTTGTAGCTGGCGTAGATTTTTTGCAGCTCGCCGCGCTCGGCCAGCTTGCGTAGCGCCTGCCGCAGCTGCTCGGTGGCGGGAGGCGGCAGCGAAGGTGACACAGCGAAATACAGAGTCTCCTCGCTGAACACGGTGGGCAATAGCCTTATCATGCCCTTTAACTGTTCGTCTGCGATATAGCGCCGCAGCGCACTCTCCGTGTGATAGTAGAAGCGGCCGCGCTTGTTGAGCAGCTTGCGCAGATTGACGTCGGTGTCGCGGCTGGTGGCGTCTACGCGCAGCCCCTTCTCATGCTGCAGCTTGCTCTCGTGCGCCGTGCCTTTGGAGACGATGATCACGTTGTCCGGTCCCAGCTTGCGGATGTCGTCCAGCGAATTGACCACCACCTGGTCGTCGGCGCGCACGGCGATGGTGTGGCGCACGGTGTAGACCGGAACGTCGATGAAGCCGAACCTGGCTTCGCGCGCGCTGGTGCGTATCAGCGCGCAAAACGCGTCCAGCTGGCCTTCCGCCAGCGCCGATTCGATGCGCGGCAGCGACATGGGCTGGGTCCAGCCGCTGAAGTGCAGCGCGGGGTCGGTTCGTTCGAGCGCCTTGATCACGTCCACGCAGATGCCCTTGCGCTTGGCGCGCAGTTCGTACTTGAGGGTGTTGTTGTCCTGCGCCGCCGTGCGCAGCACCAGCGGGCCGGCGTGCGCCGGGCCGGCCAGGCAGACCAGCGCGGCCAGGGCCACGCGGCAACGGGCCGCCAGGCGGGCCGGATCAGGCCATGACGGCGGCATCGTGGCTCTCCATCCAGCGCAGCAGTTCGCGGCCGAACACGCGCGTGCGCGCCGTCTCCACTTGCCGCCGCTTGTAGGCTTCGTGGCTGGCGGGGCCGCTCAGGCTGAGGTCATGGCTGGCCTTGTCCATCAGCTGGATCTCGTACTCGAAGAAGAAACCCACGTCGTAGTCCGGCTCCACCGATTCTTGCGCGGCGGCGTCCTGCGCGGCGAAGATGGGCAGGCTGCTGCCGCCTGCGTCGTCGGCGTGCAGATGGATCATCTTGCGCACCGTCACCTGGATGCTGCTGAAGCCTTCGCCGCTGTGCGGATTGTCGCTCCGGGTCTGCTGCTCCGAGCGCGCCAGCAGCTCGTCGTCCATGCGCAGCAGCAGCTGGGCCGGGTACTGCTCGCTGCGCTCCAGCATGGGCCGGTATTTGCAGAACACCTCCTTGGCCGCCTCCATGTCCAGCAGCGTGTTGCGGGTGCGCTGCGAATCGACATTGGTCACCGACAGCAGGTGCGCGCGCTGCAGGGTTTGCAGGGCCAGCAGGCATTCGAAGCGGGTGTTGAAGATCATGCGCACGCCCAGGTGGTCGTACACGTCCGCCGCCAGGTAGGCCGCCTTCTGCAGCAGCTTGAGCAGGATGCTGTTGCGGCCCTTGTTGTTCTTGCGGTCGAAATGCAGCAGCGGCAAGCAGGTGTCGCCGTGCGTGAGGAAGTAGTGGCCGTCCTCGCAGCGTATCACCTCGTCCAGCGAGGCGAACACCTGCTCGCGGATGGTGTTGAAGTGGCGCAGCTTGAGATTGTTGTCGATGTAGAAGATGCCGTGCATGACCTTGAGCACCGCGCACGACCACATGCGCAGCGCGTCCGCGTGCATGCCGCGCCGCGAGGCGTACACCAGCAGCTGCAGCGGATCGTCCGGGTTGCGCACTTCATGCGGGATCAGCGCCTCCTGTCCGGGCTCCAGGAAGGTGCAGGCGATGAAGGCCACCGCCTCGCGGTGGGCGCGCGCGATCACGGCGGGCGCGGCCGGCTGTTCCAGGTCGAAGCCGTATTCCAGCACGAACTGGCGCGCGTCGTGCAGATTGCGCAGCGCCAGCGCGCCCAGGTCGATGGCGGACACGCCGCTGGCGATCGCGTTGAGGTAGCCCCAGTTCAGCGAGAATTTGTGCGCGCACTTGAGTGAAGCATGCAGTTCAGTCATGTCCTCGACCATCACCACTATCCGATAAGCAAGTATCCCCCTGTGCCGGGCAACGGTCAATCGGGGCCTGTCCTGCGTTGCAATTTGATCGCGGCGGCAGGCCGGCGTGCTGCGCTGCAGCACGCCGGGCGCGCAGGTTCAAGCGGGCGTCGGCCGCCCGTTCCCGGCGCTATACTCGCTCATGGCTTCGAATCTGACAGGCACGACGGACCCTGGCCAGCCCGGTCTGGCGCCGGCCACGCGCGCCCTGCTGGATTGCCGCGACGAGGTGGTGAGGGCCTGGATGGACACGGTGCGGGCCGAGTTGAGCAAGGCGGTGCCGCTGCATATCTCCATCCTCGGCAATACCCTGCCCGCCATTGTCGATACGCTGGCCCTGCTGCTGACCGAAAGCGAGCGCGAGCATGCCATATGCGACCTGCTGTCCCTGGCCACCGAGCATGGGGGCGAACGCGCGCGCCTGACGCCCTACGACATCACCACCCTGATCCACGAAATGCAGCTGTTCAAGCGCGTGCTGTTTGCCCGCATGGAGCAGGCGGGCACGCCGCTCGATCTACAGCAGCGCGCGCTGATCGCCAGCAGCATCGACAATATGATGCGCGACAGCGCCAATGCCTTTTCCGCCGTGCAGGCGGCGCTGCGCGAGCAGTTCGTGGCGGCCATTACGCACGACCTGCGCACGCCGCTGTCGAACGCGCGCATGGCCGCCGAGCTGATCGAACGTATCGCCGGCAGCGACGACGTGCGCCAGCTGGCCCAGACCATTTTGCGCAGCGCGGCCCGGATCGACACCATGACGCGCGAACTGCTGGACCGCATTGTGTTCGGCGGCTGCGGCAAGCTGGCCCTGCGCATCAGCGAATTCGACCTGGCCGAGCTGGCGCGCGAAGTGGCCGGCGCCATCGCTTCGGGCGGACGCGTGCAGCTGGAGCTGCCGCCGCAGCCGCTGCTCGGCCACTGGTGCCGCGATTCGCTGCGGCGCGCCGTGGAGAACCTGGTCGGCAACGCCATCAAGTACGGCCGCCCCGATGCGCCGGTGCAAGTGTCTGTCGGCGTGCTGTTCGAGCGCGTCAAGATTGCGGTGCACAACGAGGGCGAACCCATCGCGCCCGAGGACTGCGAGAGCATCTTCCAGCTCTACCGCCGCGCCGCGCACGCCAAGGACGCGGCGCAGGGCTGGGGCGTGGGCCTGCCGTTTGCGCGCAAGGTGGCCGAGGCGCACGGCGGCAGCATCGTTGTGGCAAGCAACCAACAGGATGGCACCACCTTTGTCATCGACATTCCGCGCGACGCCCGGCCCCACCAAGGGGCGCCCACGGTCGCCTGACGGGAAGCCAATCAATCAGCTGATCAATCAGCAGACCAGTCAGTTGCTCAACTCCGTGACTATTTGTGCCGGCCGTGTTGCGGGCGAAATGAATCCGCATATGATCGAAATCGCGTTGGGACGCGCGCTTCATTTCCAAACAAATAAATCACAAGGAAGCAATATGACTAGCCGGCACAGTAGCACCCCTCATCTTCCCGCTTTGAAACCCACCTTGATCGCCCTGGCGGTATTTTCGCTAGCCACCTCGCTGCAAGCGCAGGCCCAGGACAGCGCCAAGGACAAGCCCGACGACAACGTGGTGGTCGTGACCGGCTTTCGCGCCAGCCTGAACAGCGCGCTGAACACCAAGAAAAACAGCGACGGCATCGTCGACGTGATCAAGGCGGAAGACATCGCCAAGTTCCCCGACGCCAACCTGGCCGAATCGCTGCAGCGCGTGCCGGGCGTATCGCTCACGCGCGGCGACGGCGGCGAGGGCAAGCAGATTACCGTGCGCGGCCTGAACGCGGGCTTTACGCGCGTGCGCATCAACGGCATCGAGGGCGTGACCGCAACCGGCGCCTCCGATATCAACGGCAGCACTAACCGCGGCCGCGGCTTCGACTTTTCCGTGTTCGCCTCGGAGCTGTTCAACAGCCTGGAAGTGCGCAAGACTTCCGAGGCCAGCGTGGAAGAAGGCTCGCTGGGCGCCACTGTCGACTTGCGCACCGCTCGCCCCTTCGACTTCAAGGGCCAGACCTTCAGCCTGGGCGGCCAGGAATCGTGGAACGGCCTGTCGCGCAAGGCCGAGCCGCGCGTGACCGCGCTGTACTCGGACCGCTGGGAAACCCCGATCGGCAAGATAGGCGCGCTGGCCTCGGTGGCTTATTCCAAGCGTACCGTGCAGGAAGAGGGCTACGAGGCAGTTGAACTGCTGAGCGCCAGCCAGGACGGCGGCTTCTGCTCGCCGCTCGGCTATGCACCGCAAAACCCGGTCAACACCCCGTCCAAGGGCATCACCGCCACCGCCTGCGGCACCGGCGTGCCGCGCACCTCCAACCTGGCCGCCTACAACGACGTGATGGGCCGCCTGGACAACTACGGCGGCACCGTGGCCAGCCCGGCCGCCGGCTCGGGCGCCTTCGCGCCGCGCATTCCGCGCTACCGCCGTTCGCTCACCAACTACGAGCGCACCGGCATCACCGCGTCCGCGCAATGGCGTCCGGACACCAAGACCGAACTGAACCTGGACTTCATGGGCGGCAAGTTCGTCAACGACCGCTACGACAACTACATCTCCGCCATCTCCTTCGGCCGCACGCTGGGCCAGTCCAACGGCAAGCCGCAGTCTTCCATCCTGGACGCGCACTTCGACGCCAACGGCAGCTGGGACTACGGCAAGTTCAACGCGGTGGACATCCGCACCGAAGGCCTGCTCGACAAGTACACCACCTTGTTCCGCCAGAACGTGCTGTCCGGCAGCCGCGAGATCACCGACCGCCTCAAGGTGGACTTCCTGACCGGCATCTCGAACTCCGACCTGGACGAGCCGATGCGCGCCACGGTGCAGTTCGACACGCCCAACGTGGACGGCTTCTCCTTCGATTTCCGCAACAACCGCAACGTGCCGACGTTGAACTTCGGCATGGACGTGGCCAACCCCAGCCTGTTCACCTTCGCGCCGCAGGAAGCGGACGGCACCTTCCACGGCCAGTTCGTGGGCCGCTACCTGCACACCAAGAACAAGCTGCGCACCAACGCCGTCAACGCCAGCTTCGAGCTGAACGACAACCTTACGCTGCGCGGCGGCCTGTCGAACCGCAAGAACACTTGGACCAACGTGGAGATCGGTTCGGGCGGCAACGGCCTGGCGCTGCCGGCCGGCACCACCATGGCCAGCATCACGCGCCAGATCAGCGGCTTCGGCCGTGGCCTGGGCGGCAGCGGCGTGCCCACCTCGTGGGTGGCGGTGGACCTGGACAAGTTCCGCCAGATCTACGACATCGAATGCCACTGCTCGAAAGTGCCGGGGTCCGAGTACAACCTGCTGGGCCAGGCCAACCGCGGCGTGGAAGAGGGCATCAACGCGCTGTACGGTTCGGTCGACTTCAAGTACGACGTCGGCCCGGTCGGCCTGCGCGGCAATGTGGGCGTGCGCGGTGCGGAAACCAAGGCCACCTCGTTCGCGCTGATCAACGCCAACGGCGTGCTCACGCCGGCCACGGTGGAACACAAATACCGCGACGTGCTGCCGGCGCTGAACGTGACCGCCTCGCTGCCGCAAGACGTGCTGCTGCGCTTCTCGGCCGGCAAGACGCTGTCGCGTCCGGAGTACACCGACCTGGCGCCATCGGCTACGCTGTCCACGCAGAACCAGTCGGTCACCATCGGCAATCCCAACCTGGACCCGATCCGCGCGCGCACCTATGACCTGCAGGCCGAGTGGTACTACGCCAAGAACGCGCTGCTGTCGGTGGGCTACTTCCGCAAGGAGATCAACACCTTCATCCAGGGCGTCTCCGAGCGCGCCGTGTTCTCCTCGCTGGGCCTGCCTGACTCCGTGCTGATCGGCGGCGGCTGCAGCATCACCGGCGGCACCCCTGCCTGCCCGACGCTGCCGGACACCATCGTCACCGTGGGCCGCAAGGTCAACACGCCGGGCGGTCCGTTGAACGGCTTTGAAGTGAACCTGCAAGCGCCGTTCAGCTTCCTGCCCGCCGGCTGGAACAACTTCGGCCTGCTGGCCAACTACACCCACGTCGATTCGAAGATCACCTACGTGACCCGGGTGGACAACCCGAACACGCCGGCCAACGAGTTGCTGAGCAAGACCGCCAACTTCACCGGCCTGTCGCCGAACGCGCACAACATCACGCTGTTCTACGAAGATCCGAAGTTCAGCGCGCGGGTCTCGGCGGCGCACCGTTCGGCCTATCTGCTGAACGTGCTGGGCGACGTGGCGGGGCATGACTTCACGGTGGTGGACGGTTCGACCAATATCGACTTCAGCCTGTCCTACAACATCACGCCGAAACTGCGCGTGAGCCTGGAAGGCCAGAACCTGACCGACACCCCGCTGCGCTACGGCCGCGACCTGCAGCGCAACGACACGCTGCTCTACGTCCACTCCGGCCGTACCTTCGTGCTGGGCCTGACCTACAAGTACTGATCTAAAAGCGCTGATGTAGACCGGGCGATATGCGCCCCTGCGGATGGCTTCCCATCCGCAGGGGCGTACGCGTTTAGTGGTGCAGCTGCGCCGCGCTGGCGGCTTGGCCGGGCTGGTCGGCGTGCAGGGCGCGTTCGGCGCCTGCGGTGTCGTAATAGGACTGGAAGCGCGCCACCTTACCGTCGCGCAAGTTGAACACGTGGACCCAGGGGCTGTCGTAGCTGCGGCCGGTGTTCCTGGCCATCCAGGTGGCCGTGCCCGTCACCACTACCTGATCCCCTTCGGCAATGAACTGCTGCGGTACGAAGCTGAGCGCCTTCACCGACGCGTCCAGCTTGTGGAAGAACTGCGCGATTTCGGCCTTGCCGTGGAAACAGCCGGCGAAGGGTACGAATTCGGATTCGGGACTGAGCCACTCGGCGTCGTCGTGGTAGCGCTCGAGCAGCTTGCGGATGTCGCCGGTCTGGAACAGGCGATAACCTTCCATGACCAGTTGCTTGTTTTCCTGTATGCCCATGACATACCTCCTGATAGGTCGGCAGTCCGACAGCAGTCGCGGATGGTCATGCCGCAGAGAGCCGATCTGTTAAGCCTAGTGCCGGCGGGGCGGAAGTCAAGGACGGCGCCAAGGTTTGCTATGCTAGCGTCTTTCGCACGGAGTTTAGATTATGGTTTCATTGGCAGATCAGCTGCTCAAAGCCGGCCTGGTGGACAAGAAGAAGGTCAAAGTCGTCAACCAGGACAAGAGCAAACAGAAGAAGGAAGAGCGCCGCACCGGCACCGAGAGCGTGGACGAGGCGCGCCTGGCCGCGCAGGAAATCCAGCGCAAGCAGGCCGAACGCGCGCGCGAGCTGAACGCCCAGCGCGACGCGGCCGCCGCGCAGAAAGCCATCCAGGCGCAGATCGCGCAGATGGTGCAGCAGAACCGCCAGAACAAGGGCAAGGGCGACGTGCCCTACAACTTCACCTTCGGCACCAAGATCGAGCGCATCTATGTGTCGCCCGAGGTGCAGGCCCACCTGGTTGCCGGCCGCCTGGTGATCGTGTGCCTGAACGGCGCCGTGGAACTGGTGCCGCGCGTGATCGCCGACAAGATCGCCGAGCGCGACGAATCCATCGTGGTGCGCGTGAAACAGGCCAGCACCGAAGTCGATGAGGACGATCCTTACGCTGCCTTCAAGATTCCTGATGATCTGATGTGGTAAAGCCTTACCCCGGCAAGCGCACTTGTAGTAATATCAACATTCTGAACGGCATGTTCAGGATAGTGCGCATTGTCGGGGGAGGCCTATGCTCGTCATACGAAACACCCAGCTCGAAGCGTTCGGACCGCTGCTGCGCCAGCGTTTTGAACACGAGCTTGCCGCCAGGCTGGTGGCTTCCTATCCGCGCGAGTGCCGGCAGGCCGGCGGCGCGGACCAGATCCTGCTGCTGGTCCGCCAGGGCGTCCGGGCTGCCGCCGCCCAAGGCTACACCAGCAAGCGCCAGGCCGGCATCTATGTCGCACTGACCTTCATCCTCGGCGTGGATTTCGCCAGCGACCCGCAACTGCCCTGGGTGGCCGACTATCTGGACGAACAGGCCATCGCCGACCCCACCGTGCGGCTGGAGCAGCTGTTTTCCGCCACCCTGGACTACCTTGCCGCCACCGCCGGCAGCGACGGCCAGCGCGTGGTGCGCGCCATGCTGCGCATGCGCGCCTTCGACCTCGCAGCGGCGCCGCGCCGCACCGGCGAGGCCTGGATCAGCGACGTGGCCGCCATCTTCCAGCAGTTCTATCCCGAAAAATACCGCCACCAGGGCGACGCGCTGATGCGCCGCGTGATCTGGTCCGGCCGTCGCCGCGCCAAACAGTATGGCCTGGCCGCGCCGGCGGGCGTGTTCGTATTCCTGGAGCTGATGTTCATGCTGGGCAGCGGCTTCGACCATGATCCCCTCCACCCATGGGCCGCCGCCATCCTGAACGACGAGCGCATAGCCGGCGAAGCGGAACGCACCGAGCGGCTGTATGCGGCGGCGATGGCGCACCTGGCGCAGTCGCTGTCCGGCCAGGACCACCAACAGGACCACGAACCACAACAGGAGCGCGCCGCATGAGCGGAAAAAGCACAAACCAGGCGGCGGCGCTGGACAAGCAGATGCAACAGGACGGCGACGGCGCGGTGGACGGCTCCGCCCAGCCTTGCCCCAAGGCCCAGCGGCCCACGCTGCTCGCCAAAGTGACGTGCGACGTGGACGGCCCCAAGACCATCCACGCCACCGTGAACGGCGTAGGGCAGAAGGCCAGCAAGGCCAAGACCGGCATTGCCGATTTCGGCGTGGTGCAGCCCGGCACCTACACGGTCAGCGTAGGGACCATCCTGGCGCCGGACGACAAGGACTACGTGATACTGCCCGGCTCCACCAGCACGGTGACGCTGGGGCCGGGCGACAAGCAGACCGTCGACCTGAAGGTGGACAAGAAGAACATCGTCACGCCCAAGCTGGAGCTGGAATACAAGGTGGTCATGCTGGACCGGGGCCTGGGCGAGCTGCAGGAAGCCAGCCAGCCCAAGCTGCTGCCGGACCCGACCTATGTGGAGCTGTCCTTCAGCGAATCGAACAAGACCTATCCCTATGCCGGCGGCGGAAAATTCAGCTGCACGCCGGCGAATGTGGACGTGTTTCTCGATGCCGCTTGCACGCAGAAGCTGACCGCCGACCTGACACCCCAGCAGCTGGCGCCGGACACCAAGCTCAAGCTCTACCTGCGCGGTACCAAGGCGGGCAAGTTCAAAGCCAAGCTGGGGCTGACCGACCCGAACCTGCCCGGCGTGCGCCTGGACGAGCCGGCCACCGAGGCCATGGGCGTGGTGGAGCTGGAAATGGTGGTGCACCAGCACAGCCGCGAGAAACTGCTGAAGCTGGATGGCAAGCCGGACGATGCGGACGCGCTGGAGTCGCTCAAGCTGCCCAAGCAAAAGGCCATGGACGACGCGGGCAAGGTCACCAAAATGGGCCGCCTGCTGCACGCGCAGGACAGCGGCAGTTTTTCCCGCGCCAGGCTGCTCGTCAAAAAATACACCAAGAAGCACTGGCCGGACGGCACCGACGACTACGAAATCGTGTTGACGACAACGGCCGCCAGCGGCGGGCTGGCCATCCACACCAAGGAATGGGACGACGAGCTGAAGGATCCCGTCAAGATCCGCGTGGCGGATCTGAAGGCGAAGGAGCACGAGTTCTGGGTGGAGGGCGGCAGCGCCACCAATGCCCTGCTGGACGCGAAGCTGGACCTGGGCATGGACCGGGCCGACGGCGGCCTGGCCAAGACCGCCAAGCGCCACGGCGACTGGGCCGGCTTCACCGTGGTGAAAATCGACGAGGTCAAGGTGGACTACCAGGCGCCAGCCAGCGGCCCGGCCTGGGACGCGGCGCAAAAGCGCTTCTACATCAACCTGCTGCAGGACACGGACGGCCGCAAAGTCACCATAGGCGCCAAGCTCAGCGTGGCGCTGGCGGACGTGGAGCTGCACGTCATGCTGGCGCCGGACAAGGACAACCGCAAGCAGGCCAACTGGAATGTGGACATGCCCAAGAGCTGGAAGTGGAAGGATATTTCCTCCAGCTTGAAGCACCTGGACAAGGTGAAATACAAGAAATACCTGCACTTGTCGGCCAAGACGGACGCCACCGGCTACGCAAAAGTGGAAGTGATCCTGTCGCGCTTCGGCGGCGACAAATTCCAGCCCGCGGCCTACATAGAACAGGACCCGCACCTGGCCAAGTATGTGGACGGCCACGGCGAACTGGAGAAGCGCAAGCCGGTGCTGGCCAAGGACGACAGCATCACCGTCTGGCGCAAGGTGTGGTACCAGTTGAGCAAGGCCGCCGGCTTTAATCCGCCGGCGGCGGACGTCACCAAGAGCGCTTACGAAGAGGTCTACACCGAACTGGTGCTCGACAAGATCAAGGACTTCGACGTGGGCTCGGCGCCGGCGCAGACCTTTTACCCGCAATACATGCTGGACATGAACAGCACGTCGACCACCCTGGTGGCCAATATCGGCAGCTACAACAAGCTGGCGCTGTCGGCCCGGCTCGACACGCAGCCCGACCAGCCGGTCAAGCGCCATTTGATGGTGTGCGCCTACCAATGCGATCCGGGCGGTACGGCCTTGGGCCAGAGCGACCCCGTCGAAAGCGATATGTCGGGCCAGTATATCGATATCGACGTCAGCAGCGAGCTGTATGTGGTCGACCCTGAAATGGAGAACGGCGGCCCGATGGCCACGTCGATCTACTGGTACCGCGATTCCGATTCAACCAGGGTTCCCATTCCGGCGAACGAGGCGCGGGTGGCCAAGCCGCGCCAGACTCCCGGACACATCCAGGTGCGGCTGCCGGCCATTGTGCCGCCTCCTTCGGCCGCCGATGCGGTGTATGTGGTGGCGCGCTGCCATACGGCCGAAGACTTTCTGGGCGAAAGTTTCGGCGTCAGGCATACGCTGGCGGTGTACGATCCCACGGAGAATGACGATTATTTCGATACTATCACCCATGAGTTCGGCCACTCCTTCAACCAGACGCCGCGCCCCGGCAAGCAACCCAAGTCGCTGCCCAAGCATCCCAAGCAGAAGGACAAGGGGCAGGGCAACCACTGCCGGGTGAATGGCGGCAAGGCAGGCAAGAAAATCAAGTACGAGTGCGTGATGTACGATGCCGGACCGATGAAATGGGGCATCCATAAATTCTGCCCCAAGTGCCAGCCTTATGTGCTGGCGGAAGATTTCCACAGACCTTGAGCGGCGGGATGCAGCATGCGAATTTTTTTGCGGAACCGCGCCATGGCGGTGGCGCTCGTGGCGGTGGCCGCCATGTCAACTTCTTCTGGGGCAGCGAATATGCAGCAACACAGTGACCTTGCAGCCAGCCTGGTGCGCTTGCCGGATGCCGATTTCTACCACCTGGACGACGCCAGGCTGGGCGCGCTGCAGGAGCAGATGATCACCATGGGCCGTTACGAAGGCATGGTGATCGGCATGCCTGCGGTGGCGGACACCGCGCGGGGGGAAACGCTGCCGCTGCTGTGGGCGGTCCGCGCCACCAATTTGCGCAACTGGCGCGTGGTGGGCAAGCGCAACAGCGCACTGGTGGTGAGCGACCTGCTGACCGGCAAGGTCAGCGTGCAGGATGCGTATTTCGGCCCCAAGAAACAGAACTTGCGCGGCATGCCCATGTCGGCCGAAGGCGATCCCGCAGCACGGCCCGCGCCGCGCGGCGCCACCGTCAGCACCCGCGTGCTGGATGTGCGCGGCATCGTCAATTTGCCATGGCAGCCGGGACGCTATGCGGTGACCATGCTGATGCACGACTGGAAGTCCAATACCGCCACCGTCCAGCTGCTGCGCGGTGGCGCAAGCGTGGGCGACGCCGCGCTGCGGGCCTTGCGCTGGCCGGACAGCGAGGCGGCCGGCCTGGCGAATAAACCGGCGCCGCCGGCCGAATGGCAGGCGAAAGCGGATGCGCTGGCCGGTCCGGGCATGGTGCTGGAACTGGTCCCGGCGGACGGCGCCGGCGCGCCGCGTTCGCTGCTGCGCGGCGCGGCCAGAGTGGCGCTGGCGCCGGGCAATCTCGCGGCGGACGGCAAAGGGCCGGTGCAGGCGGTGTTGCGCATCACCCTGCTGGTGGCCAGCATCGACCAGGCCAAGCCGCGCAAGACCGAGCTGCTGGTGCCGGTGCTGGGCCGCGCGGCGCTGAAGGCGGGCGACGTGGTGCCAGTCGCGTTCGAGGCGCAGCTGGAAGCGGCGCTGCGCGAGACGCTGCCGCCGGCCACTTACCAGGTCTATGCGGTGGCCAACGACGTGGTGGCGGGGCCGCTCGAGCTGGCCATTGCGCCGTCCGCGCGGCCGGCGCAGGCGTCGCCTTAAGCCAGCGGCAGCTCCAGCACCTGGTTCGTGCTCATGACGGCACCGAAGGCGTCCGCGATGGCGGCCAGCGCCGCGCGGTGCAGGGCCGCATGCGGCAGCTCGCCGCCCGGCGTGTCCAGGCTGCGCGTGGCGCAGGCGTCCTCCGGCACGATCACGCCATAGCCCAGCGGCACCGCGTCGCGCGCCGCGCCGGTCACGCACATATGGGTCATCAGGCCCGTCACGATCAGCGTTTTCACGCCGGCCGCTTTCAGGCGCTGGTCCAGGTCCGTGCCCTGGAAGGCGCTGACCTGCGACTTCTGCACCACCGCGTGATTGGCGCCGGGCTGCAGCTCGCTGTGGAAGCGCACCGTGTCGCCGTCCTGCGCAAAGATGGGGCTGCCCGCCGGGGTGACGTGCTGGATATGGAAGACCGGCATGCCGGCCCGGTCCGCATGCGCAATCAGGCGTTGCGTGTTGCGCAGCGCGCTCATGCCGTCCGGTATCAGCATCTTGCCGCTGAAGTACTCGTTCTGGAAGTCGATCACCAGCAGGGCCGTGCTGGCTGCGGCGATGGACTGCGGGGCGCTGGCGCCGGACAGGGTGCGGATGGTGGGATGGTTCATGGTGTTCTCCTGTTTGGTTGATGTGGACTGGCGACAGGAAGCAGTATCCGGCCGGCGCGCCGCCCGCGAAAGCGGCCCGCAGGACAACATGTGATAGGATCGGGCCATGTCTCATGTCCAGCCTCATACCGTCGCCATACTCGCCTTCGAGGGCATCAGCCCCTTCCATTTGTCCGTGCCCTGCATGGTGTTCGGCGACGACCTGGCGCGCCTGGGCGTGCCGCGCTACGAGCTGCTGGTGTGCGCCGAGCAGGCCGGGCTGGTTGCCACCATGTCCGGCTTCAGCATCGCCGTGCCGCACGGACTGGACGCGCTGGAGCGGGCGGACACCGTCATCGTGCCCGCCTGGGGCGACCCCGAACAAGCGCCGTCGCCCGCCTTGCTGCAAGCCTTGCGCGCCGCGCACGCGCGGGGCGCGCGGGTGGTGGGCCTGTGCCTGGGCGCCTTCGTGCTGGCCGAAGCCGGCCTGCTGGACGGCCGCAGCGCCTCCACGCACTGGGTCTGGAGCGAGGACTTTGCGCGCAAATACCCCAAGGTCAGGCTGGACCAGAAAGTGCTGTACGTGGACGAGGGCGACATCCTCACCTCGGCCGGCACCGCCGCCGCCATCGACTGCTGTTTGCACCTGCTGCGCAGCGACCACGGCGCGGAAGTGGCCAACCGCGTGGCGCGGCGCATGGTGGTGGCGCCGCACCGCGACGGCGGCCAGGCCCAGTACATCGAACAGCCGCTGCCCAAGGGCGGCAGCGGCGACCCGCTGGACGCGGTGCTGGCCTGGGCGCAGGCCCACCTGGACCAGCCGCTCTGCCTGGACAAGCTGGCCGAGCGCGCCGCCATGAGCCGGCGCAACTTCACGCGCCGCTTCAAGGCCCGCACCGGCGCCACGGTGGCGCAATGGCTGCTGAACCACCGCTTGGCCGCCGCCCAGCGCCTGCTGGAGACCGGCGAGCTGGCCATGGACCGCGTGGCCGAGCTGGCGGGCTTCGGTTCCACCGTGTCGCTGCGCCAGCAGTTCAGCGCCGCGTTCTCGCTCTCGCCCGCCGCCTACCGCAAACAGTTCCGCCCCAAATAATGGACGCCCCAAAAAACAAGCCCCCGCGCTGGATACAGCGCGGGGGCTTGCGACCGGTTGCCTTGTGGGCGAGGGTAAAACGGCTTACTGCTTAAAACTGCTTAGAACTGGTTCATGGTGTTGTCTTTGCCGGCGGCTTTCAGGGCCGCTTCGCCGCTGAAGTAGTCCTTATGGTCGTCGCCGATGTCCGAGCCGGACATGTTCTGGTGCTTGACGCAGGCGATGCCCTGGCGGATTTCCTTGCGCTGCACGCCGGCCACGTAGCCCAGCATGCCTTGCTCGCCGAAGTATTCCTTGGCCAGGTTGTCGGTCGACAGCGCGGCGGTGTGGTAGGTCGGCAGCGTGATCAGGTGGTGGAAGATGCCCGCTTCGCGCGCCGCGTCGGCCTGGAAGGTGCGGATCTTCTCGTCGGCCGTGATGGCCAGTTCGGTCTGGTCGTATTCCACGCTCATCAGCTTGCTGCGCTCGTAGGAGGACACGTCCTTGCCGGCTTCCTTCATCGCGTCGTACACCTGCTGGCGGAAGTTCAGGGTCCAGTTGAACGACGGGCTGTTGTTGTACACCAGCTTGGCGTTCGGGATGACCTTGCGGATTTCGCTGACCATGCCGCCGATCTGGGCGATGTGCGGTTTTTCGGTTTCGATCCACAGCAGGTCGGCGCCGTTCTGCAGGGCGGTCACGCAGTCGAGCACGCAGCGCGCTTCGCCGGTGCCGGCGCGGAACTGGAACAGATTGCTCGGCAGGCGCTTCGGACGCAGCAGCTGGTTGCCGCGCTTGATGACCACGTCGCCATTGCCCAGCGCGTCGGCCGACACTTCGTCGCAGTCGAGGAAGGCGTTGTACTGGTCGCCCAGGTCGCCCGGCTTGGCGGTCACGGCGATCTGCTTGGTCAGGCCGGCGCCCAGCGAGTCGGTGCGGGCCACGATGATGCCGTCGTCCACGCCCAGTTCCAGGAAGGCGTAGCGGATGGCGCGGATCTTGGCCAGGAAGTCCTCGTGCGGCACGGTGACCTTGCCGTCCTGGTGGCCGCACTGCTTCTCGTCCGACACCTGGTTCTCGATCTGGATGCAGCAGGCGCCCGCTTCGATGAACTGCTTGGCCAGCAGGTAGGTCGCCTCGGCGTTGCCGAAGCCGGCGTCGATGTCGGCGATGATAGGCACGACGTGGGTGATGTGGTTGTCGATCTTGGCCTGGATGGCGGCCTTGGCGGCGCCGTCGGCGGCGTCCAGCTCGCGGAACAGGCCGCCCAGTTCACGGGCGTCGGCCTGGCGCAGGAAGGTGTACAGCTCTTTGATCAGCGCCGAGACGGCGGTTTTTTCGTGCATGGACTGGTCCGGCAGCGGGCCGAACTCCGAGCGCAGCGCGGCGACCATCCAGCCGGACAGGTAGAGGTAGCGGCGGTCGGTGCTGTTGAAGTGCTTCTTGATGGAGATCATCTTCTGCTGGCCGATAAAACCGTGCCAGCAGCCCAGCGATTGCGTGTACTTGGACGGGTCCTGGTCATAGGCGGCCATGTCGGCGCGCATGATCTTGGCGGTGTACTTGGCGATGTCCAGGCCGGTCTTGAACTTGTTCTGGGCGCGCATGCGGGCGGCCGATTCCGGGTTGATCGCATTCCAGGCGCTGCCTTGCTGTTCTTTCAGGGCGCCGATGGCGTTGATGTCGTCTTGGTACTGGGACATGAGAATCTCCTAGGTGGTAAGGCAAGTAGTAGGGCAAATAAATAATGCAAAAAAGTGAAACCGCATGCATTAATAGTAGGCCTTTTTATTGCGGCGCAACAGGGTCTTATATAAGACATATAAGTAAAATTAATTCCTTATTTTTCAATTACTTATTTGCAGTATTTTGCTATGCGAAATAAATTTTCAAAAAATGGAATACGCCGTGCTGCGTTTTTTTGCGCAGGATCCCATGATGTGGAATGCCTTTTCGGCTCATGAATAAACAGCATACCGCTGGGGTAAAATGATTGCATGATCGACATCAATGAACCGGATTTCCGCCGCCTGGACCTGAATCTGCTGCTGGTGTTCACCGCTTTGTTGCGTGAACGCAGCGTTACCAGGGCGGCGCAGCGGCTTTATTTGGGCCAGCCTGCCGTCAGCGCGGCGCTGTCGCGGCTGCGCGCCTTCACCGGCGACGAGCTGTTCGTACGCACGCCGTCCGGCATGGCGCCCACCGCGCGCGCGCTGGCGCTGGCGGAGGCGGTCAAGCCGGCGCTGGAGAGCCTGAGCCTGGCCCTGTTCGCGCCGGCCGGCTTCGATCCTGCCAGCAGCACGCGCTGCTTCACGCTGGGTATGTTCGATATCGGGGAGGTGACGCTGGCGCCGGCCCTGCTGGCGCGCATGGAGCAGGCGGGGCAGGGCATGCGGCTGGCGCTCAAGCCGGCCGACCGCAACAACAGCGCCCAGCTGCTGGAGAGCGGCGCGATCGACCTGGCGCTGGCGGATTTTGCGGCGGTGCCGAGCTGGCTGCGCAGCGTGCCTTTATATAGCGAGCAGTTCGCCTGCATCTTCGATCCGCGCCTGGTGCCGGCGGCGCTGCCGATTTCGCTGGAGGACTACCTGGCCTATCCGCACCTGCTGACATCCTTCAGCGGCGGCTTTTCCGGTTTTGTGGACGAGGTGCTGGCGAAGCAGGGACGGTCGCGGCGCGTGGTGATGGCCACGTCGCGCTTCACCACGCTGCCCTTTGTACTGGGGGCTTTCCCTTCGCTGGCCACCTTGCCGCTGCGGGCGGCGCGGGTGTATGCGGCGCGGCTGCAGCTGGCCATCAGCCCGCTGCCGTTTGCCTTGCCGGACGTGGACCTGTCGCTGGCCTGGCATGCGCGCCACGAGAACGACGCCGGCCACGCCTGGTTCCGCGAGCTGGTGGCCAGCGTGATCACCGGCTCGCAGGAACGCTGACCTTATTTGGCGGCCAGGCGCAGGAAGTCCTTGATGTACTGCGCCGACAGCTCAGGGTACTGGTGCTGCGGTCCGTGGCCCGATTCGGCCAGCATGATGAACTGGGCGCGCGGGATCTGCCCCAGCAGCGGATACCAGTTGGCGGACGGCGTGCTGATGTCGTTGCTGCCGCCCAGTATCAGCATCGGCGTAGTGCTTTGCGCGAGCCGAGCGCGGCGGCCCTTGGCGTCCGCGTGGGCGGTGCGGGCCGCGCCCAGGAAGGCCATGAACTCGTCCATCGTGGCGGGAATCTTCTCCGTCACGCCGCCGCGCGCATGGATGCGCTCGTGGGACGCTTTCGCCGCCGCCATGCTGCGCGCAGATTTTGGTTCGAAGAACAGCACTTCCTCGTCCGCCAGGTCGTTCACTGGCTTCAAGGCGCGGTCCAGGAAGGCCTGCTGGATGGGCAGCGCGTTCTCGCCGACCGGGTTGGCGCCGATGATGACGGCGTGCGTCACGAGTTCCGGATGCTCCACCACCATGGTCTGCGCCACAAAGCCGCCCCAGCTCCAGCCGCCCATGGCGAACTTGTCCAGGCCCAGCTGGGCGGCCAGGGCTGCCACGATGTTGGCCACGTCGCTCATGTCGGCCGGCAGCTTGCCGCTGGAATAGCCCACGCCGGGGTAGTCGAAGGTGATGACCGTGTGTGCGGCGGCCAGGCCATCGAGGAACAGCGGGTCCCAGGTGTCCAGCGTGCCGCGCATGCGGTTGGCCAGCACCAGCGGGCTGCCGCTGCCGATCTTGCGGTAGGCGATGCTGTCGCCGTTGATGGTGGCGAACTGGGTGGCGGCCTGGTCTGCGGCATAGGTGCTCATGGTATGTCCTTTCGGTTGGTTTGCTGCGGAAGGCGCAGCGCATGAGTACAAGATAGGCCTGCTGCGTGAATCATTCAAATTGATTGGTTGAATTTTGAATATCGACGCCATCAATGTTACGTGTTTGTATCTGCCGCCCCCGCGCCGCAGACGCTGGGGCATACTGCTCATCTGTTGAATTTTGATGGAGGCAGCACATGAAACGCACCACCTTGGCCGCACTGGTATGGGCACTGGCCAGTTCCCACGCGTACGCGGCAGCGCCGCTGGCAGGCATCGACACTGCGGCGGCTGACAAGGCTGTGAGGACGCAGGATGACTTCTACCGCGCGTCGCAAGGAAAATGGCTGAACGACGTGGCCATTCCCGCCGACCGCGCCACCTGGGGCGCCTTCAACGAGGCGCAGGAAAAGGTCGAAGGGCAGGTGCGCTCCATCATAGAAAAAGCGGAGCAGGACAAGGCCCGCAAGAACGGTTCGGACGAGCAGAAGATAGGCGACTACTACGCCAGCTTCATGAACGAAGCCCTGCGCAACGCCCAGGGCCTGAAGCCGCTGCAAGGCGAGCTGGCCAAGGTGGCCGCGCTGTCCAGCAAGGAAGGCATTGCCGCGCTGGCCGCGCACTTCAACCGCATCGACGCCACCGCCCCCATCGACATGGGCGTGCGCCAGGACGCCAAGGATTCCACCCGCTACGTGCTCGGTATTTCGCAGTCCGGCCTGGGCCTGCCCAACCGCGACTACTTCCTGTCCGATAAGGATGCGCGCCTGAGCGACATCCGCAGCAAATACCAGCAGCACGTGCAGAAGCTGCTGGCGCTGGCCGGCCACGCCGACGCGGCGGCCGAAGCGGAGCAGATCATTGCGCTGGAAACCGGCATCGCCGGCGCGCACTGGACCGCCGTGGAGCGCCGCGATCCGGTCAAGGGCTACAACAAGCTGACGCTGGCCCAGCTCAAGGCGCTGATGCCCAATTTCGACTGGGCCGCCTACATGCAGGGCGCCGGCGTGGCCGGCAAGGCGGACAGCGTCATCGTCGGCCAGCCGAGCTACCTGGAAGGGCTGGACAAGCTGATCGCCGCCACCCCGCTGCCGGTATGGAAAGCCTACTTCACCTTCCACCTGCTGAGCGCCTACGCGCCTTACCTGTCGCAGGAATTCGCCGCCGAGAGCTTTGCCTTCCGGGGCGCCATCCTGGCCGGCACCAAGGAGCAGCGCCCGCTGCAAAGCCGCGCCATTGCGGAAGTGAACCGCTCGCTGGGCGAAATGGTGGGCAAGGCCTACGTCAAGGAATACTTCCCGCCCGAGCGCAAGAAGCAGGTTGAAGACATGGCGCAGAACTTCATCGCCGCCTTCCGCGAAGGGATCGAGTCGCTGGAGTGGATGAGCAAGGAAACCAAGCAGCAGGCGCAGATCAAGCTGTCCAAGATCAGCGTGAAGGTCGGCTACCCCGACCAGTGGCGCGACTACGGCAGCCTGGCCATCAAGCGCGACGACCTGGTGGGCAACGTCATGCGCGCGCGCGTCTTCGCCAACGAGATCAATATGAACCGCCTCGGCAAGCCGGTGGACCGCAAGGTCTGGGGCATGACGCCGCAGACCGTGAACGCCTACTACAACGCCTCGCTGAACGAAGTGGTGTTCCCGGCCGCGCGCCTGCAGTTCCCGCTGTATGACCCGAACGCCGAACCGGCGGTCAACTACGGCGCGGTGGGCATCTCCATCGGCCACGAAATCAGCCACGCCTTTGACGACAAGGGCTCGCAGTTCGACGGCGACGGCAACCTGCGCAACTGGTGGACCAAGGAAGACGGCGAGAAGTTCGCCGCGCGCGGCAAGATGCTGGTGGCGCAGTACGGCGCCTACAGCCCGGTTCCCGGCTACCACCTGAACGGCGAACTGACGCTGGGCGAAAACATCGCCGACAACGCCGGCCTGGTCATGGCCACGCGCGCCTACCGCATCTACATGAAGGGCCAGCCCGGTCCGGTAATCGACGGCTATACGGCGGAGCAGCGCCTGTTCATGGGCATGGCCCAGGCCCGCCGCGGCAAGTCGCGCGAAGCCAACGCCATCGCGCAGGTCAAGTCCGACCCGCACTCGCCGCCGGAATTCCGCGTGAACGGCAGCGTGAAGAACCACCCGGACTTCTACCGCGTGTTCGACGTGAAGGAAGGCGACAAGATGTATTTGCCGCCCGAGCAGCGCGTCATCTTCTGGTAGGCGCTTGCCGGCGGATGGGGACGCGGCAGACGGTCATTGGCTGCGCGGCAAGAGCCGCGCGGATGTCGGCTGTGGCGGACTCAGTGCGGCATTGAAACGCTTAAGCACGTCGTCGCTGACCGATTTGCTGCACATCAGGTGGCGCTGAAATCCCGGAGGCATGTCGGGCAGATCAACCACTTGCAGCTGGCCCGCCTCGACCCGTCCGTTACGGACGTAATACTGGAAGCCGTCCCTGGGCACAAAGGTCAGGTCGGCGCGCCCTGCGGCGATCATTTTTAACAGTTGTCCCATGTTGCCGGTGCTTATCTGGCGCTTCGCGCGCATGGTGGCCATTTTTTGTTCCAGGTAGTCTCCATAAAAGAAACTCTGCTTGACCAGCACGTTGATGCGGCTATTTGCCAGCAAGGCTTGCAGCGTGGCCGCGGCCGGACTCCGCCAGTTGGCCGGCGCCACCACTACCCAAGGGGCGTCCTGGCGGACCATGTCGCTGAATTTGGCATAGCTTGCGCGCTCCGGATTCTTGATCCAGCCCACCGAGCAGACCGGTCCTGCGTTTTGCTTGAGTACTGCCAATTGCCGAGATGCGGGCACGATCTCCATCACCACTGCTATGCCGGCTTTTCGAAAAGCCGCCAACGTAAGGTCGACCACGGTGCCGCTGATGGCGCCATCCGGCGAGACCACCATGTAGGGAGGGAGTTCCACGATCTGGAGCTGAAGCGGCTCGGCCTGGCTCCAGGCGAGCGCCGGGAGCAGCAGCAAGGCCTGTGTCAGCCACAAGGAGGACGCGCGTTTCATGGGGGCAGGGTTCCTATTTCCGCAAGGCTATTGTGGAATATTACGGAATTTTTGCCAGAGTGAATGCGCTTGTGGCGACAGTCGCCGTTCTTCTGGCGACATCGGCGATGCTGCCAAAAATAGACGGGCCGGAGGTTTTTGGGCCAGTAATAAAAACGCCACCCGAAGGTGGCGTTCTTTGAATTCTTGGTGGCCCGGGGCGGAATCGAACCACCGACACAAGGATTTTCAATCCTCTGCTCTACCAACTGAGCTACCAGGCCAAGAGCCCGCAATTATACAAACCCAAAACGGTTTTGCCAAGCCCCTTGTTGTGATGATATTTTGATATCTGAAAAAGCCATTCTTGCCCACCGCAGCGACGGCGGGAAGACGTAGGTAGAATGGGACACATGCTTAAATCCCTGCCCATAGTCACCCTGCTGGCCGCAGCGCTGCTGCCTCAGCCAGCTGTGGCAGGCTGTTCGCGCATCATCAAAGTGCCGGCTGCCCCCACGGGGCAGAGCGTGATCGTGCAGGGCGGTAAAGTCTCCGGCGTGATTCCGGACACGCTGCGCGAGCTGGGCGCCAAGGCCGGCTGCACCTTCGAGTTTCCCGTCATGCCGCGCGCCCGCATGGCTTTCCAGTTCCTGGAGTCCGGCCAGGCCGACGTGATGGTGCCCGCTTCGCGCAGCGCCGAACGCGACCTGCGCGCCACCTTTGTGCCGATGATGAAGTGGAAAGTGGAGCTGATCACGCTGAAGGCGCGCAAGATCAAGGCGCGCAGCGTGCCGGCGCTGCTGGCGCAGAAAAAGCTGCGCGGCGTGGCGGTGCGCTCCTATGTCTTCGGCGACGAGTACAACGCGCTGCTGCGCCAGCTCGAGCTGGAGCGCCGCATCGACTACGCCGACGACCTGGCCGCCGTGGGCCGCCTGCTCAAGGCCGGCCGTGTGGACTTCAGCGTGATGGCGCCGTCCATCTTCATGTCCACCCTGAGCGAGGATCCGGCCGCGCGCGAGCTGCTGCCGCAGCTGCACTACCAGCCCATGGACGGCTTGCCGATGACGGAGAGCGGCGCTTACGTGTCGCGGCGCTCGCTGCCCGCCGCCGACCAGCAGGCCCTGCGCGACCTGCTGGCCGACTCGGCCAAGGGCACGCTGTGGCGCTACTTCCAGCAGTACTACCCGCCCGACATGCTCAGGTTCGCGGTGGTGCCGCACTGACAATGGCTGTGGCGGAGCTTGGCGGGTTACGCTGCGCTAACCCGCCCTACGGTGTCCAATCCGCCGCCACCGTTATCGGACCACGGCATGGTGTCCCATCCGCCGCCGTCATTGGGCCGCGCCACGGTGTTCCGATTGGGTGGGCGTTATTGAGTAGGGCGGGTTAGCACGCAGTGCGTAACCCGCCGCACCGCAGCGGCTACGGTTCGCGGCGCCGGTATTTGAGTGTTGCGCCGGCGCCGTCGAACAGCAGCACCAGTTCCGCCAATTGCGGCCTGCCGTCGTTCCCCTTCGGCAAGCTCGCGGCGGGCGGATACTGGTACTGCCACACTTCGTAGCCGCTGTTGAAGCGCAGCGCGGCTGCTGGCTCCCCCAGCGCCGCGCGCGCCGCTTCTTTGCTGGCCACGCCGGGCGGCATCGCCGCATCCGGCTCCCCATCCATGTAATCGAAACTGAGCAGCGTGCCGTCCGGCCAGCTGCGGTCCCATATCGGCGCGTAGTAGCTGCGGTCGAGCA
The DNA here is from genome assembly GCF_020865585.1 of Pseudoduganella aquatica. Taxonomy (NCBI): domain Bacteria; kingdom Pseudomonadati; phylum Pseudomonadota; class Betaproteobacteria; order Burkholderiales; family Oxalobacteraceae; genus Pseudoduganella; species Pseudoduganella aquatica. The sequence continues at coordinate 1,201,473 of NZ_CP086370.1, forward strand.
GCACCTGGCAGTCGCAGTAGGGCAGCGTGGCCTCGGTTTGCGTGCCGCCCGCGTACAAGGCGCGGAAGGGCAGCGCCGTCGTGCGGCCGCCCGCATGCAGCGTGACGCCGAACAGCGGCCTGGCGGCAAACTGCAGGTAGTTGCCGTCCGGCGCGGCGCACACCTTGTCCGCGTCGGCCAGCATGTCGGCCAGCCACGCGAACATGGCCGAGTTGTTCGACACCAGCCCCGACTCGATCCCCACCAGGCACTCCAGCCGCAGGTCGCCCAGCCGCCGCATGCCTTCGGGCACGCCGGCGCTGCGCACCAGGGCGCGCCAGGTCATGCTGCTGGTCCTGCGGTTGGCCAGCAGTGCGGCGTCCTCGCGCCAGGCTTGCGCGTTGCGTTCCAGGGTGAAGCTGTGGTCCGGCGCCAGGGGAACCGGCAGCGCGATGCTGTCGCCCACCACTTTCAGGGTGACGCCGTCGAGCTTCACGCCGGGCAGGCGCGGCAGCAGCTGGAAACGCAGCGAGGACTGCGGCGCCAGCGCGCGCGCCTGTTCATAGCGGTCCATGCCGCGCAACATCTTGCGGTAGGATTTGTCGACCGGCTCGCGGGTGCCGGAGACGCTTACTGTGGGCATGGGTGTGTCCGCCCCCGGCGCCTGCGCCAAGGCCAGCGCCGAGATCAGCGCCAGCGCGCCAGCCAGCGGCTTGCGGATGCGTTGCGTGTCCATCCCGCCATGGTACGCCGCTGCGCGGCAAGGCCACGCACCGCAGCGGTGCGCTATCCGCTATGATGTTGTTGTCTTGGCAAAATCATCAGCAAAGGAAGCTTGCATGTCCACTACCGTCACCCTGTCCCATGAAGGCCAGCCGCTGCGCAGCGTGTCATCCCTGCACGGTCCGCGCCCCTGGCCGCTGGTGGGCAATCTGCTGCAAGTGAGGGCGCTGAGCGTGCACCGCGACATCGAGCGCCTGTGCCAGCGCTACGGCACATTCTTCCCGCTGTATTTCGGCCGCACCGAGGTGCTGGTGGTGGCCGACCATGAAGCCGTGGCCGCCATCCTGCGCGAGCGCCCGGACGGCTTCCGCCGCCCCAGCGTGACGGCCAATGTGTCCGAGGAAATGGGCGGCTTGCCCGGCCTGTTCATGGCCGAGGGCAGCGAGTGGCGCAACCAGCGCCGCATGGTGATGCAGGGCTTTGCGCCGCACGCCATCAAGGCCTATTTCCCTTCGCTGGCCAAGGTGGCGCTGCGCCTGCGCAAGCGCTGGGACGGCGCGGCGCAGGCCGGGCGCGATATCGACCTGGCGGCGGACCTGAAGCGCTACACGGTGGACATCATCGCCGGCCTGGCCTTCGGCACCGACGTCAACACCATAGACGGCGGCGAGGACACCATACAGCGCCACCTGGACGACATCCTGCCCGCCATCGCGCGCCGCAGCATGGCGCTGTGGCCCTACTGGCGCTACTTCAAGCTGCCGCAGGACCGCCGCCTGGAGCGCTCGGTGGCCGCGCTGGCCAGCGCGGTGGACGTGCTGGTGGCCCAGGCCCGCGCGCGTCTGGCGGCCGACCCGTCGCGCGCGGCGCGCCCCGCCAATCTGCTGGAAGCCATGATCGCCGCCGCCGACCAGCCGGACAGCGGCGTGGACGACCGCGCCGTGGCCGGCAATGTCTCGACCATGCTGCTGGCGGGGGAAGACACCACGGCCAACACCATCGCCTGGTTGCTTTACCTGCTGCAGCGCCACCCGCAAGCCATGGAGAAGGCGCGCGCCGAAGTGCTGCTGCACGCGCCGGATGCATCCAGCTTCAGCATAGTCCAGATGGACGCGCTGGACTATCTGGACGCCTGCATCCAGGAAGCCATGCGCCTGAAGCCGGTGGCGCCCTTCCTGCCGGTGGAAGCGCTGCGCGATACGGCGGTGGCAGGGATAGAAGTGAAGGCGGGGGCGCTGGTGTGGTGCGTGCTGCGCCACCACACGGTGGAGGACAGCCATTTCCCGCGCGCCGCCGAATTCGACCCGCAGCGCTGGCTGCCGGACGCCGGCGGCGCCATCGCCGCCGACAAGAAAGTGGGCGCGCCTTTCGGCTCCGGCCCGCGCACCTGCCCGGGGCGCTATCTGGCGCTGCTGGAGATCAAGATCGCCATGGCGATGATACTGGCGCGCTACGACGTGCTGGCGGTGGACACGGCCGGCGGCGGGGAGGCCGGGGAGGTGATGGGCTTCGTCATGTCGCCCGAAAGCCTGACGCTGCGCCTGAAATTCCGTAGCTGAAAACTATTAAGCTCATCCATTCAATTGTTAAATTAAATTACCACTGTGACAATTGCATAGAATCTAGCTTGTTGTTTGAAATATACTCCCTGACGACTAAAATGAAGCGCATCTTTGCCCACGCAAACGACCAGGGGAGTCCTACCATGAACAGCAAAACCATCCAAAATCAAGGTAAATATTTCGCAGCAGCCATTGCCGCGCTGACGCTGGCCGGTTGCGCCGGCACCGAGCCCAAGCTGGGCGGCGGCGGCACGGTCGCCACCGGCGCGGCCGGCGGCGCCAACGCCGCCAACGCCAGCTCGCAGCTGGAAAAATGCGACAAGACGCTGGGCACGCTGGGCGTGGTCGAAGACCAGTCCGCGCCGTGGTACCACGCGCTGTCGCAGTACAAGCTGGGCTCCACCGTGCCGGTGCTGCGCATGATGATCCAGCAGTCCAACTGCTTCGTGGTGGTGGAGCGCGGCGCCGCGCTGAAGAACATGAATATGGAGCGCGACATTCAGCAAAGCGGCGAGATGCGCGCCGGCAGCAACTTCGGCAAGGGCCAGATGGTGGCGGCCGATTACACCATGAGCCCCACCATCAACTTCAGCCAGAAAGGCACGTCCGGCATGGGCGGCGCGCTGGGCGGCTTTGGCCTGATCGGCAGCGTGGCCGGCATGGTGGCGGGCGGCATCAAGGCCAACGAGGCCTCGACCACCCTGCTGATGATAGACAACCGCTCCGGCGTGCAGCTGGCGGCGGCCGAGGGCAGCGCCAAGAACTTCGACTTCAATGTATTCGGCGGCGTGTTCGCGGGCGGCTTTGCAGGCGCCGGTGGCTATTCCAATACGCCTGAGGGTAAAATCCTGATCGCCGCCTTCATGGACTCGTACAACCAGCTCGTGAAAGCGGTGCGCAATTACAAGGCGCAGGAAGTAGCGGGCGGCCTGGGCACCGGCGGCGCGCTGGGCGTGCAGGGCGGCAGCACCCCGGCTTCGCAGCCGGCTGCGGCGCCGGCGTCCAAGACTCCTGCAAAGAAGGACACCAAGAAAAAATAAAGGATAGTGCATGCGTAAACTGCTTGCGGGAGGAGTGGCCATGCTGATCGCAGGCAGTGCCTGGGCGGCTCCGGTTCAGGAGGTGGGCGAACGCTATATGAAGCTGGTGCTGGCCGTGGGCCAGCACGACGCTTCCTACGTGGACGCTTATTACGGACCGGCGCAGCTGCAGGAGCAGGCTGCGAAGGAGAAGCTCAGCCTGGCCGCCATCCGCAGCGAGGCGGCGGCGGCGCGCAAGGCGCTGCCTGCGCCGGGCGCCGATCCAGACGAGGCGCTGCGCATCGCTTTCCTCGACAAGCAGCTGCAGTCCATGCTGATGCGCGTCGATATGCTGGGCGGGAAGAAGTTCAGCTTTGACGAAGAAACCGCCACCATGTACAACGCGGTGGCGCCGCAGCATGACCGCGCCTACTACCTGGAGCTGCAGGACCGCATCGGCAAGCTACTGGGCGGCGAAGGGCCGCTGGCCGCGCGCGTGCAGGCCTTCCGCGCCAAGGTGGAAATCCCCAAGGACAAGCTGCGCCCCGTGATGGAGGCGGCCATCCGCGCCTGCCGCGAGCGCACGGCCAAGTACATCACCATGCCTGCCGGCGAGAGCTTCGTGCTGGAGTTTGTGCAGAACCAGCCCTGGTCCGGCTACAACTGGTACAAGGGCGGCGCGCACAGCCTGATCCAGATCAATACCGAATTCCCGATTTATATCGACCGCGCGGTGGACCTGGGCTGCCATGAAGGCTACCCCGGCCACCACGTCTACAACGCGCTGCTGGAGCAGACCCTGGTGAAGGGCAAGAACTGGCAGGAGTTCAGCGTGTACCCGCTGTATTCGCCGATGTCGCTGGTGGCCGAGGGCAGCGCCAACTACGGCATCCTGATGGCGTTCACGCCGCAGGAGCGGCTGGACTTCGAGCGCGGCGTGCTGTATCCGCTGGCTGGACTGGACCCGGCGCTGGCCGAAACCTATGCCGCGCTGACGCAGCTGTTCGGCAAGCTGGCCTACGCGGACAACGACGCCGCGCGCGCCTACCTGGACGGCAAGGCCACGCGCGCGCAGACGGTGGAGTGGCTGGTCAATGTGCTGCTGTATCCGCCGGAGAAGGCCGAGCAGCGCATCCGGTTCTACGACGCCAACCGGGGCTATGTGATCAATTACACCGTGGGCGCGGATCTGGTGGGCGAGTACGTCAAGCGCCACGCCACCTCGGCCGATCCGGAGACGGCGCGCGCGCAGCGCTGGACGGCCTTCCGCCAGCTGCTGTCGTCGCCGCGATTGGCGGACAGCTTGCGGTGAAATGGCGGGTTAGGCGCAGCCGTAACCCGCCATTGCTGAATCAATCGCCGGCGTTGACGTTGCCGATGCCGTTGACGGTCTTGTTGATATGGCGCGGCTTGCCGTAATACGTCAGGCTGCCCATGCCGTTCACCACGGCGTTGAGCGTATCGTGCGCGGTGACTTTCACATTGCCGATGCCGTTGAAATTGACGTCGGCGCGTTCGGTGTCCAGCGCCTTGGTATCCACCTCGCCCACGCCCTGCGCCTTCAGGCGCAGCAGCTTGACCTTGCCTTGCGCTTCGAAGCGGCCAGCGCCCTGGTAGCTCACGTCCAGGCGTTCGCCCGCCATATTCTTCAGTACCGTTTCACCCGCGCCTTCGCCGATGAATTTGGCCAGCGCCGGCACCGTGATCACCACGCGCGGATCGCCGGTGGTGCTGCTGCTGTTGCGTTCGCGGTTGTAGATCTTCAGCTCGCCGTTCACCACTTCCGTCACCAGGCTGCCGAGGAATTTCGGCGTGCCGGACACCTTCAGCGACTGGGTCTTGCCCGCCTCCACGACGATGCTGTAGGCGCCCTTGCTGTCGATGGCGGTGAACGGCTGCACGGTGCGCACCTGCTCGTCGGCATGGGCGGAGAAGGAGGCGGCGGCAAGCGTTGCAATGGCGGTCTGGATCAAAAGACGGTGCATGGTTTCCCCTGTTTTGTGTTGAGTAATTAGTAACGCCATTGTAGTGAGGGGCCGCGCCGCTGTGGTGGATTTTGCGACGAACTGCAAAATCGGCGGCCCCAATTGCAACATTACTTGCCGCTGCGGGGGGATAGGCATACCATGGGCGCGCCTCCACCGACCACAACGACTATGCGCAGCACGGCCGCTCCGAACCGACGCCTGTCCCGCCTTACCGTCCACCTTTGGCTGACGCTGGGGGTGTCGCTGCTGCTGGCGGTCAGTTTCGCGTTTTACGTGCGGGCGGAGAAAAAGATCGACGTGGCCAACGAGCAGCAGCAGCAAGCTGCTTTCCTGGCCAACCAGCTGCGCCAGTCATCCGACGAACTGACGCGCATGGCGCGCACCTATGTCGCCACCGGCGAGGTGCAATACCGGAGCCAGTTCGAGCAGATCATCTCGGTGCGGGAAGGCCGCTTGCCGCGCTTCGCCAAGGAACCGAACAACTATTGGGAAGTGCTGCCGGCCGACGCCGTCCAGGCCGGCCAGGGGGCGGGCGCCTTGCCCCTGATGGCGCTGATACGGCACGCCGGTTTCACGCAGCAGGAACTGGCCCTGCTGGAGCAGGCCAAGCTGCGCTCGGACGCGCTCACCGTCACCGAATTCGCCGCCATGCGCCTGGTGGACGCAGGCAAGCCATCTCCGGCGGCGGCGCGCGCGCAAGCCAGCGCCATGCTGCACGGCGAGGACTACCACCGCGCCAAGGATGGCATCCTCGCGCCCATCCGCCAGTTCTCGCAGCTGGCCGACCAGCGCACGCTGACCGTGGTGCAGCTCAGCGAGCAGCGCGCCTTCCAGCTGCGGCTGGTGTTCCTGTGCCTGGTGGCCATGCTGCTGGTGATGGTGTGGATGGCGCGCGGCGAGGTGCTGGCGGTGCTGGGCGGCTCGGTGCCGCAGCTGTACCGCCATATTTCCCGCCTGGGCAGCGGCGATTTTTCCGCCCCGCCGCCGGCCGCGCCGCGCGACAGCGTGCTGGGCTGGGTGGGCGAGACGCAGCAGCGCCTGGCGCAGGCGGACGCCGAGCGCAAGCAGGCCGAAGGCGAACTGGCGCAGTACCGCAGCGGGCTGGAGCAGCTGGTGGAGGAGCGCACGCAGGCGCTGGCGGCCGCGCTGGACCGGGCCGAGGCGGCCAGCCGCGCCAAGAGCGTGTTCCTGTCGAATATGAGCCACGAGCTGCGCACGCCGCTGAACGCGGTGATCGGTTTTTCCGAGCTGATGGGGCGCTCGCAGTCGCTCAGCGAGGACGAGCGCGAAAACCTGCGCTTTATCCACCACTCCGGCCAGCATCTGCTGACCTTGATCGACCAGGTGCTGGCGCTGTCGCGCACGGACGCCGACCCCGCGCGCCCGGCGGGCGGCCTGAGCGACGTGGAGCAGCTGGGCGCGCAGCCGGCAGCGGAGCCGGCCCCATCCGACGCCGCCGCCGTGCCGCCGGCCGAGGTGCAGGCGCTGGACCACGCCACTTACGAGGCGCTGTGCAACGCGGTCCAGCACCTGGACCGCAAGGGACTCAACGAGCTGCTGCTGCGCGTTGAACCATCGCATCCGGCGCTGGCGCGCAGCATAGAAACCATGGCCGAGCGGCTGGAATACCGCGAGCTGTGGGAAGCGCTGCAGCAGGCCCGCGGCGCGAACGCGCCGGCGAAGCAGGGCGCTTAAGCGCGGCGCCGGCGGCGGTGGAAGGCCAGCGCCGCCAGCGCGATGCCCGAGAGCAGCAGGCTGGACGGTTCGGGGACGCCGGCCGCCGGCGTGCTGCCATCCAGGCGGAAGGGCGTGCCGCCGTCGCGCAGGAACAGGTCGCCGCCGCTTTCATCGAGCTGCAGGTAGCTGCCCGCCGGGTCGCCGGTGTTGGCGGTGCGGAATTCGAGATCCAGTCCGTAGAAACTCAGCAGGTAGTTGCCGGCATCGAGCGTCACCGCGCCGACGTTGAAGTTCACATCGTAGAAGGTGGTGTAGGGATAGCTGATGATGGCGTTCGGCACGGCCGTGTAGTCGCCGGGATTGAGCGTGAGCTCGTAGATGGCGGCGCCTATGCCGTTGTTGCCCGGGTCTTGGTAGATGGTGAAGGTGAACGCGCCCAGGAAGGGGTCTTCCGTCAAGCCCATCTGGAAGAACACGCTGTTGATGGTGCGCGTGCCGGCCAGGCTGAAATCGTCCAGCACACGGCTCTGCGCCAGTGCGGTGGAGAAGTAGCCGCTGCGGGCGTCGTCCGCGCCCAGGCCGTTGTCGTAGATCACGTCCGCATGCGAGAGGGCGGAGCAGGCGGCGAGCAGCGCCGCGAGGAACAGGCGTTTCATGCTTAATCCCGGAAACATTTATAGTTGATGAATGTTAAGCAGGTTTCATGCCTGTTTATTGGCCGTAGGCAAATACGGTACGCAGCCGCGTTGCGCGGCCGGCACTGTAAAATTTTCCGACACTACTTCAGCGCGCCGAATACTTTGCCGATCAGCTTGCTGCCGGTGCCGATGGGGTCGTTGCGGATGGCTTTTTCCTCCTCGCCTATCATGGTGAACAGGCCGTCCAGCGCGCGCTCGGTCACGTAGTCCTCCACCGTGCCGGCCTGCGCCAGGCCCATTTTCGACACCTTGGCCATGGCGCCGTTGTACTTGGCCGAGAGGTTGGACTTGTCCGTCACCTTCTTCACGATGGGCAGGAACTTCACACCCAGCTGGGCCGAGGTCTTTTCGCGGAAGAACTGCGTGACCGAGGTGTCGCCGCCGCTCAGGATGTTTTTCGCGTCGGTCAGCGTCATGTTCTTGACCGCGTCCACCAGCAGCGGCTTGGCCAGCGGCACGGCGGCCTCGGCCGCATGGTTCATGGACACCACCAGGTCGTCGAGCTGCTGCGCGTGGCCCGTCATTTTCAGGATGGGGCGCGCCTGCTCCAGCACCTTGGGCAGCGGGATCTTCACCTTCTCGTTGTTGAGGAAGCCGTTCTCCGTGCCGAGCTTGCTCACGGCCGCGTTCGAGCCGCGTTCCAGCGCCGCTTTCAGGGCGCCGTTCACGTCCGTGCTGGACAGGTCGGCCAGCGAGACGGCCCAGGCGCTGGAGGCGGCCAGCAGCAGCGGCAGCGCGCGGTAAGCCAGACGGGATGGCATGCGGAAGGATGAAAACATGGCGGACTCGCAAGATAAGGGCAGTAAGGCATGGTACGCCAAGCGCGCCGCGCGTGCCAGTCTTCAGCCCTCACCGGGCCCCGCGCCCAGCCCCCAGCCCTCAGCCACGTCTCAGGCCTGCGCGCCGCCCTGCACGCTGCTCAGGTGGCGCGGCGCCTGGCGGCGGCCGGCCATCAGGCGCAGCTCCTTGCCCTGCTGCTCGGTGTGCTCGGTGAGCTTCTGTACTTCGCGCTCCAGCAGCTCCACCCGCAGCGCGTGCAGGTCCAGGCCGATCTGGCGCACCGCGAAGTCCAGGGCGGTGCATTCGTCCGGGCGGTAGCTCTCGCCGTTGGGCTTGGGGCCGAGCAGCACAAAGCCGTACAGCGTGCCGCGATGGCTCATGGGCAGGGCCAGCTGGCCGCCGCCGCCCAACTGCGGCGCCATTTCGGCGCGCAGCGCCACGGCGATGCTGTCGTCGGCGGCCATGCTGTCCGGCGCGCCGGCCAGCGTGCCGGCGGTGGCCGGTTCGTAGCGGCCGTCCGCCTGGCGCAGGTAGATGGCGCAGCCGGCCTGGCTGGTGAAGCGGTCCATGGCCTGGCGGCAGGAGTCGAGCAGGGCGTCCACGGTGGTGATATGGGCCGCCTGTTTCACGTAGTGCTGCAGCTTGTGTTCGTTGTCGTGCCACTGGTGGAAGAAGACGCGCTCGACCCAGCGCTCCACCCGGCCGTGCATATGGTGGAAGGCCAGGTAGACCGCCAGCGCGATCAGGCCGTCCAGCACCAGCGTCACGGTGGGGGCATCCGCATGGCCGCCGCCGTGCAGCAGCGAGGACGAGATCCGCTCCACCACGCCGAACACGCACAGCAGCAGCACGCTGACCACGCTGAAGATCAGCATGCGGCTGATGGCGAATTCGAAATGGAACACGCGGTGCTTGAGCACGGAATAGGCCAGGCCGATATACATCAGCAGCTGGCCGGCGAACATGGCCATCACGGTCCAGCGCATGCCCTGGTAGCCGCCGTCCAGCGCCGGCACCCACACCAGGATGGGCGGGATGGTTCCCAGCAGGAAGGACAGCAGCAGCCAGTAGTGGCGCTGGCGCATCTCGCCGCGCGACTGGCGCCAGCCGTCCACCATGCTCAGCATCCACAGCGATACGCCGAGCGCGATCACGATGCCGGTGCAGGGCAGCAGCAGCGGCGCCTCGTTGCCCAGGCCGAACCACAGCGCATAGGCGGCCGTGGCCAGGCACAGCGCGCGGTGCAGCGGCAGCAGCCGCCACAGCCAGCGCCGCAGCGGCGTGTCCGGGTATTGCTGGTAATGCAGGGCGAACAGCACGCCGCAGTACCACAGCATGGGAAACGCGGTGAGCTGGACCAGCTTGGCCAGGCCGAGGGCGGCCCCGGCCGGCAGGTAGTTGATGGTCATGTACAGCGTGAAGTTCTGCACGCAGAAGGCCATGGCCAGCGCGCGCTGCGAGCGGTTCTCGCCCTGCTTGATGCCGATCAGCACGGTAAACAGCAGCGCGGGCACGGCCAGCGCCAGGCGCGCGGCGTAGTCGAACGATTCGGCAAAGGGAACCGGGCTGGCGACCGCCGCCACAGTCAGATGCTTGGTTTGTGCCTGCGGGCCGGACTGGTACAGGGTCAGGCCTACGGGCTCGCCCACGGTGAAGCGGCGCCATCGGTTCTGCACGCGGTCGAACTGCACGCCGTCGCCCGCCTTGGCGCCGAAGGCCAGCAGCGGCGAGCCGGGATCGAGCTGGAGGATCTGCAGCCGGTGCGTGCCCTGGCTTTCCGGGTGCAGGCCGATGTGGTCGTTCAGGCTGGCGCCCAGCGTGCCTTGCTCCTGCGCGAGCGCCAGGGCGCGGAAGGCGCAGCTGGCGTCCATCACCAGCAGCAGCGCGGCGACGGCGCTCAGGGTGCAGATCAGCCATTTCCAGCTTGCGGTAGACAATCGAAAAGCAGCCATTTGAAGCTCCTGTTTGGTGCTCCTGCGCGATCACAGCTTGGACAAGATTTCGATTATAAATTGACAAGTTGCAAGGGCAAAGCGATTTTTGGTTGCAAGCCGCCGCAGTCGCGTTCCGGCAACGGGCGGATGACTCTATACTGCTTCGATCAGAAGAACGGAGGCCGCCATGCAATGGGAAACCCACGAGATCAGCAACCAGTCCGCCGAGCTGAAGGACTACAACCTCTACCTGACCGATCCGCTGCTGCAGGACGCGGTGCAGCGCGGCGGGGCCGGCTGGCATGCGCAGGCGCTGGCCGGACAGGGCGCGCTGCTGGGCAGCGAGGCGGTGATACGCATGGGCGAGCTGGCCAACCGCCACCCGCCCGAGCTGCATACGCATAGCCGCAGCGGCGAGCGCATCGACGTGGTGGAGTTCCATCCCAGCTGGCACGAGTTCCTGGCCATCACGCGCCGCCACGGCCTGGTGTCCCTGCCGTTCGCCGAGCAGCGCGCCGGCGCCTGGAGCGCCTATGCCGCCAGCCAGTACCTGCACAACCAGATCGAGGCCGGCTCCTTCTGCCCGGCCAGCATGACCTTCGCCTGCATCCCCGTGCTGCGGCAGGAGACGGCGCTGTACGCGCAGCTGCAGCCGCTGCTGTTCTCCCATGAGCACGACGCGCGCGACCTGCCGGCCGCCGCCAAGAAATCCATCATGGTCGGCATGGGCATGACGGAAAAGCAGGGCGGCACCGACGTGCGCAGCAACACCACGCGCGCCACCCACACCGGCGGTGTGCAGGGACGCGGCGGCGAGTACAGCCTCGTCGGCCACAAGTGGTTCTTCTCGGCGCCCATGTGCGACGCCCACCTGGTGCTGGCCCGCACCGACGCCGGCCTGTCCTGCTTCTACGTGCCGCGCTGGCGGCCGGACGGCAGCAAGAATCCCATCCACATCCAGCGCCTGAAGGACAAGCTGGGCAACCGCTCCAACTCCAGCAGCGAAGTGGAGTTCCACGGCGCCTGGGGTGTGATGGTGGGGGAGGAGGGACGCGGCATCCCCACCATTATCGAGATGGCCACCAACACCCGGCTGCACAACAGCATCTCCAGCGCCGCCTTCATGCGCCAGGCGCTGGTGCAGGCGCTGAACCACGCGCGCCAGCGCAAGGCCTTCGGCCGCACCCTGGCCGAGCAGCCGCTGATGCGCTCCGTGCTGGCCGACATGGCGCTGGAAAGCGAGGCGGCGCTACGCGTGTCCATGCAGCTGGCGCAGGCCTTCGGCGAGGCGGGCAGCGATAGGGAAACCGCGCAGGCGTGGAAGCGCATCGTCACGCCCTCCGCCAAGTTCTGGATCTGCAAGCGCGCGGTCGAGCTGGCCGGCGAGGCGATGGAAGTCTTCGGCGGCAACGGCTACGTGGAGGGCGGCCCAATGGCGCGCCTGTTCCGCGAAGCGCCTGTCAATTCGATCTGGGAAGGTTCGGGCAATGTGATGTGCCTGGACGTGCTGCGCGCCATTGCGCGCCATCCGGACAGCATGCAGCTGCTGCTGGACGACCTGCAGCGCCGGGCCGGGGACGAGGTGCGCCTGCGCAGTGAAATCGCCGCCCTGCGCGACGCGCTGCGCCAGCCGCCTGAGCAGCTGGAAGCCGGCGCCCGCCGCTACACGCAGAAACTGATGCTGGCCGCGCAGGCGGTGCTGATGCGCGAACAGGCCGCCCCCGCCAGCGCCGAGGCTTTCCTGGCCAGCCGCTACGACGGCGAATGGGGCCGCGTGTTCGGCGCCCTGGACGGACGCGCCGACTGCGGCGCCGTGCTGGCGCAGGCCTGGCCCGGCGGAATTTAACAAGGTGCACGTGATCCCTGAACCGGGTTCGCTGGCGCTGGCAGGCGCCGCCATCCTGGCTCTGGCGGCCGCGCGCCGCCGCAAGGCACTGCGCGCCTGACCGCGCCTGGCCTGCGCCTGCGTCCGGGTCTGCACGACCTGCGCGCAGGCGCTACACTTGCGTCTTTCCCAGACGGAGGTGCATATGCCGGACCCTATCGAATTCCCCATCGCCCAGCGCTGGCCCGCCCAGCATCCTGACCGCATCCAGCTGTATTCGCTGCCCACGCCGAACGGCGTGAAGGTGTCCATCATGCTGGAGGAAACCGGCCTGGCCTACGAGCCGCACCTGGTCGACATCACCAAGGACGAAAGTAACACGCCCGAGTTCAAGTCGCTCAACCCCAACGGCAAAATCCCCGCCATCATCGACCCCGACGGCCCGGGCGGCAAGCCGCTGGCGCTGTTCGAGTCGGGCGCCATCCTGCTCTACCTGGCAGAGAAAACCGGCCAGTTCCTGCCGGCCGATCCGGCCGAGCGCTATGAAACCATCCAGTGGGTGTTCTTCCAGATGGCCGCCATCGGCCCGATGTTCGGCCAGGTGGGCTTCTTCCACAAATTCGCCGGCCGCGAGTACGAGGACAAGCGCCCGCTGCAGCGTTACGTGAACGAGTCCAAGCGCCTGCTGGCGGTGCTGGAAATGCGGCTGGAAGGGCGCGATTGGATCATGGGCGACAGCTATACCATTGCCGACATCGCCATGTTAGGCTGGGTGCGCAACCTGGTCGGCTTCTACGGCGCGGGCGAGCTGGTGGACTATGCCAGCCTGTCGCGCGTGCCGGCCTGGCTGGAACGCTGCCTGGCGCGGCCCGCGGTGCAGCGCGGCCTGGACATTCCGAAGCGCCCGCAGAACTGATAACAACAACCAAGGACGACAGAGTGCAAAAACCTAGCTCGATACTGGCGGCCGGCCTGCTGGCCCTGGCGGCTGCGGCCGCGCATGCGCAGGACGCGAACAGCGTGCGCGCCGATAAAAACATGATCAAGGCCCACCTCAGCTTCCTGGCCGACGACCTGCTGGAAGGCCGCGAAACGGGCAGCCGGGGCTACGACATCGCGGCCCACTATGTCACCACGCAGTTCCTGCAATACGGCCTGGCGCCCAAGGGCGACAAGGGCGGCTTCCTGCAGCGGGTGCCGCTGCGCGCCACGCGCCTGGTGCAGGAGTCGCCGCTGCTGGAGCTGAGCGGCAAGGGCGGCACGGAAAAGCTGGCCTACCTGGACGACTACATGACCGGCGGCAGTTTGCTGGAAGACCAGTCGGCCGCCGCCGCGCCGCTGGTGTTCGCGGGCTATGGCATCGAGGCGGACCGCCTCAAGCACCACGACTACGCGGGCCTGGACGTGAAGGGCAAGATCGTCGTGGTCCTCGCCGGCAAGCCGCGCAGCTTCCCCACCGAAGAGGGTGCGCACTTCAGCAGCAGCGAGCAGAAGCGCGAGCTGGCCGCGCGCCACGGCGCCGTGGGCATGATCACCATTCCCACGCCGGCCTCGGAAAAAGCCTTCCCCTTCGCGCGGGCCAAGGAATACCGCTACATCCCCACCATGGCCTGGGTGGACGGCAAGGGCGTGGCGGCGCACCAGCAGCCCACGCTGCAAAACCGCTACACACTGAGCATGCCGGCCGCGCACAAGCTGTTCGCGCAGTCGAAGATGAAGTTGGACAGCATCTATGAACTGGTGGCGGCCGAGAAGCCGCTGCCGCGCGGCGAGCTGGACCTGTCGGCGCGCATGGCCTCGCAAAGCACGCGCAGCGACCTGGCCAGCAGCAATGTGGTGGGCATGATAGAGGGCAGCGACCCCAAGCTGAAACATGAATACGTGGTGTTCAGCGCCCACCTGGACCACCTGGGCCAGGTGAAGGAAAAGAGCGGCGACAATATCTTCAACGGCGCCATGGACAACGCCTCCGGCGTGGCCACGCTGATCGAAACGGCGCGCCTGTTCAGCCAGGGCCAGGTCAAGCCGAAACGCTCCATCCTGTTCGTGGCCGTGACCGGCGAGGAGAAGGGCCTGCTGGGCGCTGATTACTTCGCCAGCAACCCCACGGTGCCGGCCCGCGCCATCGTGGCCAACGTCAATCTCGACATGCCGCTGCTGACCTTCGACTTCAAGAACGTGATGGCCTTCGGCGCCGAGCATTCCAGCCTGAAGGGCAATCTGCAGCGCGCGCTGAAACCGATGAACCTGGAGCTGATTCCGGACCCGTGGCCGGAGCAGGGCCTGTTCACCCGTTCCGACCACTATATGTTCGTGCGCCAGGGCATTCCGTCCATCTTCCTGGCCACCGGCATGGCGTCGTTCCAGAAAGGCGAGGATGGCGCCAAGCAGTGGGAGCACTTCCTGAGCACCAACTACCACCAGCCCTCGGACGACCTGAACCTGCCCTTTAATTTCGACGCCGCTGCGCGCTTTGCGCAGCTCAATTACAACATCGCGCTGGAGATCGCCAACGCGGCCGAAAAGCCCACCTGGAACAAGGGTGACTTCTTCGGCGACACATTTAGGAAATGATATGACCTACGAAGAGTATCTCGACGAAGTGACCACCTTGATCGTCGAGAAATATAACCTTTCGGACGCTGCCGCCATCAAATTGGTAGTAGCGGCCCAGGACGCCGAGTTCTTCGTCAAGCATGACGACGACAAGGCCCTGCGCAATCTCGACCAGGCGCACAAAGACGCAAAAACCCTGTACACATCGGCTTCCGCAGCCGCTGCGCCGGTCCGCAAGCCGCGCCGCTGATCCTTCCGGGCCGCCGTCCGGCGGCCCAACTCCCTCTCGCCGTCAAGCGAAAAAAATAAAGTGGTATCGTCCGCCGCGCGGACGGGCCACGTCCCATGTTACACACAATTCCAACCAAGTATCACAAGTGTTTCATGGAATGTTGTATTCGAGTTCACATGATTGGAAAGCGTGGACGCGTGGAAATGTTACATATACATTCAATCTTGGTAAGCCCGCCACAAGCGACGATGTACCCAAAAAACACCGTTACAAGAGAGAAGATCCATGAAGAAAAGTTTCCCATTTGCAGTGTTGATGTTGTCCGCCAGCCCTTATATTTTGGCGGAAGAAGTCCAGCCAGCCGCCGCGCCCGTCGCTGCGGAGCAGACGGCGGACGATATTCAGAAAGTGGTCATCGTATCGACCGGCAGCCGTGGCGCGCAGCGCACCCTGGTCGACACCCCGGTACCGATCGACATCCTGAGCGCCCGCGAACTGACCAAGACCGGCCAGTCCACGCTGGACAAATCGCTGCAGTTCCGCGTGCCCTCGTTCAACACCGTGCAGACCCCGGTGAACGACGCCACCTCGCTGCTCGATCCGTATGAAATCCGCAATATGGGCCCCAGCCGCGTGCTGATCCTGATCAACGGCAAGCGCAAGAACTCCAGCTCCCTGATCTACACCCAGACCTCGCCCGGCCGTGGCGAAAGCGGCGCCGATATTTCCGCCATTCCGACCGACGCCATCAAGCGCATCGAAGTGCTGCGCGACGGCGCGTCCGCCCAGTACGGCTCGGACGCCATCGCCGGCGTGGTCAACATCATCCTGAAAGACGCCTCCGAAGGCGGCTCCATCACTGCGCGCGGCGGCATCACCCACGAGAGCGACGGCGAAATGGGCGGCCTGAGCCTGAACAAGGGCATCGCGCTGGGCGACCAGGGCTTCGTCAACTTCACGCTGGACGTGTCCAAGACCAAGCTGTCCAACCGTCCCGGCATCGTCGATGCGCGCGGCGACGCAAGCGACTTCGGCGCCACCATCAAGGACGTGCAGGCCTTCCTGGCCATCAAGCCGGACGCCGGCAACATCAACGGCGCGCCCGCCACCGAGGCCGCCAAGGCCCTGGTCAACAGCCGCTACGACCTGGCCGACGGCGTTTCGCTGTACGGCAACGCGGCCTATGTGCACAAGAAAATCGACAGCTTCGCGAACTACCGCACGCCGTACTGGCGTCCGACCGACTACGGCCTGCTGCACGCGTCCGGCACGCCTTACCTGGGCTATGTGCCCAGCTTTATCGGCAAGCTGGACGACTACAACGCCACCGGCGGCGTGAAGTTCCCGCTCGGCGGCTGGAACGCCGACGTGAGCCTGACCTACGGCGGCAACGAGCAGGAATACGGCGTCAGCAATTCGATCAACCGGGGCATGGCGGCGGACTTCGCCTCCGGCGCCAGCAAGGTGCAGTCGCCCACCAGCTTCGCTGCGGGCGGCGTGAAGTTCGAGCACTACGTGTTCAACGGCGACGTGTCCAAGCAGATCACACCGACCGTCAGCGCCTACGCGGGTACCGAGCTGCGCCATGAGAAATACCAGGTGCTGGCGGGCGAGGAAGCGTCCTATATCAAGGGCGGCGCCGACTCCTACGCCGGCAACGATCCGATCAACTCCTTCCCTTCGTCGCGCTCGAATTATGGCGTGTACGGCGGCGCCACCTGGGACATTAGCGACAAGTGGCTGATCGACGGCACCGGCCGCTACGAAAAATATACCGACTTCGGCAGCGCCTTCGTCTGGAAGGCTTCGAGCCGCTTCAAGGTCAGCGACAGCATCACGCTGCGCGGTTCCGCCTCCACCGGCTTCCGCGCACCTTCGCTGGCGCAGACGTTCACGCAAAAGGCACAATATTCCTTCGTGGCCGGGGCCGGCATCCAGGTCTCGGGTCTGGTGAACAACGTTTCTCCTGAAGCGGCTGCCCTGACTGTGCCCAAGCTGACGGCGGAGAAGTCGAACAATATTACGGTAGGCCTGGGTCTGAAGCCCGACAACGACACCTCGATCACCATCGACTACTACCATATCAAGGTCAAAGACCGCATCGTTCTTGGCAAGGAAATCAAGCCGGTTTGCACTCCGCCAACTGGTACGGTGACGCCAGCTATGACTGCCGCCTACAATGCCTGCGTCGCGGCGAGTCCTCTGGACAAGGTGATGGTGCCGAAGGGTCTGGTATCGCTCAGCTTCTTCGTCAACGCACTGACGAGCATCACCTCGGGCATCGACTATGTGGTCTCGCGCAAAAACATCCCGTTCGCGGATGGCAAGCTGACGCTTAATCTGTCGGGCAACTACTCGCTGAAAAACGAGCGCGACGGCGCGGTCAACAATCCTAGCCTGGTGGCCAACGCTGGCCAGTCGGTGCTGGACGCCACGCAGGAAGCGCTGATGTTCACCTCGCGTCCGAAGTTCAAGACCATCATCGGTGCCGACTGGGACTACAAGGACGTCAACCTGTCGCTGAACAACACGGTGTTCGGCCCGACCTACTTCCACCAGGCCGGCCTGGATTCCAACCTGGAGACGGCCTTCAAGACCAAGACCGTGACCGACTTCGCGCTGAACTACAACCTGAACAAGTCCACCACCTTGTCGTTCAACGTGAACAATATGTTCAACGTGACGCCGAAATGGCGCATCCGCGCCATGAACGCCGCCGGCCAGCAAATCCTGGACAGCACCGCGCGCGACGCCTACGGCATGACGCCGGCTGAAGTGCAGAGCAATCTGATCACCTTCAACGGCCGTTACTCCATGGTGACCTACGACGGTTCGCAGTTCAGCCAGCTCGGCCGCAGCTTCGCCGCTTCGCTGAACTACCGCTTCTAAGCCTTCAGCAGCTTAGGGTGGCTTGGGGCGGGTTATGCGGCATGCGCCGCTAACCCGCCCTTTTTTATTTGACATGGCGCTGCTCGCGGCTTATATTCCAATTAGGTTATATAAGAAAGCGACCCATGCAAACCGATACGCTCAACCGCGCCTTCGCCGCCCTGGCCGACCCGACGCGGCGCGCCATACTGGCCCGGCTGGCGTCCGGCGAAGCCACCGTCAACGAGCTGGCCGAGCCGTTCGCGCTGACGCAGCCGGCCATTTCCAAGCACATCAAAGTACTCGAACAGGCCGGGCTGGTGTCGCGCAGCCGCCTGGCGCAGACGCGGCCGTGCAAGCTGGAAGCGGCGCGGCTGAAAGACGTGTCGGACTGGCTGGAAACTTACCGGGGCATGTGGGAAGACCGCTTGGACCGGCTCGGCGATTACCTCAACTCAACGGAAGGGAATAAAAAATGACGCAAGCATTCACCATCTCACGCCAGTATCCGCAGCCGCTGGCCAAGGTATGGCAGGCGTGGACCGAGGCCGAGCGCCTGCAGCAGTGGTGGGGGCCGCAGGGCTGCAAGCTGGAAGTGAAGCGGCTGGAATTCCGGCCGGGCGGCTTCTTCCACTACGCCATGCTGTTCGCCGGCATGCCCGCCATGTGGGGCCGCTTCAACTACCGCGAGATCGTGCCGCAGGAACGTATCGTGTGGCTGAATTCCTTCGCCAACGAGCATTGCGGCATTGCGCGTGCGCCCTTCAGCGAAGCGTGCCCGCTGGAGATAGAAAACACGGTGACGTTCAGCGAGCGGGACGGCGTCACCACGGTGTCGCTGAGCGCCATCCCCTTCGGCGAAACCGCCGCCGAATACCAGTTCTTCGACGAACTGCGCCCTTCGATGCAGCAGGGCTACGGCGGCACGCTGGACCAGCTGGAAGCCCATCTGCGCGCCTGAGAACCAATGGCTCTGGCAGCTCAGGCGGCGCAGCCTGCTCAGGCCGCTGCGCGCGGCTCGCCCAGGTAGGCGCCGCGCGGCGCGCCCAGGCCCTGCTTGACCTGCTTGGAAATCTCGTCGGTCAGCACTTCATCTTCGCCCGCTTCCAGCGCGGTGACAATGGCGTGGGCGATGTCCGCCGGGGCCGATTTAGGCGCGTCCAGGCCGTGCGTCATGTCGGTGTCCATATAGCCCATGTGGGCCGCCAGCACCTGGGTGTTCTGCTCGCGCAGTTCGCCGCGCAGGCCGTTGGTCAGCGCCCAGGCGGCGGACTTGGATACGCTGTAGGTGCCCGAGCTGGCGAAGCTGAGCCAGCTCAGCGCGGACAGCACATTGACGATGGCGCCGCCGCCGTTGGCTTTCAGCGCGGGAGCAAACGCCACGCTCAGCGCCATGGGGCCGAAGAAATTGGTTTCCAGCTCCCTGCGCACTGCATCGGCCGAGCCTGGCGTGGTGATGTCCGAACCGGTGAAGATGCCGGCGTTGTTGATCAGGATGGTGAGGTCGGGAATCGCCTGCACCGCCGCGGCGATGTCGGCCTCGCTGGTCACGTCCAGCTTGATCGGCGTCACGCCGGGCAGGGTGACGGAGGCGGGGTTGCGCGCGGCGGCATACACTTTGCGCGCGCCGGCGGCCAGCGCCGCTTTGGCCAGGGCCAGGCCGAGGCCGCGGTTGGCGCCGGTCACGAGTACTACGGAGTCTTTGAAGTTCATGATGATTTCCTTTGGTTGATGGTAAATATGACCGGTCGTCTTAAAAGTGATTCAAAAAAAACGGCGTCCTTTTGGGAGTGCGCCGTCAACGCAAAATACGGGTCAGTACAGTGTGCAAGAACCTGTCCAGCGGGGCCTGGCTTTGCTCGGCCTTGGAGCGCAGCACCGCGCCTTGCCAGGAGTCCACGATAAAGTTGGCCATTTCCAGCGCCGGCTGCCCGGCGCTGATATTGCCTGTGCGCTGGCCTTCGGCAATCAGGCCAGCCATCATTTCGGTCCAGTCCGCGAACTCCTTGTGCAGGGCCTGGCGCGCTGCCGGGATCTGGTTCGACAGTTCGGTGCTGAAATTGCCCAGCAGGCAGCCGCAGTTGAAATCGTTCTCGGCATTGGCTGCAATCAAGGCCTCGAAATACTGCTGCAGCCTCGCCAGCGGCGGCAGGGCGGTGTTGTGCAGCACTTCGCCCAGCTCGGCCGCCTGCTCCGCATAACGGCGCAGCACTTCCAGTCCCAGCGCATCCTTGCTGGCGAAGTGGTTGTAGAACGAGCCTTTCGGTACACCGGCCGCGTCCGTAATATCCTGGACGCTGGTCGCATTGAACCCCTTGCTGTGCAGCAGGTTCAAGCTGGTGGCGACGATTTGCTCTTTAACGTTGGGCTTGGGCATGGCTATAATATGACCGGTCGGCTTAAAAAAATCAAGCATTATTTTTGGGGCAGGGGAAGACGGCCTGTTTGACGCATATCAAAGCCGCGCGGGTGGAAATTGCTAGACTGAACTTCTGATTGGAGTTTGGAGGAGACGATCAGGCATAGCGTACACAGAGACGCTACTACCGGCGCCGGCGGTCGGGAAATATACCGGCACCAACAAGAAAAACCAAAAAAAACCCGCGAGTGTAGTGCGCTCGCGGGTTTTTTATATTTTATTTACGCTTGCTGGCGCTGCGGTCGCGGATAGGACGGAACTCGGAGCCTGCGCCCCAGTTCGGCCAGTCCTTGGAGTCGGCCAGGTCGCGGCCCACGGTGTACAGCAGTTCCAGGTCGCGCGCCATGCCGGTGAACGGCCACTGCGCGCTCCACTCGTCCGAAGGCTGGTGGTAGTTGTTGGTGTTGTACGCTTCCTCGGCGGCCTTGCCTGCCGCCAGGCCGCCGTCTATCCAGTCTTGGCCGGAACCGATGGAGAACGCCGGCACGCCGCGCTTGGCCATGGAGAAGTGGTCGGAGCGGAAGAAGTGGCCCGCTTCCGGCTTGGGATCCGGCGTGTACGCCATGTTCCAGCGCTTGGCTTTTTCTATGGTCTGGTCGATCAGTTCCAGCTTGGCGCTGCCGGAAATGGTGAAGTTGCGCGCAGGGCCTTGCGGGCTCAGGGCGTCCATATTGATCACGCCTGCGGTCAGCTCCAGCGGGTACAGCGGGTAGGCGCCGTAGTATTCCGAACCCAGCAGGCCTTTTTCCTCGGCCGTCACGGCCAGGAACACCACGCTGCGCTTGGGCGCAGGCAGCTTGCCGTACACGCGCGCCAGTTCCAGCAGCGCGGCGATGCCGGTGGCGTTGTCCACCGCGCCGTTGTAGATCTTGTCGCCTTTGGCGTCCGGCAGGCCCACGCCCAGGTGGTCCCAGTGGCCGCTGTAGATCACGGTCTGCTGCGGGCGCTCGCTGCCCGGCAGCAGGGCGGCGACGTTTTTCGATTTGATCACCTGCGTGTCCACCGCGTAATGCGCGGACAGGCTCAGGCCCGTCAGCGGCAGCGGCTTGAAGCCGCGCGTTTGCGCTTGCTTCTTGGCCGCCTCGAAATCCAGGCCGGCGCGCTTGAACAGGTCCACGACGACGTCGCGCTGTATCCAGGCCTCCATCGGCGCGTGCGCCTTGGCCGGCTGCTTGCGCACGATGTCGTACATGGTGTTGGTATTGGAGTTCTTCACCGTGGCCCAGCCGTAGGAGGCCGGCGCGGTTTCGTGCACGATGATGGTGCCCAGCGCGCCGCGGCGCGCCATCTCTTCATACTTGTAGGTCCAGCGGCCGTAGTAGGTCATGGCCTTGCCGCCGAAATCGCCCTCGCCGGTTTCGAAGTCCGGGTCGTTGATCAGCACCACCGCCAGCTTGCCCTTCAGGTCCAGGCCTTTGAAGTCGTCCCATTTGCGCTCCGGCGCGGTCACGCCGTAGCCGACGAAGACCAGCGGCGCCTTGTCGAAGTCCACGCGCTTGGCGCCGTTCATGGCGGCGCGCACGGCCATCTGCTCGCCTTGCAGGAAGGGCTGGCTGCCCTTGGCGTCGTTCAGTGTCAGCGTGACCGGACCCTGGATTTCAAAGCGGCCCAGCGGTACTTCCTGGGTCCAGCTGCGCTGGCCTTTGACCAGGTCGCCGCCCGGCTTCATGCCGGCGGCCTTGAACTGCTCGATCAGGTAGTCCACGGTTTTGACTTCGCCTGCGGTGTTCGGGCCACGGCCCTCGAATTCGTCCGACGACAATACTTTAACGTCCTGCGACAGGCGCTGCGGATCGAACTTGGGCGTATCGGTGGCCTGCGCCGCAGCTGCGGATAGCAGCAGGGTGGCTAGCATGGCGTGTTTCACTGTGAACCTCCTTGGGTAATGGATAGGCAAAAACGCTGCAAGTATCGGCCTAATCCCGGCGGAGGTCAACGGCGGCTCTGGCGGGTTACGCGCACCGCGCTAACCCGCCCTACTAGGAGCGGGCCGTGCGTAGGGCGGGTTAGCGCAAAGCGCGTAACCCGCCATGCCTTAGAGCCGCGTGTCGTAGCGCTTGCCCGCGATGGTGACGCCGCTGAGCGTCACATTGCGCGCGTTGTGCACGAACCAGGGCTCGGCGGCGCGCGGCGTGCCGAAGTCGCAGCGGGTGATGGTCACGTTAGCCAGCGGCAGCAGCGGCACGCCCGCCGGGCCGTTGTAGCTGTGTGCCACGGGGCCGAGCAGCACGAAGGCCTGGTAGCAGGAATACGCGCCGTCCTCGGTCTGCACATTGGCCACGCGCACGTCCGAAATGTGGATGTCCGATACCTCCGGCGGCCGCGTGCGCACGCTGTCGAAGGCGGGCGTGTAGTCGCAGTCGATGGTGATGATGGCGCCGCCGCTGGTGGCCACCGTCTTGGGCGCGATCACGCCGCCCGGTATCGGCGTGTAGAAGCCCGGCTTGGTGCGCACGCCGTTTGCCAGCGTGACCTGGCGCACGTAGAAGTGGCGCAGGAAGCCGCCCCGGTTCATATTCGTCTTCATGCGGATAGCGGTGCCGAGCGGATCGGTGGCCCAGTGCATATTGCGCACGTCCAGGTTCTGCGCGTAGACGTGCTCAATGCCGGCCGCCATTTCGCTGCCCAGTGTGATGGCGCCGTGGCCGGTGTTCATGATGCTGTTCTGGATCACCATGTCGCGCGTCGGGCCGTACTGCACGTCGGTGTTCTTGCCCGCCTTGATGGCGATGCAGTCGTCGCCGGTGTTGAACAGGCAGCCGTCCACCAGTATCGTGTCGCAGGATTCCGGGTCGAAGCCGTCCGAATTCGGCCCCATGCTTTCCATGCGTACTTTCTTGATATGCACGTTGCGGCAGTTGACCGGGTGGTGCTGCCAGAACGGCGTGTTCACCACCTGGTAGCCCTGCATCAGCACGTCCGTGCAGCCGACGAATTCAATCATGCAGGGCCGCAGGTAGTGGCCCGCGCCGAACACGCGCTGCTCGGCGGGCACGCGCGCTTCGGACAGCGCGGGCAGGTATTTCTCGTCGCTGCGCCAGTCGGCGTGGCTGCCTTTGATGAGGGCGAGTTCGGCCGGCGTGAGCTGCGGCGCGAGCGCGGACAGCGAGGCCGGATTGGCTTCGTTGACCACGCCCTGGCGCGCGGTGGCGCCGGCCGGCTTGTTGCGCCAGGCCCAGTTCCACCAGCCATCCGCTCCGCCGTCCTCGAAGGGCACGTTGCCCTGGCCGTTCAGGATGCTGGTCCAGTCCTCGCCGGTGATGGCGATATTGTTCTGGTTGCGGGCGTAGACCATGGGTGAGTAGTTCAGGCAGTCGTTGCCCTGCCAGCGCGACAGCACCAGTTTGCCGTTCGGGCCGCAGTCGAATTCGCCGTGGCGCGCGTAGTCGGCCGGGTTGGCGCTGAAGTGCACGCGCGCGCCTGCCGCCAGGTGTACGTTGACGTTGGAGCGCAGCACGATGGGGCCTTTGCAGTACCAGTCGCCGGCGGGGATCAGCACGCGGCCGCCGCCGGCCTGGCTGGCGGCGGCGATCGCCGCGCGGATGGCGGGATGGCTGTCCGGCGAACCGGGCGCGGGCACCAGCTGGGTGGCGGCCGGTGTGCCGTGCGCGCCCGCCAGCGGCTTTGCCTCGGCCATCGGGCAGGGGCGGGCGCCGTGCGCGGTGATGACGAAGTCGCGCGCCGGGAAGGACAGCGGCTTGGCGAATTTGGCGGCGATGCGCTCGGCGCGCGTCCAGGGATCCACCGCTGCGTTTTCTGCGGCCATGGCCGGCGCGCCTGCGGCCAGTGCTGCGGCCGATGCGCCCTTCAGCAAAGCGCGGCGGCGCTGGTCGATGGCGTGGTGTTCAGTGTGTTTCATGCTGCGTGATCCTTAGCGGGTGAGGCGGAAATAGTCGACGTCGAGGTAGCCTGCGCTGGCGGGGCCTGCACTGAACAGGCCCACTTGCGCGCCCACCCAGTGTCCTTTGGTGGCGGAGAACGGCGCGCCGGCGGCGAGGTAGTCCTTGCCGTCCACGCTGTAGAGGAACTGCGCCTGCGCGCCTTCCGCCATCACCATGCGCAGCGACAGCGCGGATGGCGCCTGCGCCAGCAGCACCTTGCTTTGTTCCTTGCAGCGCGGCGCGAACGGCGTGCAGGTGGTGTAGACCAGCTGCGTGTCCGCGCCCAGCTTGCGCAGGCCCAGCCACGCATAGCTCATGCCGTTCAGGATAAGGCCGGCCTGGCCGCCCTCGCCGGCGCCGTTCAGTTCCACGCGGGTGTCCACGGTGAAGGCCGCGGCGGGCAGCTTTTGCGCCAGGATGTTGGGTGCGGCGCGCACATAGCCGTCCGCCTGCGGCGCGGCCAGCACCGGCAGGCGCAGATAGCCGGGCCGCGCGGCCAATGAGTACCAGCCCTCTTGCGGATTGGCGTTCCACTGCCACTGCAAGCCCAGCGCCGGGCCGCTGAATTCATCGCTGGTGGCCGGCACCTTGACCTGGTGCCCGGCCACCGGCTTGCGGTAGCTGGCCACCGGATTGCCCACGCCGGGCTTGGCGCCGGGCTGGCCTATCAGCGGCCAGTCGTCGGTCCACGCCATGGGCTGCAGGTGTACCACGCGGCCGTAGGCCTTGCGGTCCTGGAAGTGCAGGAACCAGTCCTTGCCGTCCTGCGCGCGCACCCACGCGCCCTGGTGCGGGCCGTTGACGGGGGAGCCGCCCTGGTCCATCACCACGCGGTCCTCATACGGCCCTTCGATGCTGCGCGAACGGAACACCGCCTGCCAGCCTTCCTCCACGCCGCCGGCCGGCGCGAACACGTAGTACCAGCCGTCCTGCTTGTAGAACTTGGGGCCTTCCAGCGTGCGGTAGCCGGGCAGCTTGTTGCCGTCGATGACGACCTTGCCCTGCGGGTCCAGCACGCGCTGGCCGTCCGGCGACATGGGGTGCAGCGTGAGCACGTTGTTGAAGCCGGCGCGGCTCTTGGCCCAGCCGTGCAGCAGCCAGGCCTTGCCGTCCTCGTCCCACAGCGGCGTGGGGTCGATCAGGCCGCGCCCCGGCATCAGCAGGTGCGGTTCGCTCCACGGGCCGCTGAAATTGGTGGCGGTGATGACGTAGATGCCGAAGTCCGGGTCCGGGTAGAAGATCCAGAATTTGCCGTCGTGGTAGCGCAGGCAGGGCGCCCACACGCCCGCGCCGTGGCGCGGCACCGCGAAATGCGCTGCGGGTACTTGTTTGGGCAGGGCGTGTCCCACCAGTTCCCAGTTCACCAGGTCCTTCGACTGCAGCAGCGGCAGGCCGGGCGCGCTGTTGAAGCTGGACGAGGTCATATAGTAGGTGTCGCCGACGCGCACCGCGTCCGGGTCCGAATAGTCGGCGTTGAGCACCGGATTCTGGTAGTTGCCGTTGCCCAGATCGGCAACCCAGGGTTCGGTGGCGTGCGCAGTGTTCAGTGCGGCGAGTATTGCGCAAATCAGGAATGGTTTCATGGCGTCGCTTTTAACTGGTCTGGCCGATAATCTATTGGCCTGACCAATTAAAAGCAAACACTTTTTTGTAACGTGGACTATGCCACCGCGTCGGGCGCCTGGTGCTTGGTGGCGTACATGGCCTGGTCTGCATAACGCAGCAGCTGTGTCATGTCGGCGCCATGGTCGGGATAATGGGCGATGCCGATGCTGGCTGAAGTGTGCAGCGTGCGGCCGTCGCCCACGTCCACCGGGGCGGCCAGCGCCTGGTGGATTTTCTCCTTGACCAGCGCGGCGAACTCTGGCCGCGCCACATGTTCCAGCACCACCACGAATTCGTCGCCGCCGACGCGCGCCACCGTGTCGGCCTCGCGCACGCAGGAGCTGATGCTGCGCGCCACCGCCTGCAGCAGCCTGTCGCCGGCCGAGTGGCCGTAGTGGTCGTTCACCAGCTTGAATTTGTTCAGGTCGATGAACAGCAGCGCCACGCGGCCTTGCTGGCGCTGGGCGCGCGCGATGGCGGTGGCCAGGCGGTCATGGAACAGGCTGCGGTTCGGCAGGCGCGTCAGGTCGTCGTGCTGGGCCATGAAGTGCAGGCGCGATTCGAGCTGCTTGCGCTGGATGGCGGTGGCGATCTGGGTGGACACGAACAGCAGCAGCTCCTGGTCCTGGTCCGTATAGCCCTGGCAGGCTGCGCCGCCCTCGAACATGGCGCCGTCGCGCAGCACCAGCGCGCCTATGGTGGCTTGCGGCGTGCACAGCGGCACGCTCATCCAGCAAGCCTGTTCCGGGGCCGCGGCCACCAGCAGCGCCGGGGGCAGGGTGGACATGGTATCTGGCGCTACGCGCAGCGGCATATTGCGCCGCAGCGCTTCCTCGCACAGCAGCACGGCCAGCCGCGCGTCCGATTCGGGACCGCTGGCATTGGCGTGGTAGGCGAAATAGAGGACGTCGTCCGGCGCATCGCGCAGGACCACGGCGAACGATTGCACCGGCAGCAGGCCTCCGACGATTTGATGCATGCGCTGGTACAGCGCGGGCAGGTCTTCGGTGGCGTGCGCCGCTTCGGAGATGGCGTACAGCGCGGCCTGCATGGCCTCGGCGCGCTTGCTGGCGGTGATATCGCGCGCCACCGCGATCCGCAACTGGTCGGCCTCGGACCAGCGCGCCGACCACATGATATGCACGATAGAGCCGTCCTTGCGCACATAGCGGTTTTCGAAGCGGCTGTTGGGCTGGCCGTCCATGATGCTGCGCGCCGCCGCCAGCGTGCGCTCGCGGTCGGCCGGGGCCACCAGGTCTATCATGGCCATGCCCACCATCTCGTCCTGGCGGTAGCCGAAAATCCGTTCGCAGGCCGCGCTCACGAACACAAAACGCCCGTTGACGTCCACCATGCAGACGGCGTCAAGCAGGAGATCGGTGAAGCTGGCAACCGGAGCACTGACTAGCGGATTCATAGTGACTATTCTAGTCTCATTTGTTGTGGATTGCGCAATGTATTGCTCATTGGATTGATTACTCAAGGCTAGCATAACGCGCTAGCATCGTATGCCGTTATTCCATTCAAAAATCACGAGAAAGCCCCTTATGATGCCTTTCCGCACACCGAACCTCACTCTGGCGCTGCTGCTGGCTCTGCCGGCCTTCACGGTGCAGGCGCAGCAACAAGCTGCGGAGCCTTCCTCATCGGTTACGGTGGCGGGCAAGCGCAACGCAGCGGGCGACCCGCGCGAGATTATTGCCGCGCGAAGCAAGACCCTGTCGCCCAACCATGCGTCCTCCTGCGCCTTCATGAGCGGCTACAGCGCGGCCGACGACGAGACCATGCTGCGCTATATGAGCGACTTCAACCACGGAGGCCAGGCGGACGGCGCGCAGCGCCTGAGCGAGAACAGTCCGGCAGGCGACGTGTCCACCATAGACGACCGGCGCGCGGCGTCGTCCGATTTCGCCATGCCGGAGATCACCGACACGTCGCAATGCGGTGCGGCCGATTCGCGGATTGCAGTCGCCCGCAACCGCATCATGCGCAAGGACAAAAGCCTGGCCAACGCCTTCGTCGCGATGGACCAGCAGGACTACGCCACCGCGCAGCAGCAGTTCAAGCTGGCCTGGGACAAGATAGGTTACGGCGAAGCCGCCCTGATGCTGGGCAAAATGCACCTGTATGGCATGGGCACGCCGCGCGACACCAAGCTGGCGATCTACTGGCTGGAGCAGGTGGTGGACAAGCCTTACCACCCGGTCTTTGACCGCATGAAATTCGACCCCGCCCAGCCTGAATTGATCAACGATCGCGTGGAAGCGATCATGCTGCTGGCGAAGATCAACCTGGTGGGCATAGGCGTGCCGAAAAATGGCGCCGAGGTGCGCCGCTGGTACGCCAAGGCGGCCGACGTGGGCTTCGCACCCGCCGCGAACCTGCTGGGCATGGCCTTCCTGACCGGCTATGGCGGCGGCCGCGACGTGGCCAAGGCGCGCGCCAGCCTGCAGCAGGCGGGCGAGGAAGGCTATCTGCCGGCGCTGTATGAACTGGGCCGCCTGTACTACAACGGCGACGAGGGCCTGCCCAAGGACTACAAGATGGCGGGCGCCTATTTCAGCGCCGCCGCCAAGGCCGGCCACGTGGAATCGATCTACGCCGCCGCCCGCATGTATGACCTGGGCTACGGCGTGGCGCCGGACCAGCAGCGCGCCATAGCGCTGTACAAGCAGGCCGCCGTGAAAGGCCACCCGGCTGCGGAAGGCGCGCTGGCGACCTACTTCTACGAGGGCAAGCTGGTGCCGCAGGACTATTCCACCGCGCGCAAGCTGTTCAACGAAGCAGCCAAGCAGGGACAGGCGGACGCCATGTTCAACCTGGCCGTGATGACGATGGAAGGCCAGGGCGGCAGCAAGGACATGGCGGTGGCCTATGTCTGGTTCAGCCTCGCCAAGGCGGCCGGCTACGCCGATGCCGACGCGGCGCTGGCGTCGGTGGGACCGCGCCTGACCGCGCAGGAAAAGCAGCGCGCCGACGCGGTGCTCAAACCGACGGTAAAACGCTGAGAGTGCCACACATCCCGTAGGGCGGGTTAGCGGGGCGCGCCGAGCGCGGCGTAACCCGCCATAGCCGCCCGGCACGCTCCGCGCCGCAGCGCCGCTACAGGCGCGACAGCTCCGGCCCGCCGCGCCGGCCCAGCCAGGTGGCGTCGAAGCGCTTCTGCGCAGCCGCCAGCGCTGGCTTGTCGCCGCGCAGGCGGTACACCTCCACCAGGCCGCGCAGCGCCCAGCCGTTGCTCGGCGTGCGCGCGAACGAGGCGCGGAACGCGGCCTCCGCGTCATCCAGCCGGCCGGCCCGCAGCAGGGCCGCGCCCAGCGACTGGCGCACCGGGTAGTACCAGTACGGCGGCTCGGTGTAGGGCAGCGCGTCCTGCAAGGCCACCCCTTCCTCGTAGGCCTTGATGGCGGCGGGCAGGTCGCCGCGCGCTTCGGCCAGGCGGCCGGTGGCGACCGCGCGCGCGGTGCGCACTATGTCCTGTCCCGGCACGCCCCAGTCGGCGAGCGGCTTGAAGTCGCCGCCGCGCTCGATGGCCGCCAATGCATCAATCTCCCCCTGGCTGTTCGACTGCATGCCCTTGCGCGCGTAGCCGACCGCGCGCGCGTAGTGCCACATGGCGCGCACCAGCACAAACTGCGGGTCGGGCGCGGGCAGGGCGATCAGCTGCTCGGGGCTGCTGAACTGCACGTGCGAGAAGTAGGGCGCGGCCTTCACCGCCTGCATGCCGGCAAAGCTGGGCAGCGCTTCCACCGGGACCGATTTGTCCAGCTTGGCGGCGGAGGCCAGCGCTGTCGGGCCGTCGCCGCCCATCAGCGCGGACACCATGGCGAAGTGGATGTTGTGCGGATAGTAGGCGCCCTTGTAGACGGCGTCGCTCCCGGACTTGCCAAAGTACTGCTCGTCGATGGCCATCGCATCCAGGTTGGAC
Organism: Pseudoduganella aquatica; assembly: GCF_020865585.1. Lineage (NCBI taxonomy): Bacteria > Pseudomonadati > Pseudomonadota > Betaproteobacteria > Burkholderiales > Oxalobacteraceae > Pseudoduganella > Pseudoduganella aquatica. The sequence continues at coordinate 1,231,147 of NZ_CP086370.1, forward strand.
TGCAGCGCTTCCCGGTACAGGCCCACGCGGTAGTAGATATGCGAGGGCATGTGGACCAGGTGGCCGGCGCCCGGAATCTGGCGCGCCAGGGTGCGGGCATAGGGCAGCGCCTTGTCCGGATGGCTGGACGCTTCCATGGCGTGGATGTAGTAGTGCACCGCGCCGGGATGGGTGGGGCTGCGCTCCAGCACGCGCTCCAGCGCGTCCACCATCTCCGGCGTGCGGCCCTTGCCGCGCGTGCCGGCCGCCTCCCAGTAGTCCCACGGCGACAAATCCATCAGGGACTCGGCGAACAGCACCTGGGTGGTGTCGTGATTGGGGAAGGCGCGCGCCGCCTCGGCCATGGCGTTGGCGTAGGCCGCGTCCAGCTGGGCGCGGCTGTCCGGCGCAGGGGACTGGTAGCGCTGGGCCACCGCGCGTATCAGCGCCTGCTCGGCCGGCGTGGCGCGCGCGGCCAGGCTGGCGGCCTTGGCTGCCGCAGCGGCGGCGGGCTGCACCGCTTCCGGGAACATGGGCGCGTTGATGTTGGGGCCGAGCACCAGGGCCTCGCCCCAGTAGCACATGGCGCAGCCGGGATCGTGGCGCTGGGCGGCGCGGAAGGCGCGCGCCGCTTCCGCGTGGTTGAACCCGAACAGCAGGCGCAGGCCCTGGTCGAAGTAGGCCTGGGCGCGTGCGTTGGTGGTGCTGACCGGCAGGTGCAGGCTGCCCAGATTGTCGTACAAGGGCGGATCGCTTGCGGCGGCGGGCTTGCGCTCCTGCTGGGCCGGGCGGAAGGGCGCGGTTTCGGTCTGCGCGGCCAGCATGGCCAGCAGCAGGGGAGGCCGTCCGGCCTGGGCCGCCGTGCACATGGCCTGCGAGCTGAATAGCGGATCGAAGCCGGGGGCGGAGCTTTCCGCCTGCGTCAGCGCCACCGGACAGAGCGACAGCAGGGCGGCGGCGGTGTATATGCGTGGGCAAGGCATGGCGCTCTCCTTCCGTTTTTGTTGGAATCTCTGGAGTTTAGGAGACGGGGATCGAAAGGCAAGCGCGGTCAGGCGGAATATAATGGCGCACTCCATAGAAAGGCCATCATGTCGCTACGTTTCGGTACTGTACTGCTCCCTCTCGCAATCATTACGGCCGGTGTGCCGGTGCAGGCCGCCGTGGCGGCCCCCGCAGCGGCTCCCGCCATTGCCCCCGTGGCCGCATTCGACAAATGGTCGGAAGGCTTTGCCGACTACTACATGCGCCTGAACCCCGAGTACACGACGGCCAGCCAGTATTTTTCCGGCGCCGAACAGGACCAGCTGGACCGGCTCCTGGCGCCGGTCACGCAGGCCGCCCGCGACCGCCAGGCAGCATTGGCGCGCGAGGGCCTGGCCAGGCTGGACGTCTTCCTCGCCGGCCCGCTCAGCGCCACCCAGCGCGCCTCGGCCGAGACCATGCGCTGGACGCTGTCCAACGAACTGGCCGGCCGGCCTTTCCAGGACCACCTGTTCATCTTCTCCCAGCTGGGCGGCCCGCAAGTTGCGCTGCCGCGCCTGATGACGCAGCTGCACCCCATGCGCCGCGCGGCCGACGTGGACAGCTACCTGGCGCGCCTGGAGCTGGCCCCGGCGCGGCTGGACGAAGCCATCGCCATGGCGCGCTCCGCCGCCGCACGCTCGCTGCTGCCGCCGCGCTTCATCCTGGAGAAGGCGCAGCAGCAGGTGGCCGCCTTCCTCAAGCCCGCAGCCGGGGACAATGTGCTGGTGGCCTCGCTGGCCGAGCGCAGCGCAAAGATTGCGGACCTCACGCCGCAAGCCCGCAGCGCCGCCATCGCGCGCGCCACCCGCATCGTGGACAAGGGCATACGCCCGGCCTACGCCCGCGTGCAGGCCATGCTGGCGGAGCTGCATCCGCGCACCGGCAACGAAGCCGGCATCTCGCGCCTGCCGAACGGCGCCGCCGCTTACGACTATCTGCTGGCGCGCAACGCCGGCACCAGCCTGAACGCGGAGCAGGTGCACGGCATAGGCTTGCGCGAGGTGGCCCGCATCGAAGGGGAGATGGACAAATACCTGCGCCAGCTCGGCTACGCCGAAGGCAGCATCCAGCAGCGCATGGTGAAGCTGGACAAATCGCTGCAGCCTGCCAGCACGCCCGACCCGCGCCCGGCCATGCTGGCGCGCTACGCCGAGCTGCTGCGCGACGCCGAACAGCGCAGCGCGGCCCTGTTCAACCTGAAGCCGCGCGCGCCCATCGAAGTGCGGCGCGAACCGGCGCTGACCGAAACCACCAGCTCCGCGCACTACACGCCGCCGGCGCCGGACGGCAGCCGTCCGGGCGTGTTCTGGATGCCGCTGCCCGGCCCGGAATATGAGATGGTGGTGATGCGCACGCTGGCCTATCACGAGGGCGTGCCGGGCCACCATTTCCAGATCGCGCTGCAGCAGGAAATGGCGGACCTGCCCAAGTACCGCGCGCGCCGCATCTTCAGCGGCGGCAGCGCCAACAGCGAAGGCTGGGCCTTGTACGTGGAGCAGCTGGCGATGGAGCAGGGCTGGTACGATGGCGACACGGTGGGCATGCTGGGCGGCCTGGCCGAGCAGCTGTTCCGCGCGCGCCGCCTGGTGGTGGACACCGGCCTGCACACCAAGGGTTGGACGCGCCAGCAAGCCATCGACTACGGCATGCCCGCGTCCGAGGTGGACCGCTACGTGGCCAACCCCGGCCAGGCCTGCGCCTACCTGCTCGGCATGCTGCGCATACTCGAACTGCGCGAGCAGGCCCGCAGCGCGCTCGGCGAGCGCTTCACGCTGCCCGCCTTCCACGACGTGGTGCTGCGCGCAGGCTCGGTGCCGATGGACGTGCTGGCCAAGATCGTGGCCCAGTGGATAGCCGATACCAAGGCTGCGGCGTGATGATGGCGGACTGGTTCTCGCCGGCGCAGTGCGTCGGCTACGTGGCGTTTGTGCTCGGTGTTGGTTCCTTCCTGCAAACCAGCGACCGCCGCTTCAAGCTGTTCATGGCCGGCGAATGCCTGGCCTACGTGGTGCACTTTGCGCTGCTTGGCAATCCGACGGCGGTGGCCAGCTCCACCATGTCCATGCTGCGTTCCCTGCTGGCGCTGCGCACGCGTTCCGTGTGGGTGATGGTGGCGGTGATCGCCGCCAACCTGGCCCTGGGCGTGGCGCTGGCGAAGCAGCCCAGCGACTGGCTGCCGCTGGCTGCGTCCTGCCTGGGAACGTATGCGCTGTTCCAGCTGCAAGGCATCCCCATGCGGCTGGTGATGCTGTGCGGGACATGCCTGTGGATCGCCAACAATGTGATCGCCGGATCGATAGGCGGCAGCGCACTGGAAGTGGTGGTGGCCGCCGTCAACCTGAGCACAATCTGGCGCATGGCGCGCCGGGACAAGGCGGCGCAAACCGCCTAGGCCGCGCCAGGCAGGAGCAGCAGCTTGCCGGTGGTGGCGCGGCTCGCCATGTCCGCATGGGCCTGGGCCGCATCCGCCAGCGGATAGACGCCGCCGATATGGACAGCCAGCTTGCCCTCGAGGATCCAGCCGAACAGCTGCTCCGTGCGCGCGCGCAGCAGCTCCGGCGTATGGATGTGGTCCATGAACACCGCGTAGCCCAGCTTGATGCTCTTGGGCAGGCTCATGATGTCGAGCGGCCCCGGCCCGCCCAGCACCGGGCCGTACCAGCAGAACGTGCCCGAGCGCCGCAGCACGTCCAGCGAGCCCTGGAAGGTGGACGGGCCGGAGCCGTCGAACACCACATGCACGCCTTCGCCGCCGGACAGCCGGCGCGCCTCTTCGGCGAAATTGCCCTCGGCATCGACGATCACGTGCTCCGCGCCGGCCGCCTTGGCCGCCGCCACTTTGGCCTGCGACGACACGCGGCCGATGACGCGCCCGCCGCGCAGCTTGATGATCTGGCTTAGCAGCAGCCCCACTCCCCCGGCCGCCGCGTGCACGAAAGCGATGTCGCCCGGCTGGACGGGATAGAAGTCTGTCGCGAAATGGCTGGCGGTCAGGCCCTGCATCATCACCGCCGCAGCGGTCTGGTCGCTTATGCCGTGCGGAACGGGCACCAGCGACGCGGCGGGGATCGCGATCTTTTCCGCGTAGCTGCCGGGCGCGTAGACCCAGGCCACGCGCTGGCCCAGGGTGAAGCCTTCCACGCCTTCGCCCAGCGCAAGCACGCGGCCCGCGCCTTCCACGCCGAGGATTTTCGGATTCGGCATCTCGTTCCAGGCCATGCCCTGGCGCACGCCGATATCCATGAAATTCACGCCCGCCACAGCCACTTGCACCAGCACTTCTCCCGCGCCTGCCACGGGCTCCGGCCGCTCCACGTGCGCCATTGCATCGATGCCGCCGATGTCGTTCATCACAACTGCCTTCATGTTCGCTTCCTTTTTACAGATTGGTGGTGACGTCTATAATAGGAATGAGTATCAGGACGATCAATCGCCGAAAGTCCATATCTGTTGCCCACTCGTCCAGAACTGAAGAAATATGGATCCTTTGACCGACATCCTCTCCGGCCTGCGCATCCGCCAGGCCAATTTCACCCGCATGGACGCCAGCGCGCCCTGGGGCGTAAATTCGCCGGGCGAGGGCGGCGTGAACTTTGTGCTGCTGGTGCGCGGCTCGGCGATCCTGTCCACGCCCGGCAGCCCGCAGCCGATCGCGCTGCGCAGCGGCGACGTGTTCATCAAGCTGGACGACAGCCCCTACCGCCTGGTCGACCGCGAGGACTCGGCCCTGATCGACTGCGTGGAGGTGGAGAAGCTGCGGGTCGGGAACCATATCCAGGTGGGCGGGGGCGGCGCGGTGACCACCTTCATCAGCGGCTGGTTTGCGCTGGACGCGCTGGAGGCGGGGCCGTTGATGCGGGTGCTGCCTCCGCTGCTGTGCCTGAAGCTGGACCAGCACCGCAGCCTGGCGTTCCAGTCGGTGCTGGAGATGCTGGCGCTGGAGACGGAGTCGCCCGGCATGGGGGCGGAAGCGGTGGTGAGCCGCCTGTTCGAGCTGTTGTTCGTGCATGCGATCCGCGCCTACTCCATGCAGCCGGGCGGCCCCACGCGCGGCTGGCTGGGCGCCATTGCCGACCGCAACCTGGCGCTGGCACTGGAGGCCATGCACGGCGCGCCGGCGCAGGACTGGACCGTGGAATCGCTGGCGCGCACGGCCGGCATGTCGCGCTCCGGCTTTGCGGCCCGCTTCAAAACGGTGGTGGGCCAGTCGCCGCTCGACTATCTGACCCAGTGGCGCATGCACTGCGCAACGCGCTTGCTGCAGCAGGGGAATGCCGCCTTGTCCGAGGTGGCGCGCCAGGTTGGCTATGAGTCCGTGGCCGCCTTCAACCGTGTGTTCCGCCGCGAAACCGCCATGACGCCGGGCGCGTTCCGCAAGGTGGGCCTACAAGGCGTTCGGTGAGGCAGTTGCAGCTCAGACGCCCCACATGATGTATTCGTTTTGCTGGCTGGCCGAGCGCAGCATTTCCAGGAGCGGAAAAGCGCGGGCTGAGAAGCTCACCCGCTGCAAAGCCGCGTGTTCCGCGCTTTCGCCTTCTTCCTGTTCGGGCGTATGGACGTCGTGCTCCACGTCCTGCTTCGGGTGTTCCTTGGTGAAGGCCACTTCCTGCTCCAGCAGCGAGAGCGCCTGGGTGGCTTCCGCAGCCGTGATGACGCCGCGCTGCGGGCTCTTGTGCAGCAGCCGCAGGATGCGCTCTGCATGTTCCTGATACATCAACACTTCCGGGGAGGACTTGGATTTGAATGAAATTAACATACGCACAATTTCCTGGTCAGGTCATACACGATGACGTTGCAAATGCACTGCGTTCAGCCAGGCAGCCGCTTCAATGTGCGCTGCCTGCTGAGGTGACATTAGCCCCGTTTGGCCGAATTCCCAAATGAATTCGGCCCGCTTAAGCGGCTTTTAAGGGCGCGCCAGCTTTTTCACCATGGCCAGCGCAACTGCCTTGGCCGACTGCGGGTTCTGGCCCGAGATCAGTTCGCGGTCCTCCACCACGTTCTCGCTCCACGCCTTGGCCTCGACGAAGTTGGCGCCGGCTGCAACCAGGCCATCCTGCGGGAACAACTTCATGTGGCCGCCGTTCAGGAAACCCTTGGCCTGTTCTTCTTCTTCATTGGTGAAGGCCGTCATCTTGTAGTCCTTGTAAATCCACTGAGACGGCTGCGGACGCTGGCCCGCTTCCAGTTTGGCCACGTAGCCGTGCGCATCGGGAACGGTGGACAGCAGGGCGATGGTGCCGTGGCAGGTCAGGCCGGTGGTTTTGCTGTTGTTGTGGAAGTTGGTCAGCAGCTCGCCCAGGTCCTTGTTCTTCAGCAGGTCCTGCATTGGGATATGGCCGCCCGGCACAAACACGGCGTCGAACTTGTCGTAGCCGATCTTCTTCACTTGCGCCAGGCTGATGGCCGGCGAGCCGGTCTTGGCCGTCAATTTGAGCGTGGCCAGCAGCGCCTTGCTTTCCTGGCGCGCCTTCTCATTGCCGCCGAAGAAGCTCACATCGTCCGACTTCTGGTCGGCCGACGGCGCTTTGCCGCTCGGCGTTGCGAACACCACCGTGTGGCCGGCGGCGATGAAGGTCTGCACCGGCTCCATCAACTCGTTGAGGAAGAAGCCAGTCTGCATGACTTTGCCGTCCTGGAGGTTGAGCTTGTCCTGGTCGGATACCACGACCAGTACGGTCCCGGCGGTGGCGAAATTGGCGGCGGCGGCCAGCAGGCCAGCGATGATGGTCTTTTTCATTTACAACTCCTGAGTGTGAGGAGGGCGGCTTGCCCTCCGATGTACACAGCGTATTGCAAACGCCAAAGGCTGTAAATGTCGTAGGATTTACTTCACTTGTTACGTGGCGTAATAATTGATGCGGCGCTGGAGCCTGCATCAGGCGTAGGCTTGCAGCATGGACAAGGCCAGTCGGACTGCGGTGCCGCCCGCCGGGCCCTTGCCGATTTCGACCTCTCCGCCCAGGCGGCCGATGCGCTCGCGCATGCCGGTAATGCCCCAGTGGCCGCTTTTGCCGTGCCGCGCGACTGCCGGATCGATGCCGACGCCGTCGTCGCAGACCTCGGCCTGCAAGCCGGTGTCGAGGAAGGCCAGGCGCACGTCGATATGCCGGGCCTGGGCGTGCAGCACGCTGTTCAGCACAGCCTCGCGCAGCACGCAGGCCAACTCCGGCCCCGCCTCGGCGCGTAGCTGGCGCGGCTGGCCGGTCACCGTAAAGCTCAGGCGCTGTTCCGCGCCGGGCGCCGCTTGCGCGGCCGCGTCGCGCAGTGCGGCGAACAATTCGTCCACGCCGGGCGCGCGGCGCAGCTCCATGACTTCGTCGCGGGTGCTGGCCACCAGCGACTCGGCGTAGTCGAGCGCCTGGCCGGCCAGGCGCTGCAATTCCGGCTGCTGCGCCAGCTTTTGCTCGACCACGTGGAAACGCAGCAGCAGCGCTTGCACCGCCTGCAGCAGATTGTCGTGCAGCGAGCGCGCAATCCGGCCGCGCTCCTGCAGCGTGGCATCCATGCGCAGCGCGATATATTGTTCGGCGCGGCGCCGTATCACGGACACCCGCCAGCGGTACAGCAGTGCGGCCGCCGCTAGCAGGACCAGCGCACAAGCCAGGTGGAACCAGGCCGTCTGCCAGAACGCGGGCTCGATCCGGAAGCTGAACTGGGCGCCTTCGAGGTTCCACACGCCGTCCTCGTTGGCGGCGATGACGCGGAAGCGGTAGGGGCCGGGCGGCAGGTTGGTGTACTGCGCGCGGCGCTCCGGCCCGGCTTCGCGCCAGTCCTGGTCGACGCCGTCGAGGCGGAACTTCAGGCGCACCCGCTCCGGGATCGACAAGGCGGCGGCGGTGAAGCTCAATTCGATCGCGCTGGTCTGCTGCGGCAGCACGAGCTTGTCGGCCGGCAGATATTCCTGCTCGGGTGTGCGCAGCGATTGCAGCAGCACGGTGGGCGCGCGTGGATTGCGCGGGATGCTGGCCGGATCGATCCAGCCCACGTCCGTAATCGTGGCGTAGTACAGGCGGCCGTCGTGCGCCAGTGCTAGCGAGGGCTGCGGCCGGGCCTGCGCCGCCATGCCGGTGACGCCGTCCTCGAAGTTGAACAGCTCGGCCTGCAGTGCCGTTTGCGGCGCACTCCAGTAGCGCGCGAGGTCCTGCGCCGGGATGCGGTGCAGCCCGTCATTGCTGTGCAGCCAAAGATTGCCTTGCCGGTCCAGCACCATGCCGGTGACGCGCTGCAGGCTGTCCGGCTGCTGCAGTTTCATGGCGTGCGCGCGGCCGCCTTCGATCCAGGCCACACCCTGCTCGCCCCCCGCCAGCAGTTTGCCGCCCACGTCTAGCAGGCTGAGCACATTGCCGATCCGCAGCCCGGCGCTGGCGGGCAGCAGCCGCGCTTCGGTTGCGCTGAGTTCGGCCAGGCGGTTGTTCGTCATGCCCAGCCAGGTCTTGCCGTTGGCGCCGGTGAGCATGCTGATCGGCGTCGCATCCTCCTGCCCGCGCAGGCGCTGGTCTTGCTCCCACTGGCCATGCTCGAAGGTCCAGAGGCCGCTGCGGGTAATGGACACCAGCAGGCGCCCCCCTTGTCCCGCCGCCAGCGCCTGGATTTGCTTGCTCGGCTCCATGCCGGCCGGCAAATCCCAGCGTTGCTGCGTGTCGCCATGGAACTCCCACAGCGCATCGGCAGTGCCAACCCACACCAAGTCGGGCGCCAGCCGCAGCAAGGTGTGGGGGGCGTCCAGCGTGGTCTCCTGCCGGCTGCCGTCGCTCTTCAGGCGTGCCAGCGGCGCCTTGGCGGCGCCCAGCCAGAGCTCGTCGCCAAAGCCGCGCTGCGCCAGCCAGTAAAAGGCGTTGACCGGAGCCGGCAGACGGTGGAAGCGGTGGCGGCGGTAGCGTTCCACCCCGCCCGGGGTCAGCAGCCATAGATTGTTTTCGCGGTCTATCGTGGTGCTGGTGTAGATGGTGTCGCGCTCCGTCCCGGTGGGGAAAAGTTCGGCGGCGCGCAGCACGCCGTCGCTGCCGGGCGCCAGCCGCACCAGCCCGTCCTCGCGCGTAGCCCACAGCGTGCCGTGCGGCCCGGGTATCGGCGAGCTCTGGTACCGCGCCGGCTGATCAAGCGGGGCAGGGCGCGGCGCGGCTTGTATGTCCAGCACCTGGTACTGCTGGCCGGGCGGTTTGAAGTACATGCCATCCGTGCACCAGGTGACCCGGGACTTCGGCGGAACCTGCGCGTGGACAAAGCGCTCGCTGCCAAGCGGGCGGACATAATTTTCGGATGCGATATTCACCCACAACCGGCCGGCCTTATCGTGATTGACCCAGCGCACCGAGCCTTTGGGCAGCGAGTCTTGCCCCACCGGCAGCCATTTTCCGTCCTGCAGCGTGACCACGCCGCTGCTGGTGGCGACATACATGACATTGTTCTTGTCCGTGGTGATGTCCATCACTGAGCCGCGCGGAAAGCCCCGGCCGGCGGCGTAGTGCGTGGCGCGCTCCGGCGTGAACAGGCTCAGGCCGCCGAAGTAGTAGCCGACGGCCAGGGCGCCCGCCACCTTGTGCGTGGACATGACGTTGGTCGACCGCAGGTCGTGGCCGTACACCTTGCTCACTTTGCGGAAGCGCATGCCGTCGAAGTTGTAGAGCCCCACTGCGGACGCGAACCACAACATGCCGTCGTCGGTCTGGGTTGCGGTCAGGGCCTGCTGGGGCGCGCCGTCCGCCTGGGTCCAGCGGCGCCGCTGGTAAGACTGCCCGTCAGGCTGCAATTCGGTGGCGTGGGCGGCCAGCGCGAGCAGCCAGTAAAGCATGAGCGCTGCCCAGCGATGGTTAAACATGGGATTGCCTTGCATGCAGCAAAGCATCAATATTACCCGGAAGCCGGATCGGGCGTCGGCAGGTTGGCGCGTGCGCTGCCATTTTAAGATCGCCGCCTGCAGCTAGGCCCAAGGATTGACAACCGTCAGGCCCGCCGCCTCATAGGGGGCCGTGTCGCGCGATGCCACGATGAATTTCCGAGAATCTGCAATGGCGGCGATGTAGCTGTCTGGCATGGGAAATCCATGCCCTGCGGCCTTGGCTGCAACTGCCAGTTCGGCGTAGTGCCGGGCCGCGTCAGTATCAAAAGGAAGTATGCGACCCTTGAATAGTCCCAGAAGAGCGTCAAGGGCTCGCGTCAGTAAGTCCTGCCGCTTGCCGGCTGGGAGTGAGTGGATGCCGAACAGTAGCTCGGCAAGGGTAACGCTGGATAGATACAGAGTCTCGGCGGCCTGATTGTTCAGCCAGGCTTGGACCGCAGGGTGGGGCGCGGCCTTCATCGCCTCCGAAATAACGTTCGTGTCGAGAATGATCATTCAAACCTCGGCGGCTCGGCCGGTGTTTTGTCCCGGGTTTGGATCATGGTTTCAAGATCGTCATCCGTGATGCCTATCTCCCGTCCCAGGGCGGCGAGCGCGTCTCCCATGCGGACGCGGGCTTCGGGCTTCACCGCACTGGCCAGTATTTCACGAACCTCCGCCTCGGTGCTGCGCCCGTGCAGTGCGGCCCTCACCCGCAATGCACGGTGCACATCTTCGGGTAGGTTGCGTATTGTAAGCATAGCCATAGCGTTTCCCTTAAACTGCATTCAATGCATTCAATGCATTCATACTAGGAAATTGCATGCAGGACTGCAAGGCGCTTGGTCGTCGCCGGACGCAAAAAAGCCACCCGAAGGTGGCTTTCTGAATTCTTGGTGGCCCGGGGCGGAATCGAACCACCGACACAAGGATTTTCAATCCTCTGCTCTACCAACTGAGCTACCAGGCCAAGAGCGCGCAATTATAGCAGGCGGATCCGGGTTTGCCAAGCCGCGTTTTGCGTGGACGGCAAAATGGCCGTCAGAGGGTAAGATTCGTGGTTGATATTCTTGGATTGGAATTCCCATGGTCATAGTCACACACAGCGGCAAGTTCCACGCGGACGATGCCTGGGCGGTCGCCGTATTGAACATCTTGTTCCCGGACAGCGAAATCATCCGCACGCGCGATCCGGCCGTCATCAAAGCGGCGGACTTCGCCATTGATGTCGGCGACGTCTGGGACCCGGCCTCTGGCCGCTTCGACCACCACCAGAAAGGTTTTAGCGCGGCAAGGCAGAGCGGTGTGCCTTACGCCAGCGCGGGGCTGGTCTGGCGCGAATATGGGGCGCGCTGCGTCGCCGCGCTGTCCGCCGCGCATGCGGGACACGAGCTGCCGGAGGATAAGGCGCGCGAGATCGCCTACGCCATCGATGCCGACATCGTGCAATACCTGGATTTGTCGGACGTGGGCGCCGCGAAAAGCGCGCCGGGCGGCTATGGCCTCTCGGCGGTGATCTCGGGCTTCAATCCGAACTGGCTGGACGAGCAGCGGCTGGGCTACGACGGCGAGGCGGACGCATACCGGCTCAGCCAGTTCCGCTGCGCGATGGCGTTGCTGACCGACGTCCTGATCAACGCGGTGAAATACCGGGTTGCCGCCTTGCTCGCGCTGGAGCAGGTGCGGCAGGCGGAGGTGCTGGAGGACGGCAGGGTTATCTTCCTGAAGAACAGCGCGCTGCCCTGGAGCCATGTGGTGCGCAAGGAAATGCCCAAGGTGCTGTTCGTCATCAGCCATAGCATCGCCGAGCAGCGCCACGTGCTGCACACTGTCCCGGTCAGCGCCGGCAGTTTCGATGCGCGCGCCGACTTGCCCGAGGCATGGGCGGGGCTGCGCGATGCGGAACTGGCGGCGGTGACTGGCGTGCCGGACGCAACGTTCTGCCACAACGGCAGATTCATCGCGGCGGTCAAGTCCTACGAAGGCGCGCGCGCCATGGCATTGCTGGCGCTCAAGGCGGTGGAGGAGGATAGTTTGCGGCAGGCTCAGTGCTGAGCCGTTGACGGCGCCGGGCATTCGGCTGAATGCCCGGTGTGCTGAGGATATGGCGTGGCGCCGGCTTACTGTGCAGACTTGCGGCGCGCGGCGGCCAGGCCGAGCAGGCCCAGGCCAAACAAGGCCAGCGATACGGGTTCAGGTACGGTTTGCGTCGTCAGCACCAGCTGGGCGGCGGCGCCACCCCAGAGAACCCAGTCTTCGTCGGGGTTGCCGAAGGTAGGCATCAGCCCGCCCACAGCGAATTTGCCGCCTGCGTTGGCGGTCAGATCGGCCAGGGCGAGGCTGTTCAGGGCAATGCTCTGGTTGCTGCCTTGCTGGGTCGCCTTGGTGAAGGTGGTCGATGCGTACATCTTGCCGGTGCCGAGGTCGTTGTATGCGGCCACGCCGCCCGTGCCGCCTACCAGGGCGTTCTTATCGCCGGTGACGTCGTAGAGCTCCCAGGTTTCGGTCGTGGAGTTGCTACCCATATACAGCGTGTAAAACTTCAGCGTGGCGCTGGTGACGGTGCCAGACACGCCGCTCAGGTCGAAGGCGAAGAAGTCGCGCAGCAGCTTGCCACCGCAGCACTTGCCCGACAGCGTGTTGATATTGGTCGGGGTGTGGCTGCCGCTGTTGTCGTACCAGCCGTAGTCATATGCGGCAATCGTAATGGTTGCTGCGCCGCTTGGCAGGGCGGCACACAGTCCAAGGGCGGCCAGGGCGGCGAGCGCGAATTTTTTCAGTGACATCATCGGTGCATATCCTTCTTTGAGGGTTGGGTTTCGATTTCTATCGTTAAAGCAATTTACGTTCCATGTAAGTAATATTCGTTACATAACAGTAAGTTAGGAATATTGAGCTGACGAATCGCGGCAAAGTGTAAGATTTTCCGACACTCAACTGGGGCGGATCGGGCCACGCCGCCGGCGGCCAAAGTTAACTAGATATTTTGTTCTACTTAATCTAAACTCGCGCCGGCACCGACAAAAACCCCTACGCGTGAAAGTTGAGTCCCATGAAAAGAGTCCTGACTGCAGTTGTTTTTCTTATTGCTCTGCTGGACGGGGCTAGCGCCGGCACCGCGCCGGGGAGGGGCGGATCGGTAGAGGGACAGGTCGACCGCTACCTGCAAAGCGAAATGCGCGAGCGGCGCATACCGGGCTTGCAGCTGGCTGTGGTCAAGGGCGGAAAGATCGTCATGCTGAAGTCCTTCGGCCTGGCGGAACTGCCGCATTCCCTGCCGGTGACAAAGCGCAGTGTGTTCTCCATCAATTCCGCGACCAAGTCTTTTACCGGGGTTGCGATCCTGCAGCTGGTGGAGCAGGGGAAGCTGGACCTGAACGCCCCCGTGTCGCGCTATCTCAGCGATTTGCCCGGGCCGTGGCAAGGGGTGACGATTACCCAGTTGCTGAATCATACGTCGGGCATTCCCGACATCATCAGCCAGAAAACCTCGCGCTTGGCGACGGGCGACAGCCCTGACGCGGCATGGCGGCAGGTGCAGACGCTGCCCATGGATTTCGCGCCGGGGGAGCGGTTCAGCTACAACCAGACCAATTATCTCCTGCTCGGAAAAATCATCGATCAGCTGAGCGGGCAACCGTTTGCGCAGTTCATCCAGCAGCGGCAGTTTGACGCGGCCGGCATGCGGCAAACGGACTATGGCGACGTGCATGACGTTATTCCGGACAAGGCGCCCTCGTACAGGTTCGATGCGGACGGCAAGACGCTGAAACAGGTCACGGATGATTTTCCAGCGATGCTGAGAACCGGGGCGGGGATCAACTCCACGGCGCAAGATCTGGCGCACTGGATTATCGCGCTTCAAAAAGGGGCGCTGGTGTCGCCGGCGGGCTTGGCGCAAATGTGGCAGCGCGGCCGCTTCAATGACGGCAAGCCAGCACCGTGGAGCCTGGGTTGGCCCGCCATCCGCGACACGGAGTATCGCGCGGTGGCCGGCATAGGCGGCATGCGGTCGGCGTTCTATGTCTATCCGGAGCATGACCTGGCGGTCGTTATCCTGACCAATCTGGCCGGCTCCTCGCCGGAGCAAATGATCGACATCGTCGCCAGCTTCTTTTTGCCGGAACTGAGAAGTGTCAGCGGGGGCTATGCCACCTATCGTTTGCGGGAGCAGGCGAACGTAAGCGGATTTGAGCGCCTGGATGAAAAATTGGCGCAGCTGAAAAAGCAGTCCGGCATCGCCCAGCCGTCGGAAGATGAATTGAATGGATGGGGTTATCGCTTGCTGGGCGCGGGCCAGAAAGCGCAGGCGGTAGCGGTAATGAGCTTGGCAACGCGGCTGTATCCGGACAGCTTCAACACCTACGACAGTTTGGCTGAAGTGTACGAGGCGGCCGGCGAGCGTGACCTGGCCCGGCAAAACTACAAGCGCTCGCTGGCGCTCAATCCCCTAAACACACATGCTGCCGAGCGGTTGCGGGTGCTTGATCAAGCATCTGCACAGTAGCGCCGGAGGCACTCTCTATTTGGGCAACCTGGCCAAGGCTTGGGTTGCGCGCGTGTTGGCGGGATCGAGCGTGAGTGCCCGGTTCAGGTAGAGCGAAGTCATCGCATATTGTTTGATGCTGGAATGGCAGGCCGCAAGCAACTCGTAGATCCCCGACTGTTCTTGCTTGCTGTTCTCTCCGGCCGCCAAGCTCAGGTGCAGTATGCTGATCGCGTCTGCAAAGCGTTCGCGCCGCATCAGGTAGTTTGCCGTTCTGACGAGGTCGCCGGTTTCCGCTGCGAAGTCGTAGTGTTCCGATTTGTTCCATTTCAGGTCCCGGTAAAACGCCAGCCCGTCATCGAACTGGCGTTCCAGCTTCCCGCGAATATCCAGATAGATGGATTTTTTCGGTATCTGGTATGGCTGCTCGTCAAGGATGGCGGCTATCGCCGCCGATAGCTCACCTAGCTTGAAGTTCTGATTATTGGACAGCAAGAGGATGGTGGTGTCGTTGGTGCCAAGATAGTTGGCTACTGCCTCGTAGTTATTCCCTGAGCCGTCGTGGCGGTGCAAACGGATGCCTTGGGCATCGAACTCCGCCATACCCAAGCTTGACTCGCTATTCGCATCGTATCGATCGGCCAAGCGGCGCAGCGACGCAAGGCTGATGATTTTTCCGGCATGCAGCGCTGATACCCAACGGTATAGGTCGTGCGCGGACAGGTAGAGCGTTTCGTCGCCCTGGCTGAACGTCGTGTCTTTCCCATCGTTGTCGAACGAGCCCGCCATCGGCGGCGCCAATACTGTGCCGTCGGGTGTCGCGAACTGGCTGCCGCTTCGCGCCAATAGTGTGGAGCGCAGAAAGTTCATATAGCTTGTTCCGCTGACGCGTTCGATCACCTTTTGTTGAAGGAATACGTTGGCGTTGCTGTAGATGAGTAAACGCCTCAAAGCCGCCACCGTTTCGCTTTTCACTCAGCCACGCAATCGCCTTGAAAGCCGGCCAGCAGTTCGCCAACAAAACCGGCCATCCTGCGACCTCAACTCAGCCACCGAATAGCCTTCAAAACCACCACTCGTTCGCTTTCAAAACCACCACCCATTCGCCTTCAAAACCAGCTACTCATGTCCCTGAACCTCCCCTCTTTCCCTCAAGGCGACACTGATTCTTGCCGTCCGCCAACTGAGACGTTCTCAGGGCTTACTGATCCGAGAGAACTGATTGGCAAAGTCGTTGGCTGTACTTATCTGCGTAATTCAGTGTGGATGGATACCTAGTTCGACGACGCCGTCACCCTGTGTTCGGCGACCTGAACAACTGGATTGCGAATCGAACTGTTTCCGTTTTTTGGCATGGTGGCACTGTTCGGCTAGCTGGACTTCGCCGGCCGGAAAATGCTAGGCCGTGCGAATGGTGACAGCCGGCGGCGCTGGTCAAGATCCGCCAAGCCAAAGCTATTGGTGTTTCGGCTCGCCGTACCTTAACTTGAGGGTAGCGCTGCGCCACCTCCCTTACGCGGCTGGCGCCCAGTCCTCAGCCCCGGGACCTTCACTCAACTCGCGGGCTTTCTACGGCGCCCGCACGGTGCTTGACTGGTACCATCATCGAACCCTGTTCGTCGGCACAGAGCATTACATGATGTCCGGAAGGGTTTTCCGGGTAGCTCATATGCGGGGTGTCGCGCAAATTAATCCATACCGTCTCGCGCAAGCCGACAGGCATGCCCGTCGGCGTTATGTCAGGCATCGGAATCGCGAAGTCGGATGGCTGATCGCGGACGAGCCAGAAGCCGAACGGTAGGAACTTGAGCACGTGCCCATAGATGGTTTTGTCGCTAGGGCGGTCCAGTGACACGTCCATCCAAGCGGCGTGTCGGAGAATAATCTGCCTACGAGAAAAGTAGGGCCAGCAGTACAAACGCCATTCGGCCGGGAACTGCAATGCTGGGTCCAGGAAGTATTGGCGAAGCGATTCGGAAGCGCCGATATCGGCACGCCAGGCCTCTGTTTCGGTGACAGCGTGCGCTGCAAGCAAATGCCCAATCACTGACCTTGCGACTGCGTGCAGATCCGCTTTTGCGTGCACGACCCTGTGAAGAGCCACGTTCTTGGCCGCAATCGTCAGGCCCGCGCGCATGCTGTCGACGAAGGCTTTCAACTCTGGATCGTATTTTGTACCCAGCCTTCCGTTATTGCAGTCCCCGCAGATGCTCTTGAATTTCAGGCCGCCTTGGATGCGCAGACTCTGGCCTTCGCTCTTCCCGGAGTCGGTTTCAGCGATAAGTCGCGTGAGCACTGAGTTGGAAATTTCGGCGCACCCTTTTGGTGGCACGTGGTCCCTCGTCAGCTCGCCAAAGTGGCCACACAGCACGCAATAGCCCGGCCCCTTTCTCTCAATCATGCCTGACCAGATATTGATACGCTTGCTGAACGCCCCCATGCATTTCTCCCGTCCCCAAGGCCTGCTGGCATGCCCGAATAATCGGTAAAAAAGTTGTCCCGCTGCTCAATCATGGCGGCGCCTTGGCGCTCGTTCTATCAACGTCTACCCGGCGTAGTGCTGAAGCGCTTCACGTGTTAGAACCAGGCGAAACGGATGTGAAAACAGGTCCTTAGCGGGCCGGATATCGCCTCTGCGCTTCCGCTGCCTGCTCTGGGAGTTCGGGAAAAACGTAACTCCGGGTAACACCCAAGTCAGCCAATTCACATAGGATGGCCTTCTTGGCCTCGCTCTTGATGCGGATCCTGCTCGGTTTCTTGTGGTGCTCTACCGCCCAGAAATTTGTCTTGGCGGGGGAGCAGACGATGAAGCTCCCCTGCTGTCGGCGGATACGCTCGTTGTTGACCGGCGCATGCGCGAAATAGAAATGCGTGAACTGCGCGAGGAATTTTCCGAGACTGCGTTGCTCGAAGTTGTTCTCGATTTTCAGCTGACGGCATATCGAGCCGATGAATGCTGAGGTCCGATCACTAAACCGATTATAGAATTTTTCGAGAAAGTGCTGGCTATCAGATATGGCCAACACCTCTCGAGGATGCTCCAATGTTTTTCTTTCGAGGACCAGCTGTTTTCGCCATGGAACGACGAGTTCACTATGGAGCTTCTCTTCAATGACCTGGATTGACAGCGATTGGATCAGGAAATCCTCTTCTGTCAGTGCGTCCATCTCATCGATCAGCGCCCGCAAGAACAACTGCCTGTCATGGTCAAATCCGGCATGGCCGGAACCGAATTCGGTCTCATCCGTAAAGAAGTCCTTCAACTTTCTCACGATATCCCTGCCGATGTGTGAAAAGTCTGCTTGTACACAGACTCCTGCGAGGGATACGTCAGGGATGTCCGATGGCTGGAACACTGCGTCGTTTTTCCAAGGAAAGAATAACACCTCGCCATCCTTTTCCTCATGGCTGCTGCACGCAAAAAAAAGCGCTATCAGGGGGCTGTGAGTAAGATCCAAGAGCCTGGTCGGCAGACCGTAGTGCTGCATCCGTACCAACCGTTCAAATACAGACCTATCGTTCGAAAACGCCACTGGATCGAGCCGCATGAGCTCCTCGTACAACTGATGTTCGACGGCCCTGAACGACTTCCCATCCTTGAGGCGATATGCCGTCGGCTCAAGCAGGAATGCGGCGTCCGGATGGCCTCGGTAGAACAGCGCATGGCCTTCAGCGTCCGGCGCGGCCATCACCCCTTTCTTCCACGCCAGGTATTCCGCAAGTGAGGACACTTCGACGGGAACGGCCGGCTTTTCGTCGGGCATAGGGGCTCACTCGTTAAGTTATTAGATGTTGATTCACGCTACCGGCTAAGGCGCGCATTTCAGTGCCTAGGGGGAGATAATACCCCGTTGCGCCCACTTGAGCCAGTTTGAAAATTGCCTTCTAGTCCTGATATCCAAAAAGTGCGTCACCCTGCGTATTTCGGGTATCCATGGACTTAGAGTTCGACTTGAGCTGGTCGTACTTACGACAACGCTTTCTGGACGATTAGATCGAGCTGGACAGCCGAATACCCGCTCCAAGTCCAGTGTTAACGAAGAGTTTTTTAATTTAACGTTCCGGGATTAACTCATCAATAGTTCGAAATCTTCCACCGGAGATGCCTGCTAGGGCTTGAAGTAACGGAGCCTCTTTAAGGGAGCATTTGACCGGAAAACGCTTGGCTCCGAACGATAACAACCAAATCGTTCGCGTGATACCGTCGGAGAACGAGAGCGCAGGTGTTTCGGTTACTTCGACGCGTTCGAGTTCTTTCCAGAAGAAGTACTTCTCTCGCCAGACTGGGGTTCGGGTTGTCGCGATTCTGACACTTACATCCGCCAGAGGCACCGGGTTTACGATCCCTTCAGCAAAGTGCTTGTCCGGCCATTGGAATTTGTGGTCGCTTGGCCATGTCATAGGGTTGCCCGTTGCAATCTCGGGATGGCTGCTGAGGGGTTGGCGCCAAAGCGTCAAGAATTTCTCGGCGTCGACCTCAACGACGGCCCGCTCGTCGTTCAGGTAGTTTGACCGTTCCTCGAACATGAATACATCGCCTTTGCTGGTGGGTATCTGAAAGACGGCACCTTGAAAATGATGAATTTGTCGAATACCGATAAAAGTTTGCATCGTGCCCTTTGTAGGTTGCTGAGGGGAAGCATATTGGCTGATTGAAGCTCCCCCCTTCGGATTGAACGCTGCAAGTCATGTCCGTTTTCAGCAGGGAGCGTCTTGCTTCATTTTGACCTGAGTGCCTGGCGATCACAAGCACAATAAAGCTCAGCTGCACTCGGGACGGCTCCACGAAAGATGGTTTAGTTGGTCGTCGACATCATTTCCACTCAGGTTCCCCGAATTCGCTTTCGTAGCCATTGTCAATGTGCTGAAATCGAATAGTAGCTCCATCGGCCCCTGTCACTCTAGTGGCAGCAAGCCAACACTCTGCGATGTGGGATCGCCTCAGCTGCAAATCCTGGTGGTATTGTCCGTTTCTGGCATGAATGAAGACACGGTAATACTCATGTGGGGTGAGTTGCCATTTGACGAAATTGAACTCAGCGGGTGCGCTAATTTCACCCCACTGTTTGTTCAGTTCGTGCCCGGTATTCATGTTTACGATTCTCAGTCTTAAGTCGTACAGTGGGTACTGCCCCTTGCGGATGACAGTAAAATTCTGCGCGATGTTCTTCTCGAGGTCAAAGTGATAAAACATGAGGTAGCAGAACGAATCACCACCTGTCTGCAATCCCTCCAGTCGCTGCTGCATCGCGGATATTTCATCACGCAACGCCGATACTGAGTTGGCCGTAATACTTTCGATTCCTAGGAATTGGTAACGCACACTAGCCATGCTCGGCTTGTCCAGGGCGGCGGTTATACGCTCTAGGTGAAACAAGTCTAGCTCGATACCTCCGGCCAACCGATGCAGTTCCTCGCGTTCGGCTAGACGTAATTCCTGATTGGTGACGAAGGCGATTCCTGATGCCCTATTCGTATTGGCTCCCAGCAAGTCACCTTCAAACTTGGTTCGTATTTCGGTGAATTCCTTTTGGCCGCGAGGAAAGTAGGCGGCCATGATCCATTTCTTGCCGTGCTTGGAGCCGAGGGCATCTTTCCCGCCATCCTTACCGCCAAGTGGGTGACTCGGATCTAAGCCAACGTATTCCGCGTCGATGAGGATTTGCGCCGCCAGTCGCTCGGACGGTGCTTGCCCATTCGTCCATTCGCGCAGACGGTGCCACGTCTCGTCCCAACGATTTGTCATCTTCTGCGATCTCCTCTTTAAGTATCGGGGCTTACACCTAGCATGCCGGATCAGCAGAGCCGTCTAGCGTCCCGGACAAACCTGGCGACCCATTTAATGTTCCTGGCCGGTAGAAACCGCGCAGAATTTTAACTCCATCTGACAGTTTGTGTCATGTCAAATCAGAGCTAGTACAAAGGATGCTTGTACCTAAATCCGGTCACTAATACCCAATTGATTGCCCCGCTGATTGCTAATTTCCGCCAGAAGTTCCATCCGCTTAGATATGACTTCACAAATTCTTCGCAGATTTTGTAAATTGGCTTCTGCTGTAGCACGTCCAACGCCGAAGACATCTTCCTCGCGCATGAGTGGCTTTGCAAGCTCATGAGAAAAATGAGCGCGAAGCTGAACAATGTTACTGTGGATTGCATGATGGTCTTCCATACTTTGGAACTGACCTTCTGAGATATATCTGAGCAGGTAAGTAAACTCGTGCACGAGATTGCCGTTAATACATAGTCCACCATGGCCACGTTCTTCGTAACGATGCATCTCGTCAAAGCGAGCAAGCTGGATGGCAACTTGCTTCTCGAAGTGCCGGCGCTTAAAGTTTTTGATTACGCTTCCTAGTCGTTTAAACATTGTTTGTTCCTTTATTATTTCATCTAGAGTCGGCGTCGCAGAATAGCTTACGCTGATCAGTGTCCTCGCGCGATGCGCGTCTAATTCGTGGTTGAGGTTGTTGATTAAACCTGGTGGTCAGATTGCTCGCTACGTATTGCCGGCTACTTCGTTGTGCTCGCGGCAGAGTTGTTGCTTTGCTTAGCGTGTTCGGCTTTAGTTTTTTGGGGGCTACCAGATTCGGCACCAGGAGGGTTGATCAGATCAAATGCGACGGCGCAAGCCAATAGGATCACAACTACGCCGCCAATGCCAGCAGTCCAAGTAAATGTTCTTTCTGCATGTCTGGTTGGTACTGCGACCATCACGTCGTAGTCCGATTGTGGGAGGAATCGATACAGCCGACTTTGCCACTCTGACCTTAGTGAGCGTTGTAGGCGAATGAAGTCGAAGCCTGCGAAGATGATCGTGCCCACGTATAACACCACGATAACCATGACCGTGACAAGGAGCCAGTGAGGTGTTGTGGTCGACGTACGTGCTGCGATCAGTCCGAAGCCCAGCGCCAATGCACCTGCGACAGCGGCGGCAACTTGGCGAGTACTTTCAGTGACCTTTGAAGTGTCTTCTGTTACCGACTTCCGTAGATCGGCTAGACTTTTCAACGTATCTTTCCCTACTTCCGCAATGGACATCTGATAAGCGATCTTCGCTCCTTCAAATGCAGGCTGTAGATTTCTGCCAAGGAGGTGTAGTTCTCCGTCTGTAGGATTGCTTGATCGCGCTATCTCGCACGCGAATAAAATGTGACGAACTTCTGCTTCACGATCGTTCTCAAAAACCCAGGCGACAGCTTGCTGCAATGATGAGAAGGCAGATGCGCCAAGGTCTTCAAAGTACTTATCGGCTCGCTCCGGAAGCTTAAGCGTTAGTCGAGGCGGACCTTTGAATTTTATCTCCCCGGTTTCACTATCAATGTCGTCCGCAAGCGATCTTATACATGCCGAGATACTGTAATTGGCCCAAATGATTGCAGCCTTAGATTTCAGAGCAAACGATGAGTCGGTTAAGGTCCAAGGGGCGATGGTCGCGGGCACTATTCTGTTGCCGCTTGTTTCACGTACTAGCGATCTAGGGCTCTTTTTGGCAATCGGCGCGGGTGTTTCTACATCTTGTTCCCAGTCTGCATAGGTACACCCTTCAGTGCGCATCGTTGCGCCAAAGCGAGCAACTCTCCAAAGCCGCGCTGACTGGTTGTTCTTAAGGAATGCTGAGAACGCCGTATTTGTTAATATGAACAACTCGTCCTCTGAGCCTTGGGGCTTCGCGAACGCGATGCGAAAGGGCGCATATTCTTCGCGCAGTTCTATCTCTGACCAGTCCGAGTGGTCTCTATCATGTATGGATGCGACTAATCTTGCTTGATTAATCAGTTCAAGCAGGTTCTTTGTGTGTGTAAAACTGACCTCCGACAAAGCGACATGATCAACGGTCTCGGTCACGTAAAGCTTCTTAACCAAGAATAGTTCATCAATAGCTCTAGCCAGCTTAATTTCGGACAAGGGTGTCCTCCATTATTTTTGCTGTTTCTATAGTTATAGTTTCCCCACCTTGCGCGGTCTTCTCCCTATGCACGGCTACTGCACCATCCTGATCTGGATACATAATGGTGACACCCTCAACGGTTCGCACCTTTCGGAGGGCTGGTCGGGTCAGTACTTTTTTATTTGGCTTGAAAGATATGCCATCCAACTTATTGCTGCGAATTCGACGCGCCGCAAGGTTGCGCAATTTCGAGCTGATGCCCTCATCTTCTATGTTTCCCGCAGCGGTAAGGATCGCATCAGTGATGGCGTCTTCATCAATAGTCTGACGATCGCGAAGAATTCCTTTTGCGACACCAAAGGCTTTGGCTGCGTCCCTATCGGGCAACAGTTCCTTGTTGTCGGCCATAAACCCACGGAGCATCTCAACAGTCTTGCGATTGAGGTCTTCATCGCTGAGGCTCCGAGATACCCCGAGGAATTTTGCGAAGTAGTCGCCAATGTCCGGTGCCTGTTTCATCCTATCTGTCGTAGAAACAAAGCCTTCTGCAGCTCCATTTTTTACCCTGATGAGTGCTGACTTCTGGATTGCTTTCTTATCCGCAATAAATGCGTGGACGATGCGTCTCAAGAGTCCCTTGGCTCCCTGGGACTGTTCAATTGCCTCCCGATAGTCATACTTGATTAGGCTATAGAGACGGACATCGGCATCAGCCACTGTCAACTCGAACATGAATAACGCACCATCGCTACTTGTCTTGACGTGAAGTTTGGAAAACTCTTTTGCAAGCTTCTGAGCGCCGTCCTCGAAAGAAATATTTGCATCAAAAATTTGTTGTACTTCACTCTTAGTTGCCGAGTCGGCATCAAAACTGTATACTGGTGAGGCATCTGTATTGAGTATTCGTGCCAAGAAGAACTGCGCATGCTCTACTTCGCGGGCGGGCGCTGGCTCGAATTTGTCGCCGCCTACTACGTGAAGAATCATATTCGTAATCTTCAAAGATCCCAGCTCATCATCAGTGAAAAAACCCAAGCTTGACTCCTTCTTTTGGCTTGTTGCAAGTGCATATCGGTAGCCGACGAATATAGCCGAAAATGGCGGTTGAAAATACGCTTTTTGTAACCAACGGGAAATTTTTATTGTCAAATCATGCTACATTGCGCACTGCTCCGAATTTCGTCCGCCCAACGAGGCAACTGTGCAGCTGACTCCGGCGCGGGTGCGCTTCTGGCGAGATCAATCCAGCAGGTTGTTATATGGTTGACGTCATCAGTTGCCGCGATACGTTTTTGACGCAGTGTGCTTGCTAGCCTATTGACGTCGGCAGGCGCAGTGATCTTCCAATAGCCAATTGCCGAGATGTCCGCGTAGGCTTCACGCCAGAGCTTTGACGACGGTTTATTTTCCGCTTGGATGTAGGTGTGGAATCTCCTGGACCTCTCCCTCGAGGAACCAACCCGTTGCCTTGACAGCCTCAATAGCAGCTCCTGGATTTGCTGCCCAAAGAATCAGAGCAAGACTTTCTTCAGCCCGACTGCAGGTGACGTAGAACAGTCTAAGGGTCCTATCGATAGAAGTTTCTTTACCTTCTTCGATATTTTTCAAATCGCTCTTGCTCAGCTCCTGACCGCCGACAACTTTGTCATACGCAAAAAGGAAGCCACCGGCGTCCGTATCGTCCATAACTACCATTACGTGCTCGAACTCCGAGCCCTTGACGACCTGGTGAGTAGCCAGCTCCATTTCTCCGCGCAAATAAGCTCGGTATTTGGAAATTTCTTGCCAAGGCGTCCTGAACAATGCATCCCATCCACGCTTACGCCTGTCTACCACATCTTCTTGAGACTTGACGGCCGGAGGTGGCGGAGCGGCTGTCTCATCCCGATACGCGTTGTAGAACCGGCCATCCACATCAAAAAGCTCCAAGTCCAGCAGAGGTCCCACAACATCGCGGACTTGAGCTTCAGGACGCAATACGGTCCTTGCGAACTGACCTAGGGAGTGCTGAATTTCCGATACGACTTTGCTTCGCGCCGGGCTATCCTCTGGCAGCTTCGACAGAACTCCATCTCGGCGCAATACGTTCATTGCAGCGAACTCATCGATTGTCGAATCCGCATTGATGCACTCAGCCAGTTCCGAAATGGCTCCTAGCAGAGGACGCAGCATTCCAGGCCCAGACCTTTCCCCACTTGAGCTAGGAGCAGATGCATCTGGGTCCAAGAGGTCGACGGCCATGTATGCATTCAGGAATCCACCTCGAATGGCTGCCAATTTATGTTCCAGCGCCAGGGTTGTGTATTTCTTCACATCCCCGCACCACGCCGCAATACCGGTTTGGTCCGTCATGGCTTCTGCACATTTACCTTCGAACGCCATCTTCTCTTCCGTGCTCAGGTGAGCTGATCCAATGAACATTCGAACGGCGCCACCTTCCTTCTCGGTTCTGGGGACCTGACGTACACCGGTCTTCGGCTGAGTACGTCCCTCCAGATCTGCTTCCCATATATCGTTGATAAGGTCCACGATACGCTTTTGGCTGCGGTGATTCATCTGTAGCGCAGGTCTCTCCCAGCTTTCGGGAATATGAGACGGAAGGTCGTCGTGCCCATCGGCGTAAATTCGCTGGCGATGGTCGCCCAGCAGGCCGAGCGTTACCACCCCGGGGAAGTGTACCGACAAAGAGAACAGGGAATCGAGCACGGCCCGCATGGTGTCCTGAGACTCGTCAATGAGAATCAGGGGGTGACGGTCAGCTACGATTCTGCGTAACGTTGGGCGTTCGTTCAGCAACCAAGCAGCGGCATCAATGACCTGGCTATGCGAAAGTGCGCCGGCCCCAAACGTTCGGCGATCTGGGTGGTAGATGAAGCTAGCTGTGTCTGCAATCTTGGCGGCATCTTCCTCCAGCTCCGCGTACTTTCGTCTGTCAGTATCACTTTCGCCGCGTTTCTTCTCCCTGGCCGCCTGACGTGCCTCTTCTAGTTTCTTGCTGATTCGCGCCAGCAATGCTTCTTTGATGTCTTCATCAAAACCTTTAATCAGGTCCCAACAAAATGAGTGAATAGTAGAGACTTCAGTGAGCACGTTCTCGCCTAAGCGCCCCGTCACCACTGCAGTAGCATTTTTGGTGTAAGTGATGACCCGTACTGCCTGCCCACGCGAGCGAAGACGTTCGGCGTATAGTCTTCCAGCAGCGTGCTCGACCACACCCGTTACGCGACGCAATACCTCAACCAAGGTCCGTGTCTTACCGGAACCAGCTCCTGCGAACAGAAAGAAATTATGGGCTGGGGTTGCGGTTACATACCCGCAGATATCTTCGACGACGTGCGCATCCCTTTCATTGCCGCCGGCACCTGCGGGCCCGCTCACAACGTTTCCTCGCGTTTTGCAGTCAACTGCTCATTGAGCCAAGCAAGCGCGTCCAAAATGTACGCAGGACAGACGAGCCGCTGTCCCTTTTCCATACGTTCGAAGATTGATGCAGAAAAATCACCTTTACTGAAACTTCCACGCAACATGTCATGGAGCTTTTTCAGCAGCTCAACGTGATCAGGGTGGTCGAGAACAATACCGATGACCTTGGCCAATGCACCGCGATGAACAATCTTCTTACCGCTCTTATCAGTCTCGTCCTCAAGGGCCTTGAACCAATCGATGTTGGTGAGAATCAGAGAATCTTCGAACGAGCTGGGCCATTGTTCGCTGGCAGCCGCAACTGGCAGTTGCCATGCGAATCGGACTTTTACTCCGGTAGCTGAAGACCAAACCAACTGTGCATCGGTTGGCTTACGGTACCCCGTGAAGTCTGGCAGCATTGGATGCCACGATGTCAGAGTGTCGTTGCCACACTCGATTCCTTCCTGGCCTGCAATGTGAACAGCGCCTCGAACCGTCCGCCCTTTTTCATTCTTCGTTGGGAGCACGGGGTCCAAGTCGGTAATCACGGCAGTTGGAATCCCAAGTCGTTCTACCAGCGGCTTCAGGCGGTGGGCGTGACTTCCGCCAATATCCAGGAACGAAATGTATTTAGTCGCCAGCGCCTCGAAATTCTGTTTGATGAACATCGGTACCAGCATGCGCTCCGCAGTGCCCTCGACAAAAATTGCAGCGTCGGCAAACAGCAGGTCTGTGTGCTGCACCTGGAAGTAGCGTTCGGTAAATGTCCGTGTTTCCTCGTCATCTCCAAACGCATTTCCCAAGTTGACTACGTCCGTGCTCGGTTTCGTTGCAGCACCATCACCTGGAATCCGCTTGACGTACCGGAGCCGAGTAAAGCTGTCCCCGTGAGCAAGATGGCTTGAGTGCGTGCTGATTATCAGCTGGCTGCGGAGGCCGCTATGCAATTCATTCTTCGAACAGAGCAAGCCATGCGCGTTAAGCGAGAAGTTTCGTTGAACCTGAACATGAAGGTGAGCCTCTGGCTCCTCGACCATCACCAGATGAATTGGCACTGGTAGGCCTTGCTTTGGATTCAGACGAGCCGCCCGGAAAGACACCAGCATGAAGCTCAAGGACTGAAGATTCTGATACCCCAACCCAATGGAGTGCTCTGGCAGCGATTCCGCAGCCACTGCGGGGTCCAGCCGGTATTGAACCGCTGTACCGTGGTCTAGCAGGTCTGCGGTCTCAATACGCGTGCGGAAGTGAATTCCTTTAGCATCATGGAGCCCGGGATATCCCAGAACCTCGACTTCCTCCATGGCTGGGCGCAACGCCTCTGAAATAGAGGAATCCAACTCCGACTGGGCTTTACCAATGGCCTGAACCAGGTCCTCTCTGTTGCCATGACCACTAGGAGCTACGTTGAGATGTTGCTTCGCGAATTTCAGAAGTTGAGTCGAAAAAAGTCCTGGTCGGGCATTTTCCCCTGCTGAGCGCACTTCGTCGTCCTCCGCGCCTAGTCCACGCTGGGCGGGAACGTAGTCCACTCGAATAAGGTTTTTCAGGTAAACGAGCTCGACCGGCGCAGACCCCTTCAGAAGCGGCTGTAACTCCCGACTCCCTGGATTGGTCAATGGCCCTTTGGCCGGGTCCAAGCGATATACCGATATACGACGCAACTCCTTTGGATTCCGGAGCCAGTAGTCTAGCAGGTCTGTGGGCCATGCATGGCCATCAGCCGGCAGCGCTTTGACCGGTGCACGCGCTTCCCGGTAGCGCCAAGCAAGCCTTCGTAGCGCTGTAGCATCTTCAAATGGCTCGAGCCGTACTCGGACACCAACCGCACCACCTGCCCAAGTCAGTGATGTCATGAATGGGCGTACGTAGCTGAATGCCCCCTCTTTGGCTTCGAACCAAAGGTCGACGAACGGCATGCAAGACTGAAGAGTCTCCAGCTGCTCTTCCCACATCTCGACGTCCTTATTGTCCGTCGTCGGGTCCTCCGCAAGCGCTTCCCACTTCTGGCAAAGGTCTCGTAACTTCCCCCAGTGCGAAAGGCTGATGTCGAAAGCTCTGAAGCCCGGCGAGTCCGAGAGGAAATTCTTCAGTGCGGTAAGAATGGAGGTCTTGCCGCTATTGTTCGCCCCCACCAAGATGGTGGTCGACTCATCAAGTTCTACACGTGTATTTGCAAGGCGGCGGAAATTGCAAATCTCAACACATGCTAGCCGAAGCGGCGGTCCGCTGTTTGAGTCAGCGGGCTTGGATTCAGCAGCCTTCGCCACCGCTATTTTTTCGGCCGGCGGAGCGGCAGCTACAGCCTTACGTGCAATATCGTCTGTGGTCATTTTTTCTTCTAGCCTGCATATTTTGTAACGAACCCTCTACCCGCAGGGCATCAGGAAGGACGGAAACAAAAACGCGCTCAGTCGTGTGGGGGAGCGACCAAGGGCTGCCCCGGGTGTAGCTGTCTAACATCATTAATCCGTTGTTTTCGTCGGTACGCCTGGCGATCCTTCTCTGTGCTAGAGCATAGACGGCGCTTTAGCGTAAGCAGTACGATAGCAAAACAATACACGAAGGAAACTCACCAAATGTCACTTGTGGGATTTACTGGTTTGCAGGGGATTTGCGAATAGCCAGGAGTTGAGCTGGCACGTAGATTGTGTCTGTCAAATGCACTGAACTGATGCAGCCGATTGGCCGGCCGTTTGGCGACGAGATGGATTGACGCGACGATCGCTGGCGGCGTCGAATGGCGGTAGTGGCCGCATGCATTCGTGGAAGTGATAGGTTGAAAAATTGTGTCCATAATCGGAATTGTTGGCAGAAATGCTGTGCCAAAATTTCATCATGGATGACGGTGGTCAGGCAGTGCAGACGGCCTTGTTCAGACGGTTACACGTGAGAATCGCTGTCCAGCTGAGGAGAATACTCAGCAACGGCGGGCGAGCGCCACAATGTTCGCTCACCAGTCGGGTTTCAGCGGAATTTATTTAGAAACTGGCGCATCAGTCGCAGGCAGTGACGTCCGGCTCTCACGGCCAGGTAGCCTAAATACGCAAAGAACGGTAGGGTCAGCAAGTTCTCGTACCAGTGAAAAGCCGCCGCCTCCAGTGCGACTATAAACAGCACGAAAAGGATACCTAAATGGCCCGACAAACGTATTTGTCCGCCGCTCTCGTACATGCAGCCGCCGCAAATTGGGCATAGATGTTGGGTCTTCATGTAGCGGCCAGGCAACCTGGATTGGTAATGCCAAAGCTTAGGCGTGACTGTATTGCTACAAACTGGGCACATTACGGTAGCGTTCATGGTGATGAGAAGTAGGTTGTTTCGGCTACGATGAGTGAGCGCAGCGGCAGTGCCGCCAAATTGCGTTCATCTAACGTCACCGGTTCGGACAGTCCATCGGTGGTTCCGAGTGGTAGCGGTGTCCGCCCCGGCACTCGTTGAAATTTTCGTCAGGGGCAGGACGTGTTTGAACAAAAAACTCTCTCCATTGCCGGAGGCAAAGTCGTTCGTTGTCCGTAGTGACCACGGACCAATTGCCTACCATCGAGGGCGACGAAAATGGCAGTTTGTACACTCTCCGCCGCGGTATCGCGCCAGATCTCCTTGAGATCCTCCATGCACCAGCGTTCAGTGCCGGCCGTTCGGAACAGCACGGACACTTGCAGGATCTTTCGTTCGGTGTCTCCGCTGACGTCCCTACAAAACCTCAGAACGTCAGCTTTACGCCAAAGCACGCAGGTTTCGTGAAGCCATGCTCTACCTTTGCGGATTGCATGAAAGACGAAAAAGTAAGGGGTAGGCAACTCGAGGGTGGCTGCGTGCCACATTTTTACGCCATCTCCGTATCCCAAAGGATACGCATCGATCTCGTGTGCATCACTTGTTTTGAGCATCTATCAGTCCTACTTTTTCGGACTTGATACAAGTTTGTCGAATCTTGCAGCAGAATCACGGATACGCTTCTGGCTGGCATTCCAGAGCGCAACCGCATGCGCCTGCTTAGCGTTCGCGCAACTGATGCCGTCGTTTGTCTCAGCCCAAGCCTTTTGTTTGCTCGGCGCCATTGCGCTGAAAGCGTTGGCTTCGAAAGCCAAGCATTTCTCCGCAACCAACTTGGCTTCTTCCGCATGTGCCGAGTAGTACGCTTGGGTCTTTGCTGACCCGCCAACAACTGACGGAAACTGTTCTTGGCAACCCGCGAGCGCCGCCGCCACTGCGCCCGACCAGGACAAAACTCTTAAACGCGAGCGTAAAGACTGCATCACCATCGACATCCCCATCAGGTTACATGAATTTCAACAGCTGATGATTATATTCCACAAGCGCGCCCGGCGGCGCGCCCGGTGATGAATATAATCCGTGGATTGATGGTCTCGGCACCGTCATGCTCGGTTTCATGGCACGGGACTATGATCAGCTACGCAAGCAACTTGCGTACAACATTCGAGTACGGCGCGGTCAAAAAGGACTGTCGCAGGAGGCGCTCGCCTTCAGCTCGGAGCTGGATAGGACGTATATTAGTCAGGTGGAACGCTGTGTGGGAAACCCATCGTTGTTAGTGCTTACTAAAGTTGCAACAGCCCTCGGCGTTGATATACAAGAGTTGTTTGAGGTTCCCCCGGACAATAATTCATAGCGATCATGGACGCTCTCGCCGAAAAACGCGGAGCGCTAGCTCATGCCTTCGCGCAGCGCGTCGCAGGACACTTTTCGCCAGGCGTGCTAGTCGAGATCAGACGATCCAAGGATTGAGTCGTAGGTATGTGAACGCCAGCCATTTTTCAGCGCTTCAGATACCGACAGATTCAAAACGGTTGGCTAGACTAGGGCACTTCATCACTTCACAGACTTGCCATGACCTCTCATCAGTCCGACATTTCGAAACAGATTTGCGAACAGATCCTTCTCGACGAAAAACGGTACAACAACAGTCACCACATCTTACCCAGCGAGACCGTCGTCGTGGACCAATTGCTTGGCCGCGGGTTGGAATTGCAATGTGTATACGAAGAATTGCACGGGAAATTGGCGCGTTACCCTGGCGCGTTGCAGGCTTTTCTCGGGCAAGTCCTCAGCACCGCTGCGTTCTGGAATCCCGAGAAGATCAGGGAGGCACGCAACGCACGCGACGACCTCGAAGAAATCAATCGCAAGATCGCAAGCAAAGCTGCTGAGTTGGCCAACCTGCTTCAGCGACGCAAAAATCTCCACAACACCTCGGGCTTCACCAGTGATACGCATTACCATGTTTGCGACGTGCTCGAGGCAGCTGGGAGCAACAACCACCTGTTCACGTCACGTGTTCAAAAACGCTTCAAAGAGTTGCATACCCAGTTTGATTTGAAGTACTGGCCAACACTAAGCGACTTCTTGCACGAACTCGCTTCGGATGCCGAGCAGGCAGCGCCGGAAGCCTCAGATCCGCTAACGGAGGTAGCCACGTCGGCGCTGCGGTCCTCCTTGGCTGATTTCTTTAAGGCGCTTTTCGTTGCGATCAGGGAGAACAGCGCGCGCAACCACGGCCGATTGCCCAACGACTTGCGGCTGACCGATGCCACGCTAGCCACTATTGTGAACTGCGCGTTGGATCTCGGTCCTGATGAGTTGGTGGATTCGATATATGTAAAGGGGCTTCGCCAACGTGAGCGCGGGAGAATCCTGTAGCCGCGGTCCAGAACGGCGTTTTTATCAAGTAGACCCTTGCCAGCTCCGGTACGCTCTGCTGAGTAGCGTTTCACTGCATGTCTCTTCTCCGTCCCCAGTTTGATTAAAGTAAATCAAGCGACGCGACATCTATCCTGACACCGGGGGAATGAGGAAACCTAATTTGCTCCATCAGCGTTTGCCAACGCTTTCCTTGGCGATCAGTTTAGCTGCATCGCTCGCGGATGGTTTCTTCCCAGTAGGTTGGATATCTGTTGCGCTGCTTTGTACCGCACTTAGCTCCCTATTCATCTGGGCGCTATTGCTTGCCCGAGTCGATCCGAAACGTTCCTCAACGAAGGAACCAACGGATGCACGCACTTCACTCAACGCAAGCAAAGCGGCAATGAGTGAAGCGAAGGAAACCAACAATGCCAACACCGTCAGCCATTCCATCCTCCGCTGCGCCTTAATGCTTTCTTTAGTATTCAGTATCGATGAAATCTGTTCGAATTGCTCACGAGATGCCGCTTCGTCTTCGATAAATCTATGCGCCAGATCTTTCACTCTCCCACGAAGAGTCTCTCTGATAAAGTACTTCTTTTCCTCTCCTGGCCAACCCTCTTTGGAAAATTCCTCACACCAGTGTATGTACGCACCGACATGTTCCGTTCCACTTAGCAGTTCCCTAGCAATGGCCGGCTGGCCAATTGTTTCCACAAAATAATCCCGAATGCTGTCAAGGACCTTAATCGCGTTCTTGTTTCCTTTTTTTGCACGCAGGCGTTCACGAGTCAACTTAACTATACGATCTCCCTCTTGAAGGTATGCAATGCTAGCAAAACAGACCAGAATTCCACCGACCTCGTCTTCGCAAAAGCTTACTAGCCCGTGGCGCGTTTTACCACCTTTGTGGGCAAGCTTCTCTTCTTCCAAATCCTTCGTTTGCAATGTGATTACAACGTGATAACGCGCATCGTCCTCAAATTCTTCGTCCGAAATTTGTAATGACGAAACCGAACTGCTTGTCCATTCACCCAAATGACGATGGTTCAACACTAGCCGCTTCCAGTCCTGATGGGGATCGTCCGCCTCTTTTTTTGCTGCCCATTCGAACAAATATTCTCGTTCAGTGGTGATAAACTCCGCAGTTGGAAGGCGGTTGCCATCCCGTGCATTTGAGAAAAATCCTGGCAATTCCCGACTAAACCAGCTGGTTGCGATTTTCCTGTAACGCTCCCGTGCATTGTCAATGGCAGCTTTCTTGAGATGTCCGGGCCCCAAAATGCTATACGTCCACCTTCTTGGTAGTGATTTTTTTGTCGTACTCCGATCCAAAGCTAGCTCCTGCGCATACCAATCTTCAGCTGCTTGCTTTAGTACGAAGCCGATCCGCACACAAGTCAATGTGGGCGAGAATTGATAAACATAGGCCAGTAGGTAGTCAACTTCCTCAGGTAGTTGAGCAAAATATTCGATATGGTGAAACTGTCGATCATTTTTTCGCGTAATTACGCCGATGTTGCAATTTCCTACGTGACCGTAAATGCGAAAGTCGCGGATCCATTGCACTACGCCTGGAAACGTCGAGCCAACGCGGGGCTTATCCCAGCCTAGCCTCTGGAGATTTGTATACAACGAATCAATCTCTACTGGACCGTAGACTTCCGTCGCCCAAATTGCGCGCATATGCAACGCCTCATCATCTGGCAAGCGAGTGCGAAGGTTCTTCTCCCCATCCCGTTCCGAATAATCATCGTGTCCATGAGGCGAACGGATCGAATTGGGGAAAGCACAATGTGCCTGCCACATCGCACGCCTATACCTCGTGCCAACCCATTTGAATGCGGCACGTCGCCACTTGATATGCGCCGTCAAGGCTTGACCACTTTCAGCGGCCACTTGGTTCCCTCTTTCCATGTGCTCTGCATTGCGCGCATCGAGCGTCATAGCACCTCCGAAGCGACGGTATGCGCCAAGATATCGTTGGACTCCCATCCGTCGACACGCTGTGTCGTCACGAATTCGCGATCCCACACTCCCCAATTCGTGGGAAGCGGAACTTGAGCCAAGGGATTGTGGACATATGTGATTGGCCGAACCTTCCGTGACATGTTACCGATACTGATGCGCGACCAGATCACGCCCGAGATATTCGCGAAGCGCTCATCGAGGAATGCTGTGCGTGGGATGGGATCGCGCTCGCGTTGAATGACGGGGGCGGCATGGAAGCCTTCTTCAACGACGTCACCAGTTTCGCGATCGATCTTGATATAGGCATCGCCAATCGGAAACAGCGTAGTCAGGATGAGGGGAAGAGGCTGCTCAGTTACGTAGACGCCGAAGCGGCTGGCACTGATCGCGACAATGCGGGCGTCTTCCGGCGCGATCACGCCTTGTTCAATGTAGCGCCCGATCTTCTGCGCTTTGGTCCAGAAAGCGCCGGAGGTCCGAAGCTGCGCCTGGCGGATCGGCGCGGCAGCAAGGCCACCGCCTGGTATGGGGCGCACGATTTGGTCAGGGCCTGCGGCCCCCTCGTCTGGAGCAATTGCCTCGATCCAGACTCGACGATCGTCTTCGAGGATGCAGAGGTCTGGCTGACCGCCTTGGCGTTGGCGTTCAACCACGGGCAGCAGGGTCCGGCCTGCCTCAAGAAGCATGCAGCCTAGATACATCTCCCAAAAGCGGCCATCCACATCGCGCGCGAAGCCATTCCGAAAGTCTGGATCGGCATAGGGTTCATAGCGATCCCACATCTCCTGGAGTATGCCACGTAGCTGCTGCTCAACTGGCGACCGAGCTTCCTTCAGATTCTCGAACCCGCGATCAAGATTCACACCGTTAATATCGAAAAGGCCACTCATATTTTTCTCGTTCTATGTTTAGCACTGCCTAACCTCGAACTGTTGCTGCAGAGCTCAAGTATGTTAGATGGCACTTTGGCCGAGGTCGGTCTATCCGGTGGCACCTTCATGATTTTGGCGAATTCTTTTTCAAATCGACGGTGGTCGGCTCGGCTCACTTTTGCTCCTCTGGGATCATTCGTGTCCTGCATCTTAGCGACAAAAGGAAGCGATGTCGCCTCCTGTCAATCTCCGCTGGACTTGAACATCATCATCGGCTGGATCAGATCGGTAGTGGGGGCCAGCGACGTAGTCAATCGCGGCCAGCCCTCGGAAGAGTTAAGGCCGTTCACCTGCATGGCAGCTTCCTTCAGCCTTCGCTGCTCAGCAAGGTGCTCAATGGCCCTCGGCGCTGGCGGCCCGACAGCAATATTCGGGATAAGCAATGGTTCTGACAGGACCTTGAAGAACGCCGCGTACTGACCAGCAAGGATATTGGTGATGATTTTGTCGGAGTGATCCTGCCTGTCAGGGAACCGGGCGCGTATGTAAGTCTTCATCACTTGGAATTGCAGTTCGCGGGCCAAGAGCGCATAGGGGTAATCGCTCAAATCGAATACAAGTCCATCGAAAGTGACAAGGGGGAAGATGCGTTCGGCGTAAAGGTCGAAGAGCATTTCGCCGACCCCATGCTCAATGAGCATCTCTCCCAGCACAAGCAGCATTCGCAGCACGCTATACGCGTATTCCTTAATTTGTTCTTGCTGCTGCCGTTCGATCGCCAAACGCAGCAGCAAAGTTAACGCAGCGAGCCCGTCAAGGCTGCGGCGCCGCTCCAGCGCACGCAAAAAGTGGTGGCCGCTCTCCAGGCGAATCCGGTTGGCTGAATCAAGAACTAGCTTTTGAACCTCTGGCGACAGCCAGCGCAGCATGTCGGCCGCTTTTTTTTCCAGCGACTGCCAGGGCAGCCTTAACACCTCCCACAGTACATGGTTCAGACAAGCGGCCGAACCACTTACTAGGCGCTCAGCCTGGTCAACCATGTTGGCATGTGGCACGTGCACCCCGCGGGCGTAATGCGGAAATTTCGGACTGCGGTTTTGTCCGTCGTCATCGCCCCCGCCAGACCGGCCGGCATCAAGCAATTGCCATAACTCCCGTGGGGTCAACATTCCTGTGCGCCTAGACAGGAGTCGACTCCAGTAAATGGTGCGGATTTTATCTACACCCTCATCTCGCCTTTTCGATCCCATCGCCGCCAGTTACATTTCATGATTGTGTTAAACAGTTCGAGTAAATCTTAAAGGAAACAGAGGCTTATGTGTTGATATAAAAGCAAAAGAGAAGAAAAATGGCGGCGAACGTTTAGTTATGCAACAGCAAGATAGCTTGCTAAGATTTGTTGACGCATCCGCCAAACCTTTTTTCGCGTGACTACCGATGAACCAGGCTGATTTTGACGTGCCGATGGAAGTGATGATCGAGCGCCAGCTGCTGCATCGCTATGGGCCGTTGATTGGCAACGATGACTTGTGCCAGGCCTTGGGATATCCATCCAAGGATGCCTTCCGTCAGGCGCTGGCCCGCAAGCACGTGCCTGTACCGGTATTCGACATAGAGAATCGCCGCGGCAAATTTGCCTTGGTTGCCGACGTCGCAAAATGGCTTCTTGTCCAGCGTAGCCGCGCGGTCAATGCGGAGATGAGCGGGAGCCTGCAGAGCGCGGCCGGACAACCCACAACAGAGGAGGCCCAATGACCTGGAATTAGAAAAATCCAGAGGGCCAATACAAAAAGGCTTGCGAGCAGCGAACTCGCAAGCCTTTTACAAAGCATTTGGAAATTGAACAATCCGATGCCCAGTATGCCCCCTCCCCAAGCGCACTGTCAACATGCCGCGCAGTCATATGCGCAACCGGCAGGGATAGCTGCGTCCCTACTACGTCGAGAGCAACAAGAATCGCGCACCTGAAAGGAGGATGCCGATGAGCTAACGCATCTTGAAGACAGACGACCGCAGAAAAAACAAGGGCAAAGGTGTCCAGACCTTTGCCCTCGAGGATACATCCTGCAGATGTGATCCATTCTCCGTGCTCGCCTATAGGCTGTCAAGCCAGCTTCATTTACATACTTTTTAGCAACTGACCACCGCCAGGTGGCCGGAGGGGATCGCTATGACCAACAGAACAGCCACCATGCAACTTGCCAGGGAAATCCTGGCGTGCATGCTAGATCGAAATTTTTCGCAGCGCGCGACGTCGACGTTGCTCCATGTCGACCGCGGCACCATCTCAAGAATCTTGAAAAAGCACCAGGCAGGAGAGCTGCCGTGGCCGTTGCCCCCGGACCTGACCGAGGAGCAACTCACCTCTATCCTTTACGCGCAGCCGGAAGCGCAGGGCGTTGACTATGCAATCGACTTTGATCAGATCCACCTGTCTCTTCAGCAGAAGGGGGCAACGCGCGCTATCCTTTATCAAGAGTGGATTGAGCAGGCGCCCGAGGGCAAGGAGCTGGGGTACCAGCACTTTTGCAAGCTCTACCGGCGGTATCAAAAAAAACTCAAGATATCCATGCGCCGTGTGGACCAGTTCGGTGAATTTGCCTACATCGATTATTCAGGTTTGCGGCCGCACTACATCGATGCCGCCGCAGGAACCAAGGTCGAATGCGAGCTTTTCGTCGCTGTGCTTGGGGGATCCAAATTCACTTACTGCGAAGCCACGCCCAGCCAGCGCTTGGCTGACTGGCTCAGGTCGCATGTGCGCATGTTTGCGTATTTCGGCGGCGTGCCCCAGTTTGTCGTTCCCGACAACCTCAAATCGGGAGTGACGAAAGCAGACCGCTTTTTTCCAGTTCTCAACGAATCGTACAAGATGATGTGCCAGCATTACGGGACAATGCCCTTTCCGGCGCGGGCGCGACGGCCGAAGGACAAGCCATCCGTTGAAGGCGGCGTTCTGCTGGCCCAGCGCTGGATATTGTTTGCGTTGAGAAAACGGACCTTCTTTTCGCTCAGCGAGCTTAACGAGGAAATCGGTCAGCTATTGGAACGGTTGAATGCCAAGGCATTTCAGAAACTCCCTGGGAGCCGGTTTAGCCGCTGGCTCGAGCATGAGCGTCCCGCTTTGCAGCCGCTACCCGCAACGCCATTCGAGCTTGCGGAGTGGGGCAAGGTACGGGTAGCCCATGACTACCATATCAACGTTGAAGGAAGTTTTTACAGTGTCCCTCATCGACTGCGCACGATGGAAGTGGACTATCGCCTTACTGAGGATATTGTTGAAGTAATCCATTGCGGCGCGCCCGTCGCGGCACATCCCCGTAGTCGCGTTATCGGCAGCGTGAGCACGAATCCGGATCACCAACCCGCAAACCATCGTGCTGTCTCACATTGGTCGGCCGAGCAGGCTCTGGAGTGGGCGCGAACGGTAGGTTCAAACACTGCTGCGCTGTTGGATATTCAGGTCAGCAAAGCACGCAACCATCTGGTCGGATACCGCACGACGGAAGGCATGAAATCTCTGTGCAAGAAGTACGGCAACCAGCGCGTGGAGGAAGTATGCGCCTACGCCATGTCGAACAAAGTCTCGTCCACTCAGGCTGTCAGGGACATTCTGGCCAAAAAGCTGGACACGTTGCTTCCCGAAGGTGCTTACGACGGCCCCGGCATCAAACATGCACATGAAAATATCCGCGGCGCCGAGTACTACGCCCGGATACTCCAACAATCCGAGGAGATTGACAATGATGAATAACTACACCATCGATAAACTCAACAGTCTGAAGCTTTACGGCATGGCTGCCGAGTTCGAACGACAGCTTGTCAATCCGTCGGCAAACGAAATTCCGTTTGAACTTCGTGTCCGAAGCATGGTGGACCATGAGAGCAGCATCCGGGACAACAAGCGCTTACAGTACCTGCTTAAGAGGGCTCGTTTGAAAATGACGGATGCCTGTATTGAAGACGTTGACTACCGCGCGCCACGAGGTCTCGACAAGTCCACGATGCTGAGCCTGACATCGCTTGAATGGGTGCGCTCTGGCTATAACGTGGTACTCACCGGCCCCACGGGTACCGGAAAAACTTGGCTTGCATGCGCGTTGGCCAACCACGTATGCCGCATGGGCATGTCCGCACAGTTTATCCGCGTTGCAGAATTGATGGAGTCCTTACTTGCAGCCCATGCGACCGCAGACTTCAATCAAATGTTGGATCGCTTGAAGAAAATCGACTTGCTCATCCTCGACGACTGGGGCCTGCAACCGTTTGTGGGGCGCGCGCCAAACGACATCCTGGAATTGATCGAAAGTCGCCTTGGATCCAAATCGCTCATCATCACCAGCCAAACCCCCATGGAGCTTTGGCATGACCTCATCGACGTCAAGGCGGTGGCCGATGCGCTGATGGATCGCTTGATTCATCGCTCGTACAATTTAAAGCTGTCAGGAGAGTCCCTCCGCCCTTTATACGGGTTGGCTGCGCAAAAGCCGAAGGTCGGCCGGCCTAAGAAGAAATGAGCCGTGAGCTATGCCGGTGAACACGTGGCCGGCATGGCAGTCTCTCAGTGGCTGGTTTTGGAGGCGATTGAGTGGTAGGTTTTGAATGCGAACGGGTGGTGTTTTTGCAGGCGAATGGGTGGTGGTTTTGGAAGCTACTCGGTGGCGGGGCTCAAGGTCGGAGGGTGGTGGTGGTGCTGGCGAGCAGGTGGCCGGTTTTCAATGCTATTGCATGGTGGTTTTGAGGCGTTTACTCAGTAGATGTAGCCCTGGCCGGGTGGAAACGCCAGCGCCTTTATTTCCTTTAGTTTCAGAAAGAATTGCTCGTCCGTCGCTTCATGCATGCGGGGAAGTCCGCTGGTGTAGCGCAACAGGTCGATGAGCCTGATCTGCTGAGCCCATGCGGGCAGTTCCGGGAGCAGCTGGGCAATAGGCGCATCGAGATCGAGTTTTCCCGCCTCGACCAGGAACATGATGCCCGCTGCATTGAACTCCTTGGTGATCGAGCCAATCGGAAAGCGGGATTCCATGCTGAGTTGTCGGGTGCGCGTTGCGCTGTCGAAACCAATGGCACGCTGATAAATCGGCGTCCCGCGTTGCGCCACCAGCACGACGCCGTTAAAAACGCCACGCGCATGAGCGCCCGCGATCAACGCGTCGATGCGTTCAACCTTGCTCGGTGCACCCATGGCGACGCCACAGAAACTGAACAATATGCATATCGCAGGTAAGAACCGCATCTTTGGATCTCCTATTCGGTTTGGCCGATAAACCTTGGTGAATTTTTTGAAGCCACGGCAATGTAACATTGTCGAAAATGCAGGGCGGGGGATAAACGACGGGATGCATGTGGGCTGGACAGGATGTCCAATGTTGGCGATAGGCGGGGATGGGGCGGGCGCGCGGATGGCGAGTTTCACAAACGTTCCAGAAACAAAAACGCCCACCTGCATGAGTGGGCGTTGCGTGAACGATGTTCTTGGTGGCCCGGGGCGGAATCGAACCACCGACACAAGGATTTTCAAGACCAGCGCCGAACAAGAATTATTCCCGCAAAGGTGCGCCATAAAGGTTCTTCCGGCACGCAGCCATTCTTCATGATTTCAGTCTGGTCGATCCTTGATGCAGGTCGGACGCTCGCTTCCCGTGCCTGATCTATCGGGACAAAAGCATCTCTGCTATCGGTGCTTTTGACCACTTATGCCGCCCATTTTACCCTGGTAGGCCGGACAAAGACCGGCGCTTTCCTCCCCGATAAACTGATCGCGCCAGGTAACTACCTGGTCAAATTTTTTTGCGATGTAAGTGGCGATACGCAAAAATCGGCGCGAAGGCCAGCAGCTAACCGGCGACAATTTTTACCCGTCAAGAAATGCGTGACCATCGCAACTGGATCAACTACGTTTTCCAGCACTGCTCGCAGCCGCGCTGGCGCCACTGTAGCCGTTCTTGAGTAGGTTTACGGCCCTTTCGAACTCGTTGTCAACATAGGTCTTCTTTCGAATTACTATGCCTCCCTCATCACGGGGCTTGTCACGAGGATCGCCTTTGAAAGACAGCCAATTGAAGCTGGTCACAACTGCGAAATTATCATCGGAGATCAATACTTTGCGGTGTGTATTCCCGACGAAGGTGAATTTAAATTTACTCTTGTACTTTTCTTCAAGTTGCTTAAGATCTCTTTCGGCTTGCGGCGTAATAGGCAATTTGCTTTTGGCCGCGTCACCTTTTGCTCCAGCATCACCATCATCGAGGCCATAGCCAATGTGTACGTCAACTCCCTGACGGAGCAATGCCTCCAAAGATGCAATGAACTCCCAGTTCACGACCTGATGACGGATCCAGGGAGAAATTATCAAGAGGCGCTTTTTTGATGTCAACAAAGCCTTCTTGAGGAGTGCTGGATGTTGATGGCAATAGATTGACTCGATTGTGTCGACCGAAGCGTGCGGCATTTGCGAGGGGATGTCTTCCTGCCTTGGAGAAGTTTGGGTTGCAGATTCTGTCGTCGCTGCCTCGATTGAGAGGGGCGGCTGATGATCTGTGCCATGCTCCACTATTTCAATGAGAGGCTCCATGCGACCGTTGCTTAAGAACTGCGCGCCGACCAAGTCGTGACCACCAAGCCGGCGGAAGATAGTTTCGTGCTCAAGTGATGGGCCATCTTCGCGCCAGAAAGCGACATCAATTTCCGTTGGCTGCGCAATGTTTCGATAAAAGAGCATCAGGCACGGCAGGTAGTTCAGTTCTCTTCGTTCAATTCGGCGAACCGCAAGTAGATCTCCCACTCGTTCGCGGCCACCGCTTTGTCGAGCCAAAGCATGGTCAAAATCCTCAAGCGGAATGTCTTCAACTTCCGGCCGCTTGGATGCACCAGTTGGGATCTCAAGGATACCGCG
This sequence comes from Pseudoduganella aquatica, assembly GCF_020865585.1. Classification (NCBI taxonomy): domain Bacteria; kingdom Pseudomonadati; phylum Pseudomonadota; class Betaproteobacteria; order Burkholderiales; family Oxalobacteraceae; genus Pseudoduganella; species Pseudoduganella aquatica. Next base: position 1,272,142 of record NZ_CP086370.1, read on the forward strand.
CTCTTTCATGTCGCGAGGCCTGTCCAGTGCCGCAGGGGCGACAAATAAGAGACGCTTTGTCAATGCATCGAAACAAATTCTTACGGTGCGCTCTTTGGGTGAAATTATCGCGGCATCAGCAAGGACATTGGCTCCCTTTTTTGTAAGGGATACCTTAGGGGCAGTCGCAGTCATGGCTCGCACATAGTTTATGAGCTCAAGTGTATAGAGCCCAGCAAGAACAGGCGTCAAAACATTTCCTGCCAAACCAAGAAATTCCCCAATGTCCCCTGGCGTATCCAAACCTGCCGCGATTGCTTTGAGAGTACCCTCGTCAATCGGGCTTAGTGGCTTGCGTTCCTGAGTTAAGACACGCACCGTTAACAAGTAAACCGGAAGGCCAGCTTCTTTGAAGGAGGCAAGTTCGAAGCCCGCACGTGCATTGCTTGCTTGCTCAAGTACGTCTTCAAGAATCATGGTTGCAGCTCCTCTAAGGCGCAATCACTTGGATTGCATCGAATGTAATCGATTACGTCTCGAAGCGGGTTGAGTGTCGTTTCCACCGTCTGACAGTAATAATGATCCCCAACGATCGCAAGCAGCTCCTTGGCCCGCGAAAGTGCCACGTTAATGCGTTCCATTTCTCGCAAAAACCCTAATCCTTTTGCCTCGGAGCGCGTAACTGAGAAGATAACCATGTCGGCCTCCCGCCCTTGGAATGCATCGACTACGTTTACGAAAATCTCTGAGTAGCTGGCCCATTCATGCCGCCTAGCCTGGATCGCCGTACGTAAGCGTTGTTTCTGTTCACCATATCCTGTGAGAACGGCAACGGAAATTTTCTTGTCCTTGTTCCGTCCTCGCTGAACAAAGAAATCGATGCGCTTCAGTAGCAAAAGAACTTGCTCAACTTCCCTTGAATTGAAGTGAGATGATCCAATTTTTCGTGAAGCTCTGTCGGGCAATCGGCTTGTAGAGAACCATGTGACGGCGCGGGGTAGGGCTCCCGCCACGTGAGCTGCAGCGGTTCGATCAATGCTATTCAGATCGCCGCCATAAAAGCAATTCGATACGAGATTTCCGATCGCAGGAATCATGCGATGCTGTGTCGTCAGGCGCTTTCGCAATGCGGGGGGTAATTGATCAGTAAGTAGCCGGAAGAGGGTCGCCTTCTGATCCTCTGGCGACAGGTTGTATTTGGTTAGAAGACCCGCTGACTTGAGTCGCGGATCTTGGAATGGGGACAATTGCATATTGTCACCGACCAGGACGGTACGCCTGGCCCTCGACATCGGGACGAGAGCTTCAGTCGGCGTCGCAATAGACGCTTCGTCTACGATACATAGATCATACGTAATTTCGTTACGTCCGGGCACTCCCATTACGCCCAGGCATGTGCCCGCGACAATTTGTGAGGACGCTATTACAGCAGCCCGGAATTCTTGGCTCCGTCCAAACCGGATCTCCCATTCCGCATGGGCCAGCAACAATTTCTTGAGCTGCGTTCCGCTAGCTGTCCCGTTGGAGTGGGCATCTGCCCAAATACGCAATTCTGACGCCGAACAATCTGCATATTCCTTTAAGTCGCTCTTGTTGTCGAAGTGATCGTTCAAGGACTTGAAGGACAGCTTCAATTCCTTATCGAGTTCGTCACGCTCATGAGTAAGTCCCTGCATGCGTTCGTCAAGCTCAGATTGCTGTTCGGCGTCTAAGGCCTTCTTGGCTTCATCGCTGAGTTGTGGCATCAAATCGGCTATCGCTTCGTCGAGCTCCTCAAGCCGTGCCTTCAATCCAGCGTGGCGTTCTAGAGCCATTGCCTTGCGTGTGTCAGCGTGGCTAACACCATGCCTTGCAGCCCAATTCTCGATAAAGCTTCTCCCTGATGCCAACGCCTCTTTTCGCATCTCTGGAAGTTTTGCATCCAAAAGTAGCTTCTTGCTGGCCGTCGAAATGCGTTCATCGTTTTCATTCCCAATTCGCACAGCACGTACAGGAAATTTTCCGTTACCGACGATTCGCTCAAGTGAATTGTCGAGAGCAACGTGTGTTTGCGAGGTCAATAGGATTCGTGCATTGGGACTTTCCCTAAGCGTTTGAAGCACCAATTCGGTAATGAAGGTTGTCTTGCCGGTGCCAGGCGGCCCTTCTACGAGCATTAGCTCTGGGCCAGAGAGCGCTGTCAGGACCGCATTCTTTTTGTCGTCGTCGATGTGGCTTTGGATGAATTCCACGTCAGCAATCGCTGGAATCGGGATTTCCCCAGGGTTCAGAATAAACTTTCCGAGATTCGGATTTACGGATCTTCCGTATCGAACCGCCTCCAGGGCAGATTTTTGCTTGTCTAGTGCGACGTCGGACTTAGTTGTGTCTGCTTCCAAGACGCCACTTCGCGGCAACTCCGAAGCCTGGATCTTGCTACGTTCATTCGGGCGCATCAAAACGCTGTTGTCGTTGAACGATATGACGGAACCGCTAAAACTCTTCCCACCAACATCGACAATGACATCTTGGTCGGCGAACAAACTAGTGTCGAAACCTTGTACTAGGATCAATCGCACGAATTCGCCGCTGGACTCAATGCCATCATAGTGCGCGCTAACTTTGTGCTGCTTCTCCAAATCGGTCTTGGCGCTGAGTAAATCCAGCCAAGTCCTGTACAACGCCTGTTCCCGTTGTTCCATCACTCGTAGCTTTTGATCTGCTGAGAAAGCTAGAATTTGTTCAAGGAGCGCGTCAATAGCGGCTTGGGAATCTGTGCCGGAAGGACCTCGAACTGCGAACTTGTACTCCGCAGTACATGCTCTATTGCGCTTTGCTTCGAGTTCCGATGGAGAAAACTCGAGCGCACTTACTAGCAACAGCTTCTCTTTAGAATCATCTACAACGGCGGTATAACCATACTTCTGACCATAGATTCGAACACTGCGATTCGGACGATCTTGTTGAGGAGGGAGTTCTTCGCAACTTGCGTCTTCAAGGTCGCGTTCGACAAAGCGATCTGCACGGTCACCACGCAATGCCAGGTCATATTCTATAATGCCCCGTAGTTTGTTCGTCAGGGCAACAATCACGACTCCGCGCGGCTGCCGCACAAGTCTTGGCTTCAATTTCTGCAATTCGGCTTGCAAGAGTAGGACGTTTGGGGGCCGTGCAGCAGGGTTGTCTAATGACAGGCATAGACGTAGCAGGCGTCGGATATCTTCATCCAGTGCCACATCCTCAAGTGCATGAAGCAGCTCCTCTTGATTGCTAGGTGTCTTCGCGCTTAACGCCGAGATGGCAACTGCGGCATAGCCGAACACATCGCGGCTATAACTGTAATTTCCGTCATCGAACTCCGGCGGCGCGAAAGGAGCAGAGGCAAACTGCGCAAGTGTCACGCCAGGTGCAAGGAAATCACGGATCTTTGAAATGCCGAAATCGCAAATCTTCGGTTGCCCACCTTCATCGATCAGAATGTTAGATGGCTTGACGTCACGGTGTGCGATGGCGTTCGAGTAGGCAAAGACCAATCCATCCAAAATCGCTCGACCTATCACGTCAAAGAAATCGTCCCACTTTGCAAAACGTTGTCTCTCGAAGAAGGCGTTCAAATCTTCTTCAATCCAATCCATCACGATGAAGTGGGCGGCATCTTGAATATCTCTGCCAGAAGCGCGAATTCGTACAATATTTGGGTGATTTAGGTCGGAAAGCGCTTGTACCTCTCGGCGGAACGATTCTTCTACTACATCGTCGGTGCCCTCGCCCGTTCGGAACACTTTAATGGCGACCGTTTCTCCAGTGTCCAAGTCTGTAGCCTTGTAGACGGATGCAAGGCCACCGCTTCGCGGCGCGCCCCGAGTGACGTAGCGTCCTTCAGAGAACGACAACCGCGCTGCCTCGCGGCCCTCTTTGATTCTCGGCAGACCCAGACTACTTCTATCTTCGGCCATCGGGATGTCCTCGGGTTATGGTTAGGTGGCGGAGGGACAAACGAACGACATCGAATTTGGCTAACACATGCCAACTTGTTGATGTCCGGGGCGCGGCTGCTCTTACACGACTGCTCGCAGTTCGGAGGCCATCGGGGCATAAAAACGCCCCTTGCATGGACAAGTGTACCGTATTGCCAAAATAAAATATGCGCAAATTGTCACATTTGGTCGAACCACATGGCAGCGCGGCGTATTCCTAATGGCATCGCGGTGAAGAGCGCGGCAAGCAGGGCTAGAAACCCTCCATGCGACGGGCGCATGGAGGAGTCGGCTTGTTACTGAGCGGCGAGGTACATCGGTTTCGGCGCATCGGTGCGCCATTGCTTGTACACGTACTTGCGGTGGTAAGCCAGGTACTTTTTCTGCTTTGCATTCAGGGCAGGCAGGGAGAATTCAGGATCGACCCACGGGTCGAATGCGTCCTCGTCCATTGCCTTGTCATGGAACTGGTTTCCGGAGTTGCGGAAACTGACCAACCCTTTTTCGAAGTGCTCGGCGAGTTGCGAATCCATCAGCAAGTAGTTGTTTGGATCAAGGCGTTCATCGTTAGTGCAGGCTTCCCACGGTACGATGCGAGTTGCCACGAGGTCCAGGTCGTGGTCCGAGTCGATGCGATCGTAGTCACGGTCAAATACCGCATCACCCACCTTGCCCTTGCCTGCAAGTGCCTGGCACAGATCGACTTTAATCTCGTCGCAGATGTCATCTCGATCCATGATCTTTTGCGTTTGATGAGCCAACCATTGATCCACGTGTGAGCCTTGTGCCTTGATGCAAGGACGCATTAGGCCCAGCAACTGATCGAAACAAGCCGTGTCGGTAGTGCGCATGCCCAGCACCCCCGTGAATCCGGGAAATTTGGAGCCATACTTCGAAGCCGAAGCTTGCAGAGCGCGACGCTGCTTTGCCGACAGCAACGAAGGAGCCGAAGCTGGGGTAATGTTCATACGCACCCAGCGTTTAGAGATGTAGCTGTCGCTACCTTGGTATTGCTGCAAGAAGAAGCGGTCACTGATGCGCCCCGCACCAACGACCATTTCGCCGCGTAGGGCAATGACATAGTCGCCTACATTGAAGCCATCGGCAGCACGCATAATTGGAGCCGTCAGTTGATGATCCCAGATAAAGACGTTTGTAACGGTGTCCATATCGACGAAGACGATGTTGTTGTTGGAAATGCTGTTCATATAGAGCTTTCAAAAAAATGGGCCACTGATGTGGCCCGATGAGAAAAAGAGCATCGCCTGAATGGGTTAAGGCGATGCAGTCAGGTTCCTACTGGTTGATGGGAGTTACTACTGCGAATCGCACTTCAGTTCATGGCGTCTTCCAATGAAGTGCGGGTGTATGTCTCACGCTGATACTCCGTCGCGGCCACAAGCCAGAACTTGTTGCCGTTGGAGTCGCGGCTTCCGATGCCGAGGTTGCTAAGCTGCTTGCCGAATTTGATGAGGTTCAGTGCGGGGAAACGGAACCGGGCTGCGAAGCGCTGATACTGCTCATAGAGCTCCGCCGGCTTAGTACCCTTGCTGTCTTCTTTGCATGCTTCCCGGACGAAGTAGCGCACGCTGTCGGACTCGTCTCGGTACTTGTTTGCGGTCCTGACGGCAGATTCAGGGATGATGAACTCGTCGCGTTGGCGCAGATCCATCAAGGCGTTGACCGCCAGCACCAGGATTCCGTCAAGTTCGCTGAGAATCTTGTTTTGAAGGTGCTTGTCCACCTCCTTCCCGGTGAACTTGCGGGTGAGCTCCAGGATGATCGCCCGCCGGAAGAAGCCATCGGTCGTGTCTTTGAGGTACGGCAGCGAATTGGTCGCGGCGACGACGCGTGCGAATGGCTGGAAGGAGAATGAGGGTTGGAACTTCTTCTCGGCCTCGATCCAGTCGCCAGCGACGACTGCCTTGAGATAGCCGTCTGCGAGGGTTGCATCCGCGTTCATTTCGGGGCTGATGTTGCACAGTTTCCCCTGTAGCTCTGCCCGGACCGATGGTTTTCCCATACGCTCAAGCATCGCGTAGGACACATTGTCTTTTCCGAGCAGCGCCGCCAGTGTGTTGAGGAGCACCGACTTGCCGTTGCCGCCACTGCCGACCAACCAGAGGAATTTGTGCTGGCTGACGTCCGGTACTAGGCAGTAGCCGAACCATTCCAGCATGAACTGGACCCGTTCCTCGCGGTCCTGATCCAGCTGGAAGATTTCGTTGAGCGCGTTCATGAAGATTGGAGCCTTGGCATCCGGGTTCCAATCGACGTCCATCTTGTTGACTAAGTTGTGCTCTGGGTCGTGGCCCAGCAGGGTGCCGGTAGCGAGGTCCAGCGTCCCATTATTCAGGCAAAGCAGGCGGCCGCCATCGCGGCGGCTGGTCGCGATTTCGCGCACGAAGGTCAAGCTTTGGAGGTTCTCGACGATCTGTTTTACAACGCTAACGTTGAGCCGCGTGAAAGCGCGCATGATGCGCTGTTCGACATCCACGTGGCGGTCCAACTGATGCCAGTAGCCGTTCCTGTAGGCATAGAACTCGAAGTTGAAGAACTTGAGATGGTCGTTGAACAAGGTGGACAAAATCTCTTCGGCCATCTGTCGCGGGCAGTCCTTTGAGCTGGAGCCAGTTGGGCCTTTGGTCTTTTTTGGTTGCTTGACCTCATCGTCCTGTTCGACGTCCCCGGGGGCGAGATCGAGTCCCAGTTCTTTGATTGTCCCCACGGCGTCGAACAGCTCGCCGTCTATCTGCAATACGAAAGCATTACTTTTGTGTTGTTCTGTGCAGGAAGGTAGATAGAAGGCTTGGGACACTGCCTTGGTCTGCGGATCAATCGAAGCATCAAAGAGATCATTGAATACCTCGAACATATGCGGCCATGCACGTGCCGGGATAGGGGCCGCAAAGGGGATCACGGCGCGGAAGCATGGGGTCTCTGGCGAGTGGCTGTGGGTCGACACTAGTACGGCCTTGATGCCTGCTTCAGTCAGTGTTTGATGGATGGACTCAGGCTCTACACCGTCGAAGTCAAACACGCCCATTGACACGGCGTTGGCGGCGCGATTGCTGCGAGTCATGCGTGCCAAGTATGTAGTGCCAGAGAACATAGGGCCGTCTTTGTCCTCACGTATATCGTGCCTTGTGAGGTACGTGTTGACGATGTCCTCGAAGCTGATGGACTGCTGTTTTGGAACGACATCCGTGCAGCAGTCGAAGCGACTGATCTTGAATTTCAACATTTGGATAGCTCTTATGAAAGTAGATGTCCGGCCGATATGCGTTAGAACAGATTGGCCGGGATTGATAGATGATCGGATGCGCCTGACCGCGCATCCGGTTATTGCAGCCTGCGGGCGGTACTGGCCCACAGGTGGAAGCACCAGTGAAAAAGTGCTCTATTACCTTGTTCAAAACTTCTTCAGGAAGCTTCTTTGCGTTTTGCCTGCGTTTCGGCGCACCATGGACTTTGCTGAGGCGCGCCCGTGTTCTACGCGGCAGAAATCGGGACAAAAAAAATCAGCTATTCGCCGACCGTTCGGTTGGCGAATAGCTGTGAAAATGAATGATCAAAGCAAGGGTATGTGCGTGCCGGGTACTATGCTCCGGACGATGCCTCTGCCCCCGCCTTTGCCTGGCTATAAATACTTGAAACCGAGCTTGATGCCTGCCTTAAAACGTCGTCGGCGAGGTGGGCGTAACGTTGTGTCATGTTGGGGGAAGCGTGACCAAGTAACTGCTGCACCTGATAAAGGCTGGCCCCGGACGAAACGGCGAACGATGCAAAAACGTGACGAAGCGAATGGATACGCAGGTGCGGCAACCCGGCTGCATCCAAGATCCTTGTAAAAGCCTTACGTGGGTTGTTGAGCGGGCGTGACGGATCGCGGCCCGGGAACACCCAAGGGTTGCCCGAAATGCGCGGGTGATTGCGAAGGAGTTCCACAGCCTCTGGGTTGAGTACAACGTGGCGCGTCTTGCCGTTCTTTGTCTTCGGCAGGAACCACCTCGCGTTGTCCAGATCGATGTGCTCCCAGCGGGATTGGAGCGCCTCCTCCCGACGCGTGCCGGTCAATAGCAGGAGCCTCAACGCACCTACCGCTTGTTTGTTTGGCTCGTTATCCATTGCCTTGAGCATCTTCTTCAGGTCTTCAGCGGACAATGAATCTGTTCTTCCCGCTGGCTCCTTAAACTTGGCGATGCCGAGGCAGGGGTTGTGTTTGATGTGCTTCCAGCTCAATGCCAACTTGAACATCTTCGAAAGCAGGGCCAGATGGCGGTTAGCCGTCGATGGACTATGCGAGGATTTGATTTGGCCCAGATACATCTCAACGTCGGGGAGTGCGATGTCGGAGATGCGACGCGATCCGAATTTGGGGATAAGGTGCAGGCGCAGTTTTGATTCGTCCATGTCCCAACTGGATTTGTGCTGCTTGGCGTAAGGGAGGTACTTTTCCATAGCGTATTCGGAGAACGTTGGCATTGCCCTTACGTGGTCGCGCTGCTCCTTTGGATTGATCTCCTCGTCGATGGCGGCTCGCCATGCCAGTGCTTGCTTCCTGGCCTGCTCAATCCCTATTGCGGGGAACTCGCCGATCTTCAATTTGTCGCGCTTACCGTGGAATGTATAGTGGAAGTAGAAGAACTTTCGCTGTGCTGTGCCTGCACTGCAGATGATGCGCAGTCCGGTGACAACGGAGTCGCTCACCTCCTTGGCTTTGGCAGTAGATCCTGGGCCGGGGCCGGACATGGCCTCAATGAGGCGGTTGGTCAATTTCATGGGTTTTCCTTATGCATGCAAAAAAGCAGCCGTGCGAGCGGAGCTGCGCGGCGGTGGCTTGGATTTAGGGAGTGGGATTCCCTGGATCAGGACGAACCAGGGCTGAGGTGTCGACCTCAAGGAGGCGTGCGAAATGCGAGTCCCCTATTATCTTGTTCAAGAAAATGGGATGACCTTGATTGGGAATCTCCGATAGAACGGGGCTCGGTCTGACTCAATGCGATCGTTCCCTTATCTACATGCATGCAGTGCTGGTGGGGGCGTCGCGTCGGGAAACTTCTTGACGGAACCGGTGTGCGACGCATGTCTTGTTAGTCCCTGGAACTGAACGCACCCGGGGCGCTGGCTGTCCAATCAGGCCTTGCGCTGCTTGGTTGATTGAAGCGCGCGCGGTAAGGGATGCCAAACCTTGGCTTTTCGCCGGCCTATTGCGGGCCGGTCAGGGGAAAACGGCGGCGTAAAATCCGCACTGCTATTGAAGATTTCTACCTCTTCTCCCCCTGTCAAGGTCCGAACAAGATCATTGCAGGGGGAGAAGAGGGGGAATGTTTTGGCAGCACTGTGGCAGCCAGGACTGATGCGCAGACAGACCCGATATTGAGATTGGCGACGGCATTGCGTGTTTTGCCAAAAGCCTTGACTGCATAGTTGGCGCTGGTCTGGTCAATATTCGTCAGGCAGTAGGAGCGTCGTGGCCGAGCGGTCGGCTTCGGTAATGATCCAAATGCGCGCTCCGTCAGGCAATGGGTAGTTTGATAGCAAGCGCGCACCGATGCGCAGGGCATCGGTGTTGGCGGCGGCGTCATCGGGCGGCACGTCGCCCCAGTCACCGCGCATGTGTCTGGAGACAAGTCTCATCGGAACGATTCCATTTCGTTCGAGGGCGTCCAGCGCACCGGGCGTGGCGACAAGATCGCCGAGGGGGAACAGCATGGCATTGCTGGTAGTGGGTTGGTTCATAGAAAATCCTTCAATGGCAAGTGGACAAGGCAAGCGTTCACACGCGGCACAAGACGGTGCGCGATGGCGCTTCTTCAGGCTTCCGGATATAGGCTGTTGATGCGGCGCCAAGATGTTTTTGGTGATCGATTCCGGCTATGCTGTGGAAGTTCAAGCGTCCGTCTTGCGGCGCAGGTTCAGGAAGCTTGCTTGTGGCGGGAAGTTGGACCTTGCTGTGCGATGCAGGGTATGCGCATGCTGGTAAGGTTTGCGGAAGTGCTGCCGACCATTGCGGTCGATGGTGCTGTCAGTAGGTATAACCGTAGTCCGACAGCTCAGTTCTGATTGCTGAAATTGAAATATTGCTGGCATCTGGTGACGCCAAAATGTCGGCGATGCGAAAGTACAACGTCTCCATCTGCTGGGCCGGATCGGTGGAATATTCTTCCGTAGATCGATAGCCTTCGAGCTCGATGCCCAGCATGCTTACCTTAATCGGGATGCTCAGAGCGATGAAGTGATTTGGGTTTAGATTCGCCACGATTGTTGCCAGCCCCGTGACGGTGACGACGAGGCCATCGCTCACGAGAACATCAGCAACATGATCGGCCTCGCCCACGGCAGCGGCGTCACCAGTGCCGTCGGGATCGACAAGTTGGACGCAGTAAGAATTCATCTCGTTCTGGAAATAAAGGGCAGAGCGGTGATGAACAGTGGGCATCAGTGGCGACCAATAGCTAATGATTTCGGCGTAGCTACTTGGAAGATTTGGGGCACCTGAAAAAATTACACCGCGCAAATGAGCGGGCATTGCGACATGACGATGGTATGTCGCTGTATCCGTTGGTGTGAGGTGCATCGCTACCTCGACATCACTAGGCAGTTCGGCAAGGTCGAGTGCATTGGTATTGAGAAAGTAGCCCGGAACCGTAGTGAGGTCGGGCCCATCATCACTTAGGCTGACGCGGGAGTAGTAATCCAGGTCCTTGATTGCGTTGACGGTCGCCATCGCTTCCGCGCTGATATAGATTTTGGCTTGCATGGGTTTTTCCTTATTCGTTGATGATGAAGCCCTTGCGTAGCAGCTTGATCTTATGACGCCGCTCCACGGCGGGGCGATTGATGCTGAATAGACTGAGGTCCCGATCTCCATCGATCAGATTCACTTGCTTGGTGTTGATGGCATGTCGGATGGTCTGTTCGCCGACCATTCCGTCGAAGTGAAATTGACCAGCATTGAAGCTCACTCGATCAGCGTCGTACTGAGCACCAGCGATAAATCTTGTCGCGTCGGCGTTTGCGTTCATCAAGATCACCTGGATGGTCTTTCCGGCCCGCGTTGATTTGCCGAGGAAATAGCGCGGGTAACTGGTTGCTGACTGCGAAACGTCTTTGAACGTGTAGGTGAATTGATCCTCAAGAATTCGCATCACCTCGGCGTCCAGGGCGATAAGATCGATATCGGAAAATTCTGGGTGCACCCGTGGATTGATCAGATGCTTGACGAAGCCGCCGAACAGGTGCGCGCGGGGCTCGTTCATGAGGTGGCTTGCCAGTCGCTCAGTGTCCTGCACGATGTCGTGGCCGACGCAATCAATGGTGGACAGGTAGCGGCTGGACAGGCACAGCTTCTTGGCGACGAACACGATGCCGCTGTGCCCGAAGATCAACTTGTTGAAATCGAGTGGATAGAGGCTGTTGAGATTTTCGCGCAGCACGAGACGCTGGCCCAGTTGGCGCTGTAGTGCGGAATACTGTGGCTTTAGCGTGACGATGTCGGCGGTTGGTAGTGGCGGCAAGACCAGTGAGTATTCTATGTCAAGTCCCGCCCATTCGTGCTGGTAGCGCGCGATGCCGCCCAGTACGTCGGAGTCCAGTGAGATCGAGACGTAATCCACGATCCCTCTGAGCTTGGCTACATGCTGAATTTCACGGGTGATGATCCTAACCTTGTAATCATGTTCCTTGATGGTCTGGATCATCGCCAGCAATTTTGGAGCGTATTCCTCGAAGTTGTATAAGGGATCGGCACCGCCACTTATCGTGATAAACGATTTATCACATTGCGTGATGAAGGTTGCCAGTGCTTCCTTGGGTTGACCGCCGTGGGGTAGCAGTGGCGAATCGCGCCAGTTGCAGTATGAGCAGGCCTTGGCGCACCCGAAGCCCTTCGTCTTCCAGTTCACGATGATGGTGAAATTCTGGCTTGGTTGTTTCATTTGAGTTTCCTTCGGGGACTTATGAGGGGCGCTATTGCTGCTTCTTACGCGGCAACGACAGCGTCTTTTTGGCGGTCGGCTCCGGTTCGGTGCTGGTCTCGGCTTTGCCATTGCCGGTATTGGGGAGCTCAATCTGTGTTCCGGGCTCCGCCAACAGCGCCGTTTTCCACCCTTCCACGTCGCCGATTGCGATGTGCTTGGATTCTGCGTCGAGTGCTGCGCCTAACAAGCCCTCACTGCGCAGGATCGCGGCCAGGAAGCCGGCGTTATTGCTGCTGAGGCCGACGAAGGCATCCTTGAGCGCTTTGGATGGGAATGCCTTGCCCGCCTCACATTTTGCGAGGCAGGCCTCGACCTTCGGGAATGGAACCAACTCGCGGCTAAAGTAGCCACCGCTGTCGTTGCCGGTGATCGAGATAAGGAGATCATGCCGATTGATGTCGGTGACGATCTGGTAGTGGATGCCGCCCTCGGCACGTTTGCCCAGCTTGTTGGCGGTGGCCAGCTTCAGTCGCCAATAAGAGGTAGTAGCTGTTGCCTCGCTTTGATTGATATCGGCTGTGCCTGATTGGTCCGAGATGGCGCCGGAGGGCTCGGGCGCGGAGGTTGGTTCGTTCTGGTTGGACTTGCTCATGATGACTCCTATGGTGGTCAAGGGAAAAGCAAAATCCCCATGACATCGCTGTCATGGGGATTTCTGATTGATTGCTGAACTGATTGGCCTGGCTACCTATCTCCGGTATTTCAGTGAGAAGGCGAGGTCGAGGCTGCGAGGCAGGATGGTCTGTCTGATGCTGAATGGTGCGGGGCGATGGTCCGTCGATGCACGGGTGACTGTCCCCTTTGGTTTCCTGCTCTGCCATTCCCAGCTGGGGTTGGCGCTGATCTTCAGCATGGCTATTCCTTTCTGTTTTGTTGAGATGAAAGAAGCCCGAGGCCGTAATGGCGTCGGGCTGCGGCGATCTGGTTGGAAGATAACCAGATCAGTAGCGAAGGCCTACGGGCCGGCTCTATCGCCTATTTCTATGAGGGCCGTGGATGGTTAGAAGACCACGTTGAATTTACCTTTGTATTGCGGATCGCTCGCCAGTGATTTACGGACCGCCGAATTGATGACCTGTTGTGCAAAGCCATCCGGTCTGAACTTGACGCCGCTCGTGGCCTCGCCGGGGCTGACGAACATCACTGCTTCAGACGTTGTCGAGAATGGCTCAACGTCGAAGTTGATGTAGCCTTTTTCTATTTTGAAACCGTCATTGGCTTCGTACTTGAAGTTGCAGACGGTCCGCCCGTTGGCGGTGCGCACGCCTTTGGTGGCGGCATCGGTGAAGCGATACGCCAGCTTCTTGCTGATCGATTCCGGAAGCGTATAGGTGTCGAGCTTGACGATAGGGCGGCCCCACATCGGATCGACCATATTCCCGAATTCGTCCAGGCTCACGTTCTTCATCGCACGCGGCCCAACGACAGCAAGAAAGCTCGCCATCTGCTTGTTGATGGAGGGGATGTAGTCGCTACAGTCCTGCGCTGCAATCACTGGGCCCGACAGCAACGCTATCGGGATGCTGGCGGCGGTGATGCCAAATTTCAGACGTTTCATGATTTCCTTTTCTGCGATGGAATGGAAAAGCCCGAAGGCCTGTACAGGGCTTCGGGCTTTGATTGGGTTCAACCCTGAAAATCATATATCCGCTAAATCTGCATCGACTCGGAAATGCACGGTAGGTTGTCGCTGCTGTGGCTACGCTTTTCGACACCACTTCCTGAGTAACAACTCGGAGACTTGGAGTGCTCGCTTTCCTCTCTACTGCCTTTCTTCATATGTCATTGCGTGATGTTGGCAGCTTGTCAATGAGAAAATAATTGTGCCTGGAAAATTTGTAATGTATGATCTAATCAATTTGATGACATATTGAGTAAATAATGAGCAGGAATCGATTTGGATTTGGTTTTTCTATCAATCCCTGTGGATGAGGAGCGATTGTTGACACATCCGCAGCGTATCGCAAGCTTGAGCCAGGCTCAGCGCGAACGATTGATGTACCTGGAGTTTCGTTTGTACTTCATGGGGGAAGTTGGTCGCCCGGACATTTCGGCGCGGTTCGGTCTTGCGCCGGCGGGGGCGACGCGGGACATAGCCCTGTATAGGGAATTGGCACCGCAGAATATTGACTTTGACAGTAGTAGCAAGACCTACCGGATTAGCGCCAAGTTTGAGCCAATTTTTGCACATCACCCTCAACGCGTGTTGTCAACTTTATCATTTGGGTTCGGCGATGGGATCGACAGCGAGTCACGGTCACTCTTACCTTGTGAATTCCCAGCAACGTTGAGTTGCCCAAGAATGGATGTGCTTGCGCCGATTTGTCGAGCGATTTACGCCAAGCGCGCTGTGGCTATTCGCTATCAGTCTATGAGCAGCGGCGAATCTGAGCGCGTGATCGTACCTTTCGCATTGGTGGACGCTGGCCTACGTTGGCATGTCCGCGCGTTTGATCGGAAATCGGGCGAATTCCGGGACTTCGTCATTACGCGGATTCAATATCCCGAGCTAATCGATGATGAACCGAAGCAGAGCGAGCGTCCGGAAAATGACATTCAATGGACAAGAATTTTGGAACTTGAATTAGTCCCGCACCCACGTCTGAATCGTCCTGATGTTGTGCGAATGGATTACGCGATGGAAGGCGAGTCACTGCGGATTCGCGTCCGAGCTGCTGTTGCTGGATACATGCTTCTGCGTTGGAGCATCGATGCGTCACCAGATCACAGCCTTACTGAGGAACAATACCGCTTGTGGCTCAACGATCCGCTGGCCTTGTATGGTGCAGAGAGCGCGAAGCTTGCTCCAGGTTACCGATCGCCGTTGGTCAAGACAAATCGATAAAGGAAAAATATGAGCCGATTTAAAAAAATGGAGCGCAAAAAATGCTCGGACTGACTCTACGAGAAGAATTTAGGGGGAAGCGCCTAAAAGGGACAGCTATTGAGCTCTCCAACGATACGAACACGGGCGCGACTCAGATTGCCGCGCAAGAGTTTCTGGCGATCACCTATCCCACCCACGATTTGCTGAAGGGCATTGAGGCGGTCGGCCCGAATCAAGGGCGACCGGTCGTGGTGATTGGTGAACGTGGCCTCGGTAAGTCTCACTTGATGGCGGCTCTTTATCACGCCGTGAGTGATGCGGCGTCGACCGGTGAATGGCTGAACTCTTGGGCCGCGACCTTGGGCGACCCTCAGGTCGGCAAGATAGCGCTCCGCGATGGTATGCAGGTGATTGGTGAAAGTCTTCATCGTCAGCGTTACAAGTTTTTGTGGGATTTGTTGTTTGAGCGCCATCCCCACGGTACCTACATCAAAGGCAAGTGGGAAGGCATGGGCGCGGCAAAGACCGATATCCCGTCGGATCAACTGATTCTTGAGTTGTTACAGCACACCCCGGCGATGCTGTTGCTGGATGAATTCCAGACGTGGTATGACGGCCTTACCAACACCAAGCAGTACCCTTGGAAGAACTGGGCGTTCAATTTCATTCAGATCTTGTCAGAGATCGCTAAAGAGCATCCCGAGTTGCTGGTACTCGTCATTTCCGTCCGCAATGGTGGAAGCGACGCTTATCAGCAAGTGCATCGTGTTAATCCGGTCGCCATCGATTTTAAGGCTGGTGGTAACGCTGAACGTATCCAGCAGGATCGCCGCCGGATGTTGCTGCACCGCCTTTTCGACAATCGTCTTCAAATCGCCAGCGGTACGATTGATTCGCTGGTTGCGCAACATATCACCGAATACTTTCGCTTGCTCGATGTGCCGCCGTCCGAGCAGGATCGCAAGCGCAAGGAATTCACCGAATCTTGGCCCTACGCCCCCCACTTGCTGCGTTTGCTTGAG
This sequence comes from Pseudoduganella aquatica, assembly GCF_020865585.1. NCBI lineage: Bacteria > Pseudomonadati > Pseudomonadota > Betaproteobacteria > Burkholderiales > Oxalobacteraceae > Pseudoduganella > Pseudoduganella aquatica. Next base: position 1,287,908 of record NZ_CP086370.1, read on the forward strand.
GAGCAGGTCTTGATTGCGACCGACGCACAGGAAACGCGTGACATGATTCGTATCCTGGCCAATCTCTACAAGAGTCGTGGCGATGCGACGCCCGTGCTGACAGCAGCAGATTTCAGGTTAGATGATGACGCGTCGGGTATTGGCGCATTGCTGGATTCGGTATCAAACGAACATCATCGCACGCTGCGCGCCAAAGCGCAGCAAAACATCATTTCAGTTACTGAAGCAGTGCCAACACATGCCACACTTGCCCCACACTTGCAAGAAATTGTTGGCGCGCTTTGGCTTCGTTCGATTGCAGTTGGTAATCTTGCCGGGGCAGAGCCAGTCACTCTGCAGGCCGACATCACGCGCAACAAGCCCGTTGACGACAATGCCTTCCAAGTGGAACTGGCTACCGTCGTCGAGAACAGTTTCAACATCCATCAAGATGGTCTGCGTTTGGTATTTCGCGAAGAAGAAAATCCACAGGCGAAACTGATGGCTTGCGCGCGCAATGACAAACTGTTTTCCGATGGATCCGATCTCGCCCAGCTTGCCAAGGAAGTGCGCTATGTTATCGGCGGGTCGGAAGAGGTCGCCAAAGCCTTCCGTGTGATTGCACTACCAAAATCCTGGCAATCCGATCCATGGTCTGCGCTCGACGAGGCCGAGCAGCCCGAGCGTTGGGACGAACGCTTGCCTATTCTTGTGCTTCCGGAAGAGCCGGATAACATCGATCAACGCCTTGGCCGCTGGATTAAAGACCACTTACAAAAGCGTCGCAATACCATTCGTTTTTTGTTGCCGCTTTCCGGCTCGACAAATGCCTTCCAGGATCGTGACCTCCTAATATTGGCCCGCGCCGAAATGAAAGCGCTTGAATGGAGTAACCAGAGTCCCGAATACAAAAAGCTGCACACTAAGTATCAGGGCGAGCTGCGCGATATCTTAAAAAAGCGTTTTGATCGCTTTGCCGTGCTGCATCGCTGGAATTTTGCGGATCCAAGTCAGTGTCGTTTTAACGTCGAGAGCTTGAAGAAACAAGGCGCGCAGATTCCTGACGGTATCGAAGAGGCATTGATCAACGATCTGTTTGTGCCGGAAGACTTTGAGGACCTCGTGCAAGAAGCTGCTATTGAAAATTCGGCGGTAGGTAAACTGCTACGTGAGCTGCAAGAGCCACGTCCCGCAGGCCAAGACTGTATTCCGTGGCTGGGCGAAACCTTGATGAAGGAGCGCATTTTGCGTTTGTGCGCTAGGGGCAAGATCGCCATTAACGTGCGCAGCATGGAATTTCTGCAAGCGCAGCCAGGGGAGGATGAAGAAACAGCGTGGCGTCGGCTACGCCCCAAGTTGTCATATACGGGGCGACAGCTCGACGAAGTGTTCGTGATGGAGCCTTCCGCCGTACCGACCACCGGCGGCGCTACACCGCCAGCTATCCCTACCGCAAGCGATCCCAGCGCGGGAGGTCTTTTAGGAGACACAGGCAGCGGTCCTTTGCCAGAGTCTCCAACTGGCGGCAATATCTCATCAGGCGAATACACTACGTCTTCACCCAGCGGTGGTGGAATTTTTGGTGGCAATGGTGAGCTTGCCTGCAAACAGCGTATTACGTTGAGCAATCCAGCGACCTCAGCCTTAAACCTTATCGGCAAGCTTGAGGGGTGGGGCATTGGCCCCGCCACGCCGGTTGCCGAGGTATCGATCAGAGTATCTGCTGCAACGGGGGCTCAGCTGAAGGAGCTACTCAAGAAACTGCCTGATGGCATGACTTTCGAGCTCACACTTGAGAAGGAAGATAACTGATGGCACTCGACGCAGCGGTATTGCACAGTTTAACCGAGGGAACCGCAGAGGAGGCATGGCACGTCATCATCAATAAAGCGATGGAAATTGCGTCTAAACCGCTGAGCGCAGGCAATGCGCTTAGTGAGGTTACCAAGCGCGACCGTGAAATCGGCGCGCTGGATCATTTCTTGTCTTCCGGGGGATGGGATTTGTGGCAATCCTTTGGCGGCACTGTGGAGCGCACCTCTGACAGGCTAGCGCGTTGGTGGGTCGAACCTGGCTATGGCAATAGCAGCGCCAAAGCGGTGCTGATTCTCGATGGTTTGTCGTTACGTGAACTTCCTTGGTTATTGCAGGGGGCTAATGAGCGCGGCTTTACCCTGCATGGCGTGACAGCCAACGCATCTGAGCTACCTGGCGAAACCAATGAATTCGCGCGCGCCCTGGGTTTTGGCAGTCGCAGCCAACTGCAGAATAACGGTGGCGGCATGGCGCATCGTCTGCAACCGGCTACCACTGAGTCTGTCGATATGCCGTGGCAAGACTGCGCTGGATTAGTCGATGCATCGCCCAACTGGGTGTTTTGGCATCACTGGCCGGACAGCAAGCTTCATGATGGCGCAGGTGCTGGTCAGGGGCTCGACACTCTCACTCGCGACGTTGCTGAACAATTGAGCAGCGATGATTTTTGGACTTTTGTCGGACGGCTAGCTACCGGACGGCGGCTAGTGATTACGTCCGATCACGGCTATGCCGCCACCGGTTATTTCCCTGATGCGGATGGCGATGTCGGCCAGTTTCTCAAGAAGACATTTTCCAGCGGGCGTAGTAAAGCGGCGGGTAGTCTGTCTCAAGTCAATTGCGGTCCCTTTGTGCCACCGGTGGCGATGCAGATCAACAGCCCGCACGGTGCGCAGTTGTTGGCGCTTGGCCGCTGGAAGTGGCGCAGTCAAGGTGGCTACCCGACGTTGACTCACGGTGGCCTTTCGCTTCTCGAAGTGCTGTCACCCTTCGTCGAACTCTCTCGCAATAATTCAGCTAGCTAAAGGCAGCTCAACATGGCAACAAAAAAAGAACAACTGGCGCACGAAGTCGCCAAAGCCGTTGGCGCGGGTAAGGTGATATCGATGGAAACTGTCGATTTCAACGATCCGAATCGCCCCAAGACCTGTCTGGAGGTGGACTTCCCGATCCTGCCGGTCAATCAGGTGGCGATCATTGAAGGCAATGCCGGCAAACCGATTTACCAGATGTCGAAATGGTGGGCGCGGCGGCGTTCTAGCGTGTTCCGCTCGATGCTGATTGCCGCGGCCACAAAAGCGCCAGAAGATAAATCGCATGCTGCCAAGCTTGTGTGGGAAAACTACTACGCCAACCACCAGAAAAAGGGCGCTTTCAAGCACTTGAAGGTGGCTGATATTTTCATGGGCGGCGGCACGACATTGGTGGAAGGCTCACGCTTAGGCATGCAGATGGTCGGCAACGACCTAAATCCGGTCGCTTGGTTCGTCGTCAAGCAGGAACTAGCCAATGTCGATCTGGATGAGGTAAAGCGCCTGCTCGCCGACATTGAAGCCGAGGTCAAGCCGCAGATCATGCCCTTCTACTACTGCGATGGCCCCAATGGTGAGAAAGGAAAGTGGACGCACCTGCCCAGCAAACAGGTCATGCGCGCCGATTTTGATCCGCTCAGTCTCACCGAAGAACAGCGGCGGGAGTACCGTTACGAAGGCCCAGAGATCATTTATACCTTCTGGGCCAAGCACGGTCCTTGTCAGGTGACAGGTTGCGGCCACCGCACGCCAATCATGACAAGCCCGGTGATGGCAGTGAAAACTATCAGTGTCAAACATTGGGAGCATACCTGCCGCAAGTGCGGTTCCGAGTTCCACATAGAGGAAAATGCCGCGCGCATGGCGCCCGACGTGCCACTTTATGTCGCACCGGGTGAGTATCCTCATTCGACACTTGACCACAAGCGCGGTGCGCTTTGCCCGCACTGCGGTCATGCGGAAATCGTTAAGCTGGGTAAGGGTAAAAACAAGAAGGTCGAACTGAGCTTGCTTGTGCATCCGCAGTGGCTAGCGGGCAGCGCCAAGCAGGACGTTGACGGCCAGCTCTTTGGTGGTTCGGCTCAAGACGATGCGATTTCCACCTCGCGTTGGAATAAGGAACGGGCAGCGAAAATTCGTTTGCTTGAGGTGCGGGGCGTGCTACCTGATGAAGTGACTTGCCCAGAAACGAAGATCACATTCAAGACTGACGATTCTGAGGGCTCTGTTCCTAAGCAAGGGCATTTCATTTGCCGTTCTTGCGGTACTGTTAAGGATCAACTGAGTAGTTTCAACGCTACGGGAAAAACAGGCCCTTCTGCGGGCTATGCGATTCAAGGCTACGCGCCCTTAAGTAGTGAAAGAGGTGATGCCTACAATGGCCGCTTCTTTGCACCATTCAATGTTCACGCTGCTCGACAATACGATGCTGCGTTGGCCGAATGGAATCGGCGTAAAGATGATGATTTACTTCCATATTGGCCTAAGGACAGTAAAATTCCTCGCGGTCATGAAGCACATCAGCGTCGTCCACTAGATCAGCATGGGTACATCTATTGGTCGGATTTTTTTAATCCGCGTCAGCTTTTCGTGCACGCGCTCTTGCTAAAGGCAATTACAACGCTCGGTGAGTACGACTGGGCTGTTCGTGAATACGTGCTCGGCGGGTTCCAGCAATATCTTCGAAACCAGAATATGTTTTGTTTTTGGAATCCACAGCGTGATACGCCGGAGCCTCATTTTTCCAATAACAATTATCATCCCAAGACAACGGCAATTGAGAACTGCGTATTTCCAAACTTAGGCCGTGGGAATTGGGCATCGTGTGTTGAAGGCATTGTTGAAGGTAAGGAATGGGCAAGACAACCTTGGGAACTTGTGAGCCTTCAGCAGCTCGCCCGTACCCACCCACAGATCGCGGAGAACTGCTCCGGAAAAAGTGAAAAGGCATGGCCTGGCGATCCCGTACAAGCAGGAGAGCTTTTCCAGGGTTCGTCCACAGAACTTTCTCTTGTTGAGGGAGGGTCGATCGATCTGGTCATTACCGATCCACCGTTTGGTGACTTAATCCAATATTCTGAACTAGCGGATTTCTTTTATGTTTGGCTTCGCTGTGCGCTCAAAGAGCAATATCCCACGATTTTTGGCGGTGAGTACACGCCAAAAACGCTTGAGGCTGTATCGAATAAATTTAGAGAACCTGAAAATCCGAACGGGTTTTATCAGCGGCTGTTGACAGCGTGTTGGCAGGAGGCGTATCGCGTCCTAAAACCCAGCGGCATTCTTGCCTTCACCTTTCACCACAGCGAAGACGAGCCGTGGGTGGCGGTTTTGGAATCATTGTTCGATGCTGGCTACTACCTTGAAGCTACATACCCCATCCGTTCGGATGAAACCAAGGGCGATGGTCAATTCGGTTCACAAAAGGTGGAATACGACATCATCCATGTCTGCCGCAAGCGAACTGAAGAGCCGACGCCTGTGAGCTGGGGCAGAATGCGCCGAGAAGTGATGGCCGACGTGCGTCAATTACAGGCGATGTTAGAAAACCACGCTAAGGAAGGCCTGCCTGCGGCAGACATTCAGGTGATCCGGCGTGGCAAGGCGCTGGAGTATTTCTCACGACATTACGGTAAGGTATATGTCGATGAGGGCCGCGCGATTTCCGTGCGAGATGCGTTGGTCGGTATCAATCAGTTAATCGATGATGATGCCGACAAAGGCAAGGAGCCGCCGCCAGTGAATGCCGAGCCAATGACGCGCCAATTTCTGCGCACTTTTGACGGCAAGGCCGAAATGGCCCGCGATCAGCTGCAAAAATTCCTCAAGGGCTCTATCACCACTCCGGATGAATTTGTACAACGCGGCTGGTGCGGTGAAAAGAGCAAGATTTTTACCGTGGTTGATCCGCTCGATTTTGCCCGCGATTGGCACGGAAAACACAAACGCAAGCTCACGTCTGATCTGGATCAGGCGCTGGTGCTGGTAGGAGCCTGCTACGACGGAAGCGGCATCAATGCCTCGGATACGCTCAAGAATGAAAACTTTAAACCTCATGTGGCCCTGAAACCGTTGCTGGAATGGTTGTCACGTCGCGCTGCCAACACGCCTGCGCGTAATGCTGCCTCACGGGCGGTGTCGATTTTCAATTCATGGTCCGCTACCCAATCTCCCAAGCCCGTTCAAGGATCGCTATTTGAGGAGTATTCAGAATGAAGCAGACCCGCGACACTGTATGGCAACGACGCGGCACCAGTTGGTTGTGGGATGCGGAAGCGCTGGCGCAAGTCGGCACGGCCAGCGAAGTATGGAGTTTGCGCCAATTCGTGCAGGCAGTCGGTCATTGGCCGGAAGACCTGCCGAGCAATAATAGCAACACCTTAATTGTTGCGGGGCTTGATGGGTGCCTGGATTTGCTCGCACCATCAGACGCCGAGAACTGGTTGGCTTCTGCGATGAAGGACTCCATTCTGTCCTTTCAGGAGTTTTACGACGGCCAAGCTGCTCTGATCTTCTGGCTGCCCTCGGGGGCAGGTCGCATCACCTCCAACCCGGCAACCGATGCCGTGAGCTGGCGTTGTGCTCACCCCAATGCCAACGAACACATCGACTTTGGCCGCGTGTTATGGGGAGAAGCCCACGAGTACCCGCAAGAGATTTTACTCGGCGAGAGCGGCAAATATGCGGGCTTGTTTCACTTGCGAATTACATAGGAGGCCTGATGAAATCCACTCACCCCAAAGTGCGCTTGAAGGCGATGACGGCGGGCTATAAGGAAATCTTGGACGGCCCCACCTTCATGAGTAAAATCGACAGCGCGGCCATTTGCTCTGCCTGTCGGCATTTCGCCGCCTGGCTGGTTCGGGGCGAAGCACTGACGCAGGAGATTTGATGTTGGAGGATATCGGCATCGGCTTTGCTCCGGGCGAGCGAATTACCCATCACGAGTACGGTCAAGGCGTCGTTCTGGATGCCGCGCACGACGGTTATTTGCGAGCGTTCTTTGGTGTCGGCGAAAGGCGCGTGCCACTGTCTTCGATTCGTCGTGAGCTTTCACGCACCGAGCGCATTTTGCGCTCGGTAGATGGCAGTGCAGAACAGGCCCGCAGGGCGTGGCTCTCTTACGAGGCATACGCGCTACCGATCATGGAAAGTGCCTCGGCACTGACCTCGGCCAAGATCGACTTGTTGCCACACCAGGTAGTACTGACTCATCGAATTGCTACGGCTTCGCCGCGACGCTATCTCATCGCTGATGAGGTAGGGCTTGGTAAAACCATTGAAACCGCGCTGATTTTGCGCGAGCTAGCCAGCCGGGGCGAACTGACACGGGCGTTGATGGTGGTACCTGCGGGCCTTGTGAACAACTGGCACCGCGAACTGAATGAAGTATTCAATCTCGATTTCGAAGTGTTTGGCTCTGAAGGCGATATTACCGACCGCAAGACTAATGCCTTCGCCAAGCATGACCGGTTGATCGCCAGCATCGATACATTGAAGCGCCCTGCGCGTATCAAACGTTTGCTAGATGCGCCGCGCTGGGATCTGGTGGTGTTTGACGAGGCGCATCATCTCACGGCCTACCGGACGGGCGGCAAGGTGAGAAAGACTGAAAATTACAAGCTGGCAGAGGCCCTGAAGGATCATTCGCGTGACCTAATGCTCTTGTCTGCCACTCCGCACCAGGGTAACCATTTCCAATTCTGGATGCTGGCGCAACTGCTGAACCCGACATTGTTCGGCAGTCCCGAGGAAATGCTGGAACACAGGCATCGCCTAAACACGGTGATGTTCCGTCGCACTAAGGCCGATGCCTGTCAGCCGGACGGCTCACCATTGTTTGCGCGTCGCTGGGTACATACCGAATCTTTCTTGATGGGACAAGAAGAACGGCTGTTCTATGAAAAGCTGCGCGAGTACCTGGAGGATGGTTTTGACCTCGCGCGTCGCCAAGGTGGCCAAGGGCGTGCGCTTGGTTTCTTGATGGCGATCTTCCAGAAAATAGCCGCATCGAGTTTCGCGGCTGTACGCCGAACGCTGAAGCGCCGGTTACTGATGTTGACGCTGCATGAGGCATTTTTGCGGGACAAAGACTTGGACATCGAAGGCCGCGAACGCCTGACCGATGAGGCTCGTGAACTGATTCACGAGGAGTTCAACCTCACACGTGACGGCATCGGACGCAGTGAGGTTGACCGGGTACTTGCAGACCTCAAATACCGCTTGGTCAAGAGGCTGGATGAAGAAGCGCTAGAGCTAGCATCCGATCCTTATGGTAGCGAGTATTCAGCGACGCACGCTGAGGAAGCTGCATCGGCGGTTGTTGAGTTACATTTGCCAGAGGAGCGGCTGCGCATCGGCGATCTACTTAAGGTGTTTCCGCAACAACGCGAAACGAAAGCGCAGAAGCTGTTGGATGGCCTTGGGATACTGTGGCGACAAAACTCGAACGAAAAAATCGTAATATTTGCCACTTATCTCGGCACTGTAGATTTAATCTCTCGTGAGATCGAACGTACTTTCCCCGGCCAAGGCGTGGTTGTTTTGCGTGGTGGCGATCATGGCGCTAAGCTGGCGGCAGAGCGGAAATTCCGCCTGAAGGACGGACCGCGCGTTCTGGTTTGTACGGCGGCTGGACGCGAAGGCTTAAACCTGCAATTCGCACGCATACTGTTCAATTTCGATTTGCCTTGGAACCCGATGGACGTGGAGCAGCGCATCGGCCGTATCCATCGTTATGGACAAAATCACACGGCACAAGTTTACAACCTTGTGCTGTCTGACACTATCGAAGGGCGTATTTTCCTGATGCTTGACGAGAAACTGACGGAAATTGCTAGGACTGTCGGCAAGGTCGATGACCAAGGAAATGTGGCTGAAGACTTACGTGCGCAGATTCTTGGTCAGCTGTCTGAGCGACTTAATTATGACCGTCTATATCAGGAAGCGTTGTCCGATCCTGAACTAAAGCGCACAAAGGTAGAATTGGAAGCGGCACTGTCGAATTCCCGCGAAGCACGGCAGGTGGTTTTTGACCTGTTCCAAGATCTCGAGGGTTTCAGTCTCGATGATTACAAGCCATTCTCTGATGTGTCGTCGAGCCTGGAGCGTTTGGCGCGTTTTCTTTCGGCAGCAGTCGTGAGTCGTCAGCAGCGACTGGTTAAGATTGACGTTGATACTTACGACCTTGTGACTGTCGATGGTGCACGTCGGGCGCGCTTTACCTTGAGCCGCGATACGGCTACGAGCGACGATAGCGTGGAACTGATGGGGTTGGATCATCCTCTGATACAGGAAGAGCTTGGCCGCTGGCGCAGTGTGTCGCCCGATGAACTGGGGATTGCCGTTGTCGGTGACGTCGACGAACCTGTTCTATTGTCGTTTTGGGTGGTGGAGACATCTGCAGGAAATGGTGAACGCCGAGTGGTGGTACAGTCGATTGCGGTTAAGCAAGATGGCACCCGTGTGCCCGCAGTGGAACGACACGGTGAACGCTATCTGGAGGCCCCGACAGCAGCGCCGAGATTTTCACCGGATCAACGACTTGCCCTATTTGCACGTGCTGTTGAGCCAACGCTACAGCGTGAGCTCAAGCACAAGGGCGCGGCGAATGGTGATGGCAGCTACTCAGCAGAATTGATAGGGTATGTCGAGATCGTTGGTTCGGGAGGGGGCTAATGCCCGCGCCCCTTCAATCGTAAGACAGGGTCAACGCGCTAGTTCGATTACTCGTTCGGCTCCTTGATGCGCGTTGGTCACAGCGAACCATTGGAGATTAACTGCATCTGCTTCGTGCTCAATCTCTAGCCGATTGGCCTTAAGAACATCACGCTGCCTTGTACCCAACGTAGCGTCATCATCGCGAGGAACTGCAGCGATTAAGGCTGCAGAACTTATGCCGGAAATCTCTCGTGCACGTTGAAGTTCAAAGATTCGCGCTCGCGCATCTCGCATGCTTGCGCCTTGGCGTACTGGATGGAGGACTGTGAAATGCAAAATGGTCTTCGGCGAGCAAAAACCGAACTTGACGATTATTCCGCCGTGAATCAACTCAGCCCCGCGCCCAAATCCCGACAATAGTTCGGGATGGACTTTAATGACCTCTTGTTTGACTTCAGAGCCAAATCGACGATTTACTTCCTCTTGCTGAGGAGAGTCTGCCTCATCAGGTTCGTCGAGCTTATCAAGATTACCCAGACTGCTATAGAGTAAGCAAGCCGTTTGAAGCAGGTCAGTGACTGTCCTGGCTTCAGTGGTGCGAACAGGGCCAGGATGAATTCCAGAAATTGGTGCGGAAAGCGCCTCAAGCGATTGAGATGCCGTTGCTGCGACCTCAAAAATGTTTAGGGAGTGTTCGATAAGGCGTCTCAGTCCCGGTGCAGCTTTTCCGAAAAGACAGTCAAGCACATCATTTCTGATAGTCCGGACTGCTTTGTATTGGTGCTCGAAACCATGTAATACGCCGACCATGATTCTCTCGCCTGTACCGGCAACAGGCTCCCAGTACAGTGCACGCCATGGCCACATGCTGAATTTGGAGAGGGATTGCTCGTTATGCTCGGTCATGGCCAGTCAATAAATCTACGGGGCGAGGGAAACGGGCAACCAGACGGTTCCCGAGCGAATTGAGCCTTGCAATTACGATTGATGCTACACCTGTTGCTGGTATTGAACTTGACGTTAGTGCCACCTCTGTCGAATTTGGCGCATCTCTTTCCAAGAGAAGGCCTTGCGCGACGGCACTTCGTTGCAGGCGCTCATCGTAGCCTACTGCGACAGCCATGGCACACAGCTTATTAACGTCAGTCATATGCGCCCCTTGGCCGAGTGAGAGAGCATGATCTATCCAAATTTCGGCACTACCGTCCCACAGGATGTTCCCGAGATTTCTGTCGCGATTGTCGATCGCTTCGTCGCATGCTGCGGCTAGAGGGGTAGTTGGCAGGCCACACGCTAATGTCGCTGCGATCCGTGTGGCAGCCTCGCGTGCCGGGCCGTGTGGGAGACAATCTAAGGCGAGCGATTGCTTGAGATTAGGGTAGCCGACATCGGCGCTAGCGAAGGCCAGCGTGGTTCCCTCTTCGATCAAGAAGGGTGGGGGAACTGGAAGCCCCCATTTGCTTAACAAAATAGCAGAGAATGCCTCAGCCATAATTTGTCCAGCCGGGCCTCTCTTGATGATGGCTGAGCGCTTTGTGCCGTCTGGAAGGGTAAGTACGCAGCGCAGCGCACCTGACATTCCGTCACCAGCCGGGGTTTCGCTTCCGCTAACGATCGTGGCAATTTGAATTTCCATCTGATGTTCCGCTTGAGCTGCACGGCTGAGAACCCCTGCGCGCACTGTTGGCAGGCCGACAATGTATCAGTGTACGTAGTGGGCTGAGCATTGTCCAGTAGTAAGCTTCTGGCGGGTATCGTGTCCCAACCTGAAATGGACCGGACACGAGGACTTCCTGTTCCGGAAACAAAAACGCCGATCTGCATGGATCGGCGTTTCGTCAGGTATGTTCTTGGTGGCCCGGGGCGGAATCGAACCACCGACACAAGGATTTTCAATCCTCTGCTCTACCAACTGAGCTACCAGGCCAAGGTGCAGAACTATAGCAGATCATTTTCTACATGCAAGGGGCTTTTTGGATCGGCATGGCTTTCTTTGACTTGAGGGCAAATATTTTTTGAGGTTTCTGGGGTTTTTCTCAACAAAGGGTGAGCGCATAGTGTGAGCCATCAACCTGAAAGGAAAACCTCATGTCTCACACCACCATCCCCGCCATCGGCCTCGGCACCTTCCGCCTGCAAGGCCAGATCGTTATCGACTCGGTACGCAACGGCCTGGCAGCGGGCTACCGCCATATCGATACGGCGCAAATCTACGGCAACGAAGCGGAAGTGGGCCAGGCCATGGCCGAGAGCGGCGTGCCGCGCGGCGAGATTTTCGTCACCACCAAGGTCTGGATCGACAGCCTGGAGGCCGGCAAGCTCATCCCCAGCCTGAAGGAAAGCCTGCGCAAGCTGCGCCTGCAACAGCTGGATCTGGCGCTGATCCATTGGCCGTCGCCGGGCGATGCGGTGCCGGTGGCTGAATATATGGGGGCGCTGGCCGAAGCCAAGGAGCAGGGGCTGGCCCGGCAGATCGGCGTGTCCAACTTCACCGTCGCGCATTTGCGGCAGGCTGTGGACGCGGTCGGCGCGGCGCAGATCGCCACGCAGCAGATTGAAATCCATCCCTTCCTGCAGAACCGCAAGGTGGTGGAGTACGCGCGCAGCCAGGGCATCCACCTGACCGCCTACATGCCGCTGGCCTACGGCAAGGTGATGCAGGAGCCGCTTATCGTGGACATCGCGCGCCGCCACAACGCCACGCCGGCGCAGGTGGCGCTGGCCTGGTCGCTGCAGCAGGGCTTTGCGGTGATCCCGTCGTCCACCAGCCCCGCCAATTTGAAGAGCAACCTGGCCGCGCGCGGACTGGTGCTGACTGCCGAGGATATGGCCGCCATCGCCACGCTGGACCGCAACGAGCGCATCGCCAATCCGGACGGCATTGCGCCGCAGTGGGATTAATCATGGACTCCGCACTGGATAAGCTGAAGCAGGGCGGTTTCAGCGTAGGGCTGGAACTGCCGCTGGATAACGACTGGACCATGGCGGGGCAGGCGGCGAATCGGGCCTCCGCGCGCGTGCCGGGCGAGCCGGACATGCGGCGCCACGCGGAACTGGCGAAGCTGGCCGACCGGCTGGGCTACCGTGCCCTGTGGGTGCGCGACGTGCCGCTGTACGATCCGTCCTTTGGCGACGCGGCGCAGGTGTTCGAGGCCTTTACTTATCTCGGCTACCTGGCCGGCGTGACGCAGGAGATCTTGCTGGGCACGGCGGCCGTGGTGCTGCCGCTGCGCGAGCCGGTGCTGACCCTGAAGTCGGCCGCCAGCGTGGACCAGCTGAGCGGCGGACGCTTGCTGCTGGGCGTGGCCAGCGGGGACCGGCCGGTGGAGTATCCGGTCTTCGGCCGCGACTTCGATACGCGTGGCGCGGCCTTCCGCGAGCAGGTGGCCATGGTGCACGACTGGGGCGCTGCGGCGCTGCCGCCCGGCGTGGCGCTGCTGCCGCGTCCCGCGCAGATGCGGGTGCCGCTGCTGGTGGCCGGGCTGGCGCAGCAGACGCCGGACTGGGTGGGCGCGCACATGGACGGCTGCCTGGCTTATCCCGGCATGCCGCACGACCACCAGCGCCGCGCGGCAGCCTGGCGCGCGGTGGCGGGGCCGGACAAGCCTTACATCAGCTTCTTCCACCTGGACCTGGCGGAAGACCCGGACGCGCCGATGCGCTACCACCGCTTTGGCGGCCGTGTGGGCCGCAAGGGGCTGCTGCTGGAACTGGAGGCGCTGCAGGCGGCCGGGGTGCAGCATATGGGTCTGCATTTGCGCCAGAACCAGCGCCCCGTGGCCGAGGCGATGCAGGAAATCGCCGAGTTTGTGCTGCCGCGCTTCCACGGTCCCGCCCAGCCGCTGGCGGCGTAGGGCGGCGGCGCCCGCGCAGAGGCCGCCGCCGCTATAATGGCCGGATGAATAGCCCAACTTCCTCCTCCTTGCAGCGCGTTGTTGAAAGCGATATTTGCCTCGTTGGCAACGGCGCCATCGCCAAGACGGCGGCGCTCGGATTCGCCCAGGCCGGGCAAAGCGTCACCTTGCTGTGCCCTCCGTCGTCCCCATCCCCGTCCCAGCCGGCCGTGCAGGCCAGCTGGGACGTGCGCGTTTATGCGCTGAACCACACCGCGAACAATCTGCTGTCGTCGCTGAAGGTATGGGGCGCGCTGGATGCCGAGCGCGTGGCGCCGGTGGACGCCATGCTGGTCAACGGCGACGGCGGCCAGCCCGGCGGCCTGGCGTTCGACTCCTACGGCGCCCACACCGGCACGCTGGCCTGGATCGTCGAGGACCGCAATCTGAACCAGGCGCTGGATGCGGCGCTGCGCTTCGCCAGCAACGTCACCACCGTCAGCGGCCGTGCCATCGGCCTGCTGCGCGGCGCGGACGACATCAGCGTGCGGCTGGAGGATGGCTCGGCCATCCGCGCCGAGCTGGTGGTGGGCGCCGACGGCGCCGAGTCCTGGGTGCGCGGCCAGTGCGACATCGGCATGGACTACCGCTCTTACGGCCAGCACGCCATCGTGGCCAATTTCCATTGCGAGCGGCCGCACCACGGCGCGGCGCAGCAGTGGTTCACCGGCGCGGACGGCATCGTGGCGCTGCTGCCGCTGCCGGGCAACCTGGTGTCGCTGGTGTGGTCCGCGCCGGAGGCGCTGGCCGACCGCTTGCGCGAGGAATCGGCGCAGCAACTGGCGGACCGGCTCGCGGTGTACGCGCAGGAGAAGCTGGGCAAGCTCACTCCGGTGCAGCCGGAAGTGGTGCGCGGCTTCCCGTTGCGGCTGATGCGCCCGCACGCCATGGTGGCGCAGCGCGTGGCGCTGGTGGGCGACGCGGCGCACGTGGTGCATCCTTTGGCCGGCCACGGCATGAACCTGGGCTTTGCGGACGTGGAGCAGCTGGTGCGCGCGGTGAATGCGCGCGAGCCGCACCGCAGCATGGGCGACGAACGCGTGCTGGCGCGCTACGCCCGCGCGCGCAAGGAGGAGGTGATGCTGATGCAGCTGGCCACCGATGGCCTGGACCGTTTGTTCGGCGCCGATCTGGAGCCTTTGCGCGTTGTGCGCAATTTGGGATTAAACTTGCTGGACAAATTGCCGGGCTTGAAGCGCCGGCTGATTTCCCACGCGCTTGGTAAGCAATGAATAAGCAGTAGCAGTACCTTCCGGAGCCCCTATGAAATTCAGCAAGACCGCAGTATTGTTCGCATCCGCCATGATGGCGTCCTGTGTCGGCGCAGAGACGTCCACCGAAGCGACCATCAAGAAAGCCATCGAGCCGCGCCTCGGCGCCAACGTCAAGGTCGATTCCGTCAAAGAGACGCCATACGCAGGCCTTTATGAAGTGCGCATCGGCGATGAAATCCGCTACACCGATAAAACCGGCAGCTACCTGATCGTCGGCCACGTTTTCAACCTGAAGACCTCCGAAGACCTGACCCAGGCCCGCATCGACGACATCAACAAGATCAAGTTCTCCGACCTGCCGCTGGAAATGGCGCTGAAAACCGTGAAGGGCAACGGCAAGCGCGTAATGGCCGTGTTTGAAGACCCGAACTGCGGCTACTGCAAGCGCTTCCGCCAGCAGGCGCTGAAGGACGTGGACAACGTCACCATCTACACCTTCATGTACAACATCCTGGCGGAGGATTCCTTCGTCAAGTCCAAGAACATCTGGTGCTCGGCCGACCGCAACAAGGCCTGGGACGACTGGATGGTTTCCGGCAAGGCCGCTCCGGCCGCGCCGGCCGGCTGCACCACGCCGAACGAGCAGGTGCTGGCCCTGGGCCAGAAGCTGCGCATCAACGGCACCCCCAACATCTTCTTTGCCGACGGCAGCCGCGTACCTGGCGCCATCGATATCAAGACGCTGGAATCCAAGTTGTCCTCTATTAAACAGTAAGGAGCCGCAGATGATTACATTGAATGTGAATGGCAAGGACGTGCAGGTTGATGCGGATCCATCCACGCCGGTGCTGTGGGCGCTGCGCGACAACCTGAATATGACGGGCACCAAGTTCGGCTGCGGCATGGCGCTGTGCGGCGCCTGCACCATCCATATCGACGGCAACCCAACCCGCGCCTGCATCACGCCGATTTCGGCGGTGGCAGGCCAGAAGATCACCACCATCGAGGCGATGGAGGGCGACAAGGTTGGCAAGGCGGTGCAGGACGCATGGGTCAAGCACGACGTGCCGCAATGCGGCTACTGTCAAAGCGGCCAGGTGATGAGCGCCACGGCGCTGCTGCGCACCAACAAGGCGCCGAGCGATGCGGACATTGATAGCGCCATGGCGGGCAATATCTGCCGCTGCGGCACCTATCAGCGCATCCGCGCCGCCATCAAAGACGCAGCTAAAACCATCGCCTGAGGAGAACACCATGCGCAAAGAATGGTTGAATCAAGGTACCGCACTGGGTGATGTGGGCGCAGCGGTGGCTGGCGGCCAGGGCGGCGTATCGCGCCGCTCCTTCATGAAGGCAAGCGCAGTGGCGGGCAGCGGCCTGGTGCTGGGTTTCTTCGTCAGCGGCGGCAACAAGATGGCGCGCGCGGCGGAAGCGGCGGCGCCGGCCAAGGTCTATGAACCGAACGCCTTCCTGCGCATTGCGCCGGACAACACCGTCACGGTGCAGGTGAACCGCCTGGAGTTCGGCCAGGGCGTGCAGACGTCGCTGCCCATGCTGATCGCCGAGGAGCTGGACGTGGACTGGGCGCAGATGCGCGGCGAACTGGCCGACGCGGGCGAGCAGTACAAGGACCCGGCGTTCGGCATCCAGATGACCGGCGGCTCCGGCACCATCGCCCACTCCTTCATCCAGTACCGCGAAATCGGCGCCAAGGCGCGCGCCATGCTGGTGGCGGCTGCCGCGGCCGAGTGGAAGGTGAGCCCGGACCAGGTGCGCACCGCGAAAGGCATGCTGATCGGCCCCAACGGCCAGCAGGCCAAGTACGGCGCCTTCGCCGACGCGGCCATGAAGCAGCCCATGCCCGCCACCGTCAAGCTGAAAGATCCGAAAGACTTCGTCATCATCGGCCATCCGGTGAAGCGCCTGGACGCGCAAGCCAAATCCACCGGCAAGCAACAGTTCGGCATGGACTTCAAGCCTGAAGGCACCAAGGTTGCCGTGGTGGCCCGCCCGCCGGTGTTCGGCGCCAAGGTGGCCAAGCTGGACGCCAGCAAAGCCAAGGCTATCCCCGGCGTGATCGACGTGCTGGAAGTGGCAACCGACCGTGGCGGACGCGGCGTGGCCGTGATCGCCACCGGCTACTGGCCGGCCAAGCAGGGCCGCGAGGCGCTGGTGCTGGAATGGGATACCAGCGCGGTTGAAAAAGTCAGCACCGCCAAGCAGATGGCCGAGTTCAAGGCGCTGGCGCAGAAGCCAGGCCTGCCGGTGAAGAAGGCGGACATGGCCCCGCTGGCCAAGGCCGCAAAGAAGATTACCGCCGTCTACGAGTTCCCTTACCTGGCGCACGCGCCCATGGAACCGCTGAACTGCGTGATCGACCTGAAGGCGGACGGCTGCGAAGTGTGGGCCGGTTCGCAATTCCAGACCCTGGACCAGATGGCCATTGCCCGAACCGCAGGCCTGAAGCCGGAGCAAGTCAAGCTGCACACCATGATGGCCGGCGGAGGTTTCGGCCGCCGCGCGGTGCCAACCTCGGACTACCTGGTGGAAGCGGCCAATGTGGCGCTGGCCTACAAGGCGGCCGGCAAGTCCGGTCCCCTGAAAATCATCTGGAGCCGCGAGGATGACATTCGAGGCGGTTACTACCGTCCGTCGCATGTGCACCGTGCGGAGCTGGGCTTCGACGCCAAGGGCAAGCTGCTGGCGTGGAACCACAGCATCGTGGGCCAGTCCATCATCACCGGTTCGCCGTTCGAGCCGATGATGGTGAAGGACGGCGTGGACGCCACCATGATCGAAGGCATGGGCGAGCCGTATGAGCTGCCGATGAATTTGTCCGTGCACAACGCCAAGGCCAATGTGCCGGTGCTGTGGTGGCGTTCGGTGGGCTCGACCCACACCGCCTTCGTGATGGAAACGCTGATCGACGAAGCCGCGCACGCCGCGAAAATGGACCCGGTGGCCTACCGCAAGCAAGTGATCGACGCCAAGCACGCGCGCCATCACGCCGCGCTGGACCTGGCAGTCGCCAAATCCGGCTACGGCAAGAAGGCGCTGCCCAAGGGCCAGGCCTGGGGCGTGGCGGTCCATGAGTCGTTCGGCACCGTGGTTGCTTACGTGGTGACCGCGTCGGTGAAGGGCGGCGTGCCGCATCTGCACACCGTCACCGCCGGCATCCATTGCAACACGGCCGTCAATCCGATGACCATCGAGGCGCAGGTGCAGGGAGCGGTGCTGATGGCAATTGGCACGACGCTGCCCGGCGCCGCCATCACGCTCAAGGACGGCGTGGTGGAGCAGCAGAACTTCGGCGACTACGTGGTGGCGCGCATGCCGGACATGCCGCTGGTGGACGTGCACATCGTTCCATCGACGGAACCGCCGACCGGCATGGGCGAGCCTGGCTTCCCGCCGCTGGCGCCGGCCTACGCCAACGCCATCTTCAAGCTCACCGGCAAGCGCCTGCGCAAGCTGCCGTTCGACCTGGCCAAGACGGCCAAGGCCTGACCTGGCTGGCGCCGCGCCGCGCAGCGTGAGCGTCACCGGCATCCTGCTGGCGGCCGGAAGGGGGACTCGTTTTGATCCTTCCGGCCAGCGCAACAAGCTGCTGCAATGCCCGGAGGGCCAGCAGGCCTCCGTCGTTGCGGCCAGCGCGCGCCATATGCTGGCGGTGCTGCCGCGCGTGGTGGCCGTGCTGCGGCCCGGCGCGGATGCCGAGACCCTGTCGGCGCAGCTGCTGGCGCTGGGCTGCGAAGTCACTATCTGCCCACAAGCCGATACCGGCATGGCCGCTTCGCTGGCCCATGCGCTGACGTATGCGGGCAAAGATGCACAGGGCTTCATCATTGCCCTCGGGGATATGCCCCATGTGCAGCCATCTACAATACAATCACTGAAAACCGCACTGGAACAGGGCGCCGGTATTGCCGCGCCCATGTACCGGGGGCGGCGCGGCAACCCGGTTGGGTTCAGCCGCCATTACCTGCCACAGCTGCTGGCGCTGGAAGGCGACCAGGGCGCACGCGGCATTTTGAAGCATGCTCCGGTGACGGAGCTGGAAGTGGACGACAGCGGCATCCTGCAAGACGTCGACACGCCTGCAGACCTGCATCCCAAGGACAAAGTATGAAGAAGAACAACATATCGAAGAAACCAGGCGTCAGCTACGCCATCGTAGGCAAAGACCTGGCCGCCCACATGTTTGAAGTCACGCTGACGGTGGACCAGCCGGCGCCCGAAGGCCAACTGCTGGCGCTGCCCGCCTGGATTCCAGGCAGCTATATGATCCGCGAGTTTTCGCGCAACATCGTGCGCATCCGCGCCGAGTCGGACGGCGCCGAGGTCAAGCTGTCCAAGGTGGACAAGCACACCTGGCAAGCCGCGCCGGTGGCGGGCCAGCTCACCGTAGTCTACGAAGTCTACGCTTGGGACCTGTCGGTGCGCGCCGCCCATATGGACCAGAGCCACGCCTTCTTCAACGGCACCAGCGTATTCCTGCGCGTGGCGGGCCAGGAGGACGAGCAGCATGTGGTCGATATCCAGCGTCCGGCCGACCCGGCCGCCAAAACCTGGCGCGTGGCCACCTCGCTGCCTGAACTGAAGGCCAAGCGCTACGGCTTCGGCACTTACGCCGCCGCCAATTATGATGAGCTGATCGACCACCCGGTGGAGCTGGGCGACTTCGCACTGGCCACCTTCAAGGCGCACGGCGTGCCGCACGACGTGGTGATCACCGGCCGCGTGCCCAACCTGGACATGGCGCGCCTGTGCGCCGACCTGAAAGCCATCTGCGAAACGCAAATCGCGTTCTTCGAGCCGAAAACCAAGCGCGCGCCGATGGACCGCTACGTCTTCATGACCATGGCGGTGGGCGACGGCTACGGTGGCCTGGAGCACCGCGCCTCCACCGCGCTGATCTGCGCCCGCGCCGACCTGCCCACCGCCGCCACGCCGAAAGGCGCGGACATCAGCGAGGGTTACCTGAAATTCCTGGGCCTGTGCAGCCACGAGTACTTCCACACCTGGAACGTCAAGCGCATCAAGCCGTCCGCTTTTGCGCCGTATGACCTGAACACGGAAAACTACACGCCGCTGCTTTGGCTGTTCGAAGGCGGCACCAGCTACTACGACGACCTGATGCTGGTACGCGCCGGCATTATCGGTGAGCCGGCCTACTACAAGCTGCTGGGTAAAACCGTGGGCGGCGTGCTGCGCGGCGCGGGCCGCCTGAAGCAGAGCGTGGCCGATTCCAGCTTCGACGCCTGGGGAAAATACTATCGCCAGGACGAAAACGCGGCCAACGCCATCGTCAGCTACTACACCAAGGGTTCGCTGGTATGCATGACGCTGGACCTGGCCATCCGCAGCAAGACCGCAGGCAAGAAGTCGCTGGACGACGTGATGCAGGCGCTGTGGCAGCGCTACGGCCGCGATTTCTACAAGGGCGCGGGACGCGGCGTGAGCCCGGCCGAAGTGGAGGCGCTGTGCGACGAAGTGGCGGGCGCCAGGCTGAAATCCTTCTTCGACAAATACGTGCGCGGCACGGAAGACCTGCCGCTGGCGAAAATACTGGCGCCGTTCGGCGTGAAGTACAGCGACGAGCGCAAGCCGGCCAAGCCCAGCCTGGATGCAAACCTGGGCCGCGACGGCGCGGACGCCAAGCTGTCCGCCGTCCACGAAGGCGGCGCGGCGCATGCGGCGGGACTGTCGGCGGGCGACCTGCTGGTGGCGGTCGACGGCCTTCGCGTCGTTCCCGGCAATCTGGATACGCTGCTGTCACGCTACGCGGTGGGCGACAGCGTTGAAGTGCTCGCCTTCCGCCGCGACGAGCTGCGCAGCTTCCGCGTCAAGCTGCAAGGCGACCGCGTACCCAACGTGACGCTGGCGCTGGCTCCCGAGGCTGCGGGCAAGAAGGCATCCGGCCTGCTGCGGCCGAGCGCGAGCCGCTGATGACGCCCGGGCCTGCGCTGCTCTTCCAACTGGATCTGCGGACCCTGTTGCTGATGTCGGTCGCCATGAGCGGCGGCATGAGCATGGTCATGTACTCGCTGCACCGCAGCTTCCGGGGAGAAGTGCGCGGCCTGAACCGCTGGTCGCTGGGACTGCTGTGCGTGGTTGCCGGGGGCGTGTCGTTTGCGCTGAATGGCCAGTTGCCGGGCGTCTGGCCGGGCAAGGCGGCGCTGCTGGCAGCGAACGCCTTCCTGTTCTGGGGCGTGGGCCTGTCCATGCTGGGCACGCAGGAATTCTTTGGGCGGCGGCCCAGCTGGGGCCTGTTCCACGGCATCTGGCTGGTGGGCATGCTGCTGACCGCCTGGTGGATGCTGGTCCAGCCCCACCTGGGCGCGCGCATTGCCGCGTTCTCGCTGGCGGCTTTCATTTTTTATTCCGTCCAGAGCTGGCTGGCGTGGCGCGAGGGCGTGCGCCATTTCTCCTACTGCTTCTTTGCGGTGCTGGTGACGGCGCAGGCGCTGACCGTGCTGGCGCGCATGTTCACCGCGCTGACGGTGGACGCAGTGACCGAGGACGTACTGGTCAATGGCGCGCTGGTCAACGTGTTCATGGCGCTGGCCAGTTTCATGACGCTGATGCTGGCGGTGGCCTTCCTGATGATGGCCATGCGGCGCCTGCAGGGCATCCTGGAGGAGCGCTCCACGCACGATCCGCTGACCGGGGTGCTGAACCGGCGCGGTTTCGACATCTTCTATAACAAGCAGCGCGTGCAGCTAGGGCGCGACGGCCGGCCGCTGTCGCTGATGAGCATAGACTTGGATCACTTCAAGGCCATCAACGACCGCTACGGCCACGTGGTGGGCGACCGGGTGCTGGTGCAGATTGCGAACATCATCAGCCAGGCGCTGCGCGAGAGCGACTATGTGGCGCGCTTTGGCGGCGAGGAGTTCGTGGTGCTGCTGCCGGACGCGGAAGTGCCGCGCGCGATGATGGTGGCCGAGCGTATCCGCGAGGCGCTGCGGACCGGCTGGGACGACCAGCTGCCGCCGTGCACGGTGAGCATAGGCATAGGCACGCATCTCTCGCGCGAAGAAACGCTGGACGGCCTGATGGACCGCACCGATGCGGCGCTGTACCGCGCCAAGGAAAACGGCCGGGACAGGGTGGAGTTGGCGGCGGCGCCGTGATGGCGGGTTACGCGCGGCGCGCTAACCCGCCCTACGCGGGCACATAGACAATCACCGGTGATGCGGGCACATATACGATCACCGGTTACGCGGGCACATATGCGATCGCCGGTGATGCGGGCACATATACGATCGCCGGTTATACGGGCACATACGTCTCGTAGGGCGGGTTAGGCGCAGCCGTAACCCGCCATTACTGCACCGGCGCCAGGGTCCGGATCTGAAACCGGTACTCCTTGTTGAACAAAAACGTCTCCGAAATATCAAACGTCTTGTGATGCCCTGCCATCAGCTTGCCCGGCTTGGGGAAGGGGGCGGCGGCGCGCATGGCCGCCAGCGCCAGGTTGCTGGCCTTCTGGTCGCGCGAGCGCGCCACGCGCAGGTTCACAATATCACCCTCGCGCCCTATCTTTGCTTCCACCACCACGATGGACGTGAGCAGCGGCGGCAGCGTTCCGCTGAACGCGCCATCCGGCGTGGCCGCCAGGATCTTCGCGGCCAATGCGCGCTTGTAATCGTCCACGCTGTGCATGGCAGGAGGCAGGGGCGGCACCGGCACTTGCTCGGTGGGCAGCGGCGTGCGTGGAATCTCGGCCGGCCTGGACTGCGCGTCGCGCCGGGGCGGCTCCTTGCCGCAGGAGGCCAGCATGGCGGCAAACACGGAAACCAGCAGCACGGCCGCAAGGCGCTGCATGGCGGTGTGCTGCTGTTTGCCCATGGCGGGCCTCCGGATACGGTTTAGCTGAACAGGCGGCGCAGTTCCGCGCCGGGATCCGGTGCGCGCATGAAGGCTTCGCCCACCAGGAAACTGTGGACGTTCGCGTCGCGCATGCGGCGCACGTCGTCTCCATTCAGGATGCCAGATTCGGTGATAACCAGGCGCTCGGAAGGAATGCGGTCCAGCAGGTTCAGCGTGGTGTCCAGCGAGGTTTCAAAGGTGCGCAGATTGCGGTTGTTGATGCCGATCAGATTGCTTTTCAGCTTCAGCGCTGCGCTCAGCTCCTCGCCGTCGTGCGACTCGATCAGCACGTCCATGCCCAGCCCGTGCGCGCAAGCTTCCATTTCCGCCATCAGGCCGTGGTCCAGCGCGGACACGATCAGCAGGATGCAGTCCGCGCCCATCGTGCGCGCTTCATAGATCTGGTACATATCGACCATGAAGTCCTTGCGCAGCACCGGGATGGCGCAGGCGGCGCGCGCCTGTTTCAGGTAGTCGTCGGCGCCCTGGAAGTACTGCACGTCGGTCAGTACGGACAGGCAGGCCGCGCCGTGCGATGCGTAGCTTTGCGCGATGGCGGCAGGGTTGAAGTCGGCGCGCAGCACGCCTTTCGATGGCGACGCTTTTTTCACCTCCGCGATCACGGCCGCGTTGCCGTCGGCGATCTGCTTGCGCAGGCTGGCTTCAAAGCCGCGCAGGCCGGCGCGCAGTTCGGCGTCGCCTTCCGCTTCGGCGCGCACGCTTTCCAGGCTGCGGTGCTTTTTGGCGGCTGCCACTTCATCGGCCTTGGTGGCCAGGATTTTGTTCAGGATGTTGGACATGGTCGTGCTTTCAGTGTTGTTCGGACAGCGCCAGGCGCGCACCGAGTGCCAGGAACAGGCCGCCCGTAATGCGGTTCAGCCAGAGTGCCACCAGCGGTTTGACTTTCAGGCGTGCGCTGGCGAAGGCGGCGAAGACAGCCAGCCCGTTACACCACAACATGCTGTTGAAGTTGAAGATGCAGCCCAGGATCAGGAAGGCCAGCGCCTTGCTGGACGAGTCGGCTGAGATGAATTGCGGCACAAAGGCCAGGAAGAAGAGGGCCACTTTCGGATTCAGCACATTGCTCAAAAAGCCTTGGGCGAAGATGCGGCGGTAGCTGGTTGCAGCAAGGCTGGGGTCTGACCCGGCGGGTCTGACCCCGGCTTCCGCCTCCGGCTTCAGCTTGGCCCGCAGCATGCCGATGCCGACATACGCGATATACGCCGCGCCCACCCACTTCACCGCATTGAACGCCATGGCGGAAGTGGACAGCAGCGCAGACAGGCCGACGGCGGCGGCGGTGACATGCACCATGGTGCCAGCACCGATGCCCAGCGCGGCGGCGCAGCCCGCGCGCCAGCCCTGGGTGGCGCTGCGCGCCATGATGAGCAGGGTATCCGGCCCCGGCATCATATTGAGCAGCAGGCCGGAAACGACGAACAGCGCCAGGTCATGGATGCCGAACATGCCGTTCTCCTTAGTTGGCGGCGCCGAGCTGCTGCGTCACCGAGATGAACTGTTCCACCTTGGCCAGCGCGGCGCCGGAGGTGATGGCCGTGCGCGCTTTGGCCAGGCCGTCCTCGATGGAGGAGGCTACGCCGGCCGCATACAGCGCCGTGCCCGCGTTCAGCGCCACGATGTCGTAGGCCGGTCCCGGTTCGCCGCGCAGCGCTTCCAGCATCTTGGCTTTCGATTCGGTGGCGTCGGCCACTTTCAGGTTGCGGCTGGCGATCATCTGCATGCCGAAATCTTCCGGATGGATTTCATACTCGCGGATTTCGCCGTTCACCAGCTCGCCCACCATGGTGGCCGCGCCCAGCGACACTTCATCCATATTGTCTTTGCCGTACACCACCACCGCATGCTGCGCGCCCAGGCGCTGCAGCACGCGCACCTGGATGCCCACCAGATCCTGGTGGAACACGCCCATCAGGATATTCGGCGCGCCGGCCGGATTGGTGAGCGGCCCCAGGATGTTGAAGATGGAGCGCACGCCCAGTTCGCGCCGCACCGGCGCCACGTGCTTCATGGCGGCGTGGTGGTTGGGCGCGAACATGAAGCCGATGCCGGTCTGCGCGATGGATTGCGCAATCTGCTCCGGCTTCAGGTTGATGTTGGCGCCCAGCGATTCGATCACGTCGGCCGAGCCGGACGAGGACGACACGCTGCGTCCGCCGTGCTTGGCCACGCGCGCGCCGGCCGCCGCCGCCACGAACATGGCGGTGGAGGAGATGTTGAAGGTGTGCGCGCCGTCGCCGCCGGTGCCGACGATGTCGAGCAGGTTGGTGGTGTCGGCCATCGGCACTTTGGTGGAGAACTCGCGCATCACCTGCGCGGCGGCGGCGATTTCGCCTATGGTTTCTTTCTTCACGCGCAGGCCCATGGTCAGGGCCGCGACCATGACGGGCGACATTTCGCCGGACATGATCTGGCGGAACAGGTGCAGCATTTCGTCGTGGAAGATCTCGCGGTGCTCGATGCAGCGCAGCAGCGCTTCTTGATGGGTGATCTGGTGCGTGTTCTTAGGCGTAGGCATGGCAATTCCTATTCGGTTCGTATTGAGCTCGGGACGGATTTTGGGCGTGGGCGCGGTGGCGCCGCCGGAAAATCAGCGTTCCAGGAAGTTCTTCAGCAGCGCGTGGCCGTGTTCCGACAGGATGGACTCGGGGTGGAACTGCACGCCCTCGATGTCGTATTCCTTGTGGCGCACGCCCATGATCTCGCCGTCGTCGGTCCACGCCGTCACTTCCAGGCAGGAAGGCAGCGAGGCGCGTTCGATCGCCAGCGAGTGGTAGCGGATCACGGTGAAAGGACTGGGCAGGTCTTTGAACACGCCCACGCCGGTATGCGCGATTGCGGAAGTTTTGCCATGCATGACTTGCTTGGCGCGGATCACCTTGCCGCCGAAGGCCTCGCCTATGGCCTGGTGGCCAAGGCAGACGCCCAGAATAGGTTTTTTGCCGGCGAAGTGCTTGAGCACCTCGACCGAAATGCCGGCCTGCGCCGGCGCTTTCGGGCCGGGCGAAATGCAGATGCGGTCCGGGTTCATCGCCTCGATGTCGGCGATGGTGATTTCGTCGTTGCGGAAAGTGCGCACGTCCTCGCCCAGCTCGCCGAAGTACTGCACGATGTTGTAGGTAAAGGAGTCGTAATTGTCGATCATCAGCAGCATCTCAGAACTCCCCATCCAGGCCATCTTGCACTTGTTCGGCGGCGCGCAGCACGGCGCGCGCCTTGTTTTCAGTTTCCTGCCATTCCATTTCCGGTATCGAGTCGGCCACGATGCCGGCTGCGGCCTGCACGTACAGCATGCCGTCCTTGATCACGCCGGTGCGGATGGCGATCGCCACGTCCATTTCGCCGCCGAAGGACAGGTAGCCGCAGGCGCCGCCGTAGATGCCGCGCTTGGAAATTTCCAGCTCGTCGATCACTTCCATGGCACGCACTTTCGGCGCGCCCGTCAGGGTGCCGGCTGGGAATGTGGCGCGCAGCACGTCCAGGTTGGACATGCCGTCTTTCAGCCTGCCCTCCACGTTGGAGACGATGTGCTGCACATGCGAGTACTTCTCGATCACCATGCGGTCGGTGACCTTGACGGTGCCGATGTTGGAGATGCGGCCCAGGTCATTGCGCGCCAGGTCGATCAGCATCACGTGTTCGGCGATTTCCTTCGGGTCGGCCAGCAGTTCGGCCGCCAGTTCGGCGTCGCGCTCCGGCGTGCCGCCGCGCGGGCGGGTGCCGGCGATGGGGCGCAGCGTGACTTTCTTCTGGCCGTCGGCCGCCGTCTCGTTGCGCACCAGGATCTCGGGCGAAGCGCCGACGATCTGCATGTCGCCGAAATTGTAGAAGTACATATACGGCGACGGGTTCAGCGAACGCAGCGCGCGGTACAGGGTCAGCGGCGAATCCACATAGGGCTTGCGCAGGCGCTGGCCGATCTGCACCTGCATCAGGTCGCCCGCCATCACGTATTCGTGGGCCTTGGCCACCGCCTTCAGGTAGTCTGCCTTGTCGAAGTCGCGGATGGTTTCGGTGCGCACCGAGGCGGACGTCACCGGCGCGTCCACGCCGCGGCGCAGCAGGCCGCGCAGGTCTTTCAGGCGCTGGCGCGCTTTGGAATAGGCTTCCGGCTGGCTGGTGTCGGCGTAGACGATCAGGTACAGCTTGCCGGAGATGTTGTCGATCACGGCCAGCTCTTCGGTCACCATCAGCTGGATGTCCGGCAGGTTCAGGTCGTCTTTCGGCGCGCCGCCGGCCAGCTTCTTCTCGATGTGGCGCACGGTGTCGTAGCCGAAGTAGCCGGCCAGGCCGCCGCAGAAGCGCGGCATGCCGGGGCGCAGCGCCACCTTGAAGCGGGACTGGTACTGCTCGATGAAGTCGAGCGGATTGCCTTCGTGGGTCTCGATCACCGTGCCGTTCTTGACGATCTCGGTCAGCGTGCCGTGCGTGCGCAGCAGCGTGGTCGCGGGCAGGCCGATGAAGGAATAGCGTCCGAAGCGCTCGCCGCCCACCACCGATTCAAGCAGGAAGGTGTTCTTGCCGTGGTTCTGGGTCTGGGCCAGTTTCAGGTAGAGCGTGAGCGGGGTTTCGAGATCGGCGAAGGCTTCCGCGATCAGGGGAATACGGTTGTAGCCTTGCGTGGCCAGCGATTTGAATTCGAGTTCGGTCATGTTCTCTCCATGCCGCCCGGAGCAATAGGTGGAGTTCGGGCGGGAGTAGTTCAAAAAACCTGTCGGCGCACGAAAATGCGGACGACAGCAATCAGCGGGGGTTAGTTAGCCCAGGATTGCCAGCGTCGCCATAGCCAGGCCTCAATCGAGCCCTGGTGCGTGACATTGTGTCTTTTGTTGAGAAACATGCTGTGTTTAGGATCAGTTTGCTATCTGGTTGTGCAAGCGTATCAAGTCGGCCGCGTGTAGCAGCGTGTCAACTATACCATCGGAATCTGTGTCGTGTATAGACTCGCCGTGATTGTAGCCGTACGGCACCGTCAACACCGGGCAGCCGGCCGCCCGCGCGGCCTGCGCGTCGTTCGAGGAATCGCCTATGGCCACCACCTGGGCCGGGGCCAGCGCGAAATCGCGGCACACCTGCAGCAGCGGCAGCGGATGGGGTTTTTTCTGCGCCAGCGAGTCGCCGCCGTAGACCACCTCGAAATAGCCGGCCAGGCCTTTCTGCTCCAGCAGCGGCTGGGCGAAGGCGATGGGCTTGTTGGTCACGCAGGCCAGGCGCAGGCCGTGGGCCTTGAGCGCGTCCAGGCCGGCGGCCACGTCCGGATACAGCGTGCTGTGGTCGCCGTTGATGTCCAGATAATGGCGCTGGTAGGCCGCCATCGCGGCCGTGAAGCGCTGCTCCACGCCGGCGGCGTCGAAATACACGCCCAGCACCAGGCGGATCAGGTGTTCCGAGCCTTTGCCCACCATCAGTTCAATCTGTTCGACGGCCAAGGGCTGCATGCCGATCTCGGCCAGCATGCGGTTGATGGCAACGTGGAAGTCCGGCATGGTGTGCAGCATGGTGCCGTCGAGGTCGATGATGGCGGCCTGTACGCCGCGCAGGGGAGTAGAGGCCGCC
Organism: Pseudoduganella aquatica; assembly: GCF_020865585.1. NCBI lineage: Bacteria > Pseudomonadati > Pseudomonadota > Betaproteobacteria > Burkholderiales > Oxalobacteraceae > Pseudoduganella > Pseudoduganella aquatica. The sequence continues at coordinate 1,315,949 of NZ_CP086370.1, forward strand.
GTCGTCATTACACGCCCGCCAGCTGTGCGCGCATGGCGTCGATGACTGCCTTATAGTCCGGCTGGCCGAAGATGGCCGAACCGGCGACAAAGGTGTCCGCGCCGGCCTTGGCGGCGGCGGCGATGTTGTCGATCTTGATGCCGCCATCCACTTCCAGCAGGATGTCGCGGCCGGATTCGTCGATCATGCGGCGCGCTTCGGCGATCTTCTTCAGCGCCTGCGGGATGAAGGACTGGCCGCCGAAACCGGGGTTCACCGACATGATGAGGATCATGTCGATCTTGTCCATCACGTGCTCCAGGTAGCTTAGCGGGGTGGCCGGGTTGAACACCAGGCCGGCCTTGCAGCCGTGGTCGCGGATCAGCTGCAGCGAGCGGTCGATGTGGTCGGACGCTTCCGGGTGGAAGGTGATGATGTTGGCGCCGGCCTTGGCGAAGTCGGGGATGATGCGGTCCACCGGCTTGACCATCAGGTGCACGTCGATCGGCACGTCCACGTGCGGGCGGATGGCCTGGCACACCAGCGGGCCGATGGTCAGGTTGGGCACGTAGTGGTTGTCCATCACGTCGAAGTGGATGATGTCGGCGCCGGCGCTGACGACATTGCGCACTTCCTCGCCCAGGCGGGCGAAGTCGGCGGACAGGATGGAGGGGGCAATACGGAAGGTAGTCATGGATGGGCCTGCGATAAAAAGATGCGCTATTTTACGCTGACCCTTGCGCCCGCGCCGGATTTGCGGTGCAATGTCAGACAGACGATAACAATTCGTTACGCTTGCACGAAGAATTACTGACGAATTATTAAGGATTGCAGATGGCCTCTTATGAATTCACTGTCTCGGTCAGAACCCAGTATCTGCCCGAACAGTCCGATCCCGAACGCACCAATTTCGTGTTCACCTACTCGATCACGATCAAGAACACGGGAACGGTGGCCGCGCAGCTGATCTCGCGTCATTGGATCATCACCGACGCCAACAACCACACGGAAGAGGTGCGCGGCCTGGGCGTGGTCGGCCACCAGCCGCTGCTGCAGCCGGGCGAGCAGTTCGAATACACCAGCGGCACCGCGCTGGCCACGCCGCAAGGCTCCATGGTGGGCGAGTACTTCTGCGTGGCGGAGGACGGCCACCAGTTCGAAGCCAAGATCCCCGAATTCGTGCTGTCGCTGCCGCGCACGCTGCACTAGGAATCGTCGCGACTGCCGGGGTCAGACCCAGCGGGTCTGACCCCAGGTTTTGCCTCTGGTGGCTTCTTCTTGGATGGCAGCGTCCACCAGACAATAAACACCAGCAGAAACAGCGCCACAAACGCTTCCAACATCAACACCCACATAACCAGTCCCCCATGTTATTTGCACGCAGTAGTTTAATCCTTTCCACCAGCGCTGTGGCGCTGGCGCTTTCCGCCTGTACTTCGCCGATGCCGTCCGCGCCAGCGCAGCCTCAGCCATTGCCGCGTCCACCCGAGCCGCAGGCGCCGGTCCAGCCCGCCGCGCCCGCAGCGCCGCAGGCGCAGCCCCCCGCGCCGCCCGCCGCCATCCGCTTCGTGCCGTCCAGTTTCGCCGCGCTGCCGGGCTGGGAGCGGGACGACCTGCGCGCGGCCTGGCCGGCGTTCATGTCGTCCTGTTCTGTGCTGGGCAAGCGCGCAGAGTGGAAGGAGCCGTGCGGCGTGGCGCGCCAGGTCAACGGCAATGACGAAAAGGGCATCCGCCTGTTCTTCGAGAGCTTCTTCGAGCCGCAGCAGGTGATCGCGCCGGACGGGGCGGACACCGGCCTGGTCACCGGCTACTACGAGCCGCTGCTGCGCGGCGCGCGCAAAAAGGGCGGCCCTTACCAGACGCCGCTATATAAGGTGCCGGACGACCTGCTGACCGTGGAGCTGGCCGGCGTCTATCCCGAGCTGAAAGGCATGCGTCTGCGCGGCCGCTTGCAGGGCAAGAAGGTGGTGCCGTACTCCACCCGCGCCGACATCGAGCGCGCCAGCTTCAGCGGCAAGGAACTGCTGTGGGTGGACGATTCGGTGGAAGCGTTCTTCCTGCAAGTGCAGGGCTCCGGCCGCGTGCAGCTGACCGACACCCAGGAAACCGTGCGCGTGGCCTATGCCGACCAGAACGGCTATCCCTACAAGTCCATCGGCCGCTACCTGGTGGACAAGGGCGAGCTGACGCTGGACCAGGCCTCCGCCCAGGGCATCAAGGCCTGGATCGCCGGCCACCCCACGCGCCAGTCCGAGCTGTTCAACGCCAACCCTTCCTACGTCTTCTTCAAGGAAGAAAAACTGCCGGACCCGAAGGTGGGACCCAAGGGCGCGCTGGGCGTGCCGCTGACGCCGCAGCGTTCGGTCGCCATCGACGCTTCGCAGCTGCCGCTGGGCGCGCCGGTGTTCCTGTCCACCACCCAGGCCAATAGCGACATTCCGCTGCAGCGCCTGGTCATGGCGCAGGACACGGGCGGCGCCATCCGTGGCGCGATCCGGGTCGACTACTTCTTCGGCTTCGGCACCGAAGCGGCAGAAAACGCCGGCCGCATGAAGCAGCGCGGCAGCGTCTGGGTGCTGATGCCCAAACAAGTGCCGCCCGCCGCCTCCGCCCAGGCCCGCCGCAAACTCTGATTGCGGCGGGAGCGTAGGGCGGCTTAGGCGCTGTGCGCCGCAACCCGCCGCTGCTAGCGCAACACCAGCACCGGCAGTTCCGTATGCGCCAGCACCTTTTGCGTCTCGCTGCCCAGGAACAGCTTGTTCAGCCCCGTCCTGCCGTGCGACGCCATCACAATCGCGTCGCAGCCCAGCTTTCCTGCCGCCGCCACGATCTCCTGGTAAGGGCTGGGCGAGTTCGCCACGATGCCCTCGCAGGGCACGCCGGCCGCGCTGGCCGCCGCCGTCACCTTGCCTACCGCATCTTGCGCGGCGCGCGCCATCTGGCCCTCGAACACTTCCGCGTCCGGCACCACCACGCCGCTGTCGCCGCTCATCGTCATGAAAGGGAAGGGCTGCAGCACGCTGATGGCGGTTACGCGCCCGCCATGAACGCGTGCCAGCTCCATCACCCGCGCCGTGGCCTGCTCGGACAGGGGGGAACCGTCGGTGGGAAATAAAATGTGCTTGAACATGGTGGTCTCCTGAGCCTGGACGGCAATGATCCAGTGTAGGCGCGAAGGGCCTGTGTCCGGCGCACGCCAGTCGCCATTAGTTTCCTCGTGACAATGTGTGACATTTGCCATATAGCAAAGCCGATACAATCTGCGGCAATTCAACTGCAAAGCACCCCATGGCCACGATCGACGACTACACTTCCGACAAAAATACCTCTGGCGTGCTGGCTGTAGGCAGCCAGGCCAGCGGCGTGTTTGAGCAGCGCGGCGATAGCGACTGGTTCCGCGTCAGCCTGGCCGCCAACACCTATTACACCTTCAAGCTGACGTTGCCGGCGCTGACCGGCTACTCCTACTACGATTACGCTCTGGGCCTGTCGCAAGCCCAGGGCGGCTATGTTTCCTCGGCCGGGTCGAGCGTTAGCGGGACCGAACTGTCCACCGTGTTCAAGTCCGGCCTGGCCGGAGACTACTACTTCAGCGCCACCAACAATTTCGGCAGCCTGGCCACCGCCTACACCGTCAGCGCGATTGCCGGCGCGGCGGACGCCGTGGGGGATACGGCGGCGACGGCTGCGCCCCTCGCGCTGGGCATCAGCACCAGCGGTTCCTTTGAAGGTCCGTCCGACCTCGACGTCTACAAGGTCGCGCTCACGGCGGGCACCCTTTACAGCGTCAAGCCCGCCATGAGTAGCGGCAGCGGCGTGAGTGTTTCCCTGACCGACGCCAACGGCCAATACGTCGCCACCAGTTCCTCCGCAGGCAGCTACTCCTTTGTCGCCGCCTTGAGCGGTAGCTATTACTTGACGCTGAGCGGCAGCAGCAGCGGCAGCACCGGCGCCGCGTCCGACTACAGCGTGCTGATGGCGGCCGGGCTGGACGACTATGGCGCCAACGCGGCCGGCGCGGGCCGGCTGACGGTTGGCAGCTCCACGCCGGGCAAGATGGATGCCGCAGGCGACAAAGACTGGTATGCGGTCTCGCTTAATGCCAATACCACTTACTGGTTCACCGCCAAGCCAGGCGCCAGCGGCGCCTACAGTTCCAGCTACACCCAGCTCAAGCTGTATGACAGCGCCAGCCAGGTCATGGCCGCGCAATCGGGTTCCAATTCGCAGACCGTGCTGCAATTCGTGCCCACCAAGACCGGCACCTATTATTTCGAAGTAAGCGACTCGTCCAGTTACTACCTGGGTAACTATGTGGCCAGCGCCGTCATCGGCACCCGCGACGACTACGGCAGCGACAAAGCCAGCGCCGCGCCGCTGAGCCTGGGCAACACGGTCACCGGCAGCCTGGAACTGGCTTACGACAAGGACGTATTCAAGTTCGCCGTTAAAGCCGGCACCACCTATACCTTCGAGCTGAAGGGGCAGAACCCGGTCGGCAACCCCAGCCTCTATATGAGCGGCGCGGATGCCAACGGGTCGAGCAGCGGCCTGCTCAGCTACACCAAAGCCGGCGCCACCGACTACCGTGTCTACACCGCCAATTACACGGGCGACTACTATCTCACGGTGGCGAACAACTACAGCAGCGGCACCTCCGGCTACACGCTGCAGGCCAATGCGCCGACCGGCGACGATTTCGCCGCCAGCAGCGCCACCACGGGCCTGCTGGCCACCGGCGGCAAACTGGCCGGAGCGCTGAACTTTGCCGGCGACAGCGACTGGATCAAGGTCAAGCTGGTGGCCGGCACCAAGTACGCATTTGTGCTGGAGGGCAAGGCATCCGGCGCCGGCACGCTGGACGTGTCCGGCAGCGAGGTGGTCATGTCCATGGTGTCCTCTTCCGGCTATAGCTCTTACCTGACCACGTTGTCCGGCCTGAGCGGCAAGGGCTACAGCTTCACGGCGGACGCAACCGGCGACTATTACCTGACGCTGGGCGCCAGCACTTATTATGGCGCCGCACCCAGCGGCAGCTACACGCTCAGCAGCTACAACCTGAGCGGCGATACCGTGATGCCCACCCTGTTGTCCTTTTCGCCGGTCAACGGTGGCAAGGGCGCCAGCCTGACTGGCAATCTCACGCTGACCTTTGACGACCTGATGCGCACCGGCGACAGTCCCATCCGCCTGATCGACGCCCAGGGCAATGTGGTGGAGAGCTACAGCTCGTCGAGCAGCCGGATGCAAATCACCGGCAAGGTGGTCACCATCGACCCGACGGCCAATCTGCAGCCTGGCACCAAATACACGCTGGAACTGCCGGCGGGTTCGCTGATGGATTACTCCGGCAACAAATTCCTGGCCGACCGGGTCTACAGCTTCACCACGCTCGATACGGTGGCGCAGGGCGGCAGCGGCAACGACGTCCTGTCCGGCATCGGCACCAATATTCGCCTGTCCGGCGGCGACGGCGTCGATGTCGTCGTGTATGGCAACAGCTATTCGAGCTATGCCGTTACACGCGGCGCCACCGAAACCAAGGTGCTGTACCGTAACGGCGGCAGCGTCGGTTCGGGCGACACGCTGACCGGCGTGGAGCGCTTGCAGTTCTCCGACCGCAACATCGCATTGGATGTGGATGGCAACGGTGGCCAGACCTACCGGCTTTACCAGGCGGCATTCAACCGTACGCCGGACAAGGGCGGCCTGGGATACTGGATGTCGCAAATGGATCAGGGTATGGGTTTGAAGGCGGTGGCGGATGCTTTCCTGTCCAGCCCGGAGTTCCAGAGCCTGTACGGCGTCAGCAGCAGCAACGAAGTGTTTATCGACAATCTGTACCGTAACGTGCTGCACCGCGCGGGCGATACGGGCGGGGTCAACAGTTGGAACTATGCGCTGAACAATGGCGTAAGCCGTGCCGATCTGCTGGCAGCATTTAGCGAGAGCAGCGAATACGTTGCCGAAATTCTCAAGGTGATCGGCAACGGCTTCGAGTATACGCCTTACGGTTGATCCGGCGCCACGCTGCGCAGCGGGCGGGACATCACCAGCGCCGCCGCCAGCACTATCCCGCCGGCCGCCACGCAGGCCATGCCGGTGCGGATGCCGTAGTGGTCGCCCAGATAGCCGGCCGCCAGCGCCCCTGCCGGACCGGTTACCCCGGTCAGGAAGCGCATAGTGGAAATCACGCGGCCGGTGTAGGCGTCCGGCGTGGCCTTCATGCGCAGGGCCATGAAGGGGATGAAGTACAGCATCACCGCGCAGTCATACATGAACACCACCAGGCCGAAGGCCGCCGCGCTGTAGACCGGGTTGCCGAACAGCGAGGCCGGTATCGCCGGCATCAGTGCGAAGCCGGCCACTGTGCCGCAGGTGCCCACCAGAAAGGTCTTGCCCGCCCCGTAGCGGCGGTTCAGCCGCTTGACCAGCACCGCGCTCAGGAATACGCCCAGGCCGCCCAGCATCTGCGCCGCGCCCAGCATGCCCGCCGTCATGCCCAGTTCGCGCGTGGCAAGCAGGATCAGCAGCGCGCTGTAGCCGAACAGGAAAAAGTGCCACAGCGCCGCGCCCCAGGCCAGCGTGCGCAGCAGCGGCTCGTGCCAGATAAAGGCGAAGCCGGAGGCGATGTCGCGCAGCGGATGCTTGTCCGAGGGCACGGGCGCCGGCTCGGCCAGCTGCGTCTTGCGCAAATTCCACGCTGAAATGAAGAAGCTGGCGGCGTCGAACAGGATGGCGAACGGCGCGGTCAGCCATTGCACCAGCAGTCCGGCCAGGCCGGGCGCGACCAGGCGCGAGATGGAATCGGTGGTGGCGAACTTCGACTGCGCCTCGATCAGCTGCTGGCGGCCCACCAGCAGGTTGAGGAAGATCTGCTCGGCAGCGCCGCTGAGTACGCCGCAGGTGGCGAACAGGAAGGTCACCGCGTACAGCCAGTGCATGGACAGCATGCCCAGCCACCAGCCCAGCGGGATGCTGGCCAGCAGCGCGCCCTGCAGCAGGCGGCTCGCCAGCAGGATGGGCAGCTTGCGGCGCCGGTCCAGCCACACGCCGGCGGGCAGGGCGAACAGCGCGTAGGGCAGCGCCTGGCAGGCGGCGATGATGCCCATCTGGCCGGGCGTGGCGTGCAGCAGCAGGGCGGAGCACAGCGGAACGGCCAGGGCGCTGATCTGGGCGCCAAAGCTGTTCAGCACGCTGCTGAGCCAGTAACGGCGGAAGTCCGGATTACGCAGCAGGGGATCGCTGGCCAGTTTGTCACCGACGTAGCGGCGCAGGGCGGGAGGTAGGAATGGCATCGCTGCAAATAATACCAGCGCTGCTATCAGAACCGCTACAATCGGCCGATACCCGCTTTGTATATAAGGAGAGCCCGATGCAATATGAAGACCTGATTGTGGAAACGCACGGCAAGGTTGCCTTGATCCGTTTGAACCGTCCGAAAGCGCTGAACGCGCTGAACGACCGCATGATGAACGAGCTGGGCGACGCTTTCCGCAAGTTCGACGCCGATCCGGACATCGGCTGTATCGTGCTGACCGGTAGCGAAAAAGCCTTTGCCGCCGGCGCGGACATCGCCGCCATGGCCGACTATACCTACCAGGATACCTACCGCGACAATTACATCACCCGCAACTGGGAGCACATCCTGAAAGTGCGCAAGCCGGTGGTGGGCGCGGTAGCCGGCTTCGCGCTGGGCGGCGGCTGCGAGCTGGCCATGATGTGCGATTTCCTGATCGCCGCCGACAGCGCCAAGTTCGGCCAGCCTGAAATCAAGGTCGGCGTCACGCCGGGCGCGGGCGGCACGCAGCGCCTGCCGCGCGCCATCGGCAAGGCCAAAGCCATGGACCTGCTGCTGACCGCGCGCATGATAGATGCGGCTGAAGCCGAACGCATCGGCCTGGTGTCGCGCGTGGTGCCGGCGGACAAGCTGATCGAGGAAACGCTGGCGGCCGCCACCTCCATCGCCTCCATGTCCACGTCGGTCGCCATGCAGATCAAGGACGCCGTCAACCGGGCCTTCGAAACCACGCTGACGGAAGGCGTGAACTACGAGCGCCGCCTGTTCCAGGCAGCCTTCGGCACCCCGGCCCAGCGCGAAGGCATGCACGCCTTCCTGGAAAAGCGGGCGCCGAATTTCGACGGACTCTGAAATTAGGTGTTGACGAGTGTGGAGCCAAGCCCCATAATCTCGTCTCTCTGCTGCTGAACACAACGCTTCAGCAAGAAACGCAGACCTCTTTAAAAATTAACAGTCGATAAGTGTGGGCGTTTGATGATGATGCCGGAGGCGCAAGCCTCTTAGCTCAAATTATTAAACGCTCAACGAAAAAATTAAACGTGACCTTCGAAAGAAGGAATCGTCAGTTATTTTGAAGGGCGACCAAGTCAGCAATGACTTTAAACAGAGATTGAACTGAAGAGTTTGATCCTGGCTCAGATTGAACGCTGGCGGCATGCTTTACACATGCAAGTCGAACGGTAACAGGGAGCTTGCTCCGCTGACGAGTGGCGAACGGGTGAGTAATATATCGGAACGTACCCAAGAGTGGGGGATAACGTAGCGAAAGTTACGCTAATACCGCATACGATCTACGGATGAAAGCAGGGGACCGCAAGGCCTTGTGCTCCTGGAGCGGCCGATATCTGATTAGCTAGTTGGTAGGGTAAAGGCCTACCAAGGCATCGATCAGTAGCTGGTCTGAGAGGACGACCAGCCACACTGGAACTGAGACACGGTCCAGACTCCTACGGGAGGCAGCAGTGGGGAATTTTGGACAATGGGCGCAAGCCTGATCCAGCAATGCCGCGTGAGTGAAGAAGGCCTTCGGGTTGTAAAGCTCTTTTGTCAGGGAAGAAACGGTTTCGGCTAATATCCGGAGCTAATGACGGTACCTGAAGAATAAGCACCGGCTAACTACGTGCCAGCAGCCGCGGTAATACGTAGGGTGCAAGCGTTAATCGGAATTACTGGGCGTAAAGCGTGCGCAGGCGGTTTTGTAAGTCTGTCGTGAAATCCCCGGGCTCAACCTGGGAATGGCGATGGAGACTGCAAGGCTAGAATCTGGCAGAGGGGGGTAGAATTCCACGTGTAGCAGTGAAATGCGTAGAGATGTGGAGGAACACCGATGGCGAAGGCAGCCCCCTGGGTCAAGATTGACGCTCATGCACGAAAGCGTGGGGAGCAAACAGGATTAGATACCCTGGTAGTCCACGCCCTAAACGATGTCTACTAGTTGTCGGGTCTTAATTGACTTGGTAACGCAGCTAACGCGTGAAGTAGACCGCCTGGGGAGTACGGTCGCAAGATTAAAACTCAAAGGAATTGACGGGGACCCGCACAAGCGGTGGATGATGTGGATTAATTCGATGCAACGCGAAAAACCTTACCTACCCTTGACATGGAAGGAATCCCCGAGAGATTGGGGAGTGCCCGAAAGGGAACCTTCACACAGGTGCTGCATGGCTGTCGTCAGCTCGTGTCGTGAGATGTTGGGTTAAGTCCCGCAACGAGCGCAACCCTTGTCATTAGTTGCTACGAAAGGGCACTCTAATGAGACTGCCGGTGACAAACCGGAGGAAGGTGGGGATGACGTCAAGTCCTCATGGCCCTTATGGGTAGGGCTTCACACGTCATACAATGGTACATACAGAGGGCCGCCAACCCGCGAGGGGGAGCTAATCCCAGAAAGTGTATCGTAGTCCGGATTGTAGTCTGCAACTCGACTGCATGAAGTTGGAATCGCTAGTAATCGCGGATCAGCATGTCGCGGTGAATACGTTCCCGGGTCTTGTACACACCGCCCGTCACACCATGGGAGCGGGTTTTACCAGAAGTAGGTAGCTTAACCGCAAGGAGGGCGCTTACCACGGTAGGATTCGTGACTGGGGTGAAGTCGTAACAAGGTAGCCGTATCGGAAGGTGCGGCTGGATCACCTCCTTTCTAGAGTATGGCGCCACGCCAAACGCTCACACTTATCGGCTGTTTTTAAAGAGAACGTTTTTGGGGCTGTAGCTCAGCTGGTTAGAGCACCGTGTTGATAACGCGGGGGTCGTTGGTTCGAGTCCAACCAGCCCTACCAGTCTTACCCCGGGGGATTAGCTCAGCTGGGAGAGCACCTGCTTTGCAAGCAGGGGGTCGTCGGTTCGATCCCGTCATCCTCCACCACTGCTTTTATCTAAGGTCCGAACCTTAAATAAAAGTAGTACCGTTCTTTAACAATTTGGAAGAAGTAAAGATTTATTGAATATCGCAAGATATTCAGGGTAGTAGATAAATCATCAAACACAGTAGTAAATGCTTGATACCGATAGCCGTCAAGGTTATAGGGACAAGTGAATAAGTGCACATGGTGGATGCCTTGGCGATTACAGGCGATGAAGGACGTAGAAGTCTGCGATAAGCCTCGGGGAGCTGACAAACAAGCTTTGATCCGAGGATTTCCGAATGGGGAAACCCGGCCTTTTAGGTCATTGCATGCTGAATACATAGGCATGCAAAGCGAACGCGGCGAACTGAAACATCTAAGTAGCTGCAGGAAAATAAATCAACCGAGATTCCCAAAGTAGTGGCGAGCGAAATGGGATGAGCCTGCATGATTTAGCATGACGCATAGTGGAACGCTCTGGAAATGGCGGCCATAGCGGGTGATAGCCCCGTACACGAAATGCGATGTGTGGAACTAAGTATGCGACAAGTAGGGCGGGACACGAGAAATCCTGTCTGAATATGGGGGGACCATCCTCCAAGGCTAAATACTCGTAATCGACCGATAGTGAACCAGTACCGTGAGGGAAAGGCGAAAAGAACCCCGGGAGGGGAGTGAAATAGATCCTGAAACCGTGTGCATACAAACAGTAGGAGCGGACTTGTTCCGTGACTGCGTACCTTTTGTATAATGGGTCAGCGACTTACATTCAGTGGCAAGGTTAACCAGATTGGGGAGCCGTAGAGAAATCGAGTCCGAACAGGGCGCCAGTCGCTGGGTGTAGACCCGAAACCAAGTGATCTACCCATGGCCAGGTTGAAGGTGCGGTAACACGCACTGGAGGACCGAACCCACTAATGTTGAAAAATTAGGGGATGAGCTGTGGGTAGGGGTGAAAGGCTAAACAAACTTGGAAATAGCTGGTTCTCTCCGAAAACTATTTAGGTAGTGCCTCAAGTATCACCATCGGGGGTAGAGCACTGTTATGGCTAGGGGGTCATCGCGACTTACCAAACCATTGCAAACTCCGAATACCGATGAGTGCGAGCTTGGGAGACAGACGTCGGGTGCTAACGTCCGGCGTCAAGAGGGAAACAACCCAGACCGCCAGCTAAGGTCCCAAAGATTGGCTAAGTGGAAAACGAAGTGGGAAGGCTAAAACAGTCAGGATGTTGGCTTAGAAGCAGCCATCATTTAAAGAAAGCGTAATAGCTCACTGATCGAGTCGTCCTGCGCGGAAGATGTAACGGGGCTAAGCCAGTCACCGAAGCTGCGGATATCCGCAAGGATATGGTAGGAGAGCGTTCTGTAAGCCTGCGAAGGTGTCTTGTAAAGGATGCTGGAGGTATCAGAAGTGCGAATGCTGACATGAGTAGCGATAATGGGGGTGAAAAGCCCCCACGCCGTAAGCCCAAGGTTTCCTGTTCAACGTTCATCGGAGCAGGGTGAGTCGGCCCCTAAGGCGAGGCAGAGATGCGTAGCTGATGGGAAGCAGGTTAATATTCCTGCACCGTCGTATGATGCGATGGGGGGACGGATCGCGGAAGGTTGTCTGACTGTTGGAATAGTCAGTTTCTGCTTCATAGAAGGCGCTTAGGCAAATCCGGGCGCGTAATTCAAGGGAGTGGGACGAGTGAACTTGTTCACGTAGCAATCGGAAGTGGTTCCAAGAAAAGCCTCTAAGCTTCAGTCATACGAGACCGTACCGCAAACCGACACAGGTGGGCGAGATGAGTATTCTAAGGCGCTTGAGAGAACTCGGGAGAAGGAACTCGGCAAATTGGTACCGTAACTTCGGGAAAAGGTACGCCCCGGTAGCTTGGCTGATTTACTTCAGTAGGGCGAAAGGGTTGCAATAAACTGGTGGCTGCGACTGTTTAATAAAAACACAGCACTCTGCAAACACGAAAGTGGACGTATAGGGTGTGACGCCTGCCCGGTGCTGGAAGATTAAATGATGGGGTGCAAGCTCTTGATTGAAGTCCCAGTAAACGGCGGCCGTAACTATAACGGTCCTAAGGTAGCGAAATTCCTTGTCGGGTAAGTTCCGACCTGCACGAATGGCGTAACGATGGCCACACTGTCTCCTCCCGAGACTCAGCGAAGTTGAAGTGTTTGTGATGATGCAATCTACCCGCGGCTAGACGGAAAGACCCCATGAACCTTTACTGTAGCTTTGCATTGGACTTTGAACCAATCTGTGTAGGATAGGTGGGAGGCTTTGAAGCGGGGACGCCAGTTCTCGTGGAGCCAACCTTGAAATACCACCCTGGTTTGTTTGAGGTTCTAACCTTGGTCCGTGATCCGGATCGGGGACAGTGCATGGTAGGCAGTTTGACTGGGGCGGTCTCCTCCTAAAGTGTAACGGAGGAGTTCGAAGGTACGCTAATTACGGTCGGACATCGTGATGATAGTGCAATGGCATAAGCGTGCTTAACTGCGAGACCGACAAGTCGAGCAGGTACGAAAGTAGGACATAGTGATCCGGTGGTTCTGTATGGAAGGGCCATCGCTCAACGGATAAAAGGTACTCTGGGGATAACAGGCTGATTCCTCCCAAGAGTTCATATCGACGGGGGAGTTTGGCACCTCGATGTCGGCTCATCACATCCTGGGGCTGTAGCCGGTCCCAAGGGTATGGCTGTTCGCCATTTAAAGTGGTACGTGAGCTGGGTTTAAAACGTCGTGAGACAGTTTGGTCCCTATCTGCCGTGGGCGTTGGAAATTTGAAGGGGGCTGCTCCTAGTACGAGAGGACCGGAGTGGACGAACCTCTGGTGTACCGGTTGTCACGCCAGTGGCATTGCCGGGTAGCTAAGTTCGGAAGAGATAACCGCTGAAAGCATCTAAGCGGGAAACTTGCCTTGAGATGAGATTTCCCGGAGCTTTAAGCTCCTTGAAGGGTCGTTCGAGACCAGGACGTTGATAGGCTGGGTGTGGAAGTGCAGTAATGCATTAAGCTAACCAGTACTAATTGCCCGTAAGGCTTGTCCCTATAACCTTGACGGTTATATCGCATTTGCCTGTGTTTGAATTACTACCCGAATTTACTTCTTCCAGATTGCAGCTGCGTGCCATAGCACGCAGCGTACAAGTCAAAGCCTGATGACCATAGCAAATCGGTCCCACCCCTTCCCATCCCGAACAGGACCGTGAAACGATTTTGCGCCGATGATAGTGCTGCAACCAGTGTGAAAGTAGGTTATCGTCAGGCTAGTTATATGAAGAACCCCGTCAGGTGATCCTGGCGGGGTTTTTCGCTTTTCAGCTTCTCTGTAAGTTCAGCGTGAAGGCCACGCCGCCGGCCACATTGTGCGCGGCGATGGTGCCGCCCATCTTGGCCATATAGGTCTTGGCGACAAACAGGCCTTGGCCCCGGCTGCCAGCCGCACCGCCGTCCTGGCTGGACACGCCGTATTCAAACACCTTATCCAGCATTTCTTCCGCGATCGGCATGCCCTGGTTATGAATGCCGACGGCTGCATTGCGCTCGCCCGCTTCCAGCGTGATGCGGATGGTGCTGCCGGCTTCGCGGTGCCGCGCCGCGTTCTGGAGGATGTGCGTGATTACATCCTCAAGTGCATGTTCGTCGGCGCGCACCATGACGGCGGCGCCCGGACCGTCGTAGCACACGCCGGCTATGCCGGCGCAAGACGCGTTGGCCGCCACCGACTGCAGGAAGGCGTCCAGGTCCACATCCTCCAGCTGCATGGCGCTGGACTGGAAAGCTTCGCTGGGCGAGGCGCTGCCGTACAAAATCCGAACCGCTTGCTGCATGCGCTCGATATAGCGCTTGCTCTGATTGCCTTCCGCACCGTGCAGCGCCATCAGCGACTGCAGCGGCGACATGATTTCGTGGCCAACCGCATGCCACATATCGCGCTCCTGCTCGGCGCGGATGGCCTCGCGTTCCGCGTCTTCGCGCACGCGGCGCAGCAGGTCTTGCAGGCAGCGGGCCAGCACGCCTAGTTCATCCTGTCCGCGCAGGTCGCTGAAATCCTGCTGCGCCAATTCGCTGCTGCCTTTGACGGTTTGCGCCACGCTGTCCGCGCGCCTGGTCAGCGCGGTAATGCGGCGGATAATGCCCACCTCCACCACCAGCCAGGCCAGCAGCAGCGCGCCCAGCATGGCGCCGACAAACCAGGACACCCGCGTTGCCACCACGCTCAGATTCTGGTTCACGCTGCGCGCGTCGCCATGCAGTTCCAGCGTGTAGTTGCCGAGCGGCGTGGCGATCACCATGCTGCCCGTGAGCGGCGCATCGCTGGCGGTCACCGGCAGGCGGCGCACCAGCCGCGCCAGCAGCGGCGATGCGGTTGCCGTGCTGTCTGCCGCGCCTTCGAGGCGCAGCAATTCCGGGCCGCCGGTTTTGCTGATGCGCAGCGTCTCGCCAGGCAGCAGCTGCGCGCGCAAATCGGTCAGCCGGAAGCCCGGCGCCACGCGGTCGCGCGCGGTATCGAGCAGGGGCGCGCCATCGCCGGGGCCGAGCACCGCCAGGTGCACGCCGATCTTGTCGAGATCTTCCGGCGGCCATACCGGGCGCGCCTTGTCGAACAAGGCGTCCTGCAGCACGCCGACCGGCAGCCGCACCGAGAAGAAGGTGCTGTGCCTGCAGCGCGCATCGTCCGGCGGCATGGCCGCATCGGTGCACACCGGGCTTTGCCAGATCCAGCCGCGAAAGTCGCGCACCGGCCTGGCGTTGGGGCGGCCCGCATCGGCGGCGGTGAAGCCGGTCAGCCGTCCCTGCATGCCGCCGCGCGATTCGACGCCTTCCACTGGCTGCTCGAACGGCGCGATCCAGTGGTACTGCGCTCCGCGCATCGCCACCTTGAGCACCACGCGGTGGGCCTGGTCCACGCTCACTTCGCGCTTCGGATGCGGCACCAGCTGCGCGCTGTCGAAGGTGCCTGCCACGTAAATGAAGCCACCCGCCCAGGGATTGTTGCCTATGCCGGTGCAAATCGATCCGTGTTCGCCAACCTGCGCCAGGCAGCCGGACATGGCCACTGCCTGCTGCACCTTGTACTGGTCGTCGAAATCGAGCGCGGGGAAGGGCAGCAGCAGCGGATGCAGTTCGCTGCCTGGCGCTGCTGCGGGAGGGTTGAGCAGCGCGAGCTGGCCGGTGGGATGGCGCAGCGTGGCGCCGAGCTGGTCCTGCGTCTTGCGAAAGGACTGCGCGTAGCTTTGGTAGCTGAGCTGTTTCTCCTGCTGCAGCACGGAGATGGCCAGCCCCACCGTGGCCGCCGCCAGCGACAGGAAGGCCGCGCGCAGGAGGATGCGCTGGCGGTAGGGCTGCAGGCTGGGGACGGGCCAGGCCATGCTCAGGCGCTATCGGTCCAGCGGAAGCCGCGCATCGGCACGCTTTCTATGCAGGCGAAGGCGGGATCGATTTCGCGGAAGGCGTCGCGGATGGTGCTGACGTGCTTGCGGATGTTGTCGCGGTTGCGGCCGCTCTTGACCACCTCGAACAGCTCGTCGTAGCTGACCACCTGGCCGCGCTGCGCGAACAAGGCGGCCAGGATGCGCTGCGCCGTCAGCGGCAGGTTGATGCGCTGGCCGCGCCAGGTGGGCGAGCGCTGGCGCAGCGGGTCCATCGCCAGGTCGGCCGGCGGCTGTTTGCTCTCTTTCGCCGAGCGCAGGATCTCCAGGAAGGTGTCGACGAAATCGGCCTCTTCGAAGGTGCTCTTTTGCAGATAGTCCCAGGCGTCAAGAGCCTTCATGATGGAGCGGTAGATGGTGGCCGGCATGGCCGACACCACCAGCACCGGCGTGCCGTGGCGCTTGTTGATGGCGTTGATGATGGCCACGCCCGCGTGGCGCTCGCGGCCCAGTTCAATGTCGAGCACCACCAGGTCGTATTTTTCGCGCGCGATGGCGGCTTCGGCCTCGTCTCGGCTATACCACTGGTCGATGGCAATGCCCGGCTTGGCCGCAGCGATCCAGCCCGCCAGTTGCCGGCTGGTGGGGACATCGTCTTCAATGACTGCGACTCGCAACACCTGCATCTCCCTCTGGATCATGGCAGAGAGTATCCACCGTTTTGGCTGAAAAGTCATACGCCCGCTGTGAGCGTTTCTTCACAGCGGTGAGTAAAGCGGCGCGGCGGCGGCATTGAACGCTCCCGGCTCGGCGCTGCACTATGGATGCCATTCCACCACCCACCACAAGGAGAGCATCATGACGAACCGGGCCGCTGCCGCTGCAAAGACGATGGCATTGGCGATACGCGGCGCGTTCAGCCGCACAGTTGGCAAGACAGTTGGCCGAGCGTTTGGCTACGGCGCCGCAGCCCTGTCCAAGCCAGGCCTGGCGGCCAGGCTGGTCCTGCTGGCGGCGGCAGGCGCGCTTGCATATGGCATCTATGCGCATCCGCCTGTGCAGCCGGTTGCGCGTGGCGAAGGCGCGGTACGGCTGAATCAATGGAGCGGCGCCAGCACCCAGCTGGGAGAGGGGCTGGCTGTAGTTGTGCCGGGCTTGCACACGCTGCGCCGCTTCCCCTTGCGCGACCAGACTTACCGGGCAGCGCGCAGCGGCGAGGCGCCGTTCCAGTCCGCGGAGGGGCTGTCGCTGGGCGTCGATCTTTCGGTGCGCTATGCCTACGACCAGGCGCGCCTGCCGGAGCTGGCGCGCAAGCTGTCCAGCGACGTGCAAGGCGATGTGGTGGGGCCTGCGGTGCAGGGAGTGATCTACCAGGTCTTTACGCGCTATACAGTGCGCGAAATCTTCTCCACCAAGCGGGCCGAGATCCAGGCGGCGATCGAAACGCAGCTGAAGCCCAAGCTTGCGGCCGACGGCATCCTGCTGCGCTCCGTCGCCATCGGCAAGGTGGAGCTGCCTGAAGACTTCAAGGCGGGCATGGAGAAGCTGCTGGCCGAGGAACTGGAATCGGAAAAGATGCGCTACACGCTGGAGTTGAAGGAGAAGCAGGTCAAGCAGTCTGCGCTGGAGGCGGATGCGGAGAAAGTGCGGCGTGAGAAGCAGGCGGAAGCCGCTGCTTCCGAGCAGGTGATCGCGGCGAGGGCGCAGGAGGAGGCGATGCGGCATGTGCTGCCGTTCAAGCAGAAGCAGGTGGAGCAGCGCAGGCTGGAAGCGGAAGCTGAGAAGACGGCGCGCATCAAGACGTCCGAAGGCAATGCGCAGGCGCGGGTGATCGAAGCAACCGGCGAGGCGGAGTCGCGCCGCAAGCTGGCGGACGCGGAGGCCTACCGCCAGGATGCGCTGGGCAAGGCCAGCAGCGCGCAGATGGAGCGTGAGGGCGCGCTGCTGAGCCAGCATCCGCTGCTGATCCAGAAGACCATGGCGGACAAGCTGTCCGACAAGGTGCAGGTGATCATCGCGGCGCCGCCGGCCGAGGGCGGCTTTATCGGCTCCGCCCTGCTTGGACAGCGCAAGCCCGCCCGCGAGACCGTGGCTGCCAACGGCGGGGAGAACTGATTATGCTCGCGAGTGTGGTTGCGGCGGCCGCACTGGCCGTGGTGGTGCAGGACCAGGCGCCGCTGCGCGCCGCCGCCCGCGATACGGCCCAGCAGCAGGCGCTGCTGTGGCAGGGCGACGTGCTGGAAGTACGCGGGCAGCGCCAGGATTTCCTGCAAGTGTATGACCACAGGCGCGAGCGGACCGGTTATATCCGCGCGTCGCGGGTGCGCATGCTGGGCGATACGCCTGCCGATGCGCCGGCATTGCTGTCGGTGGTGCGTTTTCTGCGTGATACGCCGGGCAGCGAAGCACTCGGTATCGCCTACACGGCGGCCTATCTGAAAGCTGCGCCGGCGGACGCCATCAACGGCGAGCCATTCGATGCGCTGGGCGCCATGGCCGAGCGGCTGGCACAGCGCGCTTCGTCCCGCCAGACCCCGCAGGTGGAGCAGGCCACATCGGCGCATCTGGAGGTGGTGGCGCAATATGGCGTGGTGTTGCGGGGCGTGGAGCAGGACGGCCAGGTCCGCCTGTGCTACGACGGCGACGCGTACCGGCGCGTGATCGGGATGGCTGCGGGAATGGCTGCGGCGACGACTGTGCCGATAGCGGGTGCGCCGTTGCAGCCGACCGGCGCCGCCTCGCTGCCGCGTGTCACGCCGATGCAGCGCGCCAATGCCGCGCTGGCCCTGACCAAGCCGGCGTGCATCGACCCGGCGCTGGGCGTGACGCAGCGCGCGGCGTATGACGTTTGGCGCGCCGGCGTGCTTGATAGCGTCCCGGCCGAAGGACTGCCGGAACATGTGCAGAATCGCTTGCGCATGCGGCGCGCATCCGTGTGGTCCGCGATCGCCTTCCAGCGTGCGCGCAAGGGCGTGGATGCCCCGGCTGCCGCGAACCGCGCGCTTGAGGCGCTCGCCGGCGTGAACAAGGCCGAATTGGCGGAAGAGGACAGCGCGGCATACGGGGAGGCGGCGGTCAGGCTGGGTGGGGTGCGCTGGGCCTTGGAGCCGGCGCCTCCTGCTGCTATGAAGCTGGTCGCACCGGCTGGGCTTGCGGTAACCAGCGCACTGGGCCAGCCCGGCGAAACCTGCGTGCTGCTGGTCGACGGCAAACACACGGCGGCAAATCCGCTGCTGCGGCGCTGCACCTACGGCATCGTTTGGAACGCATCGGCCCGCGTGAATGCTGCGGGAACCGCCCTGGCCCTGGCGGTGCAGCCCATGGATGGCTGGCGCGAGTTATGGATATTCCGTAAAGAAGGCGCCGCCTGGGTTGCGGACGTACTGCCGCCCGCAAGCAGTGAACCGGATATCGGGTACGCTGAATTCGCAGGCTGGGTGCCGGGTACGGACAAGATGCTGGTCGCCCGCGAGGTGCGCAGTGCTGGCGCATACAAGCGCAGCTTCGAACTGGTGAGCATTCCGTCGCTGGCAGTGGAGCGTGCGGCCGACAAGCCGGAGTCGCTGTCCGCGTTCTACAAGTGGCAAGACCCGGCCTGGAAGCGCCAGACGATAATTTTGCGCTAGGGCTTGCAAGCTGCGGAGCGGCTTGCTATAGTTCTGTCCCCGCGCTGCTGAACATACGCAGCGCAGGATAGAAGGAAAAACAGGGGGTTGACGGAAGTAACGACAAGCCTCATAATCTTCCTTCTTCGCTGCTGACAAACAAAACGCTTTGTCAAACGCAGCAGATCTTTAAAAATTAACAGTCGATAAGTGTGGGCGTTTGATGATGATGCCGGAGGCGCAAGCCTCTTAGCTCAAATTATTAAACGCTCAACGAAAAAATTAAACGTGACCTTCGAAAGAAGGAATCGTCAGTTATTTTGAAGAGCGACCAAGTCAGCAATGACTTTAAACAGAGATTGAACTGAAGAGTTTGATCCTGGCTCAGATTGAACGCTGGCGGCATGCTTTACACATGCAAGTCGAACGGTAACAGGGAGCTTGCTCCGCTGACGAGTGGCGAACGGGTGAGTAATATATCGGAACGTACCCAAGAGTGGGGGATAACGTAGCGAAAGTTACGCTAATACCGCATACGATCTAAGGATGAAAGCAGGGGACCGCAAGGCCTTGTGCTCCTGGAGCGGCCGATATCTGATTAGCTAGTTGGTAGGGTAAAGGCCTACCAAGGCATCGATCAGTAGCTGGTCTGAGAGGACGACCAGCCACACTGGAACTGAGACACGGTCCAGACTCCTACGGGAGGCAGCAGTGGGGAATTTTGGACAATGGGCGCAAGCCTGATCCAGCAATGCCGCGTGAGTGAAGAAGGCCTTCGGGTTGTAAAGCTCTTTTGTCAGGGAAGAAACGGTTTCGGCTAATATCCGGAGCTAATGACGGTACCTGAAGAATAAGCACCGGCTAACTACGTGCCAGCAGCCGCGGTAATACGTAGGGTGCAAGCGTTAATCGGAATTACTGGGCGTAAAGCGTGCGCAGGCGGTTTTGTAAGTCTGTCGTGAAATCCCCGGGCTCAACCTGGGAATGGCGATGGAGACTGCAAGGCTAGAATCTGGCAGAGGGGGGTAGAATTCCACGTGTAGCAGTGAAATGCGTAGAGATGTGGAGGAACACCGATGGCGAAGGCAGCCCCCTGGGTCAAGATTGACGCTCATGCACGAAAGCGTGGGGAGCAAACAGGATTAGATACCCTGGTAGTCCACGCCCTAAACGATGTCTACTAGTTGTCGGGTCTTAATTGACTTGGTAACGCAGCTAACGCGTGAAGTAGACCGCCTGGGGAGTACGGTCGCAAGATTAAAACTCAAAGGAATTGACGGGGACCCGCACAAGCGGTGGATGATGTGGATTAATTCGATGCAACGCGAAAAACCTTACCTACCCTTGACATGGAAGGAATCCCCGAGAGATTGGGGAGTGCTCGAAAGAGAACCTTCACACAGGTGCTGCATGGCTGTCGTCAGCTCGTGTCGTGAGATGTTGGGTTAAGTCCCGCAACGAGCGCAACCCTTGTCATTAGTTGCTACGAAAGGGCACTCTAATGAGACTGCCGGTGACAAACCGGAGGAAGGTGGGGATGACGTCAAGTCCTCATGGCCCTTATGGGTAGGGCTTCACACGTCATACAATGGTACATACAGAGGGCCGCCAACCCGCGAGGGGGAGCTAATCCCAGAAAGTGTATCGTAGTCCGGATTGTAGTCTGCAACTCGACTGCATGAAGTTGGAATCGCTAGTAATCGCGGATCAGCATGTCGCGGTGAATACGTTCCCGGGTCTTGTACACACCGCCCGTCACACCATGGGAGCGGGTTTTACCAGAAGTAGGTAGCTTAACCGTAAGGAGGGCGCTTACCACGGTAGGATTCGTGACTGGGGTGAAGTCGTAACAAGGTAGCCGTATCGGAAGGTGCGGCTGGATCACCTCCTTTCTAGAGTATGGCGCCACGCCAAACGCTCACACTTATCGGCTGTTGAAGATTGAAGAACTCAGGGGGATTAGCTCAGCTGGGAGAGCACCTGCTTTGCAAGCAGGGGGTCGTCGGTTCGATCCCGTCATCCTCCACCATTACAGTTCAAACGTAAGCCTCTGTGGTTTAGGTTTGAGTTGTACCGTTCTTTAAAAATTTGGAAGAAGTAAAGATTTATTATTTTCGTTTGATCGCAAGATTGAACGAGGGTAGTGATTGTATGTATCAACAAACGCAACAACGTAGTACTTCTTGCTTTATGACGATTCTTTGTTAGTCGCAAGGAATCAATGTTATAGGGACAAGTGAATAAGTGCACATGGTGGATGCCTTGGCGATTACAGGCGATGAAGGACGTAGAAGTCTGCGATAAGCCTCGGGGAGCTGACAAACAAGCTTTGATCCGAGGATTTCCGAATGGGGAAACCCGGCCTTATAGGTCATTGCATGCTGAATACATAGGCATGCAAAGCGAACGCGGCGAACTGAAACATCTAAGTAGCTGCAGGAAAATAAATCAACCGAGATTCCCAAAGTAGTGGCGAGCGAAATGGGATGAGCCTGCATGATTTAGCATGACGCATAGTGGAACGCTCTGGAAATGGCGGCCATAGCGGGTGATAGCCCCGTACACGAAATGCGATGTGTGGAACTAAGTATGCGACAAGTAGGGCGGGACACGAGAAATCCTGTCTGAATATGGGGGGACCATCCTCCAAGGCTAAATACTCGTAATCGACCGATAGTGAACCAGTACCGTGAGGGAAAGGCGAAAAGAACCCCGGGAGGGGAGTGAAATAGATCCTGAAACCGTGTGCATACAAACAGTAGGAGCGGACTTGTTCCGTGACTGCGTACCTTTTGTATAATGGGTCAGCGACTTACATTCAGTGGCAAGGTTAACCAGATTGGGGAGCCGTAGAGAAATCGAGTCCGAACAGGGCGCCAGTCGCTGGGTGTAGACCCGAAACCAAGTGATCTACCCATGGCCAGGTTGAAGGTGCGGTAACACGCACTGGAGGACCGAACCCACTAATGTTGAAAAATTAGGGGATGAGCTGTGGGTAGGGGTGAAAGGCTAAACAAACTTGGAAATAGCTGGTTCTCTCCGAAAACTATTTAGGTAGTGCCTCAAGTATCACCATCGGGGGTAGAGCACTGTTATGGCTAGGGGGTCATCGCGACTTACCAAACCATTGCAAACTCCGAATACCGATGAGTGCGAGCTTGGGAGACAGACGTCGGGTGCTAACGTCCGGCGTCAAGAGGGAAACAACCCAGACCGCCAGCTAAGGTCCCAAAGATTGGCTAAGTGGAAAACGAAGTGGGAAGGCTAAAACAGTCAGGATGTTGGCTTAGAAGCAGCCATCATTTAAAGAAAGCGTAATAGCTCACTGATCGAGTCGTCCTGCGCGGAAGATGTAACGGGGCTAAGCCAGTCACCGAAGCTGCGGATATCCGCAAGGATATGGTAGGAGAGCGTTCTGTAAGCCTGCGAAGGTGTCTTGTAAAGGATGCTGGAGGTATCAGAAGTGCGAATGCTGACATGAGTAGCGATAATGGGGGTGAAAAGCCCCCACGCCGTAAGCCCAAGGTTTCCTGTTCAACGTTCATCGGAGCAGGGTGAGTCGGCCCCTAAGGCGAGGCAGAGATGCGTAGCTGATGGGAAGCAGGTTAATATTCCTGCACCGTCGTATGATGCGATGGGGGGACGGATCGCGGAAGGTTGTCTGACTGTTGGAATAGTCAGTTTCTGCTTCATAGAAGGCGCTTAGGCAAATCCGGGCGCGTAATTCAAGGGAGTGGGACGAGTGAACTTGTTCACGTAGCAATCGGAAGTGGTTCCAAGAAAAGCCTCTAAGCTTCAGTCATACGAGACCGTACCGCAAACCGACACAGGTGGGCGAGATGAGTATTCTAAGGCGCTTGAGAGAACTCGGGAGAAGGAACTCGGCAAATTGGTACCGTAACTTCGGGAAAAGGTACGCCCCGGTAGCTTGGCTGATTTACTTCAGTAGGGCGAAAGGGTTGCAATAAACTGGTGGCTGCGACTGTTTAATAAAAACACAGCACTCTGCAAACACGAAAGTGGACGTATAGGGTGTGACGCCTGCCCGGTGCTGGAAGATTAAATGATGGGGTGCAAGCTCTTGATTGAAGTCCCAGTAAACGGCGGCCGTAACTATAACGGTCCTAAGGTAGCGAAATTCCTTGTCGGGTAAGTTCCGACCTGCACGAATGGCGTAACGATGGCCACACTGTCTCCTCCCGAGACTCAGCGAAGTTGAAGTGTTTGTGATGATGCAATCTACCCGCGGCTAGACGGAAAGACCCCATGAACCTTTACTGTAGCTTTGCATTGGACTTTGAACCAATCTGTGTAGGATAGGTGGGAGGCTTTGAAGCGGGGACGCCAGTTCTCGTGGAGCCAACCTTGAAATACCACCCTGGTTTGTTTGAGGTTCTAACCTTGGTCCGTGATCCGGATCGGGGACAGTGCATGGTAGGCAGTTTGACTGGGGCGGTCTCCTCCTAAAGTGTAACGGAGGAGTTCGAAGGTACGCTAATTACGGTCGGACATCGTGATGATAGTGCAATGGCATAAGCGTGCTTAACTGCGAGACCGACAAGTCGAGCAGGTACGAAAGTAGGACATAGTGATCCGGTGGTTCTGTATGGAAGGGCCATCGCTCAACGGATAAAAGGTACTCTGGGGATAACAGGCTGATTCCTCCCAAGAGTTCATATCGACGGGGGAGTTTGGCACCTCGATGTCGGCTCATCACATCCTGGGGCTGTAGCCGGTCCCAAGGGTATGGCTGTTCGCCATTTAAAGTGGTACGTGAGCTGGGTTTAAAACGTCGTGAGACAGTTTGGTCCCTATCTGCCGTGGGCGTTGGAAATTTGAAGGGGGCTGCTCCTAGTACGAGAGGACCGGAGTGGACGAACCTCTGGTGTACCGGTTGTCACGCCAGTGGCATTGCCGGGTAGCTAAGTTCGGAAGAGATAACCGCTGAAAGCATCTAAGCGGGAAACTTGCCTTGAGATGAGATTTCCCGGAGCTTTAAGCTCCTTGAAGGGTCGTTCGAGACCAGGACGTTGATAGGCTGGGTGTGGAAGTGCAGTAATGCATTAAGCTAACCAGTACTAATTGCCCGTAAGGCTTGTCCCTATAACATTGATGGTTATAGGCGAGAAGTGCGCATGTTGTGCGTATGTTGATACGCAATCGCTACATAATAAATCTGAATTCTTCCAAGTTTTAAAGCTGTTGTGGCGCCCTAGCGCTGCAAAGCTTACAAGTCAAAGCCTGATGACCATAGCAAATCGGTCCCACCCCTTCCCATCCCGAACAGGACCGTGAAACGATTTTGCGCCGATGATAGTGCTGCAACCAGTGTGAAAGTAGGTTATCGTCAGGCTAGTTATAAGCAAAACCCCCTCCGGTGATCCGGTGGGGGTTTTTTGCGTTTACCTGAATCCGTTTTGCGTTTCCTCTCGTATATGTCTTGCGTGCTGGCATCCTGCCGCACTAACCAGGAGATTCCGATGAAACGCATTCTGTTCCTGCTATCCGTTTTTGCAACCGCCGCCCAAGCATCCGAGGGCACGCCGATTGCCGTGCCGGCCGGCCACAAAGCCGTCATGACTGCGCTCGGCGCAGGCGATCTGGCTTATGAGTGCCGCGCGAAAGCCGGCATGCCCGACGCCTACGAATGGGCGTTCATCGGCCCCACCGCCACTCTCTATGACAAAAACAAGACTGCAGTCGGCAAATACTACGGCGGCCCGACCTGGGAAGCCAACGACGGCAGCAAGGTAACCGGCAAGCAGTTGGCTGTCCATCCGTCGCCCACGCCGGGTTCCATTCCTCACCAGCTGGTACAGGCCAGCCCTGCCACCGGCTCCGGCATGATGAGCGGCATAAGCTACATCCAGCGCATCAACACCCAGGGCGGCGTGGCGCCATCCGAAAGCTGCAGCGCGGCCAACGCCGGCGCCAAGCAGATGGTGAAGTACCAGGCCGACTACGTGTTCTACAAAGCTTCGTGATGACAGGCGTGTAGCACGGCACTGGTTTGAGCTTGCGCAAACCGGAGTTGGGCATAGGCAGCGATGATGTTTCGACCTACTGTAGAAAGGTCGCATATGAAACTGCTCAGCCCGCTCCTCCTGTGCACCGTCTTGCTCGCCGCTTGCGGCGACAAGCAAGCTCCCGCCACCGCACCGCTGCCGCCCCAGCCTGCGCCCCGCTTCAGCGCCGACCTGGCACGTACCACCCATGGTGTCGCCCATGTCCGCGCCGACAACTTCATTGGCTTGGGCTATGGCATGGCCTACGCCTATGCCGAGGACAATGTCTGCATGCTGGCCGACAGCATGCTGACCGTGCGCGGCGAGCGCTCGCGCTATTTTGGCGGAGCCGCCATGCCCACCAGGGGCGCCGACGGCGAATACAGCGTGGCCATCGACTACCTCGACGAGCATGGCTTCGATTTGAAAAACGAAGACAGCGATTTCTTCTTCAAGGGCTACCTCGACCTGGAGCAACTGCGCGCCGGCTACGCCGCCGGTAGCCAGGAGATCCGCGATCTGCTGGAGGGCTATGCGGCCGGCTACAACCGCTTCCTGCGCGACCACGCCGGCGCCTTGCCGGCCGCCTGCAACGGCAAGGAGTGGGTACGGCCGATTTCGGTGGACGACCTGTATCTGCTGATAGCGGAAAAGGCGCTGCACGCATCCGGCCAGGTTTTTGCCAGGGAAGTGCTGGCGGCCGCGCGCGATCCCGGTGTCCCGCTGGCGCGCCGCCGCGCCGGCAAGACCGCGCCCAATCCCGCCATGCTGGCCGGACTGTTCAAGCCGCGCATGGCCAGCAACGGCCTGGCTATTGGCAAGGACGCCAGCCAGAACGGGCGTGGCATGTTGCTTGGCAATCCGCACTATCCGTGGACCAGTACCGACCGCTTCTACCAGGTCCACCTGACCGTGAGCGGTTCTTACGATGCGATGGGCGTCATGCTGGGAGGTCTGCCGATAGTCGTGATCGGCTTTAACAAGGACGTGGCGTGGACCCACACCGTCACCAAGGCCGCCCATTTCACCACCTTCCGCCTGGCGCTCGATACCGCTGATCCGTCCGGCACCACATATATGGTCGACGGCGTTCCGGTGAAGATGAGTGCGAAAACGGTGGCTGTGGACATGCTGCAGGCGGACGGCAGTATCGCCAGCAAGCGTAAGGTGTTCTACTTCAGCAAGCACGGCGCGGTGATGGTCAAGCCCGAGGCCGGCGTCAACTGGAGCGCGACGCAGGCTTATGTGCTGGCGGACGCCAACCGCAACAACACACGGTTGCTGGAACAGTGGTTGGCCATAGGGCGGGCGACCAGCATCGCCAGCATGAAGAGTTCGCTTGACCGTATTGCTGGGTTGCCCTGGGTGAACACCGTGGCAGCCGACCGGGATGGCAACACCATGTACGCGGACGCCAGCGTGGTGCCGGCGGTCGCCACCGAGCGTTTCCTGTCGGACTGCCTGGTGTTCCCGGCGCTGCTGTCCTTCGACGGCGCGCGAACCGGTTGCGGCTGGGCGCAGCAAGATGGCGCACCGGACGGGATATTCAATCCGGCCCACGCGCCGGCGCTGATGCGGAGCGACTATGTGGCCAACTCCAACGACGGATACTGGCTGGCCAACTCGAAGTCTTTGTTGCTGGGGCCGCCGCCGTTCGGATATTCGCCCATGTACGGCTCGGTCGGTATCGCGCAAGGGTTGCGCACTCGCATAGGTTTCAGCCAGGTGGATGCTGCGCTGGCGTTGAAGCAGCAGCTGTCGCCGGACGATTTGCGGGAACTGCTGTTTGCCAACCGCATCTATGCGGCGGAACTGGTGCTGCCGGACCTGCTTGCCGGCTGCACCGGTGGCGATGCGGTGCTGGCCGCTGCCTGCCAGGTGCTCGCCGCGTGGGACAGGCGGGCGAATCTGGATAGCCGGGGCGCCATTCTGTTCCGCGAATTCTGGAACACCGCCGCGCTTATCCCGAACCGGTGGCGCGTGGCCATGAATCCGGACGATCCGGTCAATACGCCGCATGGCGTAGCGCCATCGGCGATGCCAGCGATGCTGAATGCCTTGCGGGCGGCTGCACTCAAGTTGCAAGCGGCGGGCGTTCCGCTGGACGGGAAGCTGGGAGATTACCAGGCCGATATCCGCAATGGCGTCAGGGTGCCGGTACACGGCGGCATCGGTGATATCGACGGTTCCTATAACTCGGTACACATGGGAACGGCCCTGAATGCAGATGGTTATCGCAATATAGTTTGGGGTACAAGCTATATCCAGCTGGTGGGCTTCGACGCCGTTGGGCCGGTAGCGCAAGGGCTGCTGGTGTATGGACAATCAACCGATCCGAAGTCGGCCAACTATGCGGACCAAGTGCCCTTGTACGCCGCCAAGCAATTGGCGCCGCTGCCATTCAGCCAGGAGCAGATACGGGCCGATAGCAATTATCGGAGCAGGGGGTTGACGGAATGAAGACCAAGCCCCATAATCTCGTCTCTCTGCTGCTGAACACAACGATTCAGCAAGAAACGCAGACCTCTTTAAAAATTAACAGTCGATAAGTGTGGGCGTTTGATGATGATGCCGGAAGCGCAAGCTTCTTAGCTCAAATTATTAAACGCTTACACAATATATTAAACGTGACCTTCGAAAGAAGGAATCGTCAGTATTTTGAGTGAGGTGTTACATGCCAGTGGCATGGAACGCAGACAAGTCCATTTATGGACTTTAAACAGAGATTGAACTGAAGAGTTTGATCCTGGCTCAGATTGAACGCTGGCGGCATGCTTTACACATGCAAGTCGAACGGTAACAGGGAGCTTGCTCCGCTGACGAGTGGCGAACGGGTGAGTAATATATCGGAACGTACCCAAGAGTGGGGGATAACGTAGCGAAAGTTACGCTAATACCGCATACGATCTACGGATGAAAGCAGGGGACCGCAAGGCCTTGTGCTCCTGGAGCGGCCGATATCTGATTAGCTAGTTGGTAGGGTAAAGGCCTACCAAGGCATCGATCAGTAGCTGGTCTGAGAGGACGACCAGCCACACTGGAACTGAGACACGGTCCAGACTCCTACGGGAGGCAGCAGTGGGGAATTTTGGACAATGGGCGCAAGCCTGATCCAGCAATGCCGCGTGAGTGAAGAAGGCCTTCGGGTTGTAAAGCTCTTTTGTCAGGGAAGAAACGGTTTCGGCTAATATCCGGAGCTAATGACGGTACCTGAAGAATAAGCACCGGCTAACTACGTGCCAGCAGCCGCGGTAATACGTAGGGTGCAAGCGTTAATCGGAATTACTGGGCGTAAAGCGTGCGCAGGCGGTTTTGTAAGTCTGTCGTGAAATCCCCGGGCTCAACCTGGGAATGGCGATGGAGACTGCAAGGCTAGAATCTGGCAGAGGGGGGTAGAATTCCACGTGTAGCAGTGAAATGCGTAGAGATGTGGAGGAACACCGATGGCGAAGGCAGCCCCCTGGGTCAAGATTGACGCTCATGCACGAAAGCGTGGGGAGCAAACAGGATTAGATACCCTGGTAGTCCACGCCCTAAACGATGTCTACTAGTTGTCGGGTCTTAATTGACTTGGTAACGCAGCTAACGCGTGAAGTAGACCGCCTGGGGAGTACGGTCGCAAGATTAAAACTCAAAGGAATTGACGGGGACCCGCACAAGCGGTGGATGATGTGGATTAATTCGATGCAACGCGAAAAACCTTACCTACCCTTGACATGGAAGGAATCCCCGAGAGATTGGGGAGTGCTCGAAAGAGAACCTTCACACAGGTGCTGCATGGCTGTCGTCAGCTCGTGTCGTGAGATGTTGGGTTAAGTCCCGCAACGAGCGCAACCCTTGTCATTAGTTGCTACGAAAGGGCACTCTAATGAGACTGCCGGTGACAAACCGGAGGAAGGTGGGGATGACGTCAAGTCCTCATGGCCCTTATGGGTAGGGCTTCACACGTCATACAATGGTACATACAGAGGGCCGCCAACCCGCGAGGGGGAGCTAATCCCAGAAAGTGTATCGTAGTCCGGATTGTAGTCTGCAACTCGACTGCATGAAGTTGGAATCGCTAGTAATCGCGGATCAGCATGTCGCGGTGAATACGTTCCCGGGTCTTGTACACACCGCCCGTCACACCATGGGAGCGGGTTTTACCAGAAGTAGGTAGCTTAACCGCAAGGAGGGCGCTTACCACGGTAGGATTCGTGACTGGGGTGAAGTCGTAACAAGGTAGCCGTATCGGAAGGTGCGGCTGGATCACCTCCTTTCTAGAGTATGGCGCCACGCCAAACGCTCACACTTATCGGCTGTTTTTAAAGAGAACGTTTTCTGGGGCTGTAGCTCAGCTGGTTAGAGCACCGTGTTGATAACGCGGGGGTCGTTGGTTCGAGTCCAACCAGCCCTACCAGTTTTACTGTTTAAACGTAAGCGATCAGACGTTTAGGTTTAAGTAGTATCGTTCTTTAACAATTTGGAAGAAGTAAAGATTTATTGAATATCGCAAGATATTCAGGGTAGTAGATAAATCATCAAACACAGTAGTAAATGCTTGATACCGATAGCCGTCAAGGTTATAGGGACAAGTGAATAAGTGCACATGGTGGATGCCTTGGCGATTACAGGCGATGAAGGACGTAGAAGTCTGCGATAAGCCTCGGGGAGCTGACAAACAAGCTTTGATCCGAGGATTTCCGAATGGGGAAACCCGGCCTTTTAGGTCATTGCATACTGAATACATAGGTATGCAAAGCGAACGCGGCGAACTGAAACATCTAAGTAGCTGCAGGAAAATAAATCAACCGAGATTCCCAAAGTAGTGGCGAGCGAAATGGGATGAGCCTGCATGATTTAGCATGACGCATAGTGGAACGCTCTGGAAATGGCGGCCATAGCGGGTGATAGCCCCGTACACGAAATGCGATGTGTGGAACTAAGTATGCGACAAGTAGGGCGGGACACGAGAAATCCTGTCTGAATATGGGGGGACCATCCTCCAAGGCTAAATACTCGTAATCGACCGATAGTGAACCAGTACCGTGAGGGAAAGGCGAAAAGAACCCCGGGAGGGGAGTGAAATAGATCCTGAAACCGTGTGCATACAAACAGTAGGAGCGGACTTGTTCCGTGACTGCGTACCTTTTGTATAATGGGTCAGCGACTTACATTCAGTGGCAAGGTTAACCAGATTGGGGAGCCGTAGAGAAATCGAGTCCGAACAGGGCGCCAGTCGCTGGGTGTAGACCCGAAACCAAGTGATCTACCCATGGCCAGGTTGAAGGTGCGGTAACACGCACTGGAGGACCGAACCCACTAATGTTGAAAAATTAGGGGATGAGCTGTGGGTAGGGGTGAAAGGCTAAACAAACTTGGAAATAGCTGGTTCTCTCCGAAAACTATTTAGGTAGTGCCTCAAGTATCACCATCGGGGGTAGAGCACTGTTATGGCTAGGGGGTCATCGCGACTTACCAAACCATTGCAAACTCCGAATACCGATGAGTGCGAGCTTGGGAGACAGACGTCGGGTGCTAACGTCCGGCGTCAAGAGGGAAACAACCCAGACCGCCAGCTAAGGTCCCAAAGATTGGCTAAGTGGAAAACGAAGTGGGAAGGCTAAAACAGTCAGGATGTTGGCTTAGAAGCAGCCATCATTTAAAGAAAGCGTAATAGCTCACTGATCGAGTCGTCCTGCGCGGAAGATGTAACGGGGCTAAGCCAGTCACCGAAGCTGCGGATATGCATTTATGCATATGGTAGGAGAGCGTTCTGTAAGCCTGCGAAGGTGTCTTGTAAAGGATGCTGGAGGTATCAGAAGTGCGAATGCTGACATGAGTAGCGATAATGGGGGTGAAAAGCCCCCACGCCGTAAGCCCAAGGTTTCCTGTTCAACGTTCATCGGAGCAGGGTGAGTCGGCCCCTAAGGCGAGGCAGAGATGCGTAGCTGATGGGAAGCAGGTTAATATTCCTGCACCGTCGTATGATGCGATGGGGGGACGGATCGCGGAAGGTTGTCTGCCTGTTGGAATAGGCAGTTTCTGCTTCATAGAAGGCGCTTAGGCAAATCCGGGCGCGTAATTCAAGGGAGTTGGACGAGTGAACTTGTTCACGTAGCAATCGGAAGTGGTTCCAAGAAAAGCCTCTAAGCTTCAGTCATACGAGACCGTACCGCAAACCGACACAGGTGGGCGAGATGAGTATTCTAAGGCGCTTGAGAGAACTCGGGAGAAGGAACTCGGCAAATTGGTACCGTAACTTCGGGAAAAGGTACGCCCCGGTAGCTTGGCTGATTTACTTCAGTAGGGCGAAAGGGTTGCAATAAACTGGTGGCTGCGACTGTTTAATAAAAACACAGCACTCTGCAAACACGAAAGTGGACGTATAGGGTGTGACGCCTGCCCGGTGCTGGAAGATTAAATGATGGGGTGCAAGCTCTTGATTGAAGTCCCAGTAAACGGCGGCCGTAACTATAACGGTCCTAAGGTAGCGAAATTCCTTGTCGGGTAAGTTCCGACCTGCACGAATGGCGTAACGATGGCCACACTGTCTCCTCCCGAGACTCAGCGAAGTTGAAGTGTTTGTGATGATGCAATCTACCCGCGGCTAGACGGAAAGACCCCATGAACCTTTACTGTAGCTTTGCATTGGACTTTGAACCAATCTGTGTAGGATAGGTGGGAGGCTTTGAAGCGGGGACGCCAGTTCTCGTGGAGCCAACCTTGAAATACCACCCTGGTTTGTTTGAGGTTCTAACCTTGGTCCGTGATCCGGATCGGGGACAGTGCATGGTAGGCAGTTTGACTGGGGCGGTCTCCTCCTAAAGTGTAACGGAGGAGTTCGAAGGTACGCTAATTACGGTCGGACATCGTGATGATAGTGCAATGGCATAAGCGTGCTTAACTGCGAGACCGACAAGTCGAGCAGGTACGAAAGTAGGACATAGTGATCCGGTGGTTCTGTATGGAAGGGCCATCGCTCAACGGATAAAAGGTACTCTGGGGATAACAGGCTGATTCCTCCCAAGAGTTCATATCGACGGGGGAGTTTGGCACCTCGATGTCGGCTCATCACATCCTGGGGCTGTAGCCGGTCCCAAGGGTATGGCTGTTCGCCATTTAAAGTGGTACGTGAGCTGGGTTTAAAACGTCGTGAGACAGTTTGGTCCCTATCTGCCGTGGGCGTTGGAAATTTGAAGGGGGCTGCTCCTAGTACGAGAGGACCGGAGTGGACGAACCTCTGGTGTACCGGTTGTCACGCCAGTGGCATTGCCGGGTAGCTAAGTTCGGAAGAGATAACCGCTGAAAGCATCTAAGCGGGAAACTTGCCTTGAGATGAGATTTCCCGGAGCTTTAAGCTCCTTGAAGGGTCGTTCGAGACCAGGACGTTGATAGGCTGGGTGTGGAAGTGCAGTAATGCATTAAGCTAACCAGTACTAATTGCCCGTAAGGCTTGTCCCTATAACCTTGACGGTTATATCGCATTTGCCTGTGTTTGAA
Organism: Pseudoduganella aquatica; assembly: GCF_020865585.1. NCBI lineage: Bacteria > Pseudomonadati > Pseudomonadota > Betaproteobacteria > Burkholderiales > Oxalobacteraceae > Pseudoduganella > Pseudoduganella aquatica. The sequence continues at coordinate 1,348,547 of NZ_CP086370.1, forward strand.
TTACTACCCGAATTTACTTCTTCCAGATTGCAGCTGCGTGCCATAGCACGCAGCGTACAAGTCAAAGCCTGATGACCATAGCAAATCGGTCCCACCCCTTCCCATCCCGAACAGGACCGTGAAACGATTTTGCGCCGATGATAGTGCTGCAACCAGTGTGAAAGTAGGTTATCGTCAGGCTAGTTATATGAAAAAGCCCCCATCAGCCTGAACGCGCTCAAGATCGCGCTCAGTGCAGATGGGGGTTTTTCGCTTTTCAGCGTCATAACGTTGTCATATCTGCTCAGTAGACTGCGCCTTTTCAATCAGAAGAGGTCCGCAGCATGAAGCTCCCCCAACTCTCCCTGTTGTCCCTGGCCGTCGCCCTCGCGCTGAGCGCTTGCGGCAGCAGCGACGACAGCCCTGCAGTCATTGCGCCGGTGAAGCCCGTCATCAACGGCGTGTTCCTGGATGGCGCAGTTGAAGGCCTGGATTACGTGGCCGGCACCGCCGCCAAGGCGGCTACCGGCTCGAAAGGCGAATTCACCTGCACCACGGGCGACACGGTGAGCTTCAACATCGGCGGCATTGCGCTGGGCAGTGCGGCTTGCGCTGCCACCATCACGCCGCTGCAGCTGGCTGGCGCCACCGATGTCGGCGATGTGAAAGTCGTCAACCGCCTGCTGGCGCTGCAATTGCTGGACGAGGACAGCGATCCGCAGAACGGCATCAAAATCACCGCCGACGTGAAAACCGCGCTGGCAACCAAGACCGCCGACTTTACCCTGGCCGCCGCAGCCTTCAACACCGCCATGGCCGCCAACCTGACCGCCGCCGGCGCCAAGTACGCTGCGCGCAGCGTGGATGACGACCGCCGCGCCCTGGTGCGCGAACACTTCGAGGACACGCTGGCGTCGAAAGTGGGCACGCCGGTCAACCAGAACTTCACGCAGGGCGACGTGAGCGTAACCGTGACCCGCTACCAAATGCAGGCCGACAGCAAGTACTACATCCCCTACGAAGGCAGCAACGCCAAGGTGAAAGAAGAGTTCCCGCTGGGCTTCCTGCCGTCCTTCGGCTCCTCGCTGGCCTTCAAGGGCACCAACGCCAACGGCGACCTGGAGTTCTACGGCCTGACCGACCGCGGCCCGAACGGCGACGGCCCGAACGTGCCGGCGCTGACCGGCAGCGGCGTGATGGGCGCAAAAATCTTCCCCTCGCCGAGCTTCACGCCATCGATCGGCATCATCACCGTCGGCAAGACCGGTGCGGTGCTGACCTCCGTGCAGCCGATCAAAGCCAGCGCCACCGTCAATATGAGCGGCCTGCCGCTGCCAGCGGGCACCCTGGGCAATTCGGCGGAAGTCCCGGTCATGGATGCGATGAAGTTCGACGCCAACAGCAAGGCCGCGTTCAACGTGAATGGCCTGGACAGCGAAGCCATCGTGCTGGACAAGAAGCGCAGCGCGCTGTGGGTGGCCGACGAATACGGTCCATTCGTTGTGAAGATCGACCCCGCCACCGGCATCGTGCAGAACAAATACGCCGCAGGCAGCGGCCTGCCTGCCATCTTCGCCAAGCGCCGCGCCAACCGCGGTATCGAAGGCATGGCGCTGGACACCACCACCGACAAGCTGCACACCTTCCTGCAAAGCCCTCTGACCGACGGCAGCGCGCAATACTCGGTGACCGGCAAGAGCGAGCAGATCGAGCGCTTTGCACGCTTTACGCGCTGGGTGGAATTCGATCCGGTGAGCGGCACCACGTCGAAGATGTACGCCTACCCGCTGAACGGCGCCGACTACCAGGACGGCCGCACCGGCAACGCCAAGCTGGGCGACGTGGTGGCGTTGGGCAACGGCAAATTCATCGTGATTGAACAGGGCGCGGCGCCAAGCGGCAAAGTGTTCAACAAGCTGATGCTGGTGGAAATCGCCAACGCTACCGATATCAGCGCGGCCGCGTTCAACGCCGCCAGCTCCGACCTGGAGAAAAGCTCGATGGGCGGCGTTGCGGTGAACGGCGCGGACTGGTCGAAAGTGGTGGCGCTGAAGAAGACCCTGCTGCTGGACCTGAACGCGATCGGCTGGCTGGCTGAAAAAGCCGAAGGCCTGACCATCGTCGACGGCAACACACTGGCCCTGGCCAACGACAACGACTTCGGCTTGAAAACCAAGATCTTCACGCCGGCCGGTGTGGCGGTAGCCGATGCCGACGTCACCAAGTGCAATGTGGACGCGAACGGCGCCATCGTCACCAGCACCTCCGCTGGCTGCGATGCCGCCAACAACATTCGCGTGGCGCGCGGCGACGACCGCGAGCGTCCAAGCCGCCTGTGGCTGATCAAGTTCGGCAAGGCGCTGACGGCCTACTAAGCCGCTATTGCATGCGCGCCAGGCCGATCAGGTGCGAGGACAGGAATAAGAGCAAGCCGATACATCCGCCAACAATGGTGCCGTTGATGCGGATGTACTGCAGGTCCTTGCCGATATTGAGTTCGATCTGGCGCGACATTTCATCGGTATCCCACTTCTTCACCGTATCGCTGATATGGCGGGTGAGGAAGTCCGCGAAGTCCGGCGCCATTGCGCGCGCCGCGTCTTCCATATGCCGGCTGAAGGAGGCGCGCAGGTCCGGATTGCGGCCCAGCTCCTCCCCCAGCCATTTGCTCATCGCCGCCACGCGCCGGTGCAGCTCCGACTCTTCCGCCGCCAGGTCTTGCCGCATCCAGCTGCGCAAGCCATCCCAGATCTCCGCCAGATAGGCGTTCACCGCTTCGCCGTCGCGGATATAGCGCTTGATCTCCTCCGCGCGCTCATGGAAGGATGGATCGTCGCGCAGCCGCGTGATGAACTCGGCGATCATGCGGTCCAGCCGCCGGCGCAGCTTGTGCGAGCGGTCTTCCGCCACTTCCATCAGCAGGGTGTTGAGCGCCTCGGTCACCCAGTCCGCGCCTTTCTCTCCCAGCCAGGCCGTGGGCAGCACCTTTTCCATGGCGGCGTGCTCGCGCTTGAGCCAATGGATGATGCTGGTGGCGATCAGCTCCTGGTTTTCCGGCGCGCGCAGATGCAGCAGGGCCGCGTCGATCACGTCGTCCAGCACCTCCTGGTGGCGGCCGTCGCGGGTGAGCGCATCGAGCACGGTGGCCAGTGAGCGCGACAGGTCCAGCTTGCCCAGCATGGCGTGGAAGGCGTCTTTCAGGAAGCGCTGGATGCGCGCGTCCTCCGCCATGTCCAGCATGCCGGCTGCCAGGCGCACCACGTAGGCGCCCAGGATGCGGTCATTGGCCGGCTCGGCCAGCCAGGCGCCCAGCCGGGCGATGGGGTCATGCTTGCGGATCAGGCCCACGAGCGATTCGGAATCGAGAAACTTCTCCTGCACGAAGTGCGCCAGGTTGTCGGCGATGCGGTCCTTGTTGTTGGGGATGATGTTGGTGTGCGCGGAGATCAGCGGGATGGGCACGCGGCGGAACAGCGCCACCACCGCGAACCAGTCGGCCAGCGCGCCCACCATGGCCGCTTCCGCCACCGCTTTTACGCAGTCCATTGCGAAGCTGCGCGGCAGGATGGCCGTCACGATAAAGACCAGGGCAGCTGCGGCCAGGAATAGCAAGGCGGTCCGCTTGGCCTTTTTGAGTTCCAGCTCCTTGTTCATTTTCTTCTCCAAGGTTGAATCCGGCCATCGTATAACAAGCGACGGTATGGCGGCCTACGATACGCTGTCCCACTCCAGGCCGAAGCGGGCCAGGTATTTGCGGAGGCGGTCCGCGTCGTTCGGCTTGGCCTTGCCGGCGCGCGAAACGGCAAAGAGTTTGCGGCCTGCGTCGGACATATTTTTCGACTGCCGGCATACATCCAGCACCGCCTGCAGCTGCGCGCGGTCGAATAGATCCAGCTGCGCCGCCGCCTCCGCGCCGATGGCGTCTTCGAGCGGAACGCCCGCTGCGGCAGGCTGGGATAGCGTGCGCCACTGGCGCTGCAGGCGCGCGATTTCTGCGCCGGCCACCGCCGTGGTGATGCGCCCGGCTTCGGCCAGCGTGGCCATGCGCGTGACGGACGCGGACAGGTCACGGAAATTGCCGCTCCAGCGCGCGTCGGACGAAGTGGCGAAGGTCATGAACTGTTCGCGCGCTTCCTTGTTGAAGCGCACCGCGTCGCCGTGCTCTTCGCCGAATTGCAGCAGCAGGTAGTCCAGATTGGGTTCGATATCTTCCGGGCGGTCGGCCAGGCCGGGCAGGGCATAGGTCCACAAGTTGATGCGGGAGTACAGGTCTTCGCGGAAACGGCCGGCGGCCACTTCCGCCGCCAGGTCGCGGTTGGTGCCGGCGATAAGCTGGAAGTCGCTTTCCACTTCGTGGTCGCCGCCCATGGGCAGGAAGCGTTTTTCCTCCACGGCCTTGAGCAGCATGGCTTGCTCGTCCAGCCCAAGCTCGCCTATCTCGTCAAGAAACAGCAAGCCTTTGTTCGCAGTGCGCAGGAGGCCGGGGCGGTCCGATGCTGCGCCGGTGAATGCGCCCTTGATGTGGCCGAACAGCGTGGAGCCCGCGCCGTCGCCGTGCAGCGTGGCGCAGTTGATCTCAACGAAGCCGCCGCGCAGCTGGTGGCGCGCTTTCTTCAGTTCGAACACGCGCCGGGCCAGGAAGGACTTGCCTGCGCCGGTTGGTCCCATCAGCAGCATGGGCGCGCGCGAACGCACGGCGACGTGTTCGATCTCGTCTATCATCAGATTGAACTGCGGATTGCGCGTGGCGATGCCGGACTTGAGGAAGGCCACGCCCTCCTGCTGCGCCGCCGCGAAGCGCTGCGCGATCTGGTCGTAGCGCGACAGGTCCAGATCGATCAAGGTGTAGTCGCCCGGCGAACCTGCGGCGTGCCGGCGTGGGGGCGAAGTCTGCAGCAGGCAGCCGGGGAAGTAGCGTGCCTCCGTCATCAGGAACATGCAGATCTGGACCACGTGCGTGCCCGTGGTGATGTGAATCCAGTATTCCTCGTTGTCGGGATCGAAGGGGTAGCTGCGCGCGAAGTCGAACAGGCTGCTGTACACGTCGCCAAAATCCCAAGGATCGCGTATCGCCAGCTTGTGCTGGAGCACCGTGGTTTCCGGCGAGATCGTGCCGATGTCCTCGCGCACCTGGTCTATCAGTGGGCCGTAGCTGCCGTTGTAGAGCAGTTCGAAGCGCTCGATCACCAGGTCGTCGTGCTGCGCCATGGCGACGGTGGGCCGCCACTTTTCCCAGCGCGCGCTGCCTTTTCCACTGTCGAGCTGCGTGCCGACAAAGCCGAGGATGACTGTTTTCTTTTTCATTTTTCGATAAATATTTATCTATTAAGATAATTTATCATAGATGGCGGAATCCCTTGTATTTATAAATTTCTTTATTTATCAATCGCTTAGCGTATTTTTCCTGACTGGCACACTGCTTGCAATATAGAGCATACAAACCGGGAGGAGAGAGAAATGGCGAAGATGGGCGGAAATGCTGCCAGAGGCTGGACGATCAGTGCCGGCGCAGTGGGCAAAGCGGCGAAGGGCGAGGGACTCAGCATCAGGTCGGCGCCTTACCGCACAGTTGTCAGCTGGCAGCTGCATGGCACTGCCGGCCGCGCACTTCCTGCCGCCCAGGCCAGGCAAGTCTGGTATGGCGTACTGGCCGCTCTTGTCGGCGATGATTAAACCGGATTAAATGGAACGATGATGAAAGACGAAACTTACGAATTGCTGGATAACGAGGGCGGCAGCCCGGTGAAAATGTGGACCGGCGGCGTGCCGGTTGAAGAGCAGGCCAAAGCCCAGCTGGCCAACACGGCGAAGATGCCCTTTATCTACAAGCACATCGCGGTAATGCCCGATGTGCACTTGGGTAAGGGATCGACCATCGGTAGCGTGATCCCGACGCTGGGCGCGATTATCCCGGCAGCGGTGGGCGTGGACATCGGCTGCGGCATGATGGCGGCCAAGACCACGCTCAATGCACGCGATCTGCCGGACAACCTTGGCCCGCTGCGCAGCGCCATCGAAAAAGCCATCCCTCACGGCATGACGCCCAAGACGCGCGGCTATAAGGGCCGCGACGAAGGCAGCTGGCAGAACCCGCCGTCGGCGGTGGACGCGGCGTGGACTCAGCTGAAGGACGAATTCGACGTCATCTGCCAGAAGACGCCCAAGCTGAAGAACACCAATAACTACCGCCATCTCGGCACGCTGGGTTCGGGCAACCACTTTGTGGAAGTCTGCCTGGATGAGCAGGGCGCGGTGTGGTTCATGCTGCACTCGGGGTCGCGTGGCGTGGGCAATGCGATCGGCAGCCACTTCATCGAGGTGGCACAGCAGGACATGCGCACGCATATCGCCAACTTGCCGGACAAGGACCTGGCCTATCTGAACGAGGGAACGCAGCATTACGACGACTACGTGGAAGCCGTGGGCTGGGCGCAGAAGTTCGCCCGCATGAACCGTGAGGTGATGATGCAGAACCTGATCACGGCGGTGCGCAAAGTCATCGCCAAGCCCTTCGAGACGCACGTCGAGGCGGTCAATTGCCACCACAACTATGTGCAGAAGGAGCGTCACTTCGGCCAGGACGTACTGGTCACCCGCAAGGGGGCGGTGTCGGCGCGCGAAGGCGAGCTGGGTATTATTCCGGGCTCGATGGGGGCCAAGAGCTTCATCGTGCGCGGCAAGGGCAATCCGGAGAGCTTCAACAGCTGCAGCCACGGCGCGGGCCGCACCATGAGCCGCAACGAGGCCAAGCGCCGCTACACGCTGGCGGACCAGGTGCGCGCGACGGAAGGCGTGGAGTGCCGCAAGGACGCCAATGTGATCGACGAGATTCCAATGGCGTACAAGGACATCGACGCCGTCATGCATGCCCAGCGCGACCTGGTGGAGGTGGTGCACACGCTGAAGCAGGTCGTCTGTGTGAAAGGGTGATGATGGCGATGGACATGCTGGAACTGGACGGTGCGCAGGGTGAGGGCGGCGGGCAGGTGCTGCGCACCGCCCTGACGCTGGCCATGATCACTGGACGCCCTTTCCGTATCGTGAACATCCGCGCCAACCGCCCCAAGCCGGGTCTGATGCGGCAGCACCTGGTTGCCGTGCAGGCCGCAGCGGAGGTGTGCGGCGCGGACGTATCGCTTGCAGCGGTGGGCGCGCGCGAACTGGAATTCAAGCCAGGCGCGATACGCGGCGGCAGCTACCGCTTTGCGATCGGAACGGCGGGTAGCTGCACGCTGGTGCTGCAGACGCTATTGCCTGCATTGCTGTTTGCCGACGCGCCGTCCACGGTGACGGTCTGCGGCGGAACGCACAACCCCATGGCGCCGCCCGCGCATTTCCTGGAGCGCAGCTATGGCCGGGCAATGGCGGCCATGGGCGCGGACATGTCGATAGCGCTTCGGCGCCACGGTTTTTATCCGGCGGGCGGCGGCGAAATCGCTGCGGTGGTGCGGCCGTGCGGGCAACTGACGCGCATCGAGCTGATGTCGCCAGGCGCGAGGCTGCACTCCTATGCGGAGAGCCTGATCGCCGGTGTGCCGGAGCGTGTGGCCCGGCGCGAACTGGAGTGCGTGGCCACAGGCCTGGGCTGGTCCGAGTCCCAGCTGCACCAGCGGAAGCTGCCGGACGAGCAGGGACCGGGCAATGTGCTGCTCATTACGCTGGACTCCGAGCACGTTACCGAGGTGATCGCCGGCTTTGGCGAAAAGTCGGTGACGGCGGAAAACGTCGCCCGGCATGCGGTAGCTGAAGTGCGCCGCTATGTCGCATCCGGCGCAGCGGTGGGGGAGCATCTGGCCGACCAGTTGCTGATACCAATGGCGCTGGCGGGCGGCGGCAAATTCACGGTGGCCCGCGTGTCGCAGCATGCGTTGACGAATGCCGCCGTGATCGCCCGCTTCCTGCCGGTGGACATCCAGTTCCGGGCCGGCGACAGGCACAGTACCTGTTGCGTCACGGCGCGCTGAAAGGACAGGTGTTGCACAGCATGTGACACCTGTCCCAATCTGGTACAGCGCTGCGGCACGCCCCCTGCGCGTACCTTGCAAAACCGTGTGGCACGCCAATTGCTCCTTGTGGATCAGCAGCTATTCACAACTACAGGAGACAACACCATGAAACGCGCACTTACCCTTTGCCTCGCGGCGGCGGCCCTTATCACTTCCTTCGGTGCGCAGGCGCATGGCGCCGTCACGCCGCAGGCGGTCGACACCACCGGCCTTGCCGCCCTGGGCGACAAATGGCGCGACGAGAATCCTTACAAGGGCAACAAGCTGGCGCTGAAGATAGGCGGCTCCGCCTACAACCAGAACTGCGCCCGCTGCCATGGCCTGGAGGCGGTATCGGGCGGCATCGCGCCCGACCTGCGCCTGCTGGACCGCGACTGCGCCACCGTCAAGAACGCCGCCAAGAAAGCCGCCTGCCTGAAGGAAGTGGACGCCTACTTCCTCAGCTCCATCCGCGCCGGCAAGGTGCGCAACGGCGCGGTCTATATGCCGCCGTTCGAAGGCATCTTCAACCAGGAAGCCATGTGGGCCATCAAGACCTACCTGGAAAACCGCCGCGAAACCAACTGATACCGGAGCACGCCATGTCCCATTTCTACCGCAAGGCCGCTGCGGTGCTGGCGCTCGCCTCCGCCGTGCTGCCGGCGCACGCCGACTGGAGCCGGCTGCAGCAGTCGGGCGCGCTGAAGGTGGCGGTGTACAACGAGTTTGCGCCGTTCTCCGATCACGGCAGCGGCATAGATATCGACCTGGCCGATGCGCTGGCCAAAAAGCTCAAGCTCAGGCTCACGCTGCTGCCTTTCCCGGCGGGCGAAAATCTGGGGGACGACTTGCGCAACATGGTGTGGAAAGGCCATTACCTCGGCTACGGTCCGGCCGATGTGCTGCTGCACGTGCCGGTCGATCCGCAGTTGATGGCGGAGAACGGCAAGGTGCAGATCTTCGCGCCTTACCATGTGGAGGCGGTGCGTCTGGTGCGCAGCGCCCAGGCCGTGCCGGTGTTCGACGGCATTGATGCGCTGGCTGGCAAGCGCATCGGCGTGGAAAAGGTATCGATCGCCGCCATGGTGCTGCTGGGTGAAGGCAATGGCCGCTTCCGTGAAAACGTGCGCATCTTCCCGAGCGCCGCAGCCGCGCTGGAGGAACTGAAGGAGGGGCGGCTGGATGCGGTGCTGGCCAACCGCTCGGAGATTGAATCGGTGTTCCGCGACGATCCTGCATTCCCCCTGGCGCAGGCGGATTTCCAGCGCTTGCCGCGCAAGGGCTGGGCTGTGGGCATGGCCGTGCGCAAGGATGAACAGGATGTGGCGCGGTTGCTGCAGGCGGCGGTGAATGAGATGCGCGAGAGCGGAGAACTGCAGGCTATCTTCGCCAAACATGGCGTGCGCATGGTGCAGCCATGATGCAGCGTACGGCCATTGCGCTGGCGGCCATGCTGCTGGCGCATGGTGCCGGCATGGCGGCCTCGCCGATGGCGAGCGTGGAGATCGTCGGCATTGCGCCCTTGCCGGGACTGGGCGTGGAGCGCAAGACGCTGCCCTACGCGGTGCAGACGGCGTCCGATGCGGCGCTGTCGCGTGCCGGGGGCGACAATCTGAGCGAGTTCCTTGCGCGCAGTTTCGCCGGCGTTAACCTGAACGACATCTCTGGCAGTCCCTTCCAGAACGACCTTACCTATCGTGGCTTCCGGGCTTCCCCAGTGCTGGGAACGGGGCAGGGTATCTCCGTTTATCTGGACGGTGTGCGCGTCAACGAACCCTTTGGCGACGTGGTGAACTGGGACATGCTGCCGGAAGCGGCGATAGGCAGCGTGCTGCTGGCGCCGGGCTCCAATCCCTTGTACGGGCTTAATACGCTGGGCGGTGCGCTGGCGCTGAACACGCGTTCCGGCGCCAGCGATCCCGGTCTACAGGCATCCGTCAGTAGCGCCAGCCACCAGCGGCGCCGGGCTGACCTGGCCTATGGCGCGGCACAGAACGGCTGGCATATCTTCACCGCCGGCACGCTGTTCGACGACGGCGGCTGGCGCGCGCATTCGGACGGGTGGCTTGGCAATCTGTTCCTCAAGCTGGGCCGGACGCAGACGGACAGCGAATGGCAGCTTACTCTGCTGGGTGGCGCGAGCCGCCTGGTGGGCAACGGCTTGCTGCCGGACGCCATGTACGAGGAAGACCGGCGCGCGGTCTATACCTGGCCGGACGAGACCCGCAACCGCTTGCGCCAGGCGCAATGGAGCTACACGCGCCGCCTGGCTGCGGATGCGCAATTGACCGCAGCCGCGTATGTGCGCAACAGCCGCCGCGACACGGTGAACGGCGATGTCAGCGACGGCTTTGAAGACGCGGACCAGCATGCCGCGTCGCTAAATACCACCAGCACTCGCCAGCGCAGCCGTGGTTTCAGCGCGCAATGGTCGGGCCACTCTGCCGGGGCGAATCTGATGGCTGGCCTGAGCTATGACAGCAGCACGGTGGGCTTTGCGCAGTATGAGCAGGCGGCCGGTTTCGATACCGCGCGCGGCGTGGTCGCGGACAGCGGCGAAGAACGTGAACTGGACGCTTCCGTCGATGGCCGGGCGCGCGGCGGCAGCGTCTATTTCACCGGCACCTGGACTGTCGCACCTGCAACCTGGCTCACCGCGTCTGTCCGCTATGCCAGCGCGCGCGTGGCCAACACTATCAGTAACGAGGGCGTGCCACAGCCGCGCGAGGCGTTCAGCTACCGCAAGCTTAGTCCCGCTCTGGGGCTGTCGTATGAGGCGGCGCCCGGGTGGACGGTGTTTGCCAATGCGGCGCAGAGCAACCGCGTGCCTACCGTGATTGAACTGGGCTGCGCGGATCCGGAGCAGCCTTGCCGCTTGCCGGTGGGGCTGCAGTCCGATCCTTATTTGAAGCAGGTGGTGTCACGCACGGTGGAGGCGGGCACGCGCTGGCAGTCCGGCCGCGATACTGTTACTGCCACCGTGTACCGCACCGTGAACCGGGACGATATTCTGTTCCGCAGCGCAGGCCTGAGCCAGCATGGGTATTTCTCCAATTTTTCACGCACGCGGCACCAGGGGCTGGATTTGAGCGCGGGTTTTGAGCGCGGGCCGTATGCTGTGCGGCTCAGCTACAGCTGGCTTGATGCCGTTTATGACGCGGACGGAACGCTGTTCACGGGCACGCGCAAGGTGCTTGTTACACCGGGAACGCGCATCGCGGGACTGCCGCGCAATACGCTTAAGCTGGCGCTGGACTGGCGTGCCGCCGCTGCGCTCACACTGGGCGCGGAACTGCGCGCTGTGTCCAGCCAGGGTACGCAGGGGAATGAGGATGGCTTGTCGGCCGATCCGCAGGACGGCGAGGCGCCGCAGCGCGCGGACCTGCGCACGCGCGGCTATGCTTTGCTGGGACTGAGCTTGAGCTATAAGCCGCAGCCGGGTTGGGAGCTGTTTGTTCGCGTGAATAATGCTGCGAACCGCCGCTATGAGACTTTTGGCTCGGTTGGTATGGATATCTTCCCGGGCGGGCAGCTGGCTAGTCCGCAGGGCGCCGGCGGGGAGGCATCGCTGGCGCGTTTTGTGGCGCCGGGGGCGCCGCGCTCTGTTTCGGCGGGAGTGCGGTATCGCTTCTGAACGTGGCTTGCAGGGTTGGCGGGTTACGCGGCTGCGCCGCTAACCCGCCCTACGCGGTACGCGCCCTGCGGTTTTAGAACTGGTATTGGGCGCTGGCGCCTAGTTGCCAGTTGCGGCCCGGCGCGCCTTCGTAGTAGCGCTTGTTGGTGTCGCCTACGATGACCGATCCCACATAGGCTTTGTCGGCCACGTTGTTCAGGCGGGCGAACTGCTTGAAGCGCCAGCCGCCAATTTCCTGCCGGGCCGTCAGTCGCAGGTTCACGATGGCGTAGCCGGGGGCGGTCTGCTCGGTGTTGCTGTCCTCCGCGTAGACCCTGGCGCTGGCCACGGTTTCGACGGCGGCGCCCAGTGCGCGCGATGGCGATTGCCATGCCAGTTCGCCGTAGGCGTAGGCCTTAGGGACGCCGGGCAGGCGGCTGCCGCGTTGCACGTTGCCGAAGGCTTGATCGTACACGGCGCGCAGCGCGGTCAGCGCCACGCGGGCGCTGAAGCCATAGCCGAAGCGCGTATCCGCCGATACCTCGGCGCCCCTGCGCAGCGTTTCGCTGGCGTTGCGGTAGCTGGTGCGGCCGCCGCTGGCGGCGTCGACCACCAGCTCGCCGCTGGTCTTCACCTGGAACACTGCGGCGTCGATACGGCTGTCTGCGCCCAGCAGCGCTTTCACGCCCGTTTCAAGGTGCGTGCTGCGCGCAGGCTGCAAGCCGAAGTTGAAACCGCCGCCGGCGCCGGAGTAGAACAGTTCGTTCAGCGTGGGTGTCTCGAAGCCGCGCGCGGCGCTGGCGTACACGTTCAGTACCGGCGATACCTTGTACAGCAGACCAGCCACCGGTGTGGTGCGGCTGTAGCGCAGCCCTCCGCTGTCGTTGCCGTTCGAGAGATAGCGGTCGCTTACGTCCACCTTGAAGCGGCTGTGGCGCAGGCCCGCGTTCAGCACCCAAGCGCTTTGCGCCCATTCGGTTTGCAGGTAGGGATCGGTACTGGCCACGGTGTCCGTTTCATCGCGCCGCAGCTTGCCCTTGACGCCCAACTCGGTGGCGGTGAAATTTTCATAGCCTTTGCGGTCGTCCTGCGAGCGGCCGTATTCGATGCCGACGGTGGAAGTCAGCTTGCCCCCGGCCAGGGCGCGCACATCCACCCAACTGACGTCGATGCCGCTGAAGTCGCGGTCGAAATCGACCACGCCGCCCGAATGGCTGGCCGGCGCCTGGAAGGCGCGCGAGAAGGCCTGGTACTGGATGACCTGGCGGTTCCCGCCATAAGCGGTGACGCGCAGCTTGCCGCTGTCGCCGCCCGCGATACCGCCGAGCTGCTGTTCCCACGCCGCGCCTATCTGCTGGTGGTCTATGCTTTTGCGGGTGTTGTAGCGTTCCGCGAAGGTGCGCTTGATTGCGGCCGTGTCGCTGGTGTCTATTTCGCCGGCGCGCGGGTCGCGCCGCCAGGTGGCCCAGGTGACGCCCAGCGGATCCTGCGTATTGTCCTGGCGCAGGGCGCTCGCGGTGATGGTCAGCTTGCCGCCTGCGCCGGGCGCCAGCGTGAGCTTGGCGTAGGCCTGGTCGCGCCGTGCGGCGCTGTGGTCGCGGTAGCCGTCCGTGTCGAAGCGCGACGCGTCCAGCACGTAGCCCACATTGCCCGCCTTGCCCTGTGCGTTGACATCCACTTTGCGTGCGCCGTCGCTGCCGGCGGACAGGCTGGTTTCCAGCGTGGGAGGGCCTTCGCCGTCGCGGGTGAACAGCTGCACCACGCCGCCGGCATGGTTGCCGTAGACGGCGGAGAAGGGGCCGCGCAGCACTTCCAGGCGCTCGGCCATGTCGAGGTTGAAGGTGGCGGCCTGGCCCTGGCCGTCCGGCATGCTGGCCGGGATGCCGTCGGCGATCAGTTTCACGCCGCGTACGCCGAAGGCCGAGCGTGCGCCGAAGCCGCGCGAGGAGATCTGCAAATCCTGCGCGTAGTTCTGGCGGTTTTGCGCCACCAGGCCGGGCACGGAGGCCAGCGATTCGGATGCGTTCACGCGCATCTGGCTGTCGCGGATGCGTTCGGCGTCCACCACGTCGATGGCGGCCGGGAAGTCCATGCTGCTGTGCTCCACGCGGCTGCCGCTGACGATGACGACCGGCGCTTCGCCGGTGGCTGCCGCCGCTTGCTGCGCGGCGCCCGCCACGAACAGGGCTGCGACGGCGTTTAAATGAAATCGGTGCTGCATGTTGAATCTCCTTGGTTGAGTTCCGCGCCTGCCTGGCGGGGGCCGGCAAGTCTGCTTCAACCCGTAAGCAATATACCTGCCATCGCTTTTCCTGTGCGCGTGGCATGGCGTTTGCATCGCCTTGCGATCCTCACTGACCTTAAAGGTGCCGCCATGAAAAAATCCTATTGTCCCCGCGCCGCCGGCGTGCTTGCAAGCCTTTCCCTGCTGCTGGCTGTGCAACCCTGCGTCCAGGCGGCCGCGCTGGCTTATGTGCCGAACGAGAAGTCCGGCACGGTGAGCGTGGTCGATACCGCCACCGACACGGTGCTGCGCAGCCTTCAGGCGGGCAAAAGGCCGCGCGGCATTGCCGCTGTTGCGCTGGCCGGCGGCACGCGGCTGTTCGTGACGGACGCCGCCAGCAGCCAGCTGCTGATGCTCGATAGCGCAGGCGGTTCAGCGCCCGCAGCGCTGGCGCTGGGCAGATCGCCGGAAGGCGTGGGCGTGTCGGCCGATGGCCGCTACGCCGCCGTCGCGGTCGAGGAGAGTAACAGCGTCACGCTGGTGGATGCCCGCAGCGGCGCGCGGCTGGCCGACATACCGGTCCAGGGCCGCAATCCCGAGCACGCTGTGTTCAGTCCGGATGGGCGCTGGCTCTATGTCAGCGCGGAGGAAGCCGAGCAGGTGGACGTGATCGACGTGGCGCAGCGGCGCCAGACCGGGGCTGTGGCCGTGGGCCTGCGCCCTCGCGGCATCGGCTTTTCGCCGGACGGCAGCAGGGCCTATATCGCCTGTGAGTTGGTCAACACGGTGTACGTGATCGACACCGCCACGCGCAGCACGCTGGCCAGGATACCGGCTGGGCGCAACGCCAACGGCATCGCCGTGCACCCGAGCGGCAAGCAAGTCTATGTGTCCAACGGCGCGGACGGCACGGTGATGCTGATCGATACCGCCAGCCATATCGTCAGCGCGACCGTGGCCGTGGGCAAGCGGCCCTGGAATATGGCGCTCACGCCGGACGGCGCCAAGCTGTATGTGGCCAACGGACGCTCCAACAGCGTCTCCGTCATCGACACGGCCAGCGCGCGCAAGGTGGCCGACATCGCGGTGGGCGAATTGCCCTGGGGCGTGGCCATCCCCTGAGCGTGACACTTGCCACAGCGGCCATGCAACACCTGTTCAACTTTGGAACAGATTGCGGCGGCGGCAGCGCGGTTTTCGCGGCGCGGAGGGCTGGCACGGTGTTTGCGAAATAGAGGGTGCAAGTCCAACCAACACTGAAGAAAGAGGATGACATGAATCTCGCCGATATCAACAAACTGGGTGTCGCCAACCCTTTCAAGCAACGCTATGACAACTACATCGGCGGCAAGTTCGTCGCGCCGGTAAAGGGCGAGTACTTCGCCAACCTCACGCCGATCACCGGCCTGCCGTTCTGCGAGATTGCGCGCTCCACGGCGGAAGACGTGGAAATCGCGCTGGATGCGGCGCACGCAGCGAAGGAAGCGTGGGGCAAGACCTCGCAGACCGAGCGCGCCAACATCCTGAACAAGATCGCCGACCGCATGGAGCAGAACCTGCAGCTGATCGCCACGGCGGAAACCATAGACAACGGCAAGCCTATCCGCGAAACCATGGCGGCGGACATTCCGCTGGCGATCGACCATTTCCGCTATTTCGCCGGCTGCATCCGCGCCCAGGAAGGCTCGGTCGCGCAGATCGACGACAGCACCTACGCCTACCACTTCCACGAGCCGCTGGGCGTGGTCGGCCAGATCATTCCGTGGAACTTCCCCATCCTGATGGCGGTATGGAAGCTGGCGCCCGCGCTGGCGGCCGGCAACTGCGTAGTGCTGAAACCGGCCGAGCAAACGCCTGCTTCCATCATGGTGCTGGTGGAGCTGATCGGCGACCTGCTGCCGCCGGGCGTGCTTAATATTGTCAACGGCTTCGGCCTGGAGGCGGGCAAGCCGCTGGCCTCGAACAAGCGCATCGCCAAGATCGCCTTCACCGGCGAAACCGGCACCGGCCGCCTGATCATGCAGTATGCCGCGCAGAACCTGATTCCGGTCACGCTGGAACTGGGCGGCAAGTCGCCCAATATCTTCTTCGAAGACGTGATGGCGGCCGATGACGAGTTTTTCGACAAATGCCTGGAAGGCTTTGCCATGTTCGCGCTGAACCAGGGCGAGGTGTGCACCTGCCCTTCGCGCGTGCTGATACAGGAGTCGATCTACGAAGCCTTTATGGAACGCGCGCTGAAACGCGTGGCGGCCATCAAGCAGGGCAACCCGCTCGACTCCTCCACCATGATAGGCGCGCAGGCTTCGCAGGAGCAGCTGGAGAAGATCCTGTCGTATATGGACATCGGCAAACAGGAAGGCGCCCAGCTGCTGGCCGGCGGCGCGCGCAATGTGCAGGGCGGCGAGCTGGAAGGCGGCTACTACGTCACGCCCACCGTGTTCAAGGGCGAGAACAGCATGCGCATCTTCCAGGAGGAGATCTTCGGGCCGGTGGTGTCGGTCACTACCTTCAAGGATGAGGCGGACGCGCTGCGCATCGCCAACGACACGCTGTACGGCCTGGGTGCAGGCGTATGGACCCGCGACGGCGCGCGCGCCTTCCGCGTCGGCCGCGGCATCCAGGCCGGCCGCGTGTGGACCAATTGCTACCACCTGTATCCAGCGCACGCGGCCTTCGGCGGCTACAAGCAGTCCGGCATCGGCCGCGAGAACCACAAGATGATGCTGGACCACTACCAGCAGACCAAGAACCTGCTGGTCAGCTACAACCCGAAGGCGCTGGGCTTTTTCTGAGGCTGACATGAAAACCGCCGTAGCCCGCGTTATCGCGACCGGCCCCGCGCTGGAGATGATTGCAGAACTGCGCCATCGCCATGGGCCGATCATGTTCTTCCAGTCCGGAGGCTGCTGCGACGGCAGCACGCCGATGTGCTACCAGGCCGGGGAGTTCAACCTGAGCGACACCGATGTCTACCTGGGCAACCTGAACGGCGCGCCGTTCTACATCGGCCTGGAACAGTACGGCTACTGGGAGCACACGCAGCTGATTATCGACGTCGTGCAGGGCAACGGCGGGATGTTCTCGCTGGATAACGGGACCGGGCGCCGCTTTCTCACGCGCTCGCGCCTGTTCACGGACGAGGAGTGCAGGGAACTGGGTTTGTCGTCACTTTAATAAAAACATGGGAAGAGGAGATCATTGTGCAAAAAACTTTAATCGCATCGGTGCTGGCGCTGCTGGCCTCCAGCAGCGCGGGACTGGCGCAGGCGGGCGGCGCGGCCGTCACCACTGGCATGCTGGAGGCGGCGGCGAAAAATACCTCGTCGGTGCTGTCCTTCGGCATGGGCTCGGAAGGCCAGCGCTATTCGCCGCTGGCGCAGATCAATACCGCCAACGTGGGCAAGCTTACGCCGGCCTGGTCGTTCTCCTTTGGCGGCGAGAAGCAGCGCGGCCAGGAATCGCAGCCGCTGATCCACAACGGGAAGATGTTCGTCACCGCCTCGTACTCGCGCATCTTCGCGGTCGACATGAAGACCGGCGCCAAGCTGTGGAAGTATGAGCATCGCCTGCCGGACGGCATCATGCCATGCTGCGACGTGGTGAACCGGGGCGCCGCCCTGTTCGACAACCTGGTCATCTTCGGCACGCTGGACGCGCAGCTGGTGGCGCTGGACCAGGACACCGGCAAGGTGGTCTGGAAAGAGAAAGTGGACGACTATGCCGCAGGCTATTCGATGACGGCCGCGCCGCTGATCGCCAAGGGCCTGCTGCTGACCGGCGTGTCCGGCGGCGAGTTCGGCATCGTCGGCCGGGTGGAGGCGCGCAATCCGAAGACCGGTGAGCTGGTCTGGTCGCGTCCCACGGTGGAAGGCCACATGGGCCACAAGTACGACAAGGACGGCAATGCAAGCGACAACGGCGTGACCGGCACGCCGAACAAGAGCTGGCCGGGCGAGCTATGGAAGACCGGCGGCGCGTCCACCTGGATGGGCGGCACCTATGATCCGTCCACCGGCCTGGCCTACTTCGGCACCGGCAACCCGGCACCATGGAACAGCCATCTGCGCCCCGGCGACAATCTGTATTCATCGTCCACCGTGGCGCTGGACGTGGCCACCGGCCAGATCAAGTGGGCCTACCAGAACACGCCGAACGACGCCTGGGACTTTGACGGCGCCAATGAATTCGTCACCTTCGATATGGACGGCAAGCGCTATGGCGGCAAGGCCGACCGCAACGGCTTCTTCTACGTGAACGACGCGGCTACCGGCAAGCTGAAGAACGCTTTCCCCTACGTGAAGAAGATCACCTGGGCCAGCGGGATCGACCTGGAAACCGGGCGTCCGAAATTCATCACCGAAGGCCGTCCCGGCGATCCGACCAAGGGCGAGGAAGGCAAGAAGGGCAAGACCGTGTTCGCCGCGCCAGCCTTCCTGGGCGCGAAGAACCAGATGCCGATGGCGTACAGCCCGCAGACCAAGCTGTTCTACGTTCCCGCCAACGAGTGGGGCATGGACATCTGGAATGAGCCTATCAGCTACAAGAAGGGCGGCGCGTATCTGGGCGCGGGCTTCACCATCCGGCCGCTGTTCGACGACTACATCGGCGCGCTGCGCGCGGTGGACCCCAAGACCGGCAAGGTCGCCTGGGAAGTCAAGAACACGGCGCCGCTGTGGGGCGGCGTGATGACCACCGCCGGCGGCCTGGTGTTCTACGGCACGCCTGAGGGCTACCTGAAGGCCCTGGACGCGAAGACCGGCAAGGAGCTGTGGAAGTTCCAGACCGGTTCGGGCGTGGTGGCGCCGCCGGTCACCTGGCAGGACGGCGGCGTGCAGTACGTGGCCGTGGTGTCCGGCTGGGGCGGCGCGGTGCCGCTGTGGGGCGGCGAAGTGGCCAAGAAGGTCAACTTCCTGGAGCAGGGCGGCTCGGTCTGGGTATTCAAGCTGATGAAGTAATCACTGCGGTTTCCTGGTGTCTTACTGACGGCTGCGGCCGTCAGTTTTTTTAAGAGGGTCAAGATCATGCAATCAACGTATTTGCCGCCAAGCGCTTTCTCCGCAAGGGCGGCCATTCCCGACATGGACGCCTACCATGCCCTGTGCGCGCACGCGGAACGCGACTACGAAGGCTATTGGGGCATGCAGGCGCGCGCCAACCTGGATTGGCAGGTGCCGTTCACGCGCGTGCTGGACGAGAGCGAAGCGCCGTTCTACCGCTGGTTCGGCGACGGCCGCCTGAACGTGTCCTACAACTGCCTGGACCGCCATATCGAGCGCGGCCTGGGCGGCAAGACCGCCATTATTTTCGAGGCGGACGACGGCGCCTTCTCGCACGTGACCTACAGCGGCTTGCACGCGCGGGTGTGCCGCATCGCCAACGGCCTGCGCGCGCGCGGCGTGGGCAAGGGCGACCGGGTGGTGATCTATATGGCGATGTCGGTCGAGGGCGTGGCGGCCATGCTGGCGTGCGCGCGCATCGGCGCCACGCATTCGGTGGTGTTCGGCGGCTTCTCGGCCAAGGCGCTGCAGGAGCGCATTGCCGACGCCGGCGCATGCGTGGTTATCACGCAGGACGAGCAGCTGCGGGGCGGCAAGCGGCTGCCGCTCAAATCCATCGTGGACGAGGCGCTGGCGCTGGGCGGCTGCGGCAGCGTCAAGCACGTGGTGGTGTACCAGCGCACCGGCGGCGGCGTCACGCACGTGTCCGACCGCGACATCTGGCTGCATGACCTGATGGCGGACCAGCCGGAGCGATGCGAGCCGGAGTGGGTGGGGGCGGAACATCCGCTGTTCATCCTGTACACGTCCGGCTCCACCGGCACGCCGAAGGGCGTGCAGCACGCCAGCGGCGGCTACCTGCTGTGGGCCGCGCTGACGATGAAGTGGACCTTCGATATCAAGCCGGACGACGTGTACTGGTGCACCGCCGATATCGGCTGGGTCACGGGCCACAGCTATATCGCCTACGGGCCGACGGCGGTGGGCGCAACCCAGGTCATCTTCGAAGGCGTACCCACCTATCCGGATGCGGGCCGCTTCTGGCAGACCATAGAACGCCACGGCGTGAGCATTTTCTACACCGCCCCCACCGCGATCCGTTCGCTGATCAAGGCCTCGGACATGGACCCTGCGGTGCATCCCAAGAACTACGACCTCTCGACCTTGCGCCTGCTTGGTTCAGTCGGTGAGCCCATCAATCCCGAGGCGTGGCTCTGGTATCACCGCCATGTGGGTGGGTCGCGCTGCCCGGTGGTGGACACGTTCTGGCAAACCGAGACGGGCGGCCACATGATTACGCCGCTGCCGGGCGCCACGCCGCTGGTGCCGGGTTCGTGCACCTTGGCGCTGCCCGGCATTATGGCCGCCGTGGTGGACGAGGCGGGGCAGGACGTGCCGGACGGGCAGGGGGGCATCCTGGTGGTCAAGCGTCCGTGGCCGTCGATGATACGCACCATCTGGAACAATCCGAAGCGCTACCAGGCCAGTTATTTCCCCGAGGAGCTGGGCGGCGCACTGTACCTGGCGGGCGACGGCGCCATACGCGATAAGGACACCGGCTACTTCACCATCACCGGCCGCATCGACGATGTGCTCAACGTCTCGGGCCACCGCATGGGAACGATGGAGATCGAATCGGCGCTGGTGGCGCATCCTCTGGTGGCCGAGGCGGCCGTGGTCGGCAAGCCGGACGACACCACGGGCGAATCGATCTGCGCTTTCGTGGTCTTGAAGAAGGACAGGCCCGGCGGCGCGGACGCCACGGCGCTGGCGCAGGAGTTGCGCAACTGGGTTGCAAAAGAAATCGGCCCGATCGCCAAGCCCAGGGAGGTGCGCTTCGGCGACAATCTGCCGAAGACACGCTCGGGAAAAATCATGCGCCGCCTGCTGCGCGTGCTGGCCCAGGGCGGGGTCGTGACGCAGGACGTGTCCACGCTGGAGAACCCCGCCATCCTTGAGCAGCTGGCAAAGGCGGTGTAGAAAATAGGGACACCTGCGGCGCGCTTCTGGTCCGTATTGGCACAGCCAGCGCAGCGCGCCGCAGGCCCTTCCCAGTGAAGCGGGCTCGGCACGCTAATTGCCCTTGTAGGGATACATCAATCGATGTACTAAAACAAGGGAGACAGTAATGAAGAAGATCATCATGGGTGGCATGGTTGCAGCGGCGTTCACGGCGCAGCACGCGGGCGCAGTGGATTTCAAAGCCGGCGACTGGACCGTGGGCGTGGGCGGCATCGTCAACGCCTACTACACGCAGGTATCCTGCTCCGGCAATGCGGTGGGCGGGCTGGCGCTGGCGAGCAAGGGCCTGGGCTGCGGCGGACAGGACGACCGCAGCACCATCGGCAACGGCCTGCTGCCGAATGGCCTGGTCACTTCCGCCAGCTCCAACCTGGGCGGCTATGACGTCAAGGCGCTGATCGGCATGTACCACGCCACCGCTACCGACAGCGCCATCAGCCAGAACAGCGGCGTGGACGTGCGCCAGGCTTACTTCACCTTCGGCACTGCGGAGATGGGCACCATCAAGATGGGGCGCGACAACGGCCTGTTCGGCGCAGGCGCCATCTTCGGCGACATGACGCTGATCGGCGCCGGCGCACCGGTGCAGGCGACGCAGCGCGGCCGCGTCACGCTGGGCCACATCGGCGCCGGCTACAGCTACGTGGGCTACTACGGCCAGATCGCATACAGCTCGCCGAAAAGCGCGGGCTTCGGTGTCGATGTTGCGCTGGTGAGCCCCGTGTCAGACACGCCGCTGCTCACGCCTTCGCTGTACTCGACCAAGACCAGTCCGCAATTGCAGGGCCAGTTGACGTGGAGCGGCGGCGGCGCCAAAGCCTGGCTGGGCGCGAAGACCCAGAAGTTCGAATCGGTCACGGCGGGCGTCAAGGACTTCACCATGAACGCCTTCGAGGCCGGAGCGTCGTACAGCGAAGGCGCGCTCGGCTTGCTGGCCAATGTGCAGGGCGGAAAAGGCCTCGGCGTGCTGTCCGATGCGGACCAGGGCAACACCACGGCGCGCAATTACTTCGTGCAGGGTACCTACAAGGCCACCGGCAAGATGAAGCTGGGCCTGGGCTACGGCATCAGCAAGAACAGCGACAACACCACCGGTACGGGCGGCCTGAAGTCGAACGCCAATCTCACGCTGGGCGCTTACTACACGCTCAACAGCGCTATCACGCTGGTGGGCGAAGTAGGGCAGACCCGCTCCAAAGGCTTCAACGGCAATGAAGCCAAAATGAATGGCGCCTCGCTGGGCGGCATCATCTTCTTCTGACGGGAGCGGCGCGTTCATGGCACAGGCGGATATTCTGCAGGCGCGGCCGCAAGCATGGCGGCACTGCGCGCGCCGGCTGCGGCATTGCTCGCTGCTGGCGTTGGCGGCAGCAGTGGCGTTGGCCGCTGCGCTTGCGCTGCCCGTGCCGGCGGAGGCGGGGCAGCTGGACCGCGCCGCCGTGGCGCAGCTGTTTCCCGCGCCGCTGATGGTGGGAGAACGCGACGCGGAACTGCCGGTATGGCCGCTGTACCGCCAGAACGCCACGGCCACCGAGCTGGCGGGCTATGTTTTCGAGTCTGCCGATCTGGCGCCGGTGCCGGGCTTTGCGGGAGTGCCCCCCAACCTGCTGGTGGCATTGGACGCAAAGGGAAAATTCATCGGCGTGTCGCTGCTGTCGCAGCACGAACCGGTGTTCCTCGAAGGGCTGGGCGAACCGCCGTTGCGGCAGTTTTTGGCGCAGTACAAGGGCGTGCCGCTGGCCAGCTCGATCCGCATCGGCGGCAAGGACGACAAGAGCGGCAGCGCGCGCGATGTGCATCTGGACGGCGTGGCGAAAGCCACCGCCTCGGTGCGCATCATCAATCAAAGTGTTTTATCGGCTGCGTTGAAGGTGGCGCGTGCCCGCCTGGGCTTTGCCGCCGGGCGCGATCCCTCGCTGGCCGCCCGCGTGCGGGAGGACGTGGACGAGGTGCTTAGCCTGGAGCGCATGGTGGCGCAGGGCGTGCTGCAGCAGCTCCGCGTGCCGAACCGGGAAGCCGAGGCACTGTTCAAGGGCACGCCGGGCGCCGCCCTGGATGCGGAGGCGCTGCGCGATCCGGACGGCGTGTTCCTCGACTTGCGCATGGCTTATGTGTCGGTGCCTGCTGTGGGCCGCTCGCTGCTGTCGCCGCGCAGCTGGAACAAGCTGCAAGCACGCCTGGAACCTGGCGACCATGCGCTGCTGGCCATCTGGTCGGGCCGTTACACGCTGATGCCGGACGAATTCGTGCGCGGCAGCGTGCCGGACCGGCTGGTGTTGAAGCAGCAGGGCCTGCCGCTGGAGCTGCGCGATCTCGACCTCGATCTCACCTTGAAGGAGCCAGCCGCGTTTGGCGGCGCGCGCGTGGCCGCGTTCCGCGTGATCGCCCAGGCCGGCCTGGACCCTGGCCTGCCACTGGACTTCGCGCTGCCGCTCACGCGCAGCAAGGGCATCGTTTTCCCTGAACGGATCACGCGCGAGCTGGCGCTGCAATACCGGCTGCCTCAGCGCTACTACATTGCCGGCGCCGCCGACGAGAAATCCTGGGGCAGTGTGTGGCGCGCGCGTGCCTGGGAGCTGGGCATACTCAGCGCCGGATTGCTGGCGTTGGCTGGCGCGCTGATGCTGCAGCGGCGGCTCGCGGCGAACGGCAAGCGGCTGCAGCGCTTCCGCATCGCCTACCTGCTGTTCACTGCGGGCTTCGTCGGCTACTGGGCTCAGGCCCAGCTTTCCATCGTCAACGTGGCCGGTGCAATGCAGGCGCTGGCCGCCGGCCGCAGCCTGGCGTATTTGATGTTTGACCCCGCCACGCTGCTGGTGTGGGTGTTCGCGCTGGCTGCGCTGCTGGCATGGGGACGAGGCGCCTACTGCGGGTGGCTGTGTCCCTTCGGCGCGCTGCAGGAATTCAGTGCGCATCTGGGCCGCGTTTTGCGCTTGCCGCAGATACGCCTGCGCAGCAGCGCGGACGTGCGTCTCAAATGGCTGAAGTTCGCCGCGCTTGCCGCCATTGCCATCAATGTGCTTATCGCCAGCAGCGCTACCAGCGCCGCCATCGCGGCCCCTGCGGCGCTCTGGCAGGAGCGGCTGGTCGAGCTGGAACCGTTCAAGACCGCCATCACGCTCGGCTTCGTGCGGAGCTGGCCCTACGTGGCGTATGCGGCCGGGCTGGTGCTGCTCAGCGCCTTCTGGTTCAAGTTCTTCTGCCGCTATCTATGCCCGCTGGGCGCCTGCCTGGCCCTGCTGGGGCGCGTCCGCCTGTTCGACTGGCTACCGCGCCGGGCCGAATGCGGCCAGCCCTGCCAGACCTGCCGCCACCGCTGCGCCTACCAGTCCATTCAGCCAGCGGGAACGGTCGACTACGGCGAATGTTTCCAGTGCCTGGACTGCGTCGTCATCCACGACAGCGAAGACAAGTGCGCACCGCTGCTGATGGAACGCAAGCGCAGCAACTTCATCCCCATTGCGCGCGCCGACGCGAAAGAGCAGACATCATGAAACGAAGAACCGTACTGGCCGCATCCATGGGCCTGCTGGCCGGCGCTGGCGCCGCATCGCCGCCTGCGCGTCTGCACAAGGCCGCCGCGCAGGCTTTCGGCACCACCATCACCGTCACGGTGGCCCACGACGATGGCGCGCAGGCACAGGCGGCCATGGCCGCAGCCTTGCATGAAGCGCAGGCGGTGGACAAGCTGATGTCGATCTACCATCCCGCCAGCCAGGTGTTCCGCCTGAACCGCGACGGTGCGCTGACCGAGCCTGACGCACGGCTGCTGGTGGTGCTGGCCCAGGCCCGCGCCTTGTCCCAGCTGACCGACGGCGCCTTCGACGTCACGGTACAGCCGCTATGGCTGGCCTACAGCGAAGCGGCGCAGCGCGGCCTCCTGCCGGACGCACAGGTGCTGCGCCAGGCGCGCTCCCGCGTGGGCTGGCGCAACCTGTCGTTCAGGCGCAGCGAGGCGCGTTTTCTGCTGCCGGGCATGAGCATTACCCTCAACGGCCTGGCGCAGGGCTATGCTGCCGACCTGGCGCTGGCCGCACTGCGCCGCCACGGCATCCGCAACGCCCTGCTGGACACGGGCGAATTCGCCGCCAGCGGCATGAAGGCGCCGGGCCAGCTATGGGCGCTTGGCATCCGCGACCCGCGCGATTCGCAGTCCTGCACCGACATCGTGCTGGCGCGGGACCGCTGCATCGCCACCTCGGGCGACTATGAGGCCGTGTTCACCCAGGACCGCGTGCACCACCATATCTTCGATCCGGAACGGGGCGATTCGCCGCCGGAACTGGCCGGCGTAACCGTGCTGGCGCCTTCCGCGCTGCTGGCGGACGGCTTGTCGACCGCTTTCATGGTGATGGGTGTGAAGAAGTCCCACGCGCTGGCAGGCCGTCTGCCCGGCATCGATCTGCTCACGGTGGACAAGCAGGGCAACGCGCGCCGCTCGCCCGGTTTCGCTGCGGCGGCGGTGCCGGCATGACTGCGCAGCTCAGCGGCTTATTTCAGGTGCGGCATCTTGCGGTAAATGGTATTGCGGGACACGCCCAGCGCCCGCGCCGTGGCCGACACGTTGCCGCCATGCGTTGCCAGCGTCTTCTGGATCAGGGAGTGCTCCACATCCTCCAGCCGCGCACCGCCGGCAGGCAGGAGGCCGCCGTGTTCTCCCGCGCCTTGCAGCGATTCACCGCAGGGTCCGGCGGCTGCGATATCGTCGAGGAAGTCGTCCGGCATATGCCGCTGCGAGATTTCGTACTCGTCCCCCGCCATCACAATGGCCGTGCGCAGCAGATTGGTGAGCTGGCGGAAGTTGCCCGGCCATTTGTGGCAGCGGAACAGTTCCAGCATTTCCGGCGCCAGCGTGTAGCGCGTGCTGCCGGACTCGATGGCGATGATCTTTTTCACCACCGTTTCCAGGTCGGTGCGTTCACGCAGCGGCGGCAGTTTCACCACCAGGCCATTCAGGCGGTAATACAGGTCTTCGCGGAACAAACCGTTCGCAATACGCTCGCGCAGATTGTGGTTGGTGGCGCAAATGACTTCCACATTCACCGGAATGGACTTGCTGCTGCCCAGCGGCGTGACCATGCGCTCCTGCAGCACGCGTAGCAGCCGCGCCTGCAAGCTGTAGGGCATGTCGCCTATCTCGTCCAGGAACAGCGTGCCGCCGTTCGCTTGCAGAATCCGGCCCACCGCGCCCTTCTTGCGCGCGCCGGTGAAGGCGCCGTCTTCATAGCCGAACAGTTCGGACTCGATCAGCGTTTCCGGAATGGAGGCGCAATTGACGGGGATGAACGGCCCTTGCGCGCGGGGCGAATCGTTGTGTATGGCCTGGGCCAGCAGTTCCTTGCCGGTTCCCGTCTCGCCCATGATCATGATGGGGATATCCTTGCCCAGCACCCGCGTTACCTTGTCGATCACCAGTTCCAGCTGCGGGTCGCCGGTGCGCAGGTAGCGCAGACCGGAAAGCTTGCGCGCTGCATTGGCCGCATGCATGGGCGATGCCGGAGCCGCAGGGCGCGGCGCGGGCTCTCCGTCCTGAGGCGCCGCCAGCACGTGCTGGAAGCGGCTGCTGGCCAAGCGCAGCTGGGCGCGGCCGGATACCCGCACGCCGTTGTGCATGCACAAGTCTAGCAGGCTGGGCGCCGCGGTCCGGTAGTGGTCGAAGAGGGCGGACACGGGAAGACCGAACAGCGAATTGAAGGTGTGGGTCTGCAGCGCGGCGTAGCTCAGCCCCAGTTGGAACAGCCCGTTACGGTTCGCGGACAGGAAGCGCCCGCCCGGAGTGAACGAGGCGATGCCTTCCATTAGCGTACCAATGAACTCCGGTCGGGTGTGGAAATGCAGCGTGATCGCATCTTCAAACGCGGCCGAGAACAGCTGGTTCTCTATCATCAGCGCGGACATGCGCACCAGCGCCATGGTGTGCTTGTGATAGCTGCGCTGGTCGCCGGACACGTCCAGCACCCCGACCACGTTGCCGTGGTGGTCGGTAATTGGCGCGGCGGAGCAGGTGAGGAAATGATTCGCATGCATATAGTGCTGGTCCGCGTGCACCAGCGCCGCGCTCTTTTCGGCGATGGCCGTGCCGATGGCGTTGGTGCCCCGGCATTCCTCGGACCAGGCCGCACCGGGCTGCAGCGCCACCCGGTTGGCCTTCTCCAGAAAGTCGGCGTCGCCCAGGGAGTGCAGGATCACGCCGTCCGCATCCGTCAGCAGCACCATATTATGGGTGTTGATGATTTGCTGGTACAGCGTCTCCATGGCGGGCAGGGCGTGGGTGTGCAGCATCTTGTTCTTCTCTATAAGCAGAGCAAGATCGTTGCGGGCGATGGTGCCGAAGTCCTGCCGGCTCTCCGGGCACAGTCCATAGGCGAGCGAGCGCTCGTGCGAAGTGGTGATGATGCCGGCCATTTCTGGAGCGGCACTGGTGGCGGTTGGCTGGTACATGTCTCCGATTCCTGCAATGGGCCGTCTGATGCGGCGTTTTTGTGTTTGCCGGGTGTTCCTTATTTGAGCACATGTTCCGTTCTGGCACAGATAAAACGGAGCAAATGCCCCGGCAGGGCCGTTAGCCGTGCCGTTCCCTTGCTGTTAGCAAGCCTGATGCCACCTGCTTACATGAACCTGAACCGCCGCGAAATAGGGCTTGCCTATGGGACTGTGGCTTGCTATAGTTCTGTCCCCGCGCTGCTGAGCATACGTAGCGCAGGGGAGTAGGAAAATGAGGGGTTGACGGTTTAAACGAAACGCCTCATAATCTCATCTCTCTGCTGCTGAACAAAACGCTTCAGCAACAACGCAGAATTCTTTAAAAATTTACAATCGATAAGTGTGGGCGTTTGATGATGGGGCCCGCAGCGCAAGCTGCGAAACTCAAATTATTTAAACGCTCAACGAAAAACAAACGTGACCTTCGAAAGAAGGAATCGTCAGTTATTTTGAAGGGCGACCAAGTCAGCAATGACTTTAAACAGAGATTGAACTGAAGAGTTTGATCCTGGCTCAGATTGAACGCTGGCGGCATGCTTTACACATGCAAGTCGAACGGTAACAGGGAGCTTGCTCCGCTGACGAGTGGCGAACGGGTGAGTAATATATCGGAACGTACCCAAGAGTGGGGGATAACGTAGCGAAAGTTACGCTAATACCGCATACGATCTAAGGATGAAAGCAGGGGACCGCAAGGCCTTGTGCTCCTGGAGCGGCCGATATCTGATTAGCTAGTTGGTAGGGTAAAGGCCTACCAAGGCATCGATCAGTAGCTGGTCTGAGAGGACGACCAGCCACACTGGAACTGAGACACGGTCCAGACTCCTACGGGAGGCAGCAGTGGGGAATTTTGGACAATGGGCGCAAGCCTGATCCAGCAATGCCGCGTGAGTGAAGAAGGCCTTCGGGTTGTAAAGCTCTTTTGTCAGGGAAGAAACGGTTTCGGCTAATATCCGGAGCTAATGACGGTACCTGAAGAATAAGCACCGGCTAACTACGTGCCAGCAGCCGCGGTAATACGTAGGGTGCAAGCGTTAATCGGAATTACTGGGCGTAAAGCGTGCGCAGGCGGTTTTGTAAGTCTGTCGTGAAATCCCCGGGCTCAACCTGGGAATGGCGATGGAGACTGCAAGGCTAGAATCTGGCAGAGGGGGGTAGAATTCCACGTGTAGCAGTGAAATGCGTAGAGATGTGGAGGAACACCGATGGCGAAGGCAGCCCCCTGGGTCAAGATTGACGCTCATGCACGAAAGCGTGGGGAGCAAACAGGATTAGATACCCTGGTAGTCCACGCCCTAAACGATGTCTACTAGTTGTCGGGTCTTAATTGACTTGGTAACGCAGCTAACGCGTGAAGTAGACCGCCTGGGGAGTACGGTCGCAAGATTAAAACTCAAAGGAATTGACGGGGACCCGCACAAGCGGTGGATGATGTGGATTAATTCGATGCAACGCGAAAAACCTTACCTACCCTTGACATGGAAGGAATCCCCGAGAGATTGGGGAGTGCCCGAAAGGGAACCTTCACACAGGTGCTGCATGGCTGTCGTCAGCTCGTGTCGTGAGATGTTGGGTTAAGTCCCGCAACGAGCGCAACCCTTGTCATTAGTTGCTACGAAAGGGCACTCTAATGAGACTGCCGGTGACAAACCGGAGGAAGGTGGGGATGACGTCAAGTCCTCATGGCCCTTATGGGTAGGGCTTCACACGTCATACAATGGTACATACAGAGGGCCGCCAACCCGCGAGGGGGAGCTAATCCCAGAAAGTGTATCGTAGTCCGGATTGTAGTCTGCAACTCGACTGCATGAAGTTGGAATCGCTAGTAATCGCGGATCAGCATGTCGCGGTGAATACGTTCCCGGGTCTTGTACACACCGCCCGTCACACCATGGGAGCGGGTTTTACCAGAAGTAGGTAGCTTAACCGCAAGGAGGGCGCTTACCACGGTAGGATTCGTGACTGGGGTGAAGTCGTAACAAGGTAGCCGTATCGGAAGGTGCGGCTGGATCACCTCCTTTCTAGAGTAGGCACCACGCCAAGCGCTCACACTTATCGATTGTTTCGTTCTTTAAAAATTTGGAAGAAGTAAAGATTTATTATTTTCGTTTGATCGCAAGATTGAACGAGGGTAGTGATTGTATGTATCAACAAACGCAACAACGTAGTACTTCTTGCTTTGTAACGGTTCTTTGTTAGTCGCAAGGAATCAATGTTATAGGGACAAGTGAATAAGTGCACATGGTGGATGCCTTGGCGATTACAGGCGATGAAGGACGTAGAAGTCTGCGATAAGCCTCGGGGAGCTGACAAACAAGCTTTGATCCGAGGATTTCCGAATGGGGAAACCCGGCCTTATAGGTCATTGCATGCTGAATACATAGGCATGCAAAGCGAACGCGGCGAACTGAAACATCTAAGTAGCTGCAGGAAAATAAATCAACCGAGATTCCCAAAGTAGTGGCGAGCGAAATGGGATGAGCCTGCATGATTTAGCATGACGCATAGTGGAACGCTCTGGAAATGGCGGCCATAGCGGGTGATAGCCCCGTACACGAAATGCGACGTGTGGAACTAAGTATGCGACAAGTAGGGCGGGACACGAGAAATCCTGTCTGAATATGGGGGGACCATCCTCCAAGGCTAAATACTCGTAATCGACCGATAGTGAACCAGTACCGTGAGGGAAAGGCGAAAAGAACCCCGGGAGGGGAGTGAAATAGATCCTGAAACCGTGTGCATACAAACAGTAGGAGCGGACTTGTTCCGTGACTGCGTACCTTTTGTATAATGGGTCAGCGACTTACATTCAGTGGCAAGGTTAACCAGATTGGGGAGCCGTAGAGAAATCGAGTCCGAACAGGGCGCCAGTCGCTGGGTGTAGACCCGAAACCAAGTGATCTACCCATGGCCAGGTTGAAGGTGCGGTAACACGCACTGGAGGACCGAACCCACTAATGTTGAAAAATTAGGGGATGAGCTGTGGGTAGGGGTGAAAGGCTAAACAAACTTGGAAATAGCTGGTTCTCTCCGAAAACTATTTAGGTAGTGCCTCAAGTATCACCATCGGGGGTAGAGCACTGTTATGGCTAGGGGGTCATCGCGACTTACCAAACCATTGCAAACTCCGAATACCGATGAGTGCGAGCTTGGGAGACAGACGTCGGGTGCTAACGTCCGGCGTCAAGAGGGAAACAACCCAGACCGCCAGCTAAGGTCCCAAAGATTGGCTAAGTGGAAAACGAAGTGGGAAGGCTAAAACAGTCAGGATGTTGGCTTAGAAGCAGCCATCATTTAAAGAAAGCGTAATAGCTCACTGATCGAGTCGTCCTGCGCGGAAGATGTAACGGGGCTAAGCCAGTCACCGAAGCTGCGGATATCCGCAAGGATATGGTAGGAGAGCGTTCTGTAAGCCTGCGAAGGTGTCTTGTAAAGGATGCTGGAGGTATCAGAAGTGCGAATGCTGACATGAGTAGCGATAATGGGGGTGAAAAGCCCCCACGCCGTAAGCCCAAGGTTTCCTGTTCAACGTTCATCGGAGCAGGGTGAGTCGGCCCCTAAGGCGAGGCAGAGATGCGTAGCTGATGGGAAGCAGGTTAATATTCCTGCACCGTCGTATGATGCGATGGGGGGACGGATCGCGGAAGGTTGTCTGACTGTTGGAATAGTCAGTTTCTGCTTCATAGAAGGCGCTTAGGCAAATCCGGGCGCGTAATTCAAGGGAGTGGGACGAGTGAACTTGTTCACGTAGCAATCGGAAGTGGTTCCAAGAAAAGCCTCTAAGCTTCAGTCATACGAGACCGTACCGCAAACCGACACAGGTGGGCGAGATGAGTATTCTAAGGCGCTTGAGAGAACTCGGGAGAAGGAACTCGGCAAATTGGTACCGTAACTTCGGGAAAAGGTACGCCCCGGTAGCTTGGCTGATTTACTTCAGTAGGGCGAAAGGGTTGCAATAAACTGGTGGCTGCGACTGTTTAATAAAAACACAGCACTCTGCAAACACGAAAGTGGACGTATAGGGTGTGACGCCTGCCCGGTGCTGGAAGATTAAATGATGGGGTGCAAGCTCTTGATTGAAGTCCCAGTAAACGGCGGCCGTAACTATAACGGTCCTAAGGTAGCGAAATTCCTTGTCGGGTAAGTTCCGACCTGCACGAATGGCGTAACGATGGCCACACTGTCTCCTCCCGAGACTCAGCGAAGTTGAAGTGTTTGTGATGATGCAATCTACCCGCGGCTAGACGGAAAGACCCCATGAACCTTTACTGTAGCTTTGCATTGGACTTTGAACCAATCTGTGTAGGATAGGTGGGAGGCTTTGAAGCGGGGACGCCAGTTCTCGTGGAGCCAACCTTGAAATACCACCCTGGTTTGTTTGAGGTTCTAACCTTGGTCCGTGATCCGGATCGGGGACAGTGCATGGTAGGCAGTTTGACTGGGGCGGTCTCCTCCTAAAGTGTAACGGAGGAGTTCGAAGGTACGCTAATTACGGTCGGACATCGTGATGATAGTGCAATGGCATAAGCGTGCTTAACTGCGAGACCGACAAGTCGAGCAGGTACGAAAGTAGGACATAGTGATCCGGTGGTTCTGTATGGAAGGGCCATCGCTCAACGGATAAAAGGTACTCTGGGGATAACAGGCTGATTCCTCCCAAGAGTTCATATCGACGGGGGAGTTTGGCACCTCGATGTCGGCTCATCACATCCTGGGGCTGTAGCCGGTCCCAAGGGTATGGCTGTTCGCCATTTAAAGTGGTACGTGAGCTGGGTTTAAAACGTCGTGAGACAGTTTGGTCCCTATCTGCCGTGGGCGTTGGAAATTTGAAGGGGGCTGCTCCTAGTACGAGAGGACCGGAGTGGACGAACCTCTGGTGTACCGGTTGTCACGCCAGTGGCATTGCCGGGTAGCTAAGTTCGGAAGAGATAACCGCTGAAAGCATCTAAGCGGGAAACTTGCCTTGAGATGAGATTTCCCGGAGCTTTAAGCTCCTTGAAGGGTCGTTCGAGACCAGGACGTTGATAGGCTGGGTGTGGAAGTGCAGTAATGCATTAAGCTAACCAGTACTAATTGCCCGTAAGGCTTGTCCCTATAACATTGATGGTTATAGGCGAGAAGTGCGCATGTTGTGCGTATGTTGATACGCAATCGCTACTAATAAATCTGAATTCTTCCAAGTTTTAAGCTATTGCGACGCATCAGCGTCGCAAGGCTACAAGTCAAAGCCTGATGACCATAGCAAATCGGTCCCACCCCTTCCCATCCCGAACAGGACCGTGAAACGATTTTGCGCCGATGATAGTGCTGCAACCAGTGTGAAAGTAGGTTATCGTCAGGCTAGTTATATTAAAAAAGCCCGCTAGTGAACTAGCGGGCTTTTTTTCGTCTATACGCCCCAAACAATGTCATGGCCGTCAGAAATGGCGGCGCGCAGCATTTCCAGCAGGGGAAACACGCGGGTGGCGAAGCCGATGTGCTGTTTTTCCGTCAGCGGCTCGTCGTCGTCCAGCGCGGCTGTCGAGTGGGTCTTGTCGTGGTGGTGCTCTATGTCCTGGTCGGGGTGAAGCTTGCTGAGCGCAACTTCATGCTCCAGCGCAGCCAGTGCGCCCGCCGCTTCCGCCGCCGTGATTACGCCGCGCGTGGGACTCTTGTTCAGCAGTTCCAGTATGCGCTCGGCATGTTCCTTGTACATCATGACCGCTGGAGAGGATTTGGATTTGAATGTGATCATGGCGTTTCCCCACTCTTGTTGTGCGTGTTCAAACGATAACACGACTTTCATCCGCGCACATCAGTTCGGCTTGAACGAGCGCATGAACATCTCGATCTCGTCGTTCAGCATGTGCTTGTCCCGGCCCACCACGATCAGCTGGTAGACCCGTTTGTCGCTGGCAATGAAGCGCCCGACCATGCGCAGCGCTTCGCCGTTGCGCGATCCCTTTGCATCCACTTCTATCGCTTGCGGCTGCTGGCCTTGCTTTGCGGCCAGTTTTTCGGTGGTGATGGTGCCGTTGATATTGGCGACCATGGCGGTTTTCATGGCGGCAACCGCAGCCTGGGCCTGGGCGGCATCGGCCATTTCGGCGGCGCCCACGGCAAAGGTGACGCCGTCCACTTCCGCCGCCGCCATCTGCATGTTCACGGTGGCGCCGCCCAGATTGATGCTGCGCGTGTGCGTCGCCGGCTTGGCCGGGAACAGCACGGCATAGGGCGCTTCGGTGCTGCGGAAGTCGCGCCAGTCGAATTTGGGGCTGCAGGCGGCGAGTGCGGCACAGGCCAGCGCCGCGCCCAGGGCCGCGCGAACGGCAGTGGTGATTTTGGTATCCATAAGGTGATGGTATCAGGCGGCAAGCGTGTCCGCCATCGGCGCTACATATCGAGCAGGGCGCGGCGGAACTGGATGGCCTGGCTGACGTGGTGGGCCGTGATGGCGGAGGAATGGTCCAGGTCGGCAACGGTGCGCGCCATCCGCAGCACGCGGTGATAGGCGCGCGCCGACCAGTGCAGCTTGAGCATGCTGTCGCGCAGCACGGCCCGGCCTTCGCGGTCCAGCTTGCAGTGCCGTTCGATGTCCCGCGTGCCCATCAGCTGATTGGTTTTGCCCTGGCGGGCCTGCTGGATACTCCAGGCTTGCTGCACGCGCGCGGCCACCACGGCCGAGGTTTCGCCGTTCGCCGGCGCTTCGAGTTCGTCCGGAGAGAGCGGCTGGACCGAGATCAGCAGATCCATGCGGTCCAGCAGCGGCCCCGATATCCTGCCCTGGTAGCGCAGGATGACGTCCGGCGGGCAGTGGCATTTTCCGCTGGGATGGCCGTGGTAGCCGCAGGGGCAGCCATTCATGGCCGCCAGCAGCTGGAAGCGGGCCGGGAAGTCGGCGCGGTGGGCGGCGCGGGAGATGGTGACCTTGCCCGATTCCATCGGCTCGCGCAGCACTTCCAGTACGCGCCGGTCGAATTCGGGCAGCTCGTCGAGAAACAGCACGCCCCTGTGCGCCATGGAAATTTCTCCCGGATGGGGCACGCTGCCGCCGCCTACCAGCGCCACGCCGGACGAGGTATGGTGAGGAGCACGAAATGGACGAGCCTTCCAGCTGCCGGCATCGAAATTGCCGCTGAGCGATTGCACCGCCGCCGCTTCCAGCGCCTCTTCATCCGTCATGGCGGGCAGCAGGCCGGGGAAGCGCGCGGCCAGCATGCTTTTGCCTGTGCCCGGCGGACCGACCAGCAGCACGCTGTGGCAGCCGGCCGCCGCCACTTCCAGCGCGCGCTTGACGCCGGCCTGGCCTTTGACGTCGGACAGGTCCGGATAATCCGGCGCCAGTGCTGGCGCGGCAGGCTGGTGGCGCTGCAGTGCACCGCTGCCGTCGCCCCGGTGGGCGAAGTGGGCGCACACCTGCGTGAGCGACGTGGCCGGGTAGATCAGCGCATCGCCTACCAGCGCCGCCTCGTCGGCGTTGGCCAGCGGCAAGATGAAGGCGCGCCGCTTGCTGCGGGCGCTGCGGTGCATGGCGTAGGTCATGGCCAGGGCACCGCGTATCGGCCGCAGCTCGCCCGACAGCGACAGCTCGCCGGCGAATTCATAGTCGCGTAGAGGCGTAGTGGGAATTTGGCCGGACGCGGCCAGGATGCCGAGCGCGATCGGCAGGTCGAAGCGGCCCGATTCCTTGGGCAGGTCGGCCGGGGCCAGATTGACGGTGATGCGCTGGGCCGGCATCTCGAAGCCGGCGTTCTGGATCGCCGCGCGCACCCGGTCGCGCGCCTCCTTCACTTCGGTTTCCGGCAAACCCACCATGGCGAAGGCGGGCAAGCCGTTCGCCAGGTGGACTTCGACGCTGACTTCGGGCGCCTCCATGCCCGCCAGCGCGCGGCTTCTCAGTACGGCGAGACTCATGCGTTTCCCCTCGGCGGCCAGGCGATTGACTATCTTAGCGCGCTGCCCAGCCCGTGTTTTTGAGGCCGCGCAAGGCGGCGGCGTCGCAATGTCGTTATTGCCACAAAGTTGATTGCGCCTGTTTGCGGACGAGCATAGACTTGGTAGAAAGTTGTAAGAGAATTCCTACGCATGCCTTATTCATTAAGGGGGTCTATCATGTGCAAATCGCTCCGCGCCGCCCATATCTGCAGCGCTTTCTTGCTGGTGCTATGCCAGCTGATGCTGGCCGGCGCGGCGCGCGCCGCCGGTCCGGACGACGTGGTCGGCATGGTGCTGGACGTGCAGGGCAGCGGCGAACTGCTGCGCAGCGGACGCTCCAGCAAGCTGCAATTGCTCAGCTATATCAAGCCGGGCGCGCAGTTCAAGCTGGAGGCCGGCAGCAAGGCCTCGCTGTCGCATTACGGCGCCAAGCTGATCTACCAGCTGGTGGGGCCGGTGCTGGCCGAGGTCGGCGAGGACGGCGTGAAAGTGCTCAACGGCACGCCTGCCACCACCAAGTCGCTGGCGGAAAAAGTGGTGGCCGCCGCCGTGCATCCGAACATGGGGGCGGCGGCGTTCAAGATGCGCTCGCTGGGCCAGGAAATCGCCATCCAGTCGCCGATCAACCGCAGCGTGCAATTGGGGGCGCGGCCCCGCTTCCAGTGGAGCGTGCCCGAACCGGCCAGTTTCCAGCTGATCCTGACCGAAGCGCCGGAACGCGTGGTGGCCAAGGCCACAGTGGAAGGCTCGACCTGGGATCTGCCGCCCGGCACCACGCTGGCGGCAGGCAAGGAATACCGCTGGACCGTCAGCTATACGGCGCCCGACGGCCAGCAGCGCTCGGCAGCGGCCGACTTCACGGTGGCCGCCCAGGCCGATGCCGACGCCATGCGCGCGCTCAAGCCCGGCGCGGGCGCGGCGGTGGATGAGTGGGTGCTGTACGCCGCCATCCTGCGCGACCGCCAGATGCTGGACGAGGCGCGCCAGGTCTGGCGCGACATCGCCGCCCAGCGCCCGGACCTGACCACCGCCCACACCATGGCGCGCTAGTTCCGCCACTGTGGCTGCGCACCCGTCCGCCAGGCTGGCCGCCGCCGGCATCAACGCCGCCGCGCTGGCGCTGTGCACGCTGCTGGCACTGCTGGCCGCCCCGGCGCTGGACCAGCGCCTGCTGGACGCCCAGTTCGCCCTGAACCGCGCCTGGTTCCCGCAGCCGGTGCAGACCGACGTGGTGCTGGTGGGCATAGACGAGGCCTTCCTGGATACGGTGGAAGAACCGCTGACCCTGAGCCACCGCTACCTGGCCGCCTTCCTGGACGCCACCAGCGAAGCGGGCGCGCGCGTGATCGCGCTCGACCTGGTGCTGCCGGAAAAGCGTTTCGACACCCTGATCTCGGCACACGAGCCGGACTTCGACTTCCACCGCACTCTGCTGGCGGGGTTGATGCGCACGCTGCCGCGCAGCAAGCTGGTGCTGGCCAAGGTGTGGGACACGGAACGCAGCCACTACCGCGACATCCAGCTCGACTACGCCGCTGTGCTCAATACCCAGCAGGACGGCGTGCAGGCGCTGGCCTCGGCGCTGTTCTGCAGCGATGACGACACCCGCATCCGGCGCTATCCCGACCCCGGCTGGAATTGCCTGCCGGACCGCAGCACCTACACCCTGTCCAGCGAAATCAGCGCGGCCATGGGCAAGCGCCAGCAATGGAGCGGCTTGATCAATTACCAGATCGGCCCCGCTTTCCGCTATCTGCCGCTGCAGGAGGTGCTGCGCCTGGCCGAGCGCGGCGGCAAGGAGCAGCTGCGCGCCATGTTTGCCGGCAAGGCGGTGCTGGTGGGCACGGTGCAGGACGACACCGACCTGCTGAACCTGCCGGCCGCGATTGCGGCCTGGCGCGAGGGGCGGCGGCTGCCGGGCGTGCTGGTGCACGCGCAGGCCGTGCGCAGCATGCTCAACCAGGGGCTGATCCAGCCGCTGGGGCCGGCCTGGGCCTGGGGCATGGCGGCGGCCGGCGCGCTGTTCTGGTTCCATGCGGCGGTGGCGCGCAAGGTGCTGCTGGCCATGCTGGCCAGCGCGGCGCTGCTGGCGGCCAGCAATATCCTGCTGCGCCAGGGTTTGTGGATTGCGCCCAGCGCCATGCTGGCCAGCCTGTGGCTGGCTGTGCTGTCGCGCTCGGCGGACCAGGGCTGGCGCAACTTCAGCGAAAAGCAGCGCCTGCGCCGCACCTTCTCCGGCTATGTCAGCCCGCAGGTGATGCAGCAAATCGTGGAGGGCGGGGTGGACGCGCGCAAGCAGGGCGCCAAGGTGGAGGTGTGCGTGCTGTTCTCGGACATCCGCAACTTCACCAGCATGAGCGAGCTGCTGCCAGCCGAGCAGGTGGTGGCGCTGCTGAACCGCTATTTCGGCCGCATCACCTCCATGGTGCACAAGCATGGCGGCACGGTGGATAAATTCATCGGCGACGGCATGATGGCGTTTTTTGGTGCGCCCAATGAATTGCCCAGCCCGGAGAAGGCGGCGCTGGAGGCCGCGCGCGACATGCTGGCCGAACTGGCCCAGCTGAACGCCGAGCTGCGCGCCGAAGGCAAGGCCGAGCTGGCGATGGGCATAGGCCTGCATAGCGGGCCGGCGGTGATAGGCTATATCGGCTCCAGCCACCGGCACGAATACACGGCCATCGGCGACACGGTGAATGTGGCGTCGCGGCTGGAGGGGCTGTGCAAGCAGCTGGGCTATCCCATTATCTGCTCGGGCGCCGTGGCCGAACGGCTGGGGCCGGACGGCGCCGCCATGCTGTCGCCGCTGGGCGAGCATGGCTTGAAAGGGCATAGCGCGGTGCCGGTCTACGGCTGGGACCCGCAGGCGGCCGGCGCCTGAGGCGGCTACTCCGTATTACTGCGGCGGCAGCTTCGCTTCCAGCTCCGCCAGGCGCGCTTCCAGCAGCTCCAGCTTGGCGCGCGTCTTGGCCAGCACTTGCGCCTGGATGTCGAACTCCTCGCGCGTCACCAGATCCAGCTTGGCGAAGCCCTGGGTCATCATCGATTTCACGTTTTTCTCGATATCCTTGGCCGGCGAGCTCTCGATGGCCTGGTTGATCTTGCCTTGCAAGTCATTGAAGAAGTTGTTCATGTCCATGATGTTTCCTAGATTGATGTGTTTTCGCACCATCCCGGTGCGATGCCAGTAAATTAAGCATTAATATGGTGCGGAATACTCTCTCTGCCGCGCTGCCATTCCTGTAATTCCCGCTAACTATCTAACAAGCTTGCATGAAGTCAGCTGGCACGCATTCTGCTAAAGAGGTAGTGAACGCTTAGGCTTAGCCTGGATTTTAAACCGCAACCGCTCCAAAAGTTCAAACTAAAGGATATCGCCATGAAATACATGACCAAGCACCTGACTCTTGCAGCAGCAATCACTCTCGCGATGGCTAGCCTGGGAGCCGGTCTGGCCCGTGCGGAAGACGCTCCAGCGGCGAAACCGGATAACGAAGTGTCCTACAACGTGGCACTGACCACCGACTATCGCTATCGCGGCATTTCCCAGACCCGCCTCAAGCCTGCGCTGCAAGCCGGCGCGGACTGGGTTAACAATCCAACCGGCTTCTACGCCGGCACCTGGGCGTCGAGCATCAAGTGGATCGACGATGCGGGCGGCGACGTGAACCTGGAATGGGATATCTACGGCGGCAAGCGCGGCGACATCGGCGGCGGCTTCAGCTACGACGTGGGCGGCCTGTACTACTTCTACCCGTCCAACGGCCTGCATCCTAGCGCCAACACCTTCGAACTGTACGGCGCCATCAGCTATGGCCCGGCCACGCTGAAATACTCGCGCTCGACCACCAATCTGTTCGGCTTTGCCGACAGCAAGAACAGCGGCTACTTCGACGCTTCCGTCAACCAGGAAATCCAGGACGGCTACATCCTCAACCTGCACGTGGGCCGCCAGAACGTGAAGCACAACAGCGTTTCCAGCTACACCGACTGGAAAGTGGGCGTGACCAAGGATTACGGCGTGGTTACTGTTGCGCTGGCGGCCGTCAAGGCCAGCACCGATGTCTACACCTCGCCGCGCAATGGCAAAGATCTGGCCAAGATGGGCGCTGTGCTGACCGTTTCCAAAACTTTCTAAGCGAGGCACCCCATGAAACTGATTACCGCCATTATCAAGCCCTTCAAGCTGGACGAGGTCCGCGAGGCTTTGTCGGCGATTAATGTGCAAGGCATTACCGTGACCGAAGTGAAGGGCTTCGGCCGCCAGAAGGGCCACACCGAACTGTACCGTGGTGCTGAATACGTGGTCGACTTCCTGCCCAAGACCAAGATCGAAGCGGCGGTGGACGACGCGGTAGTGGAGCAGGCCATCGAAGCGATCGAAGGCGCGGCCCGCACCGGCAAGATCGGCGACGGCAAGATCTTTGTCTACAACCTGGAACAGGTTGTCCGTATCCGTACCGGCGAAACCGGCAACGACGCTCTCTAAGGGGAACTTTGAAATGAAGAAAACCATAACAAAATTGCTGGCCGGGGCCGCTGTCCTGTTTGCCTTTAGCGCGGCGCTGCCGGGCTACGCGCAAGATGCCAAGCCTGCCGATGCACCTGCCGCCAGCGCAGCTGCCGCCTCCGCGCCAGCGGCGCCGGCCGCCGCCGCGCCTGCGGCAGCACCCGCCGCCGCGCCGGCAGCAGCTGCGCCGGCCGAAGCGCCTGCCGCGCCAGCTCCGGTGCCGAACAAGGGCGACACCGCCTGGATGTTCGTCGCCACCCTGCTGGTGATCCTGATGACCATCCCTGGCCTGGCCCTGTTCTACGGCGGCCTGGTGCGCTCGAAAAACATGCTGTCCGTGCTGCTGCAGGTGTTCATGGTGTTCGCCGTGATCATCGTGCTGTGGTGCATCTACGGCTACTCGCTGGCGTTCACCGAAGGCGGCGCCTTCTACGGCAAGTTCGACCGCCTGTTCCTGAACGGCATCTGGGATCCGGTCAAGGGCGTGTTCAGCGTGGCGGCCACCTTCAGCAAGGGCGTCGTGATTCCTGAGTTCGTCTTCGTGGCCTTCCAGGGCACCTTCGCCGCCATTACCTGCGGCCTGATCGTCGGCGCCTTCGCCGAGCGCGCCAAGTTCACCGCCGTGCTGGCCTTCATGGTGCTGTGGTTCACCTTCTCGTATCTGCCTATCGCCCACATGGTCTGGTTCTGGACCGGTCCGGACGCGATCAAGGACGCCGCCACCGCCGCTGTTGAAGGCGCGAAAGCGGGCTTCATCTTCCAGAAAGGTGCGCTGGACTTCGCCGGCGGCACCGTGGTGCACATCAACGCCGCTGTGGCCGGCCTGGTTGGCGCCATCATGATCGGCAAGCGCGTCGGCTACGGCCGTGAATCCATGGCGCCGCACTCGCTGACCATGACCATGGTGGGCGCTTCGCTGCTGTGGGTGGGCTGGTTCGGCTTCAACGCCGGTTCGGCCCTGGAAGCGGGCGACATCGCCGCGCTGGCCTTCATCAACACCCTGCTGGCAACCGCTTGCGCCACCGTGTCGTGGGTCTTCGGCGAGTGGATCACCAAGGGCAAGCCATCCATGCTGGGCGGCGCGTCCGGCGCAGTGGCCGGCCTGGTGGCCATCACCCCGGCAGCCGGCTTTGTCGGTCCGATGGGCGCACTGGTGATCGGCCTGCTGGCCGGCATCGTCTGCCTGTGGGGCGTGAACGGCCTGAAACGCCTGATCGGCGCCGACGACTCGCTCGACGTGTTCGGCGTGCACGGCGTGGGCGGTATCCTGGGCGCGGTGCTGACCGGCGTGTTCGCTGCTCCTTCCCTGGGCGGCCAGGGCATCTTCGACTACGTGGCCAACAAGGCTTCGGCTGACTACTCCATCAGCGGCCAAGTGATCACCCAGCTGACCGCAGTCGGCATCACCATCCTGTGGTCGGCCGTGATTTCGGTTATCGCCTACAAGCTGGTGGACATCGCCATCGGCCTGCGCGTACCGGAAGAAGAGGAACGCGAAGGCCTGGACATCACCAGCCATGGCGAGTCCGCGTACCACGCTTAAGCTGGCACGTGTTTTTTCAGTAAAAATGCAGTAAAAGGCGCCCGAAAGGGCGCCTTTTTGCATTTCCGGCCTTTAAATTGGCGTTTTTGCCCCGATTTGGTGAGCTCGCGCGGTAAGATTAGACAGTTTCCCCAGTTGTTAAGGATGTAGCCATGGTTCCCCACCTCGTCACGGCCCTGACCGGACCGCTGCTCGACCTCGAAGAAAAAATCCTGGCCGCCACGCCGGCCATTGAGCGCTGGTTCCGCCTCGAGTGGCAGGAACATACGCCGCCGTTCTATTGTTCGGTGGACTTGCGCAATGCCGGCTACAAGCTGGCCCCGGTGGACACCAATCTGTTCCCGGGCGGCTTCAACCACCTGGCCAGCGAAATGCTGCCGCTGTCGGTGCAGGCCGCCATGGCCGCCATCGACAAGTACTGCCCGGACGCGCGCAACCTGCTCTTGATCCCGGAAGTGCACGACCGTCATCCGACCTACCTGGAAAACGTGGCGCGCCTGATGCAGATCTTCCGCCAGACCGGCCTGCACGTGCGCCTGGGCTCGCTGTCCCCGGACATCACCCAGCCGACGCCGCTGGCGCTGCCTGACGGCAACATGCTGGTGATCGAGCCGCTGGTGCGCTCGGCCAACGGCCGCCGCCTGGGCCTGAAGGATTTCGACCCGTGCACCATCCTGGTCAACAACGACTTGTCGGCCGGCATACCGGACATCCTGCAGAACATCCACGAGCAGAGCCTGCTGCCGCCGCTGCACGCCGGCTGGGCGCTGCGCCGCAAGAGCAACCATTTCACCGCCTATGACGAGGTGGTGAAGAAGTTCGGCAAGCTGATTGGCGTGGACCCGTGGATGCTCAATCCCTTCCACGCCAAATGCGGCGGGGTGGACTTCGACAGCGGCGAAGGGCTGGATTGCCTGGCCACCAATGTGGACGCGGTGCTGGCCAAGATCCGCAAGAAGTACAAGGAATACGGCATCAAGGACCAGAAGCCCTTCGTCATCATCAAGCCGGACGCGGGCACCTACGGCAAGGGCATCATCTCGATCCGCGACGCGGCCGAGCTGAAGGACCTGTCGGCGGCGCAGCGCAACAAGATGTCGGTGGTGAAGGACGGGCGCGTGGTGTCGGACCTGAATATCCAGGAGGGCGTGCCGACCTTCGAGAGCATCAAGGATGCGGTGGCCGAGCCGGTGGTCTACATGATAGACCGCTACGTGGTGGGCGGGTACTACCGCGTGCACGCGGAGCGCGGCGTGGAGCAGAACCTGAACGCGCCGGGCTCGCAGTTTGTGCCGCTGGCGTTCGCTCAGCAGCACGCGGTGCCGGATTTGAAGGCCAAGCCGGGGACGGCGGCGCCTAACCGTTTCTACGTGTACGGTGTGGTGGCGCGCCTGGCGCTGCTGGCCGCGTCGCTGGAGATGGAACGCACCGATCCGAATCCCGAGGTTTATTGACGCGTTGGCGGGTTACGGCTGCGCCTAACCCGCCCTACGAACCGTCGCCGATCCGGATGCCGTAGGGCGGGTTAGGCGGCACGCCGTAACCCGCCATTGCAAACTCGGCTAAAATCAGGCATTACTCCGACTGGACGCGCCCATGAAAATTGCATTCCTTGCCGATCCGCTGGCAGGCTTTAAGACCTACAAGGATTCGACTTACGCCATGATGGTGGAGGCGGCGCGCCGCGGCCACGCGCTGTATGCCTTTGAACAGAAGGACATGGCGCTGAACGAGGGCACCGTGACGGCGCTGGTGTCGCGCATCAC
This sequence comes from Pseudoduganella aquatica, assembly GCF_020865585.1. Classification (NCBI taxonomy): domain Bacteria; kingdom Pseudomonadati; phylum Pseudomonadota; class Betaproteobacteria; order Burkholderiales; family Oxalobacteraceae; genus Pseudoduganella; species Pseudoduganella aquatica. The sequence goes on from NZ_CP086370.1 coordinate 1,391,586, forward strand.
CCTGACCGGCGACGCCCACGACTGGTTCCGCGCCGAGCCGCAAGAGGAAACCCGCCTGGACGCCTTCGACGCCGTGATCCAGCGCAAAGACCCGCCGTTCGACATGGAATACGTCTACGGCACCTATCTGCTGCAGCTGGCCGAGAAGCAGGGCGCGCGCGTGTTCAACCGCCCGTCCGCCATCCGCGACCACAACGAAAAGCTGTCCATCGCCCAGTTCCCGCAGTTCACCGCGCCCACGCTGGTGGCCTCGAGCGAGGCGCGCCTGCGCGCCTTCCACCAGCAGCACCAGGACATCATCCTCAAGCCGCTGGACGGCATGGGCGGCGCCGGCGTGTTCCGCGTCAAGGCCGACGGCCTGAACCTGGGCGCCATCATTGAAACGCTGACCGACAACGGCAAGCGCACCATCATGGCCCAGCGCTACATTCCCGACATCGTCAAGGGCGACAAGCGCATCCTGGTGATCGGCGGCAAGCCGGTGCCGTACTCGCTGGCGCGCATCCCGCAGGCCGGCGAAGTGCGCGGCAACCTGGCAGCCGGCGGCACCGGCGTGGCCCAGCCTTTGACCGCGCGCGACCTGGAAATTGCCGAAACCCTGGGCCCGGTACTGGCGGCGCGGGGACTGTTGCTGGTAGGATTAGATGTCATTGGCGAAAACTTGACGGAAGTGAACGTCACCAGCCCGACCTGCTTCCAGGAGATCACGGAGCAGACCGGTTTCCAGGTCGCGGCCATGTTCATCGATGCGGTCGAGGCGCATAGCCAGGCAGCCCAGGTATAAGAAGGCGAATATGGTAGGCATACTGCTTATGACCCACGCGCCGCTGGGGCAGGCTTTCATCGCGGCCTGCAACCACGTGTTCCGGGGCGTGACGGAGCGGCTGGAGGCGATCGACGTGATGGCGGACCAGGACCTGGAGGAAGTGCAGGCGCTGGCGGCCGCCGCCATCAAGCGCCTGGACGCCGGCGACGGCGTGCTGGTCATCACGGACGTGAAAGGCGGCACGCCCGCCAATTGCTGCAACAAGCTGGCCGACGCGGGCCGGGTCGAGGTGATAGCGGGCATCAGCCTGCCGATGCTGCTGCGCGCCATCACCTACCGCCGCGATACGCTGGACGTGGTAGTGGAAATGGCCTTGGCCGGCGCCCAGAGCGGCGCGGTAAGGGTGGACAACCGGATCAGGGTGGTTTAACCCTATTTTGAGACGACTATAAAAATGATTCAGCAAGAACTCGAAATTATCAACAAGCTGGGCCTGCATGCCCGCGCTTCCGCCAAATTCACCCAACTGGCAGCCAAGTATAAAAGCGATGTCTGGCTGACACGCAATGCCCGCCGCATCAACGCCAAGTCCATCATGGGCGTGATGATGCTGGCCGCCGGCAAGGGCGCCAAAGTCATGCTGGAGGCCGACGGCGCCGATGAAGGCGATTGCATCGCCGCCCTGTCCGCACTGGTGAACGACAAGTTCGGCGAAGGCGAGTAAATGCCGGACGACCGCAGCGCTACGCAGCAATCCCTCCGTTTTCTGACAGGCCCGCCCATGGCATCGTTCACCCTACACGGTATTCCTGTTTCGCGCGGCATCGCCATCGGGCGCGCGCATTTGCTGGCGCCGGCGGCGCTGGACGTCAAGCACTACCTGGTGCCGGAGGAACGCCTGGAGGCGGAAGTGCTGCGGCTGCAGGAAGCGCTGGCCACCGTGCACCGCGAGCTGCAAACGCTGTGGAACGAACTGCCGCAGGACGCGCCGACGGAACTGGGCGCTTTCATCGACGTGCACGTGCTGATCCTGTCGGACCCCTTGATTTCCGAAGCGCCGCTCGACATCATCCGCACCCGGCACTACAACGCCGAGTGGGCGCTGCTGACCCAGATCGACGAGCTGTCGGCGCAGTTCGACGAGATTGAAGATCCCTATCTGCGCGAGCGCAAGGCCGATATCCAGCAGGTGGCCGAGCGGGTGCTGAAGGTGCTGATGGGCAGCGAGCCGCTGCAGGCCCGCAGCCCCGGCGACGCGGACGATTTCCAGGCCCAGATGATCGTGGTGGCGCACGACATCTCGCCGGCCGACATGCTCAAGTTCCGCGACCGCTCCTTTATCGGCTTCGTCACCGACGTGGGCGGCCAGAACTCGCACACCGCCATCGTGGCGCGCAGCCTGGACATTCCGGCGGCCGTCGGCATGTCGCAGGCCTCCACGCTGATCGAGCAGGACGACTGGATCATCATCGACGGCGACGCCGGCGTGGTGATCGCCAATCCGAGCGCGCTGGTGCTGGAGCAGTACCGCGAGCGCCAGATGACGCAGGCGCGCGCGCGCAAAAAGCTCAACAAGCTGAAGAAAACCGCCGCCGTCACCAAGGACGGCACGGCCATTACGCTGCTGGCCAATATCGAACTGCCGGAGGACTGCGAGTCGGCCATGGAGTCCGGCGCCAACGGCGTCGGCCTGTTCCGCTCCGAGTTCCTGTTCATGGGGCGCGACGCGCGCATCCCGACCGAGGACGAGCAGTTCGAGCAGTACAAGAAAGCCGTGGTGGCCATGAAGGGCCGCCCGGTCACCATCCGCACGCTGGACATCGGCGCGGACAAGCCGCTGGACCAGGCCGAGCACACCGCGCTCAATCCGGCGCTGGGCCTGCGCGCCATCCGCTACTGCCTGGCCGAGCCGCAGATTTTCCTGAGCCAGCTGCGCGCCATCCTGCGTGCCTCGGCCTTCGGCAAGGTGCGCATCCTGATACCGATGCTGGCGCACGCCTTCGAGATCGACCAGTCGCTTGCCATGATAGAGCAGGCCAAGGGCCAGCTGCGCGACGCCGGCGTGAAGTTCGACGCCAATGTGGAGGTTGGCGCCATGATCGAAATTCCGGCCGCCGCGCTGGCGCTGCCGATGTTCGTCAAGCGCATGGACTTCCTGTCCATCGGCACCAATGACCTGATCCAGTACACGCTGGCGATCGACCGGGTTGATTATGAGGTGGCGCACCTTTACAATCCCCTGCATCCCGCAGTGCTGCAACTGATCGCCATGACCATTTCGGCCGGCCACAAGGCCGGCATCGACGTGGCCGTGTGCGGCGAAATGGCGGGCGACGTCAAGCTCACCCGTTTGCTGCTGGGCATGGGGCTGCGCGAGTTCTCCATGCATCCGGCGCAGCTGCTGTCGGTCAAGCAGGAGATCCTCAACAGCGACCTGGCGCGCATCGTGCCGCAGACCCGCAAGGTACTGCGCTCGATGGAGCCGGGCGCCATCGCCGACGCCGTGGCCGCACTGCAGGCGATGTAACGCTAACAACAAAGCAAGCCTGCGGAACCCATCCTCGCGGTTCCGCATTGATTATTGGCCCGTGGGGCCGCGCAGTATTTATTCTGACCACCCATGCCTTCCATAGGAATCGTATCGCCGAAAACCATGCATTTCGCGGAGCCGCTGCAGCTGCAAAGCGGCGCACAGCTGCGCGACTATATGCTCATGTATGAAACCTACGGCACCCTGAACGCGGACAAATCCAACGCGGTCCTGGTGTGCCACGCTTTGAACGCCTCCCACCACGTGGCCGGCGTGTATGCCGACCAGCCCAAGAACGTGGGCTGGTGGGACAATATGGTCGGTCCCGGCAAGCCGCTCGACACGGACCGTTTCTTCGTCATCGGCGTGAACAACCTGGGCTCCTGCTTCGGCTCGACCGGCCCGATGCACAACAACCCGGCCACCGGCAAGCCTTACGGCGCCGCCTTCCCCGTCGTCACGGTGGAGGACTGGGTGGCGGCGCAGGCGCGCCTGGCCGACCAGCTGGGCATTGCGCAATTTGCCGCCGTCATGGGCGGTTCGCTGGGCGGCATGCAGGCGCTGGCCTGGTCCATCATGTACCCGGACCGCCTGCGCCATTGCGTGGTGATCGCCTCCACGCCCAAGCTGTCGGCGCAGAACATCGCCTTCAACGACGTGGCCCGCACCGCCATCCTGACCGACCCGGACTACCACGGCGGCGACTTCTACGAGCACGGCGTGGTGCCGAGGAACGGACTGAAAGTGGCGCGCATGATAGGCCACATCACCTATCTGTCGGACGACGACATGGCCGAGAAATTCGGCCGCAAGCTGCGCGGCGTGGAGGACTACAAGTTCGGCTTCGGCGTGGACTTCGAGATCGAATCCTATCTGCGCTACCAGGGCGACAAGTTCTCCGAATACTTCGACGCCAACACCTATCTGCTGATTACCAAGGCGCTGGACTACTTCGACCCGGCGCGCCGCCACGGCGGCGACCTGGCCAAGACGCTGGCGGCCACCAAGGCCAAGTTCTTCCTGGCTTCCTTCACCACCGACTGGCGCTTCTCGCCTGAGCGCAGCCGCGAAATCGTGCAGGCGCTGATCAGCAACCGGCGCGAAGTGACCTACGCCGAGATCGACGCGCCGCACGGCCACGATGCTTTCCTGCTGGAGGACGAGCGTTATATGAACATGGTGCGCGCCTATTACGAACGGGTTTGGAAGGAACAGGCATGACTTTTGACGATTTGAGCAGCGCGCGGCCGGACCTGGCCTTTATCGCCCACTGGGTGGGCAAGGACGCGCACGTGTTGGACGTGGGCTGCGGCGACGGCGTGATGATGGACTATCTGCAGAGCGACAAGCGCTGCAGTGGCTACGGCATCGAGATCGCCGACGACAAGGTATTGGAGAGCACCAAGCGCGGCGTGCAGGTGATCCAGCACGACATGGAGAACGGCCTGGGCCTGTTCGGCGACAATTCCTTCGACACGGTGTTGTGCCTGTCCTCGCTGCAGATGATGAAGCACGTCGAGCCGCTGCTGCGCGACATTGTGCGCGTGGGTAAAGAGGCCATCGTCTCCTTCCCCAACTTCGCCTACTGGCCGCACCGCGTGGCGCTGCTGAAGGGCCGCATGCCGGTATCCGAATCGCTGCCTTACGAGTGGTACGACACGCCCAATGTGCGTTGCGCCACCATCAGCGACTTCCGCGAGCTGGCGGAGGAGGTGGGGCTGGAGGTGATGGAGTGCGTGGCGCTGGCCGAAGGCAAAATCGTCACGGTGCTGCCGAACCTGCGTGGCGAACTGGCCGTATTCCGGCTGCGCAAGAAGGCTGCGCATTGACGGTGCTTTATTGTATGCTAGCGCCGATAAAGTCTTTGGAATAGCACACCATGAAACGCCTGAATTTCAACGCCGCCATGCTGGCGCTGGTAGTCTGCAGCGCCGGCTTGGCTACGCTGCCCGCCGCTGCCGCCGCGCCTGCGCAGGATGGCATTCCCGTCGAAAGCATGTCCAGGTTCCGCGGCCTGGCCAGCGCCGAGCAGTTCGACGCGCAGTCCAAGCAGCAATACCTGCAGCTGATGAGCGAGGCCCAGAAGAAGGGCGCGCTGCTGCCCGACGGCGATCCGCGCGTGGTGCGCTTGCGCGCCATCGCGCGCCGCATCGTGCCCTTCGCCACGCGCTGGAATCCGGACGCGGCCAACTGGAAGTGGCAGGTCAACCTGCTGGATGCGCCCACCGTCAACGCCTTCTGCATGCCGGGAGGGCGCATCGCCTTCTACACCGGCATCCTGTCCAAACTGAACCTGACCGACGACGAAGTGGCCATGGTGATGGGCCATGAAATCGCGCACGCGCTGCGCGAACATGCGCGCGAGCAGGCAGGCAAGACCACCGTCACGTCGGTGGGTTCGCGCCTGCTCGGCGCCGGCCTGTCCGCCTACTTCGGCGTCGATCCGCGCCTGGGCGAAGTCGGCAGCGACCTGTTCACCAAGGGCTGGGCGCTCAAGTATTCGCGCGACGACGAGCGCGAGGCGGACCTGGTCGGCATGGACCTGGCGGCCCGCGCCGGCTTCGATCCGCGCGCCGGCGAGGTACTGTGGCAAAAAATGGGCAAGGCCAGTTCCGGCGCGCCGCCGGCGTTCTTCTCCACCCACCCGGCGGGCAAGGAGCGCATCCAGCGCATGAGCGAATCGCTGCCGCTGGTCATGCCGGTGTACGCGCGCGCCAAGGGCGTGCAGCAGTCCGCGCTGCCGCCGTACAGCACCACGCCTGCGCCGAACTGAGATGCCGCCCACGCAAGCCAAGCCAGGCGCGCCGCTGCCGGTCCGGGACGGCGTGGCCCCCAGCTATCTGTGGCTGCCGGAGGGGGACTGGCCGGACATGCTGTCCTTCCTGCTGGCGCGCTATCCGGCCGTGACCGAGGCCGCGTGGCGCGACCGCATGGCGCGCGGCGAAGTGGTGGACGGCGAAGGCCGCCGCCTGGAGCCGTCCAGCCGCTACCGGCGCGGCATGCGCATCTTCTACTACCGCGAACTGGAGCAGGCCGAAACGCCCATCCCCTTCAAGGAGGAGATCCTGTTCCAGGACGAGCATCTGCTGGTGGTGGACAAGCCTCATTTCCTGCCAATGACGCCGGGCGGCCGCTTCCTGCAGGAGACGCTGCTGGTGCGCCTGAAAAAGAGCACCGGCCTGCAGGACCTCACGCCCATCCACCGCCTGGACCGCGAGACCGCCGGCGTGGTGGTGTTTTCGTCCAATATCGCCAGCCGGGGCGCTTTCCAGTCGCTGTTCCAGAAGCGGGAAGTGCTGAAGGAGTACGAGGCGCTGGCGCCGCGCCTGCACGGACGCGATTTCCCCTTTACCTACCGCAGCCGCATGGAAGATGGCGAGAAATTCTTTGTGATGAAGGAAGTGGCGGGCGAGCCGAATTCGGAAACGGTGATCGACGTGATCGAACACCGGGAAGACGCCACCTTATACCGGCTGTGGCCGCATACCGGCCGCAAGCACCAGCTGCGTTTGCACCTGGCCTCGCTCGGCGTGCCCATCGTGAACGACGCCTTCTATCCGGTGGCCCTGCCGTGCAAGCAGGACGACGTGTCGCAGCCGCTCAAGCTGCTGGCGCGCTCGATTACCTTCCCGGACCCGGTGAGCGGCGGCGTCCGCCATTACGAAAGCCGCCGCAGCCTTTAGTGCTTAGTCGGCGTGGTAGTCGATGATGAGCGGCGCGTGGTCGGAGAAGCGCTCGTCCTTGTAGATGGCCACCTGGTGCGCCTTGCTGGCGATGCCTTTGGTTGCCACGTGGTAATCGATACGCCAGCCCACGTTCTTCGCGTATGCCTGGCCGCGGTTGCTCCACCAGGTGTACTGTTCTTCGCGCTTGTCCAGGCCGCGATGCACGTCGACATAGCCAACTTCGTCGAACACGCGCGTCATCCAGGCGCGCTCTTCCGGCAGGAAGCCGGAATTCTTCTTGTTGCCCTTCCAGTTCTTCAGGTCGATCTCGTGGTGCGCGATATTCCAGTCGCCGCAGATCACCACTTCGCGGCCTTCCGCGTGCAGCTGCTTCAGGTGTTCGATGAACAAGTCCATGAAGCGGAACTTGGCTTCCTGGCGCTCCGGGCCGGACGAGCCGGACGGGCAGTAGACCGAAATCACCGTCAGCGGGCCGAAGTCGCAGCGCACGTAGCGGCCTTCCGCGTCGAACTCCTGGCTACCAAAGCCTATCATCACCGCATCGGGCTCGATCTTGCTGTAAACGCCGGTGCCGGAATAGCCTTTCTTCTCGGCGTAGTGGAAATGGCCGTGGTAGCCGCCGGGGTTCAGGAACTCGGGCGTCATGTCGGTGGCGACCGCTTTTAGCTCCTGTACGCAGACGAAGTCGGCATCTTGCGTTGCCATCCAGTTGAAGAAGCCTTTGGTGGCGGCGGAACGGATACCGTTCAGATTTGCTGAAATGATTTTTGGCATAGGGGCACAGGGATTAAAATACAGGCACTTACTACTGACGAGGCATTATGAAAAATTTACGGCAAGAGTTTATCGCGTTTTCCGTGGCAACGGGAGTTTTGCGTTTTGGCGAGTTCACCACCAAGGCGGGGCGCCAGTCGCCTTACTTCTTCAACGCCGGCCTGTTCCATGAGGGCGCCACCCTGGCCCAGCTGGCCCAGTTCTACGCGCAGACCCTGCTGGACTCCGGCGTGCAGTTCGACATGCTGTTCGGCCCTGCCTACAAAGGCATCACGCTGGCGTCCGCCACGGCGGTGGCGCTGGCCGGCAAGGGCCGCAACACCTCCTTCGCCTTCAACCGCAAGGAAGCCAAGGACCACGGCGAAGGCGGCACCATCGTCGGCGCCAAGCTGCAAGGCAAGGTTGTCATTATCGACGACGTGATCTCGGCCGGCACCTCGGTGCGCGAATCGGTGGCCATGATACGCGCCGCCGGCGCCGAACCGGCCGCCGTGCTGATCGCGCTGGACCGCATGGAGCGCGGCGCCAAGGACGGCGTAATGTCCGAGCTGTCCGCCGTGCAGGAAGTGGCGCAGACCTACGGCATCCCGGTCATCTCCATCGGCAACCTGGACGACTTGTTCACCTATCTGTCCGGTGCTACAGCCGATCCAGCCTTGCAGCAATATAAAGAAGCGGTGGCGGCTTACCGCGCCCAGTACGGCGTGGCATAAAACCACAGCGAACCACGGTTGCGCGGCGCGCCGGTGCGCCGCGCTTTACAGTGCGCAAGCATATGCTAGACTGTGTTTTCTTTGCCGTAACATTGATGATGGGGCAACAATGAATATTGCAACGCTGAAGGTGTACGGCGACAGCCAGGCGCTGGCCGACGTGCGCGACGGTCTTCCGGCTGAACCGGATAGCGACTGGAAGAAGGGCGATGTGCGGCCGGACGGCCGTGTGCGCATCGATGCCGGCTTCTATGTCAACCTGGGCACGGACAAGAATCCGATGACCCTGCTGAAACAAGTGCACGGCTTTCTGATGGAATGCCAGGCACGCGGCATTTCCTTCACTGCGTCGAATATCGAAGCAGAATTGCGCATCGCCTACGTCGGCGACGCCACTCCCGGCGCTCCCACGCTGGATTTCTCTTTGGCGGAATTGAATCTGCTGATAGAGATGGGCATTACGCTCAGTATTGCATCCTGATGCGCTTTTCCGAAGACAGGCTGGCCCGGTTTAAAGGACGGGGCGGGGCGGAACGCGCCATTCATGTCTGGGAACCTTCGCAGCCGCGCGCCGTTATTATGGCGCTGCATGGCGCAATGGCGCATGCCGGCGATTATGTTACTCCCGCGCTGTATTTCCGCAGCCACGGCATTGCCACCGCCAGTTTTGATATGTGCGGGCACGACGGCAAGCGCCGCGCCGATATTCCCGACTTTGATATTTTTCTCGACGAGGCAGAGCTGTTTCTGCAGTGGGTAAAGAAGAATTATCCGGATCTTCCCATATTTATTATGGGGCATTCGATGGGGGCGTTAATTGCCACCAAATTCGGCCTGGAACGCCTGCGCCGCAGCGATGAGGTGCAGGGGTTCATATTATCTTCCCCGTATTATGTGAATGCGGTGCGGATTTCTCCGCTGCTGCAGAAAATGTCCGGCCTGCTGGCCCGATTGGTGCCTCGCATGAAAGTGCCGCTGGCGTCGTTTACCGATGTATTGACGCACGACGCGGCAATTACGGCCCGCCATTATGCCGATGAAAGCGACGGCACCCGCGCCACGGAATTGACGGTGCGGTTTGGCCATGCGTTAAGCGAAGCGCAAAAAGGGCTGGCCGAGAAAATGGCCGGCTGGCGCTATCCTTTATTCGCGGTGGTTGCGGGCGACGACAAGCTGGCCGACGCCAAGGCGGCGGAAACCATACTGACCTCGATAGATGGCAATCTGCTGCGCTATAGCTACCAGCTGAAGAATTACCACGAGAATTTCAACGAGTCCAATCGCGAAGAAATCTTCGCCGATATCCTGGACTGGATGCAGCCCCGCATCGGTTCCTGAGCTCCCATAGTAGACGCCCTGCCTTTGAGCGGCTTTGTTCGGCCATTTCATGCCAGATGTTGGCGCGATTGTGCTCAAAAGTGGCAGGTTACGCTCCGCTAACCCGCCCTACGTCCATCCCAGCGATAACTGCGGAATTCGTAGGGCGGGTTAGCGCAACGCGCGTAACCCGCCAGAGCCGCCAATAAAAAAAGGCGCCCGCAGGCGCCTTTTGCATTTCAGCTGAATGAATATCAGCCAGCCAGCTTCTGTTTCAACAGTTCGGTCAGCTGTGCCGGATTTGCTTTGCCCTTGGACGCTTTCATGGCCTGGCCGATCAGCGAGTTAATGGCCGCTTCCTTGCCTGCACGGTATTGCTCCACCGATTTCTCGTTGGCGGCCAATACTTCATTCACAATGGCTTCCAGCGCGCCGGTATCCGAAATCTGTTTCAGGCCCTTGGCGTCAATAATTGCATCCACCAGGTTTTCATCCGGCGAATTGGCTTCCCACATGGCCGCAAAGATTTCTTTTGCGATCTTGTTGGAAATGGTGCCGTCGGCAATACGCTTCAGCATGGCGGCCAATTGCTCCGGTTTTACCGGCGCTGAGCCAATCTCCGTATTTTCACGGTTCAGCGTGGAGGAAACATCGCCCATCAACCAGTTGGCTGCAGCTTTGGCATTTTCCTTGCCGGCTTTTGCCACCACGGATTCAAAATAAACCGCCATGGCTTTGGAGGCGGTCAATACCAGCGCGTCATATTCCGGCAACGCATATTCTTCAATAAAGCGCGTGCGCATAACACCCGGCAGTTCCGGCATATCCGCTTTTACGCGCGCAATCCAGTCCTCCGAAATAGCCAGCGGCGGCAGATCCGGATCGGGGAAATAACGGTAATCCTGCGCGTCTTCCTTGCTGCGCATCTGGCGGGTTTCTTTTTTATCCGGATCGTACAAACGGGTGGCTTGCACCACGGTGCCGCCGTCTTCGATCAATTCAATCTGGCGGCGTACCTCAACGTGAACGGCTTCTTCGATAAAGCGGAAGGAGTTCAGGTTTTTAATTTCGCAGCGGGTGCCGAATTCGGTCGCGCCTTTAGGACGGACGGACACGTTAATATCGCAGCGGAAAGAACCTTCCTGCATATTGCCGTCGCAAACGCCCAGCCACATCACCAGGCCGTGCAGCGCCTTGCAATAGGCCACGGCTTCGGCCGCGCTGCGGATTTCCGGCTCGGAGACGATCTCCAGCAGCGGGGTGCCGGCGCGGTTCAGGTCGATGCCCGACATGCCCTGGTAGTCTTCGTGCAGCGACTTGCCTGCGTCTTCTTCCAGGTGGGCGCGGGTCAGGTTGACGGTCTTGGTGACGAATTTGCCATCCTTCTCGTAGCCGAAGGTCAGTGCGCCGCCGATGACCACTGGGTCTTCGAACTGGCTGATCTGGTAGCCTTTTGGCAAGTCAGGATAGAAGTAGTTCTTGCGCGCAAAGATGGACTGCGGCGCGATCTTGCCGCCCACGGCCAGGCCGAAGCGGATGGCGCGGTCCACGGCCATTTTGTTCATGACCGGCAGCACGCCCGGCAGCGCCAGGTCAACCGGGCTGGCCTGGGTATTGGCTTCGGCGCCGAATTTGATCGGCGAGCCGCTGAAGATTTTGGATTCGGTGGTGAGCTGCACGTGGTTCTCAATACCGATGACGACTTCCCATTCCATATTTCTGTTCTCTCAAGTAAGGGATTAGATGCCGCTCGGGGCTTGTTTGTGCCACTCGGTTGCTTGCTGGAACTGGTGTGCCACGTTCAACAGCTTGGCTTCGGCGAAATAGTTGCCGATGATCTGCAGGCCGACCGGGCGCTTGCCGTTCTTGTCGCCCTGGCCGAAGCCGCAAGGGATGGACATGCCGGGCAGGCCGGCCAGGCTGGTGGACAGGGTGTAGATGTCGGCCAGGTAGTTGGCCACGGGGTCCGACTTGGAACCCAGGTCCCAGGCCACGGTAGGGGCAACCGGTCCCATGATGACGTCGCAGACGGCGTTCGGGCCGCTCAGCACGGCTTCGAAGTCCTGCGCGATCAGGCGGCGGATGCGCTGGGCTTTCAGGTAGTAGGCGTCGTAGTAGCCGTGGCACAGCACATAGGTGCCCACCATGATGCGGCGCTGCACTTCCGGGCCAAAACCTTCGGCGCGGGTCTTCTTGTACATGTCCTGCAGGTCTTTGTAGCCGTCGGCGCGGTGGCCGAAGCGCACGCCGTCGAAGCGCGACAGGTTGGACGAGGCTTCCGCCGGGGCGATCATGTAATAGGCGGGAATCGACAGCGCGGTGTTCGGCAGCGAAATGTCGACCAGGGTCGCGCCCAGTTCCACGTATTTCGCCAGCGCGGCGCGCACGGCCGCTTCCACGTCGGCCGCCAGGCCTTCGCCGAAGTACTCTTTCGGCACGCCGATGCGCAGGCCGGCCAGCGGCTGGTTCAGGTCGCGGCCGAAGTCTTCCTCAACGCCGCCTTGCTCGGGCGTCAGGCTGGTGGAGTCGCGCTCGTCGAAACCGGCCATGGCGTTCAGCAGCAGGGCGCAGTCTTCGGCGGTCTGGGCCATCGGGCCGCCCTGGTCCAGCGAGGAGGCGAAGGCGATCATGCCGAAGCGCGACACGCGGCCGTAGGTCGGCTTGATGCCGGTGATGCCGCAGAAGGCGGCCGGCTGGCGGATCGAGCCGCCGGTGTCGGTGCCGGTCACGCCCGGCGCCAGGCGCGCGGCCACGGCGGCGGCGGAACCGCCCGACGAGCCGCCCGGCACGGCTGCGTGGTCCCAGGGGTTTTTCACCGGGCCGAAGGCCGAGTTCTCATTGGCCGAGCCCATGGCGAATTCGTCGCAGTTCAGCTTGCCCAGCGTGACCATGCCGGCCGCGTTGAACTTCTGCACCACGGTCGCGTCGAAGGGGCTGACGTAGTTGGCCAGCATCTTCGAGCCGGCGGTCGAACGCCAGCCTTGGGTCACGAAGATGTCCTTGTGCGCGATCGGCACGCCGGTCAGCGGGGTGGCGGTGCCGGCGGCGATGCGCGCGTCGGCTTCGGCCGCTTGCGCCAGGGTCAGTGCGCGGTCCACGTGCAGGAAGGCGTTCAGCTCGCTTTTCTCTATGCGGTCCAGGAAATGCGTCGCCAGTTCGGTGGCGGAAATTTCTTTGTTCTGCAGGAGCGTGGATAGCTCTTTAATGGTTTTGGTGTGCATGGACATTATTCTTAATCAATCACTTTTGGTACCAGATACAGGCCATCTTCGGTTTTCGGCGCGACCTTTTGATAATGTTCGCGGCGATTCGGCTCGGTGGCCACGTCCTCGCGCAGGCGCAGGGTGATGTTCATGTGGGCCGCCAGCGGGTGGCTCAGAGGAGCGACGCCGGCGGTGTCCACGGCCTGCATCTGCTCGGCCAGCGCGAAAATGCCGTTCAGCTGTTCCAGGGCGGTTCCCGCCTGGGTTTCGCTCATTTCCAGTTGTGCCAGGTTGGCGATGCGTTTTACGTCGGATAGTGTCAGGGACATGGCGAGAGGCGCGGCGGACCGCGCGGTTGTAGTATTGATAAAGAACTTGTAAATCCGGCTATTTGACCTTGAAAACCCGGCAATTACCGCGTAATTTACGCGTTGCGGCCTCGCACTTTAGAGTGGATTATTGGTAAATAACATTGGAATTATAAGGTAGAATGGCGGGTTGATGCGTAGCTGGCGCCATGCACCTGTTGCACAGGCCGCCGCCGCTTCCACGGATACTCCCTATAACTGCCCGCGCGTGCGGGCAACGCGCCACAGGATACTCATGTTTGGTTTTTTACGCAGGTATATTTCCACCGATCTGGCCATTGACTTGGGCACGGCCAACACCCTGATTTATGTACGCGGCTCCGGCATTGTGCTGGACGAGCCGTCGGTAGTTGCAATCCGCCAGGAAGGCGGTCCTAACGGCAAGAAGACCATCCAGGCGGTCGGCAAGGAAGCAAAACAGATGCTGGGCAAGGTTCCCGGCAACATCGAGGCGATCCGCCCGATGAAGGACGGCGTGATCGCCGACTTTACCGTGACCGAGCAGATGCTGAAGCAGTTCATCCGCATGGTGCACGACTCCAAATTCTTCCGCCCGTCGCCGCGCATCATTATTTGCGTGCCTTGCGGCTCGACCCAGGTGGAACGCCGCGCGATCCGCGAATCGGCGCTGGGCGCCGGCGCCTCGCAGGTGTACCTGATTGAAGAGCCGATGGCCGCCGCAATCGGCGCCGGCCTGCCGGTCTCCGACGCCACCGGCTCCATGGTGGTCGACATCGGCGGCGGCACCACCGAGGTGGGCATCATCTCGCTGGGCGGCATGGTGTACAAGGGCTCCGTGCGCGTGGGCGGCGACAAGTTCGACGAAGCCATCGTCAACTACATCCGCCGCAACTACGGCATGCTGATCGGCGAACAGACCGCCGAAGCGATCAAGAAGGCCATCGGTTCCGCCTTCCCGGGTTCCGAAGTGAAGGAAATGGAAGTCAAGGGCCGCAACCTGTCCGAAGGCATTCCGCGTTCGTTCACCATCTCGTCCAACGAGATCCTGGAAGCGCTGACCGACCCGCTGAACAACATCGTCTCGGCCGTGAAGAACGCGCTGGAGCAGACCCCGCCGGAACTGGGCGCGGACATCGCCGAAAAAGGCATGATGCTGACCGGTGGCGGCGCACTGCTGCGCGACCTGGACCGCCTGCTGATGGAGGAGACCGGCCTGCCGGTGCTGGTGGCGGAAGACCCGCTGACCTGCGTGGTGCGCGGCTCCGGCATGGCGCTGGAGCGGATGGACCAGCTGGGCTCCATCTTCTCCTACGAATGATCTGAGTAAGCGGGGCGGCCAGGAGCCGCCCCTCTGCTTTTTAAGCTGGTTTTTTCAGGCTAAGGCCGTGGTGGCGCGCGAGCGCCTGATTTATTGGAAGTCATGGAATACAGTCCTCCGCCACTCTTTAAACAAGGCGCGTCCGCACGCGTCAAGATGACGCTGTTCGCCTGCATTTCGATCGCATTGCTATTGGCCGACGCGCGCATGCACGCGCTGACGGCGGTGCGGCAGGTGGTGGGCACGGTGCTTTATCCGCTGCAAATGGCGGCCCTCATGCCGCGCGACGCGATCTACGGCGTCGGCGATTATTTCTCCTCGCTGTCTTCGCTCGAAAAGCAGGTGCGCGAGCTGCGCCAGCAGCAGATCGCCACGGCGCAGGCTTTGCAGCAGGCGCAGCTCCACAGCACGGAAAACGCCCAGCTGCGCAAGCTGCTGGACGCGCGCGGCCACGTGCCGGGCAAGTCCATGCTGGCCGAGATCCTGTACGACGCGCGCGACAGCGCCAGCCGCAAGGTGGTGCTGGACCGGGGCGCGCAGGCGGGCGTGCAACTGGGCCTGCCGGTGATCGACAACCAGGGCGTGGTGGGGCAGGTGACGCGGGTGTTCCCGTTCACCTCCGAAGTGACGCTGCTAACCGACAAGGAGCAGGCCATTCCGGTGCAGCTGCTGCGCAACGGCTTGCGCAGCGTGGCGTATGGACGCGGCCAGTCCGGCCAGCTGGACCTGCGCTTCATGGCGCCCAATGCGGACGTGCAGGTGGGCGATATCCTGATCACCTCCGGCATCGACGGCGTGTACCCGGCCGGCCTGGCCGTGGCGCGCGTGTCGCAAGTGGAGAACAACGGCAACGGGGCCTTTGGCCGCGTGGTGTGCCAGCCGCTGGCCGGCATCCAGAACCACCGCCAGCTGCTGATCTTGATGTCGCCGCCGGACCTGCCGCCACGGCCGCCGGAAGAGGAACCGATCAAACCGGCCAAGAAGGGCAAGGCCGCCGCGAAGGAGGCAGCAGCAGCCGCCGCCGCTGCCGCAGCGGCCACGCCGGCCGCCACGCCTGCCGCCGCGCCGGCAGCAGCGGCACCGGCAGCTGCACCTGCCGCCGAACCTAAGAAAGACGCGCGATGAATCGCCCCCACTATATTCTGCTGCCGGTCAGCCCGCTGTTCATTGCCTTCAGCCTGTTCTGCGCCTTCCTGCTTAACCTGCTGCCCTGGGGCCACTTCGTGGGCGCGCCGGACTTCGTGGCGCTCACGCTGGTCTTCTGGGGCGTGCACCAGCCGCGCAAGGTTGGCATCGGCACCGCCTTCTTCCTCGGCCTGCTGATGGACGTGCATGACGCCACGCTGCTGGGCGAAAATGCGCTGGCCTATACGCTGCTGTCCTACTTCGCCATCATGATGCACCGCCGCGTGCTGTGGTTCCCGATGATGACGCAAGCGGTCCACGTGTTCCCGCTGCTGCTCATGGCGCAGTCGGTGCAGCTGCTGGTGCGCTTCTTCGTGTCCGGCAAATTCCCCGGCTTCTGGTATTTCATCGAAAGCGCCGTGGCCGTGGTGCTGTGGCCAGTGATCTCCATGCTGCTGCTCGCGCCGCAGCGCCGCGCCGTGGATAAAGACCACACGCGTCCAATCTAGCGGTTGGACCTCACCCTGCAATGACTGAACTAAAGAATACAGAACGCGAACTGCAGCTGTTCCGGCTGCGCCTGTCGGCGCTCGGCCTGCTGGTGTTCGTCTGCTTTGGGCTGCTGCTGGCACGCTTCATCTGGCTGCAAGTGCTGCACCACGACCACTACATGACGCAGGCCGAGGAGAACCGCATCGCCTTCGTGCCGGTGGTGCCCAACCGTGGCCTGATCGTGGACCGCAACGGCGTGGTCCTGGCGAGCAATTACTCGGCTTACACGCTGGAGATCACGCCGTCCAAGCTGCGCGTGCCGCTGGAGCAGGTGATCGACGACTTGTCCAAGCTGGTGTCGGTGGAAACCAAGGACCGCAAGCGCTTCAAGCGCCTGCTGGAAGAAACCAAGAGCTTCGAAGGCGTGCCGCTGCGCACGCGCCTGTCGGACGAGGAAGTGGCGCGCTTCACGGCGCAGCGTTTCCGCTTCCCCGGCGTGGAAATCCAGGCGCGCCTGTTCCGCCAGTATCCGCTGGGCGAAACGGCTTCGCATGTGCTGGGCTATATCGGCCGCATCAACCAGAGCGAAGCGAAGGTGATCGAGGCGGGCGATGACGCGCGCAACTACAAGGGCACCGAGCATATCGGCAAGGAAGGCCTGGAAAAGAGCTACGAGAAGCAGCTGCACGGCGTTACCGGCTACGAGGAAGTGGAAGTATCGGCCGGCGGGCGTGCGGTGCGCACCCTGTCGCGCACGCCGGCCACGCCGGGCAACAACCTGATACTGTCGATCGACATCAAGCTGCAGCAGGTGGTGGAGGAAGCGTTCGGCGAATGGCGCGGCGCGCTGGTGGCCATCGAGCCGGAAACCGGCGACATCCTGGCCTATGTATCGCGCCCCGGCTACGACCCCAATCTGTTCGTGGACGGCATCGACTCGCAAAGCTGGAACGAACTGAATACCTCGCTGGACCGTCCTTTGCTGAACCGCCCGCTGTCCGGCACCTATGCGCCGGGCTCCACCTTCAAGCCCTTCATGGCGCTGGCCGCGCTGGAACTGGGCAAGCGCACGCCCAGCCAGGCGATAGGCGATCCGGGCTTCTTCTATCTCGGCGCGCACAAATTCCGCGACGACGTGGTGGGCGGCCACGGCACGGTGGACCTGCGCAAGTCCATCGTCGTCTCCTGCAATACCTATTACTACGTTCTGGGCCGCGACATGGGCATCGACGCCATTCACGACTTCATGAAGCCCTTCGGCTTCGGCCAGCCCACAGGCATCGACCTCGATAACGAGAAGACCGGCGTACTGCCTTCGCAGGAATGGAAGCGCAACCGCTTCAAGAAAAATCCGCAGGCGGGCAAGTGGGTGGGCGGCGACACCATCTCCATCGCCAACGGCTCTGGCTACAACGCCTACACGCCGTTGCAGGTGGCGCAGGCCGTGTCTATCCTGGCCAATAACGGCGTGGTGATGAAGCCGCACCTGGTGAAGATCGTCGAGGACGGCGCTACCCGCGCGCGCACGCTGACCGTGCCCAAGGAAAGCTACCGCATCCCGCTCAAGCAGGAAAACATCAACCTGATCAAGGACGCCATGGTGGGCGTGACCAGCGAGCCGGGCGGCACCGCTTACCGCGCCTTCACCAACGCCGGCTACGCCGTGGGCGGCAAGACCGGTACGGCGCAGGTGGTGGCCATCAAGGCCAACGAGAAGTACAATGCGGCCAAGATCGACGAGCGCCTGCGCGACAACGCGTGGTTCACGGCCTTTGCCCCGGCGGAGAAACCGAAGATCGTGCTGGCCATGATTGTGGAGAATGCGGGCTTCGGCGGCGCGGTGGCCGCGCCTATCGCGCGCAAGGTGCTGGACTACTACTTGCTGGGCAAGACGCCGGAGAAGGACACCACCAAGGTGCCTAAGGAAGACGCGGAAGCCTTCGAGCCGGTGCTCGATCCGGCCGACGAAGAAGCGGCTGCCGTCATCAACGAACAGCGCAGCGCTGCGGGCGGCGCCGCTCCGGCCGCCCCTGCCGCCGCTGGCGCAGCAGCGGCCGCCGGCGCGCAGCCTGGCGCTCCCGCTGGTGCGCCGGCCGCAGCGCCGGGCGCGGCGGGCAAGCCTGCCGTGGCGCCGGCCAAGCCGCAGCCGCCGCAGAATCCGCCATTGATCCAGACTCCGCCGCCGCAGGCTCCCGCGGCGCAGCGCAAGCATGCCGCCGTGCTGCCGCCCGGCGCGCAGCCGCATGCGCCGCCGCCAGCCGTAACGCCGCCTGCGCCGCCAGCGCAGCCGCGCAAGAAAGAATAAGGGACGCGTATGCGTATTAACGAAAGGCGCTCGCTGTGGCGCCGCATGAAACCTTACCTGACCGTGTTCGACGGTCCGCTGATGCTCATCATCACGCTGCTGCTGTCGACCAGCCTGGTCACGCTGGTGTCGGCCAGCATGGGCATTCCGGGCAAGATTGAAGACCAGGTCCGCAACATCTGCATGTCCTTCCTGATGATGTGGATGGTGGCGAACGTGTCGCCGCAAATGATGATGCGCGTGGCGCTGCCCGCCTACGTGGTTACGGTCTCGCTGCTACTGGCGGTGGCGGTGGCCGGCACCATCAAGCTCGGTGCGCGGCGCTGGCTGCATATCGGCGTGGTGGACATCCAGCCTTCCGAGTTTGCCAAGATCGCCGTGCCGCTGATGCTGGCGTGGTTCTTCCAGCAGCGCCAGGGCACGCTGCGCTGGCATTCCTACGCCATTGCCGCAGTGCTGCTGCTGATACCGGTGTTCCTGATTGCGCGCCAGCCCGACCTGGGGACGGCGCTGCTGGTGGTCATGGCCGGCTTCTGCGTGATCTTCCTGGCGGGGCTGTCGTGGAAGGCTATCGTGGCGCTGGCCATTGCCGCCGGGGCCAGTTTGCCAGTGGCCTGGTCTTTGATGCACGACTATCAGCGCGAGCGCATCATGACGCTGATCGATCCCACCACCGACCCGCTCGGCAAGGGCTTCCACATTATCCAGTCCACCATTGCCGTCGGCTCCGGCGGCATGATGGGCAAGGGCTGGAAAGAGGGCACGCAGGCCCACCTTGAATTCATCCCCGAGCGCACCACCGACTTCATTTTCGCGGTCTACTCCGAGGAGTTCGGGCTGATGGGCAATCTGTTCCTGATGATGCTGTACCTGCTGCTGATCGGGCGCGGCCTGATGATCGCCGCGAACGCACCCAACTTCTTCACGCGCCTGCTGGCGGGAGCGGTCACCATGATTTTCTTCACCTATGCATTCGTCAACATGGGCATGGTCAGCGGCATCCTGCCGGTGGTGGGCGTGCCGCTGCCGTTCATGAGCTACGGCGGCACCGCGCTGCTGACGCTGGGCCTTGCATCGGGCATTCTGATGAGCATCCAGCGCCACCGCAAGCTGGTGCAGACATGATGCGCCGCGCCGTTTATGGCCTGGCGCTGGCGGCGCTGCTGGCGCTGGCCGGCTGCGGCACCGCGCCGCAGCAGCCCGCGTCTGCGCCTGCAGCCCGTCCCGCGCCTGCCGCCAAGCCGGCGGCCAAACCGGAGCCCGGCGTGCCTGTGCTGCCGCCTGCCGGCTCGGGGCGCGGCGGCTACTACCAGGACGACGGCCCGGGCGAGAACCCGCCGCCCAACCTGATGGCGACGCCGGATGCGGAAGTGCGCAATGAGCCGCTCAATCCGCGCAACAGCAAGCCTTATGTGGTGTTCGGCAAAACCTATACGCCGATTACGGACCCGAACAAGACCTTTGTGCAGCGCGGCCTGGGCACCTGGTATGGCAAGAAGTTCCACGGCCAGCGCACCTCGTCCGGTGAAATCTACGACATGTACAAAATGTCCGCAGCCCATCCCACGCTGCCGATTCCTTCCTACGCCAAGGTAACGAATCTGGACAACGGCAACCAGGTGGTGGTGCGCATCAACGACCGTGGTCCCTTCCATTCGACGCGCGTGATTGACGTTTCCTATACTGCCGCGCTGAAGCTGGGATTGCTGGGCAAAGGCAGCCACCAGCTGGAGGTGGAACGCATTCTGCCTGCGGACGTGGACCGGTTCAACGCCGAGCGCAGTCAGCAGAAGGCCGCCGCCGCGCAGCCGGAGCCCAAGCCCGAGAACAAGCCCAAGCCGCGCGCGCCGTCGGAGACGGCCGCCATGCTGTATCCGTCGCCGCCGTCCGGCGCTGCCGTGGCCACCGCCAGCGTGGCCGCCGTGCCGTCCGGGCCGGAAAGCGCCGCACCCGCGTTGGCGCTTGCCAGCCAGATGCCGCAGCCCTTGCAGGCCATGCCGCGCGCCGCGCCGCTGATCCTGACGCCGCAGGCAGGCGCCGCCATGCCGGCCGCCGTGTCGCCTGCGGCAATGACGACGCCTGCCGCTGCGGGCGGCTTCTATCTTCAATTGGGTGCATACGGCCGCAAGGAAAACGCCGAAGCCGTGCGCGCCAAGCTGGCGATGGACGGCGGTTTGAGCGGTCTTGAGATTGTGCCTTCCGGCGATGTGCACCGCCTGTATGCTGGCCCGTATGCCACGCGCCAGGAAGCGGCGCAGGCCATACCGGGGCTGCCGCCGGCGATGGGCCTGAAGCCCCTGATTATCCAGCGCTAATCTGCCGGATTACTTGCAGCTGCGGCCTTCCTGGCTTGGGAAGGCCTTCAGCTTGCCCTCCAGCTGCGCCTTCACGTCGGCGCTGATATCGCGGAACTGGAACGCCAGCAGCTTGCTGCCGCTCATGCGCGGCGCCACGCGGGCGCTGTGCACGCCTTGCTTCTGCAGCATGGCCAGCTGGTTCTGCGCCGCCGCTTCCGTCTTGAACACGCCCAGCGAAATAGCCCAGCGCATGGCCGGATTGTCCGCCATGATGAAGTAATTGCTCACACCCAGTCCGCGCAGCTCGGCCGCTTTTTTATCGGCGCCTTCCTTGCTGCCCTGCGACGGGATATGCACGATGTAGCTGGAGACCTCAGTGCCGGGCATGTTGCGGCGGGCCTGGTGGTCGCCCAGGTCCAGCGGCGCCACGGCCGCTTCAAAGCGGCGCGCATCGGCCAGCACGAAATTGCCCACTTCATAGCAGGCCACGGTTTCCGTTTTTTTCTCCGCCGGGGTATCCGCTGTAGCAGGGGCGGCGGGCTTGAGCGCGGCTGCTGCGGCATTGGCTTTGGCGGCCGGGATCAGCGCCAGCTTGTCCGCATTCTGCTGATTCTTCAGGCGCGCAGGCTCGCGTTCGTTGCCGCTGAAATGGCCGAGATAACCCTGTCCGTAGGCGTACAGGGCGCCGTTCACAGCAAGCAGCAACCAGAAGATGAGTTTCAGCACGGGCGTTCCATGTCAGGCGCTGCCGGCGGCAGCTTGTAATCCGATCAGCACGATATTGTCCACCAGGCGGTGCGGAATCTGCGCCGGCAGGGCAGGCGCGATATACGCCGCCGCGCCGCCCGAGATCAGGCAGGCCTGGGCGCGGTGCAGCGCGCATGCGTGTTCGATGGCGCCCGCCTGCGCCGCCAGCAGGCCGCTCAGGATGGCGTCGTCGGTGTTGTCGGCGAATCCAGACGGCAGCTTACCGCCTTGCGCTATCTGCGGCAACTGCGCCGTGTTGCGCGCCAGCGAAGTGGCCATCAGGCCCAGGCCGGGCAAGATCATCCCGCCGAGGAAGACACCGTCCGCCGTTACCGCGTCGATGGTGGTGGCGGTGCCGCAGTTCGCCACGATGACGGCCTGCCCAGGCGCCAGCGCGTGCGCGCCGATGGCGGCGGCAAAACGGTCGCAGCCCAGCTGGGCGGGATTGCGGTAGCCGTTTTTCACGCCCGCGCGCTCGGGCACGGAGGCGAACCAGTCGATGGCGTCTTCGCCGATGGCCAGCGTGGCCAGGGCTGCCGTGATCTGGCCGCGCACGGCGGCGCCGGCCACGTTGGCGGCCAGTACGCGGGTGATGGCGTTGTTTGCAGCCCCTGTGGCCTGTGCGGCAGCGGCGGCCTGCAAGGCGGCGGGCAGCTGCGCGGCGTCCGCATGCATCAGGGCGCCGCAGTCCAGCCAGTCGCCCAGCGCCGCGCCGGGAGCGGCCAGCGCCCACTTGATGCGGGTATTGCCCGCGTCGATCAGCAGCATCATGGCGCCAGCCTTAGCGACACGTCGCCCGACAGCACTGCCACGCGGCCCTGGGCCGTGTCCAGCAGCAGCCGTCCGGAGCCGTCCACGCCGGCGCTCAGGCCTTCGTGCAGGGTTTCGCCATGGTCGAGTATGCGCACCGGCTGGCCGTGCCATGCTTGCAGGCGGTTCCAGCGCTCGGTGAAGGCGGCAAATCCGGTGTCGTCGAATTCGGCCAGCACCGAAGAGAGGCGGTTCAGCAGCGCGGCCATCAGCTCGTTGCGCTCCATCTTGGCCAGCCAGGGCGCGGACGCCACTTCGCGGCCGATATCCGCCTCCAGCTGGTCGGGCATCAGCAGATTGATGCCCGCGCCGATCACGGCCCAGATGGCGCCGTCCTGCGCGGCCTGCGTTTCAACCAGGATGCCGGCCAGCTTGGCGCCGTCCTTCATCACGTCGTTGGGCCACTTCAGCTGCACCGGCACGCCCAGCACGGTCATGGCTTCGGCCAGCGCCACGCCCACCGCCAGCGGCAGGCCGGCCAGGTTCTGCAGCGGCCCCTTGAAGCGCCACGCCAGCGAAAAAGTAAGCGTGGAGCCGGGCGCGGACAGCCAGGGGCGGCCGGCGCGGCCACGGCCTGCGGTCTGGCGTTCGGCGATCAGCAGCACCGGGCCGCTCATGGCGCCCGGCGTGCCCACGCGCTGCAGCAGGTCCGCATTGGTGGAGCCGGTTTCGGCCACCACTTCGATCGCCACGTGGTTGGCGCACTCGGCGCAATGGCGCGCAATCGCGGCCGGGGAGAGTTGCAGAGTCATGGTGCTTTATTGTTCAGACGCGCCTTGTGCGGCGCTTTGGCGAAGGCCAGGTCGTAGACGCCGTTCGGCAGCATGCGCAGCAGCTTGGCCACCACCCCCATCTGCCAGGGAATCACCGCATAGCTGTTGCCGCGCTCGATGGCGCGCACCGCCGCCGCCGCGAATTTTTCCGGCGCCATCAGGAAGGGCATGGGGTAGGCGTTCCGCTGCGTCATCGGGGTATCGATGTAGCCCGGCGCGATGGTCACCACGTCTATGCCGTGCGGTTTCATTTCCAGCCGCAGCGATTCGCAGTAGCTGATCACCGCCGCCTTGGAGGCACTGTAGGCCGCCGCGCCGGGCAGGCCGCGTATGCCCGCCACGCTGCCTATGCCCACCAGGCGCGCGGGTGTTTTCTGCAGCTTCATCGCGGCGATAAAGGGCGCGAAGGTGGCCACGGTGGCGTTCAGGTTGGTGGCGATAATGGCCTCGAACACCGGCAGATCCTCCGCGTGTTCGGTCAGCGTGCCGTGCGAGATGCCGGCGTTGGCGATGACGATGTCGGCGCCGCCGGTGTATTCGATGAAGTCCATGGCAGCCGCGCGGATGGCGGCGTGGTCGCGCACGTCCACGGCGTAGGCGCGGTGCTTTTCAGGGGAGGGCAGGGTGGCGATCAGCGCTTGCAGCGATTCGCCGCGCCGGGCCAGCAGGCCAAGCGTGGCGCCGTGCTGTGCATAGCGCAGCGCCAGGGCTGCGCCTATGCCGCTGGACGCGCCGGTGATGAATACGCGTTTCAACGGCGGCCCATGCTTATTTCTTTTCCGCTTTCGCCTTGGCGACGAGGAAGTCCATGACCTGCAGCGCAGCCGTTTGCAGCTCGGTTTCGCTAGGGTTGCCCTGCATGCCGGAAGCGGCCAGGTGCGGCGAAGCCTGGTAGCGGCCGTCCACGATCAGCGTAGGCCAGGAGTCGATCTTGTACGAGTCCATCATGCCGTCGGCGCGTTTTACTTTGGCTTGCACGCCGAAGGAGCGGTAGGTGTCGATGAACTTCTGGCGGTCGATGCCGTTGGCCGCCACCCAGTCGAATACCTGCTCGTCGCGGTTCAGGCGGTTGCGTTCCACGTGCATGGCGTTGAACACTTTCTTGTGGTACTGCGGCAGCAGGCCCATGGCCTCCAGCGTGAAGAACAGCTTCTGCTGCGGCAGCACGCTTTCGTCGCGCGGCACGTGCACGCGCTTGAAGACGATGTTGTCGCCCTGTTTCTTGACCCAGGCTTCCAGCTGCGGTTCCAGGTTGTTGCAATGCGGGCAGTAGTAAGCGAAGAACTCGATGACTTCGATCTTCTTGCCGGTGTCGGTGGGCTGGGCGGTTTGCAGGGTCTGGTACTCCACGCCGCTGATCGGTGCGGCCGGGGACGCGGCGGCGCCAAAGGCCGCGCTGCACATTGCTACTACGCTCAACAACTGCTTCAGGATACGCATGCTCGATTCCTTATTTTTGATTGCGCACGACGGCCACGTCGATGCCGTTTTCCGACAGCTTGCCGCGTACTTTGTTCATTGCTTCCACCTGATTGTAGGGGCCCATGCGGACGCGGTGCAGCACGCCGGTGCTGTTGGTGTGGTCGGACACGGTCGCCTCGAAGCCCAGCAGGGCCAGCTTGGCGCGCGCATTTTCGGCGTCCGCCACTTCGCGGAAGGCGCCCGCCTGCAGATAATATACGTACTTCTCTTCGCCTGCCGCCGCAGCTGCAGCCGGTGCGGCCACGGTGGGCTGCACGTTGGTGGCGCCGGGCTTCTTGCTGGCCGCTTCTATCTTGTCCACCACCTGCTGCAGTTCATCGGTCGCCGGTTTTGCCGGCGCGGCCGGCGTGGTGTGCGCAGCAGGAGCTGCTGGCGCGGCCGGGACCGCCGGCGCGGCGGGCGCCGCTGCGTTCGGGTCGCGCGCGAGGTCGCGCGCCGCTTCGCGCGCGGCTTCCTTGTTGCCGTACATCGGCTTGTTGGGATCCGAGATCTGTCCCGCAGTCGGTTCCGCCGCCTTGCCCGTTTTGCCGGACTTGTCGGTGAATGGCGTCGAACCCTTGGTGATCACCAATGCCACGATGACCGCGATAACCAGGCCGATAACCAGGCCGATGATGATGCCAACCAGCGTGTTGCCGCGCTGGCGCTGCAAAGAAGTGGGACGGAAACTCATTGTGCGGGATACCCTAAGCGATTTACATTTTGTTCGGAGCGGAGACGCCGATCAGCGCCAGGCCGTTGCGCAGCACCTGGCGGGTCGCCACCATCAGCGCCAGGCGCGCCAGCTTGGTCGCCTCGTCGTCCACCAGCACGCGTTCGGCGAAGTAGAAGCTGTGCAGCGCTGCGGCCAGGTCGCGCAGGTAGAACGCCACCTGGTGCGGGCCCAGTTCGGCCTGCGCGCGCGCCAGCGCTTCAGGGTAGGCGGCCAGCGCGGCCAGCAGCGTCGCTTCCGACGGCGCGGTCAGCGGCGACAGGTCGACATTGGCCAGCTTGGCTTCGTCGCCGTTCCACTGTTCCAGCATGCGGCAGATGCGCGCGTGGGCGTACTGCACGTAATACACCGGATTCTCGTCCGAGGTTTTCAGCGCCACGTCCACGTCGAACACGAATTCGGTGTCCGCCTTGCGCGAGATGAGGAAGAAACGCACTGCGTCGCGGCCCTTGGTGGTGTCGCCGCCGCCCGACCATTCGATCAGGTCGCGCACGGTCACGTAGGAGCCTGCGCGCTTGGAGATCTTCACCTCGGCGCCGTCCTTCATGACGGTGACCATCTTGTGCAGCACGTAGTCGGGATAGCCTTTCGGGATGCCGATGTTCACCGCCTGCAGGCCGGCGCGCACGCGCGCGATGGTGCCGTGGTGGTCGGAGCCCTGGATGTTGATGGCCTGGTCGAAGCCGCGCTGGAACTTGACGATGTGGTAGGCCACGTCCGGCACGAAATAGGTGTAGGTGCCGTCGGTCTTGCGCATCACGCGGTCTTTGTCGTCGCCGTAGTCGGTGGTTTTCAGCCACAGCGCGCCTTCCTGCTCGTAGGTCACGCCGGCTTTCTGCAGCGCTTCCACGGCGGCGTTCACCTTGCCGTCCTTGTACAACGACGATTCCAGGTAGTAGTTGTCGAACTTCACGCCGAAGGCTTGCAGGTCGATGTCCTGCTCGTTGCGCAGATAGGTCACGGCGAAGGCGCGCAGGGATTCGAGGTCGTCCACGTCGCCGGAGGCGGTGGCGGGAGCGCCGTCCGAAGCCGATACGGTTTTCTTGGCCAGGAAGTCGTCCGCGATGTCCTGGATGTAGTCGCCGTTGTAGGCCGACTCGGGCCATTCGGCGTCGCCCGGCTTGAAGCCGCGCGCGCGCGCCTGCACCGAGGTGGCCAGGGTCTTGATCTGCACGCCGGCGTCGTTGTAGTAGAACTCGCGGGTGACCGCGTAGCCTTGAGAGGTGAACAGCGAAGACAGCGCGTCGCCCAGCGCCGCCTGGCGGCCGTGACCCACGTGCAGCGGGCCGGTCGGGTTGGCGGACACGAATTCAATGATTACGCTCTTGCCGTTGCCCACGTCGCTGCCGCCGAACTGCGCGCCTTGCGCCAGCACGGACTTCACGACGGCCTGCTTGGCCGCGTCCGTCACGCGCAGGTTGATGAAGCCCGGACCGGCGATCTCGGCGGCGGCAACGATGTGTTTGCCGTCCGGATTGTCCAGCAGCGCGGCGACCAGCTTGGTGGCCAGTTCGCGCGGGTTCATCTTCAGCTGTTTGGCCAGCTGCATGGCGATATTGCAGGCCACGTCGCCGTGCGACGCATCGCGCGGGCGCTCCAGCACGACATTGGCGGTGACGCCGGAGCCGTCGAGGATGGGCGCCAGGGCGGCGTTGAACAGGGCGGTGATCTCTTGTTTCTGTTGGGCGAGCATGTGCGTAGGTGGCGGCTGGGCCGCGCTAAGTATCTGGTTAATGCGCTTGTAAAAGCGGTTTTGAAGCGAAACGGCCGGCAGCGTGCGCCCCGGCCAAACAGCGGTAATTATACTGGTTTGCAAGGGGGAGCAAACGTTTGAACCAGATGCAAGCCGACATGGCTTTAGCCTGAGTTGTCCACAACCCGGTTACAATCTCACCTTTATAGCAATTCCGCGATTTTTGCGGCCCGGCGGGCCGCTCGGCCCTGCCATGGGCGGACGCGAGCCATTACGGAAATAACAAGATGACCAAAGAGCGCCCAGTCCTGAAACTGAAAACCCCTGCCGCACCGG
This sequence comes from Pseudoduganella aquatica, assembly GCF_020865585.1. Taxonomy (NCBI): domain Bacteria; kingdom Pseudomonadati; phylum Pseudomonadota; class Betaproteobacteria; order Burkholderiales; family Oxalobacteraceae; genus Pseudoduganella; species Pseudoduganella aquatica. Next base: position 1,418,994 of record NZ_CP086370.1, read on the forward strand.
CCAAGACCGCTGCCGGCAAGGCACCTTACAAGGGCGCTCCCGGCAAATCCGCAGCCGGCAAACCGGCGTATGCCAAGCCGGCCGCCGCCGGCGGCGCCAAGACCTGGCCGGCCAAGCCGGCCGCCGCCGGTGGCCAGTCCGGCTCGCCGGCCCGTCCTGCAACGCCGCGTCCGGCTTCCGGCGAACCGGCCGAGACCGCGGCTTCGGTCTGGGCCAAGGCCGCGCCCAAGCAGCGCAAGACGGCGCCCGAGCCCAAATTTGCGGCCCCGCGCCCCAAGCCGGAGTTCCGCGAGAGCCACCACCGCGACCTGAAGCCTGCGCTGCAAGTCAATTTCCAGACCGATTTGCGCCATGACTCGCTGGCCTTCGCCCTGCTGGGCGCGGCCACCGCCGTGGCCCAGGTGCGCACCGGCATGGCGCTGCCGCAGGCGCTGGCCGGCGTGTTCGCCAGCACCAACGCCATCCCGCAGGCGCGCGGCGCCATGCAGGACATCGCCTACCGCGCCATGCGCGCGCTGGGCCATAGCGACGCGCTGATCGCCATGATGGCGCCGAAAGCGCCCGAGCCGCTGGTGGCTGCCCTGCTGGCCTGCGCCCTGCCGCTGATGCAGAAGGACGCCGACGGCAGCGCCGCCTACGAACAGTTCACCGTGGTCGACCAGACCGTCAGCGCCGCCTGGGCCCACCCGGACACCGAGCGCGCCAAACCCATGGTCAACGCCGTGCTGCGCCGCTTCCAGCGCGAGCGCGCCGAGCTGCTGGCCGCGGCCGCGCTGCAGCCGGTGGCCAAATGGAATTACCCGCAGTGGTGGATAGACGCGGTGCGCACCGCCTATCCGGACCAGTGGCAAGCCGTGCTCAGCACCGGCAACCAGCCGCCGCCGCTCACCCTGCGCGTGAACCTGCGCCGCAGCACGGTGGCCGACTACCTGGCCAGGCTGGAGCAGGCCGGCATCGCCGCCGCGCAGATCGGCCCGCAGGCGGTGCGCCTGGCCAAGCCGGTCGGCGTGCACCTGATCCCCGGCTTCGACGACGGCGTGGTCTCGGTGCAGGACGCGGCGGCCCAGCTGGCCGCGCAGCTGCTCGATGTCCAGGACGGCATGCGCGTGCTGGACGCCTGCGCCGCGCCAGGTGGTAAAACTTGCAACATCCTGGAGCTGGCCGACGCCGACGTGACCGCGCTCGACGCGGACGCCAAGCGCCTGCTGCGCGTGGGCGAGAACCTGGAGCGCCTGGGCCTGCACGCTACCATGAAGGCGGCCGACGCCCAGCATCCGGACTGGTGGGACGGCCAGGCCTACGACCGCATCCTGGCCGACGTGCCGTGCACCGCGTCCGGCATCGTGCGCCGCCACCCGGATATCCGCTGGCTGCGCCGCAAGGGCGACGCGCTCCAACTTGCAACACTTTCCGCCAAAATTCTCGACAACCTTTGGCAGATGCTTGCCCCCAATGGTAAATTGCTGTTCGTGACATGTTCGTTGTGGCCGCAGGAATCCGAGGCGCAGGCGGCCGCCTTCGCGGTGCGTCACGGCGCCACCCGTCTCGATGCGCCCGGTCAATTGCTGCCCACCGGCAGTGCCGAACAGGATCATGATGGACTGTTCTACGCCTTGTTCCAGAAAAATGCGTGAACGGCGCATAAGCGTAGCGACTCCATGTTTTGCCCAATTTTTCGCGCTATTCCCGACGGATATATTTAGTACCGGCCCACTTGTGACGCAACGTTTTTTTCGACTCCTCGCCTGGCAGTTGCTGCTGATGTTCGCTTGCGCGCTGTCGCCCGCGCGCGCGTCGGAGGAAACCGTTGAAATCACCCGCGCCACCATCGAGGCGGCGGAGGAGGGCTACCGCCTGTCGGCCGCCTATTCCTTCGAACTGAACCACGGCCTGGAAGACGCGCTGCTGTACGGCATGCCGCTGTACTTCACCACCGAAATCGAATTCACCCGCCCTCGCTGGTACTGGGTGGACGAGAAGGCCGTCCGCGTTAAACGCACTTTCAGCATTTCCTACAACGTGCTCACGCGCCAGTACCACGTCGGCCCGGTCGGCAATGTGCGGCAGAGCTTCCCGACGCTGGAGGACGCGCTGTTCCTGATACGCCGGCCCAGCCGCTGGGTGGTGGCGCCGCGCGGCGCGCTCAAGGTGGGCGAGGTCTACAACGTCACGCTGCGCATGGGCATGGACCGCGATTACCTGCCCAAGCCCATCCAGGTCAACGCGTTCAACAACAGCGAGTGGCGCCTGGCGTCGAACAAGAAAACCTTCCTGTACAGGGCTGAATAAGTGAGACCGGCCTTGCGGTACCTGTTCGTCGTTGCCGGCGCTGCGGTCAGCATCCTGCTGTTCCTGCTGGCCTCGGCGTCCGACAACTCCGGCCTGTTCGACCGCTACTACGGCTGGCTGCTGGGCCTGAACGCGGCGGTCGCCGTGGCGCTGCTGGTGCTGGTGGGCGTGTCGCTGTTCCGCCTGTATTCGCGCTACCGGGCCGGCAAGTTCGGCTCCAAGCTGATGACGCGGCTGGTGCTGCTGTTCGCCGCCATCGGCGTGCTGCCCGGGCTGGTGATCTTCCTGGTGTCGGTGCAGTTCGTGTCCCACTCGATTGATTCCTGGTTCAACGTGCGCATCGAGGAGGCGCTGGACGCCGGCCTGACCCTGGGCCGCGACGCGCTCGACAAGGCGGTGGCCGACCTCAACAGCCAAAGCAAGAAAACCGCCAGCCTGCTGGCCGAAGAACAGTTCTACGCCGCGCCGGCCATCCTGGCGCGCTTCGTCAAGACCCATCCCGGCACGCAGAGCGCCATCATCGTCGACGCCGAAGGCGGGCTGATCGTGTCGGCCACCGGGCCGCAGCGCATCAACCTGTCGGCCGACCTGCCCAATGCGCCCATGCTGGCGGTGGCCAAGAACGAGGACTCCTATGCCCAGGCCGAGGGCGGCAGCGAACTGCGCGACGACCGCGTGGGCGCGCCGCCGCCGCCGGTGCCGGACGCCTCCAACGTGCTGCGCGTGCGCGTGCTGCTGGCCATACCGGACCCGGTGCAGCCCAACGGCACCCACTTGGCGCCGCGCTTCCTGCAGATTATCCAGGCCGTGCCGCCCAAGCTGGCCGCCAACGGCGAAACGCTGCGCACCGCCTACAGCGAATACAAGGAGCGCTTCGTGGCCCGCGTGGGCCTGCGCAAGATGTATATCGAAACGCTGACCTTGACCCTGCTGCTGGCCGTGTTCGGCGCCATCGCGGCGGCCTTCCTGATCGCCAACGACCTGGCCCAGCCGCTGCTGCTGCTGGCCGAGGGCACGCGCGCGGTGGCCGGCGGCGACCTGTCGCCGCGCCCCATCGTGGCCAGTTCGGACGAGCTGGGCACCTTGACGCAGTCGTTCAACACCATGACGCGCCAGCTGTCGGACGCGCGCATCGCCGTCGACAAGAACCGCGCCGCGCTGCAGAACGCCAAGGCCCACCTGGAGTCCGTGCTGGGCAATATGTCGGCCGGCGTGATGGTGCTGGACGGGGACTTCCGCCTGGTCAGCTGCAACGACTCGGTCGAGCGCATCCTGCAGCACGCGGGCGTGACCATGATAGGCCAGCAGCTGACCGAAATCGACGGCCTGCAGGAGTTCGCAGGCGCCATCGTGGCGGCGTTCTCGGCGCAGAGCGCGCACTCGGCGGCGGGCCGCAATGTGCAGCGCCTGCACTGGCAGCGCCAGATTGAAATTCCGCGCCCGGCCAACAGCGCCAATCCGGACGAGCATGACCTGACCCTGCTGACGCGCGGCTCGCGCCTGCCGGTGGAAAACGGCAGCGGCTACATCGTGGTGTTCGACGATATCACCGACGTGATCTCGGCCCAGCGCTCGATCGCCTGGGGCGAGGTGGCGCGCCGCCTGGCGCATGAAATCAAGAACCCGCTGACGCCCATCCAGCTGTCGGCCGAGCGCCTGCAGATGAAGCTGGAATCCAAGTTGGAAATGCAGAACGACGTGGACCTGCTGAACAAGGCCACCACCACCATCGTCAACCAGGTGGCCGCCATGAAGCGCATGGTGGACGACTTCCGCGACTACGCGAAGACCCCGCCGGCCGTGCTCGAGCCGCTGGACGTGAACGCGCTGGTGGAAGAGATCCTGAACCTGTACCTGAGCGGCGAGGCCAGCGACATCATCCACCTGGCGCTGGCGCCCCAGCTGCCGCTGGTGATGGGCGACGCCACCCAGCTGCGCCAGGTGATCCATAATTTACTGCAGAATGCACAAGATGCGTTGCTGGACCAGCCGCCCGCCGGCGTGGCGCCGCGCATCGACGTCGTCACCGAGGCCATCCATTACCAGAGCGCAGACGGCGGCACCCGCGTCGCGGTGCGCCTGGCGATATCGGACAACGGCCCCGGCTTCGCGCCCAAAATCCTGGCGCGCGCCTTTGAACCGTATGTGACGTCGAAGGCGCGCGGCACCGGTTTGGGGCTGGCGATGGTGAAAAAGATTATCGACGAGCATGGGGGACGGATTGATATCCAGAACCATGTCGATAGAAGTGGCGCTTCGGTACTGATTTTGCTGTTAAAGTTGGCGCCGGTGCAGTTGGCATAATATTGGAAGACTAATAAAATAATTGCTAGCATGCAGGCTTACAATGTCAGCATGACCGGCGAATGAAAAAAAGGCAGGGATAGATGGCAAACATTCTGGTAGTGGATGATGAAATGGGTATCCGCGAGTTGCTCTCGGAAATTTTGAGCGACGAGGGACACGCAATACAGCTTGCCGAAAACGCGCAGCAGGCGCGCGAGGCGCGTGCACAAGGCGCGCCGGATCTGGTCCTGCTCGACATTTGGATGCCGGACACGGACGGCGTGACGCTGCTGAAGGAATGGCAGCGCGACGGCTTGCTGACCATGCCCGTCATTATGATGTCCGGCCACGCCACCATCGATACGGCGGTGGAAGCGACGCGCATCGGCGCGCTGAATTTCCTGGAAAAGCCAATTGCCATGCAGAAACTGCTGAAGGCAGTGCAAGCAGGCCTGACGCGCGCCCAGGAAACCGTGCGTTCGCCGTCGCTGGCGCCGCGTCCGGCCGTGGCGCCGCCGCCGGAAGACGGCGCGGTCGCCGCCGGCGCGCCGTTCAGCGCCGCCATGCCGCAAGCCCACGCCTCGGTGCGCGGCGCGGGCGCCACGGCGGGCGAGGGCCATATGTTCAACCTGTCGTTCGACCTGCCGCTGCGCGAAGCGCGCGACGCCTTCGAGCGCATGTATTTCGAGCACCACCTGGGCCGCGAAGGCGGCAGCATGACGCGGGTGGCGGAGAAGACCGGCCTGGAACGCACCCACTTGTACCGCAAGCTCAAGCAGCTGGGCGTGGAGCCGGGCAAGCTGGCCAAGAAGAACCAATAATGGCCAGCGCCGCCGATGCCGCTCCCGGCGCAGCCGGGGCCGGCGCGGGCGGTCCGCCATCGCCCGCTGCGGCCGCGCGTACCCGCGTCACGCTGGTGACCGGCCCGCGCGCGGCTGTGCGCGAAGCGGCCATCGCCGCCGCGCTCGCCAATATGGCGGCCGCGCAGTCCGCCGCGCAGTCCGCTGTAATTCTGGAAGGCCTGGCGGACGCCAATTCCCCCCTTATCTCCTCCCCCGAAACAGGCCTGAATGTGCAGCGCATCGCTCCCGGCTGTTTGTGCTGCGCAGGAAATCTCGTTTTGCGAGTAACATTGAACCGTCTGCTGCGCCGTCCGCCAGCGCAGCTGTTCATCAGCCTGGCAAATGCGGAGCATGTGGACCAGTTGCGCAGCATGCTGCAGCAAGCTCCGTATGGCGATTTGCTGGACCTGGATACCGATTTGCAAGCCCAGGCTTGAAAAGCGGCGCCCGGTCCCCACTTCAATATGGACCGGCGGAACACATGAGCTTCCGCCTCTAGCGTGAAGGAAGCCAAATGAACCTGATCTACAACAGCGAGCAGTACAGCGTGGTTGAATTCGGTGCGGACCGCGACCTGGAGGCCCTGCGTTTTGGCGGCTATGAAATTGTGGACAAAGGCTGCAAGCGCGAGATCTTCATCGCGGGCGTGCTGGCGCAAAGCTTCCGGCGCGACGTCACCCAGCTGATTGCCAGCGAGCCCACCATGGAGGAAGTCGACGAATTCCTCGGCAGCTACGAGTCCCTGATGAGCCAGCCCGTGCTGCTGCATTAAAGGCCGCAGGCATGGTAAGGTGAGAGTCTGTTGCAGATTCTCCCTTACTATGTGCCAATTACTAGCCATGAACTGCAATGTCCCGACCGACATTGTGTTCAGTTTCACCGGCTTCGCCATGCGCGGCGGCCGCACCGACACCCACCATGACGGCTGGGGCATCGCCTTTTTCGAGGGCGCCGGCGTGCGCCATTTTGTCGACCACCAGGCCGCCATCGCCTCGCCGATCGCCGAGCTGATCAAGAACTACCCCATCAAGTCGCGCAACGTGATCGCGCACATCCGCAAGGCCACGCAAGGCCAGGTGGCGCTGGAGAACTGCCATCCCTTCGTGCGCGAGCTGTGGGGCAGCTACTGGGTGTTCGCCCACAACGGCGACCTGAAGGAATTCCATCCCGTGCTGGACGGTGCTTTCCGCCCGGTCGGCAACACCGACAGCGAGCGGGCCTTCTGCTACATCCTGCAGACGCTGCGCGCCCGTTTTGGCGACCAGCGCCCCGAACGGGCCGCCCTGCGCGGCGTGCTGGAAGAGCTGGTGGCCGGTATCGCCGCGCACGGCACCTTCAATATGCTGCTGGCCAGCGGCAACGAACTGTACGCGCACTGCTCCACCAATCTGTATTACCTGGTGCGTCAATATCCCTTCCTGACCGCCGAATTGTCCGACGAGGACGTGACCGTGGACTTTTCCGAGGTCACCACGCCGGACGACCGCGTGGCCATTATCGTCACCCAGCCGCTGACAACGAACGAGCAATGGACGGCGTTTGTGCCCGGTGAACTGAAAGTATTTCTCGATGGAATACCTGATGCGCCAGGTAACGCGAAAATTGTTTGAGACAACATGCGTGAATGATGCCAAAATATCAGGTAAAACCGCGTAAAACAGCGGGTTAGTTGCCATTTGGCACCATTGTTCCCTGAACTGAGACGGACCCTTCCATGATCGACCTTTCGCCTACTAGTTCGGCCTCCAGGAATTTGCGTGTGCGTGAGTTCTATCTTGGCCGTCAGCCTATGCTGGACCGCAATCAGGCGTTGTTCGGTTATGAGTTGTTGTTCCGCAACGCGCCCGTCGGGCCGGCCAACATCGTCAGCGACATCGGCGCCACCGCGTCCGTGATTGCCCACGCCTCCCAGCTGGGCATGGAAAAAGTGATCGGCGACGCGCTCGGCTTCGTCAATGTCGATGCCGACGTCATCATGAGCGACATCTTCGGTTTCCTGCCGCGCGAAAAAGTGGTGCTGGAAATCGTGGAAACCATGGAAGCCACGCCGCCGGTGCTCAAGCGCATGGCCGAGCTGGTGAGCCACGGCTTCAGCTTCGCGCTGGACGACGTGACCGGCGAAACCGGCAATGTGCAGTCGCTGATGCCCATGATCGAGTACGTCAAGATGAGCATGCGCGACACGCCGCTGCCCATCCTGATGAAGCTGGCGCCGCGCTTCAAGCAGGACGGCAAGAAGCTGGTGGCCGAAAAAGTGGAAACCCGCGAGGAGTTCAAGCACTGCCTGGACCTGGGCTTCGACTACTTCCAGGGCTATTACTTTGCCAAGCCGGTCATCATGAGCGGCAAGAAACTGTCGCCGTCGCAGCTGGCCGTGATGGAGCTGATGACCCTGGTGACGTCGGAAGCGGACAACCTGGAAATCGAACGCGCCATCAAGCGCGACGTGTCGCTGGCGCTGAACCTGTTGCGCCTGGTGAACACGCCTGCCGTGGGCGCGCGCCAGCGCATCGACTCGCTGAGCCAGGCCGTGACCATCCTGGGCCGCCGCCAGCTGCAGCGCTGGCTGCAAATCATGCTGTACGCAGAACCGAGCAAGCGCGGCCACAGCATGACGCCGCTGCTGATGCTGGCCACCACGCGCGGCCGCCTGCTGGAGCTGCTGGCGCTCAAGCTGCGCCCCAGCCAGCGCCACTGCGCCGACATCGCCTTCACGGTTGGCATCATGTCGCTGATGGATACGCTGTTCGGCATCCCCATGTCCGAAATCCTGGCCCAGATCCCCGTCATCGACGAGGTGCAGGATGCGCTGATGTTCCGTGGCGGCTTCTTCGGCGACCTGCTCAAGCTGGCCGAATCCATCGAACAGATCGAGGAGCTGGAGCACCAGATCGTGCCCACGCTGCGCGACCTGGCCGTCTCCACCGACGAACTGGTGGAACTGGAAATGGCGGCGTTCGAGTGGAGCGACAACGTGGTGCGCTACGCATTGTGACTTGTCACAACAAGTCATGACACTTGTCACTTGCTAGAAGGCTAACAGGCGCGATAAGCTTGCGATCTTATTAACGGATCGCACCGCGCCATGACTTCAGTCCTGCTCAGCGTCAATCAACTCAGCAAATCCTACGGCGGCCGCCTCGCGGTCGACGGCGTGAATTTCCAGGTCCGGCACGGCCAGACCGTCGGCCTGATCGGCCCCAACGGCGCCGGCAAGTCCAGCACCGTCAGCATGATCTGCGGCCTGCTGCGCAGCGACAGCGGCAGCGTCGAGCTGGAAGGGGAGGCCATGGCCCAGGGCCAGACCGGCGCCAAGCTCAAGATCGGCCTGGTGCCGCAGGACCTGGCGCTGTATGAAGACCTGTCCGCGCTGGAAAACCTCAAGCTCTTCGGCGCGCTGTACGGCCTGAAAGGCGCGCTGCTCAAGGAGCGCTGCGCGCAGGCGCTGGACATGGTGCGCCTGGCGGACCGCGCTGCCGACAAGCCATCCACCTTCTCCGGCGGCATGAAGCGCCGCCTCAATATCGCCGCAGCGCTGCTGCACGAACCCAAGCTGCTGATCCTGGACGAGCCCACCGTGGGCGTCGATCCGCAAAGCCGCAACGCCATCTTCGACACGCTGGAAGCGCTCAAGGCCAAGGGCATGGCGCTGATCTACACCAGCCACTACATGGAGGAAGTGGAGCGGCTGGCCGACCACATCGTCATCATCGACCACGGCAAAGTGCTGGCCGATGAAAGCCCGGCCGACCTGTACCGCCGCCTGCCCGCGCAAGCGGCGCTGCGTGCCGAACTGGCGCAGCCGCTGGCGGCCGAGCGCATGGCCGAGCTGCTCGCCGGCCTGCGCAGCCTGCCGGGCGTGAGCGCCGTGCGCGAGCTGGGCAGCCAGGCCGGCGAGGGCGGCCCGGTGCTGGAAATCGGCCTGGCCGCTACCGCGCACGCGGCTTCCGTGCTGGCCTGGCTGAACGCGCAGGGCTGCGCCCTGCAGCACTTCGCCACCGCCAAGACCAATCTTGAAGACATCTTCCTCAACCTCACCGGCCGCAGCCTGCGCGACTGAAAAGGACCATGATGACCGCATTTTTCGCACTGGTCCGCAAAGACCTCATCCTCTACCTCGGCGACAAGCGCGCGCTGCTGATCAACCTGATGCTGCCCATCGTGCTGGCTGCCTTCTTCGGCTCCCTGTTCGGCGGCAGCGGCGATTCCAAGACCGGCAAGATCGACGTCGGCCTGGTGCTGCAGGACAGCAGCCCGGTCGGCGTGAAGATTGCCGACGGCCTGAAGGCGGACGCCACGCTGCGCATCATTGAACTGCCGCTGGAAGAGGCGCAAGCCAGGGTCCGTTCCGGCAAGCTCACCGTGGCCGTGGTGATTCCGCAAGGCTTCGGCGACGCCGCAGGCAAAGCGCTGTTCAGTGCGGGGAACAAGCCGGAGATCCCGGTGTTCTACGACCCCTCGCAATCGACCACGCTGGCCATGGTGAAAGGCATGCTCACGCAGCAGGTGATGCAGATCGTCAGCGCGGAAATGTTCGGCGGCGACACGGGCGCCAAGTTCATGGACACCAGCCTGCTCGAGCTGGAGCAGGAGACTGCGAAAGGCAAGGGCAATCCCGAACTGCGCGACATGCTGGCCAGCGTGCGCAAGTTCCAGAAAACCGAGCAGGCCAAGCCTGCGCAGGACGGCGCGGACGGCGCCAAGGCCAAGCCCGGCCTGAGCATGCCCTTCGCCACCAAGGACGAGGCGCTCAGCTCTGGTCCCAAGTACAACGGCTACGCGCACTCGTTTGCGGGCATGAGCGTGCAGTTCATCCTGTTCATGGGCGTGGACATGGGCATAGGTATCCTGCTGGCGCGCCGCATGGGCATCTGGAGCCGGCTGCTGGCCGCGCCGGTATCGCTGACCACGGTGCTGCTGGCGCGCGCCATATCGGCCGCCGTGATCGCCTCCGGCCTGCTGGTGGCCATCTTCCTGTGCGCCATGCTGATCTTCAAGGTGCAGATTGCCAACCCGCTGGGCTTCGTGGGCGTGGGGCTGTGCTTCGCGCTGATGACGGCAGGCTTCGGCCTGCTGATCGCCGCCTTCGGCAAGACGCCGGAAGCCGCGCGCGGCATTGCGGTGTTCGCCACGCTGATCATGGTGATGCTGGGCGGCGCCTGGGTGCCGTCCTTCGTCTTCCCCGCGTGGATGCAGCAGCTGACGATCGCCATCCCCACCCGCTGGGCGGTGGACGGCTTTGACGCGGTAACGTGGCGCGGCCTCGGCATGGAAGGCGCGCTTGGCCCCATGGCGGTGCAGCTTGCCTTTGCCGCCGTGTTTGCCGGCCTCGCCATCTGGAAATTCCGCCGCGACCAGTGAAACCGGCGGGTTACGCGCTCCGCGCTAACCCGCCCTACGATGCACCAGCGATTGCGTAGGGCGGGTTAGCGCCTGGGCGCGTAACCCGCCAAGCTCCGCCACGGTCACGGATGCGCCGCACCCGGCCAATGCGTGCGCAACTCCGGATCCGTGCGCATCTCCCACAGCGCCAGCACGGCAACCGCCGCGCCGACGATGAGGTTGTTCCACATGGCCTCTTGCGGCACGGTGATCTGCTCGGCCCGCGCCAGCACCCAGGGCGACACCGCCACCCAGACGCCAACCAGCAGGTTCAGCACAACCGCCCAGAAATAGGTCTTGTACAGATCAAACGCGGCCAGCGCCGCCATGACCGCGCCGGTCACGAAAGCGTTCCACGCCAGCTGCGACGGGATGCCGTAGCCAAACACCCAGGGCGTAATGAACTGCCACAAACCGAGCAGCAGGATCAGCTGATCCTGCCAGCGTTTGATTGCAACTGCGTTTTCCATATGGCCTCCGTTGAAGTGGTTAACTCCATGCTTAGGCCATCGCAGCGCGCAAAGGTTCCCGTTTTTTTTACAGGTTAGGCGCGAGGTAGCGTTCGAGTTCAGCCTTGTCGATGCCGCGGCGGACAACCATGTCTTCAAACTGGTCGCTGCCGATCTTGCCGACGGTGAAGTACTTCGATTGCGGATGCGCGAAGTAGAAGCCGGACACGGCGGCGCCGGGGAACATGGCGAACGACTCGGTCAGCTCCATGCCGATCTCTTCCGCTTGCAGCACCTTGAACATGTCGGCCTTCACCGTATGCTCGGGGCAGGCAGGGTAGCCCGGCGCCGGGCGGATGCCGGCGTATTCTTCGGCGATCATCTGCTCGTTGCTCAGGCCTTCGTCGGCGGCATAGCCCCACAGGTCCTTGCGCACGCGCTCGTGCATGTATTCGGCGAAGGCTTCGGCCAGGCGGTCGGCCAGCGCCTTGAGCATAATGGACGAGTAGTCGTCGTGCGCGTCTTCAAAGCGCTGCTCGTACTTCTCGATGCCCAGGCCGGAGGTCACGGCGAACATGCCGATGTAGTCCTTGATGCGGGACTCTTTGGGCGCGATGAAGTCGGCCAGGCACTGGTTCGGGCGCTGCACGCCGTCGATGATGGGCTTCACGCCCTGCTGGCGCAGGCCGTAGTAGGTGAAGGCCACGGTCTCGCGCTCGTCGTCGGTATAGATTTCGATGTCGTCGTCGTTCACGCTGTTGGCGGGCAGCAGCGAGACCACGCCGTTGGCGGTGAGCCAGCGGCCGTCGATCAGTTTCTTCAGCAGCGCCTGGCCTTCCTCGAACACCTTGCTGGCCGCTTCGCCCACCACTTCATCGGTGAGGATGGCGGGGAAGGGACCGGCCAGGTCCCAGGTCTGGAAGAACGGACCCCAGTCGATATAGTTGGCCAGCAGCGCCAGGTCCACGTTCTTGAACACGCGGCGGCCGATGAACTTGGGCTTGAGCGGCTTGAATTCCAGCTTGGCCTTGTTGGCGCGCGCGGCGGCCAGCGATACGGTCGGCAGCGCCTTCTTGTTGGCGTGCTGTTCGCGGATGCGCACATAGTCCTGCTCTATCTCGGCGATGTACTGGTCGCGGCTCTCCGGCGTCAGCAGCGACTGCGCCACCGACACGGAACGCGAAGCGTCCGGCACGTAGACCACCGGGCCTTCGTAGTTGTGCGAAATCTTCACGGCGGTGTGCGCGCGGCTGGTGGTGGCGCCGCCGATCAGCAGCGGGATCTTCATCATGCGGAAGTGCTCGTCGCGCTGCATCTCCTTGGCCACGTGGGCCATTTCCTCCAGCGACGGCGTGATCAGGCCGGACAGGCCGATGATGTCGGCGTTTTCCAGCTTGGCGCGCGCCAGGATCTCGGAGCAGGGCACCATCACGCCCATGTTCACCACCTCGAAGTTATTGCACTGCAGGACCACGGACACGATGTTCTTGCCGATGTCGTGCACGTCGCCCTTCACGGTGGCGATGACGATCTTGCCCTTTGGCTTGGCGACGATGCCGGTGCGCGCTTCCTCGGCCTTCTTCTCCTCCTCGATGTAAGGGATCAGGTGGGCCACGGCCTGCTTCATCACGCGCGCCGATTTCACCACCTGCGGCAGGAACATCTTGCCCTGGCCGAACAGGTCGCCGACGATGTTCATGCCGTCCATCAGCGGGCCTTCGATCACGTGGATAGGACGGCCGCCGGAAGCCAGAACCTGCTGGCGCATCTCTTCCGTGTCGTCGGTGATGAACTGGGTGATGCCGTGCACCAGCGCGTGCGCCAGGCGCTTCTCCACGATGGCGTTGCGCCACTCCAGGTTTTGTTCCTGCGCCTTGCCGCCGGCCTTCAGCGTGCCGGCGATTTCGATCATGCGCTCGGTGGCGTCTTCGCGGCGGTTCAGCACCACGTCCTCCACGCGCTCGCGCAGCTCGGCCGGCAGGTCGTCGTACACGCCCACCATGCCGGCGTTGACGATGCCCATGGTCATGCCGGCCTTGATGGCGTGGTACAGGAACACGGTGTGGATGGCTTCACGCGCCGGGTCGTTGCCGCGGAAGGAGAAGGACACGTTGGACACGCCGCCGGAGATCTTCGCGTGCGGCAGGTTGTCCTTGATCCAGCGGGTGGCGTTGATGAAGTCCACCGCGTAGTTGTTGTGCTCTTCGATGCCGGTGGCGATGGCGAAGATGTTCGGGTCGAAGATGATGTCTTCCGGCGGGAAGCCCACCTGCTCGGTCAGCACCTTGTAGGCGCGTTCGCAGATTTCGATCTTGCGCTCGAAGGTGTCGGCCTGGCCCTTCTCGTCGAAGGCCATGACGATGACGGCGGCGCCGTAGCGGCGGCACAGTTTCGCCTGGCGGATGAACTCCTCCAGGCCTTCCTTCATCGAGATGGAGTTGACGATGGCCTTGCCCTGCACGCATTTCAGGCCCGCCTCGATCACATCCCACTTGGAGGAGTCGATCATGATGGGCACGCGCGAGATGTCCGGTTCGGACGCGATCAGGTTCAGGAAGCGCGTCATGGCGGCCAGCGAATCGAGCATTGCTTCGTCCATATTGATGTCGATGACCTGGGCGCCGTTTTCCACCTGCTGGCGCGCCACCGACAGCGCCTCGTCGTACTGCTCGTTCAGGATCATGCGCGCGAACGCTTTCGAGCCGGTGACGTTGGTGCGCTCGCCCACGTTGACGAACAGCGAGTCGTCGTCGATGGTGAAGGGCTCCAGTCCGGACAGGCGCTGGGCGACCTTCACTTCCGGCAGCGCGCGCGGCTGGGTCTCGGCCAGCAGCTTGGCGATGGCGGCAATGTGGTCGGGCGTGGTGCCGCAGCAGCCGCCGGCCATGTTGATAAAGCCCGCGTCGGCGAACTCGCGCAGCAGGGCGGAGGTGTCGGCCGGCAGCTCGTCGAAGCCGGTGTCGCTCATCGGGTTGGGCAGGCCGGCGTTCGGGTAGATGCAGACGAAGGTGTCGGCGATCTGCGACAGCTCTTCGGCGTAGGGGCGCATCAGGGCGGCGCCCAGCGCGCAGTTCAGGCCTATGGTCAGCGGGCGCGCGTGCCGCACCGAGTTCCAGAAGGCCGGCACGGTCTGGCCGGAGAGGATGCGGCCGGAGGCGTCGGTCACGGTGCCCGAGATCATCAGGGGCAGGCGCTCCTGCTCCGGGCGCTCTTCGAAGTACAGGTCGATGGCGAACAGCGCGGCCTTGCAGTTCAGCGTGTCGAAGATGGTTTCCACCAGCAGCACATCGGAACCGCCGTCGACCAGGCCGCGCACCTGCTCGTAGTATGCGGCGACCAGCTGGTCGAAGGTCACGTTGCGGGCGGCGGGGTCGTTCACGTCCGGCGAGATGGACGCGGTCTTCGGCGTCGGGCCGAGCGCGCCGGCCACGAAGCGCGGCTTGTCGGCGCTGCTGTACTTGGCGGTGGCGGCCTTGGCCAGCTTGGCCGCTTCCACGTTCATCTCGTAGGCCAGGTGGCCCATGTGGTAGTCGTCCTGCGCGATGGAGGTGGCGCCGAAGGTGTTGGTTTCGATCAGGTCGGCGCCGGCGGCCAGGTAGCGCTCGTGGATTTCCTGGATCACCTGCGGCTGCGTCAGCGTCAGCAGCTCGTTGTTCCCCTTGACGAACAGCTCGCGCGCGCCGCTGTCGGCGGGCGCTGCGAAGTCGGCGAAGCGGCCGGTGGGGCCGCCGCGGTAAGCCATTTCATCCAGTTTGTACTGCTGGATGATGGTGCCCATCGCGCCGTCCAGGAACATGATGCGCTTGGAGAGCATCTCGCGCAATTGCGCTTCGGTCTTGGAGTAGCGTGGCTGGCTGGCTTTGTTGTTCATTTCGTACTTTCGCGACGTGGCTGAAGGGAGGCTGAGAAGACAATACCGGGTCTAAAATTATACGGCATTGCAGCATCGGCAGCATAAGAGGCATTTTCCGGTAACATTGCGCCATGAAGATAACCGTTATCATCTCCGCGCACAAAAAGCGCCGCGAAATGGAGTTCGTCCTGACCGGCTACGCCGCCCAGACCCGCATGCCGGACGAGATCATCGTGTCCCAGGACGGCGAGTTCCCCGAGATTGCCGAGGCGGTGGAAAACTGCCGCCACCTGGGCCTGCCGCTGATCCACCTGACCCAGGAGCACCGTGGCTTCGGCAAATGCCGCGCCCTGAACAAGGCCATCCTGCAAGCCAGCGGCGACCTGCTGCTGTTCACCGACGGCGACTGCATCCCGCGCGACGACTTTGTCGACACCTATCTGCGGCTAAGCCGCCCGGGGGCTTTCCTGGCGGGCGGCAGCCATATCAGCGTGCCGGAGGCCTACCACCTGAATAACGACCTGCGGCCCGCCATCCTGGACCAGCGCCTGTTCGACTACGGCTTCCTGAGCGCCATCCCGGGCTTCGACAAGAGCCGCAACCGATTGCTGCGCAATCCGCGCCTGCAGCGCTTCTACGACTTCCTCTCCCCGCGCAACGCCTTCAGCGGCGCCAATAGCTGCGCGTGGCGGCACGACGTGCTGGAAGTGGGCGGCTTCGACGAGAGCATGGCCTACGGCGGCGAAGACCTGAACATCGGCCTGAGGCTGAACAACATCGGCGTGCGGGGCGTGCGCGCGCGCCACTCCATCGTCAGCCTGCACCTGGACCACGGGCGCGGCTACTACGACGCGGCGCTGCACCAGGCCAACCAGGACTGGAACAAGGAAGTGCGCAGCCGGGGCCACGTGTTCCCGCGCGTTTCTCCTATCCGCCAGCTGAAGCCGTAAGCCGGCGTGCGCGGCGCGCACAAATCCTGTGCGCCGGCATGGCTGGTGCGGGTGGGGAGGGCGGCCTACCATGGCTACACCTTAACCACTCGTAGGAGTAGCGCCATGCCCATCCTGAACCTCACCCTTTCCACGCCGGCCAGCGCCGGGCAATCGCAGCGCGCCGCCGCCATTCTGCTGCGTCTGACCAATGACATCCTGCACAAGGCGCAGCCGCTCACTTCCATCGCCATCTCGCACGTGGAGCCGCAGCACTGGTACATCGGCGCCGCTTCGCTGGCGCAGCAGGAGAAAGCCAGCTTCTTCCTCGACATCAAAATCACCGACGAAACCAACACCGCCAGCGAAAAGGCGGCATACATCAAGGCCGTGTTCGAAGAAATGGCAGGCTTGCTGGGACCGCTGCACGAGGTCAGCTACGTCCACATCGACGACGCCCGCCCCGCCGCCTGGGGCTACGGCGGCCTCACCCAGCAATACCGCGCGGTGAAGAAGTCGATGGCGCCGGCCGAAGCCTAGGCCCAGCCGCGCCCGCGGTAGTGAGCGGTGGCGAAGTCGATGAAGGCGCGGACTTTCGGGGACTGGTGGCGGCTCTGCGGGTAGAGAGCGTACAGTTCGCGCGGACGCTGCGGGTAGTCCGGCAGCAGCGCGGTCAAGGCGCCGCGCTGCACGTCTTCATGCACGATGAAGGAGGCGGCGCTGATGATGCCCAGGCCGGCCAGCGCGGCGGCGCGCAGGGCGACGCTGGTGTTGGCTTGCAGGTTGCCTTGCACATTCACGCTCTCCTCGCCGCCGCCGGGGCTGCGGAAAGTCCATATGCGCGGGTGCTGCGCCTGCGTGTAGACCAGGCAGTTGTGCCGCGCCAGCTCGGCCGGCGTGCGCGGCGCGCCATGCTGCTTCAGGTAGGCCGGGCTGGCGGCCAGCAGCAGCGGGCTGTCGGCCAGTCTCCTGGCGATCAGCGTGGAGTCGGGCAGGCCGCGCGTGAGGCGCAGCGCGACGTCGAAGCTGTCTTCGATCAGGTCGACGATCCGGTCGTTGCAGACCAGGTCCACTGTCAATTCAGGGTATTGCGCCATGAAGGCGGACAGCCAGGCGGCCAGCTCCAGCGTGCCGAAGGCCATGGGCGCGTTGATGCGCAGGGTGCCGGAAGGACGCGCCTGCTGCGCAGTCACGGCGCGGTCGGCGTCGTCGAGGGCGTCGAGGATCTGGCGGCTGGCTTCGTAGTATTGCTTGCCGGCGTCGGTGAGGGCGAAGCGGCGCGTGGTGCGGTTCAGCAGCTGGGCGCCGAGGTGGGCCTCCAGCTGCTTGATCTGGCGCGAGACGGCGGTGTGGCTGAGGCCCAGCGCCTCGGCGGCAGCCGTGAAGCTGCCCAGTTCGACCACGCGGCGCAGGGCGCGCAGCGCAGCCAGCTGGTCGATGCGCGCAGGCTCGCTCACCGCTCAGGCGAAGCGCAAGCCATCCAGCGCGAAGCCCTTGATGAACTCGGAAGCCGGCAGGCGCTTGCCGCCCGGCTTTTGCAGCTCGGTCAGGCGCAGCGAACCGCCGCCGCCGCAAGCCACCACGATGCCGTGCTGCGCGTCGGCCGCGAGCACCTGGCCGGCAGGCGCCGAGCTGTCCGCGTCCAGCACTTCCGCGCCCCACAGCTTGATGGTGACGCCGTTCACGTCGCCATGCGCGCCGGGGAAGGGATTGAAGGCGCGGATCTTGCGGCCGATCTCGCGCGCGGACTGCTTGAAGTCCAGCGCAGCTTCCTCCTTGCTGATCTTGGCGGCGTAGGTCACGCCCGCTTCCGGCTGCGGCACCGCTTCCACGATGCCGCTGTCCATCTTCTGCATCACCTTGACGATCATGCGCGCGCCCATGGCGGCCAGTTTGTCGTGCAGTACCCCGGTGCTGTCCTGCGGGCCGATGGGCAGGCGCTCGATCAGCAGCATGGGGCCGGTGTCCAGGCCTTCTTCCATCTGCATGATGGTGACGCCGGTTTCCGCGTCGCCCGACTCGATGGCGCGGTGGATGGGCGCGGCGCCGCGCCAGCGCGGCAGCAGCGAGCCGTGGATGTTGATGCAGGGCTTGATGTCCAGCGTGCTGCGCGGCAGGATCAGGCCGTAAGCGGCCACCACCATCGCGTCGTAGTCGGTCGCCATCAGCAGCTCATGGGCTTGCTTGGCTTCGGCGGCGCGCTGCGGGTCCTTGCTGTCCATGCGCAGCGACAGCGGCTGCGCCACGGGAATATTGTGCGCCACGGCATATTGCTTGACGGCGGACGGGTGCAGATGCATGCCGCGTCCGGCGGGGCGGTCGGGCTGGGTCAGCACCAGGGGGATCTCAAACCCCGCCTCGTGCAGGCTTTGCAGCGCCACGGCTGCGAATTCGGGTGTGCCCGCGAAGATTATTTTCATTCTATTGTCCTCTTGAGGTGGCACTAAAAACTGACATGGCCGGACTGTGCCGGCCATGTGGGAAATCAGATGCGGCGGCCTTGTTCCCGCAGCGCTTTTTCGCGCGCGATGCCGCGTTCTTCCTTCATCATGCGCGTTTTGATGCGGTTGCGCTTGAGCGGCGACAGGTATTCCACGAATACCTTGCCCACCAGGTGGTCCATTTCGTGCTGGATGCACACGGCCAGCAGGCCGTCCGCTTCCAGTTCAAACTGCTCGCCCTTCACGTCGAAGGCGCGCACCTTCACTTTGGAAGGACGCTCCACGCCGTCGTACACGCCGGGCACCGACAGGCAGCCCTCGTCGTACACGGTGCGCTCTTCGCTGGACCAGATGATTTCCGGGTTGATGAAGGCGATCAGCTGGCTTTTGTCTTCCGAGGTGTCGATGACGACAACGCGCTCATGCACGTCCACCTGGGTGGCGGCCAGGCCCACGCCGGGCGCCTCGTACATGGTGTCGGCCATGTCGGCGACCAGTTTGGCCAGGCGCGCGTCGAAGGCGGTGACGGGCTGCGCAATCTTGTGCAGGCGCGGGTCGGGATAGCGGAGGATATTCAGTATGGACATGCGGATTCGTGGTGTGACTTAAAAATGCAACAGGCGCACCCTGCTGCGCAGCGTGGTTTCTCTTGCTAGTTCAGGGTATTATGGGCAGAATTTGATTCAGCAGGGCAACCTTCAGGTCGCGATCCAGCCTTTCGTCCATGCCCGCCTTTAACGGACATCTTAATGAAAAATTTTAGCACAGTCGGCGCACGCCTGTTGATCGCGACGCTTATTTCCAGTGCCACGGCGGCCTCTGCGCAATCCATGAACTGCGAATTCCGGCCGAATGCGCCGGACCAGCACGTGGTGGTCCGCGGCGATACGCTGTGGGGTATTTCCGGGCGTTTCCTGGAGCGCCCCTGGTGCTGGCCCCAGGTGTGGGGCATGAACCGCGAGGAAATCCGCAATCCGCACTGGATTTATCCGGGCCAGATCGTCTACCTGGACCGCGCCGCAGGCCGCCTGCGCCTGGGCAGCCGGGTGGGCGAGGGCGCCGGGGCCGGCGATCCGTCCGCGCTGCGGCTGTCGCCCCAGCTGCGCATGGAAGGCCTGGGCAAGGACGCCGTGCAGTCCATCCCGACCGGCGACATCGAACCCTTCCTCACCCAGCCGCTGATTATCGAAGACGACGAGCTGAAGAATGCGCCGCGCATCATTGCGGCGCAGGAAGGCCACGTTTTCCTGGGCAAGGACGAGAAAGCCTATGTGCGCGGCGACCTGAAGGATGGCACCTCCTTCCAGGTGTTCCGCCCGGGCAAGCCGCTGAAGGATCCGGTCACCAAGGCCGTCATCGGCCAGGAAGCGTTCTATTTAGGCACGCTCAAACTGCAGACCGCCGCCAAGCCCGGTTCCGAAGTGCACACCTTTATCGTGGCCACCGCCAAAGAGGAAATGGGCAAGGGCGATCTGCTGATGCAGTCCCCGCCCACGCCTATGCAGAACTATGTTCCGCACCCGCCGGAGCGCAAGGTGGACGCGGCCGTGGTGGCTATTTACGGCGGCGTGAGCCATGCGGGCCAGAACCAGGTGGTCAGCATTAATCGCGGAAAGCTTGACGGACTCGATATCGGTTCTGTGCTGCAGCTGTACCATAGGGGACAGACGGTGACCGATCCAGGCGCCAGCAAAGGCTGGCTCAACATGGGGAATCCGCAGGTCAAGCTGCCGGATGAGGAAGTGGGCAGCTTGTTTATCTTCCGCGTGTTCAAGCATATTTCTTACGGCCTGATCATGCAGGTAACGGCGCCAGTGGAAGTGGGCGACGTCGCCAAATCGCCGGAGTAAACCGCGCCGTGCAAGCCACGGATCCCCCCGCCAGCGGCAGCCAGCCTGCCGCCAGCCCCGCCGTCGCAGGCCCGGGGCCAGCCCTTGCCGCGCCCCGGGTCTTGGGCCGCGCGGCCATCGCCAGCTGGCTGCGGCTGCAGCTTACGCCCGGCGTGGGCGTGACCGCCGGCGCCGAGCTGATCGCCGAATTTTCCCATCCCGACCGCGTTTTCCAGGCCGAGCCCGGCGATCTGCACCGCGTGTTGGCCGAAGTGCTTGCTGGCAGCCTGGTCGCTCCCGCCGTGCAGGCGCTGCGCTCGCCCCCGGCCGCGCTGCTGGACGAGGCCGGGCGCCTGGCGGACGCCACGCTGCGCTGGCTGGAACAGCCCGGCCACGCGCTGATGGCGCTGGACGATCCCGCTTTTCCGCCCCAGCTGCGCCAGATCCCCGCCGCGCCGCTGCTGCTGTATACAAGAGGGCGGCGCGAACTGCTGTACCGGCCGGCGGCCGCCATCGTCGGCGCGCGCAACGCCAGCGTGCAGGGCGTGGAGAATGCGGACCGCTTCGCCGCCGCACTGTCGGCCGCCGGGCTGGTGATCGTGTCCGGGCTGGCGCTGGGCATAGACGCGGCAGCCCACGCGGGCGGGCTGGCGGCCGGACCGGAGGGCGCCGGCACGGTGGCGGTGCTGGGCACCGGCATCGACCGCCTGTATCCGGCCCGCAACCGCGAGCTGGCGCTGCGCATCGCCGCCGAAGGCTGCATCGTCAGCGAATATCCGCTGGGCACGCCGCCCCTGCCGGACAATTTCCCGCGCCGCAACCGCATCATCAGCGGCCTGGCGCGCGGCGTGCTGGTGATCGAGGCGGCGGCGCAGTCGGGCTCGCTCATCACCGCGCGCTACGCGCTCAACCAGGGCCGCGAGGTGTTCGCCGTGCCCGGTTCCATCCACGCCACGCTGAGCAAGGGCTGCCACGCGCTGATACGGGCCGGCCAGGCCAAGCTGGTCGAAACCGCCGCCGACGTGCTGGAGGATATGTTGCCGGATGCGCCCCGGGGCGCCGGCGCCGAGCGGCAACAGGCCACCGTGCAGCTGCGCGCCGAGCTGGAGGCGCTGCTGCTGGCGCTCGGGCATGATCCGGCCCCGGCCGACGCGCTGGCGCTGCGGGCCGGCCTGTCCGCCGCCGACGCGCACAGCCATCTGCTGGCGCTGGAACTGGCCGGCCTGGTCGAGCGATTGCCGGGAGGAATTTTTCAGCGCCTGCACCGCCGGGGCCTGTGACGATGCGGTGCAGGGCTTGTGTTTCGCCGTTCTTAACTGTTAGAGTAGCGCCATGTTCGACATCCTTGTTTATCTCTACGAGACTTATTACCGCCCCGATGCGTGCCCGGAACCGGCCGCCTTGGCAAGGAAACTGTCGGCCGTCGGTTTCGACGACGAGGAGATCTCCGAAGCGCTGGTCTGGCTCACCGACCTGAATGAAATGGCGGGAGTCGAACAGACGCTGACGGCCGCCTCCACCGGCACCCGCTACTATGTGGAGGAGGAGCAGGACGCGCTGGGCACCGCCGCCATCGGCTTTATCCAGTTCCTGGAAAGCGCCCAGGTGCTGTCGCCCCTGCAGCGTGAAATCGTCATCGAACGTGCGCTGGCGCTGGAGGAAGTGCCGGTGTCGCTGGGCAAGCTGAAAGTCATCGTCCTGATGCTGCTGTGGAGCCAGGGCAAGGAGCCGGACGCCTTGATGTTTGACGACCTGTTCGGTTCCGATGAAGATCAAATGCCGCGCCTGCTGCACTGACACGCTTCCCGTTGTTCCCCGCTTGCGCACCGCAAGACCACCCTCTGCAGCGCCGTGCCGCCAAGCCGAAGCAACCCTGGCGGGATTGCAAAAGTTCAGCATGCGGTATAAGAATGTTCTGTATGATGCGCATGCTGCGCCAAATCCAGAGTAAAAAAACAAGAGAATACAAAATATGAGCAAAACCCTCATCATCGCCGAGAAGCCATCTGTCGCGAACGATATCGCGAAGTCGCTGGGCGGCTTTACCAAGCACGATGAGTACTTTGAGTCCGACGACTACGTGCTGTCCTCGGCCGTCGGCCACCTGCTGGAAATCGCGGTGCCGGAAGAGCACGACGTCAAGCGCGGCAAGTGGAGCTTTGCCCACCTGCCCATGATCCCGCCGTACTTCGCGCTGAATCCGATCGCCAAGACCGAGTCGCGCCTGAAAGTGCTCAACAAGTTGATCAAACGCAAGGACGTCACCGGCCTGATCAACGCATGCGACGCGGGCCGCGAAGGTGAGCTGATCTTCCGCCTGATTGCGCAGAACGCCAAGGCCAAGCAGCCGGTGCAGCGCCTGTGGCTGCAGTCGATGACGCCCAACGCCATCCGCGAAGGCTTCAACAGCCTGCGCTCGGACGAGGAAATGCTGCCGCTGGCGGACGCCGCGCGCTGCCGTTCGGAAGCGGACTGGCTGATCGGCATCAACGGCACCCGCGCCATGACCGCGTTCAACTCGAAAGAGGGCGGCTTCTACCTGACCACCGTGGGCCGCGTGCAGACGCCGACCCTGTCCATCGTGGTCGAGCGCGAAGAAAAGATCAAGAAATTCGTCTCGCGCGACTACTGGGAAGTGCGCGCCGAGTTCATCTGCGCAGCCGGCGTGTACGAAGGCCGCTGGATGGACACCGGCTTCAAGAAGGACGAGCACGACCCGGAAAAACGCGCCGAGCGCCTGTGGTCCAAGGCCGCCGCCGACAGCATCGCGCTGGCCTGCCGCGGCAAGCAGGGCAATGTCACCGAAGAGTCCAAGCCGACCACCTCGATGGCGCCCGGCCTGTTCGACCTGACCAGCTTGCAGCGCGAGGCCAACGGCCGTTTCGGCTTCTCGGCCAAGAACACGCTGGGCCTGGCCCAGGCGCTGTACGAGAAGCACAAGGTGCTGACCTACCCGCGTACCGATTCGCGCCACCTGCCGGAAGACTACCTGGACACCGTCAAGGAAGTGCTGGGCGTGCTGGGCGAGAACCACAATTACCACACCTTCTCCAAGCAGATCCTGAGCAAGGGCTGGGTCAAGCCGAACAAGCGCATCTTCGACAACACCAAGATCTCGGATCACTTTGCCATCATTCCGACCGGCATCGCACCGAAGAACCTGTCCGAGCCGGAACAGAAACTGTACGACCTGGTGACGCGCCGCTTCATGGCCGTGTTCTTCCCGGCCGCCGAGTTCCAGGTCACCACCCGCTACACCGAAGTGTCCGGCCACCAGTTCAAGACCGAAGGCAAGGTCATGACCAACGCCGGCTGGATGGCGATCTACGGCAAGGACGCGGCCGGCGACGACGACAAGGAAGGCAGCGGCATGCTGGTGCCGGTCGCCAAGGGCGAGAAGGTCAAGACCGAGAAGGTCACGCCGAACGGCCTGGTCACCAAGCCGCCTGCGCGCTACTCGGAAGCGACGCTGCTGTCCGCCATGGAAGGCGCGGGCAAGCTGGTCGACTCCGACGAACTGCGCGACGCCATGGCCGGCAAAGGCCTGGGCACGCCGGCAACGCGCGCCGCCATTATCGAGGGCCTGCTGGGCGAGAAATACCTGCTGCGCGAAGGCCGCGAACTGATCCCGACCGCCAAGGCGTCGCAGCTGATGACGCTGCTGCGCGGCCTGGGCGTGAACGAATTGACGGCGCCGGAGCTGACCGGCGAGTGGGAATACAAGCTGTCGCAAATGGAAAAGGGACGCATCTCGCGCGAGGAATTCATGCGCGAAATCGCCCAGATGACGCAAATCATCGTCAAGCGCGCCAAGGAATACGACAACGACACCATTCCGGGCGACTATGCCACCCTGGTCACGCCTTGCCCGAACTGCAACAGCGTGGTGAAAGAGAACTACCGCCGTTTCGCCTGCACCAAGTGCGAGTTCTCGATGAGCAAAACGCCGGGCAGCCGCCAGTTTGAAATCGCGGAAGTTGAAGAACTGCTGAAGAACCGTACCATCGGTCCGCTGCAAGGCTTCCGTTCCAAGATGGGCCGCCCGTTCGCCGCCATCCTGCGCATCGTGCGCGACGAGGACATCAGCAACTTCAAGCTGGAGTTCGACTTTGGCCAGAACGACGAAGGTGGCGAGGACGGCGAAGGCGTGGACTTCACCGGCCAGACCCCGGTCGGCCCGTGCCCGAAATGCGCCGCCAATGTGTACGAAATGGGCTTGGCCTATGTGTGCGAGCACAGCGTCGCCAAGCCCAAGACCTGCGACTTCCGCAGCGGCCGCATCATCCTGCAGCAGGAGATCCTGCCCGAGCAGATGAGCAAGCTGCTCAACGACGGCAAGACCGATCTGCTGCCGGGCTTCGTCTCGCAGCGCACGCGCCGTCCGTTCAAGGCCTTCCTGACCAAGGGCAAGGACGGCAAGATCAGCTTCGAGTTCGAAGAGCGCAAAGCCAAGCCGGGCGCCAAGCCGAAAGCGGGCAAGGCGGACGAAGCGGAAGGCGCCGAAGGCGAAACCGCGGTAGCGGCGGCGCCGACCAAGAAAGTGGCGGCCAAGAAAGCCGCCGCGAAGCCGGCAGCGAAAAAAGCTGCAGCCAAGCCGGCCGCGAAAAAAGCCGCCGCCAAGCCGGCCGCCAAAAAGCCAGCCGCCAAAAAAGCCGCCGCCACAGCGGAATAAGCAAACGGGACCTTCGGGTCCCGTTTTTTATTCCCTTAGCCTGCGGCGCAGCGACACGAAGCTGCGCCTGCTGTGAAGTACGGCAAGGATAAGAGCTTCCGATGCGCGCACCCGATAGATGATGCGGTAGCGGAATACTTTGCGTTCGCGTATCGCCGGATCGGCAAGTTCAGGCACGATGGCGCCCAAGTGGGGAAACTGGCTAAGGCTAGCCGCCGTAGCCAGAATTTTTTTGACAACCGCCGAAGCATTTTGCGTAGAGTCGCGCGCAATGTAGTGGGCGATTGAGTTGAGGTCGTCGATTGCTTTTTCAGACCAAATTACGGATTTAGCCATTTATTGAGCCGCCGTTCCGCTTCAGTGTGCGAAATGGTGCCGTGGGCATCAACATGGTCGTCGCTCCTCTTGATTTCGGCTATGACGTATAGCTTGTAAAGGATGTCTTCCAATGAGCAGTCGTCAGGCATGGTCGCGAGCAAGTTCATGATTTCCTGCTTGGCGGTGGACATTTCTATGCTCCCAGTGCGTTGTATGACTTTAGTATAACTGGCCGGTTCGGACTTTGACCTTGCTTAAATCGGCAGGGTTCACACGCAGCGCATCATGGCTTCACAGGCCGTCCCTATGCTTGCATGATTCACATCATCAGGGACAGCTAATGAAAATCTTCGCTTCGGTTGCCGTTATTTGCACGCGCTTGTGCTGCGCACTTCTGGGCTTTGGCATGCTCTTTGTTTCCATTCCGCTGGCGCTGGTCCTCAACGCGTTTTCTTCCGAGGAGGCGACGGCGTCACCGTGGCAGATGATGGTATTGGTGATCGGCGGCGCGTGCCTGCTGGCGTCCGGGTTTGTGATGTTCGCGGTGGGGTGGCGGGCCCGGTCTCGGGAGCGCGCCTATCGGGGCGCCACGTTCGCGCTGCTGCTGGTGCCGCTTGCGGCCTGGGCGAAGCTGATGACCAGCCCGATCCAGTTTCCGCCAACGTCTTTGGCGGTGGTGCTCAGCGCTTTCACCGTCTGGCTTTTGCTGCTGTGTGCGTGGCCGGAGTTGCTGGAAACGCCTATGCCAGCGACGTGACGCGCCAGTGGCCGTCGGCGAAGGGCAGGGTGGTGATGCCGTCCGGCGAAAACTGCTGCGTGGCCAGCGCGTCCGCGCCGGGCACTTCCTGGCCTTCCTTCCAGGCGCAGTTGGAGCCGGCAATGCGCCAGCCGCCGCCTTTGTGCAGCACCGTGAACTCGCCCCATGAGCTGGCGTCCGGCGTGGTCGGGGAGTAGGCGTCGCCGGGGCTGCCGCAAGCCCAGGCCATCCAGTGCTCGCCGATAATCAGGTAGGCGACCGCTGCGCCGCCCGCCGCCGCAACCGGCACCAGCCGCACGCCGCGCATCGGCGCGCCCGCCATGCGTACCCAGTCTTCATCGTAGCTGGCGTCAATGCCGGTTTCGTGGACCGCGTCCTCGCTGTCGAAACGCATCCAGCCCGCGTCCAGTTCGGCGCTGAGAGCGGGGAAGGCGATCTCGGGCCGCCATTCGCAGCGCTCGCCCGCCACCACGGTAGTGCCGGCAAAGCCGGTTTGCGCGCTGAAACGGGCCAGCTGCGCCGGCGCAAGCGTCGCCAGCTGGGCGCGGCTGTCCAGCGACGGGCGGTCGATCGGAATGCGCAGGTCGATATGGAAGCTGGCGGACTGGAACCACCACACCTGAGTGCTCAGGTCGCTGGTGCCATTGCTGCGCCAGATGCCGGTGCGCCGCCACAAGCCTTGATAGATCGCAGGAACTGTCATCACCGCAAGTCGTCGGTATAGAAGTAGACCGTGCCGCGTATGGCGGACGGCGTTGCCTGCAGCGCGGCGGCGAGCGCTTTGGCGTCCGGTTCGGCCATGCCGTTCTTGGCGATGGTGGCCGGTGCGTATGGCGCATGCGATGCTGCACGGTAAGAAACAATATGATCGAAATCGGGACGGCTGTCGATCTCCTTGATGAGGTAACGCTGTTTGCCGTTGCCAATTTGCACATAAGTTGCCGTGGAGTTTGTTTTTTCGGCTGGCGAGAGTGGCCGGAACAGCAAGACTTTATCCACCACCAATGTTGCAGCCCTGTACTGTGTCTTGCCGCCTTGCTCGAAATGGCCGAGCACCAGATCAGCCTTGAACTGGCGCAGGGGCGAGGCGGCGTCCGGCGCCAGCCTGTCCAGTTCGAATTTTTCCGGGTCCACGGTCCACAGCGCGGTCTTGCCGTCCAGCCGGCCTTTCAGCGCCGCGTCCAGCCTGGCGTCCGCCACGTGCACTTGCAGCACCACCTGGTAATCGTGCGGCGCATGGAACATGGGCAGGTGCGAGGCGTACAAGCCCTCCTTGCCGCCGAACAGCGCCATGCCGTGGGTGCCGAAAGTGGGGCCGGCCGCGATTGCCTGAACGGCGAGAAGGCAGGCGGCGGCAGTCATTGCCGCTGCGCGCGGCCATCTGGTATGGATGAATGTTTTCATACCGTAATGGTATTCGGGCGCACGCGGAGCGTACAGCCCTGCTTGCGTCCGCGTCTACGTAGTTTCCACGAGGCACTAATTTTAACTCCGTGTTACACTCCTATCCTTCCCTAGCAGTTCTGTCAATACTAAGTGTTGCTTTTTATCACAAGCAGCACGCTGTCTCATTGTTGCAATCGTAGTTTCCCATGGACGCACTGGCACCTGTTTTCAGCCGGGGCGCGGCTTGTCCGCCTGTGTCCCACTTTTTTGTTCGAGAGAAAAAATGAAAAACCTGAAAATCGGTACCCGCCTCGCCGGCGGCTTTGGACTTGTCTTGCTGCTAACTATGCTGATGACCTGGATAGGCCTGAGCCATATGCAGGCCGTGGCCGAAGCCACCAGCGAAATGATGCAGCAGCCGCTGGCCAAGGAACGCATGATCTCTGACTGGTACCGCCTGATCCACACCAGCGTGCGCCGCACCACCGCCATTTCCAAGTCCAGCGACGCCAGCCTCGGTCCCTTCTTTGCCGCCGACGCCGCCGCTTCCTCCAGCGAAGTGAACGAGCTGCAAAAGAAGGTTGAGCCGCTGCTCGAAAGCGACGAGGAAAAGCAGCTGTTCGCCACCATGATCGCCGCGCGCAAGCGCTATGTGGCCTCGCGCGACGGCATTGTTGCGCTGAAGAAGGAAGACAAGTTCGAGGAAGCCGCCGCGCTGCTGGAAAAGAATTTCATCCCCGACGGCAAGGCCTATCTGGATGCGCTCAGCGGCCTGCTGGTGATGCAGCGCCAGAGCATCGACGCCAACGCGGCCCGTATCGACGCCAGCTACCAGGAAAACCGCCGCTTCATGCTGGCCTTCGCCGCCGCCGTGCTGGCGCTGGGCGGCCTGTGCGCCTGGCGTTTGACCACCGGCATCACCCGTCCGCTGCGCCGCGCCGTGGACGTTGCCACCGCCGTGGCCGCCAATGACTTGCGCAGCGATATCGTGATCGACAGCCGCGACGAAACCGGCAAGTTGCTGCAGGCGCTCAAAACCATGAACGACGGCCTGGTGCTCATCGTCAGCGAAGTGCGCTCCGGCACCGACCAGATCGCCACCGCCTCGCATCAGATCGCCGCCGGCAATCAGGACCTGTCCAGCCGCACCGAGCAGCAGGCCGGCAGCCTGGAGGAGACCGCCTCGTCGATGGAAGAACTGACCTCGACCGTGAAGCAGAACGCCGACAATGCGCGCCAGGCCAACCAGCTGGCCGTGGCCGCGTCGCACGTCGCCGAGCGCGGCGGCGAGGTGGTGGGCGAAGTGGTGGACACCATGGAATCGATCAATGCTTCGGCGCGCAAGATTGTCGACATCATCAGCGTGATCGACGGCATTGCTTTCCAGACCAACATCCTGGCGCTGAACGCCGCCGTAGAGGCCGCCCGTGCAGGCGAACAGGGTCGTGGTTTTGCGGTGGTGGCCAGCGAAGTGCGCAACCTTGCGCACCGCAGCGCCGCCGCCGCCAAGGAAATCAAGGTGCTGATCGACGACTCGGTGGGCAAGGTTGAGAACGGCAGCAAGCTGGTCGAACAGGCCGGCATGACCATGAGCGAAGTGGTGGACAGCATCAAGCGCGTGACCGACATCATGGGCGAAATCACCTCGGCCAGCATGGAGCAGAGCGCCGGCATCGAGCAGGTCAATGAGGCGATTATCCAGATGGACCATGTGACGCAGCAGAATGCGGCGCTGGTGGAAGAGGCCGCCGCTGCCGCGGGCGCGCTGGAGGAGCAGGCGGAATCGCTGGCGGACGTGGTGAGCGTGTTCAAGTTGTCCGAGCCGTACAGCCATGCGCCGGCGCTGACTTTGCACAAGTCCGCCGCCGTGGCGCCGCGCGCCGCGAACCAGCAGGCGCTGCGCCTGAGCGCTTGATATGGTTGGCGGGTTACGCGCGTACTGCGTAACCCGCCAGCTCTGCAGCGTGCGCTGCATAAATCCCAAACTGTGTAGAGTGTGACAACAACACCATGCTTTGGGAGAAATTATGCGAAATACCTTCTTGAAACTGAGCGCCTTGTGCGCTGCCCTGCTGCTGGCTGCCTGCCAGACCTCGCCGACCGGCTCCAGCGCCGCCCAGGACGAGGCGCCGTCGCCGAAGAACCCCGAGTTCACCACGGAAATGGCGAAATTCAACGCCCAGTTCCCGAATCCGAAAGTCAGCAAGTACGAGGAAGAGTCCATCGCCTTCAACAACGCGCAGAAGTTGGACGAGCGCGGCAACTGCCACGGCAAGTCCAAGTATCCGGTCACCATCATGCTGCTGCTGGACGCGAACGGCAAAGTCATCAGCACTGTGACGGATGTGGAAAACGGCAAGGCGGCCTGCTTCCGCCAGTCCTACGCGGCGGTGCAGTTCCCCAAGCCGCCCATCGCGCCTTACCGCAAGGCCATGCTGCTCAGGTAATCACTGCTCCACGGCGATCATATTGTCGTCCGGCTTGCGGTCGATCAGTTTGTTGTCCGGATCGATGCCCGCCCTGGCCGGGCGGCCGCTGACCACCAGCGTGTAAGTGGCTTGCTTTTGCGTTACCAGCTTGCGCTCGCGCAGCAGGCTGTTGCCGTCCTTGTCGTCCACGCCCACGTCGATCAGGTCGCGGATCGGCATTTCCTTCTCGGCGCCCAGTTCGTCCGCCCGCAGCTTGCTGGCGTGGACTTTCAGCGTCACCTCATACTTGCCGTCCGGACGCTTGCGCGCCGTAGCGCTCAGCGCGCGGCTGTCGTGCAGCACGATGGCGTTGAACAGGTCGTCGATCAGGTAAGCCTGGTCCGGCTGCGCAATCTTGCGCAGCGCATCCACCAGCACCGTCACGCTGGGGTAGGGCGCGGTGTGGAAGGCGTGCTGCGCCAGCAGGCCCTTCAGCACACCGTTCACCCGCTCCTCGCCCAGGATGTCCTGTAGCTGGTACATGGCCAGGCTGCCTTTGCGGTAGTGGATGTAGGGCTGGTTCTCGTTGTCCGCCAGCGGCAGCTCCTTCTTGTTCTCCAGCGCGCGGCCCATCAGGTAGTGGTTCAGGTCGTAGCGCAGGAAGCGGCGCATCTTGTCGGCGCCGTACTGCTTCTTCATCACCATCAGCGCCGAGTACTCGGACAGGGTTTCGCTCAGCACGGTGGCGCCGCGCGTGTCGCCGCCCACCAGCTGGTGCGCCCACCATTGATGCGCCACTTCATGCGCCGTCACGTAGAAGGGGTAGTCCACGTCCTTGGGGTTCTTGTCGTCCACCTTGGCGATGAAGCCCACGCTTTCCGAATACGGGATGGTGTTCGGGAAGGACTGCGCGAACGCGGCGTAGCGCGGGAACTCCACAATGCGCACCACCTTGTGCTGGTAGGGGCTGTAGTTCCTGGTGTAGTACTCCAGCGCGTCCTTCACGCCCTTGGCCATGCGGTCCAGATTGTATTCGTGGCCGGGCTGGTAGTAGATTTCGATGCCCACGTCCTGCCACCAGTCATGCTTGACGGCGTAGCGGGCCGACTGGAAGGCGTAGAAGTTCAGGATGGGCTTGTCCATCTTGTAGTGGAAGTAGCGCCGGCCCTTGGCTTTCCATTCCTTTTCCAGCGTGCCGGGCGCCACGGCGGTCTGGTCGGCGCTGGTGCTGACCACGGCGTCGAAGGTCACCCAGTCGGCGTCGCTGCCGATGTAGTTGTTGGCCAGGCCTTTGGGATCGTCGCGCGGCAGGGCGCGTTCCTGCGCCGGCAGGCCGTGGCGCTTGCGGTCGCGCGGATCGGTCAGCTCGGCCTGGCGCTGGTAGCCGATGTGCGGCAGCTTGGTGTTGTTGAAGAAGGTGCCGTTGCCCACCACCGGCGTGTCCTGGCCCAGGCCGAGGATGCCCTTGGGCGCGTACACCAGTTCGAATTCCAGCGGCATGCGCGCGCCCGGCGCCAGCGGCGTGGACAGGGTGTAGCTGTACACGCCCAGCTGCTCATCCCTGGTTTTCAGGTGCGCCACCTGGCCGAAGCGCAGCGGCTGCATGTCGGCCGTCGTGTCCTGCGTGACGTAGATTTCGCTGATGGGCTGCGCGCTCTTGTTCTCGAGCATGTAGCGGCCCTTCACCTGCAGGCGGCGCTTTTCCGGCTCGATGGCCACGCCCAGCCGCACGTCCGTGATGCGCGGCTGCGCCACATCGGCCAGCTGCTTGTATTTGCGTTCATAGTCCGCGCGCTCGGCCAGCTGGCGGTAGGCGGACTTGTAGTTGTTTGCGATGTGCAGGTTGTAGAACAGCACGCCGCCGGCGCCCAGGAAGATGCTCACGCCCAGGGCCAGCGAGGCCAGCACCGGCATGGTCAGCGCATGGCGCGCCAGCGAGACGCGCTGGCGCCATTCGGTGTTGTTGCCGCGCGCCCAGAACAGCAGCGACAGCACCACCAGGATCAGCGCCGCGCCGCTCCAGTACAGCTCGAACCAGCGCTCGCGCACCAGGTAGTGGCCGTAGCCGTTCATGGCCGAGTAGACGAAGCTGGGCGAGGTGCCGTACACCAGCATGGGATGTTCCATCCCCAGCGAGGGCAGGGTGATGCTGGCTACGTAGTACAGGATCATGGCGAAGTGCGCCATGTATTTGTGGTTGATCAGCACCTGCGCGGCAATCGCCAGCACCGCCACCAGCGCGTAGGACGGCAGCTGCACGGTGTACAGGTGCTGGAAGTACAAGCCGGGTTCAAGCTGGAAGTAGCCGTGGAAGATCTGTATCGTCATGCCGCACAACATCACCACCAGCATCAGCAGCGCCTGCAGGCCGATCAGCGCGAACAGCTTGGACAGCAGCGGCAGCCAGCTTGGCACCGGCAGCGCGTCCAGCATCTGCGCCATGCGGTTCTCGCGCTCGCGCCACACCAGCTCGCCCGCGTAGAAGGTGGTGAGCACCAGCATGAACAGCGCGAAGGTTTCCGACACCATTTCCAGCACCATGTAGGTGACCGGGTAGGTCTTGGTGCCGTACATGGAGCCCATGTCCAGCGCGCCGGCGAACATGGTCAGCACGCCGGCCAGCACGATCACCAGGAAGTAGACATTCTTCACGGTTTCGCGCAGGTTCAGGTAGATGTTTTTCAGCAGCAGCAGGCCCAGGCTGCGCGACTTGAAGTCCGGCGCCTCGTGCGTGTGGCTGGCCGCCTGGCTGATGCGCAACTGCGGTTCGGCGTCGCCGCGCGCGTCGGCCTTGCCGCTGTCTATGCTGCTGACAAAGCGGAAGCGCCAGTAGCCCAGCAACAGCACCACCACCGAGAACGAGGTCCAGATCACGCGGTTCAGCAGGTACACGCCTTCCGGCAGCACCAGGCGCGTGTTGCGCTCGGCGATGGGCCAGTATTCGGTCAGGTTGATGGCGGCGGCGGTGCCGAAGGGGTCGATCAGCGCGGCCAGCGTCTTGTAGTCCAGGTCGCGCGCCAGGCCGGGGGCGACGATGTAGCCGATCAGCATCACCACGCTGGAAATATAGACCGGCAGCATGCGCCGCGTGAGCGCGGCCAGCACGAAGAAGATGGCGCCGAAGATGAACAGATTGGGCAGCAGCGTGACGAAGTAGGGTATCAGCCAGGCCGCCAGCGGCGGATTGCCCAGCCGTTCTGGATCGACGCCGGGAATGAAGGTGCCCAGCCAGGCGCCCAGCAGGATGGACGCGAACACCACCGCCAAGGTCAGGTAGGCGCCGATGAAGCGGCCCAGCATGTACTGGTACTTGCGGATGGGCGCGCTGAAGAAGAAGTGGTGCATGTCATATTCGAAGTCCTGCTGCACCGAGCGGCCCATCATGGCGGCCACCACGATCACGCCCAGGCAGCCGAGGAAGCTGGCGGTGAACATGATGGAGCGCGGGGCGTTGATGAACACGCGGCCGCCGAAGGTGACCACGGCTTCCTTGAACACGCCGCCGGCGGCCGCCATCCACAGCATGGCCAGCAGCAAAAACATGCCGAAATAAACCCAGGTGGACAGCAGCTTGAGGCGCTGGCGCGCTTCGAACAAGGCGATGGCAAGCATGTTGGCCGCCTTAATCGCAGCTGTCGGCGGCGTTGTGGCGGCCGGCGATGGTGGCGAAGTACAGGTCTTCCAGGTCGCCGATGGCTTCCTCGAAACCGTCGCCCGGATCGTCGTCGCTGTAGACGTGGATCAGCGTGCGGCCGGACAGCAGACGGGTCGAGATCACGGCATGGCGGGTCTGGAACTGCTGCAGGTCGCGCTTGTCCACGAAGCGCGCCCAGATCTTGCAGCTGATGTCGTCGATCAGCTGCTGGGTCTGGCCGGTGAGCAGCAGATGGCCCTTGTTGATAATGGCCATATTGGCGCACAGGTCGGCCACGTCGCTGACGATGTGGGTGGACAGGATCACGGTGCGGTCTTCGCCGATGTCGGACAGGAGGTTGTGGAAGCGCACGCGTTCCTGCGGGTCCAGGCCGGCCGTGGGTTCGTCCACGATAATCAGTTTCGGGTCGCCCAGCAGCGCCTGGGCGATGCCGAAGCGCTGCCGCATGCCGCCCGAGAAGGTGCCCAGCTTCTGGTGGCGCACCTCGAACAGATTGGTCTGCTGCAGCAGGCCGTCCACCACTTCGCGCCGGCGGGCGCGGCTGGACAGGCCTTTGAGCACCGCGAAATGGTCCAGCAGCTCGTAGGCGGACACCTTGGGATAGACGCCGAAGTCCTGCGGCAGATAGCCCAGCAGGCGGCGGATTTCGTCCTTCTCGTCCAGCACGTCCAGCTCGCCCAGGAAGACCGAGCCGGAATCGCATTCCTGCAGCGTCGCCAGCGTCCGCATCAGGGTGGACTTGCCGGCGCCGTTAGGCCCCAGCAAGCCGAACATCCCGGCCGGTATCGTGAGCGAAATATTGTCCAGCGCCACCACCCCGTTGGCGTAAGTCTTGGACAAATTGCGAATGCGTAATTCCATGCTGACTCCTGTCGTGTCCTGCTGCACCGCAACAGGACATACCACTATTCAATGTTGGCATTGTATTGAAATTGCCGCTGAGCGGTGGCTTCATTGCGACAGTCGGCAAAATCAGGGTTCCAGAGCGCCCAAAGCGGGGAACGGGCTACCGGGCGAACCGCGTGCGGCTAGTTGCGGAACAGCACTTGTTCGCGGCTGAACCACCAGCGGCACAGGGCCAGCAGCGCGCCTGCCGTGACCGCGCTCGACACCAGGATCACGGCGAACATGCGGTAGTCCATGGTGCCCTTGACCAGTTCCTTCATGGCCAGCGCCACATTGGTCAGCGGCACCATGGCCCACAGCCAGTTCAGTTCCACGCCCGGCAGCAGGGCCACCATCACCGGCAGCAGGGACAGCAGCATCAGCGGCGAGATCAGCCCGGCCGCCTCCTTGTAGCTCTTGGCGTAGATGGACAGCGACAGCAGCACCGAGGCGAAGATGGCGGCGGTGGGCGCCAGCATCAGCGCCAGCATGGCCATGTCCAGCGCGCCGATGGAGCTGACCATGGCGGCCACGCCGGCCGGCGCCGCGCTGCCGAAGGCGAACAGCAGCACGCTCATGCTGCCCACCATGAGCAGGGACGAGGTCAGGCCTATGCTGAACAGCACCAGGAATTTGGCCAGCACGATGGAGCTGCGCGGCACCGGCGCCAGCAGCAGCGTTTCCAGCGTGCCGCGTTCCTTTTCCCCGGCGCCCATGTCGATGGCCGGGTACATGGCTGCCATCAGGCAGCCCATCAGCAGGAAGTAGGGCAGCAGGCCGCCCAGCACGGCGCCCATCTGCTCGCGCTTGCCCGCCGTGGAGCGCTCCTCCAGCATGACGGGATTGAGGGCGAAGCGGAGCTGCTTCTTGCTCAGGTTAAGCGCGGACAGCTCGTGCTCGCGCAGCTCGGCGTTGACCGCGTCCAGCTCGGCCGACACGCGCTTGCGGATCACGTCCATGCTCACCGCGCTGTTGTAGTGCAGCGCCACGCTGGCCTGCTCCTTGCCTTGCAGGCGCTGCTGGTAGGCCGGCGGGATCACCAGCGCAAACTTGATCACGTCCTTGTCGATGGCGTTGCGGATCTGCTCGGGCGAGGCCAGCGGCACTTCGCGGAAGCCGCGCTCGGCCGTGAAACGCTGCGCCAGGCCGGGCGCGTATTCCTTGCCGAACATGGCGTAGGTCAGCTCGGCGGTGCGCGCCTTGTTGAACAGATTGGTGGACACATAGCTGAAGCCGCCCATGATCAGCGGCATGGCCAGCACCGGTATCAGCACGGTGAAGATAAAGGTCTTGCGGTCGCGCGCCAGCTCCAGGATTTCCTTGAGGTAAATGGTCCACATGGCTCAGTCCTCGCGGTTGATGACGCCGATAAAGGCGTCGTACAGGTCGGCGCTGCCGCCCAGGTGGCGCAGCTCATCGACCGTGCCGTTGAAGGCGGTCTTGCCGTGGTTGATGATGCAGACGCGGTCGCACAGTTTTTCCACCTCGTGCAGGTGGTGGGTGGAGAACACCAGCGGAATGCGCAGCGCCTTGTAGCTGGCGATGAAGTCCAGCAGGATCTTGGAGGACATCACGTCCAGGCCGGTGGTGGGCTCGTCCAGGATCACAATCTGTGGCTCGTGCACCACGGTGCGGGCGATGGCGCACTTCTGTTTCATGCCGGTGGAGAGCTGGTCGGCGCGCTTGCTGCCATAGTCCTGCATCTGCAGCAGCTCGAACAGATAATCGCAGCGGCGCTTCAGGTGGGCGCTGTCCATGCCGTGCAGGCGGCCGAAATACTCGACGTTCTCGCGCGCCGTCAGGCGCCCGTACAGCCCGGTTGAGCCGGACAGGAAGCCGATCTGCTGGCGCGCCAGCAGCGGCTGTTGCAGCAGATCCACGCCGTTCACCAGGGCCTTGCCGGCGTCCGCCTTGAGCGCGGTCGACAGCAGGCGCAGGGTGGTGGTCTTGCCGGCGCCGTTGGGGCCGAGCAGGCCCAGCACTTCGCCGGGCGCGCAGCTGAAACTCACGTCGCGCACCGCGTGGAACCAGCCGTCGTGGCCGCGCGGGTCGCGCGTGGCCGGCGCGGCGCCCTTCTGCCGGGGCAGCTGGAAGCGCTTGGCCAAGCCCTGAACTGCGAGCATTTTATTGTCCTGTTGTAAATATGGTGAGCAAGGGTAGCATGCCAAAATTCTCACATGCAAGATACAAAATGGTTTTGTCTTGCTATAGTCGTGCCACTATGAAAAACAGTCTGTTGATCGACACAGCCACCAAGGAAAAGATCCTCGCGGTAACGCGCTGCGGCACCACCGTGTCCGAAGCCACCGGTTTCTTCCGGGTGGCGCTGGGCCTGCATTACCTGTCCGGACTGATGACCAAGGAGACCCTGGACTTCAAGCGCCTGGACAAGGAATACAACCGCTTCATCTACCATGCCATTGGCAAGGGCCACAGCATCACCAGCATCCTGCAGTACCTGAGCGGCGAAAAGGTGATCAAGGTGGTGGAGTCTGCGCGCTTCCTGCGCGCCTTCAGCGACTATTGCGACGCGGTGCCGGTCGACAGCATTCCCTTCCTGCTGGGGCTGAACCTGGGCGTGGCCAAGGATTTGTCCGGCATCGACGTGCGCGGGCCGGTGGCGGACTGGATAGAGCGCCAGCGCATCCTGCGCGAGGAGAGGGAGGGCGGGGTGTAAAATGGTGCCTTCTGAACCAGCTTGAGCAGAACACCATGGCAGCAAACCATTTCCATACTCCACTGGACCGTTTCATTGCCAGCGCCGACAAGGCGCTGCGCGTGGTGGCTGGCGTGGCCTCGGCCTCGCGCCCGAATCCCGCCGCACATGCGGCCGATGCGGCGCTGAGCGAGTCCGAGCAGCGCCACGCCGCCGGGCTGATGCGCGTGAACCACGTGGGCGAAGTGATGGCGCAGGCGCTGTACAACTCGCAAGGGCGCTTTGCGCGCAGCGAGGAGATCCGCCGGCAGTTTGAAGTTGCCTCGCGCGAGGAAGAGGACCACCTGGCCTGGACCGCGCAGCGCCTGGGCGAGCTGGGCTCGCAGATCAGCGTGCTCAATCCGCTGTTTTATGCGGGCGCCTATGCGCTGGGCACGGTGGCAGCCGTGCTGGGCGACGCGCGCAGCCTGGGCTTTGTGGTGGAGACCGAGCGCCAGGTGGAGGCGCATCTGGCCAGCCACCTGGACAAGCTGCCGCCGCAGGACGCCAAGTCGCGCGCCATTGTCGAGCAGATGCGGGTGGACGAGGTGGCGCACGGCGCCGCCGCGCAGGAGATGGGGGCGGAAACCGCGCCCCTGCCGGCGCGCCTGGCCATGACGGCCATGGGCAAGCTGATGACCAGTACCGCGTATTACATTTAATGCCGGCGGGTTACGGGCTCCGCCCTAACCCGCCCTACGAATTCACCAAATTCCGGACCATTGCGTAGGGCGGGTTAGCGTAGCGTAACCCGCCATCTCAGCCTTCCACGATCTCGTAGGAATGCGTGATCTCGGCAGTCTTGGCCAGCATGATGGACGCCGAGCAGTACTTGTCGTGCGACAGCGACACCGCGCGCTCCACCGTGGTCTGCTTCAGGTTCTTGCCGGTCACGGTGAAGTGGAAATGGATCTTGGTGAACACTTTCGGATCGGTATCGGCGC
The DNA here is from genome assembly GCF_020865585.1 of Pseudoduganella aquatica. Taxonomy (NCBI): domain Bacteria; kingdom Pseudomonadati; phylum Pseudomonadota; class Betaproteobacteria; order Burkholderiales; family Oxalobacteraceae; genus Pseudoduganella; species Pseudoduganella aquatica. The sequence goes on from NZ_CP086370.1 coordinate 1,457,014, forward strand.
GTTCAGCCTTCAGCGTCACGTCGCAGCCGCGCACGTCTTCGCGGCCGCGCTTCAGGATCAGCACCACGTCATAGGCGGTGCAGCCGCCCGTGCCCAGCAACACCATCTCCATCGGGCGCGGCGCCAGGTTGTGGCCGCCGCCCTCCGGCGCCCCGTCCATATTCACCAGGTGGCCGGAGCCGGTCTGGGCCAAGAAACTCATCCCGGACGGGCCGTTCCAGCTGACTTTGCATTCCATTTCATCTCTCCGTAAAAAAACTTTGCCACTATTGTAATGGAGCAAAGCCGGCCGCGCTTTGCGCCAGCATCTACTCCTTGTTGCGGTGCCGCATCTTCCGCTGAAAAAGAGCCAATCGCCAGTGGGTATTCATCTGCAATGCACTGCAACATAATTATTGCCGTCAGCCACGCAATCTCGCATACTGATGCGCGTCCGCTTCTCCATCTATCCCTTTCATACAGGTAGGTACCATGAACAACATGACTGCATCCGAGACCGGTTTCAAGCACCTGTGCCACTACGGCGAGTTGGCCTTGCCCGGCATGACCAAGAGCGGCGAGCTGCCGGACGACTTCACCATGAATTCCCCGGTCGGCGTTGCGCGCGACAACTACAACCACGTCTGGGTGTGCGACACCGGCAACAGCCGCGTGCTGGTCTTCACCGCCGACTTCGGCACGCTGCTGCATGTGATCGACGGCATCCCGGGCAGCACCGGCCTGGACCAGCGCCTGCTCATGCCCTTCCACCTGTGCCCGCATCCCACCGACGACATCATGTATTGCACCGACATGGGCAATGGCCGCGTGGTGGCGTTTGAATACGATGAGCACAGCGCGGACTTCCAGTTCGCCTTCGGCAATGTCGCCAGCAAAAACTTCCTGCCGCTGTCCGACCCCAACGGCATCACCGTGATCAAGGAAGCGGACGGCGAGCACTACATCTATGTGGCCGACGAGTTCTTCCACACCGAGGGCGACGTGCGCAGCCGCTGCGTGAAATTTACGCTGGAAGGCGACTTCGTGCTGCAGTTCCGCGCCGTGCAAGACCTGGACAGCACCCACGAACTGCTGTGGCCGCAGGGACTGGCCAGCGACTCGAAAGGCAACCTCTACCTGGCCAACACCGGCTACTACGAAATCCTGAAGATAGACACGGCCTGGCCCATCAAGAACGAAATCGTGCAGGCCACCAAGGAAACCGCGCTGCTGCACGGCTTCGGCCAGCCCACCGGCATCGGCAAGTTCAACGTGATGCGCTCGGTGTGCGTGATCGACGACTACGTCTTCGTGCCGGGCCAGGTGGAAAACTCCATCATGGTCTACAACCCGGAAGGCAAGCTGCAGGAGAAGGTGATGGGCATGCTGCCCATGTGGAACCACGAGCCCGAGCCGGTGCATTCCTATACCGACCTGATCTACGGTGCGCTGGAAGACCGCGTCTTTGTCGGCCCCTACCAGATCTGCGCCGGCAAGGAAAAGAACACCTATTACATCAGCGAGCCGTTCGCCTCGACGGTGCTGCATGTGAGCATCAACATCATCGACGACAGCCTGCCCACCGTGGCCGTGCTGCTCGACACCGTGGGCCACCGCCGCGACAACGCCTCCCGCGCCCTGGCCACCTCGCAGTTCAACTGCATGACCTCGGTGATCCGTGTCGACCCCAACCGCAAGGGCGATGGCGTGCTACCGGCCCGCAACTGGTGGGACGGCTGGGCCAAGACCGCGGCCGGCGTCTACCAGTACTGGTACGACCACGTGCTCAAGCCCGCCGGGCTGGATCCGCTGGCCCATGTGGGCACGTCCTCGTACAACATCGATTCCGGCAACTGGTGCCTGAAGACCTTCAACACCGCCGTCAATCCCTATGCGCAGCTGCAGGACATGGTGCGCGGCTTCTTCACGCCCGGCGACATCGCCATGACGGCCTACTACCCGTCGCAGCCGCTGCTGGGCCAGGTCTGCCCCGGCACGCCGCTGATCTTCATCACCAATTTCAATATGTGCACGGTGTCCATGTACCAGTACGGACCGAACGGGCATTTGCTGAACTACGGCGTGCCCTTCGGCCGCGAAGGCGTGGGCGGCGAGGGCACGCTGAAGGCGCCGCAAGGCATCACGGTGAACAGCCACGGCGAGATCTATATTGCCGATTCGCTCAACAACCGCATCTCCCAGTGGCAGCTGCAGGCCACCGGCATCGTCAGCTTCGTCCGGAATTTCGTGTGGGAGGAGGACGGCAAGCCGCTGGCCTCGTTCACGCCGTGCGACATGGACGTGGATACGCAGGACCGCCTGTTCGTGTGCGACCAGTTCAACAACTGCATCCGCGTGTTCGGCCGCGACGGCAAGAGCCTGTGGAGCTACGGCCAAGCCGGCTATTGCGACGACCTGGAGAAAGATTATGAAAAATTCTATCTCCCGGCCAGCCTGTGCATCGACGAGGACGACAACCTCATCGTCAACGACCTGGTGAACCGCGCGCTGAAGGTGTTCAAGATCGGCGAAAACACGCTGACGTACAAGACGGGCGATCTGGTGTTCAAGAAATATCCGGAGGCGGGCGGCGTGTGGATGCCGTTCTTTATCTATGCCCACAAGGGGAACGTCTACGTGCCGGACACCACCTTCAACGTCGTGAACGTGTATAGCTACTGATCGAGGTGTTTGTGGTTGTATCTGCTTCAGTGCTGACTTGTCCCCTCGAAATCAAAGCCTTACTAGAAAATGAAATTAAATAAGATTCGCATTTGTAAAGTTTTCCTTCGAACATTGTCAATTTTCATTTTGTATTCCGGGGTTGCGTCTGTTCTCGGTGGGAAGCCTGGGCATGGCTTGGTAAATATCGGATTTTCGATTTACGTCGCCTTGTGCAGCACCGATGATGTGATTGCGCTTTGGCATGTCCGCAAAGAGAATTTATCTGCTATTCAGAAAGTCGACAGTCCAGTCTGGTTTTCTTTGTTGGGGACTATTGGGGCGGTTTTGGTGATAACAGGCCTGGCACTTCAGATATTTTAACCAGCCATGCAAACGGTAGGAGGCGATGATACGCCGACTCCGTTTCGAGCGCTTCCGGGAGTGCGCCCCGAGCGAAGGGCGAAGGGGCTTGTCTTTAGAGCAGTGCGAGGCCGGGTGCAGCCAGCGTACGTCCTGCCAGACCAAAGTCGGCTTGACGGGCGTGGCCGCCAGGGGTTATAATTGCCGGCTTTCCCGTTCGCTCAGGGAAAGTAAACAACAAGGATGCGTCCGCTGCAACACCGGGGCGGAACCACCAGATGAGCGTTTTTATCTTTCACAGAAAGTCATAACATGAAAACTTTTTCCGCTAAGGGCCATGAAGTCCAGCGCGATTGGTTCGTGATTGACGCGACGGACAAAGTCCTCGGCCGTGTTGCCAGCGAAGTGGCACGCCGACTGCGCGGCAAGCATAAGCCAGAGTTCACCCCTCACGTCGACACCGGTGACTTCATCGTCATCATCAACGCAGGCAAACTGCGCGTGACCGGTACCAAAGCAACCGAGAAGACCTACTACCGTCACTCGGGCTACCCAGGCGGCATCTACGAGACCAACTTCCTGAAAATGCAACAGCGTTTCCCAGGCCGTGCTCTCGAAAAGGCTGTCAAGGGCATGCTGCCTAAAGGCCCACTGGGCTACGCCATGATCAAGAAGCTGAAAGTATACGCCGAGGGTTCGCACCCACACGCTGCTCAGCAACCTAAAGCACTCGAAATCTAAGGAACTGACATGATCGGTAACTACAACTACGGCACCGGCCGTCGCAAGAGTGCAGTGGCTCGCGTGTTCATCAAGGCAGGCACTGGCCAAATCATCGTTAACGGCAAGCCAGCGGCTGAGTACTTCTCCCGCGAAACCGGCCTGATGGTCATCCGTCAACCACTGGAACTGACCGGCAACGTTGAACGTTTCGACATCAAAGTCAACGTACACGGCGGCGGCGAGTCCGGCCAGGCTGGTGCTGTTCGTCACGGCATCACCCGCGCACTGATCGACTACGATGCAGCTCTGAAGGGCGACCTGGCACGTGCCGGCTTCGTCACTCGCGATGCTCGCGAAGTTGAGCGTAAAAAAGTTGGTCTGCGCAAAGCACGTCGCGCAAAGCAATTCTCGAAGCGTTAATTTGCTTCATACAGCGTGCGCTGCGGCGCATGCTGGCGAGAAAGCCGCCCGGTACGCCGGGCGGCTTTTTTTCAGCCCTGCTAAAATGGGCGTCCCCTCTTTATTTAACTCCCAAGGAAAGAACATGATCAAAGTTGGCATCGTCGGCGGCACCGGATACACCGGAGTGGAACTGCTGCGATTGTTGGCCGTCCACCCTCAAGTGCAGCTGACGGCGATTACGTCGCGCAAAGAGGACGGCTTGCCGGTGGCTGACATGTATCCTTCCCTGCGAGGCCGCGTCAAGCTGGCGTTTTCGGCGCCGGACAAGGTCGACCTGGCCCAGTGCGACGTGGTGTTCTTCGCCACCCCGCATGGCGTGGCCATGGAGCAGGCGCCCGCGCTGCTGAAAGCCGGCGTGAAAGTGATCGACCTGGCGGCGGACTTCCGCATCAAGGACCAGGCCGTATTTGAAAAGACGTACAAGATTCCCCATACCGCGCCGCAACTGATCGAGGAGGCCGTGTACGGCCTGCCGGAGCTGAACCGCGAAGACATCAAGGCCGCCAAGCTGATCGCCAACCCGGGCTGCTACCCGACCACCATGCAGCTGGGCTTCGTGCCGCTGCTCAAGGCCGGCATCATCGACGCGGGCAACCTGATCGCCGACTGCAAGTCCGGCGTGTCCGGCGCGGGCCGCAAGGCCGAGATCGGCATCCTGTTCTCCGAGTCCAGCGACAACTTCAAGGCCTACGGCGTGTCCGGCCACCGCCACACGCCGGAGACGGTGGCCCAGCTGCAGCGTTTCAGCAGCGACAAGGTCAACCTGATCTTCACGCCCCACCTGGTGCCGATGATACGCGGCATGCACTCCACGCTGTACGCGCGCCTGACCAAGGACGTGAGCAACGAGGAACTGCAGGCCCTGTTCGAAGACGCCTACAAGGACCAGCCTTTCGTGGACGTGATGCCGTTCGGCTCGCACCCGGAAACCCGCAGCACGCGCGGCGCCAACACGCTGCGCCTGGCGCTGCACCGTCCGGACAACGGCAACACCGTCATCGTGCTGGTGGTGCAGGACAACCTGGTCAAGGGCGCATCCGGCCAGGCCGTGCAGTGCATGAACCTGATGTTCGGCCTGGAAGAAGGCATGGGCCTGGACAACATCGCCCTGATGCCATAAACAGTGGCGAAAAAATGGCAGGGCAGCGGCGCCTCGGCCCCGCCCACCGTCCTGGTGGAACGCAAAGCGCCGCTGCTGGCGCGCATCGCCGGCGTGGCCGTGGTGCTGGCGCTGGGCGGCGTGCTGCTGGTATGGGGCGTGGACCTGGGCGGACGCATCTTTGGCGTCAGCCGGGGCGCGCCCACGCCGGAGCAGCAGCTGGCGCAGGTGCAGGCCGAACTGGCGCAAATGACCGCCGAGCGCGACGCGCTGCAGGCCATCGTCAAGAAAGCCGGCTTGCCGCTGCCGGGCCAGGAAGCAAAAATTGTTGCCCCGGAACCAAAGCCCGTACAGGAAATCAAGCCTTGACAGCATGAGTCCGGACTAAGGTCTATAATGGCCGTATGAATTTTTAGGAGTAGCACATGAATGCAGTAGCCGAAGTGCAAGACGAAGTAATCCCGGTCCCTATCGTATTCACCGACAGCGCCGCGCAGAAAGTTGCGCAGCTGATCGAAGAAGAGGGCAATCCAGACCTGAAACTGCGCGTATTCGTGCAGGGTGGCGGCTGCTCGGGCTTCCAGTACGGTTTCACGTTTGATGAAATCGTCAACGAAGACGACACCACCATGGACAAGAACGGCGTGCAGCTGCTGATCGACTCCATGAGCTACCAGTACCTGATCGGCGCGGAAATCGACTACAAGGACGACCTGGAAGGCGCGCAATTCGTCATCAAGAACCCGAACGCCACCTCGACCTGCGGCTGCGGTTCGTCGTTCTCGGCCTAAGAGGCACGGCGGGTTACGCGGCTCTGCCGCTAACCCGCCCTACGGTTCCGCATACCCGCAGATCCGCATACCCGGCGTAGGGCGGGTTAGCGCAGCGTAACCCGCCAATCTCAGCGCGGATACAGCGCCCCCAGCACCCGTTCGCCCCGCGCTCCCGTCACGGCAGGCAGATTCCCCGCCAGCCGCTCGTTGAAGCGGAACGCCAGCCAGGCAAAGGCCAGCGCTTCCATCCGGTTCGGCGCCACGCCCAGCGCGTCGGTCGATTCCACCGGCACGCCCAATTCCACCGCAAGATTGCGCATCAGCACGCCGTTGTAGGCGCCGCCGCCGCAGATATACACCGCCTCCGTCCTGGGCGCATGCTCCTTGATCGCCTGCGCCAGCGACAGCACGGTCAGCTGGGTCAGCGTCGCTTGCACATCCTGCGGCGCAGCCGAGGCAAAGGGCGCCAGCTGCGTATCGAGCCAGTCGCCGTGGAACAGGTCGCGGCCCGTGCTTTTCGGCGCGGGCAGGGCGAAGTAAGGCTCGCGCAGCATGGCGTCCAGCAACGGCTGGATCACGGTGCCGGACGCCGCCCAAGCGCCGTCGGCGTCATAGGCCTTGCCCTGGTGGCGGGCGATCCACTTGTCCATCAGCACATTGCCGGGGCCGGTATCAAAGCCGGTGGCCTTGCCGTCGCCGCGCAGCACGCTGATATTGGCGATGCCGCCGATATTGGCCACCACCCGCGTCTTGCCCGGCACGCTGAACATGGCCTGGTGGAAGGCCGGCACCAGCGGCGCGCCCTGGCCGCCGGCCGCCACGTCGCGGCTGCGGAAGTCCGCCACCACGTCGATGCCGCACAGCTCGGCCAGCAGCGCGTGGTTGCCGGTCTGGCGCGTAAAGCCCAGCTCGGGGCGATGGCGTATGGTCTGCCCATGCGATCCCACGGCGCGCACGTCGGCCGGCTTCATCTCGGTCTGCGCCAGCACCTCGGCCACGCACTGCGCGTAATACTCCGCCAGCGTGTTGGCCGCCAGCGCCTCGCGCTCCAGCTCGTTCGGGCTGGCCGCCTGCAGCGCCATCAGCTCCTCGCGCAGCGCCGGCGGAAACGGCACATAGGCCGCCGCCATGGTGCGCGCCGCACCGCCCCAGAAATCCACCAGCACGCCGTCCACCCCATCCAGGCTGGTCCCCGACATCAAACCGATATACAGGCTCATCAACATCCTCCAATAGTGTGCCGCTATTGTGCCTCACCACAGCGAAAAAGGGGTCAGGGTTAATATTGCAAGCAATATTAACCCTGACCCCTTTTTGCGTGGGCCGCGCGCAGCGGCTTATTTGGCGGCCAGGCTGGAGGCGTTGGCGTTGGTGGGACGCAGCAGCGCGAAGCGGTGCATCATGTCGCCGGAGACGGTCTTGAAGCGGTTCAGCTCGGCTGCGGTCAGCGGGGCTTGCGCTTGCACGTTGAGCTTGTTCGGGTCCTTGGCTTCGCCGCCGACACGGAATTCGTAGTGCAGGTGGGCGCCGGTGGACCAGCCGGTGGTGCCGACATAGCCGATCACGTCGCCCTGGCTGACCTTGCTGCCTTTTTTCAGGCCAGGCGCGAAGCGGCTCATGTGGGCGTAGGCGGTGGTGTAGTTGGCCCAGTGCTTGAGCACCACCAGGTTGCCATAGCCGCCCTGGGTGCCGGCGAAGTCCACCACGCCGTCGCCGGAGGCGCGGATCGGGGTGCCGGTGGCGGCCGCGAAGTCGATGCCTTTGTGGGCTTTCCAGTTGCCGGAGATGGGGTGCACGCGCATCGAGAAACCGGAGGAGATACGGGAGAATTCCAGGGGGGATTTCAGGAAGGCTTTTTTGAGGGACTTGCCGTCGAAGCTGTAGTAGCCGCCGCCTTGGTTGCTGCTGGGATCTTCAAACCAGACCGACTGGTAGGTGGTGCCGCGGTTGGTGAATTCGCCCGCCAGGATGCGGCCCGCTCGGATAAATTCGCCGTCTTGCCAGAACGTTTCGTAGACCACGTTGAAATGGTCGCCGCGCTTCAGGTCGGAGCGGAAGTCGATATTGGTGGAGAACATTTCCACGATCTGGCGCACCACGGAGTCCGGCAGCTTGGCGCCGTCGTTGCTGGCGTCGGTGGCCGCGTACAGCGACGAGGAGTTGATGGTGCGGGTGTGCATTTCCACACGGCGCTCCAGCTTGGCCGCTTCTTCGCTGGCGACAAAGCCGTCGCCCTTGCGGCTGACCAGGATGTTCTTGACCGGGATGTCCTTGCCGTCCACCACGGTGGCGCGCAGCCACACCAGGTTGCCGTTTTCGTCGGTCTGCGCCTGGACCTTCTTGCCGGTCTTCAGCTGCATCACGCCTTTGGCGACCTTGTCCTTCTTGATGAAGGTTTCGGCGGCGTCGTCCTCCACGCCGAGACGGGTCATCAGCGCGGCCAGCGTGTCGCCGGCGCGGATGCGTTCTTCGTGGACGTATTTTTCGGTGGATTCTTGCTGCTCGAGGGCGCCGATTTGCGCGGAGATGTTCGGAAGTTCAAGGGTGGTGGAGACCGACTTGACCGGTAGGTCCGCCGCGTCTGGCGCTAGCGGCGCCACGCCGGCCGCACCAAAGGCGCACACAGCAAGAAAGATTGCCGATGCACTCATGATGCGCGCCTTGCGCGTCGAACCTAGCAAGTTGACCAAGCCTTGGCTTGTGAATTTGTTTATAGGGTTCATGCAATCAGTTAAAATTTACCGCTTGAACTGTTCCGAACTTTGATATTTTTATAGTTGTCGTCTTATCGAGTTTTCATGCGGCAAGATTGATGGGATCGCGAATTATATCAAACTATCGGACTCATCCTACATTTTCACGAGAATTGTGCTCCCCCTATGGTAACTGCAACCCAACCCGCTCTGCCGCTGTCCGACCGCGTGCAGGAAGCCCTGGTCATCACTAAACGCGGCGTCGACGAGCTGCTGATCGAGACCGAATTCGCGCAGAAACTGGCGCGTTCCGAACAGAGCGGCGTACCGCTGCGCATCAAGCTGGGCCTGGACCCAACCGCGCCGGATTTGCACTTGGGTCATACCGTGGTGCTGAACAAAATGCGCCAGCTGCAGAACCTGGGCCACCAGGTGATCTTCCTGATCGGCGACTTCACCTCCATGATCGGCGACCCGTCCGGCCGCAACGCCACCCGTCCGCCGCTGACGCGCGAGCAGATCGAAGCGAACGCCGCCACTTACTTCAAGCAAGCTTCGCTGGTGCTCGATCCGGCCAAGACCGAAATCCGCTACAACTCCGAGTGGTGCGACCCGCTTGGCGCGCGCGGCATGATCCAGCTGGCCTCGCGCTACACCGTGGCGCGCATGATGGAGCGCGACGACTTCACCAAGCGCTTCAAGAACGGCACGCCGATTTCGGTGCACGAATTCCTGTACCCGCTGATGCAGGGCTACGACTCGGTGGCCCTGAAGGCCGACCTGGAGCTGGGCGGCACCGACCAGAAATTCAACCTGCTGGTGGGCCGCGAGCTGCAAAAGGACTGGGACCAGGAGCCTCAGTGCATTTTGACCATGCCTCTGCTGGAAGGTTTGGACGGCGTTGAAAAAATGTCCAAATCGAAGAACAACTACATCGGCATCACCGAGCCGGGCAATAACATGTTCGCCAAGATCATGAGCATTTCCGACGTGATGATGTGGCGCTACTACGAACTCCTGTCGTGGAAATCGATCGAAGAGGTAGCGGCGCTGAAAAAGGCGGTGGAGCAGGGCGGCAACCCGCGCGACGCCAAGGTGGCGCTGGCGCAGGAAATCGTCGAGCGCTTCCATTCGCGCCAGGCGGCCGAGGACGCGCTGGCCGACTTCGTCAACCGTTCCAAGGGCGGCATTCCGGACGATGTGCCGGAAATCACCCTGGCCGGCGCGCCGGCCGGCATCGCCCAGCTGCTCAAGCAGTCCAACCTGTGCGCCTCGGTGTCGGAAGCGGCGCGCATGGTGGACCAGGGCGGCGTGCGCGTGGACGGCACGGTCATCAGCGACAAGGCGCTGAAGCTGGACGCCGGTACTTTCGTGCTGCAAGTGGGCAAGCGCAAGTTCGCGCGCGTCACCTTGACGGCATGATAGGGCTGCTGCAGCGGGTCAGCAGCGCGGGCGTGGTGGTGGATGGCGCGCTGATCGGCGCCATCGACGCCGGCCTGATGGTGCTGGTGTGCGCCGAGCGCGGCGACACCGAGAAGGAGGCGGACGCCCTGCTGAACAAGCTGCTGGGCTACCGCGTGTTTGCGGACGAGGCGGGCAAGATGAACCGCAGCGTGACCGACGTGGCCGGCGGCCTGCTGCTGGTGCCGCAGTTCACGCTGGCGGCGGACACCAAGTCCGGCACGCGCCCCTCGTTCACGCCGGCCGCCGCGCCGGCGGACGGCGCGCGGCTGTTCGAGTACTTTGTGCAGCAGGCCAGGCTCAAGCATCCGCAAGTGGCCACCGGCCGGTTCGGCGCCGACATGAAGGTGTCGCTGACGAATGACGGCCCGGTCACGTTCTGGTTGCAGGTTGAACCGAAGAAACAATAAAGCGGGGGCGGCGGTGAAACTGTGGAGTGATTCTTTCAAGAACGGCGGCGTCATCCCCGCCGAGTTTGCCTTTGCCGAGCCGGACCCGCAGGGCGGCATCCGCCTCGCGGCCAACCGCAACCCGCACCTGGCCTGGAGCGAGGTGCCGAACGGCACCGAGTCCCTGCTGCTGGTGTGCATAGACGGCGACGCCCCGGCCGACGCGGCCAAGGTCAACCGCGAGGGGCACACCCTGGACGCGTCCGACGCGCGCGCCGACTTCTTCCATTGGGCGCTGGCCGATATTCCGCCCGCGCTGGGGGGTATCCCCGCAGGCCTGCTGGCCGACGGTGTGACGGCCAGGGGCAAACCCGGACCCGATATCGAGCTGGCCGTGCTGGACGGTGCCGGCCATCCGCTGCGGCAAGGCCTGAACGACTACACCGACTGGTTCGCCGGCGACCCGGCCATGGCGGGCGACTATTTCGGTTATGATGGCCCCTGCCCGCCGTGGAATGACTTGCTGGCGCACCATTATGTGTTCCGGCTGTATGCGCTGGATGTGCCGCGCCTGCCCGTGGAGGGGCGTTTCACCGGCCAGCAGGCTTGCGCCGCCATGCGCGGCCACATACTGGACGAAGCACAAATCATCGGCGTCTACAGCCTGAATCCTCGGGCGCGCTAACCAGGCTTACATGACTACCAGTATTTTATTGATACGCCACGGCGAAACGGCGTGGAACGCCGTGCGCCGCCTGCAAGGCCACATCGACATTCCCCTGAACCCGGAAGGGCGGCGCCAGGCGGACGCCCTGGCGCGTGCGCTGGCCGCCGAGCCGCTGCACGCCATTATCGCCAGCGATTTGCAGCGCGCGCTGCAGACCGCGCAGGCGGTGGCCGGCCCGGACCGCACCGTACAGCAGGACGTGCAGCTGCGCGAGCGCTGCTACGGCGTGTTCGAGGGCATGCTGTACGCCGACATTGAACGCACTTATCCGGCCGAGTTCGCCGCCTGGCAGGCGCGCGACATCGACGCCGTGCCGCCGGCCGGCGAGCGCGTGGCCGAAAGCTTCCGCCAGTTCTTCCACCGCTGCACGGACGGCATCGCCGCCTGGGCCGTGCGCCACCCTGGCCAGACCATCGCCATCGTCGCCCACGGCGGCGTGCTGGAGTGCGCCTACCGCGCCGCCACCGGCATGACGCTGGAAAGCCCGCGCGATTTCCAGGTGAAGAACGCCAGCATCAACCGTTTCACTTTTGCCAACGGCAAGCTGGCGCTGCAAAGCTGGGGCGAAACCGCCCACCTCGAACAGCTCGTCCTGGACGACATCGTTTAAGCTGCCGCCGCCGGCGCGGCAGCACACCCGTGCTTATAAATTCCACACGGAAAGGCAGTTTCATAACTGCCAAGCTGCACAAGCACGGGAATCAGAATAAATAGTGCTTATTATTTGAGCAGTCCTTCGGTTAGAATAGACGGTTTCCCCGTTCATTTTCAGGCTTACCCAGTGCAAATCGGTCCGCATATCCTCCGTAACAATGTCTTCGTCGCCCCTATGGCGGGCGTGACGGACAGGCCTTACCGCCAGCTTTGCAAGGAGCTGGGCGCCGGGTATGCGGTGTCGGAAATGGCGGCCTCGAACCCGCGCGTGTGGGCTTCGGAAAAGAGCGCGCGCCGGCTCGACCATGCCGGCGAAATGGAGCCGAAGGCGGTGCAGATCGCCGGCTCCGATCCGCAGGAACTGGCCGAGTGCGCCAAGCACAATGTTGACAAAGGTGCACAGATTATCGACATCAACATGGGCTGCCCGGTCAAGAAGGTGTGCAACAACTGGTGCGGTTCGGCCCTGCTGCCGCACGAGGACCTGGTCGAGCGCATCCTGCACGCGGTGGTGGGCGCGGTGGACGTGCCGGTGACGCTGAAGTTCCGCACCGGCTGGGACCGCGAAAACAAGAACGCGCTGCGCATCGCCCGCATCGCCGAGCAGGCCGGCATCCAGATGCTGACCCTGCACGGCCGCACCCGCGCCGACGGCTACACCGGCGACGCCGAGTACGACACCATTGCCGCCGTGAAGGCCTCGGTCGGCATCCCGGTGGTGGCCAACGGCGACATCACGTCCCCGGAAAAAGCCCGCTTCGTGCTGGACAAGACCGGCGCCGACGCCGTCATGGTGGGCCGCGCCGCCCAGGGCCGCCCGTGGATTTTCCGCGAGATCGACCATTACCTGCGCACCGGCACGCATCTGCCCGCGCCGCTGGTGGCCGAAGTGGCCCAGCTGATGGACGAGCACCTGCAGGCGCACTACGCTTTTTACGGCGAGCGCAAGGGCATGCTGACGGCGCGCAAGCACATCGGCTGGTATGTGCGCGACCTGGAAGGCGGCGAGGAATTCCGCCAGCGCATGAACCGCCTGGAGTCCACGCAGGAACAGTTGCAGTCGGTTAAAGAATTCTTCGAATCGCAATGGAAGTATGGCGAGCGGTTACAATACCGCCTCGCCGAAGAAATGCTGGCCGCCTGAACGGCGCCGGCGTGGCAGATCAATTAGCAGAAATATATAAAAATGAGCAAAGAAAGCATTCAGGAAGTCGTCCAGAAATCGCTGGAAGATTACTTCAACGATTTGGGCGAGCAGCAGGCGTCGAACATCTATGACATGGTCGTGCTGACCGTGGAACGTCCCATTCTCGAAGTCGTGATGACCCGCGCCGACGGCAACCAGTCGCATGCCGCGCAAATGCTGGGCATCAACCGCAATACCCTGCGAAAGAAATTGCAGGAGCACGGCCTGCTGTAAGGTCCGCTGACGTCCCGGCTTGCATGGCTGTGACCGGCCCGTGCGGCCGGCGCGTTGACCTTTGTCCCACAGAATACTCAACAACCTAGCCACAGCCATGATTAAACAAGCTCTCATCTCCGTTTCCGACAAGACCGGCGTTCTGGACTTCGCCCGCGCCCTGTCCGCCATGGGCGTCAACATCCTGTCCACCGGCGGCACCGCCAAGTTGCTGGCCGACAATGGCGTGCCCGTGACCGAAGTGGCCGACTACACCGGCTTCCCGGAAATGCTGGACGGCCGCGTGAAGACGCTGCACCCGAAAGTCCACGGCGGCATCCTGGCGCGCCGCGATTTCCCCGAGCACATGGCCAAGCTGGAAGAGCACGGCATTCCCACCATCGACATGGTGGTGGTGAACCTGTATCCCTTCCAGGCTACCGTGGCAAAAGACAGCTGCACGCTGGACGACGCCATCGAGAACATCGACATCGGCGGCCCGGCCATGCTGCGCTCGTCGGCCAAGAACCACAAGGACGTGGTGGTGATCTGCGACCCGGCCGACTACGGCCAGGTGCTGGCTGAGATGAAGACCACCGACAACGCGCCCGGCTATGTGTCCTACGAAACCCGCTTCATGCTGGCCAAGAAGGTGTACGCGCACACCGCGCAGTACGACGGCGCCATCGCCAGCTACCTGAGCAGCCTGGGTCCGGACCGTTCGCACGCCAACCGCGCCGCCTATCCGCAAACGCTGAACGCGCACTTTGAAAAAGTGCAGGACATGCGCTACGGCGAAAACCCGCACCAGTCGGCCGCGTTCTACCGCGACCTGGCGCCGGTGGCCGGCGCGCTGGCGAGCTACACCCAGCTGCAGGGCAAGGAACTGTCGTACAACAACATCGCCGACGCGGACGCCGCGTGGGAATGCGTGAAATCGATGGGTGGCTTCGACCAGTCGGCAGCCTGCGTGATCGTCAAGCACGCCAATCCATGCGGCGTGGCGCTGGGCGCCAACGCGGCCGACGCCTACAAGCGCGCGCTGCAGACCGACCCGACCTCGGCCTTCGGCGGCATCATCGCCTTCAACGTGGAAGTGGACGGCACCGCCGCCACCGAACTGGCCAAGCTGTTCGTGGAAGTGCTGATCGCGCCGTCGTTCACCGCTGAAGCCAAGCAGATCCTGTCGGCCAAGCAGAACGTGCGCCTGCTGGAAATTCCGCTGGGCAACGGCGTCAACGCGATGGACTTCAAGCGCGTGGGCGGCGGCCTGCTGGTGCAGTCGGCCGACTCGAAAAACGTGCTGCTGGCCGACCTGAAAGTGGTCACCAAGCTGCAGCCTACCCAGCAGCAGCTGCAGGACCTGATGTTCGCCTGGCGCGTGGCCAAGTACGTCAAGTCCAACGCCATCGTCTTCTGCGGCAACAACATGACGCTGGGCGTGGGCGCAGGCCAGATGAGCCGCATCGACTCCGCGCGCATCGCTTCGATCAAGGCGCAGAACGCCGGCCTGACCCTGACCGGTTCGGTCGTGGCCTCGGACGCCTTCTTCCCGTTCCGCGACGGCCTGGACGTGGTGGTGGACGCAGGCGCCACCTGCGTGATCCAGCCGGGTGGCTCCATGCGCGACCAGGAAGTGATCGACGCCGCCGACGAGCGCGGCGTGGTGATGCTGTACACCGGCACCCGCCACTTCCGTCATTAATCATGCATGGCGGGTTACGGCGTGCCGCCTAACCCGCCCTACGAGCTGGCTCAGGGCCGGATGGGGAAACCTGTCCGGCCCTGTTTTTATTGCACTGTGCTTATATACAGCTTTTGCTGCTTGCCAGCCATGTTGTTGATGTACAATCCGAGCATGATTATTCTCGGCATCGACCCAGGTTTGCGCACCACCGGCTTTGGCGTCATCCACAAACAGGGCGCGAAGCTGCGCTATATCGCGTCCGGCACCATCAAATCCGGCGAAGGCGACCTGCCGGCCCGCCTGAAAGTCATCCTGGACGGCGTGAGCGAAGTCGCTGCCACCTACCAGCCGGACTGCTCGGCCATCGAAAAAGTCTTCGTCAACGTCAACCCCCAATCGACCCTGCTGCTGGGCCAGGCGCGTGGCGCGGCCATCTGCGCGCTGGTCAGCAATGGCCTGAGCGTGGCGGAATACTCGCCCACGCAGCTGAAGCAGGCCGTGGTCGGCACCGGCAAGGCCGACAAGGCCCAGGTGCAGGACATGGTGGCGCGCCTGCTGGCGCTGCCCGGCTTGCCCGGCTCGGACGCGGCCGACGCGCTCGGCGTGGCCATCTGCCATGCCAACAGCTACGATGCGCTGGCCCTGATCAGCCTGGCGGGCGGCACGGCGGCCAGCCCGCTGGCCGGCCTGCGCATGCGCCGTGGCCGCCTGGTCGATTAAACCCACTCACTAAGGTTACAACCCATGATCGGACGTCTCTCCGGCATCCTGCTTGAAAAAAATCCCCCGCAACTGCTGGTTGACGTGCAAGGCGTAGGCTACGAAGTCGACGTGCCCATGAGCACCTTCTACAACCTGCCCGGCGTGGGCGAGAAGGTGGTGCTGTTTACCCACCAGGCCATCCGCGAAGACGCGCACCTGCTGTTCGGCTTCGGCAACGCCGAGGAACGCGCGGTGTTCCGCCAGCTGATCAAGATCAGCGGCATAGGCGCGCGCATGGCGCTGTCCATCCTGTCCGGCATGTCGATCGCGGACCTGGCGCAAGCCGTCACGCTGCAGGAGTCCGGCCGCCTGGTGAAAGTGCCCGGCATCGGCAAGAAGACCGCCGAACGCCTGCTGCTGGAGCTGAAGGGCAAGCTGGGCGCGGACCTCGGCGCGGGCGGCGCGCATCCGGTGCACGACTCCCAGTCCGACATCCTGAACGCGCTGATCGCTTTGGGGTATTCTGACAAGGAAGCGCTGCTGGCGCTGAAGACCGTTCCCGCCGGCGCCGGCGTGTCGGACGGCATCAAGCAGGCGCTGAAAGCGCTGTCCAAGGGTTAATGGTAAATACTAAGCAATGAGCATCCAGACCGACAATTTCACCGAGCAGCGCATTATCGACGCCGCGCCTTCGTCGCCGAACGAGGAGGCCATCGAACGCGCCTTGCGCCCCAAGCACCTCGATGAATATGTCGGGCAGGCCAAGATCCGCGACCAGCTGGAGATCTTCATCTCGGCCGCGCGCAACCGCAAGGAAGCGCTGGACCACACGCTGCTGTTCGGCCCGCCCGGCTTGGGCAAGACCACCTTGGCCAACATTATCGCGCGCGAAATGGGCGTGAACCTGCGCCAGACTTCCGGCCCGGTGCTGGAGCGCCCGGGCGACCTGGCCGCCATCCTCACCAATCTCGAAGCGAACGACGTGCTGTTCATCGACGAGATCCACCGCCTGTCGCCGGTGGTGGAGGAGATCCTGTACCCGGCGCTGGAAGACTACCAGATCGACATCATGATAGGCGAAGGCCCGGCCGCGCGTTCCGTCAAGCTGGACCTGCAGCCCTTCACCCTGGTGGGCGCCACCACGCGCGCCGGCATGCTGACCAATCCGCTGCGCGACCGCTTCGGCATCGTGGCGCGGCTGGAGTTCTACACCGTGCCGGAACTGACCAAGATCGTCAGCCGCAGCGCCGCGCTGCTCAAGGCCAGCATGGACGTGGAAGGCGCGGCTGAAATCGCCCGCCGCGCGCGCGGCACGCCGCGCATCGCCAACCGCCTGCTGCGCCGCGTGCGCGACTACGCCGAAGTGAAGGGCAACGGCGACATCACGCGCGAAGTGGCCGCCGCCGCGCTGGTGATGCTGGACGTGGACACCGTCGGCTTCGACGTGATGGACCGCAAGCTGCTGGAGGCGGTGCTGTACAAATTCGGCGGCGGCCCGGTCGGCATCGGCAATCTTGCAGCCGCCATCGGCGAGGCAGCGGACACCATCGAGGACGTGCTGGAGCCTTATCTGATCCAGCAAGGCTATCTGCAGCGCACGCCGCGCGGCCGCGTCGCCACGCCGGCGGCCTACAAGCACTTCGGCGTCACGCCGCCGCGCACCAATCCCAACGGCGAGCTGTGGGACCTGTAGCCAAGGCCGCCGCCTGATGGACGAACTGCGCGCCATCGCCACCTTTGTGCGGGCTGCCGAACTGGGCAGCTTCAACCGGGCCGCCGAAGCGCAGAGCACCACGCCGCAGGCGGTCAGCAAGACCATACGCCAGCTGGAGCAGCACCTGGGCGTGCGCCTGTTCCACCGCAGCACCCGCAAGAGCACCCTCACCGAAGAAGGCCAGCGCCTGCTGGAGTCCGTCAAGCCCGGCCTGGACGGGCTGGTCGGCGCGCTCAGCAAGGCGCGCAGCGCGGCACAGGACGACCAGGGCGTGGTGCGCATCACCGCGCCCGGCGCGGTGGGCCGCAAGGTGCTGATGCCGCTGCTGGCCGAGTTCCAGCAGCGCTACCCGCTGATCCAGTTCGAGCTGCTGCTGTCGGAGGGCTTCAGCGATATCGTGGATGAACGCATCGACGTCGGTTTCCGCGCCGGCAATCCGCCGGACCTGCAAGTGATAGGGCGCACGCTCTTCCCGGTGCAGCAGATCGTCTGCGCCACGCCAGCCTACCTGGCCCGGCATGGCGCGCCGCGCAGCATCGCGGAGCTGCAGTCGCACCGCTGCACGGCCTACCGCCAGCCCGGCAGCGGGCGCGCCATGCCGTGGGAATTCGAGGTGGACGGCAGCACCGTGTTCCAGCACATGCCCACCGTCCTGTGCAGCAATGATCCGGAGGCGGACATGCACGCCGTGCTGGCCGGCATGGGCATAGGGCAGGTGGACAGCATTAACGCCGCCGCGCCGCTGCGCAGCGGCGAGCTGGTGCCGCTGCTGGTGTCCACGGTCAGCGAGCGCATGGGCTTGCATCTCTACTATCCGCAGCGCGCCGATATGCCGGGCCGGGTGCGGCGCTTTATCGATTTTGCCGTGGAGCGCTTGCAGGGCAGTACGGTGTTCTCGGTGCCGGGCGCGGAGCTGGCGGGTTACGCGGGCATTGCCCGCTAACCCGCCCTACGTTGGCGCCGATTGATTAACAACTCGCAGTTGTCTTTCAATCGGGTTTTTGGGACTACTTTGGTTGTCCTTGAAAATATAAAGTTCTCCCTGTCGCCGCATCGCCGGCATTGAACCTCAAGGAGAACAGCATGAACCAAGCTACCCAACTGTCCGGTCGCGTGGCCGTCATTACCGGCGCCTCCAGCGGCATCGGCCTTTCCACCGCAAGGCTGCTGGCCGCGCGCGGCGCCAAAGTGGCCGTGCTGGCGCGCCGCAAGGATGCGCTGGACCGCCTGGTGGCCGAGATCGAGCAGGCCGGCGGCACCGCCATGGCGCTGGCGGTCGACGTGACCGACCAGGCTTCCATCGATGCCGCCGCCGCCGCCGTGCTGGCCGCCTGGGGACCTGCCAACCTGGTCTTCAACAACGCCGGCCTGATGCTGCCCGGCGCCATCGAGGAAAACAAGCTGGAGGAGTGGAGCCGCCAGATCGACATCAACGTGGACGGCGTGATGCGCATCATCCACGCCTTCGTGCCGCAGCTGAAGCAGGCGGCGGAGCAGGGCGTGACCGTGGACCTGATCAACACCTCGTCCATCGCCGGCCAGTACATCTATCCCTACTTCGCCGTGTACAGCGCCACCAAGGCCTACGTCAGCCACCTGACGCGCCATATGCGCGTGGAGCTGGGCCAGAAAAACATCCGCGTGTCCATGATAGAGCCGGGCATCGTCGCCACGGAATTGCAAAGCCACGTCACCCACCAGGGCGTGCTGGACTGGCTGGCCGACGCCGCCAGGAACATCGAGTTCCTGCAACCGGAGGACGTGGCCGAAGTGGTGGGCTTCCTGGCCGCGCAGCCGCCGCGCGTGAACCTGATGCAAGTGGTGGTCATGCCGACCAAGCAGGCAAACTGAGGCTGGCGTTATACTGCATGGTTTATTGATCCGCCACGGAATGACCATGCAAAGTTGGAGCAGCACCAAAGTAGTAGGGCGCCTGGCCGCAGCGGGCCTGGCGCTGTTTGCCTCCTTGGCCACTGCACAGGCCGCTGTGCCTGTGTACGGCTACGAAATCAAGCACAGCTACCCGCACGACCCGCAGGCTTTCACGCAGGGGCTGCTGTTCCAGAACGGCATCCTGTACGAAAGCACGGGCCTGAACGGCCGCTCCTCGGTGCGCAAGGTGGCGCTGGAAACCGGCAAGGTACTGCAGAAGACCGATATCCCGGCGCAGTTCTTCGGCGAAGGCATTACCGCCGTGGGCAACGTCATCATCGGCCTGACCTGGACCAGCCAGACCGGCTTCATCTTCGACAGCGAGACCCTGCAGCTCAAGCAGACCTTCAGCTACCCCGGCGAAGGCTGGGCGCTGGCCACGGACGGCGAACGGCTCTACATGAGCGACGGCACCGCGTACATCCGCGTGCTGGATCCGAAAACCATGCAGCAGACCCGTCGCATCCGCGTTACCGCCGACGGCGAGCCGGTCACGCAGATCAACGAGCTGGAATGGGTGGAAGGGCAGATCTACGCCAACATCTGGCAGACCGACAAGATCGCCCGCATCGACCCCTTCAGCGGCCGCGTGATGGGCTGGATAGACCTGAGCGGCCTGGCCGCCAAGGCCGGCATCGAGTCCGGCAGCGACAACGTCCTCAACGGCATCGCCTACGACAGCGCCAAGCGCCGCCTCTTTGTAACCGGAAAGCTATGGCCCAAGCTGTTCGAAATTGAACTGAAACGTAAATAACGAAGTTGCAATAGGTAATAGCGCCTCGCCAACTCCGCGCACAGCGCGGTGTGGGCGGCTGGCGACAGTGACAATTGGTAATGTCCGTCCGCCATTGAATGTTGTGGTGCAGCCGGTTAGTCTGCTGAGTATTGCCGCATGGCACTATTGTGGCCGGCAGCGGCCGCCGCCTCTTCAGTTTGAACGGACCCTTCCATGGACATTACCCCGCCCCGTCTCGTCAGCTTTTCCATGCCATCCACGCTGGACCTCAGCGCTGGTGCGCGCAACCTGTCGCTGCGCGTGGACGCGCGCGATGAAACCGGCGGCTCCGGCCCCGGCTGGGCGCAAGTCTGGATGCAGCAGTCCCTTATCTCCCCGCTCGGCCCCAGCCAGGCCATCATGATAGGCGCACCGGGCAGTGCGGACCCGCTGAGCGACGGCTCCGCCAGCTATGTGTTCCCGGTCGGCGCCGCCACGCCTCCCGGCGTGTACCGCATCTACGAAGTCGCGGTCTACGACATGGCCGGCAATGTGAAGCACTATTTCGACAGCGACCTGGCCGCCATGGGCTTCAATACGGCGGTCACCATTACCGGCGGCGTGGCGGACGCCACGGCCCCTGAGCTGACCGGACTGGTGCTGCCGGGCTTGGTGGACATCAGCGGCGGCGCCCAGCAGCTCAGCTTTACCGCCCATGCGCAGGACGGCGCCGGCAGCGGCGTGGCCGGTGTGGATCTGTTCTTCGACCGCGATTTTTACCTGGACACTTTTACCGGCCCGGCGGTTTCCATCGGCGGCTTCGTGGGCGGCAGCGACACCTTCTACGACGGCACGCTGAACTCCGCCGCCTATACCGGCACGCTGTTGGCGGAAACCGGGCTGGGCGTCTACAACTTGCTGAGCGCGGTGGTCACCGACCAGAGCGGCAACGCGAGGGAATACACTGCGGCCCAGCTTGCCGCCATGGGCATCAACACCCGCTTCGAGGTGCGGGACGGCGTGCCCGCCGAAGTGCCGGGTGATGCGCCGGTGAGCGGCCCCGTGCCCGGCCCCACCGTCATCCAGGGCGGCGCAGGGCTGGACGAAGTGGCGTACGCGGAGGCCAGCACCGGTTTTACGCTGCGCAAATCCGGCGGCGGCTATCTCGTCACGGACGGCCGGGGCATCAGCAATGCGCTGGTCAATGTGGAGCGGGTGGCGTTTTCCGACCAGACCATAGCGCTGGACGCGGACGGCAACGCAGGCCAGGCCTACCGCCTGTACCAGGCCGCGTTCGACCGCCAGCCCGACTTGCCCGGCCTGGGCTACTGGATCTCGCATCTCGATGCCGGGCTCGCCTTGCGCGACGTGGCCGCTTCCTTCCTGGGCAGCCAGGAGTTCACCCGCCTGTACGGCACCGCGCAGCCGAACCAGCAATTCGTGACGGAGCTGTACCACAATGTGCTGCACCGTAACCCCGAGCAAGCCGGGCTGGACTTCTGGGTGCGTGCGCTGGACAATGGCGCCATGCGGACGCAGTTGCTGGTCGACTTCAGCGAGAGCGCTGAGAACATGGCGCAAGTCATCGGCTCGATCGAGCACGGCATCGCCTATATTCCCTACTAAGAAAGCAGTGCATGCAAATTTGGGTGGACGCGGACGCTTGTCCGGCCGTGATCAAGGACATCCTGTACCGGGTGGCCGAGCGCACGCAGATGCAGGTGACGCTGGTGGCGAACCAGCTGATGCGGGTGCCGCCGTCGCGCTTTGTGCGCTCGGTGCAAGTGCCGTCCGGGGCGGACGTGGCGGACCAGGAAATCGTGCGCCTGCTGGCGCCGGGCGACCTGGTCGTCACCGCCGACATCCCGCTGGCGTCGGACGTGCTGAAGAAGGGCGGGCTGGCGCTGAACCCGCGCGGCGAGTTCTACACCGTGGACAACATCGCCCAGATGCTGACCATGCGCGCCTTCATGGAAGAGCTGCGCAGCGGCGGCGTCGACACCGGCGGCCCCGCGCCGTTCAGCCAGTCGGACCGCCAGAGTTTCGCCAACGCGCTGGACCGCCACCTGGCCAAGGTGAAGGCGGCCAGCCGCGGCTGATTTTCCTGCTTACTCCTGGCGCAGCCAGGTCTGCGAGCGGCCCAGCATCGGCACGCCAATATAGCCGCGCACTTTCAGCTTCTTGCCGCCGTCGGCCAGTTCCATCTTGCTCTTGTAGACCTTGCCGTTGTCCGGGTCGAGGATCTCGCCGCCGGTGTACTCGTCGCCGTCTTTTTTCAGGCCGGACATGAACACCATGCCCAGGATAGGCTGGTCCTTGCGCGCGTCGGTGCACTTGTCGCACTTGGGATTCTGCTCCTGGTCGGCGGGGCGGAACAGCTTTTCTATCTTGCCCTGCAACACGCCGTTGCTTTCGCTGATGCGTATCAGCGCCTTCGGCTTGCCGCTCACGTCATCGATATTTTTCCACAGGCCGACCGGCGAGCCATCATCGGCAAAGGCAGGCGCCATGACGACGGCGGCGGCCAGGGCGCCGGCTTTGATCCAGTTACGCATAAGCTTGTCTCCAAAAGTTATGTTTGTCCGACGAGTGTAGCGCCAATTAATAGAATAGTCGTACTATTTCGTGCGGCAACAAAAAAAGGGGTCAGGGTTGATATTCCCGCTTGGGAATATCAACCCTGACCCCTTTTTTTGGGGGGCGCTAGCTTATGCCGGCAGCTTGGCCAGTTGTTCGCGCATCTTTTCGATGGTGGCGGTGAAGTTGGCCAGGCGTTCTTTTTCCTGGGCGACGACGGCCGCCGGGGCGCGTGCAACGAAGCTTTCGCTGGACAGCTTGGTGCTGGCCTTGGTGATCTCGCCGTCGATGCGGGCGATCTCTTTCGACAGGCGCTCGCGCTCGGCCGCGACGTCGATTTCCACTTTCAGCATCAGCTTGGTGGTGCCGACGATGGACACGGCCGCCGTGGTCTCGGGCAGCGTGTCGACGATGGTGACGTCGGCCAGCTTGCCCAGCGCCTGGATGTAGGGCGCGTACACGGCCAGACGCGCCTTGTCGTCCGGCGAGGATGCTTCCACGATCAGCGGCACGCGCAGCGACGGCGCCAGCTTCATTTCGCCGCGCAGGTTGCGCGTGGCGTCGGTCAGCGTTTTCAGCTCGCCCATCCAGGCTTCGGCCGCCTCGTCGATGTTGGCCAGGTTGGGCAGCGGGTATTGCTGGGTCATGATGGATTGACCGGCGCTGTCCTTGCCTGCCAGTGGGGCCACGGCCTGCCACAGTTCCTCGGTCACGAACGGGATGATCGGATGCGCCATGCGCAGCACCACTTCCAGCACGCGCAGCAGCGTGTGGCGGGTGGCGCGCTGTTGGCCTTCGGTGCCGTTCTGTACCTGCACCTTGGCCAGTTCCAGGTACCAGTCGCAGTACTCGTCCCATACGAACTTATAGATGGTGCTGGCGATGTTGTCGAAGCGGTAGTCTTCGAAGCCTTTCACCACGTCCGCCTCGGCCTTCTGCAGCAGCGAGATGATCCACTTGTCGGCTTGCGACAGGTCCGCTTCGCTCGCGGTGCAGTCCTTGCCTTCGGTGTTCATCATCACGAAGCGGGTGGCGTTCCACAGCTTGTTGCTGAAGTTGCGGTAGCCTTCGCAGCGGCCCAGGTCGAAGTTGATGTTGCGGCCCAGCGAGGCGTAGGACGCCATCGTGAAGCGCACCGCGTCCGTGCCGTAGGCGGCGATCCCTTCCGGGAACTCCTTGCGCGTGGCCTTGGCGATCTTCTCGGCCGCCTTCGGGTTCATCAGGCCGGTGGTGCGTTTTTCCACCAGGGCTTCGATGCCGATGCCGTCGATCAGGTCGATCGGGTCCAGCGTGTTGCCCTTGGACTTGGACATCTTCTGGCCTTGCGAGTCGCGCACCAGGCCGTGCACGTACACGGTGTTGAACGGCACCTTGCCGGTGAAGTGCGCGGTCATCATGACCATGCGCGCCACCCAGAAGAAGATGATGTCGAAGCCGGTCACCAGCACGGACGACGGCAGGAAGGCCTTCAGGTCAGGCGTTTCTTCCGGCCAGCCCAGGGTGGAGAAGGGCACCAGCGCGGACGAGAACCAGGTGTCGAGCACGTCGTTGTCGCGGCGCAGGGCGCCGGTGCTGCCGGCCGCCTGCTGCTTGGCCACGGCTTCGGCTTCGGTGCGCGCCACGAAGATGTTGCCCTGCTCGTCGTACCACGCAGGGATCTGGTGGCCCCACCACAGCTGGCGCGAGATGCACCAGTCCTGGATGTTGTTGAGCCACTGGTTGTAGGTGGTGTTCCAGTTCTCCGGCACGAACTTGATCTCGCCGCTGGCCACTTTTTCCAGCGCCACGTCGGTGATCGATTTGCCCGGGTTGAAGGTGCCTTCAGGGGCAGGCTTGCTCATGGCGACGAACCACTGGTCGGTCAGCATCGGCTCGATAACGACGCCGGTGCGGTCGCCGCGCGGCACCATCAGCTTGTGCGGCTTGACCTGCTCCAGCAGGCCTTGCGCGTCCAGGTCGGCCACGATCTGCTTGCGGGCGGCGAAGCGGTCCATGCCCACGTAGGCGGCCGGCGCGTTGTCGGCGATCTTGGCGTCCAGCGTCAGGATGGTGATCATTTCCAGTTTGTGGCGCTGGCCTACCGCGTAGTCGTTGAAGTCGTGCGCAGGGGTGATCTTCACGCAGCCGGTGCCGAAGGCCTTGTCCACGTAGGAGTCGGCGATGACGGGAATTTCGCGGTCGCACAGCGGCAGCTTGAGCATCTTGCCGACCAGCGCCTGGTAGCGCTCGTCGGTCGGGTCCACGGCCACGGCCACGTCGCCCAGCATGGTTTCAGGACGGGTGGTGGCCACGGTCAGGAAGCCGCTGCCGTCGGCCAGCGGGTACTTGATGTACCACATGGAGCCGTCTTCTTCTTCCGACGCCACTTCCAGGTCCGACACAGCGGTGCCCAGCACCGGGTCCCAGTTGACCAGGCGCTTGCCGCGGTAGATCAGGCCTTGCTCGAACAGGCGCACGAACACTTCGGACACCACTTTCGAGCGCGGCTCGTCCATGGTGAAGTATTCGCGTGCCCAGTCAGGGGAGGTGCCCATGCGGCGCATCTGGCCGGTGATGGTGGAGCCGGATTTCTCTTTCCACTCCCAGACTTTTTCGATGAATTTTTCACGGCCCAGGTCATGGCGCGAGATCTTCTGCGCGTCCAGCTGGCGCTCCACCACGATCTGGGTGGCGATGCCGGCATGGTCGGTGCCGGGGATCCAGGCGGTGTTATGGCCCAGCATGCGATGGTAGCGGGTCAGGCCGTCCATAATGGTCTGGTTGAACGCGTGGCCCATGTGCAGCGTGCCGGTGACGTTCGGCGGCGGCAGCTGGATGCTGAAGGAGGGCTTGGACAGGTCGAGCGAAGCGGCGTAGTAACCGCGCTTCTCCCACTCGCTGCGCCAGAACTGTTCAATGTCGGCGGGCTCGAAAGACTTGGCTAATTCCATGATGTTGGGCTGTGTTGTAGGCGAAAACGACCATTATAAAGGGGCAATGCCGCCAGTGCATGCCGCCAGCGCCGCAGTGCACAATATTTCGCACATAATATGTGCCATATTGATAATGAAAGGCCGCCACCGTGGGCGCAACGCCATTGAAACCGCCGGAAAGCCGCTACGCCGCAGTGCGGTGGGCGTTGCGCTGCCTGCGCTATGGCTGGGCGGCGCCGTGCACTGCCGTCGGTATCTGCCTGGCTTCGCCCGCGTTCCTGTTTGGCGCGAGGATGCGGGCCGTGGACGGCGTGGCCGAGATTGCGCTGTCGGCGCGCGCGGAAGCCGGCTGGCTGCGCAAGCTGCCTTTCGTCGCCATCACCTTCGGCCACGTGGTCATCGGCGCCACGCGCGCGGACCTGGAGCGCCTGCGGCTGCACGAGCATGAACACGTCCGCCAGTACGAGCGGTGGGGAGCGCCCTTCCTGCTGGCCTATCCCTTGGAAAGCCTGTGGCAGATGCTGCGCGGCCGGCGCGCCTACCTCGACAACCGCTTCGAAGTGCAGGCGCGGGCCAAAGAAGTCCACCTGTAAGCAAATACAGCAAGTTGTAAGCACGTGTAAGGCTCGTCAACTGCGGCCTTCCGGCCCGCGTTTTCTGCCCAGAGACGCGGCAAAACCAGCTGCCCTGGAACTGAAGTGGATGAGTGAAACTTCGTGGTAACAAACTAAACCGTTTATATCAATTTAAAGAGGATTACATCATGACCAAGACCATCGCTACCCTGATCGCCGGCCTGTTCGCTACCGCAGCCTTCGCCCAAACCCCAGCCCCTGCCGCATCGCCTGTGCCAGCGGCGAAAGCCGAAGCCAAGGTTGTGAAAGCCGAAGCCAAGGAAACCAAGGAAGTTGTGAAAGCCGACGCCAAGGAAGCCAAAACCGTAGCCAGCGCCAACGCCGATGTGGCCAGTGCCAAGGCCGACGCCAAAGTCGAAAAAGCCAAGGCGCATGAGAAGTCTGCAAAATCGAAAGCCAAGGCGCACGCCAAGGCGGCCAAGGAAGTCAAGGCAGCTGAAACCGCCGCCGTCCCTGCCGCGCCAGCCAAGTAAGACTGTCGAACCTGAGGTGCATCCCCGCTTCGGCGGGGATTTTTTTTGCCTAGCGGTGTCAGCCACGCAGTGGGTGAGGAGCAGAACTACTATTCAGTGTGCACTGGCGTTACGCTGTCCAATCCCAATGCGCTGAGCTGCACGGCGACCGCCACCGGCATTGAAGTGCGCCTTGCCGGCGCGTTCAAAATCACCACGATATTGCCTTCGTATTCGGCCGACTACAACCAGCAGTTCGGCAACGTGGGCATCCAGTTCAACGGGCTGCTGAACTCCACCCCGAGCGGCGATGTCAGCGGCACACTGTCCAAGCTTGTGCTGACCGCCGACAAGGTGATGGCATCGACCACCATTGCGGGCGATTTCCAGGTAAGCGGCAATTCGCTGACCATTGCGCAGGGACTGAGCCATTCATCGGTGAGCGGCGTCATGTCCTCCTATGTCACCGAATACCGCGACGGCAGCTATGAGCGCCTCACGGGGCTGTCGGCGCCGCTGAGCGCCAGCCAGGTAATCGATTCCAGCATGCTGGCAAACAGCGCGCTCTTTACCGGGAATGACACCATCAGCCTCAACCTGCCGGCGCGGATATACGGCGATGCGTGGATCATGGCTGGCACGGGTAACGACACCGTCACGATCGGCGGCGGTGGCGGGCAGCTGCATGTGGATGCGGGCGCGGGCAACGACGTGATATCGGTGCTGTCGGGCTCCCACCGCATTGATGGCGGCAGCGGCGTCGATGTGCTGAAGTACAGCGGTGCAAAGTCCACCTACGCGATCGCCAAGACTGCTGCTGGCTTCAACGTTTCATCGCTGAACGGCAGCCAGAGCATCGACATGACGGGCAATATCGAACGCGTGAAATTTGCCGACGGCGCGCTTGCCTTTGATATCGCCGGCAACGCGGGCATGGCCTACCGCGTGTATCAGGCGGCGCTCAACCGCACGCCGGACATCGGTGGCCTGGGCTATTGGATGGCGGTGCTGGATGCCGGCAGCAGTATGCGGGACGTTGCAGGCAGCTTTATTGGGAGCGCCGAATTCCAGGGTATGTACGGCGCCAATCTGTCGGCCGACGCGTTTATCTCCAAGCTGTACGCCAATGTGCTGCACCGCGCGCCGGACCAGGGCGGACTCGAATATTGGAGCAACTCCGTCAAGAATGGTTTGGCCTATGCCGACATGCTGGTGAGCTTCAGCGAAAGTGCGGAGAACCAGTTGCAGGTCATTGGCGCTATTCAGAATGGGATCTCTTACACGCCGTTTGCCTGACCCGGCCTGCTTGCCGAAAATGGATCCCCGCTTCGGCGGGGATTTTTTTTGGCTAACTGTAAGCAATTACCGCAAGTTGTAAGCGCGTGTAAAGCCCGTCAACTGCATGAAACCGGGCCGCGTTTTCTGCTCAGTGACACGGCAAATGTGCACGAAACCACAAACTAGAAAGAGGACTGAAAAATGAAAAAAGTAATCGCTACCCTGATCGCCGGACTGTTCGCTAGCGCTGCGTTTGCACAGGCCTCCGCACCAGCAACGGCGCCCGCCGCTCCAGCAGCACCGGTAGCCAAGACCGAAGTAAAAGTGGAAACCAAAGCCGCAGTCAAAGCAGAACACAAAGCAGAGCACAAGGCAGAACATAAAGAAGTCAAGGAAGCGGCAAAGCCAGCCGCCCCTGCAACGAAGTAAGCAGTAAAAGTTAACTAAATAAACCGTTTATATCATTACAGAGGAATACACCATGACCAAGACTATCGCTACCCTGATCGCCGGCCTGTTCGCAACCGCAGCTTTCGCACAAACCCCGGCGCCTGCAGCCGCGCCAGCGCCTTCCGCCAAGACCGAGGCGGTTGCCGCGAAAGCGGAAACCAAGGAAGCCGCGAAGACCGATGTGAAAGCGGAACCTGCGAAAGAACACAAGAAAGCCGCCAAGGGCACGCACCACAGCAAAGCCGCAGCCAAGCCGGCGGAAAAAACCGCAAGCGCCCCGGCCGCAGCACCAGCAGCACCAGCAGCCCCGGTCGTCGCTTCGGCCACCACTCCGGCCGCCAAGTAATCGCAGCACCGAACAAACCATTCATATACTGACCAAGGAAAAAATATCATGACCAAGACTATCGCTACCCTGATCGCCGGCTTGTTCGCAACCGCTACCTTCGCTCAAACCCCGGCTCCTGCCGCTGCTCCAGCGCCGTCGGCCAAGGCGGAAGCCAAAGTGGTGAAAGCGGAAGCCAAGGAAAGCAAGGAAGTGGTGAAGACCGAGAAGGCCGAAAAGTCGAAAGAGAAATCGCACGCCAAGGATGGCAAGCATGCTGAGAAGGCCGCCGCCACGCCAGCCGCCGCTACGCCTGCCGCAGCACCAGCCGTCGCAGCCGCACCTGCGCCAGCCGCGAAGTAATTTCCGGCGCTTGCCTGGAGCCCCGCTTCGGCGGGGCTTTTTTTCGTCTGCTTGAGGATGTGCGCCGTAACGCCGCCACGCTCGGTTATCATCGCATTTTGAACAGATGGATGGAGTTTGGTGGTGAAGACAATCGTAGCGGCCCTGATGATGGCGGCGGCAATGGCGGCGCAGGCCGCACCGGCGGCGCGCCCGCCGCAGGACGTGTCCCTGATAGAGCTGATCGCAAACCCCGCGCGCTTCGACGGCAAGCAAATCCGCGTGAGCGGCTACCTGGTGCGCGAGTTCGATGGCGATGCAATCTACCTGCACCGCGACGACTACGACCACGGCATCCTGCGCAACGGCCTGTGGGTCACCTTCGCCAAGGACAGCCCCGAGCTGCGCTGCAAAACTTTGCGCTACGCCTCGGTGGAAGGAAAGTTCGTCGCCAAGGAACGCGGCCACCGTGGCTTGTGGAGCGGCTCGATCGACCGCATTGCCCGCTGCAGCGTATCGCGCTGAGCCTGCGGTGCAATAAAAAAGTTTAGTTTCGAATCAATGTTGCCTGCGTTCGCGGGCCATGTATAATTCAAACCGCTGCCGCAAGGCGGCACACGCTAGGGGTCCTGCGTTGCGAAAGCGGCGCGGGTGAGAAATACCCTCCGAACCTGATCTGGATAATGCCAGCGAAGGGAAGCTTTAGGCCTCCACCCGCCACGCCGCGCGCCCGTACTTTGGGGACTGCGCGCCGCAGCCGGGTATTTGCCGAACCTCCTTTGCTGGCTCCTGTAGCCAACAAAGGAGCCAAATGAACGCCAACCCGAAATTCCTGTCCGCCACCGCTGAAGTGGACAGCGCGGCCATCGCGCCGCTGCCGAATTCCCGCAAATTCTATGTCGAGGGCAGCCGCCCGGATATCCGCGTGCCCATGCGCGAGATCTCGCAGTCCGACACCCCGGCCAGCTTCGGCCACGAGAAGAACCCGCCCATCTACGTCTACGACACCTCCGGCCCGTACACCGACCCGGACGTGCAGATCGATATCCGCTCCGGCCTGGCCACGCCGCGCCTGCCGTGGATACTGGAGCGCGATGACACCGAGGAGCTGGACGGCCCGACTTCGGACTACGGCAAGGAGCGCCTGAACGACGCCGCGCTGGCCGAGCTGCGTTTCAACCTGACCCGCAAGCCGCGCCGCGCCAAGGCAAACGGCAATGTCACGCAAATGCACTACGCACGCCAGGGCATCATCACGCCCGAGATGGAGTTCGTGGCGATCCGCGAAAACATGCGCCGCAAGGAGTACCTGGCGGAGCTGAAAGCGTCCGGCCCCATGGGTGAACGCATGGCGGAAATGATGGGCCGCCAGCATCCGGGCCAGAACTATGGCGCCGCAACCCCGGCCGAGATCACGCCCGAATTCGTGCGCGAGGAAATCGCCCGTGGCCGCGCCATTATCCCGGCCAATATCAACCACCCCGAAGTGGAGCCGATGATCATCGGCCGCAATTTCCTGGTCAAGATCAACGCCAACATCGGCAACTCGGCCGTCACCTCGTCCATCGGCGAGGAAGTGGAGAAGATGACCTGGGCCATCCGCTGGGGCGGCGACAATGTGATGGATCTGTCCACCGGCAAGCATATCCACGAAACGCGCGAATGGATCATCCGCAACAGCCCCGTACCTATCGGCACGGTGCCGATCTACCAGGCGCTGGAGAAGGTGAACGGCAAGGCAGAAGACCTGACCTGGGAGATTTTCCGCGACACGCTGATTGAACAGGCGGAGCAGGGCGTGGACTACTTCACCATCCACGCCGGCGTGCTGCTGCGCTACGTGCCGCTGACGGCCAAGCGCCTGACGGGCATTGTGTCGCGGGGCGGCTCCATCATGGCCAAGTGGTGCCTGGCGCATCACAAGGAGTCCTTCCTGTACACGCACTTCGAAGAGATCTGCGAAATCATGAAGGCCTACGACGTGTCCTTCAGCCTGGGCGACGGCCTGCGTCCCGGCTCCATCTACGACGCCAACGACGAGGCGCAGCTTGGCGAACTGAAGACGCTGGGCGAGCTGACGCAGATCGCCTGGAAGCACGATGTGCAGGTGATGATAGAAGGCCCGGGCCACGTGCCCATGCAGCTCATCAAAGAGAATATGGACCTGCAGCTGGATCAGTGCAGCGAAGCGCCGTTCTACACGCTGGGACCACTGACCACGGACATCGCGCCGGGCTACGACCATATCACTTCCGGCATCGGCGCGGCCTTGATCGGCTGGTACGGCACGGCCATGCTGTGCTACGTCACGCCCAAGGAGCATCTCGGCCTGCCGAACAAGGACGACGTCAAGGACGGCATCATCACCTACAAGATCGCGGCGCACGCGGCGGACCTGGCGAAAGGCCATCCGGGCGCGCAGATCCGCGACAACGCGCTGTCCAAGGCGCGCTTCGAGTTCCGCTGGGAAGACCAGTTCAACATCGGCCTCGATCCGGACAAGGCGCGCTCTTTCCATGACGAGACGCTGCCCAAGGACAGCGCCAAGGTGGCGCATTTCTGTTCCATGTGCGGCCCGCATTTCTGCTCGATGAAGATCACGCAGGAGGTGCGCGAGTACGCTGCGCAGGGCATGCAGGAGAAGGCTGTGGAGTTTGTGAAGAAGGGCGCGCAGCTCTACAGCAAGGCTTGACCCGCCATGATCGCGATTGAACTGAACGGCGAGGCGCGCAGCGTGCCGCCGCAATACAGCCTGCAGGCGCTGGTGGAGGAGCTGGGGCTGGCGCACCAGGCGCTGGCGCTGGCTGTGAACCGCAGCGTGGTGCCGCGCCAGGCCTGGGGCGGGCGCACCTTGCAGGCGCAGGACAAAGTGGACATCGTGCGCGCCATCGGCGGTGGCTGAGCGCGGCGTGTCAAACAAAAAAATTGGAGATTGAAAATGCGTGACCTGAAAAATGAAGACCTGCTGACCATTGCAGGCAAGACTTACACCTCCCGCCTGCTGGTGGGCAGCGGCAAATACAAAGACCTGCCGCAGACCCGCGAGGCGACCGACGCGGCGGGCGCTGAAATCATCACGGTGGCGATCCGCCGCGTGAACATCGGCCAGGACCCGAAGGCGCCCAGCTTGCTGGACGTGCTGCCGCCGTCGCAGTACACCATCCTGCCCAACACCGCCGGCTGCTATTCGGCCAAGGACGCGGTCTACACGCTGCAAATGGCGCGCGAGCTGCTCAACGGCCACAAGCTGGTGAAGCTGGAGGTGCTGGGCGACGAGAAGACCCTGTTCCCCAATATGCCGGAGACGCTGGTGGCGGCGAAGGAGCTGGTGAAGGATGGTTTCGATGTGATGGTTTATTGCAGCGACGATCCTATCCAGGCACGCATGCTGGAGGATATCGGCTGCGTGGCGGTGATGCCGCTGGCGTCGCTGATCGGCTCCGGCATGGGGATACTCAATCCATGGAATCTGTCGCTGATTATCGAGCAGGCCAAGGTGCCGGTGCTGGTGGATGCGGGCGTCGGCACGGCGTCGGATGCGGCCATCGCGATGGAGCTGGGCTGTGACGGTGTGCTGATGAATACCGCCATTGCCGGCGCGCAGGATCCGGTGCGCATGGCGCGAGCCATGAAGCTGGGCGTGCAGGCTGGGCGTGAAGCCTTCCTGTCCGGGCGCATTGCGCGCAAGTTCGCGGCCTCGCCGTCGTCGCCGATGGCGGGCAGGATGGTATGACGGTGAGCGCTGCCGCTGCGGATGCGGGCGGGCCGAATGCGCGGAGGCGCTGCGTGCTGGTGTTTTCCGGCGCTGATCCGTCGGGCGGCGCCGGCATCGCTGCCGACATCCTGGCGATACGTGCACAGGGTGCGCATGCGCTGCCGGTCATCACCGCGCTCACGGTGCAGGACAATGACCGTGTGTACGAAGTGCTGCCGGTGGAGCCGGATGTGGTGCTGCGCCAGGCCCGCGCGCTGGCAGCCAGGGTGACGGTGGATGCGGTCAAAATCGGCATCCCCGGCAGCGCCGCCAACGCGCGCGCCATAGCGCAGGTGATCGCCGAACTACGCGCCGAACTGCGCGCCGGAGCGGGCGATACGCTGCCCGTCGTGCTCGACCCCGTGCTGGCAAGCGGCCACGGCGACCTGCTCTCGCGCGGCGACGCGGTGCAGGCGCTGGCGGCGCTGCTGCCTCTGGTCACGCTGATCACGCCCAACGGGCCGGAAGCTTTGGCGCTGGCGCGCACCGGCAGCACGGCGGAAGCGGCGGATGCGGCGGCCGGCGCCGCCGAGTCACCCGCCGGCGCCGATGCGGATTCGCAGCGCGCTGCGCGGGTCTTGCTGGGGCAGGGCTGCCGCCACGTGCTGGTCACGGGCGGCCATGGCGGCGGCGACACCGTCATCAACCGCTGGTTCAGCGCCGCGCCGACGCCGGGGCAGGAGCGGGCCTGGCATTGGGCCCGCCTGCCCGGCGAGTTCCACGGCAGCGGCTGCACGCTGGCCGCCGCTGCCGCCGGCCTGCTGGCGCAAGGCGTTCCGATGCAGCAGGCGCTGGCGCGCGCGCAAGACTACACGCATGGCGCGCTGGCCGCCGCCTTTGCCATCGCGCCCGGCCAGCGCATTCCACAACGCTAGTCACTACAACTATCAAAGAGAGACCATCATGCAAGGACTTTATCTGGTTACCCCCAACTGGGACGACACCGCCCGCCTGCTCGACGTCACCGAACAGGCGCTGGCCGAAGGCGTGGCCATGCTGCAGTACCGCCACAAGGATGCCAGCCCCGAATTGCGCATGAAGCAGAGCGCGGAGCTGCTGGCGCTGTGCCGCCGCTACGGCGTGCCCTTCATCGTCAACGACCATGTCGACCTGTGCCTGCTGATCGGCGCGGACGGCATCCACCTCGGCGGCACCGACGCCCGCATCGCCCAGACCCGCGCGCTGCTCGGGCCGGACACCATCATCGGCGCCTCCTGCTACGGCGAGATGCAGCTGGCGCTCGACGCGCAGGAAGCCGGCGCCAGCTACGTCGCCTTCGGCGGCTTCTACCTGTCGCGCGTGAAGCAGTATGCCGTCACCACGCAGCCCGAGATACTGGACGAGGCGCGCCGGCGCGTGCACCTGCCGCGCGTGGTCATCGGCGGCATGACGCCGCAGAACGCCGCGCCGCTGGTGGCGCGCGGGGCGCACATGGTGGCGGCCGTGAGCGGCGTCTACATGGTGGAAGACCCGGCCCAGGCGGTGCGCGATTTCAACGCGCTGTTCCTGGCTGAAGCCGTGGAAGAATTCATCAGCGAATAAATTCGCGCCGGCGCGGCGCGATCGTCTTATAATCGGTTGCATTATCTTCCGCTCAAGGTTGCGAACAATGAATGCACCCACCCCGGCGAAGCGCCTGATACTGATAGTTGACGACGACCAGTTGCTGGCCGCCTTCCTTAGCGAAGTGCTGCACCATGCCGGTTACGACACGGTGCTGGCCTATTCGGCCGACCAGGCGCTGGCCCAGGTGGCCGAGCGCGAACCGGACATGGCGCTGCTCGACATCCACATGCCCGGCATGTCCGGCCTGGAACTGGCCAAGCAGCTCAACCGCAACACCTCGGTGCCGTTCATGTTCCTGTCCGGACGCGGCGACAGCGACGCGGCCAAGCAGGCCGCCGCTTACGGCGCGGTTGGCTTTGTGGTCAAGCCGGTCGACGAGCAGCACCTGATGCCGGCCTTCGAAGCCGGTCTGGCGCGCGCCGACGAAATCCGCCAGCTGCGCCGCACCGAACTGAATCTGAATGCGGCGCTGGCCGCCGGGCGCGAGACCAGCCTGGCCGTCGGCCTGTTGATGTGCAAGTTCCAGACCGACCGCAACACCGCGTTCGAGGTGCTGCGCGACCATGCGCGTTCCAGCCGCCGCAAGATCAACGAGATTGCCGACCAGCTGCTGACGGCCGAGGAAACATTGAATGGTTTGCATGCTGCGTTTAGTGCACGGCTGAAAAAATAAGTCCGAAAATAAAACCGTTTCGCCCGAAATACGCTAAACTTGTATCCACAAGCACGGGGTCCTGAACCGCCCCGTTGCTTCCTCTTGCAGCCGCCCGCTCCCTGCCGCTGTATCTGAATTTCGGCCCAGCTCCGCCGACCTTGCACCCTGAATCCATCGATACGGCCCCGCCGCTGCTGTGCGCGCGCGCCTTCTGGCTTCAGGCACTGCGCAACAAGCAAACCGCAGCCGCCTTGGCTGCGGGCGGAGAAAAGAAGATGAAGGACAATCTGCACGCAATCGGTGACGTGATGGAAGAGCTGGCGGCCCTGGTCACCGAAGTGCCGCGTGTGCTGCACGTTGACGGCGACAGCGACGCTGCGCTGGTGCTGGCCACGCTGCTGGTGCCGGAAACGGAAGTGGTGCACGTGGCCACGCTGGCCGAGGCGTTGGGCAAGGTGGAGCAGGCCAGCTACGCGCTGGTGGTACTCGATCCGGACCTGCCCGATGGCGACGGCACGGTGCTGCTGGAGCAGCTGCGGCAGCGCCGGGAACGCATGCCGGTGCTGCTGTATTCGGCCCGCCATCCCGGCCTGCGCCTGCAGGCGCACGCCTTCCTGCCCAAGCCCTGGACCTCGCCGCGCCAGCTTTGGCGCACCGTGTCCCATCTGCTGGGCATAGAGCCGGTGATCCTGCAAGAGGAGGCCACCTGATGGGCGTGCTGAACAGCATACTGTATGTTGAAGACAACCCGCACGTGCGCGGCGTGGCCAAGATGGCGCTGGAAGTGATCGGCAATTTCAAGGTGCGCGAGTGCAGTTCGGGCCTGGCGGCATTGCGCCTGGGGGCTGACTTTCATCCCGATCTGATCCTGCTGGACGTGCAGGAGCCCGGCATGGACGGCGTGGCCACGCTGGCGCAGCTGCGCAGCATACCGCACCTGTGCCATACGCCGGCCATGTTCGTCACCGGCGCGGTGTCGGCCGGTGAAATGGCGCGCTACGTGGCGGCCGGCGCGGCCGGCATCATCGCCAAGCCGCTCGAACCGCTGCGCCTGGCCGGCCAGCTGCGCCGCCTGTGGGACGAAAGGCCGGAACAGGGGTTGGCCTTATTGCCGGTGTAATCTTGTTTTCCTTGTTATGATTCGGGTATCCCGCTTATCAGGGCAATCCCCAACGTACACAGGAAACAAGCATGAAAACCAAAGCAGCCGTTGCATGGAAATCCGGCGCTCCGCTGACCATCGAGGAAGTGGAGCTGGGCGGCCCGCGCGAGGGCGAAGTGCTGGTGGAAATCAAGGCCACCGGTATTTGCCACACCGACTACTACACCCTGTCCGGCGCCGACCCGGAAGGCATCTTCCCCGCCATCCTGGGCCATGAGGGCGCAGGCGTGGTGGTGGACGTGGGTCCGGGCGTGAAATCGCTGAAGAAGGACGACCACGTCATTCCGCTGTACACGCCGGAGTGCCGCCAGTGCAAATTCTGCCTGTCGCAAAAAACCAACTTGTGCCAGTCGATCCGCTCCACCCAGGGCCGCGGCCTGATGCCGGACGCCACCAGCCGCTTCTCCATCGACGGCAAGCCCATCTTCCACTACATGGGCACGTCCACCTTCTCGAACTACATCGTGGTGCCGGAGATCGCGCTGGCCAAGATCCGCTCGGACGCGCCGTTCGACAAGGTCTGCTACATCGGCTGCGGCGTCACCACCGGCGTGGGCGCCGTGCTGTTCACCGCCAAAGTGGAGGCGGGCGCCAATGTGGTGGTGTTCGGCCTGGGCGGCATCGGCCTGAACGTGATCCAGGCCGCCAAGATGGTGGGCGCCGACAAGATCATCGGCGTGGACATCAACCCGGCGCGCGAAGAGATGGCGCGCAAGTTCGGCATGACGCACTTCATCAACCCGACCAAGGTGGAAAACGTGGTGGACGCCATCGTCCAGTTGACGGACGGCGGCGCCGACTACAGCTTCGAGTGCATCGGCAACACCACCACCATGCGCCAGTCGCTGGAGTGCTGCCACAAGGGCTGGGGCCAGTCCATCATCATTGGCGTGGCGGCGGCGGGGCAGGAGATCTCCACCCGTCCGTTCCAGCTGGTGACGGGCCGGGTGTGGAAGGGCTCCGCTTTCGGCGGCGCGCGCGGCCGCACCGACGTGCCGAAGATCGTCGACTGGTATATGGAAGGCAAGCTCAATATCGACGACCTGATCACCCACAAGCTGAAGCTGGAAGACATCAACAAGGGCTTTGACCTGATGAAGTCCGGCGAGTCGATCCGTTCCGTGGTCGAGTTCTAAACTCCGCATTTTTGCCGCCTGCTCCGCGCAGGCGGCGTTCTGTCGCAAATCCCTCGCTCCTGGCGGCGCCCGCCGCTACATTCATGCTGACGCCGTCACGGCTGGAAGTAGAAAAAAAGTTCTAGACAGAGAGTTCTAGATCATTTAATCTACATTGCATATTTCAAGGAGTTATTCATGGCCGAGTTGCTGTCCCTGCTGATGCCTGCCATAGGCTGGTCGCTGCTGCACTTTGTGTGGCAGGGATTGCTGATCGGCTGGGCGGCGACACTGGCGCTGCAACTGCTGCGCAACGCCCGTCCCCAGGCGCGCTACGCGGTTGCCTGCGGCGCCTTGCTGCTGTGCGCCGCGCTGCCGCTGGCCGGTATCGTCTGGCGCCTGCTGGACGCGGCCAGCGCCGCGCCCGCCGCCCATCCCGCCGCGCTGCTGATGGCGGCCGCTCCTGCCGGCGCGGCATCCGCTGGCCTGGGCGTGCCCGTGCTCATGGATGGCGACCAACTCATTTCCTGGCAATACATGCTGCAGCGCCAGCTGCCCTGGCTGGTGCTGCTGTGGGCCAGCGGGGCCGCGTTCATGACGGTGCGCCTGTCGCTGGGCCTGCTCTGGGTGCGCGAGCGCACGCTGGAGGCGCAGGCCGTGCCGAATGCCCACTGGCAGCAGCGCCTGGACCGCCTGGCGCTGCGTCTCGGGCTGGACCGTCCGGTGCGGCTGGCCGTGGCGGACCACCTGGACTCGCCCATGACGGCGGGCTGCTGGAAGCCGGTGGTGCTGCTGCCCGCGTCGCTGCTGACCGGCATGCCGGCCGATCTTCTGGAAGCGCTGCTGGCGCACGAACTGGCCCATATCAAGCGCCATGACTACCTGGTGAACCTGGTGCAGAGCGCGATCGAGATACTGTTGTTTTACCACCCGAGCGTGTGGATGCTGTCCCGGCACATCCGCGACGAACGGGAGCAGATTGCAGATGATTTAGCCGCAAGCACGCTCGGCGAACCGCGGCGCCTGGCCCTTGCATTGTCCGAACTGGACCGCTTCCAGTTCGCTACCCCCCAGCCTGCGCTGGGGGCTCAAGGAGGAAACCTCATGTCCCGTATCAAACGTCTGGTCCGCCCAGACAGCCAGCCGCTGAGCTGGAAGATTGCCGCGCCCCTGCTTGGCCTGTGCACCGCCTGCGCCGTGCTGTACGCCCACGCCGCCCCGCAGCCGCCCGCCGTTGACGCGCCGGCAGCTCCTGCCGTGCCCGCTATTGACGCGCCCGCCGCCCCCAAGTCCCTGCCTGCCGTGCCGCCGGTGCCTGCCGTTGCCCAGCCGATGATGCTCGCGGCCGCCGCGCCGGTGCCGCCAGTGCCGGACGCCGCTCCAGTCCCGGCCCCGGCGCCCGCAGCCGCTCCGATGCCAGCACCGCGTCCCGCGCTTGCCGCCCGTCCCGCTCCCGCCGCCTTGGTGGCTTTGGCTGCCCCGGCTGCTCCTGCAGCCCCCGCCGCACCGGCAGCCCCAGCGGCTCCGGCTGCTCCGGCAGCGAAAGCAGCCCCCGCCGCACCGGCAGCTCCAGCAGCCCCGGCTGCGCCGCCGGCCCCGCCGGCGCCCATGCAGGCCGACGAGCAGGCTGCCCCGCACACTCCCGGGCGCATCCGCATGACCTTCGGCCGCCTGACCATGAACAACAACGCCAAGGAAGCCTACGCCATCCGGCGCGGCGACGGCTACAAGTCGATCTATTCCGGCCGCAACGACATGGCCGAACTGAGCCGCCTGGAAGGCGCCGTGAAGGGCGACTTCATCTGGTACCGCGACGGTAGCCAGGCCTGGCTGATCAAGGATCCCGCACTGCTGGCCAAGGTCAACGCCGCCTGGGCGCCGGCCGACGCGATGGATCAGAAAATGAAAGAGCAAAGCAAGGAGATGGAGCAGCACAGCAAGGCCATGGCCGTGCTGGGCGAGAAAATGCGCGCGATGTCCGACCAGGCCGAGCGCCAGGAGCGCGGTATGCCGCACGCCAGGATCGAGCAAGTGGCGCGCGAGCAGGAAGCCGTGGCGCGCAAGATGGAAGCGGTGGGGCGCCGGATGGAGCGCAACGGTGAAGCCGGCGCCGACCGCGAGGCCCTGCAGCGCGAAATGGCGGCCCTGAAAAAGGAAATGGAGCCCTTCAAGAAGCAAATGAAGGAGCTGACTGCCGAGTTTGCAAAAATGCACGCGGAAATGGCCCTCAAGCAGGAGCCAATGAAGGCGCTGAGTGCGGAAATGCGCGAAGCAGGCAAGCCCATGAAGGAGCTGGGCCAGAAGATGGGCGAGCTGGGCCGGGAGCAAGGCCGCCTGAGCCGCGAAGCCGACCAGACCGTGCGTGCGCTGATCCAGGAAGCCGTGCGCAACGGCCAGGCCGAAGCGGTCCCAGCGCCCAAGGGCTGATTGGATATCCAGTGTTTTGCACCGGGGCGCGCGCCGCCCCGGTATAATCACGGGATGCAAAATCTCCTCCACAACCTCAACCCCGAACAACTGGCCGCTGTTACGCTGCCAGCCCAAAGCGCCCTCATCCTTGCCGGCGCCGGCTCGGGCAAGACCCGCGTATTGACCACCCGCATAGCCTGGCTGATCCAGACCGGCCAGGTATCGCCGGCCGGCATCCTGGCGGTGACGTTCACCAACAAGGCCGCCAAGGAAATGCTCACGCGCTTGTCGGCCATGCTGCCGATCAATACGCGCGGCATGTGGATAGGCACCTTCCACGGCTTGTGCAACCGCCTGCTGCGCACCCACTACCGTGACGCGGCCCTGCCGCAGACCTTCCAGATCCTTGATTCGCAGGACCAGCTGTCGGCCATCAAGCGCCTGCTGAAGGCCTTCAATATCGACGACGAGAAGTTCCCGGCCAAGTCGGTGATGTACTTCATCAACGGCGCCAAGGACGCGGGCTTGCGCGCCGGCGACGTGGAAGCCCACGACCCCGCCGAGCGCAAGATGGTGGAGCTGTACGGCCTGTACGACGACCAGTGCCAGCGCGAAGGCGTGGTGGATTTTGCCGAACTGCTGCTGCGCAGCTACGAGCTGCTGAGCCGCAACCAGCCGCTGCGCGAGCACTACCAGCAGCGCTTCAAGCACATCCTGGTGGACGAGTTCCAGGATACCAATGACCTGCAGTACAAGTGGCTCAAGCTGCTGTCCGGCCAGGGCCAGAGCCAGGCCCGCAGCGCGCTGTTTGCGGTGGGCGACGACGACCAGAGCATCTACGCCTTCCGTGGCGCGAATGTGGGCAATATGCGCGCCTTCGAGCAGGAGTTCAACGTCCAGAACCTGATCAAGCTGGAGCAGAACTACCGCTCGCACGGCCACATCCTGGACTCGGCCAATATGCTGATCTCCAACAACAGCAAGCGCCTGGGCAAGAACCTGCGCACCGACGCCGGGCACGGCGAACAGGTGCGCGTGTACGAGGCCAGCTCGGACCTGCAGGAAGCGCAGTGGATTATCGAGGAAACCAAGAACCTCATCGCCGAAGGCGCCTCGCGCAGCGAAGTGGCGGTGCTGTACCGCTCCAACGCGCAGTCGCGCGTGATCGAGCATGCGCTGTTCTCGGCCGGCATTCCCTACCATGTGTACGGCGGCCTGCGCTACTTCCAGCGCGCCGAGGTCAAGCACGCCATCGCCTATCTGCAGCTGATGGACAATCCGCACAACGACTCGGCCTTCCTGCGCGTGGTGAACTTCCCCACGCGCGGCATCGGCGTGCGCACCATCGAGAACCTGCAGGGCGCGGCGCAGCAGTACGGCATTTCGCTGTACGCGGCGGTGCCGTATATGTCGGGCAAGGCGGGCAGCTCGCTGTCCGGCTTCGTCAAGATGATAGAAGGCATGCGCTTTGAAACGCAGCAGATGGCGCTGCCCGAACTGGTGCGCGTGGTGCTGGAAGGCAGTACGCTGCTGAGCCATTACGCCACCGAGAAAGAAGGCGCGGACCGCGTCGAGAACCTGGAGCAGATGGTGAGCGCGGCCACGCACTTCGTGTCCGAAGAAGGCTATGGCCAGGGCGCCCCGGCGCACCTGGGACCGCGCGCGGACGCGCAGGCCGGCGCGCCCATCGTCAACGCCGACGGCATCGAGATACTGGACGCGGACGCGCCGCTGGCCACGGTGATGTCGCCGCTGTCGGCCTTCCTGTCGCACGCCTCGCTGGAAGCGGGCGACAACCAGGCGCAAGCCGGCCAGGACGCGCTGCAGATGATGACGGTGCACTCGGCCAAGGGCCTGGAGTTCGACAACGTCTTCATCACCGGCCTGGAAGAGGGCCTGTTCCCGCACGAGAGCAGCTCGAAAGAGGACGGCGGCGTGGAGGAGGAACGGCGCCTGATGTACGTGGCCATCACGCGCGCGCGCAAGCGCCTGTACATGTGCTTCTCGCAGACCCGCATGCTGCACGGCCAGACCCGCTACAACATGAAGTCGCGCTTCTTCGACGAGCTGCCTGAGGAATCGCTGAAGTGGCTGTCGCCCAAGGTGCAGTCGCACTGGTTCGCCAACAAGAAGTCGGCCTGGGACGACGCGCCGCTGAACCTGGGCAGCGACAACGCCCTGGCCCAGCGCATGGCGCAGAAAGCCGGCGGCGGCAGCGGCTGGCGCATCGGCGAGGCGGTCTCGCACGGCAAATTCGGAGAAGGCGTGATCGTCAACATCGAAGGCAGCGGCGCCAACTGCCGCGCACAGATCAACTTCGGCAGCCACGGTATGAAGGTGCTGGATTTGAGCGTGGCGAAGCTGGAGCGGCTGGGACGCTGACGTCTGGCGGGTTACGCCCTGCGGGCTAACCCGCCCTACGGATTGCTTATTCCTGTGGCTGGTTTTCCTGCGGGTCCTGCGGCTGTACCGGGCTGCCGAAGATTTGCCGGTAGCTGGCGTACAGCGAGCAGTGGAACAGCACCGAGAACAGCACCAGCACCACCTGCATCACCATCATATACAAGGCGGGGGTGCGGCCGAACAGCAGGGCCACGGTCTGCGACAGCAGCAGCATCAGGCCGAACATGCTGATCAGGAAAACGGCGAAGGTCTT
This sequence comes from Pseudoduganella aquatica, assembly GCF_020865585.1. Classification (NCBI taxonomy): domain Bacteria; kingdom Pseudomonadati; phylum Pseudomonadota; class Betaproteobacteria; order Burkholderiales; family Oxalobacteraceae; genus Pseudoduganella; species Pseudoduganella aquatica. The sequence goes on from NZ_CP086370.1 coordinate 1,499,435, forward strand.
GAACGCGCGCCATACGCCGAAGAAGCTGAAGAAGATGGACTTGCCCACGCCCATTTTCTGGAAGTAGATCAGCGGCGCGGCAAAGCAGAAGGCCATGGCCGCCGGAATGCCGGCCGCCATAATGACCAGGAAGGCGCCGCCCAGGCTGGCGTCGCGCGCTTCCGGCGAGTTGTGCGGCACCTGGCCGGTGAGCAGCTTGATCAGCATGCCGTCGCTGGCCAGCGTGGCCAGGCCGATGGCCAGCGCAGCGGCAGCCATGTACAGCAGGCCCACCGCCACCAGTTTGCCGAAGGCCGGCTTCTGGAAGCCTACCGTCAGCAGTTTCGGTGTTACCCGCTTGCCTTGCTCCACGTCGGCGCCAGCCTGTATTAACGCTACCGAGAACACCGGGGTCAGGATCACCCAGGCCAGCGGGCCGATATAGGGCACGATGTTAAGCAGCAGATTCAGCATGGCGTACAGCATGGCCAGCGACGTCAGGTTGCCTGGCTGCTGCTTGAACATGCCGTAGCCCTGTTTGATCCAGAGCCAGCCGGTGCTTGCGGGAAGTTTGCCCATATCGGTTTTCAGTGTCAGTACAGTGCTGGTGCGGCTACGGCGATGCGTTCGCGCAGGATGCGTTCAAAGTGCGTGGGGTCGTGCGGCGTGAGCATCTCCGCTTCGCGCGGCTGGTGCAGGTCGTACAGGCGCGAGAGCCAGAAGCGCAGCGCGCCGGCGCGCAGCATGGGCTGCCATGCGGTCTGCTCCGCCTCGGTGAAGGGGCGCACGGCATGGTAGGCGTCCAGCATGGCGCGCACGCGCGCCGTGTCCAGCACGCCCGTGTCCAGGTCGATGCACCAGTCGTTGACCGTCACCGCCACGTCGAACAGCCAGCTGTCGCAGCCGGCGAAGTAGAAGTCGAAGAAGCCGGTGAGCTTGTCGCCGTCGAACATGACGTTGTTGCGGAACAGGTCGGCGTGCACCGGGCCTTGCTGCAGCTGCTTGTAAGTGTCGCAGCCGTAGAACGCTTCCTGGAAATGCATCTCGGCGCGCAGCAGGTGCGCTTCCGCGTCGGACAGGAAGGGCAGCACTTGCGGCGTGGCCCAGTTCCACCAGTCCAGGCCGCGCAGATTGGGCTGCGTGCCGGTGTAGTCCAGCGCCGCCACGTGCATTTTCGCCAGCATGGCGCCCACTTCGGCGCAATGCACCGGCTGCGGGTCCATTTGCGACTTGCCCACCAGCTTGGTGACGATGGAGGCCGGCTTGCCGTGCAGCGGCACCACCAGCTGACCGTCCGCGTTGGCGATCGGCGCGGGCACGGCCACGCCCCGGTCGGCCAGGTGGCGCATCAGGTTCAAATAGAAGGGGAGTTGTTCGAAAGACAGGTTCTCAAAGATCGTGAGCACATATTCGCCGCGCTCGGTCGTGAGGAAGAAGTTGCTGTTTTCGATGCCGGACGCGATGCCTTTGATCGCGACCGGTTTGCCGAGAGGAAATTGCGTGATCCACTGGCTGACGTCATCCAGGCTGACCGGGGTAAAAACTGCCATGAGTAGAGGTTTGTTTAAGTAAGCTGCGGGAGCAAGAAAGTCGCGGACCAGCGCAGGCTCAGGGCTTGGCGGGCGGCGGGGCCGGCGTGTCGTCGGCCGCTTCGCCTTCCTTCTGCTTGGTCTTTTTCTTGCCGATGTCGAATTCCATCACGGTCCACTGCGGGCCACGGTTGGCCGAGCCGGCGGCGTCGCCGGGCAGGGCCGTGGTGCTGCTGGTGTTCTGCGCCTTGACGGTGTAGGTGCTCGGGCCGCTCTTGACTTTGGCCTCGGTCACACGGCCGCCTTCGCGTTTCTCCGTGATCTTGCGTTCGTTGGCCGGCTTGGTGGTAACCGTGATCGGCGTGTCAACTTCTTCGATTTTGTCGAGTTTGGGGGGCGCGGCCGAAGGCGTTTGAGCCTGGGCGACGCTGTTCAGGGCGAGAATGAGGACTGGCCAGATTATGGATGCACGCATGATGTATACCGCCCTGTTAAGTGAATAGCTAGATTCTGTATGTGCCCATTGTAACAAACCGACACGGTTCCGGTTTTAAAATAGTCTGCGATAATGGCCGACTACATTGTTATAACGCCGGAACGCTTAATTTTCTAATATGCAAAAGACCCTGCTGCTGGTTGACGGTTCCAGCTATCTCTACCGAGCCTTCCACGCGCTGCCCGACCTGCGCAGTCCGGACGGCCATCCGACCGGCGCCATGCACGGCATGGTCAACATGCTGCGCCGCCTGCGCGCCGATTTCCCCGCCGCCTACATCGCCTGCGTGTTCGACGCCAAGGGCAAGACCTTCCGCGACGATATGTACCCGGAATACAAGGCCACCCGCGCCTCCATGCCGGACGACCTGCGCCTGCAGATCGAGCCTATCCACGAGGCGGTGCGCGCCATGGGCTGGCCCATCCTGATGGTGGAGGGGGTGGAGGCGGACGACGTGATCGGCACGCTGTGCGTGGACGCGGTGAAGGTGGGGCTGGACGTGGTGGTGTCCACCGGCGACAAGGATCTGGCGCAGCTGGTCAACCCCAACGTCATGCTGATCAACACCATGACCAACGAGAAAATGGACGAGGCGGGCGTGCTGACCAAGTTCGGCGTGCCGCCCAACCGCATCATCGACTACCTGACCCTGATCGGCGACACGGTCGACAACGTGCCGGGCGTGGCCAAGTGCGGCCCGAAAACCGCGCTGAAGTGGCTGACCGCTTACGACAGCCTGGACGGCGTGATGGCCAATGCGGAGAAAATCACCGGCGCCGTGGGCGAGAACCTGCGCCAGGCGCTGGGGTGGCTGCCCAAGGGCCGCGAGCTGATCACCGTGAAAACCGATTGCGACCTGGCCGCGCACATGATGTCGATTTCCGAATCGCTGGTGGCCAAGGGCGAGGACAAGGAAGCGCTGCTGGCCTTCTTCGGCAAATACGGCTTCAAGACCCTGCTGCGCGAACTGGGCGGCATGACGCCGTCCGCGCCCATCGGCGCCGGCGGCGCAGGCGCTCCGGCCGCAGCCTCCGGCAATGGCTCCGGTGCCGGCGCTGCGCCGGACGGCGCGATCGCCGCCGGCGGCGCCAATGGCGACCTGTTCGCCGCCGCCAGCGCGCCCGCCAGCGTGAACTACGAAACCGTGCTCACCGAAGCCCAGCTGGACGCCTGGATCGCGCGCATCAACGCCGCAGAGCTGACCGCCGTGGACACGGAAACCACCTCGCTGGAGCCGATGACGGCGCAAATGGTCGGCATTTCGCTGGCCACCGAGCCTGGCCTGGCCTGCTACATCCCGGTGGCGCACAGCTACCAGGGCGTGCAGGAGCAGCTGAGCCGCGAGCTGGTGCTGGACAAGCTGAAACCCTGGCTGGAAGACGCCGCCAAGGCCAAAGTGGGCCAGAACCTGAAATACGACGCGCACATCTTCGCCAACCACGGCGTGGCGCTGCGCGGCATCGTGCACGACACGCTGCTGCAGTCCTATGTGTTCGAGTCGCACCGCACGCACGACATGGACAGCCTGGCGCTGCGCCACCTGAACCACACCACCATTCCCTTCGTGGACGTGTGCGGCAAGGGCGCCAAGCAGATCACCTTCGACCAGGTGGAAATCGGCCGCGCCACCGAGTACGCGGCGGAAGACGCCGACATCACGCTGCGCCTGCACCTGGCCATGCATGGCAACGTCACTGCGGATGCGAAGCTGGAGCACATCTACAGCCAGATCGAACTGCCGACCGCCATCGTGCTGCAGAAGATAGAGCGCAACGGCGTGATGATAGACGCCGCGCTGCTCAAGACGCAGTCGGCCGAACTGGGCGCACGTATCGTGGAACTGGAAGCCAAGGCGCACGAACTAGCCGAGCAGCCCTTCAACCTGGGGTCGCCCAAGCAGATCGGCGAGATCTTCTTCGAGAAGCTGAAGCTGCCGGTGGTGAAAAAGACCCCGAGCGGCGCGCCGTCCACCGACGAGGAAGTGCTGCAAAAGCTGGCCGAGGACTATCCGCTGCCGAAGGTGCTGCTGGAATACCGCGGCATGGCCAAGCTGAAGTCCACCTACACGGACAAGCTGCCGCTGATGATCAATAAGGCCACCGGCCGCGTGCACACCAACTACGCGCAAGCGGTGGCGGTGACGGGGCGCCTGGCGTCGAACGATCCCAATCTGCAGAACATCCCCATCCGCACGGCCGAAGGGCGCCGCATCCGCGAAGCCTTCGTGGCGCCGCCGGGCAGCCATATCGTGTCGGCCGACTATTCGCAGATCGAGCTGCGCATCATGGCGCACATCTCGGAAGACGCGAACATGCTGCGCGCCTTCGCCGAGGGCGAGGACATCCACCGCGCCACGGCCGCCGAGATCTTCGGCGTGGCGCCGGCGGACGTGACGAGCGAGCAGCGCCGCTACGCCAAGGTGATCAACTTCGGCCTGATCTACGGCATGAGCGCCTTCGGCCTGGCGGGCAACCTGGGCATAGACCGCGCCGCCGCGCAGAATTATATCGACCGCTACTTCGCGCGCTTCTCCGGCGTGAAGGCGTACATGGACGATACGCGCCTGCAGGCCAAGGCCAAGGGCTATGTGGAGACCGTGTTCGGCCGCCGCCTGTGGCTGCCGGAGATCAATTCGCCGAACGGCCCGCGCCGCCAGGGCGCCGAGCGCGCCGCGATCAACGCGCCGATGCAGGGCACGGCGGCGGACCTGATCAAGCTGGCCATGATCGCGGTGCAGGACTGGCTGGAGAAAGACCAGCTGAAAACCAAGATGATCATGCAGGTGCACGATGAACTGGTGTTGGAAGTGCCCGACGACGAGCTGGCGCTGGTGCGCGAGAAGCTGCCGCAGCTGATGGCCGGCGTGGCGCAGCTGAAGGTGCCGCTGCTGGCCGAGGTCGGGGTAGGGAAGAACTGGGAGGAGGCGCACTAACGGCGGGTTACGCTACGCTAACCCGCCCTACGCCCTGTCGCGACGTCGCAACCAATGCCGCGACGCCGTCATATGCGTAGGGCGGGTTAGGCGCCGCCGTAACCCGCCAGCGCCGCCGCACATTTTGTTGTAACCACTGGAGGGGACTGATGAAAGATTTGTTGAACGACGCAGCAAGCCTGAACGAAAAGCACCTGAACGACGGCGTACCCCGCCGCGACTTCCTGAAAGTGGCGCTGGGCACCGGCTTTGCCGCCGCCGCGCTGCCGGTGGTGGCGCAGAACGTGGTCAAGACAGACACCGAAGGCCTGACCGCCGGCACCGTCACGGTGACGGTGAACGGCACCGCCGTGCCGGTCTACCGCGCGCAGCCCGCCGGCAAGACCGGCCTGCCCGTGATACTGGTGATCTCCGAAATCTTCGGCGTGCACGAGCACATCGCCGACGTGGCGCGCCGCTTCGCCAAGCTGGGCTACCTGGCGCTGGCGCCGGACCTGTTCGTGCGCCAGGGCGACGCCACCAAGGCGCCGTCCCAGGCCGAGCTGATGAAAAACATCGTCGGCAAAACCCCGGACACCGAAGTGCTGGCCGACCTGGACGCCGTCGTGGCCTGGGCCAAGGCCAATGGCGGCAACACCGACAAGCTGGGCATCACCGGCTTCTGCTGGGGCGGCCGCCAGACCTGGCTGTACACCGCGCACAACCCGAACGTGAAGGCCGGCGTGGCCTGGTACGGCCGCGTGGTGGGCGACAAGACGCCGATCAACCCCGCGCAGCCTATCGACGTGGCGGACAAGATCAAGGCGCCGGTGCTGGGCCTGTACGGCGCCAAGGACACCGGCATCCCGGTCGAATCGCTGGACAAGCTGAAAGCGGCGCTGGCGGCGGCCGGCAACACCAAATCCACGTTTGTGGTCTACCCGAACTCGGGCCACGCCTTCCACGCGGACTACCGTCCCAGCTACAACGAAGCCGACGCCAAGGACGGTTTCGCGCGTGCCGTCGCCTGGTTCAAGGCCAACGGCGTTGCATAACTGAGCAGGAAACCGGGCCGGGCGGTAAAATGCCCGGTTTGCGCAGTTTTGCGTAGCGTTCCAAGGCAGTCCGAGGTTATAAAATCGATTCCACACTCATTTCCATACTGCTGGCCACCACTATAGGCGGCGTGATCAGCCTGACGGCTGCGGCCATTTTCTCGTTTACCTTGCTGTCCAAGGTGGTCGAGCGCATGGTCAGCCTGTCGGTGGGCATCATGCTGTCCACGTCGCTGCTGCACGCGCTGCCGGAGGCGTTTGAGTCGAACGCCGACCCGCGCACGCTGTTTGCCACCCTGCTGGGCGGGCTGCTGGCCTTCTTCATGCTGGAGAAGCTGGCCATCCTGCGCCACTCGCACCACCACGAGCACGACGGCCACCACCACCACCATGGCCACGACAAGCGCGAGGCCGGCAAGGCGGGCTGGATGATACTGGTCGGCGACGGCATGCACAATTTCACCGACGGCATCCTGATCGCGGCGGCCTTCCTGGCCGACCCCGGCCTGGGCCTGGTGACCGGCCTGGCGATTATCGCGCACGAGATTCCGCAGGAGATCGGCGACTTCATCGTGCTGCTGAACGCGGGCTTCTCGCGTACGCGCGCCTACATCTACAATCTGCTGTGCAGCATGATGGCGATCGCCGGCGGCCTGCTGGGCTACTACACGCTGGACCAGGCCAGCAATCTGATCCCTTACGTGCTGGTGTTCGCCTCGTCCGGTTTCATCTACATCGCCGTCAGCGACCTGATGCCGCAGATGCAGCGCCGCGCCACCCTGCGCGAAACCGTGCCCCAGGTGCTGCTGATCGCCGCCGGCGTCGCCATCGTCCTCTTCCTCACCGCGCACCGCCACTAAAAGCGCTTGCGGCCGCGCAAACCGCGCGGTCCGCCCTGTGCTAAGGTGGTGTTTTGGCCGCCAAGGAGGCAATCATGGCTACCGAACAAGACCTGCAAGCCCTGTCCCCATCCGACCGCGAGCGCCTCGAGCGCCTGGCCGCGCTTGGCGGGCGGACGCCGTTGGACATGTTGTATTACGTTCAGCGGGATGGTTTCGAGGAATGCGAGGAATGCGTGCAGGCGTCGTTACTTGCTGAGCAAGAGTTTGCGGATGGGTGCACCATTCCGCATAAGGAGGTAATGGACGAAGCTCGGCTTAGAGTTGAGTTGTATGCCAAACAGCCTTCAAACGCAAAATAAGGCGCGATGGACATCCGGTGCACAAAAATCGTATAACGCGACATTGTGCCGCATTGCCATGCAGGACGATGCGACCCATGCCATCTTTGAGCGCCGGGTGACTCAGGCTCTTGCCCTATTGGCCACCCAGCCAAGCTTGGGGACTCCCACGGCAGATGTCAAAGTCAGGTCTTTTGCGATTCCCAAAACCGGTCATACATTGGAGTACCAAATCATACAAGGCACGGTGCTTGTTGTCCGCTGGTACAGGCAGCGCCGCAAGCGGTCCTGATCAGGCGCCGGTGGCGACCGGGCGGGCGGGGTTGGCGCACCATTCGCTCCAGGAGCCGGGATACAGCGCGGCGCCGTGCAGACCCGCCACTTCCATCGCCAGCAGGTTGTGGCAGGCCGTCACGCCCGAGCCACATTGCATGATGGCGGCCGATGCGCTGCCGAACAGCGGCGCGAATTCCTGTTTCAGCTGCGCCGCTGGCTTGAAGCGGCCGTCCGGCTGCAGGTTGTCCTTGAAGAAGCGGTTCTTCGCGCCCGGTATGTGGCCGCCCACCGGATCGATGGTCTCGTTCTCGCCCCGGTAGCGGTCCGCCGCGCGCGCATCCACCACGGTGCGGCGGTGGGTGCCCAGGTTCTCCACCACGTCCGCCACGGTCACGGTATGCGTCAGCGTAGGGCGCTCGGTGATGTGGCCGCGCGCGCGCTGCGCCACCGGCGTCACCAGCGGCAGGCCCTGCGACTGCCACGCGGCCATGCCGCCGTCCAGCACCGCCACCGCCGGGTGGCCTATCCAGCGCAGCAGCCACCACAGGCGCGCAGCGAACATGCCGCCGTGTGCGTCGTATGCCACCACCTGGGTGCTGTCGCTGATGCCCCAGCCGCGCAGGGTTTCGATCAGCGCGCCGCGCTCCGGCAGCGGATGGCGGCCGGTGAACTGCGCGCCGGCCGGGCTCTTCGGGCCGGACAAATCGTCGTCGATGCTGGCGAATTGCGCGTTCTGGATATGGCCGATGGCGTAGCCGTCGCGGCCCGCGTTCGGATTCATCAGGTCATGGCGGCAGTCCAGGATGACCCAGTCCGGGTCGGTCAGGTGCTGCGCCAGGCCGGCGGCGTCGATCAGGGTGGTGTACATGGCGCTCCTTTTGTTTTTTATACTTCGCTGGCAATCGGATCGGTCGTGGCGATGGCCTTGCCGCGTTCCGTACTGCGGGTATTGTAAAACGTCGCGGCGATGCCGGAGGCGAGAATAATGCCTATGCCCAGCCAGCTGTGCCAGTCGAAAGAGTCGTTGAACACCATCACGCCCCAGAAGCTGGAGAACACAATGCCGGTGTACTGCAGATTGGCCACCACCAGCGTCTTGCCGACGCGGTAGGCGCGCGTCATGGCCATTTGCGCGGCGGTGGCGAACAGGCCTATGCCCAGCATCAGGAAGAATTTCTGCCAGGTGTCGACCGCGTGCCATACCACCGGGCCGCTGCCCGCTTCGAGGATATTGCCCGCCACGCCGGCGATCAGGTTGCCAATCGAGAAATAGAACACCACGCGGTATTCCGGCTCGCCCGCCAGGCCCAGCTTGCGCACCTGCATATAGGCCATGGCCGACAGCACGCTGGAGCCCAGCGCCACCAGCGTGGGGCCGAACAGATGGGAGTTGAAGGCCGGCTGCAGCAGCAGGGTGACGCCGACAAAGCTCATGAACACGGCCAGTATCAGGGGCCATTCAATGCGGTTCTTGGCGTGCCACCAGCCGTGCATGAACAGCCAGACGGCGATCCAGATCGGCGCCATGTAGTTCAGCGTCATGGCGGTGGCGAGGGGCAGCTTGGCGATGGCGTAGAACCACAGCCACAGGGAAATGACGCCGATGAAGCCTCGCCACAGGTGGGCCAGCGGCATGCCGGTCTTCAGGCTGCCGCCCTGGATGCGTATCATGCAGAACAGCACCGTCACGCCGATCACGCCGCGGCACAGCACGATCTCGGAGGTGGTGTAGATTTCCGAGGCCAGTTTCACGCACACGCCCATGGCGGCGAACATGAAACTGGCAAACAGCATCCAAAGCGATTGCATAGGCGGCAGTGTCTTTCCGTAGGGCGGGTCGTGACCCGCCATGTTTGCGATGCGGCGGCGCTGTGGCGGGTTACGCGGCGCTGCCGCTAACCCGCCCTACACTTACAGCGTTACTTTACTGCGGTACCACTCGTGGAAGTGCTGCATGCCGTCTTCCATGGGCGACTGGTAGGGGCCGGCGTCGTTTTCGCCGCGCTGCATCAGGATCTTGCGCCCGGCGTCCATGCGCAGGGCGATTTCGTCGTCCTCCACGCAGGTTTCCATGTAGGCGGCGCGTTCGGCGTCCACGAACTCGCGCTCGAACAGCACGATTTCTTCAGGATAGTAGAACTCCACCACATTGCGCGTTTTCTGCGGGCCGTCCGGCCACAGGGTGGACACCACCAGCACGTGCGGATACCACTCCACCATGATGTTGGGGTAGAGCGTGAGCCAGATGGCGCCGTATTCCGGCGGCTCGCCGCCACGGAACTTGAGCACCTGCTCGTGCCATTTCTCGTACACCGGCGAGCCGGATTTGCGCAGGCTGCGGTTCACGCCCACGGTCTGCACGCTGTAGTCGGCGCCGAATTCCCAGCGCAGGTCTTCGCAGTTGACGAAGCTGCCCAGGCCGGGGTGGAAGGGCTCGACGTGGTAGTCCTCCAGGTAGACCTCGATGAAGGTCTTCCAGTTATAGTCGCACTCGTGCACTTCCACGTGGTCGAACATATAGCCGCTGAAGTCCAGGTCCTTGGTGACCGACATCTCCTTCAGCTTTTCCATGACGTTGTAGCCGTTCTGCTCGAACAGCAGGCCGTTCCAGCTTTGCAGCTTGGTCTTGGGCAGGTTCAGGCATGGCGTTTCGGGGAAGTGCGGCGCGCCGATCAGCTCCCCTTTCAGGTCGTAGGTCCAGCGGTGCAGCGGGCAGACGATGGTGCTGCTGTTGCCGCGCCCATTGAACATCAGCGCCTGGCGGTGGCGGCAGACGTTGGACAGCACTTCCAGGCCGTTGGCGTTGCGCACCAGCATACGCCCTTCGTTTTCGGAAACGAGGGTCGCAAAATCGCCGGTGTTCGGCACCATCAGCTCATGCCCGATATAGCGCGGGCCGGCTTTGAACAGTTGCTGCATTTCACGCTGCAGTAGCGTTTCGTCAAAGTAGACGTTAACCGGAAGTTGCGCGTTGGAGCGCGCTAGCTTGGCGTGGGTAGCCAGATCGGACATCCCAACCCCCCTTAATTAATGTGCTGCAAACCAAGAAGAGACAGAATCCGTAAAGACCTGAATTCAGTTTTTGAAACGGTATTTCGGACAGAACCGGCGATTATAACGTGAAATGCCCATCTTCCGCTTGTGTTAAGGTGGTCCGCGGGTGGATTGCCGCGGATTGCCGTCCCGATAGGGTGGACTGATTTGCAACACCGCGTCCCCGGCGCGCTCACTTGGCCAACTGTTAATTCCACTGCATTGGATGGTTTGATCTAAAATAACGGGCTAAACTGGGCTGGCGGCCCCTGAACGCCGTCCGGCCTTACTGATTTGAGTGCTTATGTCTAAGAAATTGAACGCTGAATCCGCCCCTGTGCTGCCGCCGCCGGCCTCTTTCGAGGAAGCCATGGCGGAGCTGGCGCAACTGGTGACGCAAATGGAGGCGGGCCAGCTGCCGCTGGAAGCGTCCGTCGCGGCCTATGCGCGCGGTTCGGAACTGGTGAAATACTGCGCCGGCCAGCTCGACAAGGTGGAAACGCAGGTGAAGGTGCTCGAAGGCGGCATGCTGAAGCCCTTCGCGGACACGGAGGAGCTGGCATGAGCGCGTCCTTCCAGGATTGGATGAAGACCATCCAGGCCGGCATGGAGCAGGATATGGACGGCTACCTGCCCGCCGCCGGCGCCGAACCGGCCAAGCTGCACGAGGCGATGCGCTACGCGCTGCTGGGCGGCGGCAAGCGCGTGCGCCCGCTGCTGGTGTACGCCGCCGGCGCGCTGTTCGGCGCGGATGCGGCGGTGCTGAGCCGCGCCGCCGCCGCCGTTGAAATGATCCACGCCTACTCGCTGGTGCACGACGACATGCCTTGCATGGACGACGATGAACTGCGGCGCGGCAAACCCACCGTGCACGTGGCCTACGACGAAGCGACCGCGCTGCTGGTGGGCGACGCGCTGCAATCGCAGGCCTTCCTGGTGCTGGCCGACGCCGCCGCAGTGGCCGGGCTGCCGCCCGCCCGCCTGGCGGCCATGCTGCGCCTGCTGGCGCACGCGTCCGGCTCGGCCGGCATGTGCGGCGGCCAGGCCATCGATCTGGACAGCGTGGGCCTGAGCCTGACGCTGGAGCAGCTCGAACGCATGCACCAGCTGAAGACCGGCGCCTTGCTGCGCGCGTCCGTGGTGCTGGGCGCGCTGGCCGGCAAGGAACTGGACGAGGCCGAACTGGCGGCGCTGAACGCCTACGCGCGCGCCATCGGCCTGGCTTTCCAGGTGGTGGACGACGTGCTCGACGCCACCGCCGATTCGGCCACGCTGGGCAAAACGGCCGGCAAGGACGCCGCCGACAACAAGCCGACCTATGTTTCGATACTGGGCCTGGAACCGTCGCGCGTGCTGGCGGAACAATTGCGGTTGGACGCGCACGCAGCGCTCGCGCCGTTTGGTGAACAAGCGATGCGCTTACGCGAACTCGCGGATTTGATCGTGCAGCGGAAGGCTTAAGAATGAATTTGCTCGAAAATATTAACGACCCGGCAGACGTGCGCAAGCTGGCGCGCACCCAACTCACGCCGCTTGCGCACGAGGTGCGCAACTACCTGCTCGATTCGGTCTCCAAGACCGGCGGCCACCTGTCGTCCAACCTGGGCACGGTGGAGCTGACCGTGGCGCTGCACTACGTCTTCAACACGCCGCACGACCGCATCGTGTGGGACGTGGGCCACCAGACCTACACCCACAAGATCCTGACCGGCCGCCGCAACCAGATGCATACGCTGCGCCAGCTGGACGGCATTTCCGGCTTCCCGCGCCGCGTGGAAAGCGAATACGACACCTTCGGCACGGCGCACTCGTCGACCTCCATCTCGGCCGCGCTGGGCATGGCGCAGGCGGCCAAGATCAAGGGCGAGCACCGCCACGCCATCGCCGTCATCGGCGACGGCTCCATGACCGCAGGCATGGCCTTCGAGGCCCTGAACAACGCGGGCGTGCAGGACGACGTGAACCTGCTGGTGATCCTGAACGACAACGACATGTCGATCTCGCCGCCGGTGGGCGCGCTGAACCGCTACCTGGCGCGCCTGATGTCCGGCCAGTTCTATGCAGCCGCCAAGAACGTGGGCAAGCAGGTGCTGCCCGGCCCCGTGCTGGAGCTGGCCAAGCGCTTCGAGGAACACGCCAAGGGCATGGTGGTCCCGGCCACCATGTTCGAGGAGTTCGGCTTCAACTACATCGGCCCCATCGACGGCCACGACCTCGAATCGCTGATCCCGACGCTGGAGAACATCAAAAAGCTAAAGGGTCCGCAGTTCCTGCACGTGGTGACCAAGAAGGGCCAGGGCTACAAGCTGGCCGAGGCCGAGCCGGTGCTCTACCACGGCACGCCGAAATTCAATCCGGCCGAAGGCATCAAGCCTGCGCCCGCTGGCAAGATCACCTACACCGAAGTATTCGGCAACTGGCTGTGCGACATGGCCAAGGCGGACAAGCGCCTGGTCGGCATTACGCCCGCCATGCGCGAAGGCTCGGGCATGGTGCGCTTCGAGCAGGAATATCCGGACCGCTATTTCGACGTCGGCATCGCCGAGCAGCACTCGGTCACCTTCGGCGCGGGCCTGGCCTGCGAAGGCCTGAAGCCGGTGGTGGCGATCTACTCCACCTTCCTGCAGCGCGGCTACGACCAGCTGATCCACGACGTGGCGCTGCAAAACCTGGACGTGACCTTTGCGCTTGACCGGGCCGGCCTGGTGGGCGCGGACGGCGCCACGCACGCCGGCAATTACGACCTGGCCTTCATGCGCTGCATCCCGAACATGGTGGTGATGGCCGCGTCGGACGAAAACGAATGCCGCCAGATGCTCACCACCGGCTACCACTACGAAGGTCCGGCTGCGATCCGCTATCCGCGCGGCGCGGGCATAGGCGCGGCCATCGAACCGGCGCTGACCTCGATCGAGATCGGCAAGGGCGAGATCAAGCGCAAGGGCGAAAAGATCGCCATCCTGGCCTTCGGCTCCATGGTGGCGCCGTCGGTGGCGGCGGGCGCGCAGCTGGGCGCCACGGTCGCCAATATGCGCTTCGTCAAGCCGCTGGACGTGGAACTGGTCAAGCAGCTGGCCGCCGAGCATGATTACTTCGTGACGGTGGAAGAGGGCTGCATCATGGGCGGCGCCGGTTCCGCCGTGGCCGAGGCGCTGGCCGCCGAGGGCATCATCAAGCCGGTGCTGATGCTGGGCCTGCCGGACAAATTCATCGACCACGGCGATCCGGCCAAGCTGCTGGCCAGCGTGGGCCTGGACGCGGGCGGCATCGCAGCGTCCATCAAGGCGCGCTTCCTGGACGCGGACGGCAACGGCGAGCCGCGCCTGGTCGTCAATAACGGATAGTTTCAGCATGCCAGTCAGTTCCTACCTCGACACCTCGCCCGAACTGGGCGAGGGCGTCTACCTGCACGACACTGCGCAAGTGATCGGCGACGTTCGCATCGGCCGCGATTCCTCGGTCTGGTGCAACACCGTGCTGCGCGGCGACGTCAACCGCATCACCATCGGCGAGTGCAGCAATGTGCAGGACTTCGCCATGGGCCACGTCTCGCACAAGAACCCGGCCAAGCCGGACGGCTCGCCGCTCAAGATAGGCAACTACGTCACCATAGGCCATTCCGTCATCCTGCACGGCTGCGAGATCGGCGACGAATGCCTGATCGGCATGGGCTCCATCGTCATGGACGACGTGGTGGTGCAAAAGCACGTCATGGTGGGCGCCGGCAGCCTGGTCTCGCCGGGCAAGGTGCTGGAAAGCGGCTACCTGTACGTGGGCCGCCCGGTCAAGCGCGTGCGCAAGCTCACCGAAGCGGAAATCACCTGGCTGAAGTACTCGGCCGAGCACTACGTCCGCGTTAAAAACAACTACAACAAGTAAGTCCTTCTTGCGGCTGCGCCCGCGCTCTCCTATATTGGTATAAACGGTTTATTCCAATGAGGGGGCGTCATGCGCGGTCTCGCTATGCTGTTGGCCGGATGGCTGCTGTGCGCCGGCGCGCAAGCCCAGGTGCCGGATTCCGGCCGCTGGCAGGAACTGCGCTTTGGCGCGGACGAAGTCGTCGATCGCATGGAAGACCGCTATATCGAGCAGGTGGTGGACCTGGCCGCCGCCGGCAAGCTCGATGCCGACCGCACGCTGCTGCACCGCCTGCGCTACGTCAGCGCCACGCTGATCGCCGCCGCCATCGAACTGAAGCCGGAAGCGGCGGACTGGCCCTGGGAGGTGCACCTGGCCGGTGCAGCGGATATCGATGCGGTCTGCCTGGCCGGCGGCAAGCTGCTGGTGGGCGCCGGCTTTGTGCGGCGGCTGGCGCTGACCGACAGCGAGCTGGCGGTGCTGCTGGCGCACGAGGTGGCGCACGCCATCGCTGAACACTCCCGCGAGTTTTTGTCCGAAGCGCAGCTGGCGTACCGCCCGCTGGTGCCGGTCGACGTGGTGATGCTGCGGCTGGACAGCGACCTGTCATTGCAGCTGCGCCTGGCCGGGCTGTCGCGCATGCAGGAGCGCGAGGCGGACCAGCTGGGCATGGTGATCGCGCACCGCGCCGGCTGGCCTGCCTCCGCCATGCTCAGTTTCTACCGCAAGCTGGCCGACGCGGATGCCGACGACGGCCCCGGCGAGCCGCTGATCGCCAGCCACCCCTCGCACGCCTCGCGCATCAGCATGTCGCGCGGCATGGCCCGGCTGCTGGAGCCGTAACCCGCCATGCGTCTCGACGGCTCATGGCGGGTTACGCTCCGCTAACCCGCCTTACAAAACCTGATACGCGGCTTTTGCCATTGCTTCATAGCCCGCGTCGCCCGGGTGCAAATGGTCGCCCGAGTCGAATGCCGGCAGCAGGCGGGACGGACGCGCGGGGTCGCGCAGCACCGCATCGAAGTCCACCACTCCGTCGAAGGCGCCGCTGCTGCGTATCCAGTCGTTCACCTGGCGCCGCACGGCGTCCTTGGCCGGGCTGTAATGGTCCGACAGGGGCGTGCCTTGCAGCGCGTTCTCGAACGGCGCCATGGTGGCGCCTATCACCTTCACCTTGTTTGCATGGGCGCGTTCGATCAGCTTGCGGTAGCCCGCGATCAGCATTTCCGCCTCCATGGCAGGATCATGCGGCGC
The DNA here is from genome assembly GCF_020865585.1 of Pseudoduganella aquatica. Taxonomy (NCBI): domain Bacteria; kingdom Pseudomonadati; phylum Pseudomonadota; class Betaproteobacteria; order Burkholderiales; family Oxalobacteraceae; genus Pseudoduganella; species Pseudoduganella aquatica. The sequence goes on from NZ_CP086370.1 coordinate 1,515,006, forward strand.
AAAGGCGCTGGCCGGCCAGCCGATATCGTTGATGCCCAGCGCGACGATCACGCTGCGCACGCCCGGCTGGGCCAGCACATCCTGCTCAAAACGCGCCGCCGCGCGCTCGCCCATGCGGTCGGCCAGTACGCGCGCCCCTGAAATCCCGGCATTCGCCACGCTGGCATTCGCGCCGCGCGCCACCGCCAGCCGGGCCAGATAGTCCGGCCAGCGGCGGTCGTGATCCGGCGTCGAGCCATTCCCGTCCGTGATCGAATCCCCCAGCGCCACCACGGTGCCGCCGTCCGCGCCGCCGCTCACATGGACAGCGGTCAGAAACAGGCGTCCCTGCAGCGTCTCTGCGCCAGGCAGTTGCTGCGCCGCAGTCTGGTTGCCGCTGGCGATAAATCCCGTCTGCTGCGCGCCCCAGTGAAAGGTGGAGGGCAGGGTGCGCTGCGGAAAGTAAGTTGATACGCTCAGCCGCTCAAGCGGGCGCACGCTGAAATCCAGCGCATCGCTGACCGCCTGCTGCCCGGGCGGCACCGTCACCGAGCGCTGGCCGCCAAAGGTCAGGACGCCCGCCGGCGCCGCAGTGATGGCGTGCGATGCTCCGGCGGCGGCTCCGGCGGCAGCGCGCGCCAGCCGCGCCTCGCCTATCACCAGTGGTTCCGTGCCATAGCGGTTCGACAGCACCACGCGCACCCGCTGCCCGCCCGCGCTGAGGCGCAGCGTCTCGCGCACGGTTTGATCCTGCAGGCTAAGCGGGATATTGGTCGGCAGCGCAAAGCCCGCATCCCAGCCCGGCTGCGGCGCCGCGTACCAGCTGGTCTGCCACTGCTCTTCCGCCACGGCGGGCAGAGCGACGGCGGCTGCAAAGCCGATGGTGGTCAAAGTCTTCAACATGGTCTGCTCCTTGAGTAAGTGTGCAGCCATCTTCATTCATTCCACTATCATGCGGAAGTGGCCAAAATGGACTATGCTTCATTCCAATATCGAATGAAGGCCTGGCATGGACACCATCCGCTCCCTGCAATACTTTGTGCGTGCCGTCGAACTGGGCAGCTTGTCCGCCGTTGCGCGCGAACACGGCACCACCCAGCCCACCGTCAGCAAGATCGTCGCCGCGCTGGAAGACAGCCTGGGCGTGCGGCTGCTGGAGCGCAGCACCTCCAGCTTGTCGCCCACCGTGCAAGGCCAGCGCTTCTACGAGCGCAGCAAAGGCGTGCTGGAAGACTATGCCGAAGCCGTGGCCGACGCGCGCGGCGAAACGCAAACCGCATCCGGCCTGCTGCGCGTGAATGCCCCGGTCGCGCTGGGACAGTTCCGCCTGAACGCATTGGTGCAGGAATTCCTCGCGCAATACCCCGGCATGGAAATAGAGCTGATACTGAACGACCGCATGGTGGATCTGGTGGAAGAGGGCGTCGACGTCGCCCTGCGGCTCGGTAGCGAGCTGCCGCCCAACGCCATCGCCCGCAAGATCGGCAGTTCACCGCGCTGGCTGGTGGCGTCGCCGGGCTATCTGAAAAGCCATCCCAAGCTGCGCCAGCCCGAAGACTTGGCCGCGCATGAAGTTATCCGCTTCGCCTGGCTTAGCACGGGCGGCACTGTCGAACTGCACAACGGCGAGCGCAGCGTCCAGGTGCAAACCCATGGCCGCTACCGCGTCAACAATGCCCTGGCGATACGCGAAAGCCTTGCCATGGGCGGCGGCATCGGCCTGTGCCCTGGCTGGCTGGTGCAGGACCTGCTGGCAAGCCGCAAACTCACCCGCGTGCTACCCGCCTGGCAAGGGGCAACGCAAGACCTCAACTTGCTCTATCCCTCCCGCCGCCACCAGCCGCTGCGCGCGCGCCTGTTTATGGACTTTCTGCAGGCGCGCTTCGCTTCAGTCAGCGGCGAACAATAGCTTGCCTTCTTTGAATACGCACGGTGTGGGTATGTCGCTGGCGTCGGTTCCCCGGCATGTGCCTTTTCCGTGCCGCAGGCCGTTCGCGTCCGCAGGTCCGTTGAAGACTATGCCATCCGTTGCCGCCCATTCGAAGCCGCCGCGCCGCCAGGCGCCGCTCAGCGTTACCGGTTTTTTTGCTGCCGTGAACTCGCCCGCGCCGTGCATGTTGCCATCCTCGAAACCGCCCATGTAGCGGCCCGTTTTGGTCACCAGTTCGCCTTTGCCGGATGGCCGCATATAGTCCACCTGGCCCTTGTAAGAGATGGCCTCGCTGCCGGACGGGTAGCTGACTTCCCCCTGGCCGCGCCCGTATCCACGGTCGAATTCCCCGAGGTAGACCAGCCCCGAGTCGCTGGCCAGTTTTCCTTTGCCATGAGGGACGCCTTGCACGAACGGCCCTTCGTAGTACGATCCGTTCGGCAGGCTGATTTTGCCCATGCCGTCCGGCTTGCCGTTGCTGACGGCGCCGGTGTAGCGTGTGCCGCCGGCGTATTCGAGTCCCGTGGCCGTGGCTTTCGCCTCGCCGGCCAGGTCGTTCAGCAATTCGACATTGTCGAGTAGTAGCGCTTCGGGACCGAGCAAGGAGGGCTTGCTGAACGCCACCGCGCTGCGCAAGGCGTCCAGTGCTTCCATCGGTTTACCCATGCGCAGGAATACACCTGCCAGTTGCCTGAAGGTCTCCGGCTCGCGCGTGTAGATCGATGCGGTATCGAAGCCCGCCACCGCTTCCTGCAGCGGTTCGCTGGCCGGCAGCAGCTGATACAGCAGTCCCAGGCCGTTATACGGTGCGGGATAGCCTGCATCGATGCGGATCGCTTTGCGGTAGTAGTCGCGGGCCTTGTAGGCGATGGCCGGCCAGCCGGCTTCGCCCTGGTCCTTCATGTGTTCGGCCTGCCCCCGCAGCATGTCGGCGCGCAGCGTCAACAGCATGGGATGTTTCGGAAAACGCTGCTCCAGGGCCGCGCCTGCCGTGCTGCTTTCCAGGCCGTGCAGCAGTGGGAGAAGGTTGGCGTCGGCGTCGTCTTGATTCAGTTCGCGGTTCCTGGTGAGCAGTTTTTCCAGGTCTGCACGCGAAATTTTGTGGTTGGGAAGGATGCGTGCAAGCTGCGCATACAGGCCGGGCGTATCGAGCCGGGTGACGGAAGGGGAAATCTTGGGGAATACGAAGTCGCCATGCCGATAGGTCATGACCTGCGCCGTCAGGTGGAGGGAGGCGTATTTCGCAATCGCCTTGTTCAGCTCCGCGTAGGACTGTTGAAAAGCCAGCGCCGCAGCCCGGTCCTGGCGGTAGCCGCGATTGATGAATGTGACGTATCTGGCCAGCGATGCGCGCAAGGCGTCAGTGGAATTGAAATAGTGCACCGCGAAGTATGCGGCCGAGTAGAAGCGGCTCAGATCGTAGTGATCGGCCCGCGAGCTGCCTTCCAGTGTAAGGTCGACGGTATTGAACGTCGTTTGCATGTCGAGCGAAAGGCGGCCGAGGTGGTTGTAGAGGCCGTGGTCGCGGCTGCCGCCATCGCTTGTGACGCGGTCTCCCAGGCGGATGGTTGGCCCGTTGACATTGAATGTGGCCCAGTAGTCCGCCATGCCCTCATCCACCCAGTGCGGGTAGGCGAATGTCCGTTCCGACATGCGCAACAGGAAATGGAAATACTCGTGCAGCAGGACCGTGCGCGGCCAGTTGTCGGTCTTGCTGCCGCGCATATAGTCGCCGATATTGGCGACCGCTGAGTAGCCTTGCAGGTCGAGCTGGAAGACGCCTGCCCACGTTGCGGGAAAGCCGATTTCGGCAAAGGCATCCTCGCCCAAGGCGAGTATGGGCAGCGGCTTGGACAGCTCAAGCGCCTTCAGGGTGCCGTACTCGCGCCTGAAGTGGCGGAATGCCTCCATGTCGGTCACTACCCGCAGGGCGACGGCTTCGGGCTGATCGGTGACGATGCTGAAGTTCGGGCTATCGACCTTGATCCAGCTGCGCTTGGCCAGGCCGTCCAGGTTCGCTGCGGCGGCCGAGGAAAGAACACACGCGGCGCAGAGTTGCACGCATAGGGACAGGAAAGGACGGGGCATGGAGGAAAGTTGATTGAAGGCAATACTCCATCCTATCAACAACTTATGAATAAGGCAATGCGCATGACCCGGAAAATTCAACAGCTGTTTGATCAGCGGCTCTTGCGCTCGTGCTGCCACAGCACGTCGCCGCCGCCGGCGTAGCGGTTCAGCACGCGGGCCAGCACGAACATCAGGTCGGACAGGCGGTTCACGTATTGGCGCGGGTGCTCGTGGATGGGCTCGGCGTTGCCCAGCGTGACGATGCTGCGCTCGGCGCGGCGGCAGATGGTGCGGCAGACGTGGGCGATCGCGGCGGCGCGCGAGCCGGCCGGCAGGATGAACTCGGTCAGCGCGGGCAGGGTGGCGTTGTACTTGGCCAGCAGCGCGTCCAGCTTTTCCACATGCTCTTCCTTGATCATCTGATAACCCGGAATGCACAGCTCGCCGCCCAGGTCGAACAGGTCGTGCTGGAAGCCGACCAGCTCGTCGCGCAGGTCGTCCGGCATGGCTTCGCACAGCAGCAGGCCCAGGTTGGAGTTCAGCTCGTCCACGTCGCCGATGGCGTGGATGCGCAGGCTGTCCTTGCTGGTGCGGCTGCCGTCGCCCAGGCCGGTGGTGCCGTTGTCGCCGGTGCGGGTAGCGATTTTCGAGAGTCGGTTGCCCATGGTATTGCCCCTAATGTCTGGAATGACAGCGAGCATACGATAAATTCAGGCCGGGTGCCTTACAATCAGTGCTTCATCGGCGATATGCTTTCCACCCATGACCATAGCCTCCCCCATGCCGGCCTTCACGGCCGAGCGCCAGCACAGCGTTGCGGCCGCCCTGCGCGCCGTGCTGCCGGCAGCCAGCATCCTGTCCGCGCTGGAAGACACCAAACCCTATGAATGCGACGGTCTGGCGGCCTACCGCCAGCCGCCCATGATCGTGGCGCTGCCCGCCAGCGAGCAGGAAGTGCTGGCCGTGCTCAAGGTGTGCCGGGACATGAACGTGCCCATCGTGCCGCGCGGCGCGGGTACCGGCCTGTCCGGCGGCGCCATGCCGATCGCCGACGGCCTGGTGCTGTCGACCGCGCGCATGAACCAGATCGTGCGCATGGACGCCTACTCGCGCACGGCGGTGGTGCAGCCCGGCGTGCGCAACCTGGCGATCTCGGAGGCGGCGGCGCAGCATGCGCTGTACTACGCGCCGGACCCCTCGTCCCAGATCGCGTGCACCATAGGCGGCAACGTGGCGGAGAATTCGGGCGGCGTGCACTGCCTGAAATACGGCCTGACGGTGCACAACGTGCTGCGCGTGCGCGTGGCCACCCTGGAGGGCGATGTGGTGGAGCTGGGCAGCGAGGCGCTGGATGCGCCGGGCCTGGATCTGCTGTCGGTCTTTATCGGCTCGGAGGGCATGCTGGGCATCGTCACCGAGGTGACGGTGAAGCTGGTGCCCAAGCCGGCCTGCGCGCGCGTGATCATGGCTTCGTTCGACGACGTGGTCACCGGCGGCAACGCGGTGGCCAAGGTGATCGCGGCCGGCATCATCCCGGCCGGGCTGGAGATGATGGACCGCACCTCCTCGCGCATGGTCGAGCCCTTCGTCAAGGCGGGCTACGACACCGACGCCGCCGCCATCCTGCTGTGCGAGGCGGACGGCACGCAGGAGGAAGTGGAGGAGGAGATCGCGCGCATGACTGCGGTGCTGGAAGCTGCCGGCGCGAGCGCCATCCAGGTTTCGCGCAGCGAGGCGGAGCGTCTCAAGTTCTGGTCCGGACGCAAGAACGCCTTCCCGGCGGCGGGCCGCATCTCGCCGGACTACTACTGCATGGACGGCACCATCCCGCGCAAGAACCTGGCGCAGGTGCTGATCGGCATCGAGCAGATGGAGGCCAAGTACGGCCTGCGCTGCGCCAATGTGTTCCACGCGGGCGACGGCAATCTGCATCCCTTGATCCTGTTCGACGCGAACCAGCCGGACGAGCTGCACCGCGCCGAGGCCTTTGGCGCGGAGATACTGGCGCTGTGCGTGGAAGTGGGCGGCACCATCACCGGCGAGCATGGTGTGGGCATAGAGAAGATCGATTCCATGTGCGTGCAGTTCAAGCCCGCCGAGCTGGAGGCCTTCTTCAGCGTGAAGCGTGCCTTCGATCCGGCCATGCTGCTCAATCCGAACAAGGCCATTCCCACATTGAACCGCTGCGCGGAGTTCGGCAAAATGCGCGTGACGGCGGGTGTGCTGCCGCACGCGGGCCTGCCGCGTTTTTAACGGAGTTATCTTGCAAGCGATCGTAGAACAATTCCGCAACCAGGTGCTGGCGGCCGTTGAAGCGGGCACGCCTTTGCGCGTGCGCGGCGGCGGCACGAAGGACTGGTATGGCAACGCAGCCACTGCTGCCTCCGCTGGGGCCGTGCTCGATACGCGCGCCTACACCGGCGTGGTGGATTATGAACCGACCGAACTGGTGATCACGGTGCGCTGCGGTACGCCGCTGGCTGAAGTCGAGGCGCTGCTGGCCGCCAACGCGCAGATGCTGGCGTTCGAGCCGCCGCGCTACGGCGAGGCGTCCACCATGGGCGGCGTAGTGGCCAGCGGCCTGGCCGGTCCGCGCCGCGCCAGCGCTGGCGGCGTGCGCGATTTCGTACTGGGCGCGAAGCTCATGGACGGCAAGGGCGAGGTGCTCAGCTTCGGCGGGCAGGTGATGAAGAACGTGGCGGGCTATGACGTGTCGCGCCTGCTGGCGGCCTCGATGGGGACGCTGGGGCTGATACTCGAGGTGTCGCTCAAGGTGCTGCCGCTGCCGGTGTGCGAGGCCACGCTGCGCTTCGGCATGAGCGAGATCGAGGCGCTGCGGCGCTTGAATGAATGGGCGGGCCAGCCTTTGCCGGTGTCGGCCAGCTGCTGGCACCAGGACGTGCTGACGCTGCGCCTGTCCGGTGCGGAGGCTGCGGTGCGCGCGGCGCTGCTGCGCATGGGCGGCGGCCGCGTGGACGATGCGGAGGCGGCGCTGTTCTGGAACGGCTTGCGCGATCAGACGCATAGCTATTTCGAGGGCGGCGCGCTGTGGCGGCTCTCGGTGCCGCCTGCGGCCAGCGCCATCATCCTTAAGGGCGAGCAGCTGATCGAGTGGGGCGGTGCGCAGCGCTGGCTGAAGGTCGACCCTGCCGCCAGCGCGGACGCGGCGCAGGACATCCGCCGCAGCGTGGCTGCGGCCGGCGGCCACGCCACGCTGTTCCGTGCAGACGACAAGCGCCCCGGCGCTTTCCATCCGATGGCGCCGGCCGTGGCTACGATCAACCAGCGCCTCAAGCAGGCCTTCGACCCGGCCGGGATATTCAACCCGGGCCGCATGTAAAACTATGCAAACCAATCTGGCAGACTTCATCAAGAACACGCGCGACGGCGACGAGGCGGAGGCCATCCTGCGCGCCTGCGTGCATTGCGGCTTCTGCACCGCCACGTGCCCCACCTACCAGTTGCTGGGCGATGAACTGGATGGCCCGCGCGGCCGCATATACCTGATCAAGCAGGTGCTCGAAGGCGCACCCGTGACGCAGAAGACGCAGCTGCACCTGGACCGCTGCCTTACCTGCCGCAACTGCGAGAGCACCTGTCCGTCCGGCGTGCAGTACGGCCGCCTGGCCGACATCGGCCGCAAGGTGGTGGAGCAGCGTGTGCAGCGTCCGCTGGCCGAGCGCGTGAAGCGCTATGTGCTGAAGGAGGCTTTGCCGCGCCGCTGGCTGTTCACGCCTGCGCTGGCGATGGGGCGCATGGTCCGGCCTTTGCTGTCGCCGGCCTTGCAGGACAAGCTGCCGCCCGCAGCGGCGGCCGGCAGGCGGCCCTCGCGCACCCATGCGCGCCGCATGCTGATGCTGGAGGGCTGCGTGCAGCCGGGCATGGCGCCGAATATCAACGCGGCCACGGCGCGCGTGCTCGATGCGCTGGGCGTGCAGCTGATCGCGGCGCCCAAGGCGGGCTGCTGCGGCGCGCTGCGCTACCATCTGAACGACCAGGATGGCGGGCTGGATGATATGCGGCGCAATGTGGATGCGTGGTGGCCCTACGTGTCGGGCGAGGCTGGCGCGGCGCCGGTGGAGGCCATCGTGATGACGGCGTCCGGCTGCGGCGTGACCGTCAAGGAGTATGGCCATTTGCTGGCGCATGACGCGGCTTATGCTGAGAAGGCGCAGCGCATTTCGGAGCTGACCAGGGATTTGAGCGAGGTGATGCCGGCCTTTGAGGCGGAGCTGGCGCAGCGCATGGGCGGACGCATCGCGGAGCGCGTGGCCTTCCATCCGCCGTGCACTTTGCAGCATGGGCAGCAGATACGCGGCAAGGTGGAGGGCGTGCTGCGCGCGGTCGGCGTGGATGTGGTGCTGTGCGCGGACAGCCATTTGTGCTGCGGTTCGGCGGGCACGTATTCGATGCTGCAGCCGGAGCTGTCCAAGCAGCTGCGGGACCGCAAGGTGGAGAATCTGGAGGCGACCGGGGCGCGGAAGATCGTGTCGGCCAATATCGGCTGCCTGACGCATCTGCAGTCGGGCACCGAGACGCCGGTGCAGCATTGGATTGAGCTGATCGATCAGGCGCTGGCGGATGGCGGGTTACGCGCTACGCGCTAACCCGCCCTACAATCACCGTAGGGCGGGTTAGCGGGGTACCCGCGTAACCCGCCGTTACGGGACCGCGGGCAGTGCGGTGCTGGGGATGCTGGGGGCGCCGTTCATGCCGTCGATGGGCAGCAGCGCGGCGCGCTGCCAGGCGGGCGTGGAGGCGAAATTGGCGGTCCAGTCCAGCACGTCGTCCGCCGGCATGGGGCGCGCGATGCCGTAGCCTTGCGCCAGTTCGCAGCCCAGCCGCATCAGCTGGGCGCCGTGCTCCACGGTCTCCACGCCTTCGGCGATCACGCTGCGGTTGAAAGCCCGCGCCAGGCCGATCACGGCCGACACCAGGTGCAGGTCGTCACGGTCCACCAGCATATTGCGCACAAAGCTCTGGTCTATCTTCAGCACTTCGGCCGGCAGGCGCTTCAGGTAGGACATGGATGAATAGCCGGTGCCGAAGTCGTCCAGCGCGAAGCGGATGCCGAGCGCCTGGCATTCCAGCATGATGGCGCGCACGTGGCCGATGTCCGCCAGCGCGGATGATTCCAGTATCTCCAGCTCCAGCATGCGCGGCGGCACGGTGGGGAATTCGGCCAGGATGGCGGTCAGGCGCGGCACGAAGTCGGTGCGCTGGAAGTGGCGCGCGGCGATGTTCACGCTGACCACCCAGCCTGGATGGCTGGCGCGCCAGACCTCCAGCTGGCGCAGCGCGTGGCGCAGCACCATGTCGCCGATCTCCACGATCAGATCGGTGTGCTCCACCACCGGCAGGAATTCCATCGGCCCGACGATGCCGCGCAGAGGATGGCGCCAGCGCAGCAGCGCTTCCATCCCGATGATGCGCCCGGCGCGCATGTCCAGCTTGGGCTGGTAGAACAGGCACAGTTCCCCGGCGCGCAGGGCGGCGCGCACTTCGGTGCGGCGGTTGTGGTGGGTGCGCACTTCCTCGTCCAGATGCGCGTCGAAGTAGTGCACCTTGTTGCGGCCGGTGAGCTTGGCCTGGTACAGCGCCTGGTCGGCCTGGCGCAGCAGGCTGTCGGCGCTGATATCGCCGCCGGTGTAGAGCGCCACGCCGGCGCTGGCAGGCACCGACAGCGTTTGCGTCTCGCAATGGTAGGGCCTGGCCAGCAGCGCCATCAGCTGCGCCAGCGCGTGCTCGACGGCGCCCTGGCCGGGCTGGTCCGGCAGCAGCAACACGAATTCGTCGCCGCCCAGGCGCGCCGCGTAGTGGCGCGGGCCTGCAAAGCTGTGCAGGCGGCCTGCGGCCTGCTTGAGGATCTCGTCGCCCAGCGCATGCCCGCCGCGCTCGTTCACTTGCTGGAAGTGGTCCAGGTCCAGCATGCACACGGCCAGCGTGGCGCCGCCGGCCTGCTCGCGCGCCAGTTCCAGCTCGTGCTCGAAGCGCGCCGCCAGGGCGCTGCGGTTGGGCAGGCCGGTCAGCAGATCGTGCTGGCTTTGCCAGGACATCTGCTGGATCAGCTGCTTTTTCTCGCTCACGTCGCGGAACACCAGCACGGCGCCTTGCACCGCGCCTGCTTCGCCGTGGCCGTTGCGGCGGATGGGCGCCACCGTGTATTCGATGACGAAGCTGGCGCCGGAGGGCTGGCGCAGGGTCTGGTTCTTGGCGCGTACCGCCGCGCCGCCGGCGCAGATGCTGTGCATGGTGCGCTTGAGCGCCTGGTGGCCGAAGTTGTTGGCCAGCGTGAACACCGCCTGCAATTGCTTGCCGCAGGCCTGTTCCTCGCTGTAGCCGGTGAGCTGCTGCGCCGCTTCGTTCATGCTGCCGATGCGGCCATCGAGTCCGGTGGTGATGACGGCGTCGCCGATGGAGGCCAGCGTGACTTCAATGCGCTCCTTCTGGTCCTGCAGCGAATGCACCAGCGCCTGCACCTGGCTGGCCATGCTGTTGAAGGTGGTGGCCATGGCGCGCGCTTCGAGCGAGCCGGCAACCGGCATGCGCACACCCAGTTCGCCGTTCTGGAACCGGCTGGTGGCGTTCTCCAGGCGCAGCTGCATGCGGCGGTTCAGGTAGACCAGCAGCCCAAGCAGCACGAAGATGGTGACCACGTTCAGCGCCGAGATAATGGCCTGCTGGCGCAGCGCGCGCCACACGCGGTTGAGTGGCTGGGTGGGACGGAACCACAGCGACAGGGTGCCGGTGGCGGCATGGGGCGCCGCGTTGGCGCCCGGGGTGGATTCACTCCCGCTGCGCAGCGGGACGCGCAGGTTCAGATACAGCGGTTCGATGGCGATGGCCGGTCCCAGCCAGGCAGGATGGGCGATGCCGGGCAGGTCCGGGTCGCTTGCGGCGCGGGCTTGCCCGCCTGCGTGCTCCCAGCGCACCAGTGCCAGGTCGGGATTCTGCGCTGCTGCGCCGGCCAGCAGGGCGGAGATGGCGTTCTCGTTCTGTTCGCGTTGCAGCGGCCTGAGAGCCGCGGCCAGGTATTGGCCAAGCTGCTGCGCTTCCACTTCATAGCGCTGGCGCGCGGCGGCTGATTCGGATTCGGTCAGCAGCGTATAGCGCACGCTGATGATGATGGTGACTAGCAAAAAGATAGGGACGAACAGCCTCGCGTAGATTCCCATGCGCATCCACAATGACAGCAATTTCCCCAGCAGTGGCATGGTTTCCGTCCAGCTCTAAATCGTTCCTATTCCCATTATTACGTAAAAGTAAATAAAGCACATCCCTTTTTAACGTTCCGCCCATTTTTCCATGATCTCGGCGACGGCCGGCAGCTGGGTCAGGAACAGGTCCACCAGCCGGGGCTCGAAATGCAGGCCGCGCTGTGCGCGCAGATGGTCGCAGGCCTGCTCCACGGTCCATGCCTGCTTGTAGGGACGCACCGAGGTGAGCGCGTCGAACACGTCGGCCACCGCCACGATGCGGGCGGCCAGCGGGATCGCCTCGCCGGCCAGGCCGTTGGGGTAGCCGCTGCCGTCCCATTTTTCGTGGTGGTTCTGCGCCACCTGGCAGGCCACGGCCAGCATGCCGGTGGCGTGGCGGCCGATAATGTCCGCGCCGATGGTGGGGTGGGTCTGCATGACGCGCCACTCGTCCTCGTCCAGCTTGGCGGGCTTTTGCAGGATGCGGTCCGGAATGCCGATCTTGCCGATGTCGTGCATGGGGGCGGCGTTGAACAGGTCGTCCACGTCGTCCTCGTCCATGCCGGCCGCGATGCCGAGCAGGCGCGCGTAGTGGCTCATGCGGATCACGTGCAGGCCGGTTTCGTTGTCCTTGTATTCGGCGGCCAGGCCGAGGCGCTGCACGATCTCCAGGCGGCTTGCTTTCAGTTCATCCAGGCGCACCAGCGACAGGTGCAGGCGCACGCGCGCTTTCACCACGGCCGGGCTGACCGGCTTGGTGATGTAGTCCACCGCGCCGGCGTCGAAGCCGTCCACCTCGTCGGTGCTGTCGGTGAGGGCGGTGACGAAGATGACGGGAATGCCGGCCGTGGCCGGGTCGGCCTTCAGGCGGCGGCACACTTCGTAGCCCGTCATGTCCGGCATCATCACGTCCAGCAGGATCAGGTCGGGTTGCTCCTTGGCGGCCAGCTCCAGCGCGCGCGGGCCGTCCTTGGCGAACAGCAGGCTGTAGCGGTCCTGCAGGATCTGGCGCAGCAGCTGGAGGTTGGTGGATTCGTCGTCTACGGCGAGGATGACGGGCAGGCGCTTGGGGGCGCTGTGCATTTGTGCAGGTGCGAGGGTCATGTTGTGCTCCCGGCCGCCGCGGGCAGGACGGACGCCAGCAGCGCCTCCAGCCGCGCGTGGGCCGCGCTGAAATCAAAATCGTCAATGGCTTGCTGCAGTTCGTGCAGGCGCTGCGGCGCAACGTGCGAGGCCAGGGCCTGCGCCAGCTGCGCCATCGTGGCTTCATCGAAGGCGCCGCTGTCGATGGAGCGCTGCAAGGTGGCGCCCAGGGTGCGCACCAGCTGTTCGTCCAGGGCTGCGGGCGCGCCGCTGGCCGGGCGCGATGCGGCATCGGCAGTGACGGGGGCAGGGGTGGGCAGCAGGGCGGACGGGGGCGCGTCGGCCAGCAGCTCGCCGATGGCGGTGATGGCCTCGGCCAGGCGCTGCTCCACCGCCGCCAGCATGCCGGACACGGCGTCTGCCGGGGTGTCCGTGTCGCGCAGTGCGCGTTCAAGCTGGTCCAGCGCGGCGGCCAGCTGTTCCAGGCCGAGGTTGCCGGCCGCGCCTTTCAGCTGGTGGGCCAGGCCGGCCGCGTCGGCGGCCGCAGCCGCATCGTCGCCATGGCCGGTGCCCACGCCGGTCAGGCTGCGCAAGTCGCCGCTGGCCTGCGCGCGTTCGGCGGCGAAGTTGCGCAGCGAGCGGTGGTAGGCGCGCTCCTCGCCGGCCCAGCGGTGCAGCGCATGCGCGTGGTTGAGCACCTGCAGCGACTGCTCCGCGTCCGGCGCGGCCTCCTCGGCGATGTCTATGCCCAGCACCATGGCCAGTTCGCGGCCCAGCACGTGCATGTCCACCGGCTTGGGCGCAAAGCCGTCCATGCCGGCCGCGCTGGTGGCCTCGCGGTCCTTCTCCAGCACGCTGGCCGTCATGGCGATAATGGGCACGCGGCCGCGGCCCTGCTGCGCCTCCTGCGCGCGGATGCGGCGCGTGGCTTCCAGGCCGTCCACGTCCGGCATCTGCACGTCCATCAGGATCACGTCGAAGCGGCCTTCGGCGGCCAGCTGCACGGCAATGGCGCCGTCGCTGGCGCCGGTGACGCTGTGGCCCTGCTTGCCCAGCAACAGCGTCAGCAGCTCCAGATTCTGCGGCACGTCGTCGGCCGCCAGGATGTTCAGCGGCGGCAGCTTGATGCACGGCGCCTGGCGCTGCAGCGCCGGCAGGTTCACGGCCGGCGTGAGCGGCAGCACCACGTGGAAGGCGCTGCCATGGCCCTCGGTGCTGGTGGCCCAGATCTGGCCGCCCATCAGCTCGGCGAGCTGCTTGCAGATGGTGGTGCCCAGGCCGGTGCCGCCGTAGCGCCGGTTCATCGACGCGTCGGCCTGGGTGAAGGGCTCGAAGATGGCGGCCAGGCGGCTGGCGGGAATGCCGATGCCGGTATCGCTAACAATGAAGTGCACGCAGTCGCCGTCCGGGCCGTTCTCGCGCGCCACCGCCAGCGTGACGTTGCCGCGGTCGGTGAACTTGATGGCGTTGCCCAGCAAATTGCTGAGCACCTGGCGCACGCGCAGTTCGTCGCCGTGCAGGCAGTGCGGCATGGCCGGGTCGTAGGCGATGGACAGCTTGAGGCCTTTCGCGCTGGCGTTGCTGCCCATGGTGGAGGACAGCTCGTCGATCAGGGCCAGCAGGTTGTAGTCGGCCAGCTCCAGCTCCACCGCGCCCTTGTCCAGCTTGGCCGTGTCGAGGATTTCATTGAGCAGGCGCAGCAGCGAGCGCGCCGAATTGCGCACCGTGTTCAGGTGGCGGCGCTGGTCGTTGGCCAGATCGCCCTGCAGCAGCACGTCGGTGAAGCCGAGGATGGAATTCATCGGCGTGCGGATTTCATGGCTCATATTGGCCAGGAAGGCGGCGCGCGCGGCGGCGGCCTGCTCGGCGCGCTCCTTGGCTGCGCGCAGCTCCTCCTCCATGGTGCGGCGGCCGCTGATGTCGAGGATCACCCCGTCCAGCCACTGCACCTTGCCCTGCTCGGTGAAGATGGCGCTGCCGTTCTCCCACATCCAGCGCGTGCTGCCGTCCTTGTGCAGCAGGCGGTATTCGAGCACGAAGGGCTCGCCTTTTTCCACCGCCGCGTCCAGGCCGCGCGCCACCTGCTCGTGGTCGTCGGGGTGGATCAGGTCGCCGAAGCTGCGCTTGGGCGGCGAGCCGAGGAAGTCGGCGGCCGGGTAGCCGGTCAGGTTCTCCACCGCCGCGCTGACGAAGACCATGGGCCAGCCCGGCGCCATCAGGCTGCGGTAGGAAATGCCGGGGATGTTGCCGATCAGGGAGCGGAACTGCTGCTCGCTGGCGCGCAGCTGCTGCTCCATGGCCTTGCGCTCGCTGATGTCGGTGACGAAGCACACGTATAAATCCTTGTCGGCCAGGCGCGCATGGCCGTAGGCATTGCGCAGCGGGACATGGCTGCCGTTCTTGTGCAGGCCCAGCACGTCCTGGCTCTCGCCGATCACGCCCTCCCTGCCGTCGTTCAGGTGGCTGAGCAGGCCGTCGCGCTGCGAGCGCTCCAGGTCGGCCATCAGCAGGCGGATGTTGCGGCCCACGATATCGTTGCGGCGCCAGCCGAAGATGCGTTCGGCCGCCGCGTTGAATTCGCGGATGGTGCCGTCCGACTCCATGGTGATCACGCCGTCCACGGCGGTGGCCAGCAGCGCGCGCATCCACGATTCGCTCTGGCTCAGCTGGAAGAACAGGGCGCGGTAGCGCAGCAGGCCGTTGGCCGACATCACCAGCAAGGTGAGGGACACGGTGATGAGCGTGATGGCCAGCGCCAGGAACATGGAGTCGCTCACGCCGCCGGCCGTGCCGGGCGGCACCGTGCCGACGAAGCGCGCCGCCGCCATGCCGGTGTAGTGCATGCCGGCGATGGCGCAGCCCATGATGACGCCGGCGATGGCCAGGCGCGCGGCGCTGCTCAGGCGGTCGCGCAGCGCGCTCAGGCCGAAGCGCACCCACAGCGCCAGCGTGGCCAGCGCCACCGCCACCACGATGGACAGCGCGAACATGGCCGGGTCGTAGCGCAGCTCCAGGGCGCTGCGCATGGCCGCCATGCCGGCATAGTGCATGGTGCCGATGCCGGCGCCCACCAGCACGCCGCCGGCCAGCAGCTGCCAGCGGCCGATGCGCTGGCGGCTGATCAGCGACAGCGCCACCAGCGACGCCGCCACGCTGGGCAGCATGGACCAGATGGTGATGGAGCGGTCGTAATCGACGCTGGTGCACAGGTCGAAGGCCAGCATGCCGATGAAGTGCATGGCCCACACGCCGCTGCCCAGCGCCAGGCTGCCGGTCAGCAGCGCGGCGCGGCGCAGGCGCGCGCTGGTGGCGTTGCCGGCCTGGCCGGCCATCTGCAAGCCCATCCAGGACGAGAAGGAGGCCACCAGCACGGACAGCGCCACCAGCCAGGGATCGTACTTCCCGTAGGTGAGCATCGAAGGATCGGCGGGCGGCGAGAACAGCTGCGCCAGGTAATCTATAACCATAATGTGCGGACGGGGGATGGCCCCGCCGGGGTAGTGCCGGTGCGGGACTTATTCGGCCAGCAGGCGCGCGATATCGTCCGCCAGTTCTTCCGGCTTGGTGGTGGGGGCGTAGCGTTTGTAAACCGTGCCGTCTTTGCGGATCAGGAACTTGGTGAAGTTCCACTTGATGCCTTCGGTGCCCAGCAGGCCGGGCGACTCCTTCTTCAGGTGCTGGTACAGCGGATGCGCGCCGCTGCCGTTCACGTCCACCTTGGCGAACATGGGGAAGCTCACGCCGTAGTTCTTTTCGCAGAAGGCGCCGATCTCGTCGGCCGAACCCGGCTCCTGCGCGCCGAACTGGTTGCAGGGGAAGCCCAGCACCACGGCGCCCTGGTCCTTGAACTGCTGGTACACCGCCTCCAGGCCCTGGTACTGCGGCGTGAAGCCGCACTTGCTGGCGGTGTTCACGATCAGCAGCACCTTGCCGCGGTACTGCGCCAGGTCGGCCGGTGCGCCGGACAGGGTGTCGGCGCTGAAGTCGAAGACTGTGCTCATGTGCTTCCTTAAATAATGTTCAGGTGTTCGGTGCCGGCCGACAGGTCGCGCGTCTTGGCGGCCTTGCCTTCCAGCTTGATGGCCAGCCGCAGGTCGTTGACGGAATCGGCGTTGCGCAGCGCGTCCTCATAGCTGATGGCGTCGGCCTCGTAGAGGTCGAACAGCGACTGGTCGAAGGTCTGCATGCCCAGCTCGCGGGATTTTTTCATCAGCTCCTTGATCTCGTGCACCTGGCCCTTGAAGATCAGGTCCGAGATCAGCGGCGAATTGAGCAGGATCTCGATGGCCACGGCGCGGCCCTTGGTCTCCTTGCGCGGCACCAGGCGCTGCGAAATCATGCCCTTCAGGTTGAGCGACAAGTCCATCAGCAGCTGCTGGCGGCGCTCCTCGGGGAAGAAGTTGATGATGCGGTCCAGCGCCTGGTTGGCGCTGTTGGCGTGCAGGGTGGCCAGGCACAGGTGGCCGGTCTCGGCGAAGGCGATGGCGTGGTCCATGGTCTGGCGGTCGCGGATCTCGCCGATCTGGATCACGTCCGGCGCCTGGCGCAGCGTGTTCTTCAGCGCCACTTCCCAGTCGTCGGTATCGACGCCCACTTCGCGCTGGGTGATCACGCAGTTGCGGTGCGGGTGCACGAACTCCACCGGGTCCTCGATGGTGATGATGTGGCCGTAGCTGTTCTCGTTGCGGTAGCCCACCATGGCCGCCAGCGTGGTGGACTTGCCCGAGCCGGTGGCGCCCACCATGATGACCAGGCCGCGCTTGGACATCACCACGTCCTTGAGCACTTCGGGCAGGCCCAGGTCCTCCAGCTTGGGGATGGCCGAATTAATCGTGCGCAGCACCATGCCGACCGCGCTCATCTGCACGAAGGCGGACACGCGGAAGCGGCCCAGGTCGCCGGGGCTGATGGCGAAGTTGGCCTCCTTGGTCAGCTCGAAGCCGGCGGTCTGCTTGTCGTTCATGATGGAGCGGGCCAGATCCGACGTGTGGGCCGCCGTCAGCGGCTGGG
This sequence comes from Pseudoduganella aquatica, assembly GCF_020865585.1. NCBI lineage: Bacteria > Pseudomonadati > Pseudomonadota > Betaproteobacteria > Burkholderiales > Oxalobacteraceae > Pseudoduganella > Pseudoduganella aquatica. The sequence goes on from NZ_CP086370.1 coordinate 1,532,274, forward strand.
CCGACACCGGCGTCATCTTGCCGTCTATCTTCATGGCCGGCGGGAAGCCGGCGGTAATGAACAAGTCCGAACCGTTCTTGCTGACCATCAGGCGCAAGAGGTCGAACATGAATTTGGATGCCTGGTCGCGTTCCATGTTTAGCCCGGGAAGTTGTCGGGGATCTTGGCGGCGTTGCGGGCGGCGGCCGAGGAGATCACGTTGCGGCGCACCAGCTCGGTCAGGTTCTGGTCCAGCGTCTGCATGCCGACATTGCTGCCGGTCTGGATGGCCGAGTACATCTGCGCGATCTTGGCTTCGCGTATCAGGTTGCGGATGGCCGGCGTGCCGACCATGATCTCGTGCGCGGCCACGCGGCCGGAGCCGTCCTTGGTCTTGAGCAGGGTCTGCGAGATGACCGCCTGCAGCGATTCGGACAGCATGGCCCGCACCATCTCTTTTTCCTCGGCCGGGAATACGTCCACGATACGGTCGATGGTCTTGGCGGCGGAGGAGGTGTGCAGGGTGCCGAACACCAGGTGGCCGGTTTCGGCCGCCGACAGCGCCAGGCGGATGGTTTCCAGGTCGCGCAGCTCGCCGACCAGGATGGCGTCCGGGTCTTCCCGCAGCGCCGAGCGCAGCGCGTTGTTGAACGACAGCGTGTGCGGCCCCACTTCGCGCTGGTTGATCAGGCATTTCTTGGAGTCGTGCACGAACTCGATCGGGTCCTCGATGGTGAGGATGTGGCCGTATTCGTTTTCATTGAGGTGGTTGACCATGGCCGCCAGCGTGGTGGACTTGCCCGAGCCGGTCGGCCCCGTCACCAGCACCAGGCCGCGCGGCTTGAGCGCGAATTCGGCGAAGATCTTGGGCGCGTTCAGCTCCTCCAGCGTGAGGATCTTGGACGGAATGGTGCGCAGCACGGCGGCCGCGCCGCGCTCCTGGTTGTAGGCGTTGACGCGGAAGCGCGCCAGGCCCGGAATGGCGAAGGAGAAGTCGCACTCCAGCATTTCCTCGTAGGCCTTGCGCTGGCCGTCATTCATGATGTCATAGATCATGCCGTGCACGTCCTTGTGCTCGAGCGGCGGCAGATTGATGCGGCGCACGTCGCCGTGCACGCGGATCATGGGCGGCAGGCCGGCGGACAGGTGCAAATCGGAGGCTTTGTTCTTGACGGAGAATGCGAGTAATTCGGAGATGTCCATTTATAATCCCAGTGCTGCGTTTCGGGGGGAGGCCTGCGGAACCGGCCCAACCAGCCCGCTCAATGATTATGTCCAGAATAGCCCAGAACTTGCAAGCAGTGATCAGTACAATTGTTGCCTCCGAGCACGAAGCCGGCCGCGCGCCGCAATCGGTGCGCTTGCTGGCCGTTTCGAAGACGTTCGGCGCAGATGCGGTGCAGGAGGCGGTGGCGGCGGGGCAGCGCGCCTTCGGCGAAAACTATGTGCAGGAGGGCGTGGACAAGATCCGCGCCCTGGCTGCGGCCACGCCCGTGCCGGACCCGGCGCTGGAATGGCATTTCATCGGCCCCATCCAGAGCAACAAGACGCGGCCCATCGCCGAGCATTTCGACTGGGTGCACACGGTGGAGCGCGAGAAGATCGCACTGCGCCTGAGCGAGCAGCGGCCGGCCGGGCTGGCGCCGCTGAATATCTGCCTGCAAGTGAATATCAGCGGGGAGGCCAGCAAGAGCGGGGCGGCGCCTGAGGACGTGGCGGCGCTGGCGCAGGCCGTGGCCGGGCTGCCGAATCTGCGCCTGCGCGGCCTGATGGCCATCCCGGAGCCGGAGGAGGATGTAGACAAGCAGCGCGCGGCGTTCCGCCGCGTGCGCGAACTGTACGAGGCGCTGCGCGCGCAGGGCTTTGCGCTCGATACGCTGTCCATGGGCATGTCCGGCGACATGCGGGCGGCGGTGCTGGAAGGCGCCACCATCGTGCGCGTGGGCAGCGCCATTTTCGGCGCGCGCAGCTACGCCGCGCAATGACACGCGGCGACACAACCATGTCGGCGCGCGCCTGCACCGCGCACGCGGCGACACAACAAGGGACTTTATGAAAATTGCATTTATCGGCGGCGGCAATATGGCTGCGGCACTGGTCTCCGGCCTGGCCGGCAAGCTGACGGCGGGCGCGAATATCCACGTGGTCGATCCGAACCCGGCCGCGCTGGAGAAGCTGAGCGCGCAGTTCGGCGTGACCACCTCGGGCGCGCTGCCCGGCGCGCAGCAGGCGCCGGACCCCGCAGCCTACCAGACCGTGGCCAGCGCGGACGTGATCGTGCTGGCGGTGAAGCCGCAAAGCATGCGCGAGGTGGCCGAGCAGCTGCGTCCGCTGCTGCCGGCGGCGGGCGGCGAGGGCGGTGGTCCGCTGCTGCTGTCGATCGCGGCGGGCATACGCGCGGCCGACTTGTCGCGCTGGCTGGGCGGCGGGCGCGCCATTGTGCGCTGCATGCCGAACACGCCCGCGCTGATTGGCATGGGCGTGACCGGCCTGGCCGCATCGGCCGGCGTGAGCGCGGAACAGAAGGCGGCGGCGGACGCCATCATGAAAGCCGTCGGCGCCACCGTATGGCTGGACGATGAGGCCAAGATCGACGCGGTGACGGCGGTGTCCGGCAGCGGCCCGGCCTATGTGTTCTACTTTATCGAGGCCATGCAGAAGGCGGCCGAGGAGCTGGGGTTGAGCGCCGAGCAGGGCAAGGCGCTGGCGCTGGCCACCTTCACCGGTGCGGCGCAGCTGGCGGCGCAATCGGACGAGCCGGTGTCGCTGCTGCGCGAGCGCGTGACGTCCAAGGGCGGCACCACCTATGCCGCGCTGACCAGCATGGCCGCCGACGGCGTGGCAGAAGCGATCGGCCGCGCCATGGCGGCGGCGGCTGCGCGCGGCCGCGAAATGGGCGTGGAGTTCGGCGCGGCGGATTAGGCGCTGGCGGTTCTGGCGGCTCTGGCGGGTTACGCGCTTTGCGCTAACCCGCCCTACGCGCCCTACGCGCCCTACGCGTTAGCTGGCTGCCGACCTGCCTAGCGCTGCGTGGCGCCGATCAGCATGCCGGCCAGAATGCCGACCACCGCGCCGGCCGCCACGGCGCCCCAGGGGTGCTCGTGCACATAGTTGTCGGTGGCCTTGGCGGCCAGCTTGCCGCGCGCCAGCATGCTGCCTTCCAGCCTGAGCAGATCGGTCTTGGCGGTCTGCAGGGTTTCCTTGAAAGCCGTTTTCGCGTGTTCAACGTCGGCGGGCGCGTCCTTGACGGCTGTGCTCAGCCATTGCTCGGCGTCGGTGACCGCATCGCGCAGGTGGTTCAGCAGGCGTTCGCGGTCGGCGCTGGCGTCGCTGCGCAAGGTGCTGGCTGGGGTGGTGGTCTGGTCCATGGAAAACCTCTCTGCTTGGGTGGATAAGCCGGGCGGCCGGCTCAGCGCAGCGCGTAATCCAGCGCCACGCCTGCAAACACTGCCGCCCCCAGCCAGTTATTGTGCCGGAACGCGGCCAGGCAGGGCGCACGTTCGCGTCCGCGTATCAGGGTGTAGTGGTAGACGGCGAGTCCGGCCGCCACCGCCAGCCCCAGGTGGAAGGGCCAGCCCAGGCCGAACTGGAGGCCCGCCGCCGCCAGCATGCCCAGGTGAACCGCGTAGCACAGCATGATGATGGCCACGTCGTGGCTGCCGAAAGTGATGGCCGAGGTCTTGATGCCGATTTTCAGGTCATCGTCGCGGTCCACCATGGCGTATTCGGTGTCGTAGGCCAGGGTCCAGAAGACATTGGCCGCCAGCAGCCACCACGCCACCGCCGGCACCGTGCCCTGCACCGCCGCGAAGGACATCGGAATGCCGAAGCCGAAGGCGATGCCCAGGTAGGCCTGCGGAATGGCGAAGAAACGCTTGAAATACGGATACGTGGCGGCGATGATCACGGCGGCCACGCTGAGCTGCTTGGTCAGCGCGTTGAGCGGCAGGATTAGCAGGAAAGCCAGTATGGTCAGCAAGCCAGCCAGGGCCAGCGCTTCCTTGCCGCTGATGCGCCCGCTGGTGATGGGGCGTTCGGCGGTGCGCTTGACGTGGCGGTCGAAATCCTGGTCGGCGTAGTCGTTGACGGCGCAGCCGGCCGAGCGCATCAGCAAGGTACCCAGCGAGAAGATGAACAGCAGGCGCCAGTCCGGCACGCCGCCGCTGGCCAGCCACAGCGCGCTCAGCGTGGGCCACAGCAGCAGCACCGTGCCGATGGGTTTGTCGAGGCGCACCAGGCGGAAATAGAGCTGCAGCTTGTTCATCGCGTTCAGGACCGGAAGACGGGAAAACCGCGATTATAGACCCTAGCCCGGCCTCTATGCCGCAGGCTCGTCCTGGCACAGCGGCGTGATGCCCGGCAGCGCGCACTGGGCCACGGCGGTGCAGATGGCGTCGATGGCGGCCTTGCGCGTGAAACTCTTGCGCCACACCATGACCACGCGGCGCGAAGGCTCGGGCTGGTCGAAGGGGCGGAACTGCAGCATGCCGTCCTTGGCCGCCATGTCCGGCACCGAGGCGCGCGGCAGCACGGTCAGGCCGATGCCGCTGGCCACCATGTGGCGTATGGTCTCCAGCGAGGAACCCTCGAAGGTGCGCTGCATGCCGTTGCCGGGCGAGGCGTAGCGCGCCATCTCCGGGCACACTTCCAGCACCTGGTCGCGGAAGCAATGGCCATTGCCCAGCAGGAGCATGGTTTCGGTTTTCAAATCCTCGGCCGGGATGCTGTTGCGCGCGGCCCACGGATGCTGGCGCGGCATGGCCACCACGAAGGGCTCGTCGTACAGCGCCTGCAGCGCCATGCCGTGCTCGGGCAGCGGCAGCGCCATGATGGCCGCGTCCAGCTCGCCCTGGCGCAGCATCTCGAGCAGCTTGACGGTGAAGTTTTCCTGCAGGATGAGCGGCATCTGCGGCACATTGTCTATCATGGCCTTGACCAGCGGCGGCAGCAGGTAGGGGCCGATGGTGTAGATCACGCCCAGGCGCAGCGGGCCGGCCAGCGGGTCCTTGTTCTGCTTGGCGAGTTCCTTGATGGCGGCGGTCTGCTCCAGCACGCGCTCGGCCTGGGCCACGATTTGCGCGCCCAGCGGGGTGACGGAAATTTCGGCGCCGCCGCGTTCAAACAGCACGACACCGAGCTCGTCTTCAAGCTTTTTGATGGCAACCGAGAGCGTGGGCTGGGCGACGTAACAGGCTTCGGCGGCGTGGCCGAAGTGTTTCGCTCGCGCAACAGCAACGATGTATTTCAGTTCGGTCAGTGTCATAAATGTATTTGAACACAGGCAATGGCTGGGCGCAATGCCGGAATCGGGACGTTTGTCCAGCGCAAGAAAATACATTGTAGCGTATGGGGATGGCTATAATTGCCCGACCACCCCATCGCGAGGCAAGCATGTCATCCACATTTGGCCATGAAGAAGCGCAGGCCTACATCCACAAGCTGCTCAAGGTGATGCACCAGACTGGCGGCTCGGACCTGTTCATCTCCGCCGACTTCCCGCCCAGCATCAAGTCGCAGGGCGCGATGAAACCGCTCAGCCAGCAGCGCCTGACCGGCGAAGTCACGCGCGCGCTGGCCATGGCCATCATGAACGACAAGCAGCGCGCCGAATTCGCCGCCGAGATGGAATGCAATTTTGCCATCTCGCTGCCGGACGTGTGCCGCTTCCGCGTCAACGTGCTGATGCAGCAGCAGAACGTGGCCATGGTGATACGCACCATCGCCTCCGAGATTCCGAATTTTGAAAAGCTGGACCTGCCCGAGGTGCTGAAGGAGGTCATCATGACCAAGCGCGGGCTGGTGCTGGTGGTGGGCGGCACGGGCTCGGGCAAGTCGACCACGCTGGCGGCGATGATAGACTACCGCAACAGCAATTCGGCCGGCCACATCATCACGGTGGAAGACCCGGTGGAGTACGTGCACAAGAACAAGGGCTGCCTGGTGACGCACCGCGAAGTGGGCGTGGACACGCATTCCTGGCACAACGCGCTGAAGAACACGCTGCGCCAGGCGCCGGACGTGATTTTGATCGGCGAGATCCGCGACACCGAGACCATGGAACACGCCATCGCCTTCGCCGAGACCGGCCATTTGTGCCTGGGCACGCTGCACGCCAACAACGCCAACCAGACCATGGACCGCATCATCAACTTCTTCCCGGAGGAGCGGCGCAACCAGCTGCTGATGGACTTGTCGTCGAATCTGAAGGCCATCGTGTCGCAGCGGCTGGTGCGCACCGAGGACGGCAAGGGGCGCAAGGCGGCCATTGAAATACTGCTCAACACGCCGACGATTGCCGAGATGATCTTCAAGGGCAACTTCCACGCCATCAAGGAAATCATGGCCAAGTCGCGCGAGCTGGGCATGTGCACCTTCGACCAGGCCCTGTACGAGCTCTATAATAAGGGCTACATTGCCTACGAAGAAGCGCTGCGCAACGCCGACTCGGCCAACGGCCTGCGGCTGCAGATCAAGCTGCGCGGCGACCGCAAGGAGCCGGGCGAGGGCGGCGCCAGCCGGCCGGTTGGCGAGCTGAGCATGCAAATCGACGCGGAAGAAGAAGACGCCGAGCCCGGCCATTAACCTACGGATCCTATGCCCCAATTCGAAGAAAAAATCTGCAGCCGCGCCGAGCTGAGCGCGCGCGTGGCGGCCCTGCCCAAGCCGGTGGTGCTCACCAACGGCGTGTTCGACATCCTGCACCGCGGCCACGTCACCTATCTGGCGCAGGCGCGCGCGCTGGGCGGCTCGCTGGTGGTGGCGGCCAATACCGACGCGTCGGTGAAGCGGCTGGGCAAGGGCGACGACCGCCCGCTGAACGCCTGCGGCGACCGGATGGCGGTGCTGGCCGCGCTGGAATCGGTCAGCCTGGTGGTGCCGTTCGACGAAGACACGGCGCTGGAGGTGGTGCAGGAAGCGCGGCCCGAAATCTACGCCAAGGGCGGCGACTACGACATGGCGGCCATCCCGGAAGGCAAGGCCGTGATTGCCTACGGCGGCCAGGCGGTGGCGATCGACTTCGAGCACGACCGCTCCACCACCAAGCTGCTGGCCAAGGTGCGCACCTTCGGCGGCTGACCACCCCCCCAAGCAACCTGAGCCGCACCCACCCCCATTCGGGGTCAGACCCCGGGGCGGTTAATGCGGCTCAGGCCGCTTGTAGGATAGCAGGGAAAGCTATAGGAGTTTCCCTAGGCGGCGTAACAACCTCATCAGACTGCGGGGAGAGATGCGCAAGTGCTGGGCAATGGCGCGTATTGAATAGGCGGACGACAGATAGGCTCGCAATGCGGCTTCATCCGGGCTGGAGAATCGGGCAAAGAAGGCGTCGATGGGCGGCGTGGCGGTGGCCTGGGATGGGACTGCGGGTGCGCTGGGCTTGGCGCCTTTGCGGCGATGGCGCAAGGGATCGGGCAACCCTATTCCCTGTTCGACGAATTCGGTGTAGGCCTCGACATGCCGCTCGCGCGTGCCGTTGCCGAACTGGCTCAGTATCCAGTCGCCGTCCAGCCATGCCGGCAGGGGAACGTAGCCGAGCAGGGCCTGGTGGCTGCTCCATTTCCACGACGCCGCCGCCGACACCAGCTGCGCCCGCACCGGGTTGAGCACAACGTAGCGGGCCAGTTCCAGCAAGTACGCCTGGCGCTCGATCATTTCGGCGTTGTATCGGCATTGCGAAACATGGCCGAGATGCTTGTGCTTGCGGTTGAAATATTGGCAGTACTTGCCGTTCAGATAGCGGATCCCGGCCGCAATATTGCCCAGTGGTGTTTCCACCACCAAATGGTAATGATTCGGCATCTGGCAATAAGCGTGGATGACCAGCGTATAGCGCGCCGCCGCTTCGGCCAGCACGTCCAGCCAGACGCTGTAGTCAAATGCATCGACAAAGATGGGCATGCGGCGAACGCCGCGCGAAGTGACATGATAGATGGCGCCGCACGCCTGGGGCCGGAGTGGTCTGCTCATAGCAGCAATGTATGCTCCATCACCCAGCGATGCCTTGCGCTGCCGCAAGTTTGCGTCAATCAAGCTGAGCCGCATTTCCGCCAATTCGGGGTCTGACCCCGAAATGGGGGAAATGCGGCTCAGGCTGCCTGGGATTTAGGCGCCGCCGGCGTAGCCGTGCTGGCGCCAGGCTTCGAAGACGACCACGGCGACCGTGTTGGAGAGGTTGAGGCTGCGGTTGTCGGGGCGCATGGGGAGGCGGATGCGCTGGCTTTCGGGGAAGCGGTTGCGCAGCGCCGGGTCGAGGCCGCGCGTTTCGGAACCGAACACGAAGTAGTCGCCCGGCTGGAAGCGGCATTGCGCGAACGGCGACGAGCCGTGCGTGGTCATGGCGTACATGCGCGCAGGCTCGGGCTGCTCGCTGGCCAGGAAGTCATCCCAGCTTTTGTGCACCTGCATGTTGGCGTATTCGTGGTAGTCGAGCCCGGCCCGCTTCATTTTGCTGTCGTCCAGCGGGAAGCCGAGCGGTTCGATCAGGTGCAGCTGCACGCCGGTGTTGGCGCACAGCCGTATCACGTTGCCCGTGTTGGGCGGGATTTCGGGGCTGACTAGTACGACGTGGAACACTGCATTTCTCCTGTTACGTATGTATTGCTTTAACTTTAATGCGGCGGCGTGCGCGCAAACACCAGGCAGGTGATGCGCGCCGCGCCGTGCCGCTTGAGCGCGGCGGCCAGTTCGTCCAGTGTCTGGCCGCTGGTCATGACGTCATCGACGATGCCGATGTGGCGCCCTTCAACCAGCGCGCGGTCCGGCACCGCGAAGGCGTGCGCGATGTTGGCGCGCCGCTCGGACGGCTGCACCAGGCTTTGCGCCAACGTGTCGCGCGCCCGCTCGGCCAGCCGCGGCTGCACGGTGACGTCCAGCCGCCGCCCCAGCGCGCGGGCGATTTCCAGCGCCTGGTTGTAGCCGCGCGCGGCCAGCCGCTGCGGACCCAGTGGCACCGGGCACAGCACGGCGGGACGGATAAAGCCGGGCTGGCCCAGCGCGGCTTCGGCCAGCACCCGGCCGAACAGCGCGGCCAGCGCCAGGTGGCCGCCGAATTTGAGCTGCAGCACCAGCTGGTCCTGCGGCATGGCGTAGTCGGCGCCGGCCACCGTGGCGTCGAACGCGGGCGGATGCGACAGGCAGCGGCCGCACACCGCATCGCCGGCCCCACCGGCGCCCGGCAGCGGGTTGGCGCACACGCGGCAGCGCGCCCGCATGGCGCCGAATATCTGTGCATGGCAGGGCTGGCAGGTTTGCGTGCCGATGGCCGCGATTCCTCCGCACAGCACGCAGGCGCCCGGCAGCAGGGCGTGCCCGGCGCGCGCCAGCAGGGCGGGCAGCCATGACAGGGCGCCCGGCCGCGTGGCGGCGGGCCTGGATTGGGCGTTCGGCATCGCACTTTGCCTTAACCATGTAAACTGCGCCCATTATCTCACCCATCCGGTCATTACCATGCAAGTTCCCGCCAAGCCGCCTAAATTGAGCGCGCCCATCGATATCGAGCGCGTGCGCGCGCTGTTTTCCCGCCCGGAGCGCGTTGCGCCGTCCGATTTCCTGCGCCGCGAGGTTTCCTCGCGCATGCAGGACCGCCTGCAGCTGGTGAAGATCGTGCCGCAGCGGGTGCTCGATGCGGGCTGCGGCGAGGGGGCGGATCTACCCATGTTGCAAAAAATGTATGCCGCCGCCCAGATCCTGGGCGTGGATGCGTCCGAGGCCATGGCGCGCGCGGCCAGCGCCGCCAACGGCCCGGCGCCGCGCGGCGGCCTGAATCAGCTGATCAGCAGGCTGCTGCCGTCGAAGACCGGGGTGGACCTGGCCTGCGCCGATTTCGCCGAGCTGCCGCTGGCGCTGCACAGCATGGACCTGGTCTGGTCCAACCTGGCGCTGCACTGGCATCCGCAGCCGGACCGCGTGTTCGCCGAGTGGCGCCGCGTGCTGCGGGTGGAGGGCTTGCTGATGTTTTCCTGCTTCGGGCCGGATACCTTTTCCGAGCTGCGCACCGCCTTCGCCGACGTGGATCTGTTCCCGCACGCGCTGCCTTTCGTGGATATGCACGATTTCGGCGACCAGCTGGTGGAGGCGGGCTTTTCCACCCCGGTGCTGGACATGGAGAAGATCACCGTCACCTATGACACGCCCGAGGCCTTGCTGGCCGACGCCCGCGCCTGGGGCGGCAATCCGCTGGCTACGCGCCGCCGTGGCCTGCTGGGCCGCGCCGGCCATGCGGCCCTGCTGGCGGCCCTGGAGCGCCAGCGCCGCCCGGACGGCAAGCTGGGGCTGACCTTCGAGGTGTTGTACGGCCACGCGTTCCGCCCCGCGCCGCGCACCACCAGCCAGGGCGAGTCGATTATCCGCTTCGACCTGCCGCGCAAGCCCTCTAAATAGGCCGCTCTGGCCATAATACGGCTGCGCATATGTGGCAAATAAGGTCCAAGCACGCCGCTTTGGGCTTGCGTAACAGATAATTTCCTTGATGCCCCTAGGGGTGTTGACTATAATCCTTGACTAATTTTGCCATCATTTCGTCTTGTATAAGTATTACGGGTCGGGGGGTTTTAGGTGTTGTAGCGTACGGCGGCTATTCAGAACATCGGACGGCTGCCTTTAAAAATATTAATTATTTCTTGGGTGGTTGGGGAAAACATGAAACATGCAAAGCGATTTCAATCGTTGATGCTCGCGCTGTCGATGACAGCCGCCGCAGTCCCGTCCTGGGCGGCGGAGACGGCTGCAGCGGCTACTGAATACTCGAAGGCCACCGGCGGTACCGGCGGTCCCCTGGTCAACCAGCTGAACCTGCAGGCGCCCGCTACCGCCATCGCGGCGGACATCTACAGCCTGCACAACCTGATGATGATCATCTGCCTGGTGATCTTCGTCGCCGTGTTCGGCGTGATGTTCTACTCCATCCTCAAGCACCGCAAATCGCTGGGCCACAAATCGGCCTCCTTCCACGAGTCCACCGCGGTGGAAATCGCCTGGACCATCGTGCCTTTCCTGATCGTGATCGGCATGGCGCTGCCCGCCACCAAGACCGTGGTGGCCATGAAGGACACCTCCAACGCCGACATCACCATCAAGGCCACCGGCATGCAGTGGAAATGGGGCTATGACTACCTGAAGGGCGAGGGCGAGGGCATCACCTTCATCTCCAACCTGTCCACCCCGCGCTCGCAAGTGGGCTCGCCTGGCGTGGCGCCGACCGAAAAGCGCGGCGACACCTATCTGATGGAAGTCGACAACGAAGTGGTGGTGCCGGTCAATAAGAAGATCCGCATCGTCACCACCGCCAACGACGTGATCCACGCCTGGACCATCCCCGCCTTCGGCGTGAAGCAGGACGCCATCCCCGGCTTCGTGCGCGACACCTGGTTCAAGGCGCAGCACACCGGCGTCTATCGCGGCACCTGCGTGGAACTGTGTGGCAAGGACCATGCGTTCATGCCTATCGTGGTGCGCGTGGTCACCGCCGAGGAGTACACCGCCTGGGCCGACAAGAAGAAAAAGGAACTGGCCGCGCTGGCCGACGATCCAACCAAGACCTGGACCATCGATGAGCTGAAAACCAAGGGCGAGAAAGTGTACTCGGCCAACTGCGCGGTGTGCCACCAGGCCACCGGCAAGGGCGTACCGGGCGCGTTCGCCGCGCTGGACGGCTCGGCCGTCGTGAACGGCGAGAAGGCGGCGCAGATCCACGTGCTGCTGAACGGTCAGAAGTCGGGCAAGTTCCCTGCCGAAATGCCGGCATGGAAGCAGCTGTCGGACACCGACATTGCGGCTGTCATCACCTACACCCGCAACAGCTGGTCGAACAAGCCGGCCGAAAACATCGTTCAACCGGCCGAAGTCCTGGCTGCACGCAAGTAATTAGGAGCTGCACATTATGAGCACGACTGTCGATCACGCACACGCGCATGACCATGGCCACGACCACGGCCATGACCACGCCCACGACCACCCCACCGGTTTCCGCCGCTGGCTGTTCGCCACCAACCACAAGGATATCGGCACGCTGTACCTGTGGTTCTCCTTCACCATGCTGCTGTCCGGCGGCGTGCTGGCGCTGATGATACGCACCGAGCTGTTCCAGCCCGGCCTGCAGTTCTTCCAGCCTGAGTTCTTCAACCAGCTCACCACCATGCACGGCCTGGTGATGGTGTTCGGCGCCATCATGCCGGCCTTCGTGGGCTACGCCAACTGGATGATCCCGCTGCAGATCGGCGCATCCGACATGGCCTTTGCGCGCATGAACAACTTCTCGTTCTGGCTGCTGCCGCCTGCGGCGCTGCTGCTGGCCGGTTCCTTCTTCGTGCCGGGCGGCGCCACCGCCGCCGGCTGGACGCTGTACGCGCCGCTGTCGACCCAGATGGGACCCGGCATGGACATGGGCATTTTCGCCATGCACATCATGGGCGCGTCCTCGATCATGGGCTCGATCAACATCATCGTCACCATCCTGAACATGCGCGCTCCCGGCATGACGCTGATGAAGATGCCGATGTTCTGCTGGACCTGGCTGATCACCGCCTACCTGCTGATCGCCGTGATGCCGGTCCTGGCAGGCGCCATCACCATGACGCTGACCGACCGCCACTTCGGCACCTCGTTCTTCAACGCCGCCGGCGGCGGCGACCCGGTCATGTACCAGCACATATTCTGGTTCTTCGGCCACCCCGAGGTGTACATCATGATTCTGCCGGCTTTCGGCATCGTCTCGCAGATCATCCCGGCCTTCGCCCGCAAGACCCTGTTCGGCTACCATTCGATGGTGTACGCCACCGCGTCCATCGCCATCCTGTCCTTCATCGTCTGGGCGCACCACATGTTCACCACCGGCATGCCGGTGACCTCGCAGCTGTTCTTCATGTACGCCACCATGCTGATCGCGGTGCCGACCGGCGTGAAAGTGTTCAACTGGATCGCCACCATGTGGAAGGGTTCGATGACCTTTGAAACCCCGATGCTGTTCGCCGTGGGCTTCATCTTCGTGTTCACCATCGGCGGCTTCACCGGCCTGATCCTGGCCGTGACCCCGATCGACATCCAGCTGCAGGACACCTACTACGTGGTGGCGCACTTCCACTACGTGCTGGTTGCGGGCTCGCTGTTCGCGCTGTTCGCCGGCTTCTACTACTGGGGTCCGAAGTGGACCGGCCATATGTACAACGAGACCATGGGCAAGACCCACTTCTGGCTGTCGCTGGTCACGTTCAACATCACCTTCTTCCCGATGCACTTCCTGGGCCTGGCCGGCATGCCGCGCCGCTATGCGGACTACGCCGCGCAGTTCACCGACTTCAACGCGATTGCCACCATCGGCGCCTTTGGTTTCGGCCTGAGCCAGGTGTTCTTCCTGTTCTTCGTGGTGCTGCCGACCATCCGCGGCGGCAAGCCCGCTGGCGACAAGCCATGGGACGGCGCTGAAGGCCTGGAGTGGACCGTGCCGTCGCCGGCGCCGTTCCACACCTTCGAAACGCCGCCGCAGGTGAAATAATCATGGCCGATCCTCGCGGCAACAAGAAGCAGAGCAATCTGAGGCTGGCGCTGATACTGGGCTCGATCGCCCTGGTGTTCTTCGTGTCCGTGTTCGTCAAGCGCAGCTGGCTGGGCTGAGGTGAACATGGGCAGCGTCAAGGCCGAGAACCTGCGCATGCTGCGCAAGCTGATCGTCATCGCGGTGATGATGTTCGGCTTCGGCTACCTGCTGATCCCGGTGTACAAGCATATTTGCGAAGTACTCGGGATTAATATGCTCACGCAGAAGGACGGCACGGTGGCGCTGGACCCGAAGAACACGCAAGTGGACAACAGCCGCCTGGTGACGGTGGAGCTGGACAGCAATGCGCATGGCCCGTGGCGTTTCCGCGCCACGCAGCGCAGCATCCAGGTCCATCCGGGCGAGCTGGCCACGGTGGTGTACGAAGTGGTCAACACGCAGCCGCGCACGGTGAACGCGCAAGCGATACCGAGCTATGCGCCCAACAGCGTGACGCCGTACTTCAAGAAAGTGGAGTGCTTCTGCTTCAAGCAGCAGACCATGAAGGCGAACGAGGCGCGGCAGATGCCGGTGGTGTTCTTTATCGACCCGGCGCTGCCGAAGGACGTGAAGACCATCACGCTGTCGTACACCTTCTTCGAGATTGCAGGGCTGGCCTCCAATTAAGGGGTGGCAAAGATGGAAGAGAAGAAGCAAACAGCTTCTTTCATGTATTCGATGAAAGCGGTGATCTGGTCGTTTTTCGGCCTGCGCAGGAAGAAAGATTTTGACCAGGACGGGGCCAGGCTGAATCCCTTCCACGTCATCATCGCGGCCTTGATAGGCGTCGCGCTGTTCATCGGCTTGCTGATAACAATAGTGAAGTTCGTAGTTTCACAGTAATTTTAGGAGATGAAGATGAGTTCACATAACGCGGCACCGTACTACTTCGTGCCTGGTCCTTCGCGCTGGCCTATGCTGGCCGGCATTTCCCTGCTCATCACCATGATAGGCGCGTCGGCCTGGGTCAACGACGCCTCCTGGGGTTCCACCGTCAACATCGTCGGCATCCTGTGCACGCTGACGGTGCTGTACTTCTGGTTCGGCGACGCCATCAAGGAATCCGAGGGCGGCTTGTACAGCAAGCGCATCGACCATTCCTACCGCTGGTCCATGGGCTGGTTCATCTTCTCGGAGGTGATGTTCTTCGGCGCCTTCTTCGGCGCGCTGTTCTACGCCCGCGCCATCACCCTGCCTTGGCTGGGTGACCTGGACCATAAATTCATCTGGCCGGACTTCGCCGCGCAGTGGGGCAATACCCCGGCCGGCGTGGTGGAGTCGTTCACCGCCATGGGTCCGTTCCCCATCCCGACCATCAACACCGCGCTGCTGCTGCTGTCCGGCCTGACCCTGACCATCGCCCACCACGCGCTGATCGCGGGCAAGCGCGGCAAGACCGTGGGCTGGCTGGCCGCCACCGTGGCGCTGGGCGCCGTGTTCATGTGCTTCCAGGTGTACGAGTACATGCACGCGTACAGCGAACTGAATCTGAAGCTGACCTCGGGCATCTACGGTTCCACCTTCTTCCTGCTGACCGGCTTCCACGGCTTCCACGTGACCATGGGCGCCATCATGCTGGCGGTGGTGATGTTCCGCGTCATGAAGGGCCACTTCACGCCTGAGCACCACTTCGGCTTCGAAGGCGCGGCCTGGTACTGGCACTTCGTGGACGTGGTGTGGCTGGGCCTGTACATCGTCGTCTACTGGTTGTAAGCGCTATAATCTGCGGCGACCCTGTTCGCCGCAATGAAAAAAAGCCGTGCGCAGGTGCATCCCGCGCGCGGCTTTTTTCTTGGCGGCGTGGCGGGTTACGCGCTTTGCGCTAACCCGCCCTACGTTCCGGCAGCGAGACCGTAGGGCGGGTTAGGCGCAGCCGTAACCCGCCAACGCTAGCGGATGCCGGTAGGCTGGATGTAGCCCAGTTTGTTGGCCACCAGGATAATGATGAACAGCGCGATCGAGAAGCCCACGCGCATGGCCAGCGAGCGCACCATGCGCTGGTCGTTCTTGCCCTTTTGGCGCATCATGTAGTACAAGGCCGAACCGAGGCTGGCTAGGATCAGAATGAAGGCAATCGCAACAAGGATTTTCATGGAATTGGCAGCGCCGCAGGTCGGAATAGAGGCACCATTGTAATGGCCTTCCGCTTCAAATGGGTGCCCTTTGCGGCCACCGTGCTGGTGGTGGCGCTGGGCGTTTCGCTGGGCCAGTGGCAGGGCCGCCGCGCGGCCGAGGCCAGCGCCGCCGACGCGCGCCTGCAGGCGGGCCAGGCCGGCGCGCCGCTGATGCTGGGCGCCGCCGCCGTGCCGGAGGCCGAGGCGGCCGGAATGGAATACCGCCGCGTGCGCGTGACCGGCCGGTTTGTGGCCGGCTGGCCGCTCTACCTGGACAACCGCCCGTCCGCCAAAGGCGTGGGCTTCTACCTGCTGATGCCCTTCCGTATCGCCGGCTCGGACCAGCACGTGCTGGTGGCGCGCGGCTGGCTGCCGCGCAATATGGCGGTGCGCGAGCAGCTGCCGCCCTACGGCACGCCGGCCGGGGAGGTGACGCTGGAGGGCGTGGCGCGCCTGCATCCCGGCCATGTGATGCAGCTGGGGACGGCGCCCGCGCTCAAGCCCGGCGCCATCGTGCAGAACGCCACGGCGGCCGGGGTGGCCGAAGCCAGCGGCTTGCGCATGCAGCCTTTTATCATCGAACAAACCGCGCCCGCCGGTGCGGAGGACAGCGGCCTGTCGCATGACTGGCCGGCGCCCGCTTCGCGCGTGGACAAGCATCGCGGCTATGCCTTCCAGTGGTACGCCCTGGCAGCCATGGCCGCTCTCTTTTTCGTCGTAACAGGATATAGACGTGGAAAACAAAACTGAACCGGGCCAGCCGCAGCGCAGCCGCGGACGCTGGAAGCTGATGGCGGTGCTGGCCGTGTGCGCGGCGCCGCTGATTGCGTCCTACATCACCTACTACTTCATCAAGCCCGAAGGCCGCACCAATTACGGCGCGCTGATCGACCCGCGCCAGTATCCCATACCGGCCATGGCCAGCGCCACGCTGGACGGCAAGCCTGCCGGGCTGGATGCCTACAAGGGCAAGTGGATCATGCTGAAGGTGGGCGGCTCGGACTGCCAGCAGGCCTGCCAGGACCAGCTGTTCGCCATGCGCCAGCTGCGCACCATGCAGGGCAAGGAGATGGAGCGCATCGAGCGCGTGTGGCTGATCACCGACGACCAGCCGCTGGAGACCATACTGCTGCGCGTGAACGACGGCACCCGCATGCTGCGCGCACCGGCCGAGGCGGTGACCAAATGGCTGCCGGTGGAGCAGGGCGGCCAGGCCGCCGAGCATATCTACCTGATCGACCCGCTGGGCAATTTGATGATGCGCTTCCCGAAACAGCCCGACCCGAGCAAGGTGAAGAAGGACATCGCCAAGCTGCTCAAGGCTTCGGCCATCGGCTGAGGGGACCTTATGCATCACACCACGCTGGCCCAGATGGCCGTCACAGGACTGCTGGTGGCGCTGCTGCCGCTGTCTATGGTCTGGGTGTCGTCGGACGAGAACAAATACCGCAAGCTGGTCTGGATCAGCGTGTTCCTGACCTTCGACCTGATCGTGTTCGGCGCCTTCACGCGCCTGACCGACTCGGGCCTGGGCTGCCCGGACTGGCCGGGCTGCTACGGCCTGGCCAATCCCTTCCTGGCGCATGCCGACATCGCCGCCGCCGAGGCCTTGCAGCCCAGCGGCCCGGTCACGCTGTTCAAGGCCTGGGTGGAGATGATCCACCGCTACCTGGCCATGGGCATCGGCGTGCTGATCGTGGCCATGATGGCGGTGGCGCTGATCCAGTCGCGCAAGGCGGGCAAGCTGGCCGCGCAGGCCGGCGCCGATATCGCCGCCGCCGTCGCCGCAGCCGGCATGCGCCGCGCCTACGCGCCGGCCTTGCCGGTGGTGCTGTTCTTCTTTGTCTGCCTGCAGGGCGCGTTCGGCGCGTGGACCGTCACGCTCAAGCTGCAGCCGGTGATCGTCACCATCCACCTGCTGCTGGGCATGGGGCTGTTGTCCATGCTGGTGTGGTTCGGCTGCCGCCAGGACACGGTGCACCAGTCGCTGCTGCCCGCCGCTGAACAGCAGCAGCGGCGCCAGCGCCGCTACCTGGCGTCGGCCCCGCTGCCGGTGCTGCGCACCATACGCTGGCTGGCGCTGGCCTCCGGCCTGGCGCTGCTGATCCAGCTGGCGCTGGGCGGGTGGGTGAGCACTAACTACGCCACGCTGGCCTGCACCGAATTCCCGCTGTGCGCGGGCAAGGTGGTGCCCGAGATGGACTTCGAGCACGGCTTCCACCTGTGGCGCGAACTGGGCAAGACGGCCGCCGGCCACTACCTGCCTTTCTCCGCGCTGACCGCCATCCACTGGGTGCACCGCAACTTCGCCTTCGTGGTCGTGCTGCTGGCCGGCTACACGGCCTGGCGCGCGTGGAATATGGCCGGAATGGCAAGGCTGGCGCGCGGCATCGCCGCCGTGCTGGCGCTGCAGACGGCCAGCGGCCTGGCCACCATTTATTTCAGCTTCCCCCTGGCGATCGCCGTGCTGCATAACGCCGGAGCGGCGCTGCTGGTGCTTTTGCTGACCATGTTAAACTATCGGGCTAAGCACCAACACGACACGGCCCAGCAAGGCGCTGCGCCAGCCAGACACCACCAATGACGACCCAGACCGCCCTACATAAACAGACCAACCGCATTGCCCAGTACTGGGCGCTGACCAAGCCGCGCGTAACGCAGCTGGCGGTGTTCTGCGCCGTCATCGGCATGTTCCTCGCCACCGACGAGCTGCCCAGCTGGCGCGTGGTGGTGGCCGCCACCTTCGGCATCTGGCTGCTGGCCGGCGCCGCCTTCGCCGTCAACTGCCTGGCCGAGCGCGAGATCGACGCGCGCATGGCGCGCACCGCGCGCCGACCCATGGCGCAGGGCGAGATCACGGTGGCGCAGACCGCCGTGTTCTCCACCGTGATCGGTGGCCTGGGCATGTGGATACTGTACGCGCTGGTCAACCCGCTGACCATGTGGCTGACCTTCGTCACCTTCGTTGGCTACGCCGTCATCTACACCATGATCTTGAAGCCGGCCACGCCGCAGAACATCGTCATCGGCGGCCTGTCCGGCGCCATGCCGCCCGCGCTGGGCTGGGCCGCCGTGGCCAACGACGTGCCGATGCAGGCGTGGCTGCTGGTCATGATCATCTTCATCTGGACCCCGCCGCACTTCTGGGCGCTGGCCATGTACCGCCGCGACGACTACGCCAAGTCCGGCCTGCCCATGCTGCCCGTCACGCACGGCATGACCTTCACCGGCTTCCACGTCTGGCTGTACTCCATCGCCCTGGCCGCCACCACCTTGCTGCCCTTCGCAGTCAAGATGAGCGGCCTGATTTACCTGGTCAGCGCGGTGGCGTTGAACGTGGTGTTCCTGTGGCATAGCTGGCGCGTGCACCGCCATTACACTGACCTGGTGGCGCGCAAGGCGTTCACCTGGTCCATCATCTATCTGTCCCTGCTGTTCGCCGCGCTGCTGGTGGACCATTACGTGAAGATTTGAGCATGAAAAAAATCCTGGCAGTACTGTGCATGGCGCTCGCATTGGGCGCCTGCCAGAAGCAGGCCCCCGGTTCCGGCCTGGCCTTCAAGAACACCGACCTGACCGGCCTGAGCTACGCCCAGGGCTTCTCGCTGAACGACCACACCGGCAAGCCGGTCACGCTGGAGAGCTACAAGGGCAAGGCGGTGGTGATCTTCTTCGGCTACACCCAATGCCCGGACGTGTGCCCGACCACCATGGCCGAGATGGCCGGCGTCATGAAGGAACTCGGTCCGCTGGCCGACCAGGTGCAGGTGCTGTTCATCACCCTGGACCCGGCGCGCGACACCAAGGAGCTGCTGGCCCAGTACGCGCCCACTTTTGATCCGCGCTTCATTGGCCTGTACGGCACGCCCGAGCAGACCGCGCAGGTGGCCAAGGAGTTCAAGGTCATCTACAACAAGGTGGAAGGCAAAACGCCGGACAGCTACACCATCGACCACACGGCGGGCAGCTATGTATTCGACAAGAACGGCAAGATCCGCCTGTTCCTGCGCCATGGCCAAGGCCCCGCGCCCATTGCGCACGACCTGAAACTGCTGCTTTCCTGATAAGCTAGCCCCCGATACAACATTTGGGGGCACGATGGAAAAACGTTTTCAACCTTACACCCGCCTGGCTGCGATCATCTTCCTGGTGATCGGCTGCCTGGCGGTGCTGCGTCCCTTCCTGGCTGCGATCCTGTTCGCCGCCGCCATCGCCATCTCCAGCTGGCCCCTGTACCAGATGCTGCTGACGCGCTGCCGCCAGCGCCATACGCTGTCGGCCGCCGTCATGACGCTGACGCTGATACTCATCATTATCCTCCCGCTGGCCGTGGTCACCTGGAACATCGCCGACAGTGCGCGTGAAGTATATGAACACCTGCGCGTGGCGATAGACGAAGGCACCGTAACGCCGCCGTCCTGGCTGCGCGACATCCCCATGGTGGGCGAGGCGGCGGACGCCTATGTGCGCAAGATTATCGGCAGCCGCGAGGAGCTGGTGGCGCTGGCCAAGCGCTATATGGAGCCGGCGCGCCACTTCCTGCTGGGCAGCGGCGTGGTGCTGGGCAGCGGCGTGGCGCAGGTGAGCCTGGCCGCCTTCGTTTGCTTCTTCCTGTACCGCGACGGCGCCGCCATCCTGGGCGCGCTGCGCGTGGGCATGGACAAGATCATGGGCGAGCACGCGCCCGAGGTAGCGGACACCGTCAGCCGCACCGTGCGCGGCGTGATGTACGGCCTGCTCGGCACCGCGCTGGCGCAGGCGGCGGTGGCCTGCATCGGCTTCCTGATCGCCGGCGTGCCTGCGGTGGCGCTGTTGTCGGTGGCCACCTTCCTGTTTTCGCTGGTGCCGGTCGGCCCGCCGCTGATCTGGGGCGGCGCCGTGGTCTGGCTGTTCAACCAGGGCAGCACCGGCTGGGCCGTGTTCATGCTGGTGTGGGGCGTATTCGTCATCAGCGGCGTGGACAACGTGGTCAAGCCCATGATCATCAGCCGCGGCTCCAGCCTGCCGTTCCTGCTGGTGCTGCTGGGCGTCATGGGCGGCGTGCTGGCCTTCGGCTTCGTGGGCCTGTTCATCGGTCCGACGCTGCTGGCGGTGGCGCTGGGGCTGCTGCGCAACTGGACCGGCAAGACGCTCTGAGGCGCGGCTGGATCCGCAGTCCGACAGACTGTTAAATCACGTTTTATACTGGCGCTGTTTTGGAGACAGGGAGGCGGTATGAAAGGCGTGGTATTCACTGAATTCATGGAGCTGGTCGAGGCCCGCATGGGGCTCGATATGCTGGACCGCATCATCATCGAAGCCAATCTGCCCAACGACGGCGCCTACACCTCGGTCGGCACCTACGACCACGCGGAGCTGGTGCGGCTGGTGGTGGCGCTGTCCAATGCCAGCGGCCTGGCCATTCCGGCGCTGATCCACCTGTTCGGCCAGCACCTGTTCCAGCGCTTCTCGGTCGGCTACCCGGCGCTGTTCGCCGACGCCAGCAACACCTACGACTTCCTGAGCCGCATCGACGACGTGATCCACGTCGAAGTGCGCAAGCTCTATCCGGACGCCGAGCTGCCCAAGCTGCCCTGCGAGCGTCCGGCGCCGGGCGAACTGGTGCTCATGTACAGCTCCCCGCGCGGCTTTGCCGACCTGGCGGCGGGCCTGATCGACGGCTGCATTGCCCACTTCAAGGAAACCATCAGCGTCACCCGCACCGATCTGCCGATGGAGGGCAATCTGCACCGCACCCGCTTCCACCTGGTGTCCGCGCCGGCCGCAGGGGCGTGATGCAGCCGCCGGATGCACCCGTCAGCACGGTCGCCTCGCGCAGCCTGCTGCGCGAACGCGCCGCGCGCAAGGAGGCGGAATCGCTGCTGGAGCAGAAAAGCCGCGAGCTGTACGACATCAACCAGAACCTGCGCCAGCTCAATAGCCATATCGAAGAAAGCGAAGCGCGCTACCGCTCGCTGGTGGAGCTGATACCGGACGCCATCTGGATCCACACCGGCGGCAAGATCGTCTTCCTGAACCCGGCCGCGCAGCGCCTGTTCGGCGCCGCCTCGGCCGGCAGCCTGCTCGGCACGGACGCCGACGCGCGCGTGCCCGCCGAGTTCCATGCGCAGCTGGCAGAAGGCACGTATAACGACATCTCGCTGGCCCAGCAGCAGCCGCGCAGCGCCTTGCAGCTGCTGAGGCTGGATGGCGCGCTGGTGGACGTGGAGTACTTCGGCTGCCGCCTGTGGTTCAACAACGCCGACTCGGTGATGAGCGTGGCGCACGACGTGACCGAACGCCGCCAGCAGGAGAAGGCCATCGAGCACCAGGCCACACACGACCAGCTGACCGGCCTGCCCAACCGGGCGCTGTTCCTGGACCGCCTGGCGCACGCCATCCGCCGCGCAGAGCGGCGCAAGGAGCGCCTGGCCGTGGTGTTCCTGGACCTGGACAAGTTCAAGCAGGTCAACGACACGCTGGGCCACGCCGTGGGCGACGAGCTGCTGCGCGTGGTGGCCTCCACCTTGCGCCACAGCGTGCGCGACTTCGACACCGTGGCCCGCCTGGGCGGCGACGAGTTCGTGCTGCTGCTCGACAGTCCGCTGGGCGAGACCACGCCGGGCATGATCGCCGAGCGTATCGGCGAGCACCTGGCGCGGCCGGTGCTGCTGGCCGGGCAGGAACACGTCATCACCGGCAGCATGGGCCTGAGCCTGTACCCGAACGACGGCGACCAGGCCGAGAACCTGCTGCGCCAGGCCGACATCGCCATGTACCGCGCCAAGCAGGCCGGCCGCAACGGCTTCCAGTTCTTCACCCAGGAAATGCAGCAGCGCCTGGACGCGCGCGTGACGCTGGAGCAGGGCCTGATGCGCGCCCTGCAGCGCGACGAATTCGTGCTGCACTACCAGCCGCAGGTGGACCTGGCCAGCGGCAAGGTGATCGGCCTGGAAGCGCTGCTGCGCTGGCAGTCGCCCGAGCTGGGCCTGGTGCCGCCGATGCAGTTCATTCCGGTGGCAGAGGAAAGCAATCTGATCACCGCCATCGGCGGCTGGGTGCTGGACAAGGCCTGCGCCACGCTGCGCGCCTGGCTGGACGCCGGCGTGCCGGTGGTGCCGGTGGCGGTGAACGTGGCCGCCAGCCAGTTCGCGCACCAGAACATGGAAACCGTGCTGCGCGACGCGCTGGCGCGCTACAGCCTGGAGCCGGGCCTGATCGAATTCGAACTCACCGAGAGCCTGTCCATGGTGGACCCGGAAGCGTCGATCGCGCTGATGCACCGCCTGAAGGCGATCGGCATCACCATGTCGATCGACGACTTCGGCACCGGCTATTCCAACCTGAGTTATCTGAAGCGCTTCCCGGTCGACAAGCTGAAGATAGACCAGTCCTTCACGCGCGGCATGGCCAGCGATCCGGAGGACCGCTCCATCGTGACGGCGGTGATACGGCTGGCGCACAGCCTGGGCTTGCGCGCCATCGCCGAGGGCGTGGAGACGGAGGGCCAGATGCAGCTGCTGGCGCGCCACGGCTGCGACGAAATCCAGGGCTATTATTTCAGCCGTCCGCTGGCCGAGCCGGGCATCGTGGCCATGCTGCGCAGCGGCGCCATGCTGGAGGTGCCGCTGACCGGGCAGCGCAAGCCGGAGCTGCGCCGCACGGTGCTGCTGGTGGACCATGAGCCGCGCACGCAGGCGCATTTCCGCCGCCTGCTCGACAGCACGCCCTACGAGCTGCTGTCGGCGCTGAAAATGGAGGATGCCTACGAGGTGCTGGCCAGCCGCGAGGTGGGGGTGGTGCTGTCGGGACGGGGGCCGGAAGGGCGCAGCGGGGTGGACTTCTTCGAGCGCATCAAGCGCCTGTATCCGGCGGCGGTGCGGGTGCTGCTGACGCGCGAGGCGGAGGGCGGCGACAGCGCCGCCGGACTGGCGGACGCCATCAATCTGGGCGCGGTCTACAAATTCATCGCCGCGCCGGACGACGACGCCCACGTGCTCGAGACCCTGGCCAGCGCCTTCGAGCAGTACGAGCGCCAGGCCGGGGCGGCTTCCTAGAACCGTGTGATCAGTCCTGGTCGTCGGACTCGCTGTGGCGGGCCTGGCGCGGGATCACCTTCACCAGCAGGATGCGCGGGCCGTTCATCTTCTTGACGACGATGTCGAAGCCGTTGAACTCCACGCGCTGGCCCTGTTTCGGAATGTCGCCCAGTTTCAGCATCACCATGCCGCCCACGGACTCGATGTCCTCCAGGCCCATCTCCTCGTTCTCGATGTCCAGGCCCAGTGCGCGCTCCAGCGACACGATGGGCAGGCTGGCCTTGCCGACCAGGGCGCCGTCCGGCTGCTTGAGCCAGTCGTTCTCGTTGAGGCGGAACTCGTCGTGGATCTCGCCCACCATGGCGCCCAGCAGATTGTCCAGCGTGAGGAAGCCCACCGGGCGCTTGCCTTTTTCGCCGATCAGCGCGAAGTGCGGCGCACCGTCCTTGAAGCGGCGGAACAGCTCCAGCGCAGGGGTGCGCGCCGAGTAGGTCTCGACCGGGCGCAGGAAGGGGGCCATCGACGTGATCTGCTTGCCGGACTGCTCGGCGAAGAACAGGTCTTTCAGGTGCACCATACCGAGCACGGTCTCGCCGTCCTCGTCGTAATACGGGTAGCGGCTGAAGCGGTTGCGCACCACGGTTTGCAGATTGTCGTCCATGGACTTGGCCGCGTGCAGCGCGATCACTTCGTGGATGGGACGCATCAGGTCCGACACCGACAGCTGGCTGAAGTCCAGCGAGTGGGCCAGGATGTTGCGCTCGTCCTTGTTGAATTTTTCGCCGGGCTGGCTGGTGCGCAGGATCAGCTTCAGTTCATCGGTGGAATAGTGCGAGTCGCCGTGGCCGCCGGAACCGGCCAGGCCGGCCAGGCGCAGCACCATATTGGCGCTGGCGTTGAGCACCCAGATGGCCGGGTACATGGCCCAGTAGAAGGCGTACAGCGGAATGGCGCTCCACAGTCCCACCGCTTCTGGCAGGCGGATGGCCAGCGATTTCGGCGCCAGTTCGCCCACCACGATGTGCAGGAAGGAGATGGTGACGAAGGCGAAGACAAAGGAAATGCCGTGGATCAGCTGCGGGGAGGTGACGCCGAAGGCGCCGAACACAGGTTCCAGCAGCGAGGCGAAAGCCGGTTCGCCGACCCAGCCCAGGCCCAGCGATGCGAGGGTGATACCCAGCTGGCAGGCCGACAAATACGCATCGAGTTCACCGTGGACCTTGGCCAGGATGCGGCCGCGCAGGCCCTGCGTTTTGGCGATGGCGCGCACGCGGGTGCGGCGCAAAGTGACGATGCCGAATTCGGCGGCAACAAAGAATCCGTTCAGCGCGACCAGGAAAAGCGCCAACAGAACCAGCAATAGATTAGCCATATAAATCGCTTGCGCGACCGTAGTTGAAACCTACATCTTATCCGACCCGGGCGATCCGGGCGCAAAATTGCCCGGCGCCGGGGTGGCTGGGAGGTGGGATGGCGCGGCCGGACGGTCAGATATCGCTGCTGAACGCGCCCGTGTGCAGCGCCTCCAGGATGGCCTCCACCGCCGGGTGCTTGATCTTGCGTTCGTTGGAAATGGCGTAGAACTGCTCCTTCAGTTCGGGCGCGTCGCCCACGTGCACGGCGCCGAACTGCTCCTGGATATCGTGCGCCAGCACCGAGGGCGCGAAGAACAGGCCCATGCCGTTGCGGCCGAAAGTGTTGAGCATGGCGTTGTCCTCGAATTCCCCCACCACGTCCGGCCGCGCGCCGTGCTGCACGAACCAGGCGTCGATGCGGCCGCGCAGCGCGTTGTTGCGGGTGGGGAGCAGCAACGGCGCGCCGTTCAGGCTGTGCGGGAAGCCGCGCCGGTACTTGACCGCCAGCTTGCGCGCGCCGAACAGCTGCATGCCGCTTTCCAGCAGCAGGTGGCTGAACACGCGCAGGCTGGGCGTGGCGCGCACGGCGCGGTCTGTCAGCACCACGTCCAGCTTGTTCAGCGCCAGATCGGCCAGCAGGGAATCGAATTCGTTCTCCATGCAGATCAGCTTGACCTTGCGGCTCAGGTGCTGGGTGGTCTCCAGCAGGCGGTAGGCCACCAGCTTGGGCAGCGAGTCCGAGATGCCCACCGCCAGCCGCACGCGGCCCGCGTCCACGTCCGTCAGCGCCTGCTGCAGCTGGTCTTCCAGCTGGAAGATCTGGTCCGCATAGTCGAGCGCCACGCGGCCGGCCTCGGTGGGCACCAGACGGCGGCCCTGCTGCGTGAGCAAGGCCGTGCCGAGCTGCTGGTCGAGCTGCGCCAGCTGGGTGCTGACGGTCTGCACCGCCAGGCCGAGGCGCTCGGCGGCGCGCGTGACGCTGCCTTCCTTGGCCACGTTCCAGAAGAAAAATAGATGCCGGAAGTTAATGCCTGCGGTTTTCATGGTTCTGCTTTTCCGAAGTAATCCTTCGATTATCTTCTATTTTTTAATGCAAGGGAATTCTCTACACTCCATGACATTCATCAATAAGAAAGGAAATACAGATGAAACACTTCAGAGTGTCATTCATAGTCTCCTTCATCTGCCTGGCAATCGCCGGCTGGTGGGGCTACACACATACGGGCTGGGGCGGCGCGCTCACGGCACTGGGCATCGCCACCATCCTGGCGGTGATGGAAGTATCGCTGTCTTTCGACAACGCGGTGGTGAACGCCTCCGTGCTGAAGACCTGGGACGCGTTCTGGAAAAAGCTGTTCCTGGGCGTGGGCATCATCATCGCCGTGTTCGGCATGCGCTTGCTGTTCCCGCTGGTGATCGTGGCGGTGGCCGCCGACATCAGCATGGCCGAGGTGTGGACGCTGGCGCTGAACGACCCGAAAGCGTATTCCACCCACCTGACCAACCACCACGCTGAAGTGGCGGCATTCGGCGGCGCCTTCCTGCTGCTGGTGTTCCTGAACTTCCTGCTGGATAAGGACAAGGAAACCCACTGGCTGGGCAACGTGGAGAAGAAACTGGGCTCGCTGGGCAAGATGTCCTCGGTATCCGTCATGGTGACCATAGGCGCGCTGCTGGCCTGCCTGGGCATGGTGGAAGAAGGCCAGAAGCTGATCGTGCTGATCGCCGGCCTGTGGGGCGTGCTGATCTACGTGGCGGTTGACGGCTTGAGCAGCCTGCTCGAATCGGAAGAAGAGGGCAGCAACGTGGGCGACATGGTCAAGCGCGGCGGTATCGGCGGCTTCCTGTACCTGGAAGTGCTGGATGCATCGTTCAGCTTCGACGGCGTGATCGGCGCGTTCGCCATCACCAACGACGTGGTCATCATCATGCTGGGCCTGGCCATCGGCGCGATGTTCGTGCGCTCCATGACCATCTTCCTGGTCGAGAAGGGCACGCTGGACGAATTCGTCTACCTGGAGCACGGCGCGCACTACGCCATCGGCATCCTGGCGGTGATCATGCTGGCGAGTATCAAGTTCCACATTCCCGAGATCTTCACGGGTCTGATCGGTGTGGCTTTCATCGGCGCCTCCATCTGGTCGTCGGTACGCCACCGCAAACAGCAGGAAGCGCTCGGCGTCACCGCCTGAGCGATGTAAAGAAAACGCGGCGCGCCCATAGAACACCGGCCCGCCGCGCATGCAGCAAGGTGTTCAACTACTTTTAGGAGTCACAAATCATGGCAATCAGTCTGCAAAAAGGCGGTAACGTTAATCTGAGCAAAGAAGCTCCGGGCCTGTCCAAGATGATCGTAGGCTTGGGCTGGGATATCCGCAACACGGACGGCGCGGCGTTCGACATCGACAGCTCCGCCTTCCTGTTGAAGGTCGACGGCAAGGTGCGCGCCGACAATGACTTCATCTTCTACAACAACCTGAAGTCGAGCGACGGCTCGGTGGCCCACTCGGGCGACAACCGCACCGGCGCGGGCGACGGCGACGACGAAACCGTCACTGTCGACCTGTCGAAAGTGCCGGCCGAAGTGGACCGCATCGCCGTCTGCGTCACCATCCACGAAGCCGACGCCCGCCGCCAGAACTTCGGCCAGGTGCAGAAGGCCTTCGTGCGCTGCGTGAACGCGGCCGGCAACACCGAGATCGCCCGCTTCGACCTGTCCGAAGACGGCTCCACCGAGACCTCGCTGGTGTTCGGCGAGATCTACCGCAACGGCGGCGATTGGAAGTTCCGCGCCGTAGGCCAGGGCTACAAAGGCGGCCTGGGCGCGCTGGCTTCGTCCTTCGGCGTCGCGGTGTAAGCATGCCGGTCTTCACCGTTACAGGGGATGTCGATCCCTTCCTGCACGTCTCGCTGCGGCAGGGCGAAAAGATCTACTGCGAGTCCGGCGCCATGGTGATGATGGAATCGGCGCTGGAGCTGAAGGGCAAGATCACAGGCGGTATCGGCAGCGCCATCATGCGCACCTTTGCCAACGGTGAATCGTTCTTCCAGCAGCACATCGAAGCGGTGCGCGGCAACGGCGATTGCCTGCTGTCGCCAACGCTGCCCGGCGCGATGCAGGTGGTGGACGTCGGTCCGCGCCAGTACATGATCAGCGACGGCGCCTTCGTGGCGGCCACCTCCGGCGTGGAGCTGAAGGTGCGCACGCAAAGCCTGGGCAATGCGCTGTTTGCGCAGAGCGGCGGCTTCTTCATCACGGAGACGCAGGGCAGCGGCCAGCTGGCGGTATCGGGCTTCGGTTCGATCTCGCAGCTGGAAGTGGAGCCGGGCAAGGACGTGACGATCGATAACTCGCACGTGGTGTGCTGGGACAGTTCGCTGCGCTACGAGATGTCGGTGGCGACCTCGCAAAGCGGCGGTTTCCTGAGCAATCTGGTGAACAGCCAGACCAGCGGCGAGGGCATGGTCCTGCGCTTCTCGGGCCAGGGCAAGATTTTGGTGTGTTCGCGCAGCCGCCAGGGCTTCCTGGGCTGGGTGCGCGGTACCGGACAATAAAACTAGGAGTTAGCTATGTCAGTCAATTTGGAAAAAGGCCAGAAGATCTCTCTGGACAAGGAAGCCGGCAGCGCGTTGTCGCGCGTGGTGATGGGCCTGGGCTGGGACGCTGTCAAGAGCAAGGGCTTCTTCGGCTTCGGCGGCGGCAGCGCGGAAGTGGACCTGGACGCCTCGTGCATCCTGTTCGACACCGACAACCGCCCGCTGGACGTGGTCTGGTTCCGCCAGCTGAAGAGCAAGGACGGCAGCATCTCGCACAGCGGCGACAACCGCACCGGCGCCGGCGACGGCGACGACGAGCAGGTCAACGTCTCGCTGGGCAGCGTGCCGGCCAATGTGAAAAGCATCGTCTTCACGGTGAACAGCTTCACCGGCCAGAACTTCTCGCAAGTGCAGAACGCCTACTGCCGCCTGCTCAACGCGGCCGACGGCAAGGAAGTGGCGCGCTTCAACTTGTCGGTGCAGGGCAGCCACTCGGCGCAGATCATGGCCAAGCTGTACCGCCACAACGGCGAATGGAAGATGCACGCCATCGGCGAAAACGGCACCGGCCGCACCTTCGACGACCTGATGCCGCAGATCGCGCAGCACCTGTAAGAGCAAGTGTAGTACCGGGCGCCCCGAGGGCCGGTCCGAAGGGCGCCCACCCCGACCTTTTGCTTCCCGGTGCGTGTTCCCCATGTCACGCGCCTTTTCGCGGCAGCCTGTTCCAGGCTGCCGTTTTTTTATTACCGGATGGAATGAATGCAGGCGCAGGCGGCGTCGCAAGGAGGGACGGGAAGGGTTGTCATACAACTGCTATAATCAAAGTTCTATTTGACACCTGCCAGCCATGAACGACATCGCCGCCGCCAACGCCCTCCAGCCGCCGAAGAAGCGCCACCGCAATCTTGCGCAGGGCGTGGTGGAGAGCATTACGGCCAGCATCACCGGCGGCCAGCTCAAGCCGGGCGACAAGCTGCCCACCGAATCGGTCATCATGGAGATGCACGGCGTGAGCCGCACCGTGGTGCGCGAGGCGATTTCCCATCTGCAGGCGGCAGGCCTGGTGCAGACCAAGCACGGCATCGGCACCTTCGTGCTGGAGCCGCCGTCGGCGCCGCTGCGCATCTCGGCCGACACGGTGCGCACCATCGGCGACGTGCTGGCCATCCTGGAGCTGCGCATCAGCCTGGAAACCGAAGCGGCCTGCCTGGCCGCCAGCCGCCGCAGCCCGGCGCAGCTGGCCGCCATGGGCGAGGCGCTGCAGCGCATCCTCGACGTCGGCTCGGTCGAGGCCGACGTGCAGTTCCACCTGCTGATCGCGCAGGCCACCGGCAACCGTTATTTCGTCGACATCCTGACCGACCTGGGCACCCACATCATCCCCCGCGCGCGCGTCAATTCGGCGCAGCTGGCGCATGACGACCCGGCCCACTACCTGGAAGGCGTGAACCGCGAGCACGAGAATATTTTCCGCGCCATCGAGCGCCAGGATCCGGATGCGGCGGGCGCCGCCATGCGCACGCATTTGAGCAACAGCCGCGAGCGCCTGCGCCGCGCCCAGCAGGAAGTGACGCCTGCCAATGTTTCCTAAAGGATAAGAGACCAAAAAGCCACGCAAAAGGCTTGCCCCGTTTTGATTATAGTTGTACGATGTCATACAACAAGACGGCGCCTTGCCGCTTTTTAGTCCCCAACTGGAGAAGAAGACATGCATCCTAATGACCTTAAAACCATCCTCTCGTCCGGCCTGCTGTCCTTCCCGGTCACCGACTTTGACGCGCAGGGCAACTTCCGCGCCGACACCTACGCCAAGCGCCTGGAATGGCTGGCCCCTTACGGCGCCAGCGCGCTGTTCGCCGCCGGCGGCACCGGCGAATTCTTCTCGCTGACCAACGGCGAATACACCGACGTCATCAAGACTGCGGTCGACACCTGCAAAGGCAAAGTGCCTATCCTGGCCGGCGCCGGCGGTTCCACCCGCGCCGCCATCGGTTTCGCGCAGGAAGCCGAGCGCCTGGGCGCGCAAGGCGTGCTGCTGCTGCCGCACTACCTGACCGAAGCCAGCCAGGACGGCCTGATCCGCCACGTGGAAGAAGTGTGCGCTTCGGTGGACTTCGGCGTTGTGGTCTACAATCGCAACGTGTGCCGCCTGACCGCCGACTCGCTGGAGATCCTGGCTGACCGCTGCCCTAACCTGATCGGTTTCAAGGACGGCCTGGGCGATATCGAACTGATGGTGCAAATCTGGCGCCGCATGGGCGACCGCTTCAGCTACCTGGGCGGCCTGCCGACCGCGGAAGTGTACGCCGCCGCCTACAAGGCGCTGGGTACGCCGGTGTACTCGTCGGCCGTGTTCAACTTCATGCCGAAACTGGCCATGGACTTCTACCACGCTGTCGCCAACGACGACCACGCTGCGCAGAACAAGATGCTGGACGAATTCTTCCTGCCATACCTGGAGATCCGCAACCGCAAGGCCGGCTACTCCGTCAGTATCGTCAAAGCGGGCGCCAAACTGGCCGGCTACGACGCAGGCCCGGTACGCGCTCCGCTGACCGACCTGACCGAAGAAGAAGTCGCCATGCTGGAAAAACTGATGCGCGCACAGGGCGCGCAATAATCCTAAGGAGTAGTGATGCAAGTATCCGGTGAAATGATTATCGGCCGTAACGTAGTCCGCGGCCAGGAAGGCACGATCAAGGCGATCGATCCTTCGCGCAACGAGCAAATCGAACCGGCCTTCGGGCTGGGTGGCGAAGCGCAGCTGCAGCAAGCCTGCGCGCTGGCCGAACAGGCGTTCGACCGTTATCGTGAAACCGGATTGGAGCAACGCGCCCGCTTCCTGGAAACCATCGCAGACCGCATCATGGACCTCGGTCCAGCGCTGATCGAGCGCGCGATGCAGGAAACGGGTCTGCCGCAAGCCCGCCTGGAAGGCGAGCGTGGCCGCACCTGCAACCAGCTGCGCCTGTTCGCCAAGGTCGTCCGCGACGGCCGCTTCCTGTCCGCCACGCTGGACTCGAAGCTGCCGGACCGCACCCCGCCGCGCTCGGACATCCGTCTGCGCAAGATCGGCCTGGGCCCTGTCGCCGTGTTCGGCGCCAGCAACTTCCCGCTGGCCTTCTCGGTGGCCGGCGGCGACACCGCGTCCGCACTGGCGGCCGGCTGCCCAGTCGTCGTCAAGGCGCACTCGGCACACCTGGGCACCTCCGAACTGGTGGCCCGCGCTGTGCAGAAAGCCGCAATTGAATGCGATATGCCGGAAGGCGTGTTCTCGATGCTGATCGGCTCCGGCGTCACGGTCGGCCAGAACCTGGTTGCGCACCCGGCCATCAAGGCCGTGGGCTTCACCGGTTCCCGCGCCGGCGGCACCGCGCTGATGCGCACCGCCGCAGCGCGCCACGAGCCGATTCCCGTGTATGCTGAAATGAGCAGCATCAACCCGGTGTTCCTGCTGCAAGGCGCACTGGAAAACAGCAAGCTGCCGCAAGCCTTCGTCGATTCGCTGACGCTGGGCGCCGGCCAGTTCTGCACCAACCCAGGCCTGCTGATCGGCGTGGACGGCCCGCTGCTGCAAACCTTCACCGAAGGCGTCGCCGCCGCGCTGGCCGCCAAGGCCCAGCAGACCATGCTGACCCCGGGCATCCACCAGGCCTACTCGTCGGGCGTGGCCAAGCTGGCCGCGATCCCAGGCGTGAAGCTGGTCGGCCAGGGCCAGACCGGCGCCCTGCCATGCGGCGCGCAAGCCGCGCTGTACGAAGTGGCCGCCGAAACCTTCCTGTCGAATCCGGACCTGGAAGGCGAAATCTTCGGACCGGCATCGCTGCTGATCCGCTGCCGCAATGAAGACGAAGTGGTGCGCGTGGCCGAACACCTGGAAGGCCAGCTGACCGCCGCCGTGCACGCCACCGCAGCCGACCTGGCCTTCGCCAAGCGCCTGCTGCCTACGCTGGAGCGCAAGGCCGGCCGCGTGCTGTTCAACGGCTTCGGCACCGGCGTGGAAGTCTCGCACGCCATGGTGCACGGCGGCCCGTTCCCGTCCACCTCGGACAGCCGCAGCACCTCGGTTGGCGCCTCCGCCATCGACCGCTTCCTGCGTCCGGTGAGCTACCAGGACGTGCCGGCGGAACTGCTGGCCGCCGCGCTGGCCGACGGCAACCCGCTGGCCATCCCGCGCGTGGAAGACGGCGACCTGGTATGGAACGCGTAAGCGATATTTCATGCAAGGTCGGTGAAAGCCCGGTCTGGGACGCGCACAGCGCGGCCTGGTACTGGGTGGACATTGTGTCGAAGCGGGTCTGGCGCCTGGACGGGCGCAGTGGCGCGGCGCGCTACTGGAGCACGTCCGAAATGGTGGCTTGCGTGGCCCCCAAGGCCAGCGGCGGGCTGATCGCAGGCATGGAAACAGGCTTGTTCAGCCTGGAGCTGGGCGAGGGCGAGTCGGCCGGGGAAACCCGGCTCGCGCGTCCCGCCTCGCTGGGTGAGGGCATGCGCTTCAACGACGGCCGCACCGACCGCCAGGGGCGTTTCTGGAGCGGCACCATGTTCATGGACATGTCGGCCGCGCGCGCCATCGGCGAGCTGTATAGCTACAGCGCGGAGCAGGGCTTGTCGGCGCCTGTGGTGTCGGGCCTGGTCACGCAGAACGGCCTGGCCTGGTCGCCGGACGGACGCACGATGTATTTGTCCGACTCCCACCCGAGCAGCCGCCTGGTCTGGGCTTTCGACTACGACACCGCCACGGGCGAGCCGTCGAACCGGCGCGTGTTTGCCGACCTGAACCAGCACGTAGGCCGTCCCGACGGCGCAGCGGTGGACGCCGAAGGCGGCTACTGGACCTGCGCCAACGACGCCGGCTGCCTGCTGCGTTTCACGCCGGACGGCAAGTTCGACCGCCGTGTCGACGTCCCGTTCGCCAAGCCCTCCATGTGCGCCTTTGGCGGCGCCGACATGGAGACGCTGCTGGTCACCTCCATCCCCTCCGGCAAGCCGGAAGACGCGGAATGGGGCGGCGCGGTGATACTGCTGCGGCCCGGCGTCAAGGGCGTCGTCGAGACCCCGTTCCAAGATTAAGCAAAAAGCGCCGATCGGCGCTTTTTTTTCGCCCCAAGCAAACTGAGCCGCATCCCACCAACCCCGGGGTCAGACCCCGAATTCGGTGGAATGCGGCTCAGCTCGTTTGTAGGAAAACGGGAGGATTTAGCAGACTGAGCCGCATTTTTTCCTTCGTTGGGGTCTGACCCCGAAGTAGAAGAAATGCGGCTCAGGCTGCTTGTAGGAGAAGCGGAGGGTTAGGCGGAGAGTTCCGAGTTGTGGACGGTGCCGCCTATGGTGACGTTTTTCAGCTTGAGGCCTTTGACGTTGTAGAGGAACCAGGGCGATTCGGTGCTGGCCGGGGTGCCGAAGTCGCTGTCGCTGATGGTGACGTTGGTCACCGGCACCACCGTCGGCATCGGCGCGCTGCCGTTGTAGTCGGAGGCGACCGGCCCCAGTATTACCACGGCCTGGTAGCACGAGGCCTGCTTGCCGCCCTTGGCCGCGACGTTGCCCACCTTGACGTTCGAGATGTGGATGTTGTCCACCACCGGTGGACGGGTGCGTACCGTGTCGGCAATGGGCGCGTAGTCGCAGTCGAAGGTCACCACCGCGCCCGCCGCCGTGGCCACCGTGCGCGACTGGATCGGCGATCCCGGCAGCGAGGCGTAGAACGAGGGGCTGGTCTGCACGCCGTTCGGAATGCTGATGTTGCGCACGTAGAAGTTGCGCAGGTAGCCGCCGCGGTTCAGATTGGTCTTCAGCCGGATCGCCGTGTTGAGCGGGTTGGTCTTCCAGTGCACGTTCTCGAACACCAGGTTCTGCGCGTAGACGTTCTGGATGCCGCCCGCCATCTCGCTGCCCAGCGTGACCGCGCCGTGCCCGCTGTGCATGATGCAGTCCTGGATCACGATGTTCTGCGAGGGGCCGAATTGCGTGTCCTGGTTCTTGCCGGCCTTGATGGCGATGCAGTCGTCGCCGGCGTCGAAGGTGCAGCCTTCAATCAGCACGTGGTCGCACGCTTCCGGGTCGAAGCCGTCGCTGTTCGGGCCGTGGCTGACGGCGTGCACTTTGCGGATGACGATGTTGCGGCAGTGGACCGGGTGGTGCTGCCAGAACGGCGTGTGCTGCACCTGGTAGCCCTGCAGCAGCACATTGGTGCAGCTGACGATGTGCACCATGGACGGACGCAGGTAGTGGCCCAGGCCGAACACGCGCCGCGCCAGCGGCACGCCCGCTTCGGACAGCGCCGGCAGGTACTGCTCGTCGGCGCGCCATTTGCCGCCCGCGCCCTGGATCTGCAGCCGTTCTTCTTCCGTCAGATTGGGCGCCACTTCGGCCAGCGAGGCCGGGTTGGCGGGGTTTTCGATATTGCCGGCCAGTTTGCCCGGGCCGAAGTTGGGCACCGAGTTTTCCGCCACCGAGTTCATGGTGCGGGTCTTGCCTTTCCAGGTCCACCAGCAGTCGCCGTTGCTGTTGAAGGGCACGCCGCCCTGGCCGTCGATGATGCTGGTCCAGTCTTCGCCGGTGAGGGCGATGTTGTCCTGGCCGTAGGCGTAGATCGGCGACGAGAAGTTCAGGCAGTCGTTGCTCTGCCAGCGCGTGATCGACAGCTTGCCGTTCTTGCCGCAGTCGAAATCGCCGTATTTGGCGTAGTCGGCCGGCTGGTTGCTGAAGTAGATGTGGGCGCCGGCTTTCAGGTGCACGTTCACGTTCGACAGCAGCACGATGGGGCCGGCGCAGTACCAGTTCCCGGCCGGGATGACCACGCGCCCGCCGCCGGCCTTGCTGCAGGCGGCGATGGCGGCGGCGAAGGCGGCGTAGCAGTCTTTCGAGCCGGGCGCGGGGGTGTTCAGCTCGTCCTGTTCCTCGAACGATTTCCAGGCTTTGACCTTGACCAGCTTGCAGGTGGCGGCGCCGTATTTGGTGACGTCGAAGTCCTGCTTGCGGAACACCGGCGGCTTGGACAGGCGCTTGACGATTTCCGCCGCGCGCTCCCACGGGTCCACCGCCGTGGCGGCGCCGGCCAGTGCGGGCAGGCCGCCGGCCAGCGCGGCGCTGGTGGCGGAGGCGGCTTTCATCAGGCTGCGTCGCTGTTGGTTGATTTGCTTGCTCATGCGGTCTCCGTTGCTGTGCTTATTGCTCATAGGTGTTGTTGTATTCGGCCAGGTAGCTGTCCGCCGGTGCGGGCTGCGTGGTGTAGCCGAGGTCCTTTGCCGGGTCGAAGCCGGCCGCTTTCAGATTGGCCCAGTAGTCGTCCGAGTTGAACTGCGCGGGGCGGTAGGACAGCGTGCCGCTGCGGTTCCAGTCGGACCACGGCGTGTTGCGGTTGATGTGGGCGCCGATGCGGGAATTGAGCACCGCCATTTTGCCCACCGTTTCCAGCACCGTGGGCGTGATGGTGCCGGCCGGGGACTGGAACTGGCTGGTTTGCCCCATCACGCAGGAGTAGCCGGCCAGGGGGATCTTGCCGTAGGGCGTGCAGCGCGAGTTGTGGAACCATTGGCGCGCCAGATAGAACTTGCCCGCCAGCGCGAACGGCGAGCCGTCGTGCGTGAAGCGGCAGTGGTCGAACACCAGGCCGTAGCGGGTTTTGTGGTTGGTGTTGGGCGCGCCCACGTAGGAGGTGCTGCGGTCGCCCAGGGATTTGATTTCGGTCTGATGGAAGTAGGCCGTGCTGTCGCCGAAGATGAAGTCGACGTCGCCTTCGATATAGGATTTGTTGAAGAAGCTGCGCACGGTCACGCGCGTGTCGGCGGCGCGCAGGAACAGCGTGTCCTGGAAGCCGATCAGGCGGATGTTCTCGAACTGCACTTTGTCCGCGCCTTCCACCTGCAGCGCCACGGCCTGGTGGTGCACCACGTTTTTCTGCGGGTTGATGTCGGTCTTGCCGCAGGGGCGTTCGCCGCATTCTTCGCGGGCGTTGCCGGTGTCCTTGTTGTAGCCGTTTTCTATGGTCAGGTTGCGGGCCTGGAAGCCGTTGTTCTGCACCCACACGGTCATGGAGCCGAAGGTGCCGACATTGCCGTTGCCTGCTGCGGCGCGCTCTTTCACGATGGCGTGCATGGCTTGCACGGACGGCGCCGCGGTGGCGAATTGGGCGCCGTATTGGGCGGTGTAGCTGGCGCCTGTGGTGGCGGCGTCCAGCTTGGCGGTGATTTTCGTGGCGGCGGCGTCCGCGCCGTCCCCGTACAGCGTGATCGGGGCGGCGCCGGCGGGCACGTAGACCAGTTCCTTGTACACGCCGGGCTTGATCAGGATGTAGACGCGTTCGGCCTTGCCTGCGCCGGCGGCGCGGCTGACGGCCGCTTGCACGGTGCTGAAGGTCTTGACGCCGTCGGCCTTGGCGCCGGCGTCCACGATGTAGGTGGGCGTGAAGGCGGCGCCTTTGGCCAGCGGGTCGGCCAGCGGGTCCCACGGGTCGATGCGTTCATTGCCGGACGGGCCGGCGTATTTCAGTACTTCGCTATAGCTGTACTGCGCTGCCTGCGCGGCGCTCAGCTGCGGGCGCGCGGTGCCGGTGCTGGCCGTGGCGCGCGCGGCGGTGCTGCTGTCTGCGGCCGCAGGCGTGGCTGGCTGGGCCTGGCTCTGACCGACACTCGGCTGGGCGAACAGCACGGCCAGCGGAGCGGCGATCAGCGCGGCCAGGCGCGCTGCGCGGGCCGTCATTGCTGGCCCTCGGCGCGGAATTGGCCGGCCACGGCGGGAATCACGGCTTTCATCTCGGCTTCGACCATGCGGGCGAAATAGGCTGCGCCCTTGGCGCCGACGTGGGTGCGGTCGAAGGCGGTTTTGGCGGCGCCTTGCGGCTCGGTCGCCGCCGCTGCGTTTGCGCCGCTTGCTGCTGCTGGCACGGAGCCCGGCAGCACGGCCGGCGCCAGGTAGTCGGCTGGACGCGGCACCACGGCAAGCGTGTCGGCTTCGTCCTGGCCCATGGCTTGCACGGCGGCGTGGCTTTTCGCGTTCAGCTCCAGCAGCGGCGCGCCTTCCTGCGCCGCTACCTTGCGGATGGCGTCGGCCCACGGCAGCAGGTTGTTTTCCAGTGCGCCGTTCTTGAAGGTGCGGCGCGTGAGCGGCGTCACCAGCACGGGCACGCCGCCCAGTGCTTTCACTTCCCGCGCGTAGCGCGCCATATTGGCGGGGAATTCGGTGGCCAGATCGGTCGAGCGTCCGGGCTTGCCCGGCTGGTCGTTGTGGCCGAACTGTATCAATACATAGGTGGCGCGATAGGCGGCCGAGCCGCGCAGCAGGCCTTGCACTTCGTCCCAGCGGCCTTCGGCGCGGAAGCTGCCGGAACTGCGGCCGCCCTTGGCCAGGTTGATGCAGGTGTCGCTGCGGCTGATGCGGGCGCACAGCGCGTCGCCGTAGCCGCTGTTGCTGGCCATGGTGGAGTCGCCCACCAGGATGAAGCGTACAGGCTTGTTCTCGGCCGCCATCGCAGCTGGCGCCGCCGCCACGAGGGCGGCGGTGCTCAGCGCCAGGGCCGCAGCGGCCCTGGCAAAGTGGCGACGGGAACCAGTGTTGAAGTTACTGGTCATCGTCTGCTCCTGTTTTCTGACGTGGACGGTCAGAAGTTGTAAGTACCGCGAAGATTGAACGAACGGCCGATAGGGCTGGCCGCGCTGCTCAGATAACCGTTGGCGTAGCCGCTGTGATTCGTCACCGGTGGGTTGGTGTCGAACAGGTTGGTGATGCCGGCGGTGATCTGGATGTTCTTGAAGCCTTTGTACGACGTGGTCAGGTTCCACACTTTATACGACTCGATGTCGCGCCAGTACTGCTGCGCCACCAGATTCTGGTCTTCGTAGCTCGAGTTGTAGTTCTGCGTCATCTGCGCCGACCAGTCGCCCTTGGCCCAGCCCAGTTTCAGCGTGTGCTTCCAGCGGTAGGTAATGATGGGCAGGCTGCTGGTGGTGCCGTTGCTGGCCAGGCCGAAGCGGCCCACGTTGGACACGAACTCGCTGTCCTTCTCCAGCTGGTTGTCGAACTGGGTCAGGTAGGTGCCGTCCAGCTGCACCTTGAAGTTGCCGTAGTCGCTGCGCGGGAAGTCGTAGCTGGCCGAGACGTCGATGCCGCCTGCCTTCTGGCCGCCCAGGTTCATCGTCACGTTCTTGATGTAGTTGATGGTGCGGTCGGGATTGCGCACGATCAGCGACTGGTACTTAGCCGGGTCGGTGAAGTAGACCTGTTCCGGCAGGTTGGCCAGCATGTCCTTCATGCGGATGTTCCAGTAGTCGAACGACAGCGTGAGCGACTTGATGGGTTCCACCACCACGCCCAGCGTGTAGCCGCGCGATTTTTCCGGACGCAGGTCGGCGTTCGAGCCCACTTGCTTGGGCAGCGCCACGTTGCACACTTCCGAGGCCACGAAGCCCGGCAGCGCGGTGCCGGTGCCGGCCACGCCTGGTTTGCCGCCTGGGCACAGCAGCGGGTCGTCCCACTTGGCGGAGGTCTTGCCGGTGGCGCCGGGCAGGCGGTAGCCGTAGGCGTCGAACAGGGTCGGCGCGCGGAAGCCGGTGTTGGCCGAGCCGCGGAACATGATCTGTTTCGACGGTTCGTAGCGGAAGCTGGCCTTGGGGTTGATGGTGTTGCCGAAGTCGCTGAAATAGTCGTCGCGCACGGCCAGGTTCAGGTTCAGCTGCTTGGTCAGCGGCACGTCCAGTTCGGCGAACGCCGCGTACACATTGCGCGCGCCTTCGCCGTGCGACGAGGTCGAGTTCAGGTAGGTGACCGAATTCTGCACCGCCAGCTTGTCGTCGCGCGTGGTGTCGCGGTGGATGTCGGCGCCGAGCGCCAGGGCCATCGAGCCGCCCGCCAGTTCCATCAGGCTGCGGCTGGCGTTGACGTCGACACCGGTGAAGGTGGAGCGCGAGTCGCGGTTTTTCTGGCCGTCCACCGAGATCGATTTCAGGTAGTCGCGGCCGGCCTGGTCCTGCAGGCCGAAGGGATTCAGCGCGCCCGATTTCAGGCCGTCCAGCAGGCCCTGGCCGGTGAAGAAGCCGTTGTCGTAGTAGTTCTCGCGGTCGCTCACGCCGATCACCAGGCCGGTGCGCACGTCCCACTCGCCGAAGCGGTTTTCGTCTGCCACAGCGATACGCTGGTTGACCTGCTTGTCCTTCTGCACGGCCACGCCGTAGTCGGCCACGGCCCAGGTCACGGTCAGCGGCTCGCCTTTCAGGCCGGCCACCGCAGGCACGCCGCCGCTGGCGCCCGGATACCATTTGCTGGTGGACGGCAGGGTGGCGTTGACGCCGTTGACGGCCACCGCGTTGGTCGGGTTGCGTGCCGCCAGGATGAATTCCTGGCCGCGCATGTAGTCGATGCTCAGCGTGTGGTCTTCGTTGAAGCGCTTGGTGCCGCGCGCGTAGAAGGTGAGCTGTTCGTTCTCGTGCAGCGCGGTGCCGTATTCCTGGTTGTTCAGGATGCAGGTGTTCTTGCCGCCGATGATGGAGTAGGGCGCCACGCAGCCGGATGCGAAGTAGGGGTTCTGCGCGGTCTTGTTGGTGGCGGTGGTGAAGTTGGCCGGCATGGCGTTGCCGCCGCTGCCCAGCGTGGGCGCGCGGCCGATGCTGGTCAGCAGTTCGGTCGAGCTCAGCTCGGCGCGGTCCTTCTGCGCCAGGCGGCTGCGGCGGTGCATGTCCACGCTGGCGTACACGTTCCAGCCGTCCTTGGCCAGGCTGCCCTTGCCCACGGTCAGGGTCAGGCGCTGTTCGTCGCCGCCGCCGCTTTTCTCAGGCTGGATGTATTGCGCGGTGGCGGAGGCGCCTTCGAAGTCGCGCTTGGTGATGAAGTTGACCACGCCGCCAATGGCGTCCGAGCCGTAGATGGAGGAGGCGCCGTCGCGCAGGATCTCCACGCGCGACAGGGCGCTCATGGGGATCACGTCCAGGTTGGCGTAGCCGTCGGCGATCGCTTCGTTGGCCAGGCGGCGGCCGTTCAGCAGCACCAGGGTGCGGTTCACGCCCAGGCCGCGCAGGTTGATGTTGGTGCCCGAGCCTGCGTTGGACGGCGCCAGCGAGGCCGATTGCGGCAGCGCCATCATCACGTCGGCCAGCGTGGTCATGCCGCGCTCTGCGAATTCTTCCGCCTTGATGGTCGATACCGGCAGGGCCGCTTCGGTGGCCATGCGTTTGATGCTGGAACCGGTGACTTCCACGCGTTGCATTTCCTGTGCGGTGGCGCTGTTCATCAGCGTCAGCACCGCCAGGGTGATGGACGAAAGCAGCAAGCGCGGCTGCACTTTGTCGTATGTGTTCATGAAGCTTGTCTCCTGATGATTCAATTGAGTGTTCGGCGCGCATGGCTGCGTGCCGTGGGTGGAGCACCTCGCGTGCTCCGTGCCGCTGAGAGGAGGGCTGCGCGGTGAGGCGCGGCCTAGCTCGCAGGCGGTTGATAATGGGTTCTTGCCGGGCGCTGTCCTCTGCGGGACAGGCGCGTGCCGGACTGCGTTGGCCTTGCTGCGCTTATCCCCTCGAGAAGGTGCGGGTCACGCGTTCGAGGTGGGAGCGCATGGCTTTCCTGGCGCCGGCCGGATCGCCGGCGGCGATCGCTTCCAGGATGCGGCGGTGGTCCTTCAGCGTTTCCTGGCGCAGTTCCTCGGTCTGGAAATGTTCTTTCAGCTTGTGCCACAGGCGCCCGCGCTGGTTCCACAGGTAGTCCAGGCCGCCCACCAGCGCGCTGTTGCCGGTGGCGCGCGCGATGGCCAGGTGGAAAGCGCGGTCGGCCTGTTCGTTGCTGGCCTTGTTGGCGTGGCTCGCTTCCATCTGCTCCACCGCTTTCAGGATGGCGTCCACGTCGCCGGGCGTGGCCACGCGCGCGGCGATGGCGGCGATCTCCGCTTCGATCAGGCGGCGCGCGTGCAGTACTTCAAAGGGGCCGGGGCCGGCTTCGGGCAGCGCCACGTCGGCCTCGGGCAGCGCGCTGACATACACGCCGGAGCCGCCGCGCACTTCGATCACGCCGCCCAGTTCGAGCGCGATCAGCGCTTCGCGCAGCGAGGCGCGGCTCACGCTGAGTTTGGTGGCCAGGTCGCGCTCCGACGGCAGGCGCTCGCCGGCGGCAATGCCTTCGGCGGCGATCAATTGCTGGATGCGGTCCGCCACCACACGGTACAGGCGCGGCTCGTGGCTGGCGGCTTCCGGGGTCGAGCTGGATTTTTTAGGGATCAAGGCAGGTTCCGCTGTGTTCGTTTGGTCAGGCCATTCTAAGGTGGTCTGACCAAATAATCAATCTGGACTAGCCAAATTTTTTTTTCTCTGCCATACTGAATCGCATAGCACGCAACACAGCACGTAATAAAGCAAGTAACCAACAAGGACGTAAAACAATGACGACCGAGCCGAGCGCGAACAGCCCGCGCTACATCCTCATGCATGAGAACGACAACGTAGCCATCGTTGTCAATGACGGCGGCCTGCCCGCCGGGGCGGTGTTCCCGAACGGCCTCGTGCTGCGCGAAGCGGTGCCGCAAGGGCACAAGGTCGCCTTGCGCGCCTTCGCCAAGGGCGATCCCGTGATCCGCTACAACGTAACTATCGGTTTCGCCGCGCTGGACATCGAAGCGGGCAGCTGGATCGCCGAGGCGCAGGTGGAGATGCCGGCCGCGCGTGAGCTGACCGGCCTGCCTATCGCCACCGTGAAGCCGCCGCCGCAGGAGCCGCTGGAGGGCTACACCTTCGAGGGCTACCGCAATCCGGACGGCAGCGTGGGCACCCGCAACATCCTGGCCATCACCACCACCGTGCAGTGCGTGGCGGGCGTGGTGGAGCACGCGGTGCAGCGCATCAAGGCCGAGCTGCTGCCGAAATACCCGAATGTGGACGACGTGGTGGGCCTGGAGCACACCTACGGCTGCGGCGTGGCGATCGACGCCCCCGGCGCCAATATTCCCATCCGCACCGTGCGCAACATCAGCCTGAACCCGAACTTCGGCGGCCAGGCCATGGTCGTCAGCCTGGGCTGCGAGAAGCTGCAGCCGGCGCGCCTGTTCCCGAAAGGCTCGATTCCCATCCAGAACAGCGGCGGCGCCGATCCGGCCCACGTCTGCCTGCAGGACCAGGGCCACGTCGGCTTCCAGTCGATGATCGCCTCCATTATGAAGACCGCCGAAGTGAACCTGCAGGCGCTGGACAAGCGCCGCCGCGAAACCGTGCCCGCTTCCGAGCTGGTGGTGGGCGTGCAGTGCGGCGGCAGCGACGCATTCTCGGGCGTGACCGCCAACCCGGCCGTCGGTTTTGCCACCGACCTGCTGGTGCGCGCCGGCGGCACCGTGATGTTCTCCGAAGTGACCGAAGTGCGCGACGGCATCGACCAGCTGACCTCGCGCGCCGTGAACGAGGAAGTGGCGGCCGCCATGATCCGCGAGATGGAATGGTACGACCAGTACCTGAAGCGGGGCGGCGTGGACCGTAGCGCAAATACCACGCCGGGCAACAAGAAGGGCGGCCTGTCCAATATTGTTGAAAAAGCCATGGGCTCCATCGTCAAGAGCGGCAGCTCGCCGATCTCGGGCGTGCTTTCGCCGGGCGAGAAGCTGACCCAGAAAGGCCTGATCTACGCGGCCACCCCGGCCAGCGACTTCATCTGCGGCACGCTGCAAGTGGCGGCCGGCATGAATCTGCACATTTTCACCACCGGCCGGGGCACGCCTTACGGCCTGGCCGAAGTGCCGGTGATCAAGGTCGCCACCCGCAACGAGCTGGCCGCGCGCTGGCACGACCTGATGGACGTGAACGCCGGCCGCATCGCCAGCGGCGAAGCGAGCATCGCGGACGTGGGCTGGGAAATGTTCCGCCTGATGCTGGACGTGGCCAGCGGCCGCAAGACCTGGGCTGAACAATGGAAGCTGCACAACGCGCTCGTGCTGTTCAATCCGGCCCCGGTGACTTGATTTACTAGTATCATACGACATCGTACAACTGGACTGAGTGGACCTTACATGAGCAAACCATTTAAACGCATCCTGCTGACCGGCGCAGCAGGCGGACTGGGCAAGATTCTGCGCGACCGCATCAAGCCGTGGGCGGACGTGGTGCGCCTGAGCGACATCGGCGACATGGGCGAGGCGCGCGAAGGCGAGGAAATCGTGCGCTGCGAC
Organism: Pseudoduganella aquatica; assembly: GCF_020865585.1. Classification (NCBI taxonomy): domain Bacteria; kingdom Pseudomonadati; phylum Pseudomonadota; class Betaproteobacteria; order Burkholderiales; family Oxalobacteraceae; genus Pseudoduganella; species Pseudoduganella aquatica. Next base: position 1,575,941 of record NZ_CP086370.1, read on the forward strand.
CTGTCCGACAAGCCTGCCGTGCTGAAGCTGCTCGAAGGCGTGGACGCGGTGCTGCATTTCGGCGGCATCTCCACCGAGAGCAATTTCGAAGCCATCATGGCGGCCAACATCCAGGGCACGTACAACCTGTACGAAGGCGCGCACAAGGCAGGCACCCGCCGCATCATTTTCGCCAGCTCCAACCATGCCATCGGCTTCCACAAGGTGACCGAGGTGCTGGACGCGGACAGCCCGACCCGCCCGGACAGCATGTACGGCATCAGCAAGGTGTTCGGCGAACAGCTGGCGCGCTACTACTTCGACCGCACCGGCATTGAAACCGTATGCCTGCGCATCGGTTCGTCCTTCCCGGAACCGAAGAACCCGCGCATGATGCGCACCTGGCTGAGCTACGACGACCTGGTGGAAGCGCTGCGCTGCTCGCTGATGGCGCCGCGCGTCGGCCACGCCATCCTGTACGGCCAGTCGAACAACGAAGCCGTGTGGTGGGACAACAGCAAGGCCGCCTTCATCGGCTTCAAGCCCAAGGACAGCTCGGAGCAGTTCAAGCACCTGTTCCCGGACACCGGCGTGTATCCGGACAAGGACGACGCAGCCACCACCTACCAGGGCGGCGGCTTCGTCAACGACGGCCCGCAGTACATCTAAGTCCGCACTACAGCGCCACCTGCACGCCGACCACCATGGCGTTGTAGGTGGCGTGCACCAGCATCGGGGCCAGCAGCGACTTGCTGCGTTCATAGGCCCAGGCAGTACACACCCCCAGCACGAACACCGGCGCCATCGATACGGCCGGATGCACGATGGCGAACAGCGCCGCGCTGGCCGCCGCAGCGGGCAGGGCGCCGCCCAGGCGCCGCAGGCCGCCGAAGATCAAGCCCCTGAAAATAAACTCCTCGAACAGCGGTGCGGCCAGTACTGTCAGCAGCAGCACCAGGTGCAGGCCGTGCGGCCGCTGCCTCGGCCACCACGGCGTGTCGCGCAGCAGCCACATATACAAGGCGCCGAAGGCGCACGCGGCCAGCGCGGCGGGCAGCGCATGCACCGTACCCGCCCATGCGCCGGACTGGCGGATGAAGATCACCGGGATGCCGGCGGTCTTGTGGCGCCAGTACAGGTAGCGCACCAGCGCGTACACCGTGCCGCCCGCGATGGCGAAGGCGAATGTGGCGGTGGACAGCCTGCCGGGCGCGCCGCCCATCAGCATGGCCACGAGGTGCTGCAGCACGAAGAACAGCATGGCGGCGATCAGGCCGTCCGACAAGGCGACACGGGCCGGCGGCGCGGCGCCGGGGTCCAGCAGGAAGGGCAGCGTGTCCTGCGCTTTTTGCCACAGCGCGAGCGCAAGCGCGGCGGTCAGGATGATGATGGCCAGCGCCTGCAGCCAGTCGCCGGCATACAGGGCGTAGGTGTAGAGGCCGCACAGCAGCATGTAGAGATAGGCGTAGGCGGGCCGCACGCGGGCCTGGGTTTCCTGCGCTTGCGGGTCGCTGGCGAATACGCCCAGCGAGACGGCGATCAGGGCGTAGATGGGGATCCCGGCCAGCACGATGGCGATGTAGCCCAGCAGGGGCCAGTTGAAGCTGGGCGTGTAAGCCAGGCCGATGGCGAAGACCAGCAGCGGATACAGCATGGCCAGCACGCCCCACAGCTGGGCCTTTTCCTTCAGCAGCGCGCTGATGGGGCGCGGGAAGGTGTACAGCATCCACAGCGCGTTGCCCTCGGTGTTGAGGGACTGGAAGGCTGACAGCAGCAGCACGTAGCTGCCGATGCCGAAGGCGATGGCGGCCATCATCTGCTGGTTCTGGCCCAGCAGCGTGATGCTGGAGAAGCGGCCGCTTACCAGCAGCTGGCTGACGATCAGCACGACAGGAATCAGCAGGCTCTGGACCAGGAAGTTGCGGTCGCGCCCGAGCAGCATCAGCTCGCGCCGCTGCAGCACGGTGCCGATTCGCCAGCGCTGCGGGCTTGCCGTCGCCGCCGCTGCGCTCTTGCCGCGCCTGGCCGCCTCGCGCGCGCCGCTGGCGAGCACGCCGCCGCGCAACTGGTGGCGCAGCACCGCCATGCCGGCCAGCAGCAGCGCGCCCACTTGCGCGCACAGCAGCGCGGCGGCTTGCAGCGCTGCCGTTGTGGTGGCGGCGGTCAGCGCCTGCACCGCCAGGCCGGGCGGCGTCCACAAGGTCCATGCCGGAAAGCTGCGCGCCCAATCCAGCGTGAAGGAATTGTTGGACCACGTCGAATAAGAGATCCCGACATACATCAGCGGCATGCTGAGCACCGACGCCAGCGCCTGCAGGTTGCGCAATTGCGACGCGGGCAGCGAGAGCCGCAATCCGGTATCGGCCAGGGTGCGCATCAGCGCCGCCAGCATCAGCAGCGCGAACGCGGCGGCGGCGCCCAGCAGCGGCGCCCACCCGCCATGATTGCCATACCAGGCCAGCACCATGCACAGCGGCCAGAGCGCCAGGATGCCGGTGGGGTTGGCGATGCTGCGTTCCAGAACCCGCGCCCACAGCAGCGTGCCGCGTTCGACGGGCAGCGTCACTAGCCACTCCAGGTCCCAGTCCGCCTGCGCCATTTCCTTGCTGGCCAGCGGCAGCAGAAAGCTCACCAGCCACATGAGCAGCAGCATCAGCGTGGCGGCGGCGGCCAGCGCTGGACTGAAGTGATTGGCGTGCAGATGGGCGCTGGCCATTTCGTGCATGCGTTCGGCCGAGTGCGTGGCGGCCAGCTTCACGCAGCGCTGCGTGCTGTCGAACTTGCAGTGCAGATTGAGCACGGAGGTGCGCATCATGGTGGTAAAGGCGAACAGCATGGCCGCACCGACGATAAGGCCCAGCAGCCAGCGGCTGCTTTTCTTGCCGCGCGAGGCGGCGCGGCTCTTGCCCTCGGCGTTGCGCTTGCCACCGCTGAACTGGACGGCGGCCGTCATGTTCAATAAGCGCAGCAGGCGCAGGCGCGCCAACAGCCAGATGGCGCCGGCGGACGAACGCCCGTTCATGCGCGCTCGCCGGCTTCGTCGGTGATCTTCAGGAAGACTTCTTCCAGCGAGCCGTCGGCGCAGGCCGCGCTGCGCAGCTCGTCGACCGTGCCGCTGGCCACCAGCGCGCCGCGATGGATAATGCCCACCCGGCTGCACATGCGCTCCGCCATATCCAGCAAGTGGGTCGACACAAAGATGGTGGTGCCTTGCGCGGCGGCCGCCATCAGGCGCTCCTGCACGTCGCGCGCGGCGCGCGGGTCCAGGCCGTTGATCGGTTCGTCGAGCACCAGCACTTTTGGATCATGCACCAGCGCGCAGGCCAGGCCGAGCTTCTTTTTCATGCCCAGCGAGTAGTTCACCGCGAACTCCTCGGTCACGTCCTCCAGCGCCAGTTCGCGCAGCAGGCGGTGCGCGCGCGCCGCCGCTTCCGAGCGCGAGTAGCCGTGCATTTCGGCCACGAACTGCAGGATTTCGCGCCCGCGCAGATAGTCGTAAAAAATCGGCGTGTCGGGCAAGTAGCCCACGTGGCGCTTGACCTCGGCCGCGTCGGCGTGGCAATCGAGGCCGTTCACCAGCACCCGTCCCGCGCTGGGCACCAGGATGCCCATCAGCATGCGGATGGTGGTGGTCTTGCCGGCGCCGTTCGGCCCCAGGAAGCCGAACACCTCGCCGCGCGGCACCGTCAGCGACAGCGGCTTGACGGCGTCAAAGCCGCCGTAGGATTTCGACAGTCCCTGGAACGCTATCATTGCCCGCCTAGCGCCATGCCGAAGCGTTCGGTGCGCGGCATCCAGTTGCCGACGATGTCGGCCGACACCAGCACGCGCACGGCGCGGCCGATCAGCATCTCGCGCGGCACCAGGCCGATGTAGCGCGAGTCCATGCTGTTGTTGCGGTTATCGCCCAGCATCAGGTAGCTGCCGGCGGGGATGGTGAGCGGGGCGAAATCGCGCCGGCTGCTCGTCACTTGGGGCAGCAGCTGGATGCGGCGTTCGCTGCCGCCGGATTTCTCGGTCAGCTGCAGCGCCTGCAGCTTGCCGACGTGCTCGATCGCCTCGACGGCGTCGGCGGGCATGCTGTAGCCGGCCGGCTGGCCGTTGATGATGAGCTGGTCCTTCTGCATGGCGACGGTGTCGCCGGGCAGGGCGATCACGCGCTTGATCAGGCGGGTCTTGTCCAGCGGCGAGGAGAAGGTGACGATGTCGCCGCGCTGCGGCTCGCCCAAGTGCGCCACCACCACGTCGGTCAGCGGCACTTTCAGGTCGAAGGCGAGGCGGTTCACGAACACCACGTCGCCCTCGAGCAGGTTGGGATGCATGGATGCGGAAGGAATGGGGTTCCAGTCCGCCACGGCGGTGCGGAACAGGCCAAACAGCATCAGGAAGGCGATGAAGCCCTTGTTCGCGCGCAGCCAGCTTTTCATCTTGGTTCTCCGGAGTGGTTAAGTTGACATCGCATCATCCGATGCGATTCTTAAACCATGCTTAGTGCCCCAGCTTCTGCACTTGCGCGCTGCCCACGCCGTGGCGCCAGCCTTCGCTGACCGCCGTGACCGTGCCGTCGGCATTGAACAGCAGCGCGTTGGCCGCGCCGATTTCCTCCTGCGCGGGGCTCCAGCGCTGGCCGTATTTCTCCAGCGCCTTGGCGGCGTCGCTGGCGGCGTAGCCGGGCTCGATATTGGTGGCGGTATTGTTGCGTTCGGACAGGCGCGGCGCGTCCACCGCCTGGCTCATGCTCATGCCCAGGTCGATGTGGTTGACGATGGTTTGCAGCACCGTGGTGATGATGGTGGAGCCGCCCGGGCTGCCGACCGAAAACGCCGGCTTGCCGTTCTTGAAGGCCAGCGTGGGCGACATGCTGCTGCGCGGACGCTTGCCCGCTTCCGGCACGTTGGGATGCGGGCCGCTGAAATCGAAGTCCGTCATTTCGTTGTTGAGCAGGAAACCGTAGCCGGGCACGGTGATGCCGCTGCCGCCCCAGGATTCAATGGTGAAGGTGTAGGAGACGATGTTGCCGTCCTTGTCCGACACGGTCAGGTGGGTGGTGTGCGCGCCCTCGGCCAGCAGCTTGGACTGGGCCGGGCGCAGCGGCACGCTCTGGTCGTTCTGGAAGGGATAGGGATCGCCCGCGTCCGCGTGCGCGGCGGCGCGCATCGGGTTGATCAGCTCGCGGCGGCGCGCGGCGTAGTCCTTGCTCATCAGGCCCTGCACCGGCGCTTCCAGGTATTCGGGATCGGCCAGGTAGGCGTTGCGGTCGGCGAAGGCCAGGCGGCTGGCTTCCAGGTACAGATGCTCCACCTTGTCGCGCGGCATGGACTTGAGGTCGTAGCCTTCCAGGATGTTGAGCGCCTCGGCCACCGCCACGCCGCCGCTGCTGGGCAGGGGCATGCCGTAGATATCGTAGCCGCGGTAGGTGGAGCGCAGCGGCTGGCGGATGCGCGCCTCGTAGTTGGCCAGGTCGGCCATGGTCATGGCGCCCGCGCGCACCTTGCCGCCCGGGTTGTTGACCGTATCGACGATGGCGCGCGCCATCTTGCCTTCATAGAACACCTTGATGCCGCCCGCCGCCAGTTCGCGGTAAGCCTTGGCCAAGTCCGGGTTGCGCAGCAGGCTGCCTTCCGGCAGCGCCTTGCCGTCCTTCAGGTACAGCTTGGCCGTGGCCGGGAACAGCTGGAACTTGGCCTCGTTGGACGCCACCAGACGCGAGAAATTGGCGTTCACCTTGAAGCCGTCCGCCGCTACTTTAATGGCCGGTTGCAGCACCTTCTTCAGCGGCATGGAGCCGTAGCGCTCCAGCGCCTCGTGCCAGCCGCGCACCGTGCCCGGCACGCCCACCGACATGCCGCTGGCCACGGTCTGCTCGAAGTCCAGCTCCTTGCCGTCCTGCTGGAAGATGGTGGGCTTGAAATTGGCCGGCGCCATTTCGCGGTGGTCGATGGTGATCACGCGCTTGTCCTTGGCCAGGTAAATCATCATGAAACCGCCGCCGCCTATGCCGCAGCTGAAGGGATCGGTCACGCCCAGCGTGGCCGCCGCCGCCACGGCCGCATCGACCGCGTTGCCGCCCTGGTTCAGGATGGTCATGGCCGACTGCGTGGCCTGCACGCTGATGGTGGCGGCCGCGCCGCCGGTGCCGGTGGCCACCGGGCTCTTGGCCCAGGCAGCCGGCGCGGCGGCGATGGTGATGATGATGGAGGAAACCAGCAGGGAGGGAAGGGCGCGGCGATGTGGCGAAGTCATGGGCTCTCTTATCGGGCAAAGCGCGCCGGCGTGGCGCGGTGGCTAAGGAATTTCCACCCGCAAGCTTACCCGATAAGTTGGCGCAGGAGCATTTAACGCAGGCGGGTCCGGCGGATCCAGCCCTTGCAGCGTGAAGCGCAAGCCCTGCTGCGTGGCGCTATTGCTGGCGTTCGGCATTTTTTCCGACAGCACGAAGTTGCTGCTGTTGCCGTTGCTGGTTAGCACAAAGCTGTAGCTGATATAGCCCTCCCACACGCACACCGCGCCGGTTTTGCAGCGGCTGTCGTTGATGCGTTCCAGCTTCAACGTGGCAGCCGGCGTCAGCGCCACGGTCTGGCCGGCGGTCAGTGTATAGGTGGCGCTCTTGCGCGGCGGCGTGGGCGCAGGCGTTGGCGAGCCTCCGCCATTCTGCGCCACCACGCTGCAAGCGCCGACGATGCCAAAACCGGCAAAGCAAGCCAGCAGGCTGATGATTCTGAGCTGCATATTTATTCTCCGTTATAGAGGGAAATATTAGCTAAAACACATCCAGTGCGGCGCACGCTTGCTGTAAAGCAAAAAGGGGTCAGGGTTAATTAAATTGTTTCCAATTTAATTAACCCTGCCCCCTTCTTTGCGCTTTGCGCTGCTGCAGCGTTACATGTAGGCGGCGAGCGCGCCTTTCATTTTTTTCAGCGCGGCCGCTTCGATCTGGCGGATGCGCTCGGCGGAGACGCCGAACTCGGCGGCCAGCGTGTGCAGCGTGGCGCCGGAGCCGTCGTCATTGGCCAGCCAGCGGGCTTCGACGATGCGGCGCGAACGGGCGTCCAGCTTGCCCAGCGCGGTTTCCAGGCCTTCGGAGTGAAGGCGCGTGACTTGCTCGGCTTCCAGCACACGGGTCGGCTCGCTCTGCTCGGAGGACAGATAGGCGATGGGCGCGAACTTGTCGTCTTCGTCGTCGGTCGGCGATTCGAGGGCGATGTCGCGGCCGCTCAAACGCGTTTCCATTTCGATCACTTCTTCGCGCTTCACGTCCAGCAGCTTGGCCAGGTTGTCGATCTGGGCCGGCGACATGGCGTCCAGGCCGGTCTTGTGGCTGCGCAGGTTGAAGAACAGCTTGCGCTGGGCCTTGGTGGTGGCCACTTTGACCAGGCGCCAGTTCTTCAGGATGTATTCGTGGATTTCGGCCTTGATCCAGTGCATGGCATACGACACCAGGCGCACGCCCTGGTCGGCGTCGAAGCGCTTGACGGCTTTCATCAGGCCGATATTGCCTTCCTGGATCAGGTCGGCGTGCGGCAGGCCGTAGCCCAGATAGCCGCGCGCGATCGACACCACCAGGCGCAGGTGCGACAGCACCAGCTCCTGCGCGGCGCCCAGGTCGTTGTTTTCTTTGAGGTTGCGGCCGAGACGCTTTTCGTCTTCAGGCGTGAGCATAGGCAGGCGGTTGACCGCAGAAATGTAGGCGTCCAGGTTGCCCAGGTTGCCAGTGAATCCCAGTCCCAATGCCAGTGCATTTTTATTGCTTGGTACCAATGCGGCAGGTGCGGTCATCATAGTCATTTTTGTTTCCTCGCTCGTCGAACATGGAATGTTTCGGATTCTTGCATCTTGCGTGACACTTCTTAAACTCAGCTTAATGTTGCTTGTGTGCATGAGTTCAGACATCAGTTGGACATATATTAGCACTCTCGATCGGAGAGTGCCAATCGCCAGTTGCTATGCCCCTGATAGCGGTAATGCTATGGGCTGATTCTATTCGATGGCTTTTGGCAAACGCACGGCAAACTGCACGGTGTTTGCGTATCGTCAATTAATACAGGGTAGTGGGGGGCGGGGGCGGGGACTGTGCGGGAACGCACGCCGGCTGTCAGTTCAGCCGGGCCAGATGGCGCTGCACCGACAGCACGGCGCCGGCCAGTCCCAGCGCTGCCGATACGGCCAGCAGGCCGGCCATGGGCAGCGGTTCGAGCGGTGCGAGCTGGAATTCGGAGGCGTACAGGCGGGCGAACTCGGCAATAGCCTTGTTCAGCGGCTGCAGCGCCAGCGCCACCGCGCCCAGCGCCGCGCCGCCCGCGCACAGGCCCAGCAGCGCGCCGGTGTAGTAAAAGGGGCGGTGGATAAAGGTGTCGGTCGCGCCGATCAACTTGGACACCAGGATCTCCTCGCGCTGGGTCAGCACCTGCAGCCGTATGGTGTTAAACACAACCGCCACCACCACCGTGCCCAAGGTGGCGGCCAGCAGCAGCAGGGCCAGCTTGAGCACGCCGATCAGCGCGGCCAGGCGCTTGACCCAGGCCGAGTCGATCTGCACCGTGTCCACGCCGGGCAGGGTGCGCATCTGCTCGGCCAGGGTGTCCACGTCCAGGCCGGCGGCGGCGCTGCGGAAGGCGTCCAGCTTGATGATGTAGCTGTCGGGCAGCGGGTTTTCGCCCAGCGTGGCCAGCACGTCGGACAGGCCGCTCTTGCCTTTCAGCTGGTCCAGCGCTTTTTCGCGCGGCACGAAGATGATTTTGGCGTCCTTCATCAGCTCGCGCAGCGGCGTGGCCAGGGCGGCGGACTGCTCGCGCGCCACGTCCTGCTTCATGAACAGGCTGATTTCGGGATCGACCGACATTTGTTCGGACAGCGGCCGCACATTGTCCAGCAGAGTCAGGCCCATGAAGGGCAGCGCCAGGGCGATGGCCACCACCAGGATGTTGAACAGGAAACTGCCGGGCGCCTTGCGCAGGTGCACCAGGGCGGCGCCCAGCGCGAAGCCGTGTTGACGGAACCAGCTGATCATGCGGCCACCTCCGCTTGCGGCGCGTCGCTGTTGTTTTGCAGCTGGCCTTGTTTCAGGTGGATCACGCGCGCCGCGCCGGCCAGCACGTGGTCGTCGTGGGTGGAGATCAAACAGGTCACGCCCACCGAGTGGAAGGCGCGCAGGGCGTCGAGCACGCGGTCGGCGCTGGCGCGGTCCAGGTTGGCGGTGGGCTCGTCGGCCAGGATGATTTGCGGGCGGTTGACGATGGCGCGCGCGATCGACACGCGCTGCTGCTCGCCGCCGGACAGGGCCAGCGGCGCGGCGTTGGCGCGCTCGCCCAGGCCCACTTTGTCGAGCGCGGCGCGGGCGCGCTGCTCGGCCTGCGCGCGCGGCTGGCCGGTGACCATCAGCGGCATCATCACATTGGCCAGAATGGAGCGGTCGGCCAGCAGGCGCTGCTCCTGGAAGATCAGGCCCAGGTTGCGGCGCAAAAAGGGCACGCCGGCCGCCTTGAGCTTGCCGATGTCCTGGCCGTTGACGATGACGCGTCCCGAACTGGGGCGCTCCATGGCGGCGATCATCTTCAGCAGGGTGGACTTGCCGGCTCCGGACGGGCCGGCCAGAAACACCAGCTCGCCCTTGTTGACCGTGAACGACACGTCGCGCAGCGCGGTGGCGTCGGCCGAGTATTGTTTGCTAACGTGCTGGAATTCGATCATGGGCGTGGGCTGTCCTTTTCGTTTAGCCCAGCAGGGCTTCGACAAATTCCGTGGCGTTGAAGGGCTGCAAGTCCTCGATGCGCTCGCCGATGCCGATGAAGTACACCGGCACCGGGCGCACCCGGGCGATGGCGGCAATGACGCCGCCCTTGGCCGTGCCGTCCAGCTTGGTAATGATGAGGCCGGACAGTTGCAGCGCGTCGTCGAAGGCCTTCACTTGCGCCAGCGCGTTCTGGCCGGTGTTGCCGTCGATAACCAGCAGGGTCTCGTGCGGCGCGCCTTCCAGGCCTTTGCCCAGCACGCGCTTGACCTTTTTCAGCTCTTCCATCAGGTGCAGCTGGGTCGGCAGGCGGCCGGCCGTGTCTATCATGACGATGTCGATGCCCTTGGCCTTGGCCGACTGCACCGCGTCGTAGGACACGGCGGCCGGGTCGCCGGACTCCTGCGAAATGACGGTGACGTTGTTGCGCTGGCCCCAGACCATCAGCTGCTCGCGCGCTGCGGCGCGGAAGGTGTCGCCGGCGGCCAGCAGCACGGACTGGCCGTGGCTCTGCATGTGCTTGGCCAGCTTGCCGATGGTGGTGGTCTTGCCGGCGCCGTTGACGCCGGAAATCATCATTACCAGAGGCTGGTGGCGGCCCAGCTCGAACGGCTTTTGCAGCGGCGCCAGCAGCTCTATCATCAGGGTTTTCAGGGCGGCCTTGACGGCGGCCGCGTCCAGCAGCTTGTCTTCCTTGACCTTGCGCTTGAGGGCGTCGAGCAGGAACTGGGTGGCGTCGATGCCGGCGTCGGCCATCAGCAGCGCCGCTTCCAGCTCGTCGTACAGCTCGTCGTCGATCTTGGCGCCGACGAACAGCACGGACAGGTTGGCGGAGGTTTTCGACAGGCCGGCCTTGAGGCGGGCCATCCAGTTGGGCTTGTCTTGTTCCGCGCCGGAGGTGCTGGGCGCGGCCAGCGGCATGTCCGGCGTCGGTGCGGCGGCGGGCGCAATGGCGGGGGCGGCTGCCGGGGGCAGGGTGGAGGCAGTCTCAGGCTGGACAGGTTTTTTCTTGAAGAAGCTGAACATTGGTGTGCGGTAGAGGGCTTCAAGCGAAGGTCCGGCGGCGCCGGACGGGGAAATACTGCCAGTATTCTACCAGAGCGCCGGCCGCCAGCCGCAGCGCGGCCGGGCGATCAGCCCAGCGGCATGGCCTGGGTGCGCACCCGCACGCGCCAGTCGGCGATGCCGCCGCCGATTTCGTGCAGCTGGAACACGCGCACAAAGGCGGGCGGGCGCTTGCGCAGCGCCGAGCAGTTGCCGCCGGCCCAGATTTCCACCGTCTCCGGCAGGCGCGCGCGCAGCTCTTTCAGGCCGTCCAGCGCCTGGCGCGGATTCATGGACGCCGACAGCGACAGCGCCACGATGTCCACGCCCAGGCTGCGGGCGGCGTCGGCCAGGTCCGGCACCGGGGTCTGCAGGCCGAGTGAAATGCCGTGCGCGCCTTCGGCGGCGAACAGCGCCTCGGCCATCAGCAGGCCCAGGCCGTGGCGCTCCTGTGGCAGCGTGGTGAGCAGGATGCGCGGGCGCGGCGCCGAGCTGTTGTTGGCGTTGCCCTGCGGTACAGAGAAAATGGCGCTGCGCATCACCATCTGCAGCGATTCTGCGAACAGGTGTTCTTCAAACACGGCGAAGCGGCCCGAGGCCCAGGCGTCGCCCACCATGGCCGTCAGCGGGGTGACCAGGTCGATGACGAAGCTCTTCAGGCCCATCACCAGCAGCGCCTGCGACAGCTTGCGGCGCAGCGCGTCCATCTGGTGCGATTTGCACAAGTCCAGATAGATCTGCATTTCCGGGTGGTGGGCGCGGCTGCGCGTCTTGTTGCCCTCGGCGGCCTTTTCGGCCAGCGCCTGCAGTTCTTCGGGGCTGTACTGGATCACCTTGCCGGGGCGGAAGCCCAGGTCGATCAGCCTTTTCACCAGGCGCAGCTTGACCACCTGCTCGGTCGGGTAGACGCGCTCGCCAAACGGATCGCGCAGCGGCTGTGGGAAGTCGTAGCGCCGTTCCCAGACGCGCAACGTCTCTTTGGCCACGCCGGTGTCGCGCTCAACGTCGCTGATGGTGCTGGGAACTGTCAAAAAGGAAGTCTCAGTGTTCATTGTGCCTATGCGGCCACTGGTTCGGGGTGGCCGCGCTTTCTGTGCGGGCGGATGCTTAACCGCTTGCGAACTGCATTCTACAATCGTTTCGTTAGAGAAAGTGTCCAGTACGGACGTGCGCTTTTCCGGCAAACCGCCTGATAGCCAAGCTTGTCCACGACACAGGCGGACAAGCAGGAACTCAGGGCGCGATTCCGTGCCTAGACGAGCTTTTGTATTGGACAATAAAGTCTTTATTTTTGTAAAAAAAAGATTGGCGAGTGTTGTATATGCAGGCGGATGGGAAGGCGGAGGGAGGCGAACTCGTTAATATAACGATAGGCTTTTTGGCGGGGCAGTCAAGGCCTGTGTGAGGCGGGGAGACCGCCGGCGCGGCGCCGACTATTCTATTGTGGAAATTACTTATAACTAACAAGTCCATGCAGGACGGCGCTGATTACTGTATAAATGATGCTGTTTGGTTCAGCTTGCAAGTAACGCCACCGGGCGCACTGGACGATTCATAACACTTGCTGGATTAGCAAACGGCCAGTATAGTGCCGCCTCCAGAGCGTATCGCTCTGTGACGAAGCCGGCGACAGCAAGCGGCAGCCTATATTAGTGACGCGTTTCTTATCCGAATACGCAGCGTGGCAATCGGGGATTGCTGTCACAACATAAATAAAGTGTGGCGCCTGAACATCAGGTGCAGACAAGCACAAGAATTGAGCCGTAGTTCCAGCTTTACCATTTTTGCAACACAAACTGAAGGAAACTCGTAATGAAAAAAACTCTGATCTCCATCGCAGTTCTGGGCGCAATGAGCAGTGCTGCTTTTGCCCAATCGAACGTCACCATCTACGGTATCGTTGATGCCGGCCTGGTCTCCGAGCGTGGCGGCAAAGCAGGTAACGTAACGAAGGTAAGCAGTGGTGTTGCCAACACTTCCCGTATCGGCTTCCGCGGTACCGAAGATCTGGGTGGCGGCCTGTCCGCAGTGTTCCTGCTGGAATCGGGCTTCGCAGCCGACACCGGCGTGGGCGACGCATCCGGCCTGTTCCAGCGTCAATCCTACGTTGGCCTGGTTTCGAAAGAAGCCGGTTCGCTGACCCTGGGCCGCCAGTACACCCCAATGTACAACGCCCTGGTGCAAGTTGCCGACCCGTTCCAGGCTGGCCTGGCTGGTTCCGCCAAGAACCTGTTCTCCGCTTCGGGCGCCAGCGTGCGTATCTCGAACTCGGTCAACTACAAGACCCCAACCTACAACGGTTTCAACGTTGAAGCGCAATACGGCGTGGGCGAACAGTCGAAAGCCGACGCTGGCCGTCAACTGGGCATCTCCCTGGCGTACACCAACGGTCCGCTGAACGCCCGTCTGGCTTACAACAACCGCAACAACGACGTTGCCGCAGCTGGCGCGCCAGTGGTGAACAACGAATACGCGCACAACACCCTGTTCGCCGCCAACTACGACTTCAACGTTGTAAAAGGCTACTTCGCGTACAGCAGCGACAAAGGCCCAAGCTCGTCGCCTATCCCTAACCCAACCGCCTTCACCGCAACCGCCGTGGCCGCGTCGAAAGACAGCGACACCATGCTGATCGGCGCAACCGCTCCTATCGGCGGCGCAGGCACCCTGATCGCTTCGTACATCCACAAGGATGACAACGAAGTGGCCAACCGCGATGCGAACCAGCTGGCAGTAGGCTACTCCTACGCCCTGTCGAAGCGTACCAGCACCTATGTTGCTTACGCCAAGATCAAGAACAAGCGCGGCGCCAGCTACACCGTTGGTAACAACGCTGAAGCCGGTTCGGGCGACAAAGCATTCAACGTGGGCATCAAGCACACCTTCTAATTCCGTGTAAGCGGAGTTACATGCTGAGAACGGCGGCCTGCGGGCCGCCGTTTTTTTATTCCAGTGCTAGAATTGCTGCCATGAAAATTGCCCATCAACTCGCGTGTTTCTCCCTGCTGGCGGCCAGTGCCGCGATCGCCGCGCCCAAGGCGCAGCAAGGCTTTCCCCGCTACGGCATGGCCGTGTATTCGGACTTGTGCGTGCATGCTGAAACAGGCGAGTTCGGCGGCCAGCGCATCAGCCTGCAGCGCTTTGCCGAAGTGGACACGGTGATCTATGAATTCACCGCCGGCGGCCTGAGCTGGCCGCTGGTGGCGCACGACGTCAACCTCGACCCGCGCGGCAAGCAGATGTATTTCAGCGTGCAGGTGGACGAGGAGGAGCGCACCATTAGCGGCAAGTTCGCCGACAATGGCGACACGCTGGTGCTCGATGGCGGCTATTGCGGCCAGCCGGACGTGCCGTCGCGTTTAAAGAAGGTGAAGGATTTCGGGCGCGCGGCGCCGGCCTGCAAACCGTGCCCCGCGCCCAAGCCGGCCCCGCTGGAGCCGGAAGAAGAGACGCCCGCCACGCCCAAGATGCCGCACGAGGCCCCCGTCAAGCAGGCCGCGCCGCAGCCCCAGCAGGCGTAGGGCGGGTAGGGCGGGTTAGCGGAACGCGTAACCCGCCGCAGCGCGCGCCGCCGCAGAGCCGGTTTAAGCCGTTTTAGCGGACAACGCCGCTTCCGCGTTCTTGCGTATGGTCTCCAGCGTGGCGCCCGGCGTAATCAGGTTGCCGTCGTAGCGCAGCTCGATCACCGCCGGCAAGCTCTTGCCGCGCGTATGGTCCAGCGCGCGCTGCAGCGCGGGCGCGAACTGCGCCGTTTCCGTCACCACCTCGCCATGCGCGCCATAGGCATGCGCCAGCGCCGCGAAGTCCGGATTATGCAGTTCCGTGCCCGACACGCGGCCCGGATAGTTCTTCTCCTGGTGCATGCGGATGGTGCCGAACATGCTGTTATTGAACACGATAATGATGACACCTGCGCGGTACTGCACCGCCGTGGCCAGCTCTTGGCCGTTCATCATGTATTCGCCGTCGCCGGCAAAGGTGATCACGGTGCGCGACGGATCGATAATCTTGGCCGCCACGCCGGCCGGCACGCTGTAGCCCATGGCGCCGCTGGTGGGCGCCAGCTGGGTGCGCATGCCGCCGTAGCGATGGAAGCGGTGCGCCCAAGTGGCGTAGTTGCCGGCGCCGTTGGTGATGATGGTATCGGCCGGGGTCAGCGCGTCCATGTCCTGCACCAGCTGCCACAGGTTCAGCGGCGCCTTGCCGTCCTGGAAAATGGGAGGCTGCTGCTGGAAGGCCGCGTACTCGGCGCGCGCCTCGGCCACGCTGCCCTGCCATGCGGCCGGGTCCACCGGCGCCATCTCCGCCAGCATGGCCGCCACTTGCGGCATGCCGCTGGCGATCATCAGTTCAGCCTGGTAGACGCTGCCCAGTTCCTCCGGGCTGGCGTGGATATGCACCAGGCGCTGCCGCGGCACCGGCGAGGACAGCAGCTCGTAGCCGCTGGTGGTCATCTCGCCCAGGCGCGGGCCGATGGCGATCAGCACGTCCGCATTCTTCACGCGCGCGGCCAGCTTGGGGTTGATGCCTATGCCCACGTCGCCCGCGTAGTGCGGATGGTTGTTGTCGAGCAGATCCTGGAAGCGGAAGGCGCAGGCCACCGGCAGCGCGTTGGCCTCGGCGAAGCGCTGCACGTCTGCGCAGGCTTGCGCGTTCCAGCCGCCGCCGCCCAGCAGCACCAGCGGGCGCTTGGCGCCGGCCAGCATGGCGCGCAGTTGGGCCATTTGCGGCTGCGACGGCGCGCCCTGGGTCGGCTGGTAGCGGCCGGTATCGGCCACGGCGGCCAGATTGGTCAGCATATCTTCCGGCAAGGCCAGCACCACGGGGCCGGGGCGGCCGCTGGTGGCCACCTGGAAGGCGCGCGCCATGTATTCGGGGATGCGGTCGGCGCGGTCGATTTGCGCGACCCATTTCGCCATCTGGCCGTACATGCGGCGGTAGTCGATTTCCTGGAAGGCCTCGCGGTCCATGAAGTCGCTGCCCACCTGGCCGATGAACAAAATCATCGGCGTGGAGTCCTGGAAGGCCGTGTGCACGCCGATGGAGGCGTTGGTCGCGCCCGGGCCGCGCGTGACGAAGCAGATGCCGGGCTGGCCGGTCATCTTGCCGTAGGCCTCGGCCATGAATGCCGCGCCGCCCTCCTGGCGGTTGATGATGAAGCGGATGCCGGACTCGTGCAGTGCGTCGAGCACGTCGAGATAGCTTTCGCCGGGCACGCCGAAGGCGGTGTCCACGCCGTGGATCTTCAGGGCGTCCACCAATATCTGGCCACCGGTGCGGGAGGGATGCGTCATGGTCTGACCTTTATGCGGGAAAGTGATGCGGCATTCTACGGCCAGCCACCGCCTGCGGCTTTTGAAATGGCGACATCAAATTTCCAAAAAGGGGTCAGGGTTGATTTTCCGGGTTGATATTCTCATACGGGAAAATCAACCCTGACCCCTTTTTGGCGGGTGGGGGCGGCGTGTTACAATACGCCCCGAAGCAAGCCAGACAGCCGCTGGCCGATGCAGCAATGCAAAGGCGGGAGGAAGGTCCGGACTCCATAGAGCGGGGTGACGGTTAACGGCCGTCCGTCGAAAGCCGCAAGGTATAAGGCGAGGAATAGGGCCACAGAGACGAGCGTATTAAGTTACGGTGAAACGCGGTAACCTCCACCTGGTGCAATTTCAAATAGGCACGCGATGATGCTGCTCGCGGAGCGTGCGGGTAGAAAGCTTGAGCGCTGGAGTAATCCAGCGCCTAGAGGAATGGCTGTCATAGCGCGGACCCGCAAGGGCGAGCGCCGTAACAAAATCCGGCCTACCGGCTTGCTTCAACTAACAATCTGCAGTGCTAGGGGACTAGCCGATGAAGAAATACATCCTGGCCCTTGACCAGGGCACCACCAGTTCGCGCGCCATCCTGTTCGACCAGCAGGGGCAAATCCACGGCAGCGCGGCGCTGGAATTCCCGCAGCATTATCCCCAGCCCGGCTGGGTCGAGCACGATCCCAACGAAATCTGGAACAGCCAGCTCACCGTGGCCCGCAAGGTGCTGCACGACCACCATGTCGATGCGCAGCAGGTGCTGGCCATCGGCATCGCCAACCAGCGCGAGACCACCGTGGTGTGGGACCGCAAGACCGGCGAGCCGATCGCGCCCGCCATCGTCTGGCAGGACCGCCGCACCGCCGACATCTGCGACCAGCTGCGCGCCGCCGGCAAGGCCAGGCTGATCGCCGAGTGCACCGGCCTGGAGCTGGACGCCTATTTTTCCGCCACCAAGATCAAATGGCTGCTGGACCACGTTCCCGGCGCGCGCGAGCGGGCGCGCCACGGCGCGCTGGCCTTCGGCACCATCGACACCTGGCTGGCGTGGAAGCTGTGCGGCGTGCACGTCACCGACGTCAGCAACGCCGCCCGCACCATGCTGTTCAATATCCACCTGATGCGCTGGGACGCCGACCTGCTGGCGCTGTTCGACATTCCCGAGCAGATGCTGCCGCAGGTGGTGTCCTCCAGCGAGGAGGTTGGCGTGACGCGCGCGGCCCTGTTCGGCGGCGAGATCCCGGTGGCCGGCATAGCGGGCGACCAGCAGGCCGCCACCTTCGGCCAGGCCTGCCACGCGCCGGGCATGGTCAAGAACACTTACGGCACCGGCTGCTTCATGCTGATGCATGCGGGGCAGCACGCCGCCGTGTCGCACAACCGCCTGCTCTCCACCGTGGGCTGGCGCGTGGACGGGCGCACCGACTACCTGCTCGAAGGCAGCGTCTTCATGGGCGGCGCCACCGTGCAATGGCTGCGCGACGGCCTGGGGATCATCAAGCAATCGAGCGACGTCGAGGCGCTGGCCGGCAGCGTGCCCGACAGCGGCGGCGTGCTGCTGGTGCCGGCCTTCACCGGCCTGGGCGCGCCGCACTGGGACCCTTACGCGCGCGGCACGCTGGCCGGCATGACGCGCGGCACCACCGCCGCGCACATCGCCCGCGCGGCGGTCGAATCGATCGCCTACCAGAGCGCCGAGCTGCTGGCCGCCATGCAGAAGGACGTGGCCGCCTCGCACCGCGCCATCCCCGTGACCGAAGTGCGGGCCGACGGCGGCGCCGCCCGCAACGACCTGCTGATGCAGTTCCAGGCCGACCTGCTGGGCGTGCCGGTGCTGCGGCCCAAGGTCACGGAAACCACCGCGCTGGGCGCCGCCTACCTGGCCGGGCTGGCGGTCGGCTTCTGGGAATCGAAGGAAGAAATCGCCGCGCAATGGCAGTGCGAGCGCCGTTTCGAGCCCGCCATGGGCGCCGATCAGCGCGCCGCGCTGCTGGACCGCTGGTCCCGCGCCGTCGAGCGCGCCAAGGGCTGGGAGGCGCCGCTCTGATGGCGAAACAGCTGCTGATCGAAGGCCGCGTGCAAGGCGTCGGCTACCGCGCCTCCTTCGCGGACGAGGCGCAGTCCCTGGGCCTCTCCGGCTGGGTACGCAACCGCCGCGACGGCTCCGTCGAGGCCGCCGTCGATGGCGATGCGCAGGCAGTCGAGGCCATCATCGAATGGTCCAAACGCGGCCCGCCCGCCGCCCGCGTGCACCAGGTCGCCGTGACCGATTTGGAAGCCCCGCCATCCCCCGGCCGCGAGTTCAAGATTCTGCCGACGCAATAAGCCCCCCAGCTTAGGCTTGGGCGCCAAGCGAACATTTACAAGGATTAATACGCGCTCGCGCGGTGCCGGGTGCGCGCGGCGCACGAGTCCAACGGCCCGACCTATGCCAGCGAAATCCTGACAACGGCGGAATTGCTCGAGCGCGTGCGCGCCTGAAGCGCCACGCCTGCCGCTGCTGCCCCTATGCGCCCAGCAGCGGCAGGAAGTTCTTGCTGAGCGGGACGGTGGCGGCCGCCAGCAGGGTTTGCAGGGTGATCAGCGCCGCCATCAGGCGGGCGTCGCCGCCCAGTTGCCGGGCCATGATGTAGGCGTTGGGCGCGGTGGGCAGGGCGCAAAAGAAGACCGCTGCCAGCGCCACCGGCCCGCCTATGCCGAACAGCAGGCACACTTTGGCCGCCACCAGCGGCATCAGCAGCAGTTTCAGCGCCGAGGTCCAGCCCAGCGCCACGGGCCGCAAGCCTTGCAGCGAAAACACCAGGCCGCTGCCCACGCAGACCAGGCCCAGGCACAGCGCCGCCTTGCCGAGGATGTCGAGCGTGTTCATCAAGGCCAGCGGCAGGGCCACGCCGGACAAACTCACCAGCATGCCGCTCAGCGTGGACAGGATGATGGGATTGCGCGCCAGCGTCTGCGCCACCTTGGCGTAGTCGGTCTTGCTGCCGCTCCACCACGACAGCGCGACGATAGACAGCATATTCACCACCGGCAGGCATAGCGCGAGCGCCAGCATCACCAGCGCGGCGGTCTTGGCGTCGAAGAACAGCGAGGACACGGCCAGCCCGAAATAGGTGTTGGGCCGCATGGCGCCCTGCAGCACGGAGGAGCGACTGGCGTCCGGCAAGCCGCGCGCGAAGGGCATGGCCACAAGCGCGACCGCGATGATGATAAAGGTCGGCAGCAGGGTGGCCAGCGCCAGTTCGCCCACCTGGCCGCCGCCGAAGCTCAGGCGGGCCGTGCCGGCGAACAGCAGGGCGGGGAAGGCGATGTTGTAGGAGAACTTTTCCACCGAGGGGAAAAAGGCCTCGGGCAGCCATTCGTAATGGCGGATGGCCACGCCCAGCAGGATGATGAGGAAAACGGGAAGGATGGAAGCAAGCATGCAGAAGCATACACCGGCGGCGGTCAGGGCGTGGCGGCGCCGGTTTGTTCTGCCGGTTGCTGCATTGCAGCAATTTGGAATTCTGGATTTCACGAATTTGCCAACTGTGGAATATACGTAGCTTGCCAATTGTGAAATATTACGATGTTGCATCGCAACATAAGCAGGAAATTTTGCTATGCAGTAACATGTTTCCTTCTGGAAAAAAATGTTATGTAAAAGGTATGATATGAATTGGTTGAAAAGACTCAAGTTGTCCACCAAGCTGGGCCTGGCGTTCGCCGCCGTGTTGGCGCTGACGGTGGGCGTAGGCGTGTTTTCCATCCTCAAGCTGGCCCAGGTCAACGCCACGGCCGGCGAGCTGTCTTCGCGCTGGATGCCCAGCATGCGCGCGGTGCAGGACATCAAGTCCCAGATCGCCCGCGTGCGCACCCGCGAGTTCCAGTACATTATTTCGACCGAGCAGGCCGACATGGACAAGTACGACAAGGTGATCGCGGCCGACCTGGTGGAGCTGGGCAAGATGCAGGCGGCCTATGTCGAACTGCTGGCCACGCCGGAGGAGAAGGCGCTGTATGCCGGCTTCGTCGCCATGTGGGAACGCTACATGGCCGAGGATGTGAAGATACGCGCCGCCGCCCGCGCCAATGACGACGCCGCCGCCAAGGCCTTGATACGGGGCGAGTCGAACAAGCTGATCGTGGCGCTGCGCGCCCAGGTCGACAAGCTGGTGGACCTGTACGGCGAAGGCGGCGTGGACGCCGCCCGCCACGGCGCCGACGTCTATGCCTCGGCGCGCGTATGGATTATTTCGCTGCTGGCCGCGAGTGTGGCCCTGGGCGCGCTGGGCGCCGCCCTGATCACCCGCTGGCTGACGCGCCGCCTGGGCGGCGAGCCGGAGTACGCGGCCGAGATCGCCGGCCGCATCGCCGCCGGCGAACTGTCGGTCGAGGTGCATACCGCGCCCGGCGACGGCGGCAGCCTGCTGCTGGCCATGGGCAGCATGCGCGAAAGCCTGGCCAATATCGTCGGCCAGGTGCGCGTGGCCACCGACACCATCGCCAGCGCCTCGGACCAGATCGTGGCCGGCAACCTGGACCTGTCGGCCCGCACCGAGCAGCAAGCCAGTTCGCTGGAGGAGACCGCCGCCGCGATGGAGGAGCTGACCACGGCCGTGAAGCACAATTCGGCCAGCGCGCGCCAGGCCAACCAGCTGGCGTTGGACGCGTCCGGCATCGCTGAAAAAGGCGGCGCCGTGGTGGGGCAGGTGGTGGAGACCATGGGCAGCATCAATGCCTCGGCCCGCAAGATCGTGGACATTATCGGCGTTATCGACGGGATTGCCTTCCAGACCAATATCCTGGCCCTGAACGCGGCCGTGGAAGCGGCCCGCGCGGGCGAGCAGGGCCGTGGCTTTGCCGTGGTGGCGACGGAAGTACGCAGCCTGGCGCAGCGCTCGGCTGCCGCCGCCAAGGAGATCAAGACCCTGATCGGCGACTCGGTGAACCAGGTGGAGGCGGGAAGCATGCTGGTCAGCCAGGCCGGCGAAACCATGAATGAGGTGGTGCAGAGCGTGCGCCGGGTGACGGCCATCATGGGCGAAATCACCGTGGCCGGGCAGCAGCAGAGCGCCGGCATCGAGCAGGTGAACCGCGCCATCGCCGAGATGGATGCAGTTACCCAGCAGAACGCGGCGCTGGTCGAGGAGGCGACTGCCGCCTCGCAAAGCATGCGTACCCAGGCGGGCGGCCTGGATGCCCTGGTCAGCATCTTCACGCTGGAAAGCGCCGGTTCCGCGCGCTCCGTCGCGCCGCGTACCGCGCCGCGCCGTTCCGCCATCGCTGTGCCGGTCCAGGCGCCGGCGCTGCGGCGCGCCGCCTGAGGCCGGGCGTCCTCCGCTGCTGTAATGCACCCCTCTCCGGGGTGCAAACAGGCGCGCCTTGCGCGTGCCTTTGCGTATAATATCGAGAGGTCCAGCCCGCACCGCCGGGCTTAAAATTGTCTATACAAGTTATCGCAATGGCAGTCAGAAGGAAAAGTTCAGCACTGGTTTGATCCCAAGATTCTTCGTCCTGCCTGATCGCGCGCAAAGCGCGGCAGAGTGCCAAATCCCACAGAAAATCACCCTCCTGTCCGCCCTTGCCAAGCTTGCTTGGCGCCGCCCGCTGCTGTTGTCGAATTGCTACGGCTCTGTTGTCTACTGGCAACCTTATGGTTATTTTTCAATTTTTTCTTGACATCTTTTTCACCCTGAGACTAGACCCAAGCAGCGGAACATTGATGAGATAGCACTTTCAGTATCGGATGTAAGTCTCTAATTTCACGACACATTTTTACTTGAGCTTGCATCAAGGAACGACGCTAAGTCCTTAATTTCATTAATAAAATCCATGTTTTTCCAATTGGAAAGCGCTTGACCACTATCTTTCCATCCTCTAAAGTGGGCAACTGTGTGAAAAAGTGTAGTTTTGTGGGATTTTCCGCCCTCTTTTTCAGCCCCACTACTTAAAAGGTAATACGTGTTTCAAGGCGCTTCCGCGATCACTCTCGATGCGAAAGGCAGGATGTCCATCCCGGCCAAGCATCGCGACGCACTGGCTATCCAGTGCGAAGGACGCCTCACGCTTACCAAGCACCCGGACGGCTGCCTGCTGATGTACCCGCGCCACGTGTGGGAAGCCAAGCGCGACCAGATCGCCGCCTGGCCGATGTCGGCCCGCGGCTGGCAGCGCATTCTGCTGGGCAACGCCAGCGACGTGGAAATGGACTCGGCCGGCCGCATCCTGGTGGCGCCCGAGCTGCGCGACGCCGTCGGCCTGGGCCGCGAGGTCGTGCTGTCCGGCATGCTGACCCATTTCGAGATCTGGGATCCGGCCCGCCGTGCCGAAAACGAGCAGCAAACCATCGACGTCGGCATGCCCGACGCGCTTTCCGATTTTTCTTTCTAAGGCCCGCCCAAAATGACTTCAGTTGCGGTGCCAGAATTCCAGCATCGTACGGTGCTGCTAGACGAGGCGGTGGACGCGCTCCAGCTTGAGGGCGAGCGCGCCAACGGCCTCTATATAGACGGCACTTTCGGCCGTGGCGGCCACAGCCGCCTGATCCTGTCGCGCCTGGGCGCGCAAGGCCGCCTGCTGGCCTTCGACAAGGACCTGCAGGCCATCGCCACCGCCGAACAAATCACCGATCCCCGTTTCCAGATCGTGCACGACAGTTTCGCCACCATGGCCGAAGCGCTGCAAGAGCGCGCCATGCCCAAGGTGGACGGCGTGCTGTTGGACCTGGGCATCTCTTCGCCGCAGGTGGACGACGCCGCCCGTGGCTTCAGTTTCCGCAACGATGGTCCGCTCGACATGCGCATGGATACCACCCGTGGCCAGTCGGCCGCGGAATGGCTGGCTACCGAAACAGTAGAGACACTGGAAAAGGTGATAAAAGAATATGGGGAAGAACGGTTTGCTTTTCAGATTGCAAAGGCGATTGTTGCTCGCCGGGCAGTCGAGCCAATTTCAACCACACGACAGCTTGCCGGTATCGTGGCAGGGGCGGTCAAGACCCGTGAAAAGGGCAAGGACCCGGCCACCCGGACTTTTCAGGCTATCCGGATTCACATCAATAAGGAGCTTGAGGATCTCGAAGCCGGACTGACCCACGCCTACGACTGCGTGGCGCCGGGCGGCATCCTGGCCATCATCAGCTTCCATTCGCTGGAAGACCGCATGGTCAAGCGCTTCTTCGCGTCCAAGGCCAATGTGCCGCAGCCGGACCGCCGCCTGCCCATCCGCGCGGCGGACCTGCCGCAGCCGGAGCTCAAGCTGCTGGGCAAGATCAAGCCATCCGACGCTGAGGTGGAAGCCAACCCGCGCGCCCGCTCGGCGGTGATGCGCGTGGCGCGCCGCCTGCCGTATGACGACAAGGCGGCTGCGTGAGTTTCAAGATCAACCTCGTCCTGGCGGCCTTCCTGGTCGGCTGCGCGCTCTCGCTGGTGAACGCGCAGTACCAGGCGCGCCACCTGTTTATCGACCTGGAGCGCGCGCAAGCGAAGGCGCGCCAGCTCGATATCGACTGGGCGCAGCTGCAGCTGGACCAGTCCAAGCTGGGCAAGCACGCCCGTATCGAGGAAATCGCCCGCCGCGACCTGAACATGACGCAGCTCACGCCGAACCGCACGCAATACCTGACGCAAGGGGACAAGTAATGCGGGCAGGCGGCGGAGCAAACAGCGCACGCGTGGCACGCTCGAAGGGCATGCCATTCACGAAGAACCCGATGCTGGCGGTCAGCCTGCCGCCGTGGCGTTCGCGCGTGGTGCTGTTCGTGCTGTTCGCCGCTTTCGCCGCGCTGGCAGTGCGCGCCCTGTGGCTGCAAGGCGTGTCGACCCAGTTCCTGCAAAAGCAGGGCGAGGCGCGCTACGCCTTCACGCTGGAGCTGCCCGCCACGCGCGGCAAGATCACCGACCGCAACGGCCAGGTGCTGGCGTCGTCGGTGCCGGTGAAAGCCATCTGGGCGATACCGGACGACGTGCTGGCCGCGCCGCCCGAGAAAATCCGCGCGCTGGCCGCCCTGCTTGAAATGAACGAGGCGGACCTGCGCAAGAAGCTCGATTCCGACCGCGACCTGGTCTACCTGAAACGCCAGGTGGAGATGGACGTGGCGGCCAAGATCGCCGAACTGAAAATCGAAGGCATCGAAGCGCGCAAGGAATACAAGCGCTTCTACCCGCAAGGCGAAGTGATGACCCACGTGGTGGGCTTCACCAACGTGGAGGACGTGGGCCAGGAGAGCATGGAGCTGGCGCAGCAGAAGACGCTGCAGGGCGCCACCGGCAGCCGCCGCGTGATCAAGGACCGCCTGGGCCACATCGTCGAGGACGTGGGCTCCATCCACGAGCCGCACGACGGCAAGGATTTGACGCTGTCGGTGGACAGCAAGATCCAGTACATCGCCTACACCCAGCTCAAGGGCGCGGTGGAGAAGTTCAAGGCCAAGGCCGGCGGCGCGGTGGTGCTGGACGTGCACACCGGCGAAGTGCTGGCGCTGGCCAACTACCCGAGCTACGACCCGAACGACCGCCGCTCGCTGACCGGCGCGCAGCTGCGCAACCGCGTCATGACCGACACCTTCGAGCCCGGCTCCACGCTCAAACCCATCACCGTGGCGCTGGCGCTGGACAGCGGCCGCGTGAACCCGAATTCCTATATCGACACCGGCGCCGGCAAGTACACCATCCTGGACCGCACCATCAGCGACACCAAGGGCCACGGCGTGATCAACGTGCAGCAGATTATCGAAATGTCGTCCAATATCGGCACCTCGAAAATCGCGCTCAGCATGCCCTCGCAGGAGATGTGGGAGATGTTCACCAAGGTAGGCTTCGGCCAGCAGCCGAAGTGGGGCTTCCCCGGCGCGGTGGCCGGCCGCGTGCGTCCTTACAAATCGTGGCGCCCCATCGAGCAGGCCACCATGAGCTACGGTAACGGCATTTCGGTGTCGCTGATCCAGCTGGCACGTTCCTACATGATGTTTGCGCGTAACGGCGACACCATACCGCTGTCCTTCCAGAAGGTGACGGAGCCGCCGGTGGGGCAGCAGATCATCAAGCCCAAGACCGCGGAACAGATGCGCGCCATGCTGGAGACCGTTGTGTCCGGCAAGGACGGCACCGCCAAGCAGGCGCAGATTCCAGGCTACCGCGCAGGCGGCAAAACCGGCACCGCCTACAAGGTGGAAAACGGCCGCTACGCCATGCCGCGCAAATACATCGGCTCCTTCGTCGGCATGGTGCCGATGTCGAATCCGCGCTTCATCATCGCTGTCATGATCGACGAACCTACGCAGGGCGGCCACTACGGCGGCCAGGTCGCGGCGCCTACGTTTGCCGCCGTTGCGGCCAATGCGCTGCGTTCGCTGAACGTTCCGCCGGATTCGTCCGTCACTGAAATTGTCATCCCTGCCGACGGCGGGGCGGACGTAATGTAAGAGCGCCCATGACACCTAACGAAATCAGCAACTGGATCAAACAGACGGTGCCCAACGGGCAATTGGTCTCCGATTCGCGCCGCGTCAAACCGGGCGATGTGTTCTTCGCCTATCCCGGCGACGGCAAGGACGGGCGCGGCTACATCGCCGCCGCCATCGAGCAGGGCGCCGCCGGCATTGTCTACGAAGAGCAGGGCGCGCAAGCCTATCCCTGGGACGACGCCGCGTGGAATGTGCCGCACCTCGCCGTCAAGGACCTGAAGCGCCGCTCCGGCCCCATCGCGCAGGCCTTCTATAATTATCCGGACGCCAGCATGTACACCGTGGCCGTCACCGGCACCAACGGCAAGACCTCGTGCGCCGTGTGGCTGGGCCAGGCGCTGAGCCGCCTGGGCGACCTTACCGCCGTCATCGGCACGCTGGGCGTGGGAATGTCGCGCGCGCGCGGTGAAGTGGAGTTCGACCCCACCGGCTACACCACGCCGGACGCCGTGCTGCTGGCGCAGAAACTGGCCGAAACGCGCGACCTGGGCGCCACCGCGCTGGCGATCGAAGTCACCTCCATCGGCCTGGACCTGGGCCGCACCGACGGCATGCACTTCGACGTGGCGCTGTTCACCAACCTCACGCGCGACCACCTGGACCACCACGGCACCATGGAAGCCTACGAGGCGGCCAAGACCAAGCTGTTCGACAGCCCCGGCCTGCAAGCCTCGGTGGTGAACCTGGACGACGCCATGGGCCGCCGCCTGGCGGACCGCATCACCGCGCGCAAGGACCGCGTGGTCGGCTACACGCTGCGCGACGCGGCCGAGCTGCCGGACCTGCCCGGCGTGGACATGCTGCGCGCCAGCCAGCTGCGCACCCGCAGCGCCGGCACCGAATTCCACCTCGACACGCCGCAAGGCAGCACCTTGGTGAAGACCCACCTGGTGGGCCAGTTCAACATCAGCAACGCGCTGGCGGTGCTGGGCGCCTTGCTGGTCAAGGGCGCCACCCTGCGCGCCGCCGTGGAAGCCATCGAAGGCCTGACCTCGGCGCCGGGCCGCATGCAGCAGATTGGCGGCAACGAGGCGCCCATGGTGGTGGTGGACTATGCCCACACGCCGGACGCGCTGGAGAAGACGCTGGAAACGCTGCGCGTCGTGGCGCAGGAGCGCGGCGGCCAGCTGTGGTGCGTGTTCGGCTGCGGCGGCGACCGCGACCCGGGCAAGCGCCCGCAGATGGGCCGCGTGGCGCAGATCGCCGAGCACGTGGTGGTCACCAGCGACAATCCGCGCAGCGAAGATCCGCACGCCATCATTGAACAGATTATCGCGGGCATGGACGCCAGCCACCCGACCTCCGTATTCCAGACGGTGGACGACCGCGCCGCCGCCATCCTGTCGGCCATCAAGCACGCCGCCAAGCCGGACGTGATCCTGCTGGCCGGGAAGGGCCATGAGGCCTACCAGGAAATCAAGGGCCGCAAGATCCCGTTCTCGGACGCGGACCATGCCCAGCTGGCGCTGTCGGCCCGCCTCACCATGATGAGGACCAATTGATGCACGCAACACTGGCCCAGCTGCTGGCGGCGATTCCCGGCGCGACGTTTGCGCCGGGCGCTTCCGCAGCCACGCCCGACGCTGTCGCATTCGACGGCGTTTCCACCGACAGCCGCAGCACGCCTGCCGGCTCGCTGTTCGTCGCCCTGCGCGGCGAGAACTTCGACGCCCACGATTTCCTGCTGGACGGCCCCAACGCCGTGGCGGGCAAGGGCGTTGCCGCCGTCGTGGCCGAACGCCTGCCGCAGGGCTGGACCCTGCCGGCCCTGCTGGTGCCGGACACGCTGGCCGCGCTGGGCCGCATCGCCAACTACTGGCGCAAGCAGTACGCGCTGCCCGTCATCGGCGTTACCGGCAGCAACGGCAAGACCACGGTCAAGGAAATGATCGCCTCCATCCTGGCGGCGGCGCACGGCGAGGACGGCCGCCTGGCCACGCGCGGCAACCTGAATAACGAAATCGGCGTGCCGCTCACGCTGTTCCGCCTGGACGCGGCGCACCAGTCGGCCGTGATTGAACTGGGCATGAACCACCCCGGCGAGATCGGCCGCCTGAGCGCCATCGCCGAGCCCACCATCGCCCTGGTGAACAACGCCCAGCGCGAGCACCAGGAATTCATGCACACGGTGGAAGCGGTGGCGCGCGAAAACGGCGCCGTGCTGGCCGCGCTGCCTGCGGACGGCGTGGCCGTTTTCCCGCAGCACGACGAATTCACGCCGGTCTGGCGCGAGCTGGCCGCCGGCCGCAGCACGCTGACCTTCGGCCTGACCAAGGAAGCCAATGTCTCGTGCACCTTCCGCGCGGGCGACTTCGGCAACCAGATGTTTATCACCGTGCGCGAGAGCGAAGGCGATCCGCTGCAGTTCTTTGTCGCGCTGCAGGCGGCGGGCGAGCACAACGTGCTGAACGCGCTGGCCGCCGTGGCCTGCACTTACGCCGCCGGCGTCAGCGCCGAGCATATCAAGCTGGGCTTGGACACTTTTGCGCCTGTCAGCGGCCGCCTGCAGAAAAAGGCCGCGCTGAACGGCGCCGTCGTCATCGATGACAGCTACAACGCAAACCCTGACTCCGTGCGCGCCGCCATCGACGTGCTGGCCAAAGCCCCCGCGCCGCGCGTGCTGGTGCTGGGGGACATGGGCGAAGTGGGCGCGCAGGGCCGGGAATTCCACGAGGAGATCGCCGCCTACGCCGCCAGCAAGAACCTGGAACACGTCCTCGTTACCGGAGAGCTGGCGCGCCACATGAGCAACCCCGGCGCGGCTGGCACAGTGCGCCATTTTGAAGAATTCGACGCGCTGCTCGCTGCCGTGGACGCAGCAGCAACGCCGGATGCAACCGTATTGATCAAGGGCTCCCGCTTCATGAAAATGGAACGGGTCGTGCAGCATTTGATTGGATCGCAACAAGCTAACAAAGGAACTCACTAATCATGCTGCTCTGGCTCGCACAAATGTTCCAGGACGACTTCGGTCCCCTGCGGGTATTCAACTTCATCACCGCGCGCGCGGTGTTCGCCACCATCACGGCGCTGATCATCGGCCTGTGGGCCGGCCCGTCCGTGATCCGCAAGCTGACCGCCATGAAGTACGGCCAGGCCGTGCGCACCGACGGTCCGCAAACGCATTTGAAAAAACACGGCACGCCCACCATGGGCGGCGTGCTGCTGCTGATCGCCATCGGCGTGTCCACGCTGCTGTGGTGCGACTGGTCGAACCGTCTGATCTGGCCGGTGATCGTGGTCACCATCGGCTTCGGCGCGGTGGGCTGGGTGGACGACTACCGCAAGGTGGTGCGCCAGGATCCGGAAGGCATGCGCTCCGGCGAAAAATATTTCTGGCAGTCGCTGGTGGGCATAGGCGCCGCGCTGTACCTGGCGTTCTCGGTGTCCGCACCCACGCCGGCCAAGGTGTTCGAGCTGTTCTTCGCCTGGGTGCAGTCCGGCTTCTCCATGGACCTGCCGCCCAAGGCCGACCTGATCGTGCCGTTCTTTAAAACCATCAGCTATCCGCTGGGCGTGTGGGGCTTTATCGCGCTGACCTACTGCGTCATCGTCGGCACCAGCAACGCCGTGAACTTCACCGACGGCCTGGACGGCCTGGCCATCATGCCGACCGTGATGGTGGGCTCGGCGCTCGGCCTGTTCGCCTACCTGACCGGCAGCACCGTGTACGCCAAATACCTGTTCATTCCGCACATTCCCGGCGCCGGTGAGCTCATCATCTTCTGCGGCGCCATGGCGGGGGCCGGCCTGGCCTTCCTCTGGTATAACACGCACCCCGCGCAAGTGTTCATGGGCGACGTGGGCGCGCTGGCGCTGGGCGGCGCGCTCGGCACCATCGCCGTCATCGTGCGCCAGGAAATCGTGCTGTTCATCATGGGCGGCATCTTCGTGGCTGAAACCGTGTCCGTGATTATCCAGGTGGGCTGGTTCAAATACACCAAGAAGCGCTACGGCACCGGCCGCCGCGTCTTCCTCATGGCGCCGCTGCACCACCACTTTGAACAAAAGGGCTGGAAAGAGACCCAGGTCGTCGTCCGTTTCTGGATTGTGACGATGATGCTGGTACTGGTTGGCCTGTCTACCTTGAAACTGCGCTGATGAGCTACGACGGCAAACGGGTGTTGGTACTCGGGCTGGGCGAATCCGGCCTGGCGATGGCGCTATGGCTGGCCCGTGGCGGCGCGCGCGTGCGCGTGGCCGACACGCGCGCCGAGAGCGCCGTGGCCGACCGCCTGGCCGCCCTGAAGGCCGCCGTGCCGGACGCCGAATTCATCGGCGGCCGCCTGGACATCGCGCTGCTGTACGACACCGACTTCGTCGCCATCAGCCCCGGCCTCGCCCCGCAAGGCGACGTGGCCGACCTGATGCGCGCCGCAGCCGCCGTGAGCATTCCCGTGTGGGGCGAGATCGAACTGTTCGCCCAGGCGCTGGCGTCGCTGAAGGAAGAACGCGGCTACGCGCCGAAAGTCATCGCCATCACCGGCACCAACGGCAAGACCACCGTCACCAGCCTGACCGGCCAGCTGTGCCAGCGCGCAGGCTTCAGCGTGCGCGTGGCGGGCAATATCAGCCCGGCCGCGCTGGACGTGCTGCGTGAAGTGATCGAGGCCGATGCACTGCCGCAGGTTTGGGTGCTCGAGCTGTCCAGCTTCCAGTTGCACACCACCTTCAGCCTGCAGGCGGACGCCGCCACCGTATTGAACGTGACCCAGGACCACCTGGACTGGCACGGCTCGATGGACGCCTACGCCGCCGACAAGGCCCGCATCTTCGGCGCCGGCACCGTGCGCGTGCTGAACCGCGATGACGCCACCGTGATGCGCATGGCCAATCCGGTCGGCGAGAACGTCAGCTTCGGCACCGGCGAACCGGCGGAAGCGGGCAGCTTCGGCCTGCACAACGAGCGCGGCATCCACTGGCTGGCAACCGCCGTGCCGGACGAGGACGCGGAGCCGCCGAAAAAGCGCAAGAAGAACGATCCGGCCCCGGAACCTGTGGCCACCACCGTCAAGAACCTGATGCCGTCGGACGCGCTGCAGATCCGTGGCCTGCACAATGCCTCCAACGCGCTGGCCGCGCTGGCGCTGTGCCGCGCCATCGGCCTGCCGTTCGCGCCGCTGCTGCACGGCCTGCGCGAATATCGCGGCGAGCCGCACCGCGTCGAGCTGGTGGCCGCCATCGACGGCGTGGAATACTACGACGACAGCAAGGGCACCAACGTGGGCGCCACCGTGGCCGCGCTGAACGGCCTGGGCAAGAGCTTCACCGGCGCCGGCCAGCGTTTGCTGCTGATCGCCGGCGGCGACGGCAAGGGCCAGGCGTTCGATCCGCTGGCCGAACCCGTGTCGCGCTACGTGCGCGCGGTGATGCTGATCGGCCGCGATGCGCCGGCGCTGCGCGCCGCGCTGGAGCAAGGCGGCGTGGTGGAAGCCGGCATCGACCTGGCCGACTGCGGCACCGACCTGCCGTCCGCCGTGCGCCTGGCCGCCAAGCTGGCCAAGCCTGGCGACGCCGTGCTGCTGTCGCCGGCCTGCGCCAGCCTGGACATGTTCAAGAACTACGCGCACCGCGCGCAGGTCTTCATCGACACCGTGCGCGACATCGCGCTCGACGCCGGGCAGGAGATCTGATCCATGGCCTTCCAGCTGCCATTCCGCTTCTCCTCTTCCTCCACGGGTTCCACGGCCATCGACAGCCGCGCGCGCCCGTCGAAGATGATGGAGTACGACCAGCTGCTGGTGTGGGTGGTGCTGATCCTCATGCTGCTGGGGATGGTGATGGTGTATTCGGCCTCGATCTCGCTGCCGGACTCGCCCAAGTACGCTGCCTACAAGAACAACTACTTCCTGGTGCGCCAGGCCAGTTTTATCGGCATCTCGGTGCTGGTGGGGCTGATGACCTTCCGCATTCCCGTCGCCGTGTGGCAGCGCACCGCGCCCTATCTGTTCATCGGCACGCTGGTGCTGCTGATGGCGGTGCTGATACCCGGCCTGGGCGTGGTGGTGAACGGCGGGCGCCGCTGGCTGTCGCTGAAGGTGTTCAACTTCCAGCCGTCCGAGCTGATGAAGGTGGTGATCGTGCTGTACGCGGCCGACTACACCGTGCGCAAGCAGGAATACATGCACAAGCTGACCAAGGGCTTTATGCCGATGGCGCTGGCGGTGAGCTTCGTCGGCCTGCTGCTGCTGCTCGAACCCGACCTGGGCGCTTTTGGCGTGATCGTCTGCATCGCCATGGGCATCCTGTTCCTGGGCGGTATCAACGCCATCTGGTTCGGCGGCATAGGCGCCATGCTGGTGACGATATTCGTGGCCATCATCGCGCTGTCCAAATTCCGGCGCGACCGTTTCTTCGCCTATCTGAATCCCTGGGAAGAGGACAATGCGCTGAACAAGGCTTACCAGCTGACGCACTCGCTGATCGCTTTCGGGCGCGGCGAGATTTTTGGCGTTGGCCTGGGCGGCAGCCTGGAAAAGCTGCACTACCTGCCGGAAGCGCACACCGACTTCCTGCTGGCCGTGATCGGCGAGGAGCTGGGCCTGGCCGGCGTGCTGTGCGTGGTGGCCATGTTCTACTGGGTGGTCAAGCGCGCCTTCGACATCGGCCGCCAGGCCATCGCCATCGACCAGACCTTTGCCGGCCTCGCGGCCAAGGGCATCGGCATCTGGATCGGCGTGCAGACCTTCATCAATATGGGCGTGAACCTTGGCCTGCTGCCTACCAAGGGCCTGACCCTGCCGCTGATGAGCTACGGCGGCACCGGCATTATGATTAACTGCGTCGGACTCGCGATCCTGCTTCGGATCGACTACGAGAACCGGGTCCTGATGCGCGGCGGCAGAATATGAAACGACTGATGATTATGGCAGCCGGCACCGGCGGCCACATTTTCCCCGGCCTGGCGATTGCGCAGGCCATGCGCGCGCGCGGCTGGGAAGTGAGCTGGCTGGGTACGAGCCACGGCATGGAGCAGGAGCTGGTGCCCAAGCACGGCATCGCGATCGACACCATCAACTTCTCCGGCATGCGCGGCAAGGGCATCAAGCACAGCCTGGGCGGCGCGCTGAAGATGCTGGCCGCCTTCGCCGACTGCTTCCGCTTCCTGGGCCAGCGCAAGCCGGACGCGGTGCTGGGCATGGGCGGCTACGTCACCGTGCCGGGCGGCCTGATGGCGCGCCTGCGCGGCGTGCCCATGGTGCTGGTGAACGCGGACGCGGCGCTACTGCTGTCGAATAAAACGCTGGCGCCTTTCGCCGGGCGCGTGTGCTTCGGCTTCCCGGCCGATTTCGGCGCGGCGGCCAGCAAGGCCGTCGTCACCGGCAATCCGGTGCGCCAGGAGATCCTGGACATGGCCGCGCCCGAAGCGCGCTTCGAGGGCCGCAGCGGCGCCTTGCGCGTGCTGGTGGTGGGTGGCAGCCTGGGCGCCAAAGCGCTGAACGACAACCTGCCCGCCGCGCTGGCGCTGATCCCCGAGGCGCAGCGCCCGGTGGTGACGCACCAGTCGGGCAAAAAGAATATCGACGCGCTGCGCGCAGGCTACGCCGAAGCGGGCGTGCAGGCCAGGGTGGTCGACTTTATCGAGGACATGGCGCGAGCCTACGCCGAGGCGGACCTGGTGATTTGCCGCGCAGGCGCCATCACCGTGTCCGAACTGACGGCGGCCGGCGTGGCGAGCGTGCTGGTGCCGCTGGTGGCGTCCACCACCAGCCACCAGCGCGACAACGCGCAGTGGATGGCCAAGCAGAACGCCTCCATCCATATGCCGCAGACGGAAATGAACCCGCGCAGCCTGGCAACCCTGCTGGAGACGCTCACGCGCGGCGCCTGCCAGACCATGGCCGTGGCGGCCCGCAAGGCGGGCAAGCGCGACGCGAACAACGCGATCGCACAAGTACTGGAAGAACTAACATGAAGCACAAAGTCAAAAACATACATTTCGTCGGCATCGGCGGCAGCGGCATGAGCGGCATAGCCGAAGTGCTGCTCACGCTGGGCTACAACGTATCGGGCTCGGACCTGGGCGCCAACGCCGTCACGCAGCGCCTGATCGACATGGGCGCCACCGTGCACCAGGGCCACGCAGAAACCCATATAGGCAACGCCGACGCGGTGGTCACGTCCACCGCCGTCAAGGCCGACAATCCGGAAGTGGTGGCGGCGCGCGCGCGCAAGATCCCCATCGTCCCGCGCGCGGTGATGCTGGGCGAGCTGATGCGCCTGAAGCGCGGCATCGCCATCGCCGGCACGCACGGCAAGACCACCACCACCAGCCTGGTGGCCTCGGTGCTGGCGCAGGGCGGCCTGGACCCGACCTTTGTGATCGGCGGCCGCCTGACCGCAGCCGGCGCCAACGCCAAGCTGGGCACCGGCGACTATCTGGTGGCCGAGGCCGACGAGTCGGACGCGTCCTTCCTGAACCTGACGCCGATGATAGAAGTCATCACCAATATCGACGCCGACCATATGGAAACGTATGAGCACGACTTCGAAAAACTGAAGCAGGCCTTCGTCCACTTCACGCACCGCCTGCCGTTCTACGGCCGCGCCATGCTGTGCATCGACGACGTGCATGTGCGCAGCATCATCCCGCACGTGACCAAGCCCATCACCACCTACGGCTTCAGCGAGGACGCCGAAGTGCGCGCCGTGAACGCGCGCGCCGTGGGCGTGCAGATGCATTTCACCGTGCTGCAGGAAGGCTATCCGGACCTGGACGTGGTGCTCAACCAGCCCGGCATGCACAACGTGCTGAACGCCTGCTCGGCGGTCGCCATCGCGCGCGAAATCGGCATCGAGGACAGCGCCACCCAGGCCGGCCTGGCCGGCTTCGCGGGCGTGGGCCGCCGCTTCACGCGCTACGGCGAGACCGCCATCCAGGGCGACCAGGCCAAGGGCGCCTTCGCGCTGGTGGACGATTTCGGCCACCACCCGGTGGAAACGGAAGTCACGCTGGCCGCCGCGCGTGCCGCCTATCCGGGCCGCCGCCTGGTGCTGGCGTTCCAGCCGCACCGCTACAGCCGCACGCGCGACCTGTTCGAGGACTTCGCCCGCGTGCTCTCCAGCGTGGACGTGCTGGTGCTGGCCGACGTGTACGCGGCCGGCGAGCAGCCCATCGTGGCGGCCGACGGCCGCTCGCTGGCGCACGCCATCCGCGCGCGCGGCAAGGTCGAGCCGGTGTTCGTGGAGAACATCGCCGACATGCCGGAAACCATCATGAACGTGGTGCGCGACGGCGACGTCGTGCTCACCATGGGCGCAGGCTCGATCAGCGGCGTCCCTGCAAAACTGTCTACTTACACGAAGGCCTAAGAAGTGAACGCGACTCAATTCCTCTCCGCGCAAGAAGCGCAAGCTTTCGGCAAAGTCGGCGTGCTGTTCGGCGGCCGTTCGGCCGAGCGCGATGTGTCCATCATGTCCGGTTCCGGCGTGCTGGCCGCGCTGCAAAGCCAGGGCATAGACGCCCACGCCTTCGACCCCGGCCAGCGTTCGCTCGCCGAGCTGGCCGCTGAGAACTTCGACCGCGTGTTCATCGCGCTGCACGGCCGCTTCGGCGAAGACGGCAGCCTGCAAGGCGCGCTGGAACTGCTGGGTATTCCTTACACCGGCAGCGGCGTGATGGCCAGCTCGGTGGGCATGGACAAGATCACCACCAAGATCCTGTGGCTGGCCGAACACCTGCCCACGCCGAAGTACGCCGTGCTCAACGCGAACTCGGACCTGGACAAAGTGGCGGCCAGCCTGGGCCTGCCGCTGATCGTCAAACCGCCTCACGAAGGCTCGACCATCGGCATCACCAAGGTGGAGCAGGCGGCCGATTTCAAGGCGGCCTACGACATCGCCGCAGCGCTGGACGACTCGGTGCTGGCCGAGGAATTCGTCACCGGCCGCGAATTTACCGTCGCAGTCCTGGGCACCGGTGTCAACGCGCGCGCGCTGCCCATCGTTGAGATCGTCGCGCCGCAGGGCAATTACGACTACCAGAACAAGTACTTCACCGACGACACGCAGTATTTCTGCCCCGCCGTGCTGGACGCGGCGCTGACCGCCGAAATGCAGCGCATCGCCGTGCAGGCCTACCGCTCGCTGGGCTGCGAGGGCTGGGGCCGGGTCGACGTGCTGCTGCGCGTGGCCGACAACAAGCCCTTCCTGCTGGAAGTGAACACCTCGCCGGGCATGACCAGCCACTCGCTGGTGCCGATGGCGGCGCGCGCGGAAGGCATCAGCTATGAGCAGCTGTGCGTGGAGATACTGCGCTCGGCACGACTGAAGATGAAGGGGTAGGCAGCATGTGGCAAGACGCGAGAGCCTTGAACGCAACCGCCAGCGGCATTTTTGCCGCGGTGGTGCTGGCTTGCGCGGCTTCCGGCGTGTGGTGGGTGTCGCAGCGGCCGATGTTCAACCTGCGCGCGATCCGCGTGGAGACCATGGACCGCACGGACCTGCGCCATGTGAACCACCTGACGCTGCAAGCGGGAACCTCGGGCCGCATCCGGGGCAACTTCTTCACCACCAACCTGGACTCGGTGCGGCAGGCTTTCGAATCCGTGCCCTGGGTGCGCCGCGCCACGGTGCGCCGCGAATGGCCGGACCAGCTGGTGGTAGCGCTGGAGGAGCACGAGGCGCTGGGCACCTGGGGCGAGGACGGCCGCCTGCTCTCGACCAAGGGCGACGTGTTCACCGCCAACCTGGCCGAGGCGGAGGAAGACCATGAGCTGCCCGCCTTCTCCGGACCGGAAGGCAGCGAGAAGGAAGTGTTGTCGCGCTTCGGTGAACTGAAAGCGTGGTTCGCGCCGGCGCAGCTGGAGCCGCAGGCGCTGGACCTGTCGGGCCGCTACGCGTGGACCGTGAAGCTGGACAACGGCATGAGCGTGGAGCTGGGCCGCGAGCAGACCAGGTCCACGCTGAAGGAAAGGGTGGACCGGCTGGTGGGCATCTGGCCGCAGCTGGCGAACCGGGTGCAGAACATAGAGACGATAGACATGCGGTACCAGAACGGATTGGCGCTCAGCGCAGCGGGACTGAAGATTCCGCCGGAAGGCAAGAAAACGAAATAAGTACGCGAAATAAGCACGCTAAGCACGGCAGGCACAGACACTTTAAAGCATATAAAGCAGGCAAATGAAATGACAAAAGACGCGAAAAACCTGATCGTCGGCCTCGACATCGGCACCTCGAAAGTGGTGGCCGTGGTGGCCGAGGTGATGGGCGATGGACGCCATGAAGTGATCGGGCTGGGCCAGCACGAATCGAAGGGCTTGAAGAAGGGCGTGGTGGTTAACATCGAAGCGACCGTCGAGTCCATCCAGCGCGCGCTGGAGGAAGCCGAGCTGATGGCCGACTGCAAGATCCGCAACGTGTACGCCGGCATCGCGGGCAGCCATATCCGCTCCTTCAATTCGAGCGGCATGGTGGCCATCAAGGACAAGGAAGTGACGGCCACCGACGTGGCGCGCGTCATCGAAACGGCCAAGGCGGTTAATATCCCGACCGACCAGCAATTGCTGCACACGGTGCCGCAGGAATTCATCGTCGACAGCCAGGAAGACGTGCGCGAGCCTATCGGCATGAGCGGCATCCGCCTGGAAGTGAAAGTACACATCGTCACCGGCGCGGTGAGCGCGGTGCAGAACATCGTCAAGTGCGTGCGCCGCTGCGGGCTGGAAGTATCGGACCTGATACTGCAGCCCATGGCCTCGGCCGACGCGGTGCTCACGCCGGACGAGAAGGAACTGGGCGTGGTGCTGATCGACATCGGCGGCGGCACCACCGACGTGGCGGTGTTCTCGGACGGCGCCATCCGCCACACGGCGGTGATCCCCATCGCCGGCGACCAGATCACCAACGACATCGCGATGGCGCTGCGCACGCCGACCTCGGAAGCGGAAGAGATCAAGATCCGCTACGGCGTGGCCAAGCAGGTGCTGGCCGATCCGGGCGAGCACCTGGAAGTGCCGGGACTGGGCGACCGCGGCCCGCGCAACCTGTCGCGCCAGGCGCTGGCGGCCGTGATCGAGCCGCGCGTGGAAGAGCTGTTCGCCATGGTGCACCAGGTGGTGCGCGAATCGGGCTACGAGGGCGTGCTGTCGTCGGGCATCGTGCTCACCGGCGGCACCTCCATCATGCCGGGCATGGTGGAAATGGCGGAAGACATTTTCCTGAAACCGGCGCGCATGGGCACGCCGGACTATCGCGGCCAGCTCGCCGACGTGGTGCGCAGCCCGCGCTACGCCACCGTGCTTGGCCTGCTGCTGGAAGCGAAAAAGCAGTACCTGCGCGGCCATATCGTTACGCGCCAGGATGGGTCGGTGAAAGCGGTATGGCAGCGCATGAAGGAATGGTTCCTCGGTAATTTCTGAAGTATGTGGTTTTAGTGTTGCATTGGTTTTGACGGTTTTTGAACTTAATATAATTTTTAATTGAAACCGCAGTTTTCAATCCCCAGCTCTCCTAACGATATGAGGACTGGCGATTGAAAACGGCATTCTGATAGGAGCACATCATGGAGTTTGATATGGTCGATAACGCAGCTTTGGGCACCGTCATCAAGGTCGTCGGCGTCGGCGGAGCAGGTGGCAATGCAGTTCAGCACATGATCAACAAGGGCATGAGCGGCGTGGAATTCATCGCCGCCAACACCGACGCGCAAGCGCTGTCGGCCTCGAAGGCCGGCAACATCATCCAGATCGGCGAGACCGGCCTGGGCGCGGGCATGAAACCGGAAGTGGGCCGCAAGCTGGCCGAAGAATCGCGCGCGCGCATTGAAGACGCGCTGCGCGGCGCGCACATGGTGTTCATCGCCGCCGGCATGGGCGGCGGCACCGGCACCGGCGCCGCGCCTATCGTGGCCGAAGTGGCCAAGGCCATGGGCGCGCTGACCGTGGCCGTGGTGTCCAAGCCGTTCTCGCACGAAGGCCAGAAGTGCATGGACATCGCCGACGAAGGCCTGGAGCAGCTGGCCGCCAACGTCGACTCGCTGATCGTGATCCTGAACGAGAAGCTGGAAGAGATCTATGAAGACGAATCGCTGATCGAGTGGCTGCAGCACGCCGACGATGTGCTCAACAACGCCGTCGCCGGTATTGCCGAGATCATCAACGTGCCTGGCCATATCAACGTCGACTTCAACGACGTGAAGACCATCATGGGCGAGCAGGGCAAAGCCATGATGGGCACCGCCACCGCCTCCGGCGTGGACCGCGCGCGCATCGCCGCCGAGCAGGCCGTGGCTTCGCCGCTGCTGGACGGCGTGGACCTGTCCGGCGCGCGCGGCGTGCTGGTCAACGTGACCGCCTCGCGCGGCCTGAAAGGTAAAGAGATCAAGGAAGTCATGGCCGCCGTGCGCGCCTTCGCCGCGCCGGACGCGTCGATCGCACAGGGCATCGCCTACGACGACGAGATGGGCGACGCGATCCGCGTGACCGTGGTGGCCACCGGCCTGGGCAAAGCCAAGAAGCATGTGCAGCTGGTCCAGCAGCCTATGCTGCGCACCGGCACCCACAATGCGCCGCAGGCAGCGCTGGGCGGCGGCGCCGTGACCTCGTCGGTGACGATGGGCGGCGTGGGCGGCGGCATCTCGGGCGGCGGCGCGCAAGCCTTCGACGGCATGAAGGCGCCTGCGGTATGGCGCCGCGAATCGGCTTCCGAGCAGGTGAACGCGCTGCAGAAGTCGGGCATGGAAACCTACGACATCCCGGCCTTCCTGCGCAAGCAAGCCGACTAAGCGCGCAGCCGACGCATTCCTCCAACCTCTGGCATACTTCGAGTTCTTGCCAGAGGCAAGCCGCGCCTGGCGCGGCTTTTTCACAACCATACAAAAGGAGTCACCATGACCATCAAGATCGGCGACAAACTGCCGGAAGGCACCCTGTCCGAATTCATCGAAACCGAAACCGAAGGCTGCTCGCTGGGTCCGAACACCTTCAAGGTGGAAGACCTGGTCAAGGGCAAGAAGATCGCCATCTTCGGCCTGCCGGGCGCCTACACCCCAACCTGCTCGGCGCAGCACGTGCCGGGCTATGTGAAGCACGCGGCCGAGCTGAAAGCCAAGGGCGTGGACGAGATCTGGTGCATCAGCGTGAACGACGCCTTCGTCATGGGCGCCTGGGGCCGCGACCAGAAAGCCACCGGCACCGTGCGCATGATGGCCGACGGCAACGCCGCCTACTCCAAGGCCCTGGGCCTGGACGCCGACTTCAGCAAGTTCGGCATGGGCACCCGCTCGCAGCGCTACTCGCTGCTGGTGGAAGACGGCGTGGTCACCCAGCTCAACATCGAGCAGGGCGGCAAGTTCGAAGTCTCGAACGCGGAAACCCTGCTGGGCCAGCTGTAATCCCGGCTCTCCCGCAGCAAAGCACAACGGCACCGATGGCGCCGTTTTTGTTTTATTGGCTGGTGAAATATCAAGGTATGATCGTGGCGTGCTTGCATAATTTGAGCACGGAGGCTGCCATGCAATTTCTGACCCTGGAACAACTACAGCAGGACCACGCCGCAGGACGGGTGGATTCGATAACTTTGCAGGCGGATGGCGCCGGGTTCGAAGTGCAGATCGTCGCAGGGGGCGGCTTGCACCGGCTGGCGAGGCGCTTCACAGAGCCAGGGGAAGCGTTGCAGCTATTGCGGGACGCCGGGATTAGCGATGTTCACATCGCTGGTAATGATGCCGCCAGCCATGCCATTCGGAAAGCTCTGTCTGGGCTCGAGGACGGCAGCAATACCATCTATGCCCCGGATGATTGGGAACTGCTCAGGACAAACAAAAGGATGCAACGAGACGCGCCATGAAGCGCGTTCTGCGTAGCCGCAGCTACCAGGAGGATCTGGATGATATCGAACGCTATATCGCCAGGAGCAATCCGCGCGCAGCTGTTGATTTGTGGCTGCGTATCGACGAACAGGTCGACAAGTTAGCTGATCCAAATTTCCCTCGGCGTCCCGGCCGGGTAGCCGGCACCTTCGAGCTGGTGGCGCACAAAAATTACATTGTTGTCTTTTACGAGGACGTATCCTCGGTTTATGCCTTGAACGTCATCCATGCGCGCAAACGCTACCCTTGAACGGAATGGATCAGGTGGCGCTGTGCGCGTCGCTTTTGGCGGGCTTGCGGCTGCGGCGCTTGGGCGCGAGCATGACGCCGGTGCAGGACGGCGCGCCGCAGTAGCAGGCGAAGGCGCGCTTGACGGCGGGCGTGTGGCGCGCCTCGTAGATCAGCGCGTAGTTGTAGTTCAGTTCCTCGCCGGCGTCGATGTGGTGCAGCGAGTAGATGAAGACCTTGCCGTCTTCCTCGTAGGCTTCGCAGTTGGGTTCGCAGGCGTGGTTGATCCAGCGCGCGTCGTTGCCGCCGCTGCCGCCGTCGATCAGGCTGCCGTCCTCCAGGCTGAAGAAGAAGGTGTGGTTGATGGGGCCGCCCCCCGCTTCCGCCCGCCGCGCCGACTCGTCGCTGCTGATGCGCTCGCCGGTGTATTCGATAATGCGCGTGCCCGGCGGAATGTCCTCGCGCGCGAACACGCCGCGCCCGTGGATGGGGGATTCTTTGACGATGTAGAGCGGGAGGTCGGTAGGGGTAGGCATGGCGGTAATATTACCGCAGCTTGCGGGCTGCGTGCCACATCTCCCGCAAGCGTTTCTCCGCCGTCTATCAATCCGCTGCCGGGAAATCCAGCGCCGTGTCGTTCACGCGGTTCACCAGGTTGGTGAAGGTGATGCTGGCGATGGCGAGCAGGGTGTCGACGATTTGGGCGTCGCTGTAGCCGGCCGCCTTCACGGCGGCCACGGCTTCGGCCGGCACCGTGCCGCTGCTGCGCGCCAGGGTGTGGGCAAAGGCGGCCAGCGCGTCGGCGCGGTCGTCGCCGGAGGCGCCGCCTTTGCGCACGGCCAGGATGGCGGGGCGGCTCAGGCCGGCTTTCGCGCCCATCAGCGTGTGCGCGGCCAGGCAGTAGTCACAGCCCGCGTCTTCGCTGATGGCCAGCTTGATGATCTCGATTTCCTTGACGCTCAGGCTGGATTTTTTCAGCGCGCCGTCCAGGTTGAGGGCGGCTTCCAGGGCGACCGGGCTGTTGCTGCCAACCGCCACGTAGGCGTTCGGCACCATGCCGATGGCGCCTTTGATGGCGGTGAACAGCTGGGCGGCGTGGCCGGTGGCTTCGGTGGTGGCGATGGTGTGCAGACGGCTCATGATATTTCCTCTCAGTGTGGGACCGACTGGTTTGTGTGTCGGCATGGAAAGAAGTTTAGGCCGCTTGGGTGAATCTTTTAATGCCTGAAATGCGCTAAAATTTGCTTAATCGTCTCAATCGGAGAGTCCCATGGGAGCTTTAAGCCGCTTGCTGTCGCTGTATCCGGTGCAGACCGCGCTGGACATCCGCTGCCATTTCGGCGCGCCCTGGGTGCTGGACCAGCCGGCCGAGCCGGCCGGAGTGGCGCCGTATCACCTGGTGGTGAGCGGCGGCGGCTGGCTGGAGGTGGGCGCGCAGCGCGGCATCGCGGTGCAGGCGGGCGACATCCTGCTGTTCCCGCACGGGTCGCCGCACAAGCTGCACACCGACGATCCTGCCGCGCAGCCGCCGGTGCCGCGCGCGTTCGAGAGCGGGCAGGTGGTGCGCGTGTACGAGAACGGCGGCCAGGGGGAGGCCACCGACATCCTGTGCGGGCGGCTGGAGTTCGGCGCTGGCGGCCCTCATCCGCTGCTTGCCGCGCTGCCCGAGCTGATCCACGTGCGCACGGCGGGGCGCGACGACTTCGCCGGCCTGCAGTCGCTGATGGCGATGCTGCGGGTGGAGACCGAGACCGTCCGTCCAGGCGCGCGGGCCGTGGTGTCGCAGCTGGCGTCGGCTCTGTTCGCGCTGCTGATGCGGGCCTGGCTGGAGCAGGCCTCGGCCATGCCGGGCCTGTTTGCGCTGCTGGCCGAGCAGCGGCTGCAGGCGGCGCTGCTGGCCATGCTGGCCGAGCCGGAAAAGCCGTGGACGCTGGAAGAACTGGCCGGCCTGTGCCACATGTCGCGCGCCACGTTCGCGCGGCTGTTCCTGAAGGCTGCCGGCAGCACGCCGGCGGCGGTGCTGACGCAGACGCGCATGGCCAGGGCGGCGGCCCTGCTGGCGCAAGGGCGGCTGCCGGCCGGGCAGATAGCCGAGCAGGTGGGCTACCAGTCCGAGGCCGCGTTCAACCGCGTGTTCAAGCGCAGCTACGGCGTCGGCCCCGGCGCTTACCGGCGCGGCGCGGCGGCGCCGCTTACAGCCAGCCGTCGTCGTCCAGCACCATCTTCTTGAAGTAGTCGACATTGGCGCGGGTGGCGAACAGGGCGGAGGGGATGAAGCACAGCAGTGCCGACGCCATCACACTGTGCAGGCCGAGCGCGCCGAACAGCAGGCGCGCGGCGCACACCAGCAGCGCCGCCAGCGCCGTCAGCACCAGCGCCTTGCGCGCCATGCCCTTGGCCACGTAGTAGAACGGCCCGAACAGGAAAGCCCAGGGATTGAACAGCACCTGCGCCCGTTCGGCCAGGCTCAGCTCGATTGATTGCGGCAGGTCCACGCCGCCGCCTTTCTGCAGGGCCGCGAAGATGGCTTTCCAGCCGTCGGGCAGGCCGGGCAGGGCCAGCGCCGAAGCCGCGACGTCGGCGCCGCAGTTGAAACAGAAGTCTGCGGTGGACGAGGCTTGGGATCCGCATTGCTGGCAGAACGGCATTTATTTCCTTGGTGGGGAGGATGCCTGCCATGATACCGCCGCGCCAGCCCGCAAAAACACGTGCTTTGTCACACTGCCCGGGCGCGGCGCGGAATAAAGTCGCTGCGCGGCGGACGCGGTGCGTAAACGCAACACTCGCGCACTTGCTATAATCGGGCGCCCCTCACGACGCCACGCGCAAGGAGCTCCTCTGACCCCGCAAGCCGAAAACCTGCGCAGCATCTACGCCATGCTGATCGCTGTCGCCATGTTCGCGCTGATGGACACGGCGATGAAACTGCTGTCCGCCCACTATCCCGCCATGCAGGTGACGGCGCTGCGCTCGCTGTCGTCGCTGCCACTGGTGTGCGCCTATATGGCCTACCGCGGCAAGTTCGGCGGCATTTTGCGGGTGCGCTGGCCGCTGCAGCTGCTGCGCGGCGTGCTCGGCATCGGCATGCTCACCATGTTCGCCTACGCGCTGAAAAGCCTGCCGCTGGCCGACACGTATTCGATCTTCTTTATCGCGCCGGCGCTGATCACGGCGCTGTCGGTGTTCATCCTGAAGGAAAAGGTGGACGCCATGCAGTGGGCCGCCATCGTGGTCGGGCTGGGCGGGGTGTTGGTGGTGCTGCGGCCGGACGGCGCCAGCTTTATTTCGCTGGCCGGGCTGGCGGTGCTGGGCTCGGCGGCGTGCTACGCGGTGTCGGCCATCGCCAGCCGCATATTGAGCCGCAGCGACGCCAGCGAGCACATCATGTTCTGGCTGCTGGTGATGATGGGGACCGGTTCGGTGGCCATGTGCTGGCAGGGCTGGGTGGCGATACGGCCGCAGGACTGGCTGATTATCGCCGGGCTGGCGCTGAGCGGTTTTTTCGGCCAGCTGGCCATCACCATCGCCTTCAGCATGGGCAAGGCCTCGATCGTGGCGCCGTTCGAATACTCGGCGCTGGCCTGGGGCGTGGCGATCGACTGGCTGCTGTGGAACACGCTGCCGGACGGCTACACCCTGCTGGGCGCGGCCATCATCATCGGCAGCGGCATCTACCTGGTGCGGCGCGAAGCGGTGCACGCCGAAGCCGAGCACCCCTAGCAGCCTGAGCCGCATTTACTCCACTTCGGGGTCTGACCCCAAATTGCGCGAAATGCGGCTCAGCTCGCCTGGCCGGGGCGGGGCAGCGGCATCTCCGATATAATTTGCGGATGCTAAAACAACGCACCATCAAAGAAAAAGTCTGCACCACCGGCGTGGGCCTGCACTCGGGCACCAAGGTGGTGCTGACGCTGCGTCCGGCCGCGCCCGGCGTGGGCGTCGTGTTCCGCCGCGTGGACCAGGAGCCGCCGGTGGAGTTCCCGGCCTCGGCCATGGGCGTGACCGATACCCGCATGGCCACC
Organism: Pseudoduganella aquatica; assembly: GCF_020865585.1. Lineage (NCBI taxonomy): Bacteria > Pseudomonadati > Pseudomonadota > Betaproteobacteria > Burkholderiales > Oxalobacteraceae > Pseudoduganella > Pseudoduganella aquatica. Next base: position 1,620,504 of record NZ_CP086370.1, read on the forward strand.
GTGCTGAGCAAGGGCGACGTGCGCATCTCCACCGTCGAGCACCTGATGTCGGCTTGCGCCGGCCTGGGCATCGACAATCTGTACGTGGACGTGAGCGCCGAGGAAATCCCCATCATGGACGGCTCGGCCTCGTCCTTCGTCTACCTGCTGCAGCAGGCCGGCGTGCAGGAGCAGGACGCGGCCAAGAAATTCATCCGCGTGCTCAAACCGGTGGAAGTGCGAGAAGGCAAACCGGGCAACGAGAAGTGGGCCCGCCTGGTGCCGCACGACGGCTTCAAGCTGGACTTCTTCATTGAATTCAACCACCCGGCGGTGGACGGCACGGCGCAGCGCGCCAGCATCGATTTCGGCGACGTCACCTATGTGCAGGCGATTGCCCGCGCGCGCACCTTCGGCTTTATGCAGGACGTGGAGATGCTGCGCGGCATAGGCCTGGCGCGCGGCGGCTCGCTGGAGAACGCCATCGTGATGGACGAGTACCGCATCCTGAACGCGGACGGCCTGCGCTATGACGACGAGTTCGTGCGCCACAAGATCCTGGACGCGATCGGCGATTTGTACCTGGTCGGCCACCCGCTGGTGGCGGGCTACGAGGCGCACAAATCGGGCCACGCGCTGAACAACCAGCTGCTGCGCGCGCTGCTGGCCGATCCGTCGTCGTATGAAGTGGTGACTTACGACACGGTGGAGTCGGCGCCGGATTCCTATGTGCGCCAGATGACGCACGAGTGGGACCTGAATCAGTAATCGGGCCGGTCGCGGCGGCGCTGCACCAGTAGCTGCAGCGCTTCGATCAGGTGGCCGTTCTGCTTGCTCTGCTCGAGCGACTTGCTCAATTCCTCGAAGGCGGTGACGGCAGCGGGCGGCAGGCTCAGCGTGCGCATCTGCGGCTTGATGTCGGCCGCCTTCATCATCTGCACCCGCAGGCGGATGTTGTTAATCTGCCACCCGCGCTGCTGCAGCGTATCTTGTAATTTCGGCAGCTGCTGTTTGAGCTTGGCCGCCACGGCCGAGCTGGGGGTGGACAGCAGCAGATGGCCGTCCTCGAACGCCAGGATTTCGCAATGGCTGAACATGCTGGGCAGGGTGGCGGCGCAATCCTTCTGCAGCGCGGCCATGCGCTCGATGGCCGGCAGCAGGGCCGCCATCTTGTCATTTCTTTTCAGAAAGTCCGTCGCCACCTTGGGCGAGCGGCCTTGATTGAGGGAATTGAATAAGCGCATGGCCCGAAACATACCACAGCCCGCCGCCCGCCCCAAGCGAGCTGAGCCGCATTCGCCCTCCTTCGGGGTCTGACCCCGGATTGGGGAGAGTGCGGCTCAGCTCGCTTGTAGGAATGGGCTGAAAGTGGCGGGAAAATCCGAGTTTGTTACCATACTGGCTATTGTTATACGGGGCAATAACCCAACCTTGGCCGGACGGCATGATAAAATCATCGGTCTTTTGCCCTTGGCAAGCTGAGCACCCTACACCCTAGCTTTTTTTAACGGCGTTAACCAATGTCCTTACTGACCCAGATTTTCGGCAGCCGCAACCAGCGTCTGCTCAAGCAATATCAAAAAACGGTACGCGAAATCAATGCGCTCGAGCCGGCCATGGAGAAGCTGTCGGATGCCGAGCTGCAGGCGAAAACCCCGGCCTTCAAGGAACGCATCGCCGGCGGCGAGGCGCTGGACGCCATCCTGCCGGAGGCCTTCGCGGTCTGCCGCGAGGCGTCCAAGCGCGTCTTCAAGATGCGCCACTTCGATGTCCAGCTGATCGGCGGCATGGTGCTGCATTACGGTAAGATCGCCGAAATGGGCACCGGCGAGGGCAAGACCCTGACCGCGACCCTGCCGGCCTATCTGAACGCGCTGTCGGGCAAGGGCGTCCATATCGTCACCGTCAATGACTACCTGGCCCAGCGCGATGCCGAAACCATGGGCAAGCTGTACAACTGGCTCGGCCTGTCCACCGGCATCAACCTGTCGCAGATGGAGCACGCCGCCAAGCAGTCCGCCTACGCGGCCGACATCACCTACGGCACCAACAACGAATTCGGCTTCGATTACCTGCGCGACAATATGGTCTTCGAGGCACGCGACCGCGTACAGCGCGCGCTGAACTTCGGCATCGTCGACGAGGTGGACTCCATCCTGATCGACGAGGCCCGCACGCCGCTGATCATCTCCGGCCAGGCCGAAAACCACACCGATCTGTATTACAAGATCAATGAAGTGCCGAAGATGCTGACCCGCCAGGTTGGCGAGGAAACTCCGGACGGCAAGGGCAGCGTTGAAGTGCCCGGCGATTACACCAAGGACGAGAAGGCGCACTCGGTGCTGCTGACCGAAGCCGGCCACGAGAAGGCCGAGGCCATCCTGGTGCAAATGGGCCTGCTGCCGGAAGGCGCCTCGCTCTACGATTCGGCCAACATCACGCTGGTGCACCATCTGTACGCGGCCCTGCGCGCGCACGCGCTGTACTTCAAGGATCAGCACTACGTGGTGCAGAACAATGAAGTGGTGATCGTCGATGAATTCACCGGCCGCCTGATGACGGGCCGCCGCTGGTCCGACGGCTTGCACCAGGCGGTGGAAGCCAAGGAAGGCGTGAAGATCCAGAACGAGAACCAGACCCTGGCCTCGATCACCTTCCAGAACTACTTCCGCATGTACGCCAAGCTGGCCGGCATGACCGGTACGGCCGATACCGAAGCGTATGAATTCCAGGAGATCTACGGCCTGGAAACCGTGGTGATCCCGCCTAACCGCCCGTCGGCGCGCAAGGACAAGCAGGATCAGGTCTACAAGACCAACCAGGAAAAGTACAACGCCATGCTGCTGGAAATCCGCGAGTGCTACGACCGCGGCCAGCCGGTGCTGGTGGGTACCACCTCGATCGAGAACTCGGAGCTGCTGTCGGGCATCCTGACCAAGGGCGGCCTGCCGCACAACGTCCTGAACGCCAAGCAGCACGCCCGCGAAGCGGAGATCATCTCCCAGGCCGGCAGCCCGAAAGCCATCACCATCGCCACCAATATGGCGGGCCGAGGCACCGACATCGTCCTGGGCGGCAATGTGGAAAGCCAGATCAAGTTCATCGAAGCGAATCCGGAACTGAGCGACGCCGACAAGGCCGCCCAAGCCCAGGCGCTGCGCGCGGGCTGGCAGGCGCTGCACGAGCAGGTGGTCGCTGCCGGCGGCCTGCACATCGTCGGCACCGAGCGCCACGAGTCGCGCCGCGTCGACAACCAGCTGCGCGGCCGCGCGGCGCGCCAGGGCGATCCCGGCATGTCGCGCTTCTTCCTGTCGCTGGACGATCCTTTGCTGCGCATCTTCGCGGGCGACCGCGTGCGCGCCGTGATGGACCGCCTGAAAATGCCGGAAGGCGAACCGATCGAGGCGGGCATCGTGTCCCGTTCCATCGAGTCGGCGCAGCGCAAGGTCGAGGCGCGCAACTTCGATATCCGCAAACAGCTGCTGGAGTATGACGACGTCGCCAATGACCAGCGCAAGGTGATTTACCAGCAGCGTAACGAGCTGCTGGAAGCGACCGATATCTCGGAGATGATCCAGTCGCTGCGCCATGGCATGTTCACCGACATCGTGCGCGAGTTCGTGCCGGAGGAGTCGGTCGAGGAGCAGTGGAATATCCGCGGCCTGGAAGCGGCCCTGGCCACCGAGTGGCAGGTGCAGGTGGATCTGCAGGCCGCCCTGGCGGCCGACGCCAGCCTGACCGACGACGAAGTGCTGGAGAAGGTGCTGGCTGCGGCCGACGCCGTGTACCAGGCCAAGATCGACATCGTGGGCAAGGACGCCTTTGGCGGCTTCGAGCGCAATGTCATGCTGCAAAGCGTGGACAGCCACTGGCGCGAGCATCTGGCGGCGCTGGACCACCTGCGCCAGGGTATCCATCTGCGCGGCTATGCGCAGAAGAATCCGAAGCAGGAGTACAAGCGCGAGGCCTTCGAGCTGTTCGGCCAGATGCTGGACATGATCAAGAACGAGGTGGTGCGCCATGTGATGACGGTGCGCATCCAGTCGCGCGAGGAAATCGACGCGGCCGAAGCGGCCATGCAGGCCACCCACCTGGAGAATGTGCATTACCAGCACGCGGACTTCAATCCGAATGCGGCGCCTGAGGAGTTGCTGGCGCCAACCGCGGCGCCCGCGTCGGCGGACGACGGCGGCCTGCGCGTTGGCCGCAACGACCCTTGCCCTTGCGGCAGCGGCAAGAAGTTCAAGGCTTGCCACGGCAAGCTGGCTTGATGCGGGCCGGGCGGCGCGCAGCAGCAGCAGGCTGCGCGGCCCGTGGCGGCAGCTAGTCTCCATCCCCGCCTTATGGCGGGTTTTTTTTTGCGCGCTGCCGGCGCCTCAGCCTGCCGCTTGGGCGGCTTCGGCCTGCTGCTGCGCGCCGGCGCGGCGGAGGTGCGGGCGGTGCGGATAGCTGCTGTCGCACGCCAGCAGCAGGCGCTGCGTGGCGAATGGCATGCCGAAGGCTTCGTGCAGGCGCAGCATCACTTCGGCGCTGACGCGCTGGCGGCCGTTGCGCATCTTGCTCATCAGCGGCGGACCGATGCCGGCGGCGCGGCACAGCGCGGCGTCGTTCTTCAAATGCTGCTCCTTGATCAGCGTGTCGAACAGGTGGGCGGCGCCGCCGCCGCAGGGGCCGGTGGTGGTCATGTGGGTCTCCTCTCTGGTTGGCGATAAATGGGGGCGGCGGCGGCGGGGCGCGGCCGCTGGACGCAGGGCAGGTCGAGCGCCACGCACCAGCGGCGCCAGGCCAGGCCGGCGCGCTCGGTAAGCGCGAGCAAGGCCGGCACGTTCAGTTCCAGCAGGGCGCCGGTGGCGGCCAGCTCCGGCAGCAGTTCGGCGCGCTGCTCCGGGTCCGCAGCGCACACCTGGGCCACCTGCTGCGCCAGGTGCAGCTGCCGGGCCAAGGCGCGCGCCGGGGCGGTGGCGCATTGTTCGGGCGCGTCCAGATGCTGGACGGCTTCGGCCAGGGACGGCGCCACGTTCCAGTGGCGCAGCATGGCCGCGCCCAGTTTCAGGTGGTTGTAGCAGTAGCGCGCCTCCTCCATGGCCAGCAGGACGTCGGGCTGCCAGCGCGCCGCCTCTGCTTCGCGCAGCAGCTTGGCGTAGGAGCGCGGACGCGAGCTGGCCAGCCCGAGCTGCCCGCAGCCGGCCAGCAGGCCCGCGCTGAACAGGGCGGCCCGGGCCGTTGCGCCGCCCAGCTGCTGCGCGGCGCAGGCCAGCGCCAGTGCGCGCGACCAGTATTGCGGGTAGGCGAAGGCGCTGCAGGGGCCGCGCCGGTGGGCGCCGAGCATGCCCAGTGCGAGCGTCATCTGCTGCACCACGGCCGGCCCCAGCGCGGCCAGGGCGGCGGCGCTGGCCGCGCCGTCGTGGCCGGCCAGCCTGGCCAGGCCGGCGGACAGGCGCGGCTGGCGCGCGATGGCGGCGGCCAGCGCCGCCAGGTCGGCGCCGTCGCGGCACAGCGGCAGCAGGGCTTGCACGGCGGCGGGCGGCTCGGGCAGCAGGCCGGCCGCTTCCAGTTCGGTGAAATCGATCAGCTCTTTCATGGGCTAGTCCTGGAATCGCTGGTGGATGGCCAGCACTTCGTCCCAGCCGGCCAGCAAGGCGTCCACGCAGGCCGGGTCGAAATGGGCGCCACGCTGCTCGCGCAGGAAGGCTTCGGCCCGTTCCAGCGGCCACGCTGCCTTGTAGGGGCGGGCCGAGGTCAGCGCGTCGAACACGTCGGCGACGGCGGCGATGCGCGCGGCCTGCGGAATGGCGTCGCCGCGCAGGCCGGCCGGGTAACCCTGGCCGTCATAGCGCTCGTGGTGGCACAGGGCGATGGCGGCCGCCATGCCCAGCAGCGGCGTGGCGGCCGTGCCGAGGATGGCGGCGCCGATGGCCGAGTGGCCGCGCATGATGGCCATTTCCGCCGCGTCCAGCCGGCCCGGCTTGAGCAGGATGTGGTCGGGAATGCCGACCTTGCCGATGTCGTGCATGGGCGCGGCCGCCAGCAGCAGCGCCTGCTGCGGCTCCGGCCAGCCCAGCCCGGCCGCGATCAGGCGGGCGTAGTGGGCCATGCGCTGCAGGTGGGCGCCGGTTTCCGGGTCGCGGAAGGCGGCCGCGCGCACCAGCTGCTGCACCGCTTCGGACTGCTGGGCGGCCAGTTCGCCGGCGGCCTGGTTCATCTTGCTGAGCTGGGCCGAGCGCAGTGTCAGCATATTGCGCACCCGCGCCCGCAGCTCGGTCTTGTTGACCGGCTTGGTCAGGAAGTCGTTGGCGCTGTCCTCTAGCGCGCGATGGCGCACCGCCAGCCCGGTGTCGGCGGTGATCATCATCACCGGCACCGTGTCCAGCCCGGGCAGCGCGCGGAAGCGTTCGAGGAATTGCATACCGTCCATGCCGGGCATCATGTAGTCGAGCAGCACCGCGTCCGGCTGGTGCGCGCGGCACCAGTCCAGCGCCTGTTCCGGCGTGCCGGCGCGCACCGGCGCCACGCCGGGCAGCGCGGCGAGCATGTGCGCAAACAGGTCCAGGTTGACCGGGTCGTCATCGACGATCAGCACCTGCATGGGCGGCGCCGTGTATGCCTGCGTCTGTGCGGCCGTCATCGCGCCGCACTGCCCAGCAGTTCGTCGATGCAGTGTCCGGCAGCGCTGCCACGGCGCGCCATCCTGCCCTTGCGCTGGCTGTCGGCCAGCAGGTGCATCAGGTCGGTCTCCGTGCGCTCGAGCTGGGCCAGCAGGCGCAGCGCCAGCAGGCTGGTCAGGTTGGCGTCGGGCTGGGTCCGGTGCAGCGCGGCCTGCATGGCGCCCGTTTCGGCGTCCAGGCCGACGCGCAGCGCCGACAGGGTGTCGTGCACGCCGCGCGTAATCATGCCCAGCCGAACATACAGCGGATCGATGGCGCCCGCCTGGGCTGGCGCAAGTGGGAGGGACATGGTGGTTCTCCTTGTAGGGTAGAGGGAAGCGCCGGTTTCAGGCCAGGGCCAGCACGGCGGCGCGCGGCCGGCCCGCCGGCACGGCGCGGGGCGGACGCGGGGTTTCGGCCGCGTCCAGTTTGAATACCTCGATGGTCGTGGCAAGAGCGGCGGCCTGCTCGCGCAACGCGCCGGAGGCGGCGGCGGCCTGCTCGACCAGCGCGGCGTTCTGCTGCGTCACGCCGTCCATCTCGGTGACGGCCTGGTTGATCTGTTCGATGCCGGCGCGCTGCTCCTGGCTGGCGGCCTGGATTTCGCCCATGATGCCGGTCACGCGCCGCACGCAGGCCACCACTTCCTTCATGGTCTCGCCGGCCTGCTGCGCCAGGCTGCCGCCGTTGTCGATCTGGGCCTGCGAGGCGCCGATCAGGTTCTTGATCTCCTTGGCCGCCGCCGCCGAGCGGTGCGCCAGGTTGCGCACCTCGCTGGCCACCACCGCGAAACCGCGCCCCTGCTCGCCGGCGCGGGCCGCTTCCACCGCCGCGTTCAGGGCCAGGATGTTGGTCTGGAAGGCGATGCCGTCGATCACGCCGATGATGTCGGCCATTTTGGCCGAACTGGCCTGGATCGCGCCCATGGTGTCGACCACCCGGCCGACCACAGCGCCGCTGCGCTCGGCCACGCCGGAGGCGGTCACGGCCAGCTGGTTGGCTTGGCGCGCGTTGTCGGCGTTTTGCTGCACCGTGGAGGTGAGCTCTTCCATCGACGAGGCGGTCTCTTCCAGGGCGCCGGCCTGCTGTTCGGTGCGCGCCGACAGGTCCAGGTTGCCCGACTCGATTTCGGCGGACGCCGTGGCGATGGCGGCGGCGCCGTCGCGCACCTGGCGCACCAGGCCGGCCAGGCGCTCGTTCATGGCGGCCAGCGCCTGCAGCAGGCGCGCCGTCTCGTCGCGGCCGCCGCTCTCGATTTTGCAGCTGAGGTCGCCGTCCGCGACGCGCTCGGCCAAGCGCACGGCGCGCGCCAGCGGAGTGGTGACGCTGCGGCTGATGAGCACGCCTATCCCCGCGGCCAGCGCAGCGGCCACCGCGGCCAGCGCCAGCAGCTGGGTGGTGGCGACGGTGGTCTCGTGCTCTGCGCTCAGCTCGTCGTCGGCCATCAGCTTGGTCTGGCGTTCAATCAGCGCATCCAGGCGTTCCGCGTAGCGCAGCTGGGCCGGACGCACGTCCTTCAGCAAAATGGCCAGCGCCTGCGCGGGCTGCTGCTGGTCCAGCGCGGCCAGGAAGCGCTGGCGCTGGCTGACGAAGCCGGCCTGCAGCACCTCCAGCTGGGACTTGTCCTGTTCGCCGGCGCTCAGGTGTTCGAGCGCGCCGAAGGCGGTGTCAAGGTCTGCCGCGCTGCGCACGATGCCGGCGCGCTCGGCGGCCACGGCGGCTGGCTCTGTCATCAGCAGCAGATTGCAGAGGCGCTGCGCGGTGGCGTTGACGCCGTCCTTGATGCGCTGGGCCTGCGCCACCTTGGGGTAGCGGTCCGCGCCGATCAGTGACAGTTCGTCGGCCAGGCTGTGCATGTGCGCATAAGACAGTCCCACCTGCAGCATCAGCAGTGCGATGACGGCGCCGAAGCCCAGCGCGAGGCGGGGTGCGATGTTCAGATGGCTCAGTTTCATGGTGGTTTCCGGTTGTGATGTGCTTTGCGGCGCGCCGCTTCAGGCCCATAATGTGCTGCGGGACCGGCGGAGCTGCATCCTGGAAACAATTCTATATAAAAATTGATTAATTTGGTAAAAATGTTTAATTTGTTTTTTCTATCGATAACTGCGCCAGACGCGGCGGCCCATCCATGAAGCCTGTCGACAGCGCTGCCGAGGAGGTCTGCACGACCCAGCGCGCGGCTGAACTGCTGGGTATTTCCGTCTCTTCCGTGCAACAGCTGGTCGAGGCCGGCGTGATCGAGGCCTGGAAGACCAAGGGCGGGCACCGCCGCATCCCGCTGTCGGCGGTGCAGGCCTACCGCGCCGCCGCTTCGGGCGGGGCGGTCGCGCCGTCCGTCCCGCAGGCGGCGGCCGCGACGGTGTCGGTGCTGGTGGTGGAGGACAATCCGATGCAGCGCGCCCTGTACCAGCACCAACTGGCGCTATGGGGGCTGCCGCTGACGGTGCGCTTCTGCGAGAACGGCTACCAGGCGCTGATCGAGATCGCCAGCCACAAGCCGGACGTGCTGCTGGCCGACATCGTCATGGACGGCCTGGACGGCTACGAGATGATCAAGACCATCCTGGGCTACCCGGAACTGGCCGAGATGCACATCGCCATCCTGTCCGGCCTGGCGCCGGAGGCGCTGGCGGCGCGCGGCGGCGTGCCCGACGGCGTGGTGTTTTTCAGCAAGCCGGTCAATTTCGACGAGCTGCGCGGATATTTGCGCGCGTGCTGCGCACAAAGGCTGCGGAATAAAATATAATTAAATTGAGAAATTCGTTTAATTTGATTATTTGACCCGGGCGCCACCCCGCCCGGGCCGCAAGGAGAGGGCATGACCAGGCAAGGTGTGATGGACCGGCTCGACGCGCGCCTGCTGCTGGCCATGTTCGCGTTGCTGCTGGTGGCGGTGGTGTGGGGCGTGACGCTGGCGCAGCTGGGCCAGCTGCGCGCCGGCGAGCTGGCCGACGCGCAGCGCGAGGCGGCCAGCCTGGCGCGGGTGTTCGAGGAGCACGCCGCGCGCACCGTGGACGCGGCCGACCAGGCCGCCGTCTATCTGCGCGGCCGCTACGCCACGCAGGGCGGGCGGCTTGACCTGGCCCATGAGCTCGAGGCGGGCCTGCCTTCCCCCAGTGTCTACAATCTGCTGACCATTATCGACGGCAACGGCGATGTCGCGCTGTCGAGCAAGCCCTTCCAGCCGCTCAACCTGTCGGACCGGCCGCACGTGCGCGCCCACCGCGACAGCGCCGCCGACGACATTTATATCAGCGTGCCCGTGCTGGGCCGGGTGTCGAAGAAATGGTCGCTGCAGATCACGCGCCGCATCGCCGCGCCCGGCGGCGGCTTCGGCGGCGTGGTGGTGGTGTCGATGGACCCGTATTACTTCACCCGCTTGTACCACGACGTCGACATTGGCCGCCACGGCGCCATCGCCCTGATCGGCGCCGACGGCATCGTGCGGGTGCGCCGCGCCGATGGCGACGAAGGCATGGGCGCCGACCTGTCGGCCAGCCCGGTGGTGGCCGCCATGCGCCAGGCCGCGCGTGGCCATCTGACCGCCACCAGCCTGGTCGACGGCAGGCGCCGCCTGTATGCCTACGCCAAGGTCGAGCAGTACCCGCTGTACGTGGCGGTCGGCCTGGACGAGGAGGAAAGCCTGGCGCATTATTACGCCGCGCGCAACCGCGACCTGCTGCAGGTCGGCCTGAGCACGGCGGTGATCGTGCTGTGCGCCTTCGGCCTGCACCTGCTGATCGGGCGCCTGGTGCGCAGCCGCGAGGAGGCGCTGGCGGCCGCGCGCGCCAAGGCGCGCTTCCTGGCCAATATGTCGCACGAACTGCGCACGCCGCTGAACGGCGTGCTGGGCTACGCCGAACTGATCATGGAGGAGGCCGGCGCCAGCCGCGTCGGCCAGTTCGCCGGCGTGATCGCCGAATGCGGCCAGCGCCAGCTGGCGCTGGTCGAGTCGGTGCTGGAACTGAGCGCGCTGGACGCCGGCAGCACGCCGCTCAACCTGGCGCCGGCCTCGCTGCGCGAACTGGCCGAGGCCGCGCTGGCCGGGCAGGCCGAGGCGGCGGCGGTGCGCCGGGTGGTCCTCAGCTGCGAACTGGACCCGGCGCTGCCGGAGCGGGTCGGCTGCGACCGCGCCAAGCTGGCGCGCGTGCTGGAGCGGCTGCTCGGCAATGCCGTGGCCCACGCCGAGAGCGGCGCGGTGCGCCTGCGCATCGAGGCCGCCGACGGCGGCGTGGCGTTCTCGGTCAGCGACAGCGGCGACGGCGTGCCGGCCGCGCTGCAGCGGCGCGTGTTCGAGCGCTTCTTCCAGGCCGACGACGGCCCGGCGCGCAAGCGCGACGGCGCCGGCCTGGGCCTGGCGCTGGCGGCGGCGCTGGTTGAACTGATGGGCGGGCGCATGGCGCTGCGCTCGGCGCCCGGCCAAGGCGCCACCTTTTCCTTCGCGCTGCCCTTGGGCGCGGTGCACTAGACGGAGCCGCCTTGCCATCCTATCGCCATATCGATCTGAACGTCTTGCTGCAGGCCGTCGGCGGCGACGCCGACGCCTGCCGCAGCCTGACCCTGACCTACCTGGACGTGGCGCCGCCCATGCACGAGCAGCTGCAGCGCGCGCTGCGCAGCGGCGACTGCGGCGCGGCGGCCTACGCGGCGCACGCGCTCAAGGGCAGCACCACGCTGGTGGGCGCCGGCCCGCTGAGCGCGGCGCTGCAGGCGCTGGAGGCGCAGGCGCGGGCCGGCCAGAGCGCAGCGCTGGCACCGGCCGCCGCCGGCCTGGCGCAGCTGTTCGGCGCCGCGCTCGACGAGGTGCGGCGCAGCCTGGCCGACGGCGAGGTGCGCTAGCATGCCGGCCTCCGGACTGCCACAGGTCACGTGGCGGCGCTGGTTCCGCCGCGACCGCGCGCACCGCCGCATCGCCCTGGTCGGCCTGGCGCTGCTGCTGCTGCTGGGCGGCGTCACTGTCGCGGTGGGCTGGGTGCTGCACGAGCGCGCGATCGACGACTGGCGCAAGCAGCTCGACAACCAGTCGCTGGTGCTGGCGGAGACGGTGTCCCAGTCCATGGCCTCGGCCTACCTTGTGCTCGACAGCCTGGACGACGCCGTGCAGCGCGCCGCGCCCCGCACGCCGGAGGCGCTGCGCCTGGCCATGGGGGGCGAGGCGGTGTTCCAGATGATGCGCGACAAGGCCAGCGGCGTGCCCCAGGTGGACGTGGCCACCATCGTCGGCGCGGACGGCGCCGTGCTCAATTTCACGCGCGCCTGGCCGGCGCCGGCCATCAACCTGGCCGAACGCGACTACTTCCTCTACCACCGCGGCGGCGCCGGCGGCGACTTCATCAGCAAACCTGTGCGCAACAAGGGCAATGGCCAGTGGACCTTCTATCTGAGCCGGCGCCTGGCCGCGCCCGACGGCCGCTTCCTGGGCGTGGCCCTGGTGGGCATTTCATGCGACTTCTTCAGCGCGTTTTTCCGCAATGTCAGCGTTGGCGAGCACGCCGCCATTTCCCTGTACCGCAGCGACTACGCGCTGCTGGCGCGCTGGCCCATGGTCGAGCAGTTGATGGGCAAGGAGGTCAGCAACGGCAGCACGCGCGCGGTGATCGCCTCCGGGCGCGACAGCGGCGTGGTGCTGCAGCGCGGCCCGCGCATGGCGGCCGGCAACCAGGAAGTGTTCCGCATGGGCGCCGTGCGCAAGGTGCGCAACTATCCGCTGATCGTCAACCTGACGGTGACCGAGGACCTGTTCCTGGACGGCTGGCGCCGCATTGCGCGCCTGCTGGGCGGTATCGCCGTGCTGGCCGGGGCGGCGCTGGCGGCGGCGTTCGCCGCCATGGCCGTCATCCTCAAGCGGCGCGAACGCGACGCCGAGCTGGCGCTGCACCTGAAGGCGCGTGCCGACGCGGCCAGCGAAGCCAAGTCGCGCTTCCTGGCCATGATGAGCCACGAGATCCGCACGCCCATGAACGGCATCGTCGGCATGTCCGAGCTGCTGTTGGAAACCCGGCTGGACGCGGCGCAGCGCGGCTACGCGGGCAATGTGCACAGCGGCGCGCTGGACCTGCTGCGCATCATCAACGAGATCCTGGATTTCTCCAAGATCGAATCCGGCCACATGGAATTCATCAATAGCAGCTACGACCCGGCCCGGCTGGTGCGCAGCGTGCTCGAGCTGCACCGCGCGGCCGCCGCCAAGAAGGGCTTGCAGCTCGAGGCCGCCATCGAGCGCGGCGTGCCGCCCTGGGTATGGGGCGATCCGGTGCGCGTGCGCCAGGTGCTGGGCAACCTGGTCAGCAACGCCATCAAGTTCACGCCGGCCGGACAGGTGACGGTGGCGCTGGCGGCGCGCCCGGACAGCCAGCCGGGCCGCCTGCGCCTGGGGTTCGAGGTGCGCGACAGCGGCATCGGCATCAGTCCGGCCGAGCAGGGCCGCCTGTTCGAGCCCTTTATCCAGGCCGACGACACCATCAGCCGCCAGTACGGCGGCACGGGCCTGGGCCTGGCCATCTGCAAGCGCCTGGTACAGCTGATGGGCGGCGAAATCTCCTGCGTCAGCGCACGCGGCGAGGGCGCCTGTTTCAGCTTTGCGCTGCCGACCAGCGCCGCCGCGCCGGCCGCGGCGCCGCCGCCCGCTTCCCGGCCGGCGGCGGCGGCTGACAGGCCGGCCGGCGCCGCCGCGCCGCTGCGCGTGCTGCTGGCCGAGGACACCGAGATGAACCGCCAGTTGGCGCGCATCCTGCTCGCCCGCCTGGGCTGCGAGGTGGACGACGCGGCCAACGGCGAGCAGGCCCTGGCCGCCATGGCGCGCGGCGGCTACGACCTGGTGCTGATGGACTGCATGATGCCGCTGATGGACGGCTACGAGGCCACGCGCCGCTGGCGCGCGCACGAGGCGGCCGCAGGCCTGCCGCGCCTGCCGGTGGTGGCGCTCACCGCCAGCGCCGTCGAGGGCGACCGCCAGCGCTGCCTGGAAGCCGGCATGGACGATTACCTGGCCAAGCCGTTCAAGCTGGAGGAGTTCAGCGCCGCAGTGCGGCGCGCGGCCGGCATGGCGCCGGCCGGCGCGCCGCCCTAGCCGGCCCGCACCGGCGAGCTGCGCGGCACCACGATGCGCACCGCCGTGCCCTGGCCCGGCTGCGACGCCACCGTGACGCGCCCGCCCAGCATGCCGGTGACGATGTTGTACACGATGTTCATGCCCAGGCCCGTGCCGCCGCGCCCCATCTTGGTGGTGAAGAAGGGGTCGAACACGTGGCGCCGCACTTCTTCGGCCATGCCGGCGCCGTTGTCGCTGAAGACGATCTCCACCATGCCGCCGTCCAGTTCGCGTGCGCTGATGCTGATGGTGCCGTCGCTGCGGTCTTCGAAGGCGTGCGCCAGCGCGTTGTTGATCAGGTTGTTGAAGACCTGGTACCAGCTGCCCGGGTAGGAGTCCAGCGCCAGGCCCTGCGGCACGTGGAAGGCGGTGCCGCAGTTGGCGCGGCGCAGGCGCGGCACGTAGGTGGCCGCCGTGTCCAGCACCACCGCCAGCAGGTTGAACACGCGGCGCTGGTCGTTGGTCTGGTCCACCGCGATCTGCTTGAAGGAGGCGATCAGGTTGGCCGCCTTGTTGAGCGAGCCGGAGATCAGGTTAGAGGCCAGCTTCACTTCCTCGTTGTAGGCGCTCAGCGTGGAGCGGCGCAGCGTGCCGCCGCTGAGCATGGCTTCGAATTCCACCACCCGGTCGCCCAGCGCGGTCGAGGCCAGCAGGCTGTTGCCGATCGGGGTGTTCAGCTCGTGCGCGATGCCGGCCACCAGCGAACCGAGCGAGGCCATTTTTTCCGCCGCGATCAGGTCGTGCTGGGTGCGCTGCAGGGTCTGCAGCGCGTGCGACAGGTCGCCGTTGGCGCGCTCCAGCTCGGCCGAGCGCTCGCTCACGCGGCGCTCCAGCGAGGCGTTCAGTTCTTCCAGTTCCTGTTTGGCGTTGAGTTCGGCCGTCATGTCCAGCAGCGCCCAGATAATGGCGTCCACGCCGTCCAGGGTCAGCGAGGACGACCAGATCGCCAGCCGGCCGGTGCCGCCGCCGCGCAGCGCCATATTCGCCACTTCGCCGTGCACCGCGCCGTGGCGCATATACAGCTGCCAGATGCGCTCGCGCTCTTCCGGCGCGCCCCAGAAGGTGAAGCTGTCCGAGCGCTGGCCGATCAGCTGTTCCTCGGTGTAGCCGAAGGTGCTGGTCAGGGCCTGGTTGGCGCCGATGATGCGGCCGTTGCGGTCGGTCACGCTGAGCGGTAGCGGCGCCATGTCGAACAGGGTCTTGAAGCGCGCTTCCGATTCGGACAGGCGCTGTTGCGACGCTTCCAGCTGCAGCACGCGTTCGCGCAGCGCCACGCTCATCGAGTTGAGCGAGCGCGCGTAGACTTCGATCTCGTCGCCGTCGCCGTCCGGCAGGTTGCGGCCGAAGGCGGTTTTCATCAGCTGCCCGGCCTGGCCGGTGAGGGCGCGCAGGCGCCGCCCTATGCCTTGCGTGAAGGCGTAGAACAGCAGCACGCCCAGCCCCAGGCCCACCAGCGAGATCAGGCCCGATTGCAGGAAGACTTCCTCGCGCGCCTTGTCCAGCTCGCTGGTCGAGAGGCCGAAATTGAGCGAGCCGATCTGGTTGTCCTTGAGCAGCATGGGCGCGCGCGCGTGCAGCGTGCTGCCGACCTGCCAGGTGCGCACCCCGTTCATGGCCGGCGCGGTGCCGTTGCGCAGCGCGGCCGGCAGCGCGGGCGGATGCTCGCCGGCGGTGGCCAGCGGCACGTCGTTCTGGTCCAGCACGATGATGTAGCGCACGAAGCTGTCCTGGGGATCGGACAGCATCTCGGTCCAGTAGTCGTTCAGTTCGCTAAGGCGGCCGCGGATGGCGTAGGGGCTGAGGGTGAGATTGAGTGTGACCGCGTATTCGTGCGCCACGCGCTCGGCGTTCTTGCCGACCGCGCTGTCCATCACGCGCTGGCTGTTGCCGATCAACAGCGCCACCACCATGGCCTGCACGATGGCGCTCAACAACAGAAACTTCGCCCGCAGCGATAGACTCACACCCACTCCTTGCTGTCCTGGACGCCCCGCGTCCCCAGACAGCAATATACCGCATGCAACAATGTTAAGGGAGTGTCAAGATCACCTTCACCGTGTCGTCGACGGCGGATTTGTCGATGTAGCCGATGGCCTTGGGATCGTCGGCCCCCGCCTTTTTCACGTCGGCGTTGGATTTGTATTCCTTGGGCGGCGTGGCCTTGCCGGTAAACACCAGCTTGGACCACAGCGCCTTCACCTGGGCCGCGTCCTTGTCGGCCACTTTCTGGTAGAAGTCGTTGCGGATATGCGAGCCTTCGGCCTGGTCCACCGGCGTGAACATGGTCGATTTGCCGAGGAAGAACTGGGATGCCTGCTCGGAGAACATGCGCGTGGCCGGGTTGGCCTTGTTGACGATCACGACCGTTTCGGCGGACGCGGGCAGGGCGGCGGCGGCGAGGACGGCCAGGATCAGGGCTGGGAGCGTTTTTTTCATGAAGTCACCTTAGAATACGAAATCCAGACCGGCTGCGACCACGGTCACGCTGTCTTTTTGGCCGGCGGCCGGCGTGAAGATCAGCTGGCCCGACTTGACCTTGGGCTTGACGCGGTCCACCTGCACCTTGAGCGCGAGCGACTTGGCGAAGTCCCAGCGCACGCCGACCAGGTTGGTCGACTGCTCGGGCGAGATCAGCAGGTTGTTGACGGCGGCGTTCAGCGCAGGAATCTTGGCCAGCGCGGCCGGCACGGTGATGGAGCTGCCCGAGCCCTTGCTGGCGGCGTGCGCGAAGTAGGGCAGCACTTTGCCGAAGCGGTAGGCGCCCATGGCGTACCAGGAATTGGTTTCCGGGATGTAGACCGGGTCGTGCGCGCGGCGCATCGCGTATTCGGTCTGGACCACGATATTGTTCCAGTCCAGCGCCAGGCCCAGCGAGGTGAAGCTCATCTTCTTGCCCTCGACGATGCCCAGATCCTGGCCCAGTTGGCCGAAGCCCACTTGCTTCAGGGTGGCGGCCAGGCTGTTGATCGGCAGCAGGTTGTCGCTGTTCAGTTCTGCGCGCAGATGGCCCAGGCGCACGGTCACGGGGCCGTGCTCGACGGCCAGGCTCACGCCCTGGGCCGGCGCGCGGTACTTGGCCACGGAGCCGCCGGCGGTCGGCACGAACAGCTTGCCGCGGCTGGAGCCGGCGAAGGCCTGCGCGGTGAAGTTGGTGTCGCCGAAGGCGTGCTGGTAGTTCAGGTCCACGCCGTCCACGTTTTCGATCGGATCCTGGCCGTAGACTTCAATCGGCGGCCGCATCATGGTGTTGGCGTAGCCCACGTTCTGGTAGTCGGAAATCAGGAAGGCCGGCATGACCATGCGGCCCACGCGGACATTGATCTCGTCGTTGACCTTCATTTTCAGGAAGGCCCAGGTCAGGTCGCTGGTGAAGCTGGGGCTGGTGTTCTTGCGCGTCAGCACCTGCGCGGTGCCGGACAGCCAGTCGTTGATCTTGTAGCTCGCTTGCAGGCCGAGGTTGCTGTCCAGGCCGATGCGCGGGCTGTCGCCCACGCCGGTGGCCTGGTTGTAGCGCGCGAACTGGGCGGTGTCGGTGTCGCTCTTGGCCACTGCCAGGGTGCCGAAACCGCTGATGCTCAGGTTGCCGTCGTCCAGCGAGCCGGCCTGGGCCTGCATGGCGCTGCAGGCAGCGAGGACGGATGCTACTAGAAGTTGCTTTTTCATCGGTAAGGGTTCCAATCACTTTATTTTTCAAAAGAGCGGCCAGCCCGGAGCGCCGCATGCGTTGCCTACCTTAGATGAATTTTCTTCAAGGCATGATTATGAAAACGTTGTACTGAACAAAGCCTCTAGATTTTTGTCGCTTTTTAGTACGGTTTTATGAATTTTTCGGCAAGTTTTCTGTGTTTTTGGCCGAACTTTCAAGGTTTGGAAAAAAACAGTAGGAGGTGGGGTTTTAACCGAAAGTAGTAATCCGCGTGCGCTGGCAACAGGCATTACAATAACGGCTTCCCTTACACTAGCCCGAGAACCCACATGGCCGTCAATTCCCCCATTCCTGTCGCTGCAGATCTGAAGCCGGTTGCCGGCATCGAGATCGGTTTTGCCGAAGCCGGCATCAAAAAGCCGAACCGCAAGGACTTGCTGGTGCTGCGCCTGGCGCCGGGCGCCACCGTGTCCGGCGTGTTCACGCTGAACCGCTTCTGCGCCGCGCCGGTGCAGATCTCGAAGGCCAACCTGGCGGCCGTGAACGCCGGCGGCGCGCCCATCCGCGCACTGATGGTCAACACCGGCAACGCCAACGCCGGCACCGGCGAAGAAGGCCTGGCGCGCGCGCAGCAGAGCTGCTCGGCGCTGGCTGAGCTGCTGGGCTGCGAAGCGGGCCAGATCCTGCCGTTCTCGACCGGCGTGATCCTCGAGCCGCTGCCGGTGGACCGCATCGTGGCCGGCCTGCCGAACGCCGTCGCCAACCTGACCGCCGACAACTGGTTCAATGCCGCCGAAGCCATCATGACCACCGACACCCAGCCGAAAGCCGGCTCGCGCACGGTGGACATCGCCGGCCACAAGGTCACGCTCACCGGCATCTCCAAGGGCGCCGGCATGATCAAGCCGAACATGGCCACCATGCTGGGCTTCCTGGCCTTCGACGCCAAAGTGGCGCAGCCGGTGCTGGACGTGCTGGTCAAGCAGGCCGCCGACCAGTCCTTCAACTGCATCACCATCGACGGCGACACCTCGACCAACGACTCCTTCATGCTGGTCGCCACCGGCGCCGGCACGCTGGAAGTGAACTCGGTCGATTCGCCGGAATACAAGGCCCTGGCCGCCGCCGTCACCGAGCTGTCCGTGTTCCTGGCGCAAGCCATCATCCGCGACGGCGAAGGCGCCACCAAGTTCATGACGATTACGGTGGAAGACGGCAAGAACGTGGAAGAATGCCGCAAGATCGCGTACTCCATCGCCCACTCGCCGCTGGTGAAAACCGCCTTCTTCGCGTCCGACCCCAACCTGGGCCGCATCCTGGCCGCCATCGGCTACGCCGGCGTGGACGATCTGGACGTGAGCAAGCTCAACCTCTACCTGGACGACGTGTGGGTGGCCAAGAACGGCGGCCGCAACCCGGACTACAAGGAAGAAGACGGCCAGCGCGTGATGAAGCAGAGCGAAATCGCGGTGCGCGTGAAGCTGGCGCGCGGCGGCGCGGCCGCCACCGTCTACACCTGCGACCTGTCGCACGACTACGTCAGCATCAACGCCGACTACCGTTCCTGATATGGCGACGCCCCTCGAACAATTCCTGGTGCGCGCCGAGGCCCTGCTGCAAAGGGTGGAAGCCATCCTGCCGCAAGCCCCGCGCGAGCCGGACTGGAAGCTGGGCTACGCCTACCGCTGGCGGCGCCGCAACGGCGGCGTCAGCCATCTGCAGGCGGTGGCGCACGTGTCCAGCATCGCGCTGGACGATCTGCACAACATCGCCCCGCAAAAAGCCGCCATCGAGCAGAATACGCGCCAGTTCGTGTCCGGCCGCCCGGCCAACAACGTGCTGCTGACGGGCGCACGCGGCACCGGCAAATCGTCGCTGATCAAGGCCTGTTTGAACCAGTTCGCGAAAGATGGCCTGCGTTTGATCGAAGTCGACAAGGCCGACCTGGCCGAGCTGCCGGATATCGTGGACCTGGTGGCGGGCCGCCCCGAGCGCTTCATCATCTTCTGCGACGACTTGTCCTTCGAGGAAGGCGAGAGCGGCTACAAGGCGCTGAAAGTGGCGCTGGACGGCTCCATCGCTGCCCAGTCCAACAACGTGCTGATCTACGCCACCTCCAACCGGCGCCACCTGATGCCGGAGCGCATGGCCGACAACATGAGCTACAAGCACGACGAGGACGGCGACCTGCATCCCGGCGAGACGGTGGAAGAGAAGATCTCCCTGTCCGAGCGCTTCGGCCTGTGGCTGTCGTTCTACGCCTTCAAGCAGGACGACTACCTCGACATCTGCGCCCACTGGCTGGCCAGCTTCGGCTGCACGCCGGAGCAGGCGGAAGCGGCACGCGGCGACGCCCTGCGCTGGGCGCTGCAGCGCGGTTCGCGTTCCGGCCGCGTGGCCTGGCAGTTCGCCAAGGACTACGCCGGCAAACTACCCGAAGAAAGCAAGTGAATGACTGACAAGAAAGTGGACGTCGCAGTCGGCATCCTGATCAAGCCGAACGGCGACGTGCTGCTGGGCCAGCGCCCGGCGGGCAAGCCCTATGACGGCTACTGGGAATTCCCCGGTGGCAAAGTCGATCCGGGCGAGACGGTGCTCGAGGCGCTGAAACGGGAGTTTGTGGAAGAGCTGGGGCTGACGGTGAACAGCGCGCAGGAATGGTGCGGCGTGGAATACGTGTACCCGCACGCCCACGTGCGGCTGCATTTCTACATCAGCCGCGACTGGCACGGCGAACCGCAGAGCCTGGAAGGGCAGGCCTTCGCGTGGCAAGGCACGGTCGGCCTGGAGCCGTTGCTGCCCGCCACGATACCGCTGCTCGAATGGCTGGACCAGATCCGCCACGACCCAACAGCCTTGCCGTAGCCAAAAAAGGGGTCAGGGTTAGTTTCCCGGTACCGGAAAACTAACCCTGACCGCTTATTCTTCGTCGAGGGGATCGCGGGGCGGAGCGGCGGGAATGGCGTATTTTTCCTCGGCCCAGGCGCCCAGGTCGATTTGTTTGCACCGTTCGGAACAGAAGGGGCGGTATTTGTTTTTTTCAGTCCACTCCACTTTGGCGGAGCAGGTTGGGCAATCAACTACGGTCATGGCGGTTCTTTAAAAATTACAGAGCGTGAGCTCGAATGGTACATCTTCTTCCAGCGGCTTGGGTTTCAGATCGCCGCCTTGGGTGGTGAATCTGACCCACAGCATATATTTATTGGCCGATATTTCCGGTATCGCGCCCATGCTTTCATCCAGGGTCAGCCGCAGCATCTGGTAGACCTTGCCTTGCAGCATTTGCTGGTAGCTGCCGGCGTTGGCGATCATTTTAACCGGGCCGCCCGAGTCGCGCAGCAGGCGCAGCACCAGGGCCAGGGCGTCGAACAGCGGCGCCAGCGGGGCGAACCAGCCGGCGATGTCGTTGAAGCGCTGCTCGGCGCTGCGTTTTTGCCAGGCGTAGTAGGACGGCAGGTCGAATTCGCAGGCGCCGCCGGGGATGATGGTGCGGCCGCGTATGCTCATCAGCCATTCGTTGTCGCGCACGTTCTGGCCGGTTTTGCCTTGCGCGGCGACCAGGGCGCTGCTCACGCTGTCCACTTCGGACAGGATGGCGTCCAGCGTTTCAGCCTGTACATTCGGGTTGGAACGGTAGCTCAGCAATGTCTGGCGCTGGCGCTCCAGTTCCTGCAGCAGGTCCGACTTGAGGTCCGCCCGGCCTGCCACTTCGAGCATGTCGAAGATCGTGGCCAGCGCGACGTGGTGCTGCATGGGGTGTTCTTGATGCACAAAGAACTTGAATTTCTCGTACAGGTCTTCCAGCCGCAACAACGTGCGTATGCGCTCGTTGAAAGGGTATTCGTAGACAATCAAAATGACTTCCCTCTATAGATGGGCCTGCAAAGAATTCCGTGATTCTGAACCAAGCGAAGCAAAATTACAAACGTTGCGATGGTATTGTTATCGTTCCTGCCGAAAATGCCAGGTATAAATGGTGTAATCGCGCAATTTGCGGGTCCAGTGCGGTTAAATCCCCCTCATTATTAATGATATCGTCCGCTGCCGCCAATCGTGCGGAGCGCGGCGCCTGCGCCGCCATAATGGCTTGCACCTGGCTGGCCGTCATCTGGTTGCGCGCCATCACGCGCGCCACCTGCGTCGCCTCCGGGCAGTCCACCACCAGCACGCGCTGCACCCGGCTGCGCCAGCTGCCGGACTCGACCAGCAGCGGCACGTCGTAGATCACATAGGGGCCGGTGGCGGCCGCGCCCGCCGCTTCGGCGGCGCTGCGTATCATGGGGTGCAGGATGGCTTCCAGCCTGGCCTTGGCGGTGGCGTCGCTGAACACCAGCGCGCGCATGCGGGCGCGGTCCATGGCGCCGCTGGCGTCGGCGAATTCGGGGCCGAATTCGGCCACCAGGGCCGGCATGGCCGGGCCGCCGGCCACCGTCATGCTGTGCGCGATGCGGTCGGTGTCGACAATGGTGGCGCCCAGCGCGGCGAAGCGCGTGGCCACCGCGCTCTTGCCGCTGCCGATGCCGCCGGTCAGGCCGACGCTGAATTTTACCGTCTTGTCCACGTGCGCTTAATGGCCCAGCACGCTGGAGGTGAAGGCCGCCAGCGGGCCGCCGTACATCAGCGTGATCAGGCCGGCCACCGCCAGGTAGGGACCGAAGGGAATGGGGTTGTTGCGGCCGCGCTTGGCGAACACCATCAGGCTGATGCCCACCACCGCGCCCACCACGGACGACAGCAGGATAATGGTCGGCAGCGTCGCCCAGCCCAGCCAGGCACCCAGCGCGCCCAGCAGTTTGAAGTCGCCGTAGCCCATGCCTTCCTTGCCGGTGGCCAGCTTGAACAGCCAGTAGATGGACCACAGCGCCAGGTAGCCGGCCGCCGCTCCTATCACGGCGTCCTGCAGCGGCACGAAGGTGCCGTTGATGTTGATCAGCAGGCCGGCCCACAGCAGCGGCAGGGTCAGGTCGTCCGGCAGCAGCTGGGTGTCGGCGTCGATAAAGGTCATGGCGATCAGCATGTAGGCGAACAGCAGGGTGGCCAGGCCCATCCAGCCGCTGCCAAACTGCCACACCAGGGCTGCCGACAGCAGACCGGTCAGCGCTTCGATAATGGGGTAGCGCGGCGAGATCGGCGCCTTGCAGTTGCTGCATTTCCCGCCCAGCACCAGGTAGCTGGCGACGGGGATGTTTTCCAGCGCGGTGATCTGGTGCTTGCAGTGCGGGCAGGCCGAGCGCGGCACCACCAGGTTGTAGCGTTCGGTGTGCGGCAGTTCCTTGCCCATTTCGGACGCCACGTAGTTGTCCGACTCGCGTTGCATCATGATGGGCACGCGGTGGATAACGACGTTCAGGAAGCTGCCGATCAGCAGGCCGAAGATGCCGGCCGCGATGGCGGCGATCAGGGTGGCGGGCGGGGCAAACAGCAAGATATCCTGCATCGCTAGGGTTCCGTTGGTTTTTATGTGGGGACAGTATAAGGCAGGGCGGGCCTCAAAACAGTTGCAGCAGCGCCATTTTTTCATAGAGGGTGGCGCGCGAAATGCCGAGCAGGCGCGCGGCCTCGGTTTTCTTGCCGCCGGCCGCCGCCAGGGCCGCTTCGATGGCGCCGCGTTCGGCTGCCGCCACCGCCTGCGCCAGCGGCTGCACCACACCAGGCGCGCCCGTCCTGGCCGCCGCCAGCCGGGGCAGGATGGTGTCGAAGTCGTCCGCCACCAGGCGCCGGTTGTCGCTGTGCAGCACGGCCTTTTCCAGCACGTTGCGCAGCTCGCGCACATTGCCGGGCCAGTCGTAGCCGCCCAGGCGCTGCAGGGCGCCCGGCGTCAGTTCGCGCCGCGCCATGCCGGTGCGCTCGGCGATCTGCTCCAGCGCGCCTTCGCACAGCGCTTCCAGGTCGGCGATGCGCTCGCGCAGCGGCGGCAGCGTGATGGACAGCACGTTCAGCCGGTAGTACAGGTCGCGCCGCAGCCGCCCTTGGGCCAGCGCCTGCACCAGGTCGATGCTGGTGGCGGCGATGATGCGCACGTCCACCTTGATCACCTTGTTCGAGCCCAGCGGCTCCACCTCCTGCTCCTGCAGCACGCGCAGCAGCTTGGCCTGGATCTGCAGCGGCATGTCGCCCACCTCGTCCAGGAACAGGGTGCCGCCGTGCGCCAGCTTGAACTTGCCATCGCGGCCGCGCTTGTCGGCGCCGGTGTAGGCGCCCGGCGCGGCGCCGAAGAATTCGGACTCGAGCAGCGCTTCGGGAATGGCGGCGGCGTTCACGGCGATAAAGGGCTGGCTGGCGCGCGCCGAGCTGGCGTGGATGGCTTGCGCCAGCAGTTCCTTGCCGGTGCCGGTTTCGCCCAGCAGCAGCACGGTGCTGCCCAGTTGCGCCGCGCGCCGCGCCTGGCGCTTCACGTCCAGGCTGGCCGGGCTGTTGCCCACATAGCTGGCCAGGGTGTAGCGCGGGCGGCGATCCTGCACCAGCAGGCGCCGGGTTTCCGCCAGCTCGTCCTGCAATTGCGAGAACTTGCCCAGCAGCGGCTTCAAGTGGTGCAGCTTGTCGTACAGGCAGATGCCGACCGCGCCTATCACTTTGCCGTCCGGCCCGGTCAGCGGCAGGCGCGACACCACAAAGGTTTCGCTGCCGAAGGCCATCAGGTCGAGCAGGATGGGCTCGCCGCTCTTGACCACCTGGCGCATCAGGCTGTTTGGGATGATCTCCTCCACGTCGCGGCCCAGCAGGGATTGCGGGTCGCTATAGCCCAGCATTTGCAGGTATTTGTCGTTGCACCAGACGATGCGGGCTTCGGTGTCGACCGCGATGGTGCCTTCGCACAGTGCGTCCAGCCGCTCCAGCAGTTTGGGAATGGCCAGGTGGCGCAGTCCGCCTGCGCCCGGATTTTCGGTAAACCAGTGCATCAAGTCCATTGCGGCGGCCAGGCAAAAAGGCTGATTCTGGCCCCGGTCGCGTGAACTGTCCAGTGTTCCATACACAATGTCTGGATTTCCGGACGTTTTTCTGCGTAGTTTTGCGTAGTTTGTCCGCCTATCCAGACAATATGCATTTCAGCCTCACCCCGGCATCACCAGCGCTTATATCTAACTGCTTGAATTTACAGGGTTTTGTGCTCCAGGCATGGATAGTGCTTTAGACAACGTTCTACGTTATGCCTTGGAGTGTGTATGAGTTTTCTGATTGTGCTGCTGGCGCTGGTCTTCCTGATGGTGGTCGCCTACCGCGGCTTCAGCGTCATCCTGTTTGCCCCGGTGGCGGCCATGCTGGCCGTGCTGCTGACCGATCCCGGCCTGGTGCCGCCCATGTTCACCAGCGTCTTCATGGACAAGATGGTGGGCTTCGTCAAACTGTATTTCCCGGTCTTCCTGCTGGGCGCGGTGTTCGGCAAGGTGATCGAACTGTCCGGCTTTTCCAAGTCCATCGTGGCGCTGATCATCCGGCTGGTGGGGCGCGAGCGCGCCATGCTGGCCATCGTGCTGGTGTGCGCGGTGCTGACCTACGGCGGCGTGTCGCTGTTCGTGGTGGTGTTCGCCGTCTATCCCTTCGCGGCCGAGATGTTCAGGCAAAGTAACATCCCCAAGCGCCTGATCCCCGGCACCATCGCGCTGGGCGCCTTCACCTTCACCATGGACGCGCTGCCCGGCACGCCGCAGATCCAGAACATCATCCCGACCTCCTTTTTCCAGACCGACACCTGGGCCGCGCCCTGGCTGGGCGTGATCGGTTCCGTGTTCATCCTGACTGTGGGCCTGGCCTACCTGGAATGGCGCCGCCGCCAGGCGCTGGCCAAGGGCGAGGGCTACGGCACGGGCCACAGCAACGAGCCGGAGGAGTTCACGCAGCAGACCCTGCCGCATCCGGTGCTGGCGCTGCTGCCGCTGGTGCTGGTGGGCGTGCTGAACAAGGTCTTCACCGTGATGATTCCGCTCTACTACGGCAAGAGCCACAGCCTGCAGCTGGCTGGCGCGGCCAAGCCCGTCGTGACCGAAGTGTCGAAAGTGGCGGCCATCTGGGCCGTGGAAGCGGCGCTGCTGGTGGGTATCGCCAGCGTACTGCTGCTGGCTTTCGGCACCGTGCGCCGCCGCTTCGCCGAGGGCAGCAAGCTGGCCATCTCGGGCGCGCTGCTGGCGTCCATGAACACCGCCTCCGAGTACGGCTTTGGCGCCGTCATCGCCGGCCTGCCGGGCTTCCTGGTGGTGGCGGACGCGCTGCGCGCCGTGCCCAATCCCCTGGTCAACGAAGCGATCGCTGTCACCTCGCTGGCTGGCATCACGGGCTCGGCGTCGGGCGGCATGAGCATTGCGCTGGCCGCCATGTCGGACACCTTCATCCAGGCCGCCACCGCCGCGCATATTCCGATGGAAGTGCTGCACCGGGTGGCCGCCATGGCCAGCGGCGGCATGGACACGCTGCCGCACAACGGCGCGGTGATTACCCTGCTGGCCGTCAGCGGGCTGACGCACAAGGTGTCCTACGGCGACATCTTCGCCGTCACCTGCATCAAGACCATGGCCGTGTTCGTGGTCATCGGCACCTACTACGCGTTCGGCATTTACTAAGGAGCTTGCCATGTTGAAGAACAAATCCGCCATCGTCACCGGCTCCACCAGCGGCATCGGCCTGGGCATTGCCCGCGCGCTGGCCTCGCAGGGCGCCAACGTCATGCTGAACGGCTTCGGCGACGCGGCAGAGATTGAAACCATCGCCGCCGAACTGCGCGCGCTGGGCGTGCAGGTGCGGCACAGCGCGGCCGACATGGCCCAGCCGGAGCAGATCGCGGCCATGGTGGCCGAAGCCACGGCGGCCTTTGGCGCGGTCGACATCCTGGTCAACAACGCCGGCATCCAGCACACGGCGCCGGTGCACGAGTTTCCGCTGGAGCAGTGGGACCGCATCATGGCCATCAACCTGTCGTCCAACTTCCACGCCATCCGCGCGGCGCTGCCGCAGATGCAGCAGCGCGGCTGGGGACGCATCATCAACGTGGCCTCGGTGCACGGGCTGGTGGCGTCGGTGAACAAGTCGGCCTATGTGGCGGCCAAGCATGGCGTGGTGGGGCTGACCAAGGCGGTGGCGCTGGAGAATGCGCGCACTGGGGTGACTTGCAACGCCATCTGCCCGGGCTGGGTGCTGACGCCGCTGGTGCAGAAGCAGATCGACGACCTGGCCGCGCGCGCCGCCCTGAGCGCGGACGAAGCGCGCGCCAAGCTGCTGGGCGAAAAGCAGCCCTCGCAGGAATTCGCCACGCCCGAGCAGATCGGCGCGCTGGCCGTGTTCCTGTGCAGCGCGGCGGCCGACCAGATCCGCGGCGCGGCCCTCAATATGGACGGCGGCTGGGCCGCGCAGTAGGGCTGCGCCCCTTACACCACCGACCCAAGCTTGAAGATGGGCAGGTACATGGCAATCACCAGGCCGCCGATCAGCACGCCCAGGATGACCATGATGAGCGGCTCCATCAGGCTCGACAGCGAGGCCACGGCCTCGTCCACTTCGTCCTCGAAGAAGTCGGCCACCTTGCCCAGCATGGCGTCCAGCGAGCCGGATTCCTCGCCGATGGAGACCATCTGCGTCACCATATTCGGGAACACGTCGGCGTTCTGCATGGCCACCGTCAGGCTGGTGCCGGTGCTCACTTCCTTCTGGATGCGGCGCGTCGCTTCAAGGTAGACGATGTTGCCCGACGCGCCGCCCACCGAGTCGAGCGACTCCACCAGCGGCACGCCGGCGGCGAACATGGTGGCCAGCGTGCGCGTCCAGCGCGCGATGGTGGCCTTGCGTATCACCTCGCCGAAGATGGGCAGCTTGAGCAGGGTCACGTCCATAAAGCGCTGCACCTGCGGCGAGCGCTTCCAGGCCTGGAAGAAGAAATACAGCGAGCCGAACAGGCCACCGAAGATCAGATACCAGTAGGACACGAAGAATTCGGAGATGGCCATCACCGCCAGCGTGGGCGCGGGCAGGTCGGCGCCGAAGCTGGCGAACACCTGCTTGAACGCCGGCACCACCCAGATCATGATGACGGCCGTGACGATGAAGGCCACGCCCAGGATGGACACCGGGTAGGTCAGGGCGGACTTGATCTTGCCCTTCATGGCCAGCGTCTTTTCCTTGTAGATCGCCAGCCGCGTCAGCAGGTCTTCCAGGATGCCGGCCTGTTCGCCGGCGCCCACCAGGTTGCAGAACAGCGGGTCGAAATACAGCGGGAACTTGCGGAAGGCCTGGTTCAGGCTGGTGCCGGTCTCGATGTCGGCGCGCAGGTCCATCACCAGCTTGGCCACCGACGGGTTGGCGTGGCCTTTGCCGACGATGTCGAAGGACTGCAGCAGCGGCACGCCGGCCTTCATCATGGTGGCCAGCTGCCGCGTGAACAGGGAAATGTCTTTCTCGGTGACCTTCTTGCCGCTGCGGTAGACCTTCTTCTTGACCTTGGTCACCATGATGCCCTGGCGCCGCAAGGTCACGTTGACCACGGCCTCGCCGCCGGCACGCAGCTCGCCGCGCACGGTCTTGCCGGTTTTGTCCTTGCCTTCCCAGGCGAAGACCGATTCCTTGACCGGGCTGCCCGGGGTGCTGGTTGTGGCCATGATTTACTTCCTATTCATTGGTGCAGCCGAGGACTTCCTCGAGGCTGGTCAGCCCGTTTTTCACTTTGACCAGGCCGGACTGGCGCAAGGACTTCACGCCTTCGCTTTCCGACTGGGCCGCAATCTGCATCGAGTTGCCGTGCGCCAGGATGATGCTCTCGATGGCCGGGGTGATCGGCATGATCTGGTAGATGCCGACCCGGCCCTTGTAGCCGCCGCCGTTGCAGCGCTCGCAGCCCACCGGGCCGTAGGGCTTCCAGCTGCCGTCCAGCTCCTCCGGCTTGTAGCCCGCTTTCAGCAGCAGCTCGTTGGAGATCTCCACCGGCTGCTTGCAGGTGCACAGGCGGCGCGCCAGGCGCTGCGCCGTGATCAGCACCACCGAGGAGGCGATGTTGAACGGCGCCACGCCCATATTCATCAGCCGCGTCAGCGTGGACGGCGCGTCGTTGGTGTGCAGCGTGGAGAACACCATGTGGCCGGTCTGCGCCGCCTTGATGGCGATGTCGGCCGTTTCCAGGTCGCGGATCTCGCCCACCATGATGATGTCCGGATCCTGGCGCAGGAAGGATTTCAGCGCCACCGGGAAGGTCAGCCCGGCGCGGTCGTTCACGTTCACCTGGTTCACGCCCGGCAGGTTGATCTCGGCCGGATCCTCGGCGGTGGAGATGTTGATGCCGGGCTTGTTCAGGATGTTCAGGCAGGTGTACAGCGACACCGTCTTGCCCGAGCCGGTCGGCCCGGTCACCAGCACCATGCCGTAGGGGCGCTGGATGGCGTCCAGCAGGATTTCCTTCTGGTCCGGGTCGTAGCCCAGCGAGTCGATGCCCATCTGGGCCTGGGTCGCGTCCAGGATACGCATCACGGTTTTTTCGCCGAACAGCGTGGGCAGCGTGGACACGCGCAAATCGATGGTCTTGGTGGGCGAGACGATCAGACGCATGCGGCCGTCCTGCGGCACGCGCTTTTCCGAGATATCCAGCTTGGCCAGCACCTTGATGCGCGACACCAGCTTGTCCTTGATCGACACCGGCGGCTGCGCGTGCTCCAGCAGCACGCCGTCCACGCGGAAGCGGATGCGGTAGAACTTCTCGAAGGGTTCGAAATGCAAGTCCGAGGCGCCCATGCCCACCGCGTCCATCAGCATCTTGTTGAGGAAGCGCACGATGGGCGCGTCTTCCACCTCGTTGGCGGCCTGCTCGGCGGCGGCCGACGGCGCTTCGTTTTCCTCGGCGAACTGGATGTCCTGCTCGTCGCCGGCCAGCTCGGTCAGGCTTTGTTCGGCGCTGCGGTTCAGGCTGGCCAGCATGGCCAGCAGGGCGTCGTGCGCCACGATCACCGGTTCCACCGAGGACTCGGTCTGGAACTTGATCTGGTCCAGCGCCTGGATATTGGTCGGGTCCGAAATGGCCACCGACATCTTGTTGCCGCGCTTGGCCAGCGCCACCACGCGCTGCGTCTGCATCAGCTTGGCGTCGATGATCTTGGGCGGCAGCGCGTCGATGCTGAAGGCGGCCAGGTCCATCAGCGGATAGGCGAACGTTTCCGAACAGAAGTAGGCCAGATCGCGGGCCTGGATGGTGTTGCTGGCCAGCAGCGTGTCGATAAACGGCAGCTTGTCGGCCTGCGCCTTCTTTTGCAGCGCATCCGCCTGCGCGGGCGTGAGCCGGCCGGCTTGCATCAAGGCCCGCGCCAGTCCCGCCATGGGGGCGCTGGACGCCGTATTGGGTTGAACTGCTGCCATAGAAGCGCGCTGTCAGGAAAGACTACATAAGGAGGCTGGCTCTGGGGCCATCCACCGGATGATGCCCGTGGGCATCACTTTTGTAAAGCGGCATGCGTACCGTGCGCGGCTAGCGGCCCACCTTCCTAGCCCGCCCGTATCAATTTCACGACTTTGATGGCCTGGTTCTGCACTTGCACCACTTCCACCACGCAGCCGCCGAGCCGCACGCTGATGGCCGCCTCCGGAATTTCCTGCAAATATTCGAGCAGCACGCCATTCAATGTTTTCGGCCCATCCAGCGGGAAGTTTAATCCCAGACGCTTATTGATGTCACGCAAGGCCGTGGTGCCGTCGAGCAGGCAGTCGCCGGACGCGGTCCAGCTGAAGCTGTCGGCGCGCGCGGCGCCCGGAGTTGATGTCGTAAATTCACCGATCATTTCCTCGATGATATCGTCCAGCGTCACCAGGCCCTGCACTTCGCCGTACTCGTCGACGATGATGCCCAGGCGCTCCTTGTTCTCCTGGAAGTACTGCAGCTGGGCGAACACGCCGGTGTCCTGCGGAATGAAGTAGGGCTCCGACAGCAGAGCGCGGAAGTGCTCGGCGCTCAGCTCCTCGTCCTGCGTCAGCAGCGCCATCGCCTTGCGCACATGCAGGATGCCGATGATCTGGTTGATCTCGCCTTCGTAGACCGGCAGCTTGTTGTGGTAGCAGGTGGTCAGCTGCTGCTTGATCTCCTCCACCGGCGCGGCCAGGTTCAGCGCCTCGATCTGGGCGCGCGGCGTCATCACGTCCTCCACCGAAATGGCTTCCAGGTCGAACAGGTTGAGCAGGATGCTTTTGTGTTTTTGCGGAATGAAGTTGCCGCCTTCGAGCACCAGCGAGCGCAGCTCCTCGGGCGACAAGCGGGTGTCGCGCAGCGGCGTGCCCATCTTGACGCGGAACAGCTTGAGCACCACGCCCACGAACAGGTTGGTGAACCAGATCACCGGCTTGGCCGCCGCCATCATGGGCCTCAGGATGGTGGCCGTGGGCAGGGCGATCTGCTCGGGGTAGGTCGCGCCTATCATCTTGGGCGAGATTTCGGCGAACACCACCAGCAAGAAGGTCATGCAGGCGGTGGAAGCGACGATCAGCCATTCGTCGTAGCCGAAGGTGTGGATGACGATGGCCGTGACCAGGGCGATGGCGGTGGCGTTGATCAGCGTATTGGCGATCAGCACCAGCGACAGCAGCTTGTCAGTGCGGTCCAGCAGCCACAGGGTGGCCACGGCGCGCCGGCTGCCGCGCTTGGCCTGGTGGCGCAAACGGTAGCGGTTGGCCGCCATCAGGGCGGTTTCGGCCATGGCGAAGAACGCCGAGCATAGTATCAGGAAAGCAAGCGCAAGAAATTGCGCCCATATGGGAACGGTATCCAAGGGTCACCGTGAAGAAACAGGCATGATGGGGTGTAACTGGTCAGGCGTGACCGGCCCAGAGCGGGAAGCAGCACAATGCTGCTTCAGAATTGTGGATTTTAAGTCAAGCCCAGCCGGGGTGCAAGCTGCAAGGTTACAATTGCCTATCACACCACTAAGGAGTTTCGGCATGAATCGACCTCGCGTTCGCGCCCTGGCGTCGTCTGCCCTGGCGCTCGCCTCGGCGCTCTGCTGCGCACCGTCCGCCCAGGCCGCCACCCTGACGGTAGGCCCCGGCATGGCGTATGCGCGGCCCTGCCTGGCCTTTGCGGCCGCCCGCAGCGGCGACACGGTGGAGATTGAAGCCGGCGCGTATCCGGGCGAGCTGTGCCGCATTGCGCCCAACTTCCTCACCATCCGAGGCATGCGCGGCCGGGTCCGCATCGACGCGCAGGGGCGCGGGGCGGAAGGCAAGGGTGCCTGGATTATCGCCGGCAACGATGTGACGGTGGAGAACGTGGAGATCTTCAACACCAGGGTGGCCGACAAGAACGGCGCCGCGCTACGCATCGAAGGCAGCAACTTCACGCTGAAGAACAGCTTCCTGCACGACAACGAAAACGGCGTGCTGACCGGGGCCTCGCCCACCAGCCGCATCGTGATTGAAAACAGCGAGTTCGGCCACAACGGCGACGGCAGCGGCCAGACCCACAACGTCTATGTGGGCGACGTGGCCAGCCTGACCTTCCGCTTCAACTTCTCGCACGACGCCAACATCGGCCACAACCTGAAGTCGCGCGCGCGCATCAACACCATTATCTACAACCGCTTTTCCAGCCTGGCGCCGGGAGAAAAAGGCAGCACCGCCGCCGGCCGGCCCAGCTTCGAGATCGACCTGCCCAACGCGGGCGCGGCCTATGTGATGGGCAACATCATCGAGCAGCCGGCCGACAACGACAACAACACCCTGCTCGCCTACGGCAATGAGGCCAGCGGCGCGAACGACATGCTGTACGTGATGAACAACACCTTCCTCAACGACGACAAGCGCAACGGCGTGTTTGTGCGGGTGCACGAACGCGTGAAGGCGCGCGCGCACATCCAGAACAATATCTTCGCAGGCAAGGGCATCATCACCAACCAGGCCGGCGCGGTGGACAAGCACAACTATGCGGCAATGGAGGTGGACTTCGTCGACCGCGCCAACTACGTGCTGGTGCCGACCGAGAACGCGAAAATCATCAACGCGGGCGCGGAGCCGCCCATGCTGCCGTCCGGCGTGGCGCTGCGGCCCATCATGCAGTACAAGCACCCGGCCAGCGGCATGCAGCGCCCGGCGGTGGGGGCGCTGGACATCGGCGCTTACCAGGCGGTGATCGTGGAGAAGAGCAAGAAGAGCTGGTACGAAGGGCTGCTGAAGTAAGCTGCGGGGCGCGGTGTCAGCTCAGCATGCGCAGGAAGGCGCTGATCACCGGCGCATTGGTCAGGTCGATCAGGAAGCCTCCGGTGGGTGGCACGATGGTGGTGGCGCGCGGCGCGGGGCCGCGCTGGCGCGTAATGGCGTCCATGGCGGCCACTGCGGTGGCGGTGGAGCCGATGCCGTAGCCCGCCAGGCCTGCCGTGGCCACGCCCGCCTCGTGATTGCGGCCCAGCAGCGGCCACACCACGGCGGCGCAGAACAGCAGCGTAAGCGCGATATTGACGGCCAGGATGGCGAGCATGGGGCCGGCCACCGTGGCCAGGTCGGCCAGGTTCAGCGAGGCCAGCGTGACGGCCAGGAACAGCGGCAGCAGCACCGCCGCGATGCGCGCGATGGTCTCGCCGCGCAGCCAGCCGCCGCCCAGCGCGTCATGGATGGCGCGCACCGCAAAGCCCACCAGCAGCGCGCCCATATAGGCGGGCAGGGCGGCGCCGGCGCGGTCCAGGCCGAAGCTCACCCAGGCGCCGGCTTTCACGCAGGCCGCCACCAGCAGCAGGTGCAGCACCGCTCCGCGCCCCAGCGCCGCCAGCGCGCGCACGTCCGCTACAAAATTCGCTACCGCAGGCGCCGCAGCGGGCCGGCCAGCCGCGCCGGTAGCGCCAGCCGCCGCCGTGCCGGCCGTGCCGTCCTGGGCGATCGCTGCCGTTTCCCGCGCTGGAATCGGCGAGACCTTGCGCAGCAGCCACGCTCCCAGTGGCCCGGACAGCAGCGCCCCGGCAACCAGCCCGAAGGTGGCGGCGGAAGCGCCGATGGCGGCGGCCGACGCCAGCCCGGCCTGCTCGAAGCGCGACGCGAATCCCAGCGCCGTGCCGTGCCCGCCCACCAGCGTGAGCGAGCCGCAAGCCACGCCCAGCAGGGCAGGCGCGCCCAGGGCAACGGCCACCGCCGCGCCGGCCGCATTCTGCACCGCCGCCAGCACCGTGGTCGCCAGCAGCAGCACGACCAGCATGCGTCCGCCGCCCAGCAGCATGCGCAGCGGCGCGCCCAGTCCCACGCAAGTGAAGAAGGCGATCAGCAGCGGCAAATTGAGATTCTTGGCCGGACGCGCCAGCCATTCGATATCGGGTGTCACCAGCCAGGTCCACCATCCGGCGCTGACCTTGGTGCCGAAACTGACCGTGGCCAGACCGGATAAATTGATGCACAGGCAGGCCGCGCTGAACAGCAGCCCGCCTGCGACGGGGACAGGAATATTAATGCGCGCCAGCAGCGGTATCCGCTTCAGTAGCCATTCCCCCAGCAACAGGATGGGGATGGCGAGCAGCAGCAAAAACCAGGGGGAGTATGCTGGCGTCATAGGCGCTTACTTCTTCGCGCTCAGGCATTCCTTCATGAAGGCTTTGCGTTCATCGCCTTTCTTGCCGGTGGCGTCGGCGTTGCAGGTTTTCATTTTGTCTTGCTGGGTGACGGGGGCGGCAGGCTTGGCGCTCAAGCACTCCTTCATGAAAGCCTTGCGTTCGTCGCCCTTTTTGCCGGCCGCGTCGGCATTGCAGGTCGCCATTTTGGACTGCTGCGAATTCTTCGGCGCCGAAGCTGCCGCCGATGCGGACGCAGACGCCGATGCCGGGGCGGACGCGGGCGCGGCAAAGGCGGACGCGGCGAAACCGAAAGCAGCGATAACAGCAATAATTTTCTTCATGTCGTATTCCTGTAAAGTTGAGTGGCGGAACTGCTAAGGCTAACTATACGACAGTATTTCCCATTCCATGGTATCTAAGTGTTTCGTATGCAACACATCTGAAAGGAGCGCGCTATGCAAACTTTGGGCAAATGGATGATGGCCGCCGCCGCTGGCGGCGTACTGGCGCTGGCCGCCGGCTGCAGCACCAGTGGAGGCGGCGCTGCAGCGTCGGGCGCCTCGCTGACAGGCACCTCGTGGCAGCTCGCCGAGCTGGGCGGCCAGCCGGGCGGCAAGCAGTCGCTGAACTTCGACGCAGCGAAAGGCATGGTAACGGGCAGCGGCGGCTGCAACAACTTCACCGGCGCCTACCAGTGGAGCGGCAAGTCCCTGAAGATGGGGCCGCTTGCCTCCACCCGCCGCGCCTGCCTGGACGACGCCAGCGGCAAGCAGGAGAACGCCTACCTGCAAGCACTGGACGCCACCCGCACCTGGCAAGTGGAAGGCAAAACACTCATCCTGAGCGGCGACAGCGGCCAGCTGGCCCGGTTCACCGCGCAATAACAAGGATCAGGTTCGCCTCCGCGTTGCCAGCGTATATGCCTGGCCCTTGTCGCGTTTGGCAACGCTCAATACGAGCACGGTAATCGTCTGGTCTATGACTTCGTAGACCAGGCGGTATCCGAGGTCACGCAGTTTGATTGTGTACACGTTGTGCATATCCGGCCCATGCAGCCTGGCCGAGGGCACATGAGGCTCGGTCTTCGTTGAATTCGAGGCTATAAGTCATCGAGGGAGACTTTCACAGTCTTGCCCCCTCTTCGCTGGCGGACTAATTCGGCAAGGTCGAGATCTTCCAGTTTTTCCAGGATGGCCTCGAACGCTTCCGCAGGAACCAGATAGGCGGCTGGGCGATTGTGGTTCAGTATCGCAACGGGCATTCCGCCAGCCTCCTCAATGACGGCGCCAGGATTGCGGCGCAGCTCCGTAATGCTGACCGTTGTGGAAGCGAAGATGGAATTTGTAAGCGCCATATTTATACCTGAGATGACATTATTTGGTGCATTATTTGACGTATTATTTCGTTCAATAATATGCTCGACCCAGCCCGGCCGCAAGCTGCATACGCAAGGGTGGGGACGATTCCGCTAACTTTCTGGGGGGGCAGGATGGGCAAACAGGCTGGTGTGGTTAAGGGCGCCTTGATGGCGTTGCTCGCGCTCGCGGCGGGGAATGCTCTAGCGGCCGAAGCGGGCAAGCCGGACCAGGCGCTGCTGGCCAAGGCTGAGCAATCCAGGCCGGAGGCGTTGAAGCTGCTGGAGCGGCTGGTCAATATCGACTCGGGCACCTTCAATGGGGCCGGGCTGGACCGTGTTGGCGCCATCGCGCAGGAGGAGCTGGTGCGGCTGGGCTTCAAGGTGGAAACCTTCCCGGCCGCGCCTGCGCAGAGCCGCAACATCCAGGCCACGCTGGCCGGCACCGGCAAAGGCCGCATCCTGCTGGTGGCGCATATGGACACCGTGTTCCCGGACGGCGCAGCCGCCGCGCGTCCGTTCCGCATCGACGGCGCGCGCGCCTACGGCCCCGGCATCATGGATGACAAGGGCGGTATCGTGGTGGCGCTGGCGGCGCTGAAAGTGCTGAAGCAGTCCGGCTACGCGGGCTACGGCAAGATCACCGTGCTGCTCAACACCAACGAGGAAACCGGCTCGCACGGCACGCGCACGCTGATGGAGAAGCTGGCCAGGGAGCATGACGTGGCGCTGAACCTGGAGCCCGGCCGCCCAGCCGACGGCCTGGTGGTGGTGCGCAAAGGCAGCGGCGAGATCGAGCTGGAAGTGAGCGGCAAGGCAGCGCACGCGGGCGTGGCGCCGGACTCGGGCCGCAACGCGGCCATGGAAGCGGCGCACCAGATGCTGCAGCTATCCAAGCTGGCGGACGCCAGCAAGCAGACCACGGTTAATTTCACGGTCATCAAATCGGGCGAGCGCAGCAACGTGATCCCGGACCACGCGGCGGTGCAGGCGGACGTGCGCGTGGCCGTGCCGGAAGAATTCGACCGCGTCGAGCAGGACCTGGCGCGCATCTCGGCCAACCATTTGATACCGGACACCAAGGTCAGCGCCAAGTTGCGCCGGGGCTTCCCGCCCATGCCGAAAAGTCCGGTCACGGACGCCGTCGCTGCCAAGGCGCAGGCGGTCTACGCGGAACTGGGGCGCAAGCTGACGCTGGAAAGCTCCGGCGGCGCGGCCGATTCCAGCCTGACCTATGCCGCCGGCGTAGCGACCATAGACGGCCTGGGCATCGTCGGCGGCGCCATCCATACGCCGGAGGAATACGCGGAGGTGGACAGCATCGGACCGCGCGTTTATTTGCTGGCGCGGCTGATACAGAAGTATGGCAGGTAGCGGTGGCGCTTGGCGGGTTACGGCGCGGCGCGCCTAACCCGCCCTACGGTTCCTAGGCTTATGACGATCGCGTAGGGCGGGTTAGGCGCAGGGCGCCGTAACCCGCCGCACCGGCTTATGCTTCGGCCACCAGCGCGATGGCGGCGCGGGTGGCGCCGGCGATGATGTCTTCGCGGTACTTGGCGTCTTCCTGGCCATGCGCTGTGTAGATGGCGATGACGATGGGCGCTTTACCGGGCGGCCAGATCACGGCGATGTCGTTGCGCGCGCCGTAGGCGCCGCCGCCGGTCTTGTCGCCCACGGTCCAGCCGGCCGGCGTGCCGGCGCGTATCATCTTGCCGCCGGTGGTGTTGCCTACCAGCCATTCCTTGAGCTGCTGGCGCTGCGGCGCGGGCAGGGCGTCGCCCACCACCAGCGCTTGCAGGCTGCGCATCATCGCTTGCGGCGTGGTGGTGTCGCGCGGGTCGCCGGGGATGGCGGTGTTGAGCTCGGTTTCCCAGCGGTCGAGGCGGAATTCGGTGTCGCCTACGCTGCGCGCGAAGGCCGTCACCGCTTCCGGGCCGCCCAGCACTTTCATCAGCAGATTGGCGGCAGGGTTGTCGCTGTATTGCACCGTGGCGGCGCACAGATCCTCCACCGTCATGCCCTTGGCGATGCGCTCGCCGGTGATGGGCGCGTGCGGCACCAGGTCTTTTTCGGTGTAGTGGATACGCCGCTGCAGCAGCGACGGATCGCTGGCGCTGCGCTGCAAGATGGCGGCGGCCAGCACGGCCTTGAAGGTGCTGCACAGCGGGAAGCGTTCGCCGGCGCGGTGGCCGGCCTGCTTGCCGTTGGACAGGTTGATGGCGGCCACGCCCAGGCGGCCGCCCAGGTCTTTTTCCAGCGCCGCGAAGGCGGGCACGGTGGCATCGGCGGCGAAGGCGTCCAGGCTGACGAAGGGGGCGAGGGCGGCAGCGCCCAGGAAGTCCCGGCGCTGCATCAGCTGCCCCGGTAGGTGGAGTAGGACCAAGGCGACACCACCAGCGGCACGTGGTAGTTCTGCGCCGGGTCGGCAATGCCGAAGGCCAGCGTGACGAGGTCGATAAAGCGCGGCGACGGCAGTTCCACGCCCTGGGCAGCGAAGTAGTCGCCGGCGTTGAACACCAGCTCGTACTGGCCGGCCTTCATGGTGTCGCCTTCCAGCAGCGGGCCGGCGCAGCGGCCGTCGGCGTTGGTGATGTCCATCTTCAGCAAGACCTTGCCTTCAGGCTTGACCTCGAACAGCGCCACTTTCACTCCCGCGCCCGGCTTGCCGGCCGATGTGTCGAGCACGTGCGTACTGAGTTTTCCCATAATGCATCCTATATTCGTTGAGTGAATCACGATATCGTATAAATCTTATACTGATGTCGGCAATGCCATATATTATTGGCGGATGAGCACTTACGACAACTACCCCCGCGATATGACCGGCTACGGCCGCACGCCACCCCATGCGCAATGGCCGGGCGGCGCCCGCGTGGCGCTGCAGTTCGTCCTCAATTACGAAGAAGGGGGCGAGAACAACGTCCTGCACGGCGACCCCGCTTCCGAAACTTTCCTGTCCGAGATCATAGGCGCTGCGGCGTTTCCGATGCGCCACCTTAGCATGGAGAGCATCTACGAGTATGGCTCGCGCGCCGGCTTGTGGCGGCTGCTGCGCATGTTCGAGGACCGCAAGCTGCCGCTGACCATTTTCGGCGTCTCCATGGCGCTCAAGCGCAACCCGGAGGCGGTGGCCGCCTTCCTGGAACTGAAGCACGAAATCGCCTGCCACGGCCTGCGCTGGATTTCCTACCAGAACGTGGACGAGGCCACCGAGCGCGCCCACATGAAGGAGGCGGTCGAGATCATCAAGGAGCTGACCGGCAGCGCGCCGCAGGGCTGGTACACGGGCCGCGATTCGCCGAACACCCACAAGCTGGTGCTGGAACACGGCGGCTTCCGCTACGACGCCGACCATTACGGCGACGACTTGCCGTTCTGGCTGCCGGTGGCGCACAAGGACGCGGCGGGCCTGGACGTGGTGAGCCAGCAACTGATCGTGCCTTACACGCTGGACACCAACGACATGCGCTTCGCCGCCATGCAGGGTTTCAACTCCGGCACCCAGTTCTTCGACTACCTGAAGGACGCCTTCGACACCCTGTACGCCGAGGGCGATCCGAACGGCCTGAACCAGCCGAAGATGCTGTCCATCGGCCTGCATTGCCGCCTGGTGGGCCGCCCCGGCCGCGCCGCCGCGCTGGCGCGCTTCCTCGACTATGTGCAGAGCCACGACAAAGTGTGGATTACGCGCCGCATCGACATCGCCGAGCACTGGCACGCGACCCATCCGTTTTAAAGGCCGGGGTCAGACCCGTCGGGTCTGACCCCAGTAGTTGAATTGGAAGATATCCGACATCATCGGAATAATATAAGTAACGAGGCCCGTGAACTGCTAATCTTGTAATCTGGGATAACGCCGAGGCTACAATGTCAGAACCGATTCGTTTTTACTACCGGGGCGCCGTGCACGAAGTGAGCACGGCCTCGCCGACGCAGACCGTGCTGCAGCATTTGCGCGAGGATTTGCATTGCACCGGCACCAAGGAAGGCTGCGCCGAGGGCGACTGCGGCGCCTGCACGGTGGTGGTCGGCTCGCTGGTGGACGGCCAGGTTGAACTGAAGGCGGTCAACTCCTGCATCCAGTTCACGCCCACGCTGGACGGCAAAGCCCTGTTCACGGTGGAAGACCTGCAGCAGCCGGACGGCGCGCTGCACCCGGTGCAACAGGCACTGGTGGAATGCCACGGCTCCCAATGCGGTTTCTGCACGCCCGGTTTCGCCATGTCGCTGTGGGGCATGTACCTCAAAAACGACGCTCAACCCTGCGCCCGCAAGGAAGTGGACGACGCCCTGTCCGGCAATCTGTGCCGCTGCACTGGCTACCGCCCCATCATCGATGCGGCCCAGCGCATGACCGAGCTGCCCAAGGTGGAATTCGACCGTGCCGCCGTGGCGCAGCAGCTGGAAGCGCTCAAGCGCGACAAGCTGGCCACTTACAGCGTGGGCGAGCGCCACTTCCATGCCCCACGCACGCTGGATGAACTGAGCGCGCTGCGCGCCAGCCGCCCTTCTGCGCTGATACTGGCCGGCTCCACCGACGTGGGCCTGTGGGTGACCAAGCAGATGCGCGAGCTGAACGACATCATTTATCTCGGCCACGTGGACGCGCTGAAAACCGTGACCGTCGACGGCGGCATGCTGGAAATCGGCGCCGGCGTATCGCTGAACGACGCATACGCGGCACTGTGCCAGCACTATCCCGATCAACTTGGCGAAATGTGGCAGCGCTTTGCCTCGCTGCCCATCCGTAACGCGGGCACGCTGGGCGGCAATGTCGCCAACGGTTCCCCCATCGGCGACTCCATGCCGTGGATGATAGCGCTGGGCAGCGAAGTGGTGCTGCGCGGACCTGCGGGCACGCGCACGCTGCCGCTGGAAGCGCTCTATCTCGGCTACCAGAAGAAAGACCTGCGCGCCGACGAATTCGTGCAAGCCGTGCGTGTGCCGCTGCCGCGCGCGGACGTGCAGTTCCGCACCTACAAGCTGGCCAAGCGCTTCGACCAGGATATCTCCGCCGTCTGCGCCGCTTTTGCCTTTACGCTGGACGGCGGCGTGGTGCGCGAAGCCCGCATCGCCTTCGGCGGCATGGCCGCCACGCCCAAGCGCGCCGCGCTGGCCGAAGCCGCCTTGAACGGCAAGCCCTGGAGCGAAGCGAATCTCGCCCTGGCCATGGACGCGCTGGCGCAGGACTACCAGCC
Source organism: Pseudoduganella aquatica (assembly GCF_020865585.1). NCBI lineage: Bacteria > Pseudomonadati > Pseudomonadota > Betaproteobacteria > Burkholderiales > Oxalobacteraceae > Pseudoduganella > Pseudoduganella aquatica. The sequence goes on from NZ_CP086370.1 coordinate 1,660,893, forward strand.
GCTGAGCGATATGCGCGCTTCGAGCGAATACCGCATGAAAACCGCGCAGAACCTGCTGCGCCGCTTCTGGTTTGAAACCCGGCTGGACGCGCCGCTCGCGGCCAACGCTGTCAACGCTTTTTCTTTGCGCGCCTGAAAGGACCATCATGAACCATCCCGGCGCAAGCGATATCAAAGCCATGGCGTGGACCGCCGTCGGCCTGGGCAAGCCGCATGAATCGGCAGCGCTGCACGTGCTCGGCCAGGCCACCTACACGGACGACATTCCCGAGCTGCGCGGCACGCTGCACGCGGCGCTAGGCCTGTCGTCCAAGCCGCACGCCAACATCACCGCCATGGACCTGGACGCGGTGCGTGCCGCGCCCGGCGTGGTCGCCGTGTACACGGCGCAGGACATCCCCGGCACCAATGACTGCGGCCCCATCATCCATGACGATCCCATCCTGTCGGCAGGCAAGGTGGAATACGTGGGCCAGCCCATCTTCATCGTGGTGGCGGACACGCACGACAACGCCCGCCGCGCCGCGCGCCGCGCCAGCGTCACGTATGAAGAGCTGCCTGCCATCCTGACGCCGCAAGCCGCCAAGGCAGCGCAGTCCTATGTGCTGCCGCCCATGCGCTTGCAGCGCGGCGATTATCAGGCCGCGTTCGAGCAGGCGCCGCGCACGGTGAAAGGCACGCTGTACGTCGGCGGCCAGGAGCAGTTCTACCTGGAAGGCCAGATCGCCTACGCCATTCCGCAAGAGCAGAACGGCATGCAGGTGCTGTGTTCCACGCAGCATCCGAGCGAGATGCAGCACGTGGTGGCGCATGCGCTGGGCGTGCATTCGCATAACGTGCAGGTGGAGTGCCGCCGCATGGGCGGGGGCTTCGGCGGCAAGGAGTCGCAGTCCGCGCTGTGGTGCGCGGCGGCGGCCATCGCTGCGAAGAAGTCCGGCCGCCCGGTCAAGCTGCGCGCCGACCGCGACGACGACATGCTCGTCACCGGCAAGCGCCACTGCTTCTACTACGAGTACGAAGTGGGTTACGGCGACGACGGCAAGATCATCGCCGCCAAGGTGGACATGGTGTCGCGGGCAGGCTACTCGGCCGACCTGTCCGGCCCCGTCGCCACGCGCGCGGTCTGCCACTTCGACAATACCTACTACCTGAGCGACGTGGACATCCGCGCCGCCTGCGGCAAGACCAATACGCAGTCCAACACGGCTTTCCGTGGCTTTGGCGGCCCGCAGGGCGCCATCGCCATCGAGTACATCATCGACGAGATCGCGCGCGACCTGGGACAGGATGCCTACGATATCCGTCGCCTGAATTTCTACGGCAAGGACGAGCGCAACGTCACGCCTTACGGCCAGGTCATCGTGGACAACGTGATCGCCGAGCTGACGGCGGAGCTGGAGCAGAGCAGCGAATACCGCGCGCGCCGCGAGGCCGTGGCGGCGTACAACGCCACCAGCCCGCTGCTGAAGAAAGGGCTGGCGCTCACGCCGCTCAAATTCGGCATCGCCTTCAACGTCACGCATCTGAACCAGGCGGGCGCGCTGGTGCACGTCTACGTGGACGGTTCGGTGCTGGTCAACCACGGCGGCACGGAGATGGGGCAGGGCATCAACACCAAGGTGCTGCAAGTGGTGGCGCATGAACTGGGCCTGGACATGGAGCACGTGCGCATCACCGCCACGGACACCAGCAAGGTCGCCAACACTTCCGCAACCGCGGCTTCCACCGGCGCGGACCTGAACGGCAAGGCGGCGCAGGACGCCGCGCGCCAGATCCGCGAGCGGCTGGCTGCCTACGCGGTCAAGCTGTATGGCGGCGATACGGCCGAGGTGCTGTTCTTCGATAACAAGATCCACGTCAACGGCCACACCGTGCCCTTCCCGGAGCTGGTGCAGAAGGCCTACCTGGCGCGCGTGCAGCTGTGGTCGGACGGCTTCTACGCCACGCCGCACCTGCACTGGGATCCGAAGACCATGAACGGCCACCCGTTCTCCTACTACGCTTACGGCGCCGCCGTATCCGAAGTGGTGGTGGACACGCTGACCGGCGAATGGAAGCTGCTGCGCGCCGACGCGCTGTACGACGCGGGCCAGTCGCTGAATCCGGCCATCGACATCGGCCAGGTGGAGGGTGCTTTCATCCAGGGCATGGGCTGGCTCACCACCGAGCAGCTGTGGTGGAACGAGGGCGGCAAGCTGATGACGCATGCGCCGTCCACCTACAAGATTCCCGGCGTTTCCGACTGCCCGGAGGACTTCCGCGTGCGCCTGTTCGAGAACCGCAACGTGGAGGACAGCATCCACCGCTCCAAGGCCGTGGGCGAGCCGCCGCTGCTGCTGCCGTTCTCGGTGTTCTTCGCCATTCGCGACGCCATCTCGTCGGTGGGCGGCCACAAGGTCAATCCGCCGCTGAATGCGCCAGCCACCTCCGAAGAAATCCTCAAGGCCATTGCCGCTGTTGAAGCGGCAGTGAAATGATATGAGCGACTGGCTGACAGATCCCTCGGCGCCCTCCGTGCTGATCACCGTGGCGCGCGTGGAAGGCTCCGGCCCGCGCGAAGCCGGCACCAAGATGCTGGTGACGGCGGAGCGCGAGTTCGACACCATAGGTGGCGGCCACCTGGAAATGCGCGCCATCGACATCGCCCGCGAGATGCTGGCAGGGCAGGCGGTGCGCTATGAACGCTTTGCGCTCGGCCCCAGCCTGGGGCAGTGCTGCGGCGGCGTGGTCTACCTGCTGTTCGAGCGCGTGGACACGCGCCTGGGCGCCGTGCTCGCCACCCTGCGCGAGCGCCGCCGCGAAGACTGCTGGCGCCTGACCGCCGTCGACGGCCCCGCCGCCGTCGCGCTGTTCGACATGCACGGCCAGCCCATGTCCGGCTCGGGTCCCGAGTTCGCGCGCGACCGTGGCGCGCATTTGATGCAGGACGCCTCCGGCCGCCGCTGGATGGTCGATCCCATCCTGGCGCCGCGCGCGCATCTGACCCTGTTCGGCGCAGGCCACGTCGGCGCCGCCATCGTGCGCGCGCTGGCCGCGCTGCCGTGCACCGTCACCTGGGTGGACGAACGCGAGGACATGTTCCCCGCCGATATCCCCGCCAACGTCACGGTGGAAGCGAGCGAGCTGCCCGAAGCCTGCGTGGCCGAGGCGCCGCCCAACAGCAGCTACCTGGTGCTGACCCATAACCACGCGCTCGACCAGCGCCTGACCGAAACCATCCTGCAGCGCCAGGACGCGTACTGGTTCGGCCTGATCGGCTCCAAGACCAAACGCATGCAGTTCGAGCACAGGCTGCAGGCCAAGGGCATAGACCAGGCCCGCATCGATGCCATGGTGTGCCCGATCGGCATCGCAGGCATCACCAACAAGGCGCCCGCCGTCATCGCCGCCTCCGTGTGTGCTCAGCTGCTGGGCGTGTGGGAGCAGCAGGACGCCGAACGCATGCCGAAACCACTCAGCCAGACCGCGACCCTGCTGCGCGCAGCCGGTTCCACGCAATACAAAGTTTAGAAAGCTCCTTATGCAAACGACCCAGGTGCAAGCCTACCGAGCAGGCTTGCTGCATTTTCACGCCGATCCGGCCTTCACGCCCGACGCCCATCACTGGCACGAGGACGGCCTGCTGGTCGTCGCGGACGGCAAGGTGCTGGCTGCCGGCGACTACGCCGCGCTGCACCCCACGCTGCCGCCCGGCACGCAGGTACACGACTATCGCGGCAAGGTGATCACGCCCGGCTTTATCGACACCCACGTGCACTACCCGCAGACCGATATGATCGCCTCGCCGGCGCCCGGCCTGCTGCCCTGGCTGAACACCTACACCTTTCCCACCGAGCGCCAGTTCGAGGATCCGGCGCACGCCGCCGCCACGGCGGAGTTTTTCCTGGACGAGCTGCTGCGCGTGGGCACCACCACGGCCATGGTGTATTGCACCGTGCACCCGCAATCGGTGGACGCTTTCTTCGAGGCGAGCGAGAAGCGCAATCTGCGCATGGTGGCCGGCAAGGTGCTGATGGACCGCCATTGCCCCACCTTCCTGCAGGACTGCGCGGAAACCGGCGGCCGCGAAAGCGAAGACCTGATCAAGCGCTGGCACAACCGGGGCCGCGCGCAGTACGCGATCACGCCGCGTTTCGCGCCCACCTCCACCGAGGCGCAGCTGGGCGTGGCCGGCGAGCTGGCGCGCGCCTATCCGGACACCTACATCCAGACCCACGTGTCCGAAAACGAGGATGAGGTGAAATGGGTGCGCGAGCTGTTCCCGCAGGCGCGCAGCTATCTGGACGTGTACGACAGTTACGGCATGCTGCGTCCGCGCGCCATGTACGGCCACTGCATCTGGCTGGACGAGGGCGACCGCCGCCGCATGGCCGAGACCCAGGCCGCCGCCGCCGTCTGCCCGACCTCCAACCTGTTCCTGGGCAGCGGCCTGTTCGACTTCGAGCGCGCCGACCAGGCGGGCATGCTGCTGTCGCTGGCCACGGACGTGGGGGCGGGCACTTCCTTCTCCATGTTGCAAACCATGAACGAAGCCTATAAAGTAGCGCGCTTGAAAGGCAGTTATCTGCCGGCGCTGCGCATGTTCTACCTGGCCACGCTGGGCGCTGCGCGCAGCATGCAGCTGGAAGGCACGATAGGCAGTTTCGCGGCAGGCGCGGAGGCCGATTTCGTGGTGCTGGACCCGAAAGCGACGCCGCTGCTGGCGCGCCGCACGGGCCACACCGAAAGCCTGGAAGAGCTGCTGTTCGCGCTGGCCCTGCTGGGCGACGACCGCACCGTGGCCGCCACCTATTCCGCCGGCCGGGAGGTTCACCGCCGCGCATAACCAACCAAGGGCTCTCGATGAAGCATACTTTCCCGAAACTGATGATGGCGCTGGCCGTGGCGGCCGCTTGCAATGCGCATGCGCAGAAGGCGGCGCCCGGCGCCAACGAGCAGGCTACCAGCCGCCACTTCGCGTCCCTGGTTTCGGGCGCCCAGCCGAAATCGGCCGAGCTGACTTTATTTTTTACAATGATGCCCAAGGGCGGCGACTTGCATCACCACTATTCCGGCGCCATCTACGCCGAGCAGTTCCTGCAGTGGGTGGACAAGCAAGGCTATTGCGTCCACAAGAACAGCTATCAGATCGAAACCGACGCCGGCAAGCTGGCGCTGGAGCGCGCCGCTTCGCCGGCCACGCGCACCTGCATCACGGGCGAAGCCGTCATGCTGGACAACACCATGCTGGCCGAACTGCTGCAGCGCTGGGGCACCAAGGACTTCTACAACCACAGCGGCCAGCAAACCCCGCCCGACCGCACCTTCTTCGACACCTTCGGCTACTTCAACGCCGTCGCCTCGACCAACACCGCAGACGGCCTGCGCACGCTCAAGCAGCGCGCCATCAATGAAAACCTGAGTTATATCGAGACCGTGTTCGAGCTGGCGCCGTTCACCGCCAATGCCGATTTCGACAAGGCCGTGCTGGTCCAGGGCCTGGACGCGGCCGCCCTGAACGCGCGCCTGGAAGCGCTGCTGCCGGTGCTGGACAAGGACGCCGGCTGGAACGGCTGGCTGGACGCCTACAAGAAAAACGTCGACACCTCCACCGCCGGCATAGACGACGCGCAGTTCACCATGCGCTACCAGCCTTTCGTGCTGCGCTTCCTGTCGCCGTCGCAGGTGTTCTCGTCCATGGTGTCGGCCTTCAAGCTGGCGCGGGAGAACCCGAAAGTGGTGGGCGTGAATATCGTGGGCCAGGAGAGCACCTACGTCTCCATGCGCGACTACAAGCTGCACATGCAGATGTTCAAATTCCTGAAAGCCAAATACCCGGACGTGAAGCTGTCGCTGCACGCGGGCGAGCTGGCGCTGGGCATGGTGCCGCCGGAAGGGCTGCAGTCGCACATCGCGGACGCCATCAACGTGGCCGGCGCCAGCCGCATCGGCCACGGCATGGACATCGCCCACGAGTCCAACGCGCTGGCCACCATGCAGGCCATGCGCGAGCGCGGCATTGCGGTGGAAGTGAATTTGACCAGCAATGACTTCATCCTGGGCATCAAGGGCGACGCCCATCCTGTCACACTGTACCGCAAGTATGGCGTGCCCTTTGTCATCTCCACCGACGACGCGGGTGTATCGCGTAATAATCTGGCCAACGAGTACGTGCTGTTCGCCAGCCGCTACAAGACCAATTACGCCGAAGTCAAAAAGCTGTCATATGACAGCATCCGCTACAGCTTCCTGTCCGCTCCGGACAAGCAGCGCCTGCTCAAGGCATTGGACGGCAAGTTCGCCAAATTCGAGGCGGATGTTGCGTCTTCGCTGCACAAGGCGGGAAATTAACGGTTGTAAAACACTTGTAATCAAGCGGTAACGCGCGGTGCGCCTAGCGCGCCGAGTGGCATTTTTGCAATGTTTTTTCTGAAACGTTGTGGTCATCACGCCACACATGGGACGCTTTTCTGCGTCCTTTTGTCATTTAGTCCATGAATTATTTTCAGCCAACTTTATAATTCCGCCTAATCCCTTACTCCGAGTTCAGCCGTCCGACTTAAATCGTCTGATTTATAGGTTTTGGATCTGAATCCACGAAGAAAAACGAATTTGTCATGCATTTTTGCTTCATGCATAGTGAGATCAGCATTGCAAAAGTGCCATGTTGCAATTGTTTTTTGTCATACCTGCAGTGGGCGATGTCACGCTCCTGAAACATTGCCAAAGTAGACTCATTCGTTACGCTACAGAAGAATTTTTCCCGGCGTTTTGCCAGCGCGGCGCCGGTCCCGGTTTGCAGCACAGTAAAGAGGAAATGCCCGGCCGGCCTACAGGACGGCCGTCAGCACTTCAATAATATTAGTCTTTTTTGGGGTTATACAATGATCAAGCACAAACGGCTACGATTGACGCAGATCGCGCTCAGTCTGTCTATCGCGCTCGCGGCGGCACCGTCGTTCGCTCAGAACACCACGTCGGCCATTTCCGGCCGCATTTCGTCCAACGACGGCAAGCCAGCCGCTGGCGCAGCCGTGACCATCGTGCACACGGAATCGGGTTCGGTCAGCAGCGTGGTGACCGACGCGGACGGCCGTTATGTAGCCCGTGGCCTGCGCGCCGGCGGTCCTTACACGATCACCATCACCAAGAACGGCGTCAGCGAAAAACGTGAAAACGTGTTCGTGGAAGTGGCTGAAACGGCCGCCGTGGACGCCGTGCTGGGCGCGTCGATCCAGACCGTGGCCATTACCGGCCGCCGTTCGGAAACCTTCAACCGCACCAATATGGGCGCCGGCACCAGCATCAGCGCGACCGAACTGGCAACCCAGGCTTCGATCTCGCGCAGCCTGCAGGACTACGCCCGGGTCGACCCGCGCCTGTCGCAGACCGACAAGGAACGCGGCGAAATCTCCGTGGCCGGCCAGAACTCGCGCTACAACTCGATGACCATTGACGGCGTGGCCGTGAATGACACCTTCGGCCTGGAAGCCAGCGGCACCGCCACCGGCAAGCAGCCGATCTCGGTCGAGGCGATCCAGTCGGTGCAGGTCAACGTGGCCAATTACGATGTGACCCAGAAGGGCTACACCGGCGCCAACATCAACGCGGTGACCAAGTCCGGTACCAACACGGTCAAGGGCAGCGTTTACTACGTGTTCCGCAACAACAAGATGGCCGGCGACCGCTACAACAGCGCCACCGATTCCTACTTCGACGCGCCGCCGTCGAAAGACACTACCAAGGGCATCACCCTGGGCGGCCCGCTGATCCAGGACAAACTGTTCCTGTTCGCGAACTACGAAAAATCCGAAAGCAGCCGCAACTCGCCGGCCTTCGGCGTGGTCGGCAGCGGCCTGACCACCGTGGCCATCTCCAAGTCGGTGCTCGACAGCGCCGCCGCCATCGCCAAAGACAAATACGGCATGGACATCGGTACCTCGGAAGTTCCGACCGGCACCAAGTTCAAGTCCGAAGACAAGCTGCTGAAGCTGGACTGGAACATCACCGATGACCAGCGCGCCATGCTGCGCTACACCAAAACCGAACAGTCCGAGCCTATCTTCCCAGGCTTCTCGGCGACCGGTGTATCGCTGAGCTCCTACTGGTACGCGCAAGAGAAGTCGCTGACCACCCTGGTCGGCCGCTGGACCGCCGAATGGACCCCGACCTTCTCGACCGAAGTGAACGCGTCGACCCGCAAGTACGACTCCGTGCCGAAGAACAACGCCTACCTGCCGGCCATCGGCCTGCAGTTCTCGGGCGCGCTGCCTGACGGTTCGCCGGCTGGCCTGTCGACCGGCAACCGCTTCGCCAACTTCGGCACCGAGCAGAGCCGTCAGAAAAACGTGCTGAACACCAAGACCCAGGACTTCTACGCAGGCGCCAACTGGCAGCTGGGCGAGCACGACCTGAAGTTCGGCACCGACTACAGCAAGAACGAGATCTACAACGCCTTCCTGCAGAACGTCAACGGCAACTACACCTTCGCCTGTATCAACAGCAGCGCGACGTTCACGTACTCCTTCGGCGCCATCAACTGCTCCACCGCCACCTCGGCCGCGCATGCCGCCGCCGTGCTGGAGAACTTCAGCAAGGGCCGTCCTTCGTCGTACACGCTGCAGGCAGCCATCCCGGGCAAAACCCTGGATGACGCGATCGCCCGCTTCGAGCTGAAAAACATCGGCCTGTTCCTGCAGGACACCTGGACCGTCAACCGCCAGCTGACCGTCACGGCCGGCCTGCGCGTGGACGGCTCCCGCATCGGCGACGTGCCGGTCGCCAACCCGACCGCAGCACTGGCCACCGGCCCGCTGGTCAGCGGCCGCCAGACCGGCGGTTTCGGCATCGACAACACCCGCACCATCGACGGCCAGAACCTGTACCAGCCGCGCGTCGGCTTCAACTACAAGTTCGACTCCGAGCGTCCAACGCAGCTGCGTGGCGGCGCCGGCCTGTTCCAGGGCGCGGCCCTGTCGGTCTGGCTGGGCAACCCGTTCCAGAACACCGGCATGGTGATCCGCAACATCACCTGCACGTTCGCGGCCGGCACCTGCCCGACCACCGGTGGCTTCTTCAGCGCCGATCCGACCAAGCAGCCGACCAACGTGGTCAGCACCATTCCGGCGATGAAGGTCGACACCATCAGCTCCGACATGGCGCAGCCATCGGTGTGGAAGGGCAACCTGGCGTTCGAACATGAGCTGCCATTCATGGGCCTGGTCTTCGGCGCGGAATACCTGCGCACCAAGACCAAGGACGGCATCTACTACAAAGAGCTGAACCTGGGCGCACCGACCAAGACCGGTAGCGACGGCCGTCCGCTGTTCTGGACCAACTCCGGCTACCTGCCGACCTGCTACACCGCCACCGGCGGCGCAGTGGGCGGCTCGGCTTGCCCGGACACCCGCAACAAGGCGCAAAGCAACGCGTCCTTCGGCCAGGTGCTGCAAGCCACCCGTACCTCGGGCGGCGCCGGCAACCTGCTGACCCTGTCGGTAAAAGCGCCTATGCGTGCCGGCCTGGGCTGGGGCGTAGCGTACACCTACACCGACGCGACCGAAGTGTCGCCGCTGACCTCCTCGACCTCCAGCTCGAACTGGGGCGGCCGTGCATCGTTCGATCCGAACGAGAACGTCGCTTCCAACTCGAACTACCTGGTCAAGGACCGCATCTCGGCCAACGTGAGCTGGCAGAAAGCGTTCTTCGGCAGCTACAAGACCGGCTTCGGTCTGTTCTACGAAGGCCGCACCGGCAAACCGTTCAGCTGGACCATCAACAACGACTTGAACGGCGACGGCCTGGCCGGCAACGACCTGATGTACATCCCGAAAGCACCAGGTTCGGGTGAAGTGGCCTTCTTCGGCGCCACCCCGGCTGCCCGCGCTGCCACGGAAGAGGCGTTCTGGAAAGTGGTTGACGCCAACGGCGCCCTGGCGAAATACAAGGGCGGCGTGGTTGGCCGCAACACCGACTTCTCGCCATGGACCAACAGCATCGACATGAAAGTCACGCAAGAAGTGCCAGGTTTCTGGCCACGCCACAAAGGCATCTTCTCGCTGGACTTCCTGAACGTTGGCAACATGATCAACAAGAAGTGGGGCCGTATCAATGAAGTGGCCTTCCAGTCCGCCGGCGGCCAGGTGCGCAGCTTTGTTGACTACGTAGGTATCGACGCCCAAGGCCGTTACATCTACAACGTCCGCACCACCGAAGAGCTGGTAACCCGCCAGGAAAAAGGCGAGTCCCAGTGGGCGATCCAGGCTACCGTCAAGTACGAGTTCTAATCTCGCTGCTGACTTAGTCTGACGTAGTCTGAACAAGAACGGCTGGTGGCGACACCAGCCGTTTTTTTATTCCGTTCTGTTCTGTAACGTAACGTTTCGCCAGCCGCTGCGCCTGCCTGCGGGCCGCTGCGGGCGGTACAATATCCGATTACCGGCCTCGTCCCTGCAATGAACCATCCATTTAAATCCTCCGCCCCGGCGCTAGTCCTGGCCCTGGCGGCCCTGCTGGCCGGCTGCGCCAGCCAGCGTCCCGCCACCGTGGTGGACATCAACATCGCCACGCTGAACGACTTCCACGGCAATATCCTGCCGAGCAAATTCAGCTACACCAATTCCTGGGGCTTCGAGCGCAGCGAGCTGGCCGGCGGCATCGACACCATCGCCGCCGCGCTGCAAGCCTGGCGCGCGGAAGACCGCGAGCTGCTGCTGGTGGGGGCGGGCGACCTGATCGGCGCCAGCCCCGCCATCTCTTCGATGTGGGCCGACGAAACCACGCTGGGCGCGCTCAACCTGCTGGGCCTGCAGGCGACCTCGGTGGGCAACCACGAATTCGACGCCGGCCGCGCCGAGCTGCTGCGCCAGCAGAAGGGCGGCTGCGTCTCGCCGCGCCCGGACAAGGCCTGCAAGTTCGAGCCGGTCTACCCCGGCGCCAAATTCCAGTACCTGGCCGCCAACGTGGTGGACATGGTCACCAACAAACCCTTTCTGCCGGCCTACAGCGTGCAGGAAGCGCACGGCGTGAAGGTGGGCTTTATCGGCGCCGTGCTGAAGGACACCGCCCAGGTGGTGCTGGCCTCCGGTATCGCCGGCCTGCAGTTCGGCGACGAGGCGCAAGCCATCAACCGCGCGCTGCCCGAGCTGCGCGCCCAGGGCGTGAACGTGTTCGTGGCCCTGATCCACCAGGGCGGCCGCACCACCGACGCGCTGGACCAGCCGGACTGCCCGAACCTGAAGGGCGAGATCGTGGACCTGGTCAAGCGCCTCGACCCCGCCATCAAGGTGGTCATCAGCGGCCACTCGCACAAAGGCTATCTGTGCCGCGTGGACGGCCGCCTGGTGACGCAGGCCGAGACGGCCGGCCACGTGATGTCGCGCATCCGCCTGAGCGTGGACACGGCCAGCAACACCGTGCTGGAAACCAGCGCCCGCAACGTGGTGATGAAGCAGGATCAATATCCGGCCGACCCGGCCATGGCGGCCTATATGGCCAGCGTGCGCCGGCGCAGCGACGAGGTGCTGGGCAAACCGGTGGCGCGCCTGGCCGTGGCCAAGGTGGCGCGCGCCACCGGCGACGACAGCAGCGAGTCGGCCATTGGCGACCTGGTGGCGGATTCCATGCTGGCCGCCGGCAAGCCTTTCGGCGCGCAGATCGCCTTTATGAACCGCGGCGGCTTGCGCCAGGACCTGCTCACCAGCCAGGGCAACAACGCCACGCTGGCGCACCTGCACGCCGTCCTGCCCTTCGGTAACACGCTGGACGTGATGAACCTGACCGGCGCGCAGATCCGTGCGCTGCTGGAAGAGCAGTGGCTGCAAGGGCGCAGCGTCACGCGCGGCCTGCTGCAGGTGTCGGACGGCTTTACCTACCAGTGGGACGCCAGCCAGCCGGAAGGCCAGCGCCTGGTACCGGGCAGCGTGCTGCTGCACGGCGTGCGCATCGAGGATGGCGCCAGCTACCGCGTGGTGACCAACCACTTCCTTGCCGAAGGCGGCGACTACTTCCCGACCTTCGCGCGCGGCGCCAGCCGCGCACCAACGCCTATCCGCGACATCGACGCCCTGGCCGCCTACCTGGCCCAGCGCGACCGCGACGGCAAGCCAGCCGGTTCCGAGCAGCAGGCGGGCCGCATCCAGCGTATCAAGTAAACCAGGAGCCACACCATGCGCAAACTCTTACTCACCGCAATGCTGGCGGCCGGCGTCGGCAGCGCCCACGCCGACTTCAACATCCCCGGCTACGAGCTGGTGCTGACCACGCCGGTGGAAACCGCGCTCGCCAATCCGGACCTGCGCGATGCGGCCGCCGTGTGGAGCGAGCTGTTCGACAACGCCAGGCACGACATCGCCATTGGCCAGTTCTATGCCGTGGTGCGGGAAGGCAGCGCCTTCGAGAAAGTGTTCGAGCGCCTGGAGGCGGCGGGCAAGCGCGGCGTGAAGATCCGCTTCCTGCTCGACAAAAAAGGCGTGGGCCTGTCCGAAGCGCCCACCATCGAACGCTTGAAAGCCATCCCCAACCTGGAGCTGCGCATACTCGATTTCAACCAGCTCACCGGCAACGGCATCATCCACGCCAAGTACCTGGTGGTGGATCACGCCGCTGCCTACGTGGGCAGCCAGAACTTCGACTGGCGCTCCTTCACCCACATCCACGAAACCGGCCTGCGCATCACCGACGGCAAAGTGGTCAAGCAGATCCAGGCTATTTTCGACCAGGACTGGAACGCCCAGGCGCGCCTGGCGCGCGGCCTGCGCGCCACCGAAATCGGCACCGCCTCGGCCAGCGCCAACTACGCGCCGGACGCCTTCCTGATGGCCAGCCCCTACGCCTACAACCCGCCCGGCGTGGCCGATTCCGAGCGCGGCCTGCCGGCCCTGCTGGAAGAAGCGCAAAGCGAGGTGCGGGTGCAGCTGCTGGACTACGCGCCGCTCAGCTACGGGCCGAAAGGCACGCGTCCCTACTATCCGGTGGTGGACAACGCGCTGCGCGCGGCCGCGCAGCGCGGCGTGAAGATCAAGCTGATGGTCTCCAACTGGAACACCGAAGCGCCCGCCATCGCCTACCTGAAAAGCCTGGCCCTGCTGCCCAATGTGGAGATCCGCGTGGTGACCTTGCCCAAGGCCTCGGACGGCTTCATTCCCTTCGCGCGCGTCATCCACAGCAAGACCATGAGCATAGACGGCAAGCTGGCCTGGGTGGGTACCAGCAACTGGGCGGGCGGCTACTTCGACCTGTCGCGCAACCTGGAAGTGGTGCTGCGCAGCGAGAAGATGGCGCAGCGCGTCGCCGCGCTGCACCAGCAGCTGTGGGACTCGCCTTACGCCGCGCCGCTGGACGTGAACAAGAACTATCCGAAACCAAGTAAAGGAAAAGAAGAATGATGAAGAAGCTCGCATGCGCGCTGGCGCTGGGCGCCGCCTTTGTGTCGACCAACGCGCTGGCCTGGGGCAATGACGGCCACCGCATCGTCGGTTCCATCGCCGACCAGCTGATCAAGGGCAGCTACGCCGAGAAGCAGGTGCGCGCGCTGCTGCTGCCGGGCGAGAGCCTGGAGAAGGTCGCCAGCTGGATGGACTGCGTGAAGGGCACCTACTGCGGCCCGCAAACCACGGAGATGACCGACTACACGGCCGCCAATCCCAAGCACAGCGAATACCACTACACCGACGTGCCCTTCCAACTGGACGAGTACCACGACCACGGCGTGGGCACCGAGGAACACGACATCGTGCAGTCGCTGCGCCAGGCGATCTGGGTATTGCAGGGCAAGGACGGCGCGGCCGTCAACCCGCACAAGTTCACCAAGCGCCAGGCCTTGCTGCTGCTGACCCACCTTGCGGGCGATGTGCACCAGCCGCTGCACGTGGGCTCGGCCTTCATCAGCAAGGAAGGCGTGTTCGTGGTGCCGCTCAAGCAGGAGCAGATCGACGGCGTGAACATCTTCAATCCGCAGGGCGGCAACAATATGCTGCTGGACGACGACAAGATCAACGCCAGCGGCACCGCGCTGATACCCGCAGCGCCGCCGAAAGAAGGCGAGGCCGCGAAACCGGCCGGCGAGGCCAAGCCCGGTCCGAAGACCAAGCCTTTCCACTCCTACTGGGACACCACCGTGGTGGACTACGCCATGCGCCGCGTGAGCGCGCGCACGCCGGAGCAGTTTGCGCAGATCGCCATCGCCGGCAAGCCCGCCGTGGCGGCCAACACGGGCGACCCTGCCAGCTGGCCTTACCAGTGGGCCAACGACGCGCTGGTGGTCGCCAAGGCCGCCCACGCCGACGTGACCGTCGGCCCGGCCGGCAAGCAGACCAGCCGCAACGGCACCGTCTACACCGTATGGCAGCTGAACGTGCCGGACAACTACCCGGTGCCGTCGTCGGCCATCGCCAAGGAGCAGCTGGTGAAAGGCGGCTACCACCTGGCGTCGCTGCTGCAGGCCATCTGGCCCGAGCCGGCAGTCAAATAAGCCTGGCGCCTACTTCCCCTCCAGCGGCCGGTACCAGAGTTCCGGCCGGTTCAGCGGGGCGGTGGGCGAGATGCGGGGATTGCGTATGGTCAGCAGGCGGCGCTTGTCCAGCTTGCAGCGCTCGATCACGGGGCCTTTGTGCTGGCGGAATAGCGCGTTCAGCGTGCCGTCCTGCACCATGGTCTCCAGCCCGGCCTTGATGCGCCTGGCCAGCCGTTCGCCTTCGGCGTCGCGCCGTAGGAAGATGTAGCGCGGCAGCGGATAGTGCAGCATCAGCGTGGGCTCCAGCGCCAGTTGCGGAAAGCGCTGCTGGTACTGGCGCAGTTCCAGGGGGGCTTCGTCCACGCCGCGCGAATAGAAATCGAAGCGGCCCGCCATCAGCATGGGGATCAGGCTCTCGAACGAGCCTTCCACCACCGGGATGCCGGCCGCGCGCAGGATGGATACATCGGCCCAGTCCTTGCCCAGGCCCGCGTTCAGGGCGCGCAAGTCCTGCACGCTGCGCACGGCAGCGAAACGGGGCAGGTCGGCGGCGCGCACAAAGAACACGCGAAAGCCGAGCAGGCCTTTATCGATAGGGATGCGGATGGGCAGCAAGTCCTGCTCCATCTCCGGCGTGGAGGCGCGCGCCAGCACATTGATGCGGCCTTGCGGCAGGGCCAGCTCCTGCTTGACCCGCTGCGGCGACATGGCCTCGTCCAGCTGCCGCAGCTCGAACGGCCCGAAGGCGTGCGCGGACTTTTCCAGCGCGGTGCGCAGCACCAGCCAGTCGTAGTCGTAGCGCTCGTTCACCGTGTCCACGTGGCGCGGATACGTCACCACCTGCACCGCCTTGCCCGCATGGGCGTCGGCGAGCATGGGCAGCAGGCAGCTGCTCAGCGTACCTTGGAGAAAACGTCTGCGGGGAGGGGAGGAACTGGCCATGCACCAGTGTGCCAGCGCGGCTGGCTGCCAGCAAGCACTGCACGCGCGCGCGTTGCTAACGCGGCAGTTCTTCCTCTCTCACTTAGGCTACTTCGTCGGCCGGCCCAGGAACCGATTCTGGATGTCTGCATAGCTCATGGCCTTCTGCGCCAGCGGGCCGCTGTTGCCGCTGTCGAGGAAGCTTTGCGCCATTTCGCGCGCCGCGCCCCACAGCGCCTGCGCAATGCCGGAACCGGCACTGAAACGCCGCACGCCCAGCGCCGCCAGTTCGTCCGCCGCCGGCACGCTCGGCCAGTCCATCACGTTCAGCGGCAGGCCCGCGCCGGCGGCCACCTGGCGGATCTCGTCCGGCAGGCAGATGCCGGGCACGAACAGGCCGTCCGCGCCGGCCGAACGGTAGGTTTGCGCGCGCGCCAGCACTTCCTGCACGCGCTTGCCTTCCGGCGCCAGGCCGCGCAGGTAGACGTCGGTGCGCACGTTGACGAAGATGTCCACGCCGTCTGTGACGGCCGCTTTTTTGATGGCCTCCACCTTGCGCGCCAGCAGGTCGGGCGCATCGCCGCCGTCTTCGATATTGATGCCCGCCACGCCGCTGTCCGTCAGCAGCATGATGTAGGCGGCGACGGCGGCCGGGTTGTCCGAATAGCCGTTTTCCATGTCCACGGTAAGCGGCACGCGCAGCCCGCGCACGATGTTCTGGGTGGCGGCGATGGCGGCGCTGGCTGGCATATTGTGCCCGTCGGCATAGCCCAGCGACCAGGCCAGGCCGGCGCTGGTGGTGGCCACGGCGGACGCGCCCAGGCTTTCGATCAGTCGGGCGCTGCCCGCGTCCCAGGCGTTGGCCAGGCGCAGCAGCTGCGGCCCCTGGTGCAGTTGGCGGAAGGCGGTCGCGGCGTGGCTCATGTCTGGCTCCATGTGGATGGTGGGAGAATGGCCTATTTTACATTGTTAATGATTTAAGTTGCTAATGTGATAGCGATTTCCATGTTGCGGTAAGACGCCAGCAGCGCTTCGTCCACGCCGACGATGGAATGCTTGAACAGGCGGCCGCCCAGCATGATCACTTCCACCGTGGGATGTTCGGCCAGCTCCACGGCGATACTGGGGCTGTGCGTTACCACCACGGCGCGCAGGTCGTGCGGCAGGTGGCGCGCCACCTGGACCGCCGTGGTGCCACCGTCGATAAACACCACCTGGCCGGGCCGCACCATGGCGGCGGCGGCGCGGCCGATGGCGGGCTTGCAGTCGGCGGAAATCTGCTGGCGCTGGGCGAAGTTGCCCATGGCCGGCGAGGCGGGCAGGGCGCCGCCGTGCACGCGCTCGAGCAGGCCTTCCTTGGCCAGTTCGCGCAGGTCGCGGCGTATGGTGTCCTCGGACAGGCCCAGCTTTTCACTCAGCGTTTTGGCCACGATCTGGCCGTCCTCGCGCAGGATTTTGAGCAGCAGCTCTTTGCGTTGGCGTGTCAGCATTGCACGAATGCCTCACGTACTACATCGAAACGGCACCCGCCTAAGTGTGCGCTTGTTATATTTCAGTGATTATTTATACCTCTCTGTCTCGCAATACTACATCGCGCACATTAGAAAATCACACATTGTTACAATTATAAAAATTTTTTCAGAATGGAAGCAATATTTTTGTCAATTTATGCAAGAATACTATTCCCTAAAATTCTCTTGGGGGAAATTTATTGATTGGTCGTGCGGGCTGGGGCTTCGCTCTGTCAAACTGCATAAGCTGTGTGTAGACTAAAACCTAGGTGGCAGGACTCATTACCTGTGTCTTGTTGAGATATTAGTATGATTGGAAAGTTCGGCTATTCTTACATCGGCACAAGCTCTAACGCAAGATGTATACATTGAACTTTGCGCCTGGCAAATTTTAAATAAATCAACTGCAATCGAGAAACAAAATGAAAAAAACAGTACTTATACTTTTCCTACTTATTTCAGCAGAACATGCTGCCCAAGCACAAATGAAAAGCACTACGCGGGCTGAATGTACCCGTCGATGCATGGCATCAGACTCTGCTCCTTTAGCCATTTCTCGTCATGAAGATAAAATGAAGAGCATCAATAGTAAGAAAAGATTGGAAAAAGATCCCGGAAAAATAAAGGAGATAGAGCAGGAGGAAAGTAACGAACTTGATAGATTCGAAATTGAACACGAAAATATTTGCAAGCAGATATGCGGGAACAATCCGGAAAAGTAATTTTTTACTGTCCATTGAACATGCAGTAAGAATCGCGTGGATTGGCTGACGAAGGTCGTTGGTATCAAGGCGTGAGAGGAATTGCTATATTTTGATTCCGCTATGGTTATAATTCGATAAATTCTAACGCATGCAGAATGCGACAAATGGAGCCGGCGGTCTAGGGGACGGGCTTAGCAATGAACGAAATGGCTGCACAAATAGGCTTTGAAGAACTCCGGCTTTCTGCGAGCGAAACATTGGCTGCGGTGATCGCTGGCTCTTTGCCTATTGATGCGGCGATGGCGCAGCGCTTGAGTGAACTCTTTTTTGTCTCTGTGGAGTTATTTGTGCCCCCTAAGCCCGGCTGAGCCTGAAGTACGCCGTCAATTTCTGCTCCCTCAAGCCAGGGTGGGCTCCTGGTACAAGCCCATGATGTTGCCGGCCGGGTCGGCGGGCGGCTGTCCGGTGACCCAGGCGCCGCTCACTTCGCCCACGCCGTCATTGAAAGTGAGTTCGCCGTTGTCGCGCCGCCGTATCTCCCAGCCGAACACGCGCTCGTAGAAGGCCGCGGAAACGGCCGGGTCGATTGCCGGCAGCAGGATGTAGCAGATCTTGCCGTTGCCAAGTTTGGGACTCATGGGCGCTCCCCGGTTGCTGACATTGAAGATACGCCAGTGTAAGCGCTATTGCGTGGGCGTGAAGACCACGGATTCGGCCGAGCGCCTGAACGGCCCGTGGAAGACGGCTTCGATGTTGTTGCCATCCGGGTCGAAGGCGAAGGCGGCGTAGTAGCCGGGATGGTAGTCGCGCTCGCCCGGCGGGCCGTTGTCGCGCCCGCCGGCGGCCAGCACGGCCCGGTGGAAGGCCTGCACGGTTTCGCGGTCTTTGGCGATAAAGGCCAGGTGGACATGGGAGACGGGACCGTCGGCCTTGTCGACATACAAATCGTCGAGATAGAAGTTGCCTTCGCCTTCAACCATTTCGTCCGCCAGACCGAGCGCGCCGAACGCCGCCCGGTAGAAACGCTTGCTCGCGTCCACATCGGCCACGCGCAGGTGCACGTGGTCAAACAGTCTGCCTCGTTGGAATTCCATGGCTCGCTCCTTGAGTGGGATCGGGCCAGTATAGAAGCGCTCACGCGGCGGGCGCGCCAGCTTGAATCTGGTTAATTACCGAAGCCGTAGCGCAGCACCATGCCCACGGCCACGCAGCCGGCGGCGGCGAACAGCAGCTTGTTGCGCAGGCTGTCCGAACCTATCGCCGCCTCGCGCTGCTGCTGCGCCATTTCGCTTTTCTTCTTGCCGATGATGAGCGGGCTGAGGAACCACAGTATGCCCAGCAGCAGCCAGCCTATGCCGGTGACCGTCATGCCGGTGGAGTTGTGCTGTACGCCGTCGAGCAGGCGCGTGGCGGCCATGACGCCGCCAAAGGCGAGCCAGCAGATGCGGGCCAGTAGATGGGTTTTGATTTTTTCCATGGGTGGCATTATACGGGCAGCGCCGTCAATCGCCACCCCCGCCGCAGCCGCCGCCACCGCAGCCGCTGTCGCCGCCGCTATCTCCGCCACCGCCGCCATCGCTTCCGCCGCTGCCGCAGGAACCGGAATCGCTGCTGCAGCCGCTGCCGCCGTCGCTGAGCGAGTGCCCGCTGCCGAGGTCTGCGCCGCAATAGACGCCGCCGCTGTCGTCGCTGCGGCGCACGCCGTGGCAGTCCGGCACGTAGAGGAAGCCTTCGTTGATGTTGAACTTGCCGTCCAGCGCGAACAGCAGCGGCAAACGGGTCGGCGCGTTCGGATTGATGTTCTCCTCCATGCACACATAGCGCCAGCAGCGGCGGATGCCGTCGTTGCCGCGCTGGCCCTTGCTCAGCACGATGGCGGGCGTGTGATGCAGGAAGCGGCCGAAGGCCTGCTGGCAGAACTGCTGGTAGTTCTTGGTGTACAGGATCAGCTCATGCCACAGGTCGTCGGCCACCTGCGACGGCATCGACACATACATCCTGCCGCTTTTCAGGTGCGCCAGGAAGAACTGCCGCAAGCCGTGCGCGACCAGCTGGCAATCCTTGATTGTGAGCTGCGGATGCTTCTTCATCAGCTTTTCGAACAGGCCTTTCGGCAGCACATAGCTGCGGATAAAGGCCTCGCGCCGCAGCACCCGCTGGCGCCGCCAGAGGTAGGCGGACAGCACGGCGAAGGCCAGTGAGGAGAGGTAGACGCCGAAGGTCATGGGCACGTGTGGTCAGGGATCGTGCCCCATTGTTGCGCAGGATTGCCGAATTGGCAATGGGACAGCGCGTAGGGCGGGTTAGGAGCGCTGCTCCGTAACCCGCCATTGCGTGCGCGCTAGCGCGATTTGACGAACGGTACACCGATGGCTTTGGGCGCCACGGATTTGGCCATCAGGCCGGCCAGCACGATCACGGTGACGACATACGGCACCATCTGGATCAGCGAGCCGGGAATGCGGCCCACCACCGGCAGGTCCACGCCTTCGATCTGGATCTGCACCGCGCCGAAGAAGCCGAACATCAGGCAGCCGAAGAAGGTGTACAGCGGACGCCAGTTGCCGAACACCATGGCGGTCAGCGCCAGGTAGCCGGCGCCGGCCGACATGTCGCGCAGGAAGAAGCCGCTCTGCACGATGGCCAGGTAGGCGCCCGAGAACGAGCACAGCACGCCGGCGATCAGCATGGCCTTGTAGCGCGTCCATTCCACCGACACGCCGGCTGCATCGGCCGCATGCGGATTCTCGCCGCAGGCGCGCAGGCGCAGGCCGAAGCGGGTGTGGTACAGCACCCAGTGCACCAGCGGCACCAGCGCGAAGGCCAGGTAGACCAGCACCGAATGGCCGCCTATCAGCTTGGTGTACAGCCAGCCCAGGAAGGGCACGTCCACGATGGCGGCGCTGCCCGGCAGCACCACGTCGAACAGGCGCGCCTGGCCCAGGTCCGGCGTGCGGCCGCCCTGCTGGAAGAAGAACTGGGCCACCACGAAGGTCAGCCCGCTCATGGCGATGTTGATGGCGATGCCGGCCACCAGCTGGTTGCCCTTTTGCGTGATGCTGACATAGCCTTGCAAGGTGGCCAGCGCCACCGACACGGCCACGCCGGCGGCCACGCCGTACCACGGGTTCTGCGTGGCGAAGGCCACCGCCGCCGACACGAAGGCCGAGGCCAGGATCTTGCCTTCCAGGCCGATGTCGATCACGCCGGAGCGCTCCGCGAACAGGCCGGCCATGGCGGCGAAAATCAGCACCGGCGCGTTGCGCACGGTCGATACCAGGATGCTGCCGATATGCAGGTCTTCAAAAGTCATGTCATTACCCCTTGGCCTTGATCAGCTTCATGATGGCTGGTGCGTAGAAGTTCTCCATGGCGCCGCAGAACAGGATGATCAGGCCCTGGATGAAGATAAAGGTTTCGGTCGGAATGTTCGGTTTTTCCAGCGACAGGTCGAAGCCGCCCTGGATCAGTGCGCCGAACAGCACGGCCGACAGGAAGATGCCGACCGGGTGCTGGCGGCCCATCAGCGCAATCGCGATGCCGACGAAGCCGGCGCCGCCGACGAAGTTGAGCGACAGGTAGTGGGTCGAGCCCATGATGGAGTTGACCGAACCCAGGCCGGCCAGTGCGCCCGAAATCAGCATGACGACGATGATCATCTTGCTGATGCGGATGCCGGCGTAGTGCGCGGCGTGCTTGTTCAAGCCGGTGGCGCGCAGCTTGTAGCCCCAGGCCGAACGCGTGACCACCAGGCCGTAGATGGCCAGCGCCACGATGGCCAGCAGGAAGCTTACGTTGAGCGGCGTGTCGCCCAGCACCGGGAACCAGGTGTTCAGGCGCGGCATTTCGGCGGCGGCCGAGAACACGCGGCTGGCGGTGTTCTGCTCGCCCGCCGGTATCATGTATTTCACGATGAAGAAGTTCATCAGCGACGCGGCGATGAAGTTGAACATAATCGTGGTCACCACGATGTGGCTGCCGCGCTTGGCTTGCAGGTAGCCGGGCAGGAAGCCCCACAGCGCGCCGAAGAGGGCCGCGCCGACTATGCCGCAGGGGATCAGCAGCCACCACGGCAGCGATGCGTCCAGGGCCAGCATGGCGATGGTCAGCCCCAGGCCGCCGATATACATCTGGCCTTCGGAGCCGATGTTGAACAGGCCGGCCTGCATGGCGATCGACACCGACAGGCCGGTGAAGATAAAGGTGGAGGCGTAGAACAGCGTGTAGCTCAGGCCTTCGGGGTTGACGATGGCGCTGTTGATCAGGATGCGCAGGGAGTCCAGCGGATCTTCACCGAGCAGGTGGATCACCAGGGCCGCCACCAGCAGCGCCGACAGCAGGTTCAGTAAGGGCAGGACAAAGGCTGTCGCCCAGCGTGGCATATCGTTAGTGTTCATGATTTATGCATCCCGCCCATCAGCAAGCCGATGCGGGTGGTGTCGAATTCGTCGATTTTCAGTTCGCCGGTGATGCTGCCGCCGCACATGACCAGGATGCGGTCCGCCAGCGCGCGCACTTCTTCCAGCTCCACGGAGACCAGCAGGATGGCCACGCCCGCGTCGCGCAGGGCGAGCAGCTGGGTGTGGATGGACTCGATGGTGCCGATGTCCACGCCGCGCGTGGGCTGGCCCACCAGCATCAGCTTCGGGCTCGCCAGCACTTCGCGCGCGATCACCACTTTCTGCTGGTTGCCGCCGGAGAGCAGGCCGATGCGCAGGTCCGGATTGGCAGGACGCACGTCGAAGGCCTTCAGCAGGCCGGCGCAGCGCTCGGCCACGCCCTTGAAGTCGATCAGGCCCCAGCCGTTTTTCACGCGGTCCTGGTAGCCGAAGAAGGTGTTGTGCATGACCGAGAAGTTCTTGATCACGCCGTCGCGCAGGCGGTCTTCCGGCACATGGCCTATGCCCAGGTGGCGGAACTCCAGCGGCAGGCCGTCGGCGTCCGAGCGGCCCGCGTAGGGCAGGGCCTTGCCCTGGAAGTCCACCTGGCCCGAGGTGGGCAAACGCATGCCGGACAGGATTTCCATCAGCTCGCTCTGGCCGTTGCCGGACACGCCGGCGATGGCGACGATCTCGCCCGCGCGCAGCGTGAAATTGAGCTTGTCCAGCAGGACCACGCCCTGGTCGTCGGTCAGCTGCAGGTCGCGCACTTCCAGCACCGGCGCGCCGGGATTGTAGGCGCCGCGCGGCAGGTTGTTCTCAATCGGGCGGCCCACCATCATATTGGCCAGCGCCTCTTTCGAGGTCTGCGCGGTTTCCACCGCACCCACCACGCGGCCGCCGCGCATCACGGTCACGGTGTCGGTGATGTCGAGGATTTCCTGCAGCTTGTGCGTGATCAGGATGATGGTCTTGCCCTGCTCCTTGAACAGGCGCAGGATGTCGAACAGCGACTCGGTCTCCTGCGCGGTCAGCACGGCGGTCGGCTCGTCCAGGATCAGGATGTTGGCGCTGCGGTAGATCTGCTTGAGGATCTCCACGCGCTGCTGGGCGCCCACGGACAGGTCGTGGATGGTGGCCAGCGGATCGACGTCCAGGCGGTAGCGCGTGCAGATCTCGCGCAGCTGCGCCTCCACCGCGGCGCGCTTGTTGGCCAGCTTGAAGCCGCCTTCCGCGCCCAGCATCACGTTGTCGAGCACGGTCATGTTCTCGACCAGCATGAAGTGCTGGTGCACCATGCCGATGCCGAGATGGATGGCCTCGTGGCTGCTGTGGATGTTGCGGGCCTGGCCGTCGAGCAGGATCTCCCCGCCGTCGGCGCGGTAATATCCGTACAGGATGCTCATCAGGGTCGATTTGCCGGCGCCGTTCTCGCCCACCAGGCCATGAATGGCGCCCTTGGCGATGCTGAAGCTGACGTCCGTGTTCGCCTTGACCGCTCCGAACTGCTTGGAGATGCCGCGAAATTCTACTGCTGGGTGCATAGGATCACTGGATGATGGTTGCTATGACTGAAAAACGCGCCGGACGGGAAAACCCGCCGGCGCGTTCTCTTTTTGAATCACGTGATTAGACCGGGCAGCTGTTGCCAGTACGGTAGTCGATCACTTTTACTTTGCCGTCGATAATGTCTTTGCGCACGCCCAGGACTTTCTTTTCGATTTCCGGGGTGATCAGCTTGCGGTTGTGCTCATCGAGAGCCCAGTCCACGCCGCCTTCTTTCAGGCCCTTGGCCAGTACGCCGGCTTTCCAGGTGCCGTTCTTCATCTGCATGAAGGAATCATACACGGCATTGTCGATGCGCTTGACCATGGAGGTCAGCACGCTGCCTGGGTACAGGCTGTTCTGGTTGGAATCGACGCCGATCGACAGCTTGCCTTTTTCCTTGGCCGTCTGCAGCGTGCCCATGCCCGAGCCGCCGGCCACTGCGAACACCACGTCCACGCCGCGTTCGAACTGCGAGCGCGCCAGTTCGCCGCCCTTGGCCGGATCGTTCCATGCGGCCGAGGTGGTGCCCACCATGTTCTGGAATACTTCCGCTTTCTTGTCGGTGGCTTTCGCGCCTTGCGCGTAGCCGCAGGCGAAGGTGCGGATCAGCGGAATGTCGATGCCGCCGATGAAGCCCAGCTTCTTGCTCTTGGAGGCCATCACGCCGGCCACGCCCACCAGGTAGGAACCTTCTTCTTCCTTGAAGGTGATCGAGTTCACGTTGGCGCCTTGCGCCACGCCGTCGATCAGCACGAAGCGGACTTTCGGAAATTCCTTGGCGACCTTCTGCACCGCTTGCGTTTGCGCGAAGCCGATGGAGGCGATCAGGTCCATATTCTTGCGGGCCAGGCCGCGCAGAACCTGCTCGGCTTGCGTGTCGCTGCTGGCTTGCGCTTCGAGGAAGCTGATGTTGGTGTCTTTCTTGAAGCGCGCGGCGCCTTCGGAAGCGGACTGGTTGAACGACTTGTCGAACTTGCCGCCCGCGTCGTAGACGATGGCCAGTTTCGGGTCAGCGGCGCAGGCGCCAGCTGCCACGCACATGGCGGCGATCGTCAGACTGAGTTGTTTGATTTTCATGAGTAGGCTCCTGGAAGTTCGATATTGTATATTTTTTGCGGCCAGAACATGTAACTTGGGCTGTTTTTTAGAGGCAATGCCCCGATTTATTGTTTTTCCTGCATCGCATCAAAAGCGTGAAACTTGGTCATATTGTGTCGCCGCCTTGTCGTGCTGCTGCAACATTGTATAAAGCCCAAAATTTATTTTACGTTGTTGCTTTTTCATGCTGTTGCCGTTTGCTCTTGCCAAATCGGCACGCCGCTTCCACCTCGCCGCCACCGCCTTGCCACCCTCTGCGGCACTCTCGCCGCAATGCACTATATAAGTGGTCCGCATGACGGTTGGATAGCCACTTACTATGCATGAGCCGGTATATGTATGGCAAATACGTTTTTTATTGTTTATTTATATGTGAATCATATAAATTGAATCTATTGCGCCGTAATTTCCAGTTAAAAGGTTTCATGCTAGGATTCGCCCTTGTAACGATTTTATTGGTTTTTTGTAAAGCAATCCCTGCTAGGAGCTGGTTCATGATGACAAAAAGTAAGTACGCGTCCCGCACGCTGATCGCCCTGGCGATCGCCGGCGCCTTCCCGCTGCAAGGCGCGATGGCCCAGGAAGCCGCCCAAGCCGACGCCAAGGCGCAAGCCGGCCAGCTTGAAACGGTGATCGTGACGGCAGCGCGCCGCTCGGAAAACATCAAGGATGTGCCTATGGCCATCTCCACCATGAAAGGCGAAAAGCTGGACGTGCTGACCGCTGGCGGCGACGACATCCGCTTCATGTCCGGCCGTACCCCGTCGCTGAACGTGGAATCGGACTTCGGCCGTTCCTTCCCGCGCTTCTACATCCGCGGCCTGGGCAACACCGACTTCGACCTGAACGCCTCCCAGCCTGTGGGCCTGGTGTACGACGGCGTGGTGCAGGAGTCGCCGATGCTGAAAGGCTTCCCGGTCTTCGACGTGGAACAGATTGAAGTGCTGCGCGGCCCGCAAGGTACGCTGTTCGGCCGCAACTCGCCAGCCGGCGTGATCAAGTTCGACTCGGTCAAGCCGACCAACAAGCAGGAAGGCTATGTGTCGGCCGGCTTCGGCAAGGACGGCGTGTTCAATGCCGAAGGCGCCTTCAACCTGCCGATCAACGAGATGATCAGCGCCCGCGTATCGCTGCAATCGCAGTCGCGCGACGACCGCGTGCACAACCCGCGCATCACCGGCACTCAGGACTTCGAAGGCTACAAGGACAACGCGGCCCGCGTGCAGGTGGCGTTCAAGCCTAACAAGGACTTCAGCGCCCTGTTCAATGTGCACCACCGCGACATGGACGGCAGCGCCACCCTGTTCCGCGCCGGCATCATCAAGAAGGGCACCAACGAGATCGTGGACGGCTTTGACTATGGCCGCTACCCGACCGACGGCTTCAACACCCAGAAGCTGAAAGTCACCGGCTCCAGCCTGACCCTGCGCTACGACCTGCCGACGATGACGCTGCACTCCATCACCGGCTACGAGAAGGCCAAGTTCTACAGCCGCGCCGACGTGGACGGCGGCTACGGTTCCGGCGCCACCTCCGGCCCGGCTCCTGCCTTCATCCCGTTCACCTCCGAAACCGCCGACGGCCTGCCGGACCACAAGCAGATCTCGCAAGAGTTCCGCGTCGAGTCCAACACCAAGGACCGCCTGCAGTGGATCGGCGGCGTGTACTACTTCAAGGAAGACATCGTTGTCGACAGCTTCAACTTCGACACCCTGGGCGGCGGCGTAGTCAACGGCTATGCACAGCAGACCCAGAACTCGCGCTCGTGGGCGGCCTTCGGCTCCGTCAACTACGCGCTGAGCGACGTTTGGAAAGTGCGCGCCGGCGTGCGCTACACCGACGACAAGAAGGACTTCGTGGCAGCCCGCACGCTGACTCCCTTCGGCGGCAAGAACGTCGGCCCGCTGTTCGCGCATCCGAAAGACACCAACATCAGCTGGGACCTGAGCACCAACTACGAGATCGACAAGAACACCAACGTGTACGGCCGCATTGCGACCGGCTACCGCGCTCCGTCGATCCAGGGCCGCGTGCTGTTCGGCGACACCATCTCGGTGGGCGATTCGGAGAAGAACCTGTCGGTGGAAGCCGGTATCAAGCAGGACTTCCTGAACAAGCGTGCGCGCCTGTCGGCTTCGGTGTTCAAGTACCGCGTGAAAGACCTGCAGCTGACCGCAGGTTCGGGCGCCGTCAACCAGAACCGCCTGGTCAATGCGGACAAGGCTGAAGGCCAGGGCTTCGAGCTGGACATGCAAGCCATTATCTCGGAAGAATGGCGCGCCACCATCGGCGGCAGCTACAACGACACCGAGATCAAGGACGCAGGCCTGTTCGTGGCGCCATGCGGCAATGGCTGCACCGTCACCAACCCAACCAAGACCATCGGCGGCTCCACGGTTGCGCTGATCAACGGCAACCCGCTGCCGCGCGCGCCCAAGTGGGTGGGCAACTTCACGCTGCGCTACAGCACTCCTGTGGCCAACGGCGAGTTCTACGCCTACACCGACTGGGCTTACCGCGACAAATACAATATGTTCCTGTACGAAGCGAAGGAATACAAAGCCAAATCCATGCTGGAAGGCGGCCTGCGCGCCGGCTACAAATGGGCTGACGGCAAGTACGAAGTCGCCGCTTACGGCCGCAACATCACCGGCCGCGAGCAAGTCATCGCCGCGATCGACTTCAACAACCTGACCGGTATCGTCAACGAACCGCGCACCTACGGCGTGCAGTTCAAAGCGAACTTCTAATAAGTTCTTCGTTGGCGAAGCCCGCGCATCGTAAGATGTGCGGGCTTTTTTACTTTCAGGAGCGGCGGGATGCAGACAGCGGTAAGTTTATGGCCCTTGCTGGGCGTGGCGGTGATCGTGGTGGGCTTTTTGCTGCGCGCGCATCCGGTGCTGGTGGTGGCGGCGGCGTGCTTCACAACGGGCTTCGCCGCCATGATGCCGGTGGAGGCCTTGCTGGCGTCGCTGGGCAGGGCCTTCGTCAAGACGCGCAACCTGCCGCTGATCTATCTGCTGCCGCTGGCCGCGATCGGCCTGCTGGAGCGCTACGGCTTGCGCGAGCACGCGCAGGCCGCCATCGCCCGCGTGAAGGCGGCGACGGCGGGGCGCATACTGATTGTCTACCTGACGGTGCGCGAATTGTCCGCCGCCGGCGGGCTGACCAGCCTGGGCGGGCATCCGAACATGGTGCGGCCGCTGGTGGCGCCGATGGCGGAAGCGGCGGCCGAGCTGCGCCACCCGGGCCTGAGCGAACGCCTGCGCCAGCGCGTGCGCGCCATGGCCGCCGCCACGGACAACGTGGGCCTGTTCTTCGGCGAGGACATCTTCGTGGCCTTCGGCGCCATCGTGCTGATGCAGACCATCCTGCGAGGGGAGGGCATCGAGGTTGACCCGCTGCACGTGGCCATGTGGGGCATACCCACCGCCGTGACGGCCTACATCATCCACGCCTGGCGCTTGCGCCGCCTGGACCGCGAAATTGAAAGCGAGCTGCTTGCCGCCGCAGGCAAGGCCGCAGCAGGTGCAGCCGCTCCGCTGCCGAGCGGAGGCCAGCCATGATCTTCAAGCTGGAATACTTTTACCTGCTGCTGGGCGCCGTGCTGGCGCTGATCGCGCTGCTCACGCTGGCCGACCGCAGCAACCCGCGCCGCCACACGACGGCGCTGTTCTGGGCGCTGTACGCCGCAATTTATCTGGCTGGCGAAGCGCTGCCGGAAGCGACGGCGGGCGCCATCATGATCACCATGGCGCTGCTGGCCGGCTTTGGCGGCGTGCGCATGGGCGCGCCGAATAATCTGCCCGAGTCCGAGCGCCGCAGCAGCGCCCAGCGCTTGGGCAACAAGCTGTTCGTGCCCGCGCTCATCATCCCCGGCGTCACCATGGCCTGCGCCACCTTGCTCAAGGACGTCAAGCTGGGCGGCCTTTTCCTGTTCGAGCAGAAGCACCTCACCCTGGCCGCGCTGGGCTGCGCCTCGGTGATCGCGGTGGCGGTTGCCTGCGTTATGCTGCGCGCCACACCGCTGCAGGCCGCGCGCGAGCAGCGGCGCCTGGTCGACGCCATGGGCTGGGCCATCGTTCTGCCGCACATGCTGGCCGTGCTTGGGCTGCTGTTCACGGAGGCGGGCGTGGGCAAGGCCGTGGCCCACGTCAGCACCTCCTACATCAATATGGACTACAAGCTGGTGGCGGTGGCCGTGTACTGCGGCGGCATGGCGCTGTTCACCATTGTCATGGGCAACGGCTTCGCCGCTTTCCCTGTGATGGCGGGCGGCGTCGGCATACCCGTGCTGGTGAACGTGTACGGCGCCAATCCGGCGGTCATGGCCGCCATCGGCATGTTCAGCGGCTACTGCGGCACGCTGATGACGCCCATGGCCGCCAACTTCAACATTGTGCCCGCCGCGCTGCTGGACCTGCACGACAAGCACGCCGTCATCAAGGCCCAGATCCCCACTGCGCTGCCGCTGCTGGGGGCGAATATACTGCTGTTGTACTTCCTGATGAACTATTGACGATGAAAACGATACTGCTGACCGGCTTCGAGCCGTTTAACCAAGAGACCATCAACCCCGCCTGGGAAGCCGTGCGCGCGCTGGACGGCTGGAGCGAGGACGGCTTCCGCGTGGTGGCGCGCCAGTTGCCCTGCGTGTTCGGCGAGGCCAACGAGGCGATGGCGCAGGCGGTGGCGGAGCTTCATCCTGCGGTGGTGATCGCGGTGGGGCAGGCGGGCGGGCGCTGCGACTTGTCTGTGGAACGCGTGGCCATCAATGTGGACGACGCGCCGATCAGGGACAACCGTCAGCAGCAGCTGGTGGACGAGGCCATTGTGCCGGGCGGCCCGGCGGCGTATTTTTCCACGCTGCCGATCAAGGCCATCGTGGGCGCGCTGCGGGAAGCGGGGCTGCCTGCTTCGGTGTCGCAGACGGCGGGCACTTTTGTGTGCAACCACGTGTTTTATGGGCTGATGCATGCCGCAGCGAAGGGGCGGAGGGCGATGCGGGCGGGGTTCATCCACATTCCATATTTGCCCCAGCAGGCGGCGGCGCACCCGGGTGCGGCCAGCATGGCGCTGGCGGATATGATTGAAGGCCTGCGCATCGCGGTGCGCACCACGCTCGCCACCGTGGCCGATGTGCGCGTGCAGGGCGGGGCGACGCAGTAGCCGCGTCACCGCTGGCGGGTTACGGCGTTCCGCCTAACCCGCCCTACGTGTTCGCGTGGTTCGGGTGGTTCGCGTGGTTCAGGTAGTTCGCATGGGGCGCATGGGTCGCGTAGGGCGGGTTAGCGGAGCGTAACCCGCCGGCAGTCACGTGGCGGGCTTGAGGATGTTGAGGAAAGCGCGCACCACCGGCGCGTCGTCCAGCGTGGTGTAGGTGATGTACAGATTGGCCGACGGCGGGTTGGTGCGGATCGGCACGAACACCACGCCCGGCCAGCCGATGCGGCTGGTGGTCTCTGGCAGCAGTGCCACGCCCAGCCCCGCGCCCACCATGGCCAGCAGCGTCTGCGGCTCGGACGCCTCCTGGAAGATGGTGGGCTGGAAGCCCGCCTTCACGCAGCACTGGATCAGGTAGCGCGGGAAGGCCGACTTGTCGAGCGCCAGCGTCAGCATAGGCTCGTTGGCGATGTCGGTCAGCTCGATCGCGTCCTGCTTGGCCAGCGGGTGGTGCTCGTTCAGCGCCACGCACACGTTCTCGCGGAAGCACAGCTCCTGGCGCAGGTTGTCGTTGCGCAGGTCGTCCTCGTTCAGTTTCGGCTCGCGCCAGAAGCCCACGTCGATCTGCTTGGCGCGCAGCGCGTCGTACTGCACCGTCGGTCCGAATTCATGGATGGTCCACGTCACGCGCGGGAACTTGCTCTGGAATTCCTCCAGCAGCGAGGGGATAGGCCCCCACATCGCCGAACCCACGATGCCCACGCGCAGCCGGCCCACTTCGCCACGGTCGATCTGGCGGATGGTGTCTATGGTCATGCGCATCTTGGCCAGCAGCTCGGACGCTTCGGACATCAGCGCCTTGCCCGCCACCGTCAGCTCGAAGGTGCGCGTGGTGCGCGCGAACAGGCGCACGCCCAGTTCACTTTCCAGCTTCATGATCTGCTGGCTCAGCGGCGGTTGCGATATGTGCAGCCGTTCCGCAGCGCGGCTGAAACTCTTTTCTTCTGCAACGGCGAGAAAGTACTTTAGTTGTTTCAGATCGATGGACATGGCAGGCCTTCGTTATACGACGGGGTGCTCCAGCAGTGCGCGCGCCAGTTCGGCGCCGACGCGGGCGTTGTTCTTTACCAGGGCGATATTGGTGGCCAGGCTGCGGCCCTCGGTCAGCTGCTTGATGCGCGCCAGCAGGAAGGGTGTGACCTTCTTGCCGGTGACGCCGCCCGCCGCCGCTTCGCCCAGCGCCTGCGCGGTGATGGCGTCGATCTCCGCCTTCGGCATGGCCTGGTCTTGCGGCACCGGCGCGCTCACCACCACGCCGCCCTTCAGGCCCAGCTTCCACTTGGTGTTGATGAAGGAGGCCTGCTCGGCCGGCGTATCGAGCTGGAAGTCGGCGTTGAAGCCGCTTTCGCGCGTGAAGAAGGCCGGGAATCCGGGCTGGCCTACGCTCACCACCGGCACGCCGTGCGTCTCCAGGTATTCCAGCGTGAGGCCGATGTCGAGGATGGACTTCACGCCCGCGCACACCACGGCCACCGAAGTCCGCGCCAGCTCCTGCAGGTCGGCCGAGATGTCGAAGCTGGTCTCGGCGCCACGGTGCACGCCGCCGATGCCGCCGGTGACGAAGACATGGATGCCCGCCAGCTCGGCGCAGATCATGGTGGCGGCCACGGTGGTGGCGCCCAGCTTGCCGGTCGAGAGCACGTAGGGCAGGTCGCGGCGGCTCACCTTCATGGCGTCCGGCGAGTTGCCCAGCAATTCCAGCTGCTCGGGCGAGAGGCCGATGCAGATCTTGCCGCCGATGATGGCGATGGTGGCCGGCACGGCGCCCGCGTCGCGGATGATCTGTTCAACTTCCTGCGCGGTCTGCACGTTCTGCGGGTAAGGCATGCCGTGCGAGATGATGGTCGATTCCAGCGC
This sequence comes from Pseudoduganella aquatica, assembly GCF_020865585.1. Classification (NCBI taxonomy): domain Bacteria; kingdom Pseudomonadati; phylum Pseudomonadota; class Betaproteobacteria; order Burkholderiales; family Oxalobacteraceae; genus Pseudoduganella; species Pseudoduganella aquatica. Next base: position 1,692,565 of record NZ_CP086370.1, read on the forward strand.
CACGACGGGTTTGCCCGCTGCGCGCGCGTTGGCCACTTCGGCCGAGTAGGAGAGGAATTGGTGCATGGTGGTTTCCTAAAAGTGGAATTCGTTGATCTCGTCGAGAATGTCGGCGGCCAGCAGGGGGGAGACGGTGTCCGGACTTTCCAGCGTCATGGCGGCCACTTTCAGGCCACGGCGGCAGGCCAGCGTGAGGTCGCCGTTGCCCTGGTAGATGGACCAGCACACGCCGGCGGCAAAGGCGTCGCCGGCGCCGGTCACGTCCACTACGTCCACTTGCGGGGCCGGCAGCCAGCCCAGGCCTTCCGCGCCGGTGTGCGAGCCGGTATGGAACACGCCTTCGCCGCCGCAGGTGATGATGAGGTCCTGCGCGCCTTGCGCCTGCACTTCGCGGCAGGCTTGCGCCAGCGCGGCTTCGTCTGGCAGGGCGCGGCCCACGCGGGTTTCCAGTTCTCCGCGGTTGAGCACCAGCAGGCGCAGGCCGTGCAGGTCTTGCGGCAGGCGCGCCATCTTGGGCTGGGACACGGCCACGATAATGAGCGGCAGGGCGTCGCGCTGCGCGTCCTGCAGCAGGGCGGCCACGCTGTCCAGCGGCAGGTTCAGGTCGGCCACCACCATCGCGGCGCCGCCGCGCTGCGGCGTGCGGCTGGCCAGGAAGTCCGGCGTCATCTGGTCGTACAGCGCCATGTCGGCCAGGGCCAGCACCATTTCGCCGCGCTCGTCCAGCACGGCGGTGTAGGTGCCGCTGTAGGTATTGTTCAGGCGCAGCGTGCCGCGCGTGTCGATGCCGGCCGTCTCGGCCTGTTGCAGCAGCGAGTGGCCGGCCGTGTCGTCGCCCACGGCGGTGAGCAGGGCGGACGGCAGGCCGAGGCGGGCCAGGTTCTCGGCGATGTTGCGGGCCACGCCGCCATGCACTTCCTCGGCGTAGGCCGGATTGGAGGTGCCCATTTGCAGCGTTTCCAGCGTGCGCAACTTGCGGTCCAGGTTGGCAGCGCCTATACAGAGTACAGGGCGTTTATCCGGCAGCACGTAGGCGCGGCCGAGCAGGCGGCGTTCGCGTATCAGGCTGGCGATGTGGCCGGCCACGGCCGAGCGCGACAGGCGCAGCTCGACGGCCAGGTCTTGCTGGGAGACGAAGGGGTTGGCGCGGATCAGCTCGTAGAGCTGCTCTTTTTTGGATGTGTCCGTCACGGGCGGTGGCCTTGTAAACATTTGTCTTTCATCGTAAACATATGTCCGTGCAGTGTCAAATGCTGAAAAAAGAGGCGCAGCCCCTAATTTATACGACTTTCATATAAATGACCAAGAAAAATGGTATTTGCCATACATATAGGGCTCAGGCATAGTGTCGCCTGTATAGCCGTAAGTCACATTCCCCGCGCAGCAGCCCAAAACTCACAGATAAAACACTTAAAACGAGGATAACCATGTCTAACAATTCTCCATTCCAGGCCGCCGCCATCGTCCGTTCGCGCATGCCAGCGAACTTCCAGCCACGCCTGGCCATGATCCTGGGTTCCGGCCTGGGCGTACTGGCGGAGCAAATGACGGACGCGGTGACTATCGGTTTCGACGAGCTGCCGGGCTTCCCCATCTCCACCGTGCACGGCCACGCCGGCGCCATGGTGCTGGGCACCCTGAACGGCGTGCAGATGGTGTGCCTGAAAGGCCGCGGCCATTTCTACGAAGGCTACGGCCTGGGCGTGATGACCTCCGCCGTGCGCACGCTGAAACTGCTGGGCGTGGACTTCCTGTTCGTGACCAACGCGGCCGGTTCGCTGCGTCCTGAAGTGGACGCCGGCTCGCTGGTGGCGCTGACCGACCACATCAACTTCCTGCCGGGCACCCCGATGATAGGCCCGAACGACGAACGCTTCGGCCCGCGCTTCTTCAGCATGGCCAACGCCTACGACGCCGACCTGCGCAATCTGCTGAAGAGCACCGCAGCCGAGCAGGCCATCACGCTGCATGACGGCGTCTACATCGCCTACGCCGGTCCGAACTTCGAAACCCCGGCCGAAATCCGCGCCTTCAAAACGCTGGGCGCGGACGTGGTGGGCATGTCGGTGGTGCCGGAAGTGGTGCCTGCGCGCCACTGTGGCCTGAAGGTGGTCGGCGTGTCCGTCATTACCAACCTGGCCGAAGGCCTGTCGCCGTTCCCGCTGTCGCACGAGCAGACCCTGAAGTACGCCGCCATCGGCGCCGAAAGCCTGATCAAGCTGATCCTGGCCTTCGTGGAAAACGTGGCAAAAACGCCTAAGGCGTAATAAGAAAAGGGGCGGCTGGACCGCCCCTGTGCTTTATTCGGCATAAACTGACCTTTTGAGCGAGCCTATCATGTCACGCGCATTCATCCTCCTACTGGACTCCTTCGGCCTGGGCGCAACGCCCGACGCTGGCAAATACGGCGACAGCGCCACCAACACCTTCGGCCATATCGCCGCATGGGCTGCCAGGGAAGGCAAGCCGATGTCGCTGCCGAACATGGAAAAACTGGGCCTGGCCGCTGCCGCCCACGAAGCCAGCGGCCAGTGGGCCGAAGGCTTCCCGCTGCGCGACGGCTTCACCGCAGCCTATGGCGCGGCGCGCGAACAATCGACCGGCAAGGACACGCAGAGCGGCCACTGGGAAATCGCCGGCGTGCCGGTGCTGTTCGACTGGGGCTACTTCCCCAAGACCGTGCCGTCCTTCCCGAAAGAGCTGACCGACAAGCTGCAGGAACTGACCGGCGTGCCGGGTTTCCTGGGCAACTGCCACGCTTCCGGCACCACCATCATCAATGAGTTGGGCGACGAGAGCGTTGCAAGCGGCAAGCCTATCCTCTACACCTCCGCCGACTCCGTGCTGCAGATCGCCTGCCACGAAGAGCACTTCGGCCTGGAGCGCCTGTACGATATGTGCGAGAAGGCCTATGAGCTGGTCAAGCCCTACAACATCGGCCGCATCATCGCGCGTCCATTCGTGGGCGCCAACGGCAACTACAAGCGCACCTCCAACCGCCACGACTACGCCATTCCGCCGCACGCGCCCACGCTGCTGGACCATGTGAAGAACGAAGGCGGCGAAGTGATCGCCCTGGGCAAGATCAGCGACATCTACGCCGCGCAAGGCGTGAGCCGCGTGGTGAAGGGCCCGGACAATATGGCCCTGTTCGACGCGTTGCTGAAAGTGCAGGACGAGGCGGGCGACAAGTCGCTCACCTTCGTCAACTTCGTCGACTTCGACCAGTCCTTCGGCCACCGCCGCGACGTGGCAGGCTATTCGAACGCGCTGCATGAAATGGACGCCCGCCTGCCCGAGTTCTTCGCCAAGATGAAGGACGGCGACCTGTGCGTGATTACCGCCGACCACGGCTGCGATCCCACCTCGCCCGGCTCGGACCACACCCGCGAACATATCCCGATGATCTTCTTCGGTCCAGGCGTGCAAGGGCGCCCGCTCGGCATCTCGGAAACCTTCTCCGACATCGGCCAGACGCTGGCCCACCACCTGGGCGTGAAACCACTTTCCAACGGAACCAACCTCCTATGACCATCCCGCACGACTTCAAGCGCACCGAGGCAATGGCCCTCGACCTGAGCTGGCTGAACCATATCCACGTGAACAAGGCGGCGGCCGACCGCCGCGCCGCCTCGCTGGCGAACCGCCGCTCGGTGAAGAAAGAGTACCAGGCCGCCTGGCTGGTCAAGGCCATCGGCCTGATCGACCTGACCACGCTGTCGGGCGACGACACCCCGGGCCGCGTCGAGCGCCTGTGCATGAAGGCCATGCGTCCGCTGCGTTCGGACCTGGTGGAAGCGCTGGGCCTGCAAGACCTGAACGTGACCACCGGCGCCGTGTGCGTGTACCACGAGATGATCAAGCCTGCCGTGCAGGTGCTGCAAGGCCGCCTGCCTATCGCCGCCGTATCGACCGGCTTCCCTGCGGGCCTGACCAGCATGGAAACCAAGGTGCGCGAGATTGAACTGAGCGTGGCCGCAGGCGCCACTGAGATCGACATCGTCATCACCCGCCAGCACGTCCTGACCGGCAACTGGCAAGCGCTGTACGACGAAATGCTGGCTTACCGCAAAGCCTGCGGCGAAGCGCACGTGAAGGCCATCCTGGCCACCGGCGACCTGGTGACGCTGGAAAACGTGGCCAAGGCTTCGTGGGTTTGCATGATGGCAGGCGCGGACTTCATCAAGACCTCCACCGGCAAGGAAGGCGTGAACGCCACCATTCCCGTGTCGCTGGTGATGGTGCGCGCGATCCGCGAGTTCTACGAGCAGACCGGCTTCAAGATCGGCTACAAGCCTGCGGGCGGCGTGGGCACCGCGAAGGGCGCCCTGCAATACATGACCGTGATGAAGGAAGAACTGGGCAATGAGTGGCTGGAGCCGCACCTGTTCCGCATCGGCGCATCGAGCCTGCTGACCGACATCGAGCGCCAGCTCGAGCACTACGTCACCGGCAACTACTCCGCTGCCCACCGTCACGCGCAACCGTAAAGAACATCGAGAAGACACCGCTATGCCAACTATCAACGAGATCCTCAATACCATGGAATACGGCCCGGCACCAGAAAGCCAGAAAGAAGCGCAAGCGTGGCTGGACCAGAAAGGCCGCCAGTTCGGCCTGTTCATCGACAACGCCTGGAGCGACGCCGGTGAAACCTTCGCATCGAACAATCCGGCCGACGGCAAAGAGCTGGCCAAGCTGACGCAGGCGACCGGCGACGACGTCGACCGCGCCGTGGCAGCCGCGCGCCGCGCGCAGCCGGGCTGGCAAGGCCTGGGCGGCCATGGCCGCGCCAAGATCCTGTACTCGATCGCGCGCCTGATGCAGAAGCATTCGCGCCTGTTCGCCGTGCTGGAAACGCTGGACAACGGCAAGACCATCCGCGAAACCCGCGACGCCGACCTGCCGCTGGTGGCGCGCCACTTCTACTACCACGCAGGCTGGGCACAGCTGCAGGACGAAGAATTCGCCAACCACCGCCCGGTGGGCGTGGTAGGCCAGATCGTCCCATGGAATTTCCCTCTCCTTATGCTGGCGTGGAAAATCGCTCCTGCGCTGGCCGCCGGTAACACGGTCGTGTTCAAACCGGCCGAATTCACTTCGCTGACCGCCATGCTGTTCGCGGACATCTGCGTGCAGGCAGGCGTGCCTGCCGGCGTGGTCAACATCGTCACCGGCGACGGCCGCGTGGGCGAAGCCATCGTCAACCATGCAGGCATCGACAAGCTGGCCTTCACCGGCTCCACCGAAGTGGGCCGCCTGATCCGCCAGGCCACCGCAGGCAGCGGCAAGAAGCTGTCGCTGGAACTGGGCGGCAAGTCGCCCTTCATCGTCTTCGAAGATGCAGACCTGGACGCCGCAGTCGAAGGCCTGGTCGATTCCATCTGGTTCAACCAGGGCCAGGTCTGCTGCGCCGGTTCGCGCCTGCTGGTGCAGGAATCCGTGGAAGAGCGCTTCCTGAACAAGCTGCGCGCGCGCATGGACAACCTGCGCCTCGGTTCGCCGCTGGACAAGTCGATGGACATCGGCGCCCTGGTCGATCCGGTGCAGCAGCAGCGCATCGCCGGCCTGGTGGAATCGGCCCGCAGCGAAGGCTGCACCGTGTACCAGCCTGCCGGCTGCCAGATCCCGGCCGACGGCTCCTGGTTCCCGCCTACGCTGATCACCGGCGCATCGACCTCCGCCGCCGTGGCGCAAGCCGAAATCTTCGGCCCCGTGCTGGTGGCGATGAGCTTCCGCACCCCGCCTGAAGCGGTACAGCTGGCCAACAACACCGTGTACGGCCTGGCCTCCTGCGTATGGACCGAGAACATCTCGCTGGCGCTGGACGTGGCGCCGCAGATCAAGGCCGGCGTGGTATGGATCAACACCGCCAACCAGTTCGACGCCGCTTGCGGCTTCGGCGGCTACCGCGAATCCGGCTACGGCCGTGAAGGCGGCCGCGAAGGCATGTACGAATACCTGGTGCCCGTGTCGGAAGACGCGCGTCCTGCCGCACCTGTGCTTGCAGCGCCTGCGAAAGCCAAGGCAGCTCCTGCCGCCGCCGACGCATTCGCCATCGACCGCACCGCCAAGCTGTACATCGGCGGCAAGCAGGCCCGCCCTGACGGCGCCTACAGCCGCGCCATCCACGGCGCGGACGGCAAGTTCATCGGCGAAGTGGGCGAAGGCAACCGCAAGGACATCCGCAACGCCGTGGAAGCCGCGCACAAGGCCACCGGCTGGACCAAGGCCACCGCGCACAACCGCGCGCAAGTGCTGTTCTACATCGCAGAAAACCTGGCCGCGCGCGGCGAGGAATTCGCTGCCCGCATCGGCGCGATGACCGGCGCGAAGAATCCGGAGAAGGAAGTGCAAGCGGCCATCGAGCGCCTGTTCTACTGGGCGGCGTGGGCCGACAAGTACGACGGCCTGGCGCACCAGCCGCCTATGCACGGCATTACCGTGGCGCTGAACGAAGCCATCGGCGTGATCGGCATCGTGGCGCCGAACGAGTCGCCGCTGCTGGGCTTCATCTCGCTGGTGGCCCCTGCGATTGCAGTGGGCAACCGCGTGGTGGTCGTGCCTTCGGAAGCGCATCCGCTGTCGGCAACGGATCTGTACCAGGTGTTCGATACGTCCGACCTGCCGGGCGGCGTGGTCAACATCGTCACCGGTTCGGCGGACGAACTGGCGCGCACGCTGGCTTCGCACTCGGACATCGACGCCGTATGGCGCCATGACGGTTCGGCCGAAGGCTGCGCCGAAGTGGAGCGCCTGTCGGCAGCGTCGCTCAAGCGCACCTGGACCGGCGGCGCCAAAGGCCGCGACTGGTACAGCACCGCGCAGGTGGGCGGCCGCGCAGTCCTGGCGCATGCCTCGCAAGTGAAAAACATCTGGATTCCATACGGCGTCTAATGTTGGCGGGTTACGCCTTCGGCTAACCCGCCCTACGCAAGACGCACCCGCGCCGCGCAAGCACGTAGGGCGGGTTAGCGCAGCGTAACCCGCCAAAGGGGCCGCAGACCAGACCCTGGCCTGCGGCCCCAAATACCTTACAAAGAAGAGAAAAAAGCCATGTTCCTCACTCAAGAGATCATCCGCAAAAAGCGCGACAAGGGCGCCCTGACTGCCGAAGAAATCCAGTTCTTCGTGCGCGGCATTACCGACGGCAGTGTCAGCGAAGGGCAGATCGCCGCGCTGGCCATGGCCGTCTTCTTCAATGACATGAACATGGACGAACGCGTGGCCTTCACCCTGGCCATGCGCGATTCCGGCCAGGTGCTGGAATGGAAATCCCTGAACCTGCCCGGCCCGGTGATGGACAAGCACTCCACCGGCGGCGTGGGCGACGTGGTCTCGCTGATGCTCGGCCCCATGATCGCAGCCTGCGGCGGCTTCGTGCCCATGATCTCCGGCCGTGGCCTGGGCCACACCGGCGGCACGCTGGACAAGTTCGACTCCATCCCCGGCTACTCCACCGTGCCGGACAACGACAAGTTCCGCCAGGTGGTGCGCGAAGTGGGCGTGGCCATCATCGGCCAGACCGCCTCGCTGGCGCCGTCCGACAAGCGCTTCTACTCCATCCGCGACGTGACCGCGACGGTGGAATCGGTGGCCATGATCACCGGCTCCATCCTGTCGAAGAAGCTGTCGGCTGGCCTGGACGTGTTGGCCATGGACGTGAAAGTGGGCTCCGGCGCCTTCATGCCGAGCTACGAAAAATCGGTGGACCTGGCCGAGAGCATTGTCACCGTCGGCAACGGCGCCGGCACGCTGACCTCCGCGCTGCTGACCGATATGAACGAATCGCTGTCGCCATGGGCCGGCAATGCGCTGGAAGTGCGCGGCGCCATCGACTACCTGACCGGCAAATCCCGTCCGGCGCGCCTGCATGAAGTGACCATGTCGCTGTGCGCGGAGATGCTGGTGCTGGGCAAGCTGGCCGCCACCGAAACCGAAGCGCGCGCCAAGCTGCAGCACGCGCTGGACTCCGGCGAAGCCGCCGAGCGCTTTGCGCGCATGGTGACCGCGCTGGGCGGCCCGTCCGACCTGATGACGAATATGGACAAGCACCTGGAGCATGCGCCTGTTGTGGTGGACGTGCCTGCGCTGTCGTCCGGCTTTGCGTCCAAGACCGTGTGCCGCGAAATCGGCCTGGCCGTGGTGTCGCTGGGCGGCGGCCGCCGCGTGCCGACCGACAAGATCGACTTCGCCGTCGGCCTTACCGACCTGGTCGAACTGGGCCAGCCGGTGCAAGCCGGCCAGCCGCTGGCCAGGGTGCATGCCCGCACCGAAGCGGCAGCGCAAGCCGCCGTGGCGCAGATCCAGGCAGCCTACACCATCGCCGACACCGCGCCCGCCGCCAACCCGGTCATCTACCGTACCATCCGTCCATAACACCATCGAAGGGCCGGGGTCAGACCCGATGGGTCTGACCCCAGGTTCTCAAGGATTCCTCAATGAACAACGAACAACTGATCGCCGAAGCCGCGCAGGCCCGCCTGAAAGCCTACACGCCTTACTCGAACTTCAAGGTCGGCGCTGCGCTGCTGACCAATGACGGCAAGGTTTTCCACGGCTGTAACGTGGAGAACGCGTCCTACGGCCTGTGCAACTGCGCCGAGCGCACCGCCTTCTTCAGCGCCATCGCGCACGGCTACAAGCCGGGCGATTTCGACAAGCTGGCCGTGATCGGCGAGACCGACGGTCCTATCGCGCCGTGCGGCGCCTGCCGCCAGGTGACGCTGGAACTGGGCGGCAACGAGCTGCCGGTGGTGCTGGCCAACCTGAAGGGCGACGTCTTCGAGACCACCGCGGCGGCCCAGCTGCCGAACGCCTTCGGCGGCGCGGACCTGAAGAAGAAGTAAGCATCTTGAAGAAGGTAATCGACGTTCAGGCTGCGGTCGCCGTTGCGGCGGCCGAGGCCATCGTGGCGAAGACGCAGGGGACTTTCGGCGTCGGTGGCGCCATGCTGGATCAAACCGGCAAGGTGCTCAAGTCGCTGCACAACAACGTCATCCGCCAGGGCATGGTGTACGACCCCACCGCGCACGGCGAGCGCCAGCTGATCGACTGGTATCACGCCGAGCGCGCCAAGGGCACGCCGCTGCCCGAGCCGAAGGACATCACCATCGTCACCTCGCTCGACCCTTGCTGCATGTGCACCGGCGCCATCCTGGCCGGTGGCTTCAACGTGCTGGTGGCGGCCACCGACGCCAACGCGGGCATCAATTACGACAGCAGCGCTTCCTTCGACGCGCTGCCGGAAGGCTTGCGCGCGCAGGCCCGGTCCACCTTCGGCTACCCGGCGGTGCTGGGCGACTCGCAGTACGCGCGCGCCGCGCACGGCATGGCGCCGAAGTCCTTCTTTATCGGGAAGACCATCAGCGAGCCGACGCAGGCCTTGTGCTCGCTGGTGTTCGAGGCCACGGCGAAGGGAGCGATGGCGCTGTTCAATGCCGACCCGCCGCGCGAGGAACTGAAAGACCCGGCCACGCTGTCGCCCAAGCACGCCATCCTGTGCGCGCTGAAGAAGGTGTATCCGGAGGCGCTCTCGGTGCGCTGCGCGCCGCAGCGGCCGGACGCAAGCCTGGCGCCGGCCCTGAAAAAGGCCATGGCGCGCGACAAGGTGATGGGCGGGAAGGGCGACGCCGTGGCGCTGCTGGACTCCTTTGGCAATCTGTTGCTGTGCATGCCGGGACGGCGCAACAAGTCGGGCATACGCACGGCGTTCATGGAGTGCACGCGCGCTTATGCGCAACTGCGCTACAAGCTGATGGACGGCGCCAGCGCGGCGCAGCGCGAGGAAGTACGCCAGTACCTGGGCCATCCGAAGGACGGCACGTTTGTGTTTGCCAACGGGCCGGACGACGGCGCCCTGAGCTTCATGGAACTGGGCGCGTATGGCTCGACCATGGAGGGCGAACTGCCGGAGTCGAATCCGGCGCAGTTCCAATATGTGCATCCCTCGCTGCCGCAGCAGGCGCTGGAACGGATCTGCCAGTCCATGCCGCCCCTGTACCGGCATTTGATACGCATACGGCCGGTGCAGGTGGCCGATAGTGGACTGATCGCGTCGTTAGCCGCTTAGCTGCAACGTAGGGCGGGTTAGCGCAGGGCGCGTAACCCGCCGCTTACGCCACCGGCGCCAGCATATTCGCATCGCGCGCCAGCTGCCACGCGCCTTCGCTATTCCTGCGGAAGATGGACAAGGTATGCCCCGCGCGGCGCATGGCCTTGCCGCCTTCGGCCAGCGGCAGCACGCGCACTTCCAGCGTGGTGCGGCACCAGGCCATGTCGCCGCAAACCTCCACCTCGTCCACCGTGCTGTCCGATTCGATGCGGTGCGTGGCCAGCAGCGCGCGCAGGCCGGCGCCGAAGCCGTCGCGCCCATGCATGGGCGGCTGGCCTGCCACCAGGAAGACCGCGTCCGGCGTCATCAGCTTGAGCACCTTCTCCACATCGCCCGCGCGGGTCGCCTCCATCCATGCGGCGATCACGCGCCGGATTGCCAGTTCGTCGCTCATGCACTGGCCCACGGGTCGTAAGTGCCCACGCTCCACAACTGGCCTTCCGGGTCGCGGCAGGTGAAGCCGCGCCCGCCGTAGGCCTCGTCCTTGAGCGGCATGATGATGGGCGCGCCCGCGTCGACCGCGCGCTGGTGCACCAGGTCGGCGTCGTTGACCACCAGGTAGCAGCACTGGGTGACCTTCATGCCGGTGTCGGCCGGCTGCGCCATGAGCTCGCCGAACTCGGTGTTGAAGATGGAGCTGAGCATCACCATGCCGTTGCCGTAGCTAAGCTGCGCATGCGCGATGGTGCCGTCTTCGTTCGGAACAACCAGTGCCCGCTCGAAACCTAAAGTGCGGCACAGCCATTCTATGGCGGCGGGCGCGTCGCGGTAGCGCAGACACGGCGTGATGGTGGCGCGGGTGTTCTTCGGTATGCTGGACATGTGCTCCCCCTGAGTGGTGTGAGGCTAGTCCGAATAATATAGACCAGCACCCGGAGCGGAGCAAGTTGTTGCAGTGCGGCGTGTACGCGTTTGCTACATCTGCTGGAACAAATGCGTGTTGCCCCGGCTGACCTCGAGTTCCTCGTCCGAATTGCACACGCGTACCATCTGGCGGCCGCGCAGGTCGCGCTTGACTTCGGCGATGGCGTCCACGCGCACCAGCGTGGAGCGGTGGATGCGCCAGAATTCTTTCGGGTCCAGCTCGTCTTCCAGCTCTTTCAGCGTCTTGCGGATCAGCACTTCGCCTTCCAGCGTCTGCACCCGCGTGTATTTTTCATCGGCGCGGAAGAACAGCACTTCGCGCGTGCTGATCATGCGCAGGCTGGTGCCCACCTGGGCCTGTATCCATTTCAGGAATTCCTGCGGCTTGCGCTGCGCCGTGTGCGCCAGCAACTGCGTCAACTGGCGCTCGATATTGTCGGGCGATTTGCCAAGCCGCGCCTGCAGCCGTTCGCAAGTGGTCTTCAGGCGCTCGCCGCCGGCCGGCTTGAGCAGGTAGTCCAGCGCGCCTTGCTCGAAGGCCTCGATGGCGTACTGGTCGTAGGCGGTGACGAAGACGATGTGGCAGCGGTTGAACAGCATGCGCGCCGCTTCGATGCCGGACAGGCCGGGCATGCGGATGTCGAGGAAGACGATGTCCGGCTGGTGCAGCCCGGTCAGCGCGATGGCTTCCACGCCGTTGGCGGCCTCGGCCACGATCTGCAGCTGCGGCCAGGCTTCGTGCAGGCGGGCGCGCAGCAGCTGGCGCATCGGCTCTTCGTCGTCGGCGATGATGGCGGTCGGGGTCTTCATTACAGTTTGCTTCCGGCAAAAATGTCTGGCGCGAAGGGCATGCGGATGATGGCGCGGGCGCCGCCGTCCAGCGGTGCTTCAATGATGAGCTGGGCGCGGCTGCCGTACAGCAGGCGCAGGCGCTCGCGGATATTGGTCAGGCCCAGGCCGTCGCCGGCGTGCACGTCGAAGCCCACGCCGTCGTCCTGCACTTCGATCTGCAGCACATTGCCGGCGGCGGTGCTGCTGGCGCTGGCGCGGATGTCGATGCGGCCGCCTTCCACCTTGGGTTCCAGGCCGTGCTTGATGGCGTTCTCGATCAGCGTCTGCAGCATCATCGGCGGGAAGGACGCGCTCAGCAGGTCGGGCGCCACGTCGATGGACACGGCCAGCCGTTCCCGCATGCGGGCCTGCATGATGGCCAGGTAGGCCCGCGACAGCTCGATCTGGCGGCCCAGCGTGCCGTTGCCCTTGGCGCGCATCTGCGGCAGGGTGGCGCGCAGGTAATCGATCAGGTGGGCGTGGATCTTGGCCGCTTGCGGCGGATCGGTTTCGATCAGCTGGCCGATCAGGGCCAGCGTGTTGAACAGGAAGTGCGGCTCGACCTGGGCTTGCAGCGCGGCCATTTGCGCTTCCACCAGACGGCGCTCCAGCGTTTCCGTGCCGGCCTGCTGCTCGGCCACGCGGGCCTCGCCTTCGGCGCGGCGCTTGCCGCCCGCCAGCACTTTCAGGCCGACCGAAAAGACGATGAGCATCGCGACCGATTCGCCGAGCCGGAACGGTGCGCTCAGCATCAGCGCCACCAGGGCGATGACGGCCAGTTTTCGCCATTCAACCTGGGCCAGCCAGTCGAAGAAGTTCCACCACAGGGTGCGGGCGGTGTCTCCCACTTCGCCGATGAAAGCGAACAGGCTGCGGGTGCCTTTTTTGGTGCGGCTGAATGCCATTTCAGTAGTCCTTGCTCAGGTTGCTTTGCTTGTTGCGCTTTGCTTATTGCTCTTTGTTCTCGTGCACGTGCTTGCTGGCATTGTGGCCGGCGATCAGCGCGATGGCGATCTTCAGCAGCAGGAAGATGGCGAACAGCGTCAGCGCCAGCGGCAGAATGGTCAGCAGCAGCGCCATCATTATGCAGCTTGCCAGCAGGGCAGGCCAGGACATGCGCGACAGGGCGCGGGTGAAAGCGCGGCCGATCTGCTGGGCTGCCAGGCCTACTTCGCGGAACACGCCGCCGATGGTGCGGTTGATGGTTTTCATAGTGACCTCCGTGGTTGGTATGGTCACAATGTATCAAGCGGCTCCGGGCGGCGCAGCCGCTTTCCGACGAATCGGCATTTCTGCGGGATAAGCTGCGCGCAGGGGGCGGCGAATTGCGCCGGACTGGGCCGGCTAAGTTCCGCGCTGCGCTTCCCAGTCCGCGCGCAGCAGGCCGAAGAAGTCGGTGTCGCAGATTTCGCCGTCCACGATCCAGCGCTGGCGCAAATGGCCTTCGTGCACGAAATGCAGGCGCTTGAGCAGCGCGGCCGAGGCGGTGTTGCGCGGGTCCACGTCGGCTTCGATGCGGTGCAGGTCGAAGGCCTGGAAGCCGTGGCTGATGGTGGCCGCGATGGCTTCCTGCATATAACCCTTGCCCCAGTGCGCACGCGACAGGATGTAGCCCATCTCGCAGCGCCGGTTCTGGCGGTTGAATTGGTGCAAACGGCACACGCCTATCAGCTCGCCCGTCGCCGGGAGGGTCAGGCCCATGGTGAAGATGGAGCCGTCCGCGTAGCCGGCCAGCGTCATGGCCACGTGGGCTTGTGCCTGGGCCTGCTCCTGCCACGGCGGGCTGCTCCAGTAGCGCATGGTCTCTGGGTCCGAATAGATGCCGAACAGGGCGGCCGCGTCCGCCTCCTCGATGTGGCGCAGCACCAGGCGCTCGGTTTTCAGTGTGATCTTGGGCAAGCTTGCCATATTTCTACCGGTTAATTTAAATTCCCAAAAGGCACTATCGTGCTAAAATTACACATAGTGTTACTTTAATGCAAATCAATCAAAGTTGCAAAAGAGGTCAAATTGATGCCTTTCCGCTCCCTTCTTACCACGCTCGTCCTGGCCGCTACCGGCCTGCTGCCGGCGGCTGCGCACGCCACGGCCCTGTCGGCCACGGAGATCCTGAAGCAGTTTAATACCGTGGTGCTGGGCAGCGCCACGTCCAGCTCGCATACCGACGGCCGCACCTATGTGGGCGGCGCCTTGTCCGGCGGCGACTACGTGCAGCACGTCAACGACACCCCGGCTTCCAGCTACGCCGGCCTGACCGTGGCCGGCTCGGCCAGCAACGTCAAGGTGAACGGCCTGGGCGCCGTGATCGGCGGCGGCCTGAGCAACTCCACCGTCAACCAGGGCAGCAGCGTCATCAAGGGCGGCGCCAGCAACAGCAACCTGAACGGCAAGGCTTATGTGGAAGGGGCAAGCAGCGGCAACAACTTCAACGGCGGCAAGCTTTCCACGCCGGACGAGCTCATGCTCGCCAACCTTGCCGCATCGACTTCCACCAACTTCGGCAGCGTGCTGGGCGGCCTGTCGTCCAGCCTGAAAACCCTGGGCAGCACCGGCAGCAGCGTGACCTTCGACGGCAACCTGGCCATCTTCAACGCGGTGGTCAACGCGAACGGCCTGGCCGTGTTCGACCTGACCGCCATCGATACCGTACTGTTCACCAAGGGCGAGTTCCGTTTCAACCTGAACGGCGCCAAAACCGTCATCCTGAACACCGACGTCCAGAGCGCCAGCCTGGGCGCCAATTTCCTGGGCGGCTCGGCGCAGCAGTACGGCAGCCAGCTGCTGTGGAACTTCTACAACGCCACCGATCTCACCGTCAACAGCCAGTGGGGCGGCTCGCTGCTGGCCACCGGCGCTTATCTGACCAATAACCAGAATATCGAAGGCGGCGTCTACGTCAACGGCCTGGACCAGCGCGCCGAAATCCACCTGCAGAGCTTTACCGGCACGCTGCCAGGCAGCAATAATGGTCTGGCGGGCCGTCCTTCGGCCGCCGCGCCGGAGCCGGCCAGCATGGCGCTGCTCGCCGCCGGCCTGGGCGTGATGGGCCTGCTCGGCCGCCGCCGCAGCGCGGTCAGCCGGGCGCGCTGATCGTCGCCAGCACCATGCGCACGATGGTGGCCTCGCCGTCGTCGTAATCCTTGCGGGTGAGCTGCTTCTTGTCCAGCACCAGCGCCATCTGCGCCGAGAAATCGGCGTAGGACTGCGTCATCGCCCAGATCATGAAGATCAAATGGGTGGCGTTCAGCGGCGCGATGCGTCCCGCCGCGATCCACTTCTCAAACACGTCGATATCCTTGCGCAGCAGCGGCACCACGCGGCTTTTGATCTGCTCGCCGTACAGCTGCGCGCCGCTGATGATTTCCATCGCATACACCTTGGACGCCCACGGCTGCTCGCGCGAAAAGCGCAGCTTGGCCTGGATGTAGGCGCGCAGCACTTCGCCAGGTTCGTGCTCCTCGTCGGCCAGGCTTTCCATGCGCTGCAGCCAGTCGTCCAGCACGTCGTCCAGCACGCGCTGGTAGAGCGCCTGCTTGGTGGGGTAGTAGTACATGAGGTTTTGCTTGGACATGTCGGCCGCTTCGGCGATGGCGGCGATGGACGTGCCCTCGTAGCCGCATTCGGCGAACATGCGCACCGCCACGGCGGCGATGTCCGATTCCAGCTTGTCGCGGTTGATCACGCGCCGCTTCACCTTGGGCGCGGCAGCAAGGCCTGGAACCATATTCAGTTTCACTTCTGGCATGGCGTACTTTCTAGCGAGGTTGGACGGATTGCAGGAACTGGCGCAGCTGCGCGCTGTCGCTGTAGGCTGCGTTGAAGCGGAACCAGATGCTGGCGCAGGGGCGCAGCATGAAAAATTCGCCCGGCGACAGCAGGATGCCGGACTTGAGCGCCAGGTCGGCGATGGTCTTGCCATTCAGTTCGGGCGTGGGCGCCTGCTCCCAGCCGGCGCTGACGAACATGCCGCCGCGCGCCTGGGCCAGCGGCCGCAGTCCGGCCGCCGCCAGGTTCTCGGTGCTGCGCGCGCGGCTTTCCTCCAGCTGGCTGACCAGCTTTTCCACCATGCGCTTGTAGGGCCGCGCGGTCACCGCGTGGAACACGGCGCGCTCGTTGATCTCGGAGGTGGTCAGCCCGGCCAGCATCTTCACACGCAGCAGTTCGGGCAGCAGCGAGCCCGAGGCCGAGATGGAACCCACCCGCAGCACCGGCGACAGCGTCTTGGAGAAGCTGCCCACGCGTATCACGCGCCGCAGGCCGTCCATGGCCGCCAGCGAAGCCTCGCCGCGCGGCGTGAGCTCGCGGTAGATGTCGTCCTCCACCAGCCAGAAGTCGAACTGCTCGGCCAATGCCAGCAGGCGGTGCGCCTGCGCGTGCGTGAGCGAAGTGCCGAGCGGGTTTTGCAGCACGGTGTTGACGAACATGAGCTTGGGGCTGTGGAGCCTGGCCTGCTCGGCCAGCACGGCCATGTCCAGGCCATTCGCGCCGCGCGGTATGCCGACCGGGATGCAGCCGTGGTGGCGTATCAGCGACAGCAGGTTGCTGTAGCCCGGATCTTCCACCAGCACCGTGTCGCCCGGCTTGGTGAGCGTGCGCAGCACCAGGTCGAAAGCGTGGGTGGCGCCGTGCGTGAGCAGGATCTGCTCCGGCTCCACCGGATACAGCTCGTCGCTCAGCACCGCCGCCATGTGCTGGCGCAGCGTGGGAAAGCCGAGCGGATGGCCGTAGCCGCGCAGGCGGTTGGCGGGAATGCGCATGGCCTGGCGCACCGCGTCGAGGATGGTGTCCTCGCCGTACAGCTCGGGCGGCAGCCAGCCCGCGCCCACCGGCAGCGCTTCGGACACGCCGGAATACAGCTCGGGCGTGAGCGCGTCGATGTGGACCGGGGCGGGGTGGAGGGGCTGCGGCAGCAAGGTGGCGGGCACGTCCTGGCGGGCCACGAAATAGCCCGAACCGCGGCGCGAAGACAGCAGGCCCAGCGTGACCAGGCGGTCGTAGGACTCGACAACTGTAAAGGTGGACACGCCATTACACTTTGCGAATTGTCTAACCGACGGCATTTTTGTGCCGATGCGCAACTCCCGGCGGGCTACCATGGCCGTAATGGCGGAAACGATCTGGTCCACCAGGCTGCCTTTGCGCGTCCGCTCTATGGCCAGCACGGGCCAGCCGCCGCCTTCGCCGGGGGCGCAGCCTGCTTCCTGCGCTGCCGTTAGCTCATCCATTCTTGGTTTCCAAATAAAGTTATATCAAAACTGTATTGTTTTTGTAACCTGTACGGTTGGCTGGTTTTGCTGATTGTGTATCTGTGCCATAGTGAAGCCGCTGACTATTATTGCACCATGATTTTGCCAACTGGTAAAGATTTTTACGGTTTGTAAAAAATTAAGGAGAAATGCATGAACGAGTCCCGCCCAGCATCCATGTCGTCCTTCTGGATGCCGTTTACGAACAACCGCGATTTCAAAGCCAACCCGCGCCTGCTGGTGTCGGCGGAAGGCGTGTACTACAAGGACGTGGACGGCAACGCCATCCTGGACGGCACGGCGGGCCTCTGGTGCGTACCCTGCGGCCACGCGCAGCCGAAGATTGTGGCGGCGGTGCGCGAAATGATAGGCCAGCTCGATTTCGCGCCCACCTTCCAGATGGGCCACCCGGCCGCCTTTGACCTGGCCGAAAAGCTGATGGAGTACAGCAACCACAAGTTCGGCCATGTGTTCTACACCAACTCCGGTTCGGAAGCGGTGGACACGGCGCTCAAGATCGCGCTGGCCTACCACAAGGCGCGCGGCGAGGCGAGCCGCACCCGCCTGATCGGCCGCGAGCGCGGCTACCACGGTGTGGGCTTCGGCGGCATCTCGGTGGGCGGCATCGCCGGCAACCGCAAGCCTTACGGCGTAATGCTGCCCGGCGTGGACCACCTGCCGCACACGCACAACCTGGAGAAGAACGCCTACACGCGCGGCGAGCCTGAGCACGGCGCCAACCTGGCCGACGAACTGGAACGCATCGTCGCGCTGCACGACGCGTCCACCATCGCGGCGGTGATCGTGGAGCCGGTGG
Organism: Pseudoduganella aquatica; assembly: GCF_020865585.1. NCBI lineage: Bacteria > Pseudomonadati > Pseudomonadota > Betaproteobacteria > Burkholderiales > Oxalobacteraceae > Pseudoduganella > Pseudoduganella aquatica. Next base: position 1,710,437 of record NZ_CP086370.1, read on the forward strand.
CCGGGTCCACCGGCGTGCTGATCCCGCCCAAGGGCTATCTGAAGCGCTTGCGCGAGCTGTGCACCAAGCACGGCATCCTGCTCATCTTCGACGAAGTGATCACCGGATTCGGCCGCCTCGCCACGCCGTTCGCCGCCGACTACTTCGGCGTGGAGCCGGACATGATGACCACCGCCAAAGGCCTGACCAACGGCGTGATCCCGATGGGCGCGGTGTTCTCCAAGAAATTCATCCACGACGCCTTCATGGAAGCGCCGGCCGGCATAGAGCTGTTCCACGGCTACACCTACTCGGGCCACCCGGTGGCCTGCGCCGCTTCGCTGGCGACGCTGGAAGTGTTCAAGGAGCAGAACATCCTGGAGCACGCCAAGGGCCTGCAGGAATACTGGGCCGACGCGGTGCATTCGCTGAAAGGCCTGCCGCACGTGATCGACATCCGCAGCATCGGCCTGATCGCCGGCATCGAGCTGGCGCCCATCGAAGGCAAGCCCGGCGCGCGCGCCTTCAATGCGTTCAAGAAGGCATTCGCGGACGGCATTTTGATACGCACCACCGGCGACATCATCGCGCTGTCGCCACCACTGGTGTTCGAGAAAAAGCATATTGACGAGTTGTTCGGAAAGTTGGCGAAGGTGTTGAAGAATCTCGACTAAAGGCAGGGGTCAGACCCCATCGGGTCTGACCCCAGAATCTAAAAGGAGACAGCCATGCTGGTAGGCGTACCGAAAGAGATCAAAAATCAGGAATCGCGCGTTGGCCTTACCCCGGCCAGCGTGAAAGAGCTGGTCCTGCGCGGACACCAGGTTCTGGTGCAAAAAAACGCAGGCGCGGCCATCGGTCTGACCGACTCGATGTACGAAGGCTCGGGCGCTTCCATTATCGATACGGCGGCAGAAATCTTCGCCCGCGCGGAGATGATCGTCAAAGTGAAGGAGCCGCAGCCGCAGGAGTGCGCCATGCTGCGCGAAGGCCAGATCCTGTACACCTATCTGCACCTGGCGCCGGACCCTGAGCAGACCCGCGCGCTGGTGAAATCCGGCGCGGTCTGCCTGGCGTATGAAACCATCACCGGCGCGAACGGCGGCTTGCCGCTGCTGGCGCCGATGAGCGAAGTGGCGGGCCGCATGTCCATCCAGGCCGGCGCCGCGCACCTGGAGAAATCCAAGGGCGGCATGGGCCTGCTGCTGGGCGGCGTGCCGGGCGTGGCGCCGGGCCACGTGGCCATTATCGGCGCCGGCGTGGTGGGCACCAATGCGCTGCAGATCGCAGTGGGCATGGGTGCGCGCGTAACGGTCCTCGACAAAAGCGTGGACCGCCTGCGCCAGCTGGACCTGGTGTTCGGCAACCGCGTCTCCACCATGTATTCCAACGCGCACACCATCGAAGAAGCGGTGCTGGACGCGGACCTGGTGATAGGCGGCGTGCTGGTGCCCGGCGCGGCCGCGCCCAAGCTGGTGACCAGGGACATGATCTCGCGCATGAAGAAGGGCGCGGTGGTGGTGGACGTGGCCATCGACCAGGGCGGCAGCTTCGAAACATCGCACGCCACCACGCACGAGCAGCCCACCTTTATCGTGGACGGCGTGGTGCATTACTGCGTGGCGAACATGCCGGGCGCGGTGGCGCGCACGTCTACCTTCGCGCTGAACAACGCCACCATCGCGCACGCCGTGGCGCTGGCCGACAAGGGCTGGAAACGCGCGCTGCAGGCGAACCCGCATTTGAAGAACGGATTGAACGTATGCCAGGGCCATGTCACCTATGAAGCGGTGGCGCATGGCCTGGGCTACCCCTATATTTCGGCCGACTCCCTGTTGGCCTGACCGGAGCAAGCAGCATGAGCGATTTAGACACCATTACCCATTACATCAACGGCGGCAAGGTTGATACGCACAGCGGCCGTTACGGCGACGTGTACAACCCCGCGCTGGGCGAGCCGGTTGCGCGCGTGGCGCTGGGCACGGCGGAGGAAGTGGATGCGGCCGTGCAGGCCGCCGCTGCAGCCTTCCCGTCCTGGTCCGCCACGCCGCCGCTGACGCGCGCGCGCGTGCTGTTCAAGTATTTGCAGCTGTGCCAGCAGCACACCGACGAATTCGCCGCCATGCTCACCCGCGAGCATGGCAAGACCTTCAGCGACGCGCAAGGCGAAGTGGCGCGCGGCATCGAGATGGTGGAGTTCGCGGTGGGCATACCGCAAATGCTGAAAGGCGAATTCACCGACCAGATCTCGCGCGGCATCGACGCATGGTCCATGCGCCAGCCGCTGGGCGTGGTGGCCGGCATCACGCCGTTCAACTTCCCGGTGATGGTGCCGATGTGGATGTTCCCGGTCGCCATCGCCTGCGGCAACACCTTTGTGCTCAAGCCTTCCGAGCGCGATCCGTCGCCCTCGCTGCTGCATGCCAGGCTGCTGAAGGAAGCGGGCCTGCCGGACGGCGTGTTCAACGTGATCCAGGGCGACAAGGTGACGGTCGACGCGCTGCTGGACCATCCCGTGGTGCAGGCGGTGAGCTTCGTCGGATCCACGCCTATCGCCGAATACATCTACGCGCGCGGCAGCGCAAACGGCAAGCGCGTGCAGGCCTTGGGCGGCGCCAAGAACCACATGGTGGTGATGCCGGACGCGGACATGGACATGGCCGTGGATGCGCTGATGGGCGCGGCCTACGGCTCGGCCGGCGAGCGCTGCATGGCGATCTCGGTGGTGGTGGCCGTCGGCGACGCGGGCGACAAGCTGATAGGTGCACTGAAACAGCGCACCGCCGCACTGAAAGTACGCGACGGCATGGAGGCAGGCGCCGAAATGGGGCCTGTGGTCACGAGCGCAGCCAAGCAGCGCATCGAGCGCCTGATCGGCGAAGGCGTGGAGCAGGGCGCCACGCTGGTGGTCGACGGACGCGATTTCAAAGTGCCGGGACGCGAGAAAGGCTTCTTTGTCGGCGGCACCTTGTTCGACCATGTGACGCCGGATATGACCATCTACAAGGAAGAGATCTTCGGCCCCGTGCTGTGCGTGATGCGCTGTCCGGACGTGGTGCACGCGGTGGAACTCATCAACAGCAACGAGTACGGCAACGGCGTGGCCATCTTCACGCGCGACGGCGGCGTGGCGCGCGAATTCGTGCGCCAGATCCAGGTGGGCATGGTGGGCGTGAACGTGCCGCTGCCGGTGCCGATGGCCTTCAACAGTTTCGGCGGATGGAAGCGCAGCCTGTTCGGCGACCATCATGCCTACGGTCCGGAAGGCGTGCGTTTCTACACGCGCCACAAGGCCGTGATGCAGCGCTGGCCGAACACCGCCAGCGCTGGCGCGGAATTTGCATTTCCGCAGATGAAGTGACTTTGACTGCCGAGGCCAGCCTCACGGGGCTGACTTCAGAATTTTCCTTGGGATTAAAAACATGATCGCCACACTCACACACCTACCGCAGCCCAAAGCCACGAACGCCGAGTTGGGCGAACACTTCACCGACCTGGCGCCGCCGCTGAACGCGCGCCAGGCCGCGATAGAGAGCGCGCGCTGCCTGTACTGCTACGACGCGCCGTGCACCCGCATCTGCCCATCCGAGATCGACGTGGCCAGCTTCATCCGCAACATCCACGACCACAACGTGAACGGCGCGGCGGTCGGCATCCTCAAGCAGAACATCCTGGGCGGCAGCTGCTCGCGCGTCTGTCCCACCGAAATCCTGTGCGAGGACGCCTGCGTACGCAACGACGACGCCGAAGGCCAGCCGGTGAAAATCGGCCTGCTGCAGCGCTACGCGCTCGACAACATGACGCTGAAGGACCATCCCTTCCAGCGCGCGCCGTCCACCGGCAAGACCATCGCCGTGGTGGGCGCAGGCCCCGCAGGCCTGTCCTGCGCGCACCGCCTGGCAATGCTGGGCAACGACGTGGTGATCTACGAGGCGCAGGAGAAATCCGGCGGCCTGAATGAATACGGCATCGCCAAGTACAAGCTGACCAACGACTACGCTCAGAAGGAAGTGGAGTTCCTGCTCGGCATAGGCGGAATCGAAGTGCGCCACGGCCAGACGCTGGGCGGCAACGTGCAGCTTAAAGACCTGCACGCGCAATATGACGCGGTGTTCCTGGGCCTGGGCCTGGGCGCCAGCCGCGCGCTGGGTTTGACCGGAGAGGAAGCGCCCGGCCTGCTGGCCGCCGTGGACTATATCTCCGAGCTGCGCCAGGCGGATGACCTGAGCAAGCTGCGTGTGCCGCGCCGCGCCATCGTCATCGGCGCGGGCAACACCGCCGTCGATATGGCGGTGCAGATCCAGCGCCTGGGCGCGGAGGAAGTGACGCTGGTGTACCGCCGCGGCTTCGACGACATGAGCGCCACCCACCACGAGCAGGAGATCGCCAAGGCCAACCAGGTGCGCATGCGTACCTGGGCCGCGCCGCAGCGGGTACTGCTGGACGGAGACGGCCGTGTGTGCGGCATGCGTTTCGAGAACACGGTGCTGGACAACGGCAAATTGAAAGGCACGGGCATCACCTTCGAGCTGCCGGCCGACGCGGTGTTCAAGGCCATCGGCCAGAGCCTGGACGGCGCCAGCCTGTCGGACCCGATGGCGTCCACCATTGCGCGCGACGGCGACAAGATCCACGTGGACGAGTTCTACCGCACCGTGGTGCCCGGCGTGTATGCCGGCGGCGACTGCGTGGCGCCGGGGCAGGACCTGACGGTGCAGGCGGTGCAGCACGGGAAGCTGGCCGCGCAAGCGATACATCAAGACATACTTCTGAAAGTGGAGGCTGCATAATGGCCGATCTGAGCGTAAATTTCTGCGGCATCAAATCGCCCAACCCGTTCTGGCTGGCTTCCGCGCCGCCGACCGACAAGGCTTACAACGTGGTGCGCGCATTCGAGGCAGGGTGGGGCGGCGTGGTGTGGAAAACGCTGGGCGAAGACCCGGCCGCCGTCAATGTATCGTCGCGCTATTCGGCGCACTACGGCAAGAACCGCGAAGTCCTGGGCTTCAACAATATCGAGCTGATTACCGACCGCTCGCTTGAGATCAACCTGCGCGAAATCACGGAGGTGAAGAAAGCCTGGCCGGACCGTGCCATCGTGGTGTCGCTGATGCTGCCTTGCGAGGAGAAGCTGTGGGCCGACATCCTGCCGCTGGTGGAAGCCACCGGCGCGGACGGCATCGAGCTGAACTTCGGCTGCCCGCACGGCATGCCGGAACGCGGCATGGGCGCGGCCGTGGGCCAGGTGCCCGAGTACGTTGAAATGGTGACGCGCTGGTGCAAGACGCACACCAAGCTGCCGGTGATCGTGAAACTCACGCCCAACATCACCGACGTGCGGGCGCCTGCACGCGCCGCCCACAACGGCGGGGCGGATGCGGTATCGCTGATCAACACCATCAACTCCATCACCCACCTGGACCTGGACCGCATGGTGGCCTTCCCCGCCGTCGGCAACGCCAGCACGCACGGCGGCTACTGCGGTTCGGCGGTCAAGCCGATCGCGCTGAACATGGTGGCCGAGATCGCGCGCGATCCGCAGACCAAGGGCTTGCCGATCTCCGGCATAGGCGGCATCGGCAACTGGCAGGACGCGGCCGAGTTCATCGCGCTGGGCGCGGGCTGCGTGCAGGTGTGCACGGCGGCCATGCTGCACGGCTTCCGCATCGTGGAGGAGATGAAGGACGGCCTGTCGCGCTGGATGGACGAGAAGGGCTACAAGAACATCGGCGAGTTCATGGGCAAGGCGGTGCCGAACACCACGGACTGGAAATACCTGGACATGAACTACCAGGTGATTGCGCAGATCAACCAGGACGACTGCATCAAATGCGGCCGCTGCTACGTGGCCTGCGAGGACACCTCGCACCAGTCCATTGCGCAGCTGATCGATGCGGCGGGCGTGCGAACCTACGAGGTGATCAAGGAGGAATGCGTGGGCTGCAACCTGTGCGAAATCACCTGTCCCGTGCAGGGCTGCATCACCATGGTGCCGCAGGATACCGGCAAGCCCTACATGAATTGGACGCAGGACCCGCGCAACCCGCGCCGCGAGGTCAAAGCCGCGTAAGATATGGCGGGTTACGGCGTGCCGCCTAACCCCGCCCTACGAATCACCAGGCGACGTAGGGCGGGTTAGAGCGAAGCTCGTAACCCGCCAATAAGCCGCAACTTCCCGGGAGAGATGCAGTGAGCAATGACTTGTCCGGCAGCACCCAACTCTGGAACGAAGACCTGGCGCCCACCAGCGCCGCGCAGCGCACCTGGCGCTGGTACCACTTTGCCGCCCTGTGGGTCGGCATGGTGATGTGCATCCCGGCCTACACCTTGTCGGCCAGCCTGATCGAAGGCGGCATGTCCGCCTACCAGGCCGTCTTCACGGTGTTCCTCGCCAATGCCATCGTCCTGCTGCCCATGCTGGCCATCGGCCACGCCGGCACCAAGTACGGCATCCCGTACGCCGTGCTGGCGCGCGCCTCCTTCGGCACCTCCGGCGCGCGGCTGCCGGCGCTGATGCGCGCCATCGTCGCCTGCGGCTGGTACGGCATCCAGACCTGGTTCGGCGGCCAGATGATCTACACGCTGATCGGCGTGCTGCTGGGCGGCGAGATCGGCGGCGCCAAGATCGCCGGCCTGGGCATCAACGGCATGCAGCTGCTGTGCTTCCTGGCCTTCTGGGCCATCCAGTTCTGGTACATCGTGCACGGCATGGACGCCATCCGCAAACTGGAGACCTACACCGCGCCGCTGAAAATCCTGATCTGCTTCGTTCTGCTCGGCTGGGTCTACCAGAAGGCGGGCGGCTTCGGCCCGCTGCTGGACCAGCCTTCGCAATTCGTGGAAGGCGGCAAGAAGGCCGGCCAGTTCTGGTCCACCTTCTGGCCCTCGCTGACGGCCATGGTAGGCTTCTGGGCCACGCTGGCGCTGAACATCCCGGACTTCACCCGCTTCGCCAAGACCCAGCGCGACCAGCTGGTCGGCCAGACCGTGGGCCTGCCTGTGCCTATGGGCCTGCTGGCCGCGCTCGCGGTGATCGTCACGTCGGCAACGGTGGTTCTGTACGGCAAAGCGATCTGGGACCCGGTGGACCTGGCCAGCCGCATGACCGGCGTGGCCGTGCTGGTGGCGCTGGTGATACTGCTGATCGACACCGTCAGCGTGAACCTGGCCGCCAACCTGGTGGGGCCTGCGTATGACTTTTCCGCGCTGGCGCCCAAGCGCATCAGCTACCGCGCGGGCGGCTATCTCACCGCCTCCATTGCCATCGTCATGATGCCGTGGAAGCTGCTGGAGTCCACCCAGGGCTATATCTTCACCTGGCTGATCGGCTACTCGGCGCTGCTCGGTCCCATCGCGGGCATCCTCATCATCGATTACTACTTCATCCGCAAGACGGAACTCAACGTGGAGCAGCTCTACCGCGAAGACGGCCAGTATTCCTATGGCAGCGGCTGGAACCTTGCGGCCATCGCCGCCTTCATCGTGGGCGTGGCGCCGAATATTCCCGGCTTCCTGAACGCCGCCTTCCCGGCGTCCTTCCCCGGCGTGGCCGATGTGTTCAAAACGATTTATACCTATGCCTGGTTTGTCGGCATTGCCATCTCGGCGCTGGTCTACGGCGTCATGATGAAGGGCCGCGCGCCCGCAGCGCTGCGGCCGGCCGCACAACCGTAGTCACACAACCCCGTTTTGGAGAAGCGCAATATGAGCATCATTATTCGCGGCGGCACCGTGGTCAATGCCGACCGGGCATTCAAGGCCGATGTGCTGTGCTTCGGCGACAAGATCGTCGCCGTTGGCGAAAACCTGGATGCGCCCGCATCCGCCACGGTGATCGACGCCAGCGGCCAGTATGTGATGCCGGGAGGGATAGATCCTCACACGCACATGAATTTGCCCTTCATGGGCACCGTGACGGCTGACGATTTCTTCACCGGCACGGCGGCGGGCCTGGCCGGCGGCACCACCACCATTATCGATTTCGTGATTCCCAGTCCGCAGCAGTCGCTGATGGAGGCTTACCACCAGTGGCGCGGCTGGGCGCAGAAGGCGGCCGGCGACTACACCTTCCACGTCGCCATCACCTGGTGGGACGAGAGCGTGCATCGCGACATGGGCACGCTGGTGCGCGACCACGGCGTGAACAGCTTCAAGCACTTCATGGCCTATAAGAACGCCATCATGGCGGACGACGAGACGCTGGTGAAAAGCTTCCGCCGCTGCCTGGAACTGGGCGCCATTCCCACCGTGCACGCGGAGAACGGGGAACTGGTCTATCAGCTGCAGCAGGACCTGATACGCCAGGGGCTGACGGGGCCAAGCTCGCATCCGCTTTCGCGTCCGCCGGCAGTGGAAGCCGAAGCGGCCAACCGCGCCATTGCGATTGCTGATGTGCTTCACACGCCGGTCTACATTGTGCACGTGTCTTGCCAGGAATCGCTGGAGGCGATCACGCGGGCGCGCGCCAACGGGCAGCGCGTGTACGGCGAAGCGCTGGCCGGGCATTTGATTATTGACGACAGCGTGTACCAGAGCGAGGACTTCGAGTTCGCCGCTGCGCACGTGATGAGCCCACCGTTCCGCAGCAAGCAGCACCAGGCCGCGCTGTGGCATGGCCTGCAAGGCGGGAATCTGCACACCACGGCCACGGACCACTGCACGTTCTGCGCCGAACAGAAGGCGGCCGGGAAGAACGACTTCAGCAAGATTCCGAACGGCTGCGGCGGCGTGGAAGACCGCATGGCGGTGATCTGGGATGCGGGCGTGAACACTGGACGGCTCACTCCGTCCGAGTTCGTCAAGGTGACGTCGGCCAATGCGGCGCAGATCTTCAATATCTACCCGCGCAAGGGACTGATCGCGGTGGGTTCGGATGCGGATATCGTGGTGTGGGACCCGCAGGGCACGCGCACGATTTCAGCCAAGACCCAGCACAACAAGGGCGGATTCAATGTATTCGAAGGGCGCACGGTGAAAGGCATTCCGTCGACCACGCTGGCGGCCGGCAAGATCGTCTGGCACGCGGGCGAGCTGCGCGCGGTTGAAGGCGCGGGCCGCCATATCGACCGTCCGGCATTCAAACCAGTCACCGCCACGTAGGGCGGGTTAGCGGGCACCGCGTAACCCGCCGGAGCCGCATGCGGCGTGAGCCGTCAAACCGATCACAAGCATCTAAGGAGTCTGATATGAACGAATTGCGTGTAAACGGCGACCGCCTGTGGGCCTCGCTGATGGAACTGGCCAAGATCGGCGCGACGGAAAAGGGCGGCGTCAAGCGCCTGACCCTGACGGACCTGGACAAGCAGGGCCGCGACCTGGTGGTTGGCTGGGCGAAGGAAGCCGGCATGAGCATCACCATCGACCAGATCGGCAATGTGTTCATGCGCCGCGACGGCCGCAACAACGCGCTGCCGCCCATCATGACGGGCAGCCATATCGACACCCAGCCCACCGGCGGCAAATTCGACGGCAATTACGGCGTGCTGGCCGGCATAGAGGTGGTGCGCACATTGAACGACCACGGCGTGCAGACCGAGGCGCCCATCGAGGTGGCGTTCTGGACCAACGAGGAGGGCTCGCGTTTCGTGCCGGTGATGATGGGCTCCGGCGTGTTCTGCGGCGCCTTCACGCTGGAGCACGCGTACGCCGCCAGGGACGTGGACGGCAAGACGGTGGGCGAGGAACTGGAGCGCATAGGCTATAAGGGCGACCAGGTGCCGGGCCAGCATCCCATCGGCGCTTATTTCGAGACCCACATCGAGCAAGGCCCGGTGCTGGAGGACGAGGGCAAGGTGATCGGCGTGGTGCCCGCGGTGATGGGGCTGTCCTGGTACGACTGCACCGTCACCGGCATGGAAGCGCACGCCGGGCCGACGCCCATGCATCTGCGGAAGGATGCGATGCAGGTGTCCACCCGCATCATCCAGGAAGTCGTTTCGATAGCAAACCGCTACCCTCCTTATGGCCGGGGCACGGTGGGCATGATGCAGGTTTTCCCAAATAGCCGCAACGTCATCCCGGGCGAGGTAAAATTCAGTATAGATTTGCGCAATGTGAATGATGAGCTGCTCAACACCATGCACGAGGAAATGTTGGCCTTTATCGAAAAAACCCGCCAGGAGACTAGGCTCGGCATCAAGATCGAGCGCGTTTCCTATTATCCGCCGTGTCCCTTCCATCCGGACTGCGTGGAGGCGGTGCGCAGCGCGACGGCCAGCCTGGGATACTCCACCATGGACGTGGTCTCCGGTGCGGGACATGACGCGATCTATGCCGCGCGCGTGGCGCCGGCCGGCATGATCTTCGTTCCGTGCAAGGACGGGATCAGCCACAACGAAATCGAGGATGCGAAACCCGAGCACCTCGAAGCCGGCTGCAACGTGCTGCTGCACGCCATGCTGGAGAGGGCAAGAGCCATGCAATGAGCGACCCGCGCCCGCCGTGTTCCGATGCGGATGCCCAGCGGCTGGGCGCGCTCCTCGCATGCACTCTCGATAATATCTCCGACGCCTTCCTGATGCTGGACCGGGACTGGCGCCTCACCTTCATCAACCGCGAAGCCGAACGCCTGCTGCACTGCACGCGTGAGGAAGTCATCGGCATGAACATCTGGGAGAAATTCCCGGAAGCGGTGGGCGGGCCGTATTACCAGGCCTACCACCGCGCCATCGCCACGCGCACTTCCGTGCTGTTCGAGGAATATTACGCACCGCTGGATTTGTGGACCGAGGTGCGGGCCTATCCTTCGGAGGAGGGCCTGGCGATCTACTTCCTCGACATCAGCACGCGCAAGGCGCAGGAGGCCGAGTTCCACCAGCTGGCTTTCTACGACCGCCTGACCGGCCTGCCCAACCGCCAGCTGCTGATGGACCGCATAGGCCGCGCGCTGGAGCGCTTCCGCCGCACCCTGCATTGCGGAGCGGTGCTGTTCATCGATCTCGACAACTTCAAATCCGTCAACGACGCGCGCGGACATGACAAGGGCGATATGCTGCTGCAGCAGGTAGGCCAGCGCCTGCTGCAATCGGTGCGTTCCAGCGACACGGTGGCGCGCTTCGGCGGCGACGAGTTTGTGGTGCTGCTGGAGGAGATGGGCGAGGGCGGCGAGGCGGCGGCGCTGCATGCGCGCGAAGTGGCTGACAAGGTCCTGCACGCCTTCGACCTGCCCTTCGATATCGCCGGCGTTCTGCACTACAGCACGCCCAGCGTGGGCGTGACCATTCTGGACAGCACCAGCGGCAGCATCGAGGAAGTGCTGAAGCGGGCCGACCTGGCCATGTACCAGTCCAAGGCGGCGGGGCGCAACACCAGCACCTGGTTCGAGGCCGGCATGGAGCAGCGCGTGGCGGCGCGCGCGGCGCTGGAGGCGGACTTGCGGCAGGCGCTGGGCGAGGGCCAGTTCGAGCTGCACTACCAGCCGCAGTGCGACCTGCGCCGCCAGATGACGGGCGCCGAGGCGCTGCTGCGCTGGCGCCATCCGCAGCGCGGCATGGTGCCGCCGGGCGAGTTCATTGCGCTCACCGAGGAAACCGGCATCATCATCCCGCTCGGCAGCTGGGTGCTGCGCACCGCCTGCGCGCAGTTGGCGCGCTGGGCGGACGATGCGCGCACTGCGCAGCTGCGCATGGCGGTCAACGTGAGCGCGCAGCAGTTCCACCGGCCGGACTTCGTGGAGCAGGTGCTGGCTGCGTTGGCCGAGACCGGCGCCCGCGCCGACCGGCTCAAGCTGGAGCTGACCGAGAGCCTGCTGCTGAAGGATGTGGAAGCGACGATAGCGCGCATGGAGCTGCTGCGGACCGAGGGCGTGGGCTTTTCGCTGGACGATTTCGGCACCGGCTATTCCTCGCTGTCGTATCTGCACCGGCTGCCGCTGGAGCAGCTCAAGATAGACCGCTCCTTTGTGTGGGACGCGGACAGCGGCCGCCATGGCAAGGCCATCGTGCATACCATCGCGGGGCTGGGCAAGGCGCTGCGCATCGAAGTGATGGCCGAAGGCGTGGAGACGGAAGCGCAGCTGGAGCTGATACGCGAGGGCGGCTGCCATCTGTTCCAGGGTTATCTGTACAGCAGGCCGCTGCCGCCGGACGCGCTGCAGGCTTTCATCGAGCAGGCGTCGCTGGCCGCTTTTCCCGTATGATGCAAGCTGGCCCACGTGTATAGATATCCGTGCAAAGAAATGATCTGATCAGCTGCCATGATTGCGGTGTGCTCTACCGCCGCCGCCCGCTGGCGCCGCGCGAGAAGGCGCGCTGCGTGCGCTGCGGCTCGGTGCTGTACCGCGGCGCACCGCCCAGGCTCAACCGGGTTGCCGCCATCACGCTGGGCGCCATCATTGTTTTCCTGATAGCGCAATTTTTCCCCATTGTTGAACTGGACGTGAACGGCTACACCGTCAGCGCCACGCTGCTGGGCGCCATCCGCGTGCTGTGGCAGGAGCAGATGCAGGCCGTGGCGGTGAGCGTGCTGCTGTTCACCTTTGTGTTCCCCGCCATTGAACTGGGCGCGCTGCTGTACGTCACGCTGGCGCTGCGCGCCGGCTACCAGCCGCCCGGCTTCCACCGCCTGCTGCGGGCGGTGCGCAAGGCGCGCCAGTGGGGTATGACGGAGGTGCTGATGATAGGCATCCTGATCACGCTCATCAAGATGACCAGCCTGGCGAAGGTGGTGGCCCAGCCCGGCCTGTTCGCCTTCGGCGCGCTGACGCTGCTGCTGACGGTGGTGGTGTCCTTCGACCCGCGCGCGCTGTGGCTGATGGGCGATGGCCTGGCGGCGCAGGGGACGCCGCCGCAGGACCGGCCCATGCGCTACAAGGCGCTGGAAGGCGCGCGTCCGCCGCTGGCCTGCCATGCCTGCGGCCTGGTGGCGGCCGACAGCGGCAAAGAACACGGACAGCGGCAACATTGCGCGCGCTGCGGCAGCACCTTGCACCGCCGCCTGCCGGACAGCATCAGCCGCACCTGGGCGCTGCTGCTGGGCGCTGCCATCCTCTACATTCCCGCCAACCTGCTGCCCGTGATGTACACGCACTCGCTGTTCGGCAAGGAGGACGACACCATCATCAGCGGCGTGGTCTACTTCTGGAACAGCGGTTCGCCCGCGCTGGCCACCATCATCTTCATCGCCAGCATCGTGGTGCCGGTGGCGAAGCTGGTTGCGCTGGCGCTGCTGGCCACCACCTCGCAGCGCGGCTCGCGCTGGCGGCCGCGCCAGCGCACGATGCTGTACCGCCTGGTGGAGTTCGTGGGCCGCTGGTCCATGCTCGATATCTTCGTCATCACGCTGACGGTGGGACTGGTGCGTTTCAGTTCGCTGGCCGTGATTACCGCCGGGCCGGGCGCGCTGGCCTTTTGCGCCGTGGTGGTGCTGACCATGCTGGCGTCCATGCAGTTCGATCCGCGTTTGATATGGGACGCGGTGGATCACAAGAAATCTGGAGAAAAGAATGCCTGAACACGAAGGCGAACATCCCGTCCTGCCCGAGCCGCAAGTGGAGAAGGCCAGCCGCTGGCTGCCTTCGCTGGTGTGGCTGGTGCCGCTGCTGGCCGCGCTGATCGGCCTGGGGCTGGTGGCGAAGTCGGTGCTGGACCAGGGGCCGACGGTGGAAGTGAGTTTCCGCAGCGGCGACGGCCTGGAGGCCGGCAAGACCAAGGTGAAATACAAGGACGTGGACATCGGCATCGTGCGCACCATTGCGCTGCACCCGGACCTGTCCAGGGTGCTGGTGACCATAGACATGAGCAAGGACGCCAAGCGCTTCACGGCGGCCGACACGCGTTTCTGGGTGGTGCGGCCGCGCGTGGGCGCCAGCGGGGTTTCTGGCCTGGGCACGCTGCTGTCCGGCGCCTACATCGGCGTGGACGCGGGCAAGGGCGCGCTGGGCGCTGAAAAATTCACCGGCCTGGAACGCGCGCCGCCGGTCACGGTGGACCAGAAGGGCAGCCAGTTTACGCTGCATGCGGACACCCTGGGTTCGATCGATATCGGCTCGCCGGTGTTCTACCGCCGCATCCAGGTGGGGCAGGTGATCGACTTTGCGCTGGAGCCCAAGGGCACGGGCGTGTCGATGCGGGTATTCGTGAACGCGCCGTATGACCAGCACGTGGGCCGGAACACGCGCTGGTGGCACGCGAGCGGCGTGGACCTGCGCCTGGACTCGTCGGGCTTCAAGCTCAATACGCAGTCGCTGGCGGCCCTGCTGGTGGGCGGTATAGCCTTCGAATCGCTGAGCGGCCAGAAACCCGCTGCGGTGGCGCCCAGCGGCTCCGAGTTCCTGCTGGCGGACGACCAGGCCAGCGCCATGCGCGAGCCGGATGGGCAGCCGATACCGAGCGTGTTCTATTTCGACCAGTCGCTGCGCGGCCTGTCGCCCGGCGCCACGGTGGACTTCCGGGGCATCGTGCTGGGCGAGGTGCGCTCGGTGGGCGTGGAATACGATCCGAAGAAGAAGAGCTTCCGCATGCCGGTGACGGTGGACCTGTATCCGGCGCGGCTGGGCAAGCGCTTCCAGCAGGCGCTGGCGGCGGACCCGGAGGGCAAGGCCGGTTCCGAGGTGCTGGAGCGCATGGTGAGTCGCGGCTTGCGCGCGCAGCTGCGCACCGGGAACCTGCTCACCGGACAGCTGTATATCGCGCTCGACTTCTTCCCCAATTCGGCGCAGGTCAAGCTGGACGTGGACCAGTATCCGATGGAGCTGCCCACGATACCGAACAGCCTGGAGGAATTGCAGACGCAGATTTCCAGCATCGCGCGCAAACTGGACCAGGTGCCGTTCGCCGACATCGGCAACAACCTGAACGCCACGCTGAAGAACGCCAACGCGCTGTTCAAGCAGCTCGACACGCAGGTAGTGCCGGAGATGAAGAACACGCTGGGCGCGGCGAAGCAGACCTTCGGCACGGCGGAGCAATTGCTGCAAAAGGATTCGCCGGTGCAGTCCGACCTGCGCGAAGCGCTGCAGCAGCTGACGCAGACGCTGCAATCGCTGAACGCGCTGTCCGACTATCTGGAACGCCATCCCGAATCGCTGATACGGGGCAAGCAAGGAGACAAGAAATGACGCAGTATTTCCGTGACGCCGCAACCGCAAGCGCCGCCGCATTTGCTGCCGCACTTTCTGCATTTGCCGCTACCGCGCTGCTGAGCGGCTGCGCCAGCTCGCTGCCGGTGGAGCGCTTCTACAGCCTGACTGCGGGCGCCCCGCCTTCCACCGCATCCCCTGCCGATGCCGGCGGCGCTCAGGCGAAGACGCCGCTGTACATCGAGCTGCAGGCGGTGTCCGTGCCGCAGCAGGTCAGCCGCAATCAGCTCGTGGTGACGAGCGGCGCGGGCAGGGTGGAACTGCTGGAGCAGGAGCGCTGGGCGGCGCCGCTGGCCTCGGAGATCGGGCAGGCGCTGTCGCTCGGCGTAACGGCCGAATTGGGCGCCATCGACGTGTTCCGCACGCCGACGCCGGAGCAGGCCACGGTCTACCGCATCAGCACCAATGTGCAGCGCTTCGAATCCGCGCCCGGCCAGTACGCGCTGGTGGACGCGGTTTGGAGCGTGCGCAGGATCGGCGGCAGCGGCAGCAGCAAAGTACTGACCTGCCGCACCTTCGCCAGCGAACCCGTGGCGGCGGGCTACGACGCGCTGGTGGCAGGCCACCGCCGCGCCGTCGCCCGCATCGCGGCCGGCATCTCGCAAGCCGTCCGCGCACAAGCCAGCGGCGCCACGCCTGCCTGCCCGGCCGCGCCGCAAGCCGCTGCCGGCGCCTGAACCACACCGGCGCGCGGCTTACTCCGCCAGATCCGGCTCCGTGATAAAGCGCGCCTCGGCGGCCCATATCACGCAGGCGCGTGCCAGCAGCTTGGCCTCGCCGTCGGCCAGCACGCCGTCGGCGTCGGCGATATTCCACATGGCGCGCAGCAGTTCGCGGCGCAGCTCCGAATCCGTGATGTCCGCCAGCAGCAGGTCCGTGGTGCCGGGATCGAGCTCCACGTAGTCGTTCTTCACATTGCAGGCCAGCAGGTCGTAGCACAGCTCCTGCACCAGGTCGTGGAAGCTGTCCATATCGATATCGATGTGCTCCAGCAGGCGTGAACGTTCCAGTGCGCGCAGTTCGGACGGCGCCATATGGCCGTCCACCACCATGGCCAGGGCCAGGATGCGGCCAGCCGCGCTGGCGCTGTTGGGTTGGTAATGTCGCATTGTGCTGCTCCTTGTGTGTGGGTTAGTTGTTGCTCTTGCGGGTGGCATAAAGGCTTGCCAGCACGCTGCCCGCGATCAGCGTCGCCACCACGGCCAGCGAGATATGCACCGGCATGTGGAACCACGGCATGATCAGCATCTTCGCGCCGATAAAGATCAGCACCAGCGCCAGGCCGTACTTCAGCAGGTGGAAGCGCCCTGCGATATCGGCCAGCAGGAAGTACAGCGCCCGCAAGCCCAGGATCGCAAACATGTTCGACGTGAACACGATGAACGGGTCCGACGTGATGGCGAAAATGGCCGGAATCGAATCCACCGCGAACACCAGGTCGGTCGCCTCGATCAGGATCAGCACCAGGAACAGCGGCGTCACATAACGCAGGCCGTCCTTGAAGACGAAGAACTTCTCGCCATGGTCGCCCTCCGACACGCGCAGGTGGCGGCGCGCAAGGCGCAGCACGGGATTCTTCTGCAGGTCCGGTTCGTGGTCGGCCGCCACCATCATGCGGATGCCGGTGATGGCCAGGAAGGCGCCGAACACGTACAGCATCCAGCTGAATTCACTCACCACCCAGGCGCCCGCCATGATCATCACGGCGCGCATCACGATGGCGCCCAGCACGCCGTAGATCAGCACGCGGCGCTGGTATTCGGGCTTCACGTGGAAGGACGAGAAGATCAGCAGGAAGATGAAGATGTTGTCGACCGAGAGCGCCTTTTCGATCAGGTAGCCCGACAGGAATTCCAGCGCCTTGCGCTCGGCGATTTCCGGTCCCACGGCGCCCTGCAGATACCACCACAGGCCGGCGTTGAACAGCAGTGCGAGCGAAAACCAGATCAGCGACCACGTGCCCGCCTCGCGCACAGTGACCTTGTGCGCCTTGTCGCCGCCGAAGACATACAGATCGAGCGCCAGCATCGCCAGCACGAAGACGACGAAGCCAGCCCACATGGGCGCCGTCGCAAACTGCTCCAGGCCGTTCATATCCACCTCCTTGTAGAAAGACCATGGTAAGCATGGAACTGACATCGAACAATTCGAATATACTTGGCCGATACATCGAAAAAATGGATGATAGACCGCCATGACCACGCTCAACTTCAAGCATCTGCGCTATTTCTGGATGGTGGCGCGCACCGGCAGCATCGCCAAGGCGGCGGAGCAGCTGCACCTGACGCCGCAGTCCATTTCCGGCCAGCTGAGCGAGTTCGCAGACACGCTGGGCGTGGAGCTGTTCCGCCGCGTTGGGCGGCGGCTGGAGCTGACGGACACCGGGCAGCGCATGCTGCACCACGCGGAGGAGATTTTCCGTTCAGGCGACGAGCTGCTGGAAGTGGTGCGCGACCAGGCCGGCGCGGCCAACGCCACCTTCCGTGTCGGCGTTTCCGATTCGGTGTCCAAGGCCATCGCCTGCGAGCTGGTGGCGCCCGCGCTGTCCCTGCCGTCGCCGACGCGGCTGATCTGCCGCGAAGGGCGCATGGAAGCCTTACTGGCTGACCTGGCGGTGCACAAGCTGGACCTCATCATCGCCGACCGCGCCATGCCCAGCCACCTGCATGTGCGCGGCTACAGCCACCTGCTGGGCGAAAGCCAGCTGCAGGTGCTGGCCGCTCCGGCGCTGGCCGCCAGCTTGCGCGGCGCTTTCCCGGATTGCCTGAACCACGCGCCGCTGCTACTGCCGGGCGAGGACTTCGCAGTGCGCCCCAAGCTGATGCAATGGCTGCAGGAGCATGTCGCCCATCCGCACGTGGTGGGCGAGTTCGATGACAGCGCCATGATCAAGGCCTTCGGCCAGTCCGGCGCAGGCCTGTTCTTCGTGCCGGCCGCCATTGCGGGGCGCGTGTGCCAGCAGTACGGCGTGGCTGTGGTGGGCAGCATTCCCACGCTGCGCGAGCGCGTCTACGCCATTACCACCGAGCGCCGCATCAGCCACCCGATTACGCAAGCGATCAGCCAGGCGGCTCAGCGCACCTTGTCGGTTTGAGCGCCGGCGGCGCGGCGTAGCGCATCCACCAGTTCCCGGGCGTAGCCGGGCAGGTCGGCGTAGTGGCGAACGCAGATCAGCAGCTTGCGCACGGCCCACGGATCGGTGAGGTGGACGTGGCGGATGTCCATTGCGCCGCTTGAGCGCAGCACGGCTGATTCGGGCAGCACCGCCAGCCCGGCGCCGCTGGCGGCCATGCGGCAGACCGCGTCCAGGCTGCGCAGGCGCACGCGGTAGGTCAGGCGCTTGCCCAGCCGCGCGGCGTGGCCGGCGATGTATTTGTGCAGCGCGCTGTCGCCCGCCAGGCCGATGAAGTCGTAGCCCAGCGCGTCCGTGAAGGCCATGCTGCGCTTGCGTTTCAGCTGCGCGGCCAGCGGGTGGCGGGGCGACATCGCCAGCACCAGCCTGTCGTCGCGGAAGGGATGGGTTTCCAGGCCGGTGCTGTCCACCGAGTCCGCGATCACGCCGATGTCGGCCAGGCCGTCCTTGATGGCTTGCACGATGTCGTAGCTGAGGCGTTCCTCGAGGTCGATATTCACTTGCGGATGCGCCGCCATGAAGCCCGCCAGCGCGTCCGGCAGGAACTCGGCCAGCGCGGAGGTGTTGCACATCACCCGCACATGCCCTTTCAGGCCGGATGCGTACTCGCCGAGGTCGGCGCGCATCTTCTCCATTTGCTGCGTGATCATGCGCGCGTGGTGCAGCAGCGTGCGGCCCGCTTCCGTGGTTTCCACGCCGCGCCTGCCGCGCTCCAGCAGCGGCACGCCCAGCGCTTCCTCCATGCCGCGTATGCGCGCGCTGGCCGAGGCCAGCGCCAGGTGCGACTGTTCGGCGCCGGAGGTGATGCTGCCGCTTTCGGCTACGTGCAGGAACAGGCGCAGATCGGTGAGGTCGAATCGCATGGTGGTTTCCGGGTTAGCCTTCGGATCAGCCGTAGGCAGGCTGAGTATATTCCACATTTTCGCCGCCGTGGCGCCGTGCCAGACTGGGGGCCATGGAAAATATCATCTACATCACCGTGGTGTTCCTGCTTGCGGGAATGGTTAAAGGCGTAACCGGCATGGGACTGCCGACCGTGGCGGTGGCCATGCTTAGCCTGGTCATGTCGCCGGTGGAGGCTGCGGCGCTGCTGATCGTGCCTTCGCTTTTGACGAATGTGTGGCAGCTGCTGTCCGGCTCGCCGGTGTATCCGCTGTGGCAGCGCTTGTGGCCCATGATGGCAGGTATCTGCATCGGCACCGGCGCGGGCACGCTGGTGGGCGGGGCGCTGGCGGTCGATGCGAAGATGGCCAGCGGTGCGCTGGGCGTGGCGCTGGTGGCGTACGCGGCCATGGGGCTGCTGTCGCTGCGCTGGCGTTTGCGCGGCAGCGAAGGCGTGATGTCGCCGGCTATCGGGGCGCTGACCGGCGCCATCACGGCGGCCACCGGCGTGTTCGTGATACCGGCCGTGCCGTATCTGCAGGCGCTGGAACTGGAGAAGGATGAGCTGGTGCAGGCGATGGGTTTGGCGTTCACCGTGTCCACCGTGGCGCTGGCGGTGTCGCTGGCGGCGCGCGGCGCGTGGCAGCCGGCGGCGGCGGGAATGTCGTTTGTGGCGCAGCTGCCGGCGGTGGCCGGCATGCTGCTGGGGCAGCGCCTGCGCAGCCGCATGGCGCCCGAGCTGTTCCGGCGCTGCTTCCTGTTCGCGCTGCTTTTGCTAGGCATGCACCTGGCGCTGGACGCGGCCTGGCACTAAGTGTCGGCGGCGCTTGGCGGGTTACGGTGCTTTGCACCTAACCCGCCCTACGGGATCGAGGCACGCAATGACTTCGTAGGGCGGGTTAGGCGCAGCCGTAACCCGCCATGCGTCAAGGCAGAGTATTCAGCACCTCGGCTATCTGCTCGCGCAGCCAGCGGTTGGCGGGGTCGCTGTCGACGTTGGCGTGCCAGTACAGCTGGTTGTCGATATGCGCCAGTTCCAGCGGCAGCGCCAGCAGCTGGTGGCCGAACTGCTGGTTCAGCACCTGCCCGTAGCGCTCCGGCATGGTCAGCAGCAAATCGGTCTGGCTTACCACTGTGCAGGCGGTGTAGTAGTGCTGGCAGCGCATGCGGATGCGGCGCTGCAGGCCGCGCCGGCTCAGTTCCACGTCCTCCAGGCTGGGCCCGCTGCGCCGCGAGCTGACCTGGATGTGCTCCTGCCGCAAATACATCTCCAGGTCCAGCGCATGCTGCACCTGTGGATGCCCTGCGCGCACCAGCACCACGGTCTGGTCGGACGGCAGCCGCATCTGGCGGATATCCTTGGACAGCGGCAGCAGCAAATCGATGGCCGCGTCGATGCTGCCCGCCGCCAGCTCGCCTTCCAGGTCGCCGCGCGCCACGCGCAGCGCGTTCACGCCCACCGACGGCGCGGCCTGCGCGATGCGCGCCATCAGCGGCGGCAATATGGTCGGCTCCACCACGTCGCGCATGGCGAGCGTGAAGGTGCGTTCACTGGTGGCAGGGTCGAAGCGTTCGGCGCCGTTCAGCGTGACTTCAAAGCCGCGCAGCGCCTGCCGCACCGGCTCGATGATGCTGCGCGCCAGCGGCGTCGGCACCATCACATGGCCCTGGCGTTCAAACAGCGCGTCGTTGAGCAGGGTGCGCAGGCGCGCCAGCGCGTGGCTGATGGCGGGCTGCGTCAGATTCATCTTCAGGCTGGCGCGCGTCAGGCTGCCCTCCGTGTAGATGGCGTCGAACACGACGAACAGATTCAGGTCGACTTTGGCTATATGCATGAGTTTTATTGGGAAGCATTAATACTATTCATTTGATGAATTCTACACCGCAGGCTAAGCTGTGTTTCATTCTTTTTGTTACACGGAGCACGCGGGATGGGACAAATTTATCTGGTTCGCCACGGCCAAGCCTCGTTCGGATCGGCCAATTACGACCAGCTGTCGCCGCTGGGTTTTGAGCAGTCGCGCCTGCTGGGGCAATGGTTCGCCAACAGCCGCCAGATTTTCCAGCGCGTGGTCTGTGGCGGCATGGTGCGCCACCGGCAGACGGCTGATACCTGCTTGTCCGAACTGCCGAAGCCGCTGCTGGCCGACACGGAATGGCTGACCGATCCGGGCTTTGCGGAATTCAACCATGTGGAAGTACTGGTCAGGCACTGCCCGGAATTTTCCTCGCCGGAGGAATTCCGCGCTTACGCTGCGCTCCAGCCGGACCCCAAGCACGCCTTCGAGCATATCTTTGTCGCGGCGATGCAGCGCTGGATGGGCGGCGCGCATGACGGCGACTACACGGAGAGCTGGAAAGCCTTCCAGGCGCGCTGCGTGGGCGCGCTGGAGCGCCTGACGGAGCAGGGCGCGGAATCGGAAACGACGGTGGTGTTCACCTCCGGCGGCACTATTTCGGCGCTCTGCCAGCACCTGCTGGACCTGCCCGACCACAAGACACTGGAGCTGAACTGGTCCATCGCCAATTGCTCGGTGACCAGGCTGCAGCACCGCCCGGGCAAGACCAGCTTGAGCTATTTGAACAACTTTGCCCATCTGGAATGGCTGGGCGAGGCAAATAGCGTTACTTACCGCTAATTTTCTTGGCTTGAGACGGCAAGATTGCCGTCTTTTTTTCGCCATAGCATATCAGACGTCTGACAGGCTGTCGCGAAAAAAATGCCCGATGCAAGAGTATCGGGCCGGGCCGTTCAGCGGTCTTTGCTTGCTTCGTATTGCTCGTGCGCGCGCCGCAGGCGCTCGCGGCTGTTGCTGAGGTGGGTGCGCATGGCGGCGCGCGCCGATTCGGGATCCTGGCGCGCGATGGCGCTGTAGATGTCCTCGTGCTCGCGCCGCACCCGCTCAAGGTAGATCTCCGGTGCGTCGCGCGGAATGTGGGCCGAGGTCTGGCGCGCCTGCGGCAGCAGTTCCAGGTTGATGTGGCTCAGCACATCGTGCAGGTAGGGGTTGTTGGCCGCCTGCGCAATCGACAGGTGGTATTGCGTGTCCGCTGTTGCTGTTTCGCCGCCGCTGTTGCAGCGAGCCAGGAAGGCGTCCAGCGCCGCGCGGATGCGCGCCAACTGGGGCTCGCTGCGGCGGTTGGCCGCCAGTCCTGCGGCTTCGGTCTCCAGGCTGATGCGCAACTCCAGTATGGACAGCACGTCCTCTTTCGTCATCCCGGACTTGGCGCCCAGCCCCATGTGCTGCGGCGCGCGGCCCAGCACAAAGGTGCCCACGCCCTGGCGCGTCTCCACCATGCCGGCCGCCTGCATATGCGAAATTGCCTCCCGCACCACCGAGCGGCTGACGCCCAGCGCGCGGATGATCTCGGCCTCCGACGGTACTTTCTCGCCCGGCGCAATGCGGCCGTCCTTGATCAGGTCTGCAACATAGCTGACGACGCCGTGCGCCAGCGAGCGCGATTTTGGGAGGGGGGTGATGGGGCGGCTTGATTCCATGGATGGGCTGGGTCTCAAAACACAAGTTGCGTTTTCTAAAAGTGATGATTATACTTGCTTCCAAGTTGTCAGACGACCGATAACTTGGGGCCGGCACTACCAGCGTTACGGCGAGACAAAAAGGACAGCGCGGCAACGCATGATCCTCCGCCGACGTGAAGAAGAAAATTCTTACACCATGGAGGAGACAACCATGCAACACCGCACCCGCACATCCCCGCACCGCCTGGCCCGCACATCCATTGCCCTTGCCGTCCTGACCCTGGCCGGGCAGGCCGCCGCGCAGCAGACCGAAGCGGCCGCCGCCGCCGCGCCCATGCAGAAGGTGGAAGTCACCGGTTCCACCATCAAGCGCGTGGCCAGCGAAATGGCTTTGCCGGTCACCACCGTCAAGGCCGACGAATTCGCCAACGCCGCCCTGACCACGGTGGCCGACGTGGTGACGTCCATGCCGGTCGCTTCCACCAACGTGCCTTCCGCCGCCGGCGCCGGCACCAACATGAATATGCGCGGCATCGGCATCAACCGCACGCTGGTGCTGCTCAACGGCCGCCGCATGGTCAACGAACCGCTCAGCAACGGCTTCGTCAACGTCGACATGATACCGATGAGCGCTCTGAACCGCGTGGAAGTGCTGCGCGACGGCGCCTCCTCCACCTACGGCACCGACGCCATCGGCGGCGTGGTCAACTTCATCACCAAGCGCACCTACAATGGCCTGAACGTCACCGCGCAGGGCGTCGTGCCGGAGGCCTCCGGCGGCGGCCGCGAACACCGCCTGAGCGTGTTGGGCGGCATCGGCAATCTGGAAACGGACGGCTGGAATATCTACGCCACGGTGGACACGCACAAGCGCACCGCGCTGGACGCCAACGACCGCCCGGAGCTGACCAGCCCCGAACGGCTGGCCGAGCTGGGCATCGCGCCGCGCGCCACCACCGGCAGCTACGCGCAGCCGGCCAATATTTTTTCGCCCAGCACCGGCATCACCGGCAATCCCTATTTCTCGGCCGGCTGCACGCCGCCGTACTCCACGCCGGCGCTGCGCAACACCTGCATCCAGAACGCCAACTACTATGTGCTGGCGCTGCCGGCCAACTCGCAAACCACCTTCTTCACCAAGGGCAGCCTGAAGCTGTCCGAAGACCACCTGGTGACGGCCGAGCTGCTGTACGCGAAAGAACACATCACCACGCAGCGCGCGCCCAGCACCACGGTGGGCTTCAACGGCGCGGTGGCGCAGATCACGCCGAGCAGCCCATACTACCCGGGCGGCTCGGCCGGCGTGCCCGCCATTCCGGGCCTGAACGGCTCCACGCTGAACGTGTCCTGGAGCGTGGCCGAACTGGGGCCTGCCATCGCGCGCGACCAGCAGCAGGCCACGCGCCTGGTGGTGGCG
Source organism: Pseudoduganella aquatica (assembly GCF_020865585.1). Lineage (NCBI taxonomy): Bacteria > Pseudomonadati > Pseudomonadota > Betaproteobacteria > Burkholderiales > Oxalobacteraceae > Pseudoduganella > Pseudoduganella aquatica. The sequence continues at coordinate 1,734,405 of NZ_CP086370.1, forward strand.
GACGAAGGCCGCATCGGCCAGTGGGACTACCGCCTGGGCTTCATCTACGGCGCCGGCGAGCGCGATTCCTGGTTCCGCCAGGGCTATGTGAACGGCCTGAAACTGCAGGCCGGCGTGCGCAACGGCATCTTGAATCCCTTCGGCACGCAGAGCGCGGCCGGTCTGGCCTACCTGAAGGACATCTCGGCCGACGGCGGCCAGATCCGCCACACCACCAATCTCTACACCGGCGTTGACCTGACCGTGACGCGCGAGCTGATGCAGCTGGGCGGCGGCGCGCTAACCCTGGCCACCGGCGCCGAGTTCCACCACGACGGCAACAAGGACCGCGCGCTGGACGGCGTGATCGACGTGCCCTACCAGAACCGCCTGCCCAGCTACGCCGCCGGCCAGCGCAACATCAGCGCGCTGTTCGTGGAGACCGACCTGCCTGTGACCAAGGAGCTGGACTTCAACGTGGCCGCGCGCGCCGACCGCTATTCGGACTTTGGCAACACCGTCAATCCGAAAGCCAGCTTCCGCTACCAGCCTTTGAAGAACCTGATGCTACGCGGCTCGGCCAGCACCGGCTTCCGCGCGCCCACGCTGTTCGACCGCTATGGCTACCGCCTGCCCGGCGCCACCGCGCTCACCACCAGCCGCTGGGACGATCCGCTGCTGTGCCCCGGCACGCCGGGCCTGGCGGGAACCGGCAAGGCGGTGCCCGGCGCCAATCCGCTCATCGTCTGCAATGCGCTGCTGCCGGTGCAGCAGGGCAGCAATCCGGATGTGCTGCCGGAGAAGTCGCGCAGCCTGACGCTGGGCGTGGTGCTGGAACCGATGCGCAATATGATGCTGTCGCTGGACTACTACAATATCCACTTCCGCAACAGCATCGGCCAGCTGCCGCAGAACGCCATCTTCACCAACCCGGCCAAGTACACCGAGCTGTTCGTGCGCAACGCGGACCGTTCGCTGGCCTACGTGAAGAACACCGTGATGAACCTGGGCGACCTGCGCACCAGCGGCGTGGACGTGGGCTTCAGCTACGGCTTCCCGCGCCAGCCCGTGGGCGACTTCAAGATCGGCCTGGACGGCACCTATGTGCACCAGTTCGAGAACCAGAACGAGAAGGACGGCGTGTGGATTTCCAACCTGGGCCGCTTCGGTTCGGTCGGTTCGGGCAACGTCAGCGCCAGCCCCACCTACACCTTCCGCTGGAAGCACACGCTGCGCATGTCGTGGGCCAAGGGCGACTGGTTCTCGCAGCTGACGCAGAACTTCAACACCGGCTACCACGACCTGAACAACGTGGCGCCCGAGTACTTCCGCGACATCAAGCCCTACTCGGTGTGGAACCTGACCGCTTCCTACAAAGGCTTCAAGCACATCACCGTGACCGGAGGCGTGAGCAATCTGTTCGACACCGCGCCGCCCGTCACCAATTCGAATTCGACTGCCTACGCCAACAACATCGCCAGCCCGATTGGCCGCGCGTTCAACGCCAGGATCAGTTACGAGTTTTAAGGCCGGCCCCGGCCCTTTTGGCGGGCGCGCCGCCGCAACGCAAACGCGGTGCGCCCACCCTTTTTTGAACCCAATGCGAGACAGCACATGAAAATCGAACGAGTACAAGGAACCGTGTTCCACTATCTGACCAGCCGCAGCGTCGATAGCGCGGGACATTCCCATCCCGGCCCGGAGAAGCGCGCCAACATGGCTATGATCACCATCACCGCCGACGACGGCAGCAAGGGCTACGCCTTCGGCCCGCCGGAAGTGGTGCGTCCGCACATCCTGGAGGCGTTCGCCCGCAAGGTGCTGATCGGGCAGGATCCATTCGACCGCGAGCGCCTGTGGCAGGACCTGGTGCACTGGCAGCGCGGCAGCGCCGGCCAGCTCACCGACCGCGCGCTGGCCGTGATCGAGCAGGCGCTGTGGGACCTGGCGGGCCGCGCGCTGAACACGCCGGTGTACAAGCTGCTGGGCGCCTACCGCGACAAGGTGCCGGCCTACGGCAGCACCATGTGCGGCGACGAGCTGAAAGGCGGCCTGTCCACGCCGGACGAATACGCGGCCTTCGCGGTCAAGCTGGTGGAGCGCGGCTACAAGGCCATCAAGCTGCATACCTGGATGCCGCCGGTCTCCTTCGCGCCCAGCGTGGCGATGGACATCAAGGCCTGCGCCGCAGTGCGCGAGGCGGTCGGTCCGGACGTGGCGCTGATGCTGGACGGGTATCATTGGTACAGCCGCGGCGACGCGCTCACCATAGGCCGCGCGCTGGAACGGCTCAACTTCGCTTGGTTCGAGGAGATGATGAACGAGCAAAGCATCGCGTCCTATGCCTGGCTGGCCAACCAGCTCGACATCCCCATCGTGGGGCCGGAGTCGATCTCGGGCAAGCACCACAGCCGCGCCGACTGGGTGCAGGCCGGCGCCTGCGACATCCTGCGCGCCGGCGTGCCGGGCGTGGGCGGCATCACGCCGACCATGAAGGTGGCGGCGCTGGCGGACGCCTTCGGCATGAACTGCGAAGTGCACGGCAACGGCGCGGCCAACCTGGCCGTCACCGCCGCCATCAAGAACTGCGAGTGGTACGAGCGCGGCCTGCTGCATCCCTTCCTGGACTACGACGTGCCGCCGGCCTATCTGCGCAGCCTGCCGGACGCGATGGACGCCGACGGCTTTGTGCACCTGTCGCAGCAGCCTGGCCTGGGCGAAGACATCGACTTCGACTACATCGCGGCGAGCACCGTGGAATCCTACTAAGGCCCGGCCATGAAACGTGCAATCAAACGTGCGTGCGCGCTGGCCGTGGCCGTGGCGCTGGCGCTGCCGGGCGCACCTGCGCTGGCCGCTACCCCGCGCGACCAGCTGGTGATCGGCATGAACATGAACAACCTGCTGTCGCTGGACCCTGCCGGCGCCACTGGCAACGACGTGCTGGGCGTGGTGGCCAACCTGTACGACTACCTGGTGGAGCTGGACCCGCATGACCTGAGCAAGGTGCATCCCGCGCTGGCCGAGCGCTGGGAGATCGCACCCGACGGCATGAGCCTGACCCTGACGCTGCGCGGCGACGCGCGCTTCCAGAGCGGTCGCGCGCTCACCGCCGCCGACGCGGCCTGGTCGTTGCAGCGCGTGCTCAAGCTGAACCTGGCCATGGCCTCGCCGTGGAAAAGCTACGGCTTCAGCGCCGGCAACGCCGAGCGCCTGATCCAGGCGGTGGACGCGCGCACCCTGCGCATCACGCTGCCCGAGCCGACCGACCCGAAGATGGTGCTGTACACGCTGGGCACCTCGGTCAGCGCCGCCATCCTGGACCGCGACACGGTGCTGTCGCACGAAAAGAACGGCGACCTGGGCGCGGCCTGGCTGCTGACGCACGCCGCCGGTTCCGGCCCCTACGCGCTGACCGAGTGGCGCGCCAAGGACGCCATGCTGCTGGACCGCTACGACGCCTATTGGCGCGGCCCGGCCAAGCTGCGCCGCATGGTGATGCGGCACGTGCCGGAGTCGCTGTCGCTGCGCTTCATGATCTCGCGCGGCGACGTGGACCTGGCGGCCGGCATGGCCGGTCCCGACATCGAAGCGCTGCGGCACGACGCCAGCGCGGTGGTGCAGCCGGTGCTGCGCGGCACCTCCTACTACGTGGCGGTGAGCATGAAGGACGCCAAGTTCGCCGACAAGCGCGTGCGCCTGGCGCTGCGCAAGCTGATCGACTACGACGGCATCAACAAGGCCATCATGCCGCACTACGGCGTGGCGCATCAGCGCCCGGTGATGATAGGCCTGGCGGCCACGCTGCCCGATCCGGGCTACAAGCTGGACGTGCCGGCGGCGAAAAAGCTGCTGGCCGAGGCGGGCTACCCGAACGGCTTCCGCACCACCATCAAGGTGCTGTCCGATCCGCCCATGATCAATATCGCCACCGCGCTGCAAGGCACGCTGGCGCAGGCCGGCATCGAAGCCAGCATCCAGTCCGGCACCGGCAACCAGGTGTATGGCGCCATGCGCGACCGCAAATTCGAAATCGTGGTGGGGCGGGGCGGCGGCGGCGTGGAGCCGCATCCGCACGCCAACCTGCGCGCGCTGGTCTACAACCCGGACAACCGCGACGCCGCCAAGCTGACCAACTTCCAGGGCTGGCGCACTTCCTTCCACAGCCAGGAAATCAACCGGCTGATCGAGCAGGCGGTGCGCGAGCGCGACCCCGACACGCAGAACGCCATGTACCGAGAAGTGCAGCAGCTGTACGACAGCGAAGTGGGCGCCATCCAGCCCATCTCGCAGATGCTGGAGACCGTGGTGCTGAGCAAGCGGGTGCACGGCTACGTGGGACACCCGTCCGCCACCACCCACCTGCGGGACGTCTACAAAGATTAGACGCCCGCCAAAATAACAAGGGAGACAAGACATGAAAGCTTTCTGGGCGCGCGCCGGCACCATGCGAACGCGTTTGCTGAGCACCCTGGCCACGTTGTGCGGCTTGCTGGTGCTGACCTTCTTCATCGGCCGCGTGATGCCGATCGATCCGGTGCTCTCCATCGTCGGGCCGGACGCGGACGCGTCCACCTACCAGCAGGCTGCGGCGCGCCTGGGCCTGGACCAGCCGCTGTGGATGCAGTTCGGCCGCTACCTGGGCGAGCTGGCGCACGGTAACCTCGGCACCTCGCTGCTGACCGGGAACGCCGTCAGCGCAGACATAGCGCGGGTGTTCCCGGCCACGGTGGAACTGGCCACGCTGGCCATCGTGCTCGGCGTGCTGGCCGGCGTGCCGCTGGGCGTCTGGGCCGCCAGCCGGCGCGGCCGCCTGGTGGACCATGTGGTGCGCGTCATCAGCCTGGCGGGCCACTCCACGCCGGTGTTCTGGTTCGCCATGATGGGACTGCTGGTGTTCTACGCCTGGCTGGGCTGGGCCGGCGGCTCCGGGCGCATCGCGCTGATGTACGACGGCGCCATCCCCTCCGTCACCGGCCTGCTGCTGATCGACACGCTGCTGGCCGGGAACTGGGACGCCTTCGCCAACAGCGTCAAGCATATCCTGCTGCCGGCCTGCATCCTGGGCCTGCACTCGATGGCCTACATCAGCCGCATGACGCGCAGCTTCATGCTGGCGCAGCTGTCGCAGGAGTACATCCTCACGGCGCGCGTGAAGGGGCTGTCCGAGGCGGCTGTGATCTGGCGCCACGCCTTCCGCAACATCCTGGTTCAGCTGCTTACCATCGTCGCGCTGGCCTACGGCGGCCTGCTGGAGGGCGCGGTGCTGATCGAGACCGTGTTCGCCTGGCCGGGCTTCGGCCAGTACCTGACCAACAGCCTGCTGCTGGGCGATATGAATTCGGTGATGGGATGCGTGCTGCTGGTCGGCGTCATCTTCGTCACGCTTAATCTCGTCTCGGACGCCTTGTACCAAGTTTTCGACCCACGGATGCACTGATGCTGACACCTACCATGACTGCCGCGCCGAAGCCGGACGCCGCCCCCGCCACGCCGCCATCGCCGCGCGCGGCCGGCCCCGCCACCGCCGGCTCCGCGCTGCGCGAATCGCTGCGGCGCGCACTGCGCCACCTGCTGCTCAATCCCATGACGCTCGCGGGCCTGATCGTGATCCTGCTGCTGATCGCGGTAGCCTGCTTCGCGCCCTGGATCGCCACCCACGACCCGCTGCGCCAGGACTTGGCCGTTACCTTGCAGGCGCCCGGCGCCGCGCACTGGTTCGGCACCGACGAATACGGCCGCGACACCTTCAGCCGCCTGGTCTACGGCGCCCGCACCACCTTGTACATCGTGGGCCTGGTCACCATCGTGGTCGGCCCGGTGGGGCTGGCGGTGGGTGCCACTTCCGGCTACTTCGGCGGCTGGGTGGATACGCTGTTCATGCGCATCACCGACATCTTCATTTCCTTCCCCAGCCTGGTGCTGGCGCTGGCCTTCGTGGCCGCGCTCGGGCCGGGCCTGGAGCACGCGGTGATCGCCATCGCGCTCACCGCCTGGCCGCCCATCGCCCGCCTGGCGCGCGCCGAAACGCGCACCCTGCGCAAGGCCGACTTCGTGGCGGCCGTGCAGCTGCAGGGCGCTTCGCCGCTGCGCATCCTGGTGCGGCACATTGCGCCGCTGTGCCTGTCCTCGGTGCTGGTGCGGCTGACCATGAATATGGCCGGCATCATCCTCACAGCTGCGGGCCTGGGCTTCCTCGGCCTGGGCGCGCAGCCGCCGTCGGCCGAGTGGGGCGCCATGATCTCGGCCGGACGCCGCTACATGATGGAGTGCTGGTGGCTGGTGGCCATGCCCGGCGCCGCCATCATGGTGGTGAGCCTGGCCTTCAACCTGCTGGGCGACGGCCTGCGCGACGTGTTCGATCCACGCAGCTGACAAGGACCAATGATGACAAACACAGAGACCAAGCTGGAAGTGGAAGACCTGAGCGTGCGCTTCGCCACGCGCGACGGACTGGTGGACGCGGTGCGCGGCGTGTCGTTCAAGCTGGGGCGCGAGAAGCTGGCCATCGTCGGCGAATCCGGCTCCGGCAAATCGACCGTGGGCCGCACGCTGCTGAAGCTGCACCCAGCTAGCGCCCGCATCGACGCGCGCGTGCTGCGCTTCGGCGATACCGACCTGCTGCAGGCCGGCGAAAAGCAGATGCGCGCCATACGCGGCCAGCGCATGTCCATGATCATGCAGGACCCCAAGTATTCGCTGAACCCGGTGATGAAGGTGGGCGACCAGATCGCAGAAGCCCTGGTGGCGCACGAGAGCGGCCGGCGCCTGCCGCGCGCCGAGGTGCGCGAGCGGGTCATCGCCATGCTGGAGCAGGTGCGCATCCGCGAACCTCAGCGCGTGTACGAGCGCTATCCGCACGAGATCTCCGGCGGCATGGGCCAGCGCATCATGATTGCGATGATGCTGATCCCGAATCCGGAAGTTGTGATCGCCGACGAGCCCACATCGGCGCTGGACGTGTCTGTGCGCGCGCAAGTGCTGTCCGTGCTGGACGACCTGGTGGGCCAGCGCGACCTGGGCCTGGTCTTCATCAGCCACGACCTGAACCTGGTGCGCCACTTCTGCGACCGCGTGCTGGTGATGTATGCGGGCCGCGTGGTGGAGTCCATCGCGGCGGCGGACCTGGACCACGCCCAGCATCCTTACACCCGCGGCCTGCTGGCCGCGCTGCCCAGCATAGACGTGCGGCGCCCGGTGTTGCCGGTGCTGCAGCGCGATCCCGCCTGGCTCACCAATTAGGAGTTCGATTCATGATCACGGTAAATGAACTGGCGCTGTCCTTCGGCAGCGGCGGCCAGCGCAACAAGGTATTGAACGAAGTGGGCTTCTCGGTGAAGGAGGGCGAGGTATTCGGGCTGGTGGGTGAATCGGGCTCCGGCAAGAGCACGGTGCTGCGCTGCCTGGCCGGGCTGTACTCGCACTGGGAAGGGGAGATGGCTATCGCCGGCCAGCCGCTGGGCCGCAAGATAGACCGCGAACGCTGCCGGCTGATGCAGATGGTGTTCCAGGATCCTTACGGCTCGCTGCATCCGCGCCACACTGTGGACACGGCGCTGTCCGAGCCGCTGAAGATCCACAAGATGGACAACATCGGCGAGCGGGTGCGGCAGATGCTGCTGAAGGTGGGCCTGAATGAGTCCTTCCGCTACCGCTACCCGCACCAGATGTCGGGCGGCCAGCGGCAGCGCGTGGCGATCGCGCGCGCGCTGATACTGGAGCCGCGCATCCTGCTGCTGGACGAGCCCACGTCCGCGCTGGACGTGTCGGTGCAGGCCGAGATCCTGAACCTGCTGGCCGAGCTGCGCGCGCGCGACGGCCTGACCTACATCCTGGTGACGCACGACCTGGGCGTGGTGGTGCACCTGTGCGACCGCGTGGCGGTGATGCAGCAAGGCCGCATCGTCGACACGCTTGACAGCGCCTCGCTCAGCAACGGCGGCGCCACCCACCCCTACACGCGCAGCCTGGTCGATGCAACGCGGAGCTACAGCCGGGAGATGGCGGCCGTGTGAGGTCTGGGCAGGGCCAGTCTCAACGTGCCTTGGGCTCAAAGCTGCGCAGGAAGTCCAGCAGCGCCTGGGCGGCGATTTCGGCGTCGTCGGCGGTCATGGTTTCCAGCGGGTTGTGGCTGATGCCGCCGTTGCCGCAGCGCGTGAACAGCATGGCCACGTCGGTGATGGCGGCCATGGCCATGGCGTCGTGACCGGCACCGGACAGCAGGTCGAAACGCGGCAGGCCGGTGCGCTCGACCGCTGCGCCCAGCTGGTCCATCAGCCATGGCGCGCAGGGGGCTGCGCTGGCTTCCACCACTTTCTCCAGCTTGAATTCAACCTGGCGCCGCTCGCAGATCGCCGCGATGCCGTCGAGGACGTCCTGCACCGCCGCCTTGCGCACCGCGTCGTCCGCCGCGCGGATGTCGAGCGACAGCTTGCACGCGCCCGGGATCACGTTGACCGAACCATTCGGCACCTGCAGCTGCCCAACGGTGCCCACCAGGGCCTCGGCCGTGCCGCAGCGCTGCTCGACCAGCAGCACGATTTCGGCCGCAGCAGCAGCAGCGTCCTTGCGCATGGTCATGGGCGTGGTGCCGGCATGGCTGGCCAGGCCGTGCAGTTCCACCAGGTAGCGCGAACTGCCCGCGATGGCGGTGACCACGCCCAGCGGCAGGCCGCGCTGCAGCAGCACCGGCCCTTGTTCGATATGCACTTCCACGAAGGCCAGCAGTTTTGCCGGGTCGCGCGCGATGGCGGGAATGGCCTGCACGTTGTGGCCCGCAGCCTCCAGCGCCGTGCGCATGCTCACGCCGTCCGCGTCCAGCTGCTCCAGCAGGCCCATGTCGAAGCGGCCGGTGATGGCGTTACTGCCCAGGAAAGTGGAGCGGAAACGCACGCCTTCTTCTTCGGCAAAGCCGACAATCTCAAAGTCGAACGGCAGCTTTTCACCCTTCGCGTGCAGGCTCTTGACGATGGCGAGCGGCAGCAGGATGCCGAGGCGGCCGTCGTACTTGCCGCCGTTGCGCACGGTGTCGTAATGCGATCCCGTCATCAGCGTCTTGGCGCCGGCTGCGCCGCTCAGGTAGCGGCCCACCACGTTGCCCACGTTGTCGATCTCCACTTCCATGCCCGCTTCGCGCATCCACGCCGCCAGCTGGGCGGCGGATTTGCGGTGCGCGTCCGTCATGTAGGCGCAGGTCAGGCCGTGCTCGTCGTCGCTCCACTGCGCCAGGTCTTCCGACCATTGCATGATGGCGGGGCCGAAGTCCATCTTCACGCCCAGCAGGTCGTTGATGCGCATTTCGGCGATGCGGTGGATCTGGCGCAGGCACTCCTGCTGTTCGTCCGCCACCTGGTTGCGCGAGCGGCGCGTGAAGGTGGCGATGATCTGCTGGCGCGTCAGGCCGTTGCCGGTGGGGCCTTTCACGGCCAGGATGAAGGGGAAGCCGAACTTGGCGTTGTAGTCCGCATTCAGCTTGTGCAGCGTGGCGAATTCCTCGGCGCTGCACAGGTTCAGGCCGGAACGCGCCTGTTCATTGGTCGATTCTGCCGTCAGCTCGCCGGCGATGGCGGCCTTGCCTGCCAATTCCGGGTGGGCGCGGATCAAGCCCAGTTGTTCGTCGTTGCTTGCCCTGGCCACTTCCGCCTGCAAGGCCTGCTTGAGCGCCGCCACGCTGGCGTAGGGACGGCCCGCCGCTGCGCGCTGGGGTATCCAGGGCGAGTGCTCGTAGATGCCGTGCAGGCGCTCGGCGAAAGTGGAAACGTCGCAGCTATTGAGTTCGGAGAGTGTAGTCATCGTGATATCCATCCTTGGAGCTTCGATCATATAACTGCCGGGACAGGCGGGCTATATGCCGGAGCCTATGACCCTTATCACTTCAGCAGCCCTTTCGCCGCCTCGCTGACCTGGTCGCGCAGCCATTTGTGCTCGGGCGCGCCGTGCACGCGCTCGTGCCACAGCTGGTAGAAGCGCATCGGCGGGAACTTGATCGGCACCGTGTAGGTTTTCAGCGGCAGCGTCTTTTCATGGAAGCGGATGAACTGGCGGCCGGTGGTCAGCACCAGGTCGGTCTGCGTCAGCATGTAGGGAATGAGGCCGAAGTAGGCCGATTCCACCACCACGTTGCGGCGCATGTTCTGGCGCTCGAGGAAGGAGTCGATCACGCCGTGGTAGCCGGGCAGCAGCTGCGACGGCGCCACGTGCGGCAGCGACAGGTAGTCCTCGGCCGTCATGGCGTCGCTGGCGGTGCGCTTGGCGTAGGGCGCGGCCGCGTGCATGGCGCAGATGATGGGGTCTTCGAACAGCTTGGACATGTGCAGGTGCTCGGGCGGCTCGTCCCAGTTGGCGATCACCAGGTCCAGGTCTCCGTCCGACAGCAGGCGCACATAGTCCACGCCCGGCCCCAGGCCGTGGATGACGATGCGGCTGAGCGGCGAGCCGCGCCGCAGCAGCGACACCACATTGGGCAGGAACTGCGTGTCCAGATAGTCCGGCGCGGCGATGTGGAAGGTGCGCGCTTCCTCCTGCGGCACGAAGGGCGTCTTCTTGATGAACAGGTTTTCCGTTTCATCGAGGATGCGCTTGGCGGGCTTGAGCAGGCTCTCGCCGTGCTGGGTGGGCACCATGCCGCGCGCGCCGCGCACCAGCAGCGGGTCGCCGGTCAGTTCGCGCAGCTTGCGCAGGGAGGCGGAGATCGATGGCTGCGGCTGATTCAGCTTGAGCGCAACGCGCGACACATTCTTCTCCACCAGCAGCAGGTAGAGGATGCGGATCAGGTGCAGATCGAGATTTTTGGGCAGGCTGGACATAGGCTGGCTTTATATCAGATCGGATATGAGAAATATACGATATATTTCATGATGCAGGGACGAAAACCGTTTATCTTCTGTAAATTGCCGCTACTTTATTCTTGAGGAATCCATGGAAGTTTTTGCCTATCTGATCCCTTACGGCCTCGAGTGGCTGAACCTGATCGTGCGCTGGCTGCACATCATTACCGGTATCGCCTGGATAGGCGCCTCGTTTTATTTCGTCTGGCTGGACAACTCCATCCGTCCGCCGGCGCCCGGCTCCGAGCTGGCGAAGAAGGGCGTGTCGGGCGAGTTGTGGGCCGTGCACGGCGGCGGATTCTACAACCCGCAGAAGTACCTGGTGGCGCCGGCCGAGCTGCCCAAGGAGCTGCACTGGTTCAAATGGGAAGCTTACACCACCTGGCTGTCGGGCTTCGCGCTGCTGACCATCGCCTACTATTTCAACGCCCAGGCCATGATGGTGGACAAATCCGTGGCGGACCTGAGCAGCCTGCAGGCCGTGGGCCTGGGCATCGCTTCGCTGGTGGTGGGCTGGACCGTGTACGACCTGCTGTGCCGCTCCCCGCTGGGCAAGCATGACTTCTGGTTCGGCGTGGTGGTGTTTGCGCTGCTGGTGGCGGCGGCCTGGGTGCTGACGCATTTCCTCAGCGGCCGCGCGGCCTACATCCACGTGGGCGCGATGATAGGCACCATCATGGTGGCCAATGTGCTGATGCTGATTATCCCCGGCCAGCGCAAGATGGTGGCGGCCATGGCGGCGGGCGGCCTGCCGGACCCGGTGCATGGCCAGCGCGCCAAGCAGCGCAGCGTGCATAACAACTACTTCACCTTGCCGGTGCTGTTCATCATGATCAGCAACCACTACGCCATGACCTACCGCCACGACCACGCCTGGCTGGTGCTGGCGGCCATCATGGCGGCGGGCGTGTTTATCCGCCACTTCTTCAACCTGCGCCACAAGGGCCGCGTCGAGTGGCGCTATCCGGCCATCGGCGTGGCGATCCTGATCGCCGTGGCGGTGGCGATTGCACCGCCGCCGCCGGCTGCCCGCGCGGCTTCGGCCGCCGCCGCGCCGCTTGCGGTTTCGCAGTTCGGCAAAGTGCAGGCCATCCTGGCGCAGCGCTGCGTATCCTGCCACGCGGTGGCGCCCACGCAGCCCGGCTTTGCCGCCGCGCCGGCCGGCATCATGCTGGAGAACGAGGCGGAAGTGCGCCAGAATGCCGAGAAGATCTACAAGCAGGCGGTGCAGTTGAAAGCCATGCCGCTGGCTAACCTGACCAATATGACCGACGACGAACGCGCCCAAGTGGCTGCCTGGTTCGAGTCCGGCGCGAAGTAAGCCCCACGTCCAAGAGGAAGAACATGAGCAAGCAAGAACAACTGATCCAGTGGATCGACGCCCACTTCGACGAAGAAGTCGCCTTCCTGCAGCAGGTGCTGCGCGTGCCCACCGACACACCGCCCGGCAACAACGCGCCGCACGCGGACATGGTCGCCGAAGCGGTGCAGGCCTACGGCTGGCAGGCCGAGAAGCACGCCGTGCCCGCGCAGCAGGTGCATGACTACGGCATGGAGAGCATCACCAACCTGATCGTGCGCCGTCCCTATGCGGACGGCGGCCCCACCGTGGCGCTGAACGCGCACGGCGACGTGGTGCCGCCCGGCGAAGGCTGGACCTATCCGCCCTACGGCGGCGTGGTCGACAACGGCTACATCTATGGCCGCGCCGCCGCCGTCTCCAAGTGCGACTTCGCCACCTACATCTTCGCCGCGCGCGCGCTGGAAGCGCTGGGCGTGCCGCTCAAGGGACAGCTGGAACTGCACTTCACCTACGACGAGGAATTCGGCGGCCTGCTGGGACCGGGCTGGCTGTTGGAGCAAAAGCTCACCAAGCCTGATTTTGTCATCGCGGCGGGCTTCAGCTACAGCATCGTCACCGCCCACAACGCCTGCTTGCAGTTCGAGATCACCGTGCACGGCAAGTCCGGCCACGGCGCCATGCCGGAGACCGGCCACGACGCGCTGCAAGCGGCCACCAAGATCCTGAATGCGCTCTACACCCAGGTGGCGGAGTTGAAGAAGGTGAAGTCCAAAGTGCCCGGCATCGACAGCCCGACCATGCTGGTGGGCCGCATCGACGGCGGCACCAACACCAACGTGGTGCCCGGCAAAGTGGTGATGAAGATGGACCGCCGCATGATTCCGGAAGAAGATCCGGTGGCGGTGGAAGCGCAGGTGCGCGCGCTGATCGAGGACGCGGTGCGCGGCGAGCCCGGCATCCGCATCGAGATCAAGCGCCTGCTGCTGTCGCACGCGCTGCGCCCGCAGCCGGGTACAGAGCAGATCGTGGCCAACATCCAGAAGAACGCCAGGGCCATCCTGGGTGAAGACATTCCCGCCGTCGGCACGCCGCTGTACGCCGACGCGCGCCTGTACGGCGAGCAGGGCATCCCGGCGGTGCTGTACGGCGCCGGCCCGCGCACCGTGCCCGAATCCAACGCCAAGAAAGCCGACGAGCGCCTGGCGCTGGACGATCTGCGCAAAGCGACTAAAATCGTCGCACTGACGCTGGCCGACTTCCTGGCCTAAGTTGCTGTCGTTGTTATTGTTGCCACAAAGTAACACATCCGTTATAATTACTTTTTTGCAACAGTGAAACGGTGAAGACAGGCATGGCAGACGACTACAGCAGCGACGCATCTACCACCGGCCGCCTGGCCCTGTATGGCAGCGTTGCCGGGCGGATTGATACGGCCGGCGACCGCGATTGGTTCCAGATGGACCTGGACAGCAGCGTGGGCTACAACTTTGCGCTGGTGCCGGGTCCCGGCAGTCCGGCAGGGCAGCGCCTGGACCTGACAGTGTTCCCGAGCACGGGCTACACCGGGATGGCGATCTATAGCACTGAGCTTGATTTCTACAAGAGCGCGCCGCTGGGCGAGCCGGTGGCACCGTACCAGACCGGGCGCTACTACGTGCAAGTGAAAGGCAGCCAGGTGGGCGACTACACGCTCAGCGTAACACCTGTGGCGGATGACATCGCCAACAGCAGGGCTTCGGCGCTTGCATTCAATGCGGCGGGACAGGCCAGCGGAAGGCTGGACTATCTGTATGACCGGGACTACTTCAAGTTCGCTGCGCAGCAGGGCGTGACCTACAAGATCAAGTTGAATGTTACGGCGGAGCAGCAGCTCCTGGCGGCCGGCGCGCGGCCCGCGCTGGCCGTGGTCGACAAGGATGGCCAAACAAGCGGCAACTGGAACCCGGACAACGGCACCCTGACATTTCTCGGCTCCAGCAGCGATGGCTACAACTACATTCGTATCGAGACCGGCAGTTTCGCCACTTTGCCGCAAGGCGAGAAACTGAACTACAGCCTGTCGATGACCATGACCGATACCATTGCACCCCGGGTCAGCAATGGCGCAGGCGCAGTTGATGGCCCTCTCATATTGACTTTCGATGAGCCGGTCCGGGCTGGCACCGGCGTGATCAGCCTGCTCGACAGTTCGGGCACCGTGCTTGAGACGTTCGACATGCAGCAAGCCGGCCGGGTCACTGTGTCGGGTTCGGCCGTGACGATGCAGCCCAGCCACGTGCTCTTCCCTGCGAGTTACACCTTAAAGATGAGCGCCGGCAGCGTCGTTGACCTGGCCGGCAATGCCGCCAGCGCCGCTACCATTTCAGGCATGGACGTCAGCACGCTGGCCAGCAAAGGCGCAGTGCAAGGCGGCAGGCTTGCGAATACCACGTACAGCGGCACCCAGGGCGAGCGCGATACCATCGTGTATAAAGGGAGCGTTGGCGACTACAGCATTTACAGTGCCTTCGGCCCGGGGAAGTTCCTGATATCCAAAGCCGGCGTCGGCGCCGATACACTGTCCAATATCGACCGGATTTTCTTCACCGGCAGCAGCGATGTGGTCGCGCTCAGCATGGACGGCGACGTCGGCCGCGCTTTCCGCCTGTACCGGGCAGCGTTGGACCGTGCGCCGGACAAGGCGGGCCTGGGCTACTGGATCTCGGTGCTGGAACACGGCACCAAGCTGGGCGACGTGGCGCAGGGCTTTATCGGCAGTGCGGAGTTCCAGCAGCATTACGGCGCCAACCCCGGCAATGCGGCGTTCGTCGACGGCCTGTACCGCAACGTGCTGCACCGCGAAGGCGACGCCGGCGGTGTCAGTTATTGGAACACCGTCCTGGAACACGGTGCATCGCGGGCGGACGTGCTGACGTCCTTCAGCGAAAGCGCCGAAAATATGAGTGCCGCCGTTGCGCTGGTGGGCAACGGCTTTGTCTACACAAGCTATGGAGCATAGGGGGATGGCCATGTTTGAAAAGAAGATGATGGCTGGCTGGGGCGATATGGATTTCAACAGCCATATGCGCAACACGGCCTTTCTGGACAAGGCGGGCGACGTGCGCATGCTGTTCCTGTCGGAGAACGGCTTCAGCATGGGCGAATTCAAGCGCCAGAACATCGGCCCGGTGGTGATGAAGGACGATATCGCCTACTTCAAGGAAGTGATGCTGCTGGAGCCGATCACGGTGACGCTGGGCCTGGCGGGCATGTCCGAGGACGGCAGCCGCTGGCTGCTGCGCAGCGACATCTATCGCGGCGACGGCAAGCTGGCCGCGCGCATCACCAGCGCCGGCGGCTGGCTGGACCTGGTGGCGCGCAAGCTGATCGTGCCGCCGCCGGCCCTGCTGGCGACCTGGCAGATCCTGGAAAAAACCGAAGATTTCGCGGATCTGCCCAGCAGCGTGGCGCGCTGAGAGCTGAGCGAAACACCGGACGGAAGAACGAGCGCTCGTAGCTGAGGAAGCACTTGGTCTGCTTGTAGTAGTCGACTGCCGCGATACATTCCTCGTCGCTGGCGGCCGCGATGCGGTACTGTTCGTAGGCGGCCAGTGACTCGAACGAGAACGAGGCCAGCGCGACGTCGCTGGCGCCTTCGCTGGGCATCAGGTAGCCGTGGTGGATGCCGCCCAGTTTCTCGACCAGCGGTATCCACAAGCGGGCGTAGTGTTCAAATTCCGGCAGCTTGTCCGCATCGATGATGTAGCGCAGGTGGCAGGTGATCATTGGGTGTCCTTGAAAATCCGGGAACCAGCAATGTATATCAATTCGCCGCGCCGCGCATCGCAGCGCCTTACGCCGTGGCCCGCGCGGAATGTGCCTGGGTTTTGTCTTTCGTCAATATGCTCAGGCAGGGCGCGACCGTAGACTGGGGGCATGCCCAATATCGCTCCGCCCGCGCGTTTCGATTTGCCCTGGAAGAGGGCGCTGACGCATGCCTTCCGGGCTTTCATGGCCTTCTTCTTCGCCGAACTCTGCATTCAGATCGACTGGTCAAAACGGCCGCGCTTGCGCGACAAGGAACTTGCGAGTATCGGTTTTGGCGACGCTCCGGACGGCATGGTGGCCGACAAGCTGGTGGAGGTATGCCTGCGTGACGGCAGCGTGCAATGGGTGCTGATCCCCGTTGAGGTTCAAGCGCAGCGCGATGCATCGCTGGCGCGGCGCGTACTCGACTATAACTACCGCATCTTCAAGGAATATGCGCGGCCGGTGGCCAGCCTGGTGTTGCTGGCGGACGATGATCCGGGCTGGCAACCGCACGCCTTCCATAATCAGATACTGGGTACTGTAATGGGCATATCTTTTGCCACCGCCAAGCTGCTGGATTATGCCGACAGGACCGATGCATTGCTGGCCTCCCACAACCCTTTTGCCTGGATTACGCTGGCGCACTTGCGCACGCAGCAAGCCCGTCACGATGCGGACCAGCTCTACGTTGCAAAGTGGCAGTTGACCAAGCTACTGTACCGGCATGGCTGGAGCAAACGGCGCATAATTGTGTTGTTCAATGTGATCAACTGGATGATGGCCTTGCCCGCGACGCATCAGGACCGTTACTGGCAGGCTGTTCTCCAGATGGAAAAGGAGCGCAAAATGGAATGGATCACGCCGTTGGAGCAGTCATTCATGGACAAAGGCTGGCAGAAAGGCCTCGAGAAAGGCCTGGAGAAAGGCATTCTGCAAGGCCGCAAGGAAGGTGCAGCCGCGTTGTTGGAGCGACTGCTTACACAGCGGTTCGGGCCGCTGCCGCAAACTGCGCGGAAGAAGCTGGCCAAGGCCAGCGCTGAGCAGTTGACGGCCTGGAGCGATGCGCTGATGGAGGCGCAGTCGCTCAAGCAAGTGTTTGAATAAATTAAAAGGCCGGGAGCATCGTCCCGGCCTTGGTTCTTATTTCTTCAGCGTGCGTTCAAACAGCTGGTAGATGCGGCGGTACTGGTCGTACCAGCTTTCCGGCTGCAGGTAGGCGTGGCGCTCGAGCGGGTAGCTGGCCAATTCCCAGTTGTCCTTCTTCAGCTCGATGAAACGCTGCGCCATGCGCACCGAATCCTGGTAGAACACATTGTCGTCCACCATGCCGTGCGCGATCAGCAGATTGCCTTGCAGCTTCTCGGCGTATTCGATCGGCGACGATTTCTTGTACGCTTCGGGGTCCAGCTCCGGCGTGTTCAGGATGTTGGCGGTGTACTCGTGGTTGTAGGTGGTCCAGTCGGTGACCGGGCGCAGCGCCGCGCCGGACTTGAATTTGCCCGGCTCGCGCAGCAGCGCCATAAAGGTCATGAAGCCGCCGTAGCTGCCGCCGTAGACGCCGACATTGGCGGGGTCGCCCTGGTGCTGCGCCACCATCCAGTTCAGGCCGTCCACATAGTCGTCCAGTTCCGGATGGCCCATCTGGCGGTAGATCGCCGTGCGCCAGTCGCGGCCGTAGCCTTTCGAGGCGCGGTAGTCCATGTCCAGCACGATGTAGCCTTTTTCAACCAGCAGGTTGTGGAACATCTGCTCGCGGAAGTAGACCGGGAAGCGCTTGGTGGTGTTTTGCAGATAGCCCGCGCCGTGCACGAACATCACGATGGGGTACTTCTTGCCCGCTTCCAGCGTGGCCGGGCGGTACAGCTTGGACCAGATCGGACCCGCGCCGTGCGTGGACGGCACCGCCACCAGCTGCGGCTGCACCCAGTTGCGCGCCTTGTAGTCCGGCGTGCGGGTGTCGGTCAGCTTGACGGCGGCGCCGGCGCCGCTGGCCGCAACGGCCACGGTGGCGATCTGCGCCGGCACATAGGCCGACGAGTAGTGCACCAGCAGCTTGCGCTCGTCCGGCGACACGGCGTACTGCTCCACGCCGCCTTCCAGCGCGGTCACTTCGCGCACCGACGCGTCCTTGGCGTTGACGGCGCACACTTCGTATTCGCCCGGCGTCTTGCGGTTGCACAGCACGAAGGCGGTGCTGGCGTTGGCGGACCAGGTCACGCGCGTCGCTTCCCAGTTGCCTTGCGTGAGTGCGCGCTGCTTGCCATCCGCGCCCAGGGTGTACAGGTGGGAGTAGCCGCTTTCCTCGGACAGGAACCACAGCGTGGCGTTGTCCGGCAGCCAGCCGAATTCGTTGTAGCTGCCGTTCACCCAGGCCGTGTCGCTGACGCGGTGCAGCGGCTTCAGCGCGGCGGCAGGCAGGTCGATGGCGGCGATCCAGCGGTCTTTATTGTCGACCGCGCGCAGCATCACGGCCACCTTGGCGCCGTTGTCGGTCCAGGAGATGCCGCCGTCGCTTTCGTCGTCCAGGCGCACCGGGCGGTTGCCCTTCAGCGCTGGCAGCTTCTGCGCTTCGCGCATGGCCGCCAGCGGGTCGGTGGCGATGCCGGGCAGGGCGTCGAGCTTGATGTCCTGCACGGCGCGGGTTTGCAGGTCCACCAGTTTCAGGGTCTGCGTTTTGGGCATGTCGCGGCCCACGCGGGTGCGCTCGTCGTCCGTTTCCTCGTAGCCGGACTCGGTCACGTAGCGCGGCATTTTGCCGATGCGGCCCTTGTCGCCCTTGAGCGAGGTGGCGAGCACCAGGTAGCGGCCGTCCGGCGACAGCGAGCTGGCGTCGATCACCACTTTGTCGCCCAGGTAGATCGGCTGCGGGCCGCGCGTGGCGTCGGCCGCGCGCTCGGCGTCGCCGCGTTCGCGCAGCGCATCCTTGTCGTCCTTCTGGCGCTTCAGCGTGGCGATCAGGCGCAGCTGCATGTCGCGCATGGACGCTTCCAGCGGCGTGCCGTCGGGCGCGGCGGCCGGGTCTTTCGCGGTGCGCGGCAGCGCCACCGGCGACAGCAGGCGCTCGGCGCGGTTCCAGCTGAACCAGTCGTGGCCGACGCGGAACTGCACGCTGCGGCCGTCGGCCGAGTAGCGCGCCGCCTGCGGCGCCGGCGTGGCGCCCTTGCTGATCTGCGTCAGCGCGCCGGATTTCAGGTCGCGCTCGAACAGGTCGCCGTTGCGCAGCAGCAGGGCGCGGCTATGGTCGCGGCTGTAGTGCACGCTGGCGCTGTCGAGCTTGGCGAGTTCGCTGTCGGCCACCTTGCGCGGCGCCAGGCCGGCGCGGGCGGCAGCCTCGAAGGTGTCGCGCAGCGGCGAGCCGGCGCGCTTCTGTTTGTAGTAGACCTGCTTGCCGTCCCAGCTCCACCAGGCGGTTTCCACCGGCGTGCCCAGCCAGTCCGGATGGGACATGGCCTGGTCCAGCGTGATAGGGGTAGGAGTCTGGGTCTGGGCTGCGGCAGGGATCGCCAGCGCAGCGCACAGGGCCGCGCCCAGCGCGGAGAGAGCAAAAGTTCGCATCGTTTCTTATGGGAAAGGGCAAGGTTGAGCGGGCATTCTAGCGTATGTGCCGGGCCTGATTTGTATAAGCATGTATCAGTAGCGGCCACAGGCGGCTAGCGCCATGCTAGCCGGGCGATCCCTTAGCTAAAGGGCAATCCTTGAATTGTTACATCGTGGCAGCGATTGTGTAAGCTGGACCGGTTAGCTTCGTTTCCACGGAGATACACCATGACCAAACAGACGGCGCGGCGCGCAGCGGCGGCTCTGGCTTTGCTGGCGGGACTGGGGGCGGCTGCCTGGTGGTGGCACAGCGCTGGCGCCGCCGGTCCGCTGGAGCCGCTGATACTGGCCACCAACACCAGTTATGTGGCCATGTGTCCCGTGCTGGCGGCGCAGCAGCAGGGCTATTTCGCGCGCCAGGGCATCGCCGCGCAGATCCAGCCGCACACCAGCGGCAAGGCGGCGCTGCAGGCAGCCTTGCAGGGCCGCGCCCACCTGGCCACGGTGGCCGACATTCCCATTATGTTCGCGGTGCTGGAGCAGGTGCCGGTGACGGTGGTGGCGACCTATTTCCGCGCCGAGCGCGACCACGGCATCGTCGGCCGCAAGGACCACGGCGTGACCCTGCCTGCCAGCCTGAAGGGCAAGCGCGTCGGCGTCACGCCGGGCACCTCCAGCCATTTCGTGCTGAACGCCTTCCTCAACCGCCAGCACCTGGCGGCGGCCGATGTGGCCATGGTCCACCTCAAGCCGGAGGAGTTCGCCGGTGCGCTGCTGCGCGGGGATGTCGATGCGGTGTCCGGCTGGGAGCCCTATCTGGATGCGCTGCTCAAGCAGCTGGGCCGCAACGGCGTCATGTTCGACACCGACGACCTGTACGAGATCCCCTACAACATCGTCGGCGCGCACGGCTATGTGCGCGATCACCAGGACACCATCAGGAAGCTGCTGCGCGCCCTTATCGACGGCAACCGCTACTGTGCCGAGCAGCCGCAGGCGGCGCAGGCCATGACCGGCGCGGTGCTGCAAAGCGGCAGCGACAAATGGCGCGAGCTGTGGCCCACCTACCGCTTCGCCGTCGGCCTGGACCAGGCGCTGCTGGTGGGGCTGGAGGACCAGAGCCGCTGGGCGATGGCGAACCGGCTGGCGCCCGCCGGCAAGGTGCCCAACTTCCTCGGCGCGCTGGACTACCAGCCGCTGAAGGCGGTGGCGCCCGCGGCCGTGACGGTCATCCACTGAAGGGGATACTGTGAGGGAGACACCGTGAAACTGGCGACGCGTTTTCAGCTGATGGGCTGGTTCTCGGCGGCCATCGTGGCCTTGATCGTCGCCGTGCTGCTGGGCGCCTCGCAGCGCGTGCAGCAGGAACTCGACAAGAACGAAACCGCCGACGAGATGCTCAACGCGGTGACGGCGCTGCGCTACCTCACGCTGGAATTCGTGCTGCGCCACGAGGAGCGTTCGGAGGCGCAGTGGCAGCTGCGCAGCGGCTCGCTGGCCAGGCTGATGGCGCAGGCCGGCGCCTTCGACACCCGCGAAGAGGCCGCGCTGCTGGCCGGCCTGGAGCACACCCATTCCAGCCTGGAGCGCCTGTTCGGCACCCTGGCCGCGCAGCCCGACAAGCCGCCGCTGGGCACACCGCAGCGCGCGGTGGCGGACGAATTCGAGTCGCGCCTGGCCGGGCAGATCGGCAACAAGATGCAGACCATGATCTCGGACGTGCTGCGCCTGTCCGAGCTGAGCCGGCAGGAGCTGCTGGACGCGCAGCGCCGCGCCAGCGTGACGGTGGCGGTGTTCGGCGCGCTGGCGCTGCTGGCGGTGGCCGGCACCACCTGGCTGGGCTACCGCAGCGTGGCGCGCCCGCTGGACCGGCTGCGCGAGGGCACGGCGCGGGTGGGCGCCGGCGCGCTGGACTTCCGGCTGGACGTGAGCACGCGCGACGAGATCGGCGATCTGGCGCGCGCCTTCGACGGCATGACCGAACGGCTGCAGCAAACCACCGTGTCGCGCGACGAACTGGCCGGTCTGAACGGCGCCCTGCAGGCCGAAATGGGCGTGCGCCAGCAGGCCGAGGCGCGCACCACGGCGCAGCTGCAGCGCCTCAACTTGCTGCACCAGATCACCCGCTCCATCGGCGAGCGGCAGGACTTGCGCAGCATTTTCCAGGTGGTGGTGCGTTCGCTGGAGGACCAGCTGCCGATCGATTTCGGCTGCATCTGCCTGGTGGACCACGGCAGCGGGCGGCTGCTGGTGAGCTGCGTCGGCCTGCAAGGGGCGGCGCTGGCCATGGCCATGCCGGTGGCGGAGCGCGGCTATATCGACATCGATGAAAACGGCCTGTCGCGCTGCGTGCGCGGCGCGCTGGTGTACGAGAGCGACATCGCCGAGGTTGACTTTCCATTCCCGCAGCGCCTGGCCGGCGGCGGCCTGCGCGCGCTGGTGCTGGCGCCGCTGCTGGTGGAAAGCCACGTGTTCGGCGTGCTGGTGGCGGCGCGCCGTGCGCCGCACAGCTTTTCCAGCGGCGAATGCGAATTCCTGCGCCAGCTCAGCGAGCACGTGGCCCTGGCCTCCAAGCAGAGCGAGTTGTACGCCGCGCTGCAAGCGGCTTATGACGAAATGCGCCAGACGCAGCAAGCCTCGCTGCAGCAGGAGCGCCTGCGCGCGCTGGGCCAGATGGCCAGCGGCATCGCGCACGACATCAACAACGCCATTTCGCCGGTGGTGCTGTACACCGAGTCGCTGCTGGAAACCGAGGCCGGGCTGAGCGAGCGCGCGCGTTCCAGCCTGCAGGTGATCAAGCGCGCCATCGACGACGTGGCGGCCACGGTGGCGCGCATGCGCGAGTTCTACCGCCTGCGCGAGCCGCAGGCCAGCCTGGCGCCGCTGGACGCCGGCGCGCTGCTGCAGCAGGTGGCGGATCTGACGCGCGCGCGCTGGAACGATATGCCGCAGCAGCGCGGCATCACCATCCGGTTGGCGCTGGAGGCCGCGCCGGGACTGCCATCCATCATGGGCGTGGAGGGCGAGATCCGCGAGGCGCTGACCAACCTGGTGTTCAACGCGGTGGACGCCATGCCGGATGGCGGGCAGCTGACCCTGCGCACGCGGGTGGACGGCGCGCGCCGCGTCTGCATCGAAGTGGGCGACGGCGGCGTAGGCATGGACGAGGACACGCGGCGGCGCTGCCTGGAACCCTTCTTCACCACCAAGGGCGAGCGCGGCACCGGCCTGGGGCTGGCCATGGTGTACGGCATGGTGGAGCGGCATGGTGCGCAGATCGACATTGTCACCGCGCCGGGGCAGGGCACGCTGATGCGGCTGGCCTTCCCCTTGCCTGCCGCGGCGGTCACGGCTGCGCCGCCACGGCAGGCCGCGGCGCTGCGGCACAGCGTGCGCATCCTGGCGGTGGACGACGACCCGCTGGTGCTCAAGTCGCTGCGCGACATCCTCGAGCGCGACGGCCATGCGGTGACGGCGGCCGACGGCGGCCAGAACGGCATCGATTCCTTCCGCGCGGCGCAAGCGCGCGGCGAGCCATATGCGCTGGTGATCACGGACCTGGGCATGCCTTACGTGGACGGACGCAAGGTGGCGGAGGCGATCAAGGACATGTCGCCCGCCACGCCGGTGATACTGCTGACCGGCTGGGGCCAGCGCATTGTGGCCGAGGGAGATTTGCCGGTGCACGTGGACCGCGTGCTGGGCAAGCCGCCCAAGCTGAGCGAGCTGCGCGAAGCGCTGGCGGCCTGCTGCGGCGAGGAGGCCTGAGATGGAGCAACTGCTGGTGGAGGAGGCCATCCGTATCCTGATCGCGGACGACGAGCTGGCGCAAATGCGCGCCCTGTGCGACACGCTGAGCCAGTACGGCTATGAAACCGTGGGCTGCAGCTCGGGCGAAGCGGCGCTGCGGCTGATGCAGGCGGCGGAGAGCGGCGGCCAGCGCTTCCAGCTGCTGCTGGCGGACCTGATGATGCCCGGCCTGGACGGCATTGCGGTGGTGCAGGCGGCGCGCGCCATCGACGCCGACCTGGCCTGCGTCATCATGACCGGCGAGGGCAGCATAGGCTCGGCGGTGCAAGCCATGCAGGTGGGCGCGCTGGATTATGTGCTCAAGCCCTTCCGCGTGTCGGCCATTTTGCCGGTGCTGGCGCGCGCGCTGGAAACGCGCAAGCTGCGCATCATGAACGCCAGCCTGGAGCTGCGCCTGCGTGAGCACGCGGTGCAACTGGTGCGCATCAACGAGGAGCTGCAGGCGGCGCGCCTGCAGGCGGATCGCGCCAACGAGGCCAAGTCGGCTTTTCTGTCGAATATGAGCCACGAGCTGCGCACGCCGCTCAACGCCATCCTGGGCTTCTCGCAAATCCTCTCGTCCGAGCAGTTGCCCTCGACAGCAGCGCAGAAGAAGCAGTTTGCCGGGAATATCCTGCAAGCCTCGCGCCACCTGCTGCGGCTTATCAACGATATCCTGGACCTGGCAAAAGTGGAGTCGGGCGCGCTCACGCTGGAGCCCGAACAGGTGCCGCTGGCGCACGTGCTGCAGGAGTGCCGCACCCTGGTGGACCCGCTGGCGCGCCTGCGCGGCGTGGAGATGCGCATGGCGGTGCCGGAGCAGGCCAGCGTCACCGCCGACCGCGTGCGCCTCAAGCAGGTGCTGATCAATCTGCTCTCCAACGCCATCAAATACAACCGCGACCACGGCAGCGTCACCGTGCACTGCACCGAGATAGACACAGAGCGGCTGCGCGTCTCGGTGCAGGACACCGGCGCCGGGCTTAGCGAAGCGCAGCTGGCGGCCATGTTCCAGCCTTTCAACCGGCTGGGGCAGGAAGGCGGCACGCAGGAAGGCACGGGGCTGGGGCTGGTGATGACGCGCCACCTGGTTGAAAAGATGGGCGGAGAACTGGGCGTGGTCAGCACGCCCGGCCTGGGCAGCACCTTCTGGCTGGCGCTGCCCGGCTGCCTGGACTAGAAATACTCGGGATGGTTTTTGGCCAGCGTGGCTTCGTACTGGTCCACGGCGCGGAAGTTAGGGAAGGCTGGCGCCAGCTGGCGGCCTATGTCCCAGCAACGCCAGCCGTGCGCCATGTCGAAGCTGCGCAGCAGCGTGTCGCCCAGGTCCTTGTACGCGCTGGCCATGTAGGGATTGGCTTGCAGCGCTTCGATGAACAGCGCGGTGGCCGTCTTCAGGTCGCCCAGTGCCACATGGTGGTTGGCCTCGAACACCTTGAGCAGGTAGGGACGGCTGGTCTTCGCGCGCAGTTCGCGCAGCGTGGCGATGGCGGCCGGCAAGTCGGCCTTGTTGCGGGCCTGGATGGCGGCCGCCAGGCGGGCCTGGTCGGGATCGTTGCGGATGATGGCGATCTGCTACGGCGTGGCGGGGCCGGGATATTTTCCGCTCACGAAGGTCTGCTCGCTGGTGATCAGCATCGCCTCCACGCCGCGCTTGTCGGTGAAGGCCTGCTGGCGTTCGGCGGCCAGCTTGTTCAGCCTGGCCTGCATGCCGAAGGCGCCTGCGGTGGCCTGGTCGAGCAACTGGTCCAGCGCGGGCTGGATGGCGGCGCGCTTGCTGTAGGCGTTCAGGTCATAGCCAGCGGCCAGCGCGGGGGCGGCTGCCACGGCGCTGATGGCCAGCTTTTGTTCGGCGCCGCCGGTGTAGCTCCTGTAATGCAAATCCAGCGTGGCCGGTATGCTGGCGCGCTGCTGCAGCTCGCGCAGCACCAGCGGGTGGCCGCCGAACTGGTAGCGCAGGAATTGCGCGAAGCGCGCGGCGTCGGCCGCGCTGATGGACGTGCCCTTGAGCGATGCGCGCAACAGTTCGGCGCCGGCGATGCTGTAGCGCGCGGCGCCGCCGGCTTCGTTGCGCTCCAGCGCAGGTTGCGTTTCAGGCGCCGCAGGCGCAGATGCGGAAGCGGGAGCCTCGGTTAGCGTGATCGACAGCGTGTGCTGCTCGTCCACCGGCGTCACCGGCGTCATGTTCTCCTTCACGGAAGCGAGCGCCTTGGAAATGACGGCGCGGTTGCGCAGCTCCATTTCGCGGAAGCCCACCGTGTCGTACAGCGAATAGTCGGTATAGGTCTTGGCGGCGCGGTCGATCTCGATGCGGCGGCGCTTGGCGAAGTCGTAGATCTGGATTTGTTGCGCGGTCTGCACGCTCAGGTAACTGTCGCCCAGCACCACCTGCATGTCGCTGCTGCTGGGCGGCGGTACGTTCTGGCTGTTGGGGCTGGGCGTGGTGATGGTGTCCGCATGCACCTGGAAGGTGGCGGCGGCGTTGGCGGCGCCGTGCAGCAGCAGGAGCGGGGCGAGGCAGAGCGCGTAGCGTGTCATGGTCGGCAATCCAGGACTAATATTGCCAACATTGTAATGCACGGCGGCGCAAGGCGGCCGGCAAAGGTGGGCTGGGTTTATATACAGTATAATCCTGGCATCGCATACAAACACCGCACCCGTGGCTCCGACTTTCCAGCAAGGCTTCATCCTGACCCGCCATTGGCGCGACACCCGCGACGGCACCGAGATCGAATTCTGGCTGGCCACGGACGAGGGACCGCGCAAGGTGAGGCTGGAGGCCCAGACATCCGTCGCCTTCGCCGAGGCGGGCCAGCGCGCGGCCATCGAGGCGCAGCTCGGCCTGTCCGGCCAGCAGCGCGCCGAGGTGCGCGAACTGCCGCTGAAGACCTTCAGCCAGCAGCCGGTGGTGGGCATCTACACCAGCCACTACAAGCAGCTGACGGCGCTGGAGCGCACCCTGCGCGAGCACGGCATCAAGCTCTACGAAGCCGACATCCGCCCGCCCGAACGTTACCTGATGGAGCGCTTCATTACCGCCACCGTGCAGATCGCGGGCGGCGAGCAGCGCGGGCACACCATCACCGGCTGCAAGCTCAAGCCCGCGCCGGAGTACCGGCCCGCGCTCAGAATGGTGTCGCTCGACATAGAAACCAGCGCCTACGAAGACCTGTATTCCATCGCGCTGGAAGGCTGCGGCCAGCGCCAGGTCTACATGCTGGGCGCCGCACCCGAGACATCGCCGCAGCTTGATTTCGCACTGGAGTATTGCGCCACGCCGCGCCAGCTGATAGAAAAGCTGAACGCCTGGTTTCAGCAGCACGACCCGGACGTGATCGTGGGCTGGAGCCTGGTGCAGTTCGACCTGCGCGTGCTGCAAAAGAACGCCGACAAGCACAAGGTGCCGCTGCTGCTGGGCCGCGAGGGCAGGCAGATCGACTGGCGCAAGCACCACGCCAAGCAGGAGTACGTGTTCGCGTCCCTGGCCGGGCGCATCGCGCTGGACGGCATCGAAGCGCTGCGCGCAGCCTCGTGGACTTTCCCGTCCTTCAGCCTGGAGAACGTGGCGCAAACCATGCTGGGCGAGGGCAAGGACATCGGCGACGCCTACGACAAGATGGCCGAGATCGAGCGCCGCTTCCGCGAAGACAAGCCCGCGCTGGCGCTGTACAACCTGAAGGACTGCGAGCTGGTGACGCGCATCTTCGACAAGGCGCGGCTGATGGCCTTCATCCTCGAGCGTTCGCACGTGACCGGGCTGCAGGCCGACCACTTCGGCGGCTCCATCGCCGCCTTCGGCCACCACTACCTCCCGCGCATGCACCGCGAAGGCTACGTGGCGCCCAGTGTCGGCGACATCGAAGTGGGACCGTCGCCCGGCGGTTTCGTGATGGACTCCAAGCCCGGCCTGTACGACTCGGTGGTGGTGCTGGACTACAAAAGCCTGTACCCCTCCATCATCCGCACCTTCATGGTCGATCCGGTGGGGCTGATCGAAGGCGCGGCGGCCGATGCGCAGCAAGGCATACCCGGTTTCCGCGGCGCCGTGTTCTCGCGCGAGAAACACTGCCTGCCCGCCATCGTCAACGCCCTGTCGGCCGGGCGCGACGAGGCCAAGCGGCAGAAGAACGAAGCGCTGTCGCAGGCGCTCAAGCTGCTGATGAACTCCTTCTGCGGCGTGCTGGGCTCGCCCGACTGCCGCTTCTTCAATCCCAAGCTGGTGTCCTCGGTCACGCTGCGCGGGCACGAGATGATGAAGCTCACGCGCGAGCTGGTGGAGGCGGCCGGCTACGACGTGATCTACGGCGACACGGATTCCATTTTCATCTGGCTGAAAAAAGAATACGCGGACGACGCGGCCATCGCCATCGGGCAGGGTCTGGTGGACCATATCAACGCATGGTGGAAGGAAAAGCTCAAGCGCGAGCTGGGCCTGGACAGCCAGCTGGAGATTGAGTTCGACACCCACTACCGCAAGTTCTTCATGCCCACCATACGCGGCACCGATACCGGCAGCAAGAAGCGCTACGCGGGCCTGAGCGTGAACGGCAAGGGCGAGGAGGAGGTGATTTATCGCGGCCTGGAGGTGGCGCGCAGCGACTGGACGCCACTGGCGCACGAATTCCAGAAAGGGCTGTTCAACCGCATCTTCCGCAACCAGCCCTACCAGGACTATGTGCGAGACTACGCGCGCAAGACCGTCTCGGGCGAGTTCGACGAGCTGCTGGTGTACCGCAAGCGCCTGCGGCACCGGCTGGACGAATACCAGGTGAACGTGCCGCCGCAGGTGCGCGCGGCGCGCCTGGCCGACGACTACAACAAGTCCTTGCAGCGGCCGCAGCGCTACCAGAACGGCGGCTGGATCAGCTATTTGATGACCACCAGCGGCGCCGAGCCGCTGGAAGTGGTGAAGTCCGGCATCGACTATGAGCACTACCTGACCAAGCAACTGCAGCCCATCGCCGACGCCATCCTGCTGCCCTTGAACGACAGCTTTGCCGGCCTGACTACGTCACAGGGCAATCTGTTCTGAGTGCGGCGGCGGCCCGCCGGCGCAAGGCTTTAATTGCCGCGATAGGTGGAATAACCGTAAGGGCTGAGCAGCAGCGGAATGTGATAGTGCTGCGCCGGCGCGTCCACCTTGAACTCCACCGGTATGCGCGGGAAGAACGTCTGCTTGCCTTGCTTCGTGTAGTGCTCGCCGGTCTCGAAGACGATGCGGTATTCGCCCGCCGCGATGGTCTTCTCGTCCGGATACAGGGCGGCGATGCGGCCCTGCGCGTTGGTGACGCCATTGGCCAGCGCGCGCCATTGCTCGCCGCTGCGCTGCTCCAGCGTGACGCGGATGCCTTCGGTGGGCTGGCCGTTTTGCAGGTCCAGCACGTGCACGCTGAGTGGATTGGCGGCGGCCGCGGCCGCCGCCAGGGCGAGGGCAAGGCTGAAGGCAAGGTGTTTGATCTGTGGCATGGTGTGCTCCTAAGGGTGGGTGGAAGGGGAAGGCTTGGCGGCGCCGGCCTGGTCGAGCGCTGGCACGGCGGCAATGGCGGCCATCGCGCAGGCGTGGTCGTTGACGGCGCCGCCGCCGCCCGCCACGCCCACCGCGCCTACGGCCTGGCCCTGCACCGTCAGCGGTACGCCACCGCCGAGCAGCAGCAGTTCCGGCAGCGTGTTCAGGTTGCGCGCATCGGGATCGGCTGCGGCCTGGCGCGCCAGGTCCAGCGTGGCCGTCTGCGTGGACAGGGCGGTGTAAGCCTTGCGGCGGCCTGCTTCGATATTGTGCGGACCGGCCGCTTCGGCGCGCTGCAGGGCCAGCAGCTGCCCGCCCCGGTCCAGCACGGCCACCACGATGCCGCGTCCCTTGCCCCGGCAGGCGTCGATGGCGCCGGCGGCAAGCCTGTTGGCGCTGTCCAGCGTGAGTACAGGCTGCCGGAGCAACTGCGCGGCGGCCGGCAGCGCGGCCGTGGCGCCAAGCAGCGCGCCGGTTAGCATAAGGGCGGGTTTCAACATGCTGTCCTCGTTCAGGTGATTGAAGCCGGATTGTGGCATTGCGACACCGACGGCAAGATGATCGCCAGATGATAATTTCGTCATGTTGGCGTGCTGCGCGCGGGGGTAGAATGGCCGTTTGACTGCGTCCGCCGCCATGCCCATCCTGATCATCGAAGACGAGCCGAAAACCGGCGACTACCTGCTGCGCGGCCTGAGCGAGTCCGGCTTCGCGGTGCGGCTTGCCCGCACCGGGCGCGATGGCCTGGCGCTGGCGCGCGAAGGCGAAACCGAGTTGATCGTGCTCGACATCATGTTGCCCGGCATGGACGGATGGCAGGTGCTGGAGGCCTTGCGCGCCGACCCTGCGACCGAGCAAATCCCGGTGCTGTTCCTCACCGCGCGCGACGAAGTGCAGGACCGCGTGCGCGGGCTGGAACTGGGCGCCGACGACTACCTGGTCAAGCCCTTCGCCTTTGTGGAGCTGGTGGCGCGCATCCGCACGCTGCTGCGGCGCGGGCCTGTGCGCGAAGAGGAAGTGCTGCGCATTGGCGACATGGAGATCGACGTGCTGCGCCGGCGCGTGCGCCGCAGCGGCGCCGCCGTCACGCTCACGTCGCAGGAATTCGCCTTGCTGCACTTGCTGGCGCGGCGCCAGGGACAGGTTTTGTCACGTTCGCTGATCGCTTCGCAGGTATGGGACATGAACTTCGACAGCGACACCAATGTGATTGACGCCGCCGTGCGCCGCCTGCGGCGCAAGATCGACGACCCCTTCCAGCAAAAGCTGATCCACACCCGGCGCGGCATGGGCTATGTGTGCGAGGTGGAGGCGTCCGCGCCATGAAAGCCTGGCGCAACTCGCTGGCGGTGCGCGTGACGGCCATGTTCATGCTGATTGTGGCGCTGGCCGCCGCCGCCCTTGGCACCTATTTGTACCGCGCGTTCGTGGACGAGATCGAGCGGCGCGACGACATCCAGCTGATGGGCAAGCTGCGCCAGGTGCAAATACTGCTGGGGCGCCCCGGCGCCGCTGAACTGATACGCAATCAGCCGGAATTCTTCCGCGACACCATGAGCGGCCAGGAGAACTCGCTGGTGCGCTTCGTGGCCCCGGACGGCGCCATACTGGCCGATATCAATGCCAGCGGCGAGCGCTATCCGGCGCCGCCTTCGGCCGGCGCAACGGCGGACCGTGCAGCCATTGCGGATTGGACCAGCAGCCGGGGCGATCCGGGCCGGGTGGTGTCCGCCACGGCCCGCATGGGCGCCGGCGAGGTGACCGTCACCGTGGCCCGCGTGTATGCCGAGCGTGCCGCGCTGTTTACCCGCTATCGGCGCCAGATTGCCGCCGCCTCCGCCGTCAGCGCGCTGGCCGCCGCCTTGTGCGCGGCCTTGCTGCTGCATCGCGGCCTGCGCCCGTTGCGGGTGGTTGCGGCCCATGCGGCGCAGGTCCGCCCGGGCACGCTGGCGCAGCGGCTCGACCCCGGCAAGGCGCCGTCCGAACTGGAACCGCTGATTGCCGCGCTCAATGCCATGCTGGAGCGCCTGCAGCAAGGCTATGCGCGGCTGTCGGGATTTTCCGCCGACCTTGCGCACGAATTCCGCACGCCGGTGACCAACTTGCTCGGGCAGAGCCAGGTCATGCTGGGCCAGGTGCGCAGCGCGGCGGAGTACGAGCAGCTGATCGTATCGAACATCGAAGAGCTGGAGCGGCTGGCGCGCATGATCGAGAGCATGCTGTTCCTGGCGCGCGCAGGGCAGGAAGAGCTGCTGCCGGCCCGCCAGCCGCAGTCCGCACTGGAAGCGATGCGCAAGATGGCGGGGCTGTTCGAGGGCGCCGCCGAGGAGCGCGGGCTGCGCATAGTGTGCGAGGGGGACTGCGCGGTGCTGGCCGATGCCGGCCTGCTGCGGCGCGCGCTGGCCAACCTGCTATCGAACGCGGTGCGCCATGCCGACGAGGGCAGCGTCATTGTGCTGCGGGCCGAGCGGGGCGCCGGTACGGCCTTGATCAGCGTAGCCAATGCGGGCGCGCCGATTGCGCCGGAACACCTGCCGCATCTGTTCGAGCGCTTTTACCGCGCCGACCCGGCGCGCGGCAATGCGGACGGTTCGACCGGGCTGGGGCTGGCCATCGTGCGCGCCATCATGGAACTGCACGGCGGCACGGCAGCGGTCGAGGCCGCGGCGGGACAGACCCGCTTTACGCTCACGTTCGCGGCTGCCGCGCCGTGATGTGCAGTGCAACAAAATAGTCGCGCCCGAGGGTCATTTTTGCGTGCTCAGCCACAGTGGATGCAGTAATATGGAATCATGACTTTCCACCAATGCTGAGCGAGGCTGACATGACTCCCGAGCACGACCGACGCGAAAAATCCCAGGCCACGTCTGAAACTTCCGGCTGGCATTCCCTGGAGTACGTAGTGCGGCAGGCGCTGGAGGTCCAGCGCGACATCGGCACGCCAGCGGCGGAGGACTTCCTGAACAGCATAGGCGTGAACCAGGGCGTGATCGCGCGCGTGCTGGGTCCTGAAGGCAAGATCCGCGTTGCCGACCAGCAAGGCCTGGCGCCCACGCTGGCAGTGTCCGACCTGCCCGTCTCCAGTCCCCGCGCCTACTTCCGCCACGGCCTGATTTAATGAAGGCAGCCGTATTCAGTGCGCGCCGCTACGACAAGACCATGCTGGCGCGCGCCAACGTGGAGGCGGGCCATGAGCTGCTTTTTCTGGATGAGCGCCTGACGGCGGCGAGCGCGCCGCTGGCCGCCGGCTGCGCGGCGGTGTGCGTCTTCGTCAACGACACGGTGGACGCCGAGGTGCTGGCGCTGCTGGCCGCGCAGGGCACGCTGCTGGTGGCCACCCGTTCCACCGGCTACAACCAGATCGACATTGCCGCCGCCGAGCGGCATGGCATTGCCGTGGTGCGCGTGGCCGAGTACTCACCGTATTCGGTGGCCGAGTTTGCAGTCGGCCTGCTGCTGGCGGTCAACCGCAAAATCGCCCGCGCCAGCGTCCGCACGCGCGAAGGCAATTTCGACCTCGATGGCCTGATGGGCTTCGACCTGCACGGCAAAACGGTGGGCGTGATCGGCACCGGCAAGATCGGCACCATCTTCGCGCGCATCATGCTGGGCTTCGGCTGCGCCGTGGTCGGCTACGACCGCTATCCGTCGGCCGCCTTCGAGGAGATGGGAGGGCGCTATGTCCCGGTTGAGGAATTGCTGGCCTGCAGCGACGTGGTGTCGCTGCACTGTCCGCTGACCGAGGACACCCGCCACATCGTCAACGCTGCCGCGCTGGCGCGCGCCAAGCGCGGCAGCATCCTGATCAATACCAGCCGGGGCGGCCTGGTCGATACCGTGGCCGCCACCGAGGCGCTCAAGACCGGCCAGCTGGGCGGCCTGGCGATCGACGTCTACGAGCAGGAAGCCAGCCTGTTTTTCCAGGACCTGTCCTCGGCCATTATTCGCGACGACGTGATCCAGCGGCTGGTGTCTTTTCCCAATGTGATCGTCACCGGCCACCAGGCGTTCTTCACGGAGGAAGCCATCGGCCAGATCATGCAGACCACCATCGCCAGCTTCACCGCGTTTGAGCGCGGCGAGGCGCTGGCGAACCGCGTTACCTCAGGCTGACCATTTCCACTTCGAACACCAGGGCCGCGTTGCCCGGAATCGACGCGCCCGCGCCGCTGGTGCCGTAGCCCATGCTGCTTGGAATGAGCAGGGTGCGCTTGCCGCCCACCCGCATGCCCTGCATGCCCTGGTCCCAGCCCTGGATGACAGCGCCCTGGCCCAGCGTGAAGCTGAAGGGGCCGCGTCCGCTCGAGGAATCGAATTGCGCGCCCTTGAAGCCGGGTGCGGCCGGATCGTACAGCCAGCCGGTGTAGTTGACGGTCAGCGTCTGGCCGTTCTGGGCGGCGGCGCCGCTGCCGGGCAGGGTGTCGGTCACCGTCAGCGCCGCTGGCTGGGCGCTGGCGGGGGATTGCGTGTAGAGCAGGTGGACGCCGCTGGAATAGGTCTCGTCCACGGCCAGCTGCGCCAGCGAGCCGTCGCTGCCGATGCGGTAGCGGGCAACGCGGGTCAGGGCCGTGGCGCCGCTCGCGTCGCTGTGCACCGCCGTCAGTTTCAGGATGGCGCTGGTGCGCGAGTTGCCGTCCGCTTCCAGCGCGTAGCTCAGCACGCGCTTGCCGGGGCTGCCTTGCTTGGCACTGCTGGCGTAGCGCGCCTGGGTGGCGTAGATGCCCTGGTCGCCGATCCTGGCCGCTGCCGGCAGGCTGCGCTGCTCGCCCGTGCTGACGTCGTATTCGCTGCCGGGCTCGGCGTGGCCGAGCAGGGCGTCGCTGCCGTCGAAATAGTCGATGCTGTTCCAGCCCAGGCTGGCGGGGTAGCAGGTCGTCAGGCCCACGCTGACACTGGTTTGCGCCAGCAGCGCGCTGCCGCCCTCGAAGCTGCCGGCGCCCGGCAGCGCGTTGCTGAAGGCCGCGTAGCCGCTGCAGTCGCCCGAAATGGTCAGGTAGTCCGTACCGCCGGCGAAGACGCGCTGGTGGTAGGCCGCGCGCAGCGGGAAGCTGGCCGGCATGCCGTCGTAGGCTACGCCGGCTTCGAGGTAGGCGATGCCGTTTTGCACAACGGCGGCGGTGGCGTTGATGTTTTCCGGGCTGTCGCTGAAACTGGCCAGCACGGCGGCCACGGAGGCGGCTTTGCTGTCGAGGATATTGACCCAGTAGGCTTGGCCGACGGCGTCGCCTTCGCGGTTCAGGACGTTTTTATAGAACTGGGTGACGATGGCGCTATTCGTGGTGGCGCCGGCGTACAGGTTGATGAACTCGGCCGAGCCGACAAAGCCCTGGGCCACGTTGACCAGGCCATAGCCACGGTCGAGCACGCCCATCCAGTAGCCTAGCCCTGATACGTCCGGCGTGCGCGCGAAGGCGGCCCGGTAGAGGCGGTAGGCCTGGCCGGGAACGCCGTCCAGATCGAAGGTGAGCGAAATGTCGCTGAAGCGCAGGCGCGCGGTGGCGGCCACCGTGCGCGGCGCTTCGCTGCCGCGGTTGTCGGTGACCAGGTAGCCGTCGGCGGTTTTGCTGATGCTGTAATTGGCGCGCGCGCCGTTGAGCACGATGAGGGCGGCGCCGGGCTGGGCGGCCGCGGACTGGCGCAGCCGCTGCTGCGCCGCCGGTGCCGTCTCGCTGCCGGCCCCGCCGCCGCAGCCTGCCAGGACGAAAACGAGTGTGGTCAGCAGGCTGGCGTTACGCAGGAAGGGACGCATGTTCGATATTTTCAGTTTTCAAAGCCGCCTAGTGTAGCGTATTGGATTGCGTTGCGGCAATCATGCGCGGGCGCGGCTTCGAGACTGCGGCGCTTACATAAACCTCGCGCTGGGCCTTTTCGTAGGCTCCACCTCCAGCACCTTCGCCAGCTGGGGCTTGTCGATTCTGATCACGTCGCCAAGATCCTTGCGGTCTATCGTGAACAGGGGCTTGCCGTCTTTGGGACTCAGCGCCACCACGGCATCGACCACCAGATAGGAGGTCGCCGGCTCGCGCCAGTCGCTGCCCACCGATTTGACGATGTGGCCGAGATAAATGCATGGCAAGTAGGCCGACGTCGCATTGGTGGTGACGATGGACGACAGCCGGTTTTCGATCTCGCGCGCTTCGCCCTCGCTCTTCGGGTGGTAGAAGGGTTTTGCCTCGTGGGCGCGCTGATTCGTCCAGGCGCCAACCAGCGTTACCACCCACTTGGGATCGGGCTTGGTGCCGCTCTCGTTGGGCTTGTTCCAGCTGTAGCCTTCCCCTTGGTTCGCACGCAGGGAGACTTCAAAGCCGCGTTGCGCGGCGTCGTAGCGCCCCACCACCAGCCCCCCGGTATCGGGCCGGTGCACCGCATAAAGCACGCTGCCTTGGCTCGCCTTGTACGCACTGTCGAGCTGCGCGGTGCTGGCCTTGAGCAAATCGGCGCGTTTGAACGTGTCTTTTTCCTGGCGATAAGCCGGAAGAAAGTCGTAGGCCAACAATGCATGGTCGCGCGCCGCCTTGGACCAGTACATGCCGCGTATGGCGGCAAGATTGGCCGCATTCAGTTTCTCGTCGCCCTCGTTGACTGCATAGTACGGGATGTACTCTCCAATGGGCCGCAGGTTTTGCCGCGTGACGTTGGCGGCGCCGTCCGCAGCGATGGCGGCACTGGCCGCCAGCAGCGCGATGAATGGAAGAAGGAAGCGGGATGTGGAAAACGGTGGCATTCGGATACCTCACAAGAGTATAGACCGGTGAGATAGTGCATCGGGCGCGGCCGCTGCGGCATCATCAAAAGTGATGATTTTATACAGGCAGGCTTGCCAGCAGCCGGATGAGATCCTGAAGGCGCGGCGCCCGGGTTTTTTTCAGCACCGCGCGCAGCTGCGTGCGCGCGGTGGCGACGCTGATGGCGTACTTGCTTGCGTACTGGTCAACGGTGCAGCCGGCCCCCAGCTCATGTGCCAGCCGCGACTCTGCCGGCGAGAGGCCGAACCAGGCGATGAGCTGGCTGGGGCGCGCGCTTGCCCGGCGATCACCGGCGTTGAAGACCAGCACCACCTCGGCGCGCTGCTCCCACAGCATCAGCGCGCGCTCCGCAGGACGGGCGGGAAAGGCCGTCACGTGCTGCTTCGGCAACGGTGGCTGCGGCGCGAGCAGGGCGCTATGCGGCAAGCCGTCGCCGCGCACTCGGCGCACCAGCGCCATCAGGGCGCCGCCTTCCGCCAAGGCGCCCGATTCCAGCTCGGCCTTGGGCACATGCTGTTCCGCGTAGCGGTTCAGGTAGCAAATCCCGCCCTTGCCGTTTACGCCCATCACCCCCTGCTGCAGCGACGACAGCGCCTGCTCGCCGGAATGGATGGCCTGGCTGAGCGACTGGGTATGGATCTGGCTCGCCACGACGGTGCTGAGGTGCCGGCACACTTTGCCGAACATGGCTTCGTCGGCATCGGAAAACGCCTGTCTGCCCCGGCCGTGGTTGAAGCCCACGAAGACGGTCTGTGCCGCGCTGCGGTACAGGCATGAGCCGACGATATAGCGCAGGCCGTGGGGCCGTAGGTAATCCTGGTAGAACGCGCTGCGGCTGGCGAAGCGCTCGTTAAACAGCTTGCTGCACCGGTTGGCCGCGCCGATGGGCTGCGTATCGAAGTAGTTGCGGCGCGGATCGAGGTCGACGAAATTGGCATAGTCGGCTACCGAATCCGCATAGCTGGCTTCAGTGAGGATGTTGGTGACCATTTCGCCGTCCGGCGCCAGGCCGAGCAGATGGCAGACATCCGAGTCGAGCATGCGATTGAGCTTCGCCAGCTCGGACGGCAGGGTATCGGGTTGTAATATGGTGTCGTAAAGACTGACGACTGCGCGATCCCATTGCTCAGCTTCTATTAGCATCTTCATCCTGCGGAAAGGCCGTCGTGCCCGCACGCTTGGTCGGGGTGAGAGGATTCGAACCTCCGGCCTCTGCGTCCCGAACGCAGCGCTCTACCAGGCTGAGCCACACCCCGACGGTGCAGGGCTAAATTACAGCAGAAAATGACGGAAATGGCAACGATGCTGAATCGCCATGGCAACACTGCACGTTTTTCGTGCAAGCGTGGTTTTTTGGTACAAGCGCATTGATATTGCATAAGGCAAATACCTTTTTGATAGAATGATACGGCAGTGTGCATGACATGGTTTGAAGTTCTCCCACCCTGAGAAGACGCCCATTGAACTCACTTCTGGACAATACCGGCGGCCGCAACTATCCGGCCGCCCTCGCTCTCGCCGGCGCCCTGATGGCGCTGTTCTGGCCCCACGGCGGCTGGTATGGCATCCTGGGGGCGCTGGCCTTCCTCGCCGCAGGCGCCTACGCCTGGCTGCAGCTCAGCGGCGGCAAGTCCGACCCGCGCGCCGAAGTGCATGACTATCTTGACGGCCGCCAGCAGTTCGCCGAGGAAGTCACGCCGGTCTGGTGCCGCCACATCGAATCCTCGCGCAGCCAGATGGAAGAGGCGGTGTCCGAACTGGCCAGCCGCTTCTCCACCATCGTCGACAAGCTGGACGACACGCTGCGCCTGTCCAGCGCCGCCGCCGACAGCCAGGATGGCGCCTCCCTGAGCCAGGTGTTCACGCACAGCGAACGCCAGCTGGGCGAGGTGGTCGCCACCATGAAATCGGCGCTGGCCTCCAAGCACGCCATGCTGACCCGCATCCGCGAACTGGAGCAGTTCACGCGCGAGCTGCGCGACATGGCCGAGGGCGTGGCCAGCATTGCCGCGCAGACCAATCTGCTGGCGCTGAACGCGGCCATCGAGGCGGCGCGCGCCGGCCCGGCCGGACGCGGCTTCGCCGTGGTGGCGCAGGAGGTGCGCAACCTGTCCAACCGCTCGGCCGAAACCGGCCGCAGCATCAGCGACCGCGTGGGCAAGATCAGCAGCGCCATCGTATCCGCCTGCAAGGCCGCCACCGAATCGAGCGCGGCCGAGGACCAGGCCATGCAATCATCCGAAGGCACCATCGACGCGGTGCTGCGCGAGTTCCGCAACCTCACCGACGCCATGGCGCAGTCGTCCGAACTGCTCAAGCAGGAGAGCGTCACTATCAAAGGGGAAGTGGGAGAGGCGCTGGTGCAGCTGCAATTCCAGGACCGCGTGAGCCAGGTTCTGGGGCATGTGAGCCACAATATCGGGCTTTTGCCCAGTTTGCTTGACGAGAACCGCCGCCAATTTCAGCATGGCGCTACACTGGAGGCGCCGCACGCCAATGCGCTGCTGGGCGAGCTGGAGAAAACCTATGCAATGGCCGAGGAGCACGCTGTGCACCGGGGCGATCAGAAAGCGATCGCGGCACCGTCCGACGAAGTGACATTTTTCTAGGGAAGCACTATGGCAAAAACCATCATGGTCATCGACGATTCAGCCTCGCTGCGGCAGGTGGTCGGCATTGCGCTGAAAAGCGCGGGTTATGACGTGATCGAAGCGCGCGACGGCATGGATGCGCTGTCCAAGCTGACCGGACAGAAGGTCAACCTGGTGGTGTGCGACGTCAACATGCCCAATATGGATGGGATTACCTTCGTCAAGGAAATCAAGCAGCTACCCAATTACAAGTTCACCCCCGTCATCATGCTGACCACCGAGTCGCAGGAGGCGAAAAAGCGCGAAGGCCAGGCGGCCGGCGCCAAGGCCTGGGTGGTCAAGCCCTTCAAGCCGGAAGTGCTGCTGGGGGCGGTGCAGAAGCTGGTGCTGCCGTGAGCGCGGCCCGCATCGCCATCGACGGCGAACTGAATATCTACCGCGCGGCCGACCTGAAGACCCTGCTGCTGGGCGAGCTGCAGCGCAGCACCAGCCTGGAGGTCGACCTGGCCGGCGTGACCGAAGTCGACAGCGCCGGCCTGCAGGTGCTGATGCTGGCCAAGCAGGCCGCGCGCGCCGACAAGCGCGAGCTGCGCCTCACCGGCCACAGCCCGGCCGTGCTGGACGTGTTTGAACTGCTGGACCTGGGCGCCTGGTTCGGCGACGCCCTGCTGATGGCTCCGCGCAAGGATCACTAAGCGCATCACCGAGCACTCCCCCCGCACTGCCGTACCCTCTCTGGAGGCAAAACGATGGACTTGGACCTGGCGCTACAAACCTTCATCCTGGAAAGCCGCGAACTGCTGGAGGACATGGAGAACGCGTTGCTCAACGCGGGCCACTCCGGCGAGGGCGGGGGCGACGAGGCGGTGCACGCCATCTTCCGCGCGGCCCACACCATCAAGGGCTCGGCCGGGCTGTTCAGCCTGGACCATATCGTGGAATTCACCCACGTGGTGGAAAGCCTGCTCGATGAGGTGCGCGACGGCAAGCTGGCGCTGAGCGACGAACTGATCGTGCTGCTGCTGTCCTGCTGCGACCACCTGTCGGGCATGATCACGGCGCTGGCGGCGGGCCAGACCGAGGCCGACGCCGCCATGCTGGCCGAGGGCAAGCCGCTGATCGTCCAGCTGCGCGCGCAGATGGGCCAGCCAGCCGACGGCGGCCATGGCCAGGCCAGCCATGGCGAAGGCGGCGCGCTGGTGGCGGAAGACCACCCCGGCGTGGAGCGCATGGGCGAGCCGGGCGGCTCCAGCGACGCCTGGCACCTGTCGCTGCGCTTCGGTCCCGACGTGCTGCGCGACGGCATGGACCCGCTGTCCTTTATCCGCTACCTGGGCCAGATCGGCCGCATCGTCGGCATCGTCACGCTGGCCGACGCCATCCCCGCCGCCGAGCAGATGGACCCCGAGACCTGCTACCTGGGCTTTGAAATCGCGCTGGAAACCGAGGCCGACAAGGCCGCCATCGAAGGCGTGTTCGAATTCGTGCAGGACTCCTGCACCCTGCACATCCTGCCGCCGCGCAGCCGGGTCGAGGAGTATGTGCGCCTGATCCGCGAGTTGCCCGAGCAGAAGGCGCTGCTGGGCGACATCCTGGTGCGCTGCGGCTGCATCACCCAGCGCGAACTGGACGCGGCGCTGCAGGTGCAGGCGGCCGCCGGCCACTCGCCGGCCGCCGCGCCGCCGCTGGGCGCGATCCTGGTGGGGCAGGGCACGGCCGAGCCGGCCATGGTGGAGGCCGCGCTGAGCAAGCAGAAGCAGGGCGGCGATCCCAAGCCGGCCGAAAGCCGCTCCATCCGCGTGGACGCCGACAAGCTGGACCTCTTGATCAACCTGGTGGGCGAGCTGATTATCGTGGGCGCTTCGGCCAACCTGATCGCGCGCCAGGTGCGCAACAGCGAGCTGCTCGAATGCACCTCCATGCTGAGCGACCTGGTGGAGCAGGTGCGCGATTCGGCGCTGCAGTTGCGCATGGTGAAAATCGGCGCCACCTTCAACCGCTTCCAGCGCGTGGTGCACGACGTGGCGCGCGAAATCGGCAAGGACATCGGCCTGGCCGTGAGCGGCGAGGACACCGAACTGGACAAGACCGTGGTGGAGAAAATCGGCGACCCGCTGACCCACCTGGTGCGCAACGCCATCGACCACGGTATCGAACCGGCCGAGCTGCGCGCCGAGCGCGGCAAGCCGCTGCGCGGCACCGTGCGCCTGAACGCCTTCCACGACTCGGGCAGCATCGTCATCGAAGTGAGCGACGACGGTGGCGGCCTGGACCGCGAGCGCATCCTGGCCAAGGCCATCGAGCGCGGGCTGATCGAGCCGGACCGCAAGCTGAGCGACCAGGAAATCTACGGCCTGATCTTCGAGCCGGGCTTCTCCACCGCGGCCGCCATCACCAATCTGTCCGGGCGCGGCGTGGGCATGGACGTGGTCAAGCGCAACATCACCGCGCTGCGCGGCACCGTCATGGTGGACAGCGCGCCCGGCCTGGGCACCACGGTCACCGTGCGCCTGCCGCTGACGCTGGCCATTATCGACGGCTTCCTGGTTGGCCTGGGCACGGCCACCTTCGTGGTGCCGCTGGACATGATCGATGAATGCATCGAATTCGCCGCCGAGCCCGGCCACGACTACACCAATCTGCGCGGCCAGGTGCTGCCCTTCATCCGGCTGCGTTCGCTGTTCGGCGTCAGCACGCCGCCGCCGCGGCGCGAAAGCATCGTGGTCGTGAAGCACCAGGGCCAGCGCATCGGCCTGGTGGTGGACGCGCTGCACGGCGAATTCCAGACCGTCATCAAGCCGCTGGGGCGCATGTTCAGCCAGCTGCGCTGCATCAGCGGCTCGACCATCCTGGGCAGCGGCGAGGTGGCCCTGATCCTGGACGTGCCGGCCATCGTCGGGCGCGGCGGCGGAGGCGGCGGTTCGGCCGACACCCCGCAGCTGGCCGCCTGAACACAACAACAAGGAGACCATCATGACAGCTATGGTGCAAGCAGGCCGGGGCACGCCGCCGGCCGCAGTACAGGAGTCGGCCCAGTTCCTGACCTTTATGCTGGGCGGCGAAGTGTTCGCCATCGGCATCCTGGCCATCAAGGAAATCATCGAGTACGAGGGCCTGACCACGGTGCCGCTGATGCCCGAGTGCGTGCGCGGCGTGATCAATCTGCGCGGCGCGGTGGTGCCGGTGATGGACCTCGCGGCGCGTTTCGGCCGCCCCGCCACGCAGATCGGCAAGCGCACCGCCATCGTCATTGTCGAGATCGACGCGGACGGCGAGCAGCAGGTGGTGGGCGTGATGGTGGACGCGGTCAACGCCGTGATCGACATTCCGCCGGCGGACATCGAAAAGGCGCCGCAGTTCGGCGCCCGCATCCGTGCCGAATTCATCGCCGGCATGGGCAAGGTCAACGGCAAGTTCGTGATCCTGCTCAACACCGACCAGGTGCTGTCCGTGTCCGAACTGGAAGCGATGGCGCAGGTTGCCGCCGCGCCCGCCTAAGGAGGCTCTATGCTCAATAACATGACGGTGCGTGCCAAGCTGATCACCCTGGTGGGCGTGAGCCTGCTGGCCCTGCTGATCGTGATGGCGATCGGTATACGCGGCATGCAGCACGACCGCGTGATGCTGGACGACGTGGGCCGCAACAAGCTGCCCTCCGTGCTCAGCCTGCAAACCATCAACCAGGGCATGACGGCGCTGCGCTCGGCCAGCCGGGCCATCGACGCGGTGGCGGCCTATCCCGACGAGTTTGTCGAGGTGGACCGGCTGCTCAAGCGCAAGCAGGAGTTCAACGCGCGCGTGGACAAGGCCTGGAAAATCTACGACGCGCTGCCGCAGGAAACCGAGGAGGCGGTGTTGTGGAAGCAGTTCGTCAAGGAATGGGACGCGTGGAAGGCGGCCGATACGCGCTACGACCAGATGGCGGCCGAGGTGGGCCGCGCCGGCAGCGCCGAGAAACGCAAGGACGCGTTCGCCGCCATGCACACCGAGCTGACCGCGCAGCGCCAGCTGTTTGACGCGGCCGAAGCCTCGCTGGGCAAGGTGGTCGAGCTCAACGAGAAATACGGCACCGCCGCCGTGGCCAACGCTGAAGAGTCCTCCAACCGCGCGCTCACCTTGATGTACGCCGCCGCCGCGCTGGCGCTGCTGCTGCTGATAGGCATAGGCTGGATGATACTGAGCGGTGTGCTGCGCCAGCTGGGCGGGGAGCCGGCGTATGCGGCGGGCATTGTGCATGAAGTGGCGCAGGGCAATTTCGCGGTCGACGTGCAGCTGCGGCCGGGCGACACCAGCAGCCTGTTGTATTCGATGAAGCAGATGGTGGACAAGCTGCTGCAGCAGATCGGCGGCGAGCCGGCTTACGCGGCGCGCATCGTCAACGAAGTGGCGCGCGGCGACCTGATGGTGCAGGTCGACCTGCGGCCCGGCGACAAGGCCAGCCTGCTGTTCGCCATGAAAACCATGATAGACAAGCTGTCCTCGGTGCTGACCGAGGTGAGCAGCGGCGCCCAGGCGCTGGCCAGCGCTTCCGAGGAAATCTCCGCCACCGCGCAGTCGCTGTCGCAGGCGGCCAGCGAGCAGGCCGCTGGCGTGGAGGAAACCAGCGCCTCGGTCGAGCAGATGACCGCTTCGATTGCGCAGAACACCGAGAACGCCAAGGTGACCGACAGCATGGCCGGCCAGGCCTCGGCCCAGGCCGCCGAGGGCGGCTCGGCCGTGAAATCCACGGTGGAAGCGATGACGCAGATCGCCAAGAAAATCAGCATCATCGACGACATTGCCTACCAGACCAATCTGCTGGCGCTGAACGCGGCCATCGAGGCGGCGCGGGCGGGCGAGCACGGCA
Source organism: Pseudoduganella aquatica (assembly GCF_020865585.1). Taxonomy (NCBI): domain Bacteria; kingdom Pseudomonadati; phylum Pseudomonadota; class Betaproteobacteria; order Burkholderiales; family Oxalobacteraceae; genus Pseudoduganella; species Pseudoduganella aquatica. The sequence goes on from NZ_CP086370.1 coordinate 1,777,317, forward strand.
AGGGCTTCGCCGTGGTGGCGGCCGAGGTGCGCAAGCTGGCCGAGCGCTCGCAGGTGGCGGCGCAGGAGATCAGCGAAGTGGCCGGCAGCAGCGTGGAGCTGGCGCAAAAAGCCGGCAAGCTGCTCGACGAGATGGTGCCGAGCATCAAGAAAACCTCCGACCTGGTGCAGGAGATCACGGCCGCGTCCGAAGAGCAATCGAGCGGCGTGGCGCAGATCAACTCCGCGATAGGCCAGCTCAGCCAGACCACCCAGCAGAACGCCTCCAGTTCCGAAGAGCTGGCCGCCACCGCCGAGGAGATGAGCGGCCAGGCCGAGCAGCTGCAGCAGGCGGTGGCCTTCTTCCGGGTGGAAGGCAGCGACCGGCGTCCGCCGCCGCGCCGCGCCGCCACCGCGCCGGTGCGCGGCCGGAGCGCGCCCAGCACGCGCACCCTGGTGGTCGAGACCGAGCCGGACGACAGCAATTTCGTGCGCTTCTGAGCCGGGGGCGGGACGGGTGCTTGCGCAGCCGTCCCGTATCGCCTAGCATGGCCGCCTCAACGAACCACAGGAGGCGGCCATGGCCATCACCATCTACCACAACAACGCCTGCAGCAATTCGCGCGGCGCGCTGGCGCTGATACGCGAGAGCGGCGTCGAGCCCGAGATTATCGACTACCTGAACGCGCCGCCCACGCGCGCGCGCCTGCAAGAGCTGATTGCGCAAGCCGGGCTGACGGTGCGCGGCGCCATGCGCGACAAGGGCGAGCTGTACGACCAGCTCGGCCTGGCCGACCCCAGCCTGGGCGACGCCGCCCTGCTGGACGCCATGATGGCGCATCCCAGCCTCATCAACCGCCCCTTCGTCGTCACCGCCAAAGGCGTGCGCCTGTGCCGCCCGCCCGCGCTGGTCCACGAAATCCTGTAGCCATTCCGTAGCCAAAAACCAAAAAGGGGTCAGGGTTAGTTTTCCCACGCGAGAAAACTAACCCTGCCCCCTTTTTGGTTGACGGCAAGCTGCTTAGTGGGTGCGGTCGACGGCGAAGCGGGCCAGTTGCAGCAGGGCGTCTTTGTAGACGCTGGCGGGCAGGCCGGAGACGGCGTCGGCGGCGCGCTCGGCGGCCACTTCGGCGGCGCGGCGGGTGTAGTCCAGCGCGCCGCTGCCGGTGATGGCGGCAAGGATGGTGTCGAAGTGCTGCTCGTCGCCATTCTCGATGCAGGAGCGCACCAGCTGGCGCTGCTCTTCGGTGCCGTGGCTCATCAGCCAGATCAGCGGCAGCGTCGGCTTGCCTTCGCGCAGGTCGTCGCCCACGTTCTTGCCGATCTCGGCGGCGTCGCCGGCGTAGTCGAGCACGTCGTCGATCAGCTGGAAGGCGGTGCCCAGCGAGCGGCCGTATTCGCCGGCGGCGGCGATCTGCTCGTCATTGGCGCCGGAGATCAGCGCACCCAGCTCGGCCGCCGCTTCGAACAGCTTGGCGGTCTTGGAGCGGATCACCTGCAGGTAGCGCTCCTCGCTCACGTCCGGGTCGTGCATGTTAAGCAGTTGCAATACTTCGCCTTCGGCGATCACATTGGTGGCGTCCGACAGGATCTGCATCACGCGCATGCTGTTCAGCGAGACCATCATCTGGAAGGCGCGCGAGTACAGGAAGTCGCCCACCAGCACCGAGGCGGCGTTGCCGAACAGGGCGTTGGCGGTGGCGCGCCCGCGGCGCAGCGACGATTCGTCCACCACGTCGTCGTGCAGCAGGGTGGCGGTGTGGATGAATTCGACCACGGCGGCCAGCTCGTGGTGGGCCGCGCCTTGATAAGAGTAGGCGTTGGCCACCAGCAGCACGAGCACGGGACGGATGCGCTTGCCGCCGGCGCTGATGATATATTCCGCGATCTGGTTAACCAGCGGCACTTCGGAGTGCAGGCGCTGGCGGATCACCACATTCACCGCGTCCATATCGGCGGCGATGGTCTGGGTGATGGTGTTGGAGTTGGCGTGTTGGGTAGCGGCAGACAAGGCAAACCTGCAAGGGTGAGTGAAGTGCCGCGATTATACGTCATGCCCCGGCTGTGGTGGCGATTGCCATAGGGGATGTCGGCTTGGCAAGTCCGCCGCCCCGGCCCGGCGGCAATATTGCCGACATACCATGCTCGCCAAGAATTTGGAATACTCTTTGACGCAAATTTTCAGTTTGTGTATAATCGCAGGTTCTCCCCGTTCCACACTGTTGTTCTGCGGTACGCAGCGGAGGATTCTTTTAACATTTGATGAGGTTTCAAATCATGTACGCGGTCATAAAAACCGGTGGCAAACAGTATAAAGTTGTCGCTGGCGAAAAACTCAAAGTAGAACAGATACCTGCTGACATTGGTTCCGAACTCACCATCGATCAAGTACTCGCGGTTGGCGAGGGCGAAGCCATCAAGTTTGGCACGCCCCTGGTCGCAGGTGCTACGGTTCAGGTGAAAGTAGTTTCCCAAGGTCGTCACGACAAGGTCAAGATCTTCAAAATGCGTCGTCGTAAGCATTACCAGAAGCATCAGGGCCATCGCCAGAACTACACCGAAATCCAGATCGTTTCGATCAACGGCTAATCGTCGTCTTTAACTACAGCTAATTTAGGAGCTAATAAATGGCACACAAAAAAGGCGGCGGCACAACCCGCAACGGCCGCGACTCGGAATCAAAACGCCTGGGCGTTAAAGTGTACGGCGGTCAATCGATCAATGCTGGCGGCATCATCATTCGTCAACGCGGCACCCCAGTGCGCGCTGGCGAAGGCGTAGGCACCGGCAAGGACCACACCCTGTTCGCCCTGGTGGACGGCAAGGTGAAGTTCGTTGTCAAAGGCCCGGACTCGCACCAGTTCGTGACCGTAGTAGCCGCTTAATACAGCGCTACCACGCAAAGTAAGGCGCAAGCCTTCAATCGAAAGGCTCTGCCAACGGTAGAGCCTTTTTAGTTTTATGGCGGCACATTATGAAGTTTATCGACGAAGCACGAATTGAAGTGATCGCCGGCAGCGGCGGCAACGGCTGCGCCTCTTTCTGCCGTGAGAAGTTCCGCCCCTTCGGCGGCCCTGACGGCGGCGACGGCGGCAAAGGCGGCTCCATCTGGGCCATCGCCGACCGCAACGTCAACACCCTGGTCGACTACCGCTATTCGAAAATGCACCGCGCCAAGGACGGCGAATCGGGCCGCGGCTCGGATTGCTACGGCAAGGGCGCGGACGATATCTACCTGCGCATGCCGGTGGGCACCCTGATCATCGACGAAGTCAACGGCGACATCATCGCCGACATGACCGAGCACGGCCAGACTGAATTGCTGGCGCTGGGCGGCGAGGGCGGCTGGGGCAATATCCACTTCAAAACGTCGACGAACCGTGCGCCGCGCCAGAAGACCGAAGGCAAGGAAGGGATGCGCCGCGAGCTGCGCCTGGAATTGAAAGTGCTGGCCGACGTCGGCCTGCTGGGCATGCCGAACGCCGGCAAGTCCACTTTCATCACGGCCGTGTCCAACGCCAAGCCGAAGATCGCCGATTACCCGTTCACGACGCTGCACCCGAACCTGGGCGTGGTGCGCGTGTCGCATGAAAAATCCTTCGTCATCGCCGACATTCCCGGCCTGATCGAAGGCGCCGCCGAAGGCGCCGGCCTGGGCCACCAGTTCCTGCGCCACCTGCAGCGTACCGGCCTGCTGCTGCACATTGTGGACCTGGCCCCGTTCGAGGACGCCGCCGATCCGGTCAAGGAAGCCAAGGCCCTGGTCAAGGAACTGAAGAAGTACGACGAGGCGCTGGTGGACAAGCCGCGCTGGCTGGTGCTCAACAAGCTGGACGTGATACCGGAAGCCGAACGCGCCAAGCGCGTGAAGGATTTCGTGAAGAAGTTCGGTTTCAAGGGACCGGTGTTCGAGATCTCCGCCCTGAGCCACGAAGGCACGCAGGAACTGGTCAACGCCATCTATATGCACCTGGAGCAAGTGAAGCACAGCGAACAGCGTGCCGAAGAAACCCAGATGACGGAAGAGGCGCGCGGCATTTCCTCGATCGATCCGGATGATCCCCGTTTCAAAATCCTGGACTAAAATCCGGGACTGAGTTGCTACTGAGATTCAGTAACTCGCAATAACTCTGCAACAACGGCATAATCAGCTATTCGCTGATTTGCATTCCCATCAACAGTGCCGGCCCGCCATCATGGGCCGGCGCTGTCTGCGGCAAGGCAGGGCAACCCGCCCTTCGAAAATCAAGCAAGGCACGACTTGGCAGCGCAGCGCGCGCCGGGACTATCGAGTTGATTGAGTGAGAACCGCCGCATCATGAATTCCGTCATACAGAAATCCACCCGCATCATCATCAAGGTCGGCTCCTCGCTGGTCACCAACGACGGGCGCGGCCTGGACCACGCCGCCATCGCGCGCTGGGCCGCCCAGATCGCCGCCTTGCGCGCGCTGGGCAAGGAAGTGGTGCTGGTCAGCTCGGGCGCCATCGCCGAGGGCATGCTGCGCCTGGGCTTCGAGGCCCGCCCCACCGACATCCACGAACTGCAGGCCTGCGCCGCCGTGGGCCAGATGGGCCTGGCGCAGATCTACGAGACCAGCTTCCGCGCCCACCAGCTGGGCACGGCGCAAGTGCTGCTGACCCACGCCGACCTGGCGGACCGCGAACGCTACCTGAACGCGCGCTCCACGCTGACCACCTTGCTGCGCCTGGGCATAGTCCCCATCATCAACGAGAACGACACCGTGGTCACCGACGAGATCAAGTTCGGTGACAACGACACCCTGGGCGCCCTGGTAGCCAACCTGATCGAGGCCGACGCGCTGATCATCCTGACCGACCAGCGCGGCCTGTTCAGCGCGGACCCGCGCAAGGATCCGTCGGCCTACCTGATCGCGCAGGGCCGCGCCGGCGACCTGGCGCTGGAGGCGATGGCGGGCGGCGCCGGCTCCAGCCTTGGGCGCGGCGGCATGCTGACCAAGATCCTGGCGGCCAAGCGCGCCGCCAAGTCCGGCGCGCATACGGTGATCGCGTTCGGGCGCGAGGAAAATGTGCTGACGCGGCTGGCCGGCGGCGAAGCCATCGGCACCGAGCTGTCGGCGCAGACCGGGCACCTGACGGCGCGCAAGCAGTGGATGGCCGACCATCTGCACACGGCCGGCCAGGTGGTGCTGGACGCGGGCGCGGTGCAAAAGCTGAGCAAGGAAGGCAAGTCGCTGCTGCCTATCGGCGTGATCGACGTGAAGGGCGAGTTCGGACGCGGCGCGGTGATTACCTGCGTGGCGGAAGACGGCAGCGCCGTCGCGCGCGGGCTGTCGAACTACAGCAGCGCGGAGGCGCGCAAGATCAAGCGCAAGCCGTCGGCCGAGATCGAGTCCGTGCTCGGCTACCTCGAAGGCCACGAGCTGATACACCGGGACAATATGGTCCTGCTGTAATGGCGGGTTAGGCGCGTGCGCCGTAACCCGCCTTTAGACGCCGGCCGGAATCGGGCTCTTGCCCTTGAACTCGCACAGGTCGGCGATGATGCAGTTCCAGCACTGCGGCTTGCGCGCCATGCAGGTGTAGCGGCCGTGCAGTATCAGCCAGTGGTGGGCGTCCAGCAGGAACTCTTTCGGCACGAACTTCATCAGCTTTTCCTCGACGATGTCCACGTTCTTGCCCGGCGCGATGCCGGTGCGGTTGGACACGCGGAAGATATGCGTATCCACCGCCATGGCGATCTCGCCGAAGGCCGTGTTGAGCACCACGTTGGCGGTCTTGCGGCCCACGCCGGGCAGCTCCACCAGCTCCTCGCGCGTGCGCGGCACTTCGCCGCCGTGCTTGTCCACCAGTATCTGGCAGGTGGCCAGCACGTTCTTGGCCTTGGTCTTGTACAGGCCTATGGTCTTGATGTAGTCGGTCAGTTCGTCCAGCCCCAGGTCCAGCATGGCTTGCGGCGTGTTCGCCACCGGATACAAGCGCCGCGTGGCCTTGTTCACGCCCACGTCGGTCGCTTGCGCCGACAGCAGCACGGCGATCAGCAGCTCGAACGGCGTCGTATATTCCAGCTCGGTTTTCGGGGAGGGATTGGCCGCGCGCAGGCGGCTGAAGATTTCGTGGCGCTTAGTGGCATTCATTCGCTGCGTTCATTCCGTTTTCTCGTTCTTTGCCGCTTCGGCCTTCAGGCGCGCGCGCTCCATCGCCGCGGCGATAATGGCGCGCTTGCGTTCCTTCTCCGCTTCGCCGGCCGCCGTGCCCGGATCCAGCGCTTCCACCGCCTTCATTTTCTCCGCCGCCTTGGCCGCCAGCCGGGCGTCGTTCTCTTCGCTTTCGCGGCGCAAGCGCATGGCGCGGAAGTCGTGCCGCTCGCGCGCCGCGTCGGCGTCGGCCTGCGGCCAGGCTTGCCAGCCCGTGCTCTCCGTGACCGGGAACATGACGATGCAGTCCACCGGGCAGGGGTTCACGCACAGGTCGCAGCCGGTGCACAGCTCCGGCACGATGGTGTGCATCTGCTTGGCCGCGCCCACGATGGCGTCCACCGGGCAGGCCTGGATGCACAGCGTGCAGCCTATGCACAGCGCCTCGTCGATATAGGCCACCGCGCGCGGCCGCTCCAGGCCGTTGACCGGGTTGAGCGGGATGACGGGATAGCCGGTGACGGCCGACAGGCGCGCGATGCCTTCGGCGCCGCCCGGGGGGCACTGGTTGATGCCCGCATTGCCGGCGGCGATCGCTTCGGCGTAGGGGCGGCAGCCGTTGTAGCCGCACTTGGTGCACTGCGTTTGCGGCAGCGCGTCTTCAATGCGGTCGGCGAGGGAGGGAGGCGCGGCGTCTGGCACGGCTAAGTCGGTGGTGATGAATATGGCATTATCCGATATCTGCGGGCGGCAGGCTGGAAAAACCTTCCAGCGTGCGGGGAATCTTGTGGATTTGGAATAACAATTTGCTAGCGGTAACATTTTGTGGGAGCATAGCCGGATGGAAAATAGGGCAAGCATGCGGAGCGAACGATGACGACCGGGCTGCGACTGCGGCTGAGCAGCGGCTTGCTGTCGGCCGCCGTGCTGGCGTCCTCGCTGGCTTTCTGCCTGCCTTCCTCGGCGGCTCCGCCGGCGCCGCTGCGCTTCGCCGCAGAGGACTGGGCGCCCTTCGTCACCAATTCCCTGCCCGGCCAGGGCTTGTCCGCCTCCTTTGTGGACGCCGTGCTGGCGCGCGCCGGCTACACGGCGCGGATCGATTATTTTCCGTGGAAGCGCACCGTGGAAATCGGCTTGCACCATCCGGGCTACGCCGGTTTCCTGGCCGTGTGGCGCACGCCCGAGCGCGAGAAGCTGTGCCATTTTTCCAGCTCCATCGGCAGCACCAGGAATGTTCTGGCTTACCTGAAGGACGCGCCGGTGCAGGCCGCATCGCTGGCGGACTTGCAGGGCATGCGCATCGGCACCGTGGCGGGCTATTCGAACGGCGAGCAGTTCGACGGCATGGCGCGGGCCGGAAAGCTGCGGGCGGAGGAGGGCGTGAACGACGAGACCAATCTGCGCAAGCTGCTGACCGGACGCTACCCCGCCATCGTGATCGAGAAGCGGGTGCTGCGCCATTTGCTGGCCAGGGGGCCGTTCAGCCGGACCGAGCGCGAGCGTATCGTGTTTTCCGAGCAGCTGTTCAAGGAGCGGTCGGTGCATGTGTGCTTCAAGCGCAATGAGGAAGGGCTGAAACTGCAGAGGGCGTTCAATGAAGCGGCCAGGGAGTTTGACCTGGGGAACGTCGAGCGCGAGTACTGGCGCCGCATGGGCGACGAGGTGGCGCTGCTGCCGATGCCGTGATGGGCGGCTGCTCGGCGGCTTACGCAGCTGCGCTGCTAACCCGCCCTACGGTGTCCCTTGGGATTCGGTAAAAAAAATCCCCGGCGGACCGGGGATTTGCTCTTATCCGTGTTTGCGGATGAATTCGCTGATCTTGGGGCAGACTATCTCGCGCCAGCGGCGGCCGGAGAAGATGCCGTAGTGGCCTGCGCCCGGCGTGACGAAGTCCTGCTGCATGTCGGCCGGAATGTTGGAGCACAGTTCGTGCGCGGCCTGGGTCTGGCCGGCGCCGGAGATGTCGTCCAGCTCGCCTTCCACGGTGAACAGCGCCACATTCGTGATGTCCTGCGGACGCACCAGCTGGCCGCCCACTTTCCATGTACCTTGCGGCAGCGAGAAGTCCTGGAACACGGTCTTGATGGTGTCCAGGTAGTACTCGGCCGGCATGTCCAGCACGGCGTTGTACTCGTCGTAGAACTTGCGGTGGCTCTCCGCCGGCTCGTCGTCGCCCGTGACCAGGTGCATATAGAACTCGCGGTGGCTTTGCGCGTGGCGGCCCGGATTCATGGCGATGAAGCCGGCGTGCTGCAGGAAGCCCGGATAGACCTTGCGGCCGAAGCCCGGGTAGTTAGGCGGCACCGAGTAGATCACGGTGTTTTCAAACCACGAGAATTTCTTTTCGGTGGCCAGGTTGTTCACGGCCGTCGGCGATTTGCGCGGGTCGATCGGGCCGCCCATCATGGTCATGGTCTTCGGCAGTTTCGGATCCTTGGCGGTGGCCATCAGCGAGATGGCGGCCAGTACCGGCACGGTGGGCTGGCAGACCGAAATCACATGCAGGTCCGGACCCAGGTGGCGGATAAAGTCCTGGACATAAAAAATATAGTCGTCCAGGTGGAACGGCCCGGCCGACAGCGGCACCATGCGGGCGTCGGTCCAGTCGGTGATGTAGACGTCCTGCTCCTGCAGCAGCGCGGACACGGTGTCGCGCAGCAGCGTGGAGTGGTGGCCGGACAGCGGCGCCACCAGCAGCACGGTGGGCTGCTTGAGCGCGCGGATTTCCTTGTCGCTCAGGTCTTTCTTGAAATGGATCAGGCGGCAGAAAGGCTTGTTGACCACGACGTGCTCGACGATGCGGGTCTCTTTGCCGTTGACGGTAACGCTATCAATGCCGAACGGCGGTTTTTCGTATTCTTTGCCCAAACGGTACATCAGCTCGTAACCTGCTGCGATCCTCTGCGAAAATGGCGTATGCGCCAGAGGAGAGACTGGGTTGCTGAACAGTTTGGAAGACGCGTCCGCCCATTGCATCAGCGGCGTCAGGAATGTGCGTTGCATTTCGTGCAGTTGGTAAAGCATAAATATTCCTGGGTAATAATCGGGGACTTGGGCGCCCCGGTGGGTGGAATCATGAACCCATTATAGGATATTTGACCATGACGTAAAGCACTTTGCGATGACCATAGGCAAGGCACGCCGGCACCACCATAGTGGCACTGGGTATAAAGATAATACGGGAGAAAAAGTAAAAAAAGCAGCGTTTCCGCTGCTTTTCTGTAGGATGTGTCCGAGATGTGGTGCTGGGGGGACGCGGCGCGCGCCCCGATTTCACCAGATGAATCAGCGCTTCAGCAGATGCAACTTGTCCTGGACGTCTTTGAATTGTTCCGCTTCCGGCAGGGCCGCCTTGGTCTTGGTGATGGAAGGCCAGTGCGTCAGTTCGGCGTTGATCTTGATGAATTTCACCTGGTCGGCCGGCACGTCTTCCTCGGCGAAAATCGCGTTTACCGGGCATTCCGCCACGCAGACCGCGCAGTCGATGCACTCGTCCGGATCGATAATCAGGAAGTTCGGGCCTTCGCGGAAGCAATCTACCGGGCAAACATCGACGCAGTCGGTGTAACGGCAGCTGATGCAAGATTCGGTAACTACGTGGGTCATGACAGTCCTATCTATGTTGGTCGCACGGCAAAGCACTGTATTTTAAGGTAATTTGCGCGCCGCCACAATTCGCCGCCGGTTTTTTGCTTAGATACTATGCGCATAAGCAAATGCGGATGGGGCGGCGAATGTGGCGCGCAGGCGGGGGCTTTTCAAGCGCCGTTGCGCGCGGCGTAGCCCTGGCACCAGCGCGCCAGCTCGGCGCGCTCCTGGTCCAGCGCGTCCTCCAGCTCGAAGTACTGGGCGTTGTTCATGGTGCCGCAGCAGGCGCGCCTGTCCTGCGGCGCGCCCGGCAGGTCTTCCACGGCGGGCGCCAGTTCGGCCATTTCGCCGTTGGCCTGCTGCGCGCCGGCGGCTTCGGCTGCGGGCGGATGCGCGGGCGCGATCACGACTTCGCGCACGGTGAAGCGCTCGCGGATAAAGCCGGCGTACTCGGCCGGCTTGCCGTCCTCGGCCACGATGCGCAGCATCTGGTTCACCACGTGGGCGTAGGTGGCCTTGTGGTCGGGCGCGGCCATCAGCGCGCGCAGCACCAGGCCGCACAGGTATTCGCCCACCCGGTGCAGCAGGGCGGCGTCGTCCTCCAGGCCGGGGTGGCGTTCGTGCGCGAACATGTCGGCCAGGATGTCGTAGATGGCGCCGGTGAACACCTGCGAAATGGCGTGCACCTCGTTGCCGGCGTCGGACAGCTTGAGGTCGTTGTCCGCGTTGCGCAGGCCGTTGGGGCGGCCCAGCGCCAGGCCGAACTGTTCGGCCATGTCGGCCAGGAAGGTCTTGTCGTGCAGGTCGGCCTTGGTCTGGGCGATGACGGCCTCGGTCTGGTCGAGCTGGGACAGCGTCAGGAAGATGGCGGTCAGGTCGCCGAAGGATTCGTGCAGGCCGCCGGTCTGCGGCGGGTTGTTGCTCAGCAGCCAGCGCGGCTTCAGGCCGTCCAGCACGGCGTGCCCGGTTTCGTGCGCCACGATGTCGAAGGAGCGGCAGGTGTACATGCGCTCGCTCGCGCCGCTGGGCACGAAGTCGCCGAATTTCAGGGCGCGCTCGTCGCGGCTGTAGTAGGCGTTCATCACGTCCGGCAGGCCGTGCGGGAAGACCTGCAGCGGATTGGTGTTGCTGGCGCTGTTCCACTGCCAGGGCAGCGGCGCGGCGTCGCCGCCGGTGGCCAGCGCGCGCTGGTACATGGTCAGCGTCTGGCGCACCACGGCGAAGGTGTGCACGGCGTCGAACTGGTCGGTGTTGGGCTGCATGATGAAGTCGCCGAAGGTGTTCGGGCTGACCGGGGAGATGCCCGGCGCGCCGCTGGCGATGCGGGCGTCGCGCGGGCCTTCCAGGATCACGCCGGGCAGGAAGGTCTTGCGCGTGCCCATCTCCGTCACCGAGGGGTCCTGCTTCCAGATCAGCACGCGCGAACCGGCCGGGAAGGGCGCCGCCGCCAGGCCGTTGGTGCTGCGGCCCGGGCGCCCCGGCTGCAAGGTGGCCTGGGCGGCTTTGCGGTGCACGCGGTACGGTGCGGACGGTGTCGGCACGTAGCCTACCGGCAGGCGGTTGGGCTGGGTCAGCACTGTTTCTATCACGTCGGATTCCATAATCGTCTCCAGTTCGAAAGGCCGGCGGCCGGATGCGCGCCGAATAGAGAGTGTGGCCCGGCGCGGGCAGCGCCCATTTGCGTTTGCGCAAACGGCGCTGACGTACAATGCCGCTAGCACAGGCATACAGGAGACAGCGTGGCACCCGGCACTATCGACATCATTGGCGCGGCCTTGTTCGCAATCGCCATTGCGCATACCTTTTCCACCAAGCTGTTCGAGCGGCTGGCGCACGCGCGTCCGGCGCACGCCGGACTGTGGCATTTGCTGGGCGAGGTGGAGGTGGTGTTCGGCTTCTGGGCGCTGGTGCTGGTGCTGTGCATGTTCGCGCTGCAGGGCAGGGACGGCGCCATTGCCTATCTGGACGGGCGCAACTTCACCGAGCCGCTGTTCGTGTTCGTCATCATGGTGATCGCCGCCACCCGTCCCATCTTGCAGACCACGGCCGCCGCCGTGGGCCTGCTGGCGCGCGCGCTGCCGCTGCCGGGCAGCATGGGGCCGTACATCGTGATCCTGGCGGTGGTGCCGCTGCTGGGCTCCTTCATCACCGAGCCGGCCGCCATGACGCTGGGCGCGCTGATACTGGCGCGCCGCATTTTCGCCGCCGGCATTTCGCCGCGCCTGCAATACGCCACGCTGGGCGTGCTGTTCGTCAACGTGTCGATAGGCGGCACGCTCACGCCCTTCGCCGCGCCGCCGGTGCTGATGGTGGCGGCCAAGTGGCACTGGGACACGGCCTTTATGCTCAGCCACATCGGCTGGAAAGCGGCCGCCGCCGTGTTGTTCAACGCGGTGGCCGCCGCCCTGCTGTTTGCGCGCGAGCTGCGCCGGCTGGACGACCCCAGCGACGGCATCGGGCCGGGCGAAGTGAAGGAGGAGGCGGTGCCCGCCGCGCTGGTGCTGGTGCACCTGCTGTTCCTGGCCGGCGTGGTGGTGTTTTCCCACCACAGCGCGGTGTTCATGGGCCTGTTCCTGTTCTTCCTCGGCGTGGCGCACGCCTACGAGCGGCACCAGGACAGGCTGATGCTGCGCGAAGGCCTGATGGTGGCCTTCTTCCTGGCCGGGCTGGTGGTGCTGGGCGGGCGGCAGCAGTGGTGGCTGCAGGAGGCGCTGATGAGCATGAGCAGCAGCGCGGTCTACTACGGCGCCACCGCGCTGACGGCCGTTACCGACAATGCCGCGCTGACCTATCTGGGCTCACTGGTGGAGGGCCTGAGCGACGACTTCAAGTACGCGCTGGTGACCGGCGCCGTCACCGGCGGCGGCCTGACGGTGATCGCCAACGCGCCCAATCCGGCCGGCATGGCGCTGCTCAAGCGCTACTTCGGCGACGGCTGCGTCAGTCCGCTGGGCCTGCTGCTCGGCGCGCTGCCGCCGACGGTCGTGGCCATCCTCGCGTTCCGCCTGCTGTAAAATGGCGCCCGCCCCAGATCAAGGAGAGAATATTCGTGGCAGATATCAATATCGTTCAGGAACACACCCTGACGCCCAAAAAAGCCCGCGACGCGGCACAAAAGGTCGCTGAGAAGCTGGCCGAGGAGTTCGACCTGGCATACGAGTGGGAAGGCGACGTGCTGCGCTTCGAGCGCAGCGGCGTGAACGGCACGCTCACGCTGACCAAGCACAAGGCGGAGATGTCCATCAAGCTGGGCTTTTTGTTCGGCGCCTTTGCGCCCGTCATCCAGAGCAAGGCAAGCGAGAAGATGGCCAAGATTTTCGGCGCGGCCTGATGCGCCGCCAGTTGTGAAAAAGCCCGCTGCTGCGGGCTTTTGTTTTATGCGGCCTTCAGTTCTTCGATCAGGTCGATGTACTGCTGCTTGGCCTCGTCCTGGGAGGTGCCTTTCAGGTTGGCCCAGGCGTCGTATTTGGCGCGGCCCACCATGTCGGTGAAGCCTGGACGCGAGCCTTCCACGTCGCCGGCCGAGCCTTGCTTGAACAGCGCGTAGATCTTCAGCAGGGTCATATTGTCCGGACGCTCCGGAAGGTTTTTGGAATCGGCCATCGCCTGATCGAATTGTTCTTGCAGACTCATAAACTCTCCTAGAGTAATATCACTAAAGTAACTTTGCGCACGTCCGTGCAGAAGCCACATAATACAAAAATTATGCTGTGCTGGCGCGTCCGGCTGGAAACTATAGAGGAGAAACTCAAATATGCTGTCACAAGCCTTGTCGGCGCTTGGCCGCAGAAAAATGTCCACCGTGGATACGGCCTGGCTGCGCATGGACTCGGAAGGCAACCAGATGATGATAGTCGGCGTGGCCATGATGGCCGAGGCTATCGGCGTGGACGGGCTGAAAGAGGCGCTGCAGTCGCGCTTCCTGGCCTACCGCCGCTTCCGCAGCCGCGTGGTGACGGACCTGGCCGGCTCCTGGTGGGAGGAGGACGAGGTGGACCTGGACGACCACGTGGTGCACACCCGCCTGGACGACCAGGGCGGCGCCTGCAACAAGGCGGCGCTGCAGCGCATGGTGGGCCTGCTGTCGCAGCAGCCGCTGGACCCGGCGCGGCCGCTGTGGCAGATGCACCTGGTGGACAACTGCATCGGCGAGGACGGCAAGGTGCGCCAGGCGCTGATTGTGCGCATCCACCACTGCATCGCCGACGGCATAGCGCTGGTTGGCGTGTTCATGTCCATGTTCGGGCAGCACCCGGACGAGCAGCCCGCCAAGCCGGCCGCGGCCGCCGTGGCCGAGGCCGAAGCCAATCCCTGGGAGCAGATACTCAACCCCATCACCGCCGCCGGCGTGAAGACCATAGACCTGTCCTCGTCGGTGCTGCTCAAATCCATGAGCATGTGGGCCGACCTGGACAAGGTGGCCGGGCGCGTGGCCGCCGTCGGCCAGACCGCCGCCCAGCTCACCACGGACGCGGTCAAGCTCACCACCATGGCCGACGATAGCGCCACCCGCCTGAAGGGCAAGCCGAACGGCAAGAAGCATGTATCCTGGAGCGAGCCGCTGCCGCTGGACGAGATCAAGGCGGTCAGCAAGGCCTATGGCTGTTCGGTGAACGACGTGCTGATGGCCAGCGTGGCCGGCGCCATCCGCGCCTATCTGAAGGACTGTGGCGACGAGGTGGCGGACGATTGCGAAGTGCGCGTGATGGTGCCGGTCAACCTGCGCAAGGCCAGCCGCCAGCAGCGCCTGGGCAACGCTTTCGGCCTGGTGCCGCTGGTGCTGCCGGTGGGTGTGGCCGATCCGGTGGCGCGGCTGATGGAGGTGCGGCGCCGCATGACGGAGCTCAAGGGCAGCTACACGGCGCTGGTGGCCATGTCGGTGCTGGGCGTGCTGGGCGCCTCGCCCAAGCAGGTGCAGAACGAAATCCAGAACTTCTTCGCGCGCAAGGCCACCGCCGTGATGAGCAATGTGCCGGGGCCGCAAACGCCGCTCTACCTGGCCGGCAGCCGCCTGGACCAGATCATGTTCTGGGTGCCGCAGTCGGGCGATATCGGTGTGGGGGTCTCGATTTTGTCCTACAACGGCGGGGTGCAGTTCGGCATTGTGACCGACGACGCGCTGGTGAAAGACCCGGACAACATCATCCGCCGCTTTGCGCCCGAGTTTGAAAAGCTGGTGTTGCTGGCGCTGATGGATGGTTGTGCTTGAGTTGGCGGGTTACGGCGCCTGGCGCCTAACCCGCCCTACGGCCTCGCGGCAGCGGCGGGCAAAAAAATGGCCGGGCTAAGCCCGGCCGGGAACCCAATCACCGAAATGATTATTTCTTCTTGGCTGGGTTCACTGCCGCTTTCAGGGTCGCGCCAGCGGAGAATTTCGGAGTTTTGGACGCGGCGATCTTGATCGCTTCGCCGGTTGCAGGGTTGCGGCCTTTGCGTGCTGCACGCTTGGCGACGGAGAAGGTGCCGAAGCCGGTGATGCCGACCGTGTCGCCCTTTTTCAGACGCTCGGTAACGATGGCAATCAGAGTGTTCACTGCGTCGTTGGCCGCTGCGCCCGACATTTCGGTACGCTTAGCAAATTCTGCAATCAGTTCGCCTTTTTTCATTACTACCTCCTTGGTTAATAGAGCGCGCAGATTAGCACATAATTATTGCCTGGAGTAAGAATCTGCTGACAGAATTTTCCAAAGTAAGCCATACGGGCGTTGGCCTGCGTCGATTTTGCGTCACGCCCGCTACCCCTGCCGCGCCTGTGGGGGTATGATCGGAACTAGCGAGGAACCGTATCATGAGCTTTTCGGACGACATCCTGATGGCATACGCCGACGGTGAACTGGACCAGGCAACCCGGCGTGCCGTGGAGGCGGCTGCGCTGCGCGACGCCGTGCTGGCGCAGCGCCTGGCCCGCTTCCAGGCGGCCCGGCAGCGCCTGGCCGCGCCGCGCCGGGGCGCCACCGTGGTGCAGCTGGCGGCCGTGCGCGCCACCCGCGCCGCCACCCAGCAGGCCGCGCGCAAGGTGCGCAAGGGCTGGCGCTGGTCGTGGCTGGAGTGGGGCGCGCTGGCGGCGGTGCTGGCGCTGGGCGTGGGGCTGGGCAAGTTCGGCCTGGCCGACTGGCAGCCGGACCCGCAGGCGCCGCCCAGCGTGGCCTGGCGCGACGGCGCGCTGCTGGCGCAGGGCAGGCTGGCGCTGGCGCTGGACCAGGCGCCGTCCGGCGCGGGCGGCGTGTACGGCGGCACGGTGCGCATCGTGGGCAGCTATGTGGCGGTGGACGGCGGCTATTGCCGCAGCTTTACGGCCAATGGCGGCGCGGGAGCGCAGGGACTGGCGGGGCTGGCGTGCAAGGGAGCGGCGGGATGGAAGCTGCCGGTGCTGGTGCAGTATCCAGCGGCGGCGGACAAGCCTGCCCGCGCCGAATTGCCGGCGGCGGTGCAGGCCGTGGTGGAGCAGCGCAGCAACGGCGCCACGCTGGACGCGGCGGCCGAGCGGGACGCCATGCAGAATGCGTGGCTGCGCTGAGCGGCGGGTTACGGCGCTGCGCGCCTAACCCGCCCTACGCATCCGAAAATATTGGTGGTGCTTATGGGCGTAGGGCGGGTTAGGCGGAACGCCGTAACCCGCCGGGCCGGCGTCACACGCCCAGCAGTTCCACTTCAAAGATCAGGGTGGCGTTCGGCGGGATCACGCCGCCGGCGCCGCGCGAGCCGTAGCCCAGCTCGGCCGGGATGGTCAGCACGCGGGTGCCGCCGATTTTCATGCCTTGCACGCCTTCGTCCCAGCCGCGGATCACCATGCCGGCGCCCAGGGCGAATTCGAACGGGTCGTTGCGGTCCTTGCTCGAATCGAATTTCGAGCCCTTGCTGCCGTCGTCGTTGCGCAGCCAGCCGGTGTAGTGCACGGTAACGTTCTGGCCGGCTTTGGCTTCGGCGCCTTCGCCTACGGTGACGTCGTCGTATTGCAGGCCGGATGGGGTGGTGATAGTGGACATAATGTTCCTTTTGTTGGTTAGCTTAGCCATTAATTGTAGTCGGTGCCGCGCTTCGGCGCTATTCCCCAGCATTATTGTCGCCATTTACGCCTCACCCGATGCGGTTTGCACTTAGAATAGGGTTTTGCTATTCAGAAGCGATTCACGTCATGTTCCGCAGTCTCCGCCGCATCGTATTTTCCAGTGTCTGCCTGGTTTCCGCCCTCAGTTCGGCGCAAGCGAACGTGGTAGTCGTGCTCAATTCGCGCGACGCCACCGTCCAGCTGCTGGACCAGGCCAGCTACAAGACCCTGTCCACCTTCCCAGTCGGCAAAGAGCCGCACCACCTGATGGCCACGCCGGACAACAAGTCCCTGATCGTGGCCAGCTCGGTGGGCAATGAGCTGGTGTTTCTTGATCCCAAGACGGGCCAGGCCCAGCGCACCATCAAGGACATCCTCGATCCTTACCAGATCGGCTTCTCGCCCGACCAGAAGTGGTTCGTGGTGACCTCGCTGCGCCTGGACCGCATCGACATCTACAAGTTCGACGGCAAGAATTTCACGCTGTCCAAGCGCCTGCCGCTGCCCAAGCTGCCCAGCCATATCGCGTTCGACGCGGCCAGCACCATGGCTTTCATCACCCAGCAGGGCAGCGACCAGATCAGCTGCATCGACCTGAAAACCCAGCAGATCAAGTGGACGCTGCCGGTAGGCAAGCTGCCAGCCGGCATTTCGATGACGCCGGACGACAAGCACCTGCTGGTCGGCATCATGGGCAGCGACTACGTGGAAGTGATCGACTGGCGCACCCAGAAGACGGTCAAGAAGATCAAGGCCGGCAACGGCACGCACAACTTCCGCGCGCTGGGCGACGGCCGCATGACTTATGTGTCCAACCGCGTGTCGAACACCATCAACATCATCGACCAGAAGACGCTGGAAAACGTGGGCACCATCAATGTGCCGGGCGGCCCGGACTGCATGGAGATCACCGACGACAAGAAAACCATGTGGGTGACGCTGCGCTGGATCAAGAAAGTCGCCGTGGTGGACCTGGCGACCCGCAAGGTGGTCAAGCTGATCCCGGTCGGCCGCTCGCCGCATGGCGTGTTCTTCGCCAATTCCTCGCCGCGCGTCTGATCCTGCCATGAGCGGCCTGCTGCTACCGGGCGGCGCAGCCGCCCTCATCGCTTCCCTGTTCACGGCCGCCGGCGCGGCGGCCGCGTGCCAGGGCACCATCTACCTCACCTTCGACACCGGCAGCCAGTCCCAGGCCGAGCTGATCGCGCAGACCCTGAACCGGCACCAGATCAAAGCCACCTTCTTCCTCGCCAACGAGAAAACGGTGCGCGGCGACTATTCGCTGGACCCGTCCTGGGCGCCGTTCTGGAAGGCGCGCGTGGCCGAGGGCCATGCCTTCGGTTCCCACACTTTCGACCATGTCTATTGGCTCAAGGACGGCGCGGACGGCAAGCTGCAGGTCAAGCCGCAGTTCGGCGCCGGCGCCGGCAAGGCGCAAAGCTGGAGCCCGGCCCAGTACTGCGAGGAGATCAAGCGCGTCGATAGCCGCTTCCGGCAGCTCACCGGCAGCCATCTCGATCCGATCTGGCGCGCACCCGGCGGCAAGGTCTCGCCGCGCAGCCTGGCCGCGGCGCAGTCCTGCGGCTACGCGCACGTGGGCTGGGCCAAGGCCGGCTTTTCGGGCGACGAGCTGTCCAGCGCGGCCTGGCCGAACGCGGTCCTGCTGCAAAAATCCCTGAACGAACTGCGCGGCGGCGACATCTTCATGGCCCACATGGGCATCTGGTCGCGCAAGGACCCGTGGGCGCCGGCCAACCTGGAACCGCTGATCGCGGGACTGAAACAAAAGGGCTATTGCTTCGCCACGCTGCGCGAACACCCTGACTATGCCTCTCAATTCAAGCGTACTGTAAAACCATGATGCAACTCTTAAGCGACTGGCTGGGCATGGCCCAGGGCTGGTTGTTCGAAACCGTGATCCAGCCTTTCCTGTTCTATGCGGGCCTGGGCGACATCACCGAGGAAGCCTTTGAAGGCACGGAGTGGCTGCTGATCGGCCTGGCCGAGATGGTGCTGCTGTTCCTGGTGCTGCGGCCCATGGAGGCGATGATACCGGTGCATAAATTCACCGACCCGCGCGCGCGCTGGAACGACTTCATCTACACCGCGCTGCACCGCCTCGGCCTGTTCACGGTGGTCATTTTCTTCACGCTGGATCCGCTGCTGGACCACCTGAACGCCTTGCTGCGCCTGGAGAACGTCCATCCCTTCAACCTGGAAAGCCTGTTCCCCGGGATGGGACCGCTGGGCAGCTTCGTGCTGTATCTGCTGCTGCTGGACTTCGTCGATTACTGGTACCACCGCGCCTCGCACCAGTTCAACTGGTGGTGGGGCCTGCACAGCCTGCACCACAGCCAGATGAATATGAATCTGTGGAGCGACGACCGCAACCACGTGCTGGACGACATCCTGCGCGACATCGTCATGGCCCTGGTGGCGATCGGCGTGGGGGTGCCGCCGGCGCAGTATGTGCTGCTGGTGTCGCTGTCGCGCATGGTGCAAAGCCTGCAGCACGCCAATGTGCGCATCCATTTCGGCGCCATCGGCGAGCGCCTGCTGGTGTCGCCGCGCTTCCACCGCATGCACCACGCCATCGGCGTGGGCCACGAGTCGAAAGGCAAGGGCACGCTGGGCGGCTGCAATTTCGCGGTGCTGTTCCCGGTCTGGGACATGCTGTTCCGCACCGCCAATTTCACGCCCGAGTTTGTGCAGACCGGCATCCGCGACCAGCTGCCGCGCACCGCGCCGGACGGCAGCGTGACGCCGGGCCGCGAGTACGGGCGTGGCTTCTGGCAGCAGCAGTGGCTGGGCCTCAAACGCATGGTGCACAACTTCGGCAAGGAGCCCACTGAATGAAGGTTGAACAATGAAGGCGGTACTGAACGCCTACGGGCGCGCGCTGCTGTCCCAGCTGCACGGCAAGATGCTCATGCTGAGCATCGTGCCCTTCCTGCTGTCGGTGGCGCTGTGGGCGGTGCTGCTGTACTTCTGCCTGCAGCCCATGGTGGACTATCTGCACGCGGCCTTTGTCGAGCACGGGCTGTTCGACGCCAGCGGCAGCTGGCTCAACGCGATCGGCCTGGGCGTGCTCAAGACCGTGGTGCCGCCGCTGATCGCCATGCTCACGCTGCTGCCGCTGATGATTTTGACGGCGCTGATCTTCATCGGCGTGGCGGCCATGCCTTTCGTGGTGCGCCACGTGGGCGGACGCCACTATCCGCTGCTGGAGAAAAAGCGCGGCGGCAGCATCGCCGGCAGCGTGGCCGCCGCGCTGGGCGGCTTTGCCATCTTCGTGCTGGTGTGGTTCCTGGCGCTGCCGCTGTACCTGTTCCCGCCGGCCGCGCTGCTGGTGCAGGTGCTGCTGTGGGGCTGGCTGACGCAGCGCGTGATGAGCTACGACGCGCTGGCCGACTACGCCAGCGAGGACGAACGCGCCGAACTGCGCCGCGCGCACCGCTGGCAGCTGATGTCGATCGGCGTGGTGTCCGGCGTGGCCGGCGCCATACCCGGCATGGTGTGGGTGGGCGGCGCCACGATCGCCGTGGTGTTCTTCCCCTTCCTGGCGGCCGCCTCGATCTGGCTGTACGTGCTGATTTTTATCTTCACCGGCCTGTGGTTTGAGTATTATTGCCTGGAGGCGCTGCAGCAGCAGCGCGCATGCACAACAACAGAATAGGGCAGGGCTATGGCTATCGGACTTATCATCATCGGCGACGAGATCCTGTCGGGCAAGCGCGTCGATCAGCACTTCCCCAAAGTGGTGCAGTTGCTGGCCGCGCGTGGCTTGCAGCTGGGCTGGGCCGAGTATCTTGGCGACGATCCGGCGCGCATCACGGCCGCGCTCAAGCGCAGCTTCGCCAGCGGCGACATCGTGTTCTCCTGCGGCGGCATAGGCGCCACGCCGGACGACCACACGCGCCAGGCCGCCGCCGACGCGCTGGGCCTGCCGCTGGTGCTGCATGAACAGGGCAAGCAGAACATCCAGCAGCGCATCCTGCAAATGGGCCGCGAGGCCGGCCAGGCGGTGGACCTGGACTCGGCGGAAAACCTGCACCGCCTGAAGATGGCGGAATTCGCCGAAGGCGCCGCGCTGATCCCCAATCCCTACAACAACGTGGCCGGCTTTGCGCTGGGCACGCACTACTTTGTGCCGGGCTTTCCGGTCATGGCCTGGCCCATGATCGAATGGGTGCTCGACACGCATTACGCCGACCTGTTCAACCGCGAGCCGCGCGCCGAACACGGCGTGCTGGTGTATGAGGCGGCCGAGTCGGCGCTGACGCCGCTGATGGTGGCGCTGGAAGCGCAGTACCCGCGCATCAAGGTGTTCAGCCTGCCCAGCGTGGGCGACGCCAACACGCGCCGCCATATCGAGTTGGGCGTGAAAGGCGAGCCGGGCCAGGCTGCCGAAGCCTATGCGCAGATGTGCGCGGAGCTGGACAGCCTGAAGGTGGAGTACGCGCGGCTGTAGGACGTCATATGACGGCTCAGCGGTATACGTTGTTTTTTTGCGAAAAAGACTGGGCGCAGATCAAATAATCGGCGTGGTAGCCTGTGCGTGCGGGTCCGATGTGGTGCAATGGATAGCAAGAGCGGTACCACTGATACAGCACGGTTTAAGTAATATCATGTCAAGCAACCCTAGCAATAACCGACGTTTCCGCAGGCCCCTTATCGTTGCGCGCGCAGTGCGTAAATTGCGTGCAGGTGCGGCGGCCATCGGCATCCAGCGCCGCAACCGTCTGCGCGTGGTGCCGCAGCCGCAAACCGCCGTGCTGCTGCATGCGCAGGCGGCCGAACCGGAAGCGTCCGAGCCCGGCAAGCCCAAGAGCAAGCGCTCGCGCAACGCCTTCATCCTGTTGCTGCTGGTGCTGCTGTCGCTGGCAATCTGGTGGATGCTGCAGGAAATGCGCACCTCGTCCATGCAGGCCAAGTTCTTCTCCGAACTGGCGGGCAAGATCAGCTACAAGGTCGAGCCCGGCCCGAGCAAAGCCATCCGCTATCCGCACGACAGCCCTTACGACGAGCGCCTGGGCTACGCCAACCTGCCGGACTACCTGGGCAAGCTGAAAGCGCGCGACTACGAAGTGGCGGCGCAGGCGCGCTTCTCGCCCAAGATGGTTGAGCTGGCCGACATGGGCATCTTCGCCACCTACCGCGAGAAAACCCGCACCGGCCTGAATATCGTGGACTGCCGCGCCGAGCCGCTGTTCACCGCCAGCTATCCCGAGCGCATCTACCCCGGCTTCAAGGAAACCCCGACCGCGCTGGTGCAAAGCCTGCTGTTCATCGAGAACCGCGAGCTGCTCGACAACACCTATCCGAAGCGCAATCCGGCCGTGGAGTGGGACCGCCTGAGCAAGGCGGTGCTGGAGAAGTCGGTCAGCGCCGTGGCGGGCGGCCACCGCGCCGCCGGCGGCAGCACGCTGGCCACGCAGATTGAAAAATACCGCCACTCGCCGGAAGGCCGCACCGGCTCGATGAAGGACAAGCTGCAGCAGATGATCTCGGCCACGCTGCGCGCCTACCAGTACGGCCCGGACACCAGCGGCGTGCGGCGCCAGATCGTGGTGGACTACCTGAACACGGTGCCGCTGTCGGCCAAGCCCGGCTACGGCGAAGTAAACGGCATCGGCGACGGCATGTGGGTCTGGTACGGGCGCGACTTCAAGGAGGTCAACCGCCTGCTGGGCGGCAAGATGGACCAGCCGGGCAGCGCGCTGGCCTTCAAGGAGGCCCTCAGCCTGCTGATCGCGCAGCGCCGCCCCAGCTACTACCTGGGCGCCGGCGACGCCGACCTGGAAACGCTGGCCAACAGCCATCTGCGCGTGCTGGCGCAGGCCGGCATCATTACTCCCGCGCTGCGCGACGCGGCGCTGAAGGAACGCCTGCATCCGGCCGCCGGCAACGGCCTGGCGGCGGCGCCCGACATGTCCTTCGTCGAGCGCAAGGCCTCGAATTCGGTGCGCAACCACCTGGCCAATCTGCTGGGCGACAACCGCATGTACAACCTGGACCGGCTGGACCTGAACGTGGTCAGCACGCTGGACGCGCAAGCGCAGCGCAAGGTGACGCAGGTGCTGCGCGACCTGCGCGATCCCGAGATGGCCAAGGCGGCGGGCCTGACCGGCAAAGGCATGCTGGGCAACGGCGACCCGGCCAATGTGGTGTACAGCTTCACCTTGCTGGAAAAAGGCGAGGGCACCAACTTCCTGCGCCTGCAGACCGACAATTTCGACCAGCCGCTGGACATCAACGAGGGCGCCAAGCTGGACCTGGGCTCCACCGCCAAGCTGCGCACGCTGGTGACCTATCTGGACATCGTGGACCAGCTGCACAAGCGCTACAAGGACATGAGTCCGGACCAGCTGCGCAAGCAGGTGCTGGCGCCGCAGGACCGCCTGAGCCAGTGGGCCGTGGCCTACCTGCTCGAGCATCCGTCGGACAAGCGCGGCCTGACCGACATGCTGGCCGACGCCATGGAGCGCAAATACTCCGGCAATCCGGGCGAGGGCTTCTTCACCGGCGGCGGCGTGCACACCTTCGGCAACTTCTCGAAAGAGGACGACAGCCGCATCCTGACCGTGCGCGAAGCGCTGCGCCGCTCCACCAACCTGGTGTTCGTGCGCCTGATGCGCGACGTGGTGAAGTACTACATGTTCCAGGCGCCCGGCTCCTCCGCCTCGCTGCTGGCCGACGCCGATGACCCGCGCCGCGCCGACTACCTGGCGCGCTTCGCCGACAAGGAAGGCAAGGAATTCC
Source organism: Pseudoduganella aquatica (assembly GCF_020865585.1). Classification (NCBI taxonomy): domain Bacteria; kingdom Pseudomonadati; phylum Pseudomonadota; class Betaproteobacteria; order Burkholderiales; family Oxalobacteraceae; genus Pseudoduganella; species Pseudoduganella aquatica. The sequence goes on from NZ_CP086370.1 coordinate 1,800,811, forward strand.
TGTACCGCTTCTATTCCAAGTACCGCGGCAAGCCGAAGGCCGAGCTGGACAAGATCCTGGTGGCCAGCATCCGCCCCACGCCGGTACGCCTGGCCAATATCCACCGTACCCTGTACCCGAACGCCACGGTGGAGCAGTTCAGCACCTTCCTGAACGACAACCTGCCGTCGCAGAACGAGATCCAGGACGACCGCGCCGCCAAGATGTACGAGCAGTACGCGATGGACAAGTGGTCGCTGGCCGACCGCGGCTACCTGGCCAATGTGCATCCGCTGGAGCTGTGGCTGGTGGCCTATCTGCGCAACAACGAAAACGCCACCATGGCGCAGGCCGTGGCGGCCAGCGAGAAGGAACGCCAGGAGGTCTACCAGTGGCTGTTCAAGACCCACCGCAAGCACGCGCAGGACAAGCGCATCGCCGGCCTGGTGGAGATGGAGAGCTTCATGGCCATCCACCGCCAATGGAAGAAGATGGGCTATCCCTTCGAGTCGCTGGTGCCGTCCTACGCCACCACGCTGGGCGCCTCGGCCGACCGGCCTTCCGCGCTGGCCGAGATGATGGGCATTATCATCAACGGCGGCGTGCGCCAGAGCAGCCAGCGCATCACTTCGCTGCACTTCGCATCGGGCACGCCGTATGAAACGCTGCTCAAGCGCGGCAAGCCCACCAGCAACGAACAGATATTGTCGCCGGAAGTGGCGCGCGCCGCGGCGGACGCGATCCGCGAAGTGGTGTCGGACGGCACCGCCAAGCGCGTCAAGGCCGCGTTTGTGAAAAGCGACGGCAGCATTATCCCGGTGGGCGGCAAGACCGGCACCGGCGATCAGCGCTTCGACGTGTACGGCGGCGGCGGACGGCTGATCGAGTCGCGTTTCGTGAACCGCTCAGCCACCTTTGTGTTCAATATCGGCGAGCGCTTCTTCGGCAGCATGACGGCCTATGTGCACGGGCCGGAATCGAAGAACTACGACTTCACCAGCGCGCTGCCGGTGCAGCTGCTGGTGGTGCTGGCGCCCAGCCTGATGCCGCTGATCGAACCGAACGCCGCGCCCAAGGCCGGCGTGGTGGCGGCTTCGCTCAACACTGGCGCAGCGGGCGCCAAGCCCTCGCTGGCGCCTGCTGTCGGCGGCGCCACGCCGCCGCTGCGCGCCTGCGGCGGCTGAGTTGGCGGGTTACGGCGCTGCGCGCCTAACCCGCCCTACGAGTCGTTACGTTTGCATGCGTAGGGCGGGTTAGCGCAGCGTAACCCGCCAAACCGCGCGCCCCTTGCATGTTTGCTCATTTGTTGGCATGGTGTAGCCCCATGAAACCCATGCGCCACCACATGACCAAGATCCTCAAGTTCTCGCGTTTTTCCGTGCGGGACCTGATCGTCACCGCCGGTCCCACCATCCTGGCCATCGCCGCCGCCTGCGTGCTGGCCTATGTGCTGGTCGACCCCGCGCCGCCGCGCGTGGTGACGCTTTCCACCGGCCAGGAAAACGGCGCCTACGAAGCCTTCGGCAAAAAATACGCCGACCTGCTGGGCAAGCACGGCATCAAGGTGGTGCTCAAGCCGTCCACCGGCTCCTACGAAAACCTGCAGCGCCTGGCCGCCGGCGAGGCCGACATCGCCTTCCTGCAAAGCGGCACCACCAGCCAGGACGAGGCCGAGCGCAAAGGCCTGATCTCGCTGGGCAGCCTGTTCACCGAGCCGCTCTGGCTGTTCCTGCGCGAGGACGTCAAGGTCAAGGACCTGACGCAGCTGAAAGGCTTGCGCATCAATTTCGGCCCCGAGGGCAGCGGCGCGCCGCGCCTGTTCAAGCAGGTGCTCGAGGCCAATGGCCTGGAGCCGTCCGAGCTCAAGGTCAGCTCGCTGGCCAACACGCCCGCCACCGTGGAGCTGCTGGAAAAACGCATCGACGGCCTGGTGTTCAGCTCCGCGCCGGACGCGCCGCTGATCCAGATGCTGCTGATCACGCCCGGCATCAAGCTGTTCGACTTCACCCAGGCCGAAGCCTACACGCGCCGCCTGCCTTTCCTGACCCACGTGGTGCTGCCGCGCGGGATCGTGGACCTGGGCCGCGACCTGCCGGCCAAGGACTACCACCTGATCGCGCCCACCGCCACGCTGGTGGCGCGCGACGACTTGCATCCGGCGCTGGTGGACCTGCTGGTGCAGGCCGCCAGCACCATCCACAGCGGCGCCGGCTGGTTCCAGCAGCAGGGCCAGTTCCCGTCGCCCAAGTACAGCGAGATCCCGGTGGCGCACGAGGCGGCCAAGTTCTACAAGGACGGCCCGCCTTTCCTGCAGCGCTACATGAGCTTCTGGCTGGCCAATTTCTTCGACCGCATGTGGGTGGTGGTGGTGGCGCTGGGCGCGCTGATACTGCCGCTGTCGAAAGTGGTGCCGCCGCTGTACGTGTGGCGCATCCGCTCGCGCGTGTTCCGCTGGTACGGCCAGCTGCGCACGGTGGAGCAGGCGCTGGCCGCCGCGCCGCAGGAGCAGCGCGCCAAGGTCCACGCCGAGCAGCTCGAGCGCCTGAACGACATCGAGGAAAAGGTGAACCAGATTTCGATACCGCTGTCCTTCGCCGACGACTTGTACGGCCTGCGCAGCCATATCAACCTGGTGCGGCAGCGCATCCTGGGCGCGCACGCGGAGGACGCGCCGGCTGGCTGATCGATACGTAATATTACTTAATTGTTACAGTGGCGCGACAGAGCGGTTGCAATTGTTTTGACTTTACTTTTTTGGCAAGGCGATACTAAGTAAAGCAAAAAAATTCAACCACCTTAGGAGTTGCAATGCAGAGAAATCAAGTACTCGCAGTCGCCATCGCTTCGCTGTTCGCTTCCGGCCACGCCGCCGCGCAATCCGCACCAGCTTCCTCCACTCCTGCAGCAGACAACTCGGCCACCGTGGTCGTCACCGGCACCCGCGTGGCGAACCGCACCGCGCTCGACACCGCCTCGCCGGTCGACATCATCAGCGCCGACACCATCAAGAACACCGGCGTGGCCGAAATCGCGCAGGCGCTGTCGGTGGCGCTGCCGTCGCTGAATTTCCCGCGCCCCGGCCTGGCCGACGGCACCGATACCGTGCGCCCCGCCACGCTGCGCGGCCTGGCTCCGGACCAGACGCTGGTGCTGGTGAACTCCAAGCGACGCCACACGTCCTCGCTGGTGAACCTGAACGGCACCATCGGACGCGGCTCCTCCTCGGTGGACATGAACACCATCCCGGTGGCCATGCTCAAGAATATTGAAGTGCTGCGCGACGGCGCCTCCGCCCAATACGGCTCGGACGCGATTGCCGGCGTGGTCAACCTGCGCCTGCGCACCGACAAGACCGGCGGCGAATTCACCGCCACCTACGGCCAGCGCCGCACCGACTACGACTTCATCGCCGGCGCGGTGCCCACCGGCGCCACCTGGGGCACGGAGACCTCGCGCAAGCGCAACGACGGCGGCACCGCCACCGTCAGCGGCTGGAAAGGCTTCGAGCTGGGCGACAGCGGCTACCTGACCGTCGCCGCCGAATACAAGGACCAGGAGCACACCGAGCGCAGCGGCTACGACGTGCGCCAACAATACCCGCTGGTGAACGGCGCCTTCGACCCGCGCGAGAAAACCATCAACCGCTTCAACGCCTGGTACGGCGAGCCTGAGATGAAGCAGTCCACCATCTTCGCCAACGCAGGCTATGCGCTGGAAGGCGGCGCCAAGCTGTACGGCTGGACCAGCTACCAGAAGCGCGAAGCCAAGTCGGCCGGCTTCTTCCGCCGCGCCCTGCAGGACCAGAACATCATCTCCATCTACCCGGACGGCTTCCTGCCCATCATCGCGCCGGACGTGGACGACTACAGCGCCACCGGCGGCGTGACCTGGCAGGCCGGCGCGTGGGATATGGACGCGTCCATCGGCTACGGCAAGAACAAGATGCAGTACACCATCGAGAACACGCTGAACCGCTCCATCGGCCCGTCCAGTAAAACCGTGTTCGACGCGGGCGGCTTCTGGTACGACCAGCTGACGCTGAACCTGTCCGGCGTGCGCCAGTTCGACGCAGGCCTGGCTACGCCGGTCAACCTGGCGGTGGGCGCGGAAGTGCGGCGCGAAGGTTATAAACTGTTCGCCGGCGAAGCCGATTCGTGGCGCTACGGCGGCCAGGTGCTGGCCAACGGCACGCCAGCGCCTCCGGGTGCGCAGGTCTTCCCCGGCTTCCGCCCGGCCGACGAATCGGACAACAGCCGCAAGGCCTACAGCGCCTACGTGGACCTGGAAGCCAACCTGACCAAACAGTTCCTGGGCTCGGTGGCCATCCGCGGCGAGCATTTCTCCGACTTCGGCAACAGCGTGTCCGGCAAGCTGGCCGGCCGCTACGACTTCGTGCCCGAGTTCGCGCTGCGCGGCTCGGTGCAGAACGGCTTCCGCGCGCCCTCGCCGCAGCAGCAGTTCTTCACGTCGACCTCGACCAACTTCATCAACGGCGTGCCGTTCGAGATCACCACCTTCAAGCCTAGCCACCCGGCCGCCATCGCGCTGGGCGCCAAGCCGCTGGACGCGGAAAAATCGGTCAACTTCTCGGTCGGCTCTGTGCTGCGCCTGGGCGCGGTGAACGTGACGGCGGACGCCTTCCACATCAAGATCAAGGACCGCATCGTGCTGTCCGAGAATTTGACGGCGGCCAATGTGCGGGACTTCCTGACCAAGCAGGGCTTTATCGGCGTGGGCGGCGGACGCTTCTTCATCAACGGCGTGGACACCACCACCAAGGGCATCGACATCGTCACCAGCTGGCCGGTGCAGACCAACGGCTACGGCAAGCTGGACTTCACGGTGGCGGGCAACTACACCAAGACCGACGTGACCAAGGTGCCTGTGACGGCCCAGCTGGCCGCGCTGTCGCCGGCGCCGGTGCTGTTCGACCGCGTCAACGTGCTCACCTTCACCGACGGCACGCCCAAGACCAAGTTCATCGGCAGCAGCACCTGGTCCTACGGCGACTTCGGCGTGACGGCGCGCGCCACGCGCTACGGCAAGATCCTGGCGCCGGGCACCACGGCCGCGCTGGACTTCTGGATGAGCGCCAAGACGCTGGTGGACCTGGAAGGGCGCTACGCCATCACCAAGAAGCTGTCGCTGGCGGTGGGTGCGGACAACCTGTTCGACCAGTATCCGGACGCCTATCCGGCTGCGCTCAACACGACGGGTAACGCGCCATATTCGAACTACTCGCCGTTCGGCCGCTCGGGCCGCTTCGTGTACGCGCGCCTGAACTACAGCCTGTAAGTCCCGGGCCTGACGGCGGGTTAGGCGCGCAGCGCCGTAACCCGCCGGTGCCGTCTAGGCGCCCAGCCACGGCAGCCCGGCCTTGCACCAGCCGCCTACCTGCTTGCGGTGGCCTTCCGCGTCCTTATCCCCTTCGAAGCCTTCCAGGATGTCGTAGCACTGGGTGTAGCCGTGCTCGGTCGCCAGCTTGGCGGCATGGCGCGAGCGCACGCCGGAGCGGCACAGGAACAGCAGCACGTCGTCTTTCTTCGCCACCGCCCCCAACTGTTCCAGGAAGTGCGGATTCGGCACGCCGCCCGGATAGGTGCTCCATTGGACTGCACCATGCTGGGACTCCGGGATGGCCACCCGGCCCACCCAGTCGCGCTCGGCATTGGTGCGCACATCGATCAGTTTCACTGCGCTGTCCGCGCCCAGCAGCGCGTGCGCTTCGGCGGGCGTGACGGCGCCCGCGTAGGGCAGGGCGGCGTCGCGGCTGCGCGCCCGGGCGAGGATATCGGCAATACTGTTCATGGCACATTTCCCACTTCTGCTGTCAATATTGCGTTTATTATAGTGCCCGATCGTCCATGGAAGTTTTTTTGCACCATGCCGATGCATTTTTCCAAAATGCCAAAATTTCGCACCGTTGAGGTGCATAATTTTGGATATGCACCAACATTGTGCACATAAGCTCATGCGCAAAAGTAGTGCAAGAGGGGAAATCTTCTGGCACGCTTCCTGCTTTAAGGATTGACGAGTTTCAAGCTGCACGCAACAGCGTGGGCTGCCCCACTTTTTCACTAGGAGAGACGCATGGCACTGACCGCCGCAGATGTATTGAAAATGGTACAAGATAACGAAGTGAAATTCGTTGATTTCCGCTTTGCTGACACCCGCGGCAAAGAACAGCACGTCACCGTGCCTGTATCGCACTTCGATATCGACAAATTCGAATCCGGTCACGCCTTCGATGGCTCCTCGATCGCCGGCTGGAAAGGCATCGAAGCATCCGACATGATCCTGCTGCCTGACCCGGCAACTGCGAACATTGACCCGTTCATGGAAGAGACCACCCTGTTCATGCAGTGCGACGTGATCGAACCGTCGGACGGCAAGGGCTACGACCGCGACCCGCGCTCCATCGCCAAGCGCGCTGAAGCCTACCTGAAATCGTCGGGCCTGGGCGACACCGCCTACTTCGGTCCTGAGCCAGAGTTCTTCATCTTCGATTCCGTCAAATGGAAAATCGACATGTCGGGCGCCAAGGTGCAGATCGACTCCGACGAAGCTTCCTGGTCGACCGACAAGGACATCGAAGGCGGCAACAGCGGCCACCGTCCTACCGTCAAGGGCGGCTACTTCCCGGTGCCGCCAGTGGACTCCTTCCAGGACATGCGTTCGGAAATGTGCCTGATCCTGGAATCGCTGGGCATCCCGGTTGAAGTGCACCACCACGAAGTGGCCGGCGCCGGCCAGAACGAAATCGGCACCAAGTTCTCGACCCTGGTTGAGCGCGCCGACTGGACCCAGAACCTGAAATATGTGGTCTGGAACGTGGCCCACAGCTACGGCAAAACCGCCACCTTCATGCCTAAGCCTATCGTTGGCGACAACGGTTCCGGCATGCACGTGCACCAGTCGATCTGGAAAGACGGCAAAAACCTGTTCGCCGGCGACGGCTATGCAGGCCTGTCCGACTTCGCGCTGTACTACATCGGCGGCATCATCAAGCACGCCAAGGCACTGAACGCGATCACCAACCCAGGCACCAACTCGTACAAGCGCCTGGTGCCAGGCTACGAGGCTCCAGTGAAACTGGCGTACTCGGCCCGCAACCGTTCGGCTTCGATCCGTATTCCACACGTGGCCAATCCTAAAGGCCGCCGTATCGAAACCCGCTTCCCAGACCCACTGGCAAACCCATACCTGTGCTTCGCGGCACTGATGATGGCCGGCCTGGACGGCGTGCAGAACAAGATCCATCCGGGCGAAGCCGCATCGAAAGATCTGTACCATCTGCCACCGGAAGAAGACGCGCTGATCCCAACCGTCTGCGCTTCGCTGGAAGAAGCCCTGGATCACCTGAACAAGGACCGCGAGTTCCTGACCCGCGGCGGCGTGTTCACCGATTCGATGATCGATGCCTACATCGAACTGAAGATGACCGAAGTGACCCGCATGCGCATGACCACGCACCCGGTCGAATTCGACATGTACTACTCGCTGTAATAGGCGACGCGGCGCCGGCTCCGGCCGGCCTGCAACCAGACGCGAGGACAGCAGCTGCTCTCCTCGCGTTTTTTTTACCGGATGTTGTATAGTCGGGGCATGACTACCTGGAATTTTGCACCTATCGCATTGTTGTTCGCTTCTGGTTTGGCCTCGGCCCAGGGACAGATTTTCCTGTGCGTGGACGCCAGCGGGCACAAGGAGCTGACCGACAGCCGCAAGCACGCCAACTGCAAGCCGCTGGATATCCCGGGCGCGATCCCGGCCCCCGCGCGCCGCGCCGAGAACGCCGCCAGGCCGCGCAGCGCGCCGCCTCCGGCCGCCACGCCGGGCGACTTCCCGCGCGTGGACAGCAGCGAGCAGAAGGCGCGCGACGCCGACCGCCGCCAGATCCTGCAGGAGGAGCTGAACGGCGAGCTGGCCAAGCTGAGCGAGCTGCGCAAGGAGTTCAACGGCGGCGAGCCTGAGCGGCGCGGCGACGAGCGCAATTATGCGAAATACCAGGAACGGGTAGCCAGCCTGAAGGACAGCATCAGCCGGTCCGAGAAGAACGTGGAAGCGCTGAAGCGCGAGATCCAGAATATCCGCTGATATTCTGTTCGGATTCTCCGCCGGCCTTTTCCGCACCACCCCCAAGGGGAGGCACATGAGCATCGTCACCAATATCGCCCGCGCGGCGGCCGCGCTGGCGCGCCCGCAATCGCTGGCCGGGCTGGAGCTGCTGGCTTCGGCCGTGATCCTGCTGGACGCCGAGGGCATGATCAGCTACGTCAACGCCGCCGCCGAGAACCTGCTGGAAAGCTCGGTCAAGGCGCTGTCGGGCCAGAAGTTCGCCGCGCTGTTTTCCAATCCCGACGAGCTGGTCAATATCATCGCGCAGGCGCGCGCGCACAAGTTTTCCGACCTGCGCCAGGACCTGGCGCTGGAGCGTGCCGGCAAGGAGCCGCTGCAGGTGCACAGCATCGTGTCGGCGCTGGACGAGCCGCCGGGCGCCATCCTGATCGAGCTGCGCGAGAACGTGCAGCAGCTCAAGCTGGACCGCGAGGAGCGCATCCTGGACCAGAGCCAGGTCAACAAGGAGCTGATCCGCAACCTGGCGCACGAGATCAAGAATCCGCTGGGCGGCATACGCGGCGCGGCGCAGCTGCTGGAGATGGAGCTGCCGCCGCTGCACCTGGCCGAGCTGCGCGAGTACACCCAGGTCATCATCAAGGAGGCCGACCGCCTGCAGACGCTGGTGGACCGCCTGCTGGCGCCGCACCGCCGCCCGCACATCGTGGGCGACGTCAACATCCATGAAGTATGCGAGCGCGTGCGCAGCCTGATCCTGGCCGAGTTCCCCTCCGGCCTGGCGATACGGCGCGACTACGACGCCTCCATCCCCGAGTTCCGTGGCGACAAGGAGCAGCTGATCCAGACCGTACTTAACATCGCGCACAACGCCGCCCAGGCGCTGTCGCAGCGCATTGAGCAGGGCGACGCCGAGCTGGTTTTGAAGACGCGGGTGGCGCGCCAGGTGACCCTGGCCAAGGTGCGCTACAACCTGGCATTAGATTTGCATATCATCGACAATGGACCGGGTATCGCACCCCAGATCCGCGACCGCATTTTCTACCCGCTGGTGTCGGGCCGGGAGGGCGGCAGCGGTTTGGGACTGACCTTGGCGCAGACCTTTGTGCAGCAGCACATGGGCGTGATCGAGTGCGAGAGCCGGCCTGGATATACGGACTTCAGGATCTTGCTGCCCCTGCCATAAGCGGGCGCGGCGCGATATTGGGGCCGGGTCCCTTGATTGTTGATCCATCCGCGGGATACTGAGAACACATGAAGCCAATCTGGATAGTTGACGACGACGAATCGATCCGCTGGGTACTGGAAAAAGCCTTGGCCAGGGAAAGCCTGGCCACCAAGAGTTTTGCCAACGCGCGCGACGCCATCGCCGCGCTGGAGCATGAGACGCCGCAGGTGCTGGTGTCCGACATCCGCATGCCGGGCGACTCCGGCCTGGACCTGCTGCAGCTGGTCAAGTCGCGCCATCCCGGCCTGCCGGTCATTATCATCACCGCCTTCTCCGACCTGGACTCGGCGGTGGCGGCCTTTCAGGGCGGCGCCTTCGAATACCTGGCCAAGCCCTTCGACATCGACAAGGCCGTCGAGCTGATCCGCCGCGCGCTGGACGAGAGCCTGCGTGAGACCAGCGTGGAGTCCGGCCCGGCCGAGACGCCCGAGATCCTCGGCCAGGCCCCGGCCATGCAGGAAGTGTTCCGCGCCATCGGCCGCCTGTCGCAGTCGAATGTGACGGTGCTCATCACCGGCGAGTCCGGCACCGGCAAGGAGCTGGTGGCGCGCGCGCTGCACAAGCACAGCCCGCGCGCGGCCCAGCCCTTTATTGCCCTCAACACCGCCGCCATTCCGAAAGACCTGCTCGAGTCCGAGCTGTTCGGCCATGAGCGCGGCGCCTTCACCGGCGCCCAGACCACGCGGCGCGGCCGCTTCGAACAGGCCGAGAACGGCACGCTGTTCCTGGACGAGATCGGCGACATGCCCTTCGATTTGCAGACCCGCTTGCTGCGCGTGCTGTCGGACGGCCATTTCTACCGCGTGGGCGGGCACCAGCCGCTGAAGGCCAATGTGCGCGTGATTACCGCGACGCACCAGAACCTGGAGCAGCGCGTGCGCGACGGCCTGTTCCGCGAGGACTTGTACCACCGCCTGAACGTGATACGCCTGCGCCTGCCCAGTTTGAGGGAGCGCCGCGAGGACATCCCCATTTTGGTGCGGCACTTCCTGGTGCAGAGCGCCAAGCAGCTGGGCGTGGAAGCCAAGCGCATGAGCGACAGCGCGCTGGCCTTCCTGTGCAGCCTGGACCTGCCGGGCAATGTGCGCCAGCTGGAAAACCTGTGCAACTGGATCACCGTGATGGCGCCGGGGCAGACCGTGGAGGTGAAGGACCTGCCGCTGGAGCTGACCCAGGAACAGGCAGGCGGCAGCGCAGCGATGCCTGTCAGCCTGGCCGCGCCGGCCGGCGCGGCGCACGAGCACGGCGCCATGCAGCACCACGGCACGGTGCTGGCGCTGCCGGCCGAGCAGGCGGGCGGGGCGGCGGGTGGGGCGGCAGGTGGTGCGGCATCATCCGGCGCGGGCCATGGCGGGCTGGCCGCGGCCGGCGCCGACAGCTGGCTGGGCCTGCTGGAGCTGCAGGCGGCCGGCATGCTGGCCAGCGGCCAGCAGGAGGTGATGGACGTGCTGGGACGGCAGTTCGAGTCGGCCCTGATACGCACGGCGCTGAAGTACACGCATGGCCGCAAGAACGACGCGGCGGTGCGCCTGGGCATAGGCCGCAACACCATCACGCGCAAGATCGCCGAACTGGGCATCGACGGCGCCAAGGACGATTAGCAGGGCCGCTGTGGCCGTGCTAAGCTTCCGGCTTTGCCGCCGGAGCCGCCCCCTATGCTGATCAATTGTGTTGCCTACCAGGATGGACGTAAGCTGGCCGACGTGCCCGTTGCCGCGATCAGCGACTACGTGGCGCGCGGCGACTGCTTTGTCTGGGTGGCGCTGCGCGACGGCGACGCGGGCGAGCTGGCCGTCATGCAGGAGGAGTTCGGCCTGCATGAACTGGCCGTGGAGGACGCCAGCCGGGGCCACCAGCGCCCCAAGATCGAGGAATACGGCGATTCGCTGTTCGTGGTGGTCAAGACGGTGGAGTCGAGCGCGGACGATCCGGACGAGCTTGTAGTGGGCGAGGTCGACGTCTTCGTTGGCCCCAACTATGTGCTGTCGAACCGGCAGAACAGCAGCAAGGACCTGCTGGGCGTGCGGGCGCGCGCCGAGCGCGAGCCGCATTTGCTCAAGCAAGGCCCGGCCTTCGTGCTGTATGCCATTATGGACGCCGTGGTGGACCGCTATTTCCCCATCGCCGACGCCATGGAGACCGAGCTGGAGCAGATCGAGGAGCGCATCTTCGTGCAAAGCGCGCAGCGCGCCAATATCGTGCGGCTGTACGCGCTCAAGCGCAAGGCGCTGGCGCTGCGCCACGCCGTGGCGCCATTGCTGGACGCGGTGGGCAAGCTGCACGGCGGCCGCGTGCCGGCCGTCTGCGCCGACTCCCAGGAATACTTCCGCGACGTGCACGACCACTTGCTGCGCATTAGCGCCACCCTCGATTCCATCCGCGACACCATCAGCACCGCGATCCAGGTGCACCTGTCCATGGTGGCCATCGACGACGGCGAGGTGAACAAAAAGCTGGCCGCCTACGCCGCCATTTTCGCCGTAATGACGGCATTCGCCGGCATCTGGGGCATGAACTTCAAGCACATGCCGGAGCTGGACTCCCCCTACGGCTACCCGGCCGCCCTGGCCGTGATGGCGGCCACTTGCGTGTATTTGTACCGGCGCTTCCGCAAAGCCGGATGGCTATAGCCGCCAAAACGCGCTTTTCAAATCAATACTGAGGTTTGCGCCGCAGCGCAATATTCTGCCCCTTTAACCGCCATAGTAATCCGGCAGACGCGCTTACGGCTTTTTTCATCGTGTTTTTGAATAATTTTTTAATATCAATTTCCCTTCTTTTAGGGCGGTTTTTGTGAGTTTTAGCTACAAGATGACCGTCTCTTTCCATCACGAAATTCCACTTTCCCGGCACCGTCTGCATCAACCAAAAGTTACCTTGGTTACAAGTGCTGCCTATTTTTCATGCAGCAAAGCGGCCCGATGATATGCATTTTTCACCTGTCTTTCCTCATAAAATGGCACTTTAATGGGGATTTGGCGCACTAAAAACGTGCCGCGCTGCACCATATGGTTACACAACGTTGAGCAAAATGTAACTTGTGTTGTTTTTTGGAGTAACTGAAAGATTGCATGTTTGACAGTCTAGTTTTACATATGGTCGAATCTGTATCTAATCGCAGCGGAAGTTGGTCTAAATAAGGCCAATTGCGCTGCGATTGGAAGCGTCTCTTTTGCAAATAGTCGGGAACATATAAATAACAAAGCAACCAATGGCGCCTTAGCAAGGCACTACGTTAGCTTTTACCACTTAGGAAAAATATGCTGAAGAAAACAGTTTTGGTCCGTGCGCTGCAGCTGGCCTTCGCGGCCTCTGCAATGTCGGCTATCGTTACGCCGGCGGCCATGGCGCAGTCGAACGCGTCCGGTAACATCTACGGCAAGGTTGCCCCAGGCGCGGCGAGTACCGTCGTGTTCAAAAACCTGGACACCAATCAAACCCGAACCACCGCAGTCGATGGCAGCGGCACGTTCTCCATCTCGGCCCTGCCTATCGGCCGCTACAGCGTCACCCTGATGAAGGGGACCACTGCCGGCGCGTCCGCCACCGTCGAGGTGCTGGCCGGCCAGGGTGCGGAAGCCGTGTTCGGCGCGGAAGCGCTGCAGGCCGTGCAAGTGACGGGCCGCCGCAACCGCATCGACATTTCCAGCGCCAACAACGGCGCCACGTTCACTTCGCGTGAACTGGCCAAACTGCCTATCGCGCAGAACGTGGACGCGATTATTCAGCTGGCGCCGAACACCACGCGCGCCGACCCCCGTTACGCAGGCGGCGCCAGCTTCGCAGGCGGCGGCGCATCTGAGAATGCGTACTACATCAACGGTTTCCCTGTCACCAACCCGCTGACCCAGCTGGGCGCCTCGGAACTGCCATTCGGCGCTATCGCCCAGGCGCAGATTCTGACCGGCGGCTTCGGCGCTGAATTCGGCCGTTCGGTCGGCGGCGTGGTCAACGTCACCACCAAGAGCGGTACCAACAACTGGGAATTCGGCGCGATGGCCAGCATTGAGCCAAACCGTCTGCGTTCCGAGCAGAGCGATCTGAAGTTCGCCAATACCGGCCATTTTGGCGGCCCCACCGGCACTGATGGCAGCGTCTACCGCTTCCGCCATGACAACAGCCGCACGCAAACCCGTTACGGCACCTACGTAGGCGGTCCGCTGATCCAGGATAAACTGTTCATGTTCCTGTCGGCCGAGACCACCCGCACCAATACCGACGGCACGGACGCCATCAACGGCATCCGCGTGAACGGCGCCCCGGCTGGCGGCTGGAACAACACCAAGCGCACGGTTGACCGTTATTTCGGCAAGTTCGACTGGAACATTACCGACAACCATCGCCTGGAACTGTCGCTGATCGGCGATACGCCGACCAACAAGACCACCAATACCGGCTACGACCCTAAAAAGAATACGCATGACAATGTGGTCGCGTCCAAGAAGGTCGAGAAGAATATCGCCGACAACGGCGCCGACGTCCAGATCCTGAAGTACACCGGCAATCTGACCGACGACTTCACCGTCCAGGCCCTGTACGGCCGCTCGAAGTCCAAGCACATCAACGAGTTCGAAGGCTACGATCCTAACCTGTTCGTCGCCTCGTTCGCGCCGGACGCAATGGCGCCTGGCATCAACTACGTCAACAAGCAGACCATCACCAGCACCACCGGCAACATTCTGCCTACCGGCGCAAAGGATAAGATCGAGTCGCTGCGCCTGGACCTGGAATACCGCCTGGGCACGCACAAGATTCGCTTTGGTCTGGACAAGAACAAGCTGAGCTCGAACAACGCCGGTGAATCGGCGATTGGCGGCGGCACCTGGACCTACCTGCGCAATGCAGCCGATCCGATGGCTTCGTTCGACTTGGGCGGCGGCATCTCCAAAGGCCCGGGCACCAGCACCAGCCCGCTGGGCAAGCAGGGTTACTACGTGACCAAGAACCTGTTCACCGACGTGACCGATGCGTATTCGAATCAGACCGCGCAGTACATCGAAGACGGCTGGCAGGTCACCAAAAACCTGCTGGTCACCGCAGGTGTGCGCCGCGAAGGCTTCGACAACCAGAACGGCGACCACGTCAAGTACATCGAGCAGAAGAACCAGATCGCACCGCGCCTGAGCGCAGTGTGGGACATGAACGGCGATGCTTCGACCAAGGTGTTCGGTAGCGCAGGCCGTTACCACCTGCAAATCCCGACCCACCTGGCAGTGCGTGGCGCCGGCCGTTCCACCTTCACCGCGCAGGCGTTCGCCTACACCGGTGTGGATGCCAACGGTGCGCCTACCGGCCTGACCCAGCTGTCCGCCCCGGCTTCGAGCAACAACGAATACGGCCAGGCCAAGGAGCCGAAGACCCTGTCCGCAGTGGATCTGAAGCCAACCTACCAGGACGAAATCACCCTGGGCTTCGAGCGCGCGTTCTCGCCTGACCTGAACTTCGGCGTGAAAGGCACCTTCCGCAAACTGGGTTCGACCATCGACGACTTCTGCGATGGCCGTCCATTCGAGAAATATGCTGCCGCGAACAAGATCGATACCTCGAACTGGTCCGGTTTCGGTTGCGCCAACTTCAATCCGGGCGAAGCCAATTCCTTCTACGTCGATTACAGCGGTTCGACCAACAACGGCGGCACCGCGAAGAACCTGACGCTGGTCAACCTGTCCGCAGCCGACCTGGGCTTCCCGAAAGCCGAACGCAAATACCGCGCCCTGGACTTCTTCCTGGAGCACCCACTGCGTGGCGGCTGGTACGGCAAGGTGAACTACACCTGGTCGAAGAGCTCGGGTAACACCGAAGGCCAGACCCTGTCCGACGTGGGCCAGACCGACGTGGCTGCAACCCAGACCTGGGACTACAAGGAGCTGATGATCGGCGCCAATGGTCCGTTGGCCAATGACCGTCGTCACCAAGTGAAGGCATACGGCTTCTACGAAGTCGCGCAAGAGTGGACCGTGGGCGGCAATCTGCTGCTGGCTGCCGGCCGTCCACACAGCTGCGTTGGCCGCTTCCTGTTCGACGGCACCACGCCTAACTACAGCAACGGTCCGCACTACTGCGGCGGTCTGACCGTGGCGACCAATGTGCTGACCCCGCGCGGCGCCCTGGGCAATCTGCCATGGGACAAGCGTCTGGACCTGAACCTGGTCTACCGTCCTAACATCGTCAAGGGCCTGTCGCTGAAGATGGACATCTTCAACGTCTTCAACGAGCAGACCACCCAGGCTGTGGAAGAGCGCTGGAACAACGGCAACAACCTGCGCAACACCTTCGAACGCGTGATCAGCACCACCGATCCGCGCAGCGTGAAACTGACTGCCGAGTACAACCACAAGTTCTGATAGAGCTCGTGCTTACTGCAAGCATGTCATGAATGAGCCCGCATCGTTTCTAGCGATGCGGGCTTTTTACTTTACTTGGGATAGGGAGCGTGATGAAAAAACAGCTAGCGCTATTGATGTTGGTACTGATGTCGGCAGCGGTCCGTGCCGATGAGTTGGCGGATGGCGTGGCCGCATGGGACCGGCAGGACTATGCCAGCGCATTCCGCATCTTCAGCAAGCTGGCGCCGGCCGGCCAGCCGGACGCGCAGCTGATGCTGGGTGAAATGTATGGCTTTGGCGAGGGCGTGCCCGAGAATATGGAACGGGCCGAGCACTGGCTCCGGCAGGCCCAGGCGCGCGGCAACGCGGACGCCGCCGCATCGCTGGCGACCATGCAGCTGCGCAGCAAGCGCAAGACGGAAATTGCCTACTATGTCAGCGCGTATGACGGCGCCGACGTGAAATATGAGAAGTTCGGCTGTGTCGAGCCGGTGTTCCCTGAGAAATCGGTGCTGCAGCCCGACATCAAGGCGCTCAGCGCCACGATGAAGACCTGGCGCGCGTGCTATGACCGCTTTGTGGCGAATCTGGACGCATCGCTACCACCCGGCAAGGCGATTCCGCCCGACCTGGCCAAGCTGATGAGCGTAACCGAGCTGCAGCAGGCGCGTTCGGGCATGAGCAAGGCGTATGAGGCCGTGGCGGCCGATGCGGGTGCGCGCGCCAAGCGCCTGATTGCCGCCAACGACGCCTGGGCCGAGGCGACCCGGGTCTACACGGTGGGCATGGCGCGTAAAACCGAGGACGATGCCCGCCAGCGCCAGCGCGAGATCGACGACACCACGCAACGCGCGCGCGCGGCGCTGGACGCCCAGAAGGCCGGCCGCTAGCCGGGGGCCGGCCGCCAGACGCCGTCCTGCCCGGAATTAGTCCTTGGCCGCCATCGACAGCGCCACCGCCTCGGCCACCTTGATGCCGTCCACGCCGGCCGACAGGATGCCGCCAGCGTAGCCCGCGCCTTCGCCGGCCGGGAACAGGCCGCGCGTGTTCAAGCTTTGCAGGTCGTCGTCGCGGCGCTTGATGCGGATCGGCGAGGAGGTGCGGGTTTCCAGGCCGGTCAGCACCGCGTCGTGCTTGAAGTAGCCCTTGACCTGCTTGTCGAAGGCCGGGAAGGCTTCGCGCAGCGCGGTCACCGCGAACTCCGGCAGGATGGTGGCCAGGTCGGTCAGCTGCACCTGCGGCTTGTACGAAGGCACCACGGCGCCGAACTCGGTGGACGGACGGCCCGCCACGAAGTCGCCCATCAGCTGGCCCGGCGCGCTGTAGTTGGAGCCGCCCAGCTCGAAAGCTTTTTCCTCCAGCCTGCGCTGGAACTCGATGCCGGCCAGCGGGTGGCCAGGATAGTCTTCCGGCGAAATACTGACCACGATGGCGCTGTTGGCGTTGCGCTCGGCGCGCGAGTACTGGCTCATGCCGTTGGTCACCACGCGGCCCGGCTCGGACGCGGCCGCCACCACGGTGCCGCCCGGGCACATGCAGAAGCTGTACACCGCGCGGCCGTTGGAGGCGTGGTGCACCAGCTTGTAGTCGGCCGCGCCCAGGATGGGGTGGCCGGCGTTGGGGCCGAAGCGGCAGGCGTCTATCATGGACTGCGGGTGCTCGACCCGGAAGCCGATAGAAAACGGCTTGGCCTCGATGAATACGCCGCGCTCGTACAGCATCTCGAAAGTGTCGCGCGCGCTGTGGCCGATGGCCAGCACCACGTGCTCGGTGGCGATGCGTTCGCCGTCGGCCAGGGTCAGGCTGCGCACCTGGCGTTCGCCGTTGGCCTCGTCGATCTCGATGTCGGCCACCTTGGCCGAGAAGCGGATCTCGCCGCCCAGTGACACGATTTCCTCGCGCATCGCTTCCACCATTTTCACTAGTCGGAAAGTGCCGATGTGCGGCTTGCTGACGTAGATGATTTCCTCCGGCGCGCCGGCCTTGACGAACTCGGTCAGCACCTTGCGGCCGTAGTGCTTGGGATCCTTGATCTGGCTGTACAGCTTGCCGTCCGAGAAGGTGCCGGCGCCGCCTTCGCCGAACTGCACGTTCGATTCCGGGTTCAGTTCGCGCTTGCGCCAGAAGCCGAAGGTGTCCTTGGTGCGCTCGCGCACGGTCTTGCCGCGTTCCAGGATGATGGGCTTGAGGCCCATCTGCGCCAGGATCAGCGCGGCGAACAGGCCGCACGGCCCCATGCCGATGACCACCGGGCGCGGCTGCGCGCCGTTCGCGTTGACGTTCTGCGCCACATATTTATAGCTGGTGTCCGGCGAAGGCATCAAATGGCTGTCGCGCGCATTGGCCTTGAGGATGGCGGCGTCGGCGGTGGTTTCCACGTCTAGCGAGTAGATCAGCACGATGGCGGACTTCTTGCGCGCGTCGTAGCTGCGCTTGTAGACCGTGTAGCCGGACAGCTGGGCCGGCTCGATGTGCAGGCGGGCCAGGATGGCGGCGGTCAGTTGTTCTTCGGTATGGTCGAGCGGGAGCTTTACTTCGTTCAGTCTGAGCATGGCGGTTCCTGTGCTTGTAGTTATCAAGCAGGTTGATAGGGAGTGATAGTGCGCGCGCACGGCGCGTAACCGGCAATCGTAGCACGGGGCAGGGTGCCCGTCCAGCGTGGCGGCTTGCACCACTTTGGTGCTGTTGTAAATTGACAATATTATCCGGTTAACATCGGAAAGTAACAATCTTTACGAATTGCTATGTCTATACTCGGCGACGGACCCTGCTGTCGGAGCGCAGCCGGGCCGATTAATGGCTGGCAATGCGCCTCACGAGGGCGCCGCCGGTCTTTCCTCGACTGGAGAAAAAGTGAAGAAAAAATTGATAGTGCAGGCCATTGCACTGCTGGGTACCGCGGGCTGGAGCGAGTTCGCGGCGGCGCAAATTCAAGCGGCCCCGGCGGCTGATGCGCCGATCGAGCGCGTGATCGTCACCGGTTCCAACCTGAAGCGCACTTCGACGGAGAATCCGTCGGTGGTGCAAGTGATTTCCAAGAAAGAGATCGAGCAGTCCGGCGCCGTCAGCGTCGCCGACCTGATGGCCAAAGTGCCCGCGCTCGGTTCGTCCAACCAGGTCGACTCGCGCGACGGCGGCTTCTCCAAGGGCCTGGCCACCGCCTCGCTGCGCAACCTGGGTTCGGCTTCCACGCTGGTGCTGATCAACGGCCG
The DNA here is from genome assembly GCF_020865585.1 of Pseudoduganella aquatica. Classification (NCBI taxonomy): domain Bacteria; kingdom Pseudomonadati; phylum Pseudomonadota; class Betaproteobacteria; order Burkholderiales; family Oxalobacteraceae; genus Pseudoduganella; species Pseudoduganella aquatica. Next base: position 1,819,632 of record NZ_CP086370.1, read on the forward strand.
CCGCATGTCGCCGGCCGCTTACGCCGACCCGAACGCCGGCCAGTCCACCCAGTACGACCTGAATTCCATCCCGCTGTCGGCGCTGGAACGCGTCGAGATCCTGAAGGACGGCGGTTCGGCCGTGTACGGTTCGGACGCGATTGCCGGCGTAATTAACTTCATCACCAAGAGCAATTTCAAGGGCGGCGACATCACCGCCCAGCGCAGCCAGGACGGCTACGGCAACTTCGGCCGCAGCGGCATCAGCGGCGCCTACGGTTTCGGCGACCTGGAAGAGGACCGCTTCAACGCCTTCGTCGCCTTCGACTTCTCCCGGCGCGACCGCACCCCGATCGCCGAAGCGCGCGCCGTGCACGCCGACCAGTCGCGCGCCATGGACGGGCGCCTGAGCAACTACTACAGCAGCGTGAGCCAGTATCCGGTGTTCTTCAAGGAATCGCGCCTGGGCAGCGGCTCCTTCAACCGCTATGTGTCGGCCGACCTGAGCTGCAACCCGGCCGACATCCGCACCGGTTCCACCGCGCTGGTGCCGATGCTGGCCTCGGACGTCATGATCGGCAACAAGTTCTGCAACTACGACGGCTGGCAGTATGAGGACGCGCAGGGCAAGGCGGAGAGCTCGAACGTGCTGGCGCGCGCCGAATTCAAGGTGGACGCCAATATCCGCGCCTTCGCCGAAGCGTCTTACAGCAAATCGGAGCTGGAATACGCAGGCGTGTCGCGCACCCTGTCGCGCAACAAGACCACGGTGTTCCCGAAAGACGGACCCGGCATCAGCTTCCAGCCCATCCTGGGCGTGAACCATCCGGACAACCCGACCCGCGGCACGGCCGGCGCGGTGCCGGTGGCGGTCAACTACCGCTTCACCGACGCCAAGGGCGGCAGCTCGAACGAAAACACCTCGACCCGTCTGCTGGCCGGCCTGAAGGGCAGCCACTTCAACTGGGACTGGGATACCGGCCTGCTGTACAACGAGTCCAAGCGCCACCAGGTGTCGAACGGCTTCCTGTACCTGCCTATCGTGCAGCGCCTGGTGACCGAGAACGTGCCCCTGAAAACCATTGCCGGCACGCCGGGCGTGACGGTGGACTCGCCGCTGGACGGCAAGGCCAGCATCACCCAGTGGGACATCAAGGGCAGCACCGAGCTGGGCCAGCTGGCCGGCGGCGCCATCGGCCTGGCCGTGGGCGCCGAGCTGAAGCAGGAGAAAATGAGCATCGTGCCGGACGCGCGCACCGTCAAGGGCGAGATCATCGGCCTGGCCAACCAGTATTCGCAAGCCAAGCGCGACGTGCGTTCGGTGTTCTCCGAGGTGCGCCTGCCGGTGCTCAAGTCGGTGGACGTGGAACTGGCCGGCCGCTACGACAAATATGACGGCTTCTCAGGCAGCTTCACGCCCAAGGCGGGCGTGAAGTGGACCGTGAGCCCGACCCTGGCCGTGCGCGGCACCTACTCGGAAGGCTTCCGCGCGCCGTCGCTGACGCAGATGGTGGACGGCGGCACGCAGTACTTCCTGAACAGCTTCGAGGACAAGCTGCGCTGCGGCAAGCCGGGCGCCGACGCGACCGACTGCCTGAAGAGCCTGTCGGGCGTGGCCGCATCGAACAAGGACCTGGTGCCGGAAACCTCGAAGAGCTTCACGGCCGGCCTGATCTTCTCGCCGGCGAACAATTTCGACATCCTGTTCGACTACTACAACATCCGCAAGGACAAGGAAACCGACCTGATGTCGCCGGTGGCGGTGATCAACGATCCCAAGCTGGCCAGCCGCGTCAAGCGTGACCAGAACCAGGGCACCTGGCTGCGCGACGCCAGCAACAACCTGATCCCGAACTCGGGCCCGCTGATCAGCATTGAAACGCCCTACATCAATGCCGGCGGCACCCGCACCAGCGGCATCGACCTGGAGCTGGCGCTGCGCAACAACCTGGGCGCCTACGGCAAGCTGGCCAGCCGCCTGAACGCCAGCTACACGCTGAGCTACAAGAAGGCCCAGTCCGAAGGCGACCCGATGATAGACCTGGTCGGCACCAACGGCGCGGTCTACAACGACACCACCAGCGTGGGCGAAATCCCGCGCCTGCGCGCGTCGCTGTCGTCCACCTGGAGCATCCAGCAGCACAGCCTGACGGCCACCGCCAACTACATCTCGTCGATTTCGATGATGGCGGCCTACAGCGTGCAGGAGGACGGCAAGGTTGGCCCGTACGAGGAGCCGTACTGCGAATACGGCCGCGCCAACCGCAACGAGAACTACACCAAGTTCTATCCCGAGTGCAAAGTGAAGTCCATGGCCACGCTGGACCTGGCCTATGCCTACACCGGCTTCCGCAACACCGTGCTGACGTTTAACGTGGCCAACGCGTTCAATACCAAGGCGCCGTACGATCCGTCGTACTCGGTGGCGGGCTACAACTCGGCGCTGCACAGCGCGCGCGGCCGCTTCTTCACCGTCAAGGCCAACTACAAGTTCTGATGTAGCGCCTTACATGCCGCCCCAGCTGGCATTCAATGCGGCCAGGGCGGCCAGCGCGGCCGTCTCGGTGCGCAGGATGCGCGGCCCCATGGACAGGGGCAGCGCGCCCTGGGCGACGGCCAGGTTTTCCTCGTCGTCCGAGAAGCCGCCTTCGGGACCGACCATGATGGTCAGCGCCTGCGGCGGCTGGTGGCGCGCCCAGTCGGCCAGCGACTGGGTGGCGCGCGGGGTCAGGATCACGCGGCGGTGCAGGTCTTGCTGCGCGATCCAGTCCTTGAACTCGTCCACCGGTGCCAGTTGCGGCACCCGGTTGCGGCCGGCTTGCTCGCAGGCCGAGATAATCACGCCTTGCCAATGTGCTAATTTCTTTTCAGCGCGATCGCCCGACAGCCTGACCACGCAGCGGCGCGCGGCCAGCGGCTGGAAGGCGGCCGCGCCCAGTTCCACGGCTTTTTCGATAATCCAGTCCATCTTGGACGCTTCCGGCAGCGCCTGCGCCACCGTCACCGCGTAGGGCAGTTCGGCCTCGCGCGCCGTATGGGCTTTGATTTCGGCGCTGGCGCGGCGTTTTTCCACCGTCTGCAGCACCGCCGTGTACTCGCCGCCGTCGCCGTTGAACAGCGTGACGGCCTCGCCCGGGGCCAGGCGCACCACGTGCACATGGTGGGCGACCGCTTCCGGCAGGTCGATGGTGAGGCCGATGGCGAGCGGCTGCGGGCAGTAGAAACGGGGCATGCGGAGGCCTTGGTGAGTGCGATTGGATGCGTAATTTTAATGGGCAGCCCCCCGGTCTGGTAAAATACTTGGTTCAAGCAAGCAGGCTTTACCCTATTTCAAACCTTCCGCAATCACCACGATGACTACTACGCTCCCAACCACTCAAATGGCCAACGCGATCCGCGCGCTGGCAATGGACGCTGTACAGAAGGCCAATTCCGGCCACCCAGGCATGCCCATGGGCATGGCTGAAATCGCTGTCGCGCTGTGGAGCGGTCATCACCGCCACAATCCCGCCAACCCGAAATGGCTGAACCGCGACCGCTTCCTGCTGTCGAACGGCCACGGCTCCATGCTGCACTACGCGCTGCTGCACCTGGCCGGCTACGCCGTGACCATGGACGACATCCGCGCCTTCCGCCAGATGCACTCGAAAACCCCGGGCCACCCGGAAGTGGACATCACCCCGGGCGTGGAAACCACCACCGGCCCGCTGGGCCAGGGCATCGCCAACGCGGTCGGCATGGCGCTGGCCGAGTACCTGCTGGCGGCCGAGTTCAACAAGCCTGGCCTGGACGTGGTGGACCACTATACCTACGCCTTCGTGGGCGATGGCTGCCTGATGGAAGGCATTTCGCATGAAGTGTGCTCGCTGGCCGGCACCCTGGGCCTGAAAAAACTGATCGCCCTGTACGACGACAACGGCATCTCCATCGACGGCAAGGTCGAAGGCTGGTTCACCGACGACACCCCGAAACGCTTCGAAGCCTACGGCTGGAACGTGATCCGCGCCGTCGACGGCCACGACGTTGCCGCGGTCGACGCCGCCATCGCCGCCGCGAAGCAATCCGACAAGCCTACGCTGATCTGCTGCAAGACCATTATCGGCAAGGGCTCGCCCAACCTGCAGGGCGGCGACAAGGTGCACGGCGCCGCGCTGGGCGACAAGGAAATCGCCGCCGTGCGCGAGTACATCGGCTGGACCCCGGCCCCGTTCGAAATCCCTGCCGACGTGTACGCCGCGTGGGACGCGAAAGCCGCCGGCGCGCAGCACGAAGCCGACTGGAACGCGAAATTCGCCGAATATAGCGCCAAGTTCCCTGCGGAAGCCGCCGAACTGGCGCGCCGCATGGCAGGCGAGCTGCCGGCCAATTTCGACGCCACCCTGGCCGCCGCCGTGGCCGCCTGCGTGGACAAGAAAGAAACCATCGCCACCCGCAAGGCCAGCCAGAACGCCATCCAGGCCCTGGCCCCCGTGCTGCCTGAGTTCCTGGGCGGCTCGGCCGACCTGACCGGCTCCAACCTGACCAACTGGAAAGAGTCCGTCAACCTGCGTTCCGGCAAGACCGGCAACCACATCAACTACGGCGTGCGCGAGTTCGGCATGAGCGCCATCATGAACGGCGTCGCCCTGCACGGCGGCTACATCCCGTTCGGCGCCACCTTCCTGACCTTCTCGGACTACAGCCGCAACGCCCTGCGCATGGCCGCCCTGATGAAGCAGCGCTCGCTGTTCGTGTTCACCCACGACTCCATCGGCCTGGGCGAAGACGGCCCGACCCACCAGTCCGTCGAGCACGTCTCGTCGCTGCGCCTGATTCCGGGCCTGGACAACTGGCGTCCTGCCGACACCGTCGAATCGATGGTGGCATGGGGCGAAGCGGTCAAGCGCAAGAACGGCCCGTCGACCCTGATCTTCTCGCGCCAGAACCTGCCGTACATGGAGCGCAGCGCCGCCGTGGTGGCCAATATCGCCAAGGGCGGCTACGTGCTGAACGACGTGGCCGACGCCAAGGTCATCCTGATCGCCACCGGTTCCGAGGTGGAACTGGCCGTCAACGCCGCCAGCGCGCTGGCCGCCGAAGGCATCGCCGCGCGCGTGGTGTCCATGCCGTCGACCGACGTGTTCGACCGCCAGGACGCCGCCTACAAGGCCAGCGTATTGACCAAAGGCACGCCGCGCGTCGCCATCGAAGCCGGCGTGACCGATTTCTGGTACAAATACGTGGGCCTGGAAGGCGCCGTGGTCGGCATCGACACCTTCGGCGAGTCCGCTCCCGCGCCTGTGCTGTTCAAGCATTTCGGCTTCACGGTGGAAAACGTCGTGGCCAAAGTTAAATCCGTTCTGGTTGCCTAATACTGCTTAACCCTTTTTATTTCATCAGGAGCTTAGTATGACGATCAAAGTAGCAATCAATGGCTATGGCCGCATCGGCCGTAATGTACTGCGTGCTTTCTACGAAGGCGGCAAAAAGCAAGACATCCAGATCGTTGCCATTAACGACCTGGGCGACGCCAAGTCGAACGCGCACCTGACCCGCTACGACACCGCGCACGGCAAGTTCCCCGGCACCGTGACGGTGGACGGCGACAATATGATCGTCAACGGCGACGTGATCCGCGTCTTCGCGCAGCGCAATCCGGCTGAAATCCCATGGGGCGACCTGGGCGTGGACGTGGTGCTGGAGTGCACCGGCTTCTTCACCACCAAGGAAAAGGCTTCGGCCCACCTGAAGGGCGGCGCCAAGAAAGTCATCATCTCCGCACCGGGCGGCAAGGACGTGGACGCGACCATCGTGTACGGCGTGAACCAGCACGTGCTGAAGTCCACCGACACCGTGATCTCGAACGCTTCCTGCACCACCAACTGCCTGGCCCCGCTGGTCAAGCCCCTGCACGACGCCATCGGCCTCGAAACCGGCCTGATGACCACCGTGCACGCCTACACCAACGACCAGGTGCTGTCCGACGTGATGCATGAAGACCTGCGCCGCGCCCGTTCGGCCACCATGTCCATGATCCCGACCAAGACCGGCGCCGCCGCCGCGGTCGGCCTGGTGTTGCCTGAGCTGAACGGCAAGCTGGACGGTTTCGCGATCCGCGTGCCGACCATCAACGTGTCGCTGGTCGACCTGTCCTTCATCGCCTCGCGCGACACCACCGTGGACGAAGTCAACGCGCTGATGAAAGCCGCTTCCGAAGGCGCGCTGAAAGAAGTGCTGACCTACCAGACCGAACCGCTGGTATCGATCGACTTCAACCACAATCCTGCTTCGTCGAACTTCGACTCGACCCTGACCAAAGTGTCGGGCCGCCTGGTCAAGGTTTCGTCGTGGTACGACAATGAGTGGGGCTTCAGCAACCGCATGCTGGACACCACCGTGGCGCTGATGACTGCCAAGTAATTTGCTTCAGACGTAAAAAAACCTCCCGGACTCGCGTCCGGGAGGTTTTTTTTCGCCCGTCTACATCAGAAGTTGTAGGTGGCGCGGGCGTAGAAGGTGCGGCCCTTAGGATCGGTGAAGCGCGGATCGTAGCCAGCCTGGAAGGTCTCGGTCTGGTAGGACAGCGGCGGGGTGCGGTCGAACAGATTGCGCACGCCCAGCGTCAGCGACAGGTTTTTCATGAAGTTCGCGGTCGCATAGCCGTCCCAGGTGGTGTAGGAAGCGACGCGGAATTCAGGATCCTGGTCGATATAGCCGGTCTTCGAGTGCGCGGACAGGCCGGCGCCCCAGATGCCCTTGGTCCAGTTCACACTGGCGTTGTTCTGCCAGCGGAAGATCGGGCCGGTGCCGGAGAACACGCCCACGTTCTGGTGCCATTCGCCGCCGTCGTTGTTCTGGTACTCATACTTGTGCACATAGGTGCTGTTCAGAGCCAGGGTGGTGTTGCCGTAGTCGGCGCTGCGCCACTTGTAGTTCACGCTGATGTCCAGGCCGTCGGTGTTCACGCCGCCCAGGTTCTGGGTGCGCAGGTCGACATAGCCGCAGGTCAGCGGGTTGGGGCACTGCGAACCGTCGGTCGCCAGGTTGCCGGAGGCGGTGCGGTGGAACAGCGCGGCGTACTTGACCGGGTCGCCGAACACGTCGTCCTGGTTCAGCTGGCCGATCTGGTGTTCCAGTTTCAGCTTCCACAGGTCCAGGCTCATCGACAGGTTGTTGACCGGCTCGATGACGATGCCCAGCGCGTAGTTGGTCGACTCTTCAGGCGCCAGCGCCTTGTTGCCGCCCGTCAGGGACTGGAACTGCTGCTGGCAGTTGGCCGCCGCCGGCTTGCCCGGAATCGGGTTGCCGCCCGGGCAGTTGACCGGATCGTCGTACTGGTTGGTGTTGGTGTAGGTCTGGGCCGAGTTGATCTCGTACAGCGACGGGGCGCGGAAGCCGGTCGAGTAGGAGCCGCGCAGCAGCACGGTCTTGTTCGGCTGGTAGCGGAAGCCGAACTTCGGATTGGTGGTGTTGCCGAAGTCGTTGTATTTGTCGTAACGCACGGCGGCGGTCACGTCCAGGTCCTTCAGCAGGGCCATGTTCAGCTCGGCGTACACGGCGCTGACCTTGCGCGAACCTTCGTTCAGCGTGTTCGGGTCGATACCGGTGGAGGCCACCACTTTTTCAGCGTACTCGGTGTTGGCCGCGCTGTGGAAGTCCTGCTTGTCGAACTGGCCGCCGATGGCCAGGGCGGCTGGACGGCCGGCGCTGAACCAGTCGCCCAGTTCGCGGCTGGCGTGGGCGTCGATGCCCTTCATCGTGCCTTTGGCGTTCTGGATATTGCCGTTCAGCGCGGCGCTTTCGATCAGCGCCATGCCGGCGGCGCTTTGCTCGCCGTAAGGGTTGATCACGCCGTCGCGCACGCCCTTGGTGATGATGCCGCCGTCGCTGTAGCCGAGCAGATTGCTTTTCACCTTGTTTTCATTGTAGGTGAAGGCTGCCTCGTAGTCCCAGCCTGCCACGGTGCCCTTCAGCGACGCGATGAAGCGCTGCTGGGTGTTCACGTCGTCGCCTGCGCGCGAGCCGTTCGGCAGGTCGCGCCATTTCACGTGCACGAAGCCCGGCAGCACGCCGGCAGGGGTGTTTTCTTCGGTGTAGGTCGGGCTCAGCGGCACGTTCGGGGTGATCGCGCCAGGGTTGCCAGGGTAGTAAGGATTCAGCGAGCCGTCCGGACGCACGCGGTTCTGGTACAGGCCGCCGTATGGCACGGGAGCGATCTGGCTACCGACGGTGTTCTTGGAGATCAGGTATTCCAGGCCCAGTTCGTGGTCGGCGTTCAGTTTCATCGTGCCTTTGATCAGGCCGGTGTTGCGCTCGCTCTTGGGAATGTAGTCCACGAAGGAGGAGGTGGTCATCTGGCAGCCGCTGCCGGTGGCGTCCGGGATCAGGTTGGGCGAGCTGGTGCAGTTGGGCGCGGCAGGGTTGCCGCTGTTGCCGTCCTGGTAATAGTTGGCCGGGCTGGTGGTTGGCGACAGGCCGCCTGGATAGCGCTTGTTGAAATCGCGCTGCAGGCCGTTGATGCGGCGCTGCACCTGGTGGTCGCCCATGGCGAAGATATTAAAGCCGTCGGTGTCCAGATTGCCGTAGCCTACGCCGATATTGGCGCTGTTGGAACCGCCGCCTTTTTTATTCGGGGAATCGATGCCGCCGGTAACGGTGACGCCGGTGTAGTCCTTACGGGTGATAAAGTTAATCACGCCGCCCACCGCGTCGGAACCGTACAGCGAGGATGCGCCATCGCGCAATACTTCGACGCGCTCCAGCGCGGCGAATGGAATCATATTCAGGTCGGGGGCCGAGCTGTCGAAGGCGTTATTCGCCAGGCGGCGGCCATTCAGCAGGACCAGGGTTTTATTTGCGCCTATGCCGCGCAGGTCGGCGAACGATGCGCCGCCGGTGCTCAGGCCCACAACCTGGCTGGTGCCCTGGTTGGTTTGAACCGAGCTCAGGTTGGACATAACCTGTTCAATCGTGGTGATACCCTGTTTTTTCAGGTCGTCCATTTTAACCACGGTGACCGGCACTGCGGTTTCCGCGTCGATGCGTTTAATGGCCGAGCCGGTGATTTCAACGCGCTGGATAGGCGCATTTTGCGCGATGGCCGGTTGGGCCAGCATGCCGAGGCCCACAATCGCTGCGCCTCCGGAAAATACGACGCGCAGCGAGCGCGCCAAAGATTTCTCGATCAACATAGTTTTTTTCCTTAAGAGTGTCTGATGCATTAGCAGCCCTTCTGGGATTGCCAATCGGTCTATCAGACACCGCGTGGAATAGGGTGTCAAATGTACTTATGTAACGCAATTGAAACAAAGCGGCCCTTGACAGCGCTGTTTGTGCTTGCGCGATGTGCGTAAGTGTTTCACTTAGCTAGGCGGATGGCGGATTACACAGGTATTACAATTTGTATCGAGCGCCGTAGGCCGGATGGCAATGTTGTGGGCTTGCCACAGTATGCAGATGGGCAAGTTGCCGCTGATCTATGCCAGATATTGGCGCGATCGCGCCAGCATCGGGCACACTGGCGTCCCTTGCGCACCATACGGGCGAAAAAAAAGCGCCGCGGGGGCGGCGCCGGATGACGTAGGGAAACGCTTATTTGTAAATGCCGGAGCCGACCAGGACGTCGCCTGCTTTTTCCACGTAGCCGGATTTGGCTTCGACCACCTTGCTGACCGGATTCGGCCATTTGAAATCAACCCAGCCGCTGCCTTTTTCCTTGGCCACCTTCACCATTTCCTGGATCATGGCTTTGCCTTCGTTATCCTTCATGTCCAGCAGGTTTTTGCCCACCAGTTTTTGATTCACGCCATGGGCCACGGCCACGCCATTTAAATCGTAGACATAAATATACAAGTCGCGGTCGTGGAAATCCTTGTTGTTCGGGTCGGAAATTGCGGCAAAGGCTTTTTCCTTGCCGTCCGATTTAATCAGGGCGACCGCTTTTTTCACCATGGCCATGGCTTCGTTGGCCGTGCCTTTTTCCGCGGAATATGCCGGAGCTGCGAGCAAGCCCAGGCTGATTGCGATACCGCCTAAAAACATTTTCATCGGTGTCTCCTTTTGGATTGAACTGCTGGTCGTAATTCCTGCTGCTTATTCCAATATGGCGTTCCACAGCTCGATAACATGCCCGGCCTGGCTGGCAACGCGCGCGGGATCGACGCGGGCCTGTTCCTGGCCCTGCAAGCGCATCTGGTGCTGCAATTTGCGGAACAGGCGGTAAGCGTCGGCCACGCTGGCGGCAAGGGCCGGATTAATCAGGCCCAATTCGCCACACATTTTCAGTAACGCAATATTACCCACATTTCCCGTCAATTGTGAATAGGTCGATGCATGCTGTAACACAAGATACTGGACGATGAATTCAATGTCTATCATGCCGCCCGCGTCCTGTTTTAAATCGAACAGCTCGGAGCGGTTGGGGCGGGCGTCGGCCATTTTCTTGCGCATGGCGCGCACCTCGGTTTTCAGCGGGCCGTCCAGCGGCCGCTCGCGCCGCAGCACCTGGCAGCGGATCTGCTCGAAGCGCCGGCCGATGGCGGCGTCGCCGGCGCAGAAGCGGGCGCGCGTGAGCGCCTGGTGCTCCCAGATCCAGGCCGAATTGTCCTGGTAGCGCTCGAATGCCTGCACGCTGGACACCAGCATGCCGCTGGCGCCGTCCGGGCGCAGCGCAATGTCGACGTCGAACAGCTGGCCGGCCGAGGTGTGCGAGGTCATCCAGGTGATAAAGCGCTGCGCCAGCTTGGCGTACTGGGCGGGCGCATCCTGGTCCTCGTCGTCGAACAGGAAGATCACGTCCAGGTCCGAGATATAGCCCAGCTCCTTGCCGCCCAGCTTGCCGTAGGCGATCACCGCGAACTGCGGCACCTCGCGGTGGCGGGTGGCCACCGTCTTCCAGACCGCCTGCACGGTGGCGGCCACGATCACGTCGGCCAGCGCGGACAGGTGGTCGGCCAGCTTTTCCACGGTGAGGTCGCCCGCCAGGTCCTGCGCCAGCAGGTGGAACAGCTGGGCGTGGTGGACTTCGCGCAGGATGTCCATCTGGCGCTCGGTGTCGCCGGCGGCGGCGGCCAGCTGGCCGTCCAGCTCCTCGGCCAGCTGGGCCGCGTCGAACACGGCGTTGCGGATGCGGTCGTCCAGCAGCTCGTCCAGCAGGATGGGGTGCTTGGTGAGGAATTTGGCGGCCCAGCCGCTGGCATGCATCATGCGGATCACGCGTTCCAGCGTGTGCGGGTACTCGGTCAGCAGCGACAGATAGGCCGAGCGGCGCGCGATGGCCTCCAGGAAGTCGAGCAGGCTGCCCAGGGTCACCAGCTGGCTGCCCACGCTGGACTGCTCGGCGGTGCGGGCGATCAGCGGCAGCGCCGCGTTCACCAGCGACACCAGGCGGTTGCGGCTCGCCTCCGGCAGCGACTGCAGGCGCGGCGCCTGCCAGGTCGCCACCAGGCGCTGGGCCGCGCCGGCCGGGTCGTCGTAGCCCAGGGAGGCGAAGCGGGACTGGATGGCCTCCAGGTTGTCCGGGTCCGCGCATTCATTGCTGGTGGCGGGGTCGATGTCGCCGTCTTGCGGGCCGTTCGCTGCTTTTTCGGCGAACATGGCGTCGAATTGCTCGGCCACGAACTTGCGGTGCGCCTCGATTTGCGCCAGCAGGGCGGGCACGTCGGACAAGCCCATCATCTGGGCCACCACCAGCTGGTCGGCCTCGTTGGGCGGCAGGGTGTGGGTCTGGGCGTCGTCCAGGTATTGCAGACGGTGCTCCAGGTTGCGCAGGAAAGTGTAGGAAGCCAGCAGTTGCAGCACGATGTCGGTGGTTAGCAAGCCTTTTTCCGGCAGTATGCGCAAGGTGGCGCGGGTGGAGCGGTCGCGCAGCGTGGCGTCGCGCCCGCCGCGTATCAGCTGGAACACCTGGGCCAGGAACTCGATTTCGCGGATGCCGCCGCGCCCCAGCTTGACGTTGTTGCTGCGGTCCGGGTGCAGGCGCTCCTGGCGGTTCACCTCGGCGCGGATCTGGGCGTGCATATTGCGGATGGCGTCGATTACGCCGAAGTCCAGGTAGCGGCGGAACACGAAGGGGCGCACGATGGCGTCCAGCGCGGCGATGTCGGCCGGGGTGCCGGTGACGGCGCGCGCCTTGACCCAGGCGTAGCGCTCCCATTCGCGGCCCTGCACAATCAGATATTGCTCCACCATGCTCAGGCTGGCGGCCAGCGGGCCGGAGCCGCCGTTCGGGCGCAGCGCCATGTCGACGCGGAAGGTGTAGCCGTCCTCGGTGATCTCGGCCAGGGCGGCGATCAGCTTTTTGCCCAGGCGGACGAAGAATTCATGGTTGGACAGCGAGCGCTGGCCGGGGCCGGCCACGGTGTCGCCGTCTTCCGGGTAGACAAAGATCAGGTCGATGTCGGACGACACATTGAGCTCGCCGCCGCCCTGCTTGCCCATGGCCAGCACCATCAGCTCCTGCGGCTCGCCGCTGTCGTGGCCGGCCGGCTGGCCGTGCAGGGCCACCATTTCCGCGTGCAGCGCCGCCGCGTGCTGCTGGATGGCGAAGTCGGCGAAGCGCGTCATGGCAGTCACCACTTCATGCAGGTCGGCCCGGCCTTCCAGGTCGCGCCGTATCAGGGTGCAGACCAGCAGATTGCGCAGGCGGCGCATGGCGCGCGGCAGCGGCAGGGGCTGGCCGGCGGGCTGGTCCAGGCCGGCGGCCGCTTCGCGCGCCAAATAATCGGCAAAATCCATCCCGGCAAGCGATAATTGCGCCAGCGCATCCACCTTGGCCGCCCGCCCCGGATCGGCGCTGATCCAGCGCTGGTAGTAACGGGAGGCGGAGATGAGGGCGGGAGCGGTTGAGGTCATTGGCGGCAAAGTAACTTAGTGTTGCAACGTAATAAACAGAGCGTGGGGACGCCAGCCTATGCGGTAAAATGGACGCGCAGGCTAAGACGAGACGATTTTAGCGATTTATTAGACGCCGGGCCTGAATTATTAGCTTATTGATGCAAAATCCAGAGGAGACCGTGACAGACAGCGTGCCCTTGGCCGTGCGCTGGCAGCGGCTGCGTTCCGCCTATCGCGTCTGCAATCTGGCCACCCACCATGTACTGGGCTTTACTGTCAAGTTAGCCCTGTTGCTGTACTTTGCATTCGCCATCCTGCTGCTGGCGCTGCGCTACCTGGTGCTGCCCAATATCGACCACTACAAGGGCGATATCGAGCGCCAGGCCAGCCGCGCGCTGGGCAATCCCGTCACCATAGAACGCATCTACGCCTCCTGGTCCGGCCTGAACCCCACCCTGTTCCTGGGCGACGTGGTGCTGCGCGACCAGCAGGGCCGCGAAGTGCTGGCCCTGCCCAGCGTGTCGGCCACGCTGTCCTGGTGGAGCGTGGCGGCGGCCGATGTGCGCTTCGAGTCGCTCGAGCTGATACGCCCCAAGCTGGACGTGCTGCGCACGCCGGACGGCAAGCTCTACGTGGCCGGCGCGCATATCGACCTGAACCAGAAGGGCGACGGCAAGGGCGGCGACTGGCTGCTGGCGCAGCGCGAAATCGTCGTGCGCGAAGGCCAGCTGGACTGGACCGACCAGCTGCGCGGCACGCCGCGCGTGAGCCTGCAGGACATGAGCCTGGTGCTGCGCAATAAGTGGCGCCGCCACCAGTTCTCGCTGCGCGCCACGCCGCCGGCCGCGCTGGGCGGCCCGCTGGACGTGCGCGCCGATTTCATCCATCCCGCCTTCGCGGTGCGCAAGTCCGATGTGCGGCTGTGGCAGGGCGAGCTGTACGCCGACGTGCGCCAGGCCGACCTGGCCGCCTGGAAGCAGCATATCGACTACCCGCTGGACCTGAGCTCCGGCATGGGCTCGGTGCGCGCCTGGATCAAGCTGGACCACGCCAAGCTGGCCGGCTTCACCGCCGACGTCAGCCTGGCCGACGTGACCGCCAGGCTGGGACCGGACTTGGAGCCGCTGGACCTGGTGGACGTGCGCGGCCGCGTGTCGGCCCGCGAAGAGATACCCGCCGCCATGCAAAGCGGCCAGCCCGCGTTCGGCGTGCTGGGCCACAGCGTCACCCTGAACAACTTCTCGCTGCGCACCCGCGACGGCCTCGAACTGCCGCCCACCGAACTGTCCGAGCGCTATGTGGCGGCCACCGCCAAGGCGCCCGCGCGCATGGAACTCAACGCCAGCGTGCTGGACCTGCAAACCCTGGCCGCGCTGGCCGGACGCCTGCCGCTGACGGCCAGCCAGCGCAGCGCGCTGGAGGACGTGGCCCCCACCGGCCGCCTGCGCGACGTGGCCGCCAGCTGGTACGGCAGCTATCCGGCGCTGCAGTCCTACCATGTGAAGGCCCAGCTCGACGGCCTGGGCCTGCGCCCGCGTCCGGCGCGCCTGCCACAGCCCAAGAACGGCAAGACGCCCGCCGTGCGCGGCATGCCGGCGCTGCCCGGCTTCGAGCACCTGAGCGGCACGCTGGAAGCGAGCGAAAAAGGCGGCCGCTTCACGCTGGACGCCGACCAGCTGCTGCTGCAGATGCCGGACTATTTCGCAGAAGCGGCCATGCAGTTCGACAAGCTGCGCGGCCGCATGTCCTGGTCCTTCGAGGGCAACGAACAACTCAAGGTCGAGCTGGAAAACCTGGAGTTCTCGCAGGACGGCCTGAACGGGTCGCTGTCGGGCAGCCATGTGCTGGCGCTGGACGGCAAGAGCGCCGGCCTGGCCGACTTTACCGGCAAGCTGAACGGCTTCGACGTGAAGAAGATAGGCCGCTACCTGCCGCTGCAAACCCCGCCCCATCTGCAGCACTGGCTGACCGGCGCGCTGGAGGACGGCCGCGCGGACGACGTGGTGCTGCGCCTGCGCGGCGACCTGGCGCATTTCCCGTTCAAGAACGCCACCGCCGCCGAGCGCGCCAGGGGCGAGTTCCGCGTCACCGGCCGCCTGACCAACGGCAAGCTCAACTACGACCCCGGCTTCTACGCCAAGGACGGCAAGTCGCCGCTGTGGCCGCAGGCCGAGCATATCAAGGGCGGCTTCACCTTCGAAGGCACGCGCATGGAAATCCGGGGCGACACCGCCACCACCGGCGGCGTGGCGCTGAGCGGCGTGAAGGCCGTGATCGCCGACCTGTCCTCGCACGACAGCGTGCTGGAGATCGACGGCAACGCGGCCGGGCCTATGCAGGAATTCCTCAATTACATGGCGGCCAGCCCGGTGCTGGAATGGATAGGCCATTTCACCGATGAAACGCAGGCCACCGGCAGCGCCAAGCTGGCGCTCAAGCTGCAGCTGCCGCTGAACCATATGCACGATTCCAAGGTGCAGGGCGCGCTGCAGCTGGCCAGCAACGACATCGTGCTGTGGCACGACATGCCGGTGGTGGCGGGCTCCACCGGCAAGATAGAGTTCAACGAAAAAGGCGTGAACCTGAACGCGCTGGCGGGCACCTTTATCGGCGGCCCGGTGTCCATCACCGGCGGCAGCCAGCGCGACGGCAGCATCCAGGTGCGCCTGGGCGGCGCCGTCACGGCCGAGGGCCTGCGCAAGACCTGGCCGTCGCCGCAGATGCAGCGCGTGGCCGGCCATATCAGCGGCAGCGCGCGCTACACCGGCCTGGTGGTGGCGCGCGACCACCATTATTCCGTCACCGTCGATTCCACGCTGGCCGGACTGGGCCTGGA
This sequence comes from Pseudoduganella aquatica, assembly GCF_020865585.1. NCBI lineage: Bacteria > Pseudomonadati > Pseudomonadota > Betaproteobacteria > Burkholderiales > Oxalobacteraceae > Pseudoduganella > Pseudoduganella aquatica. The sequence continues at coordinate 1,835,260 of NZ_CP086370.1, forward strand.
CTTCCCGGCGCCGCTGGCCAAGGGGGCAGGCGACGCGCTGCCGCTGCATTTCGTGCTGAACGGCGCCGGCGCCAACGAGGCCGGGCTGATGCGCGACGACATCCGCGTGGCGCTCGGTTCCGGCCTGTCGGCCGCCTACCAGCGTCAGCGCCAGGGCAAGGAGGCGTGGAAGCTGGTGCGCGGCGGCATCGGCATCAATGTGCCGGCGCCGGAGCCGGACAGCGGCATGATGATGCAGGCCAATGTGAAGTCGCTCAATGTGGACCAGTGGCTGGAGCTGGGCGAGGCCATCGCGGGCAAGGAGCCTGCGGCGGCCGGCAGCGGCGGCGCCGACGTGGCGCAGTACGTGGTGGCCGACACCATGGCCGCGCGCGCGGGCGAACTGGTGATCGGCGAGCGCAAGCTGGAGAACGTGGTGGTGGGCGTGAGCCACCAGAAAAATCAGTGGCAGGCCAATATCGACTCGCGCCACGCGAACGGCTACATCACCTGGAATGAATCGCCGACCGGGCAGGGCGTGGGCAAGGTGACGGCGCGCCTGTCCTCGCTGGTGATCCCCGAGTCGCAGGCCAACGAGGTCAAGGATTTGCTGGAAAACAAGGCCACCCAGCCCACCATTCCCGCGCTGGACGTGGTGGTGGAACGCTTTGAACTGTTCAACAAGCCGCTCGGCCGGCTGGAGCTGCAGGCGCATAATGCGCTGATCACCTCGGCGCGCGAGTGGCGCGTGTCCAAGCTGTCGCTGATCAATGCGGACGGCGAGCTGAACGGCACGGGGCGCTGGGTGGTCAAGGACGGCCAGCCGCTCACCAATCTCAATTTCGAGCTGGCCATCGCCAACGCGGGCAAGCTGCTGGACCGCTTCGGTTTCGCCGACACCTTGCGCAACGGCAAGGGCAAGCTGAGCGGCGACATTTCCTGGAAGGGCCTGCCGTATGCGCTGGACATCCCCAGCCTGTCCGGCCAGATCAGCATGAATGTGGAGAAGGGCCAGTTCCTCAAGCAGGATCCGGGCGCGGCCAAGCTGCTGGGCGTGCTCAGCCTGCAGGCGCTGCCGCGCATGCTCAAGCTGGACTTCCACGACGTCTTCTCGGAAGGCCTGGCGTTCGACGGCATCAGCGCCAACGCCGCCATCAACCGGGGCATCGTCAAGACCGACAACTTGAAAATGCACGGCGTGGCCGCTACTGTGCTGATGGACGGCAGCGCCGACATCGCCAACGAATCGGCCAATCTGCACGTGGTGGTGATGCCGGAGGTCAATCTCGGCACGGCGCCGCTGGTGTACGCGCTGGCGGTCAATCCGGTGATCGGCCTGGGCAGCTATCTGGCCCAGCTGTTCCTGGCCCAGCCGATGATGCGCGCGCTGACCTATGAAATGCAGGTGACGGGGCCGTGGAAGGCGCCGGTCATCACCAAGCTGGAAACGGCGCGGCCGGACAAGCCGGCCGCGCAGAAAGCTCAACCATAAAGACATCGGGAAGGACATGCCCATGAACACCGTCGCAGCGATACAGATGATTTCCTCGCCTTCCGTGGGCGAAAACCTGGCCACCGCGCGGCGCCTGATCGCGCAGGCGGCCGCCACCGGCGCCAAGCTGGTGCTGCTGCCCGAGTACTGGGCCATCATGGGCCTGAGCGACGGCGACAAGGTGGCCGTGGCTGAGCCGCTCGGCAAGGGGCCTATCCAGGATTTCATGAGCGAAATGGCGCGCCACCACAGCATCTGGCTGCTGGGCGGCACGCTGCCGCTGGCCTCGGACGATCCGGCCCGCGTGGTCAACACCACGCTGGTGTATGACGACGAAGGCCGCCACGTGGGGCGCTACGACAAGATCCATCTGTTCGGCTTTTCCAAGGGCACCGAATCGTATGACGAGGCGCGCACCATCGTGCCGGGGCGCAATGTCGGCACGGTGGAGACGCCGGTGGGCAAGGTCGGCATGTCGGTCTGCTACGACCTGCGCTTCCCCGAGCTGTTCCGCGCCATGGGGCCGGTGTCGCTGATCGTGGTGCCGGCCGCCTTCACCTACACCACCGGCCAGGCGCACTGGGAAATCCTGCTGCGCGCGCGCGCCATCGAGAACCAGTGCTATGTGCTGGCGGCGGCGCAGGGCGGCACCCACCAGAACGGCCGCCGCACCTGGGGCCACTCCATGCTGGTCGATCCCTGGGGCGCGGTGAAAACCGTGCTGGCCGAGGGCGAGGGCGTGGTGCACGGCGAGGTGGACGCGCTGTTCATGGACAGCGTGCGCGAGAGCTTGCCGGCGCTGAAACACCGCACCATGTAGGCCCCCGGGGACAGACCCGGCGGGTCTGTCCCCGGCGTTGGCCGCTGGTTCAAAGTACAATGCAGCATCACACACAAGGCAATATCATGATCCCATTCGAACCCAATCTGTCCACCCTGGCCGTCGCGCGCGATTTGCTGCTGACGCCGTTCGGCCTGGACGAAGGCAAGCTGCTGAAAACGCTGGCCAGCATGTTCACCCACAAGGTCGACTACGCCGACCTGTATTTCCAGTTCACCAAGAACGAGGGCTGGAGCCTGGAAGAGGGCATCGTCAAGACCGGCAGCTTCTCCATCGACCAGGGCGTGGGCGTGCGCGCCATTTCCGGCGACAAGACCGCCTTCGCCTACTCGGACGACATTTCCGAACGCGCGCTGATGGAAGCGGCGGCGGCAACCCGCACCATCGGCCGCGCCGGCGCCGGCAAGATCAAGGTGGCCAGCGGCATGACCCAGGTGGGCGGCCGCTCGCTCTACCTGCCGCACGACCCGCTGACCTCGCTGGACGCGACCGCCAAGGTCAAGCTGCTGGAGCGCCTGGAGAAAATGGCCCGCGCCAAGGACCCGCGCGTGGTGCAGGTGATGGCCGGCCTGGCCGGTGAATACGACGTGGTGCTGGTGGTGCGCAGCGACGGCGTGCTGGCGGCCGACATCCGCCCGCTGGTGCGCGTGTCGCTGACCGTGATCGCCGAGCAGGACGGTCGCCGCGAGGTGGGTTCGTCCGGCGGCGGCGGCCGCTACGACTACGGCTACTTCAGCGACGAGCTGCTGGAGCAGTACGCGGAAGACGCGGTGAAATCGGCCATCGTCAACCTGGACGCGCGTCCTGCACCGGCTGGTCCGATGACCGTGGTGCTGGGACCGGGCTGGCCCGGCATCCTGCTGCACGAAGCCATCGGCCACGGCCTGGAGGGCGACTTCAACCGCAAGGGTTCGTCCACCTTCTCGGGCCGCATCGGCGAGCGCGTGGCCGCCAAGGGCGTGACCGTGGTGGACGACGGCACGCTGAAGGACCGCCGCGGTTCGCTCAATATCGACGATGAAGGCAACCCGAGCCAGTGCACCACGCTGATCGAGGACGGCATCCTGAAGGGCTATATCCAGGACACCATGAACGCGCGCCTGATGAAGATGCCCGTGACCGGCAACGCGCGCCGCGAATCGTTCGCCCACCTGCCGATGCCGCGCATGACCAACACCTATATGCTGGGCGGCGACAAGGACCCGGGCGAGATCCTGGCTTCGGTCAAGAACGGCCTGTACGCGGTCAATTTCGGCGGCGGCCAGGTCGACATCACGAACGGCAAGTTCGTGTTCTCGGCCAGCGAAGCCTATATGATCGAGGACGGCAAGATCACCTATCCGGTCAAGGGCGCCACGCTGATCGGCAACGGTCCGGACGTGCTCAACCGCGTGTCCATGATAGGCAACGACATGAAGCTCGATTCGGGCGTGGGCGTGTGCGGCAAGGAAGGCCAGAGCGTGCCGGTGGGCGTGGGCCAGCCGACCTTGCGCCTCGACGGCGTGACCGTTGGCGGCACCGCTTAAGCCGCGCTTGGCGGGTTACGAACCTGCGGTTCTAACCCGCCCTACGGAATTGCCGGCATTCGTAGGCATTTTCCGGCGTAGGGCGGGTTAGGCGGGACGCCGTAACCCGCCACCGCCATCAGAACTTGTAGCGCATCCCCACATTGAAGTAGCGCCCCAGCGCGCCGCTATAGTCCAGCGGGTTGTACGACACCGCGCCATAGGTGAGCGGGTCCAGCGGCGCAATCTTGTCGAACAGATTCTGCACCGACGCCGTCACCTCCATCTTCTCGCTGACCCTCCAGCGCGCCGTCAGGTCCACCGTGGTGAACGACGCCAGCTTGCAGCCGCGCGGCGCGTCCGTGCCGTCGGCAAAGTGGGTGGCGCAGCCGTCCGGGTCGTTCTTGAACAGCGTGTTGTCCAGCTTGCCCCGGTAGTTGGCGCTGGCCGTCAGGCGCAAGGCGTCGCGCTCCCAGGTGGCGCTCAGGTTCACCCTGTCGTCCGGCGTACCGATGCAGTTGGTCACGTCGCAATTGCCGTGCGTGCCGGCGAAGTCGCGCTGCGAACCGTCGGTCTCCGTGCGCAGCCATTTGAACAGGTGCGTCCACTTGGCGTCCGCCGACAGCGTGCCCCAGCTGCCCATGCCGAAGGTCTTGCGCAGGTCCAGGTCGGCCCCGCGCACCTTGGTGTTGCTGGAGTTGACGTAGCGCGCCAGCACCGCCGTGATGGCGCCCGGATCGCCCGGCAGGACGGCGGTGGACGGGTCGCGCGCGATATGGCCGGCCGCGATGGCCGCGTCGGTCTGTTCCTGGTTGATCTCGTTCTTGCGCTTGATCTGCCAGAAGTCCAGCGACACGCTGGTGCGCGGCAGCGGATCCCACACCACGCCGGCGCTGTAGCTCTTCGAGCGCTCAGGCGCCAGCGCCGGGTTGGGCGAGGTGATGATGGCGATGGAGGCCGGGTTGCAGGCCACCTGCACGCCCAAGGCGCAGCGCGCCGGGTCCTCCGCGGTGGAGAAGGCGGCCAGGCCGCCCACGCCGTTCTCGGCCGCGCTGGGGGCGCGGAAACCGCGCGCGAAGGTGCCGCGCAGCGCGAATTCCTTGACCGGCGTCCATTTCAGGCCCGCTTTCGGCGTGTAGGAATTGCCGACGTCGGAGAAATGGTCGTAGCGCAGCGCGGCCGAGGCCTCCAGCGTCTTGTGCAGCGGCGCCAGCAGCTCGGCGTACACGGCGCTGGCCTTGCGCTTGCCCTTGTAGGCCGAGTAGCCCAGGCCGATGATGTTGCCGATCTCCGTGCCCTGGGTGGGCGCCAGCTCGGTCGATTCGCGCCGGTATTCCGCGCCCACCGCCACGCCCAGCGCGCCGCCGGCCAGCTGGCCGAATTCGCGGCTGGCTTTCACGTCGAGCTGGTTGATGCGGGTGGCGGCGTCGTTGGCGATGGTGGGCGAGAGCGCGCCGTACAGCGCGGCCGAATTCAGGCCGGCGTTCTCGCCGATGCGCCAGTAGCTGCCGGCCGGCAGCGCGGCGTAGGCGGCGCTGCGCGCGCGCGCCGCCGCCACATTGGCCGGGCTGGGGTCGAGCAGGGCGAAGGCCACGTCGCGCTGCAGATAGCCGGTGCGGGTGTTGCTCACTTCGTTTTGCGAGAACAGCCAGGCGGCGTCGATGTCCCACTGCTGCCAGTTGCCCTTGGCGCCGGCCACGAAGCGCGTGAAGTCCGAGCCCACGTGGCTCACGCGCGGGCCGGCGTCGGCCGCCAGGTAGCGCAGCCGCGCGGCGCGGCCGAAGTAGGGATTATCCGGATGGGCCGCGCCCAGCTGCACGGCGGCGTTGCTGACCGGGCCGCCCGGGTAGCCGACCGAGGCGCTGACGGTGGACGGCGTGGTGGTGGCGGTGGAATTGCTGTGATAGAAGTTCAGCTCGCTGTACGCCAGCCAGCCCGGACTGAGTTGGTAGCTCAGGCGCGCGAAGGCGTTGGCGGTTTCCTGCTCGGGCTGGATTTCACTGTATTGCTGCTGCGCGTCGATCAGGCAGCCGCCGCCGGGGTCGCCCTGCGGGTGGCGCGTGAAGTTGGCGCAGGCGGCGCCGGGGAAGAAGCGCGTGAAGCCGGCGCCGGCCGGGTTGCCGCGGCTGTAGTAGTCCAGCGTGTCGGGATTGCGCACATTGCCGTTGACCGCGCTGCCGGCGTTGTTGTTGCTGACGATGGCGCCGGTGCCGCCCAGCGTCTCCTGGGCCGAGAAGCCGTAGTCGCGCAGGTCGCTGCGGCCGATGTAGCGGCGGCCGCTGCGCGCGCTGTTGGCGACCGCGCCTTTGCGGCCGTATTCCAGGCTGGCCATGAAGTTGTAGCGGTCGCTATCCAGGCTGCCGATGCCGTGGGTAATGGCCAGGCGCGTGTCGTGGCCGTCGCGCTCTTCGGACACGCCCTGGCTGGCGCGCACCGTGGTGCCCTGGAAGTCGCGCCGCAGTATCACGTTGACCACGCCGGCGATGGCGTCCGAGCCGTAGATGGCGGAGGCGCCGTCCTTCAGGATTTCCACCCGTTCGATGGCTTCGGACGGGATCACGTTCAGGTCGGCGAACACTTTCTGGCCGTCGTCGGCCAGGCCGTAGGGCGCCACGCGGCGGCCGTTGATCAGCACCAGGGTGGAGGCCGCGCCCAGGCCGCGCAGCGAGATGCCGGACGCGCCCGAGGCGAAGCCGCCGCCGAAGGTCATCGGCACCGAGCCCTGGTTGTCCACCGCCAGCGTCTGCATCAGCTCGGCCACCGTGGTCTTGCCGGATTTTTCGATATCGGCCCGGCTCAGCGTCTGCACCGGCGAGGCGGTTTCGGCCTGGGCGCGGCGGATGTTGGAGCCGGTGATTTCCACCCGCTGCATGGGCTGCTGGGCGGCTTCCTGCGCGTAAGCCTGGCCCAGCACACTGAGCAGGCCGGGCAAGATCAGTTTCTTCATTGCATTCTCCATAAGGTAAGCAGGATTGTGCAGTCTTGCCTTCTTTGGGCGAGGGGGTGCTGATCTGGATCAAGGAAACTGCTTGCCAAAGCTTGCAAATTGTTGCTATAGTCGTTGCAACCTTTTAGGATTTCATCCATGCACTTCTGCGTTTTCTTTACCGGCCATTTTTACTTTAGCAATTCCAACCCAAAGGCGGTGGAGTAGCGGCCGGTTCACGTAGCAGCAAAAACGAGATCCCAGCAGACCCAGACAAACCGCCAGCGATGGCGGTTTTTTTTTAGCCCACGATTTTCAGCCTTAGACTTCAGGAGATACCATGCAACGCACCGACGACCTGCGCATCCGCGAAATGAAGGAACTGGTCCCCCCCTCGCACCTGATCCGCGAGTTCGCCTGCACCGAGGCCGCCAGCGCCACTGCCGCCAATGCGCGCGTGGCGCTGCACCGCATCCTGCACGGCCAGGACGACCGCCTGATGGTGGTGATCGGTCCATGCTCCATCCATGACCCGAAAGCGGCCATGGAATACGCGCGCCGCCTGGCGCCGCTGCGCGAGAAGCTGGGCGCGGACCTGGAGATCGTGATGCGGGTGTACTTCGAGAAGCCGCGCACCACCGTGGGCTGGAAGGGCATGATCAACGATCCCTACATGGACAACAGCTTCCGCATCAACGACGGCCTGCGCATGGCGCGCGAGCTGCTGCGCGACATCAACGAGCTGGGCCTGCCGGCCGGCACCGAATACCTGGATGTGATCAGCCCGCAGTACATCGCCGACCTGATCAGCTGGGGCGCGATCGGCGCCCGCACCACCGAGTCGCAGGTGCACCGCGAGCTGGCCTCCGGCCTGTCCTGCCCGGTGGGCTTCAAGAACGGCACCGACGGCAACGTCAAGATCGCCGTCGAGGCCATCAAGGCCGCCTCGCAGCCGCACCACTTCCTGTCGGTGACCAAGGGCGGCCACTCGGCCATCGTGTCGACCAACGGCAACGAGGACTGCCACATCATCCTGCGCGGCGGCAAGGCGCCGAACTACGACGCGGCCAGCGTGGACGAGGCTTGCAAGGCCATCGCCGCGCAAGGCCTGGCGGCGCGCCTGATGATAGACGCCTCGCACGCCAACAGCTCGAAAAAGCCGGAGAACCAGATCCCGGTGTGCGCCGACATCGCCGGCCAGATCGCCGGCGGCGACGCGCGCATCGTCGGCGTGATGGTGGAGTCGCACCTGGTGGCAGGCCGCCAGGACCTGGTGCCGGGCAAGGAGCTGACCTATGGCCAGTCCATCACCGACGGCTGCATAGACTGGGACAGCAGCGTGCAGGTGCTGGAAGGCCTGGCCGCCGCCGTGCGCCAGCGCCGCCTGCACAATGTGGACTGACTGAAGCGCTAAAAAAAAAGCCCGCACGAAGCGGGCTTTTTTCATGTTGCGCAGATTACTTGAAGGTGTAGCCTGCGGACACGTACACAAAGCGGCCGCGTGGGTCGTATTGGTTGATGTCGTAGCCGGCCTGGAACTGGTTCGACACTGGCACGAACACGCCAGGCTGCTTGTCGAACAGGTTGCGCACGCCTGCGCTCAGCACCAGCGATTTCCAGGCTTTCCAGGTGACGTTGGCGTCGTAGGTGGCCATGGCGCCGATGAAGTTGCGCTGGCCGTCGCCTTGGCGGAAGCCGGTTTCATAGCTGGATGCGAAGTTCTGGGTCAGGGTAGCCGACAGCGGACCCTGGCTCCAGCCTGCGCTCAGCGCGTGCTTCCAGCGCAGGACCACGCCGCCGTTCTGCGCGCCCAGTACCGGGTCGCCATTCTGGTCCACCAGCGTGCCGACCTTGTGCGAGATCGTGCCGCCAGGGCTGGTCTGGTCGAACTTGTCCATGTAGGTGCCGTTCATGGTCATGTCGAAGCGGCCGTAGGCGGTGTTCTGGCGGAACTGCGCGAACACGTCCAGGCCTTCTACGTTGGCGTTGCCGGTGTTGGCCAGCGTGGTGTAGATCAGGTCGACGTCGTTGCCGGCCAGTTTCACCAGGTTGGCGTAGGCGGAGTCGCCGCGGCGGAAGCCCGATACCACTTCCTGCGCCGACGGCGTGGCCAGGATGTCGGACACCTTGATCTTGAACCAGTCCACGCCGAAGGTGAAGTTGTCGGCTGGCGACAGCACGATGCCGACCGAACGCTGCTTCGATTCTTCAGGCTTCAGATTCGGATTGCCGCCGGACACGGCGTTCACCTGCAGCTGCGACTGGCCGGTCTTCGGATCGTTGAAGGTCTCCGAAGTGCCGGTGGTTTGCGGCTGCCACAGATCGGTCAGCGTCGGGGCGCGGAAGCCCGAACCGGCCGAGGCGCGGATCAGCACCGACTTCAGCGGCTGCCAGCGGCCGTTCACCTTGTAGTTGTTGGTGCCACCGACGTCGTTGTAGTCGTCGCGGCGCAGCGCCACGCCCAGGTCCAGGGTCTTGGTCAGCGGCACGCCGCCTTCTGCGAACACCGAGTTGATGGTGCGCGACTTGTTGACTGGTGGCACGCTGCCGCCCAGGCCGGCGATGTCGCCGGTTTCCAGTGCCGCGCTTGGGCTGGTGTGGAACTTGTCCTTGCGCGACTGGGCGCCAACCGCGTACTGCGCGGTCAGGCCGGCGAACTGCGGCAGCTCGCCCGAGATCTTGGCGTCGAAGGTGTCGCTCTTCGATTTGCCCACCAGGGTGTCGCCCGCGTACTGGGCCGATTTCAGCTTCTCGGCCAGTGCGCCGGTCTGGACCGCGCCTGGCGCCCATGGGTTCCAGTTGTTGGCCGGATCGTTGATGATCTTGGCGTAAGCGACCTGCGAGAAGTAGCCGGCCGGCACGGTGCCGTGGATCTTGCTTTCGTTGCTGGCGACAGCCACTTCGTAGTCCTGGCCCCATACCTGGCCGCGCGAACCGATGACGAAGCGCGACTGCTTGGCTTCGTCGACGCTGGTGCGGTTGCCGAAGTCAAACACGCGGCTGGTGATGGCCAGCGGCTTGCCGATCAGGGTCAGGAAGTTTTCGTTGCCCTTGATGCTGCCGTATTTGGTCAGGTAAGGCACGGCGATCGACTGGTACACCGGATTGCTTGGGTACAGCAGCAGCGCTGGATGCACTTTTTGCTTGGCGAACTCGCCGTCGGTTTCCAGGAAGGAGCGGCGCACCGGGCTGCCCTGGAAGCTCTGGGTGACGGTGGACTCCGAATACAGCGCGTCGGCGAACAGCTCGTGGTCGGCGTTGATCTTGAAGGCGCCATTGGCGGTCAGGTTTTTCAGTTCGCGCTGGGGAATCAGGCCCACGAACGCGGCGCTGTCGAAGGCGCAATATGGCGTGCCCTTGGAGGTGTTGGTCGCGTTCTTGTACATCAGGATGGAATCGCACTTGCCCTGGTCGGCCAGCGGATTGCCGTAGCCGGTGCCTGGCGCATTGCCGAAGCCTGGCAGACGGTCGTTCGGGTAGGCGCCTGGAACAATCGCGCCTTCGATGTTGCCCTGGCCGGTTGCGCCGGAAGCGTAGTAAGGCAGGTTGTTGCCGGTGGCCGAGTAGGAGCGGTCGGTTGCTTTCAGCAGTTTTTCTTTTTCGTACGAAGCCGACACCACGACGGAGTAGCCATCGGTGCTCAGGTCGCCCAGGCCGCCGGTGATGGACGCTTTCGAGTTTTGGCCGCCGCCGCCTTCGGTTGGCGAGCCGTAGCCGCCGGTTACTTCCACGCCTTTGAAGGACTTGGACAGGATGAAGTTGACCACGCCGGCCACGGCATCCGAACCGTACACGCCCGAAGCGCCGTCTTTCAGCACTTCGACGCGTTCAATGGCGGCAAGCGGAATCACGTTGACGTTGACGGAGGCGCCGCCGCCGCCGGCGAAGGCGGCCAGGCGGCGGCCGTTCACCAGCACCAGGGTGCGCTCGGCACCCAGGCCGCGCAGCGAGATCGAGGACAGGCCGTAGGTGGAGCTGCCGGCGCCGGTCGAGTTCTGGGTCGAACCGGAGGAGGACAGGGCGGAGATCGAGGTCAGCAGTTCTTGCGTGCTGGTCGCGCCGGTGCGGGCGATTTCTGCCTTGGACATGACCTGCACGGGCAGGGCGGTTTCGGCGTCGACGCGTTTCAGCGAGGAACCGGTGATTTCAACGCGCTGGATAGTTTCCGGCGTCGATTGCGCCTGGGCGGCATGCATGCCCAGCACCAGGCCACCGGCGCAGATCAGGCGTACCGAACGGGACAAAATTGTTTCTTGCATCATTTAACTACTCCCAAGATTTGTTGAAACGGCGTCTGCGGCCGTATTGACGTGCGTTGATAGATGGCAAAGATTTGCCATTAGTCCATGTAATCATCCAGACAAGACCGTGTCAATGTGAATAATTAGTGGTTTTTGGTGATTTTCCAGTTTTTCGGTATGTCTATTGAACAGTCATAATTCGGCCGGATTTTCGGCTTTAGACGCTAAAAGGTGGAAATTTCGCAGTATGTGTTTGTAATGACGTGATCATTGTAAAAAATGGTCACTATGCAGAAAGGTGGTAGTTTGACGGTTTTGGCAAATAGTAAATAATGTAACGAAGATGTGCGGATGTCACTTTTTTGCTACAAAATGATACATGCGGCCTAGGGGAAGCCGCCGGCCGGGGCCGGCGGCGTGGCGTCAGAAGGCGTAGCTGCCGCGCAGATAGAGGGCGCGGCCCACGGCGTCGGTGTAGCGTGGGTCGTAGCCTTTCTGGAACAGCGTGCCCTGGTTGGAGAAGGGCGGTTCCTTGTCCAGCAGGTTCTTCACGCCGGCCGTCAGCGTCAGGCCAGCGATGCCGCTGTAGCTGGCGGTCAGGTTCCACAGGCTGTAGGACGGCACGTGGTTGAGGAACTGCGGCGCGATGTCCAGGTTCTGGTCCTGGTAGCCGCTCTTGAAGGACTGCGCCAAGGTGGCGCTCCACACGCCCAGGCGCCAGTTCAGCGCCGCGTTGTGCTTCCAGCGGAACACCGGGTTGTTGGCGGCGTAGCGGCCCACGTTCTGCGTGTAGGGGCCGTCGCGCTCATCCTGGTATTCGTATTGGTGGACGTAGGTGCCGTCCAGCGAGAAGGTGAGGTTGCCGTAGGCGGTGGCGCCCGAGCGCAGCGTCAGCGACACGTCCACGCCGTCGGTGTTGACGCGGCCCAGGTTCTCCTTCAGATCCAGGATGGCCAGCGGCGAACCGTCCGGGTTGCGCAGGAAGCGGTCCTTGTACTTGGCGTAGTTGCCGTAGATGACTTCCTCCGGCAGGGCGTTGATCTTGTCCTTGAGCTTGATGGTCCAATAGTCCAGCGCCAGCGTGGCCTGCGGCACGGGCTCGAGGACGATGCCGGCCGCGAAGGTGCGCGACTTCTCCGGGTTCAGGTCCGGATTGCCGCCCTGCAGCTTGAACTGCTGCAGGTCGCAGTCGCGCAGCGGGTTGGTGACGGGGTTGGAGGACGGCACGCCGCCGGGGCACAGCACCGGATCGTTGTAGGTGTTGTTGGTGTCGTTCCTGGAGCGCGGCGCGTTCTTCTCGAACAGCGTGGGGGCGCGGAAGCCGGTCGAGGCCGAGCCGCGCAGCAGCACCTGCTTGCCGGGCTGGTAGCGCAGGCCCAGCTTCGGGTTGGTGGTGTTGCCGGCGTCGCTGTAGTCGTCGAAGCGGGCGGCGAACTGCAAGTCCAGGTCCTTGACCAACGGCAAACTCAGCTCGCCGAACACGGCCTTGATGGTGCGCGAGCCGGCCGTGGACTGCGAACCGGACAGGCCGGAGCTGGCGGCCTGGCCGGCGATGTCGCGGTTGACGAAGAAGTCCGCCTCCTCGCGGCGCAGCTCGCCGCCGACGGCCACGGCGGCCTTGCCGCCGGCCAGCTCCCACAGCTCGCGGCTGGCCTTGAAGTCGATGCCGGTGTTGCGGGTTTTGCCGTTCTGCACCTTGCCGCGCAGCGCGGTGCTGGCCAGGTAGGCCTTGCCGGCCGCGTCCTGCAGGCCGAAGGGATTGAGGATGCCGTTGAACACACCGGCCGCGAACGATTCGTCGCGCACATAGCCGCCGGTGAACCATTCGGCCGAGCGGCTCTCCGACAGCGTGAAGCCGGTCTTGTACTCCCAGCCGCGCATCAGGCCCTCGGCGCCTATGCTGAGGCGGTCCGCCGCGCCCAGCGAGTTGATCTCGCGCTGGCCGGCCTCGGTGGGGCGCCAGTTGACCGACAGCGGCTGGCCGGACAGGCCGGGCATGGCGGGCACGCCGCCGCCCGGATTGCCCGGGTAGTATTTGCTGGTCCTGGGCAGTATCAGCCCGGTCTGCGGCGGCGGCGCGGTGTGCGACAGCACGTCGTTCTCGGCGTGCAGGTATTCGATGCTGGCCTGGTGCTCGTTGTTGATCTTGAAGCTGGCCTTGCCGAAGAAGGCGGTCTGCTTCTGCGCCGGCAGGTCGTCGATCAGGCGGGTGTAGTCCTGGCGGCAGGTGCCGCCGCCGCCGATGGGCAGGGAATAGGGCTGGTCGCAGCCGGCCGCGCGGCCCGGATTGCCGGTGACGTTGGAACCCGGATCGAAGAAGTTGCCGGGGAAGGTGGTGCCCGAGGTCAGGTTCAGGCCGCGCGAGGGAATCACCCCGGTCTGCGAGAAGGCGCGCTGCTGCGAGGTCAGGATGTCGAGCTTGTGCCAGTCGAACACGCCGAACACATTGTAGCCGTCCTGGTCCAGGTTGCCGAAGCCGGAGGACAGGTTGACGCGCTGCTCGTCGGCGCCGGGCGCGCGCGGCAGCAGGGCCTCGGCGCTGATGGTGGTGGTCTGCACCGAGCGCCGGGTGATGAAGTTGATGACGCCGCCGATGGCGTCGGTGCCGTAGATGGCCGAGGCGCCGTCGCGCAGCACTTCCACCCGCTCCAGCGCGCTGACCGGAATGATGTTGAGGTCGACGCTGGCGCCGTCGTAGGGATGGTTGGCGATGCGGCGGCCGTTCAGTAGCACCAGGGTCTTGTCGCTGCCCAGGCCGCGCAGGTCGGCGCTGGACTGGCCGCCGGTGGGCAGGCCGGAGCTGTTGCCGCCCACCACGTTGCCGGAGCTGAAGCTGGAGCTGTTGGAGGGGATGCGGTCCATCACCTCCTGGGCCGTGGTCAGGCCTTGCTTGACGAAGTCCTCGGCCTTGAACACGGTCAAGGGGTTGGCCGTTTCCGACACCAGGCGCTTGATCGACGAGCCGGTCACTTCCACGCGCGGCATGGGCTGCGCCGCTGGCTGCACTGCCTCCTGCGCATGGGTCCAGGCGGATACCGCCCCCAGGCCCAGCGTGCACGCCAGGCGCGCCGCGTGGGCGATTGCTGTTTTTCTCATCATGGACTGCGCTCCCTCTGTTATGGAAAGGGCAGTGTGCGCGGTCGCCGCAATGAAACTGTTGAGTAAAATCAAAAAAGGCGCTGATTGCTCAGCGCCTTTTCGTGCTTACATCAACGCCGTGGCGTCAGATCCCATCAGAACTTGTACGAGCCGCTGAGGTAGAACTGGCGGCCCAGGGCGCTCGAGTAGGACGGGTTGTAGCCAACCTGGTGCGAACCGGTGTTGCGCAGCGTGAACGGCGGATTGCGGTCGAACAGGTTGATGATGCCGGCGGTCAGCTCCACGTTCTTCAGCGGACGGTAGGCCGACTGCAGGTCGAAGGTGGTGTAGCTCGGCACGTCCAGCGTGATGCCGTAGCAGGCGCCCGGCGAACCGGCCACGATGACGGCGCAGTCGTCTTCCGACTGCGGCTTGTCCTTGTAGCCGTTGCGGTAGTTGGCGGCCAGCGTGTGGGTGAACTTGGCGGTCTCCAGCGAGGTGGTGGCGCGCACCACGTGGCGGAAGCTGACCTTGTCGTTCGAGCCGTAGCGGTTCAGGCTGGTTTCCCACTGGTCGTCGGTGCCCGGGGTGGTGTAGCGCGACTTGAGCAGCCAGGTGCCGGCCAGGCGGCTGGTCAGCTTGCCGTCGAACAGCTTCATCTTGTGGGTGAAGTCGTAGTCGACGCCCTGGTTTTCCACCTTGCCGATGTTGATTGGCAGCAGCTTGATGGCCAGCACGTCCTCGCCGGTCGAACCGATGTGCTTGGTGGTGAACAGCGAGGCGTACTTGGCCGGGTATTTAAAGATCAGGCCTTCGGACACGGCGGTCACCTGGTCGCGGATTTCCACGTTCCACAGGTCGATCGCCATCGACAGGCTGTCGATAGGCTCGAACACAAAGCCCACGCTCCACTGCTTGGACTTCTCCGGCTTCAGCTCCGGATTGCCGCCCTGGAAGGCTTCAAACTGCTGGCGCTGCACGCCGTTGCAGTAGGACGCCAGCGGGTGGCCGGCCATGCCGTTGGCGGCAGTCAGCGGGCACTGGTAGTTGCCGCCGGTGACGCCCCAGTCTTCCAGCGGACCGGCGATCTCGGTCATGCTGGCGGCGCGGAAGCCGGTGCCTGCCGCTGCGCGCAGCATCAGGTTCTTGGCGGCCGCGTACTTGGTGCTGACCTTCCAGGTGGCGGCGTTTTCCTTGCTGCCCACTTCCTTGCCGGTCAGGTTGTTGTCGATGGCGCCGATCTGGTCGTAGCGCACCGAGGCGGTCGCTTCCAGCTTCTTGGTGATCGGCATCATCAGCTCGGCGTAGGCGCCGGCGTTGTTGCGCTCATAGTTGCTGTCCACCTGGGCGTTGTCGAACAGGATTTGTGCCTGCTTGGCCACGTCGGCCTGGTCGATGCGGAAGGCGGTGTTGCGGAAGTCCGCGCCCACGCCCAGCTGGGCGCTGCCGCCGGCCAGCTTGAACACTTCGCGCGAGGCGCGCGCGTCGATGCCCTTCATTTCCACGGTCTGCGTGTTGTAGGTGCCGCTAAAGCCGGTGTCGAGCAGCGCGCTGCGCATGGAGGCCGGCATCTCGCCCTGGGCGTAGCCGAAGGGATCGATGGTGCCGGCGTCCAGCGCGGCCTGGAACTTGTCGGCCAGCGGGAAGCCGCCCACGTATTTCTGGGTCTGCTTGTTCTTCGAGTAGGTCACCGCCGAGTTGATGTCCCAGCCGAATGCCTGGCCGTCCACGCCCGCCACCAGGTGGGTGGCCTTGGTGCCGTAGTCGTAGGTGCGGTTGCCCATTTCATACAGGCGGTACTTGGCCACCACCGAGGTGGCGCCGGCTTTCTGTTCCGGCGTCAGGTAAGGCTGGATGTACTTGTTGTACAGGGCCGAGCCCTTGGCGATGCTGAAGTCGGCCGGGTAAGGGGCGATGCTGGCGACGATTTTCGCTTCGGTGTAGGCGAAGTCGAAGAAGCCCTTGAAGCCGGTGTTGCCCAGCTTCAGGCTGCCCGAGCTGAAGATGGAGTCGCGCTGCGATTCAGGGTTGATCTCGATGGTGGACGGCGAATCGTAGTAGCACTGGCCGTCGGCGTAGAAGTCCAGGTTGCTGGTGGCGCACTTGCCGCCGTGCGACAGCGCGTATGGGTTCAGGTTGACATTCTTGACGATAGGCTGGCCGGTGACCGGATCGATTTCGCTGCTCTTGTAGCTGACGGCGGCGTTGGCTGGCAGCGCGCGCGAGGAACCGTTGATGAACTGCAGCGCCTTGCCGGTTTTCGGGTCGGTGAAGTTGACGATGCCGCTGCGCGCGAAGTCGCGCTGCGAGGCTTTCAGCTGTTTCTGCTCGTCATGGCTGGCCGAGACGAACACGCTGTAGCCGTCGTCCTCGTAGTCGCCGAAGCCCTTGCTGATGCTGATGGAGTTGCTCTTGCCGCCGGATTTCTGGGGGCTGTTGACCTTGGCGTTCACTTCCCACGGGGAGGCGCCTTTTTTCAGGATGAAGTTGACCACGCCGGCGATCGCGTCGGCGCCGTACAGGGCCGAGGCGCCGTCGGTCAGCACTTCCACGCGCTCGATGGCCGACAGCGGGATCGAGTTCAGGTCGATGGTGGTGCCGGAGTTGGACGGCGCCACGCGGCGGCCGTTCAGCAGCACCAGGGTGTAGGCCGCGCCGATGTCGTGGATGGAGGCGGTGGTCACGCCGCCGCCGCCGCCGCCGACCGAGTCGGCCGCCACGGAGAAGCCCTGCATGGCGGGCAGTTGCTGGATGAAGTCGGTGACCGTGGTCACGCCGGACTTCTTGATGTCTTTCTGGCTGAAGGACTGCACCGGCAGCGACGATTCCGCCGCGATGCGCTTGATGCTGGAGCCGGTGATTTCCACGCGCTGCATGGCGGCGTCCGGCGCCGCGTCCTGGGCGCTGGCTGCGTGCATGCCCAGTGCCAGGCCGCCCGCGAACATGACGCGCAGCGAGCGCGACAATACTGTTTCTTTGATCATTGCTTTGTAGCTTTCTCTTGATGCGATAGGGGGAACGTCAACTTGCTGTTTTTGCAGGTCCCTGTAATTCTCACGAAAAATCACAGGGGCGATATGAAACCACCGATTGCGCAGGCTTGTCAATTTTTGTTCGGGTTTTTCGTCAAAATCGACGTATTTCTGCCAACTCGATACGGTTTTGGCAAGTGAGTTGTCTAGGCTTGTCAAAAGAAAAAGGGGCGGTGCTTGCGCACCGCCCCTCGGGCAGATTCAGCTAATCAGGCGATTAGAAGAATTTGTAGTTCAGGCCCACTTTGACGTAGCGGCCGATGGCGCCGGTCGCGTCCATCGGGTTGTAGCTCAGGCCGCCGTAGGTCAGCGGATCCAGCGGTGCGATCTTGTCGAGCACGTTGTTCATCGACGCGAACAAGGTCAGCTGTTTGCTGAAGTTGTAGCGGGTCGACAGGTCCAGCGTGGTGAACGAGGCGATCTGGCAGTCGGTGGTGCCTGGCTGGCCGTTGGCCAGGTTGGAGGCGCAAGGATTGCCTTCGAACAGGATGTTCTTCATCTTGGCGCGGTAGTTCACGATGCCGTTGAAGTTCCAGTCGCCGATATCCCAGGTGCCGGTCAGGTTGATCTTGTCCTTAGGCGTACCGGCGCAGTTCGAGGTGTCGCAGTTGCCGTGGGTGCCAGCGAACTGGTACACGGTGGTGGCGGACTCGTGACGCTTCCACGAAGCCACGTGGGTCCAGGTCAGGCCCAGCTGGGCTTTGCCGTAGGCGCCCAGGCGCAGGCGCTGCTTGATGTCCAGGTCCACGCCGCTGATTTCGGTGAAGCTCGAATTGCGGTATGGGGCCTGGGTCAGCACCAGCGTGCCCGAGTTCGGGATCACGACGCCGTTCACGACCAGGTTGTTGTCGTTGCGAACTGCGGTCGGCAGGGCGGCCGCTTCGTTGTACGGCAGCGGGTTGATCTCGTTGGAGCGCTTGATCTTCCAGCCGTCCAGGGTGATGCCGGTGTCGGCCAGCACGTCCCATACCACGCCCAGGGTGTAGCCCTTGGAGGTTTCTGGTTGCAGGTTAGGATCGCCCACTTTCACGGCGGCGACAGGAATGCCGCAGTCGGTCGAGGTGGCGCCGCCGGCGGCTGGTACTTTACCGCCTGGGCAACGGATCGGATCGGCCACGGTCGAGGTGCCGGTCGATTGCGATGCTTTCGAGCCTTCAGCCGCGCCTGGTGCACGGAAGCCTTCGGTGTAAGTGCCGCGCAGTGCGAAGGACTTGACCGGGGTCCACTTGGCGCCAACCTTCGGCGTGGTGGAGTTGAAGTTGTCGTATTTGTCGTAGCGGAAGGCTGCGCTCAGTTCGACGTTCTTGATCACCGGCGCCAGTACCTCGGCGTAGATCGCCGACACCTTGGTGTCGCCGAATGCTGCCACGTAGCTGGAGTTGATCGAGCCGTCTTCCGAACCCTTCAGCGAAGGATTCGACAGTTTTTCCTGGCGGTGCTCGGCGCCGACTGCCAGCCCCATATTGCCGCCCGGCAGAGCCCACAGCTCGCGCGAGGCCTTGAAGTCGATCACGTTCAGCTTGGTGGTCGAATCGGAGGTGGCGTTGGTCACCATGGCTGCGTACAGCGAGGCCGGGTTCTTGTTGGCCTGTGCGCCGATGTAGTACGGGAAGTACTTCGAGGTTGGATCGCCCAGGGCGGCCGCCACCACTTTCATGTTCAGCATATTGCTGTAGTCCAGGTGCAGCTTGGACTCGGAGTGGGTGAAGCCGGTGTCGTAGTCCCAGCCCATGGCCGAACCTTTGACGCCGATGACCAGGCGGTTGAATTCGTTGTTGGCCGAGCGGGTGCTTGGGCCGACGTCAAACGCGGTGTAGCGGATGCGGATAGGCGCGCCGTAAGGATTCTGCGGGTGCGCGGCCGACATGATGTTCAGGTTGCCGTAGTTGATGAAGCCCAGCGGGTTGGCGGCGTTCGGCGGGAAGGCCACGGTCGGGGTGACCGATGGCGGCACCAGGGTGAACGAGGTGTCGCGCTTGGAATAGCCCGCTTCCACGTAAGCCTGGGTGTTTTCATTGATCTGGAAGGTGCCGCGCGAGTACAGGTTGATCGATTCGATCTCAGGCTGCATGTCGCGGAACTGGTCGGCGTACCAGACGCAGCCGCCGTTGGCGCCGGTCTGGCTGGCGCTGGTCAGCGACGAGCAGCCTGGCAGGGCGACGTAGTTGGTGGTCTTCGGATCGCGCAGCAGGCCGACCGGGGAGGCGGTGGCGTTGTTGGTGCCGTTGATGTAGCCGCTGGCAAACTGGGTGCCGATAGGGAAGCCGTAAGGACGCAGGTCGCCGTGGCCGATATGGCCGCGGTCGCCGCGGTCGCTGTTTTTCAGCTTGTCCGACTGCTGGTATTCGGCATTGAACACGAAGTTGTACTTGTCGTTGTCCAGGTTGCCTTTGCCGAAGGACAGGGAAGCCTTGTTCTGCTTGGCGTCGCTGTAGCGCGAGGTGCCGGTGTCGCCTTTTACTTGCAGGCCTTCGAAGTCCTTGCGCAGGATGATGTTGACCACGCCGGCAATCGCGTCCGCGCCGTAGGTCGACGAGGCGCCGTCCTTCAGGATCTCGATGCGCTCAACGATTTGCATCGGCACGGTGGACAGGTCGGTGAAGCTTTTCTGGCCGTCGTCGGCACGGGCGAACGGGGCCATGCGGCGGCCGTTCAGCAGTACCAGGGTGGAGGTCGCGCCCAGGCCGCGCAGCGAGATGGCGGTGGAGCCGGCGGCGAAACCGTTGCCGAAACCGGTAGGCAGCGAACCGGCGCCGTCCACGGTCAGGGTCTGCAGGTATTCGGCGACGGTCGCCTTGCCCGATTTCAGCAGCTCTTCGCGGCCGATCAGCTGGATCGGCGATGCCGTCTCAGCGGTAGCGCGCTTGATGCTCGAACCGGTAATTTCCACGCGCTGGACATTCGCGTTGGCATCTTGTGCCATCGCCGGCGTTGCCAGCAGACCTGCTGCAACCACGCTGCCCGAGAATATCAGGCGCACGGAACGTGCCATAACTGTTTCCATCATCATACTAAAAGCCTCCAACTGTTGAGATGTTCGAACGGATGTGCGCAGCGTCCTGCATCTGGCAAGTTGGTGCGCAACTTTCCCGTTTCCAGTTGAGCAAAGGGCTAGGCATTTGCTCAATTGTTCGATGAAATCATCAGCCGGGTTCAGCTGTCAATGTACGTGATCCCCCTATTTGCGGACCGATAGTTGTTGTTCAGGCAGGGAAAATGGCTGTGGCAAGCCCTAACATCCAGTAAATTCGGACTACGGCATGTAACTTGATGTAGCAGCTTTGTTGCTCGGGGCGCCGCCGGGTTTAACGCTTGCGTGGAAATGCGTTAGTTTTTGGCGACACTTATATGCAAAAAGGGCGGTGATCGCTCACCGCCCTTTTCAGGCTAAGCCCTCAAATGATGAATTATTTGAAGCTGTAGTTTGCGCCGACCTTGAAGTAGCGGCCGATGGCGCCGGAAGCGTCCATCGGGTTGAAGCTCATGCCGCCGTAGGTCAGCGGATCCAGCGGAGCGATCTTGTCCAGCACGTTGGCGACGGACGCGGTCAGCTGCAGGTTCTTGCTGAAGTTCCAGCGGGTCGACAGGTCCAGCGTGGTGAAGGACGCCAGTTTGCAGCCGTTAGGGGCCACGGTGCCGTCGGCAAACTTGGAAGCGCACACGTCGCCTTCAAACTTGATGTTCTTCATGCTGTCGCGGTAGTTCAGGTTGGACGCGAAGTTCCAGGCGCCGATGTCCCAGGAAGCGGACAGGGTGGCCTTGTTCTTCGGCGTGCCGGCGCAGTTCGAGGTGTCGCAGTTGCCGTGGGTGCCAGCGAACTGGTACTGCACGGTGTCGGACTCGGCGCGCAGCCAGGACGAGATGTGGGTCAGGTTCAGGCCGATGACGGCTTTGCCCCATGCGCCCAGGCGCAGGCGCTGTTTCACGTCCAGATCCACGCCGGTGACTTCGGTGTAGCTCGAGTTGCGGTAGGCGCCCGACACCACCAGCAGCGAGCCGGAGTTAGGGATGACCTGGCCGGCGGCGTTCTTCAGGTTGTTGTCGTTGCGCACGGCCGTTGGCGACTGCGCCGCTTCAGCGTAGGAGACCGGGTTGATCTCGTTGCTGCGCTTGATCTTGAACGCGTCCACGGCAATGCTGTTGCCTTCGAACGGATCCCAGACCATGCCCAGGGTGTAGCCCTTGGACTCTTCAGGCTGCAGGTTCGGGTTGCCGACCTTGATCGAGCTGACGGTGATCGAGCAGTCGGTCTGCGAAGCGCCGGCCGCCGGGGTGCCGCCCGGGCAACGGATAGGATCGCGCACAGGGGCGCTGCCCACTGCCTGGCTCAGCACGTTGGACTCGGCCGCGCTAGGTGCGCGGAAGCCTTCGGTGTAAGTGCCGCGGACAGCGAAGTTCTTGGCCGGGGTCCATTTCGCGCCCAGTTTCGGGGTGGTCGAGTTGAACTGGTCGTAGTGGTCGTAACGCAGGGCTGCGGTCAGTTCCACGGTCTTCAGCACCGGCGCCAGTACCTCGGCGTACACGGCCGACACGTTGTTCTTGCCGAACGCGGCGGTGTAGCTGGAGTTGATGGAGCCGTCCGAGGTGCCGGACAGGGACGGGTTGTTCAGCGTTTCGCGGCGGTGTTCGCCGCCGATGGCCAGACCCATCTTGCCGCCTGGCAGTGCCCACAGTTCGCGGCTAGCCTTGAAGTCGGCGATCACCAGCTTGGTGCTGGAGTCGGAGGTGGCGTTGGTCACCAGGGCTGCGTACAGCGAGGCCGGGTTCTTGTTCGCCTGCGCGCCGATGTAGTACGGGAACAGCTTGGAGCTTGGGTCGCCCAGGGCCGACTGCAGCGCCTTCATGTTGAGCATATTGCTCCAGTCCAGGTTCAGCTTGGACTGCGAGAAGGTGAAGCCGGTCTCATAGTCCCAGCCCTTGACGGTGCCTTTCAGGCCGGCCACGAAGCGGGTGAACTCGTTGGTGTTCTTGCGGGTGCTGGCGCCCACGTCGAAGGCCGAGTAGCGCACGCGCACTGGCACGCCGTACGGGTTCTGCGGGTGGTTGGCAGCCATCAGGATGGTGTTGCCGTAGTTGATCAGCTGGTTGGCGCCGCCGTTCTGGCCCGGGAACACCACGGTCGACGAGGTCGACGATGGGGTCAGGGTGAAGGCAGTGTCGCGCTCCGAGTAGCCGGCTTCAAAGAAGGCCTGGTGGTCGGCGTTGATCTGGAAGGTGCCGCGCGAGTACAGGTTGATCGATTCGATCTCTGGATTCATCGAGCGGAACTTGTCCTGGTGCCACAGGCAGCCGCCGTTTGGATCTTGCGGGGTGACGTTGGAGAACTGTGCGCAGCCCGGCAGCGACACGTACTGGCCGGTTTTCGGGTTCAGCAGGGCGCCGGTAGGCGATGGCGAGGAAGCGCCGTTGGTGATGTAGCCGCCAGCGTACTGGGTGCCCACGCCATAGCCCCAAGGGCGGATGTCGCCGTGGCCGATCCAGGCGCGGTTGCCGCGGTCGGAAGCCTGCAGGCCGTCGGTGTGGCTGTATTCGGCGTTGAAGACGATGTTGTACTTGTCGTCGTCCAGGTTGCCCTTGCCGGCGGTGACCGAGATCTTGTTCTGCTTGGCGTCCGAGTAGCGCGAAGCGCCGGTGTCGCCCTTGATCTGCAGGCCTTCGAAGTCCTTCTTCAGGATGATGTTGACCACGCCGGCGATGGCGTCGGCGCCGTACAGCGAGGAAGCGCCGTCTTTCAGCACTTCGATGCGCTCAACGATCTGCATCGGGATGGTGGACAGGTCGGTGAAGCTCTTCTGGCCGTCGTCGGCGCGCGCGAAAGGCGCCATGCGGCGGCCGTTCAGCAGTACCAGGGTGGAGGTCGCGCCCAGGCCGCGCAGGGAGATGCCGGTGGCGCCAGCGGCGAAGCCGGAACCGAAGCCGGTAGGCAGGGAGCCGGCGCCGTCGGCCGACAGAGTCTGCAGGTACTCGGCCACGGTGGCCTTGCCCGACTTCATCATGTCGTCGCTGGTCAGGACCTGGATAGGCGACGCGGTTTCCGCGGTCGCGCGTTTGATGCTCGAGCCCGTGATTTCCACGCGCTGGATGTTGGCGTCTTGTGCATAAGCCTGTTGGGCCATCAGGCCCGCCGCCACTACGCTGCCCGAGAAGATCAGGCGCACCGAGCGGGATAAAACCGTTTCCATCATCATTACAAACAACTCCCAAGAAAAGTATCGTTTGGGCGCAATAAGGCATAGCGCTGCTGGCGCCGCAGGGGAAGATCCCGGATGCGGCGTCGGCAGGAGGCTTGAATTAGTTGCACACCAACAATTCTCTCCAAAAATCACATATTGTTTTCGGAGAGGGTTCGCATCAAAGCACCGGCCACCAAGAATTGTCAATGAAAAGCACATTTTTCCGTGCGTAAAAACAACACACTCTTGCCGTGTTAATACGGATATGTTGCGTTGCGTTCATCTATGAAAGATAGTCATTTGTGCTGATCCGGTATTGCGTTGCAGCATATTTTTTTCTTGCGCGCTTTTCTGGGGTAAGGATGATGGTGGGGGAGCGGGTGCTCCTATAACCTTGGGATATACCTGCATGAAACCAGTCCATCGCTGGCGGGCCGCTTTGCTGCTGGGCCTTGCGCTCAGCTCGGCAGCAGCGTCATCGGCCGAGCCGGTGAAAGTGCTGCGCTACATCCTGCCTGCCGCGGAAACCAGTTTCGATCCCGCCGTGGCGCGCGACCTGACGTACACGATACGGCTGAAGCGCGGCCTGCTGTTCACCCCGGATCCGGCCTTCAAGGGCCGGCAGCGCGAGCTGACCATGGCAGACTACGTCTATTCCTGGAAGCGCCTGATCGACCGCGAGATCACCTATTTCTACTGGAATATGCGCGACCCGGTGCTGGGCGGCATCCGCCTGGAGAACGAGCGCATGATCTTCACCGACATTCTGAAGGCCGAGGTGCTGTGCAAGCTGCAGACCCGCAATTACCAGTGGATAGCCGACTACCCGGACGGCGATAATTTCATGCAGCTGTTCTACGGCCCCAACATCGGCCAGAACAACAACGGCTGCTACCAGGACGCGCAGTACGACGCCTGGTACGCCACCAGCAAGCGCCTGCCGGCCGGCGCCGGGCGCGACGCGCTGTACCACAAGATGGCGCGCCGCCTGGAAGCGACCGGCGGCGCCATGATGGGCTACGCGCGCTACCGGAATATGCTGGCCCAGCGCAGTGTGCTGGGCTATAAGAAACATCCCATCCTGCACCAGGAATGGGCGTATATCGATATTGAGAGGAAGTGATGCTTGCCTATATTCTGCGCCGCCTGTGGCAGATGCTGCCCACCATGCTGGGCGTGGTGCTGCTGGTGTTCGTGCTGTTCAACTGGGTGGGCGGCGATCCGGCCTATATTTTGGCGGGCAAGATGTCCAACGCCGAAAGCATCGCCAACATCCGGCGCCAGCTGGGCGTGGACCAGCCTTACTACGTCCAGCTCGGCATCTTCCTGAAGCAGATCGCCACCTTCGACTTCGGCCAGAGCTGGGCCACGGGCGAGTCCGTGTCCAACATCATCACCACGCGCCTGGGGCCGTCGCTGACGGTGCTGGTGCCGCTCACGCTGCTGGAAACGCTGATCGGCATTGCGCTGGCGCTGATCGTCGCCTTCGTGCGCGGCTCGCTGCTGGACCGCGCCGTGATGATAGCCTGCACCGTGGGCATGTCGATTTCCATCCTGGTCTACATCATCGTGTTCCAGTACGGCTTCGCCTACCAGATGGGCTTGTTCCCGGTGCAGGGCTGGGGCGAGAATTTCTGGGACAACCTGCTGCGCTATTCCACCTTGCCCATCCTGATCGGCCTGGCGGTCTCGATCGCGCCCACCTTGCGGCTGTACCGCAGCTTCGTGCTGGACGAAGCCAACCAGGATTATGTGCGCACCGCGCGCGCCAAGGGGCTGGGCGAGGCGCGCGTGATGTGGGTGCACGTGCTGCGCAACGCCGCCATCCCCATCATCACGCACGTCATGGCCAACCTGCCCGCGCTCTTGATCGGCGCCTTCCTGCTGGAGCGCTTCTTCGGCATTCCCGGCATCGGGCGCGAAGTGATCCTGGCGGTGGAGCGCAGCGACTTTCCCGTGATCAAAGCCATCACCGTGTACGTGGCCATCGCCACCATGGTGTTCAACCTGCTCACCGACCTGCTGTACCAGGCGGTCGACCCCCGCGTACAGTTGAAATAAGGAAGTACAGATGCAGAACACACACGCCGCGCCCGGATTGTGGGCGCTCGCCTGGCGCCGTTTGCGCGCCGACCGCGTGGCCATGGTGGCCCTGGCCATCGTCGGCGCCTTCATGCTGCTGCTGGTGCTCTCGGCCAGCGGCCTGATCGTCTCCGACTGGGAAGAAGAAGTCGGCATCAACTACGCCCCCCCCAGCTTCGCCGCCGGCCCAGCGGACGCCGGGCGGGTAGGGCGGGTTAGCCCTCCGGGCGTAACCCGCCAGGCTCCGCCACCGCCCAACGAATTCGACCCCCTGGCCGAAGACCTGCAAGCCCTGCAAGGCGCCCCCGCCCCCGAGGTCGACATGCACGGCGTCGCCGACCCCCTGGCCGACGACCTGAAAGCCCTGCGCGCCCAGCTCCCCGGCGCCGCCGGCCCGGCCGCCGAGCGCCTCCCCAGCCTGCCTTTCGGCGGCGACAAATGGGGCCACGACGTCATCAAGAAAACCATCAAAGGCGCGGAAACCTCCATCGTGGTCGGCCTGGTTGCAGCCTTGGTGGCGGTAGGCCTGGGCACGCTGTTCGGCGCCGTGTCCGGCTTCTACGGCGGCCTGGTGGACGACTTCTTCAACTGGTTCTACAGCATCTTCACCTCCATCCCGTCCATCCTGATGATCTTGACGGTGGCCGCCGTGCTGCAGCAAAAGGGCGTGATGACCATCGTGCTCATCCTCGGCCTGACCGGCTGGACCGGCCCCTACCGTTTGATACGCGCCGAATACATCAAGCACAAGGCGCGCGAATACGTGATGGCGGCCGACGCCATCGGCGCCTCCAGCTGGCGCAAGATGTTCTCGCACATCTTCCCCAATGTCAGCCACGTGGCGCTGGTGCAGATGTCCATCCTGGTGGTGGGCTTCATCAAGGCCGAAGTCATTCTCAGCTTCCTCGGCTTCGGCGTGCCGGTGGGCGTGGTCAGCTGGGGCTCCATGCTGAACGAGGCGCAGAACGAGCTCATCCTCGGAAAATGGTGGCAGCTGACGGCGGCCGCCACCGCGATGGCGCTGCTGGTCACCGCCTTTTCCCTGTTCACCGACGCGCTGCGCGACGCCCTCGATCCGAAAGTGAAGTAAATGGACAGTATCGATCACAACCTGCTCGAAGTGCGCGATCTGCGCGTGCGCTTCCGCATCGACAAGAAAAACACCTTCGAGGCCGTGAAAGGCATCAGCTTCGCCGTGCCGCGCAACAGCACCGTGGCGCTGGTGGGCGAATCGGGCAGCGGCAAATCGGTCAGCTCGCTGGCGGTGATGGGCCTGCTGCCGGCCGACACCACCCTGATCGACCCGGCCAGCAGCATCCTGTTCCAGGGCCGGGACGTGCTGCGCCTGAGCACCGCCGAGCGGCGCCGCATGTGCGGCAAGGACATCTCCATGATCTTCCAGGAACCGATGTCCTCGCTGAACCCGGTGTTCACGGTGGGCTACCAGATCGGCGAAGTGCTGCGCCAGCACATGGGCATGAACAAGAAGGAGGCGCGGGCGCGCACGCTGGCGCTGCTCGACGAGGTCGGCATTCCCGACCCGGCACGCAAGATCGACGCCTATCCCAGCCAGATGTCCGGCGGCCAGCAGCAGCGCGTGATGATCGCCATGGCGATTGCCTGCGAGCCGCAACTGCTGATCGCCGACGAGCCCACCACGGCGCTGGACGTCACCATCCAGAAACAGATCATGGAGCTGATCGCCAGCCTGCAGAAGAAGCGCCAGATGTCAGTGCTGTTCATCACGCACGACCTGGGCCTGGTGGGCGAAATCGCGGACCATGTGATCGTCATGCGGCACGGCGAGGTGCGCGAAACCGGCCCCACGCGCCAGATCTTCGGCGACCCGCAGGACAGCTACACCCGCGCGCTGCTGCATTGCCGCCCGTCGCTGGACGCGCGCCCGTGGCGCCTGCCCGTCATTAACGACTATATGGAAGGCAAGGCCGGCGCCGGCATCGAACTGCGCCAGCGCGCGCGCGGCACCGCGCCGGACGACGAGCACGTGCTGGTGGTGGACAAGCTCAGCAAGAGCTTCCTCCTGCGCGAGGGCCTGTTCGGCAAGCGCGAGTTCAAGGCGGTCAAGGACGTGTCGTTCAAGCTGCCGCGCGGTAAAACCCTGGGCGTGGTGGGCGAGTCCGGCTCCGGCAAGACCACGGTCGGCCTGACCCTGCTGCGCCTGCACCAGGCCACCGGCGGCACCGCCATGTTCGAGGGCAAGGACCTGATCTCCATGCCGGCCAGCGAGTACATGGCCTACAAGCGCCGCATCCAGATCATTTTCCAGAATCCCTACGCCTCGCTGAACCCGCGCTTCACCGTGGGCCAGATCCTGCTCGAGCCCATGCGGCTGCACAATATCGGCGCCAACGAGCGCGAACGTGTGGAAAACGCGTACCAGCTATTGGAAAAAGTGGGTTTGCCCGCACTTGCCTTCCATCGCTACCCGCACGAGTTTTCCGGCGGCCAGCGGCAGCGCATCGCCATTGCGCGCTGCCTGACCATGAAGCCGGAAATCCTTGTCTGCGACGAGTCGGTGTCGGCGCTGGACGTGTCGGTGCAGGCGCAGGTGCTCAATCTGCTGCAGGATTTGCAGGACGAGTTCGGCTTGTCCTATATCTTCATCTCGCACGATTTGTCGGTGGTGAAATACATTTCAGACCAGGTGATGGTGATGAACCAGGGCGAGGTGGTGGAGCTGGCGGATTCGGACGAGCTGTACCGCAATCCGCGCCACCCTTACACCAAAGCGCTGCTTGGAGCGATCCCGCGTCACGATTTCGGCTAATTCGGATAAGATAGCGTCACCATGGCCAACTTACTCTCATTGCTGCAGGAATACGGTGTCTTCATCGTGTTCGCGGTCGTCCTGATCGAACAGATGGGCCTGCCCATACCTGCGTTCCCCTTGCTGATCGTGTCGGGCGCGCTTGCCGCCAACGGCGAACTGCATTGGGCCGGTGTGCTGGCGGCCGCCTTGCTGGCCTGCTCTGTGAGCGACTTTTTCTGGTTCCGCGCCGGGCGCCGCTACGGCAAGCGCATCCTGAAGCTGCTGTGCCGCATCTCGCTGTCGCCGGACTACTGCGTCAGCCAGACCGAGGACAACTTCCGCCGCTGGGGGCCGAAATCGCTGCTGGTGGCCAAATTCATTCCCGGTTTTAACACCATCGCGCCGCCCATGTCGGGCGCCATGGGCACCTCGTATCCGCGCTTCCTCGGCTTCAGCGTGCCCGGTGGGCTGATCTGGTCCGGCACCGGCATCGCCATCGGCGCCTATTTCCACCAGAGCATAGACGACGTGCTGGACATCCTGTCCACCATGGGCGGCACCGCGCTGAGCGTGCTGGGCGTGCTGCTGGCGCTGTTCATCCTGTACAAATATGTGGAGCGCAAGCGCTTCCAGCAAGCCGTGCAGATGGAACGCATCACCGTGGACGAGCTGCGCCAGCTGCTGGTGGACGGCCATGCCCCCGTGATGGTGGACGCGCGCAGCGTGACGGCGCAGATGCTGGAACCGGCCGTGCCGGGCGCGCTGCTGGCCAACGGCGATCCGCTGGCCGTCATCGCGTCGCTGCCGAAAGACCGCCACATTATTGTGTATTGCAGCTGCCCCAACGACGTGACCGCCGCCCATATGGCCAAGCTCATGCATGCGCGCGGCTACAGCTATGCGCGGCCGCTGCACGGCGGCCTGGACGCCTGGAACTCCGCATTCGCCCACGAATTGCGCCGTCCGCGCGACGAGGAGGGGACGGCGGTGACCGCTTCCCACGGCTAGGCCGGCGTACTTGCCGCCCATGGAAAACCCCGGCTGCGGCCGGGGTTTTTTACTTTTGCGGGGTAGTCATACTACGTTGAAAATCTGGCAGGACGTCAGTTTTTTACCTCATTGAATTTGAGAATGTACTAAAACTACAAAGAATGCTTGCGCCTGCGCCGGGATTTCCATTAAGCTAAGGCCTCAACGATTCTTATTGCCATCATGACTGCCCAGCCCACTTCCCCTCAAAATTCCGGCTTCCCAGGCGGCCCGCGTTTGCTGGCGGACGTCGGCGGCACCAATGCGCGCTTTGCGCTGGAAGTGGCTCCCGGTAGCATTCAACAGATCAATGTGCTGGCCTGCGCGGACTACCCCTCGCTGGCGGACGCGCTGCGCGCCTACCTGGCGCTGCCCGGCGTGAAGGCGGTGGCGGGCGCGGGCATCGTGCACGGCGCCATCGCCATCGCCAATCCGGTGACGGGCGACTTCGTGCGCATGACCAACCATCACTGGGAATTCTCCATCGAGGCGCTGCGCGCCGCGTGCGGCTTCGAGGTGCTGGTGGTGGTCAACGACTTTACGGCCCTGGCCAGCTCGCTGCCTTTCCTGTCGGACGAACAGAAGCGCCAGGTGGGCGGCGGCACGGCGCAAGCCGGCGCACCGCTGGGCCTGATCGGCGCCGGCACCGGCCTGGGCGTTTCCGGCCTGATACCGAGCAAATGCGCCGGCAAGGACGGCGGCTGGACCGCGCTGCTGAGCGAAGGCGGCCATGTGAGCTTCTCGCCCGCCAACCCGACCGAGGTCGCCATCCTGCAATATGCATGGACGGAATTCGAGCACGTGTCGGCCGAGCGCTTCATGTCCGGCGTGGGCATCGAACTGATCTACCGCGCGCTTTGCGCCCATCGCGGCGTGGCGCGGGAAGACATCGCCGTGCCGGAAATCGTGCGCCGCGCGCTCGACGGCGAGAGTGCGCTGTGCGACGAAGTGGTGGAAACCTTCTGCTGCATGCTGGGCACGGTGGCCGGCAACCTGGGCGTGACGCTGGGCGCGCAGGGCGGCATCTATATAGGCGGCGGCATCGTGCCGCGCCTGGGCGCGCGCTTCGACCGTTCCGGTTTCCGCGCCCGCTACGAGCAGAAGGGCCGCTTCGCCCAGTACCTGGGCCGCATCCCGACTTTCGTCATCACCGCTGAATACCCGGCTTTCGTTGGTGTTTCTGCAATCTTGAGCGATCGACTTGCCTCGGCGTAATTCTTGTTACGGCTGTCTGGACAATTTATCCCTTTCGTAGTTTTATCAGGTACAATTGCCGCAGTTGGACCTGACACCTCCATCCCCATCGGTACTGCCCCTGCCCAGCGCGCAAAGGCCCGGGCACATCTTGCATTTATTGCAAACACAAGATAGCTATGAATACAGTTGAGGCGAAAAGAGTCCTCGAAACCGCTTTGCTATGCGCGCATGAGCCTTTGTCCATGCACAGCCTCAAGAAGCTGTTTGTGGAGCTCGATGAGCAGGGCAGGCCGCGCAACGAGGGCCTGGGCGCCGATACGATCAAGGAAATACTGGAAGAACTGAAGCTGGACTGGGATGGCCGCGGCGTCGAGGTGGTGAACCTGGCCAGCGGCTGGCGTTTCCAGAGCCGGCCGGAAATGAAGCTGTACCTGGACCGGCTAAGCCCGGAAAAGCCGCAGAAATACTCGCGCGCAACGCTGGAAACACTGGCCATTATTGCCTACCGCCAGCCGGTGACGCGCGGCGACATCGAGGAGATTCGCGGCGTGGCCGTGAATTCGCAGACGATCAAAATGCTGGAAGACCGTGGCTGGGTGGACGTGCTCGGCTACCGCGACGTGCTGGGACGGCCCGCCCTGCTGGGCACCACCAAGCACTTTTTGGATGATTTGGGACTCAGTTCGCTGTCCCAGCTGCCACCGTTGCAGCAAATCAGCGATATGCGAGGTGGCGCGCCCGACATGGAAGCGCTGGAAGCAGCCCTGCAGGAGAACTTTGACAAAGCGGCGCAACACGCCGCGTCGCCCATCAATGAGGCACCGGCTCACGCCCTTGCGCCAGAAACGACGGTTGACGCTGAGCACAACCAAGAAATGAACAATGAACAACACTGATACCCAAGAGACTGCCGGCGCACCCGCCGCCGACCTGGCTGCCAAGCCGAAGCGCCGTACCAAGGCGCAGATTGAAGCCGACAAGGGCGAGGCGCATGCGCCGAGCGCGCTGGCCGCGGGCGAAGCACCCAAGCCCAAGCGCAAGGCCAAGGCCGATGCCGCTCCTGCCGCCGATGCTGGCGATGCTGGCGATGCGGCGGCCGCCGCGCCCGTGAAGAAGCCGCGCGCCAAGCCTGCCCAGGCTGCCGATGCCGCCGCCGCGCCTGCCGCCGCTGGCGAATCCGCCGCCGCCGAGGGCGCGCCGGCCAAAGCGCCGCGCGCCAAAAAGCCGAAGGCCGATGCAGCCGCTCCTGCCGCCGAATCCGGCGACGCGCCAGCCGCTGCGGGCAATGGCGACAGCAAATCCGAACGCCGCCCGCGCGGCCCGCGCCAGATGCGCGAACTGCGCGCCGTGCGCGAACTCACCCGTCCAGCGCCAGTGGCGGCTCCCGTCGCCGAGGGCGCGGAAGGTGCGCCGGCCGCGGTTGTGGCCGCTGGCGCCGAAGGCGAGGGCGCAGCCCCGGCCGGTCCGCGCCATGAGCGCGGTCCGCGCAACGAAGGCCGCAACAAGAACAAGAAAAAGGGCAAGCAGCGTCCAGGCGCCCAAGGGCAGGGCGGCCACGCGGGCGGCAAGCTGAGCGATGCGGACGCCGCATTCGCCTATGCCACCTCCGACGCCTTCGACAGCGAAGAAGCCGGCAAGGGCCGCCAGCCGGCCAAGGCCGTGCGCCGCGACCTGACCGCCGAAGACGACGCGCCCAAGCTGCACAAGGTATTGGCCGAAGCCGGCCTGGGTTCGCGCCGCGACATGGAAGACCTGATCGTTGCCGGCCGCGTGTCGGTGAACGGCGAGCCTGCCCACATCGGCCAGCGCATCCTGCCGACCGACGCCGTGCGCATCAACGGCAAGCTGATCCACCGCAAGGTGAGCAAGAAGCCGCCGCGCGTGCTGGTGTACCACAAGCCTGCCGGCGAAATCGTGTCGCACGACGATCCGGACGGCCGTCCATCGGTGTTCGACCGCCTGCCGACCATGAAGGCCGGCAAATGGCTGGCCATCGGCCGCCTGGACTTCAACACCGAAGGCCTGCTGCTGTTCACCACCTCCGGCGATCTGGCCAACCGCCTGATGCACCCGCGCTACAACATCGACCGTGAATACGCGGTGCGCACGCTGGGCACGCTGGAAGAAGGCATGCGCCAGAAGCTGCTGGCCGGCGTGGAGCTGGAAGACGGCCTGGCCAACTTCTCCAAGATCGCGGACGGCGGCGGCGAAGGCATCAACCGCTGGTACCGCGTGGTCATCAGCGAAGGCCGCAACCGCGAGGTGCGCCGCATGTTCGAGGCCATCGGCCTGACCGTGTCGCGCCTGATCCGTACCCGCTACGGCGCCATGACCTTGCCTAGCGACCTGAAGCGCGGCCGCTGGGACGAGATGGAGGAAAACACCGTGCGCGACCTGATGGCCGCGTATGGCGTGGAGAAAAAACAGCCGGGCGACCAGCCGGCCCAGGGCGGCCAGAAGCGCGCCCAGGGCGGCCCGCAAGGCGGCCGTGGTCCGCAGGGGCAAGGCCAGGGCGGCCAGCGCGGCAACCAGAAGCCGCGCCGCGACCGCGACGAGCACGATGACGGCGAGCCGAACGGCAACCGCATGGACGTGAGCAATAAGAACGCCGACCCCTTCCCGCAAGCACCACGCGGCCAGGGCCGTGGCCAGGGCGCCTACTTCGGCGCAGGCCAGGGCGGCGGCCAGGCTGGCGGTTATGGCCGTCCAGGCGGCGGTTCGGGCCGTCCAGGCGGCTCCGGCCGTCCGGGCGGCGGTGGCGGGCAGGGCGGCCTTGGCCGTGGCCAGGGTGCTGCCGGCGCCGGCGGCGCAGGCAAGGCGCCGAAAGGTCCGCGCCAGCCGGACCCGCTGCAAACCACTTTCGGCTTCGGCAATGCCGGCGGCCAGCGCCGCGGCAACCAGCAGCCGCGTGGCGGCGCGTCCGACCACGGCATGCCGCGCCGCCGCAAGGGCTAATCCGAATCCTGGGGTCGGACCCGATGGGGCTGGCCCCCGCGGTTTCCCGGCCTCCAGGCCAGGTTTTTGCGTAGTTTTGATTGTTGTTTGCGTGTCCACTGTGGTATGTGGCATTGCAGCGAAGTCAATTGGCGGTTATAATGACCAGCCTAGGAAAAGTGATTCGCTGGTTTTAATGCCGAGAGTGCTTTCATCTGGCTGGGTAGTACAAGAAGATGGGCAATAGCCCATTTTTTTTTTGGTGAACCGTTTTTAGCGGAGAAATTTTTTGCAACTGCCGGAATTAATTGAAAAGACCGTCGCCGGTCTGGGCTATGAGCTGGTTGATGTCGAACGGGCCGAGCGCGGACTGCTGCGCGTCTATATCGATTTCAGCGCGGCGGATGCGGCCGAAAAAGGCCCGATCACGGTTGAGGACTGCGCCACGGTCAGCCATCAGCTGAGCCATGTGCTGACGGTCGAAAACGTCAACTACGAGCGGCTGGAAATCTCCTCGCCCGGCCTGGACAGGCCGCTGCGCAAACTGGAAGATTTCACCCGCTTCGCTGGTTGCGAAGCCATCGTCAAGCTGAAAGTCGCCATGCCGGGCACCTCCAACCGCAAGTCCTTCGAGGGCGTGCTGCAGGAGCCGCAGGGCGATCAGCTGGCATTGGAATTTGAAGGTAAAGATGGTCCGGCGCTGTTGGAGTTTACGCTCGCCGATATGGATAAGGCACGCTTGGTGCCGCAGGTGGATTTTAAGGGACGCAAAGCATGAGTCGCGAAGTTTTGTTATTGGTGGACGCGCTGGCGCGTGAAAAGAACGTCGACAAGGACGTGGTCTTTGGTGCGCTGGAATTTGCGCTGGCGCAAGCTACGAAGAAGCGCTACGAAGGCGAGGTCGACATCCGCGTTTCGATCGACCGCGATTCGGGCGAGTTCGAATCCTTCCGCCGCTGGCACGTGGTGCCCGACGAAGCGGGCCTGCAGCTGCCTGACCAGGAAGTGCTGCTGTTTGAAGCAAAAGAACAAATCGCCGACATCGAAGTGGACGACCACATCGAAGAGCCGATCGAATCCGTGGAATTCGGGCGCCGTTTCGCCCAGGACACCAAACAGGTGGTCCTGCAGCGCGTGCGCGATGCCGAGCGCGAACAGATCCTGGCCGACTTCCTGGAGCGCGGCGACTCGCTCGTGACCGGCACCATCAAGCGCATGGAACGCGGCGATGCAATCGTCGAGTCCGGCAAGATCGAAGCGCGCCTGCCGCGCGACCAGATGATCCCCAAGGAAAATCTGCGTATCGGCGACCGCGTGCGTGCCTTCATCCTGCGCGTGGACCGCAATATGCGCGGCCCGCAGGTGATCCTGTCGCGCACCGCGCCGGACTTCATCATGAAGCTGTTCGAACTGGAAGTGCCGGAAATCGAACAAGGCATGCTGGAAATTAAATCCGCAGCCCGCGACGCCGGCGTGCGCGCCAAGATCGCCGTCTACACGGCCGACAAGCGCATCGACCCGATCGGCACCTGCGTCGGCATGCGCGGTTCGCGCGTGCAGGCTGTTACCGGCGAGCTGGGCGGCGAACGCGTGGACATCGTGCTGTGGTCGGAAGATCCGGCCCAGTTCGTGATCGGCGCGCTGGCCCCGGCCAATGTGTCGTCCATCATGGTCGATGAAGAGAAGCACGCCATGGACGTCGTGGTCGACGAAGAAAACCTGGCCATCGCCATCGGCCGCTCGGGCCAGAACGTGCGCCTGGCCGCCGATCTGACCGGCTGGAAGATCAACATCATGACGGCCGAGGAATCGGCCGACAAGGCAGCCCAGGAAACCGCCGCGATCCGCGCGCTGTTCATGGAAAAACTGGACGTCGACCAGGAAGTGGCCGACATCCTGGTGGAAGAGGGCTTTGCCAGCCTGGAAGAAATTGCTTACGTGCCGATCTCCGAAATGCTGGAAATCGACGCGTTCGACGAAGATACCGTCAATGAATTGCGGACCCGCGCACGCGATGCGCTGGTGACCGAGGCGATCGCCTCGGAAGAAGGTCTGGAAGGCATGGACGAGGCATTGGTCGGTCTGGAAGGCATGGACCGCATCACCGCCGGCAAGCTGGGTCTGGCTGGTATCAAGACCGTAGAAGCTTTTGCCGCACTGGCTTACGACGAATTTGGCGCCATCCTGGCCCTGTCCGCCGACCGTGCCCGTGCACTGATTGCAAGTGAATTTGAAGATGTGACCGACGATGAGATGAAGTTGGTTGACTCGAAGTACGACGACCGCGCCAAGGCCCTGCAAGCCAAAGCCTGGTCGGCGGCCGAATCCGCAAAGGCATAATTTGAGTATCTTTATCATCTCCGCGACACATAGAAAAGAGGACTGAATGGCGAGTAACAACGTAGCCCAATTTGCCACCGAACTGAAGATGCCTGCAGATTTGCTGCTGACGCAGCTGCGTTCTGCTGGCGTCGAAAAGAGTTCGACGTCAGATCCATTGTCGAAAGATGATAAGGATAAGTTGCTGGAACACCTGCGCCGCACCCACGGCGCAGCTGCGGACACCGAAAAGAAAAAGATCACGCTGACCCGCAAGGAAACCACCGAGATCAAGCAGGCTGACGCCACCGGCAAATCGCGCACCATCCAGGTGGCGGTGAAGAAAGTACGCACCTTCGTCCAGCGCGACGAGCCGGTGCCTGCCGCCGCGCCTGCCGCGCCGGTGGTGGACGCCGCCGAAGTGGCGCGCCGCGAGGAAGACGCACGCAAACAGGCCGAGCTGATCGCACGCCAGGAAGCGGAACTGCGCGAGAAGCAGGAACGCCTGGCCAAGCTGGAATCGGAAAAGGAAGCCCAGGCGCAAGCCGCCGCTGCCGCCGAAGCCGAAGCGAAGAAAGCCGCCGACGCGGAAGCCAAGAAAGCCGCCGCCGCCGCCAAGGCCGCCGCCGACAAGCCAGCCGCCGCAGCCGCGCCGGTGGTAGTCGACGCCGCCGCCGAAGCGAAGAAGGCCGCTGCCGCTGAAGAAGCGAAGAAAGCCGCCGAACTGGCCAACAAGGAAGCCGCCGAACGCGCTGCCGCGACCGAGCGCGCACGCAAGGCCGTGGCCGACGAAGTGGCCCAGATCAAAGCCATGATGAACGCGCCGCGCCGCGCCATCAAAGCGCCCGAGCCTACTCCGGCTCCGGTGCCGGTCAAGGCCAAGGCCGCCGAAGGCACGCTGCACAAGCCTGCCGACAAGAAGCCGGCCACCGACAAGCCGGGCGATAAAAAGCCTGCCGTCGGCGACAAGAAATCCATCAAGTCGGCCAATGTGTCGTCGACCTGGCAGGACGACGCCAAGAAGCGCGGCGCCCCTGGCGGTGGCGCAGGCAAAGGCCGTGGCGGCAACACCGGTTCGGCCGGTGGCCGTGACGGCTGGCGCAGCGGTGGCCGTGGCGGCCGCCGTGGCGGTTCGCATGCGGACGACCGCGAGACCAATTTCCAGGCCCCGACCGAAGCCATCGTCAAAGATGTGCACGTGCCGGAGACCATCACCGTGGCCGAACTGGCGCACAAGATGTCCGTCAAGGCGTCCGAGGTCATCAAGCAGCTGATGAAGCTGGGCCAGATGTGCACCATCAACCAGGTGCTGGATCAGGAAACCGCGATGATCCTGGTGGAAGAGATGGGCCACAAAGCCCACCCCGCCGCCGAGGACGATCCGGAAGCGCTGCTGGCGGACCAGGGTGAGCACGCTCACTTCGAGTCCACCTCGCGCGCTCCTGTCGTTACCGTCATGGGTCACGTCGACCACGGCAAGACCTCGCTGCTGGATTACATCCGCCGCGCCAAAGTGGCGTCCGGCGAAGCCGGCGGCATTACGCAGCATATCGGCGCATACCACGTCGACACGCCGCGCGGCACCATCACCTTCCTGGATACCCCGGGCCACGAAGCCTTTACGGCCATGCGTGCCCGCGGCGCCAAGGCAACCGACATCGTGATCCTGGTGGTGGCTGCGGACGACGGCGTGATGCCGCAAACGAAAGAGGCGATTGCCCACGCAAAAGCTGCAGGCGTACCGCTGGTGGTGGCGATCAACAAGATCGACAAACCGGGCGGCAACCTGGAGCGCGTGACGCAGGAACTGATCTCCGAACAAGTGGTGCCGGAAGAATACGGCGGCGATTCGCCGTTCGTGCCGGTATCGGCCAAGACCGGCCAGGGCATCGACGACCTGCTGGAGCAAGTGCTGCTGCAAGCCGAAGTGCTGGAACTGAAAGCACCGGTCGACGCGCCAGCGCGCGGCCTGGTGGTGGAAGCCCGCCTGGACAAGGGCAAGGGCCCTGTGGCCACCATCCTGGTCCAGTCCGGTACGCTGAAGCGCGGCGACGTCGTGCTGGCGGGCTCCTCGTATGGCCGCGTGCGCGCCATGCTGGACGAGAACGGCAAAGCCGTGTCGGAAGCCGGTCCTTCGATCCCGGTCGAAATCCAGGGTCTGACCGAAGTGCCGGCCGCCGGTGAAGAAGTCATGGTCATGGCTGACGAGCGTAAAGCCCGTGAGATCGGCCTGTTCCGTCAAGGTAAGTTCCGCGACGT
Source organism: Pseudoduganella aquatica (assembly GCF_020865585.1). Classification (NCBI taxonomy): domain Bacteria; kingdom Pseudomonadati; phylum Pseudomonadota; class Betaproteobacteria; order Burkholderiales; family Oxalobacteraceae; genus Pseudoduganella; species Pseudoduganella aquatica. The sequence goes on from NZ_CP086370.1 coordinate 1,873,117, forward strand.
GAAGCTGGCCAAGCAGCAAGCGGCCAAGCTGGAGAACATGTTCGAACAGATGGCCGAAGGCGAAGTGAAGAATCTGCCGCTGATCGTCAAGACCGACGTGCAGGGTTCGCAGGAAGCGCTGGTTTCCTCGCTGCAGAAGCTGTCGACCTCCGAAGTGCGCGTACAGGTTGTGCACGCGGCGGTGGGCGGCATCACGGAATCGGACGTCAACCTGGCGGTGGCCTCGAAAGCGGTCATCATCGGCTTCAACGCCCGTGCCGATGCACAGGCGCGCAAGCTGGCCGAGTCGAACGGCGTGGACATCCGCTACTACAACATCATCTACGACGCGATCGAAGAGGTGAAGGCAGCGCTGTCCGGCATGCTGGCGCCAGAGCGCCGCGAGCAGATCACCGGCCAGGTCGAAGTACGCCAGGTCATCCTGGTTTCCAAGGTCGGCGCGATTGCGGGCTGCCTGGTTACCGACGGTGTGGTCAAGCGTTCCTCGTCCGTCCGCCTGCTGCGCAACAACATCGTGCTGTGGACCGGCGAGATCGACTCCCTCAAGCGCTTCAAGGACGACGCGAAAGAAGTCCGCGCCGGTCTGGAATGCGGCTTGTCGCTGAAGAACTACAACGAAATCCAGGTTGGCGACACCCTGGAAGTGTTCGAAGTGCAGGAAATCGCCCGTACGCTGTAATAGCGGTCGGCGCACTGGCGGGTCAGTGAAACCGGGGCGTGCCCCCGGTTTTATTGACCCGCCAATTTTTTTTAGGTAACACATCATGGCAAAACATAGCAAAACCATCCCCGCGCGCGGCTTGCGCGTCGCCGACCAGATCCAGAAGGATTTGTCGGTGCTGATCGCCTACGAGCTGAAAGACCCGCGCGTCGGCATGATTACGCTGTCCGAAGTCCAGCTCACGCCGGACTACGCGCACGCCAAGATCTACTTCACCATGCTGAAGGACGATCCGGAAACCGTGAAGAACACGCTGGCCGGCCTGAACGCGGCCTCCGGCTACCTGCGCAATATGCTGGGCAAGCGCCTGCACATCCACACGCTGCCGTCGCTGCACTTCCACCACGACATGTCGGCCTCGCGCGGCATGGAGCTGTCGGCGCTGATCGACCAGGCCAATTCGACCCGCTCGCTGGACGACGAGGGCGACGCCGCCCCCAAGGCTGAAGGCGAAGACCAAGCCGAATGAATCAGCAAAAAGTAAAACGCGTGCGCGACATCGTCGATGGCGTGCTGCTGCTGGACAAGCCGGTCGGCCTGTCCTCCAACGACGCGCTGATCAAGACCAAGCGCATGCTGAACGCGAAGAAGGCGGGCCACACCGGCACGCTGGACCCCTTCGCCACCGGCCTGCTGCCGCTGTGCTTTGGCGAAGCCACCAAGTTCTCGCAGGACTTGCTGGAAGCCGACAAGACCTATCTGACCACCGTGCACCTGGGGCAGCGCTCGGACACCGGCGACACCGAAGGCCAGATCATCGAAACGCGCGACGTGAACGTCACGCGCGATCAGATCGAAGCCGTGCTGGCGCGGTTCCGCGGCCCCATCGAGCAGGTGCCGCCCATGTACTCGGCGCTCAAGCGCGACGGCAAGCCGCTGTACGAGTACGCGCGCGCCGGCATTACGCTGGAGCGCGAAGCGCGCCCGGTCACTATCCACAAGCTGGAATTCGTCAGCTACGAAGCACCGTTTTTGAAGCTGGAAGTCAAGTGCAGCAAGGGTACGTATATCCGCGTGCTGGGCGAAGACATCGGCGCGGCGCTGGGCTGCGGCGCGCACCTGAACGCGCTGCGCCGCATCCAGGTCGGCGAGCTGACGATGGACAATATCGTTACGCTGGAAGAGGTGGCCGCCCATGCCACGCCGCTGGAACTGCTGGCGCCGGTCGATGCGCTGCTGTCGTCCTTCCCGCCGGTGCAGCTGACCGATGAGTTGGCCAAACGCTTCCTCAACGGCCAGCGCCTGCCGCTGGGCAAAGAGCCGGCCGTGGCCGTGCCCAAGCTGGAGCAGGTACCTGGCCGCGTGCGCGTCTACCATGGCGACAAGCTGCTCGGCACCGCCCAGTTGGGCGAGTTCGACATCCTGGCGCCCGAGCGCCTGATCTCCGTCGCAGGCGCCGCTTAAAAGCGCTTCCCGAAGCCGACGAACACGCCGCCCGGCATGGCGCGCAGGACGAAGGGGCCTTTCCGCTGCGCCAGGTAGCCGCTGGCCGCGCCCACTGCGGCGCCGGCCAGCACGTCGGTCTGCCAGTGCGAGCGCGTCTTCACGCGCGACACCATTTCATACACCGGCAGCGCCGCCATCAGCCACACGGCGGGATGGTCGTCTTTATATTCGAGGATGAAGGGCGTGACCAGCGCCGCCGCCGTCGTCACATGGCCGCTGGGGAAGCTCTTGCCGCCCGCGTGCCAGCGGTTGGGGTCGTCCGTTTCACTGGGCCGCAGGCGGCCGGTGGCCCGCTTCAGCACCTCGGTAGCGGCATTGCCGACCACGAAGGCCTCGCTGCTGGCCCAGACCGTCCGCCAGCAGGGTGGCCGAGAGGATGAGATTGCGCGCGCTGGCCATACCGCCTCCGATGTCTGATCATTCGGCAAGCATAGTAGGGCGGAGATTAGTTCGGTGTTAACGCGCTCAGCAATATGCGCGGAGTTTGATCCGGCTCAAGTTCCGTGTAAAAAGAGGTGCACAGCAAAGGATTTTTATTGCGGTGCGGTACGTGCTATAATAGTGGGTTCCAGTGATCGCATTCGCATTCACTCCGCAGTTTTTCTGTAAATACAACGACTATGTCTACTACTAAACGCGCAATTCGCAATATCGCCATCATCGCCCACGTTGACCACGGCAAAACCACCCTCGTGGACCAGCTGCTCAAGCAGTCTGGCACCTTCCGTGAAAACCAAGCGGTCGACACCCGCGTGATGGACTCGAACGACCTCGAAAAAGAGCGCGGCATCACGATTCTGTCGAAGAACTGCGCCGTTGAGTACGAAGGCACCCACATCAACATCGTCGACACCCCAGGCCACGCCGACTTCGGCGGCGAAGTGGAGCGTGTTCTGTCGATGGTGGACTCGGTTCTGCTGCTGGTCGATGCCCAGGAAGGCCCGATGCCACAGACCCGTTTCGTGACCCGCAAGGCGCTGGCCCTGGGCCTGAAGCCTATCGTGGTGGTCAACAAGGTCGACCGTCCGGGCGCGCGCGCCGACTGGGCGATCAACCAGACTTTCGAACTGTTCGACAAGCTGGGCGCTACCGATGAGCAGCTGGACTTCCCTATCGTTTACGCTTCGGGCCTGAACGGCTACGCCGGCCTGACCGAAGACGTGCGCTCGGGCGACATGAAGCCGCTGTTCGACGCCATCCTGGAACACGTGCCAGTGCGCGACGACAATCCGGACGGTCCGCTGCAGATGCAAATCACCTCGCTGGACTACTCGTCCTACGTGGGCAAGATCGGCATTGGCCGTATCAACCGCGGCCGCGTTAAAACCGGCCAGGACGTTGTGGTTGTGAACGGCCCAGGCGCCACCCCGATCAAAGGCCGCATCAACCAGGTGCTGAACTTCAAGGGCCTGGAGCGCGTGCTGGTAGACGACGCTGTTGCCGGCGACATCGTGCTGATCAACGGTATCGAAGAAATCGGCATCGGTTCGACCGTGTGCGCACCGGACACCCCGGACCCGCTGCCAATGCTGACCGTGGACGAGCCTACCCTGACCATGAACTTCATGGTCAACAACTCGCCGCTGGCCGGCCGCGAAGGCAAGTTCGTGACCTCGCGCCAGCTGCGCGACCGTCTGGACAAAGAACTGAAAGCCAACGTTGCCCTGCGCGTTGCGCCAACCGAAGACGACACCACCTTCGAAGTATCGGGCCGTGGCGAGCTGCACCTGACCATCCTGATCGAAAACATGCGCCGTGAAGGCTTCGAGCTGGCCGTTTCCCGTCCACGCGTGGTGTTCAAAATGGTCGATGGCGTGCGCCACGAGCCGTACGAGCAGCTGTCGGTTGACGTTGAAGAAGCCAACCAGGGCGGCGTGATGGAAGAACTGGGCCGCCGCCGTGGCGACCTGCAGAACATGGAATCCGACGGCAAAGGCCGTGTGCGCCTGGAATACCGTATTCCTGCGCGTGGCCTGATCGGCTTCCAGGGCGAATTCATGACCCTGACCCGCGGCACCGGCCTGATGAGCCACGTGTTCGACGCCTACGCTCCGGTCGACAACGGCAAGGGCGAACTGGGCGGCCGCCGCAACGGCGTGCTGATCTCGCAGGACGACGGCGCCGCCGTTGCCTACGCCATCTGGAAACTGCAGGATCGCGGCCGCATGTTCGTGGTCCACAACGACCCAGTGTACGAAGGCATGATCATCGGTATCCACTCGCGCGACAACGATCTGGTGGTTAACCCGATCAAGGGCAAGCAGCTGACCAACGTGCGTTCGTCGGGTACCGACGAAGCCGTGCGCCTGGTGCCGCCTATCCAGATGTCGCTGGAATACGCAGTGGAATTCATCGACGACGACGAACTGGTGGAAATCACCCCGAAATCGATCCGTCTGCGCAAGCGCTTCCTGAAAGAGCACGAGCGTAAGAAGGCTTCCCGCGAAGCGTAATCGCTGAGCCTGGAATGAAAGCCGCCGCACCCGCAAGGGGCGGCGGCTTTTGTCATTTTGCGGCGCACCATAGCATCGCCGGTTTCTTGTCTATTTTTTATTGCTGGTATACTGAATCCCTGTCCGGAAGTCGTAGGTGCAGTGCACAACCGTAAAGGGAGCTCAGCGTGAACGATAGAAGCAATGTATTCCAGCCGGCATGGCCCGGCAGTCCCTTCGACCTCGCCCGCCAGGCCGGCGAATACTGGATCGACGCCTGGCAGCGCTCGGTGCTGTTCATGGACGTGCTGCGCCAGCGCGGCGACGACCATGCCGAGAGCGTGGCGCAGGCAGCGCCCCATGTGCTGAACTTCGAATTCGACGTGGTGATGGATGGCCGCGACCTGGATCGCCCCGTCAACTACGGCCTGCTGCGCATCACCCCGCCGGATGGCGTGGAGGTGGACGCGGCGCGGCGTCCCTTCATCGTGTTCGACCCGCGCGCCGGGCATGGCCCCGGCATAGGCGGCATGAAGCACGACAGCGAAATCGGCGTGGTGCTGCGCGCCGGCCATCCCTGTTATTTCGTCGGCTTCCTGCCGCAGCCGGTGCGCGGCCAGACCATAGAGGACGTGTGCCGCGCCGAGGCGCGCTTTATCGCCAAGGTGGCCGAGCTGCATCCGGACGCGGACGGCAAGCCCGCGCTGATCGGCAATTGCCAGGCCGGCTGGCAGATCATGATGACCGCAGCCCTCAACCCGGACCTGCCGGGACCGCTGGTGCTGGCCGGCGCGCCGCTGTCCTACTGGAATGGCGTGCACGGCAAGAACCCCTTGCGCTACCTGGGCGGCCTGCTGGGCGGCACCTGGCTGACCGCGCTGTCCGGCGACCTGGGCAACGGCATCTTCGACGGCGCCAACCTCGTCAGCAACTTCGAGAGCATGAACCCGGCCAACACCTGGTGGAAGAAGGAATACCGGGTGTACGCGCAGGTGGACACCGAGGCGCAGCGCTTCCTGGAATTCGAAAAGTGGTGGGGCAACCCGGTGCTGCTGAACGCGCCCGAGATGCAGTACATCGCCGACAATCTCTTCGTCGGCAACCGCCTCAGCTCCGGCTCCATCCATGACTCCACCGGCCGCCGCATCGACCTGCGCAACGTGAAGTCGCCCATCGTGGTGTTCTGCTCCTGGGGCGACGACATCACGCCGCCGCACCAGGCGCTGGGCTGGGTGCTGGACATGTACCAGGACGACGAGGCGCTGGCGATGAGCGGCCAGACCATCATCTACGCCATGCACGAGACCATAGGCCACCTCGGCATCTTCGTGTCGGCCACGGTGGCCAACAAGGAGCACGAGGAATTCACCTCCGCCATGGACCTGATCGACGTGCTGCCGCCCGGCCTGTACGAGGCGGTGTTCCTCGAAAAAACGCCGGACACCTTGAACGCCGCGCTGGCCACCGGCAACTACGTGATGCGCTTCGAGCGCCGCTTCCTGGACGACCTGCGCGCGCTGGGCGGCAACGACGCCGAGGACGAGCGCCGCTTCGCCGCCGTGGCGCGGGTGTCGGACGTGAACGTGGGCCTGTACCGCACCTTCGTGCGCCCGCTGCTGTCGGCCGTCGTCAATGACCAGAGCGCCGAAGCGCTGCGCCAGATGCATCCCTATCGGCTGCGCTACCGCGTGTACTCCAGCAAGAACCCCTTCCTGCACGGCATAGCCGGGCTGGCGGACAAGGTGCGCGCCGAGCGCAAGCCGGCCGCGCCGAACAATATCTTCAGCGCCATGCAGGAGGCGTTCTCGCGCCAGATCGCGGCCACGCTGGACCAGTACCGCGACGTGCGCGACAGCGCCGTGGAGCGCTACTTCCTGAACCTGTACGGCTCACCGGTGCTGCAGGCGCTGGTGGGCCTGCGCGCGGACGACCAGCGCGTGCGCCAGCTGGGCCGCGACATTGCGCGCGAAACCGTGGTGGCGTCGGCGCGCGCCAAGCTGGTGGAAACCGCTGCCATCGGCGGCAAGGTGGAGGCCATTGTGCGCGCGCTGCTGTATATATTCCGCGCGCCGGAGCTGCGTGCCGCCGACGAGCGGGCTTACGCCACGCTGCGCGAGCTGCGCGCGCACAGCCACGCGGGCCAGCTGATGTCGCTGACGCGCTTCAAGGAAGTGGTGCAGCAGCAGGCGCAGATCCTGTCCTGGGACGAGGCGGCCGGCTTCACCGCGCTGCCGGCTTTGCTGCCGGACGACGCCGATGAAAAGGCGGACGCGCTCAACGTGGTACGCCAGGTGGCCGGAGCGGCCGGCGCCCTGTCCGGCGAAGCGGCCGAGCGCATGGAACGCGTGGCCATGGCGTTCGGCGCACCGGCCGCAGCGGCGTTGAATGTGGCGGCGGCGGTGGCGGCCAATCCGCCCGGCATCGGGCTGGATGGCCAGGCCGCAGGCAAGGAGAAGGCATGAGCCCTGCGGCGGCCGAGAGCCGCCAGCATGTGCATTACGACCGCCTGATCGCCGCCGCGCAAGCGGTGGAAGCGCCGGTGGTGGCGGTGGCGCATGCCTGCGACCGCAACGCGCTGGAGAGCGCGCTGGACGCGGCGCGCTTGGGTCTGATGACCCCCATCCTGGTGGGACCGGAGGCGCGCATCCGCGCCGCCGCCGCCGAGGCGGGCCTGGACATATCGAGCCTGGCCATCGTTCCCACGGAGCACAGCCATGCGTCGGCGCAGCGCGCCGTGCAGCTGGTGCGCGAGGGCCATGCAGCGGCGCTGATGAAGGGCAGCCTGCACACTGACGAGCTGATGGCGGCCGTCGTGCAGGCCGAGGGCGGCTTGCGTACTTCGCGCCGCCTGAGCCATTGCTTTGTGATGGACGTGCCGGGCTTCCCGGAGCCGCTGATCGTCACCGACGCCGCCGTCAATATCGCGCCCACGCTGGCGGACAAGGTCGACATCGTGCAGAACGCCATCGACCTGGCGCACATCCTGGCTTTCGACGAGGTGCGCGTGGCCATCCTGTCGGCTGTGGAGACGGTGAATCCGAAAATTCCATCCACCATAGAAGCGGCGGCGCTGTGCAAGATGGCCGACAGGGGCCAGATCACCGGCGCGCTGCTGGACGGTCCGCTGGCGCTGGACAATGCGGTGAGTATGGAGGCGGCCGAGGTCAAGCAGCTCAAGTCGCCGGTGGCCGGGCGCGCCAACGTGCTGCTGGTGCCGGACCTGGAAACCGGCAATGTGCTGGCCAAGAGCCTGACCTTCATGGCGGGCGCGGATGCGGCCGGCATAGTGCTGGGCGCGCGCGTGCCGGTCATACTGACCAGCCGCGCCGACTCGGTGCAGGCGCGCCTGGCCTCGTGCGCCGTGGCCGCGCTGATCGCGCACAGCAAGCTGGCCGGCGCCAGGCTGCTGGGGAGCTAGGCCGTGGCGGCCATGCGCGCGGACGACGCGGTCATCGTCATCAATGCCGGTTCGTCCAGCATCAAGTTCTCGCTGTACGCCGGGGCGGAGCTGGCGTTGCGCGCCAAAGGAAAAATCGAGAACCTGTACGCGGGGCAGACCCGCTTCGTGGCGCAGGACGCGGCGGGCAGCGAGTCCGCCTCGCACGCGTGGCCGGGCGCGCCGCTGGCGCACGATGAAGCCATGCATTACCTGGTGCAGTATGCGCAAGGCCATCTGGACGGATTGAACGTGGTGGCGATAGGGCACCGCATCGTCCACGGCGGCACGGAATTCAGCGGGCCTGTGAAGCTGGACGCGGACGTGGTGGCGCGGCTGGAACGGCTGTCGCCGCTGGCGCCGCTGCACCAGCCGCACAACCTGGCGCCGGTGCGCAGCATCTTCGCGCTGGCGCCGCAGGTGCTGCAGGTGGGCTGCTTCGACACCGCCTTCCACACCGCGCAGCCGCCGCTGGCGCAAGCCTTCGCGCTGCCGCCCGAGATTACGGAGCAGGGCGTGCGGCGCTATGGCTTCCACGGGCTCTCGTATGAATACATCGCCAGCGTGCTGCCGGAGCTGGACGGCCGGCTGGCAGGCAAGCGCGTGGTGGCGGCGCACCTGGGCAACGGCGCCAGCATGTGCGCCATGCGCGGCGGGCGCAGCGTGGCCAGCACCATGGGCTTTACCGCCATCGACGGCCTGCCGATGGGCACGCGCTGCGGCAGCGTCGATCCCGGCGTGGTGCTGTATCTGATGGACGAACTGAAGATGGCGCCGGGTGATATCCAGCGCCTGCTGTACCAGCAATCGGGCTTGCTGGGCGTATCCGGCATCTCGTCCGACATGCGCACGCTGGAGCGCAGCAGCGACCCGCGCGCCAAACTCGCCATCGACCTGATGGTGTACCGCATCGGCCGTGAACTGGGCTCGCTGACGGCGGCGCTGGGCGGCTTGGACGGCATCGTGTTCTCGGGCGGCATAGGCGAGAACAGCGCGTCCCTGCGCAGCGCCGTCGGCCGCGACGCCGCCTGGCTGGGCGTGCAGCTCGACGCCGCCGCCAATGCCGCCGGTCCGGCCGCCGCCGCCTCTGCCGTAGGCGGCGCCTTCCGCATCAGCGCTGCCGGCAGCGCGGTGCCGGTCTGGGTCGTCCCCGCCAACGAAGAACTGATGATCGCGCGCCACGCGCAATCCCTGCTGGAGGCCTGACATGAGCGTCGAAACCGTTTATCCCATACTGGCAGGGCGCCGCGCGCTGGTGGTCGGCGTGGCCAACGAGCATTCCATCGCCTACGGCTGCGCCAAGGTCTTCCGCGAGCTGGGCGCGGACATCGCGCTGACCTACCTGAACAACAAGGCCAAACCCTACGTCGACCCCATCGCCGAAGAGCTGGACGCGGCGCTGCTGCTGCCGCTGGACGTTGCCCAGCCCGGCCAGCTGGAAGCGGTGTTCGCCGCCATCGGCGAACGCTGGGGCAGCCTCGACATCCTGGTGCACTCGATCGCGTATGCGCCCAAGGCCGACCTGCAAGGCGGCCTGCTGGACTGCTCGCTGGACGGCTTCCTGCAAGCGATGGACGTCTCCTGCCACTCCTTCGTGCGCATGGCCAAGCTGGCCGCGCCGCTGATGAGCGAAGGCGGCACCATGTTCGCCATGAGCTACCACGGCGCCGACAAGGTGGTGCCCAACTACAACGTGATGGGGCCGGTGAAGGCGGCGCTGGAAGCATCCTGCCGCTACCTGGCGCACGAGCTGGGGCCGCAAGGCATCCGCGTGCACGCCATTTCGCCCGGCCCGCTGCAAACCCGGGCCGCCTCCGGCCTGAAAGACTTCGGCCTGCTGCTGAGCGACGCCGTGGCGCGCGCGCCCATTGGCGAGCTGGTGGACATCTTCGACGTCGGCAACACCTGCGCCTACCTTGCCTCGCCCTACGCCAGGCGCCTGACCGGCAGCACCGTCTATGTGGACGGCGGCTTGAACATCATCGCCTGAGGCGGCCGGCGGGGCGGGGGCGGGCGTTCCGCTGTATAATGACGGCCCCCTTTCGATTCCGCGACTTTGCCGCCATGACCACCATCACCGCCCCGACCGCCGACACCACCGCAGCCCGCAAGCTGCCGAGCCGCCGCCTGTCCGTCGCGCCGATGATGGACTGGACCGACCGCCACTGCCGCGTGTTCCACCGTGAAATCACCAAGCACACCTGGCTGTACACGGAAATGGTGACCACCGGCGCCCTGGTCTACGGCGACGTGGAGCGCCACCTGCGCTTTAACGAGGAAGAGCACCCGGTCGCCCTGCAGCTGGGCGGCAGCGATCCTGCGGACCTGGCCACCAGCGCGAAGCTGGGCGAAAAATGGGGCTACGACGAGATCAACCTCAATTGCGGCTGCCCGTCCGAACGCGTGCAGAAGGGCGCTTTCGGCGCCTGCCTGATGGCCGAGCCGCAACTGGTGGCCGACTGCGTGAAAGCCATGCGCGACGCCGTCTCCATCGACGTGACGGTCAAGCACCGCATCGGCATTGACGACAGCGAAAGCTATGAGTTCGTGCGCGACTTCGTCGGCACCGTCGCCGAGGCCGGCTGCTCGACCTTTATCGTGCACGCCCGCAACGCCATCCTGAAGGGCTTGTCGCCCAAGGAAAACCGCGAAATCCCGCCGCTCAAATACGAATACGCCTACCGCCTCAAGCGCGAGTTCCCGCAGTTCGAGATCCTGATCAACGGCGGCGTGAAGACCGAGGCCGAGATCGACCTGCATCTGCAGCACGTGGACGGCGTCATGCTGGGCCGCGAGGCCTACCACAACCCCTTCCTGATGGCGACCTTCGACCAGCGCTACTACGGCGACGCCGCCGCGCCCAAGACCCGCGAGCAGGTGCTGGCCGCCATGGTGCCCTACATCCAGGCCCAGTTGGCGAAAGAGGGCGGCGGGCGCGGCCTCAAGCTGAACAGCATCACGCGCCACATGCTGGGCCTGATGCAAGGCCTGCCCGGCGCGCGCCTGTTCCGCCAGACCCTGTCCGACTCCAAAAAGCTCGCCCTCGGCGACGCCAACTTGCTGCTGGAAGCCGCTGCCCGCCTGTCTTTGCCGGTCTGAACGCAACAGTTTGTCCAAAGCAAAGTTCGCGTTTCGCCTATTTCTCCGCAGAAAGTTAGGTTGCGTATTTTGCAGGCAGTTTTTGCTTGCCTTGAGGCAAAACTCTCCCCTATAATTTCATAAAATACACACATACTCACAGCGGCCATCAGGCCTCTCCAGCGGATTTGCGCTGAAAAACCACACATTGTAACGACCCGTAGCACAAGTTTTGCATTCGCAGTCATTGTTTGCTACTGTCATTACTTGCGCAGCGGCAAGGGATTTATGGGTGTATTCCCGCGCGCAGCGGACGCCTTATCTGGGTAATTTCTAATCAATAGTGTCACTTACAAAGAAGCCGAAATGAATTTAGCAAAAATGAAAGTGGGGACGCGCCTGGGCCTCGGGTTTGCGTTGGTGCTGCTGTTCCTGATCGCCGTGACCGGCGTCGGCATTGTGCGCATGGCGCAGATCCAGGACCGCCTGGATCACGTGGTGAGCTTCAACAATGTGGTGACGCGCCTGGTGATCGACATGCGCAACAACGTCAACGAGCGCGTCAGCTCGCTGCGCACCCTGACCCTGATGAGCGACCCGGCCGATATGGAACCGGAAATGAAGCGCATCAAGGAACTGTCGGACAAGTACGCCGCCGCGCAGAAAAAACTGGAAGCCCAGTTCGCGCTGGAAGTGACCCCGGAAGAGAAGTCCCTGATGGCCGCCGTCAAGGAACACGAAGCCGCCACCATGCCGGCGATCGCCAAGGCTTCCGAGCTGTGGCTGTCGAACCAGGCTGAAGCCGCCACCAAGGTGATGATCAAGGAAATCCGTCCGCCGCAGAAGAAGTGGATGGATGCGCTGGATCAGCTGGGCGCGCTGGAAGACAAACTGAATGCGCAAGTGCAGGTGGACGCGGCTGAAGGCTTCGCCAGCGCCCGCACCTTCATGATCTTCATGGGCCTGCTGGCCGTGGTGATCAGCGTTGGCGCCGCCATCGTGATTACCCGCGGCCTGCTGAAGCAGCTGGGCGGCGAGCCGGATTACACCGCCTCCATCGCCGGCAGCATCGCCAACGGCGACCTGTCCGTCTCCATCAACACCAGCTCGACCGACAAGGACAGCCTGCTGGTGGAAATGAAAGAAATGCGCGACAGCCTGGTGGGCATCGTGGGCCAGGTTCGCACCGGCACCGAGACCATCGGCACCGCCTCGCGTGAAATCGCCGCCGGCAATATCGACCTGTCGTCGCGTACCGAAATGCAGGCCTCGTCGCTGGAGAAAACCGCGTCGGCCATGGAAGAACTGACCTCGACCGTGAAGCAGAACGCCGACAACGCCCGCCAGGCCAACCAGCTGGCAGCCAATGCGTCCGACGTGGCACGCAAGGGCGGCGAAGTGGTGTCGCAAGTGGTGGACACCATGAGCTCGATCAACGAATCGGCCAACAAGATTGTGGACATCATCGGCGTGATCGATGGCATCGCCTTCCAGACCAACATCCTGGCGCTGAACGCTGCGGTTGAAGCAGCCCGTGCCGGCGAACAAGGCCGCGGCTTCGCCGTGGTGGCGTCCGAAGTGCGCAACCTGGCCCAGCGTTCGGCTGGCGCTGCGAAAGAGATCAAGACCCTGATCGGCGACTCCGTGGAGAAAGTCGAACGCGGTTCGAAACTGGTCGGCCAGGCCGGCGTGACGATGGACGAAGTGGTGGACTCGGTGCGCCGCGTGACCGACATCATGGGCGAAATCGCTTCCGCCAGCCAGGAACAGAGCGCCGGCATCGAGCAGGTCAACCAGTCCATCATCGAGATGGACAGCATGACCCAGCAGAATGCCGCCCTGGTGGAAGAAGCTGCCGCCGCCGCGCAAAGCCTGCAAGACCAGGCTGGCGAACTGGCCCGCGTGGTATCGATCTTCAAGCTGTCCGAGCACGAGCATTACGCTCCGGCCGCCGCGCCTGCCGCCGCAGCCGCTCCGGTAGCGCTGAAGAAGCCGGTTGCCCGCACCGCCGCACGCGCCCCTGTCAAAAAGGCCGTTGCAGCACCTGCGCCGGCGCCGAAGAAAATCGCCGCTGCCACCGCTGGCAACGACGAGTGGGAAGAATTCTAAGCCGTACAGACTCAGGACAGTGGCCGCGTCTGGAGCGGCCGCTGAACAGTTTTTTAAACTTTTTGGAATTACAAAATCATGACCAAGCATTCGATCAGTTTCATCGCCGCCGCTCTGCTGAGCACCTCCGCTTTTTCCGCTGAAGTTGCCGCCGTGTTCGACGCCAAGAACTGCAAAGCCGAATATCCCAAAGCCTCGCTGCTGAACGAAGAACAGGGCGCCGTCTCGATGGCTTTCCTGGTTTCGCCAGGCGGTGATGTGCTGGACTCGAAAGTTGAAAAATCGAGCGGCTTCAAGAACCTGGACAAGGCGGCCCTGAAAGCGATCAGCGCTTGCAAATTCAAGCCGGGCACCAAGGATGGCGCCGTGGCGCAAACCTGGACCAAAGTCGACTACGTCTGGAAGCTGTAATTCCAGCCGGCTTTATCCAGTCAAATTTAAAAAAGCACTCGGGGAAATCAGATGTCTACTAAACAGCGTTGGTTAAGTGTTATCGCGGCAGTGCTCGTATCGGGCGGTGCGTTTGCAGCAGAAGTTCCGGCGAGTTTCGACGCCAAGAATTGCAAAGCCGAATATCCTAAGGCATCCCTGATGAACGAAGAGCAGGGCACCGTGTCGATGTCCTTCCAGGTGTCGGCCGGCGGCGACGTGCTCGATTCCAAGGTCGAGAAGTCGAGCGGCTTCAAGAACCTGGACAAGGCGGCCATCAAGGCGCTGAGCGCCTGCAAGTTCAAGCCGGGCACCAAGGACGGCAAGCCCGACACCACCTGGACCAAGGTTGACTACGCCTGGAAGCTGGATTAAGGCTGTATTGTTTGCTGCGCCGGCTTGCCTGAGCCGGCGCGTATTTGGACCGGCGCTTGCGCCGGTTTTTTTTCGTCCACGCTTTTCGGCAACGTTGATGCTTGTAACAGCCTGTAAAAGTGCGGCAAGACGGGCCGAATTTTCATATAGTAGAAGCCTGGAACAGGAGCCTCCCATGAAAATCGTTATTGCCCTGGCCGCCCTCGCGGCCCTGACCGGCTGCGCCACGCAGCCTAGCACCGCTTATTATCCCAAACCCGCCAACCCTTACGAGTGGCATACCGTGTCCGTCACGCCGGTGCAGCGCGGCGCGGCAAGCGGGGATGCCCGGGTGGAATATACGACCGAGCCTGTCGCCCAGCAGCAGCCGCGCGTGGTGTACACCACCGAGCCGGTCTATGCGCAAGCGCCCGTGTATGTGGCGGCGCCGCTGTACGCGCCGGCGCCGGCGTATTACTACCCGCCGGTAACGATAGGACTGGATTTTGTGTTCGGGAACTGGGGCCACCGCGGCCATGGCTACGGCCGCCGGCGTTAAGCGTCTTGGAGATCAGTGCACGAAGAAGAAGGATGCTTCGTGCAGCACATCGGCGGAAAGCAGGAGCCAGGTCGATACGCTGGCCAAACCCATCAGCAGGGTACCTACGGTAAGGGGGCAGATGCGTGACATGGCGGGCTCCGGTTGGATGTTTGCTATGTCACCATCTTATGCATTGGTAATGCATTCGGGCATCAGCGGAGCGTCCATCCGCTTGTAGGACTATGCCTCGTCTTACTTTTTCCACTCAACAATCTGGCCTTCCGGCGCGGTGTCGAGCGCGTTCGACAGCGCCAGCCACTGCTGCAGGCGCTCGGGCTGCTTGATGCTGATGCCCAGGCCGTCAATAATGCCCACCTGCTCCAGCATGCGCGCGTCGATCTTGGTCTTGGACACGGTGGGCGCCCGCATCACCATGCGGTCGTAGGCCTTGCGCGCCTTGTTTTCCCACTTGTGCAAGCTGGTCTCGTCGAAGCGGTTGGCTTCGAAATACACCGTCAGCGAACCGTCCGGATTGCCGAAGCCAACAATGCCGGCGCCTTTGCGGATGGTGGTGGTGTTGGCCAGGTCGAACTCTTCGGTAGGCACGAATACACCGGCGCGGCCGTCGACGTCGGGATGGCCGACCGGGGTGTCCTTGCTGTAGGTCGAGACAGCGGACAGGGTTTTTTCTTCGGACATGGTGGGCTTGGAAGTGTTACAGGGAAGGCTGACATTGTAGCGTCAAATCAATGCCTTAGGGAAAGACATCGGACAAGAACAAGCAAAAAAAATACCGCCAGCGCGTGACGGTATGATGTTGTGTGAAACGAAAGCTAAGTTTCTTTTTGCTATGAGGCCAGCATAGCACCGCCGGTTCCGTGGCGGCAGTAATATCTGCGTGCGGTGCTGTTTATTTGAGCGCATCGTTGTTTTTATACCGCAGGAGCCTACCGGCAGGCCGCTGGCCGGGCCGGGCGGGACCGGTATGCTAATTGTCAACTAAGTGTATGATGCGGGGTGCGTGCTTTTTTTGCAATTCCCAACACTATGATGAACAACGTATCCTACTCGTCCGCCGCGCCCAGCCCCGCCTTCCTGGAAGGCGGCGGCGAATGCGGCGCGCGCCTGCGCAACCTGGACTGGACCGGCTCGCCGCTGGGGCCGCCTGAACAATGGCCGCTGAGCCTGCAGACCGTGCTGCGCACCGTGCTTGGCTCGCGCTTCCCCATGGCCATCCACTGGGGCGCGGAGCTGCTCACGTTTCACAATGATGCTTTTGCGCAAGTACTCGGCAGCAAGCATGCGGGCCACCTGGGCCGTTCCGCCAAGGAGTGGTGGCGCGAGATGTGGGAGCAGATGGCGCCCATCGTCGAGCACGTGCTGACCGGCGAAACCTATTACGTGGAAAACGCCAGCTACGCGCCCGAGCGCGGCCACAGCCAGCGCGAAACCTATTTCACCCATTGCCACAGCCCGATCTGGAACGACGGCAACGAAGTCGAAGGCGTGCTGCTGGTGCTCACCGAGTCCACCCGCGAAGTGCTGGCCGAGCGCGCCTTTGTGGCGCTGAACCGGCGCCAGGCCTTCCAGCTGGACGTCGCCGACCGCCTGCGCGGCATGGGCGGCGCGGGCGAGATCACGGCGGCCGCCACCGAGCTGCTGGGCAACTACCTGCATGTGGCGCGCGTGTTCTACACCGAGATTAACGAGGCCAGCCGCACCGCCTACGTGCAGGGCGCCTGGAACGGCGCCGCCTTGCCGCCTTTGCCGCCGCTGCCCGGCAGCGCCCGCCTGGACGACTACAGCCCCGAGATTATCGGCATCCTGAACGAGGGCAAGCCCTTCGTGGTGGACGACGTGCGCGCCGATCCCCGCACCGCAGCCTATGCGGACGCCTACCTGGCGCTGGGCATGGCCGCCATCGTGGTGGTGCCGCTGCTGCAGGCCGGGCGCGTGATGTGCGCGCTGAACCTGGCGCACGGCGCGCCGCGCGCCTGGTCGCGCGAAGACATCGCCATCACCCAGGACGTGGTGCAGCGCACCTGGGAGGCCGCCGAGCGCGCCCGCGCCGTGGCTGCGCTGCGTTCCGAGCACGAGCACAGCAAGCGCGCCCAGGCCGCGCTGCGCGACGCGGACAGCCGCAAGGACGAGTTCCTGGCCATGCTGGCGCACGAGCTGCGCAACCCGCTAGCGCCCATCGGCACGGCGGCCGAGCTGCTGCGCCACTTCCAGTTCGACGAAGCCACGGTCAAGCGCACCAGCGAAGTGATTTCGCGCCAGGTGAAGCATATGACGGGGTTGATCGATGATTTGCTGGATGTGTCGCGCGTCACGCGCGGCATGGTGACGCTGCAGAAGGAAACGCTGGACCTGCGCGACGTGCTGGGCTACGCCGCCGAGCAGGCGCGCCCGCTGATGGAGGCGCGCCGCCACCGCTTCTCCGTGCTGCTGCCGCCCGAAGCCATCCATGTGCTGGGCGACAAGAAGCGCCTGGTGCAGGTGATCGCCAACCTGCTCAACAACGCGGCCAAATACACCCCGGAAGACGGCTTCGTCGAACTGCGCCTGAGCCTGCGCGGCGACAGCGCCACCGTGACCGTGCGCGACAACGGCGTGGGCATGCTGCCCGAGCTGCTGGCGCGCGCCTTCGAGCTGTTTGCGCAGGACCAGCGCACCCTGGACCGTTCGCAGGGCGGCATGGGACTGGGGCTGGCGCTGGTGCAGCGCCTGGCCGAAGCGCACCAGGGCAGCGTGGCCGCGCACAGCGACGGCATCGGCAAGGGCAGCACCTTCATCCTGCGCCTGCCGGTGGCCGAGCCGCAGCCGGCCGCAGGCGAGAGCGCGGCGGGCGCCGCCGCGGTGCCCGCGGCGCGCAGCCTGCGCCTGCTGGTGGTGGACGACAATGTGGATGCGGCCGAAACCCTGGGCATGCTGATGGCCGACGCCGGCCACGCCGTCACGGTGGAGCACAGCTCGCGGGTGGCGCTGGACCGGGCGCGCGAACTGCGGCCGGACATCTGTCTGCTCGACATCGGCCTGCCCGACATCGACGGCAACGAGCTGGCGCGGCGGCTGCGGCAGCAGCCTGAAACGGCCGGCGCGGTGCTGATCGCCGTCACCGGCTACGGCCAGGAGCGCGACCGCAACGAAGCCTACGCGGCCGGCTTTGACTACCACTTCGTCAAGCCGGTGGACATGGCCCGCCTGAACGCGCTGTTGGCGCGCATTGCGGCATAAAAAAAGCTGCACTGGCATGGCCGGTGCAGCGAACAGTCCCCTCAACTTTGCCGGCGATACTGCGTGCCTAGCGCTTCCAATGTACCGTATTGCAGAGCTAACGCGGCTGAATTCGACGCCGATGTCGAATCCGTCAAACTATGGCGATTTAGCCTGTGCGCACCCTAGGCAAAGAGTGCCCGATGTGCTTGTCCGCGAGTGCGATTGGCGTGGTACGCTAGCGCAAGACCTGATTTCGGAGCGATGCATGGTGCGAAGGATGTGCGTGCTATTGGCGGTGCTGTTCGCCTTGCCGGCGCAGGCGGAGGGAACGCCTGCGCGCTTCCGCTATTGCTCGCTCGACATCGACTATCCGCCATATTCCAGGCTCGACGGCAGCGGACATTTGCAATACCTGATGGCGCTGGCCGTGCGCAGCACCGGCGTGGAATTCGACTTGCGGGTAGCGCCGCGCCGCCGCTGCATCGAAGAATTGAGGACCGGCCTGGTGGACGGCATGATAGGCGGCTATACCCCCGAGCGCGCCGGAATCGCCGTGTTCCCCATGGCGGGCATGCTGCCGGACGCCGACAAGGCCGTGGCCACGCCGCGCTACTACACCTACCGCAAAAAAGGGGCGCCGCTGCAATGGGACGGTGTGCGTTTCAGCGGGCTGGGCGAAGGGCGCATCGGCGTGGAGTCGGGCTTCACCGTCATCATCGAGCAATTGCAGCGCCTGCAAGTGCGCTACGACGACAACGCCAAGTCGCTGGGGCCGAATTTCGGCAAGCTGGCGGCGGGGCGGCTGGAAGGCGTGATCGCCATGGAAGCGGAAGCCGAGCAGCTGATCGCGCGCAGCTACGCCGGCCTGCTGGAGCGCGCCGGCCGTCCATTCGACGAAACCCCGCTCTACCTGATGCTGTCGCGCCCCTTCCACGCCCGCCACCCCGCCTACGCGGCGCGCCTGTGGCAAACCCTGCAAGACCACCGCGCCAGCGTCGGTTACCGCCAGTACCAGCAAACCCACCCTTGATCCGCCTCAAGCCTGGCAAGTAGGGGCGCCGTGAGCTTTGGTCAAGCCGCTCATGCCCCGCGTCTGGCAGCCATGCTGCGCCGCCTGAATGAGGCGTCGGAACCTGCTGGTATGAATGTGCCAGGATGGGCATTGCATCCGTTGCAGGGGCGAGAATTCAAAGGGCATTTTTCAGTGAAGGTCAGTGGCAACTGGCGCATGACTTTTATGTTTGACGGCGTTGATGCCGTTCTGGTCAATTATCTGGACTACCATTGAGAGGAGTTGCCAATGGCACGTATGTTTAACCCGCCGCATCCTGGCTTGACCTTGCGCGACGATGTATTGCCGGCGTTAAGGTTGACCGTGACTGAGGCGGCGCAGCAACTGGATGTTAATCGCGTCACGCTGTCTCGCGTGCTCAATGGCCGCGCGGCCATTTCGCCGGAAATGGCTTTGCGCATCGAGGCGTGGTTGGGGGTGGCGCGCGGTGGAGAGGCTCGCCTGTGGCTGGCGGAGCAAAGCGCGTATGACATGTGGCAGGCGGAGCAGCGATTCAAGGACGCGCCGATGAAAGTTCAGCCTGCGCCGGAATTGGAGACAGACGCTCTCACCTGAGAGCATCGGGTAGCAGGAGCGGCTACGAGGCGCTGAACTGGTCGCGGAAAAGCAAAAAGCCCAGTCATCGACTGGGCTTTTGCCGTAATTCTGTGGGGTGACTGATGGGGCTCGAACCCACGACAACAGGAATCACAATCCTGGACTCTACCAACTGAGCTACAGCCACCACTGATTTACTTCGCCTGAAGCACTGTTTGCGCGTCAGGTGCCGAATTATACTAGGCCATTCGGCATCTTGCAAAGGCTAGTCGCGCATTTTTTTCGAAAAACGCCAAACTGCCTAGATTTTAAGCGATTCCACGTCCGCCGTCATCGCCAGCAGGCGGACGAAGGCCGACGACAGCGCTTCCTGCGCGCCGGTGGTGTAGCCATGCAGCAGCGGCGGATGGCCGGCGCTGCCCGGACGCTGCAGGCCGCCGCTTTCGAGCAGCCGCGCCAGCTGGCGCGCCACGGCGTCGCCGGTGTCGATCAGCTTCACATCCGCGCCGCCGGCTTGCGCCACGGCGCGCGCGATGGCTTCCTGCACAAAGGGGTAGTGGGTGCAGCCCAGCACCAGCGTGTCCGCGCCTTGCGCCACCAGCGGCGCGACGTAGCGCTCCAGCATGGCGCGCGTGGCGTCCGTGTCCAGCTGCCCCTGTTCGATCAGGTCCACCAGGCCCACGCAGGGCTGCAGCAGGAACTGCGCTTGCGTGGCGGCGGCGATCTGGTCGCGCAGCAGCAGGAATTTTTCGCCCGACAGCGTGCGCTGTGTGGCCAGTACGCCAACCTTGCCGTTGCGGGTGGCGGCGGCGCCCGGCTTCAGGCCCGGCTCCACGCCCACCACTGGCAAGGCCGGATGGTGCGCGCGTATGGCCTTGATGGCGGCCACGGTGGCCGTGTTGCAGGCCACTACCAGCGCCTTCACGCCGCGCGCCACCAGGAAGGCTGCCACGGCGAGCGAACGCTCCACCACCACCGCCTCCGTCTTGTCGCCATACGGCGCAAAGCCGGAGTCGGCGATGTAGACCAGGTGTTCCTGCGGCAGCTGCGCCCGCACGTGGCGCAGCACCGATAGTCCGCCCACGCCGGAATCGAAGATGCCGATGGGCGCGTCGGCCGGCGTGGGGAAGGGCTGGACAGGAATCACGTGGCGGCTTACTTGACCACGACAGGCACGTTCAGCGCCTCGATCTTGGCTGCCCATTCCTTCGGACCGGTGGTGTGCACCGAGGTGCCGCCCGCGTCCACGGCCACGGTGACCGGCATGTCTTCCACTTCGAACTCGTAGATGGCTTCCATGCCCATGTCTTCAAAGCCCAGCACCTTGGCCGACTTGATGGCTTTCGACACCAGGTAAGCCGAGCCGCCCACGGCCATCAGGTAAGCCGACTTGTGCTTCTTGATGGACTCGATGGCTGCGGGGCCGCGTTCGGCCTTGCCGATCATGGCGATCAGGCCGGTCTGCTCCAGCATCATGTCGGTGAACTTGTCCATGCGGGTGGCGGTGGTTGGGCCGGCCGGGCCCACCACTTCGTCGCGCACCGGATCGACCGGGCCGACGTAGTAGATGACGCGGTTCTTGAAGTCCACCGGCAGCTGTTCGCCCTTGGCCAGCATGTCCTGGATGCGCTTGTGCGCGGCGTCGCGGCCGGTCAGCATTTTGCCGTTCAGCAGCAGGGTCTGGCCCGGCGTCCACGATGCCACTTCTTCCTTGGTCAGCGTGTTCAGGTTCACGCGCTTGGACTTCTCGGTGTCCGGCTTCCAGCTCACGTCCGGCCAGTCCGACAGCTTGGGCGGTTCGATGTAGGAAGGACCGGAGCCGTCCAGCACGAAGTGCGCGTGGCGGGTGGCGGCGCAGTTCGGGATCATGGCGACCGGCTTGGATGCGGCGTGGGTCGGGTACATATTGATCTTCACGTCCAGCACCGTCGTCAGGCCGCCCAGGCCTTGCGCGCCGATGCCCAGCGCGTTGATCTTGTCGCACAGTTCGATGCGCAGTTCTTCGGTCTTGTTGCGTGGGCCGCGCTGCTTCAGCTCATACATGTCGATGTCTTCCATCAGCGACTCTTTGGCCATCAGCATCGCCTTCTCGGCGGAGCCGCCGATGCCGATGCCCAGCATGCCCGGAGGGCACCAGCCCGCGCCCATCAGCGGCACGGTTTTCAGCACCCAGTCGATCAGCGAATCGGAAGGATTCAGCATCACGAACTTGGTCTTGTTCTCGGAGCCGCCGCCTTTGGCAGCCACGCTTACGTCGACGGTATTGCCCTCGACCAGTTCCATGTGCACCACGGCCGGCGTGTTGTCCTTGGTGTTCTTGCGCTCGAAGTGCGGGTCGGCCACGATGGAGGCGCGCAGCTTGTTGTCGGCGAAGTTGTAGGCGCGGCGCACGCCTTCGTTGACGGCGTCGGTGACGGTGCCGGAGAAGCCTTCGAAGCGCACGCCCATGCCGATCTTCAGGAACACGTTGACGATGCCGGTGTCCTGGCAGATAGGGCGCTTGCCTTCGGCGCACATGCGCGAGTTGGTCAGGATCTGCGCGATCGCATCTTTCGCGGCCGGGCTTTGCTCGGCTTCATAAGCGCGCGCCAGGTGCTGGATGTAGTCAGCCGGATGGTAGTAGCTGATGTACTGCAGCGCCGCTGCGATGGATTCAATCAGATCGTCTTGCTTTATGATGGTCATGGTGTTCTCGCTGGAGGAAGGAATGCTTAGTGAGGCTTGGTCAGGTGCTGGGTACGCGTCATCAGGTTATCGGTGTAGGCGATAGCCATGGTGGACAGCAGGAATACGATATGGATGGCGGTCTGCGCGACCAGCACCTTCTCGTCGTACTCCTTGGCGTTGATAAAAGTCTTCAGCAGGTGTATGGACGAGATGCCGACGATGGCCATGGCCAGCTTGGTCTTCAGCACCGACGCGTTCACGTGCGACAGCCACTCCGGCTGGTCCGGATGGCCTTCCAGGTGCATGCGCGACACAAAGGTCTCGTAGCCGCCCACGATCACCATGATCAGCAGGTTGGAAATCATCACCACGTCGATCAGGCCCAGCACCACCAGCATGATGGTGGTTTCATTGAGCTTGGTCGGCACCGTGTTGCCCACGGCGACAGCGTGGAAGATGTGCTCCAGCGCGGCCTCGTTGCCCAGCGCGGCGCCGATCAGGTCCTTGAGCTCCACCCAGAAGTGGAACACATAGACGCACTGCGCCAGGATCAGGCCCAGGTACAGCGGCAGCTGCAGCCAGCGCGACATGAAAATAAACGCGGGCAGCGGCGACAGTTTGCTCGACTGCGTATTGCGCGGTTGTTCCATCGGGTCTTTCAACATTAATGCTTGCTCCGGTAGGCTGCGTTTGAATTGCCGACATTTTACACTCGCTCAACGCCGACGGCACCGGCGCAGGCAGATCTGCCGTAGAATTGGTGAAAAAGCCAAGTTGTCAGTCCGCCCAGTTTGGCTATGCACAGGCAATGTAAGGCATCCGTAAGCGGCAGCGCTTATGGTGTTTGCAAACAATGACCACAATGGAGACCTAGCATGACCACCCAGACCACAGAACATCAAGGCCCGCAGGAATCGCGCGTATTCGCGCCGTCGGCGGAGTTCGCAGCCCAAGCCACCGTGTCCGGCATGGACGCCTACAAGGCCCTGTGGACCGAAGCATCGCAAGACTACGAAGGTTTCTGGGCGCGCCTGGCGCGCGAGAACCTGGACTGGAAAGTTCCGTTCACGCGCACCCTGAACGAAGACGACGCCCCGTTCTACAAATGGTTCGAAGACGGCAAGCTGAACGTGTCCTACAACTGCCTGGACCGCAACCTTGAAAACGGCAACGGCGGCAAGACCGCCATCATCTTCGAGGCCGACGACGGCGCCGTCACCAACGTCACCTACAAAGAGCTGCACGAAAAAGTGTGCAAGTTCGCCAACGGCCTAAAGTCGCGCGGCATCAAGAAGGGCGACCGCGTCATCATCTACATGAGCATGTCCGTCGAAGGCGTGGCCGCCATGCAGGCCTGCGCGCGCATCGGCGCCACGCACTCGGTGGTGTTCGGCGGCTTCTCGGCCAAGTCGCTGCAGGAGCGCATTATCGACGCCGGCGCAGTGGCCGTCATCACCGCCGACGAACAGCAGCGCGGCGGCAAGCGCCTGCCGCTGAAATCCATCGTCGACGAAGCGCTGACCATGGGCGGCTGCGACACCATCAAGGACGTCATCGTCTACAAGCGCACCGGCGGCGAGGTGGCCCACGTGGCCGGCCGCGACATCTGGCTGCACGAGCTGGTGGAAGGCCAGTCCGCTGTGTGCGAACCGGAATGGGTGGAAGCGGAGCACCCGCTGTTCATCCTGTACACGTCCGGCTCCACCGGCACCCCGAAAGGCGTGCAGCACTCGTCCGGCGGCTATTTGCTGTGGGCCGCGCTGACGATGAAATGGACCTTCGACATCAAGCCGTCCGACGTGTACTGGTGCACCGCCGACATCGGCTGGGTAACGGGCCACAGCTACATCGCCTACGGCCCGACGGCGGTGGGCGCCACGCAGATCATCTTCGAAGGCATCCCGACCTTCCCGAACGCCGGCCGTTTCTGGGAGACCGTGGCCAAGCACAAGGTCAGCATCTTCTACACCGCGCCGACCGCGATCCGCTCGCTGATCAAGGCCGCCGACGTGGACCCGAAAGTGCACCCGAAGAACTACGACCTGAGCTCGCTGCGCCTGCTCGGCACGGTGGGCGAGCCGATCAATCCGGAAGCATGGATGTGGTACTACAAAAACGTGGGCGGCGAGAAGTGCCCCATCGTGGACACCTTCTGGCAAACCGAGACCGGCGGCCACATGATCACGCCGCTGCCGGGCGCCACGCCCATGGTGCCGGGCTCCTGCACCCTGCCGCTGCCGGGCATCATGACCGCCATCGTTGACGAAGCCGGCCACGACGTGCCGAACGGGCAGGGCGGCATCCTGGTGGTCAAGCGTCCGTGGCCGTCGATGATACGCACCATCTGGAACAACCCAGAGCGCTTCAAGAGCAGCTACTTCCCCGAAGAGCTGGGCGGCAAATACTACCTGGCAGGCGACGGCGCCATCCGCAACAAGGACACCGGCTACTTCACCATCACCGGCCGCATCGACGACGTGCTCAACGTATCGGGCCACCGCATGGGCACGATGGAAATCGAATCCGCGCTGGTCGCCAACCCGCTGGTGGCCGAAGCGGCGGTGGTCGGCAAGCCGGACGAGACCACGGGCGAATCGATCTGCGCCTTCGTGGTGCTCAAGCAAGCGCGTCCGACCGGCGAAGAAGCCAAGCGTCTGGCGCTCGAGCTGCGCAACTGGGTAGCGAAAGAGATCGGCCCGATCGCCAAGCCGAAAGAAATCCGCTTTGGCGACAACCTCCCCAAGACGCGCAGTGGCAAGATCATGCGCCGCCTGCTGCGCGTGCTGGCCAAAGGCGAGACGATAACGCAGGACGTCTCCACGCTGGAAAATCCGGCGATACTGGAGCAGCTCAAAGAGGCCTCCTAAGCGGGCTGAAGGGGGCGCGCAAAAAACATTGGTACTTTCAAGAATCTTTGCTACAATGTGCGCCTCTTGCAGCGATGCGAGAGAACTGGAGAGGTGGATGAGTGGTTGAAGTCGCACGCCTGGAAAGCGTGTATAGGTTCATAGCCTATCGGGGGTTCGAATCCCCCTCTCTCCGCCAGGAACAAGTAGTAAGACATCCCAAGATGTCCAGAAGCCCGCGATACTCCCAGTGAGTTCGCGGGTTTTTCGTTTCAGGACGTGTTTTAGTGTCCATTGAAATCCAGCAACTTTGACAGTATCTTTGACGGTATCGAAACATGCCGTCAAAGCAGATACCGTCACATGCCCAAACTTGCCGTTCCCCTTACCGATATCCAGCCGCGCACCGCCAAGCCCAAAGACAAGCCCTACAAAATGACGGATGGGGGTGGTCTTTATCTTCTTATTAACACAGACGGCGCTAAGTATTGGCGCATGGACTACAGGTATGGCGAGCTGCGCCGCACCCTGGCGTTTGGCAAATACCCCGAAGTCACCCTGGCGGAAGCACGCGATAAGCGGATGGCGGCGCGCAAGCTGCTCGAACAGGGTATCGACCCAAGCCAACAGAAGAAAGAGCGCCAGCGCGAGCTGGTCGAGGCGAACGGCAACACGTTTGAAAAGATCGCCCGTGAATGGCACGCGAACAAGCTGGCGACTTGGCGGGAGTCCACCGCCAAAGACACGATCCGGCATCTTGAGATCGACATCTTCCCTGAGATTGGCTTCATGCCTATCGGCTCGATCAAGCATCAGCACATGATCGCAGCACTGCGTAAGATCGAAAGCCGGGGCGCGCACGAGATCGCCCACCGCATCAAGGCGACTTGTGCCCGTGTCTTCAGCTACGCGAGTCAGCAAGGGATCGAGAACCGCAATCCTGCTGCGGACATGAAGGATGTCTAAAGCCGGTGAAGGCGGGCCACTTCGCGGCGATTACGCCCGATGAGCTTCCGGCCTTCTTGGCCGCGATGGACAAGAACGATGCGCGCTTGTTCATGCCAACGAGGATCGCTATTCGTTTGATGTTGCTGGTGTTCGTCAGGACGTCCGAGCTGATCGAGACGCCCTGGAGTGAAATCGACCTTGAGAAAGGCGAGTGGATCATTCCTTGGCACCGGATGAAGCGCGGCAAGCTGGCAGTGAATCCTGACACGACCGATCATCATGTTTGCCTGTCGCGGCAAGCGCTCGATCTGTTGCGGGAGCTGCATACGCTGACCGGCAGCGGCAAATACCTGTTCCCGAATCAACGCGATCACGAGAAGCCAATGAGCAACGGCGCAATTCTGATGGCGCTTATCTGCGATTAGTGAGTCGATGAATGCCATTCCCTCCCGTTCGATGCGGGCAAATAAATCTTCAGCTCGACCCATCTTAATCTCCTTATTTAATTGCCATGTTATCGATTTGCGGGGGCGGATTTTTTGACGCTAACTGACGCTAGATGCAGAGTCCTAGAAAAATAACAATGTACGCATGGGGGAGCGTTCATCCACTTCGGCAGCATTTTCCTCTATCCTTATACATAACAGGTAAATCAGGAGTCAGGCTCAATCCCGACAAGGCTCATGAATGAAGCGAAGTCTGCTGCTACGGGACTAACACTTTCCGAGAGCTGAATATTCGTCATATCAATGGCGACTACAGGCCACGGCTTGGTAAGTCGCGTGTCGAAAGCAATGTATTCGCCGCCGCCATCGCCGCCGAATATGAAAAATCCGGGAAAAAACTCCTCTGCCTTGCCTTGAACTTTAAATTTTGTCGCGTCTTCTGCCGCGTCAAGACAAATGTTGAAAGGGAAGACTGGTAGCGGTCCTTCGCCACCATTGCTGAATGCTAGAAAATCATAATACTGATCCGGCAGTTCAACACCGGCGGCTGCGCGCAAGGCGTCCAGAGCCTGCGGCGAGGCTCCAGGATATTTAAACCAAGTTCGGTCAGAAGAGATCATAGTGATGCGGCTGAATAGTCATTAATCACGTGATGGCGTGACGTAATATAAGATGTAGCCGGAGTAAACGAGTTCGCCTTTGTCTACCGCCGTTCGAAATGAGTCCTTGAGAGCGGCCTCATCGGCGAAGCCATATCGTGCGAGCCTGTCACCAGCAAACGCTGCAAGCCGCCATGCGTCGAAGCTGTTAGTTTCACCGTTCTTGCCAAAATCGAAGTCCACAGCATGTTCGGAAAATCGAACGGCGCAACCATAGCCATGCTTGAAGTAAGACGCGCCGTTCGCCAACTGACCACGTTGGGGGATTTCTGTGCCGACCCATGCCGTATTTGACGGTGGCAGGGGAATGCCTGCATCTACTAGAAGCACAAGCGCCTGTTGCACTGCTGCTTGGTAATCGGCAACTAAATGGGCAAGATTTGGAGACATAAGCAGGGCTGAGGCTATTAGGAAGGTGCGTCGCCAGCAGTGCTTGCTGGCGCGGGTTACATCCTAACATGCTGAATCGTCTTAGCATCTGTCGCCATAGCTGTTGCACCCCACCAACATGGCGAAAATAATTCTCTGCCAGTGTTGGCGGCTTTCCCGGTAAATAGTGGGCCGATAGGACTGGTGATTGCAGCTTGAAATTTTGACGGTATTGGTGACGGTATCCGTCTCTTTAAAGACTGGAAAAGCCAGTATCTATGCGGCTTTCAGGTCATGATTAGACTTCCCCTCTCCGCCAGAATATGGCAAGTCATTGATTTGCAAAGGAAAAAGCCGACTTTTAGAAGTCGGCTTTTTTTATTTCCACAGCATTTGGCTCGGTCTGAGGCTAGTTCAGGGCTAAAATTGACTTTCCCCTGCGCGCCCCTACGCCCACAGCTTTTTGCTGAGCGCGCCGAGAACCTTGATTCCCCTCCTTACTGCCAATTTCATGTGGAGAAGTTGATGAGTTTGACTTACTCGGTGCGGTACCCGGTACCTGGCAATTTGCGTCCTAGTTCTTTCAGGACGCGCCTGCCAGCCGCGCAGATTACGACGTTCGCATCATTGTCGAAGTCTGCTTTCGAGGTATCTGCCCTTTACAGCTCATTGGGTATCGCTATCAATTCGGCCAGTGAACTTGCGAGGATACTGAAGCACGCGCATTTTGTCGCCAAGGAATGGGAGGCGGGACAGGGGCAAGATACGCGTTCGATGGTGGCCGCGGCCAACGCCATGCGCGTCATCGGGGCAATACTTGAGGCTGGAGCGCAGCCGGCTGCGCTGGAAATTCTGAGGCGCATCGCACGCTACGATGTTGACTTGGCTGGTCGCAAAGTTTCGCAAGGGAAGGATGCACTTTGGGAGATCGAACTGCTGCTTTACTTGTCGCGCAAAAATATCGCCGTTAGGATAGGTGAGCCAGATCTCGTGGCCGAGTTGGGTAAGTTCTCGTTCCCAATTGGCCATGAACGCCTGGTTTGCACCGGCCATCAGGCCCAGCGTCGCGTAGGTGTGGCGCGTGTTGTACGCGCGGCGAAGGTGAATGCCGAGGCACCGTAGTGTGGTCTTCCAGAACGTCGAGTTCGTGATGCGCGCATGCAGCTAGGGCTCGTTATACAGCGGGTCGTGGAAGACCTTGCCGCTGGCCAGGAAGGTGAACTTCTTCTGTCGCTCCAGCGCCGCCATGGCTTCGCTGTTGAGCCGCACCTTGCGCGACGTTGATGTCTTGGTTGAATCCTGCGCTTGCTCGTAGACGATCACTTCGTGCACCAGTACCTCGCCGGAATTGAAATCTACGTTGGGCCACTCCAGTGCGATGGCCTCGGACGTCCGTAGACCAGCGAAAAATTGGAATTGGACGAAGTTTGCGATCTGCTCGCTATAGTGTTTCACCAGGCTGGCCAGGATCAACGGATACTGCTCTGCGAGGCCGACGGCTTCCGCCATCCTTATTCTGAATCGACCCAGCCCAACGCCGGACTGAGCACCAAACAGACATGCGGCGTCGGCGCCCATCAGGGCGTCTTACCTGCGGGCGGTGCGCCATCCGAACGCCTGTGTCGCCGACTGCGGCTCGGAACATATCGTCATCGCCCGCCTGGGCCGTAATTCTTCTAAAAAATTGATTTGCGACTAAAATTTATCGTTAAACGATAATTATTGATTGCATTTCGCTGCTTCGCATGGCAGCATTGTGTCCTATTCAACATACAGGAGGCGACGATGGACCTGCAGCGGCATGACCGAATCGGCAAGATCAAACAATGGAGCCGCAACCTGGGCCGCTTGCTCACCCTGATTGGGTATCTGCTTTGGCTGGGCTGGCCAGCATCTTTGCTATTTTTTTACGGGAGCGGCACGTTTATCCTGTTTGGCACCAAACTAGAGCGCACTCAATTGTCCCTCCCATCGCAATGTGCCTTGGTTTTGTTTTTTTGGTGTGCCCTGGCGCTGTCCCAACTACTGGTGTTTCATATCCGAAAGCTTATGGCCCATTTCAGCGCAGGCGACGTCTTCAACCAGGGCGCGCTTGACGCGGCAGGCAAGGCGCTGCGATACGGCATCGCTTTGTTCGTAGTCGAGATTGCAATGCGCGCCGGTGTGACGCTTTACGTCATGACAAGTGGAGGGTCTTATTCGCTCAGTTTCCCGTTCGACGAACTCATTAGCGGCATGCTGTTTTTCGGCGTGATGTACGTGCTGCTATGGACGCTGGAGATCGGACGCGATCTGAACCAGGAATCGTCGCTCACCATTTGAGGAGGCCATATGCCATTGATCGTTAATCTGGACGTGGTCCTTGCGCAGCGCAAGATGCGGCTCAATACGCTGGCTGAACTGGTGGGAATCACGGCGCAGAATTTGTCGGTGCTGAAAACCGGCAAAGCCAAAGCAATTCGCTTCGATACGCTAGAAAAAATTTGCGAAGTGCTCGATTGCCAGCCTGGCGATATCCTGGCCTACGCTGCGGTATCGCCAGAATAGGAAGGAAGTCTGACCTTTCGGCCCCTTCCAATTCATAAACTTGGCGAAGGGGGGGGGAACACATGAGAACAATAACAACGACTTGGTGGAGGACGTTTGAAAACATGTAAGTACGCAACCCTGGTGGCCATGACTGTGGCGGGTTCCCCTGCGCTGGCCCAGGCCGAGTTGGTCGAATCTCAGGAGAAACCTGCCACAGCGCAGGCCGCCAAAACGGCGGTGCCGTCCGTCAAAGCGGTCACAGTCAGTGCACCCATCAAAGCCACTGCCGCTACCGCGGCCACGAGTTCGAACAGCGTGGCAAGTGCGGCCCCGACCGACGAGATACAAGTCGTTAACGTGGTGGGCGAACGCTCCACCAACCGAATTGACCGCCAAGTCTACGATATCAAGAATAATCCGACCACGGCCAACGCCAGCATCGGCGACATCCTCAACAATGTGCCGTCCGTCTCTGTCGATGCGAATGGCACAGTCGCCTTGCGCGGCAATGACAAAGTGACGATCATGGTGGACGGTAAACGCGTCCAGCAATTTGAAGGCGAAAACCGCGCCAGCGCCATCAACTCAACGGCGGCTTCCCGCTACGAGTCGGTTCAAGTGATCAATAACCCAGGCGCCGAATTCGGTAGTGACGGCGGCGGCGGCGCCATCATCAATTTGATTTCGCGGCGCCACCAGATGCCGGGCGGCAGCGGCAACGCGTCGGCCACGGCGGGTGCCGGAGGGCGCAACTCGGGTTACCTGAGTGGTCGCTATGGCTGGGGCTACGCTTCGCTTGAGGGCAATGCATCAAGCTCGCGCAGTAAGGACAGTCGCAGCAGCCGTACCGAGTCCGAAAGCTACTTCCCGACTGGCATCACGCACACAAATAGCGTCGGCCAAAGCGTCAACGACGGAACATACAGCCGCATTGACTCCACGCTACGTTACAACCTGAATGCACGCGATAGCCTGGCTGCCATCGCCAATTACAACAACAGCAGCAATAACGCGCACAGTCGCTCCCACTACAACTATGTCGACCCCCGTCCTGGCGGCGGCAGGCAGGAACTCCTTTTCGACAGTGCGTCGACTTACGGCAGCCGCGGCCACGAAGCCGGCATCGCCTATGAACGCAAGCAGCCCGACAACGGCGAAAGCATCAAGCTGGATGTGCGTACCAGCTTGGCTCAGCGTCAGAGCCAGTCTGCTTCCGATGTTACCGAACTAGAGATGACAATCGCGCGAGCAAACCGCGACAATCGCACCCGACGCGACACCACCAACCGCTTGCTCGAACTGAACGGCGCCTACGAGGGTGGCGACGCCAGGGGCTTCTCCAGCACCGGCTTCAAGGCCACTAACAGCGTGCAAACGACCGACAGCTATTCCGCCTTTCGCCCTATGGGCAGCAGCGTTGATACGATCAACCGCGATCAGACCAATCGCTTCGCGCTGGAAGAGCGTGTGCTGGCCCTGTACGTCACCCACGAATGGCGTTTGAATGCGCTGTGGAGTGTCAAGGCTGGTCTGCGGACTGAGCACACCGCGATCGAGGCACAACACGTCACCATGGAGAAATTCGGCGACAACAGCTACCTTAACTGGCTGCCGAGCGCCTTCGCCAGTTATAAGCTGGGTAAAGCGAGTACCGTGCGCCTGCAATACGCGCGCCGCATCCAGCGACCGCAGGCCACCGATCTGGATCCATACGTGCGGAAATACGGTGATCGCTACGAAAGCAGTGGCAATCCTAAACTGCTGCCCATGAAGACCGACAGCCTCGAAGCGCAGTACGAGACGATGCTGGGCACTTGGCGTACTGACTTGAAGGCCTTCGTGCGGCGCGAAACGGATGTGATCATGCCGGTGCTTGAGACCTTCGAGGACGGCAAAACACGCAGTACCAGAGTCAATGGCGGTGCGCGCGACAATGTCGGCGTCGAATACTCGCTGCGCGGCAAGATTATTCCCTCGCTTCAACTGGCGTTGACCGGCAATCTACGCCGCTACGAGCAGTTGGTGTATCGCCTCAACGAGAAGCCGATAATACGGCGCGCTAACGCCATCGAGCCGCGCATTGCCCTCAATTACGATCACGATCCTGCGAATCAATTCAGCGGCACCCTCGCTATTACCGCCCCGCGGGTGTTTGGCGAGACCGTGATCGAGCGCACCAAACGGCTGGACTTTACCTGGAGCCACCGGGTCGACAACCGTATCAGGTTGAATGCGCGCGTCAGCGATGCGCTCCAGTCGGTCTCGCCGCGCCGTCTGACTCAGTCGAGCCAGACCCGCGGACTTACTGAGGATACAGTGCCCGGACGCATACTATACGTGGGCCTGAGTTTGCCACTGGGAGGGGTGAGCGGCAATGCATCGGTGCGCAACGCTGGATCCGTGGTGGGCACGCCAGCACCGGCCGCTGTCCCAGCCGCATCATCCCGTCCCTGAGGTGGTCATCGGGTTTTTTTGTGTCGACCGGGAAAAGCACTAGGGAACCACTATTCTGAACGAGACGCTGAGATTAATAACATCGCAATATTTTATGGCTGCGGTCGACGGCACCGAAGTCATGATTTCCGTGAACATTGGCGAACCGCACAAGTGCGATGCCGAATCAGGGCGTGTCCGGTATCGCTTGATGGTAGATGATCTTACTTCAGGCCTGTACTTGATCGAAGTCGCACACCACAAGCATCCCCAACGGATCCGAAGCCACCAATGCAATGCGCTTTCCAGCATCATGGGAAGGACAAGTCCAAACCTATCATGTTACCAAGGACGAAGGTAGCGACCCCCAGGCTCATGAGCAATAGCAAGAAGACTGCGACCACCTTGCCGCCCGCGCGCAGCACTGCGCGCTTCTCCGTCTCCTTGTCCTTCGCCTTCGTCCCTTGATCGTAATGCCACTTGATGGCGAAGAACATGCCCGTCCCGAGCACGAACACCTTGAACGCAACTAAGACTATCGGGATCCATTCCATCATTTTGAGTATTCCAGGCTGTTATTAGACACTATCCATTGTGAGGAGCACTACCTCAAAACGCCGTTTTGGCAGGAGTGATTTGCCAGAGGAATACTACACAAAAGCAATTTCCATACATCGAGACAAAATGTCCCAGTTGAAAATCATGCAAGATGGGAAATTTGACTATCTGCGGGCGCGCGCCGAAGGCGCGCGCTCCCATATTACTTCTGCTGCAACTGCCCAATAACACTCGCCACCTTGGTGGTAATCATATCGACCGCCGGCCCATTCGCGCCGTGCGGAATAATCACATCGGCATTGCGCTTGGTCGGCTCGATGAACTGCTTGTGCATCGGGCGCACCGTTTCCAGATACTGGCTGACGACGCTCTCCACCGAACGGCCGCGTTCGGTGATATCCCTTTGCATGCGGCGGATGAAGCGGATATCCGAAGCCGTGTCGACAAAAATCTTCAGCGACATCATGTCGCGCAAGTCCTCGTCATACAAGGCAAACAGGCCTTCGATCACGATGACCGGCGCCGGCTTGACCGGAATGGTGCGGTTGGAGCGGTTGTGGAGCGTGAAGTCGTACTCCGGCATCTCGATCGCCTGGCCATTGCGCAAGGCCTGCACATGCTGCACCAGCAAGGGCCATTCGAACGCCTCGGGATGGTCGTAGTTCTTCTGTGCGCGGACTTCGGGGCTGAGATGGGTTTGATCGCAATAGTAATCGTCTTGCATCACGACTGAGACCATGTCGGCGCCAAACGCGGCCAACACTTTCTGGGACACAGTGGACTTGCCACTGCCGCTACCGCCTGCGACGCCAATAATAAACGGTTGGAAGGAAAT
The DNA here is from genome assembly GCF_020865585.1 of Pseudoduganella aquatica. Lineage (NCBI taxonomy): Bacteria > Pseudomonadati > Pseudomonadota > Betaproteobacteria > Burkholderiales > Oxalobacteraceae > Pseudoduganella > Pseudoduganella aquatica. Next base: position 1,906,781 of record NZ_CP086370.1, read on the forward strand.
CGTATTCATGCCGAATGATACCGGAACCGCAGCCGCCCCGTCACGGGCCGGCTGATCCACGATGCGTTTCAGGGGCGCTTCAACTGCCCGATAACGCTCGCCACCTTGGTGGTAATCATGTCGACCGCCGGGCCATTTGCGCCGTGCGGAATGATGACGTCGGCGTGGCGCTTGGTCGGCTCGATAAACTGCTTGTGCATCGGGCGCACCGTTTCCAGGTACTGTCCGACGACGCTCTCCACCGAGCGGCCGCGCTCGGTAATGTCGCGTTGCATGCGGCGGATGAAGCGGATGTCCGAGGCGGTATCGACAAAGAGCTTCAACGACATCATGTCGCGCAAGTCCGCGTCGTACAAGGCAAACAGGCCCTCGATCACGATCACAGGGGCCGGCTTGACTGCAATGGTCCGGTCGGAACGGTTGTCGCGCGTGAAGTCGTATTCCGGCATCGCGATGGTTTCGCCATTGCGCAAGGCCTGGACGTGCTGGACCAGCAGGGGCCAGTCGAAAGCCTGCGGATGGTCGTAGTTTTGCTGGCGGCGGACTTCGGGGGTGAGATGGGTCTGGTCGCAGTAGTAGTCGTCCTGCATCACGACCGAGACCATATCCGCGCCAAACGACGCGAGCACTTGCTGGGACACCGTCGACTTGCCACTGCCGCTACCGCCGGCGACACCAATGACAAACGGTTGGAAAGAAATCTTGTTCATGCCGAATGATACCGGAACTGCGGCGGGGCTGTCAGCGGCTGCTGGCCGCCGCATTAGATTTCCCCGCGCAAACGTGCAGCGCGCCGCGCGGCGCTGCCGCTATAGTGATAACGGAACAGTGCGGGCCGGCCCTATGGCGGCGGGCTCATGCGTTATCACTGGCTATCATTTCCGGGGAATTTAGGCTCTGCATGCGATCACATATTTACCGTGGGTTTGAAATTAACTGTGCAGTAGCAAAAGCGGAAACCGGCAAGCCCAGCGCGAGATGGCACTGCACGCTGACCATACGCGCCCTCGACCAGCCTGAGCCGCTGCATTACGAAATCGAACTGAACGCCTGGACGCCGGCCGGCGCGCGCAGCTTGTGCATCCAGTACGCCAAGCAGCATGTGGACGAATCCACCGGTCCCGAGCATTATCCCGGCCAGGCGGCGCATCCGTCCTGCTCGCCGCTGAGGAAGAAGGGCGGCCAACACTAGCTGGCCATGCTACGATGCAACATTGATTCACGTTTACACGAACTCAATGAAGCATAGACTGTTCCTTTTTGACCTCGACGACACGCTGCTCGACTTCAAGGCCTCCGAAAAACTTTCCTTCACCCGCACCATGCAGGAGCTCGGCCTGAGCGACGGCATGGAGCCGCTGTTCACGCAGTACCAGGCGATTAATGTGGCGCTCTGGAAAAGCTTCGAGCGCGGCGAGGTGAGCAAGGACTTCCTGAAGGTGGAGCGCTTCCGCAGCACTTTCCAGGCGCATGGCCTTGACCTCGATCCCGAACTGGCCAGCCGCTTGTACCTGGAGTCGCTGCCGGACACGGTGGTGCTGATCGACGGCGCAACCGAGCTGTGCGAAACGCTGGCCGCAGTGGGCGAGGTGGGCATCATCACCAACGGCGTGGAGCATATCCAGAACCGCCGCATCGCCAGTTCCGGCCTGAGCCGGTACATTTCCTTCGTTTCCACATCCGAGGCCTGCGGCTACGCCAAGCCGGACGTGCGTTTCTTCGAATACGCCGCCAGGATGGCGCGCGCCGCCAGCAAGGACGATTCCGTCATCGTCGGCGACCGCCTGGATGCCGACATCCTCGGCGCGAACCGCTACGGTATCGCGAGCTGCTGGTTCAATCCCGGCCGCGTGGCGAATGACACCGAGGCGGTACCCACTTATGAAGTGGCGAGCTTGCGCGACGTGGTGTCCTCGCTGGCTGCCTGAATCAGGCTGGCGCGCCGCTCGTCGGTAAAGCGCACCAGGTCGGGGAAGAAGGCCTCGAAGCCGTCCGCAATGGCGGCGTAGTGCAGGCGCAGATCCTGCAGGCCTTCGCGCATCAGATGGCCGTTGCGGCTCAAGCGCGTGGAGATGCGCGTGACCGCCATTTCCACGCCCGCCAGTTCCTCATACCCCGCCAGCCATTGCTGCTCGATGATGCGCGGCGCGATGGCTTGCAGCTTTTCCGGCAGCATGTCCATATGGGCGCGCAGCGCGTCGTGGAAGCGGGCGATCAGCTCGTGCCGGGGCACGTCGCTGTACTGGTCCCAGCGCTGCGTAAGCAGATGGTCGTAAAACACGTCGAGCACGATGCCGCCGTAGCGCCGGCGCGGGCCTTCAAACAGCTGCACCGCCGCCTTTACCGCCGGGTGGCTGTCGGTATAGCTGTCGATATAGCGGTGCAGCATGATCTCGCGCTCGATCTCCGGCGTGTACACGCCGCGCACGTCCGCCTTGGCGAAGTCGCCCAGCATGGCGCCTATCATGGCCGCGCCGCTCTGCCGGGCCAGGAAGATGTGGGCGAGGTAGTTCATTCCTTCATTCTACAGGCTGGTTAATTCTCGCGTGCTTGACTTGCGTGGCGGGGCCGCTAGGATAGACGCAAGCACGTTGTATATCCAGGAGGTGTGCCATGCAAGTTGCAAAATGGGGGAACAGTCTGGCGGTGCGTTTACCTGCCTCGGTAGTGCAGGCGCTGGAGCTGAAGGAGGGCGACCATATCGATATTTACGTAGCCGGAGAGCGTGTTTTCGAGGTGGTCCGCAAGCCCGCCAAAGCTGAACTTATTGCCCGCATCCGGGCCTTGCGGGGCACCATCCCAGCCGACTTCAAGTTCGATCGGCTTGAAGCGAATGAGCGCTAATTTTTTTGTCGATACCAATGTCCTGATTTACTTGCTGGCCGGCAGGGAGCCGGCTCCTGGGGAAACGTTGACGCGGGATGAACTGGCGTCCAATATCAAGGCCGACGCTGCATTGAATTTACTGGGCGGCGAAGCGATGTTTCTCAGTGTTCAGGTGTTCAATGAAATCTGCAACGTGGTTCTTCGCCGCAGATTCAACTGGAAAAATGCCATGGAGTTGCTGTCCGCATTGGAGAGCCTTTGCGTGGAGGTGCTCCCGATAACTTTGGACACGCATAAGCGAGGTTTGCTTTTAAGGGAGAAATACAAGATGCAGTTCTTCGATGCCTTGATGGTGGCTTCCGCATTGCAGGCGGGCTGCGAAATATTTTATTCAGAGGATATGCAGCATGGCCAGTTGATTGAGGGTTCATTACGGATTCAGAATCCGTTTGCGCGGGATGGTCAAGCATGAGAGTCGCGGCGATTTCGGACATACATGGAAACCTTTGGGCGCTGGAGGCGGTGCTGGCGGATATTGCGCGGCGCGGGGCGGATCTGACGGTGAACCTGGGCGATATCTTGTCCGGCCCCTTGCTGCCGCGCGAGACGGCGCAGCGGCTGATGGCGCTGGGGCTGCCCACCATCGCGGGCAACCATGAGCGCCAGGTGCTGACGCATGATCCGGCGCGCATGGGGGCGTCCGATCTGTATGCGCATCAGCAGCTGGACGAGGGCGAGCGGGCCTGGATAGGGGCGCTGCCTGCCGAGCTGCGGTTGCAGCACGAGGTGCTGCTGGTGCATGGGGTGCCGGGCAATGACCTGGTGTATTTCATGGAGACGGTGACGGAGCAGGGGCAGCGGCAGGCCACGTATGCGGAGGTGCTGGAGCGGGCCGGCGATGCGCGCGCGTCGCTGATCTTGTGCGGGCATACGCATATTCCGCGCTGCATGCGGCTCGATGATGGGCGGCTGATTGTGAATCCGGGCAGCGTGGGCTTGCAGGCGTATGAGGATGGCTATCCTTTTCCGCATGTGGCGGAGAACTTTACGCCGCATGCGCGCTATGCGCTGGTGGAGCGCACGGCGCAGGGCTGGCAGGTGGAGCACGTCGCCGTGACTTATGACTGGGAGGCGGCCGCTGCGATGGCGGAGCGTAATGGGCGGGCGGATTGGGCGATTGCGTTGAGGACGGGGCGGATGCGGGCGTAGGCGGCTGCGGCGGGTTACGCGGCTGCGCCGCTAACCCGCCCTACGCAGTGTCGCGATGCCGGTGAGGCTTTCAGGCGCTGGTGATTTCGGCGCCGGAGAGGAAGGCGGCCAGCAGCGGGTTGACCACGGCGGCGTGGGTGATGGGGGCCATGTGGCCGCCTTTGGTCTGGACGGCGGCGCCGTTGGGCAGCGCGGCGGCCAGGCGTTCGGCGACGCGGCGCGTCGATTGCGGGCTGCGCTCGCCGGACAGGACCAGCGCGGGCATGTCCAGCGCGGCCATGTCGGCCAGCGTGGCCGGTTCGCCCAGCAGGGCCTGGAAGTCCAGCTTGACCTTGGCGATCTGCGCGGCAAAGCGCAGTTGCTGCGCTTCCGGCAGCGCGTCGAAGGCGCCGGCGCGGTTCCAGTAGTCGATGAAGGTGCGCGCCGCGTCGTGCGGGCCGGTGGCGCCGTGGATGTCGGCCACCACGTTTTCAATTTCGATGCGCGCCGCGTCGTCTTCGGACAGCAGGTGGAAGGCCACCGGCTCGAACACCGCGAGCGACGTCACGCGCGCCCGCAGCTGGCGCGCCATGCGCAGTGCGGTGGCGCCGCCGTAGGAGTGGCCGACCAGGTGGAACGCTTCCGTGGGCGCCAGCTTGCCTGCGATGGCGGCGTTTACAGCGTCCACTTCGTGCGCCAGCGAGAAATTGCCTTCGCTGCCGGTGGGGAAGGGCGATTTGCCGTAGCCCAGCAGGTCGACGGCAATGAAGCGGAAGCTGGCTTCATGCTGGGCCATCAGCTCGGCCCACTGGCCTTTGGAACTCATGGAGCTGTGCAGCAGAACAACGGCGGGACGCGTGTCGGGCAGGGCGTGGGTGGTGGTCATGTGGTCTATGGCAAACGGCAAACCCGCGATTATAGCGCCTGCTGTCTCAGCTCAGCCGTTGCGGTGTAGACTAGCGTTTCTCCCACTTGCCAATTTCGTCATGAACGCTCGCGGTGCATTGCTGCTGGCCGTCTTGTCCTTGCCGCTGGCCGACGCCTGCGCGGAAGGCGCTGTCGTTGCGACCTATAACACCCGGCCGCCCTACATGGTGCCGGGCGAGGGCGGCGCGCCGTCCGGGCTGACCGGCACGCCCGCCGCTGCAGCCTTCCAGGCGGCCGGCATCGCCGTGACGTGGGCCCGGCTGCCCACCAACCGCCAGCTGGCGATGGTGAAGGATCCGCAGGCGCGCAGCTGCGCGCTGGGCTGGTTCCGCACGCCGGAGCGCGAGCGCTACGCCAAATTCACCAAGCCGATCTACCGCGACAAGGACTGGGTGCTGCTGGCGCGCGCCGATTTCAGCGTGGGCGACGACGCCACGCTGGAGGGCGTGCTGCGCCGGCCAGGCACGCGCGTGCTGGTCAAGGACAGTTATTCCTACGGTGTGCATATCGACGGGCTGATGGCGCGCATCAAGCCGGCCCTGTCCATTTCCACCGGTGCCCCGGTGCAGATGCTGCAATCGATCAGCGCCGGCCTGGCCGACTTCATGTACGTGTCCGACGACGAGGCGCGCTACCTGCTGGCGCACGGCGGCGAGCATGCGAAGAAGCTGCGCGTGCTGCGGCTGAGGGATATGCCGCGCGGCAGCGAGCGCCACATCATGTGCGGCATGGGCGTGCCGGACGAGGTGATCACCCGGCTGAACCAGGCCATTACCTTCAAATAGCGCCGCCCAATAAAAAAAGCCTGGGCTTGTGGCCCAGGCTCTTCATCCGCAGTGCTGCTTAGAACTTGTACTTCAGGTTCAGATAGAACTGGCGGCCGGAAACGTCGACCTTCTGCTGTTCTTCTTCACTGTAGCGGTACTGCGCGCGCACCTGGTTCAGCAGGTTGGTTGCGTCGAACGATACTTGCCAGTTCTTGGCGAAGGTGTAGTTGGCCGAGAAGGCCAGGGTGGTCACGCCGGCCGCCATGGTAGGCGCGGTCGGCATGAGCACGCCGTTGATAGTGGACAGGCCCTGGCTGTTGGCGCTAGGCGCAGGCGCCGTGCTCGAGTTCACGTATTTGCCACGGTAGTTGGCCACCAGGCGGGTGCTGAACACGTCGTTCTCGAAGTAGGCGCCGAGGTTGCCGGCCCAGTCGGACGCGCCCACCATCGGGCGGCCGTCGTCGACCTTGGTCTTGGCGCGGCTCACATTGCTCTGGAAGCCGAAGCCGCCCCAGATAGGCTGCTCATACGACAGCTCGATGCCGCTGATCTTGGCGCCCTGCTGCGTGGACGAGTTGATCGTGAAGGTCTGGATCACGTTGGGCGTGCGCGGATCGGGTAGCTGGATGGTGGTGCCGGAATTGGTGCCGCCGGTTTTCACGTAGCCGTCGATCTTGGAGTGGAACACGTTGACCGACACCAGCGAGCGCGGTTTGAAATACCAGGCCCAGGACAGGTCCAGATTGTCCGAGGTCAGCGGTTTCAGGTCCGGGTTCGGGCCGGTCACCACGCAGCCGGTCGCGTCGCAGGTGGGCGAAGTGAAGCCGCTGCCCAGCAGGTTGTAGTTCTGGCGGCCGATGGTGCGGCTGGCGCCGAAGCGGGCGATCATGTTCTTGTCCAGCTCGTAGCGCAGGTTCAGGCTAGGCAGCAGCTTGTTGTACGTGCGGTCGGTGGGGGTCTTGAAGTACAGCACGCCGCTGTTCGGATTGAACACCGCGCCGTCGTAGTAGGACTGCGCTTCGCCGGCGGTGGTGATGGCGCCCGGATACAGGGCGCAGACGGTTGCCGGCTTGCCCGGTTCGGTGCGCTGGCAGGCGCCGGACGGGATCGGGGTCGGGATCTGCGCGTTGATGCGGGTGCGGACCCAGCGCAGGCCGATATTGCCGGACCAGCCTTCGCCTTCCAGGTTCTGCATGGCGTAGGCCGAGGTCTGGCGCTCGCGCATGTCGATTTCAGTCGACACGCGGCGTTCCCACTCGTCCGAGGTGGTCTTGAGGTTGGCCGCCATATAGGCTTTGAGCGCCTCCGGCGTGAAGCTGAAGCCGGTGTTGTCCCAGTTGCCGCCGCCGATGTCGCTGCCGAAGTCGGACGGGTAGGGGATGGCGCCGCTCGGGTCCGCGGTGGCGATGATGGCGTTGCGGAAGGCCGGGCTCCAGCGGCGGCTGTTGCGCTTGTGGTCGGAGAAGCGCACGCCGGTTTCGATGGACTGGAACACGCCCTTGTCGAGCTTGTACTCGGCGTCGAGCTGGCCGCTGCTTTCCTTGTCCTCGGTGCGGATGCCGGAAATCGTGCGGCCCACCAGCTTGTAGCCGCTGCCGTCAGGATTCAGGCCGGGCACATTGCTGCCGGCGCCGGTGTAGTGCGAATTGGGCGCGTCTTCCAGGCCGTTCAGGCCGTAGGAGATGCCGGTGCCGTAGCGGGCGTAGGTCAGGCCCTGGTCGCCCTTGGTGGTGCCGATGCCGCGCGTGGTGCTGAGCAGGGTCTTGACGGTCAGGTCGTTGTTGACGCGGTATTTGCCGTCCAGGTCCAGGAAGCCGCTGGTGGCTTTGGCGCCTTCGCGGTAGAAGCCTTCCGAGTTGCCGATGTACATGGGCGGGCTGCCGTCCGGGAAGACGATGTCCGCGCTTTTCAGCACGCGCAGCTGGTGGCCGTACATGGTGGTTTCGTTGACGATGACCGGGTTGCGGATCTGCGCGTAGATGGGCGTGTTGTTGGGGCCGTTGTTGATGCTGCTCGCCGCCACGCCGCCGACCGGATCGCCCTTGCCCAGCAGCATGCTGTAGATCGCGCCGGCGGTCAGGCGGCCGTTGTTTTCAGCCTTCATTTCCGAGTAGAAACCGGTGGCGGTGACGTCCAGGTCCTTGTTGGGACGGAACTGCAGCGACAGCATGCCGCCCGCGCGGTCGCGCACGCCTTCGACGAACTCCGAGCTCATCGAGCCCGGCATGCGCACGCCGTTCAGGTCGGCCGCCTTCAGGCCGGTGCCCGCCAGCGATGCATCGGTAATGCCCTTCATGGTGCTGGTGTTGATCACGTCCCAGCCGCTGCTGGCCCCGTAGGCGAAGCGCGACACGGAGTCGCGGCGGACGTAGCGTTTTTCCTTGAACAGCTGGGTGATCACGCCGAAGGTGTTGTCCTCGTTCTTCCAGTTGAAGGTGCCGTTCAGGTCGGGCGAGGTCTTGTCGGGCAGCTGGGCGTAGGTCAGGCCGGCGCGGATCACGCCGCCGAAGCTGTTTTTCTCGTTCAGCGGCTTGCGGGTGGTCACGTTGATGGTGCCGGCCATGCCGCCGTCGACGATGTTGGCCTGCGAGGTCTTGTAGACGATGGCCTGGTTCAGCACCGAGGACGGCATCAGCGACAGGCTGGTGCTGCGGCTGCTGGAGCCCTGGTCGGCCACGTACCAGTCGCCGCCGGAGACGGTGTGGCCGTTGAACAGGATGAGCGACATGTCCGGGTTGGTGCCGCGCATGGACACTTTCTCGGCTTCGTCGTAGTCGGTACGCACGGCCACACCGGCCAGGCGCTGCAGCGAGTCGGCCAGGTTCTTGTCCGGCATCTTGCCCACGTCTTCGGCGGTGATCACCTCCACGTTGGCGCTGGCGTCTTTTTTCACGCTGAGCGACTTGGCCAGCGAGGCACGGATGCCGGACACTTCGACTTTTTGCACGCTGGCGTCCTCAGCCGGCTGTGCCGCCTGCTGCTGTGCCCACGTTGGCGCCGCCATGGCGCACAGTGCGATCGAAATGGCTGCCGCGACCGGTTTCTTCTTCAAATTCATGCCGTGCTCTCCCTGTTGAAATTGGTATGCAATTGGCAGTATTGATGAACGGCAGCGGGCTGAATAATGAGTTCTGTTGCTGGAACTATAACCTTGAGGAATGAGCAGTCCGGAATCAGCTGCGCAGCCAGCGGCTGAACGGGGCCAGGTCGACCCCCGGTTCCACATACCACGCCTTGCGGGACCAGTCGAACTTGGCGCCCAGCGCCTTCACTTGCTGGGCCTCGTGGATGGTGGCGCTCAGATAATATCGGGCCGGGATTTGTTGTTGAACAGCCTCACTGTTGCGGTTGATGGCCTGTTCGGCGGCCGCTGCGGTGGCGGCCAGGCGCATGCGGGCCAGGTAGGGGCTGCGCTGCGCCGCCTCGGACGGGGACAGCAGCGTGAGGCGCGCCTTGGCGCGGGTGGCGGCCACGTAGAACAGGTTTTCCTCCTCGCCGCCGGCGAACATGGGGCTAGGGAACTCGCCCGCCTCCAGGAAGGGCAGGATCACGTGCTCGAACTCCTTGCCCTTGGCGTTGCCGGCGCAGTCCAGGGTGACATAGTCTTTTTCGCGCTTGCGGCTGGCGAAGGCTTCGGCCGCGTTCAGGGTTTGCCAGAACTCGGCCAGGGTCTGGCCGGAGTGCTCGGCAAAGGCGATGAAGCCCGCCACCGATTTCGATACCACGCTGGCCTCGTAGGGGCGCACGAAGATGCGCTTGGCGGCCTGCTCCAGGTTGATCTGGCCGCAGATGGCGCGCAGCGCCTCGGCCGCGTTGACGGCCGGGTCCAGGCCGGCCGCGTACTGGATGGCGGCGGCCATCACGCTGCCGCCGGCGCTGCGGGCGGGATCCCCGTAGCCGTCGCCGCCGTTGATGTAGAGCGTGTAGAAGTCGCCCAGCAGCGAAGGCGTGCGCGCCACTTCGCGCTTGGCCATCTCGAGCCGCTCCGGCGCCAGCTGCACTTCGCCGAACACGGCCAGCGCCTCCACCATGGCGGCGCGCACCTCCAGCGACTTCACCGCCTCCAGGTCGCGCAGCGCGATGGCCAGCATGCCGCGCAGGAACAGGATCTCGTCGCGCTGCAGATAGCCCGCCATGGCGGGCGTGCGGTAGCCTATTTTCGCCTTCAGCAGCGCGTTCTCCACGGCGATGGACTGGTGCCGGTCGCGCAGCAGGATGGCGCAGCCTTCCAGCGGGTAGCCGTCGCGCTTCCAGGCCTTGATGGCGGCAATGACCTGCTCGCCGCAGCCGTCGGCGTCGGTGTAGTGCAGCTGCCGGATTTCCGTGTGCAGCGGCAGGCTCGATTCCACCGGCTTGTTCTTGAACTCTTGCATGGCGTAGGCCAGGTGCGGGCCGTGGCGGTAGGTGTAGGTCAGCGGGTAGTGCTTCAGGGACGGATACAGGCGGGCGAAGCGGTGCTCGAGGAATTCCTGGCTGGCGCCCAGCTTGGTGTAGATCACCTGGTCCTTGTCGCCCGCGCCGACGAAATAGCAGTCCGGCCGCGCCAGCAGCGCGTTCAGGATGCGGAAGGCGGCTTCGTTCAGGTCGTGCAGCTCGTCGCACACCACCACGCGGTAGCCGGGCAGGGCCTGCGCGGACTCGGCGGATTGCGACAACTGGCAGGCCAGGTCGTAGGTGGCGTCGAACGGTCCCCGGAACTGCGCGCCGTCGTCGCCGCCCAGGCGCATGGTTTCGTACTCGCGCGTGGCCAGGTAGTCGGTCAGCGGCACTTTCAGCAGCTCGGCCGCTTCCTCCAGCTCCATGTATTCCAGGTCCGCGTCCAGCGCCATGGTGGCTTTCAGCGTGAGCTGGAAGTCCAGGAATTGCGACAGCGCAATGTTGTGGGTGCGGATGTCGAGGTACTCCACCTGGCCGGTGTAGCGCTCGCTCACGCGCTCGAGCGCGTGCAGCACGTAGGGCTTGAGCTGGCGCGCCTGCGGCAGGCGCTCGGCGGCGCCGCTGCCGCTTTGCGCCAGCATGCGCGCGGCGAAATCCTCGAAGGTGGCCACGTCCACGCGCGAGGCGGCGGCGTAGGGTATGCCGATATCGAGCAGGCGCTGGCGCATCACATCGCGCGCTTCGGGCGTGAACACCAGCGCCAGGATCTGCTCGGGCGGCAGCTTGCGCGCCAGCGCTTCGCCTATGCGCAGGGCCAGCGTGGTGGTCTTGGCGGCGCCGGCGTTGGCGTCGATCAGCACCACCTTGTTCTGGGCCAGCTGGATGGCGGTCTGTTCCGGGGTGCGTATCAGGCCTTGCGGGGTGAAGCGGGGCGGGTTGGATTCGGTCATGGCCGCAGTATACAGGCAGATGCGCCTCCCTCTAGCGCACCGCCTCCACCTCGGCGGTGAAGCGGTAGCCGGCGCCGCGCTCGGTGCGGATGAAGGGCGGGCCGTTGCCCGGCTGCGGCTCCAGCTTTTTGCGCAGGCGGCCGACCTGGACATCGACCGCGCGGTCGTACACCTCGTCGTTATGCATGCGCGACATGTCCAGCAGCTGCTCGCGCGACAGGATGCGCTGCGGCGCGGCCAGGAAGGCGGCCAGCAGGTTGAATTCGTTGTTGGTCAGCGCCACCGGCGCGCCGGTGGGCGTGGTCAGCTTGCGCAGGCGCACGTTCAGCACCCAGCCGCCGAAACGGTAGGCGCGCACCCGCGCCAGGGCGTCGGCCACCGATTCCTGCGCGCGCGAGCGGCGCAGCAGCGCGCGGATGCGGGCCAGCAGTTCGCGCGGCGAGAAGGGCTTGGTCAGGTAGTCGTCGGCGCCCAGTTCCAGGCCCATCACGCGGTCCGCCTCGTCCTTGCGGCCGGTGAGCATGATGATGGGCAGGTTGGAGTCGTCGCGCAGGCGGCGCGCGATCTGCATGCCGTCCTCGCCGGGCAGTTTCAGGTCCAGGATCAGCAGGTCGACGAGGTCTTCGGCCATCACGCGGTCCACGCCGCGCCCGTCGGGCAGGGCGGTGGTGCGGATGTCGTTGTCGCCGAGGTAGTCGACGATCATCTGGCGCACGCCTTCATCATCATCCACTACCAGCACATGCACATCGCCTGACATTGTTCTTCCCTGGAAAACCGGCATACCGCCGAGGTGAGATTGTAACAGAATTGTAACAATCGGCTTTCGTGTCAATTGAAATATTCGGTGTTTCGCACGCCATACTGCCGCTTTGACGGCAGCGCATAACTGTGACACAGTTAAACCCCGCTTTCCGCTCCCCAATATGGACCGCCAGATTCCCAACGCGCCCGCGCCCGACGCCGCATCCGACCCCCTGCTCGGCGCCAGCCTGGCGCACGTGCTGGCCGCGCATGGCGTGCCGGCCAGCCTGGTCGAGGCGGTGCAGACGCTGGAGCGGGCGCGCGCCGCCGCCGAGCGCAACGAGCGCCTGCTGTCCGGCGAAAAATCGCTGCTGGAGATGATCGCGCGCGGCGAGCCGCTGTGCGGCATCCTGGACACCTGCTGCCGTTTGTTCGACGCGGTGGCGGGCGACGCGGTCAGCTCGCTGCTGGTGATGGACGAAGACGGCATGCTGCTGCGTCCCGGCTCGGCGCCCAATATGCCGCCCGGCTTCATGCTGGCGCTGGAGGGCTCGGTGCTGGTGGGGCCGGGCGAGGGTTCCTGCGGCACGGCGGCCTGGCGCCGCGAGCCGGTCTTCGTGGCCGACATCGCCAGCGACCCGCTGTGGGACAAATACCGCCGCCTGCCGCTGGAATACGGCCTGCGCGCCTGCTGGTCCATGCCCATCTTCGCCAGCGGCGGCAAGGTGCTGGGCACTTTCGGCGTGTATTCGCACCTGGCGCTGCCGCCCAGCGTGCTGCAGCAGAGCATGATCGCGCGCTTCTCGCACCTGGCCGGCATCGTCATCGAGCGCAGCATGTCGATGGCGGCGCTGCGCCGTTCGGAGGAGCGTTTCGAGCTGGCCGTAAACGCGGCGGGCGACGGCCATATCGACTGGGTGGTGGCCACCGACACCTTCTACGCCTCGCCGCGCTACCTTGAGCTGTGCGGCCTGCCGCCGGACACGGTGTTCAGCGGCCGCGCCGACTTCCTGGCGCGCTTCCCCTGCCACCCGGAGGACAGGCAGCGCATGATAGACCAGCTGTCCGGGCATTTCGCCGGCAGCGCCATCCGGCTGCAGCTGGAGCTGCGCATCGTGGTGGACGGCGAAGTGCGCTGGCTGAAACTGACCGGCATGTGTTCGCGCGACCCGCAGGGCCGCCTGCTGCGCTGGAACGCCGCCATCACCGACGTGACGGACCGCACCCGCACCGAGATGGCGCTGCGCGCGTCCGAGCAGCGCTACGCCCTGGCCATGAGCGCCGCCGGCGAGGGCCACTGGGACTGGGACATCCTCAAGGACGAGTTCTACGGCTCGCCGCGCATGCTGGAGCTGTACGGCTTCGCGCCCGACACGGTGTTCGCCGGGCGCGCCGATTTCCTGGCGCGTTTCCCCTTCTACCCGGAGGACAAGCCGAAATGGGAAAAGGCGGCGGCCGAGCATTTCGCCGGCCGCAGCGCGCGCTTCGACCTGGAGATCCGCATGCTGCCGCGCGGCGAGCTGCGCTGGATACACCTGACCGGCATGTGCCAGCGCGACGCGGCCGGCACGCCGGTGCGCTGGACCGGCGCCGTCAGCGACGTGACCGAGCGCCACCGCCTGGAGGAGCAGCTGCGGCTGGCGCAGCGCCTGGAGGCGATGGGCACGCTGGCGGGCGGCATCGCGCACGACTTCAACAACATCCTCGCCGCCATACTCGGCTACGGCGAAATGGCCCTGCGCGACGCGGCCGAAGGCAGCCGTTTGCGGCGCGACGTGGGGCACATCGTGGCGGCGGGCGAGCGCGGGCGGGCGCTGGTGGACCGCATCCTGGCTTTCAGCCGGGGCGGCATGGGGGAACGCGAGGCGGTGCACGTGGAGGCGGTGGCGCGCGAGGCGCTGGACCAGCTGGCGGCCAAGCTGCCGCCCGGCGTGCGGGTGAGCGCCTGCCTGCAGGCCGGCCGCGCGGCCATCCTGGGCGACTGTACCCAGGTGCACCAGGTGCTCAGCAACCTGATGCTGAACGGCGTGCAGGCCATGACGGGCGGCGGCGTGCTGCGGGTGGTGCTGGAAACGCGCAGCATGAGCGCGCCTTCCTTTGCCACCATAGGCAGCGTGGCGGCGGCCGATCATATCGTGCTGACTGTCAGCGACAGCGGCGCCGGCATTCCCGCCGCCATCCTGGGGCGGATATTCGATCCCTTCTTCACCACCAAGGACGCGGGCGTGGGCACCGGGCTGGGGCTGTCGCTGGTGCACGCTATCGTGACCGAGCTGGGCGGCGCAGTGAGCGTGGCCAGCAGCGAAGGCGAGGGCAGCACCTTCACGGTCTTCCTGCCGCGCTGCGGCGACGTGGCGGCCAGCGGCGCGGACGCGGCGCCGGACCTGCCGCCGCGCGGCCAGGGCCAGCGCGTGCTGGTGGTGGACGACGAAGAGGCGCTGGCCCGCCTGGCCGGCGCCATGCTCGATGACCTGGGCTATGAGCACGCGGCGTTCACCTCGCCGGCGCAGGCGCTGGCGGCGTTTGCGGCGGCGCCGGAGCGCTACGACGCCGTCATTACCGACGAGCGCATGCCCGGCATGACGGGCTCGGAACTGATACGCGCGCTGCGCGGCGTGCGCGCAGGCATCCCGGTGGTGCTGGCCAGCGGCTACCTGGGCGCGGCGCTGGCCCAGCAGGGCGGCGCGGGCGGGGTGCTGCGCAAGCCGTATTCCATGATGGAGCTGGCGCACGCGCTAGCGCAGGTGTTCCGCCCACGTGTCAATTGACACATTGGAGTGCATTCACGTCATGCCGGAGACACGCGTAGCTGGCATACTGCAAGCTCAAACCGTATCGCGTCATAAGAGGACTGTATGTTTTACGACGCCACAGAAGCAGGCGAACCGGTGTTGGCCTTCAATTCGTTCCGTTTTTTTCCGGCGCGCCGCATGCTCTATGAGGACGACCGCCCGCTGCGCCTGGGCAGCCGCGCCATCGACATCCTGCACATGCTGCTCGAACGCGCCGGCGAAACCGTCACCAAGGACCAGCTGATCGCGCGCGCCTGGCCCAACACCGTGGTCGAGGAAGGCAATCTGCGCGTGCACGTGGCCGCGCTGCGCAAGACGCTGGGCGAGCGGCATATCGAGAACGTGGTGGGGCGCGGCTATTGCTTCATCACCCCGGTGGTGCGGCGCGCCGCCGAAACGCCCGCCGCCTCTGCCGGCGCCGACGGCGGCGGCGCCGCGAACCTGGTCTATCTGCCGCAGAGCGACGGCCTGCCGCCTTGCGCCACCCGCATCTTCGGCCGCGAGCAGACGGTGGCGGCGCTGCAGCGGCAGCTGTCCGAGAGGCGCTTCGTCACCATCGTCGGCACCGGCGGCATGGGCAAGACCACGGCGGCGCTGGCGGCGGCCGAGCGCATGCAGACCCATTGGCGGCAAGGCACGGTGTTCGTCGACCTGGCTTCGCTGACGCGTGCCGACCAGGTGCCGCAGGCGCTGGCTGCGGCGCTGGTGATGGAGCATCCGGCGGCCAAGAGCATGGCCGCCATCGTGGCCGCGCTGCAAGGCCACCACCTGCTGCTGATACTGGACAGCTGCGAGCATGTGCTGGAAGCCGTTTCGATGCTGGCCGAGCAGGTGCTGCACGGCGCGCCCGGCGTGCGCCTGCTGGCCACCAGCCGCGAGCCGCTGCGCGCGGAGGGCGAGTGGGTGCACCGCCTGCCCGCGCTGGAGCTGCCGCCCGAGCCGGAGCCGGATGCGCCGCCGCTGACAATGGCGCAAGCCATGGTCTATCCCTCGGTGCAGCTGTTCGCCGAGCGCGTGCAGGCCAGCGCCGCCGGGCTGGCGCTGGGAGACGCCGAAGCGCCGCAGATCGCGGACATCTGCCGCCGCCTGGACGGCATACCGCTGGCGATAGAACTGGCCGCCGCGCGCGTGGAGCTGCTGGGCATGCGCGGCCTGATGGCGCGGCTGGACGACTGCTGCTATCTGCTCAAGGGCGGGCGGCGCACGGCCAAGGTAAGGCACCGCACGCTGGAGGCGACGCTGGACTGGAGCTACGCGCTGCTGGGCGAAGGCGAGCGCAATATGCTGCACCGGCTGTCGGTGTTCCGGCGCCGCTTTTCGCTGGAGGAGGCGCTGAGCATGGGCGCGGACGGCAGGGAAGGGCTGGAGGAGGCGATGGACGCGCTATCCAGCCTGGTGAGCAAGTCCATGCTCGCCACGGTGGCCGACACCGGCGCGGCGCGCTACCGCATGCTGGAAACCACGCGCAGCTACGCGGCCTCCAAGCTGGCCGAAAGCGGCGAGCATGACACGGTCCTGGCGCACTACGTGGCGCTGCGCGGTCCGGAACTCTGATCCTTCGCCGCCAGCAAACGCTCCCAGGCGGGTACCGCCGCGCGCCAGAATGCCTCCACGCTGTCGGCCTGCAGATTCAGGCCCAGGAAGCGCGCCGCAGGCAGCAGCGCCGACTCCAGCAGCTGCGCCACCGGCGCGCCATTGTCGAAAGCCTGCGCGCCGGTCTGCTTGGACAGCTTTTCGCCGTCCGCGTTGGCCACCACCGGCACGTGCAGGTAGCGCGGCTGCGGCAGGCCGAGCAGCGCCTGCAGGTAGAGCTGGCGCGGCGTTGAGTCAAGCAGGTCCGCGCCGCGCACGATGTCGGTGACGCCTTGCGCGCCGTCGTCCACCACCACCGCCAGCTGGTAGGCCCAGAAGCCGTCGGCGCGGCGTATCACGAAGTCGCCCACCTCGGCGGCCAGGTCCTGGCAAACCTTGCCGTGCCAGCGGTCGTGAAAGCAGATTACGCGGTCCGGCGATGGCGCCGTGCGCAGCGGTGTTTTCAAGCGCACCGCGCGCGCCGCCTTGCCCGGCGCCAGGCCGTTGCGGCAGGTGCCCGGATAGACCAGTGCCGAGGAGGCCTGGCCCAGGCGCAGCTGCGAATCCTGGATCTCCTTGCGCGAACAGGAACAGGGATAGACCGCGCCCGCATCGCCCAGCTGCGCCAGCGCCGCCTCGTACAGGTCCGTGCGCAGGGTTTGCCACGTCACCTCGCCGTCCCACTGCATGCCGCAGCGTTGCAGCGACGCCAGGATGTGCTGATCCACGCCCGCCACGTTGCGGTCGCGGTCCAGGTCTTCAATGCGCACCAGCCAGCGGCCCTGGTGGACCTTGGCGTCCAGATAGCTGGCCATGGCCGCCACCAGTGAACCGAGGTGCAATGGGCCGGTGGGCGAGGGCGCAAATCGGCCGATGTAGGGGCCGATGTAGGGGGGGAGTGCTGACGTCATGTGAAAAGTATCCCCGACCGGCGCGGTGCGCGTCAACCGCCGCTTGCTGCAGCGCGCAATGGACAAGCAGGGAAGTTCGCATACAATGCTCGGCGCAGCAATGCGGCTGCCTACCCCGACTTCTTACCAGACCCTATGCAGAAACTGTTCTCGTCCGTTCTTGCCGCCAGCCTCGTGCTCGCCTTCCCCGTCCACGCGGCAGCGCCCAAAGCCGCCCAGCAAAAGCAGCCCAAAGTACAGGAGGCGCCATTGCGCGCCCACCTGGCTTTCCTGTCCAGCGACCTGCTGGAAGGGCGCGGCACCGGCCAGCGCGGCGGCGACCTGACCGTGGCCTACCTGGAGACGCAGGCGCTGGCCGCCGGGCTGAAGCCGGTGTCCGGCAAGAGGTTCCGCCAGGCGGTGCAGATCGCGGGCGTGAAGTCACTGCCGGCCGACAGCTCGCTGCGCCTGGAAGCGAACGGCGCCGCGCTGCCTGCCTCCTTCGGCAAGGACTGGGTGTGGGCGCCGGGCGATGCGCAAGCCCTGCACAGCCTGGACGCGGAGCTGGTCTTCGTCGGCTACGGCACCACCGCGCCGGAGGAAGGCTGGAACGATTTCAAGGGCCAGGACCTGAAAGGCAAAGTGCTGGTCATGATGGTGAACGACCCGCAGCCGACCGCCGCCCAGCCCGAGCGCTTCGGCGGCAAGGCGCTGACCTACTATGGCCGCTGGACCTACAAGTTTGAAGAAGCGGCGCGCCAGGGCGCAGCCGGCGTGCTGCTGATCCACACCACGCCGAGCGCGTCGTACGGCTGGAGCGTGATCCAGAACAGCTGGGACAATGTGGAACGCTTCCAGCTGGCGCAAGGCGCCGTTGGTACCGGCCTGCAAGGCTGGCTGACCGATGACACCGCGCGCGCGCTGTTCAAGGCCGCCGGCCAGGACCTGGACGCGCTGCGCGCCGCCGCCGAAAGCAAGGACTTCCAGCCGGTGCCGCTGAAAGCCAAAGTGGCGGGCGAGATGAAGGCCGCCGTGCGTCGTATCGAGCAGTTCAACGTGGCCGGCGTGGTGCCGGGCACCGATCCCAAGCTGAAAGACGAAGTGGTGATCTACAGCGCGCACTGGGACCACCTGGGCAAGCAGGGCACCGATGGCGACACGATATTCAACGGCGCGGTCGACAACGCCTCCGGCAGCGCCGCGCTGCTGGCCATGGCCAAGGAGGCCTCGCTCAATCCGGCCAAGCGCAGCCAGATGTTCCTGTGGGTGGCCGCCGAGGAGCAGGGCCTGCTGGGCAGCGAAGCCTACGCCACCGCGCCGTTGTGGCCGCTGGCCAAGACGGCCGCCAACCTGAACCTGGACAGCCTGAACTTCATCGGCGTCACGCGCGACATCGGCGCCAAGGGCAGCGAACGCACCGACCTGGGCAAGATGGCCGAAGCCACTGCCAAGGCCATGAAGATGGTGATCGCCGAAGCCAGGCCGGACCTGTCGGGCGGCTACTTCCGCAGCGACCATTTCAGCTTCGCCAAGGTGGGCGTGCCGGCGTTCTCCATCACCTCGGGCAGCGACTACCTGGGCGACAAGGAGGCTGCGAAAGCCAAGGCCGCCGCGTACAGCAAGCGCTACCACCAGGTGTCGGATGAATACGATCCGAGCTGGGACCTGGCCGGCATGACGCAGCACGCCCAGTTCGCGCTCAACCTGGGCCGCATGGTGGCGGACGCGCCGAAGATGCCCGACTGGAAAGCCGGCGACGCCTTCGGCAAAGCCCGCGCCAAGTAAAGCCCTCCAGCCGCCTCCGGGCGGCTTTTCTTTTGCGACGACAGACAGCACATGACATCAACCCGCCTGACCTCACTTGACGCTTTCCGCGGCTTCACCATCGCCAGCATGCTGCTGGTGAATAATCCCGGCGACTGGAGCAATCTGTATTCCCAGCTCGCGCACGCGCACTGGAACGGCTGGACCTTCACCGACTGGATCTTCCCCTTCTTCCTGTTCATCGGCGGCATCTCGATGGCGTTCTCGCTGGGCCGCGCGGCCGACGCGGGCGCGGACAAGGGCGCCTTGCTGCGCAAGCTGTTCAAGCGCGCGCTGCTGATTTTCCTGATCGGCTTTCTGCTCAACTACATTCCGCGCTTCGACCTGGCCAGCGTGCGCATTCCCGGCGTGCTGCAGCGGATCGCGCTGTGCACCATGCTGGCGGCGCCGCTGGTGGTCTACTTCAACTGGCGGCAAATCATCTGGTGGATAGCCGGCCTGCTGGCGTTCTACAGCGCGGTGATGCTGCTGGTCCCGGTGCCGGACGTGAACGGCGTGGTGGCGGCCGGCGTGCTGGAGCCGGGCCGCGACTTCGGCGCCTGGCTGGACCGCCAGTTCCTGAGCGGCCATATGTGGGTGCAATCGAAAACCTGGGACCCGGAAGGGCTGTTCACCACCATCCCCGCGCTGTGCAGCCAGCTGATCGGCGTGCTGGCCGGGCGCTGGCTGATGTCCGGTCGCGAACGCAGCGAGCAGACCGCGTGGATGATGCTGGCCGGCCTGGCGCTGCTGCTGGCGGGCGCCATGCTGGACGTGGTGCTCATGCCGATCAACAAGAGCTTGTGGACCACTTCCTATTGCCTGTTCATCAGCGGCTGGGCGCTGCTGATGTTCTCGGTATTCTACTGGCTGCTGGACGCCAACCCCTCGCGGTGGCTGCGCGCGAAGGCGCAAAGCGGATCGGCGTTCTTCATCATCTACGGCATGAACGCGCTGTTCATTTTCGCCTTGTCCGGCCTGGTGGCCAAAATGCTGGGCTTCATCAAGTTCGCGCAGGAAGACGGCACGCAGCGCTCGCTGGGCGCCCTGCTGTACGCGCCCATCAAGGCGCTGCCCTTGCAGCCGCAAGCGGCCTCGCTGCTGCACGCGCTGCTGTTCAACGCCGTCATGTTCGGCGTGGCCTGGCTCATGTGGCGCAAGCGCTGGTTCGTGAAAGTGTGATGGAGCGAGGCCGCTGGTGCGGCTATCTGGATTCCAGATACAGGGTCTCCGGCGCCATATCGATAGCGTCCGACCACGCTACGGTGCCGCCTTCAATGTAGACATGGGCAAATAGCTGTTTATCCAACAGCGGGCGATAAACGGCGTAATCCAGGTAAGCCTGCATATCGAAGGTCTTGCTTTCGCCATTTGCAAATTTCAGCGACAAACGATAGTTCGGCAATGGTGCGACGGCGACAATGGCTGGCAGCATGGATACCTACCTTACAGAGGTGCTATTGGAAAGATCTGTTCGCCTTTCACGGCGTGGGTCCAATTCTTCATCAATTCCTGTTCATGAAGTTTAATCCATTTTTGAAGCTGGCCGAGGCGCTTTGTTTCGAGTTTTCCATCGATTAAGCGACCTGATGGAATCAGGATGACACTATGTTTCTCCTGATGCTGAACGTGAATGTGCGGTTCATTGTGATGCTTGGTGTCCAGAAAATACATGCGAATAATCATCCCGCAAAATTTGGAGATAGTGGGCACGCAGCCTCCTTGGATAGATTCTCCATTTTCCGGCTCAGTGTCAGCTGGGGCCTTGCTCTGCGTCATAGATCAGTTGTTTTGGTGGGGCGCCTTGCCATAGTTGTCAGAATGAAATATTCAGACGATAATATTTATTCTTTAATTTCAGGCGCCCGTTCTCATGGAAAGCACCAATCCCTACCAAACTCCGCAAACTGTTTTTGATGGAACCGATGCCGGCCCGGCTTCGGGCGAGCTGCAGTACGCGGGCTTCTGGCGACGCTTTGGCGCGTTCTGGCTGGATGCGCTGTGCTTGCTGCCGCTGACCGGCATCGTGCTCTTCCTCAGCACCAAGACGCGCTATTTCCATGCGCTGTGGCTGGTGCCGGGCTTGCTGTTCGGCCTGTGGTTCAACGTCTACCTGCTGAAGCGCTACGGCGGCACGCCGGGCAAACTGATGATGAAGATCCGCGTGGCGATGGTGGACGGCGCTGCGGTGACCGGCAAGGCGGCCATGCTGCGCTATTCGGTGATGTTTGCGCTGAGCGCGCTGGCGTCGGTGGCGCTGGCGATGGCCGCGCTGGCGATGGGGGATGATTTGTACTTGTCGCTCGGCTTCATGGGCATGAACACCGCGCTGGTGGAGCAGGCGCCGCTGTGGTACCCGCCCGTGAACACGGCCTTGCAGATCTGGATCTGGGGCGAGTTCATCACCATGCTGTTCAACAAGCGCCGCCGCGCCGTGCACGACTACATGGCCGGCACGGTGGTGCTGCGCAACCCTGCAAGCGCACAGTGATCGCGCAGGGCGGGTTAGCGGGCCTTGCCCGCGTAACCCGCCGGCTTATTACTTGCCGCCTTCGTTGGCGTGCTCGCCCAGGATCTGCTTGGCGTAGCGGACGCCGATGCCGTAGGCCGAGTGGGCCTTGAAGATGTCCATGCAGCCGTCGTAGGTCTCGCCGCGCGCCCAGTCGCGCTGCAGTTCGCACATCCATTGCAGCGAGTTGGTCGGCGTGGCGCCGGCCTGCACCATGCGCTGTACGGCGCGCTCGTGCGCTTCCACGGTGGTGTCGCCGCAAGCGTCGGTCGGCACGAAAATCTCATAGCCTTCGGCCAGCATCTGCAGCGTAGGGAAGGTCACGCACACCTCGGTCCACAGGCCGGCGATGATGACGCGCTTGCGGCCGGTGGCCTTGATCGCTGCCTTGAAGCCCTCGTCTTCCCACGAGTTCATCGAGGTACGGTCGATGGGCTTCTGGTCCGGGAACACGGACTGGATTTCCGGAATCAGGTGGCCGCTGAAGGTCTCGGAGGCGATGGTGGTGAGGATGGTCGGCACGCCGAACAGCTTGGCGGTCTTGGCCAGGATCTGCGCGTTGTGCAGCAGGGCGGTGCGCTCGTGCGACATGGTGCCAAACAGCATTTGCGGCTGGTGGTCGATCAGCGCCAGGACGCAGTCTTGCGGGTTCAGCAGGGTGTTGTAGGACATTGTGTTCTCCATGAAAAGAGGGGGTGGCAAAGTATGTTCACACTTTGCCAGCTTTGCCTTATTTGTACGTCTGCTATAAGGACTGCCCCCGCTCTTGCTTAGGAGAGAGCGGCGTGTTTCCTGCCCATGAATTCGGTTGCGTAGACCAGCGTGGCGATCAGCGGGAAGGCCAGTCCGGTCAGCAGCACGCCGTGCCAGCCGTGGTGCGCATACATCCAGGCGCCCAGCGAGGAACCGATGGCGCCGCCGCAGAAAAACACCGCCATGTACAAGCCGTTGAGGCGGCTGCGCACGTCCTCGCCCAGCGCGAAGATGGCGCGCTGTCCGGTGACCAGGCTGGCGGACACGCCCGCGTCCAGCACGATGGAGGCGGCCACCAGCAAGCCCAGGTCGAACACGCGGCCGCCCTGCAGCAGCAGCGGCGCGCCGAAGGCGATCAGCGCGGCGGCCAGCGCCATGCCGGTGGTGGAGCGGCTCTTGCCCTGGTCGGCGCGGCGGCCGGCGAAGGGCGAGGCGATGGCGCCCGCCACGCCGGCCAGCGCGAAGATGGCGATGCCGGTCTGCGACAGATTGAAATAGGGCGTGGCCAGCACCAGCGGCACGGTGGTCCAGAACAGGCTGAAGGCGCCGAACATGCAGGCCTGGTAGGCCGCGCGGCGGCGCAGGATGGGCGTGGTTGCCAGCAGGCGCCACATCGAGCCCAGCAGGGCGCCGTAGGGCATGGTGGCGACGGGCTGGCGCTGCGGCAGCTTGCGGTGCAGCAGCAGTGCCAGCAAGGCCGTGCCTATCGCCGACAGCACGAAGATGGCGTGCCAGTTGAAGGCGTCCGTGACCAGGCTGGACACGGGGCGCGCCAGCATAATGCCCATCAGCAGGCCGGACACCACCTTGCCCACGGTCTGGCCGCGCGTGTGCGGCGGCGCCAGGTGGGAGGCGAAGGGCACCACGACCTGCGCGGCCACCGAGCCCAAGCCTATGCACAGCGCGGCGGCCAGGAACAGGGCGGCGTTGCTGGTGCTGGCGGCCGTCAGCAGCGCCAGCGAGGTGGCGGCCAGGCAGGTGACGATCAGGCGCCGGTTCTCCATCAGGTCGCCCAGCGGCACGATGAAGATCATGCCGAGGCAGTAGCCAATCTGCGTCAGCGTGACGATGAGCCCGGCCGCGCCGGCCGACAGGCCGGTGGCGCGGCTGATGGGGCCGACAAGCGGCTGCGCGTAATACAGGTTGGCGACGATGAGGCCGGTGGCGGTGGCCAGCAGCAGCACCATGCCGGGGGAAATCCCGGGCATGGCTGTGGTTTGGTGGGTGGTCAACTGGGACTCCTGGGGGCGAACGACAAGTGCCAGCGCCCTGCTCATTGATAGGCGGGCACAGCGGGACAGTCATTGTAGTGGGGAATCCCGATTCGTGCAGGCGCCCGCCGATATAGGAGGTATATGCGGCGGGGGGATATACGGCGCTACAAGGTGCGCAGGAAGGCGGTCAGGTCGGATTTTTCTTTGTCGCTGAGCTTGGTTTCAAGGATGAGGTTGAAGAACTCCACCGTGTCTTCCAGCGTCAGCAGGCGGCCGTCGTGCAGGTAGGGCGGGGATTCCTTGATGCCGCGCAGCGGGAAGGTCTTGATGGGGCCGTCTGCGGTGGCCATCATGCCGTTGATCATGCGCGGCTTGTAGAAGCGCTCGGCTTTCAGGTTGTGCATCAAGTTGTCGGTGTAGTAGGGCGCGGCGTGGCAGCTGGCGCACTGGGCCTTGCCGAAGAACAGCGCCTGGCCGCGCAGCTCGGCTTCGCTGGCCTTGCGCGGATCGAGCTTGCCGTCGATGCCGAGCTTGGGCGCGGGCGGGAAGTCGAGCAGGGCCTGGAACTCGGCCATGAAGTGCACCTGGCTGCCGCGCTCGAGCGGGTTGACGCCTTTCTTGGTGGCGATGACCGGATCGCCGTCGAAGTAGGCGGCGCGCTGCTCGAATTCGGTGAAATCCTCCACCGTTTTCAGGGCGCGCTGCGAGCCGAACAGGCGCTGCACGTTGAGGCCGCGCAGCGTGGGCGTGTCGATGCGGTGGCGGAAGATCTGCGGGCGCATGTCGCCCACCAGATGGGTGGAGGCGTTGCTGTGGCCGTTGGAGTGGCAGTCCAGGCAGGCCACGCCCCGGCTGGGCCGCTCGGAGCGGCGGTCCTCGGTCTGGTTGAACTGCTGCTGCGGGAAGGGCGTGAGCAGCAGGCGCAGGCCTTCCAGCTGCTTGGGATTGAGCAGGCCGTTGAACATGGCGTGGAAGTTGTCGATGGTGAGCAGCTTGCCGCCGGAGACGTCGCCCAGGTCGCTGCGGGTGGTGAGGAAGATGGGCGCCGGGAACTCGGGCAGGAAGTGGTCGGGCAGGTCGAAATCGAGGTCGAAGCGGCCCAGATCGCGCTGCTCCTGGCGCTTGATCTCGTCGATGTGGAACTGCGGGAACAGCATGCCGCCTTCCGCGTGGTTGGGATGCGGCAGCGGCAGGAAGCCGGCCGGGAACAGGTCGCGCGCGCGGATCTCGGCGGGATCAAGCTCGGCCAGCCGCTGCCAGCTGGCGCCCGCAGGCAGCTTGACGCGCACGCCGCCTTGCACCGGCTTGCCACGGAACATGGTGGCCCCGCTGGGACGGTTGGCCAGGTCGTAGCGCTGCGCCAGCAGTTCGCGCTGGCGCTGCATCAGCCCGGCGCGCGCGGCGCGCATGCGGGCCAGCGTGGTGTTGAAATCCTCGGTGATGTCCACCTTCATGTAGCTGGTGGGATGCTCGCCGGCGCCGGCCGCAGGCGCAGGCTGCTGCGCTTGCTGCGCTTGCTGCGCGCCCGCTTCGCCGGGCGGCGCGGCCGTCACGGCGAAGCACACGCCGGCAATGGCGGCCGCCGCTGCCAGCGCAGCGAGACGCAGGGCAATTGCCAGTGGGATGGCGGATGTGGTTTTCATGGTGCTCTCCTGCTGCGTGGCCGGGCAATTCGCCCCATTCCAGTTAAGCAGGCAGGAGAGCTACATCAATGCCTAAGGCCGGTGCGTTTGCGCTGGCTCAAGCCGCTGCCGGATGCCGGCCGTGATGTCGTAGGAATGCAGGCGCTTGGCGTGCTCGAAGATTTGCGAGGTGATCATCAGCTCGTCCGGCCGGGTGCTGTTGATGAAGGCCTGCAGCTGGCTGGCCACGGTGTCCGGCGAACCGATCGCCGAGCAGGACAGCACCGAGTCGAGCATGGCGTTTTCCTGCTGGCCCAGCGTGCCGCGGTAGTTGGCCATGGGCGGCGGCAGCTGCGACGGGCGGCCGGTGCGCAAGTTGACGAAGGCCTGCTGCATGGACGTGGCGAGCAGCTGCGCTTCCTCGTCGGTGTCGGCCGCAAACACATTGAAGCCCAGCATCACATAAGGCTGGGCGAGCTGCGCGGACGGCTTGAAGTTGGCGCGGTACAGCGCCACCGCCTGCATCATCTGCTGCGGCGCGAAGTGCGAGGCGAACGCATACGGCAGGCCGAGGTGCGCCGCCAGCTGCGCGCCGAACAGGCTGGAACCCAGTATCCACAGCGGCACCTTGGCGCCCTTGCCGGGCACGGCCAGCACGTGCTGGCGCGGCGAGTCCGACATATAGTCCTGCAGCTCCAGCACGTCCTGCGGGAACTCGTCCGAATCCGACGCCAGGTTGCGGCGCAAGGCGCGGGCGGTGGTCTGGTCGGAGCCGGGCGCGCGGCCCAGGCCCAGGTCGATGCGGCCCGGATGCAGCGCCTCCAGCGTGCCGAACTGCTCGGCGATCACCAGCGGCGAGTGGTTGGGCAGCATGATGCCGCCCGCGCCCACGCGTATGGTCTTGGTGCCGCCGGCCACGTGCGCCATCACCACCGAAGTGGCGGCGCTGGCAATGCCGGGCATGCCGTGGTGTTCCGCCAGCCAGTAGCGGTTATAGCCCCAGCGTTCGCCGTGCTGCGCCAGGTCCAGCGTGTTGCGCAGCGAAGTGGACGCATCGCTGCCTAGCGCGATGGGGGAGAGGTCGAGTATGGAAAATGGAATCATGGCTGGGATATGGCGACGCCTGGCTGGGTTTCAATGAAGGCCCTGACGCGCGCATGGCCTTTCCGCTACACTTGCAAAACACTAAAGGTATCCACACCAACATCAAAGACGGGACACAATGCTGAAGAAACTTACCATGACGGCGCTGCTCGTGCAGGCCGCGTTCCAACCGGCCGTGCAGGCCGCCTCCTTGAGCGACGCCGCCACGGCCACCGCCCGCTACGCGCTGGACACTTATCCGCAGCAGATGACCGCCGCGCTGGCCGCCATGGTCAGCTATAACACGGTCGCCGATCCGGCCATCACGGCCGACAAGAATCCCGCTCACCTGGGCTTCAAGCAGCTGCTCAAGGAAGAGGCCGCGCGCCTGGGCCTGGACTACAAGGATCACGGCTACGTGGTGGTGATCGGCCTCGGCGAGAGCGCGGACCGGGTCGGCATTATCACGCACGGCGACGTGCAGCCGGTGAACCCGGCCAAATGGGCCAAGTCGCCGTTCGAGCTGGACAGCACCAGCGAGCCGGGCCGCCTGATCGCGCGCGGCGCCGAGGACGACAAAGGCCCGATCGCCACCGCCATGTATGCGATGAAGGCGATCAAGGACCAGAAGGTGGCGCTCAAGAAGCGCCTGGAACTGTATGTCTACATGGCCGAGGAGTCGGACTGGGCGCCGCTGGAGGCTTTCCTGAAAGACCACGTGCCGCCGCAGATGAACATCACGCTGGACGCGGAATATCCGGTGGTGACGGCCGAGAAGGGCTGGGGCATGGTGAAAGTAACCATGCCTGCGCTGCCTGTCCCTGCTGCGGCTGGCAAGGGGCCGCTGCTGCGCGAATTCGCGGGCGGCTTCTTCGGCAGCCAGATTCCGGAAGACGCCAGCGCCGTGATCGCCAACGCCACGCCCGCGCTGGAGAAGCAGATCCGCGCGCGGGCCGCCAGGCAGAAGGGCATGCGCTACCAGTACGCCTGGCAGGGCCGCGAGCTTAAGATTACCGCGCTGGGCCTGTCCGCGCACTCGTCCAAGCCGGAAGACGGCGTCAACGCCATCAGCATGCTGGCCGACGCGCTCAAGGTGCAGCCGTGGAAGGCCACGGCCGCGGCCGGCATGGTGACCATGCTGAACGACCTGGTCGGCACCGGCATCTACGGCGAACGCTTCGGCAAGGCCGCCTACCGGGACGATTTCATGGGGCCGATGACGGTGGCGCCAACCGTGCTCAAGCAGAAAGACGGCGGCATCGAGCTGAACATCAATCTGCGCCGCCCGCGCGGCAAGGCCACGGCGCAGCTGCAGGCCGAGTTCCAGCAGGCGTTTGACGAGTGGAAGCGCACGCATGTGCAGCAGGCCAGCATCGCCATGCAGATCGGCGAGCCGTGGGTGCAGGGGGACGCGCCGCAAGTGCCGGTGCTGCTGGACGTGTTCTCGCATTACACCGGCATCCAGAATGCCAAACCGACATCGATAGGCGGCGGCACCAACTCGCGTCTGTTCCCCAAAGCGGTGGCCTTCGGTCCCGCCATGCCGGGCACGCCATACACCGGCCATTCCGAGCACGAGTTCATCACCACCAAACAGTTGATGCTGAACCTGCAGATGTACACCGCTGTGCTGGTCGAACTGGCACGTTAAACCCGCAAACTCCGCAGTTTGGTATCACCTTGTTATCGACGCGGCGCGCCTTTGTTGGCGCGCCGCGTTTTATTTTGCGGCTACGTGGCAGTAGGTATTCCCTTGCGGAAAAATAAGCCTTACCATCAGCAGCAATAAGGCTTACTTTCACGCCGGCCGTTACCGAAACCTCATCTTTTCAACATCATCATTTGCAATGCCGGATCGTCAACGATCAGCGGCAGGGGATTTTGCATGCGACGTAAATTATTGTCAGTTTGTGCATTGCTGTTGGCGGTTTGCCAGCCTGCGCTGAGCGCCACCCTGGACATGAGCACGCACTCGCCGGCGGTGGGCGCCATTGCCGCGTCCGTCGAGGATGCACCGCGCCGTGGCGCCCTGTTCAAGGTGCAGCACGATGGCCGCACCAGCTATCTGTTCGGCACCGTGCACGCGGGCAAGCAGACCTTCTTCCCGCTGGAGCCGCAGGTGACGCGCGCGCTGGCCGATTCCAATGCGCTGGTGCTGGAACTGGACGTGCGCGCCAGCGAGCCATTCCAGCAGGCGCTGGCGGCCCACGGCAGCTATCCCAAGGGCGACAGCATCCGCAAGCACCTGTCGGGTGAGACGCTGGCGCTGCTGGAGCAGGCGCTGAGCCGCGCCGGCATGTCGCTGGACAAGCTGGAGCAGTACCGGCCGTGGCTGCTGGCCAATTTGCTGGTCGGCGCGGAAATCGAGCGCAACGGCTATGTGCGCAGCCAGGGCGTGGAGCAGTTCCTGCTGAAAGCCGCCGCGCAGCAAAGCAAGCCGCTGCGCGAGCTGGAGAGCGCGGATTATCAACTGGGCCTGTTTGCCAGCATGGACGACGCGCAGCAGGAAACCTATCTGCGTGAGAACCTGGCCGAGCTGGCCAGCGGCGCGGCGCTGAAAAAGACCTCCAGCCTGATCGACGCCTGGAGCCGCGCGGATGCGCCAGGCATCAACGCGGCCTGGCAATCGATGGTGAGCGGCGGCAGCGTGTCCGCCGCCTTTATGGAACGCACCCTGCTGGGCAAGCGCAATCCCGAGATGGCTGCCTCGATCGAAAACATCATGAAGGCGGACCGGACTGCCTTCGTTGGCGTCGGCCTGCTGCATTTGCTGGGCGAGCAGGGCGTGCCCGAGCTGCTGCGCCAGCGCGGCTACCAGGTCGAACAGATTTACTAGGCCGGCCCTACGGGCTATTCGCGCGTGACGCTGCCGTTTGCGTAGCGCACGCGGTCGCCGTTTTTGTAGCTCGGCATGCTTTCCGCCATCACGGTTTGCGTGGTGCCGTCGTCCATGCGCACAGTGATGCGGTAGACCTTGTCCATGGGCGAACCCATGGTACCGCCGGCCGCTGCGGCGCCGCTGGCCATGCCCATCGACATGCCCATAGCCATGGCGTCCTGCCGCGTTATCTGGTCGATAGACTGCACCACGCCGCTGCCGCTGCCGGTGCTTTGCATGCCTGGACTGGTGCTGGCCCCGGCAGTGCCGGCCATGCTGCTAGTACTGCTGGTACTGCTCGTGGCCTGGCTGCCGGTGTTGCTGGTGCTACTGGTACCCCCGTTCCCCTGCCACTGGCTGTCCGAAGCGCAGCCTGCCAGCGCCATTAGCGCGCAAGCCAGTAAAGTATGTTTTATGTTCATGATGGTCTCCGTTATACGAGCGTCCGCTCGAATAGCTTGGATCGCGGCCGGCAGCAGTCGTTCCTCCTCAAACGCCACTCCTTGATGCGCATCAAACGATTACCCGAAATACATGGCCATAATTGCGTGTCAGAAACTCATAGGGAATGGCTATGTTCAAACGCAGGACGGACAAGGTAATCGAAGATTTGACGGCGGCTACCTGCGGGCTGCACTCAGACAAGCGCCAAAACTATGTATTGGCGCAAGCATTGCATGGACTGGTGCGCCTGGCGAAAGCCGAGCAGTTGCTGGAAATGCGGATGGACGCGGAAAAAGCCAGCGGCAGCCTGGCCTGCGCCAGCCGCAAGCGGCAGACGCGGGCCATCCTGCGCAAGATCGGCATGGATGTGAAAAGCCGGCAGCGGGAGCTGGAATTCGGCCAGCAGTATCCGGAAGGAAAAGACGAGACCTCTTAGGCAGCGGCCGGGCGGCGGCTCCACAGCAGCCACAGCACGCTGGCCGTGATGATGGCGGAGGCTGTGTCCACCGCCCAGTCCGATATGGCGCCATGGCGGTAGGGCAGGAAGCTCTGCACCAGCTCATCGAGAGCGCCCATGGCCATGATGGTGGCTACCGACTTGACGGCCCGCAAAGCGGCGCTGCCCGTGCTGCCGGTAAATAGCAAAAAGGTCAGCCCGGCGTAGGCGCAGGAGTGCAGCACCAGGCCGGACGCGACCGTGCCGATGTCGCTACGGGCGCCGGGAATCGAACCGAGCACCAGTATCATCAGGTAAAGGGCCAGCGCCGCGCGGTAGCGCAGCTGGGCGTGGGAGGACGTCAGGACGACTTGCTGAAGTAGGGAACGCATAGCGCAAGGATAGCACGCGGGCAAAAAAATACCCGCTGGTTAAAGCGGGCTGGAAAAACCCATTCGGGTCAAGAGAGCAGAGATCGCACGTACAGAATTCGGGTGGTGCGCTCGAGGCGCACCTTACTGCTTGCCACGCATATCGGTTGCATGTGCAGCAGATGAAGCAACTTTACCTACCCCATATGACGCCGTCATGACAAATCTCAAGAGACGGGCAAAAAAAAGCCCGCTGGTTAAAGCGGGCTTCAAACTATTATCTTGGAGGAGAATAGTGGAGACAGGTGTAATTATGCTGCGCTACAGCATATATGTCTAATTTTCATTTTTCATATCAGTCATAATTTTTCAATATAACTCAATCCTTGACCGGCACCGTGTAGTTCAGCGCCATGCGGCCGCCGTCCACGAACAGGGTCTGGCCCGTCATGTAGGAGGCGTCGTCGCTGGCCAGGAAGGCGGCGATGGACGCCACTTCCTCCGGCTCGCCGCAGCGGCCGATCGGCGTGCGCGACAGGATGGTGTGGCGCGCCTCCGGGCTGCCCAGCACGGCTTTCTTGGCCAGTTCGGTCAGGATGGTGCCGGGGCCGATGCCGTTCACGCGGATGCCGTGCTGGGCCAGGTTCAGCGCCATCACCTTGGTCAGCTGGTTGATGCCGCCCTTGGACACCACGTAAGGCACCTGGTCCGGTATCGCCAGTTCGGAATTG
Organism: Pseudoduganella aquatica; assembly: GCF_020865585.1. Lineage (NCBI taxonomy): Bacteria > Pseudomonadati > Pseudomonadota > Betaproteobacteria > Burkholderiales > Oxalobacteraceae > Pseudoduganella > Pseudoduganella aquatica. Next base: position 1,937,658 of record NZ_CP086370.1, read on the forward strand.
ACGCTGGACATATTGATGATGCAGCCGCTCTTCTGCTTGACCATCTCGCGCGCCACGGCCTGGCTGCACAGGAACATGGATTTCAGGTTGATGCGCATGACGCGGTCGAAATCGTCCTCGGTAATGTCGAGGAAATCGGCCTTGTGGGTCACGCCGGCATTGTTGATCAGGATATCGATGCGGCCGAACGCCGCCAGGGTTTCCGCGACCAGGGCGTCCACGTCGGCTTTCTGGCTCACATCGGCGGTGCAGAAGCGGGCCTGGTCGCCCAGCGTTTCAGCCGCTTGCGCGCCTTCCGGCTTGATGTCCACCAGCATGACCTTGGCGCCTTCGGCGATCAGGCGCTGCGCGCAGGCGAGGCCGATGCCCTGGGTTGCGCCGGTGACGATGGCTACTTTTTGCGAGAGTTTCATATTGTTATCCAGGGGTTGATGGCTATGGAGCGAATTTTACTTCACCCACGCCGGCGTTATAATGGTGGGTTTGCATTTTATGAGAGGGGTGGCCGTGAATTTTATTAATAAGCTGAATGCCGCATGGACGGCCAACGACTCCCTGCTGTGCGTCGGCCTGGACCCGGATATGGCCAAGCTGCCGCCCCAGTTCCAGCAAGACCCGAACGGCATTTTCAATTTCTGCAAAGAGATCATCGACGCGACGGCCGACCTGGCCTGCTCCTTCAAGCCGCAGATCGCCTATTTCGCCGCCCTCAGCGCCGAGCGCCAGCTGGAAGACATCTGCGCCTATGCGCGCGAGAACTACCCGCACATTCCGCTGATACTGGACGCCAAGCGCGGCGACATCGGCGCCACCGCGCGCCAGTACGCGCGTGAAGCGTATGACCGCTACGGCGCGGACGCCGTCACCGTGAACCCCTACATGGGTTCGGATTCGGTGGAGCCGTATATGGAATGGGCCGACCGCGGCGTCATCATCCTGTGCCGCACGTCGAACGCCGGCGGTTCGGACCTGCAGTTCCTGAACGTGGACGGCAAGCCGCTGTACCAGCACGTGGCGCGCCTGGTGGCGGAAAAGTGGAACAGCAATGGCCAGTGCGCGCTGGTGGTCGGCGCCACCTTCCCTGAAGAACTGGCGCAGGTGCGCGCGATTATCGGCGACATGCCGCTGCTGGTGCCGGGTGTCGGCGCGCAGGGCGGGGATGTGGAAGCGACCGTGAAGTCGGGCCGCACCGCCAATGGCGCGGGCATGATGATCAATTCCTCGCGCGCCATTCTGTATGCGGCGCAGCAGCCGGGCGAAGACTTCGCCATGGCCGCGCGCCGCGTGGCGCTGGAAACGCGCGACGCGATCAACGCGCACCGCGCAGGCTGAGCATCGGCGGGTTACGGCGCGATGCGCCTAACCCGCCAGCTCCGTCAATAACGCTGCGGCGCCACCATCTCCGCATAGTCGTAAAGCGCGCCGAGAATCTCCTCGCCGCGCTCGTCGGCCGTCTCGGACAGCTGGTCGATTTCGCCAAACAGCTGCTCCACCGTCCTTGCCCCCGCCGCGCCGTCGAACAGGCGCGCGGCGCGGTGCGCTTCCCAGTGCTCGGCTTCCTGCTCGCTCAAGGTCTGCGGGAAGTTGCGCGCGCGGTAGCGGAACACCAGTTCGCCCAGGCGTGGGTCGTCGAAGGGCGGCGTCATCAAGGCCAGCTTGGCCGGCGATTCCTTGCGCATGGCGTCGAGCAGGCGGCGGTCTTCCTTGCCGACAAAACCGCCATACAAGTCCTCATCCACATCCGTCTGCTCGGCCGCGCCGGGACGGTGGTAGACCTGCGCCCACAGCGCGCCGAGGTCCGGCCCGGCCGCCGCAGTCTGCGCGTGGCGCTTGGCCTGCTCAACGTCTATGCCCCAGCGCGCCGCCATCGCCGGCGACAGGGTCTTGAGGTTGGACACCAGCATGGGCGACTTGTTCAGATGCACGCTCTTGATCGGCAAGCGCGTCACGCCTTCCGGCAGCTCGCTGCTGCGCGTAAACATGCGCATGCGCACCGTGTCCGCGTCCAGGCCGTACAGCTCGCTTGGATCGTAGGCGCAGTCCCAGACGATGATCTCGTTCTTGTTGGTCGGATGCGTGCCCAGCGGCCACACCAGGCCGATGCAGCCGCGCTCGGCAGGGAACATGCCGGACACGTGCAGGAAAGGCTGGCGCAGATGGGGCAGCAAATGCATGCCGATCTCGTCGGCCACGCGGTCTTTCTTGTGCAGCGCAAAGCAGAAGTCCCACAGCTTGGGCTGCTTCTGCTTGATCAGGCGCGCCAGGCCTATGGTGGCGCGCACGTCGGACAGCGCGTCGTGCGCGGACTCGTGCAGCAGGCCGTTGGCGGCGGCCAGGTGCTCCAGGCGGAAGCTGGGCTTGCCGTCCTCGCGCAGCGGCCATTCTATGCCTTCCGGGCGCAGCGCATACGTCATGCGCACCACGTCCAGCAGGTCCCAGCGGCCGCACTGGTTCTGCCACTCGCGCGCATACGGGTCGTACAGGTTGCGCCAGAACAGGAAGCGTGTCACTTCGTCATCGAAGCGGATGGTGTTGTAGCCCACGCCTATGGTGCCCGGCTGGGAGAACGCCTGCTCGATGGTGGCGGCGAACTTGTGCTCGGGCACGCCCCATTCCAGGCATTGCTGCGGCGTAATGCCGGTGATCAGGCAGGACTGCGGGTCGGGCAGGAAGTCGGGCGCCGGCTGGCAGTACAGCATGATAGGCTCGCCTATCTCGTTGAGGTCCGCGTCGGTGCGGATGGCGGCAAACTGGGCTGGCCGGTCGCGGCGCGGCTGCGCGCCGAAGGTTTCATAGTCGTGCCAAAGGAAAGTTTGCTGGCTCATGGATTCGGTTTATTTGTTGGGGATGCGGCTACAGTTCGCCGCTTTCTGGCCGATATGATAAAGGGGAATGGCGCAAACTAGGAGAGCGATTATGGTAAATCCCGCTACATTGAAGTCCGGGGGCGCGACGGCCGAGCCGCTGGCCAAGGCCGGCGCCGCCGCCGATACGGCGCCGCCGCCGCGCGTGCAGGCCAGGCAGCAGCTGAACGCGTCCATCGTGCAGGCCTCGATTTCGGTGGCGATAGGCTCGGGCAACGAGCCGCTGGCGCTGCTCTACAAATCGGCGCTGACCGGCATTAACGAGGCGCTGGCGCCGGATTTCGGTCCGGATGCGATCCAGAACGCTGCCGGGCAGGATAATTCGCCGGAAGGGACGGCGGGGCGCATCGTGTCGCTCAGCACGGCGTTTTTCGATGCGTTCAAGGAACAGAACAAGGGGCTGGACGACGAGGCCGTGCTGCAGAAGTTCATGGACACCATAGGCGGCGGTATAGAGCGCGGCTTCAAGGAGGCGCGCGGGATACTCGACGGCCTGCAGGTGCTCAACGGCGACGTGGCCAGCAATATCGACAAGACCTATGAGCTGGTGCAGCAGGGGCTGCAGCAGTTTGCCGACAGCAAGCGCGCGCCGGCCTGAGGCGGCGCTTGGCGGGTTACGGCGCGCTGCGCCTAACCCGCCCTACGATGGATACGGAGTCTTTGCACCGTAGATACTGTTATGCCGGTCAAGCGTTTTGAAGCTCCTGATTGAATGGTTTGCCAGATTTTAAGACGCCGAAAGCAACGTGGACGAGCTTGCGCATCATGGCGCCGATCACCAGCTTGGCCGGCTTGCCTGCTGCTTCCAGGCGGGTGCGGAACTGGCGCCCCCAGTCGGTGCGGTACAGCGCCACCATAGCCGGCATGTACAGATTTTTGCGCAGATGCGCGTGGCCGATCTTGGACATCCGGGGCCGCTGCTTCACGCTTGATCCGGACTCATGTTGGCGCGGATCGAGGCCTGCAAAGGCGGCAGCCTGCCGGCCGTTGTCGAAGCGCCCGGCATGCATGCCATAGGCCAGCAGTAACGCAATGGTATTGTCCCCGACACCGGGAATGGTATCGAGTAAGTCGCGTCTGCCGCGCATGTCGGGATCGTCGTTGATGTGATCACGTACGCGCTTGCGCAGCTGTTTAATCTGCTCGCCGAGCCAGGCAATATGCTGTTCGATATCGGCCCGGACCGATTCGCGCGCCACGTCCAGGCGGTTCGTTTCCTGCGTCTGCATGGCCAGCAGCGCATCCAGGCGCAGCACCATCGCTTTCAATTCCTGTTCGCTCAGCGGCGGCGGCTGCCATGCTTCCGGACCATGCTTGGCGCAGAACTCGGCAATGACCTTGGCGTCGACCTGGTCGGTCTTGGTGCGCACCAGCTGCGCCTGGGAAAACGCCTTGATCTGGGCCGGATTGACGACACTGACGCGGTAGCCCCGACGGGCAAAGAACTCCGCGATCGCCTCCCAATAGACGCCAGTGGCCTCCATGCAGATATGGGGCAACCCGTCCGTATGACTCTGCAGCCACGCTTCCAGTTTGGCAAAGCCAGCCTGGGTGTTTTCTACAACTTTCGCACGGTGTTTGCCCGTTTCCAGGCGCAGTGCGCAATCGACCTTCAATTTGGCGACATCTATACCAAGACACAACATTACTCTTCTCCTGATCAACCTTGCAAATGCGGGCTCACGGCACGCCGGGCCAAAGATACTGTTCGATCTTTAATGGAATAAGAGCAACTGCTGCGAAATCTACATCACGATCTTGGCGACCAAGGGCGGGTACGGCATCCAGTTGCTCTGCCCCGACGTTCCGTTTTCGGGGCAGATGGAATAATACAAGGGCGGGTTAGGCGCAGCCGTAACCCGCCATGGCGTGCGTCACGAGAACAGCGTTTCCTGCACCACCACCTGATTGCGGCCGCCGTCCTTGGCGCGGTACAGGGCGGCGTCGGCGGAGGCGATCAGGCCGTGGTCGTCCTGGCCCGGCAGCAGGCTGGCCACGCCCAGGGACGCGGTGATGTGCGGCAGCGGCAAGCGCATGTCGCGGAACACCACGGCCTGCCGTATCCGCTCGCACAGGCGCTCGGCCACCACCACCGCCACCTTGACATTGGTGTCCGGCAGCAGCACCATCATTTCCTCGCCGCCATAGCGCACCGCGCAGTCGGAGGGACGCAGGGCGCCGCTCAGCACTTGCGCGGCCGCGCGCAAGGCCTGGTCGCCGGCCAGGTGGCCATGGCTGTCGTTGAAGTTCTTGAAGTGGTCCAGGTCTATCATGATGAGCGACAGCGGCTTGCCGCCGCCGTGCGCGCTGGCCACCATTTCCGGCAGCAAGTCATTCAGCCAGGCGCGGTTGTACAGCCCGGTCAGGCCGTCTATCATCGACATCTGGCGGTAAAACTCGCCCAGCTTCTGGCGCCGGCGCAGCTGCGCGTTGGCCGCGCGGATGCGGAAGGACAGCAGGCGCAGCAGGTTGCGCGCCACGCCGTTCGACTCGTCGATCAACCGCCATACGATTTCCGCTTCCACCACCAGCAGCTCGCTGGTCTCGAGCGCCGTCATCAGCGACAGATTGGCTTCCTCGTCCAGCACCGACTGTTCGCCCACGCTTTCGCCCGGCAGCACCTTGCTCACGGTGCCGTCGGCCATGCCGGTGCGGGTGTCGGCGGTGACGGACAGCGCGCCGCTCAGCACGATGTACAAGCGCGCGCGGCTGGTGTCGCTCACGGATTCGCCCTGCTGCAGCTGCACCACGGGGCAATGCGCCAGCGAGCGCGCGGCCAGCGCGGCGTCCGAATCGCGGAACAGCTGCAAGTCGTCGATGCGGTAGGCTGACGCGGCAAAGGTGGTGATCTGCTTCAAGATAGAGTCCGGTGAAAAAATATTGGATACTGTGAAGCAAATCATAGCGCAACGGCGTGTCCGCCAACACTGCGCGTCGGCCTTGTGTTTCAATACTGCGACGAACCACCCGCCACCCTGAAAAATGCTCTTTACCGACGCCCTGGGACAGACTCATCCCGCCGACCCCAACGCCCGCATCGTGTCCCTGGTGCCGTCCATCACCGAGCTGCTGTGCGACCTGGGACTGGCAGGGCAACTGGTGGGCCGTACTGGATTTTGCATCCATCCGACCGAGACCGTGCGCGCGATTGCCAAGGTGGGCGGCACCAAGGACGTGAATCTGAACAAGATCCGCGCGCTGGCGCCCACCCACGTCATCGTCAATATCGACGAGAACGAGAAGCCCACGGCCGACGCGCTGGCCGAGTTCGTGCCGCACGTGGTGGTGACGCATCCGCTGGCGCCGCGCGACAACCTGGCGCTGGCGCGGCTGATGGGCGGCATTTTCTGCGCGCAGGACCAGGCCGAGGCATGGTGCGCCGCGTTCGAGGCCGAGTACGCCGCCCTGCAGGACATGCGCCAGGCCAGCCCCATGCCGCCGCAAACCGTGCTGTACTGCATCTGGCAGGATCCGTGGATGAGCATCTCCAGCGACACTTATATCGCGCGCATGCTGGCCGAGATAGGCTGGAGCGTGCCGCAGTTGGGCAGCGAGCGCTATCCGCGTTTCGACTGGACGCCGGAACTGCTGGCGCAAATAGACCAGGTGCTGCTGTCGTCCGAGCCCTACCGCTTCACGGAGGAACACGTGGACGCGCTGGAGCGCCAGATCGGCAAGCCGGTGCAGCTGGTGGATGGGGAGATGATGTCGTGGTACGGCAGCCGTGCGCTGGAAGGACTGGGCTACCTGCGCCGGCTGGCTGGCGGCTGAACCCGGGCATCGAGCCCGGGCTGCCGCTGCCGGCCGGCGTCCTATGGCGGGAGATTATTCGCTGGTTTCTTCGTCGGCTGCTTCGGCGGCGGCGAGCGAGCTTTGCGACAGCGGCACGTGGCGCTTGTCATTCAGGCGGCCCAGGGCGCTGTCGATGGCGCGCTTGAGTTTATCGGCGGCGCCGCTGATGGCCTGGTGCAGCGTGGCGGCGTGGTCGCTGACGGCGATGGGCTGGTAGCCGGTAACGCGCGCTTCCATCAGGCAACGATTGTCGCCGTCCGCTGATTTCTGGCTGTTGTTGTCGCTCAGGTGGACTTCGACGCGGGTGATGTGTTCGGCAAAGCGGCCGATGGCTGCGGTGACGACGGTTTGTACATGGTCATCCAGGGAAGCATGACGTTCGATGGTTTTATCGGTGTTGACATTGATCTGCATAGACTGCTCCCGTTTGTTCATCAAAGCATGCCCGGTAAGGGGTACGCAAGGCCATCTTACTCCTTTTGGCGGGGTCTGCCAGCCGATTGCCGCCCGGCACAACTTTATTTTTAATTGTTCAATAGCCCCGCTGCAATATTGACCGACAGCCCCAATATGAAGAGGTTGAAGAAGAAGCTCAGCACCGACTGGCCCAGCACCAGCTTGCGCAGGCCCGCGCTGCGGACGCTGACGTCCGAGGTCTGCGCGGCCACCGCGATGGTGAAGGAGAAGTACAGGAAGTCCCAGTAGTCGGGTTCGTGCTGCGGGCCGGGAAACTCCAGCGGGCGCGCGTTGGGCGTGGTCTGGTAGTACAGATGGGCGTAGTGGAAGCAGAACAGGGTGCCGACCAGGAACCAGGAGCCGATCAGTGTCAGCCCCACCAGCGCATATTCGAGCAGGTGATCGCGCAACTGCTGGCCGTGCAGCTCCGCCAGCTCGGAGCCTATGGCCATCAGGCTCACCAGCGCCGCCACGCACAGCACGGCCAGTATCATGGGGCCGCGCTCGTCCTCGGCGGCGGCCACGCGCTTGACCTTGCGGTGGTCGGCCCGCATCATCATCCAGCCCATGGTGACCAGGTAGGCCCACACGGCCACATCCCAGCAGGCCAGGATGCGCGTGACCAGGCGCCAGCTATCGGGCAGCAGCGGGCCGCTCAGCGCGCCGAGGACGATGGCCACGGCGAGGTGGGGGCGGCGGTGTATCAGGTCCGGAAATATTCTCATCCGGACATCATATCAAGCCGCCTTGGCTTGCGCCTCGCGTTCGTCGTGCGGGAAACGGTCCATGCGCGACAGCACCGGGAACAGCACGCTCCACAGGCCGGTGACGGCCAGCGTGGCAGCGCCGCCGAACACCACCGCGCGGGTCAGGCCCAGCCAGCCGGCCGTCACGCCGGACTCGAATTCACCCAGCTCGTTGGAGGCGCCGATGAAAACCGAGTTGACCGCGCTCACGCGGCCGCGGATCTCGTCCGGCGTTTCGTACTGCACCAGCAGGTGGCGCACGTAGACGCTGATCATGTCGCCCGCGCCCATCAGCAGCAGGGCCAGCAGCGCCAGCGCGAAGCTGGTGGTCGAGCCCAGCAGCACGGTGCAGGCGCCGAACAGCGCCACGCCGCCGAACATCCACAGGCCCACGCGGCGCGTGATGGGGAAGAAGGCCAGCGCCACCGAGCACAGCGCGGCGCCGGCGCCGGGCGCGGTGCGCAGCAGGCCCAGGCCGCTCGGGCCGACGTGCAGCACGTCGGCCGCCAGCGCCGGCAGCAGGGCGGTGGCGCCGCCGAACAGCACCGCGAACAGGTCCAGCGACATCGCCCCCAGCACAACCGGGCGCGACAGCACAAAGCGCAGGCCTTCCAGCACGCTGTGCCAGCTGGCCGGCTCCTTGCTCACCGCCTGCGGCGCGGCCTTGGTCAGGCACATCAGCCCCACCGCCACCACCAGCAGCGCGGACGCGGCCAGGAACACCGTGGTGGGGCCGTAGAAGTACAGCAGGCCGCCCAGCGTGGGGCCGAGGATGACGGCGATATGGAAGGTGGACGAGCTGAGCGCGACGGCCTTGCTGAAGTCCTCGGCCGGCACCATGTTCACCAGCACGGCCTGGGTGGCCGGCATCATGAAGGCGCGCGCGCAGCCGAACAGCGTGAGGATGAGGAACACCGGCCAGACAATGCCCAGCCCGGTCAGGGTGAAGCCCAGCAGCAGCAAACCGCACAGCAGCTGCGCGCCCAGGCAGAAGGCGATGATGTTGCGGCGGTTGTAGCGGTCGGCCACGTGGCCGGCGGGCAGGATCAGCAGCAGGAAGGGCGCGAACTGCGCCAGGCCGATCAGGCCCAGGTCGTACAGATTGCCGGTCAGCGCATACACATGCCAGCCGATGGCCACATGCTGCATCTGCACGGCCAGCGTGCCGAGCACGCGCGCGGCCAGGTAGAAAGCGAAATTGCGGTGTCGGAGGACGGAGAAGCCGTTGGCGGAAGAGCGGGACATAGGGACAATCAGGACAATGACGGGCTGGCGTAGCCCATCATTGTGCCTGATGTCAGACAACTGCGCTTGCCGGCGGCCCGGCCCGCCGCGTCAGAAGGCGGCCAGGTCGGCTTCGGTGGTGAAGGCGTCGGCGTAGAACTCTTCTTCCGGCAGCGCGCACTTGGCCACGAAGTCGGCCTTGGCGGTTTCCACCATGATGGGCGCGCCGCAGGAATAGACCTGGTAGCCGGACATGTCGGGCAGGTCGGCCATCACGGCCTGGTGCACGAAGCCGGTGCGGCCGCTCCAGTTGTCCTCCGCCTCGGCGTTCGACACCACCGGCACGTAGTTAAAGTTGGGCAGCTTGGCGGCCCACTCGCGGCACAGCGCGTCCATATACAGGTCTTGCGGGCGGCGGCCGCCCCAGTACAAGGTCATGGCGCGCTTGGAGCCGGTTTGCACCAGGTGCTCGACGATGGCCTTGATCGGCGCGAAGCCGGTGCCCGAGGCCAGCAGCACCATGGGCTTGTCGCTGTCCTCGCGCACGAAGAAGGTGCCCAGCGGGCCTTCGAAGCGCAGGATGTCGCGCTCTTTCATGGTGGAGAACACCTGGTCGGTGAACAGGCCGCCCGGCATGTGGCGGATGTGCAGGGTGATGGGGCCGTTGTCCGGCGCGGTGGCCATGCTGTAGCTGCGGCGCTTGCCGTCGCGCAGCAGGAACTCGATATACTGGCCGGCGCGGTACTGCAGCGTTTCATTGGCCGGCAGCTGCAGCGAGATCACCACCACGTCCGGCGCCACTTTTTCTATGGTGGACACGCGCGACGGCATTTTCTTGACCGGATAGTCGCCGCTGCCCGCCACTTCGCGCGCTTCGATCACCAGGTCGGCGTGCGGCGTGGCGCAGCAGAACAGCGACATGCCTGCCGCTTCCTCTTCCGGCGTGAGCGCGCGCGCCTGGTGCGCCTTGTGCGTCACGCTGCCGGAGATGACCTTGCCCTTGCACGAGCTGCATGCGCCGTTCTTGCAGCCATACGGCAGCCCCACGCCGGCGCGCATGGCCGCCGCCAGGACGGTTTCGTCCTCGTCGCAGGAGAATTGGTGGCCGCTGGGCTGAACAGTAATCTGGAAAGTCATACAATCCTTAAATGAAAATCTCAAACGCTAAAAAAATTGCCCGGCCGCGCCTGCTGGTGCTGGGCTGCGGCGACGTAGGCCTGCGCCTGCTGCCCTTGCTGCGCGCGCGGTTCCGTATCTTCGCCGTCACCAGCCAGCCGTCGCGGCGCGCCGAGCTGCGCGCCGCCGGCGCCGTGCCGCTGGTGGCCGACCTGGATAAGCCGGCCAGCCTGCGCCGCCTGAAAGGGCTGGCGGACTACGTGGTGCACCTGGCGCCGCCGCCCGCCGAGGGCCTGCGCGACAGCCGCAGCCGCAATGTGACCGCCATTTTACCCGAGGCCGGACGCGTGGTTTACATTAGCACCACCGGTGTTTACGGCGATTGCGGCGGCGCCTGGTTCGACGAAAGCCGTCCGGTGGCGCCGCACAATGCGCGCGCCAGGCGCCGGGTGGACGCGGAGCAGGTGCTGCGGCGCTGGGCGCTGCGCACCGGCGCCACGCTGTCCATCCTGCGCGTGCCCGGCATCTACGCGGCGGACCGGCTGCCGCTCAAGCGCCTGGACCTGGGCACGCCCGCGCTGCTCGAGCAGGACGACGTGTACACCAACCACATCCACGCGGACGATCTGGCGCGCATCATTGCGCGCGCACTGTTCCGGGGCGCGCCGAACCGGGTCTACCACGCGGTGGACGACAGCGACATGAAAATGGCGGCCTATTTCGACGCCGTGGCGGACGCCTTCCGCCTGCCGCGCCCGCCGCGCCTGCCGCGCGCCGAACTGGCGGCGGTGGTCACGCCGGCCTTGCTGTCGTTTATGTCCGAGTCGCGCCGCATGCGCAATACGCGCCTGAAAAGCGAGCTGGGCGTTCGTTTGCGCTATGAACGGGTTGTGGACTGCTTACAACAGCTGGCGCCAACTGAAAGGCAGGTGTAAGCAAAAAGGCAGATAATAAATCGATAAGAGTTTGGCAGGAGACGCCATGCAGCCCGTCCCGCACCCCAGCAAAGAACAAGTCCGCGCGTATATGATGCAGCGCAGCCAGGCCCAGCGGCCGCCGCCGGCGCCGGACGAAATCCGCAGGCAGCTGGGGTGGTGTTGGCAATACGGCAATGGTATCGATGGCGGCGCCGGCCTCACCCTCTGTCCGGTTTTCCCTTCCCCGCAGTTCACCTTTGTGCTCCCAGGAAATATCGCCCAGCTCAGCGCCTTGCTGACCGTGGAGTGGCTGTTTCTGGCCGCCGGTTACAGGGTTGCTCATTGACTATGTCTTGCCCGGAAAGCACGTTTAACATTTCCTAGCACAGTAAGTAGGGAAAGATTCTCTCTAATTCTCACTTTTTTCGTGCTGGATTGGCCTTTGGGCAATAAAAGCGTGTATCATACGGCCTAGATGCTATAAAACATAGCAAGTGACCTATGTAGGCTAGTGTCCATCCCGTACTTTTCCGGTAAATATTTTGTCAATGTGTCGTTTTTTTTCCAAGAAGACGACCCGAACCTGAACGAATCCGATGACGTCTCTTAAAGAAATTACTGCTTCGGCAACTTACAACCCGAACCGGGTCCTCGACGCAATTATTGAAAAATTGCAGCTCAAGAACGATGCGGCGCTGTCGCGCGCCCTGGAAGTGGCCCCGCCGGTAATCAGCAAAATCCGCCACAACACGCTGCCTATCGGCGCCACCATCCTGATCCGCATGCATGAAATCAGCGATTTCAGCATCCGTGAACTGCGCGAGATGATGGCTGCCTGATAAGCCGCACGTAAAAATGCAATGGCCCCCGCCTGGCAACAGGAGGGGGCCATTTTCATTGCTGCGCCGGAATTACGCTGCCGGCGTGATGCGCGGACGCACGGAGTACATGTCGCCGGCCGCTGCGGCTGGCTGGGCCGGCTTCTGCACTGCGCCGGAGTAGGCTACCGTGGCGCCGGAATAGGCGACGGTCGCGCCCGAGTAGGCGGTCTTGGCCTGCTGGGTGGTGGCGCCCGAATAGGCCACGGTGGCGCCGGAGTAAGCGGTCTTGGCTTGCTGGGTCGTTGCACCCGAGTAGGCCACTGTCGCGCCCGAGTAGGCGGTCTTCGCTTGCTGGGCGGTAGCGCCGGAATAGGCTACCGCGGTGGCGCCGGAGTAGGCGGTTTTGGCTTCCTGGGCCGTCGCGCCCGAGTAGGCCACTGCCGTCGCGCCCGAGTAGGCCGTTTCGGCGCGCAGGTAGTCTTCGCCGAAGGTGGCTTCGTACAGTTCCTTCATGCGCTCGCCCACGCGGTGGTGCGCTGCCTCGTCGTCTTCGCCGCGCAGGCCGATGTAGGGGAAGTGATGCAGGAAGTAGCCGAACACGGCCTGGCAGTCCGTCGCGTATTTCATCGTGTCCAGGATGTGGTAGTGCCAGAAGGTGTCCACGTCCATCAGCGGCGCAGTCTGTTCCTGCGGGAAAGTCTTCATCAGGTACAGGAAGCGGCGGTATTCGAATTCGACGGCGTTGGCTTTTTGCAGCGACCAGCCCTCGCCGGATTCTTCATGCATCAGTTTGACCTTGATCGGTTCCAGATCGAGGTCGGCAATGGCTTGGAAGCGTTCAGCAGAAATCATGAGTGACATCCTTTACTGAGAGACGAGTGGATTGGGGGCACGCGGTGAGTCGGGCCGAAGCGGCCGGTGCAGGATCGTTCGGAGCTGGGAACGAGTGTTGATGTAGATCAACGAATCCTAGTATAGGCAAGCTGTTGCTGAATGCAAGTGATGTTTTTCAATCGTGCGCGGGGGCTGTGCTGCCCCCGCGACACTATCAATCCGCTAGTTAATCAGGCGCTCGCAGGCAGGCGCGGACGTTCCGTGTAGAACCCGGCGGTGGCGGCCGCGCCGGAAAAGGCCGTATTTGCCGCCACGCCGGAGAAGGCTGCCTTGGTGGCGACGCCCGAAAACGCGGCCTTGGCGGCCACGCCCGAGAAGGCCATCTTGGCGGCCACACCCGAGAACGCCGTTTTGGCGGCGGCGCCGGAGAAGGCGGCCTGGGTGGCCACGCCTGAAAACGCCGCCTGGTTGGCCGCGCCGCGCACATAGGCCTCGCCGAAGGTGGCTTCGTACAGTTCCTTCATGCGCTCGCCGACGCGGTGGTGGGCTTCCATGTCGTCTTCGCCGCGCAGGCCGATATACGGGAAGTGGTGCAGGAAGTAGCCGAACACCGCCTCGCAGTCGGCCGCGTACTTCATCGTGTCGAGGATGTGGTAGTGCCAGAAGGTGTCGACGTCGACCAGCGGGGCCGTTTGTTCCTGCGGGAATTTTTTCATCAGGATCAGGAAGCGCCGGTATTCGAATTCGATGGCGTTGGCACGTTCCAGCGTCCAGCCTTCGCCGGATTCCTCGTGCATCAGTTTGACCTTGATCGGTTCCAGATCCAGTGCCGCGATAGCCTTGAGGTCGTCGTTCGCATTCATGTGCTCGTTCCTTTCAACGTGATGGATGGGGTGCTACAGGAACGATTTTTGACCAGTTGCCCTAGCCCATTCTTGATAAATCGCAAGCTATCGTCAGTAAATTCCTAATCGCAACAGAATTGTCCTAGACGCAGCCTAGACGGTCCCGAGGCGGTGCGGGTAGGCGGGCGGGAGAGTGGGGACGGGGACGGTAATGAGGATGGTGGTGCCGGCGTTGGGACTGCCGCCTATGGCGCAGCTGCCGCCGAGGATGCTCACGCGCTCCTCGATGCCGACCAGGCCGAAGGAGCCGAATTTGTTGCGGCTGCGGTCGTGCAGCCCTACGCCGTTGTCGCTGATGCTCATGCTGAGCACGCCGTCCTGGCGGCGCAGTTCCACCCGTACCATGCTGGCGTTGGCGTGCTGCAGGATGTTGCTGAGTGACTCTTGCAAAATGCGGAAATAGGCAATGGCGCACTTGTCGTCGATGCCCTGGTCGATGTCGGCACTGTGTTCGATCAGCTCGCACACGATGCCGCTGCGCTGTCGGAACTGCTCGATCTGCCACTCGACGGCGGCGCTCAGGCCCAGGTCCAGCACATTGGGCCGCAGGTCGTTGATGATCTGGCGCACGCTCTTGATGGTGTGGTCGATCTGCGCCAGCGTGCAGCGCGCGCGCTCGTGCAGGCGCGAATGGCGGTGGCTGGTGCGGGTGGTCAGCACGTCCGCCTCGATGCGCAGCGCCAGCAGGTTCTGGCCCAGGTCGTCGTGGATCTCGCGCGCGATGCGCTTGCGCTCCTCCTCCTTGATCTGCTCGGCGTGCGCGGCCAGGCGGCGCAGCTTGTGGTGCGATAGCTGCAGCTTGGCCTGACTTTCGCGCAGCTCGCGCGTCATGTCCTTGGCCATGCGGATGGCGCGCAGGCGCGACGAGGACAGGGTGTGGAACAGCGCGTACATCAGCATGGTGCCGGCGAAACCGGTCAGCAGCGCCAGCCACGGCAGCAGGGCGTCCACCCGCGAGTACAGCGAACTCATGGGCGCGGTGAAGGTGGCCTGCCATTGGCGGCCGTTGAAGTCGATCGGCAGCACGCAGGTGATCATGCGCTCGTTGCCGGCCCCGCCCGGGCTGGCGTCGGCGCTGTCGTACAGCAGCGTGGCGGCGGTGGGGCTGCCTTCGCTCACGTCGCGCAGCGTCAGGCGCGCGTTGCGCACGGGAATTTCCGCCAGCGCCTCGGACACCAGCCGGTTCACGCTGAAGCCTATGCCCACCGAACCGAGGTAGGCGGCGCGCCGCTCCGGCACCGTGTTGATCGGCAGGTCGGGGCGGTACACCGGAAGCCGCATGGCCAGCGCCTGGCGGTTGGGCAGGCGGTCGAAGCCGATGGGCAGGCCCGACGCGCTCAGCATGCCGGTATCGCGCGACTGCGCCAGCGACTCGGCCACGACGGGCCGCGCCGCGATGTCGACGCCGAACTTGGCTTCCAGGCCGGCAATGGGCTCGATCAGCGACAGGATGGCCGCGTCGGCCTGGCTGTCGCCGGGCTTCAGCACCAGCTCCGGGTAGCCGTCCAGGCCGGGGCGGGCGCTGCGGCGCACATGCTGCTCGAAAGCGGCGCGCTGGCCGGCCGGCACGTGCTGGGCGAAATTGATGCTGACGATGGCGGGGAAATTGTGGGCCAGGTCCAGGCCTTGCACATAGCGGTGGAAATTCTCGCGCGTGATGGAGTCGACCGCCTGGAAGTAGCTGGCCGTGCCGCGCAGCACGTCGGTATAGGCTTTGATGGCGGTGGCAATATTGAACTGGCTGCTGCGCGCCTGCGTGCGGAAGCGCGCGCTTGCTTCGGCTTGCAGCGAATTGGACGTGAAGCCATGCAGCGCCGCGCCCACACCCAGCGACAGCAGCAGGCCTGTCCACCACAAAGGTTGCCTGGGTGAGAACAGTTTTTTTCGTGCGATGAAGGCGCCCATGTTCCCAATGTTGCTTTGTAAAAAGTTAATTTAATATATAGATTGCCAATTGATTCCGTCAAGTATCTTTTCCGGCGATTAGGGGGGGCTGTTGCGCTACGCACAAAAAAAAACCGCCCGAAGGCGGTTTAATCTAAACAGGTATGCAGTTGGTATCTATTTTGCTGACCAGCTGTCTTTCAGCGTCACAATGCGGTTGAACACCGGTTTGCCGGGCTGGCTATCGACCCTGTCCGCGACAAAGTAGCCGTGGCGCTCGAACTGGAAGCGCTGGTCGGCGGCGGTGCCGCGCATGCCCGGCTCCAGGTAGGCGGTGACGGTTTCCAGCGCGTTCGGGTTCAGCGCGGCCAGGAAGTCCTTGCCGCCGGCGTCCGGCTGCGGGTCGGTGAACAGGCGGTCGTACAGGCGCACTTCGGCTTCCAGCGCGGTGGCGGCGGACACCCAATGGATGTTGCCCTTGACCTTGTAGGTGTCCGAACCCGGGGTGCCGGATTTGCTGTCCTCGAAGTATTTCACGCGCACGGCGGTCACTTTGCCGTTCTCGTCCTTGTCATAGCCGGTGCACTCGGTCACGAAGCCGTGGCGCAGGCGCACGCGCGAGCCGGGCTGGTCGCCGACCGGCGGGTAGTAGCGGAAGTAGCCCTTGCTCGGCGCTTCCATGAAGTCTTCCTCTTCGATCCACAGCTCGCGCGTGAACGGGAAGGTGCGCAGGCCCATTTCCGGGTGGTGCGGGTGGACAGGCGAGGTGCACTCTTCGCTCTGGCCTTCAGGATAGTTCTCGACGATAAGCTTGAGCGGGCGCAGCACGGCGGTGGCGCGCGGCGCTTTCGGGTCCAGGTCTTCGCGCAGGCAGCCTTCCAGCGTGCTCATGTCGATCCATCCGTCCGACTTGGTCACGCCGATGCGCTCGCAGAACAGCTGGATGGCTTCCGGCGTGTAGCCGCGGCGGCGCAGGCCGACGATGGTGGGCATGCGCGGGTCGTCCCAGCCGGTCACCACTTTTTCGTCCACCAACTGGCGCAGCTTGCGCTTGGAGGTGATCACGTAGGTCAGGTTCAGGCGCGAGAATTCGTACTGTTTCGGCACCGGCATCTTGAAGAAGCCGCCGGCCGACAGGGTTTCCAGCAGCCAGTCGTAGAAGGGACGGTGGTCCTGGAACTCCAGCGTGCAGACCGAGTGCGTGATGTTTTCCAGCGCGTCCGAAATCGGGTGCGTGTAGTCGTACATCGGGTAGATGCACCAGGCGTCGCCGGTGCGCACGTGGTGCTCGTGCCGGATCCGGTAAATTGCCGGATCGCGCATATTCATGTTCGGCGAGGACATCGCGTCTTCGCTGATCTTGGCGCGCAGGATGTGCTCGCCGTTCGCGTATTTGCCGGCCTTCATGTCGCGGAACATCTGCAGCGACTCGGCGCGCGGACGGTCGCGGAAGGGCGAATTCTTGCCCGGCGTGCTGAAGTTGCCGCGGTTGGCCGCCATGTCGTCGGCGCTCTGGCTGTCCACGTAGGCGTAGCCCTGCTCGATCAGGTACTCGGCCATGATGTAGAGCTGGTCGAAATAGTCGGACGCGTGGTGCAGATGGTGCTCCACGCCGGACGGGCCTTGCCAGTCCCAGCTGAAACCGAGCCACTGCACGCTATCCTTGATGGTGTCGACGTATTCCTGTTCTTCTTTCTCAGGATTGGTGTCGTCGAAGCGCAGGTGGCAGCGGCCGTTGTAGTCGCGCGCCAGGCCGAAGTTCAGGCAGATCGACTTGGCGTGGCCCACGTGCAGGTAGCCGTTCGGCTCCGGCGGGAAGCGGGTGATCACGCTGGGCATGCCTTCGCGCGCGTGCGCGCCGGAAGCGAGGTCGGACTCGATGATGGCGCGCAGAAAATTGGACGGCAGCGCCGGTGCGGCAGGGGCGGTATTTTTTTTGTCGTTGCTCATGTAAGCGGCAGGGAAAAGGGGACAGATCCCAGGCATTTTACCGTAGACGAGCGGCGTGGCGGGACGGCGAACGCTTTTCTATAGGATAATTCGTCTTTACAGCTTGGCATACAACCCTTACGGAGTTTCCCAAATGGAAAATTTATACAACGTGCTGGGTGTGGCGCCTAATGCCTCTGACGAGGAAATCAAGAAGGTTTACCGGTCGCTGGCCATGCGCTACCACCCGGACCGCAACGCCGCCCCCGGTGCGGAAGTGCGCTTCAAGGCCATCACCAAGGCCTACGAGATCCTGTCGGACCCGGTCAAACGCGAAGAATACAACCAGAGCGTCAACCACCGCATCATTATCGACCCGGAAGCCGAAGCCTACCAGCTGTGGCGTTCCGTGTTCGGCCTGCACGGCGTGACCCTGCCCGCAGAGTAATTGGAAAAGAGTAAACAATGAGAAAAGTACACCACGAATTCGCCTACCAGTCGCGCGAACTGGAAGGCCAGATCGAAGGCATCCTGGGCGACCCGCCGGACCGCAAGAACTACAAAATGATGGTCGATGCGCTGATGTCGGAATACGCCAGCGGCGGCGGCATCGAAGACGTGAACATGATGGCTTTCGCGCTGGTGGATGTGATCAGGTTCGCCAATCCCAAGGCGGTGCTGGCCGAAGCCCAGGAATACGACGACGGCGACCCGGCGCGCGTGTTCGCGCTGGCCGAGTGCCCGGAAGGCGAGCCGGCGAAGATGCTGGCCGCCATCGAGCGGAATTTCCCGGAAATCGGCCGCCAGGCCATCATCACGGCCTGCCTGCACAAGCATCCGCGCCTGTGGGACGAGGAAGATACTTCGCTCGACCAGCTGGCCGCCAACGATGACGGCGACGACGAGGACGGCTACGATGAAGCCGGCGAAGCGACCGACGATTTCGCGCAGATGTTCGACCAGGAAGGAGACCGCTAATGTCCGATGCAAATCTTCCCGCCCTGAGCAAGCAAGTAACCGAGCTGGTGCTGGCCGGCTCGCTGGGCCATGCCGAGCAGGCCTTCGCCGAAGCGGCCGACCAGTTCGGCGACTACGCGGTGGCCGAAGTGCTGAGCAGCATCCCGCCGCAAGTGACCGCGCTGCACCTGGCCGGCTTTGACGGCGGCAAGATGTCGCTGGCCACGCTGCTGGTGCCGCCCAAGGCCTGGGCCGACAGCCTGGCCTTCTTCGCCGCCACCTTCCCGGACGACCTGATCGAGGACGACCCGGAGCGCCTGGCCGAGCAGCTGTTCGCCCACATCCACGGCGTGGTGTTCTCCACCGAGGACGAGGCGCGCCGCCAGGAACTGCTGCAAGCCGCGTCGGCCACCGACCACGGCTGCACCGCCTTCGCCGTGCTGTTCTCGATGGCGCCGAAAGAGATCCTGGAAGTGGCCGGCGAGATCATCTCGAAAGGGCCTTACGTGAGCGGCCTGACCTCGGCCGACAACGACATCGTGCCGCTGGCCGTGGCGCTGGCGCAAGCCAGCGAAGACGGCTGGGACCGCGCGCTGTTCGAGCTGTTCCCCGATTTCCGCCACAGCGCCGACCTGGCCGACGCCGAGTTCAGCGACGACCCGGACGAGGAGCCGAAGTTCCTGCAGCGCAGCACCAAGGAACTGCTGTACCGCCTGCGCAAGCAAGTGCCGAGCACCCGCAGCGCGCCGAAGGCGGCCAGCACCCGCCGCTCCATGGGCACGGGGATCTTCTCCTGATGCTGCCGGCTTTAGTCAAGGAAAGCCTGCCGCGCCTGGTGGGCGCCATCAAGCTGCTGCCGGGCGATACGCGCCCGGACGCGGCCGTGATCCTGGCCGACGAGCTGACCGGCATCACCGCCATGGTGGCCGAGAAGTTCACCAACGACCGCACCGCCGACGGCATCGCGCGCGCGCTGCAGCTGGCGGTGGGCGGCGTGTCGCTGGGGCTGGAGCTGGTGCCGGGCGTGGACAGCGACGAAGCGGCGCTGGACTTCCTGGTCGACAACGGCGCCGAGGCGGCCTTCCAGGCCGGTTTCCGCCACGTCAAGGAACTGGCCGCCATGCCGGAGGACTCGCTGGTGGGCGAATACGACCAGGACCCGGTCTACACGCAGCGCCGCCTGCGCGACCTGTTCGTGGACCTGTGCCTGGCCGACCCGAACCAGAACTGGAACGGCCATGAGCGCTACCATGTGCTGCTCAAGCAGCGCAAGGAAGTGCAGGCCATCGTGCGCCTGGCGGGCTGGCTGCGCCGCCACCACGACGGCGGCCCGGTGACCGACACCGACCTGAACGCCGAGGGCGTGATCGCGCTGGCCATCATCTTCGCGGTGGAGGGCGGCGGACGCATCGTGGCGCGCACCGGGCAGAAGGAGTTCGAGCGCTTCGTGAAAGCGGTGCGCAAGGCCAAGCCGGACTTCGAGGCGGGCTGGGCCGCGCTGGTGGCCAATGTGCCGGTGCAGCACCACCCGGTGCTGCTGGACCGCATCTCCGTGTACCGCAACAGCTGCACGGTGCTGCAGCACATCCCCGGCCGCACGGCCATGAAGACCCTGTTCGCCGAACTGGAAAACTACGCCGGTTCCGAGCTGGAAGCCGACTACGGCTGAGTTCGCTGCGGCCTGGCGACGGCGGGGCTGACCGTGCCCCGCCGGTCTTCGCGCGGGCAGTTGGTGATGGTGTATTTGTAGGTTTTCTCCAGGCTGGGGTCCGGTATCGAGATGCAGACCGTGCCGCTGCTGGTTGTCATTTTGTAGACCCGCACGCGGTCGGACGGCGTGGAGATCTCCTGTATCGTGGCCGGATCGTGCCATTTGCGCGCCACCGCCTTGCTGAAGGCCTCGTCGATTTTCGCCTGCAGCGCGCCGCCGCCGTCCGCCAGCGGGGCCGCCTTGCCGCCGCGCAGGTCGCGGTCCACCGATCCCGCCCCATACCCTGATTTGAACACGAGCTGCGCCGCGCCGGCGGAGGCGGGCGGGGCGCCGGGCGCGAATACGTCGTCCGCCGGCCGTGCGGCCTGGGCCGTCGCTGGCGCGGCAGCCGCCTCGGGCGCCGGGGCGGCGGATTGGTCCGGGTCCGGCTTTGCCTTGCGCGCTGCGCTCTGCGGCGGCGGGGTAGGGCGCTGCGCGCGAACAGCGGGCGCGGCGCTGGCCTGCCGGCTCTGCTGCGCCGGCGCTGGCAGCAGCCACTGGATGGCGTCCCCGTCCCGCTGCGGCCGGGCCGGCCGGTGCTGCGGCGACAGCAAGGCAAACAGCAGCGCCAGATGCAGCGCAGCGGTCAGCAGGAATGCGGTGGGCGTGCGCCGTTGATGTGTCATTCAGGCAATGTAGCCGAGATGGCGGTTAAATCTTTCCATATTAACAAATGCTTACAAACCGCCGGCCGCTTCGCGCGCCAGTGCGATAAAGCCTTCCACCAGCGCGCCGTGCGCGTCCTTGCGCTGCGCCAGCGACAGCACGGTGTTGGCGCTGGGATCGGCCAGCGGCCGGTAGCAGGCGCCTTCCATGTGGATGCTGTCGAAGGAGCCCGGCAGCACGGTGATGCCGCAGCCGGCCGCCACCAGCCCGATCATGGTGGACGCTTCGCCCGCCTCCATCACCACGTCCGGCGCAAAGCCCGCCTCCTTGCACAGCCGGAAAATCTGCGGATAAATGCCGGTGCCGGCCGTCTTCGGATACATGATGAAGGGCTGGCCCTGCAGGTCGCGGATCTCCACCTGCTCCTTTTGCGCCAGCGGCGAGCCCACCGGCAGCACGGCGATCAGCGGATCATGCCGCAGCACCGTCAGCCGCACCGCGTCCGGAATGGCGGTCTCGGGAGGGCGCACGAAGCCCAGGTCCAGCTCGCGGTTTTCCAGCATGGCGATCTGCGGCAGCGTGGCCAGCTCGCGCAAGGTCAGCAGCACGTCCGGGTAGCGCGCGCGGTAGCGGTTGATGACGGTGGCGAACAGCGGCGTGAACGGCGTGGAGAAGGTGAAGCCGATGCGCAATTCGCCCGCCTCGCCGCGCTGCGCCCGCCGCGCCGTCAGCTTGGCCTGCTCGGACAGCGCCAGCACGCGGCGCGCGTCTTCCAGGAATAGCTTCCCGGCGGCAGTCAGCCGCACCCAGCGCTTGCTGCGCTCGAGCAGCTGCGCGCCCACTTCCGCCTCCAGCGCCTGGATCTGCTGGCTCAGCGGCGGCTGGCCGATGTGCAGCCGTTCGGCCGCGCGCGTAAAACTTAATTCTTCGGCTACGGCGATGAAGTAACGCAGGTGGCGCAGTTCCATTGTTATCGCTTTAAAGTATTACTAACGACTTAAATATATATTGGACAGTAATACAGCACAATCCTAAGATGAAGCCATCATTCATCAGCCGGGCCGTCATCATGGGCATCACCGCAGGGTCGCCGCAATTCAAACGCACCAACCGCGCATTGTTTTTCAGCGGTTTTTCCTGTTTCGCCTTGCTGTACAGCGTGCAGCCGCTGATGCCGCTGCTGGGCCGGGAATTCGCGCTGACGGCGGCGCAGAGCAGCCTGGCGCTGTCGGTCTCGACGGCGGCGCTGGCGGTGTCGCTGCTGCTGTCCAGCCTGTTGTCCGACCGCATTGGCCGCAAGCCGCTGATGGGCGCGGCGCTCACCATCGCCGCCGTGATGACGGTGCTGTGCGCGGTGGCGCAGAACTATGGCCAGTTCCTGGTCATGCGCGCATTGCTGGGCTTTGCGCTGGGCGGCATGCCGGCCGTGGCCATGAGCTATCTGAGCGAGGAAGTGGAACCGGGCTCGCTGGGTTTGTCGATGGGCTTGCTCATCGGCGGCAATGCTTTCGGCGGCATGGCTGGGCGCATCCTGGTGTCCGTCATGAGCGACTTCTTCTCCTGGCGCGCGGCCATGGCGGCCATGGGCGTGGCCGGGCTGCTGGCGGCGGCCGAGTTCTACCGCAGCCTGCCGCGTTCGCGCAATTTCCGTCCTGCGCAGGGCGGCTTGCGCGAGCTGGGCAACGGCCTGCGCCGCCAATTCACCGACGACGGCATGCCCTGGCTGTTCGGCATGGGCTTTTTGCTGATGGGCTGCATGGTCAGCGCCTACAACTTTATCGGTTTCCGCCTGCTGGGCGCGCCGTTTGACCTGAGCCAGAGCCTGGTGGGCGCGATTTCCTTCCTTTACCTGCTGGGCATGTTCAGCTCCGTCTGGGCCGGCCGCCTGGCCGACAAGCTGGGCCGCCGCCGCGTGCTGTGGTGGCTGCTGATGGCCATGCTGGGCGGCATGCTGCTTACGCTGAGCGGCAACCTGGTGCTCATCTTCGGCGGGCTGGCGCTGTTCACGTTCTGCTTCTTCGCTTCGCATTCCGTCACTAGCAGCTGGGTGGGGCGGCGTGCGCAGTCGGCCTCGGCGCTGGCGTCGGCGCTGTACCTGTTCTTCTACTATATCGGCTCGGCCGTGATCGGCTGGCTGGCCGGCGTGGCCTGGGGCGTTGCGGGCTGGACCGGCGTTGTGGCCGTGCTCGGCTGCGGGCTGGCGGGCGCCCTGCTGATCGCCCTGCGCCTGCGCAATCTGGCCCCGGCCGCACCGGTTGAGCCTGCGCAGCTGGCGGCGGCGTGATGGCGGTCTGACCTTCAGGGGCAGTTGCTGTAGAGCGGGCCCCTGGTTCCGCCCATGGAGCTGCCGGGGTCCGCCACGGAGATGCAGTAGGTGCCCAGCGCGGTGCGGATTTTGTAGACGCGGGTGCGCGAGCCGTGCGCGGAAATCTCGCTCACTCTGGCCGCTTCGTACCACTTGGGTTTGACGGCCTGGTGCGCCGCTTCGAAGGCGGCGTCGATCTTCCCTCGTATGGTGTCCTTGGCTGGCAGCAGCGGCGCCAGTTTGCCTTTGCGCAGTTCATTGTCCACTTTGCCGGCGTTGTACAAGGTCAGGCGCAGCAGGTCGGCTGCGGGCATGGGCGGAGCGGCGGGCTGGGCGGACAGGTCGCCGATGACGGGTTCGTTTTCCGTGGCGGATGCGGGCGGCAACGCGGATGCTGCGGCGTCTGCGCTTGCGGCCTCCTGCGCCGCCGCGCGGCTGGCGGGAACGCTGGGCTGCACCGGCTGGCGCGGCACGGTAATGGCGGTCCGCCTGCGGTCTGCGGCTTGGGCCGGGGCGGCGGCCTGACTGGACTTGGGCGCGGCAGGCAGTATCCACGCGATGGCGCTGCGGTCTGCGCTGCGCGCCGGGCTGCCGGCGTGCTGCCGCGCAAGCAGGGCGGCCAGCAGCGCCATGTGCAGCAGCGTGGTCAGCAGCAGGCCGAACTTGTCGCGGGGTAATATTGTCATTTCCGAAATGTAACGCGGCTGGCGGCGGCTTGTCATAAATTTAACAAGTGCTTACACCTTCGCTGGGCAGGTCGGCTTGAGGCCGCTCAAGCTGGCTGCGGCAACTTTGGGCTGAGATCGCTGTCCAAAGCGGACAGGCACGCCGTGCCTGCTCACCGCAAGGAGGAGATCATGCTGCAAGAGTATGAAATACGGCAACGATTCAACCGGGTGGGGCGCGCCATCGGGGAGGCGGCGCAAGCCTGCTCGGCCGAGCGCAATCTGCCGGGCGAGCTGCGCGACTGCATCCACAAGCTGGACCGCCAGGCCGATGCGGCCCAGCAGGTGGTGGCGCCTTATGATGTGACGCGCTTGCGCAAGATGGTGGATGAGCTGGATGTATTGGGGGAGCGGGCGCAGCGCGTGTGCCGCAATATGCCGGCGCTGACCGCGCAGATGCGCAGCGCGGTCCAGCACGTGCACGACGAGCTGGCGGAGTTGAAGCATGATTTGAGGTGAGGGGCCGCCGGCGGCTCATGGCGGGTTACGCACTGCGTGCTAACCCGCCCTACGTTTTGTATGATATCGCGTATCGTTGTATCGTTGTATCGTAGGGCGGGTTAGGGCGGAGCCCGTAACCCGCCATGTGTTACAGCACGCCTTTGCCTTTCAGCGCGCCGATGTCTTCGGGGCTGCGGCCCAGCAGCTCGCGCAGCACTTCTTCGGTGTGCTGGCCCAGCAGCGGCGGGGCGCTGCCGCCGTCGGTGGGCGTGCCGGACAAGCGCATCGGGCTGCGCACCAGCTTGACCTTGCCCGCCGACGGATGCGGCGTTTCCGTCACCAGGCCGCGCGCCTGCACCTGCGGATTCTGGTAGACGTCGCCGATGTCGTTGATCGGCCCGCAGGGCACGCCCACCGCTTCCAGCTGCTCTATCCATTCGCTGCGCGTTTTGCCCTTCACCATCTCGGCCAGTATCGGCACCAGCTCGTCGCGGTTCTGCACGCGCAGCGGGTTGCTGGCGTAGCGCTCGTGCGTGGCCAGGTCGGCGCGTCCGCCCGCTTCCACGAACTTCTGGTACTGCCCGTCGTTGCCGGCGGCGACGATGATGTAGCCGTCGCTGCAGGCGAAGGTCTGGTAGGGCACGATATTCGGATGCGCATTGCCCCAGCGCTTGGGCGCCTTGCCGCTGTTCAGGTAGTTGCTGCCCATATTGGCCAGCATGGCCACCTGCACGTCCAGCAGCGCCATGTCGATGTACTGGCCTTCGCCGCTGCGGTCGCGGTGCATCAGCGCGGCCTGGATGGCGATGGTGGAGTACATGCCCGTCATCAGGTCCACCAGCGCCACGCCGGCTTTCTGCGGGCCGCCGCCGGGCAGGTCGTCGCGCTCGCCGGTGACCGACATCAGCCCGCCCATGCCCTGGATCAGGAAGTCGTAGCCGGCGCGGTGCGCATACGGGCCGTCCTGGCCGAAGCCGGTGATGGAGCAGTACACCAGGTCCGGCTTGACCGCCTTCAGCGATTCATAGTCCAGGCCGTAGCGCTTCAACTGGCCCACCTTGTAGTTCTCCAGCACCACGTCGGACTGCGCCGCCAGTTCGCGTATCAGTTGCTGGCCCTCGGCGCTGGCGATGTCCACCGTCACGGAGCGCTTGCCCCGGTTGGCGGCCAGGTAGTAGGCCGCTTCGCTGGTGTCGCGCCCGTCCGCGTCGCGCGCGTAGGGCGGGCCCCAGGCGCGCGTGTCGTCGCCGCTGCCGGGGCGCTCGATCTTGATCACGTCCGCGCCCAGGTCGGCCAGGTTCTGCGAGCACCACGGGCCGGCCAGCACGCGGCTCAGGTCCAGTACGCGGATGTGGCCCAGGGCCTTGGCAACAGTCATCACTTTCACCTCGTTGATTTAGCAAGAGCGCCAGCTTAACGTCTTGTGGTATGTTTTGAATACTAGAGAAGCGACATGCGTTTTCAACATCAACCGAGCTCTGACAAAGGACGCCATGTGGCCCTATCCTAAAGTACTTGCGCACCGGGGCGGCGGCACGCTGGCGCCGGAGAACACGATAGCCGCGTTGCGCTGCGGCCTGGCCTACGGCTACAAGGCGGTCGAATTCGACGTGATGCTGTCCAAGGACGGCATCGGCGTCATCATGCACGACCCGGATTTCGGCCGCACCGTGGCCGGCGAGGGCAATGTGGCGCGCACGCCGGCCTCGGACCTGGTGCGCAAGGACGCGGGCGCCTGGTTCGGGCCGCAGTTCGCCGGCGAAACGGTGCCGCTGTTCACGGAGTTCATCGACTACTGCCGCTCGCAGGGCATCTGGATGAATATCGAGATCAAGCCGGTGCCTGGCCATGAAACGGACACCGGGCGCTGGGTGGCGCAGAAGACGCGCGCCCGCTTCAGCGAGGAGCTGCGCGCCGGGGACACCAAGGCGGTGCCGCTGCTGTCCTCCTTCAGCATGGAGGCGCTGGCGGCCGCGCGCGAGGCCGCGCCGGAGGTGCCGCGCGCCTGCCTGTTCGACACTATTCCGGCCGGCTGGCAAGCGCAGGCGGCCGCGCTGGAGGCGGTGGCCATCCACACCAACCAGAAGCATCTGACGCCGGAACTGGCGCAGGCGGTCAAGGCGGCCGGCTACGGCCTGTTCTGCTACACCGTCAACACGCCCGAGCGCGCGCAGGAAATCCTGGCCTGGGGCGTGGACGGCTTCTGCACCGACCGCATCGACCTGATCGGCCCGGGCTTTGCCGGCTGCGGCGGGTTACGCGCTACGCGCTAACCCGCCCTACATGCCCCGGTGCCTGGTCCTCGGCTGCGGAGGGGGCCAACATGCACCAGCGCCTGGTCCTCAGTGTAGGGCGGGTTAGCGGCGCTGCCGCGTAACCCGCCAGGACTGGCTAGTAGCGCTCGAAGCTGGCCGGGTCCGGTTCCCAGTCGGCCGCCTGCAGCGGCGCGCCGCTGTGCCGGCCCGAGGCCGGCTGGCGCCCCGTGTTGCGGACGGCGCGCGCCGGGCGCGGCGCGGCCTTGCCGGCGCCGGTGTTGAAGAATCCCATGGTGCGCTGCAGGTCTTCGGCCTGGGAGCTCATTTCCTCGGCGGTGGCGGCCAGCTGCTCGGAGCCGGCTGCATTCTGCTGGGTGGCCTGGCTGAGCTGGCTGATGGCCGAATTGATCTGCGCCAGCCCGGTCGATTGCTCTTCCGAGGCGGCGCTGATCTCCTGCACCAGGCCGGAGGTGCGCTGGATATTGGGGACCATCTGGCTGAGCAGCTTGCCGGCCCGTTCCGCCAGGTCCACGCTGCTGCCCGCCACTTCGCCGATTTCCTGCGCCGCCACCTGCGAGCGCTCGGCCAGCTTGCGCACCTCGGCCGCCACCACGGCGAAGCCCTTGCCGTGCTCGCCCGCGCGCGCCGCCTCGATGGCGGCGTTCAGCGCCAGCAGATTGGTCTGGTAGGCGATGTCGTCGATGATGCCGATTTTCCGGGCGATCTGGCGCATGGCGTCCACCGTGCCGCCCACCGCGCCGCCGCCTTCCACCGCCTCGGCGGCGGCCTGGCTGGCCATGCTGTCGGTGACGCGGGCGTTCTCCGTGTTCTGCGCCACCGAGGCCGTCATCTGCTCGACCGAGGCGCTGGTTTCCTCCACACTGGCGGCCTGTTCGGTGGCGGCCTGCGACAGCGACTGCGCCGTGCCGCTCACCTGTTCGGAGGCGCTGGCCAGCGCGTCGGCGCTGCTGTTGACGCGGCCCACCACGTCGGCCAGGCGCTCGACCATGTTTTTCATGCTGTACAGGAGGCTGTCGTGGTCGCCGGAACTGGTCTCGATCTGCACCGTCAGGTCGCCGTCCGCCACCCGGTTGACGATGCCGGCCGCGTAAGCCGGGTCGCCGCCCAGCTGGCGCAGCGTGTTGCGCAGGATGAGGATGCCCATCGCCGCCACCAGCAGCGCCGCCACGCCGAAGATAATCGCCATATTGCGCTGGGAGGCGGCAATGGCCGCGCCCGCTTCGGCGTTGGCGGTTTCGGCCACCTTGACGTTGAGCGCCACGATTTTGTCCAGCGCCGCCTGCACCGAGGCCACATGGGGCGCCACGTCGACGGTGGCCTGGGTGAAGTCCTCGGTGGCCAGCTTCATGGCGGCCGCGTCGCCGCCGCGCGCCAGCCGCTCGGCCGCCGCGATCACGCGCTCGCCGCCTTTCTGGCGCAGTTCCCACGCCGCCAGGAAGTCCTTGTACAGCACGGCTTCCTCGGCGGTCTGGGGCAGGGGATCGTAAATCTTGCGTCCGGCCGCCACTTCGGCGAAGCCGGCCCGCATCACGTCGGCCTGGGCCGCGATCTTGCCCACGTTTTTGGGGTCTTCCAGCAGGCGGAACACGGTCAGCGCGCCGATGCGCACTTCGCGGTTGCCCAGTTTCATCTGGTACAGGCCCACCAGCGAGGGCAGGCGCACGTCGGCCACCTCGGCGAACCCGGCGCTGGCGCTGCGCAGCCCGGCCAGGCCCGCCGCCCCCACCAGGGCCACGCCCAGGATGGCTAGCACCAGCAGCAATATCAACTTGGTCCGCAGCAAGAGATGGTTGAGCATGACAGCCTTTCACAGTGTGATGGGACGGATGGCGGGGCGCCAAGTGCAGTTTCAGTATAAGGATTATGCTGGCCCTTGGCTGCGGCTCGCCGGCGCTTTCTTGCCTTTGTCGCAAGGCGGCAACGCCCGGCGCTTCGCTCAAGCGGGCGATCCGACGCTGTGCTCTGATTTTCCGGCCGCCACTTCACGTATAATCAACCCTTTGCACCAGCCAGCAACTTAACCAATACGACATGAAATCATCTGAAATCCGCGAGAAGTTCCTTAAATTCTTCGAGTCCAAGGGTCACACGATCGTCCGTTCCAGCCCGCTGGTGCCAGGCAATGACCCGACCATGCTGTTGACCAACTCCGGCATGGTTCAATTCAAGGACGTGTTCCTGGGTCTGGACAGCCGCCCGTATTCGCGCGCCACCACCGTGCAGCGCTGCGTGCGCGCCGGCGGCAAGCACAACGACCTGGAAAACGTCGGCTACACCGCGCGCCACCACACCTTCTTCGAAATGCTGGGCAACTTCAGCTTCGGCGACTACTTCAAGCGCGACGCCATCAACTACGCCTGGGAGCTGCTGACCAAGGTCTACATGCTGCCGGCCGAGAAGCTGACCGTCACCGTCTACATCGAGGACGACGAAGCCTACGACATCTGGGCCAACGAGATCGGCGTGCCGAAAGAGCGCATCATCCGCATCGGCGACAACAAGGGTTCGCGCTACGCGTCGGACAACTTCTGGCAGATGGCCGACGTCGGCCCATGCGGCCCGTGCACCGAGATCTTCTACGACCACGGCGCCGACATCTGGGGCGGCCCTCCAGGCTCGCCGGAAGAAGACGGCGACCGCTTCATCGAGATCTGGAACCTGGTGTTCATGCAGTTCAACCGCGACGAAGCGGGCAATATGAACAAGCTGCCGAAGCCGTGCGTGGACACCGGCATGGGCATGGAGCGCCTGGCCGCCGTGCTGCAGCACGTGCACAGCAACTATGAAATCGACCTGTTCCAGAACCTGATCAAGGCCGCCGCGCGCGAAACCGGCGCCACCGACCTGGAATCGAAGTCGCTGCGCGTGATCGCCGACCACATCCGCGCCGCCTCCTTCCTGATCGTCGACGGCATCATCCCCGGCTCGGAAGGCCACGGCTATGTGCTGCGCCGCATCATCCGCCGCGCGCTGCGCCACGGCCACAAGCTGGGCCAGACCAAGCCCTTCTTCTACAAGCTGGTGGCCGACCTGAACACCGAGATGGGCACCGCCTATCCCGAGCTGAACGAAGCCGCCGCCCGCGTGGCCCAGGTGCTCAAGGCCGAGGAAGAGCGTTTCGGCGAAACGCTGGAACACGGCATGAAGATCCTGGAAGCGCAGCTGGCCAAGGACGCGAAAAACCTGGACGGCGCCACCGCCTTCACGCTGTACGACACCTACGGCTTCCCGCTGGACCTGACCGCCGACATCTGCCGCGAACGCGAAGTGACGCTGGACGAGGCCGGTTTCCACGCCGCCATGGAGCAGCAGAAGAAGACCGCGCGCGCCGCCGGCAAGTTCAAGATGGCCGCCAACGTGGAATACAGCGGCGAGAAGACCAAGTTCGTCGGCTACGACCTGCTGGCGCAGGACGCCAAAGTGATCGCCCTGTACGCCAACGGCGCGCCGGTGCAGGAACTGAAAGCGGGCGAGCAGGGCATCGTGGTGCTGGACACCACGCCCTTCTACGCTGAATCGGGCGGCCAGGTGGGCGACCAGGGCGTGATCGCCACCGCGGGCGCGCAGTTCGACGTGGAAGACACGCTGAAGATCCAGGCGGACGTGTTCGGCCAGCACGGCGTGCTGTCCAAGGGCACGCTGAAAGTGGGCGACGCCGTCTCGGCCAAGGTGGACACCGCCAGCCGCGGCCGCACCATCCGCAACCACTCCGCCACCCACCTGATGCACAAAGCCCTGCGCGAAGTGCTGGGTTCGCACGTGTCGCAGAAGGGCTCGCTGGTTGATCCGGACAAAGCCCGTTTCGACTTCAGCCACAACGCTGCGCTGACGGCCGAGGAAATCGCCAGGGTGGAAGCCATCGTGAATGCCGAGATCCTGGCGAACGCGGCCACCCAGTCGCACAATATGTCGTTTGACGACGCGGTCAAGCACGGCGCCATGGCGCTGTTCGGCGAGAAGTACGGCGACGAAGTGCGCGTGATGGACATCGGCTCCTCGAAAGAGCTGTGCGGCGGCGTGCACGTGCAGCGCACCGGCGACATCGGCCTGTTCAAGATCGTGTCGGAAGGCGGCGTTGCAGCCGGCATCCGCCGCGTGGAAGCGGTGACCGGCGAGGGCGCGCTGGCGCTGGTGCAGGGCCTGACCCGCAAGCTGGGCGAAGCCGCTGCCGTGCTGAAGGCCAATCCGGACGAGCTGACCGTGAAGATCGCCGCCGTGCAGGATCACGTGAAGGCGCTGGAGAAGGAACTGGCCGCGCTGAAATCGAAGCTGGCTTCCGGCCAGGGCGACGAGCTGGCCACGCAGGCCGTGGAAATCAAGGGCATCAAGGTGCTGGCGGCAACGCTGGAAGGCGCCGACGTGGCCACCCTGCGCGAGACCATGGACAAGCTGAAGGACAAGCTGAAAACCGCCGCCATCGTGCTGGCCAGCGTTGCCGACGGCAAGGTTTCCCTGATCGCCGGCGTGACTGCGGATGCCACTTCCAAGGTCAAGGCGGGCGAACTTGTGAACTTTGTTGCACAGCAAGTGGGCGGAAAAGGTGGCGGACGCCCCGATATGGCGCAAGCCGGCGGCACCGATGCTGCAGCCCTGCCGGGCGCCCTGGCTGGCGTTGCCGCATGGGTGGAACAGCGCGCTTAAGAGCGAAAAGCAAGCAAGAGTGCAGTCCGCGCGCAAGCGCGGACTGTTAATTTAATGACTGCTCTCGTTGTGAACTTGCAACGAGAGAGGAACTATTTTGGTGCACCGCGTCACAATCGCCGAATTGGAGTAGACTGTGCAGAACTGGTCAACCAATTTGTGGGATTTTGATGAGCGACACCCTAGTTGATACCGAAATCATGGAATTTCAAAAAGAACTCGATGCACGGGGCTTGAACTGCCCGTTGCCGATTCTGAAGGCTAAAAAGGCCCTGGCCGAACTGCAGAGTGGCGAAGTGCTGCGCATCATGGCGACCGACCCCGGTTCCGTGCGCGACTTCCAGGCGTTCGCCAAGCAAACCGGCAACGCGCTGCTGTCGCACGCACAGCACGGTACGGAATTTGTATTTTTGATGCAACGCAAGTAAGCTAGCAGTTCTTTCTCAGCAGGGAGCCGGGCTGGCTCCCTTGTCGGCAGGCACTCCACGATGTGATGCGCAAGGTTGTAATTAGACGATTTCTACTAGCAAAAAAACGCACGATCGTGCTTTAATTCAGCCTGATGATTGAATTTCTCATATAATCTAGCCCACATATCAGTTCACACTTTATTAATTTTCCCAAAGGCAGAGCTATGAAAGTCTTGGTACCCGTCAAACGCGTGGTCGACTACAACGTCAAGGTGCGCGTCAAATCCGACGGCACTGGCGTGGACATCGCCAACGTCAAAATGTCGATGAACCCGTTCGACGAGATCGCACTGGAAGAAGCGACCCGCCTGAAAGAAGCCGGCAAGGTCACCGAAGTGGTGGCAGTGTCCTGCGGCGTGACCCAGTGCCAGGAAACCCTGCGCACCGGCATGGCGATCGGCGCGGACCGTGGCATCCTGGTGGAGACCACGACCGAACTGGAACCGCTGGCCGTGGCCAAGCTGCTGAAAGCGCTGGTCGACAAGGAACAGCCGCAGCTGGTCATCCTGGGCAAGCAAGCCATCGACGACGACTCCAACCAGACCGGCCAGATGCTGGCAGCCCTGCTGGGCTGGCCGCAAGCGACCTTCGCCTCGAAAGTGGTGCTGGAAGACGGCAAAGCCACCGTGACCCGCGAAGTGGACGGCGGCCTGGAAACCTTGGCGCTGACGCTGCCGGCCATCATCACCACCGACCTGCGCCTGAACGAGCCGCGCTATGTCACGCTGCCCAACATCATGAAGGCCAAGAAGAAGCCGCTGGACGTGGTCAAGCCGGAAGACCTGGGCGTCGACGTGGCCCCGCGCCTGAAAACCCTGAAAGTTGCCGAGCCATCCAAGCGCTCCGCCGGCATCAAAGTGCCGGACGTTGCAACCCTGGTCGCAAAACTGCGCACCGAAGCCAAAGTCATCTAAAGGATATTCAACATGGTCGCATTAGTTATTGCTGAACACGACAACGCCAGCCTGAAGGGCAGCACCCACCACACCATCACCGCAGCTGCCCAGTGCGGCGGCGACGTGCACGTGCTGGTGGCCGGTTCCAACGCCGCCGCCGCCGCAGCGCAAGCCGCGCAGATCGCCGGCGTGTCCAAAGTGCTGCTGGCCGACGCCGCCCACTTCGCCGATGGCCTGGCCGAGAACGTGGCCGAGCAGGTGCTGGCGGTTGCGGGTGCTTACTCGCACATCCTGGCGCCAGCCACCGCCTACGGCAAGAACATCCTGCCGCGCGTGGCCGCCAAGCTGGACGTGGCCCAGATCTCGGAAATCACCAAGGTCGACTCGCCGGACACCTTCGAGCGTCCTATCTACGCCGGCAACGCGATCGCCACCGTGCAGTCGTCGGACAAGGTCAAAGTCATCACCGTGCGCACCACCGGTTTCGACTCGGCTGCCGCCACCGGCGGTTCGGCCGCCACCGAAACCATCGCCGCTGTTGGCGATTCGGGCAAATCGTCCTTCGTCGGCCGCGAGCTGGCCAAGTCCGACCGTCCAGAGCTGACCGCCGCCAAGATCATCGTATCCGGTGGCCGTGGCATGGGTTCGGGCGAAGCGTTCAAAGTGCTGGAGCCGCTGGCCGACAAGCTGGGCGCAGCCATGGGCGCATCGCGCGCCGCCGTGGACGCGGGCTTCGTGCCGAACGACTGGCAAGTGGGCCAGACCGGCAAGATCGTGGCGCCGTCGCTGTACATCGCCGTCGGCATCTCCGGCGCGATCCAGCACCTGGCCGGCATGAAGGACTCGAAGACCATCGTCGCCATCAACAAGGATCCAGAAGCGCCGATCTTCTCCGTGGCCGACTACGGCATCGTGGGCGATCTGTTCGACATCGTGCCTGAACTGGTCAAAGAACTGGGTTAATCAAAGCGGAAGTACCGAGGCCACGCTGGCAAGGCACTGCGCCGCCGCGTGGCCTTTTTCTTGGAGAGAAGAAGATGAGCTATCAAGCCCCCCTGAAAGACATGCTGTTCGTGATGAACGAACTGGCCAACCTGCAAGGCGTGAGCCAGCTGCCTGGCTGCGAGGACGCGAGCCCGGAAACGGCGGAAGCCGTGCTGGAAGAAAGCGCGAAATTCGTCGCGGGCGAAATCGCGCCGCTGAACCACGCCGGCGACAAGGAGCCGAGCTACTGGAAGGACGGCAACGTCTTCACCTCCAAGGGTTTCAAGGAAGCGTTCAAGCAGTTCGCCGAAGCTGGCTGGCAAGGCCTGCAGCATCCGGCCGACTTCGGCGGCCAGGGCCTGCCCAAGCTGGTCGGCACGCCATGCGTGGAGATGCTGCACGGCGCCAACCTGGCGTTCGCGCTGGTGGCGCTGCTGTCGGACGGCGCCATCGAAGCGCTGCTGACCGCAGGCAGTGACGAGATGAAGGCGACCTATCTGGAGCCGCTGGTGACCGGCAAGTGGACCGGCACCATGAACCTGACCGAGCCGCAAGCCGGCTCCGACCTGGCCGCCGTGCGCAGCCGCGCCGTGCCGCAGGACGACGGCACCTACAAGATCTTCGGCACCAAGATCTTCATCACCTACGGCGAGCACGACATGGCCGAGAACATCATCCACCTGGTGCTGGCGCGCACGCCGAATGCGCCGGAAGGGGTGAAGGGCATCTCGCTGTTCATCGTGCCCAAGTTCATGGTCAACGCGGACGGCTCGCTGGGCGCGCGCAACGACGCGCATTGCGTGTCGATCGAACACAAGCTGGGCATCAAGGCCAGCCCCACCGCCGTGCTGCAGTTCGGCGACAACGGCGGCGCCATCGGCACGCTGGTGGGCGAAGAGAACCGCGGCCTGGAATACATGTTCATCATGATGAACGCGGCCCGCTTCGGCGTGGGCATGCAGGGCATAGGCCTGTCCGAGAACGCCTACCAGCAGGCGGTGGCCTTCGCCAAGGACCGCGTACAGTCGCGCGACCTGGCCGGTTCCGCCGGTCCGGTCTCCATCATCCACCATCCGGACGTGCGCCGTTTGCTGATGAATATGCGTTCGCAGACAGAAGCGGCGCGCGCGCTGGCCTACGTCGGCGCCTCGCTGTACGACGCGGCCCACCACCACGCGGACGCGGCCACCCGCGCCGAGAACCAGGCCGTGTATGAATACCTGGTGCCGATTATCAAAGGCTGGTCGACCGAGCTGTCGCAGGACGTGGCGCGCGACGGCGTGCAGGTGCATGGCGGCATGGGCTTCATCGAAGAAACCGGCGCGGCGCAGCACTACCGCGACGCCAAGATCCTGACCATCTACGAAGGGACGACCGCCATCCAGGCCAACGACCTGGTGGGCCGCAAGACCGTGCGCGACGGCGGCAAAGTCGCCAAGGGCCTGATCGCGCAAGTGCGCGCCACGGAAGCGGAACTGGCCAAGCTGGACGGCGCGGACTTCGCCGCGATCCGCAAGCACCTGGCGCAAGGCGCGGCCGACCTGGAAGCGGTGGTCGACTACGTGGCGGGCAATATGAGGACCGACATCAAGGCCGTGTTCGCGGGCAGCGTGACCTACCTGAAGCTGGCCGGCATCGTGCTGGGCGGCTGGCAGATGGCGCGCGCCGCCGTGATCTCGCAGCAGAAGCTGGACGCCGGCAGCAGCGACGCCAGCTTCTACCAGGCCAAGATCGTCACCGCGCGCTTCTTCGCCGACCACTTCCTGGCGCAATCGTCGGGCATGCGCACCGCCATCATCGATGGCAGCGCCGGCGTGCTGGCACTGAGCGAAGACCAGTTCTAAGCCAATCCCAGCCCTGGCGTAGGGCGGGTTAGGCAGGGCCGTAACCCGCCGACGCCGTCGAAACGCGTGTATTGGCGGGTTACGCAGGCAAAGCCTGCTAACCCGCCCTACGATGTAGAATGGGGATCGACTTTCTGGAGCGGTCCCATGGAACTGTCCACGCTTGCCCTGTTTGTGCCTGCCTGCTTCGCGCTGAATATGGCGCCGGGGCCGAATAATCTTCTCTCCATCAGCAATGCCACCCGTTATGGTTTCCGGCGCGCCTGCGCCGCCGGAGCGGGGCGCTTGCTGGCGTTCGGCGGCATGATTGCGCTGGCGTCGGCCGGGCTGGCGGCGGTGCTGCATACGTCGGAGCTGCTGTTTTACGGCATCAAGACGGTGGGGGCGGCGTATCTGTTCTACCTGGCCTTCCAGCTGTGGCGCGCGGCGCCGGGCGAACAGGCGGAATCGGCCGCGCCTTCCGTGGGACTGATGCAGCTGGCGCGGCAGGAGTTCCTGGTCGCGGCGGGCAATCCGAAAGCCATCCTGATTTTCACGGCCTTCCTGCCGCAGTTCGTCAACCCGGCCCGGCCCATGGCGGCGCAGTTCGCCGTGCTGGGCGCTTTGTTCCTGGTATTGGAGATGGCGGCGATTGCCGCCTATGCGTGGATGGGTGTGCACTTGCGGCGCTGGTTCGCGCAGCCGCGCGGCAAGCGCATCTTCAACCGGGGCTGCGCCGGCCTGCTGGCCAGCGCCGGCCTCGGTTTGCTGCTGTCGCGCCGCGCCTAGCCAGGCGCGGCGCTGGTGCTTGCTTAGCGGCGCACGATGGTGCCGTTGGCGCTGCGCACCAGATCGCCGTTGGCGTAGCCCGGATCCTTGTCGAAGCTGAACTCGCCCTGGGTGCCGTTGTCGTACTGGACTTTCACGTTCCAGGCCTTGGTGGTCTTGACGTGTTCTTCCACCTTGTTGCCGGCGTAGGCGCCGCCGGCCGCGCCGGCGATGGTGGCCAGCTTGCGGCCGCTGCCGCCGCCCACCTGGTTGCCCAGCAGGGCGCCCGCCACGCCGCCGGCGATCACGCCGACCGCGCTGCCTTCGCCTTTTTTCTCCACCACATTGACCGCCACCACGCGGCCGCAGTCATTGCAGGCGGCCGGCTTGGCGCCGGCGTTCTTCAGGTCGGCCTTGGCGGCCGCCAGCGCTTTGTCGTATTCGGTCTTGGCGTCGCGCTGGCACTGCATGCGCGCGCTCGAGCTGCTTTCTTCGGCGCACAGCTTTTTGTCTTCAGCGTAGCGGGTGGCGGCCTGCTTGGTGTCGGCCGCGTATTGCGCCTTGGTGTAGGGCTGGGCGGACACGGCGGTTGCCATGCCGGCCAGCATCAAGGACAGGGTGAGGGCGCGTACATTCATTTCATTCTCCGGTGACTGGTTTATTTCTCCAGTATAACCGTTGAGAATAGCTTTACAGCAATTATGCGACCGTATCGTGCGCGACCGCATTGCGGCCGGCCTGCTTGGCCCGGTACAGCGCCGCGTCGGCGCGCGCCACCAGCGAGGACGGTGTTTCGTCCGGACCCAGCGCGGCCACGCCGAAGGAGCAGGTCTTGCGGCCCACCTCGGGGAAGTCGGCCGCCCCTATGCGCAGGCGCAGCATGTCGGCCAGCGCGCGTGCGCCGTCCAGCTCGGTTTGCGGGCAGATCACCATGAATTCCTCGCCGCCCCAGCGGCCCACGCTGTCGATGCTGCGCGCGCCGGTGCGCAGGATGGCGGCCACCGCCGCCAGCACGCGGTCGCCGGCCGGATGGCCGTAGTTGTCGTTGGTCTGCTTGAAGTGGTCGATGTCGAGCAGGATCACGGCCAGGCCGCCGCCGTAGCGCTGCACGCGCTCCACCTCGTGGCCCAGCACCTCGTCCAGCTTGCGCCGGTTGTGCAGGCCGGTCAGCATGTCGGTGCTGGCCACGCGCTGCAACTCGCGGGTGCGCTCGGCCACCTGCGACTCCAGCGTGTGGTTCATTTGCTTGAGTTCGGCATACAGCGCGGCGTTCTCGGCCACGGACTTGCGCAGGGTGTCGGCCATCTGGTTCAGCTTGTCGGTCAGCTGGTGCAGCTCGTGCTCGCCCTTGTCCTTGAGCACAAAGTGGCGGTTGCCGATGTTGTCGATATTGAGCTGGCCGACAAACTCGCTCATCTGGCGCAGCGGCTGGCCCAGCGTGCGCTTGATCACGTAGAGGAAGATGAACCACAGCGCCAGCGTCTTGATGACGGAGTTCACCAGGATCAGGAAGAAGCCGTAGGCCACCTGGCGCACCACCACCTGCTGGCTGGAGTAGATGGTCCAGCGTCCGACCTGGTGGCGTTCGCCGGCCTCGTCGACGTAGACGGCGGGGAAGCTGTGGCTGAAGATATGATCGAACAGCAGCGCCGGCGCGGCGGCCGGCACCAGCTCGCCGTTCGGCCCGGCTTCCATGCGGCGGCCCTGCGCGTCGTCCACGGTGCCGATGGCGCGCATCAGCTTGCCTTGCTCGTCCTCGACCTTGAC
This sequence comes from Pseudoduganella aquatica, assembly GCF_020865585.1. NCBI lineage: Bacteria > Pseudomonadati > Pseudomonadota > Betaproteobacteria > Burkholderiales > Oxalobacteraceae > Pseudoduganella > Pseudoduganella aquatica. Next base: position 1,975,555 of record NZ_CP086370.1, read on the forward strand.
GCCGATGACGATGGGCAGCGCCTTCACGCCGGTGACGATGCTGGCCAGCACCTCGCCGTTGAAGCGCCACAGCGCGCCGGTGATGCCGGGGCCGAAGGTGTGCTCCATGGCGCCGATCTCCTCGGACAGGCGCTGCTGCGTGTGGCGGTATTCGGCGGCCAGCTGCGCGCAGGTGACCACCAGCGTGACGATGAAGTAGCAGCCGAAGATAATGCGCAGCAGGCGCGCCGCCAGGTTGCTTTTCATTCGGATTTCAGGACCTGGGTGGGGTAGATGGCGCGGATGATGCGCACCGACTCCTCGTCGGACCAGCGCTCCACGATGGCGCGGTAGCGTGCCGTGTTGCGCTGCGCGTGCAGCACCGCGTTGACCTTGGCCACCACCTGCTTGCCCCATTCGGTGCGCGGGCACATCACGCGGTTCACGGTCGGTTCGCCATGCTCGCGGATGGGAATGGCGGCCAGCTCGCCGTCGCGGCCCAGCTGGCGCGCCGAATAGGTGCTGATAATGGGCAGTTCGAGCAGGTAGTCCAGGCGCCGCGCCAGCAGCATCTGCAGCGCCTCGTTGAACTCGGAGTGGTACTGGCGGTTGGCCTGCTGCTCCAGCAGCGCGTTGATCTGCGGCGAGAAGGAGCGTCCGCGCAGATAGCTGGTGCGCACGCCGTCGCGTGCCATCAGCTCGGCCAGCGAGATGCTGGCGCCGGCCGGACCGGCGAACTCGGCCAGGCGGTCGCGCCGCACCACCACCTTAAACGGCAAGAACACCGCCACCGGGGCGGAGAAATACGCCAGCGCCTCGCGCTCGGGGTTTTTCACGCCGCCGATAAAGCACCAGGGATTGCCGTTCTTGATCTCCTGGAAGATGCGCGGGAAGGGCGCCTGCACGTCCTTGTGCTCGTAGCCGGGCATTTCCTCCTTGAGCAGCACGCGGATCTGGTCGAAGATGCCCTGGCCCTTGTCGGGGCCCTCGGCGATCATATAAGGGGCGGCATTGAACCAGCCCCAGTTCAGGCGGTCGGCGGCGAGGGCCGGGGCGGCGGCGCAAAGTGCGGCGCACAGCAGGGCGGTAAGGCGAAACGTCATGTGGCGAAAGCGGTGAAGGCTGGGTCAGCCGTAGGCGCCACCAGTGTACAGCAAGTCAAACAGCCGGGATATCGTGGCGATGAGGCTGCCGCAGCCGACCAGCATGGTGGCCACCAGGATCACGGCCAGCGGCCAGCGCGTCTCCGAGCTGCGGCCGGAGCCGGCGTTGAAGGTGGCGTCCCACTTCTCGTCGGACATCAGGCCCAGCACCAGCGCTTGCAGGAAGCCCGCCAGCATGGACAAAAACAGCGGCAGCAGCTTGTAGTAAATGTCCGCTTGCGGCGCGGCCGCCATCACCAGGCCGACGGCGGGCAGGCTGCACGCATGCACCCAGCCCCATGTATCGTTTACGCCACGCAGGTAGAAGCGGTGGGCGCCCAGGCCGCCCAGCAGGAAGGCCAGCAGGGTGGCGAAAGTCTTGTTCTTGTGCTTAGAAGTCATGGAGTGGCGGCAAAAACGGCGGAACGGCCAGTATCGGTCAAAATGCGCGCGCGGCCCAGCCCTTTTTAAAGACAATGCTTGCCCTGCTGGACAGAGTGGGGGATAATCTTCGATTGCCCCAAACCCACCCCAATTGTTATTAATGCTTGCTGGAGGATGAGAAAGCGCGCTATAATTTGCGGCTTTTTCCGTCTCAGCACACTTTTTGGAAATATTATGGTCGTTATTCGTTTAGCTCGTGGAGGCGCCAAGAAGCGCCCATTCTTCAACATCGTTGCAACCGACTCGCGCAATCGCCGCGATGGCCGTTTCATCGAGCGCGTTGGCTTCTACAACCCAATGGCTTCGGGTCAGGAAGTACCATTCAAGATTACCGAAGACCGTCTGGCTCACTGGATCGGCGTCGGCGCACAGCTGTCCCCAGCCGTTGCTCGCCTGGTCGCTTCGAACAAGAAAGCAGCCTAATTCGGCGTTCAGGTTTTGGCTGATATAAAGGCATCCGGGGTGCAACTCCCCGACGATCTGGTGCAAGTGGGCTTTGTCTCCGGCGCCTATGGCGTAGCTGGTGGAATCCGGGTTCGCCCCTTTTCCGACGACGCGGATGCCTTGTTGCATGCCCAGACCTGGTGGCTGGATAAACCCAGCCTGCACGAAGTCAGCGTGCGCCGTGCGAAACTGCACGGCGGCGACGTCGTGACCCAGCTGGACGGCCTGACCGACCGGGATCTCGCGGAGGCGCTGAAAGGCACCGGCGTGTACATCCCGCGCAGCCAGTTCCCCACGCTGGATGACGGCGAGTTTTACTGGTCCGACCTGATCGGACTGGCAGTAGAGAATTTGCAGGGTGAAGCCCTGGGTGTCGTCGCCGACATGATGAGCAATGGTCCGCAGTCGATACTGCGCATCACCGCTCCGGTCAGTGCGGAATCCGGCGACGCCGAGTCCGCGGCGCAAGAGCGCCTGATTCCATTTGTGGACCAGTTCATCATTACGGTGGACAAGGAAGCGAAAAAGATCACGGTGGACTGGGGCCTGGATTACTGATCCGGGAGCCTGTATGCAATTTGACGTCGTAACGCTGTTCCCGGAAATGTTTGCCGCGCTGACGCAATCGGGCGTGACCCGCCGTGCGTTCGAGCAGCAGAAGTGGAATTTGTCGCTGTGGAATCCGCGCGACTTCACCACCGACAATCACCGCACCGTGGATGACCGCCCCTATGGCGGCGGCCCCGGCATGGTGATGCTGGCCAAGCCGCTGGAGGCCGCGATCAGCGCCGCCAGGCAGCGCCAGGTGGATGCCGGCTTGCCTGCGCCGCGCGTGGTGTTCATGTCGCCGCAAGGCAAGCAGCTGACCCACGAACGCGTGATGCAGCTCAAAGCCGAGCCCGGCCTGGTGATACTGTGCGGCCGCTACGAAGCGGTGGACCAGCGCCTGATCGACCGTTGCGTCGATGAGGAAATCAGCCTGGGCGACTTCGTGCTGTCGGGCGGCGAATTGCCGGCCATGGCATTGATGGACGCGGTGGTGCGCCTGCTGCCGGGCGCGCTGAACACCGAGGCGTCGGCGGTCGAAGACAGCTTTGTCAACGGCCTGCTCGATTCGCCGCACTACACGCGGCCGGTGAGTTACGAAGGCGAGGATGTGCCCGCGGTACTGATGGGCGGCAACCACGCCGAGATAGAAAAATGGCGCCGCCAGCGCATGCTGGAAGCGACCGCGCGCAAGCGCCCCGATTTAGTGCCGAAGGCGCGCGCAGCAGGCTTGCTGACGCGCCAGGACGAGAAATTTTTGGCCGGTTTAGAAAAACCGGCACTGTAGTAGAGACGGCGGGCATGTTGCCCGCTTGTTTAACCCCATCCTCTACCGGGTTTAGTACGCGCCGGCATGATGGTAATTGGAGTCATCAAATGAACCTGATTCAACAACTCGAGCAAGAAGAAATTGCTCGCCTGGGCAAAAACATCCCTGAATTTGCACCTGGCGACACCGTGATCGTCAACGTCAACGTAGTCGAAGGCACCCGCAAGCGCGCCCAGGCATACGAAGGCGTGGTCATCTCCCGTCGTAACCGTGGCCTGAACTCGAACTTCATCGTTCGCAAGATCTCGTCCGGCGAAGGCGTTGAGCGTACCTTCCAGCTGTACTCCCCGCTGATCGCTTCGATCGAAGTGAAACGCCGCGGTGACGTACGTCGCGCCAAGCTGTACTACCTGCGCGACCGTTCGGGCAAATCGGCACGTATCAAAGAAAAACTGCCAAACCGTCGCCCAGCAGCGGCAAAAGCAAGCGCTTAATCGCGTTTGGGTTTGGGGCAGGGGCGCCTGGGTGGCGTCCCTTCAAAAGGGCGCCGCTGGCGCCCTTTCGCTATTTGGAGGTGGCATGGCCAAGCTATTGTTCGACCCGCAGCAACTCCCCATCGACGCCATTCCCGGCGAGCCTCCCGTGCCGGCCGAGCGCCTGGAGGCGGGCTGGCTGCGCGCGCGCTTCGCCGCGCCGCCGCCGTGGACCCCGGAAGACGCCGAAACCAGCTTCACGCCGCAGGCCGCGCCCAAGGCCGCCGCCGTGCTGGTGCCGCTGGTGCAGCGCCCGGAAGGCCTGAGCCTGCTGCTCACGCAGCGCACCGAGCACCTGAGCAGCCACGCCGGCCAGATCAGCTTTCCCGGCGGCCGCACCGAGGAGTACGACGCCAGCCCGGCCGACACCGCCTTGCGCGAGGCCTGGGAGGAGATCGGCCTGGACCGCCGCCATGCCGAAGTGATCGGCGCCTTGCCGGTCTACCACACCGGCACCAACTACAGCGTGACCCCGGTGGTGGCGCTGCTGCGCCCGCCGTTCGAGCTGCGCGCCGACTCCGGCGAAGTGGCGGAAATCTTCGAGGTGCCGCTGGCTTTCCTGATGGACGGCAGCAACCACCAGCGCCTGTCGGCCGAGCTGGCCAGCGGGCGGCGCAGCTTCTACGCCATGCCTTACCAGCGCTACTACATCTGGGGCGCCACGGCCGGCATGCTGCGCAACCTGTTCCACTTTTTGCGGGCGTGACGTTATCGCTAATAAGTTTGATTCCGGCGCGCCGCTGCGCTATCGTAGCGGGCATTGCGGCAATGCCAATCTCAAGGACGTTTAATGACTTTTCTTTCCATTCTTTGCGCGCTGCTGATCGAGCAGATGAAGCCCCTGCGGGCGGATAATCCCATCTACGCCGAGATCAAGAGCCTGGCCGTGCGCATGGAAGCGTGGTTCAACGCGGGCGACTCCAGGCATGGCCGCATGGGCTGGTTCCTGATGATGTTCAGCCTGATGGCGCCGACCATGCTGATCTACTGGGTGCTGCTGCGCTACGACTGGTTCCTGGCCGCCTTCGCATGGAATGTGCTGATCGTCTACCTGACGCTGGGCTTCCGCCACTACAGCCACTATTTCACCTCCATCCAGCTGGCCCTGAACGCCGGCGACGAGGCGGCCGCGCGCGCGCTGCTGGCCGAATGGACCAAGCTCGACACGGTGGGCATGGAGGCCGGCGAAATCTCGCGCATCGCCGTGGAAAAAGCCCTGATCACCACGCACCGCAATGTGTTCGGCGTGTTCTTCTGGTTCCTGATGCCGCTCGGCCCGGCCGGCGCGGTGCTGTACCGCGTGTCCGAATACCTGGCGCGCGCCTGGACCGAACCCGAGCACATGCGCAATGAGGCCTTCGGCGAGTTCGCCACCAAGGCCTTCTACTGGATAGACTGGATTCCCGTGCGCCTGACCGCCGTGGCCTTCGCCGTGGTGGGCAATTTCGAGGACGCCATCTACGCCTGGCGCAACTTCGCCCACCGCTGGGCGGACGAGGCGCGCGGCATCATCCTGGCCGCCGGCGGCGGCGCCATGGGCGTGCGCCTGGGCACGCCGCACGAGAACGCGGCGCGCGTGCTGCCGGCCGACGCGGCCGTGGTCGACAGCTCGGACATGGAGTCCGACGCGCTGCCGGGCGAGGAGCCGGGCGTGCGCGCCCTGCAGAGCACCGTGGGCCTGGTCTGGCGCGCGCTGCTGTTGTGGATGATGCTGCTGCTGTTGCTTTCCGGCGCAGTCTGGCTGGGCTAACGGTGCTGAAAGAAAAACGACAGCCGGAACGGGTTACAATGTCGGGATTGGCGGTCGCGGACCATACAGCGCGGCCGCCAATGCGTGTTTCAAATCAAGTACTTACCTTCTTAGGTCTTCTATAAGATATAATACCTAGGATTTTTCACGCATCCAGGTCCCGCGAGTATCTATGGCCGAGTCAGCTCAATCCCCCAAAGAACTGGCCAACGAGTTCTTTATCCTTGGCATCACCGCCGATGGCAGGCAGTTCCGTCCCAGCGACTGGGCCGACCGCCTGTGCGGCGTCATGTCGTGCTTCCGTCCGGAAGGCACCAGCGGCCGAGATTCGCATCTCGGTTATTCCACCTTCGTGCGCCCGACCCATATCAATGGCGTCAAGGCGGTGGTGGTGAACGAAGCGCTGCGGGACTTCGAACCGATGGCCTACCATTTCGTTCTCAATTTCGCCAAGGACAACGGCTTGCAGGTGGTGGACGCCTGCTTCCTGCCCCTGCCCGGAGAAAAATAGGCGTAGGATAGGGCTCTCATTCACTTGCCAGCCCTGCGAACGCTTATGCATTTTTCCAAGTCCGGTTACGCCTTTACGCTGCTACTGTGCAGCGCCTCCCTGCTTCCTGCAAGCACCTCCGCCGCCGGCAGCGCGCCGGCCGCCCCGGTCAAAGGGCCCTCGGTCGAGGGCATCACCGAATACCGGCTGCCGAACGGCCTGAAAGTGCTGCTGTTCCCGGACGCCTCCAAGCCCACCGTCACCGTCAACGTCACCTACCTGGTCGGCTCGCGCCACGAGAACTACGGCGAGACCGGCATGGCCCACCTGCTGGAGCACATGCTGTTCAAGGGCGCGCCGAAGAACCGCAGCATACCCCAGCAGTTCGCCGACCGCGGCATGGAGTACAACGGCACCACGTCCTACGACCGCACCAACTACTACGAGGTGTTCCAGGCCGGCGGCGACAACCTGAAATGGGCGCTCGATATGGAAGCGGACCGCATGGTCAATTCCTTCGTCGCAAAAAAGGACCTGGACTCGGAAATGACGGTGGTGCGCAACGAGTACGAGAGCGGAGAAAACAGCCCCTTCGAAGTGCTGCTCAAGCGCATGCAGAGCGTGGCCTACGACTGGCACAGCTACGGCCGCTCCACCATAGGCAACCGCAGCGACATCGAGAACGTCAAGATCGAGAACCTGCAGGCCTTCTACCGCACCTACTACCAGCCGGACAACGCGGTGCTGCTGGTGGCCGGCAAGTTCGATCCGGCGCAGACGCTGGCCTGGATTTCGAAGACCTTCGGCGCCATCCCGAAACCGAAGCGCAAGCTGCCGCCTTTCTGGACCGTGGAGCCCACGCAGGACGGCGAGCGCGCCTTCACCGTGCGCCGCAAGGGCGACATCCAGATCGTGGCGCTGGGCTACAAGATCCCGGCCGCGCTGCATGACGACAGCGACGCGCTCGCCTTCATGTCCGAAATCCTGAACGACACGCCGAACGGCCGCCTGCACAAGGCGCTGGTGGAAACCGGCAAGGCCGCGCAGGTGTTCAGCTTCGGCCAGACCGGCTACGCGCCGGGCCTGCAATTGATAGGCGCCGTGGTGAAGGCGGGCCAGCCCATAGAGCCGGTGCGCGAGGAGCTGATCGCGGCGGTGGAAGGCTTTGCCAAAACGCCGCCCAGCGAGGACGAAATGGAGCGCGTGCGGCGCAACGTCGGCAACAGCATAGAGAAGGCCTTGAACGACCCGCAGAAGGTGGGCGTGGCGCTGTCCGAACAGATCGCCCTGGGCGACTGGCGCCTGCTCTTCCTGGGCCGCGACAGCCTGGCCAAGGTCACGCCGCAGCAGGTGGCCAAGGCCGCCGCGCACTACCTGCGGCGCGACAACCGCACCGTGGGCAGCTTCCTGCCGGAGGATGAGCCGCAGCGCGCCGAGATCACCGCCGCGCCGTCCATCGAGAAGGTGATGCAGGACTTCAAGGGCAAGGAAAACACGCTGGTGTCCGAGGTGTTCGACCCCAGCCAGGCCAATATCCTGAAACGCACCGAACTGAAAACCATAGGCGGCCTGAAACTGGCGCTGCTGACCAAGAAGAACCGGGGCGAGACCGTGTCGGTCAATCTGCGCCTGCACTGGGGCGACGAGAAGAACCAGTTCGGCAAGGCCACGGTGGCCGCCGCCGTCAACCACATGCTCACGCGCGGCACCAGCAAGTACAGCCGCGCGCAACTGGCGGACGCGATGGAAAAGCTGAAGATGTCCGGCAATGTGTACCAGTTCGACACTACGCGCAGCCACCTGGCCGACGCGCTGCGCCTGGCCGCGCACGTGCTCAAGGAACCGGCTTTCGACGCGGCCGAGTTCGAGCAGCTGCGCCAGCAATGGCTGGTGGGCGTGGAAGCGTCGCGCAATGAGCCGCAGGTGCTGGCCACCACGGCGCTGGCCAAGCACTACAACAACTATCCGAAGGGCGACGTGCGCTACGCGCTGAACACGGACGAGCAGATCGAGGCCATCAAGGCGCTGACGCTGGACCAGCTGAAGGCCTACCACCGCGAATTCTACGGCGCCTCGCACGGCGAGCTGGCCGTGGTGGGTGACTTCGATTCGGCGGCCCTGCAGGCGGTGGTGGCCGAGGAGTTCGGCAACTGGGCCAGCAAGCCCGATTACGCGCGCATCCTGAGCGTCAACGTGGAGCGCCCGCCGCTGCACGCGTCGATCAATGCGCCGGACAAGGAGAACGGCTTCTACGCGGCGCAGGTGAATATCGACATGAACACCGAAGATGCGGACTTCGTGGCGCTGGAGCTGGCCAACTACATCCTCGGCGAAGGCGGCTTGAAGTCGCGCCTGATGGACCGCATCCGGCAGAAGGACGGCCTGTCCTATGGCGGTGGTTCGAGCCTGAGTGTGAGCGACGTGGACCGCGCCAGCAACCTGGGCATCTCGGCCATCGCCGCGCCGCAGAACCTGAAGAAGCTGGAGCAGGCCATCCACGAGGAAGTGGCGCGCGCGCTGAAGGACGGCTTTACGGCGGCGGAAGTGGCCGGCGCCAAGTCCGGCATGCTGCAGCAGCGCATCCAGAATCGCTCGCAGGACAATGTGCTGGCCGGCGGCTGGGCCAACTTCCTGTACCTGAACCGCACCTACGCCTGGAGCCAGGCCTACGAGGACAAGCTCAAGGCGCTCACGCCGGCGCAGGTGAACGCGGCCTTCCGCAAGGCGGTGGACCTGAACAAGCTGAGCGTGGTGGTCGCAGGCGACCAGGCCAAGGCCAAGTAAGTGTTGGCGCAATGGCGGGTTACGCGGCTACGCCGCTAACCCGCCCTACGGAAGTGACGAAAGCGCGATGTGTGCGGACCGTAGGGCGGGTTAGGCGGCGCGCCGCCGTAACCCGCCGGCTTTACGGCGTGCTCAGCTCGGCGACGAAGTCGTACATGTCGCCGCGGAAGTAGGAGCGGCAGAACTCCACGGCGCGGCCGTCGCGCAGGAAGCCTAGCCGTTCCACCGCCAGCCCTGCATCGCCTTCCTTCGCCTGCAGCAGCGCGGCCTGTTCGCCCGTGAGCAGCAGGGCGCTCAGGCGCTGCAAGGCGCGCACCGGGCGGTTGCCGGCCAGTTCCAGCGCCTCGTACATGGACACGTCCACCGCGTCCAGCGAGGGCAGGGCGTCCGCCACGATGGTGGCGTATTCCAGGCACATGGGCATGTCGTCCGCATAGCGGATGCGGTTGAAGCGGTACACCGGCGCGCCCGGACTGAGCCGCAGCCGCAGCGCTTCCTCCGGCGTCACCGTCCCCTCCGAACGTTTCAGCCACACGCTGCGCGGCGTGCGTCCGCGGGAGCGCATGTCCTCCGAAAAAGAGGTCAGCTTGGCGAAATTCTTTTCGATCCGCGTGTTGATGAAGTTGCCCGAGCCGGCGCGCCGCACCAGCAGGCCTTCGTCCACCAGTCCGTCGATGGCCTTGCGCACCGTGATGCGGGAAATCGACAGGTCGTTGGCCAGCTGGCGTTCCGCCGGCAGGGCCTCCTCCGGCCCGAAGAGGCGCTTGTCTATCGCTTCGCGCAGCGCGCGCTGCAACTGCTGGTACAGGGGCTGGCTACTGGTCTGCCCCAGGTGCTGCATGATCTCTGCAAGCGATGTCATCTCTTGTCCCCGTGTGCGCATTCGTGTGCGCTTTCTTGCGTCTTAGGCGATCCGATAATACCAAAAAAAGACCGGCACGCCAGCGGTTTGCGGTACGCCCTCGCCCGTACAGAGGGAGATAGCGCTAACTGCACGTCAATATTGGCAAAGTGGTCTGTGTGGCTTAAACAACATGTGAAAAAAATACGAAAATTGGTAGTACTCTGGTATTGGATGGCTGTATATTGGCGTTGAATTGGTTTTGTAAGTGGTTGTATAGAGGGATCTGCGGGGCGGCGCGGGGAGCGCGGCGGTCTGCAAGAGGATCTACTTAAAACGGAAGGGCCTTCGACGAAGGCCACAATCAAGGGGGAGTACATGAAGCGCAATTTGACACCGATCGCCACTGCGGTCGCCATCCTGATCACCAGCACCGCCGCGATGGCGCAGGATGCATCCAAGTCGCCCGACGCGGTCGTGACCGTGACCGGCGTGCGTGCCGCATTGGCGCAGTCGATCAACCAGAAGCGTAACGCCGACTCGCTGGTGGAAGTGATCACCGCCGAAGACGTGGGCAAGATGCCGGACAAGAGCGTCGCCGATTCGCTGCAGCGCGTACCTGGCGTGTCGGTTGCCACCGCCGGCGGCTCCGAAGGCGGCTTTGGCGAGAACGACCGCGTCAGCCTGAAAGGCACGCCGTCCAACCTGACCCTGACCACGCTGAACGGCCACACCGTCTCCAGCGGCGACTGGTACATCTCCAACATCACCGGCGGCGGCCGTTCGGTCAGCTACTCGATGTTCCCGTCCGAACTGATCGGCCGCGTGACCGTGCACAAGAGCGCGCAAGCCAATCTGACCGAAGGCGGCGCCGCCGGTAACGTGGACATCGAAACCCGCAAGCCGCTGAGCTTCAAGAAACCGCTGACCCTGATGGGTTCCATCGAAGGCGCCTACGGCGACGCGGCCAAGAAGACCGACCTGCAAGTGAGCGCGCTGGCCAACTGGAAGAACCAGGAAAACAACCTGGGCGTGCTGGTGCAGGTGTTCGACGAGAAGCGCACGCTGCGCCGCATGGGCCAGGAATTCCTCTGGTGGGACAAGCTGACCAAGGGCTTCGCACCGGACTGGATCGCGAAAAATCCTGAAGTCGAAAACAAATACCTGTCCATGCTGACCGGCTCCTCGCTGTTCCAGCAGAAGCGCGAACGCAAGGGCGGCATGGTGGACGTGGAAGTGAAAGTCAACAGCGACTTCAGCTTCGACGTGAGCGGCCTGTACACCCGCCTGGACGCGGACAACGTCAACGCCAACTTCATGCTGGCGCCATACCAGCCGCTGTCGAACAACTGGTCCGGCGTGGGCGGCGTGGTGCCGTCGGCTTACACCATCTCGGGCAACCAGATCACCTCGATCACCTTCCCGAAAACCTGCCCGGTCGCCAGCTGCGCCAATATGGGCCCGTCGGTGCAGGACATCATCGCCCGTCCCGGCTCGTACAGCGATTCGAAGTTCGTCAACGTGGACTGGAAATACCGCGTCAGCGACGACCTGAAAATCACCGGCCAGATCGGCACCACGCGCGGCACCGGCTATGCGCGCGACTATGGCTACGAAGCCTGGCTGGCCTACTCGGGCACCAGCCTGACCATGCACGGCCTGGACGCACCGGCCACCGTCACCGTGGACAACGCCGGCACCTTCAACCCGCGCACCGGCGCCGACTTCTTCGGCGGCTGGGCATCGGACACCACCGCCAAGGACAAGGAAACCTACGGCCAGGTGGACGGCACCTACAAGACCCCATGGGACGTGGTGCCTACCATCCGCATGGGCCTGCGCACCGCCAAGCATGACCGCCAGCTGACCTGGCTGGCCGGCACCGTGGCGCCTGCGGGTTCGCTGCTGGCCAACCGTCCTACCGGCCTGACGACCTACCCAACCAGCCCGCTGGACAACGTGCTGCAGAACCCATGGACCTTCACCGCCGATTCGATGAAGGAATGGGGCGACAAGTACGTGAAGTTCGACAGCCATTCGTACCAGAACGAGTTCACCATCGCCGAGAAAGCGCATGCGGCCTACGCGATGGGCGACCTGAACCTGGGCGCGGTTACCGGTAACGTCGGCGTGCGTTTCGTGAAGACCCAGATCGACGTGGCCAACGGCTCGCCGAACACGGTATGGAATCCGGTCTACACCTCGAAGACCTACAACGACTTCCTGCCTAGCCTGAACCTGCGCACCGACCTGGCCAGCAACGTGGTGCTGCGCGGCGCGGCCAGCCGCACCCTGGCGCGTCCGGACTTCGGCGCACTCGGTTCGCTGAGCCTGAACGACCTGACCTTCTCGGGCACCGGCGGCAATCCGAACCTGAAGCCGATCTACTCGAACAACGTGGATGCGGGCATCGAGTGGTACTTCATGCCGAAGTCGCTGATCGCCATGAGTGTGTATGACATGCACCTGGGCTCCTACGTGACCTTCGGTTCGTCGACTGCGCAGTTCTTCAACCAGTCCACGCACTCGGTCACCAACTACAACATGAGCTCGGCCCTGAACACCAAGGCCCGCGTGAAAGGCGTGGAGCTGCAGTACTCGCAGGACCTGGGCAACGGCTTCGGCGCCAGCGTGAACTACACCTACGCTGACGGCAAGGAAACCGGCAAGGCGCCTAAATCGGCTTGCGCGGACCTGGGCGATTGCAGCATGATCGGCACCTCGAAGAACTCGTACAACGCCAGCGTGTTCTACGAGAACGACAAGTTCAGCGCGCGTGTGAACTACAGCTTCCGCTCGGCCTTCCTGAATGGCCTGGACCGCAACAGCGCGATCTACCAGGACGACGTGGGCACCGTGTCGCTGGCGCTGAACTACAACCTGACCGAGAACCTGACGCTGTCGTTCGAAGGCAAGGACCTGAACGATCCGCTGCTGAAGTCCTACGCCACCACCAAGGACCAGCCGCGCGCCTTCTACAAGAACGGCAAGCAGTTCTTCCTGGGCGTGCGCGGCAAGATGTAATGCCGGCTGAAGTCTGACGCAATACAGGGCAGGGCTTCTTCGGAGGCCCTGCCTTTTTTCTTATTGGAGCGGGAATGCATTTTCTGATTAAAACGGCGCTGCTGGCGTGCGCAGTGCTCGGTTCTGCGCAAGCGGCTTCGCCTTCGCCGCGCGTGGTCTACAGCCCTTACAAACACCTGGCGATGCACAACGACCCCGCCAGCAACGTCATCACCGTGGCGCCGGACGGCAAGCGCGTGCCCTACCTCGGCCACAGCAAGCAGACGCTGACCTGGGCCTTCGCCAGTGGCGAATGCGGCGAGGAGAACTGGGGCGGGCAGCCGGCGCAGGCGGTGGCGGATGCGAACGTGCCGGCTTTCGCAGCGGCCGGCGTGGGCTACATCATTTCCACCGGCGGGCAGGGCAATGTGTTCACCTGCGGCAGTGACGAGGGCATGGAGCGTTTCATCAAGCGCTACGAATCGCCGCAGCTGATCGGCATTGATTTCGATATCGAAGCGGGACAGACCAGGGAGCAAGTGGACTCGCTGGTGCGGCGCATTGCGGCGGCCCAGGCGCGGCGCCCGCAGCTGCGCTTCAGCTTCACCGTCGCCACACATGCGGCGTCGGACGGCAGCCGCCGCAGCCTGAACGAGATGGCGGAGACCGTGCTGGACGCCGTGCGCCGCAGCGGGCTGAAAGACTACGCGCTGAACATCATGGTAATGGACTACGGCCCCGCCGCGAAGGACGTGTGCGTGGTGCGCAAGGGCCGCTGCGACATGGGCGCCTCGGCGCTGCAGGCTGCGCGCAACGTGCATGAGAAGTACAAGCTGCCGTACAGCCAGATCGAACTGACCGCCATGATAGGCGTGAACGACGTGGTGGAAAACGTCTTCACCATGGCCGACATGGACGCGATGGCGCGCGGCGCGCGCAAGCTGAAACTGGCCGGGCTGCATTTCTGGTCGGTGGACCGCGACACGCCTTGCCGCAGCGAAGTGAAGGGCGCGGACGCCGCCTGCAGCGGCATGCCCGGCGTGCCGCCCGGCGCCTATGCCCGCGCGCTGGAGGCCGGCAAGTGAACGCAGCTGCGAACCGCTACCTGTCGCTGGACGTGCTGCGCGGCCTGACCGTTGCGCTGATGATTGTCGTGAACACGCCGGGCGATTGGAGCACCGTCTTCGCGCCGCTGCTGCACGCCCAGTGGCATGGCTTCACGCCCACCGACTGGGTCTTCCCCACCTTCCTGTTCGTGGTCGGCAACGCGCTCAGCTTCGCGCTGCCCAAATACGCGCAGATGGGCAACGGCGCCGTGCTGGCCAAGGTGGGCAAGCGCAGCGCCATTATCTTCCTGCTCGGCTTCCTGTTGTTCTGGTTCCCCTTCGTGGCGGTGGACGGCGCAGGCAACTGGGGCCTGATCCCGCTGTCCGGCACGCGCATCCCCGGCGTGCTGCAGCGCATCGCCCTTTGCTTCGGATTGGCTACGTTGATCCTGCATTTCTGGAAAGAGAAGGGCGCGCTGGCCTACAGCGTGCTGGCGCTGCCTGGCTACTGGCTGGTGCTGGCGCTGTGCGGCGACTACACGCTCACCGGCAACGCGCCCGCCAGATTCGACCTGTGGCTGCTGGGCGAACGCCACTTGTACCACGGCGAAGGCCTGCCGTTCGATCCCGAAGGCATGCTGGGCACCATCCCGGCCACCGTCAACGTCATCGCGGGCTACTTCGCGGGCAGGCTGATACTGGCCAAGGGCGCCAGCTACGAAACGCTGGCCAGGCTCATGATGGCGGGCGTGGTGTGCGTAGGCGCGGCGCTGAGCTGGGACCTGGCCTTCCCGATCAACAAGAAGCTGTGGACCAGTTCCTACGTGCTCTTCACGATAGGCCTGGACCTGCTGGTGCTGCCGTTGCTGATTTATGTGATCGAGATGCGCGGCCGGCGTGGCTGGACCTACTTCTTCGAAGTGTTCGGCAAGAACACCCTGTTCATCTACCTGCTGTCCGAGCTGGCGGTGGTGGTCCTGGTGAAGACGCGGGCGGGCAAGGGCAACGGCTATGACTGGCTCTATGCGCACACCTTCCAGTCCCTGGCGCCGCCCAAAGTGGCGTCGCTGCTGTTCGCGGTGAGCTTCATGCTGGCCTGCTGGGCGGTGGGCTACGTGATGGACCGCCGCAGGATCTACGTCAAGGTCTAGTTCAGAACTTGAGGCGCAGGCCGGCGCGGTTGGCCAGCACGGTCAGTCCCATCATGGCCATGCTCATCGCGGCGGCGTTCAGCAAACCGGGAACGCCGCCCGATGCCAGGAAAGGCCACCAGAAGCGCGGCAAGTGCAGCAGCGCCGCAAGTTGTTCCCACAGGTCCGGCGCGATATAGGCAAACAGCGCGTTCGCGCCGGCGGGCATCAGCAGCGCGCTCCACGCGCGCCATTGCAGCACGTCGATCAGCACATAGAACAGCAGGAACAGGGCCAGCACCAGGCCAGAGCACACCAGCGTGTACGCCTCGGTCGCCTGGATCTTGTTGATGCCGTGCAGAGGGCGCAGCAGCATGCCCGCGCCGAACAGCGCTATAGCGAAAGCTGCCATCAGCACGATACGGCGGCGATGAAGCGCGGCTGGCGGCAGCTCCGCCGGGACAGCGCCAGCAGCGGCCTGCGGTGCGCGGCGCAGGAACAGCGTTCCCACCAGCGTCCCCGCCAGCACATTGGCCGACGTGGAGCCCAGCACCTGCGGCACATTGACGAAATCATTCAACGCCTGCGGCAGCGGCAGCATGCCGGCGGTGCAGGCGATGTACAGCACGATCAGCAGCACCAGGGCCGCCATCAGCAGCGGCGGCTTGCCGTCCACGGCCACATAGACCACGCTGCACAGCAGATAAGCCCAGCCTATCATCCCCAGGATGCCCCACCACGTATGCTGCAGGTGGACGCTGCTGAACTCGGCGTTCAGCTCACCCCGGAACGACACCAGCAGGAGCAGCATCAGCGCCAGCCCGGCCCAGAAGGCCGCGCCGCGCTGTGCGGACTGGCGCCACAGCAAAATCATGGCCGCGTAAAACAGCATAAAGTACACGGCGCGCGGCAGCAGGGCTGCGGAGGCGTCGTAGCGGTAAGCGTTGGCGAGCACCACGCCCGCCACCATCAGGCTGCCCGCGCGCCATAGCAAGCGTCCCATCAGCGCCGCACTGAAGCGGCCTTGCTCCCGGTTCAGCGCCAGCGGAATGGCAATCCCCACGATAAACAGGAAAGCCGGAAACACCAGGTCCGGCAAGGTAATGCCGTCGGCCCTGGCGCTGGAATGCTCCAGCCAATACGGAATGCCCGGCATGCCGGCGATATAGTTCACCCAGATCATGGCCAGGATGACGAAGCCGCGGAAAGCGTCGAGACTGAGGAGGCGTGGCATTGACAGATAAAAAAAGGGGTCAGGGTTAATCAAATAATTAACCCTGACCCCATTTAGCGGTGGAGCAACTTAGTTATTTGGCGGCGGCTGCTGCAGCTGCGCCAGCGGCTGGACGGTTGACCCACAGGATCCAGTAGCGGGCCAGGTCGGCGCGGCCGTCGGCGCCTTGCACGGTTTCCAGTACTTTGATGGCGTCTTCTTTCTTACCGGCCATGGCGTAGGAGTAGCCCAGGCGCAGCTTGGCGTCGTCGGCGTTTTTCAGGCCGCCCTTGGCGATGCCTTGCTGGATCAGGTCGATACCTTTGTCGAACTGTTCCAGCGTGACGTAGGCGTAGCCCAGGTTGACCAGGCCGGTGCCGTCTTTCGATTTCTTGGCCGAGGCTTCGCCGCTGGCGATGTTTTTCACGTCGTCCGCAGCCTGCTTGTCGGCTTGCGCCTTGATTTTCTTGTGCTTGTCCGCGTTGCCGCCCACGCCCAGTACGCCGACGGCGTAGCCTGCGTCCATGGCTTTCTTCGCTTCGATCGGCTGGCCGGCCAGCAGCGCCAGTTCAGCCATTTCCATATAGTCTTCCTGCGACATCTTCGACACTGCCGCTTTTTCCAGGCGGTAGATGTCCAGCGCGAAGCGGGTCGAGTAGGTCGATTTGCCCTGGGTGCGGCTCAGCAGGTCGATCCAGTAGTCGTCGGTCGGGTAGTACTGCACCAGCTTCTCGACGGCGACCAGGTAGGTGGCGGTGTCCTTGGACTTGGCGCCGGTGTTGGCCAGCAGCTGCAGTTCTTCCAGCGACGGCGCTTTGCCGGCCTTGGTGTTGGCTTCCAGGTCCTTCAGCAGTTCGGCCTTGGCGGTGGCGAAGTCGTTGTTGAAGTAGTAGGCGCGCAGCACGTAAGGACGCAGCTTGGCGCTGTCGCCGGTGACTTCGGCGTACTTGTTAAAGGTGGCGATGGCTTTCGGATAGTCCTTGCCGTTGTAGTACAGATTGCCCAGCGCCTGGATGAAGTCGCCCTGGTCGGCTGCCGGCAGCTTGCCCGAGGCCAGTACCGCTTCCAGGCCCTGGATGGTCATGACGTTGTTGGCGGTGACCGAACCCAGCGACACTTTCATGCGGTTCAGCACGAACACTTCGTATGGGGTCAGGTTGGGCAGCGCTTCGGCCTGGGTGATGCGGTTCTGGACTTCGGCGTAATTCTTGGCGGTCATCAGCTCCTTGATCTGGGCCGGGTCCATCAGTTTGAACAGTTCAGGACGCACGGTGTCGGGCTTCGGTGCTTCCGGTGCGGGCGCGGCCTTCTCGGCGGCGTGCACGCCGGCCACCAGGGCCGGTGCGAAGTTCAGGCCGAGTGCGGCCACGATCAGGCTGGTACGTGCGAAACGAAACTTGGACATGGATAATCCTTCAATCTAAATAGAGACAAACGCGTATTCTCCCATAAATCGGGATAGGCGCCGGGTTTCAAAAGTGCGTGAATTGTAACCGCTGTTACACGGCGCGGGGATAGGCCAGGCCTTCCGTGTTGAACAGCATGCAGCGCGCGGCCGGCAGATGCAGGCGCACCGCAGCGCCGGGCGCGGCTTGCATGCCGTCGGCGGGCTGCTTGACGGCCGCCATGTCCGCCACGCCCGGCAGGGCCGCGTAGACGATGGACAGGTCGCCCAGGTTTTCGACGTGGCCCACGGCGGCGTCCACCAGGTTGTCCTCCGGCGGCAGCAGCTGGTCTTCCAGCACGGCGGCCCGGCGCAGCGCCACGTGCTCGGCGCGGATGCCGATGGTGACCGCGTCGCCGCGCTGGGCGTCGCCCGCCGCGCCGCCGCAGCCTTGCGCCGCCACTTCCACGATGGCGCCGCCGGCCAGCTGCACCGCCACGTAATGCGGCGCGGCCGCCAGCACCTCGCCGGGGATGAAGTTCATCTTCGGCGAGCCGAGGAAGCCCGCCACGAACAGATTGGCCGGGCTGTTGTACAGCTCCAGCGGCGTGCCCACCTGTTCGATGCGCCCGCCGTTGAACACCACGATGCGCTGGCCCAGCGTCATCGCTTCCACCTGGTCGTGCGTCACGTAGATCATGGTGGTTTTCAGCTCCTGGTGCAGGCGGCTGATCTCCACCCGCATCTGCACGCGCAGGCTGGCGTCCAGGTTGGACAGCGGCTCGTCGAACAGGAACACCTGCGGCTTGCGGACGATGGCGCGGCCTATCGCCACGCGCTGGCGCTGGCCGCCGGACAGCTCCTTCGGCTTGCGCTTGAGCAGGGGCGTGAGCTGCAGGATGGCGGCGGCGCGCTCCACCATCTGCTGCACCTCGGCCGGCTTGTGGCCAGCCAGCTTGAGGGCGAAGGCCATGTTCTCGTACACCGTCATGTGCGGATACAGCGCATAGGACTGGAACACCATGGCGATGCCGCGTTCGGCCGGCGCCACCTCGTTGGCCACGCGCTCGCCGATGCGCAGCTCGCCGCCGCTGATGCTTTCCAGGCCCGCGATCATGCGCAGCAGGGTGGACTTGCCGCAGCCGGACGGCCCGACGAAGACCACGAACTCGCCGTCGGCGATGTCCAGGTCCACGCCGTGGATGACGGGCTGCTTGGCGTCGTAGTGCTTGACGACGCCTTTCAGGCTGACACTGGACATGGGCTTAGCTCGCGGTTGCCGGCTCTTGCGCCGGCGCCGACGGTTCGGCCTTGCTCGCGCGCGAGACCATCGGTATCAGCTGCGACAGCACCGCCACAGGGATGGCCGAGAGCAGCACCCAGATAAAGAACTTCTGGTAGCCGAGCGCCAGCTGGATGGTGCCGCTCACGTACTTGAACAGCACAAAGCCGAGCTGCATCACGCCGGTGGAGAAGGCGTAGTGCGCGGTCTGGTATTTGCCCGGCGCGACCACCTGCATCATGTACAGGATGATGCCGACGAAGCCGAAGCCGTAGCCGAACATTTCGGCGCTCAGCGCCACGCCGATCACGGTGAGGTCGGTGGGCTGGTAGGTGGACAGGAAATAGAACGCCACATTGGGCAGGTTGACCGCCAAAATCAGCCACAGGATGGCGCGCTTGAGGCTGAGCCAGGAGGTGAAGTAGCCGCCCGCGATGGAGCCGACGATAAAGGCGATGGTGCCGGTGGTGCCGTACACGGCGCCCACTTCGGAGGTGCTCAGCCCCAGGCCGCCGAGGTTGCGCGCTTCGCGCAGGAACAGCGGGCCTATGGTCTGGATCTGCGCCTCGCCGGCGCGGAACAGGATGATGAACAGGATGGAGACCCAGATGCCCGGCTTGCTGACGTAGTCGATGATGACGTCCTTCAGCGTGCTGGCGATGCCGGCCGCCGTGGTGTCCGGCGCGACGACGTTCTTCGCCGGCGGCAGCGCCCAGCTGTGGTACAGGCCGAGCGCGATCATGGTGGCGGCCAGGATGCAGAAGATGATGGTCCAGGCGGGCACCACGCCCTGCGATTTTTCCAGGTAGCCGGCCAGGATCACCAGGCCGCCCAGCGAGATGAAGCGGCCGGCGTTGAAGAAGGTGCCGGTCCAGCCGGCGTATTCGGCCTGCTGCTTTTCGCTCAGGCTGGCGATGTACAGGCCGTCGCAGGCGATGTCGTGGGTGGCCGAGCAGATCGCCACCAGGGCCAGCACCGCCACGCAGGCGGACAGCCAGAACGGCAGCTGCAGCGCCAGCGCCACCAGACCCAGGCACACGCCGCCGGCCAGCTGGAAGCCGACCACGATGATCTTCTTGCTGCTGGCCAGTTCCAGGAAGGGACTCCACAGCGGCTTGAACACCCAGGCGAAGCCGATGTAGGCGGTCCAGTGCGCGATGTCGTCGTTCGGCACGCCCATGGACTTCAGCATCAGGCTGGCGATCAGCGCGACGGCGAAGAAGGGCAGGCCCTGCGCGAAATACAGCGTGGGGACCCAGGCTAGCGGGCTGCGGATGGCGGGTTTTTCCATGGTTGTGTCGTCCTGTCGTTGTTATTCCGGCGCCGGCACGGCGGGTTACGGCCTATGGCCTAACCCGCCCTACGGTTTGCGGTTATTGGTCATATCGTAGGGCGGGTTGGCGCGCAGAGCGCGCGTAAGCCGCCATGCCTGCCTTACTCGAAGCCGGGCACCGGGCAGCGGCCCTGCGCTTCCAGCTCGCCGGACAGCCAGGCGTTGACCGCTTCCAGCGCGGGCGCGGCAAAGCCGTAGGTCATCAGCGCGGGCGCGTCGATGTCGAGCGCCTGGTAGGGATTCCACAGCGCCAGGTGCAGGTCCGGCTTCCAGGTCGCGCGCGGCCGGGCGCCGTAGCGCAGGCGTGAAGTCGAGGCCAGCATGGTGTAGCGGCCGTCCTGCGGCAGGGTGGACCAGTCGAAGGCGTCGGCGTCGGAATAGGTGACCAGTTCCACGTCGTACAGCTTGCCCAGCGTGGCGGCCACCACGGCGGCCGGCACGCCCGCCTCGGACACGCCGTCGCTGACCACGTCCTGGCGCGCCACCAGGCGCACCTTGGCGCCGGCGGCCGGGCGCTGCGGATCGCCGCGCGCGCTCAGGCTGCGGCGCCAGCCCTCGGTCATCACCACGCGGTCGGCCGCGTCTTCCGTGTAGGCGCGCGGCGCGCAGGGATAGGCTTGCGCCAGCGCTGCCAGGCGCGCCAGGCGCTCGTCCACGGCGGACTGCGGCAGCGAGCCGTCGGCCAGCGCGGCGGCGATGGCGTCCAGCGTTTCATCCTGCGTTTCCGGGGTGCCCAGGGCCATCACCATGTCCGCGCCTGCCACCAGCGCGCGCACGGCGGCGTTGCCCACGCCGTAGCGGCCGGCGATGGCGTGCATGTCCATGCCGTCGGTGATGATCACGCCACGGTAGTTCCACTGCTTGCGCAGCAGGCCGTCCAGGATGGCGGGCGACATGGTGGCCGGATTATCGGCGTCGATGGACGGGTAGACGATGTGCGCCGTCATCATCGCCGGCGCCAGCGGGGCGGCCAGCTGGAAGGGCTTGAACTCGAAGTTCTCCAGCACGGACAAGGGCTTGTCCACGGTGGGCAGGTCGCGGTGCGAATCGACGTGGGTGTCGCCGTGGCCGGGGAAGTGCTTGACGCAGCAGGCCACGCCTTCGGCATGGCTGCCCGCCATCCAGGCCATGGCCAGTTCGGCGGCGCGCTGCGGCTCGGCGCCGAAGGAACGCTCTGCGATCACCGGGTTGTGCGGATTGTTGTTCAGGTCCAGCACCGGCGCGAAGTTCCAGTTGAAACCCAGCGACTTGACCGCGCGCGCCACGGCGGCGCCGGTGCGGTAGGCCAGGTCGGTATCGTCGGCCGCGCCCAGGCCCATGGCCGCAGGCGGCGCCGGCACCCAGGTCGAGCGCACCACGGCGCCGCCTTCCTGGTCGATGGCGATCAGCGCGTCCGGGCCCATCACGGCGCGCAGGTCGGCGGTGAGCTTGGCCAGCTGGACGGAGTCGGTCATGTTCCCGCGGAACAGGCACACGCCGCGTATGCTGTTGGTGCGGATGAAGTCAGCGGTGTCCGCATCCAGCACGGTGCCGGGGAAGCGGATCATAATCAGTTGACCGGCGATTTTGCGTAATTCCTGGTGATTCATTTGACTGCTCCGTCCATGCCGCGCATGAAATATCGTTGAGTGAAAAGGAAGGCTGCCAGCGTGGGCAGGATGGTGAGCACCGTGCCAGCGGCGATCACGCGGGTGCTGCTGCCGAAGGTGCCGCGCAAATACAGCACGCCCACCGACAGCGGAAACTCGTCAGGCTTGCTCATCACGATGGATGGCCAGATGTATTCATTCCATGCCTCCACCGCCGTCAGGATGCCGACCGTGGCCAGCCAGGGCGCGATCAGCGGCAGCATGATGCGGGTGAAGATGATCCACTCGGAGGCGCCATCCACGCGGGCCGCGTCGATCAGGTCCTGCGGCACCTCCTCGAAGGCCTGCTTGAGCAGCAGGATGGCGACCGCCGTCACGACGTTGGGCAGGATCACGCCGGCGTAGGTATCGACCAGGCTCAGTTTCGTGACGGTGATGAAGTTGACCAGGAAGTTCACCTCGGACGGCAGCACCAGCGTGGCCAGGATCAGGCCGAACACCAGGCGGCGGCCCTTGAAGTGCATGCGGGCCAGCGGATAGGCCGCCATGGAGCACAGCGCCAGTTTCCAGAACACCGTGAAGGCCGCGATCAGGACCGAGTTCTTGAAAAAGGCCAGGAAGGGGATGACGCGGAAGGCCTCCTCGAAGTTCTCCAGCGAAGGAGACTTGGGCCAGAAGGTGGGCGGGAAGGCGAAGATATTACCCTCGGTGGACAAGGCCGTCACCACTGTCCACCAGAAGGGGAACACGCACACCAGCGCGATGGCGCACAGCACGGCGTAGTGCAGGACGGTGCGGGTCTTCATTTCCGCCCCGGTTTCAGGTAGCGCAGGCACAGCATGGCGATGCCGACGCAGAAGACGGAGACCACGAAGCTCGCGGCCAGCGCGCGCGGCAGCTTCAGGTGCTTCAGGCCCTGGTCATAGGAGTAGTACAGCGCGGTGAAGGTGGAGTTCATCGGGCCGCCTTGCGTGAGCACGTCCACCTCCTGGTAAGCCTTCAGCGCGGCCAGCACGGACAGGATGGTGCAGACCATGATGGTGGGGCGCAGCATGGGCACGGTGATTTTCCAGAAGCGCTGCCAGCGGTTCGCGCCGTCGAGGATGGCGGCCTCCTGCATCTCGGCCGGGACGGCCTGCAAGGCGGCCAGGTACATCACCATATACCAGCCCAGGCCGCGCCACAGGGTGACGAACATGATGCAGAACAGGGCCAGGGTATCGTTCGACAGCCAGCCGATGGGGGCATCCACGAAGCGCAGCGCCATCAGCACATAATTGAGCGCGCCCTGCTCATGGAACATAAAGCCCCACATGATGCCGACCACGGACACGGTGGTCACGACGGGGACATAGAAGGCCGCCCGGAAGAGGCGGATGCCGGGCAGGCGGTTGTTGACCAGCACCGCCAGGCCGAGCGCGCCGACCTGCACGAAGGGCACCATGAGCAGGAACACCAGCGAGTTTTTCAGGCCGGTGACGAACATCTCGTTATCGAAGATATAGCGGAAATTATCCAGCCCCACCCACGACGTCGGGCGGATCAGGCTGTAATCGGTAAAGGCCAGATAAGAGCCGAAGCCCACCGGCCAGAACGAAAACGCCGCCAGCAAAACCAGCGCCGGCGCCAGGAACAGCCACGCCGTCAAAGTTGTCCGCCGCGCGCTCAAAACTGTTGCCCCACCGAAGCAGCCTGAGCCGCATTTTTTACCTCCGGGGTCAGACCCCACGCGCGCGCAATGCGGCTCAGCTCGTCTGCGTCCCAGAGTGAAGCCGCTGCCGTCGCGGGTAAAACTGTCGCTGCGGCAAGCCGCGCAGGGCCATTTTTTGCGTTCTGCGCGGAAACGAGCTGAGCCGCATTTTTTTCGCTTGGGGTCTGACCCCGGATGGGGGAAATGCGGCTCAGCTTGCTTTGGCGCGAGAGCTTTTTGTTCCAGATGGCGGCGGCGGCGTCGAGGGCTTGCTGGATGTCCTGGCGGCCGGTGACGCCGGCTTCGACGGCTTTCACCAGCGAGCGGCGCAGTTCGTCGTAGTCGGTCACGCCGGAGACGTAGAGCGTGTGCGAGTGCGGCATCGAGACGGCACCGGCGCTGACGGCTTTTTCGGCGGCGCCGGCCTTGGGCGGCACGGCCAGGAAGAACGGGTCGCGCGCCGCTTCGGCGGCGGCGGGGTAGACGCTGGCCAGCCTGGCGAACGCGAGCTGGTTCGCGTCGTTGGTCAGGTAGCGGGCGAACTCGCCTATCTGCGGCAGCAGTTTTTTGTCCACGCCGGCAGGCACGGCGAAGTGCACCAGCCAGCCGCCGTCGGCAATGCCGGTCGGTCCCAGCGGCGCGGGAGCCACGCCGGTCTTGGCGTAGATGTCTTTTGCATCGGTCTCGATGCGCTTCACCGCCGTGGGCGGCGCGAGCAGCATGCCGAGGCGGCCGCCTTTGTAGGCGTCAATCGCGGCGGGGAAATTGTCTTCGGCGAACAGGCTGTCTTTCAGCAGGCCGCCTGCCTTGTACGTTGCCGCCAGCTTGGCCACCAGCGCCACGTGCGCCGGCGAGTTGAAGGCGGCGCGGCCGTCTTTGATGACGGCCAGGCCTTGCTGCATCATCAGGCCGTCGATCTTGGACAGCGCGGGGCACAGTCCGGCCTTGCCGGTGCGCTGCGCGATCTGGCGCGCGAAGGCCAGCTGTTCGTCCAGGCTGTTCGGGGCGCGCGTCAGTCCTGCGGCCTTGAAGATGTCGGTGTTGTAGCTGATGACGGCGACGTTGCTGTACATCGGGAAGCCGTAGGTCTTGCCGCCGAAGGTGAGGTCTTCCAGCGTGCTGGCGAGGTAGCGGTGGCGCGCGCCTTGCAGCAGTTCGTCCACCGGCGTGAGCAGGCCGTCACGCGCGAATTCGTCGGCCCACGGCACGTTCAGGTTGACCAGCGCGGGCGGCGTGCCGGCCACGATGCGCGTCACCAGCTTGGTCTGGATAATGTCCCAGGGGAAGTCTACCCATTCGATCTTGATGCCGGGGTGCGTTGCTTCATAGCTGCGCGCCAGGCCTTCGAAGTAGGGCGTGAATTTGGGCTTCATGCTGAAGGTCCAGAATTCGATTTTCTGGATCGGCGGCACAGCCGCCGCCAGCGTTGCCGCGCCCAGGGCCATCAATGCTGTCAGCAGTAATTTGATTTTCATCGATGGTCCAGGGGCGGCGGGTTACGCGCTTTCAGCGCTAACCCGCCCTACGATGCTCCGCGAAACCGGGCGAGGCGTAGGGTGGGTTAGGCGCAGCCGTAACCCGCCAGTGTTTAGTTGGTCTTGGTGACTTTGCTGAGGTGGCGCGGACGGTCCGGGTCCAGGCCGCGCGCGGCGGACAGCTTGGCTGCCATCACGTAGAAGGCCTGGATCGCGACGATGGGGTCCAGGTCCGGCGTGGCGGCAACCGGCAGGGTCAGGTCGCGCTGGGCGACGTCGTCCGGTGCTGCCAGCAGCACGCGGGCGCCGCGGCCGCGCATTTCGTCGGCCAGGGCCAGCAGGCCTGCTTGCGTCGGGCCGCGCGTGGCGAAGATCAGCAGCGGGTAGCCTTCTTCGATCAGCGCCATCGGGCCGTGCTTGATCTCGGCGCCGCTGAACGCTTCGGCTTGCAGCGCCGAGGTTTCCTTGAATTTGAGCGCGGATTCCAGCGCCACCGGGAAGCTGATGCCGCGTCCCACCACCATGATGTTCTTGGCCGGGGCCAGCACTTCGAGGGCAGGCGACCAGTCGGCTTCGGTGGCCTTCAGCAGCGATTCGGGCAGTGCCTGCAGGCCGGCCAGCAGCTCGGGGTCGTTCTGCCATTGGGCCACCAGGCGCGCGCCGGCGACCAGCGAGGTGATGAAGCTCTTGGTGGCTGCCACGCTTTGTTCTTTGCCTGCGCGCAGCGGCATGGACCATTCGGCCGCTTCCGCCAAGGGGGAGGCTATGTCGTTCACCAGCGCCACGGTGGTGGCGCCGCCGTCGCGGAAGTAGCGGATAGGCTCGACCACGTCCGGGCTCTGGCCGGACTGCGATACGGCGATGGTCAGCGTGTCGCGCGTGATCAGCGGCGATTTGTGCAGCGTCACCAGCGACATCGGCAGCGAGGCCACCACGCGGCCCAGGCGCGCCATGATCAGGTAGGCGATGTAGTTGCAGGCGTGGTCGGAGCTGCCGCGCGCCACGGTCAGTGCGGTCGAGAAGGGCGTGCTCCTCAATTTGCGTCCCAGCTCCGCGTAGCGGTCAGCGTCGTTCGCCAGTTGCAGCGCGACGCATTCTGCGGCGGACAGGGCTTCTTTAAGCATCATTGAGGTCACAACGTTCTCCTTCGATATATACGGCTTTGAGTTTGAGATCCCGATCCAGCACCACCAGATCGGCATACGCGCCAGCCACCAGGCGGCCGCGTTCTTGCAGGCCGAGGTAGTCGGCAGCATGGGTTGAGACGCGGGCCGAGGCGTCCGCCAGGTCCAGTCCGAGTCCGACCAGGTTGCGCAGCGCCTGGTCCAGTGTGAGGGTGCTGCCGGCCAGCGTGCCGTCGGGCAGGCGCACGCCGCCCATGCACTTGTGCACGGTGTGCCGGCCCAGCATGTATTCGCCGTCCGGCATGCCGGTGGCGGCGGTGGAGTCGGTCACGCAGTACAGGCGCGGGATGGCGCGCAGCGCGGTCTTGATGGCGCCCGGATGCACGTGCAGCAGGTCCGGTATCAGTTCGGCGTATTCGGCGTGCGCCAGCGCGGCGCCCACCATGCCGGGCTCGCGGTGGTGCAGGCCGCTCATGGCGTTGAACAGGTGGGTGAAGCCGGCCGCGCCGTGCTCGAGGGCGGCCACGCCGTCTTCGTAGGAGCCCAGCGTGTGGCCGATCTGCACGCGCATGCCTTCGTCGGCCAGTTCGCGCACCAGGCCG
The DNA here is from genome assembly GCF_020865585.1 of Pseudoduganella aquatica. Taxonomy (NCBI): domain Bacteria; kingdom Pseudomonadati; phylum Pseudomonadota; class Betaproteobacteria; order Burkholderiales; family Oxalobacteraceae; genus Pseudoduganella; species Pseudoduganella aquatica. The sequence goes on from NZ_CP086370.1 coordinate 2,002,148, forward strand.
AGGTGGCCGGCGATTTCCGGCGCGACGGTGATCACGCGCAGCGGCGCCATCGTCTCCAGGCGCTGCACTTCGGCCAGCGTGGCGGCGCGCGCGAAATTGGGCTGCGCACCGAGCTTGCCGGAGTTGATGTAGGGGCCTTCGAGGTGGGCGCCCAGCACGCGCGCTTCGTTCTTGCCGCGCTGGCGCACGGCTTTGCCGATGGCCGTCAGCGCCAGGTCGATGTCTTCCGGCGGCGCGGTCATGGTGGTGGCGAGCATGCTGGTGGTGCCGTGCCGCGCATGGATGCGGGCGATGGCGTGCACCGCGTCGCCGCCTTCCATCACGTCCTTGCCGGCGCCGCCATGCACGTGCAGGTCGATAAAGCCGGGGATAATGTAATCGTCGCCGTTCAGTTGCGGGTCGGCCGCTGCGCCTTGTATGCCGGCGATGCGTTCGCCGAAGGAGATTGCGCCGCTCAGCCAGCCGGCCGGGGTCAGGATATTGCCTTGGATCGTTACATCGCTCATCTGCGCGACTCCGCTACAAATTCATAATAATCGCTGCGGCAGTAGGAGTGCGTAAGCTCCACCGCTGCGCCGTTTTCCAAATAACTCACGCGTGTAATGTGCAGCATGGCGACACCAGGCTGGATATTGGCCAGCTTGGCTTGTTCCGTGGTGGCGTTGACCGCGCGGATGTGCTGCAGCGCGCGCATCGGCACCGTGCCGTTGGCTTCCAAAAAGCCGTACAGCGAACCGGTCACGCTGTGCGGGTTGGGCATGTAGGCGGCCGGGATGGTGGTGGTTTCTATCGCCATCACCACGTCGTCCGCCGTGCGCAGGCGCTTGAGGCGCGCCACCGGCATGTTGGGCGACAGCCCCAGCGACAGCAGTTCCAGCGGCGCGGCCACGCCGATCTCGCGCTGCAGCCAGCGCGAGCCGGCCGTGAAGCCGCGCTGGCGCAGCTCCTCGGAGAAGCTGGTCAGGCGCGACAGCGGCTGTTCCAGCTTGGGGGTGATGTAGGTGCCGGAGCCGCGCTTGCGGGTCAGCATGCCGCGGTCGCACAGCATGTCGATGGCCTTGCGCGCCGTGACCCGCGAGATGTCCAGCATGTCGGACAGCACGCGCTCGGACGGCAGGGCTTCGTTGGCGCGCCAGTCGCCGCTGGCGATGCCGTCGGACAGCTTGTTCGCCAGCTGCATGTACAGCGGCGTGTCGCTTTCGTGGTCCGGCCTGAAGTCGCTCAACTGGTCTAACACGGCTGCTCCCTGTTCAGGATTGAGGTTGGTTTTGCTGCAGGTGCTGCTGGATCAGCCGCAGCGCGCCGGCTGCGGAATCGCCCCGCGGCGCGACGATGCGGCGCAGCAGCTCGGACGGCAGGTAGCTGCGCAGCGGCTCGCCCAGCCCGCCGCACAGGGCGATCGGCAGCTTGCCGCCGGCGTCCAGCGCCTGTGCGATCAGGGCCACCTGGCGGCCCGCTTCGAGCAGGATGGCGCGCGCCACTTCGTCCGTGTCCGCATGCTGGAGCACGATGCGGGCCAGGTGCGCGTAGTGCGTCTGCGTGGCATTGGCCAGCCAGACCTGGATGGCGTTGCGTTCGCCGCCGCAGGCGTTGATGACGGACGCCGCGAAGGCGCCGCCTTCGGCGCGGCCGTCTATCACTTGCTGGATATGGTTGATGGCGCGCAGTCCTATCCAGGCGCCGCCGGCTTCGTCGCCGGCCGGGAAGCCCCAGCCGCCCACTTCCTTGCGGCTGCCGTCGGCCAGCAGGATCTCGCCCACGCTGCCGGTGCCGAGCGCGATGATGGCGCCGGGCTGGCCCTGGTGGGCGCCCAGCACGGTGGTGTAGGCGTCGGTTTCCAGCGCCACCGCCGCGTAGCCGGGATTGGCGGCCACGAAGTTGGCGGCCCACTGGCGGTTGTGCACGCCGGCCAGGCCGAGGCCGATGGCGATGCGCTCGCGCGCCGGGTAGTCCAGGCCGCTGGCCTTGAAGGCTTTGCCGGCCGCATCCTCCACCGAGGACCAGGCGTTCTTGATGCCGTGCAGCAGGCCGGAAGGGCCGCTGTCGCCTTCGCCCAGCGCGGCGCCGTTGCTGCGCATTAAACGCACCCTGGTACCGCTGCCGCCGCCGTCGACGCCGATTAGGAATTCGATCATGTTCATGTCTGTGTGAGGAGCTGTGGGGCACTATATGGTCGGCCAACCAGCTTGTCAACAGGTATTTAACTGGTATTGTATTTGAGTGAAGTGGACTTGCTTTCCAAGCCGACAATTGCGGCCTAAGTTATTGTTTTATAACGCAGAGTTATTTTGTGACGCGGACGGGGAATGTGGTCTTGAATAATGCCAATTTTGGCGGCTTAGGAGCAAGCCGTAACCCGCCGCACGGCCAAATGCAGAACGCCCGGCTCTGGGCCGGGCGTTCGGGTAAGTCGGGCTGGGCGGACCCGCAGGCCCGCCACCACCGTTAATTGTCGCGGCTGGGGCGGACGCCGCTGCGGTCTATCATCACCATGCGGGCGCCGTCCGCGCTGGAGGGTTTGCCTTCTGCGTTCAGCTTGCCCTGCACATTGACCCAGGCGGTGCCCGGGCCGCGCACCACCACGTCGGCCTGCTTGGCCACCAGGCCGCGCGCCTGCAGGTTGCCGGAGCCGGTCAGGCGGGCGTTCAGGTTGGCCGTGTTGCCGTCCAGATGGACCTGGCCGGGACCGCTCATGGTCACTTTCACGTCGCGGCATTCGGTGGTGGTTTTCAGTTCACCGGAGCCGCGCACTTCCGCGTCCAGCGTGTCGCTGACTTTTTTCAGGTAGATATTGCCGGGGCCGCGGTTGCGGGTGACGGCGCGCGCCACCACCAGGCCTTTGGCGTCCAGGTCGCCGGAGCCGTTCACTTCCGCGCTCAGCGTGTTGCTGCTGCCGGACAGTTCCACATTGCCCGAGCTGTCCAGGATCACGCGCACATTGTTGCTGGCCAGTCCGCGCGCGCTCAGGTCGCCGGAGCCATGCACTTCGGCGTCGAATTTCTTGATATTGCCTGCGATGCAGGCGTTGCCGGAGCTGCGCAGCATGGCGCTGGCGTTCTCCACCGACAAGTCGCAGGCTTCCAGGTCGCCGGAGCCGGAGATTTCGGCGCGGATTTCCTTGCTGCTGCCGCCCAGCGTCACGCTGCCGGAGCTGCGCATCAGCGCGTTGACGGTGTTGGTGTGCAGTTCCTGCGCTTCCAGGTCGCCGGAACCACTCAGTTCGGCGTTCAGGTCCAGGCTGATGGCGCCGGCCTGCACGTCGCCGGAACCGCTCATCTGCAGATTCATGCTGCCGGTTTTCAGGTGGCGCATGTCCAGGTCGCCGCTGCCGCCGGAGCGCACCACCAGGCTGCCCACGGCGCCGCTGGCGTCCACGTCGCCGGAGCCGCTGGCGGTCAGGGCGAACTGCGTGCCTTTGAGCTGGTCGGCGCGCACGTCGCCGCTGCCGGAGGCGATCAGGCTTTTCAGGCCGGCCGCGCTGATGCGCACGGTGGGCGGTTCCATGCTTTTGCCAAAGTGGAAGGAGAAGCCGTTGCGCTTGACGGGGCGCACGATCAGCGTGCCGTTCTCGACCACGGTTTCCAGGCCGTCCAGCTGCTTGCGGGTGCCGCGCACTTCCACGGCGCGGCCGCCGTCGTCCTTGATTTCCACGTTGTAGGGGCCGGCCAGTTCGATGGCCGTAAAGGCGGCCACGGGGCGCGACTCGGTGACATGGGCGTTGGCGGCGGGCGTGTCCGCGTGGCCGGGCAGGGCGATGGCGCCTCCCAGGGCGAGGGCGGTAACCAGGGCTGTTTGTTTGATCAGCTTATTCATATTGTTTTCACTGTAGTGGTTTGCCCGGAGGGGCGGGGAAGTGTGTGAACAATAAGATAAAAAGCGCGCGGCGGTGGGCGGAAAGGGACGAAAGCGCAAATTCGCGGGATCAACTGCAAAATAGCGGCGCTGAAATGCATGCGGCCCGCGATCGGGCCACAACCGGCCGCGCGGCCGGTCCGGGCCGGCTTATTTGGTGTAGAAGCTCAGGTCCTTGGACAGCGTGTTTTCATAGGTACGCACCGCTTCGGCGGCTTCGCGCTGGACTTCGGCGCGCGAGCGGCCGGCATCCTTTTTCGCCAGCGCGGCAGGCACGGCGGCGGCGGCGGCCGGGGTGGCGGCGCTGGCCAGCAACACGGGCGCAGGGCGGGCGGCGGCTTCAGCTTCGGCTTTGGGGGCGTCGGATGCGAATGCCGAGGAAGTGGCCAGAACGGTCAGGGCGGCGATCAGTTTCAGCGATTTCATGGTCTTGCTCCTTGTGGAAGTGTGGTGATGGGGTGTTTCCTCATCGATACTTGCCAGTGTATACAGCGGGATTGGGCAGAAAAAGACGCATAATCGCAATGCACAATTTTGTTGCTGGCAATAATCACCACCCTACAGCTTTTGCCGTTTCAGTCCGTAAAGTTGTGTAGCGGCATAGCCACTCAATTGCTGATGGCCACGCTTATAGCTGTCATAATGGCTGCAGAGCGACGCCGGCGGAGCGAATGCCAAGCCGGGAAGGAGAAAGAGCATGATCAAATACATAGGGACCAAGAAAACGAGTGAAGGCGGCATCCTCTATGTTTTCCTGATTAACGGCTTGCAGAAGGAGGTGCGGGAGAGCGCGCTCAAGCAATATCCGGGCTGCTACGATGCCTTGCCGGCCGCTGCCAAGGCCAAGATCAGCGCCAACCGCGCCTGGATGTCCAAAATCTAGCAATGCCGTCTTACACCCCACCGTCCGCGCTGCGCGCACTGGTGTTGAGCCTGCTGTTGGCCGCTTCGGCCGCGCAGGCCGCGCCGCCCACCACCTTTGGCACGGTCATCGGCAGCGGCCTGCTGTGCCGCGACGAAACCAGCAACCGTTTCTACTACGACTACATGGTCAAGTTCTTCGGGCCGCCCTACAAGCGCGAAGGCGGCGCTTGGTGGTTCCGCACCCAGGACGCGCGGCTGTGGGGCACCGAGATCGTGGAAGTGATCGTCAGCGACGACAGCTGGCCCATGGTGTTCGTCGGCGCGGTGGTTGAAAGCACGCCGGAAAAGCTGGAAGAAGCCATCATCGCCCAGGATGGGCTGCGGTATGCGAAAATTGACAGTTCGCGCTACCCGGTGCGGGAAGCCAAGCCCGGCAGCCGCATCGTGTATGCCGACCGCAGGGCGAAGATATACTGCGCCAAGTTCAAGCCGCTGCCGCCTGCCTTGCGCTGACGGCGGGCCTGCGCTGCGGTGGTGCTCATCCAGGGACTACATGTACACGCAATTTTTCAATCTGAAACAATCGCCGTTTTCCATCGCGCCCGACCCGCGCTATCTGTACATGAGCGAACGCCACCGCGAAGCGCTGGCGCACCTGCTGTACGGCGTTGGCAGCGGCGGCGGCTTCGTGCTGCTGACCGGCGAAATCGGCGCCGGCAAAACCACCGTGTGCCGCTGCTTCATGGAGCAGATTCCCGAGAATTGCCAGCTGGGCTATATCTTCAATCCCAAGCTGACGGTGGAGGAGCTGCTGCTGTCGGTCTGCGACGAGTTCCGCATCACGCTGCCGCCGCAGGGCGCGGGGGCGGTCAGCGTGAAGGGCTATGTGGACGCGATCAACCAGCACCTGCTGGCCAGCCACGCGCAGGGCCGCAACAATGTGCTGATTATCGACGAGGCGCAGAACCTGTCGGCCGACGTGCTCGAGCAGCTGCGCCTGCTGACCAACCTGGAGACCAGCGAGCGCAAGCTGCTGCAAATCATCCTGATCGGCCAGCCCGAGCTGCGGTCCATGCTGGCCCGGCCGGAGCTGGAGCAGCTGGCGCAGCGCGTGATCGCGCGCTATCACCTGGGCTCGCTGTCGGTGGAGGAAACCGGCAGCTATATCGGGCACCGGCTGGCGGTGGCGGGCGCGGTGGGCGTGGCGCCGTTCCCGGGCGGGCTGATGCAGCAGATCCACCAGCTGACGAAGGGCGTTCCGCGCCGCATCAACCTGCTGTGCGACCGCGCCATGCTGGGCGCCTACGTGGAAAACGCGCAGCAAGTCACGCGCAAAATCCTGCGGCGCGCCGCAGCGGAAGTGTTCGCCACCGAAACGGGCGCAGCGACCGTGGCGCGGCCATGGCTCCCCATCGCCGCCGGCGTCCTGGCCGGCGCCGTCCTCACCGCCATCGCCGCTTGGCAACTGATGCCGCATTCCGTGCCCATGGCGGGGCCAGGAACTGCCAATGTGGCAGGGTCAGGCGCCGCCAAAATGCCGCAATCCGGCGCCGTTGTGAATGGCGGCGCCGCCGCGCCGGGGTCAGGAGTCGCCAATTTGGCGGGGTCAGGCACCGTGGCGGCGACATCGGACGTGGCGTTGCGGCAGATGGCAGCGCTGTGGGGACAAACTGTTCCGTCCGGGGAGTTTTGCCCGGCGGCGGCGAAGCAGAATTTGCGCTGCCTGTTCGGCAAGGGCGGCCTGGATGATGTGCGCCTGCTGGACCGTCCGGTCGTGTTGAAGCTGATCGACGACCCAACCACGCCGCGCTTCGCGATGCTGACGGCGATGGACGGGCAGGGCGCCACGCTGGACATCGCGGGCAAACGCGAGACCGTGCGATTGGATGCGCTGGCCAGCCGCTTCGACGGCAGCTTCATTACGCTGTGGCGCGCGCCGCGCGGCTGGCGCGACGAGGTGTCGGCGGGCGATCACGGGCCGGACGTGGACTGGCTGGCCAAGCGGCTGGCGTCCCTGCACGGCGGCAAGCCGCCCCAGGAGAACCGCCCCATGGACGCGGAGACCCAGCGCCTGTTGCGCGAGTTCCAGCTCAGCCAGAATCTGAAGGCCGATGGCGTGGCGGGACCGAAGACTTTCATCAGGCTGAATCAGCTCGGCGGCGTGAATGAACCGCGCCTGCTGGCACCAGCAAAGCCCGGCGTTGCCGTGGCGGGGAAATAATATGTCGTACATTCTGGAAGCGCTCAAGAAGGCGCAGGCCGAACGCCAGCTGGGCGCCACGCCGACCATCCATGCGCCGACGCTCGATGCGGCCGTTCCGCGCGGCACAGGCGGCGCGCGCTGGAAGCCGCTGGCGCTGGCGGCCGGCGCCGTTGTAATCGTGGGCGCCGCCGTACTGCTTTGGCGCCAGCAGCCTGCGCCTGCCGTTCTGACCAGTGCGGCGCAAGTGGCAGCCACTGCACCTGTGGCGGCATCGCCTGCGCCTGTTTCTCAGCCTGTGCCGCCAGCCGCGCTGGATGCGCCCGCCGCAGCGCCGTCTGCTGCGGTGCCCTTGCCTTCCGCCGTGCCGCCTGCGCCGCCCGTTGCCGCTCCAGCGCAAGCGTCTGTTGCCCCGGCGCATCAGGCCGCGCCTGTGCCAGTCCCGGCTCCCGCGCCGCTGGCCCGGCCCGCTGCAAGCGCACCCGCCGCGCCGCAAGCGCAGATTGCTCCCGAGCCGGCAAAGGCGCAGCCTCCGGCACCCGCGCCGCGCGCCGCCGAAGCCCCCGAGGAACCCGTCCAGCTGCTGCGCGACCTGCCCGAACCTATCCAGCGCAGCATCCCGCAGATCACCATGGGCGGCTATATGTACTCGCGCAACCCCGCCGACCGCCTGGTGCTGATCGACAAAATCCTGCGCCACGAAGGCGAGGAGGTGGCTCCCGGCCTGGTACTCGAGAAACTGCTGCCCAAGGCCGCCATCTTCACCTTCAAAGGCTACCGCTACCGCGTGCCGTACTGAAAGAATCCCTGATGCATCCAGAACATCCCCCGCTCCCCGGCAATGTCGTCGGCATCGTCGGCACTTCGGGCAGCGGCAAGACCACGCTGCTGGAGTTTCTGGTGGCGCAACTGGCAGCGCAAGGCTTGCGCGTCAACGTCATCAAGCATAGCCATCATGACCTGGAACTGGAGCCGCCGCGCAAGGATTCCGCCCGCCTGCGCATGGCGGGCGCGGCCGAAGTGATGGTGGCGTCGCCATTCCGTTTCGCCATTATCCAAGAGCTGCGCGGCGCGCCCGAGCCCACGCTGGACGAGCAGTTGGCCCGCCTGGCGCCAGCCGACCTGACCCTGGTTGAAGGCTTCAAGTCCTATCCTTTCGACAAGCTGGAGGTCTACCGCCCGGACACTGGCCGCGCGCCCCTGTATCCGGCCGACCCGAACATCGTGGCGGTCGCCTCCGACCAGCCTGCGCCCCCTGGATTGCGCGATGGCCTGGCCTGGCTGGACCTGAACCATCGCCCCACCATCCTGGCCTGGCTGGCCCAGCGCATAAAAATTATTTCACCGGCGGCCTAAAGCTTGCAAAAAAACGTCCGTAAACAGGGGATAGCCCATAGTGGAGGAAGTCATGGACGTTACAGGAATTGCCCGGTTGGCAACCAGCATTGCCGATACCGGCACCAAGCAAGACGTGGCTGTGGCCGTGCAGAAAAAAGCCCAGGACATCCAGGCTTCCAGCGCGCAGGCGCTGATTGAAGCGATCCCGCCCGTACCCAAGGCGTCGAATCTGCCTTCGAATCTCGGCAACACCATCAACACCACCGCGTAGTATCCGGCGGCACCCTGCCTGCTTGCGGGCAGGCGCGCCCGCTATTGTTTGCAAACGCAAAAAAAGTTTCACAATCTCTTCAAAATCACGTCAACAGATTCCCGGCGTGCGGCGTTAATGCCCTACGTAGGAATTCTTACGGACAACATCGAGGGAACACCAAATGAAGAAACTGATCGCCGCTGCTATCGCCGCCACCTTCGCCATGGGCACCGCTTTTGCACAGGCGCCTGTCGCCGCCGCTGAACCTGCTGCCGCTCCAATGCACAAGAAAGCCGTGCACAAGAAGGCAACGCACAAGAAAGCCGCACACAAAAAGGCCAAAAAAGCAGCACCAGCCGCTTAATGTCCTGACGCGCCCCGCGCGCACCAGCTAGCCCGGATTCACTGCCTCGGTGACTCCGGGCTTTTTCTTTTTGTAAATCTAAAAAAATGTGTAAGGATGCTGGCACAGTGCGCGACTATGCTTCAGCCGCAGATTTCTGCGCACTGGAAACGATAACTTACCCAAAGGAGATACACATGAACAAGCGTCAAGCCCTGATCGCCGCAGCCCTGGCAACCGTCTGCAGCGCCGCTTCCGTTAGCGCCTCGGCAGGCATGGAACCAGCCGGCGACAAGGAAAAATGCTTCGGCGTGGTCAAAGCCGGCCAGAATGATTGCGCTTCGTCCAACGGCTCGCATTCCTGCGCCGGACAAGCCAAGGCCGACAACGCGCCGACCGAGTGGAAGTACGTGGCCAAGGGCACGTGCGAAAAAGCCGGCGGCAAGACCACCGCGCCAGCCAAGTAATCACCTGCGGACCACGGAGCCCTCGCCATGCCGCACAGCGCCCATCCGGCCCATGCCCTGGGCGCCGGCGTCGGCCTGAGGGCGCCGCATTACCGCCAGTTCCTGGAGCAGCGGCCGCGCGCCGGCTGGCTGGAAGTCCACACCGAGAACTATCTCGACCAGGGCGGATGGGACTGGCATGTGCTGCAGGAATTGCGGCGCGACTATCCGCTCAGCTTGCATGGCGTGGGGCTGGGACTGGGTTCTGCGCGCGGCTTTTCCGAGCAGCATCTTGAGCGTGTGCGGGTGCTGGTGCGGGCGGTGCAGCCGGCGCTGGTGTCCGAGCATTTGAGCTGGGGCGCGGTGTTCGGGCGGCATTTGAACGACCTGCTGCCGCTGGCGCTCAACGCCGCCGCGCTGGACTTGCTCAGCGAGCGCGTGCATCGCGTGCAGGACAAGCTGCAGCGCAGGATATTGCTGGAAAACGTGTCCACCTATGTGCGCTTCCGCGACGATGCGATGAGCGAGGCGGAGTTTTTGGCAGCCTTGGCGCGGCGCACCGGTTGCGGGCTGCTGCTGGACATCAATAATCTGTATGTGAATCAATGCAACCACGGCGAGGACGCGCTGGCCGCCATCGCCGCGATTGCGCCGGGCACGGTGGGCGAGTTCCACCTGGCCGGTCACCTGGCGACACCGGACGCGGTGATCGACCACCACGGCGCGCAAGTCGCCGCGCCCGTCTGGGTCTTGTACGAGGCGGCCCTGCGCCGCTTCGGCCCGCTGCCCACGCTGATTGAGTGGGATACCGATATTCCTGCGCTGGACGTGCTGCTGGCCGAAGCGGACAAGGCCGCCGCCATCGCCGAGCGCGTGGCGGCAGGGCAGGGTGCTGGTGCCGCCGGTAGCGCCGGCGTAAGCTTTGCGCCGCTGCAAGCGGCGCCTGCCGCCGCCTCTGCCGATGGCGACGCGCTGGCCGCCTCTCAGCAAGCCTTCGCCGCCGGCCTGCTCAACATTGCCGAGTCCGCCCCGGCGCTGGCGGCCTTCCAGGGCGAGGGCAAGGAGCATGGCTACGCCCTGTATCGCGGCAACCTCACCGTCACCTGGCGCAAGACTTTATCCAGCGCCTACCCGGTGATCGCGCAACTGGTGGGCGAGGAATTCTTCGACGCGCTGAGTGCCGAATACGGCCGCGCCCACCCGTCCTCCAGCGGCGACCTGAACCAGTTCGGCGCCGAATTCGCCAGTTTCCTGCGCACCTTCCCGCACACGGCCGAGCTGCCTTACCTGCCCGACATGGCCCGCCTGGAATGGTCGCTGCACCGCGCCCATTACGCCGCCGACGCGCCCGCCATGACCGCCGCCGATCTGGCCGCCGTGCCACCCGAAGCAATCGAGGACGCCTGTCTGGCGCTGCGGCCAGCGTGCATCCCGCTCGCCTTCGATTACAGCGTGGTGCAGCTATGGCAAGCCCATCAGCCCGATGGCCCGCCGTTCCCCGGGGTGATGGAAGCGCCCAGCCATGCGCTGATCGCCCGCCCGCGCTGGAAGACGGAAGTGCTGCCCCTGAGTCCGGCCAGCCACGCCGCCTTGGCCGTGCTGCACGGCGGCGGCAACTTCGGCGCCGCGCTGGATGCCTCCTTCGATATCGACGAAACCTTCGACGTTGCCGCGCATTTGCAGCAATGGCTGGAGCACGCCGTGTTCAGCACCATAGCTTGAACCCGCAGCTCCGGCTGCCTCCCGACTGAAACGAGACCAACATGAAAAATCTGTTTGCATTGCATCGCCTGTCCACCCGCTACGACGCCGCGCTGAGCGACTGGGGCGGCTCCGTGGCCAGCCTGGCGCTGCGCCTGTACGTGGGCTGGCAGTTCATGAAAGCCGGACTGGCCAAGCTGAACGACTGGAGCGCCACGCTGGCGCTGTTCCACGACGAATACAAAGTGCCGCTGTTGCCGCCGGACTTGGCCGCCTACATGGGCGCGGGCGGCGAACTGGTGCTGCCGCTGCTGCTGTTCGTAGGATTGTTTTCGCGCCCGGCGGCGCTGGCGTTGTTCTTTGTCAACGCGGTGGCGGTGCTGTCCTACCCGCAGCTGTTCAGTTTTGAATGCCCGGCCGCGGTCAACGACCATTTCTTCTGGGGCGTGATGCTGCTGGTGCTGGTGGCGTTCGGGCCGGGCCGCTTTTCGCTGGACTCGCTGATTGCGCGCCAGCGCCAGGGCCGGATTTAGCGGAAGGCGCGCATCAGCTTGGCCTCGCCGCTGATGTCGTGGAATTGCAGGTTGGCGGAGTGGGTGGCGGCGATCATGCGGGCCAGTTGCGCGTCTTCAAACCGCGCCAGTTCTTCGGTGGCGGCCAGCAGCGCCTGGGTGAGTTTGGCGCGCGCGCTCTGGTACAGCGCGCTGGTGCACTGGTCGGTATTTTTCAGGAGTTCTTCCGCGTTCTCGATGACCTGCCGCAAATCGCCGATCAGGCGCTCCTGGTTTTGCAGCTTCTGTTCAGGGCCGTCCATGGCGCCTCCCCCTCCAGCTGGTTGAGCACTATTTTGCGGAACAGGCACGGCCCGTCCCGCTTTCAGCTTAGCGGCAGATTGCTCAAATGCAAGTAAATTTGCTCTATCAAGCGCCGTCCGCACCGCTGTCGCCGAGAACGCTGATGCGCACATCGCCTACGCTTACTTGCTGGCCTGCGCGTATTTTGCAGGTCTTGCGCAACTCCTGCTTGCCGTCGACCTTCACCTGGCCGCTGGCCACCAGCACCTTGCCGGCGCCGCCGCTGTCGCACAGGCCGACATTCTTCAACAGCTGGTTCAATTCGATGAATTCCGACGTCAGTTCAAAACTAACCTTTTGCATTTATTTTATCCTCAGTCGCGATGACTTGTAGTTCAGTTATTAAAAAAATCACCCATGGGCGTTGGGTTGCGTCATCTCCAGCGGAACTATCCACCGTTCAAACTGTTCGGCGCTGACAAAACCCAGCGCCAGCGCCGCTTCCTTCAGCGTTGTGCCCTCATGCTGCGCTTTCTTGGCGATTTGCGCGGCGCGATCATAGCCGATATGCGGCGCCAGCGCAGTGACCAGCATCAGCGAACGCTCCATCAGCTCGCTGATACGGCCCAGATTGGGCTCTATGCCCTGGGCGCAATGGTGATCGAAGCTGCGCATGCCATCGCCCAGCAGGCGCGCGCTTTGCAGGAAGTTGTGCGCGATCAATGGCTTGTAGACGTTCAGCTCGAAATTGCCCGAGGCGCCGCCGACGGTAATGGCCACGTCGTTGCCGAACACCTGGCAGCACAGCATGGTAACGGCTTCGCACTGGGTAGGGTTGACCTTGCCTGGCATGATGGAGCTGCCCGGTTCGTTTTCCGGGATGGTGATCTCGCCGAGGCCGGAGCGCGGACCGGACGCCATCCAGCGCACGTCGTTGGCGATTTTCATCAGCGCGGTCGCCAGGGTTTTCATGGCGCCGTGGGCCGCCACCAGCGCGTCGTGCCCGGCCAGCGCGGCGAATTTATTGTCGGCGGTCTGGAACGGCAGCTGCAGGCGGTCCGCCAGCTCGGCTGCGATGCGGGTGGCGTATTCCGGATGCGCGTTCAGGCCGGTGCCCACCGCCGTGCCGCCGGCGGCCAGTTCCAGCAGCGGGGGCAGGGCGGCGGTGATGCCCAGGTCCGCGTAGTCCAGCTGCGCCACATAGCCGGAAAATTCCTGGCCCAGGGTCAGCGGCGTGGCGTCCTGCAAATGGGTGCGGCCGATCTTGACGATGCCGGCGAAGGCCTTGGCCTTGGCGTCCAGCGTGGCGCGCAGGTCGCGCAGCGCCGGCAGCACGGTGTGCGCCAGCGCGTTGGCCGAGGCGACGTGGATGGCGGTGGGGAAGATGTCGTTGGACGACTGGCCCATGTTCACATGGTCGTTCGGGTGCAGCAAGCGCTTTTCGCCGCGCTCGCCGCCCAGGATCTCGGAGCCCCGGTTGGCCAGCACCTCGTTCATATTCATATTGGACTGGGTGCCGGAACCGGTTTGCCACACGGCCAGCGGGAATTCGCTTGGGTGCTTGCCCGCCAGCACCTCGTCGGCCGCCTGGGTGATGGCGCCGGCCTTGGCTTCGTCCAGCAGGCCCAGGTCCAGGTTGACGCGCGCGGCGGCGCGCTTGACGCTGGCCAGCGCATGGATCAGCTCGGGCGGCATGCGTTCGGTGGAGATGGCGAAGTGTTCCAGCGAGCGCTGGGTTTGCGCGCCCCACAGCTGCCCGGCGGGGACGTCGATAGGTCCAAAACTGTCGCGCTCGGTACGGATGCTCATGGATGCCTCTGTCATGGTGGAATATGCAATTAGTGTAGCGCAGAGTCCAATTTCCGGCGCAGGACTTCAAAACGGAAAATTCCAGCCGTTAAGACTGTTACACTTTAGAAATTCGCAGCTTAGCGACCCCGAATACATGCAGCGTCGTCCTTACCGTTTTCTTGCCCTTCGCGCCGGCGGCCTTGTGCTGGCAGCCGTCCTGTCGTCCGCTTCCCTGGCGGCCGAGCTGGGCGACGTGGTGGTGCGTTCGCACATAGGGCAGCAATTGTCGGCCGACATAGAGCTGGTGATGCTGGCGCCGGAGGATCTGGCAGGCGTGCAGGTCAGGCTGGCGGGGGCGAATGTGTACCAGGGCGCGAATGTGCGCATGAATCCGGTGCTGTCGTCGCTGCGTATGACGGTGGTGAAGCGCGACAACCGGCAGTTTCTGCATTTGACGACTTTCCAGCCGGTGGATGCGGAATTGCTGCATCTGTTTGTGGAACTGGGGACGGGGGCGCGGGCCAGCGTGCGGTCGGCAACCTTGTGGCTGACGCCCGAACCTGCGCCTTTGCCTGCGCCCGCGCCGCTGCCCGCACCACGGCCTCAGCTTGCCGCGCCGTCTGCGGGCGGCTTGTCCGAGGCGGAACGCGGCGCGCAGGACGCCCAAGCGGCGGCCAACCGCGCAGCGGCCTTGCGCGCGGCCAGGATGCGCGCAGCGGCGAACGCGGCGCGTGATGCGGCCGGCGGCACGGTCGGCAACACCGGCCCCGCAGCTGAGCAGGCCGGCGCCGAGGTTAAGCCGGGGCCGGCTGCTGTGCCCATCAAGCTCGGCCCGGAGCCGCGTGTCGCCAAAAGCAAAGCCGGCGCCAAGGCGGGCGTCTGCGCCGCAGGGCAGCCGGACGGCGAGGCCCAGCAATGCCTCGCGCTGGACCAGACCAATGCTGAACTGAAGACCAAACTGATCGATCTGGAAGGCAAGGTCAAGCAATTGCAGGCCGCGCTGGGGGCGGGCGCCGCAACAGCCGCCGCGCCTGCTGCTGCCTCGGCCGCATCAGCCGCGGCGTCGGCCGCGTCCGCCAGCGAGACGGCTGCCGCAGCATCGGCCGGCGCTTCTGCCGCCGCCAGCGCGCCCGAGGCGGCGAACAAGGCAGACGCTGTTACTCCCGCGTCCACGCCGCCCAAGGCCAACGGCAAAAAGAAACGCGAGCCCGGCGGCGTGAACACCACCACCATGGTGATAGGCGGCGTCCTGCTGCTGGCGCTGCTTGGCGGCCTGCTGTACTACCTGATCCGCCGCAAGAAGATCAAATTCTCCACCGCCCCGCTGAAGGTCTGGCAAGGCTGGCGCAAGGACAAAATAGCCGCCGAAGCCGAGCCTGCGCCTGCCGAAGCCGCCATACCCGAAAAAGAATAACCGCCATAAGGGCGGCCTCGGCAGTGCGGCGCGAAACGCGATATACTCATGCCGTGCTTTGCTGCACCCATCCCCCTCAGTCCAGCTAAACCAGCATCCGCCAGCGCTCCCGCCTGGCGACAGGCGCTGGGTGGTGCCCGCGCACTGCGCACCCGCTTTCAATCCCCAGGAAAGGCATCATGAGCACCGCACCATTACAGTCCCAATACGACGAATTCAAGCAACTCGGCCTGAAACTCGACATGTCGCGCGGCAAGCCCGCGCCTGAACAGCTGGACCTGTCCAACGCGCTGATGGCCGCGCTGGACGGCTACGCCGCGCACGACGGCACCGACACCCGCAACTACGGCGGCGGCGTGGGCCTGCCCGAAGCGCGCGCCCTGTTCGGCGAACTGCTGGACGTGCCGGCCGCGCAAGTGGTGGTCGACAGCAGCGCCAGCCTGTCGCTGATGCACGACGTGATCGTCTACAGCCTGCTGCTGGGCGTGCCCGGCCATGCGCCGTGGATGGGCGCGCAGCCGGTCACCTTCCTGTGCCCGGTACCGGGCTACGACCGCCACTTCGCCATCTGCGAACAGCGCGGCATCAAGATGGTCAACATTCCGATGACGGAAGACGGCCTGGACATGGACCTGGTCGAGCGCCTGGTGGCCTCGGACGCCAGCATCAAGGGCATGTGGTGCGTGCCAAAGTACAGCAACCCGGGCGGCGTGGTCTACTCGGACGAGGTGGTGCGCCGCCTGGCCGCGATGAAAACCGCCGCCCCCGACTTCCGCCTGATGTGGGACGACGCCTACCGCTTCCACCACCTGGGCGACGAGAAAATCTGCATGGCCAATATCCTGGACGAGTGTGCCAAGGCCGGCAATCCGGACCGCGCCATCGTGTTCGCGTCCAGCTCCAAGGTCAGCTGGGCAGGCTCCGGCGTGGCCGCGCTGGCCGCGTCGCCGGCCAATATCGCCTGGTGGACCAAGCATTCCGGCATCCGCAGCATCGGCCCGGACAAGGTCAACCAGCTGCGCCACGTGCGTTTCCTGAAAAACAAGGCCACGGTCGAAGCGCTGATGGAGCAGCACCGCGCGCTGCTCAAGCCCAAGTTCGACACCGTGCTGGCCCTGTTCGAAGAGCATCTCGGCAGCGTGCCCGGCGTAAGCTGGACCCGTCCCAAGGGCGGCTACTTCATCGACCTGGTCACCCCGCCGGGCGCCGCCAAGCGCACCATCGCGCTGGCCAAGGAAGCCGGCATCACGCTGACCCCGGCCGGCGCCGCCTATCCCTACGGACTGGACCCCGAAGACAGCCACATCCGCATCGCCCCCAGCTTCCCCTCGCTGGACGAAATCCGCCAGGCCGCCAAAGGCATCGCCCTCTCCCTGCGCGTAGCAATCAGCCAATAAGCATGTAAGCCTTGCCGAAAAGCCAAAAGGGGTCTGACCCCTTTTTTCGGCTATGGAAATAAAAAAGCGCCGTGAAGGCGCTTTTGTCGTTGGGGCGGGGCGGCTTATTGCGGCATGCCGGGAACGCGGTTCAGCCATGGCTCGGTGACGTCGCGCACGGCGCGGTCGTTGGCCAGGATTTGCTTGAGCAGGTCGATCTTGCGCTGGCGGGCGGCGCCTTCCAGCGGGGCCACGGTGGCGCCCGCCGCTACGGTCGCGGTGGCCACGGCGGTCTGGTTTTCCAGGCGGCCCAGGCTCTCCCAGTCGCTTGCGCGCGCTGCCATCACCATGTTATTGGTCAAGGTGGCAACATTTTCGTACATGGCGAGCACTTCGTTGGAGGTCATGGCGCATCCTGAAAAGTAAAAATGGATTACTGCTTGTCTGGATTAACGTCATGCCGTTCGGGAACTTTAGGGTTTTTTAAAAATATTTTGAAATTATTTTTGGGGTGGTGAAAAAGACAAGGCCGGCGCGGCCTCGAAGGGCGGCGCCGGCCTCGGGGGCGGGGCGTGATTCTTACTTGACCAGTTCTTCCAGACCGGCGCTCAGCTCGCTAGGCGGCGGCATGTCGTCGATCAGCGCGTTCGGCTCCAGGCCCAGCTCTTCGGCGATCTCGGTCGGATAGCAGGCTTCGATTTCCTCGTCCGTCAGCTTGTTTTCCTCGACCCGCGCGCGCCAGGCGGCCAGGTGGATGATGCCGGCCAGGCGGGTGCCGTGCTCGTGGTTCATCGGGTCGGGGAAGGCCATGATGGTCTCGGAGAAGGCTTCCGGGAACTTCCAGCGCTTGGCCAGCTCAGCGCCCACGTCGGCAAAGGTGTAGGCCAGCGACGCTTGTTCGGCGTCCAGGCGGCGCGAGTCCAGCGGGCCGGCGACCTTGTCCAGCTGCATGGCCTGTTCCGGCATGGCGGCGTGCATCACCAGCTGGCCGATGGCGTGCATCATGCCGATGGTGAAGGCGAGGTCGGTATTTTCCTTGGTCTTTTTGGCGATCCACTTGGCCGAGCAGGCGGTGTACAGGCTGTAGCGCCAGAATTGCTTCAGGTCCAGGCCGGGCACCGTTTTGAAGCCGCTGACCAGGCCGGAGCTGATCACCAGCGTGCGCACGGTGACAAAGCCCAGCATGAGCACGGCGTCTTCCACCGTGCCGATGCTGCGCGAGACATGGTAGTAGGCCGAGTTGGCCAGGCGCAGCAGCTTGGCGCTCAGGACGGGATCGGCGGACAGTTTCTTCGCGATTTCCTCGGTGGAAACGCTGGCTTTATCAAAGCTGCTGATCAGTTCTTCGACAACTTTGGGAGCCGTAGGCAACGCAGTCGGGTTCTGGAAAAGGGCTTCAAGTTTCATAGGGGGCTCTCCTTGTTTTGTATGCGTTGCTGTAAGTGAACTATATAGGGATTCCTTGTTTCGTTGTGGCCTTTTTGCACTGTGCGTAGCATGGATGCACCGCATTCCCCGTATTCTGCAGTGCATCCCCATATTTTGCAGTCTGTCGCGCGGCGCTGGCTTCCCGCTGTGCGCTTGCTTAGAGTGGAGTCTGGCGTACCACGCCGTTTAAAAACACAACAACAGGAACAAGACATGCACGCACCCATCAAGACCGTACTCGGCTTCGCGCTGGCCGGCGCCCTCCAGGCGCTGGCCCCTTGCTATGCGGCCCAGGCAGACGCGCCGGTCTCCGCCGCCAAGGCCGCGCTGCTGCCTGGCGACGACTTCTTTGCCTACGCCAACGGCAACTGGCTGGCAACCACCCAGATCCCGGCCGACCGGGGCAGCTGGAGCTCGATGGCCCAACTGGCCGAAGACACCAACCAGCGCATCATCAAGCTGATCGAAGCGGTGCAGGGCGACAAGCACGCTGGCGCGGAAGCGCGCAAAGTGAGCGATTACTACCTGGCCTTCATGAACGAGGCCGCGATTGAAGCCAAGGGCGTGGAGCCGCTGCGGCCGGCGCTGAAAAAAATCGGCGCCATCGCCGACAAGACCGAGCTGACCAGGATGCTGGCCGCCACCGTGCGCGCCGACGTCGATCCGCTCAACGCCACCGAATTCCATACCGAAAACATCTTCGGCCTGTGGGTGGCCCAGGGCCTGAACGACCCCAAGCGCAACATGCCTTACCTGCTGCAGGGCGGCCTGGGCCTGCCGGACCGCGTCTACTACCTGGAAGACAACGAGCGCATGCACAAGCTGCGCACCGCCTACCAGGCCCACATCGCCGCCATGTTCAAGCTGGCCGGCTATAGCGACCCGGAAACCCGCGCCGCCCGCGTGTTTGAACTGGAGCGCAAGCTGGCGCTGACCCACGCCAGCCGCGAAGACTCGGCCGACGTCATGAAAGCCAATAACACCTGGACCGTGGCCGATTTCAGCCAGAAAGCGCCCGGCATGGACTGGAAGCTGTTCCTCAAATACGCAGGCCTGGGCAAGCAGCAAAGCTTCATCCTGTGGCACCCCAGCGCCGTGGTGGGCGTGGCCGCGCTGGTGAAAGAGTGTTCGCTGGACGCCTGGAAAGACTTCCTCGCCTTCCACGCCATCAACACCAGCGCCGGCCACTTGCCGCAAGCCTACACCGAGCAGCATTTCGACTTCTACGGCCGCACGCTGGGCGGCACGCCGCAAATGGCGGTGCGCTGGAAGCGCGCCCTGGCCGCCGTCAACGACGGCATGCCGGACGCGGTGGGCAAACTCTACGTCTCCACCTATTTCCCGCCGGAGGCCAAGGCCAAGCTGCAGCACATGGTCAGCAATATCGTGCAAGCCTTCCACGTCCGCATCGACAAGCTGGACTGGATGGCGCCCGCCACCCGCAAGGAAGCGCACGCCAAGCTGGACGCGCTCTACGTCGGCGTCGGCTATCCCGATAAATTCACCTCCTACGGTCCGCTGGCCGTGAAAGCGGACGACGCCCACGGCAACGCCGAGCGCGCCTCCAGGCTGCACTACCAGCAGCAGCTGGCCAAGCTGCACCAGCCGGTCGACAGCAAGGAATGGTGCATGCCGCCGCAACTGGTGAACGCCGTGAATATGCCGATGCAGAACGCGCTGAATTTCCCGGCCGCCATACTGCAGCCGCCGTTCTTCGATCCTAAAGGGCCGGACGCGCTGAACTACGGCGCCATCGGTTCGGTCATCGGCCATGAAATCAGCCACAGCTTTGACGACACCGGCTCCCAGTTCGACTCCCAGGGCCGCCTGCGCGACTGGTGGACCCCGTCCGACGCGGCGCACTTCAAGACCGCCTCCGGCGCGCTGGTGGCGCAGTACTCCGCCTACAAGCCGTTTGCCGACCTGCCCATCAACGGCCAGCTGACGCTGAGCGAGAACCTGTCCGACCTGGCCGGCCTGGCCGCGTCCTACGACGCCTTCAAGGCCGCCAATCCGCAAGCCGACGACCGCGACTTCTTCCTGGGCTACGCGCAGAGCTGGCGCGGGCTGGCGCGCGAGCAGTCGCTGCGCCGCCAGGTGATGACGGACGGACACGCGCCCTCGAAATGGCGCACCTACACCGTGCGCAATCTGGACGCCTGGTACAAGGCTTTCAATGTGCAGCCAGGGCAGCAGTTGTACCTGGCGCCGGAGCAGCGCGTGCGCGTCTGGTAAAGTAGGGGGATGGAACCGGACAAAGACATCGACAGCATCACGCGGATCACGCAGGCCACGCTGCGGCACTACGAACACAGCGCGCAGCAGTTTTTCGAGGGCACGCGCGACCACGACGTGAGCCAGAACGTGTCGGCGCTGCTGGGCGCCATCCGGTCCGCAACCCCGTACCGCATCCTCGACCTGGGATGCGGGCCGGGGCGCGATCTCAAGACTTTCACCGAACTGGGCCATGTTGCCGTCGGCGTCGACGGCTCGGCGGAGTTTGTCCGCATGGCGCGGGAATGGAGCGGCTGCGAGGTCTGGCGCCAGGACTTCGTGGCGCTGGACCTGCCCGCCGGCGCCTTCGACGGCATCTTCGCCAACGCCTCCCTGTTCCACATCCCCAGCGCCGCCTTGCCGGACGTGCTGCTGCGCCTGTACGCCGCCCTGAAGCCGGACGGCGTGCTGTTTAGTTCCAACCCGCGCGGCGACAACCGCG
Organism: Pseudoduganella aquatica; assembly: GCF_020865585.1. Taxonomy (NCBI): domain Bacteria; kingdom Pseudomonadati; phylum Pseudomonadota; class Betaproteobacteria; order Burkholderiales; family Oxalobacteraceae; genus Pseudoduganella; species Pseudoduganella aquatica. The sequence goes on from NZ_CP086370.1 coordinate 2,022,664, forward strand.
AAGGCTGGAACGGCCCGCGCTACGGCAGCTATTACGACTACGAAACCTGGGAACGCTATCTGACCGCCGCCGGCTTCGAGCCGCTCGGCCATTACTACCGTCCGCCCGGCCTGCCGCGCGAGCAGCAGCCCTGGCTGGCCAGCCTGTGGCGCAAGCCGATAGCCTGATGGACCGTTAGCGTGCGCTGGCGTACAGAAGCAGGCATGCTCAAAGGATAGGATGCACTCCAGCACACCGCATCTGCGTGTGAGCCTAACCAACCAAGGAGAGCATCATGAACAAGGACCAAGTCAAAGGTAAAGCGAAAGACATCGCCGGTAAAGTTCAGGAAGAAGCTGGCAAGCTGGTGGGCAGCTCCGAGCAGCAGGCCAAGGGCCTGGCCAAGCAGTCCGAAGGCAAGCTGCAAAAAGGCGTAGGCGACGCCAAGGAAGCAGTCAAGGACGCCATCGACCGCGGCAACCGCTAAGCCATAAAAAAGCCCGCAGTACGCGGGCTCTCTGGCAAGCAAAATGGGGTCAGGGTTAGTTTTTCCGGAAGGATTAATTAACCCTGACCCCTTTTTTGTTTTATTGCACCGTATCGGGCTTGAGGTTCTTCTTGAAGAAGGCTTCGATGTTGCCGTACACGTGGCGCTGGCTGGTGGTGCCGGAGATGCCGTGCTTGGCGCCGGGGTAGGTCATCAGCTCGAAACGGACGTTGCGCTTGACCAGCGCGTCTATCATGCGCGTGGTGTTGGTGAACAGTACGTTGTCGTCGGCCATGCCGTGCATCAGCAGCAGCGGCGACTTCAGGCCGTCCACGTGCGGGAAGATGCTGGCCTGCTTGTAGCCTTCGGCGTTGTCCTTCGGCGTGCTCATGAACTGTTCGGTGTAGTGGGTGTCGTACAGTTTCCAGTCCGTCACCGGCGCCACCGACACGCCCATGGCGATCTTGTCCGACGCTTGCGACAGCAGGCGCAAGGTCATGAAGCCGCCGTAGCTCCAGCCGAATACGCCGATGCGCTTGGCGTCCACGAAGCTTTGCTTGCCCAGCCATTCCACGCCGGCCAATTGGTCTTCCACTTCCACCGTGCCCAGCCGCTTGTAGTTGGCGTCGGTGAAGACGCGCTCGCGGCGCGAGGAGCCGCGGTTGTCCAGGCGGAACACCACGAAGCCTTGCTGCGCCATGTACTGGTCGAAGTAGTTGCCCCATTTACGCGACACGTGCTGCGAGTGCGGGCCGCCGTAGGTGGACAGGTAGACCGGGTAGCGCTTGCTGGCGTCAAACTTGTAGGGCTTGATCATCGAGTAGTACAGGGTCTGGCCGTCTTTGGCGGGCAGGGTGCCGAACTCGGTGGGCAGGTGGTCGGCCTGGAACTTGGCGTAGGGGTGCTTGTCGTTCAGCTCGTTGTGCTCCAGCCAGTCCACCATGCTGCCGTCCGGACGGCGGATGCTGACCTGCGGCGGAATGCTGGGGCTGGAGTAGGTGTCGACGAAGACTTCGCCGTTGCGCGAGAAGGAGGCGTCGTGCCAGCCGTCGCCCTGGGTGATGCGTTTGGGCTTGTCGGCCGTGCTGCCGTCCAGGGCCAGCACGTAGGTCTGCTTGTCGACCACGGCGTCGCGGTTGGAGGCGATGTAGACCTTGCCGGCCTTCTCGTCCACCGCCAGCACGTTGTCGATGCCCCACTCGCCCTTGCTGATGGCGTGCAGCAGCTTGCCGTCCAGGCTGTACAGGTAGAGGTGGTTGCGGCCGCTGCGCTCGGACGACCAGATGAAGGCGTCGCGGTTTTTCAGGAAGCGCAGGTCGTCGTGGATGGTGGTCCAGGTGTCCGATTTTTCGGTCAGCAGCACGCGCTGTTTTAGCGTGGCGGCGTCCACCGACACCAGTTCCAGGGTCTTCTGGTCGCGGCTCTGGCGCTGGTACAGCAGGGCCTTGCTGTTGCCGCTCCAGTCGGCGCGCACCAGGTAGATGTCCGGGTTGCCGCCCAGGTCCACGTCGCGCGTTTCGCCGCTGGCCGGGGAAACGATTTTCAGCTGCACGGTCACGTTGGGGTCGCCTGCGGCCGGGTAGCGCTGTTCGACCACGTCGGTGCGGTCGGCGTAGATTTCAAAGCGGCGCGCCACCGGCACCTGGCTTTCGTCATAGCGCTTGTAGGCGATGGCGCTGTCGTCCGGCGCCCAGTAGTAGCCGGTGCGCTGGCCCATTTCTTCCTGGGCGATGAATTCGGCTTCGCCGTTGTGGACCTGGCCGGCGCCGTCGGTGGTGAGCTGGCGCTCCTTGCCGGTGGACAGGTCGATCACGAACAGGTTCTGGTTGCGCACGAAGGACACATAGCGGCCCTGCGGCGAAATTTTCGGGTCCAGCACGGCGCCGGAGGCCACCAGGCGGGCCGCGTCCGGCTTGGCCGTGTCGATCAGGTAGAGGTTGCCGGCGATGGGCACCAGCAGCTGCTTGCCGTCCGGCGACCAGCTGTAGCTCAGGATGCCTTTCAGGCTGGCGGTGCGTTCGCGCTCGCGCTTGGCTTTTTCCGCGTCGGACAGGTTTTCCTCGGGCACCAGGGTCTTGGAGTCGACCAGGCGGTGCTGGGTCTTGTCCTTCATATTGAATTCCCACAGGTCCAGCTGGTACTGGTTGTCGTCGCGGCCGCGCAGGAAGGTGACGCGGGCGCCGTCCGGCGACACCTTCAGGCTGCGCACACCGGCGCCGGCCAGGGCCTGGTCGCCGTAGATGCGGTCCAGGGTCAGACGTTCAGCATGGACGGGCATGGCTGCTGCCAATGCCAGGAAGGAGAGAATAAAGCGCATGTGTGGTCCCGAAATGTTCGTGTGGGCAAGACAATACCAGAGTGGCGCACTGCTGGGATTTGGAAAACGCGCCGAAAAACCGTGGTTCATTCGGCGCCTGAGCGCGGCCCCTCAGGCCTGCAAACGCCGCAGCGACAGCCGGTGCAGCGACCAGGTGAGCAGCACGGCGGCGATGGTCAGTCCCAGCACCAGGCCTATCCAGAAGCCGTCGGCGGCCATGGGCGCGGCGGGCGCCAGGTGCAAGTCGCGCAGCCATTGCGGCGCCAGGCCCAGCACATAGCCCAGCGGCAGCGCGAACACCCAGAACGCCAGCAGCTGGATCTGCATGGGCTGGCGCGTGACCTTGTAGCCGCGGATGGCGCAGGAGGTGGCCACCTGGGTGGCGTCGGACAGCTGGAACAGCGCGGCGAACAGCAGCAGCTGCACGCACAGCGCCTGCACCGCCGGGTCCGAGGTGTAGGCGGCGGCGATCTGGTGCCGGAACACGGCGATGAAGATGGCCGACAGCAGCGCGAAGATGAGCGACATGGACACGCCGACCCAGGAGGCGAAGCGGGCGCGCGCCGGATTGCCTTCGCCCATGGCCTGGCCCACCCGCGTGATGAGGCCGATGCCGAAGCTGAGCGGCACCATGAACACCAGCGAGGCGAAGTTGAGCGCGATCTGGTGCGCCGACACCACCACCACGCCGAAGCGCGCCACCAGCAGGCTGACGGCGCCAAACGCGCTCACCTCGGCGAAATAGGTCACGCCGATGGGCAGGCCCAGCTTGAGCATGCTGCGGATTTCCGGCCAGTGCGGCCATTCCCAGTGCGTGAAGGGATAGGTCTGGCGGTAGGCGGGGGCCTGGCGTATCCAGAACACCATGGCCCCCAGCATCAGCCACATGCAGCCGGCGGTGGCCACCGCGCAGCCTATGCCGCCCAGCTTGGGCAGGCCGAAGCGGCCGAAAATCAGCAGCCAGTTGACCACCACGTTGAACGCCAGCCCCAGCAGGGCGATCACCATCACCGGCTTGGTCTGGTTGATGGAGGTGGAGTAGCCGTACAGCGCGCGGTAGGCCGCGAACGGCGGCAGGCCCAGGCTGATGATGTGCACGAACAGCGAGGCGCGCGCATTGATCTCGGGCGCCAGGTAGAGGTGGTTGAACAGCAGCGTGGCCAGGTTGGCCAGCAGCGCGGCGATCACGCCCACGCCCAGCGCCTTCCACAGCGCCTGCCGCACCGAGTGCGGGATGGTGCCGAAGGCGCCGGCGCCCACTTCGTGCGCGACCACGCTGTTAATCGCCATCATGGTGCCGCTGACGGTGACCAGGATGATGGACCAGATCGACGCGCCCAGCGACACGGCCGCCAGCTCGTCCGCGCTGGCGTGGCCGGTCATGGCCACGTCGGCCACGGCCATGCCCACCGTCGCCAGCTGGCCCACCAGCACCGGCCAGGCCAGCTTCCACAGGGCGGCGGCTTCGGTGCGGATATTGGGCAGGGTGAAGGTGGTTGGCATGGACGGAAATCTTGGAGCGAAAGCAACGATTCTACTAGCTACCTGGATGGGCGCAGTAGGAATTTGTTACACAGTCGTGTAGGCTGATGCTCCGGCTGATTCGTTGATAGAAAGCATCGAGCGCTGGATGAGAAGAAAACTACGGAGCTAATAATATGAAACACACTGCCCTCAAGACCCTGGCCTTCGCGGCCGCCCTGCTGAGCCAGATCGCCGCCGCCCATGCCGGCGAGATCACGCTGTTCTCGCGCGATAATTTCCGCGGCGAGGAAGTGACCATCCGCGATGGCGCGCGCGACCTGCGCGACGCCGGCTTCAACGACCGCACCTCGAGCCTGATCGTGCATTCGGGCGTGTGGGAGGTGTGCGAACACAAGGACTTCGGCGGCTACTGCGCCGTGTTCGAGCGCGGCCAGCACAATGACCTGCGCCGCTTCAACAACAGCATTTCCTCGCTGCGCCAGATCGAGCGAGGCGGACGCGGCAATGGCGGCGGCTTCCGCGACCGCGACGGCGATGGCCGCGACGACCGCGCCGAGCGCCGCGAAGAATGGCGCGAGCGCCGCGACGACCGTGGCCCAGGCGGCCAGCCCGGCTTCAATCGCCCTGACCCGATCGAACTGTTCGAGCACGCGCGCTTTGAAGGCCGCCGCGTATCCTTCCAGGGCGAGATGCGCAGCCTGCGCGCGGCCGACTTCAACGACCGCGCCAGTTCCATGGTCATTTACGAAGGCCAGTGGCAGCTGTGCGAGCATGACAATTTCGGCGGCCAGTGCGTTGTCTACGGCCCCGGCCGCTACGACAACTTGGGGCCGATGAACGACAAGCCCTCATCGCTGCGCCGCATCCGCTAAGGCTGCAGTAGAATCTGGGGTCAGACCCATCGGGTCTGACCCCGGCATTTTGGCCGGACAGGGCAGCGGGAGATACGCCATCGTGGAATACAAGGACTACTACCAGGCGCTGGGCGTCCCCAAGACCGCCAGCGCCGACGAGATCAAGAAAGCGTACCGCAAGCTGGTGCGCAAATACCATCCGGACGTCAGCAAGGAAGCGGACGCGGACAAGAAAACCAAGGAATTGAACGAAGCCTACGGCGTGCTGGGCGACGCGGAAAAACGCGCCGCCTACGACGCGCTGGGCAACGGCCAGTACCGCGCCGGCCAGGAATTCCGTCCGCCGCCGGACTGGGGCAGCCGCGCCGGCCAGGGCGGCGGCATGGGCGGCATGGGCGGTGGGCCAGGCGGCTTCGACAGCGACTTCTTCGCCGACCTGTTCGCCAATATCGGCGGCGGCCGCCGGGGCCGTCCGGGCCGGCCTCAGCAGCAGCGCGGCGAGGACAGCCACGCCGGCCTGGAAATCGACCTGGCCGACGCCTACCAGGGCGCCAGCCGCACCGTCAGCGTCCGCCTGCAGGAGGAGGACGCGCATGGCCGCGCCGTCACGCGCGAGCGCACGCTGGACGTGAACATCCCGCAAGGCATTACGGCAGGCCAGCAGCTGCGCCTGTCCGGCCAGGGCCACCCCGGCGGCGGCGGCGGACCGTCGGGCGACCTCTACCTGGAAATCCGTTTCCGGCCCGACCCGCGCTACCGCGCCGAAGGGCGCGACGTCTACCAGACGGTGCCGGTGGCGCCGTGGGAGGCCGCGCTGGGCGCGCAGATCGACGTGGCCACGCCCTCGGGCCGGGTGACGGTGACTGTGCCGCCCAAATCGCAGGGCGGGCGCAAGCTGCGGCTGAAAGGGCGCGGCATACCGCCTTCGCGCGCGCAGGCCCAGGCCGGCACGCCGGGCGGCGATCTTTACCTGATGCTGGAGCTGGTGCTGCCGCCCGCCGATACCGAGCGGGCGCGCCAGCTGTATGAAACCATGGCGCGCGAGCTGGACTTCAACCCGCGCGCCGGCATGGGAGCGTGATTATGCAGATACACGGCGAGTTGCTGGACGACGCGGCGCTGACCCTGGAAGAACTGGCGCGCGCCTGCGCTGTGGAACCGGAATGGGTGCTGCGCCATGTCAGCAGCGGGGCGCTGCTGTGCAGCGCGGAAGGGGCGGCCATCGTGGTCGATACGGCGGGCGCGGCGATGGCGTCGCCGCAGGCGTGGCGCTTTGCCAGCGGCGAGCTGCGGCGCGCGCTCAACCTGCTGCGCGTGGAGCGCGACTTCGAGGCCGACGAGGAACTGGCCGCCCTGGTGGTGGACCTGTGCGAGGAAGTGCGCCGCCTCAAGTCAAAGCTGCATAGCCCGGGAACAGCGTAGCCGCTTCCTCCGGCTGCGCCTGGCGGCTCCACACGTGGCCGCTGCTGATGTCGAAAATAATGCTGCGGTGCCCCACGCCGTACAGGCTCTCGGACACGATGGGGATGCCGTGCGCGCGCAGCAGGCGCAGCGCCACTTCGCCGTTCTGGCGCCCGATATTGCCGGCCCTGCGGTCCTCCAGCCCGGGGAACATCTTGCTGCCCCCGAAAATCTTGGCCTGGCATTCGCTGGGCTCCACCCCCATGCTGCGCAACTCGGCCAGCATCAGTTCCAGCGCCTCCTCGCCGTAGCGGCTGTTCAAGCCGGCTTCCTTCGAGGAGTTGCGTGCGGACAACAGGAAATGCGACATGGTGCCGATGCGCCGCACCGGATGCCACAGGGTAATCGAAACGCATGACCCGAGCAGGGTGCGGATGCGGTATTCCGGCCCGCCGACGAAGTACTCGCCGGGCAGCAGGAAAATGTCGATCATGTTTTTATCCCTAGCCATAACGACACTGTAATGGCTGGGGCGGGTACTGTAACTTGTACTTTAGTGCATGCGGGAAATGTCACACTGTACCAAAGTACAGGTTACAGAGTGTTCCCTGCTGGATACAGTCGCTAGGCTAGCCACCCGAATGGACGGGCGGCGCCTTCCTTGGAGAATTCCAGCAGTGAATAATTTTGTGCGCAGCCATTCCTGTCTGCTACTCCCGCTCGGCCTGGCCCTGCTGGCCGCCATCGCGGTGCTGGCCTTCAGCGGCTTCAGCCTGGCCGGCCTGCTCACGGTGCTGCTGCTGGTGGGCTGCGGCTACGGCAGCGGCCTGTATTTCAAATCCATGCAAAGCACCTTCCACGACTCGGTGGACCAGTACCTGGACGGCCAGCGCGCGCTGGGCGCGTCGGTGGCGCCGATCTGGTCGCGCCATATTGAAAATTCCATTACGCAGATGGACGAGGCGGTGGCGGCGCTGGCCGGCCGCTTCGGCGGCATTGTCGAGCGCCTGGACCAGGCGGTGGGCGCCTCCAGCGTGGCCACCGCCTCCATGGACGGCGGCGACGGCCTGGTGACGGTGTTCGCCAACAGCGAGCGCGAGCTGCAAGGCGTGGTCGCTTCGCTGCGTTCGGCCACCGAAAGCAAGGCCGCCATGCTGGACAAGGTGAACGGCCTGGGCCAGTTCGTGCGCGAACTGAAGGACATGGCGGCCGACGTCGCCAGCATCGCCGCGCAGACCAATCTGCTGGCGCTGAACGCCGCCATCGAGGCGGCGCGCGCCGGCGAGCGCGGACGCGGATTCGCCGTGGTGGCCAAGGAAGTGCGCATGCTGTCCAACCAGTCGGCCGACACCGGCCGCCGCATCGCCGAGAAGGTGGCGCTGGTCAGCAGCGCGATTGTCGCCACCACCCAGGCGGCGCAGCAATCGGGCGCGCTGGAGGAGGAATCGACACGGCTGTCCGAGGAAGCCATTGCCAGCGTGCTCGACGGTTTTCGCGGCGTGACCGACGCCCTGGTCCAGTCCAGCAATCTGCTGAAGGAAGAAAGCGTGGGCATCCAGTACGAAGTGGGGGAAGCGCTGGTGCAGCTGCAATTCCAGGACCGCGTGACCCAGATCATGAGCCATGTGAAGCAGAACATCGACCTGCTGCGCAGCGCGCTGGAGCAGAACTGCGACAGCTACACCCAGGACCGCCAGCTGCAGCCGCTCGACGCGGCCGGGCTGCTGGCCTCGCTGGAAAAGACCTATGCCATGGCGGAGGAATACGCGCTGGACCGGCAGACCGGCCCGGCCGGCACGCAACAAGCGGCGGCGCTGCCCGCGCCGGCTGATGAAGTCACGTTCTTTTAAGGAGTAGGGTATGGCCAAGACCATAATGGTAGTAGACGATTCCGCTTCGCTGCGGCAGGTCGTTGGCATTGCGCTGAAAAGCGCGGGCTACGACGTGATCGAGGCGGCCGACGGCCAGATCGCGCTGAGCAAGCTGGGCGACAAGAAGATCAACCTGATCGTGTGCGACGTGAACATGCCCAATATGGACGGCATCACCTTTGTGCGCGAGCTGAAGCAGCAGGCCAGCCACAAATTCACCCCGGTGATCATGCTCACCACCGAGTCGCAGGAAGCCAAGAAACGCGAAGGCCAGGCGGCCGGTGCGCGCGCCTGGGTGGTCAAGCCCTTCAAGCCCGAGGTGCTGCTGGGCGCGGTGCAAAAACTCTGCCTGCCATAACCGGGAGCCGCCATGCCAGGTGAAACCGAGCCGGGTCTGCTGTTTATTGAAGGCGACCTGAACATCTACCGCGCAGCCGAGCTGAAAGATGCTCTGCTGGGCGCCGTGCGTCATGCACATGCGCACGCCCAGGTGCTGGAAGTGGACCTGGCCGGCGTGACCGAGATCGACACCGCCGGCGTGCAGCTGCTGATGCTGGCCAAGCGCACCGCCCTGCAGCTGCAGCGCGAGCTGCGCCTGGTGGCGCACAGCCCCGCCGTGCTGGACGTGTTCGAGCTGCTGGACCTGGCCGCGTGGTTCGGCGACCCGCTGGTGATGGCGGCCGAACGCGGCAAAGGGAGCGCGGCATGAACCTCGACGACGCACTGCAAACCTTCATCGCGGAGAGCCGCGAGCTGCTGGAGGACATGGAAAACGCGCTGCTGTCGCTGGGGCGCCATGGCGACAAGCTGGAAGCGGTGAACGCCATCTTCCGCGCCGCCCACACCATCAAGGGCTCGGCCGGCTTGTTCAGCCTGGACCACATCGTGGCCTTCACCCATGTGCTGGAAAGCGTGCTCGATGAAGTGCGCGCCGGCGCCGTGGAGACGGACAGCCGGCTGGTCAGCCTGCTGCTGTCCTGCTGCGACCATATCGGCAGCATGACGGACGCGGTGGAAGCCGGCCAGACCAGCGCCGACGCCGCCACCCTGGAGCGCGGCGCGCCCTTGCTGCGGCAGTTGTCCGCCTACCTGGGCGCAGAGCAAGCGCACACCGTTTCCGGCGGCGGCGCCGTCGCCGTAAGCGCCGAGACGGACAGCGTGGAACGCATGGCGGGCAGCGGCGCCGACGGCGACCACTGGCATATCTCGCTGCGCTTCGGCCCGGACGTGCTGCGCAACGGCATGGACCCGATGTCCTTCCTGCGCTACCTGAACCAGATCGGCCGCATCACCGCCATCGCCACCCTGCCGGACGCGATGCCGGAGAACGAGCAGATGGACCCCGAAGCCTGCTACCTGGGCTTTGAAATCGCCTTCGACAGCGCGGCCGACAAGGCCACCATCGAAGCCGTGTTCGAGTTCGTGCAGGACGACTGCACGCTGCGCATTGTGCCGCCGCGCAGCCGCATCGAAGAATACGTGCAGCTGATCCGCGAACTGCCGGAGCGCGCCGGCCGTCTGGGAGAAATCCTGGTGCGCTGCGGCAGCGTGACGGCGCGCGAACTGAGCGTGGCGCTGGACCAGCAGCTGGACGCCGCCAACTGGAGCCCGGGCGGGAACGGCAGCGCGCAAGCGGCCAGCGCGCCCCTGGGCGCCATCCTGGTGGGCCAGGGCACGGTGGAGCCGGAAGTGGTGGCCGCCGCGCTGAACAAGCAGAAGCAGGGCCAGGCAGCAGAACAGAAACCGGCCGAGGCGCGCACCGTGCGCGTGGACGCCGACAAGCTGGACCACCTGATCAACCTGGTGGGCGAACTGATTATCGCGGGCGCCTCGGCCAACCTGATCGCGCGCCGCGTGCGCAACAGCGAACTGCAGGAAAGCACTTCGCGCCTGTCCACGCTGGTGGAGGAGGTGCGCGACAGCGCGCTGCAGCTGCGCATGGTGAAGATAGGCGCCACCTTCAACCGCTTCCAGCGCGTGGTGCACGACGTGTCGCGCGAGCTGGGCAAGGATATTGGCCTGGTCGTCAACGGCGAGGATGCGGAGCTGGACAAGACCGTGGTGGAGAAGATCGGCGACCCGCTGATGCACCTGGTGCGCAACGCCATCGACCACGGCATCGAACCGGCCGAGCAGCGCCGCGCGGCCGGCAAGCCCGCGCGCGGCACGGTGAAGCTGAACGCCTTCCACGACTCGGGCAGCATCGTCATTGAAGTGAGCGACGACGGCGGCGGCTTGAAGAAGGAGCGCATCTTCGCCAAGGCGGTCGAGCGCGGCCTGGTGGAAGCGGATCGCAAGATGAGCGACAGCGAAATCTACGCGCTGATTTTCGAGCCCGGCTTCTCCACCGCCGAACAGGTGACCAATCTGTCCGGGCGCGGCGTGGGCATGGACGTGGTCAAGCGCAACATCAACGCGCTGCGCGGCAGCGTGGGCATAGACAGCACCGAAGGCCGGGGCACCATCGTCACCGTGCGCCTGCCGCTGACGCTGGCCATTATCGACGGCTTCCTGGTCGGCCTGGGCAAGTCCACCTATGTGATCCCGCTCGACACCATAGAGGAATGCATCGAGTTCGCCGCCGAGCCGGGACAGGACTACGCCAATCTGCGCGGCCAGGTGCTGCCCTTCGTGCGCTTGCGCGAGCTGTTCGGCGCGCAGGGAACGGCGGGGCGGCGCGAGTCCATCGTGGTGATCAAGCACGCCGGGCAGCGCGCCGGGCTGGTGGTCGACACCCTGCTGGGCGAATTCCAGACCGTGATCAAACCGCTCAGCCCCGTGTTCAGCGGGGTGCGCTGCATCAGCGGCTCCACCATCCTGGGCAGCGGCGAAGTGGCGCTGATCCTGGACGTGGCGGCGCTGCTGCAGCAGGCCGGCGGCGGCCATGCGCCATTGCAGTCGCAGTCGCAGTCGCACTTGCATCAGATTCAGCAGCACGCAGCTTAAAAATTTCAGGATTTCTTTGGAGATGAACATGTTTAATAAATTATCGGTAGCCGTCCGTCTTGGCCTGCTCGTAGCGATCCTGTCCGTCATCATGCTGGGTATTGGCTACTCGGGCGTCAGCGGCATGTCCTTCAGCAATGAGAAACTGAAGACCGTGTACGAAGACCGCACCGTGGCCCTGGTCCAGCTGGGCAAAGTGACCGAAGCCGGCCTGCGCGTGCGCTACCGCGTGTCGCAAGCCATAGGCGCGACCAACGCCGCCGACCTGGATCAGTCGCTGCAGGCGGTCGTCAAATACGACGGCGTGGTCAAGAAGAACTGGGCCGATTATGCCGCCACCAGCCTGACCACGGAGGAGAAGCGCCTGGTGGCTGATTTCACCACCTCCTGGGCTGCCTATGACGAGAAGCGCAACCAGGTGATCTCGCTGCTGAAGAGCGGCAATGGCGCCGCCGCCAAGGAAAACTTCGGAACGCTCGACAAGCTGTTCAACCCTGCCTTCGACGCCTTGGGCAAGCTGCGCGACCTGCAGGAAAACGTCGCCAAGCAGGAATACGAGGGCGCGCTGGAGAAATACGACGCGGCCTTCAAGCTCAATGTGGGCCTGATCGCGGGCGGCCTGGCCTTCGGCATACTGCTGTCCTGGCTGCTGATCCGCAGCCTGCTGCGCCAGCTGGGCGGCGAGCCTGACTACGCTGCGCAGATCGTCAGCGAAGTCGCAGGCGGCAACCTGGCGCTGGACATCCGCGTCAAGGACGGCGACCGCAGCAGCCTGCTGTACTCGATGAAGCAGATGGTGGACAAGCTGTCGCAAGTGGTTGCCGAAGTGACCAACGGCGCGCAGGTGCTGGCCGGCGCGTCCGAAGAAGTGAGCGCCACCGCGCAGTCGCTGTCGCAAGCGGCCAGCGAGCAGGCGGCCGGCGTGGAGCAGACCAGCGCCTCGGTCGAGGAAATGACGGCCTCCATCGCCCAGAACACCGAGAACGCCAAAGTGACCGACGCCATGGCCAGCAAGGCCGCCATGGAAGCCACCGAAGGCGGTGCGGCGGTGAAGGAAACCGTGGCGGCCATGAAGCAGATCGCCAACAAGATCGTCATCATCGACGACATCGCCTACCAGACCAATCTGCTGGCGCTGAACGCGGCCATCGAAGCGGCGCGCGCCGGTGAGCACGGCAAGGGCTTCGCCGTGGTGGCGGCCGAGGTGCGCAAGCTGGCCGAGCGTTCGCAGGTGGCGGCGCAGGAAATCGGCGAAGTGGCGGCCAGCAGCGTGAGCCTGGCCGAACGCGCCGGCGAGCTGCTCAACTCCATGGTCCCCAACATCAAGAAGACCTCGGACCTGGTGCAGGAAATCACCGCCGCGTCCGAAGAGCAATCGTCCGGCGTGGGCCAGATCAACGCGGCCGTCGGCCAGCTGTCCAGCACCACCCAGCAGAACGCCGCCGGCTCCGAAGAACTGGCCTCCACCGCCGAAGAGATGAGCAGCCAGGCCGAGGAACTGCAGGCCGCCATCGCCTTCTTCCGCGTGTCCGGCGCGTCGGCCGCGCCGGTGCAGCACCGCGCCAACGTGGCGCCCATGCGCCGTCCCGCCGCCAAGGCCGGCGGCCGCAAGCTGGCCGCGCCATCGGGCGGCCATGTGAGCACAGCGCACTTCCCGGACGGCGAGCCGGATGAAGCGCACTTCACCAAATTCTGAGCGGGAGACCAGCATATGAACGCCATGACCCATGTCTCCGCCGGCGCGCCGCAAGGCGCACCGGCACTGGGTGCGGAGCCCCGGCAGTACCTGACCTTCATGCTGGGCGGCGAGATCTATGCGATCGGCATCCTGGCGGTGAAGGAGATCATTGAATACGCAGGACTGACCTCGGTGCCGATGATGCCGGAAGCCATACGCGGCGTGATCAACCTGCGCGGCGCCGTGGTGCCGGTGATGGACCTGGCGGCGCGTTTCGGCCGCGAGGCCAGCGTGGCCACCAAGCGCACCTGCATCATCATCGTTGAAGTGGCGCAGGGCGGCGAGCAGCAGGTGATAGGCGTGATGGTGGACGCCGTCAACGCAGTGCTGGAGATTGCCGCCGCCGACATCGAGCCGGCGCCGTCCTTCGGCGCGCGCATCCGCAGCGACTTCATCGCCGGCATGGGCAAGGTGAACGGCAAGTTCGTGATCCTGCTTGACGCCAGCCAGGTGCTGTCGGTGGACGAAATCAGCGCGCTGGCCGGGGTAGGCGAGCGCGCCCTGGCGGTCGAAGCCTGACCGCCGAACTGCCGCCAAACCGGAATCCCACCATGACGCCAGACGCCATCAGCGACCACGAGTTCGCGCAGTTCCAGCGATTCATTTTTGAAGCCGCCGGCATCACGATGGCGCCCAGCAAAAAGGCGCTGGTCAGCGGCCGCTTGTCCAAGCGGCTGCAGCACCACCGCGTGAAGTCCTACGGCGACTATTTCAAGCTGCTATCGAGCGGCCAGGAGCCGGGCGAGGCGCAGCTGGCGGTGGACCTGCTGACCACCAACGAGACCTATTTCTTCCGCGAGAACAAGCACTTCGACTTGCTGCGCAAGGTGGCGCAGGAAGCGCGTGGACGCAGCCAGTCTCTGCGCGTGTGGAGCGCTGCCTGTTCCACCGGCGAAGAGCCCTACAGCATCGCCATGGTGCTGGCCGACGTGCTGGCCGACCAGGCCTGGGAAATCACCGCCACCGACATCAGCACCCGCGTGCTGCAGAAGGCGCGCTACGGCCACTACCCCATGGAACGCACCGGAAATATCCCGCGCGAGTACCTGCAGCGCTTCTGCCTGAAAGGCATGGACCAGTACGCGGGCACGCTGCTGGTGCAGCGCCCGCTGCGCAAGCGGGTGCAGTTCCTTGAGATGAATCTGAACACGGCCTTGCCGCAGTTGGGCAGCTTCGACGTGATCTTCCTGCGCAATGTGCTGATCTACTTCAGCACCGACACCAAGCGCCAGGTTGTGGCGCGCGTGGCGCAGCTGCTCAAGCCCGGCGGCTACCTGTTCATCGGCCACTCCGAAAGCCTGAACGACATCAACAACGACGTGGCCATGGTGGCGCCGTCGATCTACCGCAAGCCCTAAGACCGCACCATGAAAAACATCCAGGTCCTGGTCGTTGACGATTCAGCGGTGGTGCGGCAGGTACTGAGCGCGCTGCTGAATGGCGCGCCGGGCATAGAGGTGCTGCACGCGGTGGCCGATCCGCTGCTGGCGATGGAGCGCATGCGCCTGAGCTGGCCGGACGTGGTGGTGCTCGACATCGAAATGCCGCGCATGGACGGCCTGACCTTCCTGCGCAAGATCATGGCGGACAAGCCGGTGCCGGTGGTGATCTGCTCGTCCATGACGGCCGACAGCACGCAGCTCTCGGTGGAGGCGCTATCGGCCGGCGCGGTGGCGGTGATCAACCGCCCGCGCCTGAACGTGCGCGAATACCTGCACGGCCACGCGGACGAACTGATCGCAGCGGTGCGCATGGCTGCGGGCAGCACGCCGAAAGCGGCGATTGCGCCGGCGGCAAAGACCGCGCGGCCAGCCAAGCCGGCGCCTGCCGGGGCCACCCGCAAATACGGCCCGCTGCCGCCGGCCCCGGAAAAATTCACCGCCGACGCCATCCTCGCGCCGGCGGCGGGCGCCGTCTCGGTGCGCACCGAACCGCTGGTGGCGATAGGCACCTCCACCGGCGGTACCCAGGCGCTGGAGGAGTTGCTGGCGGCGCTGCCGGCCCATGCGCCCGGCATCGTCATCGTGCAGCACATGCCGGAGAAGTTCACGGCGGCCTTCGCGGCCCGGCTGGATAGCCTGTGCGCCATCACCGTCAAGGAGGCTGAAAGTAATGACCAACTGCGTCCCGGCCTGGCCCTGATCGCGCCGGGCGGCAAGCATATGCTGTTGCGCCGCAACGGCAACCAGTACTACGTGGACGTGATAGACGGCCCGCTGGTAAACCGCCACCGGCCCTCGGTGGATGTGCTGTTCCGCTCCGTGGCCAAGTGCGCGGGCGCCAACGCGCTGGGCGTGATCATGACCGGCATGGGCGACGACGGCGCCGCCGGCATGCTGGAGATGCGCAAGGCCGGCGCGCGCACCGTGGCGCAGGACGAAAAAAGTTGTGTGGTGTACGGCATGCCTATGGAGGCGGTAAAGCTGGGCGCGGTCGACAAGATCGTGCCGCTGGGCGCCATCGACCGCGAAATCATGGCGCAGCGGGGTGGCGCATGAAAGACTGGTCCACCCATACCGCGCTGGTGGTGGAAGACAGCGCCGTGCAGCGCACCCACATGGTGAGCATGCTGCGTTCGCTGGGCTTCGGCCTGGTGCTGGAAGCCTGGAACGGCGAGGACGCGTTGGAAGTGCTGGACCAGCACCTGCGCAGCAGCGGCCAGCAGGGTGTGCAGCTGGTGCTGACCGACCTGGACATGCCACGCATGGACGGCATAGAACTGATACGCCACCTGAACGAACGCAAACAGACCGACAGCCTGATCGTCATGAGCGCGCGCGACCCGCGCCTGCTCGAGATCGTGGAGAACATGGACGCCGACAACACCGGCCTGAATCTGCTCGGCACCCTGCTCAAGCCGGTGATGATGGACGACCTCAACGTGCTGCTGCGGCGCGTGGGCCAGGTGCGGCAAAGCCCGGCGGCGGTGCTGGAACGTCCCGACCTGCGGCTGGAAGACCTGGAGCAGGCACTGGCCGCATCGCAGTTCGTGCCGGTGTTCCAGCCCAAGATATCGATGAGCTCCGGCCTGATCAAAGGCCTGGAAGCGCTGGCGCGCTGGGAGCATCCCGAGCAGGGGCTGCTGGCGCCGTGGCACTTCATCTCCTGCATCGAAGGCACGCCGCTGATGGCGGGCTTCACGCTGTCCATCGTGCAGCAGTCGCTGGCGCGGCTGGTGGAGTGGCAGCGCATCGGCCTGACGTCGATGAAGGTGTCGATCAACCTCTCGGCAGACATCCTGGCCGAGCGCGGCTTTATCGACAAGCTCGATGAGCTGGTGGAGTCGTATGGCATTTCGCCCGAGCTGGTGATCTGGGAGATCACCGAGACCATGGTGATGAACAACCTGGCGCAGGCGCTGGCCAACGTGGCGAGGCTGCGGCTGAAAGGCTACGGCCTGGCGATGGACGACTACGGCATAGGCTACTCCTCGATCCAGCAGTTGTCGCGCTGCCCGTTCACGGAGCTGAAGATAGACCGCATGTTCGTGGACGGCGCATCGCAGCGCCCGAACCGGCGCGTGATCCTGGAAAGCGCCATCGAAATGGGCCAGCGCCTGGGTGTGACCACGGTGGCCGAAGGCGTGGAAAAACTGAGCGACTGGGCGCTGCTGCGCGAGCTGGGCTGCGAACTGGCGCAAGGCTATCTGATCGCGCGCCCCATGCCGGCCGGCGAGATCGCCTCCTGGATCAAGGGCAACCGCGCCCGCCTGCGCAAGCTCTCGCTGCCCGCCACCGCGCTACGCTAAGGACGCGCAGGCAGCGCTTCAATAGGCGCCGTGCGGCAGGCTGTGGTCAAGGTCGAAGAACTGCTGCATCAGCCAGCGGCCGGCAGGCCCCGGCTCCTCGTCGCTGCGGTGGATCACGAAGAGCGGATACTGGAAGGCCTTGCCGTCGGCGATATCGAGCTGCACCAGGCGGCCGTTGCTTAAATCATCGTAGATCAGGGCGTGCGGCATGCTGCCCCATCCCAGGCCGCCGCGCAGCAGCGCGTGCTTGGACGCCAGGTCCCCCAGGCGCCAGTTGCGCAGGCCCACCACGCCGAAGTCCTTGCCGGCGGTGAGCTGGCTGCGGTCCGTCAGCACCAGCTGCATATGGTCGCGCAGCGCCGCCGCCGGAATCTTGCCCTCGATTTTGGCCAGCGGATGGTCCGGTGCGCACACCGGCATCATGGTCACCTCGCCGGCCGCGCGGCGCTCGATGGCGTCCGGCGGCGCGATCACGCCGCCGCAAATGCCGATATGGCACACCCGCTCCAGCACCAGCTGCGTCACCGCGCCCAGCGCCTCGGTGCGCAAGCGCATCGCCACGGTGGGATAGGTCTGCTGGAAGTCGTTCAGGATGCGCACCAGCAGGCAAGTAGGGAACATCACATCCACCACCAGCGACACCTCCGCCTCCAGCCCTGCCGACAGCGCCTTGGCGCGCGAGCGCATGCTGTCCACCTTCATCGACACGGCGCGTGCATCGGCCAATAGCGCGCGGCCCGCCTCGGTGAGCGTGGGCTTGCGCTTGCTGCGGTCCAGCAGCGCGATATTGAGCTGCTCCTCCAGGTTGGCGATGGTGTAGCTGATGACCGACTGCGTGCGGTGCAGCGCGCGCGCCGCATGCGCGAAACCGCCATGGTCGATAACGGCGATGAACACGCGCAGCTGGTCCAGGGAGGGAAGGCCGGGATCTCTCATGATCTAAAAAATCGATACTATCGATAGAAATTTACTGTATTTCCTCGATATTAAACCCGAACTAAGATGCATGCAATCCCAGCCGGGTCCCACATATTGAAGGAGCAGCATCATGGCAAACGTACTTTACATCAACAGCAGCGTGCGTAATTCCGGTTCCCTGTCGCGTCAGCTGTCGGCCGAATTCATCGCCAAATGGAAAGCCGCCAACCCGTCCGACACCGTTGTCGAGCGCGACCTGGCCGCCAACCCGGTGCCGCACCTGACCGAACAGATGATGGGCGCCTTCTTCACCCCGGCCGAAGCGCGCAACGCCGACCAGGCCTACACCGTCAAGACCTCGGACACCCTGGTAGCCGAAGTGCAGGCAGCGGACGTGATCGTGATCGGCGCGCCGATGTACAACTTCTCGGTCAGCTCCACGCTGAAAGCCTGGATCGACCACATTGCCCGTGCCGGCGTGACCTTTGTGTACGGCGCCAACGGCCCTGAAGGCCAGCTGAAAGGCAAGAAAGTCT
Source organism: Pseudoduganella aquatica (assembly GCF_020865585.1). NCBI lineage: Bacteria > Pseudomonadati > Pseudomonadota > Betaproteobacteria > Burkholderiales > Oxalobacteraceae > Pseudoduganella > Pseudoduganella aquatica. The sequence continues at coordinate 2,040,944 of NZ_CP086370.1, forward strand.
ACGTCTTCACCGCCGCCGGCGGCGTCTACAGCGAAGGCCCTGCCTCCGCCTACGACCACCTGAGCACCTACCTGCGCGCCGTGCTGGGCTTCCTGGGCATGACCGACGTCACCTTCATCCAGGCCGAAGGCGTCGCCATGGGCGAGCAAGCCGTCGCCGACACCCTGGCCAAGAGCCGGAAGTCGATCGACGACCTGGTCGCCGCCTAAGCAAGCTGAGCCGCATTCGCACCACTTCGGGGTCTGACCCCGAATTGGGGGAAATGCGGCTCAGGTCGCTTGTAGGAATCCGTGGCGTTTTGTAGGAATTCTTGGCGGAAGGTATCATGGGGCTATCGTGCCCCGGAGCCTGCCCATGAAACGCAAACTGCATCTGCTCGTTATTGATCCGCAAAATGATTTTTGCGATCTGCCGCCGGCTTATTTGCCGGAGAATCCGGCGACCAAGGGCGTGCATGCGCCCGCGCTGCCGGTCCCCGGCGCGCACCAGGATATGCTGCGCCTGGCCGGCCTGATCAACCGTGGCCGCCACGGCTTGACGGCCATCAGCGTTACGCTCGATTCCCACCACCGCTACGACATCGCGCATCCCGGCTTCTGGCTCAACGCGGAGGGCGCCGCGCCTGAACCCTTTACACAGATCACCGCCGCCGACGTGCGCGAGAAGAAGTTCCTGCCGCGCGACAGCGCCGCCTTGCCGCGCGCGCTCGCCTATCTGGATGCGCTGGAACAGGCCGAACGCTACCGCTTGATGATCTGGCCGGTGCACTGCGAGATCGGCTCCTGGGGCCACAATGTGCACGAGGACGTGCGCTCGGCCTATAACCGCTGGGAGGACGCCGCGCTCGGCACCGTCGCCAAGATTACCAAGGGCTCCAATCCCTGGACCGAGCACTATTCGGCCGTGATGGCCGAGGTGCCCGACAGCGCGGATCCGGACACGCAGCTGAACCAGGCGCTGATCGATCGCCTGGCCGAGGCCGATCTGGTCTACATCGCCGGCGAGGCCGGCAGCCATTGCGTGAAGGCGACCGCCGAGCATATCGCCGCGCAGTTCGCGGCGCGCTTCGGTGAGGAGGGCTTGCGCCGCCTGGTGCTGATCACCGACTGCATGAGCCCCGTGGCCGGTTTCTGCGACCAGTACCAGGACTTCCTGGAGGAGATGGAAGAATCCGGCGTGCGCCTGGCGCAGTCGGGCGACGTGCTGCAGGAGCTGCTGCTCAATGCCGGCCGCTGATGCCTACACTGGCCGACAGGAGAACGATTTGATGATCCCCGTAGTACGCAGCCTGCTTGAAACCGACCTGTATAAATTCAGCATGTGGCAGGCTTTGCTGCACAGCCATCCCGGCGCGCATGCCGAGTATGAGTTCCTGTGCCGGAATACGCCGGTGTTCCCGCTGGCCGAGCTGGCCGACGAGGTCAACGCGCAGCTGGACCATTTGTGCGCCATGTCCTTTGCCGACGACGAGCTGGACTACCTGCGTTCGCTGCGCTACATGAAGCCGGACTTCGTGGACTTCCTGGCGGTGTTCCGCTTCCAGCGCAAATTCATCCAGGTGGAGGTCGTTGGCGAGACGCTGGCCATCCGCGCGGTGGGGCCGCAGGTGCACGTGATGGGCTTCGAGATCTTCGTGCTCTACATCGTCAACGAACTGTACTTCCGCCGCTTCGACCAGCCCGGCGCCTTGGCCGAGGGCCGCGAGCGCCTGCTCGACAAGATCGCGTCGCTGAAGGCCTTCGGCCTGCAGCCGGGCTTGCGCCATCCCTTCGAGTTTTCCGACTTCGGCCTGCGCCGCCGCTTCTCGGCCGAGTGGCACGATGAGGTGGTGCTGCGCCTGGCGGCGGAGGTGCCGCAGTATTTCAAGGGCACGTCCAATGTCTACCTGGCCAAGCGCCTGGGCACGGTGCCCATCGGGACCATGGCGCACGAGTACATGCAGTCCTTCCAGGCTTTCGGCGTGCGCCTGCGCGACTTCCAGAAGGCCGCGCTGGAGGACTGGGTGCAGGAGTACCGGGGCGACCTGGGCGTGGCGCTGACCGACGTGGTGGGCATGGACGCCTTCCTGGACGACTTCGACCTGTACTTCGCCAAGCTGTTCGACGGCCTGCGCCACGATTCGGGCGACCCGCTGCTGTGGGGTGAGAAGGCGCTGGCGCACTACGCGGCGCTGCGCATCGACGCCAACACCAAGCGCCTGGTGTTCTCGGACGGTCTGGACCTGCCGACCGCCTTCAGCCTGTACCGCCATTTCGCGGGCCGCATCATGACCGGCTTTGGCATCGGCACCAATCTCACCAACGACGTCGGCCTTACGCCGCTCAACATCGTCATGAAGCTGGTGCGCTGCAACGGCCAGTCGGTGGCCAAGCTGTCGGATTCGCCGGGCAAAACCATGTGCAAGGACGAGACCTTCCTGGCCTATCTGCGCCAGGTGTTCCACCACCCGGCTTAGTTCGCCGTCTTCTGGAAGCGCATCCGGTAGTCGCCGGGTGTGACGCCCAGTCGGCGCTGGAACGCGCGCCGCAGTCCATTCGGGTTGCCGAAACCGCTCCACGCGGCCACGCGCTTGAGCGGATTGGCGGTGTCTTCCAGCAGACGACGGGCGGCGTCGATGCGGGCGCCCTCGACGAAGTCGGCCGGCGTCATGCCGGTGTCCTGTTTGAACAGGCGCGAGAAATTGCGCGTGCTCATGCCGGCGCGCGCCGCCATATCGTCCACCGACATCGGTTCGGCCAGGCTGGCCAGCACCCATTCCTGAACCTCTCGTATCGCACTGCGCTCGGACGATTGCGCGGCCAGGTGCGCGCTGAATTGCGATTGTCCGCCCGGCCGCTTTAGGAACATCACCAGTTCGCGCGCGGTGTTCAGCGCCGTTTCGCGTCCGAGGTCTTCCTCCACCAGGGCCAGCGCAAGGTCCATGCCGGCGCTGACGCCGGCGGAGGTGTACAGGGTACCGTCACGCACATAAATCTGGTCCGCCTCTACATGCACCTTGGGATGCTTGCGCGCCAGCTTGGCGGAACTGTTCCAGTGGGTGGTGACGTGTTTGCCGTCCAGCAGGCCGGCTCGCGCCAGCAGGAAGGCGCCGCTGCAGACGGACCCGAGCCGCCGCACCTGGCCTGCCTGGGTGCGCAGCCATTCCAGCAGTGCTGCCTGGTCGTCCAGCGCGTCGATGTGCGGACTGCCCGCCACCAGCAGCGTATCGATGCCGCCGTCGACTGCATCCATCGCCGCGCTGGCAATCAGCGCCATGCCGTTCGATGCCTGGACCGGCCCCGCTTGCGGCGCCACCAGTTCAAGCTGATAGGCGTCCGGTTTGCCGGCTTGGCGCGCGGCTTCGCTGAACACTTCGAGCGGGCCGACCGCGTCCAGCATTTGCACGCCGGGGAAGATCAACAAGGCGATACGCATGGTGTGCTCCTCTGGGCTCAGGCTGTGAGCAGTTTGCCGGTGAACAGCGCATGAAGCGTGCGCACCAGCAGAGTGGCAATGGCGCCGGTAAGGAAGGCCAGCAGGGCGGCGGCCAGCACTGCGTGCACGCCGCTGCCGGTGGCGTCAGCGTACTTCAGGGCGGCGTTCGATAGGGCGGCCAGCGGGAAGCCGATGGCCCACCAGGAGGCGGCGAACCGCACCGAGGGGCGGAACACGCGCAGCGACACCACCACGAACATGAACAGGCCGAAGTAGAACAGCATGGAGGCGAACATGTCGGCTTGGTGCATCAGGTTGACGTAGGCCAGGAAACCGACTTCGAAAGGGGCGATCAGTATCATCAGCGAAGGTGTCATGCCGGCGGGCAGGGCTTCGCTGTGCACCAGGCGCGAGAAGATCAGTACGAAGAACACCACGGCCAGCACGCTGCCGATGGCCACGGCCAGCATATTCACTTCATACGCCCATGGCATCGGCATGGTGGCGCCGGTGACGGCGATGTCCAGCGTGGCCACGCCGGGGATCAGCCAGGCGGGAACGGCGCTGCCTGTTGCGGCGCTCCCGCGCAGAAGGCGGTTGACTACGATAAAGCTGAGCACGATGGTGCTTGCCACGCCCATGGTCCATACAGCCTGCTGCAGCACGGGGCTGTAGCGGTCCAGCAAGGTGGACAGCAGCAAGAGGGAGATGGTGATTGTGCCGAAGAAATTCCCGGCGACCGGATGCGTGAACTCCTTGCACACGGCGTCCGGATAGCTGGCTGCTTTCACCAGATAGCCTGCTGCGAGCAGCAGGAAGGCGGTGATGGCCAGCATGCCGATGCCATTGGCGATTGCGATGTCGGCGCCGAATGTCTTGGCTGCGAGCCGCCAGGCCAGGGCCAGGCCGGACAGACCCATGACCGAAGCAAACAGGTTGACTGGCAGATGCTGGATGGATGAGCGCCCGGCGGGCAGGGCGGCGGCGCTGATATTGGGGTTGGCAGCTTGCATGAAGAACTCCTGGGAGTGGTTTCGATGACTCATTATCTGCCGCGCAGGCTGTGGCTGAAAGTGATACAAAGCGTCAATTTCAGCCAAATATGCGCGGCGGCCAGCCATGCCGGGGGAGCTTGCAGCAGCAGGCTGGCCATTGGCCGAAACCGGCGCCAGTCTGGCCGTTGGCGCCGCCACGCGCCGCTAACACGCGCCCGCCGCCGCATCGCACAATCGCTGCCTGACCGCGTGCTGCGGTGGTTTTTCAAGGAATGATCATGGCTTGGATTTACCTGGCAATTGCCGGGCTGTTGGAGATTGCATTCGCGTTGGGAATGAAATGGTCGCAGGGCTTTACCCGGCCGCTGCCGGGCGTGGCGACCGCTGTGCTGGGGATTGCCAGTATCTGGCTGCTGTCGGTATCGTTGCGCGCGCTGCCAGTGGGGACGGCTTATGCGGTATGGACAGGCATTGGCGCCGTCGGGACTGCCCTGGTTGGCATCGTTTTTCTGGGCGACGCTGCCTCTCCGGCGCGCGTGGCCTGCCTGGCCGCCATTATCGGCGGGCTGATCGGCTTGAAACTGCTGGCCGGCGATGGGTGAGCGGCGGGCCGGGCTCAGGCGTCGATGGCGTTGTGGCGCTGCAGGATGGACTCGGCCTGTTCGCGCTGTTCGTCGTCCAGCGTGTCCACGCTGAGCAGGGCGACCGGGCGCGGGCGCCGCTCGTCGGTGCGGTCTACGTCGTCCGGTGTGAGGGAATTGAAGATATTGTCGACCGCGCTGACGGTGGTGCTCTGTTCGCGCGCGCGGTGCGGCGCGAGCTTGAGGGCATTGGCCGGGAAGCCTGCGGCCAGCAGCGCGCCATGCGCGGCCTCGGCGTCTTCCTGCGACATGAAATTGCGGTGAATAGTATGGGCCATGACGGCGTGCTCCTGGTGTGCGTGATGGCTGGATTGTGCGCGAAAGCGGCGCGCTGTGTCGCCGCTTTCGGCCTTGCTTAGAATCCGGTGATGACGGTTTCGGTGTGCTCCACTTTAGGCGGCTGCGCAAAGAAGCCGCCCACCAGCGCGCGCCAGGCCTGGAAGTCTTCGCTGCCGCGGAAATCGACGGTATGGTTTTCCAGCGTGGCCCAGTTGATGACCAGGTGATAGGTATCGGGCCGCTCGATGATGCGCTCCAGGCGCATCGCCTCGCAGCCTTTGGCGCGCTTGAACAGCGGCACCGCTTGCTGCACGGCCGCTTCGAAGGCGGCGTTGGTGTCCGGTTTGATCTGGATTTCTGCAACTTCGTAAATCATGGTCAGGTCCTCTCGTTGGCAATCCATCCATTTTGCCCGAAAGCACAAAACCATGCAGGCCGTTGCTGCAATACCAGCAATCAGGACGGCGTGGCGGCCAGTGGCCGTCCGGGATCGGGCCGCTCTGGATCGAGGCCATCTTGCTTGCACTTTTCGATGTAGTACTGCACGGACTCAATAAACGCTGCTCTCAGGCCACCCACCGTATCCGCTTCATAAGTCACCAGATCACTGATCTGAAGGATTTTTCCGAACAGGCAGTCATCCTCCAGGCTGACTTCCACCGATCCCGTATATCCGGCATGGCTTAGGTAGACTTCGCTCATGTGTTCTCCTTGATGGCGACACCATAGCTTCGCGTTTGATAGGGATTAAGTCCTGCGGGTGTTGGCAGTCACTGATCCTTTAAATTGCAGCATCCTGTCGATTTCTACTGTCGATTGCCGCCTCTGCGGGGCGTGCTTTGCGTCTGCAGGCCCTGACGCAGGGCGTCGGCGTTGCAGTCGCGCTGGAAGCCTTCGGCGCGTTGGTCTTCGCTGACGCAGCCGGACAGCAAATCGTCGGTGCGGCCGGCGGATTGGCTGTTGCCGGGCGCGGCCGTGCCGCTGGCGCCGGACTGGCTGCTGCCGCCCGTGCCGCCTGCGCCCATGCTGCCGGCGCTAGTGGTGCCCGAGTGGGTCTGTTGCTCGAATTTACGGCGCCGTGGTTCATATGCGTCCATGATGGTCTCCTCATTTGCTTACGCGTGGGTACAAGGAGTATAGGATTCGTGCCGGCGAAGTCCAGATAAAGCTCCTATAGCATGGGATTGACGCAATACGGCCGCTCGCGGTACTCGAAGTAGTCGAAATCGGCGTGCAAGCCGCTGCCCGACATGTCCTGGCAGGCCATGCCCACAAATGTGCCGGTGAAGTTGGGCTGGCCGGGGGCGTTGGCTTCGTCCGACAAAATGCTGGCGTCGAACTGCTGCGGCAGCCATTGCCAATCGCCGCCGTCCACTCGATAGCCGAAATACAGGCGCTCCTCGTCTACTTCCACCCGCAGCTGCACCGGAACGCCGGCCGGCAGCGGAATGGGGGCGGTGAAGGTGTCGGTCTGCACGTGGTTGGGCAGGCTGCTCATCACGCGCAAGTGCTTGCCCACCGTCTCGTCGTGCGTGATGTAGAGGTAGTGGAACTTGGCGCCGCCGTAATAGCACACCAGGCCCGCCTGCTGCTGGTAATGCTCGGGCTCGAACTCCACCACGGTGGCCGCGCTATAGCAGTGCGCCTGCTGGCGCCGCGCCACCAGCGCCTGCCGGAACTGGCTGCCCAGCGTTTCGCGGCCGTACAAGCGCAGATGCCCCGGCCGCTCGGTCAGGCTGAACAGCTCCTCCGGCCACGGCGTGCGCAGCCACTGGAAAGCGATAGGCAACTGGGCCGCATCGAAATCCTCGCGCTCAGGCTTGGCGGCAAAGCGGTGCTCCGGCAAGCCGGGCGCGGCGGCCTGCAGCTGCGGCGTGCCTTGCCCGTCCTCGGTGCGCAGCCAGCCGTCTTCGCCCCACACCATGCGCTGGATGGCGGTCTCGCGCCCCAGCGTGCAGGTGCCCCGGTTGCGCAGCGGCCGTCCGCACAGATACACCATATAAGTCTGGCCGTCTTGCGTCTCGACCAGGTCGCCATGGCCGGCGCGCTGCAGCGCGGCGTCCGGGCGGTTGCGCGCACTGAGAATGGTCTGGTCGGGATGCAGCTCATACGGCCCGTGCAGATCGCGCGAACGCGCCATGGTCACGCCGTGGTTCCAGCCGGTGCCGCCCTCGGCGGTGAGCAGGTAGTAGTAGCCCTTGCGCTTGTAGATGTGGGGACCCTCAGTCAGCCCATGCGGCGTACCCTTGAAGATGTTCTCGCGGCGGCCGATCAGCTTGCCTTCCTGTACCGAGTATTCCTGCATCACGATGCCGTTGAAGCGGTTGCTGCCCGGACGGTGGTCCCACAGTTGGTTCAGCAGGTACTTGCGGCCGTCGTCGTCATGGAACAGCGAGGGGTCGAAGCCGCTGCTGTTGAGGTAGACCGGATCGGACCAGGGGCCGTCAATGGACGGGCTGGTCACCAGGTAGTTGTGGAAGTCGCGCAGCGAAGCGCTGCCGCTGGCGCCGCCGGTGGAGGTGCGGCCATAGCGCTTGACGTCGGTGTAGATCAGCCAGAACAGGCCGTCCGCGTAGGTCAGGCAGGGCGCCCACACGCCGCAGGAGTCCGGCGCGCCCAGCATGTTGAGCTGGCTGGCGCGCGTGAGCGGGCGGCTTAGCAGGCGCCAGTTCACCAGGTCGCGCGAGTGGTGGATCTGCACGCCGGGATACCACTCGAAGGTGGAGGTGGCGATGTAATAGTCATCGCCCACACGGACGATGGACGGGTCGGGATTGAAGCCCGGCAGGATGGGGTTTTGTATCATGGCTAGTGTTGCAGAGTATGCGAAGGTTCACGGACCAAGGTCCACAGCAGCGCGGCGGCGAGCAGGTCGAGCACGGCGAGGCTGACAAAAAACGGCGTGTAGCCCACGCTGGCCATCAGTCCGCCTATCAGCAGCGAAAAGATCAGCAGGCCCAGGTTGCCGAAGGTGCCGCACATGCCCGCCACGGTGGCCACCTCGTTGCGCCGGAACAGGTCGGACGACATGGTGATGACGGTGACGGACAAGGTCTGGTGCGCAAAGCCTGCCAGGCTCAGCAAGGCGATCGCCGCATAAGGGCTGTCAACGAAGCCGACAAAGGCCACGCCCATCATCATGCAGGCGCCCAGCGTGAAGGCGCCGCGCCGCGCATTAATCAGGCGCACGCCGCGCTTTTGCAGCGCCAGCACCACGAGCGGCCCGAACAGGCAGCCCAGGTCGGCGGCCAGGAAGGGCAGCCAAGCGAACATGGCGATTTGCATCAGGTCGAAATGGCGCACCGTGGTCAGGTACAGCGGCACCCAGAACGACAGCGTGCCCCAGGCCGGGTCGGCCAGGAAGCGGGGCAGGGCGATGCCCCAGAAATTGCGCATCTTGAGGATGCTGAGGATGGACGGGCGCGTGCCGTCGCCTTGCAGGTGCTGCTCCTGGCCTGCGGCGATATGCTGCGCCTCGGCTTGCGACAGGCGGCGGTGGCGCGCCGGCGCGTCGTACAGCAGCAGCCAGGCCGCCACCCACACCAGGCCCAGCGCGCCGGTGATGACGAAGGCCGACTGCCAGTTGTAATGCAGAATCGCCCACACCACCAGCGGCGGCGCCAGCATGGAGCCGAAGGACGCGCCGATATTGAAAATGCCGCCCGCCAGTCCGCGCTCCTTGGCAGGGAACCATTCGGACACGGCTTTCATGCCGGCCGGGTTGGCCGAGCCTTCGGCCAAGCCCAGCAGGCCCCGCAGGACGGCCAGCGATTGCCAGTTCGTTGCCATGCCGTGCGCCATGCAGATGACGGACCACGCCGCCGCGAACATGGCAAAGCCGAATTTCAGGCCGATCACGTCCAGCACATAGCCGCACAGCGGCTGCAGCATGATGGCGCCCTGGAAGGCGGCCGTGATGTATGAGTATTCCTGGGTGGTGATGTGCAGTTCGGCGAGCAGGGTGGGAGCCGAGACTGCCAGCGTGCTGCGCGTGAGATAGTTGATGACCGCCCCCAGCATGATCAGGCTGATCATCCACCAGCGGAGGCCTTTGATCTTGGAAGCGAACATGTTTGCGCAATCATGAACTGACGGGAATCGAACAATAGCACAATAAATTCGCTACATGATTGCGCAATCTTTCTGGATTTTCAGGATGGCTATGCTGCTTAATTGGATAGAAATGGGTAGTCAGCGGCGCGGCAGCAGGTCTTTCCTGATTTTCGCAGCGACGCCGACGCTGCGGCCGGCCAGGTTGGCGACCGTGTATTGGACCGCGCTGCCCAGCACCACGGCGCTGTCCGACAGGCTGAGGCCGTAGTCCTGCTCCAGCCATTGCGTCATGCCGGCAGTGGCCGCGCGCAGGGCGTCATCCAGCGAGCCTGCCTGGCCCAGCGTCATGATGTGCGTCGGCGATTCAACGCGCGGCATGCCGATCGCCTTGCCCTTGATGACTTCCACGCGGAACTCCACCTCCATCGAAGTTTCAAGCGCGTACTGCGAGGTTTCGCCGTCGCCCTGGAGCGCGTGCGCGTCGCCCAGGTAGAGTAGGGCGCCGGGCTGTTGCACCGGAAGGTAGACTGTGTTGCCTTTGACGACTTCGTTGAAATCCATATTGCCGCCGAAGCGGCCGGTATCGCCGGTGGACACGGCGGGTCCATCGGGCGGAGCCACCGCCAGGCCGCCCAGCATGGGGCGGACCGGGACGGCAAAGCCGCGCAAGGTATCGCCCGGGCGCTCGGGGCTAGCCAGGCCACGCTCGAGGTCCAGCTTCCAGCGCACCGGCTTGCCCAGCGCCGTGGCGCGGGCCGCCAGGCCCACCGTCCGTGCGCGGCCGACGATGTCGTCCAGGCTGTCCGCGTAGTCGCGGTTCAACTTCAGTTTGAGCAGGCGGACGACCAGGGTGTCGCCCGCTTCCGCGCCCATCACGAAGAAGGGGCCGGTCTGCGGATTGCCGTACAGCGCACGCGTTACGCCGCGCTCGTCGCCGCCGCCGGAATCGATGGTGGTGGTGTGGATGGTGTCGCCGGGCCAGACCGTCAGCACCGGTGTGCGGGTGGCGCTGAATTCGTTCGCATAGTCCTTGGGCTGGAACTCATGCCGCTGGCGCGCGTTGGATGGCCGCTCCGGCAGTCGGCGGGCGGTGAAGGTATGGCTGGCGCGCGCTTTTGCATCATTCGTGTCCGGAAAATTCGCGCTGCCCTGCAGGCGGCTGGCATCGCCACTGCCTTTGTACTCGTAGCGCTTGCCGTCCTTGTCGGTGACGCTCAGCAGAATCTGGCCATTCTTGCGTGTGCCGGTCAAACTGTCGCCGTCGAGCGTGCCGGACAGCTTTCCGCCCTCATCCTGCAGATGCAGGGTCATGAAGGAAGGATTGCCCCAGCGGTCAAGTTGCAGCAGCCAGCTTTCGGCAGCTTGCGCCGAGAGGGCGGCGCCCAGAAGAATCATGAAGAGTATTTTTCGCATAAGGTACGCTGGCCGCGTAGTGGGGGAGGAGTCGGGCCATGATAGCAAGAATAGAAATGAAGTAGAAGATTTTTTCTACTTAATGGGGCGTATTGATATGGGGATGCGCGGATCTTCGTGCTGGTAATTTCCTCAGTTATGACGTGAGCAGGAATTCAGTGGGTCGCTACAGAGATAGATAACGCACGCGGAAAATCGCCAAAGGCGATTTTCGGAATGGACGAATCGGAGAGGGTTGCGCTTGCAAGCGCAACCCGCTTTTGCGGCGGCGAGCAGTGCTCGCCGAATTCCCGCAAAAGCCCCGCGTCCGTCGGGGACGGACGCGGATTCGATTCCACAGTCTGCGCAATCGAACAAAAAAAATGGGCCCCAAACTTGCGTTTGGAACCCATTTTTTTTGTTCGGTGGTGGAGACGGCGGGAATCGAACCCGCGTCCGCAAGCACTCTACAGACAGTTCTACATACTTAGCACTATCATTTAATTTAACCAGTACGGCACGGACGTGCACGTTACGTACCAGCGATTCACCTTAGATTTAGCGCTACTTCAAGTGACCCGTTATAGCGCGATTCCCTGTAAATGACTCCTCAGCTTTTAACGGCCCGCCCCAGGGAAGAAGCGTTGAGGAGCTAACAGCAATTAAGCTGCCAGTGCGTACGAGTTATCGTTTGCAGTTATTGATTTCTGGGTGTATTTACGAGGTAACCAGGCCTCGGTATGCCCTGTTCTGCTTTGCAACCCACGTCGAAGCCAGGTCGTCCCCACAGACTTATCATTGTACTCGAATTCCCGCGCCCTGTGCGTTACGCCTTGCCCGGCACGCGGAATACCGGTTCGCTCCCCTTGAAGGTCACTTCGAACAGGTGGCGGGCGGATTCTTTTACCTTGTCGGAATACAGGTTCTGGAAAGCGTCCGGCGCCTCCAGCGCCAGGTCGACCTGCAGCCGCTGCAGCATGTGCGCATGGTACAGGCTGGCCACCCGCGCTTCCCTCGACTGCACTTCGCGCGGGCTGCGCACTTTTTCGTTTTCCACTTCGAAGTACTTGATGAGGATGCACTCGAGCAGGTCCATCTGGTCCTTGAGCAGCATGTCCTGCATCTCGTCGCTGTCGGCGCCGGGGATGGGCGCGCCGGTGCTGAAATCCAGGCGCTGGATCAGCAGGAAGTTGTCGAAGTCCGGACCATTGTTGTCGCACACCCGGTTCACGCCGCTGATGCGGCCTTTCAGCAGGCGGCCGGCCGGGTCCCGGGTCTGGCCCACGTAGTGCACCTTGGTCGGGTAGTCGTGCTTGGTGTCGAAGCTTTGCAGCAGGTCGTGGATCGAATAGGTTTCTATCATCGAGCCCCAGTTGAGCGTGAGGAAGCGCTCGAACACCTGCACCGTCGGCTTCTTCAGCGTGGCGTCTTCGGGGACTTTCAGTTCGATGGTGATGGAGTCGCGCTTCTGATCGCCGCCCACCAGGATGGGGATGCTCAGCTTCAGGCCGAAAAAGCCCCAGCTGGTCGAGCGCGACGTGTCGAAGCGCAGCTTCGGACGGCTCACCAGCATGTACATCAGCCGCTTTTCCATGGTCGCTTCCACCGCGAACTGCATGCGGCGCAGGTAGCGGCCCAGCGGGTCGCGGAAGTCCGGCACCGGCGGAAAGTCCACCAGCAGGTCGTACCAGTAGAACTTGGATTCGGACACTGTCACATCCCAGCTCTGCGGCGTATGGCTGCGCGCAGCGGGGTCGGCGATTATTAGTTCATCGCTAGTCATGTGCGTACTCCGGTTCTCACTTGTTGGTTACCCTTCTTGCTTACCCTTTTATCTTACGCGGAGAATTGCCGTGCGGCAATGGTCGCGTGACAATCTATCAGGCTGCAAGCGCGTTTGCGGCCTGTTCTGTTACAGTATTTTGCACTATTTGCAATAAGGATAGCGGTGTCGGCAACAAATAATCGGCATTCCACGCCACGGGCTCGGTCGGGCCGCAATAGCCCCAGGCGCAGGCCACGGTGGCCATGCCGGCCGCCTGGCCAGCCTGGATGTCGCGCAGGTCGTCGCCCACGTACCAGCAAGCTTCCGGCGGCAGGCCGAGGCGGCGCGCCGCTTCCAGCAGCGGCGCCGGGTGCGGCTTGGCGTGCGCGGTGGTGTCGCCCGAGACCACGCAGCCGGCGTGCGCCAGGCCGATCAGCGGCAGCAGCGGGTCGGTGAAGCGGGCTGGCTTGTTGGTGACGATGCCCCAGGCGATGCCTGCCGCTTCCAGCCCGGCCAGCAGTTCGTGCACGCCGTCGAACAGGGTGCTGTGCACGGCGATGGCGGCTTCGTAATTGTCGAAGAAGCCATTTTTCAGCTCGTCAAAGCCGGCGTCCTGCGGCGTCAGGCCGAAGGACACGCCTATCATGCCGCGCGCGCCGGCCGAGGCGGTGGGGCGCAGTAGTTCGTAGGGTGTGGCTTCCAGCCCGCGCGCGCTGCGCAGCAGGTTGACGGCGGCGGCAAGGTCGGGCGCGGTATCGGCCAGGGTGCCGTCCAGGTCGAACAGGACGGCGCGCGGGGCGGACAAGGGGGCAGGATGGCTCATGGGAGGGCGGTAGTGGGCGGCCGCAGCCGCCGGAATGTGGTTAGGCGGGGCGGCTGGTGGCGACCATGTAGTTGACGCTGGTGTCCTCGTTCAGCGAGTAGATCTTGCTGAGCGGGTTGTAGCCCAGGCCTTTCAGGCCGTTCACTTGCAGGCCGGCGCTGCGCGCGTATTGCGACAGCTCGGCCGGGGTGATGAACTTGGCGTAGTCGTGCGTGCCGCGCGGCAACATGCGCAATACGTATTCGGCGCCGATCACGGCAAACAGATAGGCCTTGGGGTTGCGGTTCAGCGTGGAGAAGAAGACCTGGCCGCCCGGTTTCACCAGGGTGGCGGCGGCGCGCACGATGGCGCCCGGGTCGGGCACGTGCTCCAGCATTTCCATGCAGGTCACCACGTCGTACAGGCCGGCTTCCTGCGCGGCCATCTCTTCGGCGGCGATCAGTTTGTAGCGCACCTGCACGCCGCTCTCCAGGCTGTGCAGGTCGGCCACTTTCAGCGCTTTTTCGGACAGGTCGATGCCGGTCACCTTGGCGCCCTTGCGCGCCATGGATTCGGCCAGGATGCCGCCGCCGCAGCCGATGTCGATCACGTTCTTGCCCGCCAGCGGGGCGCGCGCGTTGATCCATTCCAGGCGCAGCGGATTGATTTCGTGCAGGGGACGGAATTCGGACGTGGGATCCCACCAGCGGTGGGCCAGTTCGCTAAATTTTTGGATTTCTAGAGGGTCGGCATTCATATCCGCATGATAGCGGGATTTTGCCGCGCGCCAAAGTGTGCGCGCAACAAAATCCGCGAAAAGCGGGGCGGGGGCCGGCCCGGCCGCCCGCCCGTGCGGCTATTTGGCCGGGTTGAGCAGGTATTCGCCGCCGCTGACGTGGCCCGAGGAGACGATGGCGCCGTAGGCGGGCGACTGCTCGGCGCTCTTGCGCACCTGCTCGCGCACCCGTTCCAGCACCGTCTTGGCGGGCTGCTCGGTGTTCTTGTCGAGCTCGGCCAAGAGGTAGTAGGTGAACGGCGAGTGCCCCTCGAAGGCGCTGTCGGCCACCACTTCCTCGCCGCCCGAGGTCATGGCCACCACCGAGCGCCGGTTCAGGATGGCGTTGCGGCTCAGCGTGCTGCCCGCGCCGGCGGCGCCGGTTTCGCGCGTCAGCGCGCCCGAGAAGCAGCTGTCGGACACCAGCAGCACCTGACGCGCCGGAATATTGGCCAGGAAGCGGGCGATGTCGATATTGGACAGCCAGCCGCGCGGGTTGTCGATGCGGCCGTCGGCCGGGATCCAGTAGCCCACCGAGGAGCCGGGGTGGATGTGGCCGTGCCCGGCGTAGAACACCATCACGCTGTCCGCACCTTCGGCATCCTTGATCAGCTTGTTCATGGCGTTGACCATGTCCAGCCGCGTCGCGTTGCTCAGGCCTGACACCTCGTAGCCTTGTTTTTTCAGCACGTCGCCGATGGCCTCGGCGTCCTGGCCAGCGCCCTCCAGGCTGGTGAGCGGCGAGCCGTACTGCTGGTTGCCGATCACCAGGGCCAGCTTGCGCCGGATCTGGGCCGCCGGCGCGGCCTGGCCGTCGGTGTCGATGCGCGCCTGCACCGGCACGCGCGGCTGGGCGATGCATTCGCCCTCGTTGTTGGCGCCGCAGTCCGGCAGGCGGGCGATGTTGGGATTGCTGGTGATCAGCTGGTTGGCCGGCGCAAACAGCTCCTTGCGCTGGGCGCTGACCGTGCCGCCGGCGATGGCGGCCGGTTTCTCCGGCTCGGCCTGCATCGGCGCGGGCGGCGTCACCACCGTCACGGTCTCCAGCGCGCGGGTGGACACCGGCGGCTCGATCGGCGCGGGCGGCGGCGGCGCGGACACCACCAGCGCGCCGTTCGCGGTGCGCACAATATAGTTGTCGCCCGCCGCGCCGCCGGCGGCGGTGATGACGTAGCTGCCCACGGCCGAGCCGGCGCCGGCCGGCGTGCTCAGGCTCACGCCGGTCACCAGGTCGCGCGTGTCGTTGTAGACCAGGCCTTGCACGCTGTAGGTCAGGGTGGGGTCGGGATCGGCCAGCAGCTTGAATTTGTCGTCGGCGCGCACCGTCAGCGTGGCCTTGCCCACGGTCAGCGTGGCCGGCGCGCCGTAGCCGGTGATGTTGTAGTTGGCCGCCGTGCCGCCGCTGATGCTGATCGGATAGGTGCCCACCTTGGCCGCCGCGCCGGTGGTGGTGGCGAAGTTCACGCCGCTCACCACGGCGGCCGTGTCGCTGTACAGCAGGCCGGTGGCGCCGAAAGTCAGGGACGGGTTCACGCCGTACACGGTGCTGGCGTTGTTGGCGTTGAGCACCAGGTTGGCCTTGCTCACCGTCAGCGTGCCGCCGGTGGCGCTGCGGATGGTGTAATTGTCCGCCACCGCATTGGTGATGTTGATGCTGATGGCGTGGCTGCCGGCCACGGCGGTGGCGCCGGTGGGCGCGCTCAGGGTGGCGCCGCTGACCACGGCCACGGTGTCGTTGTATTTCAGGCCGCTGGCCGTGAAGCGCAGCGTGGGGTCGGCCGCGCCATACACCTTGCTCAGGTTGACGGCGGCCAGCGTCAGGTCGGCCTTGGTCACGGTCAGCGTGCCGTTGACGAACACGATGTCGTATTTGCTGGAGGTGAGCCCGCCGGGGATCACGCTGTACACGCCCACATTGGTGCCGGTCTGCCAGGTGCCGGAGTAGCTCAGCGTGCCGCCCAGCGAGGCCAGCGTGTCGCCGTCGGCCAGGCCGGTCGGCGTCACGGACAGTTCCAGCGGCGTGACGCGGCTGCCGTACACGCGCGTCAGGCTGTTGGCGGCGATGGTCAGCACGATGGCTTGCGGCGAGATGACGCGCAGCACCGGGCCGGCGCTGCTGGTGCGCCAGACGCCGGTAAAGTCCCAGCCCACATAGGTGGCCTGCTGCGCCA
This sequence comes from Pseudoduganella aquatica, assembly GCF_020865585.1. Lineage (NCBI taxonomy): Bacteria > Pseudomonadati > Pseudomonadota > Betaproteobacteria > Burkholderiales > Oxalobacteraceae > Pseudoduganella > Pseudoduganella aquatica. The sequence continues at coordinate 2,057,231 of NZ_CP086370.1, forward strand.
GCTCCGCGGTGGTCTTGCCGCTGCCGCCGCCGGCGCTGGCGGCCTGGCCGGACTTTTGCGTGTCCCAGTAGCTGCTGCTCACGCCGCTGGCCGCGCCCGAGCCGATCAGCCCGCCCGCGCTGGCGCCGCCCTGCACGCTGCCGTAGGCGTAGCTGTTGATGACCTGGCCGCTGTTCACGCCCACCAGGCCGCCCGCCGCCGCCGTGGCCGGGGCGGACACGCTGGCGCTGCTGGCGCTGTCGCGCACGACGCCCGTGTTCAGGCCGGCCACGCCGCCGTTGGCGCCGCTGCCGCCGCCCACGGTGCTGGTGACGACCTGGGAGTTGCTGATGGTGCCGCTGTTCACGCCGGCCAGCCCGCCGGCGTTGACGCTGCCGGCGATGGTGGCGTTTTCAATGCTCAGGCCGGTCAGGGTGCCGCTGTTGACGCCCACCAGGCCACCGGCGCCCGCAGCGTCCACGTTCAGGCCGCGTATGCTGCGGCCGGCGCCGTCCAGCTGGCCGGCAAAGGCTGGCAGGTAGAGCCCGGGCGAGGCGCTCAGGTCGAGGCTGGCGGCCAGCCGGAATTTCAGGCTGGACTGCTGCGCGAAGCCGAGCAGGTCGCGCAGGCCCTGCACATCGCTGATCAGGTAGGCGCCCAGCAGCGTGTCGAAAGGCAGCGAGGCGGCGTAGTTGGCGATGCTCAGCGTTTTTCCGTGCGTGAGCCAGTCCTGGAACTGGGCGTGGTAAAGGCCGCCCGTGCCCAGGCGCGCCGCGCCGTTGACCTGCACCGCGTCCACGTCGTAATAGCTGTTGACCGGCGTGCTTTGCAGATTGCCGGCCAGGGCGTTAATGGTGTAGCGGGTGGCGGCGGTCACATTGTTGCCCGCCACATTGGCCTGGCTGTAGCTGTCGCGGATCTGGGACGCGTTCTGCGCGCTGCCGGCCAGGCCGCCCACATTGCTGGCGCCGCGCACGGTGCCGGCCACGCTGACGCCGTTCAGGCTGCCGCTCAGGGTGCCGGCGATGCCGCCCACGTTGCTCAGCCCGTTGATGGTGACGCCGGTCAGCGCCAGGTCGCGCACCTGCCCGCTCAGCACGCCGAACAAGCCCATATCGCTGCTGGCGGGGCGGTTGATGTTGAGCTTGTCGATGGTGTGGCCGAAGCCTGCCATCAGGCCGCTGAACGGGGTGGTGGCGTCGCCCACCGGCACCCAGCCCTGGCCGCCGTCCAGCAGCGCGGTGGCGCTGGCGTCGATGTCGCTGGTGAGCGCGAAGGCGCGGTTGGGCTGGGTGCGCAGCATGGTGTTCAGGGCCGCCGTGCTGTTGGTGTTCATCACCACATAGCTGACGTCGTTGACGGTGACCGACGGCGCGGTGCCGGACAGCGTAATCTTGTTGCCGTTGAGGACGTAATCGGTGGCGTAGCGCATCACCAGCCCGGCCGTGTTGCCGCTGGCCGTCAGGCCGTTCTGGCCGCCCGCGCCGAACACGATGCCGCCCTCGGCTAGCAGGCCCAGCGTGTTGTTGGAGCTCCAGCTGATGGGGTTGTTGATGTAGATGGTGCCGGTGCCGGTGCGCGAGCCGCTGGCGCTCTGGATGTCCAGGCTGGTGCTGGCCAGGTTGGCCGATACGGTGGCGCCGCTGATGTCGTCGCCGGCCGCCGTGCCGATGGTGAAGTCCTGCGGATCGATCAGCCAGCTGCCGGCCTTGCCGCCGGCCGACAGGGTGTTGACGCGCGCGCCGTCGCCCACTTTCACGCTGGCGGCCGAGGTTTCCACCGCGCCGCCGCTGCCGCCGCCGCCCGCGCTGGCGTCTATGCTGCCGGTAAAGCGCACGCTGCCGTTCTGCAGGTCGCCGAAGACGTCCACCTTGCCGCCGTCGCCCTGGGCGGACGCGGCCGCAATGCTGCCGCCGGCCTGCACCTCGCCGCCGGTGAGCGACACGGTGCCGCCGTTGTGGACCACGCCGCTGGCGCGGATGATGCCGGTGTTGGCCACCAGCCCGCCCGCCGTGCCCGCCGCCGTGCTGGCCGCCAGCGCAATGCGCCCGCTTTCGCTGTCGAGCAGGCCGCTGTTGTCGACCAGCGCCTGCGCCGCCGCGCCCGTCACCTGCGCCTGGATCAGGCCGTCGGATGTGATGTTCAGGCGCACCGCGTCGCCCGCCGCCAGCGCGATGGCGCCGCGCGGCGCGGTGATGCTGCCGCTGTTGCGCACCGCCAGCCCGGTGAGCGCCACGCTGCCGCCGTCGGCCGCGCGGATCTCGCCCTGGTTGACCACGCTGCCGCTGTTGCGCACCTCGGCCGCGCCCGCCAGCCAGGACTCATTGCTGGCGCTGCCCGCCGCCACGCCCAGGCTGCCCACGTCCACCCGCGCCGTGGGCGTGAAGGTCACGCCGTTCGCGTTCAGCAGGAACACCCGGCCGTTGCTGCTGAGCCGGCCGGCGATCTCGCTGCTGCCGTTCAGTACGCGGTTCAGCGTGCTGGCGCCGGCATTCGGCTGGATGTACTGCACGCTGGCGTCGCGCCCGATGTTGTAACTCTGCCAGTCGATGATGGCTTGCTGGCTGCTCTGGCGCACCTGCATGGTGGCCGCGTTCTGGCTGATGGCGGCCTGGCCGGCGGCCACATTGCCGCCGGTGGGCAGGGCGCCCGGCGCGGCCTGGGCCGCTGCGCGTTCCATGGCGGCCAGGGCCAGCAGGCAGCACAGCACGGTCTGTTTGAGAGGGAATTGCGGCATGGACATGATCAGCACCCCACAACGGCAAGTTAAGAATGACCCAGCGACGGCGTGTATCCTCGTAGGGCGGCTTAGCGCGGAGCGCGTAAGCCGCCGCTAGAACCGGAAAATCGCGAACGCCCACACCCGGAAGCGCGACGAGCGGCCATCGCTGTCGTTGCCGGTCAGCGGGTCGGCCACCGGGTTGTGGCCCAGCTTGCGCGCCGCGATCAGCGACAGCTCGACCCGGCTGGCCGGCTGCCAGGCCACGCCCAGGCCCGCGCCTTTCAGCGTAAAGCTGTTGTCGCCCACAAAGCTTGGCCACGGGTGCTTGCGCACCTTGATCCAGCCCATGTCGTAGAAGGCAAAGCCGCGCAGCGCCTGGCCGAACTGCTGGTGGTACTCCAGCTGCGCCACCAGGCTCTGGTCGCCCGCCGTTTCGCCGCTGGGGTAGGCGCGCACGGCGCCCATGCCGCCCAGCAGGAAAGTCTCCGACGAGTCCAGGTTTTTGCTGGCCAGCTGGCCGGACAGATTGGCCACGAAGCTGCCGTCCTTGGCCACCGGCTGGCTGCGCGTGTAGCCGAAGGCCAGCTTGCCGAAGCCGCCGCGCAGGTCGGGGCCGAGGTGGTCGCTGACGGCGTCCAGCGCCGCGCCGTCCAGCTTGACGTTGCCGCCGGTCAGCGTCACCCAGCCGTAGTTGAAGGCCGTGCCGCTGGTCCAGTCGGTGCGCAGGCCCAGGTTCAGTTCGTTGACCGTGTGCTTGCTGGTGAGCGCGCCCAGCTGGTGGTTGGTCAGCTTGCGGCGCAGCACCTCGGCGCTGGCGTACAGGTTGTAGGCGCGCGAACGCGCCAGCGCGCGCTGCAGGTCCACGCCGAACAGGGTGGTGCGGCCGTGCGCGTCCAGCGGCTCGAAGGCGCCGCCCAGTTCGTAGCGCGACACTTGCCCGCTCAGGCCGATGCGGTAGTCGCCCGGCAGCGGATGCTGGTAGTGGGCGCGCAGGCTGCGCTGCTTGTCGGTCAGCAGCTGGCCGGTCAGCTGCAGCTGGTCGGCGTGGCCGGTCAGGTTGGCCACTTTCAGGTTCACCGTGTCGTGCCACTGGCTGGTGTAGCGGTTGCCGGTGTTGTCCACGCTCACGCTGCCGCTCACGCGCCCGGCCGCTTCCAGTTCAAACTGGATGTCGTAGCGGCCCAGGGCGGCGGCCGGCAGCAGCAACGCGCGCACCGGCGTGCCCACGTAGTCGGACATGCGGTACACCGCTTCCTCCAGCCTGGCGCGGCTGATGGCCGAGCCGGGCGGCAGCAGCATGCGGGCCGGCGCCAGCGCGCCCGACGGCACGGACAGTTGGCCGGGCGCGGCCGACAGCTTGAGCTCCTCCACCGTGCCCTGCAGGATGCGAATTTCCACCATGCCGTCCTGCACGTCCTGCAGCGGCACCCAGGCCTTGGCCACCACCAGGCCCAGGTCGGCCTGCAGATGGCGCTCGACCTTGTCGGCCACGGTGTGCAGTTCGCTCAGCGCCATCACGCGGCCGCCGTCGCCGGCGGTCAGGCTGGCCAGCGTGGCCGGCGCAATGCCGTCCAGGTCGCCGCTGAAGCGGAAACCTTTCACCATCAGGCTGCCTTCGGTGAGCGCGGGCTGGCCCGGCTGCGCGGCGGGATTGACCACCACGCGCGGTGCGGCGGGCGGGGAGGAGGGGGGCGGCGGGCGGTTGCGGTCGTCCAGCCGGCCTGCGTCCGGCACCGTTTGGGCCAGGCAGTTGAGACACTGTGCGGCAGCAATGCCGCCGAAAAGCCAAGCGCGGTTAATCATGCTTAACCCCTGTTCTCTCACTTCAGCGATTGTCCAACAGGAAAGAATCGTCCTGCAACGCCGATGTCGAGTCAACAACAAATTGGGGTGAGTACAAATTTACAACGCCGCATTTTGCATGGTAAAAAAAAGCCGCCCGGCGTGAACCGGGCGGCTTGAATGGTGCTATTCGCGCGCGTTTAATGCATGCGCGTGCTGCGTATTACTTGGTGCTGCGGGTACCCACAACTTCGATTTCCACGCGGCGGTTTTTAGCGCGGCCGGCGGCGGTCTTGTTGTCGTCCACTGGCTGCTTCTCACCCTTGCCTTCGGTGTAGACGCGGTTCGCTTCAACGCCTTTGGAGATCAGATAGGCTTTCACGGCTTCCGAACGGCGTACCGACAGCTTCTGGTTGTATTCATCGCTGCCGACGGAGTCGGTGTGGCCTACGGCGATGATGACTTCCAGGTTGATCGCGCCCAGTTTCGAGCTCAGGTCGTCCAGCTTGGCTTTGCCTTCAGGCTTCAGCACGGCTTTGTCGAAGTCGAAGAAGGCGTCCGCTGCGAAGCTGACTTTTTCCGAGGTCGGCGCCGGAGCCGGTGCTGGCGCAGGGGCTGGTGCAGGAGCCGGGGCGGGGGCCGGTGCTGGTGGCGGCGGCGGTGCTACGCATTTGCCGTTCTCCAGTTTCTCTGGCTCAACGCAGATTGGCAGATCGCAACCTGGCACGGCGTCAGCCGGGGTCCAGTAGCCGGTGCGCCAGCACAGGCCGAACGGGTCGCGAGCGATAATGCCGCGTGCATCCTGTACATAAGCGCTCTTCGGAGTGGCGGCCTTGATGTCCTGGGTTACGGGGGCGAAAGGCGGGGTGGTTGGCTGCTGGGCCACGGCGGATCCAGCGATCACTGCCGACGCAGCAAAAATCGATGCAATAATTTTATTCATATTTTTTCTTCCTTTCGGGGTGATATCCGCAGAAAAACTGCGCGACGTTGGTGCATGGGGCGCATCCTACCATATGCCCCTCTGTCGCGCGGGTTCCCGATTGCGAAACAGGCAATTAACTTCTAGTCCATTTTGCCATAGGGATGGAAATGGAATACTAATGGCGCAAATTGAATCCGGGCCGCAATTGACCAAAATGTTGTTTTTGCGCAACGCTGGGCGAAATAATAACGTTTCATTGTTTCAGCTCCGTGACATCGCCCGCGCCGGTCTCGCGGCGGTCGCGGCAGGCCCCGGCGCCGGAATTGCGCAGTAGCCATGACGCGCATGCTAAAATCGTGCGCTTGTCTGCGGACAACGGGTGTACGGCAGCGTGCGTAACAGATAAGTCAACCTCAGTTAAGAACAGACGACCCACACATGGATCAATTCGCAAAAGAAACAATCCCTATTTCCCTCGAAGAAGAGATGCGCAAGAGCTACCTCGACTACGCCATGAGCGTGATCGTGGGCCGAGCCTTGCCGGATGCGCGCGACGGCCTGAAGCCGGTACACCGCCGGGTCCTGTTCGGGATGCACGAACTGAACAATGTCTGGAACCGCCCTTACGTCAAGTGCGCGCGCGTGGTCGGTGAAGTCATGGGTAAATACCACCCGCACGGCGACGCCTCGATTTACGACACGCTGGTGCGCATGGCGCAGGACTTCTCGCTGCGCTACATGCTGGTGGACGGCCAGGGCAACTTCGGCTCGGTCGACGGCGACAACGCCGCGGCGATGCGTTACACCGAGTGCCGCCTGGACAAGATCGCCGGCGAAATGCTGGCCGACATCGACAAGGACACCGTCGACTTCGCGCCCAACTACGACGGCAAGGAAAAAGAGCCGACCGTCCTGCCGACCCGCATCCCCAACCTGCTGATCAACGGTTCGTCCGGTATCGCGGTGGGTATGGCGACCAACATCCCGCCGCACAACCTGACCGAGGTGATCAACGGCGCGCTGCACGTGCTGCGCAACCCGGACTGCACCATCGACGAGCTGATCGAGCTGATTCCTGCGCCGGACTTCCCGACCGCCGGCATCATCTACGGCGTGTCCGGCGTGCGCGACGGCTACCGCACCGGCCGTGGCCGCGTGGTAATGCGCGCCAAGACCCACTACGAGGAATACGGCAAGGACGGCGGCCGCACCGCCATCATCGTTGACGAGCTGCCTTACCAGGTCAACAAGAAGTCCCTGCTGGAACGCATCGCCGAAAACGTGCGCGACAAGAAGCTGGAAGGCATTTCCGACATCCGCGACGAGTCCGACAAGTCGGGCATGCGCGTGGTCATCGAGCTGAAGCGCGGCGAAGTGCCGGAAGTGGTGCTGAACAATCTGTACAAGCAGACCCAGCTGCAAGACACCTTCGGCATGAATATGGTGGCCCTGGTCGACGGCCAGCCCAAGCTGCTGAACCTGAAAGAAATGCTGGCGTGCTTCCTGTCGCACCGCCGCGAAGTGGTCACGCGCCGCACCGTGTTCGAACTGCGCAAGGCGCGCGAACGCGGCCACGTGCTGGAAGGCCTGGCCGTTGCGCTGGCCAATATCGACGACTTCATCGCCATCATCAAGGCCGCGCCGACGCCGCCGGTCGCGAAGACCGCGCTGATGGAGCGCGGCTGGGATTCGTCCATCGTGCGCGAAATGCTGGCCCGCACCGGCGACGAAGGCCAGGCGGGCATGGAAGCCTTCCGTCCCGAGCACCTGCCCAAGCACTACGGCCTGCAGCCGGACGGCCTGTACAAGCTGTCCGACGACCAGGCGCAAGAGATTCTGCAGATGCGCCTGCAGCGCCTGACCGGCCTGGAACAGGACAAGATCGTCAACGAATACAAGGACGTGATGGCGCTGATCGCCGACCTGCTGGACATCCTGTCCAAGCCGGCCCGCGTGACCACCATCATCACCGACGAAATGACCGCCGCCCAGCTGGAATACGGCAGCAAGGACGCGCGCCGCTCCACCATCGAGCACAACGCCACCGACCTGGGCACGGAAGACCTGATCACGCCGCAGGACATGGTCGTGACCTTGTCGCACCTGGGCTACATGAAGTCTCAGCCGATTTCCGAGTACCGCGCGCAGAAGCGCGGCGGACGCGGCAAGCAGGCCATGGCGACCAAGGACGAGGACTGGATCGACCAGCTGTTCATCGCCAACACGCACGACTACATCCTGTGCTTCTCCAACCGTGGCCGCATGTACTGGCTCAAGGTATGGGAAGTGCCGCAGGGCTCGCGCGCCTCGCGCGGCAAGCCGATTGTGAACATGTTCCCGCTGCAGGACGACGAGAAGATCACCGTGGTGCTGCCGCTGTCGGGCGAAAACCGCACCTTCCCGGAGGACCATTACGTCTTCATGTCCACCAGCCTGGGCACCGTGAAGAAAACCCCGCTGAAGGACTTCAGCAACCCGCGCAAGGCCGGCATTATCGCCGTGGACCTGGACGAGGGCGACTTCCTGATCGGCGCCGCGCTGACCGACGGCCAGCACGACGTGATGCTGTTCTCCGACGCCGGCAAGGCGGTGCGCTTCGACGAGAACGACGTGCGTCCCATGGGCCGCACGGCGCGCGGCGTGCGCGGCATGAACCTGGAAGAAGGCCAGAACGTGATCGCCCTGCTGGTGGCCGAGAACGAGCAGCAGTCCGTGCTGACGGCCACCGAGAACGGCTACGGCAAGCGTACTCCGATCACCGAGTACACCCGCCACGGCCGCGGCACCAAGGGCATGATCGCCATCCAGACCTCGGAGCGCAACGGCAAGGTGGTCGCCGCGACGCTGGTTGAGCCGACCGACGAGATCATGCTGATCACCACCGGCGGTGTGCTGATCCGCACCCGCGTGGCGGAGATCCGCGAAATGGGCCGCGCCACGCAAGGCGTGACCCTGATCGCGGTGGAAGACGGCACCAAGCTGTCCGGCCTGCAGCGCATCGTGGAAACGGACATCGACGAGGTGGAGCTGGAACCATCCGGCGGCAATGTGGCGGAAGCGCCGGCCGCGCCGGACGAACCGGAGGCGGCGCCCGAGTAAGCTTTGCGGCGCGCACAGGCGGGTTACGCTACGCTAACCCGCCCTACGCCTGCATCGCGCGACTTGGTTCGTGATGGTGCGTAGGGCGGGTTAGGCCGGAGGCCGTAACCCGCCACGGCGGGGCCAGGGTCGTTTGCGCAATTAATGCGACAATGACACTGGCCCCGTTTTTACATTCGAGAGAGACAAATTGAAAAAAATCGTTGCCCTGCTAGCCGCCGCTCTGGCGCTTTCCTGCGCGCCTGCCATGGCGCAGAACGCCGTCCCCAGTGCGGAATCCACCGCCGCCGCCAAGCAGCTGATGGAGGCGATCAACGCGCGCGGCCTGATGCAGGCGTCGATGCAGCAGATGACGGCGCAGATGCCGCAAATGCTGCGCGCCATGAGCGGCGGCATGATTGAAACCCGTGCCAGGGGCATGACCCCGGCCAAGAAGGCCGCAGCCCAGGCCGAGCTGGAAAAAATGATCCCGGCCATGACGGCCTCCCTGCAGAAGTTTTTTGCCGACCCGGCGCTGTTCGATGAACTGGAACGCGAAACCACCGCCATCTACGCCCGCAACTACACGGTCGATGAGATGCGCGAACTGCTGGCCTTCTACCGCAGCCCGATCGGCGCCAAGATGCTGGCCACGATGCCGAAGGTGATGCAGGAATCCATGCAGACCAGCCAGAAAATCATCTTGCCGCGCATGGGGAAAATCGTTGAGGAAATGACCGCCAACCTGGTCAACTAAGGAAAGAACGTGACGAATATCTACAATTTCTCCGCCGGCCCAGCCGTTTTGCCGAAAGAAGTGCTGGCCCAGGCCGCTGCTGAAATGCTGGACTGGAACGGCAGTGGAATGTCCGTCATGGAAATGAGCCATCGCGGCCCGGAGTTCATTTCGATCTACCGCGCCGCCGAGCGCGACCTGCGCGAACTGCTGGCGGTGCCGGACAACTACAAGATCCTGTTCATGCAGGGCGGCGGGCTGTCGCAGAACGCCGTGGTCCCGATGAACCTCGTCGCCGGCGCCGATAGCACCATCGACTTCGTGCAGACCGGCTCCTGGTCCAGCAAATCCATCAAGGAAGCGGCGCGCTACGCCAAGGTGAACGTTGCCGCCAGCGCCAAGGACAACGGCTACACCTTCGTGCCGCCGCAGTCCGAGTGGAAGCTCACGCCCGGCGCGGCCTATCTGCACCTGTGCACCAACGAGACCATAGACGGCGTGGAGATCGACTTCGTGCCCACCGCGCAGGGCGACACCACCCTGGTGGCCGACATGTCCTCGCACATCCTGTCCCGTCCCGTGGACGTGGCCAAGTACGGCCTGATCTTCGGCGGCGCGCAGAAGAACATCGGCCCGGCCGGCGTGACCGTGGTCATCGTGCGCGAGGACCTGCTGGGCAAGGCGCTGCCTTTCTGCCCGTCCGCCTTCGACTTCAAGAACGTGGCCGACAACGAATCGATGTACAACACGCCGCCCACCTATGGCATCTACATTGCCGGCCTGGTGTTCCAGTGGCTGAAAAAACAAGGCGGCGTGGCCGAGATGGAACGCCGCAACAAAGAAAAAGCAGCGCTGCTGTACGCCGCGCTGGATGCGGACGACTTCTACCAGAATCGCGTCCTGCCCCAATACCGCTCGCGCATGAACGTACCGTTCTACCTGCGCGACGAAAGCAAGAATGAAGCATTCCTGGCCGGCGCCAAAGCGCGCGGCCTGCTGCAACTGAAGGGCCACAAGTCCGTCGGCGGTATGCGTGCATCGATCTACAACGCGATGCCTATCGAGGGCGTACAAGCCCTGGTCGATTACCTGAACGAATTTGCGGGCCGCTAAGGCCAAACCCACCCTCTGGCTGCAGAACATGACAGATAAACTGAAACCCCTGCGCGAGCAGATCGACGCGATCGACGCGCAGATCCTCGCCTTACTGAACCAGCGCGCCAAAGTGGCGCAGGAAGTCGGCCACGTGAAGGCCGAAACCAACGCGCCGGTGTTCCGCCCCGAACGCGAAGCCCAGGTGCTGCGCGGCGTGGCCGACCGCAACCCCGGCCCCATGGTCGCCACCGACGTGCAGACCATCTTCCGCGAAATCATGTCCGCTTGCCGCGCGCTGGAAAAGCGCGTCACCGTGGCCTATCTCGGCCCGGTCGGCACCTTCAGCGAACAGGCTGTGTACCAGCAGTTCGGCAGCGCCGTTGAAGGCCTGCCTTGCGCGTCCATCGACGAAGTGTTCCGCGCCACCGAAGCCGGCACCGCCGATTTCGGCGTGGTGCCGGTGGAGAACTCGTCCGAAGGCGCCATCAACCGCACGCTGGACCTGATGCTGGGCACGACCACGCTGATCAGCGGCGAAGTGGCCATCGCCGTGCACCACAGCCTGATGACCAAGACCGGCAATATGGACGGCGTGCAGGTGATCTGCGCGCATTCGCAGGCGCTGGCGCAGTGCCAGGTGTGGCTGAACCAGAACTATCCCAACATCGAACGCCGCGCCGTGGCCTCCAACGCGGAAGCGGCGCGCATGGCCGGCGACGACGCCAGCGTGGCGGCCATCGCCAGCGAAATGGCGGGCACGCAGTACAAGCTGGGCGTGGTCAAAGGCCATATCCAGGACGACCCGCACAACCGCACGCGCTTCGCCGTCATCGGCCATCTGCAAACGCTGCCGTCCGGGAAAGACCACACCTCGCTGGTGCTGGCCGTGCCGAACAAGGCCGGCGCCGTGTACCAGCTGCTCGCGCCGCTGGCCAAGCATGGCGTGTCCATGACCCGTTTCGAATCGCGCCCGGCGCGCATCGGCACCTGGGAGTACTACTTCTACGTTGACGTGGACGGCCATGTGAACGACGCCGCCGTCGGCAAAGCCCTGGCCGAACTGAAAGACCAGGCTGCATTCTTCAAGGTGCTGGGCTCTTACCCGGTCAGCCTTACTTAATTCAATTATTGAGAATCCTATGTCCAAGAATTTCGGTCCTGAATACGTCCGCGCCATCGCCCCATACCAGGCTGGCAAACCCATTTCCGAAGTGGCGCGCGAGTTTGGCCTGGACGAAGCGTCCATCGTCAAACTGGCCTCCAACGAAAACCCGTACGGCGTGCCGGAATCGGCCAAGACCGCGATGGCTGCCGCCGCCGCGGACCTGGGCCGCTACCCGGACGCCAACGGCTTCGAGCTGAAGGCCGCGCTGTCCGAGCGCTACGACGTGCCGGCCGACTGGATCACCCTGGGCAACGGCAGCAACGACATCCTGGAAATCGCCGCCCACGCCTTCGTGGAAAAGGGCCAGGCCATCGTTTATTCGCAGTACTCCTTCGCGGTGTACGCGCTGGCCACGCAAGGCCTGGGCGCGCGCGCCATCGTGGTGCCGGCCAAGGACTACGGCCATTACCTGGACGCCATGGCTGCCGCCATCGACGCGGACACCCGCCTGGTCTTCATCGCCAACCCGAACAACCCCACCGGCACCTTCATCGGCGCCGCCGAAATCGAAGCCTTCCTGAAGAAGGTTCCGGCCAACGTGGTGGTGGTGCTGGACGAGGCCTACAACGAATACCTGTCGCCGGAAAACCAGTACGAGTCCGCAGCGTGGGTCAAGCAGTATCCCAACCTGCTGGTGTCGCGCACCTTCTCCAAGGCTTACGGCCTGGCCGGCCTGCGCGTGGGCTTCGCCATCGCCCAGCCTGCGCTGACGGACCTGATGAACCGCATTCGCCAGCCGTTCAACGTGAACTCGCTGGCGCAAGCGGCCGCCATCGCCGCGCTGAACGACAAGGACTTCCTGGAGCAGGGCGCGCGCAACAACGCCGCCGGCTACCAGCAGTTCGTGGAAGCGTTCCAGCAGATGGGCCTGGAGTACGTGCCGTCCTTTGGCAACTTCGTGCTGGTCAAAGTGGGCAAGGACCTGGCCGCCGGCGCGCGCGTCAACCTGGCGCTGCTCAAGCAGGGCGTGATCGTGCGCCCGGTGGGCAACTACGGCCTGCCCGAGTGGCTGCGCATTTCCATCGGCCTGCCGCAGGAAAACGCCATCCTGATCTCGGCTTTGCAGAAAGCGCTGGCGTCGGACCGTGAATAAGATCGTTATCTTCGGCGTCGGCTTGATAGGCGGTTCGTTTGCGCGGGCGCTGAAACAGGCCGGCGCCGTGCGCAGCATTGTCGGCATGGACCGTTCGCCGGCATCGCTGCAACGTGCGCTGGAGCTGGGCATCATCGACGAAATCGGCGGCGACCTGGCCGTGGCGCTCCAGGACGCGGACCTGGTGCTGCTGGCCGCGCCGGTGGCGCAGACCGCCAACATCCTGGCCGCGCTGCTGCCGCACCTGGGGCCGCGCACCGTGGTCACCGACGCGGGCAGCACCAAGGGCGACGTGGCCGCCGCCGCGCGCGCCGTGCTGGGCGACAAGCTGGGACGCTTCGTGCCCGGCCACCCCATCGCGGGGCGCGAAACGAATGGCCCGGAAGCGGCCATTCCGCATCTGTATCAAGGCAAGAAAGTAGTGCTCACGCCGCTGGCCGAAAACGCCGAAGCGGACGTGGAGCTGGTGGCCGCCGCCTGGCGTGCCTGCGGCGCTGTGATCCATCGCCTCTCGCCGGAAGAACACGACAAGGTGTTCGCCGCCGTCAGCCATTTGCCCCATTTGCTGGCTTACGCACTGGTGGACGACATCGCCCACAAGCCGCACGCCGATCTGCTGTTCCAGTACGCCGCCAGCGGCTTCCGCGACTTCACCCGCATCGCGGGCTCGTCGCCGGAAATGTGGCGCGACATCAGCCTGGCCAACCAGGCCGCGCTGCTGACGGAGCTGGACGCCTATCTGGCACAATTGACCACGCTGCGCGCGCAGCTTGCCGCCGGCAACGGCGCCGCCCTCGAGGCGGTGTACGGCAATGCCCAGCAAGCCCGCCAGCGCTGGATTGCGACGATCGAGGCGGCCGAGGCGCCGCCCGCACAAGACAAAGCTGAGTAAGCAAAAGGACTGGTATGACGCAGCAAAACTATCCCGAACACATCGATCTGGCGACGGTCGCCCACGTTGAAGGCGTGGTGCGCCTGCCGGGTTCGAAATCCATCTCCAACCGCATCCTGCTGCTCGCTGCGCTGGCGGAAGGCGAAACCCGCATCGGCGGCCTGCTCGCGTCGGACGACACGCACGTCATGCTGAACGCCTTACGCGAGCTGGGCGTGCGCTGGGAAGCGCAGCCCACCATGGACGGCTACCCCATGCACACCGTGGCCGGCGGAGGCGGTGTGGGCGGCGTGCACTTTGCGCCCTCGGCCGATCTGTTCATGGGCAACGCCGGCACCGCCATCCGTCCGCTGACGGCCGCGCTGGCCGTGATCGGCGGCGACTACAAGCTGCACGGCGTGCCGCGCATGCACGAGCGCCCGATCGGCGACCTGGTGGACGCGCTGAACGCCATCGGCGCGCAGATTGAATACACGGGCAATCCCGGCTATCCGCCGCTGCACATCCGCAAGGGCAATCTGACGGCGCAGCGCCTGTCGGTGCGCGGCGACGTGTCCAGCCAGTTCCTCACCGCGCTGCTGATGGTGGCGCCGCTGATGGCGCAAGGCCACGCCGTCACCATCGATGTCGTTGGCGAACTGATTTCCAAGCCTTACATCCAGATCACGCTGAACCTGATGCGCCGCTTCGGCGTGACGGTGGAGCAGGACGGCTGGGCGTCCTTCACCGTGCAGGCCGGCCAGCGCTACAAGAGCCCGGGCCTGATCCACGTGGAGGGCGACGCCTCGTCCGCTTCCTACTTCCTGGCGGCGGGCGCCATTGCCGGCGGCCCGGTGCGCGTGGAAGGCGTGGGACGCGATTCCATCCAGGGCGACGTGCGCTTTGCCGAGGCGCTGGAGCAGATGGGCGTGCAGATCACCATGGGCGACAACTGGATCGAAGCCAAGTCCAATGGCCCGCTGAAGGCCGTGGACATGGACTTCAACCATATTCCGGACGCCGCCATGACCATCGCCGTGGCCGCGCTGTATGCGGACGGCACCACCACGCTGCGCAACATCGCCAGCTGGCGCGTGAAGGAAACCGACCGCATCGCCGCCATGGCCACCGAGCTGCGCAAGCTGGGCGCCGTGGTGGTGGAGGGTGCGGATTACCTGAAGGTGACGCCGCCCGCCGCCATCGGTTCCGCCGCCATCGACACCTACGACGACCACCGCATGGCCATGTGCTTCTCGCTGGTCTCGCTGGACGGCGCATTGCGTCGAGGCAATAATGTACGGATTAACGACCCTAAATGCGTGGCCAAGACTTTCCCCGACTATTTCGACGCCTTCGCCGCCATTGCCAAATAAAACATGTCCACCTCCCATATTCCAGTCATCACCATTGACGGCCCCACCGCATCCGGCAAGGGCACCGTCGCACACAAGGTTGCCGACCACCTCGGCTTCCACCTGCTGGACTCGGGCGCGCTCTACCGTTTGACCGCGCTGCAGGCTATCCGCCGCGACACCAGCCTGACGGATGAACACGCGCTGGCCAAGCTGGCCGAGCACCTGAACATCAGTTTTACCGGGGAGGCGGTGTTTTTGTCGCATGAAAACGTCACCGACGCGATCCGGCAGGAAGAGGTGGGCAACACGGCCTCGAAAATCGCCGCTTTCCCCTCGGTGCGCCAGGCGCTGTACGGCCTGCAGCTGGGTTTCCGCAAGACGCCGGGCCTGGTGGCCGACGGGCGCGATATGGGCACGGTGATCTTCCCCGGCGCCCAGTTGAAGGTGTTTTTGACCGCCAGCGTGGAAGCGCGCGCCGAACGCCGATATAAGCAATTGATAGCTAAGGGATTTTCTGCTAATATGGAAGACCTCCTGATGGATTTGAAGGCAAGGGATGACCGGGATACGAACCGGGCCATCGCGCCGCTGGTCCCCGCGGAGGGAGCGCATGTGCTCGATACCTCGCGTATGGCCGTCGATGAGGCGGTGGCGCAGGTGTTGCAGTGGTATGCCGCCGCAGCAAAGTAATTGTTGTGTTTTATTAACCCTAACCCAGTTGAAGCCGCATATCGCGGGCCTTACTGGCTGACCTGGAAGTACTATGTCTAATATGGAAAGTTTCGCAGCCCTCTTTGAGGAATCCCTGTCCCGTCAGGACATGCGTTCCGGCGAAGTGATCTCCGCTGAAGTCGTTCGTCTGGATCACAACTTTGTGATCGTAAACGCCGGCCTGAAATCGGAAGCTTTCATCCCTGTTGAAGAATTCAAGAATGACCAAGGCGAACTGGAAGTCAAAGTAGGCGACTTCGTTTCCGTGGCCATCGAATCGCTGGAAAACGGTTTCGGCGATACCATCCTGTCGCGCGACAAAGCCAAGCGTCTGGCTTCGTGGCTGGCACTGGAAAAAGCAATGGAATCCGGCGAAATCGTCGTCGGTACCGTCAATGGCAAAGTCAAGGGCGGCCTGACCGTTCTGACCAACGGCATCCGCGCGTTCCTGCCAGGTTCGCTGGTGGACACCCGTCCTGTCAAAGACACCACCCCATTCGAAGGCAAGACCCTCGAATTCAAAGTGATCAAACTGGACCGCAAGCGTAACAACGTCGTTCTGTCCCGCCGCGCCGTCATCGAAGCTTCGATGGGCGAAGAGCGTCAGAAACTGATGGAAACGCTGAAAGAAGGCACCGTGGTGACCGGCGTTGTGAAAAACATCACCGACTACGGCGCGTTCGTGGACCTGGGCGGCATCGACGGCCTGCTGCACATCACCGACCTGGCATGGCGTCGTGTGCGTCACCCATCGGAAGTGCTGACCGTTGGCCAAGAGATCACCGCGAAAGTCCTGAAGTACGATCAGGAAAAGAACCGCGTGTCCCTGGGCGTGAAACAGCTGGGCGACGATCCTTGGACCGGTCTGTCCCGTCGTTACCCACAAGGCACCCGCCTGTTCGGTAAAGTAACGAACCTGACCGACTACGGCGCGTTCGTTGAAGTTGAACAAGGCATCGAAGGCCTGGTTCACGTTTCCGAAATGGACTGGACCAACAAGAACGTTGCTCCTAATAAAGTTGTCCAGCTGGGCGACGAAGTAGAAGTGATGGTTCTGGAGATCGACGAAGAGCGTCGCCGTATTTCGCTGGGCATGAAACAGTGCAAAGCAAATCCATGGGATGACTTCGGCGTAACCCACAAGAAGGGCGATAAAGTCCGTGGCGCCATCAAGTCGATCACCGACTTCGGCGTGTTCATCGGTCTGGCTGGCAACATCGACGGCCTGGTGCACCTGTCCGACCTGTCGTGGACCGAGTCCGGCGAAGAAGCCGTGCGCAAGTTCAAGAAAGGCGACGAACTGGAAGCCGTGGTTCTGGCTATCGACGTTGAGCGCGAGCGCGTTTCCCTGGGCGTGAAGCAACTGGAAGGCGACCCATTCAACAACTTCGCAGCCATGAACGACAAAGGTTCGATGGTTAACGGTACCGTTAAATCGGTTGAGCCTAAAGGCGCCGTGATCCAGCTGTCCGAAGAAGTTGAAGGCTACCTGCGTGCATCCGAAATCTCCCGCGACCGCGTGGAAGATGCCGGTACCCACCTGAAGGTTGGCGACGCTGTTGAAGCGCTGGTCATCAACATCGACCGTAAAGCACGTTCGATCCAGCTGTCGATCAAAGCTAAAGACAATGCTGAAACTGCAGAAGCCATGCAGAAGATGGCATCGGTTGACAGCAGCGCCGCTTCGGGCACCACCAGCCTGGGCGCACTGCTGAAGGCCAAGTTCGATAATAAGAACTAAGCAAGAACTAAGACGACAAGTAGATGACCAAGTCCGAGTTGATCAACCGCCTGGCTGAGCGCTATTCTCAGCTGGTGGCCAAGGATGCGGAGTACGCCGTCAAGACGATACTCGATGCAATGACCGGCGCGCTTGCGAGCGGCCAGCGCATCGAGATCCGCGGCTTCGGCAGCTTTGCTTTGAATAGCAGGCCGCCCCGCATCGGCCGCAATCCGAAGTCCGGCGACAAGGTGATGGTGCCCGAAAAACGGGTGCCCCACTTCAAGCCGGGCAAGCAGTTGCGCGAGCGTGTCGACGCGATGGTGGGCCAGCCCATCATCGAGGACTGAAGCGTCTACATGACGGTAGCCGGGGCGGGTGCAAGCCTGTTCCGGCTGATGTAAAAGAGCGGCGTCCCTGGATGCCGTTTTTTTTTGAAACGGGAAGCTGACGAATGAAAATTGTTTCCACTGTTTTTGGTTTTATCCTGTTTGTGCTGTTTTTCGGCTTCGCGCTGAAGAACACCCAGGAAGTGAATCTGGTCCTGTTCCTGAACTACGAATTACGCGGCCCCCTGGTGCTGATGCTGCTCGGCTTCTTTGCCGCCGGCGCCTTCCTCGGCGTGCTCGCGCTCACCCCTACCGTTTTCCGCCACCGGCGCGAAGCGACCAAACAAAAATCCACCATCCAAACGCTGCAAACCTCGGCGCTGCAGGTCAACGCCCAGCCGCAGCCGGACAGTATCAACACGCAGCAATAAGCCTAAGAAAAGTATGGAATTCGAACTCTGGTGGTTATTGGGCATGCCCATTTTCTTCGGCCTGGGCTGGGTCGCCGCGCGGGTGGACATCCGCCAGCTGGTGTCCGAGTCGCGCACGCTGCCGCGCGGCTATTTCAAGGGCCTGAACTTCCTGCTCAACGACCAGCCCGACAAGGCCATCGACGCCTTTATCGAGATCGTGCGCCTGGACCCGGAAACGGCCGATATGCACTTCGCGCTGGGCAATCTGTTCCGCCGCCGCGGCGAGACCGAGCGCGCCATCCGCGTGCACCAGAACCTGCTGTCGCGCCCGGACCTGCCGGCCGAGCAGAAGGCGCACGCCGAATACGAGCTGGGCATGGACTACCTGAAGGCCGGCCTGCTGGACCGCGCCGAGGAAACCTTCAAGCGCCTGGTGGACAGCTCCTACGGCGTGCAGGCGCGCCGCTCGCTGCTGGAGATTTTCCAGCGCGAGAAGGAGTGGCCGCGCGCGATCGAAGTGGCGACCGGCCTGCAGGACGCGGGCGCCGGCGTGCGCCAGAAGGAAATCGCGCAGTTCTACTGCGAAATGGCGCAGGACGCGCTGGTCCACATCCATCCGGAAGAGGCGATGCAGCTGCTGGAGCAGGCCCTGCAGGCCGACCGCACCAGCGTGCGCGCCACCATCCTGGTGGGCGACGCGCAGCTGATGCAGGGCGACGTGGAAGCGGCGCTCAACACCTGGCGCCGCGTGGAGCAGCAAAGCGTGCCGCACGTGGCCCTGGTGGCGCAGCGCCTGATGGACGGCTACAAGAAAGTGGGCCGGGCGCAGGAAGGCGTGTCGCTGCTCAAGTCCTACCTGGAGCAGGCTTCGTCCATCGATTTGCTGGAAGTGGTGTTCAAGGCCGTGATCGAACTGGACGGCGTGAGCGCGGCCAAGCAGCTGGTGAGCGACGAACTGCGCCGCACGCCGACCCTGCTGGGCCTGGACAAGCTGCTGGAAGCGCGCATGATGGACGCGCCGCCCGAGCTGCTGTCCGAGCTGTCCATGGTCAAAGGCCTGGTGCATGGCTACACCCAGAAGCTGGCCCGCTACCAGTGCGGCCATTGCGGCTTCAAGGCGCGCCAGTATTATTGGCACTGCCCGGGCTGCAGCAAGTGGGAATCCTACCCGCCGCGCCGCACGGAAGAACTGAACGTAATGAATTGATGCGCCGGCGGCTTACGCTGCGCTAACCCGCCCTACGATGCCGCCCATGTGCGTGGCCGTAGGGCGGGTTAGGCGCAGCCGTAACCCGCCGATCCGAGCGCACCGCCGACCCTGAGAGACCGCCATGAGTACTTCCGTTACCACCTTCCAAGCCCCCGCGCTCGACAAAGTGCGCATCCTCGTGGTTGGCGACGTCATGCTGGACCGCTACTGGTTCGGCGACGTGAGCCGCATTTCGCCGGAAGCGCCGGTGCCCATCGTGCGCGTGGACAAGCGCGAAGCGCGCCTGGGCGGCGCGGCCAACGTGGCGCGCAACGCGGCCGCGCTGGGCGCGCATGCCGGCCTGCTGGGCGTGGTCGGCGCCGACGAGGCGGGCGACCAGGTGGAGCAGCTGCTGCACAGCGGCGGCATCCACAGCTACCTCAAGCGCGACGAAGCCATCTCCACCATCATCAAGCTGCGCGTGATCGGCCGCCAGCAGCAAATGCTGCGCATCGACTTCGAGGAGCCGCCCAGCGACACCGTGCTGCGCAACAAGCTGATGCAATACAAGGCCCTGCTGGCCGACTACGACGTCATCATCCTGTCCGACTACGCCAAGGGCAGCCTGGTCAACGTGGCCGACATGGTGGCGGCGGGCCGCGCGGCCGGCAAGGTGGTGATGGTCGACCCGAAAGGCGACGACTTCGCGCGCTACGCCGGCGCCACCGTGCTGACCCCGAACAAGTCCGAGTTCCGCCACATAGCCGGCGGCTGGAGCAGCGAGGAGCAGCTCACGGAGAAGGCGCAGAAGCTGCGCAGCGAACTGAAGCTGGACGCGCTGCTGCTGACCCGCTCGGAAGAGGGCATGACGCTGTACACGGCGCAGGAGCGCTTCCACATGCCGGCCGACGCGCGCGAAGTGTTCGACGTGTCCGGCGCGGGCGACACGGTGATCGCCACCATGGCCGCCATGCTGGGCGCGGGCGCGGGCTGGAACGAGGCGGTGCAGACCGCCAACCGCGCCGGCGGCATCGTGGTCGGCAAGCTGGGCACGGCCACCGTCACGCGCGAGGAGCTGTTCCTCTAACGTTGTTTGCCCGGCCCGGGCTGGTTGCCAAATAATACAGGGATGGCTAAGATGTAAACCTTCCCTTTTTGGTACACCGCTATGGACGCTCGCCGCCTCTGCTGTCTGGCCCTGCCGCTGTTGCTGGTTGCCTGCGGCGCGGGCGAGCAATCCCAGCCGGGCAATCCGAGCGCCGGCGCGCGCCTGTCCGCTTCGGGCGCTCCTGCGCCGCAGCACGCGGCGGCCCCCGGCCCGGCCATCAGCTTCAGCGGCTATCTCAGCCAATACACCGTCGCCCCCGCCACGGGCGGCTTCCTCGTCACCGACATCCTCAGCGGCGCCACCCAACTGGTGCCGGCGGACAGCCGCTTGCGTTTTGCCGATACCGCGCTGGCCCTGGACTTGTCCGGCAACGCCGGCCAGGCCTACCGCCTGTATCAGGCCGCCTTCAAGCGCAAGCCGGACCTGGCCGGCCTGGGCTACCACATCGGCACGATGGACAACGGCGCGCCGCTGAACACGGTTGCCGCCAGCTTCGTCACCAGCCAGGAATTCATGAGTTTGTACGGCGCGCCGAACAGCGCCGCTTTCGTCACGCTGCTGTATGCGAACGTGCTGGGCCGCGCACCGGACGCGGCAGGCCTGGCCTACCATGTCGGCAATCTGGACGGCACCGGCCCGCTGGGCGTCCGGCTGAGCCAGGCCGAGGTGCTGGCCCAGTTCTCCGACTCGCCGGAAAACATCGCGCTGCTGGCCAACGCGGTGCGCAACGGCATCGAGTATCTGCCCTTTGGCAGCAGCCTGCCGGCCAATGCCATGGCCGAGTATGCGGGCCAGTATGACGTGACGGTGCGCGGCGCCGACCAGGGCGCCATCGGCATCACCATACAGCCCGACGGCACGATGGCGCTGTTCGGCCACCTGGTGAACCAGGACGCCGGCGGCAGCGGCACTTTGCAGCCGGGCGGCCGCTTCAGCGTGGCGCTGCCCACCACCGCAGGCCAGAGCGTCACGCTGACTGGCAGCCTGAACCTGGCGGCCGGGGTGCTGGCGGGCAGCTGGGTCAACACCAGCACCGGGCAGGCAGGCGTCTTCAGCTGGACCAAGCCGGTGCAGCCGGCGCTGAAATTCCCGCAGGTGCAGGCCATCATCATCCAGCGCTGCGTGCCGTGCCATTCCGCGCGTCCCACCGTGCCCGGATTCAACCCGGCACCGCTGGGCATCCGTTTCGACACCGAAGCCGAGATCCGCGCGCGCTCGACGCAAATCTTTACCTCCACCGTGCAATCGCAATTCATGCCCTGGGCGAATATGACCGGCATGACGCAGGCCGAACGCGACCTGCTCGCCGCCTGGTTCGCCGCGGGCATGCCGCCATGACGGCCGCTGTCGCCGGCAGCGCTGTCCTGGCCCTGGCCATCACGTGCGCAAGCGCGGGCGCCAAGGCGGGCGAGGCCTTGGCGCCGGGTTTCGACTTGCCGGGAGCACAGGGCAGGGTGCAGCTGAGCGCCTATCGCGGCAAGCTGGTCTACCTGGATTTCTGGGCTTCCTGGTGCGGCCCCTGCAAGCGCTCCTTCCCCTGGATGAACGGCCTGCAGCAGCGCCATGGCGGCGCCGGCCTGCAAGTACTGGCCATCAACCTGGACGCCAAGGGCGAAGACGCCGCCGCCTTCCTGTCCCGCGTGCCGGCCGCGTTCACCATCGCCTACGACCCGGCCGGCGCCACCGCGCGCGCCTACGGCATCAAGGGCATGCCCAGCAGCGCGCTGATCGGCCGCGACGGCAAGCTGCTGTGGCTGCAAAGCGGCTTCAACGACAACGACACCGCCGCGCTGGAAGCACGCATCCAGTCCGCGCTGCAACAACCATAAGGAGGCCGGCATGCAAGCACAAATAAGGTGGCGCGGGGCGTGCAGGCTGGCGAGGTGGGCTGCATGGGCCGCGCTGTGCGCCGCAGCCGGACTGGCCACCGGCTGCGCTCCGCTCCAGCCTGTGGCGGCGTGGGAAAAAGGCGCGCTGGCACAGCCCAATATGCGCTTCGACCGCGACCCTGCCGCGTCGCGCTACAGCGCCCACATCTACGACAGCAAGGAAGCCGCCAGCGGCGCGGGCAGCGTGGGCGGCGGCGGCTGCGGGTGCAACTGATGCCGAAGACCGACCTGCCGCCAAGCCAGGCCCTGATGCTGGCTGCGCTCGCACTGCCCGGCCTGGGGCTGGGCTTGCCGAGCGCAGCCGCGCAAACCCTGCCGGACACCGCCACCCTCAGCGTCGACTATCTGCACTACAAGGACGAACAGCCCGGCCTGGACCGCGTGAGCGTGCGCTCGCCTGCGGTGCGCCTGTCGCTGCCGGTGGCCGGCGGCTGGCTGCTGGAAGCGGGCGCCGTCAGCGACCACGTGTCCGGCGCCACGCCGCGCTACCACACCGCCATCTCCGGCGCCTCGCGCATGGACGACCTGCGCCACGCCGCCGACCTGCGCGTCACGCGCTACCTCGCCAACGCCAGCGTCAGCGCCGGCGCCGCCTGGTCCAACGAGAACGACTACCGCTCGCGCGCGCTGTCGCTGGGCGGCACCATCAGCAGCGCGGACCACAACACCACCGGGAGCCTGTCCTTTGGCGTCAGCAACGACACCATTTCCCCGGTCAACCTGCTGGTGACAGGCGAGCGCCGCCACACCGTGGAATGGCTGGCCAGCCTGGAGCAGGTGCTGACCCAGCGCGACATCGTCAAGCTCGACCTGACGCATGCGAAAGGTAAAGGCTACTACTCGGACCCCTACAAATACGTCGACAACCGCCCGCGCAAGCGCGACGTCAACAGCCTGCTGCTGCGCTGGAACCACGCGCTGGGGGACGGCAGCGCCATGCGCACCAGCTACCGCTACTACATGGACAGCTTCGGCACCCGCGCCCACACCCTGGGCGCCGAATACGAGCGCGCGCTGGGCGGCGGCTGGGCCTTGACGCCCTCGCTGCGGCTGAGCACGCAATCGGCGGCGGACTTCTATTTCGACCCGGTGTACGACAAGCGCTTCGGCCCGCCTTTCCCGCCCGGCTACACCTTCGGTTCCACCGCCTTCAGCTCGGCCGACCAGCGCCTGTCCGGCTTCGGCGCCGTCACGGCCGGCCTGCAGGCCGCCTACAGCTTCGGCGACGGCTGGCGCGCGCAGGTGAAGGCCGAGCGTTACTGCCAGAGCACGGGCTGGCGCCGCTTCGGCACCGGCAGCCCCGGCCTGGCGCGCATGGACGCGCAAATCTGGCAGCTGGGCATCAGCAAGCAATGGTGAGCGCTTGAGCGCGCTGTACACCGTGGCTTTCCAGGCCATGGCCAGCCCTTGCCAGCTGCTGCTGCCCGCCGCGAGCGAGGAGGCGGCGCAGGCGCTGGCCGCGCCCGCCATGGCCGAAGTGCGGCGCATCGAAGCGAAGTACTCGCGCTACCGCAGCGACAGTGTGGTGTCCGCCATCAACGGCGCGGCCGGCGGCGCGCCGCTGCCGCTGGACGACGAAACCTTGGCCCTGCTGGCATACGCGGACCAGCTGTACACCCTCAGCGGCGGCCTGTTCGACATCACCACCGGCGTGCTGCGCCGGGCCTGGAACTTCAAGCAGCCGCGCGTGCCGCAGCCGGAGGAGCTGGCGCCGCTGCTGGCCCTCACCGGCTGGCGCAAGGCCGAGCGGGAAGGGAGCAGCCTGCGCCTGCCGCTGGCCGGCATGGAGCTGGATTTCGGCGGCTTCGGCAAGGAATACGCCGCCGACCGCGCCGCCGCGCTGCTGCTGGCGCAAGGCGTGCACTGCGGCTACGTCAACCTGGGCGGCGATCTGCGCGTGCTCGGCCCGCAGCCGGACGGCAGCCCCTGGCGCATCGCCATCCAGCACCCGCGCCAGGAGGACGGCGCCATCGCCGCCATCGATGTCGCCAGCGGCGCGCTGGCCACCTCCGGCGACTACGAGCGCTATTTCGAGCTGGATGGCCGGCGTTACTGCCATATCCTCGACCCCGCCACCGGCTACCCGGTCACGGCGTGGCGCTCGGTCAGCGTGCTGGCGCCGCTCACGGTGGCGGCGGGCGCCAGCGCCACGATTGCCATGCTGAAAGGCCCGCAGGCGCTGGATTTCCTGGCCCAAACAGGCTGCGCCTGGCTGGCGCAGGACGCGGCTGGCGGCCTGCACAGCCATGCGGTTTGATTGATGTACATCAAACAAAGCCGGTCAACTGGCGTCGGCGGCCTCCGTTTACCACGGGCGAGGCGGAATCCCGTTTCGCTACCCACATAACGGAGACAAATATGATGAAGAAACTGTTGATGGCAGTTGCCGCATTGGTTGCGACGATGGGCTTCGCATTTGCACAGGTCGACGTGAACAAGGCCGATGCGGCCGCGCTGGACAGCGTGAAGGGCATCGGCCCGGCCAAGTCGAAAGCGATACTGGACGAGCGCACCAAGGGCGGCCCCTTCAAGGACTGGGCCGACTTTGAAATGCGCGTGAAGGGCGTGGGGGAAAAGAACGCGGTCAAACTGTCCGAAGCCGGCCTGCAAGTGAACGGCAAATCGCGCGACGGCGCAGGCGAAGCCAAGCCCGCCAAGCCGGCCAAGGCCGCGAAGGGCGAGAAGGCGGACAAGACGGCTTCTGCCGCTGCCCCCGCGACCGCCAAATAGCCTCCGGCTGCCGCAGTACCCCCAAAACCCCGCGCTGCGGGGTTTTTTTTATTCCGCCGCCAGGCCGCCATCGTAACTGATGAGGTGGCCCCGCACGATTGAAATGTTGCCAAAAAGCCCAATAAGTAAAAATAAAAATTATTTATTTAACATCGTTACATTTGGTGAAAATGTGCGCGGTGTACAAGGTCTACAGTTGGCTCCGCTTCCTCGCGCGGGCCACACCCCGTCCGTGGAGGCCCATTCCATTTGGTGTTTCCACAATTTGATAAAGGGGTATCGCATGAACATCCGCGCTTTCAAACGCAGGCAAACCGGTCAGGGCATGACCGAGTACATCATCATCGTCGCCATGATTGCCGTGGCCGCCATCGCCGTCACGCAACTGTTCGGCGCCACCGTGCGCAACCAGATGGCCGCCATCTCGAACGAGGTGTCCGGCAACGACGGCACTGCCGCCATCACCGCATCGCAAGCAGCAGCGACCAAGGCCGCCGCCGCCGCCAAGGACGCCAACAAGAACTCGCTGGGCACTTACGGCGACCAAGCCACCACCGGCAAGCAGGGCAGCGCAGGCGGGAGCAACTAAGTCATGAGCCGTTTCGCCTCCAACCCGCTGTCTTCCCTGCCGCGCCGCGCGCGGCAGCGGGGGCAGGCGCTCATCTATGGATTGTTCGTCCTGCTGAGCGGGCTGGTTGCGATGTTCTTCATGTTCAACACCGGGCAGCTGACGGCCGAAAAGGCCAAGCTGGTCAACACCGCCGACGCCGTGGCCTACAGCGCCGCCGTCATGCACGCCCGTGCCTTGAACTTCGATGCCTACACCAACCGCGCGCTGATGGCGAACGAGGTAACGATCGCCCAGATGGTGAGTGTCGATTCCTGGCTTGAATACTCCGCTGAACACGCCACCAGTGCCGATACGGCGATGCTCTGTACAACGAATTACCCTGTTCCCGGTGGCCTGCAGTTGCTGAAGTACACGCCGGCGTGCGGAGTCTTGGCCTATGGCGCAACAGTGATCAACGCCACTGAGAATGTCGTTAGCCCGGTGCTGCAGGTCACCGTGCTTGCGACTGAAACGGCAAAGGTGGCCTTGCAGCTGGCTCAGACCACCATGTATGCCAGTTTCCTGCCGGCTCGCACCCGGCTGATGCAGGAAGTTGCGGATGCCAATTACGTCGGCGATGGCGTGGTGAAGGTCGACCTGATTCCGCTGCTCGACAACTACACGTTGTTCGACGGAAAACCCTTCATAACGCCGAACATCGGCAATGACCGCACCCGCTTCAAGGATGTTGAGCTGAGTGCCGCCTACAAGGACGGTTTCGTCCGAAACCGTTCCTGGAGCGACAGCTCAATCTTGCCCTGCAATCCGGTGCCGCGCGGGAAAGCGAACCGAACCGGCAGCACTCAGCTAATTGGATTCGACGAGTGGCGCGCGCAGGACAGCGCAACGCTGCGGGCGGAGCAATTGCGCTTCCGCTTCGGCATACCGCGTTGCCGCACCGTCGCCAACTACTCGCTGGGTACCGGCCAGCAGTCCGCCCGCAAGAACGGCGGCGGCAGCGACTGGTTCTACAGCGGCGTGCCCAATTTTTTCGACGTCTCCAGCGAAGTGCTGTTGTATTCCCCGGACAGTCCCACTGCCGCAAAACGGGTAGACCCCACGCTACGCTTCGCCATTCGTCTTACGCGCGCTAAAGCGCAGACCATGACCTCCGACGGCCGCTCGCAGATCAAACCCACCGGCCGCCTGGACGTGATGAAAGGCGCGCAGGCGCAGGACGTACTGGCGGCGGTATCGACCTCCGAAGTCTATTTCGACCGCCCGGTGGCGCGCGCGGACGGCAAGAAGGAACTGCCAAGTTTGTTCAATCCTTACTGGCAGGCGCATTTGGGCGACAACTCCGCAGCGACGCTGGCAGCGGCTGCGGCACTGCAGGGCATCAATCCATGACTAGTTCAAAATATTTCATCTGCGGCGGGGTCGCCATGGCAGTAGTCTGCGCAGCGCAGGCCACCACGCCGCAAGAGGACGAGATCTTCAAGGCGCCCATGCCGCACGAGGCCTACGGCAGGGCGGGCGCGCAGGTGCAAGTGCACCGCGCGCGGCTGCACGGCTACTTCAACGGCAAGGAAGGCAACGCCGCGCTGCTGGCGCGGCTCAAGGAGAACGTGCAGGCTTGCGTGACGGATCACCAGCGTACCGGCCAGCCGGTCAATCCGCCCAAGGCTTGGCCGGACTACATGGTGAGCCACCGCGACGACTACTACCTTGCCTTACAGCGCAGCATCCAATATTCGTCCGGCGTTTCCTACCAGGTGAACATCAGCGACTGCAGCCTGCTGTCCAAACCTGTGCGCACGGCCAAGCTGGAGTCGAGCGCGGGTATCTGCCAGATCGACCTGGTGGCGAAGATCGCCAAGGGCAACTGCGGCCCGGATGGCCACGCCGGTGCCCGACCTATGCCGGCCCGTCCTGCAGGTGGGGCGGATGCATTGCAGCGCATGGCGAACGACCCAGCCATGGCGGCGATGGCTGCGCAACTGCGCCAGGTATCGGCCTACGCCGCCAGCAAGACCGCCCAGCGTAAAGACGTGAAGGGCGTCA
The DNA here is from genome assembly GCF_020865585.1 of Pseudoduganella aquatica. Lineage (NCBI taxonomy): Bacteria > Pseudomonadati > Pseudomonadota > Betaproteobacteria > Burkholderiales > Oxalobacteraceae > Pseudoduganella > Pseudoduganella aquatica. The sequence continues at coordinate 2,084,735 of NZ_CP086370.1, forward strand.
CCTGCGACATTTGGGCGCTGCCCGCTGCTACCGGCGGCGGCAGCGCATGCTACGCATCCGGCGGCTCGTTTAAACCTGCGGTGGGCGCGGCGTCGCGCCAGTTCGGCGGCCTGTTGCTGGAAATGGAGCAACCGGAAGGCTTGAAGCTGAACGCCGCCGACGCCGCCATGGACACGACCGTCAGCGCGGCTGTCTTCACGCCCTATGCAGCCGGTGGCTACAGCTTTACCGGAGGGGGCGGGCAATGACGCGCACGCCATTCTTCGCAGCCCAGCGCGGCCAGGCGCTCACGGAGTTAGTGGTCATGTGCCTGGTGCTCGTGCCACTGTTCCTGTTGATGCCGGTGGTGGCGAAGTACCAGGACATCAGCTACGCCACGCAGATGGCCAGCCGCTACGTGGCCTTTGACGCGATGACGCGCAACGACGGCATGAGTTCATGGAAGCCGGTGTCGCAGCTGGAGGACGAAGTGCGCCGCCGCTACTTCAGCAACTCTGATGCCCCTATCAAGACCGGTGACACGGCGGGCGACTTTAATGCCAACCGCAATCGGTTCTGGAGCGACCAGAACGGCGGTGCGCTGATCAGCAAATTCAGCGACGTGCGGGTGACCTTCGGTGCTGGCGCGGCAGGTGCAGCGCAGTCCGACGGCTACGCTGCAGCCTCAGACGACGCACCATTTTCAATGCCTGTGCCGATCAATGTGCGCGATCAGCTCGAACTGAAAGCGAACGGCGTCTTCACCGCCAACGTTAGCGTCACGCTGGCCAATTTGCCGGCACCCGCCGGCAATCCGGCCGAGACCTACGAGCCGTTCAAGAACATCGGTCTGACTATCAGGCGTGCCACCAGTGTGGCGGTCGATACCTGGACCGCCAGCGGGCCAGGGCAGGTGGAGTCGCGCATCGACCAAACACTGCTTACGCCGGGCAAGGCGCTGCGCCCATTCAACGGCGTCGTGGATGACGCGGTGAAAGTGACAGAAATGACTGGCTGCTTTCCTGGCGCTTGCAATGGAAAAGGCCCAAAGCTGGGCGAACTGGCTTACTGGCGCGACGAAGTACCTGTGGACCGCCTGAAATGATGCGCCGCGCCCTATCCACCGCCGCACTGTCCGTACTGCTGTCGCCGGCTGTGCTGCCTGCAGCTGCGGCCGTCTGGCCGCAGGTGGAGCTGCCACCCGGCGCCGCCATCGTGGACATGGGGGCGCAGGTTGCCGCACAGGGCATGCCGATGCGCATGACGGGTTTTGCGACCAGCGAGTCCCCTGCGGTGCTGGCGGCCTGGTTTCGCAGCCACATGGAAAAGCCGCTGATGGAAAGCAAGGTTGGCAACAAGCTGGTGCTGGGCCGGCCGCGCGGCGACTACTACATCACCATTCAGCTCGAAGGCCTGCCGCAGGGCACGCGCGGCCTGCTGGCTGTAACCGACTTGAAGGCCGCTGCGAGCCAGCGCGGCGCCACGCAGGCGCAACGCGCGCGCTACCTGGCCCAGCTGCCGCAGGGCTCGTCCGTGATCAGCTTCCTCACCTCGAACGAGCGCGGCGTGGCTTCGCTGCTGCTGGCGGTGAACAACAGCTACAGCGAGGACGTGAACCGCGACCGCGTGCGCCAGCTGATGCGGGACGAAGGATTGGAATTCGAACGGGAAGCAAAACCCGAGGAATACGGTGGCCGGCCCCTGCCTGCCGGCGCCGTCAACGGCAGCACCCTGTTCTTCAAGGGACGGGGCAAGGACGCCATGGCCGTGATTTGCCGCGACCGCGAAGGGCGCGTCACCGTGGTGTTGAACACTACTTCGCATATGGAGCAACTGAAATGAAAAAGAACCAGGCAGGCTACACCTCTATGGAATACGCCATCGTTTGCGCCGTGCTGGGCTTCGCCCTGTTCGTGCCGATACAGGACAACCCGGCCAGCCCGGGCAAGGCGCGCACCACCTTCGAGATCGTCAGCGACGGCTTCCAGCTGGCCTACAAGAACATCAGCTACGCCATCTCGCTTCCGTTCTGATCATGAAGCTGCCTAATGTTGAATCGCTGCGCCGCATCCGGCCCGGCAAGACCTGGATAGTTCTTGGTATCGCGCTGCTGATCGGCGGCCTGGCGGCCTTCGCCGCGCGCAGCTTCCTGAGCGGCCAGATGGCCGCCATCGAGGCGCGCGGCAAGGGCCAGATGACGGCCGTGGTGGTGGCCAAGGTGGACATCGCCAAGGGCGAAAAGGTGAGCAATGAAAACCTCGCCATCCGCCAGGTGCCGTCCGAATACGCGCACTCGGTGGCGATCACGCCGGACGACTTCGCCCGCATCGACGGCCAGGCCGTGGCTTATCCGGTCAAGGCCGGGGAAATGATCCTGTGGGGGCTGATGGAGACGCAGCGCGCGCCGTCGTTCTCGTCGCGCGTGGAGAGCGGCCACCGCGCCATGACGGTGCCGGTGGACGAAATCAATTCCATCTCCGGCATGCTGGAGCCGGGCGACTTGATCGACCTGATTATCACGGTCGAGCAGAACGGCAAGAAGTCCACCTTCCCGCTGCTGCAGCGCATGCAGGTGATGGCCACCGGCCAGCGCTCGATCGACGATCCGAAAAGCGGCGAGCGGCGCAGCTATTCCACCGTCACGCTGGACACCACGCCGGCCCAGGCGCAGAACCTGATCGTGGCGCGCGAAGTGGGCAAGCTCACGGCGCTGCTGCGCAACCCGCAGGACCAGACCCCCATCGGCGCGCAGACCAACGACCTGGCTTCGCTGCTGGGCATGAACCAGCTGCGCGCGCAGGGCAAGGGCGGACGCCGCGCGGTGCCGGTTTTGTATGGCAATGGCGCGGGCAGCATGACGCCTGAAGCGATGCGTTTGCGTCCGCGCGGCGCAGCGGCGGCGGCAGCTGCGCAGGCGGCGCAGGAAAGCGATGTTCCTCCAGCGGTGCCGGTGGCCGTTGTCGGCGGCGGCGTGCATTAAACACATACCTAGAACAACAATGAAAACAATAAAATACTTACTCCCACTGCTTGCTCTGGCATTGGTACTGGCATTGATACTGTTGGGCGTGCTGGCCGCGCCCGCATGGGCTGCAGCCCCGGAAGCCGAGGCGCAGCAGGCGCCGGCGGCGGTCCCTGCGGCAGCGGTACAGGCGCAAGCCCCAGCGCAGGCTCCCGGCGCAGCGCGCATGGGCAATATCGAAAATCTGAAGCCCACCACGAAACGCCAGCAGGCCAAGCCTGCCGTGTACGCGCCTATCGACCCTGCGCATGAAGCGGGCGCCGCGCCGGAGATTGAATTGTTCGCGGGCGAGTCGCGCGTGTTCCCCACGCCGGGCGTGGCGCGCATCGCGGTCGGCAACGGCCAGGTGATGACGGCGCATGCGCTGGACGACAAGGAAGTGATCATCTTCGGTAACAGCGTGGGCACGTCCACGCTGTTCGTGTGGAACGAGGATGGCCGCTACCAGCGCATCCGCGTGAACGTGGTGCCGGGCGAAACGGCCCGCGTGGCGCGCGAGATCGCCGGCTTCCTGCAGCGCATCCCCCGCGCCACCGCTTCGGTGGTGGGCGACAAGGTCATCGTCGAAGGTGATGAGCTGGACGACGCCGACCGCGAGAAGGTGGCCGAGATGGCCAAGCGCTACCCGCAGATCGTCAACTTCACTAGCCCTATCGGCTGGGAGCAGATGGTGATGATGGACGTGAAAGTGGTGGAGTTTCCCAAGTCCGAACTGCGCGAACTGGGGCTGAAGTGGAGCCCCACCGGCGGCGGCGCCATCGGCGGCATCTGGTATCCGGGCGGACGCGGCGACGTGGGCGGACGCAAGATCAATATCATCTCGCCGACCAGTGCCCCTGCGCCCATAGGCTCGGGAGACGGCAGCCCGGTCACGCTGCCGTCGCAGTTGACCATCCTGAGCGCCATCAATATGGGCCTGAACGCGCAGCTCAACCTGCTGGAGCAGAACGGCACCGCCAGCATCCTGGCCGAGCCGCAGCTGTCCACCCGCAGCGGCTTCAAGGCCAGCTTCCTGGCGGGCGGCGAGTTTCCCTACTCGGTGTCGTCGGTGAACGGCGTGACGGTGGTGTTCAAGCCCTACGGCATCAAGCTGGACATCGAACCCAAGGTGGGCCGCAATGGTGTGATCCGCGCCATCATCGACTCCGAAGTCAGCTCGCTGGACTCCTCCATCACCACGCTGGGCGGCCCTGCGCTGCTGAGCCGCAAGACCAAGACCGAGTTCAATGTGCGCGCCGGCGAAACCATCGTGCTGTCCGGCCTCCTGCAGCGCAACAGCAGCAACGACGTGGACAAGGTGCCCTTCCTGGGCGACATCCCCATCCTCGGCGCGCTGTTCCGCTCCAAGCGTTTCCAGAACAAGGAGACCGAGCTGGTGGTGTTCGTTACGCCGACCATTGTTGATCCGCGCTCGAAGGGGCTGGTGGACCGCGTGGAAAGCACCGGCCAGCGCCTGGGCGAACGGCTCGGCAAGTCGCCTTATCTGAGCGATCCGCTGCAGCCGGGAACCGATGCGGGCAAAGCGTACCTGCCGCAATCCCAGCCGCAGGCCCAGCCTGAAGGGAAGGAATAGCCATGCTGGAAATCGAGATCACCGAAGGCAGCGGCGCGCCGCGCCTGGAACACGCGCCGGACGAATGCCTGATCGGCAAGTCGCCGCAGAACGACGTCAAGCTGGGTGGCTGGCGCGTGAGCAAGGAGCATGCGCGCCTGCTGCGCACGCCCGGCGGCGTGCTGGTGCAGGACCTGGGATCGTACGGCGGCCTGTATGTGAACGGCGAACGGATCACGTCGCAATATGGCCCGCTGGGCCTGAACGACGTGCTGGCCATCGGGCCCTACCGTCTGCGCGTGCTTAATAGCGAGCCGGAACCGGAACTGGTGCAGGCCGCCGCGCCGCAGTTGCGCTCCAGCGCGGCGCAGCACCGCAACCGCATGGCCACCGAGGAGATCCACGCCTCGCGCGTGAATGCGGAAAGGGCGCACGCCGCCGTCGAGCAGGCGCGCGCGCAGCAGCCGGAGCCCGAGAAGGAGCCCGGCTTCGCCGTGGTGCTGGGCATAGACCCGCGCCGCAAGGAACTCGAATTCGAATGGCGCAAGCGCATGCACGCGCGCCTGCTCGATACGATGGACCTGCGCCGCAAGGACGTATCGAGCATGACGGACGCGCAGCTGCGCGCCGAAACGAGCCGCGTGATCCGCGAAATCCGCCAGGAGCTGGAGGCGGACATTCCGCCCGAACTGGACCGCGACGTGCTGTGCCGCCAGGTGCTCAACGAGGCCGTGGGCCTGGGACCGCTGGAGGAACTGCTGGAAGACGACAGCGTGAGCGAGATCATGGTCAACCGCCACGATGAAATCTACGTCGAGCGCGCCGGCCGCTTGCAGCGCCATCCGCTCACCTTCACCGGCGACCGCGCCGTGCTGGGCGTGATCGAGCGCATCGTGGCGCCGCTGGGACGGCGCATCGACGAATCCTCGCCCATGGTCGATGCGCGCCTGGCCGACGGCTCGCGTGTGAACGCCATCATCCCGCCGCTGGCGCTGAAAGGCCCCACGCTCACCATCCGCAAATTCGCCAAGCGCAAGCTGGACGCGGACGACCTGGTGCGCTTCGGCGCCATCAGCCCGGACATGGCGGAGTTCCTGGAGGTGTGCGTTCGTTCGCGCAAAAACATCATCGTGTCCGGCGGCACCGGTTCGGGCAAGACCACGCTGCTCAACATCCTGTCCAACTTCATTCCACCCGGCGAGCGCATCATCACGGTGGAGGACGCGGCCGAACTGAAGCTGCATCACGAACACCTGATCAGCCTTGAGTCGCGGCCGTCCAACGTGGAAGGCAAGGGCGCGGTGCTGATACGCGACCTGGTGAAGAACACGCTGCGCATGCGCCCGGACCGCATCGTGGTGGGCGAATGCCGGGGCGCCGAGGCGCTCGACATGCTGCAGGCCATGAACACCGGCCACGAAGGCTCGCTCACCACGCTGCACGCCAATACGCCGCGCGACGCGCTGGCGCGGCTGGAAACCATGGTGCTGATGGCCGGCATGGACCTGCCGCTGGTGGCCATCCGCGAACAGATTTCGTCGGCGGTGGACATCATCGTGCAGCAGACCCGCTTTGCCTGTGGCTCGCGCAAGGTCACCAGCATCACCGAGCTGACCGGCATGGAGAGCGGCCGCATCCAGCTGCAGGAGCTGTTCCGCTTTGCCGGCCAGGGCTACGGCAAGGCCGACGCGCATGGCGTGAGCCGCGTGCAGGGCGTCTTCACCGGCTGCGACATGGCGCCCACCTTCTACGAGGAGCTGCGCGCCATGGGCAACGAGCTGCGCATGGACATCTTCCGTCCTGCCGCGCAGCTGGCCGGCACGCAGCAGGAGCGCGAGTGGATGGCCCGCAGCGGCCATGACCGGCGCGCGGAAAGGCGTTCGGCATGAACACCAGCGCCACCTTCCTCACGGTGCTGACGCTGGTCGTCGCGCTGTCTGGCGCGCTGCTGGCGTGGTTCGCCATCGACGTCGGCACCGCCACCATGAAGCGCTACCGCGCCAGCTTCACCGAGCGCGCGCAGTTCCAGGTGCGCGAGTTCTTCCTGTTCATCGACGCGCGCAAGCTGTTCGCCGCCAATATGGCGCTGATGGCGCTTGGCACCCTGGGCGCCTGGATGGCGACCGGCAGCGCAATCCTCACGGCGGTGGCCTGCGCCATGCTGGTGTGGGCGCCACGCCTGCTGTATTCGGCCATGCGCCAGCGCCGCATGCTGCAGTTCGAGCATCAGCTGCCGGACGCGCTGATGATGCTGGCCGGCGGCATGCGCGCCGGCGCCGGTTTCGGTTCGGCGCTGTCGCAGCTGGTGGCAGAGGCGCCCGCGCCGCTGGGCCAGGAGTTCGCGCTCATGCTGCGCGAGCAGCGCATCGGCGTGACGCTGGAGCAAAGCCTGAGCAATCTGGCGCACCGCATGCCGACCCAGACCACCGTGCTGGTGGTGTCGGCCATGCGCATCGCCTCGGAGACCGGCGGCGGCCTGGCGGAAACGCTGGAACGCACCGCAGGCACCATCCGCAGCCGCCTGCAAATGGAAGGCAAGATCCGCGCGCTGACAGCGCAGGGCAAGCTGCAGGCCTGGGTGGTGGGCCTGCTGCCGATCGCGCTGGGGCTGGTGCTGTCGAAGATGGAGCCGGCCGCGATGGACATGCTGTGGCACACGCCGGCTGGCTGGGCGGCGCTGGCGGTGGTGGTGGTGTTCGAGGCCATGGGCATGTTCATCATCCGAAAAATCATCAGTATCGACGTGTGAGGAGACCTGCATGGAATCGCTGCTGATCCAACATAGCACCGCCGTCATCGCCTTCGTGGCGGTTGCGGCCGGCCTGTCCGTGGCGCTGTGCGCCTGGCTGCTGAGCGGCGCGCTGGCAGAAGTGCCGCCCGAGGACCGCGAGTACAAAGACCCGCCGCCGTTGGGCTTCCGCCTGCTGTGGTGGCCCATCCACTGGATCGCGTACTTCATCGGCCCGCTGGTGCCTGCCCGGCGCCACATGCTGGTGCAGGCGCGGTTGCGCAAGGCGGGGCTGGAGTATGCGCTCAGCGCGGGCCAGTTCATGGCCGCGCGCCTGGTGTCCGGCGTGGTGGGCGCGATGCTGCTGCGCTGGGGCCTGGCCAGCCTGGAGCACGCGCTGGAGGGAAGGCTGCAAGTGGGCGCCACCGGGCAGCTGTGGACCTGCGCCATTGGCTTCCTGCTCGGCATGCTGTTCCCCGGCATCTGGCTGAACGATTTGCTCAAGCGCCGCACCAGCGAGCTGCTCAAGTCGCTGCCGTTCTACCTCGACATCATCACCCTGTGCGTGGAAGCGGGCCTGAACCTGCAAGGCGCGCTGCAGCAGGCCGTGGCCAAGGGGCCGCGCGGCGTGCTGCGCGACGAGATCCAGCGCGTGCTGCGCGACATGCGGGCCGGCAAGGCGCGCGCCGAGGCGCTGCGCACCATGGCCGACCGCCTGAACGAGCCCAATGTGTCGCACTTCATCACCGCCGTGATCCAGGCCGAGCGCATGGGCATGAACCTGGGGCCGGTGCTGCGCGCTCAGGCCGACCAGCGCCGCGCCGAGCGCTTCCAGCGCGCTGAAAAGCTGGCCATGGAAGCGCCGGTGAAGATGCTGTTCCCGCTGCTCGTTTTCATTTTTCCCTGCACCTTCGTCGTCCTGTTTTTTCCCATCGCGATGAAGCTGCTCCATCCTGGAACCTGAACCATGAGTGATTCCCTTTACCCCGGCGCCAGCCTGCATACCCGCAGTGGCGTCCATCGCCTGGGCGTGCAGGTGGCGCAGCGCTTCTGGAGCCGTTTCATGGGCCTGATGCTGCGCAAGGCGCTGCCACGCAACCAGGGCCTGCTGCTGACGGGCTGCCCCAGCGTGCATACCGCTTTCATGCGCTTCGCCATCGACGTGGTGTATTTGGACGCGCAGGGCGTGGTGACGCGCTGCGTGCCCGCGCTGCGCCCCTGGAGCGCCAGCATGGGCCATGCCGGGCGCGACGCGGCGGGCCAGCGCCATCCGCGCGCGGCGCATACATTGGAACTGGCGGCGGGCAGCGTGGCGCGCTGGTCCATCGCCCCCGGCGACCGCCTGCGGCATCCTCTGCTGGACGGCAGCGCGCGCGCGCTGGCCGCCGCTAATGCAACGTCGGCAACGCCGGAAGCCCCGGCCGCGCCGCGCCGTACTGCGCGCCGTGCCGCCCAGCGCGGCATCGCGGTGCTGGAATTCGCCATCGCGGCGCCGGTGCTCACCGTGCTGGGGCTGGGCGTGACGCAATACAGCCTGCTGTTCTTCACCAAGAGCCAGCTCAATCAGGCCAGCTTCATGGCCGCGCGCGCGGGCAGCGTGGCCAACGCCAAGCTGGGCAAGATTGAAGACGCGTATGCACAGGCGCTGATCCCGCTGTACGGCGGCGGCCAGAACGCCACCGAGCTGGCCGAGGCGCTGGCGCGCGCCAAGGCCGACATGGCGGGCAATGTGCAGATCACCATGATCAACCCGACCAAGGAAGCCTTCGCGGACTTCAACGATCCCGCCTTGCAGGCCAAGCTCAATACCCAGGGCAAGCGGGTGATCCCGAACAGCAGCCTGGCGTTCAAGGGCCAGGCGCTGGGCGCCAGCTCGGGCGAGACCATACAGGACGCCAACCTGATCAAGCTGCGCGTGATGCAGGGCGTGAAGCCCAAGGTGCCGGTGGTGGGTAGCATCTACACCGCCTACCTGAAGTGGCAGGACAACGGCACCGACGCCTTCCGCACCAAGCTGATACAGGATGGCCGCATTCCCGTGGTCAGCCACGTGACGATGCAGATGCAGAGCGACGCCATCGAGCCTGATAATCCGGTTTCCATTCCCGGCACCGGCAACAACGGCAATCCCACCGATCCGGGCGATCCACCGGGTCCGGCTAATCCGAACGATCCGCCGGACTGCCCGCTGGGCGGCTGCACCACGCCGACGCCAACGCCGGGCGACGGCGGCACCTGTCCGGCAGCCTCCACCGCCACGCTGGGCTCGGACACGCTGTTCGGCTTCGACCAGTCCACGCTCACGCAGGACGGCAAGGACATCCTCGACAAGCTGGTCGCCAACATCGGCAACACGCAGATCGACACGCTGACCGTGACCGGCTACGCGGACCCGCTGGGTAACGACGCGCACAACCTGGCCTTGTCCAAGGCCCGCGCGCAAGCCGTGTACGACTACCTGGCCTCGAAAGGCATCAAGGCCGACAAGGTGAACGTGGTGGGCGCGGGCGCGACCGACTTCGTCAAGGAACTCTCGGCCTGCCAGCCCGCCACCGGCGCCGCGCTGCAATCCTGCCTCGCGCCGAACCGGCGTGTGGTGGTGAAAGTGAAACCGAAAACATGAACAACACGATGAATGCCATTTACAAAAGCGCGCTGGCCTCCGCGCTGCTGGCCCTGGCCTGCGGCTCGGCCTACGCCTGCGGTCCCGGCGGTTCAGGCCAGACCTGCGACCTGGGCACGGCCGCGCCTGCCAGCCAGAGCGCGGCCTCGGTCAATGTCGGCGCCGGCAATCCGATCAACGTCATCAGCGGCAACAAATACCAGCGCGAAACCGACATGCCCGCGCTGCCCGGCGTGCTGGGGCTGGAGATTGTGCGCCACTACAACAGCAGCTTGAGCGCGGCCAATATGGCGCCGGGCAGCGTGGGGCGTGGCTGGAAGCTGTCCTACGAGACCGAGCTGTATGCCTTCGACAGCACGGTGCAAATCATGCAGGCCGACGGCAGCCGCCTGATCTTCAGCCGCGACCTGCTCAACCCCAGCCTGTGCGCCAGCGCCGATCCGGCCAACGGCACGCTGGCCATTTCCGGCGCGCGCGGACGCGAGCTGTACGTCTGGACCTGGACCGACGGCCGCGAGCTGACCTTCGACCACCGGGGTAAGCTGAACCGCATCAAGGCGGCCAGCGGCGAAGTACTGACCCTGCTGTACGACCCGCACGGCCTGCTGGTGAAAGTCACCGACCCGCAAGGCCGAAGCCTGCGCCTGAGCTACCTGGACCGCGAAAGCGTGGCGCGCGGCGACCGCTTCCGCGGCGTGCAGTCCATCACCACGCCGGTGGGACGCTTCTCCTATGAATATGGCAGCGCCATGCCCAAGGGCGCCAGCGCACCCAAAAACAGCGTGCTGGCCAACCTGGTGCGCGTGCGCTACCCCTCGGCGTCGGCGGCCGCTGCTGGCCGCGCATACCAGTACGAGGATGTGCGGCGTCCGACCTATCTGACCGGCATCAGCTTCGTCGAGGAGGGCAAGACGGAAGCGCAGCGCTACGCCACCTTCGGCTACGACGAGAACGGCAAGGCGGTGCTGTCGACGCACGCCAACGGCGTCGACAAAGTCACGCTGGACTACAGCCAGGGCGGCCAGACCACCGTCACCAACAGCCTGGGCCAGCGCACCGTCTACAAGCACAAGATCATGGGCGACGCGTTCCGCCTGCTGGAAGTGCGCGGCCCGGGCTGCGCGCTGTGCGGCGAGAGCAATGTGCGCTACGGCTACGACAAGCTGGGACGGCTCACGGAAACCACGCAGCTGGACGCCGGCGGCGCCCCGCAACTGACCCTGCGCGCGGAACTGGACCATTACGGCCGTCCGCTCACGTTGAGCAAGGTGGCTTACCGCGACGGCAAGGCCGGCGCGCCGCAGCGCCAGGTGCGCTACGAGTACGGTTCCAGTCCGCTGCCCACGCCCGTGTTGATCGCGCGCCCCAGCGTGGTGCCGGGACGCGATTACATCACCCGCGTGCGTTATCGCGCCGGCCAGCCTGCGGAAATCAGCCAGGACGGCTTCATGCCCACCTACGACGGCAAGGCTGTGGCGCAAGCCATCAGCCGCACCATGCGCTACCAGTACGATGCGCGCGGCAAGCGCACCGAAGCCGACGGCCCGCTGCCGAATGCAGCGCAGGCGCCGGGACCGGCCAATAGCGACATCACCCGTTTTGAATATGCGCCGGCGACCCAGTTGCTGTCGCGCGTGACGCTGCCCGGCGGCGAAACCAGTGAGGTGCTGGAGCGCGACCCGGCCTTGCGTCCGGTGCGCATACGCCGCAGCGACGGCCATGTTGTACACACCATTACGACGCGCAGCAATTGGCGCGGCCAGGCAGAGGAGGTGCGCATCGAAGCGGCAATGCTGAAAGGCGGCGCGCCCGACCCCGGCACCCGGCAGGAGCGCGTCTGGCGCTACCGCTACGACGGGCAGGGGCGCTTGCTCTCCGTCACGCAGCCGGGCGGCTTGCCGGCCCGCTTCGACTATGACGAGGCGGGGCGCATCGTCTCGCGCGTGATGCCGGACGGCAGCCGCGTGGTCACGGTGCAGGACAGCGAAGGCCGCACATCGGCCGAGGCGCGCTTCGCCGATGCGGACCTGGCGCCGGCGAAAGCGCTGGGTGCGGTGGGCTACGCCTACGACCAGTCGGGACGCCTGGAATCGCTGGCGGACGCCGCCGGACAGCGCGGCCGCAGCGACCACACCACGCAGGGGCAGGTGGCTGAGCTGAGCAACGCGCTTGGCGCCAGCACCCGCTTTGAATACGACGAGAACGGCATGCTGGCCGTCCGCACCGCCGCCGCCAATACGCCGGATGCGGCCAGCGTGAAGCTGGCCTACGACGCGCACGGCAGCGCAGTGAAGATCACCGATGCGAACGGCGTGGTGACCGAGCGCCGCTACGACGACTTCGGCCGCAAGGTCATGGAGGCCAATGCCGACCGGGGCGCCACGCTTTTCATGTATGACCAGGCAGGCCATGTGCTGGCGCGCATTGATGAAAGCGGCAGCGCCACGCGCTACCGTTACGACAACGCAGGGCGCCTGCTGGCGCTGGGCCGGGACCAGCACACCGAGCTGGTTCGCTATCGTTACCAGGGCTGGCGCCTGCTGGAAACCAGTTCGGGCGCGGACGGCAAGGAAGAGCATGCGCTTGAGCGCACCACGTATGTCTACGATGCGTTCGGCCAGGTGCTGAGCGAGCAGCGCTGGCTGGCCAGGCCGGATGGCAAGGCTGGGCAAGGTCTGCGCTTTGTCACCGGCAGCAGATATGACGAAGCCGGCCATCTGCTGGACCAGACCCTGCCCGACGGCCACCAGCTCAGCTACCGCTACGCGGATAACGGGCAGCTGCGCGAGGTGCTGTTTGACGGCCAGGCTGTTGTCGGCGCCATAGAACAAACAGCGGCGGGCGGCCTGCGCGGCTACACCATGGGCAATGGCGTGCGCCAGCAGTTTGAGCTGGACGCGCATGGACGCATTGCTGAACTGAGCGCGGTGGCGCGCGCTGGTGCTGCGCCGGGCGGCTGGATGCAGCGCATTGCCGGCTGGTTCGGCATTGCGCCCGCAGCCGGTCCGCGCCCGGTGTATCGCCAGGTGAACCGCTACGACGAGGCGGGACGCCTGACCGGCATCGAACGCGAACAGGCCGGGACGGCCGGCACGGCCGCCATTGCGCGCAGCGAGCGTTACGGCTACGACGCGCTGGACCGGCTGACCCGCGTAGAGCAGGGCGACGGCGCAGTCACGCGTTTCGCTTACGACAGGGGAGGCAACCGTATCGCGCAAACCACGGCGCCGGACGCGCCGCGCGTGATCCGCACTGCGCTCGATGCGGAGGGGGCGGCTGAATTTGGCACCCGCCAGCACATCTATCAGCCGGGGACCAACCGGCTGGTGGCGCAGACGGACGCCGCGCCCGGCGCGCCGCCGCACACCGCCAGCGCATGGCTGTACCACGCCACGGGCGTGCCCATGGCCCAGCTGGCTGCGGGGATATCGCCATTGCGCCCGGCGCTGGACCCGCTGCGCGGGCAGCGCCAGCGCATCGAATACAACAGCGCGCGCCGCCCCGTGGCGGTGTACGGGCCGCAGCAGCAGCCCGTGGCGCGCTACTACTACAACAGCCAGGGGGAGCGTATTGCCAAGACCGTCTATGCCGCCGCTGCTGGCGGTTCGCGCGTGGCGCGCACCACCTACAGCCTCTATCGCGGCCAGCGCCTGGCCGCCGAGGCGGACGAGCAGGGCCGCATTACGGCGCACTATGTCTACCTGAACGGCAAGCCGGTGGCGAAGATTGAAATGGCCGCCAATGACGGCCTGCTGCACCGTGCGTGGCGCGCCATCGTCACGCTCAACGGCATGGTGGTGCCGGCCGGCCCCCACGCCAGCGACAGCGAGGCCAGTATCTTCGCCATCCACGGCGACCAGCTCGGCACGCCGCAGGCCGTCACCGACAGCGCCCAGCGCGTGGTATGGCAGGCCAGCACCACGCCCTTCGGCCACGCCAGGGTGGTGCACGCCGCCGCGGGCGCGGCAGGCAAGGCGTTCGAGATGAATCTGCGCCTGCCTGGGCAGGTGTACGACGCCGAGACCGGGCTGAATCAAAACTACTACCGCGACTACGATCCGCAACTGGGCCGCTACACCACGCCCGACCCGATGGGCATCGAAGGCGGCATGAACCCCTATCTGTACGTGGGCGGCAATCCCTTGTCGAATGTCGATCCCCTGGGCCTGTACCAGAGCGACATCCACTACTACATGAACTTCTTCCTGGCCGTGGCGGCCGGCATGAGCGTGGAGGAGGCGCAGGTGCTGGCGCTGGCGGCGCAGTACGTGGATGACAATCCGGAGACCAAGCCGCTCAACCTCGACACCGGCGTCTCCGACGCGCACAGGGCGCGTTTGCTGGCCTATCACTTCACCATGGTGCCGTCCAAAATCGACCCTGCCACCGGCCTGGTGAAAGGCGGCGTGAGCGACTACGGCTCGCCACCGGGCAGCGCCGCTTACGCCAACATCGCGGAGAACGAGCAGCTCAAGCACCTGTATGCGGCGGTCACCAACGCAGGCAAGGCAAACAATCTGGCGAACACGCGCTGCACCCAGCTGCAATTCATGGGCGAGTACCTGCACTCGTTTGAAGACACTTTCGCCCACCGCGACGCGAACAACAATCCCTTCCCGCTGAATGTGGGCCTGGGGCATGGCGGCTACGGCAGCAATCCAGACTACACCTACAACCACTGGTCCGCGATTCCGCTGCCGGGGGCGATGAACTGGAACCACAACGAGGAACGCACGCTGCAGATGGAAAAGGAAGTGCTGGCCAAGCTGGCGGCCTGGAAGTCGCCGGAAACCAAAGCGCATTCGTTCAGCGAAATCGAATCGCTTTTGAAGCAGTTCAACGCCACCGAGGAACATGAGGGCAGCGGCTACGATCCTGAAAATCCAAGACTTAGCTCAAAGATTAAACTGCTAGCAGCCAAGCTGACGGAATGGGGTATCGAAGGCCTGAATTGGACGAGTTCGGCTGACGACGAAGGTGTCTACAGTAAGGAGCTTGGTGAGAAAAATCGTGCCAAATTTCTGTGTGGTAGTGATGGAAAACCACTGGATCAAATAAAATACGCTGGCACCATACTTCCAACCGTGTGCAGTCAGGGAGAGTAACTTGAAGCTGAAGAAAATGAGCTGGAGGTTGGTACTGATGATTTGCTTGAGCCCTGTTGCCCATGTGCTGGCTGAGGAGTGCAAACCGATCGAGTTTTTTGACGGAGATTTGGCGCGGGCCATCCGCGGCCCGGGCAGTTACTGCCTCCAGACGGATATCAAGCGCAAGCCTGCCTTCGATATTCATGCGGGCAGCTTGAAATCAGCGGCTGGAGAATCTCTGCTGAGCATGACGTTCCGCGAGCCGGGCGTGGGTGGTGCCGGCCGTGTCGATCTTGATTTGCTCGGTCATCGCATCAGCAGCACGGCCCCGAACATGCTGGGCGTGCGTTCGACCCGTATGGTGCGCAACGCGCACGTGCACAACGGTAGCATTGAGCTCGTGGGGGGGACCAGCGTCGGCGTATCTCTTTTATATGCAGGCACGCAGGGCATGCCGTCCAGTCTGGATCCGG
Source organism: Pseudoduganella aquatica (assembly GCF_020865585.1). Lineage (NCBI taxonomy): Bacteria > Pseudomonadati > Pseudomonadota > Betaproteobacteria > Burkholderiales > Oxalobacteraceae > Pseudoduganella > Pseudoduganella aquatica. The sequence goes on from NZ_CP086370.1 coordinate 2,100,199, forward strand.
CGCAGCCGCAATACGAAGACGTGCCCGCGCCGCCGTCGGGTAGTTGGGGCAATACCGGCAATGTAGTGGAGCGACTATCCATACGCGCCGGTGGGCGTGGCGTGGTGCTCGGCGGGGACAATAACGTTGTGCGCGACAGTACGATAGAAGTCGACGGGCCGGTTGCCATCTTTGCATACGGGAAGGGCACGGTCATTGAAAACAACACCATCATCGTGCATGGCCGCGGCACCGGAAATTATGACGCCGTCATCAAACTGCGCGACGCGCGCGGCGCCATCGTCAGGAATAACCGCATCATCCACAAAGGATTTGGCAGTGCCGGCACGGCCATCAATCTGCTGGATTCGGCCGATGTGCGGATCGAAAACAACATCCTGGAAGGAATAGAGAACGTCGTGCGGAGGGTAGGCGCAAGCAGTGTGAATGAACGTGGCACGGAGCGCCGGTGAACGTTGGTCTATTATTGCCGCTGGCGGGGCAGGCGCTTAGCATGCCGCGTGCCTGCGCGGCTGCGGCGGTGTTTGCTTGCGCAGCAGGGATTGCATCCGCAGCTGGCGCGCAGGAATGCCGGCCTATCCACAGGGATGACACCGGCAGCGCCAGTGGCGTCAGCGTTGTGTTTGCGGGGAAGCACTGTCTACAGCAAGATTTTCGCGTAGGCCGGGAATTTGATCTCCACTCGGCCGCCGTCAAGGAACCGTCGACCCGCGCGCTGATCGCCATCACTCCCCGCACAGGAGGGAAATATTCGCCGCATGGTCCGTTTGAGCTGGACATGCAAGGCCATCATGCCCAGGCGGATGTGGCTGGGATGGATGGTGTACGCGGCATCGGCCCCGGCCGCAATGTCACCGTGCGAAATGGAACGCTGACGGTGGCTGGGCAGGGGAGCACCGGCGTGCGTTTGCTGCTGCGTTCCCGCGCGCAGACCGCAGGCATGCGCTCGCCGATTGAGCCGGAGTACGAGGATGTATCCATGCCGGAGGCAGCTGACACAGGCCAGGCGAATTTCCTGCTGAGCCGTCTCAACATCCGTGCCGGAGGGCGGGGCATCATCATGAGCGGTGCTGGCAACAGCATACGCGACAGCATGATCGAGGTGGACGGCGCAACCGCGATTTTCCTGCATGGACGAGGCAGCGTGATCGAGAACAATACCATTATTGTTCATGCGCGCGCGGCGGGACCCAATGATGCCGTTATCAAGCTGCGCGACGCGGACGGCGCTGTCATCCGTAACAACCGGATTATTTACAAAGGCGACAGCCGCGCTGCTACGGCGATCAATTTGCTGGACTCGAACAATGTCCGGGTCGAGAACAACATTGTGGAAGGGATCGACGAAGTAGTGCGGCAAACGGGCAAGACGAGTGTTCGTGAACAGGGGACCCAGCGGCGATGAAAATCCTTCCCAGGCTGCTGCTTACGTGCCTGCCGACGTTGCTGGCAGCGCCGGTGCTCGCGTGCGAACCGGTCGAGCTGTATGCCGCAGCCAAGGCGAAGACCATGCGCAAGCCGGGCAGCTACTGCCTGCGGTCGGACGTCAGCCGCCCGCGCACCTTCGACATTCACGCGGCCAGTTTCAAAACGGCGGCTGGGGAAGCCTTGCTGACAATTGATTACGGCAGTCGCGGCGGTGGAGCGGACGGCCGCCGGGTCGACCTCGATTTGCGCGGCCACCGCATCGGCAGCACGGCTCCGGACATGCTGGGCGTGCGCTCCTTTGGCATGGTGAGGAATGTGCGGGTCAGCAATGGCAGCATCGAGGTGACGGGCGACACCAGCGTAGGCGTGTCCATGCTGTATGCGGGTGCGCAAGGCATGCCGGGCGGCCTGTATCCCTCGCTGCCGCAGTTCGAAGACGCGCCTGCGCCGGCGTCGGGCAGCTGGGGCGACAGCGCCAATGTGGTGGAGCGTGTGGCCATCCGTGCGGGCGGACGCGGCGTGGTGCTGGGTGGAGACAACAACGTGATCCGCGACAGCACGATAGAAGTCGACGGTCCGGTCGCCATCTTTGCGTACGGGAAGGGCACGGTCATTGAAAACAACACCATCATCGTGCATGGCCGCGGCACCGGAAATTATGACGCCGTCATCAAACTGCGCGACGCGCGCGGCGCCATCGTCAGGAATAACCGCATCATCCACAAAGGATTTGGCAGTGCCGGCACGGCCATCAATCTGCTGGATTCGGCCGATGTGCGGGTTGAGAACAACATCCTGGAAGGGATAGAGAACGTTGTCCGCCAGGTTGGCAAAACCAGTGTGCTCCAACAGGGCACGCAACGCCGGTAAAGCGCCCGACGCGGCGCTGAGGCTACGTACTTAGGGGATAGCTTTGAATATTCAGCGTACCTTGCGCAGCGCCTTGCTCGCTGCGGCACTGCATCTGGCGGCCGGCGCCAGCCATGCCTGCGGTCCCGGCGGCTCGGGCCAGATGTGCCCCGCGCCCGATCCGGCCCCGGCCAGCCTGCCCGCATCTGGCGCGGTCAGCCTCGCAGTGGGCAATCCGATCAACGTCATCAGCGGCAATAAGTACCAGCAGGAGACGGACATGCCCGCGCTGCCCGGTGTGCTGGGGCTGGAGATCGTGCGGCACTACAACAGCTTCCTGAGCGGGAGCAATAGCACGCCCGGCATCACGGGGCGGGGCTGGAAGCTGTCGTATGAAACGCAGCTCTACGCTTTCGACGGCACGCTGCAGATCATGCAGGCCGACGGCAGCCGCCTGATTTTCAGCCGCGACCTGCTCAACCCCAGCCTGTGCGCCAGCGCGGATCCGGCGCACGGCAGGGTGGAGATCAAGGGCGTGCGCGGCAAGGAGGAATACCTGTGGACGTGGAACGACGGGCGCACTTTGCGCTTTGACCGTGACGGCAGGCTGACGCAGATCCAGGCGCCCACGGGCGAAGTACTGAGCCTGCTGTACAACCAGGGCTTGCTGGTGAAGGTGACCGATCCGCAAGGCCGCAGCCTGCGCCTGGCTTATCTGGACCGCGAGGGCGTGGCGCGCGGCGAGCGCTATCGCGGCGTGCAGAGCATCGCCAGCCCGGTGGGGCGCTTCGTGTACGAATACGGCAGCGCCGCGCCGCAGGGCGCCACGGTGGGCAAGGTGGCGCTGGCGGCCAACCTGGTGCGGGTGCAGTATCCCGTGCCGGAAGGCGCGGCGCAGCGGGCGGCAGGCGGCCCGGCCGCGCGCCGCTACCATTACGAGGACGCGCTGCGTCCCACCTACCTGACCGGCGTCAGCGTCGAAGCGCAGGACGCGGCCGGCAAAAACGCCAGCCAGCGCTACGCCACTTTCGGCTACGACATCAATGGCAAAGCCGTGCTGTCCACGCACGCGGGCAATGCGGACAAGGTGACGCTCGATTTCAGCCAGGGCGGGCAGACCGTTATCACCAACAGTGCCGGGGAAAAGACAGTGTACCGGCACGCCATCGTGGCCGGCGAGTTCCGCCTGCTGGAAGTGCGCGGCGCGGGCTGCGCGCTGTGCGGCCCGGCCAACCAGCGCTACGGCTACGACAAGCAGGGCAGGCTGGTGGAGACCAGCGAACTCGATGCGCAGGGCGCCGTGCGCCGCACCGACAAGACCGAGCTGGATTTCTATGGCCGTCCGCTGCGCATCAGCCGCATCGAATACAAGAACGGCCGCGCGCTGGCGCCGCAGTGGCTGCAGCGTTACGAGTATGCGACTGAAGCGCCGCTGCCCAGTGTGGTGGCCCGGCCCAGCGTGGTGGCGGGCAGGGAAGCATCGGCGCGCATGTCCTACAACGGCAAGGGCCAGCTGCTGAGCATGACCGAGCAGGGCTGGGCGCCCGCGCCGGATGGCAAGGGGGAGCCGCAGCCCATCGTCCGTACTACGAGCTATGGCTACCGCACGGTCAACGGCCGCAGCGTGCTGGCGCTGGTGGACGGGCCGCTGCCGAACGGGAAGGCGGGCACGCCGGCCGATTCCGATATCACCCTGCTGGACTACGATAGCCAGGGCCGCATGATAGAGCGCATTACGGCGCCGGGTGGCGTGGTGACGGAGGTTGTGCAGCGGGACGAGGCGCTGCGCCCAGTCACGGTCAAGGCCAGCGACGGTTACCGCCTGGTGCGCAGCGAAGCGCAATTGCTGCACGGAGGCCAGTTGGCGGCGCTCACCGAGCGCGCCTGGCTGCTGGACAAGAAGGGCCAGCCGGACGCCGGCAGCGTGCAGGCCGACGGCGCCGCCTACCGTTACGACGGCCAGGGACGCGTCGGCGCCGCCGCCGTTCCCGACGGCGGCATTGCGCGCTACGTGTTTGACGGCGGCGACAATCTCACCCACGTGGTGGCGCCGGACCAGGGCCAGCGCGTGCGGACTTTCGACACGGAGGGCCGCTTGCTGGCGGCTGTGCAGTACAGCGCCGGCGCACCGATTGCGCTGGCCGGGCAGGACGATGCGCAGCGCGTGCCGCTGGCGGGCAGCTACCGGCGCGGCGCGCCCGGCAGCGTGGCCGAGGCGCTGGTCGAAAGCGTATCCCGCCCCGGCGGCAGCGAAGTGCGGCGCTGGCTGGACGATTTCGGCCGCGTGGTAGCCATTCTTACTCCCGAAAGCGGCTTGCGGACGGCGGCCTACGCGGCGGACGGCTCGCTGCGCAAGCTGGCCTTTGCCGACGGCAGGACCGTGTCCGTGGAGCGCGATGCGCAAGGGCGCGCGCTGCGGGTGGTGTATTTCGACGCCGCCGGGCGCCACCAGGACAGCCTCACATACCAATACCAGGGCGTGGCGCTGGCCGGCGAAGCGCGTTATGCGCAGCAGCAGCTGGCCAGCCAGGTTGACTGGCAGCCCGACGCCTGGGGGCGGCCTTCGCGCAAGCGCTTGGCCGTGTATGGCGCGGGGACGGAACCGTCTGCGCTGCTGGAGGTAGGCTACGCGCGCGACGCGCAGGGGCGGGTGGTGCGCAAGACCATGCCGGGCGGCGCGGTGCTGGACTATGCCTACGATGCAGCGGGAGGCGTCACTGCCATTTCCATCGGCGGCAAACCCATCGTATCCGGTGTGCGCTACACGGCTGCGCAGGACGGCGCACGGCTGGCCGGCTACGTCTACGGCAACGGCCTGGCTGCGCGCAGCAGCTACGACGGCCTGGGCCGGCTCACGCTGCACGAGAGCGGCACGCGACAGCGCATCCTGCGGGCGGACGCGGACAAGAACACCACCCTGGTCGAACAGCGGCTGGCCGTCACCCGCGCGCCGCAGCCCGAGCGCCTGTCGCTGCGGCTGCCGCAGCTGTTCTCCACCGCCACGGCGGCCGATGTGGCCGAACCGGCCGCCACGTCCAGCGTGCCGCACCAATACCGCTATGATGAATACGACCGCCTGGTGGCCGAGTCCAGCGGCGAGCGGCAACTGCTGGACCTGCGCTACAACGCGCTGGGCGACCGCCTTGGCCTGCCTGCCCCCAGCACGGACGCGGTGGGCAATGTGCTGGAACACGGCAAGCACACGCTGGACTACAACGCCGCAGGCGAACTGGCCGAGGTGCGCAGCGCGGACGGCAAGCTGGTGGCCCGGTATGGCTACGACGCCGAAGGCATCCGCGTGGTCAAGCGCGCGGGCGGACGCACCAGCTACTTTCTCTACGAAGACGGCCAGTTGCTGGCGGAAGCCGACGGCGAAGGCCGCGTGGTGGCCGAATACGTGTACCTGGGCCGCAAGCCCGTGGCGCGTCTGCTGAGCGAGCCCGGGGCGATGCGCGGGATTGCGCGCTGGCTACCCAAAGTCTTCGCAGCCGGCCCCGAAGTGGAATACTTGCACCCGGACCAGCGCGACGCGGTGGAGTCTGTCACCGATGCCAACGGCGCGCTGCGCTGGCAGGCCGAACTCGGGCCGTTCGGCGACCTGCGCCAGGAAGGCGGCCCGCGCGGCCAGATGCCGCTGCGCCTGTCCGGCCAATACGCCGACCCGGAAACCGGCTTGTACTACAACGTGCACCGCTACTATGACGCCGCTACCGGCCGCTACCTGCAGCCGGACCCGCTGGGCATAGAAGCAGGCCTGAACCTCTACGCCTACGCCGAAGGCGACCCGCTGCGCAAGACCGATCCGCTGGGCCTGTCGATAGAGCCGGACAGCGGCTGGGGCGGCGGCGTGGCGCCCTGGCTGTTCGGTACGGCGGTGCACAGCCAGATGGCGGCGCAGATACGCGGCAATGGGCTGGGCTGGGGCGCCAACGACGGCCGCAACGGCACCTGGGTGGGCCTGCGGCCGGACGCCTACTACGTCAAGCCGACAGACTTGTTCAAGCCCAGTTTCCACGGCACGCTGTGGGAGCTGAAGCCCATCAGCTGGAGTTCCGCCGTCAACCCCGCCAACTACGCGGCGGGCAAGGGCGAAGTGGCGGCCTATATCGCGGGGGCGAAGAAAGGCTGCTGGACCGCCGGATCGAGCAAGGCCATTGTCAGCCAGCTCACGCCCACGGCCGTGCTCATGGGCGGCAAGGTGTGGAACGTGACCTTCCAGGCCGATGCAGTGAATGACCAATCCGGCCTGCTGTTTTATAGTAAGCAGCAGGCGCAGGAAAAGCCGGTGCCGCAGCAGGTGCCCGCGCCCGCGCTGTCGCCCAGCCAGCGCAATGAACTGGATAAGCAGATGCAGCAGATCAAGGCGCAGGGGGCCAAGGAAGGCTGGTCCACGCTGGAGACCATAGGCATGGTGGTGCTGATCGGCCTGGCCATTGCGCTGCTGGTGGCGGCCGCCATCCTGCTGGCGCCGGCGATTGCCGCCGTGCTGGCCTCGATTGCCGCCGCGCTGTCCGCTGCGGCGGCAGGCACGGTGGCGCTGATGGCGGCGCTGGCGGCGCTGTTTGCCTTCAGTCCGGCGGTGGCGGCCGAAGCCACCAAGAAGGGCGAGGAAAAGCAGAAGGGCATGCTGGACGGCGCCATCGACTGGTTCAAAGGTTGGTTCTGATTGAAAGGAAGTGGTTTGGACACGAAGCAGTTGCGGGACGAAGTGAGCGGGCTGGTGGCCGCGTCGGCGGACAAGCTGGCGGCCTTCCAGGAAGAACTGATGGACCGCGAAATCGCGGAGGGCTGGCGCTGCTTTTACGCGCGCCAGCTGTGGCTGCGCGAGGCGCTGCCGGAGCCGCTGGTCAACGAGGCGGGCCGGCGCTACATGGTGGAAGCCTACCGCCAGCGCATCCTGCAGGCCGAAGCGCCGGACTACGTGGCGCTGCCCGCCGGCTACCGCAACTACCTGGAAACGGGCGTGCTCGATATCGAGAACCCGATGGGAACCGGCGACGCGCTCGACGCGGTGGCAAACGACACCGTCAACAGCCTGGCGGCCGGGCTGCAGCGGCACATGGCCATGGAAGTCCAGGCCAACGCCACCAAGTGGCTGAAGGAAGCGGGCGAGCGCGCCACGCTGACGCCGCCTTTCATGCTGTCGCACCTGGAGCTGGGGCCTGCCGTGCGCGATGCCAGCGTGCCGCCCGCCGAGGACACGGCCTACTGGCGCGCCCTGTACTGGAACAGCGAGGTGGTGGTGGCGGACCCGCAAGTGGTGCTCAATCCCGACTGGACCCTCAGGTTGATGGCGGCGCTGGCCCCGGATTTTCCCTACAACGCTGCGCTCAGCACGGCGAAGCGGCTGGTGTTCGCCGCGCCCGGCGACACCGCGCTGCGCTGGGCCGTCATGATAGAAAAGCCGGACGGCGCGCCGGACTTCCGCTATCCGCCGTCGCTGCTGCTGGTGCCGGGATCACAGACCAAAAAGCTGAAGGACAGCGACATCGTGTTCAAGGACGTGCCGCTGACCTGGCTCTACGCCATCGTGTATAACGCACGCAGCATCGAGCTGCAGCTGCGCTACTTCCTTGAGCGCTACCGCCGCCTGGCCAACTTCTACGCGCTGCTACTTGCCGATACAAAAATCCCGTTACGCGGGCTGCGGGGTTCGTGAGAATATTGCAGGCTGTATCAACCAGGATAACGATATGGCCCATAACAAGACTACCCTCATCGCCGCCGCATTGTCCGCAGCCTTCGCCTGTAACGGCGCCATCGCCGCCGAGCCAGCGGCACCGGACACCGCCCGCCGCCAGCCGCAGATCGACAAGATCGTCAGCGAGATTTCGCCGCAGCGCATTGAAGCCACGATACGCAAGCTGGTGAGCTTCCAGACCCGCCACACCATGTCCGAGACCGAATCCGACACGGTGGGCATAGGCGCCGCGCGGCGCTGGATCAAGAGCGAATTCGAGCGCTGCAACGCGCAGAGCGGCGGCCGCCTGCAGGTGGAATTCGACAGCCATATCGCGCCAGTGTCGCGCCGCATCAGCCGTCCGACCGAGATCGTCAACGTGGTGGCCACGCTGCCCGGCACGCAGGACGCGGCCAAGGAACGCATCTACGTGGTCAGCGGCCACTATGACTCGCGCAACACCGACGTGATGGACGCCACCGGCTTCGCGCCCGGCGCCAACGACGACGCTTCCGGCACGGCGGCCGTGATGGAAATGGCCTGCGTCATGGCCAAGTACAAATTCGACGCCACGCTGGTCTTCATGACAGTGGCGGCGGAGGAACAGGGCCTGCTGGGCGCGGCGCACTGGGCCGAACAGGCCAAGCAGAAGAAGCTGAACATCGCCGGCATGTTCACCAACGACATCATCGGCAGCTCGCGCGACGAGCACGGCAAGGTGGACGACAAGCAGGTGCGCCTGTTTGCGGAAGGCCTTCCGGTGGAGAAGGAAGCCAGCGACACCAACCGCACGCTGATACAGACCGGCGGCGAGAACGACTCGCTGTCGCGCCAGCTGGCACGCCACGTGAAGGAGCAGGGCGAGCGCTACGTGAAGGATTTCAAGGTCAGCGTGATACAGCGGCGCGACCGCTATCTGCGCGGCGGCGACCATATGCCTTTCCTGGAGCGCGGCTACGCGGCGCTGCGCTTTACCGAGCCGGCGGAGGACTTCAACCACCAGCACCAGAACGTGCGCACGGAAAACGGCGTGGTGATAGGCGATATGCCTGAGTACAACGACTACAAATACATTGCCAAGGTGGCGCGCGTGAACGCCGCCGCGCTGGCCACGCTGGCGCTGGCGCCCGCGTCGCCGCAGCAGGTGCAGGTGCGCACGGGGCAGCTGGAGAACGACACGGCGCTGGTGTGGAAGCCGAACGGCGAGCCGGACCTGGCGGGCTACCGCATCGTCTGGCGCGCAACGGATGCGGCGGGCTGGCAGGGCAGCAAATTCGTCGGCAACGTCACCGAAGCGCGGGTGCCGCTGTCGAAGGACAACTACTACTTCGGCGTGCAGGCCATCGACAAGGACGGCAACGCCAGCCCGGCATCGTATCCGGTGCCGCTGCGCTGAGCCGCGTTCGGCGGGTTACGAACCTGCGGTTCTAACCCGCCCTACGTCACCGTTCACATCACTACATCACTACATCGGCACATCGGCACATCGGCACATCGGCACATCGGCACATCGTAGGGCGGGTTAGGCGAAGCCGTAACCCGCCACGGCCGGCTACAACGCCGGCGGCAGGTTGGCCAGGAATGCGTGGATCTGCGACACCACCGCCGCGCCTTCTCCCACCGCCGCCGCCACCCGCTTGGTGGAGTTGGCGCGCACGTCGCCGATAGCGAACACGCCGGGCACGCTGGTTTCCAGCGCTGCCCGCGAGGGCAGGTCGGCCGGGTACACCCCCTTGGAGAAGTTGGCCTTGCACTGCGCCTTGGTCACGTCGAAGCCGGTGCGGATAAAGCCCTTGGGGTCGACGTCCACGCCGCAGTCGCTGAGCCAGCCCGTATTCGGGTCGGCGCCGATAAACAGGAACACGCGGCACACGTCGTAGTCGGTTTCCGAGTCGTCCCGCCCGCAGCGCACGCGCACCTGCTGCAGCCCCAGTTCGTCATCCCCCTCCAGCGCTACAATCTCGCTATGCGTGTGCAGCACGATATTCGGCGTGGCCTGGATGCGCTCGATCAGGTAGCTGGACATGGTGGCCGCCAGGCTCGGCCCGCGCACCAGCATGTGCACCTTGGACGCGTGCCCGGACAGGAACACCGCCGCCTGCCCCGCCGAATTGCCGCCGCCTACCAGGATGACCTCCTCGGTCTTGCACAGCTTGGCCTCGATAGGCGAGGCCCAGTAGTACACGCCGCGTCCTTCGAACTGCTTCAGGTTGGCCAGCGATGGACGGCGGTAGCGCGCGCCGCAGGACAGCACCACGGTCTTGGCCTGCAGCCGCGTCAGGCTGCCGCACATTTCCACCTGCAGCGGATAGGTGTCGCAGATAAGCCGCCCGGCCGGCGCCGGAATGGCGATCTTGACGCCGAACTTCTGCGACTGCACATAAGCGCGTCCGGCCAGCGCGCCGCCGGAAATGCCGGTCGGGAAGCCCAGGTAGTTTTCAATGCGCGCGCTGGCGGCCGCCTGGCCGCCGAAGGCGCGCGTTTCCAGCGCCAGCACCGACAGGCCTTCGGACGCGGCATACACCGCCGTCGCCAGTCCGGCCGGGCCGGCGCCCACCACGATCACGTCCCACACCTTGTCGCTGCTCAGCTCGGGCAGCATGCCCAGGCAGCGGCCCAGCTCCACATTGGTGGGGTTCATTTTCACGCTGCCGTCCGGGCACACCACCAGCGGCATGTCCTCGGGCTGCGGCTGGTAGTGCTCGCACAGCGCGCGCGCCTGGGCGTCGGACTTCGGGTCCAGCACGGAATAGGGATGGCCGTTGCTCTGCAGCCAGGTCTGCAGATTGTGCAGGCGTGGATGGCCGGGCGCGCCCACCAGCACGGGGCCGCCCGACGGCGCTTCGATCAGGCCCACGCGGCGCAGGATTAGCGCGCGCACAAGGCGCTCGCCCAGCTCGGCTTCCGCCACCACCAGCGCTCGCAGCGATTCGGACGGGATCACCAGCACTTCCACGTCGCCGACCGCGTCGCCGTTGACCAGCGAAGGGCGGTCCGACAGCTGGCCCACCTCGCCGCAGAACTGGCCCGCGCCGTGTTCGATGATCAGCGAGGTGTTGCCCAGACCGTCGTAGCGGCTGATGGCCACCCGGCCTGTCAGGATCACCAGCATGCCGAAGGTGGTGCGGCCGGCTTCGAACAGGCGTTCGCCGTTGCGGAAATGGCGCACGGTGCCGAAGCGGTGCATGCGCTTGATCTCCGCTTCGCTCAGCGTGGGGAACATCTGGTGGCGGCGCGATTCCAGCGAGCTGGGCAAAGTGCCCATGGCTACGCTGGCGTTCACTTCTGCTTCGAAAGGGGTGTCGTTGGCCATGGCGGTATTCGTGAAATAAGGGGCGGGTTTTTGTTACGGACAGTCTATCGCATGCCCCGGCTTTCATGCCAACATCTTATTGGGGAGCCAGGCTGGTACAATCTTTGCAATTATTTTTTGCAATTCTCCCTGATAAGCTATTTATGCCCGTCGTCCCCGCCATCCGCGCGCTCGATCCGCGCGAAACCGAGCAGTTTTTCGTCTACCTGAACGATCACCTGAGGGACAACGGCACGCACGGCCATCCGCTGTTTCAGCCCATGCCGCGCAGCCAGTCGGTCTTCCCGGAGGAAAAAGCCGTCGCCTTTATCAAGGGCATGGGCATTGCCGTCGGCCAGCCGGGCTGGCGCCGCGCCTGGGCCGCCACCGGCCAGGACGGCATTCTCGGCCACGTCGACCTGCGCGCGCGGCCCGAGGGCGGCAGCGCCCACCGCGCCTTGCTGGGCATGGGTGTGCACCGCATGGCGCGGCGCCAGGGCCTGGGCCGGGTGCTGGTGCGGTCCGCCATGGATTGGGCGCGCCAGGCCGGCCTCGAGTGGGTGGACCTGGAAGTGCTGAGCATTAACGAACCGGCGCGCGCGCTCTACCGCGACTGCGGCTTCCGGCAGACCGGCGAAATCGCCGACATGTTCCGCATCGACGGCGAGCAGCTCGCTTACACGCTGATGAGCGTGAAGCTGTAAGGTCCGGCCAACCCCGTGCCGGGCGCGCTTTCGCGTCCCGGATTAAAATGATCTTTTTTGCTGAACGAAAACAGAACTCAATGGCTTACATGACTATTGCCGATACGATCGGCAACACGCCCCTGGTGCAGCTGAAACGCATCCCCGGCGCCGACGCCGACGCGCGCGGCAACATTATCCTGGGCAAGCTGGAAGGCAATAATCCGGCCGGTTCCGTCAAGGACCGCGCCGCCATGTCCATGCTGCGCCGCGCCGAGGAGCGCGGCGACATCAAGCCGGGCGACACGCTGATCGAAGCGACCTCCGGCAACACCGGCATTGCGCTGGCGATGGCGGCCGCCATCCGCGGCTACAAGATGCTGCTGCTGATGCCGGAAAACCAGAGCGAGGAGCGCAAGCAGGCCATGGCCGCCTACGGCGCGCAGATCCTGCTCACGCCCAAGACCGGCGGCATGGAATACGCGCGCGACATGGCCGAGCAGATGCAGAAGGACGGCAAGGGCATTATCCTGGACCAGTTCGGCAACGGCGACAATCCGCGCGCCCACTACGAGGGCACCGGCCCGGAAATCTGGCGCGACACCGGCGGCCGCGTCACCCACTTCGTCAGCGCCATGGGTACCACCGGCACCATCATGGGCGTGTCGCAGTACTTGAAGGAGCAGAGCGAGGCGGTGCGCATTATCGGCGCGCAGCCGGAGGAAGGCTCGCAGATCGCCGGCATCCGCAAATGGCCGGAAGCCTATCTGCCGAAGATTTACGACAAGGCGCGCGTGGACCAGGTGGAATACGTGACGCAGGCGGCGGCCGAGCGCATGGCGCGCAGGCTGGCTGCCGAGGAAGGCATCTTTTGTGGAATTTCGGCGGCGGGCGCGTGCGAGATTGCATTGCGCATTTCGCAGACCGTGGAGAACGCAACCATCGTGTTCATCGTCTGCGACCGGGGCGACCGCTACCTGTCGACCGGCGTGTTCCCGGCGTAAGGGCAAAGGACTTTATCCCTCCGCCCGCGCGGGGGAGGGATCGCAAACCGGGGCGGCTTAGCCCTGGTTCGGCGTTTCGCCTTCTTTAGGCTTGAACTGCTTGTCGCTGATGCGGAACTTGTTGCGGCGGTCGCCCATCAGGTAGCGCAGGTCACGAATGCTCAGATCGCTTACTTCATGCATGCGGATCAGCAGCGAAGCACCCACCGGCAGGCGGTGGTGGCGGATTTTGCTGATCACCGGTGGCGCCACTTCCAATGCGCGCGACAGGGCGGCATCGTTTTTCAGGCGCAGGTTTTCGATCAGCGTGTCGAGCAGCCGGTTCGGATTGTATTGCAGCAGATCATCGCCTTCCGAATCGCTGTTCATATCGATACCCACTTGGTTAGTCATGATTCGTCTGTTCCTTCTGTAAAGTTTGTCCTGCAAAGTGAAACACTCGGAGCCTAGCCATGTTCATCCTTACTCGGGAACGAATTCACCACACGGACGGAATTCCGAAATAACAAGTTTCATAATATATACACAATTGTACAACATCACGCAATGTAATACTTACGAGCAATAAAAAATAACTGTTGCACGTAGATATCGTTGTCCGTCCGCAACAATGTGTGAGAATTGCCGCCAGCTGCGTGTGCTACCATGCCTCTGCAGATCCCGCACCATTCTTTGTCTTTTGCACAAAGTTGAGTATAGGGCAAAATCGCTCAGCATTGCCGCACGATATGATTCCTGTCGTGTTTCCAACTATCAATTATACAATAGCTGCCACGAGGCAAGATTTCAAGTGGCTTTACGCTTCCTTACAAGTCGCGGCGCGATAATTTGATGGCGCGTCCCAGCTCCAGCACCGACATGGCGTAGAAGTAGCTGCGATTGTATTGCGTAATCGAGAAGAAATTATTGCTGCCCAGCCAGAACTCAGTCGGCTCGGAGCCGTTCTGCAAATCCACCAGACCGAAATTCATTCCTTCCGGCAAGGTGGAAGTGGTGACGACGCCGGCGGACATCAAGTCCTGCGGGCGGAATTTTGCTTCCAGGCCCTGGTTGATAAAGCGTTCCCACTGGCGGCTGGGCGAGACGGTGGCGGCATACACCAGCGGACCCGGGTCGTCGCGGCGCCAGCCGTGCGCCACCAGGAAGGCGGCCACGCTGCCGATGGCGTCGGTGGGCGAGTTGCGCAGGTCCACCCGGCCGTTGCCGTCGAAATCCACCGCGTATTTCATAATGTTGCTTGGCATAAACTGCGGCAGGCCCACAGCGCCGGCGTAGGAACCCAGCAGCGAGAAGGGATCGATGCCGGCCTGGCGCGCGTACAGCAGCGTGCTTTCCAGTTCTCCCTTGAAGAAGGCCATGCGCGCCTCGCGCGCGGGCGCCAGCGGGTAGGCGAAGGCCAGCGTGGTGAGCGCGTCCATGACGCGGAAGCGGCCGGTGTTGCTGCCGTACACGGTTTCCACGCCGATGATGCCGACGATGATTTCCGCCGGCACGCCGTACAGCGCCTCGGCGCGCGCCAGCGCCTCGCGGTTCTCGTTCCAGAATTTCACGCCGCCGTTGATGCGCACCGGCTCGATGAACAGCTTGCTGTAGGCCTGCCAGTTCTTCGGCTTGCCGGGAGGGGCCGGCTTCATCAGCTGCACGGCCGAGTCCACGTAGCGCACCTGCATCATGGTCGCTTCCAGTTCCTTGCGGTCGAAGCCGTGCTTGGCGGCCATTTCGTCGAGGAACTGGCCCACTTCCTTCCACTGGCCGAAATTGACGAATTCGCCTTCGTAGTCGGTTTTCTTGGCCGGGACGGCCTTGGCGGGCTTGGCTTTCTTGGCCTTCGCTTTGCTGTGCGCGGCGGGCGTGGCGGCGGCGGCTGGCGCCGGCGCGGTACCGGCCAGTGCCAATGCCAGCAGGGCGGAGGAGAGCGTGTTGGTGTGCAAAGACAGTTTCATTGAATTCGTTTCAGCAAAATGGCCAGCCTTTTGGCGGGCGCCGTTATCTCATCAGCAGGCGCTGCATACTTGAGCGCGCCATACAATTCCAGAAAGGCCAGCATGGCCTCTTTCTTATCTTCCTGCCCCGCCATCGCCTGCAGGCGGCGGGCGTAGCTGTGCGGTCCTTCGTGCGGCGCGCGCGCCATGCCGCGCCGGGCCATTATGCGGCAGAACGCCGCGTACACCGCGTCCACCGGATCCGGCGGGACCAGGGCGCGCCGTTTGCGCAGCTGCAGCATCGCCAGCGCCAGCAGGGCGGACGCCGCCAGCGCCGCGCCGCTGCGCCAGTTGCCGAAGGCGCCGGATAGTTCCGCAAGGAAACTGCTCTGCCTATCTGGATTGTAATCCAGGACCCATTGATTCCACGCATTATTCACCGCCAGTGCGCGGAATCTGAGTTTCGCCAGCCACGAATTGCTGTCATTGGCGAAATTCATCAGGCCGTCCAGGCCGGTCAGGCCGAACGGCGCTTGCTGCGGCAGCGCGCGGCCCAGGCCCTGGTTGATGCGCTCGGGCGCGACGGCGGAGGTGGGATCGACCCGCAGCCAGCCTTGGCCCTCGGCCCAGATTTCGGCCCAGGCGTGGGCGTCGGACTGGCGCACGGTGAGGTAGCCGTCCACGGGGTTCAGTTCGCCGCCCTGGTAGCCGGTGACCACGCGCGCCGGCACGCCCATGGCGCGCATCAGCACCACGAAGGCGCCGGCGTAGTGCTCGCAGAAGCCGGCCTTGCTGCCGAACAGGAAATCGTCCACCGCGTTGCGGCCCAGCAGCGGCGGCTCCAGCGTGTAGCTGAACTGCTGGGTGCGGAACATGCGCAGCACGGCCTGGGCCGAGTCCGCGGGGCCGCCGGGCTGGCGCAGCGTGGCCGCCAACGCCAGGGTGCGCGGGTTGTAGCCGTCCGGCAGGCGCAGCGCGCGGGCCAGCTGCGCGCCGTCCAGGCTGGGCTGCAGGCGGTAGGACAGGTAGGCGCTGGCCTGGTAGCGCAGCCGCTGGTGCACGGGCTCGCGGCTGATGAACTCGAACTCGTCGCTCAGGCCGGCGCCCAGGCCGGGCATGGGCAGGTTGGGATTGGTCAGCTCCAGCGCGAACAGCCAGCGCTTGCCGGTGGGCTCCATGGTCACTTCATGGCGCAGCGGCTCGCCCAGCACGGAGGCGCGCGAGTTGCTTTCGCCGGCGCGGTAGCGGGGGCGTTCGGTGCGGGTCCAGGTGCTGCCGTCGTAGTTGCTCAGCACAATGCCGCGCCAGTAGAGCTGGTTCTGCGGCGGCAGCGGGCCGAAGAAGCGCACCCGGTAAGCCACCTCGTCCGACAGCGCCAGGCCGGTCATGCTGCCGGGCGACATGGTGTCCGAAATGCCGCTGCGGGCGCTGCGGGCGTCGCCGGGCAGGCCCCACAGTGGTCCCTGGATGCGCGGGAAGGCGAAGAACAGCACCACGGCCAGCGGCGCGGCGGCCAGGAAGATTTTTCCCGCCACCAGCAGGCGCTGGCGCAGCGGCGGCACGGCGCCGGTGTACTGGAAGGTCATCAGCGTGGCCAGCAGCACGATGATGGTGGCCACCATGCACAGGCCGGTGAAGATGGACTGGGAGTAGAAGAAATTGGTCAGCAGCAGGAAGAAGCTGAGGAAGATGACCACGAACAGGTCGCGCCTGGCATGCATTTCCAGCAGCTTGAAGGCCAGCAGCAGGGCCAGCATGGCCACGCCCGCGTCGCGGCCCAGCAGGGTGCGGAAGGACAGGTAGACGCCGCCCATGGCCAGCAGCGACACCGGCAGCAGCAGCCACAGCGGCGGCATGCGGCGCCCCCGCAGCGTGATGGCGCCGCGCCACAGCAGCACGCAGCAGATGACGGCGCTGGTCCACGGGGGCAGATGGCCGAAGTGCGGCGCCAGCACCAGCAGGGCGGCGGCCAGCAGCAACAGCGTGTCGGCCTTGTCGCGCGTGAGCCGCTGCGCCCAGCGTGCCAGCGGTCCCGCCGATGCGGCGCCGTGCGCGCTCACGCGGCGCTCCCGGTGCGCTGCGGCGCAGGACCGCGCTTGGCCGGGGCGCTCACGCGTAGGCCTCCTGGCCGTACAAGGCCAGCGCTCGCAGGCAGGCGCTCCGGTGGGCGTCGCCCAAGGCGGGCGGCAGGTCGTGGTGGCCCAGGCGGAAGCCGTAGGGCAGGGCGCGCTGCTCGGCCTCCAGCACCCAGCGCGCCATGCGCGACAGCCGCAGCTCCAGATCCAGGGTGTAGGGCAGCAGCGCGAAGTCGAGCACCATCTCGGCCACCGCGCCGCCCTCGAAATGCTTGGTGCTGAGCTGTCCGCCCAGCGCCGGGTCGTGCCGCGCGATCTGGCGCCAGGCCAGGTGGCGCATGGGGTCGCCCGGCTGGTAGCTGCGGATGCCGGCGAAATTATCCAGCCCCACCTGGCCGTGCCCGTCCTCGCTGGCCGCGCCGCTCACCGGCAGCGGCGGCGCGTTGTTTTCCGGCGCGGGATAGACCAGCACGCGCAGGTCCGGCTCCCAGTAAGCCCAGGCGCGGAACAGGCCGAGCGGAAAACGCGTCACCAGTCGCACGCGCGGCGCCGCCAGCCAGCCGCGCCCCTCGGTGGGCGCCGCCAGCACCAGCGCCGCGCTGCCGCCGGCCGGCACGTCGAGCGCCTGGCGCGGTTCGCCGTCGTGCTGGAAGCCCAGCCACACGCCGTAGCGGCTGCGCGCCGTGCCGTTGTGGACTTGCAGTTCGAACTGCGCCTCCTGCCCGGAGAACACCGGCTGCGCGCGGCCAGGCGCCAGGCGCAGCATGGCCAGGTTACGGGCCGTCATGACCATGTCCGCCACGGCGCAGGCGCCGGTGAAGAAGGTCAGCGCAAAGCCCAGGCCCAGCGTGTAATTGATGGAGCCGATCAGCATGATCAGCAGCAGTCCCGTGAACGCCATGCCGGGCCGCGTGGGGACGATGAAGACGCGCCGCATCACTAGCAGCACCTCGCCCGGTTCCGGCCCGCGCAGCTGGAACAGCCAGCTGTTCAGCCACGCCCGCAGCCGGCCGGGGGGCGGAGGGGATAGTGGCCGGGGTGCGCCGGCGTCCTGCATGGTTTGCATGGAGCGGGCTTACACCGGCACCGATGCCTGCAACTGCAGCACCAGGTCGCGGCTGGCCAGGGCCACGCCGTGCGCCGCTTTCAGTGGCCGCAGCCGGTGCGCGCAGACCGGCACCAGCACCGCCTGCACGTCCTCCGGCAGCACGTGGTCGCGCCCCTCCAGCGCGGCCCAGGCGCGCGCCGCCTGCAGCAGCGCCAGCGCCGCGCGCGGACTCAGGCCCTCGGCGAAGGCGCCGTTCTGGCGCGAGGCCTGGGCCAGCGCCTGCACATAAGTGGCCAGCGCGGGCGAGACGTGGATGCGGCGCAGGCTGCGCTGCGCCTCCAGCAATTCGGCCGAACTCATGGCCGGCGGCAGCGACTTGAGCATGGCGCGCCGGTCGTCGCCCAGCAGCAGGGCGCGTTCGGCGGCCGGGTCGGGATAGCCCAGCGAGAGGCACATCAGGAAGCGGTCCAGCTGCGACTCCGGCAGCGGGAAGGTGCCAACCTGGTGCAGCGGGTTCTGGGTGGCGATCACGAAGAAAGGCTCGGGCAACGGGCGCGTGACGCCGTCGGCCGAAACCTGGCGTTCCTCCATCGCTTCCAGCAGCCCGGACTGGGTCTTGGGCGTGGCGCGGTTGATCTCGTCGGCCAGCAGCACCTGCGTGAAGATGGGGCCGGGATGGAAGGCGAAGCCGTTCTTTTCGCGCTCGTAGATGGAAATGCCGGAGACGTCGGCCGGCAGCAGGTCGCTGGTGAACTGGATGCGGTTGAAATTGAGGCCCAGCGAAATGGCCAGCGCGTGCGCCAGCGTAGTCTTGCCCACGCCCGGCACGTCCTCCACCAATAAATGGCCGCCGGCCAGCATGCAAGTGAGCGCCAGGCGCACTTGCTGGTCCTTGCCGACGATGACCTGGCCCACCTGGCGCGCTACCGCATGCAGTTTGGTATACATGGTTCCTGTTATTATCCCGTGGTAGATTACAACCTGATTCTATGCGAGAACCCGCATGGGAACCACCCCGATCGCTGCGGTAGAGACACGAGACATGAGTACAGCAATTTACAGCCACCCCGACTGCCTGCGCCACGAGATGGGCGAGTGGCATCCAGAATCGCCCGCCCGGCTGCAAGCGATTGCCGACCAGCTCATCAATTCTCACATTGACGACCTGCTGGAGCACCGCGAGGCGCCGCTGGCGGCGCTGTCCGACATAGAGCGCAACCATAGCCGCAACGCCATCGGCATTGTGCGCGACAACGTGCCGGAGGCGGGCGACTACTACCCCATCGACGGCGACACCTCGCTCAACGCCCATAGCTGGCAGGCGGCCCTGCGCGCCGCCGGCGCCGCCGTGGCGGCCACGGACGCGGTGATCGACGGCGAAATCGGCAACGCCTTTTGCGCCATCCGCCCGCCCGGCCACCACGCGCGGCCGACCGAGCCCATGGGCTTCTGCATGTTCAACAACATCGCCATCGCGGCCAAGCACGCGCTGGACGTGCGCGGCCTGCAGCGCGTGGCCATCGTGGATTTCGACGTCCACCACGGCAACGGCACCGAGGAGGCGCTGATGGACGAGCCGCGCGCGCTGATGGTGAGCTTCTTCCAGCATCCCTTCTATCCCTACAGCGCGGTGGCGGCGGAAACGCCGAACCGGGTGAACGTGCCGGTCCCGGCGCATTCCAAGGGCGACGTGGTGCGCCAGCTGGTGCTGGACAAGTGGCTGCCCGCGCTGCACGCCTTCAAGCCGGAGATGATCTTCATCTCGGCCGGTTTCGACGCGCACCGCGAGGACGACATCGGCGGCATGGGCCTGGTGGAGGCGGACTACGCCTGGATGACGCAGCAGGTGATGGCCGTGGCCAAGGAGTACGCGCAAGGCCGTATCGTGAGCTGCCTGGAGGGCGGCTACAACCTGTCGGCGCTGGGCCGCAGCGTAGTGGCCCACGTGAAGGCGCTGGCGGAGCTGTAGGCCGCTCTGGCACGTCTTAACGCGGCGCCAGCTTCAGGTCCACCTGTTCGACTATATTGGGGATGGCCGCCAGCACCGCCTGGACCGTGGCCCGGCACGCCGCCGGCCCGGCTTCCTTGCGCAGCGCTTGTTCCGCCTGCGCCGCCAGCTGGCTGAGTTCGTTGGCGCCTATGGTGCCGGCCAGTCCTTTGAGCGTATGCAGCGCGGACGCGGCGCCTGCGCAGCCTTCCGTATCGAGTGCCGCGCGCAGCTCCGCCGCAATCAGCGCGGCTTCCGCATTGAAGCTGCGCAGGGCGATCTGGTAGACCGGCACCAGGCCGCCCATGCGCTTGATGGCGCCGGCCGAGTCCAGCCGCGCCGGCGGTTCGGTGCGCGCCGCCGCGCCGATTGCCGCTGCGCTAGCCGGGCCGGCTGCCGCTGCGCCGATTGCCGCCGTCACGCCGGCCGCAGCCTGTTCGCGCCGAGGTCCCGCGTGGGACAGGATGACCCCGATCAGCTGCTGCAGGTCGAAGGGCTTGCCCACGTGGTCCACCATGCCCGCCGCCAGCGCCAGATCCCGGTCCGACTGCATGGCGTTGGCCGTCATGGCGATAATGGGCGGCGCGCGCTCGCCCAGTTCGGCAAGGATGGCGCGCGTGGCCTCGTAGCCGTCCATGTCCGGCATCTGGATATCCATCAGCACCACGTCCGGCAGCGGCCCCTCGCGCCGCACGGCGGAGATGGCGTCCTGCCCGCAGGCGGCCACCTCCACCAGCGCGCCCTCGTGGCTCAGCAGCTCGCGCGCCACTTGCTGGTTGGTCGGATTGTCCTCCACCAGCAGGATGCTCACCCGGTTCAGCAAGCGCCGCGACTGCGGCGGCTGGTCCAGCAGGGCGGGGCGCTGGCCGGAGCGCGCGTCGGCCACCGCGTTGAACAGCATCGACGCCGTGACCGGCTTGACCAGCACCCCGTCCAGCACCGGCGCGGCCCGGGCAGGCTCCTGCGCCTGCTTCTGCGCCAGCTGCTCGCGGTCATATGCGGTGACCATGATGATCAAGGGCGTGGCGGCGGCGGGCAGCAGCTCGCGCAGGCGCACGCTGGTTTCCCAGCCGTCCAGCAGCGGCATGCGCCAGTCCACCAGCAGCACGTCGTAAGGGTGGCCCGCGCTGCGTTCCATCGCCAGCCGGATCGCGTCCAGGCCATTGTCGGCCGTGTCAACGCGCCAGCCGAAGGACGCCGCCATGGCCGCCAGCACCTGGCGCGCGCTGGGGTTGTCGTCCACCACCAGGCAATCCAGGGCGTGCAGCTGCGCGGGATGGCCTTGCTGCGGCGGCGGCTCCGCCTGCGGCAGCGCCAGCTCGAAGCTGAAGGTGCTGCCCTGGCCCGGCGTGCTGGCCACATCCAGCGTCCCGCCCATCATGCGGGCCAGGCGCTGCGAGATCGCCAGCCCCAGGCCGGAGCCGCCGAAGCGGCGCGCGGTGGAGGCCTCGCCCTGGGAGAAGCCGTCGAAGATATGGCTGCGCTGCTCGGGCGAGATGCCGATGCCGGTGTCGCGGATGGCGAAGGCGATGCGCGCGCCGTCCGGCCCCTGCACCGGCCGCACCGACAGCACCACCTCGCCCTGCTCGGTGAACTTGATGGCGTTGCCGGTCAGGTTCAGCAGGATCTGCTGCAGGCGCAGCGAGTCGCCCAGCAGCCAGGGCGGCAGCGCGGGATCAACCTCGAACAGCACCTCAACCGGCTTGCCGCCCACGTAGGCGGACAGGATCACGGACAGGTCGCGCAGCAGCCGGTCCAGGCTGAATGGATGCAGGTCCAGCGCCAGCTTGCCCGCTTCCACCTTGGAGAAATCGAGGATGTCGTTGAGCAGGCCAAGCAGGGCGCGCGCCGCCGATTCCGCCTTGGCTGCGTAGTCGCGCTGGCGGCCGTCGAGCTGCGTTTGCTGCAGCAGCTGCAGCATGCCCAGCACCGCGTTCATCGGTGTGCGGATTTCGTGGCTCATGTTCGCCACGAAGTCCGACTTGGCGCGGCCCGCTTCCAGCGCCTGGTCCTTGGCCTCGGTCAGCTTGTCCACCGTGCGGGCCTGCTGGCGCAATGCATAGCGCCCGCCCAGCAGGGAGCCGGCCGCCATGATGAACAGCAGCGCCAGGAACATGGCGTCGTTGACGGCCTCCTTGCGCCACGGCGCCAGGAAGTCGTCGCTGGACAGGCCCACCAGCACGAACACCGGATACTGGCCGATGCGTTCGATGCTGACCACGCGCTGCAGGCCGTCGCGCACGCTGGTGGTGGTGTAGGTGGCGTGCTGGCGCTGGCTGTTCAGCACCGCCAGCGTGGGCGCCGACAGCATGACCTGGGAACCCAGCGGCACTTCGGCCACCTCCGGGTAGCGGTGCAGCATGCGGCGGTCTTTGTCCACCAGGGTGATTACGCCATTCGCCCCCACGTTGAGGGACTTCAGCACGTCGGTGATGGTGCTGGTGGTCATGTTCACATAGGCCGTGCCGCCGAAGCGGCCGTCCTCGTAGGTGAGTGCGTAGACCAGCGGCAGTACCCAGTCGCCCGTGATGCGCGACTTGACCGGCACGCCGAACACCAGTTCGCGCTCCTTCTGTGCGCGCGGGTAGAACTCGCGGATGCTCAGGTTCTGGATCTTGGACAGGTCGATGTCCTCGCCGTAGATCACCCGGCCCTCGTTGTCCGAGCCGCGCACCGAGCGCGCGTGGGGAATGCGTTCCTTGAGCGAGCGCAGATAGGCGCTGAAGGCGGCGTCGCTGAAGCGGTGCTCGGCGTGCATGGCGCGGAATTCCTGCCCGGCGCGGCGCATGGCCAGGTCCACTTCGTAGAAGTGGCCGCGCAGGAAATGTTCCAGTGTAATGGCGAGATTGCGGGAGGTTTCTTCCGCATTGGCGAAGTAGCGCTGGCGGCTTTCGTGCAGGGTGTGGAGTACGAAACCAGTGACGATCAGGAATGCCGCCGCCACTGCCACTACCAGCACAGTAAATAGCTTGCGCAATCGCCGCAGTGTCTCGAATCTCATGTGCTTACATTAACACATGGCGGGTTACGCAGCTGCGCTGCTAACCCGCCCTACGCATATATACGACACACGGAAGGCGGCGCGGGGCCGCCTGTGCTTAGGCGCCGACGCGCTTGGCGCTGGTGCTGGACCAGCGGTACAGGGCGGACACCACGGCGGCGCCCACCACCAGCGACACCACCATGGTGGCGTGTTCGCTCAGCGAGTTGGCGATGGCCAGCGGCTCGCCTTCGCCGGACAGCACGATCAGGCCGGCCAGCGCCACGTTGAACAGGCTCTCGCCGACGATGAAGCCGGACATGATCAGCACGCCCAGGCGCTTGGCCACTTCACCCCAGCTCTGGTGGTGCACGGCGCGTTCGAACAGGTAGCCGGCGACGGCGCCCACCACCACCGGCGCGGTCACGGCGCTCGGCAGGTAGATCGCCAGGCCCACGCCCAGCGGCGGCAGGCTGTACTTGTTGCCCGACGCTTTTTTCAGCACGAAGTTGAGCACCACCAGGCCCAGGCCCAGGGCGGCGCCCCAGCCGATCAGGTGCCACGGCAGATTGCCACCGATAACGCCCTTGGCCAGCGTGGAGATCAGCGTCGCCTGCGGCGCGGCCAGCGGCTGCGAGGAGATGGCCTGCAGATTGGGCGCGCCGGCAAAGCCGTTGGCGCGGTTCAGCAGCTCCAGCACCGGCGGCACCACGCAGGAACCGGCGAACACGCCGATCAGCAGCGCAACCTGCTGCTTCCAAGGCGTGGCGTCGACCAGCTGGCCGGTTTTCAGATCCTGCAGGTTGTCGTTGCCGATCACGGCCACGGCCAGCACCACGGTGGTGACGAACAGCGCAAAGGCGATCAGCGCATGCGCCACTTCCGGACCCATGATGTGCTTGCCCACCGCGCCCACCGACAGGGCGGCGCCCAGCACGGTCAGGATGGCGATGCCGGAAACCGGGGAATTCGAGGAGCCGATCAGGCCAGCCATGTAGCCGCAGACGGCGGCGGCGAAAATGCCGGCCACCAGGATGTAGCCCACGCCGACAGCGATCAGCGCCGGCGCCACGCTTTGCAGCACGCCGCCTTGCAGGAAGGAAGCCAGCAGCCAGCCGGCCGGCACCATGGCGATCAGCGTCACCAGGCCGACGATAAAGATAGGCATATCCTGCTCGGTGCGCGGCAGCACGCCGCCGTTCTGCTTGGCGTGGCGCGACGCGGCCATGGCCGACTTCAGGCCGCCGATGACGGGCTTGGCGAGGCCGGCCAGGGTCACGATGGCGGCGGCGCCGATGGCGCCCGCGCCTATCATGCGCACATCGGTTTTCCAGACTTTCAGCGCCCAGTCGGCCGCCGAGGCGTCCGCCATGGGCTGGGCCGCGGTCAGGATGGGAACCAGGATGCCCCAGGCGATGGCCAGGCCGGCCAGCATGGCGATGCCGACGGTGATGCCCATCAGGTGGCCCGCGCCGATCAGGGCCAGCGAGCTGGAAGCGCCCAGGCCGGTGGCGCCGTTGCCGGTGCGGAAATAGACCGCCATTTCGCCGGCCATCACCTTCACGGCCGCGCCGGCCGCGTACAGCGCGGAGGCCACGCTGCCCAGGATCACGGCCATCAGGCCGGCCTTGCCTTCAGCGGCGCCGGCGCGCGACGAGGTGCCCACCTTCAGCACTTCGGCGGCGGCCACGCCTTCCGGGTAGGGCAGGTCCGAGGTCGACACCAGCGCGCGGCGCAGCGGCACCGTGTACATCACGCCCAGCACGCCGCCGATGGCGCAGGCGCCGAAGGTCGGCCAGAAGGGCACATTGGCCCACCAGCCTATCATCAGCAGGCCCGGCAGCACGAAGATCACCGAGGCCAGCGTGCCGGCGGCCGAGGCGATGGTCTGCACAATGTTGTTTTCTTGAATCGTCGCGGTCTTGAAGGCGCTCAGCAGCGCCATCGAAATCACCGCCGCCGGAATCGAGGTGGCGAAGGTCAGGCCCACTTTGAGGCCCAGATAGACCTGCGCCGCCGTGAACACCAGCGTGATCAGGATACCCAGGATCACGCCGCGGACGGTGATTTCGCCTGGCGTGGATGGGGAAGCTTTAGTCATCTTGCACGACTCCCTGGAATGTTTGTAAAAAGGAAAAAATTTGTGCCTCATGATAGCCGACCTGCGGGCAAACGGATACTGCAATGGAGGCGGCAAAGGCCGGAGCAGGTAAAATAGCGGATTACACGCACGCAGCAGAAGGCAAGACATGGCAATTCAATGGTATCCGGGGCATATGAATGCCGCCAAGAAGAAGGCGGCCGAGCAGATGGAGAACACCGATCTGGTGATCGAGGTGGTCGATGCGCGCCTGCCCGAAGCCAGCTGCAACCCCATGGTGGAAGAGCTGCGCCTGTTCCGCCAGCGGCCCTGCCTGAAGATCCTCAACAAGATCGACCTGGCCGACCCGGCCGCCACCGCCGCGTGGGTGGAATACTACAACGGCCAGGAAGGCGTGACCGCCTACGCCATGACCACCAAGAAGCCGGGCGACGTGGCGCGCATTCCGGACCTGGCCAAGGCGCTGGCGCCGCACCGCGGCGTGCCGACCAAGCCGCTGCGCATCATGATCATGGGCATCCCCAACGTCGGCAAATCGACGCTGATGAACGCGCTGCTGAAAAAGCGCGTGGCCAAGGTGGGCGACGAGCCGGCCGTGACCAAGGTGCAGCAGAAGCTCTACCTGGATAAAAACACCGTGCTGGTGGACACGCCCGGCATGCTGTGGCCCAAGATCGCCATGCCGAGCGACGGCTTGATGCTGGCCGCCAGCCACGCCATCGGCTCGAATGCGCTGATCGAAGAAGAAGTGGCCGAATTCCTGGCCGGCGAAATGCTGCGCCGCTACCCCGAGCTGCTGGCCACGCGCTACGGCTACAAGGACATAGAGAGCATGGACGCCATTGCCGTGGTCGAAGGCATCGCCGCCAAGCGCGGCTACCGCCTCAAGGGCGGCGACTACGACTACGAAAAAGCGGCCCACATCTTCCTGCAGGACTACCGCAGCGGCGTGCTGGGCCGCATCTCCCTGGAGACCCCCGCCACCCGCGCCGCCGCCCTGGCCGCCTTCGCCGAAGAGCAGCGCATCAAAGCCGAACTGGCCGCCGCCAAAGCTGCCGCCAAGGAAGCCGAGCGCATGAAGGGCAAGCGCGGCACCTGACCCCTTTTGGGGTGTTGGTGCTTTTTAGCCGAAGCGGAAGCTGGAGACGGCGAGGGCGCCCATAAAGCTGTCTTCGTGGTAGACGTTGGCGGCGCCGTCGGCCGTGGCGGCGCCGTGGGCTACCATTAGCGGGAGCAGGTGCTCTTCGCGCGGGTGCGCCGCCCGTGCCGCAGGCGCGCTTTCCCAGGCCAGCAGCCGGGCTTCGCGCTCGGCCGGCGCCAGCGCCATCGATGCGCGCAGCCAGGCGTCGAACTGGTGCGAGGCTTCCGCGCCCGCCGCGCCGAACTGGCGCAGGTTATGGTAGCTCAGGCCGCTGCCGATGATCAGCACGCCTTCCTCCCGCAGCGGCGCCAGGGCGCGGCCGATGGCGATGTGCTCGGCCGGGTCCAGCCCTTGTTTCAGCGACAGTTGCACGATGGGCACGTCGGCCGCCGGGTAGATGGGCTGCATGGCCGAGAAGGTGCCGTGGTCGAAGCCGCGCAGCGGGTCGAGGTGGGCGGCGATGCCGGCGCCGTTCAGCAGCTGCTGCACGCGTTCGGCCACTTCCGGCGAGCCGGGCGCGCTGTACTGGATGTCGTAGGTGTAGTCGGGGAAGCCGCCGTAGTCGTAAATCATGGGCGGCTTGGGGCTGGCCGAAATGCGCAGCTCGCTCGCCTCCCAGTGCGCCGTCACCACCAGCACGGCCTTGGGCTTGGCGCTGCCAAGCTGGCGCGGGATGTCTTCCAGCGACGCTTTCAGCGCGTCGTAGCGGTTGCCGTAGTGGGCGAGCATCCACGGCCATGGGCCGCCGCCGTGGGACAGGAAGTAGGTGGGGAGTGCAGTGCTGGACATGGAGTGCTCCTGGTTTTCGATGCACTTACTATAGTCCCGCACTCCTTGTTCATCAATCGTGTTTTTATGGATGGATCGTTCAGGATTTGTTAATAATCCCGATGAGCGCGAACAGCCGCGCGCTGCGCATCCAGGCCAGGATGACGGCGATGGCCTGGGTCAGCAGCAGGGCCGCCAGCAGGCCGATGGTACCGGCGGTGGGCAGGTGGACGCGGCCCAGGCCCAGCACGGCGGCCACGGCCAGCCCCAGCAGGCTGATCGCCGCGTAGCTGCCCAGCGTGGCGCCGGGACTGCGCGCGAGCAGGCGCAGGCCGTGCCACCAGGCGGCGACGGCCGAGCGGCGGCGCCGGTCGGACGCCAGCACGGCGCGGCCGGCGTCCAGCGTGGCCAGCGCCAGCGCGATCAGCAGTGCGGTGAGGATGCCGGCGGCGCCGCGCAGGTATTGGCCTTCGCTCGGGGTGATGGCGTTGTCTGCGCCGCTGCCGGCCAGGCTTTGCAGCCCGCTGGCGATGCCGATGGCGGCGCCCAGCGGCACCAAGGCCCACAGCATCATCCGGAACATGCGCGGGTATTCGGCGACCGCGCCTGCAAACATGTGGCGCAGGGCCGGCTTGCCGTCGTAGCGGGCGGCGGTGGCGACCGCGCCGGTGAGCAGCGGCGACAGCAGCAGCGTGAGCACCAGCGCGGTGCCTGCGCCCAGCTGGATCGCGGCCGGATTGCGCGTCATCTCGCCCATCAGGTCGGCGATATTGGACAGGTCCAGCCGCTGCGCCAGTTCGGCCGCGTGCACGGAGTGGTTGAAGGCGGCGCCGAACTGCATCCAGAACGGCAGCGCAAGCGCCAGCGTGGGCAGCAGCAGGGCGATGGTCCACAGCGCCAGCAGGCGCCATTGCAGGGCTGCGCGGGCGGCGCGCACGCAGGTGTCGGTCAGTTTCATATGGTTGCAATCAGTGTCAGGATGGCTTGCGCGAGCGCGGCCAGGTCGAAGGTCCAGCGGCGCGCGGCGCTGCCGTCGGCCTTGACGGTGCGGCTGTCGTCGAGTTTATTGGTGTCGAGCAGGTGCTTGCGCTCGGGGTCGAGTTCGGCCGACACGGCTTTCACCGGCTTCTGCCACACGAATCGCTCCCAGCGTTCGCCGTTCTGCGGGTCCCATTTGACGGTTTCGCTGCTGCCGTCGGCAAAGCGCACCAGCAGCGTTTGCGGTACGGCCTCGCCGCGCCGGCGCACCACCACTTCGGTGCGGTAGGGGTAGGGGCCTGCGCCGTGCTTGGCGTCGGGATGGGCTTTCTCCCATTTTTCGCGCGCATCGTCGATCTGCTTGTCCACCTGGTCCTGCGTCAGCTCCACGCGCTTGCCGTTGACGATGCCGCTGCCCGGCTGCGGCAGCACTTCTTCGCTGCTGATGGACTGCACGCGGTCGTCCACCTTGCCGGTGCGGTAGACCTGCTGCGCGAACACGCGCTCCACCAGCGCGCGCTGGCCGCTGGCCTGGGCCAGCGTTTCGCGCAGGTCGGCGGTGCTGGGGTGGCGGAAGCGCCAGCGCTGGTAGTATTCCTTGAAGGCCTGCTCGGTGGCCTGCTTGCCCAGCTGCGCTTCCAGGTCGTGGAAGATGGTGGCGCTGCGGTTGTAGGCCGGGCCTATGCCTTGCAGGCGCGTGTACGCGTTCTGGCCGGCGGGGTCGGCCGGGTTCTCGCGCACCGCGCCGCCCAGTTCAAAGTGGAAGCCGTCAAAGCCGGGCGACACGCCGATGGCGCGCAGCCAGCGCGGCGCCGGATGCAGCAGCTGCCCGCGTTCGCGCGCCATGCGCATATTCCAGTATTCGTTCAGGCCTTCGTCCAGCATCGGTTCCTCGAATTCATTGGAGGCGAGGATGCCGTAGAAGTAGCCGTGTCCGAATTCGTGGATGTTGACCAGGTCCAGCTCGAATTCCTGGCGCGATTTCGGATCCACCGTGGCGTAGCTGTCGGCGGTGTAGAAGGTCGGATACTCCATGCCCGCCGCCTCGCTTGCGTTATGCGGAGGCAGCACCACGGTCAGCGTCTTGTAGGGATAGGGGCCCAGCGTTTTGGAGTAGTAGGTGAGCGCGTCCTGCGCGGCTTTCAGCGATGGCGCGGCGCTGGCCGCGAACTCCGGCATGTAGAGCACCTTGATGCTGACCGGCGGACTGCCCGCGCCGCTCCAGCTGCCCATCAGCGGCGCTGCGTAGCGCTTGTCCGCTGTCCAGGCGAAATCGTGCACGTCGCCCTGGACGTAGTGGTGCGTGAGCATGCCGTTCTTTTCCACCGGCGCGCCTTGCAGCTCGCCGGTGGCGCCCACCGTGTAGTCCTTGGGCACGGTGAGTTTGACGTCGTAGCTGCCGAAGTCCGCGTAGAACTCTGACTCGGCGTGGTATTCGTGCACATTCCAGCGCGGCCTGGTGGCGCCGCGTTCTCCCGCCAGTTCCAGCACGCCTATCTTGGGGAACCATTGCGCCACCAGGTGGAAGCTGCCGAAGTACCCGCTGCGCGCGAGCAGCCGTGGCAGCTGGCTGTGGAAGTCGATATCGAGCGTGGTGGAGGCGCCGGCCTGCACCGGCTGCGGCAGGTCCAGCCGCACCACGGTGCGGTCGCTGGCCGGGCCGCCGTCCGGCTGCACGAAGGACTGTTCCACCTTGGCGCCGCCTTGCGTCACGCTGCGCAGGTTGATGTGGCCCCATTCGCCTTCTCTGGGATCGCGGCTGAACATGCCGCCGCCGCTGGCGCGGTGCTCGGTGAAGAAGGTGGTGCCCGCATGCTCGAAGGCGTTCAGGTAGAGGTGCAGGTAGACCGTACGCACCGGATGCGCGCTGCGGTTGCGCCAGGTGAGCTGCTGCTTGCCGTCCACGGTGTGCTTGTCCGGGTCCAGCGTGGCGGCTATCTTGTAGTCCACCACGCGGTCGGACAGGGTGGGTTCGCTGCCGGTGCGCGGGCCGCCCCAGGCGTCCGGCGCGCTGGGCGCGGCCACGGCGCCTGCCTGCGCGGGGGCGAAGGGGATGCCGGTGTCCGTGTACGGCTCGGGGATGGCGATGACCTGGACTTGCGCCAGCGCCAGCACGGCCAGCGTGGCGGCGGCGAGGGCGGCAAGGACGATGGCTGGCTTGCGGTAGGAGTGTGCGTTCATGGCGCCACTATAACGAAGCACGTAATTATTTGCCAACAAAATCATCCATACGGGGCCGGGAGTATAATGGCGGCGTTTTGGTGCCCGCGTCCATGCCCTTGGACGCAGTTAAACGGGAAACACAAGGCAGCCGGCGCTTTTTGGCAGCGCGGCGGCCAAGGTGTGCTGCCCCCGC
This sequence comes from Pseudoduganella aquatica, assembly GCF_020865585.1. Classification (NCBI taxonomy): domain Bacteria; kingdom Pseudomonadati; phylum Pseudomonadota; class Betaproteobacteria; order Burkholderiales; family Oxalobacteraceae; genus Pseudoduganella; species Pseudoduganella aquatica. The sequence continues at coordinate 2,130,491 of NZ_CP086370.1, forward strand.
AACGGTACGCAAGCGCCGCGCTTCTGCAATGCATGCGCGGCAGGCTGGATCGACAACCACTGCGCAGGCCAGTCCCGCGCCGGAAGGTGATCCCGTCCCGTCTTGCCAGCCCGGATACCGGCCAAACAGGTGAAAGCGCCGAAAGCCTTTCGTTGAATCCGGCCTGCGGGGACGCAGGCGGATGCTCACTACGCATAAAAGTACAACATGACCTTCTCGAATTCTAGCCGCGCGCCGGCTTCGTCGCCGCTGGCGCTTGCCGTGGCGCTGTGCTTCTCCGCCGCTATCGTTTCTTCCTCCGCCATGGCGCAAACCCAGATCGCGGGCGATGCCCTGGCCGCCGTTGTGGTGACCGGCGCGCGCTTCGACAGCGATCCGTCGCTGCTGCCCATCGGCGCCACCGTCATCAGCGCGGCCGAGATCCGCCGCGCCGGCGTGAGCGACGTGAACCAGGCCATCCGCAAGATCGGCGGCGTGCTGGGCCACCAGAGCCTGGACGGCAGCCCGGACTTCGCGCTGGACCTGCGCGGCTTCGGCACCAACAGCAGCCAGAACATGGTGGTGCTGCTGGACGGCGTGCGGCTGTCCGAGAACGAACTGAGCTCGGCCATCCTGTCGACCATCCCGGTTGATTCGGTTGAACGCATCGAGATCACGCGCGGCGGCAGCAGCGTGCTGTTCGGCGACGGCGCCACCGGCGGCGTGATCCAGATCATCACCAAGCGCCCCGGTGCGCGCAATGCCGGCACGCACGGCAGCGTGTACGCCGAAGTGGGCCAGTTCGGCCTGCGCGAAGGCCGCGCGGCGCTGACCCACAGCACCGGCGACTGGGCCTTCGACCTGTCCGGCGGCGCGCTGGACACCGACAACTACCGCGACAACAACGCCTTCAAATCGCGCAGCGTGAACGCCGGCTCGCAAGTGGGCTTTACCGACGGCCGCGCCGGCGTGCGCCTGTCGAGCACCCGCCAGGACTCGCGCTTCGCCGGATCGCTGAGCCAGGCCCAGTTCGACGCCAACCCGCGCCAGGCCGCCACGCCGAAGGACTTCGGCGCCCTCGATAGCGACCGCTTCACCGCCTTCGTCGAAGCCAAGCGCGCGGGCTACGACCTGGCCGCCGAGCTGTCGCACCGCCGCAAGGAGCTGGAAGCGACCTACTTCCACGGCACCACGTCCTCCGTGCTGGACTACGAAAGCAAGCAGACCCAGTTCTCGCCGCGCGTGCGCAAGCTGGGCCAGTTCGGCGGCGTGCTGAACGAAGCGGTGGCGGGCGTGGACTTCATCGACTGGACCCGCGAGCAGAAGGGCTCCAGCCCGAGCAAGGCCACGCAGAAATCCAAGGCGCTGTACCTGCGCGACGAAGTCAAGTGGGACGCTTTCCGCCTGGCCGCAGGCGTGCGCCGCGAGCTGTTCGAGAAGACCAACGCCGATCCGTCGCCTTGGTCGGTTGCCAACTACGACGTGACCCAGGGCGTGAACGCCTGGGACGTGCAGGGCAGCTACGCGCTGTCGTCGAAAGCCACGCTGCACGCGAAGGCCGGCCACAGCTACCGCGTGGCCAATGCCGATGAAAACGGCTACACCCTGGTGCCCAACACCGTGCTGCAGCCGCAGACCTCGCATGACCTGGAACTGGGCACCAGCTACACCGACGGCGGCGCCAAGCTGTCGGCGCGCGTGTTCCGCCACGAGCTGCGCAACGAGATCTACTACGATCCGACCGCCGGCGCGTTCGGCTTTGGCGCCAACACCAACCTGGCGCCGACCAAGCGCCAGGGCTTCGAGCTGGACGCGAGCGCCGAGCTGGCGCGCGACTGGACGCTGAGCGGCCACTACCAGCGCGTGAAAGCCACCTTCACCGAAGGCGCCATCGCCGGACGTGAAATGGTGCTGGTGCCGAAGAACGTGCTGAGCGCGCGCCTGACCTGGACCCCGGCCGACGGCCAGACCGCCGACATCGGCGCGCAGTGGGTGGACAGCCAGCGCTTCGGTTCCGATTTCACCAACAGCTGCGCCGCGCGCATTGCGTCCTACACCACGCTGGACGCACGCTATGCGCGCAAGTTTGGCGCCTGGGAAGTGGCGCTGGCCGGCCTGAACCTGGCCGACAAGCAGTACTACGGCATGGCCTTCCAGTGCCGTGGCGGCATCTACAGCTCGGACGGGCGCCAGCTGAAGCTGTCGGCGCGCTACGAGTTCTGACGCGCGCATGGCGGGTTACGGCTTTGCCTAACCCGCCCTTGTATTATTCCATCTGCCCCGAAAACGGAACGTCGGGGCAGAGCAACTGGATGCCGTACCCGCCCTTGGTCGCCAAGACCGTGATGTAGATTTCGCAGCAGTTGCTCTTATTCCATTAAAGATCGAACAGTATCTTTGGCCCGGCGTGCCGTGAGCCCGCATTTGCAAGGTTGATCAGGAGAAGAGTAATGTTGTGTCTTGGTATAGATGTCGCCAAATTGAAGGTCGATTGCGCACTGCGCCTGGAAACGGGCAAACACCGTGCGAAAGTTGTAGAAAACACCCAGGCTGGCTTTGCCAAACTGGAAGCGTGGCTGCAGAGTCATACGGACGGGTTGCCCCATATCTGCATGGAGGCCACTGGCGTCTATTGGGAGGCGATCGCGGAGTTCTTTGCCCGTCGGGGCTACCGCGTCAGTGTCGTCAATCCGGCCCAGATCAAGGCGTTTTCCCAGGCGCAGCTGGTGCGCACCAAGACCGACCAGGTCGACGCCAAGGTCATTGCCGAGTTCTGCGCCAAGCATGGTCCGGAAGCATGGCAGCCGCCGCCGCTGAGCGAACAGGAATTGAAAGCGATGGTGCTGCGCCTGGATGCGCTGCTGGCCATGCAGACGCAGGAAACGAACCGCCTGGACGTGGCGCGCGAATCGGTCCGGGCCGATATCGAACAGCATATTGCCTGGCTCGGCGAGCAGATTAAACAGCTGCGCAAGCGCGTACGTGATCACATCAACGACGATCCCGACATGCGCGGCAGACGCGACTTACTCGATACCATTCCCGGTGTCGGGGACAATACCATTGCGTTACTGCTGGCCTATGGCATGCATGCCGGGCGCTTCGACAACGGTCGGCAGGCTGCCGCCTTTGCAGGCCTCGATCCGCGCCAACATGAGTCCGGATCAAGCGTGAAGCAGCGGCCCCGGATGTCCAAGATCGGCCACGCGCATCTGCGCAAAAATCTGTACATGCCGGCTATGGTGGCGCTGTACCGCACCGACTGGGGGCGCCAGTTCCGCACCCGCCTACAAGCAGCAGGCAAGCCGGCCAAGCTGGTGATCGGCGCCATGATGCGCAAGCTCGTCCACGTTGCTTTCGGCGTCTTAAAATCTGGCAAACCATTCAATCAGGAGCTTCAAAACGCTTGACCGGCATAACAGTATCTACGTGTTGCTGATGGCCGGGGTCTTAAATCAGGCTTAAAATCCCCGCTGGCCGGGGATTTTTGCTGTATGGCCTGATGGCGAGGCCGAAAAAATGTTAATCTCGCGGCGTTATTAGCCCACTCTTAATTCCAGAAGGATCATTATGCGTTTCCTGCGCCTGATTATTGCCGCCGCCGCCCTGTCTTTCACCGCAGCCGGCGCCTCCGCCGCTGAGCCGAAGGAAGGCGTGGACTTCACCACGCTGGCTTCCCCGGTGCGCACCGACACCGGCAAGAAAGTGGAGGTTATCGAGTTCTTCATGTATTCCTGCCCGCACTGCAACGCATTCGAGCCGGCGCTGCACGAGTGGGTGAAGCAGCAGGGCGACAAGATCGCCTTCCGCCGCGTGCACTTCCCGGCAGGCGGCCCGAATGACGCCCAGGCTCATGCTTACCTGACGCTGGAAGCGATGGGCAAGCTGGAAGAGTTCCACAACAAGATCTTCCGCGCCATCCACGTTGAGCGCAACCGCCTGAACAAGGACGACGCCATGACCGACTTCCTGGTCAAGAACGGCATCGACAAGGCGAAATACCTGGAGTTCTTTAATTCCTTCGCCGTACAGACTAAAATGAAGCGTGCGGCCCAGGTGGTTACCGCCTACAAGGTGGACAGTGCGCCTACCATCGTGGTCGACGGCCGTTTCGTCACCTCGCCGTCGCAGGCCGGCCGTCCGGGCATGCCGGAGCAGGCTTCGCAGCAGGCCACGCTGCAGGTGATGGATTATCTGGTGGCCAAGGCCGCCAAGAAATAAAGCAGAACAATCATGAGCGATACTGAAAAAGAAGTGATGGCGATCTACCGCGAGTCCGCGCCGGACGAGAACAAGCTGTTCTGGCGCAGCCATGTGAACCACGTTGCATGGAGCTTGCTGCTGGTCGTGATTGCGTTTTCGGTGTGGCTGATGATAGCGCTGGCCAATGCCGAGAACCAGCGCAACGCCTACGCAGGCAAGAAGTGCGAGGACCGCATGTTCAAGGGCGAAACCGATATGGCGTGCATGAAGACGGTGCACACCAGGGAGCACTGGTGGGAGCACGTGGGCTACGCGCTCATGCACACCAAGCCATAAACGCAAAACCCGCCACGGCGGGTTTTTTTACGTGGCCTGCTTGGCGGGTTACGCACGCTGCGCGTGCTAACCCGCCCTACGCGCCGTTGCCGCCGTTGCCGGCTGTGTTGGTGGCGTAGGGCGGGTTAGCGCCGTGGCGCGTAACCCGCCGTGCAGGCTGACCGTGCAGGTGGTGCCCGCCACCAGCGTCACATCCTTGGGTATGCTGTCGAGCCGTATGCGCACCGGCACGCGCTGTGCCAGGCGCACCCAGTTGAAGGTGGGATTGACGTCGGCCAGCAGCTCGCGGCCGGTGCCCGCGTCCCGGTCGGTGATGCCGCGCGCGATGCTGTCGATATGGCCGTGCAGCAGCGCCTCGCCGCCCATCAGGCTCAGGTCCGCCGGCGCGCCCGCTTTCAGCAGCGGCAGCTTGGTCTCTTCAAAATACCCCACCGCGTAGTAGGACGCGCTGTCGATAATGGCCAGCTTGGCCGCGCCCACTGCCGCGAAGTCGCCCGCATGCACATTCAGGTTGGTCACATAGCCGGACACGGGCGCGCGCACCACTGTGCGTTCCAGGTTCAGCTGCGCCAGTTCGCGTGCGGCCTGCACGGCGCGCAGCTGGGCGCCGGCGCTGTCGGCCGCGTAGCCCGCGCTCTCGCGGTTCTCGGCCGAGATGACGGCGTCGTCCAGCGCCGCGCGGCGCTGGGCTTCCTTGCTGCGGCGGCCGCGCTCAACCTGCTGGCCCGCCAGCAGCGCGTTGGCCTGCGCCAGCGCGGCGCCGTAGCGCGCTTTGTCGATGACGAACAGCACGTCGCCTTTCTGCACCAGCTGGTTGTCCTTCACCAGCACCTCGGTGACGGTGCCGGCCACGTCGGCGCTGATGTTGACGACGTCGGCCTTGATGCGGCCGTCGCGTGTCCAGGCCGATTCCATGTAGCGGTCCCAGGCGGATTTGCCCAGCCACAGGGCGCCGCACAGCAGCAGGGCGGTAATGAAGAAGCGGAATATCTTGGCGGTCATGGTCGAGAGCATAGTTAGGAATAGAGGACCAGCGTGAGGGCGCTGAAGATGCATACCAGCAGGCACAGGCGCACCAGCGCCGGGTGCCACGCGCGGCGGTACAGGCCGGCGTGGCCCAGCACCCAGTCCAGCGCGCCTTGCAGCAGCAGGCTGGCCAGGAAAATCGGCAGCAGGGTGGGAATGAGGATGCCGAACACGGCGAGTTCACGAGGCATGGCGGTCTCCGGGGCTGGTGCTTGTGCTTGTGAGCAGCTGGTCCAGCAGGCAGGTGTAAATGGAATGCAGGTCGGTGAGGGCGGTGCGCAGGCGCGCTGCGCGCTCGGGCGCGGCGGCTTCGGGCAGCGCTGCACGCACGGCGGCGCCGGCGCGCAGCACCGCGCCGACGGCCGTACCGCAGCGCTCTTGCGTGGGCGAGCGGAAGTAGGCCGCCAGGGCGGACACGCAGTCCTGCAGCGCGCGGCGCGCTTCGCTGCGGCCGGATTCGGCGATCAGCGCGCGCAGCTCCAGCACCGAGTGGCCCAGTTCCAGCAAGGTCAGGCCCTGGCGCACCACGGCGCGCGCGTCCTCGCCGGGCGCGGGACCGGAGGCGGCGTTGAGCTGGCTGAGCAGATCGCGCACGCGGTTGTCGAAGCGGTGGCGCAGCGCTGGCCAGCGCCGCCAGGCGTGCTGCGGCGCGGTGCTGGCGGCCAGCGCCTCGCGCCACAGCGCGGCGGCCACGTGGTCTTTCTGGCCCATGGTGTGCTCGGGCAGCACCACGGCGAAGATGGCCCAGGCCAGCGCCACGCCCAGCGGCATGGCCAGCGTGGTGTTGAGGAAGGCGGCGACGTCGTAATGGGCCAGGTTGAGCGGCGCGATCACCTGCGCGCTGAACAAGGTCATGCCGATGCCGACGCCGGCGCGCTTGGGATCGGTGGTCAGGTAGGCGCCGGCCGCGAACAGGGGCGCGGCGGCCAGCACCAGCATGGGGTAGCCGCTGGCCGGCATGACCAGGAAGTACTCGGTGAAGAAGGACAGCGGCCAAGCGATCAGGAAGCCCGTCATGACCTGCTTGATCATGGCGGTGGGGCGCGGCGAGGACGAGGCCAGCGCGCAGAAGATGGACGTCATCAGCACCGCGTTGACGGCGTAGGGCCAGGCCATCCAGTACCACACGCCGGCCACGGTGAGCAGGGCGGCGGCGGCGCGGAAGCCGCTGGCCAGCACGATGGCGGGCGGCGTCTTGGGAGTATAGGACTGCGGCTCGCTGGCCTGCGTGCGCTTGCGCTGCGCCAGGCCGTGGTAGGTGGCGGCGAAGTCGCCGAACTGGCGCGCGAAGCGCTCCAGCAGTTCGATGGCGGTTTCGAAGTCGATGCGGTGCGGCGAGGCGGGTTTGCCGCCGTCCGCGTCCACGTAGACGTCCGCGTTCAGGTGGGCCTGCGCGCGGGCGGCGGCGATGGCGGCGGCCAGTTCGGTTTGCAGGGCGGCCAGCGCCGGGCCTTGCAGCGTTTCGCCTTGCGCCAGCGCCGCGGCCAGCCGCGCCAGCGGCGGCTCGATCAGGGCCGGCACCGGCGATGCGGCGTCCTGGCGCAGGCGGTGCGCCAGGCGGTGCAGGGTGTAGAAGGTGGTTAGCGCGGCCATGAAGGCGCTGTTGAAGGCGTGCAGCTGGCGCGTGTGGGCGCGGGCGTGGGCGGCTTCGAAGAAGGCGGCGGCGCGGCCCGATTCCAGCGCGGCGATGTCGGCCGCGAAGCGCAGGTGTGCCAGTTCGGTTTCGGCGGGCGGCGCCTTGTGTTCCAGCACCTCGCGGCAGAAGCCGAGGAAGCGCAGGTAGCGCGCCTGCACGGTGCGCATCACCTGCGCGCTCTGGTGGCGCGGGAATAGCGCGTCGTGCACCACGGTGGCGCAGATCACGCCCAGGCTCACTTCCACCACGCGCGTGACGGCCAGCGCGAACGCGCCCGCAGGGTGGTCCAGCGCGGGGATGGCGATCATGGCGGCGGTGTAGCCGGCCAGGACGAAGCTGTACGATTGCTGGTTGCGGTACATGGCCGCGCCGCAGGTGCAGGCCGCGATCCACAGCGCCAGGCCGATGAACATGAGCGGCGCCTGCTGCGGAAACAGCGCCGTCAGCAGCAGGGCGCTGCTGCAGCCCACCAGGGTGCCGAGCAGGCGGTAGAAGGCTTTTTCCAGCACCATGCCGCTGCTGGGCAGGGCGAGGATGAAGGTGGTGGTCATGGCCGTGTTGGGCGAATCGAGGCCCAGGCGGAAGGCCAGCCACAGCGCGGTGAAGGCCGCCAGCAGGGTCTTGGCGACGAAGATCCAGCGCTCGCCTTCGGTCCCGGTCCAGCCCTGGACTAGCCTGGCCGCTCCGGCCAGCCACGCCTTGCTGTGTTGATGTGTGTAGGGGGCTGGGTCCGGGGTCATGTTTTCAGGTCAGGTTCAACTGATGTTTTCTAAATTTTCCAGCTGTCGCTTGAACAGCTGCTCCAGTAGCTTGCGGTCTTCCGCGCTGTAGCCGTCATAGGCGCGGGTGGTGCGTGCCCAGACTTCGGGCATGACTTGCTCGATCAGCGCGCGCCCGCTGTCGGTCAGCGAGATCATCACGCAGCGGCGGTCGCCGGGGCGGTTGCCGCGCGAGATCAGGCCCTGGGTCTCCAGGTCGTTGCATACGCGCGTCAGGTTGGCCGGCTTTTCCATGCAGGCCTCGCCCAGCGTGGACGCGGTCGAAGTTTCGTCGTCCGAGCCGTACAGCACGGCCAGCACCATATAGCTGGCGTCGACCAGGTCGTACTTGCGCAGCGCCGCGTTGGACAAGTCCTTCATGCGCTTTTGCACGTGATACGTCAGCCGCATCAGGCGCATGGTCTCCTCCGGAAACGCCGGCATGCGTGCGTGGATGTTCTTAAGGCGCTTGTTGGTCGCGTCAAAACTGCTCATTGCGCTCTCCTCTCCCTGTACGAAAGTATTGATTGTACTATCGTTGTATCACGGGAAATCTTGTTTAATTCCTCCACCGAGCGCCGCCATCAGCGCGGCATAGCTGTCGAGACGCCTGCTTTGCACCTGCACCATCTGCTGCTGTTCGGCCAGCAGGGTGAGGCGGGCCTGCAACACGCTGAGCGAGTCCGTCATGCCGGCGCGGAAGGCGCGGTCCGCCAGCGCGTGCGCACGGGTGGCCGAAGCCAGCGCGCGTTCGGCCAGTTGCTGCTGCTGTTCCACCGAGCGCGCCTGGGTGACGGCGTTGGCCACTTCGGCCAGCGCCTGCACCAGCGTGGCGTTGTACTGCTCCACCGCGATGTCGTACAGCGCGTTCTGACTGCCCAGCTGGCTGCGCAATCGGCCGCCTTCGAAAATCGGCAGGCTGATGGCGGGGGCGATACCGCGCGTGGCGGAATGGATGTCCAGCAGGTGGCTGAAGCCCAGCGCCTGGATGCCGGCGAAGGCCATCAGGTTGATGTTGGGGTAGAAGTCCGCACGCGCCACGCCGATGCGCTTGGCCGCCGCTTCCACCCGCCAGCGCTGGGCCGCCAGGTCCGGGCGCCGCGCCACCAGCTCGGCGGGCAGGGCGCTGGGCAGCACGGTGGGCTGGTTCAATGTCAGCACTGGCCGGGCAATGGCGTCGCCATCGCCCGGTCCCTGGCCGATCAGGGCCGCCAGCTGGTTGCGCAGCAGGGCGACGGATTCTGCCGCCTGTTCCCGCTCGCGCCGGCCGGCCGGCAGCGTTGTTTCTATGGTGGCCACGTCGATGTCGCTGGCCAGGCCGGCGTTGCGGCGGCGCTTGGTCAGCTCAAGGATCTGCTGGCGCTGCTGCAGGCTGGCGGCCACCGCGTCCTGCATGGCCCAGGCGTTGGCCAGCTGGATGTAGCTGTGCACGATGGCCGACTCCAGCGCCAGCTTGACCATTTGCGCCTCGGCGGCGGCCATCTGCGCGTCGTGCAGGGCGGCGGCCAGCGCGTCGCGGTTGCGGCCCCACAGGTCCAGGTCGTAGTTGGCGGTGATATTGGCCGTGGTCTTGGTGGCGTAGTTGCCGGCCAGCGGCGCGGGCACGCTGCTGTGCGCGGAATACAGTTCGCGGTCGACCACGGCGCTGCCGTCCACACGCGGCAGGGTGGCTGCTTCGGCTACGCCGGCCAGCGCCTGCGCCTGGCGCACGCGCGCCTGGCTGGCCTTCAGGCTGGGATTGCCTTCCAGCGCGCGCTCCAGCAAGCGGTCCAGCTGCGGGTCGTTCAGATTGCGCCACCAGGCTTCCTTGGGCCACGCGGCTTGCGCCGCCGCGCCGTCTTTGGCGCCCTCGGCCGCTGCGGCCTGGATGGCGGCGCCCGCGTTCAGCTGCACCGGGTCCAGCTTGCGCGCTTGCGGCGGCGCGACCTTGCTCATGTCCGCGCAGGCGGTGAGCGCCAGCGCGGCGGCAAGCAGTGAGAGGGGGCGCAGCAGGGTCATGGCGGTGTCGTCCGGCCTGGATTACTTGGCGATGTGCTTGCGGGTCTGGGCGACGTCCATGTCCGCTTCGGTTTCGATCAGGGTGCCGTTTTTGCGTGCTTCGATGACTTCGGCGATGACTTCGGCGCGGGTGAGGCCGGTGCTGGCTTGCGGCTGTTTGGTGTCGGTGGCCGGGGCGGCGGTTTGGGCGGAGGCGGCAGCGGCGGCGGTGATCAAGGCGAAGGTGGCGATGAGGTTTTTCATGATGGTTCTCCTGGTTGAGTGAAAACAGTATATCACTGAATTGTTCAGTAATGAAGTAAGTAGTAACCACAAGGTGGCACAAGCGCACCGGTCTGGTGCGAAAGTGATGAAAAGGTAATGTTGGTGTGTGGAATGATAATTGCTTGCATGGCGGGTCTTCTTATCGGAAAACCCAACGACATGCGCCCAACCACAAGTGCGGTCAGCCATCAATTCCGTAGCTTGCAGCCACACATGCTGCACGTGACGGAAAATCGCGAGACCCTGAAATCCCTGGAATCTGTCTGGGATGTTTTAAATTTGCTGGGACAACTGTCCGGCACCACCACGGAAATGAGCGGCACCAAGGCCGCCTTTGCCGAACTGAGCGCCGGCCTGCTCGACAGCCTGGCCCGCACCACGCTGGACAAGCGCGTGCAGGAACTGTGCGCGCCCGCCCAGGTGGCGATTGATATCCTGGTGCGCAATCTGTTCGAGCGCACCGCCGACATCGGCTTCCTGGCCACCGACCACGCGCTGCGCGGGTTTGCTGCGGCCACGGAACGCAGCCCCGCCGCGCGGGCGGACATGGCGGCGCGCCTGCAAGCGTATGTGGCGCGCTATTCGGTGTACCGCGACGTGATTTTGCTGTCGCCGTCCGGCGAGGTGCTGGCGCGGCTGCCGGGACGGCCGGACGTGGCGGTGTGCCGCGACCCGCTGCTGCGCGAGGTGCTGGACAGCACCGCGCCTTATACCGAGGCGGCGGTGCGCAGCGATCTGTTCCCGGAGGAGTCGCGCAATCTGTTCTACGCGGTGCGCGTGCAGAACGAGGCGGGCGCCGTGCTGGGCGCGCTGTTCCTGTGCTTTGATTTTGAATATGAGGTCAAGCGCATCTTCGCCAGCTTGCAGCGGCGCGGCGACTGGAGCGTGATTACCTTGCTGGACGATACGGGCATGGTGATCGCGAGCAGCGACAGCAGCCAGGTGGCGCCGGGTTCGGTGGTCGACGTGGCGCCGGGCGACGGCCATCTGATGCGCTACGCAGGCCGCAAATACCTGGCCTCGCGCCGCATGGCGCAGGGCTTCCAGGGTTATATGGGGCCGGGGTGGAGCGCGCTGGTGCTGGTGCCGCTGGATGCCGCGTTCGAGGAGGATGAGCAGGACGGGGAGGAGGCCGGCGCGTCTGCGTCGCTGGACCCGGCGGGCGGCGGCGGTCTGCTGGCGGCGGTGCTGGCCGACGGCTCGGCTTTCCCGCCTGAGCTGCAGCGCATTCCGCCGCAGGCCGAGGCGATCCAGCGCGAGTTGAGCCGCTCGGTGTGGAACGCGAATATCCGCCAGGGCCAGGCGCGCCAAGGCGCGGCCGGATCGTCCGGGGCGGCTGCGCCGGCGAGCAATCCCGCCTTCTCGCGCGTGCTGCTGGCCGAGATCGTGCGCACCGGCACGCGCATGAAGGAGGTCTTCACGCGTTCGATCGGCAAATTGCAGGCGATGGCGGTGGCCGCGCATCTGGACGATTGCCGTTTCCATGCGGCGCTGGCGATCGATATCCTGGACCGCAATCTTTACGAGCGCAGCAACGATTGCCGCTGGTGGGCGCTGGACCCGCTGCTGTGCGGCCTGCTGGCGCAGCCGGACGGCCAGCAGGAAGCGATGTCGGCGCGGCTGCGCGCCATCAACGACCTGTACACGGTCTACGACAGCCTGCTGCTGTTCGACGCGGAGGGTGTGGTGGTGGCGGTGTCGCGTCCCCATGCGGAGCAATGGCTGGGGCGGCGGCTGGATGCGCCGTGGCGGCAGCAGGCCGTGGCGCTGCGCGATGCGGAGCGCTACGCCGTGTCCGAATTCGTGGCGGACGATTTGTACGGCGGCCGTCCGACCTGGATATACGCGACACCGCTGCAGGACGGCGGCGGCCGCGTGGCGGGCGGCATCGCCGTGGTGTTCGACTCCGCGCCGCAGCTGGCCGCGATACTGGAGGCGGCGCGGCCGCCCAAAGTCGCGAAAGCCTGCACGCTGTTCGTGGACGCACTCGGCGGCGTGATCGCGTCCAGCGACCCGCGCTGGCAGCCCGGCAGCCGCATCGACGTGCCGGAGGAGCTGCTGGCCGAAGCCGCAGCCACCGCGTCCGGCGCGGCGCGGCTGGTGCTGCTGGACGGGCAGGTGATGGCGGTGGGCGCGCGCGCGTCGTCCGGCTACCGCGAGTACCGGGGCAGCGAGGGGGCTGCGGGGCAGGCGGTGCTGGCGCTGGTCTGCGTGCCGCTCGGCGCCTGGAATGGCGGCCTGGCCGCGCCAGGGCGTGCGCCCGCCAGCGCTGCCGCGCCGGCGATGTCCGTCCCGCAGCCGCAGCCTGCGGATGGTGCGGAGCGGCTGGAAATCGCCAGTTTCCACGTCGGCAGCTACCTGCTGGGCGTGGCCGCGTCCTCGGTGGTGGAGGCGATACCGTTCGGCGGCTGCGTGCAGTTGCCCAACGCCGCGCCCGCAGTCTGCGGCGCCGCCATCTACCAGGGCGCCACCATGCTGATCTACGATTTGCAGCGCGCGCTGGGCGTGGCCTCCAGCGTGCCGCGCGCGGACATGCTCACCGTGGTGCTGGCCGACGCGAACGGCAAGCGCTTCGGCGTGCTGGTCGAGCGCCTGGGCGACATCCCGGTGGTGCCGGTGGCCGACATCGCGCCGGTCAACCATGTGTTCGTGGGCATCACGCCGGTGCTTGCGTCCATTGTCAAATCGGCCGATGCGGCAGGGCAGATGCTAACCCTGCTGTCGGTGGAGCACATGGCGGCGGTGCTGCGCGACGCGCCCCTGGCCGGGCAGCAGGCTCACGCCGTCCAGTAGCGCTGCGCGGCGGCGCGCCATGGGGTGCGCCGCCCCGGCGGTGGCTTTGTTACAGTGGTCTGCAATGCAAACAGCTTACGGAGGCCACCATGTCAGGCAACAGCACACTGGATCCCGATAACTTTCCCACGGCACCTGACCGCGGCCTGGGCAAAGGCCACGGCACCGGCGCCCTGGGACCGAGCGACAGTTCGGATTCCGGCAGCGATGTGAGCGGCGGCACGGCCGGCGCGGAACTGGGCGACGCGGACCTGGACAGCGATACCGATTCGGGCGGCACCGGCGAACGCGCCGCGCCGGGATGCGATACGGCGCAGAAGGACGGCGCCGACATCAACGTCGACCACGTTGAAACAATCCCGCTGGTGGAGGCTGAGCGGGACGAATGAGTCAGCTGGCGGCGGCCATCACCTCCGCCAGCCAGTCCACGAACACCCGCACGCGCGGCGAGAGCTGGCGCTGCTGCGGGTACATGGCCGATACCGCCATCTCCGGCGGGCGCCAGTCGTCCAGCACCGCGCGGAAGCTGCCGTCCGCCAGCTGCGCGGCCACGTGGTAGCGCGGTAGCTGGATCAGCCCAAGGTGATTGGCGCAGCACTGCACATAGGCCTCCGCATTGCTGACCGAGACGGAGCCGGACAGCTGCACGCTGCGCGGTTCGCCGTCCACCACGAAATCAAACGGGAACACCTTGCCGCTGGCGATGGAATAGAAATTCACTGCGCGGTGGCCCGCCAGCTCGTCTAGCGTGCGCGGCGTGCCGTGCTGGTCCAGGTAGGCCGCGCTGGCGCAGGTGACTTGCCGCAGGCTGGCCACGCGCCGCGCCACCATGCTTGAATCGCGCAGCACGCCGCCGCGCAGCACGCAGTCCACACCCTCGCGCACCATGTCCACCAGCCGGTCGCCCATGCCGATTTCCAGTTCAAGCTCCGGATAGCGGGCGAAGAACTCGCCCAGGCGCGGCAGCACGAAATGGCGCGCCAGCGTGCCTTGCAGGTCCACCCGCAGCTTGCCGCGCGGCGCCGCGCCGCTGTGGCCAAAGCCCGCCTCGGTCTCGTCCACGTCCGCCAGGATGCGCACGCAGCGCTGGTAGTACGCCTGACCGTCCGGCGTGGCGCTCACGTGGCGCGTGGTGCGCTGGAGCAGGCGCACGCCCAGCCGCGCCTCCAGCTGCTTGATGGTGTGCGTGGCCGTGGCGGCCGGCAGCTTCAGGTTGTCCGCCGCGCGGCTGAAACTGCCCAGTTCCACGATGCGGGTGAACAGCCGCATGGCGTCCAGTCTGTCCATGAATTATTGTGGATTATTGAATTGTGTTAGCAATTTTAGTGCATTTATTGGTGGTGGTGAATGAGTGATACTCAATCCATCAACGAATCCGCCAACTAAAGGAGCCGCACCATGAACAGCAAACAGCAACAAGTCGCCATCGTCACCGGCGCATCGCGCGGCATAGGCGCCGCCATCGCCCAGCGCCTGGGGCGCGAGGGCTACGCGGTGGTCGTCAACTACGCCGGCAACGCGGCCGAAGCGGCCCGGGTGGTCCAGGCCATCGCGGATGGCGGCGGCAGCGCCATCGCCGTCCAGGCCGACGTGGCCGATCCGGCCGCCGTGCGCGCGCTGTTCGACCAGGCCATCGCCCAGCTGGGCCGGGTCGATGTGCTGGTCAACAACGCCGGCATCATGCCGCCCCAACTGCCGGCGCTGGCCGACACCGGCGACGATACCTTCGACCGCCTGGTGGCCGTCAACCTCAAGGGCAGCTTCAACACCATGCGCGAAGCGGGCACCCGGCTGCAGCACGGCGGCCGCGTCATCAACTTTTCGTCCAGCCTGGTGGGCACGCGCCTGCCCGGCTACGCCGTGTACGCCGCCACCAAGGCCGCGGTTGAAACCATGACCAATATCCTGGCCAAGGAAATGCGCGGCAAAGGCATCACGGTCAACGCCGTGGCGCCGGGGCCGACCGCCACCGCCCTGTTCCTGGACGGGAAAACGCCGGAAACCATCGCCCGGCTGTCGGCCATGGCGCCGCTGGAGCGCCTGGGCACGCCGGACGACATCGCCGCCGCCGTCGCCTTCCTGGCAGGCCCGGACGGCGCCTGGATCAACGGGCAGACGCTGCGCGCCAACGGCGGCATGGTGTAAAACCGGCCGCCCGGATTGTAAATTGATACATACTGTACCAAGGTACAAGATACAATCCGCCCCCGGAGCGCTAGCATTGCTGGAACAGGGGATAGTCCGGGCGGAATAATGGGCATGGTTTTGAATATGGCGGATCGCTGCATGGGCGCGGCGCGGCGTGGGGCTGCGCGGCTGGCCGACGCTTGTCTGCCGCGCGCGCTGCTGCAGCGCATGGCGTCGCGCCGGGTATCGATCGCGCTGATCGTGAGCCTGGCGCTGGCGGCGCTGGTAACGCTGGTGCTGCTGGGTTTTGCGGTGCTGTCCTACAGCCAGGAGCGCGACGAGCGCTGGAAGGCGCTGCACCGCCAGCTCGACGCCAGCGCCGACCAGCTGACCGCCGCCATCGCGCTGCCGGCCTGGAATTTCGACGACCGCCAGATTATCGCCATGGTGCAGGCCAGCCTGAACAACCGCGACCTGTACGGCTGCTCCGTCACCCTCAGCAACAAGGTGCAATTCGTCTTCCTGCGCAACGCCGAGGGCGTGCTGGAACAGGTGGAGCAGGAGCCGGACATTCCGGCGCTGCGCACGGCCATGCGCCCCATCCGCATGGCGGGGCGCGAGATCGGCGTGGTGAAGATGTACGTCACGCCGCAGTACGTGCTGCAAACGCTGCGCGAGCGCCGCATTGCGCTCGGCTTTGCCATCGTGGCGCTGGACGTCACGCTGGTGCTGGGCGTGTATCTGCTGCTGTGGTATCTGATGCTCAAGCCGCTCAAGTCGGTGGGGCAGTACGCGGCCAGCGTGAAGGCCGGCGGCGCCGGCGCGCGGCCGGACCAGTCGCTCTTCCTGGGCGAACTGAAAACGCTGAACGAATCCATCCTGGAAATGGTGGACCTGCTGGACCAGCGCTACAGCGCCATGCAGGCCAGCGAGGAGCGCCTGGCGATCGCCACCGACGCGGCCCATATCGGCATCTGGGACTGGGACGTGGACACCAACCAGTTGCTGTGGGACCGCGAGATGCACCGCCAGTACGGCGTGCCGCCGGGCGCCTTCGACAGTACGCTGGACGCGTGGGAGGCGCGCCTGGTGCCGGAGGACCTGGTGCAGGTGAACGCACTGCTGGAAAAAGTGCGCAGCGGCGAGCGCAGCTACCTGGCCGAATTCCGCATCCGTTGGCCGGACGGCCAGCTGCGTCACATCAAGGCGGCGGGCAAGCCATTCCGGGACGCCAGCGGCGCGCTGCGCCGGCTGGTGGGCGTGAACTACGACATCACCGACATCAAGCTGGCCGAGGAGGAGCTGCGGCGCCACCGCAACCACCTGGAGGAGCTGGTGGCCGAGCGCACCGAGGCGCTGTCGGTGGCGGTGACCGAGGCCAAGGCGGCCAACCGCGCCAAGAGCGTGTTCCTGGCCACCATGAGCCACGAGCTGCGCACGCCGCTGCATTCAGTGATCGGCTTTTCGCGCCTGCTGGCCGATTCGCAGTCCATGACGGAGGAGGAAAAGCGCAACCTGGGCGTGATCAACCGCTCGGGCCAGCACTTGCTCACGCTGATCAACGACCTGCTGGAACTGTCCAAGATCGAAGCCGGCCGCATCACGCTGCAGTCGACGGTGGTGGCGGTGGAGGGCGTGCTGCGCGAGGTGATGGACATGCTGGGCGCGCGCGCCCGCCAGGCCGGCCTGCACATGACGCTGGACTGCCACGGCCTGCCGCCGGCCGTGCAGATGGACGGCGCGCGCCTGCGCCAGGTGCTGCTCAATCTTGTATCGAACGCGGTGAAGTTCGCGCAGCAGGGCAGCGTAATGCTGATCGCGCGCGCCGCGCCGCTGGAGGAGGGGCGCTACCGGCTGTCGTTCTCGGTGCGCGACACCGGCAAAGGCATCGCCAAGGAAGACCAGCAGCGCATCTTCGAACCCTTCGTCCAGACCGACAACACCGGCGCGCAGGAAGGCACGGGCCTGGGGCTGACCATCTCGCGCGAGTTCGTGCGCATGATGGGCGGCACGCTGGAAGTGGAGTCGGAGCTGGGGCGCGGCGCGGAATTCCGCTTCACGCTGGAGGTGAGCGGCGCCAACTACGTGCCGGGAGAGGCGCTCAACACGGTGGAGGCGCTGGATCCGTCGCAGCGCGGCCGCCGCATCCTGGTGGTGGACGACAACGCCGACAGCCGCCACCTGATCCACAGCCTGCTGTCGCCGCTGGGCTTTGAGGTGGAGCTGGCGGCTGACGGCGCGGCCGGACTGGCGGCGCTGCGCCGCTTCCAGCCGGCGCTGGTGTTCATGGACTGGCGCATGCCCGGCCTGGACGGCCTGGCCGTGATACGGCAACTGCGCGCCGAACCGGCGCTGGTGCAGCCGCGCGTGGTGATGATGACCGCGCACGCCTTCGAGGAGGAGCGGCGCGAATCGCTGGCGGCCGGCGCCGACGAATTCCTGTGCAAGCCCATCGAGCAGGACCGGCTGTTCCAGGTGCTGGAGCAGCAGCTGGGCGTGCGCTTCCGGCGCCGCCAGCGCCTGCCGTCCGCGCCGCGCGCGCCGCTGACGGAGGCGCGCCTGGCGCTGCTGCCCTATGAAGTGCTGGTGTCGGTGCGCGAAGCGCTGCACCTGCTGTATCCGGCGCGCGCCCTGCAACTGCTGGAAGCCTTCCGCGCCGACCACGGCGACACCGTGCAGGCTGTGGAAGCCATGCTGGAGCAGCACCAGTACCCGCAGCTTTGCAGCATGATAGACGCGGTTTGCGCCGAGCAGGCGCCCTGAGGCGCCCGCCCGGGCTGCGCGCCTATTTGTACAGCACCCCGGGCAGCCACAGGCCGATGGCAGGGAACAGATACAGCAGGACCACGCCCAGCACCTGGATCGCCATGAAGGGCATCATGCCGAGGAAGATCTGGTTCAGGGTCACATGGGGCGGCGCCACGCCCTTCAGGTAGAAGGCCGACATGGCCACCGGCGGCGACAGGAAGGCCGTCTGCAGATTCATCGCCACCAGCAGGCCGAAGAACAGCGGGTCGATATTGAAGTGGCCCAGCAAAGGGATGAAGATGGGCATGAAGATCACGATGATCTCGGTCCACTCCAGCGGCCAGCCGAGCAGGAAGATGATGACCTGGGCCAGCAGCATGAACTGCACCGGCGTGAGTTCCATGCCCAGCACCCAGGTGTTGATCAGCTCCTGCCCGCCGAGCAGCGCAAAGGCGGCCGAGAAAATGCTGGAGCCGACAAACAGCCAGCACACCATGGCGCTGGTCTTCGCCGTCAGGTGGGCCGACTCGCGCAGCATGCCGAAGTTGAAGCGCCGGTAGGCGATGGCCAGCAGCATGCCGCCGAACGCGCCCATGGCCGCCGCCTCGGTGGGCGTGGCGAAGCCGAACACGATGCTGCCCAATACCGCCAGGATCATGAACGCCAGCGGGAATAATGACCCCATCAGCATTTTCAGTATCTCCAGGCGGGCGAAGGAGAAGAAGACGTAGAACAGCAGCAGCGCCGCCGTGCCGGCCCCCAGCGCTATCCAGAAGCTGGCCGGCGCAGGCCTGGAAGGCTGCGCGCCTGCCGCCGCATCGGCTGCGGGCGCCGGTGCGGCTGCGCCGGCAGCCGGGGTGGCCGGTGTCGCTGGCCCTGCCGGCGCGGCTGGCGATACTGCGCCCGCGCCTTGCCCGGCGGCTGCCTTGCCGGCCGGCGTTTCCGCGCCCGGCGGCTCGGCCAGGTCGCTGCTGGCCGGCGGTTCTTCCAGTCCGCCTGCGGGCGCCGGTTCCGCCAGCGTTCCCACGTCGCTGGCGGACGCGCTCAAGTCCTGCGTGCTGCCCAGTTCCACCAGCTCGGTGGGCGCTGCGGCAGGCGCCGTGACGATGCGGTAGCTCATCCCCATCAACGCGGCAAACGCCAGCGCGGGCAGCAGGGCGATAAGCAGCTGCTGCGCCAGCGCGCGCTTGCCCGCGCCGCCCGGCACCGGCCCCGATTGCGCCAGCGCGCCGGCCAGTCCCGGCAGGGCCATTGCGCGTCCGTTGGCCGTCATGGCCTGCGCGAACGGCGGCAGGGCCACGCGGCGCTCCTCGGCGGACAGTGGCGGCGCGGCGTCCGGTTTCAGCTTGGCCACCAGCATCACATAGCCCACGTACAGCACGGCCAGCATAATGCCGGGGAACAGCGCGCCCGCATACAGCTTCACCACCGATACGCCCGCCGTGGCGCCGTAGACGATCAGCAGCACCGACGGCGGTATCAGTATGCCCAGGCAGCCACCGGCCGTGATGGCGCCCGCCGACAGCCGCGTGCTGTAGCCGGCCTTCAGCATGGCGGGCAAAGCCAGCAGCCCCATCAGCGTGACCACCGCGCCGACAATGCCGGTGGCCGTGGCGAAAATGGCGCAGGTGACGATGGTGGCCACCGCCAGCGAACCCGGCACCCGTGCCATGGCAATGTGCAGGCTTTTGAACAGCTTTTCGATCAGATTGGCGCGCTCCACCAGGTAGCCCATGAAGACGAACAGCGGGATAGAAATGAGCACGTCGTTCGCCATCACGGAATAGGCGCGCTGCACCATCAGATCCAGCGTGAGCTGTATCGCCTGGTTGGGATCGCGGCTATGGAAGGCGTACCAGGCGAACAGCACCCCCATGCCCATGAGCGTGAACGCGGTGGGGAAGCCCAGCATGATGGCCACCACCACCAGGGCCAGCATCAGCAGGCCAACGTGGCCGTTCGTCATGTCGGCAGGGGCGGGCATGAGGGCGAACAGCGCAATGACGATGGCCACCAGCATGGACAGGCCGAACCAGATTTCCTTCCTCATGTTGCTTCTCCCGTGCCGTCGGCGTGGACCATTTCCTTCAGCTTGCCGACGTCCACTTCTTCCACGTCCGGCTCGCGCGAGGGCCAGGCGCCGTCGCGCAGGCACAGCACGCAGCGCACGATCTCCACCAGCCCTTGCAGCAGGAGCAGCACGCCGGAAACCGGGATCACCATCTTGAAGGGATACAGCGGCGGCCCGTTCGCCGTCAGCGTGGAGTGCTCATTGATGGCCAGCGACTCGGCCGCGTAGGCGTAGCCGGCCCATACCAGCGCCACTACGCCGGGGATGAAGAACACCACATACAGCAGCAGGTCCAGGCCGGCCTGCAGGCGCGGCGGGAAAAAGCTGTACAGCACGTCGCCGCGCACGTGGCCGTTTTTGGCCAGGGTGTAGGCGCCTGCCATCATGAAGGCAGCGCCGTACATCATGATCATCAGATCGAAGGCCCAGGGATTGGGGCGGTTCAGCGCGTAGCGCGCGAACACTTCCCAGGAAATGAGGAAGGTGAGCGCCACGATCAGCCAGGAAAATGCCTGGCCGATCCAGCTGCTCACCCGGTCGATGAAAAACAAGAAGTTCTGCATGCGGCGGCTCCGGAAAGGTGTGGGCGGGCCGGCGCGCGCGGTGCTGCCGCGCGCGCCGGATGCTGCGCGTTCCGGTATCAGGCCCTCTTGCCGAAGTAGTGGTTGTAGGCCATGCGGCGCGGGTTATTGGTGTCCATGTCCCACTTCATGGCGCGCGCCGCGAAGGCGCGCTGCGACTTCTCCACTTCGCGGAACAGCGGATTGTCCGCGCCCTTCTTGGCCACCACCTCGTCCCACACCTTCAGCTGCTCCTGCAGCAGGGTGTCGGGCGTCTTGTAGAACTTTACGCCGTCCTTCGATTGCAGCTCGCCGTAGTCCTTGGAATAGCGGTCGATCGCCTTCCACGACATGTCGGCCGACGCCGCCTCGACGGCGTTGTCGATGATGGCCTTCATCTTGGCGGGCAGGGCGTCGTATTTGGTCTTGTTGAAGGTGATCTCGAACTGCTCCGAGCTTTGGTGGAAGCTTTGCAGCATGCACACCTTGGACACGTCCGGGAATCCCAGCAGGCGGTCGGAGCTGGCGTTGTTGAACTCCGCGCCGTCGAGCAGGCCGCGGTCCATGGCGGGCACGATCTCGCCGCCGGGCAGCGCATTGACCGCCGCGCCCATGGCGGTGAACAGGTCGATGGCCAGGCCGTTGGTGCGGAACTTCAGGCCTTTCAGGTCGTCCTTCTTGGTGATGGGCTTCTTGAACCAGCCCAGCGGCTGGGTGGGCATGGGGCCGGTGAGGAAGGACACCACGTTGGCGCCGATGGAGGAGTACAGCTTGACCAGCAGCTCCTTGCCGCCGCCGTATTTATGCCAGGCCAGCACCATGTTCGCGTCCATGCCGAACACCGGGCCGGAGGTCCACAGCGCGATGGCGCTCTGCTTGCCGTAGTTGTAGCCCATCACGCCGTGGCCGCCGTCCAGCGTGCCTTTCGACACCGCATCGAGCAGGCCGAAGGCGGGCACTACCGAACCGGCCGGCAGCACCTCGATTTTCAGCTCGCCGCCGGTCATGTCGTTGACCTTTTTGGCAAAGTCGCCCGCGTATTCGTGGAAGATGTCCTTGCTCGGCCAGGTGCTCTGGAAGCGCAGCTGGGTGGGCGCCTGGGCGTTGGCGATCATGGGCAGGGCGAGCGCGGCGCCGGTGGCGCCGGCGGCGGCGTTGCCCAGGAACTTGCGGCGGGCGTTGATGTTCTGCTTGGCTGGGGTGTCGATCTTCTTCATCGTATGTCTCCTGTTGTAGTTTTGTAACCGGAACGATAAATCCTGACGTGGTGCTGCGAAAGTACGGCGGTGCTGCCTCCTGTCTGTTCAGACACTGATAACGGAATTGCAAGAATGTTCCTGCATACTTACAGATTGCTTACACGGGACTTACAAGGCGCAGGCGATGGCAAAGTCGACGTGATAATGCTCATCGTGCCGCACCCAGGGCGTGTCTTGCATGAAGCGCAGGTGGCGGCGCAGGTAGGGGCCGCGCGGTGTGGCCAGCAGTTGCGGCAGGTAGCGGGGATCGAAGATCACCAGCGCCAGATCGGTTTTCTGCGCCAGCGCCGCCAGCCGCAGTTGATAGAGATGCTCCGCCATGGCCGGGAAATCGATGCGGTAATCGCCGTAGCGCGCCTGCGCGTCGAACTCGATATCGTAGCCGTAGCGGTTGAGCGGGGTGGATGGCAGCAAGGCGGACTTGCCCTCGGCATCCAGCACCGGCACGAAGAAATCCACGGAAGTGCCGTTCTGATGCGTCTTGTGGGGGTTGAACGGGCCGCCGTTTTTCAGCCCGGTTTCGCCGTACACATAGTGCGTTGCCGGCCGCGAAGCCGCCAGCGCCGCATAGGCCTGGCCCACGACCCGCCCGACGGTGGAATGCACGTAAGTCCTGCCGGCCGATGCGGCCAGTGTGCTGTAGGCTGAAAAATTCTCGCCCCGGACCGGCAAGGGCACGCTGCGTTCAACCCGTCCGCTCGCGGTGCGGCCATGGCACTCGCTTTCCACCGCTCCCGCAGCCTGGATATGGCAAACAGCGCAGACAAGGCCAAAAATTGGAAGGGCTTTCATTTTCTCCTGTATGTGCATCGCTGTCTTTTGAGGATAGCATGGCGGCGCGTGAGGGGGCGCTGAGGGATGTCAAAGCGATCGGCGAAAAAAAACCTGCGCCGTGGCGCAGGCTTTCTTGAGGGGCGGACCGCTCGCTTGGCTGTACTTAAGCGAAGTTGGCGGCCGCGAAGTCCCAGTTCACCAGGTTGAAGAAGTTCTCAACATACTTCGGACGCAGGTTGCGGGTGTCGATGTAGTAGGCGTGCTCCCACAGGTCGCAGGTCAGCAGCGCTTTGTTTTCGGTGGTCAGCGGGGTGGCGGCGTTGGAGGTGTTGACGATGTCCACGGTGCCGTCCGGCTTTTTCACCAGCCAGGTCCAGCTGGAACCGAAGTTGCCAACGCAGGACTTGGTGAATTCTTCCTTGAACTTGGCGAAGGAACCCCATTTGGCGTTGATCGCGTCGGCCAGCGCGCCGGTAGGCTCGCCGCCGCCAGCTGGCTTCAGGCCATTCCAGTAGAAGGTGTGGTTCCAGACCTGGGCCGAGTTGTTGAAGATGCCACCGGAGGATTTCTTGATGATCTCTTCCAGCGACAGGGCTTCGAATTCGGTGCCCTTGATCAGGTTGTTCAGATTGGTGACATACGCTTGGTGGTGCTTACCATAGTGGTATTCCAGCGTTTCTTGCGAGATGTGCGGCGCCAGGGCGTCGATTGCATACGGCAGAGGTGGCAGAGTATGTTCCATGTGTCTATCCTTTTGGTGTGGGCTGAAAGTTATTGTTTGCTGAAACAGCCATTATTGTAAACCTTTCAGCGCCGCCGCGTGGTCTCGCGCACCACCAGCTCCAGCGGAGGCACTTGCGCCTGCACCGGCTCGCCGTGGATCAGGCGCAGCAGCGCATGGGTGGCCACCAGACCCATGTCATATAGCGGCTGGCGTATGGTCGTCAGCGGCGGCGTGGTATAGGAGGAGCCGGGCAGGTCATCGAAGCCCACCAGCGACACGTCGTCCGGCACCCGGATGCCCTTGCGGTACAGGCACAGGCGAACGCCGTAGGCGCTCTGGTCGTTGGCGGCGAACACGGCGGTGAACTGCTGGCCGGTGTCGAACAGGTGGCTGACGGCCAGCAGGCCGCTGTTTTCGTGGAAATTACCCTCGACCATCAACTTGGGGTCCAGCTCGATGCCGGCCTCGAACAGCGCGCGCCGGTAGCCGGCCGCGCGTTCCTCGGCGTCGATATTGTTGGCCGGGCCGGACACGAAGGCGATGCGGCGATGCCCCAGCTCGATCAGGTGGCGCACCGCCATCCAGGCGCCGTATTCATTGTCCAGCTTGAAGCCCAGCGCGCTGCGCGTGTTCAGCGAGCGCCCGGTGGAGACGATGGGCCGCTGGCCGGAGAACTGCAGCACGGTCTCGTCCGACATGCGGCCCGACAGCAGGATGATGCCGTCCACCTTGCGCGCCAGCAGCAGGCGGATGCGGTCCGCTTCCTCCTCGGCGTTCCAGTGGCCGCTGACGATGACCGAGGCGTAGCCCGTGCCCTTCAGGCCGTCGTCCACGCCGCGCAGGGTTTCGTCGAAGTAGGGCGAGGAAATATCCTGCACCACGATGCCTATGGTCTGCGAGCGGCCCTTTTTCAGGCCCTGGGCCATCAGGTTGGGCGCGAACTTGGTGCGGGCGATGGCGGCCATGACGGCCTGGCGCTTGTCGTCGGACACCTTGGCGGTGCCGTTCAGGATGCGGGAGACGGTGCTGGGCGACACTCCGGCTTCGCGCGCAACGTCCAGCAAAGTCGAAGGGGAGGTATGGTCGTCGTCGCTCAAGGTCGGTCCTGTCGTTGTTTTTTGAAATCCTTTTCAGGGCCAGCATAGCATAGTTTTAACAGGATTCTCGCTCTTGCGGAGCGGGTTTGCCGAGTTAAAAATCGCACAGTTGTTCAAAATATTATGATTGACTTCGATTTTAACTGGGTGTTAAATGCACACACTCTTGAAAACGTTTTCAAAAGACAGACACCACCGCCAACGACATGACCACACCTGATTCCGCTCCGACCACCATGCCAGCATTCCCATCGACTTTCACCTGGGGCGTGGCAACCAGCGCCTACCAGATCGAAGGCGGCGCCACTGCCGATGGCCGTGGTCCGTCCATCTGGGACACGTTCACGCACACCCCCGGCAAGATCACCGACGCCAGCACCGGCGACGTGGCTTGCGACCATTACCACCGCTATGCCGAGGACGTGGACATCATCGCCTCGCTCAATGTGGATTCCTACCGTTTCTCCATCGCCTGGCCGCGCGTGCAGCCCGACGGCAGCGGCGCCTGGAACGAAGCGGGCTTCGACTTCTACAGCCGCCTGCTGGACAAGCTGGCCGAAAAAAACATCGCCGCCCACGTCACGCTGTACCACTGGGATTTGCCGCAAGCCCTTGAAGATAAAGGCGGTTGGCTGAACCGCGACACCGCCGCGCACTTCGCCGTGTACGCCGCCGAAGTGGCGCGCCGCTTCGGCAACCGCGTGGCCACCATCGCCACCCACAACGAACCCTGGTGCACCGCCAACCTGGGCTACGGCACCGGCCAGTTCGCCCCGGGCATGGCCAATCCGGCCGCCGCCGTGAGCGCCTCGCACCACCTGCTGCTGTCGCACGGCCTGGCCATGCAGGCGATGCGCAAGCTGAACGTATCGGCCAAGCTGGGCATCGTGCTGAACCAGTGGACCGCCACCCCGGCCACCGATTCCGCCGCCGACATCAAGGCCGCCGAAGTGGAGTGGGCGCGCTCCGTGGCCTGGTTCATGGACCCCATTTTCAAGGGCAGCTACCCGGAGCTGGCGCTGGCAAACAACGACTGCTCTTTGCTGTCCATTCATGAAAACGATTTCAACGATATCCGGCAGGACATCGACTTCCTGGGCGTGAATTACTACTTCCGTGCCTTCGTCAGCACCGAGACGCCGCCGCGCCAGCCCGAATTCAAGCTGGGCAAGACCGACATGGGCTGGGAGATCTACCCGCAAGGCCTGACCGAGCTGCTGGTCAAGCTGCACGCCGAATACACGCTGCCGCCGGTCTACATCACCGAAAACGGCATGGCCGTGGCGGACCAGCTGCAGGATGGCGCGAATGGCCGCCAGGTCAAGGACCAGCCGCGCATCGACTACCTGAAGATGCACCTCGCCGCGCTGCACGACGCCATGCAGGCGGGCGTGGACGTGCAGGGCTACTTCTACTGGAGCCTGCTGGACAACTTCGAGTGGAACTCGGGTTATCTGCGCCGCTTCGGCCTGATCTACGTGGACTACGACACCCAGCAGCGCACGCTGAAAGACAGCGCGCACTGGTACCGCAATTTCATCAAGGAGCAATGACCATGCAGGAGCCCAACATGGATTCGAGCTGATTTCAGCTGGAGTGCCGCAGTAGCCAAAGAGCTATGCAACACCATCAATCAACGGAATAATAGAGGAATGACAATGAAAAACTCGCACACCAAAGCGATGTGGAAACTCGCGCCACTCGCCCTGCTGACCGCCAACGCCTTCGCGCAGGAGGGCGCCGCAGCCGCCGCCAGCGCCATGCCTGCCGCCGCCGCCGCCCCGATCGAAGCCGCCGCGCCAGCACGCAACGGCGAGATGGAAAAGATCATCGTCACGGCCACCCGCCGCAACACCTTTGTGCAGGAAACCCCGCTGGCGATCACCGCCTACAACCAGGACACGCTGGCCAACAACCAGGTAAAAGACCTGGCCTCGCTCACCACCATGGTGCCTAGCCTGGTGGTGGAGCAGCACGGCGACTCGGGCGGCGTGCACGTCTACATGCGCGGCGTGGGTTCCGCCAACCACACCGAGCTGGGCGACCCGGCCGTGGCCTTCTACATCGATGGCATCTACTCGCCGCGTCCGCAGGGCGCCACCGCGCTGATGTACGACCTGTCCCACGTCGAGGTGGCGCGCGGCCCGCAAGGCACGCTGAACGGCCGTAACTCCACCGCCGGCGCCGTCAACCTGGTGTCCGGCGCGCCCAGCACCGAGAAGGTGTTCGGCTCGGCCGGCATGACCATAGGCGACTACCACCGCCTGCAAACGCAAGCGATGATCAACATCCCGCTGGCCGACGACGTCGCCCTGCGCATCGCCGCCATCAAGGACAGCCATGACGGCACCGTGGACTTCCGCAAGGGCTCCAACGTGCTGCCCGGCGCGAAGAAATACGGCGCCGAAGACAAGATGGGCGCCCGCGCCTCGCTGATGTGGCGCTTCACCCCCGAGCTGAAAGCCACCGTCATTGCCGACTACTATAAAGACCAGGGCGCCGGCAACGTCTACCTGGCCGCCGAACCGGCTGCCGGCACCGAACTGCGCTCCGCGCTGATCGACAGCCCGGGCAACCTGGACCAGTCCATCACCACCTTCAAGGGCAAGCTCAATTACCATCCGAGCGACGCGCTGGACCTGACCTACCTGGGCAGCTGGAGCCGCTACAAGCGCGCCAACGTGAACGACGCCGACGCAGGCCTGTTCCCCGGCTTCAAATCCGAAAACCGCACCGAGTGGGCCAAGTTCGACAGCTACTCGCACGAGCTGCAAGCGCGCTCGGACAACGACGCGCCGTTCCAGTGGGTGGGCGGCCTGTTCCTGTTCGGCGAGAAGAATAAAGTGCGCTTCGACATCGACCGCAGCCAGATTTCGCAAGCCACCGTGCAGCAGGACATCGCCGCCGGCAACGTCATCTTCGTGCGTCCGACCGTGGGCCAGTACGCATCGGCCATGTCCTTTATCCAGGGCGACCGCCAGCTGAAATCCAAAGCCGTGTTCGCGCAGGGCAGCCTGCAAGTGAACGACGAACTGAAAGCCACCGTCGGCGCGCGCTACACCAAGGACCACAAGTTCGACATCGGCGGCCAGAACTGGGCCTGCCCGAACTGGCCCGCCAACGTCCCGCTGGGCACCACCGTGCTGACGCCGGACCAGATCAAGCAGCTGGTCACGCCGGGCACCGGCACCATCAACACCCACAACATCGGCCCTGGCGGCGTGGTGAGCGCAGCCACCTGCGGCAACACCTTCGGCGACAACACGGCGGACCTGAAATACGGCCAGGCCACCTGGCTGGGCCGCGTGGAATACAAGCTGCGTCCCGAGATCCTGCTGTACGGTTCGGTCACCACCGGCTTCCACTCGCCAGCCATCGGCGACGGCGGCGCCACCACCAAGCCGGAAAAACTGACCAGCTATGAGCTGGGCATGAAGTCCGACCTGCTGGACCGCCTGCTGACGCTGAACGTGGCCGCCTTCCACATGAAGTACAAGGACAAGCTGGAATCGCAAGTGGTGAACAGCGTGCTGGCCAACTTCAACGCCGCCGGCGCCACCGTGAACGGCGTGGAAGCGGAGTGGACCTGGCGTCCGACCAAGGTGGACCGCCTGACCGGCAACGCCACCTGGCTCGACGCCACCTACGACAGCTTCATGTCCTGCGACGTGGACGCGGCACGCGCCAAGGGCCTGTCCTGCGGCTCCACCGCGCCCAACGTGGACGTGGGCGGCAGCGTGATGAAACACGCGCCGAAGTTCGCCACCACGCTGCAGTACGAGCACGACTTCGCCACCAGCAAAGGCCTGTTCACGCCACGCATTTCGGCCCACTACGAAGGCCAGACCTTCGTCGGCGCAGGCGCCTTCAGCAACGACGTGCCCGGCCATCCGGGCGTGAAGAAGCAGAAAGCCTACTCCACGCTGGACCTGAGCCTGCGCTTCCAGCCGATGAACAAAGCCTACACGGCCGAGATCTTCGTGCAGAACGCAACCGACCGCGAAGTGAAGCTGGACGTGGTGGAGCTGTGCACCGACACCGGCATGCCATGCCAGCCTACCCAGCAGATCTACGGCGCGTTCTATAATGCTCCGCGCACTGTCGGTGCGCGCGTGTCGATGAAGTTCTAACCGACCCTGCAAGGCCGGGGTCAGTCCCGATGGGACTGACCCCAGGTTGTGCCGTGGGTTCAAAGGTGGCAACCATGAAGATCGAAAATATTCCCCAGCATTCCCTCGCATTCTTTGACGAAGATGGCGGCGGCGCGCGCTACGAGCGCCCCTGGCTGCTGGCCGACATCGGCGGCACCAACGCCCGCTTCGGCCTGCAGACGGCGGCCGGGCGCATCGACGCCATCTGGGTGGCCGAATGCGCGGCCTATCCCACGCTGGGCGCGGCCATCGTGCAATACCTGTCGCAGCCCGCCACGGTGGCTGCGGGCGGCTACCAGGCGCGCCAGGCCGGCATCGCCATCGCCAACCCCATAGACGGCGACGCGGTGCGCATGACCAACCACCACTGGTCGTTTTCCATTGAAGCGATCTGCTCCCAATTCAGCCTGACCTCGCTGCACGTCGTGAACGACTTTGCGGCACTGGCGCGCGCCGTGCCGTTCTTGTCGGCGCAGCACCGCGTGCAGGTCGGCGGCGGCGAGGCACGCGAGCGCGGCGTGATAGGCCTGGTCGGCGCAGGCACGGGCCTGGGCGTGTCCGGACTGGTCCCGGCGGGCAAGGAGTGGATAGCGCTGGACAGCGAAGGAGGGCACAGCACCTTCGCCGCCGTCAGCGAGCGCGAGATACATATCCTGCAGCGGGCCAGCGAGCGCTATGGCCACGTGTCGGCCGAGCGGCTGGTGTCCGGGCCGGGCATACGGCTGATATACGAAGTGCTGGCCGAGCGCGCAGGCGCGGCGCCGCAGGCGATACAGGGCATGGACACGCCGGCCATTATCGAGCGCGGCCTGCGCGGCGAATGCCTGGTGTGCGTGGAGACGCTGGAGACCTTCTGCGAGATGCTGGGCACCATCGCGGGCAACGTCGCCATTACACTGGGCGCGCGCGGCGGCATCTATATAGGCGGCGGCATCGTGCCGCGCCTGGGCGGATTCCTGGCGCGCTCGGGCTTCCGCGCACGCTTTGAGCACAAGGGACGCTTGAGCGGCTATATTTCGCAGATACCGACCTATGTCATCACGGCCGAGTATCCGGCGCTGATCGGCATGTCGGTGATACTGGCCGAGCTGGCGTAGCGCTGGCGGGTTACGCGCTTCACGCTAACCCGCCCTACGAGATGCAGTCGATGCGGGATGGCGCGTAGGGCGGGTTAGCGCGAGCGTAACCCGCCGGTGCCGCCGCTTGCCGGCTTGACGTCCGCGATTTCAATTTCGGCGCTGCCCTCGGCCAGCCGCACGGTCACACTGTCGCGCGCGTGCAGCTGCGACGGCGCGCGCACGATGGCACCGTCCTGTCCCGTCACAATGGCGTAGCCGCGTTCCAGCGTGCGCTGCGGATTCAACATCTCCAGCTGCGCCGCCAGCGCGTTGAGCGCGTCGCGCTTCTGCGCGTGTCCGTTGGCGATGCTGAGCGCCGCACGCCGCTGCAACCCCTCCACCTGCATCCTCAGCGCGCGCACATCCGGCCGCAGCGCCGACCAGCGCGACTGCAATTTATCGAAGCTCACCCGCGCATACGCCAGCGGCGCGCGGTTGGCGTGCGTCAGCGCCGTGGCGTGGGCCTGCAGCTTGCTGCGCTGCTGCGCGATCTGCGCCGTGGGGCTGAGCAGGCGGCGCGTATAGCCGTCCAGCGTCTGCGCCGCGTCGCCCAGTGCGCGCTGCATGGCGCGGCGCAAATCGTTGGCGTCGGCGCGCAGGGAGGCCAGCCAGTCCGCGCGCGGCGTGGCGGCCAGTTCGGCTGCGGCGGTGGGCGTGGCCGCGCGCAGGTCGGCGGCAAAATCGGCGATGGTGAAATCGGTCTCGTGGCCGATGCCGCAGATGACGGGCACATTGCTGTTGGCCACCGCATACGCCACCGCCTCGTCGTTGAAGGCCCACAAATCCTCGATGCTGCCCCCGCCCCGGCACACGATCAGCACCTCGCACTCGGCGCGCGCGGAGGCGGTGTTGATGGCCGCCGCGATCTGCTCCGGCGCCTGCTGCCCCTGCACCAGGGTGGGATAGAGCACCACGCGCACATGGGGGGCGCGCCGCTTCAGGGCCGTCAGCACGTCGCGCAGGGCGGCGCCGGTGGGGCTGGTGACCACGCCCACGGTGCGCGCAAACAGCGGCACGGCGCGCTTGCGGTCCTGGTCGAACAGGCCGGCGGCGCCCAGGCGCTCCTTCATGCGCAGGAAAGCCTCGAACAGCGCGCCCACGCCGGCGCGGCGTATCGCTTCCACATTGATCTGGTAGTCGCCGCGCGGGCCGTACAGCGTGACCAGCGCCCGCACTTCGACCTTGTCGCCCTCGCGCGGCACGAAGCCCGCGTACTGCGCCCGGCCGCGGAACATCACGGCCCGCACCTGGGCCGCATCGTCCTTCAAGGTGAAATACCAATGTCCCGAACTGGCACGGGTGAAATTGGAAATTTCGCCGGATATCCACGTCAGTGGAAAACTGCGCTCCAGCAGCCGGCTGACGGCCTGGTTGAGCGCGCTGACGCTGATGACGTCTGCTTGCGGCTTGTTGCTATCGTCTGGAAGGAAGGTGTTCATCGTTCAGGAAAGGGAAACTGTCCACAAAATCACGCGGAGGTCATGCTTATGTCATACATCACTTTTTAAGGCAAGTCTTTTTCGTAAATGATTGATTTTAAAAGGTAAACAACCATGCCGCATTAGCGGGCAATGGCAGAAAGTCCTTATGGATCAAGCACTTTGCAGCAGGGGCGGGTGGTTACGCACAAAGTTATCCACAAAAAATGTGAGGAACTTTTTGGTATCAAAAGGGCTTTGCTGTGAACAAGTACGCCTGTGCTAAAAATTTACGCATAGAAATATTTACTTTATAAATCAAGTACTTAATGCCTTGCCCGGGCGCTTGCTCACAATTTTATCCACAGAAGATGTGCAGAACTCCACTTGGATACCAGTGGCCGGCGTTGCAGACCAATCGGCAGCGGGCGCCCGGAAGCGCTGTCTAAAATTTAATCAGATAAACT
The DNA here is from genome assembly GCF_020865585.1 of Pseudoduganella aquatica. Taxonomy (NCBI): domain Bacteria; kingdom Pseudomonadati; phylum Pseudomonadota; class Betaproteobacteria; order Burkholderiales; family Oxalobacteraceae; genus Pseudoduganella; species Pseudoduganella aquatica. The sequence continues at coordinate 2,161,998 of NZ_CP086370.1, forward strand.
AAAGCGTGTTGAATCAATGAGATAGCATGTGATTTTCGGCCTTGCGCACAATCTTATCCACATAATATGTGCAGAAGTGCACAGTTGTACACGTGCGTAGCAGAAAGTAACCGGCGGTGGCCGAGTGTGGCTCGCTGCCTGTTTTTTAATCTTTGGTGTTTTATCCTTATAAATCATGGGCTTAACATGCAATCTTTGACCTTGCGCACAATTTTGTCCACAGTTTTTGTGCAGAATGAAGAAGTTGTTCAAAAACGGCTGAGGAAAGCCGGGTTTTCATATCAAGAACCATACAAAAGCGGGCTATTTTCGTCATATGCGAAATTTTTGCGCACGGCAAAAAAGTGCTTATGAATCAAAGACTTTGCTGTCCATCAATGTCATTGCTAACAATCTTATCAACAGAATATGGGGAGAAGTGTGGACAGTCGTTTCCGCGCGGCCGGCTTGGAGACTGCAATATTTTTACGCATGGCAAGTTTTCCCTTATGGATCAAGGGCTTGATGCGAAGTGGGATGCCTTGCTAACAATCTTGTCCACAGAAAATGTGCAGAATGGAGAATAAGTCCGAGAATGGCGTGGCACTTGCCGATCAGGCCCCAACAAGATACATTGCGCGTCTAGGCATTCCTGCCTGCGCAGCCCCCCAACACAGGAGTTCGTTTTGCTCGCCATTATCCAAGCAGCAGGCTGGCCCATCTGGCCTTTGTTGATCGCCTCCATCGTCGCCACCGCCCTCATTATTGAACGCCTGCTGTTCCTGCGCCGCGCCAAGATTATTCCGCGCCAGCTGCTGGACGAAGTGGTGGGCGTCTACCGCAGCGGCAACATCACGCCGGACGTGATCCAGAAACTGGAACAAAGCTCGCCGCTGGGCGTGGTGCTGTCGGCCGCGCTGCGCAATATCGAGTCGCCGCGCGAAGTGATGAAGGAAACCATAGAAGAAGCCGGCAGCGGCGTGGCCCACATGCTGGACCGCTTCCTGACCACGCTGGGCACGATCGCCACGCTGGCCCCGCTGATGGGCTTGTTCGGCACGGTGGTCGGCATGATCGAGATTTTCGGCGCGCAGAACGCCACCGGCACCAACCCGGCGCAGCTGGCGCACGGCATCTCGGTGGCGCTGTACAACACCGGCTTCGGCCTGGCCATCGCCATGCCCACGCTGGTGTTCTACCGCCACTTCCGCGCGCTGGTGGACAGCTTCATCATCGAGATGGAGCAGCAGGCGATTAAATTTGTCGACGTGGTCCACTGCTCGCGGAAGACCTGACCATGGGCATGAACTTCCGCCGCGGCCAGCACCGCGAAGACCCGGAGATCAACCTGATCCCGTTCATCGACGTGCTGCTGGTGATACTGATCTTCCTGATGGTGACGACCACGTACAGCAAGTTCACCGAGCTGCAGATCACGCTGCCGACGGCCGAGGCCGAGAAGGCGCACGAGCGGCCCAACGAAATCAACGTAACGGTGGACGCCAAGGGCAACTACACGGTGAACAACGTGCCGGTGTCGTTCCAGAACGTGGCGGGGTTGGCCGAATCGCTGAAAAGCGCGGCCAAGGACGCCAAATCGCCGGTGGTCATCATCAACGCCGACCAGTTCGCGATGCACCAGATGGTCATCAACGTGATGGAAGCAGCGCGCCTGGCCGGCTACGACAAGCTCACCTTCGCCGCCCAGACCGGCACCGCCAAATAAGAAACCTCCCAACGATTCAGCCCATTCCTACAAGCAGCCTGAGCCGCATTCACCCCACTTCGGGGTCAGACCCCGAAGTGGGGTGAATGCGGCTCAGTTCGTTGGGGTGGGGGCTGCTAATAAAGTTCTAATGTCTAAAACTTCCTCGCTTGAATTGACGCTGACGCGCAATTGGCTGCGCAAGGGGCCGCTTGCGTGTGCGCTGTGGCCGCTGTCGCTGCTGTTTGGTGCGTTATCCGGCTTGCGTGGGGCGCTGTTCCGCTTGGGCGTGCTGAAGTCGGAGCGGCTGCCGGTGCCGGTGGTGGTGGTGGGGAATATCTTTATCGGCGGCACGGGCAAGACGCCGCTGACCATTTGGCTGGTGCAGGCTCTGCAGCAGGCGGGTTTTACGCCGGGCGTGATTTCGCGCGGCTTCGGCAGCAAGGACGGCGCGCCGCGCCTGGTGGGGCCGCGTTCGACGCCGCAGGAGGTGGGCGATGAGCCGCTGCTGATCGCCATGCGCACCGGCTGCCCGGTGATGGTGGGCCGCGACCGCGCCGCAGCGGGCAGGGCGCTGCTGGCCTTGAATCCTGCCGTGGATGTGCTGGTGGCGGATGACGGCCTGCAGCATTACAAGCTGCAGCGCGATGTGGAAATCGTGCTCTTCGATGGGCGCGGCGTGGGCAATGGCTGGCTGCTGCCGGCCGGGCCGCTGCGCGAGCCGCCTTCGCGCCGGCGCGATTTCACCGTCGTCAATACGCCCGCGCTGACCGCCGAGCTGGCCGACAGCGTGGCGCCGCTGTCCAGCATGGCCCAGCGCGCCCTGGGCCGCGCGGCGGCCACCGGCCAGGCCTCCGTGCCGGTGCAGATGGTGCTGGCGGGCGATATCGCCGAGCGCCTGGCCGACCGCAGCGAGCGCGTGCCGCTGGCCGAACTGGCGCGGCGCCCGCTGCGCATCGCGGCGGCGGCCGGCATCGGCAATCCGGCGCGCTTTTTCGGCATGCTGCGCGCCGCCGGACTGGACGTCATCGAGCTGCCTTTGCCCGACCATCATGATTTCCTCGACCACCCCTTCGACGGCCTGGATGCGGATCTCATCCTGATGACCGAGAAGGATGCAGTAAAATGTGCCCAAATTGAAGAACTGAGGGACGACCCGCGCTTGTGGGTGGTTCCGGTGACAGCGCGCATCGATGCCGCGCTGGCCGAATACATTGTGGAGAAATGTCGTGGATGCTCGTCTGCTTGATATCCTGGTCTGCCCCGTTTGCAAGGGCCCGCTGGAGTACGATAAAAAAGCCCAGGAAATGATTTGCCGCGGCGACCGCCTGGCCTACCCGATCCGCGATGGCATCCCCATCATGTGGGCCGATGAGGCCCGTACCCTGCAGGATGCGGTGGAATAAGGACGGAACCGTGAGCTTTGTCGTCATTATCCCGGCGCGCCTGGCGTCCACCCGCCTGCCGAACAAGCCGCTGGCCGACCTGGGCGGCAAGCCCATGGTGGTGCGCGTGGCCGAGCGGGCCGCGCAGGCCGGCGCGGCCCGCATCATCGTCGCCACCGACCATGAGGACATCCGCGCCGCCTGCGAGCAGCACGGCGTGGAGGTGTGCATGACGCGCGCCGACCATCCTTCCGGCACCGACCGCATCGCCGAGGTGGCGCGCGCGCTGGACCTGGCGCCGGATGCGGTGGTGGTCAATCTGCAGGGCGACGAGCCGCTGATCGATCCCGCGCTGCTGGCCGCCGCCGCCGCCCGCATCGGCGCCGATGTGCCCATGTCGACCTGCGCCCACCCGCTGCACGAGGCGGCGGACGCGTTTAACCCGAATGTGGTGAAGGTGGTGCTGGACAAGGCCGGCCGCGCCCTGTACTTCTCGCGCGCCACCATCCCGTGGCATCGCGACGCATTCGCCAAGGACAAGAGCGTGCTGCCGGGCGCGGACTCGGCTTACGTGCCGCTGCGCCATATCGGCCTGTACGCCTACCGCAACGATTTCCTGCAGGCCTATCCGCAGCTGGCGGTGTCGCCGCTGGAGTCCATCGAGGCCCTGGAGCAGTTGCGCGTGCTGTGGCACGGCTATCCGATCGCGGTGCATGTGACCGACGCGGCCCCCGCCGCCGGGGTCGATACGCCGGAAGACCTGGAGCGCGTGCGCCGCCATTACGCCGCCTGATCCGCCCCGGCCGCCGGGCCGCGAGGCGGATTGCCCACGCTTTTTTCTTTTCCTTGACTCTTTCGTGTTTTTGGCATGCCAAATCGTCCACAAACTGGCGTCAGGCGGGCGTTTTGTGGTAAGTTTCGTGACGAAGGTAGACGAAGCGTCAGCATTTCCAACCATACCACCAGATTCTTATAATCGTTTTAGGACTTTTCATGCGTCTCATTCTGTTAGGAGCACCCGGAGCCGGCAAGGGCACCCAAGCGAATTTCATCAAGGAAAAATACAACATTCCTCAGATCTCCACCGGCGACATGCTGCGCGCGGCCATCAAGGCCGGCACGGAAATGGGCCTGGCTGCGAAAAAGGTCATGGACGCTGGCCAACTGGTATCGGATGACATCATCATCGGCCTGGTGAAAGAGCGCCTGAAAGAGGCCGACTGCGCCAACGGCTACCTGTTCGACGGCTTCCCGCGCACCATCGCGCAGGCTGACGCCATGAAGGACGCCGGCGTGAAAGTGGACTACGTGCTGGAAATCTCGGTGCCGGACGCTTCCATCATCGAGCGCATGGACGGCCGCCGCTGCCACCCTGGCTCGGGCCGCGTGTACCACGTGAAATTCAATCCGCCTAAAGTCGAAGGCAAGGACGATGTCACCGGCGAAGACCTGGTGCAGCGCGACGACGACAAGGCCGAGACCGTGAAGAAGCGCCTGGATGTGTACCACAACCAGACCGAGGTTCTGCTGGGCTACTACAACACCTGGGCACAGTCCGGTGACAGCGTCGCGCCGAAGTACCGCAAGATCGAAGGCGTGGGCGCCGTGGAAGAAATCCGCGACCGCGCGTTCGCCGCCCTGTCGAACTAAGCTTGCCCCACCCCGCAGTACCCCTCCGCAGGCGGACCCATCGGTCCGCCTCGTCGTTTCCGCCCCTCCCCAAGCTCTTCAACAAGTTGTTCCAAAGTACAACAGACGGTACGCCTGCGCGCTACTACACTAGACGTGGGGATTCCGTACATCATATGGAGGCAAAAAATGAATATGAGAGACTGGAGCATAGGCCGCCGGCTGGCCTTGGGTTTCACGGTGCTGCTGGCGGGGCTGATCTTCAATACCGGCTTCGGCATCTACCGCCTGCAGGGCAGCGCCGACGCCACCCGCGCCATGATGGAAGTGCCGCTGGCCAAGGAGCGATTGATCTCCGAGTGGTACCGCATCGTCTACGCCGGCATACGCCGCACCACCGCCATCGCCAAGAGCAGCGATACCTCGCTGGCCCCTTTCTTTGCGCAGGACATCGCCGCCTCCACCAAGCGGGCGCAGGATCTGATCAAGCAGATCGAGGCCCTGGCCACGGACGAAGATAAAAAGCTGATGGCCGAGCTGGTCGTGTTCCGCAAGAGTTATGTGGATTCGCGCGACGGCATCAACAAGGCCAAGTCGGCCGGGAATATGGAGGAGGCCGCCAAGCTGCTGGAGAATGTCTACCAGCCCGCCGCCAAGGGCTACGAGGCCATGCTGCAAAAGATGCTTGAGCACCAGAACAAGCAGATCGACGACGCAGCACGCGACATCGACGCGGTTACCGCGCAAAGCCGCAATTTGCAGCTGGTGCTGGCGGCGCTGACGGCGGTGTTCAGCGTGGCGTTTGCCTGGTGGCTGTCGACCGGTATTACGCGGCCGATGCGGCAGGCGGTGGACCTGGCCCGCCGCGTGGCCGATGGCGACCTGACCGGCGAGCCGGGCGGCGGCAACGCGCAGGGCAGCGGCCATGCCAAGGATGAAACCGGCCAGCTGCTGCTGGCGCTGGAGGACATGCACCACGGCCTGGTGCGCATCGTGAGCCAGGTGCGCACCGGCACCGACGCCATCACGGCGGCGTCCGGCGAGATCGCCAGCGGCAACCTGGACCTGTCTTCGCGCACCGAGCAGCAGGCCAGCTCGCTGGAGGAGACCGCGTCCTCGATGGAGGAGCTGACGTCGACCGTGCGCCAGAACGCGGACAATGCGCGCGAGGCCAACCAGATGGCCATGGCGGCGTCGGACGTGGCCCGCAAGGGCGGCGAGGCGGTCTCGGACGTGGTGGGCACGATGCAGTCGATCGACGAGTCTTCGCGCAAGATCGTCGATATTATCGGCGTGATCGACGGCATAGCGTTCCAGACCAATATCCTGGCGCTGAACGCGGCGGTGGAGGCGGCGCGCGCGGGCGAGCAGGGCAGGGGCTTTGCGGTGGTGGCGTCCGAGGTGCGCAACCTGGCGCAGCGTTCGGCCGCGGCGGCGCGCGACATCAAGACCCTGATCGGCGATTCGGTCGACAAGGTCGGCGCCGGCACCCGCCAGGTGGCGCAGGCCGGCGCAACGATGCAGGAGGTTGTGGCCAGCATTGAGCGCGTTACCGTCATCATGGGCGACATTACCCATGCCAGCCAGGAGCAGAGCGCGGGCATCGACCAGGTGAACGGCGCCATCACGGAAATGGACAACGCCACCCAGCAGAACGCCGCGCTGGTGGAGCAGGCCGCCGCCGCCGCCCAGTCCATGCAGGACCAGGCCAGCGAGCTGGCGCTGGCGGTCAGCGTGTTCAAGCTGGACGGCATGGCGCACGGCGCCGCGCCTGCCTCCGCTGCGCGCAAGCCGGCGGCCCGGCCGGTGGTCAAGGCCGCCGCTAAGCCAGCCGCCAAGCCCGCCGCGCAGCTGGTCCGTCCTGCCCCGGCGGCCAAGGCCGGCCCCGCGCGCAAGCCCGCCCCTGCCGCCGCCGGCGACGATTGGGAGGAGTTCTGACCGGGCGTTCACAAAATCCCCACATTGGAGAAAAATCAATTCACGTGTGAATTGCTTAATTTTCCACGTTTGCTGTAGACTCGATATCAACTTCTGTTTTAGCCCGCCAACAACCGGCGGGCGCGTCAGCGCAGTACGCAGTTCGTAAGGCTGTAGTGATCGAGCTTGATAACAAACGAAGGGGACAATATGACAGCAAGCCTTTGGTTCGCGGTAGCCTGCGGCGTGATCGCCGTGGTGTATGGTTTATGGGCGCGCAGCTGGATTTTGCGGCAGGATGCCGGCAACGCGCGCATGCAGGAAATCGCAACGGCGATCCAGGAGGGCGCCGCCGCCTACCTGGGCAGGCAATACAAGACCATCGCCATGGTCGGCATCGTACTGCTGATCGCCATCGGCGTGTTGCTGGACGTGAAAACCGCGCTCGGCTTTCTGATCGGCGCGGTGCTGTCCGGCGCCTGCGGCTTCATCGGCATGAACGTGTCCGTGCGCGCCAATGTGCGCACCGCGCAGGCCGCCACCAAGGGCATGAACGAAGCGCTCGACGTCGCCTTCCGGGGCGGCGCCATCACCGGCATGCTGGTGGTGGGCCTGGGCCTGCTGGGCGTGGTGCTGTTCTACGCGCTGCTGACCGGCCTGGCCTCCAACGGCTACCCCAATCCCACGCTGACCCCGCACGACGTGATCAAGCCGCTGATCGGCCTGGCCTTCGGCGCTTCGCTGATTTCCATCTTCGCCCGCCTGGGCGGGGGCATCTTCACCAAGGGCGCGGACGTGGGCGCCGACCTGGTGGGCAAGGTCGAAGCCGGCATCCCCGAGGATGACCCGCGCAACCCGGCCGTGATCGCCGACAACGTGGGCGACAACGTCGGCGACTGCGCCGGCATGGCGGCCGACCTGTTCGAAACCTATGTGGTGACCCTGATCGCCACCATGCTGCTGGGCGCGCTGATGATCGTCAATGCGCCGACCCAGGCCATCGTCTATCCGCTGCTGCTGGGCGCGGTGTCCATCCTCGCGTCCATCGTCGGCTGCTCCATGGTCAAGGCCAAGCCGGGCAAGAAGATCATGTCGGCGCTGTACACCGGGCTGTGGTGGGCGGCGGGCCTGTCGCTGGTGGGCTTTGCCGCCGTCACCTGGCAGGTATGGCCGGACGACGCCATGCGCTACAAGATGATGGGCTCGACCGTGGTCGGCATCGTGCTGACCGGGCTCATGGTCTACATCACCGAGTACTACACCGGCACCGACTTCCATCCGGTGCGCCACATCGCCGAGGCTTCCACCACCGGGCACGGCACCAACATCATCGCCGGGCTGGGCGTGTCCATGAAATCCACCGCCTATCCGGTGCTGGCCGTGTGCGCGGCCATCCTGGTGTCCTACCAGCTGTCCGGCCTGTACGGCATCGCCATTGCCGCCACCGCCATGCTGTCGATGGCGGGCATTATCGTGGCGCTGGACGCCTATGGCCCGATCACCGACAACGCCGGCGGCATCGCCGAAATGTCCGGCATGCCGGATTCGGTGCGCGCCATTACCGATCCGCTGGACGCGGTGGGCAACACCACCAAGGCCGTCACCAAGGGCTACGCCATCGGCTCGGCCGGCCTGGCTGCGCTGGTGCTGTTCGCCGACTACACGCACGCGCTGGAATCGGTGGGCAAGAGCATCACCTTCGACCTGTCCAATCCCATGGTGATCGTGGGCCTGATCATCGGCGGCCTGATACCGTACCTGTTCGGCGCCATGGCGATGGAGGCGGTGGGCCGCGCGGCGGGCGCCGTGGTGGTGGAGGTGCGGCGCCAGTTCCGCGACATCAAGGGCATCATGGACGGCACCGGCAAGCCGGAATACCACAAGGCGGTGGACATGCTGACCGCGTCGGCCATCAAGGAGATGATCGTGCCGTCGCTGCTGCCGGTGCTGGTGCCGGTGCTGGTGGGCATGCTGCTGGGTTCGGCGGCGTTGGGCGGGCTGCTGATGGGCACCATCATCACCGGCCTGTTCGTGGCCATTTCCATGACCACCGGCGGCGGCGCCTGGGACAACGCCAAGAAATACATCGAGGACGGCAATTTCGGCGGCAAGGGCTCGGACGCGCACAAGGCGGCCGTCACCGGCGACACCGTGGGCGATCCGTACAAGGATACGGCGGGGCCGGCGGTCAATCCGCTGATCAAGATCATCAACATCGTGGCGCTGCTGCTGGTGCCGCTGCTGCCTGCGTCGGGCTGGCTGTCGGTCACGCCGCAAGCGGCACACGCACCGCCAGCGCTGGTGGCGCCCGCGCCGGTACGGTAAGCGTAGGGCGGGTTAGGCCGAGGCGCAGCCTTGGCCGTAACCCGCAGGAGCCGCCGGAGCCGCCGCGCCGGCGGGTTACGCGGTTCCCGCTAACCCGCCCTACGGCCTGCGGCGTCCGGTGCCCGGTCCCTGGTCCGCGCGCCAAGGCGGGCCGGGCGGCGGTATCATGTCCTGTCGCCGCGCTGCGGGAGGATGCCATGAAGACCGTGTTTGCCGCATTGCTGGCCTGCCAGCTCATTTCCCCGGCCGCCGATGCCCGGCAGCCCGCCGCGCCGCTGCCGCGCGTGGTGCCGGATGCCTCGGGCGGCGAAGCGGCCGCCGAAGCCTTCCGCAAGCTGCCAGTCTGCTCGCTCGCCCCCGGCGGCAAGAAGCTGCTGCTCGAGCCTTGCCGCCCCGCGCCTTACCGCAACTTCGCCCAGCGCCGCCATGCGGAGCAAGCCGCGCCGCAACCCCGGCTGGCTCCGCCGCCATCTTCCCAGCCGCTGCCGCAGCTTTCGCGTCCGCCGGCCACCGCTTATGTTCCCGCCCCGGCGGCTCCCGCGCCATCCTCCATCCGCCCCCTGGGCACGTGCGACGCCGCCGGCTGCCGCGACGCCAGCGGCACCCGCTACCAGGGCACCGGCCCGGTGGTGCTGGACCCGTCCGGCCGTCCCTGCCGCACGGATGGCCACTGGGTGCAGTGTTGAGCTACAATTGGCATTTACGCTTACGTAAACGTAAAGTATGGTTTTCGCAAAACAACCGGATAGGGGAAGACATGCAAATCAAGGACAACGTATTCATCATCACCGGCGGCGCGTCGGGCCTGGGCGCCTCGACTGCGCGCATGATCGTGGACGCGGGCGGCAAGGTGGTGCTGGCCGATGTGCAGGCCGAAGCCGGCCAGGCGCTGGCTGCCGAATTGAAGGGCGTGTTCGTCAAGTGCGACGTCACGTCGGAAGCGGACGGCAAGGCCGTGGTGGAAGCAGCCGCCGCGCTGGGCACGCTGCGCGGCCTCATCAACTGCGCCGGCGTGGCGCCGGCCGTGAAAACCGTGGGCAAGGACGGCCCGCATCCGCTGGACGTGTTCCAGCGCACCGTGAACATCAACCTGGTGGGCACCTTCAATATGTGCCGCCTGGCGGCGGACGCCATGGGCAAGACCGAAGCGGCCGAGCACGGCGAGCGCGGCATCATCATCAACACCGCCTCCGTGGCGGCCTATGACGGCCAGATCGGCCAGGCGGCCTATGGCGCCTCCAAGGCCGCCGTGGTGGGCCTGACGCTGCCCATGGCGCGCGACCTGTCGCGCAGCGGCATCCGCGTGATGACCATCGCCCCCGGCATCTTCGAAACCCCCATGCTGCTGGGCATGCCGGCCGAAGTGCAGGACGCGCTGGGCAAGATGGTGCCGTTCCCGCCGCGCCTGGGCAAGCCGTCCGAATACGCCATGCTGGCCAAGTCGATTATCGAAAACGTGATGCTGAACGGCGAAACCATCCGCCTGGACGGTGCTATCAGGATGCAACCGAAATAAACTTGCTGTAGGATGCGAAAGTCATCGGGCGCGCAGCCTTGGTTGCGCGCCCGATTTATTTTTGGAGCTTACATGATCAAGTTGCACGCGCTGGCATTGGCCGCACTGTTGGCCGCACAATCGGCATCCACCGCTTACGCCCAGGACAGCGCCCAGCGCGCGCCTGAAATCGCCACCGGCTACACCGAGAAAACCGGCGTCGTCGCCGAAAAATACATGGTGGCCTCGGCCAACCCGCACGCCTCCGCGGCGGGCTACGAGATGCTCAAGCAGGGCGGCAGCGCGATCGACGCGGCCATCGCCACCCAGCTGGTGCTCACGCTGGTCGAGCCGCAGTCGTCTGGCATAGGCGGCGGCGCCTTCGTGATGCACTTCGACGGCAAGCGCGTGCAGGCTTATGACGGCCGCGAAACCGCGCCTTCGGCCGCGACCGAAAAACTGTTCCAGGACGCGAACGGCAAGCCGCTCTCGCGTGAAGCGGGCGTGGTGGGCGGCCGCTCCACCGGCGCGCCCGGCGTGCTGCGCATGCTGGAGCTGGCGCACAAGGAGCACGGCAAGCTGCCGTGGGCCACGCTGTTCGGCCCCGCCATCAAGCTGGCGGAAAACGGCTTTGCCGTCAGCCCTCGCCTGAACGGCCTGCTGACCTGGGACAAATACATCTCCCGCGACCCGGTGGCCGCCGCCTATTTCTACGGCCCGGACAAGAAGCCCTGGCCGGTGGGCCACGTGCTGAAGAACCCCGAGCTGGCGCGCACCCTGCGCGAAGTGGCCAAGGGCGGCGCGGACGCGTTCTACAAGGGCCGCATCGCCGGCGACATCGCCGCCAAGGTGGCGTCGCACCCGAGCAATCCCGGCCTGCTGACGGCGGCCGACATAGCCGCCTACCAGGCCAAGCGGCGCGACCCTGTGTGCTCCGACTATAAAACCTGGACCGTGTGCGGCATGCCGCCGCCGTCTTCCGGCGGCATCGCCATCGCGCAGATGCTGGGCGTGCTCGAGACCAAGGGCATGGAGCGCTACGCGCCGGTGAACGGCCAGCTGGGCGTGGAAGCCATCCACCTGTTCTCGGAAGCGGGCCGCCTGGCCTACGCCGACCGCGCCCGCTATGTGGCCGACACCGACTTCGTGCCGCTGCCCGGCAAGGGCGCGGCGGCGCTGCTGGACAAGCACTACCTGCAGCAGCGCGCCTCCCTGATCGGCGAGCGCTCCATGGGCAGTGCGCGCTTCGGCGTGCCGGACTCCGTGAACGTGGCCTGGGGCGCGGACAACGCCATCGAAAGCCCGGCCACCTCCCACCTGTCGGTGGCGGACGCCTACGGCAACGTGATCTCCATGACCACCTCGGTGGAAGACGCATTCGGCTCGCGCCAGATGGTGGACGGCTTCATCCTGAACAACCAGCTGACCGACTTCTCCTTCGATTCGGTGGACGAGAACGGCCCCATCGCCAACCGCGTCCAGCCGGGCAAGCGCCCGCGCAGCGCCATGTCGCCCACGCTGGTGTTCGACAAGGCCACCGGCAAGCTGGTGCTGTCGACCGGTTCGCCGGGCGGCTCGGCCATCATCAACTACGTGGCCAAGGTGCTGGTCGGCACGCTGGACTGGAAGCTGGACGTGCAGCAGGCCATCAGCCTGCCCAATTTCGGCAGCCGCAACGGCCCCACCGAGCTGGAAGCGGCGCGCGTGGCGCCGGCCGTGGTGGACGCGCTCAAGGCGCGCGGCCACGAAGTGCGCCAGTACGAGCAGAACTCCGGCCTGCAGGGCATCATGCGCGTCACGCGCAACGGCAAGGAAGTGTGGTTCGGCGGCGCCGATCCGCGCCGCGAGGGCGTTGTGCGCGGCGACTGACCCTGCTACTCTTGTCAGATGGGAATGAAAAAGAAAACAGGTCTGGTCCTCTCCGGCGGCGGCGCGCGCGCCGCCTACCAGGTGGGTGTGCTGCAAGCGATTAACGAGATCCTGTGGGAAGAAGGCTGGCCGCCTTCGCGCAATCCGTTCAACATCATCTGCGGCACATCGGCCGGCGCCATCAACGCCACGGCGCTGGCCTGCCGCGCCGACAATTTCAGCGAGGGCGTGCAGAAGCTGCTCGACGTCTGGCAGAACTTCTCGGTGGAGCAGGTCTACCGCGCCGACTCGCTGGGCGTGATCCGCTCCGGCGCGCGCTGGCTGTCACTGCTGTCCTTCGGCTGGCTGCTGCGCAAGTGGCGCGCCGCGCCGCCGCGCTCCCTGCTCGACAACACCCCGCTGGTCAGCCTGCTGCACCGCATGCTGGACCTGCCGCGCCTGGACACGGTGCTGCAGGAGGGCCTGCTGCACGCGCTGGCCGTCACCGCCTCGTCCTACACCGGCGGCCAGCACGTCACCTTTTTCCAGACCGCCGCCGAGATCGCGCCCTGGGTGCGCACCCAGCGCATCGCCATGCAGGACCAGATCGGCGTGGAGCACTTGCTGGCTTCGTCGGCCATCCCCTTCATTTTCCCGGCCACGCCGCTCTACCTGGGCGGCCAGCACGAATACTGCGGCGACGGCTCCATGCGCCAGCTGGCGCCCATCTCGCCGGCCATCCACCTGGGCGCCGACAAGGTGCTGGTGATCGGCGCGGGGCGCCTGTCCGAGCCGGTGCAGCAGCGCAGCGAGACCGCGCGCTACCCCAGCCTGGCGCAGATCGCCGGCCATGCGCTGTCCTCGATTTTCCTCGACAGCCTGGCGGTGGACATCGAACGCCTGGAGCGCATCAACAAGACCTTGTCGCTGCTGCCGCCGGAGTACCTGTCGCAAACACCGCTCAAGCCGGTCGAGCTGCTGGTGATCGCGCCGTCCGAGCGGCTGGACGATATCGCCAGCCGCCACATCGGCAGCCTGCCCGCGCCGATACGCACCATGCTGTCGGGCATAGGCGCCACCGAAACGCGCGGTTCCTCGCTCGCCTCCTACCTGCTGTTTGAATCGACGTACACCTGCGAGCTGATACGCCTGGGGCAGCGCGATACGCATGCGCGCAAGGCCGACGTGCTGGCCTTCTTCAATAGCTAGGACCTGCCTGTGCTGCTTGCGCTGCCTGTCCGCCGTGTTCTCTGCCTCGCAGCCATGCTGGCATGCGGCCTGCTGCCGCCGGCGCAGGGCGCCGCGCCGCCGCGCACGCTGCGCTTCGAGCAGCTGGACGTGCAGGACGGCCTGGCGCAGGAGTCGGTGCTGGCGGTGGCCCAGGACCAACAGGGCTTCATGTGGTTCGGCAGCCAGGCCGGCTTGAGCCGCTACGACGGCGCGCGCATCCTGACCTACCGCAACGCCGTGTCCGACCCGCGCAGCCTGGCCGACAACTGGGTGCGCGTGCTGCACGTGGACCGCGCCGGCCGCATGTGGATAGGCACCGACGGGGGGCTGGACCGCTACGAGCCGCTCACGCAAAGCTTCACGCATTTCCCGCCCAGCGAGCCGGCCAAGCGCGGCAACGGCAACCGCCACGTGCGCGCCATCGTCGACGACGGCAGCGGCGGGCTGTGGATAGGCACCTCGGACGGCCTGCAGCACTTCGATCCGGCCACCGGCCGCTACACCTACTGGCACCACGACGCCGAGCTGCCGGGCAGCCTGGGCAGCGACCAGGTGAACGCGCTGGCGCGCGACGCCGCCGGCCGGCTGTGGGTGGGCACGGCGGCGGGCCTGGACCTGCTGGAACCCGGCGCGCAGGCCTTCCGCCACTTCAAGGTGGAGGCGGCGCCGGACACGCGCTTCGAGGCCGTGCTGTCGCTGTTCGCGGACAAGAACCATGTGCTGTGGATAGGCACCATGGCCGGCATCGAGCAATGGAAGCTGGCCAAGGGCGCCGAGGCGCCGCAGCGCCGCCGCCTGAGCGAGAAGCAGGGCCTGAAGCCGGGCGTGGTGACGGTGATCTACCAGGACGTCGAAGGCACGCTGTGGGCCGGCAGCCAGACCGAGGGCCTGTTCCGCTGGCGCCCTGCCGAGGACCGCTTCGTGCAGTACCGGCACCAGGTCTCCGACCCGCACAGCCTGGCGGACAACTACGTCTCGGCGCTGTTCCGCGACCGCCTGGGCACCATGTGGGTGGGCACCTGGTACAGCGGCGTGAGCCGGGTGGACCTGGGCAGCGGCGGCTTTGCGCGCCTGGTGCACGACGCCGAGCGTCCGCGCTCGCTGAGCGACAACAAGGTGCGCGCCATCGTCGACGCCGGCGGCGGCAAGCTCTGGCTGGGCAACAACGACGGCCTCACCCTGTACGACCCGATCAGCGGCGAGGGCCAGGTGTTCCGCGACCCGGCGCCCGACTTTGCCGACGTGCGCGACCCGCAGGTGATCTCGCTGTGGAAGGAGAAGAACGGCAGCACGCTGTGGGTGGGCGGGCGCAACGGCCTGCGCCGCTTCGACACGGCCACGCGCCGCTACCAGCGCGTGCGCGCCTGGCACAGCGATCCCGACGGCGACAACGTGCGCAACATCGTGGGCGACCGCGGCGGCGTGTTGTGGGTGGCCACGCGCGGCGGCCTGCACCGCTACGATCCGAAGACCGGCGCCAGCCACACCTACCGCCACGACCCGGCCGACAGCAACAGCCTGGCCGACAACGTGGTGCGCCCCATCCTGGAGGACAGGCGCGGCGCGCTGTGGGTGGGCACCTTCAACGGCCTGGACCTGCTGGACCGCCAGAGCGGCCGCTTCCGCCACTTCCACCACGATCCCAAGGATCCCGCCTCCCTCAGCCATGACGAGGTGCACTACCTGTTCGAGGACAAGCAGGGCGTGATCTGGGTCGGCACGGCGGCGGGCCTGAACCGCATGGAGCAGGCCGCCGACGGCACGGTGCGGTTCAAACGCTACCAGCGCAAGGACGGCCTGGCCGACGACGCCATCGCCGGCATACTGGACGACGAGCAGGGCCACCTGTGGCTGAGCACCAATACCGGCATCACGCGCTTGTCCGTGCCGGGCGGCGAGGTGCGCAACTACGCCGGCGCCGACGGCACCATCGAGGGCGCCTACTTCGACGGCGCAGCGCTGCGCACGCCCGACGGCACCATGTATTTCGGCGGCTTCAACGGCGTGACCGCTTTCGCGCCGGGCGAGATCCGCGAGAACAGCGTGGCGCCCACGGTGGCCATTACCGATTTCCAGATCTTCAACAAGTCGGTCAAGGCCGGCCAGGACGGCGAACGCAGCGTGCTCAAAAGCGCCATCGAGCACACCGCCGCGCTCACGCTGCGCGAGGAGGACTCGGTGTTCTCGCTGGAGTTCGCCGCGCTGCACTACGCCGCGCCGCAGCGCAACCGTTACGCCTACCAGCTGCAGGGCTTCGACCACGACTGGGTGGTGACCGACGCCGGCAAGCGCTTCGCCACCTACACCAACCTCGATCCGGGCCGCTACGTGTTCCGCGTGAAGGCCGCCAACAAGGACGGCATCTGGAACGACAACGCGGCCACGCTGGAGATCACCATCCTGCCGCCGCTGTGGAAGACCTGGTGGTTCCGCGGCGGCATGGCGCTGCTGCTGCTGGGCAGCGCCTACGGCGTGTACCGCGTGCGCATGCGCCAACTGCGCGGCCAGAAGACCCGCCTGGAGCAGCAGGTGGGCCTGCGCACGGCCGAGGTGGAGCTGAAGAACCAGCTGCTGCAGCAGCAGAAGATGGAGCTGGAAAAGCGCCGCCTGGAAGCGGAGGCGCAGCGCGCCGAGGCCGAGCAGCGCCACATGGACGCCGAACGCCAGCGCCAGGAAGTGGAGCTGCAGAAGGAGGCGGTGGAGCAGGCGCACCGCAATATTTCGGTGCTGAGCGAGATCGGGCGCGAAATGAGCGCCACGCTGGACATCGAGAAAGCCATGCGCACGCTGTACCGCCACGTGCGCCACCTGATGGACGCGCACATGTTCGGCATCGGCTTCTACCGCGAGGAGGAGGGCGTGCTGGAGTTCCCGTTCTCGATGGAGCGCGGCGTGCGCAGCCTGCCATACAGCCGCAAGGTGGACGACCCGGACCAGCTTGCCGTGTGGTGCTTGCAGCACCGGCACGACATCTTCATCAACGACTTCTTCGCCGAATACAGCCGCTACATGGGGCCGGCCGGCCTGGAAAAGCTCAAGCCGGTGCTGCTGGCCGACGGCAGCGAGCCCGATTACGCGCAGTCCATGCTGTACACGCCGCTGATCGTGAACGACCGCGTGGTGGGCGTGCTGTCGGTGCAGAGCAAGGAAACCCACGCCTACCGCCAGGTGCACCTGGACATGCTGCAAACGCTGGCCGCGCACGCCGCCGTGAGCCTGGACAACGCGCTGGCCTACCAGCGCCTGGAGGAAACGCTGCAGGAACTGCGCGAGACGCAGGTGGAGCTGATGCAGCAGCAGGCCAAGGTGAGGCTGCACACCGAGGAGCTGGCGCTGGCCAACCGCGCCTTGCAGGACAACGAGGAGCGCCTGCGCTACGCCAAGCGGAAGGCGGAAGACGCCACGCGCCAGAAGTCCGAGTTCCTGGCCAATATGAGCCACGAGATGCGCACCCCGCTGGCCGGCGTGATCGGCATGCAGGGCTTTGCGTTGCGCGACGCCACGCTGCAGGACGTGACGCGCGAGCAGATCGAACGGGCACAGGTCAACGCGCAGGCGCTGCTGGGCATCATCAACGACCTGCTGGACTTCTCCAAGATCGAAGCGGGCAAGCTGAGTATCGAAAATATCGACTTCGCGCTGGCCGGCATGGTGCAGAACGTGGCCGCGCTGTTCGACGAGCAGGCCGCCGCCTACAGCGTGGGCTTCTCGGTGGAGCTGGACGAGAACCTGCCGGTGTACGTGCTGGGCGACCCGACCCGCTTGCGCCAGGTGCTGGTCAACCTGGTGGGCAACGCCTTCAAGTTCACCCAGCGCGGCGAGGTGCGCCTGCGCGTGGAGCGCTTGCCCGCGCCGCAGCCGGCGCCGGCGCGCCCGGGCGACAACCTGATCCGCTTCACGGTGGAGGACACCGGCATCGGCATCCCGGCCGACGCCATGCCACGCCTGTTCCAGAAGTTCGAGCAGGCCGACACCACCACCACGCGCCGCTACGGCGGCACCGGCCTCGGGCTGGCCATCTGCCGCCAGCTGGTGGAGCTGATGGGCGGCGAGATCCGCGTGGCCAGCACGCCGGGCGTGGGCAGCGTGTTCACTTTCGAGCTGCCGCTGGCAGACGGCGTGGCGCCGCCCACCGTGGTGCATATGCCGCGCGAGCCGCACAGCCACCAGCTCAAGGTGCTGTGCGCCGAGGACTATCCCACCAACCAGATCATTATCCGCATGATGCTGGAGGAGCTGGGCCACAAGGTGGACGTGGCGGCCAACGGCCTGCTGGCGGTGGCCGCCTGCGCGCGCACCCGCTACGACCTGATACTGATGGACGGCCGCATGCCGGAGATGGACGGCCCCACCGCCACCCGTTTGATACGCGAGGGCGGCCCGGACGGCGCGCCGGTGCGCGACCAGGAACTGATGATCATCGCGCTCACCGCCAACGCCAGCGAGGAAGACCGCAGCCGCTACCTGGCGGCCGGCATGGACGACTTCCTGACCAAGCCTATCGACGAAGCGGCGCTGCACTATCAGCTGAGCCGCGCCATCGAGCGCCAGCTGCAGCGCGGCATCGTGCTGCAGCGCATGGGGCCGCGCGCGCCCAGCATCGATGAACTGGACGCCATGTTCGGCGTGCCGTCCGCGCCGGTCGCGCCGTCCGTCGCAGCCGCCGTGCACGGCCCGCGCGGGCATGACGACGATCCCTTGAAGGCGCGCCTGCGCGCCGCCTTCCTGGCCGACCTGCCTGCGCGCCTGGCCGACCTGGACGAGGCCATCGTCCACGGCGACAGCGACGGCGCGGCGCGCCTGTTCCACGGCATGAAGGGCAGCGCGGCCTACCTGGACGAACCGGAACTGCGCGACCTGTGCGGCGAACTGGAAGAACGCGCCGACCGCGCCGCGTGGGAGGAAATCGCCTTGCGCATGCCGCAGCTGCGGGTTCTGCTGGCGGCGACGGCCGGCATGGACGGCATGGCTCAAGCGGACTGACAGCGAACGGCTTATCGGTTATATTGACGTTAGTGCCACAGAACGGCGACAACTGACTGACAGCGCGTATCTGCAAAGGGGTACGGCAGGGCACTGGAGACCTACATGAAAGTTTTGGTAGTGGATGACGACGTGGTGTCGCGCATGGTGCTGATGCACCTGATCGACAGTTGCGGGAAATTCGACATCGTGGAAGCGGAAGACGGCGCGGACGCCTGGCAGCAGCTGGAAGACGGCTTGCGGCCTGCCATCGTCTTTTGCGATTTGCGCATGCCGCGCCTGTCCGGCATGGAGCTGCTGCAGCGCGTGAAAGGCAACCACGCCCTGAACGCCGTGCCCTTCGTGCTGGTGTCCTCGGCCACCGACAAGGAGACCGTGCAGCAGGCCACCAAGGCCGGCGCGGCCGGCTACATCGTCAAGCCCTTCCAGGCCGACCAGGTGCGTATCCACCTCACCGCCTTCCTTGACCAGGCCGCCAGCGGCTACGAGCACGTAGCTGAAACCCCGTCCGCCACGCAGCTGCGGCTGGGCATCAACGCCGACCGCCTGCTGGTCTACCTGACCGGCTTCCAGAACCAGCTCACCGTGGCCAGCGGCGAACTGGACGCCTTGTTCGCGCGCGGCGAGCAGCAGGAGGCGCAAGCCCGTATCGACCGTTTGCACGCCGGCTGCGTCACGCTGGGCCTGCACGGCGCGGCGGCGGCGCTGAAGAGTTTCGCGCCCGGATTTCTGTCCAGCGACGCGGTGCAGGCCGTGCTGTCGGACGTGATACGCGCCGTTATCCACCAGTCCGCGCTGGTGCGCAAATCGATTGGCGGCGGCAACTGAATCTGCTTGTGGCAGAAATGGTTTAGGTTTAAATTAGCCGTCAGGCTGACTTGAACCGACCATCTATCCAGGGCGACCATGAACAGACCCAATGCCGCACCCTTACCGGGGTTGAGCGACAGCGCACACGAAGACCCCTTCACGCGCATGAATCTGCCAGCAGCGGACCTGTGGCCCGAGCTGCGCTTCGACCTCCCCGAACTCAACTATCCGGAACGCCTGAACTGCGTGGCGGAACTGCTGGACCGCGCCCTGGCGGCAGGACAGGGTGGCCGCATCGCCATCCACTACGCGCACGGCGGCGCGGACCGCAGCTGGACCTATGCGCATCTGCTGGAGCAGGTGGACCGCATCGCCCACGTGCTGCGCGGCCCCATGGGACTGAAGACCGGCAACCGCGTGCTGCTGCGCGGCGCCAACAATCCCATGATGGCGGCCGCCGTGCTGGCGGTGCTCAAGGCCGGGCTGGTTGCCGTACCCACCATGCCGCTGCTGCGCGCGCGCGAACTGGGCGCCATCATGGCCAAGGCCAAGGTGGACGCGGTGCTGTGCGCCGCCAGCCTGCGCGCGGAACTGGAAGCGGCCGAAGGCTTGCCCGCCCAGGTGGTCTGGTTCAACGCCGAGGCGGCGGATGATGCATCGCTCGAAGCCATGATGACGCTGCAGCCCGCCGGCTTCGCCGCCTGCGATACCGCTGCGGACGACGTCTGCCTGATCAGTTTCACCTCCGGCACCACCGGCGTCCCCAAAGGCACCATGCATTTCCACCGCGACGTGCTGGCCATTTGCGACTGCTTCCCGCGTTCGGTGCTGCGCTCCGAACCCGGCGACATCTTCATCGGCACGCCGCCGCTGGCGTTTACCTTCGGCCTGGGCGGCCTGCTGCTGTTCCCGCTGCGCGTGGGCGCCGCCACCGTGCTGCTGGAAAAGCTCACGCCCGAAACGCTGCTGCAGGCCATCCAGCAATACCGCGCCACGGTGTGCTTCACCGCTCCCACCTTCTACCGCCAGATGGCGCCGCTGGCCGCCAGGTACGACATCGCCAGCCTGAAAAAATCCGTCTCGGCGGGCGAAGCGCTGCCGCTGGCCACGCGCGAGGCCTGGCAGCAGGCCACCGGCCTGCGCATGATAGACGGCATAGGCGCCACCGAAATGCTGCACATCTTTATCTCGGCGGCGGACGGCGACATCCGCCCCGGCGCCACCGGCAAGCCGGTGCCCGGCTACCAGGCCTGCATCCTGGACCGCGACGGCAATCCGGTGGGGCCGGGCATGGTGGGACGGCTGGCCGTGAAAGGCCCGACCGGCTGCCGCTACCTGGCCGACGACCGCCAGCGCGACTATGTCCACCATGGCTGGAACCTCACCGGCGACGCCTATGAAATGGACGCCGACGGCTATTTCTTCTACCGCTCGCGCACGGACGACATGATTATCTCCGCCGGCTACAACATCGCCGGCCCCGAGGTGGAGGACGCGCTGCTGCGCCATCCGGCGGTGGCCGAATGCGGCGTGGTCGGCACGCCGGACGAGGAGCGCGGCCAGGTCGTCGAAGCCCACGTCGTGCTCAAACCCGGCTATGATGCGTCGCCGCAGCTGGCCGCCGAATTGCAGGAGTTCGTGAAGGGCCAGATCGCGCCTTACAAATACCCGCGCGCCATCCGTTTCCTGGCCGCCTTGCCGCGCACCGAAACGGGCAAGCTGCAGCGCTTCAAACTGCGCGCCAGTCCAAGTAAATAAGCAAGGAAGACTTATGCCATTACCCGAAAACCAGGACCTGGACCTGGCCAGCCGCCTTACGCAGGAACACCACCAGTCGCTCAAGCTGTGGCTGCGCATGCTGTCCTGCACGGTGAAGATAGAGAATGAAATCCGCAGCCGCCTGCGCACCACCTTCGGCATCACGCTGCCGCGCTTCGATCTGATGGCGCAGCTGGAACGCCACCCCGAGGGGCTGCGCATGGGCGAACTGTCCAAGCGCATGATGGTCACCGGCGGCAACATCACCGGCATCACCGACCAGCTGGAGCAGGAAAACCTGGTCATGCGCGTGCCCGATCCGAAGGATGGCCGCGCCTACAGCGTCAAGCTCACGCAGGAGGGCCGCAGCGCCTTCGCCAGGATGGCGGCGGTGCATGAAAGCTGGGTAGCCGAACTGCTGCAGCCCATGCCGGCGGCCGACAAAGGCCAGCTGATCGACCTGCTGTCGCAGATGAAGCGCCACCTGAACGCGCCGGAATAGGCGCTGTCTGCGGTGCGGCGGGCATTCTAATCCAATCGTGGCGACAGGCGCGCACCATTGTGATAGCGTTGAATCTTTTGCAATGGTTGATGGAGGTTGTATGTTGAACGCTGTGAAGGCCGCCACTGTGGCGGGCCTGCTCTGGAGCCTGGGGGCGGCGCCGGCGTATGCCACCCCCATCATGACGTCCGAACTGAAGACCCAGCTGCTGGGCTGGCTGGGCAGCGCGAATACTGAGCTGGACCAGCTGTTCGTCCGCAAGGACGGCGACAGCGCCGCGCAGTTCCATGCCGCCGCGGACGGCAAGGGCGCCACGTTCTCGCTGCTGCGCGCGCGCGACAGTGCCGGCAACATTTGGGTAATCGGCGGCTACAATCCGCAAAGCTGGAGTTCGGTGGACGGGGAGAACATCACCATACCCGAGTCCGAGCGCACCGCCTTTATCTTCAACGCCACCGCGGGCCATATGTACCGCCAGGTGCCCGCTCCGCCGGACCAGGGAGTGCCGGACTACGGCTCGCACCAGACCTATAACTGTGCCAAGTGCGGACCGGCCTTTGGCAGCGGCGCGGACCTGCTGGTGAATGAGGACCTGGCCACCGGCGGCAGCTCTTATCTGACCTCTTACTACAGCTTCGAGCCGGGCGCCGAGCCCTTTGGCGGCAGCGTGGCGGGCACCGGCCAGTTCACCTACCTGGCAATGGAGGTGTACGCCGTGCGTGCAGTGCCGGAACCTGGGACGCTGGCCTTGCTGGTGGCCGGATTGGGTGTCATGGCCTACGCCTGCCGCAAACCGAACTGAACGTTAGAGGGGAAAAAAATTCCCGCATCACGCGCGTTTCTTGGTGATATACTGCATTTGTTCTTGTCATTTGGAAATATATATTTCATATGGGCAATATAAATAAAGACGAAATCCTGCTCATGCTCGAGCGGATGGAAGACGAGCTGATGCTCGCCGAAGTGGAGCGCATGGCTGGCCTGGCCGAGGCGGGCGCGGTGCGCACCGAGCTGGCGCAGCGCGCCGATGCGGCCTTGCGCACGTGCACGGCGGTGATCGCGCGCGCGCAGGGCGGCTGCCTGGTGAGCGAGGCGAGCCGCAAGCTGTTCGACACGCACGCCGGCGTCACGCTGGAAGTGCGCCTGCGCGGCGCGGCCGACAGCCTGCTGACGGTCAGCCTGCACCTTCCAAGCGAAGGCGAAGCGTCGCTGGTGGCCGAGCGTTCCAGCGGCGGCCTGCGCTACTTCAGCGGCAAGCTGACCTTGCCCAGCGGCGCCGAACCGCAACTGAGCGCCATGCTGTCGCAGGCGCTGGAACACGCACTGCAGCCAGCCTGACGTTACAGCATCGGCAGGCGCAGTGCATCGACGATGGTGCGCATCAGGCCGGTGCGCCGCCCGGTGTAGGGTGGGAAAAACAGCTTGATGAGCATGAGCGGCGAGGCGCGCAGTACCGCGCGCTCGTGCGAGAAAGCCTTGAAGCCATACTCGCCGTGCGCGCTGCCCATGCCTGAATTATTCACGCCGCCGAACGGCAGATTGCCGTGCGCGAAATGTGCCACGCAATGGTTCACGCAGGCGCCGCCCGAGCTGGTCTGCTCCAGCACCTTTCCCACCGCGCGCCGGTCTGTGCTCCACACGTACAAGGCCAGCGGCTTGGGCGCCGCGTTGATGGCGGCGATCACCTGGTCCAGCTCCGTGTAGCCGATAATGGGCAGCAGCGGACCGAAAATCTCCTCCGACAGTATCGCCGCGCCGGCTGGTATCCGGTCCAGCAGCGTGGGCGCGATATAGCACTGATCTTCATCCACTTCGCCGCCTGCCAGCAGGCGCGCGCCGCGCTGCTGCGCATCCGCCAGCAGACTTGCCAGGCGTTGCGTGTGGCGCCGGTTCACAACGCGCGCCAGATCGGCGCTGGCCTTCTGCGCCGCCGGACCGGCGCCGTAGCGCTGCTGCAACACGGCGCGGCAGGCATCCACGAAAGCGTCTTTCACGGACGCGTGCACATAGACATGGTCGGGCGCCACGCAGGTCTGGCCGTTGTTCAGGAACTTCCCCCACATCAGCGTTTCCGCCGCCAGCTTGAGGTTGGCGCTGGCGTCCACGATGCTGGGCGACTTGCCGCCCAGCTCCAGCGTCACGCTGGCCAAGTGCCTGGCTGCGGCCGCCATCACCAGCTTGCCCACGGCGGGCGAGCCGGTGAAAAAGATGTGGTCGAAAGGCAGCTCCAGCAGCACCCGCGAGGTAGGCTGGCTGCCCTCGAACAGCGCCACCTCGTTGGCCGGGAATACGCTGGCGACGATGCGGCCCATCAGCGCGGACACGGCGGGCGTCATCTCGGACGGCTTGATGATGGCCGTGTTGCCCGCCGCCAGCGCCGACACCAGCGGTCCGAAGCACAAACTCAGCGGATAGTTCCACGGCGCCACGATCAGCACGCGCCCGCGAGGCTGGTACTGCACCGACGCGCGCGTGCCCAGCATGGTGGTGGTGGGCCATACCGTGCGCGGCTTCATCCAGCGTTTCAGGCGGCCCAGCGCATGGCGGATCTCATCCATCACCGGCAGGAATTCGGACGCCTCCACCTCCGCCGGCGGTTTGCGGTAATCCTGCGCGAACGCGGCGTAGAAAGCCTCGCGCTGCGCCATCATCGCATCGCGCAGGCGGCGGATGCGTCGCAGCCTTTGCTGCGCCGTGGACGTGCGCCACGCCAGCGCAGTGGCCAGCTGCGCATCAAACGTGGCCTGGATATCGAGAGGATCAGCTTCGCTCATGGGGCTGGAATGGTGAAAATAATCCGGCCAGCGTAGCACGGCGGCGTTGCCGTTTTTTACATAAACCCTCTAATCGCCTCGCCAGGCAATGAACTTTTTGCGGCGGAGATTGTCTGTCATCAAACCGGCGGCTCCAATCGGGTTGTAGATTGACTTTTTCAACCCGGCAGACGATTAAATCATATGCGGGACGATAGCGCGGCTCGCCTGGAAATCTACTTTCGTCAGTATCGTGGCATTGCTCGTGCAATAGTTTTAGAAGAGCTACTTACGAGACACCCTGCGTTGCGCTTGAGCGATATCGGCCCCGGAGCACTGGAGCAAGCATCCGAATGGCATGATCGGCGGGTCGGGTGGAACTGGGACAGACTGTTGCGGCGAGCAAGGAAGCGGCCGAGGCGAATTGAACTGGCAATTTGGGTTCACTCCAGACTGTGTGGGTTGGCACTTGGCAGAGTCAGCGATGGCAAAGTCGTGGCGAGCTTGGACTGGCTGGAACGTGATCCGCATGCTGTGCATTTGGTTCGCTTCATCGAAGCGATCGCTACGCGCTACATTGAGACTATGGGCGCGCTCACTGGCTGCGATCAAGCTGTGCTGTGGCGGCCCGCGCCGGATCTGCTGGACTTCTATATAGACTTGGGCTACACCAGTGTAATAAGGCGAGGTGGTGCGGTGCTGGGCCTGCGGAAACGTCTTACTACGGCGCAAACGGCAACTGAGGACTGAATATGAAAGTTCGGATTGCAGGGAAAAAAATGGCCGCTGCATGCTTTAAAGATCGTGCAGTCGAGCAGCGAAAATTAGCTATGGAAATCGATGTCAGTAAGGAGGTCGAGCGCGCAAAGCGCTACGCTGACGCTACCAGAGACGATTTTTGGTCGAGAGTTGCATCGGCAGCGAGCCCAGTCAAAGGCTCCGAGGGAGCTTGCTTGGTGGGCGCGCCAACCCAGCATGGCGAATCTGCGCAGAGGAAGATGCTGGTGGTCCCCCCGACTGGAATCGAACCAGTATCCCACGCTTAGGAGGCATGTGCACTATCCATTGTGCTACGGGGAGGACGCTAGGCGAGCGCAATTATAGCCGATGGGCAGGCAAAAAATAGTCCCGCCTCCCCGATGTCGGTACAATGCTGGCTTCATTCATCTTTTCAGCGGCTTCCTCACCACGCCGCGCGCAGGCTTACTCACTATGGCAGTCATCTCTCTTTCTTCCGCGCAACTGGCGTTCGGCCACTTTGCGCTCCTTGACCATGCGGAATTTTCGCTGGAAACGGGCGAACGCGTCGGCCTGATCGGCCGCAACGGCACGGGCAAGTCGTCCCTGCTGAAAATCATTTCCGGCCGCTTCAAGCTCGACGACGGCTTGCTGGTGATGCAGCAGGGCCTGAAGATCGCCTACGTGGAGCAGGAGCCGGTGTTCGAGCCGGAGATGACGGTGTACGAGGCGGTGGCGTCCGGCATGGGCGACCTGCAGGACCTGCTGAAGGAGTACGACGCGCTGACCGGCCAGTTCGGCCAGGGCGACGACGACGCGCTGATGGAGCGCATGCACGACATCCAGGTCAAGCTGGACGCGGCCGATGCATGGAACCTGAAAAACAAGGTGGAAGCCACGCTGGACCGCTTGAACCTGGCCGCCGAGTCGCTGATGAAGACCCTGTCCGGCGGTATGCAAAAGCGCGTGGCGCTGGCGCGCGCGCTGGTGTCGGCGCCGGACGTGCTGCTGCTCGATGAACCGACCAACCACCTGGACTTCACCTCCATCATGTGGCTGGAAGGCCTGCTCAAGGACTACAAGGGCTCGGTGCTGTTCATCACCCACGACCGCTCCTTCCTGGACAACGTGGCCACCCGCATTATCGAGCTGGACCGTGGCCGCCTGCTGTCCTATCCGGGCAACTTCACCACCTACCAGGTGCGCAAGGCCGAACAGCTGGAGATCGAGGAAATCGAGAACGCCAAGTTCGATAAATTCCTGGCCCAGGAAGAAGTGTGGATACGCAAAGGCGTGAAGGCGCGCCGCACCCGCGACGAAGGCCGTGTGCGCCGCCTGGAGCGCCTGCGCGAGCAGCGCGCCGTGCGCCGCGACCAGCAGGGCCAGGTCACCCTGCAGGTGTCGGCCGGCGACCGCTCGGGCAAGATCGTGGCGGAACTGGAGAACGTGTCCAAGTCCTACAACCGTAAGATCGTCAACAATTTCAGCGCCACCATTCTGCGCGGCGACAAGGTGGGCCTGATCGGCGCCAACGGCGCCGGCAAGACCACCCTGCTCAAGCTGATTCTGGGCGAGGAAACGCCGGACAGCGGCACCGTCAAGCAGGGCACCAAGCTGCAGGTGGCGTACTTCGACCAGATGCGCACCCAGCTCAACGAGGAAGCCAGCCTGCTGGAAACCATCGCCCCGGGCAGCGACTGGGTGGAAGTGAACGGCCAGCGCAAGCACGCCATGAGCTATCTGAGCGACTTCCTGTTTGCGCCGGAACGCGCGCGTTCGCCGGTCAAGACCCTGTCCGGCGGCGAGCGCAACCGCCTGCTGCTGGCGCGCCTGTTCGCCAAGCCGGCCAACGTGCTGGTGCTCGATGAACCGACCAATGACCTGGATATCGACACCCTGGAGCTGCTGGAAGAGCTGCTGGAAGACTACCCGGGCACCGTGTTCCTGGTCAGCCACGACCGCATGTTCCTGGACAATGTGGTGACCCAGGTGATCGTGGCCGAAGGCGAGGGCAACTGGCGCGAATTCGTCGGCGGCTACACCGACTGGGAGCGCGTGCGCGACACCACGGCCACCGCCAAGGCCGCCGCCGCCAAGGCCGCCCCGAAAGTGGAGGCCGCCCCGGCCGCCGCTGCCGCCGCGCCTGCTGCTGCCAAGAAGAAACTGTCCTACAAGGAACAGCGCGAGCTGGACGAGCTGCCGAAGCAGATCGCCGCGCTGGAGGACGAGCAGACCGCGCTCAATCTGCAGCTGTCGGATCCCGATTTCTACAAGAAAAACGCGGCCGAAGCCAAGCGTGTGAACGCGCGTATTGAGCAAATCGAGGGCGAACTGCTGGAAGCTCTGGAAAAATGGGAAGCGATCGAGGCTCGCGCTAAGGGCTAGCAGCCGCCGCGCAGGCGTGCGCTGCTGCAGAGCGGAAAATTGTAAGATCTGCATTGTTGCTTAGCGGCCCGACCGGGCTGCGGCAGCAATGCAGATCTTTCAATTGGCCGAGGCGCACGACTGTGAAACCCTACCTCTCTACCGCCGAGCCCGCAGGTTCGGCCCCCGCCCTGGCACGGATTGTTCCGTTCGCCGTCTATCTGTTCTTTATTTTCATTGCCGACGTGCTGGTCCGCCTGGGCTATAGCGCGCAGGACACGCGCTGGCTGTACGGCGCAAAAATTCTCGCCGTCAGTGCCGCGCTGATGTTCTACTGGCGCCACTACGCCGAGCTGGCGTGGAAGGGCATGCGCGCGTCGCTGCTGGCGGCCAGCGTGGCCTTGGGCCTGCTGGTGTTCGTGCTGTGGATCAGCCTCGATGCGGGCTGGATGCAGATCGGCTCCGCGGCCGGTTTCGATCCGCGCGGCGCAGGCGGCGCCGTCAACTGGGGCCTGGTGGCGCTGCGCATCGCGGGCGCGGCCCTGGTGGTGCCGGTGATGGAGGAGCTGTTCTGGCGCTCGTTCCTGCTGCGCTGGCTCGATTCCCCCGATTTCCTCTCTGTCCGCGCGGCCGCCGTGTCGCTGAAGGCGCTCGCCATCACCGTGCTGCTGTTTGGCTTTGAGCACAACTTGTGGCTGGCCGGCATGGTTGCCGGCCTGGCCTACAGCCTGCTGTATATGCGCAGCGGCAATCTCTGGGCCGCCATCGTGGCGCACGGCGTCACCAATGGGGTGCTGGGCGCGTGGATCGTGGCCACCGGCAATTGGCACTACTGGTAAATCCCATGCGACTCCCTTACAAAAAACCACATCTGGCGCTGCTCATCAGTGCGATCGGCGCGGCGGCCTGCCTGCCGGCCGCGGCCGGCGTCAGCGACACCATCCACCCCTACCTGGCCGTGACGCGCTCCTACGACGCCAATCTGTTCCGGCTGGACGACAACACCCCCGGCCTGCTGGGGCCGCGCGGCGACACGCTGACGCAGACCCAGTACGGCGTGCTGATCGACATGCCCATCAGCCGGCAGAAACTCACCGGCCAGTTCAAGCAGTCGCGCGTGAAGTTCAACCATTACAGCGAACTGGACTACAGCGGCAAGGATTACCTGGCCGACCTCGAGTGGCACATCGGCAACCACCTGGAAGGCCACCTGGGCGGCCTGTATGCGCAAACGCTGACCTCCTTCAGCGACTTCCACACCAACCAGCGCAACCTGCGCGTGCAGAAGCGCGAGTACGTGGACGGCGCCTGGCGCTTCCACCCGAGCTACCGCGTGCGCGCCGCCGCGAGCAGCCAGAAGTTCACCTACGATTTGCCGCAGCAGCAGTTCAACAACCGCACCGAGGACCAGGTCGACCTGGGCTTCGACTACCTGCCGCCCAGCGGCAGCCGCTTCGGCCTGCAGGCCAGCCAGCTCAAGGGAAAATACCCCAACCACCGCATCCTGGGCGGCACGTCCATCGACGACGGCTACACGCAGAACGAGCTGAAGGCCAATGTGTACTGGCTGTTCTCCGCCACTTCGCAATTCACCATGCTGGCCGGCTGGGCCGAGCGCAAGCACAGCTTCTTTCCCGAGCGCGACAGCAGCGGCCTGAACGGCCGGGCCTCGATGAACTGGTCCATGCTGCGCAAGCTGCGCATGCAGGCCTCGGCCTGGCGCGAGTTCGCGCCGGTGGAAAGCAACGTCGTCAACAACAGCTTGAACAAGGGCGCCAGCTTCAGCACCACCTGGGACGCGACCGCCAAGATCAACGTGGTTGCTGCGGTGCGTCGGGAAAAGCGCGATTTTAGTACGCTGGAGGGCAGGATCGCGCCGCCCAATCTGCACGACAAGAGCCGCAACGCGTCCCTCGGCGTGAACTATGCGCCGCTGCAGTCGGTACGGCTGTCCGCCAATGTGTTTCATGAAGTCCGCAGCGGAAACGCCTCCACCAACTACCGCACGCACGGCGCCGCCGTCAGTGCCAGCATACAGTTTTGAGAATGACCATGACGGTTAACGACATTCCCCTGATTTCCTTCTTCCAGCGCGTGCTGGACCCGCTCATTATCATGGGCACGCTGTACCTGTTTTCCATGCTGTTCGCCGAACCCTTCACCGGCTATTCGCTGGTGCTGATGATACTGGCCTTCTTCATCTCGTCCTCGGTGTACCAGTACGTCGACCCCTACCGCACCTGGCGCAGCGGCCGCATGATGGCCTATGCGCGCGACATCGTGGTGGGCTGGGTGGTCACCGCGCTGATCCTGGTGTTCCTGGGCTCGGTCAGCGGCCTGTCCTACCACTACGACGAGAACGTGGTGCTGGTGTGGTTCTTCGCCACGCCCTTCGTGCTGCTGCTGAGCCACCTGGCCGCGCGCAAGCTCGGTTCCGATCCGGCCAAGGACAGCGAACTGCGCTCGGTGCTCATCATCGGCGCCAACGACGTGGGCGTGAAGTTCGCCAACACCATAGACCGTTTCCCGAACCTGTACATGAAGGTGTGCGGCTTCTTCGACGACCGCACCGACGTGCGCCAGCCGCGCACCATGCGCCACCCGGTGCTGGGCACGATGGACGACATCGCCGCCTATGTGCGCGAGCACCAGATCAAGATGATCTTCATCAGCCAGCCGATCTCGGCGCAGCCGCGCATCCGCCGCCTGCTCGACGAGCTGCAGGACACCACGGCCTCGGTCTATTTCCTGCCCGATATCTACGTGTTCGACCTGATGCAGGCGCGCTTCGACAACGTGGGCGGCATGCCGGTGATCGCCATCTGCGAAAGCCCGTTCACCGGCTTCAACAGCCTGGTCAAACGCAGCAGCGACATCGTGCTGGCCGCGCTGATCACGCTGGCGCTGGTGCCGGTGATGGCGGTGATCGCCGCCGCCGTGCGCATCAGCTCGCCCGGCCCGGTGATCTTCCGGCAGCGCCGCTACGGCTTGTACGGCGAGGAAATCATCGTCTACAAATTCCGCTCGATGACGGTGGCCGAGGATGGCGCGAAAGTGGTGCAGGCGACCAAGAACGACCAGCGCGTGACGCGCGTGGGCGCCTTCCTGCGCCGCTCCTCGCTGGACGAGCTGCCGCAGTTTATCAATGTGCTGCAGGGGCGCATGAGCATCGTCGGTCCGCGCCCGCACGCGGTGGCGCACAACGAGCAGTACCGCAAGCTGATCAAGGGCTACATGCTGCGCCACAAGGTCAAGCCCGGCATCACCGGCTGGGCGCAGGTGAACGGCCTGCGCGGCGAGACCGAGACGCTGGACAAGATGGAGGCGCGCATCCGCTACGACCTGGACTACCTGCGCAACTGGTCGCTGTGGATGGATCTGCTGATCGTCATGCGCACGGTCAAGGTGGTGGCGGCGCGCGAAAACGCGCACTAGGCCGGGCGCCGGCGGCAACGCCGCCAGTCGTGCGTCACGGTTGGCAATGTTTCGCTAAGATGTTTGTCTAATGACAATGTTGCAAAGCTTTCACAAAGGAATGATCATGAAAAATGCTTTCCCATCCAGCCGTTCGGCGGCCGTTCTGATGCTGGCGGCGGCGCTGGCCCTGTCCGCATGCGGCGAGAAAGCCAAGAAGACCGGCCAGGCCCTGGCCAGCGTCAATGGCGAGGAGATCACGGTGCTGCAGCTGAACGAGGAAATGCAGCGCTCCGGCGTGCAGGCGGCGCAGCAGGACACGGCCCGCAAGCAGCTGCTGGAAGGGCTGATCGACCGCCAGCTGCTGCAAAACGAGGCGGCCAAGGACAAGCTGGAGCGCGACCCGCAGGTGATGCAGGCTATCGAGCGCGCCAAGGCCATGATCGTGGCGCAGGCGTATATGCAGAAGCGCATCGGCAGCCAGGCCCGTCCGGCCAAGGGCGAGGTGGAGCAGTACTACCAGCAGCATCCTGAATTCTTCGCCAACCGCAAGCAGTTCGACATGCGCCAGCTGGTGCTGGCCACCAAGGACGTCAGCGAGCAGCTCAAGAGCCAGCTCGACAGCGTGAAGTCGCTGGAGGAGGCCGCCGCCTGGCTGGACGGGCACCAGATCAAATACGTGCGCGCCGGCCTGACCCGCACCAGCACCGATTTGCCGCCGGAACTGGGCGCGCGCCTGGCGGCCATGCCCAAGGGGCAGCTGTTCATCATCCGCGAAGGCGAGCGCAGCATGCTGATCCAGATCACCGACGTCAAGGACAGCCCGCTCAGCCTGGACGCGGCCACCGCGCAGATCGAGCAGTTCCTGTTCAACAAGAAGAACAAGGAAGCGGCCGAGGCCGAGATCAAGCGCCTGCGCTCGACCGCCAAGATCGAGTACTTCAACAAGGCGGACACGACCGCCGCCGCCGCGCCTGCGGCACCTGCCGCCGCTGCCAGCCCAACGCCGCCGGCCCAGCAGGCCGCCGCATCGCAGTCCTCCGCCGACGAGGCCGCCGCGCGCGGCGTGGCCGGCCTGAAATAAACGACCCGCATCCACCCCTCATCAAGTGAGCTCATCATGAAAAAACTCATCCTGTGGCTGGCCCTGGCCGCCAGCCTGGTCATGGCGCTGGTACTGCGTCCGGCCATGGCGGCCGACATTGTGCTCGGTTCCGGCGACGTGCTGAAAATCTCGGTCTACGGCAGTCCGGACCTGGCGCTGGAAACCCGCGTCAGCGACAGCGGCGGCATCACCTTCCCGCTGATCGGCCAGGTGGCCCTGGGCGGCCTGACGGTGCCGGCGGCGGAAAAGAAAATCGGCTCCCTGCTGGAAAGCGGCGGCTACGTGAAGCGGGCGCAGGTCAACATCCTGGTCACGCAGATCCAGAGCCAGCAGGTGTCCGTGCTGGGCCAGGTGAACCGCCCCGGGCGCTACCCGGTGGACGGCAAGCGCAGCCTGATGGACATGCTGGCCCAGGCCGGCGGCATCGGCCCCGAGGGCGGCGACACCGTGTCGCTGATACGCACCCGCGACGGCAAGACCACGCGCGAAGTGATCGACGTGGTGCAGATGGTGCAGGCCGCCGATTTCGGCCGCGACTACCAGCTGCAGCCGAACGACATCATCTACGTCGAGCGCGCGCCGCGCTTCTACATCTACGGCGAAGTGCAGCACCCGGGCGCGGTGCGCCTGGAGCGCGGCATGACGGTGCTGCAGGCGCTGTCGGCCGGCGGCGGCCTGACCCCGCGCGGCACCGAGCGCGGCATGCGCATCAAGCGCAAGGACGCCAGCGGCCAGCTGCAGATCATCAACGTGAAGCACGACGACCCGGTACAGGTGGACGACATCGTGTACGTCAAGGAAAGCCTGTTCTAAGGAAACGCCATGAATTTCGCCCAATTTTTATTGATACTGCAAGCGCGCAAGAAGATCGTGCTGGCCACGCTGATCGCCACCGTGGCGGTCACCGTGCTGGTCAGCCTGCTGCTGCCGGCCACCTACAAGGGCTCGTCCTCGGTGCTGCTCAACACCAAGGGCGTGGACCCGGTCACCGGCATGACCATGCCGGGCCAGCTCATGCCCAGCTACGTGGCCACGCAGATCGACCTGATCTCCAGCAAGAACGTGGCGCTGCGCGTGGTGGACCAGCTCAAGCTGGCGGCCAACCCGGCGGTGCAGGAGCAGTTCCGCGAAGACACCGGCGGCAAAGGCACGGTGCGCGACTGGCTGGCCACGCTGCTGCTGAAGAAGCTGGACGTGGTGCCCTCGCGCGAGAGCAGCGTGATCGAGATTAATTTCAAGGGCGCCGACCCGGCCTTCGTGGCGGCGGTGGCCAACGCCTTCGCCGACGAATACCAGAAGCTCAGCGTGCAGCTGAAGGCCGACCCGATGAAGAAGGCCACCGGCTACTTCACCGAGCAGATCAAGGGCCTGCGCGACCAGCTGGAGGCGGCGCAGAGCCGGCTGTCGAAGTACCAGCAGGAGAACGGCATCGTCAGCCTGGACAACCGCCTGGACGTGGAGTCGAACCGCCTGAACGACCTGTCGGCCCAGCTGGTGATGGCGCAGTCGCAGCAGATGGAAGCGAGTTCGCGCCGCAGCGTGGCCAGCGGCCGCGCGCTCGATTCGCCCGACGTGGCCGCCAGCCCGCTGGTGCAGAACCTGCGCGCGCAGCTGAGCATGGCCGACACCAAGCTGGCCGAAGTGGGCCAGCGCCTGGGGCGCAACCACCCGCAATACCAGAGCGCCAAGGCGGAGGCGGACCAGCTGCGCGCCAGCCTCAATTCGGCGGTGGCGTCGACCTCCAACAGCGTCGGCAACAACGCCCAGATCCTGGGCGCGCGCGAGGCCGCGCTGCGCGAGGCGCTGGCCGAGCAGAAGACCCGCATCCTGCAAATCAACCGCAGCCGCGACGAGCTCAATGTGCTGCAGCGCGACGTCGAGGCGGCCCAGCGCGCCATGGACGCGGCCTCGCTGCGCCTGTCGCAGACGCGCATGGAAGGGCAGTCCGACCAGTCCGACATCGCGCTGCTGAACCCGGCCGTGGCGCCGGTCGAGCCGTCCTCGCCGCGCCTGCTGCTCAACACCGTGCTGGCCCTGTTCATGGGCAGCCTGCTGGGCGTGGGCTTCGGCATGCTGGCCGAGATGCTGGACCGCCGCGTGCGCTCGCGCGCCGACCTGGCCGACCTGGTGCAGATCCCTGTGCTGGGCGAAATTCACTGGGGCCCGGCCCGTGCCCGCTCCAAGCTGGGCATGGCCTTGATGCCGCGCCGCGTGCGCCTGACCTGATATGGACAAGATGATGAACCACCCAGCCATGAAACCCGCGGCGCTGCCGCCCGCCGTCGACTCCAGCATAGGCGGGCTGCTGCTCGCCTCCGGCAAGCTGAGCCCTGAAAACGCCGAGCGCGTGCTGCGCATGCAGCAGGAGCTGGGCATCCGCTTCGGCGAGGCGGCCCAGCGCCTGGGCCTGATCTCCGAGGCCGACATCCAGCAGGTGCTGGCGCGCCAGTTCGACTATCCCTATCTGGCGCCGGGCGAGGGCGGCCTGTCGCCGCAGCTGGTGGCGGCCTACCACCCGTTCTCGGCGCAGGTGGAAGTGCTGCGCGCGGTGCGCAGCCAGCTGATGCTGCGCTGGTTCGGACGCGGCCGCAAGTCGCTGGCGGTGGCCGGCGTGGAGCCGGGCGACGGCGCCAGCCTGTTCGCCGCCAACCTGGCGGTGGTGTTCTCGCAGCTGGGCGAACAGACCCTGCTGGTGGACGCCAATCTGCGCACGCCGCGCCAGCAGGAAATTTTCGCCCTGAAGCAGCGCGCCGGCCTGTCCGACGTGCTGGCCGGCCGCGCCGATCCGGGCGTGGCGGAAAAAATCGACCAGATGGTGGACCTGTCGGTGCTGGTGGCGGGCACCTTGCCGCCCAATCCGCAGGAGCTGCTGGCGCGCCCCGGCTTCGCCAGCCTGAATCTGCACCTGGAAGCGCGCCACGACGTGGTGCTGTACGACGCGCCGGCCTGCGTGCTGGGCTCCGATACGCTGGCGCTGGCCTCCCGCGTGGGCGGGGTGCTGCTGGTGGCGCGCAAGAACCGCACCTCGCTGGCCGCCATCAGCGCCAGCGTGGACCAGCTGCAGCACGCCGGCATCGCCGTGGTCGGCTCGGTCATGGTGGAGCACTAAATGCTGTCCGCCAGCACTCCGCTGCCGCCGGGCCGCGGCTCGGCCGCCGGACCGGGCCAGGGGCAGCGCCGGGACAGCTTGCCGGCCTGCTGGCTGCTGGCCCTGGCGGGCCTGCTGGCGCTCTACCTGCCCACTTTCTACGACGCGCTGCAGGAAGTGTGGGGCAGGGAAGAACAGGCGCACGGCCCCATTATCCTGGGCGTGTCGCTGTGGCTGCTGTACCGCAACTGGCCGGCCATGATGGCGGCCGGGACCGGCTCCGGCGACGGCCGGCTGGCGCGCGGCGCCTCCTGGGGCTGGCCGCTGCTGGCCATGGGCCTGCTGAGCTATTTCCTGGGCCGCGTGCTCAACATCCAGTTCATCGAAATGTTTTCCTTCCCGTGCACGGTGCTGGCGGTGCTGTTGCTGCTGCAGGGACCGGCCGCGCTGCGGGTGCAGTGGTTCCCGCTGTTTTTCATGCTGTTCATGCTGCCGCTGCCCGGCCCCTTTGTTGACACGCTGACCATGCCGATGAAGATGGCGGTGTCCTGGTGCGCCGAGCACATCCTGTTCGCGGCCGGCTATCCCATCGCGCGCAGCGGCGTGGTGCTGCAGGTGGGCCAGTATCAACTTTTGGTTGCCGACGCCTGCGCCGGCCTGCACACCCTGTTCACGCTGGAAGCGCTCGGATTGCTGTATCTTAATATCGTGCGGCACGGCTCGTTTCTGCGCAATGTGGGCCTTGCGCTATTGATCGTGCCGATTTCATTTACCGCCAATATTATCCGCGTCATGACGCTGACCTTGATTACCTACCATTTCGGCGATGCCGCCGGGCAGGGTTTCCTGCATGGATTTGCCGGCATGGTGCTGT
Organism: Pseudoduganella aquatica; assembly: GCF_020865585.1. NCBI lineage: Bacteria > Pseudomonadati > Pseudomonadota > Betaproteobacteria > Burkholderiales > Oxalobacteraceae > Pseudoduganella > Pseudoduganella aquatica. Next base: position 2,197,900 of record NZ_CP086370.1, read on the forward strand.
TTATCAGCGCGCTATTGCTGATCATCGGCGTCGATACGCTGTTGCGCGGCGCGGTGCGCCGCCGCAGCGCGGCCGCCTCCAGGAGTACGACATGAACCGCAGAACCGCCGCCGGCGCCATTCTGGCCACGCTGATGGGCGGCACCAGCGCCGCCGCCGCCTTGCTGAAACCGAAAAAACACGCCGCGCCCGAGATGGAAAAACTGGGCCTGGAAACCCTGGTTCCGGCCGAGTTCGCCGGCTGGCGCATCGACCGCAGCGTGGTGCCGGTGCAGCCGCCGCCCGAGGTGGAGGAGGTCATCGGCCAGCTGTACGACGAAACGCTGGCGCGCACCTACGTCAATGCGCGCGGCCAGCGGGTGATGCTGTCGATTGCCTACGGCGGCGACCAGAGCGGGCGGCTGCGCGTGCACCGCCCCGAGAAATGTTATTCCGCGCAGGGCTTCCGGGTCGACAATGTGGCCCAGCAGCAGCGCCAGGTGGGGGGCGCCAACGTCGTCGTCAACCGCCTGTACGCGGTGCTGGGCGCGCGCCAGGAGCCCATCAGCTACTGGATACGGGTGGGCGACGAGACCGTGTCCGGCACCCTGGCCCAGCGCATCACCCAGCTTCGCTTCAGCCTGAACGGGCAGATTCCGGACGGGCTGCTGTTCCGCGTGTCCAATATCGGGGCCGACCGCGACGCCGGCTACGCGCTGCAAGACAGCTTCATCGCCGACCTGGTGCGCAGCATGCCGCCCGCCGACGCGGCCAAACTGGTTGGCAATCCGGCAAGGCCATAGCACATGTCAGAAAATTATTCGGGCCGTGCTTTTAATCACAGCATAGCTTATTACGTAGGCGGCCGTTTTCTTAATGCAGTGGCCGCTTTTTTTATTCTTATCTGGATTGCGCGCCAGCTTCCGGAGAATCAGTATATTAATTACGTCGCCGCTTATTCGATTATCGAAATGGGGATAGTTTTATCCGGATTCGGCATGGAATGGGTGACCGGTATTTATATCCCGCAAATCCGCATGCACGCCAGCGGGCGGGATTTATACCGTTTTGTGTGGCAAAGCGCGGCGCTGCAGGCCCTGCTGCTGGCGGGCGGCGCCTTGATACTGTTTTTTACAGCGCCGCTGCTCACGGCCTGGCTCGGCCTGCGCGACGCGCAGGGCGTGCTGCGCCTCTACGCGGGCGTGATGCTGATCGAAGGCGTGAGCCGGGTATTCCGCGACCAGTTGCTGTCCAGTTTGCTTTTGCAGAAAGCCGGCCAGGCCAGCCAGCTGCTGCGCAATGTGGCGCTGGCCGGCTACGCTGTGCTGGCCTTTTCGCACGAGGAATGGCGCAATGCGCACGCGCTGGCGGTCGGCGAGCTGATCGCGAGCAGCGGCAGCCTGCTGGTGGCCGCATGGTGCTTGCAGCGGCATTTGTGGCCGCTGCGCGCGCAAGCCGGCCGGCCGGCCGCGGCCCAGCCGGCCGCCACCGCCGGCATGCCCGGCGCCGAGCCGGCGTGGGCCATGCCGGCCTGGCGCGACATGCTGCGCGTGGGCCGCAACGCCTGGCTGAGCAATATTGCCAATCTGACCTGGAGCTGGCAGGCCGTGATCCTGCTGGCGACCCGTACGCTGGGGCCGGAGGCGGCCGCGCCGCTGGGCTTTGCCCGCAACCTGGCCGAGCAGGTGCGCAAATACCTGCCCAGTGAATTCCTGCTGGGCATCGTGCGCACCTTGCTGGTGGTGCGCTACGCGGCGGAAAAGGACAAAGGCAAGCTGGGCCTGCGTGCCGGCCTGATCTACAAAGTTAACCTGCTATGCCTGCTGCCCCTGCTGGTGCTGTGCGCGGTGCGCGGCGCGGAGCTGGCCGCCTTCCTCAGCAAGGGCCGCTACCCGGACGCGCACTGGCTGCTCACCGGCTGGCTGGCCGTGCTGGTGGTGCTGGCGCACCGCCGCCTGACCGACCTGATGGCGCATACGCTGGGCCGCTCGTCGGCCACCACGCGCGCCAATTTCGTGTTGCTGCTCACGCCGCTGGCGCTGCTGCTGGTGGCCCCGCAACAGCGCTGGAGCTGGCTGTTCGCCGTGCTGGCGCTGGCCGAAACCGTGTATTCGGCGCTGGTGTTGCGCCAGCTGCGCACGCCGGACTGGCATTACCGCCTGCACTGGAGCGGCCTGGCGAAATACCTGGTGGCCGGCTTGCTGGCGGCCATGGTGCTGGCCAGCCTGCCGGGCGGGGCGGACGCCTTCCACCTGGCGCTGGCGCTGTGCGCGGCCACCGGCGTCAGCTGGGGCGTGCTGTTGCTGCTGCGGCCGCTGTCCGCGGCGGAGCTGGCCCTGCTGCCGGCGCGCGCCCTGCGTCTGCTGCGCCAGAGTCCGGCTGTTTCAAGTTAATATAAATGAACCGGATATTCCAATTTAATATTAACTAAAATAAACAACCGTGATTTGTTTATCAATTGGCGTCTTTTCATTCAAAATTAACATGCAGCGATAATATGCGGAATTAATATGGCGTGTTGGTCTGTGGCAACGCTTAAAACAGCGGTTTCATGCTATCGTAATTAAATAACGAAACACGGAGGAAGCCGTTATGCAATTACCGAAACTTGGTTTTATTATTTTAAGCGCGCTGGCGTGCGCTTCGGCCTGGAGCCAGATCGACCCCACAGTGGGCGGCGCGGTGTCGCAGGCCGATTTTAATAAGCGCTATGCGCTGTATTCCGCCTGGAGCGGCAATCTGACCTTTGCCAGCGACCCGTCCGGCAGCGGCCGCACCGTGCTGCGCAGCCGCGTGCGCAGCACCGACGCCACGGTGAGTGGCAAGCTGCGCACCGATGTGCTGCCGCTGGGCGAGGAGGGCAAGAGCGGCCCGCGCTGGTATGGCCTGAGCGTGTATTTCCCCACCACCTGGGTGGCGCATCCGAATCCGGCCGTCGTGGCGCAAGTGGGGCCGGTGGCGCAGCTGTCCGGCTTGCCGGCGCCGCTGGCCATCGTGGTGCGCGGCACCGCGATCGAGCTGAACCTCGGCTTCAACCACCGTCCGCTGAGCGGCGCGGCGGACGTGGCCACGGCCGCCAATTCTGCGGTCAAGGCGGTCAAGCTGGGCACGCTGCAGACCGGCAAGTGGTACTGCTTCGCCGTGCGCTCGGAATGGTCGCCCACGCTGGGCAATGGGGCGCTGACGGTCTACCAGAACCGCGACAAGGTGTTCGATGCGCAGCGCGACATCAATTCCTATCCGGGCGGCGCGAGCAATGTGCCGCGCGTCGGGCTGTCTTTCCCCGGCCTGCTCGGCGTGGCCGAGCGCGTGCTGTACACCGACTTTATCCGCCTCGGCGGCCCGGACACCACCCTGGAAAAACTCCTGGCGGAAACGCCCTGCAAAACCACCAGCGCGACCACGGCGCTGGTGAAATAAGGACCTAGAGAGGTTGAGCATGCAATTGACGAACAAACTCATCGCGCTGGCGGCCCTGTGCGGCGCAGCGGCCGGCGCGCACGCGCAGATCGACCCGGCGCGCGGCGGCCCGGTCACCACCATGGCCACCAACCCCAAGACCTACCAGTACATCTCCTGGCTGCTGGCGGCCAACGCCACCGCCACCACGCGCTACTTTCCTGACTTCTACACGCTGAACAGCGGTTCGCCCAACAACGTCACGCTGGTGGACGATCCGGCCGGCAGCGGCAGGAAGGTGTTCAACATGAAAGTGGCGAAGACCGATCCGCTGGTGCTGGGCGGCTCGCGCACCGAGATTTCCCCGCGCAACGAATACGTGAAGGAAGGCTTGCGCTGGTACACCTTCAGCATGTATTTCCCCAGCGACTGGGTGTTCCACAACTCGCCCACGCTGGTGGCGCAGCTGCACACCAGCCAGAACACGGCGGTGGTGTCGCCGCCCGCCTCGCTGACGGTGCAGGACCGTACGCTGTCGCTGGACTTCAACTACAACCACCGCAGCACCAGCGGCGGCACCGATCCGGCCACCCGCGCCAACTCGGTGGCCGAGTCCATCCGCCTGGGCACGGTGGAGCTGAACAAATGGTACTGCTTCGTGGTGCGCGCGGACTGGTCCTACAAGCCGGGCGTGGGGCAGATCCAGGTGTGGATGAACGGCGCCGAGGTGTTCAGCGCCAAGAACACCTACAACAGCTACGAAACCTGGCTGGGCAACTACGCCAAGGTGGGCCTGTATCTGCCTGGCACGATGATGGTGCCGCAGCGTAACCTGTACGCCGATTTCATCCACCTCGGCGGCGCCGCCAGCACCTACGACATGATGTACGCGCAGACCCCTTGCGGGCCGCGCTAAGCACCGAAAACGGAAGACCGCTTGCGCAATCGCGTGGGCGGTTTTTTGACGATATGATAAGTTACCTGGACTATAGATTTCCACGGTAATCATCATGAAGTTCCCCTCCGCGCCACGCCTGCCGGGCAAGCTGCGCTCCAGCCTGTCGGTGCTGCCCCTGGTCCTGGTAGGCCTGCTCAGCGTGCTGCTGTTCGGCGGCCTGGTCGGCCTTGGCGCCGGCGTGTTCGCCCTGGTGCTGGCTGCCCCGGTCCTGCTGTTCGGGCTGCTCCTGTTCACCAATTCCTTTTCCAGTTTCCGCTTCGGCGGCGAAGGCGTGTTCTGGCTGATGCTGGGCCTGACCTTGCTGACCGCGCTGGCCGACACGGTGTCGCCGCTGCGCACCCGCGGCGTGATGTCCATCGTGCTGATCCCGCTCGCCATCTACGCCTTGCGCGGCCTGTTTATTTTTGCCGGCAACTCCTGGCTCGGCAAGCTGATGGTGCTGGTGTTCGGCCTGTTCTTCGCGCTCGGCGCGGCCAGTTCCATCAGCGCCGGCCGCATCCACTGGCATCCCTTTTTCTACCAGATCGGCTACGACCTGAAGCTGCCCATCATGCTGCTGCTGGGCTTTAGCGTCACGCTGGGCGAGCGCGGCGAGCAGCGCTTCTGGCTGGTGGTCAAGCTGGTGCTGGTGCTGTGCCTGGCCGCGCTGGCCGTCGAGTTCGCCGCGCCGTCGGTGCACCACCTGATCGCGCGCAACGCAGGCGGCGGCCAGAACGGCAACCCGCTGCTGCCTGGCCTGCACCTGGCCACCGGGCCCTTCGTTCACCCCAGCGTGCTGGCCTCGGTCGGTTCGCTCTTTTTGTGCTGCGTGTTTGTGCGCCGCCTGTGCGGGCAGGGCAGCTCGGTGGGCAACTACGCGCTGCTGTGCGGCTTCATGCTGGTGCTGATGCTGGCCGGCGAGCGCCAGGAAATCTTCGACGCGCTGGCGGCCTGCGCCATCCTGCTGTTCACGGCGAAAATGAAGCCGCGCATCAGCGCGGTGCTGCTGGCGGTGGCGGCCGTGCTGCTCCTGCTGGGCGCCATGATGCTGGTGCTGGGGCCGGTGCACCGCGCCGAACTGGGATTGCAGTGGGGCTTGCTGCCGTCCTACCAGGCGCTGGCCAATCCGCGCACCGTGCTGTACATGGACGGTTTCCACCTGGCCAACACCTACTTCCCCCTGGGCACCGGCTTCGGCAAATTCGGCGGCGACGCCGCCCGCCTGTACGACCGCTCCGTGTATGAAATGCTGGGCTACAGCACGCGCTACTGGTGGTACCGGCAGGACCTGTACCTGCTCGACACCTACTGGCCCAACCTGTTCGGCGAGACCGGCTGGCTGGGCGGCGGCGCGGTCTTCCTGTTCGGCGGCGTGATGACCTTGTTCGCCCTGCAGCGTGCGTGGACGGTGCAGCACGCGCGCGAGCGCCTGCTGTGGCGCCTGGCCTTCGTCGGCCACTTCCTGGCCTTCACCGGCTCGCTGACGGCGCCGATTTACGGCGACCCCAACACCGTGGCCATCCCCTTCATGTTCTTTGGCATGGCCTTCGCCTACTCGCTGCAGCTGCGCCGCGCCGAAGCGGCCGCGCGCGCCAAGAACGGCGAGGGCAGCGAGGGCGGCCGCGCGCCGGGCCACGCGCTGCGTCCGGCGGGCGCGGCCACACCGTGGGCCGCTTGATGACGCGGTATTGGATGATGCGGTGTTTGAGGGAGGCGGGCGCAGGCGGCGCCCGGGGCAGGGTGGGAGCTTAGCGGTACCAGACCAGTTTTTCGTACTGGTGCACCAGCAGGATGCCCCAGCAGCGCGGGCTGCTCAGCAGCAGTTTGGCCAGGGCGAACCAGCGCTTGCCGTGCACGGCGGGCTTGAGCCGCGCCTTGGCGTCCAGGCCGCCGATCAGCCAGCCGCGCAGGCGCGCGGCCAGCCGGGTGCCCGGCGTCCAGCGCGCGCCGTACTGCTGCACCATGTCGCGCTGCAGCCGCAGCGGCGACACCGTGTCGGTCTTGGTCTGGCTGAAATTCTTTTCCGCCAGGCGCATGGTGTAGCGGTAGCCCGCGAAGGGCAGCAGCCCGGCGCGCGCGCCGGCCATCACCGCGTCCACCAGCAGCCGCCAGTCCTCGCCGAAACGCAGCGCCGGCTGGTAGCGCAGGCCGTGCTGGTTCAGCCAGGCGCGCCGGAACAGCGGCTTGGCCCAGCCCAGCGGCGCGCGCTGGCCCGGCAGATCCCACAGCAGCAGGTCGCGCATGGCGATGCGGTGCGGCTGGCGCACCCACGGCCAGCTGGCCGCCACCACCTTGTCCTGCGCCGCGTTGTACAGCGCCAGGCGGTCGCACAGCAGGTCGTACTGGCCCGATTCCATGTACGGCATAAAGCTGGCCAGCCTGTCCTCGGCCCAGGCGTCGTCCGCGTCCAGCAGCGCTATCCATTCGCCGCGCGCGGCGTCGAAGCCCGCGTTGCGCGCCACCGCCGGGCCGCCGTTGCGCGGCTGTTCGATCAGGCGGATGCGTTCGTCGGCCAGCGCCCAGCGCCGCACCAGCTCGCGCGTCTCGTCGCGCGAACAGTCGTCCACCACCAGCACCTCCCAGTCGCGGAAGGTCTGGTTTTGCACGGAGCGCAGCGCCGTCTCCAGGCAGGCGGCGGCGTTATAGGCGGGGATCACGATGCTGATTTTCATGCTCTGATTCTAGCATGGTGATTTGTTAAACTTGCTTGAAACATATCTTCTATCGTGCGCACCGAGCACTGTAGATTTGTCATGCATTGCTGCTATGATTCCTCCACATACTTTCATTTTAGTCATTAATTTTCCATGAGTTTAGCAAGCACTGCGTCGTCCCGCCGGCGCCGCATCCTGATGGTCGGCACCGGCCTGCAGGCCCATGGCGGCATCACGGCCGTGATCCGCTCCTACCTGGAGGTGGGCCTGTTCGAGCAGTGGGGCGTGCGCTATGTGTCCACCTACGAAGGCAAGGGCAAGCTGACCCAGCTGCGCACCATCGCGTCCGCGCTGTGCCGCATCACCGGCCTGCTGGCGGCGCGCCGCGTGGACGTGGTCCATGTGCACAGCGCCTCGCGCGGCAGCTTCTGGCGCAAGTCGCTGGTGGCCGCCCTGGCCTTCGTGTTCCGCGTGCCCTATGTGTTCCATCTGCACAGCGGAGAATTTCCCGACTTTTACGCGCATGGCTGCGGCCCGCTGGCGCGCGCCTGGGTGCGTCTGGTGCTGCGCCGCGCCGCCCGCGTGGTGGTGGTGGCGCCGCGCTGGCGCGCCGACGTGCTGCGCATCGAGCCGGCCGCGCGCGTGGCCGTGGTCGGCAATCCGGTGCGCGTGCCGCCGCTGCTGGCGCCGCTGCGCCCTGAGCGCGCGGACGGCGCGGCCACGGTGCTCTTCCTGGGCCGCCTGCATGAAAAGAAAGGCATCTTCGACCTGGTGCGCGCCATGCCGGCCGTGCTGTCCGTGCTGCCTGCCACCACCTTTGTGTTTGCCGGCGACGGCGAGACCGAGGCCATCCGCGCGCTGGCCACGGAACAGGGTGTGGCGCACGCGCTGCGCCTGCCCGGCTGGGTCGACGGCGCCGCCAAGCAGCAGCATCTGGAGCAGGCGGACCTGTTCGTGCTGCCCACGTATTTCGAGGCGCTGGGCGTGGCGCTGCTGGAGGCCATGGCCTGCGGCGTGCCCGTGATCGCCACGCCGGTGGGCGGCATTCCCGATTTTATCGACGACGGCGTGGAGGCGCTGCTGGTGCCGCCCGGACCGGGGACGGCGCTCGCCGCCGCCATCGTCGCGGCATTGCAGGACAGGGCGCTGCGCAGCCGCTTGCGCGAGCAGGCCTTTGCGCGTGTGGCCCGCGAGTATGCCTTCGACGCCGTGCTGGGCCAGCTGCGCGCGATTTACGCCGAGCTGGGCGTGCCGCTCGGCCCGGCCACTGTGGCCCCGGCTGCCGCGCGCACAGCCTGACTCAGCCGTGCGCCTGCAAATGCTGCACTGCGATTAATATGTTGTCTCTTTGATCTGTTTTTAGGAATGATATGGCTATGATTTACCTGGTCGCCGGCGCGCGGCCGAACTTCATGAAAATCGCGCCCATCGTGCGCGCGCTGCAGGCGCACGGCGGGCTGTCGTTCAAGATCATCCACACCGGCCAGCACTACGACCGGGAGATGAACGACGTCTTCTTCGAAGAGCTCGGCATTCCCCAGCCCGACCTGTTCATGGCCGCCGGCGGCGGCAGCCACGCCCAGCAAACCGCCAAGATCATGCTGGCCTTCGAGGAATTGTGCATTGCACAGCGCCCGGACGCCGTGCTGGTGGTGGGCGATGTCAATTCCACGCTGGCGTGCTCCATCGTCGCCAAGAAGCTGACCATTCCGGTGGCCCACGTGGAAGCGGGCCTGCGCAGCGGCGACATGAGCATGCCGGAGGAGATCAACCGCCTGGTCACCGACAGCATCAGCGACTGGTTCTTCGTCACCGAGCCCAGCGCGGTGGACCACCTGCGCCGCGAGGGCAAGCCGGAGGCGGCCGTGCACTACGTTGGCCACGTGATGGTGGACAACGTGCTGTTCCAGGCCGACAAGCTGGCCGCCAGTGGCGCGGTTGCCCACCTTGGCCTGGAAAGCGCCGCCATCAAGGCCGGCCTGGGCCTGGCGCCGGGCCAGCGCTACGGCGTGGTGACCCTGCACCGCCCCAGCAACGTCGACGATCCGGCCATGCTGGCCCAGCTGGCCGGCGCGCTGCGCGACATCGCGCGCGGGCTGCCGCTGGTGTTCCCGGTGCATCCGCGCACCCGCGCCAACCTGGAAAAATTCGATATCAGCCTGGGACCGGACATCACCCTGGTCGGCCCGCAAGGCTATATGGCCTTCCTCGACCTGTGGAAGGACGCCGCGCTGGTGCTTACCGACAGCGGCGGCCTGCAGGAGGAAACCACGGCGCTGGGCGTGCCCTGCATCACGCTGCGCGAGAACACCGAGCGCCCGGTGACGGTGGAAGAGGGCACCAATGTGCTGGCCGGAACCGTGCCGCAGGCCATTACCGCAGCGGCGGAGCAAATCCTGCGCGGCGAAGGCAAGCAGGGCCGCCGCCCGCACCTGTGGGACGGCAAGGCCGCCGAGCGCATCGTGGATGTGCTGGTGCAGGAATTGAAAAAAGAGCGCACGAAATGAGCGAACGCATAAACATGATGGGCTGCCAGGTCGATAATCTGACCATGGAAGAGACCCTGCAAACCATAGACGGCTTTATCCAGACCGGCCGGCCGCACCAGCACGTGGTGGTCAACGTGGACAAGCTGGTCAAGGCCGCGCACGACGCCGAGCTGCGCCGCATCATCAACGACTGCGCACTGGTGAATGTGGACGGCATGCCGGTGGTGTGGGCCTCGCGCCTGCTGGGCAAGCCGCTCAAGGAGCGCGTGGCCGGCGTGGACCTGTTCGAAGCGCTGATGCAGCGCTCGTCCAAGACCGGCTGGCGGGTGTTCCTGCTGGGCGCGCGCGAGGAAGTGGTGTCCGAGGTGAAGCGGCAGTACGAAATCAAATACCCGGGCCTGACCGTGTGCGGCTACCGCAACGGCTACTGGAAGCCGGAAGAAGAAGCCGGCGTGGTCGAGCAGATCCGCGAGGCCAGGGCGGACCTGCTGTTCGTGGCCATCAGCTCGCCGAAAAAAGAGCATTTCCTGGGCCAGTACCAGGCCCATATGAAAATCCCGTTCGCCATGGGCGTGGGCGGCACCTTCGACGTGGCGGTCGGCCGCGTCAAGCGCGCCCCGCTGTGGATGCAAAAGTCCGGACTGGAATGGTTTTACCGTTTTCTGCAGGAGCCGCGCCGCATGTTCCGGCGCTATTTTATCGAGGACATGGCCTTTGTCTGGCTGTTCCTGAAGGAAGCGGCGCGCCGCTGATCCCAACAAGAGGAAGAAAAAAATGACGACAGTTGCAGTGATTGGCCTGGGCTATGTTGGCCTGCCCCTGGTGATCGAGTTCGGCAAGCACGGCCGCACCATCGGTTTCGATATTTCGCAGGCCAAGGTGGACGCCTGCCGCCACGGCACCGACCCCTCGCGCGAACTGAGCGACGAGCAGATGGCCGCCTCCGCGCACGCCGAATACACCGCCGACCCGGCCATGCTGGCCGAGGCCGACATCATCGTGGTGGCCGTGCCGACCCCGGTGGACAACGCCCACAACCCCGACTTCACGCCGCTGGTGGGCGCCAGCAAGAGCGTGGGCAAGCACATGAAGGACGGCGCCATCGTGGTCTACGAGTCCACCGTGTATCCGGGCGCGACCGAGGAAGTGTGCATCCCGGTGCTGGAGCAGGCCTCCGGCAAGAAATGGAGGGAAGGCTTCAACGTCGGCTACTCGCCCGAGCGCATCAACCCGGGCGACAAGCACCACACCCTGACCACCATCCTCAAAGTGGTGGCGGGCGACACGCCGGAGACGCTGGAGCAGGTGGCCCAGCTGTACGAGCGCATCGTGGTGCCCGGCGTGCACCGCTGCACCAGCATTAAGGCGGCCGAGGCCTGCAAGGTCATCGAGAACACCCAGCGCGACCTGAATATTGCGCTGATGAACGAGCTGGCCATCATCTTCGACAAGATCGGCATCGACACCTCCGAAGTGCTGCAGGCGGCCGGCACCAAGTGGAACTTCCTCAAGTTCAGCCCGGGCCTGGTGGGCGGCCACTGCATCGGCGTCGACCCCTACTACCTGACGCACAAGGCCGAGCAGCTGGGCTACAACCCGCAGGTGATACTGGCCGGGCGCCGCATCAACGACGGCATGGGCAAATACATCGCCGAGCAGACCGTCAAGAACATGATCGCGGCCGGCAGCTACATCAAGGGCGCGCGCGTCAACGTGCTGGGCCTGACCTTCAAGGAAAACTGCGCCGACCTGCGCAACTCCAAGGTGGGCGACGTGATCAACGAGCTGCGCGACTTCGGCATCGAAGTGTTCGTGCACGACCCCTACGCCGACGCCGACGAGGCCATGCACGAGTATGGCGTGCGCCTGTACGGCTGGGACGACCTGCCGCGCGCGGACGCGGTGGTGGCGGCGGTCTCGCACGCCGAGCTGCTGGCGCGGCCGGTCGAGGACATCCAGAAAAAACTCATCAAGGGCGGCTGCTTTATCGACGTCAAAGCGGCGTTCGACAGCGCCGCGCTGAAAGACGCCGGGCTGTGCGTCTGGCGCCTGTAATTACACAAGGGGCCGGTTTCGGCCCCTTTTTAAATCAAGGAGTGCATGCATGAAAGCGATGATATTGGCAGCCGGCAAAGGCACGCGCGTACGGCCCCTGACGTATGACCTCCCCAAGCCCATGATCCCCATCCTGGGCAAGCCCGTGATGGCCTACCTGGTCGAGCACCTGGCCCGCTACGGCATCACGGAAATCATGGTCAACGTCAGTTATCTGCACGAGAAGATCGAGGAATATTTCGGCGAAGGCCACCAGTTCGGCGTGCAGATCGGCTATTCCTTCGAGGGCTACACCAACAACGAGGGCGAAGTCGTGCCCGAACCGCTGGGCTCGGCGGGCGGCATCAAGAAGATCCAGGAATTCGGCGGCTTCTTCGACGACACCACCATCGTGCTGTGCGGCGACGCCATTATCGACCTGGACATCAAATCGGCGCTGTTCGAGCACCGCCGCAAGGGCGCGCTGGCTTCCGTCATCACGCGCGAAGTGCCGTGGGACAAAGTGCCCAGCTACGGCGTGGTGGTGACGGACGCGGACGGCCGCATCCGCGCCTTCCAGGAGAAACCGAAGCAGGAGGAGGCGCTGTCCAATTTCGCCAGCACCGGCATCTACATCTTCGAGCCGGAAGTGATCGACCTGATCCCCACCGACCGTCCCTTCGACATCGGCTCCGAGCTGTTTCCCCTGCTGGCCGAGAAGGGCCTGCCGTTCTACGCCCAGCAGCGCAAATTCAACTGGATCGACATCGGCAGCGTGAAAGACTACTGGGAAGTGCTGCAAAGCGTGCTGCTGGGCGAGGTGGAAAACATGAAAGTGCCCGGCATCCAGGTCGACGAAGGCCTGTGGGTCGGCCTCAACACCAGCATAGACTGGAGCGGCGGCACCAAGATAGAAGGACCGGTCTACATCGGCTCCGGCGCCAGGGTGGAAGCGGGCGCCCACATCATCGGACCGACGTGGATAGGCCACGGCAGCCACGTTTGCAGCGGCGCGGAGGTGGTGCGAAGCGTGTTGTTCGAATATACTCGCGTGTTACCGGATGTTACCTTAGAAGAATTAATTGTCTTTAAGGACTATAGTGTCGACCGAGCTGGTGAAATGAAACACGTTTCAGAATATGAAACGGGTGAATGGGCAAATGCCCGCGACCGCCGTCGCCGCCGCAGGCAAGAAGAATTACTCTACAAATAATTGGACCATCACCGCATGAAAATTTATCCCGTCATTCTGTCCGGCGGCGCCGGTACCCGTTTGTGGCCGCTGTCGCGCGCCGTGCTGCCGAAGCAGTTGCTGCCGCTGGTTGCCGACAAGACCATGCTGCAGGAAACCGCGCTGCGCGTGGCCGGCCGCGCCGCCACCAGCGCCGAACTGATGCCGCCGCTGGTCGTGTGCGGCAATGAGCACCGCTTCCTGGTGGCCGAACAGATGCGCGAAATCGGTGTCAAGCCGCTGGGCATCCTGCTCGAGCCGGTCGGCCGCAACACCGCGCCGGCCGTGGCCGCAGCAGCCCACTACCTGAAGGCCATCGACGCCGACGCCATCATGCTGGTGCTGCCGGCCGACCACGTCATCAACGACGTGGACGCATTCCACCAAGCCGTGGAGCGCGCGCTGGTGATGGTCAAGGACGGCTCCCTGGCCACTTTCGGCATTGTGCCGACCGCGCCGGAAACCGGCTACGGCTACATCCAGAGCGGCGCCGGCGCAGGCGCCGAGCAATGCTTCAAGGTGGACCGCTTTGTTGAAAAGCCGAACCGCGAAACCGCCGAAGGCTTCGTCGCCGCCGGCAACTACTACTGGAACAGCGGCATGTTCCTGTTCCGCGCCGACGCCTACATCGCCGAACTGGCGAAATTCCAGCCCGAAATCGCCGCCGCCGCCGAAGCTGCCGTGCTCAAGGACTACCGCGACCTGGACTTCTGCCGCCTGGACGAGGCCGCCTTCACCGCCTGCCCGTCCGACTCCATCGACTACGCCGTGATGGAGAAGACCCAGCACGCCGTGGTGGTGCCGGCCGACATAGGCTGGAACGACGTCGGTTCCTGGTCTGCGCTGCACGACGTGCTGCCCAAGGATGCCAACGGCAACGTGACCCGCGGCGACGTCTACCTGGACGGCGTGCAGGGCACGCTGGTGCGCGCCGAGAGCCGCATCGTGGCCGTGGTGGGTGTGAAGGACCTGGTCGTGGTGGAAACCAACGACGCCGTGCTGGTGGCCCACAAGGACCAGGTGCAGCGCGTCAAGCAGATCGTCGACCACCTGAAGACCAAGGACCGCACCGAGCACCTGCACCACACCAAGGTTTACCGTCCATGGGGCTGCTATGAAGGCATCGACATCGGCGAGCGCTTCCAGGTCAAGCGCATCACGGTCAATCCGGGCGGCAAGCTGTCGCTGCAGATGCACCACCACCGCGCCGAACACTGGATCGTGGTCAGCGGCACCGCCCGCGTCACCTGCGGCGACAAGGTCACGCTGCTGACGGAAAACGAATCGACGTACATCCCTATCGGCATGAACCACCGCCTGGAAAACCCGGGCAAACTGCCGCTGCACCTGATCGAAGTGCAGTCCGGCAGCTACCTGGGCGAGGACGACATCGTGCGCTTCGAGGACGTGTACCAGCGCGCCTGATACGCCTCCTGAAAGCCCATGAAAAAACCCCGCACGCTTCGCAGCGTGCGGGGTTTTTTTGTGCCTGAACGTGAGTTACAGCACGTCGCTGGCGTGGTCCGCCAGGCGCGAGCGTTCGCCGCGCGCCAGGGTCACGTGGCCGCTGTGCGACCAGCCTTTGAAGCGGTCCACCACATAGGTCAGGCCGCTCGAACCTTCGGTCAGGTAAGGCGTGTCGATCTGTGCGATGTTGCCCAGGCACAGAATCTTGGTGCCGGGACCGGCGCGCGTCACCAGGGTCTTGACCTGCTTCGGCGTCAGGTTCTGCGCCTCGTCGATGATCAGGAACTTGTTGACGAAGGTGCGGCCGCGCATGAAGTTGAGCGACTTGATCTTGATGCGCGAGCGTATCAGGTCCTGCGTCGCCGCGCGGCCCCATTCGCCGCCGTCGCTGTCGGACTTGTTCAGCACTTCCAGGTTGTCGTCGAAAGCGCCCATCCACGGCGACATCTTCTCTTCCTCGGTGCCCGGCAGGAAACCGATGTCTTCGCCCACCGGCACCGTGACACGGGTGACGATGATCTCGTTGTACAGCTTGGTCTCCAGCACCTGCGCCAGGCCGGCGGCCAGGGCCAGCAGGGTCTTGCCGGTACCGGCCTGGCCCAGCAGGGTGACGAAGTCGCACTCCGGATTCATCAGCAGGTTCAGCGCGAAGTTCTGCTCGCGGTTGCGCGCGGTCACGCCCCACACGCTGTTCTTGTTGTGAGAGTAGTCGCGCAGGGTTTGCAGCACGGCGGTTTTGCCGTTGATCTGCTTGACCTGGCCGTAGAACGGCGCCTCGCCGCTGGCCGGCTCCAGGAACACGAACTGGTTCACCAGCAGCGTCGGGATGACGGGGCCGGTCACGCGGTAGAACGTGGCGCTCTGGCCGTTCTTGTTCTCCTGCCAGGATTCCATGTCCTTGCCGTGCTTGTTCCAGAAGTCGTCCGGCAGCTGCACGATGCCCGAGTACAGCAGGTCGGTGTCTTCCAGCACGTGGTCGTTGAAGTAGTCCTCGGCCGGCAGGCCCAGCGCGCGCGCCTTGATGCGCATATTGATGTCTTTGGACACCAGCACCACGGCGCGGCCCGGCTGCTCATCTTCCAGCGAACGCACCACGCCCAGGATCTGGTTGTCGGCCTTGCCTTGCGGCAGGCTGGACGGCAGTTCGGCGATCTGCAGCTTGGTCTGGAAGAACAAGCGGCCCTTGGCGTCCTTGTTGCCCAGCTTGGACAGCGGAATGCCGTTCTCGATGGCGTCGTCGTCGGTGCTGCCGACCAGCGCGTCCAGCGTGCGCGAGACCTGGCGTGCGTTGCGCGCCACCTCGGTCATGCCTTTCTTGTGGTTGTCCAGCTCCTCCAGCGTCATCATCGGCAGGTAGACGTCGTGCTCCTCGAAGCGGAACAGCGAGGACGGATCGTGCATCAGCACATTGGTGTCGAGCACGAACAGCTTGGTGCTGCCTTCCTGGTCGGCATGGCGGCTGGTGGACGACTTGAGCACCACTTCCACCGGCTTGTGCTTGGCTGGATGCGGCGCTTCGGCCAGCACCGGCGCGCTCTTGCCGCGCGGCGACTTGGCCTTCGGTGCCGGTGCAACGGCGGGTGCTGGCGCTGCGGCGGGCGCCGGCGCGGCTTTCAGCAGGGCGGCCTTCTTCGCCACCGGCTTGGCGGCGGCGGTCTTGGCCTTGGCGGCCGGTGCGGCGACAGCGATAGGCGCTGCGACCGGTGCGGGTACTGGAACGGCTTTGGCGGCCTTGGCTGCGGGCGCGGCCTTGACCGGGGTTTTCTTCGGTGCGGCGACAGGCGCCAGTTCAACAACAGGCAAAGGCTGGGGACGAACGCCGCTGGCCTTCGGGTAATCTTTTGCGAGCAACAGGGTTGCTGGCTTGGTAGGCAGTTTTGGCAGTGGCATCAGGATCTCGATCTAAAAAATGCTGGAAGGGTCCGCCCATAGGACGCGCCGCGCAGATAGCGGCGCATGGGGTGGATGCTGACGAAAAGGAATATAAGAACTGCCGCGGGCGGGTAGCGCCCGTTGAATGTACCGGTTGGTGGCCGCAGCCACCTGGTACAGTTGGTGGGAGAACTTTGCAGACTCAAAATCTCTATTTTGGTGCGTCGATTGATTGGTGCGTTCTATGATTTCACAAATTCCAGTACTTCATCCACGTGACCGGCAACCTTCACGCCTCTCCATTCTTTCACCAATCGGCCGCTACCGTCAATGACAAACGTACTGCGCTCAATACCGCGCACGGTCTTGCCATACATCTGCTTCATCTTCATGACGCCGAACAGCTGGCAGACAGCCTCGTCCGGGTCGGAAATCAGCTCGAAAGGCAGGCCCAGCTTGGCTTTGAAGTTCTCGTGCGACTTCAGCGAGTCGCGGCTGATGCCCACCACCTCGGCGCCGGCGGCCAGGAATTGCTCGTGCAGGTCGCGGAAGGCCATGTTTTCCGTGGTGCAACCCGGAGTATTGTCCTTGGGATAGAAAAACAGCACGGTATGCTTGGCCGGGCGGCCGGACAGCTGGAAGGTCTTGCCGCTGGTCATGGCGGCGGAAAAATCGGCGACGGTTGCTACGGATGGGCTATCAGCCACAGGTGCTCTCCTGGACGGTGGCGCTGGCGCGTGGACATGCTGGTTGCTGGCAGCGTACCCAGCGGCGCGTAGGTGGGGACGAAAGTTTGTTATTCAAGCTATTTTTCGATGATCAGGGCCAGCGTCACTTTGCGGCCCTCCGCCATCAGGATGTTGTAGGTGCGGCAGGCGGCGTTGGTGTCCATGCACTCCACGCCGATATGCCGGTTCACCAGCGGGGCGCTCAGTTTCGGATGCACAAAGCGCTGGCGCTCGCCGGTGCCCAGTATCACCACGTCCGGCGCGTCGGCCAGCAGCTGCTCGAAATGCTCGGTCGTCAGCTGGTCGAAACTGGCCACCGGCCAGGCGCGCGGCGGCGTTTCCGGCAGCACGACCAGGCTGTAGTCGTAGGGCAGGGCGTTGATTTCTACGCCGCCGGCGAAATAGCCGGTGACAGTCTGGTAGGCCTGGGTGCTGTTGGCGTGGAGCTTCATAATTAAGTCTATGCGTAAGTAACTGTACGTAAAGTGGCGTAAAGGGACGCGATACAGACCGTTATTGTAACGTTTTCCCTTGATCTGCGGCCCGGGAAGGTTGATTTAATGAAGCGCTTTCGGCAGAATGGGTATTTTCGCAATGCACCATTTGCGCGCATCGCCCCATGTGGCGGCCTTCAGGGGCCGGCGACGGGGCCCGTTTTCTCGATAGGATTAGATTTTGCGACCGATTACCAAGTCGAACAAGCTGGCCGAAGTTTGCTATGAAATCCGCGGTCCCGTGCCGGAGAAGGCGCGGCAGATGGAAGAAGAAGGCCACAAGATCACCAAGCTGAACATTGGCAACCTGGCCGTGTTCGGCTTCGACCCGCCGGATGAAATCGTGCATGACATGATGGTCAACCTGCACAACGCGGCCGGCTACACCGACTCCAAGGGCATGTTCGCGCCGCGCAAGGCGGTCATGCATTACACGCAGGGCAAGAACATTCCCGGCGTGGCGATCGACGACATCTACCTGGGCAACGGCGCCTCCGAGCTGATCGTGATGGCCATGAACGCGCTGCTCAACACCGGCGACGAAGTGCTGGTGCCGGCGCCGGACTACCCGCTGTGGACCGCCGCCGTGAGCCTGTCCGGCGGCACGCCCGTGCATTATGTGTGCGACGAGCAGCAGGACTGGTATCCGGACATCGACGACATGCGCCGCAAGATCACCAGCAACACCAAGGCCATCGTCGTCATCAACCCGAACAACCCCACCGGCGCGCTGTACCCGAACGAGGTGCTGCTGCAGATTATCGAACTGGCGCGCCAGCACCAGCTCATCATCTACGCCGACGAGATCTACGACAAGGTGCTGTACGACGAAGCCCAGCACACCTCGATCGCCTCGCTGGCGGACGACGTGCTGATGGTCACCTTCAACGGCCTGTCGAAGAACTACCGCGCCTGCGGCTACCGCGCCGGCTGGATGGTGGTGAGTGGCGAGAAACGCCATGCAAAAGATTACATCGAGGGGCTGAACATGCTGGCCTCGATGCGTTTGTGCGCAAACGCGCCGGGCCAGTTTGCCATCCAGACTGCGCTCGGCGGCTACCAGAGCATACAAGACCTGGTGGGCCCCGGCGGGCGCCTGTTAAAGCAACGCGATCTGGCCTACAAGCTGCTGACCGATATTCCGGGCGTCACTTGCGTCAAGCCGAAAGCCGCGCTGTACATGTTCCCGCGTCTTGATCCGAAGATCTATCCGATCGCGGACGACCAGCAATTCGCCTACGACTTGCTGGCAGAAACCAAAGTACTGATAGTCCAGGGCACCGGATTCAACTGGATTGCGCCCGACCACTTCCGCGTGGTGTTCCTGCCGAACACCGACGACATGACGGAAGCGTTCGGCCGCATCGCGCGCTTTATGGAAGGCTATCGCAAGCGCCACGGCAGCCCCATCTGATCAACACAGCGCCGCGCCGGCGCCGCCGGCCGCGCTGCAAGGAACTCACCAATTATGAAACCCATCAAAGTAGGCCTGTTAGGCGTCGGCAATGTCGGCTCCGGCACGTTCAACGTACTGGAACGCAACCAGGAAGAAATTCGCCGCCGCGCCGGGCGCGGCATTGAAGTGGTGGCCGTCTCGGCCCGCAACCTGGAACGCGCCAAGCAGCGTACTGGCGGCAAAGTGAACGTGGTCGCCAACCCGTTCGACATCGTCAACGACCCGGAAATCGACATCGTCGTTGAGCTGATCGGCGGCTACGACGAAGCCAAGGCCCTGGTGCTGCAAGCCATCGCCAACGGCAAGCACGTGGTCACCGCCAACAAGGCGCTGCTGGCCGTGCACGGCAACGAGATTTTCGCCGCCGCGCAAGCGAAGGGCGTGATGGTGGCGTTCGAAGCGGCCGTGGCCGGCGGCATCCCCATCATCAAATCGCTGCGCGAAGGCCTGACCGCCAACCGCATTGAATGGCTGGCCGGCATCATCAACGGCACCACCAACTTCATCCTGTCCGAGATGCGCGACAAGGGCCTGGACTTCGGCACCGTGCTGAAGCAGGCGCAGGAACTGGGCTACGCCGAAGCCGACCCCACCTTCGACATCGAAGGCGTGGACGCGGCGCACAAGGCCACCATCATGTCGGCCATCGCCTTCGGCATTCCGGTGCAGTTCGACAAGGCACACGTGGAAGGCATCTCCAAGCTGGACGCGGTGGACATCAAGTACGCCGAGCAGCTGGGCTACCGCATCAAGCTGCTGGGCATCGCCAAGCGCGCCAAGGTCAACGGCACCGAAGGCATCGAGCTGCGCGTGCACCCGACGCTGATCCCGTCCAAGCGCCTGATCGCCAACGTGGAAGGCGCCATGAACGCCGTGCTGGTGCAGGGCGACGCCGTCGGCGCCACGCTGTACTACGGCAAGGGCGCGGGCGCCGAGCCGACCGCCTCGGCCGTGATCGCCGACCTGGTCGACATCACCCGCCTGGCCACGGCCGATCCCGAGCACCGCGTGCCGCACCTGGCCTTCCAGCCGAACGCCATGACCGACATCCAGATCCTGCCGATGTCCGAGATCACCACCAGCTACTACCTGCGCCTGCACGTGGTGGACCAGCCTGGCGTGCTGGCCGACCTGACCCGCATCCTGGCCGACGCCACCATCTCGATCGACGCCATGATGCAGAAGGAACCGGCGGACAACGAGACCCACACCGACATCATCATCCTGACGCACCAGACCCAGGAGAAGAACGTCAACGCCGCCATCGCCAAGATGGAAGCGCTGAGCACGGTGGTGGGCAGCGTGACCCGCATCCGCCTGGAAAACCTGAGCTGACCGGCACCGGCATGGCGGGTTACGCGGCTACGCCGCTAACCCGCCCTACGAAAACGCGGGGCGTGTACGCGTAGGGCGGGTTAGCGTAGCGTAACCCGCCAAGCCGCCGCAATAATCAGCAACTCGATCATCCGCCGCCCATGGCCGGTGCTACTCTTGGCGCTCTCACCGGAGCCCGCCTTGAAGCCATTCATCCTCGCCCTGCTTGCCGCCGGCCACGCCAGCGCCGCCACCTGGTACGTTTCCCCCACCGGCAACGACGCCGCCAGCGGCGCCCAGGACGCCCCGTGGCTCACTTTCGCCCGCGCGCAGGACGCCGCCGCCCCCGGCGACACCATCTACTTCCGCGGCGGCCGCTACGCCTACACCGCCGCCGCCACCGCCTGCGCCAGCCGCACCGCCGTGGTGGACGCCGTCACGCTGAACAAAAGCGGCCAGGAAGGCGCGCCCATCCGCTACTGGGCCTATCCCGGCGAAACCCCGGTGTTCGACTTCTCCGCCATCAAGGACGACTGCCGCGTGAAAGGCTTCAACGCCTCCGCCAGCTGGCTGCACCTGAAAGGCCTGGAAATCACCGGCGCGCCGCAGCAGCCCGAAAACCGCCTCAACCACGAATCCTGGGGCCTGTGGATCAAGGGCAGCCACAACATCTTCGAACAGCTCAACACCCACCACAACATGGGACCGGGCGTGTTCATCGCGGACGGCAGCCACAACCTGGTGCTCAACAGCGACTCGCACCACAACTACGACCCCTACACCTCCAACGGCGCAGGGCAGAGCGCGGACGGCTTCGGCGCCCACATCAAGCCCAACCAGCCCGGCAACGTGTTCCGCGGCTGCCGCGCCTGGGCCAACACCGACGACGGCTTCGACCTGATCAAAGCCTACTCGCCGGTCACCATAGAAAACTCGTGGGCCTGGCAGCACGGCTACCTGCCGGGCACCAGCACGCCGCTGGCGGCGGGCAACGGCAATGGCATCAAGGCCGGCGGCTACGGCGGCGTGTACGTGGCCAACGGCGTCAAGCACACCGTGCGCTTCTCGGTGGCCTTCAACAACAAGGCCGCCGGCTTCTACGCCAACCACCACCCGCTGGCGATCGACTTCTTCAACAACACCGCCTTCGGCAACGGCGCCGACTACGACATGCGCGGCATCGCCCCCGACGGCGGACCGGCCAGCTTCGGCCTGCTGCGCAACAACATCGGCCGCACCATCCGCAACGCCGCCGGCGCCGACCAGGCCCACAACAGCTGGACCCTGCCGCTCACCGTCGGCGACGCCGACTTCGACAGCGTCTCCGCCGAAGGCTGGGACGCGCCCCGCCAGCCCGACGGCAGCCTGCCCGTGCTGCGCAGCTACCACCCGCGCCCCGGCAGCGCCCTGATCGGCCTGGGTGCTTTTGCGGCCGCCGTGCAAGAAAAAAAATAGCCGGGCTGCGCAAAACGCGGCCCGGCGAAAAGGTCTTACTCTGGGTAGGTACTACAACTACAACTTCAACTGCGGGTGCTACGAAACGGAATTACTTGCTGGCGACGGTCAGTTCGCTTTTTACTTCCTTCACGCCTTCAACGGCGGAAGCGGCCTGGATGGCTTTGGTGCCAATGTCGGTGTTGGCAACCTGGCCGGTCAGCGTGACCACGCCCTGGGCTGCGGTGACGCCCACGCCTTTGTAGTCGCTCAGCGCGGCCTGGACTTTCTTGCTCAGCGCGCCATCGGTGGAATTGGCGGCGGTGCCCACGCCTGCCATGGTGCCTTCTTGCTGCGGCACGGCGTAGGCGGCGGTAATCGAAGCGGCGCTCAGGGCTGCGGCGGCGAGCAGGCGGGTGATCATTTTGGTGTTCGTCATGTTTGCTACTCCATAAAGTTTTAAGGGAACGCCTTGTGACGTTATCCTCTCCATTGCAAGCGGTGTGCCAGCTCTAAAAAGTCCAATGAAATCAAAGGCTTGGCATTTTTGCCAAGATTGACTTGCCGACAGGCAGCAAATTTGTCACATGATTTGTCGTGATACGGCGACACATTCCACGGTGGTTTTCCCAAGTTGTTGAAAACAAAGGGTTTTTTTCTGTCGCCGCCGCACGACAGAAAAAAACACTATGGCCCGCCGCACGGTGATTGGGTAGAGTCTGAACACCAGTCATAGGAGACCGCTCATGCAATTGTCCAACTACAAAACCTCAACCAAGCTGGTGCTGGCATTCATCGCGGTGGCGACGATAGGCGCGCTGCTGGGCGCCTACGCCATCTACAACATGAAGCGCATCAACGACGCCGACACCCGGCTCTACCAGCAGGAATTGATGGGCCTTTCCTACTTCAAGGAAGCCAATGTGGAGCGCCTGAAGGCCGTGGTCGGCCTGCGCGACGCCATCCTGGCCACGTCCCAGGCCGAGCGCGACAGCGCCAACGCCCGCATCGCCGACGGCCGGGCCAAGAGCCAGGCCTACATCGCGCAGGCCAGCAGCTTGTTTACGACAGAGGAAGGCCGGCGCCAGGTGGCGCAGCTGCAGGACGTCATCAAGACCGACCAGGCCGCCGCCGACGGCCTGATCGCCCGCATCAAGGCCAGCGACATGCACGCCGACACCGAATTGCAGCAATACATGCGCGCCAACGTGGTCCAGCCCAGCGTGGAGCTGGGCGTGGCGATGACCAGGCTGTCCCAGCTCAAGGAAAGCGAAGCCAAGGCCGTGGCCGAAGCCAATACGGACCTGTACGCCAGCAGCCGCAACGTGACCATCGTTCTGGTGCTGGCCGGGCTGGCGGTGGGCGTGTTCCTCGGCTTCGCGGTCAGCCGCCACGTGACCAATCCGCTGGCGGTGGCGGTCGGCAGCGCGCACCGCATGAGCGAGGGCGACATGACCGTGGCCATGCAGGTGGAAGGCAAGGACGAGACGGCGCAGCTGCTGCAGGCGCTGGAAAACATGCGCGCCAGCCTGCAAGGCATCGTCGCCACGGTGCGCGAGGATGCGGACGGCGTGGCCACCGCCAGCAGCGAGATCGCCCAGGGCAACCTGGACCTGAGCGCGCGCACCGAAAGCCAGGCCAGCGTGCTGGAAGAGACGGCGGCGTCGATGGAGGAAATCAGCTCTGCGGTGAAGCAGAACGCCGACAGCGCGCGGCACGCCAACCAGCTGGCGTCCAACGCGGCCACGGTGGCCGTGCGCGGCGGCGAAGTGGTGGCGCAGGTGGTGTCCACCATGCAGGGCATTAACGACGCCTCGCGCAAGATCGAAGACATTACCGGCGTGATCGACGGCATCGCCTTCCAGACCAACATCCTGGCCCTGAACGCGGCCGTGGAAGCGGCGCGCGCGGGCGAGCAGGGCAGGGGCTTTGCGGTGGTGGCGTCCGAGGTGCGCAACCTCGCGCAGCGCTCGGCGGCGGCGGCCAAGGAAATCAAGGCGCTGATCAGCGATTCAGTGGAGCGTGTGGACCTGGGCGCCAAGCTGGTGGACCAGGCAGGCGCCACCATGACGGAAGTGGTGGCCAGCGTGCAGCGCGTGAGCTCCATCATCGGCGAGATTGCGCTCGCCAGCAGCGAGCAGACCACCGGCGTGGAGCAAGTGAACCAGGCGATTATCGAAATGGACCACGTGACGCAGCAGAACGCCGCGCTGGTGGAGCAGGCGGCGGCCGCCGCCAAGGCCATGCAAGACCAGGCGGCCAGCCTGGCGCAAGCGGTCAGCGTGTTCAAGATCGAAGCCGGCGCCGTGCGCCGGCATGCCCCGGGCCGCACCCTCGCGCTCAGGTAACTTGCGCCGCCGTCGGGTGGTCAGGGCGGGTTACAACCCGCCCTACGAATCAGCCACGCCGTCGGCGCGGAACTGGGCCGCGTTCAAGTCATACTTCTGCAGCAGGCGGTAAAACTCGGTGCGGTTGCGCTCGGCCAGGCGGGCCGCGTCGGCCACGCTGCCGTCGGTCAGCTTGAGCAGCTGCACCAGGTAGTTGCGCTCGAAGCGCTGCTTGGCCTCCGTATAGCTGAGCACCTCCAGCGAGGGCACGCGCAGCGCGCGCTGCACCAGCGTGAGCGGCACCAGCGGCGCGGTCGCCAGCGCGCACACGTGTTCGACCACGTTGTACAGCTGCCGCACATTGCCCGGCCAGGACGCCCGCGTAAGCGCCTCCAGCGCGCCCGGCGCAAAGCCGCTCACCGTCTTCTGGTACTTGGCCGCCAGCGCGTGCAGAAAGCGCGTGGCCAGCAGCGCCACGTCCTCGCGGCGCTCCGACAGCGGCGGCAAGGTCAGCGTGATGACATTCAGCCGGTAGTACAAATCCTCCCGGAACTGCCCCTCCAGCATGGCCGCGTCCAGGTCGCGGTGGGTGGCGGACAGGATGCGCACATCCACCGGCCGGCCCTGGTCCGAGCCAAGCTGGCGCACCACGCGCTCCTGCAGCACGCGCAGCAGCTTCACCTGCAGCAGCAGCGGCATGTCGCCGATCTCGTCCAGGAACAGCGTGCCGCCGTCGGCCGCCTGCACCAGGCCTTCGCGGCTGTTCACCGCGCCCGTGTACGCGCCTTTCACATGCCCGAACAGTTCGGACTCCAGCAGCTGCTCCGGTATCGCGCCGCAATTGACGGCGATGAAGGGCGCTTTCGCGCGCCGGCTGGCGCGGTGGATGGCGCGCGCCAGCAGCTCCTTGCCGGTGCCGCTCT
The DNA here is from genome assembly GCF_020865585.1 of Pseudoduganella aquatica. Lineage (NCBI taxonomy): Bacteria > Pseudomonadati > Pseudomonadota > Betaproteobacteria > Burkholderiales > Oxalobacteraceae > Pseudoduganella > Pseudoduganella aquatica. Next base: position 2,222,637 of record NZ_CP086370.1, read on the forward strand.
CGCCGCGTATCAGCACGCTCGCATCGGACGCCGCCACCAGTTTGGCTTCGGCCAGCAGCTCCGCCATGGACTGGCTGCGGCTGATGATCTCCTCGCGCCAGCGCTCGCCGCCGCCGCCCTGCGCCGGCGCCGGCGCGGTGAGGCTCAGCGCGTGCTCGATGCGGTCCAGCAGCACCTTGGCGTCGAAAGGCTTGGTCAGATAGGCGTAGGCGCCCAGCGTGGTGGCCTCCACCGCGTCCGGTATGGTGCCGTGCGCGGTCAGCAGTATCACCGGCAGCGCGGGATACTGCGAACGGATTTCCTGGAACAGCGCCATGCCGTCGCGGCCGGGCAGGCGGACGTCGCTCACCACCAGCTGCGGCAGCTCGATCGACAGCCGCGCCAGCGCCGCCTCCGCGCTGTCGGCCGACGTGACGCGGTAGCCGTTGGCGGTGAGGCGCAGCGACAGCAGCCGCAGCAAGTCCGTATCGTCGTCCACCAACAGTATGTGCGCGCCGGCCATCAGCGGCCTCCCTGGGCGGACGATTGCGGCGGCGGCCGCACCGGCAGATTGCGCTCGATGGCCTTCAGGCCTTCCAGCATGTCGTTCAGCTGTTCGGTCTTGCGCTGGTTTTCCTTGAGCTGCGTGCTCAGTTTCTCGTTGTGCTCGGACAGCCTGCGCGCCTCCGCGCAATGGCTGGACAGCAACTGCGCCAGCGGCTTGAGCGACTGCGCAGCCGGCTCGCCGGAGGTGGCCACGCTGTCGAACTGCGCCTGCGCGCGCGCCAGGTCGCCGCTGCCGCGCGTGAGCATCAATATCATGCCGATCTGCAGCGACAGCTTGGGCGTGGCCTGCTGCAGGCTCAAGCCGCTCAGTTCTTTCAGCAGCTCGCCTTGCGCCATGCGGCGCAGGCTTTGATGGTAGGCCAGCAGCGGCGCGGCCTCGTCCTGCGGCGACACATGCGTGATCGGCGTTTGCGCCAGCGGTGCAACGGCAGGCGGCGGCAGCGCGACCTGTGGCGGCGGGGCCTGGGTGACGCACGCGGCCAGCACCAGCGGCAGCGCGGTAATCAGCACCGCAGTGAGTGGCGGAGGAATAGGCAATTTAATGGTCATAAGGAAGTTCAATCCGAAAATGGGCTCCCGCCTGGGAGGGAAGCAGCTGAAGAGCGCCGCCGTGCGCCTGCACGTACTCGCGCACGATGGACAGGCCGATACCGTTGCCACGCCGCGCACCGGGCGGCTGGCGCTCGCCCTGGTAGAACGGCTCGAACACGCGTTCCGCGTCCTCCGGCGCCACCCCCGGCCCCTGGTCTATGCAGTCGATGCGCAGCATGTCCTGGTGCTCGTCCAGTGCAAAGCGCACCACGCCGCCTGGCGGGCTGAAACGCAGCGCGTTTGACAGCAGATTGCCCAGTGCGGCGGCTATCTTGTCGCGGTCCAGCGGCAGCGTGCGCGGCGCGCCCTCCACCAGCGCCTGCAAGCCGCGCGCCTGCATCTGCAGTTGCTGGTTGGCGACCACCTCGTGTACCAGCGCCGCCGGATCGCAGGGCGTGCGCAGCAGGTGCTGGGCCTCGAAATTGGCGGCGTTGTAGCGCAGCAGGTCTTCAATCTGGTTCTGCAGCGAGGCCGTGTTGTGGCGCAGGATGGCGGCGATCTCGCGCTGTTGCGGCGTGAGCGCGCCCAGCACCTGGTCCTCCAGCAGCGCCACGCCCTCCACCAGCGCGGCCAATGGCGTCTTCAGCTCATGCGAGATATGGCGCAGGAAGCGCGACTTGTCGGCCTCCAGGTCGGACAAGCGCTGGCGCAGCCAATTCAACTGCTGACCCAGCCGCCGCAAATCGTTTGGCCCCTCGACTGCGATGGCGTCGCCGTAGCGGTTCTCGCCCAGCCTGTGGATGGCCTGCTCGATCTGTTTCAGCGGGCGCGACACCCAGGCCCCGAAGCCCACCGCCAACAGCGCCGCCAAGGCGATGGCGGCGGCCACCTGGCCGGTCAGGACGCCGCGCCGCTGGTCAAGTTCGTCAAGCAGCAACTGGTTGCGGCGCTCCACCTCGCGCTTCACCTCATCCTCCAGGCGCTGGCTGATGGCAGGCAGGCCGCTGAGCGCCTGGTTCAGTGCCTGCACCCGGCTGGCGCGGCGGGCGCGCGGCGTCTGCAGCACGGTCCACGCAGCGTCGCTGCGCTGCGCCCAGTCGGCGAAAGTGTGCGGCGGCGCGCCGGGCAGACCGGCCGACACTGCCGCCAAGGCTGTTTGCGCGTCGCGCCAGGCCTCGGCATAGCGCTGGCGGAAGGCCGGATCGTCCAGCACCAGATACTGGCGCGCGCTGCGCTCCATGGCCACGCTGCGTTCGGCCAGGCGCTGTGCATTCTCGGTCAGGGCGACGGCATGCTGGCCGGCCTCGCGGCTATGGGCGGCGAGGCGGTCCAGGATCAGCAGGGCATGCACCGACGTCGCGCTCAGCAGCACGGCGACCAGCAGAAACACGCCCAGCAGCAGATGGCGGAAAGACAGCTTGGGAAACATAGGAAACGGAGGCCGGACGGCTCAGCAGCGTATCCACTGCATCATAGGGGAAAAGCCCGAAACTCCGCGTCCGATTGGTATAGCGAGCTGAGCCGCATTCCCTCCAATTTGGGGTCTGACCCCGGATTGGGGTAAATGCGGCTCAGCTCGCTTGTAGGAAGGGGACTAGGGAGGGAAGCTTATGCTGACTTTCAGGCCTTGGCCGTGGGCGCCGTCGGCGAGGGCGATGGTGGCGCCGTGCAATGCGGCAATGTCGCGCACGATGGCCAGGCCCAGGCCGGCGCCGCCGGGGTTGCGCTGCATGGAGGCGGCGGCGCGGTAGAAGGGGGAGAACACGCGCTCGCGCTCGCTTTCCGGGATGCCGGGGCCGCTGTCTTCCACTTCCAGCACGCGGCCCGGGCCGATCCGCAGCGTGACGCCGCCGCCGTCCGGCGTGTAGCGCAGCGCGTTGTCGACCAGGTTGGCCACCATTTCGTGCAGCAGCAGCGCCTGGCCGGGCACCACCAGTTCCTGCTCCGCTTCCAGCGCCAGGTCGATATTGCGGCTCACCGCCGGCACCGCCTGCTCCAGCGCCACCTGCCGCACCAGCGCGCGCAGCTCCACCGGCACCGGCTCCACCCCGCCGCTGTGCTCGATGCGCGCCAGCATCAGCAGGCGGTTGGCCAGGTGGACCGCCGAGTCGGTGGTGGCGGCGATGCCTTGCACCATGGCGCGCAGCGCCGCCGCGTCGCAGGGCGCGCGGTCCGCTTCGCGCAGCGCCAGTTCGGACTGCGTCTTGAGCACCGTGAGCGGGGTGCGCAGCTGGTGCGAGGCGTCGGCGATGAAGCGGCGCTGGCTGGCGATCAGGTCCTGGATGCGGGACATGGAGCCGTTCATCGCCTCCACCAGCGGCCGCACTTCCTTGTGCACCAGCGCGGGATCGACGTCGGACAGGTCGGACACGCTGCGCGTTTCCACTTCCACTTTCAGGCGCATCAGCGGCTTGAGCACCAGCCGCACCGCGAACCACACCAGCAGGCCGGTGGCCAGGACCAGGCCGGCCTGCCACAGCAGCGTGTCGAGCAGGATCTGGTTGGACAGGCCGCGCCGCGCGTCCAGCGTTTCGGCCACCTGGATCAGCGCGATGCCGCGCATGCTGTCGTCGTACACCGGCTGCAGCAGTGCGGCAATGCGCACCGGCTGGCCGTTGTATTTGGCGTGGTAGAAGCGCACCAGCGCGGGATAGGCTTCCGAGCGCGGCACATTGGCCGGCACCGGTGGCAGGTCGCCAAAGCCGGACACGGTCTCGCCGTTGATGCCGCTGACCTTGTAGAAGATGCGGCCCAGCGTGTCGGTCTCGAAGCTGTCCAGCGCCACGTAGGGCACGTCGGCGACCACCTTGCCGTCCTGTACCGAGACGCGCTCGGCCAGCGCGCGGGTGGAGGCCAGCAGCGAGCGGTCGTAGGCCATGTCGGCCGCGTCCAGCGCGTTGCGGTAGACCGAGACGGCGTCCAGCGCCATCAGGCAGATCAGCGGCACCAGCAGCCAGCGCAGCAGCTGGCCGCGCAAGCTGCCCAGCGGGGCGTTGTACCTCGCGGGCTGCTGCGGTGGCGGCGCGCGCTCCATTACTCGGCCGGCTCGCGCGGCTGCAGCAGGTAGCCGATGCCGCGCAGGGTGGTGATGGCGGCGCCGCCGGGCTGGCCGCTCTCGAGCTTTTTGCGCACGCGGTGGATGTACAGGTCGATCGCGTCCAGGTTGGCGTCGTCCGCCAGCGCGAACACTTCGTCGAACAGCTTTTCCTTCGACACGGCGCGGCCGCTGCGGCTGATCAGCGCTTCCAGCACCGCGTGCTCGCGCGGCGTGAGCGCCAGCGCCGCGCCGTGGTAGCTGAACATGCGGGTGATGGTGTCGAAGCTGAGCGCGCCGCAGCTGTGCACCAGCGCCTCGTTGCCCACGCTGCGGCGCAGCAGCGCCTTGACGCGCGCTTCCAGCTCGGCCAGCTCGAAAGGCTTGGCCAGGTAGTCGTCCGCGCCCAGGTTCAGGCCCTGCACGCGTTCCTCCAGGCCGCCGCGCGCGGTCAGGATCAGCACCGGCGTCTTGCCGCGCGGGCCGCCGCGCGCGCGCAGGCGCTTGAGCACCTCCAGCCCGTCCATGCGCGGCAGGGTAAGATCGAGTATCACCAGCGCATAGTCCTGCGTGTGCAGCAGGGCGTCGGCGTCGGCGCCGTTGTCGGCGCACTCCACCGTCAGGTGGGCGTCGCGCAGGGCCTTGGCCAGCCAGTGCTGCAGTTCGGTATGGTCTTCTACGAGGAGGATGCGCATGGTTTTCGTGTTGCCGGGTGTATGCTCAGGCCTGCATCTTCCTCGCCGCGCCGCCAAAAGTAAATTCTTTGTGGTGACGTGGCGACAATATTGGCAGTGAAAGAGAATTGAAAGGAAGTGAAACCTATAGTGGAGCCCTGATTTCAGTGATCAGGCATATCACCAACAATTATATCTATAGGAGACACCCATGAAGAAGTCCACTTTGGCGCTGGCCGTTGCCGCTGCCGCCGTTAGCGCCCTGGGCGGCGCGGCGCACGCGCAGTCGAATGTGCAAGTCTATGGCTTGATCGACGCCGGCGTTGAAAACGCTTCGAATGCCACGCCTGCGGGTGGCTCCAAGACCAGCGTGATTTCCGGCGGCATGAACACCTCGCGCTGGGGCCTGCGCGGCACCGAAGACCTGGGCGGCGGCCTGAAAGCCGTGTTCAACCTGGAAGGCGGCATCCTGCTCGACAGCGGCGCGCAGGACGGCCCGCTGTTCAAGCGCCAGGCCAACGTCGGCCTGGAAGGCAGCTTCGGCCGCGTGGTCATCGGCCGCTCCTTCACCACCGTGTACGACACCGTCATCTCCTACGATCCGATGGGCTTTGCGCCTTACTACTCGTGGGCCACCAGCGGCCCGGCCACCGGCCCGAGCAAATACGGCTTCACCACCGCCTTCGACAACCTGATCAAGTACACCGGCAGCACCGGCGACTTCAAATACGGCGCCACCTACGGCATGGGCGAGCAGACCACCGGCCAGTCCGACAGCCGCAAAATGGCGGGCAACGTGGCCTACGCCGCCAATGGCCTGGGCCTGATGGCGACCTGGGAGCGCATCAACGGCAACACCGTCGCTGTCACCGGCCGCCGCGACGAGAACACCGTCTACCACTTGGGCGCAAGCTACGAGACCGGCCCGTTCAAGTTCTACGGCGTGATGCGCGACTACAAGCTGGTGGCCGGCAAAGCCGCCACGGCGGACGTGAAGGCGACCACCTGGTGGGCCGGCGTGGCGTACAAGGCCATTCCGAACACCACCATCACCGGCGCCGTGTACCGCGTGAACGTGAAGAATGTGGCCAGCGGCAAGGACGCCGATCCTGTGATGTACGTGGCGCGCTACCGCTACGCGCTGTCCAAGCGCACCGACGTGTACGTGGCTGCCGCCTACGCCAAGGCCAAGCACGGCCAGCTGACCGGCCTGTCGCGCGACGACGCTGGCTTCGACACGAACCAGCGCGGCGTGGTCACCGGCATCCAGCACCGCTTCTAATCAGCCTAGCGAGCACCGCGCCATGAAAGCCCTGCCAACCTTGCTGTTGCCGCTTGCCTTGCTGGCGGCGGGCGCGCACGCGGCCAAACCGCCGCAAGGCGTGCCGGCCGGCCGTGTCGAGTGCATCGTGCCGTCCAAGCCGGGCGGCGCGATGGACCTGACCTGCAAGCTGGCGCAGAAGGGCTTGCAGGCGCTGGCCGGCGAGGCGCAGCGCGATGTGCACATCAGCTACGTGCCCGGCGGCATAGGCGCGGTGGCCTGGCACTCGCTGATGTCGCAGCGGCGCGCCGATCCGAACACGCTGGTGGTGTTCTCGGGCGGCTCGCTGCTCAATCTGGCGCAGGGCAAGTTCGGCAAGGCCAAGGCGGACGATGTGCGCTGGGTGGCGGCGCTGGGCGCGGACTACGGCATGATCGCCGTGCGTTCCGACTCGGCCTACAAATCGCTGGCGGACCTGGTGTCGGCGCTGAAGAAGCATCCCGAAAAGGTGCTGATCGGCGTGTCCGGCACCATCGGCAGCCAGGACTGGCTGAAGATCGCGCTGGTGATGCGCGCCGCAGGCGTGGACCCGAAAGTGCTGCGCTTCGTGGCCCTCGAGGGCGGCGGCGAGGCCTTCACCGCCATGGACGCGGGCTTTGTGCACGTGGTGTCCGGCGACGCGTCGGAAGCCACGCTGTACGCGGCCAAGGGCAAGACGCGCGTGCTGGCGGTGCTGTCCGAACAGCGCCTGCCCGGCGTGCTCGCTGCCGTGCCCACCGCGCGCGAGCAGGGCGTGGACGTGGTCTGGCCCATCATCCGCGGCGTGTGGATGGGACCCCATGTGCCCGAGGCGGATTACCGCCAGTGGGTGCAGGTGTTCGAGCGCATGATGGCCACGCCGCAATTTGCCGAAGCCCGCATGGCTTACGGACTGTATCCCTTTGCACTGACCGGCGACGCGCTCGCCGACTATGTACGCAAGGCCGTGGACAACTACGGCAAGCGCGCCAGCGAATTCGGCCTGGTGCGCTAAGCAAGCAAAACACTCTAACCGGAGACTTATATGTTCAAGAAATCGACCCTGGCCGTCGCGGCTTCCCTGTTCGCATCCGCAGCATTCGCCCAAGTACCGGCCGGCTATCCCGCCGACTATCAGAAGCTGATCGACGGCGCGAAGAAGGAAGGCAAGCTGGTTGTCTACGGCGCCACCGACAGCAAGGCGACCCAGCCGCTGATCAAGGAATTCAACGCCATCTACCCCGGCATCACCGTCGAGTACAACGACATGAATTCGACCGAGGTGTACAACCGCTTCATCTCCGAAGCGGCCGCCGGCGGCAACACCGCCGACGTGATGTGGTCCTCGGCCATGGACCTGCAGATGCGCCTGGCCTCGGACGGCCACGCGCTGAAATACAAATCGGTTGAAGCGCCGAAGATCCCCGGCTGGGCGGTGTGGGACGACCAGGCCTACGGCACCACGTTCGAGCCGGCCGCCATCGTCTACAACAAGCGCCTGGTGGACGCCAAGGAAGTGCCGCAGACGCACGCCGATTTCGCCAAGCTGATCCAGCAGCCCAAGTTCAAGGACAAGGTCACCACCTACGACATCGAAAAATCCGGCGTGGGCTTCATGTTCATGACCCAGGACGCGAAGGAAAATCCGAAGTTCATCGATCTGGAGAACGCATTCGGCGTGGCCAAGGTGCGCGTGCAGTCGTCCACCGGCACCATGATGGAGCGCATTTCCTCGGGCGAGAACCTGATCGGCTACAACGTGCTGGGCTCCTACGCGCTGGTGCGCGCCAAGACCGACCCGTCCATCGGCGTGATGCTGCCGAAGGACTACACGCTGATACTGTCGCGCGTGATGTTCATCAACAAGGCCGCGAAGAACGTCAACGCCGCCAAGCTGTGGCTGGACTTCATGCTGTCCCATCGCGGCCAGACCGTGATCGCGAACGAATCCAAGCTGTACGCCATCCGCGCCGACGTGACCGGCGAAACCACTTCGGCCGACCTGATCAAGCAGATCGGCAAGGACAACGTCAAGCCGGTGCCGGTGCACCCCATCATTTTGCAGTTCCTGGGACCGGCCAAGCGCATGGCCTTCCTGAAGCAGTGGAAAGAGACCGCCGGTAAGAAGTAAGCAGGATGGCGGGTTAGCGCAGCGTAACCCGCCAAGCAGCAGCCAACCGTTGAATCGAGACCCGACCATGCAAACATTGACCCTACCCTCAAGCGGCCGCCGCAGCCTGAACTGGCCGCGCGGCGTGGTGGTGACGCTGACCGCGATCGCCATCTTCCTGCCGCTGTACCTGATCTTCTATCAGAGCTTCCTGTCGGCGCCGTTCTTCATGCCGAACAAGGTGCTGAGCCTGGAAGCCTACAGCTTCATCTTCGACGACCCCGATTTCGCGCAGGCGTTCTGGAATGGCCTGATCCTGGCCACCGGCCTGGCAGCCATCGCCGTGCCGCTGGGCGGCGCGCTGGCCTTCCTGATGATACGCACCGACCTGCCTGGCCGCGGCTGGATCGCGCCGCTGCTGCTGGTGCCCATCTTCGTCTCGCCCATGGTGATGGGCTTCGGCTACGTGGTCTCCATGGGGCCGGTGGGCTTCTACTCGATCTGGGCCAAGGAGCTGCTCGGCTTCATTCCCTGGAATATCTACTCCTTCACCAGCATCGTCATCATTGCCGGTCTCACGCACGTGCCGCACGTTTATCTGTATGCCTCGTCCGCGCTGAAAAGCCTGGGCTCGGACGTCGAGGAAGCGGCCCGCGTGGCAGGCGCCTCGCCGTGGCAGGTGATGATGAACGTGTCGCTGCCGATGATCATGCCCGCGCTGTCCTACGCCGGCGTGCTGGTGTTCTTCCTCGGCTTCGAGGTGTTCGGTCTGGTTCTGGTGCTGGGCGATCCGGAAGGCCACCTGGTGCTGGCCACCTATCTGTACAAGCTGACCAACAAGCTGGGTACGCCGTCCTACCACCTGATGGCCGCCGTCGCCGTCTGCCTGGTGATGGTGACCATGCCGCTGGTGATGATGCAGCGCTGGCTGCTCAAGTCGGCCAATAAATACGTGTCCATCAAGGGCAAGGGCGCGCGCACCAAGGCCATGCCGCTCGGTAAATGGAAATGGCTGGCCTTCGGCCTGCTGTTCGCCTGGCTGCTGTTCACCATCATCCTGCCGCTGACCGGCATCGTGCTGCGCTCCTTCGTGCAGTACTGGGGCGAGGGCGTGAAGCTGGCCGACGTGCTCACGCTGCAGCACTTCCGCGACATCTTCGAGCAGCACTCGCTGATGCGCGGCATCCTGAACACGGTGCTGATCGGCGTGATCGGCGGCGGCCTGGCCGTGGCCTGCTACTGCGCCATTGCGCTGGCCATGCACCGCAAGCCGGACGGCATCACCCGCATGCTGGACTACAGCGTGCTGGTGCCGCGCGCCGTGCCTGGCCTGCTGGCCGGCCTCGCCTTCCTGTGGGTGTTCCTGTTCGTGCCTTCGTGGCTGGACGGCATGCTCAAGGGCATGGACAACGGCCTGGCCCTGTGGCTGAGCGAGCACCTGATTCCCGCGCTACGTTCCCTGCGTTCCACCATCTTTGCGGTGTGGCTGGCGTACTCGGTGGTGTGGCTGGCTTACGGCATGCGCTTGATTTCGACCGCGCTGCTGCAGGTGGGTCCCGAGTTGGAAGAAGCGGCGCGCGCCGTGGGCGCCAAGCGCGGCCAGGTGACGCGCGACGTGACGCTGCCGCTGATCAAATACGGCCTGCTGGGCGCATGGCTGATGGTGTTCCTGATCTTCGAGCGCGAATACTCGACCGGCGTGTACCTGCTCTCGCCGGGCACCGAGGTGATCGGCGCCATGCTGGTGTCGCTGTGGGCGGGCGGTTCGACCGACCTGGTGGCGGCGCTGTCCTTCATCAATATATCGCTGGTGGCCGTGGGCCTGGGCATCGCGCTGCGCTTTGGCGTGAAGCTGCACAACTAAGTGCATAACTGAGAGAATAATCATGAAACGAGACCTCGCCATGAATGAATTGACCGTCAACGACCTGCACCTGGAATACGGCCAGGGCGCCACAGCCAACCCCATCCTCAAGGGCGTATCGATGCACCTGCAGAAGGGCGAAGTGGTGGCACTGCTAGGCCCTTCCGGCAGCGGCAAGACCACCTTGCTGCGCGCCGTGGCCGGCCTGGAAAGCCCGAAGCTGGGCACCATCAACATCGGCGACCGCAATGTGTTCGACGGATCGAAATCCTTCGAGATGCCGGCCGAGCAGCGCAACCTGGGCCTGGTGTTCCAGTCCTATGCGCTGTGGCCGCACAAGACCGTGTTCGACAACGTCGCCTACGGCCTGAAGCTGCGCAAGATGCCATCGTCCGAAATCAAGGAGCGCGTGAACGAGGTGCTCAAGCAGCTGGGCCTGGGCCACCTGGGCGAGCGTTTCCCGCACCAGATGTCCGGCGGCCAGCAGCAGCGCGTGGCGATTGCGCGCGCGCTGGTGTACAACCCGCCCGTGATCCTGCTGGACGAACCGCTGTCCAATCTGGACGCCAAGCTGCGCGAAGAAGCGCGCGCCTTTCTGCGCGAGCTGATTGTGCGCCTGGGCCTGTCCGCGCTGATGGTGACGCACGACCAGGCCGAAGCCATGGCGATTTCCGACCGCATCCTGCTGCTCAACAATGGCAAGATCGAGCAGCAAGGCACGCCGCAAAGCATGTACGAAACGCCGGAAACGCTGTTCACGGCGGAGTTCATGGGCAGTAACAACCGCCTGCCTGGCAAGGTGCTGTCGCGCGACGGCGCCAGCGTGGTGCTGGAAGTGAATGGCCAGAAGCTGCGCGGCACGGCGCGCGGCGCCGGCATGGCCGATCCGGCCACGCTGATACGCGTTGAGGAAGTGCGCATCAGTTCCGAGCAGGCAGAGAACGCCATCCAGGTGCCGCTGTTCACCTGCATGTACCTGGGCGACCGTTGGGAATGCCTGTTCCAGAGCGCCAATGGCGACATCAGCCTGCGCGCCTACTCGAAGTACAAGCTGGACGCAGGCAGCTACTGGCTGCAGCTGCCGGCCGAAAAACTCTGGGTGTTCTGAGGCAGCGTGAAACCCGGGCGGGCCTTTCTCTCCGCGCTGGCGGCCAGCATCGCCGCCGCGCTGCTGTGCGTGGTCCTCAACACGCCGCTGCCGTGGATGATAGGCCCGCTGTTTGCCACCGCAGCACTGCGCTTGTGCGGCATTGATTTAAGCGCGCCGGTGCGCGTGCGCGAAGCGGGACAGTGGGCCATCGGCACCGCGCTCGGCCTGTACTTCACCGCGCCGGTGCTCGCCGTGCTGGCTGCGCGCGCGGGCTGGATCGCCGCCGCAGTCGCCTTCGCGCTGCTGCTCGGCTGCTTTTGCGCCTGGCTGCTGCACAAACTCTCCCGCACGGACCGCACCACGGCTTTCTTCGCCATGGCCATAGGCGGCGCTTCCGAGATGGCGGTGCAGGGCGAGCATCACGGCGCCAACGTGGAGCGCGTGGCGGCCGCGCACAGCCTGCGCATCATGATGGTGGTGGGGATTATCCCGTTTGCCATACGCTACTGGGGCCAGCATGGCCTGGGCATGGGGACAGACCTGTTCGTGCCGGGCGCGCGCAGCGTGGAGCCGGCGGGGCTGCTGGTGCTGATACTGCTCACCAGCGCCGCCGCGCTGGCGCTGAAGAAGGGCCGCTTGCCGAATGCGTGGGTGATCGGCCCGCTGCTGATGGCGATGGCGCTGACCGCCTTCGGCATCCACCTGAGCCGCCTGCCCGAATGGATGGTGAAAGCAGGGCAGCTGTTCATCGGCATATCGCTCGGCACGCGCTTCACGCCGGGCTTTCTGCACACCGCGCCGCGCTACCTCGCCAGCGTAGCGGCCTGCAGCGCGCTGGCGCTGGCCCTGGCCGCCGCCTTCGGCCTGCTGCTGGCGAAGATGGCGGGCCTGAACCCCGGCACCGCCATCCTCGCCACTTCTCCCGGCGGCATCGCCGAAATGTCATTGACGGCGCAGACCCTGCATCTCGGCGTACCTATTGTCACCGCTTTCCACGTGGCGCGGATGGTGATCCTGGTGCTGGCGATAGGGCCGCTGTTCCGCCGCATGCGCTCCTAGCGCCGTTCAATCATCCAGATTCCACACGTATTGCATGCGCGTCCAGGACTGCTGAGGCACGCCGTCTATGGTGCCGGGCTTGAACCTGCACAGGCCCAGTCCCACCTGCGCGGCGCGGTCCAGGTCGCGGAAGCCGCTGGACTTTACTATTTTTGAATCCGCCACCCGGCCGTCGGTGCCGATCAGCAGGGCCAGCGTGATCGCGCCGGAGTCGCCGTTGCGCAGCGCGCTTTTCGGGTAGTCCGGCTTGGCGCAGTTGGCTGCGTCCACCACCGCAGCCACATGCACCGGCGCCCTGGTCGGCGCCACGCGGGCGGCGCCGGTGTCTGCGCTGGCCACCACCGGGCCGGGAGTCGACGGCTGCGCGCTGTCCGTCAGCGGACGGGCGGTGACGTTGGACTGCTGCTGCGGAATATGGTCCGGCACGGGCGGCACGTAGATGTCGGGCTGGCGCGGCGCGTCCATCGGCAGGTCGGTGTATTCCACTTTGCGCGGCGGCTCCACCACTTCCTTCACCAGATCCACGGTGGTTTCCGGCAAATGGAACACCGTGATGCGGGAACTGCTCATCACCAGCACGGCCAAAGCCACGTGCAGGGCTGCGACCACCGTGATGCCGGTCAGGTTTTTTTCGTTCTTCATGTGCGCTCCTGTTCATGTGGAACCTAAAATTGCTAGGTTGTGGAAGTATATTATTCTATCAAATAGAAAACGAAAAGCAGTTTCAGTGGAAATGCATGGTGTGATATGCTTCTAACCAGTGGAAATTATTTTTGCGACTGGATGGAAATGGAACGAAAAACACGGGTTCTGCTGGCGGATGACCATCCGATTGTCATGACGGGCTTTGCCATGTCACTGGAGAGCCACGGCATGGACGTGGTGGGGCAGGCGCGCACGCCGGCCGACGCCATCGCGCAGTTCGCGGCCCTGCAGCCGGACGTGCTGGTGCTGGACATCCGCTTCGGCGAGGAGCTGACCGGGCTGGACGTGGCCAAGCAGGTGCTGGCGCAGACGCCGTCGGCCAAGATCGTGTTCCTGAGCCAGTTCGACCAGGACAGCCTGATCAAGGAAACCTACCGCCTCGGCGGGCGCGCCTTCATGACCAAGGATTGCGATCCGGCCGATTTGGCGGCGGCGGTGCTGCGCGCGCAGGAGGGTGGGCTGTACTTCGCGCCGCAGATCGCCGAGCGCCTGGCGCAGCTGTCGGTGCAGGGCGAGCAGTCGCCTCAGGCGCAGCTTGACGAGCGAGCGCTGGAGATCTTCACGCTGATGGCCGAAGGCCTGACCAACGCGGAGATCGCCGAGAAGCTGGACGTATCCACCAAGACCATCAGCAATATCAGCCAGGCCGTGAAGGAGAAGCTGGGCGTGCACCGGCCCGCGCTGATCACGCGGCTAGCCGTCAAGCACGGCCTGATTGAACCCTGATGGCGCTGGCCTTCTGGCGCGGCTGGAGCGTGCGCGCGCGGCTGCTGTCCATTATCATCGTGCCGGTGGCGTATATGTTCGTCACCTTTGTGGCTTACGCCTGGCAGTCGCGCCTGACCGAGGTGCGGGAGGAGCTGGCCGAGCGCGGGCCGCTCGTGGCCAAGGTGGTGGCCGACAGCAGCGAATACAGCATCAGCCTGGGCAAGCTCGATGAGCTTCGGTCCAGCGTCAGCCGCATGGTGCAGTCGGACAGCAGCATCCACAAAGTGGAGTTGTTCGACAAGGCGCGCAAGCCCTTGCTGCAAGTGGCCAGCCGCAGCGGCGACCAGCCGGAGCCGAGCTACTACGAGGCGCCCATCCTGCGGCGCCTGGTCTGGATGAATATGCAGAGCCTTGCGCCGGGACCGGAGGGTATGACGGTGGAGACGGTCGGCCACGTGCGCGTGACCATGTCCTCCACCGCCATGCTGCGCAAGCAGACCGGCCGCTTCTGCTTTGCGCTGCTGGTGGCGAGCCTGGGGCTGCTGGTGTGCGCGCTGCTGGCCTGGCATCTGGCCAAGCAGTTCAGTCATTCGCTGAACGCCTCCATCCGCGCCTTGCGCGAGGCCGACGCGGAGAAGCGCCGGCTGATACGCAAGGTGAACAGCGCGGTGGAGGAAGAGCGCAAAAGCATCGCGCTGGAAATTCATGATGAGCTGAACGCCACGCTGATCGCGGTGCGGCTGGAGTCGCAGCGGGTGGTGGATTTGTCGCGCAAGCTGGAGCAGGGGCCGGAGGCGCAGGAGATCGCTGCGCGCGCGCAGGGCGTGATCCAGCTGGCGCTGGGACTGTACAACAGCGGCCGCGCGCTGGTGCGGCGCTTGCGGCCAGAAGTGCTTGAGATGCTGGGCCTGCAAGGCGCGCTTGAAGAAATGGTGCGCCACTACGACCGCGCAGGCGCAGGCTGCCGCTTCGAGTTCCAGGCCGAAGGCGACTTCTCAAAACTGGACAGCGCAGTCGCCATCTCCGCGTACCGCACGGTGCAGGAAGCCTTGTCCAACGTGGTCAAGCACGCCCGTGCCACGCGCGTGACAGTCTCCTTGCGGCAGGCGGCCGGTCCGCAAGGCAGCACGCTGTTGATCGAGGTGGCCGACAACGGCAAAGGCTATGACCCGGCGCAAGCGTCGCCCGGCATCGGCATCATCGGCATGCGCGAGCGGGCCGACGCGTTCGGCGGCAGCCTGGCCATCGCCACCGGCCACCAGGGCACCACCATCACCATCCGCCTGCCGCTGGGGATGTAGGCCGGAACCTATTTCGACTGCTGGCTGCCGTTCATCTGGCGCAGCAGGGTGCGTGCGAAGTAGGCCAGCAGGGCGATCCCGGCCAGCAGCACTGTCCAGAGGATGACGGTGCGCTGCGTGACCTTGGATTCCGGAGGCGCGGCGCCGGGGATGCCCGGCGCCGGTTGAGCGGCAGGCGGTTCGGCGTGCGCTTGCGGCAGGGCGCGCAGTTCGTCGGCGCTGAAGCCGGGCGCGATCTGGGACGGTTGCAGCGCGGCCCGTTCGGTGTCCGCGCGGCCGAAAGCAAGCCGGTAGGGGCCTTTGCCGTTGGCGAGCAGCAGCAGCGTGGACGGCGTCCAGGAAACGCGTAGCGCCGGCTGCACCGCCGAGGCGTGCTGCGTCTTCGCGACCCAGGTTTCCGTGTGCGTCTCTTCGATGGCGGCATCGTCCGATTTGCGTTCCACGCCTTGCTGGCTGATGCGGTAAAAGGTGGTGTTCAGCACGGGAATGAACTGCCATACCGGCTGGGACTGGTGCCTGCGGTGCCGGCTTGGCAGCTGCTCGTAGCGGCCCAGTACAACGGGGAAGACAACGTTGGCGGCGTCAAACTGCATGCCGATGCGCTCCACCGGGATGGCGATGCTGCTGCGGTACACGAGGTCCGTGCCGTTCCTGGCCGTCGTGGGCTGCAGGGTGATGGTATCCAGCGGCGTGCCTGTTTTGGCTGTGCTGGCGCTTTCGGCCACAATGCGTGCGAACACCAGCGGCGTGCCGCTGCGCCAACTGATGCGCGCATAGCGGAAGCGGGCGGCTTGCAGCACCATGCGGCTGTTCGACAGCGTGTCGGCATTTGCATTGGCGAGCCAGTTCAATTCGGCGGCGCCGGTGGATTCCCAATGCTGCAGGTCGTCGCTGGTTTCCAGCCAGAGCTGCGCGCTGTAGCTGGGTGTGCCCGGTGGGAGTTCGAAGCGCAGCGCCGATATTGCAGGCGCTTCGCCGCGCGCGTCCTTGTCGCTGCCGATATCCAGTATCAGGTTCGACAGCCTTTCCTGCGCGGCGGCGGCTGGCGATGCCGGGCTGTTGGCGACGGACAGCAGGCGTCCGCTGCCGTCGGTGCGGATATCCAGCCGCGCGCCTGCCGCTTCGCCGGCCGTACCCACTGCCGATTTCAGCGGGAAGATCTTCACCGGCAGCTCGGTCACCGTGGTGCGCGTTTGCACCGGCGGCGCGAGCAGCGCGAATGGCACGGCTGCCCCGGTGCTGTCGAACACGATCAAGTCGCCCAGCGATGACGACTGGGAACCGAGGTAAACCTGTTGCGGCAGGCGCAGCGCCGCCAGGCCGCTGTCCTTATCCACGTTGACGGCGATGGTGTGGCTGTAGCCGGCGGTGCTTGCCGGAGCGGCCGCGTGGCAGGCGCCCGCCAGCAGCAGTGCCGCAAGGGCGGCGTGGCGCGGGATGAGACGCAGGACGGCGCGCTTCACACGGCCTCCGCACGCTGGGCGGCAGGCGGCAGCGGCGCCACGTAGCCTATGGCCACCATCAGCAAACCGGCGCCGATGAAGGATATGATGCGCTCTATGCCGCCCGCGTTGGACAGGTCGACCGCGAACAGTTTGAGTACCACCACAGCCAGTAGCGCCGCGCCTAGGCCCCATAGCGTGCGCAAGCCGCGCTGCGCCGCCATCCGCATGAGCAGCATGGCGCTCACGGTCCATATCAGCGAGAGCAGCGCTTGCACGAATTGCGATGCCATCAGCGCATGGAAGCGGTAGGGCACATCCATGTAGTTGGACACGGAGCGCAACAGGATCAGGTTGAACCACACGTAGCCGGCGCCGGCTGCCGCCAGCCTGAGTTGCGCGGCGTAGCGGTGTTCCCGGAACGCGGCGGCCGCCAGCAGCAGTGCGAAGCCGGTTGTCAGATCCAGCGGGTTAAGCAAGGGCAGATAGGGCAGCGGTTCCATGGCGCCGCTGTACAGCAGGTTCCAGCGCGCCGCCAGCAGCAATGTCCACGCTGCGGCGATCGGCAGCAGCACGCTGCGGTGCCAGCCGTTCAGGGGCTGCAGCGGCCAGTCGTCCTTCGCCGCGCAGCGCAGCAGGAAGGCGGTGGCGGCCATCATGGCCCATGCGGGCAGGTAGCGCGCCCAGCCTCCGCTGACTTCCCAGCCGTCCAGCAGCAAGCGGGTCTGCGCTTCGGTGCTGCCCGCCAGCAGCGCGCCGCTGATGGCGTGGTTCAGTACCGGCCAGATCATCAGCCAAGGCACGGCGATCCGCAGCAGATGGAGTGCCACCAGCGCGGCGCGCGGCAGCGGCCATGCCATGCGCGTCCAGGTGCGCAGCGTGTATTCTGCGGCGGCCCATGCGATGGCGTAAGCGCTCCATGCCAGTGCACCGGGCGTTTGGCTTGCCATGTACATCACCAGCAGCATGGCGGTACCGATACCGGCCAGTGCGAGCCACACCGGCGCTGCCAGCGCGCGCAGGCCGCTCCAGTCCAGGCGTCGCGCCAGGTATTGCAGGACCAATGCGAGCACGCTGGCGGCGATGGCGTAGAACGATGCCATGGCTGGCACGGCAAGGCTCTGCGGCAGGGAATACTGGGCCGCCAGCCAGGAGGCCAGGGGCGCCAGTGCCATGCCGAACCAGGCCAGTCCCACTCCGGTCAGCAGGGCGTCGGAAGTGAGGGCGAGCGCGTCCCGGTCATCCTGGGCGGCGCTGCGTTGGGCGCGACGGCGGAACGACAGGCTGGAGAGGAACAGGCCGGCGCCCAGCATGGCAGCGCTGAGGAATGGGCCGTCGAGCAGGGGGATCCGGCCGTCAATCCAGTACCAGTTCGTGCGGTACAGGAACACGGCGGCGGCCAGGAGCTGTACCGCCACGGTGTAACTGCCCGCCATGCGCCAGCGCAAGCGGCCGGCAATCACACCGAGCAGGGCTGCCACCATGAGCGCGCTCGCGGTGAGCAAGTTAAGCTGCAGTGCGCCGCTGCTGCGGCTGAACACTTCGTTCCAGGCGCCCGCCAGCAGCCAGGCGGCTGCCACGGCCAGCAGGAGCGGGGCCAGTTGGCTGCGCAGGTCTGCCGGCACGGCGTCGTCCGCGCCGCGCAACTGAACGGCGGCGATAAAGGTGCTGGCGGCCAGGATCAGGAAGCCTAGCCAGATATTGGTGCCGGCCACGATGGTGGCATCGGGCGTGACAATGTCGCCGAGGAAGCCGATCCAGGCGGCGGCTTGGACCAGCAGTCCGAAGATCCATGCCAGCTTGCGCTGCTGGCGCAGGCCCACCCACACCAGGCCGGCGCCTTCCAGCGCCCAGGCGGTGGCGGTCCAGCGTCCGTCCAGCGCAAAGGGCAGGGCCAGCGTGCCGAACACCACGCCGAGGGCCAGGAAAGATTCGGCCAGCAGACGGCCGCTTGCGCCCATGCGGCGCCACAGCGCGAGCGCCAGGCCGGTGTAGAGCAGGCCCATGGCGAGGGCCGACCAGGCCATACCGAACTCCATATGCTGCACCAGCCCGTGCTGCAGGCCGATGACCGCCAGCGGGGTGCCGAACACCAGCGTGCCGTCCACGTAGTGCGCCAGCTTGGGCGCTTGCCGCTGCGCGTAGAAGACGGCGATGGCGATGTACATCAGCAGGAACAGTCCGAGGAACAGCTGGGCCGACAGGTAGTTTTCCGGCGCGTAGCGCAGCACGCCCCAAGCGGTGCCGAGCACGAAGGTGCAGGCGAAGCCGAGCACGTTGAGGGCGCGCCAGGATTTTTTGGTGGCGATGCAGAGTATGCCCGTGTTCAGAGTCGCGCAGTAGCTGAACAGGGCAACGTGGTTGCCGCTGCCGGTGGAGATCAGCACTGGGGCCGCGAAGCCGCCGATGATGCCGAAAACGGCCAGCCAGACGGCGTCTTGCAGCACTGCCAGCACGCAGGCGAAGGCAACGAAGACGATGAGCAGCGCAAAGGCCGGCGTGGCGGGCAGCAGATGGTAGATGCGGAAGGCCGCAAAGGTCGTCAGGATCAGGACCGCAATCGCCGTGCCTTGCACGGGCAGGCTCATGCCGGGCCGGGTCTCGCGGATGCGCCAGCCCCAGGCCAGCAGCGCCATGTCCGCCAGCGCCACGGTGCTCAGGCGCAGCTCGATGGGGGTGTTGAAATTGGCGGCGGTGTACTTGAGCAGGAAGCCCACGCCCATGAACAGGATCAACAGGCCAAGCTTGGCGACGATGTTGCCGCCCAATAGCCATGCGTGCGCGGCCGTCAGCCATGCCGGCGGCGCACCCAGTGATCGGGTGTAGAGCGGGATATCGTCAGCGGCTGCGGCGGGAGAATCGGCCGGAGCGTCGGCCGGAGCGTCGGCGGGTGCAGCGGCAGGTACAGCGGCAGGTACAGCGGCAGGTACAGCGGGGCGTGCAACCGGCGGTGCGGCGGGTGGTGCAGTGGGCGTTGCAGCGGTGGGCGCACTTGCTGCAGGAGCAGCCTGCGCGTCCTGCCTGGCGGCCGGCGGCTCGGCCGTGACCGTCGGGGCGGGCGGAATGGTTGGCGCGCGTTTTGCCGACAGTTCCCGCACCTGCATCCGCAATTCGTCAACCAGATGGCGCAGCTGCAGCAGATCCCGGTCGTTGCTCTCTGCATGCCGGCTGGCGCGCCGCGCGGCGAGGATGCAATAGACCGGCATCCCGATTAAATACAACCCAAGCGCTAAAATCCCGAGGATGATTGTTTCCATGACAGCTCCTGCCAATGTGGTTCAGCGTATCGTGATCGTACGTGCTTGCTTGTCCTGCGCCTTGATGAAACGCACAACCGAGTCCACCGTTACGGTGTCGATCTGGCCCGCCATGCGGCGCTCGTAGGGATGGTCGTCGAAAGCCACGTTGGCGCGGAACATGCGCGCGCCCAGGCGCGTCATGGCGGGGATCTCGACCGTGATGGGGCGGAAGCCGGACTGCTGCAGCCAGGCTTGCGCTTCGGCGCGCGTTTCCACCCGGCCCGGCTCCGCGCTTGCGGCGGCGTAGGTTTCCAGCACCCACTGGTTGGAATTCTGGTAGCGCGTGGAGTAGGCGTAGGACAGCATGTTGTAGCTGCTCTGATGCAGCTTGCGCGGCGTGCTGGCGGACAGCACGCGCGCCAGCCGGGCTTGCATTTCCGGACTGGGGATCACCAGCTGCGCCTCGTACAGGAACATATCGTCGAGGAAGAAGTTGCCCAGGCCTTCGTTGAACAGTGCGGACGTGGCGCTGCCGCAGTCGTTCAGTTCGTGCACCACCAGCCAGCGCTGGCGTTCCTCGTCGCGCCACGCCAGCGCCATGTGCGAGTAGCGCAGGCGGTATTTGCTCAGGTCCTGCCCGGCGCGCGCGATGAAGGCGACCTGCGCGCCGCTCTCGTCCAGCGCGCGGCTGGTGCGCAGCGCCAGGTCCATGCCCTTGACGATGGATTGCAGTTCCAGCGGCTTGTCCTCGCAGCTGTTGCCTGCCCGCGCCGCGTGCGGGAGCTGGACCAGGAAGAGGGCGGCCAGCGCTGCGGCCGGCATGATCAGGCGGCGCATGATTATTGCCCCACACGGCTATGGTGTATCAGCGCCTGCCCGATTTCGTTGGGGATGAAGGCGATGGCCTTGCCGGACATGACCAGCACGTGGCCGGTGGAGATGGCCGTCACCGTGACGGCCTGCCCGGCCGCGCGCGACAGGCCTTCAGCCGCCTTGGCGCTCAGCTTGACCGAGGCGGTGGCGCCGTCCGACGCGCCTTTCAGCACGATCACGCTGCCGTCGGCCACCGCGTCCACGCTGGCGATAAGCACGTAACCAGATGCGGCCACCGCCGACATCGATCCCAGCACGACGATACCGGCCGCGCCGGACAGCGCTTCCGAGGCGCGCGACAATTCGGAGTTGGCGCCGTTCGCATTGGCGGCGGCAGTGGTGAGGCAGAGCAGGGAAAGCAGCAGCAGGCGTTTCATTTGGGTCTCCGGTGGGTTGATGGCGCATCTTGGACCCGGCCAGCCTGGCTGGCAATATCTTCGATACTAGTTGTCAGAATTGGGGCGCGTGGTATTATTTTTCGATACTTTTGGCGCAAAGCTAGCCCATGTCCCATTCCAGCCTCATGATCGACGCACTGAAACGGCAGTTGAAGGCCAAGGCGGTGACGTACGCCGAACTGGCCAAGCGCATCGGCTTGTCCGAAGCGAGCGTCAAGCGCATGTTTGCGCAGCGCAGTTTCACGCTGGAGCGGCTGGAGCAGATACTGGAGGCGGTCGGCATGGATTTCGCCGAGCTGGTGCAGGCCGCCACCGACGCCCCCCAGCTGATTGCGCAGCTGAGCTATGCGCAGGAGCAGGAAATCATCGGCGACACGAAATTGCTGATCGTGGCAGTGGCGTCGCTGAACATGATACCGCTGGAGGAAATCGTGGCGGTGTACAAGATCAGCGAGGCGGAAGCGGTGAAGTACCTGCTGCGGCTGGACAAGACCGGCTTCCTCCGGCTGATGCCGAACAACCGCGTCAAGCTGCTGGTGGCGCGCACCTTCAGCTGGATACCGAACGGCCCGATCCAGACCTGGTTCCGGGGCGAGGCCTACGGCGATTTCCTCGACGCGCGCTTCGCCGGCGAGCAGGAGATCATGAAGCTGGTGAGCGTGATGCTGTCGCAGCGTTCCACCAGGGCGCTGCTGGAGCGCTTGAAGCAGGTGGCCGACGAGTTCTCGCGCCAGCATCAGGACGATGCCCGCCTGCCGTATGAACAGCGGCATTCGCTGACCTTCATGCTGGCGGCGCGGCCGTGGATGCCGAAGGCGTTTCAGTCTTTGATGCGTTAAATCAAGCTTCGCCCGGTCACGGGCCGCTTGCCGGACCATGCTTCCTGATATATTTTGTCTATGTTCAACATTTAACTTTTGCAAAGACCGCCACCATGAGCAAGCCCAGCCAGTTTTCCCTGCTGACGCAGCGCCGCTTCGCCCCCTTCTTCTGGGTGCAGTTCCTGGGCGCCTTCAACGACAACCTGTTCAAGACCGCGCTGATGGTGATCCTGGGCTTCGAGGCGGCCAGCTGGACCAGCATGTCGCCCTCCACGGTGACCAATCTGATTCCCGGCCTGTTCATCCTGCCTTACGTGGTGTTTTCCGCCACGGCCGGCCAGATCGCCGACAAGTTTGAAAAGGCGGGCCTGTCGCGGCTGGTGAAATGGCTGGAGGTGGCCATCATGCTGATGGCCGGCGCGGGCTGGATGACGCATACGCTGTGGCTGCTCATCGCCGCCGTGGTTGGCATGGGCGTGCACTCCACGCTGTTCGGCCCGGTCAAATACGCCTATCTGCCGCAGCAGCTCAAGCCCGAGGAACTGATGGGTGGCAACGGCGTGATCGAAATGGGCACTTTTGTCGGCATCCTGCTGGGCCAGGTGCTGGGCGCGGTGCTGGTGGCCTACAAAGGCATAGGCATAGAACTGGTGGCCGGGGCCACGGTGGCGGTGGCGGTGATAGGCCTGCTCGCCAGCTACCGCGTGCCGCTCACGCCGGCGTCGGCGCCTGACCTGAAAATCAACTGGAACCCGGTGAGCGAAACCATCCGCAATATCGGCTTCTCCAGGCAGAACCGCAGCGTGTTCCTGTCCATGCTGGGCAACTCCTGGTTCTGGTTCTATGGCGCGCTGATCCTCGCCCAGTTCCCGGTCTACGCCAAGGAATTCCTGCACGGCGACCATAGCGTGTTCGTGCTGCTGCTGACGGTGTTCTCGCTGGGCGTGGGCACCGGCTCGCTGCTGTGCGAGCGCCTGTCCGGGCACAAGGTGGAGATCGGTCTGGTGCCGTTCGGCTCCATCGGCCTCACGCTGTTCGGCGTGGACCTGTATTTCGCCAGCATGGGCTACACCAACACGGCGGCCGTGCAGTGGCTGGGCTTTGTGGCGCAGGACAGCGCGCTGCGCATCCTGTTCGACGTGGTGATGATAGGCGTGTTCGGCGGCTTCTTCATCGTGCCGCTGTTCGCGCTGATCCAGATCCGCTGCGAGCCTGCCCATTTGTCGCGCACCATCGCCGGCATGAACATCCTGAACGCGCTGTTCATGGTGGCGGCGGCCGGCGTTGCCATCGTGCTGCTGGGGCAGGGCTTCACCATCCCGCAGCTGTTCCTTGCCACGGCCATCATGAACGCGGTGGTGGCGGTGTACATCTTCTCGCTGGTGCCGGAGTTCCTGATGCGTTTCCTGGCCTGGATGCTGATCCATACGCTGCACCGCGTGAAGACCATCGACGCCGACCGCATTCCCGAGAGCGGCCCGGCGGTACTGGTATGCAACCACGTCAGCTACGTCGACGCCATCGTGATCGGCGCGGCCAGCCCGCGTCCGATCCGTTTCGTGATGGACCACCGCATCTTCAACACGCCGCTGCTGGGCTGGATCTTCCGCACCGCCAAGGCGATCCCGATCGCGCCGGCAAAAGAAGATCCATGGCTGATGGAGAAGGCCTTTATCGACATTGCGCAGGCGCTGCACGAGGGCGACCTGGTGTGCATTTTCCCTGAAGGGCGGCTGACCACCACGGGCGAGCTCAACGAGTTCAGGGGCGGCATCGCCAAGATTATCGAGCGCAGCAAGGTGCCGGTGATCCCGATGGCGCTGCGCGGCCTGTGGGGCCACCTGCTCAGCCGCAGCAAGGACAATGTGTTCGAGCGCGCCTTCCGCAAAGGCTGGCGCTCGCGTCTGGCGCTGGCCGTCGGCCAGCCGGTCGCACCGCTCGACGCTACCCCCGAACTGCTGCACGCCCAGGTTGCGGAATTGCGAGGCGATTGGAAATAATTCCTACAAGCGAGCTGAGCCGCATTTTCTCTCATCCGGGGTCAGACCCCGAATTGGGGGAAATGCGGCTCAGCTCGCTTTGAGGGGTTAGTGGGATGCGGCGGCCAGGCGCAGCAGGTCGTCGAAGTCGACCGGCTTGATCAGGTGCTGGTCGAAGCCGGCGTCCTGGGTGCGGCTGCGGGCGTCGCTCTGGCCCCAGCCGGTCAGCGCCACCAGCTGGATCGCCTGGCCGCCCGGCTGCTGGCGGATCAGGCGCGCCGCTTCGTAGCCGTCCATGCCGGGCATGCCCAGGTCCATCACGATCAGGTCGGGCTGCTGCTGGTTGGCGGCGGCCACCGCCGCGTAGCCGTCGTAGGCGGTGTGCACGTCGAAGTTGCGCATCTCGAACAGCGCGCCCAGCGAGTCGGCGGCGTCGCGGTTGTCGTCCACCACCAGCACTTTGGTGCGCCGGCTGGACGCCGCTTCGGCAAGGCCGGCCGGCGCCTCCCGCGCCTGTTCGGGCGCCTGCGTCGGCTGTTCCGGCAGCGGCAGCTTGATGAGGAATTCGCTGCCCAGGCCTATGCCCGCGCTGTGCGCTTCGATGGTGCCGCCGTGCATCTGCGCGAACTGGCGCGCCAGGCTCAGGCCTATGCCCAGGCCGCTGGACATCTGCCCGCTGACCGTGCGGCTTTGCTCGAACATATTGAAGATCTTGGACAGCGCTTCCTGCTCCAGGCCGATGCCGCTGTCGCACACGCTCACGCACAGCATGCCGTGCTCGGGCCAGGCGCGCAGCGCCACGCGGCCGCCCTGCGGCGTGAATTTGATGGCGTTCGACAGCACGTTGGAATAGATCTGCACCACGCGCGCGTAGTCCGCATCCAGCACGATGCCTTCGTCCGGCAGCTGCTGTTCCACGCGGATGCGCTTGGCCAGCGCGGCCTGCTGGCTCAGCTCCATCACGTGCCGCAGCACGTCGGCCAGCACGATGGGCTGGGGCTGCAGCGCGATCTTGCCGCTGGTGATGCGGGCCACGTCGAGCAGGTCGTCCACCAGCCGCGTCAGGTGCACCACCTGCCGCTCGATCACATCCTTGATGCGCCCGGCCGGCGCCGACTGCGGGAACAGGTGCGGCAGCAGCGCGGCCGAGGTGCGGATGGGCGCCAGCGGGTTGCGCAGCTCGTGGCCCAGGCTGGCCAGGAATTCGTCCTTGCGCCGCGTCGCTTCGCGCATCTGGTACTGCCGTTCCCGCGCGCGCAGCTGGGCATGCAGCGCGGCGATCAGGGTGACGGTGCGCACCGGCCGCTCCAGCAGCGTCAGGTTGCCCAGGCTGATCACCGCGCGCCGCACCAGCAGCGAGTCGCCGCCGCGCGCCAGCAGCAAGATCGGCAGGTCGGACCAGTTGGGCTGCTGCGCCACGTATTCGCTCAGCAGGCGGAAGCTGCTGGCGGTCAGCGCTTCTTCCACCGTCAGCACCGCGCCGGCCCCCAGCAGCAGCTCCTGGCGCAGCTCGCCCAATGTCTCGCACACGTGGCTGGCGATGCCGGCCACCTCCAGCACCTTGTGGCACAGGGCGGCGTTCTGCCCGGTGGGCGCATAGATGAGGATGCGTTTTTCCATCATGCTCAAGGCTTGCCGCGAGGCGGCGCGTCCTGCCCGCTGCTGGTTGGTACGCCGGTCAGCACGCCGTGCAGGCCGGCCAGCACGTCGCCCACCTGGATGCCCCCCATGCCGATACGGAAGGCGCGCAGCGTGCGTTCGTGGCTGCTGCCGCGCTTCTTGAACACGGCGACGGCCTGCCGCACTTCGCCTTGCATTTCGTAGTAGCGCAGGGTGATGATGTTGTCGGCGATGTAGCTGGCGTCCACCGCCGTGGTCATGGCGCCGCCCATCAGGCCGGCCTGCACGCCCACCACGATGGCGACCACGCCGCGCTGGCCCAGGTAGGTGAGCAGTTCGTGCAGGTAGGTGGACAGGAACTGCTCGTCGGGCACGGCGTTCAGGTAGCCGTTCAGGCTGTCGATGACGATCACGCGCGCGCCGCCGCTGGCCGCTTCCACCACCGCCTGCGTGAACTGGCCCGGCGTCAGCTCGGCCGGGTCCACCTGCTGCACCGTGAGCAGGCCGTCCTCGACGGCCTGGTTCAGCTTCATCCCCAGGCTTTCGGCGCGGTTCAGCATATTGTTGCGCGCCTCCTCGAACAGGAACATGGCGGCGCGTTCGCCGCGCGCGCAGGCGGCCGCCACAAACTGCGCCGCCACGGTGGACTTGCCGCTGCCCGGCGGCCCCGCCACCAGTGTGCTCATGCCTTCCTCCAGGCCGCCGCCCAGCAGGTGGTCCAGCTCCGGCAGGCCGCTCGAGAGCTGGCGCCGCAGACTGGTGACGCGCGACTCGGCCGCCACCAGGCGCGGGTAGACCTGCAGCCCGCCGTACAGGATGCGGTAGTCGTGCGAGCCGCCCCGGAAAGCGACGGCGCGGTATTTCACGACCCGCAGGCGGCGCCGCTCGGTGCCGTAGGACTGGCTGGCCAGGTCCAGCGTGATCACGCCGTGCGCCACGCTGCGCACTTGCAGGTCGGTGCTGAGGGCGGTGCGGTCGTCCAGGAAGATGGTGGTGCAGTTGCGGTTGGCCAGGTACTGCTTCAGGGCCAGCACCTGGCGCCGGTAGCGCAGCGGGTTTTCGGCCAGCAGCTGCAGCTCGGACAGCGAGTCGAGCACGGCGCGCGTGGGCTTGTAGCGCTCCACCGCCGCCAGGATGCGCTGCGTGGTCGTGCCCAGCTCGATTTCCGAGGGGTGGAAGATGGAGTACTGCTGTTCCGGCGCGAGCGCGGACTGGTCGGGGATGATCTCCTCGACGTGGATGCCGTCCAGCGTCCAGCCGTGCGAGTGGGCCACGGAACTGAGTTCCACGATGGTTTCCGCCAGGGTGATGTAGAGCACGGATTCGCCCAGGCGCACGCCTTCATTGAGAAATTGCAGCGCCAGCGTGGTCTTGCCCGTGCCCGGCTCGCCTTCGATCAGGTACAAACGGTCGCGCGTCAGCCCCCCGGCAAGGATGTTGTCCAGGCCGGGAACGCCGGAAGACAGGGTGCGGTTGTGGTCTTCATTTTGCTGTTCCATAGCGACTCGCAGATACGGAGATTAGTTGTGGAAATAATAGCGCAGGGTATGAAAACACAATGTACGGTAGGCCACATTTTGCAATTAGTTCAGTATGGAAACCTACAAATGGTTACAATTGTGACGGTTTCTGCAATGCAGTTTTCATACAATGTGCGCTCCTATAACAACAGGGGATAAATCCGATGAAACAATTGATCAAGCCGTCGGCCCTGGCCGCTGGCATCGCCGCCATCGCCGCCGTGCTGTCCGGCTGCGGCGCGGGCGACTATCCGGGGCCTGCGGTGCCGCAATCCGGTCCGCCGCCGCCCACCGTGCCGGTCGCTGTGAAAATCACGGCGGATTTCGGCCAGAGCATTGAAGGCTGGAAGGGCGAATCGACCGACTACGGCGACGGCGACGCGCCGGATTTCGTGGTCTTCGAACAGCGCACCGTGGACGCGCCGCTGACCGGCAAGGGCTATTACATGGCCGGCCATAACCGCAGCGACGACATGTTCTTGTATGTAAGGAAACAGTTCGGCGGTTTCGTGCCATCCACCAGCTATAAAGTAACCTTTAGTGTCAAATTTTCCACCGACGTGTCCTCCGGCTGCTCCGGTGTGGGCGGCGCGCCGGGCGAATCGGTGTTTGTCATCGGCGCCGCTTCGGCCACTGAACCGAAATCGGTGCTGAAGGACGGCCGCAACACCCTGAACCTGGACCGCGGCAACCAGGGCACCGGCGGCAAGGACGGGCAGGTACTGGGCAATATCGGCAACACGCAGGAATGCGGCGTGACGAAGGCCGAGTTCAAGACCGTCAAGAGCGCCGAGCCGCTGATCGTCAAGACCGACGCCGATGGCAAGATGTGGCTGCTGGCGGGCATCGATTCCGGCTTTGAAGCCGCTTCCCGTATCAATATCCAGACCGTGGTGGTGGATGCCGATCCGGTGAAATAAGCCAGCGCCTTACATACAGTTTCACTCCCGCTGCAGTCTCCCCTGCTGCAGCCTTTCGGGCCAGCCCTCGCATTTCGAGGGCTGGCCTTTTTTTGTTTCATTAGTAAATAATTGCTTGACAGTCTTAGAATGATCGTTCATTCTATAAAAAGATAAATGTGAGGTGAACAATGAAACCTATTTCCCTGGTCCTGATTTCCGTAGCCGCGCTGAGCGCAGGCTGCCAACCCACCACTGCCGGAGCACCTGGCGCCGGGAAACCGGCGCAGGTGGCGGCCGTGGGCGTGCATACGGTCACGCCGCAGAGCCTGTCCATCACCACCGAGCTGCCGGGCCGCACCACCGCCTACCAGGTGGCCGAAGTGCGCCCGCAAGTGGGCGGCTTGATCCAGAAGCGCCTGTTCGCCGAAGGGGCGGACGTGAAGGCCGGCGCCCAGCTGTACCAGATCGATCCGGCCACCTACCAGGCCGCCTACAACTCGGCCAAGGCCGCGCTGGCCAAGGCCAAGGCCAATCTGGCCGCCGCCACGCCGAAAGTGGCGCGCTACAAGGAGCTGGTGGCCATCGAAGGCGTGAGCCGCCAGGACTATGACGACGCCGTGGCCGCCGCCGAGCAGGCCAGGGCCGACGTGGAGGCCGCAGCGGCCGCGCTGGACAGCGCCCGCATCAATGTGGACTACACCCGCGTGGCGGCGCCGATTTCCGGCCGCATCAGCCGTTCCAACGTCACGCCCGGCGCGCTGGTGACCGCAGGCCAGGCCAACGCCCTGACCACGGTGCAGCAGCTGGACCCGATCTATGTGGACGTGACCCAGTCCAGCACCGACATGCTGCGCCTGAAGCGCGAGCTGGAAAGCGGCAGCCTGAAGAAAAACGGCGGCCAGGCCAGGGTGACGCTGCTGCTGGCGGACGGCAGCAAGTACGCGCAGGAAGGCAAGCTGCAATTCTCCGACGCCAGCGTGGACCCCGGCACCGGCAACGTGGTGCTGCGCGCGCTGTTCCCCAACCCCAAGCATGATCTGCTGCCCGGCATGTTCGTGCGCGCCGTGGTCGACAGCGGCGTGGACGAGCAGGCCATCCTGGTGCCGCAGCAGGGCGTGACGCGCAACCCGAAAGGGGAGGCGACCGCCATGGTGCTGAACAAGGAAGGCAAAGTGGAGCAGCGCGTGCTGGCCACCGGCGCCACCGTCGGCGACCAGTGGCTGGTGAAGTCCGGCCTGTCCGCCGGCGACCGCGTCATCATCGACGGCCTGCAGAAAGTGCGCCCCGGCGCGCCTGCGCAAGTGGCCGCCAAACCCGCCACTACCGCAGCGGCAAACCAGCGCGCGGCGCAATAAGCGAGGTATTCCATGGCACGTTTCTTTATCAATAGGCCGATCTTCGCCTGGGTGGTGGCCATCGTCATCATGCTGGCGGGCCTGATCGCCATCCTCGGCCTGCCGGTGTCGCAATACCCGAGCATTGCGCCGCCCGCCATCACCATCAGCGGTTCCTACCCGGGCGCCTCGGCCAAGACGGTGGAAGACGCCGTCACCCAGGTCATCGAACAGAAGATGAAGGGCATCGACGGCTTGCGCTATATGAGCTCGAGCAGCGATTCAACCGGCGGCATCAGCATCACGCTGACCTTCAAGAACGGCACCAATCCGGACATCGCGCAGGTGCAGGTGCAGAACAAGCTGCAGCTGGCCACGCCGCTGCTGCCGGCCGCCGTGACGCAGCAAGGCCTGGTGGTCTCCAAGTCCACCAAGAACTTCCTGATGGTGCTGGGCTTCGTGTCCGAAAACGGCAGCATGAAGCAGGCCGACCTGGGCGACTACGTGGCCGCCAACGTGATCGACCCGCTGAGCCGCGTGGAAGGCGTGGGCGACGTGACGCTGTTCGGTTCCCAATACGCCATGCGCATCTGGCTGGACCCGACCAAGCTGCAAAGCTTCCAGCTGACCCCCGCCGACGTGAGCGCGGCCATCACCGCGCAGAACACCGAAGTATCGGCCGGTGAACTGGGCGGCGCGCCCGCCATGCCGGGCCAGCAGCTGAACGCCACCGTGTCGGCGCAAAGCCGCCTGCAGACCGCCGAGCAGTTCGGCGCCATCCTGCTGAAGACTTCCGCCAGCGGCGCCACCGTGCATTTGCGCGACGTGGCCCGCATGGAGCTGGGCAGCGAGAACTACAACACCGTGGCGCGCTTCAACGCCAACGCCGCCACCGGCGTGGCGATCAAGCTGGCCACCGGCGCCAACGCGCTCGATACGGCCAAGGCCATCCGCGCCAAGATCGACCAGCTGTCCAAGCAGTTCCCGGCCGGGATGAAGGCCGAAGTGGCTTTCGACACCACGCCTTTCGTCAAGCTGTCGATTGAAGAAGTGGTGAAGACGCTGGTGGAAGCCGTGGTGCTGGTGTTCCTGGTGATGTATCTGTTCCTGCAGAATTTCCGCGCCACGCTGATCCCGACCATGGCGGTGCCCGTGGTCCTGCTGGGCACTTTCGGCGTGCTGTCCGCGCTGGGCTATTCCATCAACACCCTGACCATGTTCGCCATGGTGCTGGCCATCGGCCTGTTGGTGGACGACGCCATCGTGGTGGTGGAAAACGTTGAACGCGTGATGACGGAGGAGGGCTTGCCGCCGAAAGAGGCGACCACCAAGTCCATGAGCCAGATCACCGGCGCGCTGGTGGGCATTGCCCTGGTGCTGTCGGCCGTGTTCGTGCCCATGGCTTTCTTCGGCGGCTCCACCGGCGTGATCTACCGCCAGTTCGCCGTCACCATCGTGTCGGCCATGGTGCTGTCCGTGCTGGTGGCCATGGTGTTCACCCCGGCGCTGTGCGCCACGCTGCTCAAGCCTGTGGCCAAGGGCCACCAGCCCGCCAGCACCGGTTTCTTCGGCTGGTTCAACCGCACTTTCGAGCGCGGCAGCGGCAAGTACGAAGGCGTGGTCGGCGCCATGCTCAATCGCGGCAAGCGCTCCATGCTGCTGTACGCGGTGCTGCTGGCCATCCTGGCCGCCGCCTTCATGCGCCTGCCCACTTCCTTCCTGCCGGAAGAAGACCAGGGCGTGCTGTTCGCGCAGATCCAGTTGCCTGCCGGCGCCACGCAGCAGCGCACACTGAAAGTGATCGAGCAGGTCGAGCAGCATTTCCTGACCGAGGAAAAGCAGAACGTCGCTTCCATCTTCACGGTGGCCGGCTTCAGCTTCGGCGGCAACGGCCAGAATACCGGCATCGCCTTCGTGCGCCTGAAGGACTGGTCCGAACGTCCCGGCCCGGCAGGCAATGTGAAAGCCGTGGTCGGCCGCGCCATGGGCAGCTTCTCGCAGATCCGCGACGCCTTTGTGTTCGCCTTTGCGCCGCCTGCGGTGCTGGAGCTGGGCAACGCCAGCGGCTTCGACCTGCAGCTGCAGGACCAGGCCGGCCTGGGGCACGACGCCCTGATGGGTGCGCGCAACCAGCTGCTGGGCATGGCCTCCAAGAGCCCGCTGCTGGTGGGCGTGCGCCCCAACGGCCAGGATGACACGCCGCAGTACAAGATCACCGTGGACCAGCAGAAGGCCACCGCGCTGGGCTTGTCCATCGCCGAAGTGAACCGCGTGCTCAGCACCGGCTGGGGCTCGTCCTATGTGAACGACTTCGTCGACCGCGGCCGCGTGAAAAAGGTCTACCTGCAAGGCCAGCCGGATTCGCGCATGGCGCCGGAAGACCTGGGCAAATGGTTCGTCCGCAACAGCCAGGGCGAGATGGTGCCGTTCTCCGCCTTCGCCAGCGGCCAGTGGATCTACGCCTCGCCGCGCCTGGAGCGCTTCAACGGCCTGTCGTCGATGAACGTGCAGGGTGCGCCGGCGCCGGGCGTGAGCTCGGGCGCGGCCATGGCCGAGGTGGAAAAACTGGCGGCCCAGCTGCCGCCCGGCATAGGCTTCGAGTGGAACGGCCTGTCGGTGGAAGAGCGCGATTCCGGCTCGCAGACCACGGTGCTGTACACGCTGTCGCTGCTGATGGTGTTCCTGTGCCTGGCCGCGCTGTATGAAAGCTGGTCGGTGCCGTTCTCGGTGCTGCTGGTGGTGCCGCTGGGCGTGATCGGCACGGTGCTGGCCACCTGGGGCTTTCACCTGGCCAACGACGTGTACTTCCAGGTGGGCCTGCTCACCGTGGTCGGCCTGGCGGCGAAGAACGCCATCCTGATCGTGGAATTCGCCAAGGAGCTGCAGGAGCAGGGCATGGAGCTGAAGGCCGCCACGCTGAAAGCTGTGCGCCTGCGCTTGCGCCCCATCCTGATGACCTCCATCGCCTTCGGTCTCGGCGTGCTGCCGCTGGCCATCGCGAGCGGCGCCGGTTCGGGCAGCCAGAACGCCATCGGCGTGGGCGTCCTGGGCGGCATGCTGACGGCCACCTTCCTCGGCATCTTCTTTGTGCCGGTATTTTTCGTGCTGGTGCGCGGCCTGTTCAAGCAACGCCAAGCCGCCGCCAGCACCGCAGCAGGAGTGCATTGATATGCAAAAGACTTTATTTTCCCTGGCCGCTGCCGCGCTGCTCAGTGCATGCAGCCTGGCCCCGGTGTATGAACGTCCGGCCGCGCCGGTGACGGCAGGCTGGCCGCAAGGCGACGCCTACAAGCCGGCCCCGGTGGCGGCGGACGCCAAGCCCGCCGCGGACATCGCCTGGCGCGACTACTTTGCTGACGAGCGTCTGCGCGAAGTGATCGCGCTGGCGCTGGCCAACAACCGCGACCTGCGCGTCTCGGCGCTCAATATCGAGAAGGCGCGCGCGCAGTACGGTATCCAGCGCGCCGCGCTGGTGCCCAGCGTGAGCGCCTCCGGCGGCCAGAACGCCACCCGCACGGCGGACAATATGAGCGCCGGCGGCCAAGGCCAGATCAACCGCCAGTACACGGCCAGCCTGGGCGTGTCCTACGAGCTGGACTTCTTCGGCAAGGTGCGCAGCCTGTCCGAGGCGGCGCTGCAGCAATACCTGGGCACCGAGGAAGCGCGCCGCGCGCAGCAAATGAGCCTGGTGGCCGAAGTGGCCAACACCTGGCTGTCCTTGCAGGCCGACCGCGAGCGCCTGGGCCTGGCTGCGGACACGCTGAAAAGCCAGCAGATCAGCTATGAGCTGAGCAAGCGCCGCTTCGCAGCGGGCGCCACCTCCGGCCTGGACATGTACGAAGCGCAGACCAGCGTGGAAGCGGCCCGCAACGACATGGCGGTCTATACCGCGCAAGTGGCGCAGGGCGAGAACGCGCTGGCGCTGGTGGTGGGCACGGTGGTGCCGGCCGAGCTGCAACAGCAGCAGGCGCCGCTGGCCAGCGTGGCGGCGATGGCCGAGCTGCCCGCCGGCCTGCCGTCCGAAGTGCTGCAGCGCCGCCCGGACGTGCTGGGCGCGGAACGCAGGCTGCAAGCGGCCAACGCCAATATCGGCGCGGCGCGCGCGGCCTTCTTCCCCAGCATTTCGCTGACCGGCAGCGCCGGCAGCGCCAGCAGCAATCTGTCCGGCCTGTTCAAAGCCGGTTCCGGCACCTGGAGCTTCCTGCCGCAGATTAATCTGCCCATCTTCAACGGCGGCGCCAACACCGCCAACCTGAAGGTGGCCAAGGTGGAGCGCGACATCGCCGTGGCGCGCTACGAGCAGGCCATCCAGTCGGCCTTCCGCGAAGTGGCGGACGCGCTGGCCCAGCGCGGCACGCTGGACGAGCGCCTGGCCTCGCAGGCCGCGCTGGCCGACGCGTCGCAAAAGAGCTACCGCATCCACGAGGCGCGCTATCAGAAGGGTTCGGAGTCTTACCTGAACGCGCTGGTGTCGCAGCGCGCGCTGTACGCGGCCCAGCAAAGCCTGATCTCGGCACGCCTGGCGCGCGCAAGCAACCAGGTGACGCTGTACAAGGTGCTGGGCGGCGGCTACCAGTAAGCAGTGAGGCGGCCGGGCAGGGCTCAGGCCGGCGTCCACTCCATGGTGGCGTACAAGCCGTCCAGGCCCTGCATCACGAAGTCGCAGCGCTGGCACAGGCGCTGCACCGGATTGCCGAGCAGGACGTTGAGCCGCACCGGCAGGTGCAGGCGCTGGCCGTGCGATTGCAGGCCGCGCAGCAGGCCGCGCCCTATGCCGCGTCCACGGTATTCTGGCAGCAGCGTGATATCGATCAGCCGCACTTCGGTCTCGTTGTACTGCACGTACAGCCGGCCGATGGGGCGCTCGCGCTCGACGATGATGGTGGCCTCGGCGTCCGGGTACTGCAGTTGGAAATCGGTTTGCTGGGCCTTGCACTGGACCGCCTGCAGCATGGCTTCGGTGGCCGCGTCGCAGCCGTGCAGGCGGAATTCCATGCCGCGCGTGCTGGCGTAAAGACGCAGCAGGAAATGCTGATCGGCCGCCGTGGCCGGGCGCAATTCGATCGATGGCGCGGTCTTGTAGGTCGTCATGGGCAACACCCTGGGCTGGTTGATGTTGTCTTTATGGTATCACCAATCCAGTCCGATGTTGCACGCCAAATTGACAAAATGCGCGGGCTTGGCCACAGTACCGCATCGAACACGAGGAATTCTGCATGAGCACCACCGAAAAACGCCATATCGACCCGGACCGCGCCCTGGTGCGCCGCAAGCAGGTACTGGATGCGGCGGCGGCCTGCTTCGGGCGCAGCGGCTTTCATGGCGCCAGCATGGCCGAGATTTCGAAGGCGGCCGGCATGAGCGCCGGCCATATCTATAACTACTTCGACAGCAAGGACGCCATCATCGCGGCCTTCGTCGAGCAGAACGTGGAGCGCGTATCGCAACTGATGCGCGACCTGGAGCAGCAGGCCGACCCGCTGCAGTCGATGGTGGACGACGCGCCGCGCCATGTGCGCGAGCACCTGGACCCCAACACCTGGCCGCTGGCGCTGGAGATCTCCGCCGAGGCGGCGCGCAATCCCAAGATCGCCGAAGTGGTGCGCGACGCCGACGTGCGCGCGCGCGTGCAGTTCCGCGCCATCCTCAAGTCCTCCCGCGAGCGGCACGGCCTGGCCGTGGACAGCGACACGCTGGACGGCCTGCTGGATGCCATGATCAGCCTGTTCCAGGGGCTGGACGTGCGCGTGGTGCACAATCCGAATGTCAACGAGCCGGCGCTGGCGCGCTATATGGGCATCGCCATGAAGGCGATGCTGTTTTCATAAAGGCAGCAATGAACTCTCCTTACATCTTCCCCGCCCACGGCATCGTGGGCCTGCCGGTGGCCGGCTCCGACGCGCTGTTCCCGGTGCGCCGCATCTACTGTGTCGGCCGCAACTACGCCGGCCACGCACGTGAAATGGGTTCCGACCCGACGCGTGAGCCGCCGTTCTTCTTCTGCAAACCGGGCGACGGCATGGCCGTGCTGCCGGTGGCGCCGCAAGGCGTGGCCGAGCTGCCGTATCCGCCCCGCACCAGCAACTACCACTACGAGTGCGAGCTGGTGGTGGCCATCGGCAAAGGCGGCAGCGACATTGCCGTGGCGGACGCGCTGCAGCACGTGTTCGGCTACGCGGTCGGCCTGGACATGACACGCCGCGACCTGCAGGGCCAGATGAAGGACGCCGGCCGCCCGTGGGAAATCGGCAAGGCCTTCGACTACTCGGCGCCGATAGGCGTGATCACGCGCGCAACCGAGGCGGGCGCCATCGAGCAGGCGGCCATCACGCTGGAAGTGGACGGCGCGGTCAAGCAGTCCAGCCATATCACGCATCTGATCTGGTCCATCAGTGAAACCATCGCCAACCTGTCCACGCTGTTCACGCTGCAGCCGGGCGACCTGATTTTCAGCGGCACGCCGGAAGGCGTGGGCGCGGTGGTGCGCGGCCAGACCATGGTGGCCAGCATCGAAGGCCTGGCGCCGATCGCACTGAAAGTGGTTTAAAGGCGGGCGAGGGCGGCGGCGATGGCCCGCAGGCCGTCGAGCGCGCCCATGGCGATGCCCGCGTCCAGCGAGCCGGCCACCTGCGGCTCGCGCGGATTGATGCGCACCAGGCGCCCGCCGTGGCGCTGCACCACGCTATGGCTGAAATGGCGCACCGACGGTATCGCCGTCCCGGCGCCCAGTTCTATCACCACAGGGCGGCGCGTCCGCGCCAGCCAGGCCTGCAAGCGCGCCTGTTGTTCCTCCGCGCGCCGCTCCAGCCAATCTCCGTCGCCAAACATCAGGATATTCGGCCGCGCCAGTCCGCCGCAGTGAGGGCAGGCGGGCGGCGCGTTGCGCAGGCGGCAGGCGTCCGCGTCCACATCCGGCACGAAGTCCTGCGCGCTCCAGATGGCGCCGCAGGCGTGGCTGCGGTGGGGCCGCATGCATTGCAGGTGGTGGATGGAACCGTGGCACTCGAATACGCGCTGCGGATCGAAGCCCGCCAGCTGGAACTGGCCGTCCACGTTGCTGGTGAACACGCTGGCGCCATGCTCCATGCGCTCGCCCCAGGCGCGCAGCAGCGCAAAGCCCGCGTGCGGCACGGTGGCCCGGTACAGCGCCAGCCGATGGCCGTAGAAGCCCCAGGCCAGCGCGGGATCGTCCCGGAACGCCTGCGGCGACGCGATGCTGCCGAAATCCATCCGCGCGCGGCCGAGTGCAGGATAGGCCTGCCAGAAGCCCTGGTTGCCGCGAAAGTCCGGCAGTCCGGAGTCCACGCCCATGCCGGCGCCGGCAGCGACTATGAGGGCGTCGGCCTGCGAGACCAGCTCGGCGGCAAGGTTTATGGAATTAATCATATGTTAAGCATAAAGCACTCTTACCAAAATCCCAAAGCTGCTGCTATAATGCATGCGTTCGTCGGGGCGTAGCGCAGCCTGGTAGCGTACTTGCATGGGGTGCAAGGGGTCGGAAGTTCGAATCTTCTCGCCCCGACCAACAACTAAAGATTCAGCGAAACCGGCCTTGGCCGGTTTTTTTCGTTTCTGGCTCTTGTACAGCAGCGACAGGTCACAACTCCAGCACCAGCCGTCCCGGCGCGGCCCAGGAGACGCAGGTGCACATGCCGGTGGCGCGCATGGCTGGGGTGAGGCACACGTCGCGGTGCTGGGGCTGGCCTTCGGTCACCTGCGTGTAGCAGCTGCCACATTCGCCGCGCTTGCAGTCGTAGGAGACAAAGATGTCGGCGGCGATCAGCGCATCCAGGATGGGCGTGCCGGGCTGCACTTCCAGCGTGATCTGGGACAGCGACAGTTCGACGGTGAGCGGCGCGTCGTCCGGCTGAGCGCGGGCGCCGAAGCTTTCGAAGTGCATGGCGCTTGCGGGCCAGCCTTGTTGCGTGCTGGCCGCAGCCAGCGCTTGCAGCAGCGGCGCAGGCCCGCAGGCGTAGAAGCTGTCGCCTTCGTGGTAGGCGCCGAGCAGGGCGGTCAGGTCTGCGCGTCCGGATTCCTGCGAGATGTGCTCCGTCATGGCGCCGTGCGGGATGGTGCGCAGTTCATCCATCAGCACCAGCTTGTCCCGGCTGTGCGCCAGGTAGTGCAGTTCAAAAGACTGGCCGCGCGCGCCCAGCGCATGCGCCATCGAGACCATGGGCGTGATGCCGATGCCGCCTGCGATGAGCAGCGTGCGAGGCGGAACCTGGGATGGCGGCTGCGCCAGCAAGGGGAAGCTGTTGAATGGACCGCTCAGGGCGACCTCGCGGCCGGGGCCGAACTCGTCGTGCAGGGTGCGCGAGCCTCCCTTGCCATGCTCCTCGCGCTGCACGGCGATGCGGTAGCTGTCCGCCGGCCCGGGCATGCCGATCAGCGAGTAGTGGTTTTCGTATGCCTTGCCGCCGGCGTCGGCGAAGCGCAGCACGATGTGCGAGCCGGGCTTCCATCCGGGCAGCGGCGCGCCGTCTTTGCGGCGCAGGTGGAATTCCTTGACGCTGCCGCCAAGCTGGGCTGCGTGGGTGATGACGTGGCTCATAATGTCCCCCGCTCAGTACGGCGTGCCCGGATTGAAGGGCGAGGCGTCCAGGTATTCCCATTCCAGCTGCTGGGGCGTGTCGCGCAGTATCCATTTTTGCACCTTGAACTCCCAGTAGCGCCTGGTGCCGCCGGTTTCGTCTTCTGGATCGTCCTGGTCCCACTGGACGGAGGCGGTGCCGGTCAGCTGCAGCAGCTGGCCGTGCGCGAAATCCGGGATGCACAGCCCCGCGTGCGGGTCGGCGGTGATATTGCCCAGCGTGTTGAACAGGCTGTTGCCGTGGTAATCGGGGATGCGCAGCGTGGTTTCATCCACCACTTTCACAAAGCCGGGATTGCCGCCGCGGTGCGAGGCGTCGGCGCCGCTGCCGGAATGGCGGCTTGCCACGAAGACGGTGTCGGCCTGCCGGATGATGTCCTCCACGGTGCCGCGCAGCACGGTTCCATGCGCGGCCTGCACCGGCAGTGCCGGTTCGCCCAGCTGGCGCAGGTGGCGGCGCTGGATGTATTTGGGGCAGTTCGGGTAGGCCTCGCGTATCGCCACCTCCGCGCCGCTTGCGTCGAGCTGCTGCACTGTGCCGTTCACGCGGTAGCGGCGGCGCGAGCCCAGCTCGATGAACAGCATGCCGATGTCGGGTTGGAAGGCCAGGTTTTCCCACAGCGGGTCGGCCAGGTCGCGCTCCTTCTCCGGCAAGTCGATCTGGATGGTGCGGCCGCTGTCGGTGTGCAAAAAACCGGGTTTGCCGAACACCAGGGAGGACCATACCTGGCCTTCCGCATCGACGCTGGCCAGCGCCGCCATGAACTGCTTGGCGATAAAGGGCCGGGCGCCGGCGATGACGGTGTCCGACAGGACCGCGATGTTGCGGTCGGCAATGGCGCTTTCGCCGGCGCGTTCCTGGACTGCGCGCTCGCCTTCGTGGAAACTGCTGTGCACGTTCATTGTTATCCCCCGGTTGATGATGCTTGTATTTTGCGAAATAATCGGGCAAACAAGAATGGGTGTCCCACGCAAATCACTATTTCGCCTGGAGTAAGGAATGGATCAGGTCCACTTGATGAATGTGTTTGTGGCAGTCGGGGAGGAGGAGAGCTTTGCTGCGGCGGCCCGGCGCCTGGATTTGTCCCCTGCGGCGATTACCCGCGCGGTCTCGGCCCTGGAGGAGCAGCTGGGTGTGAAGCTGCTGCTGCGGACCACGCGCAATGTAAGGATGACCGAGGCGGGCCGCCGCTATATGGACGATAGCCGCAATATTCTTGCCAGTATAGTGGAAGCCAACGAGGCCGCCGCCGGTGTCAATTCCGCGCCCAAAGGCAATCTGTCGGTAACGGCCTCCGTGCTGTTCGGCAAGGCCTTTGTCATGCCTTGCATCGTGCGTTTCCTCGAGATGTATCCCGAGGTCGACGTGTCGGCCTATTTTCTGGACCGGGTGGTCAACCTGGTGGACGAGGGCATGGACGTGGCCGTGCGCATCGGCCATCTGCCCGATTCCAGCCTGAAGGCACTGCGCGTGGGCCAGGTGCGCCGCGTGCTGTGCGCCTCGCCGGAGTATCTGGCGAAACACGGCGTGCCCCAGCATCCGGCGGATTTGCTGCGCCATACCATTATTGCCGCCAGCGGAATCTCGCCGCGCGTGGAGTGGAAGTTCGGCGCGGTGGACGACCCCACCATGGTGCGCATGCGGCCTCGTTTGATGGTCACAAGCAACGACTCGGCCATCGACGCGGCGATCGGCGGGCTGGGCATTTGCCGCTTGCTGTCCTATCAGATCGCCACGGAGCTGGGCGAAGGGCGCTTGAAAATCATCCTGGCCGAGTATGAGGAAGCACCTTGGCCGGTACATGTGATGCATCGCGAAAGCAAGTTCGGCTCGTCGAAAGTGCGCAATTTCATCGATATGCTGGTGCAGCATCTGCGCGCGCACCCGCACTTGAGCATGCCCATGGGCGTTTCCCGCAGCGAAATAATGAATTGACGGTGGCGCGGTTTCTCTCTCGTTTCTTAGTACCTAGAATGGACTCATCCGCTGAACGACATGGCGGCAGACCAGACTGACCATCAAGCGAAAGGGAACCATCATGAAAGCAGCCATCATCATCTTGTCCGATCCAAAAGCTGGCGAAGAGGCTTTGGGCCGCATGTTCAACGGCCTGGCGGCCGCTTACGATTTCAAGCAAAAAGGCACGGAAACCGGGATCTACTTCCAAGGCACCGGCACCCGCTGGCCGGGCGTGCTGGCTGCGTCCAGCCATCCTATCCACGCGCTGTACAAGGCGGTGGAGGACAAGGTGGTGGGCATTTCCTGCGGCTGTGCCGATGTGTTCGGCGCCCGCGAGGAAGTGGAAAAAGCCGGCTTCGACCTGATTACCGACAACAGCGTGCCCGGCACCTCGGGACTGCCCAGCATCGCCCAGATCTCGGCCGACGGCTACACCGTCTTCATCTTCTGAAGAGGGCGAGCCGTGAACACTAGCCGCACCCTGGCCGCTGCCGCATTGAGCCTGGCCCTGCTGGGCGCCGGCGGCGCCGCGCCTGCCTTTGCCGCACCGGCGGCGCCCAGCGCGAATGTCGCCAGCACCGCCAGCGTCAGCTACCGCACTGTGAAGGTGGACGGCGTCAATATTTTCTACCGCGAGGCGGGACCGAAAAATGCGCCCACCTTGCTGCTGTT
The DNA here is from genome assembly GCF_020865585.1 of Pseudoduganella aquatica. Lineage (NCBI taxonomy): Bacteria > Pseudomonadati > Pseudomonadota > Betaproteobacteria > Burkholderiales > Oxalobacteraceae > Pseudoduganella > Pseudoduganella aquatica. Next base: position 2,262,891 of record NZ_CP086370.1, read on the forward strand.
GCACGGCTTTCCCACTTCGTCGCAGATGTTCCGCAACCTGATCCCGCAGCTGGCGGACCGCTACCACGTGATTGCGCCCGACTATCCCGGCTACGGCCAGAGCGATATGCCGCCGATGGACAAGTTCACCTACAGCTTCGACAACATGGCGCGCGTGGTCGAGAAGTTCACCGAGGCGGTTGGCGTGTCGCGCTACGCGCTGTATGTGCAGGATTACGGCGCGCCGATAGGCTTCCGGCTGGCGGCGGCCCATCCGGAGCGCGTGTCGGCCATCGTGGTCCAGAACGGCAACGCCTATGATGAAGGGATCGCCAACGAATTCTGGCAATTGCCGAAAGCCTACTGGGCCGAGAAGTCCGAGGCGAACGGCCTTCCGCAAGCATCAGCCGCCCATGCTGATTGTCTGGGGCAAGAATGACAAAATCTTCCCGCCGGCTGGCGCGCATCCTTATTTGCGTGACTTGCCGAAAGCGGAACTGCATCTGCTTGACACCGGTCACTTCGCGCTGGAGGAAGACAGCGTGGCCATCGCCGGCTATATGCGGGCCTTCCTGGGGCGCACGCTGAAAAGCGGGAAGTAGACCATTACAGCAGCCGGGTTGGCGGTCAGATATTGAGGTAGGGGCGCGCGAACAGTGCAGCGGTGGCCACCAGGTAAGTAAAGAAGAGGCCCATCACCCAGCGGTTCATGCGGTCGATCTTGTTGTCGAGGCGGTGTATTTCGCGCTGTAGCGCTTCCCAGATGGACTGCTGCGCGTCGGTTATTTGTTTCAGGCTGGCGCGCAGCGCATCGCAGTTGTGTTGCAGTCGCGCGTCCAGCATATTGCGATCGTGCTGCAGCCTGGCGCTGAGTTCATCGGTGCTATGTTGTAGCCTGGCGCTGAATTCCTCGCTATGTCGCTGCATCTTGGCACTGGATTCATCGCTTTGGCGCTGAAGCTTATCGCGCAACTCAGCCCCATCGTGCTGCAGCTTGGCACTGAGCTCGTCGCTATGACGCTGCAGCCTTTCGCTGAATTCATCGCTATGACGCTGCAGCTTTTCGCTGAGCTTGTCTCCGTCGTGCTGCAGCCTGGCGCTGAGTTCGTCGCTCTGTCGCTGCAGTTTATCGTTGAGCTTGTCGCTATCGTGCTGCAGGGCAGCTCGCAGCGTGTCGCTATTGTGCTGCAATGCGTCGCTATGATGCTGCAGCGCCGAGCCCACGGATTCCATGACGCGCAGATGCTCTGCGCGCAGTTCCTTTGCGACATCGGCCATAAATTCCGTCAGGGACTCGAATTTTTGATCCATGCGCTCTTGCATGGATTCCAGCGTCACGCTCACGTTGCTCATCTGGACCTCCAGCCGGATGATACGGGTATCGTGTTCATGGTGGTCCGCAAGCGTAGGGCTGTCAAGTGGCGGGATGTCGTTCATATTGCGCTCCAGTGTGGTCCATCCCGTGAGGATGCCGCCACTGGAGGCAGGTGGTTTTGCGCCGGCGCAAAGCTGCGCGGGGATTAAGTTTCTGTACTGAATTTTGGAGGCGGCGATGAACGCCGCGCCACCAGGCTCACCAGGCCCACGCCTATCAGCAGCATGATGTAGACGGGCGGCTCGGGAATGGGGCTGACGGCGGGCTGCTGCGCTTGCGCGGTGGCGGGGACTGTCACGCTGAGCAGATCCGCTTCGTTGAGGTAGCTGGCTTCGCCGGGAACGGGCGGCAGCAAGGCCTTGTTGCTGGCCTGGTGAACAAGGTCCGCCGCGTGCGCGGTGCCAGCGGCGGCTCCTGCCAGCAGCATCGCCAGCAGGGATTTTTTCAGTACAGTATGCATAGCGGCTCCTAAAGCGATAACGTTTCTTCATCCACATTAGCACCAAATTTTCAGGCGTGTCGCTTGATTAAGAATTTCATTTTTGCAATGTTTCCATTGCGATTTGTTAGTGTCTGCGGCGCAGCTCGGGGTAAGCCAGAACGCGCATGATGACCCCGGCAGGCACCGCCTTGTGCAGCATATACGCCCAGGCGTTGGCCGCGCCGATGCGGCTATCGATGGTCAGTCCTTCGTCGACGCAGCGGGCCAGGATCTGGTTGCTGCGCTGTGGCTGCTGAGTATGCATGGTTGCTCCGTCCGTTTTGTTGAGATTGGGTACAATCACTCTATACCCCATCACCCGGAGAGCAAGTGAAACCCAACGCAGCGGCTATGCCGGGAAAAGTTGTGCTCGTATTGCAAGGCGGCGGCGCGCTCGGCGCCTACCAGCTGGGCGTGTACCAGGCGATGAACGAAGCCGGCATCGAGCCGGACTGGGTGATCGGCACCTCCATCGGCGCGCTCAACGGCGCTATTATTGCCGGTAACCCGCCGGAGCGGCGCGTGCAAAGGCTGCGCCAGTTCTGGACCATGATGGAGCAGCATTCGGCGCTGTATCCCGGCATGCCGCGCGAATTCGCCAATGCGCTCACGATGTCGCAGGGCATCCCCGCCTTCTTCGCGCTGAACCCGGCCACCTGGTGGAATCCGAACGCCAAGGTGGGCGTGGAAAACGCATCCTTCTACCGCACCGGCCCGCTGCACAAGACGCTGGCCATGCTGGTGGATTTCGACTACCTGAACAGCAACGGCACCCGCTTCACGGTGGGCGCGGTGAACGCCCGCAACGGCGAGATGCGCTATTTCGACAGCCAGAAGGAAACGCTGAGCGTGGACCACGTGATGGCCTCCGGCGCCATCCCGCCCGCGTTTCCCGCCGTGCGCATAGACGGCGAGCCCTACTGGGACGGCGGCATCTATTCGAACACGCCGATCGAGGCGGTGCTGGACGACGAGCCGCGCCGCGATTCCGTGATTTTCTCAGTGCAGGTGTGGAACCCGGACGGCAAGGAGCCGCAAAGCGTGCTCGACGTGCTGGAGAAGCACAAGGAGATCCAGTACGCCAGCCGCGTCAGCAATATCGAGCAGCAGCGCCGCATGCACCGGCTGCGCCATGTGATACGCCAGCTCACCATGCACTTGCCCGCCGAGCAGCGCCGCAGCGCGGAGGTGCGCGAGCTGGCCGGCTGGGGCTGCGGCACGCGCATGCACATCGTCATGCTCAAGGCGCCGCGCCTGGACAGCGAAGACCACACCAAGGACATCGACTTCACCGCCACCGGCATCCACAGCCGCTGGCAGGCCGGCTACGATGACACCCGGCGCGCGCTGGCCGCCAGGCCGTGGGACGGCGCGGTCGATCCTATCGAAGGCGTGGCGATACACGAGCATTTCTGAGCGCGCCGGCGCGCGGCCCCAGTACTTCGCCGCACACCTCCAGCCAGGCGCGCGCCGCGTGCGACAGGTAGCGTCCGTTCCACACGTGCGCCACTTCCCATTCCAGCGCCGGTTCCACGATGCGCACCGCGTGCAGGCGCTCGTCGGCCAGCCGGTGCACAAAGGGCTCCGGCAGCAGGGCCACGCCTATCCCGGCTGAAGCCATTTCCACCAGCCAGTCCCACTGTCCGCTTTGCGCGGCAATCGCAGGCTCGATGCCGGCGGCGGCGAAGGCGCTGCGCAAGGTGCGGGTGAGGGCGAAGTCGTCGTTCAGCAGCACTAGCGGCAGCGCGGCCAGCTGCTTGAGCCTGAGCGTGCGGCGCGCGCGCTGGAAGGTGCCGGCGGCGGCCAGCGCATACAGCGGATAGCTGGCGATGCGGCCGGTCTGCAGTTCCATCTCCGGGTCGGCCGGCAGCACCGTCATGCCTATCTCCAGTTCGCCCGCCGCCACGCGGCGCTCTATGCCCTGGCCGGTGTCCTCGCTGAGCGCGAGCGCAATGCCGGGATGGCGCTCGCGGAAAGCCTTCAGCACTGGCGTAAACAGCAGGTTGATCATGGGCGGGATGCCGATCGCCAGCGTGCCGCGCTGGCGCGCCTGGGTATCGCGCACCTCGAGCTGCAGCTGGCGCAGGGTGGCCAGCATTTCGCCGCCGCGCGCGTAGACCACGGCGCCGGTGTCGGTCAGCGTGAGCTTGCGGCCGTCGCGCACCAGCAGCGGCGCACCCACCTCGTCCTCCAGCTGGCGCACCATCTTGCTGATGGTGGACTGGGTGACGTGCAGCGTCTCGGCGGCCTGGGTAAAGCTGCTCAGGCGGGCGGTTTCGATGAAGTAGCGCAGCGACCGGATATCCATGAGTTTTTCGACTGGAATGGTGGAATTTAAGTCATGCAATGCATGAATCTCCGATTCTATACTGGCTTCATCAAAACCATAAATGATCTGGAGCACATCATGCATGAGGACAGAATTCGCCTGCCGGCGCTGATGGACAAGGTAATGACGGCCGCAGACGCCGCGCGGCTGTTCCGCAATGGCATGACGGTGGGCATGAGCGGCTTCACCCGCGCCGGTGACGCCAAGGCGCTGCCGCTGGCGCTGGTGGAACGCGCCCGCAGCGAGCCGCTGGCGCTTACGCTGATCACCGGCGCCTCGCTGGGCAGCGACAGCGACGGCCTGATGGCCAATGCCGGCGTGGTGGCGCGCCGGTTGCCGTTCCAGTCCGACGCCGCGCTGCGCCGCAAGATCAACAGCGGCGAGGTGATGTTCATCGACCAGCACCTGTCCGAAACCGCCGAGCAGCTGCGCGGCGGCAGCCTGAAGCCGGTGGACATCGCCGTCATCGAAGCGGTGGCCATCAATGCGGACGGCGGCATTGTGCCCACCATGTCGGTCGGGAATTCGGCCAGCTTCGCCGAGCAGGCCAAACAGGTCATCATCGAAATCAACCTGAGCGCGCCGCTGGCGCTGGAAGGCCTGCACGACATCTACCTGCCCGCGCAGCGCCCGGATCGCGCGCCGATTCCGCTCACGCGCACCGGCCAGCGCATCGGCACCTCCACCATCCATATCGACCCGGCGCGTATCGCCGCCATCGTCATTACCGACAGCCCGGACAGCCCGTCCAACGTGCTGCCGCCGGACGCGGAAACCCAGGCCATCGCCGGCCACATCGTGGCCTTCCTGGAGGCCGAGGTGGCGGCGGGGCGCATGGGGCCGGAGCTGTTGCCGCTGCAGGCGGGCATAGGCACCATCGCCAACGCGGTGCTGCATGGCCTGACCGGCTCGTCCTTCCGCAACCTGTCCATGTACTCGGAAGTGCTGCAGGACAGCGCCATCGCGCTGCTGGATTCGGGCCAGCTGGCGATGGCCTCCGCTTCGTCCATCACGCTGTCGGCGTCCATGCACGAGCGCTTCCTGCGCAACATCGAGCGTTACCGGGACCGCATCGTGCTGCGTCCGCAGGAGATCAGCAACCATCCGGAACTGGTCAAGCGCCTGGGCGTGATCGCGCTGAACACGGCGCTGGAGTTCGACATCTACGGCAACGTGAACTCCACCCACGTGGGCGGCACGCACATGATGAACGGCATAGGCGGTTCGGGCGACTTCGCGCGCAATGGCCAGCTGTCCTTCTTCGTCAGCAAATCCGTGGCCAAGGACGGCGCCATCTCCAGCGTGGTGCCGATGGCGCCGCACGTCGACCACACCGAGCATGACGTGGACGTGCTGGTGACCGAATGGGGCCTGGCCGACCTGCGCGGCCTGGCGCCGCGCGAAAGGGCGCCGCTCATCATCGAACGCTGCGCCCATCCGGACTACCGCGCCCAGCTGCGCGCCTACCTGGACGAAGCGCTGCCGCGCGGCGGCCAGACCCCGCACGTGCTGGAAAAGGCCTACTCCTGGCACGCCCGCTACCGCGAGCACGGCACCATGCGCGAGCTGTGGCAATGCCGGTGATTTGAAAAAGCTATTGCATCGATAAAATCAATTGCCTTTGTTAATCTTGCTTGCTTAACTAGAATGTAGTCACCCCGAACAACATTCCAGAGGAGCAAGCAATGAGCCAGCAGCCACCAATCACAACCGCGTCCGGCATTCCGGTCGCGGACAACCAGAACTCCATCACCGCCGGCCCGCGCGGCCCGGTGCTGCTGCAGGACTTCCACCTGATCGAGAAGCTGCAACACTTCAACCGCGAGCGCATTCCCGAGCGCGTGGTGCACGCCAAGGGCTCGGGCGCCTACGGCACCTTCACCGTCACGCACGACATCACCCGCTACACCAAGGCCAAGCTGTTCTCGGCCATCGGCAAGCAGACCGATACCTTTGTGCGCTTCTCCACCGTGGGCGGCGAGAAGGGCAGCGCCGACACCGAGCGCGATCCGCGCGGCTTCGCGGTGCGCTTCTATACCGAGGAAGGCAACTGGGACCTGGTGGGCAACAACACGCCCATGTTCTTCATCAAGGACGGCATCAAATTCCCGGACTTCATCCACACCCAGAAGCGCGATCCGCAGACCAACCTGAAATCGCCCACCATGATGTTCGACTTCTGGAGCAAGGCGCCGGAAAGCCTGCACCAGGTGACCATGCTGTTCTCGGACCGCGGCACGCCGGACGGCTACCGCCACATGGACGGCTTCGGCAGCCACACCTATAGCCTGATCAACGAAGCGGGCGAGCGCGTGTACGTGAAGTGGCACTTCAAGACGCGCCAGGGCATCAAGAACCTGGCTGCGGCCGACGCCACCCGCATCGCCGGCGAAGACCCGGACTACGCGCAGCGCGACCTGTTCGGCGCCATCGCGGCCGGCAATTTCCCGCAGTGGGAAGTGAAGATCCAGGTCGCCACCGACGCCGAACTGGCGGCATGGGGCGAGCGCACCGGCTGGAATCCGTTCGACCTGACCAAGGTCTGGCCGCACGGCGACTTCCCGCTGCAGCCGGTGGGCGTGTTCGAGTTGAACCGCAACCCGGTCAATTACCACGCGGAAGTGGAGCAGGCCGCGCTGTCGCCGTCGAACGCGGTGCCGGGCATGGGCTACTCGCCGGACAAGATGCTGCAGGCGCGCCTGTTCGCCTATCACGACGCGCAGCTGTACCGCGTGGGCACCAACCACCAGCACCTGCCGGTGAACGCGCCGCGCTGCCCCTTCCACAACCAGCAGCGCGACGGCGCCATGGCCATCAGCAACGGCGGCTCGGCGCAGAACTACGCGACGGTGGACGCGGCGGGCGTGCACGGCAAGGGCATGGGGCACGGCGAGCCGGAGCTGGCGCTGGCCGGCGCGGCGGCGCGCTACGACGGCCGTGGCCATGAGGACGACTACACCCAGGCCGGCAACCTGTTCCGCCTGATGCCGGCGCAGGAGCGGCAGAACCTGTTCGACAACCTGGCCGGTCCCATGAGCCAGGTCAGCGACGAGATCATCCAGCGCCAGCTGGGGCATTTCGACAAGGCCGACCCGGCCTACGGCGCCGGCGTGCGCGCGGCCCTGAAGGCGCGCGGCCGCAACGTGGGCTGATGCGGTTGGCGGGTTACGCGGCTTCGCCGCTAACCCGCCCTTGTATTATTCCATCTGCCCCGAAAACGGAACGTCGGGGCAGAGCAACTGGATGCCGTACCCGCCCTTGGTCGCCAAGATCGTGATGTAGATTTCGCAGCAGTTGCTCTTATTCCATTAAAGATCGAACAGTATCTTTGGCCCGGCGTGCCGTGAGCCCGCATTTGCAAGGTTGATCAGGAGAAGAGTAATGTTGTGTCTTGGTATAGATGTCGCCAAATTGAAGGTCGATTGCGCACTGCGCCTGGAAACGGGCAAACACCGTGCGAAAGTTGTAGAAAACACCCAGGCTGGCTTTGCCAAACTGGAAGCGTGGCTGCAGAGTCATACGGACGGGTTGCCCCATATCTGCATGGAGGCCACTGGCGTCTATTGGGAGGCGATCGCGGAGTTCTTTGCCCGTCGGGGCTACCGCGTCAGTGTCGTCAATCCGGCCCAGATCAAGGCGTTTTCCCAGGCGCAGCTGGTGCGCACCAAGACCGACCAGGTCGACGCCAAGGTCATTGCCGAGTTCTGCGCCAAGCATGGTCCGGAAGCATGGCAGCCGCCGCCGCTGAGCGAACAGGAATTGAAAGCGATGGTGCTGCGCCTGGATGCGCTGCTGGCCATGCAGACGCAGGAAACGAACCGCCTGGACGTGGCGCGCGAATCGGTCCGGGCCGATATCGAACAGCATATTGCCTGGCTCGGCGAGCAGATTAAACAGCTGCGCAAGCGCGTACGTGATCACATCAACGACGATCCCGACATGCGCGGCAGACGCGACTTACTCGATACCATTCCCGGTGTCGGGGACAATACCATTGCGTTACTGCTGGCCTATGGCATGCATGCCGGGCGCTTCGACAACGGCCGGCAGGCTGCCGCCTTTGCAGGCCTCGATCCGCGCCAACATGAGTCCGGATCAAGCGTGAAGCAGCGGCCCCGGATGTCCAAGATCGGCCACGCGCATCTGCGCAAAAATCTGTACATGCCGGCTATGGTGGCGCTGTACCGCACCGACTGGGGGCGCCAGTTCCGCACCCGCCTGGAAGCAGCAGGCAAGCCGGCCAAGCTGGTGATCGGCGCCATGATGCGCAAGCTCGTCCACGTTGCTTTCGGCGTCTTAAAATCTGGCAAACCATTCAATCAGGAGCTTCAAAACGCTTGACCGGCATAACAGTATCTACGAGCCGTCGTGGTCCGTAGGGCGGGTTAGGCACGTAACCCGCCATGCTCTGCCGCCGTATCATTTAAAATAGCGGTCTTGGATCTATCTCTACACAGGACCGCCATGACCATCAAAATCAGCCAGAACTTCGACTCCGGCGCCATCGAAGTGGTGCGCGCAGACAGCGCCGCCACCATAGAACTGAATCTGCGCAACGACAACGCGGCCGATATCCGCCAGTGGTTCCACTTCCGCCTGCAAGGCGCGCGTGGCCAGGCCGTGACCATGCGCGTCCTGAATGCCAGCCAGGCTACCTACGCCAAGGGCTACGAAGGCTACAACGCCGTGGCCAGCTACGACAGCGAGAACTGGTTCCGCGTGCCGACTTCCTTCGACGGCGAAGTGATGACCATCAAGCACACGCCGGACCTGGACAGCGTCTACTACGCCTACTTCGAGCCGTATTCGTGGGAACGCCACCTGCGCCTGCTGGGCGAAGTGGCCGAGAACCCGGCCGCGCGCGTGCTGGACCTGGGCTCGACGGTCGACGGCCGCGACATGAACCTGGTCGTCATCGGCGAACCGGAAGCGGAGAAAAAGATCTGGGTCATCGCGCGCCAGCACCCGGGCGAATCGATGGCAGAATGGTTCGTCGAAGGCCTGGTCGACTCGCTGCTGGACGACGCCAATCCCATCTCGCGCAAGCTGCTGCAGCGCTGCTGCTTCTACATCGTGCCTAACATGAACCCGGACGGCTCGGTGCGCGGCAACCTGCGCACCAACGCGGCGGGCGCCAACCTGAACCGCGAGTGGATGACGCCGACGCTGGAGCGCTCGCCTGAAGTGCTGTGCGTGAAAAACAAGATCCATGAAACCGGCGTTGACATGTTCTTCGACATCCACGGCGACGAAGCGCTGCCTTACAACTTCGTGGCCGGCAACGAGATGCTGGAGAACTTCACGCCGCAGCAGGCCGCCGCGCAGAAGGCCTTCATCGACCGCTACAAGAACGCCAGCCCGGACTTCCAGGATACCGTGGGCTACGCCGCCAGCAAGTACAAGGAAGACATGCTGACGCTGGCCTCCAAGTACATCGGCCACCACTTCAAGTGCCTGGCGCTGACGCTGGAAATGCCGTTCAAGGACAACGCCGACCTGCCGGACGCGCACGTGGGCTGGAACGGCGCGCGCAGCGCCGCGCTGGGCCGCGCCATCCTGCAGCCCATCCTGCTGTCGCTGGACGACTGACCGTGGGCGTCGAGATCGAACGCAAGTTCCTGGTCACCAGCGACGCCTGGATGCAGCAGGGCGAACCCGTGCTGCTGCGCCAGGGCTATCTGTCCTCGCATGCGCAGCGCGTGGTGCGCGTGCGCATCGAAGGCGAGCGCGCGGTGATAACCATCAAGGGCAAGAACGTGGGCGCCAGCCGGGGCGAGTGGGAGTACGAGATCCCGATGGCGGACGCGCAGGAGTTCCTTGAGAAGCTGTGCGAGCAGCCCATCATCGAAAAATACCGCCGCCGTATTCCCTACGCGGGCTTTGTGTGGGAAGTGGACGAGTTCCTCGGCGTGAACGCCGGCCTGGTGGTGGCCGAGATCGAGCTGCCGTCCGAAGACCAGCCCTTCGACAAGCCGGACTGGGCAGGGGAAGAAGTGACGCACGATATGCGCTACCTCAACTCCAACCTGATCAAGCACCCCTACTCGGCTTGGTAAGTCCCGTCTTCCATCCTAAACTGGAGGGATGGAAGACGACTGGAAAATCTTCGCCGCCCGCATGGAGGCCATACTGCCGACCTTGGCAACCAAGGCGGACGTGGAAGCGCTGCGCGCCTACATCGAGTCGATAAGGGCCGACATCGCGCGCTGGACGTTGGCAACCGTGATAGGCCTGTTTATCGGCTTTGGCGGCTTGTTCATGGCGATGACGAATGCCTTGAAACCCGCGCCTGTACCGGCGCCGCAGGCGCAGCCCATCGTCATCTACACGCCCGCCGCCGCGCGGCAGGAAGCCCCGCCGGAACAGCGGCCCCAGCAAAAATAAAGCCCTCTTGCGAGGGCTTTATCGTAGGGCGGGTTAGCGGGGCACGCCCCGCGTAACCCGCCGAAGCGTGCTTAGTGGAAGTGCTCGTTGCCGGCCGGTGCGTCTTCCGGCATTTCAGCGTGGACCAGTTCGCCCGTCGGGTCGGCGAACAGCGGCGCGCCGCAGTCGTCGCAGTACTCGGACACGTAGCGCTCGCCCAGCTTCTTCACCTGCGTAACGCCCAGCGCGTTCAGGTGCTCGACGATCTCCTCAACCGGTGTGCGCGGCTTCAGCAGCTCGGCGATGCTGCCGGAAATCGGGCCTTCCGGCGGCGTGCCTTCCTCGTCTTCCTGGCCGTACAGCGGCCAAACCACGCCGTACACCACGTCCGCGCTCTGGCGCGGCGTGAAGGCGACGCGGTACTCGTCGATCTGGCCGTCGGCCGCTTCCTCGCCAAAGCCGGCGATCACGGCGCGCAGTTCGGACGGCTCCACCGCCAGCGAATGCGTCAGGTAGTGCACCGCCGCGCGGATCGATACCGGGCGGATCAGCTTGTCCGCTTCGCGGCAGGCCATGTAATACGCTTCCGGCAGCAGCAGCTCCACGCCGCAGCCCGGCAGCAGGCGGTTCACGGTCGGCAGCGCCTGCGTGCGCCATTGCTCCAGCGCGGCTTTGCGCTCCTCGGCGAAGTTCGCCTGCGCGGCCGGCATCTGCCAGCGGAACAGCGGGCCGCCGTGCGGCGCCACCACGGCCACCAGCAGGTAGCGCGTGTCGGCCAGGAAGGGCGCCGTTTCCGGCGCCTTGGCTTCCGACTTGAAGGCCACGCCTTTCAGCGCGGCCTGCGCCAGCTTGACGGTCTTGCTGTAGGCCTCGGCATGGCTGCGCGGCAGCTGGTCGATGGAGTACAGCATGGAGGCCATGGCCATATGGGTGCCGTCGGCCAGCAAGTGGGCCGAGAAGTGCGCCGACAGCGTGTTCAGCACGTCGGCGGGAATGGCGCCGGAGGCGATGGAAAAACGGGTCCAGGCCAGCACGGGGGCGGCCACCAGCAGCACGTCGTACTGGGTGCTCACGCCGTCCGCTTCCACCGTGATGGTGCTCGATTCGCTGACCGCTTCCACGCCGTCCATCAGCACGTCGTAGGCGTTCAGGTCGTCGCGGAACAGGCCGTTCAGGGCGGCGTCGACGGTGTCCTGGTGGCCGGACTTGAGCAGCTTCTGCAGTTGCAGTTCCAGGGTGTGCTCCCAGGTGCGCTCCTCGAGGCGGCTGGCGGCCTGGCCTACGGCCTGGGCGAGGGTAACGAGGCGCTGGCTGTCGGCAGTTAACTTGTGTTGCGATTCTTTGGATGGGCGACGCATAGCGCTTACTAGTCTCTGGAAAGTTCGGTTATCCGTATTGTAGTGGATTCGGGCCGGGGCGGCGGCCCAAATAAAAAACGCCGGACGAATCCGGCGTTTTTGGCGGAGCTGGCGGGTTACGCTGCGCTAACCCGCCCTACGAATCGTCACGAATCGTCGCGATCCGTAGGGCGGGTTAGGCGCAGCCGTAACCCGCCGCTGCATTATGCGGCCAGCAACTGGCGCAGCACGAACGGCAGGATGCCGCCGTGCTTGTAGTAGTCCACTTCGATCGGGGTGTCGATGCGCAGCAGGACTTTGACTTCCTGCGACGAGCCGTCGGCGCGGTGGATGACCAGGGTGGCCAGCTGTTGCGGCTTGATCTCGCCTTCCAGGCCCTTCAGGTCGTACACTTCCTTGCCGGTGATGCCCAGCGATTCAACCGAATCGTTGCCGATGAACTGCAGCGGCAGCACGCCCATGCCGACCAGGTTGGAGCGGTGGATGCGCTCGAAGGAGCGGGTGATCACGGCCTTCACGCCCAGCAGCTGGGTGCCCTTGGCGGCCCAGTCGCGCGAGGAGCCGGTGCCGTATTCTTCGCCGCCGAAGATCATGGTCGGGGTGCCTTCGGCCACGTACTTCATGGCCGCGTCGTAGATCGACAGCTGTTCGCCGCTAGGCTGGTGGATGGTGATGCCGCCTTCCACCGCCGAGCCGTCCGCCTTGGCCGGGATCATCTTGTTCTTGATGCGCACGTTGGCGAAGGTGCCGCGCATCATGATCTCGTGGTTGCCGCGGCGCGAGCCGTAGGAGTTGAAGTCGGCCTTCAGCACGCCGTTGTCCTTCAGCCATTTGCCGGCCGGGCCGTCTTCCTTGATCGAACCGGCCGGGGAGATGTGGTCGGTGGTGATCGAGTCGCCGAACACGCCCAGCGCGCGCGCGCCGGTGATGCCGGCAGCGGCCGCTTTCGGGGTCATCTCGAAGCCGTCGAAGAACGGCGGCTCGGCGATGTAGGTCGAGTCAGGCCAGTTGTAGACCTGGCCTTCGGTCGACGACACGGCTTCCCACAGCTTGCCCGGTGCGCCCTTGACGTCGGCGTAGTTGTCCTTGAACACCTTCGAGTTCATGGCGAACTTCATCAGCTTGCCGATTTCCTGCGAGGTCGGCCAGATGTCGCCCAGGTACACGTCCTTGCCGTTGGTGCCCTTGCCGACAGGCTCGGTCATCAGGTCGCGCGTCATGTTGCCGGCGATGGCGTAGGCCACCACCAGCGGCGGCGAGGCCAGGAAGTTGGAGCGGATGTTCGGGTGGATGCGCGCTTCGAAGTTGCGGTTGCCCGACAGGACGGCCGAGGCCACGATGTCGTTCGACGTGATCGCCGCGTTCAGTTCCGGGGTCAGGTCGCCGGCGTTGCCGATGCAGGTGGTGCAGCCGTAGGCGGTCACGCCGAAGCCCAGTTTTTCCAGGTAGGGCAGCAGGCCGGCGGCGGTCAGGTATTCGGTCACCACGCGCGAGCCTGGCGCCAGCGAGGTCTTGATGTGCGGCGCCACGGTCAGGCCGGCTTCCACGGCCTTCTTGGCCAGCAGGCCGGCGGCCAGCAGCACCGAAGGATTCGAGGTGTTGGTGCAGGAGGTGATGGCTGCGATCAGCACGTCGCCGTTGTGCACCTTCACGCCGTTCGACGTGGTGTACTCGGTGGTCAGGTCGGCGGCGTCCTTGTTGAAGCCGTTTTCGGTGGTCGGTTTCGAGAACAGTTCGGTGAAGTTGTTCTTCACGTTGCCGATTTCGATACGGTCCTGCGGACGCTTCGGACCGGCCAGGGAGGGCGTAACGCTCGTGAGGTTCAGTTCCACCACGCGGGTGTAGTCGATGTCGCCGGCTTTCGGCACGCCGAACAGGTTCTGCGCCTTGAAGTAGGCTTCGAAGGCGTCGATTTCCGCCTTGGTGCGGCCGGTGCCCTCGAAGTAGGCTATGGTCGCTTCGTCGACCGGGAAGAAGCCCATGGTCGCGCCGTATTCAGGCGCCATGTTGGCGATGGTGGCGCGGTCGGTCAGCGACAGCGTCTCGGTGCCTTCGCCGAAGAACTCGACGAATTTGCCCACGACTTTTTCTTTGCGCAGCAGTTCGGTGATGGTCAGCACCAGGTCGGTCGCGGTGCAGCCTTCGCGCAGCACGCCGGTCAGGTTCACGCCGATCACGTCCGGGGTCAGGAAGTAGACCGGCTGGCCCAGCATGCCGGCTTCCGCCTCGATGCCGCCCACGCCCCAACCCACCACGCCGATGCCGTTGATCATGGTGGTGTGCGAGTCGGTGCCCACCAGGGTGTCCGGGTAGTACACGCCGTCGGCGGCCTTGTGCACGCCGCGCGCCAGGTACTCCAGGTTCACCTGGTGCACGATGCCGAAGCCCGGCGGCACCACGCCGAAGGTGTCGAAGGCCTGCATGCCCCACTTCATGAACTGGTAGCGCTCGTTGTTGCGCGAGAATTCCAGCTTCATGTTCAGGTCCAGCGCCTTCGGCTCGCGGAAGTGGTCGATGGTGACCGAGTGGTCCACCACCAGGTCAACCGGCACCAGCGGCTCGATCTTTTTCGGGTTCACGCCCATTTTCGAGGCGACGTTGCGCATCGCGGCCAGGTCGGCCAGCAGCGGCACGCCGGTGAAGTCCTGCAGCACCACGCGGGCCACCACGAAAGGAATCTCGTCGGTGCGCTCGGCGGTCGCGCCCCAGCTGGCCAGCTGTTTCACGTGCTCTTCAGTGACCTTTTTGCCGTCGCAGTTGCGCAGCACGGATTCCAGCACCACACGGATCGATACCGGCAGGCGGGAGACGTTGATACCCAGGCTCTTTTCCAGTGCCGGCAGGGAGTAGAACTTCCCCTTTTTGCCGGCAATGTTGAAATCCTTCAGCGTGTTCAGTGTGTTGCGGGACATGACCTCTCCTTCAGTGGGTATCGTCTGTTGTTAATTCTGTTGCTAACGTGATGCGGATCAGCCTTGCGTGGCCGGCGCAGCGGGGGCGGCGGCGGCCGGTTTCATCTGTTCTGCGTTGCGGCATTCATTGGCCAGCTGGCGGTTCTGCTTGGAGTCCAGCAGCATGCCCTTGGCCGGGATGCCGATCCAGATCAGGCCGTACAGCTTGTTCTCGAAGCGGTTGGCGCCGGTGGTGGTGCCGACGCGCTTCAGGCGGTGCAGGCGTTTTTTCCAGCGCAGGGCGATGAAGTTGTCGTCGCCGGCGTTCTGGTAAATGGTGATCTTGTTGCCCAGCTCGCAGTCGAAATCGACCACGGTGGAGCCTTCCACGCCCGGTTCGGCGGCTTCTTCGGCTTCCTCCGGCGTGGTGGGCGACACGGCCGGCGCAGCGCCCGTTTCGGACGGCTTGGCCGCCTTCTTGGCGCCTTTGACGGCCTTCTTGGCGGTGGTGTGGACTTCGGCCTGGGCGGCTGGCGCCATGCACAGGGACAGCGAGCCGAGCGCGAAGCTGCAGGCCAGGAATAATTTGGAGATGGACATTACTTGGATTCCGTTACGGGTTCGACAGGGTTGAGCAGGGCGGCGGCCGCTTCCGGCAGCGCCAGGCCCGCCAGGCGCGCGCGTTGCAGCACGGTCCAATAATAGCGGTAGCTGGCGCGGTCGTGCAGGCGGCCGTTCTGCGAGATCGGTCCCCACTGCACGCGCTCGGCGTCCTGCAGGATATGGGTGGCTTCGTTCACTTCGGACAGGCGCGGCGTGAAGGCCTTGATCACCGGCTTGATCTGGTTCGGGTGGATGCTCCACATGCGCGTGTAGCCGAATTCGGCGGCGGCGCGCTGGGCGTCGTTGGCCACCACGGCCGGGTCCTTGATCTCGGTGGTCACATTGTGCGACGGCACCTTGCCGTGCGCGTGGCAGGCGGCGGCGATTTCCAGCTTGGCGCGCACCACCAGCGGGTGCGTGAACTGGCCCGGCGTGCGCATGGCGTTGCCCGGCACCGCGCCGTAGTGGCTGGACACGAAGTCCATGATGCCGAAGGACAGGCATTCCACCTGGGGCAGGGCGGCGATGGCGTACACGTCGTGCAGGGCGCCGTGGGTTTCGATCAGCACGTGCACCGGCAGGCTGCCGGCGCGGCCGGCCTTCTGCGCATGGGTGTTGATGATGTCGATGGCGCGCTGCACGTCCTGCACGCCGTCCGGCTTGGGCAGCACGATGTAGGCCAGCTTGTGCGCGGCGGCGCCGCAGATGATTTCCACGTCGCGCTCGAAGTGCGGGCTGCGCAGGTCGTGCACGCGGGCGCCGATGCGGTGGAATTTGTTGTCGTCGCTGAGCAGCAGCTCGGCCACCAGGCGCGCGTGCGCCTCCTCGTTGCCGGCGGAGGCGCCGTCTTCGCAATCGAAGGTGATGTCGAACAGCGGGCCAAGTTCTTGTTGCAAGGCAATCGATTTGCGCATCAGCTTTTCGGAGCCGGCGTAGTGGTCGCAGGCCGGCAAGAGCAGCGGCTGGCGAGTGCCCTGGAATAAAACCTCGGATGGATGCATGCGGGAAGAAGAAGGGGACTGGGACGGGGAGGGGGCTGCGGCGGGCGCAGACGGAGACGCCGCACTGCTCTCGGCAGTGCGGCGGGTGCGGCGTATGGTCGGCTTAACCGGTTCCACAGTCGCCAGGCGGGCTGATTATGGCAGCAGGTGCTTCACGCCTTCACGCTCTTCGGTCAGTTCCTTCAGCGTGATGTTGATGCGCTCTTGCGAGAAAGCGTCGATTTCCAGGCCTTGAACGATGGTGTATTCGCCGTTCGCGGTGGTCACCGGGAAGCCGAACATGGTGCCTTCGGGGATGCCGTAGGAGCCGTCCGATGGGATGCCCATGGTGGTCCACTTGCCGTTGGTGCCCAGTACCCAGTCGCGCACGTGGTCGATGGCGGCGTTGGCGGCCGAAGCAGCCGAGGACAGGCCGCGCGCTTCGATGATGGCCGCGCCGCGCTTGCCCACCGTAGGCAGGAAGGTGTTGGCGTTCCATTCCTGGTCGTTGATCAGGTCCTTGACCGATTTGCCGTCCACGGTGGCGAAACGGTAGTCGGCGTACATGGTCGGCGAGTGGTTGCCCCATACGCACAGCTTCTCGATGTCTTTCACCTGGGTGCCGGTCTTGGCAGCCACTTGCGACAGCGCGCGGTTGTGGTCCAGGCGCAGCATGGCGGTGAAGTTCTTCGCCGGCAGCGAAGGCGCCGATTTCATGGCGATGTAGGCGTTGGTGTTGGCCGGGTTGCCCACCACCAGCACTTTCACGTTGCGCGAAGCGACGGCGTCCAGCGCCTTGCCCTGCACGGTGAAGATCTGGGCGTTGGCTTCCAGCAGGTCTTTACGTTCCATGCCTGGGCCGCGCGGACGGGCGCCGACCAGCAGGGCCACGTCGGCGTCCTTGAAGGCGGTCATCGGGTCGGAGTGGGCGGTCATGCCGGCCAGCAGCGGGAACGCGCAGTCGTCGATTTCCATCATGACGCCTTTGAGCGCTTTTTGCGCTTTTTCGTCAGCGATTTCAAGCAGTTGCAGGATGACCGGCTGGTCTTTGCCCAGCATGTCGCCGTTGGCGATGCGGAACAGCAGGGAATAGCCGATCTGGCCGGCGGCGCCGGTAACGGCAACACGCATTGGGGTTTTAGCCATGATGAATCTCCAAAGTGGAATAGAAAACGATCTTGAAGCTGGGCCTACGCTTGCGGAAAACTATAATGATACCAAAACCGGCAAGGTTTATTGTTTGCCTTTGACCGGTGCAACGACTATGCTCTTCTTGTTCCGATGCGCGCTGCGCGCGGGCGGACAAAGAGGGCATAGCCGCCGAGTGTAGGCCGGTCTTCTGCTTCTGTCAATCATATCTTATGTCTTATATAAGACAGATAAGTTGTCGTGTTTTGCTGGACGCCACCGGGCTTTTGTGGTGAAATCCGGGTCTATGAATTCCGCCCCGTCCAATCTGACCAACCAAGGCGCCGCCGCGAGCGGCACGGTCAGCCCGACGGCGCCGTCCGCCGGCCCGCTGGCGCCCGCCGCCGCAGGCCAGGCGGCCTCTCCATCCGCATCCTCCCCCACGTTTTCCCCGCTGTACCAGCAGATCAAGGCCCTGATCACGCAAAGCCTGCAGTCGGGCGAGTGGAAGCCGGGCGAGCTGATACCGAGCGAAGTGGAACTGGCGGCGCGCTTCAAGGTCAGCCAGGGCACGGTGCGCAAGGCCATCGACGAACTGGCGGCGGAAAATCTCGTGATGCGCAAGCAGGGCAAGGGCACCTTCGTGTCCACCCACCACGAGGCGCGCGCCCATTTCCGCTTCCTGCGCCTGATGCCGGACGAAGGCGTGCCGCACTACCCAGAATCCAAGTTCATTGAGGTCAAGCGCACCCGCGCGCCCGCCGACGTGGCGCGCCTGCTGGAGCTGAAGTCCGGCGACGCCGTGGTGTTCATCAAGCGCGTGCAGTCCTTCGACGGCATGCCCACCATCGTCGAGGAGCTGTGGCTGCCCGGCCTGATCTTCAAGGGACTGACCGCCGAACGGCTGGTCGAGTACAAAGGGCCGATGTACGGCCTGTTCGAATCCGAGTTCGGCACGCGCATGATCCGCGCCGCCGAGAAAATCCGTGCCGTGTGCGCCGACGAGGGCGCCGCGTCACTGCTGCAGGTCGCGCAGGGCACGCCCCTGCTGATGGCCGAACGCGTCTCCTTCACCTACGGCGACAAGCCGGTGGAGCTGCGCCGTGGCCTCTATTCGACCGAACGGCATCATTATCAGAATGACCTGAACTGAAAAACGCATAAGGGAGACGCGCTGTCCGGCTGCCGACCGGGCTATGTTGCGCTAATAACACGCCACCTTGCACAATTTGCAAAAGTCGGCTACGACAAAACATAATTTTGGTTATATGTAACAATACATATTGGTCTGAACTGCAAAAATCGGCGAAAATCGCAGTCTCACAAATTTAGCATTACGTATAGGGAGGTCTTGTCATGTCAGAAGCCGTAAGAGAAGCACCAAAAAAAGAACGGCCGCAATTCACCAATATCCACGTCACGCAATTGTCCAACTACCGCCTGCCGCTGGCCGGCGTAGTGTCCATCCTGCACCGCATTTCCGGTTTCCTGATGTTCGCGCTGTTGCCCGTGGTGCTGTATCTCCTTGAGAAGAGCCTGTTATCTGAGATCTCTTTCGAGCATTTCAAGGGCATCGCTTCGCATTGGTTCATGAAGCTGGTGATCCTGGCGCTGGTCTGGGGCTATATGCAGCACTTCTGCGCCGGCGTGCGCCACCTGATCATGGACACCCACGTGGGCCTGGATAAAGACTCGGCGCGCAAGTCGGCAGCCACCGTGCTGGTGATCAGCCTGACGCTGACCGCGCTGGTCGCACTGAAACTGTTTGGAGTATTCTGACATGGCAAAAAACAATATCGGACCTAAGCGCCTGGTCGTCGGCGCAGGCTACGGCGTGCGCGACTGGCTGGCCCAGCGCGTGACCGCGGTACTGATGGTGGTCTACACCGCCGTCCTGCTGATTTCCTTCCTCACCGGCAGCAACTTCAGCTACGAAGGCTGGGCTGGCCTGTTCGCCCAGCAGTGGTTCAAGCTGTTCAGCGCCGTCACCCTGTTCGGCCTGTTCTACCACGCCTGGGTAGGCATGCGCGACATCTGGATGGACTACGTCAAGCCCGTAGGCATCCGTCTGGCGCTGCAAATCATCACCATCGGCTGGCTGATTGGCTGCGCCGTGTGGTCGGTACAAATACTCTGGAGTGTGTAATCGTGGCAGCTATCAAAACTGCAATCCCTACCCGCCGCTTTGACGCGGTGATCGTTGGCGCCGGCGGTTCCGGCATGCGCGCCTCCCTGCAACTGGCGGAAGCCGGCCTGAACGTGGCCGTGCTGTCGAAAGTGTTCCCAACCCGCTCGCACACCGTGGCGGCGCAGGGCGGCATCGGCGCTTCGCTGGGCAATATGGCCGAGGACAACTGGTTCTGGCATATGTTCGACACCGTCAAGGGCGGCGACTACCTGGGCGACCAGGACGCGATTGAATTCATGTGCCGCGAAGCACCGAAGGTCGTGTACGAGCTGGAACACTTCGGCATGCCGTTCGACCGCAATCCCGACGGCACCATCTACCAGCGTCCATTCGGCGGCCACACCGCCAACTTCGGTGAAAAAGCCGTGCAGCGCGCCTGCGCCGCGGCCGACCGCACCGGCCACGCGCTGCTCCATACGCTCTATCAACGAAATGTGCGCGCCCGCACCCACTTCTTCGTGGAGTGGATGGCGCTGGACGTGATCCGCGACGCCGAAGGCGACGTGGTCGGCGTGGTGGCACTGGAAATGGAAACCGGCGAATGCATGATCCTGGAAGCGAAGACCACCATCTTCGCCACCGGCGGCGCAGGCCGCATCTTCGCCGCATCGACCAACGCCTTCATCAACACCGGTGACGGCATGGGCATGGCGGCGCGTGCCGGCCTGCCGCTGCAGGACATGGAATTCTGGCAGTTCCACCCGACCGGCGTGGCCGGCGCGGGCGTGCTGATCACCGAAGGCGTGCGCGGCGAAGGCGGCATCCTGATCAACTCGGAAGGCGAACGCTTCATGGAACGCTATGCGCCGACGCTGAAGGATCTGGCGCCGCGCGACTTCGTGTCCCGCTCGATGGACCAGGAGATCAAGGAAGGCCGCGGCTGCGGTCCTAACAAAGACCACGTGATGCTGGACCTGCGCCACATCGGCGCCGACACCATCGCCAAGCGTCTGCCTTCGATCCTGGAAATCGGCCACAAGTTCGCCAACGTCGACGCGACCAAGGAACCGATTCCTGTCGTTCCGACCATCCACTACCAGATGGGCGGCATCCCGACCAACATCCACGGTCAAGTTGTCACGCCGAACGGCGACGGCACCCAGAAAGTGGTCAACGGCCTGTACGCCATCGGCGAATGCGCCTGCGTATCGGTGCACGGCGCCAACCGCCTGGGCACCAACTCGCTGCTGGACCTGGTGGTCTTCGGCCGCGCAGCAGGCAACCACGTGGTCGCGTCGAACCTGAAGCAGAAAGAGAACAAGCCTCTGCCCAAGGACGCCGCCGACTTCGCGATGAACCGCCTGAACAAGCTGGAAACCTCGACCGGCTCGGAAAAAGTGCAGAACGTCGCCAACGACATCCGCGCCACGATGCAGAAGTACTGCGGCGTGTTCCGTACCGACGAGCTGCTGACGCAAGGCGCCAAGGAAATCATGGTGCTCGACGAGCGCCGCAAGCACGTGGCGTTCAAGGACAAGTCCAAGGTGTTCAACACCGCCCGCGTGGAAGCGCTGGAGCTGGACAACCTGATCGAGACGGCGAAAGCGACCATCACTTCGGCAGTAGCGCGCAAGGAATCGCGCGGCGCCCACGCGCACAGCGATTTCCCGAACCGCGACGACGACAACTGGATGAAGCACACCCTGTGGTACTCCGAAGGCAACCGCCTGGAATACAAGGCTGTCGTCACCAAGCCGCTGACGGTTGATACCTTCAAGCCGAAACCACGTACTTTCTAAGCAAGGGCTCATTACCATGCCACGCACTCTCAAATTCAAGATTTACCGCTACGATCCGGACCAGGACGCCAAGCCGTACATGCAAGACCTGACGGTGGAACTGAAGGACACCGACAAGATGCTGCTGGACGCGCTGCAGCGCATCAAGTCCGACGTCGATGACTCGCTGGCCCTGCGCCGCTCCTGCCGCGAAGGCGTGTGCGGTTCGGACGCGATGAACATCAACGGCAAGAACGGCCTGGCCTGCACCACCAACCTGAACGAGCTGACCGAGCCTATCGTGCTGCGTCCTCTGCCAGGCCTGCCGGTGATCCGCGACCTGATCGTCGACATGACCCAGTTCTTCAAGCAGTACGATTCGATCAAGCCATTCCTGATCAACGATTCGATCCCGCCTGAAAAAGAACGCCTGCAGACCCCTGCCGAGCGCGAAGAACTGGACGGCCTGTACGAGTGCATCCTGTGCGCGTGCTGCTCGACCTCGTGCCCGTCGTTCTGGTGGAATCCGGACAAGTTCGTCGGTCCTGCCGGCCTGCTGCAAGCCTACCGCTTCATCGCCGACTCGCGCGACGAAGCCACCGGCGCGCGCCTGGACAACCTGGAAGACCCGTACCGCCTGTTCCGCTGCCACTCGATCATGAACTGCGTCGATGTCTGCCCCAAGGGTCTGAACCCGAACAAGGCCATCGGCAAGATCAAAGAGCTGATGGTACGCCGCTCGATCTGATATGAGCGAACTGGAAAAATCTGCGCATCAGGCAGACCCGGCCAACCGCGCGCGCCTGCGCTGGCGCGCCCGCCGGGGTTTGCTGGAAAACGATATCATCCTGACTCGCTTTCTCGATGCGCATGAAACCGAATTGACCGACGAAGAAGTGGACGCGTTCACGCGGCTCCTCGACTTGTCGGACAATGCGCTGATGGATCTGGTGCTGGCTCGCGCAGAGCCGGAAGGCGAGATCGATCTGCCGCATGTGCACGCACTGCTGCAACGTCTGCGTCTCGCCTGATCGCGCAGGGCGGCCCCATGGCGGGCCGCCCGCGCCGCCGGAAGTTTAGAAGTTTTTTTTATAAGCCGCATCTCTCCAAGAAGGAAGAGTCCATGAACATCTCTGACAACAAAGCTACACTGTCGTTCTCTGACGGCAGCCCATCGGTCGAGTTCCCTATCTACAAGGGCACGGTCGGCCCGGACGTCATCGACATCCGCAAACTGTACGCCGGCACCGGCAAGTTCACCTACGATCCGGGCTTCATGTCCACCGCAGCGTGCAACTCGTCGATCACCTATATCGACGGCGACAAGGGCGAATTGCAATACCGCGGCTACCCGATCGAACAGCTGGCCGTGAACGCCGACTTCATGGAATCGTGCTACCTGCTGCTGAACGGCGAACTGCCGAACGCCGAGCAGAAAGCCAAGTTCGTCGACACCGTGACCAAGCACACCATGGTGCACGAGCAGATGCAGTTCTTCTTCCGTGGCTTCCGCCGCGACGCGCACCCGATGTCGGTCCTGGTTGGCACCGTCGGCGCGCTGGCCTCGTTCTACCACGACTCGCTGGACATCAACGATGCCAAGCACCGTGAAGTATCGGCCATCCGCCTGATCGCCAAGATGCCGACCCTGGTCGCCATGGCCTACAAGTACTCGATCGGCCAGCCTTTCGTGTACCCGCGCAACGACCTGTCGTACAGCGCCAACTTCATGCGCATGATGTTCGGCAATCCGTGCGAAGAATACAAAGTCAACGACGTGCTGGTGCGCGCGCTGGACCGCATCCTGATCCTGCACGCCGACCACGAGCAGAACGCCTCGACCTCGACCGTCCGCCTGGCCGGTTCGTCTGGCGCCAACCCGTTCGCCTGTATCGCAGCCGGCATCGCCTGCCTGTGGGGCCCTGCCCACGGCGGCGCGAACGAAGCGGCGCTGACCATGCTGAAAGAAATCGGCTCGGTCGAGAACATTCCAGCCTTCATCGCGCAAGTGAAAGACAAGAACTCCGGCGTCAAGCTGATGGGCTTCGGTCACCGCGTGTACAAGAACTTCGACCCGCGCGCCAAGCTGATGCGCGAAACCTGCCACGAAGTGCTGAACGAACTGGGCCTGCAGGACGACCCGCTGTTCAAGCTGGCCATGGAACTGGAAAAGATTGCACTGAACGACGAATACTTCGTTTCGCGCAAACTGTACCCGAACGTGGACTTCTACTCGGGCATCGTGCAGTCGGCGCTGGGCATTCCAGTGTCGCTGTTCACCGGTATCTTTGCCATGGCCCGCACCATCGGCTGGATCGCCCAGTGGAACGAAATGATTGCCGATCCAGAGCAGAAGATCGGCCGTCCGCGCCAGCTGTTCGTCGGCGCCACCAACCGCGACGTGCCGCCGCTGGCCCAGCGTTAATCGCCGGTCTGTAGCAGCACAACAAAAAAGCGAGCTTAGGCTCGCTTTTTTTATTGGGAATCGAATTGTTGCCGGCCTCGCCATTGAGGCGGCACAAGATGTATAAGGAAGCTTGTGCTAAGGTGGGCGGATGAACTCAAGGCATCGGGAGGCAAATGATGGACAAGACAATTCCGGCCAGTCTCATCATTGATCTGGATGGGCTAAATGTAGAAGTGGTCGACCGCATGGCGGCGGAAGCGGGTGTTACGCCTGAGCAATTGGCAAAAGAAGCGTTGAAGTTGCACTTGCAACGATATACAGACAGGCTTGCGTTCAATGCAGCGTGCGAGCGTTCCTTGCAGCATTATCGAGAAACAGGTTTGCACGTCACCGACGACGAGATTGATGCGTGGTTGTCAGCGCTGGAGGCCGGCAACGACAATGCCGAGCCGCCGAAATGCCATCGCTAAGCTGGAGTGATGAGGCTACCAGGGCACTTCAACAGATTTACCATTTTCTTGCGATTCGTGATGAAGCACTGGCTAAACGAGCGGTCCGTGCCATTCAGGCTGATGCACGTAAGCTGAAGACCTTCCCTTATCTTGGCCATCCGGTTGCCGGCAGCGCTGAGATGCGTGAGCTAACCGTTTCCTTTGGCCGCAACGGCTATGTGATGCAATACTCGGTGGAATCCGGAGTTGTATTGATTTGCGGTGTGCGGCCTCAGCGCGTACCTGGCTGGTGAGCTGCGTGCCCTGTCAATTTTCTTTATCCAGCAAGGCCTGGATTTCTTCGCGTTCCTTGGCGCTGACGTGGCCGCCGCGCAGGGCGGCCAGGACCAGTGCTTTGCCGGAGCCGGAGAAAGCTTTCTGGATCAGCTCTTTCAACAGATTCGTTTGCACTGATTCCTGCTCCTGCACTGGCGCGTAGACGTGGGCGCGCTGGCTTTCGTCGCGTGTGAGCAGTCCCTTGGTATGCATTACTTGAAGCAAGCGCAATACCGTTGCGTAGTTCATGTCGGGCCGCGTTTCGATGGCGGCGGCATGCACCTGCCTGGCCGTGGCGGGGCCTAACGCGAACAGCAGGCGCAGCATCTCCAGCTCGGAGGCGGTCGGTTTGGGTGGGGCGGTGTTCATCATGGACCTAGAATAAAATATCTAGAACGAATTGTCTAGTGCTGCCTTGCGCAGCGATGCCAGTTGCGCGTCGATATCGCTGAACAGGGGGCGTGCGGCACTGTGCGCCAGGCAGGCGGCTTGCAGCGCGGCGAGGTTCTCCAGGACGGGGCGGGCGGCGTCCGGTGCGTCGCAGCGTTCCAGCAATTCCTCCAGCAGGCAGCCGAAGGCGCGCACTTCCAGGCGCTGCAGGCTGGCGGCATGTGGTCCTTCCGGCGCGTAGAAGGAGGCGGCGCCGAAGTCGCCCAGCAGGGTGTGGCCCTCGCCGCAGTGCAGAATGTTGTGGCCGTACAAATCGCCGTGCATGATGCCGCGCTGGTGCAGCTGCTTGGCCGCCGAGGCGATGCTGGCCGCGATGGCGAGCATGGCGGGCAGGCTGAAGCGCTTTCCCTCCGCATAAATGTCGCGGGTGCAGCTGTCCAGGCTGGGCGGGCCGGCCAGGTTGCCGAAGTCCGGCTCGATCAGCGACATGACCAGGCCGTGCGTGCCGTCCGGGTGGCCCGCCACCTCGCCCAGGATGGGAATAAGGTTGGGATGGGCGCCCGCGCCGAGGCAGGCCGCCATTTCGCACAGGGGTGAGCCGTCGCTGGTCATGGCGCCCTTGAAGAGCTTGACCGCTACTTTTGCAGTGTTTCCGCTGTCTTGCCGATAGTCCGCGCGGTGGATCACGCCGGAGGCGCCTTCGCCCAGCTTCTCGCCCAGTTGCAAACTGCCCCAGGCGATGCTGGTGCCGGATTCGGCGTGTTCCAGTTGGGCGCAGAAGGGGTTGCCGGCGTAGGCGAGCCAGGCCAGGCGGGGCAGGGCGGGCAGCCAGGCCGGCAGCTCGTCCAGCTGGTTGGCTGCGATGCGCAGCAGTTCCAGGCGGTGGCAATTGATCAGTTCGGCGGGCAGGGCGCGCAGGCGGTTGCCGGCCAGCATGAGTTTTTGCAGCAGCGGTCGATGCCCCAGTTCGGCGGGCAGTTCTTCCACTTCATTGCCGGTCAGAACCAGCCAGCGCAGTTGCGGCGGCAGCGATTTTCCCGACACGGTACGGATGCGGTTGGCCTTGAAGCCCACCATGCTTAGTGTGGCGCAGCTGCCCAATACTTCGGGCAGTTCCGTGAACTGATTGTCCGAACAGAAAATGATGCGGAGTTTGTGCAGGCGCGGCAAATCGTCCGGTAGCGAAGACAGCGCATTGCCGGACAAGTCCAGGATCTCCAGCGTATCGGCCAGGTCGAAGATTTCGCGGGGGAATTCGGTAAGCCCGCAGGCAAGCTGCAGGCGCTTTACGCCAGCCAGTTCACCAGCGCGCAGCTGCTCAAGATTAGACATTCAATGCGGCGATAAGGTAAAACGCAAAGTCTACCATTTCGGCGTGCAAGCGCCTATTCCTCGTAGATATCCTTAAACATCGAATCAGGAAATTCCGGCTGCCGCTTGGGGCGGACTGGCATGGGAAAGCCGTGTTTTTTGGTCCACTCTTCGATATTGCTGATAATGCCCGGCTCCTCTCCGTTGGGACATTCGTGCAGACAAACCCAGTTCTTTACGTATTTTCCGATGACAGGCTTGGGTTTGCTATCGAATCCCGACCAGCCAACTAAACGATCAATAATGACGAAGTCAGCTTCCCAGTATGAAGTGACATCAATATATGGACGGTCATCATCCTGTAGTTGTGCCGACCATTCACGGCAACCGAAGCCACCGACATAGTTCGTGTCTTTGGGATTATCTGTTTTGTAGCGATATCCCTCAGTGCCGTCGCATACGGCCGGTGACATGATATGGCTTCCAGGCAGTTCCCACCAGTTCGCAAAATTGTAGGGCTTGTTATTTTTGTCGTTGAAACCGTTCTTTAACAATACTAAATTCCCTATGTTGCTCACTACTGCAGTAAAGTTGAATCGGTTGAAGCCAGGTGTTAGTAGTATTCCTGTCTTGGAAAATGTCATCAATACGATGCCAAGTTTTCCGTCAGGGGTCTCGATCGTCCTTTCTGGCGGAAAGAATTCTTCATAATCTCGATAGACATGATTTTCAAGGCCTTTTTCTACGCGAACATTCCACTCTGCAGTTTTTATATTCATCGCCCTTATGACATCCGGATCTTGGATGTAGAGAAAGTATCGTAGAGGCCAGGGGCGGCTGGAAAATTCGTATGCGCCCGAATGCCCATCTGCCGCACGTGCTGCGCCATTTGCGACGGAGGCAACTATAGCTAGTAAAGGGATTAAGCTCCGAATGGGCATGATCATGCTGGATAATGGCGTGACTGACATGGCTGAGTCGCTGGATCTCATAGTATTTTCGGTTCTCTGGTGGTGATGTGAAGGTGGTTGTTGTGACCCTTCTCCGCATCTGACTGCTGAGCGTTCGGTTTTCCTGGGTTCTTGTCGCTCGTGTTGAAATCCATATACCAAGGGTCCAAAATTTGATGGACATCTTTTCTTCTGGACAATCGCGACCTGAAAGATTTTATGAGTGGCGGTTCGTCAGCTGAGAGCTTTTCTGTCCAGTCTTCCTTGGCTTTCCTTGCAGCACGAAGCGCATCTTCTGCTTCTATTTTTGCTGATCGGCTGCTTTCAGTCATCACGGAATTCATAGGTGATTTTTTTTGCGGCCGTCTCTAGTAATTTTGCTTCGTCGGATTTTTGTCGTGCTATGGCCTCTTTCGACTGAAGCTCCTTAAATAATTCCTTTTCTTGCTGAGTGACGTTTGTTCCATTTTTCTTATTTTCATCACTGAGCGACTTGCGCTCTATACTTAGCTTCCCTTCGGAGGACTCTATATAAGTTACGTCCAACCCTAAACCTGCGCGGTGAACTATGCTGCCGAGTGAGGGGCGCCATGCTGAATTGATCTTGAGCTTGGTAATGCTCGCTTCGCGCGCCTCGCTAATTAGTGCGAGATAGCAATTTGGATGTGTGCGTGGTAGTACGTGGGATAGGAGCGGGCAGTACGATATGTTCGCGCTGACGTTCTGCTGTTCTTCGAAAGTGACGCTGATGCTTTGTGCTGGCAATGCGGCGCTTCCTGGGAAATTGATGTTCAGCGTGTTGTTTGTCAGCGCAGAATATATTGAGAGCACAGCGGCACGGATAATCGGATCGGTATCCGAGCCGATTATTTTGGCTACCTCCTTAGTGGTGTAGCGATGCGACACTTTCATCCAGATATCCCCGGTTAATGTCGCGTCGTATTTGTCGAAACGCTTGCCGTCGGTTGTCTGAATACAAGTTGGGACGTCGAAAGTGGCGGTTTCTGTATTCCCACGGCCCAGGCGTTCTGTGATCGTGACCTCTACGTCGCGGGTGCGGGCCTGGACGGCGTAAACCGGTTGGGTACGGTAGGCCGGATGGGCGTCGCTGTTCAGGTAAAGGGCGATTTTTGTTCCCGGGGCTACGCTTAGTTTGATTTGGCGGTCGTCACCGAGGGGACGCGGTTTTTCGGCGAATTCGGGTAGTACGGTGCCATTGATTTCCACGGCGTAGGGGATTTGCAACTTGGCGACGCCGCTTGCGCTGGTGTCGAATGTGTAAGTCACGGAGACCATTTGGCTAACCGGGACGTCGGTGACGACGCCCCCCGGCGTAAGCGTGCAGCTGGCTGCTGCCTGGCTGGCGCTCACGATTTGTCCTCCAGTGTTTCCCAGTGCAGGGTCACTGTGGCCGGATCGTGGTGCTGGACGGGCTCGGTGCGGCCGTCTGCGCCGGTGACGCCGCGCAGGCTGGTGCCGTCGGGGAGGTCGATGCGGTAGGGGAGGCCGGCGATCGGTTCGCCGGTGTGTTCGTCTATGGCGCGGAATGTTCCCGCGTAGGCGGCGCCTGGCTGGCCGGCAACCTTGGCGGCTGGGCTGTTTTGCGCGCCGGGTGCGGCTTGGCTGGGGGAGTCGCCGGTCACTGCGCCGCCGCCGCCACTCCCGCCTCCGCCATCATCCACCGTCATCACATGCTGGGTGGCGATCAGCGTGGCGCCGCAGGCGGTTTTCATGCCTTCAACCACCGTGCCGATGCCGCCGAAGCTGTGGTGGCCCAGCCCTTCGGCTATCGGGAACTGGCCTTTGCACAGCGGGCAGTAGGTCTTGTGTCCCTTCAGCGCGATGGGCTTGCCCAGGCAGGTGGCGTTTTCATTGCCTTCGAGGACTTTGCCGCCGTGCGAGGTGGGATCGCCCTTGCATATGACTGCGCGCGCCATGGTCTGCTCCGTTCAGGTGGGATGCTTGAACAGTAGTGGACTTCATGGCGCGGCGATTTGATCTACGGCAACTGCGTGCTTAGCTCGTCATGTTTACCACTTCATTTCGCCCTTGGCCACCTTGGCGCTGATGTCGAGCGCGCTGGCCAGGCCGGCGGCCGGGTAGGCGGCTTTCATGGCAGCGCCCAGGGCGGCGGAGTCGGCGGCCTGCGGGATGGCGGTTTCGAACTGGCGCAGGTAGCCGGCGGTGTAGGCGATGCTGTCCGGCGTGAGCGCGGCGCCGGGGGCGAAGTGGCCCGGAACGACGGTGGCGGGCTTGAGCGCGGCGATGCGGTCCAGCGTGGCAATCCATTGCTGGCGCGATGCAACGGTTTGCGTGTCTGCGGTCCACACATGCAGGCCTTTGAACAGGACGACACCGCCGGCCACCGCCTTGATCGATGGAATCCACACATAGCTGCGGTCCGGCGTGGCGCCGTCCAGGCCTTCGATCTTCAGGCTTTGGCCTTCCAGTTTGATGGTGTCGCCTTGCAGCACTTGCGGCATGACGATGCCGTGCGGGGCGTTGTCCTTCAGGATAGGCCCCCAGTAGGCCACTTTGGCCGCCGCTTTCTTCTCCATCGCCGCCACGGTGGAGGCGGTGGCGACGATGCGCGCTTCCGGGAAGGCGGCTTGGATCACGTCCAGGCCGAAGTAGAAATCCGGATCGCCGTGGCTGATATAGACCGTGGTCAGGCGCTTGCCGCTGGCCTTGATCTGCTGCACCAGCTTGTGCGCTTCGCCGCGCGAGAACTGGGCGTCGATCAGGACGGCGTCTTTTTTGCCTTTTACCAGCACCGAGGCGACAGGGAAAATGGCGGCTTCGCCCGGATTGAAGACTTCCAGCGTCAGCGGGGCGGCCGATGCGGCGGCGGTGGCGGTGGCGAGGGCAGCGGCTGCGAAGGTGTGCTTGATCATGATGCGGTCCTTGATGAGAAGTTGATGACGCCAGTGTAGGCCGGTCCATTCGTCTGAAAAACAGTGTAAATTGCAACTCTCAATTGCATGAATCGGACGAATGATGGACAGGCTGACGGCGGCGCAGGTATTCAAGGAGATTGCGGAACGGGGCAGCATGATCGCCGCGGCTGAGGCGCTGGATATGTCGCGCGCCATGGTGACGCGTTACTTGGCCGAGATGGAGGAGTGGTGCGGCGCGCGCCTGCTGCACCGTACCACCCGGCGCGTGAGCCTGACGGCGGCGGGCGAGGTGACGCTGGCGCGCTGCCGCGAAATGCTGGACCTGGCGGCGGACATGAACGCGGCCGGCGATCCGGACGCGCCGCACGGCCTGCTGCGCATCGCCAGTTCGCATTCGCTGGCGCAGACCGCGCTGGCGGGCGCGGTGGCCGATTTCCTGCGCCGCTACCCGCGCACCGCGATTGATCTGCAGGTGGACAACCGGGCCGTCAACCTGGTCGAACAGCGCATCGACCTGGCCATCCGCATTACCAACGGCCTGGAGCCGAACATGATTGCGCGCCGCCTGGGCGACTGCGATTCGGTGGTGGTGGCCGCGCCGTCCTACCTGGCCGGGAGGCCCGCGCCGCAGCAGCCTGGCGATCTGGCGCAGCACAACTGCCTGACCTATAGCTATTTCGGCAAGAGTGTCTGGCGCTTCGAGCTTGCGGACGAGCCTGCGCTGCAGGTGCCGGTCAGCGGCAACCTGTCCGCCAACGAATCGATGGCGTTGCTGGCGGCCACGGTGGAGGGCGCGGGCGTGGCCCTGCAGCCGCGCTTCGCCGCCGCGCCGCTGCTGCGCGCCGGCCAGCTGGTGGAATTGCTGCCGGCATGGCGCCCCCAGCGCATGGGCATTTACGGCATCTACACCTCGCGCGAGCACATGCCGCCGGCCCTGCGTGCCATGCTGGACCACCTGCTGGACTGGTTCGCGCGCAACCCCGTCTGGCTCGCCGCGACCATGCCACTTATGGAAAAGACATGATTGACACCCTGCCTATCCCGCAATTTTTCGTGCTTGCATGGTTGTTCAATCTCAATACCGCGTGCTATCCTAGGCGACCGTTTTTGGAACTACAGAATTACCCAAGTCCTTCCCCACAACTTGATGTGCAATCCGCTAACCGGTCAGGCCGTGTCGCGGAAGGTTAGATTAACCCGCTAATTCCTCGCGAAGCGCGAAGAAAGGTGAGCAATATGATGCAGCAGCAGTCGTCCAACTCCTACCTGTTTGGTGGGAATGCACCGTACGTTGAAGAACTGTACGAAGCGTATCTCGACAACCCAGGTTCCGTGCCCGATAACTGGCGCGCGTACTTCGATTCCATGCAGCACGTCCCAGCAGTCGACGGCTCCAACAAGCCGGACGTGGCCCATGCCTCCGTGATCGCCTCCTTCGCCGAACGCGCGAAAGCCGGTCCTATCCGCACCGTGGTCGCTTCGGCCGACGCCGAAATGGGCCGCAAGCGCGTGGCCGCTACCCAGCTGATCGCCGCGTACCGCTACCTGGGTTCCCGCTGGGCCAACCTGGACCCGCTGCAGCGCCAGGAACGTCCATCGATCCCGGAACTGGAGCCGAGCTTCTACGGCTTCACCGATGCCGATCTGGACACCGTTTTCAACATCAGCAACACCTACTTCGGTCCTGAAACCGCGACCCTGCGCGACCTGACCAACTTCCTGCGCGACACCTACACCCGCTCCATCGGCGCGGAATACATGTACATCTCCGACCCAGCCGAAAAGCGCTGGCTGCAGGAGCGCCTGGAATCGATCCGCTCCACCCCGAATTTCACCGCAGACAAGAAAAAGCACATCCTGGAGCGCCTGACGGCAGCTGAAGGCCTGGAACGCTATCTGCACACCAAATACGTCGGCCAGAAGCGCTTCTCGCTGGAAGGCGGCGAAACGTTCATCGCCTCGATCGACGAAATCATCCAGCGCGCCGGCGAAAAAGGCGTGCAGGAGATCGTTATCGGCATGGCCCACCGCGGCCGCCTGAACGTGCTGGTCAACACCCTGGGCAAAGCACCCAAGGACCTGTTCGAAGAATTCGAAGGCAAGCACGGCGACGACCTGCCGGCAGGCGACGTGAAATACCACCAGGGCTTCTCGTCGGACATCTCCACCGCAGGCGGCCCGGTCCACCTGTCGCTGGCGTTCAACCCGTCGCACCTGGAAATCGTCAACCCAGTGGTTGAAGGTTCGGTCAAGGCCCGCATGGACCGCCGCGGCGACGCGGCCGGCGCGCAAGTGCTGCCTATCCTGGTGCACGGCGACGCCGCCTTCGCAGGCCAGGGCGTTGTGATGGAAACGCTGAACCTGGCGCAGACCCGCGGCTACGGCACGGGCGGCACGGTTCACATCGTCATCAACAACCAGATCGGCTTCACCACCTCCGATCCGCGCGACGCGCGTTCCACCATTTACTGCTCGGACGTCGTCAAGATGATCGAAGCGCCGGTGCTGCACGTGAACGCCGACGATCCTGAAGCCGTGGTACTGGCTTCGCAGATCGCCATGGACTACCGCCTGCAGTTCCAGAAGGATATCGTGGTCGATATCATCTGCTACCGCAAACTGGGCCACAACGAACAAGATACGCCAGCGCTGACCCAGCCGCTGATGTACAAGAAGATCGCCACCCACCCAGGCACCCGCCGCCTGTACGCCGACAAGCTGAGCGCGCAAGGCGTGATCCCTGCCGACGGCGGCGAGAAAATGGTTGCCGCCTACCGCGACGCCATGGACGCCGGCAAGCACACCGTCGATCCAGTGATCTCCAACTTCAAGAACAAGTACGCCGTCGACTGGCTGCCGTTCCTGAACCGCAAGTGGACCGACTCGGCCGACACCGCCGTGCCGTCGACCGAACTGAAACGCCTGGCCACCCGCATCACCACCGTGCCGGAAGGCTTCAAAGTGCACTCGCTGGTCGAGAAAGTACTGGGCGACCGCGCCGCCATGGGCCGTGGCGAAGTGAACCTGGACTGGGGCATGGGCGAACACCTGGCCTACGCTTCGCTGGTATCGTCCGGCTACGCCGTGCGCCTGACCGGCCAGGACGCCGGCCGCGGCACCTTCGTGCACCGCCACGCCGTGCTGCACGACCAGAACCGCGAGCGTTGGGACGCCGGCACCTACGTGCCGCTGCAGAACATCTCCGATTCGCAAGCACCGTTCACCGTGATCGACTCCGTGCTGTCCGAAGAAGCCGTTCTGGGCTTCGAATACGGCTACTCGACCGCTGAACCGAACACCCTGACCATCTGGGAAGCCCAGTTCGGCGACTTCGTCAACGGCGCCCAAGTGGTGATCGACCAGTTCATCAGCTCCGGCGAAGTGAAGTGGGGCCGTGCTTCGGGCCTGGTCATGATGCTGCCGCACGGTTACGAAGGCCAGGGTCCCGAGCACTCGTCCGCGCGTCCAGAGCGTTTCCTGCAGCTGTGCGCAGACAACAATATGCAAGTGGTGCAGCCGACCACCGCGTCGCAGATCTTCCACCTGCTGCGCCGCCAGATGGTGCGCCAGTTCCGCAAGCCGCTGGTGATCCTGACCCCGAAATCGCTGCTGCGCAACAAGGACGCAGGTTCGCCGCTGAGCGAACTGGCCAAGGGCGCCTTCCAGACCGTGATCGGCGAAGTGGACGAGAAGATCGACGCCAAGAAGGTCAAGCGCGTCGTGGCCTGCTCGGGCAAGGTTTACTACGACCTGGTCAACGCACGCAAGACGCGCGGCCAGACCGACACCGCCATCGTGCGCGTGGAACAGCTGTATCCGTTCCCGCACAAAGCGTTCGCCGCTGAACTGAAGAAGTTCCCGAACCTGGCGGAAGTGGTGTGGGCACAGGACGAGCCGCAGAATCAAGGCCCTTGGTTCCAGATCCAGCACAACATCTTCGAAAGCATGGACGCAGGCCAGCGCCTGGCGTACGCAGGCCGTCCGGCCTCGGCATCGCCGGCCGTCGGTTACTACGACAAGCACTACGCGCAGCAAAAAGACCTGCTGGAAACCGCGTTCTCGAAGCTGAAGGGCTTCATCCTGACCAAGTAAGTCTAGACCCGCCCCCGGCCCAGGCGAGGTTCATCCTTGCCCAGGCGGGGGCATCAAAAAATACAAGATACGGAGTTATACATGGCACAAATCGAAGTTAAAGTCCCACAACTGTCGGAATCCGTCGCTGAAGCGACCCTGCTGACCTGGCACAAGAAAGTCGGCGAAGCCGTCTCGCGCGACGAGAACCTGATCGACGTTGAAACCGACAAAGTGGTACTGGAACTGCCAGCACCGGCAGCCGGCGTGATCGTGCAGATCCTGCAAGCTGACGGCGCAACCGTGGTGGCCGACCAGGTCATCGCCATCATCGATACCGAAGCAACCGTGGGCGCAACCCCGGCCGCCGCCGCACCTGCCGCTGCCGCCGCTCCAGCCGCCGCGCCAGCCGCTGCCGCCGCCGTGAACAAAGGCGACGTGGCCATGCCGGCCGCCGCCAAGATCCTGTCCGAAGCCGGCCTGTCCGCTTCCGACGTAGCCGGTTCCGGCAAAGACGGCCGCGTAACCAAGGGCGACGCCCTGGCCGCCGCTTCCGCACCGAAACCAGCCGCTCCAGCACCGCTGGCGCCAGCCGCCGCCAAGGCATCGCTGCCAAAAGTCGCCGCTCCCGCACCTGCACTGGGCGAGCGTCCGGAAGAGCGCGTGCCGATGAGCCGCCTGCGCGCACGTATCGCCGAGCGCCTGCTGGAATCGCAGTCGACCAACGCCATCCTGACCACGTTCAATGAAGTGAACATGGCTCCGGTCATGGACCTGCGCAACAAGTACAAAGACAAGTTCGAAAAAGAGCACGGCGTGAAGCTGGGCTTCATGTCCTTCTTCGTCAAGGCCGCCGTTGCCGCGCTGAAGAAATACCCGATCCTGAACGCATCGGTCGACGGCAACGACATCGTCTACCACGGCTACTTCGACATCGGTATCGCAGTCGGTTCGCCACGCGGCCTGGTGGTGCCTATCCTGCGCAATGCTGACCAGATGAGCATCGCTGAAATCGAGAAGAAAATCGGCGAATTCGGCGCGAAAGCCAAAGAAGGCAAGCTGACCCTGGAAGACCTGACCGGCGGCACCTTCTCGATCTCGAACGGCGGCACCTTCGGCTCCATGCTGTCGACCCCGATCATCAACCCGCCGCAATCGGCCATCCTGGGCGTGCACGCCACCAAGGACCGCGCTGTTGTGGAAAACGGCCAGATCGTGATCCGTCCTATGAACTACCTGGCCATGTCCTACGACCACCGCATCATCGACGGCCGCGAAGCCGTGCTGGGCCTGGTGGCCATGAAGGAAGCGCTGGAAGATCCAGCCCGCCTGCTGCTGGACCTGTAATGCCAAGCGGCGGGTTACGGCTTCGCCTGACCCGCCCTGCGCAGCCAGCAGTCCGCGAATCCGTAGGGCGGGTTAGGCCGCAGGCCGTAACCCGCCATGCAGCACCAAAGCTAGGAGTGTCATGAGCGTTTCTGAAGAAATCAAGCGTTTGCACGAACTCAACCAGGCTGGCGCGCTGAGCGATGAAGAATTCGCCCGCGCCAAACAGAAGCTGCTCGACACCACGCCGGTGTCGCTCGGCAAGGACAGCGGCTCCGGCGACTTCGCCAGCGAATTCAACCGCTTCCGCCGTTCCCGCGCCGACCGCTGGCTGGGCGGCATCTGCGGCGGCCTGGGCAAAGTGTCCGGCATGGAGTCGTGGATCTGGCGCCTGGTCTTCACGCTGTTCACGATCTGCTTCGGCTTTGGGCTGGTGATTTACCTGCTTCTTTGGATTTTCGTCCCGGACGAAACGTAACAAGCCAATCATTAGGAATACAACATGAGCAACAAACAATTTGACGTCGTCGTCATCGGCGCCGGTCCTGGCGGCTACATCGCCGCAATCCGCGCAGCGCAGCTGGGCTTCTCGGTCGCTTGTGTGGACGAGTGGAGCAACGAAAAAGGCGGCCCGGCACCTGGCGGCACCTGCACCAACGTCGGCTGCATCCCGTCGAAAGCGCTGCTGCAGTCGTCCGAGCACTACGAGCACGCCGGCCACTCCTTCAAGGAACACGGCATCGACGTGTCCGGCCTGTCCCTGAACCTGGGCCAGATGGTCAAGCGCAAGGACACCGTGGTCAAGCAGAACAACGACGGCATCCTGTTCCTGTTCAAGAAAAACAAAGTCACCTTCTTCCACGGCCGCGCGGCCTTCGAAGGCGCGGTAAGCGCCGACGGCTATCCTATCGCCATCACCGGCAAGGCGCCTGAAACCATCAACGCCAAGCAAGTCATCGTCGCCACCGGCTCCAACGCGCGCGCGCTGCCGGGTGCGGACTTCGACGAGAAACTGATCCTGTCGAACACCGGCGCACTGGCGATCGACGCCGTGCCAGCCAAGCTGGGCGTGATCGGCGCCGGCGTGATCGGCCTGGAAATGGGTTCCGTATGGCGCCGCCTGGGTTCGGAAGTGACCGTGCTGGAAGGCCTGCCGACCTTCCTGGGCGCCGTGGACGAGCAGATCGCCAAGGAAGCCAACAAGCTGTTCACCAAGCAGGGCCTGAAGATCTCCCTGGGCTGCAAGATCAACAGCGTGACCAAGGGCGCGGACAACGTCACCGTTGAATACAACGACGCCAAGGGCGACGCTGTGACCGCCGTGTTCGACAAGCTGATCGTGTCGATCGGCCGCACCCCGAACACCAACGGCCTGGGCGCCGACAAGGCCGGCCTGGCGCTGGACGAGCGCGGCTTCATCGCCGTCGACGGCGACTGCAAAACCAATCTGCCGAACGTCTGGGCGATTGGCGACGTGGTGCGCGGCCCGATGCTGGCGCACAAAGCCGAAGAAGAAGGCGTTGCCGTTGCCGAGCGTATCGCCGGCCAGCATGGCCACACCAACTTCGACACGATTCCTTGGGTGATCTACACCTCGCCGGAAATCGCGTGGGTAGGCCGCACCGAGCAGCAGCTGAAAGCCGACGGCACGCCGTACAAGGCAGGCACCTTCCCATTCCTGGCGAACGGCCGCGCACGCGCGCTGGGCGACACCTCGGGCATGGTCAAGTTCCTGGCGCACGCCGAGACCGACGAAATCCTGGGCGTGCACATCATCGGCCCTATGGCATCCGAGCTGATTTCGGAAGCGGTTGTAGCGATGGAGTTCAAGGCCTCGGCCGAAGACATCGCCCGCATCTGCCACGCCCACCCATCGCTGTCCGAAGCGACCAAAGAAGCCGCGCTGGCGATCGACAAGCGCACGCTGAACTTCTAAGCAGTAATGGCGGGTTACGCCGCTGCGCGGCTAACCCGCCCTACCTCCCACGAGATGCGGACCGTAGGGCGGGTTAGCGCAAAGCGCGTAACCCGCCATGCGTAACCGGCATCTCACATGAACGTCCAAGAGTTTTACCAGCACGCGCTGACGCAGCGCGACTTCAAGGCCGACGCGGCGCAGCAGCGCGCGGTCGACCGCCTGCAGCTGTGCTACGACCAGTGGGTGGCGTACAAAGCCCAGCGCTCGAACGGCTTCAAGCGCTTCATCAACCGCCCGGACGTGCCGCGCGGCGTGTACATGTGGGGCGGGGTAGGGCGCGGCAAGTCCTTCCTGATGGACAGCTTCTATTCGGTGGTGCCGCTGGTGCGCAAGACGCGCGTGCACTTCCACGAGTTCATGCGCGACATCCACCGCCAGCTCGACGAGCTCAAAGGCGTGGCCAATCCGCTGGAGGAAGTGGCGCGCCGGGTGGCCAAGAAATACCGCCTGATCTGCTTCGACGAATTCCATATCTCCGACGTGGCCGACGCCATGATCATGTACAACCTGCTGTCGGCGCTGTTCGACAACGGCGTGTCCTTCATCATGACCTCGAACTACGACCCGGAACTGCTGTACCCGGACGGCCTGCACCGCGACCGCATCCTGCCTACCATCGCGCTGCTCAAGCAGAAGATGGACGTGATGAACGTGGACGCCGGCGTGGACTACCGCGGCCGCGCGCTCGAGCAGGTTGATTCCTACTACACCCCGCTGGGCGCGGAGACCGACGCCGCGCTGCGCGCCGCCTACGCGCGCATCGCCGAGACGGCCGACGACGACCCGCATGTGACCATTGAAGCGCGCCAGATCCGCGCGCTGCGCCGCGCCGGCACCATCATCTGGTTCGACTTCGCCACGCTGTGCGGCGGGCCGCGCTCGCAGAACGACTACCTGGAAATCGCCAGCCAGTTCCATACCGTGATATTGTCCGGCATACCGATGATGTCGGCCGGCATGTCGTCCGAGGCGCGCCGCTTCACCTGGCTGATCGACGTGTTCTACGACCAGAAGGTCAAGCTCATCATGTCGGCCGAAGTCGAGCCGGAGGAGCTGTATACTTCCGGCATGCTGGCAAACGAATTTCACCGTACCGTGTCGCGCATCGTCGAGATGCAGTCGCGCGACTATATGGACAAGGAACAGCGCGGCGCAGCCGAAGCGCTGTCCTAAACGACAGGATCAGGATGGCAACGTACTTCAAACTGGCGGCACTCTGCATGGCCGCCGCCGTGGCGGCAAGCGCGGCGCTGCCGGCGCAGGCCCAGAAAATAGGCCAGGCGCCGGTGGGCGCGCCTGTGGTTCCGCAATCGCACTCGGTTGAGCAGGCCGACGCCCGCCTGGCCGATGTGGCGCGCGATCGCGCCGCCGTGCAGGCCGAGTACAACGCGGCCGAGCAGGTCTGCAACGGCAAGTTTTTCGTCAACAACTGCCTGGACAAGGCCAAGGAAAAGCGCCGCCAGGCGCTGGCCGGCCTGCGCGCGATCGAGGTGGAAGCCAGCCATTTCAAGCGCAAGACCGCCGTCGACAAGCGCGACGCCGAACTGGCCGAGCGCGTGAAGAAGGACGAGGAGGAGCTGGCGCGCCGGGTGGAGAATCCGCCGGCGCCGCATGTCGAGCGCGAGCCCGCCAAGCCGGCCGCCAAGCCCGGTCCCACGCTGGAGCAGCGCCAGGCGCAGCACGACGCCAAGGTGCAGGCCCAGCAGGCCAAGGACGCCGCCGAGGCGCCCAAGCGCGCCGCCGCCGTGGCGGCCTTTGAAAAGAAGAAGCTTGAATCCGAGAAGCGCCAGGCCGACATCGTCGCCAAGAAGGCCGTCAAGGATGAAAAGGCCCGCAAGCGCGAAGCAGACGCCGCCGCCCAGGCAGCGAAAGAAGCGGCCGCCGCCGCCGCCAAAGCCGCCAAGGCGAAATAAAGGTCACCCAGGCTGGGCGGGGCGGCTTGGCTGCGGCAGCCGCTCACACAGCCTTGCCCATTTTCTGCACCGTGTAAGTGGGCGCTTCCTTGGCCGGGGCCACCAGCTTGATGATGGCCATGCTGCAGTTGTCGCCCTGGCCCTTGGCCCGCTCGATGGCCTTGTTGATCAGCATTTCTGATGACTGGCGCGGCGTGCCGCGCGCCACCACGGCGGCCAGTTCCGCTTCCGTGAAGTACTGCCACAGCCCGTCCGAGCACAGCAGGAAAGCGTCGCCGGGCTGCAAGCCCTGGTGGGTGCCGAAGGTCACGAACGGCGCCTTCTGCCGGTTGCCCAGCACATTGGCCAGCAGGCGCGCGCTGCGGTGCTTTTTGGCCGCCTCCACCGGCAGCTTGTCCACGTTCACCAGGTGCTCGACATAGGCCGCGTCGTTGCTGCGCTCCACGCACTGCTGGCCGGCAAAGCGGTATAAGCGCGAATCGCCCACGTGTGCCCAGACGGCCTGGCCCTGGGGCGTGAGCACCAGCAGCAGCAGCGTGGTCTGCGGTTCGCCGCTGGCGCCCAGCGGATTCATGGCCAGGATCTCGTGCGTCTCCATCGCTATGCTGCGCAGCAATTCCTGCACGCGCGCCAGGTTGGCGCTGTCGCCGGCGCGATAGTCGTCGAACAGCTGTTTGGCGGTGTGCAGCAGCTGTTCCGGCGCCGTGCCGCCGCTGCCCATGCCGTCGGCCAGCACCGCCATCACATAGCCGGGTGCTTTCGCCGCCGTGTAGAGCACGGTGCGGTCATTCTGTTGTGGCCGGTTGCCCAGGTGCTGGGCGGTCCCGGCTTCGATTTTATAAATGCTCATATGTACCAGCTAGCCTGCATCTGTGCCGTGAGTTAAACTATGCACCGGTAAGCAGTTTTGTTGCAAGCGTAGGGTTGTTGACCAGGCGAAACTGTTGGGAAATATAACAGAACCGAGACCCTATGACAGACGTAGAAGAAATCAAGCGCCGCATTATTGAGCTCGACGTGGAACACCGCGACCTGGACGCCGTGATCGACATGCTGACCCTGGACGGCCACCATGACCAGCTCCAGCTGCGCCGCCTGAAGAAACGCAAGCTGCAACTCAAAGACTACATCACCTTGCTGAAAATGCAACTGGTGCCCGACGTACCGGCCTGAGCCGCGCCCGCCAGCGCGCCGCTGCCTCATCTTAGCTTATTTTGACCGATCCACGACTCACGGCAGACGCGGCCGCAGGCGCGCCCGACCCCACCCCCGAACCCGGCAAGCACGATGCCGAAATCGACCGCATGTTCGGCCCCGGCGGGCCGCTCAGTCCGGCCGTGGGCGGCTTCCGTCCGCGCCGCTCGCAAACCGAGATGGCCAAGGCGGTGGCCGCCGCCATCGACGGGCGCAGCACCTTGATGGCCGAGGCCGGCACGGGCACGGGCAAGACCTTCGCCTACCTGGTGCCGGCGCTGCTGTGGGGCGGCAAGACCATCGTTTCCACCGGCACCAAGAACCTGCAGGACCAGTTGTTCCTGCGCGACATCCCCACCGTGCGCGCCGCGCTGCAGGCGCCGGTGTCGGTGGCGCTGCTCAAGGGGCGCGGCAACTACCTGTGCCACTACCACCTGGAGCGCACGCTGCAGAACGGGCGCATGACCTCGCGCGAGGATGTGGGCTATCTGCGCGAGATCTCGCGCTTCCTGAAGATGACCTCGTCGGGCGACAAGGCCGAGCTGGCGCGCGTGCCGGAGAATGCCAGCATCTGGAACCTGGTCACGTCCACGCGCGACAACTGCGTGGGCGCCGAGTGCCAGTACTACCAGGACTGCTTCGTGATGAAGGCGCGCAAGGAAGCGCAGCAGGCCGACGTGGTGGTGGTCAACCACCACCTGTTCTTCGCCGACGTGGCGCTGAAGGACACCGGCGTGGCCGAGCTGCTGCCGTCGGCCAACACCATCATCTTCGACGAAGCGCACCAGCTGCCCGACACCGCCACGCTGTTCTTCGGCGACACCTTCAGCACCTCGCAGGTGCTGGAACTGTGCCGCGACGTGCTGGCCGAGGGGCTGGCGCACGCGCGCGACGGCGCCGACTGGGGCAAGGTGGTGACGGTGGTGGAGAAGGCCGCGCGCGACCTGCGCCTGACCTTCCCGCAGGACATCGTGCGCCTGTCGCTGCCGCAGATCGCGCCGTCGAGCGGCTTCTTCCCGGCGCTGGAAACGCTGAAGGACGAGCTGGACGGCATGCTGGCCGTGCTGGAGAAGCAGGGCGAGCGCGCCGAGACGCTGGACCAGTGCCGCATGCGCGGCATCGAGCTGGCGACCGCGCTGCGCGACTGGAAGTTCGACCCCAAGGCCAAGGTGGCCAGCGGCGAGGAAGCCGTGTACTGGGTCGAGGCCTATACCAGTTCGCTGCAGCTGCACAAGACGCCGCTGTCCATCGCGCCCATCTTCAACGGCCAGCGCGAAGGCGTGCCGCGCAGCTGGATCTTCACCTCGGCCACGCTGGCGGTGAAGAACGACTTCAAGCACTTCGCCGAGCAGATGGGGCTGACGGGCGAGCCTGCGCGCACCTGGCCCAGCCCGTTCAACTACGAGCAGCAGGGCATCCTGTACGTGCCGCAGGGCCTGCCGGACCCGAACTCGATGGGCTACACCGACGCCGTGCTGGACGCGGCGCTGCCGATTATCGAAGCATCCGAAGGCCGCGCCTTCCTGCTGTGCACCACCTTGCGCGCCGTCAAGCGCGCGGCCGAGCGCCTGCGCGACGAATTCGAGAAGCGCGGCCTGCCGTATCCGCTGTTCGTGCAGGGCGACAAGGGCCGCACGGAGCTGCTGGACCAGTTCCGCAAGTCGGGCAACGGCGTGCTGATCGGCAGCCAGAGTTTCTGGGAAGGCGTGGACGTGCGCGGCGAAGCGCTGTCGCTGGTAATTATCGACAAGATGCCCTTCGCCCCGCCGGACGACCCGGTGCTGGCCGCGCGGATCGAAGTGATGGAAAAGCAGGGTCTGAACGGCTTTATGCACCACACCTTGCCGGAAGCCATCATCAACCTCAAGCAGGGCGCCGGCCGCCTGATCCGCGACGAAGGCGACCGCGGCGTGCTGATGCTGTGCGACCCGCGCGTGATCACCAAGCCCTACGGCCGCCGCGTCTGGCAAAGCCTGCCGCCGTTCAAGCGCACCCGCGAAGCGCAAGTCGTGATCGACTTCTTCAAAGGCGAGCCCCCGTCCGAACCGGACGTCAGCCCATCCTGACGTCCTTTCCGCCATTCCTACAAGCAGCCTGAGCCGCATTCTTCCCACTTCGGGGTCTGACCCCGAAGTGGGGAAAATGCGGCTCAGCTTGCTTAAGGCTTAGGGATTGATGATGACTTTGCCTGTGACTTTGCGGGCGGCCATGTCGTTCAGGGCCTGGGGCGTGCCGGCCAGAGGGTAGCGGGCGGAGATGTGGGGCTTGATCTTGCCTTCGGCCAGCCAGCCCAGCAGCTGCCGCATGCCGGCCAGGTTGGCCTTCGGCTCGCGCTTGGCGTATTCGCCCCAGAAGACGCCCACCAGCGAGGCGCCTTTCAGCAGCGCGAGATTCAGCGGCAGCTTGGGGATTTCGCCGTTGGCGAAGCCCACCACCAGGTAGCGCCCGCGCCAGGCGATGGAACGGAACGCGGCTTCGGCGTAGTCGCCGCCCACCGGGTCGTACACCACGTCCGGCCCCTTGCCGCCGGTGGCGGCCTTGATGGCCTCGCGCAGGTCTTCCTTGCTGTAGTTGATGACCGCGTCGGCGCCGTGCGCCTTGCACACTTCCAGCTTTTCGTCGGTGGAGGCGGCCGCGATCACGCGTGCGCCCAGGGCCTTGCCGATCTCGATCGCCGCCAGCCCCACGCCGCCGGCCGCGCCCAGCACCAGCATGGTTTCGCCGGCCTTCAGCGCCGCCCGGTCCACCACCGCGTGGTGCGAGGTGCCGTAGGTGAGCGTGATGGCGGCGGCCGTGTCGAAGTCCATGCCGGGCGGCATGGGCATCAGCGCCTGCGCCGGCACGGCCAGCTGCTCGGCGAAGGCGCCGTGCGCCGAGAAGGCGATCACCTTGTCGCCCACCTTGTAGCCTTCCACGCCATCACCCACCGCGCGCACCACGCCCGACACTTCATTGCCCGGCGTGAACGGCAGCGCGGGCTTGTACTGGTATTTGCCCTGGATGATGAGCACGTCCGGGAAGTTGACGCCGGCCGCCTTCACGTCCAGCACCACATGGCCGGGCGCGGCGGCCAGGTCGGGCAGCTCTTCCACGGTCAGGGTGTCGGGTAGGCCCCAGGCTTTGCATACGATGGCTTTCATTCGGTCTCCAGTTTTTATTAATAGTACGGTCGTTTTATTTTACGCTGCTTCGGCGCGGCTGTGGCGCGGCTATGGCATAAATCCGGCGGAACGTCCCTTTGCGTTTTCGCAAAGCGCGGTGCGGCCAGAGCGCTACAGTGGCTTTATAAGCAAGCAGGAGGCTGCCATGTCAACGATACGCTACGGCTGTTTCTTCAGTTATGCGCACGGGCGCCACCCCCACATGATCAAGTTCAAGAATGACCTGGCCGAGGCGCTCAAGTGCTACCTGGAGCCCCATTTCGACAATGAAAGC
The DNA here is from genome assembly GCF_020865585.1 of Pseudoduganella aquatica. Lineage (NCBI taxonomy): Bacteria > Pseudomonadati > Pseudomonadota > Betaproteobacteria > Burkholderiales > Oxalobacteraceae > Pseudoduganella > Pseudoduganella aquatica. The sequence continues at coordinate 2,306,923 of NZ_CP086370.1, forward strand.
GAACTCTTCATCGATACCGAGCAGCTGGGCGGCGGCGATGACCTGGACCGGCGCATCGCCACCGCGCTGTGCGAGAGCGTGTGCATGATCGTCATTTATACACCCAAGTACGAGGCCCATGGCTACACCCGGCGCGAGTTCGCCGCCATGCAGCAGATCGAGAACGAGCGCCGCCTGTGGTATCCGCTGCCCAGCCACCTGATTATCCCGGTCATCATGACGCGCCATTCCTTCAGCCTGCCCACCCAGATCACCGATCCCGGCATGTATGTGGACTTTTCGCGCTATACCCTGGCCAGCGGCGACCTCAAGACCAATCCGGATTTCCTGCCGGACATAGAAAAAATCGTCCAGCGCATCGCCGCCCACTATCACTATCTGAAGCACAGCATTCCACCCGAGCACGATTGCAGCCGTTTCGTGCTGCCACCCATCCCCGAGGAGTGGCGCGCCACTCCGCCGCCCCATTTTCCGCGCTGAAGGTGAATCATGGAAAACCCGCATCTGCTGCCGCCGCAGGCCACGCCCGGCGAAGTCATCACTTTCCACTCGCATCAAGGCGGCGCCGGGCGCAGCATGGCCGTGGCCAACACCGCCATGCTGCTGGCCGGCCGCGCCCATGCCACTTCGCCCGTGCTGATGGTGGATTGGGATCTTGAGGCGCCGGGCCTGCATCAGTACTTTCCGCCGATGGCCGATGGCCCGGGCCTGCTGGAACTGTTCACGGCCTGCCGCGACCAGCTCCAGCGCCGCGGCCGGCGCGCGGTGGCGCAGGATGACGCCGAGCAGGCCAGGGCGGTGCTGGACGCGGTCGGCTGGCAGCGCTACGTGGTGCGGGCGGACCAGGGCCGTCCGCTGTACCTGATGCGCGCCGGCCGCTTCGACGCCGGCTACGCCGAGCGCGTGGCGGCGCTGGACTGGGAGGCGCTGTTCCACCAGTGCCCGGCGCTGTTCCGCTGCTTTGCGGAGATGCTGGCGCGCCAGTTCCGCCACGTGCTGGTGGATGCGCGCAGCGGCCGCAGCGACAGCAGCGGCATCTGCACCACCTTGCTGCCGACGCGGCTGGTGCTGTTGTTCGAGGCCAACCGCCGCAGCCTGGAGGGCTTGCAGGCGCTGGTGCAGCGCGCCACCACTTACCGCCGCAGCCACGAGGACGAGCAGCGCCCGCTGCTGATTTACCCCTTGCCCACGCGCACCGACATGGATTGCAGCGCGCAGCGCGCCCTGTGCCGGCGCGGCGATCCTGCCACCGGCTTGCCGGGCTACCAGCCGCTGTTCGAGCAGGTGCTGGGCGAGGCTTACGGCATCGCGCGCCCGTCGCTGGAAAGCTATTTCGACGAAGTGCAGCTGCCGCAGTCGCGCAGCCTGGCGCGCGGCGAGCGGCTGGCGGTGCGCGGCGAGCCCGTGGCCGACCGATTTTCCGCCACGCGTTCCTACGAAGCCTTGCTGGGCTGGCTGGCCGGCGGCCATCCGCCGTGGCAGTCGCGGCGCGAGATCCCGCTGCTGGCGGCGGTGGCGCAGTCGCGCCGGGCCGTGGAGGCGGGCGGCGCCTACAGCATGATGCTGGCGCGCGACCTGTTCCGGCTGGGGCTGCTGTATGCGGACGAGGGGCGCAGCGCCGCCGCCGTGCTGGCCTTGCGCGAAAGCGTGGAGCTGCATGTGAAGGTGGTGGGCGAGGAGCACCTGGAAACGGCCGCCGCCAAGGCGCTGCTGGCGCGCGCGCTGCTGCAGGAGGACGAACTGGACCAGGCGCGCATCCTGCTGCGCTGCGTGGTCGAAACGCGCACGCGGCTGCTCGGCGGCGAGCATCCGGATGTGCTGGAGGCGTGCAGCGCGCAGGCCGTAGCCCTGGCGCGCCAGGGCTATGCCGAGGCGGCGCTGGACCGGCAGGAGGAGGTGTTGCAGATCCAGATGCGCTTGCTGGGACCCGAGCATCTGCTGACGCTGGCCAGCCTGGCCGCGCGCGCCGCCATCCATTACCAGTGCGGCGAGCTGGAGCTGGCCAGACAGGCGCAGGAGCAGGTGCTGGCGGTGCGCGCGCGGCTGCTGGGCGCCGAGCATGAGGAGACTTTGCGCGTGGGCGCCGCGCTGGCGCAGACCTTGGCGCGCATGGACGAAGCGGCCAGTCCGCAGCTGCACTATGGCTTGGCGGCACAGCAGCTTGTGCAGCCGTTTGGGCAATCGCCTTTGCAGGCGCCCGTACAACGTTCAACGCCGCGTCCCGCTTTGGCTTCCGGCCACGCCGGCAGCGCTCCAGCCGGTGGTGCGGCCGGCGTGACTTTGCGCGGCCCCGGCGTGGAGCAGGTGCAGGCCTGCTACGAGGAGCCGTATCCCTTGCAGCGGGCCGAAGCGGTGCGCGAGCAGGTGTTGCCGGAGGACACGCCTGCGCCGCGCGCCTAGCGCCATGCCCGTCCGCGCGCCACCGTTGCCACTCGGCTATTAAATTTGTTTGAGGCGGCCGTCCGCATGTGCTGGCGCGCCATTGCTTCAGGTAAAATCCCAGCCATGCGTATCCTAATTAGTAATGACGATGGCTATCTGGCGCCCGGCATCAACGCCCTGGCGGAAGCGCTCGCGCCCATAGCGGACATCGTGGTCGTCGCGCCCGAAGGCAACCGCTCCGGCGCCTCCAATTCGCTGTCGCTGGACCGTCCGCTGTCGGTGCAGCAGGCCGCCAACGGTTTCTACTTTGTCAACGGCACGCCGACCGACTGCGTCCACATCGCGCTCACCGGTCTGCTGTCCGAGAAGCCCGACCTGGTGGTGTCCGGCATTAACAACGGCCCCAATATGGGCGACGACACGCTGTATTCCGGCACCGTCGCCGCCGCCACCGAGGGCTATCTGTTCGGCATCCCGGCCATTGCGTTTTCGCAAGGCGCCTACGGCTGGCAGCACATCGACGACGCCGCCAAGGTGGCGCGCGACATCGTGCAGCGCTATTTCGATCTGCTGGCCAAGCCGTACTTGCTCAACGTCAACATCCCGAATCTGCCTTACGCCGGCATGGGCGAGCTGACCGCCACCCGGCTCGGCCGCCGCCACCAGGCTGAACCGGTCATCCGCGCGCAGGACCCGCGCGGCCGGGAAATCTTCTGGATCGGCCCGCCCGGCGCCTGCAAGGACGCGGGCGAGGGCACCGATTTCCACGCCGTCGCCCAAGGCCGCGTGTCCCTGACGCCGCTGCAGGTGGACCTGACGCACCGTACCCAACTCGAGACGCTGGCAAAGGGCCTGGCATGAGCGATAAACACCGCACCTTCCCGCTGCCGCTGTCGTCCGTCGTGGACCATGCGCAGAAAAAGCCGGCGGTGTTCTCGCCGGTGGCCACGCCGCAGACGGCCACGCAGAACGCCGCCCGCAACGCGGCGCTGGGCGGCACGCACCCCGGCGTGCGGGTGGGGGCGGCGCCGGGCACGGCGGTGCGGCCCGGCAGCGCGCCGGTGGCCATGCCCTCGCGCTCGCATATCCTGGCGATGGAACGCGCCCAGGCGGCCCCGGCCGCCGCGCCGCGCCAGAATCCGCTGGTGTCGGACGCGGTGCGGCGCGCCATGGTGGCGCGCGTGGCCAAGCAGGGCGTGAAGGACGCGGCGGTGCTGGGCGCGCTGGAAGCGGTGCCGCGCCATATGTTCATGGACGAGGCGCTGGCCTCGCAAGCCTATATCGATGCCTCGCTGCCGATCGGCCATCACCAGACCATTTCGCAGCCCTACATCGTGGCGCGCATGATAGAGGTGATGCGCAACGGCGGCCAGCTCAAGCGCGTGCTGGAGATCGGCACCGGCTGCGGCTACCAGGCCGCCGTGCTGTCCTGCCTGGCGCAGGAGGTGTTTTCCATCGAGCGCATCAAGCCGCTGCACGAGCTGGCCAAGGCCAATTTGCGCCCGCTGCGGCTAGCGAATCTACGCTTGCATTACGGAGATGGTATGCTTGGCCTGCCTCAGGCCGCCCCGTTCGACGGCATTATCCTGGCCGCCGCCGGCCTGGAAGTGCCGCAGGCGTTGCTCGACCAGCTCGCCATTGGCGGCCGCCTGGTCGCCCCGGTGGGCGCGCGCGCGCAGCACCTGGAACTGGTGACGCGGCTCGGCAAGGCAGAATGGACCAGCCAGACGCTGGAGGACTGCCATTTCGTGCCTCTGCGCCCCGGGACCGTATAAGGTCACGCCGAAGTTTACCTACGAAGATGAGTATGACGAATAAGAGTTCCCTGTTATTGCTTAGCATTTCCCTGTGCGTGCTGAGCGCCTGTAGCACCGTGCCCAACCAGGCGCCCGTGGTCGACCGCACCACGCCGGTGGCCACCCCGCCGTCCGCCAAGCCGCCCGCGCCCAGCGAGGATGCGCAAAAGGAGCGCGACGAGCGCGGCCTGTACACCGTGAAGCGCGGCGACACGCTGATCCGCATCGCGCTCGAGCATGGCCAGAATTACCGCGACCTGGTGGCATGGAACAACCTGGCCAACCCGAACGACATCAAGGTGGACCAGGTGCTGCGCGTGCAGCCGCCGGAATCGGTGGGCGGCGTGCAGACGCTGGCCGTGCCGCTGCCGGGCAGCACCGAGACCAAGGCGCCGGTGCTGAAAAAGACCGGCCCGCGCGGCGAGAAGAAGCCGTGGAGCGAAGGCGCGCTGGCCGAACTGCAGCGTTCCGACGACACCGACAGCGGCAACGGCAAGCCCGCGCCTGCGCGCGTGGACAAGCCGGTGCAGGCCGCCGCCCCGGCGCCGGCAGCCGCCGTGCCGGCCGCAGCGGCCCTGCAGCTGAGCGCCGAGGACCGCGAGCTGAGCTGGGCCTGGCCGTCCGAGGGCCGCGTGGTCGCCACCTTCGACGAAGGCAAGAACAAGGGACTCGATATCGCCGGCAAGGCAGGCCAGCAGGTGATGGCGGCAAGTGCAGGAAAAGTGATGTATGCCGGTAGCGGCATCCGTGGATATGGTAATCTCGTTATTGTGAAGCACAGTAATAGTCTGCTGTCGGCCTATGCGCATAACCGGACCATCCTGGTGAAGGAAGGGGATAGCGTGCGCAAGGGGCAGATGATTGCAGAAATGGGGGATTCAGATACCGACGCCGTCAAGCTGCACTTTGAAATCAGGCAGCAGGGCAAGCCGGTCGATCCATCGAAGTTCTTGCCTAACCGCTAGCTACCCATGACACACTCGCCGCACGACCGCCTGGATGACGATGCCCTGCCGGATGATTTTCCGGACGAGCAAATCGACGATGCAGCCGGCGACGGCGATGCGGAAGACGGCGATGTGGGCGGCGCCAGCGGCGCGGCGCCGGAAGTGGGCGCGGTGCTGGAAAGCGTCGATGAGCTGAAAAAAGTGCTGGCCGCCGAGCTGTCCACCGACACCACCCAGCACTACCTGAACCAGATCGGCACGCGCCCGCTGCTGACCGCGCCGCAAGAGGTGCACTACGCCACGCTGGCCAAGGCGGGCGACTTCTCCGCCCGCCAGACCATGATCGAGCACAATCTGCGGCTCGTCGTTTCCATCGCCAAGCACTACATCAACCGCGGCGTGGTCCTGCTCGACATGATCGAAGAGGGCAACATCGGCCTGATGCGCGCCATCGACAAGTTCGAGCCCGAGCGCGGCTTCCGCTTCTCCACCTACGCCACCTGGTGGATACGCCAGAGCATAGAGCGCGCCATCATGAACCAGGCGCGCACGGTGCGCCTGCCGGTGCACATGGTGCGCGAACTGAACCAGATCTTGCGCGGCAAATACCACCTGGAGGCGCAGCACCACAACGGCAAGGACGCCACCGCCGAGGATATCGCCGAATTGGTGGGGCGCCCGGTGGAGGAGGTGCAGGACATCCTGGCCCTGTCCGAGCACGCCACCTCGCTGGACGCGCCGCTCGACAACGATCCGCAATCGTCGCTGATGGACATGCTGCCCGGCGACAGCGACGACGCGCCGGACGCGCGCGCCGAACACCACGAAATGACGGTGCTGGTGCGCGACTGGCTGACCAAGCTGCCGGACAAGCAGCGCATCGTCATCATGCGCCGCTTCGGGCTGGATAACGACGATCCGGCCACGCTGGAAACCCTGGCCGAGGAAATGGGCGTCACGCGCGAGCGGGTGCGCCAGATCCAGCAGGAAGCGCTGGTCAAGCTGAAGCGCGCCATGGCCGCGCGCGGCGTGGTGCGCGACTCCCTGTTGTAAAACCGCCGGCCGGTCCCCGCCGCCCGCCGCCCGCGACCTGCGGGCGCGCATCTGCTATCATATCGCCCTTCCGAAAGCCCCTGCGGCTTGCTTTAGTCTCCCAATTCTCTTGAACGTTATGCAAGACACTATCATCGACATCAAATCGCTCGACATGGACGCCCGCGGCGTCGGCCACATCGAAAACGAAGACGGTACGCCGGGCAAGGTAGTCTTCGTGGAGGGCGCGCTGCCGGGCGAGCGCGTCACCTTCGCAACGTTCAAGAAAAAGAAGAACTGGGAAGCGGCCAGCCTGGTCGAGATCCGCAAGGAGTCGGCCATGCGCATCAAGCCCAAGTGCGTGCACTTCGACTATTGCGGCGGCTGCTCCATGCAGCACCTGGAGCCGAGCGCGCAGGTGGCCATCAAGCAGCGCACGCTGGAGGACAACCTCTGGCACCTGTCCAAGGTCAAAGCCGGCAACGTGATGCGCCCGATGTACGGCCCGACCTGGGGCTACCGCTACCGCGCGCGCCTGTCGGTGCGCTTCGTCGCCAAGAAGAACACGGTGCTGGTCGGCTTCCATGAAAAGAAATCGTCCTACGTGGCCGACATCCAGAGCTGCCAGATCCTGCCGCCGCACGTGTCGGACATGATGATGCCGCTGCGCGCCCTGGTCGGCTCGCTGAGCATCTTCGACAAGGTGCCGCAGATCGAACTGGCCATCGGCGAAGACCTGACCGTGCTGGTGCTGCGCAATATGGAGCCGCTGACGGCCGACGACGAGACCAAGGTGAAAGCCTTCGCCGACCAGTACAACATCCAGTGGTGGCTGCAGCCCAAAGGTCCGGACACCGCCTATCCCTTCTACCCGCTCGACAAGCAGCTGCACTATCTGCTGCCCGAGTTCAATGTGCGCATGCCGTTCAAGCCGGTCGACTTCACGCAGGTAAACCACCACATCAACCGCGTGCTGGTGTCCAAGGCGCTGCGCCTGCTGGAAGTGCAGCCGCAAGACCGCGTGGCCGACCTGTTCTGCGGCCTGGGCAACTTCACGCTGCCGCTGGCCACCCAGGCGCGCGAAGTGGTGGGTATCGAAGGCAGCACCGCGCTGACCGAGCGCGCGCTGTCGAACGCGGTGGTGAACGGCGTGTCGGAAAAGACCAGCTTCATGACGCGCAACCTGTTCGAAGTGACCAAGGACGACCTGATCGCCCTCGGCAAATTCGACCGCATGCTGATCGACCCGCCGCGCGACGGCGCCATGGCTCTGTCGCTGGCGCTGGCGGAACTGAAGAAGACCCACCCGGAGCTGCTGCCGAAGCGCATCGTCTACGTGTCGTGCAGCCCATCCACGCTGGCGCGCGACTCCGGCGTGCTGGTGCACCTGTGCGGCTATGTGCTGAACAAGGCCGGCGTGGTGAACATGTTCCCGCACACCTCGCACGTGGAATCGATGGCCGTGTTCGACCTGGATATCGACGCGCTGGTGACCCAGCTGGCCGACGGCCGTGACATCCCGGCCGCCGTGGCGCCGGAAGAAGCCGTCAACCCGCTGGGCGCCGCAGCCTAAGCCGCCTCCGTTCCCGGGCGGGCCGGGCTCCAGGCATGGTTGACATGCGTTAGTGGATTTGCAACACTGGCGGCTGCATCCAGCCTGGGAGTCCATATGCGCGCCGTGCCGACTTTAGCCTTACTGTGCCTGCTGTCCTTCGCCGCGCAGGCGCAGACGGCGGTGGAAGCGTTTTCGCCGCAAGGCGTGGTGAAAGGCGTGCGGCAGGTGACGGCGCGCTTCAGTGCGCAAATGGTCCCCCTCGGCGACCTGCGCCTGAGCGACCCCTTCGATGCCGACTGCGGCGGCGCCAAGGCGCCGGCAGGGCAGGGCCGCTGGGTCGACGGCAGCAGCTGGGTCTACGACTTCGAGCGCGACCTGCCGGCCGGCGTTGCGTGCCGCTTCACCCTCAAGCCCGCGCTGAACGACGTGGCGGGCAAAGCGCTGGGCGGTGAGCGCAGCTACAGCTTCAACACCGGCGGCCCCTCCGTGCTGCTTTCCATGCCGCGCAGCGGCGCCGGCTATATCGATGAAAACCAGGTCTTCGTGCTCGCGCTTGACGCGGCGGTGCGCGCGGAGGACATCGCGCAGCACGCCTACTGCACCGCCGAAGGCATCAACGAAAAAATCCCGCTGCGCCTGATCGAAGGCAAAGAACGCCAGCAGGTGCTCGATGCGCGCAAGGACGGCCGGCGGCAGATGCCGGTCAGTGTGGTGCAGTGCAAGCGCAGCCTGCCGCAGGACGCCAAGGTGACGCTGGTGTGGAGCGCGGCCATCGCAACGCCGGGCGGTCTGGCCAATGAGCACGACCAGGTGCTGAGCTTCAAGACGCGCCCCGACTTCACCGCCAGCTTCCAGTGTGAACGTCCGTCCGCCAAGGGCCGCTGCGTTCCGTTCCAGCCGGTGCGCGTAAACTTCAGCGCGCCCGTGCGCATGGTGGACGCGCGCGCCATCGTCTTGTCCGGCCCCGGCGGCAAGAGCTGGAAGCCGCAGTTCTCCAAAGAGGAAGCCCAGTCGGAGTACGTCAACGGCGTGAACATTCCCGGACCTTTCCCCGAGCAAGCCAGGCTGCGCCTGGTGCTGCCGGATGCGCTCAAGGACGATGCGGGCCGCAGCCTGCTGAACCAGGCTCGCTTCCCGCTGGCCGTGCAGACCGGCGACATGCCGCCGCTGGTGAAATTCCCCGCCCGCTTCGGCATTATCGAGGCGCGCGGCGACAAGCTGCTGCCCGTCACGGTGCGCAACGTGGAGCCGGTCCTGGCCGCGCGCAAAGCGAAAGCCGGCGGCGATGGCGCCAAGGGCGCCGAGGGGGCCATGCTGCGGCTCGACGGCCCGGACCCGCAGCAGGACCTGCAAGTGATCGCCTGGCTGCGCCGCCTTACCGGCAAGACCCGCGACCGGGGCTGGGTGCCGGGCGAACTGTGGCAGCTGAACGAATCCGTGTTCACCGAACCGAAAGGCAAACCGCAGCCGAAGACCGAACGCTTCACCCTGCCCAAGCCCGGCGGCGGCAAGGCGTTTGAAGTGATCGGCATCCCGCTGCGCAAGCCGGGCTTTTATGTGGTGGAGCTGGCCAGTCCCAAGCTCGCGCTGGCGCTGCAGGGCAAACCCGGCCAGGCTTATGTGAGCGCGGCGGCGCTGGTGACGAATATGGTGGCGCACTTCAAGCACGGCGCCGAGTCCTCGCTGGTGTGGGTCACCACGCTGGACAAGGGCCAGCCCGTGCCCAATGCGCAAGTGGCGGTGCGCGCCTGCACCGGCAAGCTGCTGTGGCAAGGCCGCACGGACGCGATGGGCGTGGCCAGCATACGCGAGGAGATCCAGCACGAGGGCTGTCCCTACAACGAAGGCTATTTCGTCAGCGCCCGCAGCGGCGGCGACATGACGTTCACGCTGTCGAACTGGTCCGAGGGCATAGAAAGCTGGCGCTTCAACGTGCCTACCGAAGAGTTGGGCGCGGACAAAACCGTCGCCGCCACGGTATTCGACCGCACCCTGCTGCGTGCCGGAGAAACGGTGCACATGAAGCACTTCCTGCGCCGCCGCAACGCGGGCGGCTTCGCCTACGGCACGCCGCAGGCCGGCGATGCCAAGGTGATCATCACGCACCAGGGCAGCGAGCAGAAATACGAACTGCCGCTGGCATGGAGTAGCGGCGGCGTGGCGGAGAGCGCATGGACCATACCGTCCGACGCTAAGCAGGGCACATACGATGTGATGTATGAAGGCCGCTCCGGCGGCAGCTTCCGCGTCGAGCAGTTCCGCGTGCCGACCATGAAGGCGCTGCTGCAAGGCCCGTCCGCGCCGGTGGTGCAGGCGGAGCAGCTGGCGCTGGATGTGCAGCTCAGCTATCTGTCCGGCGGCGGCGCGGCGGGCGCGCAGGTCAAGCTGCGCACCACGCAGCAGGGACGCAGCGTCTCCTTCGAGGACTACGACGATTTCGCCTTCGCCATGGGCGATGTCAAGCCGGGCAAGGTCAAGGCAGGCGCGGTGCTCGAGGAGGACGAGGGCGAATACGAACGCATGCCGGGGGAAGGCGAAGGCGCGGGCGATGCGAATGCGTCGGTGAAAACGCAGAGCCTCACGCTGGACCGCGCGGGCGGCGCGCGCGTGGTGGTGGACAAGCTGCCCAGGCTGGAGCAGCCCGCATCGCTGTTCGCGGAAATGTCCTACCAGGACGCGAACGGCGAAACGCTGTCCTCGTCCACCAGCGTGCCGCTATGGCCTGCGAATGTCGTCATCGGCATCAAGCCGGACAGCTGGGTGCTGAGCAAGGCCGCGCTCAAATTCCAGGTGGCCGTGCTGGACACGCAAGGCAAGCCCGTGGCTGGCGCGCCGGTGGAGGTGGACTTCTTCCAGCGCCTGAATTACTCGCACCGGCGGCGCTTGATAGGCGGCTTCTACGCCTACGAGAACAACAGCGAAATAAAGGCGCTCGGCAAAGCCTGCGCAGGCGTCACCGACGCCCACGGCCTGCTGGTGTGCCAGGTGGCCGCGCCGGAGTCCGGCAATCTGATCCTGCGTGCGAAGACGCAGGACAGCGAACAGCGCGTGGCCGTCACCAACCGCGAAACCTGGGTGGCGGACGGCGACAACTGGTGGTTCAAGGCCAGTGACGACGACCGCATCGACCTGCTGCCCGAGCGCAAGCGCTACGAGCCGGGCGAAACTGCCACCTTCCAGCTGCGCATGCCCTTCCGTTCGGCGACCGCGCTGGTGACGGTGGAGCGCGAAGGCATACTCGATACCTATGTGCGGGAGCTGTCCGGCTCTTCGCCCGTGTTCAGCATTCCCGTCAAGCCGAACTACGCGCCGAATATGTTCGTGTCCGCGCTGGTGGTGCGCGGCCGCGTGGCGGGCGTGCAGCCCACCGCGCTGGTCGACCTGGGCAAGCCCGCCTACAAGATGGGACTGGCGCAGCTGCGCGTGGGCTGGGCCGCGCACGAGCTGAAGGTGGCGGTGAAGACCGACCGCCAGTTATACAAGGTGCGCGAGCGGGCGCAGGTCTCGGTCAAGGTCACGCGGGCCGACGGCTCGCCCGCGCCGGCCGGCGCCGAGGTGGCGCTGGCGGCGGTGGACGTTGGCCTGCTGGAGCTGATGCCGAATGCCAGCTGGGATCTGCTGGAGACGATGATGCAGCAGCGCGGCCTGCAAGTGGAAACCGCGACGGCGCAGATGCAGGTGGTGGGCAAGCGCCACTTCGGCCGCAAGGCGGTGCCGCACGGCGGTGGCGGCGGCAAGGGCGGCGGACGCGAGCTGTTCGATACGCTGCTGTTCTGGAAAGGCCGCGTCAAGCTCGACGCCAACGGCGAGGCCAGCGTGCAGGTGCCTGTCAACGACTCGTTGACCGCGTTCCGCATTGTCGCCATCGCCACCGCGAACGCGGATTTGTTCGGCACCGGCCGCACGGAAATCCGCAGCTCGCAGGACGTGATGCTGCTCTCCGGCCTGCCCGCGATGGTGCGCGAAGGCGACAAGTTCCGCGCCGGCTTCACGCTGCGCAACGCCACCGGGCGCGACCTGACGGTGGAACTGGGCGCGCAAGTATCCGGCAAGGCGCTGCCGCGCCAGAGCGTGGCCATCGCCGCCGGCATGGCGCAGGAAGTGGGCTGGGACTACCAGGCGCCTGCGGGCGCCACCGAACTGGCGTGGGACGTAGCGGCCAGCGTTGCGGGCGCGGAGGCCGCATCCTCGGACCGCCTGCGCGTGAAGCAGGCAGTGAAGACCGCCGTGCCGGTGCGCACGCTGCAGGCCACGCTGCTCCAGCTCGACAAGCCGCAATCCATGCAGGTGCAGATGCCGGCCGATGCGCTGCCGGGACGCGGCGGCGTGCAGACGCTGTTTGCCGCGCGCCTGGGCAGCGAACTGCCCGGCGTGCGCGACTACATGCAAGCCTATCCCTACACCTGCTTCGAGCAGAACACCTCGCGCGCCATCGCCCTGCGCGACCGCGAGCGCTGGCAGAAGCTGGCCGCGCAGCTGCCCGCCTACCTGGACAGCGACGGCCTCCTGAAATACTTCCCGGTGATGGAGCAGGGCAGCGACTCGCTCACCGCCTATGTCCTGTCGGCCGTGCAGGAAGCCGGCTTCACCATCCCCGCCGAACTGAAAGCGCGCATGGAAGACGCCTTGCTGAACTTCGTGCAAGGCCGCATCACGCGCGGTTCGCCGCTCGCCACGGCGGACCTGGCGGTGCGCAAGGTGGCTGCGCTGGAAGCGCTGTCGCGCGTGGACCGGGTGACGGCCGCCGAGCTGGAATCCTTCACCCCGGAGCCGAACCTGTGGCCCACCTCGGCCGTCATCGACTGGTATCTGATCCACCAGCGCGTGGCCAAGCTGCCCGAGCGCGACAAGCGGCTGGCGCAGGCGCAGCAGATCCTGCGCGCGCGCCTCAACCTGCAAGGCACCACCATGAGCTTCTCCACCGAGCGCAATGACAACTGGTGGTGGCTGATGGTGTCGGGCGACGTGAACGCCAACCGCCTGCTACTGGCCATGGCGGACAACCCGGCATGGAAAACGGACATGGGCCGCCTGGCGCGCGGCGCGCTGGGACGCCAGCACAAGGGGCGCTGGAACACCACGGTGGCCAACGCCTGGGGCGTGCTGGCGCTGGATAAATTCTCGGACAAATTCGAGCGCGAGCCGGTGCGGGGCAGCAGCACGGCGGCGATCGGCGGCGCCAGCAAGAGCGTGGTCCTGGACGCAAGCACGGCCAGCGGCAGCGCGCTGCTGCCCTGGCCGCGCGGCTCTGCCGAGCTGTCGCTCAAGCACGCGGGCAGCGGCAAGCCCTGGGTGACGGTGCAAAGCCTGGCCGCCATTCCGCTGAAGGCGCCGATTTCGTCCGGCTACAAGATCGTCAAGACCATCACGCCGGTTGAGCAGGCGGTGAAGGGCGCCTGGACGCGCGGCGACGTCTATCGTGTGCGCCTGGACCTGGAAGCCCAGGCCGACATGACCTGGGTGGTGGTCGACGATCCGATTCCCGCCAGTGCCTCCGTGCTGGGCACGGGGCTGGGCAAGGACTCGCAGCTGATGACGGCGGGCGAAAAGAGCAAGGGCTGGGTGTGGCCGGCTTTCCAGGAGCGCACCTTTGAAGCCTTCCGTTCGTACTACGAGTACGTCCCGAAAGGCAAATGGAGCGTCGAGTACACGGTGCGCCTGAATAACGCCGGCCAGTTCCAGCTGCCGCCCACGCGCGTCGAAGCCATGTACAGCCCGGAAGCCTTCGCCGAGTTTCCCAACGCCGCCGTGAGCGTGAAATGATCGCGATGCGCGCCCGCCGCAGCCGGCTTGGCGCGTCCGCCTTGCTGCTGTTGCTGGCCTGCGCTCCGTGCCGCGCCGTCCCCACGCTGGCCGAGGTGCAAGCCGCCTACCGCGCCTCCGATTCAACCCTGCTGGACCGCAACGGCGTGGCGATCCAGTCGCTGCGCGTGGACCTTGCCGCGCGGCGCCTGCCGTGGGTGAAGCTGGACGACGTTTCTCCCGCCGTGGGCGCGGCCGTCATGCAAGCCGAAGACCAGCGCTTCATGCAGCACGGCGGCGTCGATCTGGAAGCGCTGGGCAAGGCCGCCTGGGACAACCTGTTCCGCCGCCGTCCGCGCGGCGCCTCCACCATCACCATGCAATTGGCCGCGCAGCTGGACCCGGCCCTGCAGTCCGCAGCCGCAGGCCGCAGCTGGAAGCAGAAATGGGACCAGGCCCGCGCCGCGCAGGAACTGGACCAGGCCTGGACCAAGCCGCAGATCATGGAAGCCTATCTGAACCTCGTCACCTTCCGGGGGGAGCTGCAGGGCATAGGCGCGGCGGCGCGGGGCCTGTTCGGCAAAGCGCCGTCCGGCCTGAACCTGGCCGAATCGGCCATCCTGGCCAGCCTGCTGCGCGCACCGTCTGCTGCGCCCAGGCTGGTTGCGCGGCGCGCCTGCGCGCTCGCCAAGGAATTGAACGCCCATACGGCATGCTCCGCCATCGAGAGTGCCGCGGCCGGCGCCTTCACGCGCTCGGCCGCCATGGCGGTGCTGGCGCCCGCGCCGCAAGTGGCGCAGAAGCTGCTGACCGCGCCGTCCCAGCAGGTGCGCAGCACGCTGGACGCGGGCCTGCAGCGCTTTGCGCAAGCGGCCTTGCGCCAGCAGATCATGTCCCTGCGCGAGCGCAACGTGAAAGACGGCGCGCTGGTGGTGCTGGACAACGCCAGCGGCGACATCCTGGCCTACGTCGGCAACGCAGGCGGCAGCGAGGTCGATGGCGTGGCCGCGCTGCGCCAGGCCGGCTCCACCTTGAAGCCCTTCCTGTACGGGCTGGCGCTGGAACGCAAGCAGCTTACCGCCGCCTCGCTGCTGGACGATACGGCGGTCGACATCTCAACCTCGTCCGGCCTCTACATCCCGCAGAACTACGACAAGGAATTCAAAGGCTACGTCAGCGCCCGCACCAGCCTGGCCGGATCGCTCAACGTGCCCGCCGTGCGCACCCTGATGATGGTGGGCCTGGACCGCTTCCACGAGCGCCTGCGCAGTCTGGGCCTGGACAGGCTGACCGAAGCGGCCGATTACTACGGCTATTCGCTGGCGCTGGGCTCGGCCGACGTCAGCCTGCTGGAACTGTCCAACGCCTACCGCACCCTGGCCAGCGGCGGCATGCAGGGCACGGCCAGCCTGCTGCCGCGCGCGCCGGAGCGCAAGCACCGCGTGCTGGATGCGCGCGCCGCCTTCATCGTCGGCGACATCCTGTCGGACCGCGCCGCGCGCAGCGTCACCTTTGGACTAAAGAACGAGCTGGCCACCACCTTCTGGGCGGCGGTCAAGACCGGCACCAGCAAGGACATGCGCGACAACTGGTGCGTGGGCTACAGCGAGCGCTACACGGTGGGCGTCTGGGTCGGCAATTTCGACGGCGGCTCGATGTGGGACGTGTCCGGCGTCACCGGCGCTGCGCCGGTCTGGCGCGACGTGATGGACTATCTGCACCAGCATGTCCCCAGCCGCGCGCCGGCCGTGCCGCCCGGCGTGCTGCGGCGCGACGTGGCCTGGCAGCCCGCATTCGAGCCGCCGCGCGCCGAATGGTTCATTGCCGGCACGGAGAGCGCCGAAGTGGCGCTGCTGCATGACGCCCGCCGCGCCCCGCGCATCCTGTACCCGGCCGACGCCAGCATCATCGCCATCGACCCGGACATCCCCGACGCCAGCCAGCGCGTGTTCTTCCAGGCCCAGGCAGGGCAGGGCCTGCGCTGGGAGCTGGACGGCGCCACCCTCGGCCCCGCTTCCGCCAGCTACGCCTGGCGGCCCGCGCCCGGCCCGCACACCCTGGCCCTGCTCGATGCGGCCGGCAGCCCGGTCGCCACCACCCGCTTTAGCGTGCGCGGCGCGGTCCGCGAACCATAATTGCTGTTGCGGCGGCGCTGGCGGGTTACGCAGCTGCGCTGCTAACCCGCCCTTGTATTATTCCATCTGCCCCGAAAACGGAACGTCGGGGCAGAGCAACTGGATGCCGTACCCGCCCTTGGTCGCCAAGACCGTGATGTAGATTTCGCAGCAGTTGCTCTTATTCCATTAAAGATCGAACAGTATCTTTGGCCCGGCGTGCCGTGAGCCCGCATTTGCAAGGTTGATCAGGAGAAGAGTAATGTTGTGTCTTGGTATAGATGTCGCCAAATTGAAGGTCGATTGCGCACTGCGCCTGGAAACGGGCAAACACCGTGCGAAAGTTGTAGAAAACACCCAGGCTGGCTTTGCCAAACTGGAAGCGTGGCTGCAGAGTCATACGGACGGGTTGCCCCATATCTGCATGGAGGCCACTGGCGTCTATTGGGAGGCGATCGCGGAGTTCTTTGCCCGTCGGGGCTACCGCGTCAGTGTCGTCAATCCGGCCCAGATCAAGGCGTTTTCCCAGGCGCAGCTGGTGCGCACCAAGACCGACCAGGTCGACGCCAAGGTCATTGCCGAGTTCTGCGCCAAGCATGGTCCGGAAGCATGGCAGCCGCCGCCGCTGAGCGAACAGGAATTGAAAGCGATGGTGCTGCGCCTGGATGCGCTGCTGGCCATGCAGACGCAGGAAACGAACCGCCTGGACGTGGCGCGCGAATCGGTCCGGGCCGATATCGAACAGCATATTGCCTGGCTCGGCGAGCAGATTAAACAGCTGCGCAAGCGCGTACGTGATCACATCAACGACGATCCCGACATGCGCGGCAGACGCGACTTACTCGATACCATTCCCGGTGTCGGGGACAATACCATTGCGTTACTGCTGGCCTATGGCATGCATGCCGGGCGCTTCGACAACGGTCGGCAGGCTGCCGCCTTTGCAGGCCTCGATCCGCGCCAACATGAGTCCGGATCAAGCGTGAAGCAGCGGCCCCGGATGTCCAAGATCGGCCACGCGCATCTGCGCAAAAATCTGTACATGCCGGCTATGGTGGCGCTGTACCGCACCGACTGGGGGCGCCAGTTCCGCACCCGCCTACAAGCAGCAGGCAAGCCGGCCAAGCTGGTGATCGGCGCCATGATGCGCAAGCTCGTCCACGTTGCTTTCGGCGTCTTAAAATCTGGCAAACCATTCAATCAGGAGCTTCAAAACGCTTGACCGGCATAACAGTATCTACCATGTCGGAGGGCGGCCGAGGTTGGGGAGGGGGGCGTAGGGCGGGTTAGCGCGGCGCAGCCGCGCGTAACCCGCCATTGCATGCCGCGCGCAGGCATGAAAAAAGCCGGCGCGGGGCCGGCTTTTTGAGGGGGGGCTAGCGCTTAGTCGCGCTCGCCGCCGGCCAGGCCGAGCAGGCTCAGCAGGCTGGTGAAGATGTTGTACACGTCCAGGTACAGGGCCAGGGTGGCGCTGACGTAGTTGGTTTCACCGCCGTTCACGATCTGCTGCACGTCATACAGGATGTAGGCCGAGAAAATACCGATTACCATCACCGAGATCGCAATGTGCAGGGCAGGCATCTGGAAGTAGATGTTGGCCAGGCTGGCGACGATCATCACGATCACGCCCGCGAACAGCCACTTGCCCATGGCCGAGAAGTCGCGCTTGGACACGGTGGCGATGCTGGCCAGCGTGGCAAACACGGCCGCCGTGCCGCCGAAGGCCAGCATGATCAGCGAACCGCCGTTGGAAAAGCCCAGGGTGCGCGTCAGCAGCGGCGTCAGCATCAGGCCCATGAAGAAGGTGAAGCCCAGCAGCAGGCCCACGCCCAGTCCGCTGTTCTTGTTCTTTTCGATGCCCCAGATAAAGCCGTAGGCGATCGCCATGAAGACGATAAAGCCGATAAAGCCGCGCGGCACGGGAACGTGCATCAGCACGCCGGCGAAGGCGCCCAGCACGGTCGGGATCATCGACAGGGCCAGCAGCCAGTAGGTGTTGCGCAGTACGTTGTGGCGTACCGCCATGCTGTTTGCGCTGCCGCCGGACAGGTCGTAGGTTTTCTGCAGGTTGATCATGAATTGCCTCCAAAGGATAGGTGCGGAGCACCGCTTGCTAAAAGCATAGCACGCTCGGCCCAAAAGGCGCAAAAACCGGCTTAGAGGGGGCTTAAAATCGGGCCTGGCAGTGAATATGGGTCGGGGTATGGGGTTCTATGGTAAAATCGAAGGTTGATTGAGTCATCAATTTTGTTTTAAACCTTTCTTTTTATTGGAGTTTTTCAAATGGCAATCGAACGCACCCTGTCGATCATCAAACCAGACGCAGTTGCAAAAAACGTTATCGGCCAAATCTACAGCCGTTTCGAAGGCGCTGGCCTGAAGATCGTTGCTGCGCAAATGAAGCAGCTGTCGCGTGAAGAGGCTGAAGGTTTCTACGCTGCGCACAAAGAGCGCGGCTTCTTCAAGGATCTGGTTGACTTCATGGTCTCCGGTCCTGTCATGATCCAGGCACTGGAAGGCGAGAACGCAGTCCTGAAAAACCGCGAACTGATGGGCGCAACCGATCCTAAGAAGGCAGAAAAAGGCACCATCCGCGCCGACTTCGCCGATTCGATCGACGCCAACGCTGTCCACGGTTCCGACGCTGTCGAAGCCGCCGCCGTTGAAATCGCTTACTTCTTCGGTAAGTAATTTTCGCAATACCCCGTTTCCACCCCGCCCCGGCGGGTGGAAACGGTGTTTTTTAGAACTGTTTTGAACCCTGAAATGAATACGCCCGTGAACGCCGCCCCTCTGACCAACCTTCTGGATTTCGATCCGGAACAACTGATCGCCTACTGTGCGGAGTTGGGTGAGAAGCCGTTCCGTGCCAAGCAGCTGCAGCGCTGGATCCACCAGTTCGGCGCGTCGGACTTCGATTCGATGACCGACCTGGCCAAGTCGCTGCGCGACAAGCTGAAAACCCGCGCCCACATCACGGCGCCGGCCATCATCAGCGACCATACCTCCACCGACGGCACCCGCAAATGGCTGGTCGACGTCGGCAACGGCAACGCCGTCGAAACCGTGTTCATTCCGGAAGAAAACCGCGGCACGCTGTGCATCTCCACCCAGGCCGGCTGCGCCGTGAACTGCCGCTTCTGCTCCACCGGCAAGCAGGGCTTCTCGCGCAACCTGACCGTGGGCGAAATCATCGGCCAGCTGTGGATGGCCGAATTCGAACTGCGCCGCACCAAGGGCATCGAGCCCGGCCCGAAAGGCGAGCGCCAGATCACCAACGTGGTGATGATGGGCATGGGCGAGCCGCTGCTGAACTTCGACCCGACCGCCACCGCGCTGAAACTCATGCTGGACGACAACGCCTACGGCCTGTCGCGCCGCCGCGTGACCCTGTCCACCTCCGGCGTCGTGCCGATGATGGACAAGCTGTCCCAGGTGGTGCCGGTGGCGCTGGCCGTGTCCCTGCACGCCTCGAACGACCCGCTGCGCGACGGCCTGGTGCCGCTGAACAAGAAATACCCGCTGGCCGAGTTGATGGCCGCGTGCAAGCGCTACCTGGAATTCGCCCCGCGCGACTTCATCACTTTTGAATATTGCATGCTGGACGGCTTCAACGACAGCGACGACAACGCGCGCGAGCTGGTGGCCCTGGTCAAGCACCGCGAGTTCGGCGTCAACTGCAAATTCAACCTGATTCCGTTCAACCCCTTCCCGGAATCGGGCCTGTTCCGCTCGAAAAACGAGCGTATCAAGCAGTTCGCCCAGATCCTGATGGACGCCGGCATCGTCACCACCATCCGCAAAACGCGCGGCGACGATATCGACGCCGCCTGCGGCCAGCTGGCCGGCGAAGTGCAAGACCGTACCCGCGTGCAGGAGCGCATGGGTAAAATGGCCGAATACCAGAAGAAATTCGGCGCCGACTTCGGCAAGATCGTGGAGATCCGTTCCTGATGACCGTACTAGCCCACCGCTGCCTGCTGCGCCTCGCCGCCCTCGGCCTGGCCGGGCTGCTGTGCGGCTGCGCGTCGACCTCGGCGCCTGCGCCGGGGCAGAGCGGCAAGGCCGAGCTGGCCACCGCATCGGACCAGACGGCGGCGCAAAAGCGCGCCGAGATCCGCATGCAGCTGGCCATAGGCTACTACCAGCAGGGCCAGTATGCGGTGGCGCTGGACGAAATCAAGAAGGCCCTGGCGGCCGAGCCCGAGAAGGTGGACGCCTACGCCATGCGCGCCCTGATCTATATGGCGATGGATGAGCGCGAGCTGGCCGAGGACAACTTCGTGCGCGCCCTGAAAATGGCGCCGGACAATCCGGAAGTGAACAACAATTATGGTTCCTTCCTGTGCCGTCACGGCCGCGTAGCCGAATCGTTCAAGTATTTCGACGCCGCGCTGGCTGTGCGCAATTACCAGTCGCCGGCGGATGCCTACAATAACGCGGGCAATTGCGCGCTGAAGCTGAAAGATAACAGCACGGCAGAGAAGTATCTGCTGCCGGCATTGAAGATTGCGCCGGACGTGCCGGCGACCAACGCCAACCTGGCGCGGATCTACTACGAGCGGCGCGACTACGTGCGCGCCGGTTTTTTCATTACCCGGCTGGGCAAGCTAGCCAAAATGGACAGCTTGTCGGCTGACGTGCTGTGGCTTGCAATCAGGGTGCAGCATAAACTCGGCGACACGGGCGCGGAATCGGCTTGGGTGACGCAATTGCGCCGCCACCATACCGGCTCGCCGGAATATGCTGCCTATCAACGTGGGGCGTTTGATGAGTGAGACAGGTATACCTATGAATTCAGAGTGGGCGGAACAGCCTGAGAAGCAGAGCGGCACGCCCGGTGCGCAGCTGAAGGCCCAGCGCGAAGCGCTGGGATTGACCGTGGACCAGATTGCCGATCAGCTGAAGCTGGCGCCGCGCCAGGTGGTGGCGCTGGAAGCGGGCGACTACGCGGCCCTGCCCAATATGGCCGTCACGCGCGGCTTTGTGCGCGCTTACGCCAAAGTGCTGAAGCTGGATGCTTCGCCGCTGGTGGCGATGATAGAAGTGAACCCGGCGACCAGCCAGGAAACCGCGCCGCCCGTGCGCCGCGAAAAAATTTCCGCCACGTTCTCGGAGTCGCGCTTCCCGTCGCTCACGCAGCGCTCGTCCAAGCCTGCGGGCTGGGTGATAGGCGCGGCCGTGGTGGCCGTGGTGGTGGCCGTTGCCGGCGCCTACCAGGCCGGCATGATTCCCAACCTGCTGCACAGCGCCAAGGAAGAAGTGCCCGCCGCCAGCGCGCCCGCCGTGGCGCCGCTGGAAACCGTGGCCAAGCCGGGCGCCGATACCGCGCCGCTGATTTCGCCCAATGTGCCGCTGGTGTCCCTGCCTCCGGCAGACACCACGCCCGGCGCCGCCGCGTCGGCGGCCAGCCCGGCAGCAACGCCGGCCGGCGCAAGTCCTGCCGCCGCCGCGCCTGCACCTGCGGCAACCGCCCCAACGCCAGCCCCGGTCCAGCCTGCGCCTGTGGCGCCTGCCGCTGCTGCGCCAGCCCCGGCAGCGCCCGCTCCGGCCGCCGCCGCGCCAGCCGCCGCAACCGGCCCGGCCACGCTGGTGCTGAAGTTTACCGACGACTCGTGGGTGGAAATCCGCCGTCCCGGCAAGCCGTCGCTGATCGCCCGCCTGGTCAAGGGCGGCAGCACGGAACAGTTCGAGATCAACGACGCCGCGCTGCTCATCGTAGGCAAGCCCGGCCACGTGCAGGCCACCTTGCGCGGCCAGCCTTTGGCGCTGCCGGAAGTGCCAGGCGGTACAATTGCACGCGTGAATATTAAATAAGTATCAAGCAATCAAGATGGACGTTCCGATGACGAACACCGCAATCCCTTCCGGCCCGCAAGCGCGCCGTGGCAGCCGCAGCGTGCTGGTGGCGCATGGCGACCGCAAGATCTGGGTCGGCGGCGACGCGCCCGTGGTGGTGCAGTCGATGACCAATACCGACACGGCCGACGCCGTGGCGACCGCCATCCAGATCAAGGAACTGGCGCGCGCCGGTTCCGAACTGGTGCGCCTGACGGTGGACCGCCCGGAGGCGGCCGCCGCCGTGCCCTATATCCGCGACCAGCTGGACAAGATGGGCATCGACGTGCCGCTGGTGGGCGACTTCCACTACAACGGCCACACGCTGCTGACCGACTACCCGGACTGCGCCCAGGCGCTGTCCAAGTACCGCATCAACCCCGGCAACGTGGGCAAGGGCGCCAAGCGCGACACGCAGTTCGCCCAGATGATCGAAGTGGCCGTCAAGCACGACAAGCCGGTGCGCATCGGCGTCAACTGGGGCAGCCTGGACCAGGCGCTGCTGGCGCGCATCATGGACGAGAACGCCGCGCGCGCGAACCCGTGGAGCGCGCAAGCCGTCATGTACGAAGCGCTGATCACGTCCGCGATTGAAAACGCGGTGCGCGCCGAGGAACTCGGCATGGGCCGCGACAAGATTATCCTGTCCTGCAAAGTCTCCGGCGTGCAGGACCTGATCGCCGTGTACCGCGAACTGGGCAAGCGCTGCGACTATCCGCTGCACCTGGGCCTGACCGAAGCGGGCATGGGCAGCAAGGGCATCGTGGCCTCGACCGCCGCGCTGTCGGTGCTGCTGCAGGAAGGCATAGGCGATACCATCCGCATTTCGCTGACCCCGGAACCGGGCGGCGACCGCACCAAGGAAGTGGTGGTGGGGCAGGAGATCCTGCAAACCATGGGCCTGCGCAAATTCACGCCGATGGTGATCGCGTGCCCTGGCTGCGGCCGCACCACGTCCACCACCTTCCAGGAGCTGGCGGACGACATCCAGACCTATCTGCGCGACTCCATGCCGGAATGGAAGCAAAGCTACCCCGGCGTGGAAGCGATGAACGTGGCCGTCATGGGCTGCATCGTCAACGGCCCCGGCGAGTCCAAGCACGCCAACATCGGCATCAGCCTGCCCGGCACCGGCGAATCGCCGGCCGCGCCGGTGTTTGTCGACGGCCAGAAATTCGCCACCTTGCGCGGCGACAATATCGTCCAGGAATTCCAGGCCATCGTGCTGGATTACGTTAAAAAGAACTACGGCAAAGCATATGTCTGACAATAAAAAAGCTGAAAAAATCACCGCCATCAAAGGGATGAACGACCTGCTGCCGCAGGACGCGCACCTGTGGGAACTGTTCGAGAACACCGCGCAATCCGTGGTGCAAAGCTACGGCTTCCAGCAGATCCGCACGCCCATCGTCGAGAACACCAGCCTGTTCGCGCGCGCCATCGGCGCCGTCACCGACATCGTCGAGAAGGAAATGTACTCCTTCACCGATTCCATGAACGGCGACGCGCTGACCCTGCGTCCTGAAGGCACGGCCGGCGTGGTGCGTTCCGTGATCGAGAACAACCTGGTGTACGAAGGCCCGAAACGCCTGTGGTACAAAGGCCAGATGTTCCGCCACGAGAAACCGCAGCGCGGCCGCTATCGCCAGTTCCACCAGTTCGGCTGCGAGGCCGTGGGCTTCACCGGCCCGGACGTGGACGCCGAAATGATCATGATGTGCCGCCGCCTGTGGGATGACCTGGGCCTGGAAAACATCCGCCTGGAACTGAACTCCATCGGCGACGCCGACGAGCGCGCCAAGCACCGCGTGGACCTGATCGCCTACCTGGAATCGCACAGCGAGCTGCTGGACGCCGAAGCCCAGCGCCGCCTGCACACCAATCCGCTGCGCATCCTGGACACCAAGAACCCGGCCATGCAGGAGCTGGTCAACAACGCGCCCAAGCTGCTGGACTACCTGGGCGAAGGCTCGCTGGCGCACTTCAACGGCGTGCAGAAGATCCTGAACCACAACAACATCCCGTTCACCATCAACACCCGCCTGGTGCGCGGCCTGGACTACTACAACCGCACCGTGTTCGAGTGGGTGACGGACGAGCTGGGCACGCAAGGCACCGTTTGCGCCGGCGGCCGCTACGATCCGCTGTTCGAAACCTTCGGCGGCAAGCCGACCCCGGCGGTGGGCTTCGCCATGGGCATCGAGCGCCTGGTGGAACTGATGAAATCGGCCGGCGAGCCTGCCGACCCTAACCAGTGCGACGTGTACATGGTGCACCAGGGCGAAGAAGCGCAGATGCAGGCCTTCGTGCTGGCCGAGCGCCTGCGCGACGCCGGCCTGGACGTGGTGCTGCACTGCGCAGCGCTGAGCGGCGCCGGCTCCTTCAAGAGCCAGATGAAAAAGGCCGACGGCAGCGGCGCTTCCTTCGCCGTCATCATCGGCGAATCCGAAGTGGCCAGCGCCACGGCCAATGTGAAGGCCATGCGCGGCGAAGAAGGCGAGCACCAGCAAGCCACCGTGGCGTTTGACAGCGTGGTCGACTACATCGTGGACCACATCACGGGCGATGGTGAGGAGCACCACCATTTCCACGTGCATGACGAAAACTGCAAGCATTAATATCAACCCTTAACCAGAGCACAGAGTAATTTCATGGCATACGATCTCGAAGAACAAGAACAGCTAGCTAACTTCAAAGCCTGGTGGGCCAAGTACGGCAACCTGACGTCGTGGGTACTGATCGCGGGCCTGGCGGCCTATTCCGGCTGGAACGGCTGGAACTACTACCAGCGCGACCAGGCCGCATCGGCCTCGGCGCTGTACGACGAACTGCAGACCGCCATCGCGGCCAAGGACGCGGCCAAGGTGCAGCGCGCCACGGCCGACATGGAAACCAAGTTCGCCAGCACCTCCTACGCCGCCATGACGGCGCTGGCGTCGGCCAAGCAAGCCTTCGAGGCGAATGACCTGAAAACCGCGAAGACCCAGCTGAACTGGGCCATCGAGCACGGCAACGACGAATACAAAGCCATCGCGCGCGTGCGCCTGGCCGGCGTGCTGCTGGATGAAAAAGCCTACGACGAAGCGCTGAAGGTGCTGGCCGTGGCGGTGCCCAAGCAGTTCGAAGGCGCCGTGGCCGACCGCAAGGGCGACGTGCTGGCCGCGCAGAACAAGCTGGCCGAAGCGCGCACCGCCTACCTGGCCGCGCTGAACGCCACCGACAAGAAAACCCCGGGCCGCCAGCTGATCCAGCTCAAGCTCGAAGCCATCGGCGGCACCGTGCCAGCCGAACCCAAGGCCGCAGCTTAAGAACGAAAAATCGGAGCGTAGGGCGGGTTAGGCGCGCCGCGCCGTAACCCGCCGCGCCGTCGCAATGCATGCTTAAGGATATTTATGCGTATTACCGGTAAAGTAGTTGGCGTAAGCCTGCTGGCCCTGGCCGCAGGTTGCAGCACCTTGGACAAGATCAATCCTTTCGCCAGCGAGCCCAAGGACAAGCCCGCCGCGCTGGTGGAACTGAAAAGCAGCCTGGCCGTGAAGACGGCCTGGAAATACTCGCTCGGCAAGTCCGGCGCGTACAACTTCAGCCCGGCCGCCGCCGCCGGCAGCGTCTTCGTGGCCGACGCGGACGGCGCCCTGGCGCGCCTGGACGCGGCCAGCGGCAAGCAGCTGTGGCGCGTCAAGGCCGGCAGCGACCTGACCGCCGGCGTGGGCGTGAGCCCGAACGGCGAAGTGGTGGTGGTGGGCGGCCTCAAGGGCAACATCATCGCCTTCGACGGCAATGGCAAGGAACTGTGGAAGGCGCAGGCCTCGAGCGAGGTGCTGTCCTCGCCGGTGGCGGCGGACGACGTCGTCATCGTGCGCTCGGTGGACAACCGCATCACGGCCTTCGAAGCCAAGACCGGCGCCAAGCGCTGGTCCGTGCTGCGCACCACCCCGGCCCTGACCCTGCGCAATGCGCCGGGCATGGTCATCAGCGGCGCCAACGTCTACGTCGGCCAGCCCGGCGGCAAGCTGCTGGCGCTGACGCTGGCCACCGGCGTGCCGCGCTTCGAAGTGTCGGTGGGCGAGCCGAAGGGCGCCACCGAACTGGAGCGCGTGGCCGACGTGGCCGGCACCCCGGTGGTGTTCGAGAAAGATATCTGCGCGGTGACCTACCAGGGCCGCGTGGGCTGCTTTGACCTGGCCGGCGGCCAGGCGCGCTGGACCAAGGAAGTCTCTTCCGACGTCGGCGTGGCGGTGGACCAGCGTTTCGTGTTCACCGCAGACGAGAAGGGCGCCGTGGCGGCCTTCTCCCGCGAAGGCGGACAGAGTGCCTGGAAAAGCGACAAGCTGGCCTTCCGCCGCCTGTCCACGCCCGCATCTTTCGGCCGCAGCGTAGCCGTGGGCGACTTCCAGGGCCACATTCACTTCCTGTCGCGCGAAGATGGCGCACTAATAGCCCGGGTCAGCACCGACGGCACGGCGATACAATCGTCGCCCGTCATCGCTGGCTCGAATTTGATTTTCCAAACCCAATCAGGGACAGTGACCGCGTTAGCGGTCGAGTAATACAATGAAGCCGGTTATAGCACTCGTAGGTCGACCCAATGTCGGGAAATCGACCTTATTCAATCGTCTGACCCGCTCGCGCGACGCGCTGGTGGCGGACTTGCCAGGCCTGACGCGCGATCGCCATTACGGCGAAGGCCGCCTCGGCGAACGCCCCTTCCTGGTGGTGGACACCGGCGGTTTCGAGCCGGTCGCCAAGGAAGGCATCATGTTCCAGATGGCGCTGCAGACCAAGCAGGCCGTCGCGGAGGCGGACATCGTGGTGTTCCTGGTCGACGGCCGCCAAGGCCTGACGCCGCATGACAAGACCATCACCGACTTCCTGCGCAAGACCGGCCGCCCCGTGCTGCTGGTGGTCAACAAGTCGGAAGGCATGCGCTACACCGCCGTGGTGTCCGACTTCTACGAGCTGGGCATGGGCGATCCCTATGTGATCTCGGCCGCCCACGGCGACGGCGTGCATGACCTGGTGGAAGAAGCGCTGGACAAGGCCTTCCAGCAGCGTCCGGAAGACGCCGAGGAGCTGGCTCCGGCCGAGCGCGGCGTGAAGATCGCGCTGGTGGGCCGCCCCAACGTGGGCAAGTCCACGCTGATCAACACCCTGCTGGGCGAAGAGCGCGTGATCGCCTTCGACATGCCTGGCACCACCCGCGACTCGATCGAGATTCCCTTCGAGCGCGACGGCAAGCAGTACACGCTGATCGACACGGCCGGTATCCGCCGCCGCGGCCGCGTGTTCGAAGCCATCGAGAAATTCTCGGTGGTCAAGACCTTGCAGTCGATTTCGGAAGCCAACGTCGTGATCCTGATGCTGGACGCCCAGCAGGATATCTCCGAGCAGGACGCCCACATCGCCGGCTTCGTGCTGGAAACCGGCCGCGCGCTGGTGGTGGCCGTCAACAAGTGGGACGGCCTGCAGTCGGACGACCGCGACGAGATCAAGATCGACCTGGACCGCAAGCTGGACTTCCTGGGCTTCGCCAAGATGCACTTCATTTCCGCGCTGAAGGCCTCCGGCATCGGCCCGCTGATGAAGTCGGTGGACCAGGCTTACGCCGCCGCCATGGCCGACCTGTCGACGCCCAAGCTGACCCGCGCGCTGCAGGAAGCGGTGGAGAAGCAGGAACCGAAGCGCAAGGGCTCCATCCGTCCTAAGATGCGCTATGCGCACCAGGGCGGCATGAACCCGCCGGTGATCGTTATCCACGGCAATTCCCTGGACGCGGTGTCCGACCCGTACAAGCGTTATCTGGAAAAGCATTTCCGCGACACGTTCAACCTGGTTGGCACGCCGCTGCGCATCGAACTGCGCACCGGTAAAAACCCGTTCGACAAGCGCGTAAAATAAACCCTGATAACGAGCTTAAGATTGACATTCCTGTACGCTACGCACTGCACGAATGTCAAAAACAGGTTACAGTAGCTTGGCAGCATCATTCTCCAGGCAGAGAATGGTGCTGGGCACTTGAAATACAGCGAGTCGCCTCCAATTCTTACACAACAACATAAAACGGAGCTGTTATGAGCAACAAAGGGCAACTGTTACAAGACCCATTCCTGAACGCACTGCGCAAGGAACACGTTCCTGTCTCGATCTACCTGGTCAACGGCATCAAGCTGCAGGGCCACATCGAGTCGTTCGACCAATACGTGGTATTGCTGCGCAATACCGTGACCCAGATGGTGTACAAGCACGCCATTTCGACCGTGGTGCCGGCCCGCGCCGTGAACCTGAACATCGAATCCGAAGCGGAATAATCATTGAGCTTTAATCTTCGCCTCCCACCTTGCCTGGCGGTCGCATGCGCGCAGCTTTAGTCGGGGTAGACTTCGGTCAGGGCGATTTTGCCGCCAGCGTCGAGGAACTGATGCTGCTTGCCCGTTCGGCGGGAGCAGACCCGGTCACCACGATTACCGGCAAACGCTCCAGTCCGGACGCGGCTTATTTCGTCGGCAGCGGCAAGGCCGACGAGATCGGCCTGGCCGTCCAGGATCTCAAGCTTGAGATCGTCATTTTCAATCACGCCCTGTCACCCGCGCAGCAGCGCAACCTGGAAAAGCGCCTGCAAGTGCGCGTGCTCGACCGTACCAGCCTGATCCTCGACATCTTCGCGCAGCGCGCGCAGAGCCACGAGGGCAAGCTGCAGGTGGAATTGGCGCAGCTGCAGCACCTGGCCACGCGATTAATTCGCGGCTGGACCCACCTGGAACGGCAAAAGGGCGGTATCGGCCTGCGCGGCCCCGGTGAAACCCAGCTCGAGACCGACCGCCGCCTGATCGGCGAGCGCGTCAAGGCGCTGCGCGCGCGCCTGGCCAAGCTGCGCAAGCAGCACGAGACCCAGCGCCGTTCGCGCGGCCGCAGCCAGACCTTCTCCGTGTCCCTGGTCGGCTATACCAATGCCGGCAAGTCCACGCTGTTCAACGCCATGACCAAGGCCGGCGTCTACGTGGCCGACCAGCTGTTCGCCACGCTGGACACCACTTCGCGCCGCGTCTACATGGGCGAGGAAGTGGGCAATGTGGTGATTTCGGACACGGTTGGTTTCGTGCGGGAACTGCCGCACCAGCTGGTGGCGGCATTCCGCGCCACGCTGGAGGAAACCATTCACGCCGACCTGCTGCTGCACGTGGTGGACGCCGCCAGTCCGGTGCGCATGGAGCAGATCGAGCAGGTGAACCTGGTGCTGCGCGAAATCGGCGCCGACCATATTCCGCAGATCCTGGTGTGGAACAAGATCGACGCGGCCGGCCTGGAGCCGGCGGTCGAGCGTGATGAATATGATAAAATTTCTCGCGTTTTCACCAGTGCACGCACCGGCGCAGGCCTGGACCTGCTGCGCAGTGCCATCACTGAAGCGGCCAAGGCCGCACCCGGCAAGGCTTATCTGTACCAGGCGCCCGAGGAAGACGAGGATCTGCTGGATGTAGACGGCGACTCCGAATCCGAAGGCCATTCCACTTCCACCCAAGTTGGATCTCATTAGCATGCCTTTCTCCTCCTTAAAAAAAAGAATAGGCTTGAAGCTGAACTTGAACGACCCTCGCTGGGGGGCGGACAAGAAGGACGGCAACAAGCAGGCCCAAGAAGGCAAGAAACCCGGTGAAGGTCCGCCGGACCTGGACCAGCTGTGGCGCGATTTCAATCAGCGCCTGAACGGCTTGTTTGGCCAGAAACGGAATAACAACGGCGGCAGCGGCGGTGGCGGCGGCAGTGGCGGCGACATGCGCGGCGCCGGCTTCACCGTGGGCGCGGTCGGCGCGATCGCCGCGCTGGTGTGGCTGGCCAGCGGCGCCTTTATCGTGCAGGAAGGCCAGACCGGGGTGGTGTTCACCTTCGGCAAGGTCTCGCACGTCACGCCTGCCGGCCTGAACTGGCGCTGGCCTTATCCCTTCCAGAGCGACGTCACCGTCAACGTGTCGCAGGTGCGTACGGTGGAAGTGGGCTACCGCAACAACGTCAAGAACAAGCAGCCGCGCGAGTCGCTGATGCTGACCGACGACGAAAACATTATCGACATCCAGTTCGCCGTGCAGTACACGCTGAAGAACCCGGTGGCCTGGATCACCAGCAACACCAATCCGGAAGAAACCGTGATGCAGGTGGCGGAGACCTCGATCCGCGAAATCGTCGGCAAGAGCAAGATGGACTTCGTGCTGTACGAGGGCCGCGAGAAAGTCGCGTTTGAAACCCAGCAGCTGATGCAGCAGATCCTGGACCGCTACGCCACCGGCGCGCAGATCACCAATGTGACCATGCAGGGCGTGCAGCCGCCGGAGCAGGTGCAAGCCGCCTTCGACGACGCCGTCAAGGCCGGCCAGGACCGCGAACGCCTGAAGAACGAAGGCCAGGCCTACGCCAACAAGGTGATTCCCGAGTCGCGCGGCGCCGCGTCGCGCCTGACCCAGGACGCCGAAGCCTACCGCTCGCAAGTGGTGGAGAACGCCGAAGGTAACGCCTCGCGCTTCAAGTCGGTGCAGGCCGAGTACGCCAAGGCGCCGGGCGTGACCCGCGACCGCATGTACCTCGACACCATGCAGCAGATCTTCTCCAGCACCAGCAAGGTGATGATCGATTCGCGCGCCGGCAACAACCTGCTGTATCTGCCGCTGGATAAACTCATCGCCCAGGCCGCCGCCAGCGACGCCGCCGCGAAAGCGAACGCCACGCCGCCGCCGCCCACCGCCGTGATGCTGCCGTCGGACGGCCTGCCGCCGCCGGAAGTCAGCCGCCCGCGCGACAGCCGTTCGCGCGAGTCCTCACGTGATCGGGAGAGCCGTTAATGAATCGCATAGTTACCATCCTGATCAGTGGCTTCGTCGCCCTGATGCTGTTGTCCTCGACCGTGTTCGTGGTCGACCAGCGCAAGTACGCCATCGTGTTCGCGCTGGGTGAAGTCAAGCAGGTCATCAGCGAGCCCGGCCTGCACTTCAAGCTGCCGCCGCCGTTCCAGAACGTGCTGTACCTGGACAAGCGCATCATGACCATCGATTCGCCGGACGCCGACCGTTTCATCACGGCCGAGAAGATGAACATCCTGGTGGACGCCTTCGTCAAATGGCGCATCGTCGAGCCGCGCCTGTACTTCGTGTCCTTCGGCGGCGATGAAAGCCGTGCGCGCGACCGCATGTCGCAGATCGTGAAAGCGGCGCTGAACGACGAAATCACCAAGCGCACCGTGCGCGAAGTGATTTCCGGCCAGCGCGGCAAGGTCATGGAAGCGATCCGCACCAAGGTCATCGTGGAAGCCAAGCAGATCGGCGTCGAGATCATCGACGTGCGCCTGAAACGCGTGGACTACGTGGAGCAGATCAACAACTCCGTGTACGAGCGCATGAAGGCCGAGCGCGTGCGCGTGGCCAACGAACTGCGCTCCACCGGTACCGCCGACTCGGAGAAGATCCGCGCCGACGCAGACCGCCAGCGCACCGTGATCCTGGCCGAAGCCTACCGCGCCGCCGAGACCATCAAGGGCGAGGGCGACGCCAAGGCCAGCCAGATCTACGCCGACGCCTTCGGCCGCAATCCGGAGTTCTACAAGTTCTACCGCAGCCTGACTGCCTACCGCGAATCGTTCAAGAATCGCAGCGACGTGCTGGTGCTGGACCCGAACTCGGAGTTCTTCAAGTACTTCAAGGGCGCGGGCGGCGACGGCAAGAAATAAGCCCGCAAATCAGGGGTCAGACCCGCCGGATCTGACCCCAGCCCTCCGCCCAAGCCCAGCCCTCCGCTGAGGTTTTATTTCCCTCGAGCCGCATTTTCGCGTAAAATATGCGGTTCGGCCCTCCGATTGCCGTGTGCGTCCTGTGGGCGCATGATCGATATCTCAACAACACCGTTGCCGGTTTTCCCCATGCCGAATTGGCTATTGCCCGAACATATTGCGGACGTACTGCCGTCCGAAGCGCGCAAGATTGAAGAATTGCGCCGCCTGATGCTGGATAACTTCCGGCTGTATGGCTACGAACTCGTGATGCCGCCGCTGCTGGAGTACGTCGAGTCCCTGATGACCGGCGCCGGCCAGGACACCGAGCTGCGCACCTTCAAGCTGGTGGACCAGATCTCCGGCCGCATGCTGGGCCTGCGCGCCGACATGACCACGCAAGTGGCCCGTATCGACGCCCACCTGCTCAACCGCGCCACCGTCACCCGCCTGTGCTACGCCGGCAGCGTGCTGCATACCCGTCCGTCGGGCCTGCACACCACCCGCGAGCCGCTGCAGATCGGCGCCGAAATCTACGGCCACGCCGGCCTGGAAGCGGACGCCGAGATCCAGGAACTGGCGCTGGCCTCCCTGGCGCTGGCCGGCTTCACCGACGTGCGCCTGGACCTGTCCCACGTGGGCGTGCTGCGCGCCATCCTGGCCGAGGACGCCAACGCGGCCAAGGACGAAGCGGCGCTGTACCTGCTGCTGCGCGCCAAGGACGTGCCGGGCCTGGAAGCCCAGACCGCCCATTACAGCCCGCTGGTGCGCTCCGCGCTGCTGGCCCTGCCGAACCTGTACGGCGACGTGGACGTGCTCAAGCGCGCCCGCGAGGTGCTGCCGGACCTGCCGGGCATCGCCAAGGCGCTGGCCGAGCTGGCCGCGCTGGCCGCGACTGCGGACAATGCCGCCATCGGCCGCGAAGTGGCGGTCGACCTGGCCGACCTGCGCGGCTACCAGTACGAGAGCGGCGCCATGTTCGCCATCTACGTGCCGGGCCTGCCGAACGCGGTGCTGCGCGGCGGCCGTTATGACCACGTTGGCGAAGCGTTTGGCCGGGCGCGTCCCGCCACCGGCTTCTCGATGGATTTGCGCGAACTGGCGCGCCTGCTGCCGACGGCCGAGCGCAAGCACTCGATTCGCGCGCCGTGGGGCAATGCGCCTGAATTGAAAGATAAAATCGCCGAGCTGCGCAAGACCGGCGAAGTGGTGATCCAGAGTCTGCCGGGTCACAGCAATGAACAGGACGAGTTCGAGTGCGACCGCGCGCTGGTGCTCGACGATAGTGGTAGCAACTGGATTCTTAAAAACTTAGGTTAGTACGATGTCGAAAAAAAATATGGCAAAGAACGTGGTTGTCATCGGCACCCAATGGGGCGATGAAGGCAAAGGTAAAATCGTTGATTGGCTGACTGATCACGCCCAGGGCGTGGTGCGTTTCCAGGGCGGCCACAACGCCGGCCACACGCTGGTCATCGGCGGCGTGAAGACTGCGCTGCAGCTGATCCCGTCGGGCATCATGCGTCCAGGCGTGGCCTGCTACATCGGCAACGGTGTGGTGGTGTCGGTGCCGGACGTGCTGCGCGAAATCGACAAGCTGGAAGCGGTCGGCGTGGAAGTGGCTTCGCGCCTGAAGATCTCCGAGGCTTGCCCGGTCATCTTCCCGTACCACAGCGCGCTGGACGCGGCCCGCGAAGCGGCCCGCGGCGCCGCCAAGATCGGCACCACCGGCAAGGGCATCGGCCCGGCCTACGAAGACAAGGTGGCGCGCCGCGCCATCCGCATCGCCGACCTGCTGAACGAAGAACGCCTGGCTGAAAAACTGCGCGAAAACCTGGACTACCACAACTTCGTGCTGGAAAACTACCTGAAGGCTCCGAAGGTCGACTACCAGAAGACCCTGGACGACGCGCTGGCCTACGTGCCGCGCCTGCGCCCCATGGTGACCGACGTGTCGAGCGCCCTGTACGCCGCGCACAAGGCCGGCGGCAACCTGCTGTTCGAAGGCGCGCAAGGCTCGCTGCTGGACGTGGACCACGGCACCTACCCGTTCGTCACCTCGTCGAACTGCGTGGCCGGTAACGCCGCCGCCGGCGCCGGCGTCGGTCCTGGCATGCTGCACTACATCCTGGGCATCACCAAGGCCTACACCACCCGCGTCGGCTCCGGCCCGTTCCCTTCGGAACTGCCTACCGATGCCGGCGTTGGCCACCACCTGTCGTCGGTCGGCCACGAGTTCGGCACCGTGACGGGCCGCGCCCGCCGCTGCGGCTGGTTCGACGCCGCGCTGCTGCGCCGCTCGGTCCAGATCAACGGCGTGTCCGGCATGTGCATCACCAAGCTGGACGTCATGGACGGCCTGGAAACCATCAAAATCTGCACCAGCTACACGCTGGACGGCCGCACCGTGGACATCTTCCCGGTCGGCGCAGAGGACGCAGGCCGCTGCCAGCCCATCTATGAAGAGATGCCGGGCTGGAGCGAAAGCACTGTCGGCGCTAAATCGCTGGCCGCGCTGCCTGCAAACGCGCGCGCTTATATCAAGCGCATCGAAGAACTGGTTGGCGTGCCAGTGGATATGGTATCGACCGGCCCTGACCGCGAAGAAACCATCGTACTGCGCCATCCTTACGAGTAAGAAGGATAGAACAAATGAGCACCCCTCAATCCGATGACAAGCACCTGTGGGTGTCCTGGGATGAATACCACCGCCTGATCGAGCGCCTGGCGCTCAAGGTGCATGAATCGGGCTGGAAGTTCGACATGGTCCTGTGCCTGGCGCGCGGCGGCGTGCGTCCCGGCGACGTATTCTCGCGCATTTTCGACGTGCCGCTGGCCATCCTGTCGACCAGTTCCTACCGTGCCGACAAGGGCACCGTGCAGGGTGACCTGGACATCGCCAAGTACATGACGATGACCAAGGGTCCGCTGTCCGGCCGCATCCTGCTGGTCGACGACCTGGCCGATTCGGGCGTCACGCTGATCAAAGTCATGCAGCATTTGAAGGAAAACTTCGAAGGCGTGACCGAGGTGAAATCGGCCGTGATCTGGACCAAGGGCAGCTCGGCGTTCCGTCCGGACTACCAGATGGAAGAACTGCCGCACAACCCATGGATCCACCAGCCGTTCGAAGACTACGACGGCATCCGCCCGCACCAGCTGGCGGCGTGGATCAAGAAAGGCGAAGCGTCGAAGTAAGTTCGATGCGCATCGCAAAGAGCGGCCCGAGGGCCGCTTTTTTTACGCCGCGTATCGGCGGGTTACGCGTCCCGCTAACCCGCCCTACGATACGCCACGTACCACATACCGCATGCAGCGCCGCGCCATACGCGTACCGCATGCAGCATGCAACGCCGTGCCATACGCGTACCGGGTGTCGCACGCAGCGCCGTGTCATACGCGTACCGCGTGCCGCATGCAACGCCGTGTCATACGCGTACCACGTGCCGCATGCAGCGCCGTGTGGTACGCGTAGGGCGGGTTAGTGCGCAGCGCGTAACCCGCCATGTGCGAGCCGGTACAGCATCGGCAGCACCAGCATGGTCAGCACGGTGGACGACAGAATCCCGCCGATCACCACCGTCGCCAGCGGCCGCTGCACCTCGGCGCCGGTGCCGGCGGCCAGGGCCATTGGCACGAAGCCCAGCGCGGCCACCAGCGCCGTCATCAGCACCGGCCTTAGCCTGCCCAGCGCGCCTTCCCGTATCGCCTCGTCCAGCGGCCTGCCTTGCTCGCGAAGGCTGCGGATAAATGAAATCAGCACCAGCCCGTTCAGCACCGCCACGCCGGACAACGCAATAAACCCCACCGCCGCCGATATCGACAGCGGCAATCCGCGCAGCGCCAACGCCGCGATGCCGCCGCTGAGCGCGAACGGTATGCCGCTGAACACCAGCAGGCCGTCCTTCAGGTTGCCGAACATGGCGAACAGCAGCGCCAGCACCACCAGCAGCGCCGCCGGCACCACCAGCTTCAACCGCTCCACCGCAGACTGCAACTGCTCGAACTGTCCGCCCCAGGTGATCCAGTAGGCCGGCGGCAGCTTCACCTGCTGCTGTATGGCCTGCTGGGCCTCCGCCACGAACGAACCGATGTCGCGCCCGCGCACGTTCGCGCTGACCACCACGCGCCGCTTGCCCTGTTCCCGGCTGACCTGGTTCGGGCCCGGCGCCACCTCCAGCGTGGCAACCTCGCCCAGCGGAATGAAGTTGCCCGCGCCAGCCGTGCCGCTGCCCGCCGCGCCGCGCCCATGCGCAGGCAGCGCAATCGGCAGCCGCCGTATCGCATCCAGGTCGCCGCGCATCTGCTCGGGCAAGCGCACCACGATATCGAAGCGCCGGTCGCCCTGGAACACATCGCCCGCCTGCTGCCCGCCCACGGCCGCCGCCAAGGTCTCCTGCACCTCGGCCGAATTGAGGCCGTACCGCGCCAGCCTGGCACGGTCGATATTCACGGTGAGCATAGGCAGGCCGCTGGTCTGCTCGACCTTCACCTCGCTCGCCCCTGCAACCTTCGCCAGCACCGCCGAAATCCGCTCCGCAGTTTCGTTCAGCACCGCCATATCGTCGCCGAACACCTTCACCGCCACGTCGCTGCGCACGCCCGAAATCAGCTCGTTGAAGCGCAGCTGGATAGGCTGCGAGAACTCGTAGCTGTTGCCGGGCAGCTGCTCCACGCTGGCGCGGATGGCCGTCTCCAATTGCTCGCGCGTCTTGCGCGGCTTGGGCCACTGGTCGCGCGGCTTGAACATGATGAAGCCGTCCGCGCTGTTCGGCGGCATGGGATCGGACGCCACCTCCGCCGTGCCTATGCGCGCGAACACGCGTTCAATCTCCGGGAACTCCTGCATCAGCTTGCGTTCCAGTTGCTGCTGCATCGTCACCGACTGCGTCAGGCTGGTGCCGGGAATGCGCAGCGTCTGCAGCGCGATGTCGCCTTCGTCCAGGCTGGGCACGAACTCGCTGCCCATGCGCGAAGCCAGCAGGGCGGACAGCAGGACCGCCACCGCCGCGAAGGCCAGCACCACCGGCTTGTTCGCCAGGGACAGGTCCAGCACCGGCGCGTACCAGCGCGCCGCCGCGCGCATCACGGCATTCTCTTTCTCGCTTACGCGCTCGCCGATGAACAGCGCCACGGCGGCCGGCACAAAGGTCATGGACAGCACCATGGCGCCGAACAGCGCAATCACCACGGTCAGCGCCATGGGGTGGAACATGCGTCCCTCCACGCCGCTGAACGCAAAGATGGGCAGGTACACGGCCATGATGATGAGCTGCCCGAACAGCAGCGGCCTGCGTGCCTCGCGCGCGGCGGCGAACACCTCGTCCATGCGTTCGCTGCGCGTGAGCGGCCGCCCCAGCGCGGCCTGCGCATGCGCCAGCCGCCGCACGCAGTTCTCCACGATGACCACCGCGCCATCGACAATAATGCCGAAGTCCAGCGCGCCCAGGCTGAGCAGGTTGGCGCTCACCTTGTACGAGACCATGCCGGTAAAGGTGAACAGCATGGACAGCGGGATCACCATGGCCGTGATCAGCGCCGCGCGCAGGTTGCCGAGGAAGGCGAACAGCACCGCCACCACCAGCACCGCGCCTTCCAGCAGATTGGTACGCACCGTGGCGATGGCCTTGTCCACCAGCGTGGTGCGGTCGTACACGGTGACCGCGTGCACGCCTGCCGGCAGGCTGCGGTTGATCTGCTCCATGCGCGCATCCACCGCGCGCGAGACGGTGCGGCTGTTCTGGCCTATCAGCATGAACACCGTGCCCAGCACCACCTCGCGGCCGTTCTCGGTGGCGGCGCCAGTGCGCAGCTCGCGGCCTTCCAGCACCTCGCCAATGTCGCGCACGCGCACCGGTATGCCGTCCGCACTGGTGAGCACCACGTTGGCGATATCGTCGCGCGTGGCGAGCTGGCCGGGCACGCGCACCAGCAGCTGCTCGCCGTTGCGCTCTATATAGCCGGCCCCGGTGCTGCCGTTGTTGCGCTCCAGCGCCGCCACCACGTCGCGCACGCCCAGGCCGTAGGAGGCCAGCTTGTCCGGATGCGGCGCCACCTGGTACTCGCGCACATAGCCGCCGATGGAATTGATTTCGGTCACGCCGGGCACGGTGCGCAGCTGCGGCTTGATGATCCAGTCCTGGATGTCGCGCAGGTCGGTCGGCGTGTAGGGCGTGCCGTCGGGCTTCTTTGCGCCTTCCCTGGTCTCCACCGTCCACAGGTAGATTTCACCCAAGCCGGTCGACACGGGGCCGAGCGCGGGGAAGACGTCCCTCGGCAGCCGCGCGCGGACTTCCTGCAGGCGCTCGTTCACCAGCTGGCGGGCAAAGTAGATGTCGGTGCCGTCCTTGAAGGTGACGGTGATCTGCGACAGGCCGTAGCGCGACAGGGAGCGCGTCTGGTCCAGCTGCGGCAGGCCCGCCATCGCCGTCTCCAGCGGCAGCGAGATGCGCTGTTCGGTTTCCAGCGGCGAGTAGCCGGGAGCTGCGGTGTTGATCTGCACCTGCACATTGGTGATGTCGGGAACCGCATCGACGGGCAGGCGCTGGTAGTTGTAGACGCCGAGGATGGCCATGCCCAGCACCAGCAGCATGACCAGCCAGCGCTGCGCGATGGACGCGCGTATCAATCGTTCAAACATGATGGTCGGCCTTCGCGTCAGTGGGCGTGTTCATTGCCGGACTTGCCCAGTTCGGCCTTGATGGCGAAGCTGCCGTCCGCCGCGTACTGCGTGCCCGCAGCGAGGCCGGACAGCACCTCCACCAGCTTGCCGTCGCTGCGGCCCAGCGTGACCGTGCGCCCGGCGAAGCCGGACGGCGTGCGCACGAATACCGTGGCCTTGCCGTCCAGCGTGTGCACCGCGCTGCTGCGTACCGCCACTGCGACTGCCGCCGTCGAGCCGTTGGCCGCTGGCGGGAACACGCTGACGTTGACGAACAGGCCGGGGCGCCAGGCGGCACCGGGATTTTTCAGCCGTATGCGCGCGGTGGCGGCGCGCGTCTGCTCGCCCAGCAGCGCGCCCACGTAGGCCACCGTGCCGATGGCGCTGGCGCCGGACGATACCGACTGCACCGATGCGGGCTGGCCCACGCGCACCGTGTCCAGGTGGGGCGCCGTGACGGCGAACTCCGCCCATACGCTGGACAGGTCGGACAGGGTGAAGATATTGGCGTCCTCCTTGACCGCTTCCCCTGCTGCGATGTGCTTCTCCAGCACGGTGCCGTCGAACGGCGCGCGCACCTCATAGCGGTTCAGCGGGCCGGAGCCGGGCAGGGCGCCTGCGCCCAGCGCGTCCAGCTTCTGCTGCGCATTGCGCGCGGCGATGCCGGCTTCGTTGGCGTGCTGCTGCGCTTGCAGATAGTCCTGCTCGGCCGAGATACGCTCCTCCCACAGCTTGCGCTCGCGCGCCAGCAGCGTTTGCGCCAGCGACTGGCGCTGCCGGGCCGACAGCAGTTCGCTGCGCAGGTCGGACAGTTCGCGGCTGGACAGCACCGCCAGCACCTGCCCCTTTTTCACCTGCTGGCCCAGCTCCGCGTTCACGCTTTCCACCATGCCCGCCAGGCGCGGCACCACGTGCGCGGTGCGGTCGCCGTCGTAGCGGATCTCTCCGGCCAGTGCGATGGCGGGCACAATCGGCGCCGGTCCCGCCGCTGCCAGCGTGATGGCGGCGGTCTTGATTTGTGCCTCGCTGAAGGTGGCTTGCTGCACTTCTTCGGCATGGTCGGCAGGCTCCGCAGCGCCGTGTTTTTCGCCATGAGCAGCTTCCTGCGGCGCGGTTGTCTGCGCGCCGGGGCGCAGTATGAGCGCGGCGAGCGCTGCGCCGGACAGCACGATGGCTGCGATGGCGATGGTTTGTTTTTTGGTCGGTTTCATGGTGGTTCAGTGTTCGTTGTTCGGCGCGGTGTGGCCGAGGATGCGTTCGATGGCGGCGGCGGCGCGGTGCCCGTCCGACAGCGCGGACAGGTATTGCGCGCGTGCCTGCAGCAGCGTGCGCTGCGCGTCGAGCACGTCGATGAAGTTGTGTTTGCCGTATTCGAAGCCTTTGCGGGCGGCCTCGCTGGCCTGCTGCGCTGCCGGCAGGATGTCATTGCGCAGCATGTCCAGCGCCTGCCGCGCCGCGCGCAGCTCCTGCACCGACTGCGCAAGCTCGGACTCCAGCCGCATGGCGGCGGCGGCCAGTTCCGCGTCCGCCTTGTCGGCCTGCCGCTGCGCGGCCAGCACATTGCCCTGGTTGCGGTCGAACAGCGGCAGCGGCAGCGACAGGCCCACCACGGTCTGGCTGCGCGACGGGTCGGCCATGCGCTTGCTGCCCAGGCTCACGGTCAGGTCCGGCGCGCGGTTTGCCAGTTCCAGCTTCGATACGGCCTTGCGCCGTTCCACTTCCAGCCGCGCCGGCATCAGCGCGGGCGATTGCGCGCGCCAGCTTGCCAACGCCGCTGCGGACGGCGGTTCCGGCAGCATGCCGATATCGCCTTCCGCCCGCTCGAAGCCTGCCGTTGCCGTGCCGGTTCCCGCCGCTGCGGGCTGCAGCCAGTGCGCGGCGAGACGATGGCGCGCCGAGGCCAGCGCCGACGCCGCGCTGGATTGCTCCAGCCGCACATTGGCTTCCGCGAGTTTGGCCTTGGTCTCGTCGACGGGCGACACCTTGCCAGCGATAACGCGCTTGCTGGCCGCTTGCGTGGCGCGCTGCGCCAGCTCGCTGCCGTCTTGCGCCAGGCGCAGGCGCTCCTGCGCCACTAGCACCTCATAGAAGGCCGTCACCACGTCCGCGTGCAGCTCCAGGCGCTGAGCTTCCAGCGTCGCACCGGCCACGTCGCGTCCGCGCTCCGCAGCGGCCACGCGCGCTGCGCGCTTGCCGCCCAGTTCCAGCGGCTGGCTTAGCTGCCAGGTTTTTTCGCCGTCGCCTTCAGCGCTCCCCACGCTGCTGCGCCCCACGCGCTCGAACGACAGCGTGGGATTGGGCCGCGCGGACGCCTGCATAACCAGGCCGTCCTGCGCCTCGGTTTCATAACGGGCGGCAGCGAGGCCGGGGGGGGCTTGCATGGCCAGCGCCAGCGCGGCCCGCAAGGTGAGAGCCGTTTGCGGCTCCGGTGTTTGTGCGGCCGCATGCATGGACGCGACGAGCGTCGCCATGGCTAGCGGCCAAAGGAATTTGACCATCGAATTCTCCGAAATCAGGAAAAGAAATTCGACGGGACTTCAGTAAGGTGGAAAGAGTCCCGCCGCGCTAGGCAGCGCGGCGCCAGTCGGGCTTTTTGGGCCCTTCGGAGATGTGGGAAGTGAAGTGGGGTACGGAGGAGGGCGGATAAGCCGCGCCTGCGGTGTCCGGCGGCGGCGCCGTGCCGGACATCAGCGAGGCCTGCACCGCGTGGTGGCAGACCGCGCAGTCGGCATGCACCTTGGCTTTGCCGGGCAGCTTGCCGTCGTTGCCGTCATCGCCGTCATGCTGCGGTTCGGCCTGCGCGTTGTGCTGGTGCGAGTGATGGCCGAAGTGCGAACGTTTTTGCTGGCCCTGTTCCTGCTCATGCCCGCAATAGGCCGCAGCCGCAGACCAGGCATACTGGAGCGGCAGAATGGCAAGCAGCAGGATCAGGAACAATTTACGCATGCGGCAATTCTAGCAGCATTCGCCGCCGCACCTCGGCCGTGTAGTAGACTCCGGGCTAGCCACTCCCGAAAGCCCCGAATGACCCAGAATTTTTTCCAGACCTTTATCCTGTTGTTGCTGGTGACCGACCCCTTCGGCAACGTGCCGCTGTTCGCCACCGCGCTCAATCCCGTGCCGCCTTCGCGCCGGCCGCGCATCGTGATCCGCGAATGCATGATCGCCTTCGTGGTGCTGCTGATCTTTATGTTCTTCGGCCGCCACTTCCTGCAGGCGCTGCAATTGTCGGAAGCGTCGCTGCGCATTGCCGGCAGCGTGATCCTGCTGCTGATCGCCATCCGCATGATCTTCCCGCATCCGGACGGCGTGTTGGGCCGTAACGAAGGCGGCGAGCCCTTCATCGTGCCGCTCGCCATTCCCGCGCTGGCCGGTCCCTCGGCGCTGGCCACCGTGCTGCTGTTCTCGCGCGACAGCACGGGCGAAGTGCTGATCCACGTTGCCGCGCTGGCGGCGGTGGTGGTGGTGTGGCTGGCCGTGTTCCTCGGCGCCGAGCGCTTGCAGAAAGTACTCGGCCCGCAGGTGATGACGGCCTTCGAGCGCCTCATGGGCCTGATCCTGGCCGCGATGTCCATCGAGATGCTGCTGGGCGGCATCCGCGAGTTCGTCAAGACCCTGTAAGCCGGATCAGATCTGGCGCATGCCGCCGTCGACGAACAGCTCGACGCCGGTGACGAAGCTGGCGTCGTCGCTGGCCAGGAACACGGCGGCCTTGGCCACTTCATCCGGGTCGCCCACGCGGCCCATCGGTATCGTCGATGCCAGGTGGTCCAGGAAGCCTTGCTGCTGCGCGGCGTCCGTGCCGACCAGCTCCACCAGGCCCGGGGTCTTGATCGGACCGGGGCTGAGCGTGTTGACGCGGATGCCGCGGTCTTTCAGGTCCACGATCCAGTTGCGGGCGAAGGAGCGCACGGCCGCCTTGGAGGCGGCGTACACGCTGAAGGCCTCGGTGCCGCCGCTGGCTGCGGTGGAGCCGGTGAGGATCACGGACGAGCCTTTGCCCAGCAGCGGCAGCGCGGTCTGCACCGTGAACAGCGTGCCTTTAACATTGCGCGCGAAGGTGTCGTCGAATTGCGCTTCTGTGATCTGGCCCAGCGGCAGCAGCGAACCGCCGCCGGCGTTGGCCACCAGTACGTCCAGCTTGCCGTGGTCCGCCTTGATGCGGTCGAACAGCGCCTGCAGCTGCGCCATATCCGCAGAATCAACGCGGACCGCGATGGCGCCGCCGCCGATGTCCGCTGCCGCCGCATCCAGTTCCGCCTGGCGGCGGCCGGTGATGTAGACCTGCGCGCCTTCGCTGACAAAACGCTTGGCCATGGCCAGCCCGATGCCTGTGCTGCCTCCGGTGACTACGGCGACTTTTCCTTCAAGTTTCTTCGTCATGATGCTTCCTTTAAATGAGTTCAATGGATGTAGTTTGCCGTGGCGGCGCGCCGGCGATAAGACAGGCTGTGGGCATATGATTTATGCTTTGAGTGCATGGACCAGTCTGGAGCTATGATGAAAATGAATAAATTGCTGTGGATGCAGTGCTTTGTGCGCGCCGTGGAAACCGGCAGCTTTTCCGCCGTGGCGCGCGAGCTGGGCATAGGGCAGCCGAACGTGAGCCGCCACATTGCCTCGCTGGAGCAGGATCTGGGCACGCGGCTGCTGCACCGCTCCACGCGGCAGCTGGTGGCCACGCCGGAAGGGCAGCGCTACTACGCCCAGGCCCGTGTGGCGCTGGACGCGATTGCGCGCGCCGAGTCCGACGCGCGCGGCAAGCAGAACCCGCACGGGCTGCTGCGCGTGGCTTGCCCGGCCGGGCTGGGCATCGAGAAAATCATCGGCGTGCTGCCGGAGTTCATGGCGCGCTATCCGGACGTGGAACTGGATTTGCGCCTCGGCGACGGCTACGTGGACCTGGTGGCGGAAGGCGTGGACGTCGCCATCCGGGGCGGGGTGCTCAAGGACAGCGCGCTGCGTGCGCGGCGCGTGGGCATGTCCGAGCGCATCTGCGTCGCCAGCCCGGCCTATCTGGCGCGGCACGGCACGCCGCAGCATCCGGACGATCTGCTGCGCCACGAATGCATCGTGTACACCCTGCTGGCGGGCAGCGGCTGGCCGTTCAAGGACGGGGAGGTGCATGTGCGCGGCCGCCTGCGCATCAACAGCCTGGAAGGGATAAGGCGCGCTGCGCTCGACGGCATGGGCATCGCCTATCTGCCGGCGTGGATGGTGATGGAGCATCTTGGCGGCGCAGCCGCGTCCACGGAGCCGCAGCGGCTGCAGCGCTTGCTCGGCGAGCACGCCGCGCCACTGACGCCGCTGAACGCCGTGTATTCAGCGGAGCGGCTGCTGCCGCACCGCGCCTCGGTCTTCATTGAATTCATCGCCGCTGTTTTTGCGGAGACGCCGGGATTGGCGATTCGTCCAGGGCAAACAGTTCGTTAAAACTTTATAGTTACAAATAATCAGTAAATCGAGCAATGAGCGCAAGCGTTCCATTTTAAGCTGGTGTGCCGCCTAAAGTTTGAGCAGGGGGCGGGCGGCATATCCTAAACTATAAGACGGAGACGCAATGCATCAACTCAAACGCAATCTGAAACTCAAGACCATGCTGGCCGGCTGCGCGCTGTTTGCGCTGTCCGCCGCACCGCTGCAAGCACTGGCCGCATTCGGCCTCACCACCAACACAGGCGACTACACCATCGACACCGGCGCGGGACTGGTGTTCAAGGTGCTGCGCACCGCCACGTCCCAGGCGGGCGTGGGGGACATCTCCAGCCTGGTGTACAACGGCGTGGAGCTGCAAGGCCAGACCAAGGGCTCGCACATCGCCAGCGGTTTCAGCGGCCTGTACACCGGCGTAACGGCGGTCAGCGTGAGCGCCGCCCAGCCCGACACGGACACCATCAAGATCACGGTGACGACCGGGAACCTGACCCACTACTACATGGCGCGCCGCAATGTGTCCCACATCTACATGGGCACCAACATCACGGCCGAGCCGTCGGTGGGCGAGTTCCGCTGGATCACGCGCATGAAGTCCAACATCCTCACCGGCGTG
The DNA here is from genome assembly GCF_020865585.1 of Pseudoduganella aquatica. Classification (NCBI taxonomy): domain Bacteria; kingdom Pseudomonadati; phylum Pseudomonadota; class Betaproteobacteria; order Burkholderiales; family Oxalobacteraceae; genus Pseudoduganella; species Pseudoduganella aquatica. The sequence goes on from NZ_CP086370.1 coordinate 2,350,790, forward strand.
CCGGCCGAGTCCAACCTGAACGGCACCACCACCACGGTGGAAAGCACCGATGTATTCGGCTTTGCCAACGGCGAAACGCGTTCCAAGTACTACGGCAACCAGCGCACGCTGGACTACACGCTGCGCGGCATCACCGGTTCCGGCGTGGGCGTGTACATGGTGTACGACAACCGCGAAGGCGCCTCGGGCGGTCCCTTCTTCCGCGACATCCAGAACCAGAGCAGCAGCACCACCAGCGGCGACACGGAGCTGTACAACTACATGAACTCCGGCCACAACCAGACCGAGGCCTACCGCATGGGCTTCCACGGTCCGTATGCGCTGCTGTTCACCGGCGGCGGCACGCCGGCTATTCCGGACATGAGCTGGGTCGCCAACATGGGCCTCACCGGCTACGTGGCGGCCAGCGGCCGTGGCGGCGTAACGGTGGCGGGCATGACGGGCCTGGACAGCAGCTATCCATACACGGTGGGCTTCTCCAACAGCACTGCGCAGTACTGGGGCGCGGCCAACGCCAGCAGCGGGCAGATGACCAAGACCGGCATGAAACCGGGCACCTACACCATGACGGTGTACAAGAACGAGCTGGCGGTGGATAGCCGCAGCGTGACGGTGAGCGCGGGCAGCACCACCAACGTGAGCAGCTTCGCGGTGACGGGCGACCCTGCTGCGAAGACGGCGCTGTGGCGTATCGGTAAATGGGACGGCTCGCCCAAGGAGTTCCTGAATGGCGACAAGGTGAACGCCATGCATCCGTCGGATACGCGCATGGCTTACTGGACGCCGGCCGATTACATCGTCGGCACCTCATCCGATGCGACGGGCTTCCCGGCGTACCAGTGGAAGGGCGTGAACGGGGCGATAAACGTGCGCTTCAATCTGACTGCGGCGCAGGTGGTGTCCAGCTCCACGTATCAGCTGCGGGTGGGCATTACGGCAGCGTATGCGAATGCGCGGCCGCAGGTGACGGTCAATGGCTGGACCTCGGCCGTGCCTACCGCATCGACGCAGCCGGACAGCCGCAGCATGACGATAGGCACCTACCGTGGCAACAATGCGATGTTCACCTTCACCGTGCCGGTGGCCAACCTGGTGGTGGGGCAGAATATCCTGACGCTGGCGCCGGCCAGCGGCAGCTCGGGCACCACCTACCTCAGCCCGGGCTATGCGTATGACGCCGTGGATCTGATCAAGACGCCGTAAGCTGCAAGCACGGCGGGTTACGCGCTTGCGCGCTAACCCGCCCTACGATTGCGCGGGACTCGTGAGATTGCGCCGCGACGATTGCACGGGACCCGTGAAATTGTGCCGCGACGATGGCACCGGCCAGGTGGAATTGCGTAGGGCGGGTTAGCGGCACGCGTAACCCGCCAGCGGTCACGCGACGTTGTCCGCGCCGGGTGCGCCGAACAGCTGCTGCTTGAGCACATGCAGCTGGTCGCGCACCTGCGCGGCTTTTTCGAACTCCAGGTTCTTGGCATGGTCCAGCATGAGCTTCTCCAGGCGCTTGATTTCCTTGCTGACCTGCTTCTCGCTCATGGCCTCGTACTTGGCCGCCTCCTGCGCCACTTCCAGCTGCTCGCGCGCGTCCTGCGGGCTGTAGACGCCGTCTATCATGTCCTTGATCACCTTGTGCACGCCGCGCGGCACAATGCCGTTGGCGGCGTTGAAGGCGATCTGCTTGGCGCGGCGGCGCTCGGTCTCGCCGATGGCGCGTTCCATCGAGTCGGTCATGCGGTCCGCATACAGCAAGGCCACGCCGTTCAGGTTACGCGCAGCGCGGCCTATGGTCTGGATCAGCGAGCGCTCCGAACGCAGGAAGCCTTCCTTGTCCGCGTCCAGGATCGCCACCAGCGACACTTCCGGCAAGTCCAGGCCTTCGCGCAGCAGGTTGATCCCCACCAGCACGTCAAAGGTGCCGATGCGCAGGTCGCGCAGGATCTCCACGCGCTCCACCGTTTCAATGTCGCTGTGCAGATAGCGCACCTTGATCCCGTGGTCGCTCAGGTATTCGGTGAGCTGCTCGGACATGCGCTTGGTCAGCGTGGTCACCAGCACGCGCTCGTTCTTGGCGATGCGGTCCTGGATCTCGGACATCAGGTCGTCCACCTGCGTGCGGGCAGGGCGCACGATCACCAGCGGGTCCACCAGGCCGGTCGGGCGCACCACCTGCTCCACCACCTGGTCGGCGCGCTTGTTCTCGTAGTCGGCCGGCGTGGCCGAGACGAACACGGTCTGCCGCATCTTCGATTCGAACTCCTCGAACTTCAGCGGCCGGTTGTCCAGCGCGGACGGCAGGCGGAAGCCGTAGTCCACCAGGTTGGTCTTGCGCGAGCGGTCGCCGTTGTACATGGCCGACAGTTGGCCGATCAGCACGTGCGACTCGTCCAGGAACATCAGCGCGTCCGGCGGCAGGTAGTCCACCAGCGTCGGCGGCGGCTCGCCGGCCTTGGCGCCGCTCAGGTGGCGCGAGTAGTTCTCGATGCCCTTGGTGAAGCCGATTTCGGCCATCATCTCCAGGTCGAAGCGGGTGCGCTGCTCCAGGCGCTGCTCTTCAATGAGCTTGGTCTCCTTGCGGAAGAACTCCAGCCGCTCGCGCAGCTCGTCCTTGATGGTCTCGATGGCGCGCAGCACGGTGGAGCGCGGGGTGACGTAGTGCGAGCCGGGGTAGACGGTGAAGCGCGGGATCTTCTGCTTGACGCGGCCGGTGAGCGGATCGAACAGCTGGATCGACTCCACCTCGTCGTCCCACAGCTCCAGGCGCACCGCCAGCTCGGCGTGTTCGGCCGGGAAGATGTCGATGGTGTCGCCGCGCACGCGGAAGGTGCCGCGGCCGAAGTCCACCTCGTTGCGGGTGTACTGCATCTGGATCAGGCGGGCGATGATGTCGCGCTGGGCCAGCTTGTCCTTCTGGCGCAGCGTCAAAATCATCTGGTGGTATTCGTTGGGGTTACCGATACCGTAGATGGCCGACACGGTGGCCACGATCACCACGTCGCGCCGCTCCATCAGCGACTTGGTGCAGGACAGGCGCATCTGCTCGATGTGCTCATTGATGGACGAGTCCTTTTCAATGAACAGGTCGCGCTGCGGCACGTAGGCTTCCGGCTGGTAGTAGTCGTAGTAGGACACGAAGTACTCGACCGCGTTCTCCGGGAAGAACTCGCGGAACTCGCTGTAGAGCTGCGCGGCCAGCGTCTTGTTGGGCGCGAACACGATGGCGGGCCGGCCCTGGCGGGCGATCACGTTGGCCATGGTGTAGGTCTTGCCGGAACCGGTCACGCCGAGCAGGGTCTGGAAGAACAAACCGTCGTCTATGCCCTCGCACAACGCGTCGATCGCGGTCGGCTGGTCGCCGGCGGGAGGGAAGGGCTGATGCAGCTTGAAGGGCGAATCCGGGAAGGTGACGACGGTGGGGGCAGCAGAATTATTAGGTTGCGAATCAGCCATGAGGTCAGACCTTTGATAGAATATGCGATTGTTGGCGCTTAAAACCGGATTTTGTTCGGGCGCTGACACGTATCCGCTGCGAACCGCTTCTAATCGAATCCAATCTTATCATGACGAACCCTTCCGTTTTCAGCGCCATCGAGATGGCCCCGCGCGACCCTATCCTCGGCATTACCGAGGCCTTCAACGCCGACACCAACCCAGCCAAGATCAATCTTGGCGTGGGCGTCTATTATGACAACAATGGCAAGGTTCCGCTGCTGTCTTGCGTGCAGAAAGCTGAAGCGGCACTGATCGCCCAGCCTACGCCGCGCACCTATCTGCCGATCGAAGGCCTGGCCGCTTACGACAAGGCGGTGCAAGAGCTGGTATTTGGCGCCGACAGCGCCGTAATTCAAGAGAAACGTGCGGTGACCGTGCAAGCCATCGGCGGCACCGGCGCGCTGAAAATCGGCGCCGACTTCCTGCAGCGCTTCGCGCCGGGCGCGCAAGTCTACATCAGCGATCCAAGCTGGGAAAACCACCGCGCGCTGTTCGAAAGCGCCGGTTTCAAGGTCAACAACTACACCTACTACGACGCGGGCACCCACGGCGTGAATTTCGCCGGCATGCTGGCCGACCTGAAGGCCATGCCGGCCGGCTCCATCGTGCTGCTGCACGCCTGCTGCCACAACCCGACCGGCGCCGACCTGACCTCGGCCCAGTGGGACGAGATCATCGCCGTGGTCGCGGCCAACGGCCTGGTGCCGTTCCTGGACATGGCTTACCAGGGCTTCGGCTCGGGCATCGCCGAAGACGGCGCCGTGGTGCGCCGCTTCGCAGCCACCGGCGGCCCGCTGCTGGTGTCGAACTCCTTCTCCAAGTCCTTCTCGCTGTACGGCGAGCGCGTGGGCGCCCTGAGCGTGGTGGCCGCATCGGACGACGAAGCCGCGCGCCTGATGTCGCAGCTCAAGCGCGTGGTGCGCACCAACTACTCCAACCCGCCCGTGCACGGCGGCAAGGTTGTGGCCACCGTACTGACCACGCCGGAACTGCGCCAGCTGTGGGAAGACGAGCTGGCCGGCATGCGCGTGCGCATCAAGGAAATGCGTGATACTTTCGTTAAGAAACTGAAAGAAAAAGCGCCGGCGCACGACTTCGAATTCGTGCGCGAGCAGGTGGGCATGTTCTCCTACTCGGGCTTGACGAAAGCGCAAGTGGAAGCGCTGCGCGCCGAATCGATCTACGCCGTGGACACCGGCCGCATCTGCGTGGCCGCGCTGAACTCGACCAATATCGACAAGGTGGTTGACGCCATCGCCAAAGTGCTCTAAAATCTTGTTTCTTCGAGCTGAGCAAAAACTTGGCTTGATTGATCCCTGATAGCTCAGTCGGTAGAGCGACGGACTGTTAATCCGCAGGTCCCTGGTTCGAGTCCAGGTCGGGGAGCCAGAATACAGAAAAGCCCAGCCTTAACCGGTTGGGCTTTTTGCATTGCGAGCCGCTGGCGCTCACGTTGCCGCACCCGCGAAGATCTCGCAGCCGCTCTTGCCGTTGCGCTTGACCTGGTACATGGCCTTGTCCGCGCGCTGCACCAGCTCGGCCAGGTTCCTGCCGTGCTGCGGATACAGGGCGACGCCGATGCTGGCGCCCAGCACGTACTCCTTGCCGTTCACTGGTATGCATTCCGTCAGCCGCGCCAGCAGCTTTTTCGCCACTTCGCTAGCCTGCGCCTCCTCGTCCAGCTGGGTGGCGATAACGACGAACTCGTCGCCACCGACCCGGGCGCAGATGTCCGTGCTGCGCGTGCTGCTTTTTAGCCTGGCGGCGACTGTTTTCAGTACTTCGTCGCCCACCGCGTGGCCCGCCGTGTCGTTGATGGGCTTGAAGTTGTCGAGGTCGATGTAGAACACCGCCACCACGTGGTGGGGGCGGGTGGCCAGCACCAGGGCCTGGTCGAACAGCGTCTTCATGTAGCGCTGGTTGTTCAGGCCGGTGAGCGGGTCGTGGAAGGCCAGGTCGAGGGCCTTGGATTCGGCGTCGATCAGCCGCGATTGAAACAGCGACAGCACCGCCGCCATCAGCGACAGATATTGCAGGAGCACCAATAGCGTCCCCAGCACGAAGCCGTTCCTGGCCCAGGCAGGGAAGACCTCTATCAGCCCCGGCCCTGACAGCCAGTGGGCGGAGAGCGCGAAGCTCGCTGTGGCCGTCAGCACCAGCGGCCAGCGCGGGAAACCGGCGCTGTTTTTCAGGGCGATCCAGCCCATGTAGAGCAGCAGCGCCGCGTTGACGGCGCAAAAGCCCATGGCGCGCGCGAAGGGCGGCAGACCGGCGGCCAGGGCGGCAAGCAGCCAGAGCACGGAGGCCAGCGATGCCATCCAGAACCAGCGGGCTTGGATGTGCAAATTCAGGAAACGGGTCAGGCCGGTCAGCAGGAGCGGTTTTTCCAGCGAGATGAAGAGTACGTAGAGCGGCCCCGCCAGCGGTTGGCCGGCGATGGGTGGAAAAAAGAACATGCTTAGCCGGGCGAGCATGGTGCAGCAGATGGAAGCTGCCCACCAGCCTGCACCGGGGTTGGTCCTGGGAATCATGCTCATCCAGAGGAACAGGAGCATGAAGATGAAGTACGCGCTGACCCCAAAGGTATGGACGGTCTGATACGACATCGTCGCGTCTCCTCAGTGAAATTCCATCTGTTTGCGTTGCGGCGGCATGTCTAAATATTACTCCCGCGCATGGAGCAGTGGGGCGTATCAAGTCCGATTTGGGCCGGGATGGCGGGTAGCGGCATGCCAGCCAGGTGCGATGTTGCAATTTCGCCACCGTCATGGCACTGGCGGCCGAGTCCCTTGTGCTGCGCGCGCCTTGACGCTCGTGTCCGGTATTCTCCGGGGTACGGGTTCTTTGCGCGGGTTTCTCAAGGAGGGTGATATTGCCATGGTTGCCAAATCGTCCAGAGCACGGCCGGATGTCAAACGCTACGTCCTGCTGGCCAATCGCGGACTGCATTCGGACGCGCTCAAGCTGACTGCCGCCGCCGAGCAGCAGTTTGCCCAAGCCATGTTCGTGCGGGTTGGCCTGCCGGCCAAGGCGGCGCGGCCGAAGACGGCGATGAAAGTCCTGCATTCCATGGAGGACAGCGGTCCCAAGCTGGTGGAGCTGAGCGATGCGGAGGCGCTGGCTTTGAAGGCCAGCAATGCCGGCATCAAGCTGGTGCCCGAGGTGCTTTACCACGTGGCGCGCAGTCCCCGGTGGCAAATCGTGAAGCAGTCCTCCGGCGCGCTGGCTGCTTCGGCGGCGGCCGGAATCGTCATCAAGGTGGTGGACGCCGCCAGCGGCAAACCGGTGAAAGGCGCGCAGCTCGTGGCTTTCACCGACTTTGCCAATGGCGTGGGGCAGCAGGGCACGAGTAACGCCAAGGGCATGGTGACGTTGAAGTTCACCACCAGCAGCAAGAAGCTGGAACTCCTGCTGATCTACGGGCCGGAGGGATACTGGGGCTTGTGCGAGCGCGACGTGAAGATCAAGCAAGGCGACACGAAGAAGCTCGCGCATGTGGACCTGGCCGTGCCGGATTACCTGGATACGCTGTATGGAACGCATGCCGACAATGCCGGCGCAGGCCTGCGGGTTGGCGTGATCGATACCGGCGTTGACGGCAAACATCCGGATCTTAAGTTGGCTGGCGGCGCGGCCTTTGTGGCGGACGAGAGCGACGCGGGCGGACCTGGCCCGGCCAAGCTGGAAGGCGAGCATGGGACGCATGTGGCGGGCATTATTGCTGCGCGGGGGCATAAGCCGCGCGGAAAAAAAGGCGTGGCGCCCGGCGTTGAACTGTACAGCTATCGCGTCTTTCCCAATGCGGGCGGTGGCGCCAGCAACTATGATATTTTGCGCGCCATCGAGCAGGGTGTGCAGGATCAATGCGATTTGCTCAACCTCAGCCTTGGCGCCGCCACGCCGGATGAGGCGGTGCGCGACGCCATCAAGTCCGCGTTCGACCAAGGCGTGCTGTGCATTGTGGCGGCCGGTAACGATGGCCGGCAGCCGGTGTCCTATCCGGCTGCATGGGCCGAGTCCGTGGCTGTTTCTGCGGCCGGAAAGCAAGGCACTTTTCCCGTCAGCTCATCCGAAGCGCTGGATATAGCACCGCCGCCTGCCACGAGCAGCAAGCAGGCTTTTATTGCGCAGTTTTCGAATATTGGTCCGCAAGTCGATGTGACCGGCCCCGGTGTGGGCATCGTGTCTACGTTGCCAGGCGGTGCTTACGGCGTGATGAGCGGCACGTCGATGGCATGCCCTGCCGTCACCGGCGCTGCCGCCGCCCTGTTGGCCGCCCAGCCGCAGGTGCTGGCCATGCCGCGCGACCGCCAGCGCGCAACGGCCATGCTGGCCGTGATCAACGCCGCAGCCAAGCCGCTCGGCTTCCCGAAAGACCTGGAGGGGCTCGGGCTGCTGCCCTGAAAAGCGCACATCGCCTGTGCTATATTGAATCTATGAGCCAGCTGATTTTACGACGCACGAATGCCGCAACGCTGTCCACCGACGAGGCGCTTGCCGTGGTCGGTGCTGCGCCGCGCGGGCGCGTCATCCATCGCAGCGGGGACAATGTGCTGGTGGACATTGCCGCAGCCGATGTTGAATCGCTGCGGCAGCAGCTGCAAGGCTGGATCGTATCTCCGCAGACCGAGCGGATTGCCGTGCCGGACACGCGCCGCAATATTGGATAAATGCGGCACTCCGCCTGTGCCTGAAGTCATGCTTTCCTGCCGTGCCTGATGGCACATGCGCCGTGGCGGCTGCGTTCTTAGAATCACAGTACTGATTCGGCCCATAGCCTGTGCCGGGATCAGCACTCATTCTAAGGAACCGTATGACCAAACTACCGATATTGTCCCTGCTGGCCGCCGCTGCGCTGGCTTGCTCCGCTGCTTCCGCCCAGGATTACTACACGGGCGCCACGGTGGCGAAAGGCGGCGAACTGACCTTCCGCAATCCCCTCAACGGCAAATCCGCCAGCGCCGATCCCGGCGCCATCTTCAAGTTTTACGGCGGCGTTGCGCTGGCGAACAACCTGGCGCTGGAAGCGGCCTATTCGGAAGGGGCCGAAGCGCACTTCGACAAGGCCAAACTGGGCCTGGCGTCCGACCCGAGCTTCGAGCTGCGCAGCTTCTCGCTGGCCGCCCGTGCCACCCACAGCTTCAATGACGACTGGTCCGTATTCGCCAAGGCGGGACTGGCGCGCTCGCGCTACAAGGCAGCCGGCGCTGGCACGTCCGACAGCGTATCCGCCACCAAGCCGCTGCTGGCAGTGGGCGTCGCTTACAACGTGACCGAGAAAATAGCCCTGACGCTGGAAGTCGAGAGCATCGGCCGCACACGCAAGGAGGGCGTGAATCTCCGCCAGAATACGGCGCAGCTTGGCGTGAAGGTGGGCTTCTAGGCCTCAGTAGCCGTATTGCAGCGTCAGCGAACTGGCGATGCCGGTGCGCTGCTCGGTGCGAGGGCTGGCGGCGGCGCCGCCCAGCAGGCGGCTGGCGCGCACGCCGGTGGACAGCGTGTACTTGCGGCTCACCTGCCACTGCCAGCGCGCTTCCGCATACATGTCGCGCAGGCCGCCGGATGGGCGGTAAAGCGCCGTGCCGAAATCCGACTGCATATAGGCGCCGTCCGCCATGCTGGCGCCCACGCCGGCGGCCAGCGAGTGGTGCGGCGCCAGCGCTGTTTGCGTGGCTGCTTTCACGTCGAGCAGCACGCCGCTGCCTTCCCTGCTGGCCGGAGCAAACGCGTGCGCGTGCAGCAGGAGGCTGTGCAGGGGCGTGTAGTTGACGAATGCGCCGAACACCGGACGCAGCCCGGTCCTGCCGCCGCCGGCGCGCTGCGCGCCCAGGTCCAGCGCAATCAGCGGGCCGTAGCGCAGCAGCGGATCGGCGGACATATGCATGCCCAGCGCCAGTCCCTCCACGAATACGCCGTTGCTCCATTCCGCTGAAAACTGCGGCATCAGATAGCTCGCTCGCTGCTTGCTGCCTGCGCGCGTGGGCGCGTTGGCAGCGATGGCGCCCACCGTCAAGTCGACCGAGCCTTCGGGCAGCAGGGTCATATCCTGCTGGGCCAGCGCGGCGTGCATGGCGCTTGAGAGCAGGGCTGCCAGCAGATAGTGTTTCTCCATCTCAGATATGGCCCAGTTCCAGGCCGCGCAGCACGGCGCGCACGCGGTCGCGCACACCCAGCTTGGACAGGATGCTCGAAACGTGATTCTTGATAGTGCCCTCGCTGGGACCGAGCGCCTGGCCGATTTCCGCATTGTTGAAACCCGCCGCCATGAGGGCGAGGATTTCCGTTTCGCGGCTGGTGAGCGGCGTGCACAGTTCCATGGGTGAGGCGGCGGGCTTTTCGTAGGCGGCGCGGGTGCGTTCGGTGAGCGCGGGGCGGAACAGTGTGGCGCCTGCTGCCACGCTGCGGATGCCGTCGGCCAGCCGCTCCAGCGAAATGTCCTTGAGCAGGAAGCCGCGCGCGCCTGCGCGCATGCCGTCGAACAGCGCGTCGTCGTCGTCGAAGGTGGTAAGCAGGATGGTGGGCGGCAGCCGGCCCTGTTCGCGCCGCAGCAGCTCGATGCCGCTGCAGTTCGGCATGCGCACGTCCAGCAGCAGCACGTCTGCCTGGTTTTGGGCGAGCACGCCGACGGCTTCCGCGCCGTCCGCCGCCTCGGCCACCACGCGGATATCCGGCGTGAGTTCGAGCAGGCCGCATATGCCGCTGCGCACCAGCATCTGGTCGTCCACCAGCACCACGCGGATCATGCGCGCGCTCCGGAGAAGGGGAGCGAGAATTCGAGCCAGTGGCCTGGGCGGGCTGCTGGGCGTCCGCTAGTGGCAGCGCTGGAGCCGGTGCTTAGCGTGCCGCCATGTTCAGCAAGACGTTCGCGCATACCGGCCAGGCCATTGCCCTCGGGCGCGCCGTTGCTGCCTTTGCCGTCGTCCGCAATGCGCGCGTGGACACCGCCGCCTGCGTAGCGGATATCAATTGTCAGCAAGGCCGCCTGCGCGTGGCGCATGGTGTTGGTGATGGCTTCCTGTACGCAGCACAGCAGCGTATGGGCTGCTGCGGCGGGGCAGGCGTCCACGCCGCTGTCCATAGTGAGTTCAATGGCGGGCGAGGGGATGCCGCCGCAAAGCAGCCGCAAGGCTTGGCGCACATTGATATCGCTCTCCCGCCGCTCCGCGCTGACCACGCTGCGCACTTCCGACAGCAGCGATTTCGCCAGCTCGCGCGCGGTCGCCAGCGGGGCTGCGGGCTGGCTGTCCGCCTGGCGCACCGCCAGGTCGAGATGCAGATTGAGCGCGGTGAGATGGTGGCCCACCGCGTCGTGCAGGTCGCGCGCGATGCGCATGCGTTCGGCGGAGCGCAGCGTGTCGCCCAGCAGCGACTGCGTGGCGCGCAACTGCGCGTTTGATGCGGCCAGCTCCACGCGCATGCGCTGCTCCTGCCGCATCAGATAGACAAAGGCGAAACCAAGCACCTGCACGAAGCGCTCCGAGGTCAGCACGGCCAGCGTGATGTGGATGCGCTGGTCGTTCATGTGCAGGCTGGCGCTGGTGAGCACCCAGAAATCCATGCCCGCGCCGAGCAGCACCTGCACTGCCAGCCAAGCCAGGGCGCGCCGCAGCGTGAACAGCGCCGCCAGTTCCATGGACAGGATCAGGTGGAAGGCCAGCGAGTTGAGCATGAGCGCCAGCGCGAACTGCGCGGCCAGCAGCAGCGTGCCAGTCAGCGCCGTGCGGCTCGGCGAGGGCCGGATGCGCCACCACAGCAGGGCGATAAACGAGACGATCAGCAGCGCCTCGCCGCCCAGGAACAGTCGGTAGGCCATCTCGGCCCGGTCCGATCCCGCGCGCAGCAGCGATGGCGCGGGCGTCGTCAGGCTAGCAATGTAGCGCGCCAGCTGGCCCACGGCGTTGTAAAGCTCCGCGCGTGCCGGGTCCGCAGCCCAGTGCGGGGCCAGTTCCAGCAGGCCCAGTATCAGGCTGGCGAGGATGGCAGCGGCGGGATAGCGGCTGGGCGCACGCAATGGTCGGGGGCTGCTGTTGTTCATTTGGCCTGTAAAATTGACAATGTTTAGCGCCGCCATTCTACGTGAGCAGGGCGGGGCGTCAAAGTGCCGAAAGTCATGCGGCCTGACTTTCGGCATATGCCGCTGCACGCGCGGTATCGTAGAATCGCTGCCTTGATAGCAATTTGCAAAGGCGTGCTTTGAACTGGACAGGATGGTGGACACTGGCACTGCTGATGGGGTCAACGCTGGCGAAGGCGGACGATGCCTTGCCCCAGGTGCTGATCCCGGCCCAGCGCGACGCCGAGTGGCACAGCTACCGCCACGCCTACAAGGCCGCGCGCTTCTTCGAGCCTTTCCTCAAGACGCGGCCCTTGATCCAGGCGCACATGCAGATCCGCCCCCGCCAGCCGGACCTGCCGATGGACGGCCTGCAGCTGCAACTGGCTGGGGAAACAGTGAACCTGACCATCCCGGTCGACGCGCTGGGCCGCGCCACCTTGCCGATGCTGAAGCAGGCCTACGACGAGGACGCCGTGCTGCGCCTGAACCGGCAGAAGGGCAACTACAGCTTCAACGGACGCTATTCGATCCGCGAGCGGGACGACGGCGTCTACAGCGCAGCGGACCTGCGCGCCGCCTGCGAACAGCTGATCAGCGCGCAGCGCGAATCGGGCTACCGGCTGCGGCTGATAGGGAAGAAATGCGCCGGCGTGAAATTCGTCTACCCGCGTGACGCGGCGGCGCCCGACGTGCAGTTCCGCAGCGCAGACGGCAAGCTCACGCCGCTCGCCGCAGTGCGCGGCCATCCGTTCGAGAATCCGACCATGGGCGATTACCAGATCGTCATCTACCGCTTCGCGGACTGGCCCGCGCAAGGCGACTTCCTGGTCCACAGCAAGCCGCTGGCGGTGGGGACAGAGTACGAGTAATCGGAATTTTTGCCCCTGCACTGGTCAATTCCAAATCCCGCGTATATAATTCGGGCCTCAATTCCCTGATAGCTCAGTCGGTAGAGCGACGGACTGTTAATCCGCAGGTCCCTGGTTCGAGTCCAGGTCGGGGAGCCAGAATAAAGAAAAGCCCAGCCTTGACCGGTTGGGCTTTTTGTGTTTCAGGGCCTGTTCCGGCGAATCGCACCCTGCCAGGGCAGTATTCCGGGTCTGATCAACATGGTGAGTAAACCGCGGCTGCATCGCCGCGCATGGGGCGGCTCGACTACACTGGTTCGCCTGCCATATCCACCGGTCCGTCCAGGAGTCCCATGCGCGCTTTTAGCAATATCTCCGTCATGGCCATCACGGCCGCCATCGCACCGTTGGCTGCAGCCGCCCAGGCCCAGCTTTCATCCCAGGCCAGCGAACCGTTCCCGGTGACCATCGAGGTCGATGCCGCCAGATCTGCCGGCCCCCTCACGCCGATCTGGCGCTTCTTCGGCGCCGACGAACCCAATTACGCCACCATGAAGGATGGCCGCAAGCTGCTCAAGAATCTCGGCGAGCTGCGCCCCGGTCATGTGTATTTCCGCACCCACAACCTGCTGAACACCGGCGACGGTACCGGCGCCTTCAAGTGGGGCAGCACCAATGCCTATACCGAAGACAAAGACGGCAAGCCGGTGTACGACTGGACCGTGGTGGACGGCATTATCGACACTTATCTGGCGCGCGGCGTGCGGCCCTATTTGCAGATCGGCTTCATGCCAGAGGCGCTGTCGAGTGCCAAGCCCGGCACGCCTTACCAGCATAGCTGGCGCCCCGGTTTTGCCTATGAGTTGATTGAAGGGGGCTGGAACGCGCCGCCCAAGGACTACGCCAAGTGGGGCGAACTGGCCTACCAGTGGACCAAACACAATGTGGAGCGCTACGGCCGCGACGAAGTGAAAACCTGGTACTTCCAGGTCTGGAACGAACCCAATGGAAAATCGTACTGGACCGGCACCCAGGCCGAATTCAACAAGCTGCACGACTACGCCATTGCCGGGGTGCGCCGGGCCTTGCCTGAATCGCGCGTGGGCGGACCCGACGTGGCCGGCCCCGGCGGAAAATTCATGGATGCCTTCCTTGATCACGTGGCCAACGGCACCAACCACGCCACCGGCGAAATCGGCACCCCCACCGACTTTTTGGCTTTCCACGCCAAGGGCAGCCCCACCTTCGTGGACGGCCATGTACGCATGGGCATTGCCAACCAGTTGCAGGGCGTTGATGCAGGTTTTCGCCGCATCGCGGGCGTGCCCAAGCTCAAGGACAAGCCTATCGTGATCGGCGAGAACGACCCCGAAGGCTGTGCCGCCTGCCCCGGCCCGCAAAACGCTTACCGCAACAGCACCATGTATTCCAGCTACACGGCGGCCAGCTACAAGCGCATCTGGCAACTGGCGGCGCGTAACCAGGTCAACCTGGACGGCGCGCTGACCTGGGCGTTTACGTTCGAGGACCAGCCGTGGTTTGCCGGTTACCGCCAGTTGGCTAGCAATGGTGTGGATTTGCCGGTGCTGAACGTGTTTCGCATGTTCGCCAAGCTGGGCGCCACGCAACTGGTGGCCAGCAGTGATGGCGAAGCTCCGCTCGACGACATCTTGAAGAGCGGTGTGCGCGGCAAGGCCGACGTTGGCGTGCTGGCCTCGCGCACCGACGACGGCAAGGTGGCCGTCCTGGTATGGCATTACCACGACGACGACGTGGCCGGTCCTGACGCGGCCATCGCGCTCAAGCTCACCGGCCTGGCGCGCCAGACCAAGGCGACCCAGTGGCGCGTGGACGGCAGCACCGCCAACGCCTTCAGCGCCTGGAAGGCGATGGGCGCACCGCAATCGCCAAACGAAAAACAATACGTGGAACTGGAGCGCGCATCGGTGATGCACCCGGCCACATTGCCGGCGCCGGCGATCAGTAATGGCGCGGCCACCATCCGCTTTGCGCTGCCGCGCCAAGGCGTGACCTTGCTGGTACTGGAGTAAATCCGGATATGCGGCCTCGGAGGGCACCGGCGGCGGTATGCGCCGGCGGTCCGCGCCAAGCTTACAGGCTCTTCACCTGCAGGGTTTGATCTGCCGTTTTAATGTTGAGCAGGCGGTCAATGTTGGGATGATTCCCAGGGTTGGCGCGGGCATCCAGAGTGTGCTCGGCGTAAATCTTCAGGCCAAGTTCAGCTGCTTCGGGGGTAATCGCGCCGAGGGTGTCGCTCAGCCAGCTATAAACCCGAAGCGATCCCGCCTGGCCTGGTTTGTTTTCGATCTTTGCCACTGGCGCGCCGGACTGGTCGACCAGTTCGATTGCTGCAACCGCATCCATGGAAGGCAGCAGGGCGAGGTTGTCGGAAAATTTATCGCTGAAGTTTGGTAGTTGCATAGGTACTCTTGCAAGTGTTCATGAGGTTAAAACGCTATTTTGTCACATGTGATGTTTTGTTGGCGATGGACGGACTGCTAATCCGGCACCGGCAGTGATAGCGTAATCTCTGTGCCGTCCGGCCCGCTTGCAATCGCCAGTTCGGCGCCGATGGCGGCGGCGCGTTCGCGCATGCCCACGATGCCATAGTGTCCCGGCGTCTGCCCCTGGCTGACGTGTTCCGGCATGCCTTTGCCGTTGTCCTTCACCGATAGCTTGAGCCAGCCGCCGGCGTGCTGCGCCGCCAGTTCGACCAGGCTGCCGTGCGAATGCCGGGCCGCGTTCGCCAGGGCCTGCCGGCAGATGGCGTAGAGCTCGTCCGCCACTTCGGCGCTGACCGGCGGCAGCTCCAGCGACGCCGTCACTTTGATGCCGTACTCGGACTCGATGGCTTGCGCCTCCATGCGCAAGGCGGCATCCAGGGATAGGCTGGGCGGCGTGGCGTTGCGCAGGCAGTGCACCTGCTCGCGGCCTTCGTCCAGAAGCTGGTCCGCGCGCTGCATGGCGGTTTCCAGCGCGCTGCGCGCCTTGCCCTCGGGCAGTTGCGCCGCCACCGCCTGGATGCGCAGCACCAGGCCATACACGCCCTGCAGGAAGGTGTCGTGCAGCGTTCGCGCGATGCGTTCGCGTTCCTCCAACTGGGCATGCACCCGCTCCTCGATGCGGGCCGTGGCGCGCCGCAGGCGCCAGCGGTACAGCAGGTACAGCACGCCAGCCGCCAGCGCGGCCATCGCCGCCTTGAACCACCAGGTCTGGTTGAAGCGGTAGCCGATGTCGAACACCAGCGGCGGGGCGGGCGGGCCTTGCACGCCGTCTTCATTGGTGGCCTGCACTTCGAAGCGGTAGCTGCCCGGCGCCAGGTTGTTGTAGTACGCGGTGCGGCGGGGGCCGGCTTGCTGCCAGTCCCGGTCCACGCCCGTCAGGCGGTAGCGGAAGGTGACGCGTTCCGGCGTCGCGAAACTCATTGCCGCGTAGTGGATGGCCAGCGCTTCCGTGCCCGCCGGGAAGCTGCGCACGTCGGCCGGCTGGTAGTCGTAGCCGCCGCTCGACAGCATGGTGATTTCCGACGGCGGCGGCACGCGGTTGACCGGCAGCTTCAGCGGGTCCAGCCACGCCACGCCTTCGCCGGTGGAGAACCACAGCCGGCCGTCGCGCGTGCGCAGCGCGGCGGGGCGGCGGGCGCCGGTGACGGCGTCGCCGACATAGCCGTCCAGCCGGTCGAACAGCGTGGCCGGCAGCGGCACGGTGGGCTTGGCCATGCTCTTGCGCCAATCGGCGGCGCGCACGCGGCGCAGGCCTTGCTGGGTATTGAACCAGCGGTCGCCCAGTGCATCGGTGAGCATGCCGGAGATGCCGATAGCACCGGCGTCGGCGAATGACAAGGTGTGGAATTTTTCTCCCTGCAGCACCTGCAGTACGCGGTCGGTGCCCAGGAGGATTTCCTCGTTGGCGTTGATGAACTGCATGCTTCCGCTATCGATGCCGTGCTGCACGCCGTAGATTTTGGCTTCGGAGCCGCCGCCGGCTTGCAGCGTGGCGCGCTTCGTCCCAAACCACATCTCCCCATCCCGCGCCCGGCTCATCGTAATCGGGTAGCCCCCCGGCCCAAGCGGCTCGGTATGCCACTGGCTGCCGGCATATTGCAGCAGCACCTGGGTCGTGGTGCCGATCCAGACACCGTGCCGGTCCTCACCCAGCCTGGACACCCAGGCGTTCGCCACGACCGTGCCCGGAGGCAGCGGATGGACGCTGACGCCGTCGCGGCCGCGCCGCTCCAGCGCCTGCCGTCCTGCCAGCAGCAGGGAGCCGTCCATGCCGGTCGCGACCCGCGTATGCGCATAGGGATTGGGCTGCAGCACGGCCTGGCCGTCGGTCACGCGCCACAGCTTGGCCGAATGGTCGAGCGCGCTGGTTGCCAGCCAGACCGTGCCGTCGCTGTCCTCGGCCATGCTGGAAAAGCCGTCCTTGATGCCGTCCAGCGTGTTGACCTTGTTGTGCCGCAGCCGCTCCATGCCGCCGGTGGTGCTCACCCACAGGCTGCCTTCGCGGTCCACCATGGTGGCGTAGACCTGCAAGCTGGTCATTTCCCACGGCTGGCTGAAGCGCTCCGTGGCGGCCAGGCCGCTGAACTCGGTGCTGGATTGCCAGTCGCGCGGGCGCAGGCGGCACAGGCCGGCGGGGCAGTTGCCGGTCCAGAAATTGCCGTCGTCGTCGAAGACGCTCTGGTAGGAGCTCTTGATGTAGGAGCGCTTGACGCGCGCCGTCACGCCCTGCGGGCTGGCCAGCAGCATGACTTGTTTGGCCTGCACCATCCACACGCGGGCGTCGGCCGACTCCAGCATCATGGTTTCGACGCCGACGTCGCGGATGCGTTCGAACACCTGCTTGCTGCGGTTGAATAGATACAGTCCGGTGCCGGAGGTCACCCACAGACGGCCCGAGCTGTCGTGCAGCACGTAGTAGGCGGCGCGGTCCGGATAGCCCAGCTTGTCGTCCATGCGTTCCAGCTTGCCGTTCCGGTAGCGCAGCAGGCCGCCCTGGCCGGTGGCCGCCCACAGTGTGCCATCGCCATCAAGCTCCAGGCAGAACACGGCCCGCGCTTCCGGGGTGGACAGGATATGGGTGAGCTCGCCGTTGCGCAGCAGGCTAAGGCCGCCGCTGCCGTAGCCTATCCAGAGGTCGCCGTTGGGTGCGGGCTGCAGCGCGCTGACATTGTTTTTGAGCAGGCGCCCGCCGTTGCGCGGCTGGAAGGGCTGGAAGTGCACGCCGTCATAGCGGTACAGGCCGAAGGAGGAGCCCTGCCACAGCCAGCCATCCGGCGTTTGTGCCAGCGCGCCGGCGTGGCGCACGCCGCCGTCGGCGGCCGGCCATTTGTCATGGCGGTAGCTCGCCAGCGACAGGTCTGGATTGAGGGCCGGCGCAGCGGACGCGAAGCACAAGCACGCGATCAGCAAGCAATACCTGAACAGTCCCGGCATGAAGGTTTTCCATAGTCGTGTTGTTAGACTGCCAAGGATAACCCGAACTTGCCATCTGCGTATGCCGCAGCGCTCTGCCATTGGTAGGAGGGAGGGCGCTCACTGGCTTTTTTCTATCTGGCCGACGTGGTAGCGCGCCGCGATGTCGCGCCAGGAAGGGTTGCCGCCAAGTTTGGCAACCGTCGTTTTCCTGGATGAGGGTATTGGTCCAGACGTAGCGCGATATTACCATTGCAATATTGCGGCACTAGCCAGTGGAGTGCCGATGATACACTCTGCCCATTGATAGGCGAGGTGAGGTGCGGGATGCGTGTGTTGAGACAGATGTGCGGCACCATGCTGTTCCTGATGGGCTCAGCGCAAGCCGAGATGGTGCGGCTGGATGTGCGGCCTTCTGCGACGGCGCCGGAGATCCAGGCGGCTGATGCACCGCATATCGTGCTGTTCGACGCGAGCAAGGCGAACGGCAATCTTTTGCTCTGGATGCCGGGAACCCTGGGTACGCCGCACCTGTCCCCTAAGCTCGACTTCCCGCAATTTGCGGCGCAGCAGGGCTATCGCGTCGTTATGCTGTCCTACATCACCGGGCAGGCCGTGTCGGGCGTTTGCGTAGGCAAAAACCTGAGCGCGAATCGCCAGTGCGCGGAGGACTTCTGCCGCAAACGCATTTTCGGCGGTGAGGGATTTTCGTTGATTGCGGACCAGCCGCAGGACGCCATAGTCCATCGACTGAGCAAGCTGCTTTTGCAATTGAAGGAAACGCGCAAGGACGAACACTGGGAGCAATACCTGAATGCCGATGGCAGCCCGCGCTGGGAGCGCATCGCGGTGGCAGGCCAGTCCCAGGGCGGCGGCCATGCCGCCTTCATCGCCAAGGCCAAGCCGGTGGCGCGCGTGGTGATGCTGTCCGGCGGCTGGGACATGAGCGCCCCGGGGGAAATCGCCGGCTGGTACGCCCGGCCCAGCGCGACACCGCCGGAACGCTGGTACGCGGCCTACCACGTTGAGGAGCCCACCGCCCGGACCATGGCGGCAATCAGCCGCGTCCTGAATATCCCGGCGAGTCATGTCGCGGCCTTGGACCAGCCCGTGCGCGGCGCCCGCGCCCACGGCGAAGCGCTGTCCAATCCGGCATACCAGCCCTGGTGGCAGTACGCGCTTGGCGGGGCATGGTAGGTCTCGCGTGAAGTTGGACATGCGGGCCTCCTGGGAAATCTTGTCCGCGACAGCAATCTGTTCACCTGCGGCGGCGTGGCTGCCGTCCTTGATCCCGATGCGGTAGTGCGGCACGGCCATCGGAAGCACCGTTGTGGTGTCGAAAAACTTTACATCTGGTGGCTGCTCGTCCAGTCCGGAGCTCTTAAGTCATTGATTCGCATGAAGGTTGCTCTAGTGGCATGGTTGTTGCTTATTGGATATTATGATATCCATGGGGTAACGCAATAACGGTCCAGCCCCTTGGTTTTTTTACAATTCAGGGGAAAGTATGAAAAAACTGTTGTTGAATGCGATTGCCTCGTGCGCAGTGGTTTTCGCCGGAACGGCCAGCGCGGCCGTTATCTACAATGTCAGCGGTGGCAAATTGGTCAGCGCCAGCGGTGTCATGATTGGTGGCGAATCGTATAAGGTGACGTTCGGCGACTCGTGCGCTTCGATGTATGCAGGATGTAATAGCGCCTTGTTCGACTTTACGACGCAACAGCAGGCCGCCGCCGCGCTGGATGCCGTGTTCAACCAGGTACTCGTTGATAACGTCCTCATTGGCGGTGTCACATATAACTTCGACAGCAAGCCCAACCTCGTTCAGAGCTGTGAAAACACGAGTTTGTGCGAAGTGTGGGTTCCATACAAGTTGGTTGGCGGTAGTGTTCAGTCCGCCTGGTACCGAAACACACCGACTAGCGATGACGTGGGAAGCCTTACCTATACTGCGGCATTTACTTACGGTAATACCGAGTCATATATGGCCTTCACCAACTTCGAGAAGACTTCCGTCCCGGAGCCGGCTTCCCTTGCGCTGCTGGGTCTTGGCTTGGCTGGCATCGCTGTGTCCAGGAAAAAGAAAAAAGCGTCGGCCTGAACCGCGTTTAAAGCGCAGCAGCCATGCCGCATAAGCGGCGTCGTGATGCCGGCACAGAGCCCAGCCTTAACCGGTTGGGCTTTTTTGCTTCAGGGCAGGCTGGTTTTGCGCGCTTGGCGGGGCATGTTAGGATCTCGCCTGAAAAGAACTTTAGCTGGACGGGCGGGCCTCCTATGAAATTGACGCTGGTGGTATTGGACGGAGTGCAGGCGCTTGATGTGGCGGGACCGCTGGACGTATTCGCGGAGGCGAACCGCCTGCTGCCGGAGAAGGACCACTACCAGACAACGCTGGTGGGCGGCCGGCCGGACAGCGTGATGTGCTCCAGCGGCATGGAGTTCAAGATCCACTGCGACTATCCCAATTTCCACGCCGAGTCGGACCTGCTGCTGGTGGCGGGCGGTCCGCGCTATCCCGAGTATCAGCCGGAGCCGGCCTTCCTCGCCTGGCTGAGCGAGCGGGCGCGCAACGCGGGCCGGTTTGGCGCGGTCTGTAATGGCGTATTCCTGCTGGCGCACGCCGGGCTGCTTGCCGGCCGCGAGATCACCACGCATTGGGACCACGCGGAGCGGCTGTCCATGCAGTTCCCCGATGCGAATGTGAGGCCGGACAAGATCTTCGTCCGCGACGGCAATCTGTTCACCTGCGGCGGCGTGGCCGCCGGCATCGACCTGTGCCTGGCGCTGATCGCCGAGGACTGGGGCCATGAACTCGCGATGAAAGTGGCCAAGCGCCTTATCGTCTACATCCGCCGCGATGGCGGCCAGTCGCAATACAGTCCCTATCTGGCGGTTGGTCCCGATGAGGATTCGCTGGTCTCCAAAGTGCTGAAGTACGTGAGTGACCATATCAGTGACGCCCTGACCATAGAGGATATTGCGGATGCGGTGGGCGTCAGCCGCCGCACCTTCTCGCGCGCCTTCGCCAAGCATGCGCACGTTACGCCGTCCGTGTTTGTGGACCAGGTGCGTATCGACTTCGCGCGCAAGCTGCTGGAGGAGACCGACGTGCCGCTGAAGACGGTGGCTTTCCGCTGCGGTTTCCACACGCCCACGCAGATGCGCATGACCTTTACGCGCCAGCTCGGCACCACGCCCAAGCTGTACCGCGAGCGTTTCCGCGCAGGCGACGAGGGCAGGGCGGCCGCCTGAACGCCATCGGCCCGGGTGGCGATAGCCGCTTTTGGGACAAGCGGTGCGCGTTTTGGGTCAAGCGGGCTTAGGGCACCTCACAGGCCGCATTTGCTCGTGCAGAATGGCTCCACGTTATCTCAACTGGAGTCACCATGGAATCCGCCCAAGCACGTCCGTCTGTCCGGTTTTTACCTGTCAGCCTGTTCGCTTCCGTCATGAGCATTGCCGGCCTGTCGCTGGCCTGGCGCCTGGCCAGCAAATCCTACGGCGCCGACATCGCCGTATCCAACGCCATCGGCGTGGTCGCCTTGCTGCTGTTCGCTGTACTGAGCTTGTCCTATCTGGGCAAGCTGTTCAAACACCCCGAGCTGGTGAGGGACGAGTTTTCGCATCCCGTTATCGGCAGCTTCTTCGGCACCGTGGGCATCAGCATCTTGCTGCTCTCCAGCGTGATCGGCGCCTACAGCGCCAGCGCGCAGCTGGTGGTGTGGGCGATAGGCGCGGCGGTGACGCTGGCGCTCAGCGTGGTGATGATTTCGCGCCTTCTGAACGGCAACGCGGCTGCCGCCAGCGCCGTTCCCGCCTGGCTGATCGCTGGCGTGGGCAGCCTGGACATCGTGGTTACCGGCGGCGCGCTGACGGCCGAATGGACGCGGGAAGTGAACCTGCTGGCTGCTGCCATAGGCGGCGTGAGCGCGATTGTTTTCTTCATCCTGATCTTCGCGCGGCTGGTGCATCAAACGCCGCTGGCAGAGGGTATGCGGCCATCCAAAATGATCTTGGTGGCGCCGTTTGCGGTGGGCTTTATCGCCTACGTGAACCTGGTGCAGAAGGTTGATATGTTTGCCGCGCTGCTGTTCTACTTCGGCCTGTTCCTGTTTGTGATCGTCTGCTACCGCCTGGCCGCAAAGCCCGCGCCGTTTTCCCCTGCCTGGTGGGCGGTTGGCTTCCCGATGGCGGCGCTGTGCAATTCGGCGCTGGTGTACACGGGGCCAGGCGGCAACCACGGGCTGGAATGGATCGCCATCGTGTTGCTGTGCATGCTGACGGTGTCGGTCGCCGTGCTGGCCGTCCGCACGCTGCACGCGCTGGCCACCGGCCGCATGCTGACCGCGTGAGGGGGATATATGCTGGACACAAAACTGATACTCAGTCCCAACCTCGACGACTACGACGGCTTCTATGACATGCTCACCGAGTCGCATCATGAACTGGATGAAGGCCAGAGCAAAATGCTGAGCGCCCAGCTGATCCTGCTGCTGTCGAACCATATCGGCGATATGGCGGTGCTGCGCGACGCATTTGCCCTGGCGCGCGTGAATGTTGAAAGGACGCTGCCACGCTGATCGGGGAAGCGCATTCTCCGGCAGCCATTTGCGGTGGATGCGCTGGAAGGCACCGTCGCACTTGGCCTGGCGCAGGCAGCGGTCCCAGGTCTTGATGATGGTGGCGTCCGTATGTTCGGAAAACGCAAAATGGACTGCATGCGACGGCAGTTGCGTCATCTTTACCACATCAGAGAAGTGGTAGCCAGCCCGTTCCAGCGCATCGCCGGCCAAAGTCTCGCTTGCCCACCAGAGATCGAAACGTCCCGTCATCAGCATGCGCGCGGCACTTTCGGGGGGGGGGGGGGGCGTCGGACAGGTTGTAGCCGTTGGCGCGGGCGGACATGACGAAGGCGCTGCCGCGCCGGCCGCCGCTGCGCAAGCTGAGTAAGCTGGGATCGCGCGCGCGCAGTTCATCGGCTCTGCCGCGTGCGGCATAGGCAACGATGTGCGATTTAAAGATGGGGCCGATCAACGTCAGGTGGCGGCGTTCCGGCGTTGCCACGGCCGACAGCAGCAATACGTTGGGTTCGCTGTTCGCCATGGCGTTCGCGCGTGCCCAGGGAACAATATTGATTGCCTCCTTGCCGCCGGTGCAGCGTTGCAGCTCGCGCGCAAGCTCCACTGCCATGCCGTCCGGCTCGTCCATGTTGAGGAAGCTGATCGGTTTTGCCTCCATGCCATAAATCTTCAGGTCCGGGCCAGCCGCGACCGCGCCGCGGGTAGCCAGCAGGACGGCCCCCCAGTGCCAATATGGATCGCATGATGCCCGCCAGAGCAGAGTCAATAGGGACGCAGTATAGGTTACCCGGCCTGACTTTCACAAAGTTCCGGCTGAACGGCCGGTTGCGCCGCCGATGGCTACTAGCTGCGGGATGGTTCGGCCGCCAGGATGGCCGGTTTGCGGCGGGCTGCGCGGGCGGAAGTGTTCATGGCTAGAACATTGTTCTAATATTATGTTCTGCTCAAGTAATGCTGCCCGCTAAAGTTTTTTCAGGCTGGCACTGGTCAATTTGAAATCCCGCGTATATAATTCGGGCCTCAATTCCCTGATAGCTCAGTCGGTAGAGCGACGGACTGTTAATCCGCAGGTCCCTGGTTCGAGTCCAGGTCGGGGAGCCAGAATGCCGAAAGGCCCCGCGAGTCATCGCGGGGCCTTTTTCGTTTCTGCAACCACAATTGCCGCAGAATGGGCGAATGAGGTGGACGAGTGCAGCACCGGCCAGTATTCTTGAGGTATGTGCAAGCGAGCCGTGCTCGCGGGCTAGAAAATAAAAGGGATGATGATGGTAACGGAAGACAAGGTTGTATACGGCACCGAAGATTTGCTGACCAGTCTGTGCGATTCGGTCACGCGCGTGCTGAACATCGCCACGCAAAGTACGGTGCACTACTCCGCCATGGTACAGCGGATTACCAAAGTGGGCCTGAAGCCCGATATCGGCTGCTTCGTGCTGTTCGACGGCGGCTTTACCGGCCTGGTGGTGCTGAACTTCACCAAAGACACGGCAATGGAGTTGTACGAACGCTACATGCTGCACATGGGCATGCCCAAGTCCGAGCTGGCCGGTTCGCACACCTCGGACGAGGTGTCCAACATCCTGGGCGAGCTGATGAACCAGATCGTGGGTGACTTCACCGGCAAGATCCGCCGCGAGCTGCAAACCAACATCACCCAGAACCAGCCGAAAATGCTGGTGCTGACCAAGCAGGTGATGCTGAACGTGGACACCCCGCTGGACCGTCCGGAAATGCGCCGCGTGTCGTTCTACACCGAGAAGAACAATGTGTTCTACCTGGAGCTGGCGATCGACCGCACCGAGTTCATCCGTCTGCACGACTTCGACCCGCACGAGGAAATGGACCCGGACGCGCTGATGGATATGGACCATTCCACCCCGGCAGCCGACACCGCCGCGTCGTCGTCGGAAGAGGACAACGACGAACTGCTCAAGTCGCTGGGCATGTAATCGTCAGAACGCCAGCGCTGCCGCCTGGCGCGGCAGCAGCGCCGGGCAGAACCCGTGGCGCGCCTCAAAGGGGTTGAGCCACAATTCCTTGCGCCTGAACAGGGCGGGATCGAGCTGCCGGTTGGGCAGCTCGAATCGTTTACGGCCGCACAATTTGGCGCGCCGCAGGTCGTTGCGGTGGTAGCTCAGCACCAGACGCTCCAGCGTACCGTCCTTCAGCAAGGCTTCCATGCCCGCCGTAATGCGCCGGTGCAGCCGCACCTCCTGCGGCGAGACGAAGAACAGCGAGGGAATCTGGTCGTGCAACAGCAGGGTTTCCTCCACGGCCAGCGTGGGGTTGGCCGGCTTGTGGGTGTCGTACTCGGCGAAGATTTCGTTCACGCCGCGCGGCAGATAGTCGAAGCGGCCCGCCATCAGCATTTGGAACAGGCCGATGTAATTGCTGCCGGTGACCACGCGCAGCTTGGCCTCCTGCAGCGATTGCAGCGTGGCCCAGGCGCTGCCGGAGCCCGCTCTGAGTTGCCCCAGCGCGTCCAGCGTTTGTGCGTTGCGCAGCGCGGGCTGGCTTTTCTGGTCGATCAGGAAGATGCGCCACGACTGCAAGCCCATGTCGATGGGGATGGGCACCGGCTTCAATTCGCGCATCCAGTCCGCCGTGGCGGGGTAGGCAGTGAGGTTGGCCAGCTTGCCTTCCTTGAGCGCCTCGAACAGGCGCGGGCGCTCCATGTGCACCGCCGCGTGCTTGATCTGGTAGGGGCCGAATTCGGGCGTGGTGCGCTCCATGACGGCGCTCAGCAGCGCGTTGGCGTACTCCCGCCGCCGGTCGGCCTTGTTGACTGGCTGGTCGAAGATGACGACGTCCATAGCGGCGGCGTGGCCGCTAGCCAGCAGCGTAGCGGCAAGCGCGGCGCGGATAAAAACACGGACTATCGGGTTCGGCATGGCTGCCAAGATACTGCATGATTGCGCTACAGTCCACAATTGCAAACTATCCATAGTTGGCCAGTTTGGCTAATATGACTCCATGAAGAAAACAACATTACTCCGCGTCGTACCCGCTGCGGTGGCCGGCGCCGTGGCGCTGTATGCCGGGATTGGTTTCCTGGCTTTGCCCGCAATCGTTAAAAGCCAGGCAGTGCAGTTCACGGCCGAGAAATTACACCGTCAACTCAGCATCGACGAGGTGACATTTAATCCCTTTACGCTGGCGATGCAGATACGCGGCTTCAAGCTGCTGGAGCCGCAGGGCGGGGCTGTCTTTGCCAGTTTTGATGCGCTGTCGCTGGACCTGGCGGGCGAATCGCTGTGGCGCCTGGCGCCGGTGGTGGAACAGCTGCGTTTGACGCAGCCTTACGTCCACCTTGTGCGCAAGGACGCCAACCATTACAGCATAGACGACATTCTGGAACTGGCGGCCAGCCAGCCGCCGTCGCCCGAACCGGCGCGCTTTGCGGTGCACAATATCGAGCTTGAAGGCGGGCGCATCGCCTTCGAGGATATGCCTGCGCGCGCCACGCATACGGTGGAGGGGCTGAAGCTGGGCGTGCCGTTTGTGTCGTCCATGCCGTCAGACGTGCAGGTGTTTGTCGAGCCTTTGCTGAGCGCGAAGATCAACGGTGCGCCGCTGCTGGTGAAGGGCAAGGCGCGTCCATTCAGCGAGGCGAAGGAATTCGCGGTGGATTTGAACCTGGATGGCGTGGAGTTGCCGCGCTATCTGGACTACTTGCCGGGCACGCCGAATTTCAAGCTGCCCAGCGCGTCGCTGAGCACGCGCCTGACGGCGAGCTTTGTGCAGCCCAAGGGCAAGGCCGCCGCGCTCGTGGTGCGCGGCG
The DNA here is from genome assembly GCF_020865585.1 of Pseudoduganella aquatica. Classification (NCBI taxonomy): domain Bacteria; kingdom Pseudomonadati; phylum Pseudomonadota; class Betaproteobacteria; order Burkholderiales; family Oxalobacteraceae; genus Pseudoduganella; species Pseudoduganella aquatica. Next base: position 2,376,985 of record NZ_CP086370.1, read on the forward strand.
AGGCGAGCCTGAAGAACCTCGCGATGACGCAGGCGGACGGCAAGCCTTTGCTCAAGCTGGCCGCGCTGGATGCGAAGCTGGCCAGCCTGGATATTTTCGCCGGCCGCTACGAGCTGGCGCGCCTGGCCTTCGACGGCCTGGATGTGGATGTGGCGCGCGACGCCAAGGGGCGCCTGAACTTTGACCGGCTGATGCAGCCAGCCGCTGCGCCCGCCGAAGTGCCCGCCGCCGCATCGTCCAAGGCGCCGGCCGTGGCATCGGCCGCTGCGCCCGCCGCCAAGCCTGCGCCACAGGGCACCGGCACGCAAGTCTCGCTGAAGGAGCTGGTGTTCAGCAACGCGTCGCTGCGCTATGCGGACGATACGCCGCAATCCGCCGCCAAGGCTGGCGTTGAAAAATTCGCCCTGACCGTGCGCGACATCGTGGCGGACACGGGCAAGAAGACGGTAGCGATAGGCGACGTGGCGTCGTCCAGCGCAAACGTCGCCTACACGCAGGGCAAGCGCGCCGCCGCCAGCGCTGCTGTGGCCCCCGCCGCAAAGGCCGCGGAGGATGCGCCTTATCTCGTGACGGTGGCCAATGTCGATATCAAGGACTGGTCGCTGCGCGTTGAGGACCGCAGCCACGCGGACCCGGTTATTTTTGCGCTGTCTCCCGCTAGCCTCGCTGTGCAGGACATATCCACCGCGCCGGCCAGCCACAGCAAATTCGACCTGAAAGCGGCGGTGAACAAAACAGGCCAGCTGGGCATTTCCGGCACGCTGGGACTGGCTCCCTTCAATGCCGACCTGGCGCTGGACCTGAAAAATATCGGCCTGCTGCCGGTGCAGCCTTACGCCACGGACTACGTCAATTTGCGCTTCACGCAAGCGGCAGTAAGCACCAAGGGCAAGCTGCTGCTGGAGACCGGCAAGGACGGCGCGTTGCTGGGCGGCTTCAAGGGCAACGCCAGCGTGAACAATCTGGCCACGGTGGACAAGACCAGTTCCAACGATTTCCTGAGCTGGAAAGCGCTGTCGTTCGACGGCATGGACGTGAAGCTGCAGCCGTTCGCCCTGAGCGTGGACAAGGTGGCCTTGAGCGACTTCTTCGCCCGCGTGATTATCGACCCCACCGGCCGCCTCAATGTGCAGGACATCAAGCGCAACGCCGCCAATGAGGACCGCAGCCTGACCGAAGCCGGCTCGCGCGCGACGGCGGCGATTGCGCAAGCCAAAGCGGCCAAGGCCGATAAAGCCGCCGCCTCCTCCACCCCTAGTGCGTCCGTGCCCGCGCCTGCGGGCGATGCCGCCCCGATGCCCCCCATCCGCATCGGCCAGCTCACTTTGTCCGGCGGGCGCGTGCGCTTCACCGACAACTTCATCAAGCCCAATTACACGGCCAACCTGAAAGGCATAGGCGGCACCGTCGCCGGGCTGTCGTCGGACCCGAACAGCAACGCCAGCGTATCCCTGCGCGGAGAAGTCAACAGCGCGCCGCTGCTGATCGCTGGCCGCGTCAATCCGCTGAAGCGCGACCTGTCGCTGGACCTGAAAGCCGAAGTGCGCGGCATGGAACTGGCCTCCCTGTCCACCTATGCCGACAAATACGTCGGCTACGGCATTGAGAAGGGCAAGCTGACCTTCGAGGTGGCATACCAGCTGGAGAACCGCGCGCTCAAGGCGGAGAACCGCCTGGTGCTGGACCAGCTCACCTTCGGCAATGAAAGCACCAACCCCGAAGCGACCAAGCTGCCGGTGCGCCTGGCTGTAGCCCTGCTGAGCGACCGCAACGGCGTCATCGACATCAACGTGCCCATCGGCGGTTCGCTGGACGACCCGGAGTTTTCGCTGGGCGGCATCATCCTCAAGATCATCGGCAACGCCATCGTCAAGACCGTGACGGCGCCGTTCGCGCTGATCGGCTCCCTGTTCGGCGGCGGCGAAGAACTGTCCAAGCTGGACTTCGAGGCCGGCCACGCCAACCTGCTGCCCGCCAGCGAAACGCGGCTGCAGGCGCTGGCCAAGGCGCTGACCGAGCGCCCCGGCCTGAAGCTCGACATCACCGGCCGCGCCGACCCCGCAGCGGACCTGGAGGCGCTCAAGCGCGTCGCCATCGAACGCAAGGTGCGCCAGTTGAAAACGCGTGACCTGCAAGCCCGCAACGCCGTGCCGGAGGGCACCGTCGTGGTTGGCAAGGACGAATACCCGGCCCTGCTGGCGCGCGTGTACAAAGACGAAACCTTCGCCAAGCCGAAAAACGCGCTCGGCCTGCAAAAAACGCTGCCGCCGGACGAAATGGAAAAGCTGATGCTGGCCAATTCCACCGTCACCGAGGCGGACGTGCTGGCCCTGGGCGCGCGCCGCGCGCAAGCGGCCAAGGAGTGGCTGAGCACCACCGGCGCGGTGTCGGCCGAACGCATCTTCATCGTCACCGCCAAGACCTCGCCGGCATTCTGCGGCGTGGATTTTGCACTGAAGTAATAAATTGCTTAACACATATCGAGAAAAATATGTTGTTCCTGTTGATATAGGGCATATATAATTCGCGCACTTTTGATGCAAGGTGTTGGGGCCGCGCCACTAGCGCGGCCTTTTGCATTTTGCGCAACATAAAACACTCCCTACGAGGGAGGGGTGGAGACAACTTTCTCAACCAAGCACTACCCAGACAGGAATGTGATGATGAAGATGTCCAAGATGCAGAAGCGATTTTCCCGCACCGGCGGCGCCGTACTGGCGCTGAGCGCACTGGTGCCAGGCGGCGTGGCCATGGCCCAATCGGCCGACGCGCAGCAAGCCCAGGCCGGCCAGCTGGAAACGGTCACCGTGACCGCGCAGCGCCGTACCGAAAACATCCGCGACGTGCCGGTATCGGTCTCCTCGCTGAAGGATGAAAAGCTGGACGTGATCCTGTCCGGCGGCCAGGATATCCGCGTACTGGCCGGCAAAGTGCCTAGCCTGAACGTGGAATCGTCGACCGGCCGCGTGTTCCCGCGCTTCTACATCCGTGGCTACGGCAATGCCGACTTCAGCACCTTCGCATCGCAGCCCGTATCGCTGATCTATGACGACGTCGTTCAAGAGAACCCCATCCTCAAGGGTTATCCGATGTTCGACCTGGCCAACGTGGAAGTGCTGCGCGGCCCGCAGGGCACGCTGTTCGGCCGCAATACCCCGGCCGGCGTGGTCAAGTTCGAATCGGCCAAGCCTAGCCTGAAAGGCACCGAGGGCTATTACAACCTGTCCTACGCCAGCCACGGCACCACCAACGTGGAAGGCGCGTTCAACATTCCGCTGTCGAACGAGTGGGCCCTGCGCGTATCCGCGCTGCGCCAGCACCGCGACGACTACGTGTCGAACACCTACACCAAGGAAAACGACTCGCTGGAAGGCTACAACGAACACGCCGAGCGCGTGCAAGTGCTGTACAAGCCGAACGCCGACTTCAACGCGCTGTTCAATGTGCACCAGCGCGTGACCACCGGCAGCTCGCGCCTGTTCCGCGCCAACATCATCAAGCCGGGCACGAACGACCTGATTGACGGCTTTGACGCCGACAAGATCGCCACCAACGGCCTGAACTTCCAGAACCTGAAAACCACCGGCGGCAACGTGCGCCTGAGCTGGGACCTGGGCGCGGTCAAGCTGTACTCGATCACCGGCTATGAAGCCATCAACCAGTACCTGAGCCGTGGCGACATCGACGGCGGCAACCCGGGCAATGCGCCGGCCGTGCCCTTCCAGGTGGAGACCGCAGGCAGCATTCCCGACCTGAAGCAATACTCGCAAGAGTTCCGTGTGGAGTCGAAGAACGCCGGTCCGCTGAACTGGCAGGCAGGCGTGTACTACTTCAATGAAGACGCCACCGGCACCACCGACAACTTCGGCACCAATGGCGTACGCACCACCCGCGTGACCAGCCAGCAGAAGAACACCGCCTGGGCGGCTTTCGGTTCCGTGAATTACGCCGTAAACGAGCAGTTCACCGTGCGCGGCGGCCTGCGTTACACCAAGGACAAGAAGGACTTCAACACCCTTGAGGCGATCAACACCACGCTGGTTGGCCCATCCTCGGTGGACGCCAGCAAGGACAAGATCAACTGGGACCTGAGCGGCACCTACGCGCTGAACAAGGACGTGAGCGTGTACGGCCGCGTTGCCACCGGCTTCCGCGCCCCGAGTATCGCCGCAGCTTCGACCTCTGTGCCGATCACCGTGGCCGACGCCGAGACCATCACTTCGGTGGAAGCCGGCGTGAAGGCCGACCTGCTGAACCGCCGCGCGCGCGCTTCGCTGAGCGTGTACCAGTACGACGTGAAGAACCAGCAGCTGACCGTGGTTGGCGGCAATTCCAACGTCAACAAGCTGATCAACGCAGCCAAGACCAAGGGCCACGGCCTGGAAGGCGAGATCGAAGGTTTCATCACCAACCAGTTCAAGGTTGCGCTGAGCGGTTCGTACAACTTCACCGAAATCAACGACGCGTCGCTGTCGGTGAACAAGTGCGGAAAATGCACGGTGACGGACCCGATCAACGCCGCTGGCCGCGTGGTCATCGACGGCAATGCGCTGCCGCAGGCGCCGAAGTGGATCTTCAACGCCAGCGCGCGCTACAACTGGCCGCTGGCTGAAGGCAACCTGTTCGTGCTGACCGACTGGTCCTACCGCAGCAAGGTGAACTTCTTCCTGTACGAAGCCAAAGAGTTCACCGGCAAGGCGCTGACCGAAGGCGGCGTACGCGTGGGCTACAACTGGGCCGGCGGCAAGTATGAAGTGGCAGCATTCGGCCGCAACATCACCGACACCCAGCGCATCACCGGCGCCATAGACTTCAACAACCTGACCGGCTTCATCAACGAGCCGCGCCAGTGGGGCGTGCAGTTCAAGGGCAGCTTCTAAGCAGCCCGCAGGCGGCCCGGCCCGGGAGGAATATTTTTCGCCGGGGCGCTGGACAGCCTGGAACGAGGTCACTATAATGTGGCCTCTTTTCCCTGATAGCTCAGTCGGTAGAGCGACGGACTGTTAATCCGCAGGTCCCTGGTTCGAGTCCAGGTCGGGGAGCCAGAATTCAGTAAAACAAAAAGCCCAGCCTTTATCGGTTGGGCTTTTTGCTTCTTAACTTCAGGAATATGCATTGATTCCGCTCAACGTCACGGCTTGGATGTAGAACTAGGATGAAGCTTTATATCTTAGGGGGCGAAAAATGCCATACGTCGCAAGCGAAAGCTATAGCAAGCGAACCGAAAAAGTCGGTAGTGGCCAATGTGTAGCGCTAGTCAAAGCGCTGACGGGAGCGCCAGCTACCGCTGCGTGGCAGGAAGGTGAGCGAGTAGAAGACCTGCTCAACGCGGGTAAGACCATACCCGAGGGCACAGCGATCGCGACCTTTGTCAAAGGCCGTTATCCCAACAAGGCCACAGGCAATCACGCCGCAATATTTGTGCGCCAGATACCGAATGGAATTGAGATCTTCGACCAGTGGATAGGCCACAGTCCGGTCAAGCGCAAAATCTATTTCGGCCGTCCCGCGAGCAGAGGCGTGGCACAACGGCCTGAGCTTTACTTCATCGTGCAATGAAGCTCGACTCGATTTTTGCGTTGTCACTCTTGGCGGTTGCCTGCAGCGTGCACGCACAACCCCTGAGTTGCCCTGCGTTAGGACCTGCTAGATGGGGACTTGACCGGGCGACGCTGACATCGGTACGGATAGTCTCATTTCCTCGAGAGGGTAAAAATCTGGATGACTCCGTAATGCCCATTATGGCACCCGCATCCGAGACCATCCACAAGGGTGTCGTATCTCAAAGGTGGGCTATGAATACTGACGCCCCCCAGTTCGCTGACTATGTCGATTGTCTCTACTCGGGGACGGACAAATATGTGCGTTTGGACGCATCGGAAACCCGTGAATGCCGCGCTCGCTGGCGCCAGCATGGCAAGCAAGCCACTTTGCTTTCATTTGGATGCGACTAGTTCTGATGCGGATGCTTTCGCGGCTGGAAGCGTCGCCGAGTTTAAGGCTGCTCTGCTGCGCAGCGTGGAGCAGGCAGAACTGGGGCGCCGTCGCTGCGGCTGTTGTTAGGGAAAGAGCTTTTCAATCTGTATCATCGGCAGAAATAGGCGAAGCGGTGTCCGTTGGAAAGGCAGGAAGTTGAAGTGCTTATAAAAGTGTTCGGCCTCATCGTCCTTGGCATCCACTACAACAGCCATTGAAGCAATTTGTTGTGCATGCTGAAGCGTGACGGGAAGGTTGTTGTATCGCGGGAGCTTCCTGGCCAGCTCAGCCGGCAATTCGTCCAAAGGGATGAGTGACGACGCGAGCGTATAGTAGCCACGGACCACAGGGGCGTCGGGTTCTACCAGAGCAAAAGGCGCGGCCACATACTTCTCAGCATCCTGCCGTGCTAGTTGTTTGAGGTAGCGGTTAAGGCCATCATTCTTGCAGTCAAAAGCACTGCGATCGTGCTCCTTTTGAAGCGGAACGACGTATTTACTGGCCAGTCTGATGGGCAATCACAGCCCCGATTTCCGGCGATAGCTTTCAGCCGCTTGTCGCAGGCGAGCACCGGGCTCGGACGGGCTGAGTAACGTTGATACGAAGGCAATTTGCTCTTCTCGTGACAGGCGAATAAGTTCATGTTCCTGCACGACCTTGGCTGCAGCCTTCTGCGTACTTTCAATGACGAACTCGCTCAGGGTTTGGCCAGCCAGCGTAGCGGCGTGCTGGAAGAAATCCTTTTGCTCGCTTGGCACGCGTGCTTCCAGTCGCGCGTTGCGCGCTTTAACGGTATCGGGCATGGTTGTACCTCATCGCAGTAGCCACCTTTCTTTCAATGTACGCCATTTGTACGGATGGGTCAAACTGCGGGAGTATGCGTAAGAGGGGCGGGATTTTCATGCGCCGACCTTGTCTTTGGCATTCTGGAAGCGCGTGATTGCCGAGGCCAGGATTTCGAGGTTGCCGCCGTTGACCGGCTCGAAGCTGTTGCGGCTGGTGTGGAAGGACAGGTGCTCGTCCTCGCCGCCTTTTTGCCGCATGCCGATTTTCTTCAGCTCGCTGCGGCCGTACACGCATTCCTTGGCCTGGCCGTTCTCGTTGAAGATCGAATAAGAATAGCATTCGTGCACTTCGCCGCGCCCGATGTTGTCCTTGTGCGGATGGTACTGCGTGATGCGGCCGAACTGCACCAGCACCTGCTGCCTGCCGTCCACTTCCACGGTCTTGGGATTGAGCCCGCCCGCGTCCGCGAAGTAGACGGTGAACTTGATGTCCGTCAGGTCGCCTGTGTAGCCAAGAATGTTTTCTTTCTTGTAGAAATCGTCCCGGTAGCCCATGGTGCGTCCTCCTTTGCTGATCTATTCAACATAGCACAGCGAAAAAGTTTCACAGCCCTAATCTTTCAGGCCTTTGCCGGCGAGGATGCGCGGCGCGCATTTGTCCACGCGGGCGCTGCGGGTGCTGGCTTGCTTGGCTTCGGAGAAATACAGCAGGTAGGCGCGCTGGCGGCCCGGTGTGAGCGCTTCGAAGGCTTCCTGCAGGGCGGGCAAGTCGTCCAGCCTGGCCTGGAATTCCTCGGCCATGTCGAAGTCCGCCGTTTTCTTGAACGCCACTTCCAGGCCTGCTTGCTCCACGGCGATGGCGGCTTTGATGTAGGCCTTGATGGTGCCGCGCAGCTGGTCCACCTGGGCGGGGCTGGTGAAGCGGATCTGGCGCGCGGCCTGCACGTTTTTGGTCTGCTGGACCAGGATGCCTTCCTCGTCCTTGAGCAGGGCGCCCTTGAAGAACAGGATGGCGCAGTAGTCCTCGAAGGTGTGGATCAGCACGATATTGCTGCCGTTGTGCGTGTAGCAGGGCACGCCCCATTTGAGTTCTTCGTCCAGCTTGCAGCCGAGTATGATCGCGCGCAATTTTTGCAGCTCCTCCTGCCAGGCGGTGGCCCGCTGCAGGTAGGCGTCTACCTTTGAATTCATGTCATTTTTTTTTGGAAGTTGACCGTTTGCGCAGCATAGCACGCTCGTTTTCCCCTAGCGCGGCATTGAATCTGCGCAGCAGGTCGTCGTCCACGCGCTTGCTGCACATCAGGCGGCGCGGGTAGCCGGCCGGCATTTCGGGGAATTCGATGATGCGGATACTGGCGCGGCTGATGGAGCCCTGGTCGAGGTGATAGCGGATTTCTTCCAGCGGCGCAAAGCTGATGTCGGCGCGGCCGGCGGCGATCATCTTGAACAGCTGGTGCATGTCGCCGTTGGTGTCCATGCGCTGCGCCGTCATGGTGGAGATGGCCTGGTCCAGGTAGTCGCCGTAGACGAAGCCTTGCTTGAGCAGGATCTTGGTGCCGGGATCGGAGAAGATGGCGCGCACGCTGGCGCTGGGCGGCGGCGTGTAGCCGCGAAAGGCGAAGGCGGCCCAGGGCGAGTCCTGCGATACCGGGTCGCTGAACTTGGCGTAGCGTTCACGCTCGGGGGTCTTGTACCAGCCCACCGAGCACACTTTCTCCTGGTTGGCGCGCAGGCGCTGCAACTGCCGCAGCGCCGGCACTTCCTCCCACGCCACGTCGATGCCGGCGTGCCGGAAGGCCGCCACGGTGGGCGCGACCGAAATGCCGCTCATCTGTTTGCCCGGCCCTACCATCAGATACGGCGCGCGCTGGACGATTTGCAGTGTGAGGGCGGGGGCGGCATTGCAGGGCGGCGGGGCGGACGACACGGCAAGCAGGGCAAGGGCACAGAGGCGAATCTTCTTCATGCAGCCAGCATAGAAGCGGGCCGGGCGGCAGTCACCATGCTTTAGGATGGGCCGGACGGCCGGGCCGGCGCGGCGGCCGCCAGCAGGCCGGCCTGGCGCGCGCGGTGCACGGCCTGGCCCCGGTTGTGCACGTCGAGCTTGCTGTAGATTTGCGCCAAGTGCCATTTCACGGTGTTCACCGACAGGCCGAGGTTGGCCGCCACGTCGCGGTTGCTGTGGCCCTCGGCCACCAGGGCCAGCAGCGACAGCTCGGTGCGGGTGAGGCCGTCCGCCGGCTGATGGGCGCCGTCCGCGCCGGCGGCGTAGTCCAGCAGCAGGCGCAGGTGGTCGGCGGCGGCCGGGCTGAGGCTGCGTGGCCGCGCTTGCAGCTTGCGCAGCAGCTGCGTGACGCCGGCGCCTTCGTCCAGGAAGGTGCGCACCAGGCCGGACTTGGCTGCCTGCTCGGCCGCCAGGGCCAGCTGCGCCAGGGCCTCGTCTTCCTGGCCGGTCTGCTCCAGCGCCAGCGCCAGCAATACGCGCAGCTTGGCGGCGCGCCAGAGCCGGCCCGTGGCGGTGGCGTGGCTGAGCAGCGGGCGCAGCTGCGCTATGGCTGCATCCGGACGGCCGGCGCTGGTGTCGAGCCGGGCTTGCGCTATGCCGGCGCCGTCTATCTCCTGGCTGGGGAAGATCCAGGCGGGCTGCGCGGCGGACGGCAGGGCCAGCTGGGCCGCGTAGGCGGCAATGGCGGTGCGGCTGTTGCCCAGCACCGCCAGGCGCGACAGTTCGCCTTCCAGCGCGGCGGTCACTTGCGGCGGCCGCTTGCCGCCGATTTTCATGATTTCACCCTCCAGCCAGCGCTTGGCGCTGGCCGTGCCGTGCTGCAGCGCCCACATGCGGGTCTGGATCAGCAGGGCGGCGCTGAAGGTGTCCCAATGCAGCGAAATGCCGGCCAGGCCGCGCGCCACTTTCATGCGGTCGGCCAGGGCGTCCATCAGGTTGCGTTCATACAACACCATCAGCAGCAGGGCGGCGCTGTAGGAGTAGTGGAAAGTGGGGGCGATGGTGTCGCTGTGCTGGTGCAGGATGGCGTCTATGCTGGCCAGCTGCTGCAGGCAGATGTCCAGCCGGCCTTCCACCGCGTCCAGGTAGGCCTGCACGAAGATGACCACCGCCGTGTTGCTGATGCTGCCCGACTCGGCGCAGATGCGGCGCGCGGTGATGAGCATGCCGGCGGCCTGCGGCAGCATGCCGCGCACCAGGTAGGAATAGGCCAACACCGTGGCCAGCACCCCGCGTTCGTGCGGATTGGCGTACTGCTGGTCCGGCCAGTGGCGCTCGGCCAGGCGGATGGCGCTGTCCACGTCGCCAAACTGGAAAGCCAGCACCGGCTCGTAGGCGCGCAGCGCGTCGCCATAGGCCGGGTCGGCTTCCGGCAGCATGCTTTGTTCGCGGAAGTAGCCCAGCCAGCGCGCGGCGTCCGCCAGGCGGGTGGAGTAGCTCAGGGCCACCACCAGGTTGCGCGTGATGCGGGGGCGGCGGCGCAGCAGCGCTTCCGGCAGCTGGTCGCAGCACAGCAGCAGGCTGGGGAACTGGCCGCTGGCGCGCAGCGCTTCGGCCAGCGTTTCCAGCGCGTCGGCCGCGCCTTCGTGGTCGCCGGCCATGATGTAGTAGTCGAAGGCTTCCAGGCCGCGTCCTTGCTTGAGCAGCCAGGCCGCCGCGCGCGCCGCGCTGCTGCCCGGCGCCTGCTGCCGGCCCGCGTGGTGGCGCACGATGTGCTGGGCAAACAAGGGGTGATATCGATACCATAAATCACCCAGCGGATGGATGGGCAGGCCGGCCAGGCGGAGCTCGGCGATCAGCTGGGCGCTGTCGCCGGCGCCGCGCACGGCGTCGGCCAGCTCGGCGCTGAAGGAGGCCAGCGGCGCGGTGGCTTTCAGGAAGGCCTGGATATGGTCCGGCTGGGCCTGCAGCACTTCGGCCGCCAGGTAGTCGCTCAGTTCGCTGCCGTGCAGGCAGGGCAGGCCGGCGGCGCTGCCGCCCTGGATGCGGCGCCAGGCCAGCACCAGCAGTTCCACCGCCGCCGGCCAGCCCTCGGTCTGTTCGCGCAGCCAAGCCAGTTCGCGTTCGTCCAGGTAGAGCGCGCTTTGCCGCAGGTAGCTGGCAGTTTCGTCGGGCGCGAAGCGCAGCTGCTCCAGGTTGAATTCGCACAGCACCTTGCGCACTTTGAGGTTGGCCACGCTGACCTGGTGCAGGCTGCGCCCGGCCAGGAAGATGTGCAGGCCGGGCGACAGGATTTCGGTGGCAATGGAGAGCAGCAGCCGGATGGCGGCGGCGTCTAGCCTGTCCACTTCGTCCAGGAACAAATGCGTGACGCGCGCCTGTTTGAGCGAGCGCACCGGCGCGTCCGGCTGCGGATGTTCGCCGTGCAGGGCGGCGCGCAGGCTGAGCAGCATGCGCGCGGGGTCGTTGTCGGCGCTGTCGAAGGTCAGCCAGCCGACGGCGGCGCCACGGCTGCGCCAGTCGGCGTGCAGCAGGCGCAGCACCGAGGTTTTGCCGTAGCCGGCCGGGGCGCGCAGCAGCACCAGGCGGTAGCAGCGTGCTTGTTCCAGCCGGGCCATGATGCCGGTGCGGGGCAGCAGGGCGCTGGCGGTGGAGGGCGGCGCCAGCTTTTGGGCGAGACGGTCAAACATGGGGAGGCCGGGTCCGGGTTAGAACAGTTCGATGGTGCCACATTCCACTTCATCCAGGATGCCCTGGCTGATCAGGGCGTCGTAATGCAACACGCGGTTGCGGCCGGCGGCCTTGGCCTGGTACAGGGCGCGGTCCGCCCTGTCCAGGACGGTTCCGGGCAGCAGCGTGGGTGTGGCGCTGCAAAAGCCGCCGCTGATGGTGACCCGGCCCACCTGCGGAAAGGTGAACTGTTCAATCGCCAGGCGCAGGCGCTCGAACAGCGCGGTGGCGCCGGCCAGGTCGGGCGCCACCACCACGGCGATGAATTCCTCGCCGCCGTAGCGGTACAGCAGGTCGGCGCGGCGCAGCGTGCGGCCCAGCAGGCGCGCCACCAGCAGCAGGATCTCGTCGCCGATGATGTGGCCGTACTGGTCGTTCACGCGCTTGAAATGGTCGATGTCGAGGATGCCGAGCCAGTAGGCCTGCTGGGGCGCGTCGGCGCCGGGCGCCTGCTGGGCGGCCAGTTCCTCCCACAGCCGGTCCAGGTTGAGTTCCAGCGAGTAGCGGTTGCGCAGGCCGGTCAGGCGGTCGCGCTGGCTGGTGTCGAGCAGGGTGTAGTGGTTGGTGTACAGCTTCAGCACGCCGGCGATGACGGCTTCCTCCACGGGCGTGAGGTCCTGCTCGCGCTCGAAGACGAAATAGCCGCACTGCTGGCCGCCGCCGTGGATCAGCGGATAGCCGAACAGGTAGCCCTGGCCGTGGGTGCGCCGGCTGGGCTGCTTGAGCAGGCGCATATAGTCGAGCAGCGCGCTGATATGCGGAGCCACGCTGGCGTCGTTGCGGATGTCGTCGATGCGCTCGGTGGTGCTGGCGGCGCCGTCCGGGCCGCGCTTGTCGGAGCGGTAGTGGTGCAGCTTGTGCGTGACCTGGTGGTGCTCATTGGTGCGGTAGAGTGACGTTTCCGCCACACCCAGCAGCGGGGCCAGCGTGCGCAGCAGGCTTTGCTCGACGAGCTGCAGCTCGCGTATAGAGGTCATGGCGCCCAGCTTGGCCAGCATACTGGGCAACGTCGATCCACGGCGCTGGGATGGCATGTCTTACTCTCCTGGTCGGTCTGTGATTGCAGCAACCGGCCAGCGTATCCGCCCTTGTATAGTTGGTCACCATCCTAAAGCATGGGCTTGTCGTTATGATATGCTGATCCGATGAAGTACCTACCCGCATCCGCATTGAAGTGTGCGTTCTTGTGCGCGGCCCTGGCGGCTGCGGGGGCCGATGCCGCCGTGACGCTGTGCGTGAGCGACCGTCCGGCCGCGCCGCTGACCTTTCCCGACCACGAAGGCCAGGCCCAGTATCTGGTGCGCAGCGCCGTGCGCGCCGCCGGCGCCGAGCCGCAATTCGTGGTGCTGCCGTGGCGGCGCTGCATCGAATCGGTGAAGGCGGGCCAGGTGGACGGCGTGCTTGGCGTGCAGGCCTTCCAGGCGTATCGCGATTTTGTCCGCTTCCCGCTCAAGAACGGCGTGCCGGACCGCGCTTTGTCGCTCGGCGTGGACACCTGGGTGGTGGTGACCACGGCGGACAGCGGCGTGAGCTGGGATGGCAAGGCGCTGCTGGGCGCGAACAGTCCGGTATCGTATCCGGCCGGCGTAAACGTGGTGCGGCAGGCGCTGGACGCCCTGGCGATCCGCAACGCCGATAGCGCCAAGACGGCCCTGCAGCTGATGCATATGCTGAAGGCGGAGCGTTACCAGGCGGTGGTGATACGGGAATCGGACGCCAGGGGCTTTCTCGCCCAGGATGAATTCAAGTCTTTGCGTATTCTCGCGCCCAGCTTCCTGGTGAGCGACGCCTACCTGGTCTTCAGCAATGAGTACGCGCAGTCCAATCCGGCCGTGGTGCAGGCCACATGGGAAGGGATACGCCGCATCCGCGCCACGCGCGAATGGATGGAGCTGGCGCCGTCGCTGGCGAAGTAGGGGGAGTGCGGTCACAAGGAGGCATGCCATGGCAAACTGGGGACATTGGGCTGTCCGCATCGCGGCGCTGGCGGGGCTGGCCTGGTGCGGGCAGGCGTGGGCGCAGCCTTTGCAGCAGCCTTTCCTTTGCCGCACAGAGGAGGCGGGCCTGGGCCAGCCGCTGGTGGACAACCAGCAGGGCATAGGGCACCCGGTGTTCAATTCGGACCGCGAGCTGCTGGGGTACAGCCAGCAGTGCGCCATCCAGACCCGCGTGCTGCGCTTCTACTACAACGGCAGCCGCTTCAAGGCCTACGACGCGGCGGACCCGCCTTCCGATGTACGCACCATTGGCGTCAACGGCGTGCAGACGCCGTTCGTGGTGCGGGTGGAGGTGGGCAGCATCAACCGCTTCCTGTACACCATCGCCACGCTGGAGCAGGGCGCCTGGAACCGCAAGCTGGTGTACTGGATGCGCGGCGGCGTGGGCATAGGCCACCAGCAGGGCATTCCCATGTGGGTGAACGAGCGCCTGAACAGCTCCGAGCGCTTGCTGATGCCGCAGCTGCTGGCGCAGGGTTACGCAGTGGCCAGCTCCACCGGCAACGAGACCGGGGTTCACTACAATATGGCGCTGGCGGCGCAGACGGCCTTGCTGACCAAGGCGCGCTTTGTGGAGGCTTACGGCAAGCCGCTGTTCACCATCGGCATAGGCGGCTCGGGCGGCGCGGTGCAGCAGTATATGTTTGCGCAGAACCAGCCCGGCCTGATCGATGCCGGCATCGCCATCCAGTCCTATCCGGACATGGTGACGCAGACCATACCGGTTTCCGACTGCCCCTTGCTGGAGCAGTACTTCAGGGAGGAGGCGGAGCGCAATCCATCCTCGCCATGGGCCAAGTGGCGCAACCACGCGCTGATCGAGGGCATGAACGCCAGCGACTTCACAACCGAGTGCATCGCCGGGTGGCGCATGGCCATGCCCACCGTGCTCAATCCGGTCTACCGGGACGCCAGGTTCGACGCGGGCGCCAGGCAGTATGGCTATCCCGCCAATGTTTTCAGCGGCGTGAAATGGACACACTGGAACGACCTGGCCGACATCTACGGCGTGGACGCGCGCGGCTATGCGCCCATCCCGGTGGACAATGTGGGCGTGCAGTATGGGCTGGCGGCGCTGGCGCGCGGCGCCATCACGGCGGATGAATTCTTGCGCATCAATGCCTGCGTGGGCGGCTGGAAGGAGCAGGCCGATTTCGTCAACTGGGACAAGGACGACCCCTTCGACAGCCGCAATATGCGGCGCAGCGCCACCTGCCGCGATCCGGCGGGCGCGCCGTCGCCGCGGCGCGCGGGCGACCTGGCTGCCATGCACAAGGCCTACACGTCCGGCCATGTGTTCACCGGGCAGCGGCTGGGCATTCCGGTGATCGACCTGCGGCCCTATCTGGAGCCCAAGCTGGACATGCACAATGCGCGGCAGTCGTTCTCCGTGCGCCAGCGCCTGCTGGACGCGAATGCGGCCGAGGCGAAGAAACAGGTGATCTGGTTCACGCGGCTGGACGAGGATTTGATTACGCGCGTGATGGAGGCCTTGCCGGTGCTGGAGCGCCATCTCGCCGGCGGTGTTGCGCCGCCGGAGTTCACCGACAAGTGCTATGACAGCGGCAGCACGCTGATTGCCGCCGGGCCGGCGGTGTGGGACGGCATCCTGAACGGCAATCCGCCGGGCGCCTGCACCAAGGCCTATCCGGTGTTCAGCAGCCCGCGCATGGTGGCGGGCGGCTCCATCAAGGGCGACGTGTTCAAGTGCGCCCTGAAGCCGCTGGACGCGGCGCTGGCGGACGGCACGTATCCGTCCGGCGTGCAGTTCAGCCCCGTCCAGCAGGACTGGCTGCGCCGCATCTTCCCGCAGGGCGTGTGCGATTACAGCAAGCCTGATGCGGGACGGCCCTGACGCCGGCAATCCCCAACGTGGGGGTGTACCAAAGTACAAGTTGCAAGCGATTTCCTTCTAAGTAGAGTGCTTGTTTACGCGCATTTCTTATAAGGGGACGGCATGAAACTCCACACATTGTCACTAAAACAAACCATCAGCCTGTTCCTTGCCGTGATGGCGGGCCTGGCCGGCCTGACGATGTGGGGACTGACGCAGGTGACGCGCGCCCAGTCCGGCGTCAGCGCCGCCACGGCGGCGCGCTACCAGTCCTACCTGCTGGCCGATGAACTGCGCCAAAGCTCGGACGACCTGACGCGGCTGGCGCGTACCTATGTGGTGACGGGCGACGCGGCGTTTGAGCGGCAGTACGGTGAGATCCTCGAGATCCGCAACGGCGCCAGGCCGCGCCCGAAGGATTATGAGCGCATCTATTGGGACTTTGTGGCGGCGGGCCAGCCCAAGCCGGGCGGGGACACGGCGGCCGTTCCCTTGCTGGAGCTGATGAAGAAGGCCGGCTTCTCGGAAAAGGAGCTGGGCAAGCTGCGCGAGGCGAGCGCCCAGTCGGATGATCTGGTGAAGGCGGAGACCGTGGCCATGAACGCGGTCAAGGGCTTGTACGATGATGGCGCGGGCCGCTTCACGAAGAAGGGCGAGCCCAATCCCGAACTGGCGCGCCGCCTGACGCACGACGCGGCCTACCACCAGAACAAGGCGAAGATCATGAAGCCGGTGAACGAGTTCCTGGCCCTGCTGGACCAGCGCACCGGCGACGCCGTGCACGCGGCTGAAGCGGCTGCTGCGCGCGCGCTGCAGGTGACCATGGCCTTGCTGGCGTTCTCGGTGCTGGTGTCCGCGCTGGCGATGTACCTGCTGTACCGCAGCCTGATGCGCCAGCTGGGCGGCGAGCCGGCATACACGGCGGACATCGTGCGCGAGATCGCCCAGGGCAACCTGGGTGTGGCGATGGCCTTGCGGCGCGGCGACAAGAGCAGCGTGCTGTACGCCATGAACGGCATGGTGGCCAAGCTTTCCAGTGTGCTGCGCGAAGTGTCCGGCAGCGCGCTGGCGCTGACGCGCGCTTCGGAGGAGATCAGCGGCACGGCGCAGTCGCTGTCGCAGGCATCGAGCCAGCAGGCCGCCAGCGTGGAGCAGACCAGCGCTTCGGTGGAGCAGATGACGGCGTCGGTGTCGCAGAACACCGGGAACGCCAGGGTGACCGACGGCATCGCCGCGCAGGCGGCGCAGGAGGCCATCGAGGGCGGGCAGGCGGTGAAGTCGACCGTGTCGGCCATGCGCCAGATTGCGCAGAAGATCGTCATCATCGACGATATCGCTTACCAGACCAATTTACTGGCCTTGAACGCCGCCATCGAGGCCGCGCGCGCAGGCGACCATGGCAAGGGCTTCGCGGTGGTGGCGTCCGAAGTGCGCAAGCTGGCAGAACGCAGCCAGGTGGCGGCGCAGGAGATAGGCGAAGTGGCGTCCAGCAGCGTGGAGCTGGCCGAACGCGCGGGCAAGCTGCTGGACCAGATGGTGCCCAATATTAAGCGCACCTCGGACCTGGTCCAGGAGATCACGGCCGCGTCCGAGGAGCAGAACAGCGGCCTGGCGCAGATCAATCTGGCGGTGGGCCAACTGAGCGAAACCACGCAGCACAACGCGGCGGGTTCGGAGCAGCTGGCCTCCACATCCGAGGAGATGAGTGTGCGCGCGGAGGAGCTGCAGGCCGCCGTCTCCTTCTTCAAGGTGGCTGCGCAATAAGGGGGCCGGCAGGGCCCTCCTGTCCGGCTTACAGCGCTTTCAGGAAGGCGCCCAGGTCCGCCATCTCCTGCGGCGTGAGGCCGATCTGGAAACGGCGGTCGTAGAAGCGCACCACGCCCTGCAGGTCCGGCTGCGAACCGTTGTGGAAGTAGGGCGCGCGGGCACTGAGGTTGCGCAGCACGGGCACTTTCATCTTGCCGATGTCGCGCCAGCGGCCGGTGAGCATGGCCTGGCCGGGGTCCGTGATGTCCACGGTCTCGCCGGTGGCGTTGTTGCGCAGCGTGTAGAGCGGCATGTCCGGCGTGCGGAAGCGGCCGTCGGCCACGCCGATGGCGAGCAGCAGCGGCACCGAATGGCTGCCCGTATTGGGCGCGCTGTGGCAGCTGGCGCAGCTGCCGCGCTGCGGCTGGACCTGGCCCGGACGCTGCGGGAAGCCCGCCACCTGCGTGATATTGAAAGGCCGGTTGTTGAACAGGGCTTCGCCGCGCGCGATCGATGCGCGGGCCAGGTCCGCAGCGCTGGCCGGTGCCGGCTGCGCGGGTGCGGGCGGTGGATTGCGCTGGCCAGGCAGTGGCGGCGGTGGCGGCGGGGCGGGCGGCGCGGCCAGGTTGCGCCATACGCCGAACATTGTCATCACGTTGCGGTCGAAGGGCGCTTGCGTACGGTAGTCGCCCGCCTCCAGGTCGTTAATCCCGAAATAGAAGGCCGTGCCGGCCAGCGCTTGCGGGCCGCCGCCGGCGCCGTTGGCCAGCAGGCTGCCTGCCGCATTGCTGGTGGACTGCGCGGCGTACAGGCCGCTCTCGAAATCGACAATCGCGCGCTGGTCGGCGGCGCTGAGTTCCCGGGCTGCTTCGGCGTGGCCGCGCACGGCGCTGGTGGCCTGGGACAGTAGGCCGCTGTCTATGCTGGCGTAGCATTGCGCGGGACGCGCATTGAGCAGGCAGTTGACGCCTGTGGCGGCGCTTGGGCTTTCGCGGCCGTCCCACATCACGCTGCTGATGAAGGCCAGGTTGGCCGAAGGCAGCGGACGGCGGAACAGCGACAGTTCGCGGGCGCTGGCGAAGCCGTAGGGATCGTCGGTGCGCAGCAGCGTGAACTCGGCATTGGCCGGCATCGCCATGCCGACGCGGATCAGGCCCTTGGTCAGCAGCATGCTGTAGGCGATGCGCTTCTGGTCCAGCGTGGCCACAGCGGCGGTGGGCGAGTTGGCGCCGTCCACCAGGCGGAACACCGGGTCCGCACCCTGGCTTTGCTCGAAGCGCTGCGCCAGGCCACTTGGGGTTACGCTCCATCCGGCGTTCTCGCTGTGGCAGCTGGCGCAGCTGCGGCCGTTGCCCATGGGCGTAAAGAAGGGATTCGCCATGTCAATGTAGCCCGCGCGGCTGACGGTGAGCGAGGCGCCGTCCAGGTTGGGCTGAGGCAGCGGGGCGGCGGGCGCCGGAGCGCCTAGCGCCGCGCGGGAGACAGTTGTGGTGACTACGCTAGTCTCGGCGCCGGTGTCCGCTGCCGCCGCCGTTGCGGATGCCGGGCTTGGCCCGCCCGCTGCGAGCCTTGTGGATGCGGCGCCGCTGTCCGTGGCTCCGCCGCCGCATCCGGCCAGCGAGGCGGCGATGACGGCGGTAAGGCCGGCTGCCGCGAGGCGTATGGTTGCACGCATGGTTTTCTCCTCGTTGTTCTGGTGGAGACCATATTGGCGCGGCAATGTGGAGGAAAAATGGATGTGGCTGTGAGGTCTCATAGGAACAACGGCATGCACAATTGCTGCACATTCGGCAGGTATGATGGCGGGATGAACCCACTCCACATTCCGCACCCGGAGCGCACATGCGGCTGACCATCGCCCGCAAGATCGCGCTCGCCGTCAGCGCCATCGTCATCCTGTGCATAGGCACCATGGCGTGGCTGGCCAGCGTTAATCTGCAGCGCGGCTTCATCGCCTATCTCAACGAGATGCAGGCGCAGGACCTGGACCAGGTGAGCGGCCTGCTGGCCGAGCGCTACAAGCAGGAAGGCGGCTTTGACTGGCTGCGCGGACGTCCGCGCGCCATGCGGGATGTGCTGGACCAGATGGCGCCGCAGTTCCAGATGGAGCCGGACGCGCCGCCGCAGCGCCGTCCGCCGCCGGTGCGTCCTGGCGGCTACGGTCCGCCAAGGCCGGAAGACCCGCCGCCGCGCCAGGGACCGCTGCGCGACCCGATGGCGTTTGCACAGCGGCTGTCGGTGCTGGACGAGCAGGGCAGGCCGCTGGTCGGTCCGCGCGATACGCCGCCCGGCATTGAACGGGCCATTATGGTCGACGGCCGGCAGGTGGGCAGCGTGCATCTGCTGCAGCTGCGCCAGGCCAGCAGCGCCAACACCAGCGCGGCCAGCTTCCTGCGCGCGCAGGTGCGCGACATCCTGCTGCTGTCCGGCGTTCTGCTGCTGGTGGCGGTTGCGCTGGCGGCGGCGCTGGCGCGCCATCTGCTGCGGCCCGTGGCTGCTGTGCATGGCGTAACGGCGCGCCTGGCGCTAGGCGAGTTCTCGGCGCGCGCGCCGGTGCTGAGCCGCGACGAACTGGGCGAACTGGCGCTGCACGTGAACGCCATGGCGCAGGAACTGGAGCGCAACGAGCAGCAGCGGCGCCAGGTGATGGCCGACGTGTCGCACGAACTGCGCACGCCGCTGACGGTGATACGCGGGGAAATCGAAGCGCTGCTGGACGGCATCCGCAAGGCCGATCCCGGCGCGCTCGAATCGCTGCACGGTGAAGTGCTGCGCCTGACCAAGCTGGTGGACGACCTGCACCAGCTGGCGCTAGCGGATGCGGGCGACCTCCATTGCGAACTGCACGAGCTGGATTGGCGGGACGCGCTGCCGCCCCTGCTGGAGCGCTACCGGGCGCGCGCGGCGGCGGCCGGGCTGGAACTGGCCTGGGCGCTGGGCTATGAGCCCGCGCCGGTGATGGTGGACGCAGGCCGGCTGGACCAGGTGGTCATCAATCTGCTGGAGAACAGCTTGCGCTACACCGAGGCCGGCGGGCGCATCGCCGTAGTGCTGGCCGTGCGTGGCGGCCATGCCGAGCTGTCCATTGACGACAGCGCCCCCGGCGTGCCGCCCGGCGCCTACGCGCGCCTGTTCGAGCGCCTGTACCGCGTGGACCGCGCGCGCACGCGGGAGCGCGGCGGCAGCGGGCTGGGACTGTCGATTTGCAAAGCGCTGGTGGCCGCGCACGGCGGCGAGATCGTGGCGCAGCCGTCCGCACTGGGCGGCGTGCGCATCCGCCTGCGGCTGCCGCTGGCGAAACATTGAGGTGACCATGGAAAACGCCCACATACTCGTGGTGGAGGACGACGCGAAGATCGCCGCGCTGCTGGCGGACTATCTGCAAGCTGGCGGCTACCGCGCCACCTGCATCGCCGACGGCGCGCAGGCGCTGGCCTGGCTGCGCGCCACGCCGGTGGACCTGGTGCTGCTGGACCTGATGCTGCCGGGAATGGACGGCCTGGAACTGTGCAAGGCGGCGCGGGCCTTCCTGCAGGCGCCCATCATCATGCTCACGGCGCGCGTGGACGAGATAGACCGCCTGCTGGGACTGGAGGCGGGCGCGGACGACTATGTGTGCAAGCCCTTCAGCCCGCGCGAGGTGGTGGCGCGCGTGCGCGCGCAGCTGCGGCGCGCTTCCGGGGCGCTGGTGCAGGCGGCGCCGCTGTTCGCGGTGGACCGCACCAGCATGCGCGTGCTGCTGGCCGGCGCGCCGCTGCCTCTCACGCCGGTGGAATTCCGTTTGCTGGCGGAGCTGATCGAACATCCGGAGCGGGTGTATTCGCGCCAGCAGCTGCTGGACGTGGCACACGAGGATCTGCGCGACATCAGCGACCGCACTGTGGACTCGCACATCAAGAATATCCGCCGCAAGCTGGCCGCGCGGCCCGCTGCTGCTGAGTGTTTGCAGTCCGTGTATGGCGTAGGCTACAGATTCGAGTTGGCAATCTGCTAAAATCAATCGGAACCCCTCGCATACCCTTATCGCAAACTACGGAGCAGCAATGAAACGTGTGATTTTCAACCAGAAGGGCGGCGTCGGGAAGTCGACCATTGCCGTGAATCTTGCCGCCATCGCCGCGCACAAGGGCAAGAAGACGCTGCTGATCGATATCGACCCGCAGTGCAACTCGAGCCGCTACCTGCTGGGCGACGCGGCCAAGGAAATCGAGCCTACCGTGGCGGGCTATTTCGAGCAGACCCTGAACTTCATGGTGTTCTCGCTGTCGGCGCGCGGCTACGTGCATGAAACCCGGTTTGAAAACCTGTCGCTGATGCCCTCGCATCCGGAAGTGGGGGAGCTGCAGTCGAAGCTGGAGTCGCGCCACAAGATCTACAAGCTGCGCGACGCGCTCAACGAGCTGGCCAAGGAATTTGAAGAGATCATCATCGACACGCCGCCGGCCTACAACTTCTTCACGCAGTCGGCGCTGATCGCTGCGGACACCTGCTTGATCCCCTTCGACTGCGACGATTTTTCGCGCCAGGCCTTGTACACGCTGATGAACAATGTGGGCGAGATCAAGGCGGACCACAATCCCGCGCTGGAAATAGAAGGCATCATCGTCAACCAGTTCCAGCCGCGCGCCAATCTGCCGCAGCGCATGGTGGACGAGCTGCTGGCCGAAGGGCTGCCTGTTTTGCAGAGCAAGCTGTCGAGCTCCATCAAGGTGCGCGAATCGCACGAGCGCTGCCTGCCGATGATACATCTGGACGGCCGCCACAAACTGTCGCAGGAATTCCTGGCGCTGTACGAGGAGCTGGAGTTCGCGCAGCAGAACCAGGCCAAGGAACGCAAGCGCGGCTGATGCGCTTCCAAGCTTGAGCTTAGCCAGCGCTGTAGTGGCCAACGTAGCGGGCGCGCGGCCGTATCATGGCGCCGTCCGCAGCCTGTTCGGCGGCGTGCGCCAGCCAGCCTGCGGAGCGGGCCAGCGCGAACAGGATGATGCCGCTGTGGGCCGGCAAATCCAGCACCAGTTCCAGCGCCGCCAGCGCATAGTCTGAATTCGGCTCCGCGCCTTTGATGGCTGCTGCCCTGGCCGCCAGCGCAAGCACGCCGGCCGCTTGCGGCAAAGGGCGCATCATTTCCAGCAGCAGCACCGCGCGCGGGTCGCCGCCGGGATAGAGCGGATGGCCGAAGCCGGGCTGCATGGGGGGCAGCGGCAATTCCGTCTCGCCGCCGAGTTGCGCTTCCAGCACTTCTTTCGCCATCAGGTAGTGGCCACCGTGTTCGCGCCCCGAAAGCGCGGCCAGGCCGGCGCACAGCACCGCAGGCAAGGCGGCGCCGGTGGAGGCCACGCAGCGCACCGTGAAGGCGGAGGTATTGAGTTCGTGGTCCGCCAGCAGCACCAGCGCGGCGCGCAGCAACTCCTTTCCCGCGCCGTCAACGCCCCACGCGCGCGCTACCTGTTCATGCAGCGGCGCGCTGCTCATCTCCGTGTCGAGCAGCAGGGCTGCGAGCATGCGCATCAGTTCCGCCGGAGTGGCGGGCTTTGCGGCCAGCACGGGCAGGAAGGCCATGGCGCGCTCCAGTGGCGGCATGGCGTGTCCCAGCGCCGCCACTGCCGGCGGCAACGTGGGAACGGCGCTGGACGCCGCAGTGGGCGCAGCCGGTTCGTCCCGCAAGATGGCGGCGGTTTGTTCCAGCGTCGCATGGGCGGCCAGTTCGCTGCTGTCGCGGCCGCGATAAAACAGTTTGCCGTCGGCGATCAGCGAGATGCGCGACTCCAGCACCGGCACGCCCCAGTGCATGGCGGCGGCGACTGCGTGGCCAGCGCGCTTGCCGTCGGCCTTGCGCGCGGCCAGGCGCAGCACTTCCTCGCGCGCATAGCGCTTGCTGCGCGCCGCGCCATCGGGAATGGATGTGAGCAAGCCGCGGCTGACATAGGCGTACAGCGTGGCGGCCGATACGCCCAGCAGGGCCGCCGCTTCCCTGGACGTGAGTTCTTTATTCATGCACCGCTTTTATTTATGTTGATTGCCGGAGTCAAGATTGACGCAGTTTTCCCGCGCCGCATAGACTCATTGTATGCACAACACCACACCACCCGCAACGCCTTCCGCGCCACCGGCGCGCCGCAAAGTCCCCATGCTGCAGCCGCTGCGGCACCGGCGCTACCGCCTGCTTTGGCTGTCCAACCTGCTGTCCAACCTTGGCACCTGGACCCAGACCTTCGCCGCCGCCTGGCTGGTGGCGAGCATATCGCACAGCACCCAGGCCACGGCGCTGGTGCCCGCCGCCAGCTATGCCCCCATGCTGATGTTCGGCCTGCTGGCAGGCGTGGTGGCGGACGCGGTGCCGCGCGCAAAATTGCTGTTCGCCGTGAACGCCTTCATGGCGCTGGCAGCGGCCGGCATGGCGGCGCTGGCCACCAGCGGCGCCGCATCGCCTGCCGCCGTGCTGGCGCTGGTGTTCATGATGGGTTCCGGCTCAGCCTTTATGTGGCCGGCATGGCAGGCCGCCATGTCCGGGCTGGTGCAGCCGGATGAAGTGGAGGCTGCGGCCTCGCTGAATAACCTGAGCTTCAATTTCGCGGCTGCTGCCGGTCCCGCGCTGGGCGGCGCCCTGTTCGTCATGGTGGGGGCGGCGCCGCTGTTCCTGTTCAACGCCTTGTCCTTTACCGGCTTGCTGCTGGTGTACCTGGACTGGATGCGCAGCGGCGGCAAGGAAGACGGCCAGGCGCAGCGGCCCGCAGCGGCAGGCGGCATCACCTTGCAGGGCTTGCGCACCGGGCTGCAGGCGGCTTGGGGATCGGCCTCGTTCCGCAGGCTGCTGCGGCATACGGTCTGCATCTTCGGCGCGGCCATTGCTTATACGGCGCTGCTGCCGCTGTTCGTGCGCGACGTGCTGCTGAGGGAAGGCGGCGCGTTCGGCAGCCTGATGGCCTGCGTGGGCGGCGGGGCGGTTCTGGCAGCCTTCGTGCTGCCGGAATTGCGCGCGCGCTTCGAGCGGCGGCATTTGCTGGCCGGTGCAGTGGCCATCTTCGGCGCCATGCTGCTGATCCTGCCGCTGGTGCGGGCCTGGGCGGTGCTGATGGCTTTGTCTGCGCTGGGCGGCGTGGCATGGTCCACCATGGTCACGTCGCTCAACAGCGCGGCGCAATTGTCCTTCCCAAGCGCGCTGCGGGCGCGCACGCTGTCGGTCTACCTGATGGCGATGGCGCTCGGGCAGACCGGCGGCAGCCTGCTGTGGGGCGCTGCGGCTGAATTGGCGGGCGTGCCGCGCGCCATGGCGCTGGCCGGCGCTTGCCTGCTGCTGTACGCGCTGGTGCTGCTGCGTGGCGCGGCTGGCGGGAGGCAGTGTAATCTGTAGCCTGGCGTAACGGAGGAGATGGCAATGGCGATGCTGGAACTGGCCGAGGGCGGCCGGCTGTATTACGAGTGGATAGGGGCGAATGGCGCGGATGAAGGCGCGCGCAAGCCGGTGCTGGTCTTCCTGCACGAGGGCCTGGGCTGCACGGCCATGTGGAAGGATTTTCCTGCGCGCCTGTGTGCGCGGCTTGGCTGCGCGGGGCTGGTCTATGACCGGCGCGGCTATGGCCAGTCCGATCCGCTGCGTGTTGGCCGCAGCATCCATTATCTGCACCGCTATGCGCTGGATGAGCTGCCGCAGGTGCTGGCGCTGCTGGCGGGGCGGCCGTATGTGGTGGTCGGCCATTCGGACGGCGGCAGCATCGCGTTGCTCCACGCGGCGGAACAGGTGCCGGGCTTGCTGGGCGTGGTGACCGAGGCGGCGCATGTGTTTGTGGAGGACGTGACGCTGGCGGGCATACGCGAGGCGAAGCTGGCCTACGGCGAGGGCAAGCTGCGTGGCCTGGAACGCTACCACGGCGCCAAGACGGCGCAGATTTTCGGTGCGTGGGCCGACACCTGGCTGGCGCCTGCCTTCAGCCGCTGGAATATTGAATACCTGTTGCCGTCGATAGCCTGCCCGGTGTTGGCCTTGCAGGGCAGCGGCGACCAGTACGGCACAGCGGCCCAGCTGCACGCCATTGAAGCGCAGGCGCCGTGCGCGCGCATGGCGATGCTGCCCGACTGCGGCCACACGCCGCACCAGGAGCAGCCGGAAGCGGTGCTGGAGGTGATGGCGCAATTCATCAAGGAGCTTGAGAGAAAATGATAGACCACCTGGATCATCTGGTGCTGACTACGCGCGACCGTGAGCGCTGCATCGATTTCTATACGCGGGTGCTGGGCATGACGCTGGAGGCATTCGGGGCCGGCCGTGTGGCGTTCAAGTACGGCGAACAGAAGATCAATCTGCACGAATACGGCAAGGAATTTCTGCCCAAGGCGGCGCAGCCGACTCCGGGCTCGCTGGATCTGTGCTTTATCGCGTCCATTCCGCTGGACGAGGTGATCGCGCGGCTGAAGCAGCTCGGCGTGCCGGTCGAAGAAGGGCCGGTGGCCCGCACCGGCGCCAACTGGCCTATCCGCTCGGTCTACCTGCGCGACCCGGACCAGAACCTGATCGAGATATCGGAACGCGCCTAGCTGGGCGCCTCAGTCGCTGACCGGCAGGCGGCAGGCCGCTTCGTGCAGCCACTGGCCGTTGCAGATACGCGCGCGGCACAGGCCTGCTTCGGCGCCGCCGAGGCGCTGGCAGCGGCGCAGCAGTGCGTCGGTGCTGTCGCCGTCGCGGCGCTCCACCACGTCGCGGCTGTAGTGCATGGTGGACTGCTGGGCGCCGCTGTGGGCGACCAGCGCAGCGAGCAGGGTCACGTCGCTGTCCGGCGGCGCGGCGGTGGCTAGGCTTCGCGGGCCTTCATGCTGCGTGCCCTGCGTCTTGCTTCCCTGGATGCCGGGCCGCGCATGCGGACTGCGCTCCGCACGCAGCGCCTGGGGAGCGGCCGGCCTGTGCCGGGCCGGCACAATCGCCGGCAGCGGCTCGTTGACGATGGCGGCGGCGAGCCGCTGCACTTCCTCCGGCGTATCCATAGGCGCCGGTTGCGGCGCGTGATTCGAGAGCGGCACTGCGGGCGCCCATGCCCGGCTGTGCTGCACAGGCGCCATGCCGTAGTAGCTGATGCTTGCGACGCCAGCCGACAGGATGGCAAGCAGCATGAGCAGCATCACCAGATAGCTGGGCCGTATCCGCGCCAGGCGCGCAGCCGGCGACTGCGCCTTGCCGCTGTTTTCCAGGCTGGCCAGTATGCGCCGGCTGCCGCCGCCGGATTGCGCGGCGCAGAACAGGTCCGGCCGCTGCGTCGGTGTGGATTTGTCCAATCTATCCTCCCAAGGTTTGATTTTCTTCGGAATGGCATGCCTGTCAACGGCATACGATGGAGCGATTCCGGTACTGCCGCCATCAGTGTGCGGCCAGCCGCCCGGCCACGCTTTGACGGAGCGCACTATGCTTGTCGTTTCCTTGATGGTGTTGTTTGTATTGGTGTGCGCCAGCGGATGGCTGCTGCTGTTTCCGGTCCGGCGCGAGGCCTTGACTGCGGCTCTGATGCCGCGCTGCCGCATCCTGCTGCGCCAGCGCTATGCATGGCTGCTGGCCGGCGGCGCGCTGATGCTGGTGCTGCCGCCCATGCTGGCGTTGGTGGCGGTGCGCCGCGTGGCGCTGCCCGCCTTCGACTATGACGGGCGCGCGGTGAACAGCCAGGTGGCGGAGCTGCTGCAAGGCGAGCAGCTGGTGCCGCCTCCGTCGCTGCCGCCGCTGGCTTTCACCACGGTGGAAGTCGTGCGCGCGCGGCCCCTGCTGGCGGGGGCGAACCGCAGCTGGCAGCTGTTCCATCCGGACTTCGAGCAGCGCCTGCTGATGGTGTTCCGCATCATGAAGGAGCAGCACGGCTACGACATGGCGCTGCTCGAAGGCTACCGCAGTCCGGAGCGCCAGGACTTGCTGGCCAGCGCCGGCGCCAGCGTCACCAACGCGCGCGCCTTCCAGAGCTATCATCAGTTCGGTCTCGCCGCCGACTGCGCCTTCCTGCGCGACGGCAAACTGGTGATCTCCGAAAAAGACCCCTGGGCCATGCGCGGCTACCGCCTGTACGGCGAAGCCGCGGAAGCGGCAGGGCTGAGCTGGGGCGGACGCTGGACCATGATGGACTTCGGCCACGCCGAGCTGCGTTTGCCTGGAACCATGCAGCGCAAACGCTGAGGCTTGTTCTGCCTCAAGAATGCATGGCAAGGCAGGTGGCACCATAGCTCGGGTCTGCCGACTGGCGCCCCGGAGCTATCATGATGCGACGAACCTGGCTGTTTTTGACCGACTCCCGCAACCTCACCATCGCCGGCTTTGTGGCCATGGCGGCGCTGTTTTACCTTGGCGCCGAGCTGCTGGAGCTTGCATTGATATGGGCCGTAGTCGCACTGGCGGCCGCCTTGCTTGCCTGGCTGCTGGCGCGCTGGCTGCGGCGGCGCTACGCCGCGCGCGCCACCG
Organism: Pseudoduganella aquatica; assembly: GCF_020865585.1. Classification (NCBI taxonomy): domain Bacteria; kingdom Pseudomonadati; phylum Pseudomonadota; class Betaproteobacteria; order Burkholderiales; family Oxalobacteraceae; genus Pseudoduganella; species Pseudoduganella aquatica. The sequence goes on from NZ_CP086370.1 coordinate 2,404,424, forward strand.
CCGGCCTGGCGGATGCGATGGTCCCCGCCGAAACCGGGCCGGCCGAAGACGTCGCCAGCCGCCACGAAGTGGATGCGATCCGCAGTGGCATGCTGAAGGCCATCGCCACCATCAAGGGCTCCAAGCTGGGACGCATGCCGGGCTCGCGGGTGCTGTACGAGCTGCCCTGGTATATGATCATCGGGAATCCGTCCGCAGGCAAAAGCAGCGCCATAGTCAACTCCGGCTTGCAGTTCCCGTTTGCGGACGCGCGCGTCGTGCACGGCGTGGGCGGCACGCGCAATTGCGACTGGTTCTTCACCACGGACGGCATCGTACTCGACACGGCCGGGCGCTATGCTGTGGAGGACGAGCATCTGGCGGAGTGGCGCGGCTTCCTGGACTTGCTGAAGAAGTACCGCAGGCGCGCACCGGTGAACGGCATTATCGTGGCGGTCAGCATCGCCGAGCTGCGCAGCGATCCGGATGGCGCGCTGAAGCTCGCGCGCAGCCTGCGCAAGCGGGTGCAGGACCTGATCGAGCGGCTGGAAGTCTATGCGCCGGTGTATGTGCTGTTCACCAAGGCGGATCTGATCGCGGGCTTCAGCGACTTTTTCTGCCAGTGCGAACGCAGTGAACGCGAGCGCGTGTGGGGCGCCACCATGCCTTACCGGCGCAAGGCCGGCAGCGAGGAACTGCTGGCCTTCTTCGACCAGGGCTTCGACGAACTGCACGCTGGCCTGGTCGAGATGAGCATGGCGAATATGGCGCAGCCGCGCCGCACGCGCATGGCGCCGGGCGTGTTCACTTTTCCGCTGGAGTTCGTCTCCTTGCGCGCGCCGCTGCGGGCCTTCCTGGCCACGCTGTTCGAGGAAAACCCGTTTCAGTACAAGCCGGTGTTCCGGGGCTTCTACTTCACCAGCGCCTTGCAGGAAGGGCAGCCGGTCAGCGCGCAATCGCAGCGCATCGCTGAACGTTTTGAACTGGCGCTCAAGCCGGAGCAGCAGGAGGCCGCACCCATGCCATATGGCTCGGCCGGCGGCTACTTCCTGCTCAAGCTTTTCCGCGACGTGGTGTTTGCGGACAAGGCGCTGGTGTCGCAGTATGCCAGCCGCGCCAGCGCGCGTCTGAGGTACGCTGCCTTCTTCGGTGCGGTGCTGCTGCTGGGCGGTGCGCTGGGCGGATGGACCTGGTCCTATATGGGCAACCGCCAGCTGGCGGCCAATGTGCAGGCGGACCTGGACAAAGTGGTGAAGCTGCAGGACAAGCGGCTGGACCTGCAATCTCGTCTTGAAGCGCTTGAGATCCTGCAGGACCGTATCGAACAGCTTGAAAAATTCGGCCGCGAGCGGCCATGGTTGCTGGGCATGGGGCTGTACCAGGGCGGCCTGCTGGAGCGCAAACTGCGCGAGGAGTACTACGCGGGCATCAAGGAGGTGATGGTCAAGCCGGTGGCGGCCAGCCTGGAGGCGCTGCTGTTCGAGATGAACGCCAATGCGGACCAGCTGGCCACGCCGGCGGCGGCCACGGCTGCCATCGCGTCGCCCGCCGCTGCGGCCCCGCGCCAATATGCCGAAGCGAATCCGCGCAGCGTTGAAGACGCGTACAACGCCCTCAAGACCTATCTGATGCTGGCCGACACGCCGCACGCCGAAGCGGGCCACCTGAACGACCAGCTTACGCGCTACTGGCGCGGCTGGCTGGAAGCCAATCGCGGCGCCATGCCGCGCGAGCAGATGATACGCAGCGCCGAGCGCCTGCTGACTTACTACCTGGCGCAATCCAGCGACCCGTCCTGGCCGCGCATAGAGCAGAAGCTGGCGCTGGTGGACCAGGCGCGCGAGAATCTGCGGCGGGTGGTGCGCGGCATGCCCGCGCGAGACCGCGTGTATGCGGACATCAAGGCGCGCGCCGGCACGCGCTTTCCTGCGATGACGGTGGTGCGCATCGTCGGCGAGCAGGACCAGGCGCTTATCGCGGGCAGCTACGCGATTCCCGGCGCGTTCACGCGCGAGGCCTGGGAGAAGTACGTCCAGGGCGCATTCCGCGACGCGGCCAGCCGCGAACTGCAAAGCACGGACTGGGTGCTGAAAACCTCCACCAAGGATGACCTGACGCTGGAGGGCAGCCCCGAGCAGATCCAGAAAAACCTGGTGGAGATGTACAAGGCTGATTACGCCAGGGAGTGGCAGAAGTTCGTGCAAGGCGTGGCGGTGGCGGACCTGGGCGGCTTCAACGGCGCGGTGGCGGCCATGAACCGCCTGGGCGATCCGCAGTCTTCGCCCATCATCAAGCTGCTCGGAACCATCAGCGAGCAGACTTCCTGGGACAATCCCACGCAGGCCAACGCGGAAGCGCAGAAGGTCCAGCAGGGCTTCAAGGAGTGGATGATGCAAACCGTGCTGCGCCGCGCGCCGGTACCGGTCAATGTGAATCTGCAGCTGGATCCTGCCCGGATGGAGCGTCCCATGGGCGCGGTGGGGCGCGAGTTTGCGGCGGTGGCCAAACTGGTTGGGTCCAGGGACAAGGACGCCACGCTGCTGCGCGGTTATATGGATACCTTGTCGCGCTTGCGCACGCGGCTCAACACGCTGAAGAACCAGGGCGACCCCGGCCCCGGCGCGCGCCAGTTCATGCAGCAGACGCTGGAGGGGACGGGCTCCGAGCTGGCCGACGCGCTGCGCTTTGTCGATGAGCAGATGCTGACCGGGATGAGCGACACCCAGAAGCGCGCGATACGGCCCATCCTGGTGCGTCCGCTGATGCAGACCTTCGCCGTCATCGTCGCCCCGGCCGAGGCGGAGATCAACAAGACCTGGCTGGCGCAGGTGTACGAACCGTTCCAGCGCACGCTGGCGGCCAAGTACCCGTTCTCGCCGGGTGCGAAAATCGAAGCCAGCAGCGCCGAGATAGGCCAGTTCTTTGGCCCCGACGGCCTGGTGGCGAAGTTTGTCACCACGTCCATGGGGCCGTTGGTGGTGCGGCGCGGCGATGTGCTGGCGCCGCGCACCTGGGCCGACATGGGCATTGCGCTGTCGCCGCAGGCCGTGGCGCGCTTCCCCGGCTGGATCGCGCCGCTGGGCGCCGGCGGCATCGCCGCTCCCTCGGCCGCCGCACAGACCGTGTTCCAGATCCAGCCGCTGCCCGCGCCGGGTACGCTGGAATACACGGTGGAGATAGACGGCCAGCTGCTGCGCTACCGGAACACGCCTGCGCAGTGGACCAGCATGGTCCATCCCAGCCCGCAGGGCGTGCCGGGCGCGCGCATCACGGCGGTGGCGTTCGATGGCCGCAGTGTGGAGCTGTTCAACGAACCGGGGCAGTTCGGGCTGAAGCGCATGATCGACGCGGCCACGCGCAAGCGCAAGGAGGAGGGCGTGCATGAACTGCGCTGGACCAATGGTGCCATCAGCGTGGCGCTCGAACTGAAAATCACCAGCAGCCCGGAGGCCAGCGGCGGCGACGCCGGGCCGCAGGACCAGGGCTTCCGGGGCATGAAGCTGCCGGAGGCGATAGTCGGCGCGGCGCCATCCACCTTGGCTGCGCTGCCGCAGACGGCGCAGCAAGGAGCGCAGCAATGAACCGCGCGCCGCAGATGGTCCGCGTGGGCTACTTCGGGAAAATCCCCGCGCGCAGCGACTTTATCAAGGCCGGGGACAACCATGCGCTGGCCGAGCTGCTGGACGGCTGGCTGGCCGACACCATGACGGAACTGACCACGGAGCCACGCTGGAAGCAGCACTACGACGCCGTGCAGCCGCTGCATTTCGCCTTCGTGGGCACACGCAGCAAGCGCGCCATTGCAGGCCACCTGGTGGCCAGCAGCGACCAGTCGCAGCGGCGTTTTCCCTTCCTGGCCATGAGCGCCCTGGAGGTGGATGAACCGGGCGACTTCCTGCGCCACAGCCCCATCGCCCTGGCCCCGTTCTGGGCCGCGCTGGCGGATGGCGCGGCGGCGGCGGCAATGGCGCTGCATCCGGCGCCGCATTTATACGCCCTGTCCAGCTCCGTGCTGGAGGTCGGGCCGCACGACGCGGGCCATGCCGCCGCGCTGGACGACTTCATCGAGCATACTTCGCTGGGCGGGCTGGAGGCAATGCTGGCCCAGGATGGCGCAAGCTATTCGGCGCGGCGCATGATGCTGGCCGTGGGCCTGCTGCTGCAGCCATTCGGCTGGACAGGCAGCACGCGGCTGGACCGCAGTCTGGCGCTGCCGCTGCCGCGCAATCCCCTGCACCGTCCCGCAGCAGCCGCACTGTGGCTGTCGCTGGCCGAGCCCTTTCTGCGCCAGGCGGACGTGGAACTGGCGCTGCTGGTGTGCGAGCAGGCCGGGCGGCCCATGCTGGTGCTGGGCTTCAGCGGCGCGTCGCCCGCCACGCTGCGCGGCGCGATCGACCCGCAGTTCGCCCAGGCGCAGCAGATCACTTTCGACAGCACCGGCTGGGTGGACGACATGATCGCCAGCGATCGCAAGGTGCTGCGCCTGTCGGCGTGCCTGGAGCAGGAGCGCTTGTCGCTCAAATCGGCCTGCGCGCTGTTTCACGAAACCTTTGCCTGAGGAGCGAACCATGCGTTACCTTGCAGCCGCATTGCTGTGCAGCGCCGCCGTCCATGCTTATGCCCAGTATCCTTTGCCCGCCACGCCCCGGCCCGGGCAGGTTGTTGTGACGGGCACCGTGCCGGATGAGGCCAGCAAGGCCGCCATGCTGCAGCGCTTGCGCGAGCTGTACGGCGCCGAGCGCGTGGTGGACCAGATCGGCATCGGCAACGTGGCGCTGCCGCCAAACTGGAGCGGCTATGTGCAGAAGCTGATCGGCCCCAATCTCAAGCTGATCAGCAAGGGCGAGCTGAAAGTGGAGGGTAATAATGTCACCTTGCGCGGCGAGGTCGCCAACGAGGCGCAGCGGCAGCAGATTGCCAGCGACGCGGCGACCAGCCTGAATCCCAGCTACACCATCAACAACGGCTTGCGCGTGAGCGCGGCCGAGCAGGAGCTGCTGGACGCCACGCTGGCCAGGCGCATTATCGAATTCGAAAGCGGACAGGCGGCGATACGCCCGTCCGGCAAGGACATCCTGGACGAGATGGCCGGCGCGCTGCAAAAGGTGAGGGGGAAGAAGGTGGAGGTGATAGGCCACACCGACAATGTCGGCCTGCGGGACAGCAACGTGGCTCTTAGCCTGGCCCGCGCGGAAGCGGTGCGCGGCTACCTGGCGCAGAAGGGCATCAGCCCGGAGATGATCACAGTGTCCGGCCAGGGACCGGATCGCCCGGTGGCGGACAACTCCGCCAGCGAAGGCCGCGCGCGCAACCGCCGCATTGAATTCCGCATCGCGCAGTAACGGCCTGGGATGCAGGCCAACGCCGGGCCTGCGCCCCGGCGTCAGCGTGTCAGGGCAGCGTGACGGTCAGGTTTGCGGGGCGTGGCGCCAGCTTCACCAGGTTGCCGTAGCCCGCCATGCTTTGCTGCGTGGCCTGGTCCAGCGACGATTTCATGCCGATGTAGACGCCCAGCGCCGCCAGCGCGAACAAGGCGGACAAGGTCCACAGCGGCACATCGCTGCGCAGCTTGTGCGCCACCTGGTCCGGCCGCTCGGCGCGGGGTGCGAAGCCGCGGCTTTTACCCTTGATGTGGGCGATCTCGTCGCCCAGGCGCGCGGTCAGGCAGGCCAGCTTGTCGCTGCTGTCGAGCGCGAACTTGCCCTTGAAGCCCAGCAGCAGGCACAGATGGAAGACCTGCAGCGCCTGCAGGCGCGCGCCGCCCTGGCTGCGCAGCGCCTCCAGCCGGTCGAAGAAGTGCTCGCCCGCCAGCTGGTCGCCGAACACGGTGAGCTGCAAGGGCCGCCGCTCCCAGGGGGCGCGGATGGGGAAGCCGGACGCCAGGATAATTTCGTCCAGCGCGGCGCAGTAGGCGTACTTGGCCGCCTCGATGTCCTCGGCGCTGGCGCGCAGGCGCCGCGCCTCGTTCTCGAAGCCGGACAGGAACTGCGCCACCTTGTCCGCAAATTCATGCTCGCCCGGCGGCGCGGAACCGTTCTTCAGCATGAACAAGACGTAGAAGCCCTCGTGCATGAGGTCCAGCAAGGACTCGATGCGCGGGCCGGCTGTGGCGCCCGGCGCCGCGCGGCCGCCGAACAGGGTAGGCGCGGCGCGGCGTTCGATCTGGGCGCTCATGCCGTCACCGCGATCAGTTCGAGGCGCAGGTCGCGGATGCCGGCCGGCACATAGATCGAGATCGACTGCGCCTTCAGCATCTGCTCATACAGCACGCCTTTGTTCTCCAGCACGAAGTAGCAGGTGTCTGGCCGCACCGGGATGGCGGCCGGCACCTGCGGCGCGTGCGACAGCTTCACGCCGGGCATGGCGGACAGCACGCACTGGTCCACGTCGTCCGGCGCGCCGGCCTTGATGCGCAGCGGCGCCACCTCCACCAGCTCCATGGCGGGCATGGCCGCGCCGATAGCCAGATAGAGCGTGGTCTTCTGGTCGATCTTGCCCGAGTCCAGCTTGCCCTTGTGGTAGCAGGGCTTCTCCTCGCTCAGTGCAATCGAGAAGTAGCGCGCGGAGATGACCGTATCGAGAAGATCGCGCACGATGGCGTCCAGTTGCGCGAAGCAGGCGCCGGGCTGTTCGTGCTGGTAGGCGGGAAGGCTGGTCAACGTGTAGGCTTTGGAATAGGTCATCAGCGCGCCGGCCAGGCCCAGCATGGCTTCGAACAGGCGCTCGGGGTGCAGCGCCGGGTGGCGCAGGTAGTGCATCAGCGTGGCGCTGGCCGTGCTCACGGTATGCAGCAGCCAGAAGGCGGAAACGTCGCCGGAACGGAATTCGATCACGTTGCGGCTGGGTTCCCGCATATGTCCTTGCAGCGCGTTGACCTTGGCCTGCAGCGCGTCCATCAACTGCTCCAGCTGGATCTTCAGGCGCGGCGCGCCGGCCACGGAGAGGCTGGGAGGAATGAAAGCGGGATCGGCCTCGAATCCGCCCGACACGATGCGGCGCAGCCGTATCAGCGGAAAGCACTCGTAGCCGCCGCGCGGTTCCCGGTCGGACACCAGGCGCACGGCCTTGCGCAGATAGCTCAGCTCTGCCGGCGCGGCCTCGGTGTAGATGTCCGCCGTGGTGCGCTCGGCCTGCGCGTAGCGCGCGCCGTGGTGCTGAGTGCCTGCCGGAGCGCAGTTGCTATTGTCCGGCGCCAGCGAGGGCAGGGCGGCATAGTAGGTCACTTCTTGCACATTGGGAGGCAGCGCGCCCAGGTCCACCGCAGGCGGCAGCGGATCGCTGGCGGGTGCATCGCTCAATTCGCCGTCGCGGAACATGGCGGACAGCGCGTGCAGGCGCAGTATGCCGGCCTGCAGTGCCGCCGTGTCCCACTCCACCGCCAGCACGCCCCACAAATAGGGCTGCAGCGCTTGCGCGGTTTGCCGCAAGCGCGCTTCGTGATAGCGGTCCTGCTGCTGGAAATGCTGGGGGCGCAGGAACAGGCCCTCGCCCCAGAGTACTTTTGCTGCTGTGCTCATGGATGCTCCCAAGGTGATGTCAGGGCTGGCAGCGGGTGCCAACCAGGGACTGGCCCTGCACGGTGAGCGCGCACGCGTGCAGGCCTATGGTGATGCCGGATTTTTCCGCTTCGCTGGCGGAGAACGCGGCGCGCCAGTGCTGCGGCGCCGGTTTGCGGAACAGCGCTACAACGCCGATGTGGGCCGCTTCACGGCTCACGCTTTCTATCACGTCATAGCGCTGGCCGGGTATCAGCTGTACTTCCTTCACTTCCACCAAGTCTGCGCCCAGCAGCTCGCGCTCGGTCTGCGCGTTGAGAAAGCCGCTGTAGCTGGCGCGCTCGAAGGCCGCGCTTTGGCGCAGCTTGTAGATGCGCGCCGCCAGCGCCAGCGGCTGGCCGCCGGCGCCCGCGTTCAGATTGCCCCCGGCGTGCAGATGAATGGCGATCTGTCTTGGCGGCTTCTGGAGTTCCGGCAGTTCGGGCGGTTTGCGTATCCCGGCCAGTTCCATGGCGGCGCCCGCGATCGAGCCTGCTGCGCAGCCGGTGAGCGTGAATGCAACGGCAAAAAGAGGCGCCATCGTAAATGGCGCGGGCAAGGCTGCGGCTTTCATCAGGACGTCCTTTCGCGGGAGGCGGTTCAATCATTAAATCCAAGCGCGGCGCACGCGGGTTTGAGGCGGCGCAAGCCGTGGACCGCCTTGCTGCGCGGGCAAGCGCAAGCTTTGCGCAAACGCAATCGCTGTTGCATTTCCAGCCTCAATAATGGCCTCCACCCGTACCGAAGGAGACCATGATGAAACTTGGAACATCCATCCCCGGCCTGGCCTGCGCGCTGCTGCTGTCGGCCTGCGCTACCGATGCGCCGCTGCTGCGGCCTGAAAAATCCAGTGTTGTCACGCTGGACAGCGCGCTGGCCGAAGCGAACCGCTTGGCCGCCGGCGGCCAGCAGGACAAGGCGGTGACCCTGCTGCGCAGCGCGGCCGGGAGCTACCCCGCCGACAAGGCGCCGTGGCTGGCGATGGCGCAGATGAAGTTCGACCGCGCCAGCTACGGCGAGGCCATATTGCATGCGCAGGAAGCCTTGCAGCGCGATCCGTCCGACCAGGTGGGCAACAGCATCATCGCCGTGAGCGGCTTGCGCCTGTCCACCAGGGCGCTGGCGGACCTGAGCCAGCAGAACAATCTGAGCGGCTCGCTGCGCACCGAAGCGCAGGACCTGGCGCGCGTGCTGCGCACCAGCCTGGGCGAGGACGTGCTGGTGCCGCCGCCGGCAGTGGCGCGCAAAGCGCCGCTAGCGCCCGCCAAGCGCATGGCGCCGGTGAAGCCGGGCGCGGCATCCTCCGCCGATCCATTCGGCGCCATTCGTTAACCTGAAGGAGAACCAAGATGGCCAGTGGCGAAAGCGTACAGAAACGGCTGGGCAAGGTGCGCGCTCCGCGCGTGCAAATGAGTTATGACGTCGAGATCGGCGACGCCATGGAGAACAAGGAGCTGCCCTTCGTGGTTGGTGTGGTGGGCGACTTCGGCGGCAATCCGCACGCGGCGCAGAAGCGCCTGAAGGACCGCAAGTTCGTCAACATCGACAGCGACAATTTCGACGAAGTGCTGGCCGGCGTGGCGCCGTCGGCGCGCTTCCAGGTTGCCAACGAGCTGGCCGGTGGCGGCGAGTTCCCGGTTGAACTGCAGTTCCGCACCATGGCCGACTTCCGTCCCGAGTCCGTTGTGCGCCAGGTGGAGCCGCTCAGCCGCCTGCTCGATGCGCGCAGCAAGCTGGCCGACCTGCGCAACAAGCTGGCCGGCAACGACAGGCTGGAAGACATCCTGACCAATGTGCTGCACAACACGGACCAGCTTAACCGCCTGGCGCCGCACGCTGAAAAGAAGGGGGACTGATATGTCGGCACAAATGCAGGCGGCGCAGCCGCAAGCCGCGCACGGAAGCGCCGTGGCCGAGGTTTCCCTGCTCGACGAGATCGTCGAGCAAAGCAAGGTGGCAAAGTCCAGCGTGGAGCACGAGCGCGCCAAGGACATCATCGGCGAGCTGGTGAGCCAGGTGCTGGAAGGCAGCATGCCGGTGTCGCACAACCTGAGCGGCACGCTGGACGCGCGCGTGGCGGAACTGGACAGCCTGATTTCCAGGCAGCTCAGCGCCATCATGCATGCGCCGGAATTCCAGAAGCTGGAGCGCAGCTGGACCGGCTTGCACTACCTGGTGAAGAACTCCGCCACCGGCCAGAACCTGAAGATCCGCATGCTCAACGCCACCAAGCGCGAACTGGTGAAGGACTTCCAGAGCGCGCTGGAGTTCGACCAGAGCACCATGTTCAAGAAGGTCTACGAGGAGGAGTTCGGCACCTTCGGCGGCGCGCCCTACGCCGCGCTGTTGGGCGACTTCGAGATTTCACGCCAGCCCGAGGACATGTACTTCATCGAGCAGATGTCGCACGTGGCGGCGGCGTCGCACGCCCCCTTTATCAGCGCCGGCTCGCCCGAGCTGTTCGGGCTGGAGAGCTATGGCGAGCTGGGCAAGCCGCGCGACCTGGCCAAGGTGTTCGACACGGTGGAATACGCCAAGTGGAAAGCCTTCCGCGAATCCGAAGACGCGCGCTACGTGGGACTGACGCTGCCGCGTTTCCTGGGCCGCCTGCCGTTCAACCCGGTGGACGGCAACAGCGTGGAGGGCTTCAATTTCGTCGAGGAAGTGGATGGCACCGACCACCACAAATACCTGTGGTGCAACGCGGCCTACGCCTTCGGCGCCAAGCTCACCAAGGCCTTCGGCGAGTTTGGCTGGTGCGCCGCCATCCGCGGCGTGGAGGGCGGCGGCCTGGTGGACGACCTGCCCACCCATACCTTCAAGACCGACGAGGGTGAAGTGGCGCTCAAGTGCCCCACCGAAGTGGCGATCACCGACCGCCGCGAGAAGGAACTGAGCGACCTCGGTTTCATCTCGCTGGTGCACTGCAAGAACACCGCCTACGCAGCCTTCTTCGGCGCGCAGTCGGCGCAGAAGGCGCGCAAGTACAGTTCGGAGGCGGCCAACGCCAACGCCGTGCTGTCGTCCCAGCTGCAATACATCTTCGCCGTGTCGCGCATCGCCCACTACATGAAGGCCATGATGCGCGACAAGGTGGGCAGCTTCGCCGCCGCCTCCGGCGTGGAGGACTTCCTCAACCGCTGGCTGATGAAGTACGTGCTGCTGGACGATAACGCCAGCCAGGACCAGAAGGCCCGCTTCCCGCTGCGCGAGGCCTCGGTGCAGGTGCACGAAGTGCCGGGGCGGCCCGGCGTGTACCGCGCGGTGTCCTTCCTGCGGCCGCATTTCCAGCTCGACGAGCTGTCCGTTTCCCTCCGACTGGTCGCGGAGTTGCCTCAACCGACCAAATGCTAAGCACCATCAACCACAACCTAGGAGCATGCAATGGCAATCGACGTCTATCTGTACATTGATGGCATCAAGGGCGAATCGGCGGATGACCGCCACAAGGACTGGATCGAGTGCAAATCGGTCAACTTCGGCGTGGAGCAGCCCAAGTCCGCCACCGCCTCCACCGGCGGCGGCCACACGGCGGAACGCTGCGAACACCGCGACATCGTGATCTCCAAGCTGGCCGACCTGGCCTCGCCCATCCTGCTGCAAACCTGCGCGGCCGGACGCACCATCCCCAAGGCCAAGTTCGAGTTCATGCGCGCGGACGCGCAGGGCGAGCGCGTGAAGTACTTCGAGATCGAAATCGAAAACGTGCTGATCGGCGCGGTGGCGCCGGCGGTGGAGGAGGGCGACATCCTGACCGAAGAAGTCGGCTTCAAGTTCTCCAAGGTGCGCTGGAAATACACGCAGCAGAAGATCAGCGGCGGCGCCGGCGGCAACACCTCCGGCGGATGGGACCTGTCCGCCAACCGCATCGCCTGACCGGCTGGTGCGCCGCATGCCGCAGTGCCAGCCACTGCGGTATTTTTTTTTGAAAGGAGCAGCCATGAGCGGTTTCGCCCCCGGCCTGATGGACCGCCTGCTGGGCGCGCGCGGCAACGCGGCCGCCGGTTTCACGGCCGCGCAGCTGAAGGACGCAGTCGCGCGCGACCTGGAAGACCTGCTGAACACCCGCGCCGCACTGCCCGAAGCGCTGCTGGCCGACTACCCGGAATGCGCCGCCTCCATCCTCAATTACGGCCTGGTCGACTTCGCGGGCATGTGCCTGAGCAGCAGCGACGACCGGAGCCGCATCTGTGCCAGCCTGAAGGCGGCCATCGAACGCCACGAGCCGCGCCTGCGGCAGGTGCAGGCCCGCATCGAACAGCAGGCCGGCAGCATCAACCGCGTCAACTTCGTCATCAGCGGCGTGCTGGCGGTCTTTCCCGTGTTTGAACCCGTCAATTTCGACGCCGTGCTGCAGCCGTCCACGCTGCACTACGCCATCCACCACAGCGGAGCACAGGCATGAGCATCAATCTGAAAACCCTGATCGCAAAACTGAACGACACCACCCGCCTGGCCGCCACCCGCGCCGCCAGCATCTGCGTTGGCCTGGGCCAGTACGAGGTCGACGTCGAGCATCTGTTCCTGGCCTTGCTGGAGCAGGAACAGAGCGACTTCGTGCTGATCGCGCGCAAATGCGGCATCAGCCTGGAGGCGCTGGACGCCGACCTACGCAAGGAGATTGCACGCTTCAAGAGCGGCAGCGCGCGCACGCCGGTATTCTCCGCGCATTTGCCCGTGCTGCTGGAGCATGCGTGGCTGATCTCCTCGCTGTCGCTGCCGCAGCCGGACCTGATACGCAGCGGCCATCTGCTGCTGGCCCTCCTGACCGAGCCTGGCCTGGCCCAGCTGGCCGCGCGCGGATCGAGGCTGTTCGCGCGCTTCCCGGTCGATGAGCTCAAGCACAATATGGACAAGTACACGCGCGGCTCGCAGGAGGAACGCAGCGCCGCGCCGGAAGCAGACAAGGAAGCCGCGCTGCTGGCCGCCGATCCGCTCCGGCAGTTGGACGCGAAGACCCCAGCGCTGGACCAGTACACCACCAGCCTCACGCAGCAGGCGCGCGACGGCAAGCTCGATCCGGTGATAGGCCGCGAGGCCGAGATCCGCCAGGCGATGGACATCCTGATGCGGCGGCGCCAGAACAATCCGATCCTGACCGGCGAGGCCGGCGTGGGCAAGACCGCCGTGGTGGAAGGCCTGGCGCTGCGTATCGTGGCGGGCGACGTGCCGGAAGTCCTGCGGGGCGTGGAGATACGCGCGCTGGACATGGGCCTGCTGCAGGCCGGCGCCAGCGTGAAGGGCGAGTTCGAAAACCGCCTCAAGGCCGTGATCGACGAAGTGCGCAAGAGCGCGCACGCCATCGTGCTGTTCATCGATGAGGCCCACACCATGATAGGCGCTGGCGGCCAGGCCGGACAGAACGACGCGGCCAACCTGCTCAAGCCGGCGCTGGCGCGCGGCGAGCTGCGCACCATTGCCGCCACCACCTGGAGCGAATACAAGAAGTACTTCGAGAAGGACGCCGCGCTGGCGCGCCGCTTCCAGGTGGTGAAGGTGGAGGAGCCCAGCGAGGAAATCGCCTGCGCCATGCTGCGCGCGATGGCGCCGTTGATGGAGAAGCACTTCGGCATCCGCATCAGCGACGAGGCGGTGGTGGCGGCGGTCAGCCTGTCGCACCGCTACATCAGCGGGCGCCAGTTGCCGGACAAGGCGGTCAGTGTGCTCGATACCGCCTGCGCCCGCGTGGCCCTGGCCCGCAGCGCCGCGCCGCAGCAAGTGGAGCAGGCGCAGAAGCACGTGGAGCGCATCGGCTTTGAAATCGCCGCGCTGGAGCGCGAACAGGGGAGTGGCCCCCAGGACGGACGCACCGCCGCGCGCCTGCGCGAGCTGCGCGTAGCGCGCGAAACGCTGATGCAGGAGCACCAGAAGCACCTGGAACGCTGGGAGCGCGAAAAGGCGCTGCATGCCGCCATGGCGGTGCAGCGCGACAGCTATCCGCCGGTGGGCGGCGGGGTTTCCATGGCGGCGCTGGAGGAGGAACTGGCGGCGCTGCAGGGCAGCGAGCCGATGGCGCCGCAGCGTGTGGACGCGCACACGGTCGCCGCCATCGTGTCCGGCTGGACCGGCATCCCGCTCGGGAAGATGGTGCGCGACGAGATCCGCGCCGTGCAGAAGCTGGAAGCCGCGCTGCAGGCGCGCGTCCTCGGCCAGCCGCACGCCGTGGCCGCCGTGGCGCAGCGGGTGCGCACCGCGCGCGCCGGCCTGGACGACCCCAACAAGCCGCAGGGCGTGTTCCTGTTCACCGGTCCTTCCGGCGTGGGAAAAACCGAGATGGCGCTGGCGCTGGCGGAACTGCTCTACGGCGGCGAGCGCAAACTCATCACCATCAATATGAGCGAATACCAGGAGGCGCACAGCGTCTCGGGCCTGATAGGCTCGCCGCCCGGCTACGTGGGCTACGGCGAGGGCGGCGTGCTGACCGAGGCGGTGCGGCGCGCGCCCTACAGCGTGGTGCTGCTCGACGAAATAGAAAAGGCCCACCCGGACGTGGCCGAGCTGTTCTTCCAAGTGTTCGACAAGGGCGTGCTGGACGACGCGGAGGGACGCGAGATCGACTTCCGCAACACCATCATTATCGCCACATCCAATGTGGCCTCGTCCGCCATCATGCAGGCCTGCCTGAACAAGCCCGTGTCCGGACGGCCCGCGCCTGCGGAGCTGGAGGAGCTGGCCAGGCCGCAGCTGATGAAGCATTTCAAGCCCGCCTTCCTGGGCCGCATGCAGCTGGTGCCGTTTTATCCGATAGCCGACGAGGTACTGGCGCGCATCATCGCGCTCAAGCTGGACCGCATCGGGCAGCGCATCCGCGCCAGCCACCACGCTGAATTCAGCTATGACAGTGCCGTGGTGGACGCCGTGCTGGCGCGCTGCACCGAAGTCGATTCCGGCGCGCGCAATGTGGACCACATCCTGAACGGCAGCCTGCTGCCGGCGATAGCGGAGGCGGTGCTGGCGCGCATGGCGGATGGCGTGGCGATCGCCAGCATCAAGGCCGGCGCCAGCCGCCAGGGACAGTTCAAATACACCGTTAAATAGAGGAGGCGGCACATGTTCAATATTGCGCAACTGCTCCAGCCCATCAGCGTACAGCAAGCCTGCGGAGAGGATATTTCCTTCGGCAGCGAGGTGGATGAAATCGTCAAGGCGCGGCTGGCGGACGACCCCACGCTGGACCAGGGCGCCTGGGTGACCACGCTGAAGGAGGCCGACTGGCCTTTCGTCTCCGCGCGCTGCGCAGCGCTGATAGAAGGCCGCAGCAAGGACTTGCGGCTGGCGGTCTGGCTGGCGGAAGCGCAGGCCAAGACGCGCGGATTCCGTGGCCTGGGCGACGGCTACGCGCTGCTGGCCGGCCTGTGCGCCCGCTATTGGGATTGCCTGCACCCGGCCATCGACGACGGCGACGCCGAGCAGCGCGTGGGCAATCTGTACTGGCTGCTGGCGCGCACGCCGCAGCTGGTGAAGGAGATGCCGGTAACGGAGAGCGGCGGCGTATCCATGGCCAGCTTCGATGCGGCGCGCCAGCGCGTGGCCATGGCCAGCAGCGCCAGCGCTGCGGCAGGCAGCGGCGGCTGGCCCACGCCCGCCGTGGCGGCGCCTGAAGGGCCGGGATTGGCCGAGCTGGATGCCGAGCGGCGCCGCAATTCGTCTCAATTCAACAACACTTTGCTGGCGGATGCGCGCTACTGCCTGGCGTCTCTGCAGGAGCTGGAGCGCGCTGTGGATGAGCGGCTGGGCGTGGACGGGCCGGGCTTCGGCGCCGCCCGCGAGGCGCTGCTGAACGCCATCGATTTTATCGAGCCGCTGGCCACGCCGTCCGGCGAGGAGGGCGGCACCGATTCCGGCGTCGGGCAAGGCGCCGGGAACACGCCCGGCGGCGCGGAAGGCCCGGGGCGTATGCCTTCCGGCCCGCCGCTGAACCGCTCGCAGGCGCTGGCCCAGCTTCGGCTGGTGGCGGAATTTTTCCGCCGCACCGAGCCGCACAGCCCGGTCGCCTACCTGGCCGACAAGGCCGCCGGCTGGGGCGAACTGCCGCTGCACTTGTGGCTGCGCGACGTGCTGAAGGAGCCCGGCGCCATCGCCCAAATGGATGAATTGCTAGGTGTTGCGGCGCCGCCCGCGCTTTGATCATCATGCTGATCGAATCCCAGTCTCAAAAAATTTCCTTATGGTAATTGTTGCAATCCAATGGAAATGCGCTCAGACTGCCCAAAAAGCACGATAAATTCGGCACGAGGAGACTGGTATGAAGAATTTGAGGATCGGCGTCAGGCTGGGTCTGGCTTTTACCGTGGTGCTGTTATTGTTGACGGCGCTAACGCTGGTAGGCATCGCCCGCATGCAGCAAGCCAGCGCCATGACCGAATCGCTGCTGCAGGACCATCTGCGCGTCGAGCGCATGGCAACCGAGTGGCAGAAGGTGGTGGAAGTGAACGCCGCCCGCACCACGGCCGCCTGGAAGGTGCAGGATCCGGCCGACCAGAAAGGCTTTGAACAGCAGATGGCGCAGGCCTCCAGCCGCGCCACCGAGCTGCAGGACGCCCTCGGCACCATCCTGCAGGACCCTGTCGGCAAAGAGCAGCACGCCGCCATCCTCGCCTCCCGCAAAGCCTACGTGGACGCCCGCAAAGCCGTGTTCAAGGCCAAGGCCGACGGCGACCTGGAACTGGGCAAGCGCCTCTTCGAGCAGGACATGGAACGCAACCGCGTGGTCTACCTGGCGGCGCTGCAAAAGCTGGTCGACACGCAGCGCGCGCAGCTCGACGCCAAGGCGGACCAGATCCAGAGCGGCAACGCGAGCGGCCGCAATATGCTCATCCTGCTGGGTGTGGCCGCCGTGGCGCTGGGCGTGGGCTTCGCCTGGTACATCACGCACACCATCACCAGCCCGCTCAGCGAGGCCGTCAAGGTGGCCGAGTCGGTCTCCGCCGGCGACCTCACCAGCGACATCGTCGTGGCGAGCAAGGACGAGACCGGGCAGCTGATGCACGCGCTGAAGAATATGAACAGCAACCTGGTCAACATCGTCGGCCAGGTGCGCGGCGGGACGGACACCATGTCCAACGCCTCCAGCGAAATCGCGGCGGGCAATATGGACTTGTCCTCGCGCACCGAGGAGCAGGCCAGTGCGCTGGAGGAAACCGCCTCGTCGATGGAGCAGCTGACGGCGACGGTGAAGATCAACGCCGAGAACGCGCGCCAGGCCTGCCAGCTGGCGGTGGACGCTTCCGAAATCGCCAGCCACGGCGGCGCGGTGGTGTCGGAAGTGGTGGCCACGATGGGATCGATCAACGATTCCTCGCGCCGCATTGTCGATATCATCAGCGTGATCGACGGCATCGCCTTCCAGACCAATATCCTGGCGCTGAACGCGGCGGTGGAAGCGGCGCGCGCAGGGGAGCAGGGCCGGGGCTTTGCCGTGGTGGCGTCCGAAGTGCGCAACCTGGCGCAGCGCTCGGCCTCGGCCGCCAAGGAGATCAAGGAGCTGATCAACACCTCGGTGCACCAGGTGGAAGCCGGCACCGGCCTGGTGGACAAGGCGGGACGCACCATGGACGACATCGTGGCCAGCATTGCCAAGGTGTCCGGCATCATGAGCGAGATCGCGAACGCCAGCGAGGAACAGCGCACGGGCATCGAGCAAGTGAACTTCGCCATTACGCAGATGGACCAGGTGACGCAGCAGAACGCGGCGCTGGTGGAGCAGGCCGCCGCCGCAGCAGCAGCCATGCAGGACCAGGCGGCGCAGCTGGCACAGTCGGTCAGCGTGTTCAAGCTGACGGATATGCAAATGCATGAGCGGGGCGGTGCGGCGCTGCCCGGCCGTGCTGCGCGGCGCGCGGTGTCCGGGCGCGAAGTGGCGAGGCTGACTTAAGGTGCACGGGCTGGCGCGCGGCCTGCCGCTACGGCTACAATCGCGCCATGCCTCCCGACCAGCCTTCCGCCAAGACTCCCTCCAATAAACGCCCCATGTGCGCGGCCTGCCTGCGGGCGCAGGCGGCGTGCATCTGCCGCTGGGTGGCGCCTGTGCCCAGCGCGGCGCGCGTGCTGATATTGCAGCATCCCATGGAAGTGGCGAACGCCAAGAACAGCGGGCTGCTGCTGCATATGTGCTTGCCGAACAGCCGCCTGGAAGTGGGCGAAGCGTTCGATCCGGCGCGGTTGGAGGCATTGCTGGCCGGGCCGTCTGCGCTGCGGCCGGTGCTGTTGTATCCCGATACGCCGGGCGACGCGTCGATGGGCATCGCGCCCGCGCCGCCGTTCGATACGGCCTGGGCGGACGAGCCCTCCGGCCTGCTGCTGGTGGTGCTGGACGCCACCTGGCGCAAGAGCCGCAAGATGCTGTATCTGAATCCCGCCTTGCAGCGCTTGCCCCGCTTGCCGCTGCGCGATACGCCGGCGTCGCACTACCTGATACGCAAGGCGCATGCGCCGGACCAGCTGTCCACGCTGGAGGCCACGGCGTATGCGCTGGCGCAGCTGGAAGGGAATGAGGATAAGTATGCGCCGCTGATCACGGCATTCGATGGCTTTGTGGCGCAGCGGCAGGGCTATGCGCCGGCGGGTGCGGCTTAGCCAAGTTATTCAGCTTAGCAGCTTCAATCCCGGCGGCAGCGCCTCGCCCAGCATGCGCTTCTCCATCGCCTGGTCCAGCTGCACCACCTCGCGCACCATGGCGCTCCACGTGGCGGGCGCGCGGGATGCTTCCATGCGCTGCAATATCTGCGCGCGCAATTCCTCGCTGATGTCGCGCGTGCGGTCGCCGGTCATGCGCGCCAGATGCGCTGCGGCGAAGCCGGCCGGCTCCACCTTCTTCCAGTCCAGCGTGAGCAGCACCGCCAGCCACTGTTCCACCGCCGCCACTGGCGCCACGTCGTGCGCGCTGCCGTGGAAGGGCTGGCGCGAACCCACACGGCCCAGCGCCCACAGGAAGCGGCCCAGCGCGGCTTCCGCCTTGTCCGCCTTGGCGGCGGACGCGGTGGCCAATTCCTGCACCTGGCCCAGCAGCCATTCGCCGATCTCGCCCTTGTAGGCGGATGGAATGCGCTCCAGCGACGCACCCAGGCGCAGCATGTCTTCCTCGCTGCCGTTCACCAGCGTGACGGGGCGGCGGCCGCGTTCCTGCTCGTCCGCTTGCAGGTTGAAGGCGAAATCGTCCAGCAGGCGCAGTTGCTGCGTCGCGTCCAGGCCGCCCGACACGCGGCGCCACAAGGTCCACCATTCCGAGCAGGCCTGGCTGTCCTTGTGGTACTGCAGGCCGGTCTCAAACATGGCCCACAGCTGTTCGATGCGCCACGCGTCCAGCGCATGGCCGAAGCCCGGGCGCAGGCAGTAGCCGGCCAGGTTGAGCCAGGCGCGTTCGTGTTCGGCCGAGCGGCGGCGGCCCTTGGCGCGCTGCAGCAGCGCGTCGAACAGGTGGCGCAGCAACGGCGTGGGCCAGCTTTCGCGCGCGCCCAGCAGGTGGTCCAGCTGGCGGCCCAGCTGGCGCACTTCCTTGCTGTCCACCTGCTGCGCGCGGCTGCCGAAGATGCGGTCGATTTTTTCCAGCGCGTCCTTGTAGCGGGGCGGCAGCGCGATTTCTTCCGCGCCTTCTGCGCCGCCGGCCGCGCCGTGGCCGCGCAGCTGGAACTCCAGCAGCCAGCGCTGCGGCTTGCCGCCTTCGTTCGCCACGCAATGCACTTCCAGCGTGCCCACTTCGCTCAGCGAAGCAGCCAGCTGCACCGGGATCTCCTTGAGGGCGGCCGCGTCGCCGCTGTCGCGCAGCACGGTGGCAATGGGCGGCAGGCGCACGAAGGAGGATGCATCTAGATCGGCCAGGTCGCCTGCGCGCGGCGGCGTGCCTGCGTCAGCGGTCAGGGACACAATGTGGAAGCGTACCGGGCGGCCCAGGCGCAGCGCGAAGCTGCGGTCCGCCAGGCGCAGTTCGACGCCGGTTTCGGCGCCGCGCGGCAGGATGCAGACGGCGCGGCGGCTGTCCTGCTTGTTATCGCCCGCTTCACCGTCCAGCAGCAGGAAGTAGGAGCGCGGTGAGCCGCCGCCGATGGTCGGCGCGCGGCCCTGCTTGCCGATGGCGTAGGCCACACCGCCGCGCGCCACCGCCACATCCGGGTTCTCGTTGTGCAGCACCTGGATCGGCTGGCCGCGCCAGGCGGACAAGGTGGCTTCCAGGCGCCTGGCCAGCGCGTCAGCGCGGAACACGCCGCCGTTCAGCAGCAGCGTGTCCGGAACCGGCAGGCTGGCATCGCCGCTGCCATCATCAACAGCCATGCCCAGTGCTTCGCGCGCGGCCGCCGCGTGCTGGCGCAGGAAGCTGGCCAGGTGGCGCGTGATGGCGGCGTCGGTCGCGTAGGGCAGGCCGAATTCGACGATGCCGCCGCGCGTGCGCCGGGCCTCCTCGTGCGGCTCGCCCATGGGGAAGAAACCGTCTACCACCATGCGTTCCACGTCCTCGCGCGCAAGGTCGGCCGAGCGCGTGCCGCCTATCAGCTTGGAGCCCGTGCCCAGCAGCGTGACGGACACGCGCTCCGGCGCGTCCGCCGCCAGCAGTTGTTCCTTGGCCGCGCGGCAGCGCTCCGTAAGCTGCGCCATGCGCGCCGCCGACAGCCGGGTGGCTTGCGCCGCCTGCTCGCCGTCTCCGGCCAGCCGCGCTTCCACCAGCCGCGCCAGCGCCAGGTCCATATTGTCTCCGCCCAGTATCAGGTGGTTGCCCACACCGATGCGGGTCAGTACGGGATCGCCGCCACCGGCCGGCAGCTCCACCTTGATCAAACTGAAGTCCGTGGTGCCGCCGCCCACGTCGCACACCAGCACCAGGCGCGTGTGCGCCAGTTCCTGCTCCAGCGTGGCGCGGTGCCGGTACAGCCAGTCGTAGAAGGCGGCCTGCGGCTCTTCCAGCAGCCGCAGCTTGGGCAGGCCCGCCATGCGCGCCGCCTCCAGCGTGAGCGCGCGAGCACCCTCGTCGAAGGACGCGGGGATGGTGAGCACGATCTGCTGCTGTTCGAAAGCGTGTTTGGGAAAACGCTGGTTCCACGCCGCCCGCACGTGCGCCAGGTAGCTGGCACTGGCGGCCACTGGGGACACCTTGGCCACATCATCCTCGGCGCCCCACGGCAGGATGGCTGCCATGCGGTCCACGCCGGGATGCGACAGCCAGCTCTTGGCGCTGGCCACGAGGCGGCCCGGCACTTGCGCGCCCAGCTTGCGCGCCAGCTGCCCGCCCGCCACTTCGGCCACGCCCGCCACGTCGGGCAGGCGCCACGGCAGCTGCAATTCGCCCGCCGCCAGCTCGCCCTCGGCCGGATGGTAGCGCAGCGACGGCAGCAGCGCCGCCGTGCCCACTTCACCCGGCGCCACCAGCTGCTCAATGGCGAACAGCTGCACTGCCTCCGAGCCGGGCTCGGAATAGGCCAGCACCGTGTTTGTGGTGCCGAGGTCGATGCTGACGAGGTATTGCTTCATGCGCTGGCGTTACTCCGCAGTGGCTGCGCGGACGTCGAACTCCACCTTCCAGCGCTGGCCATTATCGTTGGAGACGGCCAGCAGCTCCAGCGTGCCCGATTCGGTAGCCTGCGCGTGCAGGCGCACCTGCACCACGTCGCCCGGCTGGCGCCCTTCCGGCGACAGCGTCATCTGGATCGCGTTCAGCTCCACCAGTTCTTCCGGACCCCAGAAGTCCAGCAGCTCGCCGATCTGGTCCTGGCGGCGGGTGGACGAGCCGAAGAAGCGGAAGTCCACCGGTTCGCCGACCACCAGGCCGAATTCCTGGCCTGGCAGTTCCATCTCGCTGCCTTCCTCCATGCCGAACGGCGCCACGCACAGCGCCTGGATAGGCGGGTCCATGCCCGGGATGGCAGGCATGGACGACTCCACCGCCACGTAGTAGGAACGCGCAGTGCCACCACGGATGCGCACGCCGCTGCCACGGCGCACGTAGCTGTAGTAGGCCGCGCCGCGCGCCACGGCCAGGTCCAGGTCCGCGCCGCCCAGCATGCGCGCAGGTTCCGCGCCTTCCAGGTAGAGCCAGTCGTTGATGGTGTCCATCACGCGCTTGGCCAGCAGCTCGGACTTGAACACGCCGCCGTTGAACAGCACGGCGGTGGGATGCAGGAAGGTCGCGTCCGGATTCTGCTTGCCTTCGTAGCCTTGCAGCTCGCTGGTGGCGCCCAGCTGGCGCGCCAGGAAGGAGGCCAGGTGGCGCGTGACGCCCGCGTCCTGCGCGTACGGCAGGCCAAGCTGCGTCAGGCCGGCGCGGGTGCGCACGGCGGGACGGGCGGACGCTTCCACTTGCGGGAAGAAGCCGTCCAGGATGAAGGTCGTCACTTCGGTGCGGGTCAGCTCGGTGCGGATGGAACCGCCGATCAGTCTCGAGCCGCGGCTCGGCACCACGATGGGCCAGCTCTCCACGCTGGCGTCGGCCAGCAGGGCTTCCTTGGCGGCGCGGCAGCCGTAGGTGAGGGCGCGCAGCTGCCACGCGTCCAGCTGCGTGCCGTTGGCGGCCAGCTTGCGCGCCACCAGGTGGGCCAGCGCCAGGTCCATATTGTCGCCGCCCAGCAGGATATGGTCGCCCACCGCCACGCGGTGCGGTTCCAGCACGCCGTCGCGTTCCAGCACGGCGATCAGCGAGAAGTCGCTGGTGCCGCCGCCCACGTCCACCACCAGGATGATGTCGCCCGGCTTGACTTCCTTGCGCCAGCGGCCTTCGCTGCCCTGGATCCAGCTGTACAGCGCCGCCTGCGGCTCTTCCAGCAGCGTCAGTGCCTGATAGCCGGCGGCCTTGGCCGCGTCGGCGGTCAGCTCGCGCGCGGCCGGGTCGAAGGAGGCCGGGATGGTGACGGTGACTGCCTGCTCGGTGAATGGCGCGTCCGGATGCGCCGCGTCCCAGGCCTGGCGCAGGTGCGACAGGTAGCGGGTGGACGCCTCCAGCGGCGACACGCGCGTCACTTCTTCCGGCGCGTCGTTCGGCAGGATGGCGGCGCGGCGGTCCACGCCGGGGTGGCACAGCCAGCTCTTGGCGCTGGAGACCAGGCGGATAGGCGTGGTGGCGCCACGGCTGCGCGCCATTTCGCCGGCCACGGCGGCTGGCGATGCGCCCTGTCCGTCGGCCTGCCAGGGCAGCGCCAGCTGGCCCGGCGCCATTTCGTCCGGATGCGGCAGGTACAGGAAGGACGGTAGCAGCGGCAGTTCTTCCACCGTGCCCGGCGCGGTCAGCTGCGGTACGCCCAGCACGGACTGCGCGGTTTTCTCGCCGTCGCTGGCCTGCAGGTCCACATAGGACAGCGCGCTGTGCGTGGTGCCCAGGTCGATGCCGATAGCGTAGCGCGGGCTGTTCGCGTTGTTGTTCATATCGCCGTTCACAGTTCCACCTCCGCCGGGGCCAGTACCTTGGCGTCATGCGCTTCGGCCAGTTTCGGCAGGCGCACGCTGGTGGCGCGCCAGCCGCGATGGCTCAGGCTGCCCTTGAACGGGGCTTTGCCGACCACGTTGCCGGTCAAGCGCACGGCGGCGGCGTCGAAGCCTTCCTCCAGCGTGACGCGCGAGCCTTCGGCTTCCGCGCGCACAGGCTCGATGGTGAAGTGTTCGCGCAGCACCTTGGCGCAGCCTTCGTGCACCACGCGCGCGGCGGCGCCGATGTCGGCGTCTGCGTAGGCGCTCAGGTTTTCCTGGGTGAAGTCGATCAGGCGCGCTTCGCGCTGCAGCAGGCTAAGCAGCTGCAGCGCGGCGTCCGGCGTGGCTTCGCGTAGGATCACCGGGGCCGGCGGCGCGGTGGGAGCTGCGGTAGGGGCTGCCGTTGGTGCAGCAGTCGGTGCAGCCGTTGGTGCTGCGGTCGGTGCGGCAGCCGGTGCTGCGGCCGTGGCGCCGGCCACGCGCTGGTTGATGCGCTGCAGGCGGGCGGCGAACTGCGGGTCCGACAGGGTGCGGAAGAAAGTGCCGAAGGCGAGCGCGATGCGGCTTCCCAGCGAGGGCAGGTTGGTGTTGGTATTGGTCATGTTGTGGTCAATTCGGGTCAAAAATCAGCCCGCCGCAGCAGGGAGCGCGGCCATGGGCTGGCGGTGTTGGTGACATCGGAGAGCGTGCGCGGCGCGGGGCGCCGGGCGCACGTGCGCCTGGGACAATGCGCATGATACCAGCTACTCGCCTTGCACTGAAACCTGCCATTGTCTGTCATGCATTTCTGCAAAGTGACAATTGGTGACTTTTGAACATGTTTCTTTGTTGTAAGATTAATCTTGTTGATACATATCAACATTTAATTCCCTTTGCACAGCTTTTGGCTGCGCCCCCCCCTGTACTGACTAAAGCCCATGCCACGGCAGTGGCCGCATTACCATTTCTGGATATTTTTTGATGAAGAACATAATTTCGATCGTTCTGTTGCTTGTGCTGGCCGCCTGCGGAGGTGGCGGAGGAGGAGGGGACGGCGGCGGCCAGTCCGGCACCAAAGCAGGGCTGCTGAGCGTGACGTTCAGCACGTCCACGCTGAATTTCGAGTACGTGGAAGGGGAAGAGCCGCGCTCGCAGAGCATGTCGGCGTCGGCCAGCGGCAATAGCGATCAGAACATTCTGATAGGGGCGGAAGTGAGCGGTACCGGTCTTGCCTTGCCCATTTCTGTCGTGGTCAATCTTGCCTCGCGCACGGCGAGTATTACGGTCACTCCGGCGCGCGGCCTGAAGGCCGGCACATATGGCGGTACCATCAAGATGTCGGCCTGCACCACGCAGAACTGCCAGCAGCACCATAACGGCTCGCCCTACGAAGTGACCTACAAAGTAACCGTGCGCCCGCCGGAGGCGCCGGTGCTGGCTACCATGGGCTACAGTAACACCTCGCTCAGCTTCACGATGGATGAAGGCCAGGACCCTGTTTCGCAGACCGTCACGGCCCAGGCCAACGGTAACACCAACCGCGCCGTGTCCATGCGCGCCGAATTGAGCGGCGAAGCCCTGGCTCTGCCCTTGCGGATGGCGGTTGATTCCACGTCGAAAAAAGCCACCATCACGGCCACGCCTGCATACGGATTGAAGGCGGGCGTCTACACGGGCAACGTGAAATTGACGGCCTGCGCCAATAGCGACTGCAGCTTGCAGCATCTGGCTTCGCCCTATACGCTGCCCTATACGGTAACTGTTTATCCACGCCTGAAGGCCGATCCTGTGTCGCTGGACCTGGCCGCGCCGGAGAGCGGCAGCAGTGTAGCCACGCCGGTCTCCTTGGTGCTGCCGGGTCCCGGTGCCGCAGTCAATGCCACCGTGAGCTACGTTGCCGGCGCCAGCGGCTGGCTCACTGCCCAAATCAATGGCGCGAAGCTCACTGTGCAAGCGTCGGCGAAAACGCTGCTGGCCGGGACCTACCAGGCCAAGTTGACGCTGAGCGTGCCGGCCAAGTCGCAGTTCGTCGAGATCCCTGTCAGCCTGACAGTGGCTAGTGGCTTGAGTGTGCCTGAGCGCGCCACGCTGAGCATAGACAGCGGCACCACCGCACAAGAGATGCAAGGCACAATAGCGTTGGCCATGGCGCCCGGCGCCACCGCCAGCACCTGGACCGCCAGCAGCAATCAGAGCTGGCTTCAGCTGGTCAGCGCCAGCGGCGGCATCGCCACCTTGCCGGCCTGGCGCATCGACCCGGCCGCCTTTGCGCTACTGGCCAATGGCCAACGCTACACGGCAGTGGTCACCGTCAAGACCGATGCCGCGCTGCCGCCCAAAACCTGGACGCTGGATATGCAGAAAAATCTGGCGGAAATCAGTGGCCTGGATACCGTGGCGCTGCTGGCGGGGCAGGGCGGCGACGTACTGCTTTATGGCCGCGGATTCGACAAGCTGCCGCCTGCCGCCGTCGTGGTGGCAGGCGCGCAGCCTACCGCCGTCAAGCTGTTGAGCGCTCGCGTGCTGCGATTGACGATGCCGGTGCTGCAGGCCGGCAGCTACGAAGTCACCCTGCGTTCCGCATCCGGCGCTGCCATGCGCGGCAAATCCATCAAGGTCACCACGCGCGACACTTACGGCTACCAGGCGCTTGGCACGCAGGGCGAGAAGAGGATGGTGGTGTGGGACGCGGTCAGCAAGAGCGCCTTCGTGCTCAACCGTACCCTCAAGAGCGTGATGCGCTATGCAGCCGTCAATGGCCGCTTCCAGCTGGCCGCCACGCGTAGTCTTGAATTTGTGGACAGTATCGCCATGGCGCCAGACCGCAGCGCGCTGATCCTGCGCTCGGGCGCCACCAAGATCTACAAATTATCGCCTGCCGACTTGTCGATAATTTCCATGTTCAACCTGGGAACGGGCAGCGGCTATCAAAACGATTTGCCTGGCCCGTTGCCTATCACTGGCGACAACCGGCTCATGCAAGGCGGGTTCTGGGTGGACCTGGACACGGGCGCCAGTACGCAGGCGGAGTTTTCCCGGTATACGGAGATCTACGGCCAGGCCGACTGGCTTGCAGTGTCGGGCAATGGCATGCGGGCGCTGTGGCCTGCCTCCGGCTACTACACGCCGCGCAACCCGATAATGTGGATCGACCTGATCGGCGGCAAGTACACACCCTTTGGGATGCCGGCGGATAACGCCACTTATTTCTACGACTTTTCAGTCAACCACGACGGCAGCAAATGGCAGTTCAACAACAAGGTGGTCGATTTTGACATGACGCTGCTGGGCAGCGTCGTCCTGCCGGCTGGTGCATTCTCACGGGTTAGCGTTTTTTCCCGCGATGGCTCGCGCCTGTACTTTTATGTCTATCATCATGAGGACCCGCAAATGAAGCCACGCGTCTACGTGTACGACACCAGCGCTGCGCTGACCACCGCGATCAACTTCCCGCTGCTGGGCTATATTGAATTCGACGATTTGCCTAATTGTCCGTACAGCTATAACTGGGACCAGGAGCGGTGTTTCCCCTTCAGCACCACGATGGCCATCACGGACGACGACCAGACCCTGCTGGTGGCCGGCGACACCAAATTCGTTGTATTGCCGATCCCGGCGGCCATGCGGGCGCCGGTCACGGCGACGGTGCGCCAGGTGCTGGGCGGCCAGACAGTGATACCGGTGCGGCCATAAAACGCAGCCGCCCGGCCCCTCAGAAGCGCACGAACTCCGCCTCGTCCATGTCCTCGCCCTGCTGGGCCAGGGATGGATAGACTTCCTTGCTGCGCAACATTTTGACGGGGGCCGGCCTGCGCGCGGCCGGGGCGGGGGCCTGCCGGCGCTGCGGCGCGGCGTTCACCTTGAAGAAGCCCATGGTCTGCTGCAGCTGTTCGGCCTGGCCGCTCATCTCCTCGGCGGTGGCGGCCAGCTCCTCCGAGCTGCTGGCGTTCTGCTGCGTGGTCTGGCTGAGCTGGTTCACGGCAGAATTGATCTGCGCCACGCCGGCCGACTGCTCCTCGGACGCGGCGGCAATCTCCTGCACCAGCCCCGACGTTTTCTTGATGTTCGGCACCATCTGCTCCAGCAGGATGCCGGCCCGTTCGGCCAGCTCCACGCTATTGGTGGCCACCTCGCCGATCTCCTGCGCCGCCACCTGGCTGCGCTCGGCCAGCTTGCGCACCTCGGCCGCCACCACGGCGAAGCACTTGCCGTGCTCGCCGGCCCGCGCCGCCTCGATGGCCGCGTTCAGCGCCAGCAGATTGGTCTGGTAGGCGATGTCGTCGATGATGCCGATCTTGCGCGCGATCTGCTTCATCGCCGCCACGGTGGCGTCGACCGCCTCGCCGCCCTCGGTGGCCTCCTGCGAGGCCTTGGCCGCCATACCGTCGGTGGCCTTGGCGTTGTCGGTGTTCTGGGCGATGGAGGAGGTCATCTGTTCGATGGACGCGCTGGTTTCCTCCACGCTGGCCGCCTGTTCGCTGGACGCCTGCGACAGCGCCTGCGCCGTCGCGCTGACCTGCTCGGACGCGCTGGCCAGCGACTGCGCGCCCGAGTTGACCTCGGTGACCACCTGCAGCAGCTTGGCCATGGTGTTGTTGGCGTATTCCTTCAGTTCGGCGAAACTGCCCTCGTACTGCTTGTCTATGGTCTTGCTCAGGTCGCCGTCCGCCAGCGCGCCCATCACGCGCACCACGTCCGCAATGCTGGCGCCGGTGGTGGCCATCAGCCGGTTCAGGCCTTCGCCCAGCTCCTTCTGGAAGCCCTGCAGCCCGGTCAGCTCCACGCGCGCTTCGAAGTTGCCCTGGTTGGCCGCGCCCACCACGCGCTGCTGGCCCTCGATCACCTGGCTCAGCTTGTTCACGGTGTTGTTGGCAAAGCGCTTCAGCTCGTCGAATTCGCCCTCGTAGGGCTTGGTGATGGTCTTGCTCAGGTCGCCTTCCGACAGCGCCCCCATCACGCGCACCACGTCGGCAATGCTGGCGCCGGTGGTCTCCATCAGCTGGTTCAGGCCCGCGCCCAGTTCCTGCTGGAAGCCCTGCAGGCCGGTCAAGTCGATGCGGACCTCGAAATTGCCCCGGTTGGCCGCTTCCACCGCGCGTTTCTGGCCGGAGATCACCTGGTTCAGCTTGGCCACCAGGTTGCGCATGGCGCGCAGCAGCTGGCCGGTTTCGTCCCTGGACTCGTCCTTGATGTCGATCGACAGGTCGCCGGCCTCCAGCCGCTCGGCCACCTGCACCGCCTGCCGGATCGGCCGCACGATGCTGAGGGTGATCCAGGCCGCGATCCCCACCGCCAGCAGTATGGCCCCGGCTGCCAGTGCGATTACCAGCGTGCGGGTGGATTCATAGGTGGCGGTGGCATCGTCGGCGGCCTTGTCCATCAGCTCGCCTTGCGATTTGGCCAAGGCCTCGAGCGCCTGCCAGAACTGGTCGTTGGTGGGGGCGAACTCGGTTTTCAGGTAGTCGATCGCGCCCTTGCGGTCCGACTTCACCAGCGCGTAGAAGGGCTCGTACTTGGCCGCCACCAGCTCGCGCTTGTCGAGGATGGTCTTGTACATCTGCTTGCCCGCTTCCGTGCTGAGCAGCTTTTGCACTTTGGCCAGGCCTTCGTTCATCTCGCCGCGATTGGTGTCCACCAGGCGGCGGTACTTGTCGACCTCGGCGTCGCTGCTGGAGAGCAGCATATTGCGCATCTGGCGCGCGTTGTCCATGCTGTCTTTCAATACCTCGTTGATCAGGACGACCTTGGCATAGTGCTCCTCGTACATGACGCGGCTGCTTTCGTTGACCGTGCCCAGGCGCTGGACACTGATGACGGACAAAATCAATAGCAGCACAACAACGCTGCCAAAGCCTAAGCCGAGGCGGGTGGCGATCTTCAGGTTTTTCAGCATGGGAATTCCCTGTCGGTTTTATCGGGTGACCTCGTTAATTATGCGCTGCCGCCTTGCGACACATTCTCTCCAATTATCACCAATATCCACCATTGCGCCGACGCGCCATCAGGCATAGAATACTGTATATAAACACAGTATTCAACCACCATCGAGGGCACCATGGACGACGAACAGCTTGAAGGGCAAGCCATGCTGCCGCCGGCGCCGCTGCGGGCGCAGAAAGGGCGCGGCGCGGTCAGCAATCTGCAGGGCCGCTACGAAATGCACGGCCGCGAGCAGTTCGATGATGGCTGGGAGCAGGAGGAGGACGGCGAGCCGCGCGTGTGGAAGACGCACGTCACGGACGAGATCGCCAAATCCATCCTCACCCGCAACAGTTCGCCGGACGTGCCCTTCGACGTGTCGCTCAATCCCTACCGGGGCTGCGAGCACGGCTGCATTTACTGCTTTGCGCGGCCCACGCACAGCTACCTGGGCCTGTCGCCGGGCATGGATTTCGAGAGCAAGATCTTCGCCAAGGTGAACGCGCCCGAACTGCTGCGGCAGGAGCTGGCGCGGCCGTCCTATGTGCCCGAGCCGATCGCGCTGGGCGTCAATACGGACGCCTACCAGCCCTGCGAGCGCGGCCTGCGCATCACGCGGCGCGTGCTGGAGGTGCTGCACGAGTGCGGGCATCCGGTGGGGCTGATCACCAAGTCCGCGCTGATCGAGCGCGACATCGACCTGCTGTCCGCCATGGCGGCCAAAGGGCAGGCTTCGGCCGCCATCACCATCACCACGCTGGACCCGGCCATCGCGCGCACGCTGGAGCCGCGCGCGGCCGCCCCGGCGCGGCGCCTGCGCACCATCCGCATGCTGGCCGACGCGGGCATTCCGGTCGGCGTGAGCATTGCGCCGGTCATCCCCTTCGTGACCGAGCCGGACCTGGAACGGGTGATGGAGGCGGCGTTCAAGGCGGGGGCCATGCACGCCAACTACATCGTGCTCAGGCTGCCGTGGGAGGTGAACCCGCTGTTCCAGCAATGGCTGGAGGCGCATTTCCCCGACCGCGCCCAGCGCGTGATGAACCGCGTGCGCGACATGCGCGGCGGCAAGGACTACGAAAGCGACTTCGGCAAGCGCATGAAAGGCGAGGGCGTGTGGGCCGATTTGATACGCCAGCGCGCCGAAAAAGCGATCCGCCGCTTCGGCATGGAAAAGCGCGGCAGCCGCTTCCGCCAGCTCGACGCCAGCCAGTTCAAGCGTCCCCAGGTAGTGCCCCCGGCCGGCGCCAAAGCCAAAGCCGCCGCCGCGGCGGGGCAGATGGATCTGTTCTGAGGCGACAGGGCTGTTGCCGCTGCTGTGAGCACGCCACTCAGGTGCGCGAGGCGATCAGCTCCACCAGGTATTGTTCGATGGCGAAGACGTGGGCGTCGTGCTTGCCCAGCTCGCGCAGGGCCAGGGCCAGGTGGGTGAGGTAGTCGCTATTGGGGCCGCTGGGGCCGGCGGAGCGCGCGATGTGGCGGGCGATTTCTTCTTCGCTCGCTTCGCCCAGGAAGGCTTCGTTGTCTTCCCGCGCCACATAGACCACGCCTTCGGCCGCCTCGCCTTCCACGTCGTCGAACGCCATCTCCACGGCCACCCGCAGGTAGCCGTTTTTCTCCCGGTAATCCAGGTGGCCGAACACTTCCGGTGTAATCAGGTAAGCCATGCCATGGCAGACCGCGCCGGCCTCGGGGATGATGGTGACCACCCGCCCCGGCGCGGCCGGCGTGCCGCGATGGTCGTGCGAACCCTGCCAGAAGCGGCGCGACCAGCCTTCGATATGGGCCGGGCGCCGCTGCAGGTAGGGGAAGTCCGCCTTGTAGATCAGCGAACCGTAGCCGAACACCCACACGCTGGCGTGACCGGTGAAGTCCATCTGCTGGTTGATCGCGATCGTGTTGGCTGACATGGCTGAATTATAGCGAACCGCGCCGTACTGCCCAGCGCTGTAGCGCTATCAGGCCGGGCGCAGTTCGGCAGCCTGCCGCAGTGCGCCCTGGATGGCCTGCGCGCGCAGCTCGGCGCCCAGCGCGATGCCTTCGGCGCGCACCACGTCCACCTGCGCAATGCCCATGATGGAGAACACCGCCTTGAGGTAGGACTCCTGGTGGTCGGCCAGCATTTCGTGCGGCTGGCCGCCGCGCGTCGACACCAGCACCACGCGCTTGCCCGCCGCCAGGCCCACGGTGCGGCCGTCCGCGCCCACGTCATAGGTGCGGCCCTGCTGCAGCACGCGGTCCAGCCAGGCTTTCAGCGTGGACGGCACCGACAGGTTGAACATCGGCGCGCCCAGCACCAGCACGTCGGCCGCCAGGAATTCGGACAGCAGGGACTCGGACAGCAGTGCCTCGGCGCTCAGCTCCGCGTTCATCGGCAGGGCGGTGTTCCATTCGGACCGCATTACTTGCATCAGCGGACCGTTAACATGCGACAGTGGCGAAGCCGACAGGTCGCGGTAGATAACGCAGGCCTGCTCGTTGCCGGCGCGTAGCGCTTCCACGGCGGCGGCGCTCAGCTGCCTGGAAGCGGAGTTGTCGCCCAGGCAAGCTGAGTCGATATGCAAGATATTCATGATGAGCGCAATAAAAAACGAATGCGGGCAGCTTATACCTGCAACAATCATCGCGAAAGAGGCGATAATGCAAATTAGTTTTGCAAAATTAGAATAATCCGGGTGACACAATGGCGGCTGAAAACCTTAACGACATGTATTTGTTCGCTAAAGTTGTCGAACATGGCGGCTACAGCGCGGCGGCGGCCGCTTTGGGCATGCAGGCGTCCCGCCTCAGCAGGCACATTGTAGCGCTGGAAAAGGATTTGGGCGTGCGCCTGCTAAACCGCACCACGCGTCGTATTTCCGTCACAGAAGCGGGCCAAACCTACTATCGCCACTGCGCCGCCGTGGTGGCCGAGGCCCAGGCCGCGCGCGACGCCATCGAGCGCACCCGCTCCACGCCGCAGGGCCTGGTGCGCCTGAGCGCGCCGCTGGGTCTGCTGCAAAACGGCGTGGGATGCATTATTTCCGCCTATCTGGCCGCCAATCCGCTGGTGCGCATCGCCATCGACGCCACCAACCGCCGCGTCGACGTCATCGAAGAAGGCATAGACATCGCGCTGCGCGTGCGCACGCCGCCGCTGGACGACAGCGACCTGGCCGTGCGCGTGCTGGCGCGCTCCGAGCCCATCCTGGTGGCCAGCCCGCGCCTGTTCGCGCACTACCCGCGCCCCACGGATGCGGCCGGGCTGGCGCAGCTGCCCACGCTGGCCATGGCCCACCCCGGCGACAAATTCGTGTGGAACTTTATCAATGTGGCCGGCGCCAGCGTCACCGTCACGCATGCGCCGCGCATGGTGACGGACGATATGCCCACGCTGAAGCTGGCCGCCGTCGACGGCCTCGGCGTGGCGCAGCTGCCGCAGGCCCAAGTGCAAGCCGACCTGGACAGCGGCCTGCTCGAGCGCGTGCTGCCGCAGCTTAATTTCCCTTTCCGCCTGGTGCATGCGGTGTTCCCCTCGCGCCGGGGCCTGGTGCCCGCAGTGCGCGGCCTGCTCGACGAGCTGGTGCTGGGCTACGAAAGCAACAGTTGCCTGGCCTAGTAAAAAATCAGGACTGCGGAATGTTCCACTCGTGCGCCGCCACGAACTGGAACAGGAAGTCGGCAAAGCTCTGCGCGGCGGGCGACAGCGAACGCGCGCTCTTGGTGTAGACAAAGAAGCGCCGCGTCAGCTCCGGCTCGCGCAGCAAGCGCATCTGCAAGCCGTACAGCTTGACCATGGGCTCCGCGTAGGGCAGGCAGGCCGTCACGCCCAGGCCCGCGTTCACCATCGCCAGCGCGGTGGTCATGAAAGTGACTTCGTTGTAGGGATTGAGCGCCACGTCGCGCAGCAGGCGCTCGGTGAACTGGCCCTGCAGCGCGATCAGCGGATGCTCGTTGACATCGCCCCAGGTCACGCTGTCCTTGCCCGCCAGCGGATGCGCCACCGGCAGCACCAGCACGAAGGGCATCTCGAACAGCAGCTGCGCCGCGATTTCTGCCGCCGGATCGCGCTCCGGACCGATGCCGAAATCCACCTCGCCGCTGAACACGCGGCCGGACACGTTCTCCACCGGGCAGTCCACCAGCATCACCTGCACCGACGGGTAGGCCGCGCGGTAGGCGGCGATCACCTCCGGCAGCAGGGTGCAGGCCATCATTTGCGGCGCCGCCACGCGCACCGTGCCTTTTTTCAGCGCCTTGCGGTTGGCAATGTCGGCCATGGCGCCGTCCAGGTCCTGCAGCATCTTGTCGAACAGCGGATACAGTTCGCGTCCCAGTTCGGACAGCTGCGCGCGCCGCGTGTTGCGCTCCACCACCTTCACGCCCAGTACCTGCTCCAGCTCCTTGATCTGGCCGCTCAGCGAGGACTGCGTCAGGTTCAGCAATTCGGCGGCCAGCGTAAAGCTGCCGGTGCGGGCGATGGCGACGAGGGCGCGCATCTGGCGCAGTGTGGGACTCATAGGGAAATCCGATAAATCGATTGAAAAATACCGTTTGTATGATATCTCATTCTGGATTCTAATATCGGCATACTCTTGGAGAGACCACCATGAAAATCAAGCAAATCCACCACGTCGCCTACCGCTGCAAGGACGCCAAGCAAACCGTCGAGTGGTACGTCAAGCACCTGAATATGGACTTCGTGCTGGCCATCGCCGAAGACGAAGTGCCGTCCACCAAGGCGCCGGATCCGTATATGCACGTGTTCCTGGATGCGGGCCACGGCAATGTGCTGGCCTTCTTCGAGCTGCCAACCCAGCCCGCCATGGACCGCGACCACAACACCCCGGCATGGGTGCAGCACCTGGCCATGGAAGTGGACAGCATGGACGAGCTGCTGGAAGCGAAAGAGCGTCTGACGGCCGCCGGCATCGATGTGATCGGCCCGGTCAACCACACCATCTTCAAGTCGATCTACTTCTTCGACCCCAACGGCCACCGCCTGGAGCTGTCCGTCAACACCGGCACGCCGGAAATGATGCGCAAGCTGGACGAAGTCAAATGGGACATGCTGGAAGAATGGTCCAAAACCAAAAAAGCGCCCAAGCACGCCGCCTGGATGCACGCCCCCGCCACCGGAGAATAAGCAATGAAATTAGCCACCCTGAAAAACGGCAGCCGTGACGGAACCCTGGTGGTCGTCAGCCGAGACCTGAAGCACTACGTGAGCGCCGGCGGCGCCGCCCCCACGCTGCAAGCGGCGCTGGACAATTGGGAGTACACCGCGCCGCAGCTGGCCGCGCTGTACGCCGCCCTGAACGAAGGCCGCGCCGCCGATGCGCAGCCTTTCGACGAAAGCGCCTGCCATTCGCCGCTGCCGCGCGCCTACCAGTGGGCCGACGGCTCCGCCTACATCAACCACGTGGAACTGGTGCGCAAGGCGCGCAACGCCGAAGTGCCGGCCTCCTTCTACACCGACCCGCTGATGTACCAGGGCGGCTCGGACAGTTTTGTCGGCCCGCGCGACAGCATCTACGCGCTGAGCGAAGACTGGGGCATCGACCTGGAAGCCGAAGTGGCCGTGATCACCGGCGACGTGAAGATGGGCGCCAGCGACGCCGACGCCGCCGGCGCGATCCGCCTGGTGATGCTGGTAAACGACGTCTCCCTGCGCAACCTGATCCCGAACGAACTGGCCAAGGGCTTCGGCTTCTTCAACTCGAAGCCGGCCAGCGCCTTCTCGCCGGTGGCCGTCACGCCGGACGAACTGGGCGCGCACTGGGCGGACAACAAGCTGCACCTGCCGCTCACCGTGCACCTGAACCAGCAGCCTTTCGGCAAGCCCAACGCGGGCGAAGACATGACCTTCAGCTTCGCCCAGCTGGTGGCGCACGCCGCCAAGACGCGCGAGCTGGCGGCCGGCACCATCATCGGTTCCGGCACCGTGTCCAACAAGCAGGGCAGCCTGCACGGATCGAGCATCGCCAACGGCGGCGTGGGCTACTGCTGCCTGGCCGAAGTGCGCATGTATGAAACCATCGAAGGCGGCAAGCCGGCCACTGGCTTCCTCAAGTTCGGCGACACAGTGCGCATCGAGATGTTCGACGGGCAGGGCGCCAGCGTGTTCGGCGCCATCGACCAGACCGTGGCGCACTACCAGGAGCGGGGCTGATGAAACTTTATACCTACTTCCGCAGCTCGGCCGCCTACCGCGTCCGCATCGCGCTCAACTTGAAGGGGCTGCCCTACGAGGCGGTGCCGGTGCACCTGCTGCGCAACGGCGGCGAGCAGCTGGGAGAGGCTTACCGCGACATCAATCCGGGCGCGCTGCTGCCCGCGCTGGAGGATGAGGGCGCGCTGCTGACGCAGTCGCTGGCCATCGTGGAATACCTGGAGGAGACGCATCCGCAGACGGCCCTGCTGCCGGCCGACGCAGCGGGCCGCGCCCGCGTGCGCGCGCTGGCCATGACCATCGCCTGCGACACGCACCCGCTCAGCAATCTGCGCGTGCTCAGGTATCTGGTGCACACGCTCAAGCTGGACGAAGCGGCCAAGCTGGACTGGATACGGCACTGGATGCGCCTGGGCCTGGCCACCTTCGAAGCGCATCTGGCGCGCGACGGCGCCACCGGCCGCTTCTGCCACGGCGACACGCCCACGCTGGCAGATTGCTGCCTGGTGCCGCAGGTGTTCAATGCGGAGCGGTTCGAAGTGGACCTGGCGCCGTATCCGAATATCGCGCGCATTGCCGCCAATTGCGCCGCACTGCCGGCCTTCCATGCCGCGCACCCGTCGCAGCAGCCGGACGCCGAGTGATGGCGGGTTACGGCTAGCGCCTAACCCGCCCTACGGGCTTACCAGGCCGTCGTTCTTGCGTAGGGCGGGTTAGCGCAGCGTAACCCGCCGCAGCCTGCCGTCACGCGGTCCCCAGCACCACCCGGTCGCGCCCCTCGTTCTTCGCCTGATACAAGGCCTTATCCGCCCGCATCAGCAGGGACGAGGGCGAATCCGGCGCCTCCTGCAAATAAGAGGCAGCCACGCCCACGCTGATGGTCAGTGACACTTCCAGCCCGCCATCAATCTCGATGCGCAACTGCGACACCGTCTCGCGCAGCCGCTCCGCCGCGCCGCCCGCCGTCTCCAGCGATGCTTCCGGCATCAGCAGCACAAACTCCTCCCCGCCGAAGCGAGCCACCAGGTCTATGCTGCGCAGGCCGGCCGATAGCGCGCCCGCCACCGCCACGATGGCCTGGTCGCCCACGTCATGCCCATAGGTGTCGT
The DNA here is from genome assembly GCF_020865585.1 of Pseudoduganella aquatica. NCBI lineage: Bacteria > Pseudomonadati > Pseudomonadota > Betaproteobacteria > Burkholderiales > Oxalobacteraceae > Pseudoduganella > Pseudoduganella aquatica. The sequence goes on from NZ_CP086370.1 coordinate 2,440,480, forward strand.
TGATGCGCTTGAAGTGGTCGATGTCCACCATCAGCAGCGCCAGCGGATGCCGGTAGCGCCGCGCGCGGTCCAGCTCCTTGGCGATCTGCTCCGTCATGCGGCGCCGGTTGGCAATGCCGGTGAGCGGATCGGTGGTGGCCAGCTGTTCCAGCTTGGTGTTGGCCATCAGCAGTTCCAGCGTGCGCTGCAGCACCCGGTCCTCCAGGTTGTTGCGTTCGTCGTTCAGCGCCGCCAGCGCCACGCGCCGCGAGCGCAGCACGCGCACCAGCACCGTGATCAGCGCCGCCTGGATCAGGATCAGCGTTCCGACCAGGATAATCTGCCAGCGGTACAGTTCCCACACACCCATCGGCCGGTTCAGCAGCACCGCGTCCGGCGGCAGCTTGTACAGCTGATGGCGTTCGGCCGCAGGGTAGTCGAAAATATAGCGCTGCACGCCGCCCAGATCGGCCGGCTGTCCATGCAGGATGCGCGCAATGACGCGGCCTATCGCCTCGCCGCTCAGCACATAGCCGCCCAGGATGCCGGGATAGATCAGCGACTCCACATGCGTAAACACCGGCGCCGGCGACACCGCCGCCAGCTTGCGCGCCACCTCCGCCGGCGAGGCGCGGGCGCCGGTGCTGTCGCTGTAGGTCGCGAGCAGCAGGACGGCGGTGTCGTCGCCCAGCATGCCGGCACGGCGGTACAAGTCGGCAAAGCTCTGCCTGTCCCAGTAGTCGAAGGTGATCTGCTTGCTATAGGGGCGCGACGCGGCGCGCACGCCGGCTATCCATTCCTGCACGCGCGGCGTCGGGTCGCCCACCACCACCACGCGCTTCACATTCGGCGCCACCAGCGGAATGGCGCCCACGATGCGCCCGTAGTCCGGCGCCACTTCCAGCGCTTCGCCGTCGCCCGGCCGCCAGTTGCGGCGGCCGTGATTCACGTAGTAGCGCGGCACGCCGGGGAACAAGCCGGGGTGGCTATTCAGGAATCCCGCCGCCAGGTAGTTTTCGGTCACGATGGCGTCCAGCTTCACGCCAGCGTATTTGGTGCGCAGATAGGGCTCCATGCTGTCCAGCGAAGCCTGCTCGCCCACGCGGATAAAGTCGAAGCGCTCCTCGAAAACGTTGGGAGCCTCGCTCCAGCGCCTGCTGGCCATTTCATCGTGCAGGCCCTTGTGCACCAGCCGCTGCCACGCCGACGAGGCTTCCGATCCCAGCGAATACAGCACCAGCACCTTGCGCTGCTCGGCCGCGCGGGCCTGGCCCGCAGCCAGCACCGCCAGCAGGCACAGTGCGCAAGCGGCCAGCAGCCAGCCGGCGCGGCGCAAGAGGGGGCTGAAAAGGGGCGGATGTTCCATAAAACGGCGTTTGTCTGACGAACAAGACAGTTTGACACAAAGTATCTATGGCTGTTGACATTTGTCTCGCGGCGCTGGCTGGCTCCAGCCTAGGCTGCGCGCAATGCGTCCACGATTTTCATGCGCGCGGCGCGCACGGCCGGCAGGAAGCCGCCGATAAAGCCCATCACCAGCGAGAACAGCAAGGTCTTGGCCACAATGGCGGCATTCAGCCGGAAGCCGAACGCCAGTTCGGAGAAGGACTGGAAATTGGTGGTCGAAAAAGACAGGAACTGCATGAATGATGCAAACCCGAGTCCCACCGCGCCGCCGGCCACCGCCAGCAGCATGGACTCGGCCAGGAAGGCGGCCAGGATGTTGCGCCGCTGGTAGCCCAGCGCGCGCAGCGTGCCGATCTCGCCGGTGCGGTTGGCCACGGACGCGTACATGGTGATGGCCGCGCCTATCATGGCGCCGATGGAAAAGATGATGGACAGCGTCAGCCCCAGGATGCTGATGAAGGTGGACAGTGCGCGCGACTGGTCCGAATAGAAGGTCTGCTCGCGCTTGGCCTCCAGCGTCAGGCGCTGGTCCGATTCCATGTCCTGCTTGAAGCGCTCGAACAGCGTGCTGTCCGCCAGCCGCAGCACCATGGATGAATAGCCGTTGCGGCGGAAGGCCTGCATCAGCTGGTCCGCATCGCCCCAGATTTCGGAGTCAAAGCCGCTGTTGCCGGCGTCGAACAGGCCCACCACGGTCCATTCGCGCTGGCCGAAGCGCAGCTTTTCGCCTATGCCCGCGCCGGCGAAGCGCTTGGCGATGCTGGCCCCGGCCACGATCTCGGACGCGCCGAGGCGGAACATGCGGCCCGCGCTCAGCTTCACCTGCGGGCGCAGCACCAGGCCGCGCTGGTCTATGCCGCGTATCACCACGTTGGACGGCTTGTCGGAACCACGTTTGCGCAGCGATATGAGCACCACCGTCTCCTTGGACACCATGCGCTGGCCGTCCGCGCCCAGCGCAATGGCCGGGTGGCTGGAGGCGATGTTGGCCTGCACGCGGTCCACGCCGCTCTGCACTTCGCTTTCCGCCGAGCGGCGTATCAGGATCACGTTGTCGTACTCGCCGGTGGTGACCAGGGTGGTGCGCAGGCCCTCGTCCAGCATCAGCACGGTGGCGAACACGAACACCACCAGCGCCAGCCCGCTGGCGGTGAGCGCCGTGGTCAGGCGCCGCGCCCACAGGTTGCGTGCGATGTAGGAGAGGGGAATGCGCATCAGCCTATGCTCCTCAGTCCCTCGACGATGTTGACGCGCACCGCGCGCAGGGTGGGAGCGATGCCGGCCACCACGCCGATCAACAGCGCCGCCAGCGCCTGCAGCAGCAACGTCAGCGGCGCCACCTGGAACACCGGGAACATGGTGCCCATGGCCGAGCCGATAATGGCCGCCAGCGGGAACAGCAGCGCGATGCCGAGCGCAGCCCCGAACAGCGACAGCAGCAGCGATTCGCCGAAGATCAGCGCCGCCAGGTAGCCGGGGCCGAAGCCCAGTACCTTTAGCGTGGCGTATTCGCCCAGCCGCTCGCGCGCGCTCATGGCCATGGTGTTGGCCATCACCGCCATGATGATGACGATGACCACGAAGGACACCACGCGCACCGCCACCACAATTGCCTCGGACATCGACACAAAGCCGAGCTGGAAGGCCTTCTCGGTCTCGGTCAGCGTCTCCGCCAGCGAGTTGCGGAACTGGCCGTCGATCACGCCGGAGGTGGCGGCGGCGTCTTCCGCGCGGGCGATGCGCACCACGTACACGCCCACCTGGTTGGCGCGGCGCGGGTAGATCTTCTTCAGGCCCTCGTTCACATAGTCCCAGTGGAAGAACATGGTGGCGGTGTTGGTCGAGTCCTGTTTGCCGTCATAGATGCCGCGCACCACGAACTCCCACTGGCCGGGATAGATGGTGCCCTTGATGGGAATGGTGTCGCCCACCTTGAAGCCGTACTGGTTCGCCAGCTTGCGGCCCACGATGGCGCCTTTGCGGTCGCGCAGGAAGGCGGCGCGCTCGTCTTCCGGCAGCAGGTAGTCGGGATAGATGTCCAGGTAGCTCTGGCCGGAAATGGCGAACTGCGCGAAGAAGTTTTTCGGATCCTTGTACACGCCGCCGAACCAGCTCGCGTAGCCCACGCCGGTCACGCCCTCCACGGCGCGGATGCGGGCCTGGTAGGCCAGCGGCAGCGGGAACACCAGCGAGGTGGCGTTGCGCGTGACGAGGGTGGTGTTGGAGGCGCCCTCGGCGCCCGCATACCACGCGTCCACCACGGTTTGCAGCAGGCCGAAGGATAGCGTGGCCACCACCAGGCCGAGCACCGTCAGCGCCGTGCGCAGCTTGTGGCGCAGGGCGTTCTTGGAGATCAGCTTGAGCAGATACATGCCGCAGCCTCAGGCCGGCGCGGAAATCAGTTCACCTTTTTCAAGGTGGATCAGCGTGCGCGCCTGCGCCGCCGCGTGCGCGTCGTGCGTGACCATGATGATGGTCTTGCCCAGCTCCCGGTTCAGCTGCTGCAGCAGCGCCAGCACCTCGGTGGCGGACTGGCGGTCCAGGTCCCCGGTAGGTTCGTCGGCCACGATGATGGTGGGATCGGTGACGATGGCGCGCGCAATGGCCACGCGCTGCTGCTGGCCGCCGGACAGTTCGTTGGGCGTGTGGTCCATGCGGTCGGACAGGCCGACCATGGCCAGCGTCAGCTCCACACGCTCGCGCCGCTCGCGGCGGGACAGCGCCGTCAGCAGCAGCGGCAGCTCCACGTTCTCGAAGGCGGACAGCACCGGCATCAGGTTGTAGAACTGGAAGATGAAGCCCACATTGGCGGCCCGCCAGTGCGCCAGGCCGGTTTCGGACATGGACGCAATGTCAAGGCCGTCCACCTGCAGGACGCCGGAGTCCGGCTTGTCGATGCCGGCGATGAGGTTCAGCAGGGTGCTCTTGCCCGAGCCGGAAGGCCCCATCAGCGCGGTGAAGTCTCCGGCCTGGATATCCAGCGTGATGTCGGTCAGCACCGGCACCACCTGGCCGCCGCGCTGGTAGGATTTCACGAGGTGCTCGATCCGCACCAGGGGCGCATCGCCGGGCGCCGTCATTTCTTCGCCACCGACACCGGCTGGCCGTCGTGCAGCTTGGCGTCCGGATTCGCCACCACCTTGTCGCCCGGTTTCACGCCACCCACCTCCACCAGCTCGCCCACCTTGCGGCCGCTGGATACGGCCACCTGCCGCAGCTTGCCGTCCGCCACCACGAACACCACGGCCTTGCCCTCGCGCGTGGCGATGGCGGAGGGCTGCACTGCCGTCACCGCCGCCTTGTCCCCGGCCGTCACGGGCTTGGACAGGAAGGCCACCTTGGCGCTCATGTCCGGGAGCACCCGGGGATCGTGGTCGATAAAGCGCACCTTTACCAGCAAGGTTGCCTTGCTGCGGTCCACGGTCGGCACCATGCGCGACACCACGCCCGCCAGGCGCAGTTCGGGGAAGGCGTCGAGCTGGATCTCGGCCGGCTGGTCCACCTTGATCCTGGACAGGCTGGACTCGGACACGTCCGCTTCCACCTCCAGCGTATCCATATCGGCGATGGTCACCACCGCGCCCTTGCTGTCGGCGGCGGAGGAGAAGGGCGTGATGTTGTCGCCCACGTTCGCGCTCTTGGTCAGGATCACGCCGTCGAAGGGGGCGCGGATCACGGTCTGGTCCAGCGCCACCTGCGCCGACTGCGCGCTGGCCTGCGCGGCGGCGATGCCCGCGCGCTGCGCCGAGATGGCCGCCTTGGCCTTGTTGTAGCGCGCCTGCGCGCTGTCGTAGCTGGCCGCCGCGATGAATTTCTGCGCCAGCAGCTCGCTGGCGCGCTTGAGCGCCTGCTGCGCATCGAGCAGCTCGGCCTGGCCCTGTTCCAGATTGGCCTGCGCCACCTTGATATTGGCCTGCGCCTGGCCCAGCGTGGCGCTCACGTCGCGGTTCTCCAGCCGCGCAATGACCTCGTCCTTCTTCACGCGCGAGCCCTCCAGCACGCCCAGCCACTCCAGCCGCCCGGTGGCCTTGGACGACAGCGCCGCCTTGCGCTGCGCCACCACATAGCCGGTGGCGTTGAGCAGGGTGTAATTCTGCGATGGGTAGGCCTGCGACACGGTCACTGTCTCGACCTCCGCCTTGCCGCCGCCCTGGCGGCTGATGAACACGGCCGCCGCCGCCAATGCCAGCACGGCCAGCCCGATCTCGAGCCACTTGCGCCTGCGCGAGCGCTGGCCCGGCACTTGCGCTTTCGCGTTGCGTTCGATTTTCAGCTTGGAGAGATCGGGAGACTGTGGCAAGGCGCACCTCGGCAGGGATTGATCGGGGTCACTCGGCGATTATTTTGTATGCAGAATGCGGTTCAGGTCTTCAGGATGCACAGGCTTCACCAGGTGCCCGCTGAAGCCGGCGGCGGCGGCGCGCGGCGCATCGTTCGGCTGGCCGTAGCCGGTGAGCGCCACCAGGCGCTTGGCGGCCAGCATGCCCCGGCAGCGCAGCTCGGCCGCCAGTTCGTAGCCGTCCATGCCGGGCAGGCCGATGTCGAGGATGGCGATGTCGGGCTGGATGGTGTCGGCCAGCTTGAGGGCGCTGGCCGGGTCGGGCAGGGCGTACACTTCGTGCCCCTCCAGCTCCAGCAGCCCGCGCAGCGAGGCCAGCATGTCCGCATTGTCGTCCACCAGCAGCACGCGCTTGCCGGCCCTGCCTGGCTTGTCCGGCGCGGCGGCGGTGCTCGCCGCAGTGGCGGACAGTGGCACGCGCAGCTCGAACTCGCTGCCTTTTCCCTGGCCTTCGCTGTGCGCGGTGATGGCGCCGCCGTGCAGCGCCAGCAGGCTGCGCACGATGGCCAGGCCCAGTCCGAGGCCCCCGCGCGAGCGGTCCAGCGCCTGGCGCTCCTGCACAAACTTGTCGAACAGCTGCGGCAGCATGTCGGCCGAGATGCCGATGCCGTTGTCACTGATGCGTATCACCGCCTCGCCGTGTTCGGCGCGCGCCGCCACTTCGATGCGGCCGCCCCGGTTGGTGTATTTGGCGGCGTTGCTCAGCAAGTTGGACAGCACCTGCGAGAAGCGCACCGGGTCGGCGTCGATCGCCAGGCCTTCGGCCGGCATGTCCACCACCAGCTGGTGGCGCCGTTCCTCGATCAGCGGGCTGGCCGTTTCCAGCGCCTGCGCCATCAGCTGGCTCAGTTCCACGCGTTCCGGGCGCAGCGCGATCTTGCCCTGCGTGATGCGGGCCACGTCCAGCAGGTCGTCCACCAGCCGCACCAGGTGCCGGGCCTGGCGTTCGATGACGGCCAGTTCCTTGTCCGCGCCCGGCACGCCTTTCATGCGCATCAGCTCCAGCGCCACCAGGATGGGCGAGAGCGGGTTGCGTAGCTCGTGGCCCAGCATGGCCAGGAATTCGTCCTTGGCGCGGTTGGCCACTTCGGCCGCGCGCCGCGCGCGCGCCAGCTCGGTCACTTCGAATGCCACCACGGCCACGCGGTCGATGGCGCCGCTGTCGTCGCGCATGGGCTGGTACACATAGTCGAAGTAGCATTCCTGCGTCTCTCCTTCCTCGCCGCGCGCCAGCATGACGCGGCGCGCGCTGCCCAGCCAGGGTTGGCCGGTGTCCAGCACGTGCTGCAGCTCTTCGAAAATGCCCTGGCCCTGCAGCTCGGGCAGCGCTTCGCGCAGCGGCAGGCCGAGCACGTCGCGCCGGCGTATCATGTCGGCGTAGCGCTCGTTCAGCAGTTCGAAGCGCAGCTGCGGGCCCTCCAGAATGGCGATGGCCACCGGGGCCTGGCTGAAGACGGCGGCCATGCGCGCGGCGTTGGCGCGCTCCGCCTGGCGCAGGCGGCCGCGCATGATCTGCGCCTCCACCCGGGTCAGCAGTTCGTTGGCGGAGAAGGGCTTGACCAGGTAGTCGTCCGCGCCGGCGTTCAGGCCTTCGATGCGCGCTTCCTCGCCGGCCCGCGCGGACAGCAGCAGCACCGGCGTGCCGCGCAGCGCGGCGTCGGCGCGCAGGGCCGACAGCAGGCCGAAGCCGTCGAGCGCCGGCATCATCACGTCGGACACGATGAGTTCCGGCTGGCGGATGCGCGCGGCGCGCAGCGCCTGTTCGCCGTCCGCCACGGCCTGCACCTGCCAGCGCTGGCCGAGCAGGCGGCTTATGTAGGCGCGCATGTCGGCGTTGTCGTCCGCCACCAGCACATAGCCGCCGGCGGCGGAGAGCGGCGCAGCGGCGGATGCGGAGGCGGGGATGTGGACCGGCTGCTCGCCGGCGGGCAGCCAGTGCTCCGCTTCGGCGGTGTAGCTGCGCAGCGTGGTGCTGCTGGCGCCGGCGCCTGCCGGCGGGGCGCCAAGCTGCTCGTCGCGCAAATGGCGGCGGCCGAGCGGGATGGCGACAGTGAAGGTGCTGCCCTGTCCGGGCGTGCTGTCCACGGCAATGGCGCCGTGGTGCAGGTCCACCAAGTCGCGCACCAGCGCCAGGCCGATGCCGGTGCCTTCATGCGAACGCGAGCGCGCGCCTTCCACGCGCCGGAAGCGCTCGAAGATATGGCCCAGGTGTTCGGGCGCGATGCCCACGCCGCTGTCGCCCACCCTGAGCACGGCATCTCCGTCCACCTGTTCCAGCGCGACGGAGATGCCGCCCTGGAAGGTGAACTTGAAGGCGTTCGACAGCAGGTTGAGGACGATTTTCTCCCACAGCGAGGTGTCCACATAAGCGGGCGCGGACAGCGGCGCGCAGCGCACGTCCAGCGCCAGTCCCGCGCTTTCGACGATCGAGCGGAAGCCGCTGGCCAGGTCGCGCGTGAGGGCGGACAGGTCTACCTCGGCGTAGGACGCCTGCATGCGCCCGGCCTGCACGCGGGAGAAGTCCAGCAGGGTGTTCACCAGGCGCTGCAGCCGCAGCGCATTGCGGTGCGCCAGCGCCAAGCCCTCGCGCTGCGCCGGCGGCAGGCCGGCGTCCTGCGCCAGTGCCTCTTCCAGCGGCGCCAGCATCAGCGTGAGCGGGGTGCGGAATTCGTGGCTGACGTTGGAGAAGAAGGCGGTCTTGGCCTGGTCCAGTTCGGCCAGCATGTCGGCGCGCTGGCGCTGCGCCTCGGCGCCCATGGCGTTCTGCACGGCGGCCGCCACCTGGCCCGCCACCAGTTCGAAGAAGGTGCTGTACTCGGCGTCCAGCTTGCAGGCAGGGCTCACGCCCATCACCAGCACGCCGGCCGGCCGCTCCTGCCCGGGCATGGACAGCGGCAGCGCCAGCGCCTGCGTGATGCGCTGGCCGGCCATGCCCAGCGGCAGGGCGGCCATGCCGTCCACGTCCAGCGCCACGCCGCTGCCGCTGGCGAGCACCTGCTGCACCGGCCAGCGCCCTGGCGTGTCGCCGGAAGGCAAATGGGCGGATTGCTGCAGGACGGCGTTGCCGGCCGCGTCCGCCAGGTAGAGCGCGGCGAAGGGAATGTCGTGCGGGTTGCGGGCGATGGTCTGGACCGCTTTCTCGCAGGCGCTGGCCACGCCGTTTTCGCGCAGCGCGGATGCCGACAAGGCCGACAGCGAGGCCAGGCGGCGCGTGTTCAGGTTCTTGGGCGTGGCGTCGGTGGAGGGACAGAACAGGCCGCCCACGCCACCTGACTCGTCCACGATGGGGCTGTAGGAAAACGAGTACCAGGTTTCTTCCAGCCAGCTGCCCCGGTTCAGGAACAGCTGCACGTCGTCGACGAAGGTGGCTTCGGCGTTGCGGAACACCTTGTCGGCCAGCGGGCCGCAAAAGTCCCAGATCTCGGCCCACACTTCGCGCGCCGGGCGGCCCAGCGCGTGCGGATGCTTGGCCAGGCTCAGCACGCTGATGTAGGCGTCGTTGTAGAGGAACGTGGCGTCCGGCCCCCAGCCTATCCACATGGGGTGGCTGGAATTGAGCATCAGGCTGACGGCGGTGCGCAGGCTTTGCGGCCAGGCGTGCAGGTCGCCCAGCGGGGTTGCGGTCCAGTCGGCGGCGGCGATGCGCGCGCCCATTTCACCGGGCGCGGCAAGAAAGCTGAGGCTGCCGGCGCGGTTGTTGCGCGCAGGTGGCAAACATGCCTGGATCGACTCGGCCACTGGTTCTCCTGGAGAGATGGATTGATCTTGTCAGTATATCCATTTTTCCTGCCGTGGAGCGCCCGCTCACTGCCGCAACGCCCTGCGCGCCGCCTCCACGATGGCCGTACTCAGCCGCTCCAGCTTGGGCGACTGCACGCGCCAGGTGTGCCAGTGCAGCGCGATGTCGCTGTGTTTTCCCGGCGCCAGGTCGAGCAGGGCGCCGCTGGCCAGGCGTTCGCCGATCTGCTGCTCGGCCACCATGCCGTAGCCCAGGCTCAGGTCTATGCAGCGCAGAAAGCTTTCGTTGGCCGGGATGAAGTGACAGGGGTGGCTGAACGGCGTGAGGCCGAATTCGCGCAGCATGAAGTTTGACTGCAGCAAGTCCTTGCGGTCGAACACCATCATGGGGGCGGCCAGCGCGGCCTGGCGGTTCAGCCCGTCCGGGAGCCAGCGCGCGGCGAAGGCGGGCGTGGCCATCATGCGGTAGCGCATCACGCCCAGCGGCTGGGCCACGCAGCCGCGCATGGGCTGCGGCTCGGTGGAGATGGCCGCCAGCGCCTGGCCGCGCTCCATCAGTGTGTAAGTGTGGTCCTGGTCGTCCAGCGACAGGTCGAGCAGGATGTTTTCCGCGATCAGGAAGGGCGCCAGGCCGGGCAGCAGCCAGGTGCCCAGGGTGTCGTTGTTGACGGCCAGCGAGACGCTCAGCGGGCGGGCGTCGTCTTCCTCCATGCCGGACAGGAATTCTTCCTCCAGCAATTTGCTGCGGCGCAAGTACTGCACCAGGCGCTGGCCGGCACTGGTGGGGCGGCAAGGGCGGCTGCGTATCAGCAGCGGCGTGCCCAGCGCCACTTCCATGGCGCTGACGCGCTGCGACACGGCCGAGGCCGTAACGTGCAGCAGCGCGGCGGCCTGTTCAAAGCTGCCGGTGGCTACGATGGCGAGCAGGGCTTCGGCCTGGCGGGCGTCGGGCAGCATGGCGGTCTCCGGATTAGGAATTCTTAACTATCGTGAAGAATATTAATCCAGCTTCATCTTGGCCGGCAAGCGCCGCAAAATGGCCGCTTCCCCACTCATCAGCGAGCTTGCCATGTTTACTCCCCACGTATTCCTCAACGGCCTGGGCCTGGGCGCCAGCCTGATCATGGCCATCGGCGCCCAGAACGCCCATGTATTGCGGGTGGGCGTGCGCCGCCAGCACGTGGCGGTGACGGTGCTCGCCTGCATCGTCATTGACGTGGCGCTGATTGCCGCCGGCGTGGCCGGCATGGGCGCGCTGATCCAGGGCTCGCCGCTGCTGATGGGGCTGGCGCGCTGGGGCGGGGCGGCCTTCCTGGTGTGGTACGGGCTGCGCAGCTGGGCCTCCATGCTGCGCGCGGACGCGCTGGATACCCAGTGCGGCACCGTGCCGCCCAGCCTGCAGCGCGCGCTGGTGAGCGTGCTGGCGCTGTCCCTGCTCAATCCCCATGTCTATCTGGACACGCTGGTGCTGCTCGGCTCGCTGGGTGGCAATTATCCGGCCCACCAGCGCGCCAGTTTCGCGGTCGGCGCCATGACCGCGTCGCTGCTGTGGTTTACCGCGCTGGGCTTCGGCGCCAGCCGCCTGTCCGGGGTCTTCCAGCGGCCGCTGGTATGGAAGGGCATAGAGGGGCTGACCGGCGCCATCATGCTGGCGCTGGCGGGCGGACTCGTATTCGGGTGAGCGCAAGCGAGGAATGCCGGGGTCGGGTAAAATCTTGCCCCATGCCTAAGAAAACCCGCTGCCAGGCAAGCTTCTGGCGGGGTGCCTGACAAAATTGGTCAAGTTTGGTATACTTGACTAAATCATTCAACTAATCGGTGTTTCGGCTAGTTGAGATCGCGTGAAACAAGCGCGATATTTTAACCGAACCGAGGTTGTGATGCGTCTGACCACCAAAGGCCGTTTTGCAGTGACTGCGATGATCGATCTGGCTTTGCGCCAAGGCAAAGGCCCGGTCACGCTGTCCGGCATTTCGCAGCGCCAGGCCATTTCGCTGTCTTACCTGGAGCAGCTGTTCGGCAAGCTGCGCCGCCACGAGATTGTTGAATCGATACGCGGTCCCGGCGGTGGCTACAGCCTGGCCCGCCGCGCCGATAAAGTGACGGTGGCCGATATCATCATCGCCGTCGACGAGCCGCTGGACGCCACCCAGTGCGGCGGCAAAGAGAATTGCCACGGGGCGGACGCCGCCACCGGCGCGCGCTGCATGACCCATGAGCTGTGGGCCACGCTGAATGAAAAAATGGTCGATTACCTGGACTCCGTATCGCTGCAGGATCTGGTCGATCAACAGAGACAAAAACACGCCGAGCAGGCCGTGGTGGTGATGCACCGCAACGCCGCTGTCGGCTAACAAAGATACGCAGATACGCTGATTGGAGTAATAGATGAACGCCCCAGAAAAAAACGTCGCCCAGGTAGCCCCGGTGGAATTCAAGACCGCCCCGCACTTCCCGATCTACATGGACTACTCGGCCACCACGCCGATCGACCCGCGCGTGGCCGACATGATGATCCCCTACCTGCGCGAGCAGTTCGGCAATCCCGCCTCCCGCAGCCATATGTACGGCTGGACCGCTGAAAAAGCGGTGGAAGAGGCGCGCGGCCACGTGGCTGCCCTGGTGAATGCCGATCCGCGCGAAATCATCTGGACCTCCGGCGCCACCGAGTCGAACAACCTGGCCATCAAGGGCGCGGCGCAGTTCTACAAGACCAAGGGCAAGCACATCATCACCGTCAAGACCGAGCACAAGGCGGTGCTGGACACGGTGCGCGAACTGGAGCGCGTGGGCTTCGAAGCCACCTACCTGGAACCGCAGGACAACGGCCTGATCACCATCGCCCAGCTGGAAGCGGCGATCCGTCCGGACACCATCCTGGTCTCGGTCATGCTGGTCAATAACGAAATCGGCGTGATCCAGCCCATCGACGAAATCGGCGCGCTGTGCCGCTCGAAAGGCATCATCTTCCACTGCGACGCCGCGCAAGCGACCGGCAAGGTGGTGATCGACCTGCAAAAGACCAAGGTCGACCTGATGACCTTCACCGCCCACAAGACCTACGGCCCGAAAGGCATCGGCGCGCTGTACGTTTGCCGCAAGCCGCGCGTGCGCATCGAAGCGCAGATGCACGGCGGCGGCCACGAGCGCGGCCTGCGCTCCGGCACCCTGCCTACCCACCAGATCGTCGGCATGGGCGAAGCCTTCCGCCTGGCGAAAGTGGAAATGGACAGCGAAATCTCCCGCATCAAAGCGCTGCGCGACCGCCTGGCCGCCGGCCTGCAGGAAATCGAAGAAACCTACATCAACGGCGACATGGAACACCGTGTGCCGCACAACCTGAACGTGAGCTTCAACTACGTCGAAGGCGAATCGCTGATCATGGCAGTGAAGGACCTGGCGGTATCGTCCGGTTCGGCCTGCACCTCGGCCTCGCTGGAGCCATCCTACGTGCTGCGCGCCCTGGGCCGCAGCGACGAACTGGCGCACAGCTCCATCCGTTTCACCATCGGCCGTTTCACCACCGAGAAGGACATCGACTTCGCGGTCGAGCTGATGAAGTCCAAGGTCGGCAAGCTGCGCGAACTGTCGCCGCTGTGGGACATGTTCAAAGAAGGCATCGATATCAGCTCGATCCAATGGGCAGCGCACTAATTTAAAGATTACAGGAGCATCAAAATGGCTTACTCGGAAAAAGTGTTGGACCACTACGAAAATCCACGCAACGTCGGCGCCTTTGAAAAGGGCGACGAATCGGTTGGCACCGGCATGGTCGGCGCGCCGGCCTGCGGCGACGTGATGAAGCTGCAAATCAAGGTTGGCGCCGACGGCCTGATCGAAGATGCAAAGTTCAAGACCTACGGCTGCGGCTCGGCGATCGCCTCGTCGTCGCTGGTGACCGAATGGGTCAAGGGCAAAACCCTGGACGAAGCGCTGGCCATCAAGAACACCGCCATCGCCGAAGAACTGGCGCTGCCACCGGTGAAAATCCACTGCTCCATCCTGGCTGAAGACGCCATCAAGGCGGCAGTTGAAGACTACAAGGCCAAACACTCGGCACAAGCGGCTTAAACGCCGGAGGACAGCATGGCAATTACCCTGACCGAAAAAGCGGCCAAGCATATCAACCGTTACATCGAACGCCGCGGCAAAGGCCTGGGCCTGCGCTTCGGCGTGCGCACCACGGGCTGCTCCGGTCTGGCCTACAAGCTGGAATATGTGGACGAAGTGGCGGACGAGGACAGCGTGTTCGAGTCGCACGGCGTGAAGGTGTTCGTCGATCCGAAAAGCCTGCCTTACATCGACGGCACCGAGCTGGACTTCGCGCGCGAAGGCCTGAACGAAGGCTTCAAGTTCAACAACCCGAACGAAAAAGACGCCTGCGGCTGCGGCGAAAGCTTCCGTATTTAAATCCGCAGTTCTCTTAGTAATGCGCCGTGCAAAACCACTTCGAACTATTCCATCTTCCGCAGCAGTTCGCCGTCGACGCGGGGGCGCTTGACAGCGCCTACCGCGACGTCCAGAGCCGCGTCCATCCCGACCGTTTCGTCAACGCCACCGACGCCGAAAAGCGCGTCGCCATGCAATGGGCCACGCGCGCCAACGAAGCCTACCAGACCCTGAAAAACCCGCAGAAGCGCGCGCAGTACCTGTGCGAGCTCAATGGCGTGGATCTGCAGACCGAGTCGAACACCGCCATGCCGGCGGCCTTCCTCATGCAGCAGATGGAATGGCGAGAGGAGCTGGACGACGCGCGCGGCGGCAAGGATATGGCATTGCTGGAGAAGCTGGACGGCCAGTTGCGCGCCGCGCGCAAAGACCAGTTGAAGGACATCGAGGCCCGCATCACGGCCGGCGACTTCCATGCCGCCGCCCAAGGCGTGCGCGCCCTGATGTTCCTTGAAAAATTCGGCGAAGAAGTCCGCTTCGCCTTTGACGCCTTAGAAATATAACACCATGGCACTACTGCAGATTTCCGAACCCGGCATGTCGACCGCGCCGCACCAGCACCGCCTGGCGGTGGGCATCGACCTGGGCACCACCAATTCGCTGGTGGCCACCGTGCGCAACAGCATTCCCGAAGTGCTGAACGACGAGGAGGGCCGCCCGCTGCTGCCTTCCGTGGTGCGCTACCTTGCGAACGGCAACGCCAATATCGGCTACAAGGCGCAAGCGGCGCAGACCACCGACCCGAAGAACACCATCGTGTCGGTCAAGCGCTTCATGGGCCGCGGCCTGAAGGACATCGCCTACGCCGAGAACCTGCCGTACGACTTCGTCGACGGCCCCGGCATGGTGCAGCTGAAAACCGTGGCCGGCGTGAAGTCGCCGGTGGAAACCTCGGCGCAGATCCTGGCCACGCTGCGCCAGCGCGCCGAGGACTCGCTGGGTGACGACCTGGTGGGAGCGGTGATCACCGTGCCGGCTTACTTCGACGACGCGCAGCGCCAGGCCACCAAGGACGCGGCGCAGCTGGCCGGCCTGAACGTGCTGCGCCTGCTGAGCGAGCCGACCGCCGCCGCCATCGCCTATGGCCTGGACAACGGTTCGGAAGGCCTGTTCGCCGTGTACGACCTGGGCGGCGGCACCTTCGACATCTCCATCCTGAAACTGAGCAAGGGCGTGTTTGAAGTCCTGTCCACCGGCGGCGACTCAGCGCTGGGCGGCGACGACTTCGACCACCGCCTGTTCTGCTGGATCCACGAGCAGGAAAAGCTGGCCCCGCTGTCCGACGAGGACACCGCCGTGCTGATGGTGAAGGCGCGCGAAGCCAAGGAGCTGCTGTCCACCAAGTCCGAAGTGACGGTGGACGCCATCCTGGGCTCGGGCGAGGAAGTGCACCTGAAAGTGACCGCCGAGACCTTCGCCGAGATCACCAAGCACTTGGTCGGCAAGACCATGAACGCCATCAAGAAAGCGCTGCGCGACGCCAATGTGGACGCGGACGACGTGGACGGCGTGGTCATGGTGGGCGGCGCCACGCGCATGCCGCATGTGCAGCGCGCCGTGAGCGAGCATTTCCACACCATCCCGCACGCCAATATCGATCCGGACAAAGTGGTGGCGCTGGGCGCCGCCATCCAGGCCAATCTGCTGGCCGGCAATCGCGCGCCGGGCGACGACTGGCTGCTGCTGGACGTGATCCCGCTGTCGCTGGGCATCGAGACCATGGGCGGCCTGGTCGAGAAGATCATCCCGCGCAACTCCACCATTCCTTGCGCCCGCGCGCAGGAGTTCACCACCTTCAAGGACGGCCAGACCGCCCTGGCCGTGCACGTGCTGCAGGGCGAGCGCGAACTGGTGACCGACTGCCGTTCGCTGGCGCGCTTCGAGCTGCGCGGCATTCCGCCGATGGCGGCCGGCGCGGCGCGCATCCGCATCACCTATCAAGTCGATGCGGACGGCCTGCTGTCCGTGTCGGCGCGCGAGCTGCGCTCCGGCGTGGAAGCGTCGATCTCGGTCAAGCCGTCCTACGGCCTGGGCGACGACGACGTGGCGCGCATGCTGCAGGACTCCTACAAGTCCGCCGACGTGGACATGAAGGCGCGCGCGCTGCGCGAAGAGCAGGTGGAAGCCGAGCGCATCCTGCTGGCCACGCAGTCCGCGCTGGACGAGGACGCGGCCCTGCTGGACGAGGCCGAGCGCGCCGAGGTGGACGCGCTGATGGCGCAGACCCGCACCGTGCTGGCGCAGTCCGCCACCGGCGAGGCCGACCACGCCGCCGTCAAGCTGGCCGTGGAAGCCCTGGCGCGCGGCACCGAAGAATTCGCATCGCGCCGCATGGACCGCAGCGTGCGCAGCGCACTGGCCGGCAAATCGCTGGACCAGCTTGTTTAATCCGAAAGAGAACCATGCCCCAAATCGTATTCCTGCCACACGCCAAGCTGTGCCCCGAAGGCGCCGTTGTTGAAGCTCCCGCCGGCAAGACGCTGTGCGACGTCATGCTGGAAAATGACATCCACATCGAGCACGCCTGCGAGAAGAGCTGCGCCTGCACCACTTGCCACGTGCTGGTGCGCGAAGGCTTCGATTCGCTGAGCGAAGCCAGCGAAACGGAAGAAGACCTGCTGGACAAGGCCTGGGGCCTGGAAGCGGTGTCGCGCCTGTCGTGCCAGGCGGTGGTGGCGGACGAAGACCTGGTGGTCGAGATTCCGAAGTACACCATCAACCACGCCAGCGAAGGCGGGCACTGAGGAGCGCAGCATGAAATGGAGCGACATTACGGCCATCGCCGAAGCGCTGTACGACAAGTTCCCCGAGATCGACCCGATCACCATCCGCTTCACCGACCTGCACAACTGGGTGGTGGACCTGGAAGGCTTCGACGACGACCACACCCGTGGCGGCGAGAAGGTACTGGAAGCGATACAGCAGGCGTGGATCGATGAAGCAGCCTAAGACCGCAGCCAAGCCAGCCAAGCCGGCCCCGCTGGGCGACACCGTCACCGCTGCCGCCAACATGCCCGAGGTCCGCGAAGGCCAGTCGGTCGCGCTGCTGCAGGAACTGCATATCCTCACGCGCGACGGCAAGCTGAACCAGGACAGCCGCCGCAAGCTGAAGCAGGTCTACCACCTGTACCAGTTCATCGAGCCGCTGCTGAAGGAAGTGCAGGCGCAGGGTCCGGGCGTGTCGCTGGTCGACCACGGCGCAGGCAAGTCCTACCTCGGCTTCATCATCTACGACCTGTTCTTCAAGCACCTGGAAGACAACTCGCACATCTACGGCATTGAAACGCGCGCCGAGCTGGTGGCGCGTTCGCAGGAGCTGGCCGCCAAGTTCGGCTTCAAGGGCATGTCCTTCCTGCCGCTGTCGGTGGCGGAATCGACCGAGTCCAAAGAACTGCCGGAGCAGATCGACATCGTCACCGCGCTGCACGCCTGTAACACCGCCACCGACGACGCCATCGCCTTCGCCCTGAAGAAGAAGGCCAAGTTCATGGTGCTGGTGCCGTGCTGCCAGGCCGAAGTGGCCACGGTGCTGAAGAAGAACAAGGCCAGGCAGCTGAAAAGCCCGCTGACCGAAATCTGGCGCCACCCCATCCACACGCGCGAATTCGGCAGCCAGGTCACCAACGTGCTGCGCTGCCTGCAGCTGGAAGCGCATGGCTACCACGTGAATGTGACCGAGCTGGTTGGGTGGGAGCACTCGATGAAGAATGAACTCATCATCGCCAGCTACAAAAACCTGCCGCGCCGCCGTCCGACGGAGCGCTTGCAGGAAGTGCTGGAGACGCTGGGACTGGAAGAAATGGGCAATCGCTTCTTTGCGGAGCAGTTAGCCAAAGCTGAATAATCGAAAAAGGGCGGGAACATGAGTGAGCAGTGGATAGACCTTCGCAGTGACACCGTAACCCGCCCCAGTCCAGCCATGCTGGACGCGATGCGCGCCGCCGACACCGGCGACGACGTCTACGGCGACGACCCCACCGTCAACCTGCTGCAGGACACCGCCGCCGAACTGTTCGGCTTTGAGGCGGCCCTGTACGCGCCCTCCGGCACCCAGTCCAACCTGATCGCGCTGCTGGCCCACTGCGGCCGCGGCGACGAATACATCGTCGGCCAGGAAGCGCACACCTACCGCTACGAAGGCGGCGGCGCGGCGGTCCTGGGCAGCATCCAGCCGCAGCCTTTGCCCAACCAGGCCGACGGCAGCATCGCCATCGCCGACGTCGAAGCCAACATCAAGCCGGACGACGTGCACTTTGCCCGTTCGCGCCTGCTGGCGCTGGAAAACACCATAGGCGGCCGCGTGCTGCCCGCCGCCTACGTGGCGCAGGCCACCGCCTACGCGCACCAGCGCGGCCTCGCCACGCACCTGGACGGCGCCCGCATCTGCAACGCCGCCGTGCAGCAGGGCGTGAGCCTGCGCGACGCGGTGCAGGGCTTCGACAGCGTGTCCGTGTGCCTGTCCAAAGGCCTGGGCGCGCCGGTGGGCTCGGTGCTGTGCGGCTCGCGCACGCTGATAGAGCAGGGCAAGCGCTGGCGCAAGATGCTGGGCGGCGGCATGCGCCAGGCCGGCGTCATCGCCGCTGCGGGCCTGTACGCGCTGCAGCACAATGTGGGCCGCCTGGCGGACGACCACGCCAACGCCGCCTTCCTCGCCGTCGAACTGGCCAAGATCCCCGGCCTGAAAGTCAGCACGCCGCAAACCAATATCTTCTACGTGGATGTGCCGCAGCAGCACACGGCAGGGCTGCAGGCAGCGCTGCAGGCTGCGCACATCCGCGTATCCATGGCGCCGCGCCTGCGCCTCGTCACCCATCTCGACGCGCCGCGCGCCGGCCTCGAACGCACCGCCGCAGTCTTTGCGGCCTACTTCAGCAAATTATGACCGAACAAGACAACACCGTCCGCCTCGCCAAGCGCGTGGCGGACATGCTTCCGTGCTCGCGCCGCGAGGCCGAGCTGTATATCGAAGGCGCTTTCGTCCGCGTGGACGGCGTGCTGGTCGAGGAGGCGGGCGCGCGCGTTGCGCCGGAACAGACCGTGGAGCTGGACAAGGACGCCACCCTGCTGGAGATCGCGCCGGCCACCATCCTGCTGAACAAGCCGGCCGGCATCAGCGCCGGCATCGACAAGGACGGCCAGCCGGTATTCAGCTGCGTCAGCGAGGCCACGCGCACCGAGGCCGCGCGCGGCGAGCGCTTCCTCAAGCGCCACCTGGTGAATTTGTCGCTGGAGTCGCCGCTGGAAACCATGGCCAGCGGCCTGGTGGTGCTGACGCAGGACTTCCGCGTCACGCGCAAGCTGTCCGAGGGACTGGAGCAGGAAATCATCGTGGAAGTGGAGGGCAGCATCGCCGACAACGGCCTGGCGCTGCTGAACCACGGCCTGCCTTACAACGGCAAGCCGCTGCCGCCGATCAAGGTCAGCTGGCAGAACGAGAAGCGCCTGCGCTTCGCGCTGAAGGCGCCCAAGCCGGGCCAGATCCAGCACATGTGCAAGCTGGTGGGCCTGAAAGTGGTGGCCATGAAGCGCATCCGCATCGGCCGCATCGCCATGTCCAGCCTGCCGGTCGGCGAGTGGCGCTACCTGACGGACTTCGAGCGCTTTTAATTTGTTGCGATCGAAGTAGCTGCATGGCAAGATGGTGTTCTTAATATTGCTGGTATGCCATGTCCAAATTCGTGATGATGCTTGGCCTGGCGCTCGCCTGCCTAGCTGCACAAGCGCAAACCCCGGCCGCCATTTTTTCGCGCGCGCCGCCTGCGATGCAAGCCTATCTTCGCGCCGCCATGGACGCGGATGCCATCAAAGACCCTTTGCAGCGCTGTCTTGCCTTTCCCGACTTGCCTGGTAATCGCTGGCCCGCCGGGCAGGCGAGGGCACAGTGTGAATATCTGTTTGGCCGTTCGGTAACGACTGCCCAAGTGGCAGTCCTGGTGGAGCGTAAGGCATACGCCGCGCTCGATGCGCTCTTTCAAGGTGACCTGGAGCGGCATTTTCCGGTCCAGGGCGAGCCCAGCGAAATCATCCACCGCGACTTCGAGATATTTGACGGCGGCGCCGAGTCAGACCGGTTGAGCGCTGCCTGGCTGGACAACGCGCCGCAAAGCGCCTTTGCCCTGGCGGCACGTGGCAGGCACTTCAGCCGAGCCGCGATCGCTGCGCGTGGCACTGCTGCGGCGGCGGAAACGTCGGACGAGAAAATGCGCCTCATGTCGGCCAACGCCTTCAAGGCGCTGCACATGCTCGGCCAGGCTGCGGCACGCGAGCCACGGCTCACCGACGCGCACGCAACGTCGCTGTTTCTCGGCATGCTGCTCAGCGAAGACAAAGTCCAGGCCGATGCGCTGCGGCAGGGGGAAGCTGTTGACCCGGCTTGCCGGCATCTGGCGGTTGCCGCGATGCGCGCCCTCAGGCCGCGTTGGGGCGGCAGCTATGAGGCTATGCAGGCTTATGCCAGGAAACTTGAACCTTATATGGCGGCGCGCCCGCTGGTGGCAGACAGCATGGCCTATCTTCCGCTCGACCTGGTTGATACGCAGTTAAGGACGGAGCAGCACGCGGAAAGGGCCACGTTCATGAAGCCAATGGCGCTGGCCTTGCCGTTTCACGAGATCTACGACTCTCTGGTGATGAATACCGCGCTCGCGAATACCGGCGATCGCTGGGAAGCGCTCACTTTCCAACTGCAGTGGATGCGATTCAGCGTCGATCCGTTCGCAAGCCGCGAGGCCGGCCGCAATCTGCTGAACCTGGGCGAGCCGGATGCTGCAGCCGTGGTGCTGACTACAGCCTATCAGCTCGACAGCAAGGACGCCGATACGCAATTGCTGCTCGGGCGAGCCTATTTGCGCCTGGAACGCTACGACGATGCCGTTCCGCAGCTCAAGGCCGCTATGACGACCGGCGCGACGCGTGAGCGCGCTTTATTGAGTCTGCTCGAGGTCATGCTCGTCACTTGGCAGCAGGACCAGGCGCGCACCTATGTGGATATGCTGAATGCCGAATATCCGGCAAACGGGGAAGCATGGCACCGGCGCGTCACCGTGCTGCTGCGCTCAGGTACCACGGAAGGCGTTGCGGACGCTTTGGAAAAGTACCTCAAGAGTCCGGAGGCGGCGCAAGCCCATAGCGCTGAGCGAAACGAGCGGGCGCGGCAGATCCTTGCTGAACTTGCGGGTGCCGCTGCGAAGTAAGGAAGCGTCGCCTGTCAGGCAGGCGGGTTCAGGTCAGCGGGCGGGCATTTGCAGGGGCGACCCGTCGGCCTGGCGCTGGCCAAGCCTTCCATCGTCATGTTGCGGCCTGCTCTTTGCCCTTTTCGGCCGGCTTGGGCAGCTGGACCAGGCGGGTGCCTGCGATGCGGTCGTGCAGGAACTGGCGGTCCTTGTTGAAGAAGGCGGTCAGCGCCCAGGCCAGGATGCCGGCGCCGATGGCGTTCAGCGCCTGCCAGCGGCTCAGGCCGAAGGCGTAGTCGACCACCAGCGCGGGCAGCACCCAGCCCCAGCTGAGCAGATAGCGCAGCGCGGCGATCTTGGGCGGCACGTGGGCATGGCCCGGCAGCACCACCTTGATGCGCCAGGTGCGCATGGCCAGCGTCTGGCCCTCGCGCACCCATTGGTGGATGAAGTAGGCGCCCAGCACCAGGAAGGCCAGCATTTGGCGCATGTGCTCGGCTACCGGCGTGTGCGATGCGCCGGAGACGATTTCAAAAATCAGGAAGGGCAGGAACAGCACCGCGAACGCCAGCAGCAATTCGTACACCATGGAAATCAGGCGGCGCTTGACGGTGGGCGCCGGCTGCTCGATCGGCATGCTATTTGACATTGGCTGGCGTGGGCTGGGTCGGAGTGGCTGGGACCGGAGCAACGGTGGCAGGGGCGGCGCCCGGAACCACATTGGCCGCGCCGGGCAGGGCGGCTGCAGGGCTGGCCGGCGTGGCGCCAGGCGCAGGGGCGGCGGCCGGTGTGCCTGGGGCCGGTACACCTGGAACCTGCGCGCCGGCTGCCGGCGGCAGTTTGGACTTCACCGGCGCTACGGTCGGCGCCTTGCTTTGGGTCGGCGTTGGCGGATTGGCAACCAGTTTCTTGGGCGCCTTGTCCGCCAGCTGTTTTTTCTTTTCTTCCGGCAGTTGCTGGTACTGCTCCCACTGGGCCGATTTCTGGCCCGGCGTGATCTTCTGCGAGCGGGCGAAATTCTCGCGCACCTGGCGGCGCTGCTCCGGCGTCAGGCGCAGCCAGTCGCGCATGCGCTCATGCACGCGCTGTTGCTCGTCCGGCTTCATCGATGCGAAACGGTTGGCGATTTCCAGCCATTTCTGCTTGCGCAGGCCGGTCAGCTTGTTCCACTCGGCCGACAGCGGCTCAAGGGCGCGCTGCTGGGCGGGCGTGAGGTCTTTCCACAGCGGTTTTTCGAGGGCGATGGGAGCCACCGCGTGCTTGCCGGGCGCCGCCGCCGGCGCGGAGGCCGGCGTGGCAGTGGCAGCGCCGCCCTGCGCGGCGGCCACGGCAGCCCAGCCGCACAGTGCCAGGCTGACCAGTTCACCCTTGTAGCGATACAGAGTAATCAGGCTGATACGCGCCATCCTTATTGCTCGCGATTCTCAAGATAGGCGTTGAAGCCGTGGTCCAGATAGGCCGACAGCGGCAGCTCGTCCGACAGCACGGCCGCGTCCAGCTCGGCCAGTTCGGCGATGCGCTGCTGTTCTTCGTACTGGTACACGCCCACCATGCCGGCCACCAGGATCAGCATGGGGACGGCCACGCGCATGCGGCCCAGCCAGCTGAACGGGCTGCTGAAGAAGCCGGCCGCGTGCGTGCCCGCGCCGGCCAGTTCGGCCTGGGTCACGCGCACCGGCACGTGCGCCTTCTTGCGCGCCATGGCGGCCTTGCGGGCGGCGGCCAGGCGGTCGGTGGTCGAAGCCGGCAGGTCGTCCAGCTTCTCGTTGAGTGCGTGCCGCACCCGATAGGCAAAGTTCAGATCGTCGGTATTCATAATTTAATTCCCTTGGCTTTGAGCGCTTCGGCGAGAGTGTGGGTTGCTCTTGAGCAATGTGTTTTCACGCTCCCTTCGGAACATCCCATCGCTTCGGCCGTCTCGGCCACGTCCAGATCATGTAGGTAACGCATAAGGAAGGCTTCCCGTTGACGCGCGGGCAGTTTTTGTACTTCGTCATCGATGGCGCTCAGCGTCTGCATGCGCTCGACCTTGTCGGCGCTGGACTCGGCGGCCTGCGAGCCTTGCTCGGCCTCGTAGGACTCCAGGATGTCGAAGTCGTCGTGCTCGTCGGCCGAGGAGCTCATGCCGGAGAACAGGCTGACCCAGGTGTTGCGCACCTTTTCGCGGCGGAAATAATCGAGGATGGTGGTCTGCAGGATGCGCTGGAACAGCATCGGCAGCTCGGCGGCCGGCTTGTCGCCGTATTTTTCGGCCAGCTTGATCATCGCGTCCTGCACGATGTCCAGCGCGCTTTCTTCCTTGCGCACCGCGTAGACGGCTTGTTTGAAGGCGCGCCGCTCGACGTTCTCGAGAAAATCCGATAATTCTTTATCTGTTGCCATGCGTCGGGGACGTACTGCCGGGGGGAGATGAACAGGCTGCATCCTAGCAAAAAACGGGCCTTTCCGCTTGTTTTTCACGTTTTGCAACAAGTAAATGCACCAGAATGGCCCCTCAATTGCAGATTGCTCGCTATTTTACTTGACCAAATTGGTGCGGCGCAGTACCGTATAGATCGCTTCGAACACCACGAAGTCCTTGGTTTTGTCCGGCAGCACACAAGGCTGTCATCGGCAACTCCCGCTTTCATTTGTCAGCAGTTTGCTCTAACCCGCGCCACAAGCGCGAGAGGTATGCACAACCGCGGCAGACACTCCGGCCAAACGAGTTGCGTTTAGCGCCACTTTGCACCGTATCTATGGCTACGGGAAGAAGTGACGTGACCGCAGAGAGAAGGGAAGCCAGGAGAACTGCCCCGCATTGCATAGCTTCGCCAGGAAAGAGCATCCGATCAATCTCCTATGGACCTTGAAAGGAATGTTTTATGAACACCGAAGCCAATGCACCCATCACGGGCGCAGAGATACTCGTCCGTTGTCTGGCCGAAGAAGGCGTTGAGCACGTCTTTGGCTACCCCGGCGGCGCAGTGCTCTACATCTACGACGCCATCTTCAAGCAGGACAAATTCCAGCACATCCTCGTTCGCCACGAGCAGGCCGCCATCCATGCCGCCGACGCGTATTCGCGTTGCTCGCAAAAGGTGGGCGTTGCGCTGGTGACTTCCGGCCCGGGCGTGACCAATGCCGTGACCGGCTTGTCCACCGCCTACATGGATTCCATCCCCATGGTTGTGATCTCGGGCCAGGTGCCCAGCCACGCCATCGGCCAGGACGCCTTCCAGGAATGCGACACCGTGGGCATCACCCGCCCTGTGGTCAAGCACAACTTCCTGGTCAAGGACGTGAAAGACCTGGCGGAAACCATTAAAAAAGCTTTCTTTATCGCCCGCACCGGCCGTCCCGGCCCCGTGCTGGTCGATATCCCCAAAGACATCAGCATGCACAAGGCCCCGTTCTCCTATCCCAAGGAGATCGAAATGCGCTCGTACAAGCCAGTGGACAAGGGCCATTCGGGCCAGATCCGCAAGGCCGTGCAACTGCTGCTGCAAGCCGAACGCCCGATGATCTACACCGGCGGCGGCGTGATCCTGGCCAATGCCGCGCCCGAGCTGAACAAGCTGGTCGACAAGCTGGGCTTCCCGGTCACCAACACGCTGATGGGCCTGGGCGCCTACCGCGCCTCCGACGACAAGTTCGTCGGCATGCCCGGCATGCACGGCACCTACGAAGCGAACATGGCGATGCAGAACTGCGACGTCCTGATCGCCATCGGCGCCCGTTTCGACGACCGCGTGATCGGCAACCCGAAACACTTCGCCACCAACCCGCGCAAGATCATCCACGTGGACATCGATCCATCGTCGATCTCCAAGCGCGTGAAAGTGGACATTCCCATCGTCGGCAACGTCAAGGACGTGCTGGTCGAGTTCCTGTCCCAGCTGGACGCGGCCGAGCAGAAGCCGAATCCCGCCGTGGGCAACTGGTGGAAGCAGATCAATGAATGGCGCGGCAAGGACTGCCTGAAATACAGCGGCTCCGACCTGGTCATCAAGCCGCAGGACGTGGTCGAGAAGCTGTGGCAGGTCACCGGCGGCGACGCCTACGTCACCTCCGACGTGGGCCAGCACCAGATGTGGGCCGCGCAGTACTACAAGTTCGACAAGCCGCGCCGCTGGATCAACTCCGGCGGCCTGGGCACCATGGGTGTCGGCCTGCCATACGCCATGGGCGTGCAGATGGCCAATCCGGACGCCACCGTCGCCTGCATCACCGGCGAAGGCTCGATCCAGATGAACATCCAGGAACTCGCGACCTGCAAACAGTACCACCTGACGCCGAAGATCATCCTGCTCAACAACCGCTTCCTGGGCATGGTCCGCCAGTGGCAGCAGATCGACTACGGTTCGCGCTACTCCGAGTCCTATATGGATTCGCTGCCGGACTTCGAGAAGCTGGCCGAGGCCTACGGCCACGTCGGCATGAAGATCGAGAAGCCGGGCGACGTCGAGAACGCGCTCAAGGACGCCTTCCGTATGAAGGACAAGCTGGTCTTTATGAATTTCATTACCGACCAGAGCGAGAATGTGTGGCCGATGGTGAAGGCGGGTAAAGGCCTCTCCGAAATGCTGCTGGGTTCGGAGGATCTGTAATGCGACATATTATTTCTGTACTGCTGGAAAACGAAGCCGGCGCCCTGTCCCGCGTAGTGGGCCTGTTCTCGGCGCGCGGCTACAACATTGAAACGCTGACCGTGGCGCCGACCGAAGACGCGACGCTGTCGCGCATGACCATCGTCACCACCGGCTCGGACGACATCATCGAACAGATCACCAAGCACCTCAATCGCCTGATTGAAGTGGTCAAGGTGGTTGACCTGACCGAAGGCCAGCACATCGAGCGCGAGCTGATGCTGATCAAGGTGAGGGCGGTAGGCAAGGAGCGCGAGGAAATGAAGCGCACCGCCGACATTTTCCGTGGCCGCATTATCGACGTCACCGAAAAGACCTACACCATTGAGCTGACGGGCGCCAAGAGCAAGCTGGACGCCTTCATCGATGCCATCGACCGCACCTCGATCCTGGAGACCGTCCGTACCGGCGGCTCGGGCATCGGACGCGGCGAGCGCATCCTCAAAGTTTAATTTTTAAAATTTACCAAATATCTCACCAAGGAATGACCATGAAAGTTTTCTACGACAAAGACGCCGACCTCTCCCTGATCAAGGGCAAAAACGTTGCCATCATCGGCTACGGCTCGCAGGGCCACGCGCACGCGCAAAACCTGACCGACTCCGGCGTGAACGTCACCGTCGGCCTGCGCAAAGGCGGCGCCTCCTGGCAGAAAGTGGAAGCAGCCGGCATCAAAGTGGCTGAAGTGAACGACGCCGTCAAAGCGGCCGACGTCATCATGATCCTGCTGCCGGACGAGAACATCGCCCAGGTCTACAACGAAAACGTGGCCCCGCACGCCAAGCAGGGCGCAGTGCTGGCCTTCGCGCACGGCTTCAACGTGCACTACGGCCAAGTCGTGCCACGCGCCGACCTGGACGTGATCATGGTTGCGCCCAAGGCCCCAGGCCACACCGTGCGCGGCACCTACCGCCAGGGTGGCGGCGTACCGCACCTGATCGCCGTGTACCAGGACAAGTCCGGCAACGCCCGCGACATCGCCCTGTCCTACGCTTCGGCCAACGGCGGCGGCAAGGCCGGCATCATCGAAACCAACTTCCGTGAAGAAACCGAGACCGACCTGTTCGGCGAACAAGCGGTCCTGTGCGGCGGCGCGGTCGAGCTGATCAAGGCCGGCTTCGAAACCCTGACCGAAGCGGGCTACGCTCCGGAAATGGCTTACTTCGAGTGCCTGCACGAGCTGAAACTGATCGTCGACCTGATCTACGAAGGCGGCATCGCCAACATGAACTACTCGATCTCGAACAACGCCGAATACGGCGAGTACGTGACCGGGCCGAAAGTCGTGACCTCGGCCACCAAGGAAGCGATGCGCCAGTGCCTGAAGGACATCCAGACCGGCGAATACGCGAAGAGCTTCATCCTGGAAAACAAGGCCGGCGCACCGACCCTGATTTCCCGCCGCCGCCTGACCGCCGAGCACCCGATCGAAGAAGTCGGCGCCAAGCTGCGCGCCATGATGCCTTGGATCGCGAAAAACAAGCTGGTCGACCAGTCGAAGAACTAATGCGGCGCGGGCGATCGCCCGTCCTGCATCGAGCCCGCCCGCGCAAGCCGGCGGGCTTTTTTATTCAGGACTCCGCATACTCGATCACGATGGCCGCCTCATCCTCCAGGCTCTTGTCCTGCAGCGGCAGGACAAACGCATAACCGTTGCGCACGACCTTCAGCGGCAAGCGCTTGCCGCCGTGCTCCAGCGTGGCGCCGCTCACCTTGCGCCCCGGCTCGTAAAACAGCGTGCTCATCTTGCTGGCGCAAGGGCTGCCCACGGCCTGCATCAGCTTGCGCCGGAAAAAGCCCATATCCTCCTGCTCGATAACCCACCACACCTCGCACTCCAGCCGCAGGTCGCCCAGGCGGCGCACCGTGTCCGGCTCGCCTGCCGGGCGGATGTCCGGAGTCCAGCGCACGCTGCCTTTTTTGGCGTTGACGATCAGTTCGGCGTCGCCGCTCAGCTCCGGCAGCAGGGGGAGGGCGAAGGTGCCGTTGGCCTCCACCGGCACGCCGACCGAGGTGTCATCGTTGGCGATGCGCAAGGTGAAGGGTTTGGCGTGCGCGCCGTCCGGCGCCAGCAGGCGGAAACGCAGCGTGGTGTTGGGCGCCCTGGCCTTCATGCGTTCGTAGATGTCCACCCCAGCCAGCATGGTCTTGTAGGACTTCAGCACCGGATTGCGCAAATTGGCCACTTCCACCGCCGGAGCGGCGGTATCGCTGTTGGCATCGGTTTGCTGGGCGCTCGCGGCGCAGCAGGCAAATAGCAGCAGGGGGACTAAATGTTTCATGTATTATCAAAAAGACAACAATTCACCATATTCGCAAACAATGTTCCTTTTGGCAAGTTTTCCGCGCCATGTTTGTGATGGCTGGCACATTCTCAAATTAATAATTATGACAATCTTATAACTCCAAGCTGTTTCGATTACTCAACCTTACAGGCGCCACTATGCCCCTCTCACCGACCGATATCGCAAAGCTCTTCGTCGCCTACAGCAACCGCGTGCCGGAAGCGCTGACCATCACCCTCGTCGCCAGCCAGAGCAGCGCGGAGGTGGCGGCGACGCTCGCCGCTTCGCCTGAGTTCAAGGTTGCGCATGCGGACGAAAGCAATGCCGCCATGGTGCGCTTCTTCTATCACCAGCTGTTCGGCCATGCCGCCGACGCCGCCGGGGCGAATTACTGGACCGCGCTGCTGGACAGCGGCGCGATCAGCCGCGGCGCATTGCCGCTCTATCTGGCGCTCGGCGCGCAAGGCAGCGACAAGACGGCGCTGGAGAGCAAAGCGGCGGCGGCCTTGGCGTTCAGCGCAGAAATGGACACCGGGCCGGAACTGGCCGCCTACCAGGGCAGCAATGTTGCCCTCGTGGGCGCCTACCTGGATCGCGTCACCGACGCCGCTTCGCTGGCTGCCTTCAAGGCCGAGCTGCCCTTCCTGGCTTCCACGCTCAAGGACTGGGGCTATACCGCCTACACCGGCCAGGTGCAAGCGACCGGCTATGTGCAGGGCGCCACCGTCTTTAACGACGCCAACGGCAACGGCCAGTTCGACCAGGGCGAATGGAATGCCGTCACGGACAGCCAAGGCCGCTACATCCTGACGGCGTCCAATGCCGGCATCGTGCCGCCCGGCCAGATTCCCGTGTCGCTGCTGGTCACCGGCGGCACCGACGCCACCACCGGCCTGGCGCAGCACGGCAGCTATGCCGCCACCACCCAAAGCAAGGCCGTCAACGCGCTGTCCTCGCTGCACCTGCAGCTGCAGCTGCAGGGCGCGAGCGCGGCCCAGGCCAGCGCCCGCCTGGCTGAAGCGTTCGGCCTGGGCGCCACCGACGTGAGCAAGACCAGCCCGCTATCCGCCGCCATCGACAGCGATCCGGGAGCACCCGCCTCCGTGCCGGCAGCGCTGCACCTGCAAGTGGTGGCTGCCAGCCTGGACGGCCTGCAACTGGCGGTGGCCCGCACGCTGGTCAGCCTGGCTGGCGGATCCGGCCAGCTCAGCGAAGCGCAAGCCTTCAAGGCGGTTGCCGGCGCGCTGGCAGGCACCCTCGCGCACGCCAGCGGCGCCACCGACCTGAGCAGCGCCAGCTTCATCAGCGCGCTGCTCGCCAGCAGCGTCGCCCAGGCCGGCAATGCCAGCCTGACGGCGGCTGCCGCAAAACTGAGCGCCCTGGCGACGCAGGCTTTCGGCCAGGTGCTGGAAGCGGGCCTGGCCAATATCGAGCAAACCAATACCGCCGGCGGCGGCATTTACGGCGCGCTGGCCCACATCGGCCAGGCCTCGGTGGTGCTGCAGGCGTCGCTGGTCGACAAGCTGGCCGCCGCCATGGCCAGCGGGCATCCGGAAACGCTGCTGACGTCCTACCTGGGCTCCGCGCTCGGTGTGAGCACGCCGGCCGCGCACATCGGCGATATCGACACCGGCAGCCTGAACGACGCGGCCGCCATCGCGCGCGCCAACAGCGGCGCGGGCGTACCCGCCATCAGCGCAATAGAAGTCGGCAAGCTGTACGCGGCCCTCCTGCACCGTCCGGCGGAACCGGCGGGGCAGGGCTATTGGCAGGCCCAGAGCAGCGTGCATGTGCTGGAGACGGCGCTGGTGCAGTCGGCCGAATTCCAGCAGCAGTTCGGCGGGAAGGCAACTGACGTGGCCGTCAACCAGATGTATCTGAACATGTTCGGCCACGCCGCCGACAGCGCCGGCTTGCAGTATTGGACCGGATTGATCACCAAGGGCTACCTGACCCTGGGCGGCACCGCCATCGCGCTGACGCAGGCGGCGCAGGGCAGCGACGCGCTGGCGCTGCAAGCCAAGGCCGTGGCGGCGGCGGAATTCACCGCCGGCCTGACGGTGCTGCAAAC
This sequence comes from Pseudoduganella aquatica, assembly GCF_020865585.1. Taxonomy (NCBI): domain Bacteria; kingdom Pseudomonadati; phylum Pseudomonadota; class Betaproteobacteria; order Burkholderiales; family Oxalobacteraceae; genus Pseudoduganella; species Pseudoduganella aquatica. The sequence continues at coordinate 2,470,548 of NZ_CP086370.1, forward strand.
GGAAGCGGCCTACACCGGGCAGAACCTGGCGGCCGCCTCGGCCTGGCTGGCCGGCATCCAGGACGACGCCACGCTGTCCAGCGCCATTGCCGCGCTGCCAGCCCTGCTCAAGAGCCTGAACGAGAACCCAGGCCCGTTCCCGCCCGTTGCGCAATTCGCCGCGCTGGTCGGCGTCGCCGAACCCGAGGCCTTCTTCCTCTAATCCTCCTCAGGCACCCGCAGCCCGCCCGCGCAAGCCGGCGGGCTATTCGCAATGGATATTTATCTCGCGCTGTTCGGCCTTACTGCCCTTGCGATAGCTTATCTTGCACATCTGCGTTTCGTCGCTGATGCGTTTCGAGAGTGTCATTTCGCTATGGGCGCCGTAAGAGCAGAGCAGCCATTTTCCATTGGGAAAGGGGCCATCCAGAGTGTATGTGTAAGTCCACTGATCCTTATTTTTTTTTACGGAATCTTCAATCAGATGGCCTAGTTGCTCTGGAGGCCCGCTCATTGGCTCTGCCGCATGCAGGTAGAGAGGCAGTTCCGCAAAGAACCGCCAGCCAGGTGGTGCGTTTGCCAACTGGAATGATGTGGCAGGGAGCTCCTTTGGGCATTCGAGCGCTTGCGCACTCATTGCTTTGCCTGGAATTAGTACTCCCAGAGTCAGAGTTAGGATAGCCGGCAATGGAAATACTTTTGAGGTGAGAGGGCGCATGAATAGCTATTCGATGATGGAGTAGGCGTCGGCATTATTGCTGGGGCGGATGAAGCGTCCTTTTTTGTCTTTGCCCAAGCGCGGAATAAAGCGCGACGATACCTTGCCGCCAGGTTTCGTCTTCCATTGGTCCATGATGTAGATCCCGCCGACACCGTCCTTCAGATAGAACGCGGCATGGTTGCCAGTACTGCGGTTGGGATATTTCGCATCGATGAAGGTTGCGATTGCTGTGCCTTTCTTAATTGCAGCGTTGCCAACGACATCATCTCCTTTACGCCACGCCAGTGTCGATGGCGCTCCTGCATAGACTTGCACGAGAGCAACGCACTGATGGGAGCCGACCATGTCGGTTTTTTGCAGATCATCGACTTTGGAATAGGTATATGGCATGACTTTCCTTTCTTGCTCTAAAGAAATGGTTGGAAGGTCATTAGACTTTACCGTTGCAGCGGTCAGGGCGATTTGTCTCAGCGCAAACCTTTCGCTGTCAGGCCTGCATGGCGCACGGCTTGCATTTTGAACGTGCAGTTTTTTGTGTCTCATGCTATTCTGCAACTCAGCAATAAGTAATAAAGCAGCGCCCCTCCGAGCCCTACTCCCGCTCAGTTTTACCCGATTTCTCGTGCCGCCGCCGGCACGTGCCAGTGCCCAGTCCCGCATTGACTACCCCGCCGCTGCCTTGCTGCGCGCGCCGTATCGACCCTGACCGGACCAGCCATGACTATTTCTTGCCAAACCGAAGCAGCCCGTCTCGACGCCCTGTATAAACTGCAATTGCTCGACACCCGCCCGAGCAAAGCCTTTGACCGCATCACGCGCCTGGCTGCGCGCATATTCGGTCTGGAGATCGCGGCCATTTCCCTCACCGACAGCGACCGGCAGTGGTTCAAGTCCCGCCTGGGCCTGGAGCAGAACTCCATTCCGCGCCTGAAAGCGCCTTGCGCCGAAGTGGTGGACACCGGCGGCGCGCTGGTCATTGCCGATCTGCTGGAAGACCACTATTTCCGCCACGGCGCGCTGGCCGCCAGCGGCGTGCGCTACTACGCCGGCGCGCCGCTGATCACGGCCGACGGCCATTGCCTGGGCGCCCTGTGCGTGATGGGCTACGAGCGGCGCCACACCACGCCCGAGGAGGTCGCCTGCCTGTCTGACCTGGCGGAGATGGTGATGGCGCAGATCGAGCTGCGGCATACGGCAGGGCGGGTGGACCCGCTCAGCGGCCTGCCCAACCGCAGCCAGTTCATCGAGGACTTCCAGGACATGAAGAACGACTGCCCGCCGGACGAGCTGCGCCTGGCGGTGGTGGTCAACCTGGCCACGCCCGAGCAGCTGGGCAGCGCGGCGCGGGTGCGCAGCTCGTCCTACCTGGATGAACTGGTGACCGAGGCCAGCCAATGGATACGCTCCCAGCTCGGTCCGGGCCGCCAGGTCTACCATGTGGGCGACGCCCAGTTCGCGCTGTTCGCCCCGCCTTGCACCACGCTGGAGGAATACCTGCCGGTGCTGAAGGAAAAGCTGGCCCGGGCGTCCAGCCTGGCCAAGTCGCGCCATATCGCCACGCCGACCATAGGCGTCGCGCCCTTCGTGCTGGGCGGGGCCGACTGCCTGGACGTGCTGCGCACCGCGCAGAGCGCGGCCCACGGCGCCATTTTCCAGTCCAGCCGTATTGCCATCTATTCGCGTAGCGACGACGACGCTTGCCAGCGCCGCTTCCGCCTGCTCAACGAGTTTGGCGGCGCGCTGGAAAGCAGCAGCCAGCTGCGCCTGGTGTTCCAGCCGCGCGTGGACATGGAAAGCGGTGCCTGCGTGGGCGCCGAGGCGCTGCTGCGCTGGACGCATCCCGAACTGGGCAATGTGTCGCCCGGCGAGTTCATTCCCGTGATTGAGCGTTCCGGACTGGCGCAGGCCACCACGGCCTGGGTGCTGAACGCGGCGCTGCGCCAGCAGCGCGCCTGGCGCAACGCCGGCATGCAGCTGCAGCTGGCGGTCAATGTGTCGGCCGCCAATCTGCTGGAGCCGGACTTCGTGGCCCAGGTTGAGCACTACCTGAATATGTATGACTTGCCCCCGTCCTGCCTGGAGCTGGAGATTACCGAGAGCGCCATCATGGAACACCCGGAGCGCGCCCATGCCACGCTGCAAGCCATCGCCGCCATCGGCGTGCGCCTGGCCATCGACGACTTTGGCACCGGCTACAGCAGCCTGTCCTATTTGCAGAGCATGCCGGCCGACGTGGTCAAGATCGACCAGTCCTTCATCATCGGCCTGGAGGACGACGTGCGCAAGCAGTCGCTGGTGAGCACCATGATTTCGCTGACGCAGGACCTGGGCCACCGCGTGGTGGCCGAAGGCGTGGAATGCGGCGAAGTGCAGACCTTTCTGAAACTGGCCGGCTGCGACGAGGCGCAAGGCTATCTGTTTGCGCGTCCGCTAGAGCCGGCCGGCTTCCTGGCCTGGTGCGGCGGCGGCGCTGCGGAAGCGCAGGCGGGCCGCCGCCTGCTGCGCGCGCTGGCCTGAGGCCGGCGCGGGGCAGGGCTTAGCCGAACAGCTTGCCCTTGAGCAGGCTGAGGCCCTGCGCCACCATATCGTCCTGCGGCACGGCGCCGTGCGGCGTCAGCTGGTCGATAATTTGCGGCAGCAGCTGGGCCAGGCCGGTGCTGGCGTGCTCAGGCTCCAGGCCGGCCTGCTGCGCGATCTGCGCCAGCTGGTCGCTGCCCAGCGCGTCCGCAATCTGGTTGCCGGACACCGCCTGGTTCTCGCCGGTGCCCACCCAGGACGCCACCTGGTCGCCCAGGCCGCTTGCCTGCAATTTCTGCAGCAGCCCCTGCAGACCGCCAGCCTGGTTGACCAGGCCGATCACCGTGTTGACCAGGTCGCCTTGCGGCACCGGGTCCTGTTTCTGCGAGCCCAGCGAACCGAGCACTTGTCCTGCAAGCTGATCGAGCAATCCCATGACGTACTCCCAGTGGTGGTGGTGATCTTGTCGATACTATCACGGTCCGCGTGGCTTCCCCTGTTACAAACGCTCACTTAGTTGTGCCTGTGGCATCGCGAAATTCGGTTAAAGTTGCTTCACGATTTAACCAAGGAGCAACAGAATGACCGCCAAGAAAACCGCTGCCAAGACCCTTATCGCCGCCGCCATGCTGATCCTGGGCGCGCAAGCGCAAGCCCAGCAAACCCCGACCAGCGGCACCCTGGTCATCGTGCCGGCCCAGGGCGAAGTACGCGCCAATAACGACCAGGCCGTGGCCACGCTGGCCATCGAGGAGCAGGACAAGGACAAGGCCGCCGCCGCCTCGCGCGTGAACCAGAAGATGAAGCAGGGCCTGGACATCGTGAAGAAGGAAGACCCGCAGGCCAGCCTGAAAACCCAGGGCTACTACACCTACCCGGTGTACCCGGACGAGCGCCCGCTGCCGGCCGGCGCCACGCCCAAGCCGCGCGTGCCCACCGCCTGGCGCGTGGGCCAGTACCTGCAAGTGACCACCACCAGCCTGGACAAGCTGCCGAAAACCGTGGCCGCCGCGCAGAAAGTGCTGACCCTGAACAATCTGAGCTTCGGCCTGTCGCCCGCCGCCACCAAGAAGCTGGACGAGCAGCGCATCGCCGCCACCTACCAGAACCTGAACGAGCGCATCGCCTCCATCGCCGCCGCCATGGGCCGCAAGGTCAGCGACGCCACGCTGGACACGGTGGACTTCGAAGGCTCCGGCGCCTACGCCCGCGAAGCCATGGCCGCGCCGGCGCCCATGATGATGATGCGCGCCAAGGCCATGGACAGCGCCGAAGTGTCCGAACCGAGCTTCGAACCCGGCGAGACCACGCTGGAAATGCGCGTCGTGGGCAAAGTGAAGTTCAAATAAGCATTCAATAGGCCAAACTTTCTCTTTGCTGCGTGCTCCCTTATATAATAGGCGGGAGATTCCGGCCGCCCGGGCGGCCGGAAAAGCACACACCGCAGCACTAGAAATGGAACCCAATGGCAAATTTCCCCCGTCGCAGACCTAAAAATGGCGTAACCCTGGCCAAGCCCAAGAACTCGCGTTTCGCCCGGTTCGCGCGCAAGGCCCGTGGCGAGAACGAGAGCGGCGTGGCCGGCCCGCGTTCGCGCGGCATCTATTTGCTGCCCAACGCGTTCACGACGGGCGCACTGTTTTGCGGCTTCTACGCCATCGTCATGGCCATGAACCAGCGCTTCGAGCATGCGGCCTGGGCCATTTTCATCGCCATGGTGCTGGACGGCCTGGACGGCCGCATTGCCCGCCTGACCAATACCCAAAGCGAATTCGGCGCCCAGTACGACTCCCTGTCGGACATGGTGTCCTTCGGCGCCGCCCCGGCGCTGGTGATTTACGAATGGTCGCTGCGCGGCATGGGCAAGCTGGGCTGGATCGCCGCCTTCGTCTACTGCGCCGGCGCCGCGCTGCGCCTGGCGCGCTTCAACACCAATATCGAAGTGGTCGACAAGCGCTTCTTCCAGGGCCTGCCCAGCCCGGCCGCGGCGGCCATCGTGGGCGGCTTCGTGCTGCTGATGGTGGACATGGAAGTGCCCGGCCTGCAGCTGTCGTGGACCTCGTTCGCCATTGCGCTGTTCGCGGGGCTCACCATGGTCACCAACGTGCCGTTCTACAGCTTCAAGGAACTGAACTTCCGCAAGTCCGTGCCCTTTATCGCCGTATTCCTGATTGCACTGTTCTTCGCGCTGGTGTCGATCGATCCGCCCAAAGTGCTGTTCCCGCTGTTCATCGTGTACGGCCTGTCCGGCTACGCGGTGTTCTTCTGGCGCATGGCCAAAGGCAAGCCGGTCAGCATCGTGCAGACCGGCCACGAACCGGTGGACGAGAGCGAACGCCGCTAGCAAGTACGGGGCGGTTCAACCCTAGCCATAAGGAGACATCGTTATGAGCCTCAGCAACCGCCTCATTATTTTCGACACCACCCTGCGCGACGGCGAGCAATCGCCGGGCGCCTCGATGACGCGCGAAGAGAAGCTGCGCATCGCCAAGCAGCTGGAACGGCTGAAGGTGGACGTCATCGAAGCGGGCTTCGCCGCCGCCTCGCAGGGCGACTTCGAATCCATCAAGTCCATCGCCGCGCACGTGCGCGACTCCACGGTCTGCTCCCTGTCGCGCGCCAATGACCGCGACATCGCCCGCGCCGCCGAAGCGCTGGCGCCCGCCGAGCGCAAGCGCATCCACACCTTCATCGCCACCTCGCCGCTGCACATGCAGATGAAGCTGCGCATGGAGCCGGCGCAGGTGCTGGAACAGGCCAAGCTGGCCGTGCGCTTCGCCCGCCAGCACACGGACGATATCGAATTCAGCCCGGAAGACGGCAGCCGCTCGGAAGAAGACTTCCTGTGCCGCGTGCTGGAGGGCGTGATCGCCGAAGGCGCCACCACCATCAATTTCCCCGACACGGTGGGCTACGCCGTGCCGGAAATGTTCGGCGCCACCATCAAGCGCCTGCGCGAACGCATCCCCAATTCGGACAAGGCCGTGTGGTCGGTGCACTGCCACAACGACCTGGGACTGGCGGTGGCCAACTCGCTGGCCGGCGTGATGATAGGCGGCGCGCGGCAGATCGAGTGCACCATCAACGGCCTGGGCGAGCGCGCCGGCAACACCGCGCTGGAGGAAGTGGTGATGGCGCTGCGCACGCGGCAAGCCTATTACAACCTGACCGTGGGCATAGACACCACGCAGATCGTGGCCGCGTCCAAGATGGTGTCGCAGATCACCGGCTTCGCGGTGCAGCCGAACAAGGCGGTGGTGGGCGCCAACGCCTTCGCGCACGCGTCCGGCATCCACCAGGACGGCATACTGAAAGCGCGCGAAACCTACGAGATCATGCGCGCCGAGGACGTGGGCTGGACCGCCAACAAGATCGTGCTCGGCAAGCTGTCCGGCCGCAACGCCTTCAAGCAGCGCCTGCAGGAGCTGGGCATAGAAATGGAGTCGGAAGCGGAAGTGAACGCCGCCTTCGGCCGCTTCAAGGAGCTGGCGGACCGCAAGGCCGAAATCTTCGACGAGGACATCATGGCCCTGGTGTCGGACGAGGAAACGGCGCAGGAGAACGAGTACTACCGCTTCGTGTCGCTGGCGCAGCGCTCCGAGACCGGCGAAACGCCTACCGCCAAGGTAGTGTTCTCCATGGGCGGCAAGGAATACAGCTGCGACGGGGAGGGCGACGGCCCGGTGGACGCCATGGTCAACGCCATCGAATGCCAGGCCAGGAGCGGGGCCGAGCTGGTGCTGTTCTCGATTAACGCCATCAGCACCGGCACCCAGTCGCAGGGGGAGGTGACGATGCGGCTGTCGAACGCCGGGCGCATCGTCAACGGCGTCGGCTCGGATCCGGACATCGTGGTGGCCTCGGCCAAGGCCTACTTGTCCGGCCTGAACAAGCTGCATTCCAAGATCGAGCGCGTCAACCCGCAAACCGAGTGAGGTCGGGGTCTGACCCGCCGGGTCAGACCCCAGGGCTAGCGGAAGAAGCGCGGCTTGTCGTCGTAGGCCGGGTCCGGCCCGGCCATCATTTCGCGCACGATGCCGGCCTGGTCGAAATGCACGTGCATCATGGAGTTCCACACGCCGGACTGCTTGTAGCGGTAGGACCAGACCGTGAGGTCGCGCAGCGCCAGGTAGCTGGTCTCGGCCGGGTGGCCTATGGTGCGCAGCACGTCGTCGCGGGTGGCGATGCCCACTGTGAGGGTGGCGAATTTTTCGTCCGTCAGCACCTGCTCGTAGGATTTCAGCGCGCCGTCCGGCCCGAAGCGGGCCATGTAGGCGTATTGGCCGAAGGGCTGGGTGGTGTATTCGAGCAACGTGTCGCCGCCCAGCTGGTAGCTGGCGCCGGGCTGGCCCAGCCTGGCCTTGACGGCGTCCATGCGCTCGCCGAGGGCCGGCGGCGTGCCGCCCGGGCCGGCGCAGGCCGCCAATAGCAGTGGCAATATTGCCGTTGTGATCATTTTTCTCATGGTTGCAACCCTCGCGCTCTCCGTCTACGGGTAATTCTAGCCATCCGTGGTGTATTCCGTTATACTCGCGGGTCTGGTCTTTGGATCAGTATATTTTTAATCGATATCACGGTGCGCAGGGTTCAGACTCCGCATACCGCATGTGAAAGGTAATATCATGACCGTAGAAAACATCAACAAAGCCGCGATCATCGCGGACAACGCACGTGGCCAGAACGACACCGGCTCCCCAGAAGTTCAAGTTGCGCTGCTGACCGCACGCATCAACGAACTGAACGGTCACTTCAAAGCCCACAGCAAAGATCACCACAGCCGTCGTGGCCTGATCATGATGGTTAACCGTCGTAAATCGCTGCTGTCCTACCTGAAGAACAAAGATGCAACCCGTTACCGCGATCTGATCGCTAAACTGGGTCTGCGTAAGTAATCTTTGTACGTCCCGGCTTGAGCCGAAATGCCTGCGTCAGTTCTCTGCCGCGGGCATTTTGTCATTCTGAGCGGGGGAAATAGGGCAATCCGGCAATACCTGTAGCAAAAGTAGTAAAGGCGGCGGCCCCGGCCGCTGTCTGTGGTGAGGTGAACGACAGCTCCTGAAAATCTGTCGGCAAATAGAAAGGGATTACCCATGTTTAACAAAGTTACGAAAACCTTCCAGTACGGCCAACACACCGTGACCCTGGAAACCGGCGAGATCGCTCGCCAGGCATCCGGCGCGGTGATGGTGTCGATCGAAGACACCGTCGTGCTGGCAACCGTCGTGGCGCGCAAAGAAGCCAAGCCTGGCCAGGACTTCTTCCCGCTGACCGTTGACTACCTCGAAAAGACCTACGCGGCCGGTAAAATCCCTGGCGGTTTCTTCAAGCGCGAAGGCCGTCCTTCCGAAAAAGAAACGCTGACGTCCCGCCTGATCGACCGTCCTATCCGCCCTCTGTTCCCGGAAGGCTACATGAACGAAGTGCAAGTGATCATTCACGTGCTGTCGGTCAACCCGGAAATCGATCCTGACATCGCCTCGATGATCGGCGCCTCGGCCGCCCTGTGCGTGGCCGGCCTGCCGTTCAACGGCCCGATCGGCGCCGCCCGCGTGGGTTACGCCAACGGCCAGTACATCCTGAACCCGACCACCACCCAGCTGAAAACCTCGCAGATGGATCTGGTTGTGGCCGGTACCGAAACCGCCGTGCTGATGGTGGAATCGGAAGCCAAGCAGCTGTCCGAAGAAATCATGCTGGGCGCGGTCGTGTTCGGCCACACCGAAATGAAAGCAGTCATCGACGCGATCCACGACCTGGTGCGCGACGGCGGCAAGCCTGAAATGCAGTGGGCGCCGGCGCCGAAGAACGAAGCGCTGATCGCCAAAGTGGCGCAGTTCGCCGAGTCGAAAATCCGCGAAGCCTACCAGACCAAAGACAAGCAAGCCCGTACCGACAAGCTGCGCGCCATGTCCGCCGAAGTCGTAGCCGACCTGGCAGCCGACGCTGCCGCCAACGGCGCCGAAGCGCCAAACGGCGTGGACGTGGGCAACATCCTGTTCGACATGGAAGCCAAGGTTGTGCGTTCGCAGATCCTGGAAGGCGAGCCACGTATCGACGGCCGCGACACCCGCACCGTGCGTCCGATTTCGATCCGCACCTCGGTCCTGCCGCGCACCCACGGTTCGGCCCTGTTCACCCGCGGCGAAACCCAGGCGCTGGTCGTCGCGACCCTGGGCACCGCCCGCGATTCGCAGAAGATCGACGCGCTGATGGGCGAGTACACCGACGACTTCATGCTGCACTACAACATGCCTCCGTTCGCCACCGGCGAAACCGGCCGCGTCGGTACGCCGAAGCGCCGCGAAGTGGGCCACGGCCGCCTGGCCAAGCGCGCGCTGATCGCCGCGCTGCCGGCAGCTGACGAGTTCAGCTACTCGGTGCGTCTGGTATCGGAAATCACCGAATCGAACGGTTCCTCGTCGATGGCTTCGGTCTGCGGCGGCTGCCTGGCACTGATGGACGCCGGCGTGCCGATGAAAGCACACGTGGCCGGTATCGCCATGGGCCTGATCAAGGAAGGCGGCCGTTTCGCTGTTCTGTCCGACATCCTGGGCGATGAAGACCACCTGGGCGACATGGACTTCAAGGTAGCCGGTACCGCCAATGGCATTACCGCGCTGCAGATGGACATCAAGATCCAGGGCATCACCAAGGAAATCATGCAAGTGGCGCTGGCGCAAGCCAAAGAAGGCCGCGAGCACATCCTGGGTGAAATGCAGAAAGCCATGCCGCACGTGAAAACGGAACTGTCCGATTTCGCACCGCGCCTGATCACCATCAAGATCAACCCGGAGAAGATCCGTGACGTGATCGGCAAAGGCGGCGCAGTGATCCGCGCGCTGACCGAAGAGACCGGCACCCAGATCGACATCAGCGACGAAGGCGTGGTCACCATCGCTTCCGTTGACGCTGCTGCCGGCCAGGAAGCCAAGCGCCGCATCGAAGAGCTGACCGCGTCGGTCGAAGTGGGCAAGACCTACGACGGCACCGTGCTGAAGCTGCTGGACTTCGGCGCCATCGTCCAGGTCATGCCGGGCAAAGACGGCCTGCTGCACATCTCGCAGATCGCCAACGAGCGCGTGAACGCCGTTGCCGACTACCTGAAAGAAGGCCAGCAAGTGCGCGTCAAGGTTCTGGAAACCGACGACCGCGGCCGCCTGAAGCTGTCGATGAAAGCCGCCGCCGAAGAAGGCGCAGCGCCAGCCGCCGCGCAGTAATCTTCTCCGCTTAAAGAGCCGCCAGCGCGCAAGCCCTGGCGGCTTTTTTACGTCCTTACGGAACCAAGGCGGTGCTTGCTTGTCTCCTCCAACCGGAGGCCGTCATGGGAACGCTATACGACCAGGATATCGCAAACAAATTCAATCGCAGGAATTCTTCCCGTAGGGCGGGTTAGCGGGGCGCGCCGAGCGCGAACTGCGTAACCCGCCGGCGCCGCCCAAACCGCTAGCGATAATCCTCGGCGGCGAGCCCGTATTTTTGCATCTTGTGGTACATGGTCTGCTTGGGCAGACCCAGCGCCGCGCAAGCGTCGCCCACATTGCCGCTGGCTGCGCGCAGGGCCTGCTCGATCAGCATGCGTTCAAAAGCGCCCACCTGGTCCGCCAGCGGCAGCACCGGCGCGGCTGCCTCGCTGGCCGGCAGGCCCAGCACAAACCGGTCCGCCGCATTGCGCAGCTCGCGCACATTGCCGGGCCAGTCCTGCGCCATCAGCTGCTGCATCTGCGCCGCCGGGACCACGGGGCAAGGCCGCTTGTAGCGCGCCGCCGCGTCCAGCAGAAAGTGCTCGAACAGCAGCGGAATGTCCTCGCGCCGTTCGCGCAGCGGCGGAATGCGCAGCATGATCAGGTTCAGCCGGTAATACAGGTCGCTGCGGAACTTGCCCTGGTCCGACCAGGCCTTCAAATCCTCCTTCGACGCGGCGATCACGCGCACGTCCAGCGGCACTGGCGTGTTCGATCCCAGGCGCTGGATGCAGCGCTCCTGCAGCACGCGCAGCAGCTTGACCTGCATGGCCAGCGGCAGGCTTTCTATCTCGTCCAGGAACAGCGTGCCCTGCGACGCATGCTCGATCTTGCCGATCTGCCGCTTGGCCGCGCCGGTAAAGGCGCCTTGTTCATGGCCGAACAGCTCGCTCTCGAAAATGGTTTCCGGAATGGCGCCGCAATTGATGGGCACGTAGTGGTGCCTGGCGCGCTCGCCGAACTGGTGCAGGCAGCGCGCCACCAGCTCCTTGCCGGTGCCGGTTTCGCCGTAGATCAGCACGTCCGCAGGCTGCCCGGCCACGTCCAGTATCACTTGCCTCAGCGCCTGCATGGCGGGCGCATTGCCCAGCAGGTAGGCGGCGATGCCCTCGCTGTGCGCCAGCCGCTGGCGCAGCGCGTGCACTTCGAGCTGCAAGCGGCGCTTGTCGGCCGCGCGGCGCACCACGTCGGCCAGCTGTTCGGACGAGTAGGGCTTTTCGATAAAATCGTAGGCGCCGTCATGCATGGCCTGCACGGCCATGGCGATGTCACCGTGGCCCGTCACCAGTATCACCGGCAGTTCCGGGTCGATGGCGCGCGCGGCGGCCAGCAGATCGAGGCCGCTCATGCCGGGCAGGCGCACGTCGCTCACCAGCACTGCCGCGCAGTGCGGCTCCAGCAGCTTGGCCACCGGCTCGGCGCTGTCGAAACTGCGCACAGTGAATCCGGCCAGGTCCAGCGCCTGGGCGCTGCCGGCGCGCACGGTGGGATCGTCCTCGACCAGGATCACCCGGATATCGTTCATTGCATCGTCCATCACGTCTCCTGTGCCGCTTTGAGTTCGATCACGAAGCAGGCGCCGGCACTGGCCTGTTCCGCTTGCAGGCTGCCGCCGAAGTCGCGGATGATTTGTTCCGAAATGGCCAGCCCCAGGCCCAGCCCTTCGCCTTGCGGCTTGGAGGTGTAGAAGGGCTCGAACAGGCGCGTGCGCGCTTCGTCGCTCAGGCCGGGGCCGCTGTCGGCCACGCGGATGAACACGCGCTGCGGCGTGCTGTTGACGTCCACGCGCAGCTCGCGCACCGGGCTGCCCGCCATGGAGTCGAGCGCGTTGGTCATCAGGTTCAGCAGCACCTGCTCGAGCCGGTTGCTGTCGCACAGCGCGTAGATGTCGGCCTGGTCGATATGCAGCTGGAAGCTCACCTTGTCGAGCTGCAGGCGGCGCTCCACCAGCACCAGGGCGTTGGAGATCGAGGTGTGGATGGACACCGCCGCCAGCTCCGCATTCGACTTGCGGGCAAAGCTTTTCAGCTTGCCGGTGATGGTGCCCATGCGCGCCACCACCTGGGAGATGGTTTTCAGGTTGTTGCGCACGTCGTCCATGCGGCCGCGCTCGAACAGCAGCACGGCGTTGTCGGACATGGTGCGCAGCGCCGTCAGCGGCTGGTTCAGCTCGTGCGTGATGCTGGCCGACATCTGCCCCAGCACGGCCATTTTCCCGGCCTGGAACAGCTCGTTCTGGGTGATGTGCAGCTGCTGCTCGGCCTGGCGCCGCACGTCCACTTCCTTGCTCAGGTCCTGCGCCATGCGCGCCAGGCTGGCGGTGCGCTCGTCCACCATGCGCTCCAGGCCGTCGTAGGCGTGCTGCAGGTCTTCCTTGGCGCGCAGGCGCTGGCGCCAGAACAGGAACAGCAGCACCAGGAAGCCGTAGGCCAGCAGCGCGAACAGGAAGGCCACGCGGGCGTTGGCGCGCGCCGCGTTCAGGTCCGACAGGTAGATGAAGGTCCAGTCGCGCGGCGCCAGCGAGCGGGTTTGCGCCAGCATGCGCGGCGGGGCGGCGGCCAGGCCGGCGTTGCCGTCGCGGATGGCGAGCAATCGGGTGCCGTTGGCCAGCGCTTCGTCGTGCGCCAGCGTCAGCGGGGGCAGCGCCTGTTCGTGGTACTGACGGGTCTGCTCCAGTTCGGCGCGCACGCTGGCTGCCAGCGGCTGCAGGGTCTTGAATTTCCAGGCCGAGGCGGAGGTGAGGAAGATGACGCCGTTGCTGTCCACCAGCATCACCTTGTCCGCACCCTGTGCCCAGCTCAGCTGCTGGCTCTCGATGCTGACCTTGATGGCGGCCACGCCCAGCATGCGGCCGTTCTTGTAGATGCCGTGCGCGTAGAAGTACCCCGGCTCCAGGCTGGTGGTGCCCACGCCATAGAAGCCGCCTGGATGCCCGCGCAGGGCGTTGCGGATATAGGGCCGGAAGTTGACGTCGTCGCCGACGAAACTGTCCTTCTGGCGCCAGTTGCTGGCCGCTTGCGTGCGGCCCTGCAGGTTGACGATGTAGATATTGCTGGAGCCGGCCTTCTGGTTCAAGCCTTCCAGGTATTCATTGACGTTGTTGCGCAAGTCCTCGTCGCCGGGCTTTTCCAGCAAGCCCAGCACGTCCTTGTCCAGCTCCAGCATGCGCGGCACCAGGTCGTATTTGTCGAGCAGGTTTTCCAGGCTGGTGGCGTACACCTCCAGCCGCTGCGCACCGGCTGCGCGCAGGCGCTCGGTGGTGACCAGGTTCACCCACCAATAGGCCAGATAGGGCAGGGCAAGCCCCGCCAGCAGCACCAGGCCCCAGACCGTGCGGACGTGCTGCGGCCGGCGCGGCTGCGCCTGGGGCGTTGCGGGGGCGGAGGACTGGGCTGGCATCATGGGCAACTATAGCAAACTGCGCGCGTGCAATGCTTTTACAGCAGGTGGCGCAGGCCGAGATTGATTGCGCTGTGCCCCTTGCCGTCGTCGGTGGCGTTGCCGATGGTGAAGGTGGCGCCGTTGCTGTTGCTGACCCGGCCGTATGCGGCGTACAGGTCGGTGCGCTTGGACAGGCCGTACAGATAGCCCACGCCGAACTGGCGCGCGTCCTTGTTGGCCGGGCTGCGGTCCAGGTGCTGCACCACCGACGCGGCGTAGCGGTGCGGGCCGAAGGTGGCGCACAGGCCCAGCACGATGTCGCGGCTGGCCGCGCCCGGCGCGCCCACAGGGCCGCTGGCGATGGCGCCTCCTGCCGCCAGCGTGCCGACGGCAGCACCGGCGCCGCCCGCCGTGAAGGCCAGCGTACCGCCGCCGCCCACGGTGCCCATGCCGCGGTTGACGGCGTAGGCGGCGTGCAGCTGGTAGGCGCCCAGCGTGTAGCGCGCGGCCAGCAGGCTGTTGCGCGCGTGCAGGCTGGCGGCGGCGTCCTCGCGGCGGTAGTGCGACAGCACCAGCGCCAGCGGCCCCGCCGCGAAATTGACGGCGCCGCTCAGCGCGCGCTTGCGGGTGCTGTCGCCCGCCACCTCGCCGGCGCTGTAGGCCAGGTCGGTGGACCAGCCCGCCACCTTGGGCGAGGCGTAGACCAGCGAGTTGTCCATGCGGCGGTTGGGCGCCATCAGGTTGGCGGCCTGGCCGGCCAGGCCGTCGCTGAAGGGATCGGCAATGTCGCGCAGGGCCTTGAAGTAGGGCGAGTACTGGCGGCCCGCGCTCAGCGTGCCGAGCGCGCCGCCCAGCGACACGAAGGACTGGCGGCCGAAGGTCAGCCCTCCCTGGCCGGAGGCGCCGCTGTCGATGCTGATGCCGCTTTCGAGCACGAAGCCGGCCGACATGCCGCCGCCCAGGTCTTCCGTGCCCTTGAAGCCGAGGCGCGAGCCGGAGGCCACGCCGCTGCTTACATAGCTGGTGCCGCCGGCGGGGCCGCCGCGTTCGAACACCAGGCCGGCGTCCGCCACGCCGTAGATTTTCACGGCGGACTGCGCTTGCGCGGCGCAGCAGGCCAGCGCCAGCAAAGGGGTTATTGCGTATTTCATCAGGTCTCCTTGTGTATTTATTTTTATGCGGCGCGCGCGTAAGCGTGTTCGCCGTTTTGTTCTTCTTCCTCGCCCAGCGCGCCTTCCCACTTGGCGACCACGGCGGTGGCGATGGCGTTGCCCACCGCGTTGGTGGCCGAGCGGCCCATGTCGAGGAACTGGTCCACGCCCATCAGCAGCAGCAAGCCGGCCTCGGGAATGTGGAACTGGGTCAGCGTGGCGGCGATCACCACCAGCGAAGCGCGCGGCACGCCGGCCATGCCTTTCGAGGTCAGCATCAACAGCAGCAGCATGGTGATCTGGGTGCCGAGCGACAGGTCGATGCCGTAGGCCTGGGCGATGAACAGCACGGCGAAGGTGCAGTACATCATCGAGCCGTCCAGATTGAAGGAGTAGCCCATCGGCAGCACGAAGCTGGAGATGCGGCGCTGCACGCCGAATTTATCCAGCGCCACCAGCAGTTTCGGGTAGGCCGCCTCGGAGCTGGCGGTGGAGAAGGCCAGCAGGAAGGGCTCGCGGATCAGGCCGACCAGGCGCAGCACGCGCGGCCCCAGCACGGCGAAACCGGCCGCGATCAGCAAGGCCCACAGGCAGAATAGGCCCAGGTAGAAGCCGCCTATGAATTTGGCGAACGTGGCCAGGATGCCGAGGCCGTTGGTGGTGACCACCGAGGCCATGGCGGCGAACACGGCCAGCGGCGCCATGTTCATGATGGCGCCGGTAATGCGCAGCATCACCTGGGCCAGTTCATCGACCACGCCCAGCAGGCGCTTGCCGGACTCGCCAAGCGCACCCAGTGCGGAGCCGAAGAAGATGGAGAACACCAGCACCTGCAGGATCTCGTTGTTGGCCATCGCTTCGATGGGCGACTTGGGCACGACGTGGCTGATGAAGTCCTTCAAGGTGAAGGCCGAGGTTTTCAGGCCGGTGCTGGCGTCGATGGCGGGCAGCGGCAGGCCCAGGTTGGTGCCGAGCTGCATCAGGTTCGACAGCAGCATGCCGAGCGCGAGCGAGACCATGGAGGCGGCGATAAACCAGGCAAAGGCCTTGGCGCCGATGCGGCCGGCGGCCTTGCCGTCGCTCAGGTTGGCGATGCCCACCGTGAGGGTGGAAAACACCAGCAGCGCGATGATCATCTTGATCAGGCGCAGGAAGATGTCGGTCACCAGCGAGATGTGGGAGGAAATATCGGCGGTGAGTTTCTTGTCGGGGAACACCGTGTGGCAGGCGTAGCCGACGGCAATGCCGAGCAGCATCGCAACCAGGATATAGAGGGTGAGGGGGCGCTTCTTTTGCATACCGGTCTCCGTTGTAGTCAGATCCCCGCGCGGTAGGCGGGGTTCAGCCTCAATAGCAAGCCGTATGCCCGCCGTTTTTTTAGGAGGCGATAACGCTAAGTTATTGATTTATAAGATGGGGTTTTGCGGTGATATGCCATTTGGCAATTTTGTTGTCCTGGTATTTGGACGGCTTTTGCTGCCTGCGTATGAGATTTGGGACGGAGTGCTAGACTGCTGGAACTGACGGAAGTGGAAGGTTCGTGATGCTGCGAGTATTGATATTGCTGATGCTGCCCGCGCTGGCGATGGGGGCGGAGGGAGATGCGGCGGCGGGGAAGCGGGCGTTTATGCGCTGCGCGTCCTGCCACCAGGTGGGGCCGTCGGCGCGCGGGGCGTTTGGGCCGCAGCTGAATGGCATCGTGGGCCGCAAGGCGGGATCGACTACGGATTTCAGCTATTCGCCGGCCATGAAGCGCTCCGGCATCGTGTGGACGGAGCAGACGCTGGCGGCTTTCCTGAAGTCGCCCAAGAAGGTGGTCCCCGATAACCAGATGCGCTTCTGGGGTATCGGGGACGAGCAGCAGATCGCCAACCTGCTGGCGTATCTGCGCACGGTGCGGTGATTATTTCCCGGCGTAGGTGACGCGGTAGACGCGGCCGCCGTGGTCGTCGGACACCAGCATGGAGCCGTCCGCCAGCACGGCGATATCGACCGGGCGGCCCACCACTTCGTCGCCGTCGCGCAGGAAGCCGTCGATAAAGGTGGTGATGCTCACCACTTTGCTGTTGTACAGCGTCACCAGGCTGACCTTGTAGCCTATCTTGTTCTCGCGGTTCCACGAGCCATGTTCGGCGATGAACAGGTTGTTGCGGTACTGCGCCGGGAACTGGGTGCCGGTGTAGAAGCCCAGGCCCAGCGGCGCCACGTGCGGGCCCAGCTTGGCCACCGGCGCCACGAACTGCTCGCAGGACTGCAGCTTGCCGAACTCTGGATCGGGCAGCACGCCGCCGTGGCAGTAAGGGAAGCCGAAATGCAGGCCGGCTTTCGGCGCCACGTTCAGTTCGCACGACGGCGAGTTGTCGCCCATCATGTCCGGACCGTTATCGGTGAACCACATTTCCTTGGTGACCGGGTGCCAGGCGAAGCCCACCGTGTTGCGGATGCCGCGCGCGTATTCCTCGAAATTGCTGCCGTCCGCATTCATGCGCCAGAGTTTGGAATAGGGCTGGTCTTCCTTGTTGCAGGTGTTGCACGGCGCGCCTATCGGCACGTAGATCTTGCCGTCCGGACCGGCCTTGATGAATTTCTCGCCGTGCCAGGTTTCCTTCGGCAGGTCGTCCTTCACCACCTTGTAGGCCGGTTTGGCGGCATAGGTGGCGTCGATATTGTCGAAGCGGATAATGCGCGAGATTTCAGCCACGTACAGCGCGCCGTTGAGCAGCGTCACGCCGATCGGATTTTGCAGGCCTTCGGCGATGGTGATCACTTTTTCGGCCACGCCGTCCTTGTTCTCGTCCACCAGCGCGTACACCTTGCCGGCCTTGCGCGAGCCCACGTAGACCACGCCGCTGCCGGATACGGCCATCGAGCGCGCGGTTTCCACCTTGTCGGCGTAGACGGCGATGCGGAAGCCTTTCGGCAGCTTCAGCCCGCTCAGGATGGCGGCGGTTTTGTCGGACGGGGCTGCGGGCGCAGCGGGGGCGGCAGTTGCCGCAGGCGCGGCGGCAGCGGCCGTCTTGCCGCCGGTGCGTGCCGACAGCGCCACGTAGTCGGCCAGTTGCGCGATCTGCGTCGCGTTCAGCGTAGGCGACCAGGGTGGCATGCCCTTGTCGGCCACGCCCTTGCTGATGACGGTGATGAGGTTGGCCTTGGTCGGCGCGCCGTGCAGCCATACCTGGTCGATCAGGCTGGGGCCGGTGGTGCCTTCCAGTTTCACGCCGTGGCAGGCGGCGCAATGCGCCTGGTACAGTTTTTCGCCGGCGCTGATGGCGGCGTGCGCGGCAAGCGGCGCCAGCGCGGACAGGCACAACAGCGCGGCAAGGCGTACTCGTAGGGACTTGTTCATGGCAAGTGGAATGTTGTTGTTGGGATGCGCGCATCTTACCGCCATCCAGCCGCCGCCGCAGGGAACTTTTTCGCCGCGCGGCTGTTCCACCGATACGGGAGGACGCTATGGACACCACGGCTTATGACGACGACATCGCCGCATGGGCGCTTGAGCAGGCGCAACTGCTGCGCGCGGGCCAGCTGGGGCTGATCGACGCCGAGCAGATTGCCGAGGAATTGATAGGCCTGAGCCTGAGCGAACGGCGCGGCATCTCCAGCCGCTTCGTCGTGCTGCAGCATCATTTGCTCAAGTGGCAGTACCAGCCCGAACGGTGCAGCGCCAGCTGGCGCAATACCATCCGCGTCCAGCGCCGCGCGATTGAGCGCATCCTCAAGCGCACGCCCAGCCTGCGCCACCTGCTGGACGATCCCGAGTGGCAGGAGGAAAACTGGGACGACGCGGTCGACCGCACCGCGCGCGAAACCGGCCTGGACCCCGCCACGCTGCCCGAGCGCTGCCCCTGGAGCATGGCGCAACTGCGCGACGAACAGTTTCTGCCGTAAGCCGGCGCGATGGCTTAGTCCACCAGTATTTTCCGGAAGATGTCCACCAGCGGCCGCAGGGAAACGCGGTGCCACACCACCCACAGCGGCGTGCGGTAGTCGAACCAGGGCGCTTCGCGCAGCACCACGCCGGGCGGGGTCTGGTGGCGCAGGCTTTGCTGGATCATGGCGATGCCCAGGCCGGCCGCCACCAGGCCCAGCGCTGTCATCGGCTCGGGCGCGCGCATGCGCACGTCCGGCGTAAAGCCTGCCTTGGCGCAGGTGACGGTCAGGTGGTCGTGCTCGAAAGCGCCGTCCTTGTGGTGGATGGCGATCCACTCCTGGTTGCGCAGCTCTTCCACCGCCAGCGGCCGCGCCAGGGCGTCCGCCTGCGCGAGCGGATGGCCGGCGGGCAGCGCCAGCAGCATGGGGTCGCTCACCACTTGCAGCCGGTCCAGTTCCTCGTCGTCCGCCGCCGGCGGCGCGCAGACCAGGGCCACGTCCAGGCTGCGCTGGCGCAGGCCCTCCAGCTGGTCGGACGACTGCTGGTTGTACAGCGCCACATGCACCGCCGGCCGCGTGCTGCGGATGGCGCGCAGGGCGGCCGGCAGCACGCCGGAATGCATGGCGTTTTCCACATAGCCTATGCACAGCCCGCCCTCGTCGCCCTGGCCCAGCCTGCGCCCGAGCGATTCCAGCCGATGTCCGTGCGTCAGAAAAGCCCGCGTTTCGGCCAGAAAGGTTTTGCCATCCGCCGTAAGACGGATGCGCTGCTGGCTGCGTTCGAATAGTGTTAATCCCAGCCTTTCCTCCAGCTGGGCAATCTGCCTGCTGAGCGGGGATTGCGAAATGTGCAAGCGTTCTGCTGCGCGCCCCACGTGTTCCTCTTCGGCCACGGCGACGAAATAGTTGAGTTGGCGTATGTCCAGCATGTCAGACCCGTTGAGACTTAAGTTGTGCAAATTATGTCTTGGACTGCATTAACTTGGCAAGCTAAGATTTCATCACTAACTTCTCGAAAGGAAATGCAATGAGTCTCAAAGACAAACTGCCAGGCCAACTGGGTTTCGGCACCGCTCCTCTAGGTAATATGTTCCGCAACATTCCGGAAGCCGAAGCGCTGGCGACGGTGGACGCGGCTTGGGACCACGGCGTGCGCTTCTTCGACGCGGCGCCGCTGTACGGCGCTGGCCTGGCCGAAATCCGCCTGGGCGAAGCGCTGAGCAAGCGCAAGCGCGACGACTACGTGGTGAGCACCAAGGTGGGCCGTTTGATCCTGGACGAGCTGGAAGATCCATCCCAGCGCAGCATGGGCGAGAAGGGCGGCCTGTTCGAGCATGGCAACCGCAACAAGATCGTCAACGACTACTCGGCCGACGCCACCCTGCGCTCCATCGAAGGCAGCCTGAAGCGCCTGAAGACGGACCGCCTGGACATCGTCTGGGTGCACGACGTGGCGCAGGACTTCTTTGGCGACGAGTGGCTGTCTTACTTCGAAAGCGCGCGCACCGGCGCATTCCGCACGCTGGCCCGCCTGAAGCAGGAAGGCGTGATCAAGGCCTGGGGCTTGGGCGTGAACCGCGTCGAGCCTATCGAGCTGACGCTGGCGCTGGACGAACCGAAGCCGGACGGCTTCCTGCTGGCTGGCCGCTACACCCTGCTGGACCACGCCAGCGCCTTGCAACGCGTGATGCCGCTCTCGCTGGAGCACGGCGCCGAGATCGTGGTGGGCGGCCCTTACAGCTCGGGCGTGCTGGCCGGCGGCCAGAACTTCGAGTATCAGCAAGCCTCGCCTGAAATCCTTGCCAAGGTGGCGCGCCTGAAAGCACTGGCGCAGCGCCACGGCGTGAGCATCAAGGCGGCGGCGCTTCAGTTCGCGCTGGCCAATCCGGCCGTGGCGGCGGTGATCCCCGGCGCCAGCCGTCCGGAGCGCATCGCGGAAGACGCTGCGGCCATGGCGGAGAAGATCCCCGCCGAATTCTGGCACGCGCTGCGCGCCGAAAAACTGGTGGCCGACAACGCACCGCTGCCTTACGGCGCCTAAGCAGGCATAGGCCCGGGTTCAGGCGAAGTGTGCGTGCTCGGCCGCATGCTCGTGGCGGCCGATGAGCTGGACCTCGTGCTGCGGCGCCAGGTCGAGCGCCATCGCGCTGGCGGACTGGACCACGATGCCGCTGTTGTCGAGCGCGATGGTCTGGTCCGCGAACTTGATGAACTCGCTACGCACCAGCAGGTCGCTGCCGCCGCCGGTGCCCGCCACGTCGGTCACCTTGTAGCCGTAGGCGGTCTTGCCCACGGTGTAGTTGGCGCGCACACCGCCGTACACCACGGTGTCGACGCCGGCGCCGCCGTCGATGTAGTTGTTGGCGGTTAGCGCATTCAGCGTGTCGTTGCCGGCCGTGCCGGTGACGTTGCGCGCGCTCAGCACGGTAAAGTCCTGCGCCGCCGAGGCCAGCGACACGTTGCCCGCCGCGTCGGTCGCCTTGGCCGTCACGTGATAGCTGCCATTGCCCACCGCCACCGGCGTGATGCTCCAGCTGCCGTTGGCCGCCGCCGTGCCCACGCCCATGCTGGCGGCGCCGTTGAAAATCTCCACTTTTGCCCCCGCTTCGGCCACGCCGCTGAAGGTGGGATGGTTGCCGCTGGCCGCAGCCGAGCCGTCCTTGGTGAAGACCAGCGTGGGCTGCGCCGGCGCGGTGACGTCCGGCTGCGGCGCCGTGGCGGCGATGGCGAACACGCCGTCGCTGAAGCGCAGCCGCTCGATGCCGCTGAGCGTGTCCGTGCCCTGCGCGCCGCTCACGCGCCAGCTGTCGGCACTGAGCTGCGACACGGTGTAGGCCGTGTGCGCGCCATTGTAGAAGGCCGTGTCGGTGCCGGCGCCGCCGTTCAGGATGTCATTGCCCGCGCCGCCTTCCAGCATGTCGTTGGCGGCGGTGCCGGTCAGTGTGTCGGCCTGGCTGGTGCCGGTGATGTAGCGTCCGCCGCCGGCCGAGTTCACGCCCAGCGCGCCGCCCAGCCCGTCGCCGCCGTACAGCCATTTCAGCGCGGCGATATCGTACTCGCCGAAGGTGAAGTGCACGCCGCCGCCATGGGTGTAGGACATCAGCGTATAGGCCGTGCTGTCGGTCGCGGCGGGCAGCTTGATCGTACCCTCGAAGGAGTGCTTCAGCCCCATCGCGTGCCCCAGTTCATGCAGCAGCGTTTCGTAGCCCTGCGTGCCGATGGCCAGATTGGCGTTCATGCCGGCCCATTCCGCGTTGTCCAGGTAGACCCAGGTCGCGGCGGTGAACTTGGTCACCACATTGCTGCTGTTGTAGGAATAGCTGTAGCGGGAACTGTCCAGGCCGGTGGTGCTGGCGCCGTTGATGTTGGCGTTGGCAAAGTGGATCTGCGCGGCGCTGCCGTCGCCGGTTTCGGCGAACTGGATGCCGGTCAGCTGCGCAACATAGGCCAGCGCGCCGCGCGTGGCCGCCTGCTGCGCGGCGCTGAAGGCCTGCGGCGTGCCCAGGATGGCGCTGTTGCCGGATTCAAGGCCGGCCGCCGTGGAAAAACTGTAGTAGAGGGTGTTACCGCCGGCGGTCTGGTAATTCCAGTTCGGCAAATTATTCAGGAGTGCATCGATGTGGTTCAGGCCGGAGAGGGTGGTGCTTTTGACTTCGGATACGGTTGCCATGTCGCGGTGCCTACGAGGAATCGGGCTGGTCAGTATTCAGCCCGTGGCACCGCCTGGTCAACCGTCACGGCAATCGTGCGCGGGGTGAGTGTGCACTCATTTGCGGATTGCTAATGCACTTCCGGCAACACTGTGGTCAACTTTGAAAACACGGACCACGCGTTCCAGCGCATGGGCCTGGTCCTGCAGCGATTCGGCCGCCGCCGCCGCTTCCTCCACCAGCGAGGCATTTTGCTGCGTTACTTCATCCATCTGCGCCACGGCCTGGTTGATCTGCTCGATACTTCGCTGGCGACCACGGCGAAGCCGCGGCCCTGTTCGCCAGCGCGCGCCGCTTCTACGGTGGCGTTCAGCGCCAGGATATTGGTCTGGAAAGCAATGCCGTCGATGACGGAAATAATGTCGACGATGCGCCGGGACGAGCTGTTGATTTCATCCATGGTGTCGACCACCTGCGACACGATCTGGCCGCCGCGCACCGCCACGCTGGACGCGCTGGCGGCCAGCTTGTTGGCCTGGCGCGCATTGTCGGCGTTCTGGCGCACGGTGCTGGTCATTTCCTCCAGCGAGGACGCGGTCTCTTCCAGGCTGCCTGCTGCTCGGTGCGGCGCGACAGGTCCATATTGCCGGAGGCGATCTCGCTGCTGGCGCTGGCGATGGCGCTGCTGCCGTCGCGCACGCTGCGCACCGTGGCCGCGAGCTGCTGCTGCATGGTGGACAAGCCCTGCAGCAGGCGGCCCATTTCATCCTTGCTCTCGACCTGCACGGCGCGCGACAGGTCGCCCGCCGCCATGGCGTCGAAGTGGCGCAGGGCCTGGTTCAGCGGGCGCAGGATGGCGCGCAGCAGTTGCGCCGAAGCCAGCACCAGCAGCACGATGCCGACCACGCCGCCGGCGATGGACACCAGCATCATGTTGCGGAACAGCTTCTGGCTGGAGTCGTAGTTCTCGCGCGCGCCGCGCATCTGTTCCTCATCCAGTTTGTCGGAAGCCGCGTTGAAGCCGCCGAAGGCAGACTGCAGTTTTTTCATGGACAGCAGCTCGATCTGCTCCGCATTGCGTTCGCGCACGGCTTTGCTGAGCGCCAGCAGGCCGTCGTTGATGTAGAGCTTGCGCTGCTGCTCCACGGCCTTGGCCATGGCGTCCTCCTCGGCGTCGCGTGGCAGGGCGAGGTACTGTTGCCATGCTTTTTCAGATTCGGCGATAAAGCCCTCGGCGCGCTGCGGCGTTTTCTCGACATCTGCATCGATAAATTCATTTGTGTGGTAAGTATCAAAATGTATCAGCCGGGAGAAGAGCAGGGCAAAAAAAGACCGGCGTTTGCCGGTCAAAAGAGGGTACAGCGGTAAAACGGAGGTGCATCGCCTCAGGCGCCCAGGCGCATCTCCGAGGCCGGGTCGAACAGGATGGCTTTGGAGAGGTCGAAGGCCAGCGGAATGCTCGCGCCCGGCTCGGCGCCTGCGCGCGGGTGGGTGCGGCAGGTGGCGCGCACGCCGTTGAACCAGGCGAAGGCCAGGGTGTCCGGGCCGGTGGGCTCGGTCATCTCTATGGTGCAGGGCACTTCCATCGGGTGGTAGCCTTCCGGCGTTTCGGCGCGGCGCGCGCTCAGCGCGTCGGTCACGTGCTCGGGGCGGATGCCCAGGATCAGGTCGCGGCCCAGCCAGGCGCCGAAGTGGCCGGCGGCGGCGTGGTTGGCCGGCAGCGGCAGCAGCGTGGTCGTGCCCTGGTGCTCCAGCGCGAAGGCTGCGCCCGCAGCGTGGGCCATCAGCTTGCCGCGCAGGAAATTCATCGACGGCGAGCCGATAAAGCCGGCCACGTACAGATTGTCCGGCTGGTCGTAGATTTCCTGCGGGCTGCCGAACTGCTGCACCACGCCGTCGCGCATGACGGCGATGCGGTCGCCCAGGGTCATCGCCTCGATCTGGTCGTGCGTCACGTAGACGATGGTGGCGCCCAAGCGCTGGTGCAGCAGCTTGATCTCGGCGCGCATTTCCACGCGCAGCTTGGCGTCCAGGTTGGACAGCGGTTCGTCGAACAGGAACAGCGAGGGATCGCGCGCAATGGCGCGGCCCATGGCCACGCGCTGGCGCTGGCCGCCGGACAGCATGGCCGGCTTGCGGTCCAGCAGGTGCTTCATCTGCAGCGTCTCTGCCACGCGGTTGACGATGATCTCCTGCTCGGCCTTGGGCACCTTGCGGATGCCCAGGCCGAAAGAGATGTTCTCGCGCACCGTCATGGTGGGGTAGAGCGCGTAGGACTGGAACACCATCGCGATGTCGCGCTCCTTGGGCGGCACATTGTTCACCACGCGCTCGCCGATGCGGATTTCGCCCTGCGAGATGTTTTCCAGGCCGGCTATCATGTTCAGCAGGGTGGACTTGCCGCAGCCGGACCCGCCCACCAGTATCAGGAACTGGCCGTCTTCGATATCGAGGTCGATGCCCTTGAGGATTTCGGCGCCGTTGGGATACACCTTGCGCACATTGCGGATAGATAAGCTTGCCATGAGAGTCTCCTTAACCTTTGACGGCGCCGGCGGTGAGGCCGCGCACGAAGTATTTGCCTGCCACCAGGTAGATCAGCAGGGTGGGCAGCGCGGCGATAATGGCCGCCGCCATGTTCACGTTGTATTCGGTCACGCCGGTGGAGGTGTTGACCAGGTTGTTCAGCGCCACCGTCACGGGTTGCGCGTCCGAGCCGCCGAACACCACGCCGAACAGGAAGTCGTTCCAGATCTGCGTGAACTGCCAGATGAAGCACACCATGAAGATGGGCAGCGACAGCGGGAAGATAATGCGGCGGTAGATCATGAAGAAGCCCGCGCCGTCGATGCGCGCGGCGTTCACCAGTTCCTCCGGCACGGTCACGTAGTAATTGCGGAAAAACAGCGTGGTGAATGCGATGCCGTAGATGATGTGGACCACCACCAGTCCGCTGGTGGTGTTGGCCAGTTCGGCCATGCCCAGCAGGCGCGCCATCGGCAGTATCACCACCTGGAAGGGGATGAAGCAGCCCACCATGAGCGCGGTGAAGACGGCGTTGTGGCCGGGGAAGCGCCAGTGCGCCAGCACATAGCCGTTCAGCGATCCGATCAGGCTGGAGATCAGCACGGCCGGTATCGCCATCCGGACCGAGTTCCAGAAGTAGGGCGCCAGCCCTTCGCAGCGCACGCCGGTGCAGGCTTGCGACCAGGCTTTGCCCCAGGCCGCCGTGGTGGGCGCGAGCGGGAAGTCGAGCAGGTTGCCGTCGCGGATCTGGTCCAGCGTTTTCACGGAGGTGGTCAGCATCACGTACAGCGGCGCCAGGTAGTACAGCGCCACCAGCACCAGTAAAGCATAAAGCATCAGGCGGCCGGGCGTGACGCGGCTGCCGTCGTGGTTCAGGTCAGCGGCCATGGCGCGCTCCTTTCGTTTCGAGGTACATCAGCGGCACCAGCACGGCCAGCACGGTGGCCAGCATCATCATGGCCGAGGCGGCGCCCAGGCCCAGCTGGCCGCGCGTGAAGGAAAACTGGTACATAAAAATGGCCGGAACGTCGGACGAGGTGCCGGGGCCGCCGGCGGTCAATGCCATCACAAGGTCGAAGCTCTTGATGGCGATGTGGGCCAGCACCAGCAGCACGCTGAAGAACACAGGCCGCAGCGAGGGGATGACGATGCGGCGGTAGATGGTCGGCAGGCTGGCGCCGTCCACTTGCGCGGCCTTGATGATGCTGTCGTCCACGCTGCGCAGGCCGGCCAGGAACAGGGCCATGACGAAGCCGGACGACTGCCACACGCCGGCGATGACGACGGTGTAGATGGCCATGTCGGAGTCCACCAGCCAGCCGAAGGTGAAATTGGTGTAGCCCCAGTCGTGCATCATTTTTTCCAGGCCGAGGCCGGGGTTCAGTATCCACTTCCACGCCGCGCCGGTGACGATGAAGGACAACGCCATTGGGTAGAGATAGATGGCGCGCAGCGCGCCTTCGTGGCGGATGCGCTGGTCCAGCAGGATGGCCATGGTGAGGCCGATGATCAGGCAGCCGATGATGAACAGCGCGCCGAACAGGCCGAGATTGCTGGCCGAAACCCACCAGCGTTCGATGCCGAACAGGCGTTCGTACTGGGCGAAGCCGGCGTACTCGAAGTTGGGCATCATGCGCGACTCGGTCAGCGAGAGGTAGGCAGTCAGGGCGATGAAGCCGTAGACGAAGACCAGCGAGGCGATGATGGTGGGGGACAGCACGAGGCGCGGCAGCCAGGCGTCGGCCAGCGCGCCGAAGCGGCTGGCGGCGCGCTGTTTGGCGCGCGCGGCGGGTGAAACAGGGTGAAGCGGTATGGCGGACATGATGCGAATTCTCCAGAGCGTGAGGCGGTATCCGTAGGGCGGGTTGGCGGAACGCGTAACCCGCCTGTGCGTGCGTTGCGGCGGCGCCGGCGGGTTACGCGCTGCGCGCTAACCCGCCCTACGGTGTTGCTTTGCCTCGGTACGGCGGCTTACATGGTTTTGGCGGCTTTGGCCAGCGCTTGCGCGGCGGCTTGCGGCGTCATGTTCGAGTTCATGAACTTGGCGATCACGTCCTGGATGGCGCCGGCCTTGGCGCTGTCGATGGCCATGCCGTGCGCCAGCGACGGCAGCAGCGCGTTGGCCTTGCTGGTGGCCGCCATGTCGTCCATCGAGCGGGTGGCGCAGCTGTCGAACTTGGCGCGGGAGACGCCCGAGCGCACCGGAATCGAACCTTTGTTCAGGTTGAACACTTCCTGGAACTCGGGGCTCATCACGGCGCCGGCCAGCGTCAGCTGCGACTTCTGCTCTTCCGCGCTCTTGACCTTGAACATGGCCAGCGAGTCGATGTTGAAGGTGTAGGCATTGCCGGTGCCCGGCGCCGGCACGCACAGGAAGTCCTTGCCCGCGACCTTGCCCGCAGCCGTGAATTCGCCCTTGGCCCAGTCACCCATGAACTGCATGCCGGCCTTGCCGTTGATGACCATGGCTGTGGCCAGGTTCCAGTCGCGGCCCGCCGCGTCCTTGTCGATGTAGGTCTTGATGCGGGCCAGCGTTTCAAAGGACTTGATCATGGTGGGGCTGGACAGGCTGGCCTGGTCCAGCTGCACCAGCGCCTTGCGGTAGAAGTCCGCGCCGCCCACGCCCAGCACCACGGACTCGAACACGGTGGCGTCCTGCCATGGCTGGCCGCCGTGGGCCACGGCCACCAGGCCTGCCTTCTTGATCTTGTCGGCCGCGTCGAAGAACTCGGCGAAGTTGGTGGGCGCCTTGGCGCCGGCCTTGGCCAGTACTTCCGGGTTCACCCACAGCCAGTTCACGCGGTGCACATTCACCGGCACCGCCACGTAATGGCCTTTGTACTTCATCACATTGGTGACCACCGGCGGCAGCACCGATTCCCACTTGCCCTCGGCGGCGGCCGCGTCGATATTGGCCAGCACGCCTTCCTGGCCCCATTCCTGGATGGCCGGGCCTTTGATCTGGGCTGCGGCCGGGGCGCTGCCCGCCATCACGCGCGCCTTCAGCGCGGTGGTGGCGTTCTCGCCTGCGCCGCCCGCCACCGCGAAGTCTTTCCAGGCCACGCCTTTTGCCTCCATCATCTTCTTCAGTTCAGCGATGGACTTTGCTTCGCCGCCCGAGGTCCAGTAGTGCAGTACTTCGACTTGCGGCGCGGCCTGGGCCAGGGTGGCGGTGCTCAGGGCGAAGGCGAGCGCGCTCAGCGCCAGTGGATGCAGTTTCATTGTGTGTCTCCTGTTGAATTTTATGAGTGAAGGTCTTGGTGCCGGGTCTTACTGCCAGCGCTTACCACCAGGCTTCCATATGGATGCCGTAGGAAACGCCGCTGGTGTCGCTGCCGTACACCGCGCCGGAGTTGTTGGACGCGTTGACCGACTTGCTGGCCGCGTCGTTCCACTTGCCGTAGCTGACGAAGAAGCGCAGCTCGGGACGGGCGAAGTAGTCGCGCGCCAGGCTGATGGTGGGAGCGATGGTCAGCTTGGTCAGGCGCTGCGTGCCGGGCGTCTTGTCGGCCTTCAGCTGCGTCACGCCGAGTTCGGCCTGCAGCTTGAAGTTCTCGGCCAGCGCGTACACGGGGCGGGCGCCGACGGTGGTCCAGGTGGTGGCGCCGTCCTTGTCGTTCTTGTCGCGCTGGTACAGGGCCACGAACTCCATGCTGAAGTCGCGGGTGGGCTGTATCACCACGTCGTCGAATATGCGCAGGCGGGTGTAGTCCGATCCCAGCAGCGTGCTGCCCGACGGGCCGATGCGCGCGCAGCACGGGCCGTTGATGCCGGTGCCGGGGCCGACGCCGTATTGCACGCCAACGGTGTTGCCCCCGCCGAAGACCTTGGCCTGGCGGTGGAACACCGACAGCTGCCAGCCGTCGTGCGTGGTCTTGTCCTGGCCCTGGGCCGAGATGACGGAGGCGGCGAAGTCCAGCGTGCCGTTGGGGTTGACCGGCAGGCCTTCGTACACCAGGTTCTGGCGCAGCGCGGACGGCGAGTCGATGACCTTGCCGGTGGCCGGGTCGGTGGTGTTGAAGTCGTTGTCCTTGAAGACGGCGTAGCTGATCTTGCCCGCGCCCAGGGGGTAGCCGTCTATGCCGCCGCCGGTGCCGTTCATATTGATGTACTGCATATCCAGCATGTGGATATCAGGACGGTAGTAATGGCGCTTGCCGACCCAGACGATGCCGCCGTCCATGAAGGGCAGGTTCTTCGCTTCGATATAGGCCTTGGACACGCCCAGCTTGGCGTCGCCGAAGTCGGAACTGTTCTTGTAAGCGTCGGCCCAGAAGGTGCCGACGAAGCTGGCGCCGTTGGCGGACTTGGCCAGCTCCTTGGTGTAGCCCAGCTCGGTGAAGCTGTCGCACTCGTTGCCGAGGCGGTAGGACATGGTGATGCCGCCCAGGCCGTAGCAGCTTTGCGTGCCGCCGTGGTTGCTGGTGCCGCCGCCGGCGCGCAGATAGCCGTGGAAGCCTTCGGTTTCATGGTCGCCGGCGTAAGCGGCGCCGCAGGACAGGGCCAGCGCAATGGCGGCGGGCAGGGAAAGGCGGACGAATCGGGTCATCATAAGGTCAGGTCTCCGGTATAAGTTTGTTTTGTGTTTTTTGCTACCGGGACGGACAGTAGCACCGGCCGAAATGTGATTCCAGCAGGCGCACGGAGGGCAGGAAAGTGTTACTTAAGTAGTTGATTTTTATGAAAAATAGTACTTTCGCCGCAGTCGCGGCGCTAACATAAACTTACACAGCCCCAGTGTGCTGCGCCGCAGCGGCTGCAACATTTCGCAATAAATCCATACGCTTTCTTGCAAAATGCTTTGCATCCTTACCATCGTTTCAAGAATGCTTTGGGTTATAGTCTGGGCACACAAAACGCCATCCTGGAATGGCTACAAAAAAATCTCAGAGACATGACGGAAACCATCAGCCACAAGCTGCGCTTGGCCGCCTGCTTGCTATCCATTCTGCTATCGATCATGGCGTGTGCCGGTGCGCGTGCGGAGTCCCTGCAGGTACTGCACTGGTGGAAGTCCGTCAGCGAGCGCCGTGCTGTCGACCTGATCGCGCTGCGGCTGGCGGAGTCCGACATCGGCTGGCGCGACAGCATGATCCCCAGCGGCTCGGGCGCGGGCGCCGGCATCGTGCTGCGCAGCCGCATGCTGGCCAAGGACGCGCCGGAGGTGGCGCAGGTGAACGGCATCGTCATCCGTGACTGGGCCAGGCTGGACCTGCTGCTGGACCTGGACGCCGTGGCTGCGGCCGGAAAATGGGATAAACAGT
This sequence comes from Pseudoduganella aquatica, assembly GCF_020865585.1. Lineage (NCBI taxonomy): Bacteria > Pseudomonadati > Pseudomonadota > Betaproteobacteria > Burkholderiales > Oxalobacteraceae > Pseudoduganella > Pseudoduganella aquatica. The sequence goes on from NZ_CP086370.1 coordinate 2,500,851, forward strand.
TATTGCCCACCGTGGCCGACGCCATCAAGTCGGACGGCCATGTGTATGCGGCGCCGCTGGGCGTCCACCGCATGAACACCATGTTCTACAACCGCAAGCTGCTGGCGCGCCTGAACCTGGCCGTGCCGGAGACCTGGGCGCAGTTCGAGCAGGCCGCCGCCAGGCTGCACCAGGCTGGCGTGGTGCCGCTGGCGCAAAGCAGCGAGCCGTGGCAGGTGACCACCTTGTTCGAAGCGCTGGTGCTGTCCGAAGGCGCCGAGTTCCACCGCGACCTGTTCCAGCGCCGCAATGCCGCCGCCTATGCCGACCCGCGCCTGGCTGCGGCCTTGCAGCGCCTGCGCGGCCTGAAGAAATGGATGGGCAGCCCCATCGTCGAGCGCAGCTGGGACGAGGGCGTGCGCGAACTGGCGGACGGCCGCGCCGCCTTCATGGTGATGGGCGACTGGGCCAAGGGCGAACTGGTGTCGCGCGGGCTGACGGTGGAGGAGGGCTTCGGCTGCGCCGCCGCGCCCGGCACCGCCAGCTACCACCTGTACAACATCGACACGCTGGGCATGCTGGCCACGCGCGAGCCGCACCGCATGGCGCAGGAAAAGCTGGCCGCGCTCATCATGTCGCCCGCCGTGCAGAACGACTACAATCAGATCAAGGGCTCCATCCCCGTGCTGCGCAATCCTGCGCTGGCGAAGATGGACGTGTGCGCGCGCGCCTCGTGGAAGCTCTTTAACAGCGGCCCGGAAGCGCTGGTGCCCAGCCTGGTGCACCGCATGGCGACCGAGGAAGTGGTGCGCGACGCCATCGTGGCCGAGGTGCACCGCTACTTCCTGGACGACAATGCCGGTGTGGCCGACACCCAGCGCAGGCTGGCCGCCATCGCCCGCACTTTTACCAAGACAAAATAGAAGCTCATCATGCGCAAGATCCTGATCGTCGACGACGACCAAAAAACGCGGACCCTGCTGAAGGCCTACCTGGAGAAAAACCAGTACGACGTCGGCCTGGCCCAGGACGGCCAGACCTTCATGGCCGAGTTCAACCGCTACGCCGACGAATTGTCGCTGGTGATACTGGACGTGATGCTGCCCGATACGGACGGCTTCGCGCTGTGCAAGGCGGTGCGCAGCCGCTCCAATGTGCCCATCATCATGCTCACCGCCAGCTCGGACGAGACCGACCGCGTGGTGGGCCTGGAACTGGGCGCGGACGATTATGTGTCCAAGCCCTACAGCCCGCGCGAGCTGCTGGCGCGCATCAAGGCCATCCACCGCCGCACAGGCATGGACAACGCGGCCGCGCCGCGCTACTACCGCTTTGTCGGCTTCACGCTGGACACGGTGGCGCGCACCGTCACCGGCGCGGACGGCGAGATCGTGCCGCTGACGGGGCTGGACTTCCAGCTGCTGAAATACTTCGTCGAGCACGCGGGCGACATCCTGGACCGCAGCGCGCTGTGCGAAGGCACGCGCGGGCGCGACTCCGGGCCGCTGGACCGCTTCCTCGACGTGCAGATCAGCCGCTTGCGCCTGCGCCTGAACGACGGCGGCCGCAATCCGCTGCTCATCAAGACGGTGCGCGGCGCGGGCTATGTGTTCTCGGCCGACGTTACCGCTTCCAATGCCTAAATTCCTGGCGCGCCTGCTGCCGCAATCCCTGCAAGGCCGCCTCACGCTGGTGATGGTGATCGGCGTGCTGCTGACCCAGCTGGTGGGCAACTTCATCTGGGCCGCGCAGCGCCGCGCGGAGGCGCTCAGCGAAACCGGCACCGCCGCGCAGCACCTGGCGCACAGTGCTTCCAGCGCGGTGCGTTTCTTTCTCAGCCTGCCGCCCAATTACCGGCCGCTGATCATCCAGCAGTTCCGCGAGATGGGCGGCACGCGCTTCCTGGTCAACATCAACCAGGCGCCGGTGCCGGCGCGCGCCATTGCGGGCCAGGAACTGGCGGACGCCGCGCTCAAGCAGGTGCGCGCCACGCTGAAGGAAGACCTGCCCAATATCTCGGAAGTGCGGCTGGCCTTTGCCTGGCCGGACAAGCTGCCGGTGGGTGACAACGGCGCCACCATCGCCGACCTGCCGGACACCTGGGTGCAGCACATCATGCTGACCAAGCCGGCGCCGGTGCTGCTGATCCAGGTGGAAATGGACCCCGGCCACTGGCTCTACCTGGCCACGCTGATGCCCAATCCCTATTTCCTCGAAACCGGCAATCCGCTCACGCGCGACCGGCTGTTGCTGCAGGCGCTGTCGCTGGCGGCGGTGCTGCTGCTGTCCATCATGGTGGTGCGCTGGATCACGCGGCCGTTGGCCGCGCTGTCCGAAGCGGCTACCGCCTTCGGCAAGGGCGAGCACGGTCCCGCGCTGCCGGAGACGGGCAGCCGCGAGTTCGTCAACACGGCGCGCGCCTTCGAGGCCATGCGCCAGCGCATCCAGCGCTACATCGAAGACCGCGAACGCCTGTTCGTCTCCATTTCGCACGATCTGCGCACGCCCATCATGCGGCTCAAGCTGCGCACCGAACTGCTGGACGACGAGGCCATGCAAAGCGAATTCCACGACGACCTGGACGAACTGGACATGATGGTGAAGGGCGCGCTGCAAACCGTGAAGGACAGCGACATCCACGAGAACCCCACCGAGGTGCGGCTGGACGCGCTGCTGGGCCGCATGGTGCGCGACGCGCAGCTGGCCGGGCACGCGGTGCTGTTCAGCGCCTCCGGGCTGAGCGTGGCAGCCAAGCCGCTGGCGCTCAAGCGCGCCATCGGCAACCTGCTGAACAATGCGCTGCACTACGGGGACAAGGTGGAACTGGCGGTGCGCGAGCGGTCAGGCAATATTGAAATCGAGGTGCGCGACCACGGCCCCGGCGTGCCCGAGGCCGCGCTGGCCGGCCTGTGCGAACCGTATGTGCGGCTGGAACACGGGCGCAGCCAGAACAGCAGCGGCATGGGACTGGGGCTGGGCATCGCCCGTGGTATCGTTCAGGCGCACGGCGGCGAACTGCTGCTGGCCAACGCCCCCGGCGGCGGCTTCCGCGCCACCATCGTTTTGCCGGGCGGCGCCTTCGTTCCACTTTGAAAGGCAGGCATGAGCAAATCACTGCGGTTGTCCGAGAAATGGTTCCAGCGCGGGCTGTGGCTGGTGGCGCTGGCGTTTGCGTGGTTCCTGATCGGCCTGGGTGGCAAGATCGTCGGCAACCTGGGCGGCGTGGAGGACACGCTGACGGTGGAGCAGTTCATGCAGCAGCCGCGCGCCGGCCAGCTCAAGGCCACGCTGGCGCATCAGCGCCAGCGTCAGGCCGAGGCCAACGCGGCCCTCTTGCAGGCGCGCCAGAAGCACCATGTGGCGGTCGCCAACAGCCACAGCGCGCGCGAGACCTTTGACAACTGGCTGGCCACCCGCAGCGTCACCGCGCGCTCGGAGCAGGATCCGGAAGTGATCAAACGCACCCGCGAACTGGACGGGCTGGCCGGCGCCGAGCGCCAGGCGCTGGCGCTGGTCGAGGCCCAGGAGCAGGCCTACCTGGACGCCAGCCAGGCCACCGACAAGGCGCAGGCGCAATGGCAGGAGCTGGAGGAGGCCGCGCGCGAACCCTACGGCGACGCGCTGCGGGCCAGGGAGCTGCGCGTGTTCGGCTATCGCCTGCTGCTCACGCTGCCGCTGCTGGCGCTGGCGGGCTGGCTGTTCAAGACCCGGCGCAAGGGCAAGTACTGGCCTTTCGTGTGGGGCTTCATCATCTTTGCCGGATTCGCCTTCTTCGTCGAGCTTGTGCCCTATCTGCCCAGCTACGGCGGCTATGTGCGCTACATCGTGGGCATTGCGCTGACGGTGCTGGTGGGGCGGCAGGCGATAGTCTCGCTGCAGCGCTACCTGGAGCGGCAAAAGGCCGCCGAAGCCATGCCGGACCGCGAACGCCGCGAAACGCTGCAATACGACGTGGCGCTGGCGCGGCTGGCCAAAAGCGTGTGCCCCGGCTGCGAGCGCAAGGTCGACCTGAAAGACCCGTCCATCGACTTCTGCCCGCACTGCGGCATTGGCCTGTTCGACCACTGCGGCCACTGCCAGACCCGCAAGAGCGCCTTCAGCCGCTTCTGCCACGCCTGCGGCACCTCCGCACCGGCTGCGCCCCAGCAGACTGGGTGACCTGAACTGTAATCTGCCCCGCGTTTTTTGCAGTTCGTCGCAAAAGCGGCCGGGGCGGCATCGGCTTGGGTATAGTGCTGGAATACCGATAATGCGCGGCCATCCCGCCTACCGAGGATTCCTGATATGACCATTTCTTCCCGTATTCTGTTCCGCCTGGGCCTGATTTTGGCCGCTTTCGGCCTGCTGCTGCCGGGCGCCCGCGCCGCCGACGATACCGTCACCGAGAGCCGCGCCGTCGATGCGCGCGTGGTGCGGGTCAAGCTGGATGGGGTGCTGGACCTGAAACTGCGACGAGGCGACACGCCTTCGCTCACCATCATCGCCGACAAGCGCTACATGGGCAAAATCACCAGCGCCCAGTCGGGCGACACGCTGCATCTGGAGTCGGACGTGCGCAGCTTCAAGTTCAACCACAGCCTGGTGCGCGCCGAGCTGGTGCTGCCGAATCTGCGCCAGGTGGTGTCGGACGGCGTGGGCACGACCGAAGTGACGGGTTTCAGCGGCGACGACATCGAGCTGACGCTGGAGGGCGCCGGCAGCATGAAGGTGGTGTGTGACTACCGAACGATGCGCGTCAACCTGGGCGGCGTGGGCAGCATGCACGTGTGGGCCAGCGAGAACGACAGCGTGGAACTGGACCTGCAGGGCGCCGGCTACGTCACCATCGGCGGGCGCAGCAAGATGCTGAAGGCCACGCTGGGCGGCCTGGGCGGCCTGAACGCGCAGCAGTTCCAGGCCGACAGCGTGAACCTGGAGCTGAGCGGCCTGGGCAACGCCACCGTCACCGCGCGCGACAACGCCACGTTGAACCTCTCCGGTCTGGGCTCGGTCACAGTCTATGGCAAGCCGGCCAGCCGCAATGTCAGCGTGGACGGCCTGGGCAAAGTCAGCTGGAAGTAAATGGTGCCGCGCGCTGGCGCGGCAATAAAACACAAGTACGGATACAAGTACCCATTTCTTGAGCAACATGAAAAAACTACTACTAGCGATGATCGCGATCGGTCTGGTGCTGGGCGCCCAAGGCGCCGCGCAGGCCGGCTTCGCGGAAGGGGCCACGGCCTACAACAACCGGAACTACAGCCTGGCGTACAAGGAAATCGAACCGCTGGCGCGCAACGGCAACACGGACGCCGAGCACCTGCTCGGCTTGATGTATTACATGGGCCGCGGCGTGCCGCAGGACTACAAGCAGGCGCTGAACTGGCACCGCAAGGCGGCCGTGAAGGGCAAGGCGGACGCGCAATACGTGGTGGGCGCCATGTACTACACCGGCAACGCCGTGATCCAGGACCACAAGCAGGCGGTGATCTGGTTCCGCAAGGCCGCCGAGCAGGGCCACCCGGATGCGCAGCAGACGCTGGGGCTGATGTACCGCTATCACATCGGCGGCATGCCGCAGGATAACGTGCTGGCCTATATGCTGTGGAACCTGGCGGCCGCCAGCGGCTCCATGAACGCGGCCGAGCAGCGCGCGGCCGTGGTGCGGAAGATGACGCCGGAGCAGATCGAGGAAGGGCAGGCGCTGTCGGCCGCGTGGAAAGTCGGCACGCCGCTGCCCAAGCAGTCGCGCACCGGCGGCGGCTAGTCGGCGGGCGTTTCGGGGGACTCTTCGGGGGACTTATTACCGCTGAACATGGCGGCAACCAGGTTCTCGCGGTGCTGCCAGCTGGTGAAGATGACACCGCCCACATGGGCAGCGATCAGCGCCACCAGCAGCCAGGCCAGGCTTTCATGGATGCGCACCGGCCAGGCGTAGCCCCACAGCAGCTCGGTGGTGGTGAGCCAGCCGGTGAACGCCACCAGGCCCACGCAGGACAGCAGCGCCACCACCATCCATCCGCCCAGCGGATTGTGGCCCAGGTAGCGCGGCGCCGTGCCGGCCAGCACCTGGCGCAGATAGGCCATGGTCGGCCCCGCGCCCAGCACGAACTGCGGAAAGCGCGCATAGCTGCTGCCGGCAAAACTCCACAGCAAGCGCGCCGCGACGGCAAACGCGGCCGAGTAGCCGCAGTACTCGTGCAGCGGGCCGATGTCCTCGCTGGTGTACCAGGCGGCGGCGATGCTCGATACCAGCAGCCAGTGCAGCAGGCGCACCGGCAGGTCCCAGATTTTCAGCTTATTCTTCAACGCGGGCGAAAGTCACAGGGTCGAAAAAGGCTTCCACACGCTTGCCCTTGGGGTCTTTGGCGTACACCTCGTAGCAGGAAGTGGTGGCTTCCATGCGGCGGATCTGCCAGCCTTCCTTGGTCAGTTTCTGCGCCAGTTCCTCGTGCGATTTCCACTCGGTTTTCGGAGCCTTGGTGCATTTCACGTCGCCGTGCGCCCAGGCGCCGCTGGTGGCCAGTGCGAGCAGCAGCGGCAGGATGATTTTCGATTTCATGGCTTGTCCTTGGAATGTTATGTATGGCGCTGCTTCAGGTGGTGGCCCAGCGCCGTAAGAGATTATGGTAGATCCCGGTCAGCTTGACCAGTTCCCGCTGATGCTGCTCCAGCGCCGGTGTCAGGCGCTGGATGGACTGGTCGAGGTCGAACAGCATGCTGCGCTCGCCGTCGTCCGCCACCAGGCTTTCGATCCAGAAGAAGGAGGCCAGGCGCGCGCCGGCCGTCACCGGCGCCACGCGGTGCAGGCTGGACGACGGGTACAGCACCAGGCTGCCCGCCGCCAGCTTGACCGCCTGCACGCCGAACTCGCCCTCGATTTCCAATTCGCCGCCTTCATATTCGTCCGGCTCGGCCAGGAACAGCGTGGCCGACAGGTCGCTGCGCAGCGCGTGTCCGCCGCCGGGCAGCTGCATCACCGCGCTATCCACGTGGGTGCCGTAGGTGCCGCCGTCCTGGTAGCGGTTGAACTTGGGCGGGTAGATGCGGCGCGGCAGCGCTGCCGACACGAACAGCGGATGGCTGGCCACCGCGCGCAGGATATGGTTGCCCAGGCTGACGGCCGGTTCCACGCCGTCGGCCAGCTGCAGGTTGTGCTTCACGCGGCGCGCCTGGCTGCCGCTGGTGGTGGCGCCGTCCTGCCATTCGGCGCGGTCCAGCCAGGCCCGGAACTGGCCCACTTCGTCCTTGCTCAGCACATTGTCTATGGTAATCAGCATGGCGTCCTTTTCGCTTGCAGGGCGCTGGCGGTGATCTGGTCCACCGTGGCGCAGCCCGCCAGGGCCATGCACACTTCCAGTTCCTCCAGCAGCAGTTTCATCATATGGGCCACGCCCAGCGCGCCGGCCACGCTCAGCGCGTACAGCTGCAGGCGGCCCACGGCGGCGGCGCTGGCGCCCAGGGCCAGCGCCTTGAAGATGTCCGCGCCGGAACGGATGCCACCGTCGAACAGCAGCGGAAAATCCGGTCCCAGCGCGGCGCGGATGGCGGGCAGGGCGTCCAGGCTGGCAGGCGCGCCGTCCAGGCTGCGGCCGCCGTGGTTGGACACCACGATGCCGGCCACGCCCGCGCTGCGCAGGGCGGTGGCGTCGTCCGGGTGCAGCACGCCTTTCACCCACACCGGCACGCGGGCCTGCGCCTGCAGCCAAGCCAGGTCGTCCCAGGTGGGGGCGCTGCGCATCACGCCCTGGAAGATGCGGCTCTCGCCGTCCGCCAGCTGGGCCGGGGCGGCGGCGGGGTAGGGCGCCAGGCTGGCCGCCACGCATTCCGGCGGCAGCCGGAAGTCCAGCGCCAGGGCGCCCCGGCTGGCTACCTGGATGGGTGCGTCCAGCGTCACCACGATGGCGCCGTAGCCGGCGGCCTCGGCGCGTCGCAGCAGGTCCAGCGTGGCTTCGCGCTGCGGCTGGAAGTAGAGCTGGAACCAGCGCTGCGGCCCGCCCGCGCGCGCCACGTCTTCCAGCGTGCAGGAGGCCAGCGTGCTGGTGATCATGCAGGCGTCCACCGCGTGGGCGGCGCGCGCCGTGTCGATTTCGCCCGCGCCGTGCACCAGCTTGTGGAAGGCCACCGGCGCCAGGAACAGTGGATGGGCGTAGTCCTCGCCGGCCAGTGTGATGCGGGTATGGCCGGCGCCGACATCGCGCAACAGGCGCGGCACGATATGCCACTCCTCGAAGGCGGCCCGGTTGGCCGCCACAGTGAGGTCGTGCCCGCTGCCGCCGGCCACATAGGCGAAGGTGGGCGCGGCCAGGTGGCGCGGCGCCAGCGCTTCGTAGTCCTGCGCGCAGCGTATGTCGGGAGGAATGGAATGGCTCATGAATGAAAAAATGCCGGGTCGTGACCCGGCATTGTAGCTGACGCTGAACTACTGTAGGGCGGGTTAGGGCCGCAGGCACGTAACCCGCCAGCGCCGCCGGCACGCCCGCTTTGGCGGGTTGCGCGGGCAAAGCCCGCTAACCCGCCCTACGGTGAACGTCGGACTGCGCCTTGATTACAGCTCGTAGTTCAGGGTCAGGCGCACAGCGCGCGCATCGCCCTTGTACATGAAGAAGCCGGCGCGGTAGACGGCGGTGTAGTAGTCCTTGTTGCTCAGGTTGAGCACGTTCAGGCGCAGGTCGAAGCGGCGGCTGAAGCGGTAGCTGGCGAAGGCGTCGTACACGGTGAAGGCAGGCACCGGCTGCTGGCACACGCCGCCGGTGACGGCCGCGCCGGTGTCGGGCTGGCCGCCGCAGCGGTCGCTCTCATGGCGCGCCGTGCCGCCGAAGGAGAAGGCGTCGGTGGCCTGGTACTTCAGCTGGGCCGAGTAGGTCTGCTTGGCGAAGTTGCTCAGCGGGTTGTTCAGGTTGCTGGCGGTGGCCGAGGCCAGTACTTTCGAGTTCATGAAGGCGCCGCCCAGCTGGCCGGACAGGTTTTCGGTGAAGTTGCCCACCAGGCCGAATTCAATGCCACGCACGCGGTTCTTGCCCGTGTTGAAGGTGCCGATGGTGTCGTAGTTGGCGCCTTCCATCACGTCCTTCTTGGTGGTCTGGAACAGCGCGGCGGTGGCCAGCAGCTTGTGGTCGAACAGGTCCCACTTGGTGCCCAGTTCCAGATTGGTCGAGGTCTCCGGCTTGGCGCCGGCGATCTGGTTGTTGTACAGCACGGCGCCGCCGTAGCCGCTGGCGGTGCCGGCGTCGGCCTCGCCGCCGTTGATGTCCTGCGCGGTGGCGGCGCTGGCGTAGACGATGGCGTCCTTGGCCACCTTGTAGCTCAGGCCGAAGTGGCCGTTGACCAGGGTGTCGTTGTAGCCGTAGCTGCCGGTGATGACGTCGGTGGTGTTGTTGCGGCGGACCAGCGACAGGTCGAAGTAGTCGGCGCGCAGGCCGCCGAAGGCGGTGAATTTGTCGCTCAGGTCCACGGTGTCCATCGCGCTCAGCGAGGTGGTCTTCACGCGCCAGTCCTGGTTCCAGCCCAGGCGCTGGACGTTGCGCACGGCCAGCGTGCTCAGGTTGGCCACCGGCACGCCGGCGCTGTTGGTGAAGCACAGGGCGTTGTTGGCGCCCTTGCCGGCGGTCGATTTGCAGTTGAAGCCGCTGTTGTTGAGCGCGTAGTTGCCGGACACGACTTGATGGTCGGTGTATTCCAGGCCGAAGATGAATTCATGCTTGAGGCCGCCCAGCTGCTTGTCCCAGCGCAGATTGCTCTGGTGCGCGAAGTAGTCGATGTCCTGCCAGCCGGTGTGGCCGCTGTCGATGTAGGAGGTGGTGTAGCCGGTGCCGGTGGCGCCGTCGTAGCGGGTGCCGCCGGAGGCGCCGGTGGTGACGTAGGCGTTGCTGGACTTGCCGTAGCGGGTCAGGCTGGTCAGCTTCAGGGCGGGCTGGATGGTCCAGTTGATGCGGGCGGTGCCGGTGTCGACGTCGGACTTCAGGAAGTCGCTCTGCTGGGCGTACACGGGGATGTTGGTCACGGCCACGCGGTTGGGCACGGTGCCGCTCAGGTAGGTGCCCAGGTCCGGCATCTTGTCGTGCGTGCGCAGGCCGTAGTAGTCCAGCGTGACGGACAGGTCCTTGCTCGCTTCGTACAGGCCGGAAATGGCCACGCCCTGGCGCTGGCGGTTCGACGGCGCGCGGTCAGGCACGTCTTCCTTGGCGTCCAGCAGGTTGGCGCGCAGCGCGAAGTTTTCGCCGAAGCCCTTGTTGATGTCGGTCGACACGCGGTGGTGGCTGTCGCTGCCGACGGCGGCGGAAACGCGGGTGAAGTCGTGGTCCAGCGTGGCCTGCTTGGTGATGGCGTTGATGGCGCCGCCGGCGGTGCCGCGGCCGGCAAAGCTCGAGTTTGGGCCTTTGGAGATTTCCAGCTGCTCGATGGCGAAGCTTTCGCGGGTGCTCATGCCGGGGTCGCGCAGGCCGTCGACGAAGACGTCGCTGCGGGCTTCCTGGCCACGGATGATGTAGCGGTCGCCGAAGGCGTTGCCGTTTTCGCCGGTGCCCAGGGTTACGCCGGGCTGCGCGCCCAGGATTTGTTTCAGGTCGGTCAGGCCGGAGTCGTCGATGGCGGCCTTGGTCACCACGGAGATGGTTTGCGGCGTTTCAGCGATAGGGCGGGTGTGGCGGCTGTCGGCCGAGGTCTTGGCTTTATAGGCGGCGCCTTGCTCGGCGTTTGGATTCGGGTCCAGGCGCTTGCCCAGGATGATGACGGAGCCGGTTTTCTCGTCCTTTTCGGCAGCGGCGGTGTCGGCGCCGGTGTCGGCATGCACGGCAAGCGGCATCAGCATGGCGGTGGAAATGCTCACGGCCAGGGTGGTCTTGGCCATGGCGCCCAGGGCGCTGTCTTGTTCGAGGCGGAGGCTTTTAGGCTTGCTGATAGCTGGCTGTTTCATGGAGTTCCCGGGAAGATGCTGGTTTTATAAGTTCCCGAAAGTATAGTTTCCCCAAGATAAAAAGTAAATAGGAATCGATCTCATTATCACTACTAATCTCGTTCAGCGTTGTGGCGGTCGGCGGGGTCTGCCTGCGCGGGCGCCCCGGCTCGCGTACAATCGCCGTTTTCAGCGATGAACTTAGGAGAGGGCAGCCATGCGTGCGATAGAAATCAGCCAACCCGGCCCGGCCGACGTGCTGCGCCTGTGCGAGCGTCCCATACCCGAATTCAAGGCCGGAGAGGTGCTGATCAAGGTGCGCGCGGCAGGCATCAACCGGCCGGACGTGTTCCAGCGCCTGGGCAGCTATGCGCCGCCGCCGGGCGCATCCGACTTGCCGGGCCTGGAAGTGGCCGGCGAGATCGTCGACGGCGACCTGGCGGGCAGCCGCTTCACCAAGGGCGACCTGGTGTGCGCGCTGGCGCAGGGCGGCGGCTATGCGGAATACTGCACCGCGCCGGCCGACCAGTGCCTGCCCATCCCCAAGGGCTTGTCCATGCTGGAGGCGGCTTCGCTGCCTGAGACTTTCTTCACCGTGTGGAGCAATGTATTCGACCGCGCCCATTTGATGCAGGGCGAAACGCTGCTGGTGCAGGGCGGCACGTCCGGCATCGGCGTGACGGCGATCCAGCTGGCGGCCGCCATGGGCCACCGCGTGTTCGCCACCGCCGGCAGCGACGAGAAGGCGCGCATCTGCGAGCAGCTGGGCGCCGAGCGCGGCATCAATTACAAGACCGAGGATTTTGCCGCCATCGCCAAGGAGCTGACCGGCGGCAAGGGCGTGGACGTGATACTGGACATGGTGGGCGGCGACTACCTGCCGCGCGAAATCAACTGCCTGGCCGACGACGGTCGCATCGCCGTGATCGCGCTGCTGGGCGGCGCCAAGGCCACGCTGGACCTGGGCCAGGTGCTGCGCCGCCGCCTCACCGTGACCGGCTCCACGCTGCGTCCGCGCCCGGTGGCCTTCAAGGCGCGCATTGCGGCGCAGCTGCGCGCGCGCGTCTGGCCGCTGCTGGAGTCGGGCGCGATCAAGCCGGTGATACACCAGGTGTTCCCGCTCGAGCAGGCCGCCGCCGCGCACGCGCTGATGGAAAGCAGCACCCACGTGGGCAAGATCATGCTCGAAATATGAGCAAATAATCAAGCCAATGAGCAACACTCCGGCGATGCTGGTTTGACCCCGGTTTGCGCCTCGCGTTAAAATAACGGGTTATTGAATTTTAGGCTACTATGCGACGCAAACTCGTCATCGGAAATTGGAAAATGAACGGCAGCCGCGACAGCAACGCTGCGCTGTTGTCCGGCATTGCGGCAGGGGTCACGGCTGAGGCTGCGGGCAAACAGGCTGACTGCGCCGTGTGCGCGCCTGCGCCTTACCTGGCCCAGTGCCAGGCTGCGCTGCAAGGTTCGCCCGTCGCATGGGGCGCGCAGGATGTGTCGGCTTACGCCGCAGGCGCCTACACCGGCGAGGTTGCCGCGTCCATGCTGGCCGACTTCGGTTGCCGCTATGTGATCGTGGGCCACTCGGAGCGCCGCGCCTATCACCACGAGAGCAATGAGCTGGTGGCCAAGAAGGTGCTGGCCGCCCTGGCTGCGGGCCTGACCCCGGTGGTGTGCGTGGGTGAAACGCTGGCCGAGCGCGAAGCAGGGCAGACCAATGTGGTGGTGTGCGCCCAGCTGCAAGCCGTGCTGGACGTGCTGGAAACTTCGGCACTGGGCAAGATCGTGCTGGCTTACGAGCCGGTATGGGCGATCGGCACCGGCAAGACCGCCACCCCGGCCATGGCGCAGGAGGTGCATGCGCAGCTGCGCAAGCAAGTGGCCACCCGCGACGCGGCGGTGGCCGGCGGCGTGCAGATTTTGTACGGCGGCAGCATGAAGCCGGAAAACGCCGGGGAATTGATGGCCCAGCCGGATATCGACGGCGGCCTGATCGGCGGTGCGGCACTGAAGGCGGCGGATTTCCTCGCCATCGTGCACGCTGCGGAATAATGTATTAACCGAAAACGATTTAACTGAAATACCCTCAATTGGAAATGGAATAGCATGAACACTTTGCACAACCTCATCGTCGTCGTCCAGGTGCTGTCGGCGCTGGCTATTATTGGCCTGGTGCTGCTGCAGCACGGCAAGGGCGCGGACATGGGCGCAGCCTTCGGTTCCGGCGCATCCGGCAGCCTGTTCGGCGCCAGCGGCTCGTCGAACTTCATGTCGAAGTCGACCGCCGTGGCGGCGGCCATCTTCTTCGCCGCCACCCTGGCGCTGGCGTCGATGGCCACCAACCCGGGCGTGAGCACCGGCGGCGGCGTGATGGACAAGGTCACCACCCCGGCTCCGACCAAGGGTTCGGCAGCGATCCCGGCCGCCGCGCCAGCCGCGCCGAGCGCCGCTGACACTGCCGCCGCCGCCGGCGTGCCTGCTCCGGCAGCCGCATCGGCGCCTGCCGCGCCTGCGTCCGCTCCGGCCCCGGCGCCGCAAAAGTAATCCCCTCGATATCCCTGATATCCTTGATACTCTAGGAATTCAGTCAAGCTTTACCGTTTTCTTCTTGTTTTGCCGCAATACGCATTAACAAAGCAGTGAAATCACTGTAGAATAACGGGCTTAACGCCGACGTGGTGAAATTGGTAGACACGCTATCTTGAGGGGGTAGTGGCGAAAGCTGTACGAGTTCGAGTCTCGTCGTCGGCACCAAAGAAATACAGAAAGCCAGCAGGTGCGCCAGGGCAGGGGAAATAATCCCTCCACCCCGGCCTAAGCTGGTTTTTTTACGAGGATGTGTCGTTTGATCCTGGTCTCAATGTTGATTGGGGTCGAGCGTTTACTGCACCGCAGGGTAGCGCGGTGCCTTCCTAAACGATCGTTCAACATTAAGCTCATCAATGAACCTCGAAAATTACTTCCCCGTTCTCTTATTCCTGCTCGTCGGCCTCGGTGTCGGCGTAGTTCCCCAGGTGCTTGGCCGTCTGCTCGGTCCACACAAGCCTGACGCGGCCAAATTGTCCCCCTACGAATGCGGTTTCGAGGCCTTCGAAGACGCACGCATGAAATTCGACGTACGATACTACCTCGTCGCAATTCTGTTTATTTTGTTCGATCTGGAAACGGCATTCTTCTTCCCATGGGGCGTCTCCATGCGCGAACTGGGCTGGCAAGGTTTCATTACGATGATGGTGTTTATCGCCGAATTCGTGGTCGGTTTTTGGTATATCTGGAAGAAAGGTGCCCTTGATTGGGAATAAGCCATGGCTATTGAAGGCGTATTAAACGAAGGTTTCATCACCACCACAGCCGACAAGCTGATCAACTGGGCGCGCACCGGGTCTATGTTCCCGATGACGTTCGGCCTGGCCTGCTGCGCGGTTGAAATGATGCACGTGGGCGCAGCCCGCTACGATCTGGACCGCTTCGGCATCGTGTTCCGTCCGTCGCCGCGCCAGTCCGACGTGATGATTGTTGCCGGCACGCTGTGCAACAAGATGGCGCCGGCGCTGCGCAAGGTCTACGACCAGATGTCCGAGCCGCGCTGGGTCATCTCGATGGGCTCCTGCGCCAACGGCGGCGGCTACTATCACTATTCCTACTCCGTGGTGCGCGGCTGCGACCGCATCGTACCGGTGGACGTGTACGTGCCGGGCTGCCCGCCTACGGCCGAAGCGCTGCTGTACGGCATCCTGCAGTTGCAAAACAAGATCAAGCGTACCAACACGATCGCACGCTAAACGGGGCGCTTCAGAACTATGAGTACACAATTGGAAGTCTTGCAAAACGCCCTGGCTACGGCCCTGGGCGATCGCGTTACTACGGTAGTAGCGCTGGGTGAAATCACCCTGACCGTGAAAGCGGCCGATTACTACGCCGTCATGCAGACCCTGCGCGACGATCCCACGCTGCATTTCGAGCAGCTGATCGACCTGTGCGGCGTCGACTATTCGACCTACGGCGACGGTAGCTGGGACGGCCTGCGCTACGCGGCCGTGTCGCACCTGCTGTCGGTCAAGCACAACTGGCGCGTGCGCGTGCGCGTGTTCGCACCGGACGACGACATGCCCGTGGTGGCGTCCGTCATGCCGATCTGGCGCGCCGTCAACTGGTACGAGCGCGAAGCGTTCGACCTGCTGGGCATCCTGTTCGAAGGCCACAACGACTTGCGCCGCATCCTGACCGACTACGGTTTCGTGGGCCATCCGTTCCGCAAGGATTTCCCGGTCTCCGGCTATGTGGAAATGCGCTACGACGAAGAACAGAAGCGCGTGGTCTACCAGCCTGTCACGATCGAGCCGCGCGAAAACGTGCCGCGCGTGATCCGCGAAGAAAACTACGGGATGAAATAATGGCTGAGATTAAGAATTACACCCTGAACTTTGGTCCGCAGCACCCGGCAGCGCACGGCGTGCTGCGCCTGGTGCTGGAGCTGGACGGCGAAGTCATCCAGCGCGCCGACCCGCATATCGGCCTGCTGCACCGCGGCACCGAGAAGCTGGCCGAGCAGAAGACCTACCTGCAGTCCGTGCCCTACATGGACCGCCTGGACTACGTGTCGATGATGTGCAACGAGCACGCCTATGTGATGGCGATCGAGAAGCTGCTGGGCGTTGAAGTCCCGCTGCGCGCACAGTACATCCGCGTGATGTTCGACGAAATGACGCGCCTGCTGAACCACCTGATGTGGCTGGGCGCGCACGCGCTGGACGTGGGCGCCATGGGTCCCTTCCTGTACGCCTTCCGCGACCGCGAAGACCTGTTCGACTGCTACGAAGCGGTATCGGGCGCGCGCATGCACGCGGCCTACTACCGTCCGGGCGGCGTGTACCGCGACCTGCCGGACACCATGCCGCAGCACAAGGCTTCGCCGATCAAGTCGGCCAAGACCATCAAGGAACTGAACGACAACCGCCAGGGTTCGCTGCTCGACTTCATCGAAGACTTCTCGCGCCGCTTCCCGACCTATGTCGACGAATACGAAACGCTGCTGACCGACAACCGTATCTGGAAACAGCGTACCGTCGGCATCGGCGTGGTCACGCCGGAAGACGCGCTGGCCATGGGCTTCACCGGCGCCATGCTGCGCGGTTCGGGCATCGAGTGGGATCTGCGCAAGCAGCAGCCTTACGAAGTGTACGACCTGATGGACTTCGACATCCCGGTGGGCACCAACGGCGACTGCTATGACCGCTACCTGGTGCGCATTGAAGAAATGCGCCAGTCGAACCGCATCATCAAGCAGTGCGTGGAGTGGCTGCGCAACAATCCGGGTCCTGTCATGTCCAGCAACCGCAAGGTGGCGCCGCCGTCGCGCGTGGACATGAAGACCAATATGGAATCGCTGATCCACCACTTCAAGCTGTTCACCGAAGGTTTCCACGTGCCGCCGGGCGAAGCATACGCCGCGGTGGAGCACCCGAAAGGCGAGTTCGGCATCTACCTGCTGTCGGACGGCGCGAACAAGCCGTACCGCATGAAGCTGCGCGCGCCAGACTACGCCCACCTGCAGTCGCTGGACGAAATGGCGCGTGGCCACATGATTGCCGATGCCGTGACCATTATTGGTACACAGGACATCGTGTTCGGCAGTATTGACCGCTAAGTCCGAGAGGCAAAGAGAATGTTGTTATCAGAGCAGTGCTATAAAAAAATTGACCGCGAACTGGCCAAGTATCCGGACGACCAGCGCCAATCGGCCGTGATGGCCGCGCTGGCCCACGCCCAGGTTGAACTGGGCTGGGTGTCGACCGATGTGATGCAGGAACTGGCCGACTACATCCGCATGCCGGCCATCGCCGTGCAGGAAGTGGCCACTTTCTACAATATGTACAACACCAAGCCGGTCGGCAAGCACAAGATCACCGTGTGCACCAACCTGCCGTGCGCCCTGTCGGGCGGCGAGCGCGCCGCGCACCACCTGAAGCAGAAGCTGGGCATCGACTACCGCGACACCACCGCAGACGGCGAATTCACGCTGATGGAAGGCGAGTGCATGGGCGCCTGCGGCGACGCGCCGGTGCTGCTGGTGAACAACCACCGCATGTGCTCCTTCATGAGCAACGACAAGATCGACGCGCTGGTGGTGGAACTGAAGGAAGCTAACAAATGACCAGTCTGCACGACCGTCACATCAAGCCGCTGATCCTGAAGGATCTGAACGGCGACAACTGGCACCTGGCCGACTACGTGAAACGTGGCGGCTATTCGGCGCTGCGCCGCATCATCGAAGAGAAGATCGCGCCCGAAGCCATCATCGCTGACCTGAAAACCTCCGGCCTGCGCGGCCGCGGCGGCGCGGGTTTCCCGACCGGCCTGAAGTGGAGCTTCATGCCGCGCCAGTTCCCGGGCCAGAAGTACCTCGTCTGCAATACAGATGAGGGCGAGCCGGGCACCTTCAAGGACCGCGACATCATGCGCTACAATCCGCATGCACTGATCGAGGGCATGGCCATCGGCGCTTACGCCATGGGCATCACGGTGGGCTACAACTACATCCACGGCGAAATCTTCGCCGAGTACCTGCGCTTTGAAGAAGCGCTGGAAGAGGCGCGCGCCGCCGGCTTCCTGGGCGACAAGATCATGGGCAGCGAGTTCAGCTTCCAGCTGCACGCGCACCACGGCTACGGCGCCTACATCTGCGGCGAGGAAACCGCGCTGCTGGAATCGCTGGAAGGCAAAAAAGGCCAGCCGCGCTTCAAGCCGCCTTTCCCTGCGTCGTTCGGCCTGTACGGCAAGCCGACCACCATCAACAACACGGAAACCTTCGCCGCTGTTCCCTTCATCCTGAACATGGGTCCGGAGAACTACCTGGCGCTGGGCAAGCCGAACAACGGCGGCACCAAGATCTTCTCGATCTCGGGCGACGTCGAGCGTCCGGGCAACTACGAAGTCCCGCTGGGCACCCCCTTCGCCGAGTTCCTGGAACTGGCCGGCGGCATGCGCGGCGGCAAGAAGATCAAGGCGGTCATCCCCGGCGGCTCCTCGGCCCCGGTGGTGCGCGGCGAACTGATGATGCAAACCGATCTGGACTATGACTCGATCGCCAAGGCCGGCTCCATGCTCGGTTCGGGCGCCATCATCGTCATGGACGAGACGCGCTGCATGGTCAAGGCGCTGGAGCGCTTGTCCTACTTCTACTTCGAAGAATCGTGCGGTCAGTGCACCCCATGCCGCGAAGGCACGGGCTGGATGTACCGCGTGGTCCACCGCATCGAGAACGGCCAGGGCCGTCCGGAAGATCTGGACCTGCTGAACTCGGTCGCCGACAACATCCAGGGCCGCACCATCTGCGCTCTGGGCGATGCCGCCGCGATGCCGGTACGCGCCTTCGTCAAGCAATTCCGCGAAGAATTTGAATATCACGTCGAGCACAAGCATTGCTTGGTGCCCGCTTACCTCTAAGCTGCGTAACGATCACCATGGTTGAAATCGAAATAGACGGCAAGAAAGTCGAAGTCCCTGCTGGTAGCATGGTGATGGACGCTGCCAACAAATTGGGAACCTACATCCCGCACTTCTGCTATCACAAGAAATTGTCGATCGCAGCGAACTGCCGCATGTGCCTGGTCGAAGTGGAAAAGGCGCCCAAGCCTTTGCCCGCTTGCGCCACGCCCGTGTCCGCCGGCATGATCGTGCGCTCCGCCAGCGACAAGGCTGTGCAGGCGCAGAAGTCCGTGATGGAATTCCTGCTGATTAACCACCCGCTGGACTGCCCGATCTGCGATCAGGGCGGCGAATGCCAGCTGCAGGACTTGGCCGTGGGCTACGGCAAGGGCGAATCGCGCTACCAGGAAGACAAGCGCGTGGTCACGCCCAAGCAGGCCGGCCCGCTGGTGTCCATGCAGGAAATGGCGCGCTGCATCCAGTGCACCCGCTGCGTGCGTTTCGGCCAGGAAGTGGCCGGCGTGATGGAGCTGGGCATGGTGGGCCGCGGCGAACACTCGGAAATCACCAGCTTCGTCGGCGAAGCGGTCAGCTCCGAAATGTCCGGCAACATGATCGACCTGTGCCCGGTAGGCGCACTGACGTCCAAGCCTTTCCGCTACAGCGCCCGTACCTGGGAACTGTCGCGCCGCAAATCGGTCTCGCCGCACGACTCGCTGGGCGCCAACCTGGTGGTCCAGGTCAAGGCTGGCAAGGTCATGCGCGTGCTGCCGCTGGAAAACGACGCGGTCAACGAATGCTGGATCTCCGATAAAGACCGTTTCTCCTACGAAGCGCTGGACAGCGCCGAACGCCTGACCCAGCCCATGCTGAAGCAAGGCGGCGAGTGGAAAGAAGTGGATTGGCAGACCGCGCTGGAATACGTGGCGCACGGCCTGAAAAACATCAAGCATGAACACGGCGCCGACGCGATCGCGTCCTACGCGACCGCGCATTCGACCACCGAAGAACTGCACCTGCTGCAAAAGCTGACCCGTTCGCTGGGTTCCGAGCACGTGGACTTCCGCCTGCGCCAGAGCGACTTCGCGCTGGACGGCCAGGTGTCGCCATGGCTGGGCATGCCGGTTGCCGACGTGACGTCGCTGCAGCGCGTGTTCGTCATCGGCTCCTTCCTGCGCAAGGATCACCCTCTGCTGGCAACCCGCATCCGCGCCGCCGTCAAATCGGGCGCCAAGCTGTCCGTGCTGAACGGCACCGCAGACGACAGCCTGATCAACGTGGCAAACCAGATCACCGCCGCGCCGTCGGACTGGCTGGCCGCGCTGTCGCAAGTCGTTGTGGCCGTGGCCGCCGCGAAAGAAGTGGCCGCTCCCGCAGGCTTCGAAGGCATTGAAGCTTCGGACGCCGCCAAGGGCATCGCTGCTTCGCTGCTGTCCGGCGAGCGCAAGGCCGTCTTCCTGGGCAACGCCGCCGCCGCGCATCCGCAAGCGTCCGCGCTGCACGCCGCCGCGCAGTGGATCGCCGAACAGACCGGCGCCAAGCTGGGCTACCTGGTGGAAGCCGCCAACACCGTGGGCGGCTACCTGGCCAACGCCACCGCGAAAAGCGCCGCTCCTGCGTTCTCCGCACCGAAGAAAGCCTATCTGCTGCTGAACGCGGAACCGGAACTGGATGCGGCCAACCCGCAAGCGGCCGCCGCCGCGCTGAAGCAGGCCGAGATGGTCGTCGTGCTGTCCGCCTTCAAGCATGGCATGGACCACGCCGACGTGCTGCTGCCGATTTCGCCGTTCACCGAAACCTCCGGCACCTTCGTCAACGCCGAAGGCCGCGCGCAAAGCTTCAACGCCACCGTCAAGCCGCTGGGCGAAACCCGTCCGGGCTGGAAAGTGCTGCGCGTACTGGGCAACATCCTGGGCCTGTCCGGTTTCGACTACGACACCTCGGAAGCGATCCGCGACGAGCTGCTGGGCAAGGGCGTGACCGACCTGTCGGGCAAGCTGAACAACGTGTCCAAGCAAGCTGTCGCCG
Organism: Pseudoduganella aquatica; assembly: GCF_020865585.1. NCBI lineage: Bacteria > Pseudomonadati > Pseudomonadota > Betaproteobacteria > Burkholderiales > Oxalobacteraceae > Pseudoduganella > Pseudoduganella aquatica. The sequence continues at coordinate 2,521,162 of NZ_CP086370.1, forward strand.
CCGCCAAGTTCGGCACCGCCGGTTCGCTGGAGCGCCTGGCCGACGTGCCTATCCACTTCGCCGACGCCATCGCGCGCCGTTCCGGTCCGCTGCTGGCCACCATCGACGGCGCCGCCCCCGTGGCGCGCATCTCGGTGGCGACCGCCGCCTCGCTGGGCGTCAAGGCCGGCGACAAAGTGACCGTGACCCAGGGCAGCGGTACTGCCGTGCTGGAAGCCGTGATCGACGCTGGCCTGGCGGCCAATGTGGTCCGCGTGCCGGCCGCGCATGAGTCGACCGCCAAGCTGGGCGCCATGTTCGGCGCCATCACCGTAGCCAAAGCAGGGGAGGCCAAGTAATGGCGCTGGAATTCGTCAACACCATCACCACCAACGGCTCGGCTCTGCTGGGTCCGCAAGTGTGGTTCTTCGTCTGGACCATGATCAAGCTGCTGTGCGTGCTGCTGCCGCTGATGGGCCTGGTCGCTTACGCCACCCTGTGGGAGCGCAAGCTGATCGGCTGGATCCAGATCCGTATCGGCCCTAACCGCGTCGGTCCCGGCGGCCTGCTGCAGCCTATCGCCGACGCGCTGAAACTGCTGCTCAAAGAGATCGTTATTCCGAGCAAGGCCGCCAAAGGCCTGTTCGTGATCGGTCCCGTGATGACCATCATGCCGGCGCTGGCCGCCTGGTCGGTGGTGCCTTTCGGTCCGGAAGCCGTGCTGGCCAACGTGAACGCGGGCCTGCTGCTGCTGCTGGCGATCACCTCGATGGAGGTGTACGGCATCATCATCGCCGGCTGGTCGTCCAACTCGAAATACTCCTTCATGGGCGCCATGCGCGCCTCGGCCCAGATGATCTCCTACGAGATCCCGATGGGCTTCGTGATGGTGGTGATCCTGATGGTATCGGGCTCGCTGAACTTCATCGACATCGTCCAGGGCCAGGAAAAGGGCCAGATGGTGGAGATGGGCATGAACTTCCTGTCGTGGAACTGGCTGCCGCTGCTGCCGCTGTTCGTGATCTACCTGACCTCCGGCCTGGCCGAGACCAACCGCCACCCGTTCGATGTGGTGGAAGGCGAGTCGGAAATCGTGGCCGGCCACATGGTGGAATACTCGGGCATGTCCTACGCCATGTTCATGCTGGCCGAATACGCCAACATGATTCTGGTCGGCGTGCTGGCCGCCATCATGTTCCTGGGCGGCTGGGCTGCACCGTTCAAGTTCCTGGAGTTCGGCGGCGGTTTCGGCGGTTTCTTCTGGCTGTTCGCGAAAACCTTCGCCATCGTCTCGATCTTCATCTGGGTGCGCGGTACCTTCCCACGCTACCGCTATGACCAGATCATGCGTCTGGGCTGGAAAGTCTTCATCCCGCTGACCCTGGTCTGGCTGGTGCTGGTAGCAGGCGTGATCAATTCGCCGTGGAATATTTGGAAGTAAGGAAGCGACATGGAAAAAGTTAAAGACTTCTTCGGCAGCCTGATGCTGTCGGAACTGATCAAAGGCATGGCCCTGACGGGCAAGTACATGTTTGCCCGCAAGATCACGGTGCAGTACCCGGAAGAGAAGACGCCGATGTCGCCGCGCTTCCGCGGCCTGCATGCGCTGCGCCGCTACCCCAACGGGGAAGAGCGCTGCATCGCCTGCAAGCTGTGCGAAGCGGTGTGCCCGGCCATGGCCATCACGATCGAATCGGAACAGCGCGACGACGGCTCGCGCCGCACCACGCGCTATGACATCGATCTGACCAAGTGCATCTTCTGCGGCTTCTGCGAAGAATCCTGCCCGGTGGACTCCATCGTGGAAACCCACGTGCTGGAATACCACGGCGAGAAGCGCGGCGATCTGTACTACACCAAAGAGATGCTGCTGGCAGTGGGCGACCGCTACGAAGCCGACATCGCCGCCAACCGCGAAGCGGATGCAGCGTACCGCTGATCGCCACCGATACTGATCTGGACTACAAATGGACTTTACAACCATTCTTTTCTACGTGTTCTCCGCCATCCTCGTGCTGGCGTCGATCCGCGTAATCACGGCCCCGAACCCGGTTCAGGCCGCGCTGTTCCTGGTGCTGGCCTTCTTCCAGGCGGCCGGCATCTGGATGCTGCTCAAAGCTGAATTCCTCTCCATCGTGCTGGTGCTGGTGTATGTCGGCGCCGTGATGGTGCTGTTCCTGTTCGTGGTGATGATGCTGGACATCCACGTGGCCAAGCTGCGCGAAGGCTTCTGGGGCTACCTGCCCATCGCCGGCGTGATCGGCGGCATCATCGTGCTGGAAATGGCGTCGGTGATCTGGCGCTCCTTCGGCATCAACGGCGCCACCGCGCCGGAAGCGGCCGGCCACATCGGCTCGACCAAGGCGCTGGGCATGCTGATCTACACCAAGTACATCTACGCCTTCGAAATCGCGGCCGTGGTGCTGCTGGTGGCGATTATCGCCGCCGTGGCGCTGACCCTGCGCAAGCGCAAGGACATCAAGTACTTCGATCCTGCTGACGCTGTGCGCGTCAAGCGCAACGACCGCCTGCGCATCGTCAAGATGAAGGCGACCGCCCGCGACGCGGCAACGAACGTAGCACCGAAGGAGGCTCAATGACTTTATCTCTGGCTCACTACCTGGTCCTGGGCGCGATCCTGTTCGCGATCTCGATCGTCGGTATTTTCCTGAACCGCAAGAACATCATCGTCCTGCTGATGGCCATCGAACTGATGCTGCTGGCAGTGAACATGAATTTCATCGCCTTCTCGCACTACCTTGGCGACGCGGCCGGGCAGATCTTCGTCTTCTTCATTCTGACCGTGGCGGCTGCCGAATCGGCAATCGGCCTGGCGATCCTGGTGGTGATGTTCCGTAACCTGGACACCATCAACGTGGAAGACCTGGACAGCCTCAAAGGCTGAGTTAACAACCTCGAATAATAAACATTAAGGTTCATCATGACGGGGCTTAACCCTAACCTCCTTTTGGCTGTACCGCTGGCTCCGCTGGCGGGCTCAGCAATTGCGGGCCTGCTCGGCACCAAATTCTTCGGCAACGTAGTTGGCCGAAAAGTGGCAACCACTGCGACCATCCTGGGCGTGCTGATTGCATTCATTATTTCCTTCCAGACCCTGCTCGCAGTGCTGGACGGCGCATCCTACAACGGCGATGTGTACCGCTGGATGACCGTGGCCGGCGTGAAGCTGGCCGTGGGCTTCCAGGTCGACGCGCTGACGGCCATGATGATGAACGTGGTGACCTTCGTGTCGCTGATGGTTCACATCTACACCATCGGCTACATGAAGGACGACGAAGGCTATAACCGCTTCTTCTCCTACATCTCGCTGTTCACGTTCTCGATGCTGATGCTGGTCATGTCCAACAACTTCCTGCAGCTGTTCTTCGGCTGGGAAGCAGTGGGCCTGGTTTCCTACCTGCTGATCGGTTTCTGGTACACCCGTCCAACCGCGATCTTCGCCAACATGAAGGCCTTCCTGGTCAACCGCGTGGGCGACTTCGGCTTCATCCTGGGCATCGGCCTGCTGCTGGCCTACGCCGGCACCATGGACTACCAGGAAGTGTTCGCCAAGAAGGACGCACTGGCGCTGCTGCACCTGCCGGGCACCGACTGGATGCTGCTGAGCGTGGCCTGTATCTGCCTGTTCATCGGCGCCATGGGCAAATCGGCCCAGTTCCCGCTGCACGTGTGGCTGCCGGACTCGATGGAAGGTCCAACCCCGATCTCCGCGCTGATCCACGCCGCAACCATGGTTACCGCAGGCATCTTCATGGTGACCCGCATGTCGCCGCTGTTCGAGCTGTCGGACACCGCGCTGTCCTTCGTGCTGGTGATCGGTTCGATTACCGCGCTGTTCATGGGCTTCCTGGGCATTATCCAGAACGACATCAAGCGCGTGGTGGCTTACTCCACGCTGTCGCAGCTGGGCTATATGACCGTGGCGCTGGGCGCTTCGGCCTACTCGGTGGCCGTGTTCCACCTGATGACGCACGCGTTCTTCAAGGCACTGCTGTTCCTGGGCGCCGGTTCGGTCATCATCGGCATGCACCACGACCAGGACATCCGCAACATGGGCGGCCTGCGCAAGTACATGCCGATCACCTGGTTCACCTCGCTGCTGGGTTCCCTGGCGCTGATCGGTACGCCGCTGTTCTCGGGCTTCTACTCGAAGGATTCGATCATCGAAGCCGTGCATGAAACCCATATCTGGGGTGCAGGCTTTGCGAACTTCGCCGTGCTGGCCGGCGTGTTCGTGACCGCGTTCTACTCCTTCCGCATGTACTTCCTGGTGTTCCACGGCGAAGAGCGTTTCGGCAAGGCCCACGCGCACGAAGCACATGGCCATGATGCGCATGCTCCCGCCGCGGCCCACGCCGCGCACGACGACCACGGTCACGACGACCATGACGAGCACGAGCACCACGGCCTGGCGCCGGGCGAGAAACCGCACGAGTCCCCATTCGTGGTCTGGTTCCCGCTGGTGATGCTGGCGATTCCGTCGGTCCTGATCGGCTACTTCACCATTGCACCTATGCTGCATGGCGACTTCTTCAAAGGCGTGATCACCATCGGCGAGAACCACAAGGCGATGGAAATCCTGACCGAAGAATTCCACGGCGCCTGGGCCATGGCCGTGCATTCGCTGACTTCGCTGCCACTGTGGCTGGCCATCGCCGGCGTTGCGACCGCTTACTACTGCTACATGATCAATCCACGCGTACCGGCCTGGTTCTACGCCAAGTTCAAGGCGATCCACACCCTGCTGGACAACAAGTACTACATGGACAAGTTCAACCAGGCAGTGTTCGCCGGCGGCGCGCGCGTGCTGGGCAACGGCCTGTGGCAAGTGGGCGACCGTACCCTGATCGACGGCCTGGTGGTGAACGGCAGTGCAAAAGTGGTGGCGTGGTTCTCCTCGCTGACCCGCCTGGCGCAGACCGGCTACATCTACCACTATGCGTTCGTGATGATCCTGGGCATTGTCGGTTTCCTGGTCTACTTCCTGCCGTTTTGGCACGCTTAACAGCTGACACGCAACTAGAAAAAAGATACAGTCAACAATGAATAATCTTCCTTACTTGAGCCTTTCGATCTGGATGCCGATACTGGCAGGCCTGATCGTGCTGGCTACCGGGCGCGATTCGCGCGCCGGCATGGTGCGTGTCATGGCCCTGATCGGCTCCATCGTTTCGCTGCTGCCGACGCTGCCGCTGATCTCGCATTTCGACAACGCCGCCCACGGCATGCAGTTCGTCGAGAAGTCGCCGTGGATCGAGCGCTTCAACATCTTCTACTCGCTGGGCATCGACGGCCTGTCGCTGTGGTTCGTGCCGCTGACCGCCTTCATCACCATCATCGTGGTGATCTCGGCCTGGGAAGTGATCCAGGAACGCGTGGCGCAATACATGGGCGCCTTCCTGATCCTGTCCGGCCTGATGATCGGTGTCTTCACCGCCACCGACGGCCTGCTGTTCTACTTCTTCTTTGAAGCCACGCTGATCCCGATGTACATCATCATCGGCGTGTGGGGCGGCGCGAACCGCATTTACGCGTCGTTCAAGTTCTTCCTGTACACCTTCTTCGGCTCGCTGCTGACGCTGGTCGCCATCATCTACCTGTACAACAAGACCGGCAGCTTCAGCGTGCTGGACTGGCATGCAGCCAAGCTGACGATGAACGAGCAGATCGCCATCTTCTTCGCCTTCTTCATGGCCTTCGCCGTGAAAGTGCCGATGTTCCCGGTCCACACCTGGCTGCCGGACGTCCACGTGGAAGCGCCGACCGGCGGTTCCGCCGTGCTGGCCGCCATCATGCTGAAACTGGGCGCATATGGTTTTCTCCGATTCTCGCTGCCTATCGTGCCGGACGCATCGCGCGAACTGGCCTGGTTCGTGATCGGCCTGTCGCTGATCGCCGTGGTCTACATCGGCCTGGTGGCGCTGGTGCAGAAGGACATGAAAAAGCTGGTTGCTTACTCGTCGATCGCCCACATGGGCTTCGTCACGCTGGGCTTCTTCATGTTCAACGACATGTCGGTGCAGGGCGGCATCGTGCAGATGATTTCGCACGGCTTCATCTCCGGCGCCATGTTCCTGTGCATCGGCGTGCTGTATGACCGCGCCCACTCGCGCAACATCGCCGACTACGGCGGCGTGGTGAACAAGATGCCGAAATTCGCCGCCTTCTTCATCCTGTTCTCGATGGCCAACTGCGGCCTGCCAGCGACCTCCGGTTTCGTGGGCGAGTTCATGGTGATCCTGGGCGCGGTGCAGTTCAACTTCGTGACCGGCATCGTGGCTGCTTCGGCGCTGATCTGGGGCGCGGCGTACTCGCTGTGGATGGCCAAGCGCGTGATCTTCGGCAAAGTGACCAACCACCACGTGGCGGAACTGACCGACATCAACGGCCGCGAGTTCCTGATGCTGGGCATCCTGGCAATCGCTGTGCTGGTGATGGGCCTGTACCCGGCGCCATTCACCGACACCATGCAAACCTCGGTGGCCGACCTGCTCAAGCATGTCGCGCAGACCAAGCTGCCATAAGAAATAAACGGGAAAGCTCTACATGAATCCAATCACTCAGGCCACCCACGTGGCCACACTGGCGCCGCTCTCCGCCGAGATCTTCCTGCTGGTGGCCGCCTCGGCCATCCTGCTGATCGATATGTTCCTCGGTGAGAGCAAGCGCGGCATCACCTACGTGCTCTCGCTGCTGACGCTGGCGGGCTGCGCGGTGTTCTCCTTCGCCGACTTCAACGCCGGCACCACGGTGTACGCCTTCAACGACATGTTCATCTCGGACCCGATGGCGAACCTGCTGAAGATCGCGTCCTACGTGGCCGTGGCGCTGACGCTGATCTACTCCCGCCAGTACGCGCACCAGCGCGGCATGCTGGGCGGCGAGCTGGGCGGCGAGTTCTACGTGCTGGCGCTGTTCGCGCTGCTGGGCCAGATGGTCATGATCTCGGGTAACAACTTCCTGTCGATCTACCTGGGCCTGGAACTGATGTCGCTGTCGCTGTACGCCCTGGTGGCGCTGCGCCGCAACCACGCGCAATCGACCGAAGCGGCCATGAAGTACTTCATCCTGGGCGCGCTGGCTTCCGGCTTCCTGCTGTATGGCATCTCGATGCTGTACGGCGCCACCGGCACCATGGAACTGAACGCCGTGGCCGCGAAAGCCGCCGACGGCACCATCAAGCCTGCCATCCTGGTGTTCGGCCTGGTGTTCGTGGTTGCCGGCCTGGCCTTCAAACTGGGCGCCGTGCCGTTCCACATGTGGGTACCGGACGTGTACCAGGGCTCGCCGACGCCGGTGACCCTGCTGCTGGGCGCCGCGCCCAAGCTGGCGACGTTCGCCATTTGCGTGCGCCTGCTGGTGGAAGGCCTGCTGCCTATGGCTAACGACTGGCAGCAGATGCTGATGATACTGGCCGTGCTGTCGCTGGGCATCGGCAACCTGACCGCGATCGCGCAGACCAACCTGAAGCGCATGCTGGCGTACTCGACCATCGCGCAAATGGGCTTCGTGCTGCTGGGCCTGCTGGCCGGCGTAACCGGCGTGGACAAGAGCAACGCCGCCGCTGCCTACAGCGCCGCGATGTACTACTCCATCGTCTACGTGCTGACCACGCTGGGCAGCTTCGGCCTGATCATGGTGCTGTCGCGCGCCGGCTTCGAGGCCGACGAGCTGAACGACTTCAAGGGCCTGAGCAAGCGTTCGCCCTGGTACGCGCTGATCATGTCCATCATGATGTTCTCGCTGGCCGGCGTACCGCCGCTGGTGGGCTTTGCCGCCAAGTTCTCGGTCCTGCAATCCGTGCTGCACACCGGCGCCGTATGGCTGACCGTGCTGGCCGTGATGTTCTCGCTGATCGGCGCGTTCTACTACCTGCGCGTTGTGAAAGTGATGTGGTTCGACGAGCCTGCAGACACCGCGCCGCTGGCCGTGAACGCCGACACCAGCCTGGTGCTGGGCCTGAACGCGCTGGCCGTGGTTGGCATGGGCATGATTCCGGGCCCGCTGCTGAACGCCTGCCTGGACGCCATGCGCAAGACTCTGGCGGCCTGATGGATATTGGCGCCTCCAGCTGGCTGGTCATTCTGCTCGCGGTTGCGGGCGCCAATCTGCCTTTCTTCAACGACAAGGTATTCGCAGTCATCCCGGTCAAGGCCGCGCTCACCTCGGGCGCGCCTTCGGCCAGCCGGCGCGCCGGTTCCTCCCCGCACAAGACCTTCCTGGTGCGGCTGGCGGAACTGGCCGTGCTGTACTTCCTGGTAGGCGGCGTGGCCGTGCTGCTGGAAGGCCGCATCGGCACCGTGTTCCCGCAATCGTGGGAGTTCTACGCCATCTCCGCCTGCCTGTTCATCGTGCTGGCCTTCCCCGGTTTCGTCCTGCGCTACCTGTACAAGCCCCGTCACTGATACACTGCGGTTTCTGTCTCAGCAAGAGGAGGGCGCATGGATGCGCACCTGAAAGAAACCAAGATCGACGGCGGCCTGGCCTATGACGGCTATTTCCTCAAAGTCCACAAAGACCGCGTAACGCTACCGGATGGCAAGCCCACCGGCCGCGAATACATCAAGCACCCCGGCGCGGTGGTGATCATTCCCGTACTCGACGACGGCCGCGTGCTGCTGGAACGCCAGTTCCGCTATCCGCTCGACCGCGTATTCATCGAACTCCCCGCAGGCAAGAAGGACGCCGGCGAGACCGCGCTCGAGGGCGCCAAGCGCGAGCTGGAGGAAGAAACCGGCTACACCGCCAGCGACTGGCAGTTCGTCTGCACCATCCACAACGCCATCGCCTACTCGGACGAGCACCTGGACATCTTCCTGGCGCGCGGGCTGACCGCCGGCCCGCCCAAGCTGGACGAGGGCGAGTTCGTGGAAACCATGGCCGTGAGCGTGGAGCAGATGCTCGACTGGGTGCGCAGCGGCGAGATCACGGACGTGAAAACCATGATAGGCGCGTTCTGGCTGGAGAAAATCTTGGCCGGAGCGTGGCAGCCGGGCTGAGCGCGATGAGCAAACTGGCGTGCGCGCTGCCGGGCTGGTGCCTGGCGCTTTGCTGGCTGGCCGCAAGCCCGGCCGCTGCCGCGGGCGCGGGCCGCACGCCGTTCCAGGCCCGCTGCGAGGACAGCATCAACAAGTCCGTGTCCATCCTGACGGCGCAACAGAACGGCTACAGCGTGGACAACCGCCTGTCCTTCCGCGCGCTTACCGTCATGAAGGGGGCGGCGCGCGCCAACACCTATGTGCTGGGACTGACCAAGACCGATTCCCGCGTGGCCATCGCGTCCGACGGCGCCATGCTGACCGATCCGGTCACGGGCTACGAGTGCGTATCGCCGCAGGTGTCGGTCAAGCTGAGCTATGCGCCGGTGCTGATCTACGTCAGCAGCGAATTCCCGCCGGGCAGCTGCGGCTACAAGGAGATCCTGGAGCACGAGTTCCGCCATATGAAAGCGTATATGGACCACCTGCCCAAGGTGGAGCAGACCGTGCGGGCCGCGCTGGCCAACCGCTATGGCGGCAAGCCGCTGTATGCGCCGGGCGGCACGGCCAGGACGGCGCTGGCGCGGGAAATCGATACCGGCTGGCTGCCCTATATCAAGGCCGAGATGGCCAAAGTGGAAACCGTGCAGGCGCAGATCGACGCGCCGGCAGAGTATATGCGCCTGAGCAAGGCGTGCAATGGCGAGATCCAGGCCGTGCTGAGCAAAGGCCTGGGCCGCCGATAATGAGAGCAGAATGACAGAACAAATACAGTATTTCGCGCTGATCCCGGCGGCCGGCGTCGGCGCCCGGATGGCGGCGGCCAGTCCCAAGCAGTATCTGCCCATCAACGGGAAACCGATGCTGCGCCTGACGGTGGACGCCTTCCTGGCCAGCCCGCTGATTGCGCATGTCTTCGTGGTCGTGAGCGAGGCGGATGGCTATATCGCCGGCGTGCTGCCGGAGGCGGGGGAGGGGGCGAGCGTGCCTGCGGCTGGCGAGGCGCGCGTCACCGTGCTGCGCTGCGGCGGCGCAACGCGCATGGACAGCATTCTGAACGGTCTGCGCGCGGCTGGCGAGCGTATTGGGGCCGCCGATCTGGTCTTGGTCCACGACGCTGCGCGCCCCGGCCTGACGCCGGGATTAATTGCCAAACTGATCACGGAAGCGGGCGGCAATCCCGCCGGCGGCCTGCTGGCCTTGCCCGTGGTGGACACCGTTAAAACCACCCGTTCCGGCGCCACCGCCACCATCCCGCGCGACGGCATGTGGCTGGCGCAGACGCCGCAAATGTTCAGCTATGAACTGCTGCTGCGCGCCCTGTCGAGTGCCGCCGACCCCAGCGCGATCACCGACGACGCCAGCGCCGTCGAGCTGCTGGGCCTATCGCCGCAGTTGGTGGAAGGCCATCCGCGCAACCTGAAAGTTACTTTACCCAGCGACATACGCATCGCCGAAATGTATCTGGCGCATCCAGAAAAGGAAGAAAAATGACCGTGCAACTCCCATTCCGAATTGGCCAGGGTTATGACTGCCACCGCCTGGTGGAAGGCCGCAAACTGATCTTGGGCGGGGTGGATATTCCCCATCATCTCGGCCTGCTGGGCCATTCCGACGCGGATGCCTTGCTGCACGCTATTACCGACGCAATATTGGGCGCCGCCGCGCTGGGCGATATCGGCAAGCATTTCCCGGATACTGACCCTGAATTCAAGGGCGCGGATTCACGGGCATTGCTGCGCGAAGCCGCGAAACGCGTTAAAGCCACCGGCTATGACATTGGCAACATCGACGCCACGATTATCGCCCAGCGCCCTAAAATGGCGCCGCATATCCCCGCGATGGTCGCGAATATTGCTGAGGATTTGGGCGTGGCAGTTGGCCAGGTGAATATCAAAGCCAAGACCAACGAAAAGATGGGTTATCTCGGCCGCGAAGAAGGAATTAATGCGGATGCAGTTGCGCTGCTTATTTTGGCTTGATAATCTATTTGTTAGGACGTATCTTCTAAGCGCTCCCATTCAGTCAGGGAGATCTCGGGTGAGGATTTTTTCTTCGGATCGAGTTGTTTTTCGGAGCGAGATAATTCTGATTTCATTTTCATTCTCCGTATAAATGACAGAAACAGGCTTGCGCATATTGCTCGGCCGTTTGGATTCATCCCAGGTGAGGCGCTCTGTCTTCATTTTAGCGGCTCCCCAATCCAGTGCAAGTTATAGCATCTTGATGTGAATCGCATACTCTCGCCTTGAGTTCGCTCATCGTCACGGGCTTGGTATGCTAATTATTAGCTTGTTCATGCCGGGAAAAGGCATGATCGTGGCTACTGCGCCTTGGCGTGGGTATAATGAGGATTGGTTTTCAATGAGGAGTGGCAATGGCGCGCGATGTTTATGCTTATCGGGATGTGGCGGTGGAGTCTTGCTGGCGGGATGGGCAGGTGAAGATTTGCCCCGTGCCGGGACAGGCTTATTCCAATTCCCTGCTGGTGCATTGCGCGCGCAGCATGAGTGATACGGAAACTTATCCCTTGGGAACGCAATTCCTGGTATCGGCTAAATTAACCGATCGTTTGGGGGGGACGCCGTTTCTTTACGTTTATCATGGCGATCCGGTGAAAGTATTGACCCCGAAGGAATGCGATACTTTCCTCGGCAAGTTCATTCGTGGCCGTATTTAAGGAGGCGTAATGATTAAACTGCGGGAAATTGACCATATCGTGCTGCGGGTAGTGGATCTGGATAAGATGGTCCAGTTTTATACCGGGGTGCTGGGATGCACTATTGAAAAGCGGCAGGAGGCAATCGGGCTGATTCAATTGCGCGCAGGCAGCTCATTGGTGGATCTGGTGCCGGTGGACGGCAAACTCGGGAAAATGGGCGGTGCGGCGCCCGGCAAGGAAGGCCGCAATATGGACCATTTCTGTTTCCGGGTGGAGGATTTTGACGAGGCGGCTATTTTGGCCGAGCTGGCTGCGGCGGGTATTGTCGCCGGGCCTGCGGAATCGCGTTATGGCGCGGAAGGAGAGGGGCCATCGATTTATGTCGACGACCCGGAAGGTAATACTGTGGAATTAAAAGGGCCGGCCTGGGATTGAGCCGGCATGGCGGGTTACGCTGCGCTAACCCGCCCTACGGTGTGAGGTGTGAGCCTGCCTTTTTAATCCTGGTCGTCGTCGTCCGGCTCGGATTTGCCGGCGCGCGCGCGGGCGGCGTCGGCCTGGGTTTTCAGTTTGGCGGCTTCGGCCATGAAGTCGCTTACCGGATGGTCCGGGCTCTGGCGCACCACCGGCGGCAGCAGCACGGACATGTAGAGCTCGTCCGCCAGCCGGCCGGAATTCTGCATATTGCTTGCCAGTATCAAACCTGAGCCCAGGGCCATCAGCACCATGCAGCCCTTCATCAGCGTCTTCGGATTGCGCGGCTTGATGGTGCGCATGTGGAAGAAGATCACGCCGCAGACGATGGCCAAGGTGACAAGATTGCCGTAGCGGGTGAGCCACTCCAGCGACCACGCATAGGCCAGCACATTGCTCAGCACGCGCCACGCGCCCGCCATCACCAGGCCGGAGCCGAGGATGAACAGATGCCGCCCCATGCGGGCGTGGCCGCCAAACAGGCGGTTGGCCAGCGCCCACAGGCCGCTCCACACCAGCCCGCCGGCCAGGCCGGATGCAATGACAAGCAGATAACGGATGGTCTGGAAGGATTGCGTCTCCGCATCCACCAGCGCGGCCTCGGCGCCGATGAACAGCGCGATCAGCGCCAGGCCGGCCAGCGCCGGAGCGCCGCCCTCCCAGGCGTGCATGGTGGTGTCCGCCACTTCCGGCGGCACGGGGAAATTGGCGTCGCGCACGCGCAGGCGGGTGTGGCCCAGGCGCACCACGGTGGTGCCGCTGAGCGGCACGCTGAGCTGGCGCTTGCCGAGATGGATCACGCCGTTGTGCGTGCCCAGGTCGTGCAGCACCAGATGGCCGTTGTCGTCCGCTTCCACCACGGCGTGGCGTTCGGCGGTGTGGGCGTCGTCCAGGATGAAGTCGTTGCCGTAGCCCCGGCCGATGTGGATGGGCAGGTGCTCGATGCGCTGCCGCTGCAGCACGTCGCCGTTGGCGGCCAGCACTTCGATGAAATAGGGTGGCGTCATTTGACCGCTCCCCGCGCCAGCGCCTGCAGGAAGGCCTGCGTGGCGCGCATGCCGTTGTCGTAGGACACGCCGCGCGCGTCCATGCGGCTTTGCAGATTCATCATGCTTTCATCGGTGCTGGCGGTGAGCAGCGCGAAGTCGTACAGGCCGGTGAATTTGCGGTAGGCGCGCACGCACAGCACGGCGCGCAGCGGCAGGGTCTGGTTCTTGACGAACATTTCCGTGCATTGCGGGCCGGTCAGGTGCGCGTCCTTGTTGCCGCCGAAATTCTCATTCTGGAAAGAGGCGCTCGAGAGCTGGGCGAAACGCAGCGGGTCCAGGCCGGTGCTGCGCATGAACTGGTGGCGGATGCCGATGGCGCCGGTCTGCAGGGTGCCGGACACGAAAATGGCCGATTCCATCGAGCAGCTGGTGATGTCCACCGTGTAGGGCTTGTTGGCCTTGACGTTGGAGCGGCCCCAGCAGCGCATCTGTTCGGACTCGCGCACCGGCACCATATAGGGGCCCATGGGCTTCATGGTCATGGGCGTGGCCAGCAGCTGGTCCACCATGGCTTTCTGGTGCTGCAGCAATTGCTCCACCACCACCGAAGTGAAGTTGCGCGGCGGCGCTTTGTCCTGCGGCACTTTCTTCAGCAATTCCTGCGCGAAGCGGGCCGGCACCAGGAAACTCACCAGTTCGCCGTCCAGGCGCTTGGACACGTTCACGCCGGCGATGTCGCCGTCCACCGTCACGTTGGGGCCGCCGCTCATGCCGGAATTGATGGGGCCGGTGAACATCAGCTGGTCGTAGAAGCTGCGCGTGATGACGCCGTTGTAGGAGCCTTCCGAGATGGCGAAGCCGAGGTCGAGCGGGTTACCCAGCGAATACAGGTATTGGCCCTGGCTCAGGCGCGCCAGCTGTTCGGGCACCTTGAACACGCCGGTGCCGTTGCGGTTTACGCGCACCACGGCCAGGTCGTGCAGCACGTCCACGGCCAGCAGCTCGACGTTGCCGCGCTGGCCGCCGGTGTCCACCCATTCGCCGACGTAGTTGTCCGGATCGAGCGCAAACTGCGAGACCACGTGGTAGTTGGTGACGACCAGATTGCTGTTACCGACCAGGAAGCCGGAGCCGACCGAGGACTGCGTGCGGCCGCTTTTCAGCAGCGAGCGCACCTGCAGCAGGTCGGCCTTGGCGGAGGAGTACAGTTTTTGCGCCGCGCTGGACGGCGGCGGCAGCGGCTGGCCGGCTTCAGCGGAAGGCGGCTGGCCGGGCTGAATTTGCGGCGGCGAGCCGGGAATGGGGCGCTGGACGATGCTGGGCGTGGGCGGGACTGACGTTGCCGAGGGCGCCGGCGCCGTTGGCGGGGCCGCCAGCGCCTGGGCACAGCCCCAAGTCATGGTCAATACGGTGGCAAGACGGGTAAGTTTCATGCATTCCTTGTGACTTGGGGACGGGGGCGTTGGCGCTTACAGTTCGCCGTCCTCGGCGGCCGCCGGAGGCGGGGTCATCATATGGCCCAGCTTGGCGGCCTTGGTATTCAGGTAACTCTGGTTGAACTTGTTACGGTTGACCAGCAGCGGCACGCGCTCGGCCACCGGGATGCCCAGCGCTTCCATGGCGGCGATCTTACGCGGGTTGTTGGTCATCAGGCGCAGGCTTTGCACGCCGAACTGCTTGAGCATGGGCTCCACCAGCGCGTAGTTGCGCTGGTCGGCCTTGAAGCCGAGCTGTTCGTTGGCCTGCACCGTGTCGGCGCCGGCTTCCTGCAGGCGGTAGGCGCGCATCTTGTTGATCAGGCCGATGCCGCGTCCTTCCTGGCGCAGGTAGAGCACCACGCCGCGTCCTTCGGCCGCCACTTTCTTCAGCGCGCCTTCCAGCTGGGCGCCGCAGTCGCAGCGCTGCGAGAACAGCACGTCGCCCGTCAGGCACTCGGAGTGCACGCGCGCCAGCACGGGCGCGCCGTCGCTGATGTCGCCCAGCACCATGGCCAGGTGCTCCTTGCCCGTGGCGTGTTCGACAAACGCGTGCAGCGTGAACTGCGCCCATGGCGTGGGGAGCGCGCAGGAGGTCACGTAATCGAGTTCTTCTTTCACTGGTGCTTCGGCGGCGGACTGCATGGCTGTACTCTCTATTGCTTTAAATTCAGGTGCTTGAAACTAAAAAGGGCGCGCCGAACCGTCCTGCGGATCGCGCGCGCCCTGCCATCATAGCAAAAATTACGCTATAGATATGTTAGGCCCTGTTATCCCTATTTCAATAGGGCAAATCAAAGACCAGCACTTCGGCCGCGTCGCCGCGCGCCAGCGTGAGGCCGGGCTCGCCGGTGACCTTCAGGGCGTCGCCGCCTTTCAGGTCCACACCGTTCACCGTCACGTTGCCGCGGATTACGTGGACGTAGGCGGTGCGGCCTTTTTCCAGCGTGTGCTCCAGGGCGTCGGCGCCGTTCAGGATGGTGGCGTAGATCGCCGCGTCCTGGTGGATCAGCACGGAACCGTCGCGGCCGTCGCTGGAGGCAACCAGGCGCAGCTGGCCCTGTTTGCTTTCCGGCGCGAAGTGCTTCTCTTCGTAGCTGGGCTGGATGCCGGTCACATTGGGCTGGATCCAGATCTGCAGGAAGTGCACGCCTTGCGTTTCCGAGTGGTTGAACTCGCTGTGCCGCACACCGGTGCCTGCGCTCATGCGCTGCACGTCGCCGTATTTCAGCACCGAGCCGTTGCCCATGCTGTCCTTGTGGGCCAGCTCGCCTTCCAGCACGTAGGAGATGATCTCCATGTCGCGGTGGCCGTGGGTGCCGAAGCCTTGCGCCGGGGTGACCTTGTCTTCATTGATGACCAGCAGCGGGCCGAAGCCGGTGTGTTTCGGGTCATGGTAATGGCCGAAAGAGAAAGTGTGGCGCGAATTCAGCCAACCATGATTAGCCAGACCGCGTTCTTCGCTTTTACGTACTTGCAACATGGTGAACTCCGTTTCTTTTCAGGTTATGTGCGATAAATTCGAAGGGTTTTCTTACTTGAGCCTTGAATTCGCTGCATCGATAGGTCAAAGTATAGGCCTGCGCAGCCGTTTCAAAAAACGGAAAATTTATGGACCTATCATCGAAAAAATCGAATGCTTAGACTGAGCCTGGAAGCCTTGCAAATCGTGGACGCTATCGACCGGCGCGGTTCCTTCTCGGCCGCCGGCAAGGAATTGCACCGTGTGCCGTCCACCATCTCCTACACCGTGGGCAAACTGGAGGACGATCTCGGGGTGCAGGTGTTCGAGCGCAACGGCCCGCGCGTGGAGCTGACGCGCGCCGGCCGCGAGCTGCTCAAGGAAGGGCGCTACCTGCTGAAGGCGGCGCTGGACCTGGAGCACCGCGTGCGGCGCGTGGCGTCCGGCTGGGAAACCGAGCTGGCACTGGGCATCGATTCCATGTTCTCGGCCGTGGCCTTCGACCAGGACGTGCGCGCCTTCTATGAAGTGGCGCAGCAGACCCGGCTGCGCATCGTGCAGGAGGCGCTGTCCGGCACCTGGGAGGCGCTGCTGGCGCGCCGGGTGGATCTGCTGGTGGGCGCGCCCGGCGACGGCCCGGCCGGCGGCGGCTATGTGTCGCACCCCATGGGCACGATCAAGTTCGTGTTCGCGGTGGCGCCCAGCCATCCGCTGGCCTCGGCCACGGGCAAGCTGGGCCGCAACGAGCTGCAGCACCACCGCGCCATCGTCATGGCCGACTCGGCGCGCCAGATGGCGCCGCGCACCGTGGGCCTGCTGCTGGGGCAGGACACGCTGACCGTGCCCACCATGCACGCCAAGTTCCAGTACCAGGAGGCCGGCCTGGGCTTTGGCTTCCTGCCCGAGCAGTGCGCGCGCGCGGCCATCGCGGCCGGGCGCCTGGTGGAGAAGGAGGTGGAGGAGCCCAAGCCGGACGAGACCTTCTACCTGGCCTGGCGCACGGGCGAGGAGGGCGCGGCGCTGAGCTGGTGGATAGAGCGCATGCGGCAGCCGGGCATGTTCGCCCATTTGTGCCGGTTTTTATCGAGCTGAGTGTTGCGCCGCCGTCGTGTCCAAGCGGCAGCTTTGTTGACCAGTGCCAATGCTTTCGGAGTAACATGATGGAATCATTAAAGGCCCAGCCTCGCGCTACACCCGGAACCACAACATGACCGTAATCACCGACACTCCGCCCGTTTTCCTGCAACTGCTGGCCGACCGCAACGGCAAGCCGGCCGGGCTGGTGCTGGACGGCGGCGCCGCCGCGCTGCCGGACGAGCAGATGCACGCGCTGGCGGGCCAGTTCCCCTGTTTTGTGCGGGCCGGGCTGGAGCATGCGCAGGCCTGGCTGGAGGCCGGCTGGCTGGCCCTGCCGGGCCAGATGGTGCGGGCCGACACGGTGTTCGACAAGGCCGCGCTGCCGGCCGGGGTGGTGCTGATCGAAGGCAACTGGCCGCTGGCGCCGCCCGCCAAGGCGGTGGGCGCGCAGGCGGCCTCGCGCGCGCTGGCGCTGCAGCTGGTGCAGCTGGTCAGCAACGACGGCGACACCCATGAAATCGAGGCACTGCTGCGGCGCGATCCCACGCTGTCCTACCATTTGCTCAAGCTGGTCAATTCGCTGGGCATGGGCAGCAGCCGCCGCGTGAGCAGCTTTGCGCAGGCCATCCTGATCCTGGGACGCCAGCAACTGCGCCGCTGGCTCAACCTGATGCTGTTCTCGGCGCGCGAGGGCGACATCCGTTCGCCCATGCTGCTGGCGCGGGTGGCGGTGCGCGCGCATGCGCTGGAACTGCTGGCGCGCAGCACCGGCCTGGGCAAGCCGCAGCAGGAGCAGGCTTTCATGGTCGGCATGTTTTCGCTGCTGGGCGTGCTGTTCGGCATGCCGCTGGCCGAGGTGCTGGAGCCGCTCACCATCAGCGAGGCGGCGCAGCAGGCGCTGCTGGGCAAGCCCGGCGAATGGGGCGAGCTGGGCGAGCTGCTGGCGCTGCTGGAAGCGGCCGAGCGCGGCGACTTCGCCGCCGTGGCGGGCCGGCTGGAGGCGGTGCAGCTGGAGGCCGCCGAGTTCAACCGCGTGGTGGCCGACGCCCATTTATGGATGCTGACGGTAGCCACGGACCGGGCCGGCGGTGGCCATGCTTGACGCGGCGATCGCGCGCTGCCTGGCCCTGAGCCAAGCCGCCCGGACGCAACAGGGCGACACCCTGGCCGCCACGCTGGCCGAACTCGACACGGCGCTGGCCGAGCTGACCGCCGCGCGCGCCGCGCAGCGCGGCGCGGACAGCGGCAGCGGTGCCGACCCGGGCGCCATGCTGGAGCTGGACCTGGCCGGCTACATCACCGCCTGGAACGCGGGCGCCGAGCGCCTGTTCGGCTACCCGGCCGCGGAGGCGCTGGGCCAGAACATCCTGTTCCTGTACACCGAGGACGACGACGGCGCGCTGGCCGAGCTGCTGCACGAGCAGGACGGCGGCATGGCCGAGGTGCGGCGGCGCCGCAAGTCCGGCGAGGTGATCTGGGTGCAGCTGGCGCTGGCGCTGCTGCAGGACGAGCTGGGCGAGCCGCAGGGCATGCGGGTGCGCATGGCGCACGTGAGCGAGCCGCTGTCGGACCACGACAAGATCAGCCTGCACGCCCGGATTATCGAGGACAGCGACCAGGGCGTGCTGATCACGGACGCCAAGGAGCGCATCGTCTCCATCAACAGCGCCTTCACCCGCATCACCGGCTACACGCCGGGCGAATCGCTGGGCAAGACGCCGGACCTGCTGCGCTCGGGCGTGCACGACGCGGAGTTCCGCGCCAAGGTGCGCGCCGCCATGAACGGCGAGGGGCCGTGGCGCGGCGAGATCGTCGGCCGGCGCAAGAACGGCGAGCTGTTCCCGCAGTCGGTCACCATCAGCGCGGTGCGCGACGGCGAAGGCAGGGTCAGCCACACCTTCTCGCTGTTTTCCGACATCAGCGTGCACAAGGACGCCGAGGCGCGCATGCAGCGCATGGCCAACTACGACACGCTGACCGGCCTGCCCAACCAGTGCCTGCTGACGCAGCTGATGACGCAGGCCTTGACCGAGGCGCGCCGCAACCACGAGCACGGCGCCTTGCTGGTGGTGGAGATCAGCCGCCTGGGCTCGATCAGCGACACGCTGGGCCACGACGTGGGCAACGAGCTGCTGAGCGCGATCGGCAAGCTGTTCCGCACCGCGCTGCGCGACGCCGACATCCTGGCGCGGCTGGACGGCAACCGCTTCGGCGTGGCGCTGCTGCATATCGAAAAGCGCGAGCACGCCGCCATCGTGGCGCAGAAGCTGGCGTCGACACTGGCCGCGCCCATCCAGCTGGCCGCGCACAGCCTGCAGGTGGGCTGCAGCATCGGCATTTCCGTGTACCCGGAGGACGGGCTGGAGACCGGCGCGCTGATACGCCACGCCGACGTGGCCACCTCGAAGGCGGTGCAGGCCGAGTCGGCCTTCCTGTTCTACAGCGAGGAGATGAACCAGCGCGCCAAGGAGCATCTGCGCATCGAGAGCGAGCTGCGGCAGGCTTTGCAGCACGACGAATTGCAGCTGTACTACCAGCCCAAGGTGAGCTTGCGCAGCGGCCGCATCGTGGGCGCCGAGGCGCTGCTGCGCTGGCGCCATCCGGTGCGCGGCCTGGTGTCGCCGGGCGTGTTTATTCCGGTGGCCGAGGAGACCGGGCTGATATTGGAGCTGGGCAACTGGGTGCTGGAGGAGGCCTGCCGCCAGGTGCGCGCGTGGAAGGACGCCAACCTGATCATGCCGCCGATTGCGGTCAATCTGTCGGCGCGCCAGTTCGACCGCCAGCTGCCCGCGCGCATGGCCGACGTGCTGCAGCGCCACCAGGTGCATCCCGAGCAGATCATGCTGGAGATTACCGAAAGCCTGCTGGTGCGCGGCACCGAGAATGTGGTGGCGATCATGAACGAGCTGGTGGCGATGGGGCTGGCACTGGCGCTGGACGATTTCGGCACCGGCTATTCCAGCCTGGCTTATTTGAAGAAGTTCCCCATCAGTACGCTGAAGATAGACCGGTCCTTCGTGATCGGCCTGCCTTATGAGGAGAACGATTGCGCCATTGCGCGCGCCATCGTGACCATGGCGCAGCAGCTGCGCCAGGAGATCGTGGCGGAGGGCGTGGAGACGGCCGAGCAGATGAGCTTCCTGCGCGAGCTGGGCTGCGACCAGCTGCAGGGTTATCTGTTCAGCCAGCCGGTGCCGGCCGATGACTTCGAGCGCATGCTGCGCGAGGGCAAGCGGCTGGCCTTCGGCGCGCGGTAACACGCCGCACGCCGGCCCCTGCAGCCTGGGCGCCTCGATCTGGCCTTCCTTAGTTTATACCCGCGCGGCGCGCGCACGATTGTGCCTTGACGCGTTTTCGATCTGGCGCAAACAAGCTGCGTGTAGCAAGCGTGCGCTCTTCCCGCGAGCATAGGATGGCCCCATCTTTCGTCGATGGTGCTCAGGAGATACCCATGGTCTTTCGTTTCCATGCCTTGCCGGCGTTGCTGATGCTGGCGCTGGCCGGCGCGGCCGCCGCCACGCCGCAGTACCGGCTGACGCTGCTCGATCCGGCGCCCAACGCCAGCAGCGCCAACGCGATCAACAGCCGGGGCGAGATCGCCGGCGACTGGCGCGATCCGCTGACGGGCGTGCAGCGGGCGTTTGCCTGGCGTTCCGGCCAGATGAGCGTGCTGCCCGAACCGATGGCCACCGCACGCGCGATCAGCGGCCAGGGCCACATCGCCGGCGCCACCAACACCGTCACGGTGGAGGGCTTCACGTTCCGCAACGCCACCTTGTATTACCAGGGCGAGCTGCGTACGGTCCCCAATCCCTTCAGCGCCGATCCGCAAGGCGCGCCGCCGTTCGAGGTGAACACGGCGGTCGGGGTCAACAGCGCGGGCACGGTGGTGGGCAACGCCGGGGCCAACCGGCGCACCAGCGCCTATCTGTTCGCGAACCAGGCGCTGACGGTGCTGCCCATGATGTGGAGCAGCGCCATCAATGAACAGGGCCAGGTGGCCGGCCGCACCTTCTTTGGCAACAGTGAGCACGCGGCCCTGTACGACGGCGCGCGCGTGATCGACCTGGGCGCGCTGGAGCAGGGCCGCTTCAGCAACGCCAGCGACCTGAACGACCACGGCTGGGTGGTCGGCAGTTCCACCTACGGCACCGGGCCGGGCCAGCACACGCATTCCTTTGTCTACCGGAACGGGCAGATGCAGGCCATCGGCGACTGGCTGACCGACAACCAGGCCAACGCGGTGAACAATGACGGCGCGGTGGTGGGCACGGTGCAAGGGCCTTCCGGGCAGGGCAGCCCGTATCTGTACCAGGGCGGCCTGGTGTACGACCTGAACACGCTGCTGGGGCCGGACCCGGCGCTGCGGCTGGTGAGCGCGGCCGACATCAACGACGCGGGCCAGATCATCGGCCAGGCCTGCGACACGGCCGGCGCCTGCTTCGCCGCGCTGCTGACGCCGGTACCCGAGCCTGCGGCCTGGGGCATGCTGGCGGCCGGCCTCGGCGTACTCGCATGGCTGCGCCGGCCGCGGCGGCCCAGGCCCAGGCTCAGCCGCTGTGCGGCTGCCATC
Source organism: Pseudoduganella aquatica (assembly GCF_020865585.1). Lineage (NCBI taxonomy): Bacteria > Pseudomonadati > Pseudomonadota > Betaproteobacteria > Burkholderiales > Oxalobacteraceae > Pseudoduganella > Pseudoduganella aquatica. Next base: position 2,542,852 of record NZ_CP086370.1, read on the forward strand.
CTGCTAGGCGGCGCCGGCGCCTGCGCCATGGCGTCGCCGGCGCGTTACAGCCTGACCCTGCTTGACGGCGTGGCGCGCGCCAGCGTGCCGCGGGCCATCAACAACGCCGGCGTGGTGGTTGGCGGCATGTCGAGCGACTACGGCCAGATGCTGGGGGAGGGGCGCGCCTTCATGTGGAAAGCCGGCCAGATGACATGGCTGCCGGAGCTGGACATGAGCATGGCCCTGGCCGTCAGCGAGCGCGGCCACGTCGCCGGGATAGGCCAGTTGACCAGCGTCGGCCCCGGCTGGTTCGAGCTGCACGCCGCCAGTTATTACGAGGGCAAGGCGGGCGCCGTGCCGGAGGCCTTCCCTGGCGACCCCGCGCGGCCCTCCGGCTACACCGCCGCGCAGGGCGTGAACAGCAGCGGCACCTTGCTGGTCAACAGCCATCGGCCCGGCGGAGACCATGCGTATACCTACGCCGGCGGCGTCATCACGGTGCTGCCGATGGACACGGCTGCGGCGATCAACGACGCGGGCCAGGTGGCCGGCGCCAGCGGCGGCCGTGCCGTGCTGTACGACCGCGGCCGCGTGATCGACCTGGGACTGTTGTCGAGCGCGCCATCCGCCGTGGCGGTGGCCAGGGGCATGAACGAGGCCGGCGCGGTGGTCGGCGGCGCCACCTATGGCGGCGGCGCGCTGCACCAGCATTCCTTTCTGTACGAAGGCGGGCGCATGCGGGCGATCGGCAGCCTGGAGGGGGACAACGCGGCCGTCGCGGTCAACAACCGGGGCGACGTGGTCGGCTATTTCTCCAAGGCCGGCGATGGTCCGGCCGACCGGCACAGCTATCTGTACAGCGGTGGGGTGCAGAGCGATCTGGATGCCCTGCTGGCCGATGCGCCGGGCTGGCACATCGCGAGCGCGGCCGATATCAACGACGGCGGCCAGATCGTGGGCCTGGCTTGCCGCAATGGCGACCTGTGCTATTCGGCGCTGCTGAGCCCGGTTCCGGAGCCGGCAAGCTGGGGTATGCTGGCGGCGGGCATGGGCGCGGTGGCGCTGGCGCGCGGCCGGTTGCGCCAGCGGGGCGGCTGAGCCGTCTTGCGGCACCCTGCGGAGACACGGCTTAATCGAGGCGGATTTTTTCGATCAGGTAGTCCAGCATCACGCGCACGCGCGGCGGCAGCTGCTTGCCGGGGCCGAGGAAGACGGCGTGCACCGCTTCGAGGTCGGCCGGGTTGTAGTCTTCCAGCACCGGCACCAGCCGCCCGGCGGCAATGTCGTGCTTGGTGTGCATGCGCGACAGCCGCACCAGGCCCACGCCGGCCAGCGCCATGTGGCGCATGCTTTCCCCATCCCCCAGCAGCGCGTTGCCTTCCGGACGCAGCTGCAGCATGCCGCCTTTGCCGTCCAGGAAGGGCCAGAGCGGCACCTGGCGGCGGAAATTGAAGCCGAGCAGGTTGTGCCGCGCCAGGTCGTCCGGGGTCTGCGGCGTGCCGTGCCGGGCCAGATAATCGGGCGAGGCCAGCACCGCCATGCGGCCTTCGCCCAGCTTGCGCGCCACCAGGTTGGAGTCTTTCAGGCTGCCGGCGCGGATGGCGATGTCGGTGCGGTCTTCCAGCAGGTCCACCACCATGTCGGTGCTCGCGATGTCGACCGTGATGTCGGGGTAGCGCTGCAGGAATTCGGGCAGGATGGGCAGCAGGTAGAGCATGAAGAAGGGCACGAAGCAGTTGATGCGCAGCCGCCCGCGCGGCACGCCGGTGGTGGCCGCTTCGCGCTCGGCGCTGTCCATGTCTTCCAGGATGCGCACGCACTGGCTGTAGAAGGCCGCGCCTTCGGGCGTGGCGCGCACCTGCCGCGTGGAGCGGTGCAGCAGCCGCGTGCCCAGGCGCGCTTCGAGCCGCGCAATGAGCTTGCTGACGGCCGACGGCGTCATCTTCAGGCGCTGGGCGGCCGCGCTGAAGCCGCCCGCGTCCACCACGTCCACAAATACCGCCATTTCCGCCGCGCGGTTGATCTCCTGCCGGGCCATAGTGAATCCATTTCATAAGAGTTTGGCTATTTGAGAGTCTATATCATCAGTGCGCCGGGTTCTACAATGGAGTCAATTAATTCACAAATGGAGTACTCCATGAACAACCAGGAAAAAATGCACCCGGGCGTGCTGTCGCTGTCGGTGGGCGCGTTTGCCATCGGCGTGACGGAATTCATCGTGGTGGGCGTGCTGCCGGCCATTTCGGCGGACTTGAAGGTGTCGCTGGAAGCGGCGGGCGCGCTGGTCAGCCTGTACGCGCTGGCGCTGGCGCTCGGCACGCCGCTGGCGGTGCTGGGCTTGTCGCGCCTGCCGCGCAAGCAGGTGCTGGCCGGGCTGATGGCGGTGTTCTTGCTCGGTAACCTGCTGGCGGCGTTTTCCACCAGCTACGGCGTGCTGCTGGCCGGGCGCGTGATCACGGCGGTGGCGCACGGCGCCTTCTTCGGCATCGGCGCCACGGTGGCCGCGTCGCTGGCGCCCAAGGGGCAGGCGGGCAAGGCGATCTCGGTCATGTTCGGCGGCCTGACCCTGGCCATGGTGCTGGGCGTGCCGCTGGGCAGCTTCCTGGGCAACCTGATGGGCTGGCGCTTGCCCTTCTTCGCGGTGGCGGCAATGGCGCTGGCGGGCCTGCTGGCCATGCTGCGCTGGCTGCCGTCCGGCATGGCGCAAGCGGCCAGCGGCAAGGCGTCGACGCAGCTGGCCGCGCTGGGCGACCGCCATATCCTCACCATGATGGCGGTGACCACGCTGGGCTTCGGCAGCATCTTCGCCGCCTTCACCTATGTCACGCCCATCCTGACCGAGATCGCGGGCTTCTCGGCCACCACCGCCAGCGCGCTGCTGATCGTGTTCGGCGCGGCCACCTTTGCCGGCAACCTGGCGGGCGGCTACCTGAGCAGCCACCTGGGCTGGCAGCGTTCGCTGCGCATGATGCTGGTGCTGCTGGCCATGACGCACGCCGGACTGGCGCTGTCGCTGCATACGCCCTGGGCGCTGGTGCCGCTGCTGTTCCTGTGGGGCCTGTTCTCCTTCGGCCTGTCGCCCGGCCTGCAGGCCGGCATGCTGGCCACGGCCGAGCATTACACGCCGAAGGCGGTGGACTTCGCGTCCGGCCTGAACATCTCGGCCTTCAACTTCGGCATCTCCTTCGGTTCCTCGCTGGGCGGCCTGATGGTGGCGCGCAGCCTGATGGGCGCAACGCCGTGGGCCGGCGTGGCGATCTCGCTGGCGGCGCTGGCGCCGCTGGCCTGGCTGGCGCGGCGCAATATCGGCGCGCCGGCCGGCGCGGTGGCCGCCCACTGAGTTGGACCTGAGCCGGAGCGCGCGCTTGTCAAGGCGCGCGATGCCGGATACATTGCGTCATCCGCAATATCCCTGGAGGCGCCATGAGCCGTCCCGTTTTAGAAGCATCCCGCATCCATCCCGCCATCCGCAGCAAGATCGAGGGCCTGCACGCCGACATCGTGCAGGAAGTGCAGGCCGCCGTCGCCGCCAACAAGGTGGTGGTGGTCGGCATGGCGATGAATCCCTTCCCCCGCAAGGCGCGCGCGCTGCTCGATGCGCAGGGTGCGCCCTACGTCTACCTTGAATACGGCAGTTACCTGAGCCAGTGGCGCCGCCGCACCGCGCTGAAGATGTGGAGCGGCTGGCCCACGCTGCCGATGGTGTTTATCAACGGCACGCTGGTGGGCGGCTTCCAGGACTTGAAGAAGCTGGTCGACAGCGGCGAGTTCACCGCGCTGGTGGCGCCCAAGCTGCTATGAGCCTGCAAGCGCATCCGCTCAGGCTGGGGCCGGGCGCGGATCTGCGCGCGGCCATCGAGGCGGCCGCCGCCGAGCTGGGCGCGCAGGCGGCTTTTGTGGTGCAGGGCATCGGCAGCCTGAGCGTGGCGCAGCTGCGCTATGCGGGCATGCCGTCGGCGAGCGAGCTGCGCGGCGACCTGGAAATCCTGACCTTGGCGGGTTCGGTGGCGCCGGATGGCGCGCATCTGCATATGTCCGTGTCGGACGGGCAGAGCCGCGTGTCCGGCGGCCATGTGGCGCCGGGCTGCGTGGTGCGCACCACGGCCGAAGTGCTGCTGGCGCTGCTGCCCGGCCACGCTTTCAGCCGCGAGACCGATCCGGCCTCGGGCTACAAGGAGCTGGTGGTGCGGACGCTATAGCGCGTCCAGCCGCGCGGGCAGCTCGCGCAGCATCGCCTCGCGGGAGCGCGCGCCGCCCATGGCCTCTGGCTGTTTCGTATCCATCGCCAGGCGGGCGAACACCACGGTGCGTCCTTCTTTTTTCGCCCAGCCCACATACCAGCCGTACTGGCGGGCCGGGTCGTCGGCGCCGTCCGGCAGCAGCGCCGAGGCGGTGCCGGTCTTGCCGAACACTTCCCATCCATTCTCCAGCACCTGGCGCGGCATGATGCGCTCGGTCAGCGCATAGGCCTGTTCCGATACCGGCAGCGTGCGGTTGGCCAGCTGGCGCAGGAAGGCCACTTGCTCCAGCGGCGAAATGCGCAAGCTGGAACCGACCCAGGACTGCGACAGTCCATTGGCCTTGCCGGGATCGCCGGACAGGTCCTGGTTGCCGTAGCCGAAGCGCGCCACGTAGTCCTGGAAGCGCCTGGCGCCCAGCTGCGCCGTCACTTGCTGCGCGTACCAGAGCACCGAGTTCTGCAGCCAGCTGCTGGGATCGGTAGCGGCGCGCCAGGACGGGATGTAGGCGGGGTAGCCGCCCTTGAACGGCAGCACCGGCGCGTGTTCGCTGCGCAGGAAGCCGCTGTCGTAGCCCATCAGCGCGACGGGGATGTTGAAGGTGGAGGCGGGCGTGACGCGTTCCTCGCAATGGCCTTCGCGCGCCAGCTCCCTGCCGCTGGCGGCGTCCATCAGCACGGTGCAGACGAAGGGCGTTTGCGAGGCGGCGGGGGCGATGCGCCACGCCAGCGCGGGCTGGAAGGCGAGGCTGGCGGCGAACACGCAGGCCAGGCCGGCCAGCGCCAGCAGGCGGGCGCCGCGCGCCCGGCGGCCTTGCGCGCGGCCCGGTTCGCGTATCAGCGCGATGCGCGAGGCCAGGGTGCTGGCGCACACGCCGCCGAAGGCCAGCGCGGTCTTGGGCGTGCCGTGCTGCAGGCGCAGCTGGGCCACCAGCGCCGCCGCGTAGGCCTTGCGCTGGGCCGGTGGACGGCCGCGCAGCACGTCGCGGTCGCAGCCCAGTTCCTGCGCCCAGGACAGGCTGCCGCGCAGCAGGCGCATGAAGGGATTGAACCAGAGCAGGGTCTGCAGCAGGATGCCGACGCTCATCCATTGCAGGTCGCGGCGGCGCCAGTGCGTCAGCTCGTGCTCGACGATCAGCTGCTGCTGGGCCGCGTCGAAGCTGCGCAGGTGGCGCGGCAGCAGCAGGCGCGGCTTGAGCAGGCCGAACAGCATGGGGGAAATCGGGGCGTCGACTTCGATCATGACGGGCGCAGGCGCGGCGGCCATGGCTGCGGGCACGCGGCTGCCGCTGGCGGCCAGGCCGTTGAGCATGCGGCGCGCCTGCAGCAGCTGGAACACGGTGTAGCCCAGGCCCAGCAGGTAGGCCAGCAGCCAGGCCTGCGCGGCGCGCGTGAGCCAGGAGGCGGGCTGGAGCTGGGCGGCGCCGGCGGCGGCCGTACCGGCGGCGGACGGCGGCGCGGTGGGGCCGCCTGGCGCGGCGGGGCGGCTTTGCGCGGCGTCGGGCAGGTCGATGGGCGGCACCAGGCGCAGGCGCTCGCTGTGCGGCAGCAGGATCACGAGGAAGGCCGCCACCACGGTGGCCTGGCCCAGCAGCCAGGTCGAGCGCTGCAGGGCCACGCCGGGCAGGCGGCGGCACAGCGCCGTCAGCGCCCACACGCCCAGGCCGGCGGCCAGGCAGCCGGCGCTGGCCAGCAGGAAGCGCAGCAGCCATTCGTCGACCGGTGCGGCGCCGCTCATGCCGCGTCCTGCTCGTCCGGCCAGTCGTTCAGCAGCTGCTCGAGCTGCGCCAGCTCGGCCTCGTCGACCAGCTTGCTGCCGGTGAACATATTGACCGGCAGCGGGGTGTCCATTTCCATCACGCGCTTGCCGAAGTCGTGCGCGAAGGCGGCCAGGGTGCCGACCTTTTCCAGCGCCGCCTCGTACACCTGCACGCCGTGCCGCGTCTGCTGGCTGACGGAGCCCTTGTCCAGCATGCGTTCCAGCGTCTTGCGGGTGGAGGAATAGGACCAGCCCAGTTCGGGTTCAACCTGGTCGTGGATTTCACGCGCGCTCAGCGGCTGCTGCTTCCACAGCGCCTTGAGCACGGACAGTTCGGAGATAGAGGGGATGGCCATGGCGCTATTGTGCAAGGGTTTGCGACCAATGTCACCAAAAATAAAATGTTTGACAGGAATGTGACCAATGTCGCATGATGGCCATGTTTGTCGCATTTCGCGGCTTTGAGAGGAGAAGTATGGAATTCCGCATGATCGCCATGGCGGCGCTGGGCAGCCTGGCTGCCTTGGCCGCCGCGCCCGCCGTCCACGGCGCCGAAATCTGCACCGCCATTGCCGACGCCGCCACCGGCAAGGTGCTGATGCAGCGCGGCGACTGCCAGCGTCAGGTCACCCCCGCGTCCACCTTCAAGATCCCCATCAGCCTGATGGGCTACGACGCCGGCTTCCTGAAGGACGAGCACACGCCCGAGCTGCCCTTCCGCCAGGGCTATGTGGACTGGCGGCCCAGCTGGCGCAGCGCGTCCGATCCGGCCAAGTGGATGAGCGAGTCGGTGGTGTGGTATTCGCAGCAGGTGACCCAGGCGCTGGGCAAGGTGCAGTTCGCCGCCTACACCCGGCGCTTCGAGTACGGCAACGCGGACGTGTCGGGCGACGCCGGACACGACGGGCTGACCGCGTCCTGGCTGGAGTCCTCGCTGCGCATTTCGCCGCTGGGCCAGCTGTCCTTCCTGGGCAAGGTCGTGAACCGCCAGCTTGGCGTGAGCGCGCACGCTTACGAGATGACGGAGCGCCTGATGCGCTTTGGGCAGTCGCCGGAAGGCTGGCGCATCAACGGCAAGACCGGCGCCGGGTCGGGCTATGGCTGGTATGTGGGCTGGGCCACGAAAGGGGAGCGCAAATACCTGTTCGCGCGCCTGATGCAGCGGGACAAAAGCATGCCGCAGGAGGTGTCCAGCGGCCCGCTGGCGCGCGACGGCTTTATTGCCGACTTTCCCGCGCTGGTCAACGCCATCGAGGTGGACCAGGCGATTCAGCCGCTGCTGGAGAAGAATGCGATTCCCGGCATGGCCGTGGCGCTCAGCGTGAACGGCAAGCACTACTTCTACAACTACGGCGTGGCGTCGAAAGACACCGGGCAGGCGGTCAGCAATGCCACGCTGTTCGAGCTGGGCTCGCTGAGCAAGCCCTTCACGGCCACGCTGGCGACCTACGCGCAGGCGCAGGGCAAGCTGGCCATGACGGACCCGGTCAGCCGCCATGTGCCCTATCTGCGCGGCAGCGTGTTCGACCGCGTCAGCCTGATCCACCTGGGCACGCACACGGTGGGCGACTTCCCCATGCAGGTGCCGGCCGAGATCAAGAGCTACGAGCAGCTGATGGACTACTACAAGAACTGGCAGCCGGGCCACGCGCCGGGCACGCACCGCACCTATTCCAACCTGGGCATCGGCCTGCTGTCCATCGCCACCGCCCGCAGCCTGGGCGTGCCGTATGCGGACGCGGTGGAGCGGACGCTGTTCCCGGCGCTGGGCATGGAGCACAGCTATATCCGCGTGCCGGCCGCGCAGATGGCGCAGTATGCGCAGGGCTACAACAGCAAGGGCGCGCCGGTGCGCGTCAATCCCGACGTGCTGGCCGAGGAGGCTTATGGCGTGAAGAGCAATACGCGCGACATGATACGTTTTGTGGACGCGAATATGGGCCTGCTGCCGCTCGACGCCAAGCTGGCGCGCGCCGTCGCGGACACGCATGCGGGCTATTTCACGCTGGGCGCCATGACGCAGGACCTGATCTGGGAGCAGTATGCCGGCCAGGCCGGGCTGGAGCAGCTGCTGGCCAGCACGGCGGAGAAGACGGCGTGGCAGGCCAACCCGGTCAGCGCCGTCGCGCCGCCGTCGGCGCCGCTGGCGGACGCCTGGCTGCACAAGACCGGCGCCACCGGCGGCTTCGCGGCCTATGCGCTGTTCAATCCGGCGCGCAAGGTGGGCATCGTGATGCTGTCCAACCGGGGCCTGCCGGGCAGCGAGCGGGTGAGCGCGGCCTATGAGGTGCTGAGCCGGGTCGCGCCCGGTGCTGCGCCTGCCGCTGCCGCTCCCTAGGGTTCGATATTGGGGATCAGCGCCAGCAGGTCGGTCACGCCCACGTCCACGCCGGCCTGCGAGAGCAGGGTGGTGGCCTGGCCGCGGTGGTGGGTCTGGTGGTTGAAGAAGTGCGCCAGCACCTCGAACAAAGGCTTGGCGTACTGCTCGCCGTTCATGCGGGCGTAGTGCAGGGCGGCGCCCAGGTCGGCCTCGGTCAGCGCTGCGGTCCAGGCGGTGATGACGCCGTCCAGCCAGGCGCGGTGGGCGGCCATGGGCGCCAGCGCGTCGAACTGCGGCGCGTCCAGGCTGGCCGGCATGGCCAGCGCGCGCACCGGCGCCAGCGCCGCGTACGCGGCCGGCGACTGCGCCGGCGACAGCGCGGACTCGGCGGCGAAGCGCTTGAGCCACACGGTGTCGGCCACCAGCAGGTGGTTCAGCGTGCCCTGCACCGAGCCGAAATACGCGCCCCGCTCGCGCGCCAGCTCGCCTTCCGGCAGCGCGGCCGCCGCCTCGTACAGTTTCTTGTTCATCCAGCTGTTGTAGCTGGCCATCAGTTGCACATGGCGGTGGCGGCTCATTTCTGTGTATCCGTCGAAGAAATCGGTCATTGTAAGGTGTTTGCGCGGCGTCATACGCGCGGCGCGCTGCTAGACTGGTAGAACGGGAGGAGCACCATGTCGACGCACACTGATCTGGCAAGCAGCCATTCTGCCGACGCGGTCCTGCGGGACTTTTCCGCCGGCATGATAGACGACCTGACCGCCATGCGGCTGCTGCATGTTGAGCACGGAGAAGACCTGTTCCTGTTAATGGCGCAAGCCGGCCTGCCCATGCCGCGCCTCGATCCCCGGACTACGCAAGCCATGGCCGACTCCCTCAAGCGCCTGCTGTCCTGACGCTTCCATGGCGGGCAACTCGGAAATCATTTTGCTGCCGGACGCCGGCCCATTGATCAACCAGCGAAAAAATACAACGATGGCGGCAAGATACTGGGACGGCGGTTGTTGCGACGCGCACGTTCGACGACCATTGCCGCCTAGCGCAAATCTCCGGGCGGCCTCCGCGTTCGCATGGGCTGGGCGAGCGCGCAATCCAGGAAATCGCCCAGGATATGGCTCGCATCGCGCCGGAACCCGTGCTGATCGTGCTTTTCGAGGACCACAAACTGGCGCGGCGCAGTTTTGTGTTGCCTGCGGCCTGCTTGAAAATGACAACACGCGCCTTGCTGTCTTTCCTGGAGGCCAGCGGCCGGCTGGATTCCGCCGAGGATGTTGCGTCGCGCGCGGTGGCGGCGGGGCGGCTGTTCTCGAGATTGCGCTTTCCCTGAGCGCCCTGGCGACCAGCGGTTCAGCGGTTCAGCGGTTCAGCGGTTCAGCGGCAGGGGCGCAGCGGCGGGGGACGCAGCGGGTCGAGCAGGCTGCGCAGGTTGTTGTGGTCGAGCTCGTACATCAGCGCCAGCAGGGCGCCCAGCTGGCCGCCGGGGAAGCCTTCGCGCGCGAACCAGCCCAGGTAGTGGCCGGGCAGGTCGGCCAGCACGCGGCCTTTGTATTTTCCGTAGGGCATTTCGTAGCGCAGCAGTTGTGCCAGGGCGTCGGAGTCGAGGTTCATTATTGATCTGGATTCAAATATCTTCTGCTTGGCGGCGTCTTTTTCGAAAGAATGAATGCCCCGATACTGCATGGCATCTACTTTACAGGAGTTATGCCATGCCTATTGCCTTGCTGGCGCTGACCATCAGCGCGTTTGCCATCGGGACCACCGAGTTTGTCATTGTCGGCCTGCTGCCGACCATCGCCGCCGACCTGGGCGTGAACCTGCCCTCGGCCGGGCTGCTGGTGAGCCTGTACGCGCTGGGCGTGGCCGTCGGCGCGCCGGTGCTGACCGCGCTGACCGGCAAGCTGCCGCGCAAGACCTTGCTGCTGTCGCTGATGGTGCTGTTTACCGCCGGCAACCTGATGGCCTGGCTGGCGCCGGGCTACCAGTCGCTGGTGGCCGCGCGCGTGCTGACCGGCCTGGCGCACGGCGTGTTCTTCTCGATCGGCTCGACCATCGCCACCTCGCTGGTGCCGCGCGAGAAGGCGGCGTCGGCCATCGCCATCATGTTTACCGGCCTGACCGTGGCGCTGGTGACCGGCGTGCCGCTGGGCACCTTCATCGGCCAGCACTTCGGCTGGCGCGCCACCTTCCTGGCCGTGTCGGCGCTGGGCGTGCTGGCCTTTGTCGGCAGCCTGCTGTACGTGCCCAGGGCGATCGCGCACAGCGCGCCGGCCTCGCTGCTGCAGCAGGTCAAGGTGCTGGGCCAGCCGCGCCTGCTGCTGGTGTACGCCATGACGGCGGTCGGCTACGGCGGCTCGTTTATCGCCTTCACCTATCTGGCGCCCATCCTGCAGGGCGTGGCCGGCTTCGGCGAGAGCGCGGTGGGCGTGGTGATGCTGGTGTACGGCGTGTCCGTGGCGGTGGGCAATATCTGGGGCGGCAGGCTGGCCGACCGCCGCGGCCCGGTGGGCGCGCTGAAGCTCATCTTCGCCGGCCTGGCGGCGGTGCTGCTGGCGCTGACCTTCACCGCGCCGCATCCGTGGCTGGTGGTGGCGACCGTGCTGCTGTGGGGCGCGGTGGCCTTCGGCAATGTGGCGGGCCTGCAGGTGTATGTGGTGCAGCAGGCGGAGCACTACACGCCGGGCGCGGTGGACGTGGCCTCGGGCCTGAACATCGCCGCGTTCAACCTGGGCATCGCGGGCGGCGCCTGGGGCGGCGGCCTCATCGTCGAGCGCCTGGGCCTGGTGCACACGGGCTGGATGGGCGCGCTGGTGGTGCTGGGCGCGCTGGGCCTGACCGCGCTGAGCGGCCGCCTGGACCGGCTGAACCCGCGCGCGGCGGCGCTGGACGGCGCCGCGCCGCGCAAGGTGCGCGTGGCGGCGCACTAAGGCGGCATTGCGCGCCGCCCGGTGCCGCCTCTGCCCGGCCGCCCTAGCGCGGCCGGCCCGGGTAGATCCGCTCCAGGCTGCCCGGGCCGAAATAGCGTTCGTATTCCTGCGCCGCGTAGGAGTCCATCATGCCGGCGATGTAGTCGATCACCAGGCGCTCGCGGCTGTCCTTCAGGCAGCGCAGCTCCGGCGGCAGCAGGATGTTGTCCTTGTTGTACTGCGGATCGGTCAGCACCTCGAACAGGCCGCGGATGATCTTCTCGCCGCGCTTTTCGTACAGCTGCACGTCCTTCTTGCGCAGGATCGCCTTCCACAGCAGGCTTTTCAGGCCCTTGGCCAGCAGCTCGGCCGAGCGGTAGCCCAGCTGGCCGTCCACCACGTCCAGGTCGCGGCACAGCGTGTGCACGATCTCCGAGGTCAGCTCCTTGCGCAGCACGATGGAATATTCCTCGGACGAGGCCTGCTGCTCGCACTTGAGCGCCTCGTTGTGCGCGCGCTCGGCGATGGCCGAGAACAGCGGGTAGGCGGCCGCGTAGTCGGCGCTGATCTTGAACTCGTGCGCGATCTCGCCCACGGTGATGATGCCGAAGCTGAGCGCGTCCTCGACGTCGTGCGCCGCGTAGGCGATCTCGTCGGACAAATCCATGATCTGCGCGTCGATGCTTTTGCGCGCCGCGATGCTGTGCTTCGCCAGCTCGGCGCTGAGGAAGGCGTGGTCCTCGTCGTACAGGAATTTGCGCGGGTGCTCGCTGCGCGTGTGGAAATACTTGGTGATGCCGAACAGGGTGCGCACCGTCAGGTTCAGGCCGGCGTAGCCGTAGTGGCGCTTTTCCAGCGTGCGCAGGATGCGGAAGGCCTGGGCGTTGCCCTCGAAGCCGCCGTGCTCGGCGCACAGGCTGTTCAGGATCTTTTCGCCGTAGTGGCCGAACGGCGGGTTGCCGATGTCGTGCGCCAGCGCGCAGGTCTCGGACACCACGCAGCGCTCCAGCCCCATGTCGGCGGCGATGGAGCGCGCGATCTGCGCCACCTCCAGGCTGTGCGTGAGGCGGTTGCGGTTGGACTGGTTGGCGTCCACGCCGAGCAGCTGCATCTTGCCCTGCAGGCGGCGGAAGGAGGCCGCGTACAGCACCCGCGCGTAGTCGCGCATGGCGTCCTCGCGGCCGTCGCTGCGGCTGTCCTGCTGCTGGTGGACGCGGTATTCCAGCGGCCGCACCAGGGCTTCCTGGGCGCGCGCGTAGGCGATCGTTACTGATGAGTACATGCGATAACTCTGGGTGATGGAAGGGCAAAGGGATTCTAGACCAGCGCGCGCCGGATCGGGTGTATATTGCTGGCGAAATATTTCCCTATCGGAGTCCCATGTCGCCAGCAGCCCTGTTCAGTGTCGTCCTCGCCTATTTCGCCCTGCTGCTGGGCGTGGCCTGGCTGACCTCGCGCAACGCCAACAACGACAGTTTCTTTATCGGCAACAAGAACAGCAACTGGATGCTGGTGGCCTTCGGCATGGTGGGCACCACGCTGAGCGGGGTCACCTTCATCAGCGTGCCGGGCGCGGTGGGGCGCGACGGCTTCGGCTACCTGCAGATCGTGCTCGGCTATGTGCTGGGCTACCTGGCCGTGGCCTATGTGCTGCTGCCGCTGTACTACCGCCTGAAGGTGACGTCGATCTACCACTACCTGGACGTGCGCCTGGGCCGGCGCGCCTACCAGAGCGGGGCCGCCTTCTTCATCCTGTCGCGCACGCTGGGCGCGACGGCGCGGCTCTACCTGGTGGTCAACATCCTGCAGGCCACCATCCTCGACAGCCTGGGCGTGCCGTTCTGGGCCACCAACCTGGTGATACTGCTGATGATCTTGCTCTACACCTACGAGGGCGGCGTGAAGACCATCGTCTGGACCGACACGCTGCAGACCACCGGCATGCTGCTGGGCCTGGTGGTCTGCACCGGCTGGCTGCTGCACCGCATGGACCTGGGCCTGCTCGACAGCCTGGCGCGCATGGAGGCGGCCGGCCTGGCGCGCGTGCTGACCCTGGACGTGGACAGCCCGAGCTATTTCTGGAAGCAGGTGCTGGCCGGCATGGCCATCACCATCGCCATGACCGGCATGGACCAGGAGATGATGCAGAAGAACATCTCGGTCAGCACGGTGGGCAATTCGCAGAAGAATATGGTGGCGCTGACGGTGATCCTGGTCGGCGTGCTGGCGCTGTTCCTGTTCCTGGGCGGCCTGCTGCACCTGTACGCGCCGCTGGCCGGCCTGTCCGGCCCCGGCGCGTCCGGCGACAAGCTGTTCCCGGCCGTGGTGATGGGCCATATGCCGGCCGCGATCCAGCTGATCTTCTTCATCGCCTTGGTGTCGGCGCTGTTCCCCAGCGCGGACGGCGCCATCACGGCGCTGACCTCGTCCTTCTGCATCGACATCCTGGGCCTGCAGCGCCGCGCCGGCCTGGACGAGCGCGCCCGCACCGGCCTGCGCCACCGCGTCCACCTGGGCTTCTGCGCGCTGTTCCTGGTGCTGGTGATGGTGTTCAAGTGGATAGACAGCGCCAGCATGATAGGGGTGATCCTGAAGCTGGCCGGCTACACCTACGGCCCGCTGCTGGGCCTGTTCGCCTTCGGCATCCTGACGCGGCGCACGGTGCGCGACCGCTGGGTGCCGCTGGCGGTGCTGGCCGGGCCGCTGCTGTGCTGGCTCATTGACCGCAATCAAGCATTGCTTTTCGGCAGCTACAAGCTGGGCCTGGAACTGCTTATTATTAACGGCCTGCTGGTGATGGCGGGGCTGTTCCTGATTTCGTCGCCCGCGCGCGCACTAGGCAAGACTGGCTGATTTCGCTTACAGTGTTGTCAGATTTAAATTATTGAAGGAGCATCCATGTCACGATCCATTGTTTCCCGCATCGGCAGCGGGCTGGGCTACGCCTGGCGCGCGCTGGACTTCGGCCGCCGCGCCGTCCTGAATGTGCTGTTCCTGATCGTGCTGATCCTGCTGGCCATCGCCATCTTCAGCGGCGGCCCCAAGCCGCTGGGCGGCAAGACCATGCTGGTGCTGGACCTGAAGGGCGAGCTGGTGGAGCAGGGCGCCGCCGGCGTGCGCGAGGCGGTGAAAGCCAATCTGCTGGGCGGCGAAGTGCGCCGCACGGTGCAGCTGCGCGACGTGCGCAACGTGCTCGACACGGCCGCCAAGGATCCGCAGATCGCCGGCGCCGTGCTGCTGCTGGACGAGCTGGAAGGCGGCGGCCAGGCCAGCCTGCGCGAAGTGGCCGGCGCCATCGAGCGCTTCAAGGCCAGCGGCAAGAAGGTGGTGGCCTGGGGTTCCAGCTACAGCCAGCGCCAGTACCTGGTGGCGGCGCACGCCAATGAAGTCTACGTCCATCCCATGGGCGCGGTGCTGCTGGAGGGCTTCGGCCGCCACCGCAACTACTACCGCGACGCGCTCGACAAGCTGGGCGTGACGGTCAACCTGCTGAAAGTGGGCACCTACAAGAGCTTTGCCGAGCCGTATATCGCCAACGGCCCGTCCGAGGCGGCCACCGAGGCCGAGGCTTACCTGACCAACGCGCTTTGGGCCAGCTACACGAATGAGGTGGAGCAGGCGCGCAAGCTGCCGCAGGGCCACATCATGAAGAGCATCAACGAGCTGCCGGCGCTGGTGGAGGCGGCCAAGGGCAACCTGGCCCAGGTGACGCTGAACACCAAGCTGGTGGACGGCCTGAAGACCCGCGACGAAATCCGTGCGCTGATGATGGAGCGCGGCGAGAAGGACGAGAAGGGCAAGTCCTTCCGCCAGGTGAGCTATGGCGACTATCTGGCGCGCGTGCATCCGAAGATGATGGGCGATGCGGTGGGCGTGGTGATGGCGGTGGGTGAGATCAGCGACGGCGTGGCGCCGGCCGGTTCCATTGGCGGCCAGTCGACCTCGAACCTGATCCGTTTGGCGCGCGAGGATGCCAGCATCAAGGCCATCGTGCTGCGCGTGAATTCGCCGGGCGGCAGCGCCTTCGGTTCGGAGCTGATCCGCCGCGAGCTGGAGCTGACGCGCGCGGCCGGCAAGCCTGTGGTGGTGTCCATGGGCGATGTGGCGGCTTCGGGCGGTTATTGGATTTCCATGGCGTCCGACGAGGTGATTGCGGAGCCGAACACCATTACCGGTTCGATCGGCGTGTTTGCGCTGTTGCCGCGCGCCGACAAGGTGATTGATAAGCTGGGCATTCATACTGCCGGCGTGACCACCACGTGGCTGGCGGATGCGGCCAATCCTTTGCGCCCGCTGGATCCGCGCTTTGGACAGGTGATCCAGGGCAGCATCAATCATATTTATTCGGAGTTCACGACGAAGGCGGCTGCGGCGCGCAAGACTACGCCGGAGAAGATCAACGAGGTGGCGCAGGGCCGTGTCTGGACTGGCGTGCAGGCCAAGGAGCGCGGTCTGGTGGACCGTCTGGGCACGTATGGCGATGCGCTGAAGATTGCCGCCGAGCGCGCGAAGCTGGGCAGCGATTACCGCGTGACGTATATCGAGCGCGAGGTGTCGAAGTTTGACCGCTTTGTGGAGTTCTTCGGCGGTTCGGCGGCGCAGGCTGCGGCGCAGGCTTTCGCGCCTTACGTCAAGGCGGCCGTGGCGCCGACCGGCTTGCCTATGGGCGTGGCCGCCGATGCGGCACGGGATCTGAGCTGGCTGTCCGAGGTGGCCGACAAGCGCAAACCCTTTACGGCGGTGACGCACTGCCTCTGCGAATCGCCTTGATGCAAACGCAGGGGACGGCTTTGCAGTTGTCGCTGCGGCCGCTGGCGCTGGGCGAGCTGGCGGCGTTGGCGGCTTCGCGCGTCCCGGCCGGCATGGAGGGGCGCGCGCAGCAGGGGGCTTTGCCGCCTGCGTTTGTGGCGCAGCGCGCGCTGGACCGGATTGCGCACGGCGGCCCGGAAATTTGGTGCGCCACTTTTTTGATCCTGCGCGGCGATGGCGAAATTCTTGGCGGCTGCGGTTTCAAGGGCGAGCCGTCGGATGGGCGGGTTGAAATTGCTTATGGCGTGGCGCCGGCCCACCGCCGCCAGGGCGTGGCTTTCTTTGCCGTGCAGGCGATGCTGGAGCTGGCTTTTTCCAGCGGCGTGCGTGAGGTGATTGCTGAAATTCTGCCCGAAAACCATGCATCCATCGCCGTCGTCCGCAAGCTGGACTTTCGCTTTATCGGCTCTCGCGTGGATGGGGACGGCGAGGTGGTTGGCGTGTGGGTGGCCGGTTCTTGATTCGCCTCCCTGCAGGACACGGTACTGGATTTGGTACTGAAATTCCCTGAACGGTACTGAAATTTACTGAAATCTTCCCTGGAATGGCCTGAACCTTCTGCTCTTGTTGAGGTCTAACTGGAGTTGGGTGGGAATTCAGTATCTTTCAGTACGATTCAGTACGTTTGAGGAGGAATTTCAGTATGTTGTCCTGTATGTCGCTCCAACTACCAACGGATACCCTGCACCGCCTGCTGGATTTTTTGCGCAACACCGGCAGCGGGCTCAACGCGGCGGAAGCGGCCGATCAGGCGGTCCGCGAATGGATAGACCGCATGGGCCGGGAAGGCCATCCCGGACGCGTGCCGGACGGCTATCAATGGAAGACATTGTTCCTGCCGGAGGGCACCCGCCTGACGGTCTTCTGCCAAACCGGCCTTGCCCATGCCTACGTGGTGGGCTCTCAGCTGCTCTACCAGGGCGAACCCACCTCCCCGAACCGCTTCGCCAAAGAAGCCTCAGGCTATGTGCGCAACGCCTGGACCGATATCACGGTCCGCTACCCCGGTGAAATACGCGCCAAGATGGCCTCCGTCCTGCGCCGCGAGCAAGAGCGCGCGGCAGCAGCCAAGGCTAGCCAGCCGCCTCCCGAAGTGCCGCGTGCCTACTGCCCGCCCAGCCAGCCGCCGCCCGAACCGCCGGTCCTGTTTGAATCACAAAAGCCGCCCCTGCCAGCGGACGAATGGCCCTATATAGACCGCCGCGCCTTGCGCGTCTATACCGATTGGGAACCGTTCTGAAGCGGCAAGGTGATGACGAAAGCGCTATGGCCGGTGTGCAGATGGTCGCAGCGCGCGTCGCCGCCGTGGCGGCGGGCGATCTGGCGCACCAGCGCCAGGCCCAGGCCTGAGCCCACGCTGTCGCGCGCATTGCTGCTGCGGTAAAAGGGCTCGAACACCTTGTCATACTCGGCCTTCGGTATGCCCGGCCCCGCGTCGCGCACCACGATCTCCGCCACGTCCACACCGTCCACGCTGCTGCGGCGCAGCTTCACCGTGGTGGGCGGCACGCCGTGGCGGCGCGCGTTCTCCAGCAGATTGCGCAGCATGCGGCGCAGCAGGCGCGCATCGCCGCGCACCGGCAGCGGTTCGCCGTCCAGGTCCGCCTCCTCGTAGCGCGCGCATTCCTCGGCCGCCAGCGGCAGCAGATCCAGCTCATCGTTCTCGGTGCGCTCGCCCACCGCGTCCAGGCGGCTGGCCAGCAGGATCTCGTCGATCAGCTGGTCCAGCTCCGCGATATCCTGCTCCAGGCCCGCGCGGCGCTTGGCGTCCACCTGTTCCTTGCTCAGCTCCAGCGCCAGGCGGATGCGCGCCAGCGGCGTGCGCAACTCGTGCGAAGCGTTGGCCAGCATGGTCTTGTGCGCGCCCACCAGCGCTTCGATCTGGTCCGCCGAGCGGTTGAAGCTGGCCGCCAGCGCCGCCACCTCGTCGCTGCCCTTGACCTCCACCCGCGCCGACAGGTTGCCCGCCCCCAGCGACTCCACGCCCTGCTGCAAATGCTCCAGCCGGCGCGTGACGCGCCGCACCACCGGGTAGGCGGCGATTGCGATAATGATGGCCAGCCCGATCAGGATGGTGTGCAGCCGCATGCGCGAAGGCATCTGGCGCAGCGGCGTGTTGGAGATGATATGGCGACCGTCGTCCAGCCGCATCTGGAAGCGGCGCAGGCGCAGCGGGCGGTCCAGGTCTTCGTCGCCGCGCGCCCAGCGCCGAGCGCGGTCCAGGGGCCCGGCGCGCGGCAAGGGCTCGGCGTCCGGCAGCGCGCGGCTCTCGCCGGGAGCGCCGTCGCCGCCAGCTGCGCCGCCGTTGCCGCCGCCGTCACCTTGCAGCCTGCCTTCGCTGCGCCTGCGCTCCTGCATGCGCTCCAGCATTTCCATGCGCTGCTGGCGCAGCATGCGGCGGTCGGGGCGCTCCAGCGGCTCGCCCACGTAGGCCAGCCGCTGCCAGTCCTTGCTGAACAGCGTGATATCGGCGCGCAGGCCGCGCGTCAGGCGCTCCAGCGCGGCCTGCTGCTGCTCGGGCGGCGCCTCGGCGGCCGGCAGCGCGTTGCGCAGCAGCGTGCCCAGCGTGCGGTCCGACAGCTCGGTCGGCGCGCCCGCCCATTGCCACAGCAGCACCACGGCCAGCGTCAGCAGCGCCAGGCTGGCCAGCAGCGCGGCGTAGAAGCGGAAATACAAGCGCGGCATCAGTCCTGGTCCTTGGCGAACAGATAGCCCGCGCCCCGCACGGTGATGATGCGGCGCGGATGCTTGGGATCGTCCTCCACGGCGGCGCGGATGCGCGACATGTGCACGTCGATCGAGCGGTCGAAGGCCTCGGCCTGGCCGCCGCTGGTGGCGTCCATCAGCGCCTCGCGCGACAGCACCCGGCCCGCGTTCCGGGCCAGCATCAAGAGCACGTCGAACTGGCAGGCGGTCAGCTCGCAGGGCCGGCCGTCCAGCCGCGCGCCGTAGGCTCCCGGCTCGATCTCCAGCCGCCCGAAGCGCAGCACCTCGGTGGCCGCGCGCTGCGCCTCGCCGCCGCGGCGCAGCACGGCGCGCAGGCGCGCCAGCAGCTCGCGCGGCTCGAAGGGCTTGGGCAGGTAGTCGTCCGCGCCCAGTTCCAGGCCGATAATGCGGTCGATGGCGTCGCCGCGCGCGGTCAGCATCACGATGGGGACGTTGGAGCTGGCGCGCAGCTGGCGGCACACCTCCAGGCCGTCCATGTCGGGCAGCATCAGGTCCAGGATCACGGCGTCGGCCCGGTTGGCCGCCAGCCAGGCCAGCGCCGGCTTGGCGCGGGTGTGGGCGGTGACCTCGAATTTGGCCGTGGTCAGGTATTCGGACAGCATCTCGCTCAGGCGCGGATCGTCCTCGATAATCAGGATATGTTCGCTCATGCCCCATTCTACGGAGCCGGGCGGCCGCCAATGATGCTGTTTTGTGATTTTTTTGTAGCAGCTTTGTATCGGCTGGTGAGCGCGTGTAACGTCCTGCCGTTGCAGGCGCTCTGGCCCGCGTCCCGGCGCCTTGCCCGTTGCAAGCCCGCCGCGGGGCGGCGATTTGTTTCAATTCGACATTTTGCCCAAATGGCAGTGTGCTAGAGTCGTTTCATCTATGGCGCGTACTGGGCGCGCCGCGCCAAAAAACAAGGACAACAGCGATGAAATCGCCAGCATCACCGACCACCAGCAACACTCCGGGCATTCCTAAACGCAGCCGCCGCGCGCAAGTGATAGGCGGCGTGCTGGCCGTGGCAGCCATGGCCGGCCTGGGCGGCCTGGCCTGGCACCTGACCCATCCCGCAGCGGGCCAGGGCGGCCCCGGCGGTCCCGGCGCGGCGCCCGGCCCAGGCGGCCCGGGGGGCGGCGGTGGCCCGGGCGGCGGAGGCGGCGGCCGGCGCGGCGGCGCCTCGACCACGGTGGGCGTGGCCACGGCCGAAACGGCCGACCTGCCCATCGTGCTCGACGCGCTGGGCACCGTCACGGCGGCGGCCACCACCACGGTGCGCCCGCAAGTGTCCGGCATCCTGCAGAAAGTGCTGTTCAAGGAGGGCCAGATGGTCAAGGCCGGCCAGGTGCTGGCCCAGATCGACCCGCGCCAGTTCGAACTGGCGCTGATGCAGGCCAGCGGCCAGCGCCAGCGCGACGAGGCCCAGCTGGACAACGCCAGGCTGACGCTGGAACGCTACCGCACCCTGCTGGCGCAGGACTCCATCGCGCGCCAGGACGTCGACACCCAGGCCGCGCAGGTCAAGCAGCTGGAAGGCACCGTCATGACCGACCGCGCCAACGAGGGCACGGCGCGCCTGAACCTGGGCTACACCAAGGTGGTCGCGCCCATCAGCGGGCGGGTCGGCCTGCGCGTGGTCGACGTGGGCAACCTGGTCGGCTCGGGCGACGCGGCCGGCATCGCCGTCATCACCCAGCTCTCGCCGATCGACGTGGAATTCGCCGTGCCGCAGGACCAGGGGCCGCTGGTGATGGAAGGCGTCAACGCCGGCGCGCCGCTGCCGGCCATTGCGCTCGACCGCACCCGCGCCGTCACGCTCGACAGCGGCCGCTTCTCGGCGCTGGACAATCAGGTCGACACCCAGACCGGCACCATCAAGGCCAAGGCGCGCTTCGCCAACAGCCACAACGCGCTGTTCCCCAGCCAGTTCGTCAATGTGCGCCTGGAGCTGCGCACCATCAAGGACGCCGTCATGGTGCCGGTCACGGCGCTGCGCCACGGCAGCAAGGGCGACTTCGTCTATGTGCTGAACGGCGACAAGACCGTCAGCACGCGCCCGGTCGCGCGCGGCCAGGCCACGGTGGACAAGGTGGAAATCCGCAGCGGCCTGAAGGCGGGCGAGCAGGTCATCACCGAAGGCGCGGACCGCCTGAAGGACGGCGCCAAGGTCACGCTGCCGGGCGACAAGCCGGGCGGCGGCGCGGGCGGCGGCGGCAAGCGCGGCAAGCGCGACGGGCAGGGCGGCGGCCACGGCGGCCAGGGCGGCGGGCAGGGCGGCCAAGGCGCCGGCGCGGCCTCCGGCGCGGCATCCGGCCCCGCTTCCGCGCCGGCCTCCGCTCCGGCCTCCGGCCCAGCCCCCGGCCGCGCCTCCGGTCCGTCCGCCGGCGCCGATGCAGGCCGTCCGGCCGGCGCCGAACGCGCCGCCTCGGGCGAACACCGCCGCCGCGACTGGTCCGCCGCCGGCGTGGCGCCGGTGCCGCCCGCATCGGCCACCCCAGCCGCACCGGCGCCGAAGTCCGCGCCATGAGTCCGTCGCGTCCCTTTATCCAGCGCCCGGTAGCGACCTCGCTGCTGATGCTGGCCATCGTGCTGGCCGGCCTGGTCGGCTTCAAGTTCCTGCCCCTGTCGGCGCTGCCGCAGGTCGACTTCCCCACCATCCAGGTGCAGACGCTATACCCCGGCGCCAGCCCGGAAGTGATGGGCCAGACCGTCACCGCCCCGCTGGAGCGCCAGTTCGGCCAGATGTCCGGCCTGCAGCGCATGAGCTCCACCAGCGCCGCCGGCGTGTCCATCATCACGCTGCAGTTCGGCCTGGGCCAGACCCTGGACGTGGCCGAGCAGGAAGTGCAGGCCGCCATCAACGCCGGCGGCTCGCTGCTGCCCACCGACCTGCCGGCGCCGCCCGTGTACGCCAAGGTCAACCCGGCCGACGCCCCCGTGCTGACGCTGGCCATCACCTCCGACACCATGCCGCTGACGGAAGTGCAGAACATCGTCAACACCCGCCTGGCGCTGAAGATCAGCCAGGTCTCCGGCGTGGGCCTGGTCAGCCTGAGCGGCGGCCAGCGCCCGGCCGTGCGCATCCAGGCCGACACGCAGGCGCTGTCGTCCTACGGCCTGGGCCTGGACACGCTGCGCAGCGCCATCAGCGCGGCCAACGCCAACAGCGCCAAGGGCAGCTTCGACGGCCCCACGCGCTCCTTCACCATCAACGCCAACGACCAGCTGCTCACGGCGCAGGACTACAAAAGCCTGATCGTGGCCTACCGCAACGGCGCCCCGGTGCGCCTGTCCGAGGTGGCGCGCGTGGTCGACAGCGCGGAGAACGTCAAGCTGGGCGCCTGGTCCGGCCGGCAAGGCGCGCTGGTCCCCGCCATCATCCTCAACGTGCAGCGCCAGCCCGGCGCCAACGTCATCGCCACCGTGGACGCCATCAAGGAGCGCCTGCCCGAGCTGCAGGCCGGCCTGCCCGGCGCGCTGCGGGTCGACGTGCTGAGCGACCGCACCACCGGCATCCGCGCCTCCGTCAAGCACGTCGAATTCGAGCTGGTGCTGGCCGTGCTGCTGGTGGTGCTGGTGATCTTCTTCTTCCTGCACAGCGTGCGCGCCACCGTCATC
This sequence comes from Pseudoduganella aquatica, assembly GCF_020865585.1. Classification (NCBI taxonomy): domain Bacteria; kingdom Pseudomonadati; phylum Pseudomonadota; class Betaproteobacteria; order Burkholderiales; family Oxalobacteraceae; genus Pseudoduganella; species Pseudoduganella aquatica. The sequence goes on from NZ_CP086370.1 coordinate 2,565,189, forward strand.
GCCAGCCTGGCCGTGCCGATCTCGCTGGTGGGCACCTTCGGCGTCATGTATTTGCTGGGCTACAGCCTGAACAACCTGAGCCTGATGTCGCTCACCATCGCCACCGGCTTCGTGGTCGACGACGCCATCGTCATGATCGAGAACATCGCCCGCTACATCGAGGAGGGCGAAACGCCGATGGCCGCCGCGCTCAAGGGCGCCACCCAGATCGGCTTCACCATCATCTCGCTGACGGTGTCGCTGATCGCCGTGCTGATCCCGCTGCTGTTCATGGGCGACGTGGTGGGCCGGCTGTTCCGCGAGTTCGCCGTCACGCTGGCCATCACCATCCTGATCTCCGCCGTGGTCTCGCTCACGCTGGTGCCCATGATGTCGGCGCGCTGGCTCACCAGCCACAAGGACGACGACCCGCGCTCCTTCGGCGCCCGCGTGCAGCGCTTCTTCGACAAGGTGATCGGCCACTACGACAGCTCGCTGCAATGGGTGCTGCGGCGCCAGGGCCTGACCCTGCTGGTGGCGCTGGCCACGCTGGGCCTGACCGTGCTGCTGTACGTGCTCATTCCCAAGGGCCTGTTCCCGACCCAGGACACCGGCCAGCTGCAGGCCCGCATCGAGACCGCGCAGGCGGTGTCCTACAGCCGCATGGCCGAGCTGCAGCAGGCCGCCGCGCGCGCCATCATGGAGGACCCGGACGTGGACACGCTCAGCTCCCTGGTGGGCGTGGACGCGGCCAACAACACCATGCTGCACACCGGCCGCATGCTGATCAACCTGAAGGACAAGCGCGGCCACCAGGACGCCATCATGGAGCGCCTGCGCCGCCGCGTGGCCGACGTGGCCGGCGTGACCATCTATTTGCAGCCCACGCAGGACCTGACCATCGACGCCGAATCCGGCCCCACGCAGTACCGGGTCTCGCTCGAGGGCGCCGACACGGCCACCGTCACCGAATGGGCCGGCAAGCTGGCCGCGCAGATGCAGAAGCACGAGCAGCTGCGCAACGTGGTGTCGGACGCCGGCGCCACCGGCGTGGCGGCCCAGGTCAGCATAGACCGCGACAGCGCCTCGCGCCTGGGCGTGACCGCCGCCGCCATCGACGACGCGCTCTACAGCGCCTTCGGCCAGCGCATCGTCTCCACCATCTTCACCGAGACCAACCAGTACCGCGTGATCCTGGAGGCGCAGCCGGGCACGCTGACCACGCCCGAGTCGCTCGGCAATCTGCACCTGAAGACCAGCTCCGGCAAGCCCACGCCGCTGTCGGCCGTGGCCAGCATCACCGAGCGCCCGGCGCCGCTGCAGCTGACCCACGTGGCGCAGTACCCGGCCACCACGCTGGGCTTCGACACCGCGCCCGGCGTCTCGCTGGGCCGCTCGGTGGAGGCGGTGCGCGCCGCCGCCGAGGAGATCCAGCTGCCGCCGGCGGTGTCCATGACCTTCCTGGGCGCGGCCGGCGCCTACCAGGCCTCGCTGTCGAACCAGCTGTGGCTGATCCTGGCCGCCGTGATCTGCGTCTACATCGTGCTCGGCGTGCTGTATGAAAGCTATATCCACCCGCTCACCATCCTGTCCACCTTGCCCTCGGCCGGCGTGGGCGCCTTGCTGGCGCTGATGGTCAGCGGCCAGGACCTGGGCGTGATCGGCATCATCGGCATCATCCTGCTGATCGGCATCGTCAAGAAGAACGCCATCATGATGATCGACTTCGCCATCGAGGCCGAAAGGGACCAGGGCATGCCGCCGCGCGACGCCATCCACCAGGCCGCGCTGCTGCGCTTCCGCCCGATCCTGATGACCACGCTGGCCGCGCTGTTCGCCGCCGTGCCGCTGATGCTGGGCTTCGGCGAGGGCGCCGAGCTGCGCCGGCCGCTCGGCCTGTCCATCTTCGGCGGCCTGATCGTCAGCCAGGTGCTGACCCTGTACACCACGCCGGTGATCTACCTGGGCTTCGACAGCCTGGCGCGCCGCTGGCGCGGCCGCAGCGGCGGCGGGCAGGGCGCCGCCGCCCCGGATTCGGCGCCGGTTCCTGGCTCCGTGCCGCCGGGAGCGCAGCCGTGAACCTGTCGGAACCCTTCGTCCGGCGCCCCATCGCCACCGTCCTGCTGACCATGGGCCTGGCGCTGGCGGGCATCGGCGCCTTCTTCGTGCTGCCGGTCTCGCCGCTGCCGCAGGTCGACTACCCGTCGATCTCGGTCAGCGCCAGCCTGCCCGGCGCCAGCCCGGACATCATGGCCTCCAGCGTGGCCACGCCGCTGGAGCGGCGCCTGGGCGTGATCGCCGGCGTCAACGAGATGACCTCGTCCTCGGGCAGCGGCTCCACCCGCATCAGCCTGCAGTTCGACCTGAACCGCAAGATCGACGCGGCCGCGCGCGAAGTGCAGGCCGCCATCAACGCCTCGCGCGCCGACCTGCCGGCCACGCTGCGCAGCAATCCCACCTACCGCAAGGCCAACCCGTCCGACGCGCCCGTCATCATCCTGGCGCTGACCTCGCCCACCCGCAAGCCGGGCCAGATCTACGAGGCCGTGTCCAACATCGTGCAGCAGAAGCTGGCGCAGGTGAAGGGCGTGGGCGACGTGGAGATCGGCGGCGGCTCGCTGCCGGCCGTGCGCGTCGAACTGCTGCCCTACGCGGTGAACCGCTACGGCGTGTCGATGGAGGACGTGCGCGCCGCCATCCAGGCCTCCAACGCCAACCGCCCCAAGGGCGCGCTGGAGGGCGACGAGCGCCGCCTGCAGATCTACTCGGCGCCCATGCGCAACAGCGGCGTGGTGCCGGGCCAGGGCGGCGCGGACGCGCCGAAAGCCCGCCCCAGCGCGGTCGACTACCGCGACCTGGTGGTGGCCTGGCGCGACGGCTCGGCCATCCGCCTGCGCGACATCGCCACCGTGGAGGACGGCGCGGAGAACAAGAACACGCTGGGCCTGTTCAACGGCGACCCGGCCGTCATCGTGCTCGTCACGCGCCAGCCCGGCGCCAACGTGATCGAGACCGTGGACGGCGTGCGCGCCCTGATCCCGCAGCTGCAGGCGCAGCTGCCGCCGGACGTCAAGCTGCAGGTGGCCTCGGACAGCACCAACTCCATCCGCTCCTCGCTGCACGAGATCGAGCTCACGCTGATCATCTCCATCGTGCTGGTGGTGCTGGTGGTGAGCGCCTTCCTGCGCAGCGCGCGCGCCACCATCATCCCGGCGGTGGCCACCATCGTCTCGCTGCTGGGCACCTTCGGCGCGATGTACCTGATGGGCTTCAGCCTGAACAACCTGAGCCTGATGGCGCTGACCGTGGCCACCGGCTTCGTGGTCGACGACGCCATCGTGGTGCTGGAGAACACCGCGCGCCACATCGAGTCCGGCATGGAGCGCTTCCAGGCCGCGCTGCTGGGCGCGCGCGAAGTGGGCTTCACGGTGCTGTCCATCAGCCTGTCGCTGGTGGCCGTGTTCATCCCGCTGCTGTTCATGGGCGGCCAGGTGGGGCGCTTGTTCCGCGAGTTCGCCGTCACGCTGTCGGTGGCGGTCATGATCTCGCTGCTCATCTCGCTCACCACCACGCCCATGATGTGCGCCTGGCTGCTCAAGCCCGGCCAGCACGGCAAGCCCGAAGGCTGGGTGGCGCGCCAGTTCGAGCGCGCCTTCCAGGCCACGCTGAACGTCTACCAGCACGCGCTGGACTGGGCGCTGCACAGCGTCTGGCTGGTGATGGCCATCCTGGTGTTCGTCATCGGCCTGAACGTCTACCTGTTCTCGGCCGCGCCCAAGGGCTTCTTCCCGCAGCAGGACACCGGCCAGATCAACGGCGGCATGCGCGCCGACCAGTCGATTTCCTTCCAGGCCATGCAGGGCAAGCTGCGCCAGCTGGTGAACATCATCAAGAACGATCCGGCGGTGGCCACCGTGGTCGGCTTCACCGGCGGCGGGCGCGCCGGCGGCGGCTTCATGTTCATCAACCTGAAGCCGGCCGCCGAGCGCAGCGACTCGGGCCAGGCCGTGATTGCGCGCCTGCGCCCGCAGCTGGCCAAGGTCACCGGCGTGTCGCTGTTCCTGAACCCGGTGCAGGACCTGCGCATGGGCGGCCGCTCCAGCAACTCGACCTACCAGTACACGCTGAAAAGCGACAACCGCGCCGACCTGAAGGCCTGGGCCAGCAAGCTGGCCGACGCCATGAAGCAGCAGCCGGAGCTGACCGACGTGGACACCGACCAGGCCGAAAACGGCGTGGAGACCTTCGTCACCATCGACAAGGAAACCATCACCCGCATGGGCATCGGCGTGCGCGACGTGGACAATGCGCTCTACAACGCCTTCGGCCAGCGCCAGGTCGCCACCATCTACGACGAGCTGAATCAGTACAAGGTGGTGATGGAAGTGGCGCCGGAATACGCGAAAAGCCCGGAGGCGCTGAAGGACGTGTACGTGTCGGCCAAGGGCACGGGCGGCGGCAGCAATAACGTGGCCGCCGCGCGCGACGCCTCCACCGGCGCGGCGCTGAGCACCTCGGTGGCCGCCATGGCGCCGCTGACGGCCATCGCCAGCTTTGCCGAAAGCGCCACGCCCACCTCCGTCAACCACCAGGACGGCGAGCTGGCCACCACGGTGTCCTTCAACCTGGCCGACGGCGCCAGCCTGAGCGACGGCCAGGCCGCCGTCAAGCAGGCCGAGGCCGACATCGCCATGCCCAACAACGTGCGCGGCAGCTTCCAGGGCACGGCCAAGGCGGCCGACGACAGCAACAAGCAGCAGCCCTTGCTGATACTGGCGGCCATCGTGGTGATCTACATCGTGCTGGGCATCCTGTATGAAAGCCTGGTGCATCCGGTCACCGTGCTGTCCACCTTGCCCTCGGCCGGCGTGGGCGCCGTGCTGGCGCTGCTGATGTTCAAGATGGAGTTCTCCATCATCGCGCTGATCGGCGTGTTCCTGCTGATCGGCATCGTCAAGAAGAACGCCATCCTCATCATCGACTTCGCGCTGGAGGCCGAGCGCGCGCGCGGGCTGACGGCGGTGGTGGCGGTGCGCGAAGCCTGTTTGCTGCGCTTCCGCCCCATCCTCATGACCACCCTGGCCGCCGCGCTGGGCGCCTTGCCGCTGGCGATAGGCTTCGGCGAAGGGTCCGAGCTGCGCCAGCCGCTGGGCATCGCCATTATCGGCGGCCTGATCGCCAGCCAGCTGCTGACGCTGCTGACCACGCCGGTCGTCTACATCCTGATGGACAAGCTGCGCAGCCGCAGCGCGTCCGAACTCCAATTGAGCAGGCAGGCAACTGCCGAACCGAGCACGCCATGAACAAGCACACTCTTACCCCCGTTTCGTTGGCATTGCTGGCGGCATCCGCCCTGGCCGGCTGCGCTGCCGGCCCGAAATACGAAGTGCCCGCCACGCCGCAAACGGCCGCTTTCAAGGAAGCCGACGGCTGGGCGCCCGCCGCGCCGGCCGACGCGCTCGAACGCGGCCCGTGGTGGACGCTGTTCGGCGACCCGGTGCTCAACGAGCTGGCCGCGTCCATCGAGGTCTCCAACCAGAACGTGGCCGCCGCCGCCGCGTCGTATGCGCAGGCGCGCGCGCTGGTGTCCGAGCAGCGCGCGCAGCTGTTCCCGCAAGTGGACCTGAACGGCAGCGCCAACCGCAGCGGCGGGGGCGGCAATACCCGCACCGCCAGCGCCTACCGCGTGAACCTGGGCGGCAGCTGGGAGCCGGACATCTGGGGCCGCCTCGGCGCCGCCAGCACGGCCGCCAGCGCCAGCGCCGCCGCCAGCGCGGCCGAGCTGGCCGCCGCGCGCCTGTCCGCGCAGGGCGAACTGGCCGCCAACTATTTCGCGCTGCGCCAGGCGGACGCCCAGAAAGCGCTGCTGCAAGCGACCGTGCAGGGCTACGAGCGCGTGCTGCAGATCACGCAAAACCGCTTCGGCGCCGCCATCGCCGCCAAGTCCGACGTGCTGCAGGCCGAAACCCAGCTGGCCAACGCCCGCATAGACCTGATCAGCATCACCCGCCAGCGCGCCCAGCTGGAGCACGCCATCGCCGTCCTGCTGGGCAAAGCGCCCGCCGAGTTCTCGCTGGCGCCGCTGCCGCAAGCGGCCAGCCTCGCGCTGCCTGCCGCCGGCGCGGCCACCGCCACCGCCACCGCCACCGCCACCGGCGTGCCGGGCAGCGCTGCCGCGCCAGCCGGCAACGCGGCTTCGCAGCAGCCGGACGGTTCCGGGCGCATCGTGATGGCGCCGCCGCTGCTGGCTGTCGGGCCGGGCGCAGAGCCGGCAGCGTGGGGCGGGGCGGTGGTGCCCGCCGTGCCGCTGGTGCTGCCCTCGGTGCTGCTGCAGCGCCGCCCGGACATCGCCGCCGCCGAGCGCCGCGTGGCCGCCGCCAACGAGCAGATCGGCATCGCCCGCGCCGCCTACTTCCCCAACCTGAACCTGAGCGCCTCCTACGGCTTCGGCGCCAGCGCCGCCTCCGGCCTGTTCAACGCCTCCAACAGCCTGTGGTCGCTGGGCCTGTCCGCGGCCCAGACCATCTTCGACGCCGGCGCCATCAAGGCCCGCGTGGCCGGCGCCGAGGCCTCGCGCGACGCCGCCATCGCGCGCTACCGCCAGACCGTGCTGTCCGCCTTCGCCGACGTCGAGGACCAGCTGGCCGCCAGCCGCGCGCTGGAACAGCAGCAGGTGCACCGCCGCACGGCCGCCGCCGCCGCCGACCAGGTCGAGCAGCAGATGCTCAACCGCTACCGCGCCGGCCAGGTCGGCTACACCGAAGTGGTGCAGGCCCAGGTCACGGCCCTGAACGCCCGCCGCGCGCTGCTGCAAGCCCAGGCCGACCGCCAGACCACGGCCGTGGCCCTGATCCAGTCGCTGGGCGGCGGCTGGCACGCGCAATAGCGCGTGCTGGCTTTCGGGCAAGGCGCTTTGTATAATCGGCAATCCAGATCAGCGCTTTGCCCAAGCCCCGCACCATGAACCAACGCGATTCCACCGAGCCCATGCCGGCATCCAGGCCAGCCATTCCCGTGGTGGGCATAGGCGCGTCCGCCGGCGGACTGGAGCCGATCTGCGAGCTGCTGGCAGCCGTGCCGCCCGCCAGCCCGTTCGCCTACGTGGTGGTGCAGCACCTCGATCCGCTGCAAATTGGCATGCTGCCCGAACTGCTGCAGCGCGTGACCGCCATGCCGGTGCGGGAGGCGGCCGACGGCATGCCGCTTGAAGCGGGCCACGTCTACGTGATCCCGCCCAACCGCGACCTGGGCTATGCGCACGGTTTGCTGCGTCTGACGCTACGTCCGCAAACCCGCACCCAATCCGTCTCGATCGACCATTTCCTGAACCAGCTGGCTGCCGAATGCGGCTCCCTGGCTGCCGGCGTGGTGCTGTCCGGCATGGGCAGCGACGGCACCGCCGGCCTGCGCGCCATCCAGGAGCGCGGCGGCATGACGCTGGCCCAGCAGCCCGCGTCGGCCCGCTTCGCCGCCATGCCGCAAAGCGCCATCGACGCTGGCAGCGCCGACATCGTCGCCCGCGCCGGCGACATGCCGGCCCTGATCGCGGAGCGCCTGGCGCAGCCGCCGCAGCACGTGCTGCACGTGCTGCCCGGCGCGCAGCGCCGCAACGCGCTGGCCGAACTGCTGCAAAACCTGCTCACCCGCACCGGCAACGATTTCGCCGATTACAAGATGAACACGGTGATGCGCCGCATCGAACGCCGCATGGCGCTGCACCAGTGCCCCACGCTGGAGGCCTATGTCGCCCTGCTGCAGGACAATCCGGGCGAGGTCCAGCTGCTGTTCAAGGAAATGCTGATCGGCGTGACCAACTTCTTCCGCGACCAGAAAGTGTGGGAGCAGCTCAAGGCCGTGGCCCTGCCGCAGCTGCTTGAAGCGCACCCGGACGGCGCCGCCTTCAAGGCCTGGGTGCCGGCCTGTTCCACCGGCGAGGAAGCGTATTCGCTGGCCATGGTGTTCAGCGAAGCCATCGAGCACGTGAGCCCGCGCGCCAAGTACAGCCTGCAGATCTTCGCCACCGACCTTGATCCGGACGCCATCGACCGCGCCCGCGAAGGCCTGTTTACGCACAGCATTGAGGCCGACGTGTCGCCCGAGCGCCTGCAGCGCTTCTTCGTGGCCGACGAACGCGGCTACCGGGTGCGCAAGGAGCTGCGCAATATGATCATCTTCGCGCAGCAGAACATTATTTCCGATCCGCCGTTCACCAAGCTCGACGTGCTGAGCTGCCGCAACCTGCTGATCTACTTCAGCCCCAAGCTGCAGCAGCGCCTGATCCCGCTGTTCCACTACGCGCTCAAGCCGGCCGGCCTGCTGCTGCTGGGCAGCGCCGACACGCCGGGCCATTTCACCGAACTGTTCGCGCCGCTGCCCGGCGGCAGCCGCATCTACCAGCGGCTCGATGCCGGCTCGCAGAGGCTGGTACACTATTTCCCAACCAGGGTGGCGGCAGTCGCGCCCATTCCCAACGAAGCCAGGTCTGCATCCATGAACGGCAATCTTCAATCGCAGGTTGAGCAGCTGCTGCTGAAAAAGCACACGCCGGCAGCCGTCCTGCTCAACCGCGACGGCGACATCCTTTACATCCACGGCCGCACGGGCGCCTACCTGGAGCCGGCGGCGGGCAAGGCCAACTGGAATATCCACGCCATGGCGCGCGACGGCCTGCGCTACCCGCTGGCCGATCTGCTGCAGCGCGCGCTGGCCGAGGAAGGGCCGCAGGTGCTGCCCGGCCTGGTGATGAAGAGCGCCAGCGGCCAGGAGCTGTCGGTGGACCTGAGCGCCGAAGCACTGCGCGACGGCGAGGCGCTGGAGGGCATGGCGCTGGTGACTTTCCTCAGCGCGCCGCGCCAGGCCGCGCGCCGCACCCGTCTGGCCAGCCCGCGCGTGACCGAGCTGGAACAGCAGCTGGCGCAGGCGCGCCTGGAAATCCAGGCCGTGCGCGACGAAATGCAAACCTCGCGCGAAGAACTGCGCTCGGCCAACGAGGAACTTCAATCGACCAACGAGGAGCTGCAATCCACCAACGAGGAGCTGACCACCTCGAAGGAGGAGATGCAGTCGCTGAACGAAGAGCTGTACACCGTCAACGCCGAATTGCAGTCGAAGGTGGACGACCTGTCGCTGGTGAACAGCGACATGAAGAACCTGCTCAACAGCACCGACATCGCCACCATCTTCCTCGACAATGTGCTGCACATCCGCCGCTTCACCACGCAGGCCACGCAAGTCTACAAGCTGATCGCCAGCGACGTGCAGCGCCCGCTGAGCGATATCGCCAGCGACCTGGTCTACCCCGAACTGGAGCAGGACGCCGGGGAAGTGCTGCGCACGCTGGTGTTCAGCGAAAAGCAGATCCCCACCCGCAACGGGCGCTGGTTCACGGTGCGCATCATGCCCTACCGCACGGTGGACAATGTGATCGACGGCCTGGTGCTCACCTTCATCAACATCACCGGCGCCAAGCAGCTTGAATCGCAGTTGCGAGCGCTGAGCCTGGCCGACGGCGCAGACGGAGGCAGTCCATGAGTGGCGGCAAGCACCCGAGCGACCAGCTGCGCCAATGGCAGGCGCTCCAGCTCAGCAAGATCGAGCTGGACCTGCAGCAGCAGGCGCTCACGGCGCTGCAGGAAAGCAGCGACCAGGCGCAGGCCGGGCAGGCGCTGTACCAGCAGCTGTTCGAGCTGTCGCCGGCCTGCAGCTACGCGCTGGACGAGGCCGGGTGCGTGGTCAGCGCCAACCAGGCCGGCGCCGCGCTGCTTGGTCTAAGCGCGGCCGCGCTCAAGGGCCAGCCCTTCGAGCGCTACCTGGCGCCCGAGCAGCAGCCGCGCTGGCGCGCTTTCGCCGCCATCCTGCTCGGCAGCAGTGGACGCGCCGGCATGGAGTCGCAGCTGTTCGACGGCATTCCCGGCGCCGGCGCCGTGCGCATCGAGGCCCGGTTCGACGCGGCTTCCGGCCTGTGCTGCATCGTGCTGGCGCCGCAGGGCGCCGTGGCGGTGGCCTCGCAGGTGTCCATCCAGGTGGCGGCCGAGGTGGCTGAACGCACCGCAGAGCTGGAACGCGACAATGCGCAACTGCGCCTGCTGGGCGAGCATGTAGCCAACCTGGAGGAAACGGTACGGCAGGAGATGGCGCGCGCCGTGCACGACGACGTGGCGCAGAATCTGCTCGCGCTGCGCCTGGACGCCGTGCTGCTGAACAAGCGCAGCCTGGCGCACCCCGGCCCGTTGCGCGAGCGCACCGGCGCCGCGCTGGAAACCATCGACATCACCTTGCGCAGTGTGCGCGCCATCCTGAACCAGCTGCGCCCCGCCGTGCTGGAACTGGGCCTGCAAGCGTCCATGGACTGGCAGCTGGCCGAGTTCCGCAAGCGCAGCGGCCTGGCTTGCACGCTGGACGTGCCCGACGAGCAGGTGTTCGATTGCCTGGACGGCGGCGCGTCCCTGATGCTGTTCCGCCAGTTGCAGGCGGTGCTCGACTCGGTGCAGCGCGACGGCGGCGCCAGCGCGGTGGCCATCAGCCTGCGCCGCAGCGGCGGCTCCGGCGTGCAGATGATGCTGACCGACGACGGCGCCGGCGACGCCGGCAGCGGCGGTGGCGTGCCGGTCTCCGGGCGCCGCCAGCGCCAGGCCCTGGCCATGCTGGGTGTGGGCGAACGCCTGCGCGCCCACGGCGGCACGCTGGACGTGGTTTACGGTGCAGGGCAGGGCTGCCGTGTCAGCATGCGGCTGCCGGGCCGCAATAGCTAAAAACCATTTTCAGCGGCATGCGCACGGTCTATACTGCGGCAGCTTTCTATATTAGGGGATTATCTTGTTCAAAACGCTAGCCTTTTCAGCACTGCCGGCCGCCTTGCTGGCCGCCTTCAGCCCTGCCCACGCCGACGAAGGCCAATGGCAGCCGCACCAGCTGCCGCAGCTCAAAGCCGAGCTGAAACGCATCGGCATCGCCATTCCGGCTGAAAAACTGGCGGATTTGTCCAAACACCCGATGAGCGCCATCGTCTCGACCGACGGCTGCTCGGCGTCCTTCGTCTCGCCGGACGGCCTGGTGGTCACCAACCACCACTGCGCATACGGCGCCATCCAGCGCAACTCCACGCCGGAGCACAACTACATCGCCAACGGCTTCTTGGCCAAGACCCGCGACGCCGAACTGCCGGGCGGCCCCAACCTGCAGGTCTACATCACCGACAAGGTGGAAAACGTCAGCGCCCGCGTGCTGCAAGGCCTGGACAAGCTGGGCGGCAAGGCCCGCCACGAAGAAGCGCAGAAGCGCATCAAGGCCCTGGTGGCCGAATGCGAAACCGACAAGATGTACCGCTGCTCGGTGCCCAGCTTCCACCGCGGCGCCGAGTACTACCGCATCCGCCAGATGCAGATCCGCGACGTGCGCCTGGTCTACGCGCCGTCCGACAAGATCGGCAACTACGGCGGCGACATCGACAACTACGAATGGCCGCGCCACACCGGCGACTACTCCTTCCTGCGCGCCTACGTGGGCAAGGACGGCCGCCCGGCGGACCCGTCGCCGGACAACGTGCCGTACAAATCCAAGGACTTCCTGGTGGTCTCCGCCGAAGGCCTGAAGAACGGCGATCCCATCCTGCTGGCCGGCTACCCCGGCCGCACCAGCCGCTACAAGCTGCCGGTGGAAATCCGCAACGCGCGCGATTCGGCCTACCCGCTGCAGGCGGCCGAATACCAGTCCGACCTGGACACCATCGCCGCCGCCACCAAGGGCGACGAAGCGGGCGTGGTGCGCTACGCCAGCGTGGTCAAGAGCATCAACAACCGCATGAAAAAGACGCTGGGCCTGCTGGACGGCTTCGCGCGCAAGGACCTGGCCGCCGTCAAGGACGGCCAGGACGCCGAATTCCGCGCCTGGTACGCCAAGCAGCCGGGCGTATCGTCCGCCATGCTGTCCGAGCTGGACGCGGCCATTGCCGCCGACATGGCCCTGTCCGACGAAGAATTCGCCTGGAACGTGGCCACCAATAGCGACCTGCTGAAAAGCGCCCGCACGCTGCACCGCCTGGCGCTGGAAAAGCAGAAGCCGGACGCCGAGCGCAAGGCCGGCTACCAGCAGCGCGACGTGAGCCCCATCAAGGCCCGCCTGAGCCGCCTGGAGCAGTCCTTCACGCTGAAGGTGGACCAGGCCCGCTACACCGACGGCCTGGCGCGCTACGCCAAGCTGGCCGCCAAGTCCCATCCGCAAGGCCTGGACGCGCTGCTGCCTGCGGTGGCCGACGTGCCGGCGCTGTACGCGCAATCGAAGCTGGGCGCCACCGCCGAGCGCCTGGCGCTGATGGACAAGGACGCCGCCGCTATCGCCGCGTCCGACGACGCCTTCCTCAAGCTGGCCGTCAAGCTGCACGCCGTGGGCCTGTCGCTGGAAGAGCGCCGCATGGAAGTGGACGGCAACCTGGAACGCGTGGTGCCGCAATACATGGCCGCCGTGATCGCGTGGAAGAAATCGCAGGGCAAGCCGGTCTACCCGGACGCCAACTCCACGCTGCGCGTCACCTACGGCACCGTGTCGGCCTACTCGCCCAAGGACGGCCTGACCAAGGGCCCGTTCACCACGGTCGAAGGCATCGTCGAGAAGCACACCGGCAAAGACCCCTTCATCGCCCCGGACAATCTGATCGAAGCGGTGAAAGCCAAGCGCTACGGCCAGTTCAAGGACCCGGTGCTGGGCACGGTGCCGGTCAACTTCCTGAGCAGCGCCGACACCACCGGCGGCAACTCCGGTTCCGCCGTGATGAACAAGCGCGGCGAGCTGATCGGCCTGAACTTCGACTCCACGTATGAGTCGATCACCAAGGACTGGTACTTCGACACCGCCATCACGCGCGCCATCCACCTGGACATCCGCTACATGCTGTGGGTCATGAAGGAAGTCGACCACGCCGACAACCTGCTGAAAGAAATGACCATCAAATACCCGAAGAAATAAATCGGTAAACCAAAAAGGGGTCAGGGTTAGTTTTCCCATGCGGGAGAACTAACCCTGACCCCTTTTTTTGGTTTGGCAATATGCAAGCCGCATCGTGGCCATGGTTGGCTTATCGGCCGATTGGGTGCATAATCCGGCGTCCCCGCCCGATCTCGCTATGAACTCTGCCATCGACCTGCTTGGTTTTTCAACCACGCCACTGGAACTGCTCTCCTTCGTGCTCTCCGTTGCGACGGTGCTGCTCAATATCCGCCAGAACCACTGGGCCTGGCTGTTCGCCATCCTGTCCTCGGCCACCTACGGCGTGGTGTTCTACGGCGCGCGCCTGTATGGCGACATGGCGCTGCAGGCGGTGTTCATCACGGTGTCGTTCTGGGGCTGGTATCAGTGGCTGCACGGCGACGCTACGCACGAGCAGCTACCCGTCACCCGCACCACGCGGCGCGGCCTGTGGCTGGCCGCCGCCGGCTGGGCCGTGGGCTTTGCCGTACTGGCCTGGTTCCTGCACCGCTACACCGACACCGACGTGCCGCGCACGGACGCTTTCCTGACCGCCGGCAGCCTGGTGGGCCAGTTCCTGCTGTCGCGCAAAAAGCTGGAGAACTGGCATGTGTGGATCGTGGTCGATGTGATCTACGTCGGCCTGTACCTGCACAAGGGCCTGATGCTGACCGCGCTCCTGTACGGCATGTTCGTGGCGATGGCCGCCGTCGGCCTGCTGGCGTGGAAAAAATCCATGGGCGAGGGCGGGGCCGCCGCCGGGGCCATGGTGCTGAAGTGACGGTGCGGCGATGACGCAGCCCTTGCGCGTGGCCATCGTCGGCTCCGCGTCGTCCGGCAAGACCACGCTGGCGGCGCGCCTGGCGCAGCACTACCGCACCATCTGGGTGCCGGAGTACCTGCGCGAGTTCGTCGATACCGAGGCCCGCCTGCCCGTATCCAGCGACCAGATCCACATCGCCCGCACCCAGGTGGCGCGCGAGCAGGCCGCCATGCCGCAGGCGCGCCGCTTCCTGTTCTGCGACACCACGCCGCTGATGACGGCGGTCTACAGCCGCCACTATTTCGGCGGCATCGACGCCGAACTGGCGGCGCTGGCGGCGGCGCACCGCTACGACGTCACCTTGCTGTGCGCGCCGGACCTGCCCTGGGTGCCCGATGGCCTGATGCGCGAGCCGGAGGACGCCAGCGGCCCTGTCAGCGCGCTGCTGCTGGAGGAACTGGCCGCGCGTGGCATTCCGTACACACTGGTGAGCGGCTCACCTGAACAACGCTTGATGAAAGTCGAGCGTTTGCTGGGCAGTCCTGCTACATTGGCAGGATGAAAAGAGCGCCCACCGTCCCCCGCTTCCTCCTCCTACTCCTCGCCGCCTTGCTTGCCGGGCCATTGCCGCAAGCCCGCGCCGGCACCGGCTACTACCTGGTCTCCACCTATGACGTGGAAGGCCAGAAATCCGTGGATTTCAAATACTGGAACGCCGACTACAAGCACAGTTCCAGCGTGTCGTCGCCCGAACTGGGTTTCGGCTACGGCGTCACGTCGCGCTGGTACACCGAGTTGTCCGCCGTGTGGATACGGCTGCACGGCCGCAGCGACAGGCTGGCTGAACTGGAATGGCAGAACGACTACATGCTCACGCAGGGCCAGTACGCCTTCGACCTGGCGCTGCACACCAGCGTGGGCCGCAGCAACGCCAGCCCGCACAGCTACAGCGTGGAGATAGGCCCGGTGCTGCAAACGGAAGTCTGGCGCACGCAGTTCAACTTCAACGCCTTCCTGCAGCGCGACTACCGCACCGGCGAGCCGGAACAGACGCAGCTGGTCTACCAGTGGCAGGTCAAGCAGCGTTGGAAAAGCTGGCTGCAGCCCGGCATTCAGGGCTTTGGCGAAGTGGGGAAGTGGAACGACTGGCTGCCTGAGAAGCGGCGCTCGCACCGGCTTGGGCCGGCGCTGTTCGGGTCGCGCGAACTGGGCGCGGGCCAGGAGCTGAAATACGAAGCCGCGTGGCTGGTGGGACGGAATTCAGCCCGCACGGCGAAAAGCTTCGCCATGCGGGTGCAGTACATCTTCTGACTTAGAAGTCCAGCTGCGCCGACAGCTTGAAGGTGCGCTCGGCGCCGGGGAACAGGTAGCCGCCCAGGTCCGGCGTCACGTCGCGCCAGTAGAACTTGTCGGTGGCGTTGTAGACCTGTGCGCGGAAGATGGCGGAGGTGGCGCCTATCCTGGTGGCGTAGGACGCGCCCAGGTTCAGCGTGTTATAGCTCGGCACGAAGAAGGTGTTCTCCGGGTCGAAGGCCTTCTTGCCCGCGTGCTGCCAGTTGGCGTTCAGCTTCAGGCCTGCCACTTGCGGCAGCGCGTACTCGGCGTAAATCGACGATTTGAACTTGGGCACATTGGTCACGCGCTTGCCGTCCAGCGCGGCCTGGCCGGTGCCGCTTTGCTCGGTGTTCAGCGCCATGGCGGTGAAGGCCAGCATCAGGTCCGGCGTGGCGTGGCCTTGCGCCGACAGCTCCAGGCCGCGGTGCTGCGCCTGGCCGTTGCGCACATAGGTGTTGCGCGCGTCGGTGTATTCCAGGCCTTTGCGGATCTGGAACACGGACATGGCCAGGCTCAGGTCCTTGTACAGGTCCGCCTTCACGCCCAGTTCCACCTGCTTGGACAGCGAGGGCGCCAGCGCTTCTTTCTGGTTGCTGGTCTGCTTGGGCGCGATGCCGCCGCGCTCCAGGCCTTCGGCCCAGCTGGCGTAAGCCGACACGTTGGCGAGCGGTGCGTACACCAGCGACACATTGGGCAGCCAGAAGCTTTCGTCGGTGGCGGCCTTTGCGGCCAGCTGGTTGCGCTCCACCTGGGTGTGGCGCGCGCCGGCGTGCAGCGTGAGCTGCTCGGTCAGGCCCACCACGTCCTGGAAGAAGACCGCGCGTTCACGGTCGCTGCGGCGCTCCGTCACCGGGCCGCTGGTCAGGCCCGTGGGCTTGACGGCGACAGGGTGGAAGATATTGCTGGTGCCCGCGTATTCGTAAATGTCGTCGCCCCACTTCTCGCTGTTCTTGTAGAAGGAGTAGCCGCCGGTGACGGCGTGCTTGACGGCGCCGGTGGCGAATTTGCCCTGCACCATGGCCTGCATGGCTTGCGGCTTTTTGCGTTCGCCCAGGCTGATGTAGTCGTACACGTCGTAGTCGCCGTTGGCGCAGAAGCCGGGGTACAGGTCCTGGGCGCCGCAGCCGTAAGGGAAGGCGGTGTAGTCGTCGCGCTTGAAGGAGTGGCTGTTGGCGCTCACGGTGGCGTTCCAGTCCTGGTTGAACTGGTAGCTGAAGCGCGCGCCGATGTTGCTGCTTTCGGTCTCCACCGGATAGCTCCACGACTGGTTGTTGAGCATATTGTCGGCGGAGATCTTGGGCAGCGTGGCGTTGTTAATCAGCTGGAAGCCGGGCACCGACACTTGCGATTTCTTCTGGTAGTCCGCGTCCAGCTGCAGCAGCGCCTGCGGCGAGATCTGCCAGTCGAAGGCGCCGGAAATGAAGTTGCGGTGGCCGTCCGCGCCCTTGACGTAGGAGCGCAGGCGCTCGCCGGCCACGTTCACGCGGTAGCCGAAGCGGCGGTCCTCGAAGCGGCCGCCCACGTCCACGGCGCCCAGCACCGTGCCGCGCTCGCTCGCTTCGATGGTGACGGAGCGCAGCGGCGTGGCGGTCGGGCGCTTGGTCACGTAATTGATGATGCCGCCCGGCGTGGCCATGCCGGACTGCAGGCCGGCCAGGCCCTTCAGCACCTCGATGGCTTCCTTGTTCTCCAGCGGGATCTGGGTGTCGCCAGGGATGATCATGCCATCCTTGCGGTAGCTGCTGCCGTTGTCGAGCTTGAAGCCGCGGATGGAGAACTGCTCGGCGTAGCCGACGGCGTTGTAGGCGTCGCTGATGCTGGCGTCGAACTTGGCGGCGTCGGTGGTGGAGCGGATGTTCAGATCCTGCATCTTCTCGCGGCTCAGCACCGTCACCGATGCGGGCGTGAGCAGCAGCGGCATGTCGGTAAAGCCGGCCACGGAGGCGCGGGGGGCGGCGTTCTTGCCGGTGATGACGACCACTTCCGACGGCGCTTGTTCGGCTGGCGCTACGGCTGGCGCTACGGCTGGCGCGTCGTCTGCAAAGGCGGAAACGGTAAAGGCTTGGGAGACCGCCAGGGCGATCGTGCTAACTGCGAAATTTCGTGCGGACATTTTAGGCTCTCGTAAAAATGGGAGCCAACGGAAGGGTACAAAGGAGGGGAAACAACTTTGCGCTTTCCTTCGCTGGCATTATCCAGATCAGGTACGAAGGGTATCTCTCACCCGGAAAACGCGTTCCCAGGACCCCTAGCGAATTACAAGTGTAGCACGATTTACAAACTGAGCTCCAGTGCCGCGCGGGCGGCGGCGGCGTCCACGTCGCGGTGTTCGCCCAGCTTGACCAGCTTGTGCGCTTCCAGCGCGGCCACCACGGCGTCGATCGCGGACGCGTCCAGGCCGTAGCCGGACAAGCGCGTCGGCACGCCCATCTGCTCGAAGAAGCTGCGCGTGCGTGCGATGGCGGCGGCGATGCGGCTGTCCTCATCGCCCTCGCTGATGCCCCAGACGCGCGCCGCGTACTGCAGCAGCTTGGCGCGCTTGGCTTCCTTGCGCACCGTCAGTATGCCCGGCAGCACCACGGCCAGGGTTTGCGCGTGGTCCAGCTGGTACAGCGCGGTCAGCTCGTGGCCTATCATGTGGGTGGCCCAGTCCTGGGGCACGCCCACGCCGATCACGCCGTTCAGCGCCATGGTCGCGCTCCACATGACGTTGGCGCGCACGTCCAGGTTCTCCGGCTCGCTCAGCGTTTTCGGGCCTTCCTCGATCAGCGTCAGCAGCAGGCCTTCGGCCCAGCGGTCCTGCACCGGCGCGTTGACCGGGTAGGTCAGGTACTGCTCCATCACGTGCACAAAAGCGTCCACCACGCCGTTGCCCACCTGGCGCAGCGGCAGCGTGAAGGTCTTGCTCGGATCGAGTACGGAGAATTTCGGGAACACGTGGCGGCTGTGGAAGGCGCGCTTTTCCTGCGTGGCGGCGCGCGTGACCACGCTGGCGGCGTTCATTTCCGAGCCGGTGGCGGGCAGGGTCAGCACGCTGCCGAAGGGCAGGGCGGCGTTGATATTGGCGCCGCCTTTCTTCAGGATCAGCCATGGGTCTTCTTCGCCGAACAGCGCGGCTGCCGCGACGAACTTGGTGCCGTCGATCACGGAGCCGCCGCCCACCGCCAGCAGGAAATCGATCTTCTCGGCCTTGACGATGGCGACCGCTTTCATCAGCGTTTCGTAGTGCGGGTTGGGCTCGATGCCGGCGAATTCGATCACCGTGTGGCCGCTCAGCGCAGCCTTCACTTCCTCGTAGACGCCGTTGCGCTTGATGCTGCCGCCGCCGTACAGCATCAGCACGCGCGCGCCGGCCGGCACCAGCGGCGTGATGGCGGCGATCTGGCCCTGGCCGAACAGGATCTGGGTAGGGTTGTGGAAATCGAAGTTAAGCAAAGCAGGCTCCTTGTTTGAATTTGGCTGGCTTGAGCCCGCCATTATCGCTCAGCCGCCTGCAATGTGTTTGGCACGCCACGGGTGGTTGCATTTCCATCTGGAAATGTGGCAAGATTGGCAATGAACTTACCAGGAGACCTGATTTGACCTCGATAGAACAACGCCTGCTCGCCTGCGAGCAAGAGAATGTCCGGCTGCGCAAGCGCCTGAACCGTCAGAACGGCTTGTGGGTGGCCGGTTTGCTGCTGCTGGCCGGCGGCGGCGCCATGGCCGGCGCCAGCCTGAAAAACGCCATCTTCGACAGCGTGCGCGCCAAGGAAGTGGTGGTGGTCGATGGCAAGGGCATCGTTCGCGCCCGCCTGGGCGGCGACCTGCCGGACGCGGTAATGACCGGCGGCCACGTGTCCAAGCGCGGCAGCAAGGCGGCGGGCATGATCATCTACGACGAGGAAGGCATCGAGCGCGGCGGCTACGTCACGCAGGACAACGGCAGCAACGCCATGCTGACCCTGGATTCCAAGCACCGCATGGCCGCCATCATGGTGGCCGGACCCGACCCGTCGCAGGACAGCGCGCTCACGCTCATCACCAAGGATGGCGGCATCGAGCTGCGCTCGGACGGCAACGGTTCGCGCCTCAGCGTGCGCGACAAGGCCGGCCTGACCTACCAGCAGCCGGCCATCACCGCGCTGACTCCGGACAGCTGCATCCACTACAAGCAGATCGAGCTCAAATATCCCGGCCAGCGCAGCTGCCAGGCGCGCTTCCCCGAGGCGGCGTGCAAGGCTTGCCTGGGCGACTAGCGGGCAGGCGCTTTGCGCTGGCGCGGGCGCATGCGACAATCCGGCTTTCACACTCAGCGGATAGAACAATATGAGCCGATCCCATCACCGCGCCAACCGGCGCCAGCGCAAGAAAATGCACCTGGGCGAATTCCAGGAACTGGGCTTTATGGTCGACGCCAAGCTGGCCGACGGCCAGGACGCGGCGCAGCGCGACAGCCTGCTGTACCGCTTCCTGCTGGAGGCCGTCGAAGCCAACGGCCTGGCCTTCGGCGGCGGCATGAATAGCGATTTTAGTGGCTTCGTGGTGTCCGGCAAGGCCTACGGCAAAGTCGAAGAAAGCCACCGCGAACTGGTGCGCAACTGGCTGGAAAGCCAGGGCGTGCTGCAGCAAATCCAGATCGGCGAACTGCGCGACGCCTGGTACGGATGGGGCTGACAGGGCGTGCGGCTACAGCCGCAGCGTCCCTTCGATCGAGTCGTCCAGCGTCTGCCCGATAACGGCGCCGGCCAGCATCTTGGCGCTGGCCACGGCGTTGCCGTGCTTGTTGTCCCAGTAGTAGCCGTCCAGCGGGCGCACCTGGATCACCGTAATGCGCGGGTCATGCTCGCCCTCGGTGAACCAGGTTTTCAAAGTAAAACTCCACAGTTCCTTGATCATCGCCGCGTCGCGCGAGATGGCGGCATGGCCGTCGAAATATAAGAAGCCGGAATGGTGCGAGGCCTGGAAATACATGCGCACCGCCGGATTGGCTTCGATCTCCTGGTTGTGCCGGCTGTCGCTGGCGCTGAGGAACCACAGGTTGCCGGCCTCGTCCACTTTCAGTGGGCTCATGGGCACGACATGGCCTGCGGTGCAGAGGAAGCCCGACTTGGCTTCCTCGACGATGTCCTTGATGCGTTTAACGGCGTCGGCGCCGGTCAGATTCTGGTGGTGGTCTTCTTGCATGGCATTCTCCCAAGGGGTGGCCAGGCTTTATGCCTTGGCCTTCGGGAGAGATGCTAGGCGCGATCGCGCCTGCTGACCGTGCGCTGGCTAACGCCGGTTCAGTAGTCGAATTTATTGCTGCGCGCGTTTCTGTTCACCCTGGAGGGGCGGGTGGATTCCGCTTCCCTTGCTTCCTTGGCGGCCAGCTTCTCCAGGCGCGCCTGCTCGGCCTGTTCTGCGCGCAAGGCGTACTGTTCGTCGAGCCGGCGCTGGCTGCGCAGGCGTTCCAGGCAGTCCTGGAAGAAGCTGATTTTTTGCAGCATGGCCACCACCCATACGATGCCTATCATGGTCAGCACCAGCGTGTAGCCGCCTTGCCAGGCTTCATAGTTCTGGTCGATGAAGGGGAAGATGGGGCGCGCGCGCGCCAGGCAGACCTGGCCGAACAGGGCCAGGCAGGCGGCCAGCAGGCCGAGGACAACGGTTTGGGCAATTTGCCAGCCAGTCGCCTTCAAGCGCTGGTCCAGCAGGGTCTGAATATCTGATACGTGAGTCATTGTGGCGCGTGCGGTTTTTTGCTCGCGTAATTATGTCACTATTTTTCCTTCAAGGAAACATAGTTGCCGAATTGAATGCAAGGCAATGCCGCCCGCGCCTGGCGGGCGGCACTCCGCGCCAGCCGCTGCTAGCGCCCGATGGCGCAGCCTTCTTCGCTGCACGCAGCGTTGTCCGGCGAGGCCACCGGATCGGCCAGCAACTGGCCGATCAGAGCGCCGACCTGCATGTCCCCGGCGCGGCCGAAGTGGCTGAAACGCAGCTTGCCGGCACGGTCGATCAGCAGCAGGCTGGGCGTGCCGCGCAGCTGGTACTGCTCCATCGTCAGCGGCACCGGGCCGTTGGAGGAGGGCATGTCCACGGCCACCGGGAAGTTGATGCGGTATTCATGCATAAACACTTCCAGCGCGCGCTGCGTCATGACGTCGTGGTGCTCGAATACGCTGTGCAGGCCGATAACGGCAACCTCGTCCGCGCTGAAGCTTTCGCGGATCAGCTTGGCCTGCGGAATGCCGTGCGACACGCAGCCAGGGCACAGCATCTGGAAAGCGTACAGCGCCACGACTTTGCGGCGCAGCGCGGACAGGCTGAGAGGCTGGCTTGTATTCAGCCAGGCCGAAACCTGCAGTTCCGGCGCGGGATGGTTGATGAGCATGGCGCTTTCCCCCTTATTTGGCGCGCAGTTTGACGGACGGGAAATCGACCGGCACCTGGAAGGCCACGTTGATGTAGTTGGTGAACAGGTTGAGCGCCACGTGCGCCAGGATCTCGACGATTTCCTCGTCGCTGTAGCCGGCTTCGCGCAGGCCGGCCACGTCCGCGTCGGCGATCTGGGCGCGGTTGTTCACCACGGCCACGGCGAAGCGCAGCGCGGCGGCGGTCTTGGCGTCGGCCGACTGGCCGGCTTGCGCGGCGCTCATTTCTTCCGCGCTGGCGCCGGCTTTGCGGCCCAGGGCGGTGTGCGCGGCCAGGCAGTATTCGCAGTTGTTGCGGTCGGCGATGGCGACCGCGATCTGTTCGCCTAGCTTGGCCGGGATGACGCCGCCGCCCAGCGCGCCGAAGGAGCCCCACATGCTTTTCAGGGCGGCGGTGGAATTGGCCACGGCCTTGAACATATTCGGCGTGGCGCCGAAGGCTTGCTGGATCTGGCCCAGCAGTTGCTGGCGTTCGCCGGTAGTGTCGGCTGGGGTGACGAGTTGAATGCGGGACATGGTATTTCCTTTCAAAATTAAAGTAGGAGTCCTAATTAAATAGGGCAAAAAAAAAACGGAAGGTCATGCAAATTGCGCCCAGTTCCGTTGCTGGGTGGCCAAATCGGCCTCTTCATGCTCAGCGCAGTCGATGCGGATAAACGCGATCGGCAGCGGCGCGTTGACCAATGCACAGTGGTGCGGGGTGGCCGCGCCGGGATACTTGTTGGCTTCAAAGTGGCGGCACGACGGGCAGGCCCGCAATGCCGGAAAGCGTTCGGACGTTTGCAGCTCGGCGATCAGCTTCAGCAGGCCGGTCAGCATCTGCACCTGCAGCGCGGGCGGCAGGGCGGCGGCGGCGTCGTCTGCAAAGCTGACGGCGCTGCCGATGCGGACGGCCACCGCCGTGCCGGCGGCAGTGAGGAACAGGGCCGTGGCGCGCCCGTCATCCTCGGCGCGCGCCTTGCGCACCAGGCCTTTGGACACCAGCGAAGCGACCGAGTCGCTGGCGCTGGCGGCCGAGATGGACAGCTGCGCCGCCACCCACGACAGCCGCACGCCTTTCGGACGCGCATGCAGCAGCTGCAGTATGTCGACCTGGGCCGGGTTCAGGTTTTCGCTGGTGGCGAACTC
This sequence comes from Pseudoduganella aquatica, assembly GCF_020865585.1. Lineage (NCBI taxonomy): Bacteria > Pseudomonadati > Pseudomonadota > Betaproteobacteria > Burkholderiales > Oxalobacteraceae > Pseudoduganella > Pseudoduganella aquatica. The sequence continues at coordinate 2,587,749 of NZ_CP086370.1, forward strand.
CCACACGCCGGAGCGCATGACACTGGCGATACGCGAGATCGCCGTGATAATGCGCGCCGACACATCCGGGGTGCCGTCCCAAGGGGTTTCAGGTTTGATGTCCATGCTGAGAATTATAGACCTGTTTTCGCATTTGTAAAGGAGTCCTAATCAAAATTTTCAAGGAAACGGGAACGCCGCCCTGGCGTTCAGCCCGCCCGTGCGCTGCGCACCAGTGCCAGCGGCCGCGCCGCCGGGCGTTTCGGCGCGTGGGGCGCATGCGCCGCTTCGTTCTCCTGCAGGGTAAACACGGCCACCGCGTCCGACAGCGCGCCGGCCTGCTCGCGCAGGCTCTCCGAAGCAGCCGCCGCCTGTTCCACCAGCGCCGCGTTCTGCTGCGTCATCTCGTCGATCTGGGTGATGGCCTGATTCACCTGCTCGATGCCCGAACTCTGCTCCTGCGCCGCGTGCACGATATCGGACATGATGGTGGTGATGCGCCGCACGCTGTCGACCACCTCGCTCATGGCCTTGCCCGCATCGGCGGCCAGCACATTTCCGGCATCGACCTTGCTCACGCTGTCGTTGATCAGGTCCTTGATTTCCTTGGCGGCGCTGGCGCTGCGCTGCGCCAGGTTGCCATGGTCTGCACCACCTGTTCCACCACGTTGCCGCCCTTGCTGGCCACGGCCGTCGCGCTGCTGACCAGTTCGTCCGCCTGGCGCGCGTGGTCCGCGCTCTGGCGCACGGTGGAGGTGATCTGCTCCATGGAGGCGGCGGTTTCTTCCAGGTTGGAGGCCTGCGCCTCGGTGCGCGCGGACAGGTCGGAGTTGCCGTTGGCGATATCGCTGGAGGCGTGGCCTATCGTGTCTATGCTGCAGCGCACGCTGCCGACGATGCCGACCAGGCTGTCGTTCATCTCCTTCAGCGCCCGCGTCAGCTGCGCCGTCTCGCTGCGCCCGCCCAGCGCGAAGTGCGCCGTCAGGTCGCCCTGCGCAATGCGCTGCGAGATGCGCACCGCGTCTTCCAGCGGCACGCTGACCGAGCGGGCGATCAGGCGCGCAACCAGGCCGGCCAGCACGATCAGGCCCAGCATGGAGCCGATCATGATCCAGCGTGTGCCGCGCAGGCTGGCGATGCGTTGCGCCAGGATGGACTCCAGTTCCTTGCTGGCGGCCTAGTTGGCGGCGAACTGCGCGTCGATGGCCTTGGTGGTCTGCGCCACGTAATCGGTGCCGGGATAGGTGAGGGCCTCGGCGCGCACGATCTGCTCGTTGGCCAGCTGCATGGATTTCTGCGCCAGCTCCTGCACGTCCTGCCATTGCGCGCCCAGCTTGGTTTTGACGTCGGGATTGGCGCCCACCGATTTGTTGTAGGCGGTACCGGTCTGCGTCAGCCTGTCGTTCACGCGCGCCACGATGGCCGCCAGCGCCATCCTGTCCTCCAGCGACGCTTCCTGCTTGGCCAGCAGGCCGGCGCCCTTGGCGCGCATCTTGCCGGTTTCTTCGGTCAGATAGGGCAGCTGGTAGTACATGGCCTGGATCAGCTGGTAGCTGTCCAGCTCGGGGTCCAGGCTCAGGCCGAACAGGTCGCCGATCAGGTCGTTCACCACCAGCAGCCGGGGCACCAGCGCCGTGTGCGCTTCATAGCTGGCCGGCACCGAGATGCTGCGGCCCGCCACCTGCGCGCGCAGCGCGGCCCAGTCCTTCTTGGGCTGCTCTCACGCTTGCTCGATGGCGCGGTTGTGGAAGCCGCGGATGATGGCGTCCATTTTTTCGTAGGCCTCGTCCGCTTCGCGCTGCTTGGCCTCGCGCTTTTCCTGCGCGCCCGCCACGCCGCCCAGTGCCAGCGCGGCCAGGCCGCGGTGCTGCTGCGTGTTCTGGCTGACTTTCAGGATGGCGGCGGAGGGCGCCAGGCCTGCGGTTTCGGACTGCGCCGCAGCCAGCGACTTGCCGGCCTCGTTCAGGTAAAGCGCTGTGGGAATGCTGGCCAGCAGCAGGGCAATCACGCTGAGGATAATGAACTTCTGCCAAAGCAGCAGCCGGTCGAGCCACGTATGAACGTTCACGATGCTATCCCCACGAGGTGTACTACTTTTTTAGGAGCAATTCTTTGAATTTATCCTATGCCTATTTCTTTAGGAAGACGAGCAAGTATTCTTACGGTGTTGCCGGCGTGGACGATGAGGGGGGCGCATCGGCTTTGGCTGCGGTCTTTGCGCTGCGTCAAACCAGGCGCCGTGCCGTGCCGTAGTGCGCTGGCTATACTGGGGGGACCGGGCGGCGCGTGGTGCGCCGCCGGCTTCGGAGGCCGTCATCATGCATCCGCATCCGGTCAACAAAGGCATCTGGGCGATGCTGTCGAAAATCCGCAAGCTGGAGCAGCAGCTGCGCGCGGCGGGTTTGCCGCAGGCGCTGGCGCGGCTGCCGTACTGGCTGCTGGCGCTGCAGTACTACTACACCATGCAGCCCAAGCTGGCGCGCATTGAAGGCGTTGCCCGCCGCATCCGCAGCTGGCACGCGACGGTGCTCGAGCTGTGCGCGAAAGAGGAGGCAAAGACCGAGCTGATCGACGTGCGCCAGGCCATGCGCGACGATCTGGAATGCACCAAACGCACACTGTGGGACTTGCGGGAAATCTGCATCGACGTGACGCGGCTGTTCACCACGGTCGGCTACAGCTCGCGCCGGCTGGCGCGGCTGCAGGAGGAGCTGGTCAGGCTGTTGTCGGAATCCTACGAATGCGCCACGCTGCTGCAGCACACCCTTGCCGAGCACGATGCCGGCGCGCTGGCGCTGCTGCGCCAGATGCAGGACAGCCGGGCCGGTTAAAACCCTTCCAGCACGATCTTGCCCTTGGCGCGGTTGCTCTCGATCAGCGCGTGGGCGCGCTTCAGGTTGGCGGCGTTGATGCTGCCGTAGCGCTCGCCCAGCGTGGTCTTCAGCACGCCGCTGTCCACCAGCTGCGCCACGTCGTTGAGCAGCGCGTGCTGCTGCGCCATGTCCGCCGTCTCGAACATCGAGCGGGTGAACATGAATTCCCAGTGCAGCGACACGCTCTTGCGCTTGAGCTTGCTTACATCCAGCTGGCCCGGATCGTCGATCAGGCCCAGCTTGCCTTGCGGCGCGATCAGCTCGGCGATGGCGGCGAAGTGCTGGTCGGTCTGGTTCAGCGCGGCCACGTAGTTCACCGGCGGCAGGCCCAGGCGCTTGATTTCCTCGTCCAGCGGCTTGCTGTGGTCGATGACGTGGTGGGCGCCCAGCTGGCGCACCCATTCCGCCGTGTCCGGACGCGAGGCGGTGGCGATAATGGTCAGCCCGGTCAGCCGGCGCGCCAGCTGCACCAGGATGGAGCCCACGCCGCCCGCCGCGCCGATGACCAGCAGCGATTTGCCGGTCACGCCGGGATCGCGGCTCACGGCCAGGCGCTCGAACAGCAATTCCCACGCGGTGATGGCGGTCAGCGGCAGCGCCGCGGCCTTGCCGAAGTCCAGGCTCTTGGGCTTGTAGCCGACGATGCGTTCGTCCACCAGGTGCAGCTCGCTATTGGTGCCGGGGCGGGTCAGGGAACCGGCGTACCAGACTTCGTCGCCCGGCTTGAACAGCGTCACATCCGGGCCGACCGCCTTCACCACGCCGGCCGCGTCCCAGCCGATGACTTTCAGCTCGCCGTCCGCCGGCGCCACGTTTTTGCGGATCTTGGTGTCGACCGGGTTGACGGAGACCGCCTTCACTTCGACCAGCAGGTCGCGGCCGCCCGCTTGCGGGTCGGGCAGTTCCACGTCGATCAGCGCTTCGGCGTGGTCGGCGGGGTGGGAGGCGCGGTAGGCAACGGCTTTCATGGGGAAACTCCTGTGTAGTGATGGATGCGAGTATCATCACTTATTTCGCAGGACCGAAAAAGAGGCCATTCTGCGAAACACTTTCAAAGGAATGAAGATAGTGCTGCGGCTCGATGATTTGACGGTATTCGTGCGCACGGCGGATGCGGGCAGCCTGTCGGCGGCCGCCAGGGCGTTGGAGATTTCGCCGGCGCTGGCGAGCGCGGGCTTGAAGCGCCTGGAGGGCGAACTGGGGCTGCGCCTGTTCGCGCGCACCACGCGCTCGCTGCGCCTGACGGACGAAGGCGAACGCTACCTGGTGCACGCGCGCGAAGCGCTGCGGCTGCTGAAAGAAGGGCACGACACGCTGATGCAGGCCAAGGACGTGCCCGGCGGCACGCTGAAAATCGCCATGCCGTCCGACCTGGGCCGCAACATCCTGCTGTACTGGCTGGACAAATTCCAGGCCCAGTATCCTGGCGTGCATTACCAGATCAGCGTCAGCGACCGCCAGGCCGATATGTACCGGCAGCCGGTGGACATTGCCATCCGCTACGGCAAGCAGGACGATTCCAGCCTGATCGCCATGCCGATAGCGCCCGACAACCGGCGCGTGCTGGTGGCGTCGCCGGACTATATCCGCAAGCACGGCAGGCCGGCGTCGCTGGACGAGCTGGCAAGGCATAATTGCCTGTGCTACGCGCTGGACGACGTCATCCACAACAACTGGACCTTTTACCCGCCCGGCAGCAGCGCGCCGCTCACCGTGGCCGTGCGCGGCAACCGCTGCGCCGACGATGCGGACCTGGTGCGGCGCTGGGCCGTGGCGGGCCTGGGCATTGCGTATAAATCAAAAATGGATCTGTCGGAAGACTTGCGCAGCGGCCGGCTGCAAGTGCTGCTGCCCGACATTGTGGGCGAAGCCACGCCGCTGCATCTGGTGTGCATGCACCGCTCGCAAGTGACGCCGACAGTGCTGCAGCTGCGCGACTTCCTGCGCGCCCAGTATGAACAGATGTAGATCAGTGCGCCTTGGACAGAATCAGCAGCCAGCGGCGGAACACCAGGATTTCCAGGTGTCCGGCCTGCACGCCGGTGTCGCATTCCAGGATGGGATTGACGGCGTAGAAGCGCTTGCGGAAGTCGCGGCACACCAGCACTTCACGTTTGCCGAAGCGTACCAGGAAAGACATCGGGGCATATTCCAGGCCGAAACGGGAGCCGAAACCGCTATTCAATGTAGTCATGATTCTTCCTTTGGGTCAGTTGGGTGTCTTGGTTTTGATTCAGTGACGCCACTGTAGCACAACTACTGTTGAAAAACACAGTACTGTATGAAATATCAGTTTAATTTAATAACTGTTGTATTTTTGGAGAGCAGGGCATTTTTAGCAAGCCAGCAACAAAACTGATGCGTTTCGTGGAGGCGCGCCTTACCCCCGGCGACGAATTCGGCCTGCACCTGACCGCCGGCGCCGCGCTGATGATGGCCGCCGTGGCGGTGTTCGCCGAGGTGGCGGAAGACGTGGCCGAGAACGACGGCGTGGCTGCCTTCGACCGCCATGTGTCCGACTGGATGCATGCGCACGCGCAGGAGCCGTACACCAGCCTGATGTGGCTGTTCACGCATCTGCACAGCGTGGCCGGCATGGTGGTGCTGGTGCTGCTGGCGGGCGTATTTTTCTGGCGCCGCCCGCAGCCGCATGGCCGCTACTGGCTGCTGGCGCTGGCTTTGTCGGTCCCCGGCGGCATGCTGCTGAACGTGGCGCTCAAGCATATTTTCCAGCGCGCGCGGCCCGTGTTCGAGGAGCCCATGCTTACGCTGGCCACCTACAGCTTCCCCAGCGGCCACACGGTGGCGGCCACGCTGTTCTGGGGCCTGATGGCGAGCTACGCGGTGATGGGGGGCGGGCGCTGGCGCGTGCGCTGCGCTTTGGCCGGGGCTGCTACGCTGATGGTGCTGCTGACCGGCGTCAGCCGCATCTACCTTGGCGCGCACTACCCGAGCGACGTGCTGGCGGCCATGGTGGAGGGCTGCGGCTGGCTGGCGGTCTGCATCACCGGCTGCTCCACCTTGCGGCGCCGCCGCGCTGCGCAGGCGGCCCGTCTTCAAACCAGCTGAAAGGATCTCCTTGGCCATACTACTACCCGTCATCATCAACGCCAGCGCGGGGCTGGGCTATTGCGGCGAGTTCTCGCAGCAGTTGCTGGCCAAGTTCGCCGCGCACGGCTACATGGCCGACATTACGCTGGCGCAAAGCGGCGAGGAGATGATAGCGGCGGCGCGCGCGGCGGTGGAGGCGGGCGCGCGCATGGTGGTGGCGGGCGGCGGCGACGGCACCATCAATGCCGTGGCCTCGGTGCTGGCGGGCACGGACGTGGCCTACGGCGTGCTGCCGCTGGGCACACTGAACCATTTCGCCAAGGACCTGAAGATACCGCTGGAGCTGGACGCCGCCATCGCCGCCATCGCCACCGGCGGCCATGTGCGGGTGGACGTGGGCGAGGTGAACGGCCGCATCTTCCTGAACAACTCCAGCCTGGGCCTGTATCCGGACATCGTGCGCGACCGAGAAAAGCAGCAGAGCAGGCTGGGGCGCGGCAAGTGGCTGGCTTTCACCTGGGCGGCGCTGGCGGCGTTGCGGCGCTATCCCTTCTTGAACGTGCGCTTGAGCGTGAACGGCGAGGAGCACGCGCGGCGCACGCCCTTTGTCTTCATCGGCAACAACGAGTATTTGATGCAGGGCCTGAACATCGGCGCGCGCGAGCGCATCAACGGTGGAAAGCTGAGCCTGTACGTGGCGCAGCGGCCCAGCCGCCTGGGCCTGGTGCGCCTGGCCTGGCACGCGCTGCTCGGCACGCTGGCCCGGCAGCGCGACTTCGACGTGCTGCTGGCCACGGAGATGGAGATCGACACGCGGAACGTGCGTGACACGCGCATCCGCGTCGCCACCGACGGCGAGGTGACGGTGATGCACACCCCGCTGTCCTACCGCATGCGGGCCGGCGCGCTGATCGTGGTGACGCCCAAAAACAGTTAAGGAGCATGCCATGCGTACTGTGGTGCATTTGTCCGACCTGCATTTCGGCCGTGTCGACGAGGCGCTGCTGGCGCCGCTGCGCGCGCGCGTGGAAGGGCTCAAGCCGGACGTGGTGGTGGTCTCGGGCGACCTGACGCAGCGCGCGCGCAGCGCCCAGTTCAAGGCGGCGCGGGCCTGGCTGGACACGCTGCCGACGCCGCAGATCGTGGTGCCGGGCAATCACGACATTCCGCTCTACAACGTGGCGGCGCGCTTTTTCTCGCCGCTGGTGAAATACCGCCGCCATATCACGGCCAACCTGGCGCCGGAATACGTGGATGATGAAATCGCCGTGCTCGGCATGAACACGGCGCGCTCGCTGACCTTCAAGGACGGCCGCGTGAATCGCGAACAGGTGGCGCGGCTGCGCGAGCGCTTCAGCGCCATGCCGGAGGGGTTGACGCACATCGTCGTCACCCACCACCCCTTCGACCTGCCGGATAGCTTCGACAAGGACGACCTGGTGGACCGCGCGCCCATGGCCATGGAGGCGTTCGCGCGCTGCGGCGTGGACCTGCTGCTGGCCGGCCATCTGCACGCCAGCCACGCGGGCAACAGCGCGCAGCGCTACAAGATCGCCGGCTACGCCGCGCTGGTGGTGCAGGCTGGCACGGCCACGTCCACCCGCAAGCGCGGCGAGGAGAATTCCTTCAACGCCATCGGCGTGGAGGCCGGCCAGCTGACCGTGGAGCGCTACAGCTGGATCAGCGCGCTGGCCAGCTTTGAACTGGCCAGCACCGAAGTGTTCCGCCGCAGCGGCGACGTGTGGGAGCCGGCAGGGCAGGCTTAGAACTAAGGCTTAGAAGCGGTAGCGCACCGTCAGCTGCGCCGAGCGCGGCGCGCCGGGCAGGCTCAGCAGCTTGCTGGAGCCGTGGCCCGCCACGATGTAGCCGCGGTCCAGCAGATTCATCACATTCAGCTGCACCTCCACCGTCCTGGCGCGGTAGTAGGCCATGGCGTCCACCGTGGTGTAGCCCGCCAGCGCTACGGTGTTGCCCGGATTGGCGTAACGCTCGCCCACATAGTTCAGGCCCGCGCCTGCGCCCCAGCGGCTGTCGAAGGCCTTGCTCAGCCACAGATTCATGCTGTGGCGCGGCGTCAGCGTGGCGCGCTTGCCTTGCACGAACTGGCCGTCGTCCTTGGCGATGGAGGCGATCATGGTGGCGTCCAGCCAGGAATAGCCGGACCACGCCTGCCAGCCCTGGCCCAGGTCGCCCGCAAAGGTCAGCTCCAGGCCGTCGGTGCGCTGCGTGCCCATGGGGATGATCTTGCTGGTGGCCGGATCGGTGGCCTTGATGTGGTCGCGCTGCAGGCGGAACACGGCGGCGCTCAGCGTGGCGCGGCCGCCCAGCAGGTCGATCTTGGCGCCCAGTTCCTTGTTCTGCGTGGCTTCCGGCGCCATGTCCGCATTGTTGGCGGCCAGCGCGAAGGTCTCGCCGGACGGCTGGTAGGACTTGCTGAAGGACGCGTAGTAGGACTGCTGCGTATCCGGCTGGTACACCAGGCCCGCGCGCGGGCTCCAGGTGCTGTCGGTGCGCGCCAGGTTGGGCTGGTTGGGGCGGCGCTCCGTGGTGGCCTGCTCGAAGCGGTCGTAGCGCACGCCGGCCAGCGCCTTCCAGTTGGCCGCCAGCGTGACCTGGTCCTGCACATAGCCGCTGGCGGTGTCGAACTTCGACAGGTTGTTGGCGCCGGGCGCGCCGCCTGCGGTGAAGGGCACGGCGGGCGCCACCGGGTTGAACAGCGACACCGTGGCCACGTTGGCCTGCGAGCGGTTCAGCACTTCCTTGTCCTGGCGGCCGAATTCCACGCCGTACAGGATCTGGTGCGCCATGCCGGCCAGCCCGGCCTTCTGCACCAGCTCGGTCTGGTTGAAATAGCCGTCCTCGGCGCGGTACACATTGCCGCGCGTGAGGGAGGCGGTTTTCGCGGCCTCGTTGACCGAACCCACCAGCGTGTTGTTGCGGTTCAGCGTGTAGTCGTAATAGCGCAGGGCGTTGCGCAGCTTGAGCGTGGGGCTGAACGCGTGCTCCAGCACCGCGCCCGCCGCCTTCACGCGGGATTCGCTGAAGTCGTTGTCCCTGGCGTTGGCGGCGCCGTAGTAGGTGCCAGGCGCCACGTCCACCACGCGGCCCTGGTAGGACGGGATGCCGAAATCGGTGACGCGCTTGTCGTGCAGGTACTCGGCCTGCAGCAGCAGGGTGGTGGCCGCGCCCAGCTTGAAGCGCAGCGACGGCGCCAGCGCCTGGCGTTCCAGGAACTGCTGGTCGCGGTAGCTGTCCGCGTCCTCCACCGCGCCGGTGACGCGGAAGGCCACGCCGCTGTCGGGCAGGTCGCGGCCCAGGTCGAACTCGGCGCGCTTTTGCGCCCAGCTGCCCGCCTGCAGCGTCACTTCGCTGATGTCCGCGCCTGGCTTCTTGGTCACGCGGTTGATCAGGCCGCCCGACGAGCCGCGCCCGTACAGCACGGCGGCCGGGCCTTTCACCACTTCCAGTTGCTCGACATTGGACAGGTCGCGGAAGTAGAGCGCGTCGTCGCGCACGCCGTCGACGAACTGGTCGGCGATGGCGGAGAAGCCGCGTATGGTCACCTGGTCGCGCTGGCCGTCGCCGTGCGACAGGCCCACGCCGGGCACGGATTTCAGCGCGTCCTGCAGCGAGCGCACGCCCTGGTCGCGCAGCAGCGCCTGCGGAATCACGTTCACGGTCTGGGGAATGTCGCGCAGCGGCGCGTCGGTCTTGGTGGCGCTGGACGACTTGGCGGCGTTATAGCCGTCGGCTTCGGCGGCGCCCACCACGGTCACCACGGGCATGGCCGGTTCGGCCGCGTCGTTGACCTGGGCTTGCGCCTGTACCAAAGGGGGAAAGCTGAGTGCCAGCAGCAGCGCCAGCGGGGTTTTCTTCAATGCCATGCGGATTCCTGGGTAAGAGTGGAGTCGGCTGGCGGCTGCTGGCTAAATGCAAATGATTCTCAATATCATAGCGTACCGTATGTTTTAAGGCAACTAAGGGCAGGGCGCTACAGCCAGTAGTCCATGAAGCGCGCCGACCATTCCTTCATGCGCATGCTCCAGGGGCGGTGGCGCCACTGCTCCAGCGTGATCTCGTTGGAGTTGCGCAAGTCCTCCTGGAAGGCGCGCTCCATTTCCGCGCCGAAGCTGTCGCTCAGCACGATCACGCTGATCTCGCTGTTGTGCAGGAAGCTGCGCGTGTCCAGGTTGGTCGAGCCCACGGTGGACCAGACGCCGTCGATCACGGCGGTCTTGGCGTGCAGCACCGCCAGCTTGAGCTCGTGGATCTTCACGCCGGCCGCCAGCAGCTCGTCGTACTTGGCGCGTCCGGCGTGCCAGACCAGGCCGCTGTCGGACACGCTGGGCAGCACCAGCCGCACGTCCACGCCGCGCCTGGCTGCGTCGGTCAGCGCCGTCATGGTCTGCTCGTCCGGCACGAAATAGGCCATGGTAATGTGGATGGATTTCTTCGCCTCCTGCATCGCCAGCAGATAGGCCTTGAAGATCTCGAACTTGCCGCCCGGCGCGCTGCCCAGCACGCGCACGATGCGGTCGCCGGCGATCACCGGGGTGGGGAAGTAGTCGGCGTCGCGCAGGTCGTCGCTGTCCTGCTGTGCCCAGGCCTGGATAAACAGCCACTGGAAGGCCGCCACGGCCGGCCCTTCCAGCTTCACATGGGTGTCGCGCCAGCCCACTTGCGACTTGTCGGTGGGCGGACTCTTGGAGCGGAAGGGCGAGCTCTTGGAATAGGTGTCGCTGATGTTGATGCCGCCGGCGAAGGCGATCTTGCCGTCCACGATCAGCACCTTGCGGTGGTCGCGGTTGTTCACCTTCCAGCCGTTGCCGCGCACCTTGGCCGGGTTGACGGGATTGAAGGCCACCAGCTTGATGCCGCCGGCGCGCATGCGGTCGAAGAAGGCCTGGGGCACGCCCAGCGTGCCCACGCTGTCGTAGATGATGTTGACGGTCACGCCTTCGGCCTGCTTCTTCAGCAGCAGGTCGGCGAACTGGTTGCCCAGCTCGTCCTGGTCGAAGATATAGGTCTCGAAATTGATGTGGTTCTTGGCGGCGGCGATGGCCTTCAGCATTTCCGCCATGGTGGCCGGGCCGTCGAACAGCAGCTGTACCTTGTTGCCCGCGATGAGGGGCACGCCGGTGGCCGCTTCCTCCAGCGCCGCTTGTTGCTGCACGTCGAGCGCGCCCTTGGCCCAGCGCTTCTTGAGCAGCGCGGCGCTGGTGCTGGCGGACAGCTTGCCGTCGGCGGTTTCGATGCGGGGCGGGGCGGAGACGGCCGCCTTGGCCTTGGCGTCGTCCGCCACCACCGCCGGCAGCGAAGCGCACGCCACCAGGGACCAGCAGGTCAGTAAAGTAGCCAGCCAGCAGTGCGCGCCTCGGAGTGTCATGGTTTATCTCTTGATAGTGGACTCGTCCGGCAACGAGGGGGCCGTATCCCTGGCCCCAAGGAAGAAGTCCACCGGCGCCGTGATGAAACGGCGTCCCAGCGCTTTCAGCAGCGCAAAGCCATGCTTGAAGCGCACCTGCCGCGAACGCAGCGCCACCCACAGCGCCAGCGCAAAGCTGACCATAAGGTTGACCGCGCCGATGGCAAGGAATCCCGATACGGACTTCAACACCAGTTGCCAGCTGACATTGTGATCGAGTCCAACAATTGCTGTCGCGAAGTTGGCAGAGGAGAAAGTAACGTGGCGGATATCCAGCGGCAGGCCCAGCAGGAAGCCCAGCGTGCCTATGGTGCCGAGCAGGATGCCGAAGTAGAAATTGCCCATCAGGCCGCCCAGGTTGTTCTCCAGGTAGACGCCCAGGCGGTCCAGGCGCTGCTGGCCGATCAGGCGGCCCAGGCCGCGCCGCTGCGACACGCGCTGCGCAAAGCGCGTGTACAGCGCCTTGTTGTCGTAGTAGCCCGAGATCAGGCCGGCCAGGAACAGGCACACGCCCGCCACCGCCGCGTACAGCAGGGCGGGGCTGCCGATGGGGTCGATATCGTGCAGCAGATGCATGGCCTTGTCCGGCGACACCAGGTGGTGGCCGGTGATGCGCTGCCAGCCGAAGGCGATCAGCCAGGCCACGGGAATGGCGGTGGCCAGGTTGCCCAGCACCGCCCACACCTGGGTGCGGAACACCTTGTTGACCAGTTCGGCCATGCTGTCGATGTCCAGGTATTTGCCGTCCCGGCTCTGCAGGCCGGTGGCGATGCGCGAGGCCGTCATGGCGGGCTGCTTGGTGGCCACCGTGAAGTGCAGCAGGTGGATGAACATAAAGCCCAGCGAATAATTCATGCTGAAGAGGAAGGCTTCCACCAGCGGCGCGGCGCGCAGATAGGACATCAGGATCTTGAACAGCGCCATGAAGCCGATCACCACGCCGGCCCCGGCCGAGGACAGGAACATGCCGCCCAGCTGGCTGCGCTTGTCGGCCACATAGTGCTCGCCGGTGCGGCTGGCGTTCTCGGTGACGTTGCGCGCCAGCAGGTGGATATTGTCGGCCAGCAGGTCGCGCACGGTGTACTTCTTGTTGTGGGCTTCGATCAGCTCCAGCATCAGGGCCACGGCGGCGGCGCGGCGGGCCTCGGCCGAGGCGTCCGGGGTGTCCACGAGGAACAGCAGCTTGCGCAGGCGGTCCACGCTTTGCGTCAGCGTCACCAGCAGATAGGTCAGCGCGATGCTGGTGCCTTGCACCAGGGCCTTCTTGCGGATCTTGGCCACCACGTCCTCGCACTGGTCCAGCATCACCAGCAGGTGGCGCGCGTCCTCCACCTCGGCGGCCTCGCCGGCCAGCAGCAGCTGGTAGCCGTCCAGGTAGGCGTTCACTTCGCGGTTCTGCTCGGTGAAGGGGGAATCGAAGACCTCGATTTCGGTGTGGAAATTGGTCAGCTTCGGCTCCAGGCCGATGGCCGCCACGCGGTAGGACAGGGTGCGGATCGCGTCCAGCAGACCGGCCAGCATCACATTGCGCATGCCGGGCACGGCGGTGAAGATGGTGTCGAACAGGTCCAGCCAGTCGGCGGCGGGCACGGCGGCGATCCACAGGTGGTCGGTCTGCTCGTGGGCCAGCTGGTCGAGCGCATCGCTCAGGTACTCGTCGCCCAGCGCGGGCGGCAGCAGGCGGTAGGCGATGCGGCGCTTCAGCTCGGTGAAGAAGCCATCGTTCGACAGCACGCCGATCTCGGTGTACAAGCTCGAATGGCGGCGCTCGCCCAGCAGGCGCACGATGTAGTCGCGCAAGGCCTGGGCATGGGCCGGATCGGCCTTGAGCAAGCGGGTCAGGGTGCGGACATTGGCGATCGCCTTGCCCGCGTCGGCAGCGCGCTTGGGGCGCAGGGTGTTGAACAGTTTTACCAGCGTATCGATGCCGGTGTTCGCATCGGAGATGCTTTCAAGAATATTAAGCATCCCGACAGTTTACCCTAAATGCTGCAAGCGCACATTTTCTCCACTGCAAAAAGGACTCAAAAAAGGGGTCAGGGTTAATTAATTCGTCCAGGACGGATTAATTAACCCTGACCCCTTTTTTGCTTTAGCAGAGGTTGATTTTCGCGGCGGCTTGCCGCAGTTCGGCGCGGAAGTCGGGGTGGGCGATGCTGATGAGCTCGTCGGCGCGCTGGCGGGCGGACTTGCCGCGCAGCTGGGCCACGCCGTATTCCGTCACCACGTAGTTGATGTCGTTCTTGCCCGTCGTGACGTGGGTGCCCGGCGTGAGCGTGGGCACGATGCGCGAGATGGTGCCGTCCTTGGCCGTCGAGGGCAGCACGATGAAGGCCTTGCCGCCGCGCGAGCGGTTGGCCGCGCGCACGAAGTCGACCTGGCCGCCCGTGCCGGAGTAGGGCAGGTGGGCGATGCTCTCCGAGCCGCACTGGCCCAGCAGGTCGATCTGCAGGCTGGCGTTGATGGCGATCAGCTTGTCGTTCTGCCCGGCGATATAGGGGTCGTTGGTGGTGTTGACCGGGTGCATTTCCAGCATGGGGTTGTGGTGCATATAGTCGTACAGGCGCTTGGAGCCGAGCGCGAAGGTGGCCACCATCTTGTTCGGCAGCCAGGTCTTCCTGCGGTTGGTCACCACGCCCGCTTCCACCAGGTTGAGGATGCCGTCGCCTATCATTTCGGTGTGGATGCCGAGGTCGCGCTTGCCGGTCAGCTGCATCACCACCGCGTCCGGTATGCCGCCGTAGCCGATCTGCAGGGTGGAGCCGTCTTCTATCATGTCGGCCACGTATTTGCCGATGGCTTCCTGCACCGGGCCGATCTTGGGCAGGCCCACTTCAATGATGGGCTCGCTGCTTTCCACCAGCGCGGCCACCTGCGAAATGTGGACGTGGCACTGGCCGTGCGCGAAGGGTACGTTGGGGTTCACTTCCAGCACCACGGCGCGGGCTTTCTGCACCGCCGCCATGGTGTAGTCGGCGCCCAGGCTGAGCGAGAACCAGCCTTGCTCGTTCATCGGCGAGGCCATGGAAAACACCACGTCGGACGGGATCTGCGCGCGCTCGATCAGGCTGGGCAGCTCGGAGAAATAGGCGGGGATGAAATCGGCCCAGCCCGCCTGTCCGGCCGCGCGCGAGGCGCCGCCGAAGAACAGGGCGACGTGGCGCACATGCTGCACCGTGTCGCAGTCGAAATAGCCGTATTTGCGCAGCGCCAGGATTTGCGACACTTTCACGTCGCGGAAGCGGCGCCGCTGTTCGGACAGCTCGGTGAGCAGCGTGGGCGGCTCGCCGGCGCCGGACGGGACGATGATGAAGTCGCCGTCGCGCACCTGCTCGATGGCGTCGCTGGCGGACATGCGCTTGTCGGCGTATTGCTTGGCGTACTGCGATGCTGCGGTGTTCATGGTCTCCTGCCTTTCCGGGTTTTTGATCTGCGTCTATTTTTCTCTAAACTATACCCTTGTTGATATGATGAATATCAAGTGGACGACAATTGACCGGTTTGAATGTGAGCGCGCGCACAGAATTGCCCGGCTCGGGGGCGTAGGCTGGTCCTTATCATGAAAACCGCGCTCTGTACCCTGGCCTTGATCGTTCCGCTGCCTGCGCTGGCGCAGTCGGCTGGCAACCAGTCGTCGGTCAATATTTACGGCGTGCTCGATGCGGGCGTGGTGGCCGAGCGCGGCTGCGGCACGGCGTGCGCCAAAACCAAGGTCAGCAGCGGCGTCGCCAGCGGTTCGCGGCTGGGCGTGTCCGGCAAGGAACAGCTGGGCGGCGACACGGTGGCGGTGTACACGCTGGAAGCCGGCTTGGGCGCGGACACCGGCCAGTCCGAGGAGGGGCGGCTGTTTGGCCGCCAGGCCTTTGTGGGCCTGCAGAGCGGCTGGGGCGCCATTACGCTGGGCCGCCAGTACAATCTGCAGTACGAGGCCCTGATCGACGTGGCCGACCCGTTCCGGGGCGGCATGGCGGGTGCTGCCACCAACCTGGCCGGCTACACCACGCGGCGCTACGACAACACCGTCAAGTACGCCACGCCACAGCTGCATGGCTGGAGCGCGAGCGCCATCTACAGTTTCGGCGAGTCGCCCTACAGCACACGCTTCAACCGCGCCTACGGCGCCACCATAGGCTATGAGAAGGGGCCGTTCACGCTGCGCGTGGCGCACCAGCGCAAGAACAATCTGTCGGACGCGACCGGCGTCGTGCCGGCGGTCGATTATTCCTCGCGCAACACGCTGGTGGCGGCCAATGTGAATCTGGGCCGGGCCACGGTGTACGCGGCTTACGGGGTCAACCGGGGCCTCGGCAGCTCGCCGTGGGACGCGTCCACTCCCTACGGCGCGCTGGTGGCGCCCACGCCGTCGAGCAAGAGCCACGACATGCTGGCCGGCGTGGCGGTGCCGGTGGGGGCGGCGACTTTTATGGTCTCCTACATCCACAAGAACGACCGCACGCTGGCCAACCAGGACGCGGACCAGCTCGCGGCCGGCGTGACCTACGCGCTGTCCAAGCGCACCAGCTTGTACGCGGCCTACGCCAAGATCAAGAACAAGAACGGCGCCGGCTATACGGTGGGCAACGCCACCGACAGGGGGCGCGGCAACAGCGGCATCAACCTGGGCTTGCACCACTCCTTCTAGGCGGCTGTGCTACAGTCGAAGACTGTGTACAACTACCGCTTGGAAACCTATGTATCTCACCTATTTCAATGGCAGCTGGAGTGAAGGCAATGCGCCGCTGTTCGGCGCCATGGACCACAGCGTCTGGCTAGGTTCTTCCGTTTTCGACGGCGCGCGCTCGGTGCGCGGCCATATGCCGGACCTGCGCCCGCACCTGGAGCGCGTGGTGCGCTCGTCCACCAGCGTGGGCCTGGTGTGCCCGCTGAGCGTGGACGAGATGGAAAAGCTGGTGCGCGAGGGCGTGGCCAAATTCCCGGCCGACGCCGAGCTGTATATCCGTCCGCTGGTGTTCGGCACCGACGGCCTGCTGATCCCCGTGGCCGAGAAGTCGGCCTTCGCGCTGACGCTGTTCGACGCGCCCATGCCGCCGTTCACGGGCTTTTCCGCCTGCCTGTCCTCGCTGCGCCGTCCGGACGCCGACATGGCCGTGGCCGACGCCAAGGCGTCCGCGCTGTACGCCAATTCCACCAAGGCGCTGCGCCTGGCCAAGGACAAGGGCTACGACAATGCGGTGATGGTGGACAGCCAGGGCCACGTGGCCGAATTCGCCACCGCCAATCTGTTCTTCGTCACGCCTGAAGGCAAGGTGGTGACGCCGGTGCCGAACGGCACCTTTCTGTCCGGCATCACCCGCGCGCGCGTGATCAAGCTGCTGGCCGAGGCCGGCGTGGCGGTGGAGGAGCGTTCGGTCAAGCCGGAAGAGCTGCTGACGGCGGTGGAGATCTTCAACACCGGCAACTACGGCAAGGTCACGCCTTGCGTGCGCTATGAAGGGCGGACGCTGCCTGTCGGGCCGGTGGCCACGCAGGCGCGCGACCTGTATTTCGCCTTCATGGACCAGCACTGATTACCCAGTGACTATTTCCTGCCCGCGCAATCCGGGCTGAGCAGGCGGCCGGTGCTGTCCACCGTCATGCTCTCCTGCTTGCCCTGCATGGCGCCGTTGATGGTCATGCGCACGGTGTAGGCGCTGTCGCCCTGGAAGATCACCTGCCCGCTGCCGCTGGACGGCGGCTTGGTGCAGGTGAAGCTGACGTTCATGCCGCCGGCCACGGGCGTGCTGGTGGACTTGCAGTCGCCTTGCTGCCCCGTCGGCAATTCCTTTTTCTCCGCCATTTCCTTGGTCACGCAGTAGGTCAGCTTCATGCCGCCGTCGCCGCTGCTGCTCAGGGCCACGCCTTGCTTGGCCATCATGGCTTCCACCATCTTGCGCTGCTCGGGCGGCAGGCTGGCGAGCTGCTTTTGCGCCTCGGACAGGGCCTGGGCGTTGCCGCCGCTGGCGGACTGGATCTTGTTGGTGATTTCCCACAGGCCGGGCCGTATGGTCTGGGCGGCGGCGGGAAGCAAAAAGCCGGCCGCGAGGATGGCGGCCGGCAGGATGTGGCGGGCTTGTGGCATGGCGGCTCCTGTCAGTTCAGCCGCCAGCATACTCCAATCAGCCCCGGCTTTGCGGTTCCGCCACGAAGATCTCGACGCGGCGGTTGCGCGCGCGCCCGCTGTCGTCGTTGTTGGAGGCGATGGGTTCGCGCGAGCCCTTGCCTTCCACCGTGATGCGGGTGGGCGACACGCCGCGCGCGGCCAGGTAGTCGCGCGCGTTGCTGGCGCGGTCGACCGACAGCGGCTGGTTGATGGCGTCGCTGCCGGTGCTGTCGGTGTGGCCGATGATGCTGACCGTGGCGGCGGGGTTCTCGTTCAGCGTGGCGGCGAAGCGGTCCAGGATGGGGCGGAAGTTGGACTTGATGTCGGCGCGGCCGGTGTCGAAGGAGATATCGCTGGGAATTTCCAGGCGCAGGCGGTTGTCGTCGGTCTTGCTGACCTGGACGCCGGTGCCTTGCGTGGCCTGTTCCATGGCGCGCTTCTGGTTCTCCATGCGGGTGGACCAGATATTGCCGATCACGGCGCCGGCCGCCGCGCCGATCAGCGCGCCGCCGGCCGTGCGGCCACTGCTGTGGCTGCCCGTGGTGCCGCCGATCAGCGCGCCCAGCGCGGCGCCGGCGCCGGCGCCGGTGGCCGTGCCGCGCTGGGTGGCCGACATGTCGGCGCAGCCGGTGCTGGCGATGGCCAGCGCCAGGGCGCCGGCCAGGGCGCCGCTCAGTTTTTTCTTGCTGATTTGCTGCATGGTGACTCCTTTACGCTAAATGCCGCGTCCGCTTATCAGGCGCAGCAGGATCATGATGACCGCCACTACCAGCAAAACGTGGATGAAGCCGCCGATGGTGTAGGAAGTCACCAGGCCCAGCAGCCAAAGTATGATCAGTACAACCGCGATGGTATAGAGCATGATAGTGGTCCTCTCGTGTGGATGTTGATGTTGGAAGCTTCAGTATCGGCGTTGATGCAGTGCTTATCTGTACGGTGCCGTACATACAGGAAAATTTCCTAGCCGTGACGCAGTTCGCCTTTCACCACGCGCACGCGTTCGCCCTGCTGCCAGTTTGGCGCGCTGCGGTGGAAGGTGCGGTAGCTGCCGTCGTCCATGCGCACCTTGATGGTGTAGCTGCGCGTGGCGCGCATATTGCCTTCCACCTGGTTGCCCACCACGGCGCCGCCCACCGCGCCCGCCACGGTGGCCAGCTGGCGCCCCGTGCCGCCGCCGATCTGGTGGCCCAGCAGGCCGCCCACCACGGCGCCAGCACCGGCGCCCAGGCCGCTGCCCTGGGCGCGCGTGTTCACTTCGCGTACGGATTCCACCACGCCGCAGCTCTTGCACACGGCAGGTGCGGCAGGCTCGGCCTGCGCCACGCGCTGCGGCTCGGCGGCGGGAGCGTAGCCGCCGCCCGCATCGGCGCCGGAGCGGTTCGCCGGCGGCGGCACCGGCGTCAGGCTGGAGCCGGGGCCGGGGCCGGGGTGGTAGCCGGGATAGGACGTCTGGCCCTGTGCCTCTGGCAGCGGCGCTGCGGCGGCCTGGACGGGCAGCTCGGCCCGGGGCGATGGCGTGCTGTTGGAGTTGGGCAGCCAGCCCATCACTGCGGCGATGCCCACGCTGCAGAACAGGATGACGGCAATGGCCGCAGCCAGCAGCAGTGGATGGTTGGTGCGCAGGGAGGTGGTGTTCATGATGGTTTCCTTAACAGTCTGATGCGTAGGATTTTCTCCCCGCTGCCCGGCTGGTTCAGTGCGTCAGCGTACATACACCGCTATTCATTGCCGCTAATCTGAAATTCACGATAAAGAAACGATAATTATTCCCATCCCATGGACTTGACCTTCGCCTCCGCACATAGCAGCATGCCGCCGCCGGACTTCGGCAACCGGCTGCTGGCCAGCCTGCCCGAAGACGATTTGCTGCACCTCGATTCGCTCTGCGAGCAGGTGCATGTGGACGTCGGGGACGTGCTGTACGAGCCGGGCCAGGCCATCCAGTACATCTACTTCCCCAGCGACAGCCTGATTTCCCTGCTGGCCGTGGCGGAAGGGCGCATGACGCTGGAAGTGGGCTCGGTGGGGCGCGAGGGCATGATAGGCGCGTCCGTGGCGCTGGGCCATCGCTTGGCGCAGGTGCGGGCCGTGGTGCAGCGAGCCGGGCACGCCAGCCGCATCCAGGCGGGCGATTTCTGCGCCGAGTTCGGCCGCATGGAGTCGCTGCAGCGCCTGCTGTACCGCTACACCGATACCTTGCTGGCGCAGGCGATCCAGATTGCCGTGTGCAGCCGCTTCCATGTGCTGGAGGCGCGGCTGGCGCGTTCGCTGCTCATTACGCGGGACCGGCTGCAATCGGAGAAATTCCACCTGACGCATGAATTCCTGGCGCACGCGCTGGGGGTGCGGCGCGTCGGCGTGACCAAGGCGGCCAGCGCATTGCAGAACCAGAAGCTGATTACCTACAGCCGGGGCAATATCGAGATACTGGATTCGGCCGGCCTGGAGGCCGTGTCCTGCCGTTGCTACGAGATGGTCAAGGACACGGGGAGTATCGGTATGGCTAACGTGTTTCTGTGACAGCCGGCGGGGATTAACGCGGTGGCTTGTTGACCTGGTTGCCGATCACGCCGCCCACTGCCGCGCCGCCCACGGCGCCGACCGCGCTGCCGCCGGTCAGCACCGAACCGGCCACGCCGCCGACGGCCGCGCCGACCGCCGTGTTTTTATCTTGCTGGGACATGCCCGCGCAAGCGCTCAGGGACAGGATGGCGGCGATGGCCGCGAGGTGTTTGATGGTGTTCATGGTGGTTCTCCTTGATGGTTGGGGGGATTACTTGAGACGCATGTCGTTCGTTACGCTTTTCACGCCGTTGATGCTGCGCGCGGCCGCCACTGCCTTGTCGATTTCCTCTTGCGAGGACACGAAGCCGCTAAGCTGCACGGCGCCCTTGTAGGTCTCCACGTTGATTTCGGAGGCTTTCAGGTCCGGCTGGTTCACCATTGCGGCTTTGACGTTGGCGGTCAGCACCGTATCGTCGAGATACTCGCCGGTGCTTTCCGAGGTGCTCGTCGATGCGCAGCCCACCGTGGCGGCCAGCATCAGCGCGCCAAGCAGGGCAGGGAGGGATTGCAGAGGTTTCATTATTGGCTCCTTGTGGTGTGGCGCCTGGAGCGGCGCTTGCTACAGGATCAGCGTAGCCCGTCGCGGCTGATTGTTCTGTACGCCACCTCACGCTGGAGCAAAGCTGGCCTATTGTTTCTGCGCGGGCTTGCTTTTCAGGGTCTTGCCGGGCGGCGGCGCCACCGGCTTGACGCGCGCCTGCGCCAGCAGCTTGCCGCATTCGCTGTCCTTGCCGGGGCCGGTGTTGATCAGCGGCAGCAGCGCCGCCACCGGGGCCGCCGCCACGGCCAGCGCCAGCGCGCCGCCGGCCTTCAGGGCCAGCACGCCCTTGTCCACGCTCACGTCCGGCTGCTTGAAGGTGCCCGTCACATACAGCGGCGAGCGCAGCGTGATGATGCGCAGGCCTTTGCTGTCGGGCTTGAGCGTCAAGTTGAGCTGCTCGCTGGCCAGGTTCACGCTGCCGTTCACGTTGATGACGGCGTCGTCGGTGTCGACGATGAACTCGCGCGTCTGCGCCAGGCCTTTGGTGACGGCGAAATCGGCCGCCATGCAGTTGAGCTTGACCTGCTTGTCGCCGGACAGCGTGGTCAGCACCACGTTGCCCAGGTTGAGCCCCATCTGTTCCAGCAGCAGCTTGCTGATGCTGCCCTGGTTGATCAGCGCCTTCACTTCGCCATTGGAGCCGGCCAGCAGGGTGGCCACCGAGTCGCCGGTGGCGCTGAGCGAGGCGTCGCCGTTGATCTCGCCCACGCTGGCTTTCAGGCCGTCCAGGGTGGGGAACAGTTCTTTCAGCTTGAGGTGGCGCGCGGTGGCTTTCAGCTCGGCGCGGATGGCGTTCTTGTCGGTGCGGCCGCTGCCGTCCAGCTTGACGTTGGAGGCCAGCGTGCCGCCGGCCCAGTCGAAATTGAGCGGCGTGAGCGCCAGCACGCCGTCCTTCAAGTGGAAGTCGGTCACCAGGTTGGCGATCGGCAGCTGGTGCTCGCGCACGATGCGGTCGGCCTTGAATTTCACGTCGGCGTCGATGCTGGTCCAGCGCTCGGTGCGGAATTTTTCCACCGGCAGCACTTTGCCGCTGGGCTGCACGGCTGGCAGGCCGCGCGCTTCCTTGCTGGCGTTGGAATCGGCGCCCACCAGCGGGCCGAGGTCGGCAAACTGCAGCAGGCGCGAGTGGACGTTGCCGCTCAGGTAGCCGCGCGGCTGCTTTTGCTGGTATTCCATATGGCCGCTGATGTCGCTGGAGCCGACCTTGCCGGTGAACTTGTCGTAGGTGTAGTGGCCGCTGTCCTTGCCCAGCGTGGCGCTCAGGTGGCCCGAGGTGGTGAAGGGCGGCGTCTCCGGCAGCACGATGCCGGTCAGCGCGTACAGGCGTGCCATGCTGGGCGCGGACAGGGTCAGCTTCATGTCCAGCGCGGCCAGCGCGGCGGGCTTGGTCAGCGTGCCTTCCACGGCAATGCGGGTGCCGCCCAGGTTGACGTCGGCCGCGATCGGGTAGGGCGCGGTCTGCTGCTGCAGCGACAGCACGGCGCCGGCCTTGCCGCCGCCGCTGACGGGCGCGCCGCGCCACTGCCCCTTGAGTTTCCAGGACACGCCGTACAACGGGTCGGCGTTGATGGTGTCGATCTCGGCGGTGGCGTCGGCCTTGGCCAGCGCGTCCTTGTAGTGCACGGTGCCCTTGGTGAACACCACGCGCTGCAGGTCCAGGCGCCAGGGCGAGGGCTTGTCCTTTTTGTCGAAGGTCCAGTTGTTGCGGCCGTCCTCGCCGCGCTGCAGCAGCACGGACGGGGTTTCAAAGCGCAGCACCGGTATCGAAATCTCCTTGCCCAGCAGCGCGAAGGGATTCAGCGAGAAGGAGAACTCGCCCACGCTGGCCATCTCGGCCGGCTCCATGCCGGCGGGATTGCCGAGGTGGACGTCGCGCGCCACCAAGTGGGGCCAGGGCAGGTGGTCGCGCCAGCTGCGCTCGCGTTCGGGCACGATCTGTTTTTCCCACGTCAGCGCCAGGTTGCCCTTGATGGCGAAGGGGCGGCCTATGGCCTCGCTGGTTTTTTCGCTGAGCCAGGGCCGCGCGCGGTTCCAGTCGTAGTTGAGCAGCACCACCAGCGCCACGGCCGGCACGGCCAGCACGGTGGCGCCGATGGCGAGGGCGATTTTTGTCTTTCGTGGCATGGGCATGATGCGGCCTTTCTTTGTGTTCTATGTTTATACGCGCAGCCTACACCACGCGTCGCGGCTGCAATGTGCGGCACCGTACTGAATGGTTTCCTGGGAACGCTTATAACGTTTACACATCGCAACCATCAAGGAGAATAACAATGAACACACCGCTGCGTAGGCAATCCGCCGCCGCCCTTTGCGGCCTGGCCCTGCTGGTGATTACCGGCTGCGCCAGCCAGAAGACGCCCGCCACCGCCGATGTCGCCGTGTCGCGCGCGGCAGTCGACAGCGCCACCTCGTCCGGCGCGGCCGAACTGGCCCCGGCCGAGATTGCGTCGGCCCGTGAAAAAATGCTGCGCGCCAACCAGGCGCTGGCCGCCAAGGATTACCAGGCCGCGCGCGACCTGGCCACGCAGGCCCAGGCCGATGCGCGCCTGGCGCAAAGCAAGGCCAACTCGGCCAAAGCCACCGCCGCCGCCGACGCGCTGCAGGAAAACATCCGCGTGCTGCGCGAAGAGCTGGACCGCGCCAACACCACCACCGTCAAATAAGCAGGAGGCCACCATGAAAAAATCCATCTTCCAACCCGCCGCGCTGGTGCTGGCGCTGGCTGCCGCTCTGGGCGCCTGCAGCTCCGCGCCCACCACCACCAGCTTGCTGGACCAGACCCGCGGCGACTATACGGCGGCGCAGAACAATCCGGCGGTGGCGCAGTATGCCCAGGCTGAGTGGCGCCAGGCCACGGCCGCGCTGGACCGCGCCAACGAAGCGGCCGCGCGCAAGGAGAATGCCGCAGACGTTGACAAGCTGGCTTATATCGCCAAGCAGCGCATAGGCGTGGCGCAGGAAGTGGCCAAGCAGAAGGGCGCCGAGGCGTCGGTGGCCGATGCGGCGCGCCAGCGCGACCAGCTCCGCCTGGATGCGCGCACCGCCGAGGCGGACCGCGCCAAACGCGGCGCCGAGCAGGCCCAGGCCGAGGCGGAGGCCGCCAAGGCGCAGGCCGATGCGGCGCGCATGGCCGCCGAGCAGCAGGCCGGCGCCACGCGCGAGGCGCAAGCCAAAGCCGATGCGCTGGCGGCCCAGCTGGCCGAGCTGCAAGCCAAGCAAACCGAACGCGGCATCGTCATCACCTTCGGCGACGTGCTGTTCAATACCGACCAGGCCGTGCTGACCGAAGGCGGCCAGCGCACCATCCGCAAGCTGGCCGACGTGCTGAAGCAGAATCCGGACCGCAATGTGATGGTGGAAGGCTTCACCGACAGCACCGGCACCTCGGCGCACAACCTGGAGCTGTCGCAGCGGCGCGCCGAGGCGGTGCGCAGCGCGCTGATGGGCATGGGCGTGGAAGGCACGCGGGTGGCCACGCGCGGCTACGGCGAAGCTTATCCGGTGGCCGGCAACGACTCGGCGGGCAACCGCCAGCTGAACCGTCGCGTGGAGATCGTGCTGTCCGAAGCGGGCCGCCCTGTCACCTCGCGCCAATGAACTTTTGAAAAGGACGCATCATGGTTGAATCGACAGTAACCCCAGCATCCCATGCACCGGCAGGCATCGATACGGCCGCCATCCGCGCGGCAGCGCAGAATTTGGCGGACGGCCCGGTGACGGCCGGCTACAAAGGCGACCGCGAGGCGGTGATCAAAATGCTGAACGGCGCGCTGGCCACCGAGCTGGTCTGCATTCTGCGCTACAAGCGCCACTACTACACGGTCACCGGGCGCGACAACGCCGGGGTCAAGGCCGAGTTCCTGGAGCACGCCACGCAGGAGCAGGAGCACGCCGATTGGCTGGCTGAGCGTATCATTCAGTTGAACGGCGAACCTGATTTCAATCCGGCAACATTGCTCGATCGCAGCCATGCCGAGTATGATGAGTCAGCGGAGGTGCAATCGATGGTGCGCGCCAACCTGATCGCCGAGCGCGTCGCGATTGAAAGCTACCGCCAGATGATAGAGCAGATCGGCGAATCGGACCCGACGACGCGGCAACTCTTGATCAAGATCATGGCGGTGGAGGAAGAACACGCCGACGATATGCGAGACTTGCTGGAATAGAATATTTTTTTTGCTGTACCGTTTCAACCCACCATAACAACAGGAGTCCATCATGCTTGAAAATAACATCAGTACCGTGAACAACGACGTGAAAACCCTGGTCAAAGACGCCCAGGCCCTGTTCACCGCCGCCACCGCGCTGACCGGTGAAAAGGCCGAGGAACTGCGTGGCCGCGGCATGCGCGCGCTGGACACGGCGCTGGCCAAGGCCCACGAAGCGCAGCAAAGCGCGGTTGCGGCCGGCAAGCAAATGGCGCAGTCGACCGACGCCTATGTGAAAGAAAACCCATGGCGTTCGATCGCCCTGGCAGCCGGCGTCGGCCTGCTGGTGGGCGTGATCCTGGGCCGCAAGTAATTGCGCGTGCCAGGAGCTGAAATGGAGCAACCCGCATCGCACGCCCCTGGCTTGATCGGCTCGCTGGCCGGTGTCTGCCGCAACACCGCGCGGCTGATACTGTCGCGCATAGAACTGGCCGCGCTGGAGCTGTCCGAGGTGCGCGAGCACCTGGTGCAGCTGTCGGTGGTGTTTGCGCTGGCGCTGGTGGCCGGCTGGTTCGCGGTGGCGTTCACCACCGCCACTGTGGTCTACCTGGCGTGGGCCGCGATAGGCTGGAAAATCCTGCTGATCCTGGCAGTGGCGTTCGTCCTCATCACCCTATGGCTGGTGATGATGGCGCGCGCCCTGCTGCGCCAGAACAAGCTGGGTTTGCCCATGACGATGGCGGAGCTGAAAGGCGACCGCGACATGCTGCTGTAACGTGCCAAGGAATGATCGATGACCAAGGAAGAACGCGCGGCGCACGCCGCCGCCAAGGAGAAGCTGATGCTGGAAGGCCAGCTTTACCGCGTCAGCGTGGTGCACGCCAAGGCCCAGCTGGGCAATGCGCTGCGGCCGGACGCACTGGTGCACGGCGCCATCGAGCACGCGCTGGGGGCGGTGCAGCACCGTTTCGCCGGCTTGTTCGGCGGCCATGGCGGCCGTGATGGCGCGGCGGGCGAGGGCGGTACGGCCGCCCTGGGCGGGCTGGCCAGCCTGGCCGGCATTATTGGCGTGGTCAAAGGCATGGGATTGACGCGGGCGCTGCCGATGGCAATCCGCGTCGGCTCCTTCGTGGCGCGCCGCCGCCTCGTCAAGCCGGTGCTGGTCGCCGGCGTGGCCGCCCTGGCGGCCGGCCTGTGGCTCTCGCGGCGCAAGCCATAAGCACTGTAGATAAAGCAAAACGCCGCGATCATCGCGGCGTTTTTTTTGAGCCGGCGGCTTACTGCCCGCTGGTGTCGTACACGGCCTGGCGCGGATTGTTGGCATTGGCCAGCTGCTGGCGCATATTCCCCATATCCGCCACATAAGTGGCTTGCGCTTCCTTCAGGCAATCGGCGCGTTCAGCCTGCTCCATCTGCTTGCAGGCGGTGCGCGCCTCGGCCAGCGCGGCATTGATTTCCTTGCGCAGCGTGGCCAGCTGCTGCGCTTCGGTGCGGTCAGGCTTGGTCCAGCGGGCGGGATCGCCGTGCCGCAGTTCCTGGCGCTGGTGCTTCTCCACCTCCGGCGGCGTGACCTGTGCCTGGGCCGCGCAGCAGGCGGCCAGCAGGCCTAAGACGAGAGTGCGTTTCATGATGGGCTCCTTGTGCATGCGGCCGCTTACAGCCGGCCGGTAATCAGCATGAATAGCAGGACCAGTACGATCAGTCCCGTGACGCCGCTGGGCGCATAGCCCCAGTTGCGGCTGTGCGGCCAGGCCGGCAGCGCGCCTATCAGCAGCAGGACTAATACGATCAGAATGATGGTTCCCATGGCGTTCTCCTTGAGTTGTAATTGGTGGTGCGGTGCTTGGTGGCTGCTTGGTGGCTGCTTGGTGGCTGTGTAGTGGCTGCTTAGTAGCGGTAGACGCGGCCGTCGACCATGCGCACGCGGTTGCCCACGCGCAGGTCGTAGACGCTGTCCTGGTTGATGGTGCGGTACTCGCCGTTGTCCAGCCGCACGGTGATCTGATAGGCGTCGTAAGGCTGGTTGCGGTTGCGTTCCACCTGGTTGCCGACCACGGCGCCGCCGATCGCGCCGGCCGCCGTGGCAGCCGCGCGGCCTGTGCCGGAGCCGACCTGGTTACCTACCAGCGCGCCCACCAGGCCACCGGTGACGGCGCCCACGCCGCTGGTGGCGGGATCGAGGCGGACGATCTGGATGTTGTCGATCACCCCGGTGGTGGCTTCGTTGCCGGCGGTGGTGTAGCTGGTGGATTGCATGGGGGTGCTGGAGCAGCCGGTGATCAAGGCGGAAGCTGCGATCATCAATGCCGCAAGAGTAGGTGTGGTCTTCATATCGATCTCCTGGAAAGTGTGCTTACAGCATAGTCAGCTTGCCTTCCGGGGTCTGTGCGATGACGCACGGAGCCTTTTGCTGCAGGGTTTGTTTCAAATGCGGCAAATAATTCATGGTGTGTACGCTAGCGTACAGAAGCCGCGCCGCGCCTGGGCCAAACTGCAGACTGCTCAGTTGAGCACCTTTCAAAACCAAGGAGAAGACCATGAAGATCGCTCAAAAATTCGCTACCGCTGTATTTACCGCCGCTACCGTCTTTACCGTTGTTGGCTGCGCCTCCAGCCCGACCAAGGAAGGCGCCGGCGAATACGTCGACGACACCGTGCTGACCACCAAAGTGAAGGCCAGCATTTTCAACGAGCCTACGCTGAAATCGACAGAGATCAATGTCGAGACCTTCAAAGGCACCGTGCAGCTGAGCGGCTTTGTCGCCCAGCCTGGCGATATCACCAAGGCCGGTGAAATTGCGCGCGGCGTAGCCGGCGTGAAGTCGGTGAAAAACGACATTCGCGTGAAGTAAGCTGCGCGCGGCGCCGTCCCTGCGGGGATGGCGCCGCCTGCCGACATCCCCATGACGCCCGCCGACGACACCGAGGCTGCCTCCCGCCTTCCACTGCATGTACACGCGCGCGGCATCGCGCTCGGCATTATTGCCACCGTTTCCTTTCTCTACGCGCTGCAATGGGCCAAGAATTTCCTCGTGCCCCTGCTGCTCGGCATCTTCCTCGCTTATACCCTGAATCCGCTGGTGTGCTGGCTGGAGCGCTTGCGCCTGCCGCGCGCCCTGGGCGCCACCCTGGTCACCGTCGCCATCCTGTGCGGCTCGGCCGCCATTGCCGACAAGCTGCACGGCGAATTCGAGAGCATCGTCGACGAGCTTCCCACCGTTACCCATAAACTCGCGCGCCTGATGTCCGACAAGCTGGGCAAAGGCCCCAGCACGATAGAACGCATCCAGGCCGTCGCCACCGAGATCGAGCAGGCCGCGTCCGGCAGCGCCAAGCGCACCGTGCGCAAGGCCGTGCCGGCCGAGCAGGGCGGCATCAAGGTGATCGACTGGGTGTGGGCCGGCTCCATGGGCGTGGCCGGCTTTGTCAGCCAGGCCACCATGGTGATCTTCCTGGTGTTCTTCCTGCTGCTCTCGGGCGACACCTTCAAGCGCAAGCTGGTCAAGCTGACCGGGCCTTCGCTGAGCCGCAAAAAAGTCACCGTGCATATTCTCGAGGACATCAACAGCAGCATCCAGCGCTATATGTTCATGCTGCTGGTGACCAATGTGCTGCTGGCGCTGCTGATGTGGATGGCCTTGCGCGCCATCGGCCTGGAGAACGCGGGCGCGTGGGCCATCGTGGCCGGGCTGCTGCACCTGATGCCTTACTTCGGCCCCTTGCTCATTACCAGCGCCACCGGCGTGGTGGCCTTCATGCAGTTCGAATCGCTGCAAATGGTGCTGCTGGTGACCGGCGCCTCGCTGGCCATCGCCACGCTGGTGGGCACTTTCGTCACCACCTGGATGACCGGCCGCATCGCCCGCATGAATCCCGCCGCCGTGTTCGTCAGCCTGCTGTTCTGGGGCTGGCTGTGGGGCGTGTGGGGACTGCTGCTGGGCGTGCCGGTGATCGTGATCGTCAAAGTGGTGGCCGAGCGGGTGGAAGGCATGGAAGCGGTGGCCGAGCTGCTGGGAGAATAGAGCGGGCTTGAATTTCTCCGGCAGGGGGCGTATAAAATCAACACCACCCCTGCGTTGGCACTGACCGGAGAATAATGATGGCTATTCTTTTTGAAGGCAAGCAAGGCACGGCGCTGCCTTTTCCCTGCACCGACGAATTGCTGGAACTGGAGGACTGCGGCGGGCACGCCATTCCCGTCCTGCGCCCGGCCCCCCAGGCTGCGCGCGCCGCCATGGCCGCCTTGCAGCAAGCGGCGCCCCAGCTCGAGTGCGACCCCGAACAATTCCTTAGCCTGCGCCTGGGCCGGGCCGAGTACATGGTCTGCATGGCGCGCCAGGCCCTGGCGCCGGACCGCGCCGGCAATCTGCTGAAACAGAAGACCGTGCTGGGCGCGGTCGCCACGCGTGCGATGGACGAGGACGTCTACCGTATCGACCATATGCTGCTGGCCGAGCCGGTGGCGGGCCTGGCTTGCAGCGTGCACGTGCTGGTGCAGCACCGCTCGGGCGAGCTGGCCATGGCCGGCTGGGGCGAACTGGCGGCGGGCCAGCTGCTATTCCATTTGCATGCGGTGAACCGGCCCGGCGCCGTGCCGGCCGCCATTGCCGGCTGCCTGGGCGGCGGACGCCTGGAGATCACCCACGCGGCGGCCCGCCTGCCTGGCGAGCGGCACTAGAACAGCAGATTGCCGTGTTCGTCGCGCGGGTGGTGGCGCAGGCTGCCTAGCTGCAGCGCGTACTGGCGCGCGAACTCGGCGCCGAGAAAGAAGATCTGCGCCGAGTAGTAGACCCATAGCAGCAGGGCGATCAGCGAGCCGGCCGCGCCGAAGCTGTTGGCCACGCCGCTGTTGCCGATATACGCCCCGATGCCATACTTCCCCAGCGTGAACAGGGCCGCCGTGCCGAGCGCGCCTATGGTCACGTCGCGCCACGACAGCACGATGCGCGG
Organism: Pseudoduganella aquatica; assembly: GCF_020865585.1. Taxonomy (NCBI): domain Bacteria; kingdom Pseudomonadati; phylum Pseudomonadota; class Betaproteobacteria; order Burkholderiales; family Oxalobacteraceae; genus Pseudoduganella; species Pseudoduganella aquatica. The sequence continues at coordinate 2,617,381 of NZ_CP086370.1, forward strand.
CAGCAGCTTGTAGATCACGCCAAACATGGCGGCGATGACGGCGAAGCCGATCACCCAGTTGAGCACGCTTAACGCCAGCGTGGCCTTGCTCCACAGCCCCTGCCAGTACTTGTCCAGCACGGCCAGCGCCGCGCTCACCACCAGCGACACCAGCAGCAGGAAACCCAGCACCAGCACCATGCCGAAGGACAGCAAGCGGGTGCGCACGGTGTCCCACAGCGTGCCCTGCGTGAGCGGCGGCAGCTGCCAGATTTCGTCCAGGCTGGCTTTCAGTTCGGCGAACACGGTGGTGGCGCCGAACAGCAGCAGGGCGCCGGCGGCCAAGGTGGCGAAGCGGCCCTGCTCGGGATTGCGCGCGCCGGCCAGCACCGCCTGCAGCGCTTCCGCGCCCTGCGGCCCGACCAGGCCGCGCAATTGGCCGAACAGTTCGCCCTGGGCCGCCTGCTGGCCGTAGAAGGCGCCGGCGATGGCGATCACCAGCACCAGGATGGGCGCGATGGAAAACATGGTGTAGAAGGCCAGCGCCGCGCCTTTGCTGCTGGCGCGGTGCTCCAGCCATTCGGTGACGGTGCAGACGGCCACGCTGCGCAGCGTCTTCACCCGGGGCGGAATGTGTTTCATGGCAAGTTCTCCTTCCGAAATGGAAAGAGGGGGCCGAAGCCCCCTCTCTATCAGTCAGATGACCAGCCGTGCGATTAGTTCACGCGGCGTTCGATGGTCACTTGGTCGACTTCAACGCGGCGGTTAGGCTCCAGGCACTTGATCAGGTCTGCGCGTTTTTTGTTGTCGCACTTAACGACAGGCTGGGACTCGCCCTTGCCCACGGCGGTCAGGCGGTCGGCAGCCACGCCTTTGCCGGTCAGGTAAGCCTTGACCGAGTTGGCGCGCTGTTCCGACAGCTTCTGGTTGTACTTGTCCGAACCGATCAGGTCGGTGTGGCCGGTGATGGTCACATTGCCCACGGATGGGTTGTTGTTCAGCAGCGTGGCCAGCTCGTCCAGCTTAGGCTGGTTCGGGTTCAGCTTGGCGCTGTCGAAGGCGAACAGTTCGGTCGCCGACATGGTGATTTTTTCGAAGCGCGGCGCTGGCGGCGGCGGCGGAGCAACCGGTGCAGGCGCCGGCGCGGCGACTGGCTCGGGAGCCGGCGCTGGTGCGGGAGCCGGCGCCGGCGGCACTGGCTTGGCGCCCAGGGCGTAGTTCAGGCCGACGGTCAGGTACAGGTTGTTGCTCTTGCTGCCGACGGCAGGGAAGGCCGAACCGCGCAGGAAGCCGTGCACATTGCGCAGGTCCATTTGCAGCGCAGCGCGGTCGGTCAGGTCAGCCTGGAAGCCCAGGCCGGCGCTGATGAACGGGGAGCTCTTGCGCACTTCGCTGCGCAGAGGCTGGTTCTGGGTGTCGCGCTCGGCGCCGATACCGGCCAGCAGGAAGGGACGGAAGGAGTTGCGGGAGAACAGGTACAAGCCGTCCAGGCCCAGGGTCTCTTGCTGGTAGCGGCGCGCGTCTTCCTTGGCGCGGGCATAGGTGTAGCCAGCCTGGATGTCCCAGTTCGGGGCGATGGCTTTGCCGAATTTCAGGCCCGCGCCGTATGCGCTCTGGTCGGTTACGAAACCGGAGTCCGGCTTGAATGCGCTCACGCTAGGCTGGATGTACCAGTTTGGATTGATCTGTGCGTCTTGGGCCATGGCGGCGGTCGACGACAGCGTAACGATGGCTGCAATGATAGCGAGCTTGTTGGTCTTTTTCACAAGTAACTCCCGTTTTTATTTGAAGGTGGTGCTGCCTACACAGCGAAGTTTCCAGCGTCTTGCTCTGCTGTTGGACTGGACTTTATGGACATTTATCCAACTGAACCGTGCGTTACCGCACAAAACCTTGCGCAAAATCAAAAGTGTTGTCGATTTGTGACGCCCCAGTCCGTGAACCACACGCAAATTGCGCGGTCCAATGGAAACAGCGCCGGCAACCAAAAATGGTGCGGCGCGGTGGCATTGTATCAGAGTAACAAGCTTAGTGACTTGTAATGGCTTGCACTGACTTGTAATTACTTGTAATCAGCGTGCCGGTGGCGGGGGGGCGGGTTCCGGGGCTGGTTTGGCGGCGTCCGGCACCACGATCAGGGTGTCGCCTGGCTTGCCGGGTTCGCCCGGTGCGCCTTGCGGACCGGCGGGACCGGGGACGGGCACCGGCACAGGGACGGGAACGGCGGCAGGGGCCGGCGTGTCTACCGGCGGCGGATTGTTGACGGTGGTGCGTTCGCAGGCAGCCAGGGCCAGGGTGGCGGCGGCGGCAGCTAACAGGACGGACAGTTTCATGATGAATCCTCTCTTCAAGTGGACAAGCTGCAGCCAGATTAGCGGTCTTCAGCGTTCCCTTCTGTACGCGAACGCACCAAGCCCAAGTTTGCGTATTGCTCATTTATGTTCGTTGCCGCACAGACCAAAAATGGCCCCGGCGGCATTCTGGAGCCAAGAAACCAGACTAGTGTGTCGCTGGAAAAGGCAGTCGGGCCTGCTCCAAGCAATGCTGGCTATCGTTAAAGGAGTGATGAAATGCATGCAATCATACAAAACCAAAATTCCGGTCTTGCCCTGCAGGAGCCCATCAAATCGGCTGACAAGCCCCGGCTGACGCTGGTGGAGCGTCCCGGTCCCATTTCTGAACGCAAGGCCCTGTCGCTGGCGCCGATCGAGCGGGTGCGCTCGACTTCGGCCACGCTGCGCCGCATCGAGAATATGCAAAAACTGATCGGCGAGCTGCAGCAGCACGAGATGCTGGCGGACGAGATTGCATGGTTCCTCAAGTTTTCGCCGTCCGGCGCGCGCAAATACATCCGCGACCTGCGCGATGCCGGCGTGATCGAACTGGCGCGCTATATAGAAGGCACCGCCACCTACCTGGGCAAGGCGGTCTACCAGCTGACGCCCGACCCTGAGCGCGTGAAGATGTTCCTGGCCGCCATTTCGCAGCCCAAGCGCGAAGGCGCGCCGCCGCGCAAGGAACGCCCCAGCCTGCGCGAGCAGGCCATGGCCGGTGCCGGACGCCATTTCCACATCCTGGCCGACGACACCCATTACGCCATCCGCGTGAACCGCGGCCCGGTCACCCGCGATCCGCTGGTCGCCGCCCTGTTCGGCGCGCCCACCTCGCTGCAGAAAGCGTAAGTCCGGCGCAGCAGCGCCGCCGCAGTGCTAAAGTAAGAACAGCCGGACAGCGTTCCGGCTGTTGCGCATTGAATTGGCGCAAAGGAACCCCACCTGAGGCGGACGAGTTTCCTTATGGATGGCACTATGGACGGATTGTTGTGGCTCCCCGTGTTGGCGCTGGCGCTGGCCGCACCCCTGCTGTACCCGCGCTGGACCCTGCGCCGCGCGCTGGCGCGGCCCTTGCCGGCCGCCGCGCAGGCCGTGCTGCTGCGCAATATCCCGGTCTACAGCAGCATGGGCGCGGAATTGCAGCTGCAATTGCAGCAGCTGATCAAACAGTTCCTGCACACCAAGAAGTTCGTCGGCTGCGAAGGGCTGGAGGTGGACGACGAGATGCGCTACACCATCGCCGGCCAGGCTTGTTTGCTGCTGCTGAACCGGCCCAGCAAGGTCTACCGCGCGCTGCACACCATCCTGCTGTATCCCAGCGCCTTCCTGGCGCCGCGCCAGCAGATGGAGGCGGGCGGCGTGGTGACGGCCCATAAGCAAACCCTGCTGGGCGAATCCTGGGACGACGGCCGCGTGGTGCTGTCCTGGGCGGACGTCAAACTCGGCTACCGCGACTGGACCGACGGCCACAATGTGGTGCTGCACGAGTTTGCGCACCAGCTCGACAGCGAATCGGGCAGCACCAACGGCGCGCCCTACCTGGGCAGCCAGGACAGCTACCGCAGCTGGTCGGCCGTGCTGTCGCGCGACTACGACAACCTGCGCTACGACGCCTATTACGGCCGCCAGGACAGCGTGATCGACCATTACGGCGCCACCAGCCCGGCCGAATTCTTCGCCGTGGCCACCGAGACCTTTTTCGAAAAGCCGTGGCAGATGGCCGAGCGCCATGCCGCGCTGTTCGGCGAGTTCCTGAAATACTACCGGGTCGATCCGCGCGCCTGGCTGGCGCAGCCTGCGCCGCCGGAGCCCCTGACGGCGCTGGCCACGGGCTTGGCGCCCATGCCGGCGCACAGCGGCGAGCCGCGCCGTTCCTACGCGATTGCAAGCTGGTAGCGGGCGAATAAATAGTGCGCTTTCCAAAACGGAAAAGCGCATAATCGCAGCATATCCCTGGCGTGGGCGGAGGGCTGCATGCAATTCGAGGAATTCGATTTTTTCACGCAAGCCCCCTCGGCGCCGGCCACCGCCGCCGAAGCCGCCTCGCCGCTGGTGCGCTTGCAGTACCTGGTCGACAACACCCCCGCCATCATCTATTGCACCGTGCCCAGCGGCGACTTCAAGATGACCTTCGTCAGCAACAACGCCCTCAATGTGCTGGGCTACCGGCCGGAGGACATGGTTGCCGACCCGAATTTCTGGTTCGACCATATCCACCCGGACGACGCGCCGAATATCTTCTCCAGCCTGGCCAGCATTTTCACCGAAGGGCAGCGCGCCTACGAGTACCGCTTCCGCGCGGCGGACGGCTCTTACCTGTGGATGCACGACAGCCTGCGCCTGATACGCGACGAGCACGGCGCGCCGCTGGAGGTGATAGGCTCGCTGACCGACATCACGGTGCGCAAGCATATGGAGCAGGCCCAGCACGAGCTGATCGCCAAGCTGCGCGAGGCGCACGAGCAATTGCTGCAGTCGGAAAAAATGGCCTCCATCGGCCAGCTGGCGGCCGGTATTGCGCATGAGATCAACAATCCGGTGGGCTTCGTCAATTCCAATATGAACACGCTGCGCAGCTATGTCGGCACGCTGTTCGGCGTGCTCGACGCCTACGACCAGGCGCTGGCCGCGCAGCCGCTGCCGGCGGTGCTGGCCGGGCGCATCGCGGCGGCGCGGCAGGCGGCCGACCTGGCGTTTCTGCGCGAGGACGTGACCGAACTGGTGAAGGAATCCATGGACGGCCTGAAGCGCGTCAAGGACATTGTGCAGGCGCTCAAGGACTTTTCCCACGTGGGCGAAACCGAGTGGCAGGTGGCCGACCTGCACCACGGCCTGGACAGCACGCTGAATATCGTGGCCAATGAAATCAAGTACAAGTGCACGGTGGAGAAGCACTACGGCGTGCTGCCGCAGGTCGAATGCCTGGCCTCGCAGCTGAACCAGGTGTTCATGAACCTGCTGGTCAACGCCGGCCACGCCATCAAGGAGCGCGGCACCATCACCCTGCGCACCGGCGCCGAGAAAGGCTGGGTGTGGATAGAGGTGGGCGACAGCGGCTGCGGCATACCGGCGGAGAACCTGAACCGCATCTTCGAACCTTTTTTCACCACCAAGCCGGTGGGCAGCGGCACGGGGCTGGGCTTGTCGCTGTCCTACGGCATCGTGCACAAGCACGGCGGCCGCATCGAGGTGGCCTCGGAGGTGGGCAAGGGCACGCGCTTCACGATACGGCTGCCGGTGCATCCGCCCAAGACCGAAGCGGCCGCGGCTACAGGATGATGGAGCCGTCCGGCGCCCAGTTGACCTTCAGCAGGCCGGGTTCCTCCGCTTCCAGCCGCTGCGCCTCCAGCTCCTGCGGCGTGAGCGGCGTGGGCGGCGCGGGCTGCAGCCCCTGGCTGGCGAGCAGGCTGTCGCGCTGCGCCAGCGCTTCGCCGATATTGGTTTGCAGCTCGGCCAGGTGCCAGGGCTTGGGGATGAAGCGGAACACCTGGGCGTCGTTGATGGCGCTCATGGCGGTTTCAAAATCGGTGGAGGCGGTCAGCATCATGCGTATGGTGTTGGGCGCCACGTCCTTGAGCGCTTGCAGGAAGGCCACGCCGCTCATGTGGGGCATGCGGTAGTCGGAGATGGCCAGGTCGAACTCGCAGGCGCACACGCGCTGCAGCGCGTCGTAGGGATTGGTGAAGATTTCCACGCGCAGGTCGGGGATGGCCAGGTGGGCGCGCATGGAGCGCTGCAGGGCCAGCAGCACATTCATTTCGTCGTCCAGCAGCAGGATGCGCCTCATTGCTTCTCCTTTGCGGGCCGCACGCGTATCGGCAGGCGGCCGCCGCTTTTCGCTTCAAAGTCCTGCACCTGCTGGATCATGCGCGCGTCCAGCACATGGTCGGCGGCCAGCAGCATCAGGCCGTCGCGGCTGACCAGGTCGCGCGCCAGCACCATGCCGGGCACCAGTTCGCCCGACAGCATCTCCACGCCGCTGGCCTCGTCGCCGCCGCCGCCGTCCACCACATGGCGGAAGGCGTTCACCACGTGCGGGTCGTAGCGCGTGCCGCTGGCGTTGATGATGAGCGACTTGGCCTCGTCGGCGCGCAGGTGGCGCTGCACCATGGCGCCTTGCTGCAGGTTGAAATAGTCCACCGCCAGCGCCAGGATGCGCGCGCCCAGCGGGATCGCCAGCCCGGCCACGCCGTCCGGGAAGCCGTTGCCGTCAAAGCGTTCGAGCTGGGCGCGCAGGATGGCGGCGCTGCCGCGCAAGTCCTCCAGCGGCATCAGCAGTTGCTCGGCGCGCACGGGATGCTTGCGGAACAGGCCCAGCTCCTCGCCGTGCAGCATGGTCAGCGGCGTGGCCAGCATGTCGTCGCTATAGCCTATCTTGCCCAGGTCGTGCAGCAGGCCGGCCACGAACACGTCCTGCGCCTCGCGCGCGTCCAGCTTGAGGTGGACGGCGATCTTGCGCGCCAGGTCGGCCACCTGGCGCGCGTGGCCGGACAGCGCGCCGCCGCGCATCTCCAGCATGCTGGAAATGACCTTGATGGTGGTGACGAAATTGTGCTTGAGCTTGTCGTTCGCGGCGATGGCCGCGTCGCGCGACAGCTTGAGCTGCAGGGTGCGCGCCTCGACCTTGGCCTCCAGGCTGTGGTTGAGCTGCTTCAGCTCCTCGTTCTGGCGCAGCGTGAGCGCTTCCAGGCGCTGCTTTTCCTGCTCCAGCGCGCGCCGCTCCAGCGCGTGGCGCACCACCAGCTGGATGTCGTTGTCGTCCCAGGGCTTGGTGATGTAGCGGTAGATCTCGCCGCAGTTGATGGCGTCCTGGATGGACTGGATGTCGGAGTAGCCGGTCAGCAGCAGCCGCACCGTGTCCGGCCAGCGCTGGCGCACCTGGGCCAGGAAGCGGGCGCCGTCCATCTCCGGCATGCGCATGTCGGAAATCACCAGGTCCACCGCTTCGGCCTCGAGCACGCGCAGGCCCTCGGCCCCGCTTTCGGCCAGCAGCACGCGGTAGCCGGCGGGGCGGAACAGGCGCCGCAGCGAGGCCAGGATGTTGGGCTCGTCGTCCACGCACAGCAGGGTGGGCATGGCCGCCGCGGGTGCGGCGGGCGGGGGCGCGGCGGCAAGGGGCTGGGCAGGCGTCATGGTTGGGGGGCTCCTGGTTCGGTCGGGGACTTGTCATGGCGCACCGGCAGCAGCACGCGGAAGGTGGTGCCGGCGCCCACCGTGGACTGGACCGTGATGGCGCCGTTGTGCTTGCGCACGATGCCGTAGGCCATGGACAGCCCCAGTCCCGTGCCTTTGCCGACCGGCTTGGTGGTGAAGAAGGGGTCGAAGATGCGCGACAGGTTGTCCGGCGCGATGCCGCTGCCGTTGTCGCGCACTTCCAGCCACACGTGGCCGCCGTCATCGGCGCCGGTGGCGACGGTGATGGTGCCGCGCTCGCCGGCTATGGCGTGCGCCGCGTTCACCACCAGGTTCATGATCACCTGGTTGAGCTGCAGCGGCAGGCATTCGATGTCCGGGATGTCGCCATAGTGCTTGACCACGTCGGCCTTGTACTTGACCTCGTTGCTGACGATGTTGAGCGTGGAGTCTATGCCCTGGTGCAGATTGGCCCACACCCATTCCTGGTTGGCGTCCACGCGCGAGAAGTCCTTCAGGTCCTGCACGATGTGGCGCACGCGCACGATGCCTTCCTTGGACTCGTTCATCAGCGAGGGGATGTCTTCGCGCAGGAAGTCCAGGTCCAGCCCCTCGCGCATGGCGCGCAGGCGTTCGGCGGTGGCGGCGTCGGCCACGTGGGGCTCGGCCTCGCGGTAGGCCTGCAGCATCTCGAACAGGCTGCCCAGGTAGCTTTGCAGGGTGCCGAAGTTGGAGAAGATGTAGCCGATGGGGTTGTTGATCTCGTGCGCCACGCCGGCCGCCAGCTGGCCGATGGAGGCCAGTTTTTCCGACTGCAGCAACTGCTGCTGGGCCATGCCGAGCTGCTCGTTGAGTTCGGTCAGCTCGATATTGCGGCGGCGCAGTTCGGCGTCGGCCAGTTCGCGCTGGCGGATGTCGTCCTCCAGCCGCTGGTTCGCCTCGGCCAGCTGGGCCGTGCGCTTTTCGACCAGGTGCTCCAGGCTGTCGTGCGCCTTGCGCAGCGCGTTTTCCGCCACCCGGCGCTCGGTCACGTCGCGCAGCGTCTGGATCGCGCCCACCACCTGGCCGCCGCCGTCGCGCAGCGGCGCCGCCGTGAAGTGCAGCCAGTGGCCGCTGACGCCGATATTGGGGAAGAAGTCCTCGTCCTCGTAGGCGCCGGGGATGAGCGCGGAGCGCTTGTGGCGTTCGCGGTAGTGCTCGCTGGCGGCCGGGTCCACGCCGGACACGATGAGGTCGGCCAGCAGCGCGCGCTGCTTGGGGTAGAAGGCCTGCCAGTGGTTTTTCGTGCCCACCATTTCCTCCGTGCTCCAGCCCAGCAGGTGCTCGCAGGCCTTGTTCCAGTGCGTGATGGTGTGCGCGGTGTCGAGCACGAAGGTGGCCACGGGGTGGCCGTCGAGGAAGGCCGACAGGGCGATGGCGGCCGGGCCGGCTTCACCGGCCGCATGCGCGCCGGGACCGCTGGTGCTGGCTGCGCTGGCTGTGCTGTGGGGCATGGCGGCTCTCCCGGGCGCTCAGTTGACCAGGATCTGGCACAGGTCGTGGAAGGTGCGCTCGGACTCGGCGAACACTTCCTGGCAGACTTGGTCGCTCAGCGCGGCGGCCTGCCAGGCCGGCCAGCCCACCGGCGGCGCCTGCTCGTCCTCGCGCCCGGCCAGGTCCAGCCCGTGCGCAACGGCGTTGGCCAGGTGGATGGCCAGGGCCAGCGAAGGCGCTTCCAGTTCCTCGGTGTTGTGGTGGCGCGCCACCGCGCGCTGGATCTGCAGCGGGAACTGCCAGCGCGCGGCCAGCGCGCCGCCTATGCCGGCGTGGTCGAAGCCGAAGATGGCGCGCTCGGCTTCGCTCTGGCTGCAATCTTGTTGCACGCGGTGCGCTTCCAGCATGGCGTATTCGTCCGGGTAGCGGGTGGCCAGCACCAGCGTGCCCAGGTCGTGCAGCAGGCCGGCGATGAAGGCCGTGTCCGGGTTCTGGCGCAGCGGGCGGGCCAGCGCGCGCGCGCAGGCGGCGGTGGCCACGGAGTGGCGCCAGAAGGCGGGCAGGTCGAAGCTGCTGCCGGCCATGCCGCGGAAGCTGCCGGTCACCGAGCAGGCCGTCACCAGGGTGCGGATATTGTGCACGCCCAGCACCGCCACCGCCTGCTGGATGGTGGTCACGCGGGAGGGCATGCCGTAGAAGGAGGAGTTGGCCAGGCGCAGGGTCTTGGCCGAGAGCGACTGGTCGAGCGCGATCTTGCCGGCCAGGACCTGCAAGTCCAGCCCCTCCTGGCCCACGCAGGCCAGCAGCTCGCCCACCACGGCCGGCAGCGAGGGCAGGTCCTGCACGCGGCGGGCCACGTCTTCCATGGTGGGTAGGGTGGCCATGGTCAGCTCCGGCTGCGGTAGGCGGCCAGCAGGCGCAGCAGCTGGCCCGTGGCTTCGGTGTCCGCGCTGTGGCGGAACAGGTGCTGCAGGCGTTGCAGGCGCTGCTGCGCGCGCGCGGCGGCCAGCGCGGGGTCGGACGCGTCCTCGCCGTCCGGTTCCTGCGGCGCCAGCACGCTGCAGCCGGCAATGCCGCGCCGGCGCAGCGAGGCCAGCGTGGACTCGCTGAGCACGGCGCCCGGCGGCAGCAGCACCCCGCCGTGGCTGTCGAGCAGGGCCTCGGCCAGCACCATGCCGGCGCTGGCTTCCTCGAGTTCAATTTGTATTGCGCTCATGGCAGTGTTCCGGTGCGGCTCAGGGCGATCAGGCTGCCGCGCGAGCTGGAGCTTTCGCCCATGGGGTAGACATCGACCGCGTAGCGCACGCCGCCGATGTCGGCCTCGTGCGTGCCGGGCGCGCGCAGGCCGCCGGCGGCCATGGCCTGGAAGCCGTCCCCGGCCGGGAACAGTTCAGGCAGCACCACGCAGGCCTCGTCGCCGAGCAGGGGGCCGCCGTGCCGGAACAAATGCTCGGCGGCGGCGTTGACGAAGGCGATCATGCCCTGGTCGTCCATGCCGATGACGGGCAGCGGCAGGTGCTGCAGCAGCTCGCGCGCCACGCCCAGGCTGATCTCGTCGCGGCTGATCTGCTGCTGCTTCTGGCGCAGCACTTCCTCCAGGCGGCGGTTGGCCGAGGCCAGTTCGAGGTTGACGGTGCGCAGTTCCAGGTTCAGGCGCTCGTTCTCGTCGGCGATTTCCTTGAGGCGGAAGGCTTCGGCGATATGGCCGCGCAGCTGTTCGTCGTCCCAGGGCTTGGTCAGGAATTTGTAGATGGCGCCTTCGTTGACGGCGTCCGTCACCGACTGCAGCTCGGTGTAGCCGGACAGCATGATGCGCAGCGTGTCCGGGTACAGCTCCTTGGCCTTGCGCAGGAAGTCCGCGCCCAGCATGCCGGGCATGCGCTGGTCGGACACGATCACGTCCACCGCCTGCCGCGCCAGCAGGTCCAGGCCTTCCTGGCCGCTGTGGGCGGTGTGGATCTGGTAGTCGTCGCGGCGCAGCAGGCGCTTCAGGGCCGACACGATGTTCTGCTCGTCGTCCACCAGCAGCAGGCTGCGCTGTTGCTTCTGGATGCGCAGCAGGTGCGGCGGCAGGCGGCGGCCGTCGCGCAGCAGGGCCGCCACCTCGTCGGCCAGCAGCGGGGCGGCGAAGAAATAGCCCTGGATCAGGTCGCAGCTGTGGCGGCGCAGGAAGTCGCACTGCGCCTCGCTTTCCACGCCCTCGGCCACCACCTGCATGCCCAGCAGGTGGGCCATGGAGATGATGGTCTTGGACAGCGCGGCGTCGCCGGCGTCGGTGATGATGTCGCGGATGAAGGCGCAGTCGATCTTGACCACGTCGAAAGCATGCCGCTTCAGATTGCTCAGCGAGGAGTAGCCGGTGCCGAAGTCGTCCAGCACCAGCGCCACGCCCAGGGCCTTGAGCGGCCCCAGCAGCTCGCCGCCGGCGGCGCTGTCCAGCGGCAGCGCGGCCTCGGTGATTTCCAGCGCCAGGGCGCTGGGCGGCAGGCCGTACTCCTCCAGCGCGGCGGCCACCTGGCCCGGCAGCAGCCGGTCGCGGCACTGCTTGGGCGAGAGGTTGACCGCCACCCGCACCGGCGCCAGCCCGGCGTCGCGCCAGGCGCGCATGTCCTGGCAGGCGCGGCGCAGCACCCAGGCGCCGATGGCGCCGGCCAGGCCGGCTTCCTCGGCCACCGGCACGAAACGCTGCGCCGGGATCAGTCCCAGCTCGGGATGCTGCCAGCGCACCAGCGCCTCCAGGCTGGCCACGGCGCCGCTTTGCAGGTCCGCCAGCGGCTGGTAGCGCAGTTGCAGCTCGTCGCGGAACACCGCCAGCCGCAGCGCCGCCTCCATGCCGATGCGTTCCAGCGTGCGGTGGTTCATCTCGGAGGCGAAGAACTGGTAGTGCGCGCCGCCCAGCTCGCGCGCGCGCGTGAGCGCCATGTCGGCGTAGCGCAGCAGCGTGGCGCCGTCGCGCCCGTCCTGCGGGCTGTGCACCACGCCGATGCTGGCGCTGGCGTGCACCTGCTGGCCCTGCAGCGCGAAGGCCGGCGCCAGGGTGGCGAAGATGGTTTCGCACACCGGCACCGCGTCGGCCGGGCTGCCGACCTCGCTGAGCATGACGATGAACTCGTTGCCGCCCAACAGGGCCACGGTGTCGTCGCTGCGCACGCAGGCGCGCAGGCGCTCGGCCACGCCGGCCAGCAGCTGGTTGCCGCCGGTGTGGCCCAGGCTTTCGTTGATGAAGTTGTAGTTGTCGATGCCGATGCACAGCAAGGCCAGCTGGCCGTTGCGGCGCTGGGCTTTGAGCAAGGCTTGCTGCAGGCGGTCGGTGAACAGGTTGCGCTTGGGCAGGCCGGTCAGCTTGTCGTAGGTGCTGTGGAAGGCCAGCAGGTCTTCCAGTTCCTTGACGCGGGCGGATAACTGCGGCGTGGCATCCAGTTCCATCGGGCGTTCCTATCGGTGAACATGCTGGCGTGGGAGCGGCGGTTGCTTTGATTATACGGCGGGCGTGGCGCTGCGTGCGCGCAGCATGCCGGGCGCGCAGCGCCGCAGGACGGGGCTGCTTCTTTCCCGATTGCAAGACGAAACCCACTGGCTGGCGCGCGTTGTTGTGGGCCTGCAACCGGGACAGGGAATTTATAAGCCGGGCAGGCCATGGGCTGGATTGTTGCTACAATAAAAATACCAATATGCGGTCCTCAAGGCCCATGCTAGACATGGATCATGGCGTAGTTGCCCGAGCCGGTACATTATTCGCCAGAAGAATGCTAACGAGTTGAGAAGGGGGAGCGTCAATGACACAGGCATGGGTAGTGCTGACTCGCCCGGACGGCCGCGACGTGGCTGCGCCGACGGAATCCCAGCTGGCTGCGGCCCTGGCGGAAATCTATAGCGGGGCCGTGCCCGGACCGGACGGCGGCCCCGGCACGGCCGTGCTGCGCTTCGGCTATGACGACGGCCTGATGTATGAAGTGGAAGTGGCCAGCGGCGGCGACATCATCTTCGCCGAATGGTCCGACCGCGACTGCGAAATCGCCCTGGCCAGCCCGCGCCGCATGGCGGGCGCGCCGCAGGCCGACGCGCTGCAGCTGTGGAAATGGCTGGCGCAGCGCCAGGTGGCCAAGATCCGCAGCCAGTCCTGGGCCGAGGGCTAGCCGGCGCGCCAGCGCGATGCGCTGGTTCAGTGCGCCATCAGCACCGGCACCGTCATGCTTTCCAGCACGGTGCGCGTGACGCCGCCCAGCAGCGTTTCCCGGAAGCGCGAATGGCCGTAAGCGCCCAGCACCAGCAGGTCGCAGCCTTCCTCCGCCAGCAGGGCCAGCAGCGCCTCGCCGGTGCCGGTGGGGCGCTTCAGCAGGCCGGCGCGCTGCGACTGGCGCACCAGGATGTCCGCCTGCACGCCTTGCCGCGCCAGGTATTGCAGCAGGTCCGCGCCGGGCGAGGCGCCGTGCAGGTCGCGCTCGCTGTCGGGATCGAACACGGCAATTTGCACGCGCTCGGCGCGCCGCAGCAGCGGCAGCGCCTCCCGCACCGCGCGCGCCGCCTCCTTGCTGGCGTTCCAGGCCACCAGGATGCGCCGCGCCGGCCCGGCCTGGCCGGACGCGGGCCGGGGCAGCCCGGCGTAGGGCACCAGCAGCACCGGGCAGCCGGCATGGCTGAGCACCTGGGCCGGAAACTCGCTGCCGGCCGAGGTGGACGCGTGTTCGGGATCGGCCTGGCCTATCACCACCAGGTCGGCATGGCGCGCCAGCAGGCTCAGGCCGGCGCCGGGGTCGTCGTCGATCACGCGCTGTTCATAGTCCTGCAGGCCGAGGCGCTGGACCAGCGGCCCGAACTGCTCCAGCGCGCGGTTCGCGCGTTCTCTCAGGAAATTCAGATGCAGGGCCAGGTTGGGATCCTGCTCGTCGACGATGGCGTTCTGGTACAGGGCGCGGGCGATGCCGGTCATGGCGACGCCCAGCAGATGGCCATCGTCCTGCTGCGCCAGTTCCACGGCATAGCGGATGCGTTCGGCCACGCGCGGCGCTTCGTCCACGTGGACCACGATAGATTTGTAAGACATGCGGCGCTCCTTGGCGGGGGCATGTCTTGATTATAGGCCGCTGCGGCATCAGCCGGCGCGGTCTTCCTTCAGCCGCGCGTAGCGGTCCTTGATGCTTTCCACCACGCCGGGCAGATGCTCGGGCTTGCCGGCGGCCAGCGCGGCCGCCAGGCCCAGCATGTCGGCGGTGATGCCGATCAGGTCTTTCAGCAGGCCGGCGTCGCGGATGCGGCGGCGCGCCACCGCCACCAGGTCCAGCAGCGTGCGCTCGGGCACGCGCAGGCCGGACGCGGCCAGCAGCGCGGCGTCCACGTAAAGGCTGTTGGCGCGCTGGCGCAGCGCCACTTCGTTTTCGAACAGCGCCTGCGCGGCGCCGTGGGAAATGCCCAGCTCCAGCTTGCCGCTGGCTGGACTGGACGGGGCAGCGGCGGGGGCGGACGGGGCCAGGCCGGTCAGCGCGGCTTGCGTGGTCGGGTCTGTTTGCGGCTCGCGCGGCGGGCCGCCGGGCGGATTGCGGCGGATCGCCTTCATGATGCGCAGATGCAGTTCGTCGGCGCAGGCGGACAGGCTGTCGGCCAGCGTTTCAAAGGCGCGGGCGGTCACGGCTGGGGGGGCGGATGGGTTCATGGCGTGCTCCTTATTGGGCGGCGGCTGCGGTGGAATATTCGTCGGCCAGGGCGGCGTCCGGCTTGCCTTCCTGCGCCATGTGCTGCACCAGCGCCGCGTGGGCCGCCGCAATGGCCGCCACATGCTTGGCCGCCAGCGTGTGGCGCAGGCCGATCAGGCGGTACTCGTTGCGCTTGGCCAGGCGGTGCGACTTGGCCAGCGCCGCCAGCAGGCGGTCGCGCGGCGTGTCGGCGTAGGCGATCTCCACCTCCAGCATGCCCAGCACGATGTCGCGCTCGTTGTCGCTGCTCTTGCCGTAGTAGCGCAGCAGGTTCTGCATCGCCTCCAGCAAGGCTTGCAGCTGCTGGTCGCCGTCGCGCACCATGGCTTGCACGGCGCGCTCCTGGTAGGGGTTGGTGACGGTGCGCGCCAGCAGCTGCGCCAGGCCGCTGTAGGCGTTCACGTGGCGGTCGGTCAGGCCGGTGTCCGGCCAGGCCTTGATGCCGGCGCCCATGGTCTTGAGCGGCGCCTTCAGGTCGAAGGTCTCGCCGCCGGCCAGCTTGCCCAGCGTTTGCATATACAGCAGCACCGCTTCGTGGATGGCCATCAGGTCCGGATAGGCGGCGTGGCGGCGCGCGTCGGCGGCGCGCTCGCGCTGGTCGGCGGCGGGGGACAGGTAGGGCTGTTCGCGCTGGTAGGTGTCGCGGAAGCGCTGGGTGAGGTCGGCAAAACCGCCCAGCTTGGCGGACTCGGCCGCGAACTCGCGGGCTTCGTGCAGGCGCGGATTGCCGGCGCAGCCGCCGAGGGCGAGCGCGGCGGCCAGCGCCGCGAGCAGGGCGGCAAGCGCGCTTGCCGGAATGCGGGGCAGTTTCATCGGGTCCTCTCCCTTGAAGGTGAGGACCTATCTTGCTCCGAGCAAAGATCGGGGTTTTGCGCTAGCGCAAACGGCCGTCAGCTAGCCCCGCGATCCAGCCCAGGCCTTCGGCCGTGCCGGCCAGCGGCGTGTATTCGCAGCCCAGGTAGCCGTCATAGCCCAGCTCGTCGAGCAGGCGGAACAGGAAGGGGTAGTTGATCTCGCCGGTGCCCGGCTCGTGGCGGCCGGGTGTGTCGGCCAGCTGCATGTGGCCGATGCGGGGCAGGCAGGCGCGGATGGTGTTGGCCAGCTCGCCCTCCATGCGCTGCATATGGTAGATGTCGTACTGCAGTAACAGATTGGGGCGGGCGCAGGCGGCCATGATGTCGAGCGCCTGGCTGCTGCGGTTCAGGAAGTAGCCCGGCATGTCGTAGGTGTTGATGGGCTCGATGAGCAGGGCGATGCCGTGCTCCTGGCAACGGTCCGCCGCGTATTGCAGATTGCCGACCAGCGTTTCGCGGGCGCGCTCGGGCGCCAGGCCGCCGGGCAGGATGCCGGCCATGCAATGCAGCTTGTCCACCTCCAGCTCGGTGGCGAAGGCGATGGCCTGCTGCACGCTGTCGCGGAACTCGTCGGCGCGGCGCGGATCGCAGGCCATGCCGCGGTCGCCGGCGGCCCAGTCGCCGGGCGGCATATTGTGCAGCACCAGCTTCAGCCGATGGCGGTGCAGGCGCTCGTTGAGCTGGTCCGGATCGTAGGCATAGGGGAACAGGAATTCCACCGCATCAAAGCCCGCCTCGCGCGCCGCCGCAAAGCGGTCCAGGAAGGGCAGCTCGGTGAACAGCATGGACAGATTGGCGCAGAACTTTGGCATACAGCAATAAAAAAGGGGTCAGGGTTAATTAAGTATACCGACTTAATTAACCCTGACCCCTTTTTTGCTTTCCCTATATTGCCGCCCGGATCAGGGGCGGCGGGGAATTAACGGCCGCGGCCGCCGGAGCGGTGCGGTGGCGCTGCGCGCGGGGCGCTGCGGCCGCCGCCCGGCACGGCCGGGGCACGGCCGCCGGTGCCGCCGCCGCCATTGCCGCCGCCTGCGCTGCGCGGTTTGCCGGCGCCTGCCGCGCCTGCGGCTGGCTTGTTGCGGCCGTTGCCGCCGCCACCGCCGCCCTGGCGCGGGTTGCGGTGCTGGCCGGCGCCGCTGCGCAGCTGGATAGGCTGGGCGCGCGCGTTCGGGTCCGGCTCGAAGCCGGGTATCACTTCACGCGTCAGCGTCTGCTTGATCAGCTTTTCGATGTCTTTCAGCATGCCGTGCTCGTCCACGCACACCAGCGAGACCGCTTCGCCGGTGGCGCCGGCGCGGCCGGTGCGGCCGATGCGGTGCACATAGTCTTCCGGCACGTTGGGCAGGTCGTAGTTCACCACGTGCGGCAGCTGGTCGATGTCGATGCCGCGCGCGGCGATGTCGGTGGCCACCAGCACTTGCAGCGTGCCGTCCTTGAACTCGGCCAGCGCGCGGGTGCGCGCCGCCTGGCTCTTGTTGCCGTGGATGGCCATGGCGCCGATGCCGTCGCCGCCCAGCTGTTCCACCAGCTTGTTGGCGCCGTGCTTGGTGCGGGTGAACACCAGCACTTGCGTCCACTTGTGGGCGCGGATCAGGTGCGACAGCATGGGGTGCTTCTTGTCGCGGTCGACCGGGTGGATCTTCTGCGCGATCACTTCCACCGTGGAGTTGCGGCGCGCCACTTCGATGGTGGCCGGGCTGTCCAGCAGAGTGTCGGCCAGGGCCTTGATCTCGTCCGAGAAGGTGGCCGAGAACAGCAGGTTCTGGCGCTTCGGCGGCAGGGCGGCCAGCACTTTCTTGATGTCGCGGATGAAGCCCATGTCCAGCATGCGGTCGGCTTCGTCCAGGATCAGGATCTCGACCTTGCTCAGGTCTATGGTCTTTTGCATCATGTGGTCCAGCAGGCGGCCCGGGGTGGCGACCAGGATGTCGACGCCATGCTTGAGCTGCTTGATCTGCGGGTTGATGCTGACGCCGCCGAAAATCACGGCGGAGTTCAGATTGGTGTACTTGCCGTACACGCGCACGCTTTCCTCAACCTGGGCCGCCAGCTCGCGGGTCGGGGTCAGGATCAGCGCGCGGATGGGACGGGCGGCGGTGCGGTTGCCCAGCTTGGCGCCATTCGCGTCGGTGGACAGGCGGTGCAGGATGGGCAGGGTGAAACCGGCGGTTTTGCCGGTGCCGGTCTGTGCGCCGGCCAGCAGGTCGCCGCCGTTCAGTACAGCCGGAATCGCTTGGGTCTGGATGGGCGTCGGCGTGGTGTAACCGGTTTCGGCGACAGCGCGAACGATGGCGTCAGACAGGCCAAGAGTAGTAAATGACATAGTAACTTTGTGTGAGGATCGGCTCATCGCCTTGTGGGCGCCAGTCAGAGGCAATCTGTAATTTCTCGGGGTGGCGGCCGTGGACTGGTTGAGTTGCCGCACCGCCGAGTATAACAGCTAGTTGTCATTCAAGTTGCGTTGCGGAAATGAAAAAGGGGCCGCAGCCCCTTTTATTTTGTAACAAACTTTGTTGACTTGTGTCTATATCATGCAAACTCAGCAAGCAGGCCGACCATCTGGCCGAAGACCTTCGGGCTGCCGGCGATGATGTTGCCTTTGTGCAGGTAATCGGACTCGCCGTTGAACTCGGCGATAATGCCGCCCGCTTCCGCCACCAGCAGCGCGCCGGCGGCGATATCCCAAGGCTTCAAGCCTTTTTCGTAGAAGCCGTCCAGGCGGCCGCAGGCCACGTAGGCCAGGTCGAGCGCGGCCGAACCGGCGCGGCGCACGCCCTGGCTGCGTTCGGCCATGATGCCGTACATTTTCAGGTATTCGGTCAGCGCGCCCGGGTTGCCGGCCTGGTAGCCGGTGCCCAGCAGGGCCTTGGCGATGCGGTCCAGCTTGCCCACGCGGATGCGCTTGTCGTTCAGGAAGGCGCCGGAACCTTTTTCAGCGGTGAACAGGTCGTTGCGCACCGGGTCGTAGACCAGGGCCAGCGTGATCACGCCGCGGTGCTGCAGCGCCATGGAGATGGCGTATTGCGGGAAGCCGTGCATGAAGTTGGTGGTGCCGTCGAGCGGATCGATGATCCACACGTACTCGCTCTCGTCGTTCACATTGGCCGATGCGCCGGATTCTTCGGCCAGGAAGCCGTGGTCGGGGTAGGCTTTGCTCAGCACCTCGATGATGGCCTGTTCAGCAGCGGTGTCGACATCGGTGACGAAGTCGTTGTGTTGCTTTTCATTAACAATGACGCGATCCAGGTCGAAACTGGCGCGGTTGATGACGGCGGCGCCGCGGCGGGCGGCTTTGATAGCCGTGTTGAGCATTGGGTGCATGTAAGCTTCCGATTTAAAAAACGCTGCTGCCCGCCGGGCGCATTGCATCCAGGCAGGTTGGCGTGTGAACAATTATGAGAAAGAGCGGTGCGGGAACGGGTTGGAATGGTTAGAATGCCACCGAAATCCACCTCAGACGCGCGTAATGGCGCTATTTTAAATGAAGCAGCCCGAAAACACAGCGACTCTTTTTCAACGCCTACGAATAATTTTGGTGGAAACTAGTCGTCCTGGCAACATTGGCTCGGTGGCGCGCGCCATGAAGACCATGGGTTTTGCCGAGCTGGTGCTGGTCACGCCTCGCTTCGAAGGCATGCTGGAGCACGAGGAGGCGGTGGCCTTTGCCAGCGGCGCGCAGGACATCCTGGCGTCGGCGCGCATCGTGGGCAGCATGGCCGAGGCGCTGGAGGGCATCAACTTCGCGGCGGCCGTGTCGGCCCGGCTGCGCGAATACTCGCCGCCGGTGCTGGCGCCGCGCCAGTTCGCCGAGCAGGCGGCGGCCGGCGCCGAGCTGAACGCGGCGCTAATCTTCGGCAACGAGCGCTTCGGGCTGCCGAACGAGATCGTGGAAAAGTGCAATGCGCTGATCAATATTCCGGCCAATCCGGATTATTCCTCGCTCAATCTGGCGCAGGCGGCGCAGGTGCTGGTGTACGAATGCCGCATGGCCGCGCTGGCGGCCCAGGGGGCCTCGAAGGCGCCGGTGGCCGCCGAGGCGCCCGCCATCGGCTTCCAGGGCGAGGCGGCCAGCCTGGCGCAGATCGACGGCATGTACGCCCATCTCGAGGAGGCGCTGGTGGCGATCGGCTTCCTGGACGCGAACAATCCGCGCAAGCTGATGCCGCGCCTGAAACGCATGTTTTCCCGCGCCCAGCTGGAGACCGAGGAAGTCAACATCCTGCGCGGCATTGCGCGCAAGATCATGGACGCGAAGTCCAAAAGCTAGTCCAGCTCGAACGGCGCCGCATGGCCGGCGTAGATCCGGTCCATGATGGCCTGTTCGCGCCCCACCACGGCGGCCACGAAGGCGCGCGCCTGCTTCATGCGCTTGAAGGACGAAAATCCCCGCTCCAGGAATTGCTGCAGGCTGCCCAGTCCGGCCAGCTTGGCCGGGCCGCGCATGAGCATCAGCGTGGTGCTCAGCATGGGCACGCGCACCAGCTGGCTGAGCGACTCCCCCAGCGCCTGCACCAGCTCCAGCTGGCGCGCGCGGTCGTCCGGGGCGAGGGCGCCGCGGTAGGCCTGGATGTAGTCGTCCTCCGTGAATTGCGGGCCTAGCAGGCGGGCCATGGCCGTGTCCAGGCGCTCGGCCAGCGCGTCCAGGCGCATCGCTTCGGTGATGGTTTGCAGGGCGTCGGCCGGCAGCACGCGCTGCATGGTGGGGGCGATGCGCTCGAGGTCGGTGTCGCGCTGGCTCAGGTCGTGGGTGCCGTATAGTTCTTCGAGGAAAAACAGCGCCGCGTCGCGGGTGTCCGGCGCGGCCAGCAGGTCGGCGTGGGTGCGCGCCAGGCGGGCGGCCTGGAAGGTTTTCAGCGCCAGGCGGGCCGACGCCAGCGCCGGATCGCGCCCGGCGGCCTGGCGTTCCAGCCGGGCGGCGCGCAGCTGCTGTTCCAGCGGACTTGGGTTGGCTTGTGTCTTCATGCATGCGTTTTTACCAGAAGCAAATAGATGCGTGGCTCTATTTTTGCACGCGGGGCGGGCGGGGGCTTTGGCGTACACTGGGTTTGGCGGTGCATTGGATTCGGCGGGTTACGCTTCGCTAACCCGCCCTACGCCGCGCACGCCGCCCTACGAAAATATTCAGGATATAAATAGAGACATGCTGAAACGCAGAACCTTTTTGAAGACCGGCGTGCTGGGCGCGCTGGCGCTGGCGGCCGGGGGCGCGCTGTACCGCTCGGTGCAGGGCGCCGCGCCGCTGCAGCGCTACGTGCTGGACGGCGAGGCGCGCGCCGTGCTGGTGGCGATTATTCCGGCCATTGTCGGCCCCATGCTGCCGCCGGCGGGCGCGGCGCGCGACGCCGCCGTTTCCCGCACCACGGACGGGATTCAGCAGGCGGTTGCCAGCTTGCCGCTGAGTACGCAAAAGGAAGTGCAGGACCTGTTCGGCCTGCTGGCGCTGGCGCCCGCGCGGCGCTTGCTGGCGGGCGTGCCGGCCTGGCGCGACACCACGCCCGAGCAGGCCGCCGCCTTCCTGCAGGACTGGCGCCTGCACCGGCTGGAGATGCTGCAAACGGCTTACCACGCGCTGCATGACCTGGTGCTGGGCGCCTGGTATGCCGACCCGGCCAGCTGGGCCGGCGCCGGCTATCCCGGCCCCATCAAGGAGCTGAGCTGATGAGCGCAACGCATAACATCATCCCCGACCCTATCCGCGCCGGCCTGGCGGCGGGCTGGGATGTGGTGGACTGCTCCGCCCTGGAGCGCGACCGCGGCTTCGACGCCGACGTGGTGGTGATAGGCAGCGGCGCGGGCGGCGGCGTGACGGCCGAGCTGCTGGCGATGGCGGGCCTGAAGGTGCTGATCCTGGAGGAGGGCGCGCTGAAGTCGTCCAGCGATTTCAAGATGCGCGAGGCGGACGCCTATCCCACGCTGTACCAGGAGGCCGGCGCGCGCAAGACGCGCGACAAGGGCGTCAACATTCTGCAGGGCCGCACGGTGGGCGGTTCCACCACCGTGAACTGGACCTCCAGCTTCCGCACGCCGCCGTCCACGCTGGGGTACTGGCAGCGCAATTTCGGCCTGACGGACTACTCGCCGGAAGCGATGGCGCCCTGGTTCGCCATGATGGAGCAGCGCCTGCACGTCACGCCCTGGGAGGTGCCGCCCAACGAGAACAACGACTTGCTGCGGCGCGGCGCGGCCAGGCTGGGCATACCCACGGCGGCCATCCGGCGCAATGTGAACGGCTGCTGGAACCTGGGCTATTGCGGCATGGGCTGTCCCACCAACGCCAAGCAGTCCATGCTGGTGACCACCATTCCGTCCGCGCTGGAGAAGGGCGCCACCTTGCTGACGCGGGTGCGCGCCGAGCAGCTGGTGTTCCGCAACGGCCAGGTGGACCATTTGCTGGCCACGCCGCTGTCGGCCAGCGGGCAGGCACCCACCGGCAAGCGGGTGATGGTAAAGGCGCGCCATTATGTGGTGGCGGGCGGCGCCATCAACACGCCGGCCCTGCTGCTGCGCTCGGGAGCGCCCGATCCGCACGGCTTGCTGGGCAAGCGCACCTTTTTGCATCCCACCGTGATTTCGGCCGGCCTGTTCGAGCAGCGCGTGGACGGCTACGCGGGTGCGCCGCAGTCGATTTATTCGGACCACTTCCTGGAAACCCAGGCCATCGACGGCGCCGTCGGCTACAAGCTGGAAGCGCCGCCGCTGCATCCGCTGCTGCTGTCGACCACCATGGCCGGCTTTGGCGAGCAGCACGCGGCCATGATGCGCCAGTTCCCGCACGCGCAAGGCCTGCTGGCGCTGCTGCGCGACGGTTTCCATGCCGAAGCGCCGGGCGGCACCGTGGCGCTGAACCGGCATGGCGAGCCGGTGCTGGACTACCGCATCACGCCGTTCATGTGGGACGGCGCGCGGCGCGCCTTGCTGTCCATGGCCGAGATCCAGTTCGCCGCCGGGGCGCGCAGCGTGCTGCCGGTGCACGAGCTGGCGCAGAGCTACACCAGCTGGAGCCAGGCGCGCGAGGCCATCAACGCGCTGCCGTTCAAGAATTTGCTGATGCGGGTGGTGTCGGCGCACGTGATGGGCGGCTGCGGCATGGCGGCCGATGCGCGCCACGGCGTGGTGGACGGCAAGGGGCGCTATCACGGCGTGGGCAATCTGTCCGTGCATGACGGCTCGCTGTTCCCCACGTCGATCGGGGCCAATCCGCAGTTGTCGATCTATGGCATCACCGCCCGCCTGGCCAGCGGCCTGGCCGAACAGCTGACCGGCAAGCCTGCGCCTAAGTATGCAGCGGGCGCCGCCGTGCCGCTGGTGCGGGCTGCCTGAGGCTGCCATGCTGCGCCGCCTGCTCTTCGCCATCCTGCTGCTGCAGCTGTGCTTTGGCCTGGCGGTGGCCGGCCTGGCGGTGTTCGCGGGTGTGCTGCTGGGCTGGTCCGGTCCGGGCTGGCCGGCCGCGCTGCTGCTGGGCCTGGCCAGCGTGGTGCTGGTCCGACTAGTGATTTCTAGTAACAATTTCCGCATGGCGCGCCGCGCCGGCGGGCCGGTTCCGGCGCCGCACGCGCTGTCGCCGGCCGCTTCGCTGCGCATGTTTTGCCGCGAATTTTCCTCCTCCATGAAGCTGTCCTCGTGGACGGTGTTGCGTCCGCGCAGCACCTTTCATCTTGCTGCCGGCAATGCCGAACTGCCGGTGCTGCTGGTGCACGGCTATGCCTGCAACGGCGCCTATTGGGGCCGGCTGGCCGCGCTGCTGCGCCAGGCCGGGCGCAGCTACCTGGCGGTGGACCTGGAGCCGCTGGGCGCGGGCATAGACGACTACGCGCCGCAAATAGAAGCGGCGCTGCAGCGGCTGTGCGCCGCCACGGGCCAGCCGCAGGCCGTCGTGGTGGGCCACAGCATGGGCGGCCTGGTGGCGCGCGCGCATCTGCGCGCTTTCGGCAGTGCGCGCGTGGCCCGCGTGATCACCGTGGGCACGCCGCACCACGGCACCGCGCTGGCCGGATTCGGTCCCGGCCTGAATGCGCGCCAGATGCGCCGCGGTTCGCCTTGGCTGGCGCAGCTGGCCGCGTCCGAAGCGCCTTCGCTGCGCGCGCTGATCGTTTCAGTGTGGTCGCATCACGACAACATCGTGGCGCCGCAGAATTCCGGCCATTTGCCGGGCGCCCGCAATGTGGAACTGGGCGGCATAGGCCACGTTGAACTCGGCTACCACCCCCAGGTACTGCGTTTTGTTCTGGACGAAATCACCCAAATTTCACCAAATTTTGCAGTTTCAGAAACAAAATAGACAGCCCGCCAGTCCTTAGGTAGACTGCATTGGATAGAGGCAATCCATAGCGTGCTCATCTTGCCCTGGCTGTCCGGGTGCTTGTGACTATTGGTGAGATTCCGCGCGCCCGGTTGCTGTATGGTTATGCATGCATGCATGCCCAGCACAAGGCAAGACGATGCCAACTGACTTCGCTAAGCTGATTCTGGAGGAGTTGCCCGACGCGGTTATCGTAACCAGGGAGGGCGGGGAGATAGTATGCTGGACGCGCCGCGCGCAAGCGATGTTCGGTTACACGCAGCAGGACGCGCTGGGCCGCCGGCTGTATCAGTTGCTGCTGCCGGCCGGGCAGGACGACGATGGCCTGGCCATCGAGCAGCACATCACGCAGCATGGCCACGCGCGCTACGAGGCGCTGTGGCAGCATCAGAACGGCACGCCGCTGCCAGTCGATTGCGCGGCCCAGATCATCAACGCCGACGGCTGTACCCTGATACTGAGCACCGTCCGCGACCGCCACGACCGCCAGCGCCTCGACCTCGCGCTGGCCGCAAAGAATGCAGAACTGGACCATGCCCGGCGCGTCACGGATACCTTCCTGGCGAGCATGTCGCATGCGCTGCGCACGCCGCTCAACGCCATTATCGGTTTTGCCGGCACGCTGCTGATGAAGCTGCCCGGCCCGGTGACGCAGGAACAGGACCGCCAGTTGCGCACCATCCAGGCCAGTGCGCGCCAGTTGCTGGCCTTGATAAACGATTTGCTTGACCTGAGCAAGATCGCTTCGGGTAAAGTGGAGTTGACGCTGGAGCAGCTGGAGTGCCACGCGCTGATCGCGGAGCTACTTCCAGTATTCCAGCCGCAAGCGCACCAGAAGGGATTGCAGTTCGATTTCAACGCACCGAAGGACGCGCTGCATGTATGCTGCGACCGGCGGGCCATGCAGCAGATCGTGAGCCGGCTGGTGAACAACGCCATCAAGTTCACCGACAGCGGCGCGGTGCACATCGAGCTTGGTATGGCCGACGTGGACGGACGGGCTTGCGCCACCGTCAGCGTCAGCGATACCGGCGCCGGCCTGGCCCCGGACCACCAGCGCATGCTGGCGCAGGCGTTCAGCCGGCTTGGCGGCGGGGGGCAGTACGAGGGCACGGGCCTGGGATTGCAGTTGAGCTTGCAGCTGGCGCAGCTACTGAATGGGCGGATCAGTGTGGCCAGCC
The DNA here is from genome assembly GCF_020865585.1 of Pseudoduganella aquatica. Taxonomy (NCBI): domain Bacteria; kingdom Pseudomonadati; phylum Pseudomonadota; class Betaproteobacteria; order Burkholderiales; family Oxalobacteraceae; genus Pseudoduganella; species Pseudoduganella aquatica. The sequence continues at coordinate 2,642,326 of NZ_CP086370.1, forward strand.
ACCTGGGGCAGGGCAGCGTGTTTACGCTGGCCGTGCCGCTGGCGGCGGCCCAGTCTGCCGTAAGAATGACTTAACCGGGAGTGCAAACGTGTCCGCACGCATCCTTATCATAGAAGACAATCCGACCAATATGGAGCTGATGGTGTATCTGCTCAACGCCTTCGGCTACACGCCGCTGATTGCGCATGACGGCGAGGAGGGCGTGGCCACCGCGCGGCGCGAGCTGCCCGATCTGATCATCTGCGACGTGCACCTGCCCAAGCTGGACGGCTACGGCGTGGTGGCCCAGCTCAAGCAGGATCCTGCGCTGCGGCCCATTCCGGCGCTGGCCGTGACCGCGCTGGCCATGGTGGGCGACCGCGAGCGCCTGCTGGCGGCCGGCTTCGACGGCTATATCGGCAAGCCCATCGAGCCGGACACCTTCGTGGCGCAAATCGAGTCTTTCTTGCCGGGGGAGATGTCGCCCCCGGTTAAAAACGACATCGCCACCATCCTCATCGTGGACGACCACGTGCTCAACCGCGAGTTCCTGATGACGCTGCTGGGCTACGGCGGCCACCGCCTGCTGGAGGCCTCCAACGGCGCCGAGGGCCTGAAGATGGTCAGCGCCGAACGGCCCGACCTGGTCATCTCCGACATCCTGATGCCGAATATGGACGGCTACGAGTTCGTCACCCGCATGCACAGCAATCCGGACACGGCGCATGTGCCCATCATCTTCTACACCGCCACCTACCGCGAGCGCGAAGCGATGGCGGTGGCCGAGGCCTGCGGCGTGCGCTGGGTGCTGCCCAAGCCGTCCGACCCGGACGTGATCCTGCGCACCGTGCGCGAGGCGCTGGGCGTGCTGCCGGACGGCGAGGACGACGTGCCGCAGTTCTCGCCCGAGCCGCCCAGCGGCGGGCGCTATCTCGGCATCGACAACAAGGTGGCCGAGTATCTGGGCGAGCTGGAGTCGAGCAGCGCGCTGCTGTCGCAGATCGCCAGCAACGGCGAGTCGCCGCACGCCAGCGCCGAGCCGCTGACGTCGATGACCGAGCGCCTGTCGCGCTCCCTGTCCAGCCTGCAGGCGGTGAGCCTGCGCCTGACTGCGCTGATCGAGCTGGGCATAGAGCTGGGGGCCGAGCGCGACCCGCAGGCGCTGATCGAAGTGGGCTGCCGCGTGGCGCAGAATATCTGCGTATCGAAGTACGCCTGCATCGGCGTGCTGGAAGCGGGCGCGCAGGAGCTGAGCCATTTCGCCGCCTGCGGCGTGGGCCAGCACGCGCGCCTGATCGCCTCCACGCCGCGCGCCGGCGTGCTGGGCGGGCTGCTGGAGCAGCGCCAGCCGGTGCGCATCGACGCGCTGGCCGGCGACCCGGCCGCCATCGGCCTGCCGCCCAGCCATCCGCCGGTGCACTCCTTCCTCGGCGTGCCGATCGCCTCGCGCGAACGCATCCACGGCTGGCTCTACCTGGTGGACAAGCTGGGCGCGGACAGCTTCAGCGAAGTGGACGAGCGCGTGGCCGCCACGGTGGCGGCGCAGATTTCGGTGGCTTATGAAAACCTGCTGCTGTACGACCAGATCCGGCGCCACCACGCCCAGCTGCAGCTGGACATGAACGCCCGCATCCGCCTGGACGAGGACCTGCGCCGCTTCCGCCTGGCCATGGACGCCACCGCCGACGCCATCTTCCTGGTGGACCGCGCCGGCATGTGCTTTGTGGACGTGAACGCGACCGCCTGCCGCATGCTGGGCTATTTGCGCGAGGACTTCCTCAAGGTAGGTCCGAACAAGTCGGTGGACGGCGACCTGCGCCGCCTGGAGGACTTGTACGACAAGCTGCTGGCCGGCGACCAGAGCGGCGCCATGGCCGAGCTGCTGCTGCAGCGCAAGGACGGCTCGCCGCTGTCGGTGGAAGTGCAGCGCCGCACGCTGCGCTCGGGCCAGAGCTGGATCCTGGTGGCGGTGGCGCGCGACATCACCGAGCGCAAGGAAGCCGAGCAGCGCCTGCTCAAGCTGGCCCACTTCGACACCCTGACCGGCCTGCCCAACCGCAGCCAGTTCTACGACTCGCTGACGCACTCGCTGCACCAGGCGGCCGAGCACAAATGGGCGCTGGCGGTGCTGTTCCTGGACATGGACCGCTTCAAGAACATCAACGACACGCTGGGCCACACCATAGGCGACGAGCTGCTGCGCCAGTTCTCCAGCCGCCTGGTCGACTGCCTGCGCGTGCGCGACACCATAGGCCGTTTCGGCGGCGACGAATTCGCCGCCATCCTGATGCTGCCCGAGGGGGCGCAGAACGCCATCGCCGTGGTCGACAAGATCCGCGAATCGATGCGCAAGCCCTTCGACCTGAAGGGCCACGAGGTGACGGTGACGGCCAGCATCGGCATCTCCGTCTTTCCCGACGACGGCGCCGACGCCGATACGCTGATACAGTACGCCGACACCGCCATGTACCGCGCCAAGGCGGCCGGGCGCGACGCCTTCCGCTTCTTCACGGCGGAGATGAACGCGCAGTCGCTGGCGCGGCTGGACCTGGAGAACGCGCTGCGGCGCGCCATCGACAACGACGAGTTCGTGCTGTACTACCAGCCCAAGATCGATATCGGCAGCGGCCGCGTGAGCGGCGCCGAGGCGCTGATACGCTGGAAGCGGCCCGGCCACGGCATGGTGTCGCCGGCGCTGTTCATCCCCATCCTGGAGGAGACCGGGCTGATCGTGCGGGTGGGCACCTGGGTGCTGAACGAGGCCTGCCGCAAGATCGCCGAATGGGGCAGGACCCGCATCGGCGCGGTGCACCTGTCGGTCAACGTGTCCGGCATCCAGTTCTTCGTGGGCGGGCTGGAGGAGGAGGTCATGCGCGCCATCAAGCAGCACGACATCGCGCCCGAGCTGCTGGAGCTGGAGCTGACGGAAAGCTCGCTGATGTCGAACGCCGAGGAAACCATCACGGTGCTGCAGAACCTGAAGAAGCTCGGCATCCAGATTTCCATCGACGATTTCGGCACCGGCTATTCCTCGCTGGCCTACCTGAAGCGCTTCCCGATCGACAAGCTGAAAATCGATATCGCCTTCGTGCGCGAAGTGACCAGCAATCCGGACGACGCGGCCATAGTGCTGGCCATTATCAACATGGCGCACAGCCTGAAGCTGCAGGTGATCGCCGAGGGCGTGGAGCGCGACGCGCAGCTGGCCTATCTGCGCCGCCACAATTGCGACGAGATGCAGGGCTATTACTTCAGCCGCCCGCTGCCGGAGGACGAGTTCGAGGCCATGATGAGGGAAGGCAAATACCTGCAGGCGCCGGTGGACGAGGTCCAGGCCGACCAGCAGACCTTGCTGATCGTCGACGACGACGCCTTCATGCTCGACGTGCTGAGCGACTTCCTGGCCCAGGACGGCTACCGCATCCTCACCGCGCAGACGGCGGCCGAGGGCTTCGACGTGCTGGCGCGGCACAAGGTGCAGGTGATCCTGTGCGACCAGTGCATGCCTTTGATGAGCGGCACCGAGTTCATGGAGCGGGTGAAAAACCTGGCGCCGGACACCTTCCGCATCATGCTGTCGGCCTATGCGGACCTCACGCCCATCATGGCCGCCATCAATCACGGCGCCATCGACCGCTTCTACACCAAGCCGTGGAAAGGCGCGGTGCTGCGCGAGAACATCAAGGAAGGCTTCCGCCTGCACAGCCAGGTGCACGGCGGGCCTTCGCAAGCGGCGGCGTAAGCCGGTGTGCGCGCAGCGCCTTTCGCGCAGGACGGCGCTGCGGGCGCTGCCGCTGGTACTGTGCCTGGTGCTGCTGGCCGCCGGCGCGGCCAGGGCGCAGGAAGCGCCGCTGCGCATCTACGGCATGGAGAGCAAGCCGGTCAGCTTCATGGGCGCGTCCGGCCCCTCCGGTATCGTGGTGGAGGTCGCGCAGCACATCCAGCAGCGGCTGGGACGCCGCGATCCGATAGAAATCGTACCCTGGGCGCGCGCCAACACGGTGGCCATGAACCAGCCCAATGTCCTGCTGCTGTCCATCATCCGCACGCCGGAGCGCGAACGGCGCCTTACTTTTGTCGGCCCGATTTTTGTCGGCTATATCTCGGTCTTCACCCGCAAGGGCGAGGCGGCCAGGATAGCCGCCATGGGCGACGGCATCTACCAGCTGCGCGGCGGCGCCCGGCGCGGCAGCGTGTTTGTGGAGCGCGCGCGCGGCATGGGCTACACCGTGACCGATGAACCCGTGAGTTCGGAGCTGGCCGCGCGCATGCTGATGAGCCGCCGTTTCGACCTGTGGTTCGACGGCGAGGAAATCATCGGCCATGCGCTGGAACAGGCGGGCTACACGCGGGCCGACGTGGAACTGGTTCGCCAGCTCAGCATGGACGATGTGAATTTCGCCTTTTCCGCCGGCACCGCGCCCGCCACCGTGCAGGCCTGGGACGCTGCGTTGCGCGAGATGAAGCGCGACGGCAGCTTCCAGAAGATCCACCGCAAATGGCTGCCGCACTATCCGCTGCCGGCCGACGCCCGGGGCGGCGAACTCAAACATCCCTGAACGGAAAGAGTAATATTGCGGCTAGGGCGATCACTCTACTGGCGGGAATATGCATGCATCGGGAAGACTATCGCGGTTACTGATTATGCTGGCGCTGACGGCCGGCGCGGCCCGCGCTGCGGACCACGAACCCGCGCTGGTCATCTACGGCATGGAGAGCAAACCTATCTGCTTTACCGAGAACGGCAAGCCGGCCGGCTTTGCCGTTGAACTTGCCCAGCAGGTGACATACCGTTTGAACCGGCACGACGACATCAAGGTGGTGCCCTGGGCACGCGCCAGCGCCATGGCGCTGGCGGCCCCGAATGTGATGGCGCTGACCATGGTGCGCACGCCCGAGCGCGAGCTCACGATGCGCTTTGTCGGCCCCATTTTCAATTCCTATATCGCCATTTTCGCCAGCAAGTCCCAGGCGCCGCAACTGCGCGCGCAGGGCAGGGGGGCCTGGCTGGCGCTGCGCGGCGCCGCCCGGCGCGGCAGCGCTTTTATCGGCATCGCGCAGCGTCATGGCTACCGCATCACGGACGAGACCAACGGCTCCGAATCGGCGGCGCGCATGCTGGTGCAGGGAAGGTTCGACCTGTGGTTCGAGGGAGAGGAAATCGCCATGGAGGCCGCCCGGGCGGCGGGCCTGCGCGATGGCGAGGTGGAACTGCTGCAGCGCCTGGAAACGCAGGAAGTGAATTTTGCCTTTTCCAGGGCCACGCCGGTGGCCACGGTGCAGGCCTGGGAGGCCGCGCTGCGCGACATGAAGCGCGACGGCACCTTCCAGAAGCTGCACCGCAAGTGGCTGCCCGGCTACCCGCTGCCGGGCGAGGCCAAGGCCGGCGTGCCGGCCAAGGCGGGCCACTAGCTTAGAAGTGCACGCCCCGCAGAAGCTGCTGCATGGCGATCTGCTCGGACGACATCTGCGGCGCCTTCTTGCCTTCGCCTTTGGCCGCGTCCGAATCCGGGAACATGCGGAAGCTGGTGTTCAGCACGATCTGCGCCACGCGCGGCATGATGGCGTGCAGCACCTGGCCGAAGATGCCCACGCGGGTGGCGATGCGCACCGGCTTGTACACGATGGCGTTGGCGACCAGGTCGGCCGCTTCCTCCGGCGACAGGGTCGGCACGTTCTGGTAGATCTTGGTCGGCGCAATCATCGGCGTGCGCACCAGCGGCATGTTGATGGTGGTGAACTTGATGCCCAGATCCTGCAGCTCCGACGAGGCGCAGCGCGTCCACGCGTCCAGCGCCGCTTTCGAGGCCACATAGGCCGAGAAGCGCGGCGCATTGGTCAGCACGCCGATGGACGAGATGTTGATGACGTGGCCGCGCTTCTTGGCCGTCATCGACGGCAGCAGCGCCATGGTCAGGCGCAGCGCGCCGAAGTAGTTCAGCTGCATGGTGCGCTCGAAGTCGTGGAAGCGGTCGTAGCTCGCTTCGATCGCGCGGCGGATGGAGCGGCCGGCGTTATTCACCAGCACGTCCACGCCGCCGTGGTTGGCGATCAGCACCTGGGCGAAGCGGTCGCAATCGGCCATGTCCGACAGGTCGGCAGGGTAGGTGATCAGCTCGAAGCCGCGCGCTTCCACTTCCTTCTTCGCTTCCAGCAGCTTGTCCTCGTCGCGGCCGCAGATGATGGTGATGGCGCCCGCTTCGGCCAGCTTGTGCGCCGCCGCCAGGCCGATGCCGGACGAGCCGCCCGTCACCAGCACCACCTTGCCGGCCACCTGGCCGCGCAGCGTGTGGTCGATGAACAGGTCCGGATCCAGGTTGCGCTCCCAGTAGTCCCACACCGGCGCGGCGTATTTTTCCAGCGGCGGGCAGGCGATGCCGGTGCCCTTCAGCGCTTGCGCGGTGTCGCGGTTGTCGAAGCGGGTAGGGTAGTTCACGAAGGTCATCAGGTCCGGGGGCAGGCCCAGGTCCTTCATCACGGCGTCGCGCACGCGGCGCACCGGCGACAGCGCGAACACGCCTTTCTTGATCGACTTCGGAATGAATCCGAACAGCGCGGCGTTGATGCGGATGCTCATGGTCGGCGCGTGCGCGGCGCGGCAGAAGGTGTTCAGCACTTCGCCCACGCGCATAGGCTCGGGGTCGGTCAGGTGGAAGGCGCGGCCGTCCAGCTTGGGCAGGTGGGAAATGTGGTCCATGGCGTTGACCACGTAGTCCACCGGCACGATGTTGATGCGGCCGCCTTCGATGCCGATGGTGGGCATCCACGGCGGCAGCAGCTGGCGGATGCGCTGTATCAGCTTGAAGAAGTAATAGGGGCCGTCGATCTTGTCCATTTCGCCGGTCTTGGAATCGCCCACCACCAGGCCGGGGCGGTAGACCCGCCACGCGCCCTTGGTTTCATTGCGGACGATTTTCTCGGATTCGTGTTTGGTGGCGAAATAGGGATGGTCGAGATTCTCCGCTTCGTCGAACATGTCTTCGCGGAAGATACCTTCGAACATGCCGGCGGCGGCAATCGAGCTCACATGGTGCAGCGTGCCGGCCTGGATGGCGTTGGCGAAATCGACGGTATTGCGCGTGCCTTCCACATTCACCGCGATCTGTTCCCCGGCGTCCGCCAGCATGTCGTAGACGGCGGCCAGGTGATAGAAATGGTCGATGGTTTTGGCTAGCTTCTTGATATCGTCCTTGGAGACGCCGAGCTTGGCGCTGCGCAGGTCGCCGAATACCGGAATGGCGCGGGCTTTGGTGGTGCCCCAATATTCATACAGGCCGGCCAGCTTGTCGCGGCTGCTTTCGCGCATCAGGAAATAGACGACGCTGCCTTTGCGCGCCAGCAGTTTTTTCACGAGGCGCTTGCCGATAAAACCGGTGGCTCCGGTAACAAAATATTGCATCAAGTCTCTCCTTTATTCTTAGGTATTTGCTGCGGACAATCATTACAGGATGGGCAACAAATGGCAAGCGCTGTTGCATAGTTGATTAGAACCGGCGCTCTACCCCATTAGAAGCCCATCTCTAGAAATGGGGCCTAGAATGATTTCATCAAAAGTAACGATCCAACCCAACGAAGTCCCACTGGAGCCCACTATGGTAAAGAAATTGAAATCCCTGGCGAACGCCGACGACAAGCAATTGGCCAGCGCAGTGCGCAATTCGGCCCAGCAAATCTGGCAAGCCGGCCTGGGCGCTTTTGCCAAGGCACAGGAAGAAGGCGGCCGCGTGTTCGCCAAGCTGGTCAAAGAAGGCAATGCGCTGCAGCAGCGCACCCGCGACCTGGCGGAAGACAAAGTATCGGAAGTGCGTGAAACGGTGTCCGGCGTGGGCAAGCAAGCCGCCGGTTCGTGGGACAAGCTGGAGCAGGTGTTCGAAGACCGCGTGTCGCGCGCCCTGGGCACCATCGGCGTGCCGACCCAGAAGGACGTGCAGGAACTGAACGCCCGCGTTGAGGCGCTGACCAAGGCCGTGGAAGCACTGACCGGCAAGAAGCTGGCCCCGGCCAAGGCCGCGCCGAAAGCCGCTGCAAAAACCGCCGCTAAACCAGCAACCAAGCCAGCAGCCAAGCCAGCCGCCAAGGCCGCGCCGAAAGCCGCCAAGCCAGCCGCTAAAGCCGCCAAGCCTGCAGCAAAAACCGCTGCCAAGCCAGCCGCCAAGGCCGCCAAAGCCGCAGCCAAGCCTGCTGCCAAAGCCGCCAAGCCGGCAGTGAAGGCCGCTCCAAAAGCCAAGGCTGCCCCCAAGGCCCCGGCGATTGCCTTCCCAACCGCTGAATCGGTAAGCGCCGCCAATAAAGCCGCTTAAGCAAGCCGGCTGTAACAGTTCCCTCGGTCCTCCTCCCCCGGTCCGTTCGCGGACCGGGTCCGAGGGAAAGCTGCAATGAAAGTCTATGCCTAGAAAACCCGCTGCCGCGCCTGCCGTGGCACCCAAGGTCGGCCTGGCCCTGGCCGGCGGCGGACCGCTGGCCGTCGTCTACGAGATAGGCGCCCTGGCCGCGCTGGCCGAAGCCATTGAAGGCCTGGACCTGAACGACGCCGAAATCTACGTCGGCGTCAGCGCCGGCGCCATCATCAGCGCCGCCCTGGCCAACGGCTACACCCCGCACCAGATGTGCCGCCTGTTCGTCGAGAGCGATGTGGACGATCCGCACGCCCCGGCCGGCGCCATGCTGTTCAAACCCGAAACCCTGCTGCGTCCCGCCCTGCGCGAGTTCGGCCGCCGCGCGCGCATGCTGCCCGGCCTGCTGGCCGGCGGCGCGCTGCACTATGCGCGCCAGCGCGGCAGCCTGGCATCGTCCTTCGAGCGCCTGACCGAAGCGCTGCCGGCCGGCTTCCTGTCCGGTGACGCCATAGGCAATTTCCTGAAGGCCGCCTTCGCCGCCCAGGGCCGCAGCAACGACTTCCGCCAGTTGCCGCGCAAGCTGCGCATCGTCGCCACCGACCTCGATACCGGCAAAGCCGTTTGCTTTGGCGAGCCCGGCTGGGACGACACGCCGATCTCGGTCGCCGTGCAAGCCAGCTCCGCCGTGCCCGGCTTGTTCCCGCCGGTGGAAATCGGCGGCCACCATTTTGTCGACGGCGCGCTGCGCAAGACCATGCACGGCTCCATCGCGCTCGAGCACGGTGTGGACCTGCTGTTGTGCGTGAATCCCATCGTGCCCTACAACGCGCGCTTCAGGCAGGGCGCGCGCAAGCTCACCAACGGCGGGCTGATCGACGTGCTGTCGCAGACCGTGCGTTCCATCCTGCACTCGCGCCTGGAGACCGGGCTGGCCAGTTACCAGGTCAGCCATCCGGACGTGGACATCCTGCTGTTCCAGCCCAGCGAGGACGATGCCGAGCTGTTCTTTACCAATATGTTCAGCTATAACAACCGCCGCCGCACCTGCGAGCAGGCCTACCAGAACACGCGGCTGATGCTGTGGCAGCAGCGCCACGAGCTGGGCCCCAAACTGGCGCGGCACGGCATGCGGCTGAAGCTGAACGTGCTGGAAGACAGCAGCCTGACCCTGGTGCGCCAGCGGCCGCGCCGCAAGGCGCTGGGACGGCTGGATGCGGCCCTGTCCGACCTGGAGCGCTACCTGAAAGTAGCGCATGGGCGCTGACCGGTACGCCGTTTCTAAAAGCGCATCATCGGTGTTATCCTTGCGGGAACAAAAACAAAGATCATCCGCCATGCTACAGAAAGCACCTCGCCGTACCCGCGAACGAATTCTCGAATTATCCCTGCGCCTGTTTAATGAATTCGGCGAGCCCAATATCACGACGACGGTGATCGCCGAGGAGATGAATATCTCGCCCGGCAATCTGTATTACCACTTCCGCAACAAGGACGACATCGTCAATTCCATCTTCACGCAATTCGAAGGGGAGATAGAACGCATACTGCAAGTGCCGGACGGCCGCCGCTCCAATATTGAAGACGTGTGGCTGTATCTGCATTTGATGTTTGAACTGATCTGGCGCTACCGCTTTTTCTACCGCGACCTGAACGACCTGCTGTCGCGCAACCGCAAATTGGAGCTGCATTTCAAGCAGATCCTGGCGCACAAGATCAAGGTCGCCAAGCAGCTGTGCGAAGACCTGCGCAGCGAAGGCTCGCTGGAAGCGTCGGACGCGGTGATCGAGGCCATGTCCACCAATATGGTGGTGGTGGCGACGTATTGGCTGTCCTACGAATATGTGCGCAACCCGCGCAAGTACAGCGAGCAGCAATCGATGGCGGACGCGCTGGCGCGCGGCTGCTACCAGGTGCTGTCGCAAATCGGCCCCTACCTGCGCAATGAAACGCAGCTGCTGTTCCAGAAACTGTCGGAAGAATACCTAAAAAAGATAAGCTAAGGAGATAAGCATGGCATGGAAGACCTTCCCGCATCCTGAAGACACTTACGTCTACACGGCAGCCAGCCTGAAAAAAGCCTGGCCGCGCCTGCACGCCAACGACGCCGAACCTTATCCGGCCAAGGCGGAACTGGTGCAGGCCTGGATCGCCTACCATGCCGGCGAGTTCGAGAAAGCCGCCGAGCTGGGCCTGGCGCTGGGCGCGGACGGCTACTCGGTAGCGCACCGCGCCACCTGCATCTACGCCACCTATCTGGAACCGAGCGAAAAGAAAAAGCTCGCCATCTTCCAGGAAGTGGCCGAGCGCTGCGAACAGCAGCAGCAAGAGCAGCCCAAGAACGCCGCCGCCTACTACTGGCACGCCTACTCGCTGGGCCGCTACGCGCAGGGCATCTCGGTGGTCAAGGCGCTGGCGCAGGGCATAGGCGCCAAGGTCAAGAACAGCCTGGACATGGCCATCAAGCTGGCGCCCAAGCACGCCGACGCGCACATTGCGCTGGGCAGCTACCACGCCGAGATCGTCGACAAGGTGGGCGCCATGATAGGCGGGCTGACCTACGGCGCGAAAAAGGAAGAAGGCTACAAGCTGTTCAAGAAGGCGCTGGAGCTCAATCCCGACAGTGCTATAGCGCGCATCGAATACGCCAATGCGCTGGCCATGCTGGACGGCAAGAAGAAAATGGACGAAGCTGTCGCCTTGTACGAAGAGGCAGCCGCATTCGAGGCGCGCGACGCGAACGAGCGGCTGGACGTGGAACTGGCGAAGGCCGAGATCGAGGAAGAATAAGTGAAATCGTTGTGTGTGTACTGCGGCGCCAATAGCGGCGCCACGCCGCGCTATGCGGAAGCGGCCAGGGCGCTGGCGCGCGGCATGGTGGAGCGCAACCTGTCGCTGGTGTACGGCGGCGGCAATGTCGGCCTGATGGGCGTGATCGCGGACGAAGTGCTGCGCCTGGGCGGCGAAGTGACGGGCGTGATTCCCACCGCCCTGGTCGAGCGCGAAGTGGGGCACACCGGGCTGACGCGCCAGTTCATCGTCAAGGACATGCACGAGCGTAAAGCCATGATGGCGCAGCTGTCGGACGGCTTTATCGCCATGCCCGGCGGCATGGGCACGATGGAAGAACTGTTCGAGATGCTGACCTGGTCGCAGCTCGGCATCCACAGCAAGCGGGTAGGGTTGCTGAATGTGGATGGCTTCTACGACAGCCTGGTAGGCTTCATCGGCCACGCCACCGGGCAAGGCTTCATCCGTCCCCAGCACGCCGAGCTGATGATGGTCGAATCGGTGCCCGGCACGCTGCTGCAGCGTTTCCTTTAACCCTGACCCCTTTTTGCATTTCAGCAGCTACCAGAGCTTGCTGCCGCTGATGTCGAGCTGCGTCAGGTAGAGGCGCAGGTCGAACTCGTATTGGTGGTAGTTCGGTTCCATATAGGTGCACAGCTTGTAGAAGGCTTTGTCGTGCTGCTTTTCCTTCACGTGCGCCAGCTCGTGCACGGCGATCATGCGCAGGAATTCCAGCGGCACTTCCTTGAACATGGTGGCCACGCGGATTTCGTGCTTGGCTTTCAGCTTGCCGCCCTGCACCCGCGAGATGGACGTGTGCAGCCCCAGCGCGTGGTTGATCACGTGGATCTTGCTGTCGAACGCCACCTTGTCGATCGGCGAGGCGTTGCGCAGGTGCTCGGTCTTTAAATCCTGCACGTACTGGTACAGCGCCTTGTCGGTGCGGATGTCGTGCGCGCTCGGGTAGCGTTTTTTCAGCACTTCGCCCAGCCTGTCCTGCGCAATGAGTTGCTGGACTTGCTGCTGCATTTGCTCGGAATAGGCGCTGAGGTACTTCAGGGGCTGCATATACGGACTGCCGGATAGGTGGGGAGGCGAGAATGTATCATATTCCGCTATATAATCAGGTATATTGCGGTTTTCCATCCAGAAGGAGTACTTGATGCTGAAGAAGATTTGTCTCGCCGCCGCGCTCGCGTCGGCCATGGGCGGCGCCTTCGCTGCGGATATCACCGTGTCCGCCGCCGCCAGCCTGACCAACGCCTTCAAGGAGCTGGCGCAGGCTTATGAAGCCGCGCATCCGGGCGACAAGGTGCTGCTGAACTTCGCCGCCTCGGACGCTCTCGTCGCCCAGATCGCCAAGGGCGCGCCGGTGGACGTGTTCGCCTCCGCCGACCAGGATGCGATGGACAAGGCCACGCAGCAGCAGTTGCTGGCCGCCGGCAGCCGCAAGAACTTCGTCAGCAATACGCTGGTGCTGGTGGTCCCGTCCGCCAGCACCTTGCCGCTGAAAACCCTGGCCGACCTGCGCCTGCCCGCCGTGGCCCGCATCACCATGGGCAACCCGGCCGGCGTCCCGGTGGGCCGCTACAGCAAGGAAGCGCTGGAGGCGGCCGGCCTGTGGGCCGCGGTCGAGCCCAAGCTGGTGTTTGGCACTTCGGTGCGCCAGAGCCTGGACTATGTGGCGCGCGGCGAAGTGGACGCCGGTTTCGTCTATGCCACCGATGCGCTGGTGATGAAGGGCAAGGTGAAGGTCGCGCTGCCGGTGCCGACCACCACGCCGGTGCTGTACCCCATCGCCGCCATCCGCACCGCGCCTAACGCGGCCGGCGCAAGCGCCTTCCTGGCGTTCGCGCAGGCGCCGGCCGGGCAGGCCATCCTGGCGAAATACGGCTTCGGGCGTCCGTAATAGATGCAGTCCGCATGGATCGCCCTTGCCCTGTCGCTGAAGGTGGCGCTGTGGGCCACGCTGCTGGACGTGGTGTGCGGCGTGGCCTTCGGCTACCTGCTGGCGCGCTGCCGTTTCCCCGGCCGCGACATGCTGGACGCGCTCCTGACCCTGCCCATGGTGATGCCGCCCACGGTGCTGGGCTACTACCTGCTGGTGCTGATAGGCCGCAACGGCCCGATAGGCCACTGGCTGCAGCAGCACTTCGGCATCAACCTGATTTTCACCTGGCAGGCGGCGGTGATCGCCGCCGCCGTGGTGGCGTTTCCGCTGGTGCTGAAGGCGGCGCGCTCCGCTTTTGAAACGGTGGACACGCAGCTGGAGGACGCCGCGCGCGTGCTGGGCGTCTCGGCCATCGGCGTGTTCCTGCGCGTGACCTTGCCGCTGGCCTGGCGCGGCGTGCTGGCCGGCACCTTGCTGGCGTTTGCGCGCTCCATGGGCGAGTTCGGCGCCACGCTGATGGTGGCCGGCAGCATCCCCGGCAAGACGCAGACGCTGTCCATCGCGGTCTACGAGGCGGTGCAGGCGGGGCAGGACGACACGGCCAACCTGCTGGTCATTATCACCTCCGTCACCTGCGTCGCCGTGCTGGTGCTGGCCAACAAGCTCACGCCCAAGCGGGAAGCCTGATATGCAGATCCAGATCGACATCGCCAAGACCCTGCGCGCCGGCACGCGCGAATTCACGCTCAAGGCGCGCCTGCGCTCGGACAGCCGCCGCATCGTCATCTATGGCGCGTCGGGAGCGGGCAAGAGCATGCTGCTGAAAGCCGTGGCTGGCCTGATTACGCCGGACGCGGGCAGCATAGAACTGGGCGGACGCCGCCTGTTCGACAGTGCGGCGCGCGTCAACCTGCCGGTGCAGCGTCGCCGCGTCGGCTATCTGTTCCAGGACTATGCGCTGTTCCCGCATCTGAACGTGCGGCAGAATATCGTATTCGGGCTGAAGCAGGGCTGGTTCAATCCCTCGCCGCGCGCGCACGGCGAACAGCTGGAATACTGGCTGGAGGCTTTCCAGCTGCAGGCGGTGGCGCACCAGTTTCCGTCGCAGCTGTCGGGCGGGCAGCGGCAGCGCGTGGCGCTGGCGCGCGCGCTGATCGCCGACCCGGCCGCACTGCTGCTGGACGAACCCTTTGCCGCGCTGGACCCGGTGCTGCGCGTGCGCATGCGCGCGGAGCTGGACGCCTTGCTGGCGCGCCTGGGCATCCCCATGCTGATGATTACCCATGATCCGGAGGATGCGCGCATCTTCGGCGACCATGTGCTGACGATGGCCGACGGCGCCATTGTCGAAGAAAATAGGGAGGGAGGCCGCCATGGCTGACAAAGATCAAGAACAAGGGCAGGAACTGGCTCTGCAAGGCAAAGTCTGGATGACGGTGGGCGGCCAGCAGCTGGGCGGTACGGACCGCGTGGCGCTGCTGGCCAGCATTGCCGAGCACGGTTCAATCACGCAGGCTGCCAAGGCCGTCAAGATGAGCTACAAGGGCGCGTGGGACGCCATCGAGGCGATGAACAATCTGGCCGGCGAACCGCTGGTGGAACGCCTGGCGGGCGGCAAGGGCGGCGGCGGCACGCGCCTGACCCGGCGCGGTGCGCAGCTGGTGGAGAATTTCCGCAAGATAGACCGCGAGCACCGCCTGTTCGTCGAGCACCTGAGCAGCCAGTCGCATGCGCTGGCCGATGATTTCCTTTTGATCCAGACCATGAAAATGAAGACCAGCGCGCGCAACCATTTTGCCGGCACCGTGGCCGCCATCAAGGCCGGTGCGGTGAATGATGAAGTGAGCATAGACATAGTGGGCGGGCAGCGCATCGTCGCCATCATCACGCGCGAGAGTACGGAAGCGCTGCGGCTGGCGGTGGGCTCGGCCGCGTTCGCGCTGGTGAAGGCGACCTCGGTGATCGTGGCGGTGCACGCCGACGGGACGCGGCTGTCGGCGCGCAACCAGCTGAAAGGCGTGGTGTCGCGCCTGGTGCCGGGCGCCGTGAATGCGGACGTGAGCATCGCCTTGCCGGGCGGCGGCACCATAGGCGCCACCGTGACGCTGGAAAGCTGCGCGGCCCTGGCACTGAAGGAGGGCATGGAAGTGACCGCCTTGTTCAAGGCCTCCAGCGTCATCGTCGGCGCACCGGGCTAGCAGCCGGGCCGGCCGGCGCCCTCATTTTTCTTCTGGTTTGTCGGCGCCCTGGCGGTTGCCGGCAGCGCGGCTGGCTGATTGGCGGCTGGCGGACTGGCGGCTCTCACCGCCCTTGCGGCCGATTTCCGCCATGTGCTCGCGGTCGCGGCTGACTGCTTCGCCGCCTTTCTGGCCGGCGCGGCGCGCTTCTTCGGAATCGAACTCGTGCGCCGTGCCTTTCTGGTGCGCGGCCTGGCCGCCCTTGCTCGCGATGCTGCGCTGCTGCGCTTCATCCATTGCCGCAAAGCCCCGTTTTGCCGTGCCCTTGGTGGTGCTGCTTTTGCCTTGTTCGCTTGTAGCCATGACCTTCTCCTTGATCTTAGTGAGTGTTGGACGGGCAGCCTAGCTGGCTGCTCCGTCAATTAGAGAAGTGTCGCGGCGCTTAGTTCCGCGAGTTTGAGGTTCAGGCGACTTTAAGCACAAGTTTGCCGAAGTTTTTGCCTTCGAACAGCATGGTCAGTGCTTGCGGGAAGTTTTCCAGGCCTTGCACCACGTCTTCCTTGCTCTTGATCTTGCCTTCCTTCAGCCAGCCCGCCAGCGCGGCCACGCCCAGGTGGTAGCGGTCGGCGTAGTCGAACACCACCATGCCTTCCATGCGGGCGCGGTTGACCAGCAGCGACAGGTAGTTGGCGGGGCCTTTCACCGGCGTGGTGTTGTTGTATTGCGAGATGGCGCCGCAGATCACGATGCGCGCCTTCATGTTGATGCGCGTGAGCACCGTGTCCAGGATGTCGCCGCCCACGTTGTCGAAATACACGTCCACGCCTTGCGGGCAGTGTTCTTTCAGGCCGTCGCGCACCGAGCCGGTCTTGTAGTCGATGCAGGCGTCGAAGCCCAGCTCCTTGACCACGAAGTCGCATTTCTCTTTGCCGCCGGCAATGCCCACCACGCGGCAGCCCAGCTGCTTGGCCACCTGGCCCACGGTCTGGCCCACGGCGCCGGCCGCGCCGGACACCACCACCGTTTCGCCGGCTTTCGGCTGGCCCACTTCCAGCAGGCCGAAGTAGGCCGTCATGCCGGGCATGCCCAGGGTGTTCATCCAGGTGGTCAGCGGCGCGAGCTTGCTGTCGATCTTGAAGAAGGACGCGGTCTTGTCGGTGGCCGCGCCTTGCCAGTAGGCCTGCACGCCGATGCCGCCGGAGACCACATCGCCCACCGCGAATTTGGGGGACTTGGAGGCCACCACTTCGCCCACGCCGCCGGCGCGCATCACTTCGCCGATGGCCACCGGGCGGATGTAGGATTTGGCGTCGTTCATCCAGCCGCGCATGGCCGGGTCCAGCGACAGGTACAGCGTCTTGACGGTGATCTCGCCGTCGGCCAGCTCGCGCAGCGCTTCGGCCGCTTGCTGGAAGTCGGTGTCTTTCGCCATGCCCACGGGGCGGCTGGCCAGGCGGAATTGCAGGTTCTCCAAGGTCATTTGTATGTCTCCAGATAGGTGAGGTTCTTAACTGCTTTGCTAACTATAGCGCAGAATTGAACGACCGTGCTATTTTTCAAATTCAGGGCGCGGCCGCGCAAGCGTGCGACAATAGCGGGTTGATATTCGTCTAACCTTACAAATTGACATGACGCATCCAGAATACATCCTTACTTTATCCTGCCTGGACCAGCGCGGCATCGTGCATCGCGTGTCGGGCTTCCTGGCTGAACACGGTTGCAACATCATAGACTCCGCGCAGTTCGGCGACGCGGAATCGCAGCTGTTTTTCATGCGCGTGCATTTTTCGCGCGACGAGCCGGGCGTGAGCGACGAGCAGCTGCGCGCCGATTTTGCCCAGCTGGCCGAGAGCATGAAGCTGGACTGGCAGCTGCGCGACGCGCACGCCAAGCCGCGCGTGATGCTGATGGTATCGAAAATCGGCCACTGCCTGAACGATTTGCTGTTCCGCTACAAGAGCGGCCTGCTGCCGGTGGAGATTCCCGCCATCGTGTCCAACCACATGGACTTCTACCAGCTGGCGGCCAGCTACAACATTCCTTTCCACTACCTGCCGCTGGCGGCCGGTGCGACCCAGGAGGCCAAGCTGGCGCAGGAAACGCGCATTATCGAGCTGATGGACAACCACCAGATCGACCTGGTGGTGCTGGCGCGCTATATGCAGATCCTGTCGCCGCAGCTGTGCGCGCGCCTGAAGGGCAAGGCGATCAATATCCACCATTCCTTCCTGCCGAGTTTCAAGGGCGCCAAGCCATATGCGCAGGCACACCATCGCGGCGTGAAGCTGATCGGCGCCACGGCGCACTTCGTCACCAGCGACCTGGATGAAGGCCCTATCATCGAGCAGGACGTGGAGCGCGTGGACCACTCCATGGACGCGGACACGCTGTCGGCCATCGGCCGCGACGTGGAGTGCGTTGTGCTGGCGCGCGCCGTGAAATGGTTCGTCGAACACCGCGTGCTGCAGAACGGCGCCAAGACCGTCGTCTTCAAATAACCCTTTAGAATTTAGTGAAGTAAGCAATGGCACTCAAGGCAACAATCTACAAAGCAGAACTATCGATTGCGGACATGGACCGCAATTACTACGACACGCATGTGCTGACGCTGGCGCGCCATCCGTCCGAGACCGACGAACGCATGATGGTGCGCCTGCTGGCGTTCGCCATCCACGCGCACGAGCACCTGACCTTCACCAAGGGCCTGTTCGACGTGGACGAGCCGGACCTGTGGCAGAAGGATCTGACCGGCGCCATCCAGCTGTGGATCGAAGTGGGCCAGCCGGATGACAAGAAGCTGCTGAAAGGCGCGGGCCGTTCGGAGCACGTGGTGGTGTACAGCTACAACGCCACCAGCCATATCTGGTGGAAGGCGCTGGCGAACAAGGTGGAGCGCGCGAAGAACCTCAGCGTGATCAACCTGCAGTCCGAGGCGACCGAGCAGCTGGCCAAGATGGCCCAGCGTACCATGCAGCTGCAATGCACCATCCAGGACGGCCAGATCTGGCTGACCGACGGCGCCGACACGGTGCTGATCGAGCGCGAAACCTTCAAGGACGAGCGCTAACCCGCCGGCACTGTGGCACAATAACTGCATGCACCGCTTTCTGTTCGGATTGCTGCTTCTCCTCTCTGCGGGCGCCGCCTCGGCGCTGTCGCATGCCGAAGTCATGGCCGGCGCCGAGCGCCAGTATCGCGGCTATCTGCGCGAGCTCCAGGCCCAGCACCAGCTGGATTCCGATCCGGTTTTCCACGAACGCGTGCAGCGCATCGTCAAGCCCCTGATCGCGCAGGCCATGCACGACTATCCCGAATCGGCCGGCTGGCAATGGGAAGTCCACACCACGCCGGAAGGCGACGACAATGCCTATGCCATGGCGGGCGGCAAGCTGCTGGTCAGCCGCGCCTACGTGGACAAGCTGCTGCTCGGCGACGCAGAACTGGCCATGCTGCTGGCGCATGAGATTGCGCACGCCGTGCTGCGCCACAATCTGCTGGAGTACGAGGAAGCCATGCGCCTGGAGCCGGCGTGGCGCGAGCGTCCCTTCGCCGAGCTGGAGGACGCGGTCGACAACGACTCGGCGCTGATGCGCAAGCTCGCGCCGCTGGGCCTCAAGCAGGAGGCCGAGGCCGACCGCGAAGGGCTGAAGCTGGCCTGGCGCGTGGGCTGGCCAGGCGCGGCATTGGCGCGCTACTACCTGAAGCTGGTGCGCGCCAGCCACGCGCCCAATTTCGAGCAGCACGTCCATCCGGCGCCGTCCCAGCGCTGGAAGGCGGCGCAGGAGCTGGCCGGCATCCTTGAAGCAGCGGGGCGCTAGCTAATGTATAATTTCGCACCATGCAAACGAGATTGACCAAACGGTGGAAATACCAGGCGCTGTGGATCTGGATCGCGCTTACCGCGGTGCTGATGAACGCGCTCGCGCCGTCGATCTCGCACGCCATGGCCTACGCCGAGGGCAACCCGGCAGCCTTTGAAATCTGCCGCGCCGACAAGAGCAAGCCGCTGTCGCTCTCTTTCCTGCAGCTGGAGGACGTGGGCGGCAAGAAGGCCATGTCCATGGGCGAGGATTGCGGCTATTGCCTCAACCACGCCGGTACGCTCGGCATGCCGCCTTCGCTGGTGTCCGGCCTCCCATACGCCGCGCCGTCCCGGCTGCACCCATTCCTGTTCTATCGCGCACCGCAGCCGCTCGCGGTGTGGTCGGCCGCGCGCCCGCGCGGGCCGCCCGCGCAAGTCTGATACTGCTTTACACCTGCGCCTTAGTGCGCATCCCGTAATCGTTTCAGAGGTAGATATGAAAACCACTTTCTTTACCGGCGCGGCCCTGGCATGCGCGCTGCTGTTCTCCACCGCCTGCGCCCAGGCCCAGGTCACCGTCAAAGATCCCTGGGTGCGCGCCACCGTTCCCGCCGCCAAAGCCAGCGGCGCTTTCATGCAGCTGCAGTCGGCGCAGGATGCGCGCCTGGTGGCGGTGCGCTCCAGCGCGGCCGGCATGGCCGAAATCCATCAGATGGGGATGGAAAACAATATGATGAAAATGCAGCCGGTCGATGGCGTGGACCTCCCGGCCGGCAAGACCGTGGAGCTGGCCTCCGGCGGCTACCACATCATGCTGATGCAGCTGAAACGCCAGCTGAAAGAGGGCGAAACCGTGCCGCTCACGCTGGTGGTGCAGAAGAAGGACAAGAAGCTTGAGACCATCGAGCTGAATGTGGCCGTGCGGCCGCTGACCTATTCCGCCGCGAAGTGAGGCCCGCCATGAAGAAAACCATCTTATGCGCCGCCCTGTTCGTGGCCGCGCAGGCGCAGGCCCACGTCACGCTGGAGCAGACCACCGCGGTGGCGGACAGCTACCAGAAGCTGACCTTCCGCGTCGGCCATGGCTGCGACGGCAGTCCGACCAAGTCCATCACCGTCATGCTGCCGGAGGCGGTGACGGGCGCCAAGCCCATGCCCAAGCCGGGCTGGAAAATCCGCACCGTGGAAGGTCCGCTGTCGGTGCCGGTGGAGTCGCACGGCCGCAAGATAGCCACCTCCGTGCGCGAGGTGACGTGGACCGGCGGCCCGCTGGAGGACGCGTATTTCGACGAGTTCACCATGCAGGTCAAGTTGCCGGCCGAACCGGGCAAGCAGTATTTCAAGATAGTGCAGCAGTGCGTGAAGGGTAGTGTGGCCTGGGATGAGCTTCCCGGCGAGGCTGGCGTCAAAGTCAAGGCGCCCGCACCCATACTGAACGTCCTTCCGGCCGAAGGCCCCGTACACCAGCACTGAGAACGCCATGAACAATTTGAAATGCAAGCCGCTGGCAGTGATGCTGGCGGCGATGGGCGCTGCTGCGTCCGTGATTTGTCCTGCGCACGCCGATCATGCCGTGGTCACCGTGAACGGCGGCCGCCCAAGCTCGCTGCCGACGCAGATTCCCACCACCATAGAAGGCATCACCGGCGCGCAGGTGGAGGACCGCATCAACGCCAGCGACAGCGAGGACGCGCTGAAATACCTGCCCAGCCTGAACGTGCGCAAGCGCTACATCGGCGACTATGACCATGCGGTGCTGGCCAGCCGGGCGTCCGGCACCGGCAACAGCGCGCGCTCCATGGTGTATGCGGACGGCATACTGCTGTCCAACCTGCTGGGCAACGGCGCCACGTACACGCCGCGCTGGGGCCTGGTCACGCCGGAGGAAATCGAACGCGTGGATGTGCTGTACGGGCCGTTTTCGGCTGCATATCCGGGCAACTCGGTGGGCGCGGTGGTGGACTTCCAGACCCGCATGCCGACGCGCCTGGAAGCGCACGTCAAGCTTTCCGGCTACGGCCAGGGCTTCAAGCAGTACGGCAGCGATACCCATCATTACGGCAAGCAGGGCAGCGCCTCCATCGGCGACCGCCAGGGCGCGTGGTCGTGGTGGTTGGATGTGTCGCGCCTGGACAGCAACGGCCAGCCCATCGCCTTCGCCAACAAGCTGCTGTCGCAAGGGACGGTTGGCGGCGGCGGCGTGCCTGTGACGGGCGCCATCGCAGACCGCAACCCGGTCAACAAGGACTGGCTGATACTGGGCGCAACCAACCAGATCCATACGGTGCAGGACCACGCCAAGGTGAAGCTGGCTTACGACGCGTCGCCGATACTGCGCGCCAGCTACACGCTGGGCTGGTGGAAGAACGATGCGGAGCGCTCGTCGCAATCGTATCTGCGCGACGCGGCAGGGAATCCGGTCTACCGGGGCGACATCAATGTGGGGGGCGTGAAATACAGCCTGCTGCCGTCGGATTTTGCGCCCAGCCGTGGGGATCTTGAACACGTCATGCACGGCTTCTCGCTCAAGCAGCACAGCAAGGGCGAGTTCAGCTGGGAAGTGGCGGCCAGCCTGTACGACTACGCCAGGGACCGCGTGCGCACCCCCACGGTGGCGGTGCCGGACCTGAATACGAATGGACAGGGCAACATCACGGACATGGGCGGCAGCGGCTGGAATACGCTGGCGCTGAAAGGCACGTGGCGGCCGGGCGTGGACGCACAAGGCGGCGCGGCGCCGCATGTGCTGGACTTCGGCGTGCAGCGCGACAGCGCCAAGCTGCGCACCCGCGTCTTCAGCAGCGCCGACTGGATAGGCGCCGGCGATGGCAAGCACGTGTCCACCTTCAACGGCGAGATGCGGCTGGACAGCCTGTATGCGCAGGACACCTGGCGCATACACGAACTGTGGAAAGCCACGCTGGGCTTGCGCTTCGAGCGCTGGCAGGCGTTCGGCGGCGAAATATCGAATGCGGCGGGCTTGCTGTATTTCCCGGGGCGCTCGGAAAGCAGCTGGTCGCCCAAGGCGGCGTTGGCCTATCGCGCGTCCGAGCTGTGGACGCTGAAAGCCTCCGCCGGCCGCGCCGTGCGCAATCCCACGGCGGCGGAACTGTTCCAGGGCTCCATCGTGGACGGCAAGATCATCAACACCGATCCCACGCTGCGCGCCGAGCGCTCGTGGACCAGCGAGCTGACCGCCGAGCGCATGCTGGACCATGGCAGCCTGCGCGCCACCGTGTTCCACGAGAACACGCGCGACGCGCTGTATTCGCAGGCCTTGACGCCCACGGTGAACACGGTGCAGAACGTGGGCGAGATCCGCACCACGGGCCTGGAGCTGTCCTACCAGGCAGACCATGTGCCGGTGCACGGCCTGTCGCTGACCGGCAGCGCAACCTACGCCGATTCGGAGATCGTCCGCAACGCCAGGCTGCCGGCCAGCGTGGGCAAGCGGCAGCCGCGCGTGCCGGACTGGCGCGCGACGCTGCTGGCGTCCTACCACCTCGGGGACAAATGGACCACCAGCCTGGGTGCGCGCTACAGCGGGCGCCAGTACGGCACGCTGGACAACAGCGATCCGAACGGCGCCACCTACACCGGCGTGTCGGACTATTTCGTGGCCGACCTGCGGGTGCGCTACCGCTTCTCGCCCCAGTGGACCGGTGCGCTCGGTATCGACAACCTGAACAACCGCAAGTACTGGGCCTTCCACCCGTACACCCAGCGCACGCTGATCGCGGAACTTAAGTTCGACCTGTAAGTTCCCCTCGCCCGGCCACTGGCCGGGCTTTTTCTCCCTTGCTTGAGGCCGGTCAAAGCCGGTACCGGTAGCGCGGCCGTGCTCCGGCGCGGCGACCTAGAATCAGGCCATGAAGGCCAAGCACGATACCGGATACAAGCAGCTGTTTGGGCATCCTGAGCTGATGCTGGACTTGTTGCGCGGGTTTGTTTTCTACCCGTGGGTCAAGAACCTGGATGTATCCGCGCTGGAGCGCATCAATGCCAGCTATGTCGGCAGCAACGGCGAGCAGCGCCATGACGACATGGTGTGGCGCTTGCGCGTCGGCGGCCAGTGCATCTATGTCTACCTGCTGCTGGAATTCCAGTCGACTTGCGATTACTGGATGGCGCTGCGCATGCAGGTCTATACGGGCTTGCTATACCAGGATCTCATCAAGCAGCACAAACTTGGCCGGCGCGGCAAGCTGCCGCCGGTATTGCCCATCGTGCTCTACAACGGCAGGCGCCGCTGGAGTGCAAGCCACACCCTGTCGGGTTTGAGATTGCCGCAGCCCGAGGGCTTGGCAGCCCTTCAGCCGGAACTAAAATACCTGTTGATAGATCAAAACAAGGTGGCGACTACGCTGGATGATACCGAGCGCAATATGGTCGCGGCGCTGTTTGCCCTGGAGCGCTCGCGGTCGCGGCAAGCTTGCGTGGAAGTCCTGAGGTCGCTGGCCAGATGGCTGCAAGCCGGCAGCACCGAGCCTTTCCGCGACAGCCTGCTGCGCTGGTTGTCCGGATGTGTTCAGCGCAAGGAATATATGACGGACTTTGTGCCTGATGAGGAGATTGTCATGGGGAATTTGACTCTGGATGAATGGACCGCGTCTATCGTTCGTGAAGCGAAGCAGACGCGCAAGCGCGAGCGTGCAGAGGCCAGGGCTCTCGGACTGGCGGAGGGTAAAGCGGAGGGTAAAGCGGAGGGTAAAGCGGAGGGTAAAGCGGAGGGTAAAGCGGAGGGTAAAGCGGAAGGGTGCGCGCTGGGCCGGGCGGAAGCGCTGCGGCAGATGGTGGCGCGGCTGCTGGTGCGGCAGGCCGGGACGGTGCCGCCCCGCCTGGCGGCGCGGATCGCCGCTGCGCCGGCGCCTCAGCTGGATGAGTGGATCGAGCGCCTGCTCGACGGCGCCGCCGCGCAGGACGTGTTCAACACCAAATAGTGCAGCCCGGCGGGGTGTGCGCCTGCCGGGCTGGAGTGATCTGCGCAGGATTATTGCGGGCTGCCGCCCAGGCGCTTGACGCTGCCCGAACCCATGATGGATTTGCTGATCTGCGGGTCGCCGTAGTAGCCGATGTCGCCGGAACCGGCCACGCTCAGGCTGAGCGACTGCTTGGCCCACACCGTCGCCTGGCCCGATCCGCCTATGCTCACGGAGGCGTCGCGCGCTGCCAGCTGGCCGATGTTGACCTTGCCCGAGCCGCCTATCGACACCTTGAGCCGCTCGGTGCTGCCGCTTGCCTTCAGGCTGCCGCTGCCGCCCAGCGACACCGACACCGATTCGCTTTCCATGCCGCGCACATTGATGGCGCCCGAACCGCCGACGTCGAACGTCAAATTGGCGCCCTTCAGGTTCTCCGCGTCCACCGTGCCCGAGCCGCCCACGGCGATGCGGTCCATGCTCCTGGCCTGCACGATGATTTTCATACTGCGCGTATCGAGCCGCATATTGCGCTTGACGGGGCGCACGCGCAGGGTGCCTTCCTCCACGACGGTTTCCACCAGCGGCAGGATGTTGTCATCGGTTTCTATGGTCACGCTTTCGGTATTGCCTATGCGTACTTCCGCCTCGCCCGGCAAGGACAGCGCCAGGCCGGTGAAGTGGCCCACGTCGCGCGTCTGCTTGCCGGCCTTGCCGCTGCCTTGCACGCGCTCGCCGTTGGTCAGCCAGCTCAAAGGGCCGGCCTGCACGCTGACGGCCGGCAGCACGATGGCCAGGGCGCTGGCGGCCAGCAAGGTGGTGCTCAGGAAGGTGCGGACGGTCGGTTTGATTGCCATGGTGTGATCTCCTCGTATGATCTGCTTCGATGTTGGAGATAGTACGGAATCGCCCCGGCGGACGCCCCCGCCGTGCGACAGACTGCGCCGAAGGCGGAATAGAATGCATTCCTCCGGGGGCGGCGCGTGCCATGCGGTATCATGGCGGCTGCAACTACATTGGAAATACATGCTTATCATCACCATCAAACAGGGCAAGGAAAAGAGCTTGCTGGCCGGCGACCCCTGGATCTATCCGACCGCCATCGAGCGCGTCGAAGGCCGTCCGCAGGAAAAAGGCAAGGCCGGCGCCACCGCCACCGTGCAGTCGTCGTCGCGCAAATTCCTGGCGCGGGCCGCCTACAACGCGCACGCCAAGCAGATCAGCGCCCGCGTCTGGACCTTCCGCGAAGACGAGCCGGTCGACCACGCCATGATGAAGCGCCGCGTCAAAGCCGCCATCGCCAAGCGGGCCGCCGCCGTTGCCAAGCTCGGACCGGAAGACCTGATGCAGCTGATTAACGCCGAAGAAGACGGCCTGCCCGGCCTGGTGGTGGACTATTACGGCGGCGCGGCAGGCTTTTTGCTGTGCAGCTTCCAGTCCGGCGCCGCCGACGCCTGGAAAGTGCCCATCGTGCAGGCCTTGCTGGCCGAAACCGGCTGCCCCAATGTGTTCCAGCGCGCCGACGAAGACCTGCGCAAGGGCGAGGGCCTGCAGGTGTTTACGCGCGAACTGGCCGGCGTTCCACCACCGCCCAAGTCGGTTGTCAACAAGAGTGGCGTAAAGGTCTACATGGACCTGAAAACAGGCTTTGAATTCCCCAAGCGTCCCGTATAATCTTTCCAGGCGACATTTATTACCCGGAGAGTAGAGTACGATGGACAACCACCAGTCTTCGCAGATCCGCACCCTCAGCTATGAAGAAAACGAAGACCATCCGGTCTTCGGCACCCTGGTCGAGCAGATCCTGCATCTGCTCAATTCCAGGCTGAGCTTCAGCGACATCCTGATCCACCAGAACAGCCCCTTGCTGTTGCGCCAGCCCAAAGGCCTGGTGGCGGTGACGGATTCGCCCATTACGCGCGAGGAGCTGGAGGAATTCTTCGAAGTGGTGGAGCCGAACTGGCGCGAGCGCATCCAGGACCGCGCTTTCGACCGCTCCATCGACCTGCACACGGCGCGCATCCGCGCCAACTGCTTCACCTTCCAGGGCAAGAAGCGGCTGGGCTGCGTGATCCGCCGCTTCCCCAAGGAACCGCATGCGATGGCGCAGTTGGGCCTGCGCGCCAACGAACAGAAATTCTCCAAGCTGACCAGCGGCCTGGTGCTCATCATCGGCGATACCTGCCAAGGCAAGTCCACCACCATCGCGTCCATGCTGGACGAGATCAACAAGACCCGATCCGGCCACATCATCACCATTGAAGACCCGGTGGAAACGCTGATACCGCAGCGCCGCTGCATCGTCACCCAGCGCGAAGTGGGCTTCGACGGCGACGTGGAAAGCTTCTACCTGGGCGCGCTGGACGCGCTGCGCGAGCGGCCGGACGTGATCGTCATCGGCGAGATCCGCGACGCGCAGACGGCGCAGGAAGCGCTGGCGCTGGCCGAATCCGGCCCGCTGGTGCTGGCCACGCTGCACGCGCGCTCCACCGAGCTGGGCCTGCAGAAGATGCTGCGCATGCTGGGCAACAGCGAGCCGCAGCAGCAGGCGCTGGCGCACGCGCTGCGCGGCGTGCTGTGCCAGGCGCTGCTGCCGTCGGTGGAGGGCAACCGCTACCACCTGGCCACGGAATGCCTGACCATGAACCCGGAAGTGGCGCGTCTGATCGAGAACGGCAGCATCAACGCCATCCGCGACTGGATGGAAACCAAGGGCGGCGAAGGCTGCCACACCATGAACGCCGCGCTGCGCGTGCTGCTGGGCGAGGGCAAGATCGCGGCCGAGGATGCGCGCAACGCCACCACCGACCGCCTCGGTTTGGCCGTGTAGCGGGCCAGTGCAGCCCCTATGCCACGCATGGCGGGTTAGCGCGGAGCGCGTAACCCGCCATGCCGGCTAGTCCAGCGGCACGGTGCGATAGCGGTTCACATCGTTGCCGTTCACCGGCGGCGCGTTGTTGCCCCATTCGCTGCGCAGATAGGACACCACGGCCGCCACCTCCACGTCGTTAAGCTTGTGGCTGAACGGCGGCATGCCGTAGGGGCGCGGGTTGCCCGTCGTGCCGGGCGCGAAACCACCATTGAGCACGATGCGTATCGGATTGACCGCCTCGTCCATCAGCAGCGCGCGGTTGCCCGCCAGCGGCGGATAGTGCGGCGGCAGTCCTTTGCCCGTCACACCGTGGCACTCCACGCAATGCGCCGTGTACAGCCGCGCCCCCGCTTCCAGCTGGGCGCGCGCTTCCGGCGCCTGGCTGCGCTCGTAGCGCTCGGCCGCCTCCTTGCGCGGCAGCGTCTTCAGGTACACCGCCATGGCCTTCACATCGCCGTCGCTCAGGTGCTGCAGGCTTTCGCGCACCACCTCGGCCATCGGCCCGAAGACGGTCGCGCGCGGCGACACGCCCGTCTTCAGCAACTGTTCCACATCCTGCTGTGCCCACTCGCCCAGGCCCGCTTCGCGATCCGAAGTCAGCGACGGCGCGTACCATCCCAGCACCGGTATCAGCCCGCCCGACAGGCCGTCGGCGGAGGCGCCCAGCGCGTTGCGCGTGCTGTGGCAGGCGCTGCAATGGCCCAGTCCCTGCACCAGGTAAGCGCCCCGGTTCCAGTCGGCGCTCTGGGCGCTGTCGGTGCGGAAGGCGGCAGGGCGGAAGTACAGCGCGCGCCAGAACGCCAGGCCGAGCTGCTGGTTGTAGGGGAAGCGCAGCTGGTGCGGCTGGTTGGCTTGCTTCACCGGCGGCAAGCTCTGGAAGTAGGCGAACAGCGCGTCCGCATCGTCGCGCGTAATATGGGTGTAGCTGGTGTAGGGGAAGGCCGGGTACAGCATGCGGCCGCCGCGCGACTTGCCGTTGTGGAGCGCGCGCCAGAAGTCGTCCGCATTCCACTGGCCGATGCCGGTTTCCCGGTCGGGGGTGATGTTGGGTGAGATCACGCTGCCGAACGGCGTTTGCAGCGCGCGGCCGCCCGCGTAAGGCGCGCCGCCGCGCGGCGTGTGGCAGGCCATGCAGTCGCCCGCCTTGGCCAGGTAGGCGCCGCGCGCCACGCGCTCGGCTTGCGGCAGGGAGGCGGTCCTGCTCAGCGCCGGCAGCGGGTCGTCGGCCGGATACAGCATGAAGCCGGCGCCGGCCGCCAGCGCCAGTGCAGCGATGGCAATGATGGGCATCTTCTTCATGGCTTGGCCTCCGCAGGAACGCTGCCGCAAGCCAGCGGCAGCGGCAGGGCGATGGATGCGGCCGGGCGGGCGTCGGCGTCGGCCGGCTGCGAGGCCAGCCAGCCGGAGACGGCGGCCACGTCGGCGTCCGGCAGGCGCGCCGTGATCTCGGCCATGCAGTCGGGCGCGTGGGCGCGGCGCATCTTGTTGCGCCAGGCGCCGAACTGCGCATTGATGTAATCGCGCGGCAGGCCGAGCAGCCCCGGAAT
This sequence comes from Pseudoduganella aquatica, assembly GCF_020865585.1. Taxonomy (NCBI): domain Bacteria; kingdom Pseudomonadati; phylum Pseudomonadota; class Betaproteobacteria; order Burkholderiales; family Oxalobacteraceae; genus Pseudoduganella; species Pseudoduganella aquatica. Next base: position 2,670,636 of record NZ_CP086370.1, read on the forward strand.
GGCGGGCGCCACGCCGGTCAGCTGCTGGCCGTGGCAGGCCATGCAGGCCGGCACCTTGAGCGCCGGGTCGCCCTGCTGCGCCAGTACGCGGCCGCGCTCCAGCATGGCCGGCGTTGCCGCGTTCGGCGCGGGCGCGGGGTAGGGCGGATGCAGCTCGGAGAAGTACTGGGCGATCTCGCGCAGATAGGCGTCCGGCAGATGGTCGACCATATACGTCATCATGGGATACTTGCGGCGGCCTTCGCGGAAGTTGACCAGCTGGTTGTACAGATAGCCGGCCGGCTTGCCCGCGATGCGGGGGAAGTAGGCGTCGCTGCGTTCCTTGGCCGCGTGGCAGGCGGTGCAGGCGGCCACGCGCTGTTCCAGCGTGTCGGGCAGGGCTTTCAACGCCGCTGGAGTTGCAGGAGCTGCACCTGCGCGGGTTGCGGCGGCCAGGCCGCAGGCCAGCAGCGCAGCGGCGCAGACTTTCGATAGGGTGGTAGGCATGGCTGTCCCGTTAAAATAGCTTTTGGATGGGAATCAGGGGACAGGATACGCCTGAGTTGCCAAGTTTGACAGGCTCAGATTCGCAATAAAACCAAGGATCAGATTGAAACTGTACGAAGCGCTGGCGCAGGAAATCGAGGACATGGTGGCGCAGCAGGTGCTGCGGCCGGGCGAGCGGCTGCCGTCGGTGCGTCAGCAGCACGCGCGGCGCGGCGCCAGTCCCAGCACGGTGTTCCAGGCCTACTACCTGCTGGAGGCGCGCGGCGTGATCGAATCGCGGCCGCGCTCGGGCTACTACGTGGCGCCGGGCCGCGCGCCGACGGCCGCTCCCGAACCGGAACCCTCGCGGCCGGACGGCGCGCCGCGCAGCGTCGACGTCAGCGAACTGGTGTTCGGCGTGCTGGAGGCGGCCCGCTCGCGCCGGGTGGTGCCGTTCGGCTCCGCCTTCCCCAGCCCGGAGCTGTTCCCCTTGCCCAAGCTGGCGCGCGCGCTGGCCTCCAGCACGCGCCGGCTGGACCCGTGGAGCACGGTGGCGGACCTGGGCGCCGGCAACGGCGAGCTGCGGCGCCAGATCGCGCTGCGCTACCAGCTCGACGGCGCGGCGGTGGCGGCGGACGACATTGTGGTCACCAATGGCGCGCTGGAGGCACTGAACCTGTGCCTGCAGGCGGTGGCGCGGCCGGGCGACACGGTGCTGGTGGAGTCGCCCAGTTTCTATGCGGCCTTGCAGGCGCTGGAGCGGCTGGAGCTGAAGGCGGTGGAGGTGGCCACGCATCCGCGCGAAGGAATGGAGCTGGGCGCGCTGGCCGCAGCGCTGGAGCGCCACCGTCCCGCAGCGTGCTGGCTGATGACCAGCTTCCAGAACCCGCTTGGCAGCCTGATGGCGCCGGATAAAAAGCAGGCGCTGGTGGGCCTGCTGGCGGCGCACGGCGTGCCGCTGATCGAGGACGATGTTTATGGCGAGCTGTATTTCGGCGCGCGCCGTCCCGCGCTGGCCAAGCGCTACGACGCGCCCGGCGCGCAGGGCCTGGTTCTGCACTGCAGTTCGTTTTCAAAATGCCTGGCGCCGGGTTTCCGCGTGGGCTGGGCGGCGCCGGGGCGCTACGCGCGGGCGGTCGAGCGGCTCAAGCTGACCACCAGCCTGGCTGCCGCCATGCCGTCGCAGCTGGCGCTGGCCGAATACCTGGGGCAGGGCGGCTACGACCGCCATCTGCGCCAGCTGCGCGCCGCGCTGATGGGCCAGCAGGCGCAGATGCTTGCCGCGCTGGCCGAGCACTTCCCGCCCGGCACGCGCGTGACGCATCCGGAGGGCGGCTATTTTCTGTGGGTGGTGCTGCCCGAGGGCGCGGATGCGCTGGCCTTGCATGCGGCGGCGCTGGAGCGCGGCATCAGCATCGCGCCGGGGCCGATGTTCTCGGCCAAGCGCGAATTCCGCAATTGCCTGCGATTGAATTATGGGCATCCGTGGAGCACGGAACATGCGGCCGCCATCGCCACGCTTGGGGAGCTGATACGCGGGTAGTATCGCCCTACACTTCCTGTGCGGGTGCGCGGGGACGGGGCGGGCGGCGCTGCTTGGCCGGGCGCTGCGGCGGCAGTGCGTTGCCGGCGGCGATCCAGTGGCGGTACACGCGCAGCGCCACCTGGGCGTCGTCGGCCGCGTACAGGATCTGGCGTTCGCTGAGGCGGGCGCTGGCCCAGTTGGTGGTGGAAATCTTCTTGGACTTTTGCAGTTTCTGGCCAAAGAACTTGGCCACCGCGCTTTTCGCGCCCAGGTCATTGCGCTGGCCGCCGCGCAGGGCCACCGACAGATCGACCACGCGCGCCGGCTCGATGCCGAGCTTGGCGCGCAGGCGCCGCACGTCGTCGGACAGGCCGAAGCCCACTTTCATGGTCAGCTCGGATTCCAGCACCGCCTTCAGCGCGTGCAGGGCGGGCGAGGGCGTGGCGCCGATCTGGAACAGATAGGCAAGCCGGTCAGTGGCAAGCTGGATCAGGTGCGGGCCGTCGGAACTCTGGCCCTTCTGGAAGGTCGGCTTGGACTCGGTGTCGAAACCCACCACGTCGGCCGCCAGCAGGGCAGCCTGCGCTTCTTCCACGTCGGCAGCGGTTTTCACCAGCCGCACTTCAGCCAGCGTAATGCCGATGTACGGGGGGAGTTCGGGCGCCGGCGCGGCGGCGGTGCTGGCCGGGCCGGCGGTGTCGCTCATCAGCCTTTTTTGGAGAACTTGGCCGTCAGCTGGGCCAGTTTGTCCTGGCGCAGGCGGGCCGCTTCTTCGGCGGCGGCAGCTTCGCGCTCGGCCTTCTTGCGGTCGGCTTCCTTCTTCAGGCGTTCTTTCAGGACTTCCTTGGCGTGCTTGCGGTGCACATCGGTCACTTCGGCGCCGGCCGTGCCGTCCAGGTCGTAGCGCACGGTGGCTTTTTCCATCACGCGCAGATAACGCTGCGAGCCGGTGTGGATGCCCAGCGCGGTGCGCATGAGCTTTTTGTCGATGCCTGGCAGCTGGGCCAGGATCTGCTTGTCGATGCCGATCGACAGGGGCAAGCAATCGCGGAATGGAGGGAATTGCTGCTGCAGCTGCTTCAGCAGGGTGCGGGCGGTCAGCGCCGGCGCGGTTTCCGAAGGGGTAACGGCAGCCGCTGGCTCAGGGGTAAGGCTAGTGTTCATCGACATCACAGGTTAAGCAAAGAGCCGCCAGCATATCACGCTGGGGAAGGGAGTGCATTGCCAGATCCGCTAAAATGTTATTTCAACCACAATTTTGCGCGTGCGCGCCGGCCTGAAACGCGCTATAATTGCCGACGCACCAAATGAAGCACGTACTCAGCAGCTCGAAACAGGAAGTGAACATCCCTTGCCAGCTCCGCACTGATACATAGTTGCCAGCCCGTCAATGCGGGCTTTTTTCATTCCAGCACACCTAAGCGCCATCGGACCCTTGCCGGCCCGGGTGGCATTGTTTTCACTACGCGCCGCCGGCCCTTGGGTCTGCTATTGAGAGATATTTGTAATGACGAAAACGCCGAAAACCCTCACGCTGTCCGCCAAAGCCCCACGCAGTTCCGCGGCCCAACTGGCTGTACCTAAGACCACTCTATCTTATGTCATCGACAATGCGCAAGAGGCTGCCGGCAAAGTTACCGTTGTAAAAAAGACGCGCTCCCGCCTGGCCGCCGTCGCGTCCGACATCGTCGAGACGGATGGCGCGGCTGAACTGGCGACCCCGGCGCTGGTGGAAGCCACCGCCGTGGCCGACGTGGCGGCGGAAGAAAAGAAAGCCACCGTGAAGGTGGCGCGCAAGGCCGGCGCCGCTTCGGCCGCCGTTTCGCTGGCCGCGCCTGCCGGTCCCAAGCCGGTGGTGGTGAAAACCCGCGCCGCCAAGAGCAAGATTGAAGCTGCGCCGGTCACCGTGGTTGCGCCGGGCACCGCCCCGGCCGTGAGCCAGGTCACCGACGCCGCCACCCTGGCCACCATCGACACCTCGGGCTACCTGCTGCCGGGCGTGAAGGTGCCGGGCCGCCGTGGCCGTAAGCCGAGCGAATTCACGCCGGAAAACGACGAAGTGGCAGCGCTGAACGCCGTTGAGCGCGCCGAACTGAAAGCCGTGTCCAAGGCGCGCGAGCGCAAGGCCAAGGGCCTGGACGCGCTGAGCACCGAAGGCGTGACCGCCGAGGACCTGGAACGCCGCCGCCTGCAGATCAAGAACCTGATCAACATGGGCAAGGACCGCGGCTTCCTGACCTATGCCGAGATCAACGACCAGTTGCCGGAAAACATCATCGATCCGGAAGCGATCGAAGGCATTATCGCCACCTTCAACGACATGGGCATCGCCGTCTACGAGCGCGCCCCGGACGCTGAAAGCCTGTTGTTGACCGACAACGTTGCCGCCGTGACCAGCGATGACGAAGTGGAAGCGGCCGCCGCCACCGCGCTGTCGACCGTGGATTCCGACTTCGGCCGCACCACCGACCCGGTCCGCATGTATATGCGTGAAATGGGCGCCGTGGCGCTGCTGACCCGCGAAGGCGAAATCGAAATCGCCAAGCGCATCGAAGGCGGCCTGAAAGACATGATCCAGGCCATCTCCGCCTGCCCGACTACCATCGCCGAGATCGTGGCCCTGGCCAAGAAGATTGAAAACGACGAACTCAAGGTGGACGAAGTGGTGGACGGCTTCGTCGACCTGAACGAGGCGAGCAACGCGCCGGCCCCGGCTCCTGCCGCCCAGCACGCCGCGTCCGATGAGGACGAGGAAGAGGAAGAAGAAGTGGAAGAGGAAGACGGCGACGCCAATGGCGGCGCGGCCGGTTTCTCCACCGAGCAGCTGGTGCAGCTGAAAAAAGGCGCGCTGGAAAAGTTCGAAGTGATCGAAGTGCAGTTCGAGAAAATGCGCAAGGCCGCCGGCGGCTACGGTTCGCCGGCCTACAACAAGGCGCAGGAAGTGATTTCCGCCGAGCTGCTGGGCATCCGCTTCACCGCCAAGGTGGTGGAAAAGCTGTGCGACACCCTGCGCGGCCAGATGGAGCAGGTGCGTTCCATCGAGCGCGCCGTGCTGGAACTGTGCGTGAACCGCTGCGGCATGCCGCGCGCCCACTTCATCAAGGTCTTCCCGGGCAATGAGACGGACCTGGATTGGGTGGACGGCGAAGTCGATTCGGCCTACCCCTACAGCGCCGTGCTGGGCCGTAACGTGCCGGCCGTGAAAGAGCTGCAGTCGAAAATGATAGACCTGCAGGCGCGCGTGGCGCTGCCGCTGGCCGACCTGCGCAAGATCAACAAGCAGATGGCTGCCGGCGAGAAGCGCGCCCGCACCGCCAAGCGCGAAATGACCGTGGCCAACTTGCGCCTGGTGATTTCGATCGCGAAGAAGTACATCAACCGCGGCCTGCAGTTCCTGGACCTGATCCAGGAAGGCAACATCGGCCTGCTGAAGGCGGTGGACAAGTTCGAATACCGCCGCGGCTACAAGTTCTCGACCTACGCCACCTGGTGGATACGCCAGGCCATCACGCGTTCCATCGCTGACATGGCGCGCACCATCCGCGTGCCGGTGCACATGATCGAGACCATCAACAAGATGAACCGCATCTCGCGCCAGATCATGCAGGAAACCGGCAGCGAGCCGGATCTGGCCACGCTGGCGGTGAAGATGGAAATGCCGGAGAACAAGGTCCGCGAAATCATGAAGATCGCCAAGGAGCCGATTTCCATGGAAACCCCGATGGGCGAGGACGGCGATTCGCAGCTGGGCGACTTCATCGAAGACAACACCACGCTGGCGCCGCTGGACGCCGCGCTGCACGCCTCGATGCGCAATGTGATCAAGGAAGTGCTGGACTCGCTGACCCCGCGCGAAGCGAAAGTGCTGCGCATGCGCTACGGCGTGGAAATGTCGAACGACCACACGCTGGAAGAAGTGGGCAAGCAGTTCGACGTGACCCGCGAGCGTATCCGCCAGATCGAAGCGAAGGCCATGAGCAAGCTGCGCCAGCCGTCGCGTTCGGACAAGCTGAAGACTTTCCTGACCACGCATTAAGCGGTGGCGGTGGCGGGTTACGCGGGGCGTGCCCCGCTAACCCGCCCTACGCGTGCGGGAGCGCCATCAGGCGCGCACGGAATCACTCAAACGGGAGGCTGCGGCCTCCCGTTTTTCATTTCCGGGGAACATGAACGTGAGGGTGGTGCCGCGTCCTGGCGTGTTGTCTTCGGTCAGCTGGCCGCCGTGGGCCGAGACGCGCTCGCGCAAGGCCAGCATGGAAAGGGTGGCGCGGCGGCTGCCCGCCGCCCAGCAGCCCAGCCCGTTATCGCTGATGACCACCAGCAGCGCGCTGGCGCGCAGGTCCAGCGACACGTCCAGCCGGGTGGCCTGGGCGTGCGCCTGGATGCTGTACAGCGCCTCCTGGATCATGCGGAAGATGGCCCAGGTTTGCGGCTGCGCCAGCACGGCGCTGTCGCTGATCAGGTGCAGCTGGCAGTGCATGCCGCCGCCGCGCTCCTGCTGCTTGAGCAGCCAGTCGGTGGCGGCCGGCAGGCCCAGCTCCAGCGTGCTGGGATGCAGGTCGTTGATGAGCGAGCGCACGGTGTGGATGGCCTTGTCCAGCGTGCCCTGGACGCGCTGGGCATGGGCGTGCAGGCGCGGATGGCTGGCCCGGCTGGCGCTGGCGAGCATGCTGGCGTCCAGCTTGAGCGCCATCAGGCTCTGGCCCAGGCTGTCGTGCAGGGTTTGCGCATGGCGGTGGCGCTCCTGCCCGCGCGCGGTTTCCTGCAGGTCGCTCAGTTCGCGCAGCTGGCGCAATGTGGACTGCAGCGCGTCCTCGGCGGCGCGGCGCTCGGTCACGTCCACGCACATGCCGACCAGCAGCGCGGGCTGGCCGTGCTCGTCGTACAGCGGCTGCTTGTAGGTCAGCAGGCGGCGGTCCTGCTGCAGGCCGGCGTGCCACAGCCATTCCTCGTCGCACCACAGGCGGCGCGATTCGAAGGCGGCGCGGTCGGCGGCCAGGAAGCCGGCTTGCTGCTCGGGCGGGTAGTGTGCGCCGCCGTGCGTGCCCGCCAGGGTGGCGTAGCGCTGCCCGAAGGCCTGCTCGCAGGCTTCGTTCATCATGACAAAGCGGGACTCGGCGTCCTTCAGGAACAGCGCCAGCGGCAGCTTTTCCAGTACCTCGCGCAGCTGGTGTTCATTACGCGCAAGCTCGGCTGCGCCTTTTTCGCAGGCGGCCAGTTGCTGGCGCAGGCGGGCCAGTTCGTTTTCGGCGGAGCGGCGCGCCGCCTCGGCGCGGCGCCACAGCCAAATTGCGGCAAGCAGGGCGGCCCCGGCTGCAGCCGTTTGCGTCAACGGAATAGTGAGTTCTGGAAACATCCGTGGATTGTACTCCGTTGTTGATATTTTGCCATCTACCATGTATAGCACGGAATGGCGTGAATTTGGCGCACGGAAATGATTTGCGGATGCTACCGGCTTGGCGGGAGGATGGGGCGGCCCTGCCTGGCGCCGCCCCGGTGCTGATTGAAGTCTTACGCGCCCCTTTTGGGAAGGCGGCGCGCTACGGCAAGTCCGAGCAGGGAGATGCCGATCAGGAAGGGTGTGCCCGGTTCGGGAATGCGGGTGGTTTCGTCGTTCACGTCGCAAGCGCTGCAGATCCACAGTTGTTCGGCGCCGGCGCCTTGGCCGATATATTTGATATTGACCGACAAGGTGTAGTTGTTGGCCGACGATTTGGCCGCATCGCTCAAGGCCTTGTTGTAGGCCGCGAACTCGGCCTGGCTGGTGCTCAGGTTGTTGTTGACCTGATAGCCGCCGGCAGGGTGGAGGCCGTCCACCGGGCAATCGCCGGCATTGTGCGCGCCGCCGAGGTTGTAGCTGGCGCCGGTGTCTTTGTCGACGCAGAAGTCGCTGATGACGTTCAGGTAGTCGGCAGTGGCGGGCGTGGGATCGGCGCCGCCATGGCAGCCGGAATTGGTGGCGGAGGTGCTGATCTCAAAGCAGCTGACCATATTGCCGAGGTTGTCGTAAATGCGCGCCTGGCCCCAGATGCTGATGAATTGCGCGCCGCCGTTGGCCGACTGGTTGTTGTCGAACAAGAAGACCAGGTCATTGCTGCCCAGGTAGGTTTTCAGCAGGCCCAGATTGATATCCCAGCGGTTCGCCAGGTCGCCGGCAAAAGCGCCGCCGGTGTCGGTCATGGAGAAACTGCCGGAGGACGAGGTCGACGTGTCGAAGGAGTCGTCCACTGCCTGGCCGGCAGTAAACGGGGAGGGGAAATTGTTGACGTTGGTGCCATTCGCTGCGGTCAGGATGATGGCCTGGTCTGCGATCTGGCCCGGGCTCGAATCCACGGGGAGTGGGCCGGAGGGCTGGCAGCGCGGATCTGCCGAGCATTTTTTCAGCAGGTCCAGCGAATACACATTGAAATTGTTGTAGGTCGTGGCGGACAGTGGATTGATGTTGGGCAGTTCAAGCGTGGTAGCTTTGGCGGCGCCTGCAAGCAGCAGGCAGGCCATCAGCGCCACGCGGGAGACCTTTTTGATATTCATGGCTTTCTCCTGACGGGGTGGTGGGTAGCATGCAGGAAGCATGCATAACTCGTGCCTGTCGGAAAAATTTACATGTAATCAGTAAGTTACCAAGAGTTAACGTTTTCTTCACGCAGGCACCTGTAAAAGAAATCGACATTGCCTGCGTGAAAAGATGTCAAATCACCCAGCCATAGAGGAAACCAGCGCCAGGCGGCGCTGTGCGGCAGGGCGCGCGGCGGCGGCGGATTGCTGCCCGGTGAGCTTGAAAACGCTAACCAACTTTTCCAGCTTGCCCGCCTGGTCCTGCATGGACGCCGCCGCAGCGGCAGCCTGTTCCACCAGCGCCGCGTTCTGCTGCGTCACCGTGTCCATCTGCGTGATGGCCTGGTTGATCTGCTCGATGCCGGCTTCCTGCTCGCTGCCCGCCACCGTGATCTGGCCCATGATTTCCGTCACCTGGCGCACGCTGGCGACGATCTGCTCCATCGTGGCGCCGGCCTGGTTCACCAGCGTGCTGCCGGTGTTCACCTTGGCCACCGAGGAGTCGATCAGGGTCTTGATCTCCTTGGCCGCGCTGGCCGAGCGCTGCGCCAGGTTGCGCACCTCCGAGGCCACCACGGCAAAGCCGCGCCCTTGTTCGCCGGCGCGCGCCGCTTCCACTGCCGCGTTCAGCGCAAGGATGTTGGTCTGGAAGGCGATACCGTCGATTACGCTGATAATGGCTTCGATCTGCTTGGCCGAGGCATTGATGTCGCCCATGGTGCGCACCACCTGCGCCACCACTTCGCCGCCCTGGGTGGCGATGGCGGAGGCGTTCACGGCCAGCTGGTTGGCCTGGCGCGCATTTTCGCCGTTTTGCTTGACGGTGGAGGTCAGTTCCTCCATCGATGAGGCGGTTTCCTCGAGCGAGCTGGCCTGCTGCTCGGTGCGCGAGGACAGGTCCAGGTTGCCGTCGGCGATTTCAGCCGACGCGGTGGCGATCGTATCCGTGCCGGTGCGCACCTGGCCGACGATGTCGAGCAGCTTTTCGTTCATGTGCTTGAGGGCGCTGGTCAGCTGGCCGGTTTCGTCGGTGGACAGGACTTCGATCTGCTGCGTCAGGTCGCCCTCGGCGACGGCGTTGGCGATCCTGACTGCTTGCGCCAGCGGTACCGAGATGGAGCGCACCAGCCAGTACCACATGCCGGCCGCCAGCAGCACGCCGGCGGCGATGGCGGCGACGGCCATGAAACGGAACGCCGTATAGCGGCTTTGCGCGCCTTCGAATTCGCTCTTGCCCACTGTCAGCTGCAGCGTCATCAGTTCACGCAGGCTTTCGCGGGCGGGCGTGAACAGCTTGCTCATGGCGCCCTTGAACAGGGCGTCGGCCTGTTCGGCGTTGTGGGCCTGGACGGCTGCCACGGCCGGGGCCAGCGCTTGCTCGTAGTAGGCTTTGCGGCCGGTTTCATAGCCTTGCGCCAGGGTCTTTTCCTCCGGCGTCAGGTAGGTCGCCATGTAGGCGGTCCATTCGGCGTCGGCCTTGTCGATATGCTTGCGCAACTCCGCCAGATTGGCCGCCGCCTCTTCCGGGCCGGCGCCCACGGCCTTGGCGTAGCGTACCTGGCTGCGCAGCTGCTGTTCCATCACGGACGACAGCATGCCCATGGCCACCAGGCGGTCGTCGTACACGGTCTTGAGCGAGGCGTTGGTGCTGCCCAGGCTGTACAGGCTGGCCGCGCCCATGGCCAGCAGCAGCAGCGACAGAAAGCCCATGGCGAAAGTCAGGCGCGTTCTGATAGTCAGGTTCTTCATGATGTAGTCTTGATCTGGTGAACTTGCAGCGGGGAGGGGCTGCAACCGGCAAGGCGCCGGAAACCGGATTCGCGCGGGGGCGGGGCGCGAAGGGCGCTGGCCGCAAGGCCAGCTTCACCTTCAATATATTCTTAGCATCATGGTGTTGTCATTGTACTTTGGTGCAATTCTCTCCAAATGTCACAATTTCACGGTTTTTCACGATGCGTTGCGCTAACGCATCGTGTATTGCTTGGGGTTAGCCGGTGTTGCGCAGGCCTGCCGCCACCCCATTGATGGACAGGTGGATGCCCCGGTGCACGCGTTCGTCCACCTTGCCCGGATCGTGTCCCACCGAGCGGTGGCGCTTGATCAGCTCCACCTGCAAGTGGTTCAGCGGGTCCAGGTAGGCAAAGCGGTTCTGGATGGAGCGCGCCAGCAGCGGATTGCCCGCCAGCCGCTCGCTGGCGCCGGTAATGCGCTCCAGGCAGGCCAGCGTGGCCGCGTGCTCGGCGGTGATGCGCTTGAATATGCGCTCCCGCAGCGCCGCGTCCTGCACCAGCAGCGAGTAGCGCGAGGCGATGGCCAGGTCGGTCTTGGCCAGCACCATGTCCATATTCGACAGCAGGGTGGCGAAGAAGGGCCAGTGCTGGAACATGGCGCGCAGCTGGACCAGCCTGGCATCGGCGCCGTCGCCTTCGCCTATCCAGCCGCCGATGGCGCTGCCGAAACCGTACCAGCCCGGCAGCAGCAGGCGGCACTGGCCCCAGGAGAAGCCCCAGGGGATGGCGCGCAGGTCTTCGATGCGGCGCGTGGACTTGCGCGAGGCGGGCCGGGAGCCCAGGTTCAGCTCGGCGATCTCGGCGATGGGCGTGGCGGCGAAGAAGTAGTCGGTAAAGCCGGGCGTGTCGTACACCAGGTCGCGGTAGGCGCGGTAGGCGCGTTCGGAAATCTCCGCCATCACGGCCTCGAAGCCCGCCAGCTGGCCCTGCTGCGCGTCGTCCGCCGCCGGCGGCATCAGGCTCGCTTCCAGCGTCGCGGCTACCAGCAGCTCCAGGTTGCGGCGGCCGATTTCCGCATTGGAGAACTTGGAGGCGATGATTTCGCCCTGTTCGGTCAGGCGTATCTGGCCGTTCACCGTGCCCTTGGGCTGGGCCAGGATGGCTTCGTAGCTGGGGCCGCCGCCCCGGCCCACGGTGCCGCCCCGGCCGTGGAACAGGCGCAGCTTCACGCCGGCCTGCGCGAACACTTGCACCAGGCCCAGCTCGGCCTTGTACAGCTCCCAGTTGGAAGTGAGGAAGCCGCCGTCCTTGTTGGAGTCCGAGTAGCCCAGCATGACTTCCTGCTCCAGGCCCTGCGCTTCGACCAGGCGGCGCACCAGCGGCAGCGCCATCAGCCGCTGCATGATGCCGGCCGCGCGCTGCAGGTCGGGGATGGTCTCGAACAGCGGGATCACCATCAGGTCCAGCGCGCTGCCCTGGTCCGTTGTGCGCAGCATGCCGGTTTCCTGCTGCAGCACCAGCACCTCCAGCAGGTCGGACACGGTCTCGGTGTGCGAGATGATGTAGTTGCGCACGGCCCGCGCGCCGTAGCGCTGGCGGATCTCGCGCGCGGCGCGCAGCACGCCCAGTTCGGACTCGGTCTCGGCCGAGTAGCTGATGTAGGGCGAGTACAGCAGGCGCGGCTGGCCCAGCTCGGCCAGCAGCAGCGCCACCTTGGCCTCCTCATCCAGCTCGGCGTAGGCGGGCGCGGCGCCCGCCTTGGCGAACAGCTCGGCCAGCACGCGCTCGTGCACGTCCGAGCTCTGGCGCATGTCCAGCGAGGCCAGGTGGAAGCCGAAGATGTCGGCGGCGCGCTTGAGCGTGGACAGGCGCGGCTGCACCAGCATGGCGCCGTGGTTGGCGTTCAGCGAATCGATCAGGATCTGCAGGTCGGCGGCAAAGGCGGCCGCGTTCTCGTAGGGCTCGGCGTGGCCCACCTCCTGGCGCAGGATGTTGGCCGCGCCCAGGGCGCGCGCGGTGCTGGCCAGGCGCGCGTAGATGCCGATCAGCGCGCGCCGGTAAGGCTCGTCGCTGCGGTGGTCTGAGCTGTCGGTGGAGGAGTCGGCCAGCAGTTGCAGGGCCGGCGTACAGCGCACCATCAGCGTGGAGACGGACAACTCGGCGCCCAGCGTGTGCGTTTCGTCCAGGTAGAAGTCGAGGATGGTGGTGGCCTGGCGCGCCAGTGCGTGGCGCATGGTGGCGGCGTTGACGTTGGGATTGCCGTCGCGGTCGCCGCCTATCCAGCTGCCCATCTGCACATAGGACGCGGCGATGGCGCTGGGCGGGGCGTCCGGGCCGCCATACTGCGCGGCGATGTCGGCCTCGATGTCGTCGTACAGGCCGGGCAGTTCGCGCAGGAAGGTGATGCGGTAGTAGGACAGCGCGTTCTCGATCTCGTCGGCCACGGTCAGCTTGGAGTAGCGCAGCATGCGGGTCTGCCACAGCGTGGCCACGCGCGAGCGCAGCAGGTGCAGATTGGCGGCCTGCTCCTTGGGCGTGAGTGGCCTGTCGCGCTCGGCCAGCAGGCGGGCGATATCGTGCTCGGCGTCCAGGATGGACTTGCGCTGCACTTCGGTGGGGTGGGCCGTCAGTACCGGCGAGATCAGGGCCTGGCGGAAGAAGCGGGTCACGGTGGCTTCGTCCACGCCGGCCCCGGCCAGCTTGCACAGCGCGAAGCTGACGCTGCCCTGCTGCGGCCGGGAGCCGGCCAGCAGGTGGGCGCGGCGGCGGCGGATGTGGTGCTGGTCCTCGGCAATATTGGCCAGGTGCGAGAAGTAGGAGAAGGCGCGCACCACGGTGATGGTCTGCTCGCGGGTGAGGATCTTCAGCATGCCGTCCAGCTCTTTGGCCGCGCCCGCGTCGGCCTCGCGGCGGAAGCGCACGGCGGTCTGGCGTATGGTTTCCACCACCGCGTACATGTCCTCGCCCTCCTGCGCGCGCAGCACGTCGCCCAGCAGGCGGCCCAGCAATCGGATGTCTTCTTTCAGCGGCGCGTCCTTGTCGGCGCCGGTGTCTGCTGCGGATGCAACCATGGTATATGCCCTATGCATGATTCTCGAATGGGGCGCGCATGATAAAATTTGCAGTCTCGCAAAATATAAAACCATGCACGATACGAAAGAACAGGCTTTGAATACTTCCGATATGGCTCAAGAGCTTCCTTCCCGACTGGTGATCGCCTCGCGCGAGAGCCGCCTTGCCATGTGGCAGGCGGAGCATGTGCGTGCGCGCCTGTCGGCCTTGTATCCACAGTGTAGCGTAGAAATTCTGGGCATGACCACGCGTGGCGACCAGATCCTGGACCGCACCCTGTCCAAGGTCGGCGGCAAGGGCCTGTTCGTGAAGGAACTGGAAGTGGCCATGGCCGAGGGCCGCGCGGACCTGGCCGTGCATTCGCTGAAGGACGTGCCGATGGAGCTGCCGCAGGGCTTTGCGCTGGCCGCCGTGCTGGAGCGCGAAGACCCGCGCGACGCCTTCGTCTCCAACGATTACGCCTCGCTGGACGAACTGCCGCCCGGCGCGGTGGTGGGCACGAGCAGCCTGCGCCGCCAGTCGCTGATCGCGGCGCGCTATCCGCAGCTGGTGATCAAGCCGCTGCGCGGCAACCTGGACACCCGCCTGGGCAAGCTGGACCGCGGCGACTATGCGGCCATCATCCTGGCCGCGGCCGGCTTGAAACGCCTGGGCCTGCCGCAGCGCATCCGCGCGCTGCTGGAGCCGGAAAGCAGCCTGCCCGCAGCCGGGCAGGGCGCGATGGCGATCGAGATTGCTGAACGCAGCGACGGCCTGGACCTTATGCGTTTGCTCGCGCCGCTGAACCACCTGGCCACCGCGCAGGCCGTGACGGCCGAGCGCAAGGTGTCCAAGGTCTTTGGCGGCAGTTGCCAGGTGCCGCTGGCCGCCTACGCCACGGTGGAAAACGGCAGCATGTATTTGCGCGCCATGGTCGCCACGCCGGACGGCGCGCGCATGGCCAGCGCCGAAGTGCGCGGCGATGCCGCCAGCGCCGAACAGCTGGGGCAGGACGTGGCCGAGCTGCTGCGCCAGCAGGACGCCGTCGCCATCCTGGCCTCGTGCCTGGCCGACGCCGCCGCTGCCGACGCGGCCGCAGCCAATCCGCAAGCCGCGCCGCAAGCCGCGCCGCAGCCCGGCAGCCCCGATGACATCGCCCATACGCAGCCCGGCGAGCCCACCGGCGGTCGTTCCGGCGTCTGACGCGCGGACTCGCCAGCACCGGATGCCCGCCACCGTCGTCATTACCCGTCCCTTAGCGCAGGCGCAGCCGCTGGCTGCGCGCGTGGCTGCGCTCGGCCGTCCGGTGGAGGTGCTGCCGCTGCTTGAGATCGCGCCGCTGGCCGACAGCACGCTGCTGCAGTCCACGCTGGCCGGTCTGGCCGGCTACGCGTTGGTGGCCTTCGTGTCGCCCAACGCCATTGACGCCGCCTTCGCCCACATTAGCGCCTGGCCCAAGGGCGTGACGGCGGCCGTGGTGGGCGAGGGCAGCCGCGCCGCGCTGGCCGCGCACGGCGTGACCGACGCCAACGCCCATATCGCCAGCCCCGCCAATCCGGCCCATGCGGACACCGAGCACCTGCTGCAGGCGCTGGACCTGAACGCGCTGCGCGGCGCGCGCGTGCTGATCGTGCGCGGCGAGAGCGGCCGCGAGCTGATGGGCGACGCCTTCCGCGCCGCCGGCGCCGACGTCACCGTGGTGGCGGCCTACCGCCGCAGCACGCCCGCCATGACGCCGGCGCTGGGCGCCACGCTGGAGCGCCTGCTGGCGCACCCGGCCGACTGGGTCATCACCAGTTCCGAGGCGCTGCGCGGCTTGCTGCAGCTGGCCGCGCAGCTGCCCGGCGGCGCCAGCGCCGTTGTAAAGTTGCAACAACAGCATTTAATTGTCCCCCACGCCCGCATTGCCCAAACGGCAAACGGCCTGGGCTTCCATAGCATCACGCAGACAGGATCAGGCGACGAACGCCTGCTGGCCGCGTTACAATCACGTCCATGAACGATTTGCCTACCCAACCCGACCCTGTTGCGCTGCCCGACGGCGCGGCGGACAAGTCCCCGCCGGCCGCCGCCGCACCTGCTGCCGCCGCCCCAGCTGCTGCCGCCCCCGGCGTCGCCGACACCCTGCAACGCCCGCTGACCATCGCCGTCATCGTGCTCGGCATCCTGCTGGCCGCGCAGACCTGGTCTTCGCACAACCAGATGCGCAACCTGCGCGAAGAAATGGCGCGCCGCCTGCAAAAGGGCGATGTCGTCAATACCGAAACCGGCGCCCTGGCGCGCACCGTGCAGGAGAGCGCCAAGGAACTGCAGATTAAAGTGGCGCTGCTGGAAAACCGCCAGACCGAAGCCCAGAGCCAGCAACTGGCGCTGGAGCAGCTGTACCAGGACCTGTCCAAGAACCGCGACGAATGGGCGCTGGCCGAGATCGAGCAAGTGCTGTCGACCGCCAGCCAGCAGCTGCAGCTGGCCGGCAATGTGCAGGGCGCGCTGATCGCGCTGCAAAACGCCGACCGCAGCCTGTCGCGTTCGGACAAACCGCAATTCATCACCATCCGCCGCGCCATCGCCAAGGACACCGAGAAACTGAAAGCGCTGCCCAGCGTGGATTCGGTCGGCCTCGCGCTGCGCCTGGACAACGTGATGGCGCAAGTGGACACGCTGCCCATGCTGGCTGACGAGAAGCCCACGCTGCCCGCCGCGCCTGAAAAGAAAGTGCGCGTGGCCGCCAAGCCCGCCGTTGCCGGCAAAGGCGCCAAGTCCGTCAAGGAGGCCAGCGCCCCGGCCGAGGAAACCAGCCCGTGGCTGCACCAGGTGCAGGACGCGTGGAGCACCTGGAGTACCGACATGTGGTCCGACGTGCGCCAGCTGATACGCGTGCGCAGCGTGGATACGCCGGACGCGCTGATGCTGTCGCCGTCGCAAGCCTACTTCCTGCGCGAGAACCTGAAACTGCGCCTGCTGAACGCCCGCATGGCGCTGCTGTCGCGCAACGAGACCGCCTTCCGCGGCGACCTGATCGCCGCCCAGGAAGCGCTGGCCAAATACTTCGACACGCGCGCCAAGAGCACGCTGGCGGTGCAGGCGCTGCTGCGCCAGGTCCAGGGCAGCAACCTGGCCATCGAAATGCCGACGCTGGCCGACAGCCTGAACGCCGTGCGCAACTACAAAGCGAAGCCTTAAGCCATGCGTTTCTTCCTCTGGTTACTCGCACTGATGGCGCTGGCCATCGGCGTTGCCGTGACGGCGCGCTTCAATCCGGGCAATGTGGTGCTGTTCTATCCGCCGCATCGCATCGACCTGTCGCTGAACCTGTTCGTGGTGCTGATGCTGGCGCTGTTCGCGCTGCTGTACCTGGTGATAGGCGCTTTGCGCAGCACCATGCAGATGCCGGGCCGCGTGGCGGCCTACCGCCTGCGCAAGCGCGAGCGCGACGGCAACAAGGGCTTGCGCGACGCGCTCAAGGCCCTGTTCGAAGGCCGCTTCGGCCATGCGGAGAAGGCTGCGCTGCGCGCCGCCGAGCTGCCTGAAAACGCCGGCGTGGCCGCGCTGATCGGCGCGCGCGCCGCGCACCGCATGCGCCAGAACCACCGCCGCGACAACTGGCTGGCCCAGACCGCCGGCGACAACACGCTGAAAACCGCGCGCCTGATGACCATGACCGAGCTGCTGGTGGACGACCACCAGCCGGAAGCGGCGCTGGAAGCGGTGCGTGAACTGAACGCCAGCGGCACGCGCCATATCCACGCGCTGCAATGGTCGCTCAAGGCGCAGCAGCAGGCCAAGAACTGGCCCGAAGTGCTGCGCCTGGTGCGCTCGCTGGACAAGCACAAGGCGCTGCACCCGGCGCTGTCGGCGCGCCTGCGCGAGCTGGCCTATGACGATCTGCTGTCGGACAAGTCGCACGACGCCGAATCGGTGCAGCGCGTCTGGTCCACCATTCCGAACTCGGACCGCTTGAAACCCTACGTCGCCTGCCGCGCCGCCGCCGCCATGAACGCGCGCGGCCTGCACGACGCGGCGCGCGTGGTGGCCGAGGAAGCGCTGGCCGCCAACTGGGACGACCGCGTGGTGCGGGCCTACCGCGAAGCAGCCGCCCCGGCCGGCACGCCGGCCCTGCTGGCCCAGATCGAACATTGCGAGCGCTGGATACAGGAACGTCCGACCGACGCCGAGCTGGCGCTGACGCTGGGCTCCCTGTGCCTGAAGCAGAAACTGTGGGGCAAGGCCCAGCGCTACCTGGAGCAGGCCTTGTCGGACGCGGAAGACCCGCGCATGGTGCGCGAGTCGCACCTGAAGCTGGCGCAGATGCACGAAGCGCTGCAGCAGCCCGAGGAAGCGGCCAGCCACTACCGCCAGTGCGCGCTGGCCACCATCCTGTAAATGCCTGCCATTCCCTGAAGAGCCCGTCCTTGCGACGGGCTTTTTTCTGCGCCGTTTCCTGCTGCGGCGCACAAGTGCTGTCCACTTCGCTATAATTACGCGGTTAGACTATCCAAAAGCAATCTCCCAGCATAGCAAACGAGGAAAATATGAGCCTGAATAAAGTATCGTCCGGCCGCGACGTGCCTAACGACTTCAACGTCATCATCGAAATCCCGATGAACGCCGATCCGATCAAGTATGAAGTGGACAAGGAATCGGGCGCGATCTTCGTCGACCGCTTCATGGGCACCGCCATGCACTACCCATGCAACTACGGCTACGTGCCTAACACCCTGTCCGACGACGGCGACCCATGCGACGTGCTGGTGATCACCCCGTTCCCGCTGATCCCGGGCGTGGTGGTGCGCTGCCGCGCCATCGGCGTGCTGAAAATGAGCGACGAAGCCGGTGAAGACGCGAAAGTGCTGGCCGTGCCGGTCGATAAAGTGCTGCCGATCTACAAACATTGGCAAAAACCGGAAGACCTGCAAGACCTGCGCCTGCAGCAGATCCAGCACTTCTTCGAGCACTACAAAGACCTGGAGCCAGGCAAGTGGGTGAAAGTGCAAGGCTGGTACGGCCCGGAAGAAGCCAAACAGGAAATCCTGAACGGCGTGGCCAACTACAACAAAGAAAACGCAGCTGGCTAATTGCCCGCTTGCCGGTGAAGAACACCCGTGCCGCAAGGCCGGGTGTTTTTTTTCGCCGGTACGGAATCTTTGGCGCGCGATCCGGTCTATCCATCTACAGCAAGCGTAAGCTGTGGGAGGAGAGCATCATGACTATGTCACGAATCGAGAAGCGTGCCTGGCAGACTTATTTCGATGGGGTTGCCCGGCAGCTCGAGGGCATGAGCGCCGAGATCGACGTGGAGGCGATGTCCATCGGCAGCCAGGTCGAGGCTGACTGGGTGCCGCTGCTGGGCATCAGCTACGATCCGAAAAGCGATGCGCTGTCGATCGCGGTGGAAGGCCTGGGCCATATGATCCGCAAGCCCGAGACCATTTTCGTCGACGTTGAGCTGGGCCGGCTGGCCAGCATGGAAGTGATCGACGGCGACAATGTGCGCCACATCGTCAAGCTGCGCGATCCCTTGCCGCTACCGCCACCCTGATTCTAGAAGTACTTGAGCCAGGCGTTGCCGCTGCTGCGCTTGTACCGGCCGAACCAGCGCGTGGGCAGGTAGAGCAGGGCGGCCAGCAGCGCGCTGGCCAGCCACAATTGCCACACGGCGTTGAATTCGTAGCGGCCGCTGCCTGTGCCTTGCAGCGCCGATGCGATGCGCTGCAAGGCCAGCAGCGCATACAGGTGCAGCAGGTAGTAGAACAGCGGTGCCCCGCCGAACACGGCGCAGGCGCGACGCCATGCCGCCGCCGGTGCCGGGATGGCGCGCGGCTGCGGTTCCAGCCACGCCAGGACCAGCATGCCGGCTCCCAGCGTGAGCAGCAGGAAGTCCAGCGAGGGCGGGTACTTGGTGAAATTAAGGAAGGACATGGCGCTGTGCAGCGTGTCCGTCCCCTGTGCCCATGGCAGCGCTTCGCCATAGATGTTGAAGGTGCGCAGCACCAGCAGCAGCGCCGGCGCGGCGGCGCCAGCGGCCAGCAGCACGCGCACGCGGCGTTGCGGCGCCATCGTCCTGCTGTACAGCGGCCCGGCCGCGTAGCCCAGCAGGATCACCCCTATCCAGGCCAGCAGCGGATAGCTGATGCGCACCTTGACCGCGCCGTCGCTCGCCAGGTAGCCGCGCTGCTCCAGCACCGTCCACAGCATGTGGCCTGCGCCGCCCGGCTCGAAGCCGGCGCCGAAAGACGCGGCCAGCTGCGCCAGCGTGGGCAGGGCGTTGTGGCCCGCCACGATCAGCGCACCCAGCGCGGCCAGCCAGCGCAGCGGCAGCCGGTGCAGCAAGGCCAGCGCAATCATGGACAGGCCGATGGCCCACATCACTTGCAGGTAGAGCACCGGTCCCGGCCACTGCCCGGACCAGGCGAAATTGATCACCACCAGTTCCAGGAACAGCAGCAGCGCGCCGCGCTTGAGCAGGAAGCCGGTGGCGCTGCGCGGGCCGCCGGGCGGGTGCGCGTACAGCCAGGCGGCGAGGCCGGTCAGGAATACGAACAGCGGCGCGCAGAAGTGCGCCGCCAGCCGCGTGAAGAACAGCGCGGGCGGCGTGCTGGCGGCGTCCATGGGATCGCTCACCTGGTGGCTGAGATAGAAGGTTTCGCGCACGTGGTCCACCGTCATCAGCAGCATGATGATGCCGCGCAGGATGTCGATCGACGCCACGCGGGCGCTGGAATTGTTGGCGGTCATAGTCAAAAGCGGTAGGCCAGGGAAGCGGTGATGGTGCGCGCGGCGCCGGGCGCCACCCACAGCTGGCTATAGGCGCTGGCGTAGTAGGCGCGGTTGAACAGGTTGTCCACGTTGAGCGAGAGGCGCAGGCGGGGCGTGGGGGCGTAGGCGGCCAGCAGGCGCGCGGTGGTGTAGGCCTGCAGGCGGAAGCTGCTCGACACGGCCACGTCGCCCAGGCGCCCGCCGGCGTAGCCCAGGCCCGCGCCGAGCGTGGCGTTGCCGCCGCTGCCGCTGGTCCGGAAGGTTTGCGACAGCAGCACGTTGGCGCTGTGGCGCGGCACGTTGGGCAGGCTGCTGCCGGTGCGGATGGTGTTGTCGCCCTTCGTTACGCTGGCGTCGGTGTAGGCATAGGCGCCGGACAGGCGCAAGCCGCCAGCCAGTTGGCCGGACACGTCCAGCTCCACGCCCTTGCTGGCGACTTCACCGGCCGCGATGGCGAAGTCCGTGTTAAGCGGATTGGTGGTCAGCACGTTTTTCTTGGCGATGCGGTAGAGCGCAAGGGTGGCGTTCAGGCGTCCGTCCGCCGTGTCGGCCTTGGCGCCGATTTCGTAGGCGCGGCTGGACTCGGCCGGGAAGGCGTGGTTGTCGATGCTGATGCCGCTGTTGGGCCGGAAGCCCTTGGCCGCGCTGGCGTACAGCGAAACCTCCGCCGCAGGCTGGTACACCAAGCCCACGCGCGGGCTGCTTGCGCTGAGTCCCTGTTCGTTGGCGGCCGCCGTGCGGCGGTTGATGACCTGCTGGCGATAGCTGTCGCGCCGCACGCCCAGCAGCGCCTTCCATTGCGCGCCCAGCGACAGCTGGTCCTGCAGGTAGACCGCGTGCGCACGCTGGTGCTCCAGCGTGTCGATGGACAGCGTGAGCGGATCGGCCACGGCGCCGTACACCGGCGCGTGGATGTCGATGGCGTAGGGATTGCCCGCGCCCGGATTGCGCCGCAGTTGCAGGCGTTCGTCGTCGAAGCGGTAGCCGTCCAGGCCGAACAGCAGCTTGTGCGTCACCGCGCCGGTGGCGATTTGCCCCAGCAGTTCGGCGCGCGCCGAACGGTCGGTGGCGGAGAAGTCGCGGTAGCGGCGCTGGCGGCGCAAGGTGCGGCCGTCGGCCAGCAGGTTGTTCGCTTCGCTGGAATACCCGGCCAGCGAACTGTCGCGGTAGGACAAGCCGGTTTGCAGCGACCACGCAGGCGACAGCTCGTGCTGCACGAATAGCTGATGGCCCAGTGACTTCACCGTCATGCCGCCGTCGCCCGGTTCGCCGAGGAAGCGCGACACCGGCACCGCGCCCAGCTTGCCGTTGACGGCGAGCACGCCACGGTCGAACGGCGACTGTTGGCGCGCCGCTTCGATTTCGTAGGAGACCGTAGTGGCGGGGCCGATCAGCCAGAGCAGCGACGGCGACAGAAAGTCGCGCTCGCTGTGCAGTGTGTCGCGGAAGCTGTCGCCCTGCTGGTGGGCGGCGTTCAGGCGGTAGGCCAGCGTCTCGCCGAACGGGCCGGTCAGATCGGCGGCAGTGCGCCAGGTGCTGAGGCTGCCGGCGGACGTCTCCACGCTGTACTGCGGCGCGAAGCGCGGCTTGCGGGTGAGGATGTTGACGGTGCCGCCCGGATCGCCTCGTCCGTACAGGGCGGACGCCGGGCCTTTCAGGATCTCCATCGACTGCGCGCCCGCGATGTCGCGCATGCCGTTGTAGCCCCGGCTGGAACTGAAACCGTTCACCATGTAGTCGGAGCCGAAATTCGGATCGCCCGTGAAGCCGCGCATGGCGTAGCTGTCCCACAGGCCGCCCAGATTGCTCTGCGGCGCGATGCCGCTGGCCAGTTCCAGTGCGGACGACAGTGAGGTGGCGCCCGCGTCGCGCAGCAGGTCGGATGTCAGCACGCGCACGCTCTGCGGCAGGTCTTGCAGCAGGGCGTCGGTCTTGGTGGCGCCGGCCGCGCTCAGGCTGCGGTAATTCTGGCGCTGGCCATTGATGGTGACGCTGCCGGCCGGCTCGCCGCCGTCCGCGCCGGCCGCCGCGCATGGCAACGCGCAGGCCCACGCCGCCAGCGCGGCCACGGATTTCCTCCTGAAACGCAGGGTGCTCCAGCCTTCAAAATTGGCGGGGCTGAGATTGATCAGTGTGGGTTTTTCCGGGCCGGGCAGGCGGGTGTGGTGGACGGGCATGGGAGTATCCATTAATGCAAGAGGGTTGCAATAATAGTTTTACTCGCCGATAAATGCAACTCGATTGCATTTATGGTTAAAAAAAGCGGATTACTTCTTGCTGCAGCGTGGACAGATTCCCTTGATGAGGAAGTCCACTTCCTCGCTGACGAATCCTTCCGGCATTTTCACGCGGCGCGGCAGCGGCACGTCGTTGAAGCAGGTGATGGCGTCGCAACTATTGCACTGGAAATGCGCGTGTTCGTGATTCTGCTGGCCCGCGCCGGCGGAGAAGCGCCACACCTGGTCGGCGCCCGCGATGCGGTGCGCCAGGCCGTTTTCGGTCAGCCATTCCAGCACGCGGTACAGCGTGACCGCGTCCAGCGGCTCGCCGGGCAGGTGGGCGTGGATCTCGTGGTGCGTCATCGCCTCCTTCTGTTTGAGCAGGTAGGACAGCACCCGGGTACGCGGCTGGGTCAGGCGCGCGCCGGTGTCGCGTATCAGCGATTCGGCTTGGGAGATGAGGGACGGAGACATGCGCATATTCTATCACGCAGCCCTCAAGCCATCCGGCAGCCGTCAGGCCAGGAACTCCAGCAGCTGGCGCGTGAACTGGGCCGGCGCTTCGACGTTGGAAATGTGGGACGCGGGCAGGGCGGCCACGAGGGCGCCGGGGATGGCGCTGCGCAGGGCTTCGGCGTCCGCCACGGTGGTGACCGGGTCCGCCGCGCCGGCGACGATGAGGGTGGGCGCGGTAATGGCGTGGATCTCGGCGCGCAGGTCGGCGCTGGCCAGCGCGTCGCAGCAGGCGGCGTAGCCTTCGTAGTTCTGGCCGCGCAGCTTGTTGGCCATGGCGTCGGCGACGGCGGGCTGGTGCTGCACAAACTCGGGCGTGAACCAGCGCGAGGCGGCGCTGTCGGCAATCGCGCCCAGTCCTTGCGCGCGCACGGCGGCGGCGCGGGTTCGCCAGCCGTCCGCCGTGCCGACGCGCGCCGCCGTGTTGGCGAGTATCAGCCGGTTGAGGCGCTTGGGCGCGTGCACGCCCAGCCATAGTCCGGTGACGCCGCCCATGGAGATGCCGCAGAAGTGGGCTTTTTCGATGTCCAGGTGGTCCAGCAAGGCCACCACGTCCGTACCCAACTGGTCGATGGAGTAGGGGCCGGGCGGGCTGGCGGACAGGCCGTGGCCGCGCGTGTCGTAGCGGACCAGGAAGTAGCGGCCGGCCAGCGCGTCCGCTTGCTCCTGCCACATGCTCAGGTCCGTGCCGAGCGAGTTGGAAAACACCAGCGCGGGCAGGCTGCGGTCGCCCTCCGTGCGGTAGTGGATGCAGGTGTCGTTGATGATTGCGATAGGCATGGTGGTACTCGTTAGTTCATTGCGGCCGGTTTGCGTTTCAGGACGAAATAGGCGAACAGCCCTATCAGGATGCCCCAGAAGGCCGAGCCCAGGCCGAGGAAGCTCATGCCGGATGCGGTGGCGAGGAAGGTGATGACCGATGCTTCGCGATGCTGCTCGTCCTCGACCGCGCCCATCAGGTTGGAGGTGATGGCGCCCAGCAGCGCCAGGCCCGCCAGCACCGCCACCAGTTCTTTCGGCAGGCTGGCGAACAGCGCCACGATGGTGGCGGCCAGCGTGCCGCCGATGATGTAGAACACGCCGTTGGCCATGCCGGCCACGTAGCGGCGTGCTGGATCTTCGTGCGCGTCCCGGCCGGTGCACAGCGCCGCCGTGATGGAGGCGATGACGATGGTGATGCCGCCGAAGCAGGCCACCGCCAGCGAGGCGATGCCGGTGGCGCCCATGATGGGCTTGGCGCTGGTGTGGTAGCCGGACAGCTTGAGGATGGCCATGCCGGGCAGGAACTGGCCGCTCAGGCTGACCAGCACCAGCGGCAGCGCGAAGCTGAAGGTGGAGCGCCAGCTCCATTCGGGCGTTATCCATTGCGGCGCGGCGGCGGCGATGCGCACGCCGCCCAGGTCCGCCGCGCCGGTGGTCCACGCGATTGCTGCGCCGGTCAGCATCACCACCACCACGGCGTAGCGCGGCACGAATTTTTTGCAGACGATGTAGCTCACCACCATGCCCACCGCCAGCACGGGCAGTGTGGCAATGGATTTGAAGGTGTTCACGCCGAACTGGAACAGGATGCCCGCCATCATGCCCGCCGCCACGCCTTTCGGGATGTGGCGCAGCAGCTTGTCGAAAGAGCCGGACAGGCCGATCAGCAGTATCGCGGCGGCCGCCGTGATGTAGGCGCCCACCGCCTCGTTGATGCTCATGGCGGGGAACAGCGTCACCAGCAGCGCGGTGCCGGGCGCGGACCAGGCGGTGATGATGGGCGTCTTCAGCCGCCAGCTGAGCCACAGGCCGGACAGGCCCGCGCCCAGCGAGATGGCCCAGATCCAGGACGACATCATGGCCTGCGAGGCGTGCGCCGCGCTGGCAGCCTGGAAGAAGATCACCAGCGGGCCGGAATACGAAATCACGACCGCGAGGAAGCCCGCCAGCACGGCCGAGAGCGACCAGCCGCGCACGGTCAGCCCTGGTCGCCGCCACCGACCGGCAGCACGGTGCCGGTGATGTAGCTGGCTTCGTCGGAGGCGAGGAACAGGATGGCGCGCACCTGTTCGTTGATGGTGCCGTAGCGGTGCATCAAGCTGCTGGCGATGGTCTGGTCCACGATGCCCTGATACCAGACCTGTTCCTGTTCGCTGAGCGGCTTGGGGTTGCGCGGCACCTTGCGCGGCGGCGCCTCGGTGCCGCCGGTGGCCACGGCGTTCACGCGGATGCCGTCCTGCGCGTGCTCCAGCGCCAGGCTGGCCGTCATGGCGTTCACGCCGCCCTTGGCTGCCGAGTAGGGAATGCGGTAAATGCCGCGCGTGGCGATGGACGACACGTTGACGATCACGCCGCGCTGCTGCTCTATCATGGCCGGCAGCACCGCGTGGCAGCACCACATGGTGGGGAACAGCGAGCGGCGGATTTCCGCTTCGATCTGCTCGGCCTCGTACTCCTGGTAGGGCTTGGCCCAGATGGTGCCGCCCACATTGTTGACCAGCACATCGACGCGGCCGAAGGCGGCGATCGCGGCGCACACCATCTCGCGCGCGCCGGTGTGCGTCTCCAGGTCCACTTCGCAGGCGATGGCCAGCGCAGCGGGGAAGTCGCGCCCCGACTGCACCTCGGCCAGCACTTCCAGGACCAGCGGCGAACGGTCCGCCAGTACCAGCGATGCGCCTTCGCGCGCGGCTTCCAGCGCCACGCCGCGTCCTATACCTTGTGCGGCACCGGTAACGATGACGACTTTATCCTTGAATCGCATATTCATGCTCCGCTGCTGGCCGAGAATTTTTCGAAATAGAAGTTGGCTGGCGTCACGCCCACGTCGCCCAGCCAGGTGCGCACCGCATCCACCATGGGCACGGGGCCGCACAGGTAGACGTCGGCGTCGCCACCGTTCAGCCAGGACGGCTCAACGTGGTGCGTGGCGTAGCCCTTGCGTGCATGCGCGCTGGCCTGGTCGGCCACGCAGGTGAGGTAGCTGAACTGCGGATGCGCGGCTGCGATGCGGTCCAGCTGCTCCAGCGCCACCAGGTCGCAGTCGCGGGTGACGGCGAACACCAGCCGCACCGGCTGCGGGAAGCCGTGCGCCGCCAGCACTTCCAGCATGGACAGGAAGGGCGCGATGCCGGTGCCGCCCGCCAGCATCAGCACCGGACGCTGCACTGGACGCAGGTAGAAGCTGCCGAAGGGGCCGGAGAAGGCGATCTTCTGGCCGGGCTGCGCCGCGTCCGACAGATAGCTGCTCATGCGGCCGCCCGGCACGTTGCGCACCACGAAGGAGGCTTGCTGCGAACCGGGCACGGAGCTGAAGGAATAAGAGCGCGTGAGCGCGGTGCCGGGCACTTCCACGTTCACGTACTGGCCGGGCAGGAAGTCCAGCGCGTCCGGCTGCGCCAGTTCGATCGAGAAGCGCAGCGTGGACTCGGACAGCACTTCCACCGAGGCGATGCTGCCGGGGTGGCTGGCCGCCGCCGTCTTGCAGGACGCGGAGGTGGCGGGAATCTTGATGACGCAGTCCGACGTGGGGCGCATCTGGCAGTTCAGCACGTAGCGTTCCGCCGCGTCTTCCGGCGTGAGCGCGTCTTCGATATAACTGGATTCGGGCATGTCGTAGCTGCCTGATTCGCACAGGCCGCGGCAGGTGCCGCAGGCGCCGTCGCGGCAGTCCAGCGGAATGTTGACCTTCTGGCGGTAGGCCGCATCGGCCAGCTTTTCATTGGGGTTGCAGCTGATGAAGCGGGTCACTCCGTCTTCGAACTGCAGTGCGATGGTATGGCTCATGTCCGTGCTCCAGACTTTAAATATGGTAAATGTCGATAACCTGATTGATGTAGTCGTTTTTCAGCACGACGTACTTGTTCAGGATCTTCGGCGCCGCGCCGGAAAAGTCGATCACGTAGCGCGACATGCCGAAGTAGCTGTAGTCCGTCTTGTAGCGGTGGCTCAGCGTGTACCAGTTGAAGCGCACCGTGCAGACCGCGCCGTCCTGCTTCTCCAGTTCCACGTTGGCGATGTTGTGGCTGGTGCGCGTGTCCGGCATGGTGGCGCTGGAACGCTCGGTCTTGATGCGGAACACGCGGTCTTCCAGGCCCTGGCGGGTGGGGTAGTAGATCAACGAGATTTCGCGTTCCGGATCGGAGACCAGCGTGTCGTCGTCGTCCCAGGCCGGCATCCAGAACTGGGCGTCCGGGTGGTAGCAATCCAGCCACTCGTCCCACTGCTCGTCGTCCAGCAGGCGGCTTTCGCGGTACAGGAAAGCGGTGATGCCATTGATGTCGATGCCGCTCATTTCTGCTCTCCCTCGGCGCGCAGCGCCTGCTTCATCACATCCAGCCAGTAGCGGTGCTGCACCGTGTACAGGCCTTCGTCTTCGGTCTTCACGCCGCTCATCACTGGCTGCAGGCCGATCTCCTTGGCCGCGTCGTCCGCGCCTTCGATCCAGTGCGTGGAGCCCCGGCACATGTCGTTCCATTCCATGGCCTTGCCCGCGTAGCCCTGCTGGCAGGCGCGGAATTCTTCCAGGTCGTCCGGCGTGGCCATGCCGCTGACGTTGAAGAAGTCCTCGTACTGGCGGATGCGGCGCGCGCGCGCTTCGGCCGGTTCGCCTTTCGGGGCGATGCAGTAGATGGTCACTTCGGTCTTGTCCACCGAGATCGGGCGCAGCAGGCGGATCTGCGACCCGAACTGGTCCATCAGGTAGACGTTGGGGTAGAGGCACAGGTTGCGCGAGCGCTCCACCATCCAGTTGGCGGTGGCGGTGCCGAACTTGTCCGCGTACTCGCCGTGGCGCGGGTAGTTGGGACGGTCCTGCGGGTTGGCCCACTTGGTCCACAGCAGGATGTGGCCTTGCTTGAAAGCGTAGAAACCACCGCCTTGCTTGCCCCATTTTCCCGCGTCCATGGCCTTGATCTTGTCCTCGCGGCCGTTGGCGGCATCCGCCTCGGCTTCCTTGCGGCGGCTGGTGGTGGCCGCGTAGTTCCAGTGCACGGCCGAGACGTGGTAGCCGTCTGCGCCGTTCTCGGCCTGCAGCTTCCAGTTGCCTTCGAAGGTGTAGGTGGACGAGCCGCGCAGCACTTCCAGGCCGTCCGGCGACTGGTTCACGATCATGTCGATGATCTTGGCCGCTTCGCCCAGGAACTCGGACAGCGGCGCCACGTTCTCATTCAGGCTGCCGAACAGGAAGCCCTTGTAGTTCTCGAAGCGCGCCAGCTTTTTCAGGTCGTGCGAGCCTTCCTTGTTGAAGCACTCGGGGTAGCCTGCTTCTTCCGGGTCTTTCACCTTCAGCAGCTTGCCGCTGTTGTTGAAGGTCCAGCCGTGGAAGGGGCAGGTGTAGGTTGCCTTGTTGCCGCGCTTGTGGCGGCACAGCTGCGCGCCGCGATGGCTGCAGGCGTTGATGAAGGCGTTCAGCTCGCCCTGGCGGTTGCGCGCGATGAACACGGGCTGGCGGCCGATGTGGGTGGTGTAGTAGTCGTTCACATTGGCCACCTGGCTTTCGTGCGCCAGGTAGATCCAGTTGCCCTCGAAGATGTGCTTCATCTCCAGCTCGAACAAGGCTTCGTCGGTGAAGGCGCTGCGGTGCAGGCGGAAGTCGCCTTTCGCGTGGTCTTCCACCAGGTAGTCGTCCAGGCTCCTGGCCTCGGACTTGACGGGAATGATAGGGATCATGACGTTCTCCGTTCAGGCGGCGGCGCGGACGCGTTCCACTTCGGCTTCCGGCGCGGCTGGGTGCTCGCCGTACAGGCGGAAATCGAAGTCGATGCTGGAGTAGGGCTGGCGCAGGTCTTTTTGCGCGATAGCGGCCGCATCGGTCACCTTGCTCACCGCCGGCACCAGGCCTTCGCGGCTGGCGAAGGCGAAGTCGTCCCATAGGTATTCGTCGCCGTCGATATTGATCTGCGTGGTCAGCTTGCGGTGGCCGTCGGCGGTGACGAAGAAGTGGATGTGGGCGGGACGCTGGCCGTGGCGGCCCAGCTGGTCCAGCAGGGTCTGGGTGCTGCCGCCCGGAGGGCAGCCGTAACCCTTGGGCACAATGCTGCGGAACTGGTAGCGGCCTTGCGCGTCGGTGAAGATGGTGCGGCGCAGGTTGAAGTGCGACTGCGTCGAATCGAAGAAGGAGTAGTTGCCCATCAGGTTGGCGTGCCACACTTCCACCTTGGCGCCAGGCAGCGGCTTGCCCGCTTCGTCGTAGACGGTGCCCTGCATGAACAGCACTTCGGCCTCGGCGCTTTCGCTGCCGTCGTCCAGGCGTGCAAAGCCTTGGCTTTCCGGCGCGCCGGCCACGTACAGCGGGCCTTCGATCGTGCGCGGCGTGCCGCCTTGCAGGCCGGCCTTGGCTTCGGCTTCGTCGGCGCGGATGTCGAGGAAGCGCTCCAGGCCAAGGCCAGGGGCCAGCAGGCCCAGTTCATTGGCCTTGCCTGCGTTGGTCAGGTACTCCAGGCCTTTCCAGAATTCGCTCGGCTGGATGTCCAGGTCTTCAATCGCTTTGCACAAGTCTGCCACCAGGCGCGCCACTACGGCCTGCACGCGCGGGTTGGCCGGGCGGGTTGCGGTGTCGATGATCCAGCTCTTTACCAGCTTGTCGATGTCGTTATGTGTCATGTCAGTCTCCGTCTAGTGGGTGTGGTTAAAGGTCGTTGCTGCGGATTGAAGATGGATGGCGGCACAGCGGCATCACCTCGATCTTCATGTAGGGGAACAGCGGCAGCGTGGAGAGCAGGGTGTGCAGCTCGTCGATGCTGGCGGTGTCGAAAATGCTGATGTTCGAATACTGGCCGGCGATGCGCCACAGGTGGCGCCACTGGCCGCTGGATTGCAGCTCTTGAGAATACGCCTTCTCGCGCGCCTTGATGGCGGCTGCTTCGGCTTCGGGCAGGGCGGATGGGATATTCACATCCATGCGAACGTGGAACAGCATGGCAATTCTCCTTAGTGGCGGCGCAGGCGGCCGAGTTTGTCGGTGTCGACTGCAACGCCCAGGCCGTGGCCGGTGGGCACTTGCAGCATGAAGTCCTTGTAGACCAGCGGCTCCTGCAGCACTTCTTCGGTGAGCAGCAAGGGGCCGAACAGTTCGGTGCCGAAGGACAGGTCGGCGAAGGTGGAGAACAGGTGGGCCGATGCGGCCGTGCCCACTCCGCCTTCCAGCATGGTGCCGCCGTACAGGGCCACGCCCGCCAGTTGCGCCACGGTGGCGACCTGGCCCGCTTGCACCAGGCCGCCGGACTGGGTGATCTTCACCGCGAACACGTCCGCCGCCGCGCTGGTGGCGTAGTCGTAGGCGGTGAGCGGGCCTTGCAGGGCTTCGTCGGCCATCAGCGGCACCGAGAAGCGCTGCGCCAGGCGGGCCATGGCGGCCTTGTGGTGGGCCGGCACCGGCTGCTCGATCAGGTCCACGCCGCCCGCTTCCAGCGCGGTGATGGCTTCGATCGCCTGCAGCTCGTTCCAGGCCTGGTTCACGTCCACGCGGATGCTGACCGCGTCGCCCAGGGCGCGTTTGATGGCCAGCACGTGGTTCACGTCGTCGGCCACGGCGCGCGCGCCTATCTTCAGCTTGAAAATGCGGTGGCGGCGCAGTTCCAGCATTTTTTCGGCTTCGGCGATGTCCTTGGCGGTGTCGCCGCTGGCCAGGGTCCAGGCCACGGGCAGTTCGTCGCGCACGCGGCCGCCCAGCAGCTCGCTCAGGGGGATGCCGAGGCGGCGGGCCTGCGCGTCGAGCAGCGCGGTTTCGATGGCGCACTTGGCGAAGCGGTTGCCCTGGATCGCCTTGCGCAGCTTGGCCATGGCCTTGGCCACCTGGCTCGCCTCCATCCCGATCAGCAGCGGCGCGATATGCGTGTCGATATTGGTCTTGATGCTCTCGGGGCTCTCCTCGCCGTAATTCAGGCCGCCGATGGTGGTGGCCTCGCCCCAGCCTTCCACGCCGTCGCCGCAGCGCACGCGCACCAGCACCAAAGTCTGCGTGCTCATGGTGGTCACGGACAGCTTGTGCGGACGGATGGTGGGGACGTCCGCGAGGATGGTTTCTATGCTTTTGATCATATCTTATCCGTATAGTCGGTATAATTCGAAGGGATAACACCACGATAAACCCTTGAAAAAGCGTCGTCCAACACTGATTTGGTATCGCGTCAATACTTATAAGGTATAGAGATGGAGATCCGGCATTTGCGCTACTTCCTTGCTGTTGCCGAGGAGAAAAACTTCACGCGGGCCGCGCACCGCCTGTTCATAGCGCAGCCGCCGCTAAGCCGGCAGATCCAGCAACTGGAAGAGGAGTTGGGCGTGGCCCTGTTCGAGAAAGGCTCGCGGCCGCTGCGTCTCACCGAGGCCGGTAATTTTTTTCAGGCGCATGCCCAGGTTTTGCTCGACAAGATGGCCGATCTGAAAACGATGACGCAGCGCGTGGGTAAAATCGAGCGCACGCTGTCGATCGGCTTCGTGGCGTCGACGCTGTACGGCCTGCTGCCGGAAATCGTGCGCCGCTTCCGCACGCAGTACGAGGGCGTGGAAATCACTTTCCACGAATTGACGACGATGGAGCAGATGCGCGCGCTGAAGGAAGGCCGCATTGACGTGGGCTTTGGCCGCGTGAAGTCGGAAGACCCGTCGATACGCCGCATTCTGCTGCGCGAGGAAAGGCTGATCGTGGCGCTGCCGGTGGGACACCGGCTGGCGGAACTGGGACGGCCGCTCAAGCTGCGCGAGCTGGTGGGGGAGAATCTGATCGTCTACCCGCGCAACCCGCGCCCCAGCTTCGCCGACCAGGTGCTGGCCATTTTCAGCGACCGCGCGCTGCATCCCGAGCACGTGATGGAAGTGCGCGAGCTGCAGATCGCCATCGGCATGGTGGCGGCGGGGCAGGGCATCTCCATCGTGCCGGACAGCCTGCAAGGCATGAAGCGCACCGATGTGCAGTATGTCGAAATCGACGACAAGCACGCGGTGTCGCCTATCCTGTTCAGCATACGGCTGATGGACAGGACCGAGGAAATCCGCAACATGCTGCAGATTATTTACGACGTCTACGAGTCGCGCGGCATCCCGCACGTGAAGGAGGAGTTGTAGGGCGGGTTAGCAACGCGTAACCCGCCATTGCGACCGCCGGCATCAAAACATATGCCGCACCCCTGCCGAGATGCCGGACTGGCTCAGCCCCGTGCCCACGGTGCCGCCGGCGTCGAGCGCGATGGCTGCGGCGCCGGCGTTCTTCATGTGGCCCAGCGAGGTGTACACGGCGGTGCGCCTGGACAGGAAGTAGGTCAGGCGCAGCACCGACAGCGTGGAGTCGTTGCCGCTGCCCTTCACGTCGTGGCGCGCAAGCTGGCCGTCGAGCTGCATCAGCGGCGACAGCGGATAGCTGGCGCCGATGTAGTACAGGTCCGATTCGAGGTCGTTGGCGCGCGTTGCCGCCACCTTCTTGCGGGCCATCACGCCTGCGCCTATCTTCGTTGCGCCCAGCATGGCGTAGCCGTTGACGGTGATGCGTTTGTCGTTGCTGTCGCTGGTGGTCAGCCCGGCCGCCGCGCCGGCGTTGCCGTACATGATGTCGTAGGTGGCGTTCAGGCCCCAGTCCTTGCTGTCGTAGCCCAGCAGTCCCGTGATCTGGCGGCAGGCTTTTGAATTGCCCGCCACTTCGCCGGCGCAGTTGGTGCCGCCCGGCCCGCCCGCCGAGGATGCGTCCCGCCCCAGGCTGTAGGTTGCGCCCACGGTGAAGCCGTTGAACGTGCCCAGATAGCCCACGGCGTTGTCGCTGCGGGCGTTGGGGATGTACAGGTCGATGCTGGACATGCTGAACAGATTGGGACCCAGCACGTCCGCCTTCGCTTGCGCCAGGAAGGTCATGTTGACCTGGCGGCCCAGCGTCAGCGTGCCCCACGCGCCTTTCAGGCCCACATTGGCCTGGCGGCCGAACAGGCGGTTACCCTGGCCCACGGTGCCGGTGTCCAGGCTCACGCCGGTCTCCAGCGTGAACACGGCCTGCAGGCCGCCGCCCAGGTCCTCCACGCCACGGAAGCCCAGGCGGGAGGGCACGCTGCCGGTCAGGCCCGGCACCTTCACCATGGAGTCGCCCGCCGCGTTGGTATTGGTGGTGTAAGCCAGGCCGCTATCGAGTATGCCGTAGATGGTGACCTGGCTTTGCGCCATGGCCGGATGGATGATGGCGGCCAGCGCGGCGCACAGTGCTGCTTTTTTTACTGCTTTGTTCATCAAGTGTCTCCAGATTGTTGTTTTTTATGGGCGTGTTCAAACCTGCGGACTACGCCGCTTCGGCTTGCGCCGCCGTGACGCCTTGCGAGGCCGATGCCGAACGCTTCTGCCGTATCAGCGACACGGCGACAACGGCAATCGCGGCGGGGATGGCCATGGCCATGAAGTTCTGCTCCAGCGGCAGCTGCATGCCGACCAGCGTGCCGATGGCGATGGGCGCCAGGATGGCGCCGCTGCGGCCCACGCCGGAAGCCCAGCCTATGCCGGTGGCGCGGATGGCCATGGGATAGAACTGGCCCGCATAGGCGTAGGTGACGATCTGCGTGCCGATGGTGGAGGCGCCGGCCAGGCCCACCAGCAGGAACAGCACCTCAGTCGGCACCTTGTAGCCGAGCAGCGTGATGGAGACGCCGGCCAGCGCGTACATGCCGATCAACACATGCTTGATGTTGAAGCGGTCCGCCAGCCAGCCGCCACCGACGGCACCTATCACCGCGCCGAAGTTCAGCACCAGCACAAAGGTCAGCGCGGAGCCCAGGCTGTAGCCGGCGCTGGCCATCAGCTTGGTCAGCCAGGAGCTGAGCGCGTACACCATGAACAGGCACATGAAGAAAGCCACCCAGAACATCACGGTGCTAAAGCCGCGCCCATCCTGGAACAGCTTGCGGATGGGCGCGCCCGCTGCGCTGTCGGCGGCGGGAATGGCGAAGCGGTCGCCGCCGGCGGGATGGTAGGACGGCTCCATGCGCGCCAGGATGGCTTTCAATTCGGGCAGGCGGTTCTCCCTGATCAGGAAGGGCATGGACTCCGGCATGAACTTCAAGATAAAGGGAATCAGCAGCACCGGCACGCCGGCCGCCAGGAACACGGACGACCAGCCGTAGGTCTCGATCAGCCCTTTGCCCAGCAGGGCCGCCAGCATGCCGCCGACGGCGTAGCCGCTGAACATGAGCGTGACCATGGTGGAACGGATTTTCCTGGGCGAGAATTCGGTCATCTGCGCCACCACATTCGGCATCACGCCGCCTATGCCCAGGCCGGCCAGGAAGCGCATGGCGCTGAAGGTGTAGGGATCGGTGGCGAAGCCCGCCGCTGCGGTGAACACGCTGAACAGGCCGATGCAGATGGCGATGGCCAGGCGGCGGCCGATCTTGTCGGCCACGGTGCCGAGGAAGATGGCGCCGAACATCATGCCGAACAGCGCCGAGCTGACCATGAAGCCGGCATTCTGGGCGGTGACGCCCATTTCCTTCATGATGGAGGGCAGGGCGATGCCTGCGACGGCAAGGTCATAGCCGTCGCAGATGATGATGATGGCGCACCAGAACAGCACGCCGGCGTGGAAGCGCGTGAAGCGCGCCCCGTCCGACAGCTTGTGAACGTCGATTTGTTGCATGGTTTAGTCTCCTGAAAGCCCCGGTTAGTAGTGTTGAAATGGGGACATTCGGAGGATAGATATACCTTGCAGCGCCGTCCAAGACCGATTTGGTAGCTTTTCGATACTCTCGAAGTATTACATTGATGACCTTTTCGGCGGGAGCGCCGCGCGCGTGCTATCGTGCGCCCGTGAACGGAACGAGGAGCGCATGTGTTTTCTGTGAATGTGGGACCGCTGGTGCTGCAGGCCAGCCACCTGTTGCTGGCCATGGCGTTCGGCATCGCCGCCGGCGTGGGCTATCTGGTGGGGCGCAAGAACAAGGTGAACGTCACCGGCATATTGCTGGATATGGCGCTCGCTGCGCTGGTGGCGGGGCGCATCGCCTTCGTCGTTACGCGGTTTGAGGATTTCCGCAGTGCGCCCTGGTGGGCGGGGTTCGACTTCCGCGACGGCGGCGGCAACTGGCCTGCGGCCATCGCGGGCGGCCTTGCGGTGGCGGTCTGGCGCTGCTGGCGCAAGCCGCAGCTGCAAGCGCCGCTGGCTGCGGGCCTGATCGCGGCGGTGTTCGCGTGGGACATGTCCGGCTCGGCCATCGCCTTGCGCAGTCCGCAGGGAGCGGCAGCCC
This sequence comes from Pseudoduganella aquatica, assembly GCF_020865585.1. Classification (NCBI taxonomy): domain Bacteria; kingdom Pseudomonadati; phylum Pseudomonadota; class Betaproteobacteria; order Burkholderiales; family Oxalobacteraceae; genus Pseudoduganella; species Pseudoduganella aquatica. The sequence continues at coordinate 2,705,644 of NZ_CP086370.1, forward strand.
CGGCCGCCATCCGCCAGTTCGCTGGCGGCAAGCCGATGGTGGTGAACTTCTGGGCCAGCTGGTGCCCGCCGTGCCGGCGCGAGATGCCGGTGCTGGCGAAGATGCAGCAGCAGCGCCCCGACGTGGCCTTTGTCTTCGTCAACGAGGACGCCGAAGCGGCGGCGGGGCAGGGCTTCCTGGCCGAACGCGGCTTCACCGTGGCCAATACCGTGCACGACGCGGACGGGAAGATCGCGCACGTCGCGGGCGCTTCCGCTTTCCCCACCACGCTGTTCTACGGTGCGGACGGCAAGCTGGCCAGCCTGCACATCGGCGAGTTGTCGCAAGCCTCGCTCAATGCCTATCTCGAAAAATTCGCTCGACCGCTGTAATCTTTTTGTAATTTGCGGGTCATGTTTGGGTCATGCGCCGGTTTCTATACTGGGTTTTTCAACCAGAAAAGGACAGGACCATGAAACGCTCAATTTTCGCGGCTGCGGCCGCAGCCATGCTGGCCAGCGGCTTTGCCTCTGCCGCTCCGGCCGCCCCGGCCGTGCCCTCCGTGCGAAACGTCGTGCTGGTGCACGGCGCATATGCCGACGGCTCCGGCTGGAACGAGGTGATCGCGCGCCTGCAGAAGGCTGGCATGCATGTGACTTCGGTGCAGAATCCCCTGACCTCGCTGGCGGACGATGCCGACGCCACGCGCCGCGTGCTGGCGCTGCAGGACGGGCCGACCATCCTGGTGGGCCACTCGTGGGCCGGCACGGTGATCAGCGAAACCGGCAACGATCCGAAAGTGAAGGCGCTGGTCTACTTGGCGGCGCGCGCGCCGGACGTGGGCGAGGATTACGCCGCACTGGCCGCCCAATTCCCTGCAGCGCCAGCCGCAGCGGGCCTGGTAAAGTCGCCGGATGGTTTCGCCCAGCTGAGCGAGCAGGCTTTCGTGCGCGACTTCGCAGGAGACCTGGACCCGGCGCAGGCGCGCGTGCTGTATGCAGGCCAGGGCCGCATTTCGCAGACCCTGTTCGCCAGCCGCACCACGCAGGCGGCCTGGAAAAACAAGCCAAGCTACTACGCCATCTCCCTGCAAGACCGCACCACCTCGCCCGAGCTGGAACGCTTCGTCGCCAATCGCATGGGCGCCAAGACGATAGAGCTGAACTCCAGCCACGTATCGATGATTTCCCATCCCGACGAAATCGCCAATCTGATACTGGAAGCTGCAAAGTAAGAGGGCCAGACGCCGGAAGCCCCGGCGCGTCCACGAAACATCGTGGCGCGCCGGGGCTTCTTTGCGTTTTGGCGGAAATGAAAAATGCGTAGGGCGGGTTAGCAGCGCAGCTGCGTAACCCGCCATTGCGGCCTATCAGCGATAAAGCGGATTCGCTCCCACATAAACCACAACCTTGGGGTCCACGCTTCCCGCCGGCGCGATTTTCGCCAGCTGGAAAGCGCTTTCGCCTGTCAGCGTGTCAAAATGCCAGGTGAAACGTTCCCCGCTGGCGGTCTTGAATTCCACCGTATCGCCGTTGTCGACGTTGACGCCGGCGGTTGCTGCGGTCAGCGTCACGGTGCGCTGGGCGTTGGCGGACGCCACGGCCTTGCCGTAGACAGCGGTGCCGTTGGTGGAAGCGAAAGCGCCGGCGGAGGCGGCGGCCAGTGCGGCGGTCAGTGCCGCCATGCGAAGTGCGTTAAACATGTTGTCGTCCTTTGGTTGGGAGTGGGCTTGTCACGGTTCCCATGCTAACGAGGCGCCACTGACGCGAAGATGACGCGCAAATTACAGCTTTGTAATCCAAATCGCGGCCGGAAAAGCCGACAATGTCCCGTCTGGAGGGCATGATGAAAATACTGGTGGTGGAAGACGAACCGAAGGCCGGCGATTACCTGGTCAAGGGCTTGCAGGAGTCCGGCTACGTGGCGGACCTGGCGCGCAATGGCGTGGACGGCCTGGCGCTGGCGCTGGAACTGGACTATGAGCTGATCGTGCTGGACGTGATGCTGCCGCAAATGGACGGCTGGGCGGTGCTGGCCAAGCTGCGCGAGCGCAAGCAGACCCCGGTGCTGTTCCTCACCGCGCGCGACGACGTCGTGGACCGTGTAAAAGGCCTGGAACTGGGCGCGGACGACTACCTCGTGAAGCCCTTCGCCTTCGCCGAACTGCTGGCCCGCATCAAGACGCTGATGCGCCGTGGCCCGGTGCGCGAGATGGAGCTGATACGCGTGGCCGACCTGGAAATCGACGTGCTGCGCCGCCGCGTTACGCGCCAGTCCGCGCGCATAGAGCTGACGGCCAAGGAATTCGCGCTGCTGCACCTGCTGGCCAAGCGCCAGGGCGAGGTGCTGTCGCGTACGCAGATCGCTTCCATGGTGTGGGATATGAACTTCGATTCGGACACCAACGTGGTGGACGTCGCGGTGCGCCGCCTGCGCGCCAAGATAGACGACCCTTACGAGGCCAAGCTGATACAGACCGTGCGCGGCATGGGCTATCTGCTGGAGCACCGGCCGTGAGCGCCGCCACGAGCGCCGCCGCAATGCGCCTGCTGCCGCTGTCGCTGACGGTGCGGGTGGCGCTAATGCTGGCGGCGGTGGCCATCGCCACCTTCCTGGCCGCAGGCGCCTATCTGTACCAGACGCTGGCCAGCCAGATGTACTACCGCGACGACGTGGAACTGGTGAACAAGGCCACGCAGATCCGCCGCATCGTGGCCAGCCTGCCGTCGCCGCAGGCTATCGTGCAGGATCAGCGTCCGCTGGTGGAAACCCTGTCCGGCCACAACGACTTCATGCTGCGCGTGCGCGGCCCAGCGGGCGAGCGGCTGCTGCAAACGTCCATCACCTCGCGCCCGTTGCCGAAGATCGCCAGCGTGCCCGCGCAGAACGCGCTGACGCTGGACGATATCCACGACTGGGTGCCGGAGCAGGGCAGCGGACGCATGGTCAGCGCCCTGGGCCTGGCCGGCGGCGAACCGGTGGAAATCACGCTGGCGCGCGAGCGCTCCGACCGGCTGCGCATCCTCAAGCGCTACGGCGCGGACCTGCTGCTGGCGCTGGCCGGCGGCGCGGCGCTGGCGGCGCTGCTGGGCTACGCCATCGTGCGCCACAGCATGCGCAGCGTGCGCTCGCTGATCGGCAAGGCCAACGACATCAACGCCAGCCGCCTCAACACGCGCTTGTCGGTGCGCGACGCGCCGGCCGAGCTGCGCGAAATGGGCGCGGCCTTCAACGCCATGCTGGACCGGCTGGAAGAGGGCGTGCAGCGCCTGTCCGGCTTTGCCGCCGACCTGGCGCACGACCTGCGCACGCCGCTCAACACGCTGATGGTGGAAACCCAGGTGGCCCTGTCGCGCCCGCGCACGGTGGAGGAGTACCAGGCGCTGCTTGCATCCAACTCGGAAGAATACGAACGGCTGGCGCGCATGATAGAGAACACGCTGTTCCTTGCGCGCGTGGACAACGCGCAGCTGGCCTTGCAGCGCGAAACGCTGGACCTGCGCGCCGAGCTGCTGCGCATCCACGACTACTTTGAAATCCTGGCCGAGGACGTGGGCGTGCGATTGGCGGTGGACGTGCCGGCGCTGGAGTTGCAGGTCGATCCCGTGCTGCTGCAGCGCGCCGTCAACAATCTGGTCTCGAACGCCATCCGCTACACGCCTGCGGGCGGCGAGGTCCGGCTGTCCGCTCGGCGCGTGCAGCGCGGGGTGGAACTGGCCGTCAGCAATACCGGCCCCGGCATCGCCCCCGAGCACCTGCCGCGCATCTTCGACCGCTACTACCGCGCCGACGCGGCCCGCTCCAGCCAGGCCCACTCGGCAGGGCTGGGCCTGTCCATCGTGCGCGCCATCATGCAGCTGCACGGCGGCGAGGTGCGCGTGGAAAGCGTGCCGGGCGGCAGCACGACTTTCTTCCTGTGCTTTAATTGACGGCTGCGGCCAGCGGCCGCACCACGGCCTGTTCCTTGCGTATCAGCCGGTCCGCCAGCCGGGCAATGATGAAGGCGGCGGCCAGCAGGGCCGCGCCCACCAGGCCGATCTGGTGCCGGTCCAGGAAGGTGATGCTGGCCGCGCCGATCACGCCCGCCGCCGACACGCCCACATACAGCGCCGCCGAGTTCAGCCCCAGCAGCAGCGGCGCGGACGCCGGCGCCAGGCTGATCAGGCGGTGCTGCTGCGGCACCAGCAAGCCCCAGCCGCACACGCCCCACACCACGATGGACAGCGCCGCGCTCCACAGGTGCGCAGCGGCCCAGGGCAGCAGCGCGAAGTTGACGGTGGCGAGCGCCAGCGCGCCGTAGATGATGGCGCGGCTGCCGAAACGGTCCGTCAGCTTGCCCGCGCTCAGGTTGCCCACGGTGGCGGCCACGCCCCACAGCAGCAGCAAGCCTGCCAGCACTTCCGTCCTGCCGCCGGTGACGCGGTCGAAGGTCACGCCGATATAGGTGTACACGGCGAACATGCCGGAATAGGCGGCCAGCGTGGTCAACAGCGTCAGCAGCACGCGGCTGTCTTTCAGCGGCGCGAGGCGCTGGCGCAGCGTGACGGCGGGCAGGGCGGGGATGGCGGGCAGCATGGCGTAGACGGCCACGCTGGCGATCAGGCCCACGATGGTCACGAACCACATGGTGGCGCGCCAGTCGCCCAGGCCGCTGATGAAGGTGCCGATGGGCGAGCCGAAGGCGGTGGCGCTGGTCAGCCCGGCGATGACGATGGCCAGCGCCTGGGCGCGCTTCTCGGGCGGCACCAGCGAGGCGCCGGTGGCCGTGGCGGTGGGGCTGAACATGGCCGCGCCCAGGCCGGCGATCAGGCGGCTGGCCAGCACCCATTCTATGGACGGCGCCACCGCCGTGATCAGATTCCCCAGCACAAACACCGCCAGCCCCGTCAGCAGCAGGCGCTTGCGCGGCCAGTGCGCCGCCGTGGCGGCCACCACCGGCGACAGCAGCGCGTAGCTCAGCGCATACAAAGTCACCGTCTGCCCGGCCACCCCTATCGACACCCCCAGCGACTGCGACACCTGGGGAAGTATGCCCGCCACGACAAAGCTGTCTGTGCCGATGGCGAACATGCCCGCTGCCAGCACGATCAAACGTCGATCCATGGTTTTGCTCCTTAAAAAGCGTGCCTTTGCAGGCAAAAGTTTAGTTTCATGATGCAACTTAACAGATAAGGTTGCGTTATGCAACTGATGGATTTAGAATCGTCCGCATGCAACGTAAAACTTTCGATGGCATGAACTGCTCAATAGCCCGCGCGCTCGACCAGGTTGGCGAGTGGTGGAGCCTGCTTATCATTCGCGAATGCACGTTGGGCACGACGCGTTTTGACGAATTCCAGGAGCGGCTGGGCATTGCCCGCAACATCCTGACCAGCCGGCTGAACCGGCTGACCGAGCTGGGCATACTGGAAAAATCGGCGATCGCAGGTCATGAGCGCCGTCAGGGCTACCGGATGACGCCCAAAGGCGAGGAACTGTTCCCGGTGCTGCTGGCCCTGCTGCAATGGGGGGATAAGTGGGCGCCGGGGCCGAATGGCGGCTCGGTGCGCTATGTGGAGCGGGAGAATGGCCGGGAAGTGGCGCCGGTTGGCCCCAAGTCGGCCGACGGCCGCCCGCTGGGCCTGCGCGACCTGCGCATGATGCCGGGACCGGGCGCCACTGCGTCCACCCAGGCCAGGATAGACGCCCGCAACGCGGCGGTGCTAGGTGAAAGCGAGGCGCAAGGTGCAGATCATTGATTTTCCGGCCCTGATGAAGCTGGCCCTGAGCTCGGCGGCGGTCAGCGCGAAATGCAGCTGCAGCAGTGTGCCGCTGCTGGCCTGGCAAAGCCTGCCGACATCGCTGGATCTGGAACAGCTGGCCGAAGTGGGCACGCTGGTGGAGGATCCCTACGAGGAACCGACCTTCAAGGAATACCACCCCAAGGGCACGCGCTACGAAAGCGAAGACGCGCCCATCGCGCCGCGCTACTACCCCGCCAATCTCAGCCAGGTGCTGCGCTGCCAAGTTTGCGGCCGCCACTACCTGCGCTACAACGAAGCAGGCGGCTACTTCACCGAACTGCGCATGCGCGCCCTGCGCCCCGAGCTGCTGGTGGATGCAGCCCCGTAGGGCGGGTTAGCGCGCAAGCGCGTAACCCGCCAGCGCCGCCCGCTATGCGCGGAACGGATTGCGCTCATTCAGCTCGCTGATGTAGTCATCAATCCCGCCGCTCTCGCGTTCCAGGAAGCGCTCGACCGCGTCCGCAAAGGCAGGATGCGCCAGCCAGTGCGCCGACCACGTCTTCTGCGGCAGGAAGCCGCGCGCCATCTTGTGCTCGCCCTGCGCGCCGCCTTCAAACGTGGCGATGCCGTTGGCGATGCAGAACTCCAGCGGCTGGTAATAAGCCGTCTCAAAGTGCAGGCAAGGCACATGCTCGTCCGCGCCCCAATAGCGGCCGTACAGCGTGTCCTCCGTATGGATCACCAGCGACGAAGCAATGGCGCGGCCCGCGCGCTCAGCCACCACCAGCAGGATATTGCCCGGCATAGCGGCGCCGATGCGCTGGAAGAAATCCAGGTTCAGATACGGCGACGAGCGGTGCTCGGCGTAGGTGTTCGAATAGCAGCGATGGAAAAAGCGCCAGTCCGCGTCGGTGGCGTCGCGGCCGCGTATCTGGCGCATGGTCACGCCGGCTTCGCGCACCTTGCGGCGTTCGGCGCGGATGTTCTTGCGCTTCTTGTGCTCCAGCGTGGACAGGAACTGTTCAAAGTCCGTGTAGCCCTGGTTCAGCCAGTGGAACTGCACGCCGCTGCGCAGCATAAATCCCGCCTCGTGCAGCTGCATGGCCTGCTCCTCCGGCGGATACAGCACGTGCGTGGACGAGATGTCCGCCGCTTTCTGCTGCGCCTTCAGCAGCGCGACCAGTGCCGCGCGGGCCTGGCCGTCGCGCGCCAGCAGGCGGCCGCCGGTGACCGGCGTGAACGGAATGGCCGACAGCAGCTTGGGGTAGTACTCGATACCGTTGCGGTGGTAGGCGTCCGCCCAGGCCCAGTCGAACACGTATTCGCCGTAGGAGTGCGATTTCACGTAGAGCGGCATGGCGGCGGCCAGCTCGCCGCCGTCCCACAGCGCCAGATACTGCGGCTGCCATCCGGTCTCCGCGCTGGCGCTGCCGGATTCGTGCATCGCATGCAGGAAGGCGTAGGACAGGAAGGGATTGGTTTCGCCCTGCGCGGCCAGCAGGCCGTTCCAAGCGGCTTCGCCGACTTCGGCGAGGGAGGAAATAACGTCGGGGCGGTAGCTCATGAGAGGCATTTTACGCAAAATCGCCGATGTGGGTCGAACGCGGCGGCATTCGGTGGCATTCAGGGGCAACTTTGCACGAATGGTAAGGGCGAATGCTAAAATCGGCTTATCCATAGAGGAAGCCCGTCTTATGCCGCACGCACCGCAGTCATTCTTCAATCTGTATTCCCACGATTTCGCGCGCCTGAGCGTGGCCGTGCCGCGCTGCCGCGTGGCCGATCCGGCCTACAACGCCGCAGAAACCGTCAAACTGGCCCGGCAGGCCGCCGCCAAGGGCGCCGCGCTGGTGGCGTTCACGGAGCTGGGCATCTCGGCCTACACCTGCGACGACCTGTTCCACCAGCGCGCGCTGCTGGAAGGCTGCCTGGCCGGGCTGCAGACCGTCCTGGAGGCGTCCAGGTCCATCAGCGCCGCGCTGATCGTCGGCGTGCCGCTGCGGGTGGACCACCAGCTGTTCAATTGCGCGGTCGTGCTGTCCGGCGGGCGTATCCACGGCGTGGTGCCGAAATCCTATCTGCCCAACTACGGCGAGTTCTACGAGGCGCGCCAGTTCAGCGCGGGCGACGAGGCCATCTCCACCGAGATATCGCTGCTGGGCCAGACCGTGCCTTTCGGTTCGGCGCTGCTGTTCGAGGTCGAGAACCTTCCGCTGTTCAAATTCCACGTCGAGATCTGCGAGGACGTGTGGGTGCCGATTCCGCCGTCGTCCTTCGCCGCGCTGGCCGGGGCGACCGTGCTGGTGAACCTGTCCGCATCCAATGTGGTGGTGGGCAAGGCGGACTACCGCCACCAGCTGGTGAGCCAGCAGTCGGCGCGCTGCCTGTCGGCGTATCTGTATTCGTCGGCGGGGCGGGGCGAGTCCACCACCGACCTGGCCTGGGACGGCCAGGCGCTGATCTGCGAAAACGGCGAGCTGCTGTCCGAAGCCGAGCGCTTCCAGGACGAGTCGCACCTGATCTACGCGGACGTGGACCTGGAGCGCCTGTCGCGCGAGCGCATGCGCCAGACCACTTTCGGCCAGTCCATGCGCCGCCACCGCCAGGAAGTGGCGGCTTTCCGCACCGTGCGCTTTGCGCTGGACCTGCCGGCGCAGCCGGTGCTGGCACTGGAGCGCAATGTGGCGCGCTTCCCTTACGTGCCGGCCAATCCAGCCTTGCGCGACAAGCGCTGCAACGAGGTCTACAACATCCAGGTGCAGGCGCTGGTGCAGCGCCTGTCCTCGTCCAATATCAAAAAGGTGGTGATCGGCATTTCCGGCGGCCTCGATTCCACGCACGCGCTGCTGGTGTGCGCCAAGGCGATGGACAGGCTGAATCTGCCGCGCACCAATATCGTCGGCGTCACCATGCCGGGCTTCGCCACCAGCGCGCGCACCTTGCTGCAGGCGCGCCAGCTGATGGAGTTCGTGGGCTGCAGCGCGTCCGAGATCGATATCCGCCCGAGCTGCATCCAGATGATGAAGGACATCGGCCACCCGTTCTCGGACGGCGAGCCGCAGTACGACATCACCTTCGAGAACGTGCAGGCGGGCGAGCGCACCAGCCATTTGTTCCGGCTGGCGAACTTCCACAACGGCATCGTGATCGGCACCGGCGACCTGAGCGAGCTGGCGCTGGGCTGGTGCACCTACGGCGTGGGCGACCATATGTCGCATTACAACGTCAACGCCAGCGTGCCCAAGACCCTGATTTCCCACCTGGTGCGCTGGGTGGCCGAGAGCCGCCAGTTCGGCGAACAGGACTCGGCGGTGCTGCTGGCCGTGGTCGACACCGAGATCAGCCCCGAACTCGTGCCGGGCAAGGCGGACGACGGCGCGCCGGCCCAAATTACCGAAAGTGTGATTGGGCCATACGAATTGCAGGACTTCAACTTATACTACACGCTGCGCTTCGGGTTCTCGCCGTCAAAAGTGGCGTTCCTGGCCCATGCCGCGTGGCGTGACCGCAGCATCGGCGGCTGGCCTAACGAGGCGCACGTGGTGCGCAATCAGTACGCACTAAAGGATATCAAGCACAATCTGGGCATCTTCCTGCGCCGCTTCTTCCAGACCAGCCAGTTCAAGCGCACCTGCGTGCCGAACGGGCCCAAGGTGGGATCGGGCGGATCGCTGTCGCCGCGCGGCGACTGGCGCGCCCCCAGCGATTCGGAATCCGTGGTGTGGATGGAAGAGTTGAAGAACGTGCCGGACGCATAACCGTAATCAAATAGGAGAACCCCATGAAGCAGATCACCGCAGTAATCAAACCGTTCAAACTGGACGAAGTCCGCGAAGCGCTGGCCGAAGTGAACGTCACCGGCCTGACCGTGACGGAAGTGAAGGGCTTTGGCCGCCAGAAGGGCCACACCGAGCTGTATCGCGGCGCGGAATACGTGGTGGACTTCCTGCCGAAAGTGAAAGTGGAAGTGGTGGTGGACGACGGCGTGGCCGAGCAGGTGGTGGACGCCATCATCAAGGCGGCGCGCACCGGCAAGATCGGCGACGGCAAGATCTTCGTGCAGAACGTGGAGCAGGTGATACGCATCCGTACCGGCGAGACCGGCCCGGACGCGGTCTAAGTTCAGGGGCGGCCCAGCCGCATATCGAACTTCCAGGTCAGCAAGCGCATGACGGTGATGGCCGTGGCGCTTGACCATAGTGCGAAATCGTCCGACACGGACGTTTTCTGCATCACGATGTACATCCAGCAGCCGATGAAGGCGCAGATGGCGTAGGGTTTGCCGTCGCGGAACACCATCGGCACTTCGTTGCAGACGATGTCGCGCAGCACGCCACCGAAGATGCCGGTGATCACGCCCATCATGGAGGCGATGAAGATGGGCATATTGGCCTGCTGCGCCTGCGACACGCCGGCCACGGCGAACAGGCCCAGGCCGACGGCGTCGGCCACCACGATCACGCGTTCGGAGACGATCTGGCGCAGCGTGCGTATCAGCGGCGTGGCGATCAGGGCCAGCACGAAGATGAGGATGGCGTATTCCTGATGCTGCACCCAGAACAGCGGGCGCTTGTCGAGCAGGATGTCGCGCAGCGTGCCGCCGCCGAAGGCCGCGATAAAGGCCACGGTGAACACGCCTACCAGGTCCATGCGCTTGCGGCGCGCCTCAATGAAGCCAGAAATCGCCCCGACCAGGATAGCCACAACTTCGATGATGGTGATCAGGGAGACGTGCGGGATGTGCTTCATTTACTGTGGGATTGGCAAAGTTGCTAATTCCCACAGGTTAACATGCGCAACACGAGGACGGATAGGGGTATTTGGTGCCGCTATGGCGGGTTGCGCGGCTGCGCCGCTAACCCGCCCTACGATGACGGTTGCAATCGCGTAGGGCGGGTTAGGTGCGGCGCACCGTAACCCGCCGTCTCAGCGCCGCTCGGGCTGCAGGGCCGCGCGCAGCAGGACAATGAGGGCGCCTTCGCCGCCGTCGGACGGACGGGCCTGGCAGAACGCCACCACTTCCTTTTGCACCAGCCAGCTGTGCACCATGGACTTGAGCACCGGCTCCTGGCCGCGCGAGCCGAAGCCGCGGCCGTGGATCACGCACACGCAGCGCATGCCGCGCTGGTTGGCGCGGGTCAGGAAGGCGCCCAGCGCGTCGCGCGCGCCGTCGCGGTTCAGGCCGTGCAGGTCCAGCTCGTCCTGCACCGGCCAGTAGCCCTTGCGCATCTTTTTCACCACATCGGGGCCGACGCCGGGCGCCGCGTAGTTCAGCGCTGGGTCTTCTTCCATGTAGTGGTCCACCTCGAACAGGTCGGACAGGGACTCCTGCAGCACGGCCGCGTCGTCCTGGCGCTGTTCTTCCGGCGTCAGCGGACCGCGTTTCTTTGCCGCCGCCAGCGCCTTGGCCGACACCACCGGGGCCGGCTGGTGCACATAGCGGTTCTGCTCGGGCATGCGCTGCACCTGGCCCAGCGTGTTGCGGAAGATGTTCGCTTCCGCCGCCGCCACCTTTTCGCGCTTGGCGCGCTCGGCCTCGGCGGCCGCGCGCGCCTCGCCCTGTTCCTTCAGCTGCTTGCCGAGGGATTTCAGGTCGGCAAAGTCCTTCAGTCCCGCCATGCCCTTACTCCTGGCCTTCCAGGTAGCGCTGGGCGTCCAGCGCGGCCATGCAGCCGGTGCCGGCGCTGGTGATGGCCTGGCGGTAGATGTGGTCCTGCACGTCGCCGGCGGCGAACACGCCCGGCGCGGTGGTGGCCGTGGCCATGCCCTCGGTGCCGGTCTTGGTCTTGATGTAGCCGTTGTGCATTTCCAGCTGGCCTTCGAAGATGCCGGTGTTCGGCTTGTGGCCAATCGCCACGAACAGGCCGTGCACCTTGATCTTGGTCTGCGCGCCGTCGGCGGTGGCGGCCAGGGTCAGGCCGGTGACGCCGCCTTCGTCGCCCGTCACTTCTTCCAGCGTGTGGTTCAGTTTCAGCTCGATCTTGCCTTCGGCGACCTTGGCCATCAGGCGGTCGATCAGGATGGCCTCGGCGCGGAACTTGTCGCGGCGGTGCACCAGCGTGACCTTGGTGGCGATATTGGACAGGTACAGCGCCTCCTCGACGGCGGTGTTGCCGCCGCCGATGACGGCCACTTCCTGGCCACGGTAGAAGAAGCCGTCGCAGGTGGCGCAGGCGGACACGCCGCGGCCCATGAATTCCTGCTCGGACGGCAGGCCCAGGTACTGGGCCGAGGCGCCGGTGGCGATAATCAGGGTGTCGCAGGTGTACTCGGCGCTGTCGCCGATCAGGCGGATCGGCTTTTCGCTCAGCTTGGCCGTGTGGATGTGGTCAAACACGATCTGGGTGTTGAAGCGCTCGGCGTGCTGCAGGAAGCGCTGCATCAGGTCCGGGCCTTGCACGCCCATCGGGTCGGCAGGCCAGTTTTCCACGTCGGTGGTGGTCATCAGCTGGCCGCCCTGTTCCACGCCGGTCACCAGCATGGGGTTCAGATTGGCGCGCGCGGCGTAAATGGCGGCGCTGTAGCCGGCTGGGCCAGAGCCGAGAATCAAAACGCGGGCGTGTTTGGTAGTGGTCATGGAAGGCTTCTTAGTAAATTGGATAAACCGCAGTTGGGGGCAGGCGCGGCGATAACAATGCCGGCGAGCAAAGACAGAATTATAGTCCAAGCAGGGAAACTGGTTGAATTGGGAGGCCGCTTCCTATAGAGATGGCTTAGAATACCCACAAATGGCTAGCGCCCTATGGTGCGCCCGCAAAAATCTTATAAAAGTATCAATGCCTAAAACGAGAGAACAGCCTGCAAAGCAGCCCCCGGCAAAACAGCAGCCGACGAAGCAGCAGCCGATAAGCTATACCCGCACGCCTACCGAACGCCAGCCGCTGCCGAACCGGCTGGTGCGGCTGCTGTCGGAGGCGCGCTGGTTCGCGCTGGCGGCGCTGGCGCTGTACTTTCTGCTCATTATGGTCAGCTACAACAAGGCCGACCCGGGCTGGTCCCATTCCAATGTGGTGCCCAAGGTGTACAACCTGGGCGGCCGCGCCGGCGCGTGGATGAGCGACCTGATGCTCTACATCTTCGGCCTGTCGGCCTGGTGGTGGTGCGTGTGGCTGCTGCGCGCGGTGTGGAGCGGCTACCGCCGCCTGACCCGCAAGTTCGTCACCAAGGAAGAGGAAGACGACGAGCACCGCCACGAGGGACTGATACGCGTGATCGGCTTCGCCTTCCTGCTGGTGGGCAGCCTGGGCCTGGAATTCCTGCGCATGTACACGCTGAAGGTCCAGCTGCCGCTGGCGCCGGGCGGGGTGCTGGGCAAGGTGATCGGCCACGGCGCGCACGTCGGCCTGGGCTTTACCGGCGCCACGCTGCTGATGCTGCTGCTGTTCGGGCTGGGCTTCAGCCTGTTCTTCCATGTCTCCTGGCTGGCCGTGGCCGAGCGCATCGGCGGCTTTATCGAGGACTGCGGCGAGTGGGTGATGCACCGCTACCAGGACCGCGAAGACCGCCGCCAGGGCGAGCGCGCCACCGTGCTGCGCGAGGAAGTGGTGGTCAGCGAGCGCGCCAAGCATATCGAAAAACACGTGGAAAAACCGGTGCGCGCCGAGCCGCGCATGGACGCCGCGCCGTCGTTCAAGGCGCCTGCTCCTGCCGCCGGCCTGGCCGGCGCCATGGGCGCGGACGCCTACGACGGCGATGCCGCGCGTCCGCAGCCCACCGTGGCGCCGGAGAAGTTCGCCGCGCCGGTGCCGGTGAAGATCGAGCAGCAGGTGACGTCCGTGGTGCCGTCCGAGCGCGCCGTCAAGGAGCGCCAGGGCGCGCTGTTCCAGGACTCCCGCCCCGGCGACCTGCCGCCGCTGTCGCTGCTGGACGACGCGCCACAGACCCAGGAAACCGTGGCGGTGGAAACGCTGGAGTTCACCAGCCGCCTGATCGAGAAGAAGCTGTCGGACTTCGGCGTGGAAGCGCGCGTCGTGGCCGCTTATCCCGGCCCGGTGGTGACGCGCTACGAAATCGAACCGGCCACGGGCGTGAAAGGCTCGCAGATCGTGAACCTGGCGCGCGACCTGGCGCGTTCGCTGTCGCTCACCTCCATCCGCGTGGTCGAAACCATCCCCGGCAAGAACTACATGGCGCTGGAGTTGCCCAATCCCAAGCGCCAGATTGTGCGCCTGAGCGAGATCGTCGGCTCCAAGGTCTACCACGACAACGCCTCGCCGCTGACCGTGGCGCTGGGCAAGGACATTGCCGGCAAGCCGGTGGTGGCCGACCTGGCCAAGATGCCGCACTTGCTGGTGGCCGGTACCACCGGCTCGGGTAAATCGGTGGGTATCAACGCCACCATCCTGTCGCTGCTGTACAAGTCCGACCCGGCCGACGTGCGCATGATACTGATCGACCCGAAGATGCTGGAGATGTCGGTCTACGAAGGCATTCCGCACCTGCTGGCGCCGGTGGTGACCGATATGCGCCAGGCCGGCCACGCGCTGAACTGGGCCGTGAACGAGATGGAGCGCCGCTACAAGCTGATGTCCAAGCTGGGCGTGCGCAACCTGGCCGGCTACAACGCCAAGATCGCCGAGGCGGCCAAGCGCGAAGAGCACATTCCGAACCCCTTCAGCATTACGCCGGATTCGCCCGAGCCGCTGGAGAAGCTGCCCACCATCGTTATTATCATCGACGAGCTGGCCGACCTGATGATGGTGGTCGGCAAGAAGGTGGAAGAACTGATCGCCCGTATCGCGCAGAAAGCGCGCGCGGCCGGCCTGCACTTGATTTTGGCCACGCAGCGCCCATCTGTAGACGTGATCACCGGCCTGATCAAGGCCAATATCCCGACCCGTATCGCCTTCCAGGTGTCGTCCAAGATCGACTCGCGCACCATTCTGGACCAGATGGGCGCGGAAGCGCTGCTGGGCATGGGCGACATGCTTTACATGCCGCCCGGCACCGGCCTGCCGGTGCGCGTGCACGGCGCCTTCGTGTCGGACGACGAGGTGCACCGCGTGGTCAAGCATTTGAAACAGCAGGGCGAACCGAATTATATTGACGGCATCCTCGAAGGCGGCACGCTGGAAGGCGAGGGCGGCGGCGAAGGCGGCGCGGCAGGCGGCGAGGGCGGCGGCGAAGCCGACCCGATGTACGACCAGGCGGTGCAGGTGGTGTTGAAAAACCGCCGCGCCTCCATTTCGCTGGTGCAGCGCCACTTGCGCATCGGCTACAACCGCGCGGCCCGCCTGCTGGAGCAGATGGAACAGAGCGGCGTGGTATCGCCCATGCAGTCGAACGGCAACCGCGACATCCTGGTGCCGGCCGCCAGCGCAGAATAAAAGGACACAGCATGACCCCACTGAAAACGATCGCCACCACCGCAGCCGCCTTCGCGGCCTCGCTACTGCTGGCCGGCGCGGCCCAGGCTGCCGCGCTGGAGCAGTTCAAGACCTTCGTCAGCAGCACCAAGTCGGCGCGCGGCGAGTTCACGCAGCGCCAGGTGAAGGGCGGCAAGAGCTCCAACACCGCCAGCGGCACGTTTGAGTTCGCGCGTCCCGGCAAGTTCATCTGGACCTACCTCAAGCCTTATGACCAGCTGCTGCAGGCCGACGGCGAACAGCTCTACATCTACGACAAGGACCTGAACCAGGTCACGGTGAAGAAGCTGGGCAATGCGCTGGGCTCGTCGCCGGCCGCCATCCTGTTCGGCAGCAACGACCTGGAAAAGAACTTCACCTTGTCCGAAGCGGGCGCGCGCGACGGCCTGGAATGGCTGAAAGCCGTGCCGAAAACGCCGGACTCCACCTTTGAGCAGATCACCATCGGCCTGCGCAACGGCACGCCGGAAGCGATGGAGCTGAAGGACAACTTCGGCTCCATGTCCGTGCTGAGCTTCAGCAAGTTCGAGAAAAACCCGCAAGTGGGCGCCGCGCACTACAAGTTTGTGATGCCCAAGGGCGTGGAAATTTCGCAGCAATAAGGAATAAATGCGCCGTCTGCTTGCGCGCGCGCAAACGCCGCGCGCGCGGCCGCCGCTACAGTAAAGCATGATGGACGACCTTTTTAAAACCGAACCCCGCGCGCCCTTGGCCGAAGCCCTGCGTCCGAAAACCATGGACGAAGTGATCGGCCAGCAGCATCTGCTGGGCGAGGGCAAGCCGCTGCGCCTGGCCTTCCAGGCCGGCAAGCCGCATTCCATGATCTTGTGGGGACCGCCCGGCGTGGGCAAGACCACGCTGGCGCGCCTGACCGCCAACGCCTTCGACGCCGAGTTCATCGCCCTGTCCGCCGTGTTCGCGGGCGTGAAGGACATCCGCGCCGCCATGGAGCAGGCCCAGCAGAACCTGGACCGCCACGGCAAGCACACCCTGCTGTTTGTGGACGAGATCCACCGCTTCAACAAATCCCAGCAGGACGCCTTGCTGCCCTTCGTCGAATCCGGCCTGGTCACCTTTATCGGCGCCACCACCGAGAACCCCAGCTTTGAAGTGAACTCGGCATTGCTGTCGCGCGCCCAGGTCTACGTGCTGAAGTCGCTCAGCGACGAGGAAATGCGCCAGCTGCTGGCCAAGGCGCAGAAGGAAGCGCTGCCGCACCTGAAGTTCGACGACGCGGCCGCCGACACCCTGGTCGGCTACGCGGACGGCGACGCGCGCCGCTTCCTGAACCTGCTGGAGCAGGCCGACAACGCCGCCTCGTCGGCCGGCGTGCAGAAGATAGACGCCAAGTTCGTGGAAAACGCCATGACCTTGAACGCGCGCCGCTTCGACAAGGGCGGCGACAACTTCTACGACCAGATCTCGGCGCTGCACAAGTCCGTGCGCGGCTCCAATCCGGACGGCGCGCTGTACTGGTTCTGCCGCATGATAGACGGCGGCGCGGACCCGCGCTACCTGTCGCGCCGCATCGTGCGCATGGCCTGGGAAGACATCGGCCTGGCCGACCCGCGCGCCCTCACCATGGCCAACGACGCGGCCGCCACCTATGAACGGCTGGGCTCGCCGGAAGGCGAACTGGCGCTGGGCCAGGCCGTGATCTACCTGGCCATCGCCGCCAAGAGCAACGCCGGCTACAACGCCTTCAACCAGGCCATGGCCTTCGTGAAGCGCGACAAGTCGCGCGAAGTGCCGGTGCACCTGCGCAACGCGCCGACCAAGCTGATGAAAGAGCTGGGCTACGGCCACGAATACCGCTACGCCCACGACGAGCCGCACGCCTACGCGGCCGGCGAAACCTATCTGCCGGACGGCATGGCCGAGCCCGGCTGGTACCAGCCCGTCCCGCGCGGCCTGGAAAGCAAGATCGCCGACAAGCTGGCCTTCCTGCGCAGCCTGGACGACGACGCGCGCGGCAAGTAAGCCGCCGTGCGCGCGCACGTTTGACGCAGATCAAAGGCGCCGGGCCTTGCGGTCGCCATGCTATTCAACTCCACTACAACCCCCACAAGGAGAAAATACCATGGCTAGCAACCTTTCCCGTTTCACCCCCTTCGGCGACTTGGCGCGCTTCGACCCTTTCCGCGATATCGAACGTTTTTTCGATGAATTCGAGCGCCAGAGCGTGCAGCCGGATCTGGCGCGCAGCATGCGCATGGACGTGTCGGAGACCGACCAGACTTACACGGTGCGGGCTGAAATGCCGGGCTTCGAGAAGGAGGACATCAACGTCTCCATCGACGGCAGCACCGTCACCATCCGCGCCAAGCATGACGAGCAGAAACAGCAGCCCCAGACAGGCACCATGATGCGCAGCGAACGCTTCCACGGCGAGCACTATCGCAGCTTTACGCTGCCGCAGGAAGTGGACGACCAGCAAGCCACTGCCACCTGCAGCAACGGCGTGCTGGAGCTGACCTTGCCCAAGAAGACCGGCGGCCACAGCCGGCAGCTGCAGATCCAGTAACCCCCTTACACGGCTGACAGCGTGCGGCGCAGGAAGACGGTCACGTCGGCGAACAGCGCGGGCTGGACGGCCTCGCGGTCGAAGCCCGGCGGGTCTTGCGAAGGCTTGAAATTGGGCCGCGTCATCTCCGGCGGAAACTTGCTCATGAAAGCGAAGTGGCCGCCGCCGGGGACGTCCACATGCTCCACCAGGGCCGCATCCGGCACGCCGTTGATGATGTGATGCGCGTGCGAGACGGGCGTGATGTCGTCCTTCTCGCCGGTGCGTATCAGGATGGGCACGCGCACCTGCGACAGGGCGCCTTCCGGGAACCAGAACGTGGCCGGATTCAGCAGCACCAGCGCCCGCACGCGCGCGTCCGGCCGCACGGGAACAGGGGAGGGCGGCGCCCCCTTGTTCTCGCGCGGCCCGGTCCAGGGCTGGCCGCCGGCCACCGCCAGCGCCGTATAAGCGCCGATGGAATGCCCGATCAGCGCCACCCCGCCGGGCGCAATATGCGCGCCGACAACGCCATCGGCCAGCGCCGCGCCGATGCACAATGAAATATGGCGCGGCCGGTTCGCCAGGTTGGCGGCGGTGCCGGCCAGCGAATTGTCCAGGCGCGTATTGCCCGTATGGGAGGGCAGCGCCACCACAAAGCCCGCCAGCGCCAAATGCCTGGCCAGCTGGCGGTAAGCCCAGGGCGTGCCTGAATTCCCGTGCGACAACACCACCAGCGGCCATGTCCCCGCCACCGGCGCCGCATCGCGCGCCACCTCCAGGCCATACGGCCCGAAATGCGTCAGCGCCTCCGTCCCCACGGCCGGGTAAAGCAGGGCCAGCGGCACCATCGCGCCCTGCACGGCGTCATGCACCTCCATCAAGCGGCAGCCACAGGCAAATGTCATGCATGGTCTCCAAATAAGCGAACTAAACAGTCGGGGTCAGTTCCACCATCCTGCCATAAATGACGCGATGCGAGAACTGACCCCGCTTGTGGTTTTTGCAATACGATATTTGCGGTATGCATAGATTGTATACAAAATCGGTTGACAACTTTTTCAGCACTCGGCATCATCGATTGCATGGAACGCGGCCGCAGAGCCGCGTGTAAGCATCCCAGTGGAGTGTCCACAAGACCCTCCATCCCGCCTCGCAGTACGACCTCGCCACGATAAAAACAGACGCCACGATCTGCGCGGTGAGGCATGCCGGATAGCACCGGAACAAGTAGTTCACGACACAACATCAATGATGGAGACACAAATGAACAAGCTGCTATTCCAAGTGGACGACCGTCCACCCCTCATCACCACCACCCTGCTGGCCGCCCAGCACATGCTCGCTGCGCTGGGCGGCATCATCGCCGTGCCGCTGGTGGTGGGCGCCGTCCTCAAACTGCCGGCCGACCAGATCGTGGCCCTGATCAACGCGGCGCTGCTCGGCTCGGGCATCGTCACCATCATCCAGTGCAAGGGCGTCGGCCCGATCGGCATCCGCTTGCCTTGCGTCATGGGCACCAGCTTCGCCTTCGTCGGCGCGGCCATCAGCATCGGCCTGGAACACGGCGTGCCCGGCATTCTCGGCTCCTCGCTGGCCGGTTCGGTGGTGATGATAATCGGCTCCTGCTTCATGCCGCAGATCCGCAAACTGTTCCCGCACGCCGTGACCGCCGTGGTGGTCACCATGATAGGCTTGTCGCTGGTGCCGGTCGCCATCGACTGGGCCGCTGGCGGCAAGGGTTCGGGCGCGCACTACGGCGATCCGATCAACCTCGGCATTGCGCTGTTCGTGCTGGTGACGGTGATCGCCCTGGTGCAGTACGGTAAAGGCATCTTCTCGGCCGCCGCCGTGGTGCTGGGCATGTTCGTCGGCTACCTGGTGTGCGTGGCCATGGGCCTGGTGGATTTCTCGTCGGTGCAGAAGGCCGCCGCGTTCTCGCTGCCGCAGCCCTTCGCGCACGGCATGACCTTCCCCATCAGCGGCATCGTCGCCATGGGCGTGGCCTACGTGGTCACCATGGTGGAAACCACCGGCACCTTTATGGCGCTGGGCTCGGCCACCAACACCAAGATGCGCGGCAAGACGCTGGCGCGCGGCGTGCTGTGCGACGGCGTGGGCTCGGCCTGCGTCGCCATGCTGGGCAGCCCGCCGGTATCGACCTTTGCGCAGAACGTGGGCGTGATCTCGCTGACCGGCGTGGCCAGCCGCCATGTGGTGGCCCTGACCGGCGTGATGCTGGCGCTGGCCGGCCTGTTCCCGGTGTTGGGCGCCATGGTGGTCACGATTCCGCAGCCGGTGCTGGGCGGCGCGGGCCTGATGATGTTCGCCATGATTATCGCCGCCGGCGTGCAGATGCTGAGCAAAGTGGAGCACAGCAAGCGCACCGGCATTATCATTGCCGTCTCCATCGGCTGCGGCCTGGCCGTCAGCGTGCGGCCGGAGCTGCTGGCCAAGCTGCCGGCTTTCGTGCACGAGATCTTCGGTTCCGGCATCAGCACCGCCGCCATCGTGGCCGTGACGCTGAACCTGATCTTGCCGGAGCGTCCGGTGGAAGCGAGCGACGACGACGAGGAGGACGTGCCCCAGCCCATGCTGGTAAAAAAGCTTGAGGCGGCCTGACTTCCTCGCCGCCTCCCCGCAGTAAAGCCCCGCGCCGGTGACGACCACCCGGCGCGGTTTTGACATTGTTTCCGCAGTGCCCGCGCATTGTTTCCGCAGTGTTTAATCATTCCTATGGACCTGAAAATGACTAAAACTCTCTTGATCAAAAACGCGCGTGTGGTGGTGACCATGGACGAGCAGCGCCGCGAAATCGACAACGGCGCAGTGTTCGTGCGGGACAATGTGATCGAGCAGGTGGGCTTCACGGCCGACCTGCCGCAGCACGCCGACGAGGTGATCGACGCCACCGGCCAGCTCGTCATGCCCGGCCTGGTGAACACCCACCACCATATGTACCAGAGCCTGACGCGCGTGATCCCGTCCGCGCAGAACGGGGAGCTGTTCAACTGGCTCACCAATCTGTATCCGATCTGGGCCAACCTCACCGGCGAGATGGTGCACGTGTCCACGCTGACGGCCATGTCAGAGCTGATGCTGTCCGGCTGTACCACCAGCAGCGACCATCTCTACATCTACCCCAACGGCTGCCGCCTGGACGATAGCATCGAGGCCGCGCGCAAGATAGGCATGCGCTTCCACGCCGCGCGCGGCTCCATGAGCGTGGGCCAGTCCAAGGGCGGCCTGCCGCCGGACCGCGTGGTGGAGGAGGAGGGTGCCATCCTCAGGGATACGCAGCGCCTGATCGAGACCTATCACGACGCGGGCCGCTACGCCATGCAGCGCATCGTGGTGGCGCCGTGTTCGCCGTTTTCGGTGTCGCGCGACCTGATGAAGGAAGCGGCCACGATGGCGCGCAGCTACGGCGTGTCGCTGCACACCCATCTGGCCGAGAACGTGAACGACATCGCCTACAGCCGCGAGAAATTCAATATGACGCCGGCCGAATACGCCGAGGACTGCGGCTGGGTGGGGCATGACGTGTGGCACGCGCACTGCGTGCAGCTGGATGACGACGGGGTCTACCTGTTCGCCCAAACCGGCACCGGCATTGCGCACTGCCCCTGCTCGAATATGCGGCTCGCTTCCGGCATCGCGCCGATACGCAAGATGGTGGATGCGGGCGTGCCAGTGGGGCTGGGCGTGGACGGCTGCGCGTCCAACGACGCGGGCCATATGCTGGGCGAGGTGCGGCAGGCCATGCTGCTGCAGCGCGTGGGCTTTGGCCCGGATGCGATGACCGCGCGCCAGGCGCTGGAACTGGCCACGCTGGGCGGCGCCAAGGTGCTTAACCGGGACGATATCGGCGCGCTCAAGCCGGGCATGGCGGCGGATATCATCACCTTCAGGCTGGACCAGATCGGCTTTGCGGGGGCGCTGCATGATCCGGTGGCGGCGCTGGTGTTCTGCACGCCGTCGAATGTGACGCACAGCGTTATCAACGGCCGGGTGGTGGTGCGGGATGGACTGCTGCAGACCGTGGATCTGCCGATTGTGATAGAGCGCCACAACACGCTGGCGCGCGAGCTGGCGCTGGCTACCGGGACGCGCAGGGCCGCGTGATCGGCGGGTTACGCCTTCGGCTAACCCGCCCTACGGATACGGCACAAGCATGCGTAGGGCGGGTTAGGCGGAGCCATAACCCGCCGTTACTTCAGCAGCGCCGCCACGAGGTCCTTATCCGGCGCGGCGCCGCTGGAGTCGAAGCGCAGCGCGGCTTCCACGTGCAGCAGGTGCTCCAGCATCAGCCTGGCGGCCAGCTCGGCGTCGCCCGCCTTGGCCGCATTCAAAAATTCCTCATGCTCGTTCGACGAGCACACCGCGTCGCGGTCCGACTGATACAGCATGGTGATGAGCGAGCTGCGCGCCACCAGTTCGCTCAGCATCTCGTGCAGCACCTGGTTCCCCACCACTTCCGCCAGCAGCACATGAAAGTCGCCCAGCAGCTGCGAGCGCACCTTGTGGTCGCCCAGCGCCTTGCGCTCCAGCTCCAGGTGCCGCTCCAGCATCTTGTAATCCGCCGCGACGGCCTTGGCCACGAACTCCCTGGCCAGTGCCGCTTCCAGGATGCGCCGCGCGGCGAAAATGTCGCGCGACTCCTTCTCGCTGGGCTGGCTCACGAAGGCGCCCTTGTCCGGCACCATCTGGATCAGCTTGTCCTTGGACAGGATGAGCAGCGCGGCGCGTATCTTGGTGCGGCTGACCGAATACAGGCGCGACAAAGCCTCCTCGCGCAGCTTGGTCCCCGGCGGCAGCTTGCGCGCCGCGATGGCCTCCGCGATGTGGTTTGCAATGTCGTTCGAGCTCTCGCCACTGCTCTGTTTTTCTTCGATGGCGATGATGGACGTTGGCATGGAGCGCTAGCAGTAATCAATTATCCAATCATACATGGATGACTATATATTGGCTACGCCCAGCCCCTAGTCATACGGCCTGCCGCCTGCCAGCAAGCGCTGCTTCAGCGTGGGCTCGCGCAGGTGCTCCAGCCACCACGCCAGCGCGCGGCCCTCGCTGCTGCCGCGCCAGGCCACGTACAGCACATTGGGTTCGCGCGGATTGGCGGTGGCCTTCTCCACCAGTTCGCCGCGTGCCAGCAGCGCCGACACGCGCTGGCGCGGCAGCCAGCCCACGCCCAATCCCTGGCGCTGCGCCAGCGCCTTGGCGCGCATGCTGGGCACCGCCAGCGCCGCCTGGCCGCCCACCGTGCCGTAAGCCCGGCTCCCGCTGACGCGCGCCGAATCGGCCACCACCACGGCGCGGTGCGCGGCGATCTCGTCGCGCTGCAGCGGCGCCTTGGCGCGCGCCAGCGGATGGGCCGGCGCCACCGCGAACACCCATTCCATAGCTCCCAGCTCGAACCAGCGCAGCTCCGGTATGGCGGGCGGCTCGTTGGTGGCGCCGACGATCACGCTGGCGCGCCCGTCGCGCAGCGCCTCCCATGTGCCGCCCAGCACCTCGCTGCTGAAGCGCAGGCTCACGCCGGACTGCAGGGCGTCGAAGTCCGCCACCAGCGGTGCCAGCAGGTCGAATTCAAACAGCTCGTCGGTGACGATCCACAGCCTGTCCTCCCAGCCGTTGGCCACCTGGCGCACGCGTTGGGCCATGCGCGCGGCGTCACGCATCAGGCGCTCGGCCTCGTCTGCCAGCAGCTGCCCGGCGGGCGTGAGCTGCAGGCGGTAGCGGCGGCGGTCGAACAGCAGGGCGTCGAAGCGCGATTCCAGCTGGCGCGCCTGGTGCGACACGGTGGACGGCGCCTTGCCCAGCCGTGCCGCCGCGCGCGACAGGCTGCCGCTGCTGCGGATCGCGTCCAGCAGCGCCAGTTCGTCTTCAGACAACATGTGCAATTTTATCGAATGAGTTCATCGTCCAGATTGTACGGCAAGAGCGGTTTCGGCCGCTACCATGCATGCAGTTAAACGAAAAACCCTTACAAAGGAAATGCACATGTTGAAATTCTACTTCCACACCTCGCCCAACCCAATGAAGGCAGCGCTGCTGCTGGAGGAACTGGGCGCCCCGTTCGAACTGATCGCGGTGGACACCTTCAAGGGCGAGCAGCACCAGGCCGCCTTCCTGAGCATCAATCCCAACGGCAAGGTGCCGGCCCTGGACGACAACGGCGTGATCGTGTTCGACTCCCACGCCATCCTGCTGCACCTGGCCGCCAAGCACGGTCAGTTCCTGCCATCGACCGCCGCAGGCCACGCCGCCATGCTGTCCTGGCTGATGTTCATCGCCACCGGCCTGTCGCCGTTCTCCGGCCAGGCCGTGCACTTCCTGCACCACGCCCCGGAAAAGCTGGCGTATGCGCAGAACCGCTACCTGAAAGAAGTGGAGCGACACTACCGCGTGCTGGACGAGCGCCTGGGCGTGAGCAAATACCTGGCCGGCGACGAATACACCATCGCCGACATGGCGCTGTGGGGCTGGGCCAACTTCGCCGGCTACATCCTGGGTGAAAAAGGCCTGAGCGACTACCCGAACGTGCAGCGCCTGATGACCGAAATCTCGGCCCGTCCGGCAGTGGCGCGCGCGCTGGCGCTGAAGGACAAGGTCACGCTGAAGCAAGACTTCGACGAAGAAACCCGCCGCGCCCTGTTCCCGCAGAACGCCTGATAGCACTTGTCAGTCCGGGGAATCGCCGCAGGCCCTGACTTAGCCCTACGCCGCTAATCCTAATCCTACAAGCGAACTCTGCCGCATCTCCCCCGATCCGGGGTCTGACCCCGGAGTGGTAAAAATGCGGCAGAGTCCGCCTTGGTGCCCCGGACACATCGTCGCTGACACCACCTTGCCGCCCGTCCCCCTGATTTAGTCCTATACCGTTAAATGTAATCCTACAAGCGGACTCTGCCGCATTTCCCAAACCCCGGGGTCAGACCCCGAATTTGGGGAGAGTGCGGCAGAGCCCGGTTCCGGATTTCGGCCGTTTTCTGCGTTTCATGCCCCGTTTTTTGCGCTTCATCGCACGCCGATGGAAGGGCGGGGAGCCTTTAGGTACAGTACAAACATCGCAGCACACAACGTAGTCCCAACCACCTGAGGAGCTTAAAATGAACGTACTGAAAAACATGGAAATCATCTTCGTCGCCGCCGCTTCGCTGGCCGTTGCCACCAGCTACGCTACCGCCAGCACGCCCGTGATCGAAGTCCCCGCCGCCGCCGTCGCTACCGTGGCCGCAGCCCCTGCCAAGATGCCTGTCGTGGTGGTCGCCGTCAAACGCCTGACCGCAGCCGAGAAAGCCGCCCTGATCTGAAACGGGGCGGTTTTTCAGAAGCAGCAGGCTGGAGGGCTGAAAACTCGAAAGAAGTGGCCTCGTCTTGGTACAATTGCTGTCTTTCCGACCTAGCGGCAACTCCCATGATAGACATCCAACTTCTCCGTAAAGATATTGACACCGTCGCAGCCCGCCTGGCGACGCGCAAGTTCCAGCTGGACGTGGCCGGTTTCAACGCCCTCGAAGCGGAACGCAAAGCGATCCAGATGCGCACCGAAGAACTGCAAAGCAAGCGCAATTCGCTTTCCAAGCAGATCGGTATGCTCAAAGGCAAAGGGGAAGACACCACCGCCGTGATGGCGGAAGTGGCCGGCCTGGGCGATGAGCTGAAGAACAACGAACAAGCTTTGTCGGCCGTGCAGGCGCAGATGGGCGATTTCATGCAGGCGGTGCCTAACCTGCCGCACGAATCGGTCCCCGTCGGCAAGGACGAAAGCGGCAACGTGGAAGTGCGCAAAGTCGGCACGCCGCGCGCCTTCGAGTTTGAAGTCAAAGACCACGTCGACGTGGGCGCGGCCCTGGGCCTGGACTTCGACACCGCCACCAAGCTGACCGGCTCGCGCTTCTCCGTCATGAAGGGCGGAATCGCCCGCCTGCACCGCGCGCTGGCGCAGTACATGCTGAACACGCACACCGGCGAGCACGGCTACACCGAATGCTACACGCCCTACATGGTCAACGCCGACTCCCTGCGCGGCACCGGCCAGCTGCCGAAATTCGAAGCCGACCTGTTCTCGGTGAAGAAGGGCGGCGCGGAAGGCGAGGGCGAGACCTTCTACCTGATCCCGACCTCGGAAGTCTCGCTGACCAACATCGTGCGCGACGAAATCCTGGCCGCCGACGCGCTGCCGCTGAAGATGACCGCCCACACCCCATGCTTCCGCTCCGAAGCCGGTAGCTACGGCCGCGACACGCGCGGCATGATACGCCAGCACCAGTTCGACAAAGTGGAACTGGTCCAAGTCGTGCATCCCGACACCTCGTATGACGTGCTGGAAGAAATGGTCGGCCACGCCGAGCGCATCCTGAAGGACCTGGGCCTGCCGTACCGCGTGATGTCGCTGTGCACCGGCGACATGGGCTTCGGCGCCACCAAGACCTACGACCTGGAAGTGTGGCTGCCGGCGCAGAACACCTACCGCGAGATCTCGTCCCTGTCCAACTGCGAAGCCTTCCAGGCGCGCCGCATGCAGGCGCGCTTCCGCAACGCCCAAGGCAAGCCAGAACTGCTGCACACCCTGAACGGCTCCGGCCTGGCGGTGGGCCGCACCCTGGTCGCCGTGCTGGAAAACTACCAGCAAGCGGATGGTTCGGTGGAAGTGCCGGAAGTGCTGCGTCCCTACATGGGTGGAATAACTCACCTCAAGGCATAAATAAGCCTTCCCTTTCTGCGAAGGCCTGCTATAATCTTGCCTTCTCGCAGCAGCATGTGGGAAAACGGAGAGGTGGCAGAGTGGTCGAATGTACTTGACTCGAAATCAAGCGTAGGGGCGACCCTACCGTGGGTTCGAATCCCACCCTCTCCGCCACAAACAAGCTGCTGCAGGAAAATGCGTCACCAGGAGAGGTGGCAGAGTGGTCGAATGTACTTGACTCGAAATCAAGCGTAGGGGCGACCCTACCGTGGGTTCGAATCCCACCCTCTCCGCCAAAACAAATAAAAACGGGCTCCCCTGCGGGAGCCCTTTTTTATTTGTTTGGACGGCGAGGGTGGGATTCGAAGGGCTGGGCGTACTTCGCCCAGCCCTCTCCGAATCGCCCATTTTGCAGTGCGCCTTAAAAGCTAGCCAGCCCCCAGCACCCCCGACAGCCGCTTGGCAGTCGCCACAACGGCGTCCTCAATAGCAAGCTTCTGCAGTGGCTCGTCAATCAGCAAATAACTCGGTCCCGCAACACTAATCGCCGCCACCGCCTCCCCAGCCGCATCAAACACCGGCGCCGCGCACGCATCAATCCCCTGTTCAAACTTCCCAAAACTCCAGCAGCACTCCCGCTCCGCCGCATCCAGCAGCAAAGCCTCTACCTCCTCAAACGAAAACCGGCCGCCCCTGGGATCCCCCTGCGCCGCATCATAAAGCCCCCGCCAGGACTCCCTCGGCAAGCGCGCCATCAGCACCCGTCCCGGCGCAATCAAATAAGCCGGCAGCCTGCTCCCCGGCCGGATATTGCTCACCAGCGGCGTCTGCGGCACCTCCTTCACCAGATACACCGCAAACGGCCCATCCAGCTCCACCATATACCCCGACCAGCGCACCTGCTTGCTCAGCAGCGCAACCAGGCGCCGCCCATGGCCGATCAAATCATCCTGCCCCAGCGCATCGGCCGCCAGCCCCAAAAAGCGCACGCCTATCCTGTGTCCGCCCTGCGGCAGCGCCTCCAGTACCCCCTCCGCCTCCAGCGTCGCCAGCAAGCGCGCCGCCGTGATGCGGTTAATCCCCACCTCGCGCGCCAGCGCGCTCAAATTCCCCGTCGACCCGCCTCCGGCCACAAAAGCCAGCAGCCTGAACGCACGCGACACCGAACCATCTCCATCCGCCATACATCCTCCCAATCTGTTCATATTTGAACACATTGAACAAAAATCGCACAAGAAAAATCCGCATTGCTATAGTCAACCCACCTTGCAACCCCCAGCGGAGACAACACCATGAGCAAACTGAAAATCGGCATCGCCGGCGCCGGCATAGGCGGCCTGGCCGCCGCCATCGCCCTGCGCGAAATGGGCCACGACGTCGTGGTCTTCGAGCACACCAAACAATTCCTGCGCGTCGGCGCCGACATCAACCTCACCCCCAACGCCGTGCGCGCGCTGGACGGCCTGGGCGCCGACGTGGCCGCAGCCGTGCGCCGCACGGCCGCGCGTCCCACGCACCGCATCAGCCGCACCTGGGACAACGGCGAAGAAACCTCCCGCCTCGAAATGGGCGACACCGCCGAACAAAAATACGGCGCCCCGCAACTGACCATCCACCGCGCCGACCTCCTGGCCGCGCTGGCCGCCGCCTTCCCGGCCGAGCGCGTCCTGTTCGGCAAGCACGTGGAGCACATCCAGGCCGAAGAGCAGGGCGCCACTGTCTCCTTCGACGATGGCAGCAGCCACAAGCTGGACCTGCTGGTCGGCGCCGACGGCATCCACTCCGCCGTGCGCAGCGCCATGTTCGGCCAGGAGCGTCCGCGCTTCACCGGCGTGGTCGCCTACCGCGCCGTGGTCCCGGCCGAGAGCCTGGCAGGGGTGCCCAATCTGCAGGCGTTCACCAAATGGTGGGGACCCACGCCGGAAAGCCAGATCGTCACCTTCCCGCTCAACGCAGGCAAAGACATCTTCATCTTCGCCACCACCGCGCAGGAAAGCTGGCACCTCGAATCCTGGACCACGCAAGGCAGCGTGCAGGAACTGCGCGACAGCTACGCCGGCTTCCACCCGGACGCGCGCGCCTTGCTGGATGCCTGCGACGAAGTGCTCAAGACCGCCCTCTACGAACGCGACCCATTGCCGGCCTGGGCCAGCGGCCACCTGGTGGTGCTGGGCGACGCCGCGCATCCCATGATGCCCTTCATGGCGCAAGGCGCCGGCATGGCCATCGAAGACGGCGTGGTGCTGGCGCGGGTTCTGCGCGGCGTGACGCAATCCGGCGGCATTCCCGCCGCGCTGCGCCGGTTCGAAGAGCTGCGCATCGAGCGCACCTCCAAGATCCAGCTCGGCTCGCGCGGCAACAACTGGCTGCGCGAAGGAGGGAACGCTGATTGGGTGTACGGATACGACGCGTGGAAAGTTGCCTGAAGGGGCTATCTATTTCCCGTGCGGGCACCTATAATCCAGCCTTCGCGAAAGTGCGAGACCAGGAGAGGTGGCAGAGTGGTCGAATGTACTTGACTCGAAATCAAGCGTAGGGGCGACCCTACCGTGGGTTCGAATCCCACCCTCTCCGCCAGAAACAAATAAAAACGGGCTCCCCTGCGGGAGCCCGTTTTTATTTGTTTGGACGGAGAGGGTGGGATTCGAAGGGCTGGGCGTACTTCGCCCAGCCCTCTCCGAATCGCCCATTCTGCAGTTGCTTTTGACTTCGCCTTTAAAGTGAGCTCCGCTCCGGCAGCATCAGCCTCCGCGTATGAAAATCATACTCATAAACCTCCCCATACCGCCCCCACTCCACAGCAATCTCCAGCGTGCGCTTGGCCTGTTCCGCCTCCAGCATCGCCTCCAGCAATTCGATAAACGGCTCCTCCGCCACCGACCCGCCATCCGCCTGCGCCAGTTGCGCATGGATGCGGGCGGCGAGCGGCACGTGCTTGAGCAGTTGCTGGCCGAACAGCTCCTGGCGCTGCTGCTGGTCCGCCTGCGCGTAGCGCTGGCCCAGCGCGGTGAGCGTGATGTCGCCTTTCTCCACCACGGCCAGGTCCAGCATGGCCAGCGCTTCGCAGGTGGGGAACAGTTCCTCGTCCGGCAGCTCGGTTTCCTCGGCCAGCTGCGGCAAATCGGCGCGGCCGCTGAAGGGCGCGGCGGCCACCAGCTCCAGCACCGATTCGATGCGGCTGATGTCCGTTTCCGGCAGGCGGTAGTCCGGCGGCGTGGCGGCTCCTGCTGCGGGCGCCGCCGGCATGGCGGCGGGCGCGCTGCGCATCGTCATCAGGCCGTACACCTCGTCGATCAGGTCGCGCACCTCTTGCGAGTCCGCGTTGCGCGGGCGCGGCAGATTGATGGCGATCTCGTGCCGCACGCGTCCCGGGTCGCTGGACAGGATCACGATACGGTCCGACATCATCACCGCTTCCTCGATATTGTGGGACACCACCAGGATGCCGCGCGTGGGGATGCGGCCGCTGTCCCACAGGTCCAGGATATCGTTGCGCAGCGTTTCGCCGGTCAGCACGTCCAGCGCCGAAAAGGCTTCGTCCATCAGCAGCACATCGGGATTAGTGACCAGCGCGCGCGCGATGCCTACGCGCTGACGCATGCCGCCGGACAGCTCGCGCGGCAGCGCGCCGCCAAAGCCCGCCAGGCCTATCAGCTCCAGCATCTCGTCCGCGCGCCGCTCGCGCTCCGCAGGCGGCACGCCCTGCGCCTCCAGGCCCAGCTCCACGTTCTGCTGCACCGTCAGCCAGGGGAACAGCGCAAAGGACTGGAACACCATGGCCACGCCGCCGGCCGGGCCGCTGATCTGCGCGCCGCGATAGGCCGCGCGGCCCTTGTCCGCCGCGATCAGCCCGGCCATGATGCGCAGCAGCGTGGACTTGCCGGAGCCGGATTTTCCCAGCAGGGACACGATCTCGCCCTTGCGCAGCGAGAAGTCCACGCCGTCCAGGATCACGCGCGGCGCGCCGTCCGCCTTGTTGAAGGATTTGCCGACGCCGGCCAGCTCCATCAGAATATTTTCAGCCATGTTCTACTCCTTACAGTCCACGGTTTTCGGCCAGCCGGTACATGCGGGTCCAGAAGAATCGGTTCAACAGCATCACGAAGATGCACATGACGCTCACGCCCAGCGCGATGCGGTGGAAGTCGCCCGCGTCGGTCATCTGCTTGATATAGCTGCCCAGGCCATCGGCCGCCAGCGTGGTTTTGCCCCAGGTGACGTATTCGGCCACGATGCTGGCGTTCCACGAGCCGCCGCAGGCGGTGATGGCGCCCGTCAGGTAAGCCGGGAACACGGCGGGCAGGTACACGCGCTTCCATTTCAGCCAGCCTTTCAGGCCCAGGTTGTCCGCCGCCAGGCGCAGCTCGTTCGGTATGGTGGAGGCGCCCGCCACCACGTTGAACAGGATGTACCACTGCGTGCCGAACACCATCAAGGGACTGAGCCAGATATTGGGCTGGAGCTCCAATGCCACCATCAGGTAGACCACCACCGGGAACATCAGGTTGACCGGGAAGGCGGCCAGGAACTGCGCCACCGCCTGCACGCCTTGCGCCCAGCGCGGCCGCAGGCCTATCCATACCGCCACCGGCACCCACAGCAGGGACGCCAGCGCGATCAGCACCATCACGCGCAGCAGGGTGATGAAACCGAGCCCGCCCACGTGCGCCACCTCGGCCCAGCCCACCGTGCCGTGCACGAACATGAGCAGCTGCCAGGCCGCCAGCAGCGCGGCCAGGACAATGGCTACGTCCCAGGCGCATGCGCCGTGCCGCGCCAGCAGGCCGCGCAGCCATGCCTGCGCTCCGCGTGGCGCGGGCGGCGCGGCTGCGGGGCGCTCGCCTGCGGGAGCGGCAGCGAACCAGCCCAGCGTGCTGTGCATGGCGGTCCAGAACTGGCCGGTCAGCTTGCGCGTCCAGCGGCTGCGGCGGCCCCAGTCCAGCAGCCAGGAGCGCTGCGCCGTGTCGCCCTGGGTGTCCTCGAAGCGGAATTTGTCGGCCCAGGCCAGCAGCGGGCGGAAAAACAGCTGGTCGTACAGCACGATCCCGGCCAGCATGGCCGCGATGGCAAGCGCGATCGCGCGCCCGTTTTCCTGCTCGATGGCCACGGCGATATAGGCGCCGATGCCGGGCAGCTTGATGTCCTGGCCCGCCACCGAGATGGCCTCGGCCGCCACCAGGAAGAACCAGCCGCCGGACATGGACATCATCATATTCCACAGCAGGTTGGGCATGGCGAAGGGCAGCTCCAGGCGCCAGAAGCGCTGCCAGCCGGACAGGCAGAACACGCGCGCGGCCTCGTTCAGTTCGGCCGGCACGTTGCGCATGGACTGGTACAGGCTGAACGCCATATTCCACGCCTGCGAGGTGAAGATGGCGAAGACGGCGGCGCATTCCACGCCCAGCAGATTGCCGGGGAAGAGCGCGATAAAGGGCGCGATGGCAATCGCCTGGAAGCCGAGGATGGGCACCGACTGCAGCACGTCGAGCAGCGGCAGCAGCACCTTTTCGGCGGCGCGGGACTTGACCGCCACCGCAGCGAACACGAAGGCGAACAGCAGCGAACAGCCGAGCGCCATGAACATGCGCAGCATGGTGCGCAGCAGGTAGTAGGGCAGCCAGGCGGCGTCCAGCGCGATCACGGCGGGCTGGCCCAGCGTGAAGGGGCGCGCCATCTGCGAGGCGCCGAAGCCGGCGGCGGCCAGCACGGCCAGCACCAGCGGCAGCAAGGCCCAGTCCCAGCGGTTGGGGCCGGATGCGCGCCACGCTGCGACGGTGGCGGCCGCGCCGGCGCGGCGGGGGAAGAACAGTTCAACCATAAGCAATCCCGATACGGGCTGCGCGGGGGCAGCCGGGTTCCGGCCTGCGCGGTCGCGCGCGGGCCACGAAGCCTGCGGCCAGCGGCGGCGCGCCGGCATGCGTAGGCATGGGCAGCGCGCGGCTGGGCCGGCAGGGCATGCAAACAAATCAGTGTGGGGAAAGTCCTGCGCCGGAACGGTTCCGGGGCGGGAAAGACACCATCATCCGCGCAAGGCAGGATGACGGCAGGGGAGGCCTGCGTTATCTTGCCGGGGCGGAGCCAGGGCGGGCCTGGCTACAACTACCACTCGAACAAGTGCCCATGAAGGGGCTCCATAAAACGTAAACAGCGCGAGTCTATCCAGCTACTTGCGGCTGGTCAATACATTGATGGTTGAATGTTGACCAGCCTAAGGCCGTCCTAAGCGCTTCTTAACATGTCCTTAACGCGGAATGACTGTTGCATCCGCCCCCACTCGCTGTCCTGAACAATTGCAAATCTGCAAATCTAACGGGTGGGCCCGAGGGAAATGTTTATAATCTTTTCAGACCAGCCACTGGAGAGTCCGGCCATGACAAAACGCGCCCCGCAGAGCTTGCTCCCCTTGCTGCTTTCCCTTTCGCTTGCCGGCCCGGCAGCCCACGCCGCAGTCCTGGCGGACAGCGACCTGGCCGACCTGTCGATTGAACAGCTGAGCAATATCGTCATCACCTCCGTGTCGCGCCAGGACGAAAGGCTGAGCAATGCGGCCGCGTCCGTCTTCATCATCACCGGCAGCGAGCTGCGCCGCAGCGGCGTGCGCAGCCTGCCCGAGGCGTTGCGCCTGGCGCCCAATCTGCAGGTGGCGCGCATCGACGCGCGCAACTACGCGGTCACCGCGCGCGGCTTCAACAACGCCTTCGAAAACAAGCTGCTGGTGCTGATAGACGGCCGCAGCGTTTATTCGCCACTGTTCTCCGGCGTGTACTGGGACGCGCAGGAC
Source organism: Pseudoduganella aquatica (assembly GCF_020865585.1). NCBI lineage: Bacteria > Pseudomonadati > Pseudomonadota > Betaproteobacteria > Burkholderiales > Oxalobacteraceae > Pseudoduganella > Pseudoduganella aquatica. The sequence goes on from NZ_CP086370.1 coordinate 2,738,690, forward strand.
GTGGTGATGGAGGACGTGGAACGCATCGAGGTCATCAGCGGCGCGGGCGCCACCATCTGGGGCGTGAATGCGGTCAATGGCGTCATCAACGTCATTACGCGTTCGGCCAAGGACACGCAGGGCGGCCTGGCCAGCGTGGCGGGCGGCGCGGACGAAAAGGACGGCACGCTGCGCTACGGCGGCAAGCTGGACAACGGCGCCCACTACCGGCTGTACGCACGCTACATGGATGTGGACGCCACTACCTCGGCCGCCGGCAAGGATACCGTCACCGGCATGCGGCGGCGCCTGGCCGGCTTCCGCGCCGACATGGATGTGCTGCAGGGCGGCTTCACCATGCTGGGCAACGCCTACCAGGGCGCGCTCGGCCAGGCCACCACGCGCGACATCTACATCTCGGGCGCCAACCTGGTGAGCCGCTACACCCGCAAGCTGCCCGGCGATGCCGACCTGCGCGTGCAGCTGGTGCTGGACCATACCGAGCGCAACCAGCCGGCCAACTTTATCGAACGGCTGGACACGGCGGAGCTGGAGGCGCAGCACGGCGTGCGCTTCGGCCGCGTGCACAGCCTGGTGTGGGGCGGCGGCTACCGCCACAGCCGCGACCAGGTCACACCCGGCGGCTACGCCTTCCTGCCCGGCAAGCTCAATATGCACTGGGGGAATCTGTTCGCGCAGGACGAGATCGCCGTCACGCCGCAGTTCAAGCTGACCGCCGGCCTGAAGGCCGAGCACAACAACTATACCGGCGCCGAATACCTGCCCAGCCTGCGCGCGGCGTGGATGCCGGACGCGGCCCAGCTGCTGTGGGCCAGCCTGGCGCGTACCGTGCGCGCACCGTCGCGCATCGACCGCGACTGGTATGTGCCGGGCACGCCCATCATCATCGCGGGCCAGCCGCGCTTTGTTATCGGCGGCGGCCAGCAGTTCGAATCCGAGGTGGCCAATGTGGCCGAGCTGGGCTACCGCGCGCAGCCCAGCGCGCGCTGGAGCTATTCCGGCACCTTGTTCTATGCCGACTACGACAAGCTGCGCACCATGGAACCGTTGCCGGTGCTGGGCAGCGAATTCCGCAACCTGGGCCAGGCCACCACGCGCGGCCTGGAGCTGTGGGCGCGCTGGCAGGCCACGCCCAACTGGCGCCTGAGCGGCGGGCTGACCGCGCAGAACGTCAAGCTGGGCCTCAAGCCGGGCAGCCGCGACAGCCTGCAGGCCGGCATCTTCCTGCCCAATGACCCGCGCCTGCACTGGCTGCTGCGCTCCTCGCATGAGCTGTCCGATGCCCAGCAACTGGACCTGACGCTGCGCTACAATGGGAAACTGCCGCATCCCGTGGTGCCGTCCTATTATGAAATGGACGTGCAATGGCTATGGCGTGTGCGGCCCGACGTCGACGTGGCGCTGATAGGCCAGAACCTGCTGCATGCCAGGCATGCCGAATGGGCCGCCGCGCCTAACCGCAGCGTACTCGAGCGCAGCGCATTGCTGAAAGTAACATGGCGATTCTGATTCCTGCCGCCGCCGGCGCCGTCTGCTTTGCGCTGCCCCTGGCGCAACGCTGGACCCGGCCCTGGCGCGGCCTGTCAAGCGCGCGCTGGCTGCTGCTGGCCGCCTATCTGTGCCTGGCCCTGCACTGCCTGGCCGGCGGGGCGGACGCGCCCGTGCAGGCGCCGGCCAATGTGGAGCGCAGCGTGAAAGCGGCCTTCCTGTACAAATTCCTCGGCTATGTTGAATTCGGCGCCGGCGTGGACGCGGCCGGCCCGCTGGTGGTGGGCGTGCTGGACGCGGACGATATCGCCGCCGAACTGTCCCGCATCACCGCCGGCCGCCAGGTCGGTGCGCGCGCCATCGCCGTGCGCGTGCTGCACGAGGGCGACCCGCCCGCCGGCCTGCACATGCTGTTTGTCGGCAGGGAAGCCGAGCGGCCGGGCGCCATGCTGCGCGCGGCGCAGCAGGCAGGCGCGCTCGGTGTGACGGAAAACAGCGACGGCCTGCAGCAGGGCGGCACCATCAATTTCCTGCTGGTGGAAGACCGCGTGCGCTTTGAAGTGTCGCTGCCGGCGGCCGAGAAAAGCAGGCTCAAGCTCAGCTCGCGCCTGCTGTCGGTGGCCTACCATGTGAACAAGGGCGGCTCTTGATGCTGGCGCGCCTGAAGCCAGGCACGGTGCGCGGCAAGCTGATACTGATGGCCCTGGCAACCACCTTCGTGGCGCTGGTTGCGTCCTCCGCCGCCATGCTGCTGTACGACCTCGACTCATTCCAGCAGTACTGGGTGGACGACATGACCACGCAGGCGGAAATCGTGGCGGCGGTCAGCATGCCCGCGCTCAGCTTCAACGACCAGACGGCGGCGCGGCAGAACCTGTCGCTGCTGCGGGTGCGCCCGCAAATCCAGGCCGGCGCCATCTACGCCGCCAACGGCAAGCTGTTCGCCGCCTACGCGCAGTCGGTGCAGGACACGCCGGTGTTCCCCGACAAGCCGGGACGGCCGGGCTACAGCATCGAGAGCGGGCGGCTGGTGGTCAACCATCCCATCGTCGAGAACGGCGAGGTCATCGGCAGCATCTACCTGAGCGCGCGCTACCGGCTGATAGACCGGGTGCGCAGCTATGCCGCCATCCTGGGCGGGGTCATGGTGCTGAGCCTGCTGCTGGCGGCGCTGGTGGCCAGCCGGCTGCAGCGCGGCATCACCGAGCCGCTGGCGGCGGTGACCGGCGTGGCGCGCGAAGTGATGCAGAAGCGCGATTTCAGCCTGCGCGTGCCGCCTTCCGGCAGCGGCGAGATCGGCACCCTGGTGGGGGCCTTCAACAATATGCTGGCCGAAGTGGGACGGCGCGCCTATGCGCTGCAGGAGGCCAACCAGACGCTGGAGCGCGAGATGGCGGTGCGCCAGGGCGCCGAGCGCGCGCTGCTGCTGGCGGACCGGCGCAAGGACGAATTCCTGGCCACGCTGGCGCACGAATTGCGCAATCCGCTGGCGCCCATCCGCACCGGGCTGGACATGCTGCGCGTGAACCCGGACGACCTGGCCGCCGGCGCCAAGGCGCGCGCCATCATGGAGCGCCAGCTCAAGCAGATGGTGCGGCTGGTGGATGACCTGCTGGACGTGTCGCGCATCAATACCGGCAAGCTGGCGATACGGCGCGAGCCGGTGCAGCTGCACGCGGTGGTGGGCGACGCGCTGGAGCTGGTGCGGCCCTATCTGTCCGCGCTGGGCCACGAGCTGCAGGTGGTGCTGCCGCCGCCGCCCGTGTGCGTGCATGGCGACGGCACGCGCCTGGCGCAGGTGCTGTCCAACCTGCTGAACAACGCGGCCAAGTACACCGACCGGGGCGGCAAGCTGGCGCTGCTGGCCGAACTGGACGGGGACAGCCTGCGCATCCGCGTGCGCGACAACGGCATCGGCGTGGCGCCGCATATGCTGGGCGAAATCTTCGAGATGTTTGTGCAGGCGGACACGTCGCTCGAGCGCAGCACGGCCGGGCTGGGCGTGGGCCTGTCGCTGGCGCGCAAGCTGGTGGAGCTGCACGGCGGCAGCCTGGCGGCGGCCAGCGCGGGCCTGGGGCAGGGCAGCGAGTTCACCGTGACCTTGCCGCTGATGCCGCCGCCGCCCGCCGACGCCGTCGTGGCGCCGCGCGCGGACGGCCAGCGGCGGCGGCACCGCATCCTGCTGGTGGACGACAATGCCGATTTCGTCGACGGCATCGGCATCCTGCTGAGCGCGGCCGGGCACACGGTGCGCGTCTGCCACGGCGGGCAGGAGGCGCTGGATCTGGCGGCGGGCTTTGCGCCCGATTTCGCCTTCCTCGACATCGGCCTGCCGCAACTGAACGGCTACGACCTGGCGCGTGCGCTGCGCCAGCTTCCCGGCCTGCACAGCACGGTGCTGGTGGCCGTCACCGGCTGGGGCCAGCAGAAGGACCGGCAACTGGCCTTCGAGGCGGGCTTCCAGGTCCACCTGGTGAAGCCGGTGGGGCTGGAGCAGTTCCTCGCCATACTGGATGGCGGCGGCTAGGCGGCGCACATTTCGGTTGCTAAAGTTTATCCATTCGGCAATACTTGTGATTTACTATTTTATAACTTTGCCATGCTGAAAAAATCCCTGTTGGCCGCAGCGCTTGCGCTGGCTACCCTGCAAGGCGCCGTCGCTGCCGAGCTGCCGTCCTATCCCTTCATCCACGCGCGCGGCACCGGTTTCATGTACGTGGGGCCGGACATGGGCGAGATTGATTTCGACGTGTCGGCCTACGATCAGGTGGCCGAAAAAGCGGTGGCCGTGATACAGGAGCGCGTGCTGGAGATCCGCGCGCTGCTGGCCGAGCAGGGCGTGACGGACGCGGACGTGGACGTGCGCGACATGCGCCGCCAGATCCGCAAGGCCAGCGCTAACGCCTCCGAGCCTGAGTACGATATCAAATGCTCGATCCACATCGTGGTGCGCGACCTGGGCAAGTGGCGCGACATCATGATGCCGCTGCTGAAAAAGCAGAACCTGGATGCCTTCGCCGCCACCTTCGGCCTGAAAGACCGCGCCAAGGTGGAGGCGGAACTGATGATGCAGGCCGTGCAGGAAGCGACCGTCAAGGCGGACTCGATCGCGAAGGGCTTCGGCAAGCGCGTGGGTCCGGTGGCCGGCGTGTCGTCGGACGAGATCAAGAACATCACCCGGGCTATAGGCCTGGCCCCGGTGGACTGGCCGCGCAACAGCAACAGCGCCAACACCAAGCGCAACGACACGGACCCGGCGGATCTGCTGCTGGTGACGGCGATGAAGATGTCGCAGTCGGTCGATGTGCTGTTCCGCTTCAAGTAAGCCCATGGCGCGCCGTGCCGCCCCCGCCCTGATCGCCGCCGCCGTCCTGGCGCTCAGCGGCTGCGCGGGCGGCCTGGGCGGGCTGCCCGGCGCCCAGCGTCCCGAGCCGAAAGCCGCCGCTCCCACCGCCGCGGCTCCCCCAGCCGCAGTCTCGCCAGCCGCCAAGGCCTCCGCCGTCCGCGCCGCCGCGCCTGTTGCCGTGGACGCCGTTTCTGGAGCCGCTGCCGTCCCGCCTCAATCCACCATCGACCAGCCTGCGCCCGGCATGGTGGCCTCCTGGCTCACCACCGGCGACCAGTCCCGCCTGCTCCAGCGCCAGCCGGACATCGCGCTGGGCGCTGCGCCGCGCGCGCTCACGCCCTGGTCGCCCGGCGTGGAAACCGCCGGCCCGCTGCCTGCTTCGCCGCTCGTGATCACCGTCGACCGCAGCGCGCGCCGGCAGCGCATGTCCGGCTTCGGCGCCGCCATCAGCGCCTCGTCCGCCTGGCTGCTGACGGAAAAACTGGACCCCGCCCAGCGCAAGGCCCTGCTGGCCGAGCTGTTCGGCCCGCCGCCCGGCATCGCCCTGAGCGTGGCCAGGCTGCCGCTGGGCGCCAACGAATTCGCCCTCGGCCGTTACAGCTACAACGACCTGCCGCCCGGGCAGACCGACGACGGCCTGGCCCAGTTCTCCATCGACCCCGACCGCGCCCACCTGCTGCCGCTGCTGCAGGAAGCGCTGGCCTACAACCCCGAGCTGGAACTGATCGCCAGCCCCGCCAGCGCGCCCGGCTGGATGAAGACCAGCGGCAGCCTGCTGCAAGGCACGCTCAAGCCGGAGGCCTTCGACGCCTACGCCCGCTACCTGAAACGCTACGTGGACGTCTACCTGGAGGAAGGCATTCCCATCCACGCCATCACCGTGCAGAACGAGCCATCCGCCGAGCCCGCCGACGCCCCCGGCATGCGCCTGGACGACGCCGCCCGCGCGCAGCTGATAGGCAAGCACCTCGGCCCGCTGCTGGAAGACGAAGGCCCGCTGATACTGGACTGGGACGGCAACCGCGACACTCCGCAAGCCCCGCTCAAGGTATTGGCCGACAAGGCAGCAGGCCAGTACGTGGCCGGCGTGGCCTGGCACTGCTACGCCGGCGACGTGGGCGCGCAGGCCGCTGTGGCGGCCGCCCATCCGGGCCAGGACAGCTACATCACCGAATGCTCCGGCGGCGCCTGGGCTCCGGCCTGGAGCGACAACCTCACCCATTTCGCGCGCACGCTGGTGCAGGGCGCGGCGCGCGGCGCGGCCAAGGGCATCATGCTGGGCAACTTGGCGCTGGACGGGCAGGGCGGCCCGCGCATAGGCGGCTGCCGTGGCTGCCGGGGCGTGGTCACGGTGGGCGAGGGCGGCGTGGTCACGCGCAATCCAGAATACTACGCGCTGGCACACGCCAGCCGCTTCGCGCGCGCCGGCGCCTGGCGCATCGCCTCCGGCGCGGCCAAGGACGGCGTCGACAGCGCCGCCTTCGACAACCCCGACGGCACGCTGGCGCTCATCGCCGTCAACTCCGCCGCCGAGCCGCGCACCTTCACCATCCAGGCCGCCGCGCTAGCCTTCACCGCCACCCTCCCGCCCGCCAGCGTCGCCACCTACGTCTGGCGTCCCGCCGCCACGCCAGCTGCCCCTCGGGACGGGCCATAATGGCGTAGAATCGGCGCTTAGCCCAGAGGAGCGCCATGCTGTTCGACCTGACTGATTTACGCCTGTTTATCCATATCGCCGAACTGAAAAGCCTGACCCGCAGCGCCGAGCGCATGCATATGTCGCTGGCGGCGGCGAGCAACCGGGTCAAGGAGCTGGAGGCGCGCTTCGGCACGCGGCTGCTGTACCGCGAGAACAAGGGCGTGCAGCTGTCCCCCGCGGGCGAAACGCTGCTGGCCCACGCGCAGCAGTTCATGCAGATGGTGGAGCGCCTGAAAAGCGAGATGCAGCAATATAACAACGGCATCAAGGGCCATATCCGCATCTTCGCCAACACCACCGCCGTCACCGAATTCATGCCCGAAGTGCTGGGCCGCTTCCTGGGCGTGCATCCGCAGGTGAACGTGGCGCTGGAGGAGCGGCTCAACCAGGACATCGTGCGCGGCGTGCAGGAGGGGACGGCCGATATCGGCATCGCGGCCGGCCCGGTGCAGGGCGCCGGGCTGGAGATCATTCCGTTTTCCACCGACCGCCTGGTGCTGGCGACGGCGCAAGACCATCCGCTCGCAACGCGCGGGCAGATAGGTTTTGCGGAAACGCTGGACTACCAGCACATCGGCCTGCACGAAGGCAGCACGTTGCAGCACTTCCTGGCGCGCGCCGCGCACGAAGCCGGGCAGCGGCTGCAATTGCGCATCCAGGTGCGCGGCTTCGAGGCCATGTGCCGGATGGTGGAGAACAATGTGGGCGTGGCCATCCTGCCGCATTCGTCGGCGTTGCGGCTGAGCCGCAGCATGAAGCTGGCGCTGGTGGAATTGACGGAGCCGTGGGCGGTGCGCGAACGCAGCGTGGTGGTGCAGAAGCTCGACGCATTGCCGCTGTATGCGCGCGAGCTGGTCGACTTCATTTGTACGATGGAGGCCGAGCACGGCGGCTTACGCGGGACCACAGGAACATTGGGCGCGTAGGGCGGGTTAGCGTAGCGTAACCCGCCGGCATGCCCGCAGCTTATTTGCCTTCCGCCGCCGCAGCTTCCTTGTTGAAGGCAGCGATCAGTTCCTTGCCGATGCGCTCTTCCATGGTTTTCTGCACCGGCTGCATGGCCGCGCGCCAGGCCGCTTTTTCCTGCGCCGTGAGCGTGTAGACCTCGGTCTTGCCGGACTTCTTGATCGCTTCCAGCGCGGCGTCGTTCTCCTTCTGCGCAATGTCGTTGGCGTACTTGGTGGATTCCTTCATGGCGCCGTCCAGCGCGGTGCGCACGTCGGCCGGCAGCGCGTCCCAGAATTTCTTGTTCACGATGACGGCGTAGCCGATGTAGCCGTGGTCGGACACGGTCAGGTGCTTCTGCACCTCATGCACCTTCTGCGTGTAGATATTGGACGGCGTGTTCTCGCTGCCGTCCACCACGCCGGTCTGCATGGCCTGGTAGACCTCGGAGAAGGCCAGCACCTGCGGATTGGCGCCCAGCGCGCGCATCTGCGCGTCCAGCACCTTGGACGACTGGATGCGCATCTTGGTGCCCTTGAAATCGGCCGGCGTGCGCAGCGGCTTGTTGGCCGTCATTTCCTTGAAGCCGTTGTCCCAGAACGCCAGCCCGACGATGCCCTTGGCCTCCAGCTTCTTCAGCAGCGCCTTGCCCACCGGACCGTCGTTCACGCGCTCCAGCGCCGCCTTGCTGGGAAGGATGTAGGGCAGGTCGTAGACCTCGAACTCCTTCACGCCCAGCGGGCCGAACTTGGACAGCGACGGCGCCAGCATCTGCACCGATCCCAGCTGCAGCGCCTCCAGCTCCTCCTTGTCCTTGTACAGCTGGCTGTTCGGATAAATCTCCACCTTCACGCGGCCCTTGGTGGCCGCTTCCGCCAGCTCCTTGAACTTCTGCGCACCTTTGCCTTTCGGCGTGTCGGTCGCGACCACGTGGCTGAACTTGATGATGATGGGATTTTGCGCAAAGGCGCTGGCCGCGAATACAGTGGCGGCCGCAAACAGCAGGGATTGCAGTTTCATGGTGTCTCCAGATGGTGAAGGGCTCTTGCCGGCCCCTGGGGGTTTTTAATGCAGATTCTTGCGCGCCGCCTCGGAGGCGATGCGCTGGGCCAGCAGCAGTACCGGCTTGTCTATCATCTTGCCGTCCACCGCCACGGCCGCGCCGCGCGCGTCCTCGGCGGCGGCCAGCACGCGCCGCGCCCACGCCACTTCCTCATCGGATGGCAGGAAGGCGCGGTTCACCGCCTCCAGCTGGCCGGGATGCACGCACAGCTTGCCGCCGAAGCCGATGCGGTGCGCGTAGCGGGCGTCGTCCTCGGTAGCGCTGCCGTCGCCCAGGTCCAGCGTCACGCCGTCCACCGGCGGGCGCAGGCCGGCAAGGCGCGAGGCCAGCACAATCTGCGAGCGGAAAACGAGCAGCTCGTCGCGGTCGCCGTGGATGCCCATGTCGAGCTTGAAGTCGATGGAACCGAACATGAGCCGCTGCACGCGCGGCGCGGTCACGATCTGGCTCAGGTTGGCGAAGCCCTGTGCGGTTTCGATCAGCGGAAACAGCGGCGCGCTGGACGAGGCGCTGGCCACGTCGGCCACCCGCTCGGCCTTGGGCAGCACGATGCCGGCGATGCCGGGCCGGTGGCACAGGATCAGGTCGTCGCCAAAGCAGCCGGAGTTCACGCAATTGACGCGCACCAGCACCGGCACATGGGGCGCCCGGCCTTCGGGGCTGGACAGCCAGTTTTCCAGCGCGTCGCGCGCCGCGCCCTTGGCTGCGGGGGCCACGGCGTCCTCCAGGTCGATGATGACCACGTCCGCGCCCGAGGCGCAGGCCTTGGCGTAGCGCTCGGGCCGGTCGCCGGGGACAAACAGGAAGGAATGGGCCAGGGCCAGCCTGGCGTCGGGTGGGGCAGCATGTACGGCAGTGCTCATAACAAGTCTCCCATATTGGTGATGCGGCTTATGGACCAGATTTTGTCGGCCAGGGCGGCCATTTCAGCCGGGCTGGCGGCCCCGCTGAAGGCGGCCAGGCGCGCGGCTTTGTCTTCCAGCTCGGTGCGGCTCAGGGTATTGCCGGGGTCTCCTTTGGGTTCGTCGACGCGGCCGTGCAGCGTGCGGCCATCCGTGGTGCGGACGCTGACCTTGCCTATCCAGCGCGCCGGGTAGGCCTGGTCCACTTCTTTGTCCAGCACCATGTGTACTTTGCCACGGAATTGGGCCACGCGCTGCGCATTGAAGCTGGAGTCGAATTCGGTCAAGCCGGCGCTGCCGAATTCGGCGATCAGGCCCAGCACTGTGCCCATGGAGAATTTGGCCTGGTGCACCGTCTGCGGATTGACCATGGGGCCGAGCACGTCGATGGCGCCCTGGTGCACATGGCAGTCCACATGGGCGATCTGCTCCGGCGCCAGGCTGTGCTCGCGCATCACTTGCAGCAGCGCGTCGGCGGCGGGGTGGGTGTGGCGGCAGCTGGCGTGGAATTTGAAGGAGGTTTCGGCCAGCGTCCAGCGGAAGCCCAGGCGGTCGGTCAGTTTTGCCGGGTCGGCGTCGCGCGTCATGCCGGCGCCCATGCCCTGCGCGCCTTCGAGGATGCGGCGCGCGCCGGTGAAGCCGGCCTGGGCGAGGTAGGCGGACATCAGGCCGTCGCTGGCGCCTTTGGCGGTATGCAGCTGTTTGGAGTCGGCGGCGTCGCGCAGGAACTCCCACAGGCCGGCGGCCTGCGTGCCGGCCGAGCCGAAGGCGTGCAGCATCTGCTCGGGCGTGAGGTTGAGCAGGCGGCCCGCGGCGGCGGCGGCGGCGATGGTGCCGGCGGTGCCGGTGGTGTGGAAGATCTTGTAGTGCGCGCGGCCGAGGAATTCGCCCACGCGGATGCCCACTTCGTAGCCGGCCACCACGGCGGTCAGCAGTTCGCGGCCGGAGCGGCCCAGCGCCTGCGCCACGGCCAGCGCGGCCGGGAAGACCACGGCGGCGGGGTGGAACACGGAGCCGTTGTGGACGTCGTCCTGTTCGGCGTAGTGGGACGCGGCGGCGTTCACCATGGCGGCGAACATGGGCGTGGCACGGGTGCGGGAGATCAGGATTTCGCAGGGACCGGGGCCGCCCATCTGTTCGGCGTAGCGCGCGATGGTTTCCACCGGGCGCGCGCCCTTGCCGGCCAGCGCGGAACCGGCCCAGTCCAGCATCAGGTCTTCGGCCCGGCGCAGCACCTCGTGGGGGATGGTTTCGAATTGCAGCGTGGCGGCGAAGGTCGCCAGGGCCAGGCTGGGGTGGTTGATGGCGTTCATTGTGTCTCCTGTTTCGGCGGGTTACGGCCTTCGGCCTAACCCGCCCTACGTGCTCTCGATGGCGTTGGCGGCTGCGGCTGCGTAGGGCGGGTTAGGCTGAAAGCCGTAACCCGCCGGCTTAGACGGCGCTGGCGGCGCGCAGGGTGGCGATGGCGTCCTGGCTGTATCCCAGCCCGGCCAGGATCGCGTCCGTGTGCTGCCCCAGCGCGGGCACGCTGTCCATGCGCGCTTCATACGTGTTCGGCACGCCCGGCGGCAGCAGCGCGGGCATGGGGCCGGCGGGCGTGCCCACTTCCACCCAGCGCTCGCGCGCCTTGAGCTGCGCGTGCTGCCACAGGTCGTGCATGTCGTTCATGTGGGCGTTGGCGATCTGCGCGCTGTCGAGCCGCGCTATCACCTGCTCGGCGCTCAGGGCCGAGAACACCTTGACGATCATTTCCCTCAGTTCCTGCCGCGCCGCCGTGCGCACCGCATTGGAGGAGTAGCGCGGATCCTTGGCCAGCTCCGGCTGCAGCAGCACCTTGGCGCAGAACAGCTCCCACTCGCGTTCATTTTGCAAGCCCAGCATCACCGTCTTGCCGTCGCCGGCAGGGAAGGGGCCATACGGGTAGATGGTGGCGTGCGCGGCTCCGGCGCGCGGCGGCGGGGCGGCGCCGTCCATCGCGTAGTACAGCGGATAGCTCATCCACTCGGCCATGCTCTCCAGCATGGACACGTCGATATTGCAGCCTTGCCCGGTCTTGCCGCGCTGGATCAGCGCCGCCAGGATGTTGGTGTAGGCGTACATGCCGGCGGCGATGTCGGCGATCGAGCAGCCCGCCTTGGCCGGTTCGTCCGGCGAACCGGTAATCGACAGGAAGCCCGATTCGCTCTGGATCAGCAGGTCGTAGGCCTTCTTGTCGCGGTATGGCCCGTCCGCGCCGTAGCCGGAAATGTCGCACACGACCAGGCGCGGATACTTGTCCTTTAGCGCCTCGTAGGACAGGCCCAGCCGCGCCGCCGCGCCGGGCGCCAGGTTCTGCACCAGCACGTCGGCATCGGCCAGCAGCTTGTCCAGGATGACGGCGGCCTCGCCGTGCTTCACGTCCAGCGTCAGGCTTTCCTTGGAGCGGTTGGTCCAGACGAAGTGCGAGGCCAGGCCGCGCGCGCGGGCGTCGTAGGCGCGGGCGAAATCGCCCACGCCGGGCCGCTCCACCTTGATGACGCGCGCACCGAGGTCGGCCAGCTGGCGGGTGCAGAAGGGCGCGGCGATCGCGTGTTCCAGCGTGATGACGGTGATGCCGTCGAGTGGGCGCATGGTGCTCTCCTCAGAACGAGCGTGGCATGCCAAGCACGTGCTCGGCCACGAAGGACAGGATCAGATTGGTGGAGATGGGCGCCACCTGGTACAAGCGCGTCTCGCGGAACTTGCGCTCCACGTCGTACTCGTGGGCGAAGCCGAAGCCGCCGTGGAACTGCAGGCAGGCGTTGGCCGCCTCCCACGACGCGTCCGCCGCCAGCATCTTGGCCATGTTGGCCTGCGTGCCGCAGGGCTGGTGCGCGTCGAACAGCTCGCAGGCCTTGTAGCGCATCAGGTTGGCCGCTTCCAGGTTCACATAGGCTTTCGCGATAGGGAACTGCACGCCCTGGTTCTGGCCGATCGGGCGGCCGAACACCACGCGCTCGTTGACGTATTTGGTGACCTTGTCGATGAACCAGTAGCCGTCGCCTATGCACTCGGCGGCGATCAGCGTGCGCTCGGCGTTCAGGCCGTCGAGGATGTATTTGAATCCCTTGCCTTCCTCGCCGATCAGGTTCTCGGCCGGGATCTCCAGGTTTTCGAAGAACAGTTCATTGGTCTCGTGGTTCACCATGTTCAGGATGGGCACCACCGACATGCCTTGCTTCATGGCGTCCTTGATGTCGACGATGAAGATGGACATGCCTTCGGATTTCCTGGTCACGTCCGCCAGCGGCGTGGTGCGCGCCAGCAGTATCATCAGGTCCGAGTGCTGCACGCGCGAGATCCACACCTTCTGGCCGTTGACCACGTAGCGGTCGCCCTTTTTCACGGCGGTGGTCTTGATCTTGGTGGTGTCGGTGCCGGTGGTGGGCTCGGTCACGGCCATCGATTGCAAACGCAGTTCGCCGCTGGCGATCCTGGGCAGGTAGAACTCCTTTTGCGCCTTGGAGCCGTGCCGCAGCAGGGTGCCCATGTTGTACATCTGGCCGTGGCAGGCGCCGGAATTGCCGCCCGAGCGGTTGATTTCTTCCATGATGACGGAGGCTTCCGTCAGCCCCAGCCCGGAACCGCCGTATTCCTGCGGGATCAGCGCGGCCAGCCAGCCGGCCTTGGTCAGCGCGTCCACAAAGGCTTCCGGGTAGCCGCGCTGCTGGTCGATGTCGCGGAAATAGGAGGACGGGAATTCGGCGCACAGCGCGCGCACGGCGTCGCGGATGTCCTGGTGGTCCTGGCTTGGTGTGTGCATGGTGTCTCCTCTTTTAATCCAGTTTGGCTTCGGCCTGCATGGCCAGTTCGCCCTTGCTGTTGGCGGCCCACAGCGTGGCGGTGCCGTCGGCGTTGCGGCGGCCGTTGACGGTGAAGGGGGCAATGTCGAACAGCGGCGAGACGGCGCGGAAGCTGAATTCGGCCACGCGCGCCTGCGGCAGTTCGGCGCGCAGCAACTCCATCAGCAGGGTCGCGATCAGCGGGCCGTGCACGATCAGGCCGGGGTAGCCTTCCACTTCGGTGGTGTAGCTGCGGTCGTAATGGATGCGGTGGCCATTGAAGGTGAGGGCGGAGTAGCGGAACAGCAGCACCGGGTCGGGCGTGATCTTGCGCGTCCACTGCGCTTCGCCTGGCGGCATCTTGGGCGCGGGGCCGGCGCTGCCCGGCGCGGGCAGGTCGCGGTAGACGATGTCGTGTTCTTCGGTAATGGCCAGCAGGCCAGCGTGGTGGATGTCATGGCGCACGGTGACGAAAGTGAGCTGGCCGCCTGCGCCGTATTTCTGCGTGATGTCCTGGATGGTGGAGGTGCGGCTGATGGCGGCGCCGACCGGCACGCTGCCGGGGAAGGTCAGGCGTCCGCCGGCCCACATGCGGCGCGGCTGCGGCACCGGCGGCAGGAAGCCGCCCCGGCGCGTATGGCCGTCCGGCCCCAGGCCGGACTGCGGCGCCGTGCTCCAGAAATTAATCCAGTGCCACAGCGGCGGCAAGGGTGCGCCGTGCTGCGGCGCGCTCGGATAGTCTAGCGTGGCAGCCAGCGCGGCAACCGCTTCGGGCCGCACCACGTCATGCAGGGTTTCCGTTTTTCCGGTCCACTGTTGCAACAGGGTGATGTCGTCGGTGTCGGGTTTCATTGTCGGCCCATCAAGATTGAAGCGATGAGCCAGTGTAGGCCGCGCGCAGGCACGCCACAATTTGCCATTTCGGAAGGGGGGCTTCGCTTCAGCTTGAGGCAAGTGCTCCGTTTCGGGAACAGAAGGAGAAGACCATGAGCCGCATCCACGCGCACAGCACGCCCGAGCCGGACATTCCGGCGCCCAAGCCGGAGAAGGATCCGCCGCCCGACAACACGCCCTTGCCGGAGACGCCGCCCATAGAAGAACCGGAACCGCCACAGCCGCCCATCAAAGCGCGCCTGTAACGGCGGGGCGTAGCTGCGCGGACAATATTGATCGACGAGAAACGCCGTTGCTGATCAGCTACAAATTTCGATGTTTGTGCCCACCGTCACAGTAGCGTCACGAATCTATTCATATAATGAATCATCGACATTCGGTTTATTGATCTCGGAGGCCATCATGGGCAATTCCTTACACAATAAAATTTATCTTGGCCGCCGTCACGCCGCCCTGAGCGCCCTGGGCACCAAGCGGGCACAGGCTGTCTTGCTGTTTACCGCAGTGGCGGGCGCCGCCATCGCGTGGTTCGCGATCCAGGCGTTGAACTGATTTCTCCGCGCTGAAAAGGCCGCCGGGCGCAAGCTCGCGGCCGCATTGCCTTGCCCTGGCGCTGCCAGGCGCGTACCATGAGGGCCGCAAGTCTCTTTTGGAATTTAGGCAATGAAAAACGAAAAACTCTCCGCCGATGAATATGACGCTTTGAAAGAAGTGTCGCGCGGCCTCAAGCTGGGCGAGCGCATCAGTGCATGCGTCGGCCGCAACACCAAACGCCTGTCCGGGCTGAAGATGTTCAGCATCGCCCGCAACGGCCACATCACCCTGACCGAAAAAGGCCAGCAAGCGCTGTTCCTGCGCCGCTGCGTGCTCGGCCTGCGCGCCGTGGCCGAAGGCGGCGACGTCAAGCTGGACAGCGAAGTGGCCACCTTCCTCGGCAAGAAAGCCCATATCGTGCCGCGCGAAGCGGGCGGCTACGACATCACCGACAAGGGCCGCGAGTCGCTGGCCGATATCGAAGCCCAAGGCATCTAACCCACCACTTCAAGGTTCGCTATGGATAGCGCAATGCACTGGTCGGCCCACGAGCTGACGATGACCGTACTGATGACCCCTGACATGGCCAACTTTTCCGGCAATGTGCACGGCGGCACCATCCTGAAGTATCTCGACAGCGTGGCCTACGCCTGCGCCAGCCGCTACTCGGGCGCGTATGTGGTGACGCTGTCGGTGGACCAGGTGATGTTTTTGCAGCCTATCCACGTGGGCGAGCTGGTGACCTTCCTGGCCTCGATCAACTACACCGGCAACACCTCGATGGAAGTGGGAATCCGGGTGGTGACGGAAAACATCCAGCAGCGCCTGGTGCGCCACGCGAACAGCTGCTACTTCACCATGGTGGCGGTGGACAAGGACCGCAAGCCGGTCGCCGTGCCGCCGCTGGTGCCGGAGACGGACGAGCAAAAAGCCCGCTACGAGCAGGCCAAGCTGCGCAAGGCCGCGCGCCAGCAGATCGCGCCCAAGCGCAAATAGCAAAAGCAATGCGCGGCGTTGCTAGCTGATTCGCGCCGCGCTCAGGCGGCCATGGTGGAACTGGCGGAATCGAGATGGCGGCCCTGGCGCGCCATGTGTTCGAACTGCTCCGGCGCCACGGGGCGGCTGAAGTAGTAGCCCTGGATGGCGTCGCAGCCGTGCTGCTGCAGGAAGTCCAGCTGTTCGCGGTTTTCCACGCCTTCGGCCACCACGCGTAGCTTCAGGTTGTGCGCCAGCGCGATCACGGACACCACGATGGCCGCGTCGTCCGGATCGGTGACGATGTCGTTCACGAAGGAGCGGTCTATCTTCAGCACGTCGATAGGGAAGTCGCGCAGGTAGGCCAGGCTGGAGTAGCCGGTGCCGAAGTCGTCGATGGACAGGGTCACGCCCAGCGCCTTGAGCTGGCGCAGCAGGCTGACGGCCTGCGCCACATCATTCATGAACACGCTCTCGGTCAGCTCCAGTTCCAGACAGGCCGGCGGCAGGCCGGTCTCGGCCAGCACCGCCGCGATGGTCTGCACCAGGTCCGGCTGGCTGAACTGGCGGGCCGACAGGTTGACCGCCATCCGCATCGGCGCATGGCCGTGGCTGTGCTCCAGCCATTCCCTGGCCTGCGCGCAGGCGGTGCGCAGCACCCAGGCGCCGATCGGCACGATCAGCCCTGTTTCCTCGGCCAGGCCGATAAAGCGCGCCGGCGACACCAGCCCCAGCTCCGGATGCTGCCAGCGCAGCAGCGCCTCGGCGCCGATAATGCGGCCGCTCTCCAGGTCCACCTGCGGCTGGTAGTGCAGCGCGAACTCGCCGCGCTCGAGCGCCTTGCGCATCGCGTTCTCGATGCGCAGCCGCTCCTGCGCTTCCTCGTTCATGGCCGGCTCGTAGAACTGGAACATATTGCGGCCCATTTTCTTGGCCGCGTACATGGCGATGTCGGCGTGCTCGATCAGGTGCTGGGCGTTGCCGTTGCCGTCGTAGGACGCCACGCCGATGCTGCAGGTGACGAAGAATTCCTTGCCCTCCAGGAGCACCGGCTGGGCCACCGCCTGCATCACGCGCTGCACGATGTCCGGCGACAGCGCCGCGTCGTTCGATTCGCCCAGGATGGCCACGAACTCGTCGCCCGACAGGCGCGCCACCGTGTCGCTGCTGCGCACCGCCGTCTGCAGGCGCTCTGCCACGGTCTTGAGCAGCTGGTCGCCGGCCTTGTGGCCCAGGCTGTCGTTGACGAACTTGAAGCGGTCCAGGTCGATCAGCAGCACCCACATCGGATGACCGCTGCGGTTGGCGTAGGCGATGGCCTGGCCCAGGCGGTCCTGCAGCAGCGCGCGGTTGGGCAGGCCGGTCAGCACGTCGTGGTGGGCGATGTGCTGGATGCGCTGCTCGGACAGCTTGCGCTCGGTGATCTCGCTGCCGGTGCCGCGGTAGCCCTTGAACTCGCCTCGCGCGTCGTACACCGGCTCGCCGCTGGTGTTGTACCAGCGCAGCACGCCGTCGTCGCCGGTGATGGCGTATTCGAGGTTGGAGAAGGGCAGGCGCGCCTCCAGGCGGGCGATATGGTCGCGGCCCCAGCGCGTGCTCAGCATCTCCGGCGTGCTGTCCCAGCGGGTCCGGCCGATGAAGCGGCCCGGGCTGATGTGGCCTTTTTCAAAGAAGCCATCGGTGATGCTGGTGAAGCGGAAGAAGGCGTCCTGCTCCCAGTACCAGTCCGATGACAGCGCCAGCAGGCGGCGGAAGCGCTGCTCGCTGTCGAGCAAGGCGCGTTCGGTGTGCTTGCGCATGGCCACGTCGGCGGCCAGGCGCTCATTGGACAGGCGCAGTTCGGTGGTGCGCGCGTCCACCAGCATCTGCACGCGGCGCGAGCGCAGCACCAGGCTTTGCACCAGCGCCGCCATCAGCACGCTGAACAGCACGCCGCCCAGCAGCGTGCACAGCGAGCCGAGGTGGGTGTCGATAAAGGGCTGGGGCAGGGCGGTCACGCGCATCTCCCACGGCTGGCCCAGCACGGTGTAGGTCTGGCGGTACAGCGCGTGCTGGTGGAAGGCCAGCCAGCGCGCCAGCGGATTGGCGGCGCCGGGCGCGTCGGGCAGCTCGCCGTGGCTGAAGACCAGGTTGCCGGCCTGCGCCGGCGCGCCGATGTAGACGCGCAGCGCCAGGCCGCTGTCGGCCAGCAGGCCGGCCGACTGCAGGATTTTGCTCACCAGCGAGGTGGCCCGGATCACGGTGGCGGTGTCGCCCTGCCAGGCGGCCTTGCGCTCGACCGCGCTGCCCACCGGCGCGCCGGCACGGTAGACCGGCGTCACCATCACCAGGCCGGGTTCGTTGCCCTTGGACTGGGCCAGCTTGAGCAGGCCGGTGGAACGCGGTTCGCCGGTGGTGAGGATCTCGTCGATGGCGCGCTGCATTTGCGGGGTGTAGCCGGAATCGAGGCCGAAGGCGCGCCGGTTGGCGTCCATGGGTTCCAGGAGATGCACCACGTCGTAAGAGGGCCGCTCGCCGGCCGGGCGCAGCACGCCGTTGTCATGCTCGGTGATGGCAAAGCCGGGGAACTCGCGCCGCATGTCGGCCTCGTAGGCCGGGCGCTCGGCCAGCGTCACGATGCGGTGGTAGTTGAAGGCCTGGATAAACGGGTATTGCTGCAGCAGCGGCGCGGTGAAGTCGTGGAACTGCTGGCGGCTGACCGGCGCGGCGGCCACGAACAGCTGGTTGGTCACTTTCAGCACCTGCACCGCCTCGTTCAGGCCGCGCTGGATGGCGCTGGTGCGCAGGTTGGCGCGCTGTTCGAAATCGAGTTGCATCTTGCCGTATTCCAGCGCCCCCACGGCGGCGAACAGCACGCAGGAGATTAGCAGGCCCACGGCCAGGGTGCAGGCCGCCGCAACAGTCAGGGTGGATTTGCGGCGACGTGTCATTACTTTCCTGTTCAGTGAAAAATTGGCGGAACCCGGCCCATGAGGGGCCGCCGCTAGTTTGTCACAGAATCTTGCCACATGGCATAATTTCACGCAAAAATAATTCCCAAGAACAACAACTATTACTATTTGGTAATACTTCCGAACTGGCCGGGCCAGCGCAGCCGGAACACGGTCCAGCGCGCCAGCACGCGGTGCGCCAGGCCCCAGGCCGGCCCCCTGCGGTGCACGGTGCGCTGCAGCGCGCGCTGGGCCGGGGAAGGCGGGGCGCCGGGGCTGGTTTTCAGCGCGAACAGCAGGCGGTTGTTGCCGGCGATGCCGTAGAAGCTGCCCACGCGCTGCTGGAAGCAGGCCCGCAGGCGGCGCAGCACGGCGGGGTATTGCGGGTCGTAGCTGAACACATTGGCCACCAGCACGCCGCCGGGACGCAGGGCGCGGCGGCAGTCCGCGTAGAAGCTGGCGCTGCTCAGCGCGGGCGGCAGGCCGTCGCCGTCGAAGCCGTCCACCAGCAGCACGTCGGCCGCCGCGCGCAGCCCGGCCAGGTAGCGGCTGGCGTCGGCGTGCACCACGCGGAAGCGCTCGTCGTCCGGCGGAATGGCGAATTGCGCGCGCAGCGCGATCACGTCGGCGCGCAGTTCGACCACGGTGATGCGGCTGTGCGGCAGGTAGCGGTAGCAGAACTTGGCCAGCGAACCGCCGCCCAGGCCGACCATGACGATGTGGGCTGGACGCGGCTGGAACAGCACAAAGCACATCATGGCGCGCGCGTAGGCCAGCACCAGCCGGTCGGGGTCGGCCAAGCACATTTCGCTCTGGATCAAGCCGGGCTGGAATTCCAGCGTGCGCAGGCCGCCGCGCGTGAGCACGCGCGGCGCTGCTGCCGTTGTTGCTGGCGCGGGGTCGGGAGTGGACTGCATGGGGCGCTGGCCTTGTTGTCAACCATTAAGTTCTGATAAGCTCGGGGAATTGTAGCGGAGAGCATGCGCCCGCGCATATTCATTTACACGCACACTATTTATCGGTACATTGCCGTCATAGGCAGCGGCCACCGCGGAGAGAGCACACCATGTTTTTAGATCACCCGACCATTACCGCCACAAACAGCTTCACCGAACCTGACCGCATCGAGCGTCTGGGCCGCGTTTATGGCTATGTGGCGGCGCTGGCTGATATCGCCGGCAAATCCAGCTTTATCGAGAAATTTTCGCAAATCCACGACCACAAGGGCACGCTGATCGTGTTCTGGCACGACGCCCCCACCGAGGACGAGAAGGAATTCTTCTCCAAGGCCTGGGCCAGCAAGATCGGCGACGGCAGCGCCAACGTCGAACACGAAGTCTAAGCGGGGCCGCAGGCGCGGCCCGGTGTCCCCGACATGGATATAAAAACCCTGGTATTGGCTCTGGCGCTGGGCAATCTGAGCCTGTGCGCCGCGCTGTTCTTCTTCCAGTACGAAAGCAAGAAGTCCCTCAGCCTGTCCACCTGGGCGGTCGCCAAGCAATTGCAGGCGGCGGCCTGGTTCCTGCTGTACCTGCGCGGCGTGCTGCCGGACATGCTGACCGGCCCCCTGGCCAATGTGCTGCTGTTCGCCGGCATGGCGCTGGACGCGGGCGCGCTGTGGGAGGCGGCCGGCCGGACGGGCTGGCGCCGCCTGCTGCTGCCTGCGCTGGCCGGCGCCGCCTTCGTCTACCTGGCCTGCCATTTCCTGGAAGTGGAGCCGGGCGCGCGCGCGGCCGCCGGCTTCCTCATTGTCAGCGGCTTCTTCCTGTCCGGCGTGGCCGCGCTGGCGCTGGCCTGGCGCGGCGGCTCCATGCTGCGGCGCTACCTGGTGGTCACCATGGCGGCGCTGAGCGTGCTGGTGGCCGGGCGCGGCCTGCTGGCCGCCGTGCATCCCGAGGGCTGGTCCTGGATCGGCCCCGGCGTGCTGCAGGGCGTGGGCTTCGGCGCGCTGTACCTGATGATGCTGACCAACGCCTTCGGCTATCTGCTGCTGTCGCGCGAAAAGCTGCAGTCGGAGCTGGCGCGCCTGGAGGTGATGGATGCGCTGACGGACGTGCCGAACCGGCGCGGCTTCTACCAGGCGCTGGCGCCGTGGATGGCGCTGGCGCGCCGCCCCGGCATGCCCACCGCCCTGATCATCCTCAATATGGACCAGTTCAAGCGCGTCAACGACAGCTACGGCCACACCGTGGGCGACGTGGTGCTGAAGGCCATGGCCGACATCTGCAAGAAGCAGCTGCGCGACAGCGACCTGATGGGCCGCCTGGGCGGCGCCGAATTCGCCATCCAGCTGCCGCGCACCACGCAGCAGGACGCCGCCATGGTGGCCGAGCGCATCCGCGCCGCCATCGCCGAGCAGCCGGTGCGGGCCGACAAGGCCATGATCAGCGTCACCGCCAGCATGGGCGTGACCACCATCCGCGCCGACGACAGCACCGTCACCCTGTTCAAGCGCGCCGACGGCGCCTTGCAGCAAGCCATGCTGGCCGGCGCCAACCGGGTGATGGAAGCGCCGGACGTGACCATGGCCGAAGTGTAGCGCTTGCCGGCCAGGCCCTTCGTCGCGCACGGGAGACAGACTGTCATCATCGCGTCATAATCGAGCCGTACTGTGGTAGCATTTTCATATAAACAGTATAAATCGATGCTGGAATCAATACACGGACCCACACCTGGAGCAGTCAGCATGTACGCAGCGGTAGACCTGGGTTCCAATAGTTTTCGCCTCGCCATCGGCAGGCACGACGGCGACGAGATCCGCGTCGTCAAGACGGCGCGCGAGCCGATCCGCCTGGCGGCCGGCCTGGACGCCTCCGGCAACCTGACCGAGGCGGCCATGCAGTCGGCCCTGTCCTGCCTGAAGAACTTCCGCGCCGTGCTGGAAGCCTACGAGCTGGAAGCGGTGCGCGTGGTGGCCACCTCCACCCTGCGGCTGGCGCGCAACGCCGCCGCCTTCCTGCCCGCCGCCGAGCAGGCCATCGGCCAGCCCATCGAAATCATCTCCGGCGAGGAGGAGGGGCGGCTGATCTATATGGGCGTGTCCAACGCCCTCAACCTGCCGGGCGAGCGGCGCCTGGTGATCGACATCGGCGGCGGCTCCACCGAGCTGATACTGGGGCGCGGCAGCGACATCGAGCGCGTCGAGTCCTTCTCCATCGGCAGCGTCAAGCAAAGCCTGTCCTTCTTCGTCGGCGGCCGGGTGGACGGGCCTTCGTTCGAGGCGGCCATCCTGTCGGCGCGCAGCCATTTCGAGGACGCGGCGCCGCCATACCATCCCGAATACTGGAAGAAGTGCTACGGCTCGTCCGGCACCATCCGCGCCATTGCGGACATCATCGAGAAGAACAAGCTGGGCAACGGCGTGACGGCGGTCAGCCTGGAGGCGCTGAAAAAGCGCTTCATCGCGGCCGGCCACGTGAGCAAGATGGACATGCCGGGCCTTCGCCCGGACCGCGCCGGCACCATCGTCGGCGGCCTGGCCGTGCTGATCGCGCTGGTGCATGAACTGGGCGTGGCTACGCTCACGCCGATAGAGGCCGGCCTGCGCGTGGGCGTGATGTGGGACCTGCACCTGCGCTCGACCAAGCGCGACCGGCGCGACCAGTCGGTGCGCGCCTTCCTGCAGCGCTTCCAGGTCGACGAGGCGCGCGCCGACCGCGTGGCCGAATACGCCGGCGCGCTGTACGCGCAGATGAAACCCGTCACCGACAACTACACGCGCCTGCTGTCCTGGAGCGCCCTGCTGCACGAGGTGGGCATGGCGGTGTCGCAAACCGGCTACCACAAGCACGCCTGCTATATGGTGGAGAACGCGGACCTGCCGGGCTTCACCACGCGCGACCAGAAAACCATGGGGCGCCTGATCGTGGCGCAGAAGGGCAATCTGCGCAAGGTGGGCGAGTTCCTGGCCGACGCGGACTTCGCCAAGGCCGTGGTGGCGCTGCGCCTGGCCATCCTGTTCATGCATTCGCGCATAGAGATCGATTTCACGGAGCTGAGGCTGCGCATGAAAAACCGTATCGAACTGGAGCTGCGGCGCGAATGGGTGACCGGCCATCCGACCGTATCCTACTGGATGGAGAAGGAGCAGGAGCTATGGGACGAGGTGGGCGTGGATTTCAGCATACGGGCCACGGCCTGACCATGATGGGCCGCCGCCGCGCCGTACGCACGCTGGCTGTCCTGTCCTGTTGCGCGCTTTCCGCCGCATCCGTCCCCGCCGCTGCCGCCGAACCTGCGGCCCCGGTGGAAACCGTCACCCTGTGCTTTGAGCGCGCCAACGTCCCCCCCTGGCGCACCGAGCAACTGGGCGGCCTGAATTTCGAGCTGCTGCGCATGGTGGAGCAGCGCCTCAACATCCATTTCGATTTCCAAAGCGTGCCCTGGAAGCGCTGCCTGGCGCAGCTGCAGGCCAACGCCTACGACGGCGCTTTCGCCGTCAGCTATGTGCCCGAGCGGCGCGCGCTGGGCGTGTTTCCCGGCACGGGCAGCACCGGCACGGGCAGCGCCGACAGCGCCAAGCGCATGCACGTGGACCGCTACATGCTGTTGCGGCGCAAGGGCAGCGCCGTGGAGTGGGACGGCAAGGCCTTGCGCAAGCTGCAAGGGCCGGTCGGCTTCCAGCTCGGCTACTCGGTGGGCGAGGTGCTGCGCGGCCTGCATGTGGAAGTGGACGAAGGCAGCCAGCGGGCCGACGAACTGGCGCGCAAGCTGATACTGGGCCGCCTTGGCGCGGCAGCCATGGGTGGCAGCGACACCGCCGCCATCATGCGCGGCCCGCTGGCGGCCGAGCTGGAAGTGCTGCCGCTGCCGCTGATCGAAAAACCTTATTACCTGGTACTGTCTCACGGCATGGCGGAACGGCGGCCGGAACTGGCTCAGCGCATCTGGACGGCGATGGCGCAGGTGCGCAATAGTCCGGCCTACAAGAAAATCGAACAGGCGGCGCTGGAAGGCGGGAACAACTGATGCGCCGCTTCCTGCTCAGGGCCTGGCGCGAGGACATCCTGCTGCGCCTTGCCACGGGCATTTTGCTGGCGGTGGTGCTCACCACGGCGGTCTACACCACCTACGCCGCGCACACCCTGCGCGCGGAGGCGGAGCAGCATCTGCGCGAGCGCGCCGATCACCTGGCCAGCGTGCTGGCGCAAACCCTGGCGCGGCCGCTGTTCGACATCAACAGCACCGCCGTGGCCGGCGTGGTGGAGGCCATGCAGGCCAGTCCCGAAGTGCTGGACCTGCGGGTGCTGGGGCCGGGCGGCGAGGAGCTGGCCCGCCTGCACGCCGGGCGCGGGGTAGCGCTGGACGCCATCCACGTGCGGCGCGCCGTCGACTTCGAATACGGCAAGCGGAACTACCCGGTCGGCACGCTGGAGCTGGCGTTCTCGCGCCAGCAGGTGGACTTGCAGCTGCGGCGCCAGATCACGCATACGGTGGTGGCCAACCTGCTGCTGGCGCTGGCCATCGTGGGGTCCATCCTGCTGGTGGGGCGCAAGGTGATACGGCCCTTCGCCGACATCCAGAACGCGCTGGAAAAACTGACGGCGGGCGAGGCCGACATCAAGCTCTCCGGCATAGACCGCGCCGACCAGGTGGGCCGCCTGTCCAAAGCCGTGTACAGTTTCCGCGACACGCTGGCCCGGCTGGGCCAGGCCGAGCATGAGCTGCGCGAACTCAATAGCCACCTGGAGCTGAAGATCGCCGAGCGCACGGCCGAACTGACCCGGGCCGTGCAGCTGGCCAGCGACAGCCAGAAGCAGCTGGTGAAGGCCAACCAGGCGGCCGAGGCGGCCAATGTGGCCAAGTCCGAATTCCTGGCCAATATGAGCCACGAGATCCGCACGCCCATGAGCGCCATCATCGGCATGGCCTACCTGGCCCTGCGCACCGGGCTCACGCCCAAGCAGCACGACTACGTGAGCAAGATCCACCGCGCCGCCATGTCGCTGCTGGCCATCATCAACGACATCCTGGATTTCTCCAAGATCGAAGCGGGCCGGCTGGACGTGGAGCACGTGCCTTTCTTCCTGGACGACGTGCTGGCCAACGTGGCCAGCGTGACGAGCCAGCTGGCGGCGGACAAGCGGCTTGAGTACCTGTTCCACGTGCCGCCGTCCATACCGCGCCACCTGGTGGGCGATCCGCTGCGGCTGGAGCAGGTGCTGATCAACCTGGTCAACAACGCCGTCAAATTCACGCCCGCAGGCGAACTGGAAATGACCTGCATGCGGCGCGACGCGGTCCCGGGCGAGCATACCGCGCTGCTGCGTTTCTCGGTGCGCGACACCGGCATCGGCATGACGCCCGAGCAGATGGCCAAGCTGTTCCGGGCCTTCAGCCAGGCCAACGGCTCCACCACCCGCGAGTACGGCGGCACCGGCCTGGGGCTGTCGATCTCGCAGCAGCTGGTGCGGCTGATGGGCGGAGAGATCACCGTGGAAAGCGTGCCGGGGCAGGGCTCCATCTTCCGCTTCGACCTGGAATTCCCGCTGACCGCGCAGCCCGAATATCTCGAACACGCCGAAGTGGCGCCCGCCGCGCTCAATGGCGTGCGCCTGCTGCTGGTGGACGACAGCCCGGCGGCGCTGGAGATCCTGGCCGAGTCCATGCGCGCGCTGCCGCTGCGCACCGAGACAGCCGCCAGCGGCGCCGAGGCGCTGGCCTGCATCGCGGCGGCCGACAAGGCGGGCGACCCCTACCGGCTGGTGCTGAGCGACTGGCGGATGCCGGACATGGACGGCGTTGAATTGGCGCGCCGGGTGCAGCAGGATGCGGCGTTGAAGGAACGGCCCCGCATTGTGCTGGTGACGGCGTTCGGACGCGAGGAAGTGCAGCGCGAGGCCGAGCAGGCCGGCGTGGTGGGCTTCCTGTTCAAGCCTATCGGGCAGTCGGCGCTGGTGGACACGCTCGTGTCGCTGCTGTCGCCCGGCTTCACCCAGCGCGGCGCGGACCGCAGGTCGGAGCGCGACCGCCGCATGGGCGACCGGCGCCATGGGCAGGCTTCCGCCGCCGAAGCCCTGCCGGGCCAGCGCTATGCCGCGCGCGTGCTGCTGGTCGAGGACAACGCGGTGAACCAGCAGATCGGCGCGGAGCTGATGGCCACCCTGGGCATCTGCGTGGACATGGCCGGCAACGGCGAGCAGGCGCTGGAGATGCTGCGCGAGGCCGGGCCGGAAGGCTATGCCCTGGTGCTGATGGACCTGGAAATGCCGCTGCTGGACGGCCACGCCGCCACCCGGCGCCTGCGCGAGGACAAGGATTTCGACGCGCTGCCGGTGGTGGCGATGACGGCGCACGCGCTGCCCGACATCCGCGAGCGCTGCCTGGCCGAAGGCATGCAGGACTACATCACCAAGCCGATAGAGCCGGACCGGCTGTATGCCTTGCTGGCGCGCTGGCTGGGCATCGCCCGCCTGGCGCCGGCACAGCCGCCGGCGGCTGAAACAGCGCTGGCGCCCGGCGCGGCGGAGCGCTACCGTGCCGCCGGCAAGCCTTCCGCCGGCGCGCAGTTCGCCATCGTGCCGCCGGTGCTTGAAGGATTCGACACGGCGCTTGGCCTGCACCACGTTGCAGGCAATGCCGCGCTTTACCTGCAACTGCTGGACAGCTTCCGCCAGTCCCAGGCCGGAACGGTGGCCGAAGTGCAGGCGGCCCTTGAGCGCGGCGACAGGGACGAGGCGCGCCGCATCTCGCATACCCTGCGCGGCGTTGCTGGCAGCTTGGGCGCCACCGTGCTTGAACGCGAGGCCGCCGCGCTGGATGCCTTCCTGGCGCAGGACGAGTCCATGCAGGACGCCGCGCCCCAACTGGCCGCCATGGAGCAGGCCCTGACCGGCGCGCGCGCCGCGCTCGACCGCCACTTCCTTTCCGTCCCGCCGGCGCAGCAGCGCTTCAGCCATGACGGCGGCCCAGGCAGTGGCCCAGACCCGGCGCTGGCCTTGGCCGACGCCGTCGCCGCGCTGCGCAAGCTGCAATCGCTGCTCGCCGAATTCAGCGGCGACAGCACCGACTGTTTCGACAGCGCGCGCCCCGCGCTGGCCACGCTGCTGTCGCAGTCCGCGATGGACCGCCTGGCCGCATACATGGCACACTATGACTTCGCCGCCGCCAGCCAATTGCTGGCCGCCGCCGCCAACCAACTGGATCCTGAATGAACGCCATATGAACGCCAAACAGACCGCCCGCCCAGTTATTCTGATTGTTGACGACACCCCGGACAACATCACGCTGCTTTCCAGTCTGCTGAAGGACAAATACACCACCAAGGTCGCCAAGGACGGCGCCACCGCGCTGCAGATCGTGGAGGCTTCCAAGGTCGACCTGATCCTGCTGGACGTGATGATGCCCGGCATGGACGGCTACGAAACCTGCCGCCGCCTCAAGCAGAATCCCGCCAGTGCGGACGTCCCGGTCCTGTTCCTGACCGCCAAAAGCCAGCCCGAGGACGAGGCGATGGGCCTGCGGGCCGGCGCGGCCGACTACCTGACCAAGCCTATCAGCCCGCCCATCCTGTTCGCGCGCGTGGCCACGCACCTGAAGCTGCGCGCCGCCAACCTGAGCCTGAAAGCGGAGAACGCCGCCCTGGAGAGCCTGGTGCAGGAGCGCACCGGCCAGCTCTCGCTGCTGCACGATGCAACGGTCATGGCCATGGCCACCATGGCGGAAACGCGCGACAGCGAGACGGGGGAGAAAACCGGCAACCACATCCGCCGCACGCAGAACTACGTGGCCGCGCTGGCGCGCAAGCTGCAAAGCCATCCGCGCTTCGCCGCCGACCTGACCGACGAGAACATCACGCTGCTGTACAAGTCCGTGCCGCTGCACGACATAGGCAAGGCCGGCATGCCGGAGGCGATCCTGCTCAAGCCGGGCAAGCTGGACCAGGAAGAATTTGAAATCATGAAGCTGCACGCCGTGCGCGGGCGCGACACGATACGCCAGGTGGAGGAGTACATCGGCGGCAGCAACGGCTTCCTGACTTATGCCCGCGAGATTGCGCATTCGCACCAGGAGAAGTGGGACGGTTCGGGCTATCCGGAAAAACTGGCGGGGGAGGCGATACCGTTGTCGGCGCGGCTGATGGCGGTGGCGGACGTGTACGACGCGCTGATTTCGCGGCGCCTTTACAAGCTGCCCTACAGCCATGCGGAGGCGGTCGAGATCATGCAGGACGGGCGCGGCAGCCACTTCGATCCGGACATATTGGACGCATTCCTCGCCATAGAGGCCAGTTTCGCCGACATTGCGGCGCAGTTCCGCGACGCGGAAAACGGCAAGAACGAGCACGCCGGCGAGAAATAGTATATATTGTTTATATTGTTGAATATTCTGGAGTTGAAATGACCAAAACTGTTAGCGCTGTCAAACCGGCGGAAACCACCCCGAAAACCGTGGCCGCTCCTGCCGCTCCTGCCGCTCCGGCGGCTGCAGCCAAGGCAGCTGCGCCTAAAGCCGCGGCAGCCAAGGCCAATGGCGCCAAGCCGGCCGCTGTGAAAGCCGTTGCCGCCAAGGCCGCACCGAAGGCCGCCGCCGCGAAAGCAGCAGTGCCGAAGCCAGCCGCCAAGCCGGCCGCGCCCAAGGCCGCCGCCAAGGCAGCAGCTCCGAAAGCCGCCGCCCCCAAGGCCGCCGCTCCTAAAGCATCCGCTGCCAAAGCCGCTGCTCCCAAGGCCGCCAAAGCCGCTGCTCCTAAAGCCGCCGCCAAGTCCGCCGAAGCGCCGGCCAAGGACAAAGCGCGCAAGGAAAAACTGGTGCGCGACAGCTTCACCATGCCGGAAACCGAATACGCCGTGCTGGGCCAGGTGAAAAAAGCCGCCCTGAAAGCCGGTTTCGAGATCAAGAAGAGCGAGCTGCTGCGCGTTGGTGTTGCCTTGATCAGCAAGGTCGACATGGCCACCCTGAAAGGCGTGCTGGCTTCCCTGCCGCAACTGAAAACCGGCCGTCCGAAAAAGGCCTGAGCCGTTGCATGTAACCAAAGTGACATAGCTTTGTCACAGTCTTGAAGTATTCCCCGGCTACGCTTGCTTCGTTCTCAACTCACAAGGACGAAGCATGCAACAGCCTATCTTACAGACGGAAATCCGCACTTCCTCCGCCAAGCTGTCGCTCAGCATGGCCAGCACGGCCGAGGAGCTGCGCGAGGTGCAGCGCCTGCGCTACAAGGTCTTCATCGAAACGATGGGCCTGACCGCGCTGGCCAGCGAAGACGGCCTGGACAGCGACGAGTTCGACGAACACTGCGACCACCTGATCGTGCGCGACACCAACACCCTGCGCGTGGTGGGCACCTACCGCCTGCTGAGCGCCGCGCGCGCCCACAAGCTGGGCCGCGTCTACTCCGAGAATGAATTCGACCTCAGCCGCCTGAACAACGTGCGCAGCCGCATCGTGGAAGCGGGCCGCGCCTGCATCCACCCGGACTACCGTGGCGGCAGCGTCATCATGCTGCTGTGGTCCGGCCTGGCCGAATACATGCGCCGCGAGCGCTGCGACTTCCTGGCCGGCTGCGCCAGCATCAGCCTGGCCGACGGCGGCCACAACGCGGTGGCGGTGTACACCTCGCTGGCGGCCAAGCATATGGCGCCGGTGGAATACCGCGTCACCCCGCACCTGCCTTTCCCGTACAGCAAGCTGGAAGCCGCGCAAAGCCCCCAGATACCACCGCTGCTCAAGGGCTATATGCGTTCGGGCGCATGGATCTGCGGCGAACCGGCCTGGGATCCTGATTTCGAAAGCGCCGACCTGTTCCTGCTGATGCCGCTCGCCAATCTGGACAGCCGCTACGCCCGCCACTACGGCGTGGAGGGCTGACAGTGGCTGAAGCAATCAGCCTGCGCTGCGCGGTGCTCAGCGTGAGCAGCGCGCACGGCGCGGCCAGGGACGGGGCAGGGGAGCTGCTGGCCGCGCGCGCGCAAGCGGCAGGGCACAGCGTGGTGCGCCGCGTCTGCGTGGGCGACGGCGTGGACGAAGTGCGCCGCATGCTCAGCGACTGCATCGCCGACCCCGAGATCCAGGTCGTGCTCAGCTCCGGCGGCAGCGGCTTCGCGCGGCGCAATGCCGTGCCGGAAGCGGCGGCCGGCCTGCTGGAGCAGGAAATACGCGGCTTTGGCGACTTGCTGCAGCACCTGGTCTACAGCGCCGTGGGCAGCACCATCGTGCAATCGCGCGCGCTGGCCGGCTACGCCAACGGCACGCTGGTGTTTTGCCTGCCGGGCGTGGTGGGCGCCTGCGCGCTCGCCTGGGACCGCATTATCAGCGCCCAGCTTGCCGTCCCGCTCCGGAAAAACAGCTTGCATCCGGCCTGAACACGGATTATATTGATTGTACTGATCGGTACATGTCGTACCGATCGGAACAATCATAGGAATCCATCATGTCCACTCGTCCTCCTCTGCCCCCGTTCACCCGCGAAACCGCCATAGAAAAGGTCCGCCTGGCCGAAAACGGCTGGAACACCCGCGACGCCGAGAAAGTCGCACTCGCCTATACCGAAGACAGCTGGTGGCGCAACCGGGGCGAATTCGTCCAGGGCCGCGCCGCCATCGTCGGCCTGCTCAAACGCAAATGGACGCGCGAGCTGGACTACCGCCTGGTGAAAGAATTGTGGGCGCACGACGGCGCCCGCATTGCGGTCCGCTTCGCCTACGAATACCATGACGACTCCGGCCAGTGGTTCCGCGCCTATGGCAACGAAAACTGGGAATTCGACGAGAACGGCCTGATGCACCACCGTCACGCCAGCATCAACGAAACGCCGATCAAGGAGTCGGAGCGCAAGCTGTTCTGGGACGCCAGCGGCCCGCGCCCGGCCGACCACCCAGGCTTGACGGAGCTGGGTTTCTAATAGCACAGGAATAGCAATGGCAAGAATGATCGCAGAGCGGGCCGACGTGGTGCCGCTGGTGGCGGAGGTGTTCCGCACCTTTGGTTTCGAGGGCGCCAGCCTGGCCCGCATTACCGAAGGTACGCGGCTGGGAAAGGGCAGTATCTATAACTTCTTCCCCGGCGGCAAAGAGGAAATGGCCGACGCCGTGCTGGGCGAAATCGACGCCTGGTTCCGGCTGCGCGTGTTCGAGCCCCTGCACGAAGGCGCCGACCCGGCGGCCGGCATCGCCAATATGTTCGACGAGGTGGAGTGCTACTTCCTGTCCGGCCGCAAGGTCTGCCTGGTGGGCGTGTTCGCGCTGGGCAACGAGCGCGACCGCTTTTCGGTCCGCGTGCGGGACTACTTCGCCGCGTGGATAGACGCGCTGGCCAGCGCGCTGGTGCGCACCGGCATGGACGGCGCGCAGGCGGCGGCGCTGTCGGAGGAGGCGGTGGGCGGCATCCAGGGTGCGCTGGTGCTGGCCCGCGCCCTCGACCGCCCGGAGGTGTTTGTGTCCGCGCTGCAGCGCATGCGCGCGCGGCTTAGCGCGCCAGCCTGAAGATGCTCACGGCCGCCGCCAGCTGCTCGGCCTGATCCTGCAGCGACGCGGCCGCGGCTGCGGCTTCCTCCACCAGCGCCGCGTTCTGCTGCGTCACGTCTTCCATCTGCGCGATGGCGCTGTGCACGTTCTCGATGCCGCCTTGCTGCTGCTCGCTGGCGGCGGCGATGTCGGCCATGATGCCGGTGACGCGGCGCACGCTGTCCACCACGTCCACCATGGTGCCGCCGGCCTGGCTCACCAGCTTGCTGCCGCTGGCCATTTTCTGCACCGAGTCGTCGATCAACTGCTTGATTTCGTGCGCGGCGGTGGCGCTGCGCTGCGCCAGGCTGCGCACCTCGCCCGCCACCACGGCAAAGCCTCGCCCCTGTTCGCCGGCGCGCGCCGCTTCCACGGCGGCGTTCAGCGCCAGGATATTGGTCTGGAAGGCGATGCCGTCGATGACGCCGATAATATCCACAATCCGGGCCGACGAGGCGTTGATGGCCGCCATGGTGTCCACCACCTGCGCCACCACCGCGCCGCCCTGTTCGGCGATGCTGGAGGCCGACTGCGCCAGCTGGTTGGCTTCGCGCGCGTTGCCGGCGTTGCTGCGCACATGGTCGGTCAGGGCCTGCATGGCCGCCGTGGTCTGGCCCAGCGAGGCGGTCTGCTGCTCGGTGCGCACCGACAGGTCCAGGTTGCCGGCGGAAATCTGCGCCGCGCCGGTGCCCAGCGTGTCCACCGCGGTCTTGATGCCGGAAACGGTGCGCGCCAGGCGCTCCTGCATGGCGTGCATGTCGGCCAGCAGGCTGCCGCTGTCGCCGGTGCGGAGGGCGATGGGCACATTGAGCTTGCCGGCGGCGATTTCCTTGCACACGCTGGCGGCGTAGTCCGGCTCGCCGCCAAGGCGCTTGAGCAGGCCGCGCAAGATCACCACCGCCACCGCCACGGCCGCGCCCAGCGACAGCAGGAACAGTGCCAGCAGCCCGGCATGGGCCGAGGCAATGCTGGTGCGGGCGGCCACCTCGTCGTCTTCGGTGCGCTTGACGGCGAGCTGCACCACCTCGTCGACCGCCTTGCGGTGCAGCTCGTACTGCGCGCCCATGCGCGCCAGTACGGCGGCGGCGGCGTCCCGGTCGCCGCTGCGCAGGGCGGGCAGGTAGCTGTCGAAGGCCAGCGCGTAAAAGGCCAGTGCCGGCTCGTGCGCCCGGCGCAGCAGGATGTCGCCCAGCGTGGCGTCCAGGCCGGCTTGCTGCCAGTAGGTGTGGCGGGTGTCGTAGTCCTTCTTCAGTGCCTGCAGGCGCGTGGCCAGCGCCTGCTGCCCGGCGCCGTCGGCGGCACGGTCCAGCTGTAGCGCT
Organism: Pseudoduganella aquatica; assembly: GCF_020865585.1. NCBI lineage: Bacteria > Pseudomonadati > Pseudomonadota > Betaproteobacteria > Burkholderiales > Oxalobacteraceae > Pseudoduganella > Pseudoduganella aquatica. Next base: position 2,771,025 of record NZ_CP086370.1, read on the forward strand.
ACCAGATAGGATTCAATAATGTATTCGGGCGGCGGCAGCACGTCCGCCACCAGATCCTTATTCTGGACAATATTCTGATACAGCGGCCCGTTCACCTTCAGTTCGCTGAGCGTGTGGAAGGACCAGTAGCCATAGGCGGCGAAGCCGAACACGAAAATGCCGAGGAGGAGGGCGAAACGGTGGGAGAGCTTGAAGCGAGGGGATTGCATGCCTGGTATATGCTGAAGAGAAACCATCAGTATATGCCGAAAGTGAATTAGCTTATGCGAAATTTGACGATTGCAGTCAGTCCAGGCGCGTGGCTAGAAGTGCGCTCCATAGGGATCGGGCCGCTGCCCGGCGCCGCTTGCGGGCGTGCGCAGGTATTGCTTCCATTCGCCCGGCGCGAGGGTGGTGTCGATGGCCTTGTCGAAGGCATCCTGGAGGCAGAAATCCATCGCCGCTTCCACGCCGTGCTTGTGGCGGACGAATGAGCCGACCTGGTCTTCGTCGAAAGAGCGCTCCAGATAGGGGAAATGGATGTCCAGCGTGGTGGATCCAGGCTGCGCCAGTTCCTTGTAGACGCGGCCGAACAAGCGATCCACCCGTCCGACGCGCTGTTCATTGTCGCCCGGCGTCCACGCAATGCCGTAGTGGTGCACCTGGCGGCATTGCAGATGCAGGTTCACGCCTTCCTGGAACACGGACGTGGCCACCAGCACGTTGGGGAAGAAGGGGCTGTTGAAGCCGATAATGAGACGATCGCGGTCGCCCGAGGCGCCGCTGGCGTACCAGGCCGGGTTGTGCATTTGCGTGAGCACGGTCCATTTTTTCTTGTAGTCGGCAGGCTTGTAGCCGGCGATCTTTTTGCACAGCGTCTCAAAGCTGGGCAGCGCTTCGCGGAAATACGCCAGCATGAGTGAACCGGGCATGCGGAGCTTGGCGTACTCCACGAACATGCGGTAGCGCTCGGGCGCGCTGGCGTGGTCATAGCTGCGTGTTTTTTCCTTCCCCTGATTCTTCCACTGTTCGAGCCGGAAAGCGGTGAACCAGCAGTACAGCTCCACCATGACCGGGCTCGCCTGCAGGAAGCCTTCGCGCAGGTAGTTGGCAAAGTTTTCCGCCACGCCAATGCGGCATCGCCAGCCGTCGAGTATCTCGCGCTCGCTGTCGGTCAGTAGCGGGTGGATCAGGCCCCAGGCCGTTTCCAGCTCCTGCGCTGTCGGGGTGATCTGCGCCGGTACATAGTGCTCGGGCGGCTGCGGTTCACCGGCTAGCTTGTGGCGGTGCAGGCGTGTATCCCGCGCGGCGGTGGCATACAGGCTTTTGTGGCCGTCGATGCTGTCGTAGCAGGCGCTGTAGCCCGCGCCGCGGTAGTCGGCCGCGGGTTCCAGGAATAGCGAGAAGACCGATTCCGGTTTGCGGAAGCGCAGCCGCACGTTGGCGCAGTCGGTGCGCTCGCTGCCGCCTTCCTTGCCGCCGTCCTGGCCGTCCTCCTTGCCGGCGTGGCGCTTGACCACAAACAGGTTGGCGACCACGGAGCCCAGCCTGTCGTCGTGCGGCGCGGCAGGCTGCTCCCCGCCGGCATCGTCCAGCGCGGGCGGCGCTTCCAGCTGTTCGCCGCGTTTGCTGTATCGCTCGGTGACTTCCCTGGTCAGCGCCGCGAAGCCGGAACGGCTCCAGTTGCTGGCCTTCCAATTCTGCGCAACGGGGTCGTTCGCTTTCAAGCCCCATGCTTGCAGCAGTAGCGGAATGTACAGTTCATCATAGGCGCGGTTCACGCGCTGCGTCAGCTCCCGCACCGAGGGGATGCGGCGCACAAATACCAGGTGCTTGTTGTGGTGCAGGGGCACATCCGAATCCCGCAAGGCGCGCGGCACCAGCTTGGCGATCGTGGCGTCGTACTTGGGGTGGTCCGGCAGGCGGCCGAACAGGCCGTGGAACTCGGCCGACATGGCACTGAGCAGTTCGGAGTCGGGCGCTTTATGGAAGTCCTTGCTGCTGGTGTCGCCGCCGGCGGCCTGCGCCTCGGGCAGGGTGGCCGCCCCCAGCGATTCGAAGCCTTCCAGATAGCCGTACAGTATCTTCCGGCCCATTTTCTTGCCCAGGCGTTTCTGGTAGAAGGCGAAGAACAGCTCGGACAGGGAGTTGGCGCCGAAGCTGGCCGGCACCGCCAGTTCGCGCCGGTAGCTGTGCTTGGTGACGTAGTTGTTGTCCTGCGTTGGCATCAGGCGCAGGCGGCGCAGGGCGTAGCGCCGCAACAGTTCGGGAGCGGGCTGTGGTGCGATATCCTTGAAGAAGCCAAGAATGTTGCGCACGTCCTGCATGCCCTTGTGGCTGGGCGTGGCGGTCAGCAGCAATGCCTTGCGCGCCAGCGGCGCGGCGGCCTTGCCGAAGAACCCTTCGCCTGCGGCCACGCGCTGCGAGCCGCCGTGGATGTTGCGGAAGTAGTGCGCTTCGTCGATCACCAGCAGGTCGAAGCCGCCGGGCAGCGCTGCGTGGATGTCGAGGCGCATGCCGTCCGCGATGCGCTTGGCCCTGACAGCCGGATCCTCGCTGTTCCCTGCGCCTGCATCGCCGCCTTCCACATTGCCGTCACCCAGCATGCTGAGCGAGTGGGTAGTGACCAGGAAGAAGCGCTTGTCCGGATCGCGCACCTGTTCGCACAGGGCGGCGAGATTGCCGCAGATGGTGGCGGCGCCGGCAGCGGCCGTGTCGGCCGGAACCGGCGGCCGGCAATGTTCCTGCAGGAACTGCTGGTGCTCGTTTTGCCAGTGCCTGCAGATGCTTTTGTTGGGCGCCATGACCAGCACGCGCGCTTCCGGCTTGGCCTGCCATAGCAGATGCATGACGCCCAGCGCCTGGAAGGTCTTGCCCATACCTACTTCGTCGGCCAGCAGCGCCAGGCCTTCGCGCTCGAGCAGCCGGCACAGATAGGCCACGCCCTCGGCCTGCTTGTTCGCCATCGATACGTGGCCGGGCTGGTACTGCCACGCTGGCGTCGCCAGCTCGAAATTCATTTCTTGGCTGATTTGCTCAGGGCGCAGGGTGCTCCAGTCACGCATAGCTGCATTCTTTCCGTATCAGTTCCATGTAGCGGGCGGCATTGCCGTCGGGCGCGGCGCTGGCCAGGCGCAGGCGGTCCAGGTCCAGCGGCAGGCCCGCCCCCAGCGCGGCGGCTTTTTTCTGCGCGGCGAGCAGCAGCGTGTTGAATTCCTGGACCAGGAACCAGTGGTAGATCGCGTTGCCGCCCTCGGGATGCTGCTGGATTTTCTCGTGCAGCTCCTTCACGCAGCCGGGCCGCGCCAGCACGCAGATGTGCAGGCTCACGGCGCTATCGCACTTGGCGATCAGGCTGCGGAACTGGTCGAAGGCGTTGAACAGGCGGAAGTAGCTGGACAGCGCAGCGTTGGACGGCGGCTCCAGATCGGCTGCGTCGGCGGCGTCCAGGTCCAGCGTGGCGGTCCCGCGCAGTTCGGTGGCAGGGCAGCTGGCCGAGTCGAAGCCCAGCACCAGCGCCTCGAGCAGGTCGTCGAGCGATGCGAAGCGCTCGCCGCGGCGCAGCTGCGCATGCTGTTCATTCACGATGCCGCGCGCCACCGTGCCGCCATTCAGCTCCACGGTGTAGTAGCGGTTGGTGAGGATGCGCTGCGGCTCCGCTACCGGGTAGTGCGCTTGCGCCGGCATGCCGGGCTGCAGCGGGATGCCGGGCAGATCGGGCAGGTGCAGCACGTAGTCCGGTGCGCTGCAGTCATCCGGCCAGTCCAGCCGGACGCTGTAGTTCAGCGTGCGCCAGTCGAAGGAGACGGCCAGGTCGAACGGCGGCAGGGGCGGCAACTGCAGCTCGTCTTCGAGCAGCTGCGCCGGGCTGCAGAAGTGGCCTTCATCCACGGGGATGGCGTCGCCCAGCGCGCTCTTGAAATCGGGCGGGTCCGGCAGCAGCATGCCGGCTTCGATATTGTTGTCCCGGCCTTGCAGCTGGGCGCCCGGCATGGAGCAGTTCCAGGAGCCGATGGCGATCGCGTGCGGCGTGAGCCACACCTTGGCGTGGCTCATCTTGATGCGCTCGTCCCGGCGTACCTGGCGGCTGCCCGCGTGGAAGGCCAGCCGGCCCTCCTGCAATTGCTCGGCCAGCCCACCGCTCCAGCGGGTGCGGATCTGGCCGGTCTCGTTCCGGTCTGCCACCAAGCTGACTGGCATTCCGGGATGGCCCGCTTGCCGGCGCACCGCGTCCAGCATGTGCGCCAGGTCGTCGGAAAAGTAGGGCGACCATACGCCCAGCCCTTCCATGGGTGTGCCCGGCGGCTGGTGCGCCGCCAGTTGCGGCAGCAGTCCGGCCGGCTGGAAGCTGTGGCAGAACGACCAGCCGGCGTCATCGCCCCACAGCCTGGCGCCAAGCGCCGTCTCCGGCTGGCCCGCAGCCGTCAGCAGCGGTGCGAAGAAGGCCTGCACCTGCGCCGCTTGCGCCGCGCTGCTGATCTTGCGGAAGACAAACACTTCCTGGTTGTTGGCCCAGCCGCCCACGGACAGGTTGGCGCTGCCGCAGCCGAGAATGGCGCCCTCGGCGCCTTCAATATAGATGACCTTGGGATGGAACAGGCTGGCCGTTCCGAAGCCCAGCCGCAGCGGTGACACGGGGCTCACGGGTAGCGACGTGCGCTTGCGCTCCACGCTGTTGAACAGCATGCGGCGGTCGGCGAATACGCGCAGGTCGAGCGGGGGCGGGGCGGCGTCGCCGTCCGTTTCGGCATTGTCGGCGGCTGCCTGCCGCAGCGCCAGCTCCTGCTGCATCTGCTCGAATTCCATCGCGGAGCGCGGCGTCTCCATGCCGAGGATGGCGGGCAGCAGATGAGTCTCGACCAGTTCGATGCCCATGTTGAAGGTGGTGAGGAAGACGCGGCGCGGCGGCCCGGTCTTGTCCAGCTGGCGCTGGAATTCGTCCAGCAGCTTCATGCGGCGCCTCCACGCAGGCCTTGGGCGAACTGCTTGAATTCGCCGATGTAGTAGCCGTGTATCCAGGCGCCGGGAGGGCGTTTCTCCGCAGCGGGCGGTTTGCTGGTGCGGACCGATACCGCATAAGCCCCGGCTGCGTTGACGTTCAGCCAGGCGCCCTGGCCGCGCTGCTGCATGATGCCGCCATGGTAGCGCAGCAGGTGGGCCAGTTGCGTTTCCAGGTCCGGACAGGCGGCAATCTCCAGCAGTTTCCTCAGGCGGCGCTGCGCGGTGCCCGGCAAGGACGGCATCAGCTGCGGCGAGGCTTGCAGCGCGGCGGCCTGAGCGGGCAGGGTGCCGCTGTTGCGCCCGTAGCGGGTCCAGTCCTCTTCGATCTGCGCCATGCTGCTGTGCGGCCGCCGCAGCGCCAGCTGGAACAGCAAGTCCAGGTCCGCAATGAAGGGTTCCACCTGTTCTATGTGGCGGATGGGCAGCAGCGCCGCCTCCAGTTCGGCGCTGCCGGGCGCGGCCGGAGAGGCCTGCTCCATCGCCGCGCGCGCCTGGGCCAGTACTGTGCGCGGCGGTTGCGGCGGAGACGGAGCCGTGCCGGCCCTTTCCGCCCCGTCCAGCTGCGCCAGGACCGCACCGGCGATGCCCCCGCTCAGGCCGGTTGCTTCCAGCCAGAAGCTGCGCGCGTAGCTGCCTACGTGGGCCGGCGTGCGGAACGCGCCTATATAGGCGAGCTTGAGTTCGGGGTCCACGCTGTCCAGCGGCATGGACAGCTGCGGTCCATGCTGCAGAAACTGGAGGAAGTGCGCCAGCAGTTTGCTTTTCAAGCGCGACAGTTCCGGCACCCTGCGGATCAGGGCGTCGGCAGCCGGCCATAGGCCGGCGGGCTGTTTGGGCAGCTGGTAGCGGTAGGCACGGTCGAAGAAGCGCATTTCTATCATGGGCGTCTTGTAGCGGCCGCTTACTCCGAGCAGCAGCTGGCGGCGCAGGATCTGGTGCGCCTGGCTGTGGCCGAATCCCAGCGCCGCCCCGCCTGCTTCGCGCAGCTTGCGGCGTGCCTTGGAGATGCCCAGCACGCCGCTGGCCTGGGCGGCGGAGCCGTGCTGCGCCATGGCGTAGGTGAACAGGTTTTCGAAATGGATCAGGCAGCTGTTCTTGAAGGCCAGGCTGTCCATGCTGTTGGGCAAATCCAGCGCGGCATAGTGCTGCACGATGGCGGCGTCATCCGCCAGCGCGCGCACCATATGGTGGTGAAACAGGTTCAGCGTGTAGCTGCGCACGTCATAGGAAATGGAGCTGATGCGGTTGCTGAAGATGCGCTGGCCCAGCGAAGCCCAGATGACGGTCAGTCCCAGTGGATCTGTGTTGCTGTCGCCGCTGATGGCGTCGTTGTACTCGGTGAAAAAGTCGCGGATTTCCAATGGCGCATTCCTGATACTGGACATGCAACATTCTATACGGAAACAGGTGGCAGCTTGGAGGGGGGATTGCAGGGAGGGTAACAGCGGGGGCTAGGCTGTAGATTGGCGCCGGTGACCGCGATGCCGGCGCCTGGCATTGCACGACCAGAATTCGGTCAATGCATCGAGGCAGTCGATAGATCTTTAAGTTCGCGTATGCTCAGTTCGGATTTTTCGTGCATACGCAGCAAAATGGTAGCTCCGACAGCTAGTTTTCGGTGGCGGATTTTGCTGATGATAGGAGGTTGTACCTCCAGTACGCGGCAGAGTTCAGCATCATTTTTAAGGTGCATCTTCTCAATCAGCGTATCGAGCAGCTTGTTGGGCACAAAGCTGGAGGGTTCCAACGCCCTTGCTCGATTCATTGCCTCGATCAGTTCCAGTTTCTTTTGCCGCACGCTCATTTTTTCCTCCTTAGTTAGAAAACGTGGATAGATTGGCGTCTCCTGGCTTGTGTTCTACCGCCCAAACGGCGTAAACAGGCGGATCACTCAACTATTAATAACCAAGCAAGTTGTATGTATGATACTGCAACGGTAGATTATTGGTAGGTCTAGGACAAAAAATATTCTTATTTATTGAGCAAAGCGGTTGACGGATGTTGTTTCTTGTAGTCCCGAGCTGGTCAGTACGAGCGTGCGGTCCGCCATCGCGGCGGCGGCGTGGGAATGGGTCACCATAATGGTGCAAGCGCCGCTGGATTTTATTTCGTTGCGCAGCAGCAAAAGTATGCCGTGCGCGGTCTCCGGGTCGAGGTTGCCGGTGGGTTCGTCCGCCAGCACCAGGGCCGGCTGGTGCACCAGTGCGCGGGCGATGGCCACGCGCTGGAGCTGGCCGCCGGACAGCTGGTGCGGATAGTCGCCGCCGCGCCCCTGCAGGCCGACCGCCTCCAGCATGTCCAGCGCGCGCTGCTGCGGCAGGCCGTTCAGCAGCAGCGGCAGAGCCACGTTTTGCAGCAGGGTCAGATGCGGCAGCACGTGGAAGGCCTGGAAAACAAAGCCCATTTTTTGGCGCCGCAAGCGGGTGGCGGCGTCGTCGTCCAGCGCTGACATGGCCACGCCGTCCAGCACGATGGGAGGTCCGGACGCCGGGGCGATATCCGGCTGGTCCAGGCCCGCGATCAGGTTCAGCAGGGTGGATTTGCCCACGCCCGATTCGCCCATGATGGCGACAAATTCGCCGGCGCGGAAAAGCCAGCTCAGCTCGCTCAGCACCGGCCGGCCGGCATAGGTCTTGGACAGCTTGTTCAGGGCGAGCATAGGCAATCAGCGGGTGAGGGCGCGGCGGGTGGCGAAGCTGGCCGCATCCACCAGCGCCACCAGCAGCAGCATGGCGATGATGACGGTGGCTGCGGCTTGCATCTGGAATAGCGATAAATGGTATTTCAGCATCTGCCCCAGCCCGCCCGCGCCCACCACGCCGAGAATGGCGGCGGCGCGGATATTGTTCTCCCACCGGTACAAGGTGTAGGACAGCATTTGCGGCAGCGTTTGCGGCAAGGTGGCGTAGAGGAAGGCCGCCATGGGCGAGACGCCGTTGATGCGCAGGCTTTGCTCCGGCAGCGGCGCGGCGTTTTCCAGCGCGTCGGCAAACAGCCGTCCCAGCACGCCGGCGGTGTGCACGGCCAGCGCCATGGTGCCGGCGAACGGCCCCAGTCCGGCGGCGATCATCAGGATGGAGGCCCACACCAGCTCCGGCACCGAGCGCAGCACGTTCAGCACGGCGCGCACGGCGGCGCGCGCTGGGCGGCCGAAGCGGCCCGCGCCGGGCAGTGCCAGCAGCAGGCCGCCCGCCACCGCCAGCAGGGTGCCGAGGGCGGACATGGCCAGCGTTTCCAGCGTGGCGTTGGCGGTCTTGACCAGGAAGGGCACGGCCAGTTCCGGGGGCGCGAAGCCGGCCAGGAATTCACTGCTGCTGCGCACCGCGTCGGCGCTCAGCAGGGCCGACCAGTTGAGCGGCAACGTGGCGAAACTGGCCGCCACCAGCATGGCCAGGGCCAGCGCCATGAGCCAGGCGGACCAGGAGCGAGCGGGGGGCGGCGGCATCCCGGCCGGCGCCTCTTTCAATGCAGTCTGCGTCATCCGAGGCGCCTCCGCAGGTATTTCGACACCAGGTCGGCGGCGGCAACCAGCAGCACGAACACCAGCAGCATGGACGACACTTCGCCGCCGCTCATGGCCTTCATGGATTCGTCCATGCGCTGGCCCAGCCCGCCCGCGCCGACAAAGCCCATCACCACCGAGCCGCGTATCGCGCACTCCCAGCGGTACACGGTATAGGACACCAGCTCGGACGCCGCCTCCGGCAGCGCGCCGTACAGCAGCGCCGCCAGCCTGCCGCTGCCGTTGGCCAGCAGCGTGTCGGCCGCGTGGGCGTCGGACGATTCCAGGATCTCGGCGTAGACCTTGCCCAGCATGCCGCAGTAGGTCAGGGCGATGGCCAGCACGCCGGCCGTCGGCCCCAGGCCGACGATGCGCACGAACAGCAGCGCCCACACCAGTTCGGGCACGCTGCGCAGCAAGATCAGCAGCCAGCGCACGGCCTGGCGCAGCAGGCGCGAAGGCAGCGCCATGCGGCCGCTGCCCAGGCGCGAGATCGACAGGCGCTCGGTCACCAGCAGCGTGGCGGGGATGGCGCCCAGCAGCGCGAGCGTGAGCCCGGCGGTGGCGATGGCGATGGTGAGCCAGGTCTCGCGCAGCAGCATGGACAGGAATTCCGCGTCGTGCGCCGGCGGCACGAAGCCGGCCAGGAAGCGGCCGGTGGCAGTCAGGCTTTGCCAGTCCAGCAGTTCGAAGGGCTTGAATTCGCTGGCCACCACCATGGGCCAGAGCACAATGAGAGCAAGCACGGCGAACGTCATCCGGCCGCGCCAGGCGGGGTCGGGGTGGCGGTCGGCCGGGCTGGTATAAGGGACTGCGGGGAGATTGCGCATACGGTGTTTCAGAGGCAGGCGCCGATGGCCAGTTTTTCCGCCGACTCGTGCAGCGAGGGCGCATTGGCCGGCGGCTGCTCGCCCAGGTACAGTTCGGCGATCATGGCCTCGGTGACCTGCTCGCGCGGCAGGTCGAAGGCGATGCTGCCCTGTTTCAGCGCCACGATGCGGGGGAAGTTGGCCAGCGCCAGTTCCACCTGGTGCAGGCTGCACACCAGCGCGGCGTTGCGTTCGCGGGCTTCCTGCTGCAGCGTGGACAGCGTCAATTGCGACAGCGCGGGGTCGAGCGCGGACAGCGGCTCGTCCACCAGCAGCGCCTGCGCGTCCGACAGCATCAGGCGCGCCAGGCCGCAGCGCTGGCGCTCGCCGCCGGACAGGCGGTCCACACGGCTATACAGCTTGTCGCCCAGGTTGAAGCGGGCCAGCGCGCGGTAGGCCGCTTCCGGCTCCACCGGCTTGACCAGCGAACGCAGGGCGCGCCACAAGCTCCAGTGCGGCAGGCGCGCGGCCAGCACCGCCGTCACCACGCGCTGGCGCGGCGGCAGCGGCGGCGTCTGCGGCGCCAGGAACAGGCGCGCGCGCAAACGGTGGCGGGCCGCGTTGTCCAGCGCCCACGGGTCGGCGCCGAAGGCCGTGTAGCGGCCGCCGTCGTCCGATTGCGGCTGGTGGTTGCAGGCCAGCGTGGCCAGCAGCGTGGTCTTGCCGGCCCCGGAAGGGCCGATCAGCGCAAGCTGCTCGCCCGGCGCAACGGCCAGGTCGATGGCGTGCAGCGCGGGCGCGCTGGCGGCGCCGGCATGGCGCACCGTCAGGCGCTCGAGCAGGTACAAAGGAGCGGACATGGATCGAATCTTATTTCTTCAGCAGGCCCGCGTTGACGGCGGCCGCTTCGATGGCGGTGTAGTTCTCGGCCTTGGTCGGAATGAACTTGGAGGCGCGCTGCAGGTCCAGGATGGCTTTGTCTTCCGGCTTGGATGCGTCCAGCGCCAGGAAGGCGTCGGTGATCTTCTTCTTCAGTTCCGGGTTCATGTCGGCGCGCACGGTCCAGTTGTAGTCATAGTAGCCGGGGGTAGTGTAGAACACGCGCACGGCGGCCGGGTCGACCTTTTTCTCGGCCACCAGCTTTTCCCATACCGAGATGTTCAGCGCGCCCGCGTCCACCTTGCCGCCGGCAACGGCCGCCACGGTGGCGTCGTGCGCGCCGGAGAAGGCGATGCGTTTCAGGTCGGTGTCCGGATTGATCTTCGCGGCCAGCAGGAAGGAGCGCGGCATCAGGTGGCCGGAGGTGGACGACTCCGAGCCGAAGCTCAGGGTCTTGCCCTTCAGGTCATCGAGCTTGTTGATGGTTTTGCTGGTGGTGACGAACACCGAGCGGAATTTCTCGTCCTCGGCGCGCTGCACCAGCGGCACCACCTGGCCCTTGCTGCGGTCCTTGGCTTGCACGAAAGTGAAGCCGCCGAACCACACCATGTCCAGCTTGTGGTTGATCAGGCCTTCCACCGAGGCGGCGTAGTCGGTCACCGGGGTGAACTCGACCTTCATGTTCAGTTTCTTCTCCAGGTACTCGCCCAGCGGCTTGAACTTGCGCTGCAGTTCGGTCGGCGCTTCGTCCGGAATGGCGGACACGCGCAGCACTTGCTGGGCCGGCGCCTGGGCGGCGGCGAACAGCAGGCTGGCGGCCATCAGGGATTTGACGAGGGTCAATGGAGAGCATTTCATGGAAGTTCCTTTTTGTAGTTGTTAAGCAGCCAATGTTAAGCGGCTAACGCAAGAATGCACGGCTTGGGCGCGGCGACACTGAAAATATGATATTCAGCTATGATAGCAAAACTGTCATCGGCAGCAGGCTCGGTGATGGCCCATCAACTTGACTGAGCACACTATGCCTATGTCCCGTACTGCGGCGATCCGCGTGATTTCGCCTGATATTCCCAGCCGGTCGTCCAGCGTTCCGCAGGGCAGCCCAGCCACCATCGCCGAGATCAGTACTGGCTTGCTGGCGGAGCGGGCTTACACTTCGCCCAAGTATTTATATGACAGCCTGGGCTCCAAGCTGTTCGAAGCGATATGCGAGCTGCCCGAATACTATCCCACGCGCACCGAAGCGTCCATCTTTGAGCGTTACGGCAGCGAAATCGCGCAGGCGGTGGGGCTGGGTTCCACGCTGATCGACCTGGGCGCGGGCAATTGCGCCAAGGCGGCCGGCCTGTTCCCGTTGCTGCACCCGGCGCAGTACGTGCCCATCGATATTTCGCGCGACTTCCTGAACGAGGCGGTGAGCCGGCTGCAGCAGCGCTTCCCGCATATTGAAATGACGGCGCTGGGACTGGATTTCTCGCGCAGTTTCCATTTGCCGGCCAGCGTGCGGCCCGAGCGGCGCGTGTTCTTCTATCCTGGTTCGTCGATAGGCAATTTCGCGCCGCACGAGGCGATCGCCTTCCTGCGCCGCATGCGCGCCAACGAGCAGGGCGACGGCGGCCTGCTGATCGGCGTGGACCTGGTCAAGGACGGCGCCGTGCTGGACGCGGCGTATGACGATGCGATCGGCGTCACCTCGTCCTTCAACCTGAACATGCTGCGCCACCTGAACCACCTGACAGGCGCGGATTTCGACGTCACGCAGTGGCAGCACCGCGCCTTCTTCAACGCCGAAGAGAGCAGGGTGGAAATGCACCTGGAAGCGCGCGAGGCGCTGTCGGTGAGCTGGCCGGCCGAGGGGCGCCAGCGCTACGAGCGCCACTTTGCGCGCGGCGAGCGCATACACACGGAAGACAGCTACAAATACACGCGGCGCGGTTTTATCGACCTGCTGCAGGAAGCCGGTTTCGCCGCCACGCATACCTGGACCGACGACGCGGAATGGTACGCCGTGCTGCATGCCAGGGCGATCGGTGAATAAAGTGACTATCAAGATGAATAAGCTATGCATATGAGCGGCCCCGCGCACTGGATAGCGCGCTACAACTCGGTACGCGAACGCTCGCTGGCGCTGGCCGAGCCCTTGTCGGACGAGGACTGCTGCGCCCAGTCCATGCCGGATGCGAGCCCCATCAAATGGCACCTGGCGCATACTACCTGGTTCTTCGAGACCTTTATCCTGGAGCGCATGGAGGCGGACTTCGAGCCCTTCCATCCCGCGTTCCGGGTGCTGTTCAATTCCTATTACAACGGCATCGGCGAAAAGCATCCGCGTCCGCAGCGCGGCCTGCTCACGCGGCCGTCGCTGGCCGAGGTGAAAGCCTTCCGCGCGAATGTGGATGCACGCATGGCGCGCCTGTTCGGCCTCGCGCTGGATGCGGCGCAGCGCGCGCAGCTGGAGATGATGGCCACGCTGGGCCTGGAGCACGAGCAGCAGCACCAGGAACTGATGCTGACGGATGTGAAGCATTTGCTGGCGCAGAATCCTTTGCAGCCGGCCTATGCGCAGCAGGCCGGGGCGCGCAGCGAGGCCGGCGCGATGGAGTGGGTGGCGTTTGACGGCGGGCTGGCCGATATCGGTTACGGCGGCGACGGCTTCTGCTTTGACAACGAGCTGCCGCGCCACCGCCAGTATGTGGCGCCGTTCGCGCTGGCTTCGCGGCTGGTGAGCAATGGCGAGTACCTGGCTTTTATCGAGGCGGGCGGCTATGAGACGGCGTCGCTGTGGCTGGCCGAGGGCTGGGACTGGGTTTGCACGCAGGGGTTGCGCATGCCGATGTACTGGCGGCGCGGCGAGGACGGGCAGTGGCTGGAGTTCACGCTGGCGGGCTTGCAGGCGCTGGACCTCGATGCGCCGGCCATGCATTTGTCGCTGTTCGAGGCGGACGCTTACGCCCATTGGCGCGGCGCGCGCTTGCCGACGGAGGGGGAGTGGGAGTTCGCTGCGCAGCAGGACGCACAGGAGCAGGGTGGGTTAAGGCAGATGTTTGGACACTGCTGGCAATGGACCAGCAGCAGCTATGCGCCTTATCCGGGCTATGAGACGGCGCCGGGCGCGCTGGGCGAGTACAACGGCAAGTTCATGCTGAACCAGTATGTGCTGCGCGGCTCGTCGTGCGCCACGCCGGCCGGGCATGCGCGCGCCAGCTACCGCAACTTTTTCCCGGCCGGCGCGCGCTGGCAGTTCACCGGTATCCGCCTGGCGCGCAAGTAGCGGCTTGGCCGTGCTGCCGGCGGCTCTTGGCGGGTTACGCGGTTTCCGCTAACCCGCCCTACGCGGTTGCGAGGTTGCGAGGTTGCGACGTCCTGCGGCTGGACGGCTTATGCCGCAAGGCGGCGCGGGGCGGGGCGGTGGCGCGCCTGGGCCGGGCCTTCCGCCAGGCGGAACTGGCTGACCACGTCTTTCAGCGCGCCGGCCTGGTCCTGCATGGCGGCTGCAGCGGCGGCGGCTTCTTCCACCAGCGCGGCGTTCTGCTGCGTGGTCTGGTCCATTTGCGAGATGGCGACGTTGATCTGCTCGATGCCGTCGGTCTGCTCGTTGTTGGCGAGCGTGATTTCACCCACGATGTCGCTCACGCGCTGGACGCTGGCCACCACTTCGTCCATGGTGCTGCCGGCCTGCTCCACCAGCTTGGCGCCCACATCGACTTTCTCGACCGAATCGGCGATCAGCTCCTTGATTTCCTTGGCGGCGCTGGCCGAGCGCTGCGCCAGGTTGCGCACTTCGGACGCCACCACGGCGAAGCCGCGCCCCTGTTCACCCGCGCGCGCCGCTTCGACCGCCGCGTTCAGCGCCAGGATATTGGTCTGGAAGGCGATGCCGTCGATGACGGCGATAATGTCCACGATCTTGCGCGAGGAGGCGTTGATCGAGCCCATGGTGTCGACCACTTGCGACACGACGCTGCCGCCGCGCTGCGCCACGGCCGACGCGCTGCGCGCCAGTTCGTTGGCCTGGCGCGCGTTGTCGCTGTTGTTGCGCACGGTGGTGGTGAGTTCTATCATCGAGGAGGCGGTCTGTTCCAGGGCGCTGGCCTGCGCTTCGGTGCGCGAGGACAAATCCATATTGCCGCTGGCGATCTGGCTGGAGGCGCTGGCGATGGCGCCGGTGCCGTTGCGCACCTCGCCGACGATGCGCGCCAGGCTGCTGTTCATTTCACCCAGCGCCCCCAGCAGCTGGCCGGCTTCGCAGCGCGTGTCGGCCTTGATCTGGCTGGTCAGGTCGCCCGCCGCCACGGCGCGCGCCACTTGCAGCGCATGGCCGATAGGGGCGGTGATGGAGCGCGTGACGCGCCAGGCGAAGGCCACGCCCAGCAGCAGCGCCAGCGCGCCCAGGCCTGCCATCATGCGGCCCGCCATGCTGATATTGTCTTTCACCAGGCCGCTGTGCTCGACGACGATGCCGCGCTGCAGATCGTTGAGCTGTTTGACGCTGTTTTGCAGACTGCCCAGCGCGGGCAGGGTGTCGCTGCGCATGAACTGGGCGGCCTCGTCGCGCTGGCCGTCGGCGAGCATTTTTGCCACCTTGCTGAAGGACTGCACGTATTGCGCGCGCTGGGTCTTGATGGCCGCCAGCAGCGTCTTGCCTTCGTCGCGGAAGACCAGTTTGTCCAGCACTTCCAGTTCGGCGGAGATGATTTTCTTGTTGCCGTCGATCTGCTCCAGGATGCGCGCTTCGGCCGCCTTGTCGGTGGCGATGAACATTTCCAGCACCAGCGCCGAGTTGGCGCGCGTGGTGGCGGCGATGATGGCGGCGGCGTCGGCCTTGCGCCAGTCCTGGTCCACCATGGTGGCGTTCAGGTCGCCTATCTGCGCCAGCCGCTGCAGACCGATGCCGATCAGCACCGCCATCAGCAGCAGTACCATGCCAAATCCCAGTCCAAGCCGGGCGCCGATGTTCAGATTCGCCAGTTTCATGCCATTCTCCAAATTGTTGCAGTGCAAAAATAGTATATCAATATATTTCGAGGACTGCCGGAAACTGGCGGCGGGCCGCAGGCCGGCGTTCAGGGCTGTGGTTTTTCCAGCGCCTCCAGCACTTGCAGCACGGCGGCGCTGACGGCTTCGGGCTGCGCGAACAGGAGGGGCAGGCCGGTGTCCGGCAGCGCCACGCTGCGTCCGCGCGTGGACAGGCTGGCCAGATGCTGCGCTGCGGTGGCCTGTGCAGCGTCGCTGCGCGCCAGCACCACCAGCGGCAGGTCGCCGAAGGTTTTGCGCGCGGTGCGCAGCTGGCTGGCGCTGGCGGGCAGGTTGTCGATTTCGGAGGCGCGCGAGCGCCAGTAGGCGGGCTTGGCTATTTGCGCCGCCTGCGCGGCAGCCAGCTTGACGCCGGTTTCGCCGCCGGGGGCGTAGGCGCAAGCCGGCGCTGCGGTTATCTTGCCGCTGCTTGCTGCGTCCAGGCAGGCCAGTGCGGTATCGAGGGCCGCCGCTTGCGGGGCGGCCAGGGCCTCGTCCAGCGGCGGATCCACCGGTACAAGGGCGCCCTCCTGGGGCGCCCTTCAATATCCGGCTCTGGCGGCGGCTGGCCGGGACGTTTTTTATGCGGCGGCGCCGGCGTCCGCCGGGGCGGAGGCGGCTTCGCGCTGCTTGATCTGGCGGTTGACGGCGCTCAGCACGGCCTTGAAGGAGGCGGTGACGATGTTGCTGTCTATGCCCGCGCCGAACAGGGTGGGGCCGTTTTCCAGGCGCAGTTCAACATAGCAGGCCGCCTTGGCGTTGGCGCCGGAGCCGATCGAGTGCTCGTGGTAGTCCATCAGCTTGATGTCCAGGCCGAGCGCGTCGACGAAGGCGTCGATCGGGCCGTTGCCGCCGCCTTGCAGCGCCATGCTGGCGCCACGGTGGCTAAGGGCGATGTCGATCTGCACCGGCTCGTCGCTGGTGGTGTCTTCCTGCATCTTGTGCGAGCTGTAGGCGTAAGGCGCGGTCTGCTCCAGGTATTCCTGGCTGAAGATCTGGTGGATGCCTTCGGAGGTGATCTCCAGGCCGGTCTGGTCGGCCACGGCCTGAACGGCGCGGCTGAACTCGATCTGCAGGCGGCGCGGCAGCACCAGGCCGAAGTCCTGCTCGAGCAGATAGGCCATGCCGCCTTTGCCGGACTGGCTGTTCACGCGGATCACCGCGTCGTAGCTGCGGCCCAGATCTTGCGGGTCGATAGGCAGGTAAGGGATTTCCCAAGGCTGGTCCGGCTGCTGCTTGGCGAAGCCCTTCTTGATCGCATCCTGGTGCGAACCGGAGAAGGCGGTGAACACCAGGTCGCCCACGTATGGGTGGCGCGGGTGCACCGGCAGCTGGTTGCATTCCTCCACCAGCTTGCGCACGCTGTCGATGTCGGAGAAGTCCAGGCCAGGGTGCACGCCCTGGGTGTACAGGTTCAATGCCAGCGTCACCAGGTCCACGTTGCCGGTGCGCTCGCCGTTGCCGAACAGGCAGCCTTCCACGCGGTCGGCGCCGGCCATGACGGCCAGTTCGGCGGCGGCGATGGCGGTGCCGCGGTCGTTATGCGGGTGCACGGACAGGATCAGCGAATCGCGGCGCTCCAGCTTGCGCGACATCCATTCGATCTGGTCGGCATACACGTTAGGCGTGCTGCACTCCACCGTCGACGGCATGTTGATGATCATTTTCTTCTGCGGGGTCGGTTTCCAGATGGCGGAAACGGCGTCGCAGATATGCTTGGAGAAATCGAGTTCGGTGGTGGAGAACGATTCCGGCGTGTATTCAAAGCCCCAGTCGGTCTGCGGATGCTGGGCCACCAGCTCTTTCACCAGCGTGGTGCCGGTGGTGGCGATGTTGGTGATCTCTTCGCGCGACATGCCGAACACCACTTTGCGAAACACCGGCGCCACCGAGTTGTACAGGTGGACAATGGCGCGCTTGGCGCCCGCCGCCGCTTCCACGGTGCGGCGTATCAGTTCTTCGCGCGACTGGGTCAGCACGATGATGGTGACGTCGTCCGGAATGCGGTCTTCGTCGATCAGCTTGCGCACGAAGTCGAAGTCGGTCTGCGAGGCCGAAGGGAAGCCCACTTCGATTTCCTTGATGCCGATCTTGATCAGCATGTCAAAGAAGCGCAGCTTTTTCTCCGGGCTCATTGGCTCGATCAGCGCCTGGTTGCCGTCGCGCAGGTCGGTGCTCATCCAGATCGGCGGCTTGCTGATGACGGCGTTCGGCCAGGTGCGGTCGGTCAATTGGACAGCCGGGAAGGCGCGGTATTTCGCTGCTGGGTTTTGCAACATCATGTGGTACTCCTGAGTCTTCTGAATTTTTGGAAGGTAAAGCGCATTCGATGTGGCGCGGGCTGCCAGACGGCCACGGGACGCTAGGCCTGGCAACCGGTCGGTAGCGATAGCAGTAGCAGCGCGAAACCTTGAGAGGTGCGTGCGGTGCTACGGTGCGTGTGAATAGCCGTGGTGGACATCGGTGCAAACTTTCCTGATTTTTTGGGAGACTTGCGCAGCTTGTGGCCGGCGCAGGGGTACAACTGAGACGTGCTTTTTAGGCGCGTGCTAGTAGGCGCAGCGCTAGCGATAGGGCGCTAGGAGCCGGCAGCAGGAAAGCGGATAGGTGCGGATGCGGGAACATGGGCTTTAATGTAAGGGAGCTGCTTCCCGCTTGTCAAGCGAATTTGCGGCGGCGGGCAGGCCGATTAGCGCTTGACCAGCCGAATTGGCGACTCGTACAATGGTCTGTGTTGCTATAAGGCTATAGGGCCGGGAAGGTCGGGAATGATATTAGGGCTAGTTACCATACAGCGCGACCGCGGCCCCTGGCTGCTGGAGTGGTTTGCGTTTCATTACCTGGTTGGCTTCCGCAAGTTCTACTTTTACGCCCACATGTGCCAGGACGACACGGTAGAGATCCTGCTGAAGCTGAAAAAACGGCTCGACATCAACATCATCGCCTTGCCCTCGCCGGGCGACCGCATCCAGCTGCAGGCCTACCAGCACGCTTGCCAGAATTATATGAACGAAGTCGACTGGATGGGCTTCATCGACGGCGACGAGTTCCTGTTCCCGACCAAGGCCTACACCATGCAGGAAGCGCTGTGGCAGTACGACAGCATGCCGGCGTCGGCGCTCGGGGTCTACAACGTGAACTTCGGCAGCTCGGGCCACGTGGCCGAACCGGAAGGCCTGATCACCGAGAACTTCCGCATGCGCGCCGAGGACAGCTTCTACGCGCACAGCCGCGTGAAAAGCCTGGTCAAGGGCCGCCAGCAGACGGCGATTTCGTCCAGCGGCCACGTGTTCGCCACGCCCGGCGGCACCGTCGACGAGCAGATGCGGCCCATCACCTGGGGCTTTATGCCTGACTACGTGCCCAGCTACCGCCAGTTCCGCATGAACCACTACGTCTGCCAGAGCCGCGAATACTACGAGAAGCACAAGCGCGCCAGCGGCCATGCCGACGCCAGCGCCGCCGCCATCCGCGAGGAGGAATGGTGGAACGGCTTCAACACCAACCACCAGATGGACGACTCCATGGCGCGCTACAACGCCCGCTTGCGCGCTACCATGGAGGAGCTGCGCCTGGCCATGGAGGCCTAAGCGCGGCTGCCGCCCCGGCGGCCCGGACCATTTACGACAGCGACCCCAATGCGCAAAAAAATACTGATCGCCTGCAGCCATTTCTGGCCTTCCATCGGAGGGCTGGAGACGAGCATGGGGCAGCTGGGCGGCGAACTGGTGGCGGCCGGCTACGACGTCAGCGTGATGACGCTGGCTTTTCCGGGCCGCAGCGCGGACAGCCATGAGGGCGTGGCCATCATCAGCGTGGACATGCCGGCTTTCCAGCACGCCATCCGCGCGGCGGTGGCCTCCGGCGCCTACGACACCTGCTTGCTGATCCAGGATCCGCTGGGCACCATCGTCTGGAGCGTGGAGCAGCTCGCGCCGCCGGCGCATACGCGGGTGCTGGTGCAGCCCATCATCAACGAGGACGGCTACGCGCGCTGGAAGGACAAGCAGGACTTCCGCCAGCGCCTGGCCGCCATCCTGAAATCGTCCACCGCCGCGCTGACCATGACCAAGAGCGGGCCGGACCACCGCTTTATGCGGGAAGCCGGCGTGGAGCCGGTCTACCTGCCCAACGCCAGCAGCCAGGCCGTGCCGGCCGGCGATTTCCGCCAGCAGCTCGGCATTCCGGCCGACCGCTTCGTAATCCTGCATGTGGCCAATCTGTACTGGGTGAAGAACCACATCGGCCTGATCGACGCCTTGCCCGACATGCCGGCCAACTGGCAGCTGGTGATGATAGGCACGCCCACCGGCGCCACCGACTGCGTGGCGGCGGTGCAGGCCAAGCTGGCCAGCCGCCCGGAAATCAAATACATCCCCGGCCTGCCGCCGGAATGGGTGTCGGCCGCCATGCGCGCGGCGGACGTGGTGGTGCTGGCTTCGCACGGCGAGGGCTCTCCCATCACCCTGCTGGAGGCCATGTCCCACGGCAAGCCCTGGCTGGCCACGCCCCAGTGCGGCGCCGCCAACGACCACCTGGGCGGCTTCATCACGGACCTGCCCGGCTTTATGCCGCGCCTGCGGCAGCTGGCAGCGAACCGGGCGCTGCGCAAGGAGCTGGGCGAGATCAGCCGCGCGCACTGGAGCGAATGCTATGCCTGGCCCGTGGTGCTGCGCGGCTGGACGGACCTGATCGAAACCGGCCGCCTGCAGCGCTCCTTCGAGCCGGGCGCCGCCCTGGTCGAGCGCATGCGGCAGGTCCGCGCGGCGCTGGGGGATGCGGCTGTCCCTGCGGGCAATGCGCCGGAAGCGCTGCTGGGCGAGTTTGCGCGCCGCATCGATTTCGGCGCCTTCCATGTGGATGCCTACCGTGAAGGCCCGGTGCGTTTCGGCTGGGTGGGCACGGTGCCCGAGCGGCCGGATGAAGTGAACAGCCTGCTGATTCCCGCCATGGGCAGCCGGCACCAGATGGCCATCCTGGACGAGCAGGCGGCGCCGGCCCAGGCGGCGGCCTTCTTCCAGTCCATCGATGTGCTGCTGCTGACGTCGGAGCAGGACTATGCGCTGTCCGCCGCCGTTGCCGCCATGGCCTGCGGCGTGTACCTGCTGGGCGTGCGCCAGGGCCGCCTGGCCGAACTGCTGGAGCGGCAGCCCGGCGCGCAGCTGGCGGCGCCGTCCGGCGCCGCGCTGCACGAGGCCATGAACTGGTGCAGCGGGAACGGCGCGGAACTGCGGCGGCGCGGCTACAAGCAGGCGCAGCAGGTGGCGCTGCGCGCCGCCGGAGCCGCCCCGTAGTGTCCGGGCCGGCTGTTGCGGCGGCGCCGGCATGATTGACATTGCCTGCCAGATTGCATAAGGTCGTACTCTTTTCAACACCTAGCCGCCGTGCCGCAGCCTGATATGACGCAACACTTCCTGAACATCGGGGCCGGCAATGCCGCCTTGGCCGGCTTCGCGTCGGTATCCCAGGCGCCCGGCGCGGACTTGCAGCTCGACCTGTCGCAAGGCCTGCCGTTCGCGGATCACAGCATTGCCGGCATCCACTGCCAGAACCATCTTGAATACCTGAGCCAGGAGCAGGGCCTGTTGTTCCTGCGCGAGTGCCGGCGGGTGTTGGCGCGCGGCGCCATTCTGCGCGTTGCCACGCCGGATCTGGGCGCCATGCTGGCCACGTTTGCCGCGCAAAGCGCGCCCGGCGCGCCGGAGCACCAGTGGATCAACAATCCGGCCGAGGCGCTCAATCTGCAGATGCGGATGGAGGGGCGCCAGTGGACCTACAGCGCGCAGGACCTGCAGCGCGCCGCCATGCTTGCCGGACTGGACAGCGCGGTGCGGCGCCAGCCCGGAGAAAGCGGCATGGCGCCGCTGGCTGGCCAGGTGGCCGGCGCGCCCGGCCAGCTGATTATGGAATTCTTGCCGTGCAAGCCGGTGCTGGACGCCCAGCCCCTGGTGAGCATCGTGATTCCCGGCTACCGCGCGCGCTATTTCGAGGCCGCCTTGTCAAGTGCGCTGGCGCAGACTTATGCCCATACCGAGATCCTCGTACTGGACGACAGCGGCGATGGCGACATCCGCCAGCTGATCGAGGCCAGCGCGGGCGCCGGCCGGGTGCGCTACCTGAAGAACACTCCGCCGCTGGGCGAGGTGAAAAGCCTGACGCGCGGCATCCACGAGGCGCGCGGTGAACTGATCAAGCCGCTGTACGACGACGATGTGCTGCTGCCGCACTGCGTGGAACGCATGGTGCAAGGCATGCAGGCCTGCCCGGACGCCGCGCTGGCCATTTCGCGCCGCTACACCATCAACGCGGCTGGAGAGCGGTTCGAGGAACAGCTGCTGGCGGTAGCCAATGCCAGCTGCGAAATCAGCGGCTTGAGTCTGGCGGCCTTCACGCTGGCCACCGGCCGCAATTTCATCGGGCCGCCGTCGTCGGTCATGCTGCGGCGCGCGGACGCGCTGACCATGGCGCCCTCGGTGATGAGTTTCAGCGGCTTTGAAACCAAGGGGGCGGGCGACGTGGCGCTCTATCTGCACATGCTGGGCAGGGGCGAGTGCGTGTTCCTGGCCGACCTGCTGAGCGAGTTCCGCGTGCACGACAACCACACCTCCAGCGATCCGGCCATCTTCGCCCACGAGCGCAACAGCTGGATGTTCCTGAAACATCACGGCCGCCGCCTCGGGCTGATGCCCGCGGACACCAACCTGAAGATCAAGCGCGGCATTTAGCGCTGCCGGGGACTGGGCTCAGCCTGCGCGTATTAGCGAGATGATGCGTTCCAGGGCTTCTTCCGGCAGCGTCGGGTAGATCGGCAGGCAGATCACCTGGTCGGCGGCCTGGCGCGCCAGCGGCAGCGTCGAGCGCGCGGCCGACGGCAGGCCCCGGTACATGGGGAAGTCGCTGATGAGCGGATAGAAATAGCGCCGCGCATGGATGCCGTGCTCCTTGAGCCTGCGGTACAAGTCGTCCCGGCTACGGCTGTATTGCGGACCCACCATGATGGGGAAGTAGGCGTAGTTGGACACGCCCTCGTGTCCGCGCGGCACGCAGTGGATGCCGGCCACGCCGGCCAGTTCGCGACGGTAGCGCGCGTCGATCAGCTGGCGCTTCTGGATCGCCTGTTCCAGATCCTTCAGCTGCAGCAGTCCCAGCGCGGCGTTGAACTCGCTCATCTTGCCGTTGATGCCGGGCGCCACCACCGTCACCTCGTCCACAAAGCCGAAGTTCTTCAGATGGTCGATGCGCTGCTTGGTCTTGGCGTCCGGGCAGATGATGGCGCCGCCCTCGAAGGTGTTGAACACCTTGGTGGCGTGGAAGCTCAGCACCGCCAGGTCGCCGTAGTTGAGGATGCTGCCAGACTGGTTGCGCACGCCAAAGGCATGGGCCGCGTCGTAGATCACTTTCAGCCCGTAAGTGTCGGCGATGCGCTGGATTTCATCGACGTCGCAGGGCGTGCCGTAGCAGTGCACCGGCATGATGGCCGTGGTCTGCGGCGTGATGGCCGCTTCGATGTTGCGCGGGTCGAGGTTTAGCGTGACCGGGTCGACGTCGACGAACACCGGCTTCACCCCGGTCCACAGCAGCGAGTGCGCGGTGGCGACGAAGGAATACGGCGTGGTGATCACTTCGCCGGTGATACGCAGGGCCTGCAAGGCGGTGATCAGCGCGATGGTGGCGTTGGTGAACAGGGACACGTGCCGCACGCCCAGGTGACGGCACAGCTCGGCTTCCAGCTGCTGGTGGAAGGGGCCGCCGTTGGTCAGCGTTTTGCTGTCCCAGATCTGCTGCAGGTAGGGAATGAATTCTTCCAGGGGCGGCAGGGTGGGCTCGGTGACGTAGATAGGTTTCATAGGGCGTATGGTGGGGCGGTGGGGCAATGGGCTTAGCGTCATCATCTCCCACGGCAAGTTGTTTTGGCAAGCAATCCCTGGCTACCGGGCTCAGCTTGCCGAGATCGCGTGTTCCAGTAGACTCAGCCTTGGCGCCATTTGGGTATCGAGGTTCAGTACCCGCCGCAAACTGGCCGCGCCCTGTGCGGACAGCGCGTAGAGCGCCCCCGGGTCGCGATAGTACGCCGCGATCTGCTGCACAATGCTGTGTGGCTCGGGCTGGACTATCACCAAGTCGGTGCCGTCGGCGAAGGGATTGAGCTGCAACGGGTCGGAAACGAACAAGGCCACCTCGTTGACGCCCGCCTCCAGGGCGGCGCCGGTGGGGAAACCGTCGAAACTGCCTGGCGACAGGATAAAGGGCCGGTTGGGCGAGAGCAGGATGTCCATCGAGCGGTAGAGCTGGTGCAGCGCCTCGGTGTGCAGCGAGCCGTGAAACACGATGCTGCGGCCCAGTTCGCTGACGTCGATGACGTCCGGCGTGAAGTTGCCGATCACATGGAACACCATGTCGGCGTGCCGTGCGTGCAGCAGCTTGGCCACGGCGACGAACACATCGTAGCCCTTGTCGATGCCTTGCGGACTGTATTGGTAGGCCGAAAAGCAGATGTCGAATTGCGCCTTTTGCGCCGGGAACTTCAGCTTGGGCGCCGGATAGGTCTCGGGCACCGAGTTGACGCCGCCGTAGACAAATTCAATTTGCTCGGCACGGCAGAATTGCTTGCGGATCAGGTAATCGTAGGTGATTTTCTGTGTGCACAGCACCTTGCGGAAGCAGGGCGACGACAACACCCGGCGCAGCTTGCGGTCGGACTCCTCGCCGTCGATGGCGAAGCCGCCGCCGGGGTACAGGCAAAAAATGAAGGGCGTTCCGGCCCGTTCCAGCGCCGGACAGAAAGTGTAGGCGTTGTTGATGAACACCATGTACGCCACCCTGGCCGGCTCGAGCCAGCGCGGATCGCCTAGCCTGACCTTGCCGGCGTGTTCGGGATACCGGGTTTCGTACTCCTGGCGCGCCGGCCCCATGCCTTCCTGCTGGCGATGCGGCGGGAAGGACGTGGCGGTCGAGTGGACCGCCGCCCGCTCGAAATGGCTGAGATAGCAATTGTATTCGGCGATGCGGAAGGCCGATGTCAGCAGCGGGAAGATATCGTCCAGTATCAGCAGGTCCAGCGGCGCGGCGGCAGCCTGCGGCGGGCACTGCGCCATTTCCCGGTGCAGCAGCGCGCTCCAGGCCGGCGCCAGCAGCGCCCAGTTGTGTTCCATCGCCACGCGCTGCGCGTTGCGCATCCCGGCCACGCGGATGTGCTCCACCTGCTGGCCGCACCAGTTCAGGCCCGCCCGCAGCGCCGGCGCGGAAGGAGCCAGCACCAGGCCGCCCAGGTGGCCGGCGATACAGGCGGGCAGGACCACCGGGCTGAGGCACAGCGCAAAGGCGCCACAGGCGGCCGCCTCCAGCAGTTGCTGCGCCGCCAGCTCCAGGTCCGACAGCACGATCAGGACATCGATGGAGTTGTAAAAGGCAGCCAGCATCTGCGGGCTGGACTGGCCGCTGATGACGCTGATTTGGTAGGCGTCGCCCAGCGCCTCGGCCAGCAGCGCCAGTTCGGCCTTGCCCGGCGCGCCGGCATCGCCCACCCAGCCCAGGCGCAGCGCGCCGGTGCGGTGGGCTTGCACGTTGAAGATAGAGAAATCCACGCCGCGCGCCATGGGGCGCAGGGCCGGGAAAATATCGGCCTGCTGCGCGGCGGCGGTATGGCGGTCAACGATAAACGACCTGGCGCCCAGCAGCGCCTCCGGCCCGGCGGCAGAGGCAGCGGCGGTCAGGTAGCGCAGCGTGCTGGCGGCACCGGCGGCGGGCGATGCCGCCCCGGCGGGGCGGAAATCGAGCAGCAGCTCGAACGGCGGCACAGCTGGTTCATTGCCGGCGGCCAGCACGGTGAACTGGAACTCCTGCTCCAGCGCGGCCATCAGGCAGCGGGCGACGCTGTGCGTGCCCGGATCGTGCTCGTCCAGCAAGACACCGATATTTTTTCTTGCCATTATTCGAACGCGCGCATGCGTTTGGCCGGATTGCCCATCATGGTGGCGCCCGCCGTCACGCGGGCCATGACCAGCGCGCCCGACGCGATGGTGGCATCCGCCCCGACCCGCACTTTCTGCAGGATGGTGGCGTTCGAGCCCACCAGCACGGCGCTGTCGAGGGCGGCATTGCCGCCGATCTGCGCGCCGGGATTGACCTGGCAGTAGTCGCCGAGGACGGCGTCGTGGCCGATGCCGCAGCCGAAGTTCAGATAGCTGCACCGGCCCACCACCACGCCGGGGCCGACGGTGCAGTTCGGCGCCACGATGACGCCGTCGCCCAGCTGGCTGGCCGGCGCCACGCTGCTGGACGGATGGACAAAACTCGGGAAGCTGAAGCCGGCCTGCAGCAGGCGCTCATGCATCTGCCGTTTCACCGCCGGGGAGCCGATCGCCAGGAACGCGAGCCGCGTGCCGGCCTGCTCCGGCGTGACCTGGTCGATGAAGATGCGGCCCGGCAGCCGGTAGGCCGCGTGTTCTTCTGCATTATTGCTGAGATAGCCGGCGACCGTGTAGCGCGCGGCGCACCAGGCGGTGAATTCACGTGCCAGGCCGCCGGTGCCGATGATCAGGACAGATTCCATTATGCTTTCTTAAAACGGTGGCCCACCGCCACCTGGCCGATCTTGATGCGCTTGGGGACCATGTGCGGCTGCAGGCGCGACTTCAGGAAGGCCATCAGCGCATCCTTGTCGACCTCCTGGCCGTCGGCCGCCTGCACGCTCAGTTCCACGTGCTGGCCCGTAATGGGATTGCTGCGCGCATGCGCCGTCACCAGCGACACGCCGGGATACTCCAGCACCGCGCGCTCGACTTCGGACGCCATGAACTTCAGCCCGGCCACGTTGATCACGTCGCTGATGCGGCCCACCACCTTGTAGTGGCCGTCCTTGCTTTCGACCACGTCCTTGGTGTCATACCAGCCCTCGGCGTCGAACGGCGAGGGGGCGTTCAGGTAGCCCAGCATGCGCGACTGCGAGCGGATCTTCAGCACGCCGTCCACCACCTTGGTTTCCACGCCTTCGCCGCCGACTTTCATGAACAGACTGTCGCGCCGCTCCGATTTCACGCGCACGATGCCGAGTTCGGACATGCCGAAGGTCTGGCGGAAATCGACGTCCGGCAACAGGCGGCACAATTCGCTCAAGGTGGGCTGGTCCATGCGCTCGGTGCCGTAGGTGATCACGTTCAGGCAGGCCGGCACCTGGTCCGGAATGGCGCCGCTCATGAGCATCATGCGCAGGAAAGTGGGCGTGGTCGGCAGCACTTCGACCGCGTGCTCGCGGCAAGTGTCCAGAATGGCGTGCACGGTGCGGCTGCCCGGCGCCACCACCACGCCGCGGTTGAATAGCGTGTGCAACAGGGTGTTGATGCCGCCGATATGGTCGAACAGCAGGAAATTAATGGTGCGCAGCGTCGGGCGCGGCGTCTCGAAGCGCTGCAGGAACAGGGCCAGATCGTGCAGTATGGCTTTGGGCCGCCCGGTGGTGCCGGTGGAGAACAGGACCAGGCCGGCGTGCCCGCGCTCGCGCAGGGCCGCGATCAATTCATGGTGGCGGGTGCCGGGGCGGCGCCGCACCTGGCCGCCTTCGATCACGACATCGACCTGGGCCGTATCGAAAAAATATTCATGCTCGTGCGCCGTTTCGGCCGTCAACGGCACCACGATGGTGTCGAGGTCGATCAGGCGCAGCAGGGTGAGGATGGAGGCGGGCGTGAAATCGCCGATCAGGGCCACCACGTCGCCGGGCCGGACCCCCGACAGGTCGGCCGCAGGCTGGGCCAGGATGTCCGCAAAGCGCAGCGCGCCGTTCTGATGGATGAAGAACGGGGTATCGCAGCCGTCCCAGACTTTGCTTAACTTGGCAATCAGTTCCATCAGACACCCCCCACGTTGAGAATCTGGCCCGACAGCGATCGGCTTTTGGGATCGAGCAGCAGTTCCGTCAAGTCGCACACCGCGTCCGCCGTGAACTGGGTCGGGATAATTTGCTGGGCCACGATATTGGCAATCTGCGCAGGGGTGATGCCCTTGAGCAGGCTGGTGTCGATGGGACCCGGCGCGATGCAATTGACGTTGACGCCGAAGTCCGCCATTTCGCGCGCAAATGCCCGCGTAAAGCCTTCAACGCCGGCTTTCGAGGCCGCGTAGATCGACTCGCCCTTCAAGCCCAGCGCCACCGCAATGGTCGAGAAATTGATGATGGCGCCGCCGCGGTTGCGTATCATCAGCGGCGCAAAATGCTGGCAGCAATAGATGGTGCCGAGCAGATTGGTTGCCATGATGCGCTGCGAGACGCTCTCCGGCGTGGTCAGCGCCAGATTCATGGAGGCGATGCCGGCTGCGTTGATCAGCCCGTGCACCGGCTGGCCGGTGCGGCGTATGGCTTTCGCCGCCTGTTTCACCGTGTCGTAGGACGCGACGTCGCAATCCTGGGCCGGGAAGGGCAGGCCGCTGGTGTCGCGCGCCAGTCCGAATACCTCGATATTGCTTTGCAGGAGGCGGTCGCAGATCGCCCGCCCCAGGCCACGGCTGGCGCCGGTGACGACGATCATTGTTTGCCGCGCATCTGCGCGAGGAATTCATCGGCCAGGGCGCCCGCCGCGCGGAACATGCTGCGCGAGCGCGACATGGCGGCGTCGGAAGTCCAGTCGAAGTCGAAGCCGAGGTCGCCGCCCAGGTCTTCCAGCGCCAGGCACAGTTCCACCAGCTTCATGGAATCGAGCGCGCTGGCATCGCCTATCAGGGGGGTGTCGTCACCTACTTGCTGCAACATTCCTTCGGATAATTCCAGGATCGTCGCGTAGATTTTCTGTTTAAGTTCTTGCTCCTGCATGGAGACTCCTAAGGGAAGCAGGTGGATCAGGATGGTGATTTGGCGCGCGGCAGCTCAAGTAGTCATGGTACAGCTTCCCCGGCAATTTTCAAAGGGCGGGGGAGGGCTGCCACAGCCTGGTACGGCCGGCCTCAGGCCTTGCGCCAGACCTGCCAGGTGCCGTGCTCGGACTCCAGTTTGCACTGCGCCGCCAGCAGCGGCAGGCAGCTGCGCACCGAATCCCAGTCCGTGTCGTCCATGATGATCGGGCCGTTGCTCTTGATCTTGGGCAGGTAGTACTGGAGGTCCTTGGCGACGAATTCAATGTCATGGTTGCCGTCGATGTGCAGCACGCCGATGCCGTCGGCCGGCAGGTGTTGCAGCGCGGTATCAATCAATTGGCGCAGTTCTGGGGTCATCGACCGGTCTCTCAAAAAAGTTGTGAAGGTTGGCGGAGCGCGGAGACAGGCTCCGCGTACAGCCCCCATCGTACAGGCTGCAGGCCATTTTCAAAAGCAAAGGCAGAGCTCTGTTTCCTTGGCACGACGCCGGATGCCCGGTGCGGCGTTTGCGCTGCGGTTACGCCACCGTCACGCGCGCCGCGCCCGCCGCAGTGCGGCCGATGACGGCCGCGCCCTCGAAGCCCTCGCGCGCGAACAGCGCCAGCACCTCGTCCACGCTCGCCGCGTCGCAGGCCACCAGCAGGCCGCCGGAGGTTTGCGGGTCGGTCAGCAGCGCCTGCTGCGCCGGGGTGATGGCGGCGTCCAGCGCCACGTCCTGGCCGTAGGCGTCCCAGTTGCGGCCGGAGGCGCCGGTGAAATAGCCGTCCTTGGCCAGCTGCTCCACGCCGGGCAGCAGCGGAATGCGCGCCATCTCCAGCTGCGCTTCCAGGCCGGCGCCGCGCGCCAGCTCCAGCAGATGTCCCAGCAGGCCGAATCCGGTCACGTCGGTCATGGCGTGCACGCCCGGCATGGCCGACAGCGCCTGGCCCGGCTTGTTCAGCTTGGTGGTGTTGGCGATCATGGCGGCGTAGCCGTCCGCGTCCAGCTTGTCCTTCTTCAGCGCGGCCGACAGCACGCCCACGCCCAGCGGCTTGCCCAGCACCAGCACGTCGCCGGCCTGCGCACCGCTGTTGCGCTTGACCTTGGACGGATGCACCAGGCCCAGCACCACCAGGCCGTAGATGGGCTCCACCGAATCGATGGTGTGGCCGCCGGCGATGGGGATGCCGGCTTCGGCGCAGATGGATTCGCCGCCCCGGATAATCTGGCCTATGGTCTCGATCGGCAGCTTGTTGACCGGCATGCCGACCAGGGCCAGCGCCATGATGGGGGTGCCGCCCATGGCGTACACGTCCGAAATGGCGTTGGTGGCGGCAATGCGGCCGAAGTCGAAAGGATCGTCGACGATGGGCATGAAGAAGTCGGTGGTGGCGATCAGGGCCTGCTCGTCGTTGAGCTTGTAGACCGCCGCATCGTCCGAGGTCTCGATGCCGACCATCAGTTCCTTGGGAACCGGGAAGCCGTGGGAGTTTTTCAGGATTTCCGACAGCACGCCGGGCGCGATCTTGCAGCCGCAGCCGCCGCCGTGGGAAAAGGAGGTGAGTTTGATAGGTGTTTGCATAGGCCCGCCAATATAGGTGCTGCAGAATATCACACGGCGGCAGCCGCTTGTAAAGGCCGGACGCCCATGCTTTCCGGTTACAATCGGCCATGAGTTCAATTCATGCATCATTCCGCAGCGCCCGGCCGCAACAGCTGGCCGAGGCCTTGCTGCATGCGCGGGCGCATACGCTGGCGCTGTTCGACTGCGCGGCGGCCGCCGGGCTGGACGCGGCGATCCGCGTGCCGCAGCTGCGCAGCCTGAATCCGCCGCTGTGGGAACTGGGCCGCACGGCCTGGTTCGCCGAGTGGTTCGTGTTGCGCGAGGCCGCCTCCAGCCACCCGGCAGACGCCGAGGCCAACGCCTTGCTGAGCAAGGGCGATGACTGGTTCGACGCCAACACCGTGCCGCACGGCGCGCGCTGGAACCTGGACCTGCCCGGCGCGGGCGCGCTGAAAACCTATTGCCATGAAGTGCTGGACCGGGTGCTGGACCGCCTGTCGCGCTGCGGCGGCAGCGACGCCGAGCTGTATCCCTACCGGCTGGCGCTGGCGCACGAGGATATGCAGGGCGAAGCCATGCTGTCGGCCTTGCAGACGCTGGGCCTGGCGGTGCCGCCCGGCGTGGCGCGCGACGAGCCGTCCTGGCCGCAGCAGTCCGAGATCGGCTTCCCCGGCGGCACGCTGCAGATGGGCAGCGCGGACGACGGCGGTTTCGTCTTTGATAATGAATTGCAGGCCCACGCCTGCCGGGTGGCGCCGTTCCGCATGGACGCGGCCCTGGTCAGCAACGCCCAGTTCGCCGACTTTGTGGAGGACGGCGGCTACCAGCGGCGCCAGTTCTGGAGCGCGGCCGGCAATGCCTGGCTGATGCGGCAGGAGCGTTCCGCGCCGCGCTACTGGCAGCGCGAGGGTGGCGGTGGTTCAGGGAGCGTGTGGCGCACCATGCGCTTCGGGCATTTGTGCACCCTGGCCGGGCCGGAGCCGGTGCGCCATATCAGCCTGTACGAGGCGCAGGCGTATTGCGCCTGGGCCGAACGGCGCTTGCCGACCGAGGCGGAATGGGAATATGCGGCCCTGTCCGGACATGCTGCGTTCAGCTGGGGCCAGCTGTGGGAGTGGACTTCGACGCCGTTCGAAGCCTACCCGGGTTTCCAGCCAGGCCCTTGGCGCGAATATTCGGCGCCGCACTTTGCCGCCAGCCAGGTACTGCGCGGCGCGTCGTTCGCCACGCCGTCGAGGCTGGGGTCGGCCAAGTTCCGCAATTTCCAGCTGCCGGGCACAGACCACGTGTTTGCGGGCCTGCGCACCTGCGCCTGGTGAGGGATCAGCACTGCTCCAGTGTGATGGGGTGGCCGGCATGGGCCATCAGTTCCTGGCGGCCCAGGCGGGTGGCCATGTTCGGCGCCGGGTGCTTTTTGTACAAATACAGCATGGTGGGCACCAGCAGGTCGTCGCGGGTATTGCCGCGGCGTTCGTTTTCCGGCGAGTCCGCAGTGCTCTTGTAGATGTTCACACCGTTGGTGGCCACATGCTCCAGCGTGCGTCCGGCCAGCGCGGCCAGCAGGAAGTCCCAGTCCTCGTAGATGCGCATATCGCCGGCGTGGCGCACGTTCTGCACCACGTCGCGGCGGTACACCAGGCAGTTGTTCGGAATGCGGTTGAGGATGAAAATGCTGTCGGCGGTGATGCCGGCGGTGGACATGTCGTCGCTGCCCAGGAACTGCGGCGGATTGTGCCGGCGGTCCTCGCGCAGCACGCGGAAGTCGCAGTGGACGATTTCCGGCGTGCGCGTGCCGATATGGTCGGCCAACGCCTGCAGGTGGCCGGGCTCGAAGGTGTCGTCGTCGTCCAAAAACATCACGTAAGGCGTCTTGGCCAGGTCCAGCGCCATGTTGCGGCTTTCAGCCGGGCCGTTCTGGCCGCTGCGGATGACGTAGGTGTAGCGCCCGGCCAAGGCCGCCAGTTCAGGGAATGGCGGAATATAGCCTCCGGTATCGTCGACAACGATCACCTGGAAGTCTTTATAGGTCTGCGCGATCAGGGACTGCAGGGCGCGGCGCAGCAGCAATGGGCGCTCATGCGTCGGGATGATGATGGTAAACAAACGGTGCTCCTGGATGGCTGGGCTGTGAAATGCCTGCCAATATCACACGCCCGCCGCCGCTTGTAAAGGTTGCGATGGGCGGCAGTTGTTGGCGGGTTACGCCGCTGCGCGGCTAACCCGCCCTACGTGCCCCCGCGCATTGCGAACCCGCGCGCTGATTCCTTGCGTAGGGCGGGTTAGCGGCAAAGCCGCGTAACCCGCCGGCCTGCTTCAGATCAGCGACTCGCCCAGCTTGGCCAGGTGGGCCGCGTAGGCTTCCAGGTCCAGCTTCTTGCGCGCAACGCCGCTGCGGAAGGCAGCCTGCGCGATCTTGGGCGTGACGCCGACCAGCAGGCGCGGGTCCAGCAGGCCTGGCACCACGTAGTCCTTGCCGAAGCGCTCGTCGCTGCGGGCCATGCCGGCCAGCGCCACCACGCAGGCGATCTTCATCTCCTGGTTGATGGTGCTGGCGCCCGAATCCAGCGCCGCGCGGAACAGGTAAGGGAAGCACAGCGCGTTGTTGATCTGGTTGGGATAGTCCGAACGGCCGGTGGCGATAATGGCGTCCGGCGCCACTTCGCGCACCAGTTCAGGGCGCAGCTCAGGCTCCGGATTGGCCAGCGCGAAAATAATCGGCTGCTTGGCCATCGATTTCACGTCCGCCTGCGACAGCAGGCCGGGGCCGGACAGGCCCAGGAACACGTCCGCGCCCTCGATCACTTGCGACAGCCTGGTGGCCGGGGTGTCGCGCGCCCAGGCTTTCTTCTCGCCGTCCAGTTCGCGCGCGGTGGTCAGCACGCCTTTGCTGTCGCAGACGAAGATGTTCTCGCGGCGCGCGCCCAGCGACAGGATCAGTTCCAGGCAGGCGATGGCGGCGGCGCCGGCGCCGGAGCAGACGATTTTCACGTCGGCGATGTCGCGGCCGGTCATTTCAATGGCGTTCAGCAGGCCGGAACCGACCACGATGGCGGTGCCGTGCTGGTCGTCGTGGAACACGGGAATCGACAGGCGCTCGCGCAGCTTGCGCTCGATGTAGAAGCACTCCGGCGCCTTGATGTCCTCCAGGTTGATACCGCCGAAGGTGGGGTGCAGGGCGGCGATGATGTCGACCAGCTTGTCCGGATCGGTTTCGTCGATTTCGATGTCGAAGGAGTCGATGCCGGCGAATTTCTTGAACAGCACCACTTTGCCTTCCATCACAGGCTTGCCGGCCAGCGCGCCGATATTGCCCAGGCCCAGCACGGCGGTGCCGTTGGTGATGACGGCCACCAGGTTGCCCTTGGCGGTGTATTTGTAGGCCAGCGACGGGTCGCGCTGGATTTCCACGCAAGGCACGGCCACGCCGGGCGAATAGGCCAGCGACAGGTCGTCCTGGCTGGCGACGCTCTTGGTGACGGCGATGGCGATTTTGCCCGGTGCGCCGGCCTGGTGATAGTCCAGCGCTTTCTGTTCCAGATTACTCATGAAAAAATCCTTTTATATGCGAAAAACGCCTGCCCAGGCTGAAAGCCGGGGCAGGCGCGGTAATGGCTAGGGCCGTATCGGATTATGGATACAGGCCACGTACTTCACGTGCTTGCAGCACGCGGGTGCAAGCCAGGATGAAGGTCGCGGTACGCAGCGTTACCTTCTTGTCCTGCGAGACTTCCCAGACCGAATTGAACGCGTCCTGCATGATGCGCGTCAGGCGGGCGTTGATCTCGTCCTCGCTCCAGAAGAAGCTGGAGAAATCCTGCACCCACTCAAAGTATGACACGGTTACGCCGCCGGCGTTTGCCAGCACGTCCGGAACGATCAGGATGTCCTTGTCGGACAGGATGTCGTCAGCTTCCGGCGTGGTTGGGCCGTTAGCGCCTTCGAGGATGATTTTGGTGCGGATCAGCGGCGCGTTGGCGGCGGTGATCTGCTGTTCCAGGGCGGCCGGAATCAGGATGTCCGATTCAATGCCCCAGAACGCGTCGCGGTCCATGAACTGCTCGATGCCGGGGAAGCCTTTCACGCCGCCCGCTTCAGCCACGTGCTTGTGCAGCTGTGCCACGTCCAGGCCGTTCGAGTGCACCACGGTGCCGGTGTGGTCCTGCACGGCGATGACTTTGGCGCCCGCCTCTGCGAACATGGTCGCTGCCACGCCGCCGACGTTGCCGAAGCCCTGGATGGCGACACGCGCACCCTGGATCGCCACGCCGCGCTTGGCCGCTGCCGCCTGGCCAACCACGAACACGCCGCGGCCGGTGGCTTCGCGGCGGCCCAGCGAGCCGCCCAGCGAGATTGGCTTGCCGGTGACCACGCCGGTCGACAGGTTGCCTTCGATCATGGCGTAGGAGTCCATCATCCAGGCCATCACCTGTTCATTGGTGTTGACGTCCGGTGCCGGGATGTCCTTGTTTGGGCCGATGATCAGCGAGATTTCGCTGGTGTAGCGGCGGGTCAGGCGCTGCAGTTCGCCACGCGACAGGGTCTTTGGATCAACGCGGATACCGCCTTTGGCGCCGCCGTATGGCACGTTGACGGCCGCGTTTTTCACGGTCATCCATGCCGACAGGGCCATCACTTCGGACAGGGTCACGTCCTGGTGGAAGCGCACGCCGCCTTTGCCCGGGCCGCGCGACATATTGTGCTGCACGCGGTAGCCTTCGTAGTGGGCGATGGAGCCGTCGTCGCGCTCGATAGGCACGTCAACGGTCAGGATGCGCTTGGGACGCTTCAGCGTTTCCACCCAGCGCGACAGGTTGCCCAGGTGCGGGGTGACGCGGTCGATCTGCTTCAGGTACTGGCCCCATGGACCGAGATCGTCGGGGTTGAGGTAGGACGGCAGTGCGTGTTCGGTGGTCATGCTGTTGGCTCCTGTTGTTCGTCTAAGGCTTCGTTGGGCGCTGCGCTCGTGGCGCTGCGTTAGCGAAGCGAATCATAGGCTGGAGCCCCGCAGGGCGGCTAATGCTGTATCCGCATCCGGCTATGCAAAAAATGCATAGTCTCACAATTGATGCCAGAAGTTTAACGTTCCGAGGCGGGCACGCGCTGCTTTTTGGCGGAGGTTTTCTGCTGGCTTTCGAGGTAGTCCCACAGCCGCGAGACGATCATTTTCCCCGGCCGCGCGGGCGAAGGGCGCTCGCGGTAGAGCCGGATTTCCATCTCGATCTGCCAGTCCGACACGCCGCCGTCGGCGGGCGCCAGCAGCTTCTGTTTCAGCTCGCGCGTGACCGCCGATTCGGGCAGGAAGGCGATGCCGCGTCCTTCCAGCGCCATCATTTTCAGGCCCTCGGCCATGTCGGTTTCGTAATGGTTTTCCAGGTGCAGCGCGGTCTTGGTGTCGGCCAGGATCAGCTCCACCATGCGGCCCAGGTAGGCGTTGTTGGTGTAGGAAAGGAAGGGCAGCGGATCCTGTTTGGTGCCGGGCAGCGTGAACTCCGGAGTCCTGGTCTTGTCGCAGCGGGCGTAGGCGCGCAGCGCTTCGCGGCCCAGCACCAGCATGTCGTAGCGGCCCGGATCGAGCTGCACCGGCTGGCGCGGATGGTGGTAGCACAGCAGCAGGTCGCAGCCGCCTTCCACCAGCTGCAGCACGGCGTCGTGCACGTTGAGCGCCATCAGGCGGCTGTTGATGGGCGCGAAATCCGTCTCCAGCTGCGTGATCCATTTCGGGATGAAGGTCAGCGACAGCGTGTGCGGCACGGCCAGGTCGATGCTGGTCATGGCGGCGGCGCGCTTGTTGCGCAGCAGTTCGCGCACGCCGTTGATCTGGCCCAGCATTTCCAGCGCCTGCTCGTAGAACACCAGGCCGGCCGGGGTCAAGCGGGTGGGGTAGGAGGTGCGGTCCACCAGGTCGGTGCCCAGCCAGTTTTCCAGCGACTGGATGCGGCGCGAGAAGGCCGGCTGCGTGACGTGCCGCTGCGAGGCGGAACGGCTGAAGTTATTGGTCTCGGCCAGCGAGATGAAGTCTTCCAGCCATTTGGTTTCCATGCTTGATCCAGCGCAAACGAGAGAGTGCGATTGTATTTCATTTCTTGCCTTTCTTTCGCAAACCGGCCTATACTGGACTGAGTTATACGACGTCTGACCTCTTGTGTTTTTTGTAAATATCACTAACCTGGACAGGAGCAGTGGCATGAGCAAACGCATCAATCATTTCAAGCGCACCCTCAAGCAGGGCACTTTGCAGATCGGGCTATGGTCCGGGCTGTCGAGCAACGTCACGGTGGAGGTGCTGGCCAATGCGGGCTTCGACTGGCTGCTGCTGGACATGGAGCATTCCCCCAACGAGCTGCCCATGGTGCATTCCCAGCTCCAGGCCGCCGCGCAGGGCACGGCCCACCCCATCGTGCGGCCGCCGTGGAACGACACTGTGGTGATCAAGCGCCTGCTGGACGTGGGCGCGCAAACCCTGCTGATTCCCTTTGTGCAGAACGCGGAGGAGGCGCGCCAGGCGGTGGCCGCCACGCGTTATCCGCCGCTGGGCGTGCGCGGCTTTTCCACGGCGGCGCGCGCTTCCGACTATGGCCGCGTGAGCGACTACTGGGCCACCAGCTCGGATGATATCTGCGTGCTGCTGCAGGTGGAAACGCCGCTGGCCATCGCCAATATCGAGGAAATCGCGGCGGTGGACGGGGTGGACGGCATCTTCATCGGGCCGGGCGACCTGGCCGCGTCCATGGGCCACCTGGCCAACCTGAAGCACCCGGAAGTGGTGGAAGCCATCGAGGGCGCGGTGCGCCGCATTGTCGCCACCGGCAAGGCGGCCGGGGTGCTGATGGGCGACGAAGCACTGGCGCGCCGCTATATCGCGGCGGGCTGCACCTACACTGCCGTGGGCAGCGACATCGGCCTGCTGGCGCGCGGCGCCGAAGCGCTGGCCGCCAAATTCAAAATCGCCGCCTGAGCGCGGACCATCATCGAAGGAGTGGATATGAGTAAAGTGGGCTTTATCGGACTGGGCATCATGGGCGCGCCGATGGCGGCGAATCTGCTGAAAGGCGGCCACCAGCTGTTTGTGCAGCAGCGCAAGCCGCTGCCGCCGCAGCTGGTGGAACTGGGCGCCGTAGGCTGCGCCACCAGCAAGGAAGTGGCGCAGAACGCGGACATCATCATCATGATGGTGCCGGACACCCCGCAAGTGGCCGAGGTGCTGTTCGACGAGGGCGGCGTGGCGCAGGGCCTGAGCGCGGGCAAGATCGTGGTCGACATGAGCTCGATCTCGCCGCTGGAAACCAAGAAGTTCGCGGCCCGCATCAACGCGCTGGGCTGCGAGTACCTGGACGCGCCGGTGTCCGGCGGCGAGGTGGGCGCCAAGGCGGCCACGCTGACCATCATGGTGGGCGGCAGCGAGCAGGCCTTCAACGCCGTCAAGCCGCTGTTTGAGCTGATGGGCAAGAACATTACGCTGGTGGGCGGCAACGGCGACGGCCAGACCACCAAGGTGGCGAACCAGATCATCGTGGCGCTGAACATTGAAGCGGTGGGCGAGGCGCTGCTGTTCGCCTCGCGCATGGGCGCGGACCCGTCCAAGGTGCGCCAGGCGCTGATGGGCGGCTTCGCGGCCTCGCGCATCCTGGAAGTGCACGGCGAACGCATGATCAAACGCACCTTCGATCCGGGCTTCCGCATCGAGCTGCACCAGAAGGACTTGAACCTGGCGCTGAGCAGCGCGCGCGCCATCGGCGTGAGCCTGCCGAACACCGCGACGGCGCAGGAGCTGTTCAACACCTGCTCGGCGCACGGCGGCAAGGCCTGGGACCATTCGGCTCTGGTGCGCGCGCTGGAGATCATGGCAAACTTCGAGATCGGCGCCAAACTGCCTGAATAGGAGTAGCCATGACAACCCAAGCGACTTTGCCTGCCGGCGCCGACATGCCGGCCCTGCTGCGCCGCATGTTCGACGCGGCGGTGGCGGCGGCGCAGCCCGCGCTGTGCCTGCCTGCGCACTTGCCGGAGCCGCCGCGCGGGCGCACGCTGGTGATAGGCGCCGGCAAGGCGTCGGCCGAAATGGCGCGCGTGCTGGAGCAGCACTGGCCGGGCGAGCTCACCGGGCTGGTGGTCACGCGCTACGGCTACGCGGTGCCGTGCGAACGCATCGAGATTGTGGAGGCCGCGCACCCGGTGCCGGATGAAAACGGCATGGCGGCTGCGCGGCGCATCCTCGCCATGGTGCAGGGACTGAGCGAGGACGACCTGGTGATCTGCCTGATTTCCGGCGGCGGCTCGGCGCTGATGGCCTTGCCGCTGCCACTGTCCGATTCCTCGCTGGACCTGGCGGTGAAGCAGGAGATCAACCGCGCGCTGCTGCAGAGCGGCGCCACCATCAGCGAGATGAATTGCGTGCGGCGCCATCTTTCGGCCATCAAGGGTGGGCGGCTCGCCGCCGCATGCCATCCGGCGCGCGTGGTGACGCTGGTGATATCGGACGTGCCGGGAGACAGCCCGTCCGACATCGCTTCCGGCCCCACCTGCGCGGACGCCAGCACCTGCGCCGACGCGCTGGCCATCCTGCAGCGCTACCGCATCGCCGTTCCGGAGGCGGTGACGCGGCTGCTGGAATCGGGCGCCGGAGAAAGCATCAAGCCGGGCGATGCGCGGCTGGCGCGCAGCGAGGTGCGCATGATCGCCGCGCCGCAAATTGCGCTGGAAGCGGCCGCCGAAGTGGCGCGCCAGGCCGGCGTGGTGCCGCATATCCTCGGCGACAGCATCGAGGGCGAGGCGCGCGACGTGGGCATTGTCGTCGCAGGGATTGCGCGCCAGGTGGCCAGGCGCGGGCAGCCGTTCGCGGCGCCGTGCGTGCTGCTGTCCGGCGGCGAAACCACGGTTACGGTGCGCGGCGAAGGCAGGGGAGGACGCAACGTGGAGTTCCTGCTGTCGCTGGGCGTGGCGCTGAACAGCCACCCCGGCATTTACGCCATCGCCTGCGATACGGACGGCGTGGACGGGCAGGAGGAAATCGCCGGCGCCGTGCTGACGCCGGAAACGCTGGAGCAGGCCTGGGCGCTGGGCATCAACCCGCGCCGCAGTCTGGCCAACAACGACGGCCACGGTTTCTTCCAGGCGCTGGGCGCGTCCGTGGTGTGCGGCCCCACGCTGACCAATGTGAACGACTTCCGCGCGGTCTACGTGGAGCCGCTTCCCTGATCAGAAATGGTATTCGGCGCGCACCATGGGCGTGCGCGCCGTTGCGCCGGGGTTGCCGGGGTTGCCCTTCGTGCTGTTGCCGAACTTGTTTTTCCAGTACTGGTACTCGACGCCGACTTTGAAGGTGTTCTTGGCGGCGCCCACGGCGGCGCTCATGTCGTACATGATCTGCATGTCGATATTGGTCTCCGGCTTGGTGGCGCCGCCGAATTCGTTGCGGCCTTTGCTGCCGATGAAGTTGGCATAGCCTTCGAAGGATAGCGGCACGCCCGCGCTGAAGGGAATGCCCCACACCGCGTTGAGCATGGGATGCACGTCGTAGTCGTAGCGCGGCGTGGCGGTTCTGGAGAAGCCGTTGTAGGGCGCGTTGCTTTCCCACAGGGCCAGCA
Organism: Pseudoduganella aquatica; assembly: GCF_020865585.1. Classification (NCBI taxonomy): domain Bacteria; kingdom Pseudomonadati; phylum Pseudomonadota; class Betaproteobacteria; order Burkholderiales; family Oxalobacteraceae; genus Pseudoduganella; species Pseudoduganella aquatica. The sequence continues at coordinate 2,810,181 of NZ_CP086370.1, forward strand.
GGCTGATGTCGAGGAAGCCCGGCACGTCCAGGTTGAGCGTGGGGCCGGCCACCAGCATGCGCTTCCTGGAGTTGTAGCCCGCGTCGTGCTTGACGTTGAAGTCGAATCCGGCGGTGAAGCCCAGGCCGCGCACGGGGCCAGCCTTGAAGTCTTTTCCTGTTACTTTACCCAAGTCCAGCGTGTGCCGGTACAGCACGTACAGCTCGCGCGCGCCGCTGCCGGAACCGGCGCTGTCCGGATCTTTTTTATCCGACAGCAGCAGGTCCGCGCTGATGAAGTTTTTGCCGTAGGCGTAGCCGTTGACGTGGCTCAGGTTGACGATGTTCTTCCGGATGTCCGCCGGGTTGAACGGTTCGGCGTAGTGCGTGCCGTAGCGGTAGCTCAGCGCCGTGTCGCTCCAGTCCACGGCCTGCGCGGCGCCCGCGCCCAGCAAGGCCAGCGCAGCAAGAAAGGTTTTCATCGTCGTTTGCCTGTGCATGCTGCGCTCTCCTTGTTGGTGTGCCTGCATTGTCTCCCAAAACACCGGCCACCGGGCGCAGGCGTGGCTAAAGCGACACGCTGCCGGCTGGGCGCGCGTAGGGCGGGTTAGCTCTCCGAGCGTAACCCGCCGGTGCCGATGCTGCGCATCGGCGTCAGCCACCACGCCAGCGCGGATATGGCCAGCAGCAGCGCGCTGCCGCCCGCGAACAGCTGCGCCAGCGTGATCACCTTGAGCAGCGCGCCGATGGCGGCGGCCGACAGCGGCGCCAGCCCCATGAAAATAAACATGAAGATGCTCATGGCGCGGCCCAGCATGCGGGGCGGAACGCTGCCCTGTATAAAGGTGAAGACGGCAATCTGCATAAAGCCCGCCAGCGATCCCGCCAGGAGCAGCAAGGCCGCGCCTTGCCAGGTGGCGGTGATCGCGCCCAGCGGCGCAAGCAGCAGCGCCACGATGGCGTCGATGGCGAGCAGCGTGGCGCCGAAACCGCCGAAGCGCAGCTTCACCCCGGCGCTGGAGAGCGCCATGCCGAGCAGCATGCCGGTGCCGTGCGCGCCGGTCAGCAGGCCAAGCGAGCCGGCGCCGTGCAGGTTCTGGCTGGCGAGCAGGGGCAGGGCAACCTGCATGGCGCCGCCGACGAACACCGCCACCACGGACCAGTACATAAAGCAGGTGCGCAGCGCCACGTCGCGCCAGACCGTCATCAGGCCTTCGCCCACCGAGCTGAATATGGACTGCGGCGGACCGGCCGGCCGCGCGGCCCCGGCGCGCATGCGTACCTGCGCCAGCGTCCAGGCGGTGAACAGGAAGGTGAAGCAGTCGAATGCGAAAGCGATGCCGATGCCGAAGGCGCCCGCCGGAGCGTGCAAGGCAGGGTGGCCGCCTGCGCCGGCCGCCGTTGTTGCCGCTGCAGCCGCGCCGCCGTCGCCGGCGATTGCGATCAGCAGCGCGGCCAGGACCGGGCCGGCCAGCATGGTGAGCTGGCGCATGCCCATCATGGCGCCGTTGGCGGCTTGCAGATGCTCGGGCGGCACCACCTGCGGCATGATGGAGGTGCCGGACGGGATGGCGAAGGCCTGCGCCAGCCCCAGTCCCAGCGCCAGCGCGTACAGCAGCGGCAGCGACAGCAGCGCGGGCGCGAACAGCACCAGCCCGGCCAGCACGCCGAGCAGCGCGGCGTTGACGTATTTGGTCACCATCATCACGCGCTTGGGCGAGTAGCGGTCCACCAGCGCGCCGCCGAGCAGCATGAACACCGCGCGCGGCACGCTCATGATGGCGATGACGGCGCCCAGCGCGAGCGGATCGCCCGTCATAGTGAGCACCAGCCAGGGCAGGGCGATCATGGTGAACTGGTCGCCAAGACCGGAGATGACGCCGCCGCCGAGCAGCCAGCGGAAATTGGCGTCTTGCAAGATGGGGGAGCGTTGCTTGTTCATGGGCTGCGCCTTAGCTGTTGGTGAGGTTCATGCCGGCCACGCTGCCCAGCACGGCGGCCAGCGCGTCCAGCTGGTCCGGGGCGGAGCTGCGCAGCAGTTCGGCGCTCACTTCGCGCGCGGTGACGAGGGCGTTGTCCAGCATCTCGTGCCCGGCGGAGGTGATGACGGCGTAGCCGACGCGGGCGTCGCGCGGGTCGGGCTGGCGCGCCACCATGCCGTTTTTCTCCAGCGGCAGCAGGGTGCGCGTCACGCCGGACGCGGTCAGGCCCTGGCGCTCGGCCAGGTCCACGCGGCGCAGGCGGCCGCCGGGCGCCTTGGCCAGATGATGCAGCAGCATGAAGTCGCTGAAGCTCAGGCCGAAATGGCCGCCCAGCGCGGCGTCCAGGCGGCGCACCATGGCCGCTTGGGCGCGCGCCAGGCGCAGGCAGAAATCGAGGGCGGCGTCGCCGGTGATGGTTTCCATGATTTGTCCTTGATATATACTTGAGTGATCAAGTATATGCTGGAGGCGAAAAAAAAGCCACCGAAATTTTCGATGGCTTGGTGCGGCTCCGGCGGGTTACGCAGCTGCGCTGCTAACCCGCCCTACGATGCGCGCCGAAACGGTACCGTAGGGCGGGTTAGCGCGGCATGGCCGCGCGTAACCCGCCGTGCATGCGCGACGGATTAACGGTCGCCGTAGGTGCGGCGGGCGCCGTCGGTACGGCCTTTGTAGCCGCCGCCGCCTTCGCGGTTGAAGCCGCCGCCGGTGCTGGCGCCTTCGCGCGGGTAGCCGCCGGTGCTCGCGCCTTCACGCGGGTAGCCGCCGCCTTCCTTGCGCGGTGCGCCTGGCTTACTGAAGCTGCGCTGCGCTGGCTTGCCGCCACGGTTGTCGCCTGGTTTCCAGCCGCCTGGACGCGAAGCCGAGCGCGGAGGCGCGGTGCGCTTAGGCTCGAAACCTTCGATCGTGGTGACAGGGATCAGCTGCTTGGTGAAACGCTCGATGCGCTTCACGTTCATGCCTTCGGCGTGGTTCACCAGCGATACCGCCAGGCCATTGCGGCCGGCGCGGCCGGTACGGCCAATGCGGTGCACATAGTCTTCAGCGAATTTCGGCAGGTCGTAGTTGACCACGTGGGTGATGGTCGGCACGTCGATGCCGCGCGCGGCGACGTCGGTTGCCACCAGCACTTTGACCTGGCCGCGGCGCATGCTGTCCAGGGTGCGGTTGCGCGCGCCCTGGTGCATGTCGCCGTGCAGCGCGGCAGCCGAGAAACCGGCGATGTTCAGGCGGTCGGCGATGGTGTCCGCGTCGCGCTTGGTGGCGGTGAACACCACGGCCTGGTCCATCGACTCGTCGCGCAGCAGGTGGTCCAGCAGGCGGTTCTTGTGCGACAGGTCGTCCACGAAGTGCACGCGCTGGGTGATGTTCTCATGCTTGTTGGCGGCGCTGACGATCTGGATGACCATCGGATCCTTGGTGATGCGGCGGGCCATATTGCCCACCACGCCGTCCAGGGTGGCCGAGAACAGCATGGTCTGGCGGCTGTCCGGGGTGGCGGCGACGATTTTCTCGATGTCGTCGATGAAGCCCATGTCCAGCATGCGGTCGGCTTCGTCCAGCACCAGGATCTGCAGCTGGGAGAAGTCGATCTTGCCCGATTCCATATGGTCGATCAGGCGGCCAGGGGTCGCCACCAGGATTTCAGGATTGCGCGACAGCAGTTGCATCTGCTTTGGATAAGGCATGCCGCCCAGGATGGACACAGCCTTGATGCCGCGCAGGTTCACGGCGTACTTGTCGGTGTTGGTGGTAACTTGCAGGGCCAGTTCACGGGTCGGGGTCAGCACCAGCATTTTTGGCTGGGCGGCCTTGAAGCGCGGACGCTCGCCGCGCGCTTTGGCGGCTTGCATTTCCTGATTAGGGGTCTTGCCGGCGGCGGCCGGCGGCAGTGCGGCCAGACGGGTCAGCGACGGCAGCATGAATGCTGCGGTCTTGCCGGAACCGGTCTGGGAGGATACCAACAGATCCTTGCCTGCGATAGCGGCAGGCACAGCTTGCTCCTGTACTGGGGTCGGCTTGGTGTAGCCGGCATCGGTCAGGGCTTTGAGTACGGACGTGTTGATACCAAGTGCTTCAAAAGTCATTCTTATCTTTCGTAAAAATCAGCGTTCATGCAAAAACGCAGAACGCAAAATAGCAACGCCAACCAAACGAAATGACTCTAACAAACTAGATTAGAAATTTCGGCACAAAAGCTTTGCGCCGGGACGGTGTCTTATTCGACACACAAGGCGGGGGGCTTTATAAGCGTCATCAGGGACGATGCGCTAAGGCTTGCGTAGCTGCTGTTATTCTTAGTGCCGACTGCGTGTTGCAGCGCACAAGCCGACACTATAACGTATTTCCGGCCAATTTGCACGCTTAATTGCGCGCGATCTGTTGTCGCGGCGTTATTGCCTCGGATTGACAGCAATTGTCCATTGGGCAATAGTGTTGGCTCCTTGCTATCCAGGAGTCTGCGCGTGAAACAGTCGACCATCGACGCCCTGATCGGCAGCATCTATGCCGCCGTGACCGCCGCCAGTGGCTTCCAGCAATTTATAGCCGAATTCAGCGCCGCAGCGGGCGCCAGCGGTGTGCTGCTGATTATGCGTCATGTTGTTTCGCAGGAGTTGCAGGGGGTGTGGGTGGTGGGCATGGATCCGGCTTACCTGCAAAGCTATGCGCTGCGCTATGCCGGCGAGGACGTGCTGGCGCTGCACATGGAGCACTCGCCCATTGGACGCTTCTACGCCAGCAACCTCGATGTGCCCGAACGCGCGCACTACCACGAGCTGCCGTTTTACCGGGATTGGGTGCAGCCGCAAGGCATGGCGTATGCGGCCGGCTGCGTGATCCTGCGCGAGGGCCAATGGCTGACCCAGATTTTCCTGCAGCGTTCCACCGCCCAGCCGCCGTTCTCGCGGCGCACCATGGTGCAGCTGGAGCGGCTGGTGCCGCATCTTCAACGCGCGCTGCAGATGCGCCAGCGCTTTGCCGAGCTGCGGCTGGGACGCGACATGCTGGCCGGCAGCCTGGATGTATTGGCCATGCCGGCGCTGCTGTGCGATGAACGCGGCCGCATGGCCCATTGCAACCGCAGCGGCCGCGCGCTGCTGGAGGCGGGCGGCGGCTTGTGGCTGGACGGCGGCCTGCTGCGCGCGCGCAGCGAACCGGTGGCGCGGCAGCTGGCGCTGGCGCTGTGCGGGGCGGTGCGCGCCAGCCATGGCGACGGATCGCCGGAGCCGGGCGTGGTGCTGCTGCCGCGCGCCGGCGCCGCGCCGCTGTCGCTGCTGGTGACGCCGCTGCAGATGGGCGAGGGAAGCGCGCTGCCCGGCGCGGCGCTGGTACTGGCCTATGATCCGCTCAGTACGCCGGTGGTGCAGGCGGACCTGCTGCGCCAGCTGTTCGGCCTGTCGGCCGCCGAGGCGGCGCTGGCGTCGGCACTGTGCGGCGGCAAAACGCTGGAAGAGGCGGCCGGCGAGCGCGGCACGGCCATCAGCACGGCGCGCAGCCAGCTCAAAAGCATCTTTAACAAGACCGGCACGCGCCGCCAGGCCGATCTGGTGTCCTTGTTGCTCACCAGCCCCGCCTATTTCCTGGCGCAGCGCGGGCAGGAATAGATACCGCATCCGGCGCCCGGGCCGCCGGGTTTGAAATATTTTTGCCTTTTTAACCCCGTTCGGCGCATCGCACCGTTTCACTCCCATGCCGGAAGAAGCCGGGTCAAGGAGAGTGCCATGCTGTTGCGATTGCTAGTCCTGTTATTGATGCTGTGCGCGCTGCCATGCGGCGCCGGCGCAGCTGTCCCCATGCCGCGCATGGAAACCCTGAACGGCGAGCGCCCTGTGCGGCTGCAAAGCGTGAGCATAGCCGGCGCCGTCAGCGGCGGCATGGCGGAAACCACGGTGCGCATGGTGTTCTTCAATCCGAACGGCCGCGCGCTGGAGGGGCATCTGCATTTCCCGCTGCTGGAAGGCCAGCAGATCAGCGCTTTCGCGCTGGATATCGACGGCAAGCTGCGGCCTGCCGTGCCGGTTGAAAAGAGCCGGGGACGCGAGATACTGGAGGCGGTGGAGCGGCGCGGCATCGACCCGGGCCTGCTGGAGCGCACCGAGGGCAATCACTTCCGGCTGCGGGTGTACCCGATACCCGCGCAGGGAACGCGCACGGTGGAAGTGAAATACAGCGAGACGCTGGCGCGCGACGGTACAGGCTGGATCTACCGCCTGCCGCTGGCTTACGGCGAGCGGGTGCGGGATTTTGGCCTGAGCCTGCAAGTGAACGGCGCCAGCGCCGCGCCGAGCACCAGCGGCGCCCTGGGCGAGCTGCATTTCGAAGGCATGCGCAACGGCTACCGCGCGCAGGTGGCAAAGCAGGATTACACCGGCGCGGCCAACGCTGCGCTGGCGCTGCGCCTGCCGGGCAGCGCGCAGCCGCAAGCCTATGTCCAGCAATTCGACGGCGAACGCTATTTTGTGGCGGAGATTCCGGTGGCGGCGCGGCGCGTGGCGCGCACGCTCCCCAAGGTGGTGGGCCTGCTGTGGGATAGCTCGGGCTCCGGCGCCAACCGCCATATCGACGCGGAACTGGCTGAGCTGGACCGCTATTTCAAGGCGCTGGGCCGGGCCGAAGTGCGGCTGCAGCGCCTGCGGGACAGGCCGGAGGCGGCGGTCGCTTATCAAATCGAGCGTGGCAACTGGAGCGCTTTGCGCAAGGACTTGCTGTCCACCGTGTACGACGGCGCCAGCGCGCTGGCGGACTGGCAGCCGCAGCGCGGCGTGGACGAATACCTGCTGGTGAGCGACGGTTTGCTGAACTACGGCGGCGCGAAGTTTCCCGTGCTGGCGTCCGGCCAGCGGCTGTATGCCATGAACTCCGCCGCCAGTGCGGACACCGGCAGGCTGGCGGCGCTGGCTGAGCGCAGCGGCGGCCAGCTGGTGCAGGTGCAGGCGGACCGCCCCGGCGCGGCGGCGGAGATGCTGCTGACCGACGGCCCGCAGCTGCATGATCTGCACGCGGACGGCGCCAAGGACCTGCTGGCCGACCTGTCCGGTGCGCGGCAAGGCATGCTGCGCGTGGCGGGCAAGCTCACGCAGCCGTCGGCGCAAGTGGCTTTGACCATCGTGCAGCAGGGGAAAGCCACCGAGATCAAACTGGCGGTCGGGGAGAAAGCGCCGCTGCATCCGCAGGCGGCCCTGGTGTGGGCAGGCTACAAGCTGCGCGAGCTGGAGGCGGAGTTCGATCTGCATCGCGGCGCCATCCGCCGCCTGGGCGCGCAGTTTGGCCTGCCGACGCGCGAGACCTCTCTGCTGGTGCTGGAGCGCCTGGACGACTACGTGCGCTACGACGTAACGCCGCCTGCCGAATTGCTGGCCGACTACGAGAAGATGAAGGCACGCTTCGGCGCCCAGCTTGCGCAGCGGCGCGTCAAGCAGCTTGATGACGTGGTGCGTCGCTTCCAGCAGAAGGAGGCCTGGTGGAACAAGGATTACCCGAAAGAGGCCGCTGCCAAACTTGCGCAAGTGCTGCCACGCACTGATAGCGGCGCGGGCCTGGGGCCGATCAAGGTGACGGGTAGCAGCGTCGGGCCATTGCGGGACGTCGTGGTCGCCGAGGATATCGGGGCGGCGCCCGGTAACGTCATTGCCAACGCCACCAACGCGGCGCGGCGGGCATCCGCACCGCTGGCGTTTGAGCGCGCGCCTGAGGTGCCAGCTCCGGCGCCAGTCTCTCCGCGACCACCCCCGCCTCCGGCCCCTTTTTCGGCCCCGGCTCCTGCTTTGGCTTATGCCCCCGCCCAAACTTCGGCCCCGGCTTCGGCAACGCCGCAGGCCGGCACGGCCGGCGCGGGCACGATCTCGATGAAAAAATGGTCCGCGAACGCGCCCTACATTGCGCGCATGAAGGCGGCGAGCAGCGACGCGCTGTATGCGATCTATCTGGACGAGCGGCCGTCATGGAGCGGCAGCAGCGCCTTCTACCTGGATGTGGCGGACATGCTGATCGAGCGCGGCCAGCGCGACCTGGGCTTGCGGGTGCTGTCCAATCTGGCCGAGCTGGAACTGGAGAACCGCCATGTGCTGCGCATACTGGGCTACCGGCTTTTGCAGGCGGGCTTGCCGCAGCTGGCCGTGCCGCTGTTTGAGCAGGTGCTGCTGCTGGCGGGCGAGGAGCCGCAGTCCTATCGCGATCTGGGGCTGGCATATGCCGCGGCAGGCAAGCCGCAGCAGGCGGTGGACCAGCTGTATGAAGTGGTGCTGCGGCCATGGGATGGGCGCTTTGCGGATATCGAGCTGATTGCGCTGGCCGAGATGAACGCCATTATCGCGGCTGCGCCCAAAGGCACGGTTGACACCGGCCGTATCGATGGCCGTCTGCTGAAAAACCTGCCGCTCGATTTGCGCGCGGTGCTGACCTGGGATGCGGACAACAGCGATATGGACTTGTGGGTGACGGACCCGAACGGCGAGCGCTGCTACTACGCGCAGATGATTACCGCGCAGGGCGGCCGCATTTCGCGCGACTTCACGGGCGGCTATGGCCCGGAGGAATTCTCGCTGCGCAAAGCCAAGCCGGGCAAGTACCAGGTGCATGCCAATTTCTTTGGCCACCGGCAGCAGCTGGTTGCGGGCGCCACCACGGTCCAGCTGCGCCTGACGACGGCGTTCGGTACGCCGGACGCGAAAGAGGAGATGGTGACGGTGCGCCTGAGCGGGCGCGGCAGCACGGTGCTGGTGGGCGAGTTCGAAGTGCCCGGCAGCTAGTCCTGGGCTATTCGGCGGCTGGCGGGAAATTGGAGGACAGCTTGTCCGGCACCGGATAGGCTGGATACGCGGCGCGGAACTTTCGCCATTCGGCGAGGGCCGCGCCGCTTTCGTTTTGCTTCAGCAGTTCTTCAATTTTCTGCAGCCAGGCCTGGGGCGGGATCTCACCCTGTGCTTCGCCGGGGGCCATGATGCGCGATCCCGTGACGGACACGGTTTGCGGCGCGCGGCGCAGTGATTCGGGACGCACGTTTGTGGCGTTGGCGATGACCGTGCCAGGCGCATAGCCAGCCGGCGCTGGGGCAGGAGGCGCAGGAGGCGCCGGTGCCGTTGCTGGTGCAACGACTGGCGCAGGCGCAGGCATAGGCGGCGCTGCCGGCGCAGGCGCGGGTGGCGGCGCAAACATAAGCGCGGGAGGGCGCGGCGTCACGGGGGCGGGCTCGGGAATGAATATGGGCGGCAGGCCGACGTCCTCGGCAACCACGGCGTCCCTCGGTTCGGATGCTTTTTTGGCCACCGGCGCCGCCTGTTCCCGCTTCGCCGCCTTTGCCGGCACGGGCTCCTGCCTGGGCTCGGCGGAAGGCGTGGCGACGGCCGGCGCGGTGGAGGCGGCGGGCACGGTAGGCGCGGCGGGCGGAGGAGGCGCTGCAGGCTGGGCTGGCGCCGCAGCCACCATGGCCTCGGTGACTGGATCGTGCGTTTGCCACAATGGCAGCGCGACGGAGATGGCCGCTACGCCGGCGGCCAGCGCCAGCGGCAGCTGCCAGCGCGATTGCCAGCGCGATTTTCGGCTGAGTACCGTGGGCGCGGCGCCGCCGCTTGCGGCAGTGTCCACAACGGGATCGTTCGCGGCCGGCTGCGCGGCAAGGCGCTCGGCGGCGAGGGCGGCGGCGATGCGGGCCTGGATGGCAGCGTCCAGCGCCGGCGGCGGCGCAGGCTGTTCAAGCGCGGCCAGATCGCGCGCCAGCGCATCGTCGCCTTGCAGGAAGGCTGCGAATTCCGCATCGTCGAGTTGATCGTGGTCCTTGCCGCTCATGCCTGCTCCTCCTGCGCATACTGCCCGCGCAATTTCTTCATCGCATAGCGCAAGCGGCTCTTCACGGTTTCCACCGGCGCCGCCACCAGCAGGGCGATTTCCTCCAGCGACATGCCGCTGAATTGTTGCAGTATAAGCGCTTCCTTCTGTTCGCCGGGCAGCGCATGGATGGCCGCGTGCAGCGCGCTGTTCTGCTGGCGCGACTCCATCGCCGCGTCGGGCGCGGCGGATGCGTCAATGACCGGCGCCGTCAGCTCGTCCTCTACCGCCGCTTGCGGCTGGCGCAGCAGGTCGATCAGGCGGTTGCGGGCGATCTGGTACAGAAAAGTGCGGAAAGTGGCTTGCGGGGTGTAGCTGGCGCGCGCCTGGTGCAGGCTGAACCAGCTGTCCTGGGCGATTTCGTCGACCCAGTCGCGGCGCGGGGAGCGCCAGCAGAGAAAACGGTACAGGCCGCGGCTATGGCGGCCGTAGAGCTCCTGGAAGGCGGACAGGTCGCCTTCGCAGTAGCGCAGCATCAGCGCTTCGTCGGAAAGATCGCTCATGCTGCGCGGTGAGCGCAACTTACTGGTAGTCGCTGGCGTTCAGGCCCATCACGTGCGAGAAGCCGCCGTCCACATAGGTGATTTCGCCGGTGATGCCGGAGGCCAGGTCGGACAGCATGAAGGCGGCGGTGTTGCCCACTTCTTCAATCGTCACGTTGCGGCGCAGCGGGGCGTGCGAGGACGCGAAGCCCAGCAGCTTGCTGAAGTCCTTGATGCCGGACGCGGCCAGGGTCTTGATCGGACCGGCCGAGATGCCGTTGGCGCGGATACCCATCTGGCCCAGGTTTTCCGCCAGGTAGCGTACCGACGCTTCCAGCGAGGCTTTGGCCAGGCCCATGGTGTTGTAGTAAGGAATCGCACGTACCGCGCCCAGGTAGGACAGGGTCAGCACCGACGACCCCGGCTTGAGCAGCGGCAGCGCGGCCTTGGTCATGGCCGGGAAGCTGTAGGCGGAGATGTCGTGCGCGATGCGGAAGTTCTCGCGGGTCAGGCCGTCCAGGAATTCGCCGGCGATGGCTTCGCGCGGCGCGAAGCCGATGGCGTGCACCAGGCCGTCCAGCTGGCTCCACTCTTTGCCCAGGTCGGCAAACAGGGCTTCGATCTGCTCATCGCTGCTGACGTCGCAATCGAACACCAGTTTGCTGTTGAATTCAGCGGCGAACTCGGTGATGCGGTCTTTGAAACGCTCGCCGACATAGGTGAATGCCAGTTCCGCGCCTTCGCGCTGGCAGGCCTTGGCGATGCCGTAGGCGATGGACCGGTTGGACAGCAGGCCGGTGATGAGGATTTTCTTGCCTTGTAAGAACGCCATGTTCACTCCAATTGCTACTGCTGCGATGGCACGCGCGCGCGGGGCGGCGTTAGCGACAGTATGGGTTGTTTATTCTAGTGGTGGGCGGGAGACCCGATACCGTGAGATCGAGATTGTAGGGGGTAGCTGCCGGGACTGCAACTTTTGTGGCACCGCGTGGCGGGTTACGCACTGCGTGCTAACCCGCCCTACGGTATCGCATCGGTATGCGTAGGGCGGGTTAGCGCAGCGTAACCCGCCAACCCGCTTAATTCTGCTTGGTTTTCTTTTTGCCGGCGGCGTCGCGCGGGACGCGGGCCTTGACCAGGGCTACCGGAGCATCCTTGGCGGTGCCGGATTTGGCTTGTTTGTAATTGCTGGCGCGCTTGCCGCCACGGTCGGCTTCGAAGGCCACCACGGCGTTGTCCGCCACTTCCGGCGCGATGTCCATGTGCAGCGAGGACGAAGTCTTCGGCACCAGGATGGTGGAACCGGCTTTCAGCACCGATTTGCTCGGAATATTGTTGGCCTGGCGTATCACTTCCGGCGTGGTGTGGAACTTGGACGCCAGCGTTTCGATGCGCTCGCGCGCGCTGGTGATCTTGTGCGTGGTCCAGCTCGACAGCGCGCGGCCCCATTGCGCCAGGTTCAGGTTGAACTTTTCGGCGTTGGCCTTGGGCAGCAGGATGCGGGTCTGTTCGCCGCCGGTGATGACAGGGCGGTTGAACTGCGGATTGAGCGCCTTGAACTCGTCCACCGGCATTTCCGCCAGCTGGGCGGCGATGGCCAGGTCGATATCGCTGGTCTTGTCGACGGCGGTAAAATAAGGCTGGTTGTCGATCACGGGCAAATGCAGGCTGAACTGGGCAGGATTGGCCACGATGTTCTTCACGGCTTGCAGTTTTGGCACGTAGTTGCGGGTTTCGGCCGGCATCAGCTCGGCCAGGCTTTCGAAATCGGTGGGCTTGCCGGCTGCCTGGTTGCGCTTGATGGCTTTCTGCACATTGCCTTCGCCCCAGTTGTAGGCGGCCAGGGCCAGCTGCCAGTCGCCGAACATATCGTACAGGCGCTGCAGATAGCTGAGGGCGGCGTCGGTCGAGGCCAGGATGCCGCGCCGTTCGTCCTTGAAGGCGTCCTGCTTCAGGTTGTAGTCGCGCCCAGTGCCGGGCACGAACTGCCACATGCCGGCCGCGTTGGCGCTGGACAGGGCTTGCGGGTTGAAGGCCGATTCAATAAAGGGCAGCAGCGCCAGTTCGGTGGGCATGCTGCGCTTTTCCAGCTCGGTGACGACGTGGAACAGGTAGCGCGAGGCACGCTGCGTGGTGCGGGCAATGTAGTCCGGACGCGTGGCGTACCAGGTAACGTGCTTGTGCACCAGTTCGTTGTTAATATCAGGGATGGCGTAGCCGGTGCGGATGCGGCCCCAAACGTCGGTTTCCCGGAACGCGTCTTCGCTGACGGCGGGTTTGGCTACAACTTTGGAGGCGGGGAGCAGTTCGGAGGTCGGCAGTTTTGCCGTGGCGGGCGTGGTCAGCGGGATCAGGGGGAGGCTGGCCGATGGCGCCGCCGGGGGCGCGCTGTCGAGTGCCTGGCTGATCGCCGGCGCCAGGCCAATCAGCGCCGCCAGCAAGGGTAGGAATTTAAATCGTGCTTGCATAGTATTCCATTGTTGTCGTCGAGAAACACGGACGAACCATGAATAATGGGGCAGTGTACGTAGGTTGGACCGGCTGAGTCAAGAATTATGTCGTCCGGATGACAGTTTCTTTAATGTAATAATGTCGGCAAATATATCGCAGTTGACGGAAGTAGACGGCATTTTGCCGGAGTGCGTACAATGCGCGCTCGCCGCAAGCATTTACAAGGAAGACCCCTATGAGCAAGCCCATCGCCGACCACGCCACCGTTATCGCCCAGACCCAGAAATGGCTGGAAAAAGCCGTTATCGGCCTCAATCTGTGCCCCTTCGCCAAGGCCGTGCATATCAAGAACCAGATCCGCTACGTGGTGACGGACGCCGCCACCGACGAGGAACTGATGGAAGTGCTGATGGACGAGCTGGAGCTGCTGGCCGAAACGAACCCGGAAAAGATCGACACCACGCTGATTATCCATCCGCAGGTGCTGAACGACTTCGAGGACTATAACGACTTCCTGGACGTGGCCGACGGCGCGCTGGAGGAAATGGACCTGGACGGCATCCTGCAGGTGGCCAGCTTCCACCCGGACTACCAGTTCGCCGACACCGACAAGAACGACATCGGCAACTACACCAACCGTTCGCCTTACCCCACGCTGCACCTGCTGCGCGAGGAAAGCGTGGACCGCGCGGTGGAAGCCTTCCCGGAAGCGGAAGACATTTTCGAAAAGAATCTCGAAACCATGGAAAAACTGGGCCACGAGGGCTGGGACGCACTGGATCTCGACGTGAAGCGCCAGGTGAAGGAATGACGGAAATGGAACTGAAGCGCATGGCGGCGGCGGTGCACGAGGCGGCAAGCCCGTCCGCGCCCGCGCCGCAGCGCCCGGACACGCCCTGCGTGGCCGTCTGCTCCACCACCTTCGACGACATCTGCCGCGGCTGCGGCCGCACTTATATGGAAGTGGCGCACTGGGTGTCGATGGGGGAGGCGGAAAAGGAGCTGGTGTGGCAGCGCATCACGGCGCAGGGCTACCCGCGCCGCAACAGCTAGTTCAAGGCATCAATAGGTGCCGATGTAGTCCTTCTTGCCGATTTCCAGGCCGTTGTGGCGCAGGATGTCGTAGGCGGTGGTGGCGTGGAAGAAGAAGTGCGGCAGCGCGTAGTGCAGCAGATAGGTGCTGCCGGTGAAGTGCTTGGTCTTCTCGCCGCTGCCGGTGGTGATGGCGCGGTCTTCGGCGCCGCCGAAGTCGGCCGCGTTCAGGCTGTCCAGGAAGGCGATGGTCTTGGCGATGCGCGCTTTCAGTTCGGCAAAGCTCTTTTCGGTGTCTTCATACGGCGGCACTTCCTGGCCGGCCAGGCGCGCGCCCGCGCCCTTGGCGAAGTCGGTGGCGATCTGGATCTGGCGCGAGAATGGCAGCATGTCCGGGAACAGACGGAATTGCAACAGGGCATTAGCGTCAAGTTTCTTGTCGGTTACATGGGCTTCGGCCTTGTCGAGGATGGCCAGCAGGCTGTTCAGAATCTGCTTGAACACTGGGATGGATGCGGTATAGGTATTAAAAGTCATGGCAGGCTCCTCGTTGAAAGAGGGGCGATAATAGCAAGCTTGCGGCATTCCTGCTTGCGCCCATGGCGTGCGGCGAAATGTATTCTGATGACTCGGACACTTGTTTGCGTGCATAATTGTTGCAAACGAAGAATCCTGTATTAGCAAACAAGCGTAAGACCAAGTCCCCGTGGTGCATGATTAGTTCTTTATACAGAAGGATGCGTTCCCGTCTGAGCGCGCTGTACGGCCTATCCATCTATGGCGCTTTGCTATTGGTGGTGTTTGGCGGCCTTGTGATTCCTGCAATGATAGGCAGTTATCTGCTGATCGGCGTGCACGAGCAGCAGTCGGCCAAGATGGCGCTCAACGAGTCGCTGCAGCGCAATGCCGACATCCTGGCGCTCGGCATGCAGGAATCGCTGTGGAATATGAACGCCGAGTCGGCCCATTCGCTGGTCGAATCGGTCATGCGCGACCGTTCGGTGCTGCAGGTGCAGGTCACCGGCCAGGCTGAAACCCAGTTCATGCACTTGCAGTCGCCGCGCCAGACCACCGGCAACGTCTACCGCGCCGAGCGCGAAATCCTGGTGCGCGGCGAGAAGATCGGCCGCATCATGGTGGAGATGGACGACGCCCGCAGCCAGCAGGAGCTGCGCGAGAAGCAGCTGTCCTACGTCTTCGTGCTGGCGGCGCAGCTGACCGTGTCGCTGCTGCTCATCGTGCTGTTCCTGAACAAGCGCCTGATCAAGCCGCTGCGCAAGCTGATGCGCTTCTCCGACCGCCTGTCGCACGGCGACTTCGAAACCCGGCTGGAACTGACCGGCAGCGACGAGCTGGGACGCCTGTCCGGCCAGCTCGAGCAGATGCGGGTGGCGATCAAGCATCTGTTCGAGGACATCGGCCAGCGCGAGGAGCGCTTCCGCACCATCGTGACCCAGGTGCCGGGCGCGGTGTTCCGCTTCCGCCCGGACGGCCCGGTCGATTTCGTCAGCGACGCCATCGAAGACATCTCCGGCTACTCGGCCGCGCAGTTCATGCGCAGCACCAGCCATTCCTGGGCCAACCTGATCTGCCCCGAGGACCGCCGCATGCAGCGCCGCGTGGTGAGCCAGGCCATCCGCGACGGCAAGCCCTATGCGGTGGAATACCGCATCACGGACGCTAGCGGCACCGAGCGCTGGGTGGCCGAGAACGGCCAGCCGCAGGTGTCCGAGCCGGGCGACAAGGCGCCCTGGGTGGACGGCATTATTTCCGATATCAGCCAGCGCAAGCACAATGAAATGCGCATCGAAGGCCTGCTGGCCGAGCAGAGCGCCATCCTGGACAACGTGATGTTCGGCGTGATGTTCGTGCGCAACCGCCAGATCGTGTCCGTCAACCGGCGCTGCGAAGAGCTGTTCGGCTACGAGCCGGGCGACATGGCCGGCGCCTCCACCGCCATTGTCTTCCCCACCGCCTTCGAGTTCGAATCGGCCGGCGCGCGCCAGTACCCCACGCTGTCGGCCGGTGAGTACTTCAGCGAGGAACGCCACTACCGGCGCAAGGACGGCACGCTGTTCTGGTGCATGGTGAGCGGCTGCGCCATCGACCAGAGCCGCGCCAACGAGGGCAGTATCTGGGTCTACGCCGACGTGACCGCGCGCAAGGAGGCGGAAGAGAAGCTGCGCCTGTCGGCCACGGTGCTCGAGCACATCGCCGACGGCGTGATGGTGATCGACGACAAGGGCACCATCGTGGCCGTGAACCCGGCCTTCACGCAGATCACCGGCTACAGCGAGCAGGACGCGCTGGGCAAGGACCGCTCGCTGACGCGCTCCGGGCGCCACGAGGAAGCCTTCTACGACGACATGTGGCAGGAACTGGAAAACACCGGTTTCTGGCGTGGTGAAATCTGGAGCCTGCGCAAAACCGGCGAGCTGTATCTGGAGTGGCTGACGGTGAGCGCGGTGCGCGATACGCGCGGCGTGACCACGCACTACGTCTGCGTGTTCAGCGACATCACCCTGGTCAAGCAGTCGCAGGAAAAGCTGGACCACCTGGCCCACCACGACCCGCTGACCGCGCTGCCGAACCGCCTGCTGTTCCACGACCGCCTGCACCACGCCTTGCAGCGCGCCACGCGCGAGCATGAGCAGCTGGCGCTGCTGTTCATCGACCTGGACCGCTTCAAGAACGTCAACGACACGCTGGGCCACCATATCGGCGACGAGCTGCTCAAGCAGGTGGCCACGGCGCTGCAGGACAAGCTGCGCGACGGCGACACGCTGGCCCGCCTGGGCGGCGACGAATTCATTGTGCTGCTCGAGAACGTGGACGGCCAGTACGGCGCCAGCCAGGTGGCTGAAAAACTGGTGGGCATGTTCGAGCAGCCCTTCATGGTGGCCGGGCACGAGCTGTTCATCACCTGCAGCGTGGGCATCAGCCTGTCGCCGGCCGACGCCACCGATCTGAATATGCTGATCCGCAATGCCGATGTGGCCATGTACCAGGCCAAGGCGCGCGGCCGCAACGGCTACCGCTTCTATGCGCCGTCCATGTCGGGCGAGGGCGTGGAGCGCTTGCGCCTGGAGACCTTCCTGCGCCGCTCGCTGGAGAAGGACGAGATGTTCCTGAACTACCAGCCGCAGGTGGAGATCGACACCGGCCGCCTGGTGGGCGTGGAGGCGCTGGTGCGCTGGAACCACCCGGAACTGGGCCTGGTGCCGCCGAACCGCTTTATCTCGCTGGCCGAGGACACCGGCTACATCAACCAGCTGGGCAAGTGGGTGCTGTACCAGGCTTGCCTGCAGATGGTGCGCTGGCAGGAGGCCGGCCTGTGGGTGCCGAAGATGGCCGTCAACCTGTCGGCCAAGCAGTTCGAGCGCGGCAGCATCGCCTCCATGGTGGGCGATATCCTGCGCGAGACGGGCCTGGAGCCGCACCGCCTGCAGCTGGAAGTGACCGAGTCCGTCATCATGAACACCGGCGACGCCATGGTCTTCATCAATGACCTGCATTCCATCGGCGTGGGCCTGGCGATCGACGATTTCGGCACCGGCTATTCCTCGCTGGCCTACCTGAAGCAGATGCCGGTACAGACGCTGAAGATCGACCGTTCCTTCATCAAGGACATTTCCACCGACGCCAACGACGAGGCCATTGCCATCGCCATTATCCAGCTGGGCAAGAGCATGAATCTGTCCGTCATTGCCGAAGGCGTGGAGACCGAGCAGCAAGCCGCCTTCCTGTTGCGCCACGGCTGCAACCTGGCGCAGGGCTACTTCTACAGCAAGCCTGTGCTGCCGGACGATTTGCTGCAGCGCTGGCAGTCCTGATCCGCATCTCCCCAACCGAAAGGAAGTTATGAAGTTGTCGCGCCGCCGTTTTCTGCTGAGCGCCACTGCGGTGGCCGGCGCCATGGTGGTTGGCTGGGGGGCACTGCCGCCGCGCCAGCGCGTGCGCGGCAAGCTGCCGCTGCCCGTGAGCGGCGGCGCCGTGCCGCTTAACGGCTGGGTCGCCATCGCACCGGACAACACCGTGTCGGTGGTGATGGCGCGCAGCGAAATGGGACAGGGCGTGCATACCGCGCTGCCCATGCTGCTGGCCGAGGAACTGGACGTGCCGCTGGCGCAGGTGAAGCTGGTGCAGGCGCCGAACGACAAAATCTACGGCAACGTCTCCATCCTGGTCGACAGCCTGCCTTTCCATCCGGACGAAGAGGGGCGCGGCAAGCGCCTGGCCGGGTGGCTGGTGTCCAAGCTGGGGCGCGAGCTGGGCATCAATATGACGGGCGGCTCGTCCAGCGTGAAGGACTTGTGGCTGCCGATGCGGGAAGCCGGCGCCACCGCGCGTGCCTTGCTGATCGAGGCCGCCGCGCGAGAGTGGAAAGTGAAGCCGGCCGAGTGCTTTACGGAGGCGGGCTTTGTGGCGCACCCGAACGGCAAGCGGGCCGCCTACGGCGCGCTGGTAGCCGCTGCCGCGGGCATGACGCCGGGCACGGTGCGGCTGAAATCGGTGGGCCAGTTCCGTCTGATCGGCACGGCCGCGCCGCGCCTCGATACGCCGTCCAAGGTCAACGGCAGCGCCAGGTTCGGCCTGGACGCGCGGCCGGAAGGCATGCTGTACGCGGCAGTGAAGATGTCGCCCGTGATCGGCGGCGCCGTGGCCAGCGTGGATACGGCAGCGGTACTGAAGATGCCGGGCGTGGCGCGCGTGGTCGATTTCTCCTCGGCGCTGGCGGAAAAGACAGGCGCCAGCGCGGGCCTGGCCGTGGTGGCGGCCCATTACTGGCAGGCGAAGCAGGCTGCGGCCGCGCTGCCGGTCACCTGGAATGAGGGCGCGCACGGCAAGCTGTCGAGCGAAGGCGTGTTCAAGCAGTTCGCGCAGCAGCTGGACGACGAGGACGGCCATGCCTACTACACTCTCGGCGAGGTGGACGACGTGGCCCAAGCTGCGGGCGCCGTGAAGACGCTCAAGGCGGAATACCGTGCGCCCTTCCTGGCGCACGCCGCGCTGGAACCGCTCAATTGCACGGCCCAGGTCAAGGACGGCAAGGTCAGGCTGTGGGTATCGACGCAGGCGCCGGGGCTGGCCATCGACGCTGCCGCCAAGGTGGCGGGCGTGAGCGCGGCCGATGTGACGCTGGAAGTCGGCATGCTGGGCGGAGGCTTCGGCCGTCGCCTGGAGACCGACTTCATCGCGCAGGCGGTGGCGGTGGCGAAGGAGTGCAACGGCGTCCCGGTGCAGATGATCTGGTCGCGCGAAGACGACACCACGCATGATGTATACCGCCCGGCCGCGCTGGCCCGCTTTGCCGCCAGCCTGGATGCGGCGGGCAATATCGCCGCGTGGGACAGCAAGTCCGTCAGCGGCGCCATCGGCCACCAGTTCTTCAAGCGCAACCTCGGCTTGCCGGGGGCAGGGCCGGACAAGACCACGGCCGAAGGCGCGTTCGACATGCAGTACGAGATTCCCAACCAGCGCGTCCGGCATGTCACTGCCGACAGCGCCGTGCCGATCGGCTATTTCCGCTCCGTGGGCCACTCGCACAACGCCTTCTTCAAGGAGAGCTTCATCGACGAGCTGGCGCATGCTGTAGGCCAGAGCGGCGCCAGCTTCCGGCGCGGGCTGCTGCACCGCCATCCGCGCCACCTGGCGGTGCTGAACGCGGCGGTGGACAAGGCAGGCCAGCCGCCGCCGGGGCGCGCACACGGCGTGGCGCTGCACCAGTCCTTCGGCACCATCGTGGCCCAGGTGGCGGAGGTATCGGTGCAGGACAAGCAGATTATCGTGCACCGCGTGGTGTGCGCGGTCGATTGCGGCATTGCCGTCAATCCCGGCATTATTTCGCAGCAGGTGGAGTCGGCGGTGGTGTTCGGGCTGTCGGCTGCGCTGAGCGGGGAAATCACCATCAAGGACGGCAAGGTCGAGCAGAGCAATTTCCACCAGTACGAAGTGCTGCGGATGCCGCAGGCTCCGAAGGTGGAAACCATCATCATGCTGAGCGCCGAGCCGCCGGAGGGCATGGGCGAGCCTGCGGTGCCGCCGGTGGCGCCTGCCGTGGCCAACGCGGTGTTCACGCTGACCGGGCAGCGCCTGCGCAGCCTGCCGCTGCGCCTGGCTTAAGGCGGACTAGGAGGCGCCGGCCAGCAGTGCGCGCAGATTGCAGTCGCGCTGCCAGTGGCGGCGCTCCTCGCTGCTTTGCGCATAGCGCGCCAGTTCCGCGTCGTCCATGCTGGACTGGGCCTGGATCAGGCGGTGCGCCACGTTCGGGTCGGGCAGCATGGTGCCGAAAAAGGCCACATCCTCGTGGCGCTGGATCAGCAGGGTGGGGAAGTTTTCCACGTCGAGGTCGCCGACCACGTCGGCATGGTCTTCGATGTCCACCCACAGGAAGTATTTGTCCGGATGGCGCGCGGCCAGTTCGTCGAAGGTGGCGCGGTAGCCTGCGCAAGTGCCGCACCAGGCCGCGCACAGGCAGGCCACGATCCAACGGTCTTGCGCCAGTGCGCCGGCAACGTCGGCGCGGTTATCTGAATGTAAGGTAGTGCTGTGCATGCGCGGTATTGTACCCCGAGCCGGAAAGCAAGGCAGCAGGCTGGGTTGTTGGGGCCGCGCCGGGTTAAAATACGGCATGTCTACCATACTTGCAATTGAAACATCTTCCGAAATGGCTTCCTGCGCGCTGCTGCGCGGCGAGGAAGTCATCACCCGCTCGTCGTCCGGCGTGCGCACCCATTCGCAGGCCATCCTGCCCATGATCCAGGAGCTGCTGGCCGAAGCCGGCGTGGCGCTGCGCGATTGCGACGCGATCGCCTACGGTTCCGGTCCCGGCTCCTTCACCGGCGTGCGCACCGCGTGCGGCATCGCGCAGGGCCTGGGCTATGGCGCCGCCCTGCCGCTGGTGCCGGTGGTGACGCTGGACGCGATGGCGCTGGCTTGCCACCAGCAGCACGGCGGCAGCGAGATCCTGGCCGTGCTGGACGCGCGCATGAGCGAAGTCTATTGGGCGCAGTACCGCTTCGACGGCGGCCCGCAGGCCGCGCCTCTGGCCGTGCTGGCGCCCGCATTGTCGGCGCCGGACGCGGTGGCGCCGCAGGGCGAAGTGACGGCTTGCGGCAACGGCTTTGCGGCGTATGCCGAAGCGCTGGCGGGCAAGCCTTTCGCGGCCGGCGCGCATGCGGATGTGATGCCGCACGCGGCGCAGATCGCGCAGCTGGGCCGCATTGCCTTCGAGGCAGGGCAGGGCGTGAAGGCGGCGGATGCGCAGCCGCTCTACCTGCGCAACAAGATCGCCTACACCAGCGCCGAGCGGCGCGAGATCAATGCCGCAAAGGCCGCCGCATGAAGCCTGTGTGGGATCTGGCTCGGCTGAACTATGAACCGATGCGCGACAGCGATATCGACGAAGTGGTGGCGCTGGAGGAGAGTGTTTATCCTTACCCCTGGACCCGGGGCAATTTCGCCGACTCGCTGGCCAGCGGCTACCAGGCCTGGGTGCTGCGCAGCCAGGACATGCGGCTGATGGGCTATTTCCTGGTGATGCAGATGGTCGACGAGGCGCATTTGCTGAACGTGGCGGTGGCGCAGGAATGGCAAGGGCAGGGGCTGGGACGCTTCCTGCTGAACCAGTCGGTGGCCTGCTCGCGCGGACTGGGGATGGAATCGATGCTGCTGGAAGTGCGGCCGTCGAACACGCGCGCGCTGGAATTGTACGAGCGCTACGGATTTGAACAGATAGGCCGCCGCAAGGGCTACTACCCGGCAGGCAGCCAGCAACGCGAGGACGCGATCGTCATGCGTTATACCTTATG
The DNA here is from genome assembly GCF_020865585.1 of Pseudoduganella aquatica. NCBI lineage: Bacteria > Pseudomonadati > Pseudomonadota > Betaproteobacteria > Burkholderiales > Oxalobacteraceae > Pseudoduganella > Pseudoduganella aquatica. The sequence continues at coordinate 2,831,741 of NZ_CP086370.1, forward strand.
AACCGCAACGAGGTCTTCCTGCAGGAGATGGGTGTAGGCGTGCAATGGCGCTTGCGCAATCCGGTGGCGAGCATGGACGATGTCGATGCGCCGGAGGTTGAGGCCTTCGCCGCCGAGCCGGAGCCCGCGCCGCACGCCGCACCGCCGCCAGTGTTTGCGCCCGCGCCAATCGAGGTCGCGCCGGTCGCAGCTGTGGCTGCGCAGCCGCAGCCGCCTGCCGCGAGCCCCGCGCCCGCTGCTCCCCCTGCTGCAGACGCCGACAACGCCTGGTTCGACAATACGCCGCTGCCCGCCACGCCGCCGCCCACGGTGACGAAGTCGCCCGCCAAGCCGGTGCAGCCCGCGCCCCCGCGCCCGCAAGGCGCAGGCGCGGAGGAGCCTGAATCGACCGCGTGGTTCGATGATGTTCCCGTGCCCGAAGCCAGCGTTCCGGCTGTCCACGCGCCACAAGCCGCCGGCCAGCAGATCGCCGATATGGACTGGCCCGCGCTGCAGGCCGCCGTTGCCACCTGCACGCGCTGCGATCTGTGCCACAGCCGCCAGGCCGCCGTCCCCGGACGCGGCGATCCGCGCGCGCAATGGCTGGTGCTCGGCACCGCGCCCGGCGCGGCGGACGAGCAGGAAGTGCGCGCCATCACCGGCGAGCCCGGCCAGCTGCTGGACAATATGCTGAAAGCCATCTCCGTGGCGCCGGAGGAAGACGCCTACGTGACCACGCTGGTGAAATGCCGCCCGCCGGTAGCGGAGGACGGCAGCGACAGCCTGCCTACCGCCGAGCAGCTCGCGGCCTGCCGCCCCTACCTGCAGCGCGAGCTGGAGCTGGCCGGCAGCCGCATGATCGTCACGCTGGGCCATACGGCCGGCAAGGGCCTGCTGGGCGCGGCCGCGCGCGGCAAGGTGCTGCGCTACGACGGCATACCCACCATTGCCACCTACCACCCGGCCGACCTGCTGCGCAAGCCGGCGGACAAGGCCAAGGCGTGGTCCGACCTGTGCCTGGCGAAAGCGGCCCATGCCGGCCGGGCCTGACGCCCTGGCTGGCGCTGGCATCTTTTCCCGCGCCGCAGGCGCGGAAACCTACCAGGAGCGCTTTGAGCGCACATGGGGTCATCTGACCCGTCCCCATGTGCGCGCGCTGGCCTGGCTGCTGGAAGCGCCCGACCTGCTCGATCCCGACTCTCCGCACTGGCAAGGCCGCATCGCCACGCTGGGCCCGGCGGCGCAGGCCGCCGCAGGCTGGCTGGCCGCATTGGAGCGCGACCCCGCGCCGCTGGAAGCCGCACTGGGCAGCCGTTTCTATTCGCGCCTCGGCCTGTACGCCGAGAAGCTGATGGCTTTCTATTTCGAGCAACAGGGCACGCTGGTGGCCCACGGCCTGCAAGTGCGCGCCAACCGCAATGACACGGTGGGCGAGTTCGACTTCCTGCTGCGGCATGGCAGCGAACTGCTGCACTGGGAGTTCGCCACCAAGTTCTATCTGCTGGACGACACGGCCGGCGCGGCCAGCTTCAACCACCTGGTCGGCCCCAATCTGGCGGACACGCTGGGCGTGAAGATGCGCAAGACCTTTGCCAAGCAGCTGGAGCTGGCCTACCATCCGGCCGCGCAGCCGCTGCTGCCGCAGCCGGTGGACAGGGCGCAGGCGCTGGTCAAGGGCTGGCTGTTCTACCCGCAAGGCTCGCCGCACGCCGTGGCGGGCATTTCGCCCGCCCACTGCCTGGGCTACTGGAGCACCTTGAGCGAATTCGCCGCCGGTCGCGATGGCGCTGCGCAGCCGGACCAGCAATACGTGGTGATGCCGCGCCTGCAATGGCTGGCGCCGCTGAAGGTCCGCGCCGCGACCGCCACGCCCGCCACACCCGCCACACCCGCCGCCGCGCCTGCCGCCGGCCCCGCACGCATCAACTCCATCGCGGCCGTGGACAGCGCCGCGCCGCTGGATGCTGCGCAGGTGGCGCAGGCCGTGCTGGCCCGTTTTGAACAGGAGATGTCGCCGGTGATGGTGGCGTCGGTGGTGGAGCGGGATGGCTGGCTGGTGGAGCGCGAGCGCGGCTTTGTGGCGCCGGACGACTGGCGCGCGCGTGCCGCCGCGCGCCGCGAGCAGGGGCTGCTGCCCCCTTGATTCCTAGTGCTTGGCTTCGCCGATCAGCGCGAGCGAATCGTGTTCGCGCTGGTTGGCCTTGTGCATCTGCATGATGCACACCATGATGCCCGCCATGAACAGGCCGAACAGGATGATGATGGTGTTCAGGCCCAGGTGCAGGCGTATCATCAGCGAGTACAGCGCCAGCATGGTCAGGATGGACAGGTTCTCGTTGAAGTTTTGCACCGCGATCGAGTGGCCCGCGCTCATCAGCACGTGGCCGCGGTGCTGCAGCAGCGCGTTCATGGGCACCACGAAGAAGCCGCCGATTGCGCCGATCAGCACCAGCAGCGGATAGGCGATCCAGGTCGAATACACCAGCGTCATGCCCATCACGATCACGCCCATCAGGATGCCCAGCGGGATCACCGACAGCGATTTGCGCAGCGTGACGAAGCGCGCCGACAGCACCGCGCCGATGGCGATGCCGATGGCCACCATGCCCACCAGGCTGGTGGCCTGGTCGTAGCGCATGCCCAGCGATTTCTGCGCCCATTCCAGCACGATCAGCTGCAAGGTGGCGCCGGCGCCCCAGAACAGCGTGGTGACCGCCAGTGAAATCTGGCCCAGCTTGTCCTTCCACAGCAGCGTGAAGCAGTTCGAGAAATCGACGACCAGCTTGATCGGATTGCGTTCCTGGTGCGGGTAGACGCAGCCGGTGTCCGGGATGCGCAGGTTGAAGATGGCGGCCAGCACGTAGGTCAGGCCCAGCACGCACAGCGCCGCTTCGGTGCTGGTGTCGATGCCGGTGTCGATCAGCGGAATGTCGATATTGAGCAGCATGGTCGACAGGCGCCCGGTCACCAGCGCGCCGCCCATGACGGTGCCCAGGATGATGGAGGTGACGGTCAGGCCTTCGATCCAGCCATTGGCGGCCACCAGTTTTTCAGCCGGCAGCAGCTCGGTCAGGATGCCGTATTTGGCGGGCGAGTACACGGCCGCGCCGAAGCCCACCACGGCGTAAGCCAGTAAAGGATGGACGTGGAAGAAGATCATGGCGCAGCCCAGGATCTTGATCATGTTGGCGATGAACATGACGCGGCCCTTGGGCAGGGCGTCCGAGAAAGCGCCGACGAAAGCGGCCAGCAGCACATAGAACAGCACAAACGACAATTTCAGCAGCGGCGTCAGCCACGCCGGGGATTTCATGGAAATCAGCAGGTCGATAGCCACAAACAGCAGTGCATTGTCTGCCAGTGACGAAAAGAACTGCGCTGCCATAATGGTATAAAAACCACGATTCATACTGGAAGGCCTGGAAACTAATCTCGGTTTGCTTTATACCATGAATAACTGGTATTCCCAAGAAATCAACTGGATGTATGGGATAGGCCAAAAAGCCTAAAAGTACAATGTTTCCCGGTGGAAAATAACATCCCTCAGTGCTGTTTCAGCCCTGTTTGATTTGGCGCTAAGCGGGGGAGGCGGCTTCCGGTAGAATACCGGCTTCGCTCAACCGCTCCAGATTCCACTATGCCAAGGCCGATCGCCGCTACCATCCATATAGAGTCCATGAAACACAATCTGGCACGGGCCAGGGCTTGCGCGCCGGGGGCGAAGGTGTGGGGGGTGCTGAAGGCGAATGGCTACGGCCACGGCCTGGAACGCGCCATGCGCGGCTTTGCCGCCGCCGACGGCCTGGCGCTGATCGAGCCGGACAACGCCTTGCGCCTGCGTGAACTGGGCTGGACCAAGCCCATCCTGCTGCTCGAGGGCGGTTTCGACGCGGCCGACGTGGCCATGATGGCCGAGCACGGCATCAACGGCGCCGTGCACTGCGAGGAGCAGCTTGCGCTGATCGAGGCGGCGCGGCTGCCCGCCAATGCGCGCCCGCTGAACCTGCACCTGAAGATGAACACCGGCATGAACCGCCTCGGTTTCAAGCCGGAGCAGTTCGCCGCCGCCCACGCGCGCCTGCGCGCGCTGCCGCATGTGGGCGAGATCACGCTGATGACGCACTTTGCCAACGCCGACGAGACGGCGCATCCGCGCCTGCCCATCCGCGAGCAGATCCGCCGCTTCAACGCCGGCGCTGCCGGCCTGCCGGGACCGGTCAGCCTGGCCAATTCGGCCGGCATACTGCATATGCAGGAGCTGGGCGGCGAGCTGGCCAGCGACTGGGTGCGTCCCGGCATCATGCTGTACGGCGGCTCGCCGGGCGGCAAGAGCGCCGAGGAATTCGGCCTGCTGCCCACCATGACGCTGGCCAGCGAACTGATCAGCGTGCAGGAGATCGGGGCGGGCGACTGCGTCGGCTACGGCAGCCGCTTCCAGGCCGATGGCCCCATGCGCATCGGCGTGGTTGCCTGCGGCTATGCCGACGGCTATCCGCGCCACGCGCCGCAGGACACGCCGGTGCTGGTGGACGGCGTGCGCACCCGACTGGTCGGCCGCGTGTCGATGGACATGCTGACCGTGGACCTGAGCAATGTGCCGCAGGCGCGCGTGGGCAGCAAGGTGGTGCTGTGGGGCGTGGGCATGCCGATCGACGAGGTGGCCACCGCCGCCGGCACCATAGGCTACGAGCTGATGTGCGCCGTGGCGCCCCGCGTGCGCGTGCAGGAGGGCTGACCGTGGCCAAGGCAAAAACCAACTACACCTGCACCGAATGCGGCGGCACCAGCAGCAAATGGACCGGCCAGTGCGGCGCCTGCCAGCAGTGGAACACCATGGTGGAAACCGTGATCGAGTCCGGCGCGGGCAATAACCGCTATTCCAACCCGCAGCATTTGTCGCTGGCGCAGACCGCGCCGGTGCTGTCGCTGCAGGACATCGAGGCGCTGGACGTGCCGCGCTTCCCCACCGGCATCGAGGAATTCGACCGTGTGCTGGGCGGCGGCCTGGTGGCCGGCGGCGTGGTGCTGATCGGCGGCGACCCCGGCATCGGCAAGTCGACCCTGCTGCTGCAGGCGCTGGCCCATATGTCGCACGCGAAAAGCGTGCTGTACGTGAGCGGCGAGGAGTCCGGCGCCCAGATCGCGCTGCGCGCCAAGCGCCTGGCGATCGACGCGCGCGAGCTGAAGCTGCAGGCCGAGATCCAGCTGGAGAAGGTGCTGGGCACGCTGGCCGACTTGAAACCGCAGGTGGCGGTGATCGACTCCATCCAGACCATGTATTCGGACGCGCTCAGCAGCGCGCCCGGATCGGTGGCCCAGGTGCGCGAGTGCGCGGCCCAGCTGACCCGCATGGCCAAGCAGAGCGGCATCACCATCATCCTGGTGGGCCATGTGACGAAGGAGGGGGCGCTGGCTGGCCCGCGCGTGCTCGAGCACATCGTCGACACGGTGCTGTACTTCGAGGGCGACACCCATTCCAGCTACCGCCTGGTGCGCGCCATCAAGAACCGCTTCGGCGCGGTCAACGAGCTGGGCGTGTTCGCCATGACGGACAAGGGCCTGAAGGGCGTGTCCAACCCGTCCGCGCTATTCCTGTCCCAGCATGACAACCAGGTGCCGGGCTCCTGCGTGATGGTGACGCAGGAGGGCACCCGCCCGCTGCTGGTGGAAATCCAGGCGCTGGTGGACGCCAGCCACCTGCCGAACGCGCGCCGCCTGTCGGTGGGGCTGGAGCAGAACCGCCTGGCCATGCTGCTGGCGGTGCTGCACCGCCACGCCGGCATCGCCGCCTTCGACCAGGACGTGTTCATCAACGCCGTCGGCGGCGTGAAGATCACCGAACCGGCGGCCGACCTGGCCGTGCTGCTGGCGATTAACTCGTCCATGCGCAGCAAGGCGCTGCCGCGCGGTTTCGTGGTGTTTGGCGAAGTGGGCCTGGCGGGCGAGATCCGGCCCGCGCCGCGCGGCCAGGAGCGCCTGCGCGAAGCGGCCAAGCTGGGTTTCTCGATTGCAATGATACCGAAGGCGAACGCGCCCAAGCAGGCCATCGAAGGCATGACCATCGTGGCGGTGGAGCGCATCGACGACGCGTTTAACAAATTGCGCGAATTGCAATAACCATCCGCATTGACTTTTTTTCTGCAAGTTTGTCCGCACGGCAATCCTGTCCTGCATGAAAAATGAATGCGCAGTAGAATGACAGCTTGCAGAGCGCAGCCTGGGCTTGCGCTCTTGACAGACAATCATGAATCAGGAAGTAACAGAGTGCTAGTAGACCAAAGGCAGACAACCCGTAAAATTTTGCGTGCCAAAGCAGTAGTGGTGATGGACGGCGCCCAGCCGGCGCCAGCCCGCACCATCGACCTCGGCCCGACCGGCATGTCGGTCACCATGAGCCATATGGTGCCGTCCGGCCAGCTCGGCCAGATCTCGTTTGAGATGTTTGTCGATGGCAAGCCTGTCATCATTAGCTGCCGTTCAAAAGTAACATATTGCATCTTTAGCGGCGACGACGTGAAAGTCGGCCTACAATTTATCAGTCCTGATGCCGCCGCTGTGGCCGCCATCGGTAAATTCATGCGGTAATTCCAGCTTTGTTTTCCGCATGGGTGGACAGGCGAAGACCTTATCATGTCTTCTACTTTATCCGGATGACACAAAATGGCAAATACGACAATCGGCAATTACGGCAACCTGACGGGCGCCTCGGCTTACGGGCTGGGCACGTCCAGTACGCCGTCCGCGTCGGTATTGGCCAAGGTGGAGCGCACGCTGGCCAGCCAGACCGGATCGGTTGCCAAACTGAATACCAGCCTGGCCAGCGGCCAGGCCAAGCTGTCCGGCCTGGGCCAGCTGCAAAGCGCGCTGACCGGCTTCCAGTCCATTGCCGAGCGCCTCGCCGGTAGCGGGCTGAGCACCACGGCCACCTCGTCCGGCAAGGGCGTGCTGACCGCCAGCGCGGCCGGCACCGCCAAGGCCGGCACCTATGCGGTGGACGTGAAACAGCTGGCGCAGGGCCAGATCCTCAATAGCGACCAGCAGGCCTCGTCCAGCGCCAAGATCGGCACCGGTTCGCCCGCCACCATCAAGGTGGAGTTCGGCACCGACGGCGGCAACACCTTTACTCCCGGCAAGACCTCCGCCAAGACGATTACCATCGACAGCAAGAACAATACGCTGGACGGCATTGCATCCGCATTCAAGGACGCCGGCATCAACGCCAGCGTGGTCAAGAGCGGCACCGGCTATGCCTTGCAGATCAAGGGCGAGAACGGCGAAGCGAACAGCCTGCGCATCAGCGTGTCCGGCGACGCGGCGCTGAAGAACCTGGTGGCCTACAACCCGGCATCCAACAACAGTCCCACGGCGCAAGGCCTGACCCAGGCTGCGGCGGCGCAGGATGCGGTGGCCACCGTGGCCGGCAAGGAAGTCAAAAGCGCCAGCAATACGCTGAAGGACGCCATCGACGGCGTCAGCCTGACGCTGACCGGCGCAGGCAAGACCGACGTCACCGTGAGCCAGGACAGCGGCCAGATTGCCCAGAACGTGAGCCTGTTCGTCAACGCCTTCAACGACCTGAACAGCAAGCTGACCGCGCTGCAGAAGGGCGACCTGAAGTCCGACCAGGCGTTGGGCCAGGTCAGCCGCGAGCTGAACGCGCTGGTGCAGGGCAATAGCGGCGTGTCCAAGTCAGCGCTGGCGGCGGTGGGCGTGACGGTCGACAGCAGCGGCAAGCTGGTGCTGGACGACAAGAAGCTGAAAAGCGCCATCGCGGCCGACGCCGGCGCCGTGGCCGGCCTGTTCACCAAGGACGGCAAGGGCCTGGCCGACCAGTTCGACGCCAAGATCGACACCCTGACCGGGAAGACCGGCAGCATCCAGCGCGAGGCGCAGCAGGTGGGCAAGGACATCACGGCGCTGTCGTCGAAGAAGGCCGACCTGGCCAAGGCGCTGACCACCCAGGCCAATGCGCTGGTGGCCTTCTATACCCAGCAGGAACAATCTGCCGCCAGCGACGCGCTGCCCGGCTACACCGGCGCGCGCTCGCTGTTCGACTTCCTGGTCTGAGGTTTGCCGGGTGCTTGCCGGGGTGTGCTTGCATTAAGTGCCGCAATGCCCGATCATCTCGCCTTCGTGGGTTTTCGTGAGTATTTCTTCTTTTATTTGGGGGCATGCATATGGCGGGGAAGCGTTGGGGAAATTTGGCGGTAGCGGCATGTACGCTGGCGGTGGCGGCCATCGCCGGCCAGGCGCAGGCGCAGCAGGAAGAAAAAGTCCTGAACATCTACAACTGGTCGGACTATATCGCTGAAGACACCATCAAGAACTTCGAGAAAGAGACCGGCATCAAGGTCCGCTATGACGTTTTTGATAACAACGAAATCCTGAACTCCAAGCTGGCCGCCGGCAAGTCCGGCTACGACATCGTGGTGCCGACCGCCCCGTGGGCCAAGCTGCAGATCGATGCCAAGCAGCTGCGCAAGCTGGACAAGTCCAAGCTCTCCAACCTGTCCAACCTGGACCCTCAGATCCAGGCCAAGCTGGCCAAGATCGACCCCAGCAATGAGTACCTGGTGGACTGGCTGTGGGGCTACGCCACCGTGGGCATCAATGTGGCCAAGGTGAAGGCGGCGCTGGGTAGCGAACCGATGCCGGACAACGCCTGGGACCTGATCTTCAATCCGAAATACGCGGCCAAGCTGAAGTCCTGCGGCGTGTCCTTCCTGGACTCGCCCTCCGAGGTGCTGCCGGCCGCGCTGCAATACATCGGCAAGCCGCCCTATTCGGCCAAGGCGGCCGACTACGCCGACGCGGGCAAGGTGCTGAGCGCCATCCGTCCTTACGTTACGCTGTTCAGCTCGTCCGGCTATATCAACGACATGGCCAACGGCGCCATCTGCGTGGCCTTCGGCTGGTCCGGCGACATCAATATCGCGCGCCAGCGCGCCATCGAAGCGAAGAACGGCAACCAGATCCAGGTGCTGGTGCCGAAGACCTCGGCCGCGCTGGTGTTCGACACCATGGCCATTCCTGCCGACGCGCCGCACCCGAACAATGCCCACCTGTTCATCAACTACATCCTGCGCCCGCAAGTGCATGCCAGCCTGACCAACAAGGTGTTCTATGCCAATCCGAACACGGCGGCCATCAAGTTCGTGCGCAAGGATATCGCCGAGAACAAGACGGTGTTCCTGCCGCCGGCCGACATGCAGCGCATGATCGCCCCGGAAGCGGTGCCGGCCGACGTGCGGCGCTCGATCACCCGCATCTACACCAAGTTCAAGACGGGGATGTAAACAACAAAGGCGCCTTAAGTTGACAGCTTAAGGCGCCCGGTTCCGCATTGCGGTTTTGCTATTCGTGATAGCGATCGGATAGTTTGTGATGACTCCCACTGGATTCCTGGATCAGCTCATATACGACCAGAGCAATCATGCCGCCGAAAATGCCAATGGTGAGGAGGGTAAACATATGTCTTCAACCGCCTTTCGGACGGCCGCTCCCTAGAGTTGATACAACTAAACTGTAGCAGAAGCGATTTGCTTTTCAAGCCCCGCCGGGCGATTCATTTCACCACCAGGTCGGACGCCATCACCGCCTTCAGGTAAAGGCTGTCCGGATCGCCCGGCTCACGCTGGGAAAACCACCAGGCGCTGGCCTTGCGGATGTCCCAGTCCAGGTCTTCCCCCGTCATCAGCAGCGCCGCCGCCTGGCCCAGCGTGGGCTGGTGGCCCACCACCAGCACGGTTTCCCTGCCGGCCGGCCAGTTGGCCGCTTTCAGCACGTCGGCCGCGTCCGCGCCCGGCGCCAGGTCGTTGTGGATCTTGAATTTTCGGCCCAGGCCTTCCACCGTCTGCAGGGTGCGCAGGGCGGGGCTGGACAGCACGCGGCAGCTTTCCGGCAACTGGGAATTGAGCCACTGGCCCATGCGCCGCGCCTGCTTCTGTCCTTTTGCGGTGAGGGCCCGTTCCAAATCCGACTGGCCGGGGCCGGCGTCCTCGGCCTCGGCGTGACGCCACAAGATCAGGTCCATCATCTTCCCCTTTCGTGGTTTACTCGCTGTCCTCGCCCGCTGGCGTGCCCAGCGTGTGCATCAGGTACTGCTGGCCGCTGAACAGGGTTTGCTTGCCGCGCGGACGGCGGCGCTGATAGTGGCCGGTCGCTTCCAGTTCCCAGGCGTTGCTGTTGTCCTTCAGGTAGGGATTCAAGCCTTCCGCGATCACGCGCCGCTTCAGCGAGCGGTCCAGCACGGGGAAGGCCACCTCGATGCGGCGGAACAGATTGCGGCTCATCCAGTCCGCGCTGCCCAGGTAGACGTCGTGCGTCAGGTCGTTGCGGAAGTAGTAGATGCGGCTGTGCTCCAGGAAGCGCCCGATGATGGAGCGCACGCGGATGTTTTCCGACAGGCTGGGCACGCCCGGCTTGAGCGTGCAGGCGCCGCGCACGATCACGTCGATCTTCACGCCGTCCTTGGAGGCGGCGTACAAGGCCCGTATCACCGATTCGTCCACCAGCGCATTCATTTTAGCGATAATCCGGCCGGGCCGTCCGGCGCGCGCAATCTTGGCCTCGTTGCGGATGGCCTTGATCACTTCGTTCTGCAGCGCGAACGGCGCCAGCCACAGGTGGTTCAGCTTCTGCGGCTTGGTCAGGCTGGTCAGGTGCATGAACACTTCGTTTACGTCGCGTCCCAGCTCGGGATTGCTGGTCAGCAGGCCGAAGTCGGTGTAGAGCTTGGTGGTGGTGGGGTGGTAGTTGCCGGTGCCCAGGTGGGCGTAGTAGCGCAGGCCGCTTTCCTCGCGGCGTATCACCAGGGCCACCTTGGCGTGCGTCTTCAGGCCCACCACGCCGTACACCACCTGCGCGCCGGCCTGTTCCAGCTTGTCCGCCCAGTTGATGTTGGCTTCCTCGTCGAAGCGCGCCATCAGCTCCACGATGACGGTCACTTCCTTGCCGGCGCGGGCCGCCATGATCAGCGATTCCATCAGGTCCGAGTTCATGCCGGTGCGGTAGATGGTCTGCTTGATGGCGACCACACTCGCGTCCAGCGCGGCGGCGCGGATGAAGTCGATGACGGTCTGGAAGGACTGGTAGGGATGGTGCAGCAGGATGTCCTGCTGGCGCAGCGCGCCGAAGATGTCGGTGTTGGCGGCCTTGCTGGCCACGCCCGGGAAGAAGGGCGGGAAGCGCAGCTCGGGGTGGGCCACGTTGTTGATGATCTCGGTCAGGCGCACCAGGTTGACCGGGCCGTCCACTTCGTACAGGCGGCTGTGGTCGAGGGCGAACTGGTCGAGCAGGAACTGGGACAGCTCGGGCGGGCAGTTCTTCGCCACTTCCAGCCGCACCGAGGTGCCGAACTGGCGCCCCTGCAGCTCGCCCTTGAGCGCCTGGCGCAGGTTTTTCACTTCTTCCTCGTCCACCCACAGGTCGGAGTCGCGCGTGACGCGGAACTGGGAATAGGCGATCACTTCGCGGCCGGCGAACAGGTCGGAAATATGCGAGTGGATCACGGAGGAGAGCAGGCAGAACGACACGCCGCCGTTGTCCGACAACTCATCCGGCAGCCGTATCACGCGCGGCAGCACGCGCGGCGCCTTGACGATGGCGATGGCCGTGCCGCGCCCGAAGGCGTCCTTGCCGGTCAGCGAGACGATGAAATTGAGGCTCTTGTTAACCACCTGGGGGAAGGGGTGGGCCGGGTCCAGGCCGATAGGCGTGAGCAGGGGCCGCACTTCGCGCTCGAAATACTGCTTGACCCAGGCGCGCTGCGCCTCGTTGCGCTGGTTGTGGCGCAGCAGGTGGATGCCGGCTTGCTGCAGCTGCGGCAGCACTTCGGTATTTAATAAGTCGTACTGCACTTTCACCAGCTCGTGGCACTCGTCGCAAATGCGGCGCAGATTGGCGGCCAGGGCAGGGTGCAGCGCGGTGGGGCTGCCGTCGGTGGCGGCGGCCGCCAGCAGGCTGGCCACGCGCACTTCAAAAAACTCGTCCAGGTTGCTGCTGACGATGCATAAATAGCGCAGGCGCTCCAGCAGCGGCACCGCCGGGTCGGCCGCCTGCGCCATGACGCGGCGGTTGAAAGCCAGCTGGGACAGTTCGCGGTCGAGGAATATACCGTGCTTGTTTGTTTCCGAACGCAGGTCAGGCTTCATGATGTTATCTATCGCTTTATCTTTGCAGATGGTTAATTCTAGCCCACTTTGGACGCGGCCAAGTGTAGATGTAAATTGTGACAAGTCCATGACAAACTGATGACAGGGCGATTGCTACGCTTGTCATAATCGGGCCAAATTCGGCCCAAATCGCGGTACTATCCCCTCTGAAGCGGGTACTTCAATTATTTTCACACATGTCATAAAGCTGTCATATTGGCTCGGTAGACTGCGCAGCATTCAAACCGTCACAACCCCTAAGGACATTGATATGCGTATGAAACAGTTGTTCACCTCCCTGGTTATCGGCGCAACCGCAGCCGTGGCCTTCTCCACCGCCTCCGCTGCGGACATGACCGGCGCAGGCGCAACGTTCCCTTACCCGATTTACGCCAAATGGGCGGAATCGTACAAGGCAGCCACCGGCAACGGCCTGAACTACCAATCGGTAGGTTCCGGCGCCGGCGTGAAGCAGATCAAAGCCAAGACCGTTGACTTCGGCGCCACCGACAGCCCGCTGAAAGGCGAAGAGCTGGAAGCGGAAGGCCTGACCCAGTTCCCGGCCATCATGGGCGGCGTGGTTGCCGTGGTGAACCTGGACGGCGTGGCTCCCGGCGCAATGAAGCTGACCGGCCAGGTCATCGGCGACATCTACCTGGGCAAGATCACCAAGTGGAACGCGGCTGAAATCGTGGCCCTGAACCCAGGCCTGAAACTGCCGGCCGACGAAATCACCGTGGTGCACCGCGCCGACGGCTCCGGCACTTCCTTCCTGTGGACCGACTACCTGTCCAAGACCAACGCCGAATTCAAGACCAAGGTTGGCGCCGGCACCGCTGTGAAGTGGGTGGTGGGCGTGGGCGGCAAGGGCAACGAAGGCGTGGCCGCGAACGTGCAGCGTATCAAGGGCGCGATCGGCTACGTGGAGTGGGCGTTCGCCAAGAAAAACAAGATTGCGCACACCCAGCTGAAAAACAAGGACGGCCAGTTCGTCCAGCCTGACGACGACAACTTCAAAGCTGCCGCCGCCAACGCCGAGTGGACCAAGACCCCAGGCTTCGGCGTGGTGCTGACCGACCAGGCCGGCAAAGCTTCCTGGCCTATCACCGGCGTGTCCTTCATCCTGATGCACAAAACCCAGGCTGACGCAGCCAAGGGCAAGGAAGTCGTGAAGTTCTTCGACTGGGCCTTCAAGAACGGCGGCGCCGCCGCTGCTGAACTGGACTACGTGCCACTGCCGGCTTCGGTTGTGAAACTGGTGCAGGACTCGTGGAAAGCCAACCTGAAAGACGCTTCGGGCAAGGCAGTCTACTAATCGCTTCAGCCTCCTTGGCCTGGCCAAGGGGGCTAGCCGGGCGCGCTGCGCAGCCCCGCTGCGCGGCGCACCCGGCTAGCCCACACCCAGAATAAGACCAACCTATGAGCGCAGATATTACTTCCCCGCCGATCACCCTGTCGGAGCCCGCCATGACAGAAGTGTCCCATGCAGCCATGCTCTCGACGATGCGCAAGCAGCGCATCCAGGATTTCATCTTCCACAAAGTCACCATGGGCTTTTCCCTGTCAGTGCTGTTCGTGCTGATAGGGATTATCGTTTCCCTGGTGCTGGGCGCCATGCCGGCGCTGGAGCACTTCGGCCCGGCCTTTATCACCACCGTCGAGTGGGACCCCGTCAATGACCAGTACGGCGCGCTGATCGCCATCGTCGGCACCCTGGCCACGGCCGGCATCGCGCTGCTGATCGCCTTTCCGGTGAGCTTCGGCATCGCCCTGTTCCTGACCGAGATCTGCCCGGCCTGGCTGCGCCGTCCACTGGGCACGGCGGTCGAGCTGCTGGCCGGCGTGCCGTCGATTATCTACGGCATGTGGGGCCTGTTCGTGTTCGCGCCGCTGTTCGGCGACCACGTGCAGCCGCTGCTGAAAGCCACGCTGGGCCAGCTGCCGGTGATCGGCAGCTTCTTCAGCGGCCCGACGATGGGCATCGGCATCCTGACCGCCGGCCTGATCCTGGCCGTGATGATCATCCCCTTTATCTCCTCGGTGATGCGCGACGTGTTCGAGATCGTGCCGGCCGTGCTGAAGGAATCGGCATACGGCCTGGGCTGCACCAAGTGGGAAGTGGTGCGCAAGGTGGTGCTGCCATACACCAAGACCGGCGTGGTCGGCGGCGTGATGCTGGGCCTGGGCCGCGCGCTGGGCGAGACCATGGCGGTGACTTTTGTGATCGGCAACGCCAACAAGCTGTCCTGGTCGCTGTTCGCCGCCGGCAACTCGATCGCCTCCACGCTGGCCAATGAATTTGCCGAAGCGGAAAGCACGCTGCACGTGTCCTCGCTGTACGCGCTGGCGCTGATCCTGTTCGTGATTACCCTGATTGTCCTGTCCGCCGCCAAGCTGATGCTGGCCGGCATGTCCCGCAAGGAAGGCGTGAAATGAAAGTAGCTACCCCTATGAACCCGGTCTACCGCAAGCGCCTGCTGGTGCACCGCGTCGGCATCGCGCTGTCGGTGATGGCGATGTCGATCGGCCTGCTGGTGCTGCTGTGGATCCTGGCCACGCTGCTGATCAACGGCTTCTCGGCGCTGCATTACACCATGTTCACCGCCAATACGCCGGCCCCCGGCAGCGAAGGCGGCGGTTTGCTGAACGCCATCGTCGGCAGCCTGATGATGGTGGGCGTGGCCACCCTGGTATCCACCCCGATCGGCATCCTGGCCGGCATCTACCTGGCCGAGTACGGCGAAGAAAACAAGGTGGCGCAAGTGACGCGCTTCGTGACCGACATCATGCTGTCGGCCCCGTCCATCGTGATCGGCCTGTTCGTGTACGCGCTGTACGTGGCCAATGTGAAGCACTTCTCGGGCTACGCCGGCTCCATCGCGCTGTCGCTGATCGCGGTGCCGGTGGTGGTGCGCACCACCGACAATATGCTCAAGCTGGTGCCCAACAGCCTGCTGGAAGCGGCTTTCGCCCTCGGCGCGCCGCGCTGGAAAGTGGCCATGACCGTGCGCCTGCGCGCCGTCAAGGCTGGCGTGGTGACCGGCGTGCTGCTGGCCGTGGCCCGCATTTCGGGCGAAACCGCGCCGCTGCTGTTCACCGCGCTGAACAACCAGTTCTTCAGCGCCGACATGAATGCGCCGGTGGCCAATCTGCCGGTGGTGATTTACCAGTTCGCCATGAGCCCTTACGACAACTGGCGCTCGCTGGCCTGGGGCGGCGCACTGCTGGTAACGTTCAGCGTGCTGGGCCTGAACATCCTGTCGCGCACGGTGTTCAGCCAAAAAGCCCCGAATTAATCCAACAGACCATACAAGATGAATACGCAAATGAGCAATGACATCAAAGCCCCGGCTGCGGCCAAGCGCAAGACCATCGAGATCTCGGGCCTGAATTTCTTCTACGGCAAAACCCAGAGCCTGCACAACGTCAACCTGGACGTGCACGAGAAGCAGGTGACGGCCTTTATCGGCCCGTCCGGCTGCGGCAAGTCGACCCTGCTGCGCACGCTCAACCGCATGTATGACCTGTATCCGGGCCAGCGCGCCGAAGGTTCCATCATGTACCGCGGCACCAACATCCTCGAGCCGGGCCAGGACGTGAACATGCTGCGCGCCAAGGTGGGCATGGTGTTCCAGAAGCCGACCCCGTTCCCGATGTCGATCTACGACAATATCGCTTTCGGCGTGCGCCTGTATGAAGACCTGTCGAAAGGCGAGATGGACGAGCGCGTGGAATGGGCGCTGAAAAAGGCCGCGCTGTGGGGCGAGGTGAAGGACAAGCTGAGCAAGAGCGGCCTGTCGCTGTCGGGCGGTCAGCAGCAGCGCCTGTGCATCGCGCGCGGCGTGGCGGTGAAGCCGGACGTGCTGCTGCTCGATGAACCGACCTCGGCGCTGGACCCGATCTCGACCTCGAAAGTGGAGGAGCTGATCAGCGAGCTGAAGCAGGACTACACCATCGCCATCGTGACCCACAATATGCAGCAGGCCGCGCGCTGCTCCGACTACACCGCCTATATGTACCTGGGCGAGCTGGTGGAGTTCGGCGAGACCGACCAGATCTTCATGAATCCGGCCCGCAAGGAAACCCAGGACTACATTACCGGCCGCTTCGGCTAAGCTTCGGACCAGAAAGAGAGAAAATAATATGATGGGCGAACATTCATCCAAAAAGTACGACGAAGAACTGGAAGCGATCCGCTCCAAGGTCCTGCTGATGGGCGGCATCGTCGAGACGCAGTTCCTCGACGCCATGACCTGCTTCCGCATCGGCAACCTGGAACGCGCCGAGCGCGTGATGCGCGAAGATGACACGGTCAATCAACTGGAAGTGCAGCTGGACGACGCCTGCAGCCATTTGATCGTGCGCCGCCAGCCGACCGCGAACGACCTGCGCACCGTGATGGCCACCATCAAGGTGATTACCGACCTCGAGCGCATCGGCGACGAGGCCACCAAGATCGCGCGCACCGCGAAAAGCCTGCACAGCCGCGGCGCCGTGACCGTGAGCCACTACGAGATGGTGCGCAGCATCGCCAACGCCACCAGCGACATGCTGCACGACGCGCTGGACGCGTTCGCGCGCAACGACGGCAAGCAGGCGCTGCAGCTGATCGCCCAGGACGCGGTGATCGACCACGAGTTCCGTTCCATCATGCGCAATCTGATCACCTTCATGATGGAAGATCCGCGTACAATCTCTGCCGCGCTGGACACCCTGTGGGTGGCCAAGGCAATCGAGCGCATCGGCGACCATGCGAAGAACATCGCCGAGTACGTGATTTACGTGGTGGAAGGCAAGGACATCCGCCATACCAAGACCGTTTCTCTGCCGGACGATCTTCCAGAATAAAGCGGCACCATGGCATCTGATAAAACGACTGTATTGATAGTGGAGGACGAGCCCGCGATCGTCGAGCTGGTCAGCTTTTCGCTGCGCGACGCGGGCTGGAATGTGTGTTCGGTCTCCACCGTGGCCGACGCCTGGGACTTCATCACCCGGCGCACGCCGCAACTGCTGCTGCTGGACTGGATGCTGCCCGACCAGACCGGCTTGCGCCTGCTGTCGCGCATCCGTTCGGACCGCCAGTTCCAGGACATCCCCATCATCATGCTCACCGCCAAGAGCATGGAAGAAGACAAGCTGGCCGGCCTGAACAGCGGCGCCGACGACTACATCACCAAGCCGTTCTCGCCGCGCGAGCTGCTGGCGCGCGCCAAGGCGCTGCTGCGCCGCAAGAGCCCGGAGCATGCGCAGGCGGCCATGAACGTGGGCGGCGTGACGCTGGACCCGGTCAGCTGCACCGTGCTGATGAACGAGCAGAAGATCGACATCGGCCACGCCGAGTACAAGCTGCTGAAATTCTTCATGGCCCACCCCGAGCGCGTGTTCTCGCGCAGCCAGCTGCTCGACAAGGTGTGGGGCGACCACGTGGTGATCGAGGAGCGCACCGTGGACGTGCACGTGCTGCGCCTGCGCAAGGCCTTGAAAGAGGCCGAGCACCTGATCCGGACGGTACGCAGCGTCGGCTATATGCTGTCGGAAAAGTAAGCCCATGAATCCCAAACTGGTGTTCTGGGTGCCGGCGGCGCTGCGCATGGGGCTGATCCTGGCGGGCGTGGCCATCCTGTGGTGGCTGTTCGGCGCCACGCCGGCGCTGATCGTGGCCGTCATCATGATGGGCGCGATGGTGTTCGCGCAGCTGAATTATCTCTACCAGCTGAGCGACTGGCTGGACGATCCGCAAAGCGCCAAGCTGCCGGACGGCTGGGGCGCGTGGACAGGCATCTTCTCGCGCCTGTACCGCCTGCGGCGCGACGACGAGAAAAACCAGGCCGAACTGACCGAATGGCTGGCGCGTTTCCGCCAGGCCATGCATCTGCTGCCGGACGGCGTGGTCATCATGGACGACGTGCTGTTCCTGGAGTGGTGCAATCCGGCCGCCGAGGCGCATCTGGGCCTGCGCAACGACCGCGACAAGGGCATGCGCGTCACCAATCTGATACGCAGCCCGGAATTCATGGATTACATCATCCTGGGCCGCTACGACCAGCCGCTGACGCTGTCGTTCCGCGAGCGCAAGCTGATCGTGCACATCATTCCCTTCGAGAACCGGCGCCAGATCCTGGTCACGCACGACGTGACGGAAACCGAGCGCACCGAGATGATGCGGCGCGACTTCATCGCCAACGCCTCGCACGAGCTGCGCACGCCGCTGACGGTGATCGTGGGCTTCCTGGAGATCGCCGCGTCCGAGGACCTCGATGCAGCCACCCGCATGGCGCATTTGAAGCTGATGACGGAGCAGGGCCACCGCATGCAGCATTTGATCGAGGACATGCTGACGCTGTCGCGCCTGGAGTCGGTGGATCATCCGCTGCGGCCGGAAAAGATCGACACCCGCACCTTGCTTGAGCAGGTGCTGCGCGACGCGCGCGCGCTGTCGTCCGGCAAGCACGAGATCTCGCTGGAGATGGAGGACGTGGCGGTGCAGGGCAATTACGACGAGCTGCACAGCGCCTTCGGCAACCTGGCCTCGAACGCGGTGCGCTACACCCCGGCCGGCGGCAGCATACGCCTGAGCTGGAGCGACAGCGAGAAGGGCGCCAAGTTCGTGGTCGAGGATACCGGCATCGGCATCAGCCCGGAGCATATCTCGCGGCTGACCGAGCGCTTCTACCGGGTCGATAAGAGCCGCTCGCGTGAAACCCAGGGCACGGGGCTGGGCCTGGCCATCGTCAAGCACGTGCTGCTGCGGCACGGCGGCAATCTGTCCATCAAGTCCGAGGCCGGCAAGGGCAGCAGTTTTACGGTGTGCCTGCCCAAGATTTGAACCGGAATTGCAGGGCCGGGGCCGGCTTGCGTTACAATCTGCCCGCTTTAACTGTGCAGATAGTAAATACATGTCCCTGAAACGTACCCTCGCTTCCGTCCTGGCTGCCGCTGCGCTGGCCGGCTGCGCATCCACGCCGCTGGCGCCGGTGGCCCCGCCCGTGGTGGCCGCCACGCCGGCCGCCACCGTGACCACGCCTGCCGCCGTGCCCGCCAATCCGCTGGCGCCGCCGGCGGCTGCCGTCGCGCCTGCCGCGCCTCAACGTAAAGTCAAGATCGGCCTGGCCCTGGGCGGCGGCGCTGCGCGCGGCTTCGCCCATATCGGCGTGATCAAGGCGCTGGAGGCGCAAGGCATTGTGCCGGACGTGGTGGTGGGCACCAGCGCGGGCAGCGTGGTCGGCGCGCTGTATGCGGCCGGCAATTCCGGCGTGGCGCTGCAGAAAATGGCCTATGAAATGGACGAGGCCGCCATTTCGGACTGGGCCATGCCGCTGTTCGGCAAGTCGTCCGGGGTGCTGAAGGGCGAGGCCCTGCAGGCTTACGTCAACAAGGCGGTGCACAACCGCCCCATGGAAAAACTCAAGATTCCTTTCGGCGCGGTGGCGGCCGACCTGAAAAACGGCCAGCCCATCCTGTTCCAGCGCGGTAATACCGGCATGGCGGTGCGCGCCAGCTCGTCCGTTCCCGGCGTGTTCCAGCCGGTGGTGATCGGCAGCCATACTTATGTCGACGGCGGCCTGGTGGCGCCGGTGCCGGTGCGCTTCGCGCGCGAAATGGGCGCCGACTTCATTATTGCCGTCAATATCTCCACCCAGACCGATTCCCAGGCGGCGATCAGCTCGCTGGAGGTGATTTTGCAGACCTTCAGCATCATGGGCCAGCGCATCAACCAGTATGAACTGAAGGACGCCGACATCGTGATCCAGCCGCCGCTGGGCCGCATGGCGGGCAATGATTTTGGCAACCGCAACAAGGCCATCCAGGCCGGGGAGCGCGCCACCAACGCCATCATGGCGCAGCTGAAGCAGAAACTGAAAGCCATGCGCGAGCAGTGAGCTTGTTTTTAAATATACTTATCGGGACGTTCCATGCAAACCAAACCAGTACTGACCATCGAAGACGTGAAAAAGATCGCTGCCGCTGCGGAAGCGGAGGCCGTGGCCAACAAGTGGGCGGTGTCGATCTCCATCGTGGATGACGGCGGCCATGCGCTGTGGTTCCAGCGCCTGGACGGCGCTGCGCCGATCTCGTCGCACATCGCCCCGAAAAAGGCGCGCGTGGCCGCGCTGGGCCGCCGCGAATCGCGCGTGTACGAGGAAATGATCAACAACGGCCGCGTATCCTTCCTGAGCGCGCCGGAAATGGAAGGTATGCTGGAAGGCGGCGTGCCGGTGATCGTGGACGGCCACGTGGTGGGCGCGGTGGGCGTTTCCGGCGTCAAGTCGAACGAAGACGCGCAAGTGGCCAAGGTGGGCATCGCCGCCCTGGGCTAAGCGTATCAGGGCAGGGGCTGGCGGTCCAAGGTCGGCGAAGCTTGGACAGGGCGTGGCCGGAGGTGGCGGTGCGGTGCTCAGTGGCGCGGCATGACCTCGTCCAGCGTGCGCGCCTCCAGCGCCGCCTCGGCCCATGCCTGCAGTTGGCCCAAGTCCGCTCCGCCTATTTGCGTTTCCACATCCGTCGGTAGTTCGCCGAAGCGCTTGGTCAGCAGCCTGACGAGCAATGCCGCCTGCCCCATTCGCAACCCATCGGCCAAGCCTTCCTGGCGCCCCTCTTGACGCCCCTCTCGACGGCCCTCTTGACGGCCCTCTCGACGGCCCTCTTGACGGCCCTCTCGACGGCCTTCTCGACGGCCCTCCTGCCGGCCTTCGAGTAGCCCATCAAAAAGCCCTTGCTGGCGGCCTTGTGCTTGCCCATCCGCCCAGCCTTTTTGCTGCCCTTCCAGCCACCCCTCTCTCTGCGCCTTTTCGCGCGCCGCGTTCAGTTCTCGCATCATTGCTACGCGTGCGCCGCGCGGGACGTAGGTATCCATGGCATGCCTCCCTTCCAGATCGATAATGTCCTGCCATAACTGGTCCTCCAGCTCCTCTGGCAGGCGCATGATCCAGTCTATGACATGAAATAAGTTTATGACACGTTGCCGCTCCCAGTCACGCGCGAACAGCAAGCGTGCGAGCTTCCATTTGGCGGCGTGGCGCTGCTGCGGCTGGCCACGGGTTTGCTGCGTGAGCAGATGCGCTGCAGTCAGCAGCGCGAACGGGTTGTCCTGCGCCAGCAGTTCGTTGATGCGCGTGGCATAGTCCAGCAGCTTCACACTGCGGAACGCCAGGTGCACGCCGCAGCCGCACCACCGGTAGCGGTAGCCGGCAGGCCGCCAACTGCCGCTGCGGTCGGCCAGTACCACCAGGCAGGCGACCGGGTGCCGGAAGCGGTCGTAGATGCGGTACTGGTAGATATACATGCGCTCCGGCAGGCTGGCGTCGCGCTGGGCCTGCACTTCGATATGGATCAGCATCCACCGCTTGCGGCCAGTCCGCGTGTGGATCTGCACCAGGTGATCGGCCAGGCGCGTGCCCAGCGCGGCGTCGCCCGCTACCTGGCGCAATTCCTTGTCCAGAAAGGCCGGTGGCTGCGACCAGTCGATGGCCTCCCACATGTCCGGAAAGTAGAACGCCATGAACTCCGGGAAATAAGCGGCCAGTGCGCCTTTCCAGGGCGCGTCGTAGGTCTCGGGCGGAAGGGGCAGGGTGATGGCGGGCATCAGCCCAGTCTAGCGGGGCGGCGGCGGGGCGTTTGGATCTGGCGCAAATAGTGGCCGGACAACTGCCGGACGGCATTGCCGAATGGCGATCTTTGGGTTATAATTCAAAGGTTTAGCCAATCTCACATCTGCCGTAGCGACTACCACTCATCCATCATCAATCTGACTTGCAAACCCGGCGAACAGCCCGGGATTGTGCGGTCGTCTGACGTGGCGCAGCTACGGTAACTTTATCAGGAGTTGCCCTTGCCGCCATTTTTTTCTGGCCCTGCCGTCCCAGCCATCCTGGCTCTTGCTGACGGAACTATTTTCAAAGGTTTTTCCATCGGTGCCGTCGGCCACACGACAGGCGAAGTAGTTTTCAATACTTCCATGACCGGTTACCAGGAAATCCTGACCGACCCCAGCTACTGCCGCCAGATCGTCACCCTGACGTATCCCCACATCGGCAACTATGGCGTCAATCCTGAAGACGTCGAATCCACCAAAGTCCACGCCGCAGGCCTCGTGATCCGCGACCTGCCGCTGCTGGCCTCGAATTTCCGCTCCACCCAATCCCTCTCCGATTACCTGAAGGCCGAGAACATCGTCGCCATCGCAGGCATCGACACGCGCAAGCTGACCCGCATCCTGCGCGAAAAAGGCGCGCAGGGCGGCGCCATCCTGACCGGCACGCAAGGCAAGGAACCGTCGGTCGAACAGGCGCTGGAACTGGCCCGCTCCTTCCCTGGCCTGTCGGGCATGGACCTGGCCAAGGTGGTGACGGTGAAAGCCGCCTACGAGTGGACCGAAGCCGAATGGACGCTGGGCGAAGGCTATGCCAAACTGACTGATCCGAAATTCCACGTGGTGGCCTACGACTTCGGCGTGAAGCGCAACATCCTGCGCATGCTGACCTCGCGCGGCTGTAAAGTGACCGTGGTGCCGGCCCAGACCAGCGCTGAAGAAGTGCTGGCCCTGAACCCGGACGGCGTGTTCCTGTCGAACGGCCCCGGCGACCCTGAGCCATGCGATTACGCGATTGCGGCCACCAAGGTCTTCATGGCGAAAAAGCTGCCGGTGTTCGGCATCTGCCTGGGCCACCAGATCATGGCGCTGGCCTCCGGCGCCAAGACGCTGAAAATGAAGTTCGGCCACCACGGCGCCAACCACCCGGTGCAGGACCTGGACAGCAAGCAAGTGCTGATCACCTCGCAGAACCACGGTTTCGCCGTCGATGCGGACACGCTGCCGGCCAACTGCCGCGTCACCCACAAATCGCTGTTCGACGGTTCGCTGCAGGGCTTCGCCCGCACCGACACCCCGGCCTTCTGCTTCCAGGGCCACCCTGAAGCATCGCCTGGTCCTACCGACGTCGCCTACCTGTTTGACCGCTTCATCTCGATGATGGCAGCGGTGGAGAAATAATAAGATGCCAAAACGTACAGACATTAAAAGTATTCTGATCATCGGCGCCGGCCCCATCATCATCGGCCAGGCCTGCGAGTTCGACTATTCCGGCGCACAGGCTTGCAAGGCCCTGCGCGAAGAAGGCTACAAAGTCATCCTGGTGAACAGCAATCCCGCCACCATCATGACCGACCCGGAAATGGCCGATGTGACCTACATCGAGCCGATCACCTGGCAAGTCGTCGAGAAAATCATCGCCAAGGAAAAGCCGGACGCCATCCTGCCGACCATGGGCGGCCAGACCGCGCTGAACTGCGCGCTGGACCTGCACCGCCACGGCGTGCTGGACAAGTACAAGGTCGAGCTGATCGGCGCCACCCCGGAAGCCATCGACAAGGCCGAAGACCGCGCCAAGTTCAAGGACGCGATGACCAAGATCGGCCTGGGCTCGGCCCGTTCCGGCGTGGCGCACTCGCTGGAAGAATCGTGGGCGGTGCAGCGCGAAGTGGGCTTCCCCACCATCATCCGTCCGTCCTTCACGATGGGCGGCAGCGGCGGCGGCATCGCCTACAACGAAGAAGAATTCGAAGCCATCTGCAAGCGCGGCCTGGAAGCCTCGCCGACCAACGAGCTGCTGATTGAAGAATCGCTGCTGGGCTGGAAAGAGTACGAGATGGAAGTGGTGCGCGACAAGGCGGACAACTGCATCATCATCTGCTCGATCGAAAACCTGGACCCGATGGGCGTGCACACCGGCGACTCCATCACCGTCGCTCCTGCGCAAACGCTGACCGACAAGGAATACCAGATCATGCGCAATGCCTCGCTGGCAGTGCTGCGCGAGATCGGCGTGGACACCGGCGGCTCCAACGTGCAGTTCTCGATCAACCCGGCCGACGGCCGCATGATCGTCATCGAGATGAACCCGCGCGTATCGCGTTCCTCGGCACTGGCGTCGAAAGCCACCGGCTTCCCGATCGCCAAAGTGGCGGCCAAGCTGGCCGTGGGCTTCACGCTGGACGAGCTGCGCAACGAGATCACCGGCGGCGCAACCCCGGCCTCGTTCGAACCTTCGATCGACTACGTCGTGACCAAGGTGCCGCGCTTCACCTTCGAGAAGTTCCCGACCGCCGACCACCACCTGACCACCCAGATGAAATCCGTCGGTGAAGTGATGGCTATCGGCCGCAACTTCCAGGAATCGTTCCAGAAAGCCCTGCGCGGCCTGGAAGTGGGCGTGGACGGCATGAACGAAAAAACCCGCGACCGCGAGAAGATCGAAGAGGAACTGGGAGAGCCTGGTCCTGAGCGCATCTGGTACGTGGGCGACGCATTCGCCCAGGGCTTCACGCTGGAAGAAGTGCACAACCTGACCAAGATCGACCCATGGTTCCTGATCCAGATCAAGGAGATCGTGGACCTGGAACTGTGGCTGGACACGCAGAAGCTGGACAACCTGGACAAGACCACGCTGTACAAGCTGAAACAGAAGGGCTTCTCGGACCGCCGCCTGGGCTTCCTGCTGCAGACCACCGACACCGCCGTGCGCAACAAGCGCCACGAGCTGAACATCCGTCCGGTGTACAAGCGCGTGGACACCTGCGCCGCCGAGTTCTCGACCGACACCGCCTATATGTACTCGACCTACGACGAGGAATGCGAGTCCAACCCGTCGGACAAGAAAAAGATCATGGTGCTGGGCGGTGGCCCTAACCGCATCGGCCAGGGCATCGAATTCGACTACTGCTGCGTGCACGCGGCGCTGGCGATGCGCGAAGACGGCTACGAGACCATCATGGTCAACTGCAACCCGGAGACCGTGTCGACCGACTACGACACCTCGGACCGCCTGTACTTCGAATCGCTGACCCTGGAAGACGTGCTGGAAATCGTGGCGCTGGAAAAACCGGTGGGCGTGATCGTGCAGTACGGCGGCCAGACCCCGCTGAAGCTGGCGCTGGACCTGGAAGCCAACGGCGTGCCTATCATCGGCACCTCGCCGGACATGATCGACGCCGCAGAAGACCGCGAGCGTTTCCAGAAGCTGCTGCAGGACCTGGGCCTGCGCCAGCCGCCAAACCGCACCGCGCGCACCGAAGCCGAAGCGCTGACGCTGGCGCAGGAAATCGGCTACCCGCTGGTGGTCCGTCCTTCCTACGTGCTGGGCGGCCGCGCGATGGAAATCGTGCACGAGCAGCGCGACCTGGAGCGCTACATGCGCGAAGCGGTCAAGGTGTCGAACGACTCGCCGGTGCTGCTGGATCGCTTCCTGAACGACGCCATCGAGTGCGACGTGGACTGCATCTCCGACGGCGTGACCACCTTTATCGGCGGCGTGATGGAGCACATCGAACAAGCCGGCGTGCACTCGGGCGACTCGGCCTGCTCGCTGCCGCCTTACTCGCTGTCGCAGGAGACCATCGACGAACTGAAGCGCCAGACCTCGCTGATGGCCAAGGGCCTGAACGTGGTGGGCCTGATGAACGTGCAGTTCGCCATCCAGAAGCAGGATGGCAAGGACGTCGTGTTCGTGCTGGAAGTGAACCCGCGCGCCTCGCGCACCGTGCCCTACGTGTCCAAGGCGACCGGCCTGCAGCTGGCCAAGATCGCCGCGCGCTGCATGGTCGGCCAGACCCTGGAATCGCAAGGCATCACCAAGGAAGTCGTGCCGCCTTACTTCAGCGTCAAGGAAGCCGTGTTCCCGTTCGTGAAATTCCCCGGCGTGGACACCATCCTCGGCCCTGAGATGAAATCGACCGGCGAAGTGATGGGCGTGGGCATGACCTTCGGCGAAGCCTTCGTGAAATCGCAGCTGGGCGCCGGCGTGAATCTGCCGAAGTCGGGCAAGGTCTTCCTGTCGGTGAAAGCGTCGGACAAGCCGCGCGCCGTGAAAGTGGCGAAGGACCTGGTCGACATGGGCTTCACCCTGGTGGCCACCAAGGGCACCGCAGCGGTGATCTCGGCGGCCGGCGTGCCGGTCACGGCGGTCAACAAGGTGGCCGAAGGCCGTCCGCACGTGGTCGACATGATCAAGAACCACGAGATCAAGCTGGTGATCAACACGGTGGAAGAAAAGCGCAGCGCCATCACGGACTCGCGCGCCATCCGTACCTCCTCGCTGGCGGCCCGCGTGACAACCTACACCACCATCGCCGGCGCCGAAGCGGCCGTGGCCGGTATCCGCCATTTGGACGAGTTGCGTGTGTACGATTTACAAGGTCTGCATAAAACCTTACACTAAGCTCCTTTAAGCGATACGCAATCCAAATCGCTGACACAGAGCCCGCGCCGATGCATGGCGCGGGCTCTGTGCTTTTCGTAACCTAGAGAGACAAATATGACTTCAGTTCCATTGACCAAATTCGGCGCAGAACTCCTGAAGGAGGAGCTGCACCAGTTGAAGACCAAGGAGCGCCGCATCGTGATCGACGCGATCGCCGAAGCGCGTTCGCATGGCGACCTGTCCGAAAACGCCGAGTATGATGCCGCCAAGGAGCGCCAGGCGTTCGTGGAAGGCCGCATCGCGGAACTGGAAGGCAAGCTGAGCGCAGCGCAGATCATCGATCCTACCCAGCTGGACGCGGAAGGCCGCGTGGTGTTCGCGTCGACCGTGGACCTGGAAGACCTGGAATCGGGCGCCAAGGTGACCTACCAGATCGTCGGCCTGGATGAAGCCGACCTGAAACTGAGCAAAGTGTCGGTGACCTCGCCGATCGCCCGCGCGCTGATCGGCAAGTCGGCCGGCGACGTGGTGGAAGTGCAGGCGCCGTCCGGCCCGCGCGAATACGAAATCCTGGAAGTGCGCTACATCTGATGCGGAGCTTGCTGCCCAAGCTGCGTTTGCTGGTAGCCGTCCTGTGGGCCGGCAGCCTGTGGGCGGTGGGCTACCTGGTGGCGCCCACGCTGTTCGCCACCCTGAGCGACCGCGTGCTGGCCGGCACCATCGCCGGCAGCATGTTCCACGCCATGGCCATGCTGTCGCTGGGCTGCGGCCTGGCCATGCTGCTGTTGCTGTGGCGCGGCACGCCGGAATGGGATGGACAGCGCCGCCGCACGGTGCTGGCGATTATCGTCCTGATGGTGATGTGCACGGTGGTGAGCCACTTCGGCCTGCAGCCGATGATGGCCGAGCTGCGCGCCGCGGCGGGGCCGGCGGGTGTGATGGAGTCGGCCATGAAGAGCCGTTTCGGCATGCTGCACGGTGTGTCGAGCGGCATCTACCTGATCCAGAGCCTGCTGGCGGGCTGGCTGGTCTTAAAGCAGTGAATTGAAATTTGCTGCGTGGCGGGTTACGGCGCCTTGCGCCTAACCCGCCCTACGCAGAGCGCGGCCTGTAGGGCGGGTTAGGTGGGCAGCACCGTAACCCGCCACACCGGCTCAAGCCAGCGACGACTTCTTGGTGCTCTTCTGGCGTACCTTGGCACGTTTGATGGTGCCGCCTTCGGTAACGCGTTCATTTCCCTTCAGCAAGACCTTGCTGACCGACGGCTTTTTGGTGCCGCTGGCGCTAGGTTTCACGATGGTAACCATGCGCATGCCCTTGCCGACCTTGCCGCTGCGTTCCTTTTCCACTTCCTTTTTCGGACGGTACAGGACCAGCAGTTTGCCGATATGCTGCACCGGAGCCGCTTTGAGCTCCTCGCAGATGGTGTCGTACATGCCGGCACGGGCTTCGCGGTCGTCGCCGAACACGCGGACCTTGATCAGGCCGTGGGCGTCGAGGCCCAGTTCGATTTCCTTGATGACGGCAGGCGTCAAGCCCGCTTCGCCTATCATGACGACAGGTTTCAGGCCGTGGGCCTCGGCGCGCAGGGCGGCGCGTTCAACGGGAGTGAGTTTGATCATAATATTATTTTCGGTGGTTCTCTAAAGGCAGTATTCTACGCGAATGAAGAAGAAGAAATTAAACAAAAACTGGTTGCATGACCATATTAACGATCCTTACGTGAAAGCAGCGCAGAAAGATGGCTACCGCGCCCGCGCCGCTTACAAGCTCAAGGAGATCGATGAAGACGAGAATCTGGTCAAACCAGGGCAGGTGATCGTCGACCTGGGCTGCACTCCCGGCAGCTGGGGCCAGTACGTCCGGCGCAAGCTGGCCGGCAAGGAGGGCGGCGGCATCAACGGCACCATGATAGGGCTGGACATGCTGCCCATGGAGCCGATTGCCGACATGCATTTTATACAAGGCGACTTCCGCGAGATCGAGATCCTGGAGCAGCTGGGCGAAGTGTTGCAAGGGCGCAAATGCGACCTGGTGCTGTCCGACATGGCGCCCAATCTGTCCGGCATCGCCACGGCGGACTCGGCGCGCATGGAGGATTTGATCGACCTGGCCATCGAATTTTCGCAGCTGCACCTGAAACCGGGCGGCGCGCTGCTGGTCAAATGCTTCAAGGACATGGGTTTCAACTCGGTGTACGAGAAATTCCGCGCCGAGTTCAAGACCGTGACGCAGAAAAAGCCCAAGGCCAGCCGCGATAAATCGTCGGAAATCTTCCTGCTGGGCCGCGGATTGAAAAATCCGGTGGAAAATAAGTCCAATCCCATAGTGTAAAGCCCTTGATATTTGCGGTCCCGGCCGCAAATCTTGCGTTGAGGAGCGGCTTTGCGTCTCTTCGCGGCAGGTGCACGCCGGATTTGTGCACCGTACGGGGCAGGTTTATGGCACGGTTGGCGGTATTGCGAGTAAAATCGGATTTCTAGCTATCGGTCAAAGATGCGCCCCGCATTCAAGGAGTTTTCGTGAATAACATGTTTTCCAAATCAGCCATTTGGGTAGTCGTTGCCCTGCTATTATTCATGCTGTTTAAGCAATTCGAGAATCATGGCACGGCCGCTGGTTCGAAGACCATTGCTTATTCCGATTTGCTGGATGACGTAAAAGGCCGGCGCGTCAAGGACGTCGTCATTGAAGGCAACGTCATCACCGCGACCAAGGACGACGGCAGCAAGGTGCGCACCACGTCCACCTACCTGGACCGCGGCCTGATCGGCGACCTGCGCGACAACAATGTGCATTTCGACGTGAAACCGCCTGAGGAACCATCGTTCCTGCAGCAGGTGTTCGTGTCCTGGTTCCCGATGCTGCTGCTGATCGGCGTGTGGATCTTCTTCATGCGCCAGATGCAGGGCGGCGGCAAGGGCGGCGCGTTCTCCTTCGGCAAGTCCAAGGCGCGCATGCTCGATGAAACCAACAACACCGTCACCTTTGGCGATGTGGCCGGCTGCGACGAAGCCAAAGAGGAAGTGACCGAGATCGTCGACTTCCTGAAAGACCCCACCAAATTCCAGAAACTGGGCGGCCGCATTCCACGCGGCGTGCTGATGGTCGGTCCTCCGGGCACCGGTAAAACCCTGCTGGCGCGCGCCATTGCCGGCGAAGCCAAAGTGCCGTTCTTCTCGATTTCCGGTTCGGACTTCGTGGAAATGTTCGTCGGCGTGGGCGCAAGCCGCGTGCGCGACATGTTCGAGAACGCCAAGAAGCATTCGCCTTGCATCATCTTCATCGACGAGATCGACGCTGTCGGCCGCCATCGCGGCGCCGGCATGGGCGGCGGCAACGACGAACGCGAACAGACGCTGAACCAGCTGCTGGTTGAGATGGACGGCTTTGAAGCGAGCTCCGGCGTGATCGTCGTGGCGGCGACCAACCGCGCCGACGTGCTGGACAAGGCGCTGCTGCGTCCGGGCCGTTTCGACCGCCAGGTTTCCGTTGGCCTGCCGGACATCCGCGGCCGCGAACAGATTCTGAACGTGCACATGCGCAAAGTGCCTATCGGCACCGACGTGAAGGCCGACATCCTGGCGCGCGGCACCCCCGGCTTCTCCGGCGCCGACCTGGCCAACCTGGTCAATGAAGCAGCCCTGTTCGCCGCGCGCCGCAACAAGCGCCTGGTCGACATGCAGGACTTCGAGGACGCGAAAGACAAGATCTTCATGGGTCCGGAACGCAAGTCCATGATTATCCGCGAGGAAGAGCGCCGCAACACGGCCTACCACGAGTCCGGCCACGCCGTCGTGGCCAAGCTGCTGCCGAAGGCCGATCCGGTGCACAAAGTGACCATCATGCCGCGCGGCTGGGCCTTGGGCCTGACCTGGCAGCTGCCCGAGCACGACAACATCTCCGGCTACAAGGACAAGATGCTGGAAGAGATTTCCATCCTGTTCGGCGGCCGTATTGCCGAGGAAATCTTCGTCGGCCAGATGTCGACCGGCGCCTCGAACGACTTCTCGCGGGCCACCAAGCTGGCCCGCTCCATGGTCACGCGCTTCGGCATGTCCGACGCGCTGGGCGTCATGGTCTACGAGGACACCCAGAACGAAGGCTTCATGGGCGGCACCAACAAGACCATTTCGGAAGCCACGCAGCAGAAGGTGGATGCGGAAATCCGCAACATCCTGGACACGCAATACGCGCTGGCCCGCAAGCTGCTGGAAGAAAACCGCGACAAGGTGGAAGTGATGACCAAGTCGCTGCTGGAATGGGAAACCATCGACGCCGACCAGATCAACGACATCATGGCGGGCATCGAGCCGCGTCCGCCGAAAGCCGGCGTCACGCTGCGCAAGCAGCCTAGCGGCGACGGCCCCGGCGCAACGCCTAGCAGCGCCACCGCCCCGGCCTAAGCGCCGCGTGCCAGAATGAAAGGGTGAGGAGCGATCCTCGCCCTTTTTTACTTTTTACCCCCTTTACCAGTTTTATGCGACAGACTATCCCGTTCGGCCGTTTCAACCTCCCGCTGCATCCCGCAGGCGCCCTGGTCATGGGCATCCTCAACGTTACCCCGGATTCCTTCTCGGACGGCGGCCAGCACGCCTCGCTGGAGTTCGCCATTGCCCACGCCGAGCAGATGATAGAGCAGGGCGTGGACATCATCGACATCGGCGGCGAATCGAGCCGCCCCGGCGCTCCGGCCGTCACGCTGGAGGACGAGCTGCGCCGCGTCATGCCCGTGGTCTACGCGCTGCGCGACTGCGGCAAGGCCATTTCGGTGGACACCTACAAGCCCGCCGTCATGCGCGAAGCGGTACTGGCCGGCGTGGACATGATCAACGACATCAACGGTTTCCGCGCCGAGGGCGCCATCGCAGCCGTGCGCGACAGCGACTGTGCGTTGTGTATTATGCACATGCGCGGCGAACCGGCCACCATGCAGGAGCAGCCCGATTACACTGACGTGGTGAGCGAGGTGACGGAGTTCCTGCGCGAGCGCATCGCCGCACTGACTGGCGCCGGTATTGATCCAGGTCGCATCTGGATCGATCCGGGATTTGGCTTTGGCAAGACTGTCGAGCATAATTATGCTTTGATTAAGGCTGGCCGCCGCATGGTGGAAGAACTGGGCGTGCCGCTGCTGGCAGGCCTGTCGCGCAAGTCCATGATAGGGGCGGTGACCGGCAAGCCGGTCGAGCAGCGCATGGCCGGCAGCATAGGCGGCGCGCTGGCGGCGGTGGCGCATGGCGCGCAGATAGTCAGGGTGCACGACGTGGCAGAAACCGTCGATGCGCTGAAAGTATGGCAAGCGGCAAACTAACGATAAAGAGATCCGACATGGCACGTAAATATTTTGGTACCGACGGCGTCCGCGGCCTGGTGGGCGTCGCGCCCATCACCCCCGACTTCGTCATGCGCCTGGGCTACGCCGCAGGCAAAGTGCTGGTCAAGAACATGAGCGGCACGGCCCGCTCGACCGTGCTGATCGGCAAAGACACCCGCATCTCCGGCTACATGCTGGAGGCCGCGCTGGAAGCCGGTTTCGCGGCCGCCGGCGTGGACGTGATGCTGGCCGGCCCCATGCCGACCCCCGCCATTGCCTACCTGACGCGCGCGCTGCGCCTGCAGGCAGGCGTGGTCATTTCCGCCTCGCACAACCCGTATCAGGACAACGGCATCAAGTTCTTCTCCGACCAGGGCGCCAAGCTGCCCGACGCGGTGGAACTGGACATTGAAGCCCAGCTGGACCTGCCGATGGAATGCGTGGCGCCCGAGAAGCTGGGCCGCGCCAAGCGCCTGGACGACGCGCAAGGCCGCTACATCGAGTTCTGCAAGAGCACCTTCCCCAACGCGCTGGACCTGCGCGGCCTGAAAGTGGTGGTCGACTGCGCCCACGGCGCCGCCTACAACATCGCGCCGCACGTGTTCCATGAACTGGGCGCGGAAGTGATCGCCATCGGCAACAAGCCATCCGGCTACAACATCAACGACGGCTTTGGCGCCACCGCGCCGGCCGCCATGGCCGCCGCGGTGGTCGAGCAGGGCGCCGACCTCGGCATCGCGCTGGATGGCGACGCCGACCGCCTGATCATGTGCGACGCCAAGGGCCGCCTCTACAACGGCGACGAGCTGCTGTACGTGATGGTGATGGACCGCTGCGCCACCGGCCCGGTAGCCGGCGCCGTCGGCACGCTGATGACGAATATGGCCCTGGAAGTGGCCTTCAAGCACAAAAACATCCCCTTCGCGCGCGCCAAGGTGGGCGACCGCTACGTACTGGAAGTGATGCAGGAGCGCGGCTGGCTGCTGGGCGGCGAGGGCTCCGGCCACCTGCTGGCCCTGGACAAGCACACCACCGGCGACGGCATCGTGTCCGCGCTGCAAGTGCTGTCCGCGCTCAAGCGCAGCGGCAAGTCGCTGGAGCAGTGCGCAGCCGAGCTGGTGCTGTTCCCGCAGACTTTGATCAATGTGCGCGTGCCGGCCGGTTTCGACTGGCAGAAGAATCCCGCCATGGTGGCCGAGAAGGAAGCCGTGGAGCGCGAACTGGGCGACAGCGGCCGCGTGCTGATACGCGCCTCCGGCACCGAACCGCTGATCCGTGTGATGGTAGAGGCGCGCGACGCCGCCGCCGCGCAAAGCTGCGCCCGCCGCATCGCCGACAAAGTAGAGGCCAAGCTCGCTGCCTAAGTATTAATCAGTTGAAACTTTTCCGCCGTTTCATTGACGCCATAGGGGGCCAGGGCCTATAATACGTTCATCGGAGTGTAGCGCAGCCCGGTAGCGCACCTGGTTTGGGACCAGGGGGTCCAAGGTTCGAATCCTTGTACTCCGACCAAGAACGTATAAGACGGGCTGTCGAAAGACAGCCCGTTTTTCATTTCCGCAGAGTTTTTCTGCCGGCATCAAATACCCTGACTGCCCATAGCTCAGTTGGATAGAGCATCAGCCTTCTAAGCTGAGGGTCGCTGGTTCGAACCCAGCTGGGCAGGCCAACCATCTTCACGCCTCAAACAAATACTTCTTCACCTTGGGATTTCCCTGGCGCCACAGCACGTTGTCGATCAGATAATGATGGACGTTGATGAAGATCCAGCAGCAGGCGACGGCCAGCGCGGTGCCGCCAAGCTTGGGCAGGGCGCCGGTGCGGGCATAGTCCAGCACGCCGGGGAGCACCCAGAAGCCGATCGCGCCCAGTACGGCGCCGGCCAGTACAAAGCTCAGCAACTGTCCCCTGGACCAGCCGCCCGAAGCGGCTTCGTTGGCTTTATAACGGCCGATAACGGTCAGATATTGCAGCGAATGGAAGAAGGGGATGGTCAACACGAAGGCCGCATCCAGGCTGATCAATCCCATCCAGATATAGAGCGTGACGAGATAGGCGGTTAGTCCGGCTATCGGCAGCTGTTTCCAGTTTAATTGCTGCGCCTGCCATTGTTTAATGGCGCGATAAACCTCAAGCACGAACCAGATCGTGGTGCCGCCTGCAATCGTACAAGCGATAATGGTGATAAAGCCGGGAACATTCATAGGAATGCCCAATATTCCCCACAAGTCCTTGGCGATTTGCGTGCTGTTTCCCAGCGTCCAGGCGGCTACCCAGCAAGCGTAGGCATTCATCAGCATGGCCTTCCGTGTGGTGGCAGGCCAATAGCGCTTTTTGAAAGCAGCATCCATCATCGCCATGCCAAAGCCTTGTTTCACATAATGCCAGCCGACCAGCAATCCCATCAGATTAAGGCAGACGCCGAGCGCCAATGGTTGTCCATTCAGCCAGAGCAGTGCGCCAGCGGTTAATGCCAGGATTAATGCAATTGGTGCGATAAATCCCGCAAGCCACCAGCGTTTCGTCAAATCCGCTGGCATGCCGCCATTTTTAACCTCTTTCCACGATCCATAAAACAGTTGGTAGGAATAAGCGAAATGCGGATGATTGACGAAATTGGCGAGTATCAGCATCACAATAGCCAATTGCGCGACGCTTTCCGCGCCGAGGTGCAGCAGTTTAAATAGGAATAGCGCCGCAACGGAGCCGCCGCCCAGTAATAACACGTCCGTCCAGGGCGTGAATAACGCCCGATGTGGCGTGGCGATATGGCGCTCAGTCTGGATTTGGGTATGCATGGCGAACTCGATAGGGTGTTGCCTCATGGTATCACTCAAGCTGCCAGTGTCAAGCAATGCAAGCGTGCGGGGCTGGGCGCCTTGTTGCAGGTGGTCCGCCTGTGGCGTCCCTGCCAGGAATTGGTGTGAATAAGCTAATCTTTGGCGCGATCTGGGCGTGGGCAGGGCTGGTGCGGAAAGTTGCGGTTTAGTACTGGGCAACAAAAAAAGGCCTTCCCGGATGGGAAGGCCTGATCACTGAGCTGCGAGGCTTAGTAGTTATAGAATATGCGCTGCAATTCCTTGGTGCTATTGGTTTTGGTCAGCGCGAGCATCAGCAGGATGCGTGCTTTTTGTGGATTCAGCGTGTCCGCCACCACGAAGTCCAGTTCGTCGTCATTGGCTTCGCCATTACGGGCCAGAATGCCCTGGCCTACACGGCTGGCGCGCACGATAATAGCGCCGCCCTTGCGCGCGGCAACCAAGCCTGGTTTTACTTTGGCGGCAACGCTGCCGTCGCCGGTGCCGGCGTGGATAATGCCTTTGGCGCCTGCTGCAATAAATGCGTCCAGCGCCACGGTATTCATATTGGCGTAGCCATAAACGATATCCACTTGCGGCAGTGCGCTCAGGTTGGAAATATCGAATTCGCTATCAACGGTGTGCTTGCGGGTCGATACGCGATAAAAGTATGGCTTGCTGCCCTGGATATAACCTAGCATGCCCAATTCGGTGGTTTTAAATGCGTCCGGAGTGGAGGTATTGGTTTTGCTCACATCGCGCGCGCCATGAATCTGGTCGCCCATGGCTACCAGCACGCCTTTGCCTGCGGCGGATGGATCGGCTGCCAGCAGTACGGCGTTATACAAATTGATTGGGCCGTCGGCGGACATGGCGGTGGAGGGGCGCATGGCGCCGACCAATACGACCGGCTTGCGGCTTTTAACCACCAGGTTTAGGAAATAAGCGGTTTCTTCCAGCGTATCGGTGCCGTGGGTAATAACAATGCCGTCCACGCTGTTTTGAGCCAGCAGCACATTGACGCGCTTGGCCAGGGTCAGCCAGTGTTCATTGGTCATGCTTTCGCTGGCGATCTGGAATACCTGTTCGCCGCTGACGTTGGCCACGTTTGCCAGTTCCGGCACGGCCTTGATAAGTTGCTGTACCCCAACCGTGGCGGCGGTGTAGCCGACCGTGGTGGTGGACGTCGCGCCGCTGCCTGCGATGGTGCCGCCTGTCGCCAGGATGGTCACATTGGCGAGTTTGGGCTTGGCCGCGTCCTGGGCATGAACCTGGGCCGTGGCAATAATGAACATGCCAAATACCGCGGCCATGAATTGGGCCGTCTTTTGATGCAGCATTTTTTCTCTCCTGTTGAACTGACAAGCGGCGATGGTAACAAATCTCGCCGCCCGTTGTCAGTTTTTCAGGATTTCCGGCGCCGGACTGCAAACGCGATTACCGCCATGCCGCCCAGCAGCATGCCGTAGGTCGCCGGTTCCGGCACGGGGGAGATATTGAAATTGCCCGCGAAGGAGCCGCCTGAGCCCGCTTGCAGGGTGCGGCCGCTGATGATGAAGCCATAGTTGCCGGGCGTGAGGTGGTTGAAGGGATAGAAAACGGTGGGGCCGTCATGGGAGGTGAGCGTTTGCAGATAGGTGCGGCTGCTGTCGGAGTTCTGGCTGAAGATCTGGACCCCGGTGATCCAGTAGTTGGCCGACAGCGTATTGTTGAAGAAGGAATAGCCTGGAACCGCGCTGCCGGAAGCATAGTAGTGCTCCTCGCCCTCCAGGGAAAATACGAACTCGTCCGTGTAGATGCCGGGCGCTTCGTGCGTCACGCCGAACACGGCGTTGCCCTGGCCGTCGAATTCCAGCAAGCCGGCGCGGGCGGTGGTGCTGGCGAGCAAACCGGCGGACAGCAGCAGGGCAGCGATGGCCTTGCCGCAGATAGCATTGTTCATAAGACTCTCCTTGTGCGTGTGGGAAATATGCCAATCTTTGCGCTTTGATAAGCACTTCAATGTATCAGTCCGCTTGGCCGAGTTAATTCAACTATGTAATGTGCGCGGTCTATAATCCGGCATGGATATCAATTCGGACGACCTGAAAATCTTCGTGGCGGTGGTCGATAGCGGCACCCTGAGCGCCGCCTCGGTGCATCTGGGCCAGACCACCTCGGGCGTGAGCCGTGCGCTGGCGCGGCTGGAGGAGAAGCTGGCCACGACCTTGCTCACGCGCACCACGCGCCGCATGGAGCTGACGGAAGAGGGCCATTTATTCCTGGAACAGGCGCGCGCCATCCTGGCCGCCATGGAAGAGGCCGAAGAAACCATCCGCATCCGACGCCAGAAGCCGGCCGGCAGGCTGTGCGTGGACGCCGCTTCGCCCTTCATGCTGCATTGCGTGGTGCCCCACGTAGCCGAGTTCCGCGCGCTGTATCCGGACATTCGCCTGGAACTTACCAGCAACGACCAGATTGCAGACCTGATCGAGCACCGCACCGATATCGCCATCCGCATTGGCGCGCTGAGCGATTCGACGCTGCATGCGCGCGCGCTCAGTTCCAGCCCGTTGCATGTGCTGGCCAGCCCGGCTTATCTGGCGCGGCACGGCGAGCCCGCCACGCCGGAGGACCTGGCGCGGCACGAGCTGCTCGGTTTCGCGCAATACGAACTGGGCAACGTCTGGCCGCTGCGCCATGCTGCCGGCAACTCCTTGCAGGTGACGCCGGCGCTGGCTGCGTCCAGCGGCGAGACCTTGCGCCAGCTTGCGCTGGCCGGGCAGGGCATCGTCTGCCTGTCCGATTTCATGACGCGCGCCGACATCGCCGCCGGCCGCCTGGTCAAGGTATTGGAGCAGCACTCCACCGGCTTCCGGCAGCAGATTCACGCGGTCTATTACCGCAATACGCAGCTCTCGCAACGTATCAGCTGCTTCCTCGAATTCCTGCAAAAGAAGCTCTGAGAGCGCGTGTAAGAATTCGCACCGCCCCTTACGGCGCTTGATCCTACAGGGTTTTGACCTGTCTCAAAGAATCCGTGCGTCCAGTGTGCGTTAACGTACTGTGCCTCCCGGCGCGCGGGACTACTATGGACTTGCGTGATAAGTGCATGGCGCCGCGAATCAAGCGCAGCGCCGTAGCCATTCAGCAGGTTAGCCGGCCGCCTCGAGTACCGGCACCAATTCGAAGCTACAGCGAAGCAAAAACTGGGAGGCCATCATGACACAGGCAAATCATCCATCGAAGTACGTGGTCCGCGAGTATCTCGAACGCCGCTCGCAGGACGTCCAACCGCCTCCCACGCCGGAGGAAATCCGCCGCCAGCTAGGCTGGGGCTTGATGATGTATGACCAGAAAATGAGCGCCGGCGACCGCCTCTGAACCGCCGCTGCACATTCTCCGTCTCATCCACCGGGTTCGCACCGCAAGGTCCGAACCCTTTTGTTCGTCCCGATTTTCGCCATTCGCTGAAAACGGCGTCATTCACCGGTAGCTGCCCGCCGTTCGCCGAATTGCGGTATCGCCGCCCCCGCTTCCCCCGTATTGTTACATCACACATTCAAACGGAGGCGGTGATGAGCAACGAGAACGGGCAACACTGGCGCAAACAGCTAAGCTGGGGCATTATCCTCACCGGCGTGGGCGTCGCTTTTCTGCTGGACCGCAGCGGCGCACTGCACTGGGGCACCATCTGGCGCTATTGGCCTGCGCTGCTGGTCGTGGCCGGCCTGAGCAACCTGGTGCCGCCGACCAATGTGAAGCTGGTGCTGGACGGTTTCTCGCACATCTTCTTCGGCGCCTGGTTCTACTGCTCCTTCGAACATATCTGGGGTCTGACCTTCGGCAATAGCTGGCCGCTGCTGCTGATTATGTGGGGCGTTACCCTGGTGCTGAAACCGCTGCTGGAAAACTACTTCGTATCGAACAAGGAGCACTATGATGGAAAATAATCGTCCACAACACGGAGCCGGCCAGATCCTGATCGGCGTGGCGGTCATCGCCCTCGGCTGCCTGTTCCTGCTCGAAAATTTCGGCATCCTCGATTTTGATTACACGCTGCAGTTCTGGCCCGTGCTGCTGATACTGGCCGGCTCGCTCAAGCTGACGCAGGCCGGCGACAACCGGGGCCGTATTGTCGGCGGCTTTCTGCTGGCCTTCGGCGTGGCGCTGATCCTGAAAAGCACCGGCCTGGTGTATATCAGCTGGCGCACGCTGGGGCCGCTGGTGCTGATAGGCGTGGGCCTGATGGTGATCTTCAAGTCCAGCCACAACCGCATGCCTGCGCAGTTCTTCGACAAGTTCGGCAAGCAGGGCGAGCAGGCCGGCGACGACAGCGTAATCAGCGTTACGGCCATCCTGGGCGGCATGGAGCGCCGCATCACCACCACCGATTTCCGCGGCGGCGAAGTGACCGCCATCATGGGCGGCTGCCAATTGGACCTGCGCCACGCCAATATGCAAGGCGAGGCCGTGCTGAACGTGTTCGCCCTGTGCGGCGGCGTGGAGATCAAGGTGCCGGACGACTGGACCGTCAGCCTGCAGGGCACACCGCTGCTGGGCGGCTTCAGCGAGAAAACCATCCCGAACAAGGATGCCGGCAAGCGCCTGATCATCCGGGGCTACGCCATCATGGGCGGCCTGGAAGTGCGCAACTAAAGGGCCGGCGCAACAATGCAAGGCGTGATTTCCAGCCGGCGGGGCGCAGCGCTGTACCTGATGGTCTGGCTGTTCCTGGGCGCGGCGCTGGGCGGCGTGACGGTGGCGGTGGAGGATGCCGCCTGGCCCAACGCCTTGATCTTCGCGATACCGGTGACGCTGGTGTACGCGGCCAGCGCCGGATTCTCCGCCTACTATCTGTGCCGCGCCTATCCGCTGGCCGAGCGCGGCGCGGCCAATGTGCTGCTGGCGCTGGGCGCGGCCGCCATCGTGTCCACGCTGCTGTGGAGCGTGGTGGTGCGCGGCTGGAACGAAGCCTGCCGCCTGCTGGACGCGCCATGGGCCGGCATCGAGTTCACGCCGCAAATGGCGATACTGATTTCCGGCCTGGGCGTGCTGCTGTATGGCCTGCTCGCCGCGATCAACTACCTGGTGACCGAATTCGAAAGGGCGCGCGGCGCCGAGCACCGCGAGCTGCAATCGCGCCTGATGGCGCAGGACGCCGAGCTGCGCATGCTGCGCACCCAGATAGATCCCCACTTCCTGTTCAACAGCTTGAACTCCATCAGCGCGCTGACCTCGCAGAACCCGAAAGGCGCGCGCGAAATGACCTTGCAGCTGGCGGGTTTCTTCCGCCAGAGCCTGAGCATGGAAGCGCACAAGAAGGTGGCGCTGGAGCAGGAGATGGCGCTGATACGCCACTTCCTGGCGATAGAAAAAGTCCGCTTCGGTGAACGCCTGTCGTTGCTGGAGGAGATGGAGGACGGCGCAGGCTTTTGCCTGGTGCCGCCCATGATCATCCAGCCGCTGGTGGAAAACGCCGTCAAGCACGGCATCGCCCAGCTGCCCGAAGGCGGCTGGATCAAGGTGGCTGCACGCCGCGCGGGCACGCTGCTGCACATCAGCGTGGACAACGCGGTGGATGAAGACACGCCGTCCGGCGCTGCAAAGGACGGCAACGGCATAGGGCTGGAGAACGTGCGCCAGCGACTGGCCTGCGCCTACGGGCACGAGGCCGGCATTCACTGGGCGCGTACAGGCGCCGTATTCAGCGTGGCGATCACCATGCCGGCAGAAACCAAGGAAGGATAGCAATGCGCATTATCATAGTGGACGACGAGGCACTGGCGCGCGGCGTGGTGCGCGAGTACCTGGCGGAACATGCGGACGTGGAAGTGGTGGCCGAATGCGCCAACGGCTTCGAAGCCGTCAAGGCCATCACGGAACTGGAGCCGGACCTGGCGATACTGGACATCCAGATGCCCAAGCTGGACGGCTTTGAAGTGGCCGAGCTGGCCGCCGGCAAATGCCGCTTCATGTTCGCCACCGCGTTCGACCAGTACGCCATCAAGGCTTTCGAGTACCACGCGCTGGACTATCTGCTCAAGCCCTTCAGCCAGCAGCGTTTCGACCAGGCGCTGGCCCATGCGCGCGCCAGTCTGGCCAAGGTCGGCGATGCGCAGCCGGTGGCGCAGGAGGGTTTGGACGAGGTGGTGCGCGACGCGGCGGCCCGCAACAAGCCGCTGGGCCGCGTGCTGATACGCGACGGCGCCAAGGTGCACGTGATCGCGGCCGAGAAGATAGACTACATCGAAGCGCAGGACGACTACGTGCAGATCCGCACCGAGGGCAAGTCCTACCTGAAGAACCAGCGCCTTTCCGACCTGGAGAGCCAGCTGGAGGCGGACAAGTTCCTGCGCATACACCGTTCCTACCTGCTCAATATCGAATGCATGAGCCGCATCGAGCAGGCGGGCAAGGATAGCCACGTGGCGGTACTGAAGGACGGCACCCGTTTGCCGATCAGCCGCAGCGGTTACCAGAAAGTGCGCAGCGTGATCCAATGAAGCGGACTATCAACTTCCTCCGCGTGCTGGCGCTGGCCGGGCCGCTGGCCTGGCATGGCGCGGCGTTGGCCGAAACCCGCGAGCCCAGCGCCGCCGAGATCAAATCCTTCGAAACATGGTTCAGCCAGCATTCAGGCGGGGCGGTGCTCAAGGCCAGCTACGAGGTGCGGCGCAGCGAGGGCGCGCGCGACTGGAACGTGGCGGCGTGGGCCGAGAGCGCGCCGCAGCGCGCCGCCTGGCGCTTGTGCCTGGCCCGGAGCGACGGCTACGTGTACGACGCCAAGACGCAGCGCTGGAGCGAAATCGGGGCGCAGCGCCAGCATGTGTGGCTGGACCGTTCGTCCGACTGCGGCGTGTCGCCCCAGCGCGTGCTGCTCAAACAGCCGCTGGGGGACCGCGACATCGTGACGGTGCTGGAGCAGCAAGGCCCGCTGCTGCAAAGCGCGCGCCTGCTCTTTGCGGGCAACACGCAATGCGCACCGCAGCGCGCCCACAAGTTCGAACTCACCGCGATCGACGTGACGCCCGACCAGTTCTACCAGCTGACTTATGTGAGCGACCGTGGCGGCAGCGCCGTCATCACGGTGCGCAAACGCGCTCGCGAGCTCACGGCGTGGGCGGCCCGCTGCTGATGCGCTACTGTTCTATGCGCCACCAGGACGGCAGCAGCGCCTGGATCTCGGGCCGCGCGTAGCGGTCGTCGATCAGGTAGACCGTGCCCCGGTCGCTCTCGGTGCGGATCACGCGGCCTGCCGCCTGCACGATCTTCTGCATGCCGGGATAAGTATAGGTGTAGTCGTAGCCCGAGCCGAAGATGGCGTCCATGCGCTGGCGGATCTGCTCGTTCACCGGATTGAGCTGCGGCAGTCCCAGCGTGGCGATAAAGGCGCCGATCAGGCGCGCGCCCGGCAGGTCTATGCCTTCGCCGAACGAACCGCCCAGCACCGCGAAGCCGATGCCGCTGCTGGCCGCGTTGAAGCGCGCCAGGAACTGCTCGCGGCCCGCTTCGTCCATGCGCCGCGTTTGCAGCCACACCGGCACGCCCGGATGCCGTTCCGCGAACAGCGCGGCTGCCTTTTCCATGTAGTCGAAGCTGCTGAAGAAGGCCAGGTAGTTGCCGGGCTGGCGCTGGTACTGCTCGCCCATCAGCTCCGCTATCGGCGCCAATGAGCGGTCGCGGTGCTGGTAGCGGGTGGAGATGTGGCCGGCCAGGCGCACCGACAGCTGCTCGGCGATAAAGGGCGACTCCACGTCCACCCAGGCGGTGTTGTCCGGCATGCCCAGCGTGTCGCAATAGTAGTTCCAGGGGCTGAGCGTGGCCGAGAACAGCGCAGTGGAGTGGGCTGCCTCGAAGCGCGGCTTCAGGAAAGGCGCGGGGACGATGTTGCGCAGGCAGAGCACGGAGTTGCTGCGCGTGCCGGCGCCGCTCACGGTGATGTCGAACAGCGAATGCTGGCCGTAGCTCTCCGCCA
Organism: Pseudoduganella aquatica; assembly: GCF_020865585.1. NCBI lineage: Bacteria > Pseudomonadati > Pseudomonadota > Betaproteobacteria > Burkholderiales > Oxalobacteraceae > Pseudoduganella > Pseudoduganella aquatica. The sequence continues at coordinate 2,874,142 of NZ_CP086370.1, forward strand.
GGCGCATAAAGCCGGAGGCGTCGAAGTAGAAGCGCTGCAGGTCTTCATCCACATAGGCCGGATGCTCTGCGTAGTACTCGCCGATGGCGGTGGCCGCCGTTTGCAGCGCGGCCATGAATTTTTCGGGCAGCGAGGTGTGGACCTGGTACTCGCCATCCTGTTCCTTCTCCAGCGTGTTCCACTGGCGATGCACGCGGTCGAGCGGCTTTTTCAGCGCCTCGGGCGCGGTCTTGCGCAGCATGCGCAGGCCGGCGTGTTCCAGTTCGGCCGAATACATCTTGCGCGCGCGGGAGACCATATTGTGCGCCTCGTCCGCCAGCACGCTCACTTTCCAGTCGTTCTGCAGCGTCAGGCTGTACAGCATGGCACTGATGTCGAAGTAGTAGTTGTAGTCGCCCACCACCACGTCGGCCCAGCGCGCCAGTTCGGTGCCCAGGTAGTAGGGGCAGACCTGGTGCGCCAGCGCGATTTCGCGCACGGCGGCCTTGTCGAGCACGGGCGACGGAGACGACAGGGCGGCGCTGCGGGCGGCGGGCAGACGGTCGTAGAAGCCGCGCGCCAGCGGGCAGGACTCGCCGTGGCAGGCCTTGTCCGGATGTTCGCAGGCCGTATTGCGCGCCACCAGTTCCAGCGCCCGCAGCGGCAGCAGCGGGGCGGATGCGCGTATGGTTTCCACCGCGTCCAGCGCCATGCGCCGGCCGGAGGTTTTCGCGGCCAGGAAGAACACCTTGTCCAGCTTGTGCTCCGCGCTGGCCTTGAGCAGCGGGAACAGGCTGCCGACGGTCTTGCCTATGCCGGTGGGCGCCTGCGCCAATAGGGAGCAGGCGCGCGTGCTGGCCTTGTACATGGCTTCCGCCAGTTGCCGCTGGCCGGGGCGGAAACCGGCGTGCGGAAAGCGCATGGCCTGCAGGCCGGCGTCGCGCTGCGCGCGGTGCGCCATCTCCTGTTCGGCCCAGGCCAGGAAGCGGCCGCAATGGAGTTCGTAGAAGGCGCGCAGGCTGTCCGCATCGGCCTGTTCGGTGATCAGCGTTTCCTTCTGGCTGCCCACGTCGAAATACACCAGCGCCAGGCGCACCGTGTCGAGGCCGCGCGACTGGCACAGCAGGTGGCCGTAGATTTTCAGCTGCGCCCAGTGCAGCTGGCGATGGTTGTCCGGCATGCGCGCCAGGTCGCCACGGAAGGTCTTGATTTCTTCGAGCTGGTTTTGCTGCGGGTCGTAGCCGTCGGCGCGGCCGCGCACGCGCAGCGGGCCGAATTCGCCGGAAAGGCTCACTTCCTTCTCGTAGCTGTCGTTGCGGCGCGAGGCCACCAGCGCGTGGCCGGCGATGCCTTCCTGTGCGGTGGGCGTGGGCGTGAAGCGCAGATCCAGGTCGCCCGCCTTGGCGGTGAACTCGCACAGCGCGCGCACGGCCACGGTGTAGGCGGCCGTCATCCCTCCGCCCATTGCAGATAACAGACGGTGATGGGCATCTGGTGTTCGGCGCAGTAGCTGATCCAGCGCAGCTGGTTGTCCTGCAGGCGGTCGCCCGGGCCTTTCACTTCTATCATGTGGTAGCGCCGTTCGGCGGGCCAGAACTGGATCAGGTCCGGGAAGCCGCTGCGGTTGGCCTTGATGTCGAGCAGGATGCGCTCGAACCATTTCTTCAGGTGCGCCGCCGGGATGCAGGCCAGCGCCAGGTCCACCAGCTCCGCGTCCAGCGCGCCCCAGTAGACGAAGGGCGACTGGATGCCGTCCTTGGCAAGCAGGTTGCGCCGTATTGTGTCCTGGTAGCCGCCGTCGTCCAGCTGGCCCAGGCAGGCGGCGAACTGCGCCGCGCGGCGGCGCTGGAAGTCGGCGCTGTGCAGGTCGGCCGGGCCATGGTGGAAGGGATGGAAGAAGGCGCCGGGAATGCTGGTGAAGATGGCGTCCCAGCACAGCAGCCCGAACAGGGAGTTGATCAGCGCGTTTTCCACGTAGTACACCGGCGCTTCCTCGCGCGCCAGGTGGTCGCGCACCACGCCTTCCACCCACCATTCCCCCTCGGGCATGGGCAGCGTCAGGTCCAGCCGCACCACGGGCGCGGGCTGGGCGGCGGGCGGCTTGGGATGGCCCAGCTTGCGGCGCAGGCGCGGCAGCATGCGCAGCAGTTGCTGGCGTTCGTGCTCGCTCTCGGGCTGCGCCAGCGCTTGCAGCAGCAGCGCGTGCGCGGCGCCGGCCTGCTCGCTTTTCTCCAGCACGCGGATGGCGCGCGCCCGTGCGCCCGGATAGGCGCAGGCCGCGTAGATGCCGTGCGCGCCGTTCCAGTCCTGCTGTTTTTCCAAGTGCTGCGCCATCTGGAACAGCAGCTTGTCGCGCCGGCTGTTGAGCCATTCATTGCCGGCGATGGCGGGCGGCAGCGCGCGCAGCACCTCCTGCGGATCTTCGCCTTCGGTAAAGCGTTCGCGGCAGTGGTGCAGGGCCAGGTAGTCGTCGATGTCGCGCCGGCTGCGGAAGCCGCGCGCGGAGGGCGAGAACTCCACCTTTTCGTATTTGTACACGCCCAGGTCGGACAGCACGAATTCCGACCAGTCCTGGTGGTAGTTGCCGAAGAAGATAAGGCGCAGGCGGTCGCACAGCGGCTGCGCCAGCACCTGGTAGACATGGTCGAAAGCCTGGCCGCACCAGGCCGAGAAGCGGTGCGCGCCCTCGTGGCGCTCGCGCAGTGCGGCCAGCTGTTCGGGCTTGCGCGCGTTTTTCTCATGTCCGGCCAGCTGGAACACGCGCGCAATTTCGGGCTTTTGCAGCAGGGCGAACAGCTGCTCCAGGGTAAGCACCGGGTCGGCGTCTATCCAGCCCAGCTCGGCCAGCGGCCGCGCCGCCTCGTGCGCGCAGCCGATTTCGGCGTAGACCAGCTTGCTGGCGCGGAACAGTTCGCCTTTGCGCATGACCATGCGCACGAACAGCGCGCGCGAGGCGCGGGGCAGGGCGGGGAAGTGGGAGAGGAAAGCGCGTTCCTCGGCAGTGAGCAAGTCGTCGTAGCGCTCGCCTATCCACTGCAGAACCTGGTGGAAGTTATCCAGGTAATAAAACTCGTTTTCCAGAACTCTGATCATTGCAACGCGCTGCCAACTGTATGTTCATACAGTGTATCGCGTTAGCGGGCCGGGAGCAACCGGTGCGGCGCTCCCGGCCCGTGTTGGACAGCCTTGCGGCTTATTTTTTGCCTGGCTGGACGGTTGCCGCCGCCTTGGCGACCTGCGCTTCCACATTGGCCACGGCCTGGCGGGTGGCGTTGGTTACCTGCTCGTAGCCGGCGAAGGCGTTGTCGATGGCTTGCTTGACGATCTGCACCGCATTCTCGGAACCGGGGCGCACGTTCTTGGTCACGTCGTAGATCAGCGCGCTCAGCGTGCTTTTGGCTTCGGTCATATGGGCGTCGGCGGCGCGGGTGAATTCCTCGCGGATTTCGGCAATGATGCCGCCCAGCTGCTCGTTGTAGGCGGCGGCATTGGTCATGCCGGGCTGGACTTTGGCTGCGGCCACGGCCATGACGGCCTTGGGATCGCGCGCCAGGCTCAGCTCCTTGCCGGCGGCCAGCTGTTCCTCGACGGTGCTCTTGGCGGTGGCCATATTCAGCGCCACCACTTGCTCCACGCCTTGCACGGCTTTGCTGGTCAGCGTATTGAAGGTTTCAAGCTGAAACTCAAACAGGGCCTTGGTGGTGGCTGCGAACTGCTCTGGACTCGTAAACATTCGTTCTCCTCGGTTATTGGAATAGAACTACGGCATACCGGCCTGCAACAAAGCGTCTTGTTATGGCCCCATTATTTGGCAAACGCTAATTTTTCGCAACGGCTATCTTTGTAAGCGTGCGCCCCCCGCTCCCAGCCCTGGCCCAGCGGGCCTTGGGCGCACACGCGCGCGCCGTCCACCTTGCTCACCCACCAGTAAAACGGGGCGGGCGCGGCGTCCAGGGCGGTGCAGCACAGCAGCAGCAGGGAGGCGGTCAGCTTCTTCATGGCTCCGATTATAGCGGCGCCGCCGGCGGCAGCAACAGGACGAAGGTGGCGCCTTGGCCGGGCTGGCTGGCGGCGTTGATGCGCCCGCCGAGCACGCTGGTGACGATGTTGTGCGCGATGTAGAGCCCCAGGCCGGAGCCGCCGGCGCCGCGCCGCGTGGTGAAGAAGGGGTCGTAGATATGGCCCAGGTGCTCGGAGGCGATGCCGTTGCCGTCGTCTGCGTAGACCAGCTCGATGCTGCCGGTGCGGTTCAGGCTGGCGCTGATGCGCACATGGCCGCCGCTGCGGCCCGCAAAGCCGTGCACCGCGCTGTTCTCGAGCAGGGCCAGCAGCACCTGGCTCAGCTGGCCGGGATAGCTGTCCAGCTCCAGGTGGGCGGGGATGTTCAGCTCCACCTCGATCGCCAAGTTCTTGACCGTGGCCAGCAGCGGCGGAATCAGCCCGGCCACGAGGGGTTCGAGCTTGAAGCGGCTGCGCTGGCTGCTGTCCTGGTCAAGCGCGATGGCGCGGAAGCTGTGCAGCAGCGAGGCGGCGCGCTTCAGGTTGCGCACCACGATCTCGTCGGCCTGCGCCACCTCGTCCAGATAGGCGTCCAGCTGGCCCTGTCCCAGGTCGGACTGGCGGGCGCCTTTGGCGAAGGCGGCGCGCAGCGCCTGGGTGCGCTCGGCCATGCTGCTGGCGGCCATCAGGCCGTTGCCGATGGGCGTGTTCAGTTCGTGCGCCACGCCCGCCACCAGGGCGCCCAGCGCGGCCAGCTTTTCGCGCCGCACCAGTTCGTCCTGCGTCATGCTGAGGTTGCTCAAGGCCGTGGCGAGTTCGTCGTTGACCTGTTCGGCGCGGTCCTTGGCCTTGCGCAGTTCCGCCGTGCGCTCGGCCACCAGGGTTTCCAGCTGGGTGCGGTGGAGGCGCAGTTCGTCCTCGTGGCGGGTGCGGGCGATGGCGATGCCGGCCAGGTGGGTGGCCACGCCGATCAGCCGCATGTCGGCTGCGCTGGGGCTGCGGACTTCGCGGTAGTACATGGCGAAGGTGCCGAGCACGGTGTCCGCGTCGAGCAGGATGGGCACGGACCAGCAGGCGCGCAGGCCGTACTGGGCGGCGATGGCGGCGTAGGGCGCCCACAGCGGATCGGTCTGGATGTCGGTGACGACCACCGCTTCCTTGCGGTACATGGCGGTGCCGCAGGAGCCGGCTACCGGACCTATGGGCAGGCCGTCGATGGCGGCCATATAGGCGGGCGGCAGGCTGGGGCCTGCGCCGGTGCGGACGGTGCGGCCGTCGGTGTCGAGCAGCAGGGTGGAGCACAGCACGCCGGGCGCTTGCGTTTCGATCAGCAGCATCAGCTTGTCCAGCGTGGTGGCCAGCGGGGCGCCGCGCGCCACCATTTCCAGCAGTTGGTTCTGGCCTTCGCGCAGATCCTCCGCGTGCTGGTGGCTGGCGGCGTCGCTCAGGCGCAGCTGGCGCAGTTGCGCGATGCTGGCGCTTAGTTCGTCGGGCGAGCGCGGCGCGGGCAGGTGGGCAAGCACCAGTTCCAGCACCGCGCCGGTGCTGAAAGGGCGGCGCAGGCAGGCGATGGCGCCGGAGGCCAGCGCGCGCTGCTGTTCGTCGCGGATCTCTGCGGAGTCGCCGGAGCCCCCCTGCGTGAGGAGGATGATGGGCAGGCCGGGCGTGGCGCTGGCCGCCTGCAAGTGGCTGCACAGCTCATAGCTGGAGCTGCCGGCCTGGGCCGCGTCGAGCAGCACCAGCGCCACGCCGCCTGCGCGCACGGCGTCCAGGGCGCTGTCGGCGCGGCTGACAGTGAGCAGGTTCAAACCGGATGCCGCCAGCGCGCTTTCGAGCTCGGCCAGGCCTGCGCTGATGCCGGTAACAATCAGTATGGTTTGCAATTGATTAGGCGGTATGGGCGTCGCCGCCCGTTAGGTGATGCGGGATCCAGGGCCAAGTTTAGTACAGGATGCGGCGCCGTGCGCGGAATTCACTCAGGCGGCTTCGGCAGCGGCCTCGGCGCGGGCGTCCGCGATGCGCGGATAGTTCTCCTCTATCCAGTCCACCAGCACGGCCAGCCGCTCCGCCAGCTCGCGCCCCATGGGTGTGAGGCTGTATTCCACGCGCGGCGGTATCACCGGATGGGCGTAGCGCAGCACGAAGCCGTCGCCCACCAGCGCGTCCAGCGTCTGCGCCAGCATCTTCTCGCTGACGCCGCCCACTTCGCGCCGCAGTTCGCTGAAGCGGTGCATGCCGTCCAGCAGGATCACCAGCACCAGCACGCCCCAGCGGCTAGTGACGTGGCTGAGCACGGCGCGCGACGGACAGGCCGCCACCATCAGCTGGCCGCGCCGGGCTTCGTTGTGGGCGGCCAGGGCGGCGCGCAGGCTCTTGGCTTGGGACATGGGAATCTCCTGGGGTACTTACTAAAATGTGCGTACTTACAAATAGTAAGTATAGGCGCTAAGATGAATTACTCCAACCGCGAATTGAAAGGAAACACCATGATCGTCATCACCGGCGCCAACGGCCAACTGGGCCAGTTGATCGTCAAAGCGCTGCTGAACACCACGCCGGCCGCCTCCATCGTGGCCGCCGTGCGCGACCCGGCCAAGGCTACCGGCCTGGCCGAACTGGGCGTGCAGGTCCGCAAGGCCGACTACAACGACCCGGCCACGCTGGACACCGCGTTTGCCGGCGCGGAAAAAATCCTGCTGATCTCGTCGAGCGAAATCGGCCAGCGCCTGGACCAGCACCGCAATGTGATCGACGCGGCCAAGCGCGCCGGCGCCGGCCTGCTGGCGTACACCAGCGTGCTGCACGCGGACCGCTCGCCGCTGGCGCTGGCGGGCGAGCACAAGGCCACCGAGGAGCTGCTGCGCGCATCCGGCCTGCGCACCGCCATCCTGCGCAACGGCTGGTATTTCGAGAACTACACGGCGGGCCTGGGCGGCGCGCTGGCGCATGGCGTGCTGCTGGGCAGCGCGCAGGACGGCCGCGTCTCCGCCGCCACCCGCGAGGACTATGCGGCGGCCGCAGCGGCCGTGCTGACGGCTGCCGCGCCAGAGGCGCTGTACGAGCTGGCGGGCGACCGCAGCTTCTCGCTGCCGGAGTTGGCGGCGGAACTGTCGCGCCAGGCGGGCAAGGACGTGCCGTACAAGGATATGCCGGAAGCGGACTACAAGGCCGCGCTGCTGGGCGCGGGCCTGCCTGAGTGGCTGGCGTCGCTGCTGTCGGATTCGGATGCGGGCGTGGCGAAGGGCGCGTTGGAGGATAACGGCGGCGCGCTGTCGCGCCTGATCGGCCGCGCCACCACGCCGCTGGCGGAAGCGGTGCGCGTGGCGCTGGCCAAATAAACCGGGCCGGAAATGAAAAACGCCTCCCGAAGGAGGCGTTTTTGCGGAATTCTGTGGTGCCCACGGAGGGACTCGAACCCCCACACCTTGCGGCACATGGACCTGAACCATGCGCGTCTACCAATTCCGCCACGTGGGCACTGTTACTGCTGTTTCCCTTGCGTTGTTCTGCAACAGAAGGCACGCATAGTAAGGGATGGATGCGCAGCCGTCAAGGGCTGGCTTGCAAACGCGGCTTCATTATCGGCGCCAGCGCCGACAATGCCTCCGCGCGCACGGCAGCATCGTCGGCCATGTCCGCCTTCAGCGCAATGGACGGCGTGAGCGTTTCGTTGTTGCCGCGCAGGCGGTTGCGCCAGACTTTCTGCGGCAGCACCAGCACATTGCCGCTGGGGAGCGTGGCGCGGCCGGTGTCGATATACACCGAGTCGGCACTGGTGGCGCGGCCGATATGCACGGCGCCGGGCACGCTCAGCACCAGGTCCGCGAAGTCCAGGCAGGCGCTGGCGCAGGCCGCGTCGGTCAATAGCGCCACCGCGCCCTGGTGGCGGCGCAGCTTGCCGCCGCGCTTGGCGATGTCGGCCCGCGTGACGAGATGGCCGGCCGGCTGCTCGACCCAGGGCTGGCCGGCGGCCTTGGCGTCCTGCACCTGTTTCAGGAAGGTGCGCGTGCTGCGCGCCTGCTGGCTGTCCTCGCCGTAGCGGCTGGCGAACTCCTTGCTGAATTTCTCCAGGTTGGCCAGCAGCACGTCGGACACGCGCCACTGCGCATAGGTGCGCGGCAGCTGGTCGACGCCGTGCTTGTCGTAGTCCAGTCCGCCGGTGGCGGCGTCGAATATCTTGCTGCCGATGGCGCTGCTGCCGCCGCCGTTGCCGCGCGCGTCGAAGACGATCAGGCGCGCACCTTCCACTTTACTCAGCTCGGCCAGCATGGTCTCGAAGGCGGCGATCTGCTCCTTGGACGGCAGGGAGTTGAAGCTGGCGGCGCTCACCCACAGCACGCCGTCCTGGAAGCTGAACTGGTTGCTGCGGCGCGTTTGCGTTTTCTGTGGCGCGTCGGACCAGCTGTCGCGCGCGAAATAGCGTTGCATGGCGATGGCCTGATAGGTGATGGGCATGTCCAGTTCCGCGCCTTCGGCCGTGCGGAACTGGCAGCGCTTGAGTTTCAGGTCCGCCATGGCAGGCGCGAACAGCAGCTCCGGCAGGATCTCGTGCGTGCCGCCGAAGTTGCGGCGGTCGTAATACGGCGCCACATCTTCAGCCAGGATGGCCTCCATGCTGCGCCCGTCGCATTGCAGCAGGCGCGCGCCGAACGGCGGCAGCGGGGCGGGCCAGTCCTTCAGCTGTCCCTGCACCACGTAGGCGCCGCCTTGCCTGCGCAGCTTCCAGCCGTTGACGACGATAGGGTCCTTGCCGCGCGCATTGTCCGAGTACACCAGGTGGCCGTCGAGAAAACCGGTCACGTAGTAGCGCGAGGCCGCCATCATGGAGTCGTAGCTGTCCACCCGCGCCACCTGCTGCAGCGCTTCGCGGTAGCCGCGCTCGGTCCAGTCCTTGAAGCCGGGGTTGAGTTCGTCGATGCTGCCGGGGTGCGCGGTGAGAATGAGTTGATGGACGGCTTCGATGTCGGCCCTGGCTGCGGCCTGCCAGTCGGCGGCGGTTTTATCGGCGGCGCCGGCCTGGGCGGCGAGGGCGGAGAGCAGCAGTGCGGCACAGCGGATGCGCAGGAAGGGCAGCGGCATGGATACCTCTCTTATTGAAAGAGCAACCATGCTAGGGCGCAAAGCCCGGCGCGTCAACAAATGTGACGCGGAATGAGAAAAAGCCTCCCGAAGGAGGCTTTTTCTGCGGAATTCTTGGTGCCCACGGAGGGACTCGAACCCCCACACCTTGCGGCACATGGACCTGAACCATGCGCGTCTACCAATTCCGCCACGTGGGCAATGTACTGCGGTGAAGCTGACATCAAAAACAGAACTGTGGTGCCCACGGAGGGACTCGAACCCCCACACCTTGCGGCACATGGACCTGAACCATGCGCGTCTACCAATTCCGCCACGTGGGCTCTGTTTTCTTTGTCTTTGCTGCGGTGTTCTGCAACAGAGGCACGCATAGTAAGGGCTGGAAGCGATGCCGTCAAGCGTGATTGAAAAGATTTTTGCAGTAGTGGTCCGGAAATGAAAAACGCCTCCCGAAGGAGGCGTTTTTGCGGAATTTTGTGGTGCCCACGGAGGGACTCGAACCCCCACACCTTGCGGCACATGGACCTGAACCATGCGCGTCTACCAATTCCGCCACGTGGGCACTGTTACTGCTGTTTCCCTTGCGTTGTTCTGCAACAGAGGCCCGAATCTTAAAGGCCGCCGCGCCCTTGGTCAAGAGTCAATTGATGTTTCCATGAAAATATTTCCTACGGCCACTCCATGCCAGCGCCATCAATGCCGCCGCGCCGTACATGGCGGATTGCGAGGGCTCCGTTATCGGCGCCAGGCCGTAGCCGATGGCGTCCATCGCCATGCGGTCGTTGGCGGTGATGAGCAGCAGTTCGCCCTGGGCGGCAGTGGGATCCATCAAGCCCAGCATCATCAGGTCTTTCCAGTGGCTGGCCTGGCGGCCGTCGCCGAAGGTGGCGCCGGTGGAAAACTGCGCGCCCAGCGTGGCGCCGCCGTCGACGGAGAAGTATTTGTCGCGCGCGTCCGCCGTCCAGTCGATCACGCCGCTGGCGCTGCTCAGCGGCGAATAGCGGAACATGTCCAGTCCGGATGCATAGGTGAATTCGTTGTCGTTGAAGGGGCCGTTGTTCGGCGGCGAGTTGAAGTCGAGCACGTCCACGCCGCTGATGAAGCCCAGCGTGTGCCCGATTTCGTGCGCGGCCATGCCGACGAAATCGTACTGCGTGGCGCCGATGCCGTTGCTGCCGTCGAAGTCGAAAGCCAGATTGCCGTTGAACTGGATAAAGCCGTCGCAATTGCCTATGCAGCCGGGCAGGGACTGTTCCGTCACGCCCATGCCCAGCGCCTTGGCTTCGGCGTTGGTGATGAAGACGGTGCGGTTATTGTCGCTGCCTTTGTTGTCGACATAGGGCAGGGCGCTGGCGGCGGCGGAGTGTCAGCAAGTCCGACATCGGAAAATCGGAAGCGGAAATGAAAAATGCCTCCCGAAGGAGGCATTTTTGCGGAATTCTGTGGTGCCCACGGAGGGACTCGAACCCCCACACCTTGCGGCACATGGACCTGAACCATGCGCGTCTACCAATTCCGCCACGTGGGCACTGATACTGCATAACAACTTCTGCTATTATAACGACTTGGAGAGTTTCGCGCCAGATGAACGTTTCCGTTCCATACTGCACATCAACTCGCCGTTTCCTCAGCGTTGCCGCTGCGGAAGACCAGAATTATAGAGGATTCTTTTGAGAAGTCAAATAGCCCGGAACAACTTTTTTCCGGGCGCGGAGCCGGCGCAGCAGGGCTGTGGCGAATTCCCGCACAATAGGCAAATAGGCCGTCCTCCGGTACACTACGCCTTGTTCCATGTCAACGTGGCTGGTCAGGGCGGTACACGATTTTTTCTCCATCAATAATAAAACCATAGAAATACTTTTGAGCCAATCTACCCATATCATTCCTAGCCGTGAGGAAATTCTCGGCATCTTCCGCAGCGCCAAGGCGGCGCTCGATCTGCGCGCCCTCGCGCTGACCCTGGATGTGAAAGCCGAGTCCCACGCGGTATTGACCCGCCGTCTGAACGCCATGGAGCGCGACGGCCAGATCGTTTCCGACCACAAAGGCTTCTACGCCCTGGCCGACCACTCTGGCTTCGTGGCCGGGCGTGTGCAGAGCCACCGCGACGGTTTCGGCTTCGTGATCCCGGATGAACCGGGCCAGGACCTGTACCTGTCCGAACGCGAAATGCAAAAAGTGCTGAACGGCGACAAGGTGCTGGCCAAGATGGTCGGCCTGGACCGCCGCGGCCGCCCGGAAGGCACGATTGTGGAAGTGGTGCAGCGCGCCAACACCCACATCATCGGCCGCCTGCTGAAAGAAAACGGCGTGTGGCTGGTGGCGCCGGAAGACAAGCGCATTGCGCAGGACATCGTGGTGGAAGGCCCGGTGGGCAAAGCCAAGGTGGACCAGATTGTTTCCATCGAACTGACCGAGCAGCCGGGCCGCTTCAAGCAGCCGGCCGGCCGCATCGTGGAAGTGCTGGGCGGCCTGGACGATCCGGGCATGGAAATCGAAATCGCCGTGCGCAAGTTCGGCGTGCCGCACATCTTCTCGGACGCCGCGCTGAAACAGGCCGCCAAGCTGCCGGACCATGTGCGCGAAGCCGACCTGGGCGACCGCGTGGACCTGCGCGACGTGCCGATGATCACCATCGACGGCGAAGACGCGCGCGACTTCGACGATGCCGTCTATTGCGAACCGGTGAAAGTCGGCCGCAGCAAGGCCTTCCGCCTGATCGTGGCGATTGCCGACGTGAGCCATTACGTGAAGCCGAACGACGCGCTGGACACCGACGCGCTGGAACGCAGCACCTCGGTCTACTTCCCGCGCCGCGTGATCCCCATGCTGCCGGAGAAGCTGTCCAACGGCCTGTGCTCGCTGAACCCGGCGGTGGACCGCATGACGCTGGTGTGCGACGCCGTCGTCACCGCCAAGGGCGAGATCACCGCTTACCAGTTCTACCCGGCCGTGATCCACTCGGCCGCGCGCATGACCTACAACGAAGTGGCCGCCATCCTGGGCAACACCAAGGGTCCGGAAGCGGAGCGCCGCCCCGGCATCGTGCCGCTGCTGCAGAACCTGTACGACGTCTATCACGCCCTGGTGCAAGCCCGCAATGTGCGCGGCGCGATCGACTTCGAGACCACCGAGACCTATATCGTCTGCAACGCGGCCGGCAAGATCGAAAAGATCATCCCGCGCACCCGCAACGACGCGCACAAGATCATCGAGGAATGCATGCTGGCGGCCAACGTCTGCGCTGCGGACCTGCTGCTGCGCCACAAGCATCCCGGCACCTACCGCATCCACGCCGGCCCGACCAAGGAAAAGCTCAAGCAGGTGCGCGACTTCCTGAAGCAGGTTGGCCTGAGCCTGGCCGGCGGCGACACGCCGGCCGCCGGCGACTACGCCGAGCTGATGCGCAAGATCAAGGAGCGTCCGGACGCGTCCCTGCTGCAAACCATGCTGCTGCGCTCGATGCAGCAAGCGGTCTACAGCCCGGACAATATCGGCCACTTCGGCCTGGCCTACGAGGCTTACGCCCACTTCACCAGCCCGATCCGCCGCTATCCGGACTTGCTGACGCACCGCGCCATCAAGGCCATCCTGCAAGGCAAGAAGTACGAGCCGAAAGTGGCCGACACCAGCGTGCTGAACACGGCCGTGTCGAACGCCACCCGCCGCCAGCAGGCCAAGGACAAGGCCGAGGGCAAGGCGCCGAAAGCCGCCGCCGACCTGACCGTGTGGGACGCCCTGGGCGTGCACTGCTCGGCCAACGAGCGCCGCGCCGACGAAGCGTCGCGCGACGTGGAATCCTGGCTGAAGTGCTACTTCATGCAAGACAAGCTGGGCGAGGAATTCACCGGCATGATCACCGGCGTGACCACCTTCGGCATCTTCGTGCAGCTGCAGGAACTGTTCGTTGAAGGCCTGGTGCACATCACCGACCTGGGCGCGGACTACTTCCAGTTCGACGAAGCGCGCCATGAGCTGAAAGGCGAACGCACCGGTAAGCGCTACCAGCTGACCGACAAGGTCAAAGTGCAAGTGGTGCGCGTGGACCTGGAAACCCGCAAGATCGACCTGCGCCTGGCGCAGTCCGAGCAGGCGGCGGTGGGCGTGCGTCCCGGCGCGGACGTGGAAGCGGAACCGGCCACCGGCCGCAACCGCAAGCAGCCTACCAAGGCCGACACCCGCACCAACGTTAAGCCTGGCCCGAAAGTCCAGTCCCGCACCCCGGCCGTGGCCAAACCGAAAGCGAAAGCCAAGCCCGCCTCCAGCGGCAAGCGCAGCAAATCCGCAGCACCGGCAGCCAAGCCCGCCGCCAAGAGCAAGAAGAAGCGCTAAGCATTAACCGCCGCCCAGGCATTGGCCCGGGCGGCATCACCAGAAGAAAAGCATGTCCAAGAATAAAATGATTTTCGGCTTCCACGCCGTCACCTCGCGCCTGCGCCATGAAGCTTCCTCCGTGGAGGAAATCTTCGTCGACGTGGGCCGCAACGACCGCCGCATGACCGACCTGGTGGCCAACGCCAAGTCGCTCGGCGTGCGCGTGATGCCCGTGGATTCCACCCGCCTCGACAAGATCGTCGGCACCCACCGCCACCAGGGCGTGATCGCCTTTGCGCAGCAGATTTCGCTGGCGCGCAACCTGGACGAGCTGCTGGACGCCATCGAAGGCCCGCCGCTGCTGCTGGTGCTGGACGGCATTACCGACCCGCACAACCTGGGCGCCTGCCTGCGCGTGGCCGACGGCGCCGGCGCGCACGCGGTCATCGTGCCGAAGGACCGCGCGGTAGGCCTGAACGCCACCGCCGCCAAAGTGGCGTCCGGCGCGGCTGAGAACGTGCCTTACATCACCGTGACCAATCTGGCGCGCACGCTGCGCGACCTGAAGGACCGCGATATCTGGCTGATCGGCACCTCCGACGACGGCGAGAAGAACCTGTACCAGTCCGACTTCACCGGCCCCACGGCGCTGGTGATGGGTTCGGAAGGCGAGGGCATGCGCCGCCTGACCCGCGAGACCTGCGACATGCTGGTCAGCATCCCCATGTTCGGCACCGTCGAGAGCCTGAACGTATCGGTCGCCTCCGGCGTCTGTCTGTACGAGGCGCGCCGCCAGCGCCTCGTCAAAGAAGGCTGATTCCAGCCGTCCGCCGGGGCGCCGCAGCGCCCCGGCAAAACCTCCCCCTGCCAAGCAACCCGTAACCGAATACGCTACCATGCGTTATCGGTCTTAATCCTTTGCCGCCATGTTCCGCAACCTGCGCCAAGACATCAACAGCATCATCGAACGCGACCCCGCCGCCCGCAACGGTTGGGAGGTGCTGACCTGTTATCCCGGCTTGCAGGCCATTGTCATGCACCGCTGGGCGCACTGGTGCTGGACGCACGGCCTGAAATGGCCGGGCCGCTTCATTTCCTACCTGGCGCGCATCGTCACCGGCATCGAGATCCACCCCGGCGCCCGGATCGGCCGCCGCGTGTTCATCGACCACGGCTTTGGCGTGGTGATAGGCGAAACCGCCGTGGTGGGGGACGACTGCACCATCTACCAGGGCGTGACCCTGGGTGGCACCTCGCTGCACACCGGCAGCAAGCGCCACCCCACGCTGGAGCGCGGCGTCATTATCGGCGCGGGCGCCAAGGTGCTGGGCGCGTTCACGGTGGGCGAATACGCGAAGGTGGGCTCCAACGCGGTGCTGCTCAAGCCCGTGCCTGCGGGCGCCACGGCGGTGGGCAATCCGGCCCACATCATCGACAAGGAAGCGCTCAGCGTCAGCCCGTCCGCCAAGATGTTCTCGGCCTACGGCATCACCGCCAATGGCGACGATCCGCTCATCAAGGCCCTGCGCGCGCTGATAGACCAGGCTGCGGCGCAGGAGCAGCAGATCGAACGCATGGCCGCCACCATGAAGGCTGCGGGGCTGGATTGTCCATCCGTGCCCGAGTGCGATAAATTCAATTCCGCCCAGCTGAACCGGCTGGTGGACTGATCACCAGGCGGACGCGGGCTTGCTGCCCGCCGGCCCCTGGAAACTCGCCGCCAGGAACTCCACGAACACCTTCACCTTGGGCGACAGCTTGTGCTTTTCCGGGTAGATGGCGTGGATGTCCGCAGGCGGCGTGGCGTAGTCCTCCAGCACGATCTGCAGCCGTCCCGAGCGGATGTATTTCGCGATATCCCATTCCGCCCGCAGCAGCAGGCCGTGGCCGTCCAGCGCCCAGTTCAGCGCTACCTCGCCGTCGTTGCTGCTCAGGGTGCCGCGCACCTTCACCGTTTCCGTCTGCCGCCCCTTGGTGAAACGCCAGGTGCCGTAGGCCGCGTCGTTCTGGCGCAGCACGATGCAGTTGAAGCGCGCCAGGTCGTTCGGCGCCTTGGGCACGCCATGCTGCTTCAGGTAGGACGGCGCCGCGCACACCAGCCGCCGGTTGGCCGCGATCCTGGTCGCCACCACGCGCGCGTCCGGCACCTCGCCGAAGCGGATGCCGATATCGAAGGACTCGTCGATGAGGCTGAGCGGATGGTCGCTCAGCTGCAGCTGCACTTCCACGTCCGGATAGCGCTTCACGAAATTGGAGACGATGGGCGTGATGTAGGTGCGCCCGAAACCCAGCGGCGCATTCACCCGCAGCAGCCCCTTGGGCGCGGCGCGGTCCTGCGACAGCTGCCGTTCCAGTTCCTCCAGCTCGCCCAGGATGCGCACCGCGTTGGCGTAATACAGCTCGCCCGCGTCGGTCACGCTCAGGCGGCGCGTGGTGCGGTTCAGCAGCAGCACGCCCAGCTCCTGCTCCAGTTTGCCCAGCCGCTTGCTTACCGAGGCGGGCGTGACCCCCAGCTCGCGCGCCGCGCCGGACAGGCTGCCTTCCTTGACGATCTGGACGAAAAACGCCAGTTCGGATGGATCGATCATCTTTAACTCCAGAGAACAAGTAGCATAACTTTACACGCATTCCATAACTTTTGTGCCGCACTACACTGTGTTCACGGTGCTGTTGCATCCCATACAAATCTTAAGGAGATATCCATGCGTATCCATAAAATTGCAGCGATTCCAGCCGATGGCATCGGCCCCGAAGTGATCGCAGCCGGTCTGGAAGTGCTGAACGCGCTCGCCAGCCACGACGGCGGCTTCAAGTTCGACATCGAGCACTTCCCATGGAGCTCGGACTACTACCTGGAGCACGGCTACTACATCCCCGAAGGCGGCCTGGAACAGCTGAAAGCCTTCGACGCCATCTTCTTCGGCGCGGTGGGCAGCCAGCAGGTGCCGGACCACGTGTCGCTGTGGGGCTTGCGCCTGCCCATCGCGCAGGGCTTCGACCAGTACGCCAATGTGCGCCCGGCGCGCGTGCTGCCAGGCGTGCAAAGCCCGCTGAAAGGCGGCGAGGATATCGACTGGGTGATCGTGCGCGAAAACTCGGAAGGCGAATACGCGGGCAACGGCGGGCGCACGCACCGCGGCCTGCCGATTGAAACCGCCACCGAGACCGCCGTGTTCACCCGCGCCGGCGTGGAGCGCATCCACCGCTTCGCCTTTGAGCTGGCGCAGAAGCGTCCTGCCAAACACCTCACGCTGGTCACCAAGTCCAACGCGCAGCGCTTCGGCATGGTGATGTGGGACGAGATCTTCTACGAAGTGGCGGCCGATTTCCCGGACGTGAAAGTGGACCGCGAACTAGTGGACGCCGTCACCACCCGCATGGTGCTCAAGCCGAAGACGCTGGACGTGATCGTGGCCACCAATCTGCACGCGGACATCCTGTCCGACCTGGCCGCCGCGCTGTCGGGCAGCCTGGGCATCGGCCCCACGGCCAACCTGAATCCCGAGCGCGCGTTCCCGTCCATGTTCGAGCCTATCCACGGCTCCGCCTTCGACATTACCGGCAAGGGCATCGCGAATCCGGTGGCCACCTTCTGGACCGCCGCCATGATGCTGGAGCACCTGGGCGAGCAGGGCGCCGCCAAGCGCCTGATGCAGGCCATAGAAGCCGTCACGGCGGACAAGGTCCACACGCCCGACCTGGGCGGCAAGGCCACCACGGCCGACGTGACCCGCGCAGTGTGCGAATTCATCCGCGCCGGCAAATAAAGCAAGCCACCCGCGCTCCAAGGCGGCCACAGAGCCGCCGCGCGCTCACACATATCGGAGACTGATCATGAAAAGAACCCGCAAGTTCCTGGGGACGCTATATGTGCAAGTCCTCATCGCCGTGGCAGCAGGCATTGTGCTCGGCGTGCTCGACCCCGAGATGGGCGCCAAGCTCAAACCGCTGGGCGACGCCTTCATCAAACTGATCAAGATGGTGTTCGCGCCGGTGATCTTCGCCACCGTGGTGCTGGGCATCGCGAAGATGGAAAGCATGAAGGACCTGGGCCGCGTCGGTGGGCGCGCGCTGATTTACTTCGAAGTGATGTCCACCTTCGCGCTGGGCCTGGGCCTGCTGGCGGTGAACTTGGTGGGACCGGGCGTGGGCATGAATATCGACCCGCACACGCTGGACACCAAGAGCATCTCCACCTACACGGCGGCCGCCGCCAAGCCTGCGACCTTCATGGACTTCGTGCTGGGCATGATACCGGGCAGCGTGGTGGACGCTTTCGCCAAGAACGAGATCCTGCAGATCCTCGTGTTCTCCATCATGTTCGGCGTGGCGTTGGCGCACCTGGGCAGCCGCGCCAAGCCGGTGGTGAGCTTCCTGGACTCCTTCTCCAACGCCATGTTCTACATCGTGGGCCTGGTGATGCGGGTGGCGCCGATTGCGGCGTTCGGCGCCATCTCCTTCACGGTGGGTAAATACGGCTTCTCGTCCATCGCCAAGCTGGCCCAGCTCATGGGCACCATGTATCTGACCTGCTTCCTGTTTGTGTTCGTGGTGCTGGGCGTGGTGGCGCGCATCTCGGGCTTCAGCCTGTGGAAGTTCCTCAAGTACCTGCGGGCCGAGATCTTCACCGTGCTGGGCACCAGCTCGTCCGAGTCCGTGGTGCCACAGCTGATGCACAAGCTGGAGCAGGTCGGCTGCTCCAAGCCGGTGGTGGGGCTGGTGGTGCCGTCGGGGCTGACCTTCAACCCGGACGGGCAGTGCATCTACTACACCATGGCCGCCATCTTTATTGCGCAGGCGACCAACACGCATCTGTCGCTGATGGACCAGCTGCTGGTGCTGGGCGTGCTGATGCTGACCTCCAAAGGCTCGGCGGGCGTTACCGGTTCCGGCTTCATCACCCTGGCCGCCACGCTGGCCTCGATGGGCAAGATACCGGTGGAGGGCATGGTGCTGCTGCTGGGTGTGGACCGCTTCATGTCCGAAGCGCGCGCCATCACCAACACCATAGGCAACGCGGTCGGCACCATGGCGATTGCGCGCTGGGTCGGAGGCCTGGACCGGGCGCGGGCCGACGCTGTGCTCAACGGCACTGCGGATATGGAAGTGCTGTACGGCGAGCCAGTCGCCAGGGATGTCGAAGACGCTCCGCAGCCTGTCGTGCGCATGGCCATGGAAGGAGCGGTGCGCCATGGCTAAGCTGATCGGTTGGGAACGCCGCCTCCTGCGCGACATGTTCGACGCCGCCATCGCCGCTGCGCAGCCGGGGCTGTGCATTCCTCCGCATCTGCCGCCGGCGCCGAAGGGCCGCACCATCGTCATCGGCGCGGGCAAGGCCAGCGCTGCGATGGCGCAGGCGGTCGAGCGCAACTGGCCCGGCCAACTGGAAGGGCTGGTCGTCACACGCTACGGCTACGCGGTGCCGTGCGAACGCATCGAGATCGCTGAAGCCGCGCACCCGGTGCCGGACGAAGCAGGCCACCGCGCCGCCCAGCGCATGCTGGACCTGGTGCTGGGCCTGAGCCCGGACGACCTGGTGATCTGCCTGATCTCCGGGGGCGGCTCCGCGCTGCTGCCGCTGCCCGCGCCCGGCGTCACGATGGCCGAAAAGCAGGCCGTCAACCAGGCTTTGCTGGCCAGCGGCGCCACCATCTCCGAGATGAACTGCGTGCGCCGCCACATCTCGGCCATCAAGGGCGGCAGGCTGGCGGCGGCCTGCGCGCCGGCCCGCGTGGTGACACTGCTAATCTCCGATGTGCCCGGAGACGATCCCATTGACATCGCCTCCGGCCCCACCGCGCCGGACCCCAGCACCTGTGCGGACGCGTTGGCCATCCTGTCCCGCTACCGCATCGCCGCGCCGGACAGCGTGCTGGCGCTGCTGCGCAGCGGCGATGGCGAAACCGTCAAGCCCGGCGACGGGCGCTTGGCCGCGTCCGAACTGCGCATGGCCGTCACGCCCCGCATGGCCCTGGAGGCCAGCGCCCGCCTGGCGCGCGGCGCAGGCATCCGCACCTACATCCTCGGCGACAGCCTGGAAGGCGAAGCGCGCGACGTCGGCAAGGCCATGGCGGGTATGGCGCGCTATGCAGCACTGTACGGCGAACCGTTCGAAAAGCCCTGCGTCCTG
This sequence comes from Pseudoduganella aquatica, assembly GCF_020865585.1. Classification (NCBI taxonomy): domain Bacteria; kingdom Pseudomonadati; phylum Pseudomonadota; class Betaproteobacteria; order Burkholderiales; family Oxalobacteraceae; genus Pseudoduganella; species Pseudoduganella aquatica. The sequence goes on from NZ_CP086370.1 coordinate 2,893,643, forward strand.
CTCTCCGGCGGCGAGACCACGGTCACGCTGCGCGGCAAGGGGCGGGGCGGGCGCAACGTCGAGTTCCTGCTGGCGCTGGGCGTGGCGCTGGAGGGGCAGGAGGGCGTGTACGCGCTGGCCGGCGACACCGACGGCGTGGACGGCGTGGAGGAAATCGCCGGCGCCATCCTCACGCCGGACACCTTGGCGCGCGCCGCCGCGCAAGGTCTGCGGCCCCGGCTCAGCCTCGACAACAACGACGGCCACGGCTTTTTCCAGGCCCTGGGGGACTCCGTCGTGACCGGCCCCACGCTCACCAACGTCAACGACTTCCGCGCCATCCTTATTACCTGAGGTAGATTATGGTAAATTCGGCTATGTAACTTGTCGAATGAAGGAATATGCATGACTAACGAAGCGGACAACGCCAACCTGCTGGACCCATTCGAGACCCGCGTGCTCGCCGTCCTGGCAGAAAAAGAAGCCCTCACGCCCGACAACTACCCGATGTCGCTGAACGCCATCACCAACGGCTGCAACCAGCTCTCCAGCCGCGACCCGGTGATGTCGATTTCGGAGGAAACCGTGGCCGACGTGCTGCAGCGGCTCATGCAGCGCAAGTTCGTCAACGGCATTACGCAGGCCGGCGCGCGCGTGACCAAGTACGAGCACCGCATGCGCATCAAGTGGTCGCTGGAGCAGGACAAGGTGGCAGTGCTGACGGTGCTGATGCTGCGCGGCCTGCAGACCGCCGGCGAAATCCGCACCCGCACGGGCCGCCTGCACGACTTCAAGTCCGTGGCCGACGTGGAACTGGCGCTGCAATTCCTGATCGACAAATACCCGCCGCTGGCCGCCAAGCTGCCGCTGGCGCCGGGCACCAAGGAGCCGCGCTACGGCCACCTGCTGCAAGGCGAAGAAGCGCTGGCGCGCGAAGAGACCGCCGCCAGCTACGGCGGCAGCACCAGCACCCCGGCCCAGGGCAGCCGCGTCGCCCAGCTCGAAGCCGAAGTCGCCCAGTTGCGCCAGGACTTCACCGACCTGGCCGCCCAGTTCGAGCAGTTCAAGAAACAGTTCGAGTAATTTGCTGGCGATTCAGGCTATTGGCAAAGTATCTGGATCTCGTGCTGGGCCGGATTTTTCCCCTTGCGATAAGTGAGCTTGCATTTGGTAACGCTGTCATCGATTTTTTTCGACAGCGTTACTTCGTTCATCGCTCCGTAGGCGCACTGCATCCATTTCCCGTCGGGGAAATTTCCTTCCAACGGATAGGTATAAGACCACTCCATTTTGCCGCGATGAGTCGTGAACTCCGCAAGCTCTCCAAACTTTCCGGGTGGTCCGTCGATAGGGGCTGCGGCGTGCAGATACAAGGGCTTTGTGACATCCGGCTGCCATTCAGCAGGTACTCCGATGACTTTGATCGATGCCGCCGGTATCGCCGCAGGGCAGTCGATTTGCTGCGCCGCTGCTATTGCAGCATGTGCGACAAAGATGGATGAGCCCCATACGGTCAGGCGGCGCGTTGATCGTATCCATAGGGGGGAAGGGATGCGCATATTTTATTCAATCACAAAGAATGCGTTTGCATTGTCGCTAGGGCGGATGAACCGCCCCTTCTTGTCCTTGCCCTGTGCTCGTATGAACCTTGCGTTCACTTCCGTTTTCTTCTCATTCTTCCACTGATCCATCACATAAATACAGTTGATGCCTTGCCGCAGATACAGGGCTGCATGGTTGCCGTGGCTGTTGTTCGCATATCGGCCATCTAAAAAGGTAGCGATCGCAGTTCCTTTTTTTAGCAAAGTATTGCCGAGTACTGCGTCACCTTGCCGCCAGACTGAAGTAACTGGAGCGCCAGCATATTCCTGGACCAGTGCGACGCATTGATGCGATCCAACCAGGGCTGAGCCTTCAAGTTCGTCAACTTTTGAGTAAGTGTATGGCATATGCAACTCCAATCAAAAAAGTGGATGTGCTGACACCTTACGTTCGGGGTGGGAATGACTTCTTGTGCTACCTCAAAAGCGCTGCGTGGCAGCGGCAGGAAACTGGCGGCCGAGGAGTTGCCGATGGGGTAAGCTATGGAAAATTGCGCTTGACTTGGAGTGCACTCCAACTTCTACCATGGCTTCATGACAGCTTCACTCACGATACAACAGACGGCCGAGGCGTGCGGACTGAGCGTCCATACGCTGCGCTACTACGAGCGGATCGGCTTGATCAAGCCGATTCCGCGCCGTAGCAATGGGCACCGGCTCTACCGGGCGGAAGACCTCAACTGGATAGCCTTCCTGCTGCGGCTGCGCGCCACCGGCATGTCGATCGAAGAGATGCAGCGTTATGCGCAATTGCGGGAGCAGGGCGAACTGCTGTCCAGCGTGGCCGAACGCAAAGCCATGCTGGCCCGGCACACCGCCGCCGTCGAGGAAGAGGTAAGGGCGATGCAGGAGACGCTGGCCTATCTGCACCAGAAAATTGCGCTGTACTCCACTTTGGAATCCGAACTGCAATCAAAGGAGAAACAGCATGGAAAGCACGCGATATGAACGGGGATTGGCGCGCCTGCGCGAAGTAGACGGCAGCGCCGGCGACAAGGTGATCGAGTCGCTGGCGGACATCAGCCCGGACCTGGGCAAATACATCATTGAATTCGGCTTCGGCGACATCTATTCCCGCCCCGGCCTGACGCTGCAGCAGCGCGAACTGGCCACCGTCGCCGCGCTCACCGCGCTGGGCACGGCGCAGCCGCAGCTCAAGGTGCACATCGCCGCAGCGCTGAACGTCGGCCTCTCCCGCACCGAGATCATCGAGACCATGCTGCAAATGAGCCTCTACGCGGGCTTCCCGGCTGCGCTGAACGGCGTGTTCGCAGCCAAGGAAGTGTTCGCGTCGCACGAACCGGCGTGACTACATGGCGTCGGCCAGCTCGCGCACCGCGTCAACTGCATCCAGGATCGCTTCGCTGGTGGCGGGCGCGCGCAGGGGCGGGTTGATGCGGTAGCCGCCCACCGAGGCCACCGCGTCGCGGATCGCCAGGAACACGGAGAAGGGCAGCAGCAGCGGCGGCTCGCCCACCGCCTTGGAGCGGTGGATGCTGTCGAAGGGGTTGCGGTTCTTGAAAAGCTGCACGTCGAAGTCTTCCGGGCAGTCGGACACGCCCGGAATCTTGTACGTCGACGGCGCATGCGTCATCAGCTTGCCCGCCTTGTTCCACCACAGTTCTTCCGTCGTCAGCCAGCCCATGCCCTGGATGAATGCGCCTTCCACCTGGCCCACGTCGATGGCCGGGTTCAGCGAGTTGCCCGCGTCGTACAGGGCGTTCACCTTCAGCAGCTTCCATTCGCCGGTCAGCGTGTCGACCACCACTTCGGACACCGAGGCGCCATAAGCGTAGTAGCCGAAAGGGTTGCCGGTCATGGACTCGCGGTCCCAGCTCAGGCCCGGCGTGGCGTAGAAGCCGTCGGACCACAGCTGCACGCGCGCCAGGTAGGCTTTCTGCACCAGGTCCGGGAAGCTCAGCGTGGTACTGCCCGCATAGACCACGCCGTTGGCGAACACCACGGCGGCAGGCTCGCAGCCATAGGTCTTGGCGGCGAACTCGCGCAGGCGGCGGTTCAGCGTGGCGGCGGCGTCCTGCGCGGCCTTGCCATTCAGGTCAGCGCCGGTGGATGCGGCCGTGGCCGAAGTATTGGCGACCTTGCTGGTGTCCGTGGCGCTGGCGCGCACGCGGGCCAGCGGGATGCCCAGTTCATGCGCCACCACCTGGCACACCTTGGTGTTGATGCCTTGGCCCATCTCGGTGCCGCCGTGGTTCACCAGCACCGAGCCGTCTGTGTAGATGTGCACCAGCGCGCCCGCCTGGTTGAAGTGGGTGACGTTGAATGCGATGCCGAACTTCACCGGCGTGAGCGCCAGGCCTTTTTTCAGCACAGGGCTGCCGGCGTTGAACGCCTGGATGGCTTCGCGGCGCGCGCGGTAGGCGCTGTCGTTTTCCAGCTGGGCCACCAGTTCGTGGATCACGTTGTCGACCACCTTCTGGCCGTACTGCGTGTAGTTGCGGCCTTCCTCGTCGTTGCGGCCGTAGAAGTTGGTCTTGCGGACGTCCAGCGCGTCCTTGCCCAGGTTGCGCGCGATCTCGTCGACGATGTATTCGATGGCGATGGCGCCCTGCGGTCCGCCGAAGCCCCGGAAGGCCGTGTTGGACTGCGTGTTGGTCTTGCCCGCCATGGCGCGGATGTCCACATCCGACAAATAGTAGGTGTTGTCGAAGTGGCAGATGGCGCGCGTGGCGACGGGCGCGGACAGGTCGGCCGAGAAGCCGGCGCGCGACACCATCTCCACCTTGGCGGCGGTGATCAGGCCGTTGTCGTCATAGCCCATCTCGTATTCGTAGTAGAAGCAGTGGCGCTTGCCGGTCACCATCATGTCGTCGTCGCGGTCGGCGCGCAGCTTGACCGGGCGTTTCAGGTGCGCGGCGCAGACGGCGGCGCAGGCTGCCCACAGCGCGGACTGCGATTCCTTGCCGCCGAACGCACCGCCCATGCGGCGGCATTCAATCACCACCGCGTGCGACGCGATGTGCAGGGCGTGCGCCACCACGTGCTGCATCTCGGTGGGGTGCTGGGTGGAGCAGTAGACGTGCATGCCGCCCGCTTCCTTCGGCAGGGCATACGAGATCTGGCCCTCCAGGTAGAACTGCTCCTGGCCGCCCACGTGCAGTTTGCCCTTCAGTATGTGCTTGGAGCGCTCGAACGCAGCCTTGGCGTCGCCGCGCGTGAGGCGCATGGGCGGCACCACGAAGGACTCGGCGTCGCGCGCCGCTTCCGGCGTCAGGATGGCGGGCAGTTCCTCGTACTGGATGTCGGCCTTACGCGCGGCGTGGCGCGCCTGGTCGTGGCTTTCCGCCACCACGATAAAGATGGGCTGGCCCACGTATTCAACCTTTTCCTCTGCCAGGATCGGATCGTCGTGGATAATCGGGCCGCAGTCATTGGTGCCGGGTATGTCCTTGTAGGTGTAGACGGCCACCACGCCCGGCATGGCTTTCACCGGCTCCAGGTTGATGGACAAGATGCGCGCGTGCGCTTTCGGCGACAAGCCCAGCGCGGCGTGCAGCGTGCCTTGCGCCTCGGGGATGTCGTCGGTGTAGGTAGCTTCGCCCAGCACGTGCAGGATGGCCGATTCGTGCGGGTGGTTCTGGCCGACTTCGGCCCAGCCCTGGGCTGCGCCGATAGTCATGAACGCTTCCGATTTGCTGTTCATGCGGCGGTCCTTTCTTTGTATGCAAACGCGTTGATCGAGGTGGCCGGCAGCGCGTCGTCGGGACGCGATTCGAGCCAGAAGCGGCGCAGCAGGTTCTGCGCGGTCTTCATGCGGTAGCTGGCCGTGGCGCGCATGTCGGTCAGCGGCGTGTAGTCCTGCGCCAGCGCTGCCATGCCTGCTTTCAGCGTGTCTTCATTCCACGGCTTGCCGTTGATGGCGGCTTCCGCGAGCGGAGCACGCCTGGAAGTGGCTGCCATGCCGCCGTAGGCGATGTGCGCGTTGCGCACCACGCCGTCCTCCAGTGTGATGCAGTAGGCGGCGGCGACGGCGGAAATATCCTGGTCGTAGCGCTTGGCCAGCTTGTAGGTGCGGAACTGCTGCTTTGGCTGCGGCAGCGGCACGCGCACGGCTTCGACGAACTCGCCCGGCTGCCAGTTCTTCTTCATGTAGTCCAGATAGAAGTCCTGCAGCAGCATGCTGCGGCGGCCTTGCGAGCCGTTCAGCACAATCTCGGCGCCCAGCACGATGAGCCAGGGCGCGGAGTCGCCGATGGGCGAACCGTTGGCCACGCTGCCGCCCAGCGTGCCGGTGCTGCGGATGGGCTGCGAGGCGAAGCGCTGCCATAGTTCATGCAGCGAGGCGTTCTTGTACAAGTCGCCCACGGAACGGTAGGCGTCGTCCAGCGACACGGCCGCGCCGATTTCCAGCATGCCGTCCACCATGCCCAGCTGGTGCAGCTCCTGCACCTGGCGCACGTAGATCACGTCGCCCAGGTTGCGCATCTGCTTGGTCACCCACAGGCCCACGTCGGTGGAACCGGCCAGGATGGTGGCGGTGGGCTTGGCGGCGCGCAGTTCGGCCAGCTCGGCCAGGGTGCGCGGCGCGTGGAAGGTCTGGCCGTCGTGGGTGTAGCTGAACATGGTGTCGCGTTGCAGGCCGCGCAGGGCGGCCACCAGTGCCTCCCGGTCGAAATGCACGGCGGGCAGTTCGCCCATGCGGTGCGCGGCGCCGATAATGGGGCGGTAGCCCGTGCAGCGGCACAGGTTACCGGACAGGGTCTCGTCGATTTGTTTTCGGCACAGGGGTTCCGCTTGGCTCTCCTGTTTCAGGTACAAGCTCCACAAGGACATGGCGAAGCCCGGCGTACAGAAGCCGCATTGCGAACCGTGGCATTCGACCAGTGCTTCCTGCACCGGGTGCAGGCCGCCGTCCTTCTGCTTCAGGTCCTCCACCGAGAACACGGCCTTGCCGTCCAGCGTGGGCAGGAACTGGATGCACGAGTTAACGTTGCGCATTTCCAGTTCACCGTCCACCAGCGAGCCGATGACGACGGTGCAGGCGCCGCAGTCGCCTTCGGCACAGCCTTCCTTGGTGCCGGTGCAGTGCTGGTCTTCGCGCAAATGCTGAAGCAGCGTGCGGGTGGGCGATGCCGAAGCGACTTCCTGCACGCGCCCCTGGTAGTAAAAACGAATCGGGTGAGACATGGTGCTACTCCTTCAACCTGCGATATAAATAGTCTTGAACAGGAACACGCCTGCGATGCCCCAGATCATGCCGCTGACTTCCTTGTGCTTGCCGGTCAGCAGTTTCAGTGCGGCGTAGCTGATAAAGCCCAGCGCCAGGCCGTTGGCGATGGAGTAGGTGAACGGCATCACCAGCGCGGTGATCACGGCGGGAATGCTTTCCGTGGTTTCGCTCCAGTTGATCTCGGCCAGCTCGCGCAGCATCAGGCAGGCGACGAAGAACAGGGCAGGGGCGGTGGCGTATTGCGGCACCACGCCGGCCAGCGGCGCAATGAACAGCGCCAGCAGGAACAGTACGGCTACGGTGACGGCGGTGAGGCCGGTGCGGCCGCCCGCTTGCACGCCGGCGGCGCTTTCGATAAAGGCGGTGGTGCTCGAGGTGCCCATCACGGAACCGGCGATGATGGCGCCGGAGTCGGCCAGCAGGGCCTTGTTCATGGCGGGCGGCAGTTTGCCGTCCTTCATCAGGCCGGCGCGCTGCGCCACGCCCATCAGGGTGCCGGTGGCGTCGAACAGTTCAACCAGGAAGAACACCAGCACCACGTTGAGCAGACCGTGCGAGATGGCGCCCATGATGTCCAGCTTGAACAGGGTAGGCTCGATCGACGGCGGTGCGGACACTACGCCGTGGAACTGGTTCCCGGCAAAGAAGAAGCTCAGCACCGTCACGGTCATGATGCCGATCAGAAGGGCGCCGGTGACTTTCAGGCGGTCCAGCGCGACGATCACCAGGAAACCGACGATGGCCAGGATGGGCGCCGGTTCGTGCAGATTGCCCATGGTGACGAAGGTGGCGGGGCTGGAGACGACGATGCCGGAATTCTTCAGCGAGATCAGCGCCAGGAACAGGCCCACGCCGGCCGGAATGGCGGTGCGCAGCGAGGCGGGGATGGCGTTCATGATCTTCTCGCGCACGCGCAGCAGGCTCACCACCAGGAAGCAGCAGCCCGAAATGAACACCGCGCCCAGCGCCGCCTCCCATGGGAAGCCCATGCCTTTCACCACGCCGTAGGCGAAGTAGGCGTTCAAGCCCATGCCCGGCGCCAGGCCGATAGGGAAATTGGCGTACAGGCCCATGATGAGCGTGCCCACGGCCGCAGCCACGCAGGTAGCCACAAAGACCGAGTCCTTGGGCATGCCGGCGTCGCCGAGGATGGAAGGGTTGACGAAGATGATGTAAGCCATCGTCAGGAAGGTGGTGAGGCCGGCCAGCACCTCGGTGCGAACGTTGCTGCCGTTCTCACTCAACTTGAAGTAGTTATCCAGGAAGTTCATGATGTTTGTCTCGGGTTTAGTTTTTATACGCCAGACGTGGCACAGACGTGGCATTTTGATATTAGTGCGGCGCGCGGCCGGAGTCATATCGCCAGGGAGATATCATCTATTCCTACTTCACCAGCAGCCGCGCCGCCGTGCTGACTTGTGCGCGCAACCATTTGTGCTCGGTGGCGTGGTGCGCGCGCTCGTGCCATAGCTGGTAGAAGCGCAGTGGCGGGAACTTCACGGGCACCTTGTAGGACTTCAGCCCCAGCGTATTTTCGTAAAAACTGGCGAACTGCTGGCCCGCAGTGAGCACCAGATCGGTCTGCGCCACGATGTAGGGCAGCATGCGGAAGTGTGCTGATTCCACCACAATATTGCGTTCCATATTCTGCTGCTCCAGGAAGGCGTCGATGTTGCCGTGGTAGCCAGGCAGGATCTGCGCCGGCGCCGCGTGCGGCAGGCTCAGATAATCCTCCATCGTCATACCGTCCTTGGGCGTGCGGCGCGCGTAGGCGCTGTTGGCGCGCATCAGGCACACAATCGGATCGTCGAACAGCTTGGAGATGTGCAGGTGGTGCGGCGGCTCGTCCCAGTTGGCCACCACCAGATCCAGCTCGCCGTCCGACAGCAGGCGCACATAGTCGGCGTCCGGCCCCAGCGCGTGGATCACCAGCCGGCTCTTGGGCGACTCGCGCCGCACGCGCGCAATCACCTCGGTGAAGAACTGCGTGTTCATATAGTCCGGCGCGGCGATGTGGAAGGTGCGCGCTTCCTCCTGCGGCACGAAGGCCGTCTTGGGACTGAACAGGTTTTCGGTTTCATCGAGGATGCGCTTGGCCGGCTTGAGCAGGCTCTCGCCGTGTTGCGTGGGCACCATGCCGCGTCCGCCGCGCACCAGCAGCGGATCGCCCGTCAGCTCGCGCAGCTTGCGCAGCGAGGCGGAAATGGAGGGCTGCGGCTGATTCAGTTTCAGCGCCACGCGCGAAACGTTTTTCTCGCATAGCAGCAGGTAAAGAATGCGGATCAGGTGGATGTCCAGGTGGTCTGGCAAGCGTGACATATCGGTCTCCCATGGTTGGATATTTGAACTTATGCATAACAGAGTCGCATATCCGGGGCCGTAACAGCTATACCTCAAAACGTATGCAAGTTATATGTGCAAACGCAGGACTCGCGCGCCCGGTACGGCTATCGTTCCATCATCCCGGCAAGAGAGGAGACACCTTCCATGGCCGGGGGCAGGTTGATGGCTTCGATGCCATCACGATCGTAGCGGCGGCAGGATAACGATCGTTCCGGAGGTGACAGCCTCGCTCATCTGAAGTGCCCGCCAGAGGCAGATGAACAGACTAATTGGAAAATTCATGGAAGCTTTATTCGGATCGTATGGGGTGGAGTGGTTGAATCTGCTGGTGCGCTGGCTGCATTTGATTACCGGCATAGCGTGGATCGGCGCGTCGTTTTACTTCGTCTGGCTGGACAACTCGATCCGGCCGCCCAAGCCCGGCAGCCCGCTGGCCAAGGCCGGCGTGTCGGGTGAACTGTGGGCCGTGCATGGCGGCGGTTTCTACAACCCGCAAAAATACCTGGTGGCGCCGGCGGAACTGCCGTCCGACCTGCACTGGTTCAAATGGGAGGCGTATGCGACCTGGCTGAGCGGCTTTGCGATGCTGTTCATCGTCTACTACTTCAACGCCTCGGCGATGATGATCGACAAGAACGTGGCCGACCTGTCCTCCCTGCAAGCCGTGGCCGTGGGCCTGGGCACGCTGGCCGGCGGCTGGATCGTCTACGACCTGCTGTGCAAGTCGCCGCTGGGCGAAAAGCCCGCCGTGCTGGGCTCCGTGCTGTTCGTGCTGATCGTGGCTGCGGCCTACGTGCTCACGCACACGCTGAGCGGCCGCGCCGCCTACATCCACGTGGGCGCCATGATAGGCACCATGATGGTCGGTAACGTGCTGTTCGTGATCATCCCCGGCCAGCGCAAGCTGGTGGAAGCGATGGAGAAGGGCCAGTCGCCCGACCCTGTCTATGGCAAGCGCGCCAAAGTGCGTTCGGTGCACAACAACTACTTCACGCTGCCGGTGCTGCTGATCATGATCAGCAACCACTACGCCATGACCTACAGCCACTCTTACAGCTGGCTGATACTGGGCGCCATCATGGCGGCCGGCGTGCTGATACGCCACTTCTTCAACCTGCGCCATGCTGGCCGCGTGTCGCTGGGCTTCCCTGTGGCGGGCGTGATCCTGTTGGTGGCCGTGGCGATCGCCATCGCTCCCGCACCGCGCAAGGCCATTGCAGCGCAGGCAGCCGACAGCCACGCCGCCGCGCCATCCGCAGCCGACATTGCCCGTTCTGGCCACGACATCACGGCCGTCCAGCAAGTGGTCACTGCGCGTTGCGCATCGTGCCACTCGGCCACGCCGACGCAGGCCGGCTTCGCATCGCCTCCGGGCGGCGTGATGCTCGATACGCCGGACCAGATCAAGCAGCACGCTGCCAAGATCTACCAGCGCGCCGTGCAGAACAAGGACATGCCGCTGGCGAACATGACGCAAATGACGGACGCCGAACGCCAGCTGCTGGGCACCTGGTTTGAATCCGGCGCCAACTGACCGCATACAAGAAGGAAAACTGACATGACTACCGTAACCATCGACGGCTTCAACCTCACTGCGGAGCAGGTGCTCGCCGTGGCGCGCGCCCAGCAAGGCCAATACGCCCAGGTGGCGTTGGCCGCGTCCTCGCGCGCCGCGCTGAAGGAAAGCCGCGACTACATCGAATCCACCTGGATGCACGACGAAGCGCCCATGATGTACAGCTTTAACACCGGCGTGGGACTGCTGAAGGACACCCGCATCAAGGTCGAGCATATTGAACTGTTCCAGACGCAGCTCATCATGGCCCACAGCGGCGGCATTGGCGAGCCGTTTTCGGAAGAGGTGAGCCGCGCCACCATGCTGCTGCGCGCAAATGCCTTCGCCTCCAACTACTCGGCGCCGCGCGTGGAAGTGGTGGACCGCCTGCTGGCCTTCATCAACGCCGGTATCCACCCCATCATGCCGCAGAAGGGTTCCGTCGGCGCCTCGGGCGACCTGGCGCCGCTGGCCTATCTGGCAGCCGCCATCGCCGGCTTCGACGAAGCGGAGGTGATGTACGGCGGCAAACGCATGTCCGCGCCGGAAGCCATCACCCGTTCCGAAATCGGGCCGGTGAAGTTCGACCTGAAAGCGAAAGACGCCTCGGCCCTGATCAACGGCTGCACCGCCTCCCTGGCCGTGGCCGTGCTGGCCGCCGCCGATGCGCGCAACCTGCTGACCGACGCCTGCCTGTCCCTGGGCTTGACGCTGGAAGCCATGCGCGCCGAAATGGCCGCTTTCGACCCGCGCATCCAGCAGGCGCGCCCGCATCCCGGCCAGATCAAGACCGCGAAAGTGGTGCGCAAGCTGCTCAAGGGCTCCACCCGCACCACGCACGAAGCGCGCGCCGTGCAGTTCCCGGACGAGCTGCGCCGCACCGACATCCCGTACACCGCCCGCATCCAGGACGTGTACTCGCTGCGCTGCACGCCGCAAGTGTACGGCCCCGTGTTCGACGCGCTGGACTACATCGACACCATCGTGAAAAACGAGATCAACTCGGCCACCGACAACCCGCTCATCTTCGGCAAGGACGGCGGCGGTTTCGAAATCATCTCGGGCGGGAATTTCCACGGCCAGTACCTGGCGCAGGCGATGGACCTGCTGGCGATGGCGGTGACGGACCTGGGCAGCATCTGCGAGCGCCGCGTGGCGCGCCTGATCGACCCCACCCTGTCCTGGGGCCTGCCGCGCAACCTGATGAGCGGCATTCGTGGCGTGAACACCGGCTACCCTGTGGTGCAATGCTCGCTCAGCTCACTGGTGATGGAAAACCGCACCCTGAGCATGCCGGGCAGCGTGGACAGCATACCGTCGAAAGGGAATAGCGAAGACCACATCTCCAACTCGACGTGGTGCGCGCGCAAGGCGGCGACGGTGGTGCAAAACACCCAGTACATCATCGGCGTGGAAATGCTGCTGGCAGCGCAGGCCCTCACTATGACGGAAGACCTGCTGCCAGGCTTCCAGCTGGGCGAAGGCACGCAAGCCGCCTATGACGAGATCCGCAAGCAGATCCCTGCGTGCCTGGACGGCGACCGCTGGTTCCACAACGACATCCAGGTGGCCCATTCCTTCGTCACCAGCGGCTCCGTGCGCGAGGCGGTGACGAACAAGATCGGCGAATTCGTCTAAGACGTCTTGGATGTGTAAACCGCGTAGGGCGGGTTAGGCAAGGGCGCAGCCCTTGCAGTAACCCGCCGTTCCCCCGCAGCCCGCAACTGCGCCATCACCTCCGCCAGGTCCACCTTGCGCCCGGCGCGCGCAGCATTCACCACATCCAGCGCCGCATTCACAGCCGCCGCAGCGATGCGCTCCATCCGGTAAGGCAGCACCAGGCGATAGCGCCCCGGCATGCGAGGCAGCGCGCCCACAAAGCCCACCATCACATCGCTGCCCGCCAGCCGCTGCAGCTCCAGCGTGACCGCCTGGATCAGGCGCGCCAGTTGAAAATGTCCGGCTGGCGCCGTCTCGGCGCCAGCCGGCCCTATGACATTGATCAGCCGCTCCAGTCCCGGCAAATTTCCCAGCACGCCCTTCAGTTTCGTCGCGGTCGAGCGCACGTCCGCCGGAGATGCGGCAGCGTCATCCAGTTCAAGTATGCTGAGCAGGCAGGGGTGGTTGGAATAGCGGTTTTGACGGGACAGAAAGCGTTGATCGATGATCTTCATTGCATAAACCTTGGAAAACTAAAGCAGGCCACATTATGCAAGCCCCGGCCGCTTCCCTCAATCGGCGCATTCCTGTTCTCATGTAAGACCACACTGACACGCCATCTCACGCATGACTGCTTGTGCCGCACGCGGACCAGGACCGGGATTTCCAGCGCGCCGCCAGGGACTTGCTGGAGGCAGCGGTCAGGAAGGGGGCGGCCGCGCCGCGCGACCTGGCTTATCTGGCGGACCGCATTGCCGTAGCGGAGGGCAGGCCGCAGGAATACGGCACGCAGTTCACCATGCCGGACCGCTGCACGCTCATCATGCGGCCTGTCGATAGCCGCGAGCAGGTGAACCGCCGCCGGCAGGCTCTTGGCATGCCCAGCCTGGAGGAATACGAAGCTGAAGGCCGCAAGCACATGATCCCGGCCGATTGTGCAGGCAAAACGAACTAGCTGACCGCAATGCAAAACGGGCCGGCACTTTACAGTACCGGCCCGTTTCTTAACGTGCTAGCGGCTTACAGGCAGCAGGCCAGCATCTTCAGGCAGCATTCGATGCTCGCGCAGCAGTCCATATTGGCGGCGAAGGCAACGGCGGAAGTGGCCAGCAGGGCTGCGGCTGCAGCGACTTTGATAGCGATGGATTTCATAATATTTCCTTGATCAGTTTAAAAGTGGTTTTGGGAGCGGGACCGGGTTCAATCCGGCGGCGTCCAGACCTCTTTTAACGGCAAGGGAAGATCGATGCTGGCCGATTCAGGAAAATCCGTGCCGGCTGCGGGCTGCGGCAATGGCGGCAACGCTGCTGCGATCATGGGCTGCACGGCCGGCAGGCAGCCCATGGCGGCGCACATCGTGGGCGGGCAGGCCTCATCGCAGCAGGTGCGTATCGGCGCGGCGCCAGCCAGTGCGGTCTGGATCGCGAAGAACAGCATCAGCAGGAAGAAGCGGATTTTCAGCATGGGACTATTGTAGCGCGATCCGCGCTCAGGTGCGCGGCGGGCGGGTCATCAGCCAGTAATCGGCGCCGGTGACGGGCTCGAAGTACTGTGCCGCCACCTCGTAGCCCTGGCGCCGGTAGAAGGGCAGGCTGCGTTCGTTGAAGGTCTCCAGGAAGCTTACGGCGCCGGCCTGGTCGGCCGCGTTCAGGCCGTGGGCCAACAGGCGCGTGCCCATGCCGCCGCCTTGCGCGTCCGGCCTGATGCCGGCGATGGACAAGTACCAGGCCGACGCCAGCCCATGCGGCGCCAGATTGGCCTCCATATTCGCCACGATGGCCTGGAAGTTGGCAAAGCCTTGCTCGCCCAGCAGTACGGCCAGCTCGCGTTCGCGCGCGGCGTAAGCTGCCGCCTTGCATTCCACGTCGCCCGGTACGCTCCAGATGGCCGCCCCGCTGTCCTCTGGGTCCGTGAGATCGACACGCCCGGCCTGCTCGCCCTCGATCAGCGCCAGTTCAACGTAGCGCGGCAGCAGCTGCTGCACGCCGCCGGCCACGCATACCGTGACATAGAACGGATCTTCGGCCAAGGCTTCGGCCACGGAGGCGCCATACGCGGCGCGTTGCGCAGCGGTCAGCATTTTCCGTACTTCCAGTTGCGCGCCTTGCCCTCGGCGATCCACTCGACAGCCTGCTCCAGCCGGCGCAAGCGCGTGGCCTCGGTCCTGGCTTCCTCCATCCACTCCACGTAGTCGCGCTTCTTGCTGGTGCTGAAGGCGTTGAAATGGTCCAGCGCCGGCTGCTGCTGCGCCAGCGCCGCCGTCAGATATTCCGGCACCACCAGCTCGCGCGGCGTGGCGGGCTTGGCGCGCGCGGGCGCCTTCACACCGTCGTCGTTCAGCTTCATGGCCTTCTTGATATACGATTCCAGCGTCTTCTTCGACGGCAGATCCTTGATGGCGGTGATGCGCCCGAACTGGCCCATGGCCTCCTGGGTCTTCGCATCCGCCTCCGCCACCAGCAGCTCGCCCTTCCAGAACCCGAACGCGCAATGCGCCTTGAACGAGGCCATGCTGCACAACATGCCGTTGTACTGGAAATGCGGGAAGCTCCACTTCATGGTCTCCTCCACATCCGGACAAGCCGCATGCACGACGGCACGCAGATGCTCCAGTATGGGCTGGGCGAATTCAGCGGATTTGGCGATATAGGCGTCTATGCGCGGGTCCAGGGTAGGCATGGCAGCTCTCGGTGACTTTCAGTATGAGCAATATAACCAAGCGTGTGCTGCTAGTCCAGCCTGAAGGCCAGCCAGTCCCGCCGGACCGGCTGGCTTGTTGCGTATTGGCTTAGAAATGGTACTCAGCGCGGATCATGGGCGTTTTGGCGGTGGCGCCGGGAACGTTGTGCGGGGTGCCGAATTTGTTGCGCCAGTACTGGTATTCCAGGCCTACCCGCAGCGTATTCGGCTTCAGGCCGGCGGCGCCGCTGACGTCGTACATCACCTGCGCGTCGATGTTCACTTCCGGCGCGGTCGGGCCGCCGAATTCGTTCTTGCCTTTTTGGCCCAGCCAGTTGGCGTAGCCCTCAAAAGCCCAGCCGGAATTGCCGAGCGGGATGCCCCAGGATGCGTTCAACAAGGCGTGCGTATCGTAGGTATAGCGGCTGGCAATGCCGATAGGCTGGTTGCTTTCCCACACAGCCAGCAGGCTCACGTTGAGGAAGCCCGGCACGTCCAGCATCAGCGTGGGACCGGCCACCAGCATGCGCTTCTTTGAATCGTAGCTGTGGTCGTTCTTGGTGTTCCAGTCAAAACCTGCCGTCGCACCCAGGCCCCGCACCGGACCTAATTTGAATTCCTTGCCGCTTAGTTTGCCGATGTCCAGCGTGTGGCGGTACAGGATGTAGGCCTCCTGCGCGTTGGCGTCGTTGCCGTCCGAGTTCAGCAAGTCCACGTTCACGTAGTTGCTGCCGTATTTGTAGGCACTGGCGTGGGTGAAATTCAGGATGTGCTTGTCGATGTCCTTGCTGTTATACGGCTCGGCGTAGCGGGTGCCGTAGCGGTAGCCTATCGACGTGTCGCTCCAGTCGGCCGCGCTGGCCTGCTGCATGCCCGTGGCGAAAGCCAGCACCGCCACTGCGGCTGCGGCGCTTACTCGGAATGCGTTCATATTGCGTCTCCCTCTTTTATTGTATTGGAGGCCCGATTATGTCCGCCGGGGTCATGGTTGTTATCCGCCGCCGCATATATCCGACAGTCCTGTGCCGTATATGATTTTCAGACAGGAGTTCCTGTTTCAATCCAATTTAGAAAGCGAGACATCATGGGCAAGCTGAGTACACACGTTTTGGACATCACGCAGGGCAAACCCGGCGCGGGGGTACAGGTGAAGCTGTACCGCGTGGACGGCGGCGCGAAGGTGTTGATAAAAACCGACACCACCAACCAGGACGGCCGCTGCGAACAGCCTTTGCTGCTTGGCGACGAGGTCAAGACCGGCAAATACGAGCTGGTGTTCGGCGCAGGCGACTACTTTGCTGCGCAAGGCGTCGCCTTGCCGGAGCCGCGCTTTATCGACGAAGTGGTGATCGCCTTCGGCATTGCGGATGCGGCCCAGAACTACCACGTGCCTATCGTGGTGTCGCCGTGGGCCTACTCGACGTATCGCGGCAGCTAAGTATCAGCCTGGGGCGCATCGAAGCACGACGTCTCCAGCCGCTGCAAGGCCGGGGACGCGCCGGCGATGGCGGCCTTCAAGGCGGGCAGGGTCTGGAATACCAGCGCGTCCGCCGTGACGGCGCTGCGCATCTCCTCGCGCGTGCGGCCCAGCGCGGCGGGCTTGCGGCGCGCCGGCCAGTCCACGCCGTAGGCCTTGGGCTGCAGCACGGGCGGCGCGGTGGACGCCAACGCCACATAGCTTGCACCTGCGCTGCGCGCCAGCTCCACGATTTCGCGGCTGCTGGCGCCGTCCACAATGGCGTCCTCCACCAGCAGCACGCGCTTGTCCTTGAACTCCGCTGCGATGGCGTTCAGCCGCAGGCCGGGCGCGCGCCGCGCCGCGCCGGCAGGCAAGTCAAAGCTGCGGCCCGGATAGCGGTTCTGAATAAAACCTTCGCGGTATTTGACACCAAGCTTGAGCGCTAGCTGGATGGCGGCTGGACGGGAGATGTCGTCCACCGGCATCACCACGTCCAGGGCGGCGGCATCGAGTTCGCTGCATACCTGCCCAGCCAGCAGTTCCCCCAGCTTCAGCCGCGCCGCGTAGACCGAGGCGCCATCGATCACCGAATCAGGCCGCGCCAGGCTGACGAACTCGAAAGCGCAGGGACGCGCTGCGGCATCGCCCGCCAGCTGGCGCGCCTCCAGTTCGCCCGCTGCGTTGATGAAGACCGCCTCGCCGGGAGCGATGTCGCGCACGAAGCTGTAGCCCATGCCGTCCAGCGCCACGGACTCGCTGGCCACCATCACCCCCGCGCCATCGTCCGGCGGCTGCATGCCTAGGCACAGCGGACGCACACCCTGCGGATCGCGGAAGGCCAGCAGGCCCCGGCCTGCGATCAGCGCTACTACCGCATAGGAGCCCTGCACGCGGGACTGCAGGGCGCCAACGGCCTCAAACAATGCCTCGGCGGTGAAGTCCATGCCCCGGCAGGCCACATGCAGCTCGTGGGCCAGCACGTTCAGCAGCACTTCCGCATCGGACGCCGTGTTCATATGCCGCCTGCCGGCCAGGGACAGCTCGGCGCGCAAGGCATCGCCATTGGAAAGCCAGCCGTTGTGCGCCAGCGTGATGCCGAACGGCGCGTTCACGTAGAACGGCTGCGCCTCCTCGTCGCAAGAAGGCCCGTAAGCGGCGCAGCTGCAATGTCCTATGCCCGCGCTGCCGCGCAGCGAACGCATATTCCTGGTCCGGAAAACGTCCGTCACCAGGCCGTTCGCCTTGTGCATGGCGAAGACGCTGTCGCTATCGGTAGCGATGCCTGCGGCCTGCTGGCCGCGATGCTGCAGCAACAGCAGCGCATCGTAAATGGTTTGATTTGCAGGGGCGCGCGCAAGCACGCCGACGATGCCACACATGGTCGGACTCCTCGAAAATACAAGCGAGACAGTACCGCGCAAGGCCTTCGCGCAGGCCGCCGCCGCGCACATAGCGGCCATAAGGACGGAGATATGACTCCGCGCAAAGCGGCTGATAGCCTGTCATGGCATAAGGCCGGAGTTCGTCCAGCCCTGCCGCCTATCATTTAACTACTACGCAATCATGAACAAAAACGAGACGACACCAAAGGCCTTCCGCGCCAGCATCCTGCACTTCACGGCCGACCCCGCGCTTAGCGAGCAGGCCCACCACTGGCACGAAGACGGCCTGCTGGTGCTGGAGGACGGCCGCGTCAAAACCGCAGGCGACTACGACAAACTGAAGTCCACGCTGCCGGAAGGCGCCCTGGTGCGCGACTATCGCGGCAAGATCATCATGCCCGGCTTTATCGACACGCACATCCACTACCCGCAGACCGACATGATCGCCTCGCCCGCGCCGGGGCTATTGCCGTGGCTGGACAGCTACACCTTCCCGACCGAGCGCCGCTTTGAGGACCCCGAGCATGCGCGCAGCGTGGCCGACTTCTTCCTCGGCGAGCTGCTGCGCTGCGGCACCACCACCGCCATGGTCTATTGCACCGTGCACCCCGAATCGGTGGATGCCTTCTTCGGCGCCAGCGAGCAGCGCAACCTGCGCATGGCGGCGGGCAAAGTGATGATGGACCGGAACTGCCCCGGCTTCCTGCAGGACACCGCGGAAAGCGGCGCGCGCGACAGCGAAGAACTGATCAAGCGCTGGCACAACAAGGGCCGCAATATGTACGCCATCACGCCGCGCTTCGCCCCCACGTCGACCGAAGCGCAGCTGCAGCTGGCGGGCGAACTGGCGCAAGCCTACCCGGACACCTACGTGCAGACCCACGTCGCCGAAAACACCGACGAAGTGGCCTGGGTGCAGTCCCTGTTCCCGAAAGCGCGCAGCTACCTGGACGTATACGACCAATACGGCATGCTGCGTCCGCGCTCCATGTACGCGCACTGCATCTGGCTCGACAACGAAGACCGCGCGCGCATGGCCGCCACCGGCGCGGCCGTATCGATGTGCGCCACATCCAACCTGTTCCTGGGCAGCGGCCTGTTCGACTTCGCCGGCGCGGACAAAGCGCAGGTCGCGCTGTCGCTGGCCACCGACGTGGGCGCCGGCACCTCCTTCTCCATGTTGCAGACAATGAACGAAACCTACAAGGTTGCGCGCATGGGAGGCACCTACATGCCCGCGCTGCGCATGTTCTACCTTGCCACGCTGGGCGGCGCGCGCAGCATGCAGCTCGAAGGCACGGTAGGCAATTTCGCGCATGGCGCCGAAGCCGACTTCATCGTGCTCGACCCGAAAGCCACGCCGCTGCTCGAGCGCCGCACCACGCGCACCGACAGCCTCGAAGAACTGCTGTTCGCGCTGGCCATGCTGGGCGACGACCGCGCCATCAGCGCCACCTACGCAGCCGGCAAGCAAGTCCACCAGCGCGGCGAATAGGCGCCATTGCAGCAACCCAAAAAAAGGGGTCAGGGTTAATTAAATAATTAACCCTGACCCCTTTTTGGTGCTTTTTGGTGTGCGGAAAGGCTATTGCGGCCAGATTTCGGCGAGGCGGAGGAGGTTGGTGGTGCCGGGCTGGCCGAACGGGGTGCCGGCGGCGATGGCGATCTGGTCGCCTGGTTTGACGAAACCTTCGCGCAGGGCGATGCGGCAGGCTGCCGCTACCATCTCGTCCACGCTGTGGACGTCGGGGCTGACCGTGCTGTGCACGCCCCAGGCCAGCGCCAGGCGGCGCGCCGTGTCGCGGTTAGGTGTGATGCTCACGATGGGCGCCGCCGGCCGTTCGCGCGCGGCGCGCAGGCTGCTGTGGCCGGACGTGGTGTAGGTCACCGTCGCCACCACGCCGATGATTTGCGTAACGTCGCGCAGCGCGGCGCAGATGGCATCGCCCTTGTTGGGCAGCGGCGCTTCGTGCTGGGCGTCGATCAGGGCCTGGTAGTAGGGGTCGCGTTCCACTTCGGAGATGATGCGGTGCATGAGGGCGACCGCCTGCACAGGGTAGGCGCCGCTGGCCGATTCGGCCGAGAGCATGACCGCGTCCGCGCCTTCATACACGGCGTTGGCCACGTCGGAGGCTTCGGCCCGCGTTGGCACCGGCGCGCTGATCATGGATTCGAGCATCTGCGTGGCGACCACCACCGGCTTGCCGTGCTTGCGGCACATGCGCACGATGCGCTTCTGCACGCCGGGAACGCGCTCGGGCGGCAGTTCCACGCCGAGGTCTCCGCGCGCCACCATCACGGCGTCCGATGCGGCGACGATTTCTTCAAGCCGGTCCAGCGCGGCCGGCTTTTCCAGCTTGGACAGCACGCCTGCGCGCCCGTTCACGATGGCTTGCGCTTCCTTCACGTCTTCCGGCCGCTGCACGAAGGACAGGGCGATCCAGTCCACGCCCAGGTCGAGCGCGAATTCGAGGTCTTGCCTGTCCTTGGTGGTGAGCGCGGGGATGGGCAGCACGGCGTCCGGCACGTTGACGCCTTTGCGGTCGGACAGCACGCCGCTGTTAACCACGCGCGTGCGGATGGCGGTGTCGCTGCTGGCCAGCACTTCCAGGCGGATCTTGCCGTCGTCCAGCAGCAGCGATTGGCCGGCCGTGACGGCGGCGAACAGTTCGGGGTGGGGCAGGCAGACGCGCGTGGCGTCGCCCTGGTCCGGATTCTGGTCCAGCACGAATTCGGCGCCGGCGCTCACGTTCACCTTGCCGCCGCTGAACTGGCCGATGCGCAGCTTGGGGCCCTGCAGGTCGGCCAGTATGGCGATGGGGCGGCCGAGGTCTTTTTCAATTTCACGCACGAGGGCGTGGCGGCGCTGGTGGTCGGCGTGGCTGCCGTGGCTGAAGTTGAAGCGGAAGACGTCGGCGCCCGCTTCGAACAGCGCCTGGATGGTGCTGCGTTCGGAGCTGGCTGGCCCCAGGGTGGCCACTATTTTGGCTTTGCGTTCACGGCGCATAGTTGGTCTCTTTCAAAGGATGAGGATGGCGCGGAAGTCGTTGACGTTGGTGCGGGTCGGGCCGCTCACCACCAGGTCATCCAGCGCGCTGAAGAAGCTGTAGCCGTCGTTGTTGGCCAGGTGCGCCTTGCCGCTCACGCCCAGGGCTTCGGCGCGGGCCAGCGTGGTGGGCGCGTAGAGGGCGCCGGCGTTGTCTTCCGAGCCGTCGATGCCGTCGGTGTCGCAGGCGATGGCGTGCACGCCGGACGCCCCCTCCAGCGCCAGGGCGAGGCTGAGCAGGAATTCGACGTTGCGGCCGCCGCGCCCGTTGCCGCGCACCGTGACCGTGGTTTCGCCGCCGGAGAGGATGACGCAGGGCCGCTCGAACGGCTGGCCGCGCGCGATGACCTGGCGCGCCAGCGCGGCATGCATCAGGCCGATGTCGCGCGCTTCGCCTTCTATGCCGTCGGACAGGATGTAGGGCGTGATGCCGGCGTCGCGGGCTTTGTCGGCGGCTGCTTCCAGCGCGTCCTGCGCGGTGGCGATGACGTGGTGGCTATTGCGCTCGAAGCGGGCGTCGCCCGGCTTGGGCGTTTCGCTGGCGGGCGATTCCAGATGGGCGTGCACGCTTTGTGGAATGTCGATCTTGTATTTGCGCAGGATGGCGAGGGCCTGGGCGCTGGTGGTGGCGTCGGGCAGCGTGGGGCCGCTGGCGATCACGCGCGGGTCGTCGCCGGGCACGTCGGAGATCAGCAGGGTGACCACGCGCGCCTTGCCGCAGGCCAGCGCCAGGCGGCCGCCCTTGATGGCGGAGAGGTGCTTGCGCACGCAGTTCATTTCGCCGATGGCGGCGCCGCTGCGCAGCAGGGCTTTGTTCAGGGCCTGTTTTTCGGCCAGCGTGATGCCTTCTGCGGGCAGGGCGAGCAAGGCGGAGCCGCCGCCGGAGATCAGGCAGAGCACCAGGTCGTTTTCGGTGAGGTCTTGCACCATGTCCAGCATGCGCGCGGCGGCTTTTTGGCCGGCTTCGTCGGGGACGGGGTGGGAGGCTTCCACGACTTCGATATGTTCGGTCTTGGCGCCGTGGCCGTAGCGGGTGACCACCAGGCCGGATAAGGGGCCGTTCCAGTTGCGTTCGACCGCTTCCGCCATCGCTGCCGCGCCTTTGCCTGCGCCGATGACGAGGGTTTTGCCGTTGGCGGGAGGCTGGGGCAGGAATTCGGACAGCAGCGTGCGCGGGTGGACGGCGCTGATGGCTGCGTTGTACAGGTCGAGCAAGAACTGGCGAGGGTCTGGGACGGACATGATGGGGTTCTTTCTTCGTTGATGCTGAAACGGTGGAGCCGGCGGGTTACGGCCTGCGGCCTAACCCGCCCTACGATGCTTTACGCAACCGTGACGTCGATGGCGTTGCGTCAACCCTGCGCTATCTTGTGGTTGGACATCAGCTCGATGGCCTGGCACAGCGCGGAGTGGTCGAGGCCGGACAGGCCGTTGGCGGCGCAGGCGTTCATCAGTTCCTGGGTGTTGGCGGTGTTGGGCAGCGATACGCCCAGCTGCTTGGCCCCTTGCAGCGCCAGGTTCAGGTCTTTCTGGTGCAGCTGGATGCGGAAGCCCGGGTTGAATGCGCGCTTGACCATGCGTTCGCCGTGCACTTCCAGGATGCGCGACGAGGCAAAGCCGCCCATCAGCGCTTCGCGCACCTTGGCCGGGTCCGCGCCGGCCTTGGAGGCGAACAGCAGCGCTTCGGCCACGGCCTGGATGTTCAGCGCCACGATGATCTGGTTGGCCACCTTGGTGGTCTGGCCGTCGCCGTTGCCGCCGACCAGGGTGATGTTCTTGCCCATCATTTCGAACAGCGGCTTGACGGTGTCGAAGGCCTCGGCAGGGCCGCCGACCATGATGGTCAGGGACGCCGCCTTGGCGCCCACTTCGCCGCCCGACACCGGAGCGTCCAGGTAGGCGCAGCTTTTCTTGTTGATCTTCTTGGCGAATTCCTTGGTGGCGATGGGCGAGATGGAGCTCATGTCGACCACGATCTTGCCTGCCGTGAGGCCAGCGGCCACGCCGTTGTCGGCGAACAGCGCTTCTTCCACGTGCGGGGTGTCTGGCACCATCAGGAAGATGATGTCGGCGCGCTTGGCCACTTCGGCGGCCGAGGTGCACACGGTGGCGCCGCCGTCGATCAGGTTGGCGGGCGGGTTTTTGATGTCGTGCAGATAGAGCTTGTGGCCGCCGGCTTGCAGATGGCCCGCCATAGGGGCGCCCATGATGCCCAGGCCGATGAATCCGAGGTTTGCCATGTTGATTCTCCTTGATAGTTAGTAGTTATGCTGCCAGCTTCTGGATCCAGCCCAGGCCTTCTTCCGTGCCGTTTTGCGGCTTGTATTCGCAGCCCACCCAGCCGTCGTAGCCGATCTGGTCCAGGTAGTTCAGCAGGTAGCGGTAGTTGATCTCGCCGGTGCCTGGCTCGAAGCGGCCCGGATTGTCGGCCAGCTGGATATGCTTGATGACGGACTGGTTGGCCTTGATGGTGTTGGCCAGTTCGCCCTCCATGCGCTGCATGTGGTAGATGTCGTACTGCAGGAACAGGTTGTCCGAGCCCACGGCTTCGATCAGTTCCAGGCCCTGGCGGGTGCCCGACAGGAAGAAGCCCGGAATATCGAAGGTGTTGATAGGCTCGATCAGCAGCGGAATGCCGGCCTTCTTCAGCGCGGCGGCCGCGAACTTCAGGTTGCGCACCAGCGTGTCCTGCGCCTTGGCGCGCTCCACGTTGGATGGCAGGATGCCCACCAGGCAGTTGATGCGCCGCGTGCCGAGCACCTTGGCGTAGCGCAGCGCGTTCTCCACGCCCTGCTCGAACTCGCCCACGCGGTCCGGCAGGCAGGCGATGCCGCGTTCGCCCGCCGCCCACTGGCCGGCCGGCAGGTTGTGCAGCACCATCTCGAGCTGGTACTGGTGCAGCTTTTCGGCCAGCTGGTCCGCCTCGAAGTCGTAGGGGAACAGGAACTCCACGCCCTTGAAGCCGGCGCGCGAGGCGGCGCCGAAGCGGTCCAGGAAATGCAGCTCGTTGAACAGCATGGTCAGGTTGGCGGCGAATTTAGGCATGTTGTGCTCCTTACGCGACATCCAGGATGTCGTTGAATTCATTGATGGCGTTGATCTCAGTGCCCATGGCGATATTGGTCACGCGTTCCAGGATGATCTCCACCACCACCGGCACGCTGAACTGCGCCATCAGTTCCCGCGCTTTTTCGAACGCGGGGATGATGTCGTCCGGCTTGTGCACGCGGATGGCCTTGCAGCCCAGGCCTTCCACCACGGCCACGTGGTCCACGCCGTAGCCGTTCAGTTCCGGCGCGTTCACGTTTTCGAAGGCCAGCTGCACGCAGAAGTCCATGTCGAAGCCGCGCTGCGACTGGCGGATCAGGCCCAGGTAGCTGTTATTCACCAGCACGTGGATGTAGGGCAGCTTGAACTGCGCGCCCACGGCCAGTTCTTCGATCAGGAACTGGAAGTCGTAGTCGCCCGAGATGGCCACGATGTCGGTGGTCGGATCGGCGGCGCGCACGCCCAGCGCGGCGGGGATGGTCCAGCCCAGCGGGCCTGCCTGGCCGCAGTTGATCCAGTTGCGCGGCTGGTACACGTGCAGGAACTGCGCGGCGGCGATCTGCGACAGGCCGATGGCGGACACGTAGCGCGTGTTGCGGCCGAAGTAGTTGTTCATTTCCTCGTACACGCGCAGCGGCTTGACCGGCACTTCGTCGTAGTGGGTCTTGCGCAGCATGGTGCGCTTGCGTTCCTGGCATTGGTGTACCCAGCCGGTGCGGTCTTTCAGCTTGCCCGCCGCCTTCCACTCCTTGGCCACTTCCACGAACAGTTCCAGCGCGTAGCCCGCGTCGGAGACGATGCCCAGGTCCGGGCCGAACACGCGGCCGATCTGGGTCGGTTCGATGTCCACGTGGACGAAGGTGCGGTCGGCGGTGAACACGTCCACCGAGCCGGTGTGGCGGTTGGCCCAGCGGTTGCCGATGCCTATCATGAAGTCGGAGGCCAGCACGGTGGCGTTGCCGTAGCGGTGCGAGGTCTGCAAGCCGGCCATGCCCGCCATCAGCGGGTGGTCGTCGGGGATGGTGCCCCAGCCCATCAGCGTCGGGATCACCGGCACGTTGATGATTTCGGCGAACTCCTGCAGCAGCGCGGACGCGTTGGCGTTGATGATGCCGCCGCCGGCGGTGATCAGAGGCTTGTCCGCGTCGTTCAGCATGCCCAGCGCTTTTTCAACCTGGGCGCGGGAGGCGCGCGGTTTGTACACTTCCATCGGGGTGTAGGTTTCGGGATCGAATTCAATCTGCGCCATCATCACGTCGAAGGGCAAGTCGATCAGCACAGGACCTGGACGGCCGGAGCGCATCAGGTGGAAGGCTTGCTGGAATACGCGCGGCACCTGGGCCGGTTCCAGCACGGTGGTGGCCATCTTGGTGACTGGCTTGGCGATGGAGGAAATGTCCACGGCCTGGAAGTCTTCCTTGTGCAGGCGGGCGCGCGGCGCCTGGCCGGTGATGCACAGGATGGGAATCGAGTCCGCCTGGGCCGAGTACAGGCCGGTGATCATGTCGGTGCCGGCAGGGCCGGAGGTGCCGATGCAGACGCCGATATTGCCGGCTGCGGCGCGGGTGTATCCTTCAGCCATGTGCGAGGCGCCTTCCACGTGGCGGCCCAGGATGTGCTTGATGCTGCCGTTCTTCTTCAGCGCCGCATACAGCGGATTGATGGCCGCGCCGGGCACGCCGAATGCGACCGTGATGCCTTCTTTTTGCAGGACATGGACCGCCGCTTCGGCTGCCGTCATCTTTGCCATGGTGTTCTCCTCGAGTTATGTGCAATACCGTTGTTGATGTTTTGTATGCTATAGGCGATCCATGCGCTTGATAAGACAACAAAATATCGGTTTATTCGATACCCTGAGTATGGAATAATGAATTCATGGATAAACTCAAACAAATCGAAGCCTTCGTGGCGGTGGTGGAGAAGGGCAGCCTGGCGCGCGCGGCGCTGGTGCAGAACATCACGCCGGTGATGCTGGGGCGGCGCATAGACGCGCTGGAAAAGCGCCTGGGCGTGAAGCTGATGCACCGCACCACGCGCCATCTCACGCTCACGGAACAGGGCAATGTCTTCCTCGACGACTGCCGCAAGCTGCTGTCTGATTTCGAGGTGGCGGAGCGGAATATTTCGGAGGGACGGCACAAGGCCACGGGCCACCTGATCGTGTCCGCGCCGGCGTCGTTCGGCCGCCAGCACGTGGCGCCGCATGCGCCGGCGTTTTTGGCGGCCAACCCGGAAGTGCAGGTGTCCTTCAACCTGACCGACCAGGTGATAGACCTGGTGCGCGAGGGCTATGACCTGGGCATTCGCATCGGCGGCGTGATCGATCCGAGTTTCGTGGCGGTGAAGCTGGCCAAGAACCGCCGGGTGGTCTGCGGCACGCCGGATTATTTCGACCGCCATGGCATTCCGCGCACGCTGGACGACCTGGCGCACCACAACTGCCTGGCCTTCAACCTGCAGGGCGGCCAGCAGCGCGGCTGGTATTTCCAGCAGGGCGGCAAGCCGGTGACGATACGGGTGCAGGGCAACCTGGATTGCAACGATGGCGAACTGCTGCACCGCTGGGCGTGCGAGGGCCTGGGGCTGGCGTGGCGCTCCACCTGGGAGATCCAGGCGCAGCTGGCCGAGGGCAGCCTGATCACGGTGCTGGACGATTTCGCCCTGCCGGACTACGACATCATGGCCGTCTATCTACAGCAAAGGCACCTGCCTGCCAAGATACGTTTCTTTATAGATGAGTTAAAAGAGGTATATGCGCAACCTGGGTATTGGACGCGCAACAGATAAGGGAAAATAGTTCCGGCCGTGTTCCGCTTATGGGTACACTGCGACAGAGTGCCGCGCCAGACGGCATCCACAATACCTTTTGGGGAGTTCTTATGCTTTTGCTGCGCCGGCTGTCGATCAAAAATAAACTGATGCTGAGCATGGGGCTATGCCTGCTGCTGTTCATTATCATCTCGTCCACGCTCAGCATCGTCATGAGCAGCAAGAACAGCCGGGAGCGCGTGGTGGAGCAGGAGCTGCCCGCGCAGATCGGCGAAATCCGCAACGACATCCAGCGCCAGATTGCGCAGCCGCTGTCGGTGTCGCTGACGCTGGCCAACAACACCTTCCTGCATGGCTGGGAGGAGGCGGGCGCGCCGGACGAGGGCGTGGCGGGTTGGCAAAAGGAGGCCGCGCAGCTGAAGGCAAAGAACCAGGCGGCCACGGTGTTCTGGGTGTCGCACGGCACCGGCAAGTATTTCACCGACAAGGGCTATGACCGCACGCTGGGCAAGGACAAGGCCAGCGACCAGTGGTTCTACGACTTCCTCAACAGCGGCAAGGCCTACACGCTGGACCTGGACAAGGACGTCAGCGCCGACAGCTATATGTTGTTCATCAACACCCGCGTGCAGACGGGCGGCGGCAAGCTGGGTGTGGCGGGCCTGGGACTGAGCGTGAATTCGCTGGCGCAGGCCGTGCGCGCCTACAAGCTGGGCAAGTCCGGCTTTGTCTACCTGGTGCGCGCGAACGGCACGGTGGTGGTGCACCGCAATCCCGCGCTGGGGGACGGCAAGCATCTGCTGAAGGACGTGCCGGGCTTCACGCCGGAGCTGAGCAAGACGCTGCTGAACGGCGAGAAGTTTGCGCACGCCACCTACAAGAGCGCGGAAGGCACGCAGTTTGTGGCGTCCTCCTTCATTCCGGAGCTGAACCTGTACGTGCTGGCGGAAGTGCCGGAACATGAAGTATTGGGCAATATTGTGCGCTCGGCCACCATTTCCTCGCTGATTGCGGCGCTGGTGGGCGGCGGCATAGGCCTGTTCGCCATCTACCTGATCGCCCGGGCCATCGCCGCGCCGGTGATGCGCGCCGCCGAAATGCTGGGCGATATCGCCAGCGGCGACGGCGACTTGAGCCGCCGCATGCCGGTGGAGTCGGAGGACGAAATCGGCGCGCTGGCGTCGGCGTTCAACCGCTTCGTGTCGTCGCTGAACGGCACCATCCTCAAGGTGCGCGACAGCACGCAGCTGATCAGCACTGCTTCGAGCGAAATCGCCACCGGCAATTTCGACCTGTCCGCGCGCACCGAGCACCAGGCGTCCAACCTGGAGGAAACCGCCGCCGCGATGGAGCAGCTCACGTCCACCGTCAAGCAGAACACCGCCAACGCGGAGGAGGCCAACAAGCTGGTGTCGGCCACCACGTCCGCAGCGGTCAAGGGCGGCACGGTGGTGACGCAGGTGGTGGACATGATGGGCGAGATTACGGCCAGCTCGCGCAAGATGTCGGACATTATCGGCGTTATCGACGGGATCGCCTTCCAGACCAATATCCTGGCCTTGAACGCGGCGGTGGAAGCGGCGCGCGCGGGCGAGCAGGGGCGCGGGTTTGCGGTGGTGGCGTCCGAAGTGCGCAACCTGGCGCAGCGCTCGGCCGCTGCGGCCAAGGAGATCAAGGAGCTGATCGTTGATTCGGTGGCCAAGGTGGAGGCGGGCGGCAAGCTGGCCGACACGGCGGGCGCCGCCATGACCGAGATCGTGGCGTCGGTGCAGCACGTCGCCACGCTGATGGTGGAGATCACGTCGGCCAGCCACGAACAGAGCGACGGCATCGGCCAGGTCAACCAGTCCATTATCCAGATGGACGACGCCACGCAGCAGAACGCCGCGCTGGTCGAGCAGGCCGCCGCCGCCGCGCAGTCGCTGCAGGAGCAGGCGGCGATGCTGGATCAGGTGGTGGGCATCTTCAAGCTGGACGAAGCCGGCGCCACGCGCTCGCACGGGGGGGCTCCGAGCAGCGCGCTGGCGCTGCGCTAGCTTATTTCGGCGCGGACTTGGGAGCTACCCGCCAGATCTCGCCCGTCACGTCGTCGTCCACCAGCAGCGAGCCGTCGTTCTGTACCATCACGGACGACGGCCGTCCCCACACTTCCTTGTCGCTGATGACAAATCCCGTCATGAAGTCCTGGTACTGCCCGGTGGGCACGCCGTTCTTCATGAACACGCGCACGACTTTCGAGCCCGTACGCGTGGCGCGGTTCCACGATCCATGCAGGGCGAGGAACAGGTCGCCGTCGTAGGCGGCAGGGAAGGCCGCGCGGGCTGCGGCCGGAGCCTGGTACATCACCATGCCGAGCGGCGCGGAATGCGCGGTGAGCAGCAGGTCGGGTGCGGTGACTTTGGCTTTCAAGTCGGGCCGCTGTCTTTGCAGGCGCGGTTCCTCGTGGCCGCCGATGTAGTGCCACGGCCAGCCGTAGTGGGCGCCGCCCTTTACGCGCGTCAGATAGTCCGGCGGCAGGTTATCACCCAGCATATCGCGCTCGTTCACGCTGCACAGCAGTTCGCCGGTGCGCGGATGCAGATACATGCCCACGCAGTTGCGCAAGCCGGTGGCGTGGGTGCGCTTGTTCTTGCCGTCCGCGTCGAACGCCAGCACCAGCGCGCGGTCGAGCTCCGTACCCCAGGCGGCGCCCAACCCGTGCTTGGCTTCCCATTGCGCCAGCGGCTCCGGCGGCGTGGCGCCTATGCCTTCGGCCACATTCGAGGCCGAGCCGATGGACAGGTACATGGTCTTGCTGTCGGCCGAGAACACCAGGGTGCGCGACGAATGGCTGCCGGTTTCCGCCGTCAGGGTAGGCACCACTACTTCCGGCTCGCCGCTGGCCACAAGGTCGCCGTTGCGGTAGGGGAAGCGCACGATGGAGTTCACGTTAGCCACGTACAGGTATCGCGGATTCGGTCCCACGGGCCAGAAGGCGAAGCCGAAAGGGCGGTCCAGCTTGGACGCGAACACGGTCACCGTGTCCGCCTTTTCTCCGGTCGACGAACGGAATACCTTGATGAGTCGCTTGGTGGTCGAGGAAATGAAGATATCGCCGTTAGGCGCCTTCGCCATCACGCGGCCCCGGTCCGGATCGGTGGCCCACAGGCTGGCGCTGAAATTCTCAGGCACCGACGGCAGCGCGCCTTCGGGACGGGGAACGTTGCGGGGACTGTTGCCGGCGCTGGCGCTGGCAAATGGCGGCGGCAGGTCGGCCACGCGCACTTCGTGCATGCGTCCGGGCTTGTCGTCGCTCCAGTGTTCCTCCCCGGCGGCGGCTGCCGCCTGGGGCGGCGCTGAGGCTGCCGGCGCAGCCTTTGCCGCTACCGCCTTGCCCTTCGCGGAAGCGAGATAGGCCAGCAGCGCGCGGCGGTCATCCGGCTGCGCCACGGCGACGGGCATGGTGGTGCCGGGGACGTAAGCGGCGGGGTCATTCAGGAACAGGTCCAATTCCCGCGCGGTCCAGTGGCCGCCTTTCGCGCCCAGGGCGGACAGGGCATTGGAATAGGCAAACCCCGGCACGCCTGCGGCCTTGCGTCCCACCACATTGAACAGCGGCGGCCCGGCCAGCGTGGCCATGTCGGGCGACGCGGTGTGGCACATGGCGCAGTTGTTCTGGAAAATACGCTTGCCGTCGGCAGCGCTGGGGCCTGCGGCATGGGCGGCTGTTGCCAGTGCCATGCCGAGGACAGAGAAGGCGAGTCTGGTTGTGGTGTGTGAATGCATGGCTTGCCTGGCTCCGTTACGGTATGGGCAAACATCATTTCACAGTTCAGTTGTCTCGCCTATCTCCCGGCTTTCTTTAGTCAATAATATGATTAAAAGCCTGGGGCCGCGCTCAGAACAGGCGGCTCAGGTCCGGACGCGTGGCTAGCGCCTGCTGCACGATGGCGGTGACCTTGGCGCGTTCGGAGCCTTGCAGCGGCTGGCGCGGACGGCGCACCATCTCGTTGCCCACGCCGACCAGCGCTTCCACCAGCTTCAGGTTTTGTACCAGCTTGGTGGAGACGTCCAGGTGCAGCAGCGGCATGAACCACTGATACAGCGCCAGCGCTTCGTCGTAGCGCTTGGCCTTCATCAATTTGTACAGCGCCACGGTTTCGGCCGGGAAGGCCACCACCAGGCCGGCCAGCAGGCCGTCCGCGCCCACGGCGAGGCCTTCAAAGGACAGGTCGTCCACGCCCATGAACAGCTGGTAGCGCGTGCCCACGGCGTTGCGCAGGTCGGTGATGCGGCGGATATTGTCGGTCGATTCCTTGATGGCGACGATGTGCTCGCAGTCCGCCAGTTCCTGGAAGTCTTCCGGCGTCAGGTCCACCTTGTAGGTCACAGGGTTGTTGTAGACCATGATGGGCAGCTTGGCGGCAGTGGCGATGGTGCGCAGGTTGTCCTTCGCTTCGCGCGCGTCTGCCGCGTACAGCACCGAAGGCATGACCATGAAGCCGTCCACACCCAGTTCGCGCGCCTGCTCCACGTAGCGGATGGCGTTGGTGGTGCGGGTTTCGGACACATTGGCCAGCACCGGCACGCGGCCGTTGGATACCTTCACGGCGGTTTTCGCCACGGCCAGCTTTTCCTCCAGCGACAGCGTGCTGGCTTCACCCAGCGAGCCGCAGGTGACCATGCCGTGCACGCCGTTCTGGATCTGGAACTCGAAATGCTTTTCCATCTCGGCGTGGTCCAGCTCCTCGTTGGCGTGGAATTTGGTGGTCACTGCCGGGAATATGCCCTGCCATTTTGCTGCGCTCATGCTGATCTCCTGAGGTTATGAGTGGATGATGCTATCGACGCGTGCCGGTGTGATCGGAACGCGTACCGAATCGGGCCGCCAGCCGTACAGCGTGGCGGTGGCGTTGCCGCAGATGCGTCCCTGGCATGGACCCATGCCGCAGCGCTTATGCAGCTTGGCGCTGCGCCAGCTGCCGTGCTGGCGCAGTTCGCCGTGACAAACGTCCTCGCAGCGGCAAACGATGGTGGCGTCGTCCGCCAGTGCCGCAATCTCGGGGCGCAGGGCGAAGGCGCGCGCGAGGCGCTGTGCAAAGGCTTGCCAGCGCGCTCGGCGGCGGAAGTGGCGCCGGGCCAGGTCTTCGCGGCCGATGGCGGCCAGGCCGGCGATGCGGCCTTCCGCCAGCGCCTTGTCCACGCCGCCCGCTCCGGTTCCTTCGCCGGCGCAGTAGATGCCGGGCATGCTGGTTTGCTGGTATTCGTCCACCGTCGCGGCCTGCGTGGCAGGGCCGGCATCGCAGCCCAGCGCCATGGCCAGTTCCGGGCTCGGAACGAGGCCGTAGCCGCAGGCGAGGTAGTCGCAGGCGATGGTCATGGACGTGCCTTCGCGGCACATCAGCTTTACGCTTTGCAGGCCGCCGTCGCCTGCGGCGGAGCTGACATAGCTGTCGTAGTAGTAGGGGACGCCGCTCAGGCGGCCTTTCAGCCGCAGCGCCTGGGCGATCTTGGACGGCGTGGCCAGCAGCCCAGCCGCAAAGCGCGCCAGGCGGAACAAGGGCGCCTGCTCGACAATGGCTTCCACGTGGGCGCCTTGCTTTACCAGCGTTGCGGCAACCGCCAGCAGCAGCGGACCGGAGCCTGCGACCACGACGCGCTTGCCCGCCAAGGGATAGCCGCCCTTGGCCAATGCCTGCAGTCCGCCAGCGCCGGTTACGCCCGGCAGTGTCCAGCCGGGGAAGGGCAGCAGCAGTTCGCGTGCGCCGGTGGCGAGGATCAGGCGCTGGTAGCACAGCGTGGCTGCGCCGCCGGGCGACTGCACCAGCAACTGGCCCGGCCCGGGCGCGTACAGCACGCGGGACTGGGACATGAAGGTCACGTTGGGAGCGGCCAGCAGCTCGCGCGACAGCTTGCGGGCGCGGTAGTCCCGCTGCTTGTCCGCGCCGCCGCGCCAGATCTGGCCGCCGCTCAGCGGATTGTCGTCCACGATGCAGATGGCCGCATCGGGCGCATGCATGGCCGCCGCATGGGCCGCCGCCAGGCCTGCCGGGCCGGCGCCGATAATGAGGACGTCGAACAGCTGTTTCATGCGGCGCTCCGGGCGAGTGCTGTTTCCACCACCATGCCGGGTTCGCACAGCGTCTGGCAGGAGAGCTGGTGCTGGCGGCCATTGATGGTGACGCGGCATTCATGGCACACGCCCATGCCGCACAAAGGCCCGCGCAGCATGCCGCTGACGGAGCGGCGCGTAACGGCCGGCGCATGCACATTGGCGGCCATGGCGATGGCGGCGATGACGGTGGCGCCCGCCGGCGCCTCTGTCTTCTGCCCGTCGATGGTGAGGGAAATCGGCTCAGCCATGGGCATGCCTCATCTGCGAAAAGCGGCTGGGTAGATAGGGCATGTGCGGAATCGCTGCCGCTTCGCCGCACATCTGCGCCGCCACCAACTGGGCCGTGGCCAGCGAGGTGGTGATGCCCAAGCCTTCATGGCCGGTAGCCAGCCACAGGCCGGCGCGGGCCGGGTGGGGGCCGATAATGGGCAGGCCGTCCGGGCTCGCCGCGCGCAAGCCGGTCCAGCAGCGCAGCACGTTCATATTGGCCAGCGCAGGTGTGAAGGTTGCTGCGTGACGCAGCATGCGCGCCATCATGGCGTGTTCCACTGCGGGATCGGTGGTGCCGAACTGGCGCGAGGAACCGATCAGGATCTGGCCCGTGGGGCGGGGCTGCAGGTTGAAGGCCACCGAGTCGCCGCTGGCCGCGTGGGCGCTCTTGATGTAGCCGAGTTCCACCAGCTGGTGCCGGATAAAGCCGGGATAGCGGTCAGTGATGGCTACGTGGCCTTTCTTCGGCTGCACCGGCAGTTCCGGCACCAGCGCGGCGGAGCGCGAACCTGCCGCAACCAGCACGCGGCCGGGATGCAAACGGGTTCCGTCCGCCAAAACCACGCTGCCGTCTGCATTGACGTGGTGGACGCTGCCGTTCACAAGCGCCGCGCCGCGCGCCACGGCGCGGTCCATCAGCAGGCGCGCGCTCTTGGGCGGATACACCAGGCCGTCGCCGTTGACCAGCAGGCCGCCTGCGAGGCCGGGCCGCAACTGCGGTTCCCGCTCGTACAGGCTGACCGCGTCCAGCATGGCGCAGGAAAGGCCATGCGCCGTCAAGGTCTTTGCCTTGACGCGCGCTGCGGCCATTTCTTCGTCGTCAGCGGCCACCCAGATGGTGCCGCACCGGCTGTATTCGTGCCGTTCCGGATGCTCGGCCACGAACTCGCGCCACAGCTCCAGCGACCATGCGGACAGCGCCAGTTCCGCTTCGTTGTCGTCCATGACCACGAGGTGTCCCATGCCCGCCGCCGTGGCGCCGGAGCCCACCACGTCCTGCTCCACCACGGTCACGCGCAAGCCGCGCGCGGACAGGGCGTCGGCACAGGCGGCGCCTATGATGCCGCCGCCGATAATCAGCACGTCGGGAGAGGGAGATGTCACCGTATGCCCCATACCAGCGGGTCCGACGGATCGAGTATCAGCGTGGCCTGCGAGTTCACCCAGGCCTGGCCGCGTATGCTCGGTATCAGCTTGCCGCCGGCGAGGCGGTACGAGCCTTCGAACACGCTGCCGACGATGCTTTCCTGCCGCCAGATGGCGCCTTCGGCCAGCTTGCCGTCGGCCGCCAGGCAGGCCAGCTTGGCGCTGGTGCCGGTGCCGCAAGGCGAGCGGTCATAGGCGTTTCCGGGGCAGAGCACGAAGTTCTGGCTGTCCGCGCCGTTGCGCGAGGCGGCGAACAGCTCAATATGGTCGATCTCCGCGCCGCCGTCGCCGGTCACGCCGGCCGCAACCAGTGCCTGGCGCACGGCGGACGTGAACGCCGTCAGCGCGCCCGCGTTGGACACCTGCAGTTCCAGCCCGTGGTCCGCCACCAGGAAGAACCAGTTGCCGCCCCAGGCCACGTCCCCGGTCACGCTGCCGTGGCCGGGCACCTGCACCGTCACCGCGTGCTGCGCGCGGCAGGCCGCCACGTTTTGCACGGTGACGCTGCCGTCCGCATGCAGTTCCGCCTCCACCACTCCCACAGGCGTATCGATACGGTGCACGCCCACGCCGATGCGGCCCATGTAGGCCAGCGTCGCCACCAGGCCTATGGTGCCGTGGCCGCACATGCCGAGGTAGCCCACGTTGTTGAAGAAGATGACGCCTGCTGCACAATCGGCCGCGTGCGGCTCGCACAGCAGCGCGCCCACCAGCACGTCCGATCCGCGCGGCTCGCACACCACGGCGGAGCGGAAATTGTCGTGTTCGCGGCGCAGCAGTTCCAGGCGCTCATGCAAAGGCCCGCTGCCGAGTTCCGGCCCGCCGGCGGTGACCAGGCGGGTGGGTTCGCCGCCCGTGTGGGAGTCGATAATGGAGATGGTTTTCATGCTGAAATGATAGGCTTTCGCCAGCCAGCCGTCTTGCAGGCGTTGCGCATCAAAGATGACGAAATCGGCACAATCGCTGCGCGGCGCAGGCGCGCCGTGCGAGAATGCGGCCATGGCTACTGCGAAAAAAGGGGGCGCCCGCCTGGCTCTGGGCGCGCATATCGCCGACGTGTTCTTTGCCGAGCCGCTGTTCGACGCGCTGCCAGACGTGGTGTTCTTTGTCAAGGACGCGCAAGGACGCTACGTGGTGGTGAACCAGACCCTGGTGAAGCGCTGCGGCTTGAAGCACAAGGATGCGCTGCTGGGCCGGACGTCG
Organism: Pseudoduganella aquatica; assembly: GCF_020865585.1. Taxonomy (NCBI): domain Bacteria; kingdom Pseudomonadati; phylum Pseudomonadota; class Betaproteobacteria; order Burkholderiales; family Oxalobacteraceae; genus Pseudoduganella; species Pseudoduganella aquatica. The sequence goes on from NZ_CP086370.1 coordinate 2,929,067, forward strand.
GCAGAAGTGTTTGCGCGGCCGTTCGGCCAGAACTATCTGGCGCAGGACGAGGCGGTGCTGGCGGGCGGCGCCGAGATCGCGGACCAGCTGGAGCTGCACCTGTATCCGAACCGGGATCCAGGCTGGTGCCTGACGCGCAAGACGGCCTTGCGCGACGCGTCCGGCGCCATCGTGGGCCTGACCGGCATTTCACGCGATCTGGCGATGGAGGACAGGAAGAATTCGGCCTACCACAAGGTGGCGGCGGCGGCGCGGCTGATACAGGAGCGCTATGACCAGCCCTTGCCGCTGCCGGAGCTGGCGCGCACCGCGAATATGTCGGTGGCGCAGCTGGAGCGGTATTTCCTGCGCATTTACCAGCTCACGCCGCGCCAGGTGATTATCAAGACCCGGCTGGACGCGGCATCGCGCATGCTGGCCGGGGAGGGCAGCGTGGCGGAGATTGCCCTGGCTTGCGGCTATGGAGACCATAGCGCTTTCACCCGGCAGTTCCGCGCCACCGTGGGCGTGACGCCGACTCAGTACCGGCGGGTTACGGCTGGCGCCTAACCCGCCCTACGCAGTTCCGCCAATATCGTTCGGCATTGCGTAGGGCGGGTTAGCGCAGCGTAACCCGCCAGTGCCTCAGCCTTCCTCGCGCCAGCGTCGCAGCCACACGGCGCCGGCGATCATGGCCACGCCGGCCGCCACGCCCACCCACAGCGCCGGATTGCCCAGCGTGCCCCACGAGGCCGAGAACAGGTCCGCCGCCTGGATATGGTTTTCGCCTTCGCGCACCAGGGTTTGCGGATTGACCTTGCTGAACATGAACCACGAACCCGGCGCCACGCCCAGCAGGATGCGGCTGACGATGTGCTCCATGAACCAGCCCTGCGGCATGCCCAGTGCGAAGATCTTGTTGGTCCACGCGATCAGCGCCGCAGTGACCAGCGGTGCGCCCACGGCCCACAGGAATACCTTCGAACGCGCCCAGCTCGACACCAGCAGCAGCCAGCCGACGGTCGGCAGCGCCCACAGCATGTACACCGGCAGCAGGCCCAGAAGGCGCAGCGGCGACAGGTAGAAGCTGGCCGACGACACGACCGGACCAAACATGTTCAGCCCATGCAGCGCCATGCTGGCGCCTGCCATCAGCACAATGGCCAGCGACAGGATGATGCCGACCAGCGCCGCCACCAGCGGCAGCACCACCAGCGCCAGGGCCACCTTGGACAGCACCGTCGTCAGGTCCGACACCGGCAGCGATTTCCAGAACAGCAGGCTGCGGTCGCGGCGGTCATCGTGCAGGGCACCGAGGCAATAGAAGAACACCAGGAAGCCCAGCATCACCAGTATAGGCATCGCGGCCAGCGTGTAGAACTCGGCGATCATGGCCACCACCGTGTCGCGCGCCTGGCCGCCCAGCTCCACGCTCAATTTGCCGCCGCCTTCGCCGCCGAAGCTCACGTTGCGGCCCATGAGCAGGCCGCCCAGCGTCATCAGCGCGATCAGGCCCGCCACCACGGCCGGCGCCCACAGCACCATGCCCTTGTGCTCCCACAGCTCGCGCTTGATCAGCCATTTCATCGTTTTCATTCGTAGCTCCCTTTCATGGTGGCGACAAACAGGTCCGCGACGCTCGGGGTGCGGATCTCGCCGAATTTTTCAAGCTGCGTGCGCGAGGCGCCGTCGAACAGCATCACGGCCTTGCCGAACACGTTGCGCTGTGTCATCGGCGCCAGCGCGGTGGCGGCGGTGATGTACTGCGGCTCCACCATCACCTCCGTGTAGCGGTCGCCGATTTCCTCCATCGACGCCGCCAGCGTGATCTTGCCGTCGCGGATGAACATCAGGTCGGTCAGGATGTTTTCCACTTCCTCGATCTGGTGCGTGGTGATGATGATGGTCTTGTTCTCGTCGAAGTAGTCCTCCAGCAGATTCTGGTAGAACTGCTTGCGGTACAGGATGTCCAGGCCCAGCGTGGGCTCGTCCAGCACCAGCAGCTTGGCGTCGATGGCCATCACCAGCGCCAGGTGCAGCTGCACGATCATGCCCTTGGACATGGCCTTGACCTTCATCTCCGGCTCCAGCTTGGTGTGCGCCAGGTAGCGCTCCGCCTTGGCGCGGTTGAAGCGCGGGTGCACGCCTTCCACGAAGTCGATGGCGTCCGTCACCTTCAGCCAGCGCGGCAGGATGGCCACGTCGGCGATGAAGCACACCTCGTTCATCAGCGCGTCGCGCTGCGTGCTCGGATTCATGCCCAGCACGGACAGTTCGCCTTCATACCGGGTCAGGCCGAGGATGGCTTTCAGGGTAGTGGTCTTGCCCGAGCCGTTGGGACCGATCAGGCCGATGATGCGGCCCGCCTGGATCTCGAAGCTGGCCTGGTCCAGCGCCAGTTTTTTTCCATAGCGCTTGCTCAGGTTGCGCGCGGTGATCAAGGCGCTCATGCCGATGCTCCCGGCGGCGTGCCCGGCTGGGCGGCGGCGCGCAGCAGCTGCTCCAGGTCCAGCCCCAGGCGGCGGATGCGCTCCACCATGGCGGGCCATTCTTCGCGTACAAAACGGTCGCGTTCGGTTGCCAGCAGTTTTTCGTGCGCGCCTTCGGTAACGTACATGCCTAACCCCCTTCGCTTTTCAACCAGGCTCTCGTCCACCAGTTCCTGGTAGGCCTTGGATACGGTAATTGGATTCAATTGGTAATCGGCGGCGATCTGCCGTACTGAGGGCAGGGCGTCGCCCGGCTTGAGCAAGCCGTCCAGCATCATGCCGAGCACCCGCTCCTTGAGCTGGCGATAGATCGGCGCGTTGTCATTCCACATACATGCGTCCTCCGTAGGTGATGTGATGAAGTGGTGTTGTAGTGAACTATAACACTAGATTTGCGCGCCGCAAGTGTTTTTTTTGCATGGCTTCAGGACAGGCGTTGCAGCAGGGCGACGGCGTTGGCGGCGGCGGCGCCGGAGGCGGTGTTGTCGAAGATGCACCACGCGTCACGGCCGTCGCCCACGCGGCCGGCCAGGCTGGCGGCGGCCTGGTCCAGGAAACTGTCTTCGTAGGACGAGTAGTAGATGCGCGGGCTGCCGTGCAGGCGCGCATAGGTGGCGCCGGTGGTGGCCACGTGCGGCCCGGGCTGGCCCTTGGGCGGATCGGCGATCACGCGGGTCACTTGCGCGGCCTGCAGCAGGGCCGTGGCCTCGTCGCCGAACCAGCTTGGGTGGCGCGCTTCGCACGCGATCATGCAGCCGAAATTTTCCCGGACCAGTGCGAAGAAGCCGGTTGCGGTGGCTGCGTCGAGCTGGAGGCTGGGCGGCAACTGCACCAGCACGCAGCCCAGCTTTTCTCCCAGGCCGGTTGTTTCGGCGGCGAACTGCCGCATGGCTTCGGCGCAGTCTTGCAGGCGCAGCTCGTGCGTCATGCGCTTGGGCGCCTTGACGGCGAAGCGGAAGCTGTCCGGCACGCTGGCGGCCCAGCGTTCATAGGTCTGCGGCTGGTGCGGGCGGTAGAACGACGAGTTGATTTCGGCGGCGTTCAGCACGGCGGCATAGCGCTGCAAATGGCTGCCCTCGCCGGGGAAGGCGGCGCCCGCAGCCTTGGGTATGGACCAGCCCGCGCATCCGATTCGTGCCAATGCCATAGCGCCTCCGCCGTAGATGAAATACACTCTACGGCACCCGGGCGCAGCATGTCGCCCGCTTTACAGGACAAGCAATGACATTACATCCGCAACGCCGCCGCCTGCTCGCCGTGCTGGCCGCCTCCCTGGCAGCCGGCCTGCTGGCTTCCTGCGCCGGCATGATAGGCCCGCGCCAGTTTGAATTGCCGCTGGAGCGGCTGCAGAAAAACCTGGGCCAGCGCTTCCCCGTGCACCACCGCGTACTGGGCGTGTTTGACGTCCAGCTCAGCAATCCCCAACTGAGCAGCGTGGGGCAGAACGACCGCGTGGCGTTGTCGGCCGAGCTGAGCGTATCGCCGATACTGGTGCGGCAGACGTGGCGCGGCAACATTGCGCTGTCCGGAAGGCTGGTGGTGGATAATGTGCGCAACGCGGTTTTCCTCAGCGACGCGCAGGTGGACCGTTTCGCCATCGACGGCATGGCCGAGTCGCAGCAGCGCCAGATCACCGGCGCGGGCAACATCCTGGCCGACAAGCTGATACGTGACGTGCCGCTGTACAGCTTCAAGCCGGAAGACCTGCGCTACGCAGGCGTGCAGTTTGTGGCCACCGGCATCCGCACCACGCCGGGTTCTTTGGTGGTGATGCTGGAACCGGTTAAATAAAGAAGCGGGGCTGTGACAAAGCGCGTACATTCGGCCCGCCAGTTGCAGCCATAATGCAGCCTTTTGTTCACCGAGGTTTTGCTATGCCGTTTATTGGTGTTGGAATCCACGTACTGATCGCTCTGTATTTCGCCGTGCACGCCGTCCGCTCCGGGCAGCAGATGTACTGGCTGTTTGTGCTGTTCTCTTTCCCGCTGCTGGGCAGCGTGGTCTACTTCCTCGCCATCTACCTGCCCAATTCGCGGCTTGAGCACGGCGCGCGCAGGGCCGTTGCCGCAGCGGCGCGCACGCTCGATCCCGGCCGCGAACTGCGCGAAGCGCGCGCCGCCTTCGAATACACGCCCACCGCGCAGAACCAGATGCGCCTGGCGCAGGCCCAGCTTGAGGCGGGCGCCGCGTCGGACGCCGCCGCCACGTACGACGCCTGCCTGTCCGGCGCCTTCGGCAACGACCTGGAAATCCGCCGTGGCGCCGCGCGCGCCAACCTGGCCTGCGGCCGGGTAGCCGAAGCCATCGCCCACCTCGAATTCATCGCCCGGACCGATAGCGGCTTCCGCGCCGAAGAAGTGGCGCTGCTGCGGGCGCAGGCGCTGGGCGCCAGCGGCCGCAAGGACGAAGCCAAAGCCGCCTTCGAAGACGCGCTGAAGCGCTTCGGCAGCTTCAATGTGCGCGCCGAATACGCCATCTGGGCCATGTCGGTCGGCGACACGTCGATGGCCACCATGCTGCGCCCCGAACTGGAGCGCGTCATGCAGCGCTGGAGCCGCCACAACCGCGAACTGAACGCCGACATGATCCGCCGCCTGAAGTCCGCTTATGGTTCCTGATACGCAATCCGCTACGAATTGATCAATTCTGGCGTTGCTTGTTAAACTGACTGATGGTGCTTTGGACCGGGCGTTTTTTATAGCAGGGTTCGTCATTCCAATCTGTTTTTGGTTTCTTGATTCAGTGGCATAGCAGGGTATGCAATATGAGGATCTTCGTAAGCTACACATTGCGCGATGGCCTGGTTACTGCCGAACTGCTTGCAGGGCTGCATCGTCACTTGGCTGGAATAGGCAGTCCTTTTATTCACGCCATTGAGGCGCCCCGCCTCAGATGCCAGCAGCTCGCTGTACTTTGGGCGCTGTTGCGCAGCCGTGCTGTGGTGCTGGTTGTTTCCCCTTCCGTACAGCAGTCGCCCTGGGTGAGGCTGGAACTAGCGCTGGGGCGTTTTCTGAGGCACCCCATCATTCCTGTTGATGTATCTGTGCTCCGGCATCAGCGGGCGCTGCTTAACAAAGATGCGACATGACGACACTGTCCCACCATCTGCTGACCGAGGCGTACAACAACGCCTGGGCCAATCACCGCCTGCTGAAAGCCTGCGCGCAATTGAGCCAGGAGGAATTCGAGGCCAGGCGCACCAGCTTTTTTCCGTCGATCAAGGCAACGCTGAACCACATCCTCACCGTGGACTGGTTTTACATCGATGCGCTGGAACGGGAGATGCGCGGCGCGGAGCCGCATCCGAACTACCTGAGTTTCTTTGAGCGCGACGAGCCTTGCGGCACTTGCGCCGAATTGCGCGCCGCGCAGAAGGACGCGGACCGGCGCCTGATTGAGTACTGCCGGCAGCTCAAGGATGATGAGCTGGGCCGCGTGGTGACCATCATGCGCACAGGCTCGATTCAACGCGACAAACGCTACCGCCTGCTGGCGCATGTGTTCCAGCACCAGACCCACCATCGCGGCCAGGTGCACGCCATGCTGTCCGGCACGCACGTGGCGCCGCCGCAGCTCGACGAGTTCTTCAGCGCCGGCGAAGCGGACGAGCGCGCACAGGACTTTGCTGAGCTGGGCTGGACCGAAAAAATGATATGGGGCTGATCCCCCGAGGAGACTGGCCATGAGCATCACCATTACCGCGTTCGACCGCTCCCCGGATCGGGGCCGGTCATTGCGGCCTGTGTCGCGCGCGGCGAGTTAGCTGCTGCCGCGCTGTATCAGTTCAAAGCCCGTATTGACGGAGCGCGCAGGCTGCGCTTTGGCCGCGCCGTCCAGGCGCTCGAGTATGGCCTGCGCCGCCGCCGCGCCGATGCGCGCGCCGTCCACCCGCACCGTGGACAGCGGAGGAACGGTGTGGCTGGAAAAATTCAGGTCGCCAAAGCCCATCACCGCCAGCTTGCCCGGCACGTCCAGGCCCCGGCTGCCCGCCTCGATCAGGGCGCCGTGCGCCAGGTTGTCCGAGCTGCAGACAATGGCGTCGAGGTCCGGATGCGCGTCCAGCAGCCGCGCCGCGCCTTCGCGCCCCGCAGGCAAGGTGCCCGGCACCGCCGCCGTATGCGTGGCCATCACGCTGATGCCTTGCTTGGCCAGCGCCACTTGCAGGCCCTGGTTGCGGCGCGCGGCGCGCGGGTCGCCCGCGGTGAGGATGGCGAAGCGCTTGCGCCCGCGCTGCAGCAGATGGGTTGCCGTCGCATGGCCCACTTCCTCGTGCGAAAAGCCGATCACCGTGTCGATAGGCGAGGCCGTCATGTCCCAGGTTTCCACCACCGGCGTGCCGGCCTGCTGCAGGCGGCGGCGCGTGCTGTCGGTGTGCAGGGTGCCGGTCAGGATGATGCCGTCCGGGCGACGGCTCAATATGGTCTCCACCAGTATCTCCTCGCGCCATTCCTCATAGCCCGAAAAGCCCAGCAGCAGCTGGTATCCCGCTTCGGTCAGCGTGTCGCTCGTGCCTTGCACCATGTCGGCAAAGATCTGGTTGGAGATGGTGGGCAGCACCAGCGCCACCAGCTTGCTGCGGCTGGACGCCAGCGCGCCGGGCTGCATATTCTTGGCGTAGCCGGTTTCCTGCACCGCCGCCTGCACCTTGGCCAGCGTGTTGGGGCGCACCAGGTGTGGCTGGTTCAGCGCGCGCGACACCGTGATGGGCGACACGCCCGCCACCCTGGCCACGTCCACCAGCGTGGCGCCGCTCACTTGCAGCTGCGCGGTGGGGGTGGTCAGCAATCGAAGTTCCGGCAGGTCTTTTTGCATGTTGTACGACGACTCCGCTTAATTATGGTAGGATTTGATGTAAGTACTTGGAACTATATATCATTTTCAATCATTTGGAGGCAAAGATGCAGAATTCCACCCCAGTGGTCACAGCCATGCGCGTCATTCCCGTGGCAGGCCGCGACGGCATGCTGCTCAACCTGAGCGGCGCGCACGGCCCATATTTCACCCGCAATATCGTGCTGATCACGGACAGCGCCGGCAACACCGGCGTGGGTGAGGTGCCGGGCGGCGAGGCGATCCGCAAGACGCTGGAAGACGCGCAGGCCATGGTGGTGGGACAATCCATCGGCAACTACAAAGCCGTCCTGAACGCCGCGCGCACCGCCTTCGCCGAGCGCGACTCGGCCGGCCGCGGCCTGCAGACCTTCGACCTGCGCATTGCCATCCACGCCGTCACCGCGCTGGAATCGGCGTTGCTGGACCTGCTGGGCCAGTTCCTGAACGTGCCGATGTGCGCCTTGCTGGGCGACGGCCAGCAGCGCGGTGTAGTGCCGGTGCTGGGCTATCTGTTCTACGTGGGCGACCGCACCGTGACCGACCTGCCTTACAACAGCGAGCCGGATGCGGCGGACGACTGGCTGCGCCTGCGCCACGAGAAGGCGATGACGCCGGAAGCGGTGGTGGCGCTGGCCGAAGCGGCCTATGCGCGCTATGGCTTCAAGGACTTCAAGCTGAAGGGCGGCGTGCTGCGCGGCGAGGAGGAGATCGAGGCGGTGACGGCGCTGGCCGAGCGCTTCCCGGACGCGCGCATCACCCTGGACCCGAACGGCGCCTGGTCGCTCAAGGACGCGATCCGCCTGTGCCGCGACCAGCACCACGTGCTGGCCTACGCGGAAGACCCGTGCGGCGCCGAGAACGGCTACTCCGGCCGCGAAGTGATGGCCGAGTTCCGCCGCGCCACCGGCCTGCGCACCGCCACCAATATGATCGCCACCGACTGGCGCGAAATGGGCCACTCCATCCAGCTGCAATCGGTGGACATTCCGCTGGCCGATCCGCATTTCTGGACCATGCAGGGTTCCGTGCGCGTGGCGCAGATGTGCAATGAGTGGGGCCTGACCTGGGGCTCGCATTCGAACAACCACTTCGACATTTCGCTGGCCATGTTCACCCATGTCGCCGCTGCGGCGCCGGGCAACATCACCGCCATCGACACGCACTGGATCTGGCAGGACGGCCAGCGCCTGACCAAGGCACCGCTGCAAATCCAGGGTGGCCAGATCAGCGTGCCGGCCAAGGCCGGCCTGGGCGTGGAAGTGGATATGGACGCCATCGAAGCGGCGCACCAGACCTATCTCGGCATGGGCCTGGGCGCGCGCGACGACGCGGTGGCCATGCAGTTCTACTTCCCCGGCTGGAAGTTCGACAACAAGCGCCCGAGCTTCGTGCGTTGAATTTGCCGGTTTACTGGACGGTCCGGGTACTGCAATCCCATGCGCCTTCGGCGGCATCCGTCCAGACCTCGCTGGACGCGACGATGCTCAGATCGGGATAGACGCCGGGGGGCGCGCCGCCGGCCAGGCCGTCTAAAACGAACTGTTGCTCGCCTGCGCTGCGCGCTCTTTGAAGCCGCATCCAGTCCATGAGCTGCCTGGCTTTGACGTAGTCGGTAAATGCCAGCGGGAAGGCGCCAAACGCATTCTGGAGCTGGACAACGGTCCTGCCCTGGCCGGGGTACCTGGCGGCGATGCTCCAGCGCGGAATGTCCAGATCGCGGGCGCGGACGATCACGGCCTTGGACTGGGTGCAATTGCCAAGTTCGTAGTACGCGGTCTGGTTGTGCTCGGAGTATTCATTGGCGCGCACCGCCACGCGCCGGATAACGTAGTCGAACGATATTTTTGCCGTCAGGTCCCGAGGCTTGAGGTATTGCAGGAACGAGGTTTTAATCTCGGCCTGCGCCGGCGGAAGCAGCTTGCCTTTGTCGGTCAGCTTCAGCGCGGTGGCGATATAGTCGACATCGGTCTGGGTCGCGTTGAACTGGCGCTGCGAGGTCACGCTCACGTTCACCAGGGTATTTCCGGACAAATCGATGCCGCGCTCCGCCTCGCGGTAAATGTCCAGCGTTCTGTAGTCGATATTGGTGGTGGTGTTCTCCACACGGACGGACACGTCGCCGCTTTCCGTCAAGGTGCGCGCGGTGCCGGCCTTGATGGTTGCCTCCACCGGCTTGCCGCCAACCAGCTCGAGGCCCGCGCTATTGGACTTCTCCAGCGACAGCTTTTCGATATTGACCACGCTGTAGTCGGTCGCCGTGCTTTTGTAATCGACGAATTCAAAATTGTCCGGCGTGATGCGCAGGCGGAAATTCACGAAGCGGTCGGCTGGCCGGTACTCGCCTTTCGTGATGGCGGCGACCAGCGTGCGCTTGAACACCGTCCGGTTGCCATTGAATTTGGGTTCCGGCGCCTCGTCGTCAAACGCCTTGCGCAGCTTGGCCACGTCCTCGATCGCCATATTGCTGTAGTCAATGCGCGCCTTGACGGGCGAGCCGTCCCCGCCGGCCGGCGCTGCGCTCTCGCCCTTGTCCGGCGGCTGGGCGCTGGAGCCGATGATGACCTTTGGCTTGGCGTAAATCACGGGGAAGGCCGGCTCGTTGACCGAGCGGCGGCCGTATTCAATCGACGGAGTGCAGCCGGCCACCAGCAGCGCTGCCGCTGCGCACAGTGTTGTCTGTTTCATATTTCCCTCAGAGCGCGGTGAGCTTGCAGACGTGTGCAGGAACAGGCTGGTTGTTGACGGTGCTCGTCAGCGTCACCGCCTGCTGCTGGGTGATGGCGAAGTCGGTCTTGATAATTTTTGTATAGGGGGCATACGGGTCGAACTGCTGCCCGGCGCCCTGCACCGACGCCGCCGTAGGGCCGGTTACGATCAGGCGCGGGGTGGGAGAGTGGCTATATTCATCGTCGATGATGAGGGCGAACAGCGACATGGGATACCTTTCTTGATTTTGTTATCAATAAGATATCCAATACTGCTGCAAAAAAGGCTGCATGTAAATTGCTGCGATTATGATTGTCAAAAAAACCACAGCCCAAGGCCGGCGCGGCGGCTATCGTTCCTGCGGAACCGGCTTGGGCGTAATGCGGATGGCCTGGTTCAGCTTTTCCATCGTGGCGGCGGGGATGTCTTTGCTGCACACGATATGGCGCTTGAGGCCGGGCGGCACGTCCGGCACCTCATACTGCACCACGTTGTCCAGGCTGCGGTGGCGGATGCGCGTGTAGTTCCAGTCGGTGCGGTCGGACAGCATGTAGGACACGCGGTCCGCCGCCACCATCTGCATCATGCCCACGCTGTTCACGCTGCTGAGCATCTTGCGGTTGGCGCTGTCCTTGATGCGCGCGTCCAGCTCCGCGCCGTAGGACGAACCGTCCAGCAGGCCCAGCGTCAGCGTGGGGTCGGCCAGCATGGACGCCAGCGTGGCGTGCGCTTGCACTTGCGCCACGGACTTGGGCGCGATCAGCACCATCTGGCTTGGGTCGGTGTAGATCGGCAGCGAGTATTGCGCGATGGCGGTGCGTTCCGCCAGGTGGTACCAGCCAATGGAGCAGTAGTTGCGCGTGCCGGTGCGGAAGCGTGACCAGATGCGTTTTTGCGGTTCGCGCACAAAAGACGCGTCGATGCCCGCTGCGGCAAACACGGTTTTGCCATAAGCCAGCATGAAGCCTTTGTCCATGCCGTCTTCAATGTAGTAATAGGGCGGCTTCTCCGACCAGGCGACCGTAATGGGCGGCGCGGCGAAGGCCAGCGTTGCAGCCAGCTGCAAGGGCGTGGCCAGTAGTAAAGCAAATTTCATCGGGACTGCGATTTCACATTGATGAAAAGATTATACGCGCTGGCTTGGTTCTAACATGTAACAAAAAGTAGGCAACGGGTGGCATCAGCCGATAAAGGCCCCATCCAGCTGGTGGCGCGTGACGGCGCCATCGGCGCCGATGGCGATCCAGCCGCCGCGCGGCGGCGTGGCCGCAGGCTCCCAGTCGGGCAGCACGTAGCGGCGCTTGCCGTCCACATCGTGCAGGGCAGGGCGGTGCGTATGGCCGTGGATCATGACGGTGGCGCCGGTCTGGTCGAAGATGTCCGCAATCGCCTGCGGCGTCACGTCCATGATCTCGTAGGACTTCTCGCCGTGGGCCTTGCGGCTGTTGTCGCGCAGGCCGGCGATGATGGCCTTGCGCTGCGCCAGCGGCATGGCCAGGAATTGCTGCTGCCACGCGGGCTGGCGCACCTGGGCGCGGAATTCCATGTATTTCACGTCGTCGGTGCACTGGGCGTCGCCGTGCAGCAGCACCACGCGCAGGCCGGCAATGTCGGCCACCCAGGTCTCGGGCAGGATGGTGGCGCCGGAAGCGGCGGCAAAGCCGTCGCCCGCCAGGAAGTCGCGGTTGCCCGCTATCCAGTAGACGGCCACACCCGCATCGCTGACACGGCGGATGGCTGCGGTAATTTCTCGATGGAAAGGTTCGGCGAGGTCGTCGTCGCCGGCCCAGTACTCGAACAGGTCGCCGAGCAGGTAAAGGGCGTCGGCAGCCGGCGCCTGCTGTTCCATGAAGGCATGGAAGGCCGCCGTGATGGCGGGCTGGGCCGGCTGCAGATGCAGGTCGGAGATGAAAAGGGCGCGAATGCGCTTGGTGTCGTCGGCCTGCATCGGGTGGTGCTTAATTAAACAGCTTCGACTTTCTCGATGATGATGTCTTCCACTGGCACGTCGGCGAACATGCCGCTGCGGGTGGTTTTCACTTTTTTCATCGCGTCGACGACTTCGGTGCCTTCGGTCACTTTACCGAACACGGCGTAGCCCCAGCCGTCCTGGCCTGGGTAGTCCAGGAAGGAGTTGTTCTTCACGTTGATGAAGAACTGGGCCGATGCCGAGTGCGGCGCCGAGGTGCGGGCCATGGCCAGGGTGTAGGGCTCGTTTTTCAGGCCGTTCTTGGCTTCGTTTTCCACGGTGGTGTCGGCCGGCTTCTGCTTCATGCCTGGCTCGAAACCGCCGCCCTGGATCATGAAACCGTCAATCACGCGGTGGAAGATGGTGTTGCTGTAGTGGCCGGCGTTCATGTAGGCCAGGAAGTTCTCAACCGTTTTCGGCGCTTTTTCAGCATCCAGCTCAGCGGTGATCTTGCCCAGGTTGGTGGTGATGACGATTTTGGTCATGATTTTCCTTGAGGTAGTTATGTGTGTTCTGTACAGGGCCGGGACTATACATCAGGCGCGGCCAAAGCGCTATTTTACTGCGTCGCGGCGACCGGCGTTTTCAGTACCGTGGCGGACGTGATCACGATGGGTTTGACCGGGATATTCTGGAAGATGCCCTTGTCGTCCACCAGCACGCCCTTGATCTTGTCCACCACCTCCTGGCCCTTCACCACCTTGCCGAACACGGTGTAGCCGAAGCCGTCCTGGCCGGGGTAGTCCAGGCCGGTGTTGTCCACCACGTTGATGAAGAACTGGGCGGTGGCCGAGTTCGGGTTGCCGGTGCGGGCCATGGCCACGCTATAGGTTTCATTCTTCAGGCCGTTCTGCGATTCGCTCACCACGGGCGGGCGGGTCGGCTTGCCCTTCAGGTCCACGGTGTAGCCGCCGGCCTGTATCATGAAGCCGTCGATCACGCGGTGGAAGATGGTGCCCTTGTAATGGCCGCTTTTCACGTAGGACAGGAAGTTGGCCACGGACTTGGGCGCTTTTTCCTGGTTCAGCTCCAGCACGATCTCGCCTTCGGTGGTTTTCAGCGAGACCTGGGGCGTCAGGTTGGGGGCGGCGGGCGCGGCGGCCACGGCGCCGGACAGGGCCACGCCGGCGAACAGGCTCATGAATTTTGCCAGCAGGGTCTTGGTGTCTTGCATAGGGTCGGTCCTTTTTTTGTGGATGTTCTGTTAAAACCAGTCCAAGATCGGGGCAGTCCGGTTTTTATCAATGCTATACTAAGCGTTGACGTTTCATTCTAGCAAACTAGAACAACAAGATACCGAGGGTCGGTCAGTCTCCACGGAAATGCTTGAGAGCCCGGTGCGGCACCAGAAGTGCCCGCGCCCGGTTCTCGTATTGTCCGGCTGGCTTGCACTTAACAAAAACGCAAGAGTCCGATGAGCAATTTAAAGATTTACAACACGCTGGCACGCGACAAGCAAACATTCGTACCGATGGAAGCGGGCAAGGTCCGCATGTATGTTTGCGGCATGACGATCTACGACTACTGCCACATCGGCCACGGCCGCATGATGATGGCGTTCGACGTGGTCTACCGCTGGCTGAAGGCATCCGGCTACGAAGTCACCTACGCCCGCAACATCACGGACATCGACGACAAGATCATCAAGCGCGCGGTTGAAAACGGCGAGACCATAGGCCAGCTCACCTCGCGCTTCACCAAGTACATGGACGAGGACACCGCCGCGCTGGGCATCCAGCCGCCGACGCTGGTGCCGCGCGCCACCGAATACGTGCCGCAGATGCTGGCGCTGATCGAAAAGCTGGAGGCGAAAGACCTGGCCTATCAGGGCGAGGACGGCGACGTGAACTACGCCGTGCGCAATTTCGAAGGCTACGGCAAGCTGTCGGGCAAGTCGCTGGACGACTTGCGCGCCGGCGAGCGCGTGGACGTCAACACCGGCAAGCGCGATCCGCTGGACTTCGTGCTGTGGAAAGCCTCCAAGGAATCCGAGCCGGAAGAAGTGAAGTGGGACTCCAAGTGGGGCAAGGGCCGTCCGGGCTGGCATATCGAGTGCTCGGCCATGTGCTCGGCGCTGCTGGGCGAGCAGTTCGACATCCACGGCGGCGGCGCGGACCTGCAGTTCCCGCACCACGAGAACGAGATCGCGCAGTCGGAAGGCGCGCACGGCCACGCGCTGGCCAACTACTGGATCCACAACGGCTTTGTGCGCGTGGACAACGAGAAGATGTCCAAATCGCTGGGCAACTTCTTCACCATCCGCGACGTGCTGAAAAAGTACGACGCCGAAGTGGTGCGCTTCTTCATCCTGCGCGCCCACTACCGCAGCCCGCTGAACTACTCGGACGCCCACCTGGACGACGCCAAGGGCGCGCTGACGCGCTTGTACACGGCGCTGGACGGCGTGCAAGCCGATGCGGGCGACGGCCAGCCCCTGGACTGGACCGAAGCCAACGCCAAGCGCTTCGCCGAAGCCATGGACGACGACTTCAACACGCCCATGGCCGTGTCGGTGCTGTTCGACCTGGCCACGGAACTGAATAAATCCAAATCGCCCGCCGTGGCGCGCCAGCTGAAAGCACTGGCCGCCGTACTGGGCCTGCTGGAACGCGCGCCGCAGGCCTTCCTGCAGGCGGGCGTGGGCATAGACATGACCAGCGGCGGCGACGCCGCCGCCATCGAGCAGCGCATCGCCGCGCGCGCCGCCGCCAAGAAGGCGCGCGACTTCGCGCTGTCGGACCAGATCCGCGCCGAGCTGCTGGCCGAAGGCATCGTCCTCGAAGACAAGCCTGACGGCAGCACCAACTGGCGCCGCGCATAATGGTGAAGGCCACGGACATGATGGGGGCGCAGTCCCCAGCGGTAGCAGTGCCGCCGTACTGGGAAGAAGCCAAGCAGGAGCTCATGAAGCGCGACCGCATCATGAAAAAGCTCATCCCGCAGTTTGGCGACCTGCACCTGGTCGGCCACGACGACCCGTTCACGACCCTGGCCCGCTCCATCGTCAAGCAGCAGGTCACGCCCAAGGCCGCCGCTGCCGCCTGGCAGAAGCTGCTGGCGGCCTGCCCGAAATTCACCCCGGCCGCCGTGCTCAAGGCCGGCGCCGAGGAGCTGTCCGCCTGCGGCCTGTCCAAGCGCAAGACCGAATACATCCTGGACCTGGCCGACAACTTCAAGACCAAGAAGGTCCACGCCAGCCAGTGGGACCAGATGGATGACGAAGCCGTCATCGCCGAACTGGTGCAGATACGCGGCATCACCCGCTGGACAGCGGAGATGTTTTTGATATTTAATCTGCTCCGTCCCAATGTTTTGCCGCTGGACGACCCCGGTCTGATCCAGGGCATCAGCCAGAACTACTTCTCCGGCGAGCCGGTTTCCCGCAGCGATGCGCGCGAAGTCTCGGCCAACTGGGAACCCTATCGGACCGTCGCCACCTGGTATTTATGGCGTAGTCTGGACCCGGTTCCGGTAGAATAGCGAAAAATTCGCCCTGCGCGAGGCTGGCCCACGGGCCGCCCGCCGTCCGGGTTACAACACGGAGGTACAATGACCAAGACAACTTTCCTCAATTTTGAGCAACCGATTGCGGAACTCGATTCCAAAATTGAAGAACTGCGTTTCGTGCAAGACGATTCGGCAGTCGACATCTCCGAGGAGATCGACCGCCTGGCCAAGAAGAGCCAGCAGCTGACCAAAGACATCTACGCCAAGCTGACCCCCTGGCAAGTGGCGCAGATCGCGCGCCACCCGCAGCGTCCATACACCATGGATTATGTGAACGAAATCTTCACCGACTTCCATGAACTGCACGGCGACCGCACCTATGCGGACGACCAGTCCATCGTCGGCGGCCTGGCGCGCTTCAACGGCCAGGCTTGCATGGTGATCGGCCACCAGAAGGGCCGCGACACCAAAGAACGCGCCATGCGCAACTTCGGCATGCCCAAGCCGGAAGGCTACCGCAAGGCCATGCGCCTGATGAAGCTGGCCGAGAAGTTCAACCTGCCCATCTTCACCTTCGTCGACACCCCGGGCGCGTTCCCCGGCATCGACGCCGAAGAGCGCGGCCAGTCCGAAGCCATCGGCCACAACCTGTACGTGATGGCGGAACTGAAAGTGCCGCTGATCGCCACCATCATCGGCGAAGGCGGCTCCGGCGGCGCGCTGGCGATCGCCGTGGGCGACCAGGTGCTGATGCTGCAATACGCCACCTACTCGGTGATCTCGCCGGAAGGCTGCGCCTCCATCCTGTGGAAGACCAGCGAACGCGCGGCCGACGCCGCCGAAGCCCTGGGCCTGACCGCGCACCGCCTGAAAGCCATCGGCCTGATCGACAAGATCGTCTCCGAGCCGCTGGGCGGCGCCCACCGCGACCCGAAAGCCATGGCCACCATGCTCAAGCGCGCCCTGGCCGACTCGCTGCGCCAGTTCCACGGCGTCAAAACCAAGGACCTGATCGCCGCCCGCCACGAGAAGCTGATGGGCTACGGCAAGTTCAAGGAAACCACGCCGCAAGAATAAAACCAGTGCAAAATGCCGGGGTCGGAGCCAACGGGTCTGACCCCGGTTTTTCGCCTGTGGTTCAAAAAAGGGGACAGCCGCGCCAGCGCCTGTCCCCGTTTGTCATCCGGAGTCCCCATGAAAAAGCAGCAAACCGCCACCCTCGCCAGCATCTACACCGAGGCGCTGGCCTCCGCCCGGCACGGCGGCCGCATCGCCATCGCCCTGAGCGGCGGCCTTGATTCCTCGGCGCTGCTGCACCTGGCCCACGCGCACGCGGCGGCGCAGGGCATTGCGCTGTACGCCTTCCACGTCCATCACGGCATCAGCCCCAACGCGGACGCCTGGCTGGCGCACTGCGAGCAGCAATGCGCCGCCCTGGGCGTGAGCTTTGAAGCGCGCCGCATCACGCTGGAAAACGTGCGCAAGAGCGGCACCGAAGCGGCCGCGCGCAAGGCCCGCTACGCCGCCCTGGGCGCCATGTGCGCGGAACACGGCGTGAACCTGCTGCTCACCGCCCACCACCAGGACGACCAGGCCGAAACCGTGCTGTTGCAGCTGCTGCGCGGCTCCGGCACCGCCGGCCTGTCCGGCATGGACGCGGCCAACACCGCGCCCGAGCTGCTGGCCAATCCGGACCTGGTCATGATGCGCCCCTTGCTGCCGGCCTCGCGCAAGCAGTTGGAAGCCTACGCCGCCGCACACGGCATCAGCCACATCGAAGACGAGTCGAACGACGACCCGCGCTACGCCCGCAACGCGCTGCGCCACACCGTCATGCCCGCGCTGGCGCAGTACTTCCCCGGCTTCCAGGAGCGCTTCGCGCGCAGCGCGCAGCACGCGCAGTCCGCCCAGCGCCTGCTGAACGAGCTGGCCGAGCAGGACCTGGCCGCCGCCTTGGACGGCGACTGCCTGCAGGTGGCCAAGCTGCGCGAAATGAGCACAGACCGCGCCTGCAACCTGCTGCGCCACTGGTTCGCGCTGCGCGGCCTGAGCATGCCGTCCACCGCCTGGCTGTCCGAAATGCTGGTGCAGCTGCTGGAAGCGCGGCACGACACGCAAATGCTGGTGGTGCACCCCGAAGTGGACGTGCGCCGCCACCGCGACCGCCTGCACCTGATCCCCAAGCTGCCCGAGATCGCCGGCACCCGCGAAGACCAGTTCGACGACACCCCCGGCCAGGACTTCCGCTGGAACGGCGAAGCCTCGCTGGACTTCCCGGACTACGGCGGCGTGCTGCACATCGAGCGGGCCGAAGCGGGCCTGGACGGCGCCTGGCTGCGTGGCCAGTACCTCACCATCGAGTTCCGCCGCGGCGGCGAGCGCCTGAAACCCGCCGGCAACCGCCCCACGCGCGCCCTGAAATACCACTACCAGACGCTGGGCATCCCGGCCTGGGAGCGCGGCCGCCTGCCGGTGGTGAAAACGCCCGCACAATTGCTGTTCGCCGCCGGTATCGGCATGGACTGCCAGCAAATAGGGCAGGGGGCAGGCGAAAGGGTGGTATTCCGCTGGGAAGCCAAATAAAAGTCGGTACTGCGGCGATTTAGTATGTCCATATGCCAATACTGTATGACGTCATAACTTTTTTGGCTTGTCGTTTCGCACTGCAACATGTAGAGTAACAAGCCCTCCCTTTTTTCAATCTTCGAGCGGAAACATCACTGTTATGGCTTTAATCGTTCACAAATATGGCGGAACGTCGATGGGATCGACCGACCGCATCAAGAACGTCGCGCGCCGCGTCGCCAAATGGCACGACGCAGGACACCAGATCGTTGTAGTGCCGTCGGCCATGTCCGGCGAGACCAACCGTCTGATTGCGATGGCAAAGGAAATTCAAAACCCGCCCGACCCGCGTGAACTGGACATGATTGCCTCCACCGGCGAGCAGGTCTCCGTGGGCTTGCTGTCGATGGCGCTGCAAGCGATCGGCAAGGACGCGGTGTCCTACGCCGGCTGGCAAGTGGCGATTAAAACCGACTCCGCCTTCACCAAGGCCCGCATCCAGTCCATCGACGACGTGCGCGTGCGCAAAGACCTCGACGGCGGCAAGATCGTCATCATCACCGGCTTCCAGGGCGTGGATGACAACGACAACATCGCCACGCTGGGCCGTGGCGGCTCGGACACCTCCGCCGTGGCGATCGCCGCCGCGCTGAAGGCAGCCGAATGCCTGATCTACACCGACGTGGACGGCGTCTACACCACCGACCCGCGCGTGGTCTCGGAAGCGCGCCGCCTGAAGGCGATCACGTTCGAAGAAATGCTGGAACTGGCCTCGCTGGGCTCGAAAGTGCTGCAGACGCGCTCCGTGGAATTCGCGGGCAACTACCGCGTGCCGACGCGCGTGCTGTCGTCGCTGACCGATCCGCTGATGGATCTCGAGACCGAAGCCAACTCCGGCACCCTGATTTCGTTTGAGGAAGACACCAACATGGAACAAGCAGTCATCTCCGGCATCGCCTTCAACCGCGATGAAGCCAAAATCACCGTGCTGGGCGTGCCAGACCGTCCGGGCGTGGCCTACCACATCCTCGGCCCGGTGGCCGACGCCAATATCGAAGTGGACATGATCATCCAGAATCAGTCCGTGGACGGCAAAACCGACTTCACCTTCACCGTTTCGCGCGGCGAATACCAGAAAGCCATCGACGTGCTCGAAGGCCAGAAAGCCGAAATCGGCTACAGCACCCTGGTGGGCGACGCCAAGGTATCGAAGATCTCCGTGGTCGGCGTAGGCATGCGTTCGCACGTCGGCGTAGCCTCGCAGATGTTCCGCACCTTGTCCGAAGAAAACATCAACATCATGATGATTTCGACTTCCGAGATCAAGATTTCGGTGCTGATCGACGAAAAGTACATGGAACTGGCCGTGCGCGCGCTGCACAAAGCGTTCGAACTGGAAAAAGAGTAAAAAAGATGGCCCGTTTCCTTGACCAAACGAGGGGCGGGCCATTAATATAGCGCTCGTCTGATCCGAAGCGGCAACGTAGAGGAGAAGGCAAATAGTTGAGTAATCAGCTAGGAGACGTGGCCGAGTGGCCGAAGGCACATCCCTGCTAAGGATGCATACGGCTTATACCTGTATCGTGGGTTCGAATCCCACCGTCTCCGCCAGAACAAATAAAAACGGGCTCCCCTGCGGGAGCCCGTTTTTATTTGTTCGGACGGAGACGGTGGGATTCGAAGGGTTTGCGCGTGCCGCGCAAACCCTCTCCGAATCGCCCATCTGCTGCCGCTGCGCGGCAGCACCGCGCGCCGAGGGCGCGCGACGCAAGCGTCATCTAACAAGCACGCGCAGCGCCACCCAACGGTCGAGTAATTCCAGTCACACCCCGCATTAAATCCCGGTCCAACAAAGCCAGTCACATCCTACAAAAGCACCCTACGGTGGCCGACGCGAAAATGCCCGCAGCCGCCTACCATGATCACTCCACAAACGTTCCAAACAGGAGACCATCATGGCAAGCTCGAATCAAGGCAGCAACCAAGGCAGCAAACAAAGCAGCGATCAAAGCAGCAGCAAGCAGTCCGGCAGCCAGGGAAGCAGCCAGAGCGGCGACACCAGCAACCGTGGCTTCGCCTCCATGGACCCGGACCGCCAGCGTGAAATCGCGGCCGAAGGCGGCCGTGCCGCGCACGCCGCAGGCACTGCGCACGAGTTCACCTCGGAAGAAGCGCGCAAAGCCGGCAGCATGAGCCACAAGAACGACGGCAACCAGCAAAGCGGCAGCCGTAGCGGTTCCCGCAGCGGCAGCGACGAGGACGAGTCCAGCGGCAGCCGCAGCGGCAGCAAGGGCAGCACGCAGGGCAGCAGCCAGGGCAGCACGGGCACGCGCGGCGGCACGCCCGAGCAGCATGCCGAGGCCGGCCGCCAAAGCCACAAGAACGACCGGACCTGAGCCGCTGGCCTAGCCCGCCTGCGCACCGCCAGCCTGGCGCGCAGCCCGGCCTTGCATCCTGGCCCGTAGTGCCGAATTTCACGTGCTGCAGGGGCCACTTCCGCACTTCCCGCGTCCACAGTCCGGACGCGGGCTTTCCCCTCGCTTGCCGAGATTAATTCCGCTTCCCAAACAATCACATTGTTGACGCCTGCCGCGCTGCTGCGCGCATTAGGATGTCGGGCGAACGTCCCGATAATAAAAGTAGGAGTCAACCTTGGTCCAGACGAACAAAGCCCGCCGCCGCGCCACCCAGCCGCGTGTCCCTTATCTCGGCAGGCTCGCCGCCGCCGTTGCCGTCGCCTGCGGTACGCTGGCCGGCCCCGGCATGGCGCAGGAGCTGGGCATACCGCAGGCGTCCGACGCGGCGCTGAAGGCTGCCGAGGCCAAGAGCAAGGCCAGCGCCGGACAGAACCAGCAGGTCTACCTGATGTCCAGCTTTACGGCGGGCTCGCAGAACAGCCTCAGCGTGTTCTCGTCGCCGGACGGCGCCAGCTTCGCCACGCTCGCCTCCGAGACCTACACGGCGCCGCAGCGCCTGCTGCGCGATCCGTCCATCGTCCGCCATACGGACGGCTACTACTACGTCGTCTACACCAGCGGCCAGGATGGCGCGGCCTTCGGCATTACGCGTTCGCGGGATCTGAAAAACTGGGAGCCCATGCGCGAGGCGGGCATTGCGCTGCCGGGCGTGAGCAGCGTCTCTGCGCCGGAGTGGGTGCGCGACAAGGACGGCAGCCTGAAGGTGGCCGTGTCGCTGTCCAAGGATGGCGCCAAGGGCGCGTTCAGCACCTATATCGTGGAGCCGAACGCCGACTTCAGCCAGTGGTCCGCACCCAAGCCACTGCAAGGCCTGCAAGGCTATGCGGACACCTTCGTGGTCGCAAGCGGCGAGGGCTACGCCGCCTTCGCGCGCAACCAGCAAAGCGGCTTTATCGAACTGGCCACCGCAGGCTCCCTCGCGGGGCCGTGGGCGGTGCAGAACAAAGGCGACTGGGCCGGCTGGGGCGCGGGCAAGGAAGCCCCGGCGCTGGTCAAGCTGCCGGGCGGCGGCTGGCGCATCTACTTCGGCGACAGCGCCAGCAAGCGCTCCTGGTACTCGGACAGCCAGGACAATTTCGCCAGCTGGACGCCGAAGAAGGAAGTCGGCGGCGTCTCCACCGTGGCGCGCCACTTCACCGTGCTGGCCGAGGATGCGCAAGCCTATGCCCAGGCCACCAAGCCCAAAGGCCAGCCCAAGCAGATCAGCTGGGACGAGCATTCGCTGATGGTGGACGGCAAGCGCGTGGTGGTATGGTCGGGCGAAGTCCATCCCTTCCGACTGCCCAATCCTTCGCTGTGGCGCGACGTGATCCAGAAGATGAAGGCGTCCGGCTTCAACGGCGTGGCGTTTTACTTCGACTGGGGCTACCACTCGCCGGAGCAGGGCGTGTACGACTTCTCCAGCGTGCGCAACGTCGAGCGCGCGCTGCAGATTGCCGAGGAAGAGGGCATGTACATCATCGCCCGCACCGGTCCTTACGTGAACGCCGAGCTG
This sequence comes from Pseudoduganella aquatica, assembly GCF_020865585.1. Lineage (NCBI taxonomy): Bacteria > Pseudomonadati > Pseudomonadota > Betaproteobacteria > Burkholderiales > Oxalobacteraceae > Pseudoduganella > Pseudoduganella aquatica. The sequence goes on from NZ_CP086370.1 coordinate 2,951,027, forward strand.
ACCGGCGGCGGCTACCCCGGCTGGATGTTCCGCAACCGCGCCGAGGCGCGCACCGACGATCCGGTCTACACCGCCGCCACCGACGAGTGGATGACGCAGATTAACGCCATCATCGCGCGCCACCAGGCCACCACGGGCGGCGGCAATGTGGTCGCCTACCAGCTGGAAAACGAGCTGGGCAAGGTCGAGCCCAAGCATGTGCGGCACATGGAGCACCTGGCGCAGAAGGCGCGCGCCGACGGCATCACCGTGCCGTTCTTCCACAACGCGGCAGGCCGCCTGCCGGACTGGGCGCCGAAGGGCTCCACTGCGCCGTGGGCCAATTCCGGCCCGACCGAGCTGTATGCCTTCGACGGCTACCCGGGCGGCACCTGCAATGTCTTCGCGGATCCGTCCGGCCCCAACAAGGCGCCCGACTGGGGCATGCACGGCAAGCCCGGTCCCAAGTCCGGCGCGCTGACCTCGCCCAAGACGCCGGGCTTCGCCGCAGAACTGGGCGGCGGCTGGTTCGACTACTGGGGCTCGAACGGCACCTACGATTGCACCGCGCAGCGCCAGGGCAAGGGCTACCAGCGCGTGTTCTACGGCACCAACCTGATCAACCGCATCACCATCCACAACATCTACATGACCTTCGGCGGCACCTCCTGGGGCTGGCTGGCCGGGCCGGTGGTGTACACGTCCTACGACTACGGCGCGGCCATTTCCGAGGACCGCGGCCTGCGCGAGAAAGCCTATGCGCTCAAGCAGCAGGGCATGTTCGTGCAGGCGGCGGAGCAGGCGCTGGCCGAGATGGACAAGGGGCCGGAGCTGAAGACCAGCAACGCCAAGCTCAAGGTCTACCACAACGTCAATCCGAAATCGGGCACGCATGTCCTGTTCGCCGTGCACAGTCCATCGGACGCGCTGACGGACGACAGCGCCAGCTTCGAGCTGGCCACCAAGGACGGCAGCTACCAGATCCCGGTGCGCATCAACGGCCAGGACGGCAAGCTGCTGCTGGCTTCCTACGCCATGGAACGCCAGCACCTGGTGTACTCGAATTCCGAAATCCAGACCCACTTCCGCAATGGCGAGCGCGACATCGTGCTGCTGCATGGCCGCGACAAGGAAGCGGGCGAGACCGTGCTGCGCTACGCGTCCGCACCCAAGGTCGAGGTGCTGTCCGGCCAGGTTGGCTCCGTGTTCGACGCCGCCAAGGGCGACCTCAAACTGTCATACATGCATGACGGCCTGGCGCGCGTGCGCATCAGCGGCGGCGGGCGCGCACCCATGCTGCTGTTGCTGGCGGACGAGAAAACCAGCTTCAATATGTGGCGCCAGGACACGCCGCATGGCGTGATGCTGGAACTGACCCCGGCGCTGGTGCGCTCGGCCAAGCTGGACGGCGGCAAGCTGGCGCTGGAGGGCGATACCACTAAAGATAGCGCGCTGGAAATCTGGGGCGCGGACGCGTCGGCCGTTACGTTCAACGGCGTGGCGCTGAGCGTGAGCGCGCAGCCGGACGGCAGCATCAAGACCAGCGCCGTGCGCGGTCCGGAGACTGTCTCCTTGCCGAGCCTGGCCGCGCAGAAGTGGACGCGCCGCATGGACAGCCCGGAAGCGCAGCCCGGTTTCGACGACAGCCAGTGGGTGAAGGCCGACAGCCGCGCCTCCGCCGCGCAGACCTGGACCATGCCGGAACGCGGCCAGCCCACGCTGAGCATGAGCGACTACGGCTTCCATCACGGCGACGTGTGGTATCGCGGCCGCGTCAAGGTGGGCGCGACCAAAGCCAACCAACTGGAGCTGTTCTACGGCGCCGGCGGGGCAGGCCTGATCCAGGTCTGGGTCGATGGCAAATTCCTCGGCCAGGACGAGATGGACACGGGCCGCTCCTTTCCCGAAACCACCGACAGCGTGAAGTTCTCTTTCGCGGACCTGAAGCCGGGCGAGCACGTCATTTCCGTCATGGTGCGCAACAACTCGCACAACTGGAACCTGATGGCGGACGACTACCACCGCGAAGCGCGCGGCCTGATCTCGGCCTCGCTGACCTCGCGCGGCGGCAACCGCTTCGCCGTGCCTATCGCGTGGCGCATCCAGGGCAACCAGGGCGGGGAAGCGAATCCCGACACGGTGCGCGGCCCGCTCAACAACGGCGGCCTGTACGGCGAGCGCCAGGGCTGGCATCTGCCGGGCAAGCAGGACGGCTGGCAAGCGGCGCAGCCTACGGACGCGCCGCCGGCGGCCGGCACCTACTGGCTGCGCACCAGCTTCGCGCTGGACCTGCCGAAAGGGCATGACGTGCAGCTGGGCCTGGCCTTTGGCGACGCCGGCAAGCCGCGTTCGGAGCGCAGCAACCGCGCGCTGATCTTCGTCAACGGCTGGAATATGGGGCAGTTTGCCGCCAACGTCGGTCCGCAGCGCACTTTCATCATCCCGCCGGGGATACTGAACCCGAACGGGCAGAACACCGTTGCGCTGGCCGTGACCACGGACGGCAAGGCGGAGAACGCGCTGGAGCCGGTCAAGCTGGTCAACCTGCGCACCGCGCGCGGCGGCGTGCCGCTTGAAATAATGCCCGGCGCGCGGCCTTGACCAAATCGCGGCGGGCCAGTACTATAACGCTCGTCCGAACTGAAGCGGCAACGTGGAAGGGAAGGCAATAGTTGAGTAATCAGCTAGGAGACGTGGCCGAGTGGCCGAAGGCACATCCCTGCTAAGGATGCATACGGCTTATACCTGTATCGTGGGTTCGAATCCCACCGTCTCCGCCAGAACAAATAAAAACGGGCTCCCCTGCGGGAGCCCGTTTTTATTTGTTCGGACGGAGCCGGTGGGATTCGAAGGGCTGGGCCTACCGGCCCAGCCCTCTCCGAATCGCCCATCTGCTGCGCGCTCCGCGCGCAGCCCCGCGCGCCGTGGGCGCGCGACGCACGCATCACACCCGCTCAATCAGGATGGCAATTCCCTGTCCCACTCCAATACACATGGTACACAGCGCATACCTGCCGCCAGTACGATGCAGCTGGTAAGTAGCCGTCGTCACCAGCCTCGCCCCGCTCATCCCCAGCGGGTGGCCCAGCGCAATCGCGCCGCCGTTCGGATTCACGCGCGTATCATCATCGCGCAAGCCCAGCTCGCGCAGCACCGCCAGCCCCTGCGCAGCAAACGCCTCATTCAGCTCGATCAAATCCATCTGCTCCAGCGTCAGTCCGGTCTGTCGCAGCAGCTTGCGCACCGCAGGCACCGGCCCGATGCCCATCACGCGCGGCGCCACGCCGGCGGTGGCCATGCCCACCACGCGGGCCAGCGGCTTCAGGCCGTGCTCCCGCGCCGCTTCCGCGCTCGCCAGCAGCAGCGCGCAGGCGCCGTCATTGATGCCCGACGCATTGCCTGCCGTGACACTGCCATCCGGCCGCACCACGCCTTTCAGCTTCGCCAGCGCTTCCGGCGTGGTGGCGCGCGGGTGCTCGTCCTGGCTGAAGACGATCGGATCGCCTTTCTTTTGCGGCAGCGTCACCGGCACAATCTCGCGCTCGAAAATGCCCTCGGCGATGGCCACCGCCGTCTTGTTCTGGCTCGCCAGCGCAAACGCATCCTGGTCCGCGCGGCTGATGCCGTAGTCCTGCGCCACGTTCTCCGCCGTCTCCGGCATGGTCTCCACGCCGTAGGCTTCCTTCAGCGCCTTGTTGATAAAGCGCCAGCCCATGGTCGTGTCCTGCAGCGACGCGTTGCGGCTGAAGGCCGTATCCGCCTTGCCCATGACGAAGGGCGCGCGCGTCATCGACTCCACGCCGCCGGCGATCATCAGGGACGCAGCGCCGGACTGGATGGCGCGCGCCGCCGTGCCCACGGCGTCCATGCCCGAGCCGCACAGGCGGTTGACGGTGGTGCCGGGCACTTCAACCGGCAGGCCGGCCAGCAGCGAGGACATGCGCGCCACGTTGCGATTGTCCTCGCCGGCCTGGTTGGCGCAGCCGTAGATCACATCGTCCACCAGGTCCCAGGGCAGGTCCGGGTGGCGGCGCATCAGTTCGCGCAGGGGGATGGCGCCCAGGTCGTCGGCGCGCACGTCCTTCAGCGCGCCGCCGTAGCGGCCTATCGGGGTGCGCACCGCGTCGCAGATGTATGCATCGTTCATGCTTGTCTCCTTCATTCGCCTTGCAGCAGCGGCGCGGCCGTTGCTGCCTGCAGTTCTTCAAAGCTCAGGCCGGGCGCCATTTCCAGCACGCGCAGGCCCTGCGGGGTCACGTCCAGCACCGCCAGGTCGGTGTAGATGCGGTTCACGCAGCCCACGCCGGTGAGCGGGTAGCTGCATTGCGCCACGATCTTGCTCTCGCCGGTCTTGGTCTGGTGGTCCATCATCACGAACACCTGCTTGGCGCCTATCGCCAGGTCCATCGCGCCGCCGACGGCGGGGATCGCATCCGGCGCGCCGGTGTGCCAGTTGGCCAGGTCGCCATTGGCCGCCACCTGGAACGCGCCCAGCACGCAGATGTCGAGGTGCCCGCCGCGCATCATGGCGAACGAATCGCCGTGGTGGAAGTAGGCGCCGCCGGTCAGCAGGGTCACCGGCTGCTTGCCGGCGTTGATCAGGTCTTCGTCTTCCTCGCCCTCGGCGGGTGCGGGCCCCATGCCCAGCAGGCCGTTCTCGCTATGCAGGAATACTTCGCGCTCGGCGGGCAGGTAGTTGGCCACCTTGGTCGGCAGGCCGATGCCCAGGTTGACGTAAGCGCCTTCGGGAATGTCCTGCGCCACGCGGGCGGCGATCTGGTCGCGGCTGTAACGGTTCATCATGCTGCCTCCTTTACCACGCGCTGGACGAAAATGCCGGGCGTGATGATCACTTCGGGATCGAGTTCGCCCAGCGCCACCACGTCGCGCACCTGGGCGATGGTGGTCTTGGCCGCCATGGCCATGATGGGGCCGAAATTGCGGGCCGCCTTGCGGTACACCAGGTTGCCCCAGCGGTCGCCGCGCAGCGCCTTGATGAGCGCGAAGTCGGCATGGATGGGCGACTCCAGCACGTACATGCGGCCGTTGATTTCGCGGGTTTCCTTGCCCTCGGCCAGCAGGGTGCCGTAGCCGGTGGGGGAGAAGAAGCCGCCGATGCCGGCGCCGGCGGCGCGGATGCGCTCGGCCAGGTTGCCTTGCGGGGTCAGTTCCAGTTCCACCTTGCCGGCGCGGTACAGGGCGTCGAAATGGTGCGAGTCGGCCTGGCGCGGGAAGGAGCAGATGATCTTGCGCACGCGGCCTGCGGCCAGCAGGGCGGCCAGGCCGGTGTCGCCGTTGCCGGCGTTGTTGTTGACGATGGTGAGTTCGCGCGCGCCTTGTTCGATCAGCGCGTCGATCAGCGCCGAGGGCATGCCGGCGTTGCCGAAGCCGCCTATCATCACCGTGGCGCCGTCGCCGATGTCGGCCACCGCGGCCTGCAGCGAGGGAGAGATTTTGTTGATCACGATATGCTTTCCAGCGGCGGAGCGCCGCGCTTGTTGGGTCCAGGCCTGTGTGCGATAATCGAACAATTGGCCGAATTTGCTACCAGTTCAGTGTATCCAGCCCTGATTTACCGGGCAACCGGCTGGAAACGAAGCTGTGCGGTAATCGAACGACTTTTCACGGAGCGCGCCTGCATGCCTAAAACCCCCGCCAGCCTGGAAGCGCCGGAACGCGTGAGCGAGGCCGAGGAAATCGATGCGCTGACCAGTCCCGATTTCATGACGTCGCTGGCGCGCGGCCTGTCTGTGCTGCGCGCCTTCAGCGACCAGCGCCGCAGCCTGACCATTGCCCAGATCAGCCACCGCACCGGCATCTCGCGCGCCGCAGTGCGGCGCTGCCTGCATACCCTGTGCGCGCTGGGCTACGCGGAGGCGGACGGCAACCAGTTCACGCTGCAGTCCAAGGTGCTGACGCTGGGCTACTCCTATTTGTCCTCCACGCCGCTGACGGTATCGACCGCGCCTTATCTGAACCGCATCAGCCGCACGCTGAATGAATCGTGCTCGCTGGCGGTGCTGCAGGAGGACGAGATCCTGTACGTGGCGCGTTCGGCCACGTCGCGCATCATGTCTGTGTCGCTCAACACCGGCAGCCGGCTGCCGGCGTATTGCACCTCGCTGGGCAGGGTGATGCTGGCGCAGCTGGCGCCGGAGGAACTGGACGCCTACCTGGCGCGCGTGAAGCTGAAGGCCTATACGGACAAGACCGTGGTGTCGGCCGCGCGGCTGCGCACCATACTTGATGAAGTGCGCGTCGCGGGCTACGCGCTGAACGACCAGGAACTGGAGGAGGGCCTGCGCTCGCTGGCGGTGCCGGTGCGCGGCGCGTCGGGCAATGTGCTGGCGGCGCTGAACGTGGGCGTGCAGGCCAGCCGTGTCAGCGCGGCCCGGATGATCGAGACATTCTTGCCGGTGCTGCGGGAGGGCGCCGGCGAGCTGTCGGTGCTGCTGCCGTAGCAATCAGACGACCGCCTCGCCCAAGTTCGGCTATCATACCGCCCGGTCCGCAATATTACCGCCAGCTTGTCTTGCGTGTAGAAGCATTGTAGGAAAACAAACGCAAGCAAGGGATGGTAATGAATGCAGTAGCAGCACGCCAGGGGAGTGCGGGCACGGCCCCCGCACAATTCGGCCTGATCAACCTGTTGAAAGCCGGCGCGGCGCAGCTGATTGTGCTGCACCACCTGGCCTTCTACGGCCCCATGTCCGGCCACGTGAGTGCGCTGGCGCCTGAACTGATGGCCTGGCTCACCGACCACGCGCGCATCGCCGTGCAGGTCTTCCTCGTGGCAGGCGGCTTCCTGGCCGCCAAATCGCTGTCGCCTTCCGGCCGCCCCGGCGTGGCCGCGCCGCTGAACACCATCTGGCGCCGCTACGCAAAGCTGGCGCCGCCCTTCCTGGCCGCCACACTGCTGGCCGCCGGCGCCAACGTGGTGGCCGGCGCCTGGATGACGCACGACTCCATTTCCGCGCCGCCCACTTTCGGCCAGCTCGGCGCGCACGCCTTGCTGCTGCACGGCGTGCTCGGTTACGAAGCCCTGTCGGCCGGCGCCTGGTATGTGGCCATCGACTTCCAGCTCTACGCCGCCATGGTGCTGATGCTGTGGCTGGCCGGCCGCCTGGCCGGCGGCGGCCAGCGCCCATGGTTGATGCCCGCCGTGATGCTCGCCGCCGTCAGCAGCTCGCTGCTGCATTTCAACCTGGACAGCAGCTGGGACAACTGGGCGCCGTACTTCTTCGGCAGCTACGGCCTCGGCGTGCTGGCCTGGTGGGCCAGCGACGCCAGGCGCAAACCCGGCGCGGTGGCCCTGCTGCTGGCCGTCCTCGTGCTGCCTACGCTGGCCGCGCTGGTGCTGGACTTCCGCATCCGCATCGCCGTGGCGCTGGCCGTGGCCTGCGTGCTGTTCGCCTTCGGCCGCGCCAGGCTGGCAGCAGACGCCGGCCGCGCATGGCAGGCGGTCAACGCGCTGGCGCGGACGTCGTACTCGGTATTCCTGATACACTTTCCGGTCTGCCTGATCGTGAACGCGGCCTTCACCCGCTACGCGCCGGCCGAACCTTACTGGCAGGCAGCGGGCATGCTGATCGCGTGGAGCGGAAGCCTGGCGGCGGGCGCCGTGTTCCACCGCTGGGTGGAAGTGCCGCTGGGCCGCGTGGTTACACTGGCGGTGCAGCATCTCGGCGCGCGCCCAGTACCGGCCTAACTGAAAGAGGAAAGCATCCGTGCCCTGGGACTATCCGCAAGCCTACACCTTACCGCTGCAGCCGCAGGAGCAGGACATCGACGGCCTGCAGCACACCAACAACGCCGTCTACGTGCGCTGGTGCGAGGCGATAGGCTGGTCCCATTCGGAAGCCCTGGGGCTGGCGCTGGCCGACTACCACCGCCTCGACCGCGCCATGGCCATCCGCAGCGCCTCCTACGACTACCTGCAGGCCACGCGCCTGGGCGAGCCGCTCACCCTGGGCACCTGGCTTACCGCCAGCGACGGCAAGATGACCATGGAGCGCCGCTTCCAGCTGATACGCAACAGCGACCAGGCCACCGTGCTGCGCGGCCGCTGGGAACTGATCTGCGTGGACATCAGCGCCGGCCGCGCGCGCCGCTTCCCGCCCGAGTTCAGCGCCATCTATCTGCCCGCCATGGTGGGCCAGGCGGACGCGCCCTAGCGGCTGGCTTACTGCCCGCCAAGCGCCGGGTTGTCCCGGCCCAGCCTGGCCTTGAGCAGCGCCGCCCATTCTCGCTTGGCGGACAACAGCCAGGCCGGGAGCCGGCCTAGCCGCTTCTCCAGCATCGCCTCGTAGAGCGATTCGGGCGCGACGTGGCGGCCCATGCTTTCCACCAGCCGCATGTTCGCGCTGTTCACATCGGAATACGGCCCGACATAGCCGACCAGAACCGGATTGACCGCCGTGTATGGACCGTACTGCTTCGCGTCCGAGTCAGGCAGACTCCACAGGTCCAGGATGCGGCTCTCGCCACGTTCCAGCTGCCCGGTCTGGTGGAAATTCCAGATAACCAGCCCCGCCAGATGGTTGGGCAGATCGGCATAATTGCCGCCCGAACCCCACATGCCACGGCTCTCAATCGCATCAAACAGCGTGTGGCGCGGGAAGTTGGCGTGGGAATCGATGCCGCGCGAGGCCGGCGCTATATTCCGCCAGAAGACCGAGCCGGCGGACTGGTGCGAGGCGCCGACCCCGTGCCACTGGCCCTCCGCCGTGACATCAAGGTTCAGTCCGATCAGGCTGTAGGTGGAAAACGTGGCGGCAAAGCTGAGGTGGCCGCTATTGCCGGCAATGGTGTTCAGCATTATCGTGTTGGCCGCCCCGGCGTGGATGACTGCCGGCTGCGTCACGTTCTCGAACTGATTGCCGCGCACCCAGGAGTGGACGGTTTGATCCAGTTCGACGCCGCAGAAACCGGAGTCGTGATAGGCATTCTTGTGATGAACGAAACGCTCGGTAAAGCTGCCCTCGAGCCGTATGCCTTCGAAGCCGACATTGCGCAGCACCGTGGCCTTGCTTGCGGTCCACGGCAGACGGGGATCGATGGACGTCGTCAACGGCGTCTTGAGGTGCAGGACCGCGCCGTCGACGCTTGCCACCTCGTGCATTTCCAATACCTTGACGCCCTGGCTGTTGATCTTGCTCCAGATCCGGCGCGTGGGCTTGCCTTCGAGATAGCTGGCGTTCGCGGCCGTGCTTTGCATCTCGATACGGACGAAATCACCCTGTTTGAAGCCGGCGGGGGCGGACAGCACGATGCGCGTGTCGCCCATGCGCGCCGGCGCTGCCAGGGGCGACGCCGGACCCGGCTGAACTTTGCCCGGCGTGAAGGTCACGAGGGCCGGCGCGGCCCACAACTGCGCCGGGTTGGCCGGAGCCAGTGCATTGACCATCTTGAAATGCGTCTGTCCTTGCTGGGCGCCGCGCAGCACCACGTCGCTGGCGGACACGATCAGGCGCCTGGGCGCCGGTCCGCTGTTGAGCAGATAGGTTCCAGCCTCGAACTGCACGATCCCGCCATGCGCCGCGCTGGCCGCGTCGATGGCGCGCTGGATCGCGTCGGTATCGTCCAGCGCGTCGCCCGGGATCGCGCCGTAGTCGGCCACCTTGAAGATCGCCGTGTTCACCGGCGCAATTTCCTGCTCGCCGTAACGGGCGCCGGCCCAGGAGAAATCGATGAAGGGGCGCTGCGCGACATCTTCGCCCTGGAAAGCCTGCCAGGCGCCGGGCTTTTCAGCCCATGCGGAGGATGCACAAAGTGTAAGGAGACAGAGGAGGGCGTTTTTCATGGCTGGCCGTAAAGAGAGGGTGTGTGAACGTTACCAGTCCTCCCCTGGAAAAGCAAGCCAAGGCGCCCTGAAGCGTTGCTTACAGCGGCAGCGCGGTCTCGTACTTCACTTCGCGCAGCGCCACGCTGGTGTTGACCTGCGACACGCCGTTCAGCTTCACCAGCACGTTGTGCAGGAAGTCGTGGTAGCCGTCCATGTCCGCCACCACGATCTTGACCAGGTAGTCCGCGTTGCCGGTGGTCTCGTAGCATTCCACCACTTCCGGCCGCAAACGCATGGCTTCCTCGAAATTTTTCACCACGCCTTCCTCGTGCCGCGCCAGCGTAATGTGCGCCATGCACACCACCGACAACCCCAGCTTGCGCCGGTCCACCAGCGCGGTGTAGCGGATGATGTAGCCGTTGTCCTCCAGCTCCTTCTGGCGGCGCCAGCATGGGCTGGCCGACATGCCTATCTTCTCGGCCAGTTCGTTGGATGAGATCCTGCCGTTCTTTTGCAATTCCGACAGGATTTTGACGGAAGCGGCATCCAGAGAATCGTTTTTCATGTTTTGTGCGGTTTTGCGAAAGAAAAAACCATTCTATTGCCTCCATCCGAACAAATAGAAGAAATATTTCGCCAGGAGCGCGATATCATTTCCGCACTATAAGTTCCCAATCCGAGACGCCCGCCCATGAATTCGATGACCTTGCCGCAGTCCCTCCTGCCTACGCTGGCCGATCCCGACTACGCCCTGTCCGACAACCTGACCCGCAGCCAGGGCCGGGTGTTCCTGACCGGCACCCAGGCCTTGGTGCGCCTGCTGTGCATGCAGAAGACTGCCGACGAGGCGCAAGGCCTGAACACGGGCGGCTTCGTCAGCGGCTACCGCGGCTCGCCGCTGGGCGCGGTGGACCAGGAACTGTGGCGCGCATCCGCGCTGCTGGAAAAGCACAACGTGCAGTTCCTGCCTGCGATTAACGAGGAGCTGGGCGCGACGGCGGTACTCGGCTCGCAGCAGGTGGAAGCCGATCCCACCCGCAAGGTCGACGGCGTGTTCGCCATGTGGTACGGCAAAGGCCCGGGCGTGGACCGCGCGGGCGACGCGCTCAAGCACGGCCACGTCTACGGCTCCTCGCCGCGCGGCGGCGTGCTGGTGATCCTGGGCGACGACCACGGCTGCGTGTCCTCGTCCATGCCGCACCAGAGCGAGCAGGCGCTGATCGCCTGGGGCATGCCGGTGATTAACCCGGCAAACATCCAGGAATATCTCGAATACGGCTTGTACGGCTGGGCGCTGTCGCGCTACTCGGGCGCGTGGTCCGGCTTCAAGGCCATCTCCGAAACCGTGGAGGGCGGCGCGGTGGTGGACCTGCCACAGTTGCCGCAATACGTGGCGCCCACCGGCTACACCGCGCCGCCGGACGGCCTGCACAACCGCTGGCCTGATCTGCCCGGACTGGCGCTGGAAGTGCGCGTGGAAGCCAAGCTGGAAGCGGTGCAGGCCTTCGCCCGCGCCAATTCCATCGACCGCCTGGTGGTGCCTGCGCCGGGCGCCGCCATCGGCATCATCAGCGCCGGCAAGGCTTACCTTGATTTGCTGGAAGCGCTGGAGCGCCTTGGCCTGCCTTTGAGCCGCCTGGAAGAGATGGGCGTGCGCCTGTATAAGCCGGGCCTGACCTATCCGCTCGAGCGCACGCGCCTGGCCGCGTTTGCGGAAGGCCTGCAGGAGATCCTGGTGGTGGAAGAGAAGGGCGCCGTGATCGAGCAGCAGGTGAAGAATTTGTTCTACAACCTGCCGCAGTCCGAACGGCCTGCCGTTATCGGCAAGACCGACCAGCACGGCCACTCCTTGCTGTCCGCGCTGGGAGAGCTGCGTCCGTCGCGCATCGCTCCCGCGCTGGTGCAATGGCTGGCGCCGCGTTACCCGGCGCTGGACCTGCAGCGCATGCTGCCGGACTTCTGCGCCGCCGAGCTGCTGTCCAACAGTGCCGACGGCGTCAAGCGCACGCCGTATTTCTGCTCCGGCTGCCCGCACAACACCTCCACCCGCGTGCCGGAAGGCAGCCGCGCCATGGCCGGCATTGGCTGCCACTTCATGGCAACGTGGATGAAGCGCGACACCAACTACCTGGCGCAGATGGGCGGCGAGGGCATCAGCTGGGTGGGCTCCTCGCGCTTCGTCGGCGAGAAGCACGTGTTCCAGAACCTGGGCGATGGCACTTATTACCATTCGGGCTCGCTGGCCATCCGGCAGGCGATTGCTGCGCGCACCAACATCACCTACAAAATCCTGTACAACGACGCGGTGGCCATGACCGGCGGCCAGCCGGTGGACGGCACGCTGTCCGTGCCGCAGATCGTGCAGCAGGTGGTGAGCGAGGGCGCGAAGAAAGTGGTGGTGGTCACCGACCAGCCGGAGAACTACAACGGCGTGACGCTGCCTGCGGGCGTGACGGTGCACCACCGCAGTGAACTGGACGCCATGCAGCGCATGCTGCGCGAGATCGCGGGCGTGACGGTGCTGGTGTACGACCAGACCTGCGCGGCCGAAAAGCGCCGCCGCCGCAAGAAGAACAAGCCGGACAAGGTGGTGTTCCCCGATCCGGCGCGCCGCATGGTGATCAACCCCGCCGTGTGCGAAGGCTGCGGCGACTGCGGCGTGCAGTCCAACTGCCTGTCCATCCTGCCGCTGGAAACGGAGCTGGGGCGCAAGCGCCAGATCGAACAGTCGTCCTGCAACAAGGACTACTCCTGCGTGGAAGGCTTCTGCCCGAGCTTCGTGTCGGTACTGGGCGGCACGCTGCGCAAGCCCGCCAGCGTGGCCTTGACGCTGTCGGACCTGGAGCAGGCGCTGGGCCGCTATCCAGCTCCCACGCCGCATGCCCTGGCCAAGCCGTTCGAGATACTGGTGGCGGGCGTGGGCGGCACCGGCATCGTGACCGTGGGCGCGCTGATCACCATGGCCGCGCACCTGGAAGGCAAGGGCGCCTCCACGCTGGACTTCATGGGCTTTGCGCAGAAGGGCGGCGCGGTGCTGTCGCACGTGCGCGTGGCCGCGTCGCCGTCGGCGCTGAACCAGGTGCGCATCGACCTGCAGCAGGCGGACGCCGTGTTTGCTTGCGACCTAGTGGTGGCGGCCATGCCCGACAGCCTGTCCGTCATGCGGCGCGGGCATACGCAAGTGGTGGCCAACGAGCGCGAGATCCCGACAGCCGAATTCACCCGCGACCGCGACGCCTCCATCAACAAGGACGGCCTGCTGGAGAAGCTCGCCTCGGCCGCAGGCGCAGACCGCGTGCTGCAACTGGACGCGCAGGAAATCGCCGCGCGCTTCCTGGGCGACCCCATCGGCGGCAACATCCTGCTGATGGGCTACGCGTGGCAAAAAGGCCTGGTGCCCGCCGGCCTGGAAGCGCTGATGCGCGCGATTGAACTGAACGGCGTCGCCATCGACATGAACAAGCGCGCCTTCATGCTGGGCCGCCTGGCCGCAGCCGACCAGGACGCGCTGGCGCGCCTTGCGCAGCCGCAGGAGAAGGTGATTCAGTTCGCCGCGCCCAAATCGCTGCCCGAGCTGGTGGCCTTCCGCGTCGAATGGCTGACCAAGTACCAGAACGCCGCCTACGCCGGCGTGTACGCCGACGCAGTGGCCGCCGTCGAGCGCAAAGAAATCGCGCTGGAAGGCGACGGCTCCAAGCGCGTGCTGAGCAAGTCCGTGGCGCGCAACCTGTTCAAGCTGATGGCCTACAAGGACGAATACGAAGTGGCGCGCCTGCACGCCGACCCCGCTTTCCGCGAGCAGATCGCAGCGCAATTCGAAGGGGACTACAAGCTGGGCTTCCATCTCGCGCCGCCGCTGCTGGCGCGCAAAAAGCCGGGTTCGGACGTGCCGGCCAAGATGGCCTTCGGCGGCTGGATGATGAAAGGCTTCGGCGGCCTGGCGCGCCTGAAAGGCCTGCGCGGCACGCCGCTGGACATCTTCGGCTACACGCAAGAGCGCCGCCGCGAGCGCGCCCTGCGCGACCGCTACCTGGCCTTCACCCGCGACCTCGCCGCCAGCCTCACGCCGCACAATAAAGCCGCCGCGCTCAAACTGGCGCAGCTGCCGGAGCAAGTGCGCGGCTACGGCCACGTCAAGCTGGCCGCGATGGATCAGGTGGATGATGCCTGGCCGCCGCTTCAGGCGGCGTTGTTGGCACCTCAAGCCACCGAAGCCACCGAACTTCAGCGCGCGAGGCTGTCGTCGATGTAGGCTTGAATGGCGGCTCGATGTCGCGGCTGGTCGGCAGCTTAGCGCTTCTGCGCAGGGAAGTAGGGGCTCTCCGGCGGTCCCAGATAGCTCGGCTTCAGTCCGCCAGTGTTGACCACTAGCCGTTGCAGTACCACGCCAGGGTCCAGCGCCCAGAATTTCAGCGTGTGCTTGCCAGCCGATTTCACCATGTGCGTGCTGGAGAATTTGGCCACGCCGTCAGACACGATCTTGCGCCAGTGGTCTTCGGATTCATCCGCATGGATATTGATTACCTGGGGCGCTTCATCGTCAAAGGAGATCGCGTAGCGGAAGCCGCTGCCTGGCATGAATTTAAGCGTCGGCGCAAGCACCGCTTCAACTTGCAGCTTGCCGGGATTGAAAATGTTTACGGCATATTGCAGCTGCATGCCATCGCGCAGATCGAGCGCCCCCGCATTCGCGGGCGATACGGTCATGCCGGACAAAGTACGGCCGTAGTCAGGAATCTTCAGCCAGCGGCGGCCCGGTGCGCTCGGCGCCGCCGTGTAGTGCTCTGCCTCGATGGCTATCACGCCGCGCGTCTCTACGTGCCCGGATGCCTGCTCCGGCCGCACTGCGGCAGGGTTGCGGACCGGGACGGCCACCTTCACGCTGGCCTTGTCCGGCCCGGTCACTGTCAGTTCCGCGCGGCTGTCGCCCAGTGGCGCCTGATCCCACTGCACATCAACTTCCACCAGCTGCGTTTTCTCGACGGTTCCACCGCTCGTACTCAGGCGCACCCAAGGCTGGTTGGCGGAGATGCTGAACGTAAAGGGCGTGCTTGAACGGTTGAACAGTTCGATGCGGCCAGCCTGCTTCTGAAACACGTCCAGCTGCGGCAGCACCAGCGGTTTGATCGGGAACACAGGCCATGCGACGGTCTCTCCTTCAAACGCTATCCCCATCTGGTCGCTAGGATGGATGCCGTTCGGAGCCGCAAGCTCGCCATTCACGGGAACGCGCAGCTCGCTCACAGCCGGCATCACATCGCGGTATGGCTGGTCCCAGTTGGTATAGCCGAAACGGGTCTGCGACATCATATGTTTCCACTTCCCGCCGCTGACGTCTTGCTGGTACTGGCGTGCCAGCTCCGCATCGTTGGCGAACAGCGCGCGCACCCTGGCCGCCATGTCGTTGGCGGTGATCCTGCCCTGGTTCGCGTAAAGGCGGTTCATGCCGGCGCTCACGTACATGTCCAGCGCGTTGGCCGAAGCGCGCACAGGATACTCCACCAACTGGAAGAACGCGTCGCGCTGCTGCGGCGGCAGGGCTGCAGCGAGGCGCCGTGAGCGCTCGGCCAGGCCGTTGTAGGCGTTGACCACGCGTTCGGCCTCCCGGTAGTTCACCAGGCTGAAGGTGGCCGGATCGAGCTGCTCGGGGCGGCGGCGCGCGTTGAAGCGCGTGTACTGGTTGACGATATCGGCAATGTCGTCCGCGTGGGCTGCGCCGAATTCGCGCGCAGCCCACTGTTTCAGATAGTCGCCCAGGCGTTCGGCCGGCCAAACCTTCGGGTCCCAGGCGTAGCTAAGGAAGAACTCGGTCGGTATTTCCATGGGCTTCAGGTCGCCGACGTTGACCACCCACATGCGGTCCGCCCCAAACTCGCTGGCCAGGTTCATTTGTTCCCACACCTTGGAGATCTGGGTCACGTTGAGCCATTTGTAGGAGCGCGGTACGCCCACGTAGTCGAAGTGGTAGTAGATGCCGGCGCCGCCGCTGCGCCGGCGTTCCTCCGCTGTCGGCAGGCGGCGGATATTGCCCCAGTTGTCGTCGCACATCAGCAGCAGCAGGTCGTCCGGCACGCGCATGCCTTTGTCGTAGTATTCCTGCACTTCCTTGTATAAGGCCCATAACTGCGGCACCGTGGCCGGATCCTTGTTCCACTCGGCTGCAATCAGCTTGCGCTGGTCGTTCACGATGTTCTGCAACAGAGACACGTTGGCTTGCTCGGACATGGGCTCGTCGCCGTCGCCCCGCATCGCCATCGTGATCACCTGTTCGTAGTCGTGGCTGTTGCGCAGGCCTTCGGCCCAGAACTTGCGCAAGGCATCGCCATTCTTCTCGTAGTCCCACGGTCCTTTGCCGTAACGGTGCCATTCCTGCTGCGAGCGCATCATCGGCTCGTGATGCGAGGTGCCCATCACAATCCCCATCTCATTGGCCAGCCTGGCGTTTTCCTTGTCGTCGTCGTTGAACGCCGAGTACCACATGGCAGGCCACAGGTAGTTGGAGCGCATCCGCAGCATCAGTTCAAACAGCTTTTCGTAGAACTGGTGATTGAAGCCGCCGAATTTGTCCTTGGCCCAGTTGGTCAGCGCGGGCGCCTCGTCGTTGAGGAAGATGCCGCGGTACTTCACGGCAGGGCGGTCATTCACCAGTGTGCCGAATGGTACTACAGCGCGGTCCTTGTGGGGAACCGGCACGTCCGCCCACCAATACCATGGTGACACGCCCAACTGCTCGGACAGCGTGTAGATGCCGAAGATCGTGCCGCGTTTGTCGCTGCCGGCGATCACCAGTGCGCGCGCCACGCCGGGCATGGGTGATTTAACCGCTTGCACCAGGTAGCCTTCCCACTGGTCCTTGATGGCGCTGGCGTCGAGCTTCTTTTGTACGATCAACTGGTCGATCAGGCGGCTGTGTCCGATGGTGCCGATCAGGATCACGTCCTGGCCGCCAGCTGCACTGGTTGCGTTTTGCAGGCTTAATGCGGGGCGCTGGCCACCCACTTTTTCGATGTCGTTTTGAAGGTCGCGCGCAGCACGCAGCACGCCGGGGTAATCATCGCCATCCAAATGGATGGCGGCTGCTTTTCCGCGCGAGATCAGTTCCACGCCGGCGGCCGTGCCGGAGTCCACGAACTTCTTTTGCCCAATCGCCAACGCGTTTGGCGACGCGGCCAGGCAGGCGATTGCAAAGCTTGAAACCAGTGCGCACAGCAATTTCATCCGCATTACCTTTATCTTTAGAAAATTTGATACCATTTTATAACATAAAAAGAATAGCGCAATCATTCTTCGCACCCTCTCGTGGTGGCGGAATGCCTTAGAAAAGTGACTGCAGGGAAAGGCGCTGGCCGCTGAGGGCGCCGTCGTAGCCGGGCAGGGCGGCTAGCGTGTCCTTGAATTCAGCGCTTTCCATCACGGCCAGCGCGGCGGCGACCAGGGGGGCGGCGGGGGCTTCGCGGGAGCAGGCGAAGAAGTAGCGTTCGCGCACCACGGGCACGAAGTCGAGGTCGAAGCGGCGGGCGGCGGTTTCCACGCCGAAGCTGGCGTCGGCCATGTTGCTGGCGACGTAGGCGGCCACCGCCGCGTGCGTGAATTCGGCGCTTTCGAAGCCGTTGATGCGGTCCGGCGCGATGCCGGCCCCGTTCAGCAGCAGTTCCAGCAGCAGCCGCGTGCCCGAGCCTCGCTGGCGGTTCACGAAGCGCACGTCCTGCCGCGCCAGGTCGTCCAGCGTGCGGATGTCTTTCGGATTCCCTTTGGCGGTGAAAATGCCCTGCATGCGGTAGGCCAGGTGGACCAGCATCTGGCGGCCCGGGTCGAGCAGGGGGCGGTATTTTGCGGCCGCCGCGCCTTCGAACTCGCCCACGGGCAGGTGGAAGCCTGCCAGGTCGCATTCGCCGCGCGCCAGCGCCGCCACCGCTTCGGTGCTGCTGCGGTATTGCAGGTCCACCAGCACGCCTTGCTGTTCCAGCCGGCTCACCAGCGCCGCCACCGCGAAGCCGTGCGATGCGGTCAGGCGCAGCGCGGGCGGGCGCTCGTCGAGCAGGCTGGCCAGTTCTTGCTGCAGTTCGGAGGCCAGGCTGTCCAGCATGGGGCTGAGGCGGGCGGCGATGCGCTTGTCGGCCCAGATCAATTTGTCCGCCAGAGGCGACAGCACCGTGCCCGATCCGCGCGACTTGTGCACCAGCTCGGCGCCGAATTGTTCGTTGAATTCGTTCAGCAATCCCCACGCGTGGCGGTAGGAGATGCCGCAGGCCTTGGCTGCCTGGCTGATGCTGCCCGAGCTGCGCACCGCCGCCAGCAGGTCCAGCAGCACCGGCAGGGGCACGGTTTGCCCGTTCGGGTGGCGCAGCACCCAGTCAGGGCGGATCTCAACTTTGAACATATGCAAAATCCTTCATATTGCGTTGCTGTTTTTACAGTGCTAGCCTAGGCTTATGCGTGAATATTAACTGAAATATATGTTTCGCAGAACATAACTTCAGCGCTCACGGTACACAATAAAAACGACGGAGGCATTATGCAGCAGCGTATTCCCCAGGCAAGCGCCATCCTTGCCGCCAGCAGCGGCGCCCAGGACCAGTTGTTGCCGGTCCTGCACGCGATCCAGGATGCTATCGGCTATATCCCGCCCGGACAGGTGGATGAAATCGCCTCCACTTTCAACCTGTCGCGCGCCGAGGTGCACGGCGTGATCACTTTCTATCATTACTTCCGTACCGAGGCGCCGGCGCGCCAGGTGGTGCAGATCTGCCGCGCCGAGGCTTGCCAGAGCATGGGCGGCGACGCGCTGCTGGCGCACGCCGAGAGCGCGCTGGGCTGCAAGCTGCATGCGCACAGCACGGACGGCGAGTTCGCGCTGGAGCCGGTCTACTGCCTGGGGCAGTGCGCCACCGCGCCGTCGATGATGATTAACGAGGCGCTGCATGCGCGCGTTACCCCGGCCCGTTTCGACGCGCTGCTGGCCAAAGTGAAGGAGGCAGCATGAGCATCCGCATCTACATTCCCGGCGATTCGACCGCGCTGGCGCTGGGCGCCGACGACGTGGCGGCAGCCGTCACCGCCGAAGCTGCGCGCCGCGGTGTTGACGTCGACATCGTCCGCAACGGCACGCGCGGCTTGCTGTGGCTGGAGCCGCTGGTGGAAGTGGCCACGGCGGAAGGCCGCATCGGCTTTGGCCCGGTGGACGCGGCGGACGTGGGCGCGCTGTTCGAGGCGGGCTTCCATCTCGGCGAGAGCAAGCATGCGCTGGCCTTGGGCCTGGTGGAGCAGATTCCTTATCTGGCCAGGCAAAGCCGCCTGACTTTCTCGCGCGCCGGCGTGACCGATCCGCTGTCGCTGGCTGACTACGAGGCACACCATGGCTACAAGGGCTTGCGCAACGCGCTGGCGATGGAGCCCGCCGCGATCGTGGCCGCCGTTACCGCTTCCGGCCTGCGCGGCCGTGGCGGCGCCGCTTTCCCCACCGGGATCAAGTGGAACACGGTGCTGAAGGCGGCCGGTCCGCAGAAGTACATCGTCTGCAATGCGGACGAGGGCGATTCGGGCACCTTTGCCGACCGTATCGTGATGGAGGGCGATCCCTTCATGCTGATCGAGGGCATGACCATCGCCGGACTGGCGGTGGGTGCGAACAAGGGCTATATCTATGTGCGCAGCGAATACCCGCACGCCATCGCTAACCTGAACCACGCGATTGCCACCGCCGTGCAAGCGGGCTTCCTCGGCCAGGACATCATGGGCTCGGGTCGCGCTTTCGACCTGGAGGTGCGCAAGGGCGCGGGCGCTTACATCTGCGGCGAGGAAACGGCGCTGCTGGAGAGTATCGAGGGCAAGCGCGGCGTGGTGCGCGCCAAGCCGCCGCTGCCTGCGCTGGCCGGCCTGTTCGGCCTGCCCACGGTCATCAACAACGTGCTGTCGCTGGCGGCGGTGCCGCTTATCCTCGACAAGGGCGCGGCCTATTACCAGAACTACGGCATGGGCCGTTCGCGTGGTACCTTGCCGGTGCAGCTGGCGGGGAATATCAAGCACGGCGGCCTGATTGAGCTGGCCTTCGGCGTAACCCTGCGCGACATCCTGTTTGAATACGGCGGCGGCAGCGCTTCCGGCCGCCAGATCAAGGCGGTGCAGGTGGGCGGCCCGCTGGGCGCCTATCTGCCCGAGTCGCAGTGGGACACGCCGCTCGACTACGAGGCCTTCGCTTCGCTGTGGGCCGTGCTGGGCCACGGCGGCATCGTGGTGCATGACGACAGCGCCGACATGGCCAAGCTGGCGCGCTACGCGATGGAGTTCTGCGCCGTGGAGTCGTGCGGCAAATGCACGCCGTGCCGCATCGGCTCCACCCGTGGCGTGGAGGTGATCGACAAGATCCGCGAGGGCAGCGAGCGTCCCAAGCAGGTGATCCTGCTGCGCGAGCTGTGCGACACCATGCTGCACGGCTCCCTGTGCGCGATGGGCGGCATGACGCCGTACCCCGTGCTGTCGGCCCTGAACCACTTCCCGCAAGATTTCGGCCAGGTCTCCCAAGACCAGCGCGCCGCCTAGGAGACATAGATGATCGAGACAATTATCAGCCGCGACTTCGGCACCCCGCCCAGCGTAGCCACGGACTTCGTTACGCTGACCATAGACGGCCAGCGCGTGACGGTGGCCGCCGGCACGTCGGTGATGCGCGCCGCCGCCGAAAGCGGCACCAATATTCCCAAGCTGTGCGCCACGGACAGCCTGGAGCCCTTCGGTTCCTGCCGCCTGTGCCTGGTGGAGATCGAGGGCCGGCGCGGCTATCCCGCTTCCTGCACCACGCCGGTGGAAGAGGGCATGGTGGTGCGCACGCAGACGGCCAAGCTGCAGGAGCTGCGCAAGGGCGTGATGGAGCTGTACATTTCCGACCACCCGCTGGACTGCCTGACTTGCCCGGCCAACGGCAACTGCGAGCTGCAGGACATGGCCGGCGTGACCGGCCTGCGCGAGGTGCGCTACGGCTACGAGGGCGCCAACCATTTGAAGCTGAAGAAGGATGAATCGAATCCTTACTTCACGTTTGACTCGTCCAAGTGCATCGTCTGCAACCGCTGCGTGCGCGCCTGCGAGGAAACGCAGGGCACGTTTGCGCTGACGATTTCCGGACGCGGCTTCGAGTCGCGCGTGTCGGCCGGGCAGAGCGAGACCTTCATGGAATCGGAGTGCGTGTCCTGCGGCGCCTGCGTGGAAGCCTGCCCGACCGCCACGCTGCAGGAGAAATCGGTGATCTGGCTGGGCCAGGCCGAGCACAAGGTGACCACCACTTGCGCCTATTGCGGCGTGGGCTGCTCGCTGGACGCGGAAATGAAGGGCAGCGAAGTGGTACGTATGGTGCCGACCAAGAGCGGCAAGGCCAATGAAGGCCACGCTTGCGTGAAGGGCCGCTTCGCGTGGGGGTACGCCACGCACAAGGACCGCATCCTGAAGCCGATGATACGTTCCAGGATCACCGACCCGTGGAAGGAAGTGTCCTGGGACGAGGCGCTGGACTACGCGGCCTCCGAATTCAAGCGCATCCAGGCCAAGCATGGCCGCGATTCGATAGGCGGCATCGTGTCCTCGCGTTGCACCAATGAAGAAGGCTACCTGGTGCAGAAGCTGGTGCGCGCGGCTTTCGGCAACAACAACGTTGACACGTGCGCCCGCGTTTGCCATTCGCCCACCGGCTACGGCTTGAAGCAGACGCTGGGCGAATCGGCCGGCACGCAGACTTTCGCTTCGGTGGCCAAGTCGGACGTCATCATGGTGATCGGCGCCAATCCTACCGACGGTCATCCGGTGTTCGCCTCGCGCATGAAGCGCCGGCTGCGCCAGGGCGCGAAGCTGATCGTGATCGATCCGCGCCGCATTGACCTGGTGAAGTCGCCGCACGTCCGCGCGCACTACCATTTGCAGCTGCGTCCCGGCACCAACGTGGCCATGGTCAGCTCGCTGGCCCACGTGATCGTGACCGAAGGCCTGCTGGCAGAACAGTTCATCGCCGAACGCTGCGACGACCGCGCCTTTCACCAGTGGCGTGACTTTGTGGCGCAGGAAGCCAATTCTCCGGAAGCGATGGAGGCGGTGACCGGCGTGCCTGCCGAGCAGGTACGCGGCGCGGCGCGCATGTTCGCGCAGGGCGGCAACGGCGCCATCTTCTACGGCCTGGGCGTGACCGAGCATGCGCAGGGTTCTACCGCCGTGATGGGCATCGCCAACCTGGCTATGGCCACCGGCAACGTGGGCCGCGAAGGCGTGGGCGTGAACCCGCTGCGCGGCCAGAACAATGTGCAGGGCTCCTGCGACATCGGCTCCTTCCCGCACGAGCTGCCGGGCTACCGCCACGTGTCCGACACCACGGTGCGCATGCAGTTCGAGGCCGCGTGGGGCGTGGAGCTGCAGGCCGAACCGGGCCTGCGCATTCCGAACATGTTTGAAGCGGCGCTGGACGGCAGCTTCAAGGGCCTGTATTGCCAGGGCGAGGACATCGTGCAGTCGGACCCGAACACCCAGCACGTGATCGCGGCCATGGAAGCGATGGAGTGCATCGTGGTGCAGGACATCTTCCTGAACGAGACCGCCAAATACGCCCACGTGCTGCTGCCGGGTTCCTCTTTCCTGGAGAAGGACGGCACCTTCACCAACGCCGAACGGCGCATCTCGCGTGTGCGCAAGGTGATGGCGCCGAAGGCCGGCTATGCGGACTGGGAGGTGACGGTGCAACTGGCGAACCGCCTGGGCTATCCGATGAACTACACGCATCCGTCGCAGATCATGGACGAAATCGCGCGCCTGACGCCAACCTTCAGCGGCGTGAGCTACGCGAAGCTGGAGAAGCTGGGCAGCATCCAGTGGCCGTGCAACGACGCCGCGCCGGAAGGCACGCCGACCATGCACATCGACCAGTTCGTGCGCGGCAAAGGACGCTTCATCATTACGCAGTACGTGCCGACGGACGAGAAGGTGACGCGCATGTATCCGCTGATACTGACCACGGGCCGCATCCTGTCGCAGTACAACGTGGGCGCGCAGACGCGCCGCACCGAGAACGTGCGCTGGCACGCGGAGGACAGGCTGGAGATCCACCCGCATGATGCGCAGGAGCGCGGCATCAAGGACGACCAGTGGGTGGGCATCCAGAGCCGGGCAGGGGAGACCGTGCTGCGCGCGCTGGTGACGGAGCGCATGCAGCCGGGCGTGGTGTACACCACCTTCCACTTCCCGGAATCGGGCGCCAATGTGATCACCACCGAGAATTCGGACTGGGCCACCAACTGCCCTGAATACAAGGTGACGGCGGTGCAGGTGATGCCGGTGCAGCAGCAGTCCGACTGGCAGCTGGAGTTTGCGCGCTTCCACGAAGAGCAGATGGCCCACAAAGACGCTGCGGCGCAGCCGGCTTGAGATTAGGAGAGATGATGAATATTCACCACCTGGTCATTATGGCCAACCAGATCGGCACTTTCTTTGCGTCCTACCCGGACCAGGAAGAGGCCAACAGCGAGATCGCGAACCACCTGCAGCGCTACTGGGCGCCGCCCATGCGGCGGCAGTTGCTGGCGCATGTGGCGGAACACGGCGGGGAGGGGCTGGCGCCGCTGGTGCTGGCGTCCATCCAGGCCAATCTCGTGCGCTTGTCCCCGGCGGCCCAGGCCTTGTCGAAACCTGTTCCGACGTAGGGCGGGTTAGGCGGCGCAGCCGCCGTAACCCGCCATTGAGCCGTTGGCGGCACCTTGGCGGGTTACGTCGGCTGGCGCCTCCTAACCCGCCCTACGATGGCACGCCGCGCACATCACCTCACACAACCTTCAACATCACCTTCCCAATGTGCGTGCTGCTCTGCATGAGCGCATGCGCTTCCGCCGCCTCTTCCAGCGCATAAATGCGGTAAATCACCGGCTTGATCAAGCCATCCTCCAGCAGCGGCCACACGCGCGCCAGCAACTGCCGCGCAATGGCCGCCTTGAACAGCACCGGACGCGGACGCAGAGTGGACCCCGTCACCGTCAACCTCCGCAGCAGTATCTGCCCCAGCGGCACTTCCGCCTTGCCCCCGCCCAGCAGCGCGATAAACACCAGCCGCCCGTCGTCCGCCAGGCACGCCAGCTCGCGCGGCACATACGCCCCGCCCACCATATCCAGTATCACATCCACGCCCTTGCCGCCGGTGGCGTCCTTGACCGCCGCCGCAAAGTCGCCGGTACGGTAGTTGATCGCCAGGTCCGCCCCCAGCTCTTCGCAAGCGCGGCACTTCTCATCCGACCCCGCCGTGGCGAACACCCGGTGCCCCAGCGCCTTGGCCAGCTGGATAGCGGTCACGCCTATGCCCGAGCTGCCGCCTTGCACCAGCAGCGTCTCGGTGGGCGCCAGCGCGGCGCGGTCGAACACATTGCTCCACACGGTAAAGAAGGTCTCGGGCAGCGAAGCCGCTTCCAGCGGCGACCAGCCCTGCGGAATGGGCAGGCACAGCTCGATCTGCGCCGCGCAGTACTGCGCATAGCCGCCGCCCTGCACCAGCGCACACACCATGTCGCCGATGCGCCATCCGCTGTCGCCGACATGTCCGGCCACGATCTCGCCGGCCACCTCCAGCCCCGGCAGGTCGGACGCGCCGGGCGGCACCGGGTAGCTGCCGGCGCGCTGCAGCAGGTCGGGCCGGTTGACGCCGGCTGCGTGGACTTTGATCAGCACCTGGCCCGGCTGCAGCGACGGGCGCTGGCGCTCGCACAGTTGCAGCACTTCCGGGCCGCCGGGCTGGGTGATTTCGATGGCGCGCATGGTTTCCTCTCTAGAAATGGGGGAATCCGATGGTAGGCGCGGGTGGGCGCGCACGCCGATGACCGCAGTCAATTTTCCACAAATTGACGGGACAGGGGCCATCTTGCGAATCTTGACCGGGGTCAATGCGTGTTGTCTCAGCCGCTGCCTATGATGGGACTATCTCGCGGTGCAAGCCGCATGCCATACTAGCCATCAAAAAATTATAACTACTGGAGATAGACCCATGAGCAAAGCATTAGACGGGGTGCGCATCCTCGACTTCACCCACGTGCAATCGGGGCCGACCTGCACCCAGCTGCTGGCCTGGTTCGGCGCCGATGTGATCAAAGTGGAAAGAGCCGGGGAGGGTGACGCCACCCGTGGCCAGCTGCGCGACATTCCCGGCGTGGACAGCCTGTATTTCACCATGCTGAACCACAACAAGCGTTCCATCACGCTGGACACCAAGAAAACCATGGGCAAGCAGGTGCTGGAGACCCTGATACGCGACTGCGACGTGTTGGTGGAGAATTTCGCCCCCGGCGCCCTGGACCGCATGGGCTTCAGCTGGGAGCGCATCCAGGAGCTGAATCCACGCATGATCGTGGCCTCGGTCAAGGGCTTCGGCCCCGGTCCCTACCAGCACTGCAAGGTGTACGAGAATGTGGCCCAGTGCGCGGGCGGTTCGGCCGCCACCACCGGCTTCGCCGACGGTCCGCCGGTCGTCACCGGCGCGCAGATCGGCGACAGCGGCAGCGGCCTGCACCTGGCGCTGGGCATCGTCACCGCGCTGTTCCAGCGCAATGCCACCGGCCGGGGCCAGAAGGTCGATACGGCCATGCAGGACGCAGTGCTGAACCTGTGCCGCGTGAAGCTGCGCGACCAGCAGCGCCTGGAGCGCACCGGCACCATGGAGGAATACCCGCAGTTTGCCGAGGGCGGCACCTTTGGCGACTCGGTGCCGCGCGCAGGCAACGCGTCCGGCGGCGGCCAGCCGGGCTGGATCCTCAAGTGCAAGGGCTGGGAGACCGACCCGAATGCCTACATCTACTTCATCGCCCAGGCGCCGGTGTGGCCGGCGATCTGCAAGGTGATAGGCCGCGAAGGCTGGATCAGCGATCCCGATTACGCCACTCCGCGCGCGCGCCTGCCGCGTTTGATGTCCATCTTCGCCACGGTGGAGGAGTGGACCCGCGAGCACACCAAGTTCGAGGTGATGGACATCCTGAACAAATACGACATTCCGTGCGGGCCCATCCTGTCGATGAAGGAAATCGCCGAGGAACCGTCGCTGCGCGCCAGCGGCACCATCGTGGAAGTGGACCATCCCGAGCGCGGCAAGTATCTCACGGTGGGCAACCCCATCAAGCTGTCCGACAGCGCCACCGAGGTCACCCGCTCGCCGCTGTTGGGCGAGCACACCGAGGAGGTGCTGCGCGAGCTGGGCTACGACGCCGCGCAGATCGCCGCGCTGCGCGACGAACGCGTGATCTGACGCGGCGGCAGCCGTGCAGTACGTCACGCCAGGCGGGACGCATGGGGAGCCCGCCGTTGCACCCGCCGCGCTGTCGGCGGCAACCGGCGCCATCCCCGCGCCGGCTGCCGACCTGAACGCGCTATACGGCGAACTGGCCTTCCTGGACCGCTTCGACGCGGCGGCGCAAGCCGGCTTCGAGCGCGTGGAATGCTTGTTCCCCTATCTGTACCCAGTGGAGCAGATCGCCCACCGGCTCTGCTGCCACGGCCTGCATCTGGTGCGCTTCTGCCTGCCCGCCGGCGACTGGGTGGGCGGCGAGCGCGGCATCGCCAACCAGCCGTCGCGCTGCGCTGAGTTCCGCTACGGCGTGGAAGAAGCCATTCGCTACGCCCGCCCGCTGGGCGTGCGCCAGCTGCGCTGCCTGACCGGGCTGCCGCAGCCGGGACTGGCGCCGGAACTGGCCCGCCAGACGCTGGTGAACAACCTCCGCCACGCCGCCGCCGCGCTCAAGCCGCACTGCATTGCGCTGCTGATCGCCCCGCAGGACGCGCCCGACGCAGCCGCCATCATCCGCGACACAGGCGCGGACAACCTGTTCCTCCACGAGCAAGGCCAGCCATGACGAAACCGCGCAAGCATGTCCATACCCGCGTCTACACCCACGTCGATTGCTACGACCACCAGCCCGGCGCGGGCCACCCCGAATCGCCGCAGCGGCTGGCGCTGGTGCTCGAAGCGCTGAAGACGTCCGAATTCGCCGCGCTGGACTGGCGCGAAGCCCCGCTGGGCACGCGTGCCCAGGCCGAACTGATACACGACGCCGACTACTACGACGCCGTGGCCGAAGCCCTGCCAACGAGCGGTGTGGTGCCGCTGGACGGCGGCGACACCATGCTGTCCCCCGGCTCCTGGCGCGCGGTGATGCGCTGCATAGGCGCGGCTTGCGCCGGCGTGGACGACGTGATGCTGGGCGAAGCGGCCAATGTGTTCTGCGCCACGCGGCCCTGCGGCCACCACGCCGAGCCGGACCGCGCCATGGGTTTCTGCATCTTCAACCAGGCCGCCATCGCCGCCGCCCACGCCAGCCGCGCGTATGAGCTGGAGCGGGTGGTGGTGGTCGATTTCGACGTCCACCACGGCAACGGCACGCAAGCCGCGTTCTCGCCGCTGCCGGGGCTGTTCTACGCCTCCTGCCACCAGTCGCCGCTGTATCCGGGCACAGGTTTGCGCAGCGAGACCGGCAGCCGCAACAACATCCTCAACGTGCCGCTGCCGCCCGGCTGCGCCTCCGCCGCCTTCCGCGACCGCATGCGCCTGGAACTGCTGCCGGCGGTGCGCGCCTGGGCGCCCGAGCTGCTGGTCATCTCCGCCGGCTTCGACGCCCACCGTGACGATCCGCTGGCCGGCCTGCAGCTTGATGACGACGACTTCCACTGGATCACGCGGGAGCTGATGGCCATTGCGGCTGAAACGGCGCAGGGGCGCGTTGTTTCCATCCTGGAGGGCGGCTACAGCCTGGCTGGCCTGGCGGGCGGCGCTGCCGCCCATGTGCGAGCGCTGATGATGTCGTAATCATGCGTCCCTGGCGCCAACGCGATATTGGCGCCTCCAGATGCTTTCATTTTGGATCTTGTTCGGGGAATGTAGGCATGGATGCGATTGGCAGCACCAGGATATTCGGATCGAGGGGCAGTGGCCGGAAGCCGTATTTTTCGTAGAAGGCTGCCGCTCCATCCTTGGCGTCGACGAACAAGCCGAACCCACCAACGTTTCGGGCGGCACGCCATGCCCGTTCCATTGCTTCCAACAGCAGATATTCGCCAAGTCTTTTGCCTTGATGGTCTAGCGCCACCGCGAGCCGGGCTAGTGTGAATCCTGGCATTTGGCTAGGCAATTTCTTCTGCATTTCTTTGGGCAGAGCTGCAGTCGGACTCAGGCCTCGAAGCGCGATAGTCACGTAAGCCGCCACCTTCTCCGGATGTGCCTCGTCCGTGATTACAAAGGTTCTTGATGCGCCATTTCTTTGATGCTGCATAGCCGTCGTCTGGAGCCAATGGTTAAGCTGAGAAACGCCGCAATCGAAGCTTTTTAGGTCATGCAGTTTTTCCAGTGCCTGTACCGTCGGTGCCATATTTCACCTTGATAAAACGGTCGAAAGCTCGTTTCAGCGCCTCGTTCGGTGCTGGTGGACTATCAAGCAGGCTCAGTAGCATGGCCGCATCATCTTTCGAAATGCTAATTGTCTTCTCACGGTCAATGACCCGTTGCGCCTCTTTGAGCGCGGCCTGTATGACAAAATTGTTGAGCGTCGTGCCGGTCAAATCTGCTGCTTCACTTAATGTTTCAGCTACCGTGCTTGAGACGCGGGCAGTGATGCGCTCTCTCTCTAGAGGTGCATTCATGATCAAACTCCAATTGAATCTACGGGACTGGTGTTTTAGCGAGGACGGCAAGTAAATAGTAGCATCCGTGGTGGCAAATTGCCACCAGGCGCCGCCATGTCGGGACCGTCCCTTCGTCCTCCGGCGTTGTGGCGTGCGTGTCCTAAGCTGGTGCCAAGTATTGCTCGATCAGCGCTGCGCCGTCGCTCAGCAGGAAGTTCTTAAACGCTTGCGCCACCGGCGGTAGGCGTTTGTTCTTGCGGTGCACCACGTACCAGTTGAGCATCACCGGGAAGCCTTCCACGTCCAGCACCACCAGGCTGCCGGCCTTCAGCTCCTGGCTGATGGTGTGGGCCGACAAAAACGCCACGCCCATGCCCGCGATCACGGCTTGCTTGATGGTCTCGGTGCTGCGGATCTCCATCGTCACGTTCAGGTGCTCCAGGTGCGCGCCGAAGCCGTCCTCCATTGAATTCCACGTATCCGACCCGCGCTCGCGGACCACGAACGGTTCCTGCACGATGCGCTCGACCGGAATGCGGCGCTCGCCCGCCAGCGGGTGCTGCGGCGGGGCCACGATCACGTAAGGGTGGGGCGCAAAGGCCGCATGCGCGGCGTCGCCTTGCTGCGGCGGGCGCACCATCACCGCCAGGTCGGTCTGGTTGCTGGCCAGCCGTTCCAGCAGCTCGGCGCGGTTGTGCACCGTCAGGTTCAGCTTCACGCCTGGATG
Source organism: Pseudoduganella aquatica (assembly GCF_020865585.1). Lineage (NCBI taxonomy): Bacteria > Pseudomonadati > Pseudomonadota > Betaproteobacteria > Burkholderiales > Oxalobacteraceae > Pseudoduganella > Pseudoduganella aquatica. Next base: position 2,980,132 of record NZ_CP086370.1, read on the forward strand.
CCGGCGGGCGAACTCCACCATCAGGCGCGGGAAGAAGTAGTCGCCCGCGCTGATCACCGCCACGTTCAGCTTGCCGCCCGCGATGCCGCGAAACTGCGTCAGCGCCTCCTCGGCCTCCTGGAACTGCTGGATGATGGCGCGGCTGTGGTACAGCAGCTCGGCGCCGCCCGGCGTCAGGTAGACCTTCTTGCCCAGCTGCTCGAACAGCACCAGCCCGGCATGGCCTTCCAGCGTCTTGATCTGGGTCGACACGGCCGGCTGCGTCAGGTGCAGCTCGGCGGCCGCGCGGGAAAAGCTCAGGTGGCGCGCTACCGCTTCGAAGACTTTCAGCTGGCGCAGGGTGGCATGTTTCATCGGCGTCCTATGTATACAGCATCGTGTATGGAAATGACAAAAACCTTTAACTATACCTAATCATTGTCTGGGCCTACGATGCATTAGTCAACCGACATTATTCCAACAGGAGGAGCAGACCATGATGCAGATCGATACCGCCGACCTGGCAGACGCGCAGCGCGAGGCTTACAACGCCGCTTTTGGCGAACTGGGCCTGCGCTGGTACTGGGGCAGCAACGATTACACCGGCCAGATGGGCGTGGAGAGCCAGCGCGCCCACCTGCGCCGCTATGTGGAGAACCACCACCCGCACATGCTCAAGGTGTACGAGGCCGATTTCCTCGTGAACGCCATCCAGACCACCATGGCGCGCTGCCTGGAGGCGGCCCGTGCAGGGGGTGCTTTATTTAGCTTGAAATAAATGAAAGAATGTCGAATCTTAACCGCGGTCAAGGATATCGGTTTTTGCTTCTTCCACAATCATCTCGTGACACGGTCGACCAGACACAGTCCCACATAATAAATTTAATGGAGATAACGAAATGAAGCATGACGATGACATCGCGCCAGTGATCAGGCCTCCTTCGTACCGCTGGCTACAACTCATCATGGGCATTATCTGTATGGCCATGATCGCCAATCTGCAGTACGGTTGGACCCTGTTTGTGAACCCTATCGCCGACAAGTACGGCTGGAGCAAGGCCGCCATCCAGGTTGCCTTCACCATCTTCATCCTGACCGAGACCTGGCTGGTGCCAGTGGAAGGCTGGGCGGTCGACAAATGGGGACCACGTCCCGTAGTGCTGTTTGGCGGCCTGCTGTGCGCGCTGGGTTGGATCATGAACTCCTACGCCGACTCGCTGACCATGCTCTACATCGCGGCAGCCATCAGCGGCATCGGCGCCGGCGCGGTGTACGGCACTTGCGTGGGTTCGGCACTGAAATGGTTCCCGGATCGCCGGGGCCTGGCGGCGGGCTTGACGGCGGCGGGATTCGGGGCCGGATCGGCGGCCACCATTATCCCGATCTCCATGATGATCGCCAAAAGCGGCTACGAGTCCACCTTCCTCACCTTCGGCATCGGCCAGGGCGCCATTGTGATGCTGCTGGCGCTGCTGATGGTGCGTCCACCGGCCCACGTGCCGAGCAAGATCCAGAAGCAGACCAAGGTGCAGCAAGGCCGCGCCGAATTCGGCCCGTCGCAGATCATCCGCAAACCGGTGTTCTGGGTCATGTACACGATGTTCGTGCTGGTGGCTGCCGGCGGCCTGATGGCGACCGCGCAAATGGGTCCTATCGCCAAGGACTTCAAAATTGACGGCGTGACCTTCAACGTCATGGGCATGGTGCTGCCTGCACTGACCTTCGCCCTGGCCATCGACCGCGTGCTGAACGGCCTGACGCGACCCTTCTTCGGCTGGGTGTCGGACCAGATCGGCCGCGAGAAGACCATGTTCATCGCCTTCGCGCTGGAATCTGTGGGCATCCTGGCGCTGTACTACTGGGGCCGCGATCCTATCATGTTCGTGATCCTGACCGGCCTGGTGTTCTTTGCCTGGGGCGAGATCTACAGCCTGTTCCCCGCTACTTGCGCCGACACCTTCGGCACCAAGAACGCGGCGGGCAATGCCGGCCTGCTGTACACGGCCAAGGGCACGGCGTCGATCTTCGTGCCGCTGTCGAGCGTCATCACGGCGGCCACCGGCAGCTGGGAAGCGGTGTTCTTCGTGGGCTGCGGCCTGAACGCGGTGGCTGCCTTCATGGCCTGGTGGGTGCTGCGTCCGATGCGCAAACGCTTCATGGACACTGCCGTCACCCCGGTTGAAGTGGCCGACGAAAAAGGCCTGGCGGCCGCCGCCCGGCTTGCCAACTAGTCCAACCCCCTGACTGATACGCGCCGGCTGCAGCAGCAGCCCTGGCAGCCGCAGCTCCCGCTGCCGCCGCCGAGGGACTCTGCACGCCGGCGCCTTTCGAAACGAGAACGACATGATCAAACGCTGGCTGCGCTTCCAACACTTCGACACCGTGCGTTTCGGCACCGTGGAAGGCGACAAAATCCGCATCTACGAAGGCGATATGTTCGATGCGCCCACGCCGACCGATTACACCCTGCAGCTGTCCGACGTGAAGCTGCTGATGCCGGCGGTGCCCGGCAAGGTGCTGGCCATGTGGAACAACTTCCATGCGCTGGGCCGCAAGCTGGGGCTGGAACCGCCGCCCGAGCCGCTGTACCTGCTGAAAACGCCGAACTCCTACCTGGCCCCCGGCGCCACCATCCGCAAGCCGCTGTGCGAGGACAAGGTGGCGTTCGAAGGCGAGCTGGCCATCGTGATCGGCAAAACCTGTTTCAACGTCTCCGAGGCCGACGCCCCGGACCATATATTCGGCTATACCTGTGCCAATGACGTCACCGTGAACGACATCATCAAGCGCGATCCGACTTTTCCGCAATGGGTGCGGGCCAAGGGTTTCGACACCTTTTGCCCCTTCGGCCCGGTGATCGCCACCGGCCTGGACCCCGCCATGCTGGTGGTGCGGACCATCCTCAACAGCGAAGTGCGGCAGGACTACCCGATCAACGACATGGTGTTTTCCGCCGCCCAGCTGGTGAGCCGGATTTCCAAAGACATGACGCTGGATCCGGGCGACATCCTGCTGTGCGGCACCTCGGTCGGCGTCGGTTCGATGCGGCCGGGCAGCATTGTGGAGGTCGAGATCGACGGCATTGGCAAGCTCAGCAACCGTTTTGAGTAAAAACCAAGGAGCTGAAAATGAAAATCGCCATAGTAGGGGCGGGAGCAATAGGAGGATTGGTGGGGGCCAGGCTGGCCCTGGCAGGCGAGCAGGTGACGTTCCTGGTGCGGGGCGCCAATTTAATGGCGATCCGCAACAAGGGCATCAAGCTGATCGAGCATGACGGCACGGAGAAGGTGGCGGTCAACGTGACGGCCACGGACGACTACGCCGAAGCAGGACCGCAGGACGTGGTGATCCTGGCGCTGAAGGCGCACCAGGTGGCGGCCGTGGCCGACCAGCTGCCGCTGCTGTTCGGCCCGGAGACCAGCGTGGTCACCATGCAGAACGGCATACCGTACTGGTATTTCCACCGCCACGGCGGCAGCCTGGAAGGGCGGGTGGTGCACAGCGTGGACCCGGACGGCCTGCTGGCGGCGCGCATTGCGCCGGAACGCGTGATTGGCTGCGTGGTCTATCCGGCCTCGGAGCTGGTGGCGCCTGGCGTGGTGCGGCATGTGGAAGGCGAGCGCTTCCCGCTGGGCGAGCTGGACGGCTCGAACAGCGACCGGGTGCAAGCCATCTCGGCCTGCTTTACGCGGGCCGGCTTCAAGGCGCCGGTGCTGGACCATATCCGGTCCGAGATCTGGCTCAAGCTGTGGGGCAACCTGAGCTTCAACCCGATCAGCGCGCTGTCCCACGCCACGCTGGAGGGCATCTGCCAGTATCCGCTGGCGCGCGGCCTGGCGGCGGACATGATGCGGGAGGCGGAGGCGGTGGCCAACCAGCTGGGCGTGACCTTCCGCGTCACGCTGGACAAGCGCATCGCCGGGGCCGAGAAAGTAGGGCGGCACAAGACGTCGATGCTGATGGATATCGAGGCAGGCAGGGGGCCGGAAATCGACGCCCTGGTCGGCTCGGTGGTGGAACTGGGGCGGCTTACCGGCACGGCAACGCCCCATATCGACGCGGTCTACGCGCTGGTGAAAATGCTGGAGCGGACCATGGCCGATGAGAGAGGGCAGGTCAGGCTGCAAAAAATGGCGGCCTGATGAAGAAACGGACGTCTCACAAGGACGTCCGTTTTGCTTTGCGGCTGAATTACAGGCCGTAGGTGTATTTGGCGTCGCTCTTGTCGCCGCCGGTGCTGGCGTCCAGCTGTTCGCGCAGGTTGACGGCGAACAGGGTTTCAATGATGAACATCAGGCTGAACGGCGCTGCTTGTTCGGTGGCGGGACGGGTCTGTTTGCTGGTGATGGTGGTCATGATATTTCCTCTGAAGTTAAGAATGGGTGCCAACGCGTTTGGTATGAAACGAGTATAGGTAGACGCCCAGCACGCCGCCAATTGCGGACGCGCATATCAGATATCACCGGTAAGAATATTGCCTATGAAAAACCCGGTTTTTCCACATATTCCTAATTTCAGGATTCTTGACCGCGGTCAAGATTCGTGGCGGGTTACGGCGCTTCGCGCCTAACCCGCCCTACGCGGAAGTTGATCATTCGTAGGGCGGGTTAGCGGCGGAGCCGCGTAACCCGCCGGATCCGCCAGAGCCGCTAAATCTTGCCCTGGTTTTTGAGTCGGCTCAGCGTCTCCGGCGACAAATTCAGATACGCTGCCAGCTGCTTCTTCGGCAAGCGCTCAAACATCTCCCCATGCTTGCGCACAAAGCGGTGCACGCGGCCCGGCGCGTCCAGCAGATGCAGGGTAATGGTGTGGCCCATGATCTCGCTCATCAAATGCATCACCTCGTATTCGAAGCTTTGCTTGAGCTGGGAATGGCTTTCCAAAAACGCCACCCACTGCGGCATGGGCAGCTTGGCCACGCGCGCCTTGCTCACGCAGACGATGCTGTAAGGCGTGGGCGTCTTCAGGCGCCAGGCCGCGTAGCTGGTTTCAATGTCGCGCTCGGCCGCGAAGCGCAAAATCATTTCCTTGGCCTCCTGGTTGGTCACCACCCGCTTGAGTATGCCGTCCAGGATGAAATACTGCTCCATCTCGTGCACGCCCTGGTTCAGCAGCAGGTCGCCCTTCTGGCAATCGACCACGCTCAGGTAGGGCTCAAGCGCCGCCATCTCGCTTTCGCGCAGTTCTTTCAGCACGATATTTTGGCGCAGCTGCACGCGCAGCACATTGCGTTCGGGGTGATTGGCTAACAGCGTCATGGCTAGAAATTGATACCGATCTGGAAATGTTAAGCATCTTCCTTTGAATCTTGACCGCGGTCAATGAGAGAAAACAAGTGCTCTCGCTAATATGGCCTTCAACAACCGGCCCGTTTCATAACCACAATATAAGAGACACTCATCATGACCAATACCGCAGCGGCATCCGAGCAGACCGATGGTTTCCACCTGGTAGTCGACGCCCTCAAGCACAACGACATCGACACCATTTACGGCCTGGTCGGCATCCCGATCACCGACCTGGCGCGCCTGGCGCAAGCCGAAGGCATGCGCTTCATCGGTTTCCGTCATGAGCAGCACGCCGGCAACGCCGCCGCCATCGCCGGCTACATGACGCAGAAGCCCGGCATCTGCCTGACCGTGTCCGCGCCCGGCTTCCTGAACGGCCTGACCGCGCTGGCCAACGCCACCACCAACTGCTTCCCGATGATCCTGATCAGCGGTTCCAGCGAACGCGAAATCGTCGACCTGCAGCAGGGCGACTACGAAGAGATGGACCAGCTGAACGCGGCCAAGCCTTACGCCAAGGCCTCCTACCGCATCAACAAGGCCGAGGACATCGGCATCGGCGTGGCGCGCGCCATCCGCGCCGCCGTGTCGGGCCGTCCCGGCGGCGTCTACCTGGACTTGCCGGCGCAGCTGCTGGCACAAGTGATCGACGCCGAACACGGCCGCCGCTCGCTGGTGAAGGTAGTGGATGCGGCGCCGCGCCAGATTCCTGCGCCGGACTCGGTGCAGCGCGCGCTGTCGCTGCTGCAAGGCGCGAAGAAGCCGCTGATCCTGCTGGGCAAAGGCGCAGCCTACGCCCAGGCCGACGCCGCCATCCGCGCGCTGGTGGAAGAGTCCGGCATTCCCTACCTGCCCATGTCCATGGCCAAGGGCCTGCTGCCGGACACCCACGAGCAGTCGGCCTCGGCGGCCCGTTCCTACGTGCTGGCCGAAGCGGACGTGGTGATGCTGATCGGCGCGCGCCTGAACTGGCTGCTGGCGCACGGCAAAGGCAAGACCTGGGGCAGCCCCAAGCAGTTCATCCAGATCGACATCTCGCCCACCGAGATCGACAGCAACGTGGCGATTGCCGCGCCGGTGATCGGCGACATCGGCTCCTGCGTGACGGCGCTGCTGGACGGCATCCGCGCCAGCGGCCAGGGCAAGCCTGATCCGGCCTGGACCGGGGCCATCGCCGAACGCAAGGACAAGAACCTGACCAAGATGGCGGGCATGCTGGCGCAGAACCCGTCGCCGATGAACTTCCACAGCGCGCTGCGCTCCATCCGCGACGTGCTGAAGACCCGGCCGGACATCAACGTGGTCAACGAAGGCGCCAACACGCTGGACTTTGCGCGCAGCATTATCGACATGTACGAGCCGCGCAAGCGTTTCGACTCGGGCACCTGGGGCATCATGGGCATCGGCATGGGCTTCGCCATCGGCGCGGCGGTCACCAGCGGCAAGCCGGTGGTGGCGATCGAAGGCGACAGCGCCTTCGGCTTCAGCGGCATGGAGCTGGAAACCATCTGCCGCTACGAGCTGCCCGTGACCACCATTATCTTCAACAACAACGGCGTGTACCGCGGCACCGACGTCAACCCCACCGGCGGCAAAGACGTGGCGCCCACCGTGTTCGTGAAGAACGCCCGCTACGACAAGATGATAGAAGCCTTCGGCGGCGTGGGCTACCACGTCACCACGCCGGAGGAAATGACGCGCGCACTGACCGAGGCCATCGCGGCCGGCAAGCCGGCGCTGATCAACGCCGTCATCGACGAAACCGCCGGCACGGAGAGCGGCCGCCTTACCAATCTGAACCCCAGCACCGCAGGCAAGAAGTAAAAACCGAACAACACCAGGAGACTTAAATGACCAAACCATTAGAAGGCATCAAGATCATCGACTTCACCCACGTGCAGGCTGGCCCGGCATGCACCCAGCTGCTGGCCTGGTATGGCGCCGATGTGATCAAGGTCGAGCGCCCCGGCGCGGGCGACGTGACGCGCTCGCAGCTGCGCGACATTCCCGGCGTGGACGCGCTGTACTTCACCATGTTGAACAGCAATAAGAAGTCGCTGACGCTGGACACCAAGACGCCTGAAGGCAAGGAAGTGCTGACCCGTTTGATCAAGCAGTCGGACGTGCTGGTGGAAAACTTCGGCCCCGGCGCGCTGGACCGCATGGGCTTCACCTGGGAGCATATCCGCGAACTCAATCCCGGCATGATCGTGGCGTCGGTCAAGGGCTTCAGCGACGGCCACCACTACGAAGACCTGAAAGTGTACGAGAACGTGGCGCAGTGCGCGGGCGGCGCGGCTTCCACCACCGGCTTTGACGACGGCCCTCCAACCGTGAGCGCCGCCGCACTGGGCGACAGCAACACCGGCATGCACCTGGCCATCGGCATCCTGACCGCGCTGCACGCGCGCAACCGCAACGGCGGCAAGGGCCAGAAGGTGGCCGTATCCATGCAGGACAGCGTGCTCAACCTGTGCCGCGTGAAGCTGCGCGACCAGCAGCGCCTGGACCGCATCGGCTACCTGGAAGAATATCCGCAATACCCGCACGGCAAGTTCAGCGACGTGGTGCCGCGCGGCGGCAACGCGGGCGGCGGCGGCCAGCCGGGCTGGGTGCTCAAGTGCAAAGGCTGGGAGAGCGATCCGAACGCCTACATCTACTTCACCATCCAGGGCCACGCGTGGGCGCCGATCTGCCGCGCCATCGGCAAGCCGGAGTGGATAGAAGACCCTGCCTACATGACCGCCTCGGCGCGCCAGGACAAGATCTTCGACATCTTCGCCACCATTGAAGCCTGGCTGGCCGACAAGACCAAGTTCGAAGCGGTGAACATCCTGCGCAAGTTCGACATTCCTTGCGCGCCGGTGATGACGATGAAAGAACTGGCCAACGACGAGTCGCTGCGCGCCAGCGGCACCATCACCGAGGTGGACCACAAAGAGCGCGGCAAATACCTGACCGTAGGCAGCCCGATCAAGTTCTCCGACCTGAAAGTGGAAATCACCGGCTCCCCGCTGCTGGGCGAGCACACCAACGAAGTACTGGAAACGCTGGGCTACAGCTCGAAAGAGATCGCCGCGCTGCACGCCGCATCGGCCGTGTAAGCTCGCCTTGAGGCTAACCCGGGGGCGGATGCATTCCGCCCCCGTTTATTTTGGGAGACAGCTATGCAGAGCAAGGATTACCAGCAACTGGTGGAAGGCATCGGCGACGCGGTGGTGGTGTGCGACGCGGCCGGGGCCATCACCGTGTGGAACGACGCGGCGGTGCGCATGTTCGGCTTTACGCGCGAGGACGCGCTGGGCCAGTCGCTCGACCTGATCATCCCCGAGCGCCAGCGGCAGCGGCACTGGGACGGCTACAACAAATCCATGTCCACCGGCGAGACCCGCTACGGCAACGACGTGCTGCGCGTGCCGGCGCTGCACAAGGAAGGCCGCACGCTGTCGATCGCGTTCACGGTGGCCATGCTGTTCGACGACGCGCGCAAGGTCACCGCCATCGTCGCCGTCATCCGCGACGAAACCGTGCGCTGGGCCGAAGAGCGCCAGCTGCGCATCCGCGTAGCCCAGCTGGAAGCGGCAGCAGCGGCAGCCGCCTCGGCTTAGCACGCCATCGGGCAATTACATTTTCAGGAGTTCCCTTGCGGAGTGGGGAGGACATTGATCACTACTCCATCTGCATTGATTTCATAGGGGACTCTGATTCCCCCGCCGCTGAAGTCGGTTGTATTCCGCGTGATCAGTAACCTGCCCGTGCAGTTTGCAGTTGCCTGGATGATTGCATCAGGCAGTTTGAGCCGGCGCTTGGGAAGTTAGTGTAGTGCGGCGTACCGGATTCGCACGGTCTCTGCGGAGATTGCGCCAGTTAAAGACACTACGGTTAGCGCTGCATCGGCTAGAAACTGTTCGACCTCTGGCCTGACAGCAGCCGGCATGCCGGTTAGGACTTCAATCCAGGTAATGATGCTGATGGCAGCGTCGCTGTAGGCGAGCAGCTCTGCCGCCGCCGCTTCGCGCCCATTCAACGCATCGATAATGATATTGGTGTCAAATAGCGCTGCGGTCATTCGGAACGCATTTCCAACTGAAACGCCAGTCCGTCTTGGGGAGCGTCAGTACGGCCTTTAAGTATGCCGAAGACTTTGCTCAACGCGGCCTTCCGCCGTTCAATCGGAGGAAGTTCTGCATCGGTATGATGATTTTGCCTGTGGCCAGCTGCGATCGCTGGTTCAATAAGTTTGTGGGCAGATTTGCGCATTGCTCCCTCCCTAGCCTGTATTTACACATATAGCTTGCCAAGGAAAGTGTACTCCGAATCACCAAGTTGGGCTTGCGCGTGGAGGTGCTAGTTACGAGTGTGTGCGCCGCCTCCATTGAAAATCCTATTACTATCGACTTTCCCCTAGGGGGAGGCGCGGCGGCTGCCGCCGCAGGTCGAGTAAAGGAGACTTTCAATGACAAACTCTGCAGCGTATTCCCGCCTGCTTGGCATTGCTCTGCTTGCCGCCGGGGTTCAGGCGTCGGTGCTGGCTGCGCCGGTGCCGCTTCCATCCTATAACGTGGATATTGCCAAGACCTCGGTGTCCGGCCTGTCCTCGGGCGGCTTTATGGCCGTGCAATTGCATGTGGCGTTTTCGGCCACCTTCAAGGCCGGCGCGGGCATCGTCGCCGGCGGACCTTACTACTGCGCGCAGGGCGCGGTGAGCACAGCTCTCGGCCCCTGCATGGCGGCCAGCAGCTTCAGCAAGCCCGCCACGGCGACGCTGGTATCTACCACCAACAGCTGGGCCAGCCAGGGCCTGATCGACCCCACGAGCAACCTGGCCGGCTCCAAAGTCTATCTGTATTCCGGCACCATAGACAGCACCGTCAAGCAGCTGGTGATGAATGAGGCGAACAGCTACTACAAAAACTACATCGCCAGCGCCAATATCTTTTACAAGAATAATCTGGCGTCCGAGCACGCCATGGTGACGGACTTCTTCGGCAGCGGCTGCAGCACCAAGGCCAGTCCCTACATCAACAACTGCAATTTCGACCTGGCGGGGAATATCCTGCAATGGATCTACGGCCCGCTGAACACCCGCAACACGGGCACGCTGGGCGGCAGTTTTGTGGAGTTTGACCAGGCCGAGTTTATCGCCAGTCCCGCCGCGCATGGCATGGCGGCCAGCGGCTGGGCTTATGTGCCGGCCAGTTGCGGCAGCCAGCAGCAATGCAAGCTGCACGTGGTGGTGCACGGCTGCCAGCAGGATACGACCAAGATCCAGGACAAGTACTACCGCAACACCGGCTACAACCGCTGGGCGGACACCAACAACATCATCGTGCTGTATCCGCAGACCGCGCCCAGCAGCGCAGGCAATCCGAATGGCTGCTGGGACTGGTGGGGGTATGACGACGCCAACTACGCCAAAAAAAGCGGGCGCCAGATGGCTGCCATCAAAGCCATGGTGGACCGCGTGGCGGCAGGCGCAGGCCCTGGCGGAGGAGGCGGTGGCGAAGGCACGCTGCCCGCGCCGGCCGGGTTGGCCGTGAGCAGCGTGAGCAGCAGCAGCGTGTCCCTGGCCTGGAATAGCGTGGCCGGTGCGGCTGGCTACAATGTGTACCGCAGCGGCGGCAAGATCAACGCCAATCCGGTCACGGCGACGAGCTATACCGATACCGGCCTGGCCGCCAGCACCACCTACAGCTACACCGTGCGGGCGCTGGATGCGGGCGGCGCGCCCGGCGCGGAATCCACTCCGGTGAGCGCCACCACCAGCGCGTCCGGCTATGTGTGCAGCGCCACCACGGCCAGCAATTACGCGCACGTGACGGCGGGCCGGGCAGTCAGCAGCGGCGGTTACGCGCTGGCCAAGGGCTCGAACCAGAACATGGGGCTGAACAATATCTTCTTCACGAACACGCTGGCGCAGACGGCGCCGGGGTTCTACATTATCGGCACTTGCCCCTGACCGCTCACTGGCGACGCCGGCAGCCGATCTTTGCTAAGCTGTACGTACTGGTTCTTACTTGGGAGACCATCATGGCCATGTCACACGAAAGCTATTCCAGGCAGCAAGGCCTGCGCAATACCTACGACATTGAATACAGCAGCCTGCGCTACCGGATTTCGCTGTCTGGCAAGGTGCTGAAAGAAATCGAGTTGCCGTTGGACTCGCTCGCCGCACTGGGCGACGAGGCGAGCTGGAAATGCGCAGTGGCCGATATCGAGCATCTGCGCGGCATGCCGGAACAGTAGGATCAGGCCCGGGCGGGCAGTTTCCAGTCCGGGCGGATGAAGTGGCAGGTGTAGCCGTGCGGCAGGCGCTCCAGGTAGTCCTGGTGCTCCGGCTCGGCTTCCCAGAACGGGCCGGCCGGCGCCAGCTCGGTCACCACCTTGCCCGGCCACAGGCCAGAGGCGTTCACGTCGGCGATGGTGTCTTCGGCCACGCGCTGCTGTTCGGCGCTGGTGTAGAAGATGGCCGAGCGGTAGCTGGTGCCCAGGTCGTTGCCCTGGCGGTTGCGCGTGGTCGGATCGTGGATCTGGAAGAAAAATTCCAGGATCTTGCGGTAGCTGATCACGGCCGGATCGAACACGATTTCAATCGCCTCGGCATGCGTGCCGTGGTTGCGGTAGGTGGCGTTCGGCACGTCGCCGCCCGAATAGCCGACGCGCGTTTTCAGCACGCCCGGATAGCGGCGCAGCAAATCCTGCATGCCCCAGAAGCAGCCGCCTGCCAGCAGCGCGGTTTCAGTAGTAGTGCTCATGCCAGTTCCTTTGCAGTGTTTAGGCTGCATAAGTATAGCCACAATGCAAAAAAACAACCCGGCGCGAGGCCGGGTTGCGGGAACAGCCAGGGAACTGCCGACGAACTTAGTTGCGGATCGTCATGCCGATCATGATGCGGCGGCCGGCGTAAGCGTAGTCCAGCAGGTTAGGCGTACCATCCGCGAACGGCGAGTATGGACCTTGGCTGTTGGAGGTGGTCGCTTTGCCCAGGTTGCGGCCTTCGGCGAAGATCTCGATGCCGTTGGCGAAACGGTAAGCCATGCGGGCATCGACGAAGCGGGTGGCGTCCTTGAAGTTAGGCGAACCTGGGTTATACGGGGTGACCGTGATGCGGGTCACGCCAGGCGAGCTTGGGTAGTTGTTCACAGTGTTGGCGTTGCAGGCGGCGATGCAGGTGAACTGCTGCGCCACGAACTGCAGTGCCACGCGGGCCGAGAAACCGCCATCGTCATACCACAGAGCAGCGTTGTACGAATACTTCGACTCGCGTGCCGGCGGCAGCGGGGTGCCGGTGATCAGGTCCACAACGTTGACGGCCGAAACAGCCGAGCGCAGCTTGGTGTAGTTCGCATCAAAACCGGTGTACTTCAGGATCGACGGCAGGAAGGTGAACGCGGTCTTGCTCTGGAACTCGATGCCCTTGCGGGTGGTCGCCGCACCGTTGTCGTAGGTGCGGTAGTTGAAGTCCAGGTCACCCAGCGACTTGCCGGTGACCGGATCGACCAGCTCGGTGCCCGAGAACAGTTTTACGTCGCTGCGGCTCTGCACTTCATTCGGTCCGATAATGCCCTTCTGGTGGAAGTAGGACACGTTGAACGTGGTGTCGCGGTTAGGGTACCACTCGAGCGAGAAGTTCTGGTTCCAGTTGGTCTGCGGACGCAGGGCCGGGTTGCCCATGGTGCCGGTGCAGGTCTGGTCCAGTTCGGTACCGGTCAGGGTGTCGATCTTGCGCTCGTCGTAGGTGCAGGTGCCGGATGGCAGCAAGCTCGTCACCGGTGGCCGCGCGACGGTCTTGGCGCGGTTGTAACGCAGCACCACTTGGTCTGGTATCGCCCACAGCGCCAGGTTAAGCGATGGCATGTAGTCGGTGGTGCTGGCGTTGAGCGTGGTAGGAACGATCAGCGTGTTGGTGATGGTGCCGCCGTCTGCGTTCGGGTTCGAAGGATTGTACGACGGAGATTTCTGAATGGTCTGGAAGCCCAGGATGCCAGTGCCGGAAACCTTGGTGTTAACTATGCGGTAGCCGAAGTTGCCTTCCAGTTCCAAGTTGAATGGCAGCGCCTTGGTGGTGCCTGGCAGGTGATCGATGGTGAAATCGGTCATCAGGTAGCCGGAACGTACTTTTTCGTCGAACTTGTTGGACGGTTTCTTGTAGACCTTGCCGTCGCTGGCCAGGCACTCTTTCACGCAGTCGTAGTTGACGTTTGGTATGCCGGTCAGGGCGAATACCTTCTCCACGTCGATCTGTGTCCAGCCATTCAGCAGATTTTCCGGACGGTCCTTGGCACCATTGAAGAAGGTGGTGGTTGGCTTGGTCATGGACTGGGTCAGGATGTCCAGGAACTGTTTTTGCGTCACGACGAGCTGGCCTGAGCTGGTGTTGCTCGGATTGAGGGCGGGGTTGTAGCCGTACTTGCATGCCGCGCCGCCTGCGCCCAGCGAACCGGCGGTGTTTTCGCAACCGACAAAGGTGGAGCGGACGATAGTCTGCGGCATGTAGACGCCAGGAATGTAGCCAGGCGTGCCGAAGGTGCCCACTGCCGCTTTGACTACATAGTCGCCGTTCGGCGCCCAGCTTTCGCCGAAGGTGTTGCGCAGGTTGATACCGGTCTTGATGCGTGACAGGAAAGGCACCTGGTCGTTCAGCGCGTAGGTCAGATCCACCTTGGCCGTGCGTTCGCCGCCTTCGTTCAGGCGCGGCGTGAACTGCAGCGACGGCGCCTGGGTCAGCAGTGGTTGCTGGTTGATGGTGTAGGCAGGGATGGCCACTGGCACGGTTGCCGAGGCGGGTACCGCCGCCAGCGCCGCAACCGCAGGCCGCGCCACGGCGAAGTTGGCCGGATTCGACGAATCGAAAGTGCTGCCTTGCGGGAAGGTGTGGGTCCACAGGCCGTTCGGCAGCACTTGCAGCGTGGCTGGGCCGTAGTTGTAGCTCCACGACGTGCGCTTGTCGCCACGCGAAAAGTCGGACTTGGCGCTACCGACGAAGAATTCCGCAAGCAGGGGGCCGTTGCGGTAGGTACCGCCGGTTTGCAGATAGGTGCTGCTGGTTTCGATGGTGTTGTGAATCTGGTCCACGCCGACGTTGCCGTCGCTGATGGTGAACTTGGTCACGTGGTGGTTGGCGTCCACCGTCACCGAGCGCGGGTCCACGTTGGCCACGGTGCCGGCGATAGGGAACGCGTTGGTGCGGAAGCTAGGCGTGTCGTAGGTATAGTAACCGGAACCGGGGATGGCAACGCGCGAGCCGGTGGCGTCGCTAAACGTGGCGCCGCTATACGTCGGCGTGGAGGTCGAGGCCGCGTTGGTGGTCAGGCCCCCCAGACTGTAGGTCAGGAAGTTGTCGTCCACTTTGCGGCGCTGAATGCTGCCCTTGGCGTACACGGTCAGCTCATTGTTGACCTTGAAGTCCAGGCGCAGGTCGGCGGAGCGGCGTTTGTCGACCTGGGATTTCTCCAGGTAACGCACCAGGGATGGCGTGTAGTCATTCCACTGGTTCAAGCAGGTCAGCAGTTCATTGCCGCGCTGGTTGATGGCGGCATTGCGTGGAGCGCCGGCAGTGATTGCGTTCTGCTGCGCGGTGGTCAGGTTCGGGAAGGCGGCGTAGCAGTCCGCTTTCGAGTTGGCGGCGGCCGAGCGCGTCACCAGGTCCAGCGGCGTGGCAGCGTTGAAGAAGCCGCCTGCGATCAGCGGGCTGGCCAGCAGGGTAGTAGTGGCCAGCGGGTCCGAGGTGGATACGGTGCTCGGATTGAACTTGAAGGTCTTTTCCGGCGAGTTGTCGAAATCAACTGCGCGCGCATAGCCCTGGTTGGCGCTGGTGGCGACCTGGGCCGAATGGCCTTCGTTGCGCGCCTGCGATGTGGTCACGTTCAGGATGACGCCCAGGCGGTCATCGAAGAATTTGTTGGCCAGGATCAGGTTGGTGTCCGGCGTCCATTTCTCGTTCAGCGAGTTCTGCGCTGCGGCGACGCGCAGCGAATAAAATGGTTTCTTGAAGTCCAGGCCGGTGCGGGTCTTGATGATGATGCCGCCGCCCAGCGAGCCTTCGGTCATGTCGGCGGTGGAGCCTTTGACCACGTCCACGCTCTTGATCAGGTCGGACGACATTTCGCGGAATTCCACGCCGCGGCCGCTGCCGCCGCCGTTCAGGTCAGTACCGCCGCCCGCTTGCACGCCCTGGCCGTCGATCTCGACGCGGGTCAGGTCGGCGGAGTTGCCGCGGACGGCCACGCTCACGCCTTCGCCGAAGTCGCCGCGGTCCAGTGCAATACCGGCGATACGGGAAATGGCTTCACCGATGTTACGGTCGGGCAGGGCGCCGACGTCTTCGGCGACGATGGAATCCTGTGCGGTGGCCGCGTTCTTCTTGCGGTCAATGCTGCTTTGCTGCGAAGCGCGGGTGCTGCTGACCACGACTTTCTGGACCACTGCGTCTTTGGCCGGCGCGTCGGCCGCTTTCGGTGCTTCCTGTGCGATGGCCATGTTGCTGGCAAGTGCCAGGGCAATGGCGTAGCTCAAACGTTTTGGCCGAAGCTGGCCGTTTGCGATGATGTGCATTCTCTCCGTCTCCCTTTGAGGAATTATTAATTGCGAACTGAGTTTATTGTTGGAGTTTGAATGTGTGTTTGTCGCTCAGGAAATAATCACCCTATTGATTAAGATTGTTGTTTTTGAAGGATTTAGCTATATCGAATCGGGCAGTTGCTATATCGGAAGGGCATAGCGGGAAGCAAACAATCAGTGGATTGATTGTTTGATCGACAAGCTGCTTAGCGCGGTGCGGCCAGTACCTGAGTCCAGTACATAAGCCGCCGCGCTGTATTGAGGGAGTAAGCCGCACCCATTTCGGTAAAGGCCGGGTTCATGATATTGGCGCAATGGCCCGGGCTTTCCAGCCACCCGGCCACTGCTTCCTCGGGAGTGTTGATGCCGGAAGCGATGTTTTCGCCGACGATGCGCCAGGCGTAGCCAGCGTTTTGCGCACGGTCTGCCGCATAGCTGCCGTCGCGGGCCTGGTGGCTGAAGTAATGCTTGGACGCCATGTCGCTACTGTGCGCCAGTGCCGCCTCGGCCAGTGCCGCGTTGAGCGATAGTGGCGGAGCCGCCGCGAACATGCGGTCGCCGCACAGCCGGGGCGCGGCGCGCGCGGCGTTGCTGGCCGCGAGCGCGGCTTGGCCAGCCAGATCCGGGTCGGGGAGGGGAATTGGGCGCTGCGGCTCGGCCAGCACGACCTGCCAGGTGTCGCCGTCGCGGGCGGCGCCCACGGCGGAAAATTGCGTGTTGAGCAACTGGTGGCAGTATTTTTCCCGCAGCACAGTCATGGCGGCGGGCGCATCCGGAGCGCCGGCGACGTAAATGACCGCAGCGTGCTCGACCGGGTAGCTGGCCCGTTCCAGTGCCAGTTCGATAAAGGCGCCGGTGCCCAGGCGCACGCGGGACAGTGCCGGGGCCGAGGCCAGCGGTGCCATCGGGGAGGCGGGTAGATCGCCGCAGCGTTGCGGCAGGGCGCGGAAGCCGTTAATCAGGCCAAGCAGCGCCGGCTGCGGTACGCCCGGCGCCGCTGCCGCCGCGAATGGCGGCGCGGACAAGGCGGCAAGCAGGACGCTTGCATGCAAGGCCAGCGTTAGCCTGGATCGGTTTTCTGGTGCGTGGGCGAGAACCATATTGGGCCGGGGTGAGTGAGGCTGGCGTTGTCTGGATCAGCTTTCTAGTGGATAATTGACGCCCATGAACGATACCACCACCCCACCACCACTGCCGGACCGCCTGTCGGTTGATCCGAAAAGCCCACACCACCACCTGCCAGTGCTGCAGCACGACATCGGCATCAAGTTCAACGACAAAGAACGTCTGGACGTCGAAGAGTACTGCATCAGCGAAGGCTGGATCAAAGTTGCCGCTGGCAAGTCGCTGGACCGCAAGGGCCGCCCCATGCTGATCAAACTGACCGGCAAGGTCGAAGCGTTTTACAAGTAATGTCTCACCGAGCCACGTGCGCAGCCAGCGCGTGGCGTTCTTCCTCGAACCACACTGGCGTACCCAGCAGCTGGTCGTAGTCCCAATATTCCCACTGATTGCCGCCCAGCTCGCGCGCGCCGGCGGGATGGCGCACGGCCCAGCCTTCGGGCGCGGCATAGCGTACCCGGCAAGGCCCGTCGTGCGGCGCCACACGCAGGTAATTCCCTCCCAGCACAATCGAATTAGACTCCAGCCGCAGCGCGGCCATGCGGTAGGACAAGCCCAGCGAATTTGAGCGCTGCTGCGCCGTGTAGCACGACCAGCCGTGGCGGTGGATTTCGATGGCCGTACCGCTGGCCGGATCGAAGGCGCGTACCTCGCGCACGGCGCGGCTGAAACGCTCAAAATCGTAGTCGCCCGGCGCCAGGCCCGGGGCCAGCAGCGTGGTCTCGCGCGGCGTGAGCCCGGCAATGTGCAGCTGCACGCGCAGTTCCAGAAGCCCTGGGTCCAGTTCAACCTGATAGGCCGGTTGCATGCGCATCCTAGTAGCCCAGGTGGTAGGCCGGGTCCAGCCATTGCGGGCGGCGCAGGCCGAAATGCTCCTCCAGCATGCGCTCGGCCGTGCAGAACGCGCCTTCCACCCAGCCCTGCTGGTCCGAATAGGCCTCGCCCACGATGTGGATCGCCTCGGCGCGGTCGGGCTTGCGCATGAAGGGCATCACGCGGTCCACTGCGTAGCCCGGCTGCCAGGCGTGGTAGCCGCCGCCGTAAGGATCGGCCGACCAGTCCTTGAACCAGGTGACGTAGGGCTGCGGAATGCTCACGCCGCTGCCGTGCAGCTCGCGCAACTCCTTCATCACCTCGTTCACCATGCGCTGCGGCGCCTGCACCTCCTGCAGGCCTTGCAGCTGGGCCGGCGACACCAGCGCCGTGGCGCGCGGCTGGAAGCGCTCGGGATGGCGCGCCAGCACCTGCCAGAACGGCGTGGCGCGCATGTCGTTGTAGCTGCCCAGCAGCAGCGAGTGGCTGTTGGACGGGTCGGTGCCGAAGTAGTAGCACTGGCGCAGGGGCAGGTCGGTGATGGAATGGCCGGCCTGCGCGCCAAAGCTTTGCTGCCACCAGGGCTGCTCGAAGCCCATCAGTATCTTGTAGGACGGCTCGGGGATGACGGCGGCCAGATTGCGCTGCAACTCGTCGTTGCGGAAGAAGAAGCTGTCCTGCGCCAGCAGTTCCAGCGCGCGGCGCGGCAGGGCCAGCACCACGCTGTTGGCGTGCACCGCCCACGGCGCGCGGCCTGGGCGGTTCAGGAAGTGCAGGGTGTAGCGGTAGCCCGGCTTGCTGGAGCGGGTGAAGCCCAGCAGCTGGTTTTCGCGCCAGATGCAGGCGCCCGGCTCGGCCAGATAGGCGTCCGCCA
The DNA here is from genome assembly GCF_020865585.1 of Pseudoduganella aquatica. NCBI lineage: Bacteria > Pseudomonadati > Pseudomonadota > Betaproteobacteria > Burkholderiales > Oxalobacteraceae > Pseudoduganella > Pseudoduganella aquatica. The sequence continues at coordinate 2,998,768 of NZ_CP086370.1, forward strand.
GCGCGTAGGCGATGCCGTCGTAGCCGCCGGCGATGGTCTTGTAGGCCGTGCCGGCGTTGGAAAAGTCGCCCACCATATAGGGCAGCGCTTCGGCTGCGTTCCAGTTGATGGTGTTGGAGTAGTAGCCGCCGGCGTCGGCCAGGAAGTTGTAGCCCTCCTGGCCCACGCGGTCCTTCAGCATGTTCCAGAAGCCCAGCTCGCTCACCAGCGCATCCTGGTAGGGGCCGGCGAAGCAGTAGCGCAGCTGAGGCTTGATGCGGCTCCAGTCCTCCGCGCTCAGCAGGAAGGTGTAGTCGTAGGCGCCGAAGTGCTTCACTTTGTCCGCGTAGCGCGCGTTGAACCACGGGTCTGCGGTCAGCACCTCGTACACCACCTTGTTGAACAGCTGGTCCGCGCTGTAGCCGATGTCGCCTTCGGTCAGCATGTAGCGGGTGAGCTGGCGGTCGCCACGCGCCTGGGCGCGCTGCCAGGCGTCCGCGCGCAGGTACTGCTTGCGCAGGAAGGCGAACAGGTGCGCGTTGTCGCCCATGGGGAAGGGCACGCTTTGCAGCGTGTGGCTGAACACCTGCTCGACCAGCGTGGCGATGATGCTTTGCGACGCCATATAGCGCATGCCGCCCAGCTCGCCCACCACGTCCATGCCCGGCAGGGTGACGGATTCCAGGCGGCCGCCGATGCGGTCGTCCATTTCAAACAGCTGCACCTGGGAGCCGGGCAAGGCGCCATCGGCCACCATGCGCCACGCACTGTACAATCCGGCAGCGCCGGCGCCGATGATGGCAAGCTCGGTACACAGGCCGTCCTGATAGGTGCTGTTCAGTGGGAGATCGGTCAGTTCGGTGCGTGTTTTCATGTTGCTGCTCCTGCAATTCATCATTACTGGATGTCAATAGCAAACCCCATGCCTGCACGCAATATGGACAAACTGACCTGATTTTCATATTGCAACCCTTTCATTCCGTTAATTGACATGTCAACCGGCGGGCTTTACATTGTCATTTACACTAGGAGAAGACTTTGGTTGCAGGCTTGAACGATTCCGATTACACGCTGACCTCCCCGCTGCGCGACGCAGAAGTGACGGGCGGGCCGGTGCTGGCGCTGACGGTGCTGTGGCATCCCGACCCGGCGCGGATCGGCGAGCAGTACCTGGACGGCAGCGGCGACGGCGTGATCGAGCTGGGCCGTTTCATGCCCATGTTCAGCCGTCCCGGCAAGGACAGGCTGCCGCTGGGCTACGGCGGCATTTCGCGTCAGCCGCTGCGCATTGCGCGCACGCCGGACGGCGGCGTGGCCATTACCCCGCCGGACAGCCGCATGATCGTTGAGCTGGACGGCGAGGAAGTCGGCGGCGCGCAGCAGCTGGGCGCCGAGCGCGTGGCCGAGGGCGCCGTGCTGGGCCTGGGCCGCGCCGTGCTGCTGTGCCTGCACTGGGCCACCTCGCTGCCGCGCAACAATCCCGTGAAGGGCCTGCTGGGCGTGGGCAGCGCCGCCATCATGATGCGCGAGCAGGTGCGCGCGGCGGCGCAGACCAATATGCCGGTGCTGCTGCTGGGCGAAACCGGCAGCGGCAAGGAAGTGGCGGCGCGCGCCATCCACGCCATGGGGCCGCGCGCGGCCGCGCCGCTGGTGGCGGTGAACATGGCGACCTTGAACGAATCGCTGGCGGCGGTGGAGCTGTTCGGCGCCGCCAAGGGCGCATACACCGGCGCCCAGACCGTGCGCGTGGGCCTGTTCGGCGAGGCCGACGGCGCCACCCTGTTCCTGGACGAAATCGGCAACACCCCGGCCGTGGTGCAGCCCATGCTGCTGCGCGTGCTGGAAAGCGGCGACTACCGCCCGGTGGGCGCGGCGGGCGACCGCCACAGCAGCGCGCGCCTGATCGCCGCCACCGACCAGGATTTGTACGGCGGCGCCTTCAATCACGCGCTGCTGCGGCGCCTGGAAAGCTATGTCATCCCCATGACTCCGCTGCGCGAGCGGCGCGAGGACATCGGCGTGCTGATCCTGCATTTCCTGGCCGAAGGCGGCGCGGCGGCTGAGGAATTCCCGTTTGCGCTGGTGAGCGATTGCGCCTGCTACGACTGGCCGGGCAATGTGCGCCAGCTGGCCCAGGTGGTGCGGCGCGCGTTGCTGTCGGTGCGCATGGGCGAGGTGCCCTTACTGACGGCGCTGACGCGCAGCGTGGCAGCGCCACAGGGCAGTGCGGCCCGGCTGGCGGCCTCAGCGGCCGCGCAGGGGGATGACTTTGCTGCGGAGGCAGGAGCGTATCGCGGCGGGCAAGGGCGTGCGGGGCAGGGCGTGGCGAGCAACGGCGGCGTTAGTCCGGCCGGGAATGGCGCAGCGGCGCCGGCGGAAGCCAGGCGCGGACGGCGTGCGATGCCGGATCACGAGGAAGTGTTGGCCGCAATGGACGGCAACGGCTGGCGCATCCTGAGCGCCGCGCAATCGCTGGGAATTTCCCGTCCGACCATGTACAAGCTGCTGGATGAACATCCTCAGATCCGGCGACCCGAGCGGATCGCCGAAGAAGAGCTGCGCAGCGCGCTGGCCGCCTGCGACGGCGCCGTCGACCGCTGCGCTGCGCAGCTCAGAACGCCTGCCGAGGCGCTAAGGCGCTACCTTGGCGCGTTAGGCCTCAACTGAGGGCTTAAACGCCGTTGCCTACTTCCAGTTCAGGGCCGCCAGCTACTGCGCGCAGTTCATCCTCGGTCAGAGTACGCATTTCAGGCGCAGTATTCTTTGCTGGCGCCTCGCCTGCGAGCATTTTGCGGACGGTGGAGAAAATCGATTCGTGTTGTACATGTTGCATATTGAGGTCCTTAGAATTGTTAGGTAGGAACACATCATCATATAGCGTTTTGCGTTAAGGAAATACACACATTGTCACCGTTATTGGCGACTCCGCTATCGCATTCTGAGCGCTATATGGCTGCTGGGGATTTTTCGTCCGGCCGCGTACGCGGTGCTGGATGAACATCTGCAGATCCGGCGATCCGAGCGGATCGCCAGTGAGAACTGCGCCGCACACCGCTTGCGATGGCTCTGTCGCCCCTACGCCACACAACTTAAAGCGTCTGCCGAGGCTAAGGCGTTCTTGGGGCGCCAGATCACGTCCTATAGTCTCGAGCTTGCCGAAGCAATCTTGGGCAAGCTCGGTGCAGTGGGTCCGGATCGATGGCCTATCTGTGGTAAGGTAATTAAGTACCCATGCCCACTTCGCACTCCGGATCGAAAGCGAAGACGCGCTGTTCCCGGTGAGTCAAGCCACCTTGGTTGCGCGTGATGGTCGTAGTCAATACCATAGACAACTCCCAGCGACCAAGATTGTCGCACTGCATTGGCAGGTCCGGTTGCCATAGCTTGACTGTGGTTGGGGGATGGCCAACGCAATCACCGCTGCCCAAGCTAATTACTGCGCCATAATCATTAAATGGGGACGCTTCAGGAAATTCGCCTGCGCGCTCGGGATTTTCACGTTTGGTGAACGCACGTGGAATAGTAATGAAATGGCAGCCGTCGATGTGAACATCGGCCGTATATTCGGAGCTTTTGCATTCTGCAATAACGTTAACGCTGAGCTTGTCCGCCAATTGAAAAGCCAGTAATCCCGTTTCCACGCCTTGCCCGGCGATGGGCTTACCATCGGCCTCAAAGTTCCAGCGCAGCAGTTGCGTATCTTGGTCAATGTCAAATGTTACGTTGAGGATTACATCTCTCATTGCTTAACTCCATTCGTTGAAGGGGACTGATAACGGGGATCTCTGCGCAGTTCGACAAAATCCGGTTCGGATTCAATTGCGCTGCTAGGATAGCCATTCTTTTTTGCTTTGGCCAATGTGCCAAGCGCAAGCTCTCTATCTCCAAGCAATTCATATGCCAGGGCAGCACGGAATTGGACATCAGGACTGCTCGGTGCAATTGCCGTAGCTTTTTGCAGTAGTTCAACGCTACGCACCCGATCGCCGGCTCGTGCCGAATACAGCCCCATGCGTGAGAGCAAGGTTGCATCTTCGGGAGTACGAAGTAAACGAGGTTCTAATAGCGCGAGTGCTTTCATGTAGGCATCGCGTGCTTCCGATTTGCGACCGGGAATCCACAAGAGCGTATCTGCTAGATTGGCCCAGCGTAGATAACTCTTCGGATCGCCAGAAGGCGGAGCAACCGCGTGCTGAAAAGCCTCCGCAGCACCTACATAGTCTCCCCGTGCGAACAACGCATTGCCCAAGCTTGTGTAAAGCGTGCCGTTAGGTCGTACCTGTAACCCTTGCTGCAATACGCGCAACGCTTCTTCGCTGCGGTTTAAGCGAAGTAACGCGGCATTCAGATTGGCGTAGGCATAGGCTGAGTCAGGCTGAAGCTCAATACTGCGACGAAAGGCTTTTTCGGCCGCAACATAATTACCTTGCTCAAAAAGAACTGTACCTAAGCCGTCCGCAAAACTTCGCTCACCCGGGTTGTGGTCGATGGCTTGCTGTAGCCAAGGCAGTGCATCATCGAAGCGACGGAGCTTGATTAATATTGTTGCCTTGGCAACCGTTCCGAAAAAGTGACCCGGTTCTAATGCCAGCGCTCGCTCGCTTTCGGCTAATGCATCGTCTTGCTTGCCCTGTTTGAGTAGGACCCATGCTTGAGCTGCATGGCTGAGAGCCAGTTGACTGTCTAACTTGAGTGCCTGCTGGGCGCTTGCTGCGGCACGCTGTAGCCATGTTTCATCTTGCTGGTTGTTGGCGTACCGGAAGCTATAAACAAGCGACATGCCTGCTACGGCTGCTGCATTATCTGGATCCACATCTAAGATGGCGCTGAAATCGCGTGCAGCATCTTCTAATCGTTCAGGCCGTTCAAATTGCTGCAGAGCACTCAGCGCTCGGGAGATTGCATGCGCTTTAGAGAAGGCGGGGGCGTTGGAAGTTATCCATGGCGCACGAGTCGTCAATTGCCAAGCTCCTAATCCCAGCGCCACGAGGATAATCGAAGCTAATGCGGTACTGCGTGGTTGCTTGAGTATCCGGTTGACCCATAGCTTGGTCGACTGGATATGAGCTGCCGCCGCTTTTGACGTATCTCCGGTTAATCCGGCAAAGCAGGTCTCTATCTGCAGCGCCGTCAATTTCATCGTCGCCAGCCTCTGGTCTAGACGGCGGGCTGTCATGGCGCGGATCAGCTGGACTATTTCTTCCGGCAGCGTATCCGGGAACGTCCAGTCGTTGGAAGTCGACTGCATCTGCGCCGCAGCCAGGGCCAGGCCGCTCATGTTGCCGAAAGGGCGGGCGCCGGTGGCCAGTTCGAACAGGATCACGCCCATGGCGTAGATGTCGGACTGGCGGCCCGGAGCGGCGCCCAGCAGCACTTCGGGCGCCATGTAGGCGATGGTGCCTTGCTGCTCCAGCTGCATCACCGAGGTGGTGGCTTGCGCGTCGTCGTGGAAGGCCAGGCCGAGGTCGAGGATGCGGACTTTGCCGGCCGGGTCCAGCATCAGGTTGGACGGCTTCAGGTCGCCGTGGATCAGGCCGGACTCGTGCGCCGCTTCCATGGCCACGGCCAGCTGGCCCATCCAGCCCAGCACGGTGGGCAGGTCGAGCGGATGCTCCTTGTCCTGCGCCAGCTGGCGCCAGGTCTGGCCGGCGATCAGCTCCATGACGATGGCCCAGCCTTCGTCGTCCTGTTCAATCGAGTAGATCTGTGCGAAGGCCGGGTGGTGCAGCGACGCGGTCATGCGCGCTTCCTTGACCAGGCTGGCCGGGTCGCGCAGCGGGTCGAGGGCGCGGTGGCGCTTGATGGCCACCTTGCGGCGCAGCCGGCTGTCCCAGCCTTCGTACACCTCGCCGTGGCCGCCCGCGCCCAGGCGGGCCAGAATTTGATAGTGCTGGAACTGGGGGACGTCTGGCGGCGGGCTGGTGACTTCGGCGGCTTGGTTTTCCATATCTTTCCGGGGACGGCACGGCGCTTGCGTTGCCGAACCGCCTTTCAATAGCAGATATGGTGAGTCTCGCATAGCGGACGCCCATCCGCCAGTGAAATATTGTGCTTAGGGAATGATTTCGGGGCCGAATGTCAATTTTCATGTAAAAAACCGCCTTGCGGCGGTTGATTTACACGTCAGTATTGACAGTCTTGCGCCGCACGGCAATGGCAACGGCGATGCTCAGCGCACCCAGCAGCCAGGATGGGCGGTCGTTCTTCTCGGCGCGGGTGGCTGCTGCGTGAGCAACAGGCGCCAGGGCCAGGATAGATGCGGCCACCAGAGCGGTGGTGACGGTTTTGCGGACGATTTCAGTGTTCATTTCCCACCTCGGTTACTTACAAAGGCAACAGCGCCGAGAGGGGTAATGCAGGATGCGTGCCAGCAAGATCAACACTTCATTACTGAATAGACTTGAAATGGCTGGGGCCGCCTAAATATGGGGGGTAGATTAACCCACAAGAAAGTAGTCACCATGTCCGATCTGCTCGAAGTCCTGAAATGGCGTTACGCCACCAAGAAAATGGAACCAACCAAGGCGGTTCCGCAAGAAAAAGTTGATCGCATCCTGGAAGCGGTGCGCCTGACGGCCAGCTCCAGCGGCTTGCAGCCGTATGAAGTGTTTGTCGTTACCAATCCCGAACTGCGCGAGCAGATCAAGCCGCACGCGTGGAACCAGGGCCAGGTCACCGACTGCTCGCACCTGCTGGTGTTTGCCGCGTGGGACAACTACACGGCTGATCGCATCAACCAGATGTTCGACCTGGTGAACGAAGAGCGCGGTATCAAGAACGAAGGCTGGGAAGCGTACCGCCAGCAGCTGCTCAACACCTACCCGCAGCGCGACGCCGAGACCAACTACGCGCACGCCGCGCGCCAGGCCTATATCGGCGTGGGCACGGCGCTGATCGCCGCCGCACAGGAGCAGGTGGATTCGGTGCCGATGGAAGGTTTTGATCCGGCCAAGGTGGACGAGATCCTCAAGCTGCGCGAACGCGGCCTGCGCTCGGTGGTGATGCTGCCGCTGGGCTACCGCGCCGGTGACGGCGACTGGCTGGTCAACCTGAAAAAGGTCCGCCGCCCGCGCGAGCAGTTCATCACCGAACTGAAGTAAGCACCCAAGCCCGGGGTCAGATACCGTCTTGAATAGCAAGTCCTTTTGAAAGGTAATTGGGATCGAAGGGCTTGCCTGTACGAATGACGCCGAAGATGAGATGCACCAGTTTGTGCATCACGGCACCGATCACGGCCTTTTTCGCCATGCCGTTGGCCGCCAGGCGTAGGGCAAACTGATGTAGCAGTGGGTTGTGGCGACTGGCTACCATGCCGGGCATGTACAGCGCTGCCCGCATCGAGGTGCTGCCACTTCGGCTCATGATGGTGCGTCCCTTAACCGAGGTGCCTGAACTGCGCTGACGGGGCGTCACGCCGAGAAATGCGGCCAGTGCCTTCGCGCTGCCAAAGCGCCGGATGTCGCCCAGCTGTCCCAAGATCCGAGCGGCGGTAGTATTGCCTATGCCTGGAATACTGGTGATGAGCTCGGCATCGCGCTTGAGGCCGGGGTGGCGGTCGATATGGTCGTCAACATCGTCTTCAAGCTGCTTGATCTCTCCGTCAAGCCAAGCAAGGAGCGAGCGTGCATGCTCGGCTACCTCGGTCATGCCGCTTGCCTCATAGCTTTCTAGCCGGTTGCGCTCCTGCTGGCGCATGTCCTTCAAGGCGAGTATGCGCTGCGACCATGCACGCAACTGGCGCTGTTCTAACGGCGGTGGCGCCCATGCTGCCGGTACCATCGCCGCGCAGTAACGCGCGATCAACGCCGCGTCAGCCTTATCGGTTTTGTTGCGTAGATTTTCACTCTGACTAAAACCTTTGATGCAGCTTGGATTGACCACGCTTACGGCAAGCCCCGCATCATGAAGTGCGGTTGCGACCGCCTCGTAATAGACACCAGTCGCCTCCATGCACACCTGCAAAGCGTCCCTTGGCACCTTGCTTTTATCCAGCCACTCCAGCAGCGACTGATGGCCTGCTGGAGAGTTGTCCACTACTTTGGCTTTCATCTTGCCGTTCACCAGCAGGGCCACATCGAGCTTTTTCTTGCTGACATCAATCCCCACGACCACTTTTGAGCTATCCATTTTCGACCTTCCTCGTATGCGGGCTTACGCTCAGCGCGATGGCCCAAGATACCGTTCGGACTTATAAAATGAAACAGACAGGGGGACCAATCTGACCCGCGGGATTAATGGCCCAAGTTCTGGTCGGTCTCACCCTGTCTGGCCGCTGCCACCTCCAGATTATCCGATGGCGATACGGTATGCTCAATATACGAGTTCTGACATCACGCCATTTGGCGCGATGGCAAAACTGACCCCAATTATCGCCGCTTTCCTTTATTGCAGGCTGGTGCGCGGACCGGTGAAATATACGGAGATGATTTTGAAGCGTGACTGTATCTCGTCGTCAACTTTGACTTCTTCGTTGAAGTAGCGAGCATAGTCGTCGAAGTACCAGAGAAGCTGCGACACCCCTTCCTCTTGTTTGCAGGCGAACGTCGTCACATTGCCACTCAGCGATGCATGGATCGTTGTTGCTGCAGCCCTGCTGATTGGCGCGCAGTCAAGCGTAACGGCGCTTTTCCCCGTGCCGTTTTCCAGTACAAATTTTGCCCCGGGCTCAAACAGCTGCCCACTGACCAGCCGAACCTGCTCGGGCGCGACGTTCACTGCGCCATTCCGGTAGGAGAAGCGGCTGTTCCAGTATAGTACCCCCGTCGCCCCGAATACGTCGATACTGCTCTCGGTCAGTGCTGTTTTGGTTTCCGAAGCCGGAACATGGTGGAGCATATAGTCCAGTCCCAGCGGCAAAGGCGAGAAGCGGACTTCCGACCGCGAGCCTTCGGAATCCGGAGCGAGAGACTCAACGGTGAAGCCACTGATTTCATGTTTGACCCGCGGGCGTTGCGCCGCCAGTTTTGCTGCCGAGTCAAAGCCTGCCGTATTATTTTCCACTATCGAAACGGCATCAGCATGTGCAATCGATTGATATGAAGTCGCCTTGGGCGTGGCGGCCTGCTTCTGCATGGTGCCTGCTGCCGGTGCCTGAATTTGAATTGGCGCAGTGCATGCGGTGAGTGAAGCCGCAAACAAGGCCAGTGCATAATTTTTCATTGTTCCGTGTTCGTTGCATCAGGGGCGGGGCTGGGGCAGGGCGGGGGGGGCGATGATGGTGTCGTTGAGCCGCAGGAATTTGAAGCCGGCGAGCTTTTGGCCGTTTTTGCCTTCGGCGGCGTTGCGCGCTTCGCGTTCGGCCGTGCGGGCGAGGAATTGGTCGAAGCTTTCTTCGCGCACTTTGGGCTCGGCGGAGTTGAGGAACATGCGCTTGCCGTCCGCCGCCGTGACCACCAGCCCGACGTGCGAGGCCCAGTAGCCGCCGTCGCGCGTGGAGATGATGTTGACGAAGTCGCCGTCACGCAGCTTGCCCAATACTTCGGCCACGCGTTCCTTGGGGATGTAGTATTCGGTGCTGTCCTGCACCGGCATGCTGACCTCGGTGTTGTGGCGCGTTTTCAGGAAGCGCTGGCGGTCTACGTGCAGCGGGTACGAGGCCACGAAGTCCCCCGCCAGTTCGCGCGTGGCGTCCGTCAGCAGCCAGCCGTTGTTGATGTTCCAGTCCTGCTCGGTGTAGTGGTTGCGCGTGGCTACGCCGACCACACCGTCCTTGTAGCGGATACGCTGCAGCATCCAGAAGAATTCTTTCCAGTTGCGCGAGAGCGCCATGGCGTAGGTGTGCTCGGCGAACACCACGCAGTCGCTTTGCGTCAGGCTGAACATGGGCAGCGTGTCGTGCAGCTCGTAGGGGTATTCGCCCAGCAGGTTGAGCATGTAGGGCTGGCCGATGTTGCGGCGGCCGATGGCGGCGATGCGCTTGCGCAGGTCGGGCTCAGTCTGCTGCATCTGGGCGATGTAGCCGTCCGCTTCCTGCGGAGTCATCTGGTAGAGCTGCTTGGGCTGCGGCGCGGTGGCAACCGGCGGAGTGGGCACGCTGGCGCAGCCTGCGAGCATGGCGGCGAGGACGAACGGGATTATCTTGATCATGTTTGGCTTATTCCACAGATGGTATCGAGCTTGGCCAGGGCGGCGGCCAGTATGGCGTGGTGGCCGCCGCCCCACGGATGCGGGCCGGCTTTGCGCTCGCGCCAGTCGAATGACTTGGGTTGGAAGGCGAGCACGTAGCCAATTTCGTTTTTCGGCCCTTGTACCGCGACGGCAAAGGGGTTGTCTTTGTTGAATTCGGCGTGCGTCATGGGAAAGCCGATAACGATGCCGGTGCGTTCATTGAATGCGCGCGGAGAGGAGACCAGCATGGGGTGCATGCCGGGCATTTCTTTGCCTGCGTGGGGGCTGTGCTGTATGTAGATGATGTCGGCGCGGTCCGGGCACCAGTTCAGCGCTGCGCCTGCCGCCATTAAAGTACCTCTTTGCCGACAGGGGTGAAGGCCATTGCTTCGCCGGCGTGCCGCTCGGGGTCGAAGGCGGCAAGCATGGCGTCGAGCGCGGGCGTGGCTTCTATCTTTTCGACGAGGATGCGTCCTTCCTCGGCCGTGATGCGGACCCGCGTGCCTTCCGAAACACCTGCGGCTTTGGCGACCGCCTTGCTGATCCTTACCGCCAGGCCATTGCCCCATTGGTTGACCGAGGCGTCCACTGCAAATGTACCCACGATGCGCTCCCCCTTTGCTATCGGCCCAGTGTATCGGCGCGCTGCGGGGGTGTCAACGCGGTAGATACGAAAAAGGCCCCCGAAGGGGCCTGGGTGCTGCTTGCGGCGGGGGCGCTTGGGCTGCTCTGGCGGGTTACGGCTTTGCCTAACCCGCCCTACAGGGACGCTTGACCATCGTAGATACTGTTATGCCGGTCAAGCGTTTTGAAGCTCCTGATTGAATGGTTTGCCAGATTTTAAGACGCCGAAAGCAACGTGGACGAGCTTGCGCATCATGGCGCCGATCACCAGCTTGGCCGGCTTGCCTGCTGCTTGTAGGCGGGTGCGGAACTGGCGCCCCCAGTCGGTGCGGTACAGCGCCACCATAGCCGGCATGTACAGATTTTTGCGCAGATGCGCGTGGCCGATCTTGGACATCCGGGGCCGCTGCTTCACGCTTGATCCGGACTCATGTTGGCGCGGATCGAGGCCTGCAAAGGCGGCAGCCTGCCGACCGTTGTCGAAGCGCCCGGCATGCATGCCATAGGCCAGCAGTAACGCAATGGTATTGTCCCCGACACCGGGAATGGTATCGAGTAAGTCGCGTCTGCCGCGCATGTCGGGATCGTCGTTGATGTGATCACGTACGCGCTTGCGCAGCTGTTTAATCTGCTCGCCGAGCCAGGCAATATGCTGTTCGATATCGGCCCGGACCGATTCGCGCGCCACGTCCAGGCGGTTCGTTTCCTGCGTCTGCATGGCCAGCAGCGCATCCAGGCGCAGCACCATCGCTTTCAATTCCTGTTCGCTCAGCGGCGGCGGCTGCCATGCTTCCGGACCATGCTTGGCGCAGAACTCGGCAATGACCTTGGCGTCGACCTGGTCGGTCTTGGTGCGCACCAGCTGCGCCTGGGAAAACGCCTTGATCTGGGCCGGATTGACGACACTGACGCGGTAGCCCCGACGGGCAAAGAACTCCGCGATCGCCTCCCAATAGACGCCAGTGGCCTCCATGCAGATATGGGGCAACCCGTCCGTATGACTCTGCAGCCACGCTTCCAGTTTGGCAAAGCCAGCCTGGGTGTTTTCTACAACTTTCGCACGGTGTTTGCCCGTTTCCAGGCGCAGTGCGCAATCGACCTTCAATTTGGCGACATCTATACCAAGACACAACATTACTCTTCTCCTGATCAACCTTGCAAATGCGGGCTCACGGCACGCCGGGCCAAAGATACTGTTCGATCTTTAATGGAATAAGAGCAACTGCTGCGAAATCTACATCACGGTCTTGGCGACCAAGGGCGGGTACGGCATCCAGTTGCTCTGCCCCGACGTTCCGTTTTCGGGGCAGATGGAATAATACAAGGGCGGGTTAGCGGGCTTTGCCCGCGTAACCCGCCGCACACGGACCTTAGAACTTGTAGCGCAGGCCGGCCAGGAACTCGCGGCCGGTGACGTTGTTGACCACCACGCTGTTGCGGGCGCGGCTGACGAACTGGTCGTTCGGCTCGTTGGTCAGGTTCACGCCTTCGAGCGTCAGGTCCAGCTTGTCGTTGACCTTGTACGAGAACGAGATGTCGACGTTGGTGGACTTGTTCTTGCCTTCCACGTCGTTGTTGTTCTGGCCCGGTACGCGGGTGACGAAGGAGGCGCGCTGCGAGGCCGACAGGCGGGCGCTGAACTTGCCGTCGTCGTAGTACAGCGTGGTGTTCCACGAGCGCGGCGACAGGTTCAGCAGGTCGTCGGTGATGGTGGTGTTGCTCGTCGGCGAGACCAGGTACTCGATCTTGGACTTGACGAAGGTGTAGTTCATCAAGGTGCCGAAGTTGCGGCCCCAGCCCGGCAGGAAGGTGAACGGCTGCTGGAAGTTCAGCTCGAAGCCTTTCAGCTTGCCGCCGTCGGTGTTGACCGGGGCGGTGACCTGGAAGATTTCCTCGCCGTTGAAGTTGGCCGGCAGCAGCGACATCGGCAGGCCGGTGTCCTTGAAGGCGACGTTGGTGCGCAGGCTCTGGATGTAGGTGCCGATGTTCTTCTGGAACAGGCCCAGGCCGATGAAGGCGTTCTTGCCGTGGTACCACTCGAAGCTGGTGTCGAAGGTCTTGGCGCGGAACGGTTTCAGCAGCGGGTTGCCGGAGGTGATGGTCAGCGTGCCGGTGGTGGCCACGGTGCCGCCCGGCGACAGGTTGCCCAGCTGCGGACGGGTCATCACCTTGGCCGCGGCCAGGCGCACGATGAAGTCCTTGGTCAGGTTGGCGGCCACGTTGAACGATGGCAGCACGTCGGAGTAGTCGTTGCCGACCGTGACTTCGGAGCCGCCGCCGGCCGACTGGTAGCCGGTGGCGCTCATGGCAGTGCGCACGTAGCGGGCGCCGAAGTTGCCGCGCAGCGGGATGCCGCCCAGCTCTTCGGTGAACTCGCCCATCAGGTAGATGCCCTTGTCTTCTTCGGTGACGGAGCGGTTGTTGCCGCGCGCGTTGCCGTTGGTGATGGAGGACAGCGTGAAGTCGCCGGGGCCGCCGGCCGGGCCGCTCTTGATGCAGTTGCAGTAGATGTCGTAGGCCTTGGCGATGGCGTTCAGGTCAGGGATCACCCACGAGGTCGGCGTGCCGGCCGGCAGGCTCTGGCCACGGCCGAAGCCGCTGATGGTGGTCATCAGGCTGGCCATGCTGGTGCCCACGGCCGGCGCGAAGATGGTGTCGCCCTGGTTGACGCGGCGGAACTCGTAGGAGTCGAAGGTGTATTTCTTGTAGTTGGCGCCGGTCTTGAAGCTCAGGCGGTCTGGGAAGGCTTCCCACACCAGGTCGACCTGGCCCACGTCGTTGGTGTTGGTGGCGCCTTGCGGACGGATGCGGATTTCGCTGGTGGTGGTGTTGGTCACCGACGCAGGCTGGGTGCCGCTGGTGACCACCGGCACGCCGACGATGCCCATTGCCGCGCCCGGATTGGCCGGGTCGAACGGGTAGGTGATGGACGGCATGCGGTCGTTCTGGCGGAAGTCGATGGTATAGCCATTGACGTTCAGCGCGTCCAGCGTGGTGGTGGTCTGCACCGGGTTGCGGAACTTGGACTTGGCGCTGCCGACCTTGGCCAGCAGGCGCAGCGAGTCGCCGATGTCCTGTTCCAGCGTCAGCGTGGGCTGGGTGAAGGTGGTCGACAGTTCGTCGTAGCGCGATTCGGCGCGGATGTCGACGCCGTTGAATTTACCGTACAGCAGCGAGCCGTTGGGCGCGAACTGGGCTTCGACCACGCTGGTTTGCGGCTTGCCGCCCTGGGTGGCGGTGCGGCTGAAGGAGATCGCTTCCAGGAAGTCCTCTTGGCGCGTGGCGTCCAGCTTGGAGTACAGCATGTCGAAGGTCAGCAGGGAGCCGCGCGCCGGACGCCATTGGAAGGAGCCGGTCAGGCCCAGGCGGTCCTGGTCGTGCGTCAGGCGGCCGTAGCGCGGCAGGCGCGGCACGAAGTTCTCGGCCTTGCTCGCTTCGTTGTAGGCGGCGGTGGCGGCGGCCGAGGCCGGCAGGCGCGGCACGCCTTGCGCGGCCGGGCCGCAGGTGGTGGCGGTCGACGTGGCCGGGTTGGCCGGGGTCACGCCGATGGGGGCGCACCAGCCGCCGGACGAGGGGCCGTTATCCCAGCGCACGGTGGAGAAGCCTTCTTCCAGCACCTGGCGCTTGGAGTAGGCGCCGGACACCAGGAAGCCCAGCGTGCGGTCGGCATTGGTGTTGGAGATCAGGAAGCCCACGCGCGGGTCGGTCTTGCGCGACAAGTCGTTGTACTTGCCCTTGGCCATGACGGTGGCGTTGAAGCCTTTCAGGTCGAAGGGGCGGGTGGTCTGCAGGTCCACCGTGGCGCCCAGCGAGCCTTCGTCCACGTCGGCCGAGGAGCTCTTGCGCACCGTCAGGGAGTTGAACAGTTCGGACGGGAACACGTTGAAGTCGAAGCCGCGCGAGCGGTTGGCGCCGCCGGAGCTGTCGGTGCCGCCGGTGGTGGCCAGACCCTCGATGCCGTTGATGCGCACGCGGGTGAAGTCCTGGCCCAGGCCGCGCACGGTGATGCTGCGGCCTTCGCCGGCGTCGCGGTCGATCACCACGCCGGGCACGCGCTGCAGCGACTCGGCCAGGTTGGTGTCGGGGAACTTGCCCATGTCTTCGGCCTTGATGACGTCGACAATGCCGTTGTCTTCACGCTTCTTGTTGAGCGCGCTTTCCAGCGCGGCGCGCATGCCGGTCACCACCACGGTGGTGGGTTCCTGCGCTGCGGGCGGCGTGCTTTGCGCGTAGGCCGGGGCATAGGCGGCGCCGATGGCCAGGGCCATCGCCGTGATCGAGGTGGAGCCGGCCAGGCGCACGTTGAAGCGTGCCGGGCGGCGGGTTGGTTGTTCGCTGTTGTCCATACTGTCTCCCTGTTTAGTTATGTATATCGAGTACGACGGCGGTTTGAAAAAGTTTATTGTTTCCAGCTCACTTTCACCGGGTTGCGGGCACGCAAGGCCACGTTGTGCACATAGGCTTCCCACTGCGCTTGCGAGGTGATGTCGCCGGAACGCTCCCAGGCGCCGCCCACGTAGTAGGTCAGCGGCTGGCCCGAGGTGGCGTTGGCCACGATCAGCTCGTTGAGCTTGTCCTCGGTGTAGTCGGTGGCGCTCGGCAGCACCATGGCCACGCCGAAGGAACCCTTGGTGGCTTGCTGTATCCACTGCAGCACGGCGGTGGAGGCCTTGTCCTTGACCACGGCGATCTTGGGATCTTCGCCCTTGTCGGTCGGCGTCTTGTTCAGGCCGATGGCGATGGGCAGCGTTTTCGGGCCGGCGAAAGTGAAGGTGCTGTCGACGCGGTCCATATAGTGGCCGGCGTCCACGGTGAAGCGCTTCACTTCGCTGACCTGGGTGCCGTTGGCGTTCCAGGCGGAGTAGTTCAGCTCGAAGATGGTGCGCACCGGGCCGTTGGCCAGCACTTTCCAGCTGGCGTAGTTGCTGCTGGTGTACAGGGTGCCGCCCAGCCACACGCCGGCGCCGCCGGCGCCGCGCGACTTGCCGACGTTGTACATGTCCATGCCTTCACCTTCGTCGTGGTGGTAGTGGTCATGGCCCTTGTTGTACCAGCGGTCGACGATGGGGTAGTTCACGCGCTTGAACCACAGGTCCAGGCCGCTCGTCTCCAGCACTTCCTTGCCGCTGCCCGGCGCGGCCGGGGCGGCCAGCGCGGGGCCGTAGGTGCGGTGCGCCAGCTTGTCGTTTTCCCAGGCGAAGTCGTCCAGGCGTTCCGGCACGTAGCGGGCCGAGGACTGGCTGGCGAAGGGCGGCGCCAGCGCGTCGATGGTTTCGACGGTGTAGCTGGCGGTTTTTTCGCCGGCCTTGAAGCTGTGCTGGAAGATCAGTTCGCCATACGCGACGCCTTCGTTCTTCGGGTCCTTGGCCTGCGGGGCCACATTGGTCACCTGGTGCGGCACCACGCGGCCGGAGGCGTCCTTCACGGCCAGGCGCTGGATCAGCGCGCCGGGCAGCTGCTTGTTGACCTCGACCCAGGGGATGGTCACGGTTTCGGACGGACGGGCGATGTCCAGGTCATGGCTCAGTTTGACGGTGAAGCTGGCGCCGTGGGCCATCGGCGCCAGGGTGGCCAGCATGGCGGCCAGCAGAGGGGTGGTGGTCATTTTCATGGCGTGTCCTTAGTGGTGTTCGCGGTAGTCGGTCTGGCCGCTGGTCTTCGGCATGTAGTGGTAGGTGCGCACGCGGTGCTCCACGGCGATGTTCGGGTTCTTCAGCAGCTTGATCATCTCGGCGCCGGCCAGCAGGGTGGGGCCGTAGCCGTGCAGCGCGTTCACGCTGGTGGGGCGGTGGTAGTAATAGGTCTGGTCGCCGGCCAGCGTGGTGCCCACGCAGATGCCTTCGATTTCGCCTTTTGCCGTGACCTTGGACACCAGGCCGGCCCAGCCCGCTTGCGCAATCGAACCGTAGGTGGTCGGGCTGATCCAGCCCTGGTTGATGGCGTGCGCCGTCACGTAGACGAACATGGCGCTGGCCGAGGTTTCCAGGTAGGAGTCGTTGCGGTCTATCATCTGGTGCCACAGGCCGCTGCCCGATTGCAGCTCGGCGATGCCTTTCAGGCTCAGGCGCAGCTGGGCCAGCACTTTAGGATAGCCGGGGTGGTCTTTCGGCAGCACGTCCAGCAGGTCGGACATGGCCATGACGGCCCAGCCGTTGGCGCGCGCCCAGTAGAAGCGCGGCGCGTCCGGGATGTTGGCGTGCCAGCCGTGGGTGTACAGGTTCAGCTGCGGGTTGAACAGGTAGTTCGACATTTGCAGCGCGTTTTTCACCGCGTCGTCGAAGTGCTCGCGCTTGCCGGTCATGCGGCCCATTTCCGCCAGCGCGGGGATGCTCATATACATATCGTCGCCCCACAGCGACACCGCTTGCGGACGCTTGCGCGCCATGGTGCCGTCTGGCAGGCGGAACTGCTTGTTGGCCACCCAGTCGCTGCAGGTGGCGATCATGCCGCTCAGGTCGGGGCCGATCTTCAGCGCGCGGGCGCGCATCAGCGCGGCGCACATGGAGCCGGAATCGTCCAGCGCGCGCGGGTCGAGGAAGCGCGAGAAGCTGTTGTTGCGCTCCAGCTTGAACTGCTGTTCCTGGGCGCGGAAGTAGGGCTGGGTGTCGGCGAAGAACTGGAAGTGCCGCTTGGTCATGTCGGTGAAGTGCGGGTCGCCGGTGGCTTCGGCCGCCTTGAACAGGCCGGCGTGCACCACGCCCATTTCGTACACCATGATGCCGTAGTCGCCCGCGCTGGGCGCGAAGATGGCGTCCTTATTGGGCTTGCTGAAGTCGGTGATCTGGTTGCCGGTTTTCTTGTCGATCACGCGGGTGGGCGTGGACGCATCCATATAGCCGCGTATGCGGTTCAGCACCTCGGTGATTTCGGACACCACCGGCATCTTGTACGGCACGGGATAGGTGCCCTCGCCGGCGTCGGTCAGGCTTTTGTTGTCGGGGTTGCGGTAAGGACCTTCGGCGTGGGCCGAGCCCAGCAGCAGGGTGAGGGCGGCCGCGCTGGCCAGCAGTTTCTTGGTGGTGTGCATGTGTCTCCGTCGCGCGCTATTTAAGATGGTGCGTCATTTGGTCAGGCCATTCTAGTTTGGTCTGACCAAATGTGCAAGGCGGACTAGCCGCCTTGTTGCGCCATTTACAATTTAGGGGGCGGAGACTGTTGGGCTTAGCCCCGGGAGAAGGTGCGGGTCACGCGTTCCAGGTGGGCGCGCATGGCCTGGCGGGCGCCGGCCACGTCGTGCGCGGCGATGGCTTCCAGTACCTTGCGGTGATCCTGCAGCGTTTGCTTGCGCAGGTCCTCGGTCTGGAAGTGCTCCTTCAGCTTGTGCCACAGCGTGCCGCGCTGGTTCCACAGGTATTCAATCACGCCCACCAGCGCCGTGTTGCCGGTGGCGCGCGCGATGGCCAGGTGGAAGTTGCGGTCGGCCTGTTCGTTGCTGGTGCGGTCTTCGTGGTGCTGCTCCATCTCCATCACCGCGCGCAGGATGGCGTCGACGTGGGAATCGGTGGCCACCTTGGCGGCGATGGCCGCCACTTCGGACTCGATCAGGCGGCGCGCGGCCAGCACCTCGAAGGGGCCGGGGCCGACTTCGGGCATCTCGGCCGGGGTCTCCACCAGTTCGGACACATACACACCGGAGCCGCCGCGCACCTCGACCATGCCGCCTAGTTCCAGCGCAATCAGCGCTTCGCGCAGCGAGGCGCGGCTTACGCTCAGCTTGGCGGCCAGTTCGCGTTCTGCGGGCAGGCGCGAGCCTGGCTGGATATCTTCGTCCTTGATCAGTTGTTGAATACGGGAGGCTACGACACGGTACAGGCGCGGCTCGGCCACAGTGGCTTCGCGCGGCGCAGGAGGTTTCTTCATTGGATGGACGTGTCCGAGAGAGGTGTTAAAGATGCAAGGTGGTCAGATTTTAGTTTGGACAGGCCAATCTTGCAAGGCGGACCAGCCAATACAGGCGCGCCTGCGCTACACTGGGCGCCCAGTCGGGCTGCTTTGGAGGAAAAATGATGAAAAAAGTATTGATCGTTACCGGCGCGGGGCGCGGCATCGGCGCCTGTATCGCCCTGCGCGCGGCGCAGGACGGCTATGCGGTGGGCGTCAACTATCATAGCGACGCGGCGGCCGCGGCCAGGGTGGTGGACCAGATCGTGGCCTCGGGCGGCAGCGCCGTCGCGGTGCAGGGCGACGTGGGCGTGCCTGCGGACGTGGCGCGCCTGTTCGCCACGGTGGAGGCGCAGCTGGGGCCGGTGACGGCGCTGGTCAACAACGCGGGCATCACCGGCGGGCTGGGGCGCTTCGCGGACGCCGACCCGGCCGGCATCGCCGCCGTGTTCCAGGTCAACGTGCTGGGGCTGATGGATTGCTGCCGCGCGGCGATCGCATCCTTCAAGCGCAGCGGTGTGAAAGGCGTGATCGTCAACATCTCCTCCACGGCGGCCAGCAGCGGCAGCCCGGGCGACTATGTGCATTACGCGGCCAGCAAGGCGGCGGTGGAAGCGTTCACGATGGGACTGGGGCGCGAGCTGGCGCCGGAAGGCATTCGCGTGTGTGGCGTGGCGCCGGGCATGACGCTGACCGAGATCCACGCCCGTGGCGGCGACGCCTACCGCCTGGAGCGCGCCGCACCCGGCATACCGATGCGCCGTCCGGCCAATCCGGAGGAGATCGCGGAACCGGCGGTCTGGCTGCTGTCGCCCGCTGCGTCTTATATTACCGCCACCACGTTGACGGTCGGCGGCGGCAAATAAAAAAAAGCCCGCTACGGGAGCGGGCTAAATCTAATCTCTTGGAGGAGAATAGAGGAGACAGGTGCATCATCTCGCATTGCAGCATATGCGTCTACTTTATCTTTGTGATGAGAGAAATTCGTGTCGTGAATATCCGTGGGCGCCAATGGGTGCTGTTCGACGGATCATGGCGGGTTACGTCGGCTGGCGCCGCCTAACCCGCCCTACGCCCTGTGTAATAGGCCCTTCGGCCCCACCTGCCCACGCTTAATTCTCGAATATGCAGCCGACGTAGGCTTTGGTGACCATTTGCATGCGGTCGGTGTCGCCGATCTGGCCGGGGTAGCGTTGGGCGGTGGCGGTGGCGCAGAGATCTTCGCGTTCGTGCAGGCGGGCGATGCAGGCGCTTTCGCTCAGGTTGTATTTGTTGCGGGCGCAGGCTTTTTCCAGACGGCCGGACAGGCTTTTCAGCATGCCGGTGTCTGCGCCGGATACCTGCAGGGCGGTGTTGGCGATGGCTACGCCGGCGCCGCCGCCCGTGCTGGATTCTGATTCTCTTTCTTCCGCCACGACCGCCTCCGCGTCGGGAACCGCCTTGGACCTGCGCTCAATGGCGGCGTTCAATCCCCAGCCCAATGCAACCAGCAGGATGGCTTTGAACAGCCAGCCCAGATTCCAGCCCTGGTCGGCGTGGACATAGGTTTCACGTGCGGGCCGGACCGGCTCGGCGCCGGGCTTCTGGAATTTGGCGTAGCAGATGCCGCAGGCAGGGCATTGCCAGTCTGGATTGGTGGCGTCGGGTGGCCGCACATGGCTGCATTTCGGGCAGATCACTGTCATGGGGATAAAGATGGCTGCTAGGACAGGGCGAGTATAGCGGGCGCTACGGCGGGAAAAATGCGCGGATTGTCACATGCAGCTATCTGAAAAGACAAAAAGCCTCCGGGGCTGGCCCCGGAGGCTTTCTGGCCCGGCTTTATGCCGGCATCAGGACTTGGCGAAGGCCAGCAGGTCGGCGTTGACCTTGTCCTTGTGGGTGTCGGTCAGGCCGTGCGGTGCGCCGGGGTAGACGATGAGCTTGGCGCCTTTGACCAGCGCGGCCGAGGCGCGGCCCGCTGCGTCGATCGGCACGATCTGGTCGTCGTCGCCGTGGATCACCAGGGTCGGCTTGTCGAACTTTTTCAGGTCGGCGCGGAAGTCGGTTTCCGAGAAGGCCTTGATCGAGTCGTAGGTGTTTTTATGGCCGCCCATCATGCCTTGCATCCACCAGGCGTTGATCATGCCTTGCGAGACCTTTGCCCCTGGGCGGTTGAAGCCGTAGAAGGGGCCGCTGGCGATGTCCAGGTAGAGCTGCGAGCGGTCTTTCACCGAACCGGCGCGGATGCCGTCGAACACTTCGATCGGCAGGCCGCCCGGATTGTCGGCCGTTTTCAGCATCAGCGGCGGCACCGCCGACACCAGGGCCAGCTTGGCCACGCGCTTGGTGCCATGGCGGCCCACGTAGCGCGCCACTTCGCCGCCGCCGGTGGAGAAGCCGACCAGGATGGCGTTCTTCAGGTCCAGCGCTTCGATCACGGCGGCCAGGTCGTCGGCGTAGTGATCCATGTCGTTGCCGTCCCATGGCTGGCTGGAGCGGCCGTGGCCGCGGCGGTCGTGCGCAATGACGCGGAAGCCGTTGTTCGCCAGGTGGAACATCTGCGCTTCCCAGCTGTCCGAATTCAGCGGCCAGCCGTGGCTGAACACGACCGGCTGGCCCGAGCCCCAGTCCTTGTAGTAGATGTCCACGCCGTCCTTGGTGGTGATGGTGCTGGCGGTCTTGCGGACAGGCTTGCCGGCCGGCGCGGCTTGCGCTTCGCTGGTGGCGGCCAGCGGCAGCATGGCGGCTGCGGCGATGGCGGCCAGGCTGGCGCCGCCGGTCAGGGCGCCACGGCGGGCGGTGTTGATCTCATTCAGGGCTTGATCCTGGGGCTTGGTGGACATGATGGGTTCTTCCTTTTAGTGTATGTTGGGTTAAAAAACGCTGTGCTACATTAGGCAAGATGCTGTTTGAAGAAAGCGGCGGTGCGCCCGTTCGCCAGTTCGGCTGCCGCGGCGTCGTAGTGGTTGCCGCCGGGACGCGCAAAAGCGTGGTTGCAGCCGGGGTAGGTATGCAGTTCGATCTGCTTGTTCTGGCCCAGCGCGGCATTGATGGCGGCCTGCGCTTCCTTGCCGATGTATTCGTCTTCGCCAGCCAGGTGGTAGAGCAGCGGGTCCTGCACCTTGCCCGCTTCGGACACGAACTTCTCGGTGCCGCCGCCGTAGTAGGCCACGAAGGCGTCGGCGCGGCCGCGTGCTGCGCTCAGGTAGGTGAGCAGGCCGCCCAGGCAGTAGCCGGTGACGGCCACCTTGCCGCTGGCGCCTTGCATGGTGCGGGCCGCCGCCACAGTGGCGGCGATGTCGCGCACGCCCTTGTCGAAGTCGTAGGCGCTGTACAGGGCGAAGCCTTTGGCCCAGTCGCCTTCGCTCGCTTCGGACATGTCCAGGCCCGCCTCGGCGCGCCAGAACAGGTCGGGGGCGACGGCGATATAGCCTTGCGCCGCGTAGTTGTCCGCAATGCTGCGGATGCCGGCGTTGACGCCGAAGATCTCCTGCAGCACCACGATCACCGGGGCTGGCGCGGCGCCGCTGGGGCGGGCTACGTAGCAGTTGAAGCTGCCGTCTTCGGCCTGGATGGAAATGCCTGGTTTCATCTGTTTTCTCCGTTGGGTAGTGCGATGCGATGGATGCATCTTAGGTCGGAAAACGCCGGGTGGGAACGCACAAAGCTGCAATGCCGCTTTGTAAAAATGCAGGTCTTTCGATAGGGATAGGGAAACAAGCGACGAATGGCTAACGATTTTGACTGGAACGATATTCCGCTGATTTTGTCGCTGGCGCGCACCGGCAGCATGAGCGCCAGCGGCCGCGCGCTGGGGGTGGACGCGTCCACCATCAGCCGCCGCATTGCAGCGGCCGAGAAGTCGCTGCAGCTGCGCCTGTTCATCCGCGATAACACGCGCTACCAGTTGACCGAGGCGGGCCGCGTGTTCGTGGAATATGGCGAGGCGGTGTACGGCAATGTGCAGAGCATGCTGCTGGCGTCGTCGCGCGAGGCCGAGGCCATTACCGGCGCGGTGCGCATCACGGCCATCGATTTCCTGTTCGACTACTGGCTGCTGCCGCGGCTGCCGGAACTGGCCGCGCAGTATCCGCAGTTGTACGTGCATCTGCTGGGCGACAACGACAACCTGTCCTTCACGCGCCGCGAGGCGGACTTTGCGCTGCGCCTGGCGCAGCCGGGCGAGGACGCGGCGCTGGTGATGCGCAAGCTGGGCGATATAGGCTGGACCGTCTACGGCAGCGCGGACGCCGAGCCGGTGCCGCGCGAACAGTGGGGCGAGCAACCCTGGATCATGTACGGCGACGAGTTGTCGCATGTGCCGGAGATGGCCTGGATACGCAGCCTGGGGCCGGACGTGCGCGGTTCGGTGCGGGTGAACAGCCTGACCACCATGCTGCGCGCCTGCGAGTCGGGACTGGGGCTGGCGCTGCTGCCCTGCCTGATCGGCCACCCGCCCGGCCTGCGGCGGCTGGGTGGCCAGGCCGAGCTGCAGCGCGAACTATGGCTGCTGAGCCACCGCGACGCCGGTTCCATCGCGCGCTTCAAGGTGGTGTCGGCCTGGCTGGCCAAGCTGTATGCGGACAGCCGGGACGCGATGTGCGGCTAGGCTGCGGACCAATTACTTGCCGGCGTAGGCCTGCGACGCCGCCAGCATCAGCAGCACTTCCACGCCGCTGCCTGCGCGGTTGCTGATCTCGAGCCGCGCGCCGATCTGCTCGGCGCGCTCGCGCATGCCGGTCAGGCCCCAGTGCCCGGCCTTGCCTTGCGTCTGGGTGGCGTGATTCAGGCCTTTGCCGTTGTCGCGCACGGCCAGCGTGAACTCGCGCGCGCCGTAGGCCAGCTGCACGTCCAGCACGCTGGCGCCCGCGTGGCGGCAGGCGTTGCTCATGGCTTCGCGCGCGATGGCGTACACCTCGTCGTGCACGGCCGGCGCCAGCTCGCGCTCCTTGCCTTCCACCCGCACGGTCAGTGCGAAGGGTTCCTCGCCCGGGGCTTCCAGGCAGCCGCCATTGGCCGCCATGGTCTCGCCGGCCTCCTTGAGCGCGGCCGACAGGCAGTTGCGGGAGACGCGCAAGTCCATCACCTGGTCGCGGCCTTCTATCAGCACCTGGTCGGCCTGGGTCAGCGTCTTGTCCATCAGCGCGCGGGTGTCGCTGCCGGGCGGCAGGCGGTTGGCCACGGCCTGGAAATGCAGGATCAGCCCGTGCAGGCTTTGCAGGAAGGTGTCGTGCAGCGCGCGCGCAATGCGTTCGCGCTCCACCAGCCGTTCGTGCATGCGCTCGCGCAGGCGGCGCGTGAGCTGGCGCAGCCGCAGCTGGTGCATGGCGTAGGCCAGCAGGGCCGCCGCCAGCGCGCACAGCGCCGCGAACCAGACCGTCTGCGTGAAGCGCGGCGCAATCACGAAGTCCTCCGCGCTGTGGATGCCGCTGGACACGCCGTCCTCGTTCACCGCCTCCACGTTGAAGCGGTAGCTGCCCGGCCCCAGGTTGGTGTAGTAGGCGGTGCGGCGCGGGCCGGCTTCCTGCCAGTCCTGGTCCACGCCGTCCAGCCGGTAGCGGAAGCGCACGCGTTCGGGCATGGTGTAGCTCAGGGCGGTGTAGTCGATCTGCAGCTTGCCGGTGCCGGGCGGCAGGCGCAGGCCCGCGTCCAGCGCGTGCGGCACGCCGTCGCTGTGCATGCCGGTCACGCGCACAGCCGGCGCGGCGGTGTTGCGCTCCAGGCGGGCCGGATCGAACCAGGCGATGCCGCCGGTGCCCACGAACCATAGCCGGCCGCCGCTGCCGGCCAGCGCGGACGGCGTGCGCACCACCATGGCCGCCGCGCCGGGATAGCCGTCCGAGCTGTCCCACAGTTCGTAGCGCAGCGGCGTGTCCTCGTGCGTGATGCTGCGCTGCCAGTCGGCGGCGGTGACGTGGGCCAGGCCCTTGCTGGTGTTGAGCCAGCGGTCGCCGTCGGGCGTGATGGCCATGCCGGACACATTCGACAGCAGTCCCGGATCGGCGGCGCTCAGGGGCAAGAATTTGCCGTCGCGCAGCACCGCCATGCCGTTGTCGCCCGCGATCAGCAGCTCCTTCTGCGTATCGACAAAGGTGACCGCGCCCAGGTCTATGCCTTGCGCCGGCCCGTATTCGGTGAGCTTGCCGCGCTCGTGGTAGAGCAGCTTGTTGTTGCGGAAGCCGAACCAGGTGTTGCCCTTGCTGTCGGCGGCGGCGTACAGCGGCCCGCGCACGCCCTTGTGCTCGCCGGGCGATATCCATTGGCCGTTCTCGCGCCGGTAAAGGCCGCGTCCGCCTATGCCCACCCAGGTGCCGGTGGCGTCGTCCGACAGGATGAGCACGAAGTTCTTGCCGTTCTCGCCCCCGAGCAAGGGCGGCAGCGGCCAGATCTCGACCACGCCGCCTTTGCGCCGCTCGATGCGCTGGTCGCCGCCGATCAGCACCGAGCCGTCGCGTCCCTTGGCCACCACGTACACTTTTTGCCCGGTCTCCTGCTTGACGGCCTGGCCGCCGGCGTCCATGCGCCACAGCAGGCCGGCCTCCGCCGAGGCGGCCCAGGCGGTGCCGTCTTCCTCCTGCGCAAAGGCCAGGTAGCCCGCCGTGGGCGGGAAAAGCACGGTTTGCAGCTTGTTCTGGCGCAGGCGCTCCAGCCCGGCCGGCGTGCCGATCCAGATATTGCCTTCGCGGTCTTCCAGCAACGAGTGCACGTTCAGGCTGCCCATCTGCCAAGGCTGGTCCAGCCTGTCGTCCGCCGCGCTGCGGGGGAAGGCGCCGTTCTTGCCCTGCCAGGTGGACGGCAGCGTGCGGCACAGGCCGGCGGGGCAGCCGGCCCAGAGATTGCCGTGCCGGTCGAACAGATTGGACAGCGCCGTCGCGCGGTTGTGCCAGGGCGAGCGCGGCAGGGGCTGGCCGGGCGGCGGCGGCAGCGGCGTGTAGCCGTCCTTGCCGGTCAGCCACAGGCGGCCGTCGGGGGACTGGTTCAGCATCGGCGCGGTGGCGCTGTGGCCGGTGGACTGGAATTTGCGCGCGGCGCGGTCCAGCAGGTAGAGCTTTTGCTGGTCCGCCACCCACAGCCGGCCGTACTGGTCCAGGTGGACAAGCTCGGCGCGCGGGGACGGGTAGTTCCAGTCCGCGCCTATCTTTTCCCACTTCCCGCCGCTGTAATGCATCAAGCCGCTGGTGCTGGCGACCCAGATGCTGTCGTCGGACTCCACCACCAGGCCGTAGGTGGCGCCGATGGGATTGCCGGCGCCGGACGCGAGGTGCAGCAGGCGGCCGTTGCGCAGGCGGCTCAGGCCGCCGAAGGTGTAGCCTATCCACAAATCGCCATTGGGCAGGGCGGTGAGCGAGGTGATGCGCTTGCCCAGCAGGTTTTCGCCCGGCGCGGGCTTGAAGGCCTCGAAATGCACGCCGTCGAAGCGGTGCAGGCCGGTCACCGTGCCCAGCCACAGCCAGCCGTCGGCGGTCTGCGCCATCGTATCGACCTCGCGCGGCGCGCCTTCGCGGCTGGTCCAGATGTCGTGGTGGTAGCCGGTGATGGGAACGGCCGGGTCCAGCGCCTGGGCGGCAGTGCCGGCCATGAGCGCCAGCGCCAGGGCGGCCCGCAGGAAGTTTTTGTGCGTAAATATTGCCATAGATTCATTATGGCCAGCCCGGGGCTGTTGACGCAAGCGGAGGATGGTTTTTTACCTGACGGGCAGCCAGTTCGGCTTCTGGCCGGTGTGCCACTCGCGCTCCACGGGGCCGCTGAATTCCGGTTCCAGCGTGCCCAGCGTGACGGCGATGCGGTCCGGCGCTTCGGTGCTGCGCCAGTAGAGGTTCGAGCCGCACACGCTGCAAAAGCCGCGCCGTCCGTGGCTGGACGAGGCGTATTCCGTCACCCGCTCCGCGCCGCGCTCAATGGTGAAGCCGGCGGCGGCCACGTTGGCATACGATCCCGCTGCCGCGCCGTGCTGTTTTCGGCACATGGTGCAGTAGCAATGGCTGGCGTGCCTGACCGGGCCTTCCGCGCGGTAAGCCACCGCGCCGCACAGGCAGCTTCCGGTCAGCATGGGCTGGGCTAGCCGCGCACCAGCTGCGCGGGCTGCGGGGTGGGCTGTGCAGTGTGGGGTGCGGCGTAGAAGCAGGCCTGCGAGGCGTGCGGCGCATGCTGGCCGGTCTCGGCCGCCACCAGCGGCATGTCCACCGGCAGCGGCTGGGTGGATTGCTGCGCCAGCGTGCGCAGGATGGCAAAGCCGGGGGCAGGCGTATGCGCCATCGGGCCGGTGCGGCCTTCGGCCACCGATTGCAGCAGCGGGTAGGGGCCGGCGCCGATCTGCACCGCCTGCTGGTCGTCCGCCAGCAGCAGGGCGGCGGCGCCTTCCCCGGCTTGCGCACCGCAGGCCAGCAGCACCGCCAGGCAAGGTTCGGTACTGTACTTGAGCGCGGCGAGTACTTGCGTAGGATGCTGGTTGCGGCGGGCGTTGCGCAGAATGCGCTCCTGCGGCCATCCCGCGTCCAGCAACTGCTGCTGCAGCCAGCGCCCAGCGGCGTCGCGCCAGGGGCCTTTCCATTCGGCGGGCAGCAGGGCGATCAGTTGCAGGTGGGGCAGCCCCGGCTGCGCACCGTCGGCCAGGCCGCCGTGCTTGCCGGCGGTGGCCGCCAGTGTACGCATGGCCGACGTGGCCAGCGCCATGGTGCGCCAGTACTCGGCGCTGGCGTCCAGCTTGCCCTGTCCGCTGGCCTTCATCCAGGCCGAGATTTCGGCGCGCAACGCCTGCTCGTCCAGATCCGTGCCCTTGCTTCCCATGGCGGCGTCAACCAGGCGCAGCGGTATGGCCGGCGGCTGGGCTGCGGGGGGGACTGGCTTGCCGGCCGCTGCGCCTTTGCGGCGCGGCCAGTATTTCAGTACCGAAAGGAATATATCTTTCAGTGAGGCTTGCATGTTGTCATCCCTGTAAGCGTTTCACATAGTATAGCCGAGCTTGCAACTTAAATTGCTGACAACGCTGAGAAATGACGGCATGGCGTTCTACTACAGATTAATATTTCCATAATCCAAATAAGTAGTTCTACCGAGAAAGTGATCGACAGTTACTAGCAGCTACGATAAAGTGCCGGGCTCACGCTGGATTCCCCATGACAGGCCTCATCCCAGCCTGCTCTCGCCCGGTTACCTTTGGTTAGCCACCGCCCCTGGCGGCTGGCATGTTGCACTGTCGCAGAAAAACAAATAAACGTCATGCTGAACGCCTTTTCCGTCCGCCGCCTCGCTATCAGGCTGCTATGCTGCCTGCTGTGCGCCTGCGCATGGCAGGCGCAGGCGGGTGCGCGCGAGCTGGTGGTGGTCGTATCGGCCAAGAGCCCGGTCATGGCGCTGCAGGCGCGGCAGGTGGCCGACATTTTCCTGGCCGAAGCGGCGCGCTATCCCGGCGGCGGCGAGGCCGTGGCGCTGGACCAGAAACTGGGCTCGGCGGCGCGCAACGAGTTCTACAGCAAAGTGGCCGGGCGCGCGCCGGAGCAGATGAAGGCGCACTGGACCAAGATGATGTTCACCGGACGCGGCCAGCCGCCGCGCGAAGCGGCCGGCAGCGCCGCCGTGCGCCGCATGGTGGCGGCCGACCCCGCCTTGATCGGCTATATCGACCGCGCCGCGCTCAATGCCAGCGTGCGCGTTGTGCTGGTGGTGAAATGATGGCGGGCGGGAGCAACTGGGGCAATGCGGGCGCAGCCGGCGGCGCCAAGCGCAAGCGCTGGCTGCGGCTGCTGCTGGAGACCTATGTCTCGCTGCCGTTTTTCACCGTGCTGCTGCTGGGCGCGATCTGGGCCTTCACTTTCCATTTCATCGGCATTGAGCGCGAGGCGGCCGGCAAGGGCGCGGCCGACTCGGTGCGCGAGCTGGTGGACACCTACGAAGCCCAGGTGGCGCGCAACCTCGGCGGCATAGACCAGAGCCTGAAAGTGATTGCCTACGCGGTCGAGCGCAGGGGCGCGGCCGACGCGCTGGCGGAACTGAACCAGCACGGCCTGCTGCCGTCCGCCCTGGTGTACTCGATCAGCATCGCCGACGCGCAGGGCCGCGTGGTGGCGCGCAATCCGGCGGCGCGGCCGGTGTCGGTGGCCGACCAGCCCTATTTCAAATTCCACCAGGAGACGCCGGGCCACAGCGCCATCGCCGGCGAGACCCTGCGCGACGCCGCCAGCGGCGACGCCCGCCTGCATTTCACCCGCCGCCTTGACGACGCGGCCGGCCAGTTCGCCGGCGTGGCCGTGATGGAAGTGGACCCGGCCTATTTCACCAGCGGCTACGAGCGCCGCCGCCAGGGCGAGCAGGGCATGCTGGCGCTGGTGGGCAACGACGGCGTGGTGCGCGCGCTGCGCGTGGGCGACAAGATCAGCTGGGGCCAGCAGCTGGACCTGCGCGCCGAAGTCGGCGCCAGCCTGGCCAATTCCTGGGACGGCGTGGGGCGCTACACAATGGCCCGCCCCATGCACGGCTTTGCGCTGACGGCGGTTGCCGGCCTGGCCGAGCACGAGCAGCTGGCCGTGTTCGAGCGCCGCCGCGTGGCCAGCCTGTGGGAGGCCGGCGTGGCCAGCGCCGTGGTGGTGATGCTGGCGGCGCTGCTGTGGATCTGGACCTGGCAGGGCGCCATGGCGCGCCGCCGCATCCGCCACGCGCAGGAAACCTACGCCGCCGCGTCCGAGGGCAGCATGGACGCCTTCTTCGTGCTGCGCGCGGTGCGCGACCGGCGCGGCATGGTGACGGACTTCGACATCGCGGAGGCCAACGGCCGCGCCGAAGCGCTGTCCGGCCTGACGCGCGCCCAGCTCAAGGGCATGACCTTGTGCGGCTGGCTGCCGCAGGTGCGCGTGAGCGGCAAATTCGAAACCCTGGCGCACATTGCGCAAGTGGGCGGCGTCTACCAGGAGGAGCAGCGCAACGGCATGCCGCAGCTGCACGCCAACTGGCTGCACTGGCAGGTGGTGGGCGTGGACGGCGGCGTGGTGGCCATCGTGCGCGACATCAGCGAGCGCAAGCTGGCCGAGGAGCGCATCGTCCACCTGGCGCACCACGACAGCCTGACAGGCCTGCCCAACCGAAGCCTGATCGCCGACCGTCTGCAGCAGGCGATACTGCACGGCGAGCGCAACGACCGCGAAGTGGCGGTGGCCTTTATCGACCTCGATAGCTTCAAGCTGGTGAACGACGGCCTGGGCCACACCGCCGGCGACCAGCTGCTCACCGAGGTGGCCTCGCGCATGGTGGGCTGCGTGCGCCGGCACGACACGGTGGGCCGTTTCGGCGGCGACGAATTCGTGCTGGTGCTGCCGGAGCAGCGCGACAGCGAAGGCGCGCTGATGCTGCTGCTGGAGAAGGTGCGCGAGGCGGTGATACGCCCTGTGGTGCTGGGCGGCCAGCCGGTGCAGGTGAGCTGCAGCATAGGCGTGGCCATGTATCCGCGCGACGGCTGCGACGCCGACACGCTGCTGATGAACGCCGACGCCGCCATGTACCGCGCCAAGGACACCGGCAAGAACAATGTGCAGTTCTACACCATGGAAATGAACGCCAGCCTGGAGGAAAAGCTGGAGTTGATGGACGGCCTGCGCACCGCGCTGGCCGAGGAGCAGTTCCGCATTTACTACCAGCCCAAGGTGAGCCTGGACACCGGCATGGTGTTCGGCGTGGAAGCGCTGCTGCGCTGGCAGCATCCGGTGCGCGGCATGATGGCGCCGGACCAGTTCATCCCGCTGGCCGAGGAAAGCGGCGCCATCGTCTCCATCGGCGAATGGGTGCTGCTGACGGCCTGCCGCCAGGCGCGCGCATGGCAGCTGGAGGGCCTGGCGCCGGTGACCATTTCGGTCAACGTGTCGGCGCGCCAGTTCGACGACGCGCGCCTGGTCATGCGGGTGCAGCGCGCGCTCGAGCTGAGCGGCCTAGCGCCGCAGTGGCTGGAACTGGAAGTGACCGAAAGCCTGATCATGCGCGACCTGCAGCAGGCCATCGCCAAGATGCGCGAGCTCAAGGCCATGGGCATTTCGCTGTCCATCGACGACTTCGGCACCGGCTACTCCAGCCTGGCCGCGCTCAAGTCCTTCCCCATCAGCAGCCTGAAAATCGACAAGTCCTTCATCCGCGACCTGGATGTGAGCAGCGACGACCAGGCCATCGCGCGCGCCATCATCTCGCTGTCGCACCAGTTGCAGCTGCGCGTGATCGCCGAGGGCGTGGAAACCGTGCAGCAGCGCAGCTTCCTGCAGGACAGCGGCTGCGACGACATGCAGGGCTATCTGTTCAGCCGCCCGGTGATGCCGGAGCAGATCCAGGGCATGCTGGAAGCGCAGGGAGAAGCGCTCTCCACTTAGTCCAGCATCCCGCTCCCGTTGCATGCGCTACAATTGCTAAATCGCATCTATTAAGATTTCAGCAGCCATGAGCCAACAATTCTCCGACGATATCTACACCGAACCGTCCGACGTGGACGTCAATACCCTGGCCAACCTGGGCCCGCTGACCGCGATGGCTGGCATTTTCGAGGGCGAGCGCGGGCTGGACATCAAACCCAAGAAAGACGGCCCGCGCAAGCAGGCCTACGTCGAGCGCATCGAACTGCAGCCCATCGACCCGGTGACCAACGGCCCGCAGCTGTTCTACGGCCTGCGCTACGTTATCCTGATCACCAAGCCGGACCAGGTGAAGACCTACCACGAGCAGGTGGGCTACTGGCTGTGGGAACCGGCCACCAACACCGTGATCCAGACCCTGGCCATCCCGCGCGGCCAGATCGCCATGGCCTCCGGCACCGCCGCGCCGGACGCGAAGTCCTTCGAGCTGGTGGCCTACCGCGAGTCCGACACCTACGGCATCCGCTCCAATCCCTTCCTCGAATTCGGCTTCAAGACGGTGGAGTACCGCATCAAGGTCACCATCAACGACGACGGCACCTGGGGCTACGAGGAAGACACCGTCATGCTGATACGCGGCAAAGAGGACGAGCCCTTCCACCACGTCGACCGTAACCTGCTGCGCAAGGTGGCCGACGCCACGCCCAACCCCCAAGCCCGCAAATAAGCGAGCCGCGTAGGGCGGGTTAGCGCATCGCGCGTAACCCGCCAGCGCCGTCGAAACGCCAGCCCGGTCTCAGCGCGCCAATGCAAAGCGCACCAGCGCAAAGGCCAGCGCAAACAAGTAGCCATAAGCGAAGCGGTCGATGCGCAGCAGCGCCTGGCCGCGCCGCGCGCGCCACGCGCCGGCCGCGCACATGCACAGTCCTGCGGCCACCGGCGTGAAGACCAGGTTAGCGATGCGCAAACCCTGGCCCGACACGAGGTGCGAAGAGATCACCAGCAGGCTCAGGCCGCCCACCATGGCGCCGATCAGGAAGTAGCCTATGGCCGCGATCCAGGGCCGGGGCGGTTTGCGCAGCGGCTCCGCAATCGCGTGGAAGCCCATTTCTATCAGTGCCTCTCCCAGGATCTGGATCAGGAACTCGCCGAGGAACTGGAACAGGATTTCTATCATGGGCAGCCCGGGTATGCAGGAATCGCGATTCTCGCACAAGCTTGTTAATATGCCTATTCCATCGCCAAGGGAGGGGCAGCATGAAAACCCAATACTACGCAGCGACCAGCCTGGACGGCTTTATCGCCACCGAGGACGACTCGCTGGACTGGCTGTTCCCGCTGGGCGAGGTCGGCCAGTCCAGCTATCCCGAATTCATTGCTGAAGTGGGTGCGCTGGCCATGGGGGCGACGACCTATGAATGGATGATGCGCAATGCGGACAAGGTCATCGCCGAGGTAGGCTCGGCCTGGCCCTACAGGCAACCGACGTGGATCTTCACCAGCCGCAAGCTGCCCGCCATCGAAGGCGCGGACCTGCGCTTTGCCAGCGGCGACGTGCGCAGGGTGTACGCCGACATGCAGGCGGCGGCGGGCGGGAAAAATATCTGGGTGGTTGGAGGAGGGGATCTTGCCGGCCAGTTCTACGACGCCGGCCTGCTGGACGAGCTGATACTGCAGGTGGGTTCGGTCACGCTGGGCAAAGGCAGGCCGCTGTTCCCCCGCCGGGTTCTGAGTCCGGTTCTGAGCCTCACATCCATGCGCCAGATCGGCACCAGCATGGCCGAGCTGCGCTACGACGTCCACAAGACAGCGCTCGAATAGCGTAGGGCAGGTTAGCGGGCGCCAGCCCGCGTAACCCGCCAATGTGCAGCCGGCAGCTTGGCGGGTTACGGCGGCTGGCGCCGCCTAACCCGCCCTACTATTCCTGGTCCTGCTGCTTGCGGTACACCAGCCAGCCCGCGACCGCCGTGAACGCGGCCACGATGGTGGCCACCACCCAGAATCCCGACGGGTCGTTCGCCATCGGCACGCCGCCCACGTTCATGCCCAGCAGACCGGCGATGATGTTGATGGGCAGGGCCAGCACGGTGACGATAGTCAGCACATACAGGCTCTGGTTGTTGCTCTCGTTGACCTGCGCCGCGATTTCCTCCTGCAGCAGCTTGATCCTCTCCTGCAGCGAGGCCATATCGTTCAGCACCACCGCGAATTCCTCGGTGGCCGCGCGCAGCTCCTCGCTGTCCACGTCCGCCACCCAGCCGGGCGGCTTTTGCAGCAGGCGGAACAGCGCCGCCGGTTCGGGCGCCAGCAGGCGGCGCAGGCGCACCAGCACGCGCCGCAGCGCGCCCAGGTCGGTGCGCTTGCGTTTTAATTTCCCCTGCAGCAGATTGTCCTCGATGCCGTCCACGCGGACGATGGCGTCGCGCACGATCTTGACCAGCGCGTCCGCCTGGTCGCGCAGCAGATGCGTCAGCAGCTCCACCGGCGAGCGTATCGGTTCGCCGCCGCGCACGGCCTGGCGCAGGCCCTCGATGGCCTTGAGCGGCTGGCGCCGCGCGCTGATGACCACCTGCCGGTCCACGCTCAGCCACAAGGTGGCGATGTCGGAGGGATCGAAGGAAAAGTCGTGCACCACGTCGTTGACGACGGCGATCAGCGCATTGTCGGCCAGTTCGATGCGGGTCGAGCGCTGGCCTTCGTGCAGGCTCTCATAGAACTCCTCGGCCAGCGTGACGTGCTCCTTCATCCATTTTTCCGTGGCGGTGTTGGCCAGGTTGAAGTGCAGCCAGATGAATTCCCCCTCATGGTGGCCAGGCTGCGCCAGCCATTCCTGCGCCGCGCCGGCTTCGATCGGCAAGGGCTGATGGTCGCGGCCGAACAGATAGCCGCAAACCAGGCCGGATTGGTCCGATCCGTAGGCAGGCGCGTTGATCAGCATGGGCATCTCCAAGGTTGAGTGCCGCAAGCATAGCAAACGGTTGTTACCTGTGGAAGTCCACCTGGAAACGCACCGGTCCGATCACCTCGACTTCGTGCAGCACGCGCGGCTCGACGATGCCCGGCTGCTCCGGCGTGAGCCGTATGGTTTCCCGTTCCGGTTCACTGATGTGGTACAGCAGCGCGCCCTCGAGGATGGTGATGCGGCCCCACACGCCGGCGGCGGTATTGTGGTTGCGCTGCAGGGCGCCGGGCACAGTGTGCTCGGTGAAAACGGCGGTGCTTTTGTAGTGAGCGACGTTGTCGGGCAAGGTCTTCATCATGGACTCCTGGTTGAGGTTTGAAGCCATTGTAGACCAAAATTCTTAAACATGCATTTTAAATGCTTGATTTATTGATGAGGCTGGACTACGATGGTTTGCATGGAAACCACCACCACCTTATTGCTGATCGCCGCCGCCGTGGCGGGTGTGCTGCTGCTGATATCGCTGATACGCATCTGGAACGCCTCGCAGCGGCTGCAGCGCATGATTGACTCGGCCTCGGACGCCATCATCACCATCGACGCGCGCGGCATCATCGAGACCGTCAACCCCAGTGCGGAGGAGATGTTCGGCTACCGCGCCCACGAAATGAAGGGCAGCAACGTCAAGCTGCTGATCCCCGGTCCGGACCACGGCCAGCATGACCACTACATCGGCCGCTACGTGCAGACCGGGGAATCCAAGGTGATGGGACACCGGCGCGACGTCTGCGCGCGCCGCAAGGACGGCTCGCGCTTCCACGTGCACCTGTCGCTGGGTGAGCAGGCCGAGCGCGGCGAGCGCAAATTCACCGCCATCATGCGCGACATCTCGGTCCTGAAAGCCACCGAGGCGGCGCTGCAGCAGGCCAAGGAGACCGCCGACGCGGCCAACCGCGCCAAGAGCGCCTTCCTGGCCACCATGAGCCATGAAATCCGCACGCCCATGAACGGGGTGCTGGGCATGCTGGAGCTGCTGGGACTCAGCCGCCTGGACGCCGAACAGCGCGCCACGCTGGAGCTGGTGGAGCACTCGGGCAAGGAGCTGTTGCGCATACTGGACGATATCCTGGACTTCTCGAAAATCGAAGCGGGCAAGCTGGAAGTGCAGTGCGAGCCGGTCGCCATCGGCGAGGACGTGGTGGAGAACATCTACCGCACCCACCTGGGCAATGCGGCCAGCAAGGACCTGCTTCTGGCGCGCCATGTGGACCCGCGCATCAGCCCCGCGCTGCTGGCCGACCCGCTGCGGCTGGGACAAATCCTGCACAACTTCACCAGCAACGCCATCAAGTTCACCGCCAGCGGCAGCGTGGAGCTGCGCGCCGAGCTGCTGCGCGTGGAAGGCGGGCGCGAGACGGTGCGCTTCACCGTCAGCGACACGGGCATCGGCATCGCGCCCGAGCAGCAGGCGCGCCTGTTCCAGCCCTTCGTGCAGGCCGAGGGCGACACCGCGCGCCGCTTTGGCGGCTCCGGCCTGGGCCTGACCATCTGCGCCGGACTGGCGCGCGGCATGGGCGGCGCCATCGAAATGGAGAGCACGCTGGGCAAGGGCACGCGCATGTCGCTCACGCTGGCGCTGGCCGTGGCCGACCCAAGGCAGCGGGACGTGGCGCCGGGCGCCGCCGCGCCCGCGTCGCCGGCCGCGCATGCGGCAAGCGCCGCCGCCGCATCGCAGGGTGCGCGCAGCGGCAGCCCGGTGCTGGTGGTGGACGACCATCCCACCAACCGCAAGGTGCTGCTGCGGCAGCTCGAAGCACTCGGTTTGCAGGCCGAGACCGCCAGCAACGGCGTGGAAGGGCTGCGCAAATGGCGCAGCGGCCGCTACGCGCTCACCATCACCGACTGCGAAATGCCGGAGATGGACGGCTACGCGCTGGCGCGCGCCATCCGCAGCATCGAACAGGAAGAAGGGCGCGCGCGCATGCCGCTGATCGCCTGCACCGCCAACGCCTACGCCAGCGAGATGAGCATCTGCTTCGCCGCCGGCATGGACGACTACCTGGCCAAGCCCACCGCCATCGCGGCGCTGGCGCGGATACTGGACAAATGGCTGCCGCGGCAAGCGCAAGACGAGCAGCTGCTCGACGCCGCCATGCTGGCCGAACTGGCCGGCGGCGACGCTGCCGCCAGCGCCGAGATCCTGGCCGAATTCGCCACTGCCAACGACAGCGACCACGCCGCGCTGGAGCGCGCCTTTGCGCGCGGCGACCTGCAAGCCATCGGCCGCATCGCCCACGCCATCAAGGGCGCCGCGCGCACCATAGGCGCAGTGCCCTATGCGCAGGCCGCCGAACTGCTGGAGCGCGCCTGGCGCGACAACGACCCCGGCGCCGCCGAGCGCGCCCGCAGCGCCTTTGAAGACGCCTACGCGCAGCTGAGCGCCCGCCTGCCGCAAGCCGTCAATTAGGAAGAACCCCCATGCCAACCGAAACCCTCAAGTTCCTGGTCGCCGAAGACCACAGCTTCCAGCGCAAATCGCTGGTGCGCATGCTCAAGCTGCTGGGCGCAGTGCAAGTGGCCGAAGCGGGCGACGGCGCGGCCGCGCTGGAAGTGCTGCAGCGCGCCGCCATCGATATCGCCATCGTCGACCTGAATATGCCAGGCATGGACGGCATGGAACTGATACGCCACCTGGCCGAGCTGCACAGTCCAGCGCACATCATCGTCTCCAGCGCGCTGGACCGGGCCTTGCTGGCCTCGGTGGAAACCATGGCGCGCGCCTACGGCGTGCACTTGCTGGGAGTGATAGAAAAGCCCGCCACGCCGGACAAGCTGCGGCAACTGATCGCGAGCTACGGCCCGGTGGCCGAAAGCCAGCGCGCGCGGCGTGCAGTGTTCAGCGAAGACGAGATCCGCGCGGCGCTGGAGCGGCGCGAATTCCTGCCGTACTTCCAGCCCAAGGCGAGGCTGGCGGACGGCGGTATCGACAGCGTGGAAGCGCTGGCGCGCTGGCGGCATCCGCAAGCCGGGGTGGTGGCGCCGGGCGCGTTTATCGACAAGCTGGAAGGGCTCGGCCTGATCGACGAACTTACCTGGCAGATGCTGGAGCAGTCCGCAGCGGCCTGGAAGGCGTGGGCGGCGCAGGGCATGGAGTTTAGAATCTCGGTGAACCTGTCGCTGTCCTCTCTGGAGCAGCCGGGCTACGCGGACCGCATCATCTTCTACCTCGCAGAACAAGGCATCGGCAGCCGGCATTTTGTTTTCGAGATTACTGAATCGACCGCCATGACGGACCTGCCGCACTGCCTGGAGAACCTCACGCGGCTGCGTATGAAAGGCTACGGGCTCTCGATAGACGACTTCGGCACCGGCTACTCCAGCCTGCAGCAACTGGCGCAGATCCCGTTCTCCGAGCTCAAGATAGACCGCTCCTTCGTCACCGGCGCCTGCGCCAGCGAAACCACGCGCACCATGCTGGCCAGCAGCCTCGACCTCGCAGGGCGTCTCGGCCTCAGCTCCGTGGCCGAAGGCGTCGAGACGCGGCAAGACTGGGCGTTGCTCAAGCGCATGGGCTGCGGCTACGCCCAAGGCTACTTCATGGCGCGCCCCCAAAGCGCAGCCGACCTCCCGGGCGCCATCGCGCGCTGGACCGAAACCCACCGCGCCCTCAGCGCCGCCGCTGCTTAGCGCCACCACCGGGGTCCGCCACCACCGGGGTCAGTTCTGTCATCACGCCATAATCCCGCTGGGGTCAGTTCTCGCATCACGTCATGCCGGAAAGCATGACGCGAAGCGAGAACTGACCCCAATTTTATATGGCGTGATGACAGAACTGACCCCGGCGGGGCGAAGGCTTATTGGGCGACGACTTTGCCGAAGTAGCCGTATTGCAGGCTGGCGGCGATGCGGCGGGCGACGGTGAGGAATTCGCCGGCCAGCGCCGGGGCGAACAGGCGGGCGGCGGTCATTTCAAACAGGGTGAGCCAGCGGCGGAAGTGCTGCGGTTCGATGCCGCTCAGCTGCATATGCGTGCCGAAGACGTTGCCCTGGAACTGCTTGGTGCCCATCATGACCGTGCTCCAGAAGTCGACCATGCGCGCCAGGTGCGGCTCCCAGTCGCCGCCGATGGCGGCGTCGAATACGGGCTGGAGCTCGGGATCGGCGCGCACGCCGTCATAGAATTCGTGGACCAGGGCGGTGATGGTGGCGGTGTTCAGTTCTTCGTACTGCATGGCTTAGTCTCGGACGGGGGCGGGTGGGGTGGGCGCGTTCAGCGCGGGGAATCGGTAGATGCACCAGCCTACGGCGGCGGCCACGGCGACGATGATGAGGAAGGCGCCGGTGAGCGCCTGGTCGTCTTTCAAATAGGCGTTGCAGAGCTGTTCGGGCACGTCCTGGTAGAGCATGCCACCAATGGCGGTCATGGCGCAGTAGTTGCCGAGGAAGAACAGCTGGATGACGATGTTGGCGCGCGCAATCGATCCGGGCAGCACGGCGCCCAGCAGCGCCCAGGAGGCGAACTTGGCCGCTTCGTAGGCTGGCATGGTGAGGCTGAATTCCAGCGCGCGCGGGATCATCCAGTAGCTGCTGATGAGGAGCAGCGCGGTGAGGCCGGTGAGGCCGTGCCGGTCGTAGCTGGCCAGCACTGCGCTGTTGCGCGCGGCGCGCCCGAACAGCAGCAGGCCGCCGAGGAAGATCATGGGCAGCTGCGCGACCATGTGGCCGAGCATGGTCTTTTCCAGCGCGCCGCGGAACAGGAAGGCGCCCGCCAGCAGCAGGGCGCCGCAGATTTGGCCGAACAGGCGCAGGCGCGGGCGGTCGCGTTGTTCGAGGACGTTGCCGGCGGCGTTGCTGGGGCTCATGGCGCGCCTCCTGCCATGGCGAGGGCGGTGTCGAGCGCACCCTTGCCGTCGGTGAAGTCGATAATGCGCGCCAGGCGGCCTTGCTGGTCGATCAGGTGGAAGGCGGCGTTGTGCTCGAATTCCCCCAGCGGCGCGGGCAGCACGACGATGCCGAAGGCGTCCAGCACCTGCTGGCGCTGCGCGGCGTCGGGCATGGCGAGGAATTGCCAGGTGCCGGGCTGCGCTTTCTGCTTGCCGGCGTAGCTGGCCAGCAGTTGCGGCGTGTCGCGCGGGTCGAAGCTGATGCTGATCAGGCGCACTTTGTCATGCAGGCCGCGCTGGCGCAGGCTGTCCTGCATCTGCTGCAATTCGGAGCCGAGCACGGAGCACATGGCGTTGCATTGCGTGTAGATGAAGGTGACGATGGCGACGCGCGCGTCGCTGCGCAGCGCTTGCTGCAGCGTGGCGGGCTGCGGCTGGCCGGTGGCGGCCACGACCTGGGCCACGGGCAGCGCGCGCGGATGGTCCGCTATGTCCAGGCGCCGCCCGGCTTCCGTGGAGATGACGCGGAAGCCGGAGGTGCCGGTGTACAGGGCGGCCGTGCCGGCTGCGGTCAGCAGCAGCAGGGCGGCGGCGGTGCGGTATTTACTTAAGTTTTTCCAGCTCGTCATCACCATTCCATGGGTCTTTGCGCTCTTTGCCTTCTTCGCGCGCGGCTTTCACCGTGTCGGGACTGACCTTGGGCGCGCTGTTGCCGAACTGGCTGCGGATGTGGCTCAGCACTGCGGCCACTTCGGCGTCGCTCAGCTTGTCCTTGAAGGCGGGCATCTGGCCATTATATGCGCTGCCTTTCACGGTCAGCTTGCCGGTGATGCCGTGCAGGACGATGTTGGCGGCCAGCGTATCCTTGCCGGTTACCCATTCGGAGGCGGCCAGCGGCGGGAACACGCCGGGCAGGCCGGCGCCGGTGGCCTGGTGGCAGGCGACGCATTGGGCGCCGTAGATCTGGGCGCCGTCCACGGCGCCGCCGCCACCGGCGTCGGCGGTCTTGCCCATCAGGGTGGACATGGTGCGGCGGTCGCCCAGGGCGGGGTCGTCGTCGCGCTGGGTGGTGAAAATGTAGCCTATGGCCCAGGCGAACACGGCGGTGACGACCAGCAGCACCAGCTTGGGCACCGGGCGGCCTTGTTCGTGCGGGTCGGCATTTTCGCGCTCTTGCGCGTCGTGCTGCGGGAGTTCGGTTTTCATTTGGCCGCTCCTTTCGCTGCCGCGGCCGGTGTCGGGGCTGCGATCACGGGGTAGGTGTGGTCCAGCCCTTGCAGGTAGCTGACCAGGTCGAGCATTTCCTGCTTGGCGACGACAATCTTGCCGGCCGGGTTGTAGCCGGGCGGAAGGTTGACCACGCGGTCGCCCGGTTCGGCGGCGTCCTTGATGTCGAACAGATAGGGGTAGGACGGCATGATGGAGCCGGGCGTGTAGGCGCGCGGCTGGTACAGGTGGCCCAGGTGCCAGTCGGCGCTGGGCTGGCGCGCGCCGATGTTGAACAGGTCCGGCCCGGTGCGCATGGTGCCCAGCAGGTGGGGCTTGTCGTAGAAGTAGTCGCCGGCCACCGAGGCGCGGCCCCAGCCGCGCTTGTCGTCAGGCGCCTGCGCCTTGTCGCGTGGCTGCTGCGAGTGGCAGTACACGCAGCCGTTGCGGATGTAGGATTCGCGTCCGCGCAGCTGGGCGCTGGTGTAGGGCTTGAGCCCGGCGGGCGCTTCGAGTTTGCTCAGCTGGATGTGGGGCACCACCACCAGCGCGGAAGTGGCCAGGGCCAGCGTCACCATGGCGCCGCCCAGCAGTTTCAGTTCGTCTTGCATGCTTATGCTCCCGCCAGGTTGGTGGCCTGCGCGCCGGCGCTGCGGGTGTGCAGCAGGGCGGCGCCGATGCGGCGCGGGCCGTTGCGCAGGGCCATGGCGGCGAAGTGGCCGGCGAACACGATATGCCCCAGCGTCATGATCGCGCCGCCCACCGAGCGGCTTTGCAGGTAGGGGATGGTGACGGCCACCGAGTCCATGAAGGACTTGGAGGCGTCCAGCATGGCCAGGCCTTGCAGCCAGCCGCCGGTCGTCAGGCCGATGAAGTAGATGGAGAAGCCCAGCACCACCAGCCAGAAGTGCACCGCGATCAGGCTGGGGTAAGGCCATTCCCAGGCCATGATGCGCGGCATGACGAAGTAGATGGCGCCGAACATGACCATGGTGAAGAAGCCGTACAGGCCGAGGTGGGCGTGGGCCACCGTGAAGTGGGTGAAGTGGGCCACGGTGTTGACGGCGCGCAGCGCTTCCACCGAGCCCTGGATGGAACTCAGCGTGTACATCATGCCGCCCAGCACGATGAAGCGCAGCGTGGGCGAGTAGATCAGCTTGGAGAAGTAGCCGCGCATGGTCAGGTGCTGATTGATCGAGAAGGAGATCACGGGCACCACCATCATCACGCTTTGCACGATGGAGAGGGTGATCAGCCAGCCGGGCACGGGGCCGCCTATCAAGTGGTGGCCGCCGACCTGGCCGTAGAAGAAGGCCAGGGTCCAGAAGCCCAGCAGCGACAGGTTGTACGACTGCACCGGGCGGCCGATGATCTTGGGCAGGAAGTAGTAGACCGAGGCCAGCGCCATGGGCGTGTAGAACAGGCCCAGCACATTGTGGCCGAACCACCAGTTCATGGCTGCCTGCTGCACGCCGAAGTGGACGGCGGGCAAGTTGCCGATCAGGAACAGGATGGGGAACCAGAACAGGGCCGCGCCCATGTACCAGACCGACACATACAGGTGGTGCACCTTGCGGTTTTGCAGCGTGTACACCAGCGGGAAGCCCACCAGCGCGCCGCCGGCCACCAGCAGTATGTCCACCTGCCAGGGGATTTCCAGCCATTCCATGCCGTCGTTCAGGCCGGCGGCGATGCAGCCCAGGCCCGCGATCAGGCCGGCGTTCCACAGCATGCAGCCGAGGATGGCGTAGCGCGCGCCCACCAGCGGCGTCTTGAGCAGGCGCGGCAGCAGCCAGATGGCGACGCCGAACGCGGCCATGGGCGCCCAGCCGTAGGCCACGGCGTTCAGGTGGATGGTGCGGATGCGGCCGAAGGTGAGCCAGGCCTGCTGCACCAGCCAGTCCGGTTCGTGCAGCTTGATGGAGCTGGTGAGTCCGGCCAGCGAGGCGACGATGAGCCACACCATGGCGCAGGCCAGGAAGACGAAGCAGACAAAGGCGCTGGAACGGTCGGCTTCGATGCGGTCGGCCAGTTCCTGGTTCTGCGCGGCTTGCTGTTCGGGGTTGAGCACAGCCTTGGTTTCGCCGGGCACCGGCTTGGCCAGCCCGGCTCGCTGGGTGGCGCTGGCGGCGGGTTCTTCGCCGTGGCCCAGCTCGCCGGTGGAGAAGATCACGTGGGCGGCGGCCGATTCCTTGTCGAACATGCGCTTGCGCAGCGACCAGATGAACACCAGCAAGCCGGTGACGGACAAAATAAACGAGGAGAGCAATATGGTCACGGTGTCCATGATGGGCGTCTACCTTTCCTGATTTAAACTACAACAAGTGTCACAGAAAAAGGGATCCGTGTCTTTATTGAAAATGGGAGAACAATGAGCTGAACGAGCAATAAGCTATATAATGAATGCTACATTAGGGCTGGACTTAAAGCAATACTTTGTATGCATGTTTAAATTCTGGATGGCCACGCCATGAGACTGACTTCGTTTACTGATTACACGCTGCGCTCGCTGATGTATCTGGGTATGAACCGCGACAAGCTGGTCACGATCCAGGACATTGCGGACCTGCACAAGATTTCCAAGAACCACCTGACCAAGGTGATCCACCAGCTGGGCGTGATCGGCCTGGCCGAGACGGTGCGCGGGCGCAACGGCGGCCTGCGGCTCAAGCGCGAGCCGGCCGACATCAATATCGGCGCCGTGGTGCGCGGCAGCGAGAGCGATTTTTACATGGCCGAGTGCTTCGACGGCGAACACAATACCTGCGTGTTCAACGGCGCCTGCTTCCTGAAGACCAAGCTGGAGGAGGCGACGGACGCCTATCTGAAGGTGCTGGACGGGGTGACGCTGGCCGACTTGCTGCCCAAGCGGGGCGCGCCGGCGGAAGCGCAGCCGCATCCGGTGCAGCTGCATCTGGCGGCCAAGGCGGAAGCCTAGACCAGCATGGTCGCGTTCATGGCCTCGGCGTCCTTGCCGGCCTGGGCCAGCAGTTCTTCCATCATTTCTTCGTCGATAAACAGGTCGATCACCGATTCGGAGTGGGGCGGCAGCTCGCGCGGCGCGGCCTGCAGCGGGGACGCCACCGGCGACAGGTGATTGGCCAGCAGCAGGGTGTCGAGCAGGGTTTCCGGCGGAATCTGCAGGAAGCTGTCGCGCATGCCCTGGATGGCGGTGCTGACCGGCTCGGGGATGTTCAGTTTCTTGAGCACTTCGCGGGTGATGATTTCCTCGCTGGCGGGCTGCCAGTTTTCCGGGTCGTCTTCCAGCAGGCCGGGGAATTCATCGGCGCGCGAGAGCAGGTAGAAATTGCCCACTTCGTGCACGATGGCGGCAAACAGCGCCGTGTCCGGATTGGTGTAGGTGACGTCGCGCGCGATGATGCGGGCCAGGCAGGCCACGTGCACCGTGTGCTGCCACAGCTGCTCGGCCTTGGCGCGCAGCTCCGGGTCGGCGATCTTGCTGCCGAACTGGCGCACCACCATGGCGGCGGCCAGCGCGAACAGGTTGTGGTAGCCGATGCGCATGATGGCGGCACGCACATTGGTCACTTCCGGGCCATTGGTGCGGTTGAACATGGCCGAGTTGGCCAGCGCGACGGTGCGCGCCGCCAGTTGGGGCTCGGCCAGCACCAGGCGGATCGCTTCGTCGATGGGACACTCGGGGTCGTCTAGCGCGAGCTGAACGCGCAGCGCCGCGTTGACGCTGGTGGGGAAGACCAGATCGCCGCGTATCGCCAGGGCGGCGATGTGGCCGTAAGCTTCTAGTTTATTCATGTAAAAAATTATACGCAGGGCGCGTGGGCCGCACAACGGCCAATCGCACCCGGCGTCCGCCGGTGGTGCCGGCACAACGGCGAGCGCGGCCGTGGCATGGCGGGTTACGGCCTCCGGCCTAACCCGCCCTACAGCATCGTAGCGTAGGGCGGGTTAGCGGAGCGTAACCCGCCGGTGCTTCAGCGGCTCAGGCGTTGGCGAGCTGCGGCGCGCGCTGGCCGGGCTGCTTGCTGTAGCGGCTGACGGACAGGTCGTCGGCAAAGATGGCCGGGCGCTTGGCGGAGATAATATCCGCCAGCAGCTGCGCCGAGCCGCAGGACATGGTCCAGCCCAGCGTGCCGTGGCCGGTGTTGATGAACAGGTTGCGCACGGCGGTGGGGCCGACCACGGGCGTGCCGTCCGGCGTCATCGGGCGCAGGCCGGTCCAGAAGGTGGCCTTGGCGGTGTCGCCGGCGCCCGGGAACAAGTCGTTGACCACCATTTCCAGCGTTTCGCGGCGGCGCGGGTTGAGGCGCTTGTCGAAGCCGGCGATCTCGGCCATGCCGCCCACGCGGATGCGGTCGT
Organism: Pseudoduganella aquatica; assembly: GCF_020865585.1. Classification (NCBI taxonomy): domain Bacteria; kingdom Pseudomonadati; phylum Pseudomonadota; class Betaproteobacteria; order Burkholderiales; family Oxalobacteraceae; genus Pseudoduganella; species Pseudoduganella aquatica. Next base: position 3,042,993 of record NZ_CP086370.1, read on the forward strand.
CAAAGCGGGTGACGGCGATCTTGTAGGTTTCGTCCAGGATGGTCGAGGTGGGCGCCTTGGCGGCGTCCACGATAGGCACGGTGATGGAGTAGCCCTTCAGCGGATACACCGGGATCTTGACGATGTCCTGCAGCAGCTGGGTGGAATAGGAGCCCATCGCCACCACGTAGCTGTCCGCCTGCACCAGGCCGGCGTCGGTCAGCACGCCCTTGATCTCGCCGCCTTCCATGACCAGGCTGTCGATCTCGGTGTTGTAGCGGAACTTCACGCCCAGCTCCACCGCCATGGCGGTCAAACGGGTGGTGAACAGCTGGCAGTCGCCGGTCTCGTCGTTGGGCAGGCGCAGGCCGCCGACCAGCTTGTCCTTGTCCAGGCCGGGTTCGGCGCTGAGCAGCTGCTCGCGGGTCAGCAGTTCGTAAGGCACGCCGGTTTCCTTGAGCACGTCGATGTCCTTGGCGGCGCCGTCCAGCTGCTGCTGGGTGCGGAACAGCTGGGTCGTGCCTTTCTGGCGGCCCTGGTATTCGATGCCGGTGGCGGCGCGCAGCGCCTTGAAGCAGTCGCGGCTGTACTCGGCCAGGCGCACCATGCGTTCCTTGTTCACGGCGTAGCGGTCGGCATTGCAGTTCTGCAGCATCTGCCACATCCATTGCAGCTGGAACAGGGTGCCGTCGGGCGTGATGGACAGCGGCGCGTGGCGCTGCAGCATCCATTTCATGGCTTTCAGCGGAATGCCGGGCGCGGCCCACGGGGAAGCGTAGCCGGGCGAAATCTGGCCGGCGTTGGCGAAGCTGGTTTCCTGCGCGGAGGCGGGCTGGCGGTCCAGCACGGTCACGTCATGGCCTGCGCGGGCCAGGTAATACGCGCTGGTGACGCCGATGACGCCGCTGCCAAGAATGACGATACGCATAACGCTTCCTTTGTGGATGAGTTTTTATGGCTTGTGCCAGATATAACGCTATGATAAGTTTGTTCTACTAGTGTTTGTTACTATAAAAATTCAACAATTCAGTAAAAAATCATGCGTATTCAGAAGGATTCCGTCCGCATCCTGGACAAGATGGACCGCAAGATCCTGCGCATCCTGCAGGAGGACGGACGCATTTCCATGAAGGATTTGAGCGAGCAGGTTGGCTTGTCGATCACGCCGGCCATCGAGCGCGTGAAGCGCATGGAGCGCGACGGCGTCATCACGGGCTACCATGCCCGCATCGATCCGCCGGCTCTGGGCGCCAAGCTGCTGGTGTTTGTGGAAATTACGCTCAACACCAAGTCGGCCTCGATGTTCGAGCAGTTCCGGCGCGAGGTGCTGCGCATACCGGAGGTGCAGGAGTGCCACCTGGTGTCGGGCGATTTCGACTATCTGATCAAGGCGCGCATCCACGAGATGGCCGAGTACCGCAAGCTGCTGGGCGAGATGCTGCTGCAGCTGCCGGGCGCGGCGCAGAGCAAGAGCTACGTGGTGATGGAGGAGATCAAGGAAACGCTGTTCCTGTCCACCGAAGCGGTCTAGCACACGATTGAGCGTTATCAAGGTTGCCACATTCTCCGGGCGAACTATAATGATCTCGACCGGGCGGCAGCCATGCCAGCCCTCGGATCCAATGTGAGCCGGTATGCCGGATGCCTTGAAATTGTTCCCACGAGTACTGGATGGATGCTGAAAAACCCTTAGAAATCCGCACGCTGGACGAGCACCTGTCGTCCGATCAGAGCTTCGGCTCGGCGCTGGCGCGTACTGTTGGGGCGCTGGCGGCAGCCGATGGCACCGTCACCCTGGGCCAGTTTGCCGCCGTCGCCGACCTGGCGGGCGAAGGCAAGGCCTCCGCCGTTTTCACTGCATTGGTATTGAACGCGATCGAGTCCGGCGTGAGCGTGGACTGGGCACTGAACGCGCTGGCGCGCTGCTCGCCCGAAGTGGACCAGCAGACCCGGGACAGCGCCTACACCATGCTGCGTCCGCTGGTGGCGCTGCAAGGCCCCAAGGCGCGCGCGCTGGCGCAGCGCGTGGCCAGGGCGCTGGGCGTGCGCCTGCGCACCGATGAACTGGCCATGCTGCCGCCGGAAGACGAACGCGGCCTGCTCAGCAGCCTGGGCCAGCAGGCGCGCAAGCTGGTGGCGGGCCGCAGCCTGGCCGACGTGGTGGCGGACTTCGGCCGCAGCACCGGCCACGTTGAGCTGCTGGACGGCGCGCGCCGCTTCCAGAGCGGCAAGCTGGACGACGACCAGCTGCGCGGCATGGTGCGGCAGGCTACGGCCACCATCGTCCAGGGCATAGGCGCTTACCAGGAGCTGGCCGCCTCGCTGGCCGCGTCCGCCTCCAATGCCGAGCGCATGATGAGCGCCGCGCTGGAGTTGCGCGCCCAGGTGCAGCAGCGGCTGGCGCTGGTGGATGCGCGCGTGGCCTACGAGCGCAGCACCCTGTTCCAGGACATCGACGACGCTGTGCACGATGCGGGCAACGCCATCGAGCTGGCCATCGCCGACCGCCTTGCCACCGACCAGTGGAAAGAGGGTGAGGTGTGGGAAAGCATAGGCCGCAACCAGTTCGGCCAGGAGATGGAGCGCCGCCTGGACCGCGTGGTGCGGCGCAAGGAGGAGGCGCTCAAGCTGATGCAGCACGATCTGCGCCTGTTCCAGTCCGGCATGCGCCTGGGGCAGGCCAGCGTGTTCCAGCGCGAGCACCATGCCGCGCTGGCCAGGCTGATGCCCGGCTTGCGCATCGGCACGCGCATCGTGAACACGGTCGATACCGCCGCCAGCCTCACGCTGATGGGCGGCGCGGTGGCGGCGGCGGGCACCGGGACGGTGGCTTATCTGTTCGGCGTGGCGGTGGTGATGCCGGTGCTGGCGCCGGCCGCGCCTTTCGTAGGCGGGGCGGTGTTGCTGGCGGGGGCGTTCAAGTGGTTCAGCGACGGCGGCAAGCGCAAGCGTTCGGAAATCCGGGACAAGCGCCGCGCCTTCGAGGACGAGCTGCGCGCGCGCCTGAAAGTGGCGGAGCAGTCCTATCTGGCGCAGCTGGACCAGGTGTCGCTGGGCTTCCACGAGTCCGCCCGGCAGATGCTCACGCCGCTGCTGCTGGAGGCCGAGGCGGCGGGACGGGTGCAGGGCATGCGCGAGCGCATCGCCGGCAAGGTGATCGCGCAGTCGCAGGCGGCCATCGAACAGCTCGAGAACCACCTGCGGCAGCAGGCTTAGTACATCTTTCAGTGCGCCACTTAGTGGACCATATTGCGCGCGATGATGGAGTCCGCCGCCGCGCTGGCCTGCGGTAGCGGCTGGGCCAAGGTGCTGGTGCTGTAGATGGGCGCTTGCGGCATGGGGCTGCCCAGCATGGCGCCGTCGGTTTTGCTGATATCCACCTTCACCGTGGTCGACAGGCCTATGCGCAGCGGATGCGCGGCCAGCTCTTTGGCGTCCAGCGCAATGCGCACCGGCACGCGCTGCACCACCTTGATCCAGTTGCCGCTGGCGTTTTGCGCGGGCAGCACCGAGAACGCGCTGCCGGTGCCGGCCGACAGGCCCAGCACCTTGCCGTGGTATTCCACCTTGCTGCCGTACAGGTCCGCCTCCACCGTGGCGGGCTGGCCGATGCGGATGCTGCGCAGTTCCGATTCCTTGAAATTGGCGTCCACCCACAGCTGGTCCAGCGGTACGATGGACAGCAGCGGCATGCCGGGCGTGATGCGCGCGCCCACCTGCACGCTGCGCTTGGCCACGTAGCCGGACACCGGCGCCACGATGGCGTTGCGGCGCGCAGCCAGCCAGGCTTGCATGTAGTCGGCGCGCGCCGCCTGCACGGCGGGGTGTTCGGCCAGCGCCACGCCGGCCACGCCCGCGTGCGCGGCCTCGCTCTGCTTCAGCGCCACCTCGATGGCCGCCTGGGCGTTGGCCACGGCCTGGCGCGCGTGTTCCACGTCCTCGCCGGAGACGGTATGGTCGGCCGCCAGCGGCAGGCGGCGCGCCAGGTCGTCCTGCGCGTTTTTCAGGGCCAGCTTGCGCTGGGTGACGGCGGCGTCGAACTGGCCCACGTCGGCATAGCGCTGGCGTTCCTGGCGCACGGCGGCGCCGAGGCGGGCCTGGGCCAGCTCCAGCGCCACTTCCGCGTCCACCGGGTCGAGCTTGACGATTTGCGCGCCGGCTTGCACCAGCTGGGTTTCGTCGGCGCGGATCTCGGCGACATTGCCCGCCACCTGGGAGGACAGCGTGACGAGGTTGCCGCCCACGTAGGCGTTGTCGGTCTCCTGCTGCCTGGACAGCACGGTCTCGTAGTAGAAGGCGTAGGCCGCGCCGGCGGCGACGAAGGCCAGGGTGATGCCCGCCAGGACGCGGACACGTTTCTTGTTGTTGGCTGGGGTTGGGGTGGCAGTGGTCATGGCTCGGCTTATTTCAGGGTGAATGCGGTATCGGCGCGGTAGCCGCCGCCGAGGGAATGGATCAGGGCGACTTCGGCTTGCAGCGAAAGCTGTTGGAGCTGCAGGGCCGCGTCCTGCTGGCGCAGGGCGTTCAGGCTGGCGTTGAGCACGGCGCGCTGGCCGGCCAGACCGCCCGCCAGCTTGGCTTGCGCGGAGCGCAGCAGGGACTGGGCGCTGGCGCTGGCGGCCGCTTGTTCGGCGGTCTCCGCTTCCAGCGCCTGGACGGCGGCCGCGTCCTGCGCCACGTCGCGCACGGCGGCGACTACGGCGCGGTTGTATTCGGCCACCAGCGCGTTGCGTTCGCTGCGCGTGCCTTCCAGCTGTGCCGCCAGGCGCTTGCTGTCGAACAGCGGCAGCGTGATGGTGGGGCCGGCGAACAGCGTGCGGCTAGGCGCTTCCAGCAGCCGCTCGAAGGAGATCGAGTTGAGGCCGGCGGCGGCGCTGATGTTGATGTCGGGATAGAACGCGGCCTTGGCGGCGTCGATGCGGCTGAGCGACGCTTCCACGCGCCAGCGCGCCGCTTGCAGGTCCGGGCGGCGCGCCAGCAGCTCCATGCCGAGGCGCGACGGCAGCGCGTGCGGACCGGCGGGCAAGGCGCGCGGCTGCAGCGCGGCCAGCAGCTGCGCTGTGGTGGCGCGCGGCGCGGCATCGGCCGCAGTGCCGGATGCGCCGGCGCCGGGCGCGTTGTCGCCGCCGAGCAGGGCGCGCAGGGCTTCGCGTTCGCGCAGGTTGTCGCCGTCGAGCTGGGCGAGCTGCTTCCTGAGCTGCGCCAGTTCGCCGCTGGCTTGCCGCTCTTCGTCGCTCACGCCCAGGCCGCGCGCGATGCGCTTGGCGGCGTCGTCGATCACGGCTTGCTGCGCAGTGGCCAGCTGCGCCAGGTTGGCGCGGCGCGCCCAGCCGCCCTGCAGGCGGAAGTAGCTTTGCGCGATGGCGGCGGCCAGCGCGCGTTCCGCTTGCGCGTAGTCGGCCTGGTGGGCGTGGACCTCGCCCGCCGCTGCCGCCACTTGCGCCTTGTTGCGGCCCCACCAGTCGAAGTTGTAGCGCGCTTCCACGCGCACGGTCTCCTCGGTGAAGTAGCTGCCGCCTATGGGCGCGGGGAACAGGCCCGTGGCGGAGTAGCGCTGGCGGTTCATGCCGCCGTAGACGCCGGCTTCCAGCCCGGCGGCCGAGCGCGTGCGGTCCAGCGTGGAGTGCGCGGACGCGATCTGCGCGGCAGCGGTGTCCAGATTGGGATTGGCGGCCAGCGCGGCGGCGATCAGGCCGTCCAGCTGCGGGTCGCCGTAGCTGCCCCACCAGCGCGCTTCGGGCCAGCCGTCGCGGGCCAGTTTGATGTCTTCCGCGATGACGGTGGCGGCGACGTCACGCTGCGCCAGCGGCGCATTGCGTTCGGCCGGTACGTGGGCGCAGCCGGCCAGTGCGCAGGCGAGCGCGGCCAGCGTGGTGAGTTTGGGGAGTGTGATTTTTTTATTCATGTTCAATCCATGGCCGCATGGTCAACGGGAGCCGGAGCGGCGGTTTTGGCTGCAGGGCGTATCAGCAGCAACAGCGGGATCACCGCCAGGGTCAGCAATGTCATCAGCCAGAAGTCGTCCACGTAGGCGATCATCGATGCCTGGCGCGTGACTTCCGCGTTCAGCAGGGCCAGGGCGTCCGGCGCGGTGTCGCTGACGGCCACGCGCTCGGCCAGCGCCGAATGCACGGTTTGCGTATTCCGCACCAGCAGCGCCTGCACCAGCGCGATGCCCACGCTGCTGCCGATATTGCGCACCAGGCTGTAGATGGCCGTGCCTTCGGCGCGCATCTCGGGCGACAGGGTGGCGAAGGTGGCGGCGCTCAGCGGCACGAACACCAGTCCCAGCCCCAGGCCCTGGATTACGCCGGGCCAGATGATGTCGCCGGTGGACAGCACCAGCGTGTAGCCGCTCATCTGCCACAGCGAAAACGCGGTGATGGCAAAGCCGATTGCCAGCAGCAGGCGCACGTCGTAGCGCCCCACCAGGCGGCCCACCAGCATCATGGCCACCATGGTCCCGAGACCGCTGGGCGCCGTGACCATGCCGGCCAGCTGCGCCGGGTAGCCCATCAGCCCTTGCAGCAGCGAAGGGGTGAGCGCCCGCGTGGCGAACAGCACCAGGCCGACGATGAAGATGAACAGCAGCCCGCTCACATAATTGGCGTTCTTCAGCAGGCGGTAGTTGAAGAAGGACTGGCCGGCCGGCGTGAGCGCGGTGTGGGCGGCGAACCAGGCGAAGCTGAGCGCCAGCACGATGGCCTCGATCCAGGTTTCGCTGGAGGCGAACCAGTCGTTCTGCTCGCCCCGGTCCAGCAGCATTTGCAGCGCGCCTATGGCCAGGCTGAGGGTGGCGAAGCCGAAGGCGTCGAAACGCATCTTGCGCGGCGCAGCCGAGGGGCGGATGTACTTCCAGATGCCGTAGAAAGCCAGCGCGCCCACCGGTACGTTGATGAAGAATACCCAGCGCCAGTCGTAGCTGTCGGTGAGCCAGCCGCCCAGCGTGGGGCCGAGGATGGGGCCTATCATCACGCCCATGCCCCAGACCGCCATGGCCGAGCCGTGTTTTTCGCGCGGGTTGATGTCCAGCAGGACGGCCTGCGACAGCGGCACCAGCGCCGCGCCGAACACGCCTTGCAGCAGCCGCGCCGCGACGATTTCGCCCAGCGTGGCGGACAGGCCGCACAGCACCGAGGCCAGCGTGAAGCCTGCCACCGACACGAGGAAGACGTTCTTTTGCCCGAAACGGTCGCACAGCCAGCCCGTCAGCGGGGTGGCGATGGCGGCGGCCACGATGAAGGAGGTGAGCACCCAGGTGATCTGGTCCTGCGAGGCGGACAGGCTGCCCTGCATGTGCGGCAGCGCCACGTTGGCGATGGTGCCGTCCAGCGCCTGGATGATGGTGGCCAGCATGATGGACAGCGTGATCATGCGGCGGTTGATCGGCGCCTCGGCGCTGCCCGTGGTCACAGCTTGGACTCGACGGCCGTTTGCAGCTGCTCAAGGAAGCCGGTAACGATGGCCAGCGTGGCCGGATCGGCGTCGCCCAGCAGCTCCTGGCGGAAGGCGTTGGCCTCTTTCTTCACGCGGTTGTAGATGTCGTTGCCGTCCGGCGTCAGCGACACCAGCTTGACGCGGCGGTCCTTGTCCGACGGCGTGCGCTGCAGGTAGCCGGCTTTCACCAGGCGGTCGATCATGGCCACCATGGTGGGGTCTTCCACGCCGAGCAGGCGCGCCAGCTCGGTCTGCGACAGCGGCTGGCTCTTGGCAACGGCGGCGATCGCCATCCAGCTGGCCTGGCCCATGCCGAGGTCTTTCAGGCGCCGGTCCAGCGCCAGGCGCCAGGCGCGCGCGGTGGTGTGCAACGCGAGCGAGAAGCGTTCTTCGAGTGTCAATTCCATGCTGAGCTATCTAATGGTTAGGGATCTAACGATTAGTGTAGCATGCTACTTTGCTCGATAGCAATGGGGCAGGCATGGTAGGCTGGCGGTATCGATGCGGAGGAACTATGGGACTGCGGAAGACGATGCGGGCGGCAATGGCGGCGGGCGCCGTCCTGGGCTGGGGCGCGCTGGCGCCGGCCATGGCGCAGCAGGGCGCGGACACGGCTGCGGGCGGACCGGAGCTGCCGCCGGTGCTGCCGTACCGGCCCTCGGTGTCCAGTCCGGCGCAACTGCCGGCGCCGGGACAGCTGGAACTGGAGCTCGGCGGCCTGGCCAGCCGCGACGGCGGCGCGCGGCGCGCCAGCCTGCCTTACACCCTCAAGCTGGCGTTCAGTCCGGAGTGGGGCGTGCTGCTGGGCGGCGAGGCCTGGGTGGCGCAGCGCGATGACGGCGCTCCCCGCCTGCGCGGCGCGGGCGACACCTTGTTCGTCGTCAAGCGCGCCTGGGCCATGGGGGAAGGCAGCGCGCTGGGGCTGGAACTCGGCGCCAAGATGCCCACCGCCCGGGACGGCATCGGCAGCGGGCGGCCGGACTACAGCGTGAACGGCATCCTCAGCCGCGACTTTGGCAGCGTGCACATGGACGCCAACCTGAACCTGGCGCGGCTGGGCGGCGCCGAACCCGGCCTGGGGCGGGTGCAGACCGGCGCTTCCGCCTCCTTCTCGGTGCCGCTGGACGAGCGCTGGGGCGCTACGGCCGAGCTGGCGGGCACGCACCGCAGCGGCGCGCCCGGCACCGCGCAGCTGCTGCTGGCGGCGGCCTACAGCCCGCATCCCCGGCTGACCATCGACTTTGGCCTGGCGCGCGGCATTACCCGCGCCGCGCCGGACTGGCAGTTCTTCAGCGGAATTGTGTTGCCGTTGGTAAACTTTTGGTAGAGTTATGTGCGCAAGCGTACATACATGAGGCGGCTTGCGGTTTAATATGGTGGTGCTGTAACACCCATAACTAGAAGATTGAATCATGAAAAAACTTATTCTCGCCGCCAGCATGCTGGCCATCTCCCTGACCGCCGCCGCTCAGAACGTTTCCATCAGCGTGGGCCAGCCGGGTTTTTACGGACGCATTGATTTGGGCAACATGGCGCCGCCTCCTGTCATTTACACGGAACCTGTCATTGTGCACCGTCCGGTGCGCGTGATTGAAGAGCCGCTGTATCTGCGCGTGCCGCCTGGCCATGCCAAGAAGTGGTCGAAACACTGCGGCGCGTACAACGCCTGCGGCCGCCGCGTGTATTTCGTGCGCGACGACTGGTATGTGAACGACTATGCGCCGCGCTACCGCTCTGAACATGGCCGCCACGACCGTGACGACCGCCGCGACGACCGCCGTGATGACCACCGCGACAAGCATGAAGGCAAGCACGACAAGCACGACAAGCACGACAACGGCCACGGCCACGGCAAAGGCCACGGCAAAGACTGATTTTCCACCGCCTCGGGAGCGCCATGCATAGCAAGATCGTTATCGTAGGCGGCGGGGCGGGCGGGCTGGAACTGGCCTGCAAGCTGGGCCGCAAGCTGGGACCGGGGCAGGTGATGCTGGTCGACAGCCGCCTGTACCATATCTGGAAACCGTCGCTGCACGAAGTGGCGGCGGGCACGCTGGACATCCATCAGGAAGGCCTGTCCTACCAGATGCTGGCCCACGACAACGGTTTTACCTATGTGTACGGCGCCCTCACGGCGCTGGACGCGCCGGGCAAGCAGCTCACGGTGGCGGCCATCGCCACCGCCGAGCATGAGGAAGTGCTGCCCGAGCGCCGCATCGGCTATGAATCGCTGGTGCTGGCCATCGGCAGCACGTCCAATTACTTCGGCGTCCCCGGCGCCGAGGAACACACCATATCCCTGAACGCCACCGAAGACGCCGAACGCTTCCGGCTCACGCTGCTCAAGCTGCTGACCAAGGCCGCGCTGAAAAAGGGCGCGCCGGACGCGGGGCAGGACGGTGTGGACATCGTCATCATCGGCGGCGGCGCCACCGGCGTCGAGCTGGCGGCGGAGCTGCGCGAGGCCAGCGGCGTGTATGCCGCCTACGGCTTTGGCCAGCTGGAACCCATGAAGGACGTGCGCATCACGCTGCTGGAAGGGGCGCCGCGCATCCTGGCGCCGCTGCCCGAGCGGGTGTCGGCCGCCGCGCTCAAGCTGCTGCAGGAGCGCGCCATCAAGGTGGTGACCGGTACGCGCGTGACCGCCATCGGCGCCGCGCAGGTGACGGCGGGCGAGGGCGGCCAGCCGGACCAGCTCTATCCGGCCGACATTGTCGTCTGGGCGGCTGGCATCAAGGCGCCGGCGCTGCTGTCCACGCTGGGCTTGCCCACCGCCAAGGGCGGCCAGCTGGAGGTGGACGGCACGCTGGCCGTCAAGGGCCACGGCAATATCTACGCGCTGGGCGACTGCGCCCTATGCCTGGGGGCGGACGGCAAGGCCGTGCCGCCGCGCGCGCAGGCCGCGCACCAGCAGGCCGACTACCTCGCGCAGACTTTCCTGCGCCAGGCCCGGGGCAAGCCCCCGCAGAGCGCGCCTTATGTGTACAAGGACTACGGCTCGCTGGTGTCCTTCGGGCAGACTTCGTCCGTGGGCAGCCTGATGGGCTCGCTCAAAGGCTTGAGCTGGTTCGTGGACGGCTTTGTGGCGCGCCTGATGTATGTGAGCTTGCACCTGATGCATCACCAGGCTGTGCTCGGCACGGTGCGCACCGGCGTGCTGGCGCTGGCGCGCTTCCTGATCAAGCGCAGCACGCCGCTGGTGAAGCTGCACTAAGGCTCCACTCAGAGGCCGTTCAGGGCTGCTGGGCCAGCGGCTTGGGCAGGATGACGGTCAGGATGGCGCCGCCGCCGCCGTTGGCCGACAGGGTCAGCACGCCGCCCAGGTAGGCGGCGCGTTCGCGCAGCACGCGCAGGCCGTGCTTGCCGCTGTCGGCGCCGATGGCGTCCGCCGGCATGGCCAGGCCGACGCCGTTGTCTTTCACGGTCAGCATGATCTCGTCTTCATTGTCGTCCACCACCACTTCCACCGCGCTGGCGCGCGCGTGGCTGGCGATGTTGCGCAACCCTTCCTCCAGCGCGCGCAGCAGCACCACGTTGTGGCTGCGGGGACAGCGCGGCTCGTCCTCCGGCAGGCTGCACCTGGCGGCCATGCCGTGCTGCTCGCCGAACTGCGCCACCAGTTCGCCTAGCGCCACCTTTACGCCGAGAAACTCCAGCTTGTCGTTCCAGAGCCGGTGCTGCATCTGGCGGTTGGTTTCTATGATGGTGTGCAGCAGGTTCTTCATCTGCGTGGTGCGTTCCAGCAGCGCCGGGTCGGGCGGCAGCTTTTGCGTCAGCAGGCCCAGGTGCATGGTCAGCGCGGTCAGCGACGAGCCCATGCTGTCGTGCAGCTGGCGCGACAGCGAGCGGCGCTCGTTGTCCCAGCAGGCGTTGACGTGGCCGAGCAGTTCGCTCAGCTCGGCGGCGCGCTGGCTGTCGTCGGGGGCAAGATGTAACTGTGCGGACATAGTGGTCTCAGCGTAAGAAAGTCTGTTTTTATGCGGCGATCATACCTGAGGTTGATTTTGCCTGTCGCACCGGCGCGCGCTCATTGGCGCTCGGTGGCCGAGCAGGAGCCGATGGCTTTCATCAGGTGGTCGATGTCGACCGGCTTGACCAGGTGCATGTCGAAACCGGCCTCGAGCACGCGGCGCTGGTCTTCGGCCAGGCCGTAGCCGGTCAGCGCGATCAGTTTCATGCCGCGCGTGCCGTCGCCGGCGCGCAGGCGGCGCGCCACTTCGTAGCCGTCTATGCCCGGCAGGCCGATGTCGACCAGCGCCAGGTCGGGGCGGAAGGTGGCCGCCAGTTCCAGTCCTTGCAGACCGTCGGCGGCGTGCCGCACTTCGTAGCCATAGCAACTCAGCATCATCGACATCATCTCGCGGCCGTCGTCGTTGTCTTCTATCAGCAGCACGGTAGGCTTGCCGGTTTCTATGGAGTCTGTCATTGCTTGCCTCGTTTCGGATGGCCGCTCGCAGCGCGGCAGCCGGATAGTGAAGTTGCTGCCTGTGTTGGCGCCGGCGCTGTGCGCGGTCACGCTGCCGCCGTGCAGCTCGGTCAGCCGCCGCACCAGCGCCAGGCCGATGCCCAGCCCGCCCTGCGCCCGGTCCAGCGTGCGCGTGCCTTGCACGAACACCTCGAACACATGGGGCAGCAGGCTGGCCGGAATGCCCACCCCGCTGTCCTCGACCGACAGCAGCACTTCGCCGCCGTCCGTCTCGCAAAACACCGTGATGGCGCCGCCCGGCGGGGTGTATTTCAGGGCGTTGTCCATCAGATTGCAGAATATCTGTTCCAGCCGGGTGGCGTCGCCATGCACCCAGCCCGGTTCGGCTTCCAGCGTCACCGTGTGGCCGGTGCTGCGGCCGGTGGTGCGGTAGGTCTCCAGGCAGGTGGCCAGCAGCGCGGCCAGGTCCAGCGGCGCGCGGTTGAGCAAAATCTTGCCCGACATGGCGCGGCTCAGGTCCAGCAAGTCGTCCACGATGCGGCCCAGGTGGCGGCTCTGGCGCTGGATGATGTGCTTGGCGCGCGTGACCGCGTCGCTCTGCACGCCGGGCAGGGCGATCAGCGAGGCGGCGCTGCTGATGGCGCTGAGCGGATTGCGCAGCTCGTGGCCCAGCATGGCCAGGAACTCGTCCTTGGCGTGGTTCTGCCGCTCGGCCACCTGGCGTTCTTCAATCTCGCGCGTGAGTTTTTTGTTGGCGGCCGTCAATTCCGTGGTGCGCAGGCTGAGCTGGCGCGCCTGCCGCTTCAGCTCCTCGTTCTTCACCGCCAGCGCCACGAACACCGAGATCTTGGCGTGCAGGATTTGTGGAATGATGGGCGTAAACAGGAAGTCGACCGCGCCGCGCTGGTAGGCCTTCAGCCGGTCCAGCTCGTCGGCCACGAAGGCGGTGACGAAGATGATGGGAATGTCGGCCGAGCGGGCGCGCTGGTGGATGGCCTCGGCCGTCTCGAAGCCGTCCATGCCGGGCATGTTCACGTCCAGCAAGATCACCGCAAAGTCGTGCATCAGCACCTGGCGCAAGCCTTCCTCGCCGGAGCGCGCCGCGATGACGTCGTAACCTTCCTGGTCCGACCATTGCGCGAGCAGGCTGGTCAATGCGAACAGGCTGTTGGCGTCGTCGTTGACGACCAGGACTTTGGGTTTGTCTACTTTAGGCACGTTGTTGTTGGAGCTTCTGGAGGGAAGGGTTTCGCCTGACAAACTGTTGACTGATCATAACAACCTGATAAATGAAAGTCAAAAGCGCCCCCGGCTATCGCGCGCACCCCGCCGCGGGCTATGTTCGGCTGCGCACATACAGTCCGGGCCGTGCATGCCATAGTGGCCTGGTGCCGACCAACCTAGAAAGGACGCATCATGAATATCGATACCGTTGTGGATAAAGACTATGTGGGCAAGTGCTTCCGCGAACTGGCGGACGCCCCGGTGAGCGCGCTCAAAGGCGTCAGCGCCAGCGACGCCAAGGCGCTGGCCAAGGCCTTCAACGTCAACACGGTGCGCGACCTGGCCGAGCTGGACTTCGTGAAATGGGCGCAGGCCATCACCGTACTGGCCGGCCAGGAGCAGCCCGCGCCGCATGAAGTGGCCAAGGAAACGCTGCTGGACGAGGCGGTGGAGATGACCTTCCCGGCCAGCGATCCGATTTCGGTGGACGCCGGCATCACGCGGATCGAAGTGGCGCCGGACATGGTGAACGCGCAAGGCGATCACCAGCACGCCGGCAAGGTGGAGCAGTCGACCGAGGAGGGCGCAGCCAGGGAAGCGGCCGCGCAGTAAGATGCGGCAAAGGCCGCGCAGCTTGCTGCGCGGCCTGTCCGTTTGTGCAGTGCGCGCACGTTCAGGCTGCCGAGGCGCTGTGGACCGGGCTGCTGGCAACGAAGGACTCGGCCTCCGCCGCCTCGCGCCGCGCCGCGCAGTGGCGGTTCTTGCCGCCGCGCTTGGCTTCGTACAGCGCCTCGTCCGCGCGCTGTATCAGCGCGGCGACATGGTCCGCATGGTCGGGATAGAGCGCAATGCCGATGCTGGTGGACAGGCGCAGCGTCAGCGCCCCCACCTGGTAGGGCTCGGACACCACTTCAATCAGCTTGCAGGCCGGTTCCTGGGCGTCGGCCAGGCTGCCCACTTCGCCCAGCACGATGACGAATTCGTCGCCGCCCACGCACGCCACGGTGTCCTCCTTGCGCGAGGAACCGACCAGGCGGCCGGCCACCAGCTTCAGGATTTCATCGCCGCAGGCATGGCCGTGGGTGTCGTTGATGGCCTTGAAGCCGTCCAGGTCCAGATACATGACGGCGGCCCTGTGCTGGTGGCGCGCGGCGTGCTGCAGCGTGGTGGCGATGCGGTCTTCCAGCAGGCGGCGGTTGGGCAGGCCGGTGAGCGGGTCGTGCAGCGCCAGTTCCTGCTGCTGCCTGCTGTACTGCGCCAGTTCCTTGTACAGCAGGCGTACTTCCAGCATATTGTGGATGCGCTTGTGCACTTCCAGCAGGTCGAAAGGCTTGCTGATGAAGTCGCGCGCGCCCGCTTCCAGCGCGGCGATCTTGAAGCTGGGCTGGGCCGTGAGCGCCAGCACCGGCAGATAGCCTTCCTGTTCGATTTCCTTGAGGCCCTTCATGACCTGGAAGCCGTTCAGTTCGGGCATTTGCAGGTCGAGCAGGATCAGGTCGTAGCAATGCTGGCGGTGCAGTCCGCACACCTGCTCGGGCAGCATGGTGGACGAGACGTTGCTATAGCCGGCATCGCGCAGGATTTCGAGCATCAGGTCGATATTGTCGGCGCAATCGTCGACCACCAGGATCTTGGCGTTCAGAATCTCGTCCGGACTAGGCATGGTAGGGTCTCATCAAAAGCGGTAGAGGCGGTCAGTTCAATGCTTTGAGTTTAGCAAAGGATAGTCGCGTTGCTTGTAGGACAGCGCCGCGTCGTCAGGTAGGAAGGCAAGTTGTTCCATGCGGCAACATCTTTTCTTTCACCGTATATGTTGCGCAAGAGCAACAGCGGACACCAGCTCGGCCGGCTCCACCGGTTTCGACACATGGTCGCGGAAACCGCACTCCAGCGCGCGTAGCCTGTCCTCGGAGCGGGCGAAGGCGGTCAGCGCGATGGCGGGCAGGCCGCCGCCGCGCGCCGCGCCCAGCGCGCGCACCTGGGCCAGCAATTCAAAACCGTCCACGTCCGGCATGCCGATGTCGCTCACCAGCAGGCTGGGCCGCTCGCGCTCCACCAGGGCCAGCGCCTCGGCCGCGTTGGCGGCCGTCAGCACGACTGCGTTGCAGTCACTGAGTATGCGCCTGATCAGGTCTCTTGCGTCGATTTCGTCGTCCACCACCAGCACCCGCAGGCCGGACAGGTCGCGCAGGCCGGTGTCGGCCGGCACCGAGGGCGGCAGCGGGGCCATGGCGCGGGGCTGGGGCGCCGCGCCGTTGTGCCCGCTGGCCAGCGGCAGGCCGACCGTAAAGCTGGCGCCGCGCCCTTCGCCCGGGCTGGACACGGACACGGTGCCGCCGTGCTGCTCCACCAGGTGCTTGACGATGGACAGCCCCAGCCCCAGCCCGCCGTGGCGGCGCGTGGTGGTGGAGTCGGCCTGGCGGAAGCGTTCGAACACGTGGCCGAGGAATTCGGGCCGGATGCCGATGCCGGTGTCGGCCACGGTGATGGCCACGTGGCCGTCCGCCTCGGTCACGCTGACTTTCAGCGCGCCGCCCTTGGGCGTGAACTTGATGCCGTTGGTGAGCAGGTTCCAGATCACCTGCTGCAGGCGGCTCGGGTCGGCCGCCACCAGGCCGATGCTGTGGAAGTCGCGCTCGATCAGGATGTTCTTGGCGTCGGCGGCCGGGCGCACCGTCTCGATGGCGGCGTCCACCACCGTCAGCGGCGACAGGGTTTGTATATCAAGCAACACTTTGCCCGAGGTGATGCGGCTCATGTCCAGCAGGTCTTCAATCAGCTGGGCCTGGGCGCGCGCATTGCGTTCTATGGTTTGCAGGCCCTTGTGCAGGTCGGCCTCGTCGCGGCTGCCGCGCCGCAGCACCTGGGCCCAGCCCAGGATGGCGGTGAGCGGGGTGCGCAGCTCGTGCGACAGCGTGGCCAGGAATTCATCCTTCATCTGGCTGGTGCGCTCGGCCTCGGCGCGCGCGCTGCGTTCGCTGTCGAGCAGGATTTTGCGCTCCTCGGCGGCCTGCTGCGCCGCTTCGTACAGGCGCGCGTTGTCGATGGCCACGGCGGCCTGCGCCGCGATGCCGCCGACGATGCGCTCGGTGCGTTCGTTGAACATGCGCGGCTCGGGGTGGCCGAAGAACAGCGAGCCTATCACCTCGCCCGAGCGCGACACCACCGGCAGCGCCATATAGCTGCGCACGGTCGGGTGGCCGTTGGGCACGCCGTGGTGGGGCGCGTTCTGGCCGTAGCGCGGGTCTTGCAGCAGGTCGTCGCTACGCAGCGTACCTTCGCCGCGCATGCTGGGGCCGAACAGGGTGGTGGCGCGCGGATGGGGGAAGCGGGCGAAGGCCTCGGGCGGCAGGCCGGACAGCGTGTACAGCGTGAGCACGCCGCCGTCGGCGCTGGTGCTGTTGTAGAAGAAGGCGCCGAAGCGCGCCCCGCTGATGCGGGTGGCCGCGTCGGTCACTTCCTGCAGCAGCGAGCGCAGGTCGCGTTTGGAGGCCAGCGCGTTGCCGGTGCTATTGAGCAGTTCCAGGATGGCGCTCTCGTCGCGCAGTGCTTCCTGCACCCGCTTGACCTGGTCGACGTCGGTGCTGGTGCCGAACCAGCGCACCAGGCGGCCGGTGCTGTCGCGCACCGGGTTGGCGCGCGACAGGAACCAGCGGAATTCGCCGTCCGCGCCGCGGATGGGGAATTCCATTTCAAATGGTTGGCCGGTGCGCAGCGCCTCCTGCCAGCGCTGGCGGATGGCGGGCACGGTGTCCGGGTCGTAGACTTCGTCCCAGCCGTGGGCCGGCGCATGGCTGCCCGCCTCGGTGCGCGGCAGGCCGGTGTACTCGTACCAGCGCTCGTTGTACCACACCACGGCGCCGTCGAAGCGGGCGATCCAGGCCAGCTGCGGGATGGAGTTGGCCATGGCCTGCAGTTCTTCCTGGCTCTGGCGCAGCGTGCTTTCGGCCGCCTTGCGGTCGCTGATGTCCTGCACCATGCCGGTCATGCCGAGCACGGCGCCGTCGTCGGCATAGTTGCCGTGGCCGACCACCGACAGCCAGCGCAGTTCCCCGCCGGCGCGCTCGATGCGGCATTCCACGTTGAAATCGTTGCAGTCGTCGAGCGCGCGCAGGAAGGCGGCGCGGGCCGGCTTTCGGTCCTCCTTGAAGACGTGCGCGCTCAGCGCGTCCCAGGTGCTGGTGGTTTCTTCCGGCAGGTCCAGCAGCTCGGCGGCGCGGCGCCCCAGGGTGACCAGGTTGCTGCCGGCGTCCCACAGCCAGTCGCCCAGCTTGCCCGCCGCCAGCGCCACCTGCAGGCGGTTGGCGCTTTCGCGCAGCGCGCGCTCGTCGAGCTTGCGCTTGGTGATGTTCTGGATGGCGCAGGACAGGCCTTCGGCGGACGGGTAGGCGCGCACGTCCAGCCAGCTCTTGCGCGGCAGATAGTACAGCTCGAAGCCCACGCTTTGCTGCTTCTCCATGGCGCGGCGGAACTGCGCTTCCAGCACAGTGCCGAGCAGCTCGGGGTAGGCGTCCCACAAGCTCATGCCCAGCACGTGCTGGCCGCCGCTCTCCAGCGGATGGATGATGTTGCTCGCTTGCGGATTGATATAGGTGACGGTCCAGTTGTGGTCGAGCACAATAAAGCCGTCGGTAATGCTCTCGAGCACGGTCTTGAGCCGCTCGTTGGAGCGGCGCAAATCCTCGCGCGCTTCCTGCATCTCGTGTTCGGCGCGCTGGCGGGCCAGCAGCACACTGTTGGCGCCGCGCATGGCGGCCAGTTGCATGCGTGCTTCTTCCTCTTTGTCGAGCTTGGCCACTCAGGTTCTCCCATTTTGTGGCGGCTGTTGCGGGCAGCGGTGTGGGGCGGAATAACTCATCGGCATTTGCATCTCGGGAGCGGCCCAACCGGGCCGTGCTTTCATTGTAGCCGCCTTGCGGGGTTTACAAACGCACCATTGGCGCCCGGGCGGCGGCACTGGCCAGCATATCTCGCAGCTGGTCGATTTCGTAAGGTTTTTGCATGGAAGTGGCGGGAAAATCGAGCTGGCTGGTCAGGGCGCCGCCGTAGCCGGAGGCGAACACCACTTGCAGCTGTGGCTGGCTGCGCAGCGCGGTGCGCGCCAGTTCGATGCCGGACATGCCGGGCAGGCTGACGTCGCTGAACAGGATGGCGTAGCGCCCGTCCTGCAGCATGGCTAACGCCCGTTCGCCGTCGCCGGCCGCGTCCACTTCGTAGCCCAGCGCGCGCAGCATTTCGCAGACCAGGTAGAGGGCGTCCGGATTGTCCTCCACCACCAGCACGCGGGCGTGGGAGGGCGCGCTGGCCGTGGGCGGCGGCGCGGCGGACGGCTGCATCGCGCACAGCACGCCGCGCACCACGCCGGCGTCGTCGCGCAGCGGGGTGTAGTGCAGGTCCAGCAGCTGATGGTCGGGCGCGCCGTCGCGCCACAGCGGCATGGCTTGGGCGGGGTAGGCCAGCGCGGCGCCGCCCCAGACCGCTTCCAGCGCGGCATGGTTCCAGCCGAACACGGCAGGGATCATGGTCGGCACGGCGCCGCCGGGCACGGATTCGGCGCGCACGCCCATCAGCGCCGCGTAGGCTTTGTTATATAGCAGGATTTTTTCCGGCCCCCAGACGATGGCCATGCCGGCGGGGCAGTTGAGCATGATGTCGACCGACAGCCGCAAGCACGCCGGCCAGCCGGACGGCGGCCCCAGCGCCGTGCGCGGCCAGTCTATGGGCGGCAGGGTATGCAGGCTGATACTTTCTTGTTGTGTCATCCAGGGCCCGTTGTTGCGTCTTTTGCTACGTGGCTTGATGCTACACCAGCGCCGGGCGAAAAAAAAGCCCGCTGCGGGAGCGGGCTGAATCTATTTCCGGTTAGGAGAATAGAGGAGACAGGTGTAACTATGCAACATGCCCTATGGAAAATCCAATTGCAGTTGGTGATGATCAATATCACTTGCATGAATGAAGTGCTGAAGCGACGCCGAACGCGTTTCATGCGATTTCCCTCTGGACAAGCACAATGGAGTTCCCTATAATCTTGCTTCTTTCGACGGGGAACCAGAGAAAGAAAGCGAAAACTGCAGTTTATCAGTGGTTTCCGATGCGGCTGTAGCTCAGCTGGATAGAGTACTTGGCTACGAACCAAGGGGTCGTGGGTTCGATTCCTGCCAGCCGCACCAGTTTTAGAAGTAGTAAATACGTTATTATCGTGATAGCGTAGCAGTATCAGTAGTGGCGATGCGGCTGTAGCTCAGCTGGATAGAGTACTTGGCTACGAACCAAGGGGTCGTGGGTTCGATTCCTGCCAGCCGCACCAGTCTTACTGATATATTGTGTTGTGATGTAGTTTGCGGCTGTAGCTCAGCTGGATAGAGTACTTGGCTACGAACCAAGGGGTCGTGGGTTCGATTCCTGCCAGCCGCACCAGTTTTACCGTAGTAGAGATGTGAGAAGTTTAGCAATACCAAGCGGCTGTAGCTCAGCTGGATAGAGTACTTGGCTACGAACCAAGGGGTCGTGGGTTCGATTCCTGCCAGCCGCACCAGAATACGAGGGCCAGATCGGAAGATCTGGCCCTTTTCGTTTTGGGCTCCTGTTATGATTTGCTGGAATAGCAATCCCGGGAGCCTGCATGACCATCATCACCTGCATCGAAGACCTGCGCGTGCTGGCGCAAAAACGCGTGCCGCGCATGTTTTACGACTACGCCGACGCCGGTTCGTGGACCGAGTCCACCTACCGCGCCAACACCAGCGACTTTTCCGCCATCAAATTCCGGCAGCGCGTGGCTGTCAACCTTGAAAACCGCACCCTGGCCAGCACCATGGCGGGGCAGGCCGTGTCCATGCCGGTGGCGCTGGCGCCGACCGGGCTGACCGGCATGCAGCACGCCGACGGCGAAATCCTGGCCGCGCGCGCCGCCGAAGCCTTCGGCGTGCCCTTCACCCTCTCCACCATGAGCATCTGTTCCATCGAGGACGTGGCGGCGCACACCACCAAGCCGTTCTGGTTCCAGCTTTACGTGATGAAGGACCGCGAGTTCATCAACCGCCTGATCGACCGCGCCAAGGCGGCGCGCTGCTCGGCGCTGGTGCTGACGCTGGATTTGCAGGTGCTGGGGCAGCGCCACAAGGACATCCGCAACGGGCTGTCGGCGCCGCCCAAGCCTACCTTGGCCAATCTCATCAATCTCGCAACCAAGCCGCGCTGGTGCATGGGCATGCTGGGCACCCGGCGGCGCAGCTTCGGCAATATCGTCGGGCACGCCACGTCGGTGTCGGACATGTCCTCGCTGTCGTCGTGGACCAGCCAGCAGTTCGACCTCAGCCTGTCGTGGAAAGACGTGGAGTGGATCAAGCAGCGCTGGGGCGGCAAGCTTATCATCAAAGGGATTATGGACGCGGAGGACGCGCGCCATTGCGTGGAGGCGGGCGCGGATGCGCTCATCGTGTCCAACCACGGCGGCCGCCAGCTGGACGGCGCGGACTCGTCCATCGGCGCGCTGCCTGCGATAGTGGAGGCGGTGGGCAAGGAGATCGAAGTGCATATGGACGGCGGCATCCGCTCCGGGCAGGACGTGATCAAGGCCCTGGCGCTGGGGGCGAAGGGTGTGTATATCGGCCGGCCTTTCCTGTACGGGCTGGGCGCCATGGGCGAGCAGGGCGTGACGCGCTGCCTGGAAATCATCCGCAACGAACTGGACCTGACGATGGCCTTCTGCGGCCTGCGCGACGTGGCGCTGGTGGACAAGAACATCCTGCTGCCGGGCAGCTATCCGCAGCGGCCCTGACGCCTAGCGCCGCACATTGCGCGCGCCTTTGCATGCGAGCCCGTACTGGGTGGCGGTGCAGTCGAGCTGCACGCACTTGGCCGCGTGATAGCCGGCGGCACGGCAGAGCCTGAGTGTTTCCGCAAGCGGCGCGGTGCGGCCGGGTTTGTCGATGGCGGACTTGACCTTGAGCTGCGCAGCCGCCGATGCAGTCCGGGATCGCGGCGCCGATGCGCGCTTGCGTATCCGATCGGGAGCTGATGCGATGGCCGGCGGGGCTTCCTGGCTGCCGGCCTGCGGCGGTGGGAGGGCAGCAAGGAGTGGCGGCGCGTCGGCTGCCGCTGCCGTCGCCGCCGCTGGCTGTGTTGCCAAAGCTTGCTGTGCATATTGCGTATCGCTGGCCTGGGCATGCGCGGCGGGCGCAGGCATGGCGTGGCGCGCCGGGATGGGCGCCCTGGCCAGCACGGACAGCGATTGCTCCACCTTGCTCTCCTTGTACAGCCACAGACCGGCGCCGCCCACGGCGAGCGTGGCGAGCAAAATTGCCGTTCCCGCAGCGGCTCGCCGGCCCCAGCGTGCGAACCAGTGCGGCGCCTCTTCCGGTTGCGAATAATCGGGCGCCGCCGGCGCGCGCCAGACGGGTGGATCATCCGCAGGCCACGGATCGGAGATCGGAGGGGGCGTTGCCCATGCTCCGGCATCCGATGTTGCGGCCTCATGCGCGGCGTGGGGCGGCGCAGGCGGATGGCTGTCGCCTATGTCTTCCTGCAGCTGGGCTTTCATTCCTCAAACCTGCCAATCTGATATCGATCAAAGATACTAGCGGATCTGCGGCGGCAGTGGTGCGCGCTTGCGGCGGTGTGTTAGTGTGTTGAAATAAATCTATAAAAAGGAGCAAAACCATGTGGAAGCAGAGCTTGGCGGTACTGTGCGGATTCCTGGCCTTCTCCTCGTTGCCGGCTGCGGCCCAGAGCGATCCCGAGCTGGCCAAATCGCTGGGCGGCAATGAAATGGGGATGAAGAAATATGTGCTGGTCATCCTGAAAACCGGCCCCAACAAGATGCCGGCCGGCGCCGAACGCGACAACATGTTCAAGGGTCACTTTGCCAATATGCAGCGCCTCGCCGACGAGAAGAAGCTGGCGCTGGCCGGCCCGCTGGACGGCGTGGACGGCTGGCGCGGCGTGTTCGTGATTGCCACCGATAATATCGAGGAAGCGAAGAAGATCGTCGCCACCGATCCTGTCATCATCAACGGCGAAATGGTGGGCGAATTCCACGCCTTCTTTGCCTCCGCCGGCCTGATGGCGGTAGGTGATATTCACAAGAAAATATCCAAGCAAAAATAGGCGCCAAGGTGGCTGGTCGCCCGCGCGGAGTTTGATACGGCTCAAACTTGTCGGCAGCTTCCTGGCGCATTGTGACAGGAGCTTGCTTGACAAGGAGATGGGCATGTCCGATGCTGAAATTCCGGATGACCGCGCGCGACCTGGAGAAACGCATGTACTCCGCCGAGACAGAATTGGCCCTGATACGCGCCACCATGGCGACGAAGCAGGACATTGCCGAGCTGCGC
This sequence comes from Pseudoduganella aquatica, assembly GCF_020865585.1. Classification (NCBI taxonomy): domain Bacteria; kingdom Pseudomonadati; phylum Pseudomonadota; class Betaproteobacteria; order Burkholderiales; family Oxalobacteraceae; genus Pseudoduganella; species Pseudoduganella aquatica. The sequence goes on from NZ_CP086370.1 coordinate 3,065,394, forward strand.
GGCGAAATGAACGCGCGTTTTGCCGGCATCGAGGCCCAGCTGCCGCACTTCGCGACCAAAGCCGAACTGAAAGACGAGATCGACAAGCTGCGAACCTGGATGATAGGCGTCGCCATCGGCCTGTTTTTCTCGCAGGCCGGCATGAGCATCACCTTGTTCTTCCTGCTGAAAGAAGCAATTCTCCGCCATTAAGGTGGATGCGCTCCGCTATCCCACCACGTTGACCGGCTTGCCCGCCGCGAAAGCTTCGATATTGTCGATCAGCTGATCGGCCAGGATCTGCATGGCCTGCGTGCTGGCCCAGGCGATGTGGGGGGTGAGGATGAAGTTGGGCAGGTGCAGATTGAGCAGCACGTTGTCTTCCGGCGGCGGTTCCTTCACCAGCACGTCGAAACCGGCGCCGGCGATCACGCCGGTGGTCAGCGCTCCGGCCAGGGCCGCCTCGTCCACCAGTCCACCGCGGGCGGTGTTGATCAGCAGGGCGCTGCGCTTCATGCGCGCCAGTTCGGCCGCACCGATCAGATTGCGGGTCTGGTCGTTCAGCGGCGCGTGCAGGCTGAGCACGTCCGACGTCTCCAGCAGCTCGTCCCAGGACACATTCCGCACGCCGTCTTCCTCCACCGGCGTGCGCTTGTGCACGATGATTTCCATGCCGAAGGCGCGCCCCAGCCTGGCCACCGCCTGCCCCAGCGCGCCATAGCCCAGCAAGCCGAGCTTGCTGCCCGCCAGGTCGGCGATGGGGTGGTCGAACAGGCAGAATTTGTCGGACTTCTGCCATTTCCCGGCCAGCACGTCGGCCCGGTAGGCCAGCAGGTTGCGGCGCAGCGCCAATATCATGGCGAAGGTGTGCTCCGGCAGCGTGGCGTAGGCGTAGTTGCGGATATTGGCGACCACGATGCCGCGCGCCTTGCAGGCGGCCAGGTCGATGATGTCGGTGCCGGTGGCCGCCACGGCGATCATCTTCAGCTCCGGCAGCTGCGCCAGCGTGTCGGCGCGCAGCGGGACCTTGTTGGTGATGGCGATGGTGGCGCCGGCCAGGCGGCTGGCGGCATCGGCCGCTCCGGTGGCGGCGTACTCGGTCCAGCTATGGCTGAAAACGGGCCGGCGCACATTGGCGATCAGGCTTTCGCGGTCGAGGAAGACGATGTTGTGCGAATTGTTCATTGGGCGGCCTGCTGGCTGGATAGGAGGTTGGGCGTGGTGCGGATGCGCATGCCGGGGTGGGCGGCGAAGTGCTCGGCCACCCACTCCACGAACACGCGCACCTTGGCCGACAGGTGGCGGTTCTGCGGATAGACTACATGAATCGGGATGGGGTCGGTAATCCACTCGTCCAGCACCTGGGTCAGGCGGCCGGCGCGCAGATGCTCCTCCAGCGCGAAGTCCGTCATCTGCACGATGCCCAGCCCGGCCACGCCGGCCGCCACGTAGGCGTTGCTGTCGTTGAGCGCGATCACGCCCGGCAGCGGCATCTGGATGCGCTCGCCGTTCAGCGTGAAGTCCCAGTCGTAGATCTTGCCGGTCTTGGAGGAGAAATAGTTGACGCAGCGGTGGCGCTCCAGCTCGCGCGGGTGCCGCGGCACGCCGTAGCGCGCCAGGTAGGACGGGGCGGCGCAGGTAACAAAGCTGAGTATCCCGATCCGGCGCGCGATCAACGCCGAGTCGCCCAGCAGGCCGCCGCGCACGGCGCAGTCCACGCCTTCTTCTATCAGGTCCACCGGGCGGTCGCTGCAGCCCAGTTCCAGGGTGATGTCCGGATAGCGCTCGAAGAAGTCGGGCAGGGCGGGGATCAGGATTTCGCTGGCCAGCCCGGTGGGCGCGTCCACCCGCAGCCGCCCGCTGGGGCTGAGCTTGGTGCGCGACAGCGACTCCTCGGCCTCGCGCACGTCCGACAGGATGCGCAGGCAGCGCTCATAATAAGCAGCCCCGTCGGCGGTGACGCTGATCTGGCGCGTGGTGCGGTGCAGCAGCTTGACCGCCAGCGCCGTTTCCAGGCCTTGCACCAGCGTCGAGACGCTGGCTTTGGGCAATTGCATGTTCTCGGCCGCGCGCGTAAAGCCGCCGGCGTCCACCACCTGCACGAACACTTCCATTGCTAGCAGTTTGTTCATCTATTTCCTTATTGTTCGGGATTCTGAACAATCAATTCGACTTCATCGTATTTATCGGATTGTAGATCAAGTTTATAGTTCATGCATGCGGAAATGTTACGCACAGCTACTAGGAGTTTTACCATGAAACATCGGGATGGAATCTTTGCAACGATCGCTTTGACGCTGAGTTCGTTCGCCTTGGCCGGAATGATGTACACCGACGCGTACTCGGCAGCGACCGGTACGGAGGTCCGTGGCGTCAACGCCTTGACCCACGAGGTCATCGGCGGTGGCCTGGTAGCCTCCGCAGACAGCGTGGACGGCACGACTTCTGCGGCGGTGCAGCAATGATGGAGCAGGCCCCATTGGCGTTGAAGACGCGCGATATCGAAGTAAGCGGCGCGCACGGCCCGCTGGCGGCGCGCTTGTACAGCGGCGCCTGGTCGGGCGCCGGCAAGCGCGATACGCTGATCGTCTTCTTCCCTGGCGGCGGTTTTGTCAGCGGTGACCTGGAGGAAGCCGACGAGTTCCTGCGCGGCCTGGTGAGCTGCGACACCGGCTACCTCGTGCTGGCCAGTAATTACACCCTCGCCACTGTCAGCCCTTTCCCGGCTGCGGTGGAGGACGCCCACGCGGTACTGCTGTGGGCAAAAAAGAATAAAACCAAGCTGGGCTGGAATGGCAAGCGCCTGGTGGTGGCCGGCATTGAAGCCGGCGCCAACCTGGCCGCCGTCAGCACGCTGATGTCGCGCGACCGCGGCGGCCCTGCGCTGTCCGGCCAGATCCTCATTATGCCCATGCTGGACCCGGGCCTGTCGAGCAGCTCCATGCGGGAGCTGCCGACATGCACCGACAAGGCCAAGGCGGCCGACGTGTGCGCCGCCGGCTACCGCGGCTACCTGCCCAATGCGGCGGACCGTACCCACCCTTATGCCTCGCCGCTGCAGTCGAGCCGGCTGAAGAATCTGCCGCCCGCGCTGATCCTGTCGGGCGAAGACGACCCATTACGCGATGAAGCTGAACAATACGGCAGCAAACTGATCTCCTGCGGGATCAAGACCACGGTGCGGCGCCTGCCTGCCGCGCCGGTTTCCGACGTCGAAGCGCGCAATGAATGCGCGTGCAAGGTGTTTGCGCTGAGCGAGATTGCCGGCTTTATCGCCGGACTGGACGGTGCGGAGTCCTGACCATGAATAACTAAACAAATAAGTTTACATATTATCTGCCTGCCAGTATATTTGTAAACCAGAGACATTCCATGCAGTAACAATTTTTCCGTGCCTCGTGCGCGGTAGGGCCGTCTTGTCCCTACGTTTTTGCAGTGGCGAGCGGTATCGCCGCATCTATTAAAATTTTTCATACAAAAAGGGATGAATATGAAAACCGAGAAAAACTTCACTGCCATGCTGCGTCCGCTGGCCGCCGCACTGGTCGTAGCAGGGGTGGCAGCCGTCAGCCTTGCAGGATGCGATACCGCCAATGGCAAGACCGCCGAAGCCCCAGCGGCCGGCGGCCCGCCGATCTCCGCCGCTGCCGTGGTGGAAAAAAGCGTGACCGAGACGCAGGAATTCTCCGGCCGCCTGGAAGCCATCGAGCGCGTGGAAATCCGTTCGCGCGTCAGCGGCTTCATCACCGCCGTCAACTTCAAGCCGGGCAGCCTGGTGAAAAAGGGCGACGTGCTGTTCCAGATCGACGCCCGTCCATACCAGGCTGAACTGAGCCGCGCCGAAGCCGCCGCGAATTCCGCGCGCGCCAAGGCCGACCTGGCCAAGCTGGAACTGGCCCGCGCCGAGAAGCTGCTGGCCGACAAAGCCATCGCGCAGCGCGAATACGACGAGAAATCGTCCAGCCTGAAAGAGCTGGACGCCAACGCCCGCGCGGCTTCCGCGCAAGCCGAAGCGGCCCGCCTGAACGTGGCTTACACCCAGGTGGTGTCGCCGATTAACGGCCGCGTCTCGAAAGCGGAAATCACGCTGGGCAACCTGGTGGACGCGTCCGCCGTGCTGACCTCCGTGGTCTCGCTCGACAAGATCTACGCCAGTTTCGACGGCGACGAGGACACCTATTTGCGCGTCGGATCGTCCGCAGCCAAGGGTCAGCCTGTGACCGTGAAAGTGGGCCTGGCCAACGAGACCGGCTTCCCGCACGAAGGCAAGCTGGAATTCGTGGACAACCAGCTTGACCCGCGCAGCGGCTCGGTGCGCATGCGCGCCACCTTCACCAACGCCGACAACGTGCTGGTGCCCGGCCTGTTCGCCCGCGTGCAGCTGGAAGGCGCCGGCAGCGGCAAGCCTGCGCTGCTGATCAACGACCGCGCCGTGGGCACGGACCAGAACCGCAAGTTCGTGTTCGTGGTCGGCGCCGACAGCAAGGCCGAATACCGTCCTGTCACGCTGGGTCCGCAAATCGACGGCCTGCGCGTGGTGCGCGACGGCCTGAAGCCGGGCGAGAAGATCGTGGTCAACGGCCTGCAGCGTGTGCGCCCGGGCTCCCCGGTGACCGCCGAAATCGTGAAGATGGACTTCGATCCGCTCGCGCCGGCGCCAGCCAAGCCAGAAGCCAAGAAAGATGAAAAAGTCGCTGCCGCCAGCACCAAGGCCGGCACCGCTTCGAAGTAAGAAATAAGAAGGAATAATCCATGAACTTTTCACGCTTCTTTGTCGATAAACCGATCTTCGCGGCGGTTCTATCGATCATCATTTTCGTCGGTGGATTGATATCCATCTTCAAGCTGCCCATCTCCGAGTATCCGGATGTGGTGCCGCCGTCCGTGGTGGTGCGCGCGCAGTACCCCGGCGCCAACCCCAAGATCATTGCCGAAACCGTGGCCGCGCCGCTGGAAGAGCAGATCAACGGCGTCGAAAACATGCTCTACATGACGTCGCAGAACACCTCGGACGGCGCGCTGGCGCTGACCGTGACGTTCAAGATCGGCACCAACGTCGAGCAGGCCGAAACCCAGGTGCAGAACCGCGTCCAGCGCGCGCTGCCGCGCCTGCCGGAAGAGGTGCGCCAGATCGGTGTGACGACGGTGAAGTCCTCGCCCAACCTGACCATGGTGGTGCACTTGCAGTCGCCTGACGGCCGTTACGACGACCTGTACCTGCGCAACTACGCCGTGCTGAACGTGAAGGACCAGCTGGCCCGCATCCAGGGCATGGGCGAAGTCCAGCTGTTCGGCTCGGGCGACTACGCCATGCGCGTCTGGCTCGATCCGCAGAAAGTCGCGGCGCGCAACCTGACCGCCGGCGACGTGGTCGCCTCCATCCGCGAGCAGAACGTGCAGGTGGCGGCAGGCGTGATCGGCCAGGGCCCATCGAAAGACGCGGACTTCCAGCTGACCGTCAACACCCAGGGCCGCCTGCAGACGGTTGAGGAATTCGGCAACATCATCGTCAAGACCAACGCCGACGGCGCTGTGACCTTGCTGAAGGATGTGGCGCGCCTGGAAATGGGCTCGAACTCCTACGCGCTGCGCTCCCTGCTGAACAACAAGTCCGCAGTGGCCATCCCTATTTTCGAAGCCCCGAACGCCAACGCGCTGCAGCTGTCCTCGGACGTGCGCGCCAAGATGGCCGAGCTGAAGAAAGATTTCCCGGAAGGCGTCGAATACAGCATTGTGTACGACCCGACCCAATTCGTGCGCGAGTCCATCGACTCCGTAATCCACACGCTGATTGAAGCGATTGTGCTGGTGGCGCTGGTCGTCATCATCTTCCTGCAAACCTGGCGCGCCTCCGTCATTCCGCTGCTGGCGGTGCCGGTGTCGGTAGTCGGTACTTTCGCCGTGATGATAGGCTTCGGCTTCTCCATCAACACGCTGTCGCTGTTCGGCCTCGTGCTGGCCATCGGTATCGTGGTCGATGACGCCATCGTGGTGGTGGAAAACGTGGAGCGCAATATCGCCAACGGCCTGACCCCGCGCGACGCCACCATCCAGGCCATGAAAGAGGTGAGCGGTCCGATTATCGCCATCGCCCTGGTGCTGTGCGCCGTGTTCGTGCCTATCGCCTTCGTGGCGGGCCTGACCGGCCAGTTCTACCGCCAGTTCGCGCTGACCATCGCCATCTCGACCGTGATCTCGGCATTCAGCTCGCTGACCCTGGCCCCGGCCCTGTCGGCAGCCCTGCTGAAACCGCACGACGCGCCGAAAGACGCGCTGACCCGCGGCATGGACAAGATCTTCGGCCGCTTCTTCGCATGGTTCAACCGCTTCTTCGGCCGCAAGTCGGACCAGTATGAAGTGGGCGTGAAGGGCGTGCTGCGCCGCAAATCGGCCGCCGTGGGCGTGTATGCGCTGCTGGCCATCGCCGCCGTGTTCATGTTCAAAGCCGTGCCGTCGGGCTTCGTGCCGGCGCAGGACAAGCAATACCTGGTCGGCTTCGCCCAGCTGCCGGACGCCGCCTCGCTGGACCGCACCGACGCCGTCATCAAGAAGATGTCCGCCATCGCCCAGGAAATCCCCGGCGTGGAAGCCAGCGTGGCTTTCCCCGGCCTGTCGATCAACGGCTTCACCAATGCGCCTAACTCGGGCATCGTGTTCACCACGCTCAAGCCTTTCCATGAGCGCAAGGACAAGAGCCAGTCGGCCGAAGCCATCGCCGCTGAAATCAACAAGCGCATGGGCGCCGTGAAGGACGCCTTCGTGATGGTGTTCCCGCCGCCGCCAGTCAATGGCCTGGGCACCATCGGCGGTTTCAAGATGATGCTGGAAGACCGCGGCAACGTGGGCTACGACGAACTGTATAAGGCCAGCCAGGCGATGCAGATGAAAGCATGGGGCAATCCGCAGCTGCAAGGCGTGTTCTCCAGCTTCCAGATCAACGTGCCGCAGCTGTTCGCGGACGTGGACCGCACCAAGGCCAAGCAGCTGGGCGTGCCGCTGGCGACCATCTACCAGACCTTGCAGATCAACCTGGGTTCGCTGTACGTGAACGACTTCAACCAGTTCGGCCGCACCTATCAAGTGCGCGTGCAGGCTGACGCCCCGTTCCGTTCGCAGGCCGAGCAGATCGCCCAGCTGAAAGTGCGCAACGACAAAGGCGAGATGATTCCGCTGTCGTCGCTGATGCGCGTGAAGGACAGCTATGGCCCGGACCGCGTGCAGCGCTACAACGCCTACGTGTCGGCCGACATGAACGGCGGCCCTGCGGCCGGCGTATCGTCGGGTACCGCGCAAGCCATCTTCGAGCAGATCGCCAAAGAGACTCTGCCAAAAGGGATAGCCTACGAGTGGACCGATTTGACTTACCAGGAGATCCTGTCCGGTAATACCATGATCTATGTGTTCCCTCTGTGCGTGCTGCTGGTGTTCCTGGTGCTGGCTGCCCAGTATGAAAGCTGGACCCTGCCGCTGGCGGTGATCCTGATCGTGCCGATGTCCATCCTGTGCGCCCTGATTGGCGTGAAGGTGACCGGCGGCGACAACAACATCTTTACCCAGATCGCCCTGTTCGTGCTGGTGGGCCTGGCCTCGAAGAATGCTATTCTGATTGTGGAATTCGCCCGCGAACTGGAAGACCATGGCCGCACCGTGCTGCAAGCCGCCCTGGAAGCCTGCCGCCTGCGTCTGCGTCCGATCCTGATGACGTCGATCGCCTTCATCATGGGTGTCGTGCCCCTGGTGTTCTCGAGCGGCGCAGGTTCGGAAATGCGCCACGCCATGGGTGTGGCGGTGTTTGCCGGCATGCTGGGCGTGACCTTCTTCGGCCTGTTCCTCACGCCTGTGTTCTACGTCCTGCTGCGCACCCTGGCCCAGCGCCTTGAGAAGAAATCCCCGGCCGACGCCATCGCGCCTGCCAAACTGGAAGGGACTCACTAATGAATATGATCGCTAAAGGCGTCGCGCCCCTGGTCGCAGCACTGCTGCTGACCGCTTGCGCCGCGCCCACTTTCAAACAGCCCGAGATCGCCGTGCCGGCCGCCTTCAAGGAAGGCCAGGCGCCCGTGCAGACCGCCGCCGACGGCACCCGCTGGAAGCAGGCGCAGCCCGCCGAGCAGCAGCCGCGCGGCGAATGGTGGCTGGCCTTCAACGATCCGGCCCTGAACCAGCTGATCGCCGAAGCCACCAAGGCCAACGCCAACCTGGCCGTGGCGGCCGCCCGCGTGAAGCAGGCGCGCGCCATCGCCGGCATCGCCGAAGCGGACCGCATTCCGCAAATCGGCGTGGGTGTGGGCGCCCAGCGCGCCCGCGCTTCGGCGCAGTCGCTGGGCCTGCCGCAAGGCAGCCCGGTGGCGCCGCAGACCAGCTACACCGCCAGCCTGACGGCCAGCTATGAAGTGGACCTGTTCGGCCGCGTTTCCTCCGGCGTGGACGCCGCGCGCAGCGACGCCGCTTCGGTGGAGGCGACCTACCGCTCGGTGCTGCTGTCCGTGCAGGCCGACGTGGCGCAGACTTATTTCCGTCTGCGCGCCACGGACGCCGAACTGGCCACGCTGGAGCAGACTGTGCGCCTGCGCCAGGAAAACGTGAAGGTCAACCAGCGCCGCTTCGACCTGGGCGACATCGGCGAATTCGACCTGTCGCGCGCCAAGACCGAACTGGCCACCTCGCGCGCCGAAGCCATCGGCCTGCAGCGCACCCGCGTGACCACCGAGCACGCACTGGCCGTGCTGCTGGGTAAACCGGCGGCCGACTTCACGGCCGGCGTGAGCCCGCTGCTGGACTCGTCGCTGCTGCCGGCCATCCCGGGCGGCCTGCCGTCCACGCTGCTGGAACGCCGTCCGGACATCGCTTCCGCGCAGCGCGCCATGGAAGCGTCCAACGCCCGCATCGGCGTGGCCCGCGCGGCCATGTTCCCGGCGCTGAACATCAGCGCCAACGGCGGCGGCGCGGCGGGCACGTTCTCGGACGTGTTCAAGTGGAGCAGCCGTTCGTGGGTGCTGGGCGCGCTGATGTCCATGCCGCTGATCGACGGTGGCCGCAACAAGAACAACGTGGTGCGCAGCGAAGCGGCGCTGGAAGAATCCGTCGCCAGCTACCGCCAGAGCGTGCTGACCGCGTTCGCCGAGGTGGAAGACAACCTGGCCGGCCTGCGCATCCTGTCCGGCCAGACCCAGGAAATCGACGACGCGGTGGTATCAGCGCGCCGCTCGGCCGACCTGGCGCAGAAGCTGTACGATGCCGGCCGTTCCAGCTATCTGGACCTGCTGGACGCGCAGCGCAACCTGGCCAGCGTGGAGCGCAGCGCGGTCCAGCTGCGCGGCAGCCGCGCCGTCACCACCGTGGCGCTGATACGCGCGCTCGGCGGCGGCTGGGATGCGGCGCCGCTGACTGTTGCCTCTAAGTAAGACGAATAGACCTTTACCGGTAGTATTGCCCTTTGACGGCGCCAGAGATGGCGCCGTTTTTTTTGTGCCGCGTGGTGGCGGGTTACGCGCTCGCGCGCTAACCCGCCCTAAGATTTTCAGTGCGTAGGGCGGGTTAGGCGCAGCCGTAACCCGCCACTGTGCCGCCGCCCCTTACCACTTTTTAACATTGATTTACTCGCCACCGGGCGGCAAGCCCGGTAGACTCGGCGCAGGATAGCCACCCCCTGCGAAGGAAAGCCATGCGCCAGCCTGCTCTGCCGTTCGTCTTGTCCGTGACCCTCTCCTTATACCTGCTTGCCGGCTGCGGCGAGAAGCCGAAAGAGGCGCCGCCGCAGGGCGGGGCGCCGGTATCGGCCGCCGTGGTGGTGGAAAAGGACGTCACCGAAACCCAGGAATTCTCCGGCCGGCTCGAAGCCATCGAGCGCGTCGAAGTGCGGCCCCGCGTGGGCGGCTACATCACCGCCGTCAACTTCACCCCGGGCAGCATCGTGCGCAAGGGCGACGTGCTGTTCGTGATCGACCCGCGCCCCTACCAGGCGGCCCTGAGCGGCGCCGAGGCGGGGGCCGCGTCCAGCCGAGCCAAGGCGGACCTGGCCAAACTCGAGCTGACCCGCGCCGAACGCCTGTACGCCGACCGCGCCATCGCCCAGCGCGAACTGGACGAGCGCGCGGCGGGCCTGAAGCAGCTGGACGCGGACCTGCGCGCCGCCCAGGCCGCGCTGGAAACGGCGCGCCTGAACATGGCTTACACGCGCGTGCAGTCGCCCATTGCGGGCCGCGTCAGCAAGGCCGAAATCACCATCGGCAACCTGGTCGACACCACCGCCATGCTGACCTCCGTGGTCTCGGTGGACAAGATCTACGCCAGCTTCGACGGCGACGAGGAAACCTATCTGCGCGTGGGCCCGCTGGCGCACAAGGGCACGCCGGTAGCGGTGCGCGTGGGGCTGGCCAACGAACAGGGCTTCCCGCACGAGGGCAAGCTGGAATTCGTGGACAACCGGCTCGATCCGCAGTCCGGCAGCGTGCGCATGCGCGCCACCTTCGCCAACGCGGACAACGTCCTGGTGCCCGGCCTGTTCGCGCGGGTGCAGGTCAGCGGCGGGAAGGACGGCAAAGCCGGGCAGGCTTTGCTGATCAACGAGCGCGCCGTGGGCACGGACCAGAACCGCAAGTTCGTCTTCGTGGTGGGCAAGGACAGCAAGGCCGAGTACCGGCCGGTGGAACTGGGGCCGTCCATCGACGGCCTGCGCGTGGTGCGCTCCGGGCTGGCGAAAGGCGAGAAAATCGTGGTCGGCGGCCTGCAGCGCGTGCGGCCCGGCGCACCGATCACGCCGCAGATGGTCAGCATGGATTACGACCCGGCGGCCCCGCCCAAGCCTGAGAAGTCCGCCAAGGCCGGGGACAAGTCATGAACTTCTCCCGCTTCTTTGTCGACAAACCCATCTTCGCAGCCGTCCTGTCCATCATTATTTTCGTGGCGGGGCTGATTTCCATTATCGAGCTGCCCATCTCCGAATATCCGGACGTGGTGCCGCCGTCGGTGGTGGTGCGTGCGCAGTACCCCGGCGCGAATCCCAAGATCATTGCCGAAACCGTGGCCGCGCCGCTGGAGGAGCAGATCAACGGCGTCGAGAACATGCTCTATATGGACTCGAAAAACACCTCGGACGGCTCGCTGGCGCTGACGGTGACGTTCAAGATCGGCACCAACGTCGAGCAGGCCGAAACCCAGGTGCAGAACCGCGTGCAGCGCGCCTTGCCGCGTTTGCCCGAGGAGGTGCGCCAGATCGGCGTGACCACCGTGAAGTCCTCGCCCAACCTGACCATGGTGGCCCACCTGGTGTCGCCCAACGGCCGCTACGACGACGTCTACCTGCGCAACTACGCGGTGCTGAACGTGAAGGACCAGCTGGCGCGCATCCCCGGCATGGGCGAGGTGCAGCTGTTCGGCGCGGGCGACTACGCCATGCGCGTCTGGCTCGATCCGCAGAAAGTCGCCGCGCGCAACCTCACCGCCAACGACGTGGTGCAGGCCATCCGCGAGCAGAACGTGCAGGTGGCGGCGGGCGTGATCGGCGCTGCGCCGTCGCGCGGCTCCGAGTTCCAGCTGACGGTGAACACGCAGGGCAGGCTGAAATCGCTGGAGGATTTCGGCGCCATCGTCATCAAGACCAGCACCGACGGCGCCACCACGCTGCTGCGCGACGTGGCGCGGGTAGAGTTGGGCTCCAATTCCTATTCCCTGCGTTCGCTGCTGAACAACAAGTCGGCCGCAGCCATCGGTATCTTCGAGGCGCCCGGCGCGAATGCGCTGCAGTTGTCGACCGACGTGCGCAAGACGCTGGCCGAGCTGAAAAAGGACTTCCCCGAGGGCGTGGACTTCGACGTGGTGTACGACCCCACCCAGTTCGTGCGCGAATCCATCAAGGCCGTTATCCATACGCTGCTGGAGGCGGTGGCGCTGGTGGTGCTGGTGGTGATCGTGTTCCTGCAGACCTGGCGCGCGTCGATTATTCCGCTGCTGGCTGTGCCGGTGTCCATCGTCGGCACTTTCGCGGTGATGCTGATGTTCGGCTTTTCCATCAACACGCTGTCGCTGTTCGGACTGGTGCTGGCCATCGGCATCGTGGTGGACGACGCCATCGTGGTGGTGGAGAACGTGGAGCGCAATATCGCCAACGGACTGTCCCCGCGCGACGCCACCATCCAGGCCATGAAGGAGGTGAGCGGGCCGATTATCGCCATCGCGCTGGTGCTGTGCGCCGTCTTCGTGCCGATTGCCTTCGTGTCCGGCCTGTCCGGCCAGTTCTACCGCCAGTTCGCCCTGACCATCGCGATATCGACGGTGATCTCGGCATTCAGCTCGCTCACGCTAGCGCCCGCGCTGGCCGCCTCGCTGCTGCAGCCGCACGACGCGCCCAGGGACCCGCTCACGAAACTGATGGACAAGCTGTTCGGCCGCTTCTTCGGCTGGTTCAACCGGGTCTTCGGCCGCGCCTCAGCGCGCTACGAGGACGGCGTGGGCGGCGTGCTGAAACGGAAGGCGGGCGCGGTCGGCGTCTACCTGCTGCTGGTGGTGGCGGCCGGCTTCATGTTCCGCGCCGTGCCGGAAGGCTTTGTTCCGGGGCAGGACAAGCAGTACCTGGTGGGCTTCGCGCAGCTTCCGGACGCCGCCTCGCTGGACCGCACCGACTCGGTGATACGCCGCATGTCCGACATCGCCACCGGCGTGCCGGGCGTGCAGGATTCGATCGCCTTCCCGGGCCTGTCCATCAACGGCTTCACCAACGCGCCCAATGCTGGCATCGTCTTTGTCGGGCTCAAGCCCTTCCATGAGCGGCATGGCGCCGCCGAGTCCGGGCTGGGCATCGCGGCGGAAGTGAACAAGCGCATGGGGGCGATACAGGACGCCTTCATCATGGTCTTCCCGCCGCCGCCGGTGAATGGCCTGGGCACCATAGGCGGCTTCAAGATGATGATAGAGGACAGGGGCAACCTGGGCTATGACGAGTTGTACAAGGCGGTGCAGGCCTTGCAGATGAAAGCCTGGCAGGAGCCCAAGCTGGCGGGCGTGTTCTCCAGCTACCAGATCAACGTGCCGCAGCTGTTCGCCGACATCGACCGCACCCGCGCCAAGCAGCTGGGCGTGGCGCTGCCCACCATTTACCAGACCTTGCAGATCAATCTGGGCTCGCTGTACGTGAACGACTTCAACCAGTTCGGCCGCACCTACCAGGTGCGCGTGCAGGCGGACGCGCAGTTCCGCTCGCGCGTGGAGCAGATGGCGCAGCTCAAGGTGCGCAGCGACAAGGGCGAGATGATACCGCTGTCGTCGCTGATGCGCGTGAGCGATACCTACGGGCCGGATATGGTGCAGCGCTATAACGCCTACGTGGCGGCGGACCTGAACGGCGGCCCGGCGCCGGGCGTGTCGTCCGGGCAGGCGCAGGAGGCGCTGGAGAAGCTGGCGCGCGAAGTGCTGCCCAAGGGGATCAGCTATGAATGGACCGAGCTGACCTACCAGGACATCCTGTCCGGGAACACCATGATCTACGTGTTCCCGCTGTGCGTGCTGCTGGTTTTCCTGGTGCTGGCGGCGCAATACGAGAGCTGGACGCTGCCGCTGGCGGTGATCCTGATCGTGCCCATGTCCATCCTGTGCGCGCTGCTGGGCGTGAAGCTCACGCATGGCGACAACAATGTGTTCACGCAGATTGCGCTGTTCGTGCTGGTGGGGCTGGCGTCCAAGAACGCCATCCTGATCGTGGAGTTCGCGCGCGAGCTGGAGGACCACGGCCGCACCATCTTGCAGGCCGCGCTGGAGGCCTGCCGTTTGCGTCTGCGTCCGATTTTGATGACGTCCATCGCCTTCATCATGGGCGTGCTGCCGCTGGTGTTCTCCAGCGGCGCGGGCTCGGAAATGCGCCATGCGATGGGTGTGGCGGTGTTTGCCGGCATGCTGGGCGTGACCTTCTTCGGCCTGTTCCTCACGCCGGTGTTCTACGTCATCCTGCGCACCTTCGCGCATCGTTTCGAGCGCGTGCCGCACAAGGACAGGGCGAAGAACCAGCCGCACTAGACGGCGATTACTGTGGCGGCGCCGCCTTCACGTCGAATTTCTGCGCGATGGCGCTGATGGTGCCGTCGCGCAGCAACTGGCTCAGTGCCTGGTTGAAGCGCTCCGCCAGTTCCGGTGGCATGCGTGTGCGCGACAGGCCGATGTAGTACTCGGTCTTCTTCACTTCTCCGATCTGGCGCAGGCCCGCGTCGCCATCCTGCTTCAGCAAAAACCGCCCCAGCTCCTTGTTGATGACCACCACCGCCTTGCTGCCGTAGCGTCCCTGGCGCAGCTTGCGCAGCGCGGTCTGGTTGTCCACTTCGATCTCCACCCGGCTGTTGGGCGCCAGCCGGCCCAGCTCCTCGGCGGTGACGGACGTGCCGGAAGGGCCGTAGCCGGCCACCGTGTAGCCCGCCAGGTCGGCGGGACTGGTGTAGCGCACGGTGGTGCCCGGCGTGGTGTACAGCACATAGGCCGACTGCAGGACCGGCGGCCCCATATTAAAGGCCACCGTGCGCTCCGGTGTTTTCAGCAGCATCAGCATGCCGTCCGCCGTGCCGCCGCTCATCATGGCAAAGGCGCGGCGCCAGGGATAGACCTCGGCTTTGCACTCGACCTTGATGGAAGCGCAAACGGCCTGCAGAACTTCGGGGAAAAAACCGTCCGGCTTGTTGGTGCCGTTGGTGGTCAGCGGAGGGAAGGGCTGCATGACAAAGGTAAGGACCTGCGGCTGCGCAGCGCCTGCGGAAAGCGGCAATAGAAGTGGCAACAGAAGCGATAGCATTCGCAGCTGATGCGGCAGTTTCATGGCGGCCCTCGATTGAATGCGATTCCCGACTATAAGCTGATTTTCGGTATGAATCAACCTGCAACCGGCACGTTGCTGACTGGCTGCGGCGGTTCGACTATGATGCTGCTTTGGCGTGGATAACGATGGGGCGGTTTTGATTACGAGTGCGTTGCTGGCGTCTGTGCCAGGAGTGGAACATGGGTTTGGCACGGCGGCGGGCCTGGTGCCGGAAGTGCTGCAGGCCGCGTGGGAACTGCGGCCGGACAAGCGCCAGGTGCATGGCACGCGGTCGGTGCGCATCACCGGGCCGCAGCAGGCGGCCGGCGAGGCCGACGCTTTTTACACCTCTGCCGCAGGCATACCCGTCAGCGTGATCACTGCCGACTGCGTGCCGCTGCTGATGGCGCGGCGCGACGGCGGCATGGCCGCTGCGCTGCACGCGGGCTGGCGCGGCCTGTATGCCGGCATTATCGGCCAGTTCTGGCAGGAGATGCGCGAACGCGGCGAACGGCCGTCCGAGTGGGTGGCCGCCATCGGTCCGACCATTTGCGCGCCGTGCTACGAGGTGAGCGAGGAGCTGGCGCAGGACTTTACGCGCCACTATGCCGGACTGCCAGCCGCCACGGTGGTGCCCACGCACCGCCATCTGGATCTGCGCGCGGTGGCGCAATACGAGCTGGAACGCGCCGGAATGGGCGCGTTTGAGCATGTGGGCGGCTGCACCTGCTGCGCGCGCCGCGCGGACGGTGAACTGGCTTTCCGCAGCTACCGGCGCGGCGACCGCAATTCGCAGCAGCATGCGGGTTTGCTGATCCGTAGCTGAGAACTTTGTTAGCTGCTTAACCGTGGCGCGTGGCCGGCGGGTGTAAAGTTGGCGCCATGAGCGACTCACTCAAAACCTACAAGGCCAAGCGCAACTTCGACGTGACGCCCGAACCTGCCGAGGGAGGCGAGGAGGGCGGCGAGAACCTGTCGTTCGTCATCCAGAAGCACTGGGCCTCGCGGCTGCATTACGACTTCCGCCTGGAGCTGGACGGCGCCATGAAGAGCTGGGCCGTGCCGAAAGGTCCCAGCTACGACACGCACGACAAGCGCATGGCCGTGCATGTGGAGGATCATCCCATTTCCTACAACAGCTTCGAGGGCACCATACCGGAGAAGCAGTATGGGGCGGGCAAGGTCATTATCTGGGACAAGGGAACCTGGCATCCGCTGGTGGATCCGCACAAGGGCTACAAGGCGGGCAGCCTGAAGTTCGAACTGCGCGGCCACAAGATGCACGGGCGCTGGGCGCTGGTGCGGATGAAGGGGCGGGGCGAGAAGCAGGAGGCCTGGCTGCTCATCAAGGAGAAAGACGAGTACGCGCGGCCCGCCGCCGAATTCAGCGTGGTGGACGAGATGCCGGACAGCGTGAAAAAGCTCGGCATGCCCAAGGCTGCGAGCCAGCGCTCAGCCAGCGCCAAGCCGGCCGCCAAGGCGGCGGATGCTGCCGAAGCCGCGCCGGCCCGCGAGCTGCCCGCCACGCTGTCTCCCGAACTGGCCACGCTGGTGGACAAGCCGCCCTCCAGCCCGCAGGACTGGCTGTTCGAGATCAAGTTCGACGGCTACCGCATCCTGGCGCGGGTGGACGGCAAGGACGTGCAGCTGTTCACCCGCAACGGCAACGACTGGACCCACAAGCTCAAGCCCCTGCAAGCCGCACTGCTGAAAATGAAGCTGCCCTCCGGCTGGTATGACGGCGAAATTGTCGTGCATGACGAGACAGGGAGGCCGGATTTCGGCCTTCTGCAGCAATCCTTCGACAACGAAAAAACCGAAGATATTGTTTATTTCGTTTTCGACGCTCCCTACCTGGACGGCCATGACTTGCGCAGCGTGCCGCTGGAGCAGCGGCGCGCGCTGCTGTCCGCCGTCATGACAAAACACGGTACGGATACGGTGCGCCTGAGCGCGCAGATCGACGCGCTGCCGGAGGAAATGGTGGCCGCCGCCTGCAAAATGGGCCTGGAAGGCATTATCGGGAAACGGCGCGACTCGGCCTATACCTCCCGCCGTTCGGGCGACTGGATCAAGCTCAAATGCGGCCAGCGGCAGGAGTTCGTCATCGGCGGCTATACCGACCCGCAGGGCTCGCGCACCGGCATCGGTTCGCTGCTGCTCGGTACGCACGGCAAGGACGGCAAGCTGCAC
Organism: Pseudoduganella aquatica; assembly: GCF_020865585.1. Lineage (NCBI taxonomy): Bacteria > Pseudomonadati > Pseudomonadota > Betaproteobacteria > Burkholderiales > Oxalobacteraceae > Pseudoduganella > Pseudoduganella aquatica. The sequence goes on from NZ_CP086370.1 coordinate 3,082,339, forward strand.
TACGCGGGCAATGTGGGCAGCGGCTTCAATCAAGCCAGCCTGGCCGCGCTGAGGGCCAGCCTGGAGAAGCTGGCGGTCGACGAAAACCCGTTTGCGTCCACGCGCGCCATTGCCAAAAAAGCGCACTGGGTCAAGCCGACGCTGGTGGCGGAGGTCAGCTTCGGCGAATGGACGCGCAGCGGCTCGGTGCGGCACGCCGTGTTCCAGGGGCTGCGCAAGGACAAGCTGCCCCGCATGATCATGCGCGAGCAGCCGGCGCACCTTGAAGATCTGGCACATGCGGAGCCTGGGAAGCCCGCGCGGAAGACGGCCCGGAACCGCGTCGGCGCCAGCGCAAAAGCCAGCGCGAAGCCCAGAGAGGCCGATGCCGCCACGCCGGCGCTGCACGGCACGCTGCCGGACACGTTGAAAGTCACGAATCCGGACCGTGTGATCGATGCGGAAAGCGGCACGACCAAGATTGCGCTTGTGCGCTACTACGCGCTGGTGGGCGAGCTGATGATGGAACATCTGAAGGAGCGGCCAGTATCGCTGGTGCGGGCTCCTGCGGGCGTGGGCGGAGAGCTGTTCTTCCAGAAGCACGCCGACGTGGCCAAAATGCCGGGCCTGAAGCATCTGGACCAGGCGCTGGACCCGGACCATCCGCCCATGCTGGCAGTTGGCAGTGTGGAGGGCCTGCTGTCGGCCGCGCAGTGGAACGTGGTTGAAATCCACACCCAGAACGCCGTCGCGCGCAGCTACGAAAAGCCGAACCGCATGATCTTCGACCTGGACCCCGGCAAAGGCGTGGAATGGCCCGCAATCCAGGAGGCGGCGGAACTGGTGCATGCCTTCCTCGCCGAATTGGGACTTCCCGCTTTTCTTAAGACCAGCGGCGGCAAGGGCCTGCACGTGGTGGTGCCGATCAAGCCCGCGTATGGCTGGGACACGGTGAAGGCGTTCTCGCAAGCCATCGTCGAGCATGTGGCGGGCGCGCTGCCGGACCGGTTCTCGTTCAAGAGCGGGCCGAAAAACCGGGTGGGCAAGATCTATATCGACTACCTGCGCAATGGCCGTGGTGCCACCACGGTGTGCGCATGGTCGGCGCGCACGCGGCCGGGACTGGGCATTTCGGTGCCCGTCCGCTGGGACGAGCTGCCCAAGCTGAAAGGCGGCGACCACTGGACGGTGGCCACCGTGCACCAGCGGCTGGACGAGGGCAACGCGCCGTGGGACGACTACGCCTCCAGCGCGAAGAGCATCACTGCAGCGATGAAGCAGTTGGGATTCAAGCCGGAAGACTAGCGGCAGGGCGGGGCGCCGAGGTCAGGCTGCGCGGCGCACGCGCGTGGACGCCGCCGTGGAGCGGGGCTTGGCCGCCTTCTTGGCCGCAGGTTTCGCAGCGGTCTTCGCTGCCGTCCTGGCTGCGGCCTTCGCCGCAGGCTTGGCGGCGGGTTTGGCCGCAGCCCGCGCCGGCGCATCGGCTTTCGGCGCCTTCTCCTTGCCGCCCAGGCTCTGCTTGAGCAGCGCCACCAGGTCCACCACGTTGCTGCTGGCGGGCTTTTCCTTCTCCGGCGCGGCAACGGTGATCGACTTGGTTTGCTTCGCCTTCACTTTCTTCTCGACCAGTGCCAGCACGTCGTTCTTGTACGTATCGTGGTACTGCTCGGGATTCCATTCCTCCGTCATGCCCTCCACCAGCGACAGGGCCATCTGCAGCTCCTTGTCGGTGATGCCGGCCGACTTGAGCGTTTTCGGCGGCAGCTTCAGCTCTTCGGTGCTGCGGATCTCTTCGGCGAAGCGCAAGGTGTTGAGCACGATGCCGTCGTCCACGCACACCAGCGCGCACAGGTGCTGGCGCACGCGTATCACCACCGTGGCGATGGCGATGCGGCCGGCCTTGCGCAAGGTCTCGCGCAGCAGCGCGTAGACCTTGCCGCCGCCGCGTCCCGGCGCCAGGTAGTAGGGCGTTTCGAAGTAGGTCAGCGGCACGTCGGCGGCGTCCACGAAGGCCAGGATGTCGATGGTCTGCGTGGCCGCCACGTTGGCCTGGCGCAGATCCTCGTCGGACAGCACCACGTACTCGTCCTGCTTGTACTCGTAGCCCTTGACGATGTTGTCCCACACGACTTCCTTGCCGGTGTTCTTGTTGTAGCGCTTGAAGCCGATGGGCGAGAAGTCGCGCCGGTCCAGCATGGTCAGGTCCAGGTCATGCGACTGCACCGCCGTGTGCATCTCGACCGGAATGTGCACCAGCCCGAAGCTGATGGCGCCTTTCCACAATGCGCGTGCCATGGGACCGTCCTCCTAGTTGCCTACGCTGCCGGTCACCGGCAGCACGATGCCCGTGATATAGCTGGAACAGCAGGGCGCCGCCAGGAACACATAGGACGGCGCCAGCTCTTCCGGCTGCGCCGGGCGTTTCATGTCGGTGGAGGCGCCGAACTGCGCGATCTTGTCCGGCGGCTGGTCGGCCGGATTGAGCGGCGTCCAGACCGGGCCGGGCGCCACCGCGTTCACGCGTATGCCCTTGTCCAGCAGGTTGGACGCCAGCGACATGGTGAAGGCGTGGATGGCGCCCTTGGTGGTGGAATAGTCCAGCAGGTGCGCCGAGCCTTGCAGCCCCGTCACCGAGCCGGTGTTGATAATGGACGCGCCGCGCTGCAGGTGCGGTTCCACCGCCTTGGCCATGTGGAAGTAACCATATACGTTGGTGCGCATGGTGAGGTCGAAGCGCTCCTCGGACAGCTCGGCCAGCGAGCCGGCATGCGCCTGGAAGGCCGCGTTGTTGACCAGGATGTCGATATGGCCGAACTCCGCCAGCACCTCATCCACGGCGCGGCGGCAGAAGGCCGGGTCGCTCACGTCGCCGGGCAGCAGCAGGCAGCTCTGGCCCTCGGCCTCCACGAAGCGCTTGGTTTCGGCCGCGTCCCCGTGTTCGTCCAGGTAGATGATGGCCACGTCCGCCCCCTCGCGCGCGTACAGCACCGCCACCGAACGGCCTATGCCCGAATCGCCGCCGGTGATGATGGCGGCCATGCCGGCCAGCTTGCCGCTGCCGCGATAGTCCGGCGCCAGGAAGCGCGGCCGCAGCTCCATGTCCGCTTCGCTGCCGGGCTTTTGCAGGTGCTGCCTGGGTAGGGGCGGGCTGGGCTGGTCGTGGTGGCCGGTCTGCACGGCATCCCGGCTGGCCTTCTGCTGGCCCCGGGACTGGTCGCGCTGGTCCTGCTCTTGCTGCACAGCACGTTGCATGCTGGCGGCGGACTGCGGCGCCTTGTTTTCCGATTGTGCCATGGTGCTCTCCTTCGTCTGCAAGCTGCCAGTATTGGGAAGGATGGCGTGGACAACCGTGCGGTTTCACACATAAATCTGGTTTTTTAACCCACATACGTTGCTAACTATGAACTTTATGGCAAACTGTAGAGGCCATACTTATAAGAATGCTTTGGGGATATCTCATGACCGCAGAAATCGACAGCCATGCCCGGCGCGTGGGGCTCTTTCTCAACCTGGCAGGCGAGCGGCGCGGCGAGTTCCAAGCCAGTTGCGGCGAGCTGTTCAACCGTTTGCTGCTGACGGAAACCTTCGATGGCGCCACCGCCATGCTGGCGCGCCAGCCGGTGGACCTGCTGGTACTCGACCTGGACGGCTTCGACGACAGCGGCGACCTGTCCGCCGCCAGCGCGCTGGTGCGTGCCCGGCAGGGTGCACCGGTGCTGGTTTTATGTCCCTACGGAAACACCGCCTGGCTGCCCGAACTGATGGCGGCCGGACCGCTGACTTACCGCATCAGTCCGCTGTTGAGCGAAGACCTGCAGCAGTCGGTGAGCCAGGCGCTAACGGCGCCGCTGGACGCGGCCGCCGCGCAACAGCAGGCGCTGCTGGACAAGGAGAAAGAGCTGCGCGACCTGCTGGCCATCCAGCGCGGCGTACAGCGCGCGCTGACCGGCATGGACGAGCTGGGCACAATGGCCGCGCGCATCTGCACCGCGCTGTGCAGCTTCCCCGGCGTGCGGCACGCGGCGCTGTTCCACATGCAGGAGCGCGGCAACCTGGTGCTGGCGGCGCAGGAGGCGCGCAACCATCTGGACATGGCGCGGCTGCTGCAGCGCAGCGAGCGGCTGCTGCAGTCGCCGCTGTCGGACACCTTCCCGCCGCTGATGGCGGTGGGCAGCGGCGACATGGTGCTGCTGGACGCGCCGGAAAAAGCGGGCGACCCCGAGCTGGCCATGCAGCTGCACGACAAGGGCGTGCGCATGGTGCTGGCGCTGCCGCTGCGCAGCGAGGCGGGCGGGCCGGTGCAGGGCGCCGTCAGCCTGATGTTCGACCGCCACATTGCGTTTTCGCGCGAGCAGTTTTCCGGCCTGGGCAGCCTGGCGCAGTTCATCAGTTTCGGGCTCGCGATGAGCGAGCTCAAGCACCAGAACGACGCGCTGGCTGGCAAGCTGACGCAGATCACGACGGTGGATGCGCTGACGGGTGCGGTGAACCGGCGCCACGGCGAGGCCGAGCTGGACAACGAAATCCGGCGCGCGCGGCGCTACGGCATGCCGCTGGGCGTGATCGCGTTCGACATCGACAACTTCCGTTCGGTGAACGACATCTACGGCTACCCCTGTGGCGACCAGGCCTTGCGCACGGTGGCGCAGACGGTGCTGAGCCGGTTGCGCACGTCGGACCAGCTGGTGCGGATGCGGGGCGAGGAATTCCTGATCATCGCCACGCACACGGCCGCGATCGACGCGCTGAAGCTGGCCGAAAAGCTGCGCGAGACCATCGCCACCACCGAGCTGCCGGGCTGCGAAATGGTGACGATCAGCCTGGGCGTGGCGCAAGCCGGCCCGGAAGAGGGCGCCAGCACCCTGCTGGAGCGCCTGGACGCCGCCCTGCACCGCGCCAAGCGCGCCGGCCGCAACTGTGTCGAACTCGCCATGGCCTCCTGATCCCTGGCCAGCCTCAGCCGCATTTCCCCCAATTCGGGGTCAGACCCCGGATGGCACAGGATGCGGCTCAGCTCGCTTGCCTTATTGGGCGGCAGCTGGCCAATTGTCGCTGGAGTCCTACGGGATCTGCCATCCCATCCCATCTGGATTCCTGTATTCCTACAAGCAGCCTGAGCCGCATTTCCCGCGTCCGGGGTCTGACCCCGAAATGGGGGAAATGCGGCTGAGGTTGCTTGGCTTAGAGTGCTTCGAGGATGGTGGCGACGCCTTGGCCGCCGCCGACGCACTGGGTGGCCAGCGCGTAGCGGCCTTGCTGGCGCGCCAGCAGCGCGGCGGCTTTGCCGGTGATGCGCGCGCCGGTGGCGCCCAGCGGGTGGCCGATGGCCATGCCGCCGCCGTCGATGTTGACGATCGCCGGATCGATGCCCAGCTCGCGCACGCTGGCCAGCGCCTGGGAGGCGAACGCTTCGTTGATTTCCGCCACGTCCAGCTGCGCCGCCGTGATGCCGGCCTGCGCCAGCGCCTTGCGCGTGGCCGGCACCGGCCCGATGCCCATCACCGCCGGGTCCACGCCCGTCGACGCCATGCCGATAATGCGCGCGCTTGGCTTCAGGCCGTGCTTGCGCGCGAACGCTTCGCTCGTCACCAGCACCGCCGAGGCGCCGTCGGTCAGCGGCGAGGACGTGCCCGCCGTCACCACGCCGTCGTCGCGGAACACCGGCTTCAGGCCGGCCAGCGCTTCCAGCGAGGTGCCGGGACGGATGCAGCCGTCTTCGCTCACCAGCTCGCCTGCGGCCGTGCGCACCGGCACAATCTCGTCCGCCAGCAGGCCGGACTCGCGCGCCGTGGCCGCTTTCCGGTGCGATTCAAAGGCCATCCGCTCCTGGTCGCCGCGCGCCACCTCATAGCGGCTGGCGACGTTTTCGGCGGTGTCGCCCATGCTGATGTAGGTGTCGCTGTGCTCGTATAGCTGCGGATTGGGCGAGAAGTTGAAGCCGCCCTGCGGCACCATCGTCATCGATTCCACGCCCACGCACAGGTAGGCCTCGCCCAGCCCGGCCTCTATCTGCGCGGCGGCAATGTGGATGGCGGACATGGACGAGCCGCAGAAGCGGTTCACCGTCATCCCCGGCACTTCGAACGGGAAGCCGGCCAGCAGCGACACCACGCGCGCCAGGTTGTTGCCCTGTGACGATTCCGGATAGGCGCAGCCCAGGATCACGTCGTCCAGCAGCGCCGGGTCGAGGCCGGTGCGCTGCATCAGGCCTTGCACCACCTGGGCGGCGAGGTCGTCGGGACGGGTTTCGGCCAGCTTGCCTTTGCGGGCGAAATGGAAGGGGGAGCGCGCGTAGGCGCTGATCACGGCTTTCATAGTGGCTCCTTAAATTACGATCATCATCAATGATTCATATATTACGGCCGTAATGTATAATGTCAAGCAGAACTTGGCGACGGGGAGGGCATCATGAAGGCGAGCAGGGAGCAGGCGGCGTTGAACCGCGAGCGGATTGTGGAGACGGCGGCCAGGCTGTTCCGCGAGAAGGGTTTTGACGGCATCGGCGTGGCCGATTTGATGAAGGGCGCGGGCTTGACGCACGGCGGCTTTTACGGCCACTTCGCTTCCAAGGAGGTGCTGCTGGCGGAAGCCACCGCCAAGGCGCTGGAGAAGTCGCTGATGAAGTGGCGCAAGCTGGCCGATGGCGCGCCGGCGCGGCCGGTGGCGGCCATCGCCGAGTCCTATCTGTCGGTGGCGCACCGCGATTGCCCGGGCCGGGGCTGCGCCGTCAGCACCCTGGGCACCGATGCGGCGCGTTCCGGTCCGGAAGTGCGGCAGGCCATGGCGGCCGGCGTGCAGGCGCAGCTCAAGCTGCTGGCCGAGCTGGAGCCGGGCGCGGACGCCGCCGCCCAACGCCAGCGCGCCATCGCCGATTACGCCAGCATGGTGGGCGGCTTGGTGCTGTCGCGCGTGATGGCGGACCCGGCGCAGTCTGAGGAAGTGCTGGCGGCGGTGCTGGCGGAGCTGGAGCAGGGCCGCTAGAGGCAGTGCGGGTGCTTTGCGGCGGGATGGCTGCGGAGCAAGAAAAACGGGTATATTGTTATTTAATAAACCCGGAGGCCGCATGCAACTCTTGAACAGTCTGATCAACCGTAGCATCCGCAGCACCTTATTCATGGGCGTCCTGGCCTTTCACGGGCTGGTGGTGTTTCCCGTGGTGCTGGGCGCAGTTCGCGATGGCGAGAAAATGGCCGAGTCTTTGCCGCCCGCGGAGCGGAGCGGCGTGGTCGGCCGCACCTTGTCCGCGGTGCGAGACAATTATGTGTTCCCGGAGCGGACGCCACGGATCGAGGCGGATGTGCACCGCCGGAATGCGGCAGGTGAGTATGACGCCGCCGAAAGCGGCCACGAGCTGGCGCGCAGCATCAGCGAAGACATGCAAGTCGCCGCCGACGATAATGCCTTGCTGCTGGAATATCTGGCGCTGCCTGTCCTGGGCGAAACGCCGCCCGGCACGGTGCGCGACGTGGAGCCGCTGGAGGCCTGGCCGCAGAGCTGGATCACGCGCGTGCGCCGCTCCTGGGACAGCGGCGGGGTCTGGAATGTGAAAGTCCTGGACGGCAACGTGGGCTTCCTGCAGATCCACAAATTCGACCATTTTTACAATGCGCGCGGCAAGTACGCCGAAGCGATGGACAAGCTCAAGGATACGCGGGCCGTCATCATCGACCTGCGGCAAAACGCCGGCGGCTGGCCCGAAGCGGTGAACACTTTCGCCACCTACTTTTTCGACCAGCGCGTGCATCTGGACGACATCTATTACCGCAAGCAGGACCTCACCGTGCAGAACTGGACCGATGCCGAGCCGCTGGGGCCGCGCTACGGCGCAAAGCGGCCGGTCTATATCCTGACCTCGCCCAACACGCACGGCGCGGCGGAGTCCTTCGCTTATTCCATGCAAAAAATGGGGAGGGCGACCGTGATAGGCCGGGCGACCAGGGGCAGCGCTCACCTGTCGGACCGTTTCCCCCTGTCCGAGCACTTCCAGGCCTGGGTTCCCGTCGCGCGCGCCGTCAACGCCACCACGGGCGGAAACTGGCAAAGCAGCGGCGTCAAGCCCGACGTCGAAGCGATCCGCAAGGACGCCATGGAAATAGCGCGGCGCATGGCTATGGAAACGGCCGGGATGGCGCTTGCCCGATAAGCACTGTGGCCGTCAGGGCAGTCGACGCGGTGGCGCCTGCGCAGGTGCTGCTGCCGCTGTAGCCGAAACTGCCGCAGGCGGGCCGTATGGCGGATTGTAGCGGGAGGCAAACCAGACTGCGCCCGTCAGCAGTGCGATCGCGCCGATAATGCGCCATGTCATGCCATGCAGCGCTTTTCCCAAATCTGCCTTTGTGACGAGATAGCTCGCCGATAAGGATCAAGCGGCTTCTATATCTGTTTTCCTTATATCCATATGCGTTGCCCGTATGGTAGGCTTCGCTTATTTCCAGGGGAGGACGGGTTAGAGCATGCTGCATTGGTTGAGGCAATACCGGCGTGCCATGCTGCCGGGCGACATGAGCGCCGGTATCGTGGTGGCGATGATGATGATCCCGCAGGGCATGGCGTACGCGCTGGTTGCCGGCTTGCCGCCGGTGGCGGGGATATACGCCAGCATTTTGCCTCCCCTGGCCTACGCTCTCTTTGGCAGCAGCATGACCCAGTCCGTCGGCCCCATGGCCATCGTGTCGCTGATGACGGCGGCGGTGATCGCGCCGCTGGCGCCGGCCGGCTCGGCGCTGTACGGGGTGCTGGCCGCGCAGCTGGCGCTGGTGGCGGGCGTGGTGCTGCTGGTGTGCGGCGCGCTGCGCATGGGCTTTCTGGCCAATTTCTTCTCGCGCCCCGTGATGAGCGGCTTCACCGTCGGCTCGGCCATCGTCATTGCCGGCGGCCAGCTCAAGCCCCTGCTGGGCGCTTCCTTCCCGCAATTCCACACGCCCAGCGCCGTGCTGGGCGGCGTGTCCTTGCTACTGCTTTTGCTGGGCAAACGCTATCTGGCGCGCCTGCTGCAGCGCTGCGGCCTGTCCGCCGCGCACGCGGACCTGGGCGGACGCCTGGCGCCCATGCTGGTGGTGCTGGCCGCCACCGCCGCCATGCCGCTGCTGGGTTTGCAGGCGCTGGGCATCCACGCCACCGGCGCCGTGCCTTCCGGCCTGCCGGAGCTGAACCTGGCCACTTCCAGCAGCCACTGGCGCGCGCTCTTGCAGCCGGGCCTGCTGATCGGTTTTATCGTGTTCCTGATGAGCATGTCCGCCGCCCAGACCCTGGCGCTCAAGCGCAACGAAAAGCTGGTGAGCAACCAGGAGCTGTTCGGCCTGGGCGCGGCCAATGTGGCCAGCATGGTGTCCGGCGGCTTCCCGGTCACGGGCAGCATTTCGCGCTCGGCGGTGAATTTCTCGGCCGGCGCCAACACGCCGCTGGCCAGCGTGATCACCGCTGTGCTGCTGGCGGCGGCGCTGGTGGCACCCACCGGCTGGCTGGCGCTGCTGCCGCTGCCCACGCTGGCGGCGACTATTATCGTGGCCGTGCTGGGCATGCTGGAGTTCGATACGCTGCGCATGGCCTGGCGCTATGACAGGGGCGACGCCGCCGCCTGGGCGGTCACCGCCGCCGGCGTGCTGGCGCTGGGCGTGGAGGCGGGCGTGGTGATCGGCGTATTATTGTCGATGGGCACGCTGATCTGGCGCGCCAGCCGGCCCCATATCGCCGTGCTGGGCCGCATCGCGGGCAGCGAGCACTTCCGCAATATCGAGCGTTACGCCGCCCAGACCCAGTCGGACATCCTGGTGCTGCGCATCGACGCCAACCTGTTCTTCGGCAACGTGGAGGCGGTGAGTGAGCGTATCGAGGAGGAGCTGCGCACCCATCCGTCCGCGCGCCACGTGGTGCTGGTGATGACCGCCGTCAGTTCGATCGACACCACGGCGCTGTTTGCGCTGTCGGAATGGAACGCCAGCATGCGCCGGCGCGGCGTGTGCATGCACCTGGCCGAGGTGAAGGGGCCGGTGATGGACCGTTTGCGCGAGAGCGACCTGCCGGCGCAGCTGAGCGGTCCCATCTTCCTGAGCACGGCCATGGCCTGCAACGCCTTGCAGGAATGCCGCGAGGGCGGCGTGGCGGAATACATTTAGGAGCCGGTATGCAGGATCAGGTCTACCGTCCGGGCGATTCGCCCGGCAGCGTCGAGCGCCGCGCAGCCAAGCTGCTGTGCGCCGCCTTCAACCGCGAGGACGACGTCGCCAGGCGCGCCGAAATCCTCGAGCAGCTGCTGCGCAAGCCGAACAACGCCCACTTCGAGGCGCCGTTTTTCTGCGACTACGGCTACAACATTACCGTGGGCGATCACTGCTTCGCCAACCACAACCTGGTGATACTGGACTGCGCGCCGGTCACGCTGGGCAACCACGTGCTGATCGGCCCGAATACCGTGATTTCGGCCGCCAGCCATCCGGTGGACCCGGTGGCGCGCGCGGCCGGCGTGTTCGAGGCGCTGCCCATCACCATAGGCAACCATGTGTGGATAGGCGCCAACGTCACCATCCTGCACGGCGTGACCATAGGCGACAACTGCACCATAGGCGCCGGCAGCGTGGTGGCCAAGTCCATCCCGGCCAACAGCCTGGCGGTGGGCAACCCTTGCCGGGTGGTGCGCGCCATCCCTTAGGTAAAATCTATCGCTTCGGTAAAAACAATTGTCTTTCAATGTTAAATGAGAATCGTTATTATTCAGTGACTGATCCAGACATTGAAACGAGGCTCACCATGATTACCGCAGCGAAAAAAGTCAGCCAGGTTGCCGCCCACACCGGCATTGCATTCGGCCTGATGTACGTCCTGACCGGCTCCGTCGTGTTCGGCGGGCTCGCTGCGGTGCTGGAGCCTGTGGTCAATGTGCTGCTGCTGCCTTTCCACGAGCGCGCCTGGCACAAGCTGCGCGCCCGCGCCGTGCAGGCCCGCGAGCGCTACGCGGCGCTGGCCGGCGAGAAGGTCAGCCAGACCATCATGCACGCGGCGGTGGCCTTCCTGATGCTGTGGTGGGCAACCGGCTCGATGGCGGTGGGCGGCCTGGCTGCCGTGCTGGAGCCGGTGCTGAACGTGGTCGCCTTGCCTCTCCATGACCGCCTGTGGGACAAGCTGGAACTGCGCCTGGCGGCCCAGCCCGCCGCAGCGGCGGCCTGAATCGGCGGACGGCGGCCGCGGCGGTTTGGTACACTGCGTCCTTTTCCTCGCTTCAAGGTAGTTCCATGCCGCACCCAACTGAGCTGCGCGCCTATGCGCTGCAATGCCTGCTCGAAACCGATCCCGCCATGAAAGCCGCCGCCGTGGCGGCCATGGCGCAAGCCTGGGCCGAGGGCGTTCTTGCGCTGGACCCGGCGCACGACCCGGCCGCCGCGCCGGCGTCCGAACTGCCCATCCCGGGCCGTCCCGTGCGTCCGGAACTGGTGCCGCCGCGCCTGGTGGGCCGCCGCTCGATGGCGACGCTGGAGGGCAGGGCGATGCTGGTGCATGCGCTGTCCCATATCGAATTCAACGCGGTGAACCTGGCGCTGGACGCGCTGTGGCGCTTCCCCGGCATGCCGGCCGAGTACTACACCGACTGGCTGCGCGTGGCCAGGGAGGAGGCTTACCACTACTCCATGCTGGCCGCGCACCTGCAAACCCTGGGCTACCAGTACGGCGATTTCAGCGCCCACGACAGCCTGTGGGAGATGGTGGAGCGCACACGCGAGGACATCACGGCGCGCATGGCGCTGGTGCCGCGCACGCTGGAGGCGCGCGGCCTGGACGCCATTCCGCCGCTGCGCGCCAAGATCGCGCAGGCGGGCGACATGGCGGCCGCCGCCATCCTGGACATCATCCTGCGCGACGAGATCGGCCATGTGGAGATCGGCAACCGCTGGTACGGCTACCTGTGCGAACAGCGCGGACTGGAGCCGCGCGCCACCTACGACGAGCTCGCCGCGCGCTATCGGGCGCCCACGCCCAAGGGGCCGTTCAACCTGGAAGCGCGCCGTAAGGCCGGCTTCAGCGAGGCGGAACTGGACCGGCTGCAGTCGGCGTAAGTAGCCGGCCACGCCGCCGCCATGTTGCCTCGGCGAGACAAAATAGGCGGCCTGGAGCCGCCGCCGTGTCATTTTTGTTGCAAACCCGTGCGCTGTGGACGTGGCGCAGCCACTCTTGCTTGCAATATACTGGCGTGGCCGATATCGTCTGGCGGGGCGCAGGAGCGCCCATGACAATCGGCGCACATGGGAGCGGGAATGGAAGCAGAAGGGCGGCGGGAGCAGGCAAGGGAACAGAACCAGGCGCAGCAGGCGCCGGAGCAGGTGCGCGGCGATATCCTGGTGGTCGAGGACACGCCGGCGTCGCTGCAATTGCTGTCCAAGCTGCTTACCGACGCCGGCTACCGCGTCCGCGAGGCGCCGAACGGCGAACTGGCGCTGTGGAGCGCCCAGGCCCAGGCCCCCGAACTGGTGCTGCTGGACATCCGCATGCCCGGCATCGACGGCTACGAAGTGTGCAGCCGCCTCAAGCAGATGCCCGGCCTGGACGAGGTGCCGGTGATTTTCCTGTCCGCCCACAGCGACACGGACGACAAGCTGCGCGGTTTCCAGGTCGGCGGTGTGGACTTCATTTCCAAGCCTTTCCATTTCGAGGAAGTCAATGCGCGCGTGATGGCGCACCTGAAGATACGCCGCCTGCAGCAGCAGCTGGCCGCGCAGAACGACCAGCTGCAGCGCGAGTCGCGCCAGCGCCTGGCCGAGATCGCGCACATGAACCGCAACGCCAGCGCGTCGGTGTACTGCGCCGCCCTGGTGCACGAGCTGAACCAGCCGCTGGCGGCCATCATGAGCAACGCCGAGGCGGCCGAACTGTTCCTGCAGATGACGCCGCCCGCGCTGGACGACGTGGAAGAGATCCTGGGCGACATCCGGCGCGACGACCGCCGCGCCAGCGAGCTGATACAGCGCATGCGCGAGCTGCTGAAGAAATCCGACCCGGTGGCGCAGCGCCTGGACCTGAACGAGGCCGTGGCGCAGGTGATCGCGCTGCTGGGCAGCGAGGCGCGCATGCGGCGCGTGCTGCTGCAGGCCGAGCCGGCCCCGGCGCCGCTGATGGTGTCGGCCGATCCGGTGCAGCTGCAGCAAATCCTGATCAACCTGGTGCTGAACGGCATGGACGCGATGGGCGCCTCGCCCCAAGGCATAGGCGCGGCCGACGGCGGCTGCGGCAAGCCGCGCCAGGTGGTGCTGCGCGCGGGCCTGCGCGGCGACGGCATGGCCGAAGTGCTGGTGCGCGACCACGGCTGCGGTTTCGGCGCCAACCAGGAGCGCCTGTTCGAGTCCTTCTTCACCACCAAGGCGCACGGCATGGGGCTGGGCCTGTCGATCGCGGCGGCCATCGTGCAGGCGCACGGCGGGCGCATCTGGGCCGACAACAACCCGGACGGCGGCGCCACGGTGGGCTTTGCCCTGCCTTCCGCACCGGCGGCGGCCGGAGGCCAGCCATGAAAATCCACATCATCGACGACGACGAAGCGCTGCGCACCGCGCTGTCGCGCCTGCTGGGCGCCTGCGGCTACCGCGTCACCGTCTACGAGTCCGGCGACGCCTTCGTGCGCGCTGAAACCGGCGACGAGGCCGGCTGCATCCTGCTGGACGTGGACATGCCGGGCCTGAGCGGCCTGCAATTGCAGGATCTTTTGCGTTCGCGCAACAGTATCCTGCCCATCGTCTTCCTGACCGGCAACGGCGACATTGCCATGAGCGTGCGCGCCATCAAGGCCGGGGCCGAGGACTTCCTGTCCAAGCCCATCGCCAAGGAGGACCTGCTGGACGCCATCGGCCGCGCCATGCTGCGCTACGAGGCGGCGGCGGCGCACAACAGCGAGCTGAGCGGCCTGCGCAAGCGCGCCGCCACGCTTACAGCGCGCGAGCGCGAGGTGTTCGTGCTGGTGGTGCAGGGCATGCTGAACAAGCAGATCGCCTTTGAACTGGGCAACACCGAGCGCACCGTCAAGGCGCACCGCCACAGCCTGATGGAAAAGCTGGAGGCCGGCTCGCTGGCCGAGCTGGTGCAGATGGCGAACCGCCTGGGGCTGGCCAGAAAATAAAGTTGCATCCCCGCCCCACCTGTACCAAAGGACACGTTACAGCCGTGTGAATTCTCCCTACAGTCATACCTATCGGTGCTTGCACCCACAGGGATGGCGTCATGGAAACAGGAAAAATCGTCGTTGCCGTCGTCGAAAACGATGCAGGCATGCTCAAGGCGCTGGGCCGGCTGCTGCGCGCGGCCGGCTATATGGCGCAGTTGTACGCGTCGGCCGAGCTGTATCTGCAGCGCGACGACCATAGCGATATCACCTGTCTCATCCTCGACATCGACCTCGGCGGGCTGTCCGGCATCGAGCTGCAGCAGATGCTGGTCGGCGCGGGCAAGGCGCCGCCCATCGTCTTCGTCACCAGCCAGATAGACGGCGGCATGCAGGCCGCAGCCCAGCGCCTGGGCTGCCTGGCCTATCTGCGCAAGCCTTTTGACTCGCACGAACTGCTGGCGGCCTTGCAGCTGGCCGCGCACAACCACTGACCAGGGATGCACTATGAAAAACATCACGATTAAAGCGCGCCTGATTGCCGCCATGGCGTTTCTGTCGCTGCTGCTGGCGGCCATAGGGCTGGCCGGCCTGAACAGCCTGAGCCAGACCAACTCCGCACTGCAAACCGTGTATGACGACCGCCTGGTGGCGATGGGCATGCTGAACCAGATCGGCACCGGCCTGCTGTACCAGCAGATCGGCCTGGGCAACGCGGTGGACGCCGCCGACGGCGCCCACACCGGCCTGCTGGAGGACGTGCGCAAGCGCGGCGCCGAGATCGACAAGGTGTGGGCGGCCTATATGGCAACCTATCTGACGCCGGAAGAGGCTGCGCTGGCCAAGACCTTCGCGGCGGCCAACTCGGCCATGCGCGAGCAGGCCATGCAGCCGCTGGCGGCGGCGGTGGCGGCGGGCGAGCGCGAGCAGGCGGCGGTGCTGCAGCACAAGAAGCTGGACCCGGCCATGGCGGCGGCGGACAAGGCGTTGGACGCGCTGGTGGAGCTGCAGCTGGTGGTGGGCAAGCAGGAATACGACGCCTCGCAGGCGCGCTACAGCACCTTCCGCGCCATCTCCATCGGCTCCATCGTGCTGGGCGTGGCGGTGGGCGCGGTGATGGGCTTCTGGCTGCTGCGCGCCATCCTCACGCCGCTGCGCAGCGCCATCGAGGTGGCCGAGGCGGTGGCGGCGGGCGACCTGACCCAGCGCATCGAAGTGCGCTCGAACGATGAAATGGGCCAACTGACGGCCGCGCTGAAACGCATGAACGACAGCCTGGTGAGCATCGTGGCCGAGGTGCGGCAGGGCACGGAGACCATCACGGTGGCCTCGGGCGAGATCGCCAGCGGCAATGCCGACCTGTCCTCTCGCACCGAAACCCAGGCTTCCAGCCTGGAGGAAACCGCCAGCTCGATGGAGGAACTCACGTCCACCGTGCAGCACAACACCGAAAGCGCGCGCTCGGCCGACGCGCTGGCCCACGAGGCGGCCTCGGTGGCGCAGCGCGGCGGCGCGGTGGTGGCGCAGGTGGTGAGCACCATGGGCGCCATCAACCAGTCGTCCAGCAAGATCGCGGACATTATCGGCACCATCGACGGCATCGCCTTCCAGACCAATATCCTGGCGCTGAACGCGGCGGTGGAAGCGGCACGGGCCGGCGAGCAGGGACGCGGTTTTGCCGTGGTGGCCTCGGAAGTACGCAACCTGGCGCAGCGTTCGGCGGCGGCGGCCAAGGAAATCAAGGAACTCATCGGCCATTCGGTGGCCCAGGTGGGCGAGGGCAGCAAGCTGGTCGACCAGGCCGGCGCCACCATGCAGGAAGTGGTGCACAGCGTGGAGCGCATGACCGGCATGATGTCGGCCATCCTGACGGCCAGCGTGGAGCAGTCCTCCGGCATCGAGCAGATCAACCAGGCCGTGGCCGAGATGGACACGGTAACCCAGCAGAATGCGGCGCTGGTGGAGCAGGCGGCTGCGGCCGCCGAGTCCCTGCAGGACCAGGCGCGCGCGCTGGAGCAGGCGGTCAGCGTGTTCAGGCTGGACGGTGCGGCGCTGACCCGCCAGGCTGCAGCCCGCCCGGCGCCTCGTCCGGCGGCGCCGCGCGCCGTGCCTGCGGCCAAGCGCCCTGCGGCGCCTGCGATTGCCCGCTCGGCATCTGCCCCGGCCCCGGCGGCACGCCGCCTCGCTGCGGCGCCGGCCGCGGCGGACGGTGACTGGGAAGAGTTCTAATGAGGCGGCCGGCGCGGCGCGCTACGGCCTGAAAGGAACGCCATGGGCACATTGAAATATCGGACGGGCTGCGCGGCAAGGCTGCATGCCAGGGGCGAGATTTCGATTGCCCTGCTGGTGAGCGTGGCCGTGACGGCGGTGGTGACGCTGGTGCTGGCCGCCTTCGCCGTCTACTTTTACCAGAGCGAGAAAGCCCAGCGCTGGACCCAGCTGCGCGCCGAACTGGCCGCCAGCGCCGGCGAAATGGCCGACGCTGCCGCGCTGCCGGTATGGAATTACGACCACGCGCAGCTGGTCACCATCATGAAAAGCGGCTTGAGCAACCGGGGCCTGCACGCCAGCATGGTGGCGCCGGTGGGCGTGCCGCCCTACATCCTGGTGCGCGGCGCGGACGGCCTGCTGCACAGCGAAACGCAGCCGCCGCAAGACCCTGAACTGCTGCAGGAGCGGCGCGACGTGCGCGCCCAGGGGCAGATCGTCGCCAGCATCACCCTGTACGCCTCGCCGGCCGCGCTACTGGCTGAACTGCGCAGCCGCAGCTACGCCATCGCCGGCATGATACTGGCGCTGGACCTGGCCCTGGTGGCCGGGCTGTACCTGGTGCTGTGGCATATGATGCTCAAGCCGGTGCAGGCCATCGGGCGCTACGCGGCCGACGTCAAGGCCGGCCTGAATCCCGCTGCGCCGGCGCCGCGCGCCTGGCTGTTCGGTGAACTGAAAGTGCTGCTGGCCTCGCTGCGCGAAATGATCGCGCTGCTCGACAGCCGCTACCGCGCCATGCATGCCAGCGAGCAGCGCCTGCAGATCGCCACCCGCGCGGCGGCCATCGGCATCTGGGACTGGGATATCCAGAGCGGCGCGGTGGAGTGGGACGACCAGATGTACCGCCTGTTCGGCGTCGAGCGCGCGCAGGTGGAGTCGCCCATGCAGCTGTGGATGGACATGCTGCATCCCGAGGACAAGGAACGCATTGGCGCCGCGCTGCAGCGCACGCTCGACAGCGACGACCAATTCGACCGCGAGTTCCGCCTGGTCTGGCCGGACGGTACGGTGCGCCACATCCAGGCCGATTCGATGCTGTTCCGCGACGCCGAAGGGCGGCCGCAGCGCATGGTCGGCGTGAACTACGACATCAGCGCGCACAAGGCGGCGCAGGAGGAACTGCGCCGGCACCGCCACCACCTGGAGGAACTGGTGGTGGAGCGCACGCGCGCGCTGTCGGTGGCGGTGGCGCAGGCGCAGGCGGCCAGCCAGGCCAAGAGCGTGTTCCTGGCCAATATGAGCCACGAACTGCGCACGCCGCTCAACGCGGTGATCGGCTTTTCGCGCCTGATGGCCGGCTCGCCCAGCATGCAGGCGGAGGAAAAGCGCAACCTGGGCATTATCCACCGCTCCGGCCAGCATCTGCTCACGCTGATCAACGACATCCTGGAGCTGTCCAAGATCGAGGCCGGGCGCATTGCGCTGCAAAGCGAGCCGGTGCTGCTGTCGGAGATGCTGCAGGAGGTGATGGACATGGTGAGCATGCGCGCCGGGCCGGAGGTGGCGCTGCGGCTCGACAGCCAGCAACTGCCGCTGCGCGCCCAGCTGGACGGCACCAAGCTGCGCCAGGTGCTGCTCAACCTGATGTCCAACGCCGTCAAGTTCACCCGCGCCGGGCGCATCACGCTGCAGGCGCGCGCCAGCTGGATAGACGCGGACGGCGGCAGCGGTGTCGACGGCGGCGGCTATGGCCACTGGCTGCTGGCGTTCGCCGTCAGCGACACCGGCCCCGGCATCGCGCCGCAGGACCACGAGCGCATCTTCGAGCCTTTCGTGCAGGCCGCGCAGGACGGCGCGGCCGAGGGCACCGGCCTGGGCTTGCCGATTTCGCGCGAATTCGTGCAGCTCATGGGCGGCTCGCTCACGGTGCAGTCGGCGCTGGGCGAGGGCGCGGAATTCCGCTTCGCGGTGCCGGCCGGGCTGGCGCAAGGCGGTGCGGCCGGCTCGGACAGCCAGGGGTATGATGGGGACTGCGCCGGCAGCGCCGAGCTGCAGAGCATCGACGGCGCCGCCGCGCCGCCGACAGCGGCGGACCTGGCGGCGCTGCCGGGCGATACCGCCGGCGCGCTGCGCGACGCGGTGCTGCAGCTGAACCTGGCGCGCGCGGCCCAGCTGCTGGCGGAGCTGCCGCCAGCCAGCGCCGGCACGGTGGCGGCCATCGAGGCCATGCTGGCGCGCCATCAATACCCCGAGCTGTGCGCCATGCTGGCGCCGGCTCTGGCCGAATAAGAGAGAGGGCGGCATGATGATGCAGCGCGCGGACCAGAACTCCAGCGGCGAAATCCTGGTGGTGGAAGACACGCCGGCCTCGCTCAAGCTGCTCAGTGAATTGCTGGGCAATGCGGGCTATCTGGTGCGGCAGGCGCCGGACGGCGAGCTGGCGCTGTGGAGCGCGCAGGCCCGGCCGCCCGAGCTGATCCTGCTCGACATCCGCATGCCCGGCATCGACGGTTTCGAAGTGTGCCGCCGCCTGAAGGCCGATCCCGCACTGAGCGACATCCCGGTGATCTTCCTGTCCGCCCAGTACGACACCGACGACAAGGTGCGCGGCTTCCAGGCCGGCGCGGTGGACTTCATCGCCAAACCCTACCAGTCGGAGGAGGTGCTGGCGCGCACCCGCGCCCACATCCACCTGGCGCGCGCGCAGCAGGCGCTGGCCGCCAGCAATGCGCAGCTGACGCGCACGCTGGAGGAGCTGGGCACGGCGCGCGCCGAAATCGTGCGTTCGGAGCGGCTGGCGGCGCTGGGCGCATTGGTGGCGGGCGTGGCGCACGAGCTGAATACGCCCATCGGCAACAGCGTGCTGGCCGCCAGCGCGCTGCAGGACCGCAGCAGCGCTTTTTTCGGCAGCATGGAACACGGCGTGAAGCGCTCGGAGCTGGAGCGCTTCGGCGCGGACACCGAGCACGCCACCACCTTGTTGCTGCGTAACCTGCACAAGGCGGCCGATCTGATCGAGTGCTTCAAGCAGGTGGCGGTGGACCAGACCAGTTCGCAGCGCCGCAGCTTCGAGCTGGCCACGCTGGTGGACGGCATGGCCAAGACGCTGGCGCCGTCCCTGCGCGCGGCCGGCGCCGAGCTGCGGGTGGAGTCGGCCGGCGGACTTGCCATGGACAGCTACCCCGGCGCGCTGTGCCAGGTGCTGACCCAGCTCACCAGCAACGCGCTGCTGCACGCGTTCGCGCAGCCCGATTCCGCTTCCAGGCCCGCGTCGGGCGCCATCACCATACGCATGGCGGCCGACGGCGGCGCGGTGCGGCTGGAGTTCGAGGACAACGGCGCCGGCTTCCCGGCCGGCGGCCTGGCGCGCGCTTTCGAGCCCTTCAACAGCGCCCGCATGGGCCGCAGCAGCGGCCTGGGGCTGCATATCGTGCACAACCTGGTGACCAATGTGCTGGGCGGCGCCATCGAACTGGCCAGCGCGCCCGGCCGCACCCGCTTCGCCATGCGGCTGCCGCTGCACGCGCCAGCCCTTGGGCGGGCGTCCAATCTATGGTAGGGTGGCGAGCGAAGCCATATAGGAGAGGACGCAGGTGATGCATCGGGATTTGTCGGAACAGTCCAGCAAGGGGGAAGTGCTGATCGTGGAAGACACGCCAGCCTCGCTCAAGCTGCTCAGCGACCTGCTGACGGAAGCCGGCTACTACGTGCGCCAGGCGCCCAACGGCGAGCTGGCGCTGTGGACTGTGCAATCGCGCCCGCCCGAACTGATATTGCTGGACGTGCGCATGCCCGGCATAGACGGCTTTGAAGTGTGCCGCCGCCTGAAGGCCGCGCCGGCCACGGCCCATGTGCCGGTGATCTTCCTGTCGGCCCAGCACGACACCGACGACAAGGTGCGCGGCTTCGCCCTGGGCGGCGCGGACTTTGTGGCCAAGCCTTTCCAGGCCGAAGAAATCCTGGCCCGCACCGACGCCCAGGTGCGCCTGGGCCGCGCCCAGCTGGCGCTGGCGGCGCAGCGCGCGCTGCTGGAACAGCGGGTGCGCGAGCGCACCGCCGAACTGGCCGAACTGGCCGCCTCGCTGGAACGCGAAGTGGAGCGCCGCCGCGCCAGCGAGGACAATATGCGCCTGGCCTCGCGCGTGTTCGCCGCCACCCAGGACGCCATCGTCATCGCCGACGCGCAAGGCATCATCGTGGCCACCAATCCGGCTTTCTCCACCATTTCCGGCTACGCCAGCGGCGAAATGGTGGGGCGCCACGTCACCACGCTGCACACGGTGCAGCAGAACACCGCCGCCTACGAGGCCATGCTGGCCACGCTGGCCGGGCATGGCCACTGGTCCGGCGAGATGCTGGCGCGGCGCAAGAACGGCACCACCTTCCCCGGCCTGCTCAGCGTGTCGACCGTGATGGGCGATAACGGCGCGGTGGAAAACTACATCGTGGTGTTCATGGACATCACCGAGCGCAAGGCCGAGCAGCACCTGATCGACTTCCTGTCTTATCACGACGCGCTGACCGGGCTGCCCAACCGCATGCTGGCGCGCCAGTGCTTCGACGAGGCGCAGGCGGCCGCGCAGCGCAACGGCCAGTGCGTGGCGGTGCTGTGCCTGGACCTGGACCGCTTCAAGAGCATGAACGATTCCTACGGCGCGCAGGTGGGCGACCAGGCCTTGCAGGCGGTGGCGCGCCTGCTGCGCGGCTGCGTGCCCGAGGGTGCCACCGTGTCGCGCCAGGGCGGCGACGAGTTCCAGATCATCATGGCGGACGACGCCCAGCTGAGCGCAACGATGGCGGCCGCGCAGGCCATCCTGGCGCGGCTGCGCGCCGGCGTGCAGCTCGACGTGCAGGCAATTGCCCAGGCGCAGGCGGGCCAGCACGCCTCGCTGACCACCAGCATCGGCATCGCCGTGTGGCCGGCCGACGGCGCCACGCTGGACGAGCTGCTGCGCAACGCGGACACCGCGCTGTACCGCGCCAAGGAAGTGGGGCGCGACAATTACGCCTTCTTTACCGAGCGCATGGACGCCGACATCCGCGCCAAGCTGGCGATCCAGGCGCAGCTGCGCGGCGCCATCGTGCGCGGCGAATTCGAAGTGCACTACCAGCCGCAGATGTGCTTGCGCACCGGCACCATGCTGGGGGCCGAGGCGCTGCTGCGCTGGCATAACCCGGTGCTGGGCCAGGTGCCGCCCAACCGCTTCATTCCGCTGGCCGAGGAATACGGCCTGATCGCGCCCATCGGTCTGTGGGTGGTCGATACCGTGTGCGCGCAGATAGCGGCCTGGCAGGCGGCTGGGCTGGGCACGGTCAAGGTGGCCGTCAACCTGTCCGGCAGCCAGTTCGCGCACGACGGCACGGTGGCCAGCGTGGAGCAGGCGCTGCGCCGCCACGGCGTGCCGGCCGCCTCGCTGGGGCTGGAGATCACCGAGGGCACGGTGATGGGCGACCCGGACAAGGCCGTGGCCGCGCTGGGCCGCCTGAAGGACATCGGCGTGGCCATTTCGCTGGACGACTTCGGCACCGGCTATTCCTCGCTGGCCTACCTGAAGCGCTTCCCCATTGACGTGCTGAAAATCGACAAGTCCTTCGTCGACGACGTCACCAGCAAGGCCAGCGACGCGGCCATTGCGCTGTCGGTGATCTCGCTGGCGCACAACCTGAACATGCGCGTGATCGCCGAGGGCGTGGAAACGCGCGAACAGGTCGAGTTCCTGGCCGCGCACGGCTGCGACGAAATGCAGGGCTATTACTTTAGCCGGCCGTTGGCGGCCGGCGCCTACACCACGCTGCTGCGCGAGAAGCGCATGCTGCAGCTTTGATCCGAAAAGGATAGTGATGAAGAAAACCGGTGCCGCCCTGGCCGCCGCATGCATGCTGCTGGCCGCTTCCGCCCTTGCTTCCGCCCCCGCCCGCGCCGACGACGGCGCCGCCTTCAAGGCGCTGTACACCGAGGAATGGCAATGGCGCATGGGGCAGCGCCTGGAGGACGACGAGGACGACGTCAACGGCATCCGTCCCGACCTGCCGCGCATCGACGCCGCCACCCAGCAGGCGCGCCTGGCCTACTGGCAGCGCGTGCTGGCCAGGCTGGACGCCATGTCGCCCGCCACGCTGCCGCCGGCGCAGCGCATCGACTACGCGGTCTACCGCGCCCAGATCGCCGCGCTGATCGAGAACCAGCGCTTCCGCGAATACGAGAAGCCGCTCAATTCCGATTCGGCCTTCTGGTCCAACATCGCCGGCGAAGCGGATAAAAGCTTCCGCACCGACGCCGAGTACGCGGCCTATGTGCGCCAGCTGAACGACATGCCGCGCTACTTCGCCGAGGCCACCGCCAATATGCGCGCCGGCCTGGCGCGCGGCTTCACGCCGCCGCGCGTGACCCTGCAGGGGCGCGACAAGTCGGTGGCGGCAGTGGCCGAGGAGACCGCGCTGGAGAAGCTGGCTTACTACCGCCCGTTCAAGGACATGCCGTCCGCCATACCGGCGGCGCGCCAGGCCGAACTGCGCGCCGCCGCGCTCAGGGCGCTGCGCGAATCCGTGGTGCCGGCGCACCAGCGCCTGCTGGCTTTCCTGCGCACCGAATACCTGCCCAACGCGGCCGAGGCCCTGGCCGCCGAGCGCCTGCCGGACGGCAAAGCCTATTACCAGTCCAAGATCACGGAATACACCACCACCACGCTGAGCGCCGAGCAGATCCACCAGACCGGCCTGGCCGAGATGGCCAAGATCCGCGCCGAGATGCTGGAGGTGATCAAGCAGGTGGGCTTCCAGGGCGGCCTGCCCGAGTTCCTGCAGTTCCTGCGCAGCGATCCGCGCTTCTACGCGCGCACGCCGGAGGAACTGCTGATGCGCGCGGCCTATATTGCCAAGCGCTTCGACGGCAAGGTGGCCAACTACTTCGGCTACCTGCCGCGCAGCCGCTTCGCCATCACGCCGGTGGCGCCGGAAATTGCGCCGTACTACACCTCGGGCCGGGGCGGTCCGGGCGTCTACATGGTGAACACCTACAATCTGCCGGCGCGTCCGCTGTACAGCTTGCCGGCGCTGACCCTGCACGAATCGGCCCCCGGCCACGCTTTCCAGATGCCGATCGCGCTGGAGCAGAAGGGCCGTCCGGCCTTCCGCAACGCCTATATCTCGGCCTACGGCGAGGGCTGGGCGCTGTACACCGAGCGCCTGGGCGTGGAGATGGGCATCTACGAAACGCCGTATGAAATCTTCGGCATGCTGAGCTACCAGGCCTGGCGCGCGTCGCGCCTGGTGGTGGACACCGGCGTGCACGCCAAGGGCTGGACCCGCGAGCAGGCGCAGGCCTATCTGCGCGAGAACACGGCGCTGTCCGAGCACGAAGTGGCGACCGAGATCGACCGTTATATCTCGTGGCCGGGGCAGGCGCTGTCCTACTACCTGGGGCAGATGGCCATCATGGAGGCGCGCAAGAAGGCGGAAACGGCGCTGGGCGCCAAGTTCGACATCCGCGCCTTCCACGACACGGTGCTCAACCTCGGTTCGGTGCCGCTGCCGGTGCTGCATGCGCGCATCGACGCTTTCATCGCGGAAGGCGGCAAGAGCCCGTATCCCAAGGAGGACTGAGTCCGGTATGCGCTTTTTTGCTGCCGCGCCCGCAACGTACTAAACTAGTGGCAGGAGGGCTCCCATGGCCAGCAAAATCACGCATCGCGGCGTTGCCATCGTCACCCTGGACGAGGGCGAAGCCGTGTTGCAGCACTGCACGCAGAATTGTATTGCCATCCGGCACGACGATGCCGGGTGGTGGACCTGCTTTGTCGGCCCGAACGGCGAAGTGGACGATTACGACCAGCCTTTCCCCAGCCGCGACGAGGCCGTGTGGGCCGCCAAGGCCGCCGCCGAGTTCGGCATCTGAGCTGACTCTGGCTACGGCAAGGGCTTCGCCGGTTCCGCCTCCAGCGCCTTCCCGATCACAATGGCGAAGCCGACAAACATCAAGCTCAGGTTGCGCAGCTCGGCCACGGCGGCAAACAGCACGAACAGCGGCAGGTTGACGGCCGCCGCCAGCAGCATGTGCTGGCGCACTTCCCCGGGACTGGCGCGCCAGCCGCGCGCAAACACCGTGGCGATCAGCAGCAGCGTCGGCACGAAGGCCTGGCGCGGTCCCATGATGCCGTAGGTCAGCTCCATCTGGCTGTAGGTGCGCAGGGACAGGTAGGCCGCCAGGTTGTCGCCCAGGTGGAGTTCCACCGGGGCGCCGCCGGCGCCCGCGTAATGCAGCTTGACGGCGGCGTTCACCAGCCCGGACACCAGCAGCGCCGCCGCCGCAATGGCCAGCGCCTTCCGGCGCGGGTAGGCGGCCAGCAGCAGCGGCAGCAGCGTGATGATGTAGAAGAAGAACGACTCCTTGTTCAGCGTAGCGGGCGCCAGTATGGCGAAGAACCAGGCGATGCGGCGGCGCGACACCAGCAGATAGGCCAGGCTGAAGAACAGCAGTTCGGCCGTGTCGTAGAAATAGCCGCCTATGGTTTGCAGATAGGGAAAGCCCAGCGACAGCACGGCGGGCGCGATCAGGGCCGCCAGCCTGCCCACGCCCGCGTCCAGCGCGATGCAGTGCAGCAGGAGCAAGCTGCCCAGCAGCGATAGGAAGGACAGGTAGTACACCACCACGTAGCGGAAGCCGAGCGCTGGGTTGGCGGCGGCGCTGGTCTTGGTGTAGACCTTGGCGGGGTTGAGTTTTTCCGCCACGCGCGCCTGGATGCGCTCCGGCACCAGCCGCGCCGCGCCGTTGGCCAGCATGGGCAGCAGCTGGCGGTAGACGAAGGGGCGGTCCGCGCTGGCGTCCAGCATGGCTTCCAGCGAGAAGCGCGCGGTGTTGTCGCGCATGCCCCATTTGCCGATATAGCCGGAAAAGCTGGCCGCCGCCACCATCCAGAAGAATGTGAAATGCAGCAGCAGCGACAAGCAGCTGGACCAGGCCAGCTTTTGCCAGGTCAGTTTCAAGGTGGACAGCATGGCGGACTCCCGGCGGGGACGGTCCGGCCAATATTCCACGCCGCCCCTCGGGCGGACTACGAATGCGTCAACAGTGCTGCAGATTGCGCTTTATTGCACACCGAGGGCGGACAGCAGCTTGACGATGTCGGCGCGGTGGAACTGCTGCCGCATGCGGTAGGGCTCTGCGCACGGCACGGCCAGCGTGCCGCCGTCCTTCAGGCCCAGCACCAACTGGTGCCGTGCGGTGCAGGCGGCCGCCATGGTGCCGCCGGTGGCGGGGTGGCCGAATACGGGCAGGCCTTCTATCGCGGTGACGTAGGCATCCGTATGGAAGGTCTTGCAGGCTTTCATGCCGTCCAGTATCACCCCGTCCGAGGTTTCGGTGGTGCCGCTGCGGCCGCCGCAGTCGTCGTTCATCAGCTTGACGAAGGCGCGCAGCACCATGGCGTCGCGCACGGCCTGCGACGGGGGCTGCGGCGTGGCCAGGCCGGTGCCGGCGAACAAGGCCTGCCATTGCCGTTCCATGGGGCCGTCCGCGCCCAGCAGGCGCGGCAGCCAGCGCGGCTGGCAGGACGGGGTGGCCGCGCCGCCGCATTCCAGCGCTTGCGCAAAGTCCGGCTGCGCGCCTTGGCGGAGGCTGCGGTAGAAGGCGTTGATGCGCGCCATCGGCGCTTCGCCGCCCTGGCGCGCCGCCAGCGCGTAGACGTAGGCGGGCAGGCCGCATTTGTATTCCAGCCGGTTTACGCCGATCTGGCGCGGCGTGAGCTGGCGCCAGCTTTTGGTGTCGCTGTACAGGATGCAGGTGGCCAGGGCTTCATCCAGTTCTTCGGCTGCCTGCGCGGGCGTGAGCCAGCCGTTGTGCAGGGAGGCCATCCAGCGCAGGAACTCGCCGCCGCCTTCGTGGATCAGGCGCGCGTCCGGGTAGCTGTCGACCGCGTCGCGCAGCTGGAAGCGGTGGCTGAATTCGTGGGCCACCAGCAGCGTGGCCTTGGCCTGCACGCCGGGGGAGGGATCGGCCGGCCAGTTGTACAGGGCCAGCCGCAGCACGTCGCTGGCGTCGCCGCCTACGTAGGGCGTGCCGGGTGCGGCCACGAAGGCCGCCGCCACAACGGGGCGCCGGAAGACGGCGTCCGGCATGGCGCGGCGCAGATAGGCCACTGTGCCGTCGGCGACGGTCCTGATGTTGGCCACGGTAGCCGGGGACAGGCGCGGGTCGAAATAGCTGGGCGTTTCACCGTCCTGCTGCGGCAGCGGGGCGGCCAGCAGCAGGGCGGGCGTGTCCGGACCCGCTTCCGCCGGGGCGGTGCCGCTGTAGGCGCGGCCGTTGGCGGCGATGCCGGGCGCGGCGAAACGGTAGCTGACCTTGCCGCAGCCGTCGCCCACCGCGTAGTTGGACATGTGGGTGTACACGCCCTGGCCCATGGGAAAGGCGGCCGAATAGCCTGTTTGGCGGATGGCGGCGGGGACGCGGAAGCGCAGCACCGGGCAGACCTCGCCGCTGCGGGCAAGCTGGTTGGCGTCCGCCGTGCCGCACTGGTCCAGCGCTTGCCAGCTTGCCCGTGTTGCGCGGCCGTCGTCGCCGTTCTTGTCGAAGGGCAGCGCCCGGCAGGCGGCGGGCAGCGTGTAGCTGACCTCGAGCGCATCATTGGAGAGTAGTTTTACCTGTACATCAACCTCGGCGCGCACCGCAGGCGCCAGCAGGAACAGCGCAATACACAAAAGCCGCATGTAGGGTCCGGAAAGAAATAATCGTAGGCACGCAAGATATCATATAAGCAATAACTAATCACGCCAGAAACGGTCGAACAGCGGCTTGACGCTGATGCCGTGCACTGCGATGGAAAGCATGATGACCACCAGCGTGATGTCGATCAGGTTCCTGGCCAGCCCTTGCGGCAGGCCGTGGTTGATGGCGTACATCAGGTAATACACCGAACCTATGCCGCGCACGCCGAACCACGCGCTGATGCCGCGCACCCGGCCGCGCGCGCTGGAGCGCCACAGGCCCAGGTAGACGCTTAGCGGCCGCGCCACTACAAACAGGAACAGCGCCGTGCTCCACGCGCGCCAGTCCCAGGCCTGCGCCGTCACGGCGCCGCCCAGCAGCAGCACCAGCGTCAGCTCGGACAGGCGCTCCAGGTGCTCCTTGAAGATCAGCGACTCGCCGCTGACGGTCAGTGTCGTCTCGGCCGCGCCTTCGGCGGCAGATGGCGGTCCCGCATGCGCGGTGCTGGCAGGCGGCGCCTTGAGCAGGCCGTGCCTGTCCTTGGGCGCCCCGGCCAGTATCAGCTCGGTCTGCCGCAGCGCCACGCCGGCGAAGAACACGGCCAGGAAGCCCCAGGCGTGCAGCCACGTGCTGGCGCCGTACACCACCGCGATCAGCCCCAGGCCCACCAGGTCGTCCAGCACCTCGTGCCGGGGATCTTTGCCGCGCAGCGCCCAGCCCAGGCGGGCCAGCGCCGCGCCGCTCGCGATGCCGATCAGCACAGCGCCCGCCGTGCCCCAGAGCACATCCAGCAGCGCCCAGCGCCAGCCGGAGTCGCCTAGGTCGTGCAGGCCCAGCAGGCCCAGGCCCAGCATGACAAAAGGGAAGGCGCTGCCGTCGTTCATGCCGGCCTCGCAGGTGAGGGCGAAACGCAGCTGGTCCTTGTCGCCTGCGTGGCGCACCTGCACGTCGGTGGCCAGCACCGGGTCGGTGGGGGCCAGGATGGCGCCCAGCAGCACCGCCGCGCCCAGCGGCAGGCCCAGCACCAGCGTGCCGAAGGCCGCCATCAGGCCGACCGAGATGCTCATGGACAGCCACGCCAGCCGCAGCGACGGCGCCCAGCGCGCCAGCGAAAACGGCACCGGCATCTTCACCCCCGCCGAGAACAGCGAGACCAGCACGGCCAGCTCAGTCAGCACTTCCAGCATGCCCGCCTGGGCGTAGGGGTCGACCGCGAACACGCCGAGAAACGCCGGCCCCAGCGCCAGCCCGACGCCGAGATAGACGATGGCCGACGTTACCGGCAGCCGGGACAGCGTGGTGGCCGCCAGGCCGCGCGCCAGCATCAGGCAGCCGATCAGGATAAACCAGAGAGTGGTACTCATGCTTGAGCAATATACGCGGTGCCTGCCTGCAATGGCGCGGCGTTGGGCTTCATGCCATTTGCGCCATTTTGGTGCATTTGTACAGTAATGGTGCGGCTGGCGCAGCGCTTGGCGGGGGAATAGCACGCTGGTGCTGGCACGCTACTTGCGTAATGCATGTCCAGCACAACACGAGACACGACAAGCGCTACATGCCCGACACCGCCGACCACGCAAACGCGCTTTATAGCGCTAACAGCCAGCCCCCAGGCTCCCGCCTGCCGGGGACGGGCGGCGCTGCGCCGGAGCAGGGCCATGCGCCGTGGCATGCCAGCCTGTCGCTGCGCTTCGCGGACGACCAGGGCACCACGCGCTTGGTCGAACGCCGCCACAGCGGGCCGCTGCGCGTGCAGAAGGCGCTGTATCCGGAAGGGGGCGCGGTGTGCCACGCCATCGTCGTGCATCCGCCGGGCGGCGTGGTGGGTGGCGACCAGCTGGCGCTCAGCGCTGACGTGGGCGAGGGCGCGCGCGCCTTCCTCACCACACCCGGCGCGGCCAAGTGGTACAAGGCCAACGGCAAGGTGTCGCGCCAGAACGTGCGCCTGCAGGCCGGCGCCGGCGCCAGCATCGAGTGGATGCCGCAGGAGACCATCTTCTTCGACGACGCCCACGTGGAGCTGGACCAGGACATTACGCTGGCGGCGGACGCCAGCTTCATCGGCTGCGAAATCCTCTGCATGGGCCGGCGCGCTTCCGGCGAATCCTTCCGCAGCGGCCGCGTGGTGCAGCGCACCCGCATCCGCCATGGCGCCAGGCTGTTGTGGTGGGAGCAGGGCGCGCTGACGCCGGACGGCGTGGCCAGCCCGCTCGGCATGGACCGCTACAGCGTTTGCGCCACCCTGCTGGCCGTGGGCGCGCCGCTGCCCGCCGCCGTGCTGGCGCAGCTGCGCAGCGACGGCGCCGAAGCGGTCGCCGTCTCCGGGGCCGCCTTTGGCGCAACCCAGATGAAAGGCCTGCTGTGCGTGCGCCATCTCGGCCACGACAGCGAGGCTGCACGCGAAATCATGCTGGCCGCGTGGCGCACGCTGCGGCCGCACCTGCTGGGCCGCGCGGCCTTCGATCCGCGCAGCTGGCGCACTTAGGAAAATCATGGACCTGACCCCACGCGAAAAAGACAAGCTGCTGATCTTCACCGCCGCCCTGCTGGCCGAGCGCCGCCGCGCGCGCGGCCTGAAACTGAATTATCCGGAGGCCGTGGCGCTGATCTCCGCCGCCATCATGGAAGGCGCGCGCGACGGCCGCACCGTGGCCGAACTCATGTCCGAAGGCGCCACCATCCTGACGCGCGCCGACGTCATGGAAGGCGTGCCCGAAATGATCCCCGACATCCAGGTTGAAGCCACCTTTCCGGACGGTTCCAAGCTGGTCACCGTACACCACCCCATACCCTGATCCCTGAAGGAGCACATCATGATCCCTGGTGAATTCATGCTCGAAGAAGGCGAGATCGGCCTTAACCAAGGCCGCGAAACCGTCACCGTCGTTGTCGCCAACCGTGGCGATCGGCCCATCCAGGTCGGCTCGCATTTCCACTTTTTCGAGGTCAATCCCGCGCTGGCGTTCGAGCGCTGGAAAGCCTACGGCATGCGGCTGAACATCGCCGCCGGCACCGCAGTGCGTTTTGAACCGGGCCAGACCCGCACCATTGAACTGGTGAAGCTGGCCGGTGACCGCGTGGTGCACGGCTTCAACGGCGCCGTCAACGGCAAGCTGTCCGACACTCCGCCCAAGGCCTGACGATGGCGACTATCCCGCGCGCAGCCTACGCTGAAATGTACGGCCCCACGACCGGAGACCGCATCCGCCTGGCCGACACGGAGCTGTTTATCCAGATCGAGCATGACTACGCCATCCACGGCGAGGAAGTGAAGTTCGGCGGCGGCAAGGTGATACGCGACGGCATGGGCCAGTCGCAGCGCCCGCATGCGGACGTGATGGACACCGTCATCACCAATGCCGTCATCCTGGACCACTGGGGCATCGTCAAAGCCGACATCGGCCTGAAGAACGGCCTGATCGCCGCCATCGGCAAGGCCGGCAACCCGGACATCCAGCCGGGCGTGACGATGGCCATCGGCGCGGCCACCGAGATCATCGCCGGCGAAGGGCTGATCGTCACCGCCGGCGGCATCGATTCCCACATCCACTTCATCTGCCCGCAGCAGATCGAGGAGGCGCTGATGAGCGGGGTGACCACCATGCTGGGCGGCGGCACCGGCCCCGCCGTGGGCACGGCCGCCACCACCTGCACGCCGGGGCCGTGGCACCTGCACGCCATGCTGAGCGCGGCGGACGCCTTCCCCATGAACCTGGGCTTCCTCGGCAAGGGCAACGTGAGCCAGCCCTTGCCGCTGGAGGAGCAGGTGCGCGCCGGCGCCATCGGCCTGAAGCTGCACGAGGACTGGGGCTCGACCCCGGCCGCCATCGACAACTGCCTGACCGTGGCCGACAATATGGATGTGCAGGTGGCCATCCACAGCGACACGCTGAACGAGGGCGGCTTCCTGGAGCACACGCTGGCCGCATTCAAGGACCGCACCATCCACACCTTCCACACCGAAGGCGCGGGCGGCGGCCATGCGCCGGACATTATCGCGGCGGTGGGGCAGGGCAATGTGCTGCCTTCGTCCACCAATCCCACCCGGCCCTACACCGTCAACACGCTGGACGAGCACCTGGACATGCTGATGGTGTGCCACCACCTGGATCCGGCCATCGCCGAGGACGTGGCGTTCGCGGAGTCGCGCATCCGGCGCGAGACCATCGCCGCCGAGGACATCCTGCACGACATCGGCGCCATTTCCATGATGTCGTCAGACTCGCAGGCCATGGGACGGGTGGGCGAAGTCATCATGCGCACCTGGCAGACCGCGCACAAGATGAAGGTGCAGCGAGGCTCGCTGGCCGAGGACGGCGCGCGGCACGACAACTTCCGCGCCAAGCGCTATATCGCCAAGTACACCATCAACCCGGCCATCACGCACGGCATTTCGCACGTGGTGGGCTCGCTGGAAGTGGGCAAGATCGCCGACATCGTGCTGTGGAAGCCGGCCTTCTTCGGCGTGAAGCCGTCCATGATTTTAAAGGGCGGCATGATCGCCGCCGCGCAGATGGGCGACCCGAACGCCTCCATCCCCACGCCGCAGCCGGTGCATTACCGCATGATGTTCGGCGCCTTCGGCGGCGGCCTGCGCAAGTCCTTCACTTTTGTCTCGCAGGCCGCGTTCGACGCCGGCATCGGCGAGCAGCTGCGGCTGCAGAAGCAGACCATCGCGGTGAAGAATATGCGCACGCTGCGCAAGAGCGACATGGTCCACAACGGCGCCACGCCGCATATGGAAGTCGATCCCGAAACCTATGAAGTGCGCGCCGACGGCCAGTTGTTGGTCTGCGAAGCGGCCGCCGTGCTGCCGATGGCGCAGCGCTATTTCCTGTTCTGACGAGGTTAACCCATGCTTACCCTGCACACCAAGATTGCCGCAGCCGATGCTGGCGGCGTGACGGCGCAGCTTGTGCTGCCTTACGAGCTGCGTGAAAAGTGCCGCCTGCGCGCGGTGCTCAGCACCGGCGAGGAAGCGGCCGTGTTCACCGTGCGCGGCACCGTGCTGCGCGACGGCGACCTGCTGACCGGCGAGGACCGCAGCCAAGTTGTAAAAGTGGTGGCCGCGCGCGAGCCGACCTACAAGGTGACGTGCGCGGACGCCCACACGCTGCTGCGCTGCGCCTTCCACCTGGGGAACCGCCATACGCAGGCGCAAGTGGGCGATGGCTTCCTGCGCATCCGCGCGGACGCGGTGCTGAAGGACATGCTGGCCGGGCTGGGCGCGAACGTGGTGGCGGAAGACGCGCCCTTCGAGCCTGAGTCGGGGGCTTACGGCGGCGGCCATGGCCACAGCCACGACGGCCACGGCGCTCATCCGCTGGCGCCCATCCCGTTGCGCCAGAAAATCCACCGCCCCGGAGACAGCGCGCGATGATGCACGCCACGGCCCTGCTGCATCTGCTGCAATTCGCCAGCCCCGCGCTGCCGATAGGGGCGTACAGCTATTCGCAGGGCCTGGAGGCGGCGCTTGAAGCGGGCACGGTGCGCAACGCGGACACCGCGCGCGCCTGGATCGCGCGCCAGCTGCGCGAGGTGATGGCGCAGTGGGAGGCGCCGGTGTGCTGGCGTTTGATGCGCGCCTTCCAGCAGCGCGACGCGCAGGCCGTGGCGTTGTGGAGCGAGCGTTTCCTGGCCTCGCGCGACACCGCCGAATTCCGCGCCGAGACGCTGCAAATGGGTTTTTCACTGTCGCGCCTGACGGCCGAACTGGGCATCGCCGACGCCGCCGTCATCGCCATGCTGCCGGCGGAAAGCGAGCTGGCGCTGCCGGTCGCCTACGCCTGCGCCGTCGCCGCGCTCGATATCCCGCACGCCGAGGCGCTGCTGGCCATGCTGTTCGCATGGGCCGAGAACCAGGTGCTGGTGTGCGTGAAATCCGTGCCGCTGGGGCAGGTGGCGGGGCAGCGCATGCTGCTGTCGCTGCGGCCCGAGCTGGAGGCGGCCGCGCTGCACGCGCAGCGGCTGGCCGAAGAAGACCTGAGCAACTGGGCGCCTGGCCTGTCGCTGCTGTCGATGCGGCACGAGGTCCAGTACAGCCGCTTATACCGATCATAAAAAGGAAGCATCATGAGTCAGCTAAAACCTCAGTCCAAACCGCCATCCAATCCGCTGCGCGTCGGCATCGGCGGCCCGGTCGGCTCCGGCAAGACCGCGCTGTGCGAAATGCTGTGCAAAGGCATGCGCGACCACTACGACATGGCCGTCATCACCAACGACATCTACACCAAGGAGGACATGGAGATCCTGCTGCGCGCGGACGCCTTGCCCGCCGAACGGCTGATGGGCGTGGAGACCGGCGGCTGCCCGCAC
Organism: Pseudoduganella aquatica; assembly: GCF_020865585.1. Taxonomy (NCBI): domain Bacteria; kingdom Pseudomonadati; phylum Pseudomonadota; class Betaproteobacteria; order Burkholderiales; family Oxalobacteraceae; genus Pseudoduganella; species Pseudoduganella aquatica. Next base: position 3,115,626 of record NZ_CP086370.1, read on the forward strand.
ACGGCCATCCGCGAGGACGCCTCGATCAACCTGGAGGCCATCGCCCGCATGCAGGCGGACTTCCCGAACCTGGACCTGATCCTGGTGGAGTCCGGCGGCGACAACCTGGCCGCCACCTTCAGTCCCGAGCTGTCCGACCTCACCATCTATGTGATCGACGTGGCCGGCGGCGAGAAGATACCGCGCAAGGGCGGGCCGGGCATCACGCGCTCGGATCTGCTGATCATCAACAAGACCGACCTCGCGCCGCACGTGGGCGCGGACTTGGGCGTGATGGCGCGCGACGCCCGCCAGCAGCGCGGTGCGCGGCCCTTCCTGTTCACCAATCTGCGCAGCGGCGAGGGCGTGGAGGCGGTGATCGCCTTTATTCGAGAGCAAGGCCTGCTGGAGCAGGCACACAAGGAGCAAGCATGACATTACGACTGAATTCCCGCGAAGCGCTGCTGGCGCTGCTGGCCGCCGGCCTGTGCCTGCCGGCGCTGGCCCATCCCGAGGCGTCGCACGGCGCCGCGCACGCCGCTGCCCAGGCGGGCTGGGGGGACGCCTTCCAGGACGGCTTCCTGCATCCCTTCACCGGCTTCGACCATCTGCTGGCCATGCTGTCGGTGGGCATCTGGAGCGCGCGCCAGCCGCAGGGCAGGGCGCTGCCGCTGGTCTTCCTGGCGGCCATGCTGCTGGGGGCGCTGAGCGGTGTGGCGGGCGTCACCATACCGGGGCTGGAAACCGGCATCGCGGCCACGGTGGTGCTGGCGGGCGTGCTGATCGCCATGGCCACGCGCTTGCCGCTGGCGGCCGGCGCGGCGCTGATCGCTGCCTTCGCCATCCTGCACGGCAATGCGCATGGCCATGAACTGCCGCTGGCGGGCAGCGCCTTCGGTTTCCTGGCCGCGAGCGGCGTGCTGATGCTGGTGGGACGCTGGTTCGGCCGGGCGGCCGAGCTGGGCATGGTGCGCATCACCGGCGCGGGCATCGCCGCCACCGGTGTTCTTTTAATGGCAGCTTAGTTCGGCTTGCGCTCGGACAGCACGATGGGCGCCGCGTTTTCCGGATGCAGGCCCTGGTGGCCTGCGTAGGCGGCGCGGATGGCGGCCATGTCGGCCTCCTGGTCGCCGGTCAGCACCAGGTGGTTGACCAGGCCCAGCGTCTTGTTCGGGTAGTCGATATACACCAGGCATAGCGGCACATTGGCCGCCAGCGCCAGGTGGTAGAAGCCGCTTTTCCAGCTATCGCGGTAGCCGCGCGTCGCTTCCGGGGTAATGCCCACCCAGTACCAGTCGGCCGCGTTCATGCGCTCGGCCTGGCGCTGTATCATGCCGGTCTTGGCGCTGCGGTCCACCGGCTCGCCGCCCATGGCGCGGAACCACTTGCCCAGCAGCGGAATCTTGAACAGCGAGTCCTTGGCAAGCCAGCGGAACGGCAGGTCCAGCGTCCACTTGCCGAAGATGCCGACCATGAAATCCCAGTTCGAGGTATGCGGGTACACCACCGCAATACCGCGCGGGCCGGGTAGCGGACGGTACAGTATGCGCCAGCCGAACGCCATCAACATGCGCAGCGCAATACGCTGGCCCAGCTTGGGCAGGTCTGCCGGTTTTAGTTGATCTTTGTTCATGGTTGGTCTGCTTGCCTGTCGGAAAAAGTGCGCCGGTATTCTATCCGGGTGGCCCGGCTGCGGCAAGCGCGGCCCGCGCCGCTGCACGCCAGACGCACTGAAAACAACGCTCAGCAATATCGCCTCTGGTACAGTCTTCATTGCCGTTTTGTCATTGTTGCAGCTCAGACCGGCACCGGAGACTAATAAATGACAACAAAAACCTTGCTTTGCCTGAGCTTGGGCGCGCCCGCGTCCGCCATGCCGCGCCAGCTGGACGGCCTGCTGCCCGGTTGGGAGTTGTGTCTTGCCGCCAGCCTGCGCGATGCCGCCCGGCAGTTGCGATCGCGTTCTCTCAGTGTAGGACTGTTGCTGCTGGAATACGAGCCGGCCGGGCCGGGCGCAGCCGTTGCCGCCATTGCCGCCGCGACGGCCGCCGCGCTGGCCGAGCTGGACGCGTTTCTGCGCCAGCATCACTGGCTGCACTGGATCGCGGTCTGCCACCGGCCGCTGCTCCAGCACGAGGCTGGCCGCAAGCTGGTGGGCGAGCATTGCTGCGATTTCCACACCTGGCCGCTGGACAGCGCGCGCCTGCGCCATACGCTGGGCCACGCGCTCGGCCTGGCGGCCTTGCGCGCGGTGCCGTTTCCGCCCTTGCCGCAGCGCGGAGGCAGCGGGAACCATGAGGCCGCGGTCGGGCAGACGGCGGGGCAACTGGTGGGCCATACGCCGGCCATGCGGCGCCTGCACGGCCAGATCGCGCGCGTGGCCCCGGCCGACGCGGCGGTGCTGATCTGGGGCGAAAGCGGCACCGGCAAGGAACTGGTGGCGCAGGCCATCCATGCCCGCTCGGCGGCCGCCGCCGGCCCGTTCGTGGCCGTCAACTGCGCCGCCATCGCCCCCGGCCTGGCGCAGTCCGAGCTGTTCGGCCATATGCGCGGCGCCTTCACCGGCGCTGCCCAGGACAGGCGCGGTCTGCTCGAGTCGGCCGACGGCGGCACCATCTTCCTGGACGAGATCGGTGATTTGCCGCTGGAGCTGCAGGCCAATCTGCTGCGCTTCCTGCAGGAGAAGTCCGTGCTGAGGGTGGGCGCCAACCGCAGCGTGCCGGTGAACGCGCGCGTGATCGCCGCTTCCCACGTGGACCTGGAGGCGGCGGTGGCGCGCGGCGCGTTCCGCCAGGATTTGTATTACCGCCTTAACGTGCTGTCGCTGGTGGTGCCCGCGCTGCGCGAGCGCAAGGATGACCTGCCGTTGCTGGCGGACCATTTCTTCGAACGCTACGCGGCCGAGCGCGCGCCGCGCCTCCGGGGCTATAGCGGGGCCGCGCTGGCTGCCTTGCGGGGACACGACTGGCCGGGCAATGTGCGCGAGCTGATCAACCGCATCCGGCGCGCGCTGATCATGGCCGAGGGCAGGCTGATCCAGCCGGAGGACCTGGGCCTGGCCGGGACGGCGGCTCCGGACGGCTGCGAGCCGCTGGGTGGCGCCCGCGTGCGCGCCGAGCGGCAGGCGATAGAGGGCGGGCTGGTGCAGGGCAAGAGCATGACCCAGGTGGCCGAGGAGCTGGGCGTCTCGCGCATGACCTTGTACCGGCTGATGGCCAAGCACGGCATTTCCAACCCTGCCCGCGCGCGCAGCAAGTAGCGCCGCGCCCGCCACAGCCGCGTTACAGCGCCTGCGCCGGCATGGCCCAGCTAAATCAAGCGTTTGCCGCCGGAGGCGCTGCCCGGGTTCGTCACAGAAGTGTGACGCGGCCACCGGTCCGGTCCGGCAGCAAGCTGTTGCCATCCTGGAAAGTTGAATGATATCAGAGACTTGCGGCGTTTTTGGTGGCTGGCACCAAGCTTGCAATCCATGCTCTGACCGGGCATATCCCGGCGACTCTTTCAACTTAACCTGGTGAGGCATGGAAATGAAGAAAACAATGCTGGCAACAACCATAGCGCTGCTGTGCTGCGCAAGCGCATATGCCCAAAGCGATCCTGAAACCAACGCCGATGCCATGGCGCGCGCCCTGTCCGACAGCAAGGCGGCGGCGGACCGTGGCGCAACGGCAACCTCGAATTTGAGCAATTCGTTTAATACCTCGAAGGCCACGGCGATCAGCCGGCTGAACGGCGAGGTCAGCGGCAACGCTGTGCATCACATCGGCAATACCGCCGGCAACTGGGGCAGCAGCAATGGTGGCACTGGGGAGGGGGGCGTGGGCGGCAAAGCCACCGGCGGTTCGAACCGGGGCGCCGATGGTGGTGACGGCGCCAAGGCCTACGGCGGCGACGGCGGCAACGGCGCCAGCGCCTATGGCGGCGACGGCGGCGACGGCGCATCCGGCGGCAAGGCGCGCAATGGCAGCGCCAGCAGCGGCAAAGCCTATGGCGGTGAGGCCTATGGCGCGAATGGCGGCAAAGGCGGCAGCGCTACCAACGCCACCAGCGGCCGGGCTGGCGACGGCGGCGCGGGTGGCGACGGCGGCTACGGCGGCCGGGCGGGCGCCAGCAAGGGCGGAGCGGGCGGCAGCGGCGGCGCGGGCGGCCTGGCCTATGGCGGCGACGGCGGCGCCACCGGCAATGCGCGCGGCGGCGCGGGCGGCGACACCGGCTCGGCCCGAGGCGCGGACGGCGGCAACGGTGGCCGGACCGGCACGGCCTATGGCGGTGATGGCGGCTACACCGGGGCAGGGGGCAAGGGCGGCGCAGGCGGCGATTCGGGCAAAGTGTATGGCGGCGACGCGGCAGCCAAGCAGTATGCCAACGGCGGCAATGCGAAGGCCGGCGGCGCCACCAGCACTGCGACGGCGGCCAGCGGCACGCCGGACGGCAGTGGCGGCGCGGTGGGGGGCGGCCAGAGCGCCACCGCCACCGCCGGCACGGCGACCAGCGGTGCGGTTAGCGCGGGCACGAATGGTGCCACTTCGGGCGCATCGACGTCGGGCGCGGCAGGAGCGGGTGCGGCCGGCGGCGGTTCCGGGGCCGGCGGCGCAGGCGCGGCGGCCAGCAATACCGGCGGCGCTGGTGCTGCGGGCGGCACTAACACCAGCGGGGCAGGCGGCGCGGGCGCCACGGCCAGCAATACGGGCGGTGCCGGCGCTGCCGCCACCGGTGGTGCCGGTGGCGCTGGCGCGGCAGGTGGTAACGGCACCAGCACCGGCGGCGCAGGCGCAGCCGGCGCGGCAGGCGGTGCCGGCGGCAACAGCGGCACCGCCTCGAACACTGGCGGCGCGGGCGCGGCCGGCGGCAGCGCGACCGGTGGTGCGGCTAGCAGCGGCACGGCCAGCAACGGCAGCGCGACCTCCGGTTACGGCGGCGCAGGCGGCGCGGGCGGCGGCAGCAACACCGGCGGCGCCGGTGCGGCAGGCGGCGCGGCCACCGGGGGAGCCGGCGGCGCGGGCGGCACGCAGACGGCCGGGAATGCGGCCGGCGGCGCGGGCGCGGGCGGCACCGGCGGTGCGGGCGGTACCAATACCGTCAATGCCGGGACGTTCAATATGTCCAACACCATGACCACCGTAGGCCAGTCGGCTGCGGGCATCATGACGGTGAGCCAGAACAATGGCTTCTCGTCGCTGATCCAGCAGAGCGTGAACGTGCAGGCCAACCTGAGCGTCGGCAGGTAGCGATGCGGCACGCTGCCAAACTGGTCATGGCGCTGGTGCTGGCGGCGCCCGTCCTCCCCGTGCTGGGGGAGGACGGTGTGCTGGCCGCGCTGGCGGTGCCTGTGGCTATGGTGCCGGCCGCTGCAGCCGGATCTGCGGAAGCAGGTTCCGCGCAGCAGCCTGCCCAAGGGCCGGGGCCGGACCTGGCGCCGGGGCAGGCATCGAGCCCGGCATCAGGCCCGGTGTTGGTCCCGGCGCTGGGTCCGGCGCTCAGCGCGCGGCGGCTGGACGCGCTGCGCGGCGGCAGCGACACGCCCTGGAGCGATATGAAGCTGCAGGGCGCCGTCAGCGGCAACAGCGCGGTGGCGGTGGCCACCGGCGCCAATGTCATCGCCGATGGGTCGTTCAGCAATGCGTCGGGTTTGCCCATGGTGATACAGAATTCGGGCGCCAATGTGCTGATCCAGAACGCCACCATCGTGAATGTGCAGTTCAAATGAGGGCGCCATCATCACTGATGCTGGTGCTGCTGCTGCTGGCGGGCCTGCCGCCCGCCATGCAGGCGGCGGACTTCGCGGCGGCGGGCGGCGGCAGCTACGCCGTGCCGCTGGCGAGCATGAAGGAGTTGCGCTTCCGCGCCACCGTGCGCCAGCAGTATGACTTCAGCTGCGGGTCGGCGGCGGTGGCGACCCTGCTGACCTACCATTTCGACCGGCCCGTGAGCGAACAGGCCGCGTTCCAGCAGATGTATCTGCACGGCGACCAGCAGCGCATCCAGCGCGAGGGTTTTTCCTTGCTGGACATCAAGCGCTACCTGGCCAGCCTGGGCTATGTGGCCGATGGCTTCGAATTGCCGCTCGACAAGCTGGCCGAAGCCGGCCTGCCGGCCATCGTGCTGGTGGCGGAGCGGGGCTATCACCATTTTGTCGTGATCAAGGGCGTGTCCGGCGGCCGCGTGCTGCTGGGCGACCCGGCCAGTGGCACGCGCGCCATGCCGCGCCGCGCGTTCGAAGCGATCTGGCAGAACGGCTTGCTGTTCGTGGTGCACGGCGGCCCCGGCAAGGCGCATTTCAACGCGGCGGCCGATTGGCGCGTTGCGCCGCAAGCGCTGCTGGCCAGCGGCATCGAGCGCGACAGCCTGCAACGCCAGACCCTGCCCAAGCTGGGCAGCGGCAATTTTTAAGGAGCACGCAATGAAGCACTTGCGCTGCATCGCCGCCGCGCTGTGCGGCATCGTGTTTTCCGCCGGAGCGGATGGCCTGCCGTCGGGCTGGACGCCGGTTTCCGACCAAACGCTGGAAGCCCAGCGCGGCGGCTTCGATACCGGCGGCATGCTGGTGTCGCTGGGCGTGGAGCGGCTGGTGGCCATCAACGGCGGCACGGTCGCCAGCAGCCAGTTCCAGATTGCCGATCTGTCCCGCATCACCGCCGAGGAGGCTGCGCTGGTGAGCGCGGCCCTGCAGCCGCTGACGGTGCAGAACGGCATGGGCAACGCCGCGCAGGCGGGGCTGCCGGTGTTGTTTATTCAGAACACAGTGAATGACCAATTGATACAGAGCCAGACAACTATCAATGCGGCTGTTTCCAGCTTATCTATGCTGACCAGTAGTAATTTTGAAAGCAGCATGCGCGCCGCGCTGTCGAGTGCGGTTGCGCCAAGATAGGGAGGAATGCATGCGATTTGCCAAGGTTTTGCGCGCCGGCACGGCCGGTTTGTCTGTTGTGATGTGTACGACGCTGGCCCATGGGCAATCCGTGGCGCGGGGTGTTGCCGAGCTGGCGGGTGAAATCGAGGCGCTGAAGCGGCAATTGGCCGAACAGCGCGAGTTGCTGCGGCAGCTGCGCGAGCAGCTTGCGCCTCAGGCGGTGCCCGCGCCGGCCGAACGCCTTGCGCGCCAGCGGGGAACCGGCCCCGCCGCCGCCGCGCCGCTGCCGGGCGGACAGGGTGAGCAAAGCGGGGGTGCCGCGCAGCCGGTGCAGGGCGGCCAGGCCGGGCAGGGCGGAGCGCTGGCTGGCGAGGGCGTTGCGGCCGTCGGCCAGGCGCCGCAGCGCGACAGCCGTCCACCCGAAGTGGCGCCGCTGTTCGAAGCGCCCGGCGTGCTGACGCCCAAGGGCCGCTTCGTGCTCGAACCGTCCTACCAGTTCGGCTATTCGTCCAGCAACCGCGTGGTGCTGGTGGGCTACACCATCATCCCGGCCCTGCTGATCGGCCTGGTGGACGTGCGCGAAGTCAAGCGCAACACCATGACCGCGGCGCTGGCCGGCCGCTACGGCCTCACGCCGCGCACCGAGCTGGAAGTGCGCATCCCTTACGTCTACCGTTCCGACTCCACCGTCAGCCGCGAAATCTTCACCGGCTCGGCGGTGGACAATGTGTTCTCCACCAGCGGCCGCGGCGTCGGCGACGCCGAATTGGCGCTGCGCCACCAGCTGAATGCGGGCGGTCCGGACCGGGCCTACTACGTGGCGGGCCTGCGCCTGAAAAGCCGCACCGGCCGCGACCCCTTTGAAGTGGTCACCGACTGCGTGCAGCGCTGCGTGGGGCCGAACGCCACCGGCACCGGGCTGCCGCTGGACTTGCCCACCGGTTCCGGCTTTTACGGCTTGCAGCCCAGCCTGACCTGGCTGTATCCGTCCGATCCCGCCGTGCTGTTCGGCAGCGTGAGCTATCTGCACAATTTCCAGCGCAGCGGCGTGCGGCGCATGGTGCGCAACGGCGAATTCGAGGACCTGGGCACGCTCAAGCCGGGCGCCGTGTTCGGCTTCAATTTCGGCATGGGCTTGGCCCTGAACGAGAAGACCACGCTCAGCCTGGGCTACAGCCACGACTCCATCGGCCGCACCAGGCAGAACGGCCTGCCGGTGCCCGGATCGGTGCGCACCCAGCTGGGCACCCTGCTGATGGGCTTCTCCTACCGCTACAGCGACAAGCGCTCGCTCAATGTGTCGGTGGGCGCCGGGCTCACGCGCGACACGCCGGACGTGACCCTGTCGGTCCGCTTCCCGATGAGCTTTTGAGGGTGCTGCACGTATATCGTATTTTTACGATAATATAAGCAATTCAACACCACTCATCCAAGAGGAAATATGATCTCTCGTCGCATTCCGGCCGCAGGCGTGGCCATCGCAATCGCCGCCATGCTGGGCCAGTCGCCTGCCTTCGCGGCCGCGCCGCTGGCCAAGACCCAGGCGCCCGGCTACTTCCGTATGATGCTGGGCGATTTCGAAGTGACCGCGCTGAACGACGGCACGGTGGACCTGCCGGTGGACAAGCTGTTGCATGACAAGCCCGCCAAGACCACGCAAGCACTGGGCAAGTCCTTCCTGAAAGCGCCGCTGGAGACGTCGGTGAACGGTTTCCTGGTCAACACCGGCAGCAAGCTGGTGCTGATCGATACCGGCGCGGCCGGCCTGTTCGGTCCTACGCTGGGCAAGCTGGTGGCCAATCTGAAGGCCTCGGGCTACCAGCCTGAGCAGGTGGACGAGATCTACATCACCCATTTGCACCCGGACCACGTGGGCGGCCTGGCGGCTGCGGGCAAGGCGGCGTTCCCGAACGCCGTGCTGCGCGCGGACAAGCACGATACGGATTTCTGGCTGAGCAAAGTGAACCTGGAGAAAGCGCCGGAAGACAAGAAAGGCTTCTTCCAGGGCGCGATGGCGTCGGTGTCGCCGTACAGCGATGCGGGCAAGCTGAACCCGTTTGAAGGCAACACCGAGCTGGTGCCGGGCATCAAGGCGGTGAACAGCTACGGGCATACGCCGGGGCACACGACTTATGTGATCGAGAGCAAAGGGCAGAAGCTGGTGCTGCTGGGCGACCTGCTGCACGTGCAGGCGGTGCAGTTCGACGATCCGTCGGTGACGATAGACTTCGACAGCGACAGCAAGGCGGCGCTGGCGCAGCGCAAGGCGGCGTTTGCGGAAGCGGCCAAGCAAGGGTATCTGATTGGTGCGGCGCACTTGCAGTTCCCGGGACTGGGCCATATCCGCAGCCAGGGCAAGGCGTATCAGTTTGTGCCGGTGAATTACACCATTCCGCGCTGATTTGATGGAGATGGCGGGTTACGCGGCTGCGCCGCTAACCCGCCCTACGTTCGACGCAGCCGTAGGGCGGGTTAGGCGCGGAGCGCCGTAACCCGCCGGTGCCGCCGGCGGCTTAGGCCAGGGCAGGGTAGTCCGTATAACCTTCCGCCGTTGCGTGGTAGAAGGTCTCCGGACGCGGTGCGTTCAGCGCCGCGCCTTGCTGCAGGCGTGCCGGCAGGTCCGGATTGGCGATGAAGTCTTTACCCCAGGCCACGGCGTCCGCCGTGCCCGCAGCCAGGATGCTCTCTGCGGTTGCCTTGTCCATCTTCTCATTGGCGATATAGATGCCGCCGAATTCCTTCTTCAGCAGCGGTCCCAGGCTGTCCTCGCCCACCGCTTCGCGCGCGCAGATAAAGGCGATGCCGCGCTTGCCCAGCTCGCGCGCCACGTAGCCGAAGGTCTCTGCCGGGTTGGAGTCGCTCATGTCGTGCGAATCGCGGCGCGGCGCCAGGTGCATGCCGACGCGGCCGGCGCCCCATACTTCGATCACGGCGTCCGTCACTTCCAGCATCAGGCGTGCGCGGTTCTCAATCGGGCCGCCGTAGGCGTCGGTGCGCTTGTTGGTGCCGTCCTGCAGGAACTGGTCCAGCAGGTAGCCGTTGGCGCCGTGCACTTCCACGCCGTCAAAGCCGGCCAGCTTGGCGTTTTCCGCGCCTTTGCGGTAGGCCGCCACGATGCCCGGGATTTCTTCCAGGTCCAGCGCGCGCGGCACCGGATACTCGCGCTGCGGACGCAGCAGGCTGACATGGCCCTTGGCCGCGATGGCGCTCGGCGCCACCGGCGCGTCGCCGTTCAGGAAGCTCGGGTCCGAAATGCGGCCCACATGCCACAGCTGCAGGAAGATCTTGCCGCCTGCCGCGTGCACCGCGTCGGTGACCACTTTCCAGCCCGCCACTTGCGCGTCCGACCAGATGCCCGGCGTGTCCGCATAGCCCACGCCCTGTGGCGTGACGGCGGTTGCTTCGCTCAGGATCAGGCCGGCCGAGGCGCGCTGCACATAGTATTCCGCCATCAGCGCGTTGGGCACGCGGTCGCCGCCCACGGCGCGGGCGCGGGTCAGCGGCGCCATGATGATGCGGTTGTTCAGGGTCAGGTCGCCGATTTTGATAGGGTCAAACAGGTTTGCCATGGTGTATCTTCCTTGAGTTGCCGGGCCTGCTCACAGGCCCTGGTTCATATGGTCGATAAAGGCCTGGATCACTTCGTCGTTGCGCTTGAAAAAGTTCCACTGTCCCACCCGCTGCACCGTCACCAGGCCGGCCTTCTGCAAGGTGGCCAGGTGGGCCGACACGGTCGATTGCGACAGGCCGGTGCGCTGGTCGATCAGGCCCGCGCAGACCCCGAAGGTCAGCGGATGGGCCTGCTCGGTGAAATAAGCCTCGGGCTCTTTCAGCCAGCTCAGGATCTGGCGCCGGACCGGATTGGCCAGCGCCTTGTGGATTGCGTCGATGTCTATGTCCATATTGGTCTCTAGCGATATGTGCATCTGTAAATCACGATGCATATATCGGTATCTTACGATATAAATGAAAAACGTGCTGGCGGCACGCTGGCAATGTCAAAAAATCAAGCGAGTTGGAGCAGCAGCAGGGCGATCACGGCCGGCACGGTCTGCACGAACAGGATGCGGCGCGATACGGTGGCCGCGCCCCACAGGCCCGCCACCGCCACGCAGCACAGGCCGAACAGCGTGAAGGCGCGCGCGATGGCCGGGTCCGGATGCAGAAAGCCGAGCGCCAGCGCCGCGACCAGGAAGCCGTTGTAGCAGCCCTGGTTGGACATGGCCGGCTGCACGATTTCCGCCTTCTCGGCGCTCAGGCCGAACACGCGGCGGCCACGGGTGCGGAACAACACCGTTTCCAGCAGCACGATGTAGACGTGGATCAGCAGTACCAGGCCGGTGACGGCTTGCGCAAAGAGTAACATCGGGACCCCTTCATGATGGAAATGTTGCAATGATATACTGTCGCCTCTTGCCTGCGGGGACGACCTCGCATTCTCAAGGCGCTCGGCGGGGACGACCTTGCCACACAGGGAGAAGAAAAATGGCGTGGCTATTCTTATTTGTTGCCGGACTGCTGGAAATCGGCTGGGCGGTGGGCCTGAAGTACACGGAAGGCTTCAGCAAGCTGGTGCCGTCGGTGCTGACCCTGCTGTCCATGGGCGGCAGCATGGCGCTGCTGGGGCTGGCGCTGCGCGACTTGCCACTGGGCACGGCCTATGCGGTGTGGACCGGCATCGGCACCGTGGGCACGGCCGTGTTCGGCATCATGGTGCTGGGCGAGCCGGCCGGCGTGCTGCGGCTGGTGTGCATCACCATGATTACCTGCGGGATCTTGGGCTTGAAGCTGGCGCACTGAGCCAGTTAGTCAATTAGGCAGGGGTGCGGCCCGTTCATTGGACCAGCGCTCGTAAATCCGGGCCAGCTCTCCGCTGGCCCGCAGTTTTTGCAGCGCCGAGTTCATCAGGCGCATCGCACCCGGGTCGGCCTTCTTGCTGATCCAGAAGAAAATCGGCTCCTCTTTCAGCACCGCCGGCAGCAGCCGCACTTTATCGCTCAGCTTGTTCTCGCGGATGATCCACGCCAGCGTCAGCTCGTTCATGTAGACGAAGCGGCCGTGGCCGGCCAGGATTTTTTTCAGATTGGTCAGATTGTCGCTGGTGCTGTCGTCCACTTCCAGGCCCAGCACGCGCAGCTGGTCCGAATAGGCGGCGCCGCGCGAGGTGGTGATCAGCGGCCTGAGGCGGACCAGCTCGTCGATGGACTCCACGCTGGCCTTGTCGCCGATGGCGGCGGCCAGCCTGTGGCGCACCGTGTACAGCTTGCTCGACATAAACGCCACCTTGCGGCGGCGCTCCGAATCCAGCAGGGCGCAGGCGGCGCCCACGGAGCCGGATTCCAGGCCCTGTTCGATCTGCGGCACCGAGCGGAAATCGTCCTGCCCGGTGAATTTCAGGTGGGGTTCGGCCTTCTCCATGGCCGCCAGGATGTCCGGACACAGCCCCTCGGGGCGGCTGTCGCGCAGCATCCATTTGGGGGGCAGGCTCTCCTGGCCCATGGTGCGGACCACATAGTGCTCGGCCTGCGCCGCCAGGGGTAGGCCGAGTAGTATTGCAGCGAGGGGCAGCGTAATGTGCATCTTGTTCTCCTGCCAGCGATTGTATCCCCAGGGACATACCGAAGCCAGCGGAAAACGCGCCGCACGCGCCGCCGTTTCAGCTGGCGGAACGGCCGGGGTAGGCCGCGATAATGTTCAGGAAATCAATGCTGCGCTCCTTGGCCAGCATCTCCGGCAGCAGCGCCTCGTACTGCACGCGGTAATCCTTGGCCAGGTGCGTTGCCAGGAAGTACTCGCGGGTGCAGGCCCAGGTTTCATAGAGCACAAAGGTGTTGGGATCGTTGGCATCCTCATGCACCCAGGTGTTGATGAAGTCCGGCTCGTCCTTCATGCGGTTGACGACGTTGAACAGTTCGGTGCGGAAACGCTCGCGCACTTCAGGCTTGGAGCTGAGGCGGACGACGAAGGCGATATGGTCGGACATGGTGTTGGCTCGCTATGGGGTGGGAATGAAACCAGTATAGGAGTCAGGAACACCAGCATCAACGGGCTGGAATGCAATGGATCATTGCGGAAAGCTGAATCAAGGGCCGCACGGGAGGCGGCCCTGGGGGGAGTTAGAAGCCGGCCGGATTCGCTTTTGCCAGGTAATACCACTCGGCATTGGCGCGGGCGTTGGTGTCCGGGAACAGCACGATGGCGTCATCGGCGGCCAGCACCGGCGTGCCGTCGTGGCGGCGGCCGATTTCCTCGCCCTTGGCCACGCGGTCGAAGCTGGACCAGACGCGGCTGAAACGATCGTCCGCGTGCTGCTTGTCGTGCACTTCCACCATGCTCAGGTACTCGGTCTGTTCAGGCGCCAGCGCCACCGGCTGCGGCGCATCGATCAGGCCCAGGAAGGCCAAGGTGTTCATGATGGCGCGGTAAGCCACTTCCGGCGCCTGCGGATCGGCGTGCTGGCCGCACTCCAGCGTCAGCGCGTAGCCGCCGGTGGAACGCATATACTCGGTGGTGCCCACGCCGTAGCGCAGCACGGTTTCCAGCTGCGAATCGTCGCGCAGGCGGCGCTGCACGCCGGCGCCGTAAGTGGCCAGCCAGCCATCGACAAAACGGGTCACACCGATGCGGCGCGCCAGCGCGCGTTCCTTTTCCTCATGCTGGAAAGGCTGCAGCGTGCCGTCGTTGTTGCGCGGGCCCACCATCAGGAAGGGCTGGCTCTGCGCGTTGAAGGAATGCAGGTCGAGCAGCACGTCGTGCTGGTCCAGCAGCGGGCACAGCCAGTTGGCGATGCGGTCCTCGAAATCCTGCGGATTCTCGTTCGGGAACAGGTTGCGGTTCAGGTTGCGGTCGCCCGAGCGCTCGCGCTTGGCGTAGGCCAGCGGATTGACGATGGGCACAAAGGTCACCATGCCGTTCAGGATGCGCAGCTGGCCGCTGTCGATCTCCTGCATCACGCGGGTGATGCCCTTGGTGCCGCAGGTTTCGTTGCCGTGCACGGCGCCGGTGATGATCACGCGCGGGCCCTTGCCCTGGCCGGTATAGTTGACGGATTTGAAATGCAGATCGCTTGCTACAGTCATGCTGGTCCCCGAGGCTGATGAATGGCCGTTATTCTAGCGGGGATTGGGCGCGGCAACAGTTAAAATACTGCATGAAATCCATAACCCGCATTCATGGCCTGGACACGCTGCGCGCCGTGGCGATCATGCTCGTGTTCATGAACCACTACGTGCTGTTCGTCAGCAGGCAGGCGCCGTTCGGCTTTTGGGGCGAAGTAGGGTGGACCGGGGTCGACCTGTTTTTTGCCCTGTCCGGCTACTTGATCGGCAACCAGATCTTTGCCGCCATGCGCAGCGAAGCCGGCTTCTCGCTGCGCACCTTCTACATCCGCCGCTTCCTGCGTACCTTGCCCGCGTTCTACGCGGTGCTGGCGCTGTACGCCTGCTGGCCCTGGTTCCGGGCCGGGCTGACGTTGCCGCCGCTGTGGCAATTCCTCACCTTTACGCAGAATTTCGACCTGATGCCGGGCACCGCGTTCTCGCATGCCTGGTCGCTGTGCGTGGAGGAGCAGTTCTACGTGCTGCTGCCGGCGGTGGCGCTGTTGATTGGCGCGCTGCGCCGCTCGCTGGTGTGGGCCTGGGTGGCGGTCTGCGCCAGCTTTTTGGCCGGCATGGCCATCCGCGGCTACCTCTGGCAGACCCAGGTGGGCGACAGCGAAGGCGGCTTCCACTACTACAACGCCATCTACTACTCATCGCTGTGCCGCTTCGACGAGCTGGTGGCCGGCGTCGCGCTGGCGCTGCTGAAAAACCACCACGGCGCCGCGTGGAACAGGCTCACCTCGCGCGGCAACTGGGCGCTGGGCGCCGGCGTGGCGGTTGCGGGGGCCGCGCTCTACCTGTTCTCGGAAGACCACTACGGCTACGGCATGACGGTATTCGGCTACCCGCTGCTGGCGCTGGGCTGCACGCTGCTGCTGATCGCGGCGCTCAGTCGGGGCTCGCTGCTGGAGCGCACGCGCATTCCCGGCTTCGGCAAGGTGGCGCTGTGGTCCTACGCCATCTACCTCACGCACAAGCAGATCTTCCTGCTGCTCAAGCCCGAGCTGGCCGAGCATGGCATCAGCGCCGCCAGCTGGACCGGCATCGCCATCATGACAGCGGTCAGCATCCCCCTCGGCTGGCTACTGTACGCCGCCATCGAAACCCCCTTCCTAGTCCTACGCGACCGCTACTTTTCCTACAAGCGACCTGAGCCGAATTTTCCCCCTCCGGGGTCAGACCCCAAGGCGGAAAATGCGGCTCAGCTCGCCTAGCTTCTGCCTTGTCTGCACTCTGTAGGCGCTGTGCCGGTGCTGAATCCCTGATTGCCGCTTAGCTAACGTCTTGCCTCTTAGCTATATTTTCATCAAGCGAGCTGAGCCGCATTTCGCGCAATTCGGGGTCAGACCCCGGGGTGGGGGAAATGCGGCTCAGGCTGCTTGGGGCTATGGGCGCATTTCGATGACGTCGTAGGGGGATTGCATGCTGTTGAGGAATTCGAGCAGGGCGCGGACGCGGGCGGGGGCTTCGTCGTCGCGTGTGCTGTCGATGGCCCGGCGCAGGCCGGGCAGGGCTTCCGCCGTGTGCGGGCTTTGGTAGGATTTGATCAGCAACGCGGCGAATTGCGCCGCTTCCTTGCCGTGGTTGTGCCGCAGCCGCGATTCGATCACACCCAGCAGCGCGCGCTGCATCCTTGGCGTGGGCGCGGTGATGTGCGCGAATACCAGCGGCGTGTTGCCGATGGCCTCGCAGATGCGGCGCTCCATCTCGTCCGCTTTGACGTCGGACGCAATGTCGAAATAGGCGGCGTTCCAGCGCGTGCGCGCATGCGCGTGGCCGGGCGGGAAGGAGTCGGCGGTGTCGAAGCCGCAGATACGGCTCAGGTGCTTGAGCCAACCAATGAGTGGTGATGTCATGGCCGCATTTTAGCGGAAAATCGGGACAGCCCTGGGGGTGTTGCTTCCCCCAGAGACTGGTTTGATCATAAAGAACTTAGACGTGGGCTTCCTCGCCCAGCTTGCCGGCGCGGAAGTCTTCCACCGCCTGCATCAGCTCGGCCTGCGTGTTCATCACGAAGGGGCCATATTGCGCGATCGGCTCGTTCAGCGGCTGGCCTGCGATCAGGATGAAGCGGCTGTCTTCCGCCGCCTGCACCGTCACGCCGTCGGCGCCGGCCGTGTTTTCCAGGATCGCCATGCGGCCATTGGCCACCGGCTTGCCGCCGATGTGCACGCCGCCGCGATAGGTGAACACGAAGGCGTTGTGCCCGGCCGGGATCAGCTGGCTGAAGCTGGCGCCCGCCTTCAGTTCCACATCGATATAGATCGGCTCGGTCACTTCGCGCTGCACCGCGCCCGCCACGCCGTGGCTGCTGCCCGCGATCACGCGCACCTGCGCGCCTTCGGTGCTGAACGATGGCACTTGCTCAGCGTTGAAGTCGCGGTACCACGGCGCGCGCATCTTGTCCTTGGCGGGCAGGTTCAGCCACAGCTGGAAGCCTTCCATCCGTCCTTCTTCCTGCTCGGGCATTTCGGAGTGGATCACGCCCCGGCCCGCCGTCATCCATTGCACGCCGCCGTTGGTCAGCAGGCCTTCGTTGCCGGCGCTGTCTTTGTGGCGCATGCGGCCGGTGAGCATATACGTTACCGTCTCGAAGCCGCGGTGCGGGTGCTCGGGGAAGCCGGCGATGTAGTCGTTGGCCGAGTCGCTGCCGAAATTATCCAGCATCAAAAACGGGTCCAGGCGGCGCTGCAATGGCTGCGTCAAGACACGGTTGATCTTCACGCCCGCGCCGTCCATCACGGCCTGGCCGTTGATGATGCGCTCTACGCCGCGCGATTGCTGCACGCTTTCCGATGTTACCAATGTTGCTTGAGTCATTGCCATTCTCCTGTTGTTGGTTGTTCAGCGCCGCCTTGCGGCCTTAGGCCAGTACTGCGTTCACTTGCGCGTCGGCTTCGGCCTGTGCCTTGCTCACTGCGTCCGGACCCATGCCCAGGCCTTCGGAGTAGACGAACTGTACGTCGGTCATGCCCAGGAAGCTCAGGAACATTTTCACGTGCGGCAGCTGGGTGTCGCTAGGCGCATCGCGGTGCAGGCCGCCACGCGACAGCGCGACGTAGACTTTTTTGCCGCTCAGCAGGCCGATCGGGCCGGTTGGGCCGTATTTGAACGTCACGCCGGCGCGGGCAATCGCGTCGAACCACGATTTCAGCTGCACGGTGATGCCGAAGTTGTACATCGGCGCGCCGATCACGATCACATCCGCTGCTTGCACCTGGGCGATCAGGGCGTCGTCCAGCGCCACGCGGGCGGCTTGTTCCGGGGTGCGCTGCTCGGCCGGGGTGAACAGGGCTTGCAGGGTTGGTTCGTCGATCACTGGGTGCGGGTTGGCGGCCAGATCGCGGCGGGCTACCGATGCGCCTGGATTGGCGGCGGTCAGCTTGGCGACGATGGAGTCGCCCAGGCGGGTGGATTCGGAACCGGTGCTGCGGGCGCTGGAGTTGATTTGCAGGATGTTCATGATGTCGTTCCTTCGTGTTGGGTTGTGTGCTGCGATGGATGTACTTTAACAGTCCCAAAACGATAGATTAAGCCGGGTAAATGGGTTTCATTGAACCACTGGTGGAACAATCGCCTCAATGTTCTGCCCAAGTTGCAGTAATTGCTATACTGGCGCCGCTGTCCCCAGTCCGGGCCGTAATCTCTAACTACACAAGCTCTTCATGAACCGTAGCTCCTTGACCATCCTGGTAGTGGAAGACCATCCGACGATTGCGCGCCAGGTGGTGGACTTCCTGGAGGGGCTGAAGTGGCAGGCCGACCACGCCGCCAGCGGTGCGCTGGCCATCCAGCTGGCCACGCGCGAGGCTTATGACGTGGTGCTGCTGGACCTGAATCTTCCCGATATCGACGGCCTGGAGGTCTGCCGTGCGATCAAGGCCGGCGCGCCGCGCAATGTGCCGGTGCTCATGCTGACCGCGCGCGATGCGTTCGAGGACAAGGCGCGCGGCTTCAAGCAGGGCGCGGACGACTATCTGACCAAGCCCTTCGACCTGCGCGAGCTGGCGCTGCGCTGCGAGGCGCTGGCGCGGCGCGGCCAGCTGCACCTGAGCCGCGAATTGCAGCTCGGCGCGCTGACCCTGCAGCTGCATGACAAGCGCGTGCTGTGCGAGGGCGCCCCGGTCCCGCTGACGCAGACCGGCTTTGCGATACTGCTGATGCTGTGCACCGCTTATCCGCACGCCGTGTCCCGTTCCGCGCTGGTGCATGACTTGTGGGGCGCCCATCCGCCGGACAGCGACGCGCTCAAGTCGCACATCTACGTGCTGCGCAAGCAGCTGGAGCAGGCGGGCGCGCCGGCGTCGGTAGTCACTATTCCGCAGCTGGGCTACCGTCTGGAACTCGCGCCGGGGCAGCATGTTTAGGTCGATCCGCCATGGCCTGTTTGCCGCGCTGGCCGGATTCACGGTGCTCATTTGCGTCTGCTACACCGGGCTGGCGCTGGTCATCTCCTACGTGACGGAAGACATGCTGGTGGACCGGCTGCTGGAGCGGGAGGCGGCGTCCATGGCTGTGCACTTCCGCCAGCACGGTGACATCCGTCCGCCGGGCCTGGACCTGATCCGCGTCTACCGCAGCGTGGAGGCGCTGCCCCCTCCGGTGCGCGAACAGCTTGCCGCTGGCCGGGAGCGCGCCGAGATCTTCACCGGCACAGGCCAGCACTATCACCTGCGCACGCTCCGCCTGCGTGCGGAACCGGCGCCGCAGGCGGTCTATCTGCTGGCCGATGTGGGGCCGCTGCTGGTGGTGTCGCATCTGTTCCAGGAAGTCGGCTGGCTGCTGGTCCTGCTGGCGCTGGGGCTGATCGCCCTTGCGCTGCTGCTGGCCTACCTGCTGTCCCGGCGCCTGGTCTTGCCCTTGCAGGTGTTGGCGCAGGAAGTGCGCAGCTTGCCGGAGCAAGGGCCGGCCACGTTCAGCGCGCGGCACCGCCGCGACGAAATCGGCTACCTGGCGCAGAAGCTCGGCGCCACCGTCAGCGAGCTGCATGCCTCGCTGCGGCGCGAGCATGCGTTCACGCGCGACGTCAGCCACGAGCTGCGCACGCCGCTCACGGTACTGAATAATACCGTGGCGCAGGCGCAATCGCGCCCCCTGGATGGGCGGGAAGTGGCGCAGCTCCAGGCCGGGCTTGATGAAATGGGCGCCACCATCGACGTGCTGTTTGCCCTGGCGCGCGCCGAGCACATCGCGCGCGAGACGGTGGACCTGCGCGCCTGCATCGAGGATAGCTTGCTGCGCCTGCTGGAACAGGGTGCGTGGGGCGACCTGGCGCTTGATTTGCCGGACCGCCTGCCGGTGCTGGGCAACCGCCATTTGTCCACGCTGCTCATTAATAACTGCCTGGGCAACGCCTTGTTCCATGGCGGGCCGGGCTCGCGGCTGCGGCTGTCGTTCGCGGACGGCGTGCTTGGCGTGGGCAATACGATCGATCCTGGCCGAACGGGCGCCATGCAGGGCTTCATGCACGGCCAGCATCTGCTCCGGCGCATCGCCGAGGCCATGGGATGGGCAATCAGCTTCCATGCCGCTCAGGATGCCTACCGCGTCGACGTTGTGCCGCTGCGCGCCAGCTGAAATCCGCCGGATTTCACCTCGGCTTCACCGCCGCCTTTCTATGCTGCGTACTCGTCAACTTTCCTCGTGTGCGCATAATGAAAATTCTGATCAGCCTTGTCCTCCTCGTTAGCATATCCTGTCCCGCGTTCGCGCAGGTGAAGTCCCTGGTGCACAAGGAGGAGAAGCGCCGCTACCTGGTCTACACGCCTGCCTCGTATGACAGCCAGCCGCAGCGCGCCTTCCCGGTGGTGTTCAACTTCCACGGCAGCGGCATGACCATGGCCGAGCAAATGCTCTACACGCAGATGAACCGCGCGGCGGACCGCCACCAGTTCATCGTGGTCTATCCCTTGGGGATCAAGCAGGACTGGAACGTCGGCTTCGGCATGTCCTACCTTGAAGGCAGCGACGATATCGGCTATACGGAGGCGCTGCTCGCGAAGATCAGGCAGGACTACCGCGTAGACAGCCAGCGCGTGTATGCGGCCGGCCTGTCGCGTGGCGGCTTCTTCGCGCTGCGGATCGCGGCCGAGTTGCCGCAGCTGTTTGCGGCGGTCGCCTCCGTCGGCGCGCCGATGCCGGAGCCGGTGGTGCAGCACAATAGCAAACCGGCAAATCCTGCCAAGGTCGGCGTACTGCTGATACATGGCACGGCGGACCAGGTGGTGGCCTATGGCGGCAAGCCAGGCGGCTATCTGTCGGCGGAGGACAGCTACAGCTATTGGCTGAAGCGGAACGGCATTGCGCCCGTAGCCACAAGCCCCCGCACTGAAGGCAAGGACGTCGCGTGGATGGAGCAGGGGAACGGCGAGCAAAGCGTGGCGCTGGTCACGGTGCGGGAAGGCGGCCATACCTGGCCTGGCGCCGACCCGTTCAATGTCGGCCTGCCCATAGGGAAGACCACGCGCGATATGGACGCCAACGAGGCGATGTGGCAGTTCTTCGCCAAGCACCGCCGCTAGCATGTCATCCGGCCAGGCCCATCATGCGCAGCAGGGCGCGGGTGAGCGGGCTATCGGTTTTGGCGAGTTCCAGCACCACGTCGAAGTGGTTGGCGCCTTCTATTTCCAGGTATTCCGCCGTCAGCCCCCTGGCGCGCCAGGCGTCGGCGTAGCTGCGGCTCTGGCGCCGGAACTCGGCGGTCTCCGCGCCGCCCACGCAGGAGATCAGCGGGCCGCCTTGCTCGGGCAGATGGTGCAGGGGACTGAGGCGGCGCGCCGCCGCTGCGTCCAGCTTCGCCCATTCATTGATATGCGTGGCGGGGATGGGCGCGAGGTCCATCAGCCCGCTGATCGGGCAGGCGCCTGCCACGGCATTGGCTGGCAGGCCGTGCGCCGGCTGCCAGCCCGGCGCCAGCAGCATGCCGACCAGGTGGCCGCCGGCCGAACTGCCGCACAGGTAGATCTTCTCCGCGTCGCCGTTGTATTGCGCGATATGGCGGTGCACCCAGGCCAGCGCGCGCCGGTTCTGGTCCACGATGTGGTCCAGCGATACGCCGGGCGCCAGCGAGTAGTTGACCGCCACCACGGTGGCGCCGGCCGCCGTGAAGGTGGCGGCCATGAAGCTGGAGTCGTCCTTGGACAGGGCGCGCCAGTAGCCGCCGTGGATGTAGACCAGCACCGGACTGCCCGGCTTGGGCGCGGGGAAGATGTCCAGCTGTTCGTCCTCGTGCGCGCCGTAGGCCACGCCGCAGTGGCAGGGCAGGTCGGCGCGCATGGCGGCGCTCTGCTCTGCGTAGGCGCGCAGGTAGATGGTGGCGTCCGGTACGGTGGCGCGGGCGTTGTACTGGCGGTCCAGTTCCGCCGCGCTGTAGCCCTGATAGAGCGCGGCGGCGTGCTGCCCCGCGCCGTCCATGATGCTGGCTTTGCTGCGCATGGCGCCTCCTCGCTCTGCGGGTCAGGAAAACGCGGGAATGCCGGTCTGCGCGCGGCCCAGGATGAGGGCGTGCACGTCGTGCGTGCCTTCGTAGGTGTTGACCGCTTCCAGGTTGACCATGTGCCGGATCACGCCGAATTCGTCGGACACGCCGTTCCCGCCCAGCATATCGCGCGCGGTGCGGGCCACGTCCAGCGCCTTGCCGCAGGAGTTACGCTTCATCATGGAGGTGATTTCCACCGCCGCCGTGCCGGCGTCCTTCATGCGGCCCAGCTGCATGCAGCCTTGCAGGGCCAGCGTGATGTCGGTCTGCATATCGGCCAGCTTTTTCTGGATCAGCTGGTTGGCGGCCAGCGGGCGGCCGAACTGCAGGCGGTCCATGGTGTACTGGCGCGCGGTGTGCCAGCAGAATTCGGCCGCGCCCAGCGCACCCCAGGCGATGCCGTAGCGCGCCGAGTTCAGGCAGGTGAAGGGGCCGCGCAAGCCGGAGACTTCGGGCAGCAGGTTTTCTTCGGGGACGAAGACCTCATCCATCACGATCTCGCCGGTAATGGAGGCGCGCAGGCTGACCTTGCCGTGAATGGCGGGCGCGCTCAGGCCTTTCCAGCCTTTTTCGAGGATGAAGCCGCGAATCTGGCCGTCGTCGGTCTTGGCCCAGACCACGAACACGTCGGCGATGGGGCTGTTGGTGATCCACATCTTCGCGCCGGACAGGGAGTAGCCGCCGGGGACGGTCTTGGCGCGCGTGACCATGCTGCCGGGGTCGGAGCCGTGATTGGGTTCGGTCAGGCCGAAGCAGCCTATCCATTCGCCGGTGGCCAGTTTGGGCAGGTATTTCTGCTTTTGAGCCTCGCTGCCGAATTCATTGATGGGCACCATGACCAGCGAGGACTGCACGCTCATCATGGAGCGGTAGCCGGAGTCCACGCGCTCGACTTCGCGCGCGATCAGGCCGTAGCAGACGTAGTTCAGGCCTGCGCCGCCGTATTCCGTGGGGATGGTGGCGCCCAGCAGGCCCAGTTCACCCATTTCGCGGAAGATGGCGGGGTCGGTACGCTCGTGGCGGAACGCTTCCAGCACGCGCGGGGCAAGGCGGTCGTTGCAATAGGCCTGGGCCGCGTCGCGCACCATGCGTTCTTCGTCGGTCAGCTGCGCGGACAGCAGCAAGGGGTCGTCCCACTGGAAGGATGCTTTTGCGTGTGCCATGTGTGTTCTCCTGGTTGTTGGATGGGGCGTTTATTGTTTGGCTGCGGCGCCGCTGGTATGCAGCAGCGACAGGCCGAGTTGGGCGCGGCGCGTCAGCCAGGGGCTGGGGCGGTAGCGCGGGTCGCCGGTCTGGCGCAGCAGATTGTTCAGGATGGCGAATACGCGTCGCGGGCCGAGGTGGTTGCCCCAGGCGAGCGGTCCGCGCGGGTAGCCCAGACCGAGCGTGACGGCGCTGTCCAGGTCGGACGGCGTGCAGATGCCTTGCTGGACGATGTCGCAGCCGATGTTGATGATGGTGGCCAGCACGCGCTGCACGATGAAGCCGGCGCTGTCGCTGATCAGGGTGGCGGGGCGGCCGCCTTGCTCGAACAGGGCGAGCAGGCTGGCGGCCAGCGCGGTGTCTGTGGCGGGGTTGAGCATCAGCGTGGCGTGGGCGGTGCTGAGTGGGTCTATACCGAGCGTGCGGCCTGGGTCGAGGTCCAGCCGCGCTACGCAGGTGCTGACGTCTTCGCCCAGTGGGGCCACCAGGCACAGGGCATTGGCGGAGGGCCGGGGCGCGGCTTCGATGTCGGCGCCGAGGCCGCGCAGCAGCTCCGCCAGGCTGGCGTGGGTTTCGGCGTCGGGTGCGTCCAGCCAGATTGGGCCCGCCCAGGCGGTAGCGGTGGCGCTGGCGGCCTGCGGTTCAGCCTTTCCATCGTCATAGCGGTAGAAGCCGCGCGCGGTCTTCTTGCCCAGCAGGCCGGCGGACAGCCGCTGCGCGGTGATAGGGCTGGGGCGGTAGCGCGGCTCCTGGTAGTACTGGCGGTAGATCGATTCCATTACCGGGTGCGACACATCGAGTCCGGTCAGGTCGAGCAGCTGGAAGGGGCCGAGGCGGAAGCCTGCAGCGCCGCGCAGCACGGCGTCCACTTGAGCGAAATCGGCCACGGTTTCCTGGACGATCTTGAGCGCTTCGGTGAGGTAGCCGCGCCCCGCGTGGTTGACGATAAAGCCCGGGGTGTCGCTGGCCTGCACCGGCGTGTGGCCGATACGGTGAACGAAGGCGGTGAGCGCTTCCGTGGCGCTGGCGTTGGTGAGCGCGCCTGCGATCACTTCCACCACCTTCATCAGCGGCACGGGGTTGAAGAAGTGGCAGCCCGCGATGCGGCCCGGCAGCTGCGCTCCGGCGGCAATGGCGGTCACGGACAGCGATGAGGTATTCGTCGCCAGCACGCAGCCGGGATGGACGATGGCTTCGAGCGCGTCGAATAGCGCGCGCTTGGCTTCCAGCTGTTCGATGATGGCTTCGATAATGATGTCGCAGTCCGCCAGCGCGTGCAGCGAGGCGGCGGCGTGCAGTTTCAGGCCGGCCGCGCCGGCCGCATCCGGCGTGAGCTTGCCCTTGGTCGCCAGCGTGGAGAATTGCTCGCGCACAGTGGCCACGGCTTTATCGGCCGCGCCGTCCTGCACGTCGTACAACAGAACGGTGATGCCGGCCTGCGCCGCCACCTGCGCGATGCCGCGCCCCATGGCGCCCGCACCCGCTACGCCCAGCGTGAGCTTGCTGAGCGTAGCTGTCATGCTGGTTCCGGCACGATGGCGGTGACTTCAATTT
Source organism: Pseudoduganella aquatica (assembly GCF_020865585.1). Classification (NCBI taxonomy): domain Bacteria; kingdom Pseudomonadati; phylum Pseudomonadota; class Betaproteobacteria; order Burkholderiales; family Oxalobacteraceae; genus Pseudoduganella; species Pseudoduganella aquatica. The sequence goes on from NZ_CP086370.1 coordinate 3,139,792, forward strand.
CCACCTTGGCCTCGTCCTCGATCAGGCCCGCCACCTGCACCGCCGTCATGGCGGGGAAGTGGCGGCCGAACACGGCGCGGTAGGCCGCGCCGATTTCCTTGTAGGCGGCGACGTATTCCTTTTTGTCGATCACGTACCACGTCATGCGCACAACGTGTTCCGGGCCTGCATTGGCTTCGGCCAGCACGGCGACGATGTTGCGCAGTGCCTGTTCTACCTGGCCCGCGAAGTCGCTGGTGTGGAAACGGCCTTCCGCGTCCCAGCCTATCATGCCGCTGACGCAGACGGTGCGGCCGCTGGCGGCCACGCCGTTGGCGTATCCCTTGGGCTGTACCCAGCCTGGTGGTTGCAGGAATTGCATGGTGTCCCTTTCGTTTTTATGTGCGCAGCATTTCGCGCGCGATGATCAGTTGCTGGACTTCGGAGGCGCCTTCGTAGATGCGCAGCGAGCGGATTTCGCGGTACAGCCTTTCCACCGGATGCTCGCTGACCACGCCCAGGCCGCCGAACATCTGCACCGCCGCGTCGATCACCTGCTGCGCGGTCTCGGTGGCGGTGAGCTTGGCCATGGCGGCTTCCTTGGTCACGTTCCGGCCCTGGTCGCGCTGCCAGGCGGCGCGGTACGTGAGCAGGGCGGCGGCGTCGATGCCGGTTGCCATCTGCGCCAGCTTGGCCTGGGTCAGCTGGAAGTCGGCCAGGGTCTGGCCGAACATCTTGCGCTGCTTGGCGTGCGCCAGCGCTTCGTCCAGCGCGCGGCGGGCAAAGCCCAGCGCGGCGGCGGCGACGGAGGTGCGGAACACGTCCAGCGTGGCCATGGCCACCTTGAAGCCCTGGCCGGCTTCGCCCAGGCGCTGCGCCGCAGGGATGCGGCAGTTGGAGAACTTCAGCCGCGCCAGCGGATGCGGGGCGATCACGTTGATGCGCTCTGCGATCTCGAAGCCCGGCGTGCCCGCTTCCACGATAAAGGCGGAGATGCCGCGTGCGCCCGGCTGCTCGCCGGTGCGGGCGAACACCACGTAGAAGTCGGCGATGCCGCCGTTGGAGATCCAGGTCTTTTCGCCGTTCAGGACGTAGCTGTCGCCATCCTGCACGGCGGCGCACTGCATGGCCGCCACGTCGGAACCGGCTTGCGGTTCGGACAGCGCGAAGGCAGCTATGGCTTCGCCGCGCGCCACGCGGGGCAGATAGGTTTCGCGGTTGGCGTCGCTGCCGAACAGGCTGATGGCGCCCGAGCCCAGCCCCTGCATGGCGAAGGCGAAATCGGCCAGGCCGTTGTGGCGCGCCAGCGTTTCGCGGATCAGGCACAGGGCGCGGGTGTCGATCACGTCCGCGCCGCCGCCGTGGCGGGTGCCGGCGATGGCGTGCGCCAGCCAGCCGGACTGGCCCAGCAGGGCGACCAGCGCGCGGCAGGCCGCGTCCACTTCGTGCCCGTGCTCCTGGGTGATGTGCTGCGTGGCCCAGCTGTCCAGCTCCTGCTCGAGCTGGCGGTGGCGCGGCTCCAGGAAGGGCCAGCTCAGGTAATTTTTATCGGACATGGCGTCTCCTTAATTGCCTTCGAATTCAGGTTTTTGCTTGGCCACGAAAGCGTGGTAGGCGCGGTGGAAGTCGTTGGTGGCCATGCAAATGGCCTGCGCCTGCGCTTCCGCTTCGATGGCTTCGTCCACGCCCATATTCCACTCCTGCTGCAGCATCTTCTTGGTCATGCCGTGCGCGAAGGTGGGACCGCTGGCCAGGCCTTGCGCCAGCGCCTGTGCCGCTTGCAGCAGCGCGGCCGGTTCGTGCAGGCTGTTGAAGAAGCCCCAGCGTTCGCCCTCGGGACCGGCCATGGAGCGGCCGGTGAACAGCAGTTCGGCGGCGCGGCCCTGGCCGATCAATCGCGGCAGCAGGGCGCAGGCGCCCATGTCGCAGCCGGCCAGGCCCACGCGGGTGAACAGGAAGGCGGTCTTGCTGCGCTCCGTGCCCAGGCGCATATCGGAGGCCATGGCCAGGATGGCGCCCGCGCCGGCGCATACGCCGTCGATGGCGGCAATGACCGGCTGCGGGCAGACGCGCACGGCTTTCACCAGGTCGCCAGTCATGCGGGTGAAGGCCAGCAGGCCGGGCATGTCCAGCTTGGTGAGCGGGCCGATGATGTCGTGCACGTCGCCGCCGGAGCAGAAGTTTTCTCCGGCGCCGGTGATGACGACGGCTTTCACGTCCTCCGCGTAGGCCAGCGCGCGGAACAGGTCGCGCAGTTCGGCATAGGATTCGAAGGTGAGCGGGTTCTTGCGTTCGGGGCGGTTCAGCGTCAGCGTGGCGACGCCGGCCTGCACTTCAAACTTGAAGTGGGAGGCCTGGTAGCCTGCCAGCGAGAGGCTGTTGCCGGGCAGCTGGTGCGGGGTTCCGGGAAGGTGGCGCATGGGGTATTCCTTCTTCATTCTTCGTGTTGGGGGCCGTCGCTCAGATGGCCTTTCATGCGCGACAGCAGCGCGATCATGTCGTTCTTTTCCTGCACCGACAGGCCATCCAGCATGTCGGCGATCCAGCCTTCGTGCACCAGCGCCATGCGCTCGAAGGAGCGGCGCCCGGCGGCGGTGAGCTTCACGCTGTAGGCGCGGCGGTCTTTCGGGTCCGGCACGCGCAGCACCAGTTTTTCATGTTCCAGCTGGTCGGTGATGCCGGTGATATTGCCGCCGGTGACCATCATGCGCTTGGACAGTTCGCCCATGCGGAGTCCTTCGGGGTGGCGCTGCAGCTGCGCCATCAAGTCGAAGCGGGGCAGGGTGATGCCGAATTCGTTGCGCAGCCGGGTGCGGATTTCGCTCTCTATCATGGTGGTGCAGGACAGCATGCGCAGCCACAGCTTGAGCGACTGGTGGTGGTCCTGCGTCAGGCGCGACTCCAGGTCGAACACCTGGGAGCCCGGCGCCGGCGCTGGCGCGGGTACGGCCTGCAAGACGGCCTTGGCTGGTAATTTGCGCGTCATTCTTCTGCTCCTTACATGATCTCGCCGCCGGCCACGGCCAGCGATTGGCCGGTCATGGCGCTGGCGCCGGGCTGGCACAGCCAGGCCACGGCGTTGGCTACCTGGTCCGGCTGGACCAGTTGTTTCTGCGGGTTGCCCGCCGCCAGTTCGGCGCGCGCCTGCTCTTCGCTGCGGCCGGTCTTGGCGACGATGTTGGCGACGGCGTCCTTGACGATATCGGTTTCCGTGTAGCCGGGGCAGACCGCATTCACGGTGATGCCCTTGGTGGCCAGTTCCAGCGCCAGCGAACGCGTGAGGCCGATCACGCCGTGCTTGGCGGCGCAGTAGGCGGACACGTAGGCGTAGCCCGTCATGCCTGCGGTGCTGGCGATGTTGACGATGCGGCCCCAGCCCGCCGCCAGCATGCCCGGCAGCGCGGCCTGGATGCAGTGGTAGGTGCCGTCCAGATTCACCGCCATCATCTGGCGCCAGATGTCGTCGCCGGTCTTGGCGAAGGGGGCGGAGGCGGCTTGGCCCGCGTTGTTGACCAGGATGGCGATGGGGCCGTGGCGGCGCGCCGCCTCGGCCAGCGCCGCGTTGACGGATTCGCGGCTGGTGACGTCGACGGTGACGAAGTCGATGGCGCAGCCGCCAGTTTCGGAGGACGGCCCGGCGGTCAGCGCGGACGCCAGCTCGCGCGCCGTCTGTTCCAGCACCGCTGCCGTGCGCCCGGCCAGCGTGACGCGCGCACCTTGCAGCAGCAGGGCATGCGCAATGGCGCTGCCGATGCCGCGTCCGCCGCCGGTGACGAAAGCGTGTTTGCCTTGCAGCGTTCCGCCGGCGGCCGAAGGCACACCCTGGATACCTGGCTTCATGCTCATCCTTCCAGCAACTTGGCTGCGATCTGCTGCGGCGTCATGCCGCTGCTGGCTGCTGCAATCTGGCGCTCGCGCTCCAGGTTGCGCTCCAGCTGCACTTTGCCCGCCGTGTACTGCTGCGGCCATTCCACGTCCAGGTAGCCGATCTTGGCCGCCTCGGTCAGCGTCCATGCCGGGTTGGCCAGGTGCGGGCGCGCCACGGCGCACAGGTCTGCGCGGCCGGCGGCGATGATGCTGTTGGCATGGTCCGCCTCGAAGATGGCGCCCACGGCGATGGTCGGTATCCCCGCCTCGTTGCGCACGCGGTCCGCGAACGGGGTCTGGAACATGCGGCCGTAGATGGGCTTTTCGCGCTTGCTGACCTGGCCGGACGAGCAGTCGATCATGTCCGCGCCGGCCGCTTTGAACAGGCGGGCGATGGTCACCGCGTCGTCCGGCGTGATGCCGCCTTCGACCCAGTCATGCGCGGAAATGCGCACGCTGATCGGCTTGTCTTGCGGCCAGGCGGCGCGCACGGCCTTGAATACTTCCAGCGGATAGCGGCAGCGGTTTTCCAGCGAGCCGCCGTATTCGTCCTGGCGCTGGTTGGTCAGCGGCGAGATGAAGGACGACAGCAGGTAGCCGTGCGCGCAGTGCAGTTCCAGCCAGTCGAAGCCCGCTTCGGCCGCCGCCACGGTGGCGGAGACGAAATCGGCCTTGATGCGTGCCATGTCTTCGGCCGTGGCGGCGCGCGCCGTTTGGGATACGCCGGGCAGGTATTGCTGTTCGGAGGCCGACACCAGCGGCCAGTTGCCGCTTTCCAGCGGCTGGTCTATGCCGTCCCAGGCGCGGCGGGTGGAGCCCTTGGCGCCGGCGTGGCCGATCTGCATGGCGATCTTGGCGCTGGTGTTGTTGTGCACGAAGTCGACGATGCGCTTCCAGGCTGCCGTGTGTTCCGGCTTGTACAGGCCGGGGCAGGCCGGCGTGATGCGCGCGTCGGCGGACACGCAGGTCATTTCGGCGAATACCAGGCCGGCGCCGCCCTGTGCGCGCGCGCCCAGGTGCACCAGGTGGTAGTCGCCCGCCACGCCGTCCACCGCCGAATACTGGGCCATGGGCGAGACCACGATGCGGTTTTTCAGCAGGGTGCCGCGCAGCTTGAACGGCGTGAGCATGGGTGGAATGCTGTGGCGGCCGGCCGCAGGCGGCGGCAGCCCGGCCTGCGCGTGGGCGTGTTCGGCGATCCAGCCTTCGTAGCGCTCGACGTAGCCGGCGTCGCGCACGCGCAGGTTCTCGTGCGACAGGCGCTGGCTGCGCGTGAGCATGGAATAGGCAAACTGCTCGGCTTCCATGGCGGTGTAGCGGTCCACGTTTTCGAACCATTCCATGGAGTTGCGCGCGGCGCTCTGGATCTTCAGCACTTCCACGGCGCGCACGCGCTGGTAGGCGTCCAGCACCTGCTCCATGCCTTGCTCTCCATGTTTTTCAAAGCAGCGCGCCAGCTCGATCGCATCCTCCAGCGCCAGCTTGGTGCCGGAGCCGATGGAGAAGTGCGCGCTGTGGGCGGCGTCGCCCATCAGCACCACGGGCACGCGCTTGCCGCCCACGGTGTTCCAGTGCACCCAGTTGTTGCAGATGATGCGCGGGAAGGTGCTCCACGCCGCCGAGCCACGAAGATGAGTGGCGTTGCTGATCAGCGGATTGCCGTCCAGGTGCTTGGCGAACAGGCGCTCGCAGTAGGCGATGGATTCCTGCTGGCTCATCTGGTCCAACCCGGCCTTGCGCCACACTTCCTCCGGCGTTTCGACGATGAAGGTGGAGGTGTCGCCGTCGTACTGGTAGGCGTGGGCCTGGAACCAGCCGTGCTCCGTCTGCTCAAAGGCGAAAGTGAAGGCGGAGAACAGCTTCTTGGTGCCCAGCCAGACGAAGCGGCAGTTGCGCTGCTCGATGTCCGGCTGGTAGCTGGCGGCGTAGCGGGTGCGGATGCGGCTGTTCAGGCCATCGCTGGCGATCACCAGGTCGGCATTGTAGGCGGCCGCGATTTCCTGGTCGTCGGCGACGTCGGTCTCGAACACCAGCTTCACGCCCAGTTCTTCGCAGCGGCTTTGCAGGATGTTGAGCAGGCGCTTGCGGCCTATGCCGCAGAAGCCGTGGCCTCCCGAGGTGACTTTGGCGCCCTTGAAGTGGGTGTCGATGTCGTCCCAGTGGTTGAAGGACTGCAGGATGGTGCGCGCGGTCTGCTCGTCGGCGTTGACCAGGTTGCCCAGGGTTTGGTCTGAGAACACCACGCCCCAGCCAAAGGTGTCGTAGGCGCGGTTGCGCTCGACGACGGTGATCTGGTTGGCTGGGTTCTGCTTTTTCATCAGCAGGCCGAAATACAGTCCGGCGGGGCCGCCGCCTATGCAGGTGATGTTCATGGTGTCTTCCTTATTGCAGCTTGCAGGCGCCGACGTAGGCGTCCTGGTGGGCGTCGAATACCACGCCCAGGGTGCGGTTGGTGATGCGTCCCTGGCCGTCCTTGCCTATCATGCGGGCGTAATATTTCTGGACCGGGAAGTGGTTGCGGTTGAACTTGAAGTCGCCGCGCACGGACTTGAAGCTGGCCGCTTGCAGCGCCTTGCCCACGCCGGCCTTGTCCGCCAGGTTGCCTTTGACGGCGCGCACGGCCGAATCCATCAGCATGGCGGCGTCGTAGCCTTGCGATGCGTAGAGGCTGGGCAGGCGGCCGTAGGTTTTCTCGAAGTCGGCGACGAAGCGCTTGTTCTGTGGATTGTCGATGTCGTGGCCCCACTGCGAGGCGTTGAACATGCCCAGCATGGGCGCGCCCACGGCGCGGATGATGTCCTCGTCGGCCGAGAAGCCGGGGCCGAACAGCTGCAGGTTTTTCGACAGGCCGGCGTCCACGAACTGCTTGATGAAGTTGATGCCCATGCCGCCCGGCAGGAAGATGTAGACCGCGTCCGCCTTCAGCGCGCGCAGCTGCGCCAGTTCGGTGCCGTAGTCCAGCTGGCCCAGCTTGGTGTAGATTTCATCGGCCACCTTGCCTTTGTAATAGCGCTTGAAGCCGGCCAGCGCGTCCTTGCCTGCCGGGTAGTTGGGCGCGATCAGGGCCACGTTCTTGAAGCCGCGTTGCTGCACCTGCTGGCCAACCGCCTCGTGCAGGTTGTCGTTCTGCCAGGCCACGTTGTAGAAATAGGGGTTGCACTGTTCGCCGGCGTATTGCGAAGGGCCGGCGTTGGCGCTGACGAAGTAGGTCTTGGAGTTGAACACCGTGGGGCCGACCGCCAGCATCAGGTTGGAGAACACGATGCCGCTCATGAAGTCGACCTTGTCCTTCTTGATCATCTTGTCCACCAGCTGCTTGGCCACGTCGGGCGATTGCTGGTCGTCGCCGGTGATCACTTCCACCGGCAGGTTGCCCATCTTGTTGCCCAGGTGGGTGAGCGCGAGCGCGAAGCCGTCGCGGATATCCACGCCCAGGCCTGCGCCGGCGCCGGACAGCGTGGTCACCATGCCGACCTTCACGCTGTCTGCGGCGAGCGCGGGGGCGGCGGCACTGGACAGGGCGGCTACGGCTGCGGCGGCGAGGGCGGTGTGGCGTAGGGTGATGGCGGTGAATTTCACTGGCGGCTCCTGGTTGGGTGGTGGGACGGGTTGTTCACTGGCTTACTTGGCCGGCGCGCTGCGCAGCACATGGCGCTGCAGCTTGCCGCTCTGGGTGCGCGGCAGCGCCGCCAGGAATTCTACGGCGCGCGGGTACTTGTACGGCGCCACGGTTTGTTTTACATGCTCCTGCAGGGCGCGCGCCAGTTCCGCGCTGGCGTCATGGCCTTGGCGCAGCACTACGAAAGCTTTAACGATCTGGCCGCGTTCCTCGTCCGGCCATCCGACCACGGCGCATTCGGCCACGGCCGGATGGCACATCAGCGCGTCCTCCACCTCGGGCGCGGCGATATTATAGCCAGCCGAAATGATCATGTCGTCGGTGCGGGCGTGGTACCAGAAATAGCCATCCTGGTCCATGCGGTAGGCGTCGCCGGTGAGGTTCCAGCCGTTGCGCACATACTGCTCCTGGCGCGCGTCGTCCAGGTAGCGGCAGCCGGTGGGGCCTTTCACGGCCAGCTGGCCCACTTCGCCGGGCGGCAGCGGCTTGCCGTCCGGGCCGAGCACGCAGGCCTGGTAGCCGGGAATGGCCTTGCCGGTGGCGCCGGGCCGCACTTCCTCGCCCGCCGCCGAGATAAAGATGTGCAGCATTTCGGTGGCGCCGATGCCGTCGATGATTTCCAGGCCGGTGCTCTCGCGCCACAGCGTGCGCGTGGCGGTGGGCAGGGCCTCGCCCGCCGACACGGCCTTCTGCAGCGAGGACAGGTCGTAGGCCTGCGCCAGCGGCGCCATCAGGCGGTAGAAGGTGGGGGCGGTGAAGCAGATGGTGGCGCGGAAGTCCTGGATGGCTTTCAGCAGCAGGTCCGGCGTGAGGCGGTCCAGCAGCACGGCGGCGGCGCCCACGCGCAGCGGGAACAGCAGCAGGCCGCCCAGGCCGAAGGTGAAGGCCAGCGGCGGCGTGCCGATAAACACGTCGCTGGCTTTGGTGCACAGCGTGGAGCGTGGGAAGCAGTCGCAGATGGCCAGCACGTCGCGGTGGAAGTGCATGGTGCCCTTGGGGACGCCGGTGGTGCCGGAGGTGAAGCCGATGATGCAGACGTCGTCGGCGGCGGTGTCGGCGGCCTTGAAGCTGGAGGGCTGCTGCTGCATCAGCGCTTCCAGGCTGTCTGCACCGTCTGAGCCGAAGTAGACGGCGGGGCCTGCCATGGCGGTCTGGCCGCGCGCCAGTTCCATTTCCTCGGAAAGCGCGGCGGCGCACAGCACGGCGTTGACCTTGGCCTTGGTGAGCGCGGTGGAGAGTTCCTTGGCGCGCAGCAGCGGCATGGTGGGCACCAGCACGCAGCCCGCTTTAAGCACGGCCAGCGCGCAGGCCGCCATCATGGGGCTGTTGGCGCCGCGCAGCAGCACGCGGTTGCCCGCTTCCAGGCCCAGAGGGCCGCGCAGCGCGTGGGCGATGCGGTCCACTTTTTCCAGCAGTTCGGCGTAGGTCCACGATTCCTGGTAGCTGTGGATGGCGGGACGCTCGCCGAAGCCCTGTGCCACCATCTCGTCCAGCAGCGCGGCGGCGCAGTTCAGGCGGTCCGGATATTGCAGCTCCGGCAGGGTGGCCGCCATGTCCGGCCATAGCTCGCCGGGCGGCAGATTGTCCCTGGCGAAGGTGTCGGTGTAGCCTGTAGCGATCATTTCTGCTCCGTGTTGACTATGTCTGTGGGGGCGTTCGAACTGCTTGCTTTCCAGATGCTCTGAAATATACTTTAAGCTTAAAATATATAGGCGTCAAGATAAATGTCTCGCCTCAAAAAAACGCGTTGCCCTCCTGCGAAAAAGCTTGGAAAGACGCGGTTTTCGGGTAATATGCTTGAGGCTTAAAGTAATTTTGATGGCGTACTTCGGACAAGGATGGGTATGGATATCGCGCTACTGATCGAGCACGGCCTGAACGGCCTGCAATTCGGCCTGATGCTGTTTTTGCTGGCGGCCGGGCTGACACTGGTGCTGGGCATTATGGACCTGGTGAACCTGGCGCACGGTTCGCTCTATATGGCGGGCGCGTATTTCGCCGCCAGCTTCACCGGGCTGACCGGCTCCTACTGGCTGGGGCTGCTGCTGGCCGTGGGCGCGACGGCGCTGCTGGGCGTGGTGCTGGAGCTCGCCGTGGTGCGCAGGCTGTACCGGCGCGACCACCTGTCGCAGGTGCTGGCCACGTTTGCGCTCATCCTCATCTTCAACCAGGCCGCCCGCATGCTGTGGGGCGCCGCGCCCATTTCGCTGAACGTGCCGGCCGCGCTGGCCACGCCGGTGCAGTTCACGCAGGACTTCAGCTATTCGGCCTACCGCCTGTTCATTATCGGCGCGGGCCTGGCGGTGGCGCTGCTGCTGTACTTCGTGGTGGTGAAGACCCGCATCGGCATGGTGGTGCGGGCCGGCGCGTCCAACCGGGAAATGGCGGTGGTGATGGGCGCCAGCATAGGCCGCGTGTTCACGCTGCTGTTCGCCTTCGGCGCCGCGCTGTGCGGCCTGGCGGGCGCCTTGCTCGGTCCCATACTCACGGTGCAGTCGGGCATGGGGGAGGGCATATTGATACTGGCGTTCGTGGTCATCGTCATCGGCGGCATCGGCTCGATCCGGGGCGCGCTGGCCGGGGCGCTGCTGGTGGGCATGGTGGATACGCTGAGCCGCACCCTGCTGCCCGTGCTTACGCGCTCGCTGGCGCCGGAGGGGCTGATGGCCGACCTGGGCGCGGCGCTGTCATCGATGCTGATCTACATCCTGATGGCCGCCGTGCTGTTCTTTAAACCCGAGGGCTTGTTCCCCGCACGCGGCTAGGAGCCCACCATGCACAGCAATCTGCACCACCAACTCCCGCTGCCGCGCACCCTGGCGCTGCTGGCGGTTTTCCTGGCCTTTCCGCTGGGCGCCCAGGCTTTGGGCCAGGAGTTCTATGTGAGCATGGCCTGCCGCCTGATGATTTTCGCGCTGGCGGCCAGCAGCCTCAATCTCATTCTCGGCTTCGGCGGCATGGTCAGCCTGGGCCACGCGGCCTATTTCGGCGCCGGGGCATACGCGGTCGGCATCCTGATGCAGCACGGCGTGGCGTCGGCCTGGATTGCCTGGCCGCTGGCCATGCTGGTGGGCGGGCTGTTGGCGCTGGCGATAGGCGCGCTGTGCCTGCGCACGCGCGGCATCTACTTCATCATGATCACGCTGGCTTTCGCGCAGATGGTGTACTACCTGTTCATCTCCCTGCGCAGCTACGGCGGCGAGGACGGCTTGAACCTCATGTCGCGCTCCTCGCTCGGCCTGCCGGGCGTGGACCTGTCGGGCGACACGGCCTTTTATTACGTGGTGCTGGCTTTGCTGGCGGCCTGCTTGCTGCTGCTGCACCGTTTGGTCAATTCCCGCTTCGGCCGCGTGCTGCAGGCGGTGCGCGAGAATGAAACGCGCATGGCCGCCATCGGCTACCCGGTGTTCCGCTACAAGCTGACCTGCTTCGCCATCGCCGGTGCGCTCGCCGGGCTGGCGGGTGCGCTGATCGCCAACCAGAACATGCTGGTGAGCCCCAGCCTGGTGCACTGGACCCAGTCCGGCAGCCTGATGGTGATGGTGATCCTGGGCGGCGCGGGCTATTTCTGGGGCGGCGCGCTGGGCGCTTTCGCCTTGCTGTTGCTGGAGGAAGTTCTGTCCGGCTATACCGAGCACTGGCAGCTGCCTTTGGGCGTGCTGCTGCTGATCGTGGTGCTGGTGCTGCCGAAGGGGATGGCCAGCCTGGCGGACCGTTTCACTACCAAGGGAGCCGGAAAATGAGCGCGCTGCTGGAACTGCAAGGACTGGTCAAGCGCTACGGCGGCCTGACCGCGACGCACAACCTCAACCTGACCGTGAACGCGGGCGAGATCCACGCCATCATCGGTCCCAACGGCGCGGGAAAAACCACGCTGATCCACCAGATTTCCGGCGCGCTGGCGTCGGATAGCGGCCGCATCGTCTTCGCCGGGACGGACGTCACGCGTGTGCCCATGCACTTGCGGGTGCAGGCCGGGCTGGCGCGCTCCTACCAGATCACCAATATCTTTCCGCGCTTTTCGGTGCTGGACAACCTGGCGCTGGCGGTGCAGGCGCGCAGCGGTTCCAGCATGCGTTTCTGGCGTCCTGCGGTAAGCGAGCGCGCGATGTTCGAGGAGGCGCGCGCGCTGGCGGACCGGGTGGGGTTGGGAGGGCAAGTGGATGGTTTGGCGGGCAATCTCGCACACGGCGCGCAGCGGCAGCTGGAGCTGGGCCTGGCGCTCGCCACGCGTCCGCGCCTGCTGCTGCTGGACGAGCCGATGGCCGGCATGGGCCACGAGGAATCGGTGGAGATGATACCGCTGATCGAAAGCCTGCGGCCGGAGATCGCGGTGCTGATCATCGAGCATGATATGGACGCCGTGTTCCGTATGGCGGACCGGATTTCGGTGCTGGTGTCCGGGCGCATTATCGCCACCGGCACGCCGGACCAGATCCGGTGCAATCTCGAGGTGAAGAAGGCCTATCTGGGCGACGAACTGGAAGACGAGGTGGCGGCATGAGCGCGATACTGAAGGTGCAGGACATTACGGCGGTCTATGGCAGCAGCCAGGTGCTGTTCGGCGTGACGTTCGAGATCAAGCGCGGCGACATCGCCACGCTGCTGGGCCGCAACGGCATGGGCAAGAGCACCACCATACGTTCGATTCTTGGGCTGAACCGCATCGGCAGCGGCAGCATCACCTTCAACGGCCAGCGCATCGACGCCATGGCCACGGACCGCATCGCCCGCGCCGGCGTGGCGATCGTGCCGGAAGGGCGGCAGATTTTTCCCAACCTGACGGTGGAGGAGAACCTGGTGGCTTTTTCGGCCAACCGGTCGAAGGCGGCTGAGCCGTGGACGCTGGCGCGCATTTACGAGCTGTTTCCGCGCTTGCGGGAGCGCTCGCGCAATATGGGCAAGCAGCTGTCCGGCGGCGAGCAGCAGATGCTGGCCATAGGCCGCGCGCTGATGACCAATCCGCATTTGCTGATTTTGGACGAGGCCACGGAAGGGCTGGCGCCGTTGATACGCGAGGAGATCTGGCATTGCCTGGAACGCCTGCGCAGCGTGGGGCAGACCACGCTGGTGATCGATAAATACGTGGAGCGGCTCACGCGCTTTGCGGACCAGCATACGATTATCGAGCGCGGCAAAGTGGTGTGGTCGGGCGATTCGCCCACGCTGCGGGCGGCGCCGGATGTTTGGCACCGCTACGTGGGGGTGTGAGGCTGGTGGCGGAGCTGGCGGGTTACGCGCGTAGCGCTAACCCGCCCTACGCAATAACCAATCCAGGTGACGAATCGTAGGGCGGGTTAGCACGGAGTGCGTAACCCGCCAAGCTCCGCCACGCAGCGTTCCAGCGCGTGGCGCAGGTCGCCGGGAATGGGAATCGACTTATTGGTATCGAGCGAGGTGGTCACCAGCACTTGGTTCGACAGCACGCGCAACTGCCCCTGCGCGCTGGCGCGCAGCTGCAGCGCTATGGAACTGTTGCCGATTTTCGTCACGCCCAGGGACAGCGTCAGCCGCTCCCCCATCTTGCTCGGCGCCTTGAACTCGCAGTCGAGCTTCACCATCGGCAGCCCGCAGCGGCGCTCGCCGATGAAATGGGCATAGCCTATGCCCAGCCCCTCGTTGAACCAGTCCTCCACATGCCCGTTGAACAGCACCAGGTATTGCGGGAAGTAGACGATGCCGGCCGGGTCGCAATGCGCAAACCGGACCAGCACTTCGCGTTCGAAAGAGTAGTCCGGTTTGGCATCCATCGCTTAGGCCTTAGAAGTTGTGGCGCAGGCCGGCGTTGACGGCGCGGTTGCCCGAGCCGACTTCGGTGGCGTTGCCCACGGTGTAGAAGCCGGTGGCGCCCTTGGCCGCGTCGTTGTCGATACGGGCGTAGGCCAGGTAGACATCGGTGCGGCGCGACAGGTAGTAGCTGTAGCCCACGCCCCACTGGTCGGCGCCGCGCCTTGTGCCGGCGCGGTCCTTCTTGTTGATGATGGAAGCGCGGAAGGTGTGCAGGCCGTATGGCACCGTCACACCCAGCAGCAGGTCGCGCGAGTCGGCCTGGCTGTTCGGGTTGATGGTGTTGTTGATGTTGACCGTGCCCCGGTTGGACGCATACGCCAGCGCGGCCTTGGCCACGCCGAAGTCGTAGGTGGCGCCCAGCATGGTGGTGCGGCCCTTGGTCAGCGCGGCGGTGCCGACCGGGATGCTGTTGATGTTGGCGTAGCCGGCCTTGATGCTGAGCGGGCCGTTGGCATAGCCGAAGTTCGCGCCCAGGTTGCGTCCCGCATCGCTATTGCCCGCCACCTCGCCCAGGCCGTAAGCCACTTCGCCGGAGAAGCCGTTGGTGTCCGGCATGGCGTACTTCACGGTGTTGTTCATGCGGATGCCGGCGTTCGACATCAGGTTGGCGGCGGAGCCTGCGGTGCTGAGGGACTGGAAGGGGTCGATGAAGGTCATGGCCATGAACAGCGGCGTGTACTGGCGGCCCAGGGTGACCGTGCCGGACTTGGTCTGCAAGCCGACCAGCGCCTGGCGGCCGAACAGCACGCCGCCCTGGCCGCTCACGCCGGTGTCCAGGCCCAGGCCCATTTCCAGCGCGAAGATGCCTTTCATGCCGTCGCCCAGGTCCTCGCTGCCACGGAAGCCAAGGCGGGAGCCGCCTTCCACGCCGCCCGTCAGCTTGGTGATGTTGCCGGCGACGCCGCCCGATTCACGCACTATGCCGGCATCGACCGCGCCGTAGATCACGACGGCGCTTTGCGCTGCGGCCAGGCCGGATAGGGAGGTCAGGGCGATGGCGATCAAGGTTTTTTTCATCTTCTTTTTCCTAATTGGTTGAAAGGGGACGGCCTGAATATACTTTAAGCTTAAACATATTAAGTGTAAATCAATTTATCGGCGGCGTTGTTTTCCAGCCAGCGCCTGTTGTGGTAAGGTGCGCTGGCATACACAGCATGGAATTCATATGGCGGATATCGACCCTGGCGACTTGCTCCTGTTCGCCCGGATAGTGGAGTGCGGCAGTTTCAGCGCGGCGGCGGAGCGGGTGGGGCAGCCCAAGTCCACGGTGTCGCGCCGCCTGTCGCTGCTTGAGGCGCAGCTGGGCGAACGCCTGCTGCAAAGGACCACGCGGCGCCTGGTGCTGACCGAGTTCGGCGCCAGCCTGCTGGAGCACGCGCGCAAGGTGACGGAGGAAGTGGAGGCGGCCGGCGCGCTGGCGCAGCACCGCCAGCAGGCGCCCAGCGGCCTGCTGCGCGTGTCCATGCCGGGCGACTTCGCCAACCACGCCATGGGGGCGCTGATGGCGCGCTTTATGGAAAAGTATCCGGCCATCTCGCTGGAGATCGACTTGTCGCCGCGCCGGGTGGACCTGGTGGCCGAGGGCTACGACCTGGCCATCCGCATGGGCAACCTGCCGGACGACTCCACGCTGGCGGCGCGCGCGGTGGCCATCAGCAAGCTGGCGCTGTACGCGTCGCCCGGCTACACCACCTTGCGCGGCCTGCCCGAGCAGCCGGACGACTTGTACAAGCACGACCTTCTGAGCCTGCCGCCCAAGGCGAACGGCATGATACGGTGGAAGCTATTGCGCGGCAAAACGGAATGGGAGCGCGAGCTGCCCGCGCGCATGATCGCCAACTCGCCCGAGCTGCTGGTGCGCATGGCCTGCACCGGCATCGGCATCGCGGCCAGCACGGAGCTGTTCGCGCAGAGTTTTCTGGAAAGCGGCCAGCTGGTGCGCGTGCTGCCCGAGTGGAGCTTCCCCACGGTGACCGGCTGGGCCGTGTTCCCGGGCCGCCGCCTCATGCCGGCCAAGACGCGGGTGTTCCTGGACATGCTGGAATCGCTGGGCAGCCCGGTAGGCGCAACGCGCGCGCCTTTGCCATGATTTTATGTATTACTCAAGGAGCTCCGCATGTGTTCCTGTGCGCGCAAAGGTAATGACATCCCCTGCAATTCTGTAGATAAGAAGAAAGTCGCCGCCTATGTGGCATTCCCGATACTCGCTCCAGGGACCGCGCAACGCATGGTCTCGCCATTCCGCTCCCAAAGGCGCGTCACCAGCAATCAGGAGCAGCATGCCCACCGCGCGCGGCATGGCGGTCCGCTTATTCTTTGCCACTCTTTTCAAGATCTGCGAACAGTTGCTCGGCCTTTATGAAGCGCGCTTGATGATGCGCGATTATGTCGTCGCATTCTTTCATTGCATCGCGTGTGGTCTGATTTGGAACTCTGAGATCCCACGGAAACCGCTGGTCGGTGGCAACTTGATGCAAAAACATCCGGACAGCATCCGACATGGATAGCCCGACCTGTGCCAGGGCTTCGTTGGCGCGACGTTCCAGATCGGCATCGATCTGAATATTGATGGATGAGGCAGGAGTAGGCACGCTGATCTCCGGTTGTGATCTTTATTTTAGTATAAAGGAATGCAACCGGAGGTGATGCAGCGCAAGCTGCTGTGGCTTATTTGCCCAGCTCCTGCTGCGCCTTCAGCACCAGCGCGTCCATGACCTGGAAGGCAGCGGCTTCGACGGATGGTCGGGGCATGTTGGGGTTGCCCTCGGCGACGATGGACGGCGAGGTCAGGTAGCGGCCGTTGATGACCAGTGTGGGCGTGCCGTCCACCCGGTAGCTGCCGACCAGCTTTTCCAGGTTGCGCAGGCGCGTCAGCACGCCGAAGGAATTGTAGGCGGCCAGGAATTGCGTCTTGTCGAGCCCGTTCTTGACGGCCCACTCGACATTGTCTTCGTCCGACTTCAGGCGCTTGCGTTCGACGTGCCAGGTGCTGAGCACCTTGGCGTGCAGGCTTTCGTCCAGCTTCAGCGCTTCCAGCGTCAGGAACAGGTGCGCTTCCGGATCGGCGGCGCCGTTGTGCGGCACGTGGATGCGGCGGAAGCTGATGGCGTCGCCTTGCTTCTTGACCCACTCGGCCAGGCCCGGCTCCAGCATATTGCAGGCCGGGCAGTGGTACATGAAGAATTCGATGACTTCCACTTTCTTGCCCTGCGCCTGCACTTGCACCGGCGAGGACAGCAGCCGGTATTCGGCGCCGTCGCGCGGGACGGCGGGCGAGGCGGAGGCGCTGGCAGCGGCGAACACCGCGGCGGCCGTGCCCAGGGCGATTACGATATGTTTCAGCATCATCGGAGTCTTCAACAGTCTTATTTAAGGTTGGCCATCGTTTCGCCCAGCCGCACCGGCCCGGCCGGCTGCCAGCTGTCGTTGAAGTGCAGCTTGTCCTTGGGGAAGAGCATCACGACGGTCGAGCCCAGCAGGAAGCGGCCCAGTTCGTCGCCTTTTTTCAGCACGATGTTCTGGTCGGCATAGGTCCATTCCTGAACGCTGCTGTGGCGCGGCGGGTTGACCACGCCGTGCCACACGGTGGCCATGCTGCCGACGATGGTGGCGCCCACCAGCGTCATGACGAAGGGGCCGCTGGCGGTGTCGAACACGCACACCACGCGCTCGTTGCGGGCGAACAGGCCGGGGATGCCGCGCGCGGTGGTCGGATTGACCGAGAACAGCTCGCCCGGCACGTAGATCATGCGCGTGAGCTTGCCGTCGCAGGGCATGTGGATGCGGTGGTAGTCGCGCGGGCTCAGGTAGAGGTTGGCAAAGCTGCCGTGCTGGAATTGCGCGGCCAGTTCCTTGTCGCCGCCCACCAGCGCGGTGGTGCTGAACTTGTGGCCCTTGGCCTGGAAAATCTGGTCGTCCTCGATGGTGCCGAACTGGCTGATGCGGCCGTCCACCGGGCAGATAAAGTCGGCGTCCGCCAGCGGCCGCGCGCCGGGGCGCAGCGCGCGCGTGAAGAACTCGTTGAAGGAGTGGTAGCTGGCGATGTCCGGATTGGCCGCTTCGGCCATGTTCACGTCATAGCGGCCGACAAACCAGCGTATCAAACGGGTAGTCATGGCGCCGCCCTTCGCGCCGGCCACGCGGCCCGCGAAATTGGTCAGCGCGCCCTTGGGCAGCAGGTATTGCGGGAGTACGGCAAGACGGTCGGACACAGTTATCACACCTATCAATATAGACGAATACGCATTATAACGGTGCGCCGCGCCCTGGGGAGAAAATCGGCGATGCAAACTATTTCCCAACAACAAGCAATTATGCGAGACTGTAGTCTTTTTTGCAAACTTACGCCGTCGCCATGCCTCGCTTTCATACTGCAATGAAACTCACGCTCGCTGCCGCTGCGGTGGCTGCCGCGTGGAGCGCGTGCGCCGCAGAAGCGTCCAAGGAAGGCAAGGATATACAGAAAGTGGAGGTGAGGGCCTCCGGCGCGGAGTACGACGCGCGGCGCGACGATACGGCCAGCAAAATCATCGTCAACAGCGAGGAAATCCTGCGCTACGGCGACAGCAATATCGCCGATGTGCTCAAGCGCCTTCCGGGCGTGACCGTGGCGGGCGGGCGCGGCAGCACCGACATCCGCCTGCGCGGCTTGGGCAACGGCTACACGCAGATCCTGCTCAACGGCGAGCGCGCCCCGGCGGGCTTCTCCGTGGACCAGCTGTCGCCGGACGCCATCGAACGGGTGGAGATCATGCGCGCCGCGAGCGCCGAGTTCAGCACCCAGGCCATTGCGGGCACCATCAACATCGTGCTGAGGAAAGCGGTGCGGACGGCGCAGCGGGAGATCAAGGCGCTGGCGGGGAAGGGCAAGGATTTCTCGCAGGGCAACGGGGTCTACACCCTGTCCGACCGCGACGGCAATTTTTCCTATTCCACCGTGCTGTCGGCCAACCGCCTGAACTTCCACTGGCTTAAGCTGATCCAGGACCACGGAGGCGACGCGCAGGGCCGCGCCAGCCTGCTGCGCGACGCCGATTCCAACGAGGTGGGCCGGATGGAGTACATCAACCTGGCGCCGCGCCTGAACTGGAACCTGGCCAACGGCGACACGCTGACCTCGCAGTCCTTTCTCGCCACCAACCGCTACCGCGTGGTGGCCACCGTGGACATCGCCACCGTGTTCGGCCCGCCGCAGGACTTCGACGGCACGGCCAACCTTGTCCGCGCCCGGAATGACTTCTACCGCACCGACCTGACCTGGGTGCACAAGCTGGCCGGCGGCGGCAAGCTGGACACCAAGCTGGGCCTGAACGCCAACCGCAACAGCAACGCCACGCGCCAGACCGGCGCCAGCCACGGCGTGCCGGGGCTGGACCGCCGCGTCGATATCCTGTCCAGGGAGCACGGCTACACTGTCACCGGCAAGTACGCCATGCCGCTGGCCGACGGCCACGCCCTGTCCATGGGCTGGGACGGGGCCGACAGCCGCCGCGCGGACTTCCGTGGCCAGCGCGAAGTGGGGCTGGCGGGCAAGCGGCCGGCCAATATGGATGAGGACTTCGACGCCGACGTGCGGCGCCTGGCGCTGTTCCTGCAGGACGAATGGGCCGCTACGCCGCGCCTGTCCGTCTACGCAGGGCTGCGCTGGGAGGGACTGGAGACCGGCAGCGAGGGCACCGGCTTCGCCCCGGTGCGCAACCGCAGCAGCGTGTTCAGCCCGTTGTTCCAGGCGCTGTGGAAAATTCCCGACACCAAGGACCAGCTGCGCCTGGCGCTCACCCGCACCTACAAGGCGCCGGCCACCACGCAGCTGATACCGCGCCGCTTCCTGGCCAATAACAACAGCCAGACCACCCCCGATTTCCGGGGCGATCCCGGCCTGAAGCCTGAGCTGGCGCTGGGCCTGGACCTGTCCTACGAGCACTACTGGGCCGACACCGCCTTGCTGAGTGCAAGCGGCTTTGCGCGCCGCATCACCGACTACACGCGCCAGACGCTGCTGCTGGAGAACGGCCGCTGGGTGCAGACCAGCATCAACGACGGCAGCGCGGTGGCGCGCGGCGTGGAGCTGGAGGCCAAGGTTCCGCTCAAGGCGCTGATGCGGACGGCGCAGGCGCTGGACCTGCGCGCCAGCGTCAGCCGCAACTGGTCGCGGGTGGACGCGGTGCCGGGGCCGTACAACCGCCTGAACCAGCAGCTGCCGCTGTCGGCCACGCTGGGCTTCGACTACAAATCGGCCGACACGATGGAAAGCGCCGGCGCCAGCTTCGTCTTCAAGCGCGGCGGCGTGATGCGCATCAGCGCCGCCCAAAGCAGCTTCGTCACCGTCAAGCGCGACCTGGAAATGTACTGGCTGCACAAATTCACGCCCAAACACGCGCTGCGGCTGTCCGTCGTCAGCGCGCTGGCGGAGGACTACCTGGAGGAAAACACCTACAGCGACGCCGCCGGCAGCCTGCGCCGCAACTCGCTGGCGCCGGGCGCGGCCCAGTTCCGCGCCGGCCTGGAGTGGAAATTGTAAGACGCGGGGCAGTTCTCCGCCGCAAGAGCGGGTGGTATGATAAAGGTATGACCCAACGCGCGACCAACACCATCTTTGCCGAGCCGGACGCCCTGAGCCTGGCCCAGTCCGAAGTGCGCGACCTGCAGCGCACCGTCGTTGTGCTGCGCGCAGAGCTGGAGCAGTCCCAGCACGACCGCCAGCGCCAGGTGCAGGACGCGCTTGCCGCAGCCCACAACGAAACCCAGCAGATCCGCGCCACCGTGATGTCGCTGCGCGACGCGCTGGAGCAGGCGCACGGCGAGCGCGACATCGCCGTCAAGGCCGCGCTCACGAGCGCCATTGCCGAAATCGCCCAGCTGCGTGACACCGTGACGGTGCTGCGCGAGGAGCTGGAGCGCGTGCACGCCGAGTACGCCAGCCTGAACCAGCAGCAGATCAGCGCCCAGCGCGCCGAGGTGCAGCAGCTGCACGACACCATACGCGCCCTGCGCCTCGCCCTGGAAAGCCACGCCGCATGAATGATATGACCAAGGGCGGTGGCAGAACGGATGCCAAGCCGGCCGCCAGTCTGCGCGCCGCGGCCGGCGCCCAGTCCCGCCTGCGCATGGCCGAGCTGCTGCTGGAAGTGTCACGCCGCATGGCCGCCTACGACACCCTGGACGAGATCCTGACCGCGCTGGTGGAAGTCACCACCGAGGAGCTGGACGCCGAGCGCGGCACGCTGTTCCTGAACGACCCGGAAACCAACGAGCTGTTCTCGCGCGTGGCCCAGGGTGAGACCCAGCGCGAAATCCGCTTCCTGAACACGTCCGGCATTGCCGGCCATGTGTTCACCACCGGCGAGCCGCTGGTGATCGCCGACGCCTACGCCGACCCGCGCTTCAACCGCGCCATCGACGAGCAGACCGGCTTTGTCACCCGCAACATCCTGTGCGTGCCCATCCGCACGTTCAAGGGCGAGATCATCGGCGTGTCGCAGACGTTGAACAAGCAGCGCGGCCATTTCACGCCCAAGGACCTGGAACTGCTGGCGGCGCTCACCACGCAGGGCACCCTGGCGCTGCAAAGCGCGCGCTTCCTGGAGAGCATGAAGAAGGTGCGGCGCCAGGAGATGGAATTCATCGACGTGGTGTCCGAAGTGACGGCCGACATCAAGCTCGGCTCGCTGCTGCAGCGCGTGATGGGCGAGGCCACGCGCCTGCTCAGCGCCGAGCGCTCCACCTTGTTCCTGAACGACGAGAAAACCGGCGAGCTGTGGTCCGAAGTGGGCCAGGGCCTGGAGTCGATGCAGATACGCCTGCCCAACACGGCCGGCATCGCGGGCGCGGTGTTCAGCTCCGGCAAGACCATCAACATCCCCTACGCCTACGCCGACCTGCGCTTCAACCCGGCTTTCGACAAGCGCACCGGCTTCTTCACGCGCTCCATCCTGTGCGTACCCATCGTCAACAAGCACGGCAAGACCATAGGCGTGACGCAGGTGCTCAACAAGCGCGGCGGCCCCTTCAGCGCCGAGGACGAGTCGCGCCTGCGCGCGTTCACGGCGCAGATTTCCATCGCGCTGGAGAACGCCAAGCTGTTTGCCGACGTGCAGCAGATGAAGAACTACAACGAGGCCATGCTGGAATCCATGTCCAGCGGCGTGATCACGCTGGACGGGCAGGAGAAGATCGTCACCTGCAACGCGGCCGGCCTGCGCATCCTGCGCGCCTCGCCCGCCGAGCTGCTGGGCCGGCCGGCGGCCGAGTTCTTCGGCGGCGCCAACGCCTGGGTGCTGGACAAGCTGCGCCTGGTGGAGGAAAACCAGGTCGCCGGCCATTTGATGGACGCGCCGCTGATGGTGGGCGAGGACACCATCTCGGTCAACTTCAACGTGCAGCCGCTGCTGTCGGTGGAGAAAAAACGCATCGGCTGGATGCTGATGCTGGAGGATATCTCCAGCGAAAAGCGGCTCAAGGCCACCATGTCGCGCTATATGGACCCCGGCATCGCGGACCAGATGGTGGCCAACGGCGCCGAAATGCTGGGCGGGAAAAACGTCAACGCCACGGTGCTGTTCTCGGACGTGCGTAGCTTCACCACCATTACCGAGCAGCTGGGCGCGCAGGGCACGGTGGCGCTGCTCAACGAGTACTTCACCATGATGGTGGACTGCATCCAGCGCGAAGAAGGCATGCTGGACAAATTCATCGGCGACGCCATCATGGCCGCCTTCGGCATCCCCGTGGCGCACGAGGACGACCCGGACCGCGCGGTGCGCACCGCCATCGCCATGATGCGCGAGCTGCGCGCCTGGAACCAGCTGCGCGTGCGCGACGGCAAGCTGGCGGTGGATATCGGCATCGGCCTGAACACGGACCAGGTGGTGTCGGGCAATATCGGCTCCAAGAAGCGCATGGACTACACCATTATCGGCGACGGCGTGAACCTGGCCGCGCGGCTGGAGTCGGCCTGCAAACAGTACGGCGCGCACATCCTGATCAGCGAGTTCACCTACCGCGCGCTGCGCGGCACGTATCGCATGCGCGAGCTGGACTGCGTGGTGGTGCAGGGCAAGACCAAGCCGGTCTCGGTCTACGAGGTGCTGGACTACCACAGCGAGGACAGCTATCCCAACCTGATCGACGCCATGGGCTTGTTCCGCAACGGCCTGATCAACTACCGCCAGCGCAAATGGGCGGCGGCGCGCAAGCTGTTCGAGGAAGTGCTGGCGCTGAACCCGGGCGACAAGGCCGCCGCCATGTATGTGGAGCGCTGCCAGCGCCTGGCCGCCGAGCCGCCGCCGGACGACTGGGACGGCACCTACATCATGCAAAGCAAATAATGAAAATCCCGCGCAGTACGCTGGAGCAGTGGCGGGTGCTGCAGGCCATCGTGGAGTGCGGCGGCTATGCGCAGGCGGCCGAGGCGCTGCACCGCAGCCAGTCCTCGGTCAGCTATATGGTGGCCAAGCTGCAGGAGCAGCTTGGCATCGAGCTGCTGGAAATCGACGGCCGGCGCGCCAAGCTCACGCGCAACGGCGAAACCCTGCTGCGCAAGGCGCGCGAGCTGCTGGACGACGCCTTCCAGCTGGAGGAGCTGGCGGCCAGCCTGAACGAGGGCTGGGAGTCCGAGCTGCGCTTCGCGGTCGACAGCCTGTTTCCCAGCGAGCTGCTGATCCAGATCCTGCAGGAGTTCGAGCCCCTGGCGCGGCATACGCGGGTGAACCTGGAGGAAACCATCTTGTCGGCCTCGGACGACGTGCTGCGCGAAAAGCGCGCCGACGTGGTGATCGCCAACTATGTGCCCAGCGGCTTCCTCGGCGACGCGCTGCTGGACATCGAGTTCCTGGCCGTGGCCCATCCCAGCCACCCGCTGCACGGCCTGGGCCGCGACCTGAACGAGGACGACCTGGAGCGCCATCTGCACATCGTCGTGCGCGACGGCGGCGTGGCGTCCACGCGCGATTTCGGCTGGCTCAACACGGCGCAGCGCTGGACCGTCACCAGCCCGGCCACCCGCACCGAGATGGTGTGCGCCGGCCTGGGCTTCGCGTGGATGGCCACGCACAAGATCCAGAGCCAGCTCGCCTCCGGCCTGCTGCAGCCGCTGCGGCTGCGCGTGGGGCAGAAGCGCAAGCTGTCGCTGTCGCTGATTATCGCCAACACGGAGCGGCCGGGGCCGGCCGCCTGCCAGCTGGTCAGCATTATCCGCGCCGTCGTGGCCCGCCACTGCAAATACAAATCCGGCGGCTGCCCGGCGATTTAGCCGGCCGGCGTTCAGCGCATGGCCAGCGGGCTGTTGCGGCGGGGAAGGGGATAACCCTGGTCCAGGTCGGCCAGGTCCTCCGGGCTGAGGGCGATGTCGAGCGCGGCGCGGTTCTGGCGGATATGGTCCGGATTGGCGGCCTTGGGGATGACGATCACGCCGTCCTGGCGCAGCAGCCAGGCCAGCGCGATCTGCGCCGGCGTTGCGCCGTGGCGGCGCGCCACGGTTTGCAAGCTGCGGTTCTCCAGCATGGCGCGCTGCTCGTGCGGGTTAGATTCCAGCGGCGAATACGCCATCAGCGGCACTTGCTGCTGCTGCGACCAGGGCAGCAGATCCCATTCGATGCCGCGCTTGGCGAGGTTGTACAGCACCTGGTTGACGGCGATATCGGCGCCGCCGGGCAGGGCGCGCGCCTCGCGCATATCGGCCAGGTCGAAATTGCTGACGCCGTATGCGCCTATCTTGCCCGCCTCGCGCAGGGCCGCGAAGCCGGCCAGCGTTTCCTCCAGCGGCACCGAGCCGCGCCAGTGCAGCAGGTAGAGGTCGATCTGCTCCACCTTCAGCCGCTTCAGGCTGCGCTCGCAGGCCGCCACCACGCCGGCCCGGGTGGCGTTGTGCGGGTAGACCTTGCTCACCAAAAAGGCCAGCTCGCGCCGCCCGGCGATGGCCTCGCCAACCACTTCCTCGCTGGCGCCGTCGGCATACATTTCTGCCGTGTCGATCAGCGTCATGCCCAGGTCCATGCCCAGTTGCAGCGCCGCCACCTCGTGCGCGCGATAGGTGGGGTCTTCGCCCATATTCCAGGTGCCCTGGCCTAAAGCGGGAACGGCCTTGCCGGACAATAAAACCACATTCTTCATTTGCAGCTCCAGATTGTGAATCTTTCCATTATGGCATCAGTCGCCATTCCGCGAAGTGTGTATGTAATTTGTAATTGAGACCCATTCTCATTCTAATGCTATGATGCACCCTTCCGTATCATCGCGCCAGATTATGTCCCTCACCGCAGCAGCAACACCCGTATCAGCGCAACGCCGCATTTCCTTCAAGCCCGCCCTGGTCTGGCTGCACCGCTGGGCAGGGCTGACGCTGGGCCTGCTGTTCGTGCTGATGGGCTTGAGCGGCGCCTTGCTGGTCTTCGAGCATGATATCGACGCAGCCCTGAATCCCCACCTGTTCCATAGCGCCTCCGCGTGCGCCGCGCCGCTGGGCGTGGACGCGGCCGCGCAAGCCGTGCAGGCGCAGTGGACCAAGGCCAAAGTGGGCGGCGTGTTCCTGCCGCGCCACGAGGGCGGCAGCCTGCGCGTGACGTTCAAGGCGCCGGGCATGGAAACGGGCGAGGCCATGCTGGACGCGTGCACCGGCGCGCTGCTGGGCAGCCGCGACCGGTCCGCCATCGGCCTGGGGGCGCAATATTGGATGCCGATGGTGCAGACCTGGCATTTGAATATGTTCCAGGGTAAATCGGGCCGCCTTGCCCAGGGTTATATCGGCGCGGCCATCGCGCTGCTGTTGGCGGTCGGGCTTTATCTGGCATGGCCGCTTAAACGCCAGTGGCGGCGCGCCTTGCGGATTAAATTGAATCAATCTGCTTACCGCAGCCATTATGATTTGCACCGTTCCATCGGTTTGCTGGCGGCGCTGCCTTTGCTGCTGCTGGCGTTGACGGGTTTTTACAACGGTTTGCCGGAAGTAGTGGGAGGCATGGTGGCGCGGATTGCCGATGTGGGCGCGGAACGCCGCAGTATCGCCAGGCCGGCGCTGAAAAAAGACGAAAGTGCTATTAGCTGGGGCGAAGCGCAGGCAATAGCCGCGCCGTATTTGCAGGGCGGCGCCACCATGGCCGGTATTTCCCGCCAGCCCGATAAAGGTCTATACATTGCACGCCTGGTGCGGGCCGACGACTGGCAGCGCACCGGCACGCTGCGTATTTACATCGATATGCGCAGCGGTAAAGTCCTGGAAGCCATCGATCCATTATCCGGCAAGGCCGGCGACCGTTTTCTGGCCGCGCTGTTTCCCCTGCATTCGGGCCAGTTGGGCGGCACCGCCGTCAAATGGCTGTTGGCGCTGGCGGGCTTGCTGCCGGCCCTGTTCTTTATTACCGGTATTACTACCTGGCGACTGCGGCGCAAAAAATAATTAGTTTGGACGATACAAGTTTGCGGGGAGTTTCACATTTAACTAGAATATCCCTGCGCTCTTGTGGTAAATTGCGGTCTTGAATTCTCACGAAATGTCACCGTGTTCACCAGGGGCTGCGTTTTTGGGGGAGTCTCTTATCAACCATCAAGGAAGAGTTGAGTCATGACCACTTATCAGGAATACCAGGCAAAAATCGCTGAACTGCAAAATCTGGCGGAATCCGTTCGCCGCGAGGAACTGAATTCGGCTAAAGAAAAAATCGCCGCCATCATGCGCGAGCATGGTCTGTCGCTGGCTGACCTGGCTGGTACGGCCAAACCTGCAAAAGTGAGCAAGCCACGCGCTCCTGTTCCTATGAAATACCGCGACCCAGCCACCGGCCAAAGCTGGACCGGCCGTGGCCGCGCACCGAAATGGCTGGAAGGTAAAAGCAAAGAAGAGTTCCTGATTAAATAAACACCAGCGAATTCGTTGCAAAAAAATATCCGGCCAGTCCGGATATTTTCATTTGGGCGTAGGGCCTGCGCCACACCGCCCGCACGTTCCGCCGCAGGCACTGGAATTTGCTCGGCGGCATGACCTTATTGTGCGATCATGGCGGGATGCCTTCGATACCGTTATTTCCGCTTAATACAGTACTCTTTCCTGACGGACACTTGCCCCTGCAGGTATTCGAAGTCCGCTATCTCGACCTGATCAAGAAGTGCATTGCCCGCTCCGAGGAGTTCGGCGTGGTGGCGCTGGCTTCAGGCAGCGAAATCCAGCGCCCCGAGCAGCACGAGGAACTGACCGAGGTGGGCACCATGGCGCGCATTGTGGACTGGACCTCTCCGCTGTCCGGCCTGCTGAAGCTGACCTGCGTCGGCACCCAGCGCTTCCGCATCCAGTCCGCTTCCCAGCTCAAGCACGGCTTGTGGATGGGGGAGGTGGAGATGCTGGCGCCGGACCTGGACGTGCCGGTGCCCGAGGAGCAGAAGAACGTGGCCGACGCGCTGGCGGCGGTGATCCGTTCGCTGCAAAAACGCCAGTTGCCGTCGACCCAGATGCCGCTGCTGCCGCCCTACAAGCTGGACGACTCCGGCTGGGTGGCCAACCGCTGGTGCGAACTGCTGCGCATGACGCCCAACCGCAAGCAGCTGCTGATGGCCGAGCAGAATCCGGTGCTGCGCCTGGAGCTGGTGCAGGACGTGCTGTGCGAAAGCGGCCTGCTGGACTAGGACCGTCAGGGCGGGGTGACCTCGTCCTCCAGCGCGTGCACGCGCACCGACCACATCACGCCCGCCGCCAGCAGCACGATGGCGGCCGTTTCCAGCGGACGCGGCCACTGCTGCTTGTAGATAAAGCCGTACAGCAGGGCGAACAGGGTCTCGAACAGGATCAGCTGGCCGGACAGCGTGACGGGCACGCGCCGGCTGGCGATATTCCACAAGTGGTTGCCGATCACCGAGGCGCCCAGGGCCAGCAGGGTGTTGGTGATCCAGAACACGAGCCAGTCGCGTCCGCTGGCCTGGCCGGCCGCGCCCAGCACGTCGCCATGCCACACCGCCAGCGCGGCCAGGCCGATCAGCAGCGCGATCAGGCCGCTCGAGAGGCCGTACAGGGCCGACCATTCCGCGCTGCTGAAGTGCGGGTTGCGCTTCAGATAGCGCGCGTTGTCCAGCGTGTACCAGCTCCAGCACAGCAGCGCGCCTGCGGCGCACAGCACGCCCAGCAGGGTCTGCCAGACCGGGTGGCCGGCCGAGCCGGCGTGCAGGAACACGTCCACATTGATGCAGGCGATGCCGGCCGCGGCCACCAGCAGCGGCAGCGCCAGCTGGCGCAGCGGCAGGGCGCCGTGGTCCTTGCGGCCCATCAGAGTGACCGAGATCGGCAGCACGCCGATAATCAAGGAGGTGGGCGCCACGCCGGCCAGCTTCACGCCGAGCGCGAGCAGCATGTAGTAGACGATGTTGCCCGACAGCGCGTGGCGCACCAGCGCCGCGTAGTCGGCGCGGTCCAGGCGCGCGTACAGCGAGCCCAGGCGCGGCAGCATCAGCCCCAGCGCGATGGCACCGTAGGCGACGTAGCGGCCCACCGCCATCTCCACCGGCGAGAAGGCCGACAGCAATTCCGGCACGATAAACACCATGCCCCACATGGCCCCGGCCAGCAGGCCGCACAGTACACCATTCCACATCGTTAAGTATTCCTTGTTGCAAGGGCGACAGTGTCGCACAGCATGGGGCGGCGCGGGAAGCGCGCCTTGCATGGCGCCGGCGCCTAGTTCCAGGCGGCGATGGCATTCAGCAGGCGCTGCATGCCTTGCCGCAGGTCGCCGTGCGCGGCCAGCATGCGCGCCATCAGGCCGGGCGTGTCCACCGCGTGGCGCGCCAGCCAGACTTTGGTGACGCCGCTGCGCACCTTGCTGTAGCCGGACGCGGGGTCCAGGTATTTGTGCGCCAGGGCGGACGGCAGATAGCACTCGATGGTGTAGCGGTCGCCCAGGTAAGCGGCGTTGCCGCCCTGGCCGTCGCGGTAGATTTCCGCCAGCAGGCGCTGCTTGGTGCGGCCGGCGCCGTTGACGGGGTAGAGGCTGCCGTAGCCGTCCATGCCGAAGTCGGCGTCGCGGTCGATGGCGATGGCGGCGTTGCGGTTGATGCGGATGACGTTGATCAGGCCGTCCACGTCGGCCTCGGCGGCGGCGCCGAAGTGGCTGATGCAGGCGCCGCCGAACAGGCTGAAGCTGTAGTGCACGTTCTCGCGGTAGCGGAGGGCGCCGTACTGCTGCAGTTGCAGTTCGGCCAGCAGGGCGTTGAAGTACAGGCGGTCGGACGGCCCTTCGACCCAGAGCACGCCGTTCGATTGCAGCAGGTCGCTGCCTTTTACGCCCAGCAGGTCCAGCATGGCGCTGCCGAGCGCGGTTTCGCGCGCGACGTCGCCGTCCACGCTGAAGAAGGCGGTGCCGGCGGGCCAGAGCTTGTCGTTGAGCAGCACGCTGGAGTGGGTGGACATGAACAGCTGCAGGGTGCGCTGCGACGCGATCTCGCCCATGCAGCGGGCCAGGGTGCGCTGCAGCGAGGCGTGCAGATGGGTTTCCGGCTCTTCGATCAGGCAGATGCTGCCTTCCGGCGCCCGGCGCAGCTGCGCCAGCAGGCCGGCCAGGTGCATCCAGCCGGAGGGCATGTGCTCGGCTTGCACGGTGTTGAGGGCGGCGGGGTCGTCCGCGAAGGCGAGCACGTAGCCGTCCGGGCCGTGGCCGATGGGCCTGGACGCGTGCAGGCCGGTGAGTTCGCCGCTCAGGCGCTGCAGTTCGGCGGCAATGTCGGCGCCGGCGAGCTGCGCGGCCCCGGCCGGGCCGATGTCGCACACCTGCACCCGGGAGTCGGCCAGGCGGTCCGCGAAGGGCTGGAGGTCGGCGCCGCGGGCGATGTCCTGGCCGACCTTGCGCGGGCCGCGCCAGGGTTCCGCCTCGTTCCTGGTGTACACGCCCAGCACGGCGTAGGAGGCGGCGAAGTCGGCGTTCTGGGCGACCTGCGAGTTGTAGCGCAGGTCCAACGACAGCTCGGACTGGTTGGCGAAGATCAGGCGGATGCGGGCATCCACGCCGGTGGGCGGCTGGTTGCGCCGCAGGCTGGCCATTTTCGCGGGGTGGCCGGCAATGGCGATGGCGTCGAGCAGCGTGGATTTGCCGGCGCCGTTGGGGCCGGCAAAGATATTGATGGTTTTCGGATGCAGGCGGCGGGTTTGCAGGCCGTCCCGGGTCAGCCCCAGCTTGCGGATGGCCCGGTATTCGAGCAGGCGGATGAATTTGCCGGCGAGCGCGTTGTCCATGGATTCAGCGTTGGGCCAGCCAGCAGAAGGCGGCCAGGTTGGCGGCCACGGTGGCCCAGAAGGCCAGCTGGAAGGAGGTCTTGCTGGACTTGTGGCGCAGCCATTGCTGGGCCAGGACGGCGCCGGGCCAGCCGCAGCACAGGCCGAGCAGCAGCAGCGTGCTTTCCGGCGTGCGCCGGCGGCCCGCCCTGGCGGCGGCCTTGTCGATGGCGTAGAAGATGAAGCAGACCGCGCTGGCGCCCCCGTACAGCAGGGCCGGCCAGGCGGGCAGGCGCCACAGCAGGATGGCGGCCAGGTAGAGCAGGGCGAGGACGCCGATGGCGAGATAGGCGGCGG
The DNA here is from genome assembly GCF_020865585.1 of Pseudoduganella aquatica. Classification (NCBI taxonomy): domain Bacteria; kingdom Pseudomonadati; phylum Pseudomonadota; class Betaproteobacteria; order Burkholderiales; family Oxalobacteraceae; genus Pseudoduganella; species Pseudoduganella aquatica. Next base: position 3,169,587 of record NZ_CP086370.1, read on the forward strand.
CGCCCGCAGCGTGCGGCGGCGCGGCGCCCGGCCCCGGGGCTGGGGCCGGGCCTTGGCGGGCCGGGTCCTGCGCGGGGCGGGCGGTGTCACGCGGCGCCGGAGCTTAGAAGTAGCTCAGGCCCAAGGCGGCCTTGACTTCGTCTGCGGTCCTGGCGGCCACTTCGCGCGCCTTGGCCGTGCCTTCCTTGAGGATCTGCATGACCTGGCCCTTGTCCTTGGCGAACTCCTCGCGGCGGGCGCGGATCGGGGCCAGCATCTCCTGCAGCACCACTTCCAGGCGCTTCTTGACCACGCTGTCGCCCAGGCCGCCGCGCACATAATGCGCTTTCATTTCTTCCAGCGCCGCTTTTTCCGGGTCGAAGGCGTCCAGGTAGATGAAGGCGACGTTGCCTTCCAGGTGGCCGGGGTCCTGCACGCGCAGGTGCAGCGGGTCGGTGTAGACCTTTTTCACGGCGGCGGTGATTTCCTCGGCGGAGGCGCCCAGGTTGATGGTGTTGCCCAGCGATTTGCTCATCTTGGCCTTGCCGTCGATGCCGGGCAGGCGGCCGATTTCCGGCACCAGGGCCTTGCACTCGACCAGGATGTCGCGGTTGGCCAGGCGGTTGAACTTGCGCACGATCTCGTTGGTCTGCTCGATCATCGGGATCTGGTCCTCGCCCACCGGCACCAGGGTGGCCTTGAAGGCCGAGATGTCGGCGGCCTGGCTGGCCGGGTAGGTCAGGAAGCCGGCCGGGATGTCGCGCTCGAAGCCGCGCAGCACGATTTCCTGCTTGACGGTCGGGTTGCGCTCCAGGCGCGCCACGGTGACCATGTTCAGGTAGTAGAAGGTCAGCTCGGCCAGCTCGGGGATTTGCGACTGGATCAAAATGGTGGACTTGGCCGGGTCGATGCCCACTGCCAGGTAGTCCAGCGCCACTTCGACCACGTTGCGGTGCACCTTGCCGGTGTCTTCCATGTTGTCGGTCAGGGCCTGGGAGTCGGCCAGCATGATGAACTGCTGGTAGTCGTGCTGGTAGGTCACGCGGTTGCGCAAGCTGCCCACGTAGTGGCCCAGGTGCAGCGGACCGGTGGGGCGGTCGCCGGTCAGGATCACGGACGGGGTGGCGGTGGCGGGCGTTGCGGGCTGGTTCATACGGCTTCCTCGGGCTGTTGCCCCCGCACGATGCGCCAAGAAAAACGCCACCCTGCGAAGGCGGCGTTGTCTAAGTACTCACATCACTGTGCAGTGGCCGCGCTAGGTCAGCGGGGCCACCAATTCAGGCAGGTGCGATGTGGTTGGAAAAATTTCATGCCCGTATGGTTGCAGTTTGCCGCCGCCCTGTCAAGGTGGGCGGCGGCGGGGGCCGCTTAATGGCGGTTCGGATTGTTGGGACTGTCGTCGCGGCGGTTGGGCACGCCGTCGCCGTCGCGGTCGCGGTCGACGCGGTTGGGCACGCCGTCATGGTCGCGGTCGCCGCGCTGCCAGCCGCCGCGCTCGACCACCCAGCGGCCGTCGCGCTGTTCCCAGGCGGTGGGACGGTAGACATAGCCGTTGCGGTCGCGCACCCAGGTGCCCTTGATCCAGACGTTGCGGCGGCCGTTCCAGTCCCAGTGGCCGGCCACCCAGGTGTAGCCGTGGCGGGCGTGCGGCACCACTTCATGGCGCGGCGGCGGCGGCGCGGTGCGCACCACGACCACATCGGCGAAGGACGGGGCGGCGGCGCCGCCCAGCGTGGCGGCCATGGCGGCGGCGATCAGCAGTTTTTTCATGATGGCACTCCTCGTTCTGTTGGTTGTGGCTCTACTGTAAGCCGGCTCTGCCCTGGCTTCTGTGCGGCGCCGCGCATAGCCGTGCAAACTTGCGTTACAAACGCGGCATTGCGTGATGGCAAGCAGTTGTCTACCATGGCCCGCAGCACAACACGGAGACTTTACCCATGCGCACATCGCATACCCGCACCGCCCTGAAGCTGCCGGCCCTGGCCGCGCTGACCCTGCTCATCTCGTCCGCGCTGGCGCAAACGCCGCCCATGGCGCCCGATATCCCGGCCAGCCTGGCCGCCCCGGCAGACAATGCGGACTATGTGAAAAAAGTGGTGATGGTGCCCATGCGCGACGGCGTGAAGCTGTACACGGTGATCGTGATGCCCAAGGGCACGAAGAATGCGCCCATCATGCTGACCCGCACGCCGTACAACGCGGCGCGCCGCGCCCAGCGCAACGCCAGCCCCAGCATCCGCGCCACCTTGCCGCAGGGCGACGAGACCTTTATCGACGAGGGCTATATCCGCGTGTTCCAGGACGTGCGCGGCAAATACGGCTCCGAGGGCGAGTATGTGATGACGCGCCCGCTCAGCGGCCCGCTCAACAACACCAGGATAGACCACGCCACGGACGCCTGGGACACCATCGAGTGGCTGACCAAGAACGTGCCGGAGACCAACGGCAAGGTGGGCATGGTGGGTTCCTCCTACGAGGGCTTCACCGTCATGATGGCGCTGATGGACCCGCACCCGGCGCTGAAGGCGGCCGCGCCCATGAGCGCCATGGTGGACGGCTGGCGCGGCGACGACTGGTTCCACAACGGCGCCTTCCGCATGCCCAGCCTGCCGTACATCGGCGGCCAGACCTCGGTCAAGGGGCGCGGCGAGGCGCCGGCCAGCGGCGTCTACGACGACTACGAGGGCCTGCTGCGCGCCGGCTCGGCGGGCGGCTACGCGAAAAAATTCGGCCTGGACCAGCTGCCCTACACGAAAAAGCTGTTCGAGCACCCGGCCTACGACAGCTACTGGCAGCACCAGGCCATCGACAAGCTGGTGGGCGCGCGCAAGCTGAGCGTGCCGACCATGCACATCGTGGGGCAGTGGGACCAGGAGGACATCTACGGCCCCTACGCGGCCTACGCCGCCATGGAGCCGCAGGACAAGGACAACAAGCTGAACTTCCTGGTGATCGGCCCATGGCGGCACAGCGGCGTGAACTACGACGGCTCCAGCCTGGGCGCCATCAAGTTCACCGGCGACACCGCGCTGGAGTTCCGCCGCAATGTGATGCAGCCCTTCTTCAACCAGTACCTGAAGGACGGCGCGCCGGTGGCCGACACGCCGCCGGTGCTGAGCTACCAGACCGGCACCAACCGCTGGCAGCGTTTGAGCACCTGGCCGCAGTCCTGCGCCAGCGGCTGTCCGGCCGCGTCCAAGGCCATCTATCTGCAGGACGGCTACAAGCTCGGCTTCGACGCGCCCAAGGCCGGCGCGGCCTATGACGAATACGTGTCCGACCCGGCCAAGCCGGTGCCCTTCGTGCCGCGCCCGGTGCGCATGCACGACGAGAACGTGTGGAAGCCGTGGCTGGTGAGCGACCAGCGTTTCGTGTCCGACCGCCCGGACGTGCTGACCTATGTGACCGAGCCGCTGGCCGCGCCGCTGCAGCTGTCCGGCCAGCCCATGGTGAACCTGTACGCGGCCACCAGCGGCACCGACGCCGACTGGGTGGTCAAGCTGATCGACGTGTATCCGGACGAGATGGCGTCGCAGCCGGAGCTGGGCGGCTACCAGCAGGGCATTGCGATGGACATCTTCCGCGGCCGCTACCGCAACAGCTTGGAGCACGCCGAGGCCATCCCGGCCAACAAGGTGGAGCGCTACCGCTACGCGCTGCCGAACGTGAACCACGTGTTCCTGAAGGGCCACCGCGTGATGGTGCAGATCCAGTCCAGCTGGTTCCCGCTGTACGACCGCAACCCGCAGCGCTTCGTGCCGAACATCTTCCATGCGCAGCCGTCGGACTATATCAAGGCCACGCAGCGCATCTACCACGCGCCCGGTTCGGCCAGCGCGATCGAGTTGCCGGTGGTGGAGGCGCGCTAGTGCTGTTGTGTTGACCTTTGTGCAAAATTGCCCTACTGTGTGGGCGGGGCGGACTCCTTCAAGCCGGCCTGTCACTGCCTCGTGCAGGGACAGCCTCTACGGGGCTACCCCGTGGGACATTGATTGTTCAGTACTTCGCCGCCTGGGCCGCGTTGCGCTTCCGCGCAAGACAGCCCACGCATCACGAGACTCGTTGAAGGATCTCCGCCCCTACGCCGCGCATGAATATCAAACAACATACCGTGCTGGCGCTGGCCGATATGGCGCTGGCCACGGACGGCAGCCTGGCCAGCCTGACCGCCGCATGCCACCGGGTATTCGACGCTGAGCCGCCGTGGGTGCCCGCTGTGTGCGAGGCACTCATCGCGCGGACGGGTGAACACTTCCATTACTACAGCCGTCACGAGCTGGCCGGTTTGCTGCTGGAGTGCATAGGCCATGGGCGCGGCGGCCCGGGCGCTGATGGCCAGGATGGCGACGATGCCGAAGACTTTGCGTTGCCGGAGCCGATAGCGCTGCCCGCGGTGCGCCGCTACTGCGTCGATCCGCCGGTGCGCCCGCCCAAACCCGAGTGGCTTGCCGCATTGGCGCTGCCGGAACTGGCTAACGCCGCCGCGCTGGCGGCCTGGCTGAATGAGCCGGTGGGGGCGCTGGACTGGTTCGCCGACCAATGGCGGCTTGCGCGCGACGGGCAATCGCCGCTCCAGCACTACCACTATCGCTGGGTGCCCAAGCGCAGCGGCGGCGTGCGGCTGATAGAAATACCGAAGGCGCGGCTGCGGCGCATCCAGCAGAAAATCCTGCGCGAGATACTGGACCTGGTGCCGCCGCACCCGGCCGCGCATGGCTTCCGGCGCGGCCACTCCTGCGTCACGCACGCGGCGCAGCACGCTGGGCAGCACGCGGTGGTGCGCATGGACCTGAAGGACTTCTTCCCAAGCATACAGCTGTCGCGGGTCCATGCGCTGTTTGAAAAGCTGGGCTATCCGTATAAAACGGCGGGAACGCTGGCCCGCATCTGCGTCAACCGCACGCCGCTTGGCGCCTTTCGCAGCACGCCCGACGGAGATTCGCTGTCCTGGAGCGAGCGCCAGGCGCTGAAGTCTCCCCATCTGCCGCAGGGTTCCCCTTGCTCGCCCGCGCTGGCCAATCTGTGCGCCTACCGTCTCGACATCCGGCTCGCGGCGCTGGCGGAGTCGCTGGGCGGCGCGTACAGCCGCTATGCGGACGACCTGGCATTCTCCGGCGGCCCGGCGTTTGCGCGGGCTGCGGACCGCTTCCACATCCAGGTCGCCGCAATCGCCCTGGAAGAAGGCTTCCGCGTGAACACGCGCAAAACGCGCCTGATGCGCGCAGGGGCGCGGCAGCAGGTGACGGGCGTCGTGGTGAACGCCCACCCCAACATCGCCCGCGACGAATACGACAAGCTCAAAGCCACGCTGACCAACTGCGTGCGTCACGGCCCCGCATCCCAGAACCGCGACCGCCGTCCGGATTTTCACGCCTATCTTGCAGGCAGAATCTCCTACGTGAAGATGGTGAATGCGGCCCGTGCCAGCAGGCTGCAGAGCCTGATGGACGCAATCGCGTGGGCAGCTTGAACCTTTAGCGTAGTGTGAGAATGTGCGCATTTTTGTGCGCCGCCGCCTGTTATCCTGCTTGCATATTTTTCAACGGAGAGAACGATGGGGATGATAGCTTATCTGGCCGGTGTCGACGACGTGACCATGGCCCGCTTGCAGGCCAATCCGGATGATGTTGCGGCGGTGATTTATCCGCCGGATGGTCATGGCGAGGACGCGGATTTCGTGGATCTGGACAAGGCATGGCACTGCATCCACTTCATGCTGACGGGGAGCGCGGTCGACACGGCGCCGACGGCTGGCTGGTCCATCCTGGGCGGCACGGAGCTGGGCGAGGACATGGGCATGGGGCCGGCCCGCGTGCTGGCGCCCGGCCAGGTGCGCAGCGTGGCGGCGGCGCTGGACGCCATCGACGAGGATGCCTTCACGGCCCGCTACGCGCCAGATTCCATGGTGGCGGCAGAGGTCTATCTGAGCGACAGCCTGGCCAGCGACGGCGACGCCGCGCTGGACTACATCGTGCAAAACTATCGCAGCCTGCGAACCTTCTACCGCGACACGGCCGCCAAGGGACATGGCGCGATACTGTGGCTTAGCTAGTCCGCGCCGTTTAATTCAATCAGAACAAGGATGTATATGCAGAAAAGCTACCTGAGCAAACCGCGTTTCCTTTTTCAATGTCTGGCCGTTGCGCTGGCGTGCACCGGCAGTGCCTTGGCCGCACCTGATGCGGGTAATCCCGCGCTGGTCGAACTGGTGCAGCGCCATGCCGAGGCGCAGCGGGATTTCGACCAGGCTACGCTGCAGGCTACCACTGCCGATAACTATGTCGAAGTGTCGCCTGCGGGCGAAGTGGACAGCCGCGAGAAGATGCTGTCCTTCTATGCGCCCGATCAGAAGCGCGCCTCGCCGCAACTGACGGTCACCGAGCCGATGGTGCGGGTGCTGGGCGATACCGCCGTGGTGCTGGCAAAGCTCAACTACACCATGAGCGCGGAAGGCCAGGCCCGCAGCTTCGCCATGCGCGCAAGCTATGTGGCGCAACTGAAGGACGGCAAATGGAAGCTGGTGTCCGCGCAGTACACCGGCATCCGTCCTCCGAAGAAGGCTGAGTGAATGGGGGCGAAGACCTGGATGCTGGTGTACAGCAAAGGGAATCCTGTTGAGATATTGATGGGCAGTCCTGTGCTGGACCGTGACGCCACCATTGCGCTGGCGAAGCGGCTGTTCGTGTCTGAGAGGCTGGAACCATTAGGTGACGGGGACTTGTCCTCTACCTGCCCGGCGGATGATGTGCTGGTCGTGGGATGTTTTCCGGGACTGACTGTGGTGGCGGCCAAGGAATTCGGCATTGACTACCCATCAAGGCTTCCGGCCAAATTTCTTGAGGCGATGCCGGGACATGGGGTTTATCTGCACGCGATGCATAGCGTGGTTGACTGGTTTGCCTATGCCGTATGGGCAGACGGAAAATTGCAGCGGTCGCTGAGCCTTTCTCCGGATAGTGGCGTACTGGAGGATATCGGCGAAAGGCAGTCTTTTGAGGCACCGTATTGGGACGGAGAGCATCCGGCTGTCGATTCTGAAGAGGATGCTGCTGACTACCCCTTCGTCTTTCATCCGTTGGACATGGGCGAGGCCGCGCTGCTGTCGCTGTTCGGTTATCAGCTGGAAGGTATGATCGATCCGACGCATCTGCAGCCGGAATCGATACCGCTCATGCGCTTCAAACGAAGAAAATCCTGGTGGCGCTTCGGATGGCGCGCAAAGTAATCAGCAAATGAAGTTCAACATCTACGGCCGGTTCCAGATTGATGTGCGCCGCGTGGGCGAGGAGTGGGAAGTCTACCGCCTGGATTTCGGCAAGCGCGTGCCGATGGAGGAAATCGTCATCCCGCCCACATTGGCGGAAGACGAAATCGCCATCTACCTCGACGATATTTTTCATGAGCTGGCCGGGTTCGGTCAAAGTATAGAATTGATGGCGTAAGAGGTGCCCTTGTCTGATTGAAGTCCCTCTGTAGAAACCTTCTCTTCCGGCGTTCTCTTTTTGTCTCTTTTGAACTCTTTTTGTCTCCTGCTGTCCAAGAGACAGGAAGAGACAAAAAGAGACAAGAAGAGAAAGGGGAAAGAGAATGATTCTACAGACGCACCCCGCAGGGATACCACCCGCCGCCTATCGCATGCTGGCCGATTACCTGCGCACATCGGGCAGCACGCTCTCTGCGTCCGAGGCAATCAGCCACGCCATTCAGGACTGGATCGCCGCGCAGCGCAAGGCTGCGGAGCCGGTTAGCGGCTACCAATGGAAATCTCTATTCCTGCCAAGCGGGAGCGGCCTGCGCATACAGCACGAAGGCCTTTGCCACTACGCCCACGTTGTCGGCGAGGAGCTGCTTTACCAAGGCAGGCCGCTATCGCCGCACCAGCTCACGCTGATGCTGATGGGGCCGGGCCGCAACGCCTGGCGCGAATTCTGGGTCAAGCTGCATGGTGAAAAACAGTGGGTGCAGGCCATCAAGCTGCGCAACGCGCTGGAGTCGCGCCCGGTGGCCGCCTCGCCGCTCGACGCCATGGCCGCCGCCGCCCGCACCATGAGCGACGCGCTGCAAACCACGCTTACCCTGGTCCAGCATGTGCACCACAAAGCCACTATCCAGCCCGAGCGCCGCCTGCCCAAGCACCGCCGCATGGAAGACTGCTTGACGGATGATTGATTGCCACCGCGCTCGAGCACCTGCCGGGCACGGCGGCGTTACTGCACGGTGATGTAGGGCGCGCCGCGCTCGGCCGGCATCTGGGACAGCAGGGTGCGCATTTCGCGGGCTTCGTCGGCGGGCGTGCGGCCGAAGAAGCGCTTGAACTCGCGGCTGAACTGCGAGCTGCTTTCGTAGCCCACCCGCGCCGACGCGCTGGCCGCGCTCAGGCCGTCCTGTACCATCAGCAGGCGCGCCTTGTGCAGCCGGGTCGATTTCAAATACTGGATGGGCGAGGTTTGCGTAACCGCCTTGAAGTTGGCGTGAAAGGCCGCCACGCTCATCCCCGCCTCGCCGGCCAGCGTGGCCACGTCGATCTGGCTGCTCAGGTCCGCGTGGATGCGGCGCAGCGCCTTGCCGATTTTGCCGAAATGGCTCTGGTGCGCCAGCGCGGCGCGCAGCGAGCCGCCTTGCACACCGGTCAGCACGCGGTACAGGATCTCGCGCATCGCGCTGGGCGCCAGCAGCTGCGTCTCCAGCGGGGAGGTCAGCGCCTCAAGCAGGCGCAGCACGGCGTCGCACAGCTTGGCGTCCATCGGCGAGGAGATGATGCCTTTGGGCTCGGCCGCGATGGCGGCGCCGGACTGCTCCACCGCCAGCATCAGCTCCGCCGCCATCTGCAGGTCGATGCGGATGGACACGGCCAGCATGGGCTCGGCCTCGGAGGCCTGCACAGTCTCGCCTTCAAACGGCAGCGGCACGGACATGACCAGGAACTGCTGCGCGTCGTAGTCATAGGATTGGCCGCCCAGGTAGCCGCGCTTGCGGCCGGAGCAGACGATGACGATGCACGGCTCGTACAGCACCGGTGTGCGTGGCACGGGCCTGTTCACGCGCATGAATTTCACGCCGTCCAGCGCTGACAAGGTGGAGCCTTCGGCCGGGGCGAGGCGGTCCATCAGCGCCATCATGCGTTGTTGCTGGCTAGTCATGGGTATCCTGTGGGTAGTAGCTTCGTGCAGATATTATGCCCGATTCCGCCACGTTTATCGTGCGGATTGGAGGATTAGGCAATAGACCGAGATCTTCCGGCATTCACGGCGGCGCTGCGCCTCCTTAAAATCCTGTGCATCAGACTAAGCTCAGGGGGCGCATCATGCAGCTACAGGAAAATCAAAAAGTAGTGCTAATCACCGGCGCGAGCAGCGGCATAGGCGAGGCCACGGCGCGCTTGCTGGCGCAGCACGGCATGCATGTGGTGCTCGGCGCGCGCCGCACGGACAGGCTGGAACTGCTCGCGGCGCAGATCCGCGCGGCGGGCGGCTCGGCGGACTTCCACGGGCTGGACGTGACGGACGCGGACGACGTGCAGACCTTCGTGCTGGCCGCGCACAAGCAGCACGGCCGCGTGGATGTGATGATCAACAACGCGGGCGTGATGCCGCTGTCGCGCCTCGATGCGCTCAAGCTCAAGGAGTGGGACCGCATGCTGGACGTGAACGTGCGCGGCGTCCTGTACGGCATCGCGGCGGTGCTGCCGCTGATGCAGGTGCGGCGCGCGGGGCAGATCATCAATATAGCGTCCATCGGCGCGTACACGGTGAGCCCGACGGCGGCGGTCTATTGCGCCACCAAGTTCGCGGTGGCGGCCATTACCGAGGGCCTGCGGCAGGAGGTGGGCGGCGACATCCGCGTAACGCTGGTGTCGCCGGGGGTGACGGAGTCCGAGCTGGCGGACGGCATTTCGGACGAGCAGGCCCGCGCCGAGATGAAGGAGTTCCGCAAGGTGGCCATCGCGCCGGACGCGATCGCGCGCGCCATCCTGTTTGCCATCGAGCAGCCGGCGGATGTGGATGTGAGCGAGATGGTGGTGCGGCCCACCGCCGGACACTAGGCGTAGCGCATCAGCGCCGCGCCGCAGGCAATGAGTGCGATGGCGGCGTAGCGTTGCGGGATGATTTTCTCATGCAGGAAGACGACGGCGATGGCGGCGGCGAACAGGATGGAGATCTCGCGCAGCGCCGCCACGGCGGCCACCGGCGCCACCGTCATCGCCCACAGGGATAAGGCGTAGGAGGCCAGCGTGCCCGCGCCGCCCAGCGCGGCGGCGCGCCAGTGGGCGGCCGCATAGGCCGCGAAGCCGGCGCGGCGGCGCGGCAGCGTCCAGGCCAGCAGCCCGGCAGCGGTCAGCACGAACAGCCACATGGTGTAGGCCAGCGGCGATCCGGAGCGCCTGGCGCCGACGCCGTCCACCAAGGTGTAGCACGCGATGGCGCAGGCATTCAGTAGCGCGTATAGCACGGCGCGGCGCTGGCGCGGCACAGGCTCGGTCGCTGCCGCAGCTGCCGGCACTGCGCCGCCTCGCGCCAGCGCCATGCTGAAGATGCCGCCGCTGATGCAGGCCACGGCGGCGTATTGCACTGCCGTGAGCTGCTCGCCCAGCAGCGGCGCGCTGGCCAGCGCAACCAGCAGCGGGGCGCTGCCGCGCATTAGCGGGTAGGCCAGGCTCATGTCGCCGTGCCGGTAGGCGGCGGACATGAGGCCGAAATAGCAATAGTGGATCGCGGTGGTGGCGCACAGCATGGGCCAGCTGCCCGGGGCGGGCGCGGGCAGCAGGGGCAGCGCCGCGAGCGAGATCAGCGCCGCGCCCGACACCGCCAGCACGGACGTCAGGAAGGCGTCCTTGCCGGCCTTGATCAGCGCGTTCCATCCCGCGTGCAGCAGCGCAGCAAGCAGGATGACTGCGGCGACCTGTCCGGACACGGGTTGATCGCGCCCGGCGCCTAGCGCGGCCGCACGCTTTCGGCCAGGATGTCGGCGCGGTGCATGCGCTGGAAGCTTTCCAGTATGGTGTTGGAACGCGCGATGTTCTCCATCACGTCCAGCATGGCGGCCTGGTCTTCCGGCTTGAGCGAGCGGCGCGACACGTACACGCCGCTCACGCTCCACGGCAGCTCGGGTATGGGTTCGATGCGCAGCTTGTCCAGCATGCCGGACAGGCGCGCGTCGCGTATCACCGCGCCGGCCAGCGTGGTCGGCCCCATGATGGTGACGTCGATCGCGCCGGACAGCATCAGCCGCGCCACCGCGACCGTGTCCACTTCCTGGAACAGCCGCCCCTGTTTGGCCAGTTCCTTGATCAGCGCCTGATAGCGCTCGCCGTAGTCGAAGCCGCGCACCACGGCCACGCGCAGTTCGGGCCGGTCCAGCAGGTCTTGCGCGCTGGCCAGCGGGGGCGGTTGCTCGCCACCGAAATCAGCGTGGCGCGGTGGCCGATCAGCGGAATAAAGGTGCCGATCACGTCGCGCGCCGGCGTGCGCGAGGCGGGCACCAGCAAGTCGGCCTTGCCCACCTCGAACAGCACTTCCTGGCGCGCGCGCGGCACCACGGAGAACGCCAGCTGGCAGCCCGCTTTCTGGCTGGCGGCGCGCAGCACGTCGGGATAGATGCCGCCCACGGCGGCTCCGTTGACGGTGATGCTCACGCCGATGGGCGCCACCGGCACGGCGATCTCGCGCGAGCATTCGGCGATCGCGGGCGTCGCCGCCAGCGCGGCAGCCAGCGCGGCAGCGGCGCCCAGCGCTGGCGGCGCGCCGCAGCGCAGCCGCACCATCATGGCTGCACCGCCTTGACGGCCGCCTGCTTCATGTCGTGCGTGCGGAAATAGTGGCGCGCCACCAGGATGGCCACGGCCTGCATGGCGGCGCAGACGAAGAAGCTGCTGCCGATGCGCCAGTCGTTGGCGGGCAGGTGGCTCACCTCGCCCAGGATGGCACTGCCCAGCAGCGGCATGAAGATAATGCCGATGCTGCTGATCGACTGCAGTGATCCCATCAGCTCGCCCTGCCGGGCCGCGTCGGTGGATTTGGAGATGATGCCCTGCAGCGCCGGCCCGGCGGCGAAGGCCATCAGGTTGCAGCAGATGAACAGGTACATCATCCAGCCCTGCGTGGCCAGGCCGTACAGCGTGTAGGTGATGCAGCCGGAGGCGAGGCCGATCAGGGTCAGGCGCATTTCGCCGAACCATTTGATGAAGATGCCCAGCAGCCCGGCCTGCACCACGGCGGCGGCCATGCCCACGCAGAACAGCGCGGCGCCGTTCTGGCCCGGGCTCCAGTTGAAGCGGAAGTGGGTGTACAGCACCCAGGTCGACTGCAGCATCATCTGCGCGCAGGTCATCAGCGCGAAGGCGATGATCAGGCCGCGGATGTCCTCGCGCCGGGCCAGCTTGAACAGGCCGTCGAGCGGGTTCACGCGGGTGAGCTTGAACTTGGAGCGGCGCGCCTCCGGCAGCGACTCGGGCACGCAGAAATAGCCGTAGACGAAATTGGCCGCCGACAGGCCCGCCGCCACGTAGAACGGCAGGTGCAGGTTGATGCTGCCCAGCAGGCCGCCCAGCATGGGGCCGGCGATGAAGCCCAGGCCGAAGGCCGCGCCTATCTTGCCGAAGCTCTTGGCGCGGTTCTCGTGGGTGGAAATGTCGGACGCGTAGGCCGAGGCCACCGACATGCTGGCCGACGAGGCGCCGCCGATCACGCGGCCGATGAACATGCAGGCCAGGTTGGGCGCCCAGGCGGTGGACAGGAAGTTGATGCACATGCCGGCCATGGAGTACAGCAGCACCGGCCGCCGCCCCACCCGGTCGCTCACCGCGCCCAGCATGGGCATGAAGATGAACTGCATCAGGCCGAACACCGCGCCCATGATGCCGTACCACAGCGCCTGCAGGTCGCGCGTGTGGACGAATTCGCCCACCAGGATGGGCAGCACCGGCACCACCAGGCCGATGCCCAGCATGTCGATAAAGACGCACACCAGCACGAATTTCAGGTTGCCTTGCGAGGTGGTGGAGAGTGGAACGGGTTCGCTTTTGCTGGTCATGGCGGTTGTAATGTGCGGTGCGTGGGGCGTGGCGGGGCTAAGGCGTGGCCGGGCTGGCGGCCCACTCGGCGATAAAGCTGTCGCGGAAGGCTATCAGCTCGGCCAGGCGGCTCTGGCCCAGGCGGCGGCCGGCGGCGGTCTGCATCTTGCCGGGCAGGGTGGCCAGCTTCACGTCGATATGGTCGAGCGAATAGGCCTTGTCGTCCAGCTCGCGGTGCAGCGCCATCGGGTCTTCGGCGTGCGCCAGCGCGCAGCCCATGCGGCCGGCGGTGTAGAACATGCGCGCCAGGCCCACCGCGCCCAGCGCGTCGAGCCGGTCCGCGTCCTGCACGATCTTGGCCTCGATGGTCTCGGGCTGGATGCCGGCCGAGAAGCTGTGGGTCTCGATGGCGTGCGCGGTGGCGGCCAGCTTCTCCTGCGGGAAGCCCAGTTCGGCCAGCTGGCGGCTGGCCAGCCGGGCCGCCTGGCGCGAGGCCAGGTGGCGTTCCGGGGAGTTCTTGGGCAGGTTCACCAGGTCGTGCAGATAGCAGGCCGCCAGCACCACCAGCGCATCGGCCTCCGGGTAATCGTCCATCAGCAGCGTGGCGTTGCGCCACACGCGGTGCAGATGGTTGGTGTCGTGCGCGCCGTCGTCGACTGCGGCGGCGGCGGCCAGCGCCACCAGGCGCGGGTGCCAGCTGCTTAACAAACTATTCATTGTTCTCCTTGCCCTGCGGTTTGCATTGATGCCTACCGCCTAATTGTGGCATTGAATTAACAAGAAGGCCATAGCCGTTTGCACGCTGCTATTGCCTTGGTGCATTTATTTGATGCGTCAAGTCTTGACTTACGGTAACATTACGGCTCTTAATTTACGGCATCTAGCCTTAAGGGAAACTATGTCCAACGACGCCATCACCACCGCCAATGTGGCGGCCGCCGCCGAATACCTCGCCTTCACCCTGGGCCAGGAAGAATACGGCATCGACATCCAGAAAGTCAGCGAGATCCGCAGCTACGAAGCGCCCACCCGCATCGCCAGCGCGCCGGAGTTCGTCAAGGGTGTGATCAACCTGCGCGGCCTGATCGTGCCGATCGTGGACATGCGCATCAAGTTCAACGTGGGCGAGCCGACCTACAACCAGTTCACCGTGGTCATCATCCTCAACATCGGCCACCGCGTGGTGGGCATGGTGGTCGACAGCGTGTCCGACGTCACCATCCTGACCCCGGAGCAGGTCAAGCCGGCGCCGGAAATCACCTCCACCCTGAACACCGAGTACATCGTCGGCCTGGGCACCATCGACGAGCGCATGCTGATCCTGGTGGACATCGACCGCCTGATGACGAGCGCCGACATGGGCCTGCTCGACACCGCGCTGGCCGCGTAAGGACCGCCATGAGCGCACTTTCCCGCATCAGCATCGGCAAGCGCCTGGCTCTGGGCTTTGCCGTTATCCTGGCCCTGTCCGTGGCCATTACCGGCGTCGCCATCTGGCGTTTGCACGATGTGGCCAGCGCCACGCGTGCGATGATGGAAGTGCCGCTCGCGAAAGAACGCCTGATCAGCGACTGGTCGGGCAAGATCGACAGCGCCATCCGGCGCACCACGGCGATCGCCCGCAGCAGCGACCCGTCGCTGGCGGCCTATTTCGCCGACGAGTCGAAGAAGTCCAGCGCCATCTCGGCCGAACTGCAGAAAAAAGTCGAGACGCTGATCGACGACGACGAGAAGGAACTGTTCGGCCGCATAGGCGAGCAGCGCAAGATCTACCTGTCTTCGCGCGACAAGGTGGCCAAGCTCAAGGCCGAGGGCGCGCTGGAGGAGGCGGAGGCGCACTTCAACAACGTGTTCGCGCCCGGCGCCGCCGCCTACCAGAGCCTGATGGCCGAGCTGCTCAAGCTCCAGCGCGGCAAGATCGACGCCATCGCGCAGCAGATCGAAGCCGGCGCTGGGTCCAGCCGCACCTTGCTGATAGCGCTCACTGTGCTGGTGCTGGCCTTCGGCGTGGTGTGCTCCTGGCTGCTGACCACCGGCATCACGAAGCCGCTGGGCCAGGCGCTGGCGGCGGCGCGGCGCGTGGCGGCGGGCGACCTGACCGGCCGCATCACCGTCAGCGGCGGAGACGAGACCGGCCAGCTGCTGCTGGCCCTGCAGGACATGAACAGCTCCCTGCTCAACATCGTGCTGCAGGTGCGCAGCGGCACCGCGCAGATCGAAACCTCGTCCACCGAGATCGCTGCCGGCAACCAGGACCTGTCCTCGCGCACCGAGCAGCAGGCCGGCTCGCTGGAGGAAACCGCCGCCTCGATGGAGGAGCTGACCGCCACCGTGAAGAACAACGCCAGCAACGCGCATCAGGCCAAGGAACTGGCCAGCGCGGCGGCGGGCGTGGCCGTCAAGGGCGGCGCCGTGGTGGCCGAGGTGGTCGGCACGATGGACGCCATCAACGCCGCCTCGCGCAAGATCGTCGACATTATCGCCGTCATCGACGGCATCGCCTTCCAGACCAATATCCTGGCCTTGAACGCGGCCGTGGAAGCGGCGCGCGCGGGCGAGCAGGGACGCGGCTTTGCCGTGGTGGCCAGCGAAGTGCGCACGCTGGCGCAGCGCTCGGCCGCCGCCGCCAAGGAAATCAAGGAGCTGATCGGCGACTCGGTGGACAAGGTGAACCAGGGCAGCAAGCTGGTGGCCGACGCCGGCGCGACCATGGAAGACATCGTCGACAGCGTGCACCGCGTCAGCACCATCATCACCGAGATCACCACCGCCAGCAAAGAGCAGAGCGCGGGCATCGAGGAGGTGTACAAGGCCATTGGCGAGATGGACCAGGTCACGCAGCAGAACGCCGCGCTGGTGGAGCAGTCCGCCGCCGCCGCCGAGTCCATGCAGCAGCAGGCGGCCCAGCTGGCGCAGGTCGTCAGCGTGTTCCAGGTGGGTGGCGCCGACCGCGCACCCGCAGGGCTCGTGGCCGCTGGCCGCACGTCTGCGGGCCGCTCGCCTGCGGCCCACGGGCAGGGCAGCGGCACCCGCTTGCTCGGCTAGTCCGCGCTTTACTCCAGCTCTCCCCAGGAGGCGATCGCCTGTTGCGACAGGCGGTCCGCCTCGCCGTTGCGGTGGCGCGGCACCCAGTGCAGCGTCACCCGCCCCGATTTCCCCAGTTGCGCCATCAGATCCAGCGCCCGTTCGCGGTGCTGCTCCAGCCCCTTCGCGCCCGCGCCGCCCGCCACATCGCTTATCACGACCTGGCTGTCGCCATAAATCGCCAGCACGCCCGGACGCGCCGCGACGGCCGCTTCCAGTAGCGCCAGCAGCGCCAGATACTCCGCCTCGCCGCTGTTGCCGTGCCCCGCGCGCGCGCTGATCTCGATCCGCTCGCCCGCCGGCCCAAGCAGCAGCCCCCCTATGCCCAGCCGCCCCGGATTGGGATGCGCCGAGCCGTCGAACCACGCCTGCCAGGCGCCAGGCTGCGGCGCCGGCCGCGCGCGCGCCTTGATGCCCGCCACCTTCTCGCCGCGCGCCGCCAGCTTCGCCGCCCGCCGCTCCGCATCATCCCGTTTCAATTTGGCGCGCGCCGCCAGCAGGTCGGCCAGTTCCGCCAGCCCCTGCGCCGTGGCCGACTGCCGCATAACGCGCAGCAGCGCCTCTGCTTCGTCCAACCCCTCCCTGGCGGCCATGCGGCGCGCCGCCACGCGCTCATTGTGGAAGGCGGCATCGGCCAGGCTGGCGGGAAGGTCCGGGGAGGAGGAGGGGAGAGTCGTCATGCCGCCATGCTACCGCCTGCGCCCCGCCTGAATCAACACGCGCTGCTGAAATTCGCGCAGCGCTGCTGGCTTTTGCGCACGCCGGGACGTTAAAAGCACGTCCCGCGGCTGGCACGGTGCCGGTGTATACGCATGCTCTTTCTCGCCCCGACCATTGCCGGCAAAGCATGCTTGCTGGGCGGAGGGCGGTCTAGGCGCGGCGGGTGGGGGCGCTGGCGTGGTTCGCATTGGAGGAGCCCGCCGCAGCCACCATAGACGTGGCCTATGCCAGCGGCCGCATCGGATCGGCCGGCTACCGGAATTTGCCGCCATAGGAATAGCTGGAGCCGCGCTTTGTGAACGCGGCCCTGAAGAACCTCGGGCTGGCGCAGTACTGGAGCGCCAGCCCGGTCAAGCGGACTTAGTTGATGGCTTAGTTGCGGCGCGGGTTGTCCGGCCGGCTGTCATAGCGGTTGGGCACACCGTCGCCGTCGCGGTCGCGGTCATAGCGGTTAGGCACGCCGTCGCGGTCATTGTCGTGGCCACGGCCCCGGTCATGGCCACGGTTGTTGTGGTTGTCGTAGCGGTTGGGGATACCGTCACCATCGCGGTCGCGGTCATAGCGGTTCGGGATGCCGTCATGGTCCATATCGCCCCGGCCTCGGCGGTCCCAGCGGCCTTCGTGGCGTATCCAGTGGCCGTTTGACTGCACCCATTGCGGCTGGATGTAGTAGTAGCCCGGACGTTCGCGCATCCATTGGCCGGCAACCCACACGTGGCGATGGCCGTTCCAGTTCCAGTAGCCGGGCGCCCAGACGTAGCCATGGCGCGGCGGCGGCATGCTTTCATAGCGGAGCGGAGGCGGCGCGGTGCCGATGACCAGGTTGACGTCCACCTGTGCCGAAGCAGGCATCGGCGCGAAAGCGGCAGAGCTTACAGCCAGCAAGGCTGCTGCGTAAAAGGTAGGCTTGATCATTTTGTTCTCCGTTGATGTGTGACGCTGAATTCACTATATCAAGCGGCAGGGATACGGAGAAAGGAAGATGCAACTTCTTACAACTGACACAGCTTTGGAATGGTGTGTGCGCTAGCACACAGAAGCAGGATTCGCCTGCCACGCGGGCGCTGTAGAGGGGCGCATGGCGTGCAGGCGAATGTTCTGGGCCGGCATCAGATCTTGGCCGAAGCGTTGGCTTTGCGTTCGTCGTTCAGCAGTTGCAGTTTCTGTTCGGCGCTTGGGCGTTTGGCGCTGACCACAACCACTTGCATGTCCTTGGCGGCAGCGATGGCGGGTGCGTTGGCACGGGCGACGATGAGCTGTGCTTCGGTGGCCGTTGCGGTGCCGCTATCGAGCACGTAGTTGGCGGCGCAGGCCAGGCCCAGGGTCGCAACAAACAGGGCTTCGAAGTTTTTCAGGACGTTCATTTTAGTCTTCCTTCAGGTGGTGGGTGAGTGGTGTTTTGTGTTCCGATGACTGCACTGTATTCAATCCGCCCTCAAGCTTCCAAGGGATTGCGACGAGTGGCGGTTTTTGCGGCGCGAAATGCAAAATCCGGCGACAAAACGATAGCTTTCGAACCACGCTTTCCCCACCCCTCCGCTAAGCCCGGCCATACAGACACCACCGGGGCGGGGAGCATATGCGGGCCAAAATCAGTCACTTGCTGCGCACATGGCGCCGCAGCCGGAACCTGCGCGCCGGGGCGCGTCCGCAGCGCGGCGCTGGCGTAGGGCCTGGCGCAGGGGCGCGGACAGGCGCGGCTAGTGCAAGCGCTGGCGCAAGCTCGCTGCGGCGCCGCGCCGCCGGCATGTCTCCGCTCGCGTTGTGGATGGCCGGGCTGGGCACGCTGGCTGCGCTGGCTGGCGCAGTGCTCATCATCGGCCATGCGCGCGCGCTTGGTGCCGCTACCATCACCACCGCCGATGCCACCAGCGAGCGCCATGCGGCAACCGTATATCAAGCCGCACTGCCGGGCGCCACGCTGGAAGTGACGCGGCAGGCTGGCGTGCGCTTCAGCCCCGTGGCGGGCGGCGCAGTGCTCACGCTGGCGGGCATGCAGGGCATGGGTACGGTGCGCGTGGACCTGTGCAGCCAGCTGCGCGAGCCGGGCAGCGCAAAACTGGTGCCGCTGCGGCTGGGCTATCGCTTCGACGACGTGCAGCGCTCCGGCCTTGCCGCCGGGGCCTTGCGCAATGTGCTGCTGGTTGGTGGCGAGTCCGCCGTCACGGCGGCAATGCCGGAGGTGCGCATCAGCGGCGACGCGCGCGCGGACTTCGGCGGCGAACCGCTGGAGCTGAACTGGCGCAGCGCGCCAGGCGCATCGGCGCGCTGGCTGAGCGATGCGAGCGAAGGGCGGGTGGTGGAGGGCGGCAGCGGCGCTGCGGGATTCCGCCGGCAAGGCTGGCTGTCGTGGGGCGCCGGCGCCGCCATGCGCGTGGAGCGGCGCGCCAGCGTGGGCTGCCCACAGGCTGGCGAGCTGCTGGTGCAGCTGTATCAGTTGCGTCAGCCAGATGGCGCTTCCGCCGGCACGGGCGTCCGCAGTGCCAGCCTGGCCGCTGGCAGCATGATAGCTTCGGGCGACAAAGTGCTGCTGGCCGCATTTCCCGCCGAAGGCAGCCCGGCCACCGGCTATCTGCAGCCCGGCGTCTACAAGGTTCCGGCGCGCGCCACGGCCCAGCTGGAAGACCAGATTCTCTTCACCGCCCTGCAAGACGCCGGACTGGTACGCCTGGACGCCAGCGGCATGATCGCCGTCGCGCCGCGCGACTTGCCGCAATGGCTGGCCAGCGCACCGTCGTCCCGCGCCACCGAACTGGCCGAGTGGCGGCATGTGCAGCCCGGCGAGGCCACAGCCAAGCTGCTCAAGCGCCTGTACCAGCAGGCCGATGGCGCCTATGTGCGGCAGCAGATCGACATCTACAACAGCGAACGGCGCTTGCTCGCGTGGCGCGTGAAGTCCGGACCAGCCTGGGAAGCCAGCGCCGGCGGCAGTCCTCTGGCTTCTACCTCGCAGATGCCGCCCGCCGCCGCGCGTCTGTTCGCCGAGCTGCCGCAAGGCTGGCAGCCTTGGACGCGCGCCGCCTACTGGCCGCAATCCAGCGCCGCGCAAGCAGTGCAACTGACATTGCCTGCGCCCTCCGGTGGCGCGCTGCAATTGCTGGTGGCCGGACGCGTGCTCTCGGTCAGCGGCGCGCATGCAAAGCTGCTTCCTGCCTGCACAGGGCGCGGCTGCGCGAGCGCCAGCGATGCGGTGCAGCTTACCCTGGACCCGCTGCCCGGCGCCCGCGCCATCACCGTCGAGATGCAGCCACTGGACATGACGAGTGTCGCCGCAGCCGGAGACCAGGGCTACCGCCACCTGCGCGTGATCAAGGGAGCAGGGCGCATCGTCTGGCAGCCCCTGGAAACAGCCTTGCCCGGCGCGGCGCCCGCTGCACCAGCCGCAGGCAAAGCCGCAGCGGGCGTGCAGCTCCAGGACCGCAACGGCGCGCTGCTGTGGGCGGACGGCAGCGGCACGCCCACCGCTCTGGACGCCGGCCTGGCGCCCATGCTGGGCGTCGGTCCTGAACACGCCAGCAGCATTGCCGGCATGCTGGCCCGCGCATCGGCCATGGGCGGCGGCGCTGCGGGCGCCACTGCAAAGCTGTCGCTCGACCTGCCGCTGCAAGCGCTCAGCCAGCGCATCCTCGACTGCATCGGCATGCGCCAGGGCCATTGGGACGGCAAGGCCTGCACCGGCGGCCAGCCCGCGCCGCAAGGGCGCCATGCCGGCTTTATCGTGCTCGATGCCGAAACCGGCGACATCCTCGCCGCCGCAGGCGCCGGCAACGCCCCCGCGACTTCCGCCAACTGGCCGGAAGTGCGCGACTTTGACCGCGCCAACCCCGCCCGCAGCCCCCTGCGCCTGCCCGCGCTCCAGCACGACGGCGGCGCGCACCGCAGCCCCGGCTCCACGTTCAAGATCGTCAGCGCGCTCGGCCTCGAACTGGCCGCCCAGACCGATCCGCGCCTGGACGCGCTCCTGAGCGGCATGCCGCTCCCGGCCATCAACGCCATCGCCCGGCAGCGCGGCTACGCCTTCCAGACCGGAGCCGCGACCTATCCGGCCAGCCCGGGCGGCGCCCACATCACCAACTACAAGGAGCAGGGGCTGGATCGGCGCGCGCAGGAAGGCAAGCTGGGACTGGCGCAAGCGCTGACCTATAGCCTGAACACCTGGTTCGCCTGGTCCTCCGAGCTGAGCGACCGCAGCCTGTTCGGCCGCCCCGACGGCGGTGTGCCCGGCGTGCAGGCGCTGGAAGCGGGCGCGCTCGACCCGGTGCGGCCCATCGCGGCCGCCGCGCACCGGCTGGGATTCGAGCAGCGCCTGCGGCTGGACGGCGGCCTGCTGCCCGGCGACTTTCCCTGGCAGGCCTACGACGCGCTGCAAGCCACGCCTGCCCACGTGGACGAAATCCACACCCGCCACGAGCTGCGGCAAATGGCCATCGGCCTCCGTATGCAGGCGACGCCGCTGCAAATGGCGATGGTGTCCGCCGCCATCGGCCAGGGCGCCACGGTCACGCCTCGGCTGCTGCTGGAGCTGAACGGCAAAGCGGCTAGCGACGCGCAAGCCGCGCCGCTGGGCGCGCGGCTGGACCGCATCCGCGCCGGCATGAAGGGCGTGGTGGACTCCGGCACCGCCGCCGCCGCTTTCAGCGCGCCTGGGCTGGCACCGCTGCGCCTTGGCTTGTACGGCAAGACCGGCACCGCGCCTGTGAGCGACGGGGCGGCCACGGTCTGGTTCACCGGCTGGCTGGAGCCGCGCAGCCTGCCGCAGCAGCCGCACCGGCTTGCGGTGGCGGCCTTTGTCAGCCATTCCGGCGCCAGCGGCGGCGAGCATGCCGCGCCCATGGTGGCCGCGCTGCTGGCGGGCTGGCCTGGGCAGAACGCGGAACAGAGGGGTAAATAGGCGTGTAACAAGAGGAATGGCTGAGTCAAGGATGTGGCATGATTTTGAAGTGTCCGTCGAAGACCATACGATCCCTATGGTCCGGCGGCGCCTTTTTTGAACTACGGGATCACATGCGGCTGCCGGGAACGCGTTATCAGGAACACGGATGGGAACAGGTGCGCAAGCTGCTGGGCCACTGCTCGCTGCTGGCCGTGCAGCGCATGGATTTGCTGCTGCTGGCTGGCGGCGGATGCGAAGCCGAGCAGCTCGACATCTACACGGACGCGCTGGCGTCCGAGCTGCGGCAGGCGCAGCGCAGCGCGCGCGGTGAAGCGCCGGGCAACAGCTACGGCGAAAGCGTCTCCGAACTGGCCACCAGCCTCGCGTTCGAACTCCAGGCGCAGCCCTCGTACTGGAGCGGGTTGGCCTCGGCCTTGGCCAGCGAGCACGCCCGGCACGGCGCATTCTGGCTGAACCCCGGCAGCGACGCCATGCTGCGCAAGAAATTCAACGATATGTACGCCGGCCTGCGCGACAAGGTGGACTCGGACAATTACCAGGTAGCCACCGGGCGCGATTGCAGTCCCAATAAAATGTACACCTACCGCATGCTCGATACCGCCTACCGCGAAATTGAGCAGCTGTTCGCCAACTGGCAGCAGCACGAGCAGCAGATTGCCGCCATTCTGGGCCGCGCGGCGGAGGGCATTCCCATCGAAGCCCGCCAGATGAAGTCCATAGGCGGGTGCAAGGCCGAGTGGGTGATACGCTGGAGCGAGTCGCAGGAGCGCTTCGCCGGCTCGCCCGGGCCGCTGCACACCAAGTCCAAGCGCTTCTCCAGCCTGAAGAACAGCCCCGGCAAGATTGCCGCGCTGATGGCGGAAATCGGCGAGTACGAGGCGCTGTCTGCCAATATGGGCGGCGCCGACGATTGGCGCGGCGACGATGGCGAAGCCACCGCCTGGCTGGATGATTATTTGCGCGTGGTGAGCGAGTCGGAGGATGACGCCCGGCAGCATGTGGAGGACCAGATCCTGCCCGCGCCCGGAGAAGAGGATGGCGTCGATGTCCCGCCTGATGCGGACTCCGATGCGGATGCGGACGTGCCCCAGCCCATCCGCGACCCCGCGCTTGCCGCAGCCGACCAGGCCCTCGCTGCCAGCCTTTCCTTGCCCCTCCGCTTTATGGAGCTGGCTACCGCCGCCCAGGATGGCGGCAGCCGCATGCTGCAGGTGCTGGACGAGGAATCGCTGCCGATCCGGCTGGCGGTGTACCAGAAACTGCTCGGCGCGGAAGACGAAAGCTATCCGGACGCCTGGCTGGACCCGGCCACCGGCGAACTGCCGACCTTGCAGCAACTGGCGGCGCTGGACCGGATTTCGATGCCGACGCTGCGCAAGCGCCGCAACGAGGCCATCGACAAGCTGTACGCAATGAATGGAAGGATGCAAAAATGACCACGCCGGACCGGAAATTGCAAGAGCGCCTGCTGCTGTCCCGGGCGGTGCCGGGAGACCGCCTGATGCTGTCGGACGCGGTGCTGCTGGCGGCGCTGGACGGCAGCCGCGCGCTTACGCCGAACGAGCGCGCCGCGCTCCAGGCTTCGCCATTGACGCTGCGGCGCTTTCGCCAGTTGTCGCTGGAGCGCCGCGCGGTAGCGGAGGCTGGTGCGGCCAATGACGCGGTGTGGCAGCGCAGCGCAGGTATGCTGCGCGCCGCTTCGACCAGCGCCGTGCTGGACGAACTGATGACGGACGACGGCCACTGGCAGTTGCATTTTGTGCAAAACGGGGAAGATGACCGGGAGGGCTGGCAGCTCATTCTCAAACTTGACGCCGGTGCGCCATTCGCTGCGCGCCTGCTGCGCGAGCAGCCCATGCTGCGCGTGGTGGACGGGGGCGGCGCCATATTGCTGCAGGGCCGGCTGGACGCGGACGGCGAATGCGAGCACGCGTGGCCGTTTGACATCGCACCGGCGGCGCATTTCCAGCTGTACGGCGCGAGCTTTGCCGTTGAGCCGGTGGCGCGGTAATCATGGGCCTCTTTTCCTTCGTCCGCAGCCGCAGCGCAGCGCAGGATGCCGCACAGGATGCGTCCTGCGCTGCACTGGGACGCAGCCTGGTGGCGGTGCGCTTGCGCGGCGCGCAGGCGCCCGCCGGCTGCGTGCAGGTGATATTCAGCGAGAGCGGGCAATCCCGGCGTGCTGCCGCTGGCGGCGCAAGGGAAGGCGAGGTTGCGTATGCCTTCCATCCGGGGCCATATAGCGTGGATGTGACGCCCTATGCCGCCGCGCCGGAAATCGGCCTGCGTACCCGTGTGCTGATCGATGCGGCGGATCCGCGCGTGGCGCAGCAGCGCTTTGATCTGTACCTGTTCAGCGAAGTGGCGGAAGCGCTGGCCCTGGCGGACTTGCAGGCGGCCGTGGAAGCGGCGGTGCAGGAAGCGCTGTCGCAAGGCATGCTGGACCTGCCGCCATGCACCTCGCTGGACGAGTGGAACGGCTTCCGCGCAGGCTTGAACCAGTTGCTCTACACGCGCTTCGGCGTGACGGTGGAAGACTGCCTGCCGGTAGATCTGGGCGAGCAAACCGACTACGCCGCCCAGCTGCGTGCCCGTGCGCAGACTCCGCCTGCCGCCGCCGCCGCCGCCGCCCTGGACGCGTCCGCCGCCAGCAACGCGTCTGCCAGCATGCCAGACGCCCCCGCAACTGCCGAAATCCTGTTGGACGAAGCAACGCCCGCATCCGCGCACGCTGGCGCAGGTGCTGCTGTAGCCGCCATCGCCGCAGCCGGCGCCACGAACGCCGCCTTTGCTGCTACGGCCCGCGACGACGCGCATGCGCTGCGCCGCCTGTTCCTTGAGCTGCCCGCGCTGTCGAGCGGCTTCCGGCAGGTGGCGCTGCCGCCGGGCCAGGCCTTGTTCCTGGCGCACCGCAGCCTGTTGCAGCGTGCCGCGCTGCTCGCGCTCGACGTCAACACCATGCCCGCCCTGGCCTGGTCCGCCCCCGACCTGCCGTCTCCGCGCGCACAACAAGAGCGCCGTTCGGGCCACAGCATCCAGGCGGCGCGCGAACTTGACCAAGCCTGGGCTTTGCTCGCGCGCCTGCAACTGGCCGCCAACCCGCTGCAATTCGGCGCCGCCTGCGGCGCGGCCGACCCTGAACCGGTACTCGCCGCCCTGATGGACGAAGCCGAGCGCATCGTCGCCAACCTTGACCACCACCTTGCGCAACGCCGCGCCGCCACCGGCGAACACGCAGTAGAGGCCTATGCGGGGCCTGAACAGCGCCGGGAGCCATCGCTATGACCTGCACAAGCCCGAAACTCCCCGCCAACGCAGAGTGCCGCTGCGTGCTGGCCGACGGCCGCGTGCTGACCATCACCGCCAGCCGCCGCCCGCGCGCCAACCGCGCCGACGTCAAATGCGCCGTGTCCGGCGCGCCCGCCCTGAGCGAGCGTATGCAGGAAGTCGTGCGCCTGGCGCGCCACACCGAACACCGCTTCGACAGCCGCGACCAGGTTGTGCTCAGCATGGACCTCGCCCCATCGGCCGGTGAACGTGGCTGGGAACTGGCTGCCGTGCTGGCGGACCGCATGGTGCGCGGCGCCTGGCAGCCCGCCTGCCCGCTGGTCTACGCTGACGGCTGGTCCGACAACTGGCATTGCGGCAGCGTGAGCGGCCAGGCCGAAGCCTCAGTGCATCTGCAAGCGCTGATCTCCGCCAGCCCCGTGCCGGCGCTGGCCGTGCTGGGCGCGGCGAGCGCCCCAGGCGCCGAAGCGGCACAATCCATCCCCGGCAGCCTGACCCTGTCCCACCTTGGCGCCCTGACCGGACACACCGATCCATCGGCCTCCGTGTCCAGCGCGCGCGCCTGGTTCCCGCTGCACAGCGGCGGCATCAACGATAGCCTGAACTGGGTGGAAGTCAGCGTCCACCCCGTGGAGCAGGGCGGCGCCGACGAGGAAGACACCATCGCCGTCCCTGGCCTGGGCCTGACCGCGCAACTGGCCATCCGCCAGGCGCTGGCCGGCGCGCGCCACTTCGACGGCCGTGGCCTGGGCCGCTGGCGCACCGTGGTGCGCTTCGGCCAGCCGCGCTTCCAGGGCGCCTCCCACGAACTGGCGCTGGTCATGGCCGACCGCCTCGCGCGTGGCCGCGAGTTCGTGCCGCGCGGCCGCATCATCGCCAGCGGCTGCTCCAGCGCCTGGCATGCCGGCCGCGTGGACACTGTGGAAGGCCGCGAAGCCAAGATGGAGTTGATACTAAAACAAGCCGTCCAGGGCGACCGCGTGCTGCTGCCCCGGGATTGGCAAAACGACATCCCGCCAGCCTACGCCAGCGCCTTGCGCGCCCGAGGCGCCTCGCTGGCGTGCATAGAGCGGATAGGCATGATCTAAGCCAGGGCTTGAATCGTGCGCAAGATAAAAGCGGCGCGCCCCTGCTAAAATCAGGACCGGACGGGGCGGCTGGAATGGGTATGCGGTAAGCAGGTTTACAAGGAGTTCGACATGTTCCGAATGTTTGGTTTTGGCGGCGTAAAATGCCCGCGCTGCGAGCATAAAAATGGCGCCGGCACCGGCTACTGCGCGAACTGCGGAGTGATATTGGGTGCGCCGCACAATGAGCCCGTGCTGCGCGATAACCGCTGGATACCGGCCAACGACGAACTGGCCGTCTATTTCGGCGTGCGCCAACTATCGGGCGTCTTTAACAAGACGCTGCGCGTGCCGGCCACCACCCGCGCCTACATCCTGCAGGCGGACAAGGCCACCGAAGTGCCGCAAGGCGAATACGAGATCGAAGGCTTCTTCACGCGCCTGAACCATCTGCTGCGCGACCAGCATGCCGAAATCCTGATCACGCGCACCACGCCGCTGCCGGTGGAGTTCTCCTTCAGCGACCTGCACACCGCCGAGCACCTGAAAGTGGCCGCGCGTTTCAAGGTTGGCATCAAGGTGGAAAACGTCGCCGCCTTTGCCCAGCATTTCATGACCGTGCCCGGCGCCGTGACCACCTTGCATCTGCACGCGTTGCTGGCGGACTCCGTGCGCCAGGTGGCGGCGGAATTCATCGGCGGACGCTCCATGCGCGACATGAGCGGCAATGCCGACCTGCGTTTGCAACTGGACGAGCGCCTGCAAGCCGCCCTCAAGCTGCGCCTGGCCGAATTCGGCCTGGCCGTGGCGCAGGTGGACACGCTGTCCCTGCGGCACGACAAGTTCGACAACAACCGCGAGCGTGTGGGTTCCCTGTGGCTGGTAGCCGACGAGCGCCACGCGCAGCTGGAGCACGTCAAGCAGCTCGATGAACTCTACAACGAAGAAGAGTGGCAAGCCATCTGGCGCGAGGAGCAGAAGCTGCGCAGCGATTTCCGCCGTGCCGAACTGCGCCAGGACGCCAATGTGGACAAGGCCGAACTGGCGCAGCAGGAGGCCGAACGCGTGCAGGCCATCCGCGCGCGCGAGGTGGATCTGTACGGCCGCATTATCGAATCGCGCACGCGCCGCGAGGCCTTCGAGCGGGGCGCCGGCGCCACGCTGATCGAACTGGAACACGATCTGGCGAAGAAGAAGGCCGGCCGCGCCGGCGACGTGGCCGAATGGGAGCATGTACGCCAACTGGCGCAGATCAAGATGCGCACCGAGCTGGAAGTGGCGCAGCAGGCCGCGCTGGAGCAGCGCCAACTGGCGCAGCAGCGCTTCTCGCACCAGTTGCACATGCAGCAGATCCAGAACCAGGTGGCGCAGGCGCTGACCATCGAGGACGAGGCGCACCGCCGCGCGCAGCTGCTCCGCTTGCGCAAGAGTGAAACGGATGCGCAGCAGCGCGAGGCCGAGCTGGAGGCGGAGCACCACAAGGCGCGCTTCCACGGCGTGGCGCTGGCCAACGCGGCGCGCAAGCGCGAAGCGGAGCGCGTGCAGGAATGGCAGGACCAGCAGCAACTGGCGCATCAGCGCGAACTGCTGCGCGGCGAAGCAGTGAAGGACGCCGAGAATGCTGTACAAGTGGCTGAAGTGAACCAGAAGCTGGACCAGATGCGGCGCGACGGCGCCAGCGCCGACGCGGTGGCGCAGCACGAAAGGCTGCTGCGCACGATAGATGCGGACGGCGTGCAGCAGCGCCAGGCCCAGGCCGTGATCCATCGCGCCGCGCTGGACCAGCTGGCGGTCGACGAGCAGCGCCTGGCGCTGAAACAGCGCGAACAGGAAGCCGACTGGCAGCGCGACCTGAAGAAGATGGAGCATGAGCGCGAGCAGAACTTCGCGCGCTGGAAAGGCGAATACGACCTGCTGCTGGCGCAGCAGTCGCACGCGGCGGAACTGGCGCGCATCGATATCGAGCGCATCGCCACCATCGGCAACCTGAGCGACACCGGCAAGGTGGCGATGGCGCCCGCGCAGAACGCCGCTGCGCTGGCGCAGGTGATGAAGGAGCAGGTGCGCGCCGGCATGAGCCCCGCGCAAATCCAGTCCATGGCGGCCGTGGTGGCCGCCGAAAACAGCCTGAGCCCGGCCGAGGCCATGCGCATGCTGCAGGAGCGCGTGAATGAAGAACGCGCCCACCGCGACGCACAGGAACAGAAGGACAAGCAGCATCAGCTCGACCTGCTCAAGCTGCAAAACGCCACCCACGCCAATGCGCTCAGCGCACAGATGCAGCTGGGCGTGGGCGTGGCCCAGGCGGGCGCACCGGTGCATCACCATCACGCGGCTGCTAATGGACCTGGGCAGCCTGCCGTTAATGTTTGCGTGAACGGCCACCCGGTCGCCGCCGACCGTCCGAATGCGAAATTCTGCGCCGAATGCGGCGTGCCTTTATAAGTTGAAGATGCAAACAGCAAGAGACAAGATACGTGAACTGCGCGCCTTGCATGACGATGGCCTGTTAAGCCTGCAAGAGTTCGACCGCCGCAAGAACGCTATCCTGGACGCCGAGTATTCGCCGCTGGGAGGCAGCGCCGCGCCCGGCGCGTCCGCATCGCCCATCCAGATCAGGCAGGGTACGGAACTGGGCCTGATGGCGGGCCAGGAGATCGGCCCGCAGAACCGGCGCTACCGGCTGGAGCGCCTGATAGGCCTGGGCGGCATGGGGCAGGTGTGGCAGGCCACCGATTTGGCCACGCAGGAGGAACTTGGCCACAGCGCGCAGGTGGCGCTGAAGATATTGCCGCCGCAGCTGACCCAGAGCGCCACGCACACCAAGCTGCTGATCGAGGAAGCGACGCAGGCGCGCCGCCTGTCGCACGAGAACATCGTGCGCATCTACGAATGGGCGCAGGACCCGGCCACGGCCAGCTACTTCATCATCATGGAATGCCTGGACGGCCAGGACCTGGACGCCTGGCTGGCCCACTCCGGCCCGGCCACGCCGGAGCAGGTCCAGACCTTGCTGCGGCCCGTGGCGCATGCGCTGGACTATGCCTGGGACAAGTACAAGCTGGTGCACCGCGACATCAAGCCCGGCAACGTCTTCCTGACCCAGAAAGGCGAGGTCAAGCTGCTGGACTTCGGCATCGCCTCGCGTGCGCGCAACGCGGGCAGCAGCCTTGGGATGCAGACGCCGAACGCAGGCACCACCGGCTACCGCGCGCCGGAAGCGGGCGCTTCGCAGCGTCAGCCCAGCCCCAAGCTGGACGTGTACGCGGTGGCGGTGATGATCTACCAGCTGCTGGAGGGCAGGCTGCCCTTCGACGAAAACCGCAGCGGACAGTTTCTGCCTTCCGCACCCGCCGCGCTCAACGAGATGCAATGGCAGGTGCTGCAG
This sequence comes from Pseudoduganella aquatica, assembly GCF_020865585.1. Classification (NCBI taxonomy): domain Bacteria; kingdom Pseudomonadati; phylum Pseudomonadota; class Betaproteobacteria; order Burkholderiales; family Oxalobacteraceae; genus Pseudoduganella; species Pseudoduganella aquatica. The sequence goes on from NZ_CP086370.1 coordinate 3,199,016, forward strand.
CGCGGCTTCGCTTTTGCGCAGGATCAGCGTCCCGAGTCGGTGACCGCGCTGCTGGACGCCTTGCTGGGCGCATCCGGTCCCAGCGAGGAGGAACTGGCGGCGCAGGCGGCCGAGCGGCTGGCGCGCGAGCGCCAGCGCGAGCAGGAGCAGCGGCGCGAGCAGGCGGTGCGCGCCGAACAGGCCAAGGCGGAGGAGTTGAAACGCCAGGTGGAGCTGGCCGAGCGCCGCAAGGCGGAGGCGCAGGCGGCCGCGCTGGAAAAGGTAAAGCTGGACCAGCAGCGGCGCGAGCTGGAACGCCAGCAGCGGCTGGACGCGGAGCAGGCTGCCAAGGAACGCAAGGCGCGCCTGCGCGAGCAGTTGCTGGCGCGGCGCGAGGCGGACGCCTTGAAGGCGCGCCAGGCGCAGGAGGAACAGCAGCGCAAGGCGGCGCAGCTCAAGGCGGAAGCCGCCTATCGCGCCGAGCAGGAGCGTCACCGGAAGGAGCAGGCGGCGCGCAATGCGGCCGAACTGGCGGCGCTCATGCCCACGCCCGGCAGCCCCGTTGCGGACGCCAGCGGCGTGCTGCGCGACCGTTTTCTGGACGGCACCGGCGTAGGGCCGGATCTGGTGCTGATACCGACCGGGCGTTTTCAAATGGGTTCGTCCGAGCATGAGCGCGCTGTCGCCATTCGGGCCGGATCGCAAAAGTCCTGGCTGGACCGGGAGACGCCGCAGCACTGGGTGGGCATAGAATATCCCTTCGCCCTGGGACGCTTCCCGGTGACGGTGGGCCAGTGGCGCCAGTTTGCGCGCGCCACGGGTTGGGAGTCCATGTCGGACACGGACTGGGCCTCGCCCGGATTCAAGCAGGGAGACGAGCATCCGGTGGTGGGCGTGAGCTGGAACGACGTGCAGAAGTATCTGGCCTGGCTGTCGGAGAAGACGGGGCAGCTGTACCGCCTGCCGAGCGAGACGGAGTGGGAATACGCCTGCCGCGCCGGCACGCACACGGCGTTCAGCTTCGGCGATGACATCAGCACGGAGATGGCCAACTACGACGGCAATTTCACCTACAACAACGGGGCCAAGGGAGAGTTCCGGCACGGGACGACCAAGGTCGATGCGTTCCAGCCGAATCCCTGGGGGCTGTTCGATATGCACGGCAATGTGTGGGAATGGACGCAGGACGTGGTGCATGACAATTACGAAGGCGCGCCGGGCGACGGCAGCGCCTGGGAGCGGGGCGGCGACGCTGCGCGGCGCGTGCTGCGCGGTGGCTCCTGGCTGTACCAGCCGCGCTACCTGCGTTCCGCGCTGCGCAACGGCTACTCGGCCGTGCTGGCCAATGACATCGTCGGCTTCCGGGTAGCGCGCAAGCTCGCGTAAGCCGACGGGCTGCGGACATGGCGGGTTACGCTACGCTAACCCGCCCTACGCAGTGGTATCGCCGGCTGCATTCGTAGGGCGGGTTAGGCGAAGCCGTAACCCGCCATCACGCGAGGCAGCGCAGCTTGGGCGTTTGGCGCATGGTGGGCGCGTCCAGCGGATCCACCATCAGCCGGACGCCGCGTGCGGCGAAGCGGTAGCGGCGGCCGGTGGCGCTGCCGGTCACCACCAGCGCCGCCAAGCCGTCATACACAAAAGGCACCCCCGCCGGCGTGGCGAAATGCGGCATGCCTGCCGGCGTTTCGGCCACGGCCGGCTGTGCGGCCCGCATGCTGTCCTGCGCACTCGCCCGCAGCCCCGCACTGGCGCTGTATCCCTGCGAGCCATAGATCTTCTGCACCACCTGCTGGCGCTTGCTTCCGCAGCATCCCATTTAAGGCTCCTCTTGCCGTAGCGCGCCGCGCACGCGCTCCAGCGTGATCGCTGCGGCGGACAGCGCGGGCCACAGCAGTACAAAGTGCTGCCAGCTTGTGCCCAGCATGGCGGCGGCCGGCAGCGCCACCCACAGGCTGGCGCAGTAGAAACAGTCCATCGTGCGCCCCAGAAAACCGTCGCCCGCCCAGCCGCGCAGCCGCACCGTCAAGTCCCACGGGCCGTCCTCGGCGTGCAGCAGGTGCGTCACCCGCCATACCGCCAGGACGGCCAGCAGCAGCTCGTACCATGCGCCGCCCATCTGCAGCCTCTAGCCCTTGTTCTCGTCCGGCTCCGGGCACACGTCCGGGCAAAGCTCGGGCCGCAATATGGTGAACGCCACCTCGAACTCATTGAAGTGCGTCAGGCTGGGTGCGCCGCAGTTGGCCGTGCGCTTCCAGGCCTTCAGCCGCAGAATGTAGGCGCAGCAGCGGTCAAAGTCGCTGCCGCGCAGCGTCACCTTGTAGTGGCCGCCGTACCAGTGCGGCCGTGGCGCCCCTTGCGACAGCGCTTCCAGATAGGTCGGCCCGACTTCAAACGTGGGGTCTGCGCTGAACGCGCCGTGCACGCCGGTGCCGATCTGGAAGGTCTGCGCCACGCCGTATTCCGCGAACAGCGTGTAGCCGCCCAGGTGGCCGTCCTGCACGGTGGCCGGAACGGTGGCGCTGAAGTGCACGGTGAGCGTGTCGCTGGCGGACAGGCGCACCATGTCGCAGGCGCTGATGCAGTACTCGCCCGCCGTGCCTTCGTTGACGCAGATGCGGCGGATATAGCAGTCCGGCTCATTGGTGCAGTCATGCACCGTGCCCGGCCCGCAAGGATGCAGCGCGGTGGGCGCCGGATGCACCATGGCCTGGTTGTCCACGCGGATGAACACTTTCTGCGCCTCCTGCTGGCCGCAGCCGGGCAGCACGCGTGCGCTCCCCAGTATCAGGTTGTCCGCCGCGTCGGCCGAGTAGCCGATGAAGCGCAGCTGGTACAACGCGTCCGGCGTGATGGCGGGATTGGCCGTGGTGTCGAAATAGAACAGCGTGTCAGGGTCGTACCAGATGACCTGGCCGCCGAAGCGTGGAATGGCCGGGTGCAGCGCCTCGTAGTGTTGGCGCGTGATCATGACGGTCTGCCCGTTCTTGACGATGGGTGTGAAGGCGGGCGCCGGCTCCACGGCTTGTCCGCTGCCGTCCCAGTAGTTGCGCTGGAAGCCTTCAAAGGCCGGCGGCGGCAGGTCGGTCCAGACGCCGCCGTCGCGCGAGATCTGCACCTTGAAGTAGTCCACGTCGCTGCCCACGCCGCCGCGTATGCGCAGCGAGCCATAGAAGGGCCGGTCGTCCGGCGACGGCATGGCGGTGTAGGCGTAGCCGCGCAGGTCCGGCAGCGGCGGCACAGGTGGCAGGTCGGCGGCGCCGATCTGGCTGGTGTCGACGCAGCCGACGAAGGTCACTTGCAGGCACTCGGGGCAATCGGGGTCGTAGCACACCGGCAGGCAGCACGCCAGGTCGTTGGCCAGCAGCGTAACGTGCAGATTGGCGGGAATGTCCCAGCGCGTCTGCGCATTGCTTTCATTGCGGATGACGCGCACGGTGCCGCCGCAAGGCTGGGTCACGCGGAACACCACGTCCGGCGCGCAGTCGTTGCGGTCCCACCAGGGCCAGATGTGCAGGGCCGCCAGCTCGGGCGAGGGCGGCAGCACCGCCAGCAGCGCCTCGGCCGACATGGCGTTGTCCGGAACGCCCTGGCCGACCTGCGTGCGGGCGCTGGGCATGGCGCCGCTGCGCGTGGCGTGCGCGGCCAGCTGCTGAAGGTACAGCGGGTCCGGCGACGGTGGGGGCGGCACCGGCGGCAGCGGGATGCGGTAGCGCGTCAGCAGGTTCTGGATCTGGTTGATCAGCTCATGGTCCACGGCCCAGCTTTGCAGCAGCCAGGGGCGCCAGCGCAGGCAGCACCAGCGGAAAGTGATGACGAAATTGCCGTTGATGTCGGTGACGGCGGATTTGATCAGGTCGCGGTGGTACCAGAAGAAGAAACGGTCCACGTCGTAGGCTTCGACGGTGGCGCCGGGCACCGGCTCGTCGCAGAAACTCCAGTGGCCGGTGGCCGGATTGTAGTGCCAGCGGCGGCAGACCACGCGCCCGCGCAGCGTGTAGGTGCGGCAGCAGAACAGCCAGCAGTGGTAGATGGCGATGTCCACCGCCAGAACGCCCACGTCCACCTTCACTTCGTAGCTGGCGCTGGCGCCGGCTGGCTCGCCCGGGGTGGCGTCGCCGCCGTCGTCCGTATCGGAGCGCTGGCCGGCCAGGTCCACCACGTGGTTCAGCGTGTCTATTCCCAGCAGTTCCAGGTCGCCCACGTTGGGGCCGATCACCAGGCGCACCGGGCATGGCAGCGTGGCACCGGGCAGCAGAGGCGCATCGAACTGCACGGCAAAGCGCAGCGGCTCGCGGCGGTTGCCCGCCTTTACCACGGTGGAGCCGAGCACGGCGCCGTCGCGCACCACCGCTGCGCGCAGGTCCAGGTCGGGATCGAATTCTTCCTCGGGTATCTTGCTCAAGTCTATGGCGCCTGTAATTTCGCTCATGATGGTCTCCATTGTTGGCCCTGCACCTTTTTACTCTATGGAGCGCAAGTGCCGATTGCCAGCCATATGCGGCCTGTGTTTGAGCTAGGTCATGAGATATGCATTCTGTGTAGATGGGCGAATGGGATAGGCGAACCAAGGGCAAACGGTGTACATTGTGGCTTCCAAGACTTACGCATGCGAGGAGCCCATGTCTATCAAAGTAATCCGCGACCAGTCCCTGCCGATGCGGCATATCGCCCATGTGCGCAACCACATCATTTCCGTCGACGGCACGGTGGAGGAAGGCGGCAGCGACGCCGGCCCTTCGCCGCACGACCTGTACGACGCGGCTATCAGCGCCTGCAAGGCGCTTACCGTGGTGTGGTACGCCAAGCGCAAGGGCTATCCGCTGGAGAACGTGGAAGTGACCACCGAACGCGACGACAGCGAGGAGCGCAAGGGCGTGTACCGCTTGTCCGCCACGGTGCACCTGACCGGCGACCTGAGCGAAACGCAGCGCGCCGAACTGCTGTCGGCCGCGCAGAAATGCCCGGTCCACAAGCTGATGACGGCTGTGACCACCGAGATCAACACCGTGCTGGGGTAAGCATCATGACTATTTCCAATGTGTTGAAAGGCCATGAGAAAGACCTGGGCGGCGGCTTCGTGGTGCGCCGCTATCTGCCGTCCGCGGTGAAGCAGGCGGTTGGCCCGTTCATCTTCTTCGACCATTTCGGCCCGATCGACGTGGCGCCGGGTTCGGACCATGACGTGCGTCCGCACCCGCATATCGGCCTGGCCACGGTGACGTATCTGTTTGAAGGCGCGATGGACCATCGCGACAGCCTGGGCACGGTGCAGCGCATCGAGCCGGGAGCGATCAACCTGATGACTTCCGGGAAGGGCATCGTCCATTCCGAGCGCACGCCCAAGGACCTGGTGGACCAGCCGCACCGCACGCACGGCCTGCAGCTGTGGGTAGCGCTGCCCAAGGAATACGAGGAATGCGAGCCGTGCTTCGAGCACACCCGGGCTGACCAGATTCCTTCCTTCCAGGTGGACGGCGCCAGCGTGCGGGTGCTGATCGGCACCGCTTTCGGCAAGACCTCGCCGGTGAAGACCTACAGCCAGACGCTGTACCTGGACGTGGCGCTGAAGGCGGAGCAGGAGATAGGCCTGGCTGGCTTGCCGGCCGAAGCGGCGATCTACCCCATCAGCGGCGAACTGGAAATCGACGGCGTGCCGCTGGCGCTGCACACCATGGCGCTGCTGGATACGAGTACCGCCCAGCGCGTGCTCGCCCGCTCGGCCGCGCAGTTCATGGTGATAGGCGGCGAGCCACTGGACGGGCGCCGCTACATGTTCTGGAATTTTGTCTCGTCGCGCAAGGAGCGCGTGGTGCAGGCGGGTGAGGACTGGGAAGCGATGCGTTTCGATCAGGTGCCTGGAGAAACCGAGCGCATTCCGCTGCCCAAGCGTCCCGTGGACAAGGAGCCCACGCCGCTGTAAGCGTTTTGATCAGGCGGTGTGCATGTCCTGCGCGGCGATGGTGCTGTGCAGGTCGTGCGCGCCGGTGCGGATGATCCAGCTTTCCGGATACGGTTCGCTGGCAAAGCGCATCAGGCGCGGCATGCGGCTCAGTTTTTCCAGCGAGGTGGCCGGAGCCAGTGCGGTCTCCTTGCCGGTGAGCTGGTCCAGATGCCAGAAACCGCCGTCGTGGTGCAGTATCAGCGGCAGCGCGGCCGCTTGCGGCGTGGCGGGGAAGGACGGCATGGGGTAGCCGGGGTGGCAGTTCGGCGCCAGCAGGAACAGGCATTCGGCGTGCGCGCCCTGGTCCAGACGGTGCAGGATCACGCCGTGCGGCATGATGGCCGACACGTGCAGCACCACGATGCCCTTGATGCTGGCGCTCATCTCAATGCGCATGCCCTGGCGCAGGCGCACCGGCTTGTTCTTGCCGGGCCAGACACCGTCCAGCAGGATGCCGTAGCGCGACACGTCTTCAATTTCAAAACCGCTGCCTTGCGCGGCGCGGCGTATCACGGCGTGGCGGCCGGACAGGCGGCGCGTGAGGCCGTTCGCTTCCGGGCTGCCTTCGCCAAAGTGCTGCAGCAGCACGTCCGCTTCCGGGTCCACCAGTTCAAATCGTCCCAGCACGCATTCGTCCAGCGCGAACAGGCGCAGCTGGCGTTGCGAGCCCGCTTCCGGCGCGGCGTTGACGAAGCTTGCCGCAGTGGATGGATGCGGGTGCACCGGCGCGCTGCGTGGCACGGCGATTTCGATCAGGTCTTCGTCCCAGGCGATGGTGGAGAAGCCCATGTCCACTTTGCCTTGCGGCGCGTCCAGGTTGACGTGAGCGATGCCGGCGTTGCGGGCGGTGACGTCGATATCCAGGCTTTCGCCGCCTTGCGCGCTGACGCGGGCAATCGAAGCGTCTTCCGCCACCACGCGCACATTCTTGTGCGTGCTGAGGAAGATGCGGTGGATTTCAGTGAGCGTGGCGTCCAGGCGCGGCACCAGGATGACAAACACGCATTCCCAGCGGCGCGTGGCAAGGCCGGCGTGCTGGCTGAGCACTTCGGCGCTGATCTGGTACTGGCCGTGCTCCTTGTTCCGTGATGTGAATTCGACAAACGCAGGCCGCCAGCTGCCGTCCGCCGCGCGCACGAACTGCTGGCGAGAGGCGCCGTTCGGTATCAGCTCGGATTGCAATTGGATAGCCAGTTGCGGCGCGCAGTCGTCCGGCATGCCGCGCAATTCCATTTTCAGTGTTTGGCGGCCGCCTGCGGCGCGCGGGTCGAAACCGCTGATGTGGAGCTGGGGGCGGGGCCGCGCCGTCTGGTAGGCGGGCGCGCTGGCGTTTGAAGGTGCGTTTGCAGGGGCGTGACTGACCGCCGTGGCCGGGGAGGCGGCACGGGCGCTGCGCATGGCACTCAGTAGATCGTAACTGGTGGGCGCGGCTGCAGGCTGCTGATGTCCGCCCGCGCATGCATCTTCCCCGGGGAGTACCCAGAACGTGCAGTGCGGGTGGTCAGTGTTGCTGCATTTTTTCATGGCTTCAGGACCGGCGGCATAAACGAGAGCTTACGGGTTTTGCCTGTGCATGGCAACCGTTCCCGCCGCTTATTGCATTTGATTTGCGCCAGCGCCAAAGAGCGGGGCAAGGGCGCAACAATGCCCTGATCAAAACGGCATCGCGCCGGGTAGTGGTAGTGCCGTTTCGTCAACATTGCTGACATCTTGCTTGGCGTTGAAACGCAAGGCGATGGCTGTCAGATTGTCCAGTTTCAGGCCGGACGGCGGCGCGCTGCGGTAGCTGCCGAACAGCGTGTCGACCGCCTCGGCGGCGCTGGCCGAACTGCCCAGCAATTCCGGCCATTGCGCTATCCATTCCTGCGGACGGCGGCAGGCCCAGAAGCCGTCCGTGGCCAGCAGGTAGACCGCGCCGCTGCGCACCGTGATGGCGCGGCGGTCCGCCAGCGGCCGCAGGAAGCCGGGCAGGCGCGCGCCGTCGAGGGCGCAGAGCGCATCGTTAAGCTGCTGCGGATCGGCGAAGGCGTTGCCTAGTATGAAAGCCTGCGCGATGTGCGGCCGGTGCTCGCCATGCACCTGGCGCCACCATTCCTCGGCGTTCAGCATGCCTTGCATGGCGAAAGCCGTTGCGGGCACGTGGTCGATGGTGAGCGCGCTCGCGCGGTCGGGCGTGATCTCGTACAGGCGCGAGTCGCCCACATGGTAGAGCAGCGGCGCCTGCTGCGGGCGCAGTTCCAGCAGCGTGAGCGTGGTGCCGGGGCGGCGCGCCTGGCCCGCGTCTCCCGGTGTGCTGAATTGCTGCTGGAGCTGCGCATGCAGGGCGTCCAGGCGCGAGGCCAGTTCTGCCAGCGTGGCGCAGGCGGGCATGCGCAGCAGGCCTGCGGCTACCGCTTCCGCCGCCTGGCGCCCGTAGCCGTGGCCGCCCATGCCGTCCAGCACCGCCATGCGCATATGGCCGCGCGGCCAGTTTGGAAGCTGGACCGCGCGCTCGATCTGGCCATGCAGGACGATGGCGCGTCCGTTGGCGTCTATGAGCACCAGGTTGTCCTGGTTTTCCAGCGCGTGGCTGCTGCTGTTGCTGGAGGCGCTGCGTGCTGCCACGTCGAGGCCGGGGCCGAAATCAAGTGTCTCGAATAATGACGGCATGCTCATTCCGCCGCGCGCCGCAGCCACAAACTGCTCACCCAGCCGGTGCTGGTCTTGCCGTCCGCATGGGCGCGCACTTCCCACCAGTCGCCGTAGCGGACGCCGGTGGGCGTGACGCTGGCGCCGGCCGGCACCAGTGCCAGGCGCTCCGCATCCACGCTGGCCGAGGCGCGCAGGTTCAGGTCGCGATGCACGCGGAACGGATGGGATGCGGGCGGCGGCATGTTGCGGGCTTGCGGCAGTGTCTGCGCTTGCATTGCGCTGGCCGGAGCGAAGGAGCCGGGCAGGCCAGCCAGCTGCATCTGCGGCAGCGGGGCACTGGCGAAATGCAGTATCAGGCTGCCAAAAGCCCATGTGCCCAGCACCGCAATGCACAGATTGCGCACTGTGGGACGGCGCCACCACTCGCGCGGCGTAAGCCATGACGCCAGCACCAGCGTGATGGCCAGTCCCGCCAGCCAGGCGGCAAGACCGTGAAAAGAATCAATCCGCATGGCGCCGCTCACACGTCGAAACGCAGCACGTAGTGGCCCGCGACAAGATGGTGGCCTGCCGGTAGCAGGTATGGCGCGTCGGCACTGGCTTCGCCTATGCTGGCCACAAATTCCATGCGCTCGTCCAGGTGATAGAGCGCCTGCGAGGCGGACAGGCGGCCGATCTTGAAGCCCTGCGGCGCCGCCTCGAAGCTGAAGGCGTTGCGCGACAGGCCGATGCGGTCCGCGCTGGCGTTGTTGCCGCTGCCCAGGAATCGCGGCGAATCGAGTACGCGCAGCGCGGCCAGCGCGGGAGAGCCACGGCCGAAGGCGAGGCGCGCGCCAGGAGCGACGCCGGTACTGAGCGGCTGCACCAAGCTTACGGTAGCGCAGTAGCGCTCCGCCATGGCCGGTGGTGCGGGCAGCACACGGATGGCGCGCGCGTCCACCGGCGTGAAGCTGGCGGGCGCGGTGATGCGCTGGCGGCCACTGTCCGTGCAGGCATAAAGTTCGTCGCTGTCGTTGACGAGGAAGCTGATTGCCCTGCCTGCGGCCGGATCTGCATTCAGGCCGAGGGTGTGGCTGAACGGGACTTCCAGTGCGGTGGCGCCGGTGTCGCGGTAGCGGCTCAGGCGCGGCAACGCCAGCGCCACCAGGCTCACGCGCTGGCGTTGCAGCATCGGTGCATACGTTGCGTCGGTCTCTCCGCTGCGCGGGGCGGGCCGCCGGGTTGGCTGTGGAACGGCGGTCAGGTCGCTGCTGTCCGCTTGCGCCTGAGGGCGGGCCTGCCAGACTGCGGCGCGCGACGGCGAGGCGGTGCCGGCGACGGCCGCTGCGGTGGATGCGCTGCGCTGTGGCGCCGGGCGGGCCGCTGGCGGCGCGGAGCTGCTGCGGGTAATCTTCAGCAGCAGGCGCGCGCTGGCGCTGCTGCCTTTGGCCTTGATAACGTAGTGGCCCTGGCTGGCGTCGAAGTTGCAATCGAAGGCGTCCTTTGGCCGCATCTGCACGACCGGCTGCGCATCCGGGCCGTCGTTCAGCAGCAGGATGGCGCTGTCGCCGCCGAAAGGCCAGCCGCTTGCCACATAGCTGGCCACACCCTCGCTGCCGCCTATCAGCGCCAGGCGCTGGCTGGGGTAGACCGCGCACACGGGCTTCCAAACCGCACTGTCGCGCGACACGCTCACGTTGAACAGCGCCTTCTCGTCGGGCGCGGGCAGATAGACAGCATGGCCGAAGCGGACCTCAACCTCGCCCGGCGCCAGCTCATCCTTGCCCAGCACGTCGTAGCGCACCTGGTCGCTGCCGAGCAGGTCGCCGAAGTCTTTCTGGTGCAGGGCAGCCAGGGTTTGCGCCAGTTCGCGGGCGCGGGCGCCGCGCGTCAGGTGGTAGTCGTCATCGACTTCTTCTTGCGGCAGCATCAGCGTCACGTGCGAGAAGCAGCGCGTGGCGGCGCGGCCGCGATGTTCGCGCGGGCTGCGTTCCAGCAGGTCGCGCAGCAGAGGGCGGCGCGAGAACAGCGCCAGGCCGGGGGCTTGCCAGATTGCCTCGGCGTTGAAGACGTCGGGAATCCGGCCCAGGACTTCATGTTGGACGTAGATCGGCATGTTCGTTCTCCTCTAAAGATTGCGCGCTGACCGCACAGCAGGCTAGCAGGGGGCACAGGAAAAACAGCAGATGGCTGCCTCCGGCGGACAGGAAGCTCATGGGCTGGCCCATGATGGGGAAGATGGCCAGGTTGGTGCCCCAGGACAGCAGCAGATGGCCCAGCACAAACGCCGCCCCGCCGCACAAAGCGAAGTAGCGGAAGCGGCCCAGCCAGGCCTGGCGGAAGTCGCGCGCCAATGTGGCGGCGGCATAAGTTCGGGCGGCCACGTGCAGCAGGCCCGCCACCAGCGCGGCCTGGGCGGCCCACAGCAGCACAGCGCCGATCAGGCCGTGGCGGTTCAGGAAGAAGGCGGGCGCGAAGTCGTCCTGTACGGCGGGGATATTGACGGCGGCGCCGACTGGCAGGCCAAGGGAGCGCAGGCCCAGCATATTGTCCGCACCCAGCCAGCCCCCTTCGGCGATGGCGTGCGCGCCGAGCAGCAGTTGCTGGCCGGTGTGGGGGTGGGCGGCGGGTGCGAGCCAGACCTGGAAGCGGTCGGCATAGAAGCTGCTGGCCAGCGGCCATTGCGCCACGCCTTCCGCGCCCGCGCCGCGCACCACGGCGATGACGGCGATGGCCGACAGCGCGCCGCAGGCCATTACCGCAGCGAGCGCGGGCCGGCGGGCCGCCAGGGCGTAGGCGAAGGCCATGGACAGGGTCCACACCAGCAGCAGGATCAGCGGCGAGAAGTCGTCCACCTGGACCAACGCGAAGGCGAGCAGCGCCAGGAAGAGCAGGGCGGGGGCGGCCAGCTGCAGCCAGCGCGCGGCGTGGCCGGGCTGGCGGTGGCCTCCATCATTCCAGCTCATGCGCAGGGCAAGGCAGTGGGCGGTGAGGGCGGTGAGGGCGAGTTTGGCGAGTTCCACCGGCTGCAGGTCGAACACGCCGGTTTCGTCGCCCCACAGTACCTGCGCGGCCAGCGCGGCCAGCGCTACGGCGGCAAGGACGGCCAGCAGCCATTCCATGGTGCGCTGGGGCGTGACGGCAAGTGCGCTGCGGCGCCAGGTACGGGACAGATGCCACAGCGCGCTGGCGCCGCTGCCTGCCGCGAGCAGCGCGGTGCTCTTTTGGTAGTAGCGCAGCCAGGACGATACGCTGGCGCCCAGGCCAAGTTCGAGTTGCGCCAGCAGGCCCGCCGCCAGCAATACCAGGGCAGCGGCCAGGGGCAGCGGCAGTCGCCTGGGCGTGAGCAGCCAGCAAGCCAGCGCGCTTGCGCCGAGCAGCAGGGAGCAGGCCGCGCTGGCAGGATGCCCGGCCCGCTGCGCCACGATGGCTGCAATCCCCGCCGCCAGCAGCGCCGCGGCGGCGACGGCACGTGCCAATGGCTCTGCCGATGCGAGGCGCGCTGCCCCCGCCGCTCCGGGCGCAGGAACAGCTCGTGCGGCCGGCGTCCTCCGGCTTCCCCCCGCGTGGGCGAGCAGCTGCGCGGCTATCGCCATGGCCAGCAGCGCCAGGATGGCAGGGGAGTCGGCAATGCCCAGAAGCGTCCGCTGGCGCCATTGCCAGCTTACGCCTGGCGGCAGCCGAGACTCCGGACTCGCGAACAGGGCCAGATGCCGGGACGGCTCAAGATTGAGCGCATCGCCGTCAACCGCGCCGGGTTGCGGTCCAAGCAAAAAGCGGGTGCGGCCGATACTGAATGAATTCACGCCTGCGAGCGGACGTTCTTCCTGGCGCAGGCTGGCCTGCATCGGCGCGTGCGCGTTCGCTGCAGCGTTGCGTATGGTGCGCAGGGCGGTGTGGCCGTCATCCTGCGGCCCCGCGTTGAGCACGAGCTGGCCGCCGCTGCGGGCCAGTATGGCTGCGCCGGGCGCAATGCCGCCGAGTCCCAGCCTGTTGCCGCAGTGGATATTGCCGCCGAAAGCGAGTGGACGGGCCAGTGTGAGCACACCGGGCGCCACGCGGTTCCACAGCGCCGTTATGCGCGCCGCTGCGGAGGCGTCCGGGCATGCGGGCTGGGCGCTGCCGTCGCGGTATAGCGTGACGCCGTCGTAGCGCCAGGCGCTGCCGCCAAAATGGAATGCGGCCTCGCGGCCAGCGCCAGCCTGCTCCAGCGCGAACACCGTGCCGCCGATCTGAAAGCTTCCCAAACCAGCCAGCGCCGCGCTGCCCATGCGTTTGTCGCCGTCCGGGCCGTGCAGAACGACGGGCCGCGATGCGCTCAGATTGCGCAGCAGCCAGGCGCCTTGCGCGTCCCTGCGCAACTGGATATGGGCGCGTTCGGCCTGCGGAGCGGCCAGTTCCCGGGCGCCGAGGATGGTTTGCACGCCCGGAGCGAGCCGGATCTCGATGGCGGTGGGAGACCAGGCGGCGGGAGCGCGCAGCAGCGACCAGGCTTGCAGAGCCGTCAGCACCAGCAGCGCGGCGGCGGTGGCGGCGAGCAGGCGGTTGCGCATCACGCCTCCGCGCCGCTATGCCAGTTGGTGTGGGCCAGTCCGGCTTGGGCGCTCCACCAATGCTGCGTACTGGCGTCCGGCGCGGGCAATGCGACCGGGCCGGCGATGCCGGCCAGTTGGCGGCTGATGTCGATCGCGTGGCGCGGGCGCGCGCCCGGCTCGGGAGCCAGCATCTGCCGCAGCAGGCGCAGCGCTGCGTCTGCTGCGGGGCCGGTGGATCCGAAGGCGCGCATGAACAGCGTCTCCTCGTCCGCATGCAAGGTGGGGGGCAGGCCGCCATGCTGGCGCAGCAGCATGTCCGCGCCCCCGGTCGGATGGTCGCGGTAAGCCTGGCCGCATTCGCCGCAATAGCGCAACTGGGTGCCGCCGGTTGCCAGGAAGTAGAACAGGGCGCCGAGCGCGAAATAGTCGCTCTGGCGGCCGGTGGCATAGCCGCCCCCGGCTGCAGGGAAAAACTGCTCGGGCGCTTGCCAGTTGGCAGTTCCTGCGTAGGAGTGCTCGCTGCGCGCATCCAGCCTCCGGTTGGTGCCGAAGTCGGCCAGCTTCACATTGCCCAGCAGGGTATCGACCAGCACATTGGCGGGTTTCAGGTCCAGGTAGCGCCAGCCGTATTGATGCACCTTGGCCAGCGCCTGGTTCAACTGCGACATCCAGCCCAGCAGCCGTTCCTGCGGCAGCGCCTCGCCGCGACCGCGCAGGGTCTTCATGTGGCGCCCAAGGTCGCAGTCCAGCAGCTCCAGCGCCAGCACGGGCAGGCCGTTGTGCCAGCCGCTGTCGAGCAGGCGCACGATATGGCGCTCGTCCCAGGGCTCCAGCAGTTGCAGAAAGGTGATCTCGTTTTCCGCGCTGGCGATCCAGCGCTCCCGCTGCGCAGGCAGGGCGCGGGCCATCTGGGCTTCGTTGATCAGCTTGAGCGCCACGTCGCGCGTGCCGCGCGGCCCCTCGGCGCGCCAGATTACGCCATAGGCCGAGCCGCCGATGCGCTCGCGCACGCGGTAATGGCCCAGTTCCAGGGTGATGATGCTGTCGCTTGCTGTCATGGTGCTCCCCATACGGCGGCATGCCGTCGGGGAGCCCTAGCGGAGGGTAGGGAAAAGCGCAAAAAAACGGCCTGCGCCGAGGGCGGAGGCCGTTAAGGGGTCTTACAGGGATCGGGTATCAGCGATGGCCGTGACCGTGGCCGCGGCCATGACCGTGGTAGCCACGGTCATAGTAATAGTCGCGGCGCGACTCGCGGTAGTAGTATGGGCGGGCCGGTTCAACATAAACCACGGCGGGCTCGTAGTAGCGCGGCGCTGGCGCGTAGTAGACCGGCTGCGGTGCTGGTGCGTAATACACCGGCGCAGGCTGGGTGTACACGCGGGTGGACACGTAGCCGCCGCCGTGATGGCGACCGCCGCCCAGGCTGTTGCCGACTGCCGCGCCAACCAGGCCGCCCACGACGGCACCGCCGGAGCCATTCTGGCTGCCGATGGCCGCGCCGATGACGGCACCGGCTGCGGTATTGAAGTCACGGTCGCCTGCAGCCATGGCGGTAGACGAGACGGCAGCGGTGGCCAGCAGTGCTACCGCGCCCAGGAATTTTTTGTTCAGCATGGTGTTCCCCTTTGCTCGGCCAGGACCGGAATGGTCATGTTGCCGTCGTATGAGTATTACTATAGCTCGGCAAATCGGGCGCACGGAACGAATATACACATTCTTACAAAGCTGCCCGCCGGCGCTCCCATTCCGGCCGCAGCAGGCCGTAGATGCTGACATCCTGATAACGTCCGTTGATGAAGAACGCCCCGCGCAGCCTGCCTTCCTCGGTAAAGCCGCATTTCTGCGCGATGCGCACCGAGCCGGTGTTCTCCGGCGCCGTCAGCAGCTCGATGCGGTGCCAGGCATGCACTTTGAACAAGTGGTCGACCAGCATCCGCAGCGCCTCGCTGATGTAGCCGCGCCCGGCCAGTGCCGGTTCCAGCAGGCGGTAGCCGATCTCGCGCGAGGTTGGCGTGCGGCTTTTGAAATGCGTAATGACGCCGACAATATGGTGGGCGCGGTCCTCCACCACAAACAGCTCGCTGTCTTCGGTGACGAAGCCGTTCTGCATGAACTCCCGGCGCATGGCTTCCGGCGACTTGAACTGCTGCGAAAAATAGTCGCCGCGCGAGGGCAGGTCATTGGCCAGCGCGATGAAGGTATTCAGGTCGGCGGTGAGCAAATGGCGCACGGTGCACAGTTGTCCTTTAAGCATGGCCGCTTCCATCCGTTGGAAAAGCTTCAGTGTAAATCCAAAAACTAGTGCGCAACATTATTAAATACGTTATCGTTTCCCTCCCTACAGTTCTACCCAACCAGGACCTGCATGAAAACCGTTTTGACCGTTTTGATGAGCTGCATGCTGAGCGCCGGCGCGATCGCCGCCCCAGCCAACGACCCCGCGACCCTGGGACAGATCCGCGACGCAGCGATGAAGAGTGACTATGCCTACGAACGCCTGGCCGACATGACGGACCTGATCGGTCCGCGCCTGTCCGGCTCCCCCGGCGCGGCGGCGGCGGTGGAGCAGGTGGCCGCCGCCATGCGCAAGCTGGGCGCAACGGTGACCCTGCAGCCGGTGAAAGTGCCGCACTGGGTACGCGGCGCCGAAACGGCGGAACTGGTGGACTACGCGGGCCGTCCGGCCGGCTTGAGCCAGCGCGTGGTGCTGACCGCCCTGGGCGGCTCGGGCGCCACGCCCGCTGCGGGCCTGACCGCGCCGGTGATCGTGGTGCGCGATTTCGACGAACTGAAAGCGCGCGCCGCCGAAGTGAAAGGCGCCATCGTGCTGTTCGACGTGAAGTTTGACCAGGAAATGGCCGACCGCGGCCTGGCCGGCCCGGCCTACGGCAACGGCTCGCGCTACCGCACCCTGGGGCCGAAGATCGCCTCGCAAATGGGCGCGGCGGGCTTCCTGGTGCGCTCGGTCGGCGGCGCGGACTTCCGCATCGCCCACACCGGCGCCACCGCGCTGTCCGAAGCGGACCGCATTCCCGCTGCGGCCGTGACGGCGGAGGACTCGATGCTGATCGCACGCCTGTCCAAGCGCGGCCCGGTCAAGATGCATTTGACGCTGACCCCGCAAAACCTGCCCGACGCCGACAGCTTCAACGTCATCGCCGACCTGCCTGGCACCGACAAGGCGGACGAGATCGTGGTCGTCTCCGGCCACCTGGACTCCTGGGACCTGGCCACCGGCGCGAACGACGACGGCACCGGCGTGGCGGGCGCCATGGGTGTGCTGCAAACGCTGAAGGCGCTCAATCTGAAGCCGCGCCGCACCATCCGCATGATCGCGTGGATGAACGAGGAGAACGGCACGCGCGGCGGCGCCGCCTACCACGCGGCCAACAAGGACAGCATCCTGAAACAGTTCGCCGCCATGGAAAGCGACAGCGGCGGCGGCCGTCCGTTCGGCATCCTGGCCAGCGTGGAAGCCAAGGCGGAGAAGCACTTTGCGCCCGTGATGGCGGCGTTGCAGCCTATCGGCGCCGGCGTGTTCACGCGCCGCGACCACGTGGGCGCGGCCGACCTGGCGCTGCTGGAAAAAGACGGCGTGCCGCTGTTCCAGCCGCAGGTGGACACGTCGACCTACTTCCACTACCACCACACCCCGGCCGACACGCTGGACAAAGTGGACCCGGAAAACCTGCGCCGCCACGTGGCGGTGATGTCCACGCTGTCCTGGTATCTGGCGAACATGGAGCAGCCGCTGGGCCGCGCCCCGGTGGTCGAGAAGTAAGCCATGTTGTGATAGGATGCCGGGCATGAAAGCCGTGTTCCGATCCCTGCTGCTGTGGCTCATGCTGCTGGCGATTCCCTTCCAGGGTGTCGCCTCGGCCAGCATGCTGCTGTGCGGGCCGGCCACGGCTGCGGCGCCTTCCCAGGCGCCGTCCGGCATGCCCGCCATGACGGCGGACCACGACCACGCCGCCATGCTGGCCGCCGCAGCGCATGCCAGCCATGACGGCGGCCAGGATGAGCGTGGCATGCACGGCTCCCACGGCCCATCCAAGTGCGGCAGCACCGGCGCCTGCTGCGTAGGCGCCGCCCTGGCGCCCGCGCTTCCCGTACTGCCGCAGCTGCCAGCAGCATCCTCCCAATGCATTTCCTTCCATTCCGGCCGCCTTCCTGCGGTCGATCTGGCGCTGCCCGAGCGTCCACCCCGGGAAGCCCGCGTCTAAAGCCTGCTGCCGCGCCTGCGCATGTGCTCCGCACCCGCGCGCGCGGCTCCACATCCATGCAAGACAAGGAAGACTTAGCAATGAGTAAACACACACCTATGCCGGGACGGCCTGCGGCCAGGCTCGCGCCCGCACTCGCGGTGGCCATGGCCGTCGTCCTGAGCGGTTGCGCCTCGTTCTCCGGCGACCAGGGTTTCAGCGCCGTGGCCCAGGCCACGCAAGAGCGCATCGGCCAGCAGGGCAAGCTGCTGCGCAGCGATGAAGACCACAAGGCGCTCGCCGGACTGCTGCAAGAACAGCTGAAACAGCCGCTTACGGCCGACGGCGCCGTGCAGATAGCGCTGCTGAACAACCGTGGCCTGCAAGCCACCTACTGGTCGCTCGGCATCGCCGAGGCGGACCTGGTGCAGGTCGGGCGCCTGCAAAACCCGGCCTTTGGCTACAAGCACACCCAGGGCGGCGGCGACACGTCCATCGAGCGCACGCTGGGCTTCAATCTGGTCAGCCTGATCACCGCACCATTGGCCAGCCGCATAGAAGGGCGGCGCTTCGAACAGGCCAAGCTGGCCGTGGCCGAGCAGGCGCTGAAAGTGGCCGCTGAAACGCGCCGCGCCTATTACGAGGCGGTGGCTGCGGCCCAGGCCCACGAATACGCGCTGCAAGTGCGCGACGCGGCGGAAGCGGGCGCTGAGCTGGGCCAGCGCATGCAAAAGGCGGGCAACTGGAGCAAGCTGGATGCCGCGCGCGAGCAGGCCTTCCACGGCGACGCGTTGGCCGAAGCGTTACGCTCGGGCAAACAGGTGAATGCCAGCCGTGAAAAGCTCAACCGCTTGCTGGGTTTGAGCGGGGCCGAATCCGCGCTCAAGCTGCCTCCGCATCTGCCTGAACTGCCCTCCGCAGTACAGGAGGTGGCCGACGTTGAGCAGGCTGCCATGCGCAACCGCCTGGACATCCAGGCCGCCAAACTGGAGACCGGCCACACCGCATCCACGCTGGGCCTGACGCGCAGCACGCGCTTCATCAACGTGCTGGAACTGGCTGCGGTGCGCGAGAGCGCCACCGGCCGGCCGCGCGAGCGCGGCTACGAGATCACGCTGGAAATCCCCTTGTTCGACTGGGGCTCGGCACGCGTGGCGCGCGCCGAGGCGGTGTATATGCAAGCCGTGAACAAGCTGGCCGAAACTGCAGCCAACGCGCAAAGCGAAGCCCGCGAGAGCTATCACGACTACCGCGCCTCCTACGAGCTGGCGAAGCACTATCGCGACAATGTGATCCCGCTGCGCCGCCAGGTGTCGCAGGAGACGCTGCTGCGCTACAACGGCATGCTGGCCAGCACCTTCGAGCTGCTGGCCGACTCGCGCGAACAGGCTGCCGCCGTAAGCGCCTACATCAACGCGCTCAAGGAGTTCTGGGTCGCGCAAACCAATCTGGAAGCTGCGATGGGCGGCAAGGGAGCAAACAAATGACCAACCGCAGATCATTCCTGACTGGCGCCGCGCTGATAGGCGCGGGTATGGCAACCAGGGCAGGCGCCGCATCGCTGCCGGAAGCGCCGCAGCAGTCGGGCGCGGCAACCGCGCCGCCGCTGCTGCCGCCGAACGGCCGTCCCTACAACCCGGTGGTAACGCTGAACGGCTGGTCTCTGCCCTGGCGCATGAAGGACGGCGTAAAGGAGTTCCACCTGGTGGCCGAGCCGGTGGAGCGCGAGCTTGCGCCCGGCATGACGGCCCGGCTATGGGGCTACAATGGCCAGAGTCCGGGGCCGACCATCGAAGTGGTGGAGGGCGACCGCGTGCGCATCTTCGTCACCAACAAGCTGCCCGAACACACCAGCATGCATTGGCACGGCCAGATCCTCCCATGCGGCATGGACGGCGTGACCGGGCTGACCCAGCCCGGCATCCAGCCGGGCAAAACCTTTGTCTACGAGTTCGTGGCCAAGCATGCCGGCACCTTTATGTACCACCCGCACGCCGACGAAATGACGCAAATGGCGATGGGCATGATGGGCTTCTGGGTGACGCATCCCAAGGATCCTGCGCAGCACGCGGTGGACCGCGACTTCGTTTTCCTGCTGAACGCCTACGACATTGAACCCGGCAGCTACAAGCCCAAGACCAACACCATGCTGGACTTTAACCTGTGGACCTTCAACAGCCGCGCCTTCCCCGGCATCGACCCCATGGTGGTGCGCAAGGGCGACCGCGTGCGCATCCGCGCCGGCAATCTGACCATGACCAACCATCCCATCCACCTGCATGGCCACACGTTTGAAGTGACCGGAACGGACGGTGGCTGGGTACGTCCGTCCGCGCGCTGGCCGGAGGTGACGACCGATATCGCGGTGGGCCAGATGCGCGCCATCGAATTCATCGCCGACAATCCGGGCGACTGGGCCTTCCACTGCCATAAATCGCACCACACCATGAACGCCATGGGCCACAACGTGCCCAACCTGATCGGCGTGGACCATAGCGGCGTGGCGGAGAAGATCAACCGCCTGGTGCCGGACTATATGGTGATGGGGGACAAAGGCGGCTCCATGGGCGGTATGCAGATGCCGCTGCCGGAAAACACGCTGCCCATGATGACGGGCGAGGGGCCGTTCGGCGGCATTGAAATGGGCGGCATGTTCACCACGGTGAAAGTGCGCGAAGGCCTGGCGCGCAACGACTACAAGGATACAGGCTGGTACAAGCACCCGCCGAGCACCCTGGCGCGCGAATGGACAGGCGAACTGCCCGCCGCGCCGCGCGCTCCCGGCGCTCCTGCCGCTGCGCCGTCACCGTCGCCGGCGCCGGATAATCCGCATCACAACCACGTAATGGAAGTCAAACGCGGCGGCTCGCACCAGCACTAAGCCACTGCCGCCTTGCCGGGCCATCGTTCCTTTGCTACGATGGCCCGACTTTGATAAAACCTCTCGCCTATCTCCTGAAATGGACCGTCATCGCCAGCGTTGTTGCGGCGCTGGCCGGTTCCGCGTCGGCGCTGTTCCTGTACGCGCTGGACGCCGCCACCAACTGGCGGCAAGCCCATCCCGCCATTATCTGGCTGCTGCCGCTGGCCGGTTTTGCAGTGGGCTGGATCTATCTGCACTTTGGCCGCTCGGTTGAAGCGGGCAACAACCTGCTGATCGACGAGATACACGACCCCAAGCAAGTGGTGCCGCTGCGCCTTGCGCCGCTGGTGCTGGGCGGGACCATCGTGTCGCACCTGTTCGGCGCCTCGGTGGGGCGCGAAGGCACGGCCGTGCAAATGGGCGGCGCGCTGGCGGACCAGCTCACGCATCTGTTCCGGCTGCGCCACGAAGACCGCCGCATCCTGCTCATGGCGGGCATCAGCGCCGGTTTCGCCTCCGTGTTCGGCACCCCGCTGGCAGGCGCCATCTTCGGCCTGGAAGTGCTGGCCATAGGCCGCATGCGCTACGACGCCATCTTCCCCTGCATGCTGGCGGCGATAGTCGCCGACCTGGCAGGCATGGCCTGGGGCGTGCACCATATGCACTACGCCGTCGGCGCCCATGTCCCCGTCGGCGCGCTGCCGCTGCTGGCGGTGATGGCTGCCGGCATCGTCTTCGGGCTGGCCGGCATGGCGTTCGCCAAGGCTGCGCACGGCGCGTCGGCCTTCATGAAGCGCCACATCGCCTACGCGCCATTGCGGCCGCTGGCGGGCGGTGTGGTGATTGCGCTGGCCGTGTGGGTCATCGGCACAGACCGCTACATCGGCCTCGGCATCCCCGTCATTGCGGACGCGTTCCGCCAGCCGCTGGCGCCGTGGGACAGCGTGGGCAAATTCCTGTTCACTGTCGCCTCGCTGGGCAGCGGCTTCAAAGGCGGGGAAGTGACGCCGCTGTTCTACATCGGCGCCACGCTGGGCAACGCGCTGGCGCCGCTGCTGCACCTGCCTTTCGGGCTGCTGGCGGGCCTGGGCTTCGTCGCCGTGTTCGCGGGCGCAGCCAATACACCCATCGCTTCCACGGTGATGGCGATAGAGCTGTTCGGGCCGGAAATTGCGCCCTATGCAGCCCTCGCGTGCGTGGTCAGCTACCTGTTCTCAGGCCACACCGGCATCTACCACGCGCAAAGGCGCAGCCACGCCAAGACTGGCGTGGAGCACAAATAATCAAGAGGGGAAACGCGCCGGCTTGCGCCGGCGCAGATGGCGGCCGCCTTAGTTGCTTGGGACGGCCGTAGCGACTTGCTGCGCTACCAGCGCGTCGCGCTTGCAGTGCTTAGGCATACTGGTCTTTGCACCGGCATCGATGCCGGCAATAACGTCGTTACACGAACCAACATTTCGTTGGACATGTCCTGGGGCCATCAGGCCGTTCAGTACGTAAAAGAAGTAAAACGCAATCGCTGAGATAGTAAATGTTTTCATTTTGACTCTACCCGTTGCAGTGTAGAAAAAGTCTAACACATCAGCTAGCAACTTGGATCATCGATAGAAAAATTTCATGGTCCTGTAACAATTTTTGGTGCATTGGCGCAACAAAATTTCGTTATAATTTCTACATCGCAAGTTTTCTATTTGATAATCTCTGTACATTGTAGGACAAATCTCACAAAATGTAACAAGCCCAGCTGGTGGTAACGAAACCAGACAAGAAGAGGGCGTCGAAAAGCCCAGCCAGCCTCATATTTGGAGAAAAAATTTCGTCAGTGCGGAAAAACCACAGAAGGGGGTTTCTCTACGGGAAGTGGTTTCCGGGAAGAACTTGATGTGAAAATTGAACAGGACAAATCCGGATACGTTTGCCTCCCGGAAAACGGCTTACGGGCTGGTTTTTTGACGTTACGGGCGGGGTTGCCGAGGCCTGTTTTTTTCCGTTTTTTGGGCCTTCAATTCCTCGGCGATTTCGATAATTATCGCCACTTGACGGTGCATTTCTTGCATCGCTTGCTGGTTCTGCTTTTGCGCCTCGGCGAGGATCTGCGCCGCTTCTTTTCCGGTGCTTAAAGCGGCCAGCGTATTGGCCTGGAAGCCGGCAACGAGGGAGGCGAATGCGATGGTGGCCGTGATGCCAGTGACGATCACTGTAGCCCGGACGCTCGCCACCAGCTTGGCAAATTGTTCGATCTGCCGCTCGCTACGCTGCTCGCTGCGCGACATCCTTGCTTCCATCACCATCTCAAAGCGCTTCATGCGGAGCTGGCTGGCCTTTTCCCGCTCCTGGGCCAGCCGGACGTGCCCCTCCAGCGACGCGCGCATTTCGGCGATGAGCCCGTTGGCCCCTGCTTGCTGGGTCCCCAGTTTGGCATCCATTTCCTCGCGCGACACGTCCGCCATGATTGCTTGCTCCCGTCATGCGTCATTTCCCATTATAGAAGGTGCGTGCAAAGTGCATTTTGAGCTTGGGCAAGCTGGCGGGACCAGCACTTTAGTCTGGTAGTAATGTTTCACTCATGGCATAATGTCAGGCTTCCCCGCTCCGATGGTGAAATTGGTAGACACTGGAGACTTAAAATCTCCCGCCGC
Organism: Pseudoduganella aquatica; assembly: GCF_020865585.1. Lineage (NCBI taxonomy): Bacteria > Pseudomonadati > Pseudomonadota > Betaproteobacteria > Burkholderiales > Oxalobacteraceae > Pseudoduganella > Pseudoduganella aquatica. The sequence goes on from NZ_CP086370.1 coordinate 3,221,788, forward strand.
AAGGCGTGCCGGTTCGATTCCGGCTCGGAGCACCATTTCGGCGTCCGGCAGCGTCCTCAATACGCCCATTCTCCTATTACGCATTGGGATTTTCAGTGCTCACACCTCCATCAGTGGCCGTTGACAGCCTAAATTTTTGGTTTTTCACGGATTTCCGGGAAACGCGGGTTTGATCTTCAGGAAAAAGAAGTCGGAGTTGCGGTAGCCATAGGCCATCCGTTTCATTACCTTGATCCAGCCCGAGGGGTTCACTCCAGAATGTCTACCATGGTCGTGGCGATTCAGTGCAAGGCCTCGGTGCCGTTGCACACCAGAGATGACACTGGCGCCAATTCGCCTAGGAGTCTGCGCGGCAGAGACTGGAACTGACGTGCTGCCCGGATTACAATCAAGGGATGGCGACCAGTTACCTTCCCTATGATCCGCAGCAGCAGTTTTTGCTGCCACCCGCGCTGCAAGAATGGCCACCTGAAGGGCATCTTGCGTATTTCATCAACGATACCGTCGATGTACTCGATCTGAGTGCATTCCATACGCGTTACGCGGGCGGCGGCCCTCGGAATCAGCCGTTTCATCCTTCGATGATGGGGCAAGGTATTGTTGTATGCATACGCGAGTGGCGTGTTCTCATCCCGGAAGATCGCACGCAAGCTGCACGGGGACGTCGCGTTCCGGGTGCTCGGCGCTGGTAACTTCCCCAAGCACAGGACGATCTGCGATTTTCGCGCGTTTCATTTGGATGAGCTGTCGGCCCTGTTTATCCAGGTTGTGAAGCTGGAGTGCGAGTGCGGCCTGGTCAAGCTTGGGACCGTGGCGATCGACGGCACCAAGGTCAAAGCGTCGGCATCGCGACACAAGGCCATGAGTTATCGACGCATGGTCGATACCGAAGCAGAGTTGAAGGAGCAGATTGCGCAGTTGATGGAACGTGCCCGGCAGACCGATGTGGCCGAGCGGGATGAAGCAGAACTGGATCTGCCGGCCGAAATCGAGCGGCGCGAAGAACGGCTCAAAGTGATCCTGGCGCCGCGGGAACGGCTCGAAGCGCGCCAGCGCGAGGCCGACCTTGCCAAGGGGCGCAGTGACGATGACGAGCGCATGCCCCGAGACAAGGATGGCAAGCCGAAGAACAAGAACGGCAACCGCTACAAGCCCGACTTCGGCGTGCCGGAGGACTTGGCTCAGGAGAACTTCTCCGACCCGGACAGCCGCATCATGAAGCGCGGCGGCGGCGGCTTCGACCAGTGCTACCGCACCGAAGTGCAGGGGGCAGGCAATCGAAGGGGCGGCAGAACTAGGTTTGACCGGGCTATTGTCGATTAATTCTCTGCCGGACGCAGTCTGCCTACCGGCGGCTTGTGTCCGTAGCACATTCGAGAATCGATACCAGCACGCCGGAACAGGCTATCGTCGATAGCATTGTGGCGATGTGCGCCGCGCTCGACGCACGAGTGCTCGCCGAAGGCATAGAAACCTGATCTGAGCGTGACAGCCTTTACGATGCCCGGATCGACCGGACGCAAGGATATTGGTTCTGTAAACCCGCATTCCGAGCACGAGGGGTCATCGATCCGGTTTCGTGGGATCATGAAGGTCGCGGCGCTGGCTTTGTCGCGGCTTTCCTGGTGCGAGCGGGCGACATCGAGCCCAGTTCCGCATGGCGGCACCCCTCTAGGCCTAGAAGCTCGAGAAACTGCTTGACGATGGCGCGGCACTCGTCGGCGCGCCAGTTGGCGATAATTTCCAGCGCCGGCAAGCCGTCCAACGGCACGGTCACCATGCCCGGCGGTGCCACGTCCAGCGAGAAGGCGCTGCCCAGCATGAGGCCGAGGCCGTCGCGAGCAAGCTGGATGCCAAACAGCGCCTGCGAGGTTTCATACACGACGTTGGGGACGATGCCGGCAGCGTTGCACGCATGCATAATGCCGTCGTACACCGAGGGATTGACCTCGCGCGCAGGCAAGATGACGTTTTCATGGCCAAGGCAGTGCAGCGGCAGCCTGCCGGCGCCCGCCAGGCGATGGGTCTGGGGCATGAGCAGTCGCCACTGGGAGCTTGCCACCCGCTGGCTGTCGATGCCGGCGGCGAGTGGCATCGGCGGCTGCCGCTCCGCTAGCACAATGCCGATCCCCACATCGATCACTCCACGCATCAGCGCACTGCCATGATGCACGCAATGGATGTTGTGCCGGGTCAGCCGGGCGGCAGGGTACGCTTGCTGAAGCAGCGACATGGTCGCGGAGACCAGCGGCAAATTGGCGTATTCGACGATGCCTATCGCCATGCTGTAGTCCTCGCCACCTGCGGCGGCCAGGGTGCGCTCGGTCAGGCGGTCCAGGTCGCTCATCAACTGCGCGATGCCGTCCCTGAACACGGCACCGGCTGGGGTCAGGCTCAACTGCCGCTGCTCGCGAGCGAACAGCTTGACGCCGAGCCCGTCCTCGAGCCTCGCGATTTGTTGGCTCAGCGCTGGCTGGGTGATGTGGGCGATGTCGGCGGCCCGGCCAAAATGCAACTCTTGGGCAAGGATAAGGAAGTGGTGATAGACCCGCAATTCTGCAATTCTCATGCGCTTCCACCCGTTCACTGTGGCTACTGCTGGCATAATACTCCTAGTGGGCAAAGCGGTGTGCGGTCTTGCAAGATGCCAGCTCGCCGCGCACTACGCCCATCCCGCTCGTTTCAGGTGCAGGGACACGGTGGTGCCGCCGCTCGTCGGGCTGTCGAGCGACAGGCTGGCGCCAAGCAGTCGTGCCCGCTCTTGCATGCCAAGCAGGCCGTAGTGGCGCGCCGAATCGGCGTTGTCCATGCTCGCACCGCCCAATCCGACGCCATCGTCGCCAACGGCAACCGAGAGGTCCGCTTGGCAACCAAAATCTGCGACCCAAATGTGTGTGGCGGCGGAATGCATGAACGCGTTGCGGATGGCTTCTGCAAGTAGCATGTAGAGTTCGTCGGAATAGGCATCCCGCAGGCAGTACAGTGCGGGCCGCAGCCTGCATGAAAACTTGGCGGGCCGCAGGCGCAGCAGCATTGCGCCGAGCGCGTCAACGCGCTGGCCCAGGCACGCCGTGTGCCCGTCCTGTCGCAGTTGCAGAATCAGCGCGCGACCCTCCGCCATTGCCTCGTTCGCCTGGTTCGCCAGCCGCAGCAGTGCGGCCTTGTCTTGCGACGCGAAGTCGCACTGCTCGACCTGTCGCTCCAGCGCCAGCTGGACGCACTGGCATTGTTGTAGAAAATTGTCGTGAAGAATGCGTGCGATGCGCTGCCGCTCGCGCAGGCGTTCTTGCTGGCGCATAGTGGCCTGCCATTGGCGCCAAGGTTGCCATGTAAGGCCGCGCAGGGGAAGCAGCGCGACTGAAAGAAGAATGCCGAGAATATGAATCACTGTCACGAAGAGCCAGAGGGTGTCGATTGTGCTTGGTTGGGCCAGGTTGCCCGCGGCGGATTCTATGGCAACTCCATCCAGTCATCCAATTAGAAAATGTTATGCCGCCAATAAAGATTTGTTATCGCGGAAGGTTGCTCCATTCCCCCATTTGCTGCCGCACGTTACATTGCGTGGTGCTAACATCACGCTCCGTGCAAGGCACTGATTTTTTAGAAATCACATGGGAAAGGGGAGGGCTGTGTTCAAATGGAGCGAACGGCAGCGCAGCAGGGGCGGGACTGGCCGCCAGCTGGCCGTATGGTTGACGGTATGGGCCGCTGTCGGCTGTGGCGGCGCGCAGGCGGGGCGGCCGATCGAGCTGGCCGCGAATGAATGGCAGCCCTACACTGGCAGCGACGTGCCAAAGCAGGGCGTGGCCACCCAAATTGTGCGCACTGCTTTGCAAAGAGCCGGCTACGCCGTGACAGTCCGCTTTTCCAACTGGCCGCGCGCGCTGCACTCGACCTACCAAGGTGGCGTCGATGGCTTGGTGGCGGTGTGGAGCACATCGTTGCGCTCGGAGCGCCTGCTGTTCAGCGAAAAGTACCTTGAAAACAGGATCGCGGTTGTCGGGACGGCGCAGCGCTTCGTTCGTGTCCAAAGGCTCGGCGAACTGCGCGGCCTGAAAGTCGGCATTGGGCGCGATTACGATTACAGCGAAGAGTTTTTGAGCGAGACGGGTATTGTTACTCAGCCGGTGGACCATGCGCTGCAGAACCTGCTAAAACTGACGCTGGGGCGCATCGACGCGGCCATCGAGGACCGGTTGATCATTCAATACAATATAGTGCGCCATAGCGCCGAGCATCCGCAGTTGCGCACGGTCATTCTGTCAAACAGCGACGTGCTGGTATTGCCGATTCGTCTGGGCATACGCAAAGACCTGCCCGACGCCGAGGCCATCGTGCGCGACTTTGATCGGGCACTGAGCGACATGAGGCGAGACGGTACTTTGAAGGCGATACTCAAGGAGTGGCACATCGTGCCCTAGCGGGTTGCGGCGCACTGCCGAAAGGATGGCGGCGAGCCGTGATCGCAACGGCTGCCTGTGGGCTGCTGGACGCCACTTGTGCCGCACCGGCTGGCGGGGGGGATACCGCCGGAACCGGCGGCATGGTGTGCGATCTATTGCGCTACATGGCGCGCCTGGTAGGCTATCCGCGTTCGCCCCATCTCTATACTATGCAGCGCGCGATGATGGTGGCGGCGTCCGGATCCGGTATCGTCATGGCGGCAGTTACACCCCGAACTTACTGCAGTATGGTTACGTGTTGCCGCCACCGGCATCAACTGAGCCAGACCGCAACTAGTTCAGGCGTGGCGTTCCCTGACGATGCCGCGGTACACGAGGTAGGTCGCCACCAGGCTGATGGCGCCTGCGCCTGCCAGCCAATAGCCAGGGGCCGCCTTATCGCCGCTGACATTGATCAGCCAGGTGCACAGCAGCGGCGTCAATCCTCCGAACATCGCAGTTGCCAGGCTGTAGGCCAGTGAGAAGCCGGTGGTCCGTACCTGCACCGGGATGATCTCCGTCAGCGCGACGATGGTGGCGCCGTTATAGCTGCCGTACAGGAACGACAGCCATAATTCAACCAGTACCATATTGGCAAAGCTCGGATTGGCGATCAGCCACGACAGCACAGGGTAGGCCGTCAATGCCACCATCGCCGAACAGGCGGCCATGATGGGCCAGCGTCCAATCCGGTCCGAGAGGGCGCCCATGATGGGCAGCCAGATAAAATTCGACAGTCCGACGCACAAGGTCACGAGCAAGCTGTCCTCCGTGCTCAACTTGAGGACGTTTTTGCCGAACGTTGGCGTGTACACCGTAATCATGTAGAACGCGACGGTTGTCAGCACGACCAGCATGGCGCCGACTGTGACCAGGGGCCAGTTCCGGGCGATGGTCCCCATCATCTGGCGGAAGGTCGGATGCGTCTTCTGCGCCAGGTAGGCTTCGGTTTCCTGCAAGGAGCGGCGGATGTAAAACACCACAGGAATGATCGAACAGCCAATGAAGAACGGGATGCGCCAGCCCCAGTCGGCGATCATCTCCTTCGCGAACGCTTGGTTGAGCGCATAGCCCAGCGCGGCGGAAAAGATGATGGCCACCTGCTGGCTGGCCGACTGCCAGCTGACGTAGAAACCCTTGTTGCCCGTCGTTGCCATTTCCGACAAGTAGACCGAAACGCCGCCCAACTCCACACCCGCAGAGAAACCCTGCAGCAGGCGGCCTATCAGCACCAGCAGCGGCGCCAGCAGGCCGATACTGGCATAGCCAGGGACGAAGGCGATCAGCGCGGTCCCTGAGGCCATAATGCCGAGGGTAAGCACCAAACCCTTGCGCCTGCCAATGCGGTCGATGTAGCTGCCCAGGAAGATAGCGCCCAGCGGACGCATGAAGAAGCCGGCGCCGAAAGTGGCGAACGTCATCATCAGCGCCGCATATTCGCTGGTGGCGGGAAAGAATGCGGCAGCGATCTGCTGCGCATAAAAACCGAACAGGAAGAAATCATACATTTCGATGAAGTTGCCGCTGGTAACACGGATGACCGTGCCTAGCCTGGACGCGCGGCGCACCGGTACGGTTGCGGCGGGAGCCGCAACGCCCGCGTCGATGGTGGAGTAGCTTGTCATAACGACCTCTCAAAAAAAAAAAGCACCGGCGCGCCGCGCCGGCTTGAAAATGGGATTCAGTGCCGCGTGGCCACCGGTTCCAGGCCCGTTGCCTCGATGGCCGCCGCGTTGGCGGGCGAAGCCAGGAAGCGCAATAGCGCGCGGGCGGCCTCCGGGTGGCTGGAGCCGCGCACAACGGCGCCGGAAAATTCCGTTCTGAGTTGAACTTCCTCGGGGATCAGGCCGACGATGTCAATGCCGTGCACCGGTTTCAGCTCGCTGCGCTGCTGGCATCCGAAATCCGCCTCGCCCTGCGCGATAATCTCCCCCACCGGGGTGGCGGGAATCTGCGCGGCCTTGCCTTCCATCGCCGGCTTGATGCCGAGCTTGTCTAGAAGTTGCCGCTTGATATACTCACCGCTCGCGCTGTCGGAGTAGGCCACGTGGGACGCATGCAGGAAGGCCTGGCGCAATCCATCGATTGTGCTGATGTCCGGTTTCGGCGCGCCATGCCTGACGGCGCATGCGATCGGGGAATTGGCCAGAACGACCTTGCTGCCCGGTTCGAGTTTTCCTTCGGCCATCAGTTTGTCGAGCGCGTCGCCCACCATGATGACCACGTCGATAGCTTCCCCACGCGCGAGGCGCGCGGGGATGGCATTCTTCGTCGTGCCCATCGATGGTCCCCATGCCGAGAGCAGGCGGTCGCCGCTGGCGTGTTCGTATGGGCCGGAGAGGTCCTTATAGGCCTGGGCAAAGCCGCCGGAGCTGACGACGCGGACGTCGGCTGCATGCGCAGTGGTAGCGAGCGCGAGCGCCGCGAACACCGACAGGGCCTTGGTTTTTAAGTGATGTGGACGCATGGCGATTTCCTTATGTGCGTTAAAATTTGTGCATGAGGCCGAGTGTCAGGCCGCTGCCGTGGCGGCCGTTCGGGCGCGACGCGGTCAGTCCAGCCGCGTCGCCGCGCCAGACGGTGTAGTCGGCCTCGGCATATGCCGTGGTGCGCGGCGCTAGCGTGTTTTCGAGGAAAAGGAAGCCGCGGTTAAAACCGTCGCCGGAAAAACCCGTGGTTTCGCGCCGCACGCTGTACCAGGCCGTGGTGACGAGCAGGCCCGGACGGGCCTCGCGGCTCACGCCTGCCGACAGCACGCGCTGGCGTAACGTCTTGTCCGCTCCCGTGTTGGCCTTGTTGCGCGCGGCGTTTGCCTTGAAGTCCCAGCCGGCGATGCGGACTGCTGCGCCCAGCGTCCAGGCGTTGAGCGGCAAGTCCTCCCGGCTGCGAAATTGCATGGTGGCGCCGGAGACGACCCAGTCCGGGCGCTGGTAAGCCAGCGCGGCGCCGTGGCTTGAGGAGGCTGATGCGTCGCCTGGCGCTTCGCCGAAGGACCAGGCGGCGCGGGCTTGCCATGGCCCGGCGTTGGCGGTGTATTTGACCGTGTTGTCGAGGCGGTAGAAATTGTCGGCGTAGCCGCTGGGGCCGTACTGGCGCCCCAATGCATGCGTGCCAAAGGCGGTATTGCTCAGCCCCGCCACGTTGATGTTCGGATTGAACGAGGCGTAGCGCTTGCCGAGTGGATCGACGGGGATGAGCGCGTCGGACAGCAGGTTGGTCTGGCGTCCCGCAGCGAGGGTGCCATATGGTGATTCAAGTCCGACCCATGCCAGCCGGTCGAACAGGCGGTCGCTCTTGGCCGAAGCGCCGGTGTCGGCATTGATGCCGCCTTCCAGGCGCAGCAGCGCGGCCCAGCCGCCGCCAAGTGTCTCTTTGCCTTTTGCGCCCCAGCGGCTGGTTTGGTCCACGCCGCTGCTGACTGCAGTGCTATGGCCGGGCAGGGCGGGCGCATTGTTCGCGCCAAGGTCGCTGGTGCCCCGCACGCCGACATCGATGATGCCGTACACGTCGATGCCTGACTGCGCGAGGCAGGGGCTGCCTGCCATGAGCAGTGCGGTAAGGGTGCAGGAATGGCGCACGATGTCTCCTCTTTGGATGCCTTCTTGATGAGGCTCATTGTTCAGTGGATGAATCATCCGCTAAATGGCATAATTTGATAATTGCAATTTTCCAGCGTATTAATGCACCATGCGCATCAATTACGATCTCCACGACTTGCAGGCCTTTGTCGCCGTTGCCGACCGCGCCAGTTTTCGCCAGGCTGCAAGCGACCTCTTCCTGTCGCAATCAGCGCTGAGCCGGCGGATCGAAAAACTGGAGGAAGGCCTTGGCGTCAAGTTGTTCGAGCGCACCACGCGCCGCGTGCAATTGACCAATGTGGGGCAAACTTTCCTGGTGAATGTCCGCACCGCGCTCGGCGGGCTGGAGGATGCCGTGCTGGGCGTTGCCGACCTCGCGGCGCACCGGACGGGCACGGTGACGCTTGCGTGCGTGCCCTCTGCCGTCTGGCATTTCCTCCCCGAGGTGTTGAAGCAGTTCAGTGAACGCTTTCCGCGCATCCGGGTGCGCATCCACGACGAAAGCGCCCAGGACGTGCTAAACCTGGTCCTGGCGGGGGAGGCCGATTTCGGGATCAATTTCACTGGCGCGGCGGACCCGGAAATCGTGTTCGAACCGATTTACGAGGAGCGCTATGTGCTGGCCATGCGCCGCGATCATCCCTTTGCGCGCCGCAAGAAGCTGAACTGGAAAGACACGGTGGGCGAACGGTATATTTCGGTGGCCAAGTCGAGCGGCAACCGCAGCGTCATCGACGCCGCGCTGGCCGGCGTGGAGAAACATCCACTTATCTTTTGCGAAGCCAATCACGTGTCGGGCGTACTGGCCCTGGTCGAGGCGGGCATGGGGGTGGCCGCGGTGCCCGGTTTGTCCGTGCTGCCTGGGCGGCCGGATACCATCGTCGGCGTGCCGCTGGTGAATCCTGCCATCCATCGGACACTGGGTTTGATCAGCAAGCGCAATCACACCATGGCGCCCGCCGCGCGCACGCTGTTCGAGATGCTCTCGAACAGCCTTTCGGCCCCTCAGGCCTCAACGCCCGTTGTGGCAAAACGCTCGCGGTAGAGCTTGGGCGTGATGCCCAGTTTTTTCAAAAACACCCTGCGCATATGCGCCTCATCGGTAAAACCGGCGCGCGCCGCGACTGTCTTCAGCGAGAGCGCCAGCTCCGCCAGCAATGACATCGCTCCTTCGAAGCGGCTGCGCTCGATAAACTCCTGGGTACTCATGCCCACTTCCTGCTGAAACACCCGGGTGAAATGACGCTCGCTCATCATCGCCTTCTGCGCGAGCTGCGCCACCGAAAGCTTTTCTTGCAGGTTGTCCAGTATCCAGTTCTGCAGTTCACGTATATTGGGCCGGGCCGTGCGCTCATTGCGCAGGTGCGCGCTGAATTGCGACTGCCCGCCTGGCCGCTTCAGGAACACCACCATCTCGGTGGCCACCTCCAATGCCAGCTCGCGGCCGAAATCCTCCTCAACCAGTGCCAGCGCCAAATCAATGCCCGCTGTCACGCCGGCGGACGTCCACACATTGCCGGCGCAGATGAAGATGGCGTCGGCGTCCACGTGGACGGCGGGGAAGTCCGTTTGCAATCGCTCCGCCACGCTCCAATGGGTGGTCGCGCGTTTGCCATCCAGTACGCCTGCCGCAGCGAGGAAAAACGCACCGGAGCACAAGGAGGCCAGGCGCTTGAGGCGCGGCGCCACGGAGGCGACCCAGTCTATGATTGCCGCGCTCTCGACCAGCGCCTCCTGGATGTGGCGCGCGCCGACGATGATGGCGTTGTCGGGCAGGGCGAGGGGGCTGAGGGCTTTGGTGGCGTCGAGCGACATCAAGGTGTCCGAGCGCACCTGGCCGACCTTGCACGACGCCACCCGCACGTCATAACCCGGCGCCTTGCCACGGCGCTGCAGATGCAAATTTGCGTATTCGAACACCGACATGGGACCAATCGCTTCGACTGCCTTGAAGCCTGGATAGACGATGATGTCGATGGTCGTTGCTGCGCGGTGTGAGGGTGAATTCATGAAGAGGTGATGCTGGGAGGTCTGAAAAATCCGGTCATTATGGCACCATTTCCGGCCATTCTCTCCCGGCTCCCGCCGTTTGGCCTGCGAAGGCATGCACAATGCCTCGGCCTGATTCACACACCTTTACGGGAGCACGTTTTATGAAAACCAAAGCAGCTGTTGCGTGGCGCGCCGGCGCGCCGCTGACCATCGAGGAAGTTGACCTGCAGGGACCGCGCGCGGGCGAGGTTCTGGTCGAGCTAAAAGCCACGGGAATCTGCCATACCGACTACTACACCCTGTCCGGGGCCGATCCGGAAGGCTTGTTCCCGGCCATTCTGGGCCATGAGGGAGCGGGTGTGGTGGTGGATGTTGGGCCGGGCGTCACGACCCTCAAGAAAGACGACCATGTGATCCCGCTGTACACGCCCGAATGCCGCCAATGCAAATTCTGCCTGTCGCGGAAGACCAATCTGTGCCAGGCGATCCGCTCGACCCAGGGGCGGGGCCTGATGCCGGACGCCACCAGCCGCTTTTCGCTGGACGGCAAGCCGCTGTTCCACTACATGGGCACGTCCACGTTCTCGAACTACATCGTGGTGCCGGAAATTGCGCTGGCCAGGATCCGCGAAGATGCGCCGTTCGACAAGGTTTGCTACATCGGCTGCGGCGTCACCACCGGCGTGGGCGCGGTGCTGTTCTCGGCCAAGGTGGAGGCCGGCGCCAACGTGGTGGTGTTCGGCCTGGGTGGCATAGGCTTGAACGTGATCCAGGCGGCCAGGATGGTGGGCGCCGACAAGATCATCGGTGTGGACATCAACCCTGGCCGCGAGGAAATGGCGCGCAAATTCGGCATGACGCACTTCATCAATCCGAATCAGGTGGAGAACGTCGTCGACCACATCGTCCAGCTGACCGACGGCGGCGCCGACTACAGTTTCGAGTGCGTCGGCAACACCACGCTGATGCGCCAGGCGCTGGAGTGCACGCACAAAGGCTGGGGCAAGTCATTCATCATTGGCGTTGCCGCTGCGGGGCAGGAGATCTCGACCCGTCCGTTCCAGCTGGTCACCGGCCGCGAGTGGCGCGGCTCGGCGTTTGGCGGCGCGCGCGGACGCACCGACGTGCCGAAGATCGTCGACTGGTACATGGAAGGCAAGCTCAACATCGATGACCTGATCACCCACCGCCTGCCGCTCGAACGCATCAACGAAGGCTTCGACCTGATGAAGAGCGGCGAGTCGATCCGTTCGGTGGTTTTGTACTAATCATTGCCAAATATCAGCGCCAGTGGCAAAGTCAATTCTCCAATGCAGGATGAAGTCATTTTGCTTACCAGGAGGGACTTTGCGTAGAAAAGCATATGGGCACGGCGCCGAGATCCTGATCTGGCTGGCGGCCGGTCTGTCGCACACCGCGTTTGCCCAGTCCCCCGCGCTGGCGCAGGAGCCACAGCAATCCAGCACCGTTGTGGTGGCTGCGCCGCGCCCGGTCAAGCAGCCGATGGCGGATACCGAAGCGCGGATACGGAAAATCGTTTCGGGGCAGGCCACCGCATTCGAGGGATTGCTGCGCTGGTGCCTGAAGGGGCCGATCACGAATCTCGATTTTAAAGTCATGTGCGGCAGGAGCCATATCCAGGCGAAGGACAAGAGCCTGGGTGAAGGGCTGGAGGCCTTCGAGAAGCACGACTATGCGATAGCACTGCAGCGATTCGAGGCCGCGTACGAGAAAGTAGGCTACCCGGATGCTGCCTTGATGCTGGCGCATATGCATCGCCAAGGGCTCGGCACGCCGAAGGATGCTGTCCAGGGCATCCGGTGGCTCCGTGCGGTCGCCGAGGACCGGTTCAATCCGCACCGCGACCGGATGCGTTTCAATCCCCGCAAGCCGGAAACGACGAATGCCCGCATTGAGGCTGCCATGGCGTTGGCACGCATTTACCAGCTCGGGGACGAGGCGGAGCGGGACTGGGCCGAGGCGGAGAGATGGTATGTCAGGGCTGCTGAGTTCGGGTTCGTACCGGCATGGAATACCTTGGGAGAGTACTATCTGGGACGCGATGGCGTCGTGCGCGATCTGGACCGGGCTTACCGCTATTTCAGCATGGCGGCGGAGGAGGGCCACTCCGGCCCCCAGCTTGCGATTGGGCGGATGTCTGCACTTGGCGAGCATGCGCAGGCCGCGCCAGAACTGGCAAAACCGGCAGGGCACGGCTTGCCTGGCCCGGTGGCGAGCGCTGCTGCCGACGAGATGGTCCTTCCCGCAGAAAGCCATGGCCAGGCAGGGGAAGGCCTGGCCATGGTCCGCGTGACCGGTTTGCGGGCGGTGCCCTGGAAGAGCTATGGCGCCATGCGTGCAGCTGTCTCGGCCTACGAAAAACACAAATCCCTCGCGCCCGACGCGGTATTCAGTTTCGCGCTGATGCCGCCGGCGGGAATGCAGCTCCCGCCCAATTTCGCGCTGCGTGTGCGCACCGAGACAGGGCAGGAATTCCCAATACCCCTTGAGCATGGCGAATTGTTCACACTGCCGCTGCTGCCCGATCTTGAAGCGGAGGCGGACTTGGTAAGCAATTTCAAGGGAGGCACCTTACGGATTGGACTACTCGTGCACACCCCCACGGTATCGCCTGAAAAGCTGCGCCTGGGCGACCTTCGCCTGCGATATGAAATCAACGCCGCCATTGCGATGTTTGACGATCCGCAGGAATACGACGCCCAATGCAAGGGGACGGGGCGCTGGAGCCGCTGCAAGCGGCCCAGCAAGGCAATATGGCATCAGCCTTGGGCAGCCACCAGCGGCGCGTGGATCATCGAGGGAAGCCGGCGCACGCCCTTGCAAGCCAACGATGATCCCAAGAACCCAATGTATCGGATGCCAATCGCGAGCGGGCAGTGGAGCAACGACGCGATTATCGAGTTCGACTACAAGGTTCCGCTGCTTCGTCCACGAAAACTCTTCGAAGTGGCGATTTATAACGCGAACGACTAAGCGGCCGAACCTTATCGCACGTCCAGCAGTTCCACTTCGAAGATCAGCGTGGCATTCGGCGGAATCGGGCCCGCGCCGCCGTCGCCGTAGCCCAGTGCTGCAGGCACGATCAGGGTGCGCTTGCCGCCCACCTTCATGCCTTGCACGCCATCGTCCCAGCCTTTGATAACCTGGCCGGCGCCCAGTGGGAAGGCGAATGGCGAGCGGCCGATCGAGGAATCGAACTGCTGGCCGTGCTGCTGGGGCGCAGCCGGCTCGTACAGCCAGCCGGTGTAGTTCACCACGGCGGTGCTGCCCGCCACCGCTTCCTTGCCCGTGCCGGTGACGGTGTCGATCTTCTGGAAAGCCACGGCAGGCGCTGCGGCTGCGGCGGGGGCTTTGGCGCGGTCGCACGCGGCCAGGGTCAACGTCAGGGACAGCGCCAGGAGGCTGGAGGGGATCAGTTGTTTCATGAGTACTTTCATAGTGGATGAGCTAAATCGCAGCAGCATACACCACCAGCAGCCCAGTTGCGCATATGGGCGTTTGCGGAACCTGGGCTTGCGAATGCTGCCACGCGCGCTCAGGAAATTCATGCTGCGTTGGACGACAACATCCCCTGGAGCATGTCTATGTTTAGGATTTTGATAATCTCGAGAAAGTTGATAAACTTAAGAATTGTTGATATTCTAACGACTGATAGCTAATTTAGCCCCTAGGCCGCCAGGATCAATCCCATGCTGCCACCCATCCTGCAGCCGCTCTACCACAAATTGCTTAAGGATCGAGAGATGACACTGCAATCTGAACCTTCTGTCATTGAGTCCTGGGATATCCACCTTACCCAGCGCGACTTGGCTGTTCTGGACCGTTTTTCTCAACTGGTTATCGAACGGGCAGATGCGCTTGCGCAAGGACCGGATCGTCTCCGTGTGCTCAACTTGGTAAAACGCGCTGTTTCAGAAGGTCGGCAGGCATTGACCGGAAGTGGCGGTGCGACGGAAGTGCCTGCCAATACCAGTCCCAGTGCTCTTCCAGTGTCTAAGCTCAAGGTTTCGGAAGTCGTCGGGCAAGGATGGGTGGGGCTTTCTCAAGCGTCGTTTTATCGCGCTGTAGATAGCAAGCGGTTTTACTGCATCACCCCAGCAGGACGCGCAATCGGTAAGGAATTTCCGGCTTGGCAATTTGTGCCGCCCGTCCCCGAATTGATCGCGCCGGTGCTCGCACTATTTGACGACATGCCGAGTAGTGAAATCCACGCATTCTGGGTGAGCGAGGCCGAGGAACTAAATGGTATGTCTCCAGCGGAAGTGCTTGCAGGGCTGCCATTTGCAACGCGGCACACAACACACACCAGCCAGTGGGCTATCCTGCGCGCGCCAGCACCAGAGCGTGCGCGCAAGGTGACTGAACTGGTTGAGTTCAAACTCAGGAGCGAGGCCGACTTTATAGGCTAAACATGTCTTATCCAACCGATGCAGTGGCGATACCGCCTGCCATTGCTGCACAGTTGCCGCCACGTGATTTGCTAAGGGAAGTCCTGGCATCTTATATTGTTGAAATTCCAGCCGGTTGCGAGCTGGTTAGGGCGGCCTGGAATACGCCGTCGATCTGGCCGCACGCCGTGATGCGTACCTACAGATTCGGGCCGCCGGACAGTATGAAGACTGGTGCGGGATTTCCTTTCTTCTGGATTTATACCGCCGAGACAGCCTATACTGCGGTGGTCAAGTAATTTCGGACACTACGATAGGTTCATGCACTGCCATTTTCCGTTCATAGACGGCGGGCGGCAGATTGCCCAGTGCTGAATTGATGCGCTTGCAGTTATAGAAGCCGACGATGTAGTCGGTGATGTCGGTCTTTGCCTCGGCGTGATTGGCGTATTGGCGCTGCCAGACGCGCTCCATTTTCAGGTTCAGGAAGAAGCGTTCTGCTACGGCGTTATCCCAGCAGTTTCCTTTCCGGCTCATGCTGCAAACAAAACCATGCGTCGCCAGCAGGTCTTGGTAGAGCTCGCTGGCGTATTGGCTGCCCCGGTCCGAATGGACGATCAGGCCGGGTCCTGGGCGCCGCTGCTGGATGGCCATGTTCAGGGCCTCGCAGACGAGCTTGGCAGGCATGCTTGGCGCCATGGACCAGCCGACCACCTTGCGTGCGTACAAATCTATCACGACGGCCAAGTACAGCCAGCCGGAGCCGGTGCGGATGTACGTGATGTCCGATACGTATGCCATGTTGGGCGCGGGCGGATTGAACTGCCGGTTCAGCACATTGGCGGCGATCGGCAGGTCGTGCTTACTGTCCGTCGTGTGAACGAACTTGCGTTTCCAGACGGGCTTCAAAGCCGCTTGGCGCATCAAACGGCGCACCTTGTAGCGCCCGATGTGGAAGCCGGCTTTGCCCGCTGGCTTGAAATTCGGCTTTCAGATGCACGCTAGCCTTGCACACCGCCGGTTTGGCGGAGCGTCGTTGCGCGGCGTAGTAGCCTGATCGGCTTACCTCCAGAACGCGGCAGCTTTGTTGGGCCGGAATGGCCTCCTTTTGCAGTTGATGAACGAGCTGATAGATCATTTCATTTCGCGGGCAAAGAAGGCCGAGGCCTTTTTTAAGATGGTCACATCCTGCCGCAATTGCTGATTTTCCAGTTCGAGTTGCCGAATGCGCTGCTGCTCGGCGGTGAGTGGTTTGCCGATGCCCGGCTGGCCGCTTTGCTCGGCACTGTATTGCGCCAGCCAGCGCCGGATAGCAGTTTGGCCGATGTCCATGCTTTCGCTGACGTTCTGGATGCTCAGGCCCTGTTCCTTGATCATTCTGACCACCTCCAGCTTCAGGCTCGGATCGAATGTCTTGCGTTTTCTTGTTGTCATGCTTTAACTCCTCAGATGGTGAATTTTCCACCTATTGAGGTGTCCAGGCAAATTAGACCACGGCATACAGCAGTGTGGGAAGCGCAGTTTTGCAAGAACCCCGCGACCCATCCTGGTCGTTTCGTCATTGAGGCGGGCGCGGAAAATGGCTTGATTGCTAACCTATCGTTCTCTCAGCCACTGCAGCTTTTCGATCTCTCCGGTGTCGCTGCGAGCCGACTGGGAATTTATGATCATCTCCGTAGTCCAGATTATATTTGGTGCCAATGGCTCGGGTTTGAGCTTGACCAGATCTTGGCCGAACTCGGTGGGCAAGTACACGGGTTTATTTATCCGTCGCGACGACACCCCGGGGCGCGTGCCTATGCCATTTCTTCGCACGTGCAGAGCGTGCTGGCGCGGGTGATGGCGACCAAAGTCCAGCAGTTTTCAGAAGCGAGAATATTCGCAGAGCTATTAGCTGATCCCTGCCACATTGCGCGAAACTTGCTATGAGGCCCTGCACGGCGCAGGTGGCTTACTTAGCATCCTCAACATCAATCACAATCAGCTCTTGCCGTCTGCGGAGAGCACGCATTTGGCGATCGATCCCGATTCAGCGCCGGAGGCGTTTTTCGCGGAAAACTTGAGCAGCACGACCACCATGTCCTCGCCCAATTTGCGCACCTGTGGCGTGGTGGTGGAATGGTGGAAATCCAGCGTAGTCTTGTTTTTCGAGCGCGCTATCACGCCGCTCTCGCAAGTCTGGGCTGCGATGTGTTCCAAGCCGCTCGCTGGGGCCGCTATGGCCGGCTTCGCGTGGCTCGAACCGCATGCGCCCACGCCGACTGAAAACAGCAGGGCAAATCCAGCCAGCTTTTTCGGGAAAGCGGCGGCCCGCAAGGTCAACAGTAGTTTGTCCACTTATTCTGCCCTCCAGTTAAATGTCGGGAAATAATACACGATTGGCAATTTTCTTCGTGCCTGCTCTTCGCCAGCGCCCTCGTTGCCATCGTGCAACGCACGTCAATTGCTGTTATGCCCAGCGGGAATATCCACTATAATCGCGGCAGATTGGCCGGCGCCTCGCCTCCGCTCCCGGCTACCGAAATGGCCCCAGCTCCGCCAATGTATTAATTGGATGCGCTCCGTGCGCGGCAGGAGGCTTGCTATGCGGCCAGTGGTTCATTTCTTCCTTAGTTTCAAATTCAAGATCACGATGCTCGTCACCGCGATGGTGCTGTTCGCCGCGCTGGGCGCGGGCGGCGTGTCGCTGCTGATTGCCGAATCGGCCATGCGCCAGTCGATCGCGCAGCAGGAGCAGGCGCTGCTGGCGACCGCCGCAGCCTATGTGGAGCGCGACATCGTGGCCAAGCGCCAGATGCTCAAGGCGTTCACCGAGCAGCCGTCCGGTGCCGAACCTGCGCTCGGCGACATGCAGGCGCTGCTGGAAGCGCACAGCAGCCTGCGCGACGAATTCTTCAACGTCACCGTGTTCGATACGCAAGGCAATCTGGTCGCCAGTCTGGTGGACCGCCGCGCCCGGGGCACGCTGAACGTGGCCGCGCGCCAGTACTTCAGGGACACCCTGCGCACGCGCGAAGGCGTGACGTCGGCGCCGTTCCGCAGCGTACTGACCGGCAAGCCGATAGTCGCGCTGACGCAGCCGTTGCTCAATTCCAAGGGCGAGATCATCGGCGTGGTGCAGGGCTCCATCGAGCTGCTGCGGCCCTCGTTTTCGGCACGCCTCGACAGTCTGCGCTCCGGCACGGGCGGCTATCTGTTTATCGTGACCGGCGACGGCGTCTTTGTGCACCATCCCAACAAGGCCTTGCTGCTGAACCACGGGGACGCCGGCGACGGCTCTCTGGTGGACGCGGTGCTGGGCAGCGCGGACGGCTGGACCGACGAGCTGCTCGACGAAGGGGTGCCGACCCTGCTGGCGCACCAGCGCCTGCGCGAGGTGGACTGGGTGATCGCCGTGTCCTATCCGATCCAGAGCGCGTTCGCGCCCATGGCCAGCGTGCGTACCCGGGCACTGGTGGCGGTGGCGGTGGTGACCTTGCTGGCGGGCCTGTTCGGCTGGCTGCTGGTCAAGCTCATGCTGCGTCCGCTGTTGCGCCTGCACCGCCACGTGGTCGACATCGACACCGGCCTGGCGCCGATCAGCGTGTTCGACGTCCAGGGCCGCGACGAGTTTGCCCAGCTGAGCCGGGCGTTCTTCTCCTTGTCGCGCCGCCGCGAGCGGGCCGAGAAGGACTTGCAGCGCCTGGCCACCACCGACGCGCTGACCGGCATCCACAACCGCCGCATGTTCGACGACTATTTCCCGCTGGCGCTGGCACGCGCCCAGCGCGCCGGGCAGCAGGTGGGCCTGGCCTTCCTCGATATCGACCATTTCAAGTCCATCAACGACCAGCACGGCCACGCCGCCGGCGACGCGGTGCTGGTGGAGTTTGCGCGCCGCCTGAGCGACGCCGTGCGCTGCACCGACACGGTGGCCCGGCTGGCGGGGGACGAGTTCGTGATCATTTTCGAGCAGTTGCCCGGCGGGGCCGAGGTCAGCCTGCTGGGCGCAAAGATTATCGAGGCCATGCGGGCGCCGTTCGCGGCGGGCGGGCAGCTGCTGGCCGTGAGCGCCAGCGTGGGCATCGCGCTCACCACCGAGCTGCCGGTGGCGGCGGACCTGGTGATGCGGGCCGCCGACCAGGCCCTGTACGGCGTGAAAGCGGCGGGCCGCAAAGGCTACGCGGTCAATTATGTGGGGGCGGAGCGGGTGCTGCGGGTGCGCGGCGCCTGAGCCTGCCGGAGAGCAGGGCCGCCCGCCTTGGGTTGGACACGCAATTGGTGTAGCATGCTGGACGGCGATGGGGCAGGGTGCGCGCATGCGCGCCGGCCGCGCCCGATTTTTCCAGGAATACCGAATGCAAATCCAAATCAATGACATGCTGCGCAGCTATATCGACCCCTTGACCGAGGCCGAGTACGCTGCGCTTGAGCGCAGCATCCTGGCCGAAGGCTGTCGCGACGCGCTGGTGCTGTGGAACGACGTGCTGGTGGACGGCCACAACCGCTACTCCATCTGCCAGCGCCACAGCATTCCGTTCAAGGTGATCCAGAACGAGAGCTTCCACAGCATGGAAGACGTGATGCTGTGGATGATAGACAACCATCTGGGCCGCCGCAGCGTGTCCGACTTCCAGCGCGGCGTGCTGGCGCTGCGCAAGAAGGACATCATGGACGCCCGCAGCGCCGAGCTGGCCGCGAAAACGGCGGCCGAGGACGCGAGCATCACCCCGCCCGAGCCGGACCAGGAAGGCGCCCCTGCGCCGGCCAAGGTGCGCACCTCGCGCGAGGACATCGCGCGCGCCGCCCGTCTGAGCAGCAACACCATCAGCCAGATCGAGAAGATCCAGAAAACGGCCGCGCCCGAGCTGGTGGAGGCTGTGCGCGCCGGCACCATCTCCATCAACGCCGCCGCCACGGTGGCGTCGCTGCCCGAGGCCGAGCAGGTGGCGGCGGTGGCGGGTGGCAAGAAGCTGCTGCAGCAGGCCGCCAAGGAGATCCGCGAACAGCGCGCCGCATCGCGCCCGCCCAAGGAAGCCAAGGCGGGCGAGGACGGCGCGATGGCCGAGCCGATGAGCGAAGTCGAGCAATTGCGCGCCGAAGTGGCGCAGCTGAAAGACCGCGTGTCCAAGTTGCGCAATGAAAACGCGGAACTGCGCGAGCGCATCGCGCAGCTGGTGGACGCTTCCTGATCAGAACAAACCCGGAGTTGCCTATGTCGAGATGGAGTTTTCTGCTGCTGGCCGCCGCTTGCGGCGCCAGCGCCGCGCCGCTGTGCGCCAGTGCAGCGCAGTCCGGCACGCCTGCCACGCCGCGCGCTGCCGCCGCCGTACCGCCGTCCAAAGCCGAGGCCGCGCGCCTGAAAGGGCTGGCCCAGCGCGTGACGATCTTGCGCGACAAGTGGGGCATTCCCCACGTCTACGGCCAGACCGACGCGGACGCCGTGTTCGGCCTGCTGTACGCGCAGGCGGAGGACGACTTCCACCGGGTGGAACTCAATTACATCAACGCCATGGGCCGCCTGGCCGAGGTGCAGGGCGAGGCCGAGCTGTACCGGGACCTGCGCATGAAGCTGTTCATCACGCCCGAGAGTCTGAAAGCGCAGTACGCGGCCGCGCCGGCCTGGCTGAAAAAGCTGATGAACGCCTATGCGGACGGCCTGAACTACTATCTGCTCACGCATCCCGACGTGCAGCCGGCGCTGATCACGCGCTTCGAGCCGTGGATGGCGCTTAGCTTCAGCGAAGGCAGCATAGGCGGCGATATCGAATCGGTGGACCTGAAGGAGCTGGAACGCTTCTACGGCAAGACGCCGCAGCCGTTGCCGCCGCTGGCGCTGGCCGGCAGCGACCTGGACCACGAGCCCAGCGGCTCGAACGGCTTCGCCATTGCGCCGGCCATCAGCAAGTCCGGCCACGCCATGCTGATGATCAATCCGCACACCTCCTTCTATTTCCGGCCCGAAGTGCAGGTCAGCAGCATGGAAGGCCTGAACGCCTACGGCGCCGTGACCTGGGGCCAGTTCTTCGTCTACCAGGGCTTCAACGAGCGCCTGGGTTGGATGCACACTTCCGGCGGCGGCGACGTCATCGACGAGTTCCTGGAGACGGTCAGCGGCAAGGATGGCAAATTCGTCTACAAATACGGCCGCGAGGAGCGTCCCGTGAAAGCGGTGCCGCTGCGCCTGCCCTACAAAACCGCCGCCGGCATGGCGGAGAAGACCGTCACCGCCTACTTCACGCACCACGGCCCGGTGGTGCGTGCCATCGACGGCCGCTGGGTATCGGTCAGCCTGATGAACGAGCCATTGAAAGCGCTGCAACAGTCCTGGCTGCGCACCAAGGCGCGCAACTATGCCGAGTTCTACAAGGTGATGGAGCTGCGCACCAACTCGTCCAACAACACCGTGTATGCGGATGCGGACGGCAATATCGCCTACTTCCATGGCAATTTTATTCCCGTGCGCGACCCGCGCTTCAATTACCGCAAGCCGGTGGACGGCAGCGATCCCGCCACCGACTGGAAGGGCCTGCACGCGGTGAAGGACACGATACAGCTGTTCAATCCGAAGAACGGC
Source organism: Pseudoduganella aquatica (assembly GCF_020865585.1). Taxonomy (NCBI): domain Bacteria; kingdom Pseudomonadati; phylum Pseudomonadota; class Betaproteobacteria; order Burkholderiales; family Oxalobacteraceae; genus Pseudoduganella; species Pseudoduganella aquatica. The sequence goes on from NZ_CP086370.1 coordinate 3,242,765, forward strand.
TGGATCCAGAACACCAACAGCACGCCGTTCACGGCGGCGGGCGCCTACAGCCCGAAAGCGGCCGACTATCCGGCCTACATGGCGGCGCAGCCGGAGAACGCGCGCGGCATCCACGCCGTGCGGGTACTGGAGAACAAAAAGGACTTCACGCTGGAGAGCCTGATCGCCTCGGCCTACGACAGCCAGCTCACCGCCTTCGAGCCGCTGCTGCCGCAGCTGTTCGCGGCCTGGGACGAGCTGCCCGACGGCGACACGCTGAAATCCAGCCTGGCGCCGCAGGTGCATGTGCTGCGCCGCTGGGACATGCGCTATTCGCTGGCCTCGGTGCAGACTTCGCTGGCCATCTTCTGGCTGCAGGATCTGGCCAAGATATTCGGCCCGGCGGCCCGCAAGATGGAGCTGCCGGTGCTGGACTATATCGCCACCCAGCTGGCGCCGCAGGAGCGCCTGTACGCGCTGGCGCGCGCGTCGGCCAAGCTGAACGAGGACTTTGGCAGCTGGCAAACGCCGTGGGGTGAAATCAACCGCTTCCAGCGCCTGACTGGCGACGTGGTGCAGCCTTTCGACGACAGCAAGCCCAGCATTCCGGTGCCTTACGCCTCCGGCAACTGGGGCGCGCTGGCGGCCTACGGCCAGACGTCCGCGCCGAAGACCAAGCGCATCTATGGCGAGCGCGGCAACAGCTTTGTGGCGGCGGTGGAATTCGGCAAGCGGGTGCGCGCCAGGAGCATCCTGGCGGGCGGCCAGAGCGGCAACCCGGCCTCGCCGCACTTCATGGACCAGGCCGAAATGTATGCGCGCGGCGAGTTCAAGGATGTGCTGTTCTACAAGGAAGACGTGGAAAAGCACCTGGAACGCAAGTATCACCCGGGCGAGTGAAAAGTTCGGCTGCCGTGCTTGATGCAAATCATGGTGGCTGAGCCTTGAGGGAACATGCTGTGGCGTATGGAGGTGCGCCATGGCTGACATTAAAAGCGAAGGGGCCGCGCGGCCCGTCCAGATCCGCGATTTCATCTTCGTGCGCGAGCTCAGCGAAGTGTATTTGCTGCTCGACTTCATTTCCGGCCGCTGGGACAAGGGCCTGGCGCCGGATGTGCAGGAGCTGATCACCGAGATCTGCGAAATCGGCTGGCCGCCCGAGGCCGGCCAGGCCAGCCAGGCGCATCAGGCGGCCATCCTGCTGCAAGCCAAGGACAAACTGAACGCCGCCGCCAAGCCGGCCAACGGCGCCACCATCGCCTTCACCTTGCTGGTGGTGGGCGAGGACGACCCGCGCCAGCGCTCGCGCTGGGGCCGCCATGTCGACCGCCGGGGAGGCGGCGTCGCGCAGCCCGGAGCCGGCGACGGGGAGGGCATGCGCGCGGACGCAGGGCCGCCGCCCTGGCTGGGCGGCCCCTCCGGCCCCGGCGGCTTGATGGGTGACAGCGCGAGCCGCAGGGCGCCCGGTTCCGGCCGAGGCGACGGCGGCCATGGCAGCGGCGGGGGCAGCGGTGCTGGAAGTGGCGGAAGCGGTAGCGGAGGCGGAGGCGGTGGGGCCGGCGGCGGAGGCAACGGCTGGCCGGGCAGCCGTGCCGGCGCCAGCAATGGCGACCTGATCGCCCCGGGCGGCGGCTTTACGCGCCCGCCCACGCGCATGTCGCTGGCGCGCACCGCCTTCCCCGGCCTGATCGGCCCGGCCGGCAAGTTCAGCCGTGGCATCTGGCGCATCGTGGTGGGCCTGGTGATCTGGCTGGTGTTCACCTGTTTGCTGTCCTGGAACGTCACGGCGGGCAATGTGATCCTGACCCACCTGGACACGCTGCGCACCCAGCAGCGCGAGCTGACCGCCAAGGTGTCGGACGCCGAGGCCAAGCTGGCGGCGGACGAGCTGGCGCGGCTGGCAAAGGGTGCGCCGCAAGCGGCGGCCGTCACGCCGCCCATGCGCCTGGTGGTCTACTGCGACCCCGAGCGTGCGCCCCAGCTGGACAACACGCCGCCGGCGCAGCGCTACCGCAGCATAGAGGAATACCATTTGTGCGCGCAGGACAGCCGGCTGGACCGCGAGCGCTCCGTCACCCGCCACAACCTGGCCGCCTGGCTGCAGCCGTGGAAGGCGCTGTACCGCAGCGCAACCTATTTCCTGGAACCCATTCCCGAGCCGCCGCAGCGTCCCGGCCGCGCGCCGCGCCAGGGCGGCGACGAGGAAACCGCGCGCATCCTCACGCTGGTGCTGGGCAGCGCGGTGCTGCCGCTGTGCTACGGCATCCTGGGCGCTGGCGCGGCGGTGGTGCGCGACCTGTGGCGCAAGATGCGGGAAAGCATGCTGTCGCCGCGCGACCATTCGCTGGCGCTGGGCCAGCTGGCATTGGGCGCCACCATAGGCGCGTGCATCGGCCTGTTCGTCAACGCCAGCGGCACAGGCAGCACCGCCGAGCCCGCGCTGGCGGGCGCGTGGACGCTGAGCGGCTCGGCGCTGTCCTTTATCGCCGGCTTCGGCGTGGAAGGGGTGTTCCAGGCCATGGAAAGCTTTGTCCGGCGCCTGTTCAACGTGCCGGACCCCTCGAAGCCGCGCTAGATGGCGTCCAGCGCGTGCTGCAAGTCCTGGCGCAGGTCGGCCAGGTCTTCGATGCCGACCGACAGGCGTATCAGCCCGTCGCCTATGCCGAGCGCGGCGCGCTGGGCCGCCGGTATGCTGGCGTGCGTCATCAGCGCCGGGTGCTCGATCAGGCTTTCCACGCCGCCCAGGCTTTCGGCCAGCGCAAACACCTCGCAGCGCTCCAGGAAGCGGCGCGCGCCCGCCAGGTCCGTGTCCAGGTCGATGGAGATAATGCCGCCGAAGCCCTCCATCTGCCGCTTGGCCAGTTCGTGCTGGGGATGCGACTTCAGGCCCGGGTAGAACGCCTTTTTCACCTTGGGCTCGCGCTCCAGCCACTCGGCCAGCTGCAAGGCGCTGGCGCAATGCCGTTCCATGCGGATGGCCAGCGTTTTCACGCCGCGCAAGGCCAGGAAGCTGTCGAAGGGGGAGGCGATGGCGCCCACCGAATTTTGCAGAAAACCCAATTGCTCGCGCCACGCCGCCTGCCGTTCCTCGCCCGCCACCACGGCGATGCCGCCGATAATGTCCGAGTGCCCGTTCAGGTACTTGGTGGCCGAATGCACCACGATGTCGAAGCCATGCTCGAGCGGGCGCTGCACCAGCGGGCTGGCGAAGGTGTTGTCGGCCACGGCGATGATGTTGCGCTCGCGGCAGATTTTGGCAATCGCCTGCAGGTCGGCCAGCTTGAGCATGGGGTTGGTCGGCGTTTCCACCCACACCATGCGCGTTTCCGGGCGGATGGCGGCCAGCAGGTTTTCCGGATTGGTCAAATCCACATAGGTGAAGTCGTGGCCCGCGCTGCGGCGGCGCACGCGCTCGAACAGGCGGTAGCTGCCGCCGTACATATCGTCGCCCGCGATGATGTGCGAGCCGGCGTCGGCAATCTCCAGCACGGTGGAAATGGCGGCCAGGCCGGACGCGAAGGCGTAGCCTTGCACGCCGCTTTCCAGGTCGGCCACGCAGCGCTCCAGCGCCCAGCGGGTGGGGTTGTGCGAGCGGCCGTAGTCCAGGCCCTTGTGCACGCCCGGGCTTTCCTGCACAAACGTGGAGGTGGCGTAGATGGGCGGCATGATGGCGCCGGTGGACGGATCGGGCGACTGGCCCGCGTGGATGACGCGGGTGGCCAGGTGGGCTTTGTGGTCTTTGTTTGAGCTCAAGATAAAGTCCTGCGCAAGTGGTTGAGGAGGTCGAAACGGGTGATCAGGCCATAGAACTTGTTGTCGTCGGCCACCACGGCGGTCAGGCCGCGGTCCAGGGTGCTGCGCAGCGCCTGCACGCTGGCCGAGGGATGCAGCGTTTCCAGCCGCGTGGTCATGGTGGCGCCGACCAGGCTGCTGAACTGTTCGGCGTGGTTGTCCACCTTCAGCAGCAGGTCGGACTCGTCGATGATGCCCGCCAGGCGGCCCTGGTCCAGCACCGGCAGCTGGGCCAGGTCGGCCGCGCGCATGCGGTTGAAGGCCACCAGCAAGGTGTCGGACGGCGCCACGCTGACCACGTCGCCCTCGTCGTAGCGGCGGCCGATCAGGTCGCGCAGGTCGTTCGTTTGCGGGCGCTGCACCAGGCCCTGGTCCACCAGCCAGCCGTGGTTGTACATCTTGGACAGGTAGCGCGTGCCGGTGTCGGCCACGAAGCTGACCACGCGCTTGGGCTCGGTCTGCTCGCGGCAGTATTTCAGGGCCGCCGCCAGCAGCGTGCCGGTGGACGAGCCGCCCAGCACGCCTTCGGCGCCCAGCAGGGCGCGCGCGCTGTCGAAGCTTTCCTGGTCGGAAATGGTGTAGGCCTTGCGCACAGAAGTCATGTCCGCAATGGACGGGATGAAGTCCTCGCCTATGCCTTCCACCGCCCAGGAGCCGCTGGTGTCGGACACCACGCCGCTGTCGATGTATTCGGCCAGGATGGAGCCCTTGGGGTCGGCCAGCACGAATTCCAGCTCCGGCTGCACCTTGCGGAAGAAGCGGCTCAGCCCGGTCAGGGTGCCGGACGATCCCACGCCGACCACGATGGCGTCCACGTCGTGGCCCATCTGTTCCCAGATTTCGGGGCCGGTGGTGGTTTCGTGGGCCAGCGGGTTGGCCGGGTTGTTGAACTGGTCGGCGTAAAAGGCGCCCGGCAGCTCGCGCGCCAGGCGGGCCGCGTAGTCCTGGTAGTACTCGGGGTGGCCCTTGCCGACGTCCGAGCGCGTCATGTGCACTTCGGCGCCGAGCGCCTTCAGGTGCAGCACTTTCTCGGTGGACATCTTGTCCGGCACCACCAGCACCACGCGGTAGCCCTTGATGCGGCCCACCAGCGCCAGGCCCAGGCCGGTGTTGCCCGCCGTGGCTTCGATGATGACGCCGCCCGGCTGGAGCTGGCCGCTGCGCTCGGCAGCTTCGATGATGGACAGGCCGATGCGGTCCTTGATGGAGCCGCCGGGATTTTGCGATTCCAGCTTGAGGAACAGGCGGCAGGGGCCGGTGTCGAGCCGGGTGACTTCGATCAGCGGGGTATTGCCGATCAGGCCGAACAGGGCGGCCTCGTGGGGTTGGTTCATAAACACTCCTCGCTTCGAAACAGCGCCGGCCGATTGTGTCGGCCGCGCTTTCCGTGAAAAAAGGCGGATGTTAGGCCGCACGATAGTCGCTGGGAAGGAATCATTGTGTGCTTGTATATGCAAATTCTGCATGTCCAAGTATGCGCCTATTTTCGGCGGCGGGGGGCGGTGGCGGAGTGGTGTGTGTTGGGCAGCTATTGTCGTAGACGGGCAACTACCGGCACAGCGGTGGCACTTATGTCAGAAAAGCCGCGGCCGCGACCATGGTCGGGATCAAAGCCCCTAGCAGCAGTCCCATGGCGCCTATGGATTCATCGTTGAAGCCGCGCCGCAGCAAGGCCACGCCTGCCGGATTCGGCGCATTGGCGATCACGGTCAGCCCGCCGCCAGCCACCGCGCCCGCGACCAGGCTGTAGCGGCCTTCAGGCGACAAACCGGCGATCAGGGAGCCCAGATATGTGAGCGCGGCGTTGTCCGTCACGGCGGTCAGCCCTAGCGCGCCGAAGAACATGGCGGTGGGCGAGAGTTGCTCGACGATAGGCTGCAGCCACCATTGCTGCAGGCCGCCCAGCACCACCAACCCAGCCAGGAAGAAACCGACCAGCAGCCCTTCCTTCAAAATCAGCGGCTGCTGGTAGCGCTCGTAGGCTTGGGTAAAGCCGAGGAAAAACAGGAAGATGCCGAGGAACAGGACGGGGTGGTGCGCCAGCAGCACGATAGCGGCCAGAAAGCCGAGATGGATGGCGCTCACCAGCACGGGTACCGGCTCGCCAGCGTCAGCCTGGACTGTTTGCGTGTCCATATGGCGCCTCAGCAGCAAAGTCACGCCGGTCGCGTTGACCAGTACCGCCAGCGCCGCGCGCCAGCCAAAGGTCATCAGCATGAAACCGCTGTCCCATTGCCAGGCGCCAGCCACCATCAGCACCGGCGGCGCGGCGTAGGAAGTCAAGGTGCCGCCTATCGAGACATTCACAAACAACACGCCCAGCGCGCCGTATTTGAGCCATTCTGGCATTCCGGCCCGAAACACCAGCGGCGCCAGGATCAGCGCCGCCAGCGTCATGGCGGCCGGTTCCGTGATCAAGGAGCCCAGCAGGGGGACGACGGCCAGCCCGAGCCAGGCCAGCGCCAACGGCGCGGGCAGCGGCAGTAGCCGCGCCAGCCGAACCAGCACCGCATTGACGAAGGCCAGCACTGGCCGGGATGCGGCCACCACCATCACCACGCAGACAAACAGCGGTTCGGCGAACTGGCGCGACTCGGCATACCGCACCGCCGGTTCACTGCCGGCGATCAGCGCGATGGCGACAATCAGGACGGCGGCCCAGAAACCGAACACCACTTCGACCTCGCCCAGCAGGTGGAACAAGCCCGCGTGGCGGCCGTTGCGGTGCGCCAGCACCTCGAAGAATTTGGCGCTGAAGGTGTGCAGCAGTGCCAGGCCGAACAAGACGGCGGCGACAAGTTCGACGGTGTGATTTTCCATGGGCGATCTTCAATAGGGGCCGAGCCGCAGTGGCGAGGCGGCCGAGTTTCAATTTGGCAAAGTGGCAAAGTGGCAAGTATAGCAAATATAGTCGCTGCGGAAATTACATTTGTTCAAATCTATCTTCTATAATAACGATTCTATTCTCCTCCGGCGATCCCATGCACCAGCGGCACGACATTCCCAGCGCCTTCCGGCGCGAATTCGCCACGCCACGGCTATGGTGGACACGCGCGGTGGTGGTGGGCGCCGCCGCCCTGGCCGGCTTGATCGTGGTCGGGTTCACCTGGCTGGCCGAATCGGCGCTGGCCGTGTTCGAGTGGGCCAGCCACTGGGCCTGGTGGTTGCCCTTGGTCTGGAGCCCGGCCTGTGTGGCCGGCGTGGTCTGGCTGACGCGGCATTACGCCCCCGGCGCGGCCTGGTCCGGCATCCCGCAGGTGATGGCCTGCCTCGAAGCTGAGGTGGGGCCGACGCAACGCGGGCTGTTCGTGTCCTTGCGCCTGAGCGCGACCAAGATCGGGCTGACCGCCGCCGGCCTGCTGGGCGGCCTGTCGCTGGGGCGCGAAGGGCCGTCGGTGCAGATTGCCGCCGGCGTCATGCTGGCGGTGCAGCCGCTGCTGCCGCGCCGATCCCTGGTCTCGGCGCAGTCGCTGCTGGTGGCCGGCGGCGCGGCCGGCATCGCCGCAGCGTTCAACACGCCGTTGGCGGGCGTGATGTTCGCCATCGAGGAACTGTCGCGGGCGCCGGAGCAGCGCAACAGCGGCCTGATAGTCGCCGGCATCGTCCTGGCTGGCCTGATCGCCGTGTCGGTGTATGGCAACGGCACGCATTTCGGCGTGATCCACGCCGGCCCCATCGGATGGCCGCTGTTCTGGCCGGGGCTGCTCACCGCGCTGGCCAGCGGTCTGGCGGGCGGCTTGTTCGCGCGCCTGCTGATCGCCAGCCTGAGCGGCCAGTCGGCGGACCGCTTCAGCCGCTGGCGCGCGGCCCGTCCGGTGCTGTTCGCGGCGGGCTGCGGACTGCTGGTCGCCGTGATCGGCGTGCTGAGTCACGGCGCGACGTTTGGCAGCGGCAACGAGGCCACCAAAGCCATGCTCGACGGCGCGGCGGCGCCGGCGCCGGGCTTCGCCTTGCAAAAATTTTCCGCCACCTGGCTTACCGTGTGGACCGGTGCACCGGCCGGCATCTTCGCCCCGTCCCTGTCCATCGGCGCCGGACTGGGGCGCGATATCGCGCTGCTGACCGCCTATCCCTACGCGCCGGCGCTCATCGCACTGGGCATGGTGGGCTTCCTGGCCGCCGCGACCCAGGCGCCGCTCACCGCCTTCATCATCGTGATGGAAATGGTGGACGGCCATGCCATGGTGCTGAGCCTGATGGCCTGCGCGGTCATCGCCAGCACGGTCTCGCGCGTGCTCAGTCCGCCGCTGTACGGGGCGCTTGCGCAATTGCAGTTGCGGCGCGTGGCGCCGCCGGCCTAGGCTGTGCCTCCGGCGAAGCGACCCATGGCGGTCGCACAACATCGTGCGCCAGGCATATTGTTTCCGGAATATAATTTGTCCAAATGTATTTTTGTGGCGCGACTGCCCATCCATGATTCCTGACGACATCCGACGCTTCATTGTCCAGTGCATTCCCTCCGTGCCCTTCCTGGAAGCGCTGCTGCTGCTGCGCGACGGTGGCGCCAGGGAGTGGGACAGCGCGCAATTGGCTCAACGCCTGTACCTGAATACGGCCAAGGCCGACGAGTTGCTGGCGCAACTGCTGCGCGCTGGCCTGCTGAGCTTGCACGAGGCGGCGCCGACGCGGTATTTCTACGCCCCGCGCACGCCGCAGCTCGCTGGCCTCGTCGACCAGCTGGCGGTGATATACGGGCAAAATCTGATCGAAGTCAGTACCTTGATCCACCTGAAGACCAACCGCAAAGCGCATCTGTTTGCCGATGCCTTTGTGTGGCGTAAGAAGGAGCGCTGAATGGCCATCATCATTTACCTGCTGTGCGCGGCAACCGCGCTGGCCTGTGCCTGGCTGCTGCTGCGTAGCTACACGAGGACCCGGCACCGGCTGCTGCTGTGGAGCGGACTGTGTTTCGCCGGCATGTTCATCAACAATATGCTGCTTATGCTGGACCGCGTCATTCTTCCTGAGCAGGACCTGTCGCTCTGGCGCCTGGGTTCGGCATTGCTGTCCTTGATGCCGCTGCTGTATGGCTTGATTTGGGAGGACGACTGATGGCGGTCAACTCTTTGCTGAGCGGCGCCATCGTGATGGCGGCACTGGTTGCCGCGCTGTTTTTCCTGCGTTTCTGGCGCCAGACCCGCGACCGTTTTTTCCTGTATTTCGCGGTCGCCTTCATGCTCGAGGCCTTGCACCGCCTGCTATGGGCGCTGGCGCCGCTGGGCGATGCCGACGCGCCCCTGTATTACTTGATCCGTCTGGCGTCCTATGTGCTGATCTTGGTGGCGATCATCAATAAAAACCGGGCGCCGCCGCGCTAGCGGAACAGTTACAGGTCCGCCAAGGGCGTTCTTGCGCCATGGTCGCCGGCCTGCAAGAGCCCGATCAACGCGGCCAGATCGTCCTCCAGCCGGACCAGCACGGACGGATCGAGCTCCCCCAGCGCGGTGGGCAACACGCCCCGGAAAGGTGTGGGCGCCTTGTCCAGTACCGCAGCCCCTTCTTCGGTCAGCGTCAGCTGTACCGCGCGCCGGTCCTTGGCGCGCCGCGCCAGCGTGACCAGCTCGCGCTCCTGCAGCGCCTTCACCAAATTACTGGCGGTCGATTGATGGATATCCAGCGCCGCTGCCAGCTCTCCCAGTCCTATGCCTGGCGAGGCGCTGATCTCGCTTAGCGCCCACAACTGCGCGCCGCCGATGCCGGCTGCCCGCTCCACTTCGCGAAAATGGCCGCGCACCGCGTTGAACAGCACGCGGAATTGGCGCAGCACGCGTGCAGGCGCCGCCGGATCGGAAGCACTTTCGTGGCCAAGTGACGAGGTGGAGGTAGACATGGGCGCATCATAGCGGAAAAACCCGCGCGTGCTGATAGGCCGGCTGCGGGCCGCAAAAAAAAAGCAGCCCGATGAGGGCTGCCAACGGGTCCGGTAACCCGCCTACTGAGCTGGACTGCCTTGTCTTCGACAAGTGTTAAGGTGCTGCGCGCGCCACCACTTCGGCCGCCGTCCTGGTTGTGACATGCAGCGGCCCAAAACCAAATGGCGCCACCAGGCGCAGGTGCTCTGCGCTACCGAGCCATCCCTTCAGCGCGCGGTTCACCGCATCGCACAAGGTCGCGTCTTCAGGCCGGAAGGCGAACGCGCCGTAACCGGCATGTACCGGGTCGTCAGCGAACACCGCCAGCGCTTGCACCCGGGCCGGATCGCGCTGCGCCAGCCGGCGCATGCTCAGTTCCGAGCCGGCGGCTGCGGCGGCCCGGCCGGTGCGCACGGCCTGCAACTGCGCCTGGCTGTTCTGCACCGACAGCAACTGGTGCGCGCTCATCCCTGCGTCCAGCGCATAGTCGTACTGGGCCGACCCAGTCACCACGGCCAGGCGCAGGCGCCGGTCGGCTGCAATGTCGCCGTAACTGCGCAACTGGCGCGGATTGCTGCGCACAACCAGCAGCGTATCGCCTAGCCGGTAGTGCGGATTGCTGAACAACACGGTATTGCTCAATTCCGGTGTAATCGTCAGCGCGCCCGCGGCCATGTCGTAGCGGCCCGCCAGCAAGCCCGGAATAAGCGACTCCCATGTCGCAGCCACCGGCTCAATGCGCTGCGCCCCCAAACGGCCAAGTACTTCGGTGGCGATCACGGCGGACTCGCCGGTCAGCGTGCCGTCGGGCAGGAGGTAGGCAAACGGCGCCTCGTCGACATACCCCAAGCGTAGGACTCCAGTCCGGACTATGCGTTCCAGGGTTGTTTCCGCACGAGCTGCATTGGCGAGCATCATGGCTGCCAGCAAGATAGCGCCCAGTTTATTTAATCGACTCAATATCTCGGTTCCTGCTGCACAAAGGCAAAGGTGATGGCATATGTGGATATGGTTCCGGGCGCCAGGCGCCAGAGGACGCGGCCATCGTAGCAAGCAATACATTTGAAGTCAAATGTGATTGGCTAAATTGCAACCATGTCGGTTTGGTGTGCCAGCGTGCGCAGTTGGCGATGCGGCAACGCCATACTGGCGGGGCCGGGGACTCGGGCCGTATAATCCCGCTTTGTTCATTTCACTCGCATCGCCGTGGCAAAACTCTACTTCCGCTATTCGGCCATGAACGCCGGCAAATCGACCGCCATGCTGCAGGTCGCCCACAACTACGAGGAACAGGGCCAGGCCGTGCGCCTGTTCACCGCCGCCATCGACAACCGCTACGGCGTGGGCAAGGTCACGTCCCGCCTCGGCCCGCAGCGCGAGACCGAGGTGTTTGACGCCGACACCGATTTTCTCAAGGTGATCGATCAACGCATCGCCTGCCTGCTGATCGACGAGGCGCAGTTCCTGACCACTGTGCAGGTGCAGCAATTGCACAAGCTGGCGCAGGTGCGCGGCATTCCGGTCATCAGCTACGGCCTGCGCAGCGACTTCCGGGGCGAGCCTTTCCCCGGTTCGGCCTACCTGCTGGCGCTGGCGGACGATATCGAAGAGCTGAAAAACATCTGCACTTGCGGCAAGAAAGCCACCATGAATATCCGCGTGGACCAGGACGGCAAGCGCATGAAGGAGGGCGAGCAGATCAGCATAGGCGGCAACGAGAGCTACCGCCAGGCCTGCGGCCGCTGCTTCTACTCCGAGTAGTGATAGTTGTGCCGGCGGTGGCGGAAACACGGTAGTATCCGACCATGTTCGACTGTGCCGCCATCGCCCCCGCCTGGTTCTGCCAGCACCGCGAAGTGCTGCTCAACGTTCTGCTCTACCTGGCCCCGTCGCTGGCGCTGGCGCTGGTGATACGGCGCCTGGCCGCCTTCCATCCCTTCTTTTTCCTGTTCACGCTGGCCGGCACCATCTGCCACGAGCTGGCGCATTTCTGCGTCGGCCTGCTGACGGGCGCGCGGCCGGCCGGCTTTTCCGTGGTGCCGCGCAGGGTAGGGCAGAGCTGGCAGCTCGGCTCGGTGAGCCTGACCCGGGTGCGCTGGTACAACGCCGCCCCGGTCGCGCTGGCCCCCTTCCTGGTGGCGGCCGTGCCGCTGGCGGTGGCGCTGTGGCGCGCCCAGCCCGGCTGGCATTTCGAGCCGCTGGACCTGTTGCTGGCCTTCGCCGTGGCGCCGCAGTTCCTGGCCTGCTGGCCCTCGGCAGTGGACTGGAAGATAGCGCTGCGCTCCTGGCCCTACCTGGTGATCGCCGCCCTGGCCTGGTCCGCCAGCTATTACACCGTCATCCTGCCGCCTGTTTGAGCAGCGGACCGCTTAGCCCGACCGCCAGCCCGCCGAGCCGCGCGGACGGTTCCGCGCACAACGCGAAGCCGTGCGGCGCGGCGATGCGCCGCGCGATGGACCAGCCCAGCCCGCTGCCGCTTGCGCCGCTGCCGGCAACCCGGAAAAACCGTTCGCCCACGCGTAGCAGGTCGGCGGCAGCCATGCCGGGGCCGCTGTCCTCTATCGTCAGGCGGAAGCGGTCCTTGTCACACCGCAGCCGCAGCGCGACGCTGGCCTTGACCGGACTGTAGCGGATGGCGTTGTCGATCAGATTGCGGCACAGGATAGCCAGCAGCAGCTCATTTCCTTGGACCAGGCATGCCCGGTCGGCGTCGAAGCTCAGCTCCTGCTGTTTCGCCGCGGATTGAGGCGCAAGCTCCGCCACCACCTGCCGCAGCAGTTGCCGCAAGTCCAGGCAGCGTTGGTCCGTGACGCCGTTCGCTTCCAGGCGCGCCAGCGTCAGCAGCTGTTCCACCAGGCGCGTCGCGCGGTCGCAGCCATCGATTGTCGCACCGAGCGCGTGTTGTCGCGCCGCGGGCTCGGCGGCGGCGGCGGCCACCTGCGCCTGCATGCGGATGGCGGCGATCGGCGTTCTGAGTTCATGCGCCGCGTCGGCGGTGAACCGGCGCTCCGAGTCGAGCAGGGTGGCGATTCGCTGGAACAGGCCGTTCATTGAGCGCAGCAGCGGCTGCAGTTCACGGGGGATGCCGGGGTCCGCGATGGGCTCGAGCGCGTGCGGCTGGCGCGACATGATGGCGCGGCTGAGCGCGCGCAGCGGCGCCGTGCCCCGCCGCACCACCCACCAGGTGGCGGCGGCCAGCAGCGGCAACGCCACGGCGAGCGGCCACAGGCTGCTGCGCAGCACCGCCCACAGCACTTCCCGGCGCGCGTCCAGGCGCTCGGCGACGATCACTTCGAGCGCACGGGTCCGGTCCGGCGCCCGGTAGACCCGCCAAGAAGCGCCCGCCAGCGACAGCGTGGCGTATTGCGCCGCGGGCGCGCCACCCGCCATCATGGGCCGCGACGGCGCGTCGGCGGATTTCAGCATCAACCGGCCCGATTGATAGACCTGGAACATCAGCGCGGTGGCGTACTGCTCCGTGCCGGCGGGCGGCGGCGCGATGTCGTCGCCGTCGAAGTCGCCGAATTTCTGGATCAGCAGCAGCGACGCCGCCTGCGCCAGCCGCGCATCGAGCAGCTCGTCGAGCTCGTGCCGGGCGTCGAACCAGACGGCGCCGGCGGCGACCAGCCAGATCAGGCTGACGACAGCCAGCACCGGCCGGATCAGTTGTCCTTGCAGCGAGGCGGGCCTGTCCTGCATGCTAGGGGGCGCTCCGCAACAACATGTAGCCGACGCCGCGCACCGTCTGGATCAGCGTCCCGCCCAGCTTGCGCCGCAGATTGTGGATGTGGACCTCGATTGCATTGCTCTCGACTTCCTTGCCCCAGCTATACAGGTATTGTTCCAGCTGCTCGCGCGAGAGCACTTTGTCCGGATTGAGCATCAGCGCCTGCAGCAAGTCGAATTCCCGGGTCGACAGCGATACCGGCGCGCCGCCCTTGCGCACCATTCTGGCGGCGGCGTCGAGTTCGACATCCTGCGCGCGCAGGCAGGGCTGGATCTGGCCGTGTGCGCGCCGGACCAGCGCCCGCAGGCGCGCGGCCAATTCATACAGGTCGACCGGCTTGACCACATAGTCGTCGGCGCCCAGGTCGAGTCCGCGGATGCGGTCGGGGACGGCGTCGCGCGCGGTCAGGATCAGCACCGGCACCGTCACGCCGGCGCGCCGCACGTCGTCCAGCACGGCCCAGCCATCCTTGACGGGCAGGCCGAGGTCGAGCACCGCCGCCGTGTAAGGGGGCGACACCCGCAGTTCGCGCGCCGCCGCGGCGCCATCCCGCACCCAGTCGACTTGAAAGCCGAGCTGGCGCAGGCCGGCCTGAAGGCCGTCGCCCAATAGCGTATCGTCTTCGGCGAGGAGTATGTGCATGCCCGGATTATCCCACGATTGCCAGCTCAGTCGTCATCGCCGCGGTGCGCGCCGTGCCGCTGCGCCGCGGACGTGGCACCGCTTGCCGGCGCCTCCGCATGACCGGCCTGCCACCACCAGAACGCCAGCACGGCCAGCAATAGCAGCAAGGCGGTGCCGGCGCGCCGGCCCTGTGCCTTCGCACCGGCGTCGGCCCGCTTGCGGCCGGTGAGCATGGCCTTGGCCAGGTTCTCCCGGTGCAGCAGGCTGGCGGCCAGCACGCCGCCAATGTGGACCAGCACCAGGGCCAGCATCAGCTCGGCGATCAATTCATGCCCGTCCTCCATCCATGCGCCGGCGCGGCCGGTGTAGAGCAGCCAGCCTGAACCGGCCAGGGCCATGGTGGTGGCCAGCATCAGCAGGATCGCGACGGCGCCGGCCGGATTGTGCCCGGTGAAATGCTGCGGGCGCGGGCTAAACAGCGAGCGCACATAGCGCAGCGTCGCTCGCGGTCCGCGCACGAAGCTGGAAAACCTGGCGTAGTCGGTGCCGATCCAGCCCCAGACAATGCGGAAGCAGACCAGCGCCGCCATCGTGTAGCCGAGGGTGACGTGGACCGTTCGCCAGCGCTCCATCTCCGCCGTCAAATAGGCGCCCGCGAAGCTGAAGGCCATGAGCCAATGAAACAGCCGGACGGGCAGATCCCAGACCAGCGTCTGATACGGTGGGGAAGCGGAGCCGTTGCGCTCTCCGGGGCGGGTCTGCATGTCGTTCATGGGATGCTCCTGTGCGTTGGTTTGGCCAAATCGCGCGTCCCGGCTAAGGGCCGGCGGCGCGTCGGCATAGGCGGATGGTGGCTGCCGGAGATTAAGGAATTCTGAACGCGGCGCCGCGATGCCATCGGCAATCCTTAAGCCGGCCCGCTAAGGACGGCGAGCGCGCAGTGTGTGATACGCTGTCCGCTGGCGCTGCGCGCCAAGGAATTGCTCATCCGAACCGGAGTCCAACGATGGCATTGCACGCTGAGCGGGAAGGTCTGACGGCGGCGGAGGCGGCGGCGCGGCTGCGCGCCGCCGGCCCGAACGCGCTGCCCGCCTCGCCCCCCTTGAACGGCTGGCGCCTGCTGCTCGATGTGGCATCGGAGCCGATGTTTCTGCTGCTGGCCGCCTGCGGCGCGGTCTACCTGATGCTGGGCGACCGGAACGAGGCGCTGATGCTGCTGGGCTTTGTCGGCATCGTGGTCGGCACCACGTTTTTCCAGCAGCGCCGCACCGAGCGCTCGCTGAGCGCCTTGCGCGACCTGTCCTGTCCGCGCGCCCTGGTGGTGCGGGACGGCAAGCAGCAACGCATTGCGGGCCGCGAACTGGTGGTGGGCGACCTGGTTCTGCTTGCCGAAGGCGATCGCGTCCCTGCCGATATCGATCTGTTGTCCGCCGCCAGCCTGAGCGCGGACGAGTCCATGCTCACGGGGGAATCGGTTCCGGTGATGAAGCGCGCGGCCGGCGCGGCGCAAGGCGAAGCCGAACACCGGGTCTATTCCGGCACGCTGGTCACGCAGGGCGCCGCCAGTGGCGTGGTGGTGGCCACCGGCGCGGCAAGCGCGCTGGGGCGCATCGGCGCGTCGCTGGCCGCCATCGGCGGCGAACTGACGCCGATTCAAAGCGAAACCCGCGCTGTCGTCAAGGCCGTCGCCAGCGGCGGCATTGGCCTGGCCTGCGCCCTGGCGCTGGCCTACTGGGCGCTGCGCGGAGACTGGCTGCAAGGCCTGCTCGCCGGGCTGACGCTGGCCATGGCCATCCTGCCGGAAGAGCTGCCGGTGATCCTGACGCTGTTTCTGGGGCTGGGCGCCTGGCGGCTGGGACGCGAGCAGGTGCTGGCGCGCAGCATACCGGCGATTGAATTGCTGGGCGCGACCAGCGTGCTGTGCGTCGATAAGACCGGCACGCTGACGGTCAACCGCATGGAGGTGGCCCAGTTGTGGTCGGAGCAGTCCGGCTACGATTGCCGGGCGGCGGGCGGCGCGCCGCTGCAGGAGGAGCTGCACGGCCTGCTCGAGTACGCGGTGCTGGCCAGCCACCGCCGGGCATTCGACCCCATGGAGTCGGCCATAGTCCAGGCCGGCGCGCGCCTGCTGGCGGATACCGAGCACCTGCATGCCGACTGGGAGCTGATAGACGACTACCCGCTGTCGCCGGGGATGCTGGCCATGTCGCGCGTGTGGCGGTCGCCGGACCGTTCGGCATATCTGGTGGCGGCCAAGGGCGCGCCGGAAGCCATCGCCGATCTGTGCCACCTGGCGCCGGCGCGCGCGGCGGCCATTGCGGCCCGGGCCGCCGCGCTGGCCGGCCAGGGACTGCGCGTGGTCGGCGTGGCGCAGGCGACCTTTCCGGCCGCCGGCCTGCCGGACAACCAGCATGTCTTCGAGTTCAGCTTTCTCGGCCTGGTCGCGCTGCACGACCCGGTGCGGCCGGAGGTGCCGGCCGCCGTGGCGGAATGCCAGGCGGCCGGCATGCGGGTGGTGATGATCACGGGCGACCATCCGGCCACCGCCCAGGCCATCGCGCGCGAGGCCGGGATAGGCGGCGCGTCCGCCGGCGTGCTGTCCGGGACCGAGCTGGCGGCGATGGACGATGCCGCCCTGCAACTGCGGCTGCGGGACACCGCGGTGTTCTGCCGCATCGCGCCGGAACAGAAGCTGCGGCTGGTGCAGGGCTTCCGCCGCCGTGGCGATATCGTCGCCATGACCGGCGACGGCGTCAACGACGCGCCGGCGCTGAAGGCGGCCAGCATCGGCGTGGCGATGGGGGCGCGCGGCAGCGACGTGGCGCGCGAAGCGGCCGCGCTGGTGCTGCTCAAGGACGATTTTTCCTCGCTGCTGCTGGCGGTGCGGCAC
Organism: Pseudoduganella aquatica; assembly: GCF_020865585.1. Taxonomy (NCBI): domain Bacteria; kingdom Pseudomonadati; phylum Pseudomonadota; class Betaproteobacteria; order Burkholderiales; family Oxalobacteraceae; genus Pseudoduganella; species Pseudoduganella aquatica. The sequence goes on from NZ_CP086370.1 coordinate 3,259,629, forward strand.
GGGCGCCGCCTGTTCGCGAACTTGCGCAAGGCGATAGTGTTCATCGTCGCGGTGCACGTGCCCATCGTCGGCCTGTCCATCGTGCCGGTGCTGCTGGGTTGGCCGATGCTGCTGATGCCGGTACACATCATGTTCCTGCAACTGGTGATCGACCCGGCCTGTTCCATCGTCTTCGAGGCCGAGCCGCTCGAGCCCGACGCGATGACGAGCAAGCCGCGCCGGCCGGATATGCGCCTGTTCGACCGCGAGATACTCCTGCGCGGCCTGCTGCAAGGCGGCGGCCTGTTGCTGCTGCTGGTCGGGCTGTATCTGCAAGTCAGATGGTCCGGCCTATCCGACGACCTGGCGCGCACGTCGGCCTTCGTGGCGCTGGTGCTGGCTGATTTGGGCTTAATCTACAGCAATCGGACCTGGTCGCGGCCGGCGTGGGCGCCGCGCGCGGCAGCTAGCCGCTGGTTTGCCTGGATCAGCCTGGCTGCCGTCCTGCTCCTGGCGCTGGTGCTCAGTTGGGGGCCTTTGCGCAGTCTGTTCGCATTTGCGCGGCCTGGCCCGGCGCAACTGGCTGGCAGCGGCCTGGTTGCGCTGCTGAGCGTGGCTTGGTTCGAGCTGGTCAAGTGGGCGCGCTCCGGGAGACCCTCTGCGTCCGCCGTGCCCGAGGCCGGCGGCTGAGGCGCTGCCGGGCGCTTTAATTCAGCCTTAAGGCTAGGCGCCGAAACTGAGCCGTACAGCCGTTGCCGCCGTCCTGCTATCCTGTAGAATAAGGCGCAGCGGGACCCAGTTTTCCATGAAATCAAAGTTTTCGGAGTAAGCCGATGAAGAAGCAGATGTTGTTGAGCGCGATTGCGCTGGCCGTATCGGTACAAGTGGGCGCCGCGGCGCCTGAAAAGGCCGCGGAGATCGTCAAGCCGCAGGCGGTGCAGTCGCAGGCCGCGTTGTGGGCTTCCCACGTCATGACGCGCTATCACTACAAGGCTACCCCGCTGGATGACGCGATGTCGGAGAAGATCTTCGACCGCTACTTCAAGTCCCTGGACGGCGAAAAGCTGTTCTTCGTGCAAGCCGACGTGGACCAGTTCGCCCCCATGCGCACCAAGATGGACGACGCCATCATGTCGGAAAACCTGACGGTGCCGTTCGCCATCTACAACCTCTACCAGCAGCGCTTCAACGAGCGCATTGGCTATGCGCGCGAACTGCTGAAGACCAAATTCGATTTCTCGCTGGACGAGAGCTACCAGATCGACCGGGAAAAGGCCGAGTGGCCGAAGACCGACGCGGAAGTGAAAGACCTGTGGCGCAAGCGCGTCAAGAACGACTGGTTGCGCCTGAAACTGGCCGGCAAGGACGACAAGGCCATCCGCGAGACGCTGGACAAGCGCTACGAAAACTACATGAGCCGTTCGCGCAAGCTGAACAATGAAGACGTGTTCCAGATCTTCATGAACGCCTACGCCATGTCGATCGAGCCGCACACCAACTACCTCGGCCCGCGCGCCGCCGAAAACTTCGACATCGCCATGCGCTTGTCGCTGGAAGGCATCGGCGCCCAGCTGCAGCAGCGCGACGACTACACCGTGGTGCGCGAAGTGGTGCCGGGCAGCCCGGCCGCGCTGTCGGGCAAGCTGAAAGTGGGCGACCGTATCGTGGGCGTGGCCCAGGGCGAGTCCGGCAGCTTCACCGACGTGGTGGGCTGGCGCATCGACGACGTGGTGCAGCAGATCCGCGGCGCCAAGGATTCCACGGTGCGCTTGCAGATTCTGCCGGCCGACGCCGGCCCGGACGGCAAGCTGGCGCAGCTGTCGCTGGTGCGCAAGAAAATCAGCATGGAAGAGCAGTCGGCCAAGAAATCCATCCTCGAAGTGCGCGATGGCACGGCCAAGCGCCGCGTCGGCGTGATTTCGCTGCCGACCTTCTACCTGGACTTTGAAGCGCGCCGCAAGGGCGACAAGGACTACAAGAGCGCCACCCGCGACGTGGCCCGCCTGCTGGCCGAGCTGAAGAAGGAAAAAGTCGACAACGTGCTGATCGACCTGCGCAACAACGGCGGCGGCTCGCTGACCGAGGCGGTGGAACTGACCGGCCTGTTCATCGACAAAGGCCCGGTGGTGCAGCAGCGCAATGCGCAAGGCAAAGTGGAAGTGGAGAGCGACACCAACGCCGGCCTGGCATGGGACGGTCCGGTGGGCGTGCTGATCAACCGCAGCTCGGCCTCGGCGTCGGAGATTTTCGCCGCCGCGATCCAGGACTACGGCCGTGGCCTGGTCATCGGCGAACCGTCGTTCGGCAAGGGCACCGTGCAGCAGCTGGTGAGCCTGGACCGCTATTCGCAGGCCGACAAGCCGCGCTACGGCGAACTGAAAATGACGGTGGCGCAGTTCTTCCGCATCAACGGCGGCACGACGCAGCTGCGCGGCGTGGTGCCGGACATCAACCTGCCGTCGATGTCGGACCCGGAAACCTTTGGCGAATCGAGCTATGACAACGCGCTGCCGTGGGTGGCCATCAAGCCGGCGATCTACATTCCCGCAGGCGAGCTGAAGGAGATCGTGCCGCTGCTGGACAAGAAGCACGAGGCGCGCGTGGCCAAGGACAAGGACTTCCAGTACTTGGCCGAGGACATCGCCCTGGTGAAGAAGCAGCGCAAGGACAACACCATTTCGCTGAACGAAGCTGCGCGCCGCAAGGAACGCGACCAGCAGGAAGCGCGCGCCAAGCTGCGCGAGGCACGCCTGCTGAACCTGGTGGCCTCACCGGATGATCCGGTGCTGATCCCGGACGCCAAGGAAGCGCTGAACAAGGCCATCGCGGCCAAGCCGGCCAACGCCAACGCCAAGGCCGCGCGCCAGATTGCGGCAGTGAAGGGCGCGCTGCGCACCGACGACGGCCTGCAAGGCGACGAGCGCAGCCTGAGCGCCGAGCTGGACGCGGAGAAAGCCGCCAAAGCGGCCAAGGACGTGCTGCTGAATGAAGCGGTGCACATCCTGGCCGACGAAGTGGGCCTGCTCAAAACCGATACCCGACTGGCCTCCCGCGTGCTCCCATACGCAGCCGACGTGGGAAAGTAAGTATTTTTGCCAAGTTATACGCATCATTTATTTCTATCATCACCAATATAAAGTAGAAATATATGATGCGCTACGGCATCATAGTTCCTGTCTCCTCTATTCTCCTCAAAGAGATTAGATTTAGCCCGCTCCCGTAGCGGGCTTTTTTTTGTCGATGCGGCGCGGCATCCGGTTCGCGCAGGCAGCCCAGCAGGGCGGCCAGGCACAGCAGCAATCCGATGCCTTTGACGGCGGCGACCGCCGCTGAGGAAATAGGTGCCGGGTCGGGCTGGTCCAGGGTGAGCAGCTGCCACATGAAGCTGTTGTAGCCCATGCCGCACGCTGCGCCCCACGCCGCCGCGAGATAGAGGCGGCCGCGGCGCGGATCGCGCCGGCATAGCGCGGCGGCATACAGCAAACTCCCGCCCAACAGGAAGTCGTCCAGCAGATGGGGAATCACGGCCGCGCTGCCAAGCTGCCCGCTGCGCCGTACCAGTTCAGCCAGCGGAAGCAAAATTCCAAAGATGAGGGCGAGGCGGCGGCTGAAGGCAATAGACATATTTGTTTTGGCTATGACTGTCATTGGAAAGATAAAGTAGATTTATATGCTGCGACGCGGCATGATTACACCTGTCTCCTCTATTCTCCTCCAAGAGATTAGATTTAGCCCGCTCCTTGAGCGGGCTTTTTTTTTGCCAGCGTCAGACCGGCGCGCGCCACTCGCCCAGGTAGTTTTGGGGATGTGACGGGAGCAGGTCGTTCTCGCAAGGTTTTCCGTGCGGATGCAACCGGCGATGAGTTCAGAGCGTCGGAATGGCACTTGGATGACGCACGGTACGTGTTTCAGTTCGGCGAGGCCCTGGGAGATGTAGTGGCGCAGCATTTCGGGGTGAATCCAGCGATTACGCAATACTTCTACATGGCCGTTTCTGCAGTGCTGGACAGGTTTTATGCTAGAATTTTCAAGCAGTTACCTATGAACGGTGTGCTTTCCGTGTTCAAAGCGATAGAGTGTCCTTTAGGAGAATTTCATGGCTTCCAAAGAAGATAAATTGCTGAAACCGGAATTGTTGAATTTGAAGCGTTCCAGCGCGTTGAGAACTGCGCATTTGATGACTGCTGCGTTGGCTAGTGGAGACTTGACGCGTTCGAAAGACGTCCCAGAAATTTCTCGGCCCATCCGGCCAATAGGACAATAGATGTAGCCCGCTTCCTGAGCGGGCTTTTTTTGCCTTGCCGCCTGGCATGGGCATCGCCCTTTGCTATCATTCGAGGAATAACAACTCAGGGACGACCATGATTTTCCGCCAGCTATTCGATCCAACCTCGTCCACCTACACCTACCTGCTCGGCGACGGCGGCGAGGCCGTGCTGATCGACCCGGTCTACGAACAGGTGCCGCGCGACTTGGCGCTGGTGCGCGAGCTGGGCTTGCGCCTGCTGGCCTCGCTGGACACCCATGTGCACGCCGACCACGTCACCGGCGCCTGGCGCTTGCACCAGAGCTGCGGCAGCGGCATTGCGCTGGCGGCGGCGGCAGGCGCCGAGCTGGCGGACCGGCCGCTGCGGCACGGCGACCGCATCCAGTTCGGCAGCCGCTACCTGGAAGTGCGCGCCACGCCGGGCCATACCAGCGGCTGCCTGACCTTCGTGCTGGACGACCAGAGCATGGCCTTCACCGGCGACAGCCTGCTGATACGCGGCTGCGGCCGCACCGATTTCCAGGGCGGCAGCCCGCAGGAACTGTTCGCCTCGGTGCGCGGCCAGATCCTCACGCTGCCCGACAACTGCCTGCTCTATCCCGCGCACGACTACCGTGGCATCACCGTCACCAGCGTGGCCGAGGAGCGCCGCTTCAACCCGCGCCTGGGCGGCGACGTGGACGAGGGCGATTTCGCCGGCCATATGAACAACCTGAACCTGCCGCATCCCAAGATGATCGCGGTGGCCGTGCCCGCCAACCTGCGCTGCGGCCAGCCCGAGGGCGGGACCGAGCCGCCCGATACGCCGGCCTGGGCGCCGCTCACGCTGCGCTTCAGCGGCGTGTGGGAAATCGAACCGATGGCGCTGCTCGAGCATGCCGACCAGGTGCAGATCGTGGATGTGCGCGAGGCGCCCGAGTTTATCGACCGCCTTGGCCATCTGCGCGGCGCGCGCCTGGTGCCGCTGTCGCAGCTGATGTTCAAGCTGGACGAATTCGACCGCGAACGTCCCATCGTTGCCGTGTGCCGCTCCGGCGTGCGCTCGGCCCAGGCCAGCGTGCTGCTGACCAAGGCCGGCTTCAAGCAGGTCGCCAACCTGGCCGGCGGCATGCTGCGCTGGAAGACCGAAGCGCTGCCTGTCGCGCAGGACGTTGTCTAAAGGAAAATTTAACGTATAATTGCCTTTCAAGCAATTGAGGCGATTATGCAAGCACTGCTTTCTCTGCTGGGCACGGAAATCCTGACCGCGCTCGGTATGCTGTATCTGATGCTGGGCATGGCTTCGCTGGGCGTCGGCCTGAAGCTGCGCGCCCGCCCGCAGAGCAGGCTCAGGCTGCAAGTCAACGCCTGGTGGGCCATCTTCCCGGTGGTTACGCTCAGCCTGCTGCTGCACCCGGCGGGCGCGCCCTTGCTGGCGCTGCTCATCGGCGTGCTGGCGCTGCGGGAGCTGGCGCCGTTTGCCGGGCAGGGCGGCGCGGTGCGCTTTACTTGGCCCGCCGGGGCCACACTGGCCGCCACCATCACCTTGATTTTTCTCAAACCTCAGGCAATTGCGCTTGCGCTGGCCATTGCCATCCTCATAACACTGGTATATTTCCTCTGGTTACGCAGCACGGTTTCGCTGTTGTGGCTGCTGTGGCTCATGCTGTGCTTTGGCGTCAGCTTTTTGCCGCGCTACGACATGCTGCCGCTGGCGCCGCATCAGCGGCTGGCCTGGCTGTTTTACCTGTACGTGCTGACCGCGCTGAACGACGTGGCGCAGTTCATCAGCGGCACGCTGTTCGGACGGCACCGTATCGCGCCGGGCATCAGTCCGAACAAGACCTGGCAGGGGCTGCTGGGCGGCGTTGCGGCAACGCTGCTGCTGTCGCTGGCGCTGGGCAGCTATCTGCACCTGGCGCCGGCGCGCCAACTGGCGGGCTATGCCGTGCTGCTGTCGCTGGGCGGGTTCTGCGGCGACCTGATGTTCTCGGCCGCCAAGCGCGTGCTGGGCGTGAAAGATTTTTCGCATCTGATACCTGGCCACGGCGGCATGCTGGACCGGGTGGACAGCCTGGTGGTCACCGCGCCGCTGCTGTATTTTCTGATTACCTACGCTCAAGGGATGCCCGCATGAAAGCTGAACGCTCACTGGCCTGGCGCACGACCGAATCCGGTTTCGACTGCAAGGATGGAACGCGGCTGTTCTACCGCGCCTGGGAACCGCTGGCGCCGCGCCGGGACGGGCCGCAGCGCGCGCTGGTCTTCCTGCACCGGGGCCACGAGCATTCCGGCCGCATCCAGCCGCTGGTCGAGCAATTCGGCTTTGCACAGGACCACGCCTTTGCCTGGGACGCGCGCGGACACGGCTACTCGCCGGGAGAGCGCGGCGACGCCCCCAGTTTCGAAGCCCTGGTGGAAGACTTCGACACCTTCATCCGCCACATCCGCGACGCGCACGGCTTTGCCGAGGAAAACATCCTGGTGGTGGCCAACAGCGTCGGCGCGGTCATCGCCGCCACCTGGCTGCACGACTACGCGCCGCGCGTGCGGGGCGTCATCATGGCCGCCGCCGCCTTCGAGATCAAGCTCTACGTACCGCTGGCCAAGCCCGCGCTGCGTTTCGCGCGCCGCTTCAAGCCCGAGCTGTTCGTCACCAGCTATATCCGCCCCGGCATGCTGACGCATTCGCCGCAGGAGGCTGCCGCCTACGCGGCCGATCCGCTGATCGCCAAGGCCATCTCGGCTTGCGTGCTGCTGGGCTTGGCGGACACCGCGCAGCGCATCGTGCACGACGCCGCCGCCATCGATACGCCGGTGCTGATGCTGGCCGCAGGCAAGGACTTTGTGGTGAAGGAAGCGCCGCAGCAGGTCTTCTTCGACCGCCTGTCCTCGCCGCTGAAGCGCTACGTGCGTCTGCCGGACGCCTTTCACGCGCTGTTCTACGAGCAGGACACCAGCGTGGCTCTGCATGAAAGCCGCCAGTTCGTCGAGCAGTGCTTCCAGCGCGCACCGTGGGCGCCGTCGCATTACCTGAATGCCGACCGCGACAGCCATAGTGCGCGCCGCTACGCCGCCATGCAGGCCGGCGAGAGCTGCGGCGCGCTCGCCAAGGCCTGGTTCGGCATGCAGCGCGTCATGCTGGGCACGCTGGGCGGCGTGAGCGACGGCATGAAGATAGGCCTGGAACACGGCTTCGATTCCGGCGCGTCGCTGGACTATGTGTACCGCAACCAGGCCGGCGGACGATTCATCATGGGCAAAACCATGGACCGGGGCTATCTGGACGCGGTGGGCTGGCGCGGCATCCGCCTGCGCAAGCGCCAGTTGCAGCAGATGCTGGGCGAGCGCATCGCCGCGCACACGGGCGATGGGCCGCTGCGCATCCTGGATATTGCCGCAGGCTCCGGCCGCTACGTGCTTGAAACCGTGAAGCGCTTCCAGGACAAGGACATCCAGGTCACCCTGCGCGACTACACGCAGCACAACATGGACCAGGCGCGCGTGCTGGCCGAGCAGTTGCAACTGCGCGCCAGCGTGGACTTCCAGCTGCGCGACGCCTTCAGCCCGGACAGCTACCGCGCCGCCGAAGGCGAGTACGATATTGCCATCGTGTCCGGCCTGCATGAGCTGTTCAGCGACAACGAGCCGGTGTGCGCCTCGCTCAAGGGCATCTTCAGCGTGCTGCGGCCGGGCGGCTATCTGATTTATACCGGCCAGCCCTGGCACCCGCAGCTGGATATGATCGCTCTCACGCTGACCAGCCACCGGGGCACGCCGTGGCAGATGCGGCCCCGGCCGCAAGCTGAAATGGACGGCCTGGTGGCCTATGCGGGCGGGCGTAAGATTGCCACGCGCATCGGCCTGGAGGGCATTTTTACGGTGTCGCTGGCGCAGAAGCCCGCAGCGCCTGGCGCAGGCGGTTGAACACGGTCCACACGGACAGGGCGATCACCAGCACCAGTATGCCGTTCAACAGCAGCGGCGCGGCCTGGTAGCCGATCAGCAGGGCAATCAGGCCGAACCAGAAGGCGCGGTCGCTCTTGCCCATCGGCCCGTCGAAGCGGCGGGCGGCGCCCACGCTGAGCGCCAGCACGCCCGCGAACTCGGCCAGCAGCGCGCCCACCACGCACAGCACCACCAGCGGCGCGTGCAGCGCGGCGGCCAGCATGAAGGGCAGGTAGAGCGCGGCGTCGGACACCTGGTCGCAGAGTTCGTTGAGCAGCGTGCCGAGGCGGGTTTTCTGGCCGGTGGCACTGGCCAGCATGCCGTCGATGGCGTTCAGCGCCATGCGCAGCAGCAGGAAGGCGGGCAGGCCCAGCCACAAGCCTGCGCAATCAGGCTGCCACGTGAGCGCGGCGCCGTAGGCCACGGACAGCAGCATGGTGACCAGCGTGATCTGGTTCGGCGTTACGCGGCAGCGCACCAGCGCGCGCATCAGCGGCTGCAGCAGTTGCTGGAATTTGGGCTTCAGCTGGTAGATCGAAAAGCTCATTGCTGGGAATACTCCTTGTAAAGCTGGGCGATATGGCGGCTGCGCTGGTAGCCCATGGCGCAGTGCAGATAAATATCGCGGCCCTGGGCGGCGTGGGCTGCGATGGCGGCCAGGATGGGCTGGACTGAGCGCGCATCGAGCGCATGCAGGTCCAGTAGCGGGAAGTGATGGTAGGGGCGGTTGCGCAGTGCCTTTGTTTCGCTCAGTTCGTTGGCCAGGTCGATGACGGCGCATCCGGCGGGCAGGCGGGCCGCTTCCGCATTGCTCAGGCGGCGGCCCACCCACAGGCGCTCGCTGTGCCGGTCGAAAGGCGGACGGTGCCGCTCGCGCCAGCGCACCAGTTGCCATGTCAGCAGATAGCCGCCCAGGTAGGGCGCGTACAGCAGCCAGACCCACAGCGGGTAGCGGCCCTCGTGCTTGTGGAGGAAGGGGGCATGGCGGCGATGGTAGGCCCACGCCACCAGCAGCAGGCTGGCGCACAGGTACAGCCACCACAGGCCGCCCAACGCGAACCACGCCAGCAGTGAGAGGCCCGCCATCAGCGTGTAGCTGAAGGCGACGGGCTCGGACGCGCCGGACGCGGCCTCGGGCAGCAGGCGTATGGCAAGCAGGCCGAGCAGGGCGCCTGCGGCGACGTCGGCCAGATGGTGCTGATAAGTGAACACGGTGGCGGCCGCGACGAGCAGCAGCCAGGCGGCCAGCGCGGCCTGCTGTGTGCGGCCTCCTGCAAAGCGGCGCAGCGCGGGCCAGAAGATCACGCAGTAGGCCACGTGCAGCGATGGCAGCTGGTTGTAGGGCTGGTCCATGGCGGACAATTGCGCGAACAGCCAGGCGGGCAGCGGAGCGTCCACAAGCGGCCGCAAGTAGCTGAAACGCAGCGGGAAGGCGGCGAACACCAGGCAGGCGGCCACAGTGGCAAACGCCACGCGGCGGCTCAGCGCGGACAGCGTGGCGCGGCTGTCCGTCAGCAGAAAGCTGAGTCCGAACAGCAGGCCGGACGTCATATAGGGCAGCACCATCCACGGCAGAAAGGGTACGGCCGCGTCCCACGGCAGGGCCACGCTGCGGGCGGCGCCGGAGCGTTCGGCAAGGTGATTGGCCAAGGGGTAACATAGCCCGAACAGCGCGCCATTGAACGCAAGCTGTGTCACGCGCTCGCGCATGCTGGGCACGGCCACCGGATTCATGGTCAAGCTGTCCTTGTTATTAACTATGTAATTGATGCATTATGGCACGCATGATGCAAGCACAACCAGACCAAAGGCAGGAACGGCCCGAACCATACCAGCGCTGCATGGTGCTGGCCGGCGGCGGTTTCCGTTTCGGCTACTACCTCGGCATGCACGCCGCCGCCGTGGACGCGGGCCAGGAGCCGGACCTGCTGCTGGCTACCTGCGGCGGCGCGGTGGCCGGCGCCATCATCCGCAACCTGCCGGACAGCGCGTCGCGCAAAGCCTGGGTGGCTTCGCCGCAGATGTACGAGTTTTTCTGCGGCCTGCAGCCAGGGCCGCGCGCTTCGCCGCTGCGCGCGCTGGCCAACGTGGCGCTGCGCCGCCTGCATCCGGGCAAGGCGGCCCGCCTGCCGGACCTGTTCCAGGATTACCTGTTCGAGATCCCCGCCGTGCTGCCGTTGCCTCCGGCGGCCGGGCAGGGCGGCGCCGCGCTGGCCATCCTGGGTGGCAAGATGCTGTTCGGCGAGCACGAGGTGGGCCAGCCCAGGCTAGGGCGCCAGTTGTACGGCGTAACCCTGTTCTGCGGCAGCCGCACCGCCGCGCTGGCGGAAGGCCTGCCTTCGGCCATCGGCAGCGGCGGCTGGACGGATGCGGTGGCGCCCGAGCTGCGGGTCGATTCCACCATGCCGCTGGCCGACGCCGTGCGCATTTCGATCTCCGATATGTATTACTTCCGCTGCCACTCGGTTGGCGCCGGAGACTATACCGGCGGCGTGGTGGACCTGTTTCCTGTTGAGCTGGCGCGCAGCCTGGCGCGGCACGTCACCATGGAAATGAAGCCGCCCTACGACCAGCTGATGGCCATTCCTGCCTTGCGCACCGTGTTCGGCTTTGACGGCAACCAGCGCATGCGCCATGTGCACGGGCAGCCGGTGGACGTGTGGGTGGATACCAGCGATGTTGGCATCGCCCTGCGCGATAACGGCATCCAGAAGCGCGTGGACTGGCTGCGCAACCGTGTGCGGCTGGTGGCGCCAAGCAGTTATGCGCGCTACGTTGAGGAGGTGGAGGCGCAGTGGCAGTATGGCTACGCGCGCGCCGCCGAAGCCTACGCGCTGGCCGCCCAGGGCCGCAGCCCAGCCATGCGCCGCGCCACGCGCCACAACAAGGCGCTGGCATGAAGGTGATGATTATCGGCGGCACCAGCGGCATAGGCTTGGGTTTGGCGCAGCACTACTGGATGCAGGGCGCGCGCGTGGCAATCTGTGGGAGGCGGCCGGAAAAGCTGGACGGCGTGGCGTTTGCGCGGGACAGCCGCGTTAGCATCCATGTGTGCGATATCTCGGACCGCGCCGCTGTGGCGCGCACGGTGGCCGAAGTGGCCGCGCTGCCGGATGCTGCCCACGATGGCCAGCTCGACCTGCTCATCGTCACCGCCGGCCAGTACACCGACGCCGCCGCAATCGCGCGGGACCGCAGCAGCGTGCTGCCGGTGCTGCGCGTGAACGTGGGTGGCCTGGATAACGCCTTCGCGGCCGCCTCGGATGCCATGATGGAACGGGGCCAGGGCCACTTGGTGGCGGTCGCCTCCATCGCCGGCCTGCAGGACGACTATCCGAACGGCTCCCTCTACAGTGCCAGCAAGCGCGCGGCCATCGCCATCTGCGGCGCCTACCGCAAGGCGATGGCGCCGTTCGGCATCGCCGTCACCGTCATTGTGCCGGGCTATGTGGATACCGCACGCCTGCGCGAGCTGAACCACGGCGACGCCAGCCACAAGCCTTTCCTCCTGTCCGAGCAGGAGGCCGTGCAGCGCATCGCCGCCGCCATCGCGCGGCGCGACGAGCGCTGCGTGTTCCCCTGGCAGCTGCACGCGCTGGTCCGCCTGTTCAACCTGCTGCCCGCTTTCCTCAAGCGCGCGCGGAAGAAGTAAGCCTCAGTAGCGCGCCAGCGCAATGCCGCGATAGCGCCGGCGCAGCAGCATCAGCGCCACGGCGGTGCCGACCGCCATCGTCATCATGCCCATAAACTCGCGGTGGCCCTTGGGCACCACCGGCACCATGTCCGAGCGCATGGTGGCCGCCGCGTAGCGCTTGCTCAGATAGGTTGCCCCAGCCACGATTTCCTCGTCATTGATGGCGTTGGTCAGGTATAAACCCTTGCCCGCTTGGTGCACCGCCATCTTGCCGTCGCGGTAGACGAAGGAGCGGCGCTCGTCGCCGATCAGGATAGTGCCCACCACGTGGCCCGCAGCGTTGATGCCGGTGGCGTAGCTGTTGCCGTAGCCGATGAGCGCGCCCAGGTCCACCATTTTGCTGCCGTCGTGCAGGAAAGCGTGCCAGCGGCGGTTCGGCATTTCGGACGCGCCCACCACCATGCCCGCGTCGTTCACGCCGGTGGCTGCGCTGGAGCGCCCGCCCAGCGTGCCCAGGTCCGTCATGCCCGCGCCGGGACGGTGGATGAAGGCGCGCCGGTAGCCGTCCGGCAGCGCTGCCGTGCCCACCACCACACCACTGTTGTTGATGCCGGACGCGTAGCTGATATTGCCGCCCAGCGTGCCGAGGTCCACCATGCGGCCTTGCGCGTCCAGCACGAAGGCGCGGAAATAGCCGTCCGCCGTGTCGGCGAAACCGGCGGCCTGGCCCGACGCGTTGACGGCCGTGCCGTAGCTGCTGCCGCCGCCCAGTGTGCCCAGGTCGCGCATGCGCTCGCCCTTTCGCACCAGGAAAGCGCGCCAGTGGCCCTTGCCGTCCTGCGCCGAGCCCACCACCACGCCGTCGTCGTTGATGCCCTTGGTGTAGCTGTCGCTGCCGCCCAGCGTGCCCAGTTCCAGCACGCCTTTGTCGTACAGCACCGCGCGCTGCTTGCCGTCCTCGTCCTCGATCACGGCCGCCACCTGGCCGTTGGCGTTGATATCGACCGCGATGCTGGCCTCCTTGCTGTTGGCGGCAAAGCCCGGCAACTGCTGCACTTTGGCGGCGGCGCCGGCGCTGCACAGGCTCAGCGCGAGGGCGAGAGGAAGCAGGGAAATCTTCAGCATGGCTGTCTCCGGCGTGTGGGTTGCAAGATCGCCAACTATAGCATCCGCATCACCTTTTCGGTTAAGCTCATCATTCATTCCTGGATGGGTAGTAACGTGGCGGCAAATCAGAATCGGCAGCATCAAAGAAAACATTTGCCCCTGGCGGGCATCGCTGTGGCGGCAGCCGTGGCAGGGGCGGGCGTGTATTTTTATCTGCAAGCGCGTGCGCCGCAGGTGGAGGCCGGGCAGGCTGCTCCGGAAAAGGCGGTGGAACGAACGCCGGACTTCTGGGCTGCGCGCGTGACCACGCTGGCCGGCGACGGCACGGCGGGTGAGGCGGAAGGCAATATGCCCCTGACCGTGGCGCGTTTTGCCGATCCCTACGGCGTGGCGCTCGACGCCGCAGGCAATATCTATATCGCCGACGCGGGCGATAACAACCGCATCCGCAAGCTCACGCCAGGTGGCGCCACGTCCACGCTTGCAGGCGGCAAGGAAGGCTTTGCCGACGGCCCGGGCGGGCAGGCCATGTTCAATACGCCATCCGGCATCGCCATCGACGCGCAGGGCAATCTGTATGTGGCGGACACCGGCAACAACGCCATCAGGAAGGTCGCGCCGGACGGCACGGTCAGCACGCTTGCCGGTAGCGGTGTGGCCGGCACGGCGGACGGCAAGGGCAGGGAAGCGCAGTTCAACGGTCCGGTGGGCGTGGCGGTGGGCGACGACGGCGTGGTCTACGTGGCGGACACCTATAACGACGCCATCCGCCGCATCGCGCCCGACGGCACAGTAAGCACCGTCGCGGGCAACGGCCTGCCGGGGGATGCGGACGGTCCGGCGCTGAAGGCGGGCTTCGACACCCCCTGCGCGCTGCTGCTGGACGCGGACGGCGCGCTGCTGATCGCCGACACGCGCAACAACGCCATCCGCAAGCTGGGCAAGGACGGCATGGTCAGCACGGTGGTGCGCGCGCCGGACAACGACAGGCAAGCCCTGCTGCGCCGCCCCATCGCGCTGGCGCGCACGCACGACGGCCATTTGTACATCGCCACCGGCTCGCAAGGCCGGATATTGCAGCTCACGCCGCAGGGCGGGCTGGACGGACTGGTCGACGTCAGCCAGAAAGTCGAGCCGGGCTATGGCAGCGACGGCAAAGTGCAGCTTTACGCGCCGCGCGGCATGGCGCTGGCGCGCAATGGCAGCCTGGTCGTGAGCGACGCCGCCACCTTCCGCATCCACCGCCTCAGCATGGCCACGCCGGCCGATACGCAGGCTGCCTCGGCGTCCGCCACGGGCGCGCCGCAGTCCGCCCTGCAGCCTGCCGCCGGTGGCGGCAACGGCATGCTCAATGTGGCCGTAGCGGCGCCGGCAGCTGCCGCCCCTGCGGCCGCCCCGGCACCGGCCAATACGGCGCGGAGGCCGTCTCCGGTGACCAGCATCCTGTGGCCGGTCGGCCCGCAAAACGCGCCGCACGAAGTGGTTGGCCTGATGGGCGAAGTGCGCGGCAATTTCGAAGGCGAAAGCCGCGACCACTTCCACGCCGGCCTGGACGTGCAGGCCGACGTCGGGCAGCCCGTGCTGGCCGTGGCCCCCGTCAAAGTCAGCGACCCCTTGCCCAACTGGGGCTTCGGCAGCCTGAGCGAAGGCATTGCCCTCGGCCACATCTCCTACATCCACATGCGCGTGGGCCGCAACACGAAAAACGCCGCGCTGGACGAACGCTTCCAGCTGCTGCGCAACGCCAAGGGCAAGCCCGAACGTGTGCGCGTGCGTCGCGGCGCCCGTTTCGCGGCGGGCGACACGCTGGGCACCATCAACGGCATGGCCCACGTCCACCTCGACTACTACGAGCAAGGCAAAGTCCTCAACCCCCTCAGCCTGCCATTCAAAGGCCAGGTGGACACGGTGCGCCCGCACATCAACAGCATCACCCTGTTCGACAGCCGGGGCAAGGTCATCAAGGCCGCCAAGCGCAAGCCGCTGGTCATCGCGCGCGAGGTCGGCGAGCTGAGCATCGTGGTGGACGCCTACGACCAGATGGACGGCAACGAAGCGCGCCGCCGCCTGGGCCTGTACACCCTGGGCTACCAGCTGCTGCGCGAAGACGGCAGCCCGGTGGCCGGCTACGAGCAGCCCACCATCACCCAGGTCTACGACGAACTCCCGCGCAACCGCGAAGCCGTGAAATACGCCTACGCGCCCAACAGCGGCATTACCGTCTACGGCAGCAAGGCTACGCGCTTCGCCTACACGCTCACCAACCGCATGATGCACGGCCAGGTCACGCCCGGCATGTGGAGCGTGGCCGGCCTGGCGCCCGGCAACTACAAGCTGCGCGTGCTGGCGGCTGACTATGCGGGCAACCAAGCCATCGAGGGGCGCGATTTGCCGTTCACGCTGCTGTAGCAAGTTGAAGCGATAATAAAGAGCTTGCCGCTGTCTCCCGGTGCGGTACAATAAATGAACGATCGTGCTTTTTAAGATTCGTCATAACAAGGAGACAGCATGGATTTGAACTACTCGTCCGAGGATCTGGCGTTCCGCGACCAGGTGCGCGCCTTCCTCGCGGCCAACCTGCCCGCCGACCTGCAGCAGAAAGTGCGCAAGCACCTGCGCATGTCGCGCGAAGACATCGTGCGCTGGCACCGGATCGTCGCCAAACAGGGCTGGGTTGCGCCCGCCTGGCCGGTCGAGTACGGTGGCCCGGGCTGGAACGCCACCCAGCGCCACATCTGGGAAGAAGAATGCGCCATCGCCGGCACGCCGCCCGTGCTGCCCTTCGGCATCAACATGGTGGCCCCGGTCATCATGGCCTTCGGCAATGAAGAACAAAAAGCCTACTACCTGCCGCGCATCCTCAGCTGCGAAGACTGGTGGTGCCAGGGCTATTCCGAGCCGGGCTCCGGCTCCGACCTGGCCTCGCTGAAAACCACCGCCGAGCGCGTGGGCGACCACTACATAGTGAACGGCCAGAAAACCTGGACCACGCTGGGCCAGCATGCCGACATGATCTTCTGCCTGGTGCGCACCGACAGCACCGTGCGCAAGCAGGAGGGCATTTCCTTCCTGCTGATCGACATGAAAACGCCGGGCATCACTGTGCGCCCCATCATCATGCTGGACGAAGACCACGAAGTGAACGAAGTCTTCTTCGACAACGTGAAAGTGCCGGTCGCCAATCTGATCGGCAAGGAAAACAAGGGCTGGACCTACGCCAAATACCTGCTGGGCCACGAGCGCACCGGCATTGCAGCGGTGGGCCGCTCCAAGCGCGAGCTGCAATTCCTGAAAAAAGTGGCGCTCAAGCAGCTCAAGCGCGGCAAGCCGCTGCTGGAGGATCCGCTGTTCGCGGCCAAAGTGGCCAACCTGGAAATCGAGCTGATGGCGCTGGAAACCACCGTGCTGCGCACCATCTGCCAGGAAGATCAGACCCCGGGGCCGCAAGCGTCCATGCTGAAAGTGCGCGGCTCGGAAATCCAGCAGATCCTCACCGAACTGATGATAGAAGCCCTGGGGCCGGACGCGCTGCCCTTCGACACCAGCTACCTGGAAGGCAAGTCCGAGCACGCCGTCACCGGCGACGACGACCACGCGCCGCTGGCGGGCTACTACTTCAACTTCCGCAAGACCTCGATCTACGGCGGTTCGAACGAGATTCAGAAAAACATCATCACCCAGATGATACTGGGCCTGTGAGGGGAGACAGCATGGACTTTACTTTCAAAGAAGAACAGCAGCAGTTCGCCGACGCCCTGCGCCGCTGGGTGGACAAGGACTACGGCTTCGAGACGCGCAAGCGCATCATCCACTCGCCGGCCGGCGTGTCGGACGAAGCGTGGGCCACGCTCACCGAGCTGGGCATGCTGGCGCTGCCCGTCCCTGAAGATCAGGGCGGCTTCAACGGCAGCGCCGTGGACATGCTGGTGGTGATGCAGGAACTGGGCCGCGGCCTGGTGGTGGAACCCTATTTCGCCACCGTGCTGGGCGCGCAATTCCTGAACCTGGCCGGCGGTCACGGCAAGCTGCTGGAGCAAGTGGCGGGCGGCGAACTCAAGCTGGCTTGCGCGCTGGGCGAGCAGCAATCGCGCCACGACCTGAGCGACGTCGCCACCACCGGCCACGAACTGGGCAATGGCTACGTGCTGAACGGTACGAAGACTGTGGTGATCCATGGCGGCCAGGCCGGCGCCTTCATCGTGTCCGCCCGCAGCGGCGGCGAGCAGCGCGACAAGGGCGGTATCTCCCTGTTCGTGGTGCCGGCCGATACCAAGGGCGTGACCGTCACCGACTACCGCACCATCGACGGCCAGCGCGCCGCCACCGTGCGGTTCAGCGGGGCCGAAGTGCCTGCATCCGCGCTGCTGGGCGGCGTGGGCGCCGGCTGGGACATCCTCGACGCAGCCTCCGATTACGGCGCCACCTTGCTGTGCGCCGAAGCCGTGGGCGCCATGGACGCCATCTTCGCCGCCACGCTGGACTACCTGAAAACGCGCCAGCAGTTCGGCGCGCCCATCGGCAAATTCCAGGCCCTGCAGCACCGCATGGCCGACATGTTCATCCACCTGGAGCAGGCCCGTTCCATGGCCATGCTGGCGGCGGTGAAAGTGGCCTCCAGCGACGTGGAAGAGCGCCGCCGCGTGGTGTCCGCCGCCAAGGTGCGCGTGGGCCACGCCTGCAAATTCGTCGGCCAGCAGGCGGTGCAGCTGCACGGCGGCATGGGCGTGACGGACGAGCTGCCCGCCGCCCACCACTTCAAGCGCCTGACCATGATAGACCTGACCCTGGGCGACGCCGACCACCACCTGGAACGCTTCATTGCCCAGCCCGGATTCAAACACGCCGCTTGATCAGGAGGCCGCATGAAGAAATGGTATTTCGAGGATTTTGCCGAGGGCCAGGAAATTGCGCTGGGCGGCCGGCATGTGACGGAGGAGGAGATCATCGCCTTCGCCACCCAGTTCGACCCGCAGCCCTTCCACATCGACCACGACGCAGCCGCCAAGTCCATCTTCGGCAAGCTGGCCGCCAGCGGTTGGCACACCTGCAGCATGATGATGCGCATGGTGGTGGACGGCATTTTGAACGACTCGTCCAGCATGGGCTCGCCCGGCCTGGACAGCATCCGCTGGATCAAGCCGGTGTACGCGGGCGACACGCTGAACGTCAGCTACGTGACCAAGGAAGTGCGGCCATCGAACTCCAAGCCGGACCGGGGCGTGGTGGTGTCGGTCTGGAAGGCCACCAACCAGCACGGCGAGCTGGTGGCCACGGTGGAAGGCATGGGCATGTTCGGCCGCCGCCCGGCGGGAGCGGCCGATGCGTGAGATCGCCACGCTGGAGGACATGAAGCAGCTGGTGGGCGAGGAAGTGGCCGTCTCGGAGTGGTTCGACATCACGCAAGAGCGCGTGAACCGCTTCGCCGACGCCACCGACGACCACCAGTGGATCCACGTGGATGAGGAGCGCGCCAAGCGCGAATCCCCGTTCGGCGGCACCATCGCGCACGGCTTTCTGACCTTGTCGCTGGTGCCCGCCATGCTGGAAAGCGCGCTGAGGATGGTGGACATGAAAATGGGCCTGAACTACGGCCTCAACAAAGTCCGCTTCCCCGGCCCCGTGCCGGTCGGCAGCCGCCTGCGCGCCCGCCTGACCATCCAGTCCATCGCCGACATCGAAGGCGGCGCGCAAGTGGAGTGGGGCGTGGTCATCGAGCGCGAAGGCCAGGCCAAACCCGTCTGCGTGGCCGAGTTCGTCATGCGGCGCTACTAAAGGCCGTCCAATGCGTAGGGCGGGTTAGCGCAAAGCGCGTAACCCGCCAAGAGAGCTCGGGGAGTGCTATCTTATAAAATCAATGCTCCCCGTAGAACCAGGACCAAAACCTACCCCTTGGTATTCCACCCCCGGCGCAAGCGGTTTTGCACTGACAGTCTCAGTGAACTCCCGGGGAACGACCCCGTAAGTGACACTTCTCAATGAAATGCTGAAATCACCGACAGTCTTTATTTCCCAAACTGCATGGCCGTAATCCCATTTACCATCCTTTTTTGAATAAACGGCGAAGCTCGAAATTTTGATTGGCTCATCGCTGGAAGCCGTAGGGTTACGAGTTTGCAATGCAAAGCTTGGCCGCCCCATCTCCAGAGAAGAAATCGACACTGAAAACATCGAAGAGCTAAAGCCAACAGCGCAAGATAGGGATACTCCGGCCAGAATGATACGCAAAAAATATTTCATTCAAATCTCCACTTGCTCGGTCAGCCGGACAAAAAACCAGCTGCAAATCTGCCGTACACGCCCGAACTTTGGCTGACGCGTCTGCAGCCGCCACCGCCTGGCTTAGTCCGTGGCGGACATGCAATAACGGTTGCGGCCGGTTTCCTTGGCGCGGTAGAGGAGGGCGTCGGCGGTGCGTATCAGGGCGCTGGGGTCCGCGTTCTCGTCCGGCAGGGCGGTGGCGACGCCCATGCTGACGGTGACCAGCGGTCCCACCGACGAGGCCTTGTGCGGTATCTGCAGCAGCCGGATTTCGTCCAGGATGCGCTTGGCCACCACTTCGGCGCCGTCCGCGCCCACCTGCGGCAACAAAATGATGAATTCCTCGCCGCCGTAGCGCGCCAGCAGATCGGGCGGGCGCCCGGCGCAGCGCTTCATGGCCGCGCTCACCTGTTGCAGGCACAGGTCGCCGGCCTGGTGGCCGTAGGCGTCGTTGTAGTGCTTGAAGTGGTCGATGTCTATCATGACGACCGCCATTGCCACGCCGGAGCGCGCGCAGCGGCGCCATTCGTTGTCGATGGCTTCGTTGAAGCTGCGGCGGTTGGCCACGCCGGTCAGCGCGTCGGTCAGCGTCAGTTCGCGCATGGCGTCGGCCTGGCGTTTGACGGTCAGCTGGGTGCGCACCCGCGCGCGCACCACCGCCACGTTGAAGGGCTTGCTGATAAAGTCCACCGCGCCCGCTTCCAGCGCCCGCGTTTCGTCCTCGGGATGGGTGAGGGCGGTGACGAAGATCACCGGAATGTCGCGCACGGCGGCCGAGGCGCGCAGCGCGGCGCACACTTCGTAGCCGTCCATGCCGGGCATGACCGCGTCCAGCAGGATCAGGTCCGGCTGCTGGTTGTGCGCTATCTGCAGCGCTTTTTCACCGCTGAGCGCAAACAGCACGTCGTGCTCGTCTTGCAGCGCATGGTGGAGAATCTGAATATTCTCCATCGCGTCGTCGACGATCAGGATGCGTCCGTTCATCGCCAGGTCGCTCCAGCTCATGCAGTGTCCTTTCGCTTCAGCATATCTTGCACCAATTGTTCTGCGGCAGCGAAATCCAAGGTCTCCACGGCGTGGGCCAGGGCCAGCACGGCGTCGTGGCCGTGCGCCTTGAGTCCGGGCCGCAGTGACTGGAAGTGCGTCAACGCTTTCATATTGTTAGTCTGTAACAAGGATAACAGGTCTTCCAGTGCTTGCGGAAGCGCGGGGCCGTCCGGCGCCCCGGCTGGCCCGCTGGCCGCGTCTGATTCCGGCAACGGCAGCGGCAGGGTGCGCGCCGCCTCGGTCACCACGCTGATGGACTGGTCCAGCGCAGTCAGCAGGAAAGCCAGCTCGGTTTCGCGTGCCTCGTGCAGCGCCACCTCGGCCTGCGCGCTGAGGCGGGCGATGTCGCCCGCGCCCAGGTTGGCCGCCACGCCGCGCAGGCGGTGCAGCAGCTGGGCGGCGGCGTGGTGCTTCCTGTTGCCCAGCAGGGTGCGCACTTCGCCCACCGTGCCGCCCTGCGAATTCTCGAAGCGCTTGAGCAGGCCGACAAAAGCCGGGTAGTTGCCCGCCAGCCGCTTCAGCGCCGCCTCCAGGTCGATGCCGGGCAGGCTGAGCGGCCTGTCCTCGGCGCCCGGCTTGCGCCAGCTGTCGTCGGGCGCGGCCCGGCCGGGGCCGGGGCGCAGCGGCGCCAGGCGCAGCAAGGTGGCCAGCAGCTCGTCCACGTCAATCGGCTTGGGCACATGGGCGTTCACGCCGGCTTCGATGGCCAGCTGGCGGTCCTCGTCCAGCGCGTTGGCGGTCATGGCGATAATGGGCAGGTCGGCCAGGCCCATGGCGCGCAGCGCGGCGGTGGCCTCGTAGCCGTTCATGACCGGCATTTGCAGGTCCATCAGCACCGCGTCGTAGCGCTTGCGGTCCTCGGTCAGCAGCTCGACCGCCACGCGGCCGTTGCCGGCGATATCGACCCGGGCGCCGGCGTGCAGCAGGATGTACTGCGCCATCTCCTGGTTGATTTCATTGTCTTCCACCAGCAGCACGCGCATGCCGGCCAGGCGGCCGGACAACGGCGTGTGGGCCGGCAGCGCGGACGGCTGCACCGAGCCGGTGCGCACGGCGGTAATGGCCGACAGCAGGCGGGCCGGCGTGGTGGGCTTGGCCAGCACGGTGGCGATGTGGAGGCTATCGGCGATGGGGATCAACTCCTCGGTGTAATGGTCGGGCGCCATCATGATGGTGGGCGGCAGCAGCAGGGTATCGTCGGTATGCGCCTGGGTCAAGAGCGAGATGCCGTCCAGGTCGGGCAGGCCGGCGTCCAGCAGCAGCAAATCGAGCTGCGCCGGGGCGCCGGCGCGCGCCAGCTTGCGCAGCATGGCCAGGCCGGCCTGGCCGCTGTCGGCGCTCCACACGCGCCAGCCCAGCGCCTCGCACTGGCGCGCCAGCATGTCGCGCACGGTGGCGTTGTCGTCCACGATAAGCAGGCTCAGTCCCTCCAGCGTCGGCGCCAGCGTGCGCGGCGCCGGCAGGCCGTGCACGGCGCGCTCCAGCGTGCAGGCGAAGCGGAAGGTGGAGCCCTTGCCCAGTTCGCTGTGCACGCTGATGGCGCTGCCCATCAGGTCGGCCAGGCGGCGGCAGATCGCCAGGCCCAGCCCGGTGCCGCCGTATTGGCGGCTGGTGCTGTTGTCGCCCTGCGAGAAGGCCTCGAACAAATGGGCCTGCTGCGCCGGGCTGATGCCGATGCCGGTGTCGCGCACGGCGAATTCCAGCGTGGCCGAGGTGGCGGTGCACGAGAGCTGGCGCACGGCCAGCACCACTTCGCCCTGCTCGGTGAACTTGACGGCGTTGCTGCACAGGTTGAGCAGCACCTGCTGCAGGCGCATGGCGTCGCCCAGCAGCTCCAGCGGCACCTCGGGCGCTATGCAGAAGATGGGCTCCACGCCCTTGTTCCAGGCGGTCTGCCCGATCAGCACGCCGATGCTGGTGAGGATGTGGTCGAGATTGAAGGGGCTGTGATCGAGCTTGAGCTGGCCGGCCTCGATCTTGGAGAAGTCCAGCACGTCGTTCACCACCGCCAGCAGCGAGTGGGTGGCCAGCTGGATCTTGCCCACGTAGCTGCGCTCGCGGCGCGCCAGCGGCGCCTCCTCCAGCAGCCGCGCCAGGCCGATGATGGCGTTCATTGGCGTGCGGATCTCGTGGCTCATATTGGCAACGAAAGCGCTTTTCGCGCGGCTGGCCGCCTCGGCGCGGTCGCGCGCGCGCACCAGCTGCTCGTTCAGGTCGTGCAGGCGCAGCTCGGTGCGCTTGAGCTCCGTCACGTCCGACACCATGCTGAAGAAGCCGCGCGTGCTGCCGTCTTCGTTCAGGTCGGGAATATAGTTGACCCATACAAAGCGCGATTCGCCGTTGCGGTCCGGGCGGTCCTGGTAGAAGCTTTGCGGATGGCCGGCCAGCACCGCCTCGATGCGCTGGCGGTTGCGCCGGTACATATCGCCGCCCATGATCTCGGGTATGGTGGCGCCCAGCACGGTGTTGATGTCGCTGCCGGTGGTTTCGATAAAGGCGCGGTTGGCGAAGCGGCAGCGCAGCTGCTCGTCCCAGTAGGAGACCATGCCGGGCACGTGGTCGGTCACGGTGCGGATAAAGGCGTTGCTGCGCGCCAGGCTGAGCGAGGTGGCGCGCAGCACCTCGTCGGCGCGCTTGCGTTCGGTGATGTCGATGGACATGCCCAGCAAATGGGTGGGCACGCCGTCGTCGTCGCGCAAGGCTACCTTGCGGGTGTTGAGCACGTGCACGGTGCCGTCGGACGCGGTCAGCTCCTCCTCGGCGATTTCCACCACATCCTCGCTGGCCAGCACGGCGCGGTCGGCGGCGGCGAAGGCTTCGGCCTGCTCGCGGGGGAAGAAATCGAAATCGTTCTTGCCCAGCACCTGGGTGCGCGGACGGCCCAGCGTCAGTTCGCCCGAGCGGTTCAGCATTTCAAAGCGCAGGTCGGATGCGCTTTTCAGGAACAGCATGGCGGGCATGTATTCGACGGCCGACTTGAACAGCTGCTTGGACTGGCGCAGTTCGCGCTCGATGCGCTTCTGCGGCGAGATGTCGACCAGCAGCCCGGTAATGCCTATCATGCGGCCGGTGGCGTCGCGCACCGGGAAGTAGCCGGACAGCCAGTGGCAGGCCTGGTCCGGCCGGCCCGGCGCGCTGCCGCTCATTTCGATGCCGGAGATGGCTTCGCCGGTGGCGATCACCCTGCGGTAGTCGCGCTCCACGTCGTTCCTCACCTGCTGGTCGGGAATCACGTCGCCGAAATGCAGGCCGATGTGCTCGGCCACCGGCCTTCCGTTCACGGAGGCCAGGTAGTCGTTGATCATGACGATGCGCAGGTCCAGGTCCACATAGCTGAGGCCGACCGGCGCGCTGGCGTACACGTTCTCCAGCAGCGCCTTGGACGCCTCCAGTTCGGCGGTGCGTTCGGCCACCAGGGCCTCCAGCTCGTGCCGGTGGCGGTGCACGTCCACTTCCACCTGGGCCAGGGCCTGGGCCACTTCATCGGCTTCGCGGAAAGTCATCACAGGCAGCTGCATGGCTTCGCCGCTGGCCAGCGAGCGCGCGGGCCGGGTCAGGCCGACGATGGAGCGGCTGATCTGGCCGCCCATCAGCCAGGCCAGCACGATGCCCACCAGCAGCAGCATGGACACCGCGCCGGACACCAGCGGCACCGACGGCAGTTCGGCATTCAGTATGGCTTCCTGCTCCGGCATGCCCACGCCCACGGCCCAGGTCCGTCCCGGCAGCAGGCACAGGGCGGCGAAGACGGGGAAGCCGTCGCGCGAATCGGTGCGCAGCGCGGCCTCGCCGTTGGCCAGCAACAATGCGCGGTTGGTTTCCGACATGGGCGTGCCCACGTAACGCTCGCGGTTTTTGTTGCGGTCCACCACGATGCCGTCCGCGCCGATCAGCGCCATCAGCAGCTGGGGCGAGAGGTGCTGCACGGCGGCGGCCGCGTCCAGGCGCTGGGGCAGCAGCACGGCGGTCAGCGCGTAGACGGCTTTGCCGTTGCGCAGTACCGGCACGTCCACGGCCACTTCCGGCTGGTGGGGCTGGCCGGGCTGGGGGAGCACGGACAGTGCCGGCTTGCCTTGTTCGAATAGGGTGGCCAGGCGCTTGAGGTTGTCCTGCTGGGGGATGGCGGCGCCGGCCGGCCCTGCGTTCAGCAGTTGGCGTCCGCCCGCGTCGCTGAGCAGGATGCGGTGGACCGGCAAGCCGGGCCGCAGAAGGCGCCCGGCTTGCGCCGCGAAGGCGGCCTCGCCGGCGCCTTCCATGCTGTCGCCGATGTTGTCCAGTCCGGGCGCGCCGGCCAGCGCCAGGAGCGCGCCTTCGGCAGCGTCGATATCATGGCCGATGGCGCCGGCCAGGGTGCGCGCGGTAATGAGGGTGTCGTGCTGGATCTGCAGCTGCTGGCGGTGATAGAAGTGCTGGACCAGCACGCCCAGGCCGATGACGGAGGGCAGCGCGCAGGCCAGGACCAGCAGCGCGATCTGCAAGCGTATCGATGGCAGCCTGGCCGTAGTGTTTAGCACCGCATCGCCCCCGGAGTGCGTGGATAGCGCTCTGATGATAGCCGAGCGCCGCGCGGCGACCAAGAAAAATTGTCACGCCCGCCGGCCCCGATGCAACACTGCTGAAACAATGTCGCAGGGGCAGGGAGGGTGCTCAGCTGCGCGTGACGGGCAGGCCGAGGTCTTCCTTCAGCGGCAGGTGCTTGGCCAGCTCCAGCTTGGCGATGGCGTTGCGGTGCACCTCGTCCGGGCCGTCGGCCAGGCGCAGCGTGCGGTTGCCGGCCCACTGGTAGGCCAGCGGGAATTCGTCCGACACCCCGGCCGCGCCGTGCGCCTGGATGGCCCAGTCCAGCACCTGCTGGGCCACGTTGGGCGCCAGTACCTTGATCATGGCGATCTCGGCCTGCGCGCCCTTGTTGCCCACGGTGTCCATCATATAGGCCGCCTTGAGGGTCAGCAGGCGGGCCGTGTCGATCTGGATGCGCGCCTCGGCTATGCGTTCGCGCCACACGCCCTGTTCGGAAATGCGCTTGCCGAAGGCCACGCGGCTGTGCAGGCGCTGGCACATCAGCTCCAGCGCGCGCTCGGCCACGCCGATGGCGCGCATGCAGTGGTGGATGCGGCCCGGCCCCAGGCGGCCCTGGGCGATTTCAAAGCCGCGTCCTTCACCCAGCAGGATGTTGGCGGCCGGCACGCGCACGTTCTCGAACACCAGCTCGCAGTGGCCGTGCGGCGCGTCGTCGTAGCCGAACACCGGCAGCGGACGCACCACGGTCAGGCCGGGGGTATCGGCCGGCACCAGTATCATGGACTGCTGCTGGTGGCGGGCGGCGCTGAAATCGGTCTTGCCCATGGTGATGTAGATCTTGCAGCGCGGGTCGCCCGCGCCCGAAATCCACCACTTGCGGCCGTTGATCACGTACTCGTCGCCGTTGCGCTCGATACGGGTCTCGATATTGGTCGCGTCCGACGAGGCCACGGCCGGTTCGGTCATGGCGAAGGCCGAGCGGATCTCGCCGCGCAGCAGGGGCTCCAGCCATTGCTGCTTGTGCTGCTCGCTGGCGTAGCGTTCCAGCGTTTCCATATTGCCGGTGTCCGGCGCGGCGCAGTTGAACACCTCCGGCGCCCAGGGCACGCGGCCCATGATTTCGCACAGCGGCGCGTAGTCCAGATTGGACAGGCCTTCCGGCGCGCGCGTGGACTTGGGCAGGAACAGATTCCACAGGCCCTGTTCGCGCGCCAGCGGCTTGAGCTTCTCGATGATCTCGGTGGGTATCCAGCGGTTGCCCTTTTCGCGGCCGTTGCGCTCCACTTCCTGGTAGAACACCTTCTCGTTCGGGTAGATATGCTGGTCCATGAAGGCCAGCAGTTTGGCTTGCAGTTCTTTGCAGCGTGCCGAGTACTCGAATTCCATGCCCGTCTCCTGTTAGATTTGTTTGCCGGACGCGTAGGCCCAGGCCAGCTCCGCCATGGGGCGCGCCATCTTGCCCGATTCCAGCGCCTGCGCGCTGGCGGCGGTGCCGTCCACATAGCGTTTCATAATGCCTTGCATGATGCTCGCCAGGCGGAACATATTGAAGGCCAGGTAGAAGTTGAAGTCTTCCAGGCGTATGGTCTTGCCGGTGCGCTCGGCGTATTTGGCGATGTATTCCTGCTGCGAGGGGATGCCCAGCGCTTTCAGGTCCAGCCCGGCGATGCCGCGGAACTGGCCCGGCTCGATATTCCAGCCCATGGCGTGGTAGGAGAAGTCGGCGAAGGGGTGGCCCAGCGTGGACAGTTCCCAGTCCAGCACCGCCAGGATGCGCGGCTCGGTGGGGTGGAAAATCATATTGTCCAGGCGGTAGTCGCCGTGCACGATGGCGGTGTCGTCGCCGGGCGGGATGTTGTTGGGCAGCCAGGCGATAAGCTGGTCCATGGCTTCGATCTGCTCGGTCTGCGAAGCCACGTACTGCTTGCTCCAGCGCTCGATCTGGCGCTGGAAGTAGTTGCCGGGCTTGCCGTAGTCGCCCAGGCCGATGGCGGTGTAGTCTATGCTGTGCAGCTGGGCGATGACGCGGTTCTGCTCGTCGTAGATGGCGCTGCGTTCGGCCGGCGTCATGCCGGGCAGGGCCTGGTCCCACAGCACGCGGCCGTCGACGAACTCCATCACGTAGAAGGCGCGGCCGATCACGGATTCGTCGGTGCACAGGGTGTACTGGCGGGCGGCGGGGAAGCCGGCCTTGTTGAGCGCGTCCATCACGCGGTATTCGCGGTCGATGGCGTGGGCCGAGGCCAGCAGCTTGGCGGCCGGGGCCGGCTTGGTGCGAAGGACGTAGTGTTGACAATGCGGCTGGTCCCCCTTGCTCAGCTTGAAAGTGGGGTTGGACTGGCCGCCCTTGAACTGCACCACCGCCAGCTCGCCTTCCGGGTAGCCTTCGACGTGCTGGCGCAGATACGCGTCCAGCGCCGCCACGTCGAACTGGTGGCGTTCGGACACTGCTTTGGTGCCCATGAATTCCTCAAACATCGCGTCTCCTGCGTTGGGATAGTTTATTTATTCTATCGCATAAAAACGAACGCGCGTACTTTTTTGTGTTGGCGGGTTACGCGCTTCGCGCTAACCCGCCCTACGCGAGCCCAACGGCGCCAGGCCGGAACCGAATGCGTCGATGCGGAACCACGGCGCCGACGAGCGTAGGGCGGGTTAGGTGCAACGCACCGTAACCCGCCAAGATCAGAAGAAGATCGCCAGCCGGGTGATGATGGCGCCGGTGTTGGTGTAGGCGGTCACGCCGGGGGCGACGGCGGCGCGCACGGAACCGGTGTTGGGCTTGCCGTCGTCCAGCTTGGCGTCGATCTGTTCGGCCACGGTGTCGGGCAGGTTGTCGATGCGGATGCCGTTGCCGCCGCGCCCGCCCACCACGTCGTTGTACAGATAGACCGCGCCGCCCTGGGCGCTGGTCATGAAGTCCGAACTGCCGTTGTACGAGCCGGTGATAAAGCCGGCCAGCGCCAGGTGCTGCGGCGCGAGCTGGTATTCGGTGATCTGGCCGTCGCCATTGCCGTTGCCGGTGGCGCCGGGCACATGGGCGGTGGCCAGCGGATCGTCGCCGGGCAGGGCGCGGAATTTGTCCTGGTAGGCATTCACGGCCGAGGTGAGCGAGTTCACCTGCTGGATAATGTTTTTCACCTTGGCGCTGTCGATCAGACTTTGTCCTTTGAGTACGCCGCCCAGCAGCAGGCCGATGATGACCAGTACGATGGCGATTTCCACCAGGGTGAAGCCGCGCTGGGCGGCCGGTTTGCTTGATTTGCGCATGTGAGTTCCTTTCGCTGTGTTCAGATTAGGGCAGTACCTGCGCCGCCACCATGCGGTTGAACAGGATGTTGGGCGAGACCCAGGCCACCATGTCGTCGAACTCCCCGCCCGGCAGGGCGTGGTTGTCGCTGGCGCTGCGCGCCATGAAATTGATGTCGGCGTGGGCGTTGTTTTGTTCGTCTTCGTTGCTGCGCGAGCCGTTGCTGACAAGCAGTCCGGCGTCGCTGGTGGCGCCGTAGCCGTTCCTGCCGTGCGAGAGGATGACGGCGGGGATGTCGGCCGGCGCGGTGGCGGGCGCCAGGTTGCCCAGCCCGTCGCGGGTGTAGACGGTGATGTCGCGCGCGGTGACCAGCTTGAAGCGGATGGCGCTGTCGGCAAAGGCGGGCGTGACGCTGTAGCGGTACAAGTGGTTCCAGGCGTCCAGCCGGGGCAGGCCCAGCGTGGCCCAGGGCAGATAGCCGTCGCGCCGCTCGCCGGTGCAGCGGCCGCCGCTGCGGTCCTCCTGGCCGTCGCTGGCGGAAATGGCGGGGCAGGGCAGGTAGCCGTTGCGCAGCGCAAAGCCCACCAGCGCTTCGCGCGCCTCGTCCAGCGCGCGCTGGGTGTCGGCCGCCTTGCGCTGCTCGAGCTGCATGGTGAGCGGCGTGAGCAGGCCGCCCACCATGAGGCCGACGATCACCAGCACAATGGCGATTTCGACGAGGCTGAATCCGTGTTGCTTGTTCATGGCGGCGTGGCGTCTTCAGTTGGGCAGCGTGCGGGCGGCGCGCATGCGGGCGTACAGGGTTTGCAGGGACAGCCAGGCCAGCTGGTCGTCGAACTCGCCGCCGGGGGCGTCCGGCTTGCTGCTGGCGGCGCGGGTAATGAAGTGCGTGCTGGTGGTGGCGTTGACGGCTTCGTCGCCGCCGTCGGCGCCAGTGCTGGCGTTGGCCTGCTCCACGCCGTGCGCCGACACGCCGTAGTTGTGCTTGCCGTGCGAGAGCAGCACCAGCGCGGCGCAGCGCAGCTGGGCGGTGCAGGCGGGGCCGCCGGCCACGTAGTGCAGTTCGCCGTCCGCGCCGCGCTGCTGCACGGTGCGCGTGGCGGCGGCCGTTGCAGGCTGGTAGTCGTAGCTGGTGAAGGCGGGCGTGACGCTGTAGCGCAGCAGTTTGCCCCACGCGTCCTCGCCGGCCACGCCGAGCGCCACCCAGGGCAGGAAGCCGGTGCATTGTTCGTCGCTGGCGCAGGGCTGGGGCCGCTCGCGGCCGTCCGTGGCGGAGACGGCGGGGCGCGGCAGGCGGCCGTTGGCGGCGGCGAAGCCGGTGAGCGCGTCGGTGGCGTCGGCCAGCAGCATCTGCGTCCTTTGGACGCGCCGCTTGTCCACCGCGCCGCCGCTGAAGGCCGACATCAACAGCGACG
This sequence comes from Pseudoduganella aquatica, assembly GCF_020865585.1. Taxonomy (NCBI): domain Bacteria; kingdom Pseudomonadati; phylum Pseudomonadota; class Betaproteobacteria; order Burkholderiales; family Oxalobacteraceae; genus Pseudoduganella; species Pseudoduganella aquatica. The sequence continues at coordinate 3,289,034 of NZ_CP086370.1, forward strand.
CGCCCGCCAGCGCGAGCACGGCGAGCAGGATCAGGAGCACGGCTCCGCGCTGGCGGCGCATGGGCTTATTGGCCGGCATTGGTGATGGCGCCCGTGGCTTCGTCATAGCTTTGGCCCGCTTTCAGGGTGATGCGCTTGCCGGAAGGGAGATGCAGCAAGACCGAGCGGTCCGGCAGCACCTGGCTGCCGGGCTCGGCCAGCGGCACGTCGTTGAGCCAGACCGTGGCCCGGCCGCCCTTGCGCTGGACCACGCCGTTCAGTTGCAGCGGCGCGGGCGGCGTTGCGGCCGGCATGGCGGCGCCGTCGGCGCTGGCCTGGTTTTCCACGGCGTTGCCGTCGCGCTGGGCGTCCAGCTGCGCGCGCTGCTGGGGCGTGGAGAACAGGCGTCCCAGGTGGCGGACCTGGGCGGCCGGCGCCTGCGTTTGGGCCTGCGTCTCGGGCGGCATGGCCCAGAGCGGCGCTGCGGCGAACATGGACAGGAGCGCTGTTGCGACGTGCGCCCGGCCCGCCGCCGGGCAGGCCGCGATGGCCGCGCAGCTTGCGCGGATCGCTGCAAGGTGGCTCATTGCGGCCTCCATTGCTGGGCGATTTGCGGGGCCGGCGCGGGCGTCAGCGTGAGCCAGTTAAGGGTGCAGTCGGCCGTGAGCGTGGGCGCGAGCGGCGTCGGCAGGCCGGTGGCGGCGCGCTTGATGCTGCATTCCTGCGCGCTGTAGAAGCTGCGCTGGCGCAGGTCGTCCAGCAGCACGAAGAGGTCGCCTTCGTGCAGCAGGTCCATATGCAAATTCATGCGGCTGCCGTGCAGGCGGTAGCCGCCCAGCGGCGTGGCCGGATCCAGGCGCACCGGCTGTTGCGGCGCCAGCTCGTAGCTGATGGGCAGCAGCTTGCGCTGTTCCTGCACCTGGCGGATGGCGTCCACCCAGTCGAGCCGGTTCTCCTTGCCGATCAGCCCGCGCTCGCGCAGGGCCGCGTACTGCGGCTGGTACAGGCGGATTTCGCGCTTTTCGGTCTCTGCGTTGAACAGCCGGTCGCGTGCGCCGTTGCGCTTCTGCTGCGCCCAGGCCTGGTAGTCGCGCGCCTGGTGGAAGTACCAGCGGCTGGCGGTCACGGCCGCCGCCGCAAGCGCTGCCGTGAGCACGAAAGCGAGCACCTGCGCGCGGATCAGCGAAAACTCGCGCAGCCAGTAGGGCAGCGCCGCCGCGCGCGGGGAGAGGGCTTTGCGGGACGCGGCGTTCATGGCGCGAGGCTCAGGTTAAGGATGAACGGGGCCGGCTTGCCGCCGGCCGCGCCGGTACTGCCGCTCAGCTTGGCCGAGGAACTGACGTCCAGCACCGGCCGTTCTATGGCCACCGTCAGCCTGGGGTTGCGGGCCAGCTCCTGCGCAAAGGCGTTCATGCTGTCGACAATGGCGCGCGTGCTGCTGGCCACCAGCGGAATCTCGGCCTCGACGCGCAGCGACTGCGGCGGCTTGGAGGGAATGCCCAGCACGCTGGATGGAATGGCCGCTTCGGGGTCGGCCCCGTCCGCCGCCACGCGCCAGTCCAGGCGCACGATCTGCACCTGCGGCACTTTGTCCAGCGCGGCGCTGAGCATGCCCACCATATCGATGGGCGCGGGCGCCTGCGTGGCCAGCAGCCGCTCTATCGTCACCGCCGCCTTCATATTGGCGGTGGGCGCCAGCGACGGCGGCATGTCCGACATGCTGACCCGGTAGCTGGCGTCGTAGCCGGCCGCCTCCATCACCAGCCGGCTGCCTTCGTGCTGCGCGTCCGCATAGGCCCACAGATTGCCCCCGGTCCACAGCAGCGCGCACGCGGCCAGGGCCGCGCTGGAGGACATCAGCGTTTGCCGGATGCGCCACAGGCGGTAGTAGCGGCTGTCCTCGCCCAGCGGATACTGGCCGGCCGGCTGCGTCCTGGCCAGCAGCTCGAGGAACAGCGGATCGGCCAGCGGCGCGTCCGTGGACGGCTGGCCCAGGTTGCCCGCACCGCCGAGCCCGGCCAGTCCGGCTGCGATCGCCAGCGGAATAAAGTGGTAAGCCGTCTCCGGCCCGCTTTCGCACTGCGCGCTCCAGCGCTCCAGGTCCGGCTCCGGCGCCACCATGACGGCGTGCAGCTGCTCGCCGCGTTCGATCAGCCGCACGCTCACCAGGAATTGCTGCGTGCGCGCCGTCTCCGCGCCGGCGTTGACCAGCGCGCCTTCCCGGTCCGTGGCCAGCGTCAGGCGGCTGAATTTCAAGCGGCCATCGTGGAAATAGCTCTGGCGCACGCCCGCCGTCTGCTGCGTCACCAGCAGCAAATGCTCGTGTTCGCGTCCCAGGCCCAGCCGGGAGACCAGCTCCTCGCTCAGCAGCGGCACCGAATACAGGCCCGCCAGCGGCACCTTCAGCAGCGCCAGCGCATCCGTCCACGGCTGCAGCAGCAAGGGATTGGTGAGCGCCGAGCACAGCAGGATATCGTCGCGCCGGCCTTCCTCCGCGCGGCCCTGGGCCATGGCCTGGCGGTAGGGCGTTTCGCGGTACTGCTGCAGCAAGCGCCGTTCCAGCAGATTGCGGCCCGCCTTGCCGCCCACGTGCGGCAGCAGCATGCGCTGGAAGTCCTCCTCCACCAGGTCGGCCAGCAGCAGGGCGGGCGCGCCGGGATGCTTGTGCTCCAGGTAGCCGAGGAAGGCGTCCAGTCCCGCTCGGGTGGCGGCAAAGCTGGCCGGTCCGCTCAGCTTGCCGGACTGCCACAGCCAGGCGTCCAGCCTGTCGCTGCTCAGGTAAAAGAGGTGTTTGCGGCGCATGGTGGTGGTCCTCACAGCCGGATGCTGCTGATGGTGTCGTAGATCGGCCCCAGCACCGACAACATGATCCAGCCCAGCATCAGGCCCAGCGTCACCGTCATGGCCGGTTCTATCATGGCCTGCACGCGCTCTATCATCTCCTTCACTTCGCGGTCGTAGAAATAGCTGGCGTTGTGCAGCGCGCGGTCCAGCGCGCCGGTGGCTTCGCCCACTTTCAGCATGCGGATCACCAGCGGCGGGAAGATGCCGGTGTGCTGGAACGCCGCCGTGACGCTATAGCCTTCCGAAATGAGCTGCGCCGCGCGGCGCAGCCCGGACGCCACCACCCGGTTGCCCACGATGCCTTCGGACAGCCGCAAACACTCCAGTATCGTGATGCCGGACGCGTACATGAGCGCAAAGAAGGTGGCAAAGCGCGCCAGGATAATCTTGTGCAGCACCGGCCCCACCAGCCACACGCGCAGCTTGAAGGCGTCGAAAGCGAAGCGCGCCCGCTCGCTGCGGCCCAGCCAGACGCGCAGCGCCACCCAGGCCAGCACCGGCAGCAGCAGGATGGCGTACCAGTACTGGATAAATGCGCCGGACACGGCGATCAGCACGCGCGTGTGCAGCGGCAGCTCGTTGCCCATGTTGCGGATGAAGGCGGTCAGCTGCGGCACCAGGTAGATCATCAGGAAGAAGGTCACGCCCAGCACCACCAGGGCCACCACCAGCGGATAGGTGAGGATCTTGCGCATGCGCGCGGCCAGCTCGTCCTGCCATTTCAGGCTGTCCGACAGGTTGCCGAACACCTCCGCCACCTTGCCGCTCTGCTCGCCGGCGTGTATCAGGCTGGTGAAGGTGCGGTCGAAGGTTTCCGGGTGCGCGGCCAGCGCGTCCGACAGCTGCAGGCCGCCTTCTATGCTCTCGATCAGCGCGGTGAGCACCTCGCGGAAGCGCGGGTGCTGCTCCATGCTCTCGCGCAGGTCGTCCAGGCCTTCCAGGATGGGCACGCCCGCGCCCGTCATCTGCTCCATGTGGAAGCAGAAATTGATCAGGTCCGCGCGCGTAATCGAACGCCGGCCCAGCACCAGCAGCTTCTCGCGCGTGACCGTGTAGTCGATCAGGTCCAGCTCCATGCGGCCCAGGCGCAGCTCCAGGTCGGGCACGTTGGCCGCGTCCATATTGCCCGGCATAAGCTGGCCGGCGCTGTCCATGGCGGTGTAAAGATAGTGCGGCATCAGCTCAGCCTGTCCGTCAGATCGACCACGCGCGACACTTCCTCCAGCGTGGTCACGCCTTCCAGCACGCGGCGCATGCCGTCGTCCACCAGGGTCTTGAAGCCGGCCGCGTGCGCCGCCTTGCGCAGCTCGCGCGCCGAGGCGCGGCGCGCCACCAGTTCGTCCAGCTCGGCGTTCATCTTCAGCAGTTCCATGATGGCCAGCCGGCCCTTGTAGCCCTGGTGCGCGCAGCGCTCGCAGCCCACCGCGCGGTACAGCGTGGCGGGCGTGTCGCCCCGGCTGTCCTCTGGCAGGCCCAGCAGGCGGCGCTCCAGCGGGTCCGCCGTGTTCGGCGCGCGGCAGTGCGGGCACAGCCGGCGCACCAGGCGCTGCGCGATCACGCCGATGATATTGCCCGCCATAACGTCGGCCACGATGCCGATGTCCAGCAGCCGCGGGATGGAGCCGACGGCCGAGTTGGTGTGCAGCGTGGAATACACTTGGTGGCCGGTCATGGCGGCGGCGAAGGCCATTTCGGCGGTTTCCTTGTCGCGCACCTCGCCCACCAGGATCACGTCCGGGTCCTGCCGCATCATGGAGCGGATGCCATCGGCAAAGCCCATCTTGGCCGATTCGTTGACCGAGGTCTGGCGTATCATGTTCATCGGGTATTCCACCGGGTCTTCCAGCGTCATGATGTTCACGCTCTCGGTGTTGATGTGGTTCAGGATGGAATACAGGGTGGTGGTCTTGCCGCTGCCGGTGGGGCCGGTCACCAGGATCACGCCGTCCGGACGGGCGATCATCAGCTTGAGCAGGGTCAGCTCGGGCTCGTCCAGGCCCAGGCCGTCCAGCGGCACGATGCCTTTTTGCCGGTCCAGCACGCGCAGCACAATGTTCTCGCCGTGCGTGGTGGGCTGGGCCGAGGCGCGGAAGTCGATCTGGCGGCCGGAGAACTTGATGGCGATGCGGCCGTCCTGCGGCGCGCGCGTTTCCGCGATGTTCATCTTGCTGATCACCTTGAGCCGCACCGCCATGGCCGGCCAGTAGGATTTGTGCAGGCTGCGGATCTGGCGCAGGATGCCGTCGATGCGGTAGCGGATGCGCAGGAAGCTCTGCTCCGGCTCGAAGTGGATATCCGAGGCGCCGTTCTGCACCGCGTCCGCCAGCAGGGCGTCGATCAGGCGCACCATGGGCTGGCTGTACTCGTCGCTCAGCGTGCCCAGGCTGGCGTAGTTCACTTCGCCCGTTTCAATCTCGTGCAGGATGCCGTCGATGGACAGCTCGAAGCCGTAGTACTGGTCGATGGCGCGCTGGATGTCGGACTCGTTGGCCAGCATGGGCGTGATGGTGATGCCCTGCACCAGCATGGCGTTGATCTGGTCCAGCGCCACGATGTTGCTGGTGTCGGACATGGCCAGCACCAGGTTGTCCGTGTCGCGCTGGTAGACGATGGGGAACACGCGGTAGCGCTTGGCCACTTCCTTGGGAATCAGCTTGAGGGCGACGGCGTCCACCACCAGGCTGTTCAGGTCGGCGCTGGGGGTGTGCAGGTTTTCGCTCAGCGCCTCGCGCATGATGGCTTCGGTGACGAAGCCCAGCGCGATCATCATCTTGCCGAGCGGCTCGCCGCTGCGCTTCTGCTCGATCAGGGCGATGCGCAGCTGGTCTTCGCTGATGACGCCTTTCTGGATCAACAGCTTGCCGAGCGGGATTTTCGGAGACTCGCCCATCGCTTAGTCCGGCGCCCCGAGCTGGCGCATGCGGGCGCGCACGGCCTCGGCGTCAAAGCCCGCTGGGGCGGACTGGGACAGGGCCAGCGCGCGCTGGTAGTAGGTCAGGGCCAGCCGGGGCTGGTTCAAGCGGTCCAGGCCGATGGCCAGGTTGACCGCGTAATCCGGGTTGTCCGGGCTGGCCGTGTAGGCGCGGAAATAGGCCTGCTGGGCGTCGGTCCAGCGCGCCTGCCGCGCGTACAGATTGCCCAAGGCGAACTGGATGGGCGCGGCGTCCGGCGTTTTGCGCAGCAGGGCCTTGAGGCGCTGCTCGGACTGGCCGGCGTCGCCGGGGCGCAGGCTGAGCAGGCCGGCGAGGGCGTCCGCGTCGCTGGGGTCGAGCTCCAGCAGGCGGGTGTAGCTGGCCGAAGCCTGCGCGGCGTCGTTGCGGCGCAGCGCCACGGCGGCGTTGCCGAGCAGGGCGTCGCGGTTGTTGGGTTCCTGGCGCAGGGCGGCGGCGTAGTGCTCGGCGGCGGCAGGCAGGTCGCCCGCCAGCAGTGCCTGGTAGCCGCTTTGCAGCGCCGGGCTGAGGCGCGGGGCATTGCTATGGCGGCTCACTTTGATGTCGCCGCTGGACCAGGCCGTGTCCGACGGGCGTGCGCCGGACGATACCGTGCCGTTTGCGCCCAGGCCGCCCGCGCCGGATGCGCTTCCGGCCGATCCGGCCGGTGGCGTGCCGTGCGCCGACGCCGCGAATGGCGGTGGCGAGCCACCTTGCTGGCCAGCCTGCATCTGCATGGCTTGCTCAATTTCCTCCGGCGTCGCCATGACCGTATTGGATGCTGGAGGCGCGCCGCGCGGCGAGCCCAGCATGGAGCCCGGGCCGGAAGACCCGCGCGGGTAGGGCGTGGCCAGCGTGATGCCGGATGATGGCGCCTGGGGCTGCGCCGCACCGGATGGCGCCGGATGGTCGCCTGCGCCGGCGGCGCCGGCCTGCGCTCCCGGCAGATCAGCGCCGACCGGCCCGCCCAGCGTGCTCCCGGCCGGAACGACAATGGTGCCGGTTTTCGCGCCCGCTGCATCCGGCGGCGGCATGGGCACCATGGGCAGGCTTGCGCCTGGCCCGGGCGACGTGGTGGCGCGCCAGAACAGATAGCCGAACAAAGCCACGACCAGCAGCAAAATACCGCCCAGCACCGCAATCCGCATGCGGGCCGGATCCCAGCCCAGCTTCTCATCCGCCGCCGCGCGCGCCGCCGCCCGCATCCGGGCTGCCGCGCCCGCGCCCGCGCTAGTGCCAGCTTCAACGCGCGGGCCAGGGGCGGACCGTGGCCAGGAGCGGGCGCTGCTGTCCGGTCCGGCCCCGCTTTCCGTTTTATGCCTGGCTTCCGCTGCAGGCGCACCGGCATGCTCGCCGCCGACGCGAGCCTGGGGCGGCGTCGGATCATGGGGCGCCTCCTCGGCTGGCGTCAATGCAGGAATCTGCTCATCCTCCTGCTCCGGCAGCAGCGGCTCATCGAGGGGCTCCAGCGAAAACTCGGTCGGCCTGGGCTGAAAGCGGTCCTGCGCCAGGTCCTGCGGCGTCAGCGCCAGCACCTCGTCAAACGCCTCGGACGGCTTGTCCGCCGTCTCCTCGTCCAGCAAGGTATGTTGTTTGGAGCGCTCCGCCTTTTTGAGCGCCTGCATCAGCAAGCTCATAGCCCACCTGCCTGGCCCGGCATCAGGTAGCGGTAGTCCTTATAGTCGCCGCTCATGCTGGCGTCCTTCACCACCACCGGCCGCATGAAGATCACCAGCTCCGTCTTGGTCGCGCTCTCGTTGCGGTAGGCGAACAGATTGCCCACCACCGGCAGCGTGCTCAGGAAAGGCACGCCATCTTTGGCGTTGTCCACCGAATCCTGCATCAGTCCGCCCATCACCGCCACTTGGCCGTTGCTGATCTTCATAATGGACTCCAGCTCGCGCGCCTGGATCACCGGCACCTGGCTGCGCACATTTCCCGCCGCCAGAGCCGGATTCGGATCCTGCACATAGCCGACGATGCGGGTGATGGTCGGCCGCACGTTAAGGGTCACCTCGTCGCTGTCGGCAATTTGCGGGGTCACGCTCATCACAAAACCCACCGGCACGGTCTGCAGGGTGGATTCATACGTGGCGGGAGCGGTCACCGTGCCGGTGGAGTTCAGCACGGCGGGCGTGACCTTGATGGTGAAGAACACATTGTTATCCACCACCTTCAGCATGGCGGTCTGGTTGTTCAGCACGCTGATTTTCGGGCTGGACAGCACCTTCACCTTGCCGAAGGACTCCAGCAGCTGGATGGTCGCGCTCAGGTTGCCCGGATTGAGGTAGTTCAGCACAAACATGCCGGGACTCACGCCCGGCTGCACGCCGCTTGGCAGGGGCTGCGTGCCCACCTGGCCCTGGATCAGGTTCAGGCGCCCGTTCAGGCCGTTCCAATTGATGCCCTGCTGGTACTGGTCGCCCAGCTTCACTTCGATAATGGTGGCCTCGATCAGCACCTGCCGCCTGGCGCTGTTCACCACCAGGTCCAGGAACTCCTGGATCTTCTCGTGCTGGCGCGCGGTCGCCCGCACCCCGATCAGGCCGCTCTCGGCATTGACCACGATGGACGGATCGCTGCGGGCGCGCCCGCGCGGCGAGTAGGGCGAGGCGTTGTCGGTGAAAGGCTGCGGCGCCGCGCCCATGGGGGCAATGGCGCCCTGGCCGGCGGCGCCCGGCGCACTTTGCGCGGCCTGGGCCGCGGCCTGCGCCGCCATCTGCGCCAGCGGATCCTGCTGCGCATCCCCCAGGGTCGAGGCGCGCAGCATGTCGCGGATGTTCTTTTCCAGGCTGTACCAGAAATTATTGTCCGAGCGGTTGGACACCGACGTGGTGGAGTTGTTGTTGCCGCTGCCGAGGCTGGAGCTGGCGCCGCCGCCGCCCTGCGTAGCCGCGCCGACCGGATTGCTGCTTTGGCCTTGTCCGCCGCCGGTGGTGGAAATCTGGGTGGCGATATTCACGCTGCTGTTCGTGCTGCGCGCCACGTTGACGTAATCGACCTTGTAGTTGCGCCACTCGGGCGAGTCCGGCAGCACCACCAGGTTGCTGCCCTCGATCTCGTAGCGCATATCCACCTGGCGCGCAATGCGGCCGAGCAGCTGCGGCAAGGTCTGGTCCAGCGCATTGAGGGTGACTGTGCCTTCAATGCCGGGATGAATATCCACGTTCATGCCCGCATCGCGCCCCAGCGCAAACAGCAGCGACTGCACCGGCACCTTGTGCACGGTGACGCTATAGGTCTCCACCTTGGCGGAAGGCTTGGGCGGCGGCGGCAGCGTGCTCTGGCGCACGGGATCCGGAATGGCGCCGGCCACGCGCGGCGTGTCGGCCAGATGCGCAGGCGAGAGCGCCAGTTGCGGCGTGGCGCAACCGGCCAGCAGGAAGCAGGCAACCGGGATGAGCGGAGCGACGAGTTGTTTCATGTGCAGAACGCCCCAGGCAAGCGGAATGTTGTAGTTTTGGAACGACAGTTCGCATCATCTAACAAAACCTGCAACAGGGGCGCACGGTTCAATTGCCAACTGTAAATTTGATTGGCTGGGCCTCGTCGAAGCGTCGGAGTATGGCGGCCAGCGTGCCATCCTTGCGCATGCGGGCCAGTTGCGCGTTGAAAGCGGCTATCACTTGCTCGGCCTGCGGATGGCGGCGGCTCATGCCGAAATGCAGCGGCAGCGTCAACAGGGGAGTGGCCGAGTGCCTCAGCGGCGGCAGCCCGCGCAGCTCGTCCGAGCGGTGGCGCAGATTGTAGGCAACGATGCGTTTGTCCTCCAGTAGCATGTCTATTCGGTCAACGGATAGTTTGAGCAGATTCTGCACCACCCGGTCCACCGGCAGCACCTGGAAATTGTCGTGGAGAAGAAAATTGTCGCTGTAGTCGTAGCCGCGCATCACGCCTATCCGCAGGCCGGTCAGGGCGTCCATACTGCTTCGGTCGCCCAGCTCTGGCCGCAGGAAAAACAGGTGCAGCTCGTTGGACAGGTAGCTGTCGCTGTACAAGATGCGGGCGCGGCGCTGTGCGGTCGGCCAGATCGCCACCACGCCGTCGCTTTGGCCGTTGTAAGCGTTGCTCAGTACCCGGCTCCAGGGCATGATGTCGATCGCGGTGGCGTAGCCGGCCCGCTGCAGCGCCGTGGCGACGATCTCGGCGGCGAGACCTTTGCCGGGCAACTCCGCGCCGGTGTAAGGCTCCCAATAGTTGGCTGCCAGCCTGAGCACCGGTTGGACGTCGGCTGCGGTGGCGGCGCAGCACAGCAGCAGGGCCAACAGCTGCAGGCAGGCGGCGCGTCGCCTCATTTCGGGCGCTTGTCGCCCAGATAAACGCCGACGCAGGCCAGCGTCTCGCCGACCGCCTGCTGGCAGTAGGCTTTCTTGTATTCGTAGGAAGAGGTTTGCGGGTTGGAGAACTTGTATGGCCCGTACCAGCCCTTGCCCTTGGCCTTGACCATGTCGATCATGCCCTTGGCCAGCGGTGTGCCATCCACGTCCTTCATATCGATCAGGTTCTTGCCCACCATTTTCTTGTTCGGCCCCATCGCCAGCATGGTGCCGCCGTAGTCGTAGACGAAGACGAACAGGTCCTTCAATTCGGTGCCGGCGGCGCGGCTATTGATCTGGGTCAGCACCTTGTCCTGGCCCTCCGCCTTCATCTGGGCGATGGTTTTCGCCACCAGGTCTTCGGCTTCCTTTTCGGTGCCATGTTCGGCGGCGTGGAGGCCGCCACAGATGATAATGCCGACGATGCCTGTGAGAAAGTTTTTGTTCATTGCGGTCTCCGGGGGGACGTTGTCAAGAGCGTCCCATTATCCTTAATGCGGGAGATGGCGCCATCCAACCTTTGGGAGATTGCGGCGCGATGACTATTCGGACGCGGCTTTTTGCTGGGCAAGCCGCACGGCCTCGCGGATGCCTTTGATGGTGCGGATTTTGTGGCGGGCGCCGGATCGCTCGGCCAGCGTGGCTTGCACTTCCTGGACTTTTTTGGCGGAGGCGAAGCTGCCGTAGACGATGGCGATGCGGGGTTCGCCCTTGATCAGCATGGGGTAACTGTGGACTTCGCTCAGGCCGATGGCGGCGCGGGTGTCGGCGAGGAATTGCTCGGCGCGCTCGGGTTCGCTGGCGGGGAAGTTCTCGATCTGCACGCAGAAGTTGTTTGCAGGCTCATCGCGCAGCCAGGTCTTGCTGGCCAGCAGGGACTGTTTGAGCAGGCTGGCGGGTCGGGAGGTGGCGGCTGCCGCCGTGTGGCGCGGCACGTCCAGCGTCAGGCCGCGCGCGGCGGCGATGGCGGGCGCAGACGCGGCTGCTTTCACCGGGGACTGGGCGGGCGCCGCTGCCGCAGCGGGCGGGGCCGATGCAACTGCCGTAGCGGTCGGGACGGACTCCGCTGCCGCTGGCTGGGGCGCGGCGGCGATGGCGCTGGCCGGGGCGGCCGCAGGGCGTAGCAGGAAAGCGGCGCTTGCAATGCCGGCGACAGCCAGCATGGCGCCGCTTGCAATCACCGCTTTGCGGCGCAGCGAGCTGGGCCGCAGCTGCGCCGGCATTAAGTCTTGCAGGCCGCCAGGCGGTGTTGACGGCGGGGCGGCGAATCGTTCAGCCAGTTCGAGTGCGGCGGGTGAGGCGGGCGGCGGCGGTTCCGGCGCAGGCGTGGGCGCAAGCTCAACTTCAGGCGCTGCCGCGAAGGAGGGTTCAAGCTTGGGCTCTGGCTCAGCCTCGGTCTTTAGCGCTGGCGCCGCTTCCGCCACTAGCGGCGCCGTTGGGGCAAACGCCACAACCGCCACAGCTGGGGTAGCCGGTGCGGCATCGCCGGCGGGCCGCACCGGTACGCCCTTGATCGCGTCGCGCACATGGAACATGGCCACGGCGGAGGCGCTGGCGCCGGCGGCGACGGCCAGCGAGCGGTCCGCCAGCGCCACGAGCGCGTGCAGGTCGGCGCCGGCGGTGCGGGCGATCAGTTTGGCGGCGTCAAGCTGGAACAGGGCGCCGTCAGGGTGCCCGGCGGCGCGCAGGCGGCAGGCCAGCAGCTCGGGCGCCAGTTCCGGCGGCAGCGGCGGCACCACGAAGCTGAGCGTGATGCGTTCGCGCAGCTGCCGCAAACGCGGCTGGCGCAGCACATGGTTCAGCTCAGGCGTACCGACCAGCACCACCGGCAGCAGCGTATGCGGCCCGGCGCTGAGGTTGGTGAGCTGGCGCAGCGTCTCCAGCGTGTCCAGCGGCAACGCGTGCGCTTCCTCCACCAGCAGCACGGCCAGCTTGCCGGCGGCGCGCCCGGCCGCCAGATGGGTGTGCAGCAGCCGCATCACTTCGTCGGTGCGCAGCCCGCCCGGCGCCAGGTCCAGCTTGCGCGCGATGGCGCACACCGCGTCCAGCGGCGACACCGGGAACTGCGTGCCCCGCCCCAGCAGCAAGGCCTGCACCGGCGGCGCGGCCGGCACGGCCCCTTGCGCCAGCCGCTCGGCCAGCACCTGGCACAGCATGCGCTTGCCGCTGCCCGGCTCGCCGGTCACTTTGATCACGCCATCGCCCAGCCTGAGCGCGTAGTGCAGGGCGCCCAGCAACTCGCGCCGCGCCGCGTCCTCGTAGTGGAAGGCGGGGCCGGCTGCGGGGCTGAAAGGCGGGCGGGTCAGGTTGAAGTGGTCGAGGGCCATATGCGTGCATGCTGAACAGATGAGCACTGTAGCAAATATCGGACTGGTTTAGCCAGCGGGCAGCACATATTACTCGTAGAAACGGGCTGATCTGGCATAAAATGGCCGCGACCAATGTGCAACGATCGGAGTAGTGTATGGCTCGGCCCGAAAAAGTCCGCTTAGGCGAAATCCTGGTGCAGCAAAAGCTGCTGACGGAGGAACAGCTGGGACTGGCGCTGGCCGAACAGAAGCGCAGCGGCCGCAAGCTGGGCCGGGTCTTCATCGAGAGCAGCTACGTCACCGAGGAGCAGATCGCCGGGGCGCTGGCACGCCAGCTCAACATCCCCTATATCAACCTCAAGTTCTACAACATCAATCCGGAAGTGGTGCGCCTGCTGCCGGAAACCCAGGCCCGCCGCTTCCGCGCGCTGGTGCTGGAGGACAGGCGCGGCTCGCTGCTGGTCGGCATCGCCGACCCCACCGACCTGTTCGCCTACGACGAAATCGCCCGCCTGGTGCAGCAGAATATCGAGCTGGCCGTGGTCAACGAGACCGAGGTGCTGGCCGCCATCGACCGCATCTACCGCCGCACCGACGATATCACCGACCTGGCGCGCGAGCTGGAGCAGGACCTGGGCGACGTGTCGGTCGACTTCGGCGCGCTGGCCGCCAATCCCGGCCTGGAAGAAGCGCCCATCGTCAAGCTGCTGCAGTCGGTGTTCGACGACGCCACCCAGGTGCGCGCCTCGGACATCCACATCGAGCCGCAGGAAAGCCGCTTGCAGATCCGCTTCCGCATCGACGGTGTGCTGCACCTGCAGACCGAGGCCGATATCAAGATCGCGCCGTCGCTGGCGCTGCGCCTCAAGCTGATGTCGGACCTGGACATCTCGGAAAAGCGCCTGCCGCAGGACGGCCGCTTTGCCGTGCGCGTGAAGAACCAGCGCATCGACGTGCGTATTTCCACCATGCCCACCCAGTACGGCGAATCGGTGGTGATGCGTCTGCTGAACCAGGGCGGCATCAACCTGAGGCTGGACGCGATTGGCATGCCGCGTGGTGTGCTGGAGAAGTTCCGCGCCATCGTGCAGCGCCCGAACGGCCTGGTGCTGGTGACCGGCCCCACCGGTTCCGGCAAGACCACCACACTATATAGTGCGCTGGCCGAGCTCAATTCGGTGGAGAAAAAGCTCATCACGGTGGAAGATCCGGTCGAATACCGCCTGCCCGGCATCAACCAGGTGCAGGTGAACGACAAGATCGAACTGAATTTCGCGCGCGTGCTGCGCTCCGCGCTGCGCCAGGATCCGGACATCGTGCTGGTGGGCGAGATGCGCGACCAGGAAACCGCCCAGATCGGCCTGCGCGCCGCCATGACCGGCCACTTGGTGCTTTCCACGCTGCACACCAACGACGCCGCCAGCACCCCGCTGCGCCTGATGGACATGGGCGTGCCGCGCTATATGGTGGGCAGTTCGTTGCAGGCCGTGCTGGCGCAGCGCCTGGTGCGCGTGATCTGCGAAAGCTGCACCACGCCGTACACGCCCACGCCGACCGAGCACGAATGGCTGCGCCTGGAGCTGAACGACAAGGTGGACATGGCGCGCTATTTCCACGGCAAGGGCTGCTCGCACTGCAACGGCATGGGCTATCGCGGCCGTACCGGCGTGTATGAGCTGCTGGAGATGACGCAGGCGGTGGTGGACGCGTCGCACCACCATGACACCAGCCACTTCATGAAGGTGGCGCATGCGCAGATGCGGGGCGAGACCCTGCGCCGGCACGCGGTGCACCTGGTGATCCAGGGCCGCACGACCATCTCTGAAGCCATGCGCATCAGCAACCAGTACGAGGAGTGACGTGCCGTTTTTTGCCTACAAGGCCCGCAACGCGCGCGGCGAACTGATGCAGGGAGTGCTGGAGGGCGCCGACAGCAACGCGGTGGCCGACCAGCTGTTCGGCACCGGCGCCACGCCGGTGGAAATCACGCTCACGCGCCAGGCTGCGGCCAAGGACGGCGAGAGCTGGTGGGCCAGGATGACCGAGAAAAAGGTCAATTCCATGGACGTGCAGCTATTTAGCCGCCAGATCTATACTTTGCTCAAATCCGGCGTGCCGATCATGCGCGGGCTGGCTGGCCTGCAAGAGTCGGCCATCAGCAAATCGTTCGGGCGGGTTATAAAGGATTTGCGAGAATCGCTGGACGCGGGCCGCGAATTGTCCGCCGCGATGCGGCGCCACCCTGAAGTGTTCAATAACTTTTACCTGTCCATGGTGAAGGTGGGCGAGATGACCGGCCGGCTCGACGACGTGTTTCTGCGCCTGTTTGATCACTTGGAATTTGACCGGGAGATGAAAAACCGGGTCAAAAGCGCTACACGTTATCCGACGTTTGTCATCATCGCCATGACGTTGGCGATGGTCGTCGTGAACATTTTTGTCATTCCGCAGTTCGTCAAAGTGTTCGAGAGTTTCAAAGCCGAACTGCCGCTTATGACGCGCATTTTGATAGCCACTTCCAAATTCACCGTTGAGTACTGGCCAGTATTGCTGGTGGCGGCAATTGCGGGCTTTTTCGCTTCGCGCACCTGGGTTGCGACACCTGGCGGACGCTTCGCCTGGGACAAGGCCAAGCTGCGCTTCCCAATTGCCGGGAAAATCATCCACAAAGCGACCATGGCCCGCTTTGCGCGCAGCTTTGCGCTATCCAGTCGCAGCGGAGTGCCTATCGTGCAGGCACTTACCGTGGTGTCTCAGACGGTGGATAACGCGTATTTGTCGTCGCGGGTGGAGCAGATGCGCGACAGCGTGGAGCGGGGCGACAGCATCTTGCGTACTTCCATCGCGGCGGGCGTCTTCACGCCAGTGGTACTGCAGATGATCGCCGTTGGCGAGGAGTCGGGAGCACTGGATGATTTGATGGATGAGATCGCTCAAATGTATGAGCGCGAAGTGGATTATGAGTTGAAAACATTGGCATCCCAGATTGAACCGATCATGATTACCTTTCTCGGGGCGATGGTGCTGGTGCTGGCGCTGGGGATTTTCCTGCCGATCTGGAATCTGGGGCAAGCGGCCCTGCACTGATGCGCAAACCGGCCCAGTACACAATTGGTGTCGTTTCGCCGCAACGGAGGCGAGGGCAAGGCTTCAGCCTGCTCGAACTCGCTGTTGTTGCAATTATTTTCAGCGTTCTGGCGGCCGTCTTGTTGCAGCGCTTGGCTTTTTATCAGGACGAGGCCGAGAGGGCTGGTGCGCAATTGTTGGTGGCAAATATGCGTAGCGCCTTGTACAGCAAGGCTCTTGAGGCGGCGGTGCAGCAAGACCGTGCACGCCTTGCCCAGTTGGTCAGCGCGAATCCGATCAGGCTGCTTGAGCGAGAACCTGAGAATTACAAGGGCGAAATTGATGGATTGTCAGCAAATAAGCTGGAACCCGGTTTTTGGTATTTCAATCGGGACAAGCGTATTCTTGTCTATGTGTTCAGAGGGAAAAAAAGTTTTCCGCAGGATCTAATTGATCGCTGGTATTTCAAGGTAGAATTCAGCCGCTTGCCCACGAAAGACGCCAAGCCGGATGGAACGCATGACCAGAATGGCAGCGTCGCCCTGATTCAAGTTGACGGAAGCTGAGGTCGTTATACATACTGACTACAGGCCTGTCACAATTTCTTTCAGACTAAGGTGGAGTATTAAATGCAAAACAAACAAATCGGTTCTATCCGTAGTGGTGCTCAAGCTGGTTTTACCCTGATCGAACTGATCGTGGTGATCGTCATCCTCGGCATTCTGGCTGCAACCGCGCTGCCGAAGTTTGCGGACCTGGGTGCTGATGCCCGTCGCGCCAAGCTGAACGGCGCACGCGGCGCTGTCAGCAGCGCCGTAGGCATTTCGCGCGGTGCCTGGTTGGTTGCGGGTTCGCCAAGTACCGCGCAAACTCTCAACGGTGTGACGATGAACGGCAGCGGCTACCCTACCGCAGATGCGAATGGCATTGGTGTAGCGGCAGGTAGTCTGTCGGACTATTCTTTTGCCACCGCGTCGGGGGTGGCTACCATCGGCACTGATACTGGACGGGCCAACTGCTTCTTTACCTACACCGAAGCGACCGGCGTTGTAAGTGCGCCGACCACCACTGGCTGCTAATCCTGGCGCCATGACGCATCTGAGCCTGTCCGTAGTGGCTGGCTTAACTGAACTGCCTGGCCGTAAGTCCGGGCAGTTTGGGTTTACGCTGGTGGAACTTATCATCGTGATAGTCTTGGCCGGCATCCTCGGGGCGGTAGCTGTGCCTCGCCTGTTCGATCAGCGCAACTTCGGCGCCGTGGCTTACAGCGACCAGGTGCGCGGTTTGATCAGATACGGACAGAAGCTGGCTATCGCCCAGAACCGCAACGTGTTCGTGCGCCTGGACGGCGCCAGCGCTGCCCTGTGCTTCGACGCGGCCTGCGCGCAGCGTGTTCTTCCGGCCGCGGGCGGCAACTCCGGCAGCAGCGCCACGCTGCAACGGTGCGGCAACTCCACTGCGTGGGCCTGCGAAGGCGTGCCATCCGGCCTGAGCATTACGGCGTACTCCACTTTCTACTTCGACGCTTCCGGCGAGCCCTTCCTGGCGTCCAGCAGTCAGAGTCTTCCCACCCAGACCATCGTCATCGCTGGCGACGGCCTGAACCACAATGTCGTCGTCACAACGCAGACTGGCTATGTTTATTAAGCGGCGCCAGCGCGGCTTGACGATGGTCGAGCTGATCATCTTCATCGTCATCGTCGGTGTGGCCGTGGTTGGCGTGCTGCAGGTGATCACCGTGAGCAACCGCAGTAGCACTGATCCGGCCCGTCGCAAGCAGGCCATGGCCATCGCCGAAAGTTTGATGGAAGAGGTGCGGCTAGCGCCGTTCACGGCCTGCGATGGCGCCGATCCGGCCATGGAAACCCCCGGCGCGGCCTGCGCCGTCGCCGAGGGTGTGGGCCCGGAGCTTGGCAACTCGCGTCCATATGACAACGTGAACGACTACGTGGCCGCCTTCGGCTCGCCCGCGACCTACACCACCGACGTGGTAGGCAACAGCTTCCCTACCGGATACGCCGCCACCGTTACCATCGTCGAGGACAGCGCCTTCGGTCCGGCGGGCGCCCGGGTGCCGCAAAACTTGGCGCTGCGCATCACCGTGCGCGTAGCCTACGGTTCGGAGAACGTGGTGCTGGAAAGCTATCGCGCGCGCTACACGCCGCAGAACTTGCCGGTCAGCCCACCGTCGCCACTATGAGACCCAATTACCCGACCCGCCGCGCGCGCGGCTTCACGCTGGTTGAAGCCATTATCGTCATCGTCATCACAGGTATTGTGGCCGGCATGGTGGCCATCTTTATCAAAGCCCCGGTGCAAAGCTATGTCGACAGCGTGGCGCGCGCCGAGCTGAGCGATGCGGCCGACCTGATACTGCGCCGCATCAGCCGCGAGCTGCGCCTGGCGCTGCCCAACAGCATCGTCGTGTCGGCCGACCGCCGTTCGGTCATGTTCCTGATTACCAAGACCGGCGGCCGCTATATCGACGTGCGCGACCAGCCGCCGCCCGCCGTGCTGCCGCTCAGTTTTACCAACCCGGCCGCGCGCACCTTCCACATGGCGGGTGCGGCGCCCACCGGCCGCCAGGCCATCGTGCCGGGCGACTTTATCGTGGTGTACAACCTGGGGCAGGGCCAGAGCCCGGCCGACGCCTACAACCAGCAGAACGCCGGCCTGGTCACTGCCGTGAACGGCACGCAGATCACCATGGCCACCAACCCCTTCGCCGTCGCCACGCCCACCATGCCGTCGCCCACCAGCCGCTTCCAGGTGGTGAGCGGCACGGTGGTGTACCAGTGCGCGCTGCCCGCGAGCGGGACCGGCACGCTGACGCGCTACACAAACAACCAGGTGCTGCAGGCGGTGGACGTGCCGGGGCCGCTGGGCGTGGGCGCGCTGATGTCGAACGCGGTGGCGACCTGCCAGTTCGATGCCACGCAGCTGCCGAACATCCAGACCGCCCTGATTACCATCAAGCTGAAGCTGCAGCTGCCCAACGGCGAGGCCGTGGAGCTGGTGCGGCAGGTTCACGTGGACAACACGCCATGAAAACGCAACTTTCCATAGCGCGGCGCTTGCGGCGCCAGGCCGGGGTGAGCATCGTCACCGCGATCTTCCTGCTGGTGGTGCTGTCGGCGCTGGGCGCGGCCATCGTCACGCTGTCGACTACCCAGCACGTGGGTTCGGCACTGGATCTGCTCGGTTCACGCGCATATGAAGCGGCGCGCTCCGGGGCCGAATACGGCTTGTACCGGCAGGCGATAGACGGCGCCTGCGGCAGCAGTTCCTTCACCATGCCGGCGCCAACGATGGCGCCTTTTATGGTCAGCGTGCAGTGCGTACAGAACGCGACCACTAATATGTCTTCCATAGGCACCCTTGGCGCGCCTGACTACCAGCCACCGGGGCATCCGCTGCAAACCATTATTACCTCGACCGCGTGCAACCAGCCGGCCGGCGGCGTTTGTCCGAATCCTGCGCCAACGTCGCCCGACTATGTGCAGCGCGTTGTGACGGTGCAGTTCTGATGCGGGCCTTGCGCAAGGCATTGCTGGCCGGGCTGGGGGCGCTGCTGCTGGCCGCGCCGGCCGCGCGCGCCGATACGCCGATCAAGCAAGTCAAGGCCTTCGCCGGCAATATCAACTTCACCGGCACCGAGAAGAGCATGCGGACCTTGCCCAATCCCAGCGGCAATAATGGTGGCGATGCCTGCGCGGTCGACGAAGGCACTTTGAATATGTCTTTGACCGGCTTGCCGTCCGGCTCCACCGTTCTGAGCGCGCAGCTGTACTGGGCCGGTTCCAACTCTGCGCCGCAGCAGTACACAGTCAACTTCGACGGTGTAACCGTCACCGCGCCGGCGGCGCGCCAGTTTTCCTTGAACTACGTCAGTGCCGGCGTGAGCAGGCCATTCTTCGCCGGCGCAGCCGACGTGACAGGCCAGGTGAGGGCTAAAGGCAATGCGGTGTATACCGTCGGCGGCCTGGCGATCGTAAAGGGCGCTCCGTATTGCACAAACCAGACGGTGCTTGGCGGCTTCCAGTTGCTGGTGGTCTATTCGCTGCCGAGTGAAACGTTCCGCGTACTGAATATTTACGAAGGGTTCCAGTTTATTAGCAATTCTTCGCAGTCCTTGGTGCTTAGCAATTTCCAGACGCCGAACCCGATCGGAACTGTTACTGGCCGGGTAGGGCATATCACCTGGGAAGGCGACGCTACGCTGAACGATAGCGAGTATCTGCAGTACAACGGCGTGGCGATGCAGGATACGCTCAACAATAGCGACAACCAGTTCAATTCCGCCAGCAGCATAGACAACAATGCGGCCTCCTACGGTATCGATTTCGATGCCTACACGGTGCGTTCGCCGGTTATCAAAGGCGGCGATACACAGGCGATCACCACCTATCGTTCCGGTCAGGATCTGGTACTGCTGAATGCGGAGATTATCGCGGCGCCGAATGTGCCGGCGACCGACCGCAGTATTACGATGACACTGAACAACACGCTGGCGCCTTCGCTGCCCAGTATTTACACGATTACGGTAGGTAATAACGGTCCGCTCACGGAGACCGGTCCCATCGTGGTCAGGGATACACTGCCGGCCTCGCTGATCTATACCGGTGCCAGCGGCACTGGCTGGACTTGCGGCATGGCGGCGCAGGTGGTGACCTGCACCTACAGCGGCACGATGGCGACGGGAACCACGCTGCCCCCCATCACGCTGCGCGTCACGCCGGCCGCCAACGCCAGCGGCCTGGTGAGCAATACAGCCAGGGTAAGCGGCTCCCTGTTTGACTATGACAGCAGCAATAACAGCGCGACGGTCAGCGTGCGCGTCGGCCAGGGCGGCATTTTGCCCGTGTATGTGTTTACCGACGGTGTTTGCAGGCATGGCCTTCCGTTCAACGACAGCGGCCAGACCTGCAAACGGATTTCACTGACTACGGTAACGGCGAACGAGGCGATACCGATGTTTGTCACCTACACGGTGAACGAAGTGCCGACCAGCCTGGATACCGTAGACACCACGGTCAAAATGAAGTTTGCCTTGTCTTGCCACAATCCGGCCACCGCCAACGGACGCAAGGCCAGTTTTACCCCGCGCGGCGCGTCCGCCATTCCGCTTGAGTTGTGCGCGCAGAGCGGCCTGGTGCCGGCCTCCAGCGCCGCCGAGTGGGGCAGTGCTTTCCGCGATGTGGTGTTGCCGGCCAATTCGCCGACCAGCGCGGTGATCTACGAGTTCAACTACGCCGACGCCGGCCGGGTTGAGCTGTTGGCCATCGACCAGGCCGGCAAGCTGGGCAGCACCGATCCCTTCGTATCGCGCCCGCGCGAATTGCAGCTGACCACCGTCACCAGCGTGGGCATCACCCCATCCCGCAACAACCAGGCGGGCTGGCCGACCGCGTCCTTGAGCGACGGCGCTTTCGTGCCGGCGGGATCGACCTTCCGGGTGCAGGTGCAAGCCATGTCGGGCGGCATTACGCCGGTAATCACGCCCAACTTCGGCCGCGAGGACGTCCCTGTGGTCTTGACGGTGAAGGCCAGGGTGGCGACCGATGCGAGTGGTGAGTTCTTCCCGGACATGGACAAGAAGAACGACTTCGGCGACGTCGACGTGGGCGGTGGATTCGGCGCTTTCAGCAACGGCGTGGCCAGCGGCGACCTTGTTTTCAACGACGTGGGCATTATCCGGCTAGCGGCGGAGGTATCGGACTACCTGGGGACGGGCCCGATTGATGTGCTGCCGGTCAATGTCGGCCGTTTTTACCCGCACCATTTCGACGCCGTTCCTGCTGGGACCATGAACTGCCACACCCAGCTGCCATGCGCGGCCGGCGTCAACGGCGCGGCCTATTCGAAGCAGCCGTTCCCGGTTCAGCTGCTGGCGCGCAATGCGCTCGGCGCCACGACCCGCAACTACCGCGGAGGCTTTGCCAGGGCAGCGGCGTTGACCGCTTTCTCCGCCGCGCAGGGCAGCAGCGCCAATCCGCCCAGTACGCCGGCGGGTTCAGTGCTCAGCGCGGCGAGCGCTGCTGCCAGCAGCTTTGCGGACGGCGTCGCCACGCTCACGCCGGTGTATACCTTCCCAACGGTCAATGCGGCCAGCACGATCCCGCCCACGAATGTCTTCCTGCGCGGCGCCGAGACCAGCGGCACGGACGGCGTCACCTCCAAGGTCAGCAGCGCCATCGAAGGCGGCCTCGTCATCGTCAGCGGCCGTTTTGTGGCCAGCCACGGCTACGGCTCGGAGCTGCTGCCCATGCCGCTGCGTTTGCAGGCGCAATTCTTCAGCAGCAGCGGCTGGCAGCTCAGCAGCAGCGACAACGCCAGCAGCCTGGCCGGCACCGACCTCACGTTCAGCGGTTGCACCAAGATGCTGGCGGCGGGCGCGCAATGCAAGCCTGTGCTGGCGAGCACATCCCCCGCCACGGTGACGTTGCAAAATGGCGTGATCAGCATCCGGCTGGCGGCGCCGGGCGCGGGCAATTATGGCAGCGCGAATGTGACGCCGAACAAGCCGGTCTGGCTGCCCGGCGTCTATGGGCGTCTCACGTTTGGCACCTACCGCGCGCCATATATTTACCTCAGGGAAATGCATTGACCGCCTTGCAATATGCTTTTTGTCTCCATTCGGCAAAAAAGCGTGGGAAAGTTGTTTCAAGGGATGAAATATGGTCTCGACGCGACAGGAATCTTGAATATAATCAAGCCACTGCGACGCTTTGTGAATGCATTGCTAAATATTGAGACGGTTTTATGGGTTTTTGGGGAAAAGCGAAAAAGAAAGACGGCTGGCTGGCTATCGCGCTGTACGCGGATGGCGTGCTCGCCGCGCGCGTGGAGCGCCGCCGCGAGGCCCGTCCTTCCGTCCGGACGGCGCTGTTTGTGCAGGGCGCGCGCGAGCAGGCCGGCGCGGCCCTGGCACGCCTGCACAAAGACCTGAACACCGCGCAGTACCAATGCTCGAGCGTGCTGGGCATGGGCGAATACCAGCTGCTGATGCTGGAAGCGCCCAATGTGCCGGCCGAGGAGCTGAAGACGGCGGTGAGCTGGCGCCTGAAAGACATGATCGATTTTCCCGTGGCCGACGCCACTGTGGATGTGCTCGATGTGCCGGTGGCCAAGAACGCGCCGGCCCACAACCACCAGGTGTTCGCCGTGGCCGCGCGCAACAGCGTGATCGAGCCGCGCCAGAACCTGTTCGCGGGCAGCAAAGTCAGCCTGGACGCCATCGACATTCCTGAAATGGCCCAACGCAATATCTCCGCCATGCTGGAGCCGGAAGGGCGCGGCGTGGCCTTGCTGTCGTTCGACCTGGACGGCGGCCTGCTGACGGTCACCTTTGGCGGCGAGCTGTATCTTGCGCGCCGCATGGACATCACGCTGGCCCAGCTTCTGAGCGGCGACAGCGGCAAGCAGCAGCAACTGCACGACCGCATCACGCTGGAACTGCAGCGCTCGCTGGACCACTTCGAGCGGCAGTTCAGCCATGTGGCCGTGTCCAAGCTGGTGCTGGCGCCTACCGGCAGTCCGGAGCTGCACGAGTACCTGTCGCGCAATCTCTACCTGCCGGTGGAAGTGCTGGACCTGGACAGCGTGCTGGACCTGGACCAGGTGCCCGAGCTGCGCGACCCGGCGCAGCAGGCGCGCTACTTCATGACGCTGGGCGCGGCCCTGCGCGACGAAGGAGACCGCCCTTGAGCCAGCAGATCAATCTGTTCAACCCGCGTTTCCTCAAGCAGAAGAACTATTTTTCCGCCGCCGCGCTGGCGGGCGTGCTGGGCGTTGTCCTGCTGGGCGCGCTGGCGGCCGGCATGGTGGCCAAGCAGCGCGCCGCCGCGCTGGAAGCGCAGGCCGCCGTCGTCAAAGGCGAACTGGCGCAGAGTGAAACCCGCAAGACCGCCGCGCTGACCGAACTGGCGCCGCGCCAGCGCAGCGCGACGGTGCAGCAGGAGCTGGACCAGGCCGAGGCCGAAAACCGCGCGCTGCTAGGCGTGTCGGCCATATTGGACAAGGGCGAGTTCGGCAATACGCGCGGGTACTCGGCTTATTTCAAGGCGTTTGCGCGCAGCCGCGTCAACGGCCTGTGGCTGACCGGTGTGCAGATAGTCGGCGCGGGCAACGAGATCGGCTTGCAGGGCCGCACCTTGCAGGCCAGCCTGCTGCCTGGCTACCTGGGCGGCCTGTCGCGCGAGCCGGTGCTGAAAGGCACCAGTTTTGGCCACCTGGAGATGAACCAGCCCAAGCCTGCCGCAGCGGTGCCGGGCGCTCCTGCGCTGAGCGCGGCCGCCCCGGGCGGCGAAGGCGCATCCAGCGCACCGGCCGTGGCTCCCTATATTGAATTCCGCCTGCAAGCGATGCCCGCCGGCGCCAAAGCGGAGGCGCCATGAAGCAGCAATGGTTGAAACTGGCCGCCCGCATTGAAGCGCTGAGCCTGCGCGAGCGGCTGATGGCGTGCGGCGCCGCCGCCGCGATGATCGTGTTTTTGCTGTACACCATGATGATAGAGCCGGCCCTGGCGCGCGAGAAGTCGCTGAAGGCCGTGATCAGCCAGCAGCGGCAGCAAATGGCCGCCAACGACATGGAACTGGCGCAGCGCCAGGCCGTGGCGCAGGTCGATCCGGACCAGGGCAGCAAGAACCGCCTGGCCAAGCTCAAGGTTGAGAACGAGGCCATGCGCACCGCCTTGCGCACCATGCAAAAAGGCCTGGTGGCGCCGGAGAAGATAGGCCATATGCTGGAGCAGATGCTGCAGGGCGGCAAGCTGAAGCTGGTGTCGCTGAAGACGCTGCCGCCGCGCGGCATGAGCGACGGCCGTTTTGCCGAGCCGGAAAGCGGCGCCGCGCCGGTGCTGAACGATACCCAGCGCGTTGCCAACAACCTGTTGCAGCCCGCCGCCGCTCCCGCCAATGCTGCCGGGGCAGCCGCCGCGCCGCCAGGCGCGACCCCGGTGCCGGCCCCGGCCAAGCAGGAAGAATTGTTGTACCGCCACGGCGTGCAGCTGGTGCTGCAGGGCAGCTACCTGGACATGGTGAATTATATGGAAGCGCTGGAGCATATGCCGTCCCAGCTGTTCTGGGGCAAGGCCACGTTGGAAGCGGAAGACTACCCGAAAGCGCGCTTGACGCTGACGCTGTACACCCTGAGCCTGGATACCAAATGGATGGCGCTATGAAGCCTATCGCCCTGTACGCCTCTCTGGCCTGCCTGCTGGCGGGGCCGGCGCAGGCGCAAAGCCTGGCCGATCCCACCAAGCCGCCCGCCGTTATGGGTGTGCAGGGCGGTGAGGCGGGCGAGCCCGGCGAACCTGCCGCGCCGCAGCTGCAGTCCATCCTCGTCTCGCGCGAGCCAGGCGGGCGCCGCGTTGCCGTGATTAATGGCGAAATGGTGCGGGTGGGAATGAAAGTTGGCGACGCTGTCGTCGAGCGGGTAGGCGAAACGGAAGTGGTGCTGCGCCGTGGCAAATCCCGGGAAACGCTGAAACTGTTCGCTAAACCATGAAGCATCAAAAAATAGGTACCAACCGAGTCCACAATATGCAAAAACTCATACACCTCGCTTGCGCCGCCGGCGCCGTAGCCAGCCTGGCGGCCTGCCAGAGCCAGATTGCCGCGAAGCGCGACACTTATGAGGAAATCGGCAAGGAAGTGCGCCAGGCCGCCGCCAACTCGCCGCGCCAGCAGGCCGCGCCGGACGCGGTGGAGGCGGCGCTGCTGCCGCAACTGCCCGCGCTGGCCTCGCAGCTGCCCAAGGCGCGCGCTGTGCTGGACGAGCGCTTCAATGTGGCGTTCAACCAGGTGCCGGTGCAGCAGTTCTACAACTCCATCGTGGCGGGCACGCGCTACAACATGCTGATTCACCCAGAAGTGAGCGGCACCATCACCGCCCACCTGAAAGACGTCACGCTGTTCGAGGCGCTCGACGCGGTCCGCGAGCTGTACGGCTACGACTACAAGGTGGAAGGCACGCGCATCTATATCCGTCCGCTGACGATGCAGACCCGCATGTTCAAGGTGAACTACCTGACCGCCAACCGCAAGGGCAGTTCCAATGTGCGCGTGTCGTCCACCTCGGTGGGCACGTCGGGCGCCACCACGTCCGGCCAGAGCGGGCAGAGCGGCAACGGCCAGAACAACACGCCGCAGCAGCCGCAGCAGAACAACCAGCAGGCGACGCAGGAAGATTCCAGCAACGTCACCACCACGTCCGACAGCAATTTCTGGGCTGACCTGAAGGAAGCGCTGACCGCGCTGATGGGCGGCGTGGCCGACGGCCGCAGCCTGGTCATCAGCCCGCAGTCCGGCGTGATCGTGGTGCGCGCCATGCCCGAGCAGCTGCGTAATGTGGACCAGTACCTGAAAGCCACCCAGCTGGCGGTGGAGCGCCAGGTGATCCTGGAGGCCAAGATCCTGGAGGTGCAGCTCAACACCGGCTTCCAGAGCGGCATCAACTGGGCCTCGTTCGCGTCCTTCAAAACCGGGCACGACAACCGCGTCTCGGCGGGCTTTTTGCAGCCGGGCTCGGCATTGCAGCCGCTGCCGTATGCCGGCGGCCAGCCGCCCACCATGACCACCGGCGCCGGCCTGGCCGCCAGCACTGGTTTCGCGCTGGCCAATGCCGCCACCAACCCCGGTTCGCTGTTCGGCCTGGCCTTCCAGACCAGCAATTTCGCCGCCATGATTTCCTTCCTGGAGTCGCAGGGTTCGGTGCATGTGCTGTCCAGCCCGCGCATCGCCACCATGAACAACCAGAAGGCTGTGCTGAAGATAGGCACCGACGAGTTCTACGTCACCGGCGTGAGCACCACCACCAATTCCAACGCCACCGGCAACACCACCAGCCCCAACGTGACCTTGCAGCCTTTCTTCTCCGGCGTGGTGCTGGACGTGACGCCGCAGATCGACGACGAGGGCAACATCATGTTGCACGTGCATCCCTCGGTCAGCCAGGTGACCACCGTGAACAAGGTGGTGAACCTGGGCAGCGCCGGCTCGCTGAACCTGCCGCTGGCGGCGTCCAGTACGTCGGAAATGGACAGCATGGTGCGCGGCCAGGACGGCCAGATCGTCGCGATCGGTGGCCTGATGCGCCAGTCCACCGTCAACGACCGTTCGCAGCTGCCCGGCGCGGGCGACCTGCCGGTGGTGGGCGCGCTGTTCCGCAATACCGACAGCCAGACCCAGAAGCGCGAGCTGGTGGTGCTGATCAAGCCCACCATCGTGGACGGCGCCGCCAGCTGGACGCAGGATATGCAGGACGCCAGCGGCCGCATCGACAAGCTGGACCCGCGCCGGCCTATGGAGCGCCGCTGATGTACAAGTCCCACTTCGGCCTGCGTGAGGTGCCTTTCAGCATCACGCCGGACACGAGCTTTTTCTTCACCAGCCCGCATTCGCAGGAGGCGCTCAATACGCTGCTGGTGGCGGCCCGAAGCGGTGAAGGCTTTATCAAGATTACCGGCGAGGTCGGCACGGGCAAGACGCTGCTGTGCCGCAAGTTCATGGCCACGCTGGGCGAGGAATTCGTCACTGCCTACATTCCCAATCCCTACCTGGAGCCGCGCACGCTGATGCTGGCCCTGGCCGACGAGCTGGAGATTACGCTGGAGCGCGACGTTGACCAGCACCAGCTGCTCAAGTCCATCAACTACCGGCTGCTGGAACTGGCGGGACAAGGCAAGCAAGTGGTGCTGTGCCTGGACGAGGCGCAGGCGATTCCGGTGGAGAGCCTGGAAGCCTTGCGCCTGCTGACCAACCTGGAAACCGAAAAACGCAAGCTGCTGCAGATCGTGCTGTTCGGCCAGCCCGAGCTGAACGCGCACCTGGAAAGCCCCACCATCCGGCAACTGGCGCAGCGCATCACTTTCCATTACCACCTGGGCGCCTTGTCGAAGGACGACCTGGATTACTACCTGGCGCACCGCCTGCGCATTGCCGGCTATGCCGGCGGCAGGCTGTTCGCGCGCGGCGCGGTGCGCAAGCTTTACCTGGCGACCGGCGGCATACCGCGATTGGTCAACATCATGTCGCACAAGGCGCTGATGCTGGCGTATGGCGAAGGCCGCCAGCAGGTGGAAAAGCGCCATGTGGTGCTGGCCGCGTCGGACACGGTGGCGCCGCAGCGCGCGGCATGGCCGTGGTTTGCGGGCGCGGCGGGGCTGGCGCTGGCGGCGTGCGGCATTACCTGGGCCTTGATCAAATGAGTCTGATAAATAAAATGCTGCAGGATCTGGACGCGCGCGGCGGCGCGCAGGCCGGGCAGAGCAGCGTGCCGCAGATGCGGGCAATTACGACAGGCCAGCCGCCGCGCGCCATGATGGCGGCAGGGGCCGGGCTGGCCGTGGTGCTGCTGGGTCTTAGTGGCTGGCTGGGATGGCGATTTATGCATAGACCGGAGGGAGCGCCTGCCACCGCTGCCTTAGCCCCGGGGGCCTCCGGCGCGACTGCCGCCAGTGCCGCTGCCGCTCCCAATACGGCGGCCGCCTCCGCCGGCAACGCAGCCGCCACAACCGCCGCCGGCAGCGCGCCTGCAGTGGCGCCGCACGGTTCGGCGCCCTTGCTGGCCGTCGCGCGTCCGATGCCGGTATCCCCGGACGCGGTATCGCCTGACGCGGGCGATACGGCAGCGAGCTTCTCGCGCCGCCCGCCGCGCTCAAACGCGGATGAACACAGCGCGGCGGAACTGGCGGCGGAACTGAAGGCTGCGAAGAAGAAGGCGCGCCAGGCAAAGATCGAGGCTGAGCGTCTGGCCGCGGCCGACGCTGCTGCGGCCAAGGCCAGCGCGAAAGCCGCCTCCGCAGCTGCGCCCGCAGCTGGCCCGGCGGGCGCGCAGGCCGGTGCGCGCGCGGCGAAGGCCGAGCCCAAAGCGAAGGCTGTGCGCACCGCCGAAGTTGGCGCCCAGCCCGGCACCGGCGGCGTGACGATGACGTCGCAGCAGCAGGGCGAGAACGCTTACCGGCGCGGCCTTGCTGCATTGCAGGAAGGCCGCGTGCCGGACGCGCTGGCGAATATGGAGCAGGCGGTTTTCCTGTATCCGCGCCACGACACGGCCCGCCAGACGCTGGTGGGCTTGCTGATCGAGAACAAGCGCCTGGACGAGGCGATGCGCCATTTGCAGTTCGGCCTGGGGCTGGATTTGAAACAGCCGCAGATGGCCATGATACTGGCGCGCTTGCAGATAGAGAAGGGTGGTCCGGCCATCGAGACCCTGCAGCGGACCTTGCCTTATGCCGGCGCGAATGGCGACTACATCGCTTTTCTGGCCGGCGCCTTGCAGCGCGCGCAACGCAACCGCGAAGCGGCCGAACAGTATCAGGCCGCGCTGCGCCTGCAGCCGCAGAACGGCGTGTGGTGGATGGGGCTGGGAATTTCGCTCATGGCCGACAAGCGCAACGCCGAAGCGCAGGAAGCCTTCACGCGGGCGAAGAACAGCGGCAATCTGTCGCAGGAGCTGCATAGCTTCGTAGACCGCAAGCTGCAGCAGCTGGGACGCTGAGGCGCTTACAGGCTGGCCTGCTCGCCCCAGATTTGCTTCATGCTGAAGCGCACGTCTGCCTGGTCTTCGCTGAGGACTTCGGCGATGGCGCAGTCCGGATCGCTGGCGCGGCGCAGGGCCTGGCTCAGGCCGCTGGCGTCGCGCAAGGACTTGCCGTTGGCGTCGCGCAGGCAGTGGATGTGGATCTCCCCGCCGCCGTCGCGCTGCGTCACCACGCCCACCTCGCCGTTTTGCAGGCGCACCAGCGCGCCCGGCGGATACGTGCCTATCTGGCTGATGAACTGGTCCGCCAGCAGCGCGTCGCTGACCTTGGCCGGGTCGCCCAGCAAATTGTTCAGCGCCTTGTCGGCCAGCACCGAACAGCGGTAGTTGCGCGCCGACACTTGCGCGCAATAGCGGTCCGCCAGGCTGATCAGCCGCGCGTTCTGCGTGATCTGCGCGCTGGTGCGGCCTTCGGGATAGCCGGTGCCGTCGTCGTTCTCATGGTGCATCAGCACGCAGGCGATCCACTCCTCGTCGTCCACGCCCGCGTCGCGCAGCAGGTCCACGCTTTCTTCCGGATGGCGGCGCACGATGGACATTTCCTCGCTGGTCAGGCTGGAGTTCTTGTTGAAGGTGTTCTGGTGGCGCAGCATGCCCACGTTCATGGTCAGCGAGGCCGCGGCGATCACCAGCATTTCCTCCTGCGGCTTGCGCATGCGCTGCGCCACCAGCGTGGCCACGATGGCGGTCTCGATGCAGTGCCGCACCGCGTAGGTGCCGGCGATCTGGCTCAGGAAGATGCTGGCCAGCGCCACGTCCTGGTTCAACTGCACCGCCGCCATCACTTCGCGCGCGATGGCGCGCAGTTCGCTTTGCGCGTTCGCTTCGTTGCGCAAATCGGCCAGCAGCTTTTCCAGGCGGCGGTTGGACTTGTTCAACGCGTTGAGCGCGGAAGGGCGCGCCATGGCGAGGTTGGGTGTGTCGCCCAGGACGATGTCTTTCAGGCTGCTGTACTGGTTCATGGCTCTATCCCTGTGCTGCCGTCTTCTTATATTGCGGCCAGGCGTTCGAGCGCCAGGGCCAGCGTGTCGTCCTTCTTCGCAAAGCAGAAGCGCACAATGCCCGACTCCTTGCCCTGCTGGTAAAACGCGGAAACCGGTATCGCCGCCACTTTCACTTCCGTGGTCACCCATTCGGCGAACTCTGCTTCCGGCATGCCCGAAATGGCGCCGTAGCGCACGCACTGGAAATAGGTGCCGTCGGCCGGCAGCAATTCGAAGCGGCTGCCTTGCAGGCCATTGCGGAAGATGTCGCGCTTGCGCTGGTAGAACGCCGGCAACTGCTGGTAGGGCGCCGGATCGGCCATATAGCTGGCGATGCCGTGCTGCATGGGCGTGTTGATCGAAAAGACGTTGTACTGGTGGACCTTGCGGAACTCCACCATCAGCGCGGCCGGCGCGGCCACATAGCCTATCTTCCAGCCGGTGACGTGGTAGGTCTTGCCGAAGCTGGACACCACAAAGCTGCGCGCCGCCAGCTCGGGGTGGCGGCAGATCGATTCGTGGCGCTGGCCGTCGTAGACCATGTGCTCGTACACTTCGTCCGACAGGATCAGGATGTTGCTGCCGCGCACAATGTCGGCCAGCGCCTGCATGTCGGCCGCGCGCAGCACGGTGCCGGTGGGGTTGTGCGGCGTGTTGATGACGATCATGCGGGTCTTGCCGCTGACGGCGGCCTGCACCTGGCCCCAGGGCACGCTGTAGCCCGCTTCGCCCACGGCCATCTGCACCCGCACGGCCACGCCGCCGGCCAGTTCGATGGCGGGCAGGTAGCTGTCGTAAGCGGGCTCGAGCACGATCACTTCGTCGCCCGGATGGACCGCGCACAGGATGGCGGTGGTGAGCGCCTGCGTGGCGCCGGCGGTGACGGTGATCTCGGCGTTGACGTCGTACTGGTGGCCGTAATGGGCGGCGATCTTGGCGGCGATGGCCTGGCGCAGCACCGGCGCGCCTGTCATCATCGGATACTGGTTGAAGCCGGCGCGCATGGCGTCGCTCACCATGTCGACCAGTTTCGGCTCGCAGGCAAAGTCCGGGAAGCCCTGGCCCAGGTTGACGGCGCCGTGTTCGGCGGCCAGCGCGGACATGCGGGTGAAAACGGTGGTGCCCACCGCCGGCAAGCGGGTGGCCAGGACGGGTGTTTCGGGCAGTATTTGACGGCTGTTCATGGGGCGTGGACGGAAGAATGCGTATGCTTATTCTAGCGCAGCCGCCACCATTCGGTGTTGCTCATCCGCCCACTATTTTCTTGCATGGCGGGTTACGCAGCTGCGCTGCTAACCCGCCCTACGGCCTGCCGCGTGGTGTATCGTAACCCGCCACAGCATTATGCCTCCGGCGTCCACGCCTCCGGCACCATGACCTTGAACATGCCGGCCTTGGCCAGGCGTTTGCCCAGCTTGAGCAGCGCCTTGTCCTTGGTGATGAGGATGGCGGCGCCGGCATCGCGCGCCAGCTCCAGGAATTTCTGGTCGTCGCGGTCGGTGCAGACCGGCAGGCGCACGCCGGACTCGGGCGGCTCCACCACCTTGATCAGCTGGTCGAAGCGCGCCGCGCTCAGCGGGCGGCTGTCGTCGTCCAGCGGCAGGTGCTTGTAGTGCAGCACCACCAGGTATTCGGCGCGGCAGTCGGCCCGGGTAATGGCTTCCACCGCGCCGCTTTCCATCGCGGCCAGCAGGGCGGACCAGCGCGGGTCCTTGAAGACGAACAGGTCGAGGCAGACATTGGTGTCCAGCACGATGCGTTTTGGTGAAACAGGTATCATGTCGGTTCTTGATATGAAGTAATTTTTAAAATCTATGCTGATAGTGCTTTCGCCCGCAAAAAGTCTCGACCTGGAGACCCCTCCGACCACCAAACTGCACACCCAACCCGATTTTCTCGACCATTCGGAACAGCTGATCAGCCGCCTGCGCGATTTCTCGCCCGCTGAAATCGGCGAGCTGATGGACATTTCGGATGCGCTGTCCACGCTGAACGTGGCCCGCTACGCGTCCTGGACCAAGGATACGTCGGAAGCGCGCCAGGCGGTGATGACTTTTAATGGCGACGTGTACGACGGCCTGGCCGCCCGCACGCTCACGCCCAAGCAGCTGGGTTATGCGCAGCAGCGCGTGCGCATCCTGTCCGGCCTGTACGGCATGCTGCGTCCGCTGGACCTGATCCACCCGCACCGCCTGGAAATGGGCACGCGCCTGAGCACGCCGCGCGGCAAGGATCTGTATTCCTTCTGGGGTGACACCATTGCCAATGCGCTGAACCAAGCCGCCGAGGAGCAGGGCGCCGAAGTGCTGATCAACCTTGCTTCCGAGGAATACTTTAAGTCGGTCAAGCGCGCCAAGCTGGGCATGCCGGTGATTACGCCGGTGTTCGAGGACTGGAAGAACGGCAAATACAAAATCATTTCGTTCTACGCCAAACGCGCGCGCGGCCTGCTGGCCCGTTACGCGGCGGTGAAGAACATCACGAATCCGGAGAAGCTGAAGGCCTTCGACGTGGACGGCTACGCCTTCGACAAGAAGGACTCGGACGAACGCACCTGGGTGTTCCGCCGCCGCGTGGCCGACTGAGCTTGGCGGGTTACGGCGTTCCGCCTAACCCGCCAAGCGCTTAGCCCCAGAGTTTCCACCACTGGCGCTCTTTTTTCACGCCTTCGTCGAGGAACTTGCTGTTCGGGTAGTTCTTCTTGAACACGCGCAGGGCGTCATCGTGCATTTGCACGTTGCCCATTTTTTCGTAGCCGCGAATCATGATGAACAGCGCTTCCTCGATGGAAGGCGAGTCGCGGTAGTCGCTGATCACGCCCATGGCGCGGTTCACGGAGGCCAGGTAGGCGCCGCGGCGGTAGTAGTAGCGCGCCACATGCACTTCATAGGAAGCCATCGCGTTAATCAGATACTTCATCCGGTCGATGGCATCCGGCGTATACTGGCTGTCCGGGAACTTGTCGACCAGCGCTTTGAACGCTGCGAAGGCTTCGCGGGTGGCTTTCGGGTCGCGCTCGGTGGGATCCTGTTCGTAGATGAAGTTCAGGAAGCCGATCTGATCGTTGAAGCTGATCAGGCCGCGCAGATAGTACATATAGTCTACGTTGGCATGATTGGGGTGCAGCTTGATGAAGCGTTCCACGGCCGCCAGCGCCTGGGCTTGATCCTGGGCCTTGTAGTTGGCGTAGGCGATTTCCATCTGCGCCTGCACCGCGTAAGTGCCGAACGGATAGCTCGCTTCCAGCTTCTCAAATAACTGAATTGCACGCTCGTAGTGCCCGCCGGCCAATTCCTCCTTGGCCTCCGAGTATAATTTCGTAGCGGACCAGCCTTTGGTTTCATCTGCCTTTTCCGGCAGCAAGCTGCAGCCGGAGAGGCTGAGCACTAAGAAAGTTGCTGCGGTTGCTGCTGTTTTTGCCGCGCTTACCGATAATTTTTTTTGCATGTTGTTTTGCAAGAACGTTTAACCAAGATATGTACAACTGGCTGATTATAGCCGATGGGAATGCTGTGATTTTAACTAATAACGATAATAACGAAATAGACGCCGACTTTGATGCGGACTTCCTGGGCGAAGACGAGGCCAGCGACGCGCTGGCCCCTATCGTACTCGAATTGAGCCCCGAAGCGTGCGGCGAACGCCTGGATAAAGTGATCTCCAAGCTGGTGCCCCAGTTTTCGCGCGGCCGCCTGCAGATGTGGATCGAAGGCGGCTTCGTTACCGTGGACGGCAAGCCATCGAAAACCAAGGCCACCGTGTATGGCGACGAGAAGGTCGTCATCCTGCCGCAGCCGGACCAGGAAACCGAGGCCTTCAAGCCCGAGCCGATGGAACTGGACATCGTCTACGAGGACGAGCACCTGATCGTGGTCAACAAGGCCGCCGGCCTGGTGGTCCACCCCGGCAACGGCAACTGGAGCGGCACGCTGCTCAACGGCCTGCTGCACCACTGCCCGCAGCTGATGGGCGTGCCGCGCGCCGGCATCGTGCACCGCCTGGACAAGGACACCAGCGGCCTGATGGTGGTCGGCAAGACCCTGGCCGCGCAGACCGACCTGGTGCGCCAGCTGCAGGCGCGCAGCGTGAAGCGCGAATACTGGTGCCTGGTATGGGGCACGCCGCAGTCCGGCGGCACCATCAACGCCCCCATGGGCCGACACCAGAAAGACCGCGTGAAGATGGCCGTGTCCACCGGCCTGGGCGCCAAGCCTGCCATCACGCACTACGAGCGCATCGAGTCCGGCGTGCTGGAAGGCCGTCCGGTGAGCATGGTGCAGTGCCGTTTGTCCACCGGCCGCACCCACCAGATTCGCGTCCACATGGCCCACCTTGGCTTCCCGCTGGTCGGCGACTATGTGTACGGCAAGGCCCACCTGACCCACTTCTTCCCGCGCCAGGCGCTGCAGGCGCGCCGCCTGGGCCTGATCCATCCGGCCACCGGCGAGGACTGCGAATGGCGCGTGCCGCTGGCGGACGACTTCGCGGCGCTGCTGGAGCAGGTCGGCATCCATAACCCCGGCCTGGGCGACGTGGGCGGCGACATCGAGGACGACTACCAGGAAGACGACTTCGACTACGGTGACGACGACTGATGACAGCACCCCGAGGCTCCCCGCAATGGCTGGTTCCCGACTGGCCGGGCCTGCCGCCGAATATCGGCGTGCTGGCCACCACGCGGCGCGGCGGCGTCAGCCCCGCGCCCTATGACGACGGCCAGGGTGGAGGCGGCCTCAACCTTGGTATCCATGTCGGCGACCAGCCGCACAACGTGGCGCAAAACCGCGCCACGTTGGCGGCCGAGCTGCCGGACGAGCCGGTCTGGCTGAACCAGGTCCATGGCGTGGCCGTGGCGGACGCGGACAAGGTCCGTCCCGGCCAGGTGCCGACGGCCGACGCCAGTATCGCGCGCGTGCCGAACACGGTTTGCGCTATCCTCACGGCCGACTGCCTGCCGGTGCTGTTCTGCGACACCGCCGGCACGGTGGTGGGCGCGGCCCACGCCGGCTGGCGCGGCCTGGCCGACGGCGTGCTGCAGGAAACCACGCGCGCGATGCGCGAGGCGGGGGCGGGGGAGATCATGGCCTGGCTGGGTGTGGCCATCGGCCCGGTGCGCTTTGAAGTCGGCAACGACGTGCTGCAGGCGTTCCTGAAGCAGGCGCGCGCGTCCGGCGACGCGGCGGCGGAAGCCCTGGTGCAGGCCGCCATCGTGCCTATCGAGATCAAACCGGGCAAATACCTGGCGGACATGTACGCGCTGGCGCGCGCCATATTGCGGCGCGACGGCGTGCTGCGGGTTGCGGGCGGGGAATACTGCACGGTGTCGAATTCCGGCCGTTTCTACTCCTACCGCCGCGACGGCGTGACCGGGCGGCAAGCCACTTTGATCTGGATCAAATGATGTGCGGCCGGAAGGCCTTAGGCTTCGGGTGGCCGCTCGGCGGCTGCACGGGCGGCGCGGGCGCGCTTGCGCCGGCCCGATCCTGTTAAATAGAATAGTATTCCCAAAGGCAACACGCAATACAGCAAAAACGTCATAATTCCGGCAACCACGGTAGGTTCGGTGAATGCCATCAGCACCACCACGTAGATCCAAGCAACAGCGACAATCAGCATAAGCAGTCTCGGTAAAAAACTCTTTTTATGGACTAAACATGAAATTGCCCGATCCTCAAGCCTTTGCCACCTCCTGGACCTCGCAATTCAGCGACCCGGCCCAATGGCAATCCTGGTTCAACATGGTGCCGGACGTCCAGTCCCACCCCATCGGCGCCATCCTGCGCGATGCGGGCGCCACCATCAAGCCTGACACGATCGAGCAGCTGAAAAACGAGTACCTCCAGCAATTCGGCGCGCTGTGGCAGGAAGTCCTGTCCGGCAAGGCGCCGTCGCTGAGCGACCGCCGTTTCTCCTCGAGCGCCTGGCAAAGCAACCCGGTGACCGCATTCAATGCCGCATCATACCTGCTTAACGCCAAATTCTTGACCGCCATGGCCGACGCCATCGACGCCGCGCCGCAACAGAAGCAGAAAATCCGCTTCGCCGTGCAGCAGGTAGTGGACGCCATGTCGCCCGCCAACTTCCTGGCCACCAACCCGGAAGCCCAGCAAAAGCTGGTGGAAAGCAAGGGCGAAAGCCTGACCAAGGGCCTGGCCAATATGCTGGGCGACATGCAGAAGGGCCATATCTCGCTGTCGGACGAGTCCGCCTTTGAAGTGGGCCGCAACCTGGCGCTCACGCCGGGCCATGTGATCTACGAGAACGATTTGTTCCAGCTGATCCAGTACACGCCGGCCACCGCCAAAGTGCACGAGCGGCCGCTGCTGATGGTGCCGCCATGCATCAACAAATTCTACATTCTCGACCTGCAGCCGGAAAACTCCGTGGTGCGCTACGCGGTGGAGCAGGGCAATACCGTGTTCCTGGTGTCCTGGCGCAATCCGGACCAGTCCATGGCTCAGGTGAGCTGGGACGACTACGTCGAGCGCGGCGTGATCAACGCCATCGGCCTGGTGCGCGACATCAGCGGCCAGGACAAGGTCAACGCCTTCGGCTTTTGCGTGGGCGGCACTCTGGTCAGCACCGCGCTGGCCGTGCTGGCCGCGCGCGGCGAGCAGCCCGCCGCCAGCCTGACCCTGCTGACCACCTTCCTGGACTTCAGCGACACCGGCGTGCTCAACGTCTTCGTCGACGAAACCCAGGTGGCGCTGCGCGAGCAGTCGCTCAAGGCGGGCGGCCTGATGCCGGGCCGCGACCTGGCCACCACCTTCTCCAGCCTGCGTCCGAACGACCTGGTGTGGAACTATGTGCAGTCCAACTACCTGAAAGGCAACGAACCGGTGCCGTTCGACCTGCTGTACTGGAACTCGGACAGCACCAATCTGCCCGGCCCCATGTTCTGCTGGTATCTGCGCAACACCTACCTGGAAAACAGCCTGAAGGAGCCCGGCAAGCTCACCGTGGCGGGCGAAAAGATCGACCTGTCCGCCATCGACGCCCCGGCCTTCATCTATGCCTCGCGCGAAGACCACATCGTGCCCTGGACCTCGGCCTACAGCTCGCTGAACATCCTGAACCCGAAAAAGCCCAAGGCCAACCGCTTCGTGCTGGGCGCGTCCGGCCACATCGCCGGCGTGATCAATCCGGCCTCGAAGAAAAAACGCAGCTACTGGATCAATGACGAAGCCACGCCCAAGACCGCCAAGGCCAAGCGCGCCGACGCCGACACCTGGCTGCAGGGCGCGGCCGAGCACGCGGGCAGCTGGTGGCCGGAATGGGCCAGGTTCCTGGCCGAGCATGGCGGCAAGGACATCAAAGCGCCCACCCAGCCCGGCAACGCCACATACCAGCCTATCGAGCCGGCTCCAGGCCGCTACGTAAAAATGAAAGCCGACTAGCGTCTTGGTTGCGTTGCAATAAAACACGAAAGTTATAAGCCAGAACGTGCTGATGAGTTTTTTTCACTCTATAATAGGACTATAAGGCTTGTGAAAAAGCGAACCTGGTTCGCTTTTTTTTCGGATTAACGCGCTGCGGCGCAATACGTGGACTTGTGATGAGTAGTGCAAAAAAAAATGCGGAACGCTTGATCAAGAAATATCCCAATCGCCGGCTGTATGACACGCAGACCAGCTCCTACATCACCTTAACCGACGTCAAGCAGCTGGTGCTGGACAACGAAGAATTCACGGTGGTCGACGCCAAGTCGAATGAAGACCTGACCCGCAGCATCCTGCTGCAAATCATCCTGGAAGAGGAGGCCAGCGGCGTGCCGATGTTCTCCACCAGCGTGCTGGCGCAGATCATCCGTTACTACGGCCACGCCATGCAGGGCATGATGGGTTCCTACCTGGAAAAGAACGTGGAAGCCTTCACCGACATCCAGCGCAAATTCACCGGCGCCTCGCTGGACGGCAAACCGTTCAGCCCGGAAATGTGGACCCAGTTCATGAACGTGCAAGGCCCGATGATGCAAGGCATGATGAATAACTATATCGACCAGAGCAAGAGCCTGTTCGTGCAGATGCAGGAGCAGATGCAGAACCAGAGCAAAAACCTGTTCGGCGCCTTCCCCTTCGTCATGCCGGTCCCGCCCACCGACAAAAAGTAACGCGCTTTCCCCACCGAAAAAGGGGTCAGGGTTAATTTTCCGCGAGCGGAAAATTAACCCTGACCCCTTTTTTTGCGTTTCCGTACGGAAGATTACTGGAGCAGGGAGATGATCAGGCTGCTGACGCTGCTGCTTTGCTTGAGCATGGCGGTGCCGCTTTGCATCAGCATCTGGCTGGCCGTCATGACCGCTGTTTCCTGGGCGAAGTCGGCGTCCATGAAGCGGCCTTCGGCGCGCGTGGTGTTCAGGCTGATGTTCTGCAGGTTGGCGTAAGCATGCTCCAGCCGGTTGGATACCGAGCCGAAGATGGAGCGGCCGGCCGCGACGCCGTCGATTGCGGCGTTGACTTTGTCTATCGTGTCGCCGGCATTGCCGCCAAGCAGCTCATCGCCCAGCACGGGCAGGGCGGCGATGTTGCCGGCGTTGAAGACCGAAGTCTTCGTCAGGGGCTGGAAGGCGTCTTCGTAGGCGTCGTCGAACTGGAAAATGAAGCGTTCGCTGGCGTCGGAACCGATCTGGAAGGAGCGGTCGAAGTCGGTGAAGGTGCCGCCCGGGAACAGGCCGCTCTCGCCGAACACCGTCTCGTGCCAGATGGCGCGGCTGTTGTCCTTGGCCAGGCCGTCGTATT
Source organism: Pseudoduganella aquatica (assembly GCF_020865585.1). Classification (NCBI taxonomy): domain Bacteria; kingdom Pseudomonadati; phylum Pseudomonadota; class Betaproteobacteria; order Burkholderiales; family Oxalobacteraceae; genus Pseudoduganella; species Pseudoduganella aquatica. Next base: position 3,327,741 of record NZ_CP086370.1, read on the forward strand.
CGGCCTGCATGGCTGCACGGTCGCTCTCGCTATAGCTGCCGTCGGCCGCCTGCGTGGCCAGGTCCAGCATGCGCTGCAGGTTGTTGCCTATGCCCTCGTACAGCGTTTCCACCGACTGCAGCTGCGAAATGCTGTTCTGGATGTTGCGCATCGCCACCTTCATGCCGCTGCTTTGCGCCTTCAGGCGCGTGGCGATCTGCAGCCCGGCCGCGTCGTCCATGGCCGAGTTGATGCGGTAGCCGGTGGCCAGCCGCGTCGCGCTGACGGCCATCTGCCTCTGCGTGGCCGTGGTGGCGTTCAGTGCGGCCAGATTGGCCTGGCTGGTGTGTAAGCTGAGCAAGAGTGCCTCTGGGATGGAATCTTTTACTTAAGGCAATTATACATAAGTGAAGTGCATTTTGGAAACATCTTGCCTGCGCCCGCATAGGGTATAATGGCCGATTGGCTTGAACATTGATCGCTTCCCACTACCATGCAAGAAATCTCCCGTATTCCCAAGGCTGCAACCGCAGCGGCACCCGCCGGCACCGCTCCCAAAGTCGGATTCGTTTCGCTCGGCTGCCCGAAAGCGCTGGTTGACTCCGAACAAATCCTGACCCAGCTGCGCGCCGAGGGTTACGAGACCGCCAAGTCCTACGACGGCGCGGACCTGGTGATCGTCAACACCTGCGGCTTCATCGACGCCGCCGTGCAGGAATCGCTGGACGCCATCGGCGAGGCGCTGGCCGAGAACGGCAAAGTCATCGTGACCGGCTGCCTGGGCGCCAAGAAGGACGGCGACGGCAACGACATGATCAAGACCATCCACCCGAAAGTGCTGGCCGTGACCGGTCCGCACGCGCTGGGTGAAGTGATGGCCTCGGTGCACTTCCACCTGCCCAAGCCGCACGAGCCTTTCATCGACCTGCTGCCGCCGCAAGGCGTGAAGCTCACGCCCAAGCACTACGCCTACCTGAAAATTTCCGAAGGCTGCAACCACCGCTGCAGCTTCTGCATCATCCCGTCCATGCGCGGCGACCTGGTGTCGCGTCCAATCGGCGAGCTGATGCTGGAAGCGGAGAACCTGTTCAAGTCCGGCGTGAAGGAACTGCTGGTCATTTCGCAGGACACCTCGGCTTATGGCGTGGACGTGAAATTCCGCTCCGGCTTCTGGAACGGCCGCCCGATCAAAACCCACATGACGCAGCTGACCGAAGCGCTGGGCGAGCTGGCCAAGTCCTACGGCGCCTGGATCCGCCTGCACTACGTCTACCCATACCCGCACGTCGACCAGATCATCCCGCTGATGAGCGGCGGTAATGTGCTGCCTTACCTGGACATCCCGATGCAGCACGCGCATCCGGATGTGCTGAAGCGCATGAAGCGTCCGGCCAGCGGCGAGAAGAACCTGGACCGCATCCTGGGCTGGCGCGCCATGAATCCGGACCTGACCATCCGCTCCACCTTCATCGCCGGCTTCCCAGGCGAGACCGAAGCCGAATTCGAATACCTGCTGGACTTCCTGAAAGAAGCCCAGATCGACCGCCTGGGCTGCTTCGCCTATTCGCCGGTGGAAGGCGCGACCGCCAACGAGATCGCCAACCCGGTGCCGGAAGAAGTGCGCGAAGAGCGCCGCGGCCGCGTGATGCTGCTGCAAGAGGAAATCTCGCGCAAGCGCCTGCAGGCCAAGGTCGGCAAGACCGTGCGCGTGCTGATCGACGAGCTGACCCCGAGCGGCGCGGTCGGCCGTTCCGCTGCGGACGCGCCCGAGATCGACGGCGTGGTCTACGTGAAGAAGCCATACGAGCCGCACAAGAAACTGAAAGTGGGCGAATTCTTCGACGTGGAAATCACCCGCGCCGACGCGCATGACCTGTGGGGCGAGGCGTAATTATTCCACTGCTGTAAAATCGAAGGCGGACGCGCACAGGCGGTCCGCCTTTTTTCATTCAAGAGCCATGACGAATCCAAAATCCCAGCAGACCGCCCTGATCCACACCGACTATGAAGCGCCGTCCGGCTTCGCAGCCTTCCCGACCGCCATCCACCACGCATCGACCGTGCTGTTCAAGAACGTTGCCGCCCTGCGCTCGGGCGAGTGGCGCGAGAAGAACGCCTATACCTACGGCCTGCACGGCACGCCCACCACGTTTACGCTGGAAGCGCGGTTGGCAGAAATCGAAGGCGGCCTGCATTGCCTGCTGGCGCCGAGCGGGCTGGCGGCCATCGCCATGGTCGACTTCGCGCTGCTGAAAAGCGGCGACGACGTGCTGCTGCCGGATAACGTCTACAACCCTAACCGCGAGCTGGGACGCTGGCTGGCCGACTTCGGCGTCAGCGCGCGCTATTACGATCCGCTGATCGGCGCCGGCATCGCCGCGCTGATCCAGCCCAACACCAAACTGGTGTGGACCGAGGCGCCGGGTTCGGTGTCGATGGAAGTGCCGGACCTGCCGGCCATCTGCAAGGCCGCGCACGAGAAGGGCGCGCTGGTCGCGCTGGACAACACCTGGGCCGCCGGCCTGGCGCTGCGCGGCTTCGAGCTGGGCGTGGACGTGGTGATGCAGGCGCTGACCAAATACCAGTCCGGCGGCTCGGACGTGTTGATGGGGGCCGTCATCACGCGCGACCGCGCGGTGCACGACCGCATCTCGCAGGCGCACATGCGCCTGGGCATGGGCGTGGGCGCGGACGACACCTACCTGGTGCTGCGCGGCCTGCCGACCATGAAGCTGCGCTTCGAAGCGCACGACAGGGGCGCGCGCAAAGTGGCGGCGTGGCTGAAGGCGCGTCCCGAAATCACCAAGGTGCTGCATCCGGCGCTGGAAGACTGCCCAGGCCACGACATTTGGAAGCGCGACTTCAGCGGGGCGGGCGGCCTGTTCTCGGTGCTGTTCGACGAGCGCTACACCGAAGCGCAGACCGACCGCTTTGTCGACGAGCTGAAGCTGTTCGGCATCGGCTACAGCTGGGGCGGCGCCAACAGCCTGGCGGTGCCATACCGCATCCAGGCCATGCGCCAGGACTGGCAGCACGGAAAAGGCATCCTGGTCCGCTTCAACATTGGCCTGGAAGATCCGGACGACCTGATCGCCGACATCGAGCAGGCGCTCGGCAAGCTGTAAGCGCATGCGGCCGCCAGCGATTGCCGGTTTTATCGGGAACGCCGCGCTGCGGCGCGATAAGGTTGGCGAATCGCCGTGCCAGGTGCATAGCTTCAAGCGTGGCAAGGAGCTGTTCTACCTGAAGGCATCCCCGGCCGTGTACGCGCCCACCACCTACAGCGTTCAGCGCGAAGCCGCCATCCTAGGCTGGCTTTCCGGGCGGCTGAACGTGCCCGAAGTGGTACTCACCGCCAGCAGCGATACGCACGAATACATGATCACGCGCGCCGTGCCCGGCGTGCCGCTGTCCGCGCGCGTGCAGGCCGGGCAGCCCGTGCTCGAACTGTTCCTTGAAGCGCTGGGCCAGGTGCAGTCGGTGTCCGCCGCCGGCTGCCCATTCGACGCCGGCGCGCAGTTCCGTTTGCGCGAACTGGACTACCTGCTCGGCAAAGGCCTCATCGACGAGGACTACGACCTCACGCCATGGTCCGGCCTCGCCACGCCTCAGGATCTCGTGGCGCGCCAGCACGCCACCGTCCCCCAAGAGGACCTCGTCTTCGCCCACGGCGACCTGGGCGACAGCAATGTCTTCGTCGATCAGCACGATCAATTGCACTTCATCGACTTTGGCCGGGGAGGGCTGGCCGACCGCTGGATGGACATCGCCTTCGCCCACCGCAACCTGCGCGAGGATGTCTCCGAGCACGCAGCCGCGCAACTGCTGCTCGGCCTGGGCTTGCACGACGCTCCTGCCAAGCGTGAATTCTTCGAGCAGCTTGATGAACTCTTCTAACAGAAAGAACCGAGAATGAACGAGATCGATTTGCCCTTGCTGGAACGCTGGCTGACTGGCTGGAGCCTGTCCCGTGGCGTGCCGCTGCCCGTCAGGGAAAATGGTGGCTTGAGCGTCGAAGTTGGCATGCCACTCCAATTGCGCCGCCATGTTTTCCTCGACGCCGGACCTGCGCTGCAGGCATGTGCCGACAAAATACATGCCCCTCTCATCTACCTGAAGGCGCCGGTCGATCCCGCCGTCCTGCGCGCTGCACTGCCGTCCCGCTGGGTCGTGGAAGACCCGGGCTACCTGATGCTGGGACCCGAGACGATGACCAAGCATGCAGAACTCCCACCCGGCTATGTGATCGAAGAGTCGGCGGAATACGGCGCCAAGCTCGTGCGCGTCATGCACGCGGATGGCGAAGTAGCCGCCTCAGGCCGCATAACCACGGACAAAGGCTGCGGCGTATTCGATCAGATCATCACCTCCGAATTCCATCGCCGCCGTGGCCTGGGTACGGTGGTCATGCAGCATCTGGAAGCGATAGCCAGGCAAGCAAATGTGACTGAGCGCCTGCTGGTCGCCACCGAGGAAGGCCGAGGCCTTTACATGAGTCTCGGCTGGCGGCTGCTTGCGCCGTGGAGCACGGCCGTTTTGCCTGCGCCGGAATTGTAGGAGCGCTGTCGCAGCAGAAGATTGCAAGTGGCTGGTGACAAAGCGCGCATTTTCACGAGCATGCTTTGAGGTAAATTATAGGTCAGCGTTGCCATCGTGCACTATGTCATGTTTTTATTGAAGGAAGAAATGAAGGTAACTCCTTACGTAAGCGCCATATTGGTATCGCTGGCTGCTGCTCTTGGCTGCACCTCGGTCTTCGCTCAAATGGAAGCGCCGATTTTGAAGACAAACAGTATGACGCTTCGATGCGATAGCAGCCCGTCCGGCGAGTGTGCATTCCTCTTGTATTCCTCTGAGTGCAACCAGGGTGCCATCAAGAATGACCATCCCGTGCTGCAATGCATTCACGAATTCGTTACTGAATTTTCTCTCAAGGTTGGTGAATCAAGGGCTCTCACAAACCTTCCCCCTAACGTCAAGCAATGTACGGTAATAGCAAACGTGAAACCCAAATTTCCTGATTGCGCCCGCTAGCGCAACGGACCGCTATGGGTTTAATGGCTAGATACCTTCACCTTCCTGTTGTTGTGGCATCGCTTGCTGTGTGTGCCGGACTTCATCCGGCTCATGCTGAAGAGGGTTTCGGCATTGAGGACGACAAGTTGCGCCTGGTACCACCAGCCGTAATGAAGGCTTTGCGCGCTCATGTTAGCAAGACAGAGTACAAAGACTGTGCGCAAGGTCAGTTTGTCGGAAGCACGGTGGACTTGGATGGCCGCGGCCGGAAACTGGACTGGATCGCAAAGACAGCGGATGGCTGCGCGTGGGGGGCATCAACTGCAAAAATCTGGGTATTGAGAAATGAGAAGACTCACTACCGAGTTGTGCTGGACAGCGGTGGCCAAGGCGTAGTTTTGTTGAACTCAAAGAGCAATGCATTTCGGGACCTGAAAATATTTAGCGGAACAGCCGGACGCTTGTCAGATGTGTTGTTCAAGTTTGATGGCCTACGATATGCAAGGCGGTTTCAAATACCAAGCGCAACACTGGGTTAATTAACAGTGTCAGTTGAATGTTGTAGCAGTTCGATGTGTTGAGTATAAACGACGAGTGGCGATTCGTAATTGAGCCTTGCTCTGGGGCGCGTATTGAGCGATAAGGCGATGGCGTCGAGCTCGTCCTGCGAGTAGATCGACAGGTCGGACCCCTTCGGCATGTATTGGCGCAGCAGCCCATTGGTGTTCTCGTTCGAGCCGCGCTGCCAAGGGCTGTGCGGGTCGGCGAAATAGATCTGGACACCGGTGCGCGCGGTAAGGATTTTATGGCCGTGCATCTCGCGGCCCTGGTCGTAAGTCATGGTCTTGCGCATCGCCGCCGGCTCGCGGTTGAGCACAGCGGAGAAGCTGTCGATGACCGCCTTGGTGGTGGCGTTGTCCATCTTGGCGAGCACCACAAAGCCGGTCGTGCGTTCGACCAGCGTGCCGACCGACGAGCGGTTGGCGGCGCCTTTGATGAGGTCGCCCTCCCAGTGGCCAGGGATGAGCCTGTCCTCAACCTCTGCTGGACGGATATGGATGCTTTGCATATCCGGGATTTGGCCGCGCCGGTCAGTGCCCCGGCTGCGGGGTTTGCGGACTTGATTGTGGTGGCGCAGACAGGCGATCAACTCGCGCTTGAGTTCACCGCGCGGATGCACGTAGATGGCGTTGTAGATAGTCTCGTGGGACACGGTCGCGGTAGGGTCGTCTGGCCAAAGGGCCTTGAGTTTGCGCGCTATTTGCTGCGGTGACCAGAAAAGATTCAGGTGATGCCGGACCACCTGGAATAACACGCCGTCCGGATGCAGTTTCGGCAGGCGGCGTGGCAGCACGCGCCGGGCTTGACACTGCGCATGGGCGGCGTCGGCGTCATAGACTCCGACGCCGCTGGTGCGCTTGAGTTCGCGGCTGATCGTGCTGGCAGAACGACAAAGGCGTTTAGCAATGGATCGGGTGGAGCACTGGTCGTCGCGCATGGTCATGACGACAGCGCGCTCCTGGGTTGTCAAATGTTTGTAGATTCTCGCCATGGCGGCACCTTACAGCAAAAGGTGTTGCACTTGGTCTTTGAGAACACCCAATATTCATTGAAACGCCATGACCGTTGTAGATACTCATGAGCGATTGAATCGCGGCCGAGGAGCACGATATCTTAAAAAGGCTGCGGATTGTGCTCCAATTATTTTCTTGACGGTATTTCTTAATGGATAAAAATTCAAAAATGTTTTCTGATGCTAGAGCGATTTTCTGTGAGAAATATCTAAGCCTCTGCGATACGTATAGTTACACTCGTGGGTCGGCCAAATCTCGCCCAACATCAAAAGAGCTATTAAAATCCTCCGTTGGAATTATTAATTTAAAAAAATGCCCACCACCTGGAAACGTCTATGATGTGTTAGATATTCCAGAGGGATGTTCTCTAAGATTTGTCTTAAAATCGACAGGCTCTATATATGCAAATTTTCGTATCGACGAATACGCGTCAACTATGCACAGTTTGTATTGTTACTCAATGAAAGACTTTAATCCAAACTTTGTGGACTATTTCCCTACACCCTTACCTCAAGATTTGGAAGAGTTGCTGGAAGTCTTCGTGTCCCTGAGAAATTTGTTTATAGATCTTGCGGCTTTTGTGAGGCCAATATCAACCATTTAAATCCGATAGTTTTAAATTCATTTTCGGAGTGAATTTTCAATTAAATTTCCGTTGATATTGGGTGTCCTGACTTTTACGGGCGCACACCTTTTGGCAAATTTCATCAACAGGAAATGACGAAACGTTCAGTTTCGGCATAATGGCGGCGGCGTTGCAGGAGCGGCCGGCGCTGCAGTGCCAATTGAGAAATGCTTAAAGGGGTGTTCTCAAAGACCAAGTGCAACACCTTTTGCTGTAAGGTGCCGCCATGGCGAGAATCTACAAACATTTGACAACCCAGGAGCGCGCTGTCGTCATGACCATGCGCGACGACCAGTGCTCCACCCGATCCATTGCTAAACGCCTTTGTCGTTCTGCCAGCACGATCAGCCGCGAACTCAAGCGCACCAGCGGCGTCGGAGTCTATGACGCCGACGCCGCCCATGCGCAGTGTCAAGCCCGGCGCGTGCTGCCACGCCGCCTGCCGAAACTGCATCCGGACGGCGTGTTATTCCAGGTGGTCCGGCATCACCTGAATCTTTTCTGGTCACCGCAGCAAATAGCGCGCAAACTCAAGGCCCTTTGGCCAGACGACCCTACCGCGACCGTGTCCCACGAGACTATCTACAACGCCATCTACGTGCATCCGCGCGGTGAACTCAAGCGCGAGTTGATCGCCTGTCTGCGCCACCACAATCAAGTCCGCAAACCCCGCAGCCGGGGCACTGACCGGCGCGGCCAAATCCCGGATATGCAAAGCATCCATATCCGTCCAGCAGAGGTTGAGGACAGGCTCATCCCTGGCCACTGGGAGGGCGACCTCATCAAAGGCGCCGCCAACCGCTCGTCGGTCGGCACGCTGGTCGAACGCACGACCGGCTTTGTGGTGCTCGCCAAGATGGACAACGCCACCACCAAGGCGGTCATCGACAGCTTCTCCGCTGTGCTCAACCGCGAGCCGGCGGCGATGCGCAAGACCATGACTTACGACCAGGGCCGCGAGATGCACGGCCATAAAATCCTTACCGCGCGCACCGGTGTCCAGATCTATTTCGCCGACCCGCACAGCCCTTGGCAGCGCGGCTCGAACGAGAACACCAATGGGCTGCTGCGCCAATACATGCCGAAGGGGTCCGACCTGTCGATCTACTCGCAGGACGAGCTCGACGCCATCGCCTTATCGCTCAATACGCGCCCCAGAGCAAGGCTCAATTACGAATCGCCACTCGTCGTTTATACTCAACACATCGAACTGCTACAACATTCAACTGACACTGTTAATTAACCCAGTGTTGCGCTTGGTATTTGAAACCGCCCTTCATTGAGATCCCTGCGTACCGGCGTCACGTGCGGCCATGCGCTGCTCTGACGCTTCTACAAATGCAACCGTTTCATCGATAGCAGCGCACGTGCTTTCGATACTTTGTATAGCCCTGTCCAGCAGGTCCTTGAGCGACCGCCGGCTGCGCTCGGGAAGCAGGGACAGCGATGCGCGGAACAGGAATTCTTCGTTGGACAGGCCCGCGTCAGCGGCTAGCTGGACGATGGCGGCTCGCTGCTCATCGCTGAGCAGCATGGGAGATGAGGCAGTCCGGCTCATTTCGCTCTCCTTATCTAAGGCTACGCTGGCAGTTTAAGTCCCGCGCAGCGCGGAGCAAGCCGCCTCAAGAGCACGTCAGCGACTGCAGATGCCCCGGCGGCGGGCCGTCGCTCTGGTCATAGCGGGCCACGCAGCGGGACACGTGGGTGTCGAGTTTGCGGGCGAGGACGACGGTGGTGTCGCGGTAGGCGCAGCCGATCCAGAATTCCGGGGCTTGCTCGTGCCGGATGCGCCACTGCGTGATCAGGTTTTTGCCCTTGGAACTCTCGTCCGGCGTGACTTGCACGGAGTCGCTGGGATGGCCTGAGAAGAGCTGGGCGTGCTCGAGCTTGTATTCGGCGGCGCCGCCCACCGGTTCCCAGCCTTCGGCGGTGGTGACGGTGGTGGACGCCAGGATGGCGGGCGGGCACACGATTTCTTCTTTCTGGGCTCGCGCGCCGCTGGTTGCCAGCGCGGCGCAGAGCATTGCGGCTGCGTGTTTCATGTCGCCTCCCGGTTCCACGAGAACTTCCATGGTAGGACGCACCGGCAGCGCGCGTTTAGATGAAAATCAAGCTACCGCTCAGTACATGGGCTCGCCCCGCGCCACTGCCGCGTCGAAGTCCTGCCAGTCCTGCCTGGCCTTGGCGGCGTAGCTGTCCGCAAAGCCGGTCAACTCGGCGAGGAAACCGCTCAGGCTGCTGACGGCGCGGTGGATCTGTCCGGCGATATCGGCCGTGGCCAGCGGGCTGGCGAGGTTCTGGCCGGCCAGGGCGTGGGCGGAGGCGAGTGCCATGCCGAGGCTGGCTGCGGCTTTGTTCAGCTCGGCTGCGGTGGCGATGTCTTCGAATTTGAAGTCCTTATCGGTGGGCGCTTTTTCGTGCACGTAGAAGGGCAGGCCGCCGATGGTGGCGTAGCCCGCGAGCTCGTCGGCGCCGGGCAGCATGGCTTGTTGCGCCAGGGCGATGCGCCGGCCTTCGTGGCCGCCGCCGGCTGCTTCCGGCAGCTCGCCGGGGCTGGCTTGCGCGACGGCGCTGGCGATGGCTTGCTTCAGTTCGAGCAGCACCTGTCCGTCGGCTCCGCCGCGCAGCAGCGCGTAGTAGCGCAGTTTGCCGAGGCTGCCCATGCCGGCGCCGAAGCGCTGGCCCACGTCCAACACTTCGTAAAACCCGGCGGGCTTGCGCAGGGATGGCGCGATGCCGGCGACGTAGCCGGGCATGGCGGCGACAACCTCGTCGATTTTGGCTTGGCTTAGCGCGCCGGTGTTCTTGTCCTGGAATTTGGCCAGCAGTTCGCCGCGTTCGCCCTTGGCGCCTTTCTTGATGGTCTTTTGAACGATGCCGCTGGTGTTGTCTTCGCTGAGCCGGAATGCCTGTGCGGCGCCGGGGCTCTGGAACTGCTCCATGCAGGCCAGGTAGGCCGTTGCCATGGCTGCGATGGCGGCCCGCCGCTCGTCCAGCGCCAGCGCGGCGGCGTAGGGGGCCAGCAGCAGGCCGACGGCGAGCCGCCGCAGGTCCCACAGGTATTGGCCGGGATAGGCTTCGTCGAAGTCGCTGACTGCGAAGACCTGGCCGCCGCCGGCGTCGCGCATGGAGCCGAAGTTGGCCGGGTGGGCGTCGCCCACCAGCCAGCAGCGAGCTGTTTGCGCGTTGGTGTAGGGCGACGAGGGCAGGGCGGCCATGTCGCGGTAGAACAGGTGGGCGGTGGCGCGGAAGAAGGGATACACATCCTTGCGCATGCTCGCTATCTTGAACTCCAGGTCGTCCCGGTTGCTGTCCCTGAACTGGCGGTTGTGCGCCAGGATCTCCCCCGCTGCCGTCATGTCAGTCCGGCATGGGCCGGTTCTCGTTCAGGTCTTTGATGCCGCGTATCAGGCGGTAGGCGGACCACAGCCAGGCGATGACCCAGATCGGCACTGCAACCACCAGTCCGATGAAGGTGGCGGCGAAGATGATGCCGACCACGAACCAGACCAGATACCACCAGAAGGTGCGTATCTGCCAGTTGTGGTGGCTGTAAACAAAAGTCCCTTCGGTGGACGGCCGCTGCACATAGTTGATGATCAGCACCAGCAGCGACAGCGTGCCGACTGAGAATACAAATGCCACGCCGTGCAGCAGGTAGAGCCACCAGGCGGTGTTCTTGGCCGATTCCAGCCGGTTGTCCAAAACGATGTCGCTTGCCATGCTTGCTCCTTGCAAAGTTGATATCGCCAGTGTAGCGAATTTTTCATCTTTTTGACATACCGCTTGCCGCCAGCCGGGCGAGCCGCCTGCCGCAATTAGTCACATTGTTGACAATTCCAGTTAAACGTTTACGCCTATTATCGATTTTGTAAGGCGTATTTCACCTTGCTAGTCCACTACAACAAATATGAGGAGACCTAGGCATGGCATCGAATAGCATTACCCATCAACTTATCCGGCCTACCGCGTGTGCGGCCGCAGTGGCCAGTGCGCTGGCGCTGCTGGCGGCGCCTGCGGCCTACGCCCAGGAGGCGCCGGCGGCTAGCGGCAGCGTCGTCATTGTGTCCGGCACGCGCCAGTCGGTGGCCAGCGCCATCGACCGCAAGAAGAACGCCAGCACCGTGGTCGATTCCATCGTGGCGGAAGACATCGGCGAATTCCCCGACAAAAACGTGGGTGAGGCTCTGTCGCGCGTAACCGGCGTGCAGCTGTCCCGCGACTTCGGCGAGGGTTCGCAGGTCAATATCCGTGGCGTCGAGGCGAACTTGAACCGGATCGAGATCAACGGCCTGTCGGTGCTGAGCACCAACGGCACGGCGGGCCGCGGCGCGGAGCTGCGCGAGCTGCCGGCCGAGCTGATCAAGTCCATCGACGTGTTCAAAGGCGTAACGGCCGACCAGACCGAGGGCGGCATCGGCGGCACGGTGAGCATCAAGACCAATATGCCGCTGGACTTCAAGAAGCGCACGATGGTGGTGAAGCTGGAAGGCGAGCGCAGCACCAACCGCGGCGGCGCGCAGCCGCGCGGCAGCCTGCTGTGGGCCGACAAGTTCCTGGATGGCCGCCTGGGCCTGATGGCCAACCTGGTGTACGACAAGGTGTTCACGCAGAACGACTATGTCCGCAACAGCAACTGGCGCTATTTCCGCGACTGGGACCAGTCGCCGGAAAAAACCAACACCAGCCTGAACCCGCGCGCCGCCGCCGTCGGCTCGAAAGCTGGCTGCGCCGCCCTGGGCACGGCAGCCGACCGCACCGCCTGCGACAGCCAGTGGTTCGATTACTCGCCCGGCGTGCCGCGCTACGGCATCTGGACCCGCGACCATGAGCGCTCCAGCGCCGAGCTGACCGCGCAGTACAAGGTGGACAAGGACCTGAACGTGTGGGCACGCTACAACAAGAACGACCAGAAGCAGAAGCTCAACGACCGCAACTATGTGACCGACTTCGGCGCCATCAAGCGCTTTTCCAATAGTGGCGTGGCGCCGGTGTATGGCGCCAACGGCGCGCCGCTGGGCACGCCCGCCGCGTCCTGCGCCGAACCACCCACCGGCGTCACGCCGCCGGGTATGAGCTTCACCAACCACGTGATGACGGGCTTCACCGCTGGTAGCTGCGTCAACGTGCCGGGCGAGGGCGCGTCTTACAACTTCAATACCGCCGCGCGCGACTTTGCGTTGAACATCAACTCGGACTACAAGTCGGCCGGCTTCAACTACAAAAAAGGCGCGTGGTCCGCCGAGGGCCTGGTGGCCAAGACCAGCTCCTTCTATGAGCTGCACACCAACAACATCGTGCTGGACGCGAACATCCCCGGCCTGCAGGTGAAGTTCGACGAACAGGGCTTGCCGAAATTCGTCTTCCCGGCCAACTTCGACCCGAACAAGAGCAGCAGCTACACCCGCATCCGCTCGAATTACCAGCCTTCGTTCACCGACAATACCGAAGACCAGGTCAAGCTGGACCTGAAGTATCGTCCCGACCTGCCTATCCTGACCATGCTGCACTTCGGCGGCCAGGGCCGCAAGTCCACCTCCGAGCAGTACCGCTGGACCGGCTATATGGCCAGCGCGGGCGCCGATCCAAACAGCACGGCGGACGACATCATCGTGCGCAGTCCGGAAGTGACCCACGAGATTATCTTCGACCCGCTCAACACCAGCGGCGTGCTGCGCAACGGCGGCGCCATCATTCCGGGCAGCGGGCTCACGGCCAACAACACCACGCGCTATGTGACCGCGCCGCAGATGGCCACGCTGGTGGACGCCATCCGCACCAACACGCCGGGCACCTTCCTCAACGGCTACGACGGCTTGAGCGGCTATCCCACCGGCTGGATGGCGCCCAGCTTCGCCAACTCGGCGCAGTTCTTCGACCTGAGCCGCTACAACCATGACCTGCTGCGCGAATCCATCGGCAGCGATGGCAAGATGTACAAGATGCCGCCGCAGTTCGCCGTCTCCGAGCGCATCAAGGCCTTCTACCTGCGGGCCGACTTCGAGCATGAGCTGTTCGGCGTGGCCTGGGACGGCAACGTGGGCGTGCGCTACGCGGGCACGGAAACCAACGCCACCGGCTTGCGTTCCTACCGCATCTACACGCTCAATCCGTCCAGCGGCGCGCGCGTGGAGACCGTGCTGAAGAACGACATCGTCACCGTCAACAACAAGTACAACGACGTGCTGCCGAGCTTCAACCTGGCCGGCTGGCTGGTGCCGGACACGCTGGTGGCGCGCCTGGGCTGGGGCAAGGTGATGTCGCGTCCCTTCATCGACCGCCTGACGCCGACCGTCAACTGCATCGCCAACAGCGGCCAGTCGCAATTCGGCGGCGACGGCAGCGCGGACGACTGCACCGGCGGCAACGTCAACCTGAAGCCGTTCCGCGCCACCAACAAGGACCTCAGCGTGGAATGGTATCCATCGCGCGACTCGCAGCTGTCGCTGGCCTTCTTCCGCAAGGACATCGCCAGCTACATCCAGAACGACGTGGTGCTGCCGAACCAGGACGTGTTCGGCGACGGCAGGCTGTGGGATCTGAAGACGTCGATCAACAGCGAAGGCGCGGTGACCAAGGGCTGGGAGCTGGCCGGCCGCACCGCGCTGACCATGCTGCCCGGCGTGCTGGGCGGGCTGGGGCTGGACGCCAACTACACCCGCATGTCCTTCGCCTACGCGCCTGGCAAGGAGCTGCTCAATCCACTGGACAACACGGTGCTGCCGTATCCGGGCATGTCGCGCAACAGCTACAACGTGGGCATCTGGTACGACAGGGGACAGTGGAACGCGCGCCTGGCCTACAACTACCGCGACGCCTACTACACCGGTTCGGTGGACGCCAACGCGTCGCTGCCGGTGTACGGCGAAGCGGTGGGCTTCCTGGACGCGAAGATCCAGTACCGCGTGAACGACAATCTGACCATCTCTTTCGAGGGCAAGAACTTGTCGGATGAAGCGCAGTACCTGAACTCCGGCTCCACCTCGCGCCGCAACGAGATGGCCTGGTCCGGCCGCCGCTACTTCGTGGGCGCGACCTACAAGTTCTAAGACCTGCCTATGCGCCCGGGCGGCCTAGCTTTCGCCGCCCGAGCGCATGCTGCCTGTGTCAGGAGCACTCGATTGTTTGCAGGCGCCCTGGCGGCGGACCTTTGTTGCGCTTGTAGCGGATCATGCAGGTGGAATATTTTCGGTCCAGCTTGCGGACCATGGTGAGGGCTGTGTCTCTGTAGCTGCAGCTTATCCAATAACCCTGCTGGGCTTCCGGTGGCAGCTGCCACCTTGCCGTCAGTGTGGTTTTGCTGGAAGCCTCGTCAGGCACGAGCGCGGCCTCTTCGCTGGGATGACCGGAAAAAATCTGCGCATTTTCCAGCGTATGCTCATGTCTTCCGCCGGCCGGCTGCCACTCTCGAACAGTCGGGGCCGAGGATGTGACCATGATGGTCTGAGGGCACACTATGCCCTCCGCATGAACCGCACTGAGGCCTGTCCATGCAACGGCGAACGCCGCAGCGCGCATAAGGCCTGTATCATTCATTTGATAGCTGGGGCTAAATGCATTCGGCCTCCTGTATGTGAGGAGGCCATGGTAGTTTGCCCAATGTGAAGCCGTATTGTGCTTGGTCAAATCCGGTCGCTACTGCTGCAAGGCCAAGCCCTGGCAGCTTAGGCCAGCAGGTTGAGGATGCCGTCCAGGCCGACGAAGTTCAGGGCTACGCTGGCTTGCTCGCGCACCACCGGCTTGGCGCGGAAGGCGACCGACATGCCGGCGACACCCATCATCTTCAGGTCGTTGGCGCCGTCGCCCATCACGATGGCTTCGCCGGTGCTGATGCCCAGCTTGGCGCAGCATTCTTCCACGGTGCGCTTCTTCACTTCCGCGTCCACGATCTCGCCCAGCACTTCGCCGGTCAGCTTGCCGTCCACGATTTCCAGTTCGTTGGCTAGCGTGTAGTCCAGGCCCAGGCGCTCTTTCAGGCGCGACGTGAAGAAGGTGAAGCCGCCCGATACCAGCAGCGTTTTGAGCCCTGCGCGCTGGACGGCGGCCAGCATGGCCTCGGCGCCCGGCGACAGCTGCAGGCGCTCGGTGTACACGCGCTCGAGCGCGGACGCGTCCAGGCCCTTGAGCAGCGCCACGCGCTTGCGCAGGCTGGCCGAGAAATCGAGCTCGCCGCGCATGGCCGCTTCGGTGATCTCCGATACCTGCGGCTTGAGCCCCTGCATGTCGGCGATTTCGTCGATGCATTCGATGGTGATGAGGGTGGAGTCCATATCCATGGCCACCAGCTTGAATTCGTCCAGCTTGTGCACACCCATCATATAGGTGGCGTCCAGCTGGGCCGCGTGGGCCGCCACTTCGATGGTCTGGCGCAGCGCCACCGAGTAGGTGATGCCTTCGCAGCGAATGGCGGTGTCGGAAATGCGCACCACGCGCTGCGGCGCGGTCAGGGCCGCAATGCGCTCCAGGCGCGGCATGCAATCGCCCAGGCCTTGCAGCACCAGGTTCATCGTGTGGTTGTTTTGGGTCTTCATCGGATCAGGCTACCAGTTGTTTAATTGCGGTCTTGATTTGCGTGACGCGCGCCGACAGGTCGGGCATGTTCGCTGTGATCTTGAGTTTGTCCTGCCCATTGAGCTTGATCTGCTTGTTCTTCTGGATCAGCGTGATGATGCGCATCGGGTCGATGGGCGGCTGGGGCATGAACTGCAGCGTGGCGGCTTCGCTGTGCGCGTCGATCTTGACGATGCCCACCGTGGCCGCGGCGATGCGCAGCCGGTGCGTTTCGATCAGCGCCTTGGCCGGCTCGGGCAGCTTGCCGAAGCGGTCTATCATTTCCTCCTGCAGGTCGTCGATCTTGTCCTGTTCCTTGCAGTTGGCCAGGCGCTTGTAGATGGACAGGCGCTCGTGCACGTCGCCGCAGAAGTCGGCCGGCAGCAGGGCAGGCACGTGCAGGTTGATCTCGGTGGTGGTCGACAGCGGCGCCGCCAGGTCCGGCTCCTTGCCGGCCTTGAGCGAGCGCACCGCTTCGTTCAGCATGTCGGTGTAGAGCTGGAAGCCCACTTCCAGCATTTCGCCGGACTGGTTCTCGCCCAGCACTTCGCCCGCGCCCCGGATTTCCAGGTCGTGCATGGCCAGGTAGAAGCCGCTGCCCAGTTCTTCCATCTGCTGGATGGCGTCCAGGCGGCGCTGCGCCTGCTTGCTCAGGCTTTGCACGTCGTTCACCAGCAGGTAGGCATAGGCCTGGTGGTGGGAACGGCCCACGCGGCCGCGCAGCTGGTGCAGCTGCGCCAGGCCGAACTTGTCGGCGCGGTGCATGATGATGGTGTTCGCGGTCGGCACGTCGATGCCGGTTTCGATAATGGTAGTGCACAGCAGGATGTTGTAGCGCTGCGCCACGAAGTCGCGCATCACCTTTTCCAGGTCGCGTTCATGCATCTGGCCGTGCGCCACGGCGATGCGCGCTTCCGGCAGCAGCTCGGTGAGCGCGGCCAGGCGGTTCTGGATGGTTTCCACTTCGTTGTGCAGGAAGTAGACCTGGCCGCCGCGTTTCAGCTCGCGCAGGCAGGCTTCGCGGATTACGCCCTCGTTCTCGCTGCGCACAAAGGTCTTGATGGCCAGGCGCTTCTGCGGCGCGGTGGCGATGACGGAGAAGTCGCGCAGGCCTTCGAGCGCCATGCCCAGCGTACGCGGAATCGGCGTGGCGGTCAGGGTCAGCACGTCCACTTCGGCGCGCAGGGACTTCAGCGCTTCCTTCTGGCGCACGCCGAAGCGGTGTTCCTCGTCGATGATGACGAGGCCCAGGCGCTCGAACTTCACGTCGTCCGACAGCAGCTTGTGGGTGCCGATGACGATGTCCAGCGTGCCGTCCGACATGCCCTTGATGGCTTGCGCGATCTCTTTGCCGGTACGGAAGCGCGACATTTCGGCGATGCGCACCGGCCAGTCGGCAAAGCGGTCGGCGAAGGTTTGCGCGTGCTGTTCGGCCAGCAGCGTGGTCGGCGCCAGGATGGCCACCTGTTTGCCGCCCATGACGGCGATGAAGGCGGCGCGCAGCGCCACCT
Organism: Pseudoduganella aquatica; assembly: GCF_020865585.1. Taxonomy (NCBI): domain Bacteria; kingdom Pseudomonadati; phylum Pseudomonadota; class Betaproteobacteria; order Burkholderiales; family Oxalobacteraceae; genus Pseudoduganella; species Pseudoduganella aquatica. Next base: position 3,344,996 of record NZ_CP086370.1, read on the forward strand.
CCGTCTTGCCAAAGCCGACGTCGCCGCACACCAGGCGGTCCATCGGTTTGCCGGAGGTCATATCCTTGAGCACATTGCCGATGGCGGCTGCCTGGTCCGGCGTCTCGTCGAAGCCGAAGCTGTCGGCAAAGCGCTCGTAGTCGTGCGCCGAGTATTCGAAGGCGTGGCCTTGGCGCAGCGCGCGGCGGGCGTACAGGTTGAGCAGTTCGGCGGCGGTGTCGCGCACCTGCTCGGCGGCCTTGCGTTTGGCTTTTTCCCACTGGCCGGAGCCGAGAGAGTGCAGCGGCGCGTCGTCCGGCGAGGCGCCGGAGTAGCGCGAGATCACGTGCAGCTGGGACACCGGCACATACAGCTTGGTGTCCTTGGCGTATTCCAGGTGCAGGAACTCGGTTTCGCCTTCGCCCAGGTCCATGCTGGTCAGGCCCATGTAGCGCCCGATGCCGTGATTGATGTGGACCACCGGATCGCCTATCTTCAGCTCGGACAGGTCGCGCACCATGGACTCGACCTGGGTGACGCCTTCCTGTTTTTTCTTGCCCGCACGGCGGCCGGAACCGGCGTATAGCTCGGTCTCGGTGATGAATACGAGCTGGCCTTGGTCTGCGGACCATTCGAAGCCCGCGTGCAGCGGAGCCACGCCCAGCATCAGCTTCGCGTCCGACTGCAGGAAGCCTTCGTAGCCTTCCACCGGCGCCAGCGCCAGGTCGAATTCGCCGAAGTACTGCTGCAGCGTTTCGCGGCGGCCGTTGGATTCGGCGCAGATCATCACGCGGCGGCCGCTTTGCAGCAGGTAGGCGCGCAGATTGGTGAGCGGGTCGTCCAGGTGGCGGTTGACGGCGATATTGGGCACCGGCGCCGAGATCTCGGAAGCCTGTCCCAGGTCTTCACGCGAGATGCTGATGCGCGCGTGCGGCTTGGCCAGCGTAAAGAACTGTTCGTCGCCCAGGAAGATGGCATCCGGCGCCAGGATGGGGCGTTCGCGGTCCGACTTCAGGAAGCGGTAGCGCGACTGCGTGTCCAGCCAGAAGCGCTTGATGGCCGCGTCGATGTCGCCCACCATGGCCAGCGTGGAACCTTCGGGCAGGTAATCGAACAGCGTGGCCGTTTCGTCGAAGAACAGCGGCAGGTAGTACTCGATGCCGGCCGAGGCGATGCCGCTGCTGATGTCCTTGTACACCACGGAGCGCGAGGGATCGCCCTCGAACTGTTCGCGCCAACGGCTGCGGAAGGTGGTGCGGGCCGCTTCGTCCATGGGAAACTCGCGGCCGGGAAGGAGGCGCACCTCGTTCACCGGGTACAGCGAGCGCTGGGTGTCGGCGTCGAAGGTGCGGATGGTCTCGATGGTGTCGCCGAACAGGTCCAGGCGGTAGGGCAGGGCGGAGCCCATCGGGAACAGGTCGATCAGGCCGCCGCGCACCGAGTATTCGCCGGGCGACATCACCTGCGTCACGTGGGTGTAGCCGGCCAGCGTGAGCTGCGACTTCAGCTTGGCCTCGTCGAGCGACTCGCCCTTTTTGAAGAAGAAGGTGTAGGCCGCCAGGAAGGACGGCGGCGCCATGCGCACCAGCGCCGTGGTGGCGGGGACTATCATCACGTCACACTGGCCGGTCTGGATCTCGTGCAGCGTGGCCAGGCGCTCGGATACCAGGTCCTGGTGCGGCGAGAAGGCGTCGTAGGGTAGGGTTTCCCAGTCCGGCAGCAGGTGGCAGCGCAGCTTTGAAGCCGTGTCTTCGCTGGCGAACCAGGGGATTTCGTCGAGCAGGCGCTGGCCGTCGCTGGCGTTGGCGACGATCACTGCCAGCATCTGGCCGCGCGCCTTGAGTTCAAGCGCGGCCTGCGCCAGCGCGTGCGCGTCGGCGGAACCATGCAAAGTGGGGAGCGCAAAGCGGTTGCCTGGCTTGGGGAGTGCTTTTTTTAAGTCAAAGGACATCGATGACATCTATGAACGGTTGAGCGCGGGACCCGTCCCCGCACGCTCCGGACATTATAGACGATGCCACTCGAGGGCGTGGCTACTCTGGCGGGTTACGCACTGCGTGCTAACCCGCCCTACGGCCCCATCCCGGCTCCGGCTCGGCGGGCACGCGTATTGTGGGCACGCGTAGGGCGGGTTAGCTGCGCAGCAGCGTAACCCGCCGGCCTTTAGATGCTCAGCTTCAGCTGCAAGCCGGTATCTGTATAGACAGCTTCCACCTTAAAGCCCGGCACGGTGATGGTGTCGAACTTGCCTTGCATGCTGGCGGCGGCGATCACATTGAGCGTGTCGCCGGCGGCCGGCCTGTAGCCGTTCTGGAAGCTCACCACCAGGCTGCCTCCGGCTACCGTCATGGTACCCGCCACTTGCAGGCGGCCCTGCTGGCCGCTGCCCAGTTTCAGTTCCAGGCTGCCTGCGGCCAGCTGCGTGTACTTGCCTGCCAGGGCCAGGGAGGCCGGTGCATTGCTCACCAGCGTGCCGCCGCTCACGTACACGTCGCCCTTGCCGAAGGCGCTGGCCGAATAGCCTTCCAGGCGGCCCGCCTCGAGCTGGGTGCCGCCGCTCCAGGTGTTGTTGCCGCCCAGTTTCAGCGTGCCCGAGCCTTGCTTGGTCAGCTTGCCGCTGCCGGAGATGTCGTTGCGCCAGCGGTCGTTCGCGTTGAAGCCGCCCTTGGCCGCGTCCATCGCCACCACCACGTTGCCGGTGAATACGCCGTAGCCGTCCGCCGCCGCGAACAGATTCAAGCGCCCCCAGCCCTCGGCGTCGTCCAGGATAGGATAGCCGGACGGCAGCGCGGTGGTCTTGAGCACCACGCGGCGCTGCGCCTCGCTCAGATAGGGCAAGCGGGTTTCCAGCAACACCTCTGCGCCTTTCGGCACCACGGCCGGCGCGGTGGCGGCGCCGATCTGCGTAAAGCCGAAGGTCAGGCGTCGGATATAGGCGGCCTTGATGGCGGCGTAGTCGGCAAAGCGGTCGTTGGCGGCGGTGCCGGAATGGGCGTAGTCATTGAAAGTCTCCGCCGTGGTGCCGGTCTTTAGCATCAGCGTGGCGTGCGCCTGCGTGACGGCGGCAGCCTTGGTGGCGGCATTGGCCGGATCCAGCAGGTTGGCCGCAGCAATGGCCTGCGCCTGCACGCGGCCACTGATCACGTCCAGCGGCGAGTGCATGCCGGCGATGATGCGGCTTTCGCCCAGTTCCAGGCCGCGCGAAATAATCTCCTGGTAGCGCTCCGGCACGGCGTAAGCCATGGCCATCGCGCCGCGCACCGCTTCCGCCGAGTGGCCGCTGGTGAAGCCGCCGTCGGTGGACGGCGTGCTGCTCTTGGCCGGGACCAGGGCCGGCACCACCACCACGCTGCTGCTCCAGCGGTAGGGGCGCGCGTACTTGAAGAAGCGCTTGGCCGGTTCGGTAGAGCCGTTGTTGCCCATGGCGTTGACCAGCGTGACAACGTCGCCGAACTCCGGGTTAGCGCTACCGGCGACGCCCGTATTATTGCCGCTGTCGTTGTACAGCACCGTGGTGGCGTCGGCGGGAACGCCGGTAATGCTGGTGGTCTGGCGCGCGGCGCTGCGCCAGGCTTCGGTCAATGGACCCATGCCGTCGGTCAGGCTATAGCCTTTGCCGCGCCTGTCGTCCAGGTAGGCCGCCACTTCCTGCTCTTTGCTGCGGCTGGTGGTGGCTTTCACCACGTAGTCGATATTGGCGTTGTGGACGGCGGCGTTGACGATGGTGCCGCCGGGAGTGCCGTCGTTGGGCAGGCCGGTCCAGGCTGACGCCACAACAGCCGGGAAGCCCGCCACTGCGGGCGCGGTTTGTCCCGCATCCACGATCTCGGTCAGCGGCTTCCAGATGTCGAGCATGCCGATCAGCACGCGCACGCCGGCGTTGGTGGCGGCGGTGGCGTAGCGCGCGTCGCCGCGCTGGTTGGTGGCGACGTTATCGACGAAGGCCGGCACGCCGGCCGGCACCGGCGCGGTGTCGGCTGCGCCGGCGTCTGCGGGCGCGGCAGGGATGACGAGCGCTTGCGGCGCATTGCTGTCGGAACTGCCGCAGGCGGCCAGCGCCAGGGCGGCGCCGATGGCCAGTGCCAGCGGCAGCCGGCGCAACATGGTGAGGTCTTGCATGGGTTTCCTTTTGTGAGCTGACGGATAAAAACTTCCGGCATGCTACCCATGCATTGTTACTGCGCCATGACGCTTTCAGTCCAGGATGCTGCGGCCGTTCAGCGCTTGAACCGGGCGGTTGTTGGGATGGTGTATCAGCTCGGCGAAGGCGTCGACCTGCGCTTTGGATACCGTCACCGGGCTTTTCATCACCAGCCAGCGCACGCCTTCGGAGCAGGGCGGGGTGGTGAGCGAGCCGCTGAAGCGGTAGTAGCCGCGCTTGGCGGGCAGCAGGGCGGCCGCGCTCAGCGGCGCTGCCAGCGCGGCCTTGGCGCCGGCTTCCTTCGGCAGTTGCGGCCACAGTGCGGCCAGCGCCTTGTTGTCGGCGCCCTGCTTGAACATGACGGCGACGACTGCGAGGTTGCCGTCCTTGTCCGCATGGACCAGGTGGACTTCGAGGGGATAGGACACGCCCGCGATCAGGTTTTCGCTGGGAGCGTGGAAATGGTACTGCTTCAGCTCAAAGCGTTGGCCGTCCAGCCACAGTGCGCTGCCAGGCGCAAAGCCGACTTGCAGCGTGTGGCCGTTGTTGAGCACTTCGCCGCCGCCGGCCTGGTATTCCATCTTGAGCGGCTTGAGCGCGGCGTGGATGGTGCCTTTCAAATCGACAGGCGACTGGTTTTTTCCGTTGCAGGCGTAGTTGTCCGGCGAGAGCTTGGCCCATTGGTCCGGCCCTTCGGCGCCGGCGTAGCCCCAGTGACTGCCGTCTCCGGCGAAAGCGGCGTGGCTGGCGCAGGCCATCAGCGCTGCGAGTGCGAGTTTTTTCATGGTGTCTCCGGGAATAGTTGTTTTCTAATTCTAGTGCGTGCGGTGCTTTGAAACTACGCCGATTGTCACTAGATGCTATTCCGCCACACTGCTAAATTTTTGGCAGGTTGGCCACGCCGAAAGGCACATGCACCATGGGGATGGTGCCGCCTTCGGACTTCAGGTGGCTGAGCTGGTCGTCGAAGAAAATGTGGGGCTTGAGGATGGACAGCACGCGCGACTTCTCCATGCCGCCCAGGAAGAAGGTTTCGTTGGCGGACACGCCCCAGTTTTTCAGCGTGGTGACCACGCGCTCGTGCGAGGGCGCGCTGCGCGCGGTGACGATGGCGATGCTGAGGATGCGCTTGTAGCCCGGGTCGCGCCGCGCCAGCGCGGCTTCGTAGCGCTGCATGACGTGCAGCTTGCGGAACAGGTCCGCCAGCGGGCCGGGACGGTGGGGTATGGCCACGCGCTCGGTTTCGTGGGCGTGGAATTCGCCCACGTCGTTGTTGCGCTTGTAGACGGTTTCGGATTCGTCGTCGGCGATCACGCCGTCGAAGTCGAAGGCCACGCGCAGTTCCATGTCGTCCTCGTCGTCCTCGATCAGAGAGGGCAGCACCAGGCCGGCGGGGTAGTTGCTGGCCAGCGCGCTGCGCACGTCGTCCGCGTTCGCGCTCAGGAACAGCGAGGTGTTGAAGGCGGGCAGATAGGTGTAGGGCGACTTGCCGGTGACGAAGGCGGCGCGCGAGATGTCCAGGCCGTAGTGGGCGATGGATTTCATCACGCGCAGGCCGGTCTCGGGCGAGTTGCGCGACAGGAGCACCACTTCCACCGGCATCTGGCCTGGGAAGTGCTTGTTGATGTTGAGGAAGCGGCGGATGAAGGGGAAGGCCACGCCTTTGCCCAGTATGTCGCCGAGGTGCGCTTCCTGGTATTTGCGGTATTCCTCCTCGCCGCCGTCTTCGTAGACTTTGTGCGATTCCGACAGGTCGAACAGGGCGCTGGAGGCGATGCCGATCACCAGCTTGTTATGGATGGGGTAGGACATTAACCCTTTCTGAGCACGCCGGTGGCCTGGAAGCGGATTTCGCCGTCGGGGCCGGCCGTGGTGGTGATGTGAAGTTCGCTGATGCCGTGCTGCGCGGCGGCCAGCAGCAGCGGACTGATGGCGCTGGAGACCAGGGTTTGTTCAACATCCGGCAGCGCGGGAATGGGCGGGCGGCGCGGCGCGGCGATGATGGTGGCTTCGGATGAAGCATGGTCCGGGATGGCAAACGGCGCGGCTTGGGCTGCCGGCGGGGCAATCGCAGGCGCCGCCGGCGGCACCGTGTCGGAAGGCGAAGCGTCGGCCGCCGCCGCATTGGCGGCGCCGAAGAACTGGTTCACCATCCAGCCGAATTCGCGCCGCGTGGTCACGCAGTAGATCGGCGTGGCGTTCGGGAACACGCGCTGCACGGCGCCGCTGGCTTTCAGCTGGTCCGGGTCCACCGCCAGGATGAACAGGCCGTGCCGGCCTTCCTCGATCGGCATCCACTGGTTCTGCACCACGTATTCGCGGTTGAAGCTGTCGAGCAGGCCTTGCGGGCGGCGCCGGTCCACCTGGAACATAAAGTAGGGCACGCCGAAGAAGTCGGCCAGGGCGCGGCCCACCAGCGCGGGCTTGATGGCCAGTTCGTCCAGCAGCACGTCTTCAATGTCGATGTTGCGTGCTGCGGCACTGCGCAGCGCCTGGTCCAGCTGGGTGCGCGGCAGCGCCGATTCGGACAGCATGCCGGCGAAGCGGCTGCGCTCGCGCGTGGGCGCCTTGTGGCGGTGCGCGAAGGCGATGGCGATGGAGTCGCACAGGTGCTGCGCGCCTTCCTCCACCATGGCGTCGAAGGCGCCGCCCTTGCGGTTGTTGATCAGCTGGAGCACGCCCAGCACGGCGCCGTCCTCGGCCAGGATGGGCGCCACCAGCATTTGCTGCGTGCGGTAGCCTGTGCGCCGGTCCACGCCCTGCTGGAAGCACAGCGCGGCATCATGCCGCCGCAGCTCGGCTTCGTCGTACACGTCCAGCAGGTTGAGCATTTTCTTCGACAGCGCCGCGTAGCCGGCAATGCTTTGCGCCGAGATGGGCAGCTTGAGCTGCTTGAACGAGGCCAGGCCGGTCTTCACCTTGGACACCATGCTGCTCTTGTCCTCGGACAGCGCGTAGATGGTGAGCCGGTCGCCGCTGAACAGCTCGCACAGTTCGGCCGACATCTCCAGCATGATGTCGTCGATATCCTGCGTGGCGTGGATCTTGTTGGTCAGCAGCTGCAGGCGTTTGAAGAAGTGCAGCCGGTCTTCGGCGGAGGTCATGGCCGCTGCTCTCAGCGTTTCACGTCAGGGCGCACGCCGGGCGGCGTGGTGACCACGGTGGCGTCCTGGTCCAGGCCCGGCGGCGTGGGCAGCGGCAGGCCGACGCCCGAGATCTGCGTGGCGTCCGGATCCTCGCCGGCGGCGTAGGGCTGGAACGGGGGCAGGGTGCTGGGGGCGCCCATGCCATGCACGGCGCCCGAGGCAGCCCCGGTGCCGGCCAGGAAGGCGTTCTGCATGCGCGCCTGCGGCGGCATGGTGTCGTCCAGGCCCACTTCTTCGCCGTTCAGGGCGCGCTTGAGGTCTTCCTTGAAGCTGCGCGCGCTCGGGTAGCGGTCTTCCGGGCGCTTGGCCAGCGCGCGCAGCACCACGCGGTCGAAGGCGGGGCTGATCAGGGGGCTCAGGGTGCTCGGCAGCTCCGGCTGCTCGTAGACGATTTTCTGCTGCACCGCGAACAGGCCCTGGCCGACAAAGGGCTTTTCGCCGGTGAGGAACTGGTACAGGATGATGCCGACCGCGAAAATGTCCGAACGCGGTCCCACGGCCTGGCCGGTGATCTGCTCGGGCGACATGTAGCTGGGCGTGCCGACCATGGTGCCCGCTTCGGTGTGCATGGTGTTCACGTCCTGCATGCGGGCCACGCCGAAATCGGTCAGCTTCACGCGCAGCTGGCCGCTGAGCATAATGTTGGCGGGCTTGATGTCGCGGTGGATGATACCCTGCTGGTGGGCGTAGTCCACCGCGTCCAGCAGCTCGCAGGTCATGCGCACCGAGTCTTCCAGCGTGAAGTCGAGCGAGAACACCTGGCTATCGTCGAAATAGCTGCCCAGCTCCTCGCCGGCGATCAGCTCCATCACCAGGTAGGCTTCGCCGTTTTCCTCGCCGAAGTCGTACACGGTGACGATATTGGGGTGGTTCAGGCGCGCGACCGCCTGCGCCTCCTGGGTGAAGCGCGCCGAATATTCGGCCCGCAGCGCCGGATCGTCGATCCGGCCCATGTGGATGACCTTGATGGCGACCCGGCGGTTCAGCTTGGGGTCGACACCTTCATAGACCAGGCCCATCGCGCCGCGTCCCAGCACGCGCAATAATTGATACCGGCCCAGCTGCTTCAGTTCATTCATGTGGCGATGTGAGTGGCAAGACTCGTATAAGACTTTGGAAAGATTAAGTTTATAGCAGAAACGTCTCGTCGTATGATAAGCGAATGACAACCTTGTAAGCCAGCGCCCATGCAAATAAATATCGGCAGTGTGTTGCCCGGGCGCGCAGGCGCCTATGTGCTGCGGCGCGCGCTGGCTCCCGGCGTGTGGCTGGCCGGCGCTCCGGACGGCGCACAGGTGGCGCTGAAGCTGGCAGCTGCGCCGCTTTTCCCGCCGCCGGGGCTGCGCCACACGCGCATCGTGGCGGTGCTGGAGGCGGCGCCCGGATTCACGGTGATGGAATATATGGCCGGTCCCGCGCTGTCCGCGCTGTTGCAGGAAGGCCCGCTGCCGGCCGCGCGCGCCGTGGCGTGGATGGCACAAATGCTGGAAGGACTGGAGTACGCGCACGGCGCGGGCGTGGTCCACCGCGACATCAAGCCGTCCAATTTGCTGCTCGACGCCGGCGGCGCACTGAAAATCTCCGACTTCGGCCTTGCCGGCAAGGCCGGCGCCGCCAGCGCGCATGGCACGCCAGGGTATATGGCGCCCGAGCAGATGCGCGGCCAGGCCGATCCGCGCAGCGACCTGTTCGCCGCCGCCGTGGTGCTGTACCAGATGCTGGCCGGACGCCGTCCCTTCGAAGGCACGCCTTTCCAGATGATGCAGCAGGTGCTGATCGGGGCGCCGCCGCCGCTGCCGCCGGCGCTGGCGCGCTTCCAGGCCGTGATCGGCCGTGGCCTGGCCAAGGCGCCGTCGGGGCGCTTTCAGCATGCCAGCGAATTCCTCGCCGCCCTCGACACGGCTGCATAAGCATAACGCTGCACATCTTGCAATATGTTTGGGCAACAAATTCGTGTCAAAATAGAATTATTTTTTAGAATACTTTTCCCAATTTCAAGTTATAGTCATGGTCGAAAATCGGTTATTTGCCTAAGGTGGTGGAGTGGATATAGATTCTTTGCTTCAGGATGTCGAGGCCGACGCGCCGTGCGGCCCCAATCTTGAATACGACCCGGAGTTCCTCGAGCTGGAGCAGGCCATCCTGGGCAAGCCGGAAGTCCAGTATGGCGACACCATCACGCCTGCCGTGCCGCCGGAATGGAAGGTTGTCAAGCGCCTGGCCAAGGATCTGCTGGAGCGCAGCCGTGATTTGCGGCTAGCCGTTTCGCTGTCGCGCGCGCTGCTCGCGCTGGAAGGCGCGCCGGGCATGGCCAGCGGCCTGGCGCTGATCGAGCGCCTGCTGGACCAGCGCTGGGACAGCGTCCATCCCCAGCTCGACCCCGACGACGACATGGACCCCATGTTGCGCATCAATTCCCTGGCCGCCCTGGTCGACAACGCCTTTTTGCGTGAACTGAAAGACGCCACGCTGCTGATGCTGCCCGGACTGGGGCCGCTGTCGCTGCGCACGCTCGAAGTGAGCAGCGGCGAGCTGCCGCCGGCCGAGGGCGAAAGCAAGATAGAACTGCATTCCATCGCCGCCGCCCTGCGCGACGCGGACCCCGAACGGGTGGCCGCCAGCAGCGCCGGCCTGGCCGCCGCTTGCGAGAGCGCCACGCAGATTGAACTGATACTGGTGCGCCAGGTGGGCAGCTCGCAGGCGCTGAACCTGGACGGCCTGGTGCGCCTGCTGCGGCGCGGACGCGATTTCTTCGCCGAGCAGGCCGGCGAGGCCGACGAGGGCGCGCCGGCGCAAGGCGAGTATGAGGGCGAAGGTGAAGACGGCGGCGCCGGCGCGGCGGGCGGCGGTGGGCGCGCGGGGCGCGGCGGCGCCATCAGCGGCGAGGTGGCCAGCCGGGCCGACGTGATACGCATGCTGGACAAGATCAGCCAGTATTACCAGAAGTATGAACCGTCCAGTCCCGTGCCGCTGCTGCTGGAGCGCGCCAAACGGCTGGTGCCCAAGAATTTCTTCGAAATCATGGAAGACTTGGCGCCGGAGGGCATGGCGCAGCTGCTGATGGTCAGCGGGCCGCGCGAGGGCGAGCAGCAGGAGCAAAGCGAGTACTGAGTATTAAGTATTGAGTATCAGGCAGGCGTACTAATTCAGGTTGTTTCCATCACTAGGAGGAGTAAATCGTGGGCAAAGAAAGTAGCCAGAAGTTCATCGCGCGCAACCGCGCGCCGCGCGTGCAGATCGAGTACGACGTGGAAGTCTACGGCGCGGAAAAAAGCGTACAACTGCCCTTCGTGATGGGCGTGCTGGCCGACCTGTCGGGCCAGCCGGCCGATCCGCTGGCGCCGGTGGCGGACCGCAAGTTCCTGGAGATCGACGTCGACAACTTCGACGAGCGCCTGAAATCGATGAAGCCGCGCGTGGCGGTGCAGGTGCCGAACACGCTGACCGGCGAAGGCAATATGGCGGTCGACATGACCTTTGAAAGCATGGACGACTTCACCCCGGCCGCCATCGCGCGCAAGGTGGAATCGCTGAACAAGCTGCTGGAAGCGCGCGGCCAGCTGTCCAACCTGCTGACCTATATGGACGGCAAGACGGGCGCCGAGGAACTGATCGGCAAGCTGCTGGCCGAACCGGCCCTGATGCAGGCCCTGACCTCGGCACCGAAGCCGCAAGAATAATCGACGGAGGAATTGATGGCACAGATCACTGAAGCACAACAAGGCGCGGCCGGCACCCTGGAGATGAGCGACTTCGGCAGCTTGCTGCAGAAGGAGTTCAAGCCGCAATCGGACAAGGCCAAGGAAGCGGTCGAGAACGCGGTCAAGACGCTGGCCGAGCAGGCCCTGAGCGGCACCAACCTGATCTCGAACGACGTGCTGGGCACCATCGAGGGCCTGATCGCGGCGCTGGACAAGAAGCTCACCGAGCAGATCAACCTGATCATGCACACCGATGAGTTCCAGAAAGTGGAAGGCGCCTGGCGCGGCCTGCACCACCTGGTGAACAACACCGAGACCGACGAAACGCTGAAAATCCGCGTGATGAACATCTCGAAGAACGACCTGGCCAAGACCCTGAAGAAATTCAAGGGCACGGCCTGGGACCAGAGCCCGATCTTCAAGAAGATGTACGAGGAAGAATTCGGTCAGTTCGGCGGCGAGCCTTTCGGCTCCATCGTGGCCGACTACTACTTCGACAACAGCGCACCGGACGTGGAACTGCTGGCCGGCATGGCGAAAATCGCCGCCGCCGCGCATGCGCCGCTGATCGCCGCCGCCGCGCCGTCCGTCATGCTGATGGAATCGTGGCAGGAGCTGTCCAATCCGCGCGACTTGACCAAGATCTTCCAGACCCCGGAACACGCCGCCTGGCGCTCCTTCCGCGAGTCCGAGGACGCGCGCTACGTGGGCCTGGCCATGCCGCGCTTCCTGGCGCGCCAGCCCTACGGCGCCAAGACCGATCCGGTGGAAGCCTTCGACTTCGAGGAAGACACCTCGGCCGCCGGCAGCAAGAACTACACCTGGGCCAACGCGGCCTACGCCATGGCGGTGAACATCAACCGCTCCTTCAAGGAATACGGCTGGTGCTCGCGCATCCGCGGCATCGAATCCGGCGGCGCGGTGGAAGGCCTGCCGGTGCACAGCTTCCCGACCGACGACGGCGGCGTGGCCATGCAGTGCCCGACCGAGATCGCCATTTCGGACCGCCGCGAGGCCGAGCTGGCAGCCAACGGCTTCATGCCGCTGGTGCATAAGAAAAACACCGACTTCGCCGCCTTCATCGGCGCGCAGTCGCTGCACAAGCCAGCCGAATACGACGACCCGGACGCCACCGCCAACGCCAACCTGGGCGCGCGCCTGCCGTACCTGTTCGCCACCTGCCGTTTTGCGCATTACCTGAAGTGCATCGTGCGTGACAAGATCGGTTCCTTCAAGGGGCGCGATGAGATGGAGCGCTGGCTGAGCAACTGGATCAACCGTTACGTCGACGGCGATCCAGCCAACTCCAGCGAAGGAACCAAGGCCACGAAACCGCTGGCCGCGGCGGAAGTGATCCTGGAAGAAGTAGAAGGCAATCCGGGTTACTACACCTCGAAGTTCTTCCTGCGCCCGCATTACCAGCTGGAAGGCCTGACCGTGTCGCTGCGCCTGGTATCGAAGCTGCCGTCGGCCAAAGGCGGCTAAGTTTTTCATCGTAGTTAGATCAAGTCGGACCACACACTAGGAGAATAAGATGGCAATAGACATGTTCCTGAATCTGGGCGCCACCATCAAAGGTGAAACCCAGGACAAAGCGCAAAAAGCAGCCGGCGATATCGACGTGCTGGCATGGAGCTGGGGCGCTTCGAACGCCGGTTCCTTCCACACCGGCGGCGGCGGCGGCGCAGGCAAGGCCAATTTCCAGGATATCTCGATCACCAAATACCTGGACAAGTCCTCGACCGCCATCCTGAGCGCGCTGGCCAAGGGCTCGCACATTCCAGTGGCCAAGCTGCTGGTGCGCAAAGCCGGCGAAGGCCAGCAGAAGTACCTGGAAATCACCATGACCAAGGTGCTGGTCACGTCGCTGTCGACCGGCGGCAGCGGCGGCGAAGACCGTCTGACCGAAAACATCAGCCTGAATTTCGCTGAAGTGAAGATGGAATACTTCCTGCAAAACGAGAAGGGCGTTACGGCGTCCGGCGGCGTGTTCAATTACGACATCGCCGGCAACGTGGCCAAGTAAGTTCGTGCAGCCGGGGCATTGCCGCCCCGGCTTTTTTTTCACCTGTTTCTTCTGACTTACACCAGGGCTCCTTATGGACGCGCAACAGCTTATTAGTGATGGCCAGCTTGGCGCCGCGCTCACCGCGCTGCAGGACCAGATCCGTAAAGACCCGTCGAATGCGAAATACCGCACCTTCTTGTTCCAGCTGCTCTGCGTGCAGGGACAGTGGAACCGCGCGCTGACGCAGTTGAACGTGGCCGCCGAACTCGACGCCGCCACCCTGCCGATGGCGCAAACCTACCGCGAGGCGATCCAGTGCGAGGCGCTGCGCGATGAAATTTTTTCCGGCAAGCGCCTGCCAGTGGTGTTCGGCGAGCCGCTGCCGTGGATAGCGCTGGTGGCCGAGGCGCTCAAGCTGGAAGGCGAGGGCAATGCCGCCGGCGGCGCCGCGGCCCGTGCACGCGCTTTCGAGGACGCGCCGGCCAGCTCCGGCAGCATCAACGGCGAACGCTTTGAATGGCTGGCCGACGCGGACGCCCGCATCGGTCCGGTGCTCGAAGTGATCATGAACGGGCGCTATATCTGGGTGCCGGTGCAGCACGTGAGCCGCATCGAGATCGAAGCGCCGTCCGACCTGCGCGACAAGGTGTGGATGCCCGCCACCTTCACCTGGACCAACGGCGCCAGCACGGTCGGCCTGATCCCGACGCGCTACGCGGGCACCGTGCGCCCCGGCGCCGACGAGGCTTTGCTGCTGGCGCGCCGCACGGAATGGAGCGAGGAGGGCATAGGCCTGGGCCAGCGCATGCTGGCCACCGACGCCGCCGATTACGCGCTGATGGACGTGCGGACCGTGGAGTTCGACGCCGGCGGCCATGCAGTAGACACGTCCGCCAATGGCTGAACTGGCGCCACGCGAGCGGTTGCAGCCCTCGCTGCTGGACCGCCTGACCGACGACGAGCCGGACAGCAGCGTGGAATCGCGCGAGCGGCGCGTGCTGTCGCTGCGCACCCTGCGCGAGAGCGTGCTGCGCGACCTGGCGTGGCTGCTCAACACCACCAATCTGCTGTCGGTCACGGATTTTCCGAAACTGCCGCACGTGGCCAACTCGGTGGTCAACTACGGCATGCCGGACATCTCCGGCATCTCCGTCGCTGGCATGAACCTGACCGACCTGGAACGGGGCATTCGCCAGGCGATCTGGGACTTCGAGCCGCGCTTGATACGCGCCACGGTCAGCGTGAAGGCGGTGCCGCAGCAGTCGGAAGGCAACACCATCATGTTTGAAATTGAAGGCGATATGTGGGCGCAACCCTACCCTGAACGGCTGTACCTGAAAACGGAACTCGACATCGACCGCGCCACCATACGCCTGACCGAAAACAGCGGCGGCAAGGGAGTGGCGGCATGAATCCGCGCCTGCTGCGCTATTACAGCCAGGAGCTGCAGCACCTGCGCGAAGTGGGCGGCGAGTTCGCCAAGGAATATCCCAAGATCGCCGGCCGTCTGGGCCTGGAGGGTTTCGACTGCGCCGACCCTTATGTAGAGCGGCTGCTGGAAGGCTTCAGCTTCCTTGCCGCGCGCGTGCAGATGAAGATAGACTCCGAGTTCCCGCGCTTTACGCAGCATATGTCGGAGCTGGTCTACCCGCACTTCCTGGCGCCCACGCCGTCGATGGCGGTGGTGCAGCTGCAGCCGGACCTGAGCAACCCGGCCCTGAAGCAGGGCTATGTGGTGCCTCGCGGGACCGCCATGCGCAGCGTGCTGGGCAAGGGCGACACCACGGCCTGCGAATACCGCACCGCGCACGACGTGACCATGTGGCCGGTGGAACTGGCCGAAGCCAAGTTCTTCACCCACAGCGGCGCGCTTGGCGGCGCACCTATGCCGCTGCCGGCCGGCGTCAAGGCGGGCATCCGCCTGCGCCTGCGCACCGTGGGCGGGCTGCCTTTCCACGCGCTGAACATGGACAGCCTGGCGTTGAACCTGCGCGGCAGCGACGAAATGCCGGTCAAGATCTACGAAAAAATCCTGGGCAGCGTCGAGGGCGTGCTGGTGTCCTCGGCCGGCGGTTCGGCCTTGCTGCCGAAAAGCGCCGTGGCCCCGCTGGGATTTGGCGAAGAGGAAGCGCTGCTGCCCAGCGGCCGGCGCACCTTCCAGGGCTACCGCCTGCTGCAGGAATACTTCGCCTTCCCGCAGCGCTACCTGTTCGTTGAACTGCGCGGCTTGCGGCGCGCCCTGGGCCGCTGCGCCGAATCGGAAATCGAGCTGGTCATCCTGCTGAACCGGGGCGACGCCCAGCTCGAGCAGATGCTGGACGCGTCCAACTTCGCGCTCAACTGCACGCCCGCCATCAACCTGTTCCAGCGCCGCGCGGACCGTATCAACGTCAGCGGCGAGCAGTTTGAATACCACGTGCTGGTGGACCGTACGCGGCCGATGGATTTCGAGGTATTTCAGATCGAGGACGTGACGGGCTACGGCACCGGCCCGCAGGCCGAGCAGACCTTCCGCCCCTTCTACACGGCCAAGGACATTGGTGGCCTGCACCAGGACAAGGCCTTCTACCATATCCGGCGCGAGCCGCGCGTGATCTCGCAGCGCCAGCGCAAGGTGGGGCCGCGCTCCAGCTATATCGGCAGCGAGACCTTTATCTCCATCGTCGACGCGGCAGAGGCGCCGTACCGCAGCGACCTGCGCCAGCTCGGCCTGCAGGTCTGGTGCACCAACCGCGACCTGCCGCTGTCCATGCCGCTGGGCGTGGGCAAGACCGATTTCATCCTGGACTCCGGCGCGCCGGTGACGGCGGTGCGCTGCCTGGCCGGCCCCAGCCAGCCGAATGCGTCCTTCGCCGAGGGCGCGGTGGCGTGGCGCTTGCTGAACCACCTGTCGCTCAATTATCTGTCGCTGACCGACAGCGATCCGCGCCAGGGCGCGGTGGCGCTGCGCGAAATGCTGTCGCTATACTGCCATCCAGGCGACCTGAATGGCCAGCGCCAGATCGAGGGCGTGCAGTCCATCAGCACTTCCAGCATCACGCGCCGCATGCCGTCGCCGGGGCCTATCACTTTCGGGCGCGGCCTGCAGGTGACCGTTACGATGGACGACGCGGCCTTCGAGGGCACCGGCGCCTTCCTGCTGGGCGGCGTGCTGGCGCAGTTCTTCGCGCAATACGTTTCCATCAATTCCTTCACCGAGACCGTGGTGCGCACCGTGGGGCGGGGCGAAATCATGCGCTGGCCGGCCAAGGGAGGCGCATGCGCGATCCTGTAGAACTGGACCTGGAGCTGGAGCGCAACGCCGCGCGCATGGACTTTTTCCAGGTGCTGCGGCTGATCGAGAACGCGCACCCCGAACTGCCGCGCATCGGCGCCTCGCTGCGTCCGCGCGACGACGCGGTGCGCTTCGGCCAGGACCCGGCGCTGACCTTCCACGCCACCGCGCTGGGCCAGTTCCTGCGCGCCGGCGCCAACGGGCCGGACTCCAGGGCGCGGCTGGCGGTCAATTTCTTCGGCCTGCTGGGCGCCAACGGGCCAATGCCGACCCATATCACCGAATACGTGCGCGACCGCCTGCGCAACGGCGGCGACGCCACCATGCTGGCCTTCCTGGACGTGTTCCACCACCGCATGCTGTCGCTGTTCTACCGCGCCAAGGCGCAGGCCGAACCCGCCATCAACCTGGACCGCGAGGACACCGACCGCTACGCCGAATTCGTCGGCAGCCTGTTCGGCATCGGCGCGCCCGCGCTGCGCCAGCGCGACGAGATCGGCGACTTCGCCAAGCTGCACTTCGCCGGCCTGCTGGCGAACAACGCGCGGCCCGCGTCCGGCCTGGTGTCCATCCTGCGCGAGTACTTCAAGCTGCCGGTGCAGGTGGAGCAGTTCGTGGGCCACTGGATGCGGCTGCCGCTGGAAATCCAGTCGCGCCTGGGCGGCGTGGAGGACGGCAACCGGCTCGGCATTTCCACTGTCCTTGGCAGCAAGGTGTGGGACAGCCAGAACAAATTCCGCATCGTCATCGGCCCCATGGGCTTTGCCGATTATGAACGCATGCTGCCCGGCGGGGACAGCATGAAGCGCCTGCTGGCCTGGGTGCGCAACTACGCGGGCACGGCCCTGGACTGGGACGTGCGCCTGATTCTGAAGAAGGAAGAAACCCCGGCATTGCGGCTGGGCAGGGACTCCAGCGGGCGCGGCCTCCGCCTCGGCTGGAGCACCTGGCCGGCCAGCGCGGCCCCCAGCCGCAATCCGGACCAATTGCTCATCAACCCAAGCGCCCATGCGGGCTAAGGAAAATCACCATGGCAGAAATTAGTCGCGTTGCCCTGTTCGGCAAATTGAATTCGCTGTGCTACCGCGCCATCGAAAGCAGTACCGTTTTCTGCAAACTGCGTGGGAATCCCTACGTGGAACTGGTCCACTGGCTGCACCAGATCCTGCAACTGCAGGACTCCGACCTGCTGCGGCTGATGAAGCACTACGAGCTGGACGCGGCCGCGCTGGCGCGCGACCTGACGGCGGCGCTGGACCGGCTGCCGCGCGGCTCCACGTCCGGCATCGACCTGTCCTCGCAGCTGGAAGAATCCGTGGAGCGCGCCTGGGTGTACGGCACGCTGATGTTCGGCGAATCGCAGGTGCGCTCCGGCCACATCCTGATCGGCATGCTGAAAACCTCCAGCCTGCGTAACGCGCTGTACGGCATGTCGGCCCAGTTCCAGAAGATCAAGAGCGACGACCTGAGCGAAAAGTTCGCCAGCCTGCTGAAGGATTCGCCGGAATCGCAGATGACGGCCACGGACGGCTTCCAGGCCGGCGGCGGCGCCGCACCGGGCGAAGCGTCGGGCGCCATCGCCCCGGCGGCGATGGGCAAGCAGGAAGCGCTGAAGAAGTTCACCGTGGACCTTACCGAGCAGGCCCGCAGCGGCAAGATGGACCCCATCGTGGGCCGCGACGACGAGATCCGCC
Source organism: Pseudoduganella aquatica (assembly GCF_020865585.1). NCBI lineage: Bacteria > Pseudomonadati > Pseudomonadota > Betaproteobacteria > Burkholderiales > Oxalobacteraceae > Pseudoduganella > Pseudoduganella aquatica. The sequence continues at coordinate 3,362,939 of NZ_CP086370.1, forward strand.
AGGTGGTGGACATCCTGATGCGCCGCCGCCAGAACAATCCCATCCTGGTGGGCGAGGCCGGCGTGGGCAAGACCGCCGTGGTGGAAGGCTTCGCCCAGCGCATCGCGCGCGGCGACGTGCCGCCAAGCCTGAAGGACGTGCAGTTGCTGACGCTGGACGTGGGCCTGCTGCAGGCCGGCGCCAGCATGAAGGGCGAGTTCGAGCAGCGCCTGCGCTCGGTCATCGACGAAGTGCAGGGCAGCCCGAAACCCATCATCCTGTTCATCGATGAGACGCACACGCTGGTGGGCGCGGGCGGCGCGGCCGGCACCGGCGACGCGGCCAACCTGCTGAAACCTGCGCTGGCGCGCGGCACCCTGCGCACCATAGGCGCGACCACCTTCGCCGAATACAAGAAGCACATCGAGAAAGACCCTGCGCTGACGCGCCGCTTCCAGACCGTGCAGGTGGACGAGCCGAGCGAAGAACGCGCCATCCTGATGATGCGCGGCGTGGCCTCCACCATGGAGAAGCACCACAAGGTGCAGATCCTGGACGAGGCGCTGGAAGCGGCCGTCAAGCTGTCGCACCGCTACATTCCGGCGCGCCAGCTGCCGGACAAGTCGGTCAGCCTGATCGATACGGCCTGCGCGCGCGTGGCCGTGAGCCTGCACGCCACCCCGGCGGAAGTGGACGACAGCCGCAAGCGCATCGAAGCGCTGGAAACTGAACTGAATATCATCGGCCGCGAAAGCGCCATCGGCATCGACATCGGCAAGCGCAAATCCGACGCGGACGATTTGCTGGGCGCGGAACGCGAACGCCTGGCCGGCCTGGAAACGCGCTGGAACGCCGAGCGCGAACTGGTGGACCAGCTGCTGGCCTTGCGCGCCAAGCTGCGCGACGGCGCATTGCCCGTCGAAGGCACGGGCAGCGCGCTGGAGGCCGGTGCAGAAGCCGTCGCCGGCGCGGAAATGGCCGGCCACAAGGTCGGCAACGGCCTGACCGCCGATGAACGCGCCGCGCTGATGGAGGAGCTGAAAGGCGTGCAGGCCAAGCTGAGCGAGCTGCAAGGCGAGTCCCCGCTGATCCTGCCGACCGTGGACTACCAGGCGGTGGCGGCGGTGGTGGGCGACTGGACCGGCATCCCGGTCGGCCGCATGGCCAAGAACGAAATGGAAACCATCCTCAAGGTGGCTTCGCTGCTGAGCCAGCGCGTGATCGGCCAGGACCATGCGATGGAGATGATCGCCAAGCGCATCCAGACCTCGCGCGCGGGGCTGGACAATCCGAGCAAGCCTATCGGCGTGTTCATGCTGGCCGGTACCTCCGGCGTCGGCAAGACCGAAACGGCGCTGGCCCTGGCCGAAGCGCTGTATGGCGGCGAGCAGAATCTGATCACCATCAACATGAGCGAATACCAGGAGGCGCACACCGTCTCCACGCTGAAAGGCGCGCCGCCCGGCTACGTGGGCTACGGCGAAGGCGGCGTGCTGACCGAAGCCGTGCGCCGCAAGCCGTACTCCGTGGTGCTGCTGGACGAGGTGGAAAAGGCCCACCCGGACGTGCACGAGATGTTCTTCCAGGTGTTCGACAAGGGCTTCATGGAAGACGGCGAAGGCCGCTTCATCGACTTCAAGAATACGCTGATCATCCTCACCACCAACGCCGGCACCGACCTGATCGCCGGGCTGTGCAAGGACCCGGACCTGATGCCCGACCCGGACGGCATGGCCAAGGCCCTGCGCGCGCCGATGCTGAAGGTGTTCCCGCCCGCGCTGCTGGGCCGCATCGTCACCATCCCTTACTACCCGCTGTCGGACCAGATGCTGGGCCAGATCGTCAAGCTGCAGCTGAACCGCATCAAGAAGCGTGTCGAGGCGCGCTACAAGATCCCGTTCAACTATACCGAGGAAGTGGTCAAGCTGGTGGTGTCGCGCTGCACCGAGGGCGAGTCCGGCGGCCGCATGATAGACGCCATCCTGACCAACACCATGCTGCCCGATATCAGCCGCGAGTTCCTGAACCGCATGATGCAGGGCGACGCCATCGCGGGCGTGCAGGTTGATGTAAAAGACGGCGAGTTCTCTTATCGTTTCGATTGATTGAGCTGGAGGGGGTGAGATGATTAACTACTACGAGTTAGGCCCGGACAAGAAACTGAATGAAGTCGTCATGGCGGGCAGCCATGACGCGGCGGTGACCATGGGCGGCGCCAATACGCAGACCCAGGACCTGGACATCCACGACCAGGCCGTTGCCGGCGCGCGCCTGTTCGACATCCGCATCACCGGCGCGGTGGTCAAGAAGGGCGGCGCGGAGAAGGTGGTAACGCTGAAGGCCTATCACGGCAAAGGGCCGGAGAGCAATACCACCGGCGTGGACCTGCGCACCGGTACCGCCGCCACGGCCAAGGTGAAAAGCATGTGGGGCGGCGAATACGGCCTGTCGCTGACCAAGATCCTGACCGACGCGTCGCGCTTCGTCACCAACAACCCCAGCGAGTTCGTGATACTGAAGTTCGACCATTGCCACAACTGGGAGATGATCGCCGAGGCTTGCGTGCAAGTGCTGGGCGATCAAATCTACAAGGGCGCCGGCAACCTGAATAACAAGACGCTGCGCCAGCTGCAGGGCAAGGTGATCGTGCTGTTTGCTTCGGACGGCCTGGAGCTGGTGCGCGGCACCTACAGCGCGGCGCAGGGCATATTGGGCATCAAGAACCTGAGCAAGGCCGGCAGCACCTACAAGGACGTGTACGACGGCATGCAGTATTTCGGCAAGGGCGGCACCAGCGTGGGCAAACCGTTTGGCAAGGTCGAGCAGAACATCAAGAAGCAGCGCAAGCTGATGGCGCGCGGCGGCGATGGCAATCCTAACGTGGTCGGCATGATGTACTGGACCACGACGGGTGTGTTCGAAAGCATCCGCGACCGCAACACCGGCATGTGGACCGCGCCCAATGTGGCGAAGCTGAAGGATATGTGGACCAACGGGCTGGATGAGGCCATCACTTCGCGCATGAGCAAGTTTGCCAAGATAGACGGCTTCGCCAGCGGCACGGTGCTGAAGGCGTTCATGCCTAACTTCGTGATGATAGATTTCGTCGACGAGGCAAAATGCAAGCATATCCTGGAGCTCAACACCATTCCTCCCACTTTCCTGGTGAAGAATATCGATAACTTCATGCGCACGGATACCTGATAGATGCCGTTTGTTTTGCTGCTGAAGCTGTTGCTTGTCCCTGTCTTGATTTATGCGGTAACGCTGGCGGGCCGCAAATGGGGGCCGGGCGTGGCGGGATGGATGTCCGCCTTTCCCATCGTCTCCGGGCCTATCCTGCTGACGGTGACGCTGGAGCAGGGCGCCGGCTTCGCGGCGCGCGCCGCCGAGGGCACGCTGCTGGCGGTGCTGGCGATCCTGGCATTCAGCATCGTCTACGCATGGGCTGCGCAGCGCTTCGGCATGGCGCTGTCCATGCTGAGCGCTTTGCTGGCCTGGGGCGTGGCGGTGGCGGGCCTGAAGGCTTTGCCGCTGCCGGTGGAGGCCTGCTTCGTGCTGGTGGTGCTGGCCTTGCTGGTGTCACCCAGGCTGTTTCCGCCGCTGCGTTCCGGCGACGCCATGCCAGGGCTGTCTGCGGCACGGCCGGCTGGCGGCGCAGCTGCCAGCGACCTGCCGTGGCGCATGCTGGCCGGGGCTGCGCTGGTGCTGGCCGTGAGCTACGGCGCCGCCGCGATAGGCGCGCGCCTGAGCGGATTTTTTGCCATGTTCCCCGTGATGAGCACCGTGCTGGTGGGCTTCTCGCATGTGCGCTCCGGCCGCGCCTTCGCGGTGGCCCTGCTGCGCGGCATGGTCTACGGCTACTTCGCCTTCGCCACGTTCTGCCTCGTGCTGTCGCTGCAACTGCGCGACGGCAGCGTCGCCACTGCTTTCGCGGCAGCCTTCGCCTGCGCGCTCGCGGTGCAGTTGGCCGTCAAGCGCCTGATGGCGCCCGCCGCGCCGGTGCGGCCGGCCGCCGTTAAATAACGCTGCTCATTGCTGCTCGACTGCGGCCTTGATGTCGATCAGGTCTTGCAGCAGGGCCTTTTTTGCCACGCCCTTGAACAGAAGTCCCATCGGGATGGACATGATTTTTGCGGCTAAGCTTTGCGGCTGGGAGTCATGGAAGCTGGTTAGCGCGAAGCCGCCGCTGCTTTCGGAGATGGTGGTCGTGGACAGGAAGATGAAGCCGTCGCTTTCGGCCCTCGTTTTGTAGAACTGGTTCTCCACCGCGTCGGTGATCCACTTTTCAGCGGTGGCCGGTTTCCCGAACAGCATGCGGGTCTCCCGCCACTTCAAACCCACGAGACCACTCGCCGGCCGCTCAACCACCTCGATGCTGTCGATGCCCCGGATGATCTTCGCGGCGCCTTCGATGTCCGTCATGGCGGCCCAGATCGCCGCCTTGCTCCCCTTGATGGTGACCTGTACTTCAACCAGCATGCGGTTTCTCCTGCGGCTTTCTTGCGCCGACCAGCAGGCCCGCAACGGGCTTGCCGGCTTCCTGCCGCAAGGTGATGTGGCGCAGCTGCGCCAGTTCCAGTCCTGCGGCGGCCAGCGTGCCGCGCACATAGGGTTCGGCGTGGCTGTAGCGGCCGTGCGCATGGAGCAGGAACTGGGGCGCGGCTGCCACGTCTTGCGTAGCTTCGACCGTGAACACAAGGTGGCCGCCGGTTCGCAGCGCCGCCGCTGCGCTGTTCAACAGGGCTTCCAGCGCGCCGAAATAGCAGAGCGTGTCGGCGGAGACGACCAGGTCGTAGGCGTCCGTGTGGCCGGACAGCCAGGCGGTCAGCTCCGCTTCGTGCAGCTTGTCGTATTCGCGGCGCTTGTCTGCCTTGGACAGCATGCCTGCGGACAGGTCCACGCCTTCCAGCCGCTTCGCGTACGGCCTCAGCAGCGGACCGCACAAGCCGGTGCCGCAGCCGGCGTCCAGCACGTCCAGCGTGCGCTGCGCCTCGCTGGCCCCGCCCAGCAGGGACGCAACCATCTCGCCGCACATGGCGGGGGCGCAGTAGTCCAGCCTGGCCAGCACTTCGTCGAAGCTGTCGGCAAAGCGGTCGAACACGGTCTGCACATAGGAGTCCGATGCGCGTTCGGGCGCGGCGGCGCCCTGGCAGGCGGCGATGTGGTGCTTTACCACCGGGTTGTCCGGATCGATTTTCTCCCACTGGCGGTAGACTTCCAGCGCTTCCGCATCGCGCTGCTGCGACACCAGCGCGCGCGCCAGGCTGCGGTACAGGTCCGGATTGTCCGGCGAGAGCAGGATGGCTTTCTGGTAGGCGCTGAGCGCTTCGGTGAAGTCGCCGGTTTTCTTGAGCACATGGCCCAGGTTGATCCAGCCTTGCGCAAACTCGGGCGACAGCGTGATGGCTTGCCGGTAGGCGGCGGCCGCCTCCTCCAGCCGTTCCTGCGCGCGCAGCACCACGCCCAGATTGTTATGGGCCAGCGCAAAGTCCGGCCGCGCTTCCAGCACGGCGCGGTAGGAATGCTCGGCGTCCACGTGGCGGCCCATCTCCTTCTGCACGTTGCCCAGGTTGTTGCGCGCATCCACATAGTCCGGCGCCGCCTGCAGCGCGCGGCTGATCAGGTTGACCGCGCCTTCGTGGTTGCCCAGCTGGTGCTGGGCCACGCCCATGTAATGCAGCGCGTCCGGATGGGTGGGCGCCACCTGCAGTATGGCTTCGTAGTGCTGCGCCGCCAGCCGCGGCTTGCCCTGGCGGTGCACCGACACCGCCAGTTGCAGCGCGTCGTCCAGCGAGATCTTTTGCAAGGCTTTCTTCTTCATTCTGACTCAGGAATTCCATGCGCCGGAGAGTGCCCGGGCGGGGTGGGAGATGGACTGGCTGCGCAGCAGGCGCGCGGCATTGCGGTTCTTGAAGCTGAGCAGCGGCATCAGGCCGCGCTCGAGCAGCACGGTTCCGGCCCGCTCGGAAAGGAAGGCTTCGGCGCAGGCCTGCATATGGGCCTGGCCGTCGCGGCGCACGGTGTGGGCGGGCAGGTCGTCCAGGTCCAGCGCGTCGCCGGGCGACATGTCCCAGGCGCTGTCCTCGAAGGCGCGGCCAAGCAGCAAGGCGCAGGCCAGGGAGGCGTGGCCCCACAGGTAGTCCTCATGCTCGTGGTCCGCGTCCGCTTCTTCGAACTCGAACTGGTCGGTGCGGTCGGTGGCTTTGCCGTAGGGGAGGCGCAGCAGCACGCGCGGGAGGACCAGGCCCAGCCAGCTCGCCTGCGGCGTTGCGCGCAGCGCTTGCCAGCGCGCTTCGCCGGCGGCGTCCAGCTCTTGCCAGCTCGCGGCGTCGGGCTGGTCGGCCAGCGAGGTGGCGCCCGCCAGCGCGGCGCTGGCGTCGGCCAGGAAGGGCGCTTGCGCGCGGGCGGCCAGCGCGCCCAGGGCGGCCAGCAGGCCCACGTCCGCTTCGCCGGGGCCGAAGCTGTAGGCGCCGCACAGCACGGACCAGGGCGCGGCATCGGCGCCCATGCGCGGCTGCTCGACCAGCAGCTTGTGCAGCGTGCTGGTTTCCAGGGCGCCGTCGGCCGTGTCGATATCGGCCTGCAAGGCGGCTTTGTCCGCGTCCATTATGTAGAGCTGCAAGTCCTGGCCCAGTTCCAGGCCGGTGACGATCTGGCGCAGGCCGCGCCAGTTGGCTTCCAGCGCCTGGAATTGCGGCGCATGCAGCACGGCGCGCATGCGCTGGGCGATCACGCCATCCAGCGCGGCCACGTATTCGGGCTGGCGCGGGTCTGGGCCGGGCGGCATGGCGCCGGCGATGCGGCGTATCAGCTGGTCGATATCCGGCAGGCCGCTTGCCGGCGCGGCTGGCTGGCGCACCTGGCCGCCGAGCAGGCTGGCGAAGTCGCTGGCGGCTGGCTGGGGAGCTTGAGCAGATGCGGGCGGCGCTGCTGAGCCGGCGGCTGATTGCAGCGCGGCGGAGGCGGCAGCGAAGGTGGCGGGATTGCGCAGCTGCTGGCGCTGCGTGCGCAGCGCTGCAAATGCGTCTGATTTTTGATACAGCTGGTCGGGATGGAAATCATCCAGCTCGCGAAACTGGAAGGTGTTGACGGCGCCGTCCAGTGTGACTTGCACGCTGGGCGCGAGCTGTGCCAGCAGGTGGTCGAAATTGTCGATATCGACTCGCCGCGCCGCGCCTATGCCCGCAGCCATGGGCCTTCCGGCGCGGCCGCTGAAATCCCCCATCACCAAGATGCGCATGGGCTGCCCGTCCTCTCCGGCCTCCTGGGGGCCGGCGGCGGCAAATCCGAATTCGAATGTCAGCGATGTGGCCATGACTGTCCCTCGTCGATACGTGGTGGTGTTGTGGAGCTTATCCTAAAACCTTACCTTTAAGACAGTTTTTTCGGTCATAATAGGTCCAGGAGGGGATATGCCAAATCAGGTTGTGATGGGGGCGATGATGACTTGCACGTTCGGCGCTGCGCCGTCGACGCTGGTGGTGCTTCCCGCGAACAAGGTCATGGCCGAAGGGCCGCCGGCCGCCAATATCATGGATCATAAGCCCATGGTCAATATCATGCCTTTCGGCGTGTGCAGTTCGATGGCCAATCCGACCGTGGCCGCCGCTACCGCCGCGGCGTTGGGCGTGCTTACGCCCATGCCCTGCATACCGATGACGTCCGCACCCTGGGTGCCGGGCGCACCGACGGTGCTGATTGCGAATATGCCGGCGCTGGACAACCTCTGCAAGTGCATGTGCAACTGGGGCGGCGTGATCGCCTTCAGCCAGGCGGGCACCACCAAAACCATGATCCCCTGATTCCGGACCGGAACCCGTATGCCAGTTACGCAAGCCAACCGAGAAGTAAACGTCACCAGTCCCCTGGGAACCGATGTGCTGCTGTTCGACCGCATGAGCGGCAGCGAGCGGCTGGGGCAGTTGTCCGAATTCCGTGTGCAGCTATTGAGCACCAAGCCGGACGTGAAGATCGCCGATGTGCTGGGCAAGCCGCTGGGCGTGCATGTGGACATGGCCGACGGCGTGCGGCACTTTCACGGCATTGTCACGCGCTTCGCCTGCACCGGCTGGCATGGCAGCCTGGCGCGCTACGAGGCCACCGTCCACCCCGGCCTGTGGCTGCTGACGCGCTCTTCCAACTGCCGCATTTTCCAGGAGAAGAACGTCCTCGACATCGTCAAGGCGGTGTGCCAGGACGCGGCCTACGGCGGCGCCATCGACCTGAACGTATCCGCGCTGAGCGGCACTTATGAGGCCATGACGTATTGCGTGCAGTACCGCGAGACGGACTTCAATTTTGTCTGCCGCCTGCTGCAGAACGAGGGCATCTATTTCTACTTCACGCACGACGCCAGCAAGCACACCATGGTGCTGGCCGACTCCTACAGCGCCCACCAGAGCCTGCCCGGCTACGCCAGCGTGGAGTTTTCCGGCGAGGCGGGCCGCCGCATCGTGGACCAGGAGGCCGTGTACGGCTGGGCTGCGGCCGGCGCGATCCAGGCCAGCAGCTATGCGCTGAACGATTTCGATTTTGAAAAAGCCGCCGCCAGCAACAGCGGCGGCCTGAAAGTAAAGTCCACCATCGCGGCGGCCTTTGACCAGCAGGCTTACGAGATGTACGACTATCCCGGCCTGTACAACGTGGCGGCCACGGGCACCACGCTGGCGCGCGGGCGCATGGAGGGCCTGCACGGGCAGTGCGAGGAGATCTCCGCCGACACCAATGCGCGCGGCCTGTTCCCGGGCGGCCTGTTCAAGCTGGTGCACCATCCGCGCGCGGACCAGAACCGCGAATTCCTGGTCACCGGCGCGCAGTATGAGATCGTCGGCGACGACTACGCCACCGGCGGCGACACGCCGCTGGACTTCCGCTGCGTGTTCAACGCCATCGGCAAGGAACACAGCTACCGCGCACCGCGCACCATCGCCAAGCCGGTGGTGCAGGGGCCGCAGACCGCCATGGTGGTGGGCAAGGCGGGTGAGGAGATCTGGACCGACAAATATGGCCGCGTGAAGGTGCAGTTCCACTGGGACCGCGAGGGCAAGGAAGACGAGCTCAGTTCCTGCTGGGTGCGCGTGCAGCAAAGCTGGGCCGGCGCGGGCTGGGGCAGCGTGTTCATTCCGCGCATCGGCATGGAGGTGGTGGTGAGCTTCCTGGAAGGCGATCCGGACCGGCCACTGGTCACCGGCTGCGTCTACAACAGCGACGCCATGCCGCCGTATGCGCTGCCGGGCGAGCAGACCAAGTCCACCGTCAAGACCAATACCAGCAAGGGCGGGGGCGGCTACAACGAGATCCGCTTCGAGGACAAGAAGGACGCCGAGGAGATCTACGTCCAGGCCGAGAAGGACTTCAACCGCGTGGTGAAAAACAACGACACGCTGAAGGTCGGCTTCGAGAAGAAGGACAAGGGCGACCAGACCATACAGATCAAGAACGACCGCAGCCTGGACGTGGGACACGACCACAAGGAGCACGTGGTGAACGACCACACGGTGACGGTGGACCACGACCAGATCATCACCGTGACCAACGACCAGACGCTCAAGGTCGACAACAACCAGACCATGAAGATCGCGGTGGACCGCAAGCTGGACGTGGGCGGCAACCAGACCACGGCCATCAAGGGCGACCAGAAAGTGACGGTGTCGAAGACCATCGTAATCGAGGCCACCACGTCGATAGAGCTGAAGGTGGGCGGCACCAGCATCAAGATGGAACCGGCCAAGATCACCATCAAGTCGCCGGATGTGACGGTGCAGGCCGACGGCATGGCCACGCTCAAGGCGGGCGGCATCATGACCATAGGCGGCGCGCTCGTGAAGATCAACTGACCGGGGTGATTGTGTTTTACGCAATAGCAACCGTATAATGATCCGCGCCGTGCCCTTTGATTTCAATTAGCAGCCTCTTAGCAGCGATAGTGAGCCGATGTACTTAACCCTGCGGATCCAGTCATACAGAAAGCAAGCTCCGGCTGCGCCCGTTGAGCGCCGCTTCGATCAATTGGGCGGCACCATAGGCCGTGCCGCAGGCAACGACCTGGAGCTGCCCGATCCGGGCAAATACATCTCGCGCAACCACAGCAAGATCGATTTCGCGGGCGGCCAGTACACGCTGATGGACCTGGGCGCCAATCCAAGCTGGATCAACGACCGTCCGGTAGGCACAGGCAAGAGCGCCGTGCTGGCCGACGGCGACCGGCTGCTGATAGGCGACTACGTGCTGGAAGTGCAGGTGGGCGAGGGCGCCGCCGCGCCGGCCATACCCGTGTTCCAGCCCGAGACCTCGGACGCCTTGCCTTTCCAGGCCCAGCCAGCGGTGGCGGCGTCGCCCTACGAGGGCAAATCCTTTGACGAGATGCGTGACACGCTGGCCGGCGTGAAGATACTGGAACTGAGCGGCGGACATGATCCGCTGGCCACGCCGTCCGCCAACGATCCGCTCGGCCTGAATATGCTGAGCGACGCCAACGCCGCCCAGGCCGCGGCGCCTGTGGCCTTCCGTGGCTCGGAGGCGGACCACGCGCCGCCGCAGTGGATGCCGATGGCGCAGCCGCAGCCGCAGCCGCCAGCCCCGGAACCCGTCCCGCAGTGGGCCAGCCCGGCATACGGCGCCCCAGCGCAGCCCTATGCCCATGCGCCCGAGCCGACAGTGCTGACCGTGCGCGCCGCACCGCAGCCGCCAGCGCCCGCTGCGCCTGCACCTGCCATGCTGATACCGGACGACTACGACCCCCTGGCCGATTTCCTGCCGCCGCGCGTGCAGGCGCCGGCCGCGCCATATGTGCCGCAGCCCGCCGCGCCCATCGCTTACGCGCTGCCGCCGCAGCAAAGCCACGCCGCTCCCGGCGGTGCGGCGGCGCAGGTGGGTGCGGCCCAGGGCGGCGAGGAAGTGATTCAGGCGCTGCTGCGCGGCCTGGGCCTGACCGGCCTGCGCACCACGAAGTCCCCGGCCGAAACGGCTGAACTGGTGGGCGCCATGCTGCGCGAGGCGACCTCCGGCACCATGGCCGTGCTGATGGCGCGCGCCATGACCAAGCGCGAAAGCCGCCTTGAAATGACGGTGCTGGGTGCGCAAGCCAACAACCCATTGAAATTCTTCCCGGACGCCGAAAGCGCGCTGTCCCAAATGCTGACCAACACCTTGTCCGGCTACATGCCGCCGGTGAAGTCCATCGGCAGCGCCTTTGAAGACCTGAAAGCCCACGAACTGGCCGTCATCGCCGGCATGCGCGCGGCGCTGGACGGCGTGCTGGCGCGCTTCAACCCCGCGCTGATCGAGGCCAAGGAGCCGGAAGGCGTGATGGACAAGATGATGGCAACCACCCGCAAGGCCCGCCTCTGGGACCGCATGGTGGCGCTGCACGAAGACATCCTGCGCGAAGCGGACGATGATTTCCAGCACCTGTTCGGCGAAAAATTCTCTGCCGCCTATGAAGACCAGATCGGCCGGCTGCACCGCAAATAATCCTATCGAGTGAGACATCATGGCGTGGAACCGTAAAGTCATCTGGTCCGAAGGCATGCTGCTGCAACCGCAGCACTTGCAGCAGCACGACCGCTACCTGCAAACCCAGCTCGAAAGCCGGGTGGCCAGGTTGCGGCCTTATTCCTGGGGCTTTTCTTCGCTGAAGATAGACGAGCAGCAGCTTGCGCTGGGCAAGCTGGCGCTGTTGTCGTGCAGCGCGGTGCTGCCGGACGGCACGCCATTCATCCTGCCGGCGGACGACGACCTGCCGCTGCCGCTGGACATACCGGAAGACGCGCGCAACGCGGTGATCGTGCTGGCGCTGCCGCTGCGCCGGCCCGGCATACCGGAAACCGGCGACAGCCCGGCGCCGGACAATTTTGCCCGCCACGGCGCCGTGGACCACGAAGCCTGGGACAGCAACGGCATCGACAACAGCGCGCTGATGCAGGTGGGGCGCCTGCGCCTGCGGTTGGCGCTGGAATCGGACGTCGCCAACGCCTACGCCTGTATCGCCGTGGCGCGCGTGATCGAACGGCGGCCGGACAACCGCGTGGTGCTGGACCCCGAATTCTGCCCGCCGTGCCTGGACTTCCGCGTTGCGCCGCGCCTCGGTGGTTTTGCGGACGAAGTGGTGGGGCTGCTGCACCAGCGCGGCGACGCGCTCGGAAACCGCCTGTCCCAGCCCGGCGCCGCCGGCGCGGCCGAGATTGCGGACTTCCTGCTGCTGCAACTGGTGAACCGCGCCGAGCCGCTGTTCGCGCATCTGGCCACGATGACGGGCCTGCATCCCGAAGACTACTACCGCGAGGCCGTGCAGCTGGCCGGTGAGCTGGCCACCTTCAGCCCGAACAACAAGCGCGCCATCCAGTATCCGGTGTACCGCCACGACCAGCTGCGCGAGACCTTCCTGCCGGTGATGGAGGACTTGCGCCAGTCGCTGTCCATGGTGCTCGATACGCACGCCATTCCAATTCCGCTGGAGGAGCGCCAGTTCGGCATCCGCGTGGCGGTGATGCGCGATCCGGAACTGCTGAAGTCCGCCACCTTCGTGTTGATGGTGAACGCCCACATGCCGCCCGAAACGGTGCGCAGCAGCTTCCCGCGCCAGGTGAAGATAGGCTCGGTCGAGAAAATCCGCGACCTGGTGAATCTGCAGCTGCCCGGCATTGCGCTGCGCCCCCTGCCGGTTGCGCCGCGCCAGCTGCCGTTCCACGCGGGCCATACCTACTTTGAGCTGGACAAGGGCAGCGAGTACTGGCAGCACCTGGCCACTTCCGCCGGTTTCGCCATGCACGTGGCGGGCGACTTCCCCGGCCTGCAGATGGAGTTCTGGGCCATCCGGAAGTAAGCGAAGATGAGCCAGGACGATTTGCCAGACTCCGACCGCACCATCCTGGTCCCCAAGCCCGGCGGACGGCGCGGTGCACCCGCGCCCGTACCGGGACTGGGACTGGGCGGCGATGCAGGCGTCCCGCCTGCGGGGGCAGCCGGCGCTTTCCCGGCCAGCCCTCCGCCTGGCGGCGGCGACGGCATGGGCGGCGCCGCTGGCGGCGAGCCTGCGGCGGCAGCCTGGCCCGGACCCGGCCTGGGCGCGGCAGCCGCTGCGAACAGCTACGGCGCCGAACGCGCCGCCGGCCATGTAAACTACGACGCCGCGCTGGCCCCGCTGACGGCCGCGCCGCGCGCCCACCTGAATGGCGTCAACCCGCTGGTCGGCGCCGCCAACGCCTTGCTGGACCTGGTGGTCCCGCTGCGCATCATGGCCACGCACCCCAGCGTGGAAGGGCTGCGCAGCCAGCTGGTGGCCGCCATCAAAAAATTCGAGATCGACGCCAGGAACGCGGGCTGCGCGCAGGAGGCCATTGCCGTGGCGCGCTACTCGCTGTGCACCTTCCTGGACGAGACCATCTCCAGCACCCCATGGGGCGGCAGCGGCGTGTGGGCCAGCCGCAGCCTGCTGGTGGCCTTTCACAACGAGGCCTTCGGCGGCGAGAAATTCTTCCTCATCCTGCAAAAGCTCAGCCAGCAGCCGCGCGCCAACCTGCACGTGCTGGAGCTGATGTATCTGTGCCTGGCGCTGGGACTGGAAGGACGTTACCGCGTAATGGACGGCGGCCGCGTCCAGCTCGACGTGCTGCGCGAGCGGCTGCAGCAGCTGATCCAGAAAGAGCGCGGCCCCTTCGAACCGGACCTGTCGCTGCGCTGGAAAGGCTCGAACGAAAAACGCCCCGGCCTGCTGCGCCTGATTCCCGTCTGGGTGATCGCCGCCGTTGCTGGCCTGGTCCTGCTGTGCATTCATCTCGGCTTCAGCTTCCTGCTGAACCGCCATTCAGACCCCGTGTACGCCGCCTTGCAGCGCATCCGCCTGGTGGCCCCTGTGCCGCCGGCGCCACCCATGGCCAATCCGCCGGTGCGCGTGGCCCGCTTCCTGGCGCCCGAAATCGAGCGCGGCCTGGTGAGCGTGACGGAAACGCCGGACCGCTCCACCATCGTGCTGCACGGCGACGGCGTGTTCAAATCCGGCAGCGCCGAAGTGCTGCCGTCCTACGACGGCCTGCTGCGGCGCATAGGCGAAGCGCTCAAGCCGGTGCCCGGCAAGGTCATCGTCATCGGCCACACGGACGACGTGCCCGGCGGATCGGCGCGCTATCCTTCCAATTGGGCGTTGTCCAAGGGCCGCGCCGCCACCGTGGTGGAGCTGCTGGCCAAACAGGCCGGTCCCGCAGCGCGCTATACCGTGGAAGGGCGCGGCGAGACCGAACCGCTGGTGCCCAATGACAGCGCCGCCAACCGCGCGCGCAACCGCCGCGTAGTGATTATTGTGCTGACCCCAGTACCGACCCCATGATCAAACGCTTCTTCAACTGGTTCATCAAGCCGCCCGTGCTGGCTTTTTTCGGCGTGCTGCTGCTGTCGTTGATCTTCTGGTTCGAGGCGCCGCTGCTGGCCTTCGACGGTAAGGAGCCGTTCGCCTCCACCGGCGTGCGCTGGTTCTTTATCGGCCTGATGTTCCTGGCCTGGGCCATCTATTTTGGATGGAAGCTGCTGCGCGCAAGGCTGGCCGAGCGCCGCCTGATGAAAAGCGTGGCCGGCGATCCGGATTCCGCGCCCGCCGTGGTGCCGGGGCAGAAGGAAAGCGCGGCTGAAATGGCGCTGCTGGCCAAGCGCCTGCAGGAAGCCATGGCGGTGCTGCGCAAATCGAAGGCAGGCAGCGGATTCGGCAACGGCGGCGGCTTGTACCAGCTGCCTTGGTACATGTTTGTTGGCGCGCCCGGCAGCGGCAAGACCACTGCGCTAGTACATTCCGGCCTGAAGTTCCCGCTGTCCGAGACGCACGGCAAAGGCGCCATCGGCGGCGTGGGCGGCACTCGCAACTGCGACTGGTGGTTTACCGACGAGGCGGTGCTGCTCGACACGGCGGGCCGCTACACCACGCAGGACAGCTACACCGAAGTGGACCAGGCCGCGTGGAAGGGCTTTTTGCAGCTGCTGCGCAAGCACCGCCGCCGCCGCCCCATCAACGGCGTGATCGTGGCGCTCAGCGTGGCGGACCTGCTGCAGCAAGGCGAAGGCCAGCGCCGCGTGCAGGCGCTGGCGATACGCGCGCGCATCAAGGAGCTGCACGAGGAACTGGGCATCCGCTTCCCGGTCTACGTCATCGTCACCAAGTGCGATCTGCTGGCCGGCTTTGTCGAGTTCTTCGACAACCTGGGGCGCGAGGAGCGCACCCAGGTCTGGGGCGTGACCTTCCCGTTGGCTTCTGCCGAGCAGGCGGACGCCGGCCTGAAAGCCTTCCCAGCCGAGTTCGACGCGCTGCAGGCGCAGTTGCAGGCGCGCCTGTTCGAGCGCATGCAGCAGGAGCGCGACATCCAGCGCCGCGCGCTGATGTACAACTTCCCGCAGCAGTTCGCCGCCATCGGCGACGTGCTGGAATCCTTCCTGACCGACGTCTTTGAATCCACCTCCTACGAGGAAGCGGCGCTGGTGCGCGGCGTGTACTTCACCAGCGGCACCCAGGAGGGCAGCCCGATCGACCGCGTGATGTCCACGCTGGCCGCCAGTTTTGGCCTGGACCGCAAAGTGCTGCCGGCGAACGCCTTCGGCGGGCGCAGCTACTTCATCACGCGGCTGCTGCGCGACGTGGTGTTCCAGGAGAGCGAACTGGCGGGCGCCAATCTGCGCCTGGAGCGCAACCGGCGCTGGCTGCAATGGGGCGCCTACGCGCTGACGGCCGCCGTGCTGGTGCTGGTGACGGCGGGCCTGGTCACGAGCTATGTGCGCAACCAGAATTACGTGAACGACGTGGCCGCGCGCAGCCAAGAGATCGACAAGCTGGCGCGGGCCTTGCCGAAAGATCCGTCGCCGGTTGCTGCGCTGCCGCTGCTGAACGCCTTGCGCGACATCCCGGGCGGTTACCGCAGCCAGGGCGAGGAAGTGCCGCTGTTGATGGGGCTGGGCCTGTACCAGGGCGGCAAACTGGGCGAAGGTGCGCAGGGCGCCTACCAGCGCGTGCTGCGCGAGGCGCTGATGCCGCGCATCCTGGAGCAGATGGAGACCCAGCTGCGGCGCGGCACCGCCAACAATCCCGAATACCTGTACGAGCTGCTGCGCGTCTACATCATGCTGGGCGAGCGCAACCACCTGGACGCGCCGGCCGTGCGTGCCTGGCTGGACTACGACTGGAGCCGCAACCTGCCGGAGGCGAACGAACTGCAGCGCCAGGATCTGTCGCAGCACGTGGCGGCCATGCTGGCGCCGTCCAGCCAGGCCGAGGCGCCGCCGCAGCTGAACAGGGCGCTGATCGCGCAGGTTCGCCTCAGCCTGGCCAAGCTGCCGATGGGCGAACGGGTCTACACCCGCTTGAAGCGCGGGCTGGCCGCCGCCAATGTGCCGGACTTCGACGTGACCGCCGCCGCTGGACGGGACGCGGGCGTGGTGCTGGAGCGGCAAAGCGGCCTGCCGCTCACGCGCGGCATCGCTGGTCCGTTCACGCTGGCCGGCTACAAGAAATTCACCGAGCAGATAGACGGCGCCATTGCCGACGTGGTCAAGGACAGCTGGGTGCTGGACCAGCGCGAAGCGGTGGACAGCCTTGAGAGCGCGGCGCAGATGAAGGCCGTGGTCCAGCAGATGTATTTCGAGGAGTACATCCGCCTGTGGGACGGCTTGCTGGCGGACGTGACGCTGGTGCCGTTCACGTCCCTGGACCAGGCGGCGCGCGTGATCAACAGCGTGAGCAGCCAGGAGTCGCCGCTGCGCAAATTCCTGCAGGCGGCCGCGAAACAGACGCGGCTCGACAAGCTGAAAACCGCCAAGTCCAGCGTGGACGCGGCCACCGACACCGTCAAGCAGCTCAGCGACGCGGCCAAGCGGCGCCTGGAGTCCGCCCTCAGCGACGGCACGCAGGACGTGCTGCCGGCCGACGTGCGGCCCGTGAATCCGGTCGATATCCATTTCGCTCCGCTGCACAAGATGGTGGAGGCGGGGGCGGGCGTTGCAGGCGGTGCGGCCGGCGGCGCAGGCGGGGCCTCGGGCCTGGACGGCGTGCTGCTCAAGTTGAAGGACGTGGCGGTCTACCTGGACGCGGCCAGCGCCGCGCGCGCCGCCGGCCAGCCCGCGCCGCCGGCCGACGCGCTGGCGCGCCTGAAGCGCGAGGCGGACGGCTTGCCGGCGCCGCTGGGCGCGCTGGTGCGCAATGTGAACACGGCCGGTTCTGGCCTCACGCTGGGCACGGAGCGCGACCGCCTGGACGCGTTGTGGAAGACCGGCCCTGCGCTGTTCTGCCGCGCCGCCATCGCAGGCCGCTACCCGCTGGTTCGCAAGGCCGTGCAGGAAGCCACGCCGGACGACTTCGGCCGCTTCTTCGGCCCCGGCGGCCTGGCCGATGAATTCTTCCAGAAGCACCTGGTCAACTACGTCGACACCAGCGGCGCGCAATGGCGCTGGCGCATGGTGAACAATATGGATCTTGGCATCAGCCAGGAAGTGCTGAACGAATTCCAGCGCGCCGCGCAGATACGCGACAAGTTCTTCGGCAACGGCGGCAAGCAGCCTTCCGTGCGCTTCGACCTGAAGCCGCTGGCGGCGGACGCCGCGCTGACCCGCGTGCTGCTGGACGTCGACGGCCAGCAGCTGGCGTTCGCGCCGAAGACGCAGCAGGGCGCGGCGAGCTTCCAGATCCCGAGCGGCAAAGGCGTGAACGCGGTGCGCTTCGAGGTGGCGCCCGCCACCACGGCGGAGCTGCGCACCGAGGGCGCGTGGGCCTGGTTCCGCATGCTGGACAAAGCCATGCTGGAGCCTTCCGCTCAGGGCGAACGCTACAAGCTGACCTTCGACCTGGAAGGCCGCAAGATTATCTACGAACTGACAGCCAACAGCGTGAACAATCCGTTCAAGCGCGACGGCGTGGAGCAGTTCCGCTGCCTGGAGTCGCTGTAATGGAAGAGCCGGAACTGGCGCCGGGATTCTTCGGCAAAGTGAGCACGCATGGCGACTTCGTTTCGCGCCGCTTGCCGCCGCCCCTGCTGGGCGTGTGGGACGCGTGGCTGCAGGCGTCCATGCAGGGCAGCCGCGAGGCGCTGGGCGCGCGCTGGCTGCAAACCTATCTGACGAGCCCGATCTGGCGCTTTGCGCTGGCGCCGGGCGTGTGCGACCGCAATGCCTGGGCCGGCGTGCTGATGCCCAGCGTGGACCGCGTGGGGCGGCACTTTCCGCTCACCATAGCGGCCGGTGCGCCGGGCGGCGGGGGGCTGCTGGATTGGGTGGCGAACGGCAAGCCATGGTTCGACCAGCTGGAGGCGCTGGCCTTGTCATCGCTGGAGGAACGCTTCCAGCTGGAGCCGTTCGATGGCTTGCTGCAGGCCATGCCGCCGCTGAGCGATGCGCCGCTGGCCGGACAGCAGGGAGGCGTGGGTTGCCGCTTGCCGCTCGCATCGCTGGATGCCGTGGCGGCGCAGGTTCCGGCGCTGGCCGCAGCGGCGCTGCGCGGGCAGAGTATCTGGTGGACCGACGGTTCGGCCGAGGTGGAACCGAGCTTGCTGCTGTGCCGGGGCTTGCCTGCGCCGGCGGCTTTTGCGGGGATGCTGGCGGGGACGTGGCTGCAGAGCGGATGGGGCGCGTGACCGCCTGGCGGGTTACGGCCTCCGGCCTAACCCGCCCTACAAGGCCCGGGACTGTATTGGTGCGTAGATACTGTTATGCCGGTCAAGCGTTTTGAAGCTCCTGATTGAATGGTTTGCCAGATTTTAAGACGCCGAAAGCAACGTGGACGAGCTTGCGCATCATGGCGCCGATCACCAGCTTGGCCGGCTTGCCTGCTGCTTGTAGGCGGGTGCGGAACTGGCGCCCCCAGTCGGTGCGGTACAGCGCCACCATAGCCGGCATGTACAGATTTTTGCGCAGATGCGCGTGGCCGATCTTGGACATCCGGGGCCGCTGCTTCACGCTTGATCCGGACTCATGTTGGCGCGGATCGAGGCCTGCAAAGGCGGCAGCCTGCCGACCGTTGTCGAAGCGCCCGGCATGCATGCCATAGGCCAGCAGTAACGCAATGGTATTGTCCCCGACACCGGGAATGGTATCGAGTAAGTCGCGTCTGCCGCGCATGTCGGGATCGTCGTTGATGTGATCACGTACGCGCTTGCGCAGCTGTTTAATCTGCTCGCCGAGCCAGG
Source organism: Pseudoduganella aquatica (assembly GCF_020865585.1). Classification (NCBI taxonomy): domain Bacteria; kingdom Pseudomonadati; phylum Pseudomonadota; class Betaproteobacteria; order Burkholderiales; family Oxalobacteraceae; genus Pseudoduganella; species Pseudoduganella aquatica. Next base: position 3,382,069 of record NZ_CP086370.1, read on the forward strand.
CAATATGCTGTTCGATATCGGCCCGGACCGATTCGCGCGCCACGTCCAGGCGGTTCGTTTCCTGCGTCTGCATGGCCAGCAGCGCATCCAGGCGCAGCACCATCGCTTTCAATTCCTGTTCGCTCAGCGGCGGCGGCTGCCATGCTTCCGGACCATGCTTGGCGCAGAACTCGGCAATGACCTTGGCGTCGACCTGGTCGGTCTTGGTGCGCACCAGCTGCGCCTGGGAAAACGCCTTGATCTGGGCCGGATTGACGACACTGACGCGGTAGCCCCGACGGGCAAAGAACTCCGCGATCGCCTCCCAATAGACGCCAGTGGCCTCCATGCAGATATGGGGCAACCCGTCCGTATGACTCTGCAGCCACGCTTCCAGTTTGGCAAAGCCAGCCTGGGTGTTTTCTACAACTTTCGCACGGTGTTTGCCCGTTTCCAGGCGCAGTGCGCAATCGACCTTCAATTTGGCGACATCTATACCAAGACACAACATTACTCTTCTCCTGATCAACCTTGCAAATGCGGGCTCACGGCACGCCGGGCCAAAGATACTGTTCGATCTTTAATGGAATAAGAGCAACTGCTGCGAAATCTACATCACGGTCTTGGCGACCAAGGGCGGGTACGGCATCCAGTTGCTCTGCCCCGACGTTCCGTTTTCGGGGCAGATGGAATAATACAAGGGCGGGTTAGGCGCAAGGCGCCGTAGCCCGCCGCTATCACGCGTCCTTGCAGCGCACGATCACTGCGGTGATGTTGTCCCGGCTGCCGTCGCGCTTGGCCATGGCGACCAGTTCGGCGCAGCACTCGGCCAGGTTGTCGTCGCGCACCCGGGCCAGGATGGCGGCGATGGCTTCCGGCGGCGAGTTGCCATACAGGCCGTCGCTGCACAGCATGTAGACGTCGCCCGGCGACACGGCCTGCGTCTGCAGGTCCGGCTTGATCAGCGGCGCCGGGCCGAGCGCCTGGAGCAGCAGGTTGCGCGCCGGGAGCGGCTCCGCCATGCCCGCCTCCAGCGCCTGCTGGTACAAGGTCTGGTCGCGCGTGAGCTGGTTCAGGCGGCCATTGCGGAAGCAGTACAGGCGGCTGTCGCCGATGTGGAAGATGAACACCGGCCCGTCCTGCGCCACCTGCCACATGCCGGTCAGCGTGGTGCCCATGCCCGCGCCGTCGGCCTGGTCGTTGGCGCTGTTGGTCTGGTACATGCGCTCGTTGGCGAATTCCACCGCGTCGTGCAGCGTGATCATGGCGCGCATGGTGGCGTCGGTCCAGGTGGCGTCGGGGTCGGCCTGCACCGGATCGAAGGCGCTGGCGTGGAAGGCGGGCACGGTGGCGTCGCTGGCGTCGCCGGGCGAGGACTGCTGGTCGCCGTGCGATGCGCGCAGGAAGCTGTGCAGCAGCCGGATGGCGTCCGCGCTGGCGATTTCGCCCGCCTCGTGGCCGCCCATGCCGTCGGCCACGACCACCAGGCCAAGTTCGGGAGCGATGAAGAAATTATCCTGGTTGGACTCGCGCACGGTGCCAACATCGGTCAGGCCGTAGGCCAGGCCCAGGTCGAGGCGGTGCAGCGCCGACGGTGATAATTGCTTCCAATTGCCCAAGGTGTCTCCAGTAGTAGAAATTGTCTCCAGGCCTTTGTCACAAAGGCCATAACTGCATGCTAGCATGCGCAATGCGCTCTATGGCGCCACGTGGTGAAAAATGAATGGCGGGATGATGCATGGACGATAGCGAACAGCGCGGGCAGCAGCACGGAGCGGACGGAGCGGAGGGAACGGCCAATGAAGGCCGCAACGCCGCCGCCGAGGCGCGCGCGGCCATCCTGGCGCGGCGCGTGGCTGCGCTGGAAGCCGTGGTGGCGGTTGAACGGCGCATGCGCGACGTGCAGGAAATGACGGCCCGCGCAGCGACGGACCAGCTGGCCGCGCGCGACGGCCAGGCCGACATCACTGTCCCGCGCCCGCACAGCGCGCAGTACGCGCATGACGATGACGCCACCATCCCCGTGCCGCACTACCGTCCCGACGGCACGCGCGAACCGGCGCGCCAGCGCGGCGGGGAAGCCACGCCTGCCCACGCGGATGCCGGGCAGCCCTCGCACACCCAGCCCACCACGCCCACGCTGGGCCGCTCGCAGCCGCCTTCGCAGCCGGTGCGCTCGCAGCTGCCGGCTTTGCCCGCCGCGCCCAACCGCTCCATTGCGCCCGGCATTTCCACGCCGCTGGCCCTGGCGCCGGGTTTCGAGTTGTTTGAATATCGCATCGACGCGGTGCTGGGGCAGGGCGGCTTCGGCATCACCTATCTGGCCACGGACGTGAACCTGAACGTGCGCGTGGCCATCAAGGAGTATCTGCCGGCCGATTTCGCCACCCGCGCCAGCGACAAGTCGGTCTCGCCGCGCTGGCCCGAAGATAACGACTTCTACCTGAACGGCCTGGAATGCTTCCTGGTCGAAGCGCGCACCCTGGCCACCTTCCGGCACTCCAACATCGTGCGGGTGGCGCGCTTCTTCGAGGCGCACCGCACCGCCTACATGGTGCTTGAATACGAGCGCGGCCAGCCGCTCAAGCAGTGGTGGGACAAGCAGAAGAACATGGGCGAGCAGCAGTTGCTGTCGCTGGTGCAGCCGCTGCTGGACGGCCTGTCGCTGGTGCACGAGTCGGGCTACCTCCACCGCGACATCAAGCCGGATAACATCTACGTGCGCAAGGAAGACGGCAGCTGGGTGCTGCTCGACTTCGGCGCCGCGCGCCAGACCGTGGGCGGCCTGCAAACCATGGCCGACGTGGTCACGCCCGGCTACGCGCCGCTGGAGCAGTACCAGGGCGGCGAACAGGGGCCGTGGACCGATATCTACGCCATCGGCGCCACGCTGTACTGGATGATCACCGGCGCCAAGCCAGCGCCCGCGCCGGAACGCCAGAGCGGCGTGGCCGAATACATTCCCGCCACGCAGGCGGGCAAGGGCCGCTACAGCGAAGAATTCCTGATGGCGGTGGACTGGGCGCTGGTGGTCGATCCCAAGCAGCGTCCGCAAAGCATCGCGGAGCTCTCGCAAAGCCTGTTCGCCTCGCACGCCGGCAGCCTGGGCTTGCAGGAGGCGCTGCGCGTGGGCGACCTGGAAGGCCAGCGGCGGCTGACGAAAGGCGTGCGCAAGCTGGGCAAGGCCATCTGGCGGCCATCCTCGTGGCCGCTGGTGGTGAAGATGACCATCGCCATGATGCTGGCCGCGCTGCTGCCCATGACGATTACCGCCTACTACAACCTGAACGGTTCGGTGGCCGCCGTGTCGGCCAGCGAGCTGCGCAACCTGGAGAGCCTGGCGCAAGCGACGGCGGGCCGCATCTCGCAGCTGATACTGGACAGCCGCTACCAGGCCAGCTACCTGGCGACCGATTCCGCCTTTATCGACTACCTGCGCGCGCCCAGCGATGCGAAGCGGGAAGTGGTGAGCGCCAAGCTGGCCAACCTGATCAAGACCAATCCGGACGCGCACCTGATCTTCCTGATGAACAGCGAAGGCACGGCGCTGGTGTCCAGCGAGCCTGGCGTGGCGGGCGTGAACTTCAAGTTCCGCGAGTACTTCCAGGAGGCCATGAAGGGCCATCCTTTCATGACCGGCGTGATTATCGGCTCCACGGCGGGCAAGCCCGGCGTGTACTACGCAAACCCGGTGTTCGACAACGCGAACAAGGTGATAGGCGTGGTGGTGTTGCGCATCAAGGGCGGCACGATATCGTCCATCCTCAACGATGCCGGCGCTGGCGGGAACGGCAAGCGCGTGCCCTTCATGATAGACGGCGACGGCATCCTGGTGCACTACCCGGACCAGAACCAGCTGTACCGCAGCCTGGCGCCGCTGCCCAAGGCCACGCTGGGCCGCATCGTGGCCGACCAGCGCTTCCGCCGCCACCGCATAGAAAGCGTGGACATGCCGGAGCTGGCCAAGGTGCTGATAGGCGCCAGGACGGCGGGCAATATCAGCTACCACTCCACGCTGAGCGGCGTGGACGAACACGCGGGCTACGCGCCGGTGCAGGGCCACAACTGGGTGGTGGGCGTGACCGAGTCGCGCACGCGCTTCGAGGAGCCCCTGCAGCGCCTGTTCGTCAATGTGCTGTACAGCGTGGCCGCTGTGGGCCTGGTGTTCCTGATCCTGGCGGTGCTGTTCGCGCGCAGCATTACGCGTCCCGTGGTGCGGCTGACGGAAGCGGCCAATGCGCTCAAGGACGGCGACTACGACCGCGCCAGCATCAAGGTCACCAGCACCGATGAAATCGGCCGGTTGGCGCGCACCTTCAACGTCATGATAGACGTGCTGCGGCAGCGGGAGCGGGAGAAGCAGAGAGGTAAACTTGGACATCAATCAAAGGAAAATCAACAGGATGACGAATGAAATCGTGAACACGCGCCGCGGCTTTCTGCAGGCAGGCGCTTTAGGCGCCGCAGCACTGGGCCTGGCGCCGGCGGCGGTACTGGCCAAGCCTGCGCTGAAGCTGGGGCCGCACGGCCTGCGCTCCCTGGCGCGGGACTTTGAGGGACGCTTGATACTGCCGGGCGAAGATGGCTTTGCGCTGGCCGCCTGGCCGAACAACGCGCGCTGGGCCGGCGTGCAGCCGCAGGCTGTGGCCATGTGCGCCACCGAGGCCGATGTGCAGCGCTGCATCCGCCTGGCAGGCGACACGCGCATGCCTTTCGCCATCCGCTCCGGCGGCCACAATTACGCGGGCTTCTCCACCACGGCCGGTTTGCTGATCGACGTGAAAGCCATGAACAACGTGAAGCTGGACCTGAAGAACCAGACCGCGTGGGTGCAGGGCGGCGCCAACAATAACGACGTGGCGGCGGCGCTGCGCAATTACGGCGTGGCCATTCCTTCGGGGCGCTGCCCCACGGTGGGCACCAGCGGCCTGGTGCTGGGCGGCGGCTGGGGCTTTGCCGCCACGCACAGGGGCCTGACCTGCGACAGCCTGGTCGGCACCGAGCTGGTGGTCGCCAGCGCTGCATCCCGCCGCATCGACGCCAATAGCGACAGTGAACTTTTCTGGGCGGTGCGCGGCGGCGGCGGCGGCAACTTCGGCGTCCATACCGGCTTTACCTTTAATGTGCACCCGGTGGGCACGGTCACCACCTTCAACCTGACGTGGGCGCCGGGCAAGCAGATCGAATTGCTGCGCGCCTTGCAGGCCTTGCAGCTGGCGCACCCAACCCGGATTTCCACGCGCAGCAAGGCGCTGCCCTTGGCCGCCGGCCCGCGTCCTTCGCGCGACAGCCTGTACGTGGAAACGCTGGGCCAGTTCTGGGGCGGCGAAAAAGAGCTGCGCGAGATGCTGGCGCCGCTGTACGCCGTCGCCGTGCCGCAGATTGCCGACATCTATGAAGTCGATTACTGGCGCGGCCGCGACTACCTGCTGACCGACGATCCGAACGGCCTGTACGACATCCGCTGCAGCTTCGTGCACAAGGAGCTGAGCGAGGCGGCGCTGGACAATATGCTGAACTGGATGACGCGCTGGCCGGGCGGCTCGCTGCTGCAGGAGAATATGGGCATCCTGTTCGCCATCGGCGGCAAGGTGAAGGAGGTGCCGAGCAACGCCACGGCCTATGTGCACCGCGATTCCAACTACATCTTCGAAATGGAAGCTTCGTGGGGGCCGATCGACAAGCCGGAGACGGTGCAGCGCCAGCGCGCCTGGCTGAAGGACTATTACGACGACATGCAGCGTTTCCTGCAGCCCGAGTCCTACGTCAACTTCCCCAACCGCGACCTGAAGAACTGGGCGCAGGCTTACTACGGCACGAACCTGAAGCGGCTGTCGGAAGTGAAGCGCCGCGTGGACCCGCACAATCTGTTCCGCTTTGAGCAGAGCGTGCCGCTAGCCTGAGGCCTGCACGCCGTATTCCACGGACCAGTGATTGTTCTCGTCCTGCCAGCATTGGAAGCCGCGCAGGCCGTCCGCCAGCGCGCGCTGGTGGCCTGCGTGGTCGCCATGGGCCACGCGGCGGCAGGCGATCCAGGGCGCCTGCGGCTGCAGCAGGTCGCGCTGCACCAGCAGCCGGGCCAGGCCGCCGTAGACGATGGCGTAGCCGGATACGCAGAAACCCTCGAGCGTGAGCCCGCGCAGGCTGCGCATGTTTTCCGGCGCCACCGTGGCCACCACCAGCGTGCGGCCCAGCTCCCGGCCCAGCGCCATGCGTTCTTCGATGGCCGCGCAATGCAGCCTGCGCCCGCGCCATTCGGGCAGCGAGGCGGCGCCGTCCAGCACGCACATGCGCGCGCGCCCGGCCGGGCCGGCATGCAGCAGCTCGGCCATGTGGTCCACCGTGTGCGAGTCCATCCCCAGCACGCCGTAGGCCACCAGCTCTCCGTCCGCGCGGCAGCACAGGATGCGGCCCTGGGCCTGCGCGTGCTGTTCGAAGTGGCTCAGTTCATCGGGCCGCACCAGGCCGGCGGGCATCTGCGCCAGCACGCCAAGGTGCAGCTGGTGTACCTCGGCCGCCTCGTCCTGGCGCATCTGCTGCCAGCGGAATTGCGGATCGTTCGAGCAGGAAGTCATTTCAGCAGCTCCGCGTAGTTGAGCACCTTGAGCGGCGGGTAGAGGTCGAGCTGGGCGGCTACAGGCATGTTTACCAGGTAGGAGAAACGCGCCAGCGTTTCAATCGGTATGGCGGCAGGCGCCATGTGCTGGCGCAGGATCTGTTCCGCCTTGTGGGCCGTGAGCCGGCCCACGCTTTCGTAGCCGGACACCAGGCCAAACAGCGCTTTGCCTTCGCGCACGGCGATCTCGGTGGCGGAGAAGGCGGGCAGGCGCTGCTCCAGCGCGGCTTCGGTCAGCAGCTTGCGGTTGGCGGCCAGGAAGCTGTCCGGTCCGATGTAGAGCAGCTGCACGCGCTGCTGCGCCAGTTCCGCCACCATGGCGGGCAGTTCGGACGCCAGCGGCTGGCCTTTGGCGTCCAGCGGCACCGGGCGCTCCAGCAGCTGGAAGCGCTCGCTGGCGGCCACCGCGCGCAAGTCCTTCACGTTCTGCACGGAGTTCGGTTCGGCCGGGTTGTAGATAATGGCCAGGCGGTCGAAATGGCGGTAGGCGCGGATGGCGCTGAGCTGCTGGCTGGGCGGCACCACGTGGCAGGCGCCGGTGATGTTGCGGCCCGACGAGACCAGCGACTTGACCAGCCCCGAACCCTGCGGCGAGGCCACCATGGTGAACACCACCGGGATGTCGGTGACGTGGCGGGTTGGATCGACCGCGCCCTGTTTGCCCGCCACCGCCAGCGTGATGGGCGTGCCCCAGGTGTAGATCAGGTCCACCTTCATGGCGCGCGCTTCGGCGATCAGCTGCGGCACCTTGCCCACGTCCAGCGCCACGTCGCGCACGATCAGCTCCACCGGCATGCCGTTCACGGCGAAGTAGTCGCGGAACCCTTTTTCCACGGCGGTCTCGCCGCGGAACAGTATCATGTAGATGCGCGGCGGGCGCGGCGCCGCTTGCGCGCTTTGCGCCAGCGCGCGCGGCAGGGCGCAGCCCAGGGCCAGTGCGGCCGCCGCGCCGCAAATGGAACGCCGCCTCATGCCGATGCCTCCGCCGGCGGGCCGGCCGGTTTTCCGGCCGCGCGGCTGGCCAGAGCGAAGACCAGCGAGAACAGCAGCGAGGCGCCCAGCGCGAACACGCCGAGGAAGGCCATGGCGTGGGCGGCGCCGTAGCGCGCCGCCAGCGCGCCGGTGGCCACCGGCCCGGCCGCCGCACCCAGGCGCTCGAGCAGCCGGAACAGGCCGACGATGGGGCCGGTGCCCGCGTCCTGCGCTTCCTGCGCCGTCACGCGCGCCACCAGCACCAGCTGGGCGGAGATGCTCATGGACTGGCCGACACCCAGCGCGCCTATGCCCAGCATGACCAGCTCCCCGCTGGCTCCCCATGCCACCGGCAGCAATCCCAGGCCGGTCAGCACGCCCCCGGCCGCCACCAGCGGCGCGTAGGCGTTGTAGCGGTCGGCCAGGTGCGCGAACAGCGGCGCCAGGGCCAGGGAACTCAGGCCGTACAGCATGGTGTAGCGGCCGATTTCCGACTTGGACAAACCCAGGCCGGACAGCAGCACCGGCACCAGGAAGATAAGGAAGCCGGAGTACAGGAACTTGGCGGGCACGCCGGACAGGATGGACAACGCCAGGAAGCGCCGGTTCCGCACCAGCCGCGCCAGAAGCGAAGCCTGCGGCGGCTGGGACTGGGGCTGCCGTGCCGGCGTCTGCTGAACGCCCGCCGGCACGCCCTTGCTCAGCACCGCCGCCGCGATGGCGGCCGCCACCAGCGCCACGGCCGCGCCCAGCAGGAACACCATGCGGTAGCCGACCCTGTCCGCCAGGATGCCGCCCACGGCGGGTGCGCAGATCTCGGCCACCATGATGGCGCCCACGAACAGCGCCATGCCTTTGCCCCGGTTGCTGCTGTCCGTGTTGTCGAACACGAAGCCCTGGCAGGCCATGAACATGATGGCGTAGCCCACGCCGGTGAGTGCGCGCGCGACGACGAGGGCGTAGTAATCCGGCACCAGCCCTGTGACGGCCAGTCCCGCCATGACGGCCAGCGCGCCGGCGATATAGCTGCTGCGCCGCCCCATCCGGTCCGACCAGCGGCCGGCAAAGGGCATGCTCAGCGCCACGCCGAGCAGGAAGGCGGTGACCGGCAGGCTGGCGTGCAGGGACCCGGCGGCCGCGCCGGCCGGCAGCGATGCCGCGTACACCGGCAGGAAGGGGCGGGACAGCATTTCGGCAAACATGAACAGGAAGCTGAGCACGCGCACCAGCACGATGCGCGGCGCCTGGGCGGGATCGGCGGCGGCGTCGCCGAAGGAGTAAGCCTGACGCAGCCGCTGCAATAGCGGCTCGGCATGCGCCGCCTGCTGCGGGCTGGTCTGGCGCAGCGCTGCTGCGCTGCGCACCAGTTCTCCGAAGCCGTGGTTGATGCGTGCGCTGAGCGTGTGCAGGCGGACGGCGATGGCGGCGCCGGCTTCCGGCGCGGCGCGCTGGCGGAAGTCGCCCGCCGCCATGCTGGTCATCAGCCCGAGGATCTGGCGCATGGGCGCGGTGAAGGTGAGCGTCACCACGAACCACAGGATTTCGAAAGCAATCAGCAGGCTGGTGATGAGCACAATGCCGATGTCGTAGCGCAGCTCGCGCACGCGCGCGGCGATGTAGTTCTTGTCCACACCCACATGCAGCCGGCCCACCGCCTGTCCCTTGTGCATCAGCGGCAGCGCCGTATCCAGGAACTGCTCCGGTGCGCTGCTCTCGGCCTGCGTGCTGCCAAACAGTGCCTTGCCGCTGCCGTCCACGATGCGCAGATAGGCCAGGTCGCGATTCTGCTTCAGCACGTCGGCAAAGAATTCCGGCACACCTTCCAGTCGCTGCAGCGGGATGCCGTAGTCCAGCGCGCGCGCCAGTTGCGCCGCCAGCGCCGTGCCGGTGGTTTGCGCCTTGCGGCCGAACTCCGGCAGCAGCGCGCGCTCGGACAGCGACCACGCATACAGCGACAGCGCCAGCTGCACCGCCAGCAGCAGCGCCAGCGTGAACACGAACAGGCGCCGCACGGGGCGCGTGTAGAGGCGCTCCTCGTGGGCCACGGTGAGCGGCGCGGCCAGGCTCATAGCTTTTCCCCCGCCACGTCCTTGCTGGTGATGGCGTGCTGCGCCTGCTCAAGCTCCCGCAAGGCCTGGCCGGCGCTGTGCGCAGCCAGTTCCGCCAGCGCGGCTGCGTGCCGGTCCGGCCGCGCCACCGGCGGCGCGCTGGCGTCCAGCGCGTGTTCCATGCTGCCCAGCGTGCGGCCTATGCGCCGCACCCACAGCCGCGTGCCCAGCACCGCCAGCAGCGTGGACAAAGCGGTGGCCACCAGCCCCGCCAGCAGCAGCTGGCGCGAAATGCCGGCCACGAACTGGTCGTGCCCGCGCCGGGAATAGTGCAGTTCGATGGCGCCCACCGTCACGCCCAGGTTGTTGGACAGCGGCGTGCTGACGGTGACGCTGTTGCGTTCAGCGGGGCGGCCGGTGGTGAAGGCGGGGCGTCCGCGCTCGTCCTTGACGACGATGGCCACGATGTCCGGGTCTTGCCGCGTTTCGAAGTCGATGGCCGCTTGCGCGTTGCCCAGGCCGCGCACCGGCAGGCCCAGGTCTAGCCCCGTCTCCAGGTTCTGGCGCAGCACGTTGATGGTGAAGCGCAGCCGCGAGTCTTCCAGTTCGCCCAGCGTGCGGTCCAGCTTTCCCACGTTGAGGAAAACCGTCAGGCCGATGGCCAGCGCCGAAATCAGCACGATGGGCGCGGTAATCGTAACGCTGAGTCGTGACATCGCCATGCTTGCACACCCGGATAGCCGTGATATTGAATTGGCAAGAGTGTAGCATTGTTGAGCTTGGTGTTGGCGGGTTGCGGCGCGCCCGCGCCTAACCCGCCCTACGGCGTGGTGGGTTGGACGTTTATTGCCCCGGGCTCCTGTGGCTGCGCCGGCGCCGGCTGTGCGTTCAGGTCGATGCTGCGCACCGAGGCGTCGTTGATGTATTCGGCGTACATCCATGAACCGTCTTCCGCCTGCACCACGCCTTCCGGCACCGGGCGTTCGCGCGGCGGCGCTTTTTGCAGCGCCACGCGCATGTAGTCTATCCAGATCGGCATGGCCAGGGTGGCGCCGAATTCTCGCCCGCCCAGCGATTTCGGATCGTCGTAGCCCATCCACGCCACGCCGACCACGCCGCCGCCGTAGCCGGCGAACCAGCCGTCCACCGCGTCGCTGGTGGTGCCGGTCTTGCCGGCCAGGTCGGGGCGGCCCAGGCGCGCGCCTGCTTGCGCGCCGGTGCCGCTGCGTACCACTTCGCGCAGCATGGAGTCGGTGATGAAGACGTTGCGCGGGTCGAGCACGCGGTTGCTTTCCTGCGCGGCCTGCTGCGGCTTGGTCTCGGACAGCACCTTGCCGTTGCCGTCCACGATGCGGGCGATCAGGTAGGGCTGCACCTGGTAGCCGCCGTTGGCGAACACCGAGTAGGCGCCCGCCATCTGCTGCGGCGTGACCGCGCCCGTACCCAGCGTCATGGTCAGGTTGGTTGGGTGCTTGGCCGGGGTGAAGCCGAATTTTTCGAGGAAGCCGTGCGCATACGGCACGCCCACCGCGCGCAGCAGGCGCACCGAGGTCACGTTCTTGGACTTGGCCAGCGACACATGCATGGAGATGGGGCCGTCGTAGACGTTGTCGTCGTTCTGCGGATCCCAGCCGCCGCTGTCCACGCCGGTCTCGGACAGTTTGACGTCGTTGATCAGGGTGCCGGGGTAATAGCCCTTTTCCAGCGCCGACGAGTAGACGAAAGGCTTGATGGAGGAGCCGGGCTGGCGCCATGCCTGCGTCACGTGATTGAACTTGTGCAGGTTGAAGTCGAAGCCGCCCACCATGGCGTGGTAGGCGCCGGTGGCCGAATCCATGGACACGAAGGCCGCCGCCACTTGCGGCACCTGCGTGATGGCCCAGCGCTTCTTGTCGCCCTGCGAGACGCGGATAATGGCGCCGGGACGCAGTTTCAGGCCGGGCTTGGCGTTCTCGCTCAGCCCAGGCGCGGCCAGCTTCAGGCCGTCGCCGGTGATCTCCACCTCTTCGCCGTCTATGGTCTCTACCGTCACGCTCCTGGCCGACGCGGCCAGCACCACGGCCGGGATCAGGCGGTCGCTGCTGCGGCGCTTCTGCAGCGCCTCGTCGATGGCGTCCTCGCGGTCTTCCGGGTCGGAAGGCAAGTCGATAAAGGCTTCCGGGCCACGGTAGCCGTGGCGCTGGTCGTAGTTCAGCACATTGCGGCGCACCGACTCGTAGGCCGCGTCCTGGTCCGCCTTCAGGATGGTGGTATAGACGCTGATGCCGCGCGAATACGACTCTTCCTTGTACTGCTCATACACCGCCTGGCGCGCCAGCTCGGCCGCGTATTCGGCGTGGGTGTCGAACTCCTGCCCCTTGTTGCTGACGTGCAGAGTCTCTTTCAGCGCTTGCTGGTACTGCGTTTCGGTGATGACGTCCTGGCTGCGCATGCTCTTCAACACCAGGTGCTGGCGCAGGCGCGCGCGCTTGGGATTGGCCACCGGGTTGTGGCGCGCGGGGTTTTGCGGCAGGCCGGCCAGCATCGCCATTTCGGCGATGGATAGTTCCTTGAGCGGCTTGCTGAAGTAGGCCTGCGCGGCGCTGGCGAAACCGTAGGAGCGCTGGCCCAGGTAGATCTGGTTCAGGTACAGCTCCAGGATCTGGTCCTTGCTCAGGGCCGCTTCGATGCGGTAGGCCAGCATGACTTCGGTCATTTTGCGGGCCGGCGTCTTGTCGCGGGTGAGGAAGAAGTTGCGCGCCACCTGCATGGTGATGGTGGAGCCGCCCTGGCGGAAGCTGCCGCGCAGATTGGACTTGACTGCGCCCAGCGCGCGTATCCAGTCTATGCCGCCGTGGTCGTAGAAGCGCTTGTCCTCGATGGCGAGGATGGCCTTCTTCATCATCTCCGGCACGTCCTTGATGGCCACGAAGTCGCGGTGCTCCTCGCCGAACTCGCCGATCAGCGCATTGTCCGCCGTGTAGATGCGCAGCGGGATCTTGGGCCGGTAGTCGGTAACGGCATCCAGCGCAGGCAGCTTGGGGGCAATGAACAGCACCATGTAGCCGCCCAGCAGGGCGGCGCCCACGGCGGCGGCGATGCCGCTTGCGGCCAGGGCGCGGATGGCGTTGCGGCGGGTGAGACACTTTGTGAGCCACTTAGGCAAGGCAGGAGAATTGGCAGTCAAAACGGGTACTCATGGTTGCGCAAGGTTTGCGGATGCGGGCAATTATAGTCCAAGCCCATTCCGCCACAGCTTGTTCTTATGCTACGCTTGCCGCACACCAATTTTTACAGGAATCCGCTTATGCGTGCCAAGTCTGCCCTGGGTCTGCTGCTGTTATTGAACGGCGCCGCTGTTGCCACGACCGCCACCGCTGCCCCGCAATCGCTTGATTGCGGCCGCCTGCTGGACGTGAAGGCCGGCGTCTGGCGCGAACGCGTGACCGTGGTGGTGGACGGCGGCGTGGTCAAGTCGGTGGCGCCGACCGGCGCGGCCAAGGGCGATATCGACCTGAGCGGCCAGTCCTGCCTGCCCGGGCTGATTGACATGCACGTGCATCTGACGGGCGAGTCGCACAAGGAAGTGGAGTCGCTGCGCATGAAGCTGAGCCAGGACGTGGCGGACGACGCCTTCCGCTCGGTGGCCTACGCCGAGCGCACGCTGAAGGCCGGCTTCACCACTGTGCGCGACCTGGGCGCCGGCGACGGCCTGAATATATCGCTCAAGCGCGCCATCGCCAGCGGCGCCATTGTCGGGCCGCGCATGTACACGGCGGGCACCATCATCTCCACCACCGGCGGCCACGGCGACGGCACCAACGGCCTGTCGCGGGAACTGGGCAAGGCGGTGGGGCATCCAACGCCGTACGACGGCGTGATCAACGGCCCGGACCAGGCGCGCGAAGCGGTGCGCGCCCGCTACAAGGAGGGCGCGGACCTGGTCAAGATCACCGCCACCGGCGGGGTGCTGAGCCAGGCCGCCAGCGGCCAGAACTCGCAGTTCACGGACGAGGAACTGAAAGCCATCACCGCCACGGCCAAGGACTACGGCTTCCGCGTGGCCGTGCATGCGCACGGCGTGGAGGGCATCAAGCGCGCACTGCGCGCGGGCATCGACTCCATCGAGCACGGCACCTATATGGACGACGAGGCGATCGCCCTGTTCAAGAAGCAGGGTGCCTACTACGTGCCCACCATCAGCGCCGGGCGCTACGTGGCGGACAAGGCCAAGGATCCGGAGTTCTTCTCGCCTGTGGTGCGGCCCAAGGCGGCGGCCATCGGCCCGTTGATACAGGCCACTTTCGGCCGTGCCTACAAGGCCGGCGTGAAGATCGCCTTCGGCACCGACGCGGGCGTTTTCCCGCACGGCGACAACGCCAAGGAGTTCGCCTATATGGTCGAAGCGGGCATGCCGGCGCTGGAGGCGATACGCTCGGCCACGCTGAACGCGGCCGAGCTGCTGAACCAGGGCAGCCGCCTAGGCTCGGTGGAGCCGGGCTACGCCGCCGACATCGTCGCCGTCAGCGGCGACCCGCTGAAAGACATCAGCCTGCTGCAGCAGGTCCGCTTTGTGATGAAGGACGGCGTGGTCTTCAAGCGCTGAGACAGGGGCAAGACCGCCGCACACCAGCTCCGGCTGCAGCTGGTGGATCGCCAGGTCCAGCCAGTTGGCGCTGTCGCCGAAGCGGTAACCCAGGCAGCGGGTGCGCGCCGTGTCCATCAGGTAGGGCACCGGGTAGTCGAAGGGGCTCAGTCCGCCCTGCGTGATGTGCGGCAGCGCGCGCACTTTCAGTCCCAGCACCTTGCCCACGCGGCGGTGCAGATCCAGTGCCGACAGCGCGCCGCTGTCGGCCGCGTTCACCGGGCCGAGAAAATCCTGCATGCCGGTCCACAGCAGGAAATCGCTCGCTTCCTCCGCGCTGATGAAGCAGGTGGCCGCCCTGGCGCTGGCGTAGAGCAGCGCCTGGTCCGCCTGCGCCAGCGCCACGTAATAGGCCAGCCGTCCCGTGAAGTCGTCGCCGCCCAGCACGTGGGCCAGGCGCACCGTCACCACGGGCAGCTTGCCGTCGCGGTACAGCAGCGCCTCGGCCTGGCGCTTGCCTTCGGCGTAATTCTCATCCGCCATCAGCGGGTCGTTCCAGGGATGCGCGAGGTCGATGCGCTGCGCTTTCAGGTCCAGGTCCAGCTCCTCGAAGGCGCCGTCCTGGCGGCCCAGCAGCTTGCGGTACACCTCCATGCTGGACGCCATCACGTAGCGCTCGACCTTGCCGGCAAACAGTTCGATGGCGATGGCCGCGTCCAGCGGGCTGTAGCAGGTCTGGTCATACACAATATCGTAGCCCTGGCTGCCGGCGAAGGCCGCGCGCATGGCGGCATGGTCGCGGCGGTCCACGCGGATGCGCTGGACGCGGCTGCCGAAGCCGTCCGCGCTGACGCCGCGCGTGGCCAGCGTGACGCGGTGGCCAGCGTCCAGCAGCTTCTGGACCAATAATTTGCCAAAATAGCGCGTGCCGCCGATCACCAAGATATTCTTGTGCATGATAATCTCCTGTTAGTATGGATTCATTGTCCTTCCTGCCCGGGTGGCGATCAAACGAGAAAATTGCCAGTCTGAGAACAAGTTAAACTAATTCATGGAGCGTGCATGGCCAAACCGCTGCGCAGCCTGTCCGGGCTGATCGACCTGGAATCCGCAGCCCGCTGGGGCAGCTTCAAGCTGGCTGCGGAGGAGCTGCACAAGACGCCGGCCGCCGTGAGCCAGCAGATCAAGAACCTGGAGGAGGAACTCGGCTTCGCCCTGTTCCTGCGCCATCCGCGCCACGTGGCGCTGACGGAGAAGGGGCGCGATTTCGCCGCCACGGTGGCGCGCGTGCTGGGCGACCTGCGCACCAAGGCGGCGGCGCTGCAAAAGAGCGGCGAAGAGTGCGTGCTGCGCATCTCCAGCACGCACTCGTTCACGCTGAAATGGCTGGCGCCGCGCCTGACGCATTTCACGCGCCTGCATCCCGACATCGATATCCGGCTGGACGCCAGCGACCGCAACGTGAGCCTGGAGGACGACAGCGTGGATGTGGCCATCCGCTATGGCCTGTACGAGCCGGGCGACCCCGCCATGCTGTTCTCGGACCGCCTGGTGGCGGTCTATAGCCCGGACATCCTGCCGCCGGGCCGCAGCGAGTTCACGCTGGCGGACCTGCGCAGCCTGCCGCTGCTGGACGAGGGCAGCAATGTGTACTGGGACCGCTACGTGGAGGCCAACGGCCTGCCCAGGGGCGGCTACAAGGTCTCGCGCGGCTATAGCCACTGGGGCGTGCTGGCGCAGGCGGCGGTGGCGGGGCAGGGGGTGGCGCTGGCCGCGTTCAGCATCGTCTACGAGGACTTGCGCCGGGGCGACCTGCACATGATCGCCGCCTGCCCCATACCCTACACCTCCGGCTATCGCTTCCTGGTCAACATCAACAAGGAACGCATGCCCAAGATCGAGCGTTTCCGCGCCTGGCTGGCCGACGAAATGGCGGAAATGCAGCGCGCGCTGGCGGCTTGCTCGCCGGCGCCGGAACAGGCGCCCAGATAGGGGTTGCCAGATTCTTCATAAATGGCGTATCTTTATCCCACGGCAACATCTCGGATAATGGAATGACGGCTGCGGTGCACGATATCGAATGCGATTTGCTGGTGGTCGGCGGCGGCATCAACGGCGCCGGGATAGCGCGCGACGCCGCAGGGCGCGGCTTGTGCGTGGTGTTGTGCGAGAAGGACGACCTGGCGTCGCACACCTCGTCCGCGTCAACCAAGCTGATACACGGCGGCCTGCGCTACCTCGAATACTATGAATTCTCGCTGGTGCGCAAGGCGCTGATCGAGCGCGAAGTGCTGCTGCGCGCCGCGCCGCACATCATGCATCCGCTGCGCTTCGTGATGCCGCATGCGCCCTGCCAACGGCCCGCGCTGCTGATACGCGCCGGCCTGTTCCTGTATGACTTCCTGGCCAAGCGCGAGCTGCTGCCCGGTTCCAGCGGCATCGGCCTGCGCTGCCACGTGGCGGGGCGGCCGCTCAAGCCCGAGTTCACGCGCGGCTTTGTCTATTCGGACGGCTGGGTGGACGACGCCCGCCTGGTGGTGCTCAACGCCATGGACGCCTGCATGCACGGCGCCGCCATCAAGACCCGCACCGCCTGCACGGCCCTGCGGCGCGAGGGCGGCCTGTGGTACGCCACGCTGCGCGGCGCGGACGGGCAGGACACGGTGGTGCGCGCCCGCAGCGTGGTCAACGCGGCCGGGCCATGGACCGCCAGCCTGCTGGGCCAGGCGCTGCCTCAGCGCAGCAGCCAGCATCTGCGGTTGATCAAGGGCAGCCACATCGTGGTCAAGCGGCTGTTCGACCACGACCACGCCTACATTTTCCAGAACCGCGACGGCCGCATCGTGTTCGCGATTCCCTACGAGCAGGACTACACGCTGATCGGCACCACCGACCTGGACTACAAGGGCGACCCGAACGCGGTGGCGATCACGCCGGACGAAGTGTCCTATCTCTGCGAGCTGGTGAGCCAGTACTTCAAGGAGCCGGTGCGGCCCGAGCATGTGGTGTGGACCTATTCAGGCGTGCGCCCGCTGGTGGAGGACGAGGCGCAGGACGCCAAGGCCGTCACGCGCGACTACCGGCTGGAGCTGGACGACGATGGCGGCGCGGCCCCGCTGCTGAGTATTTTCGGCGGCAAGATCACCACCTACCGCAAGCTGGCGGAGGAAGCGGTGGACATGCTGTGCAAGGCGCTGGGCAACCGCCAGCCGGGCTGGACGGCGAAAGCCTGCCTGCCGGGCGGCGACCTGTTCGGCGACACGCCGCAGAACTGCGCCGTGCTGCGTTACGACGAATGGCGCGACAAGCTGCTGCAGCAGTACGATTGGCTGCCGCGCGTGCTGGTGGCGCGTTATGCCCGCGCTTACGGCACCCGCATCCACACCTTGCTGGCGGGGCGCGTGAAGCTGGAGGACATGGGCGCGGAAGTGGAGCCCGGCCTGTATGCGGTGGAAGTGGACTACCTGCGCCGCTACGAATGGGCTACGGCGGCGCAGGACATCCTGTGGCGGCGCTCCAAGCTTGGCCTGCACGTGCCCGAGGGCGCGGAAGCGCGCCTCGCGGCATGGATGGCCGCGCATCCCTTGCCGGCATAGGCGGGTTACGCTTCGCTAACCCGCCCTACGTGCTAACGATAGCGCGGCCGTAGGGCGGGTTAGGCGGCACGCCGTAACCCGCCAGCATGCGCCCGCGCAAAAAAAACGGCAGCCTCGGCTGCCGTTTTCCATGAAGCGCTGAAGCCTACTTCACGCCGTGCATCAGTTTCTGGATCAGCGGTGCGACCAGGAACAGGATCACGCCGCCGGCCATCAGTATCCAGAAGCCCTGGGTGTAGGCCGACAGGGCGGTGGTCACCGACATGCCGCTCTCGCCGGAGGCGTGGGAGGCGAAGATGCCGGACAGGTTGTTGCCGATGCCGGTGGACAGGAACCAGCCGCCCATGCCCAGGCCAACCAGGCGGGTAGGGGCCAGCTTGGTGACCATGGACAGGCCGATAGGCGACAGGCACAGCTCGCCAACCGACTGGATCACGTAGACCATGAACAGGGTCCAGAACGGGATCTTGCTGTCGGCGCCGACCAGCGAGGACAGCGAGAACCACAGCAGGCCGAAGGCGGCTGCGTTGAACAGGATGCCCAGACCGAATTTGCGCGGGATCGATGGATTGGCGTTGCGCTTGGCCAGGAACACCCATGCAGCAGCCACGATAGGTGCGCAGGCGATGATGGCGATCGAATTCACGGTCTGGAACCAGGCGGTCGGGAAGGTCCAGCCGCCGAAGTCGCGGCGCACGATGTTATCGGCCAGGAAGGTGAAGGAGCTGCCGGCCTGTTCGAAGAACATCCAGAACATGATGTTGAAGGTGAAGATCACCATCATGGCGATGACCTTGTCGCGCGCCACGGCGCCGTTGCGGAAGCCTTCCAGCAGCAGCATGGCGGCCAGGATCAGGAACAGCACGGTCAGCACCACTTGCAGCTGGTTGGCGCCCACGGCGAGCAGCAGGTAGAACACAGGAATCACGGCCAGGCCGCCCAGCACTACGTAGGCGACGCGGTTCATGCCGGGAGCGGCAGGGTCCGGCGCGCCGATGCCCTTGAGCTGGGCGCGGCCGATGAAGAACCAGACCAGGCTGATGATCATGCCCACGCCTGCGGCCATGAAGACCACTTTGTACGAAGGCATGCCTTCGGCGCCGAATACCTTCTCGGCCAGGATCTGGGTCAGTACCGGGGCGATCAGGGCGCCGGTGTTGATGCCCATGTAGAAGATGGTGAAGCCGGAGTCGCGGCGCGGGTCGGCCACGGAGTACAGCTTGCCCACCATGGTGGAGATGTTCGGTTTGAACAGGCCGTTGCCGACGATGATGGTGGCCAGGCCGATCTTGAAGATGGTGTCGTCAGGGATGGCGATGGCGAACAGGCCGGCGGCCATGAACACGGCGCCCACCAGGATGGAGCGCTGGTAGCCGAGCACGCGGTCGGCCACGTAGCCGCCGAACAGCGCGGCGGCATACACCAGCGCCAGGTAGGAACCGTACAGCGCGCTGGCGGTTTGCTGGCCGGAGGCGTCGCCGCCGAAGAACTGGGCCACGATGTACAGCACCAAAGCCCAGCGTATGCCGTAGAACGCGAAGCGCTCCCAGAACTCTGTCATGAATAGCATCCACAGCGGGGCCGGATGGCCCAGGATCTGTTTGAACTCCGGGATTTTGACTTCCGGGCTTTGCGTAGTTGCTCCGCTCACGGCTTCTCCTGAAAAATTTTCTGTTTAGATAAAAAAATATGGGACCGGGCTAAGCAAGCGCGCTTGTAGCGTGGTTGCCGGTAGTCCGCGTCCCAACAGGGCGCCATTTTAATCTACCGCGCACTTATGTCCAGCAATTCGCTTGCTGCGCCGCAGCAATGTGGCTAAACTTGCAACGGCTATTCGCTGGATGTCCATTTGCGATAGCCGTTTCCTATTAAACACTGGCCCCAAAACGGTGCCTTTGTCGTATATTGGTGTCGCAGGCTCAAGAGTTGTTGTGGTTGTGTGGAACTGAATAAGGAATTCGTATCATGGAACATGACGTTGTCGATACCCTGATTTCCCCTGAAGGCATGCTGGAGGTGCTTTCCAAGGCGGAAGTAATAAAGTTGCTCGATTCCGGCAAGGGCGGGCTGTATAACATCTTCCGCAACTGCGCCCTGGCGGTGCTGAACTGCGGTAGCACTATCGACGATGGAAAGGAACTGCTGGAGCGCTATAAATCGTTCGACATCAACATCATGCAGCGCGAGCGCGGCATCAAGCTGGAAATCAAGGGCGCGCCGGCGATTGCTTTTGTCGACGGCAAAATGATCAAGGGCATACACGAGCATTTGTTCGCGGTGCTGCGCGATATTGTTTTCGTCAGCAACGAGGTGACGGACAATCCGAAGTTTGACCTGAGCCGCACCGACGGCATTACCGACGCGGTGTTCCATATCCTGCGCAATGCCAACGTGCTCAAGCCGCACCTGAATCCCAACCTGGTGGTGTGCTGGGGCGGCCACTCGATCAACCGCGCCGAATACAATTATTCCAAGGAAGTGGGCTACCAGATGGGCTTGCGCGGCCTGGACATCTGCACCGGCTGCGGTCCGGGCGCGATGAAGGGGCCGATGAAGGGCGCCACCATCGGACACGCCAAGCAGCGTACCCACCAGGGGCGCTACCTGGGGATCTCGGAGCCGGGCATTATCGCGGCCGAGTCGCCCAACCCCATCGTGAACGACCTGATCATCATGCCGGACATCGAGAAGCGGCTGGAGGCCTTTGTGCGCACCGGCCACGGCATCGTGGTGTTCCCCGGCGGCGCCGGCACGGCCGAGGAGATCCTGTACATCCTGGGCATATTGCTGCACCCGGAGAACGCGGAAATCCCGTTCCCGCTGGTGTTCACCGGCCCGGAAACGTCGCGCGAGTATTTCGTGCAGATCAACCAGTTCATCGCCGACACGCTGGGACCCGAGGCGCAGAAGCGCTACAAGATCATCGTGGACGACCCGGAACTGGTGGCGCGCGAAATGCAGGCCGGCATCAAGGAAGTGCGCGAGTTCCGCAAGGCGCGCAGCGACGCTTACTATTTCAACTGGGCGCTGAAAATCGACCAGGAGTTCCAGAAGCCGTTCGCGCCCACGCATGAGAATATGCGCAACCTGAGCCTGCACAAGAACCAGCCCACGCACTTGCTGGCGGCGAATCTGCGCCGGGCGTTCTCGGGCGTGGTGGCGGGCAATGTGAAGGACGAGGGCATACGCGCCATCGAGAAATTCGGCCACTTCGAGATCCACGGCGACCCGGCCATCATGGGGCCGATGGACTCGCTGCTGGCGTCCTTTGTGGCGCAGAGCCGCATGAAACTGGCGGGCAAGGCCTACACGCCTTGCTACCGCATCGTCCAGTAGTGCTCTAACGCCGGGGCGCGCGCTGGCTTTGCTGGCGCGCGCGCTCGGCCTTTTCTTCAGCGATGTGGGCCTCCAGCTTGGCTTCCATGCGCGCAAAGTCCTCGCGCTGCTTCAGCATCATCCGGTTGAACTGCGCATCCTGCTCCAGCATGCGCTGGCCCAGCTTGGTGTACATGGTGCCTAGTTCCTCGCCCTTGTCCAGCGCAGCCAGCATGCCGGTGAACACCGTCGCGTTGATGGCGCCCACGCCGAGAATGATGGTGAGCGTGGAGGTGATGGCGGTGATGATCATTGCCTTGTAGAGGGCAGCGATTTTTGCGTCCAGTTTAGCTGCAAACTCTTCCGTGATCTTGGCGAGTTTCAAGTCCATTTCCCGCAGGTGCAGTTCGAAGGCTGCCTCCATCCTTGCGCAACGTGCGTCCATACGGGCGAAAAAGACCTCGGCGGACATGCGAACATTGTCCAGCTTGGTATCGACTTCTTCTCGTGAGGGCGGCCCGTTCATTCCCTGATGCTGCGCCGTGCCCCGCAGGGCGTCAAGCGAACCCGGCCGCCTGCTGAGGCAGCGCAAGCAGGCGTAAAAAAAGCCGCCGGGCTTGCTTGCCGGGCGGCTTCTTACAAAAGCCAAAAGTGTTCGTAATCGCTACGCGATTACTCTTCCTTGCGCAAGTGCGGGAACAGCAGCACGTCGCGGATGTTCGGCGAGTCGGTGATGATCATCATCAGGCGGTCGATGCCGATGCCGCAGCCGCCGGCCGGCGGCATGCCGTATTCCAGCGCGCGGATGTAGTCCGCGTCGTAGAACATGGCTTCGTCGTCGCCCGCTTCCTTGGCAGCAACCTGCGCCAGGAAGCGCGCCGACTGGTCTTCCGCATCGTTCAGCTCCGAGAAGCCGTTGGCGATCTCGCGGCCCACCATGAACAGCTCGAAGCGCTCGGTGATGCCTTCGCGGGTGTCCGAAGCGCGCGCCAGCGGCGACACTTCAACCGGATAGTCGATGATGTAGGTTGGTTCCCACAGCTGCGACTCGGCGGTTTCTTCGAACAGCGCCAGCTGCAGCGCGCCCAGGCCCGAGTGCGCGTGCGGCTTCACGCCGAACTTCTTCAGTTCCGCCTTGATGAACTCCGCGTCGTTCAGCTGCGCGTCGGTATAGCCCGGCGCGTACTTGTTGATTGCTTCCACGATGGTCAGGCGGTGGAATGGCTTGGCCAGGTCCAGCTCGCGGCCGCCGTAGGTCAGGGTGGCGGTGCCGTGCGCGTCGATGGCGGCCTGGCGGATGACGGCTTCGGTGAAGTCCATCAGCCACTTGTAGTCGGTGTAGGCCGCGTAGAACTCCATCATCGTGAATTCAGGGTTGTGACGGATCGACACGCCTTCGTTGCGGAAGTTGCGGTTGATCTCGAACACGCGGTCGAAACCGCCCACCACCAGGCGCTTCAGGTACAGCTCGGGCGCAATGCGCAGGAACATCTGCATGTCCAGCGCGTTGTGGTGGGTGATGAAAGGCTTGGCTGCGGCGCCGCCTGGAATGGTGTGCAGCATCGGCGTTTCCACTTCCATGAAGTCGTTCTTCTCCATGAAGCGGCGGATCGAGGACATGGCGGCGGTACGGGCCTTGAAGGTGCGGCGCGTCTCTTCGCTCATGATCAGGTCCACGTAGCGCTGGCGGTACTTGGTTTCCTGGTCGGCCAGGCCGTGGAATTTGTCCGGCAGCGGGCGCAGCGACTTGGTGATCAGGCGCAGCTCGGTGACCTTGATGGTCAGTTCGTCGGTCTTGGTCTTGAACAGGGTGCCGGTCACGCCCAGGATGTCGCCCAGGTCGTAGTGGTGCAGGGCGGCCATGGCGGCTTCGCCGGTCAGGTCCAGCGTGGCGTAGATCTGGATGCGGCCGTCGGCCTTGGCGCCGGAGGCGTCCTGCAGCGTGGCGAAGGCGGCTTTCTTGCCGGCTTCGCGTTTCAGCATCATGCGGCCTGCCAGCACCACGGTCACCGGATTGGCTTCCAGTTCCTCACGGGTCTTCTCGCCGTACTGGATGTGCAGGTCGGCGGCTTTGTGCTGCGGCTTGAAGTCGTTCGGGAAGGCGACGCCCTGTTCGCGGATGGCGGCCAGCTTGGCGCGGCGCTCGGCGATGATTTTGTTCTCGTCTTGCGGGGCGGCTGCTTGTTCTTGGATATCCGTAGTCATGATTGTATTTGGTAGATTAATTAATTTCGGCTGCAAACAGCTCGGCGATATTGAGCTCGCTGAAGTCGCGCGCCACGCAGATCACGTTGTCGAATTCGGCAAACGCTTCGGCCGGCAGGGTGGTGGTCAGCACCACCGCGCGCATGCCGGCGCGGCGCGCCGCTTCCACGCCCAGCGGCGCGTCCTCGAACACGATGCAGTGCTCGGGCGCCACGCCGCAGCGCTCGGCGGCCAGCAGGAACACGTCCGGATTCGGCTTGCCGCGCGCCACGTCGGCCGCGCCCACCACGGCCTTGAAGTGCTTGCGCAGGTCCAGGCCGTCCAGCGTGAAGACGATGTTGTCGTTCGGCGCGGCGGTGGCCACGGCCAGCGCCACGCCGTCCGCCTGGGCGGTGGCGATCAGCTGGTCGAAACCGGGCACGGTTTCCAGGTGCGGGCCGTACAGCTCGCGGTACAGCGCTTCCTTCTCGGCGTCCAGCTCGGCGCTGGCTTCCTTGCTCAGGTGGTCGCCCATGTACAGGCGCATGATCTCATGGCCCTGGCGGCCGGCCGTGTCGCGGAAGAAGGCGTCCGCGTCCAGCGCGCGGCCGCGCCGTTCAAAGAAGGCCAGCCACGACTTGGTGTGGAAGGCCATGTTGTCCACGATGGTGCCGTCCATGTCGAAGATGAACGCGCGCTGAGCTTGTGCCATTAGACGCCTTGCTTGAGGGATGCGGAGATGAACTCGTCCAGGTCGCCGTCCAGCACGCCCTTGGTGTTGCCCGTTTCGAAACCGGTGCGCAAGTCCTTGATGCGGGACTGGTCCAGCACGTAGGAGCGGATCTGGTGGCCCCAGCCCACGTCGGTCTTGGAGTCTTCCAGCTTCTGCTGCTCGCTCATGCGCTTGCGCAGTTCCAGTTCGTACAGCTTGGCCTTCAGCATGTCCATCGCCTCGGCCTTGTTGCGGTGCTGCGAGCGGTCGTTCTGGCACTGCACCACAATCCCGGACGGGCCGTGCGTCAGGCGCACTGCGGAGTCGGTCTTGTTGATGTGCTGGCCGCCGGCGCCGGACGCGCGGTAGGTGTCGATGCGCAGGTCGGCCGGGTTGATCTCGATGTCGATCGAATCATCCACTTCCGGGTACACGAACAGCGACGTGAACGAGGTATGGCGGCCGTTGGCCGAGTCGAACGGGGACTTGCGCACCAGGCGGTGCACGCCGGTTTCCGTGCGCAGGTAGCCGTAGGCGTGGTCGCCCTCGACCTTCAGGGTGGCGGTCTTGATGCCGGCCACCTCGCCGTCGGACTGTTCCATGACCTCGACCTTGAAGCCCTTGCGCTCGCAATAGCGCAGGTACTGGCGCAGCAGCATGGACGCCCAGTCCTGGGCCTCGGTGCCGCCGGCGCCGGCCTGGATGTCGATAAAGCAGTTGTTCGGGTCCATCGGATTGTTGAACATCCGGCGGAATTCCATGCCTTCGATGACGGTCTTGATTTCCTCGGTGTCCGTGATGACCGCTTCCAACGTGTCGTCGTCGCCTTCTTCCTTGGCCATGGCGAACAGGTCGGCCATGTCCTTCAGGTCGGCGTCGGCCTTGGTCAGCGTATGGACGATGGCTTCCAGCGCCTTCTTCTCGCGGCCCAGATCCTGGGCGCGTTTCGGGTCATTCCAGACGGTGGGGTCTTCCAGTTCTTCGTTTACTTGTTCGAGCTTCTCTTCTTTGACAGTGAAGTCAAAGATACCTCCGAAGTTCGGCTTCGCGGGTCGTCAGATCGGCGAGCAGGGCGGAGAGGGCGTTGATGCGTTCGGCTTCCATGATCTTCTAGTCTTTTAGTGGTGTAATCAAACCTTCGATTATACCCCAGTTGACCAGTGTCGCGGCCCGCCGCGGCGTCCCCTGCCGCAGTTTTACGCCAGCAGGCTGAAATCGGCCCGGCAGAGCTGGCCCTGGGGCGATTCGCCGGCCGCTTCCAGGTACATGGCGACCGTGCCGGTAGCGGCCTGTTCAACCTCGTACAGCCCGCTGGCCAGCGGGGCGCCGGCGCTAAATACCAGGGAAAATTGCTCGATGCCCGGCGACGAGGCCGCCTGTTTGACCGAGACCAGGCGCAGTTCGGTGCTGCGGCGGTTTTGGGTGGCGCTGAAACTCGCGCCTTCCAGCCCGCTGAAAGCCGCCATGCGGACGGAACTTGCGGCCGGCAGACCGCCGGCCAAGGTGGCGGCCCGGCCCAGGCTGGCTGCGCCCAGCAGGCTGCCGCTTGCCACGATGAAGGTACGGCGTTTCATGTCGGTTCCCCTATGAAGTTGACAGCGGCGCGCCATTCCATGGTTTCGTGCACGCCTTCGGATAGTCCCGGTACAAAGCCCATCCGGAGATAGAGCCGGCGGGCTGAATTATTGTGCAGCACTTGCAGGCGCAGCGGCAGTCCCGCCTGCGCAGCCTGCTGCTGCAAGGCCGCCAGTAGCTGGCAGCCCACGCCCCGGCCCCGGCAAGCCGGGAGCAGGCTGACGTCCACCAGCCTGAGTTCGGCATCGGAGCGGGCCACCAGCATCTGCCCGGCAGGCTCGCCGCCGGCCATCACTATGCTGTGTTCGGCATGCGGATACTGCTGCCGGTAGTGCGAGCGCTGTGCGCTGAACTGCATCTGCAGCAGCATGGTGCGCTGGATTTCGTCCAGCAGCGACAGTTCCGGCCGCGTGCTTGCCAGCAGCGCCAGCAGAAAGGGCTGGTCGCCGTCGGTGGCGGGGCGCAAGGCCAGCGTGGCGCTGTCCATGGGGCGTCAACTGCGCGGCGGGAAGATGCCCTGCAGCGCAATAATGAAATTGACGACCAGGAAGGGCTGCAGATTGTTGTGCGGCACACCAGTCCCCACCGTGCCTATCAGTCCAGGCGGCATGGCCGCCAGGCTGACCGGATCGTGATAAGGCGGGCTCGGCACGACCGGTTTTGCCAGCAGGTTGCCGCCCGCCGCGTTCAGGGTTGCCCCAGCGGACGAGGCTTGCATCGCATGGCTGTGTCCCGGCAACTGGCTGATGGTCAGCGTCACCGCCGCTTCCCCACCTTCCTCGCCCAGGAAACGCTCGCTCAGGCCCGGCCCCTGGCCCGGATGGATGGGTATGCGCTGCGTCAGGTCGGGCAGGGCGAAAGTGGTGCGTCCATCGCCGCCATAGGTGGTGCCGAGCAGGGAGAACAGGGCGGTATTCTGCGAGATCGGCAGTAGCTGGCCGTTGCACATGGCCCAGCCGGTAGGCGCGAAATTGCCACTGAACATGCGGATTTCTGCGACGAATTGATCGGACATGGCATGCTCCTCAGAACTGTGACGGGAAGATGCCTTCCAGGCAGATAATGAAATTGACCGCCAGGAAGGGCGCCATATTGTTGTGCGGCTGGCTGCCGCCGGCGGGGGCGATGGCAGCGCTCGCCATGGCCACGGTGGCGCCCGGCGGGGCGTACATCTTCGGCTTGGGCGTGGGCGAGGACGGCACATAGGCGACCGCACCCAGCAGGTCCACGCCGGCGCCTGCGGCAGCGGGCGCGGCGCTGCTCGCGCCCACGCTGTGCGAGTGGTTGGGGATCTGCGCCACCGTCAGGGTGACCTGCTCCACCCCGCCGGATTCTCCCATCTGGTAGGTGTTGCCCTGCTGCGTGCCCTGGTGCATGGGCGCGCGTCCGCGCAAGTCGGGCAGGCCGAAGGTGGTTTGGCCGTCGCCGCCATAGGTGGTGCCGATCAGGTTGAACAGGGCGTCGTATTCGGCTATCGGCACCAGGCTGCCATTGCAGAAAGCCCAGCCGCGTGGAGCGAAATTGCCGCCGAACATGCGAACTTCGCCTATATAGGGTTGACCCATGATGCGCTCCGGTTGGTTGGCGTCAATCGCGTGAAGGGAAGATGCCCGCCATCGCGATCATGAAGGTCATCGTCAGGTAGGGCTGCATATTCGTGTGCGGCTGCGAGCCGCCAGCATTGCTGAGGGTGCTCGGATGCAAGGCGGCGCTACCGTCGGCAGGGCGGTAGATGTTGAGCGCGCCGGCCTCAACGGAGCCCAGCACGCGTCCGGCCGGGTCAGCCGAATGGCTTACCGTGGGCGAGGCCATGGCGGCGTGGGTGTGGGCCGGCATTTCCGCCGCAGTCAGGGTGCTGACGGTGGAGCCGGCGGCCATGCCCTGGGGGTAGTTGCTGTGCATGTGCATCGGAACGCGTCCGCGCAGGTCGGGCAGGGCGAAGGTGGACTGGCCGTTGCCGCCATACGTCGTGCCCAGCAGTGAAAATAGAGCCTGGTTCTGCGCGATGGACAGCAGCTGGCCTTCGCATCTGGCCCATCCCTTGGCCGCGAAGTTGAACGATACCAGACGGATTTCTCCGAGATAGGGGTTGGACATGGGTGCCTCCCGAGGGTGGTTTGCTTATGGGCGCGATGCGCGGCGGCGGACGCCGGCCATCAGTGCCAGTCCTGCTGCCAGAATGGCGAGCGTGGCCGGTTCCGGCACGGTGCCAGGACCGGTCGGGTCGGTTGGCGTGCCGTCGCGGGTTTCAAACAGCGAGATGTTGTCGAGCTGGTTGTAGTAGCTGGCGTTCAGGTTGTAGAACTCCAGCAGGGACTCGCCGGTCGCGGCCGTGAGGTTGGGGATGACAACGTGCAGCCAGTCGGACGTGATGTCGCTTTCCAGCATGAGCGATACGCCGTTGAACTTGACTTGGAAGACGGTTTGCACCGGGTCGTTCGGGAGGCTGTAGCGCTGGAAGTCGAAGCTCAGCGTATAGGTCGCCGTCGCCAGCGTGTTGATCTTTTGGCCTATGACGCCGGGCGACAGGTAATTGCCATCCGCGAAAACATTGTTGGCCGGGTTGGAGAGCGGCGTGCCGCTCGTGTCCAGGGCGTACAGCTGGTAGAAGGAGTCACCGGACAGCAGCCACATGCTCTTGTCGGCGCCTTCAAAATTGCCGTTCTGAATAAGTTCGGTGGCATGCAGCAACGGGGAGGCGCAGAACAGCGCGGCGGCGAGTAAAACGGAGCGTATCGTGTACATGTCGATGTCTTCCCTAGCAAATTAATAGCTGGAAATGCCCTGGTCACCGCTGAGATCATACGCCCGATAAATTGTCATCAATACATTTCTTTTTAACATCGTCGCATTTCCGCACATCGCATTTTTACCAGCGATATTCCTTGACTTGGCAGGGATTGCGGCAGGGGTGTGCGCAGCGTATGATGGCCCGTCCGAATACTTTGCCCTATATCAAGATGTCCTTTTTGCGCCAGTCTTCCCTCCCATTGTTCCTGACCGCCCTGGCTGGATGCAGTACGCTGGACGCCGGCCTACCGGCAGTTCCGGACGGCACGCGGGCCACGCTGGCGCTGCTCGAAACCTCCGACCTGCACGCCAATGTGCTGAGCTACGACTATTACAAGCTGGCGCCCGATGCCTCGCTGGGCCTGGAGCGCACCGCAACGCTGATCCGCCAGGCGCGTGCGGAATTCCCGAACAGCATGCTGCTCGATAACGGCGACACCATCCAGGGCACGGCGCTTGCGGACTACCAGGCGCTGGCCGCGCCGCTGTCCTGCGGTGAAACGCTGGCGGTCTACAAAGCCTTGAACCTGCTGGGCGTGGAGGGCGGCGGCCTGGGCAACCATGATTTCAACTACGGCCTGCCTTATCTGAGCCAGGTGACGGGCGCGCGTTTTGACGTGGAGGGACTGGACCCGGGCGCGCCTCGCTGCGCCGGTGCTGCCTTCCCGCTGGTGCTGGCCAATATCTACAGCAGCAAGACGAAGCAGCCGCTGTTCCAGCCTTACACCATTATCGACAAGCGCATCAGCGCCACCGGCACGGACGGCAAGCCGGTGCAGGCGGTGCTCAAAGTGGGCCTGATCGGTTTCACGCCGCCGGGCATACTGGGCTGGGACAAGCGCTGGCTGGAAGGGCGCGTGTACGCGGAAGGCGTGCGCGAATCTGCCCTCAAATACGTGCCGCAGATGCGCGCGCTGGGCGCCGACATCGTGGTGGCCATCCTGCACGGCGGCCTGGACGGCGCGCCGTACACGCCGCAGATGGAGAATGCGGGCCTGTACCTGGCCCAAGTGCCTGGCATAGACGCCATGCTGCTGGGGCACGCGCACGAAGCCTTCCCGAACGCGGCCAGCACGTCCGCGCCATTCAGCCTGCCCGGCGTGGACAAGGTAAAGGGCACGGTGCATGGCGTGCCGGCCGTGATGGCCAGCCTGTGGGGCAAGCATCTCGGCGTGATCGGCCTGCACTTGCAGCGCGAGGGGCAGCGCTGGGTGCTGGACAAGGCCCGCACCACGGTGGAGGCCCGCAGCACGGCCAGTGCAGCCAACACCGGCGCGAAGCGCTACGTGGAGCCCGACCCGGCCATCGCCCCGCTGGTGGCGGCCGAGCATGCGGCCACCATCCGCTATGTGCAAACGCCGCTGGGTACGACCGATTTCCCCATGACTTCCTATTTTGCGGACGTGGGCGACGTGAGCGCCGTGCAGGCGGTGAACGAAGCGCAGGCAGCCTACCTTGCCGGCTACGTGCGCGCCAATCTGCCGCAGTACGCGCAGCTGCCGGTGCTGTCGGTCTCCGCGCCGTTCAAGTCTGGCGCCGCCGGGCCGGGCGACTACACCGATGTGAAGCTGGGCGCCATCGCCCTGAACAACGCTGCCGACCTGTATCTGTATCCGAACACGCTGTCCGGCGTCAAAGTGGACGGCGCGGGCCTGAAAGCCTGGCTGGAAAAAGCGGCCAGCCGTTTCAACACGATAGACCCTGACAAGGCCGCGCCGCAGGAGCTGGTGAATCCCGGCTTTGCGGGCTACAACTTCGACATGCTGAGCAGCCCGGACGTAAGCTACCGCATCGACGTGACGCAGCCGCAAGGCAGCCGCATACAGGGCCTGAGCTACAAGGGCAAGCCGGTCCAGCCGGGCCAGGAATTCCTGGTGGCGACCAATAACTACCGCGCGTCCGGCGGCGGCTCCTTCCCCGGCGTGGACGCTCGCAGCACCATCTTCTCGGCGCCGGACGCCAACCGGGATGTGCTGATCGCCTACATCCAGCGCACGAAGACGCTGCTGCGCGCCACCCACGGCGCCGCGCGCAGCTGGCGCTTTGCCGCCGTGCGGACCAAGGGGCCGGTGGTGTTCCATTCCGCGCCCGGCAAGCTTGAGCTGGCGCGCGCGGCGGGGCTGGACAATATAACGCAGCTGCAGGCCGACGACGGCGCAGGCAAGGGGCTGGCGCTGTACGGCATAGATTTGTCGCGGCCATAATTATCGCGGCCCGAGGATCGGGCCTGGAACCACAGGAGACTGCGCGTGCAAGGAAAACTCATCATGTTGGCAGGCGCTGCGCTCGGCCTGGCATCGGTTTGCACGGCGGCGGAATATACGGCTCTGCCGCGTGCCGCCACGCTGTCCACGCCCAGCGGCGACGTGCAAGGCACGCTGATGGTGCCGCTGCCGCTTGGCTGCGCGCCGGTTGCACTGATCATTGCCGGGTCCGGGCCGACGGACCGCGACGGCAACAGCAAGCTGGCGCCCGGCGCGAATAACAGCCTGAAGATGCTGGCCCAGGCGCTGGCGGAAGCGGGCATTGCCAGTGTGCGCTATGACAAGCGCGGCATCGGCGCCAGCGCCCGCGCCGCAGCCAGCGAGGCGCAGCTGCGCTTTGAGACCTATAGCGGCGACGCCGCCGCCTGGGTGCATCAGCTCAGGCAGGAAGGGCGCTACTCATCCGTCACGGTGATAGGCCACAGCGAAGGCTCGCTGATCGGCATGCTGGCCGCGCGCGCGGCGAAGACGGACGGGTTTATCTCGCTGTCCGGCCCTGCGGAGCGCGCGTCACTGCTGCTGCGCCGCCAGCTCGACTCGAAGCTGTCCGCCGAGCTGGCGCAGGCCAACGACCGGATTCTGTCTGCGCTTGAAAGCGGCAAGCGCCCGGCTACGCTGCCGACGGAGCTGCAGGCCATCTACCGTCCTAGCGTGCAGCCCTATATGATTTCGTGGTTCAAATATGTGCCGTCCCAGGAATTCGCCAAGTTGCGCATGCCTGCGCTGATCGTACAGGGCACGACCGATATCCAGGTTGGCGCCGAACAGGCCACGCTGCTGCACAAGGCGAATCCGGCAAGCCGCCTGGTGCTGGCGGATGGCGTGAACCACGTGCTCAAGCGGGTGCCGGCTGATATGGGCCAGCAGATGGCCTCCTACTCAAATCCGGCCCTGCCGCTGGCGCCGGCCGTGGCCGGGGCGGCCATAGATTTCATCCACGGGCTGCCCCAGCGGGCTTGCCGTTAGCGCAGGAAGGCTATCAGCGCGTCCAGTACGGCGTCGGGCTGCTCCGCCATCATGGAATGGCCCGCATCGACCTGCACCACCCGGCCATGCGGGATCGCGGTGGTCAGCAGCTTGGTGGCCTTGGCCGGCGTCATCATGTCCTTGGACCCCAGGATGAACAGGGTGGGGCAGCGCACCGCCTGCGCGGCCGCTTCGCCGTTGGCGTAGGCGTTGCAGGCATGGAAGTCGGTATAGAACAGCTGCTCCGGATTCAGTGCCGACATGCGCTGCATCAGCCGCTGCGCACCGCCCATGACGGAAAAGCCTGGACCGGGACAAGATGGTTTCTGCGCCATGCTGGAGTGCGAGTAGATGTTGACCATGTCGATCGCCGCCTGCTCATTGGCGCGCGAGGTGTTCAGCAGCGCGTCGGACACCTTCATCGGATAGGCCGTTCCCAGCAGGGCCAGTTTGGCAACCCGTTCCGGCGCGCGCTGCGACAGTTCCAGCGCAATCAAGGAGCCCATGCTGTGGCCCACCAGGGCGGCCTGCACCACGCCGGCCGCGTCCAGCACCGCCAGCAGCCAGTCCGCCATCTCCTCCACGCTGCGCTTTGCCTCGTCCTTGCTGCGGCCATGGCCGGGCAGGTCAACCGCCAGCACGCCGTAGCCGTGGTGCGCCAGGTAGCGGCTTTGCAGCGCCCACACGGAATGGTCGTTCTGCGCGCCGTGGATGAAAACCACCGTGGGCAGGGCGGGGTCGAAGGTTTTTCCGCCGGTGTAGCAGTACGCGGCCGCGCCATCAATGTCGAACAGCATCTCAGCCTCCTTTCTGCGACAGCTTGAGGCCGCGCGCCAGGTCTTCGATCAGGTCGTCCGCGTCCTCCAGGCCGACGGAGAGGCGCATGGTGCCTTCGGCAATGCCGGATGCAGCCAACTGCTCGGCAGGCACGCGGAAGTGCGTGGTGGACGCCGGATGTATCACCAGCGACTTGGCGTCGCCCACATTGGCCAGGTGCGAGAACACGGCCAGGCGGTCGGCAAAGCGGCGGCCGGCGGCGCGGTCGCCCTTGATGGTGAAGGTGAACACGGCGCCGCAGCCTTTGGGCAGCAGGGTCTTGGCCAGCTCGTAGTCCGGATGCGATTCCAGCTCGGGATAGGACACCGATTCCACCGCCGGATGCGCCAGCAGGAATTCCACCACCTTGCGCGTGTTGGCGACGTGGCGCTCCATGCGCAGGCCCAGCGTCTCTATGCCCTGCAGCACGGCGAAGGCGTTGTGCGGACTCATGACGGCGCCGAAGTCGCGCAGGCCCTCGCGCCGCGCGCGCAGCGCAAACGGCGCCACGGTGGACTCTTCGGCGAACACCATGCCGTGGAAGCCGTCATACGGCTCGCACAGTTCGGCAAAGCGGCCGGTCTGGTCGTAGGCGGCCTGCCAGTCGAATGTGCCGCCGTCCACCAGCAGGCCGCCGATGGCGGTGCCGTGCCCGCACAGGAACTTGGTGGCGGAGTGGAACACCAGGTCGGCGCCGTGGTCGAAGGGCTTGAGCAAATACGGCGTGGTGAAAGTGGAGTCCACCATCAGCGGCAGATGGTGCTCGTGCGCCAGCGCGGCCACGGCGGGCACGTTCAGCACGTCCAGGCCCGGATTGCCCAGCGTTTCGGCGAACAGCACCTTGGTCTCGGGGCGGATGGCGGCGCGCCAGGCGTCGATGTCGCGCGGGTCGACAAAGGTGGTGGCGATGCCGAAGCGCTTCAGCGTGTAGCCCAGCAGGTTGTGCGAGCCGCCGTACAGCGCCCGCGACGCGACGATGTGCGATCCGGCGCCGGCGATGGTGGCCAGGCCGAGGTGCATGGCGGCCTGCCCGCTGGCGGTGGCGATGCCCGCCACGCCGCCTTCCAGCGCGGCGATGCGCTCTTCCAGCACGGCGTTGGTGGGATTGGAAATGCGCGAATAAACATGGCCGGCGCGCTCCATATTGAACAGGGCGGCGGCGTGGTCCGAGTCGCGGAAGGCGAAGGAGGAGGTGAAGTGGATGGGGGTTGCACGTGCGCCGGTGGCCGGGTCGGGCGCGGCGCCAGCGTGCAAGGCAAGCGTATCGAAGCCAGGGTAGTGGGGACCGCTCATGAATGTCTCGTTATGGTTATTGACGTGGCAAGATCCTACCGCGATTCGGCTGGCAGCAACAGCGTGCAATATTTGATATTGCGCAATGCTGGATTTTTTGCCGGGCATACGCTACATTCGCAGTAAGGCTTACAATAACTACAAAACCCCATTCACACGGACAGGACGGCCCAAAATGAAAGTCTCCGAAATTCTGCAAGTTAAAGGCAATATCCTCTACACCATCACGCCTGATCAGCCGCTGGCCGACGCCGCCACGACGATGGCGGAAAAGGATATCGGTTCGCTGGTGGTGATGGAGTTCGGCGATCTGGTCGGCATGCTGACCTTCCGCGAAGTGCTCAAGGCGCTGCATGAGAACAAGGGCTCGGTGGGCGGCGGCACGGTGCGCAAGCACATGGAGGACCACCCGATCACCGTGACGCCGGATACCGAAGTGAACGAAGTGCGCCGCATCATGCTGGAGAAGCACGCGCGCTATCTGCCGGTGATGAACGCGAAAACCCTGCTGGGCGTGATCTCGTTTTACGACGTGGCGCGCGCGGTGCTGGAGCAGCAGAGCTTCGAGAACCGCATGCTGAAAGCCTACATCCGCGATTGGCCGGCCGAGGAAGAACAGCCGGCGGACTAAACCGGCTCCGCAAACAAAAAACGCTATCTTCGGATAGCGTTTTTTTGTTTGCGCCGCGGTTTGGCGGGTTACGGCGTGCCGCCTAACCCGCCCTACGTGAATGGGTACTTTGCTGGCTGGCGGGAAGGCGTAGGGCGGGTTAGGCGTAGCCGTAACCCGCCAGCGTTACGCGACGCCTTCCAGCGCGTCGTTGCTAAGCCAGCCGTTGAGGGCGTCCGCCGTCATCGGGCGGGCGAACAGGAAGCCTTGCGCGAGCGGGCAGCCCAGCGCTTGCAGGATCTGCGCCTGGCGTTCGTCTTCCACGCCCTCCGCAATCACCGCCAGGCCGAGGTTGCGGCCCAGCTGTATCACCATCTCGGCGATGCTGCTGCCGCGCGCCGAGCCGGTGATCTCGGTGACGAAGGCCCGGTCTATCTTCAGCCGGTCGATCTGCAACCGCTGCAGATAAGACAGCGACGAGAAGCCGGTGCCGAAATCGTCTATCGCGATGCTGACGCCGGTCTGCTTGATCTGGCCCAGCATCTTGATCAGCAGGTCCGGTTCTTCCATCGCCATGGACTCGGTAATCTCCAGCTCCACGAACTCCGGCGGCGCGCCGGTGTCGGCCAGCGCGCGGCGCAGCATTTCGAGGAAGTAGGGATGGCGGAACTGCACCTGCGATACGTTGATCGACATGGTGAAGTTGTCGTGGCCGGCGGCGCGCAGCGTCACCAGTTCGCGGCAGGCGGTGCGCATGACCCACTCGCCCAGGTCGATAATCAGGCCGGAATACTCGGCAATCGGAATGAAGCGGTCCGGCGAGATGAACTTGCCGTCCGGCGTTTGCCAGCGCAGCAGCGCCTCGGCGCCGACCGGGCGGCGCGTGGCCAGGTCGATCTGCGGCTGGTACACCACGAACAGCTGGTTCTGGCTGAAGCCGGTGCGCAGCGCATGCATCATGCGCACCCGCTCGCGGATCTCCACGCCCATGCTGCGCGAGAAGTAGAAGTGGCCGGCGCGCTGCTGGGTCTTTGCGCGCTTGAGGGCGATGTCGGCGTCTTTCAGCGCGTCGGCGCCGGTGCCGTCATGCTCGCCCAGGCGCACCAGGCCCAGCGTGGCGGACAGCTGCACGTCCTGGCCGTCTATGCTGAACGGCACCTGGAACAGCGCCAGTATCATGGCCGGATTCACTTGCGCGGCGTCGCCCAGCACGCAGAAGATGTCGCCGCCGATGCGCGCCACCGTGAGCTGCTGGCCCAGGCTGGTTTGCAGGCGGTCTGCCACGGCCAGCAGCAGCAAGTCGCCGAACTGGTGGCCGAGGGCGTCGTTGGTTTCGGCGAAATGGTCCAGGTCCACCAGCGCCAGGCTGGCGTCCTGCTTGGCCGGACCGGCCAGCGCCGCGTCCAGGATTTCGACCAGGCGGGTGCGGTTGGGCAGCTTGGAGAGCTGGTCGTAGAAGGCCGCATTGTGCAGGTGCGACACCAGCTCCACGTTGTCCAGGCCCACGGCCACGTTGCTGCAAAAAACTTCCAGCAGCCTCTCCTCGATCTCGCTGATGGGACGGTCCACCAGCAAATACGCCACGAAGGCGCGGCTGGCCTTGCCCGCGAAGTACAGCGTGATGGCGCCATTGCCGTAGTGGTTGCGGCGTTCGTCCAGCGTGTGTTCCATGGCCTCGGAGACGCGCTGGTCGTTGGCGCTGGTGACCTGCAGGCCGTCCAGGTGGGAGAAACTGCCGGCGGCGGCCATGGCCATCAGTTCGTGGCAGCCGCTGTCCGGGCATTCCTGCACGCACAGCACGCCGTGCGCCGGCTGGTGCAGCAGCGAGGCGATCTGCGCCAGCACGCCGGCGGCGAAGTTGTGCACGCCGTGCAGCGACATCAGCTCCGTGCTGGCGTGGACGATCTGGTCCAGGCCGCGCCGGCTGTTGCTGATCTTGCGGATTTGTTCGTAGGAGCGTATCGCCGCCGTGACGGTGGTGAACAGCTTGATGCGGGTCAGCTCGGACTTGGTCTTGTAGTCGTTGATGTCGTAGTCGCGGATGGCGTCGATTTCCGGCGCGTAGCCGGGTTGGCCGGTGCGCAGGATGATGCGCACGTCGGCCAGTTTCAGCGTTTCGCGGATGTAGCGCACCAGGTGCAGGCCGGCGTCGTCCTGTTCCATCACCACGTCGAGCAGGATGACGGCGATGTCCTGCTCATGCTTGAGCATTTCGCGGGCCTGGCTGGCGGAGTAGGCGTGCACGAATTCCAGCGGCCGCTGCTGCATGTCCAGATTGCCGAGCGCGAAGGTGGTGGTCGAGTGGACGTCTTCGTCGTCGTCGATAATCATCACGCGCCAGACCTCGCGGGTGGGGTGCGCCGCCGGCTCGGCCGGATGTTCTTCTAAGAATACCAGATCGTCTTGATCGTCCTTGTTTTGGTCAAGGGGCGTGATCGGTGCGGGCATGTGTCGCTTCTCCAGATATCTCGGTGTTCTTGGTTCAAGTATATAGCGAATTGTTAAAGAGAACGATCATTTCAGTACTTTCCTAGTACCAATAACGACATTTTATCGTTATAGCAAGCGCATTGTTAAATTTGGATTTATATATTGCAAGTTTTAGTACTTTTACGTACTGTTTTGGCATGATTGCCACGGGCAAGGCGGGGGACTGGTAGAATTGAAGGATTCCCTCAGTCCACTCATACTTCTACCTATGTCCGGCAACTCCTTTGGCAAGCTGTTTTCTGTAAGCACTTTCGGCGAATCGCATGGTATTGCGATCGGTTGCGTAATTGACGGCTGCCCTCCGGGCCTGGCGCTGAGCGAAGCCGATATCCAGCCCGAGCTGGACCGCCGCAAGCCCGGCACCTCGCGCCACGTAACCCAACGCCAGGAACCGGACCGGGTGGAGATCCTGTCCGGCGTGTACCAGGGCGTGACCACCGGCACTCCGATTGCGCTGCTGATCCGCAATGAGGACCAGCGCAGCAAGGACTACGGCAACATCACCGAAAGCTTCCGCCCTGGCCATGCGGACTACACCTACTGGCACAAGTACGGCGTGCGCGACCCGCGCGGCGGCGGCCGCTCGTCGGCGCGTCTGACGGCGCCCATCGTGGGCGCGGCGGCGGTGGCCAAGAAATGGCTGCAGCAGCAGTACGGCACGGTGTTCAAGGGCTGCATGAGCCAGCTGGGCGACATTCCGGTGCCGTTCGAGGGCTGGGAGCATGTGCCGAACAATCCCTTCTTCGCCGCCAGCGGCGACGCGGCGCTGATCGCCCGCATGGAGGACGCGATGGATGCGCTGCGCAAGGACGGCGACTCCATCGGCGCGCGCATCGACGTGGTGGCGCAGAACGTGCCCGTGGGCCTGGGCCAGCCGATCTACGACAAGCTGGACGCCGACATCGCCTACGCCATGATGGGCATTAACGCCGTGAAGGGCGTGGAGATAGGCGCGGGCTTCAAGTCGGTGGCGCAGCGCGGCACCGAGCACGGCGACGAGCTGACGCCGGGAGGCTTCATCGGCAATAACGCCGGCGGTGTGCTGGGCGGCATTTCGACCGGGCAGGACATCACGGTGTCGATCGCCATCAAGCCCACGTCGTCGATCCGCACGCCGCGCCGCTCCATCGACAAGGAAGGCAATCCCGTCATGGTGGAGACCTTCGGCCGCCATGATCCCTGCGTAGGCATACGTGCAACGCCGATCGCCGAAGCCATGCTGGCGCTGGTGCTGATGGACCACGCCCTGATGCACCGCGCCCAGTGCGGCGACGTGCGCGTGGCCACGCCGGATATCGCGCGCGGAATCTGAGGCAAGGTCAGGGGTCGGACCCGATGGGTCTGACCCCAGCAGTCTGCAGTCCCCTATATGCCCACACAGTTTTTCAGCTTCGGCTCCTTCCTGTTTTTCTACTACGCCCACGCGGGCACTTTCTCCACTTACGCCAGCCTGTTCTTCGCGGACAAGGGCTTGACGGTGGCGCAGATCGGCGTGCTGATGTCGCTGATCCAGGTGCTGCGCATCTTCGGCCCCAACCTGTGGGGCTGGGTGGCCGACCACACCGAGCGCCGCGTGGTGGTGCTGCGCATGACCGGCCTGGCGGCGCTCACGGCCTTCTCCGGCTTCTTCATCGGCTCCACCTTCGCGCACTTCTTCGCGGCCATGGTGCTGCTCAACCTGTTCACCAGCGCGCAAGGCCCGATCTGCGAGGCCCTGATGCTGTCCGAAATGCGCGGCGACCTGACGCACTATGGCCGCATCCGCCTGTGGGGTTCCATCGGCTTCATCATCGCCACCATGCTGACCGCCTACGCCTTGGACTACTGGGGCACGCGCGCCTTGCCCTGGGCTGCGGGCGCGCTGCTGGTGTGCGTGATAGTGGCGGCTTTCCGCATGCGCGAGGTGCCGCGCATGCAGCACGCGGGGCCGCGCCCGGCGCTGCTGGCCGTGCTGCGCCAGCGCGAGGTGCTGGCCTTCTTCGCGTCCACCGCGCTGATGGTGTCCGCCCATACGTCGCTGTACACCTTTTATTCGCTCTACCTCGAGCGGGCCGGCTACAGCAAGACGGTGATCGGGGCCATGTGGTCGACGGGTGTGGTGGCGGAGGTGCTGCTGTTTTATTTCCAGGCGCCGCTGCTCAAGCGCTGGGGCGCGCAGCGCATGCTGATGCTGGCGTTCGCGGCGGCCGTGGTGCGCTTCATCATGATAGGTACCGGCGCGCACTGGCTGGCGCTGCTGGTGCTGGCCCAGCTGCTGCACGCGGCCACGTTTGCGCTGCACCATTCATCGTCCGTACTGGCCATGCAGCGCTGGTTCGCCGGGCCGCTGCAGGCGCGCGGACAGGCGCTGTACATCAGCATTTCGTATGGGGTGGGCGGCACGCTGGGCGGACTGGGCTTGTCGCAGTGCTGGGAAAGGCTGGGGGCGGAATCGATCTACTACGTGGCCGCCGCGCTGGCCGCATGCGCGGCCGTTGCGGCGGGGCTGTCGTTCCGCTGGCAGAGGCAGGGCCAGGCCGCCAGCGGAAGCAGCGGCGCTTAGTTTGCTGCTGCCTTGCGGCGGCGGATCAGGGCCAGCGCACCCAGGCCCAGGGAGGCCAAGGCCAGCGAGCCAGGCTCAGGAACGTTGCTGGTCTGTGCCGGGGTTGCGTAGAACGCGCCGCCGAAGCTGGTGCGGGTGTTGCCCTGCAGTACGCTGATATTGTTGATAGCCTGGAAGCCCGAACCGGTGTTGGCCTGGAATTGCAGGTTGGCGGTGAAGCTGGCTGCCGAACTGACGTTGACCACGGCGCCGGTGGCCGCATTCATGTCGGCAATGGTGCTGGCGAGCAGCCATGGGGTG
Source organism: Pseudoduganella aquatica (assembly GCF_020865585.1). NCBI lineage: Bacteria > Pseudomonadati > Pseudomonadota > Betaproteobacteria > Burkholderiales > Oxalobacteraceae > Pseudoduganella > Pseudoduganella aquatica. The sequence goes on from NZ_CP086370.1 coordinate 3,421,701, forward strand.
GCGCCCAGGCCGCCGATGTCGATCAACAGGCGCATCTGCACGGTGCCGGTGACGCCATTTTGCTGGTCGTACCAGTTCGTGACGCCGGTCCAGGTGGCGGTGGTGCCGTTGATGCTGCTGAAGGTCAGCGGGTCGACCGAGCCGTCCAGCGCAGCGCCTGGCAGGGACGCCGTGCTGGCGCCCCAATACAGTTGGCCGAACGCGCTGGTGTTGAAGCCGCTGTAGGTGTTGGTGCGGCCGCCGGTGGCGCCCTGGGTGCCGGCGCCGGAAAAGGTAACGCCGCCCGGTGGTGGATAGGATGGGGTCAGGGTGGCGTGCGCGATGCAGTGCGGCATAACACGCAAGATGCAAGCCAGGAGGCCTGCCCGACGAGAAAGTTGCGTAAATACAGTTACTTATAGGCAAGTAATTGTGTCATGGGGCATCTTTATTCTGTAACGTGTAAAGTTTTTCGACACTTTACGCGACCCGGTTGCCCACCGTCTCCAAGTGCAAGCGGCGCTCCACCGCCTTGACGACCAGGGCGCGCATGTCGTTGAGCAGGCTGAATTCGGTCTGGCTGAGCTGGATGGGCGGGAAGGATTCGTCCCAGTCGCCGTAGATAAAGCCGGCCGGCTGCGAGTTCGATTGCAGCGGCAGGATGACGAAGCTGCGCGCTTCGGACAGGGTGGACTTCCACCAGGCCGGCAGCTTGGTGGCGAATTTAGGATCGCGCGCGTTTTCAATGAAGATCACGCGGTCGCTATTGAGCGCGGCGTGGAAGACGTTGGGTTCATAGGCTTCGTTGAACACCATTTCGCCCAGCTTGTCCTTGACGCCTTCACCGAAGCACATCTTGGCGGCGTAGCGGCCCTCACGGTGGTTGCGCACAAAGGCGACGGCGCGCGAGAAGTCCAGTCCCTTGTACACCGTCTCGAGCGCGATGGAGACCATTTGCCCCGGGCTGGCCGAGTCGACCAGGTCGCGCATATCGGCCAGGCCGCTGAGCAGGATGTTGTTGCCGGCGGCGCGCTGGCGCGTCTTGGCCAGGGCCTTGGCGCGGCGTTCGGCCGGCTTGGACAGCGGCGCGATGGACAAGTCATTGGCCGCCACTTCCTTGGCCCGTTCTATGGCCGCGCTCATTTTTTCGGCGTCCACGCCCAGCATGCCGGAGTAGCTTTCGGTGATGCGCTTGACTTCCTCCGCGCCGGCTTCGTCGTCGTGCCACAGCGCGTCCGCGCAGCGGGCCGACATGGTGGACAGGCCGGCGATCCAGTCGGCGTGGCTGACTTCCTGGCCATCTTCGGGCGGCGCCACGCTGCGCATGCCGCTGATCAGATTTTTCGGCAGGCCCCAGTGGGCTGCTGCCGCGCTGCCCACGTCTTCCATGCTCAAGCCCAGCACCTTCATGGCGGCGTCGTTCTCCTTGTCGATGCCGGCCAGCTTCTGCATTTCGCTCCAGCGCTCGGGCATGTAGAAGGTGATCATCATGCGGCCCAGCGTGTGCAGCAGCGAGCACACCACGGCTTCTTCCGCGTGGCGGCTGTTGGCGCTGGTGGCCACCTGCTGCGCCACCATGCCGGCCAGCACGGCCTTTTCCATTTCAATATGTGCGCAGGAGGAGCCGGCCACCGAGTCGGTCGAGGTGGCGGACAGTTCTTCAATCAGCTTCAGGCCCAGCGCCAGGTGGCCGATGGCCTCCGTGCCCAGCACCAGCACCGCCTTGCTGACGGTGTTGACGTGCTGGCCGAAGGCCGAATACATGCCGCTGTTGGCCAGGCGCAGTACCTTCTGCGTCAGGACCGGGTCCGACAGCACCGTCTGCGTCATGTTGAAATCGCTCTCGTCCTCGCCGCGCATGGCGCCGAGGATGGCGGAAATCGCCTTGGCGAAGCCGGGCATGTCGCCCTGCATGCGGGTGCGGTCCCACAGCAGGGACAGGGTCTTGGCGCCGTCGGCTGTCTGCGCCTGGTTCATGCCTGCACCTGCCTCGGATCCGGCCTGGAATCCAGCCGCGTCTCCTGCGGCACGAGATTGGCGTAAGTGCGCTCGCGCAGGGCCGCCATGGCCACGTGGGCAGCCATCGGCTTGCCGGTGAGGTAGCCCTGGATGTACTGGCAGCCGCGCTCCTGCAAATGGGCCAGCTGCTCTTCGGTTTCCACGCCCTCGGCCACCACGGATAGGTCCAGGTGCTTGGCCAGGTCCAGCACGGCGTTGCAGATGGCGCCATCCTTCTGCGAGCCGGGCAGGTCGCGGATGAAGGCGCGGTCGATTTTCAGTACGGAGATGGGGAAGCGCTTCAGGTAGGCCAGCGAGGAGTAGCCGGTGCCAAAGTCGTCAATGGCGATGCGCGCCTTGCGCTCCGCCATCCGGGTCAGGATCGTTTCGGCGTGGGCCGGATCGATCATCAGCGTGCCTTCTGTAATTTCTAGTACCAATTGCTCACCTGGGAGGCCGGAGAACGCCATTGCGTCGTCCAGTACGTCGAGGAATTTGTCGTTGCGGAATTGCCGAGGGCTAATGTTAACAGAAATATACAATGGCCGCTTGGCAACCTCCTCGAACTGCTTGAGCTGCACGCAGGCCGCCTTCAGCGCCCAGGCGCCGAGCAGGTTGATCAGGCCGTTGGTTTCAGCGATCGGAATAAAGCGCACCGGCGGCACCATGCCCAGGGTAGGGTGCTTCCAGCGCATCAGCGTTTCAAAGCCTTCGATCTCGCGCGTGCGGGCGTCCACGATGGGCTGGTAGTACAGCATGAATTCGCCTTCGCGCACGGCCTGGAACATGGCCGCTTCCAGCGAAATGTCGTGCTCGGGCGGGCCGCTGAGGCGGGCGCTGTAGACCACGCAGCGCGCCTTGCCGGTTTCCTTGGCGCGCGACATGGCGGCGTCGGCCAGGGCCACCAGCCGCACTTCGTCTTCGGCGTGCTGCGGATAGACCGACACGCCGACCGAGGCGCCGAGGTAGATGGTGTGGCTGTCGATTTCAAACGGCGCCTGCAGCGTGGCCAGCAAGCGGCCCGTGACCAGCTTGATCTGGGCTTCGGTGGCGGTGCCGGGCAGCACGGCCACGAACTCGTCGCCGCCGACGCGGGCCAGGGTGTCCGAGTCGCGCAGGGTCTTGCGCAGGCGCGCGGCTGCCATGCGCAGCACCGCGTCGCCCACCGGGTGGCCCAGGCCATCGTTGACTTTCTTGAAGCCGTCTATGCCCACCGTCGCCACCGAGAAGCCCTGGCCGGAACGGCGCGCCTGGGCGATGGTCATGCGGATGCGGTCGGACAGCAGCAAACGGTTGGGCAGTTCGGTCAGCGCGTCATGGGTGGCCATGTGGCGCAGGCGTTCTTCGGTGGCTTGCTGGGCGGTGAGGTCGCGGCCCACCACCAGGATGCCCGGCGCGGCGCCGCCCTGGCCGTACACGGACAGGCGCAGCTCGAACCAGACTTCGTTTTGTTCGCCCTTCAGGCGCACTTCCACGCACCCTGCCGTGGCCGACTGAACCAGTTCCGTCAGCGCCGCCTTCAGCGCCGGCAGGTCCGTCTCGCTGGTGACGTTGGCCAGGGGCTTGCCATCCAGTTCCAGGCCCGCCAGCGTTTGCGCGCGTTTGCTGGCAAAGAGCACTACGCCTTGCAAATTGAGCCGGAAAACGACATCGCCAGCCTCCTCTATGAGGCTGTCCATCTCGTTGTGGCTGGCGCGCAGGGGCAATGATGGGGCACTGGATAGCATTGTGTCAGTCTATCTTTCAGAACTATTGTTGCAAAACCAAAACGAAATGTATCACTGTTGGCGTGCGAAAAACATGAAAAATGACAACATCTATGCATGTTTTGCAAAAAAGCCCTGGGGCGGCTCGAAAAAGCCCTTTTACAGAGTAGCAGATGGGCAAAGTTGCCGCAAAAACGGGTATCCGGCGGGGCCTGGAATATTTTGTCCAAAAGCTTTCCACCGGGGCCGGATGGCTGGGATAATGCGGCCTATAACTGATTAGATATGAGCACCCCATGAAACAAGACCCGCGCTTCCCCAATTTGTTCATCACCGACCATCCGCTGATCCAGCACAAGCTGAGCCATATGCGCGACAAGGCGACCTCAACCCGCACCTTCCGCGAGCTGCTGAAAGAGATCACCCTGCTGATGGGCTATGAGATCACCCGCGACCTGCCGCTGGGCACCCGCGAGATCGAAACCCCGCTGATGACCATCGACGCGCCCGTTATCGCCGGCCGCAAGCTGGCCATTGTCCCCATCCTGCGCGCCGGCATCGGCATGAGCGATGGCCTGCTGAGCCTGGTTCCATCGGCCCGCGTCGGCCACATCGGCGTGTTCCGCGATCCGGACACCCACCAGCCTGTGGAATACCTGGTGCGCCTGCCGGACCTGGTCGAGCGTACTTTCATCCTGTGCGACCCGATGGTTGCCACCGGCAATTCCGCCGTGCACGCGGTGGACGTGCTGAAAAAGCGCGGCGTGTCGGACGAGCAGATTATCTTCCTGGCCCTGGTGGCCGCGCCCGAAGGCGTTGAAGTGTTCCAGAAGGCCCATCCCGGCGTGAAGATCTACTGCGCCTCGCTGGACAGCCACCTGAACGAGCACGCCTACATCGTGCCCGGCCTGGGCGATGCGGGCGACCGCATCTTCGGCACCAAGTAAGAAGAAGAGGGCAGAGCGTGGCGACCCTGGTGGATCCGAACTTCCGTGCGCGGCTGGCCGCGCTGGGCGACAAGTACGCGGCGGGCATACCCGCCACGCTGCAAGCGATTAATGCTGCCTTGTCTCTTTGCCGCAACGCCGACGCGGATGCCGCCGCGCTGGAAAAACTGCACGCTTTGCTGCACGGCGTAGCGGGCTCGGCGGCGACATTCGGCTACGCCGCGTTTGGCGCCGAAGCGCGCCGCTTGGAGCAGGAGCTCTTGCCGTTGTTGGGGAAACGTCCTGACGAGCTGACCGGCTGGGCGGCGCTGGCGGCGCAAGTCGAGCGCTACCTGGCCTGGGCGGCGCGGGATCCTAAAGCGCCGGTTTTCGAGGCCTGAAACCGAAGTTTCTTCGCGCTCGTTTGATTTTCCTCAAGCGCGATCTCCGGATCTTGTCTATAGTGACACTTATGCCGCGCGAATTTGTGCTCGGGGAGATCTGGCTAGATGGCTACACCACCGAAGTCACATCCTTGCATTTATTTTCGTGAAAACGAGATTTTTTCGTTTTATTCGGTATAATGCGGGATCGTTAGATTCAAGAGTAGTGCAGTTTGTCTGTCATTTCTTACTTGCTTCAAACGATATCACGGGCGCAAGCCCAACTTAACTGAAATAGGAATTGTAATGGCAACTGGTATCGTAAAATGGTTCAATGATTCGAAGGGTTTTGGCTTCATTACCCCTGACGAAGGCGGCGAAGATCTGTTCGCTCACTTCTCGGCTATCCAATCGGCTGGCTTCAAATCGCTGCAAGAGAACCAGCGCGTTTCGTTTGAAGTAACCGCCGGCCCTAAAGGCAAGCAAGCTTCGAACATTCAGCCACTGTAATACGCTGAATCTTACGAGATGAAGAAATCCTCGGTTTCCGAGGATTTTTTTTCGTCTGTACGTTTGGTGGCTTCTGGGGTCAGACCCCTGGGGTCAGACCCCTGCCGTTGCGCCAGTAACCCGGCTGCGCGTAGGTACGGCGCAGGAAGTCCACGAAGGCCCTGATCCGCAGCGGCAGATGGTTGCGCTGCGCGAACACCGCATAAATATCATTCCCCGGCGCCGCATACTCGTCAAGCACGGTGCGCAGCCGTCCGGCCTCGATATCGCCGCCCACCTCCCACATCGAACGCCACGCCAGCCCTCTGCCGGCCAGCACCCAGTCGTGCAGCACCGCGCCGTCGTTGCAGCCCATATTTCCGCTCACTTTCAGCGTAACGATCTTGCCCTCGTGCCGGAACGTCCAGCCGCGCTGCGAACCGTCGCTGCTGATGGCGAGGCAGTTGTGCTTGTTAAGGTCGTCCAGCGAGCGCGGCGTGCCGTGCCGCTTCAGATAGGTAGGCGTTGCCACCAGCACGCGCTGGTTGTCGGCCAGCTTCACTCCCACCAGGCTGGAATCAGACAGCGAGGCGATGCGGATCGCCACATCCACCCCTTCGCCGATAATGTCCACCACCCGGTCGTTCAGGTTCAGCGTGGCGCGCACGTCGCGGTGTTCGGACAGGAAAGAGGGCAGCAGCGGCGCCACGTGCTGCCGCCCAAACCCGGCCGGCGCGGACACCAGCAAGTGACCTGTTGCGCGCGCGCTGCGTTCCGCCACCGCCGCTTCGGCGTCTTCCAGCTCGGTGAGGATGCGCTGGCAGTCCTCCAGAAACGCTGCGCCTTCATTGGTCAGCGCCAGCTTGCGGGTGGTGCGCTGCAGCAGTTTTACACCCAGCCTTTGTTCCAGCGCATCCAGCCTGCGCCCAATAACGGCGGGCGCTATGCCTTCCGCGCGCGCTGCGGCCGACAAGCTGCCCTTGGCCACCACGTCCACAAAAGTGGAGATCTGCCTGAATTGTCCCATCGATGTGTACACCCCTGTTTTTTCTTCACTTGTGCAAAAAACGCATAGATGAAGTGATTTTTAGTCTTGTTTGCATAACTATTTAGTGAATATACTGGAAAAAACAGCAAGACGCCTAGCGCCTATACTGAGGCATTCACACCTACCACCATCGGAGATCTCATGACGCAAGCCACCCTCACTCTGCCAGCAGGCATGGACATTACCGGCGCCATCAAGCCCGGCTACGAAACCGTACTGACTCCCGCTGCGCTGGCCCTGGTGGCCAAGCTGTCGCGCGAGTTCGAGCCGCGCCGCCAGGAACTGCTGGCGATCCGCGTGGCGCGTGCCAAGCGCCTGGATGAAGGCGAGCGTCCGGACTTCCTGAAGGAAACCGCGCACATCCGCGCCGGCGACTGGACCATTGCGCCGATTCCGAAAGCGCTGGAATGTCGCCGCGTGGAAATCACCGGGCCGGTGGAGCGCAAGATGGTCATCAACGCGCTGAACTCCGGCGCCGACAGCTATATGACCGACTTCGAAGACTCGAACACGCCGAACTGGGACAACCAGATCAGCGGCCAGGTCAATATGATGGACGCGGTGCGCAAGACCATCTCGCTGGAGCAGAACGGCAAATCGTACAAGCTGAACGACAAGACCGCCACCTTGGTGGTGCGTCCGCGCGGCTGGCACCTGGATGAAAAGCACGTGCTGGTGGACGGCAAGCGCATCTCGGGCGGCATTTTCGATTTCGCGCTGTTCATGATCCACAACGCCAAGGAGCAGCTGGCGCGCGGCGCCGGTCCGTACTTCTACCTGCCGAAGATGGAATCGCACCTGGAAGCGCGCCTGTGGAACGACATCTTCGTGATGACGCAGAACGAACTGGGCCTGCCGCAAGGCACCATCAAGGCCACGGTGCTGATCGAAACCATCCTGGCCGCGTTTGAAATGGACGAGATCCTGTACGAACTGCGCGAGCACAGCTCGGGCCTGAACGCCGGCCGCTGGGACTACATCTTCTCCTGCATCAAGAAATTCAAGCTGGACAAGGACTTCTGCCTGGCGGACCGCGCCAAAGTGACCATGACGGCGCCGTTCATGCGCTCCTACGCGCTGCTGCTGCTGAAGACCTGCCACAAGCGCAACGCGCCGGCCATTGGCGGCATGGCCGCGTTGATCCCGATCAAGAACGATCCGGAAAAGAACGACGTGGCCATGGGCGGCGTGCGCAATGACAAGGCGCGCGACGCGACCGACGGCTACGACGGCGGCTGGGTGGCGCACCCTGGCCTGGTGGACCTGGCCATGGGCGAGTTCAAGAAAGTGCTGGGCGACGCGCCGAACCAGATTAGCAAGCTGCGTCCCGACGTGGAAGTGACTGCCGCCGACCTGTTGAACTTCCAGCCGGAAGCGCCGATCACCGAAGCGGGCCTGCGCTACAACATCAACGTGGGCATCCACTACCTGGGCAGCTGGCTGGGCGGCAATGGCTGCGTGCCTATCCACAACCTGATGGAAGATGCGGCCACCGCCGAGATCAGCCGTTCGCAAGTGTGGCAATGGATCCGTTCGTCCAAGGGCACGCTGGAAGACGGCCGCAAAGTGACCGCCGAGATGGTGCGCGCGATGATTACCGAGGAACTGCCGAAGGTGAAGGCCTCCGCGCCGGACGGCAGCAGTATGAACTACGAGCGCGCCGCCGAGATCTTTGAAGAGATGTCGACGTCCACCGCGTTTGCAGAGTTCCTGACCTTGCCGCTGTACGAAGAAATCTAAGCGAGCTGGCGGGTTACGCGGCTCCACCGCTAACCCGCCCTACGCATCATTCGTGCATCGTGCATCGTGCAATTGCGGGGGGCGGGTTAGCGCAGCGTAACCCGCCAATGCAGGCTGCTAGCGTCAAGCAGCCCTGCGCTGCGCCAGCGCCGGCCTATCCAAAAACGCCTGCAGCGCAACTTCGTCAATATGGTTGCCCGCCAGGCGCCACAGCAGCGACTCAATCCGGTCCGCACCCCAGAAAAACTCCCCCTCAAACGCAAACGTCGGCACGCCAAACACGCCCGCCGCAATCGCCTGTTCAGTCGCAGCCGCCAGCGCCTGCTTCACCTCCGGCGACACCGCAGCCTGCGCCAGCGCGTCCCCATCCAGGCCGCACCCGTCGGCCAGCCCGGCCAGCACCGCCATATCCGACACATCGGCCCCGCGCTCCCAGCAGGCCGCATACATGGCCAGCACAAAACGCTTGCGCGCCGCCGCATCGCCAATCGCGGTACTGATGCGCAAGGCCGGCAACGGATTGAAGGGATGCCCCGGCGGCCCCACGAAAGGCAAGCCCTTGGCCGCCGCCAGCCGCATCACATCGCGGAAGGTGTGTACGCGCTTGGCCGGAATCTCGGCCGGGCCTTTCTGCCCGTGCGCATTGAGCATGGCCGCAAATAGCACCGGCACGAACTCCACCGTGCATCCCGCCGCTTCAATGCGGCCGATTTCCTTGGTGGCCAGCCACGCGAACGGGCTGATGGGGTCGAAATAGCATGTGACGTGCTTCATCCTGCCTCGCTTAGAAAGAGTTTTTCCACTGCCGCAGAGCCGCGAACACGGCCACCGGCGCTTCGCCGCCTTGCAATTTCCCCGCCGCCACCAGTTGAGCTGCAATCTGCGGCTCGGCATACCGCAGGAAGGGATTGGTTTCGCGCTCCATGCCCACGGTGCTGGGCACGGTGGGCACGCCTTGCTCGCGCTTGGCCGTGTCCGCCTCCACGCGCGCCTGCAGCGCCGTGTTGCCCGGCTCCACCGCGCTGGCAAAGCGCAGGTTCGACAAAGTGTATTCATGCGCGCAAAACACCTTGGTGGCTGCGGGCAGGGCGGCCAGCTTGTTCAGCGAGTCCACCATCTGCGCCGGCGTGCCCTCGAACAGGCGGCCGCAGCCGCCCGCGAACAAGGTGTCGCCGCAGAACAGCCAGGGCTCGTCGCCGGAGCGTACATAGGCGATGTGGCCCAGCGTGTGCCCCGGCACTTCCAGCACGGACAGCTGCAAATCCAGCCCCGGCACAGCCACCGTGTCGCCCTCGGCCAGCGGCTGGGTCACAGCGGCGATGCCGTCATTGCGCGGCCCGAACACGGGCACGGCGTAATGCTGCAATAATGCGGGGACGCCGCCCGTGTGGTCAGCATGGTGATGGGTGAGTAGAATGGCGGTAAGCGCCAGTCCGTGCGCCTTGAGTGCGGCCAGGATGGGTTGCGCATCGCCGGGGTCCACCACGGCGGCGTGGACGCCGTCATGGATTAACCACAGATAATTGTCATTGAAGGCGGGAACGGTGAGGACGGCAAGCTTGCGGGCAGTAGTCATAGGGAAAGAGCGGCATGGATAGCGCGGCATCCGAAAAATCCATTATAGCGCTGGACGGCTGGCTGCAAACGCCGCCGGGCGCCTACGTGCGCGCCTGGGAGCAGGCGCGCCTTGATGAGCTCACGGCAGACATCTTCGGCTTCAACGCCGTGCAGATCGGCCTGCCGCAAATCGACGCCTTGGCCGCCAACCGCATGCCGCGCAAATGGCTGGCCGATACCCGCCCGCGTCCGCTGCGCATGGCCGACGGCAGCGAGCTGCGCCAGGTGGCCGTCACGCTGGACTACGCCGAGCTGCCGTTCGCCTCGCAAAGCCTGGACCTGGTGGTGCTGCCGCACGTGCTGGAGTTCGCCGCCGAACCGCACCAGGTGCTGCGCGAAGTGGAGCGGGTGCTGCGGCCGGAAGGCCAGCTCATCATCTGCGGCTTCAATCCTGCCAGCTTGTGGGGCTTGCGGCAAGTGACGGCGCGCATCACCGGCAACCATTTCCTGCCGCGCGATGGCGAATTCATCTCTATGCTGCGCCTGAAAGACTGGTTAAAATTATTGAATCTGGGCGCCACGCAAAGCCATTTTGGCTGCTACGCGCCCGCTTGCCGCACCGAAAAATGGCTGCAGCGCTACGCCTTCATGGACAAGGTGGGGTCGCGCTCGTGGCCGTATCTGGGCGCGGTGTACATGGTGCAGGCGGTCAAGCGCGTTAAAGGCATGCACCTGATCGGTCCGGCATGGACCAAAAAAACGGCCACCGCCCCGGCGGGCGTGCCGGCAACGAACAAAAGGCGGGAACAGCAGGATGGATAAGGTTGAGATTTTTACCGACGGCGCATGCAAGGGCAATCCCGGCACAGGTGGCTGGGGGGCGTGGCTGCGCGCCGACGGCGCCGAGAAGGAAATGTTTGGCGGCGAACTGAATACGACCAATAACCGCATGGAATTGCGCGCCGTGATCGAATCGCTGAACGCGCTCAAGCGCCCCTGCGACGTGGTGCTGCACACCGACAGCCAGTACGTGCAAAAAGGTATCAGCGAGTGGATACACGGCTGGAAAAAGCGCAACTGGATGACCTCGGCCAAGGAACCGGTCAAGAACGCCGACCTGTGGCAGGCGCTGGACCAGGCGCAGTCCGTGCACAAGGTGGACTGGCGCTGGGTGCGCGGCCACAACGGCCATCCGGGCAACGAGCGGGCCGACCAGCTGGCCAACAAGGGCGTGGACTCGGTCCGCAAATAAGGGGCGGGCAAACCCGGCCCCTGTGGCCGGGCTTTGCTATACTGCCCGGCTTGCTCTTAGTCTTTCCTGAAGAAATCCATGCGTCAAATCGTACTCGATACTGAAACCACCGGCATCAACCCCAAACTGGGCAACCGCGTTATTGAAATCGGCTGCGTCGAGCTGGTCAACCGCATGCTGACCGGGAATAACTTCCACGTCTACATCAACCCGGAGCGGGATTCGGAAGAGGGCGCGCTGAACGTGCACGGCCTGACCACCGAGTTCCTGAGCGACAAGCCCAAATTCCGCGAGATTGCGCAGCGCTTCCACGACTATATCCAGGGCGCCGAGCTGGTGATCCACAACGCGCCCTTCGACATGGGCTTCCTGAACCACGAATACCGGCTGCTGAACATGCCGCCGCTCGAGGGCCACATCAGCGGCGTGATCGACACGCTGGCGGTGGCCAAGGAAATGCGTCCAGGCAAGCGCAACTCGCTGGACGCGCTGTGCGACTTCTTCGGCATCTCCAACGCCCACCGCAAGCTGCACGGCGCGCTACTGGATGCTGAGCTGCTGGCGGACGTCTACCTGTCCATGACGCGCGGCCAGAACAGCCTGGGCATGGACGTGGAAGAGGAAGTGCAAGTGGGCGGCGTGCTGCTGGAGCCGGTGCCGCTGGCCGACATCATCGTGCTGCCCGCCAGCGACGACGAACTGGCCGCGCACGAGGACACGCTCAACGGCCTGGACAAGGCGGTGAAAGGCAGCTGCATCTGGCGCGCGGCGCTTGCCCTGCCGGCTGCGTAAGAATTTTCGAGCGGGCCCTTTTACAAATGTAATCGGTGCGCTATAATGCTCGCACTCAACGGGAGGTTAGCTCAGGGGTAGAGCACTGCATTCACACTGCAGGGGTCGCAAGTTCGAAACTTGCACTTCCCACCAGAATATCACTGCGAAATCATGCAGTTATAAAAATGCCGACTCATTGCGAAGTCGGCTTTTTTTCGCCTGTGTAATTTTCTGGTGTAATTTACCCTGCCTTCTTGTCCTCACAGACTAGGGCAGACGGCTTGTCGAGCGCCGCGCGCTTTTATCGGTACGCTTGGACCTAGAAATCGAAAGCCAGGTTGCCGTCGGATGCCTCGGGTGGCGTGTCCGCCTTCTTCGCCCGTGACGGCACCGGGCATTCCCATGACGTCATAGCCTCGGCCGGATAATGGCGCAAGAAGCTACGCGCATATTCCGGCTCGGAGGCCTGCAGCCAGTCGTCCCACTCATTCTGCGGGACGATGACCAGCGCGCGCTTTTCGTCTCCGGGCTTGTGGAAGCGCTGCATCAGCGGATGGTCGTCCGCGTTGATCGTGAGCTGGGTGAACGACCATTCCGGCCCGTCGGTCCCATCCCACTCACGCCACAAACCGCCGACGGCAAACATCGACTGGTCTGCCATGCCGATGCCCCACCTGCTTGCCTTTCCACTCTCATAGCAGGGTTCATAGAAAGCTGTCATGGGTAACGATAAGATTAATATCGAGGACGCGCACACCGGAACGGCTGTACTATGGACATTCCTTGCGGGAGATGGCCATGGCCAAGCTCGAACACATCCGTTTCGTCCCACACCGTTGCGAAGTTGTCGACGGCAAGGTCGTCTACGCACCGGCATGCAATGCGCGCGTCATCTCCACGTTGCCGCAAATATTCTGGGCCGATTGCAAGCCATGGCGTGAAGCCAATCTCTGGGCGGTCGAACGAGCGAATCGTAAAGGCACCGCCTTAGAAACAGTTGAGTCTAATCTACGTGCGTTGACCGACTACGCGACTTTCCTTGAATCGCGGGATCTGCAATGGTTCACATTTCCAAGCCGCAAGGACGAGCGCTGTCTGGTCCTGTATCGCGGTGCTCTTATCGAGGCGCGCGACGCCGGCAAGCTCAGCCCCTCGACCGTGAGCCAACGCATGCGCCACGTCATCCAATTCTATCGATGGGTGCAGATGCGAGATCTGTTTTCTCCGGCATCGCCTCTTTGGCGGGACAAGATCGTCTACATCAAGTATTTCGATGCTGTCGGATTCGAGCGGACCCTCATGCGGTTGACCACCGACTTGGCCATTCCTAATCGCGCCCGTCCGGGTGAGCGCCTAGAAGATGGATTGCTTCCCGTATCGGCGTCCGACCGCGACGCCATTCTCGCGTTCGCCCGCGATCAAGCCACCCCAGAGATGTTCCGCATTTTGTCACTCGGTTTCTTTACGGGCATGCGTCTCGGCACGATATGTGACTTGAAAGTGCAAACAATCGAGCAGGCCGTGCCAGATCCGGCCGCGCCTGGCCTGTACCGACTCGCCGTCGGACCCGGTGCCTCTCCACCCGTCCACACCAAGTTCGGCGTCACGGGCCACGTCTGGCTCCCGCAGCCGCTGCTGGAAGACTTGCTTGCGTATACCGGATCGGTACGCCGCCTACTGCGAGAAGCGAAGGCAGCCCCTGAGGACCGATCGTTGCTGTTTCTGACACGGTTTGGCAACGGCTATGGCAGGCGCGGTTCCGACCAGTCGACCGCTGTCAATGTCGAGATGTCCGCCATACGCCGGTCCGGTGTCGCGAGCGGACTTGCAGTATTGCGCCGGTTCCACGTGCATCAGTCACGCTGCACCTTTGCCACCGAACTGGCGCGCCTGGCGATTGCCGCCGGCGGCGCGATCAATGCCGTGGCCATCGTGAAGGACGCTCTATTGCACCGTGACGAAGCGACGACCTTCCGCTACATTAAGTTCATTCAGAAATCGTCCGCGAAGGAAGCGGCTGCCAGTGCATTCATGGCTGCGTTTACCGGCGTCGTGAATCCATCGAGAACGTCCAGGAGAGACCATGTCTGATGTCGACCTGCCGGATCTGACAGTCCGCATTGTTCCACGCGGTACCAGGGAGGCGCCGTGCGATTTGCGCTGCCTGCTCTACCGAGGTGGAGCAGGCGCCAATGCCGCTCATGTTGACCAATGGATCGCCGACGGACGCCTGGGCTCGCCGCTATCCGAACGGTTCGAACTGGTACGGCGAGTTCACGCCGAGATTTCCGGCGCGCTGGCCGCCGGCTGGACCAAGAGTACTGCGAAGGGGCACATTCATTGTCTACGCCGCTTCTTTGCCTGGGTCGATGATATCGGCGAATCGGTTCGCCTTGAGTCTGTGACGCGGGCATTTATCCTCTGGAGTGATCACCTGCTGCATCGCCAGCACGTCGTGCGCGACTTGCGTCAGCGCGGTGTCTATCAGATGGCCAAGTCTGTCGCGCATGTGTTAGACAAGGTCCTGGACCGGCATGTGAGCATCTTGGTCGATACGCGCATTCGCAAGGCGCATGATGACCGCCAGTCTTACGCGGCCAAGACAGACAAGCAGGATCTGGCGCAGTCATTCGTATTCGGGTATGGCCTAGTGGATATCTGCGATGCCTTGACGGTAGCCGCGATACATGGCCCGCTGCCGCTCCGCATCGCCTTTCGAAGCAAGCAGGTGATCGAATATTGGTCGTACGTGCCGCATCCCGATACCGAAGAGCCCGTTGACGCAGCGTCGTCGCAGCATTGTCGCCCACCGATTTCCGAGTCGGCGCGCACGGCGTGGGCCTGCGACCCATCGCCGCGCATGCGCACCCCTCTGGTCAACCTTCGGATCGAAGCCGAACTGCTGCTGTTCATTGCTCAGACCGGCATGAGCTTGGCACAAGCGCATACGATGCGCATAGGGCATTTCCACTATACGAGTCACTTCGACGGCTACCAAGTACGACGCTACAAGCAGCGTCGCCAAGGTGAAGTTGAGTTCGATATCTACCACGAATACCGGGCTTTTTTCGAACGCTACCTGGCATGGCGGTCGGCCATGTTTCCGGATGACCCAGACGGACTGCTGTTTCCTTTCGTGCGGCGTGAAGGTACGGCAGACACTCCGCTGCGCTTTTCCGCAATGCGCGCCATATGTGGCAAGCTCGGTATGGCCTTCATTCCGCCGCGAGCGTTGCGAAAGATACGGATCAACTGGCTGTTGCGCGAGTCGCAGGACCCGGCGTTGACCTCCGAGATGGCGCAGCATGCCGAGCGGACCCTGTTACGCGACTACGCCGAACCGCATCCGCAGATCGCGATGGTAGAGATCACCCGATTCCATCAGCGCACCGATCCGAATATCACACCACCAGGACCGGGACGTTGTGTCGAACCGACACCGGAAGCGCTGCCCAACATACCGGCGCAGGCCGCGTCGCCAGATTGCGTCAGCCCGGCGGGATGCCTGTTCTGCGCGCACCAGCGCGATATCGATAGCGAGGATCACGTCTGGTCGCTGGCGAGTTTCCGCCACCTCAAGTCACTTGAATTGGCTCGCGATCATCCAGCGCGAGGGGGCAAGGCACCCGTGCCGCCGCATCCCGCCGAACTTGCTGTTGATCGGCTGACCGCGAAGCTGGCGCTTTTCGAGGGCAGTAGCGACGTGAGGCGATTATGGGTCGGCGAGGCTCGCGCGCGCATCGCCGAAGGTGACTATCATCCCGCCTGGGACGGTTATATCCGGCTCACGGAGATACGGACATGAGTGTCGATCCATTGCGCTTGGGATTGGCGATCGCATCGCCAATCGTTACGCCCAATGCGCCGAATTACCGGCCACCGACCTGGCCGCCAGCAAGCGACTGGCCTGTCATTGTCGATGCCGCTGGTCGCGTCATCAGCCGCTGGGGTGATTCAGTCTGGCGGCTGGATCCGTGGGCTGGCAAGGCGAGAACGCTCAATTTCGGGGATGGATGCGTCGTGCACTGCCCGCCCATCGATCCAGACAATGCCAACTTGTTGCGTCGGATCGTGGGCTGGTGGATATGGGGCCCAAATGGCGTGCGCACGGTCGGCACGTTGCGTTCGCGCTTCGATCAGATCCGTGCCGTATTCGTTCAGTGTGCAAAAGCGGGCATACTGGCGTCCGACTTGATGCGCTTCCCGCGCGTGGCGGATCGGCTGCCGGAAGTGATCGCGCCATCTGGAGCCGACAGCATTCTGCAACTGCTGCATACGATCTATGAGCAGCGCGACGATCTCGGCTTCACGTTGCTGGACCGCGCGGGCTTGGCCCGTCTGGAAGCAGCTCTTCCCGCGCACCAAGCGCGTCAGACGCCGTATATCCCGCCACGTATCTGGCAATACCAGGTAACGCGCTTGCGCGAATGTCTCGACGATTTTCTTGCGCACCGTGAGCAAGTGGAAGCCTGCTTCGGGTATTGCTTGGACGCCTATGCCACCAACTACGGATCACTTGCCGCCGCGCTGACCGAGACCGGGTCGTCTGCGACCAATCCTTTCCAGTCGCCGCCCAAGGTGACCGGCGCGAGAAGCGGCAAGCGCTACCTCGGTCCGTTCGTCTTGACTGCGGAGAAGTTCGGGATCGACGCGCTGCTCGAACGCTGGGTCGGACCGCGAGGCCGCAAGGAGGGTTTTGCATCGATCGGTATCGATTCCTTTTCCGGATACCTTCTCTTGGTCAGCCGAGCTGGACTAGCCTATCTGATGAACTTCTCACTGATGCGTATCGAGGAAGGCTGGAACCTGCGATCGGATTGCCTGCACGTCGAGGACGATGCGAGATTCGGCCCGATCTACACGGTCCGTGGCGCAACGACTAAAACGATGCACGACGACGAGGCGATCTGGATCACGTCGCCTTCAGTCCAGGCGGCAATCGACGCCATGGCCTCGATTGCCGCCCTGCGCATGACTTGCGCCCAGTCCAATCCCCTAGTGCCGGTCACGCCTAAAGATATCAGCCATCCATATCTGCAATCCTACGTGTTTGAGCCCTGGAAGGTGGGGCGGGAGGGAGACTATCACATCCGCCGTGCCCATCCCTCATACCAGACGGTGCTGGCGGCGTACCCTAAATTGTTCGACCCGGAACAATTGCGCATCACCCGGCAGGATCTTGACCTCGCGCGTCTCGTGACGCCGACCCTTGATGCCGACAAATTCGCAATAGGCAAGGTCTGGCCGCTGGCATGGCATCAGTTGAGGCGCACCGGCGCAGTAAATATGCAGGCGTCAGGCCTCGTGTCGGATGCATCCCTGCAGTACCAGCTTAAACACGCCTCGCGGGCGATGAGTCTTTACTACGGCCGAGGCTATTCACGGGTCAGGTTCGAGGAGGATGCGCAGACGCTGTACATCCGTACCCTCTACGAGATGCTCGGCAGGGAATTCGTGCGACTGACGACCGACAGGTTCGTCAGCCCGCACGGTGACAAACGAAAGGCAGAGATCGTGCGGTTCATAGCACCGGGCGACATGAAGAAGCTGACCAAGCTGGCTAAGGAAGGCCGTGTCGCCTGCCGCGAGATCCTACTAGGGGTCTGCACGAACCGCGCGCCGTGTTCCTATGGCGGTATCGATTCCGTCGCGCACTGCGGCGGCGGCGACGCCGCAGGTGACGTGAAGCCTTGCCCTGAGGTTCTGTACGACCGGGATAAAGGCCGTCAGGTAAAGGCACTCGACCTGCAGCTCGGCGAGCGGCTGGCAAACGCGCCGCCGGATAGTCCACTGAAGGCTTCACTCGAGGCCCAGAAACGAAGCGTAAGGAACTATCTACATGTCATCGAATCCGATTGATCCATCCCCCCGGTCATCCGCTGAAACGGCCTATCGCGCGGCGTTCGAGCGCCTAAAAGAGAATAAGCCCGAGCGTTTGCCGAAAGGGACGGTGGTCAGCCAGAACAATGTCGCAAAGGAAGCGGGCTCGGACCCGAGCGCATTAAAGAAGTCGCGGTTCCCATCCCTGATCGCCGACATTCAACGTCATGTCTCGGAGCATTTAGGTGATCTGCCGCTGTCCCCGCGTCAGACGCTACAGGCGCAACGCACGCGCAACCGAAATCTTCGGGATCGAATCGATGAAATCTCGCAACAACGAGATGAGGTTACCAGTCTGCTCAACGAAGCGAATGCGAAGATTCTCGAACTGTCCGATCGCGTCGCAGAGCTTGAGGAGAAGCTCCCCGCCACGAATGTCCATCAAATGCAACCGCATAGCCCCTAACTTTGTGCTGGCCAAGCTTTGACCCGTCACGGACTGTCGGATGAGTTAGAGTTATGAGAGGCCGCTACCACCTCTTCTTTCGTCGGTCGCAATTCCAGCTTATTAATGCGACGTGTTCTGCCGCCGAGCTGATCCAGGCCAATTCTTGGTCGAGTACAATCGGCAGGGACCATCCGCGGGTCGGCGTGATGTAACAAGCCTGTGACATTGGGTGACAGTCTATAGTCCAAAAGCTGGCATACTCGACGGCAACACGCGTCGCCTTGCCTGGCTTGGCTATTCCCTTGATCACCCACGAAAGACCACCGATGAACGCTTCCGACCTTCGCTCCCTGATTGGTACTTTGCCTGACGAGGGACGCGCCAAGCGCCGCATCCGTTTCCATCAGGGCTGGTGGCGAGCGGTGGTGCTAGGTGAGCCGGAAGGGGCGAATCCAGCTAATAAAGATGCGCGGGTGTGCAATACGGTGACGGGAGGGTTGCAGTCCCGAGCCAACTTTCTGTCGCCGTTGGCGGAGTGGGCGGTGAAGGAGACACTGCGCGAGCGCGAGGTCCATGCGGCTGGGCTGTTCGATATGGACCGGCTCTACAACAATCTTCTGTCAAGCCAGCCGCTGGCATTCAACTTCTTCGGGGACTTAAAGAAAGACCTGGACCTGGCTACACGGGTGCTCCAGAAACTGTTCCCGTCCGTTGATGCCGTGGAAGCCGTGCGGTTTGAGTTTGCACCCAAGGAGCGCTACACCGGCGACAACTCGGCCTTCGATGTCGCGTTCGAGATTTCGGCAGGAGGGCGGCGCGGGCTGCTGGGCCTGGAGTGCAAGTACACCGACAGCTTTTCACCAAAGGAGTACAGACGCGCGGAGTACCAGGCCATAGCGGCGGCTAGCGCCAGTTTTCGAGACCCTTTGGATAGTTACTTCGACTCCAGGTTCAACCAGTTAATGCGCAACCAGCTCATTGCTGAGTCCTGCGTGCAGAAGGGGCACTACGATTTCAGGATGACGGGACTGTTCTGCTTCGACGGCGACCAAGATGCGATTGAGACCGGACTGGCATTCCGTGACAAGCTGAGTGATGGCGTGGACAGCTTCCGGGTGATTACTTATGGCGACTTCATTTCGGCGCTGCAGCAACTGGAACTGACATGGGAGCGGCGCGAGTGGAGCATGCTACTGTGGGCGCGCTATTGCGGGCTGCGCTTGAGTGCGCGCGTTTTTGACCCGGCCCAGCCGCTGCCCCTGTAGGCTCAGTGCAGTTGCAGGGATGCTCCCGCCTGAGGCGCCGCATTGGCAGTCGCAACGGGCTGCCACGTAGACAATGCGTTCGACGTGGGCCGCAACACGGCGCCCGAGCGCGCCCGGTGAGAGCAAGTCCTCGAGGATCGAATCCCAATCGAAATTCGCTTTCGTGCAGCGCGGGTGCAGGATGCGGAACGCGCAGAACATGCTGCTATCCGAACGCAGACAACCGGCCAGGACCGGTCATTCATTTGTATGCAAATGCTGAGATAACGGGGAACCCATGGCAACCGAAGGTAGGCTAAAACTCACTGGCCGTCTGTAATGGGGCGGCTTCAGCCTGCTCGTGACAATTCGTGTATTTTGCACATGAGCATGATGCTATCCTGACTGCTGTCGGCCGGGTTCGGCCAAAAGCTGCAAGTTGGAGTGCGTATGACAAAAACAAAAATCGGCTTGATAATATTCCTCACATCAATATTATCGACGTGCCTCGGTTGGGCAGCAAGCGAATACAGGCAGCTACAGCTACGCAAGGCACAAAGCATAATGTCTCTAGTAACAGCCCATGATGCCGCCGAGAATGGAAACTATGATATGGCCTTGGAGTATGCATCATACGCACTAGCGTACGATAAGGATTCGCCACTTGCTGCAATTCAGATCCGAGAATCTACTTCCGAGCGAGCAAAACGACGGTGCGTTGAATTTCAACCCGGTTCAAAAGAATCAGGCAGATAGTATCTGGCACAATCTGGCTAGGCGTACTTTCGGCCAGTTGCAGACGTTCACGAATGGGTCATCGACATGAACGACAGAACACACTATTTGGTGGTTGATGGAAATATCTCTGGAACTGGTATTAGGGACGCGGTTGAGGGTGGGTATTTGACGGCATCTGAGCTCGGCATTTCCGAGTGTCTGGGCGATAAAATTTCGGCTTGGCAGCAGCGATATGAAATTGCGCACTTTAGGGCATACACAGACGTGACCGAAGTTGATAAGTTAGATGCGGAAGGACTAGCCTTGCGCCAAAAACTGGCCGTGGAATTAGTTCGAGCAAAGGTTCAATATTTCTCTAGTGCTAAGATGCAGTTATTGTTTCTCTAGGGCCGTATGCGGCCAAAAACGGACTTTCGATAAACCTGTTGTTAGGCGCTCATGTGGCAAGTAATTTTATTTGATTGTAACGACGCAGATGAGTTGGATAGCCTTCTTCGTGGCTTGTCGTCCCTTGCCGCCTTTCGTGACGGTACAGCGTTTTATTTTTACTCCCAGCTTCCGGGGCAGCCAGAGTTTGATGTCGACTGTGAAATCATCACTGGCGGCCTCATCACTTCCCGAAAAGGCGCATATCATCTGTTCTTTGGGCATCTCATCGACGCGCTCACTGCAAAGTTCGGAAAACTGGAGTTGTTTAAAGATGGTGAACTACCAGTGATCCAGCATTGAACCCTGGAGTCCGCGTTGGGGCGGCTTCGGCCTGCTCGTGACAATGCGTGTATTTTTCACCTGGGCAAGATGCTATCCTTAGTGCCGATGGCCGAGTCCGGCCATTTGCAGACGGATATAAAGAGCGAATTTACACCACATGAGCGAGCAAACAAATTCTGAAGTTCAAATAACCCTTACTGCTGACGAGGCGTTGGTGCTATTTGAGTTTTTGAGCCGCTACTCTGATTCGGATCAGTTAAATATAGTAGACCAGGCTGAACAAAGGGCGCTCTGGAATCTATGCTGCATTTTTGAGAAGAAATCGGTAGCTCCATTTGATCTGGAATATGCCCAAGCGCTCTTAGAAGCTCGGGCTCGGTTGCGTGACGAAGAATAATTCGAGCTACCGCGTTGGGGCGGCTTCGGCCTGCTCGTGACAATGCGTGTATTTTTCACCTGGGCAAGATGCTATCCTGAGTGCCGATGGCCGAGTCCGGCCAGTAACGGCCCCTCAAATTCTCAATGGTATTCAATCGTGAAAGCGGAACTAAAAAGTCTCGATCTAAGTAGCTCCACCGCGTTTGAGGATTATCGACCTGAGAATGCGCTCAATTTTGGAATTTATGTAACGGCAACAATTGGCCCACTATGTGAAACTTGCGGCGACCTTTTCCAGATATTGGTCTGCTCAAGGATTTGGTTTAATCATAGGACTGCGGACGGCCTTCTATTAGATTGCCGTCGTTTTGAATTTGACGGCCCCTACAGCTATAGCACAGTAGTTCAAAAAATTAAGGATTTTGTGGCCGATTGCGAAGGTGGTAGCTGGGACGAGCTTGCGAAACAGTTATCCATAAAGACACATTGGGAATTTGAAAGCTACAGAATGTGAGATTTCGCGTTTTGACCAAAATCGGCCAGTAGCGGACTGTCACCCTTGCCGAAAAGTGTCCATTTTTTTGTACCAATCAGTTCATCGGAAACCGAATGCCAGAATTTTCTTGGGAACCACTAGATTTTCTTGAGGCCTTGGGGGTAGTGCCTGTTGGCGAGGAGTACGGTATCTCGTATAGTTATTCCGTTGACAGAAAGCCCCTAAATTTAACGCTCACCATTTGGCCGATGGCGGGTGACGTGGAACTCACGATTCGCTGCGAAGGAATGGCAGAGCCAGTGGTTCTCTTAAATCTTCTGAGCAGCCCTGGCGCCAGAGTAGTGTCCGCCAAGGATGGTAAGTTTATCGAGTTTGCGGCAGCAAATTTATTCGCTGGCCGATACGACATTAGCAGACCGGCGCCTTACGGCTTCCGGCTCAAGCTGGAACCAAATTGGCAAGTCACGACATTTAGCTATGACGTATAGCGGCCAACAGCAGACATTGGAAACGGGGTATCGATGAAACAGGGAGTGCACAAAAGTGTGGGTCTGGTGACAAACTGGACGCTTGCGGCAGCCCCAATTGTGTTTTGGTTCTATTTCCTTGAACTTTGGCGTCACTCAACTTGGATAAGCCATCCAATATACTTCGTGCTAGCGTGCCTAAGTCTGTTGGCTGTCGGTTTTTGGGGTATCTTTCGCGTTACTAGGGGGCGGGTACTAGCTGCAAGGCTAGTATTTTCTTCATCGTGGCTTTTTCTTCTTGTACCAATCTTCTGGTTTTTGGCCTTTTGTTCAGCTATTGATGGCACGATGGTCATGCCATAAATGTGTGCAGGCAGCAACCGGCCAAGACCGGACAGACCATATCGCCTGAGTATGATAGAAATTTGGAGGAGCTGTGAAGTCGTTTGGGAATTGGATGTGCGGAAAGAAACTTGGAAAAGGCGGAAATGGGGAGGTCTATCGCGCCACAAGGGATAATCTGGAGGGCGCGCTAAAAGTCTTCCAAGGGAAGCCATCAACGGAACGTGCGAAGCGCTTCAAGGACGAGGTCGATGCTTTAGTTCAATGCAAAGATATTCCCGGTGTGTTGCCAGTTTTGGACTCATCCTTCAGTCAGGACAGCCCATCCATGGCGGAAAAATCTTGGTTCGTGATGGAATTGGCAGAGCCAATTGTCAAACACCTAACAGACGCCAGTTCACTAGAACAGATTGTCGAGGCCGTCGCAGCTATCAGTGCTACCTTGGCCAACATGCATGATCTTGGCTTTTCTCATAGGGACATCAAACCCGATAACCTTTTTCGGTATAGGGAATCGTGGGCAGTTGGTGACTTTGGGCTGGCACACTTCCCTGGGAAGGAGTCAAGAACCGCAATAGGTGAGAAGGTCGGGCCGATATACTATATCGCGCCTGAGATGTTGAACGATGCGGGAGTAGCCGATGGGATGGCTGCCGATGTGTATTCTCTAGCGAAGACCCTTTGGGTATTTGCGACCGGTCAAAAATATCCCTTGCCAGGATCATTTGATACGTCCATCCCCGCATTGACGATAAGCGTGTATGTCTCTCACCCCCGAGCATATCTATTGGATCAATTGATTATGCTTGCAACCATGCATACACCGTCAAAGCGTATAAGGATGCGAGAATTTTCCGATGAATTGTTTAAGTGGCTAAAACCGATGACACTTCCGTCTAGTAATGATGCATTTGACCTATCTGACTTAACCGCCGATTTTGCTTCAAGAAAGTCAATAAATGATATCGCTATTGCAAAAAAAACGGACGAAGAAGCCATTAGATCTAACTCAAGGAAGCTGATCCGAGAACGCTTCCGTCCGTGTGTTTCTGTATTAGCAAAAACTTTTAGTGATAATAATTTTTCGAATGTCGGCGCAAGTATAGACAATTACCAATATGGTTTTAAAATTACAGCAGTCGTTCCCTGGAAGCCATGGAATGCTCAGAAAAAATTTGTGGAAATGGAAATTCTTTGCATGATCACCGACGGTAAAAATATCGATAATGCAAAAATAATTATCGAAACTAATGTAACTATATTTAACGGACAGACCAAGGAATGTGTCAATCTATGGACGGAGGAGATTGAAGTCATCCCAGGGGCTCCATCCGAAGAGGAAGGTGTAAATTCTTTACTTAACACAATAAGGAGTGATTTCAAGGGCTGGGTGGCAAAAGCAGTGGAACTTAATGAAAAACTCTGACCCCACTTGTAGCTAAAGCCAAGTTCCGGCTTGCAATCTATGCTTAGCGCTGAGCCGCAACTATGAGCGACAGTGCACGGCCACAGCAGCCATTCGCGAGACCATGCGATCATACGATAATGCATAAGCCACGCCTAACAGATCACGGACCAAACCAATGACAACAAATGAAGGTGGCGAACATTTCCTCTATCGCTTCCGCTCTGTCGACAATTTACTTGGCAAGCGGCAGGAACTGCTGCAGCAACAGATCTACTTCGCGTCACCCGACCAGTTGAACGACCCACTTGAAGGTCACATAAATCTGTATTGGAAAGGCGACGCGATTATTTGGAGGAATTTTTTTAAGAACTACCTTGCCTGCACGGTTGACGCGTTCGCGTTTTGGGCGACCCACAAACGGGCGCGTCCGATTACTTGGCAGGACATTCCTGTACAGAATCCCTATTTGTCAGGACGCAGCGCGGTGCACGATGAGCTGGAGACGCTATTTTTTGGCAATCCTACGATTAGCGTGTTGTTAGATAGAATCGCGAGCACTGAACGGAATATTGGTCGCAACGAAGTCACTGTGCACCTCCGCTCGGTGCACTACTTCGTTATTATGACGATTTTCGACATCGTGCGTCAGGTGCATGAGCGAACAAATCAAGGTCGAATCTTCGATCCTGCCCCGGGGATCAAAGCAGAGCTTTTGCGCGTGCAATCCGCGATAGACCTCTTCGATATCTTGGAAAGGACGCACGCCCATTCTCATGGTTCTATTGAGGCCGAGTATGCAAATGTGCTAAGCAAGCATCAAGAAGCAGACTTACTGAACTATTACACTGAGCAAATCGACTTTAGCGATGCGAACCGCGTCTTCATTTTCAATGATTTTTGCTTCGCATATGTTCGCCGTCTCGGCGCATTGATGTACCCACCTTGGTACGCCGCTTGTTTCATGGAGTCATGCGACGCACCCTCAATGTGGGCGTACTACGGAAGCAACCACTCTGGAATCTGTCTCAAGTTTCGTACTGATACAGACGCAAATGGGAGGTTTATCAATCTCAACACGACCACCTCTTTTGACATGAACGGCAGCCAACGCACAATGCGTCCGCATTACTTCAAGCCGGTTGTGTACCGGGCCGACCATGCCACACTCAATTTCTTTGAAACGCTTGGTGCCGCACCTACTCCTGTCCTTAATGCACAGTGGTATACCAACGAAAAGAAGGAGGTTAGTCCTCTGCTGCTGCGCACGGAGGAGGAACGAAAAAAGTGGCGAGACGAATACTGGAAACAGTTTCTAGTCTCTGCGACGACAAAGACAGAGACATGGAAGCCGGAGCAGGAGCAGCGCCTTGTCTATCACTCGATGAGTGCCGATTTAACTCCCGAGGATCGCACCCTGAGTTATGACTTCTCATCCCTCGAAGCTATCATATTCGGTGTGAGGGTTGCGGCCGCTGACAAACTAAAGGTCATGAGAGTGATCGCGGAAAAGTGCCGCGATCACAACCGAAGCGATTTTAATTTTTTCCAAGCACAGTTCACAACCAATCAGAATGAGATCAAGCTGTCCGAAATGGAGGCCCTTCCGATCATTTTGAAAACGTCGCGAGTATGATACTGCTCTACCGCGACGCTTAGCGCGCCACGCCAGGCAGACCGGCCAGCGCCAACACCAACACCAACACCAACACCAACACCATAATAGACGTTGAACTATTAGTAACCGGCCATTCTTCAAGTCGACAATAATTTTCGTAAGCGTCCAGCCGTCCCACCTGTTCAGCGGGTTTAGGACTGCGTAGAGTTCGGAAATGGCAGCAGCGTATCGAGCTGGCTGTTAGGGCACGTCGGGAGACGTTCCAGTACGCCTGCCAGCCAGCGCAACGGATCGAGTCCGTTCAACTTGGCGGTGGCGAACAAGCTTTGGATGGCGGCGGCGCGGCGGCCGGCCCGCTCCGAACCGGTGAACAGCCAGTTCTTCTTGCCGATGGCAATGGGACGGATGGCGTTCTCGACCGGATTGTTGTCGATCGGCAGACTGCCGGACTCGGCGTAGCGCGCCAGCGCCGGCCAGCGCTTGAGCGCGTGGTCGATGGCCTTGGCCGTGTTGCTGCCGGCGGCGACGTTGCGTTGGGTCGCCAGCAGCCAGGCGTGCAGCTCGCCCAGCGACGGCGCGGCCAGGCGCTGGCGCAATGCCAGCCGCTGCGGCGGATCGAGTCCGGCGCCTTGCTGCTCAATCGCGTACAGCGCCGCGATGCGGCGCAGCGCCTCCTCGGCGACGGGGCTGCCGCTGGCGGCGTGCACGTCAAAGAACTTGCGCCGAATATGCGCCAGGCAGGCCAGCTCAGTTGGACCGTCGGTGAACAGTGCCCTGTAGCCGACATAGTCGTCCACCATCAGGTGGCCGCGCCAGCCATGCAGGAAGGCGCGCGCGTGCGCGCCGGCCCGGCTGGTCTGGTAGTCGAACACGACGATGGGCGGACCGGCGTCGTGCACGCCGGAGCGGTAGGCCCACAGGTAGGCGTGCCGGGTCTTGCCGCTGCCGGGGTCGAGTTGGCGCACCGGCGTCTCGTCGGCATGCAGGCAGGCCTGTTGCCGCAGCAGTTCGGCGAGCCGTTCGGCCAGCGGCTGCAACGCCACGCCGACGCGGCCGATCCACTCGGCCAGGGTCGAGCGCGCCAACGGCACGCCCTGGCGGGCCGCGATTTGCTCGATCCGGTACAGGGGCAAATGGTCGAGGTATTTGCAGGCCGCGATCCACGCCAGCAGGCCGACGGCGGCCATGCCGCCGTCGACGATGGCGGCCGGGATCGGCGCTGCCGTCACGGTCTCGCACGGACGGCAGGCATATTGGGGACGGATGTGGCGATGCACGAAAAAGCGCGCCGGTTCCACGTCCAGTTGCTCGCTGACGTCTTCGCCGATCTTGACCAGGTCGGCCCCGCACCGGCCGCACTGGCACGATGCCGGCTCATGGCGGTGCTCGATGCGCGGCAGCTCGGGCGGCAACGGCTGCCGGCCGGCGCGCTGGCGCTGCCGCTTGGCCGGCGCCTGCCCCTCGAGCTCTTCCTCGATGGCGGCCAGGTCCATGTCGACCGTTTCCTCGAACAGCAGGCGCTGCTCGCCGACAAGCGCCTCGCTGGCCTTGCCGAAGCGGATGCGCCGGTAGTAGGCCAGTTCGTGCGTCAGCGCGGTGATCTTGAAGTCCTTCTCCGCCAACCTGGCCTGCTGCTGGGCGAACAGCGCCTGCACCTGCGCCAGCAGCGCTGGGTCGATGTCGGTGCGGGCAAGGTCGTCGAGCGGGTTCATGCTGCGCAGTTTACAGGCGGCGGCCTAGGTTTACAAGCGCCACCGCCGACGGCATCACAAGCGCCACTGGGCCGGCGCCGGTGCCGACAGGCGCTGCCAGTCCACGCCCGCGACCAGCCAGCGCCATTGCTCGGCGCTCATCTGCCAGCACGCATCGTCCGCCTGCGGCCAGACGAACTGGCCACGGTGCAGGCGGCGCAGGCACATCCAGACGCCGGTGCCGTCCCAGCACACCAGCTTGAGGCGCGTGCGGCGGCGATTGGCGAACACGTAGGCCGTGCCGTCGCACGGCGGGCGCCCCAGCGCCTGCTGCACATGCAGGGACAGGCCGTCGATGCCGGTGCGCATGTCCACCGCCGCCGTCGCCAGCCAGATCGCATCGGCCGACAGTTCCATCACAGCGCTCGCATCAATTCGGCCAGCCAGTTGGCCGGCACATCGTTCGGCAAGCTCAACGTCCAACCGCGCTCGTTGACCAGCCTGATCTCGACGGGCACTGGGGATGCTGGCGCAACTCGCACCGGCAGCAGCCCGGGCGCGGCCGGCGACCCGCGCAGTCGGCGAACCCAGTAACCCATTTGCCGTACTGGATAACCTTCTTGCAGGGCGAAGGCGCGCTGCGACAGACCGCTTGCTCGCCAGTGCGCAACACGCTCTTGCCACACTGCTTCTCGTTCGGTGTTCACCATCCTCATCTCCAAATAAAAATACGGAGTTTGGACTGGGGATTCACGGATTCATAGGTGGGTGCGCTGGCCGCTTACTAATTTTCTATTCGACATATGATTCAAAATTCTTTATCGTCGATGTTCTGTATTTCCACCTGCGCAAAAAAATGAACCAGCCTACAGTTTCACCCGTATTGCGAACTTCCGGTTTGGGGCGTAAGCGGCCCTAATCGACCACTCATACTGAAAATGCTCACGTTGCCGAACACAAACGTCCACCTCGTCGAACTTGCTGCTCAACAGAAGTGAATTACGCACGGATGACGATGAACTTCTGGCCGGAACTTGCCAGCCATCTGGAAGACAGACCGTTCGCTGTTGCTGCAAAGCAGTTCCTGAAACCAACAAATTAATGGCTACTTCAGGTTGGAGGTTGCTAGTCCATAAAAGTATTGCCGCGCTTCGCTTGTATCCGGCCAAGTTTGCTTCGCAAACCGAATCCCTTTGGGGTTGATCCGGGGTGTTTCGCATGGAAAGGCGTATGGACAAAATGTCGGGTGCTGCACTGGAAATCTGCGTTAGTCATGGACATTGGCAGTTTTCCTGAAACATAGGTCTTCAAAGGCATTCAAGGATGTCCATGCTTCGCAATCTAACCGGTACATCGGCACCAGGCAAAGTTGTGAACGCTTCCAGGCGCCGGAGAATGAGCGCAACTGGCCCACCGTCTCGGCGCGTGCGTTCATCGTATCGAAAGGGCGCACACCTTCCGGAATACGCTTCCTGGGCACCATGCCATAGGTCGCTAACAGTCCTTCGCGCGCCCCATCCGTGCCGCGCCGAACGATAGGGGCGGAATAGTCCTTCCATGTCTCCGGCTTCCAGCGCTCCACGTCGTGCAAATCGATCAGCACGCCCATGACTTGTTCGAGCATTTGCGGCGTTGGAGGTTGAAAGTTGACACACATAATGGGTGGTGAGCTGGAGACGAGACTGGAATGATAGCGCTTTTCGCTCTTGCTGATATACTGTATGTGTGTACAGTATTTTTTGGAGGGGAAGGTGAAGGTATGGGTTGCGAAGCGCCGTCAGTCTGGTGTGTTGCTGGACCATCCGGTGCCGCTGTGGGACGGCTCCGAACCTTGCGAACTGCTGGTGCTCAACGTGACCGATCAAGGGCAGCGCAGGCCAGGCAAGGTCGCCCGCCTTTACCCTTTGGGAGCGCAGCGCGTGATTGGCGAACTGCTGGCGCCCAAGCTGGTTTGGTTCAAGTCCTGGCAGCTTGTGATCAGCGGTGTTGAGACTGTTGTGAGCGACAAAGGGCGCAGGCGTGTCGCGCAGACCTGGATTTGCCGGCTTGCGGTTCCCCGTGGCGTCACGCGGTTTCGTGCGGTCCACATGTTCGACTACGGCGTTGAGCTGGAAAGGCGGATGCTGGCAGACAGATTTGCCCGCAACACGTCCGGCCGTCTGGTGGTCGACAGCATGTTGAGCCCTATCTTTGGGCGCAGTACCACGTATGGCGCAATCGGTGAACGGGACGGCGCGGCCGATTCCATGGAATTCCCTTTGCTCGAGTGCGGCCTGGACTGGATGTCGTCCGATCGTTTCACTTTATCCGGCTTCGAACTCAAGCAGCAGTGTTTGGAGTCTCCCCTGACGTTGTTGCAGCAGGGCTGGATCTGCAAGTTTGATCTGGAGCAGGCGCTGGAATTCGATGAGGCGAGAGCGGGGCGCGAGGCATTTCCGCAGCACTGACAGTCTTGATGAAACGGCTCAGCAGGCGCTCGCGTCGGTCATCCGGCTTGCCACCCACCGCCGAGCGCTTTGTACAGCGATACCGTGGCCTGTAGCCGTTTCAGCTTCAGTATCCCCAACTCATTCTGCACGTCCGACAGGCTGCGCTGGGTATCTAGCACGGTCATCAAGTCTTCCGCCCCCGCCTTGTAGCGGATCTCAGACAAATTGAAGGCCATGCGCGTCTGTTCCAGCTCGACCATTTTTAGCCGGCGCTGCTCGTCAAGACTTTTGATCTGGCCCAGCACGGTGTCCACTTCCGCCAAGGCCGCGAGTACCGTCGAGCGATATGCCTGCACCAGTTCCTGTTTTTGTTCAACGGCCAGGTCACGCTGTGTCCGCAGGCGTCCGCCATCGAAAATCGGCGCCATCAACGATGCGCCGACGTTGGCGAACAAGTTCTGGCCGTTGAGCAGCGACAGCAGGGCGCTGCTCTGCGTGCCCGCCGTTCCGGTCAGGCGTATGCTGGGGAACAACGCCGCGCGCGCCGCGTCGACATTGGCGCTGGCAGCAGCCAGGACCGCTTCCGAACGGCGAATGTCGGGGCGCCGCGACAGGAGTTCGGACGGCATGCCAGGCGCCACCTCCGGCAATTGAATCGTGTTGAGTCCGCTATCGTGGATGCGAAAGGTTTGCGGCGAGCGGCCGAGCAAAATCGCCAAGGCCGAATGCGCCTCGCGTTCCTGTTGCTGCAAATCGGGGATGGCAGCGTGCTGATTGGCGACAGCGGAGCGCTGGCGCGCCAGATCGACCGAAGTGGCGGCGCCGACGCTGCTCTGGGCTTCGACCAGCGACAGCACATGCTCGGCATTCGTCGCGTTCTCGCGCGCCACGTCCAGACGGTCGCGCAGGGACAATACGCGCAGATAAGTCGCCACGATGCCGCTGGTCACGGTGAGGGCGACAGTTTGCCGGTCATAGGCATTGGCCCTGAGCGATGCTGCGGCCGCGGCAACATTGGCCTTGTTCTTGCCCCAAAAATCGACTTCGTATGACACCTGCAACAGCCCGCTCGATGAAACATTGGCGTTGTGATGTCCGGCGACCGGTAAATCCCGGCTGGCGCCTGCAACAGCATCGACGGAAGGCAACAGCGCGACTCCGGCAATCCGCGCCTGGGACTCGGCCTGCCGCAGCCGCGACAGCGCGGCGGCCAGTTCCAGGTTGTTCTCTTGCCCTTCGCGCACCAGCTGGCTCAGCTCGGCGCTACCAAAGCGCTGCCACCAGTTGGTATCGGGCCATTCCTGGCTGCCCGGCGTCCCGGCCTGTGACCAGCCGGCGGGCAAGTCGACCGCCGGCAACGGTTCCGCAACGGGAATCGTGTGCGCGCAGCCCGTCAGCAGCGCGCCGGCGAGGCACAAGGCTGGCGCGCCTGTCCGCAGCATTCCCGCTTGTGCCAATCCGTCGAACAGGGAGCGTTGTTTCATGGCGTCCCCATCAGTGCTGCCCGCTTGGGCAGGGGAGCGACAGCCGGCACGGGCACCGGCCCTGCCAGAACTTGCTCGCCGGCCTCCAGGCCGGACAACACCTGTACCTGCTGCTGATTGCGCATGCCGACCTTCACTGCGCGCGGCACGATCTGCCGGTTGGCGTTCACGACGCGGACCTCATACATTCCCGCCGCGTCGCGCTTGCCCAGCAAGTGGGCCGGCAGCAGCAAGGCATCCTTGGCCTGCGCGACGACGAACTGCACCTGGGCCGTCATCCCGCTCATCAAATCCTGCTCCGGATTGTCGACCTCGAACAGAACGTTGTAGAAAGTCTGCTTGCCCTGTTCGCCGGTTCCCTCGGCAGGCACGGGAAGCACCTGGCGCAGCTTGCCCGACCAGGTGCGGCCCGGATAGCCGGGCGTCTGGAAATTGGCCGTCATGCCGCGCCGCAGGCGCGTCACATCGGCTTCCGCCACGCGCGCCTGGACCGTCATTTGCGACAGGTCCGCAATGCGCAGCAATGGCGCGCCCGCCTGGCCGATGCTGACCGCTTGTCCGGGGCGCGCATTCACGGCCACGACGGTCCCGGAGATCGGCGCCAATATCTGCGTATGCTGGCGGCTTTCTTCATCGAATTTCAGCGTCGCCTGGAGCTGCTGAATCTGCGCTTTGATGGAGTCCATGCGGGCGCGCGCCGAAGACAGATTCATGCGGCTCGATTCGACGCTTTCTTCCCGCGTGGCGTTTTGCGCCTTGAGCTGCGTCTGGCGCTTGAACTGCAACTCGGCGAAATCGGTTTGCGCCTGCTGGTCCGCCAGCTCGGCCTGCAGCCGCGCCATTTGCGCACGATTGCTTTCGACCTGGATGGCCTGGACCGCCGGCGACATCTCCATTACCACCGTGCCTTCGTGCACCGTATCCCCAACGGCGAACAGTACCGCTTTCAATTGGCCCGCCGTCTGGACACTGACGTCCGAAACGCGATGGAACTGCAATTTCCCGATTGCGTCGACTGTTTGCTGCAGGTCGCCGCGCTGCACGGTTACCGTGTCTGGCGTGGCATCCGTGGCGGCCATGGCCTGCGGCGGTTTTGATACATCCGCTACCGCAGCCCCGGCATTCAACACCATCACCAGCGACGCCGCAGCCAGCCGCATATGGCGATGGGTCCATATCGTGCTGCCGGATATTGGGCGGCGAGCGCCAGAATTTTCATCGTTCATCGGTTTTACATCGTTGAAGGTACGGGGTATTTTAGCGCATTGGCTGCTGTAAAACCGGCAGTAAGCCGGTTCGCGCTATGCGCCAGTGCGCTGGGGCGATATTGGCCGGTGGTTATTGGTGACAATTCAGGCGGGAACTGCGTGGTACGCTTGGCACCTTTTTCCGTCAGTCAGGCTTGAAAGTATGTTCAGATTTGCGTCTGTAGTGCTGCTGTGCGCAGGATTGACCGCTTGCGGTGGCGATGGCGCGCAGCAGGATAGCGCCGGCGCCCGAAAACTGCTGGGTGGCTCCGCCCCAAGCAGTGCCGCAGCAGCGGTCAGCGTCAAGCAATTTCCAGGACTGCGCGAGGACTACACCATCTCCGCCGGTGCCGCTTCGATGACGGTGACCAGCAAGGCTGGCGCGCAGGTTGCCGTGCCGGCTGACAGTACGCTGCGCTTCGACGACTGCAGCCTGGTGTTTGGAACAGGTAGCGCCGCCGCCCGCATACTGAGGCTGTACCAGGCCGCATTCAATCGCGCGCCCGACGCTGCGGGATTGAGCTACTGGGCGCCCTTGCTGGAGCAGGGCGCGTCGCTCGATACCATCGCCACCGGGTTTGCCACGTCCTCGGAGTACCAGGCTTTGTATGGCAAATCGCCGGGCGCGCAGGCCACTGTCGATAATCTGTACAGAAACGTGCTGCGCCGCGAGGGCGATGCGGCTGGCGTCGCCTACTGGCTTGGCGTTTTGACGCAGGGCCGCGCAACGGTGGCGCAAGTGCTGGTCAGCTTCAGCGAAAGCCAGGAGAACCTGGACGGCACGCGGGCGGCCATGAGCCAGGGCGTGGTTCTGTACGAGCCAGGCGTGAATTACACGCCTGTCGCCCGCCCCGGTGCGTCGCAGGAGGTGCTCGTCGGGACGGAGGTGCGGCTCGACGGCAGCGCCAGCTCCGCAGCCAGGAAGGTTTCCTACCGTTGGACCTTGTCCTCCAAGCCGGAGGGCAGCAAGGCGGGTCTGTCGGACGCAGACAGTGCGGCTCCTGCCTTCACGGCCGATCTCGCCGGTACTTACGGACTCACGCTGGTGGTAGGGGATGGCGCCTCGTTCAGCAGCCAGGCGTCGCTGCAGGTGACGGCCAAGACCATTCCGAGCGTCTGGAAAGCGGATGCGGGCAAGGTGCCTGCAAGCGGTAACTATGTTTATCTTCAGGGCACGGAAGGCGACGCTATCGTTGGCAACCGCAGCTATCTGTACACGCAGAGCGATGCTGCCTTCAGCTTGTCCGCGCACAGCAACGTCGCAGACGTGTGGCTGAAACGCAGCTACAGCACCTGGGAAAGGGAGAACTGGGGCGGCCTGTTCCAGCTGCCGGGCAAGGGCACCCGGCTGGTGCCCGGCTATTATGGCGACCTGTCCGGCCTCCCGATGGGCGAAGGCACAGCAGGCGCGTTCCGCTGGGATAACCCCGACGGCAAGTGCGCCGCGCCCGCAGGCTGGTTCGTGATCGACAAAGTGCGCTACAGCGGCAGCGAACTGGCCGCGATCGACCTGCGCTTCGAGCAGCGCTGCGACGGCGCCCCAGGCGTGCTGCATGGCCAGATCCATTGGGATGCGTCCGACACCACCAACGTGCCGCTGCCGGTGCTGCCTATGCCCGCCGGCCTGTGGACGCCCACCGCCAGCGCGCCGTCCGGCAATTACGTCTACCTTGAAAGCGTTGCGGGCGACACGGTCGGCCTGGGCAAGACCTATTTGTACACGCACGCGGGCGGAACGGCGGTCACCGTCTCTGGCACACTGTTCAGCGTCAATGTGAACGACGGCCCCAGCGGCGACAAGTGGACCGGGCAGCTTGCCGCCATGGCTGCGCTGCGCGAACTGAAGCCGGGCTACTACGGCGGCTTGTCGCGCTATCCCTACCATAAAGCCGCATGGGGCGGAATTGACTGGGGCGGCATGGGGCGGGGGTGCACCTCTGCTCCGGATGCGGGGTGGTTCGCGATCGATGGCATCACCTATTCATTCGGCAAGGTAAAGACGCTGGACGTGCGTTTCGAGAACCGCTGCGGGGCCGGTGCTGCCCCCTTGCGCGGCAAGATTCACTGGGTGTTCTAGTCAGGCAGAATAACGCCTGCGAATGCATTCAGCAGGCTATCAGGTCATGCGTAGCTTTGCGACGGCCTTGAGCGGTTTTTCCAGCTGCTCAAGACCAGCTTCGGCCTCCGCAGACAGGTAGCCAAGCGAGAACGCCGCCGCCTGCGCCAGCTGACTATTTTCATACTGGAGTTCTGCCAGCAGCCGCGCGGCCACCGTCATGTCGTTCAACATGCCTAGCCTGTCCTGAAGCGCAGACAGCTTGTGTATATAGTTCGCGGCCTTTTCCCGGTCCAGAAGATCGCGGAAGAACTCTGCGCCGTAGCGCGCCTTCTTGGCTGCGATGCGCACGCGGTGAACCGCCGGGGCTTCGCGCGGCTCCAGCAACGCGATGCGTTTGCGTAGCCGCTTTTCCGCCTTTTTCAGCAGCGGTATGGCGCTGCGCGCAGCCTGTTTTTTCATGGCCACGCGGCCAGCCTCGGTCACGTCGTTCCGCCACTGTTTTTCCTGCATCCAGCTGTTCAGGCGCAGCATAAGCTTCTTGAAGCGGGGTGAGTCCAGTGTCCGCAGCATTGCGCGGTGCAGTTTGGCTGCTTTTGCGAGAGCCGTTTCGCTGAGTGCTGACGTATCAGCGCCGCGCACCCGCTTGAGGGTGGTGCCGGCCAGTACATCCCAGTCGCGTACCGGACCCAGTGCGGCGGCCAGCCAGTCCAGGCCCTTCTGAATATTCTGCGGTGCCGTGACCAGCGGCTCGAACATCTTCAGCAGCGCGCGCAAGCGGCGCAGCGCAACCCGCATCTGGTGCAAGCTTTCGGCATCCCTGGCCTGCACGCCGGCCATGTTAGCTTCCATTTGCGCCACGCAGCTCCGGCCCAGCGCGCTGAACGCGTCTGCCAGTGCCATCTTCTTTTTTAGCCTGACGGTTTCCATTGCTGGCCTCCACCGGTTTGAATTTCCACAATTCAGGACAAATGTTTTACAATCGGCCTGATTTCCGCCTCCCATCCCCGAGCCCCCATTGTCCGACCCCGCCGTTGAAAAAAGGTCCAGAAAAGCGCCGCAGGCAAATGCCTTGCTGGCTGCGGCCTGCCGCATCGTTGCGGCGGAAGGGCTGGCCGGCCTGACCTTGCGGCCCCTGGCCGAAGCGCTGGGCGTATCCGTAACAGTGCTCAGCAATCACTACGGTGCGCGTGCAGATATTATCGCCGCCATTTGCCGAGCGGCGCGCGAGCATGACGCGCAGCGCCTGGACCACTGGCGCAAGCTGCTGGCGGGTTTGGGCAGCCCGCCGCCGTCCATCGCAGCCGATATGGCGGAAGCCATACTCGACGACCTGGTCACGGAACAGCGCGCCATCTCCATGCTCTACCTGGAAATGCTGCATGCCTGCACCTGGGACGCGGCGCTGCGTCCCGCCTTCGAGCCCTGGGCTGAGGAGCGGCGCGCGTTCTGGCACGAGTTTGCCCGGAGGGCCGGGCTGGCCGGAGCCTTGGTGGAGTGCGCGTGGTGGCAAGGCTACGTTGTGGCGGAACTCGCCTACAGCGTGGCCCTGAACGCCGTCTCGTCCTACCGCATGCTGCGGCGGGTGTGCTTGCAACGGCTGTTCGCCGGCGGCCTTGCTGCCGCGCCGGACGAGGCGGGCGCCGTCCTGTTCGCGCTGCTGATCGAACAGATGCAGCCTGGAGGCGACAAGCTGGCCGCCGAATCCGGCACGGGCCAAACGCCCGCATGGATGGCGCTGGCCGCGCGCGCCTGCGGCATACGGCTGGCCGAACAGGGCGTCGGCGGGCTTACGCACCGGGCCATTGCGGCGGAAATCGGTGTGCCGCACACGACGCTGAGCTATCGTTTCCCCACGCAGTACGACCTCGTGATAGCGGGCCTGGAGTCCATCGCCGCGCACATCCTGCTGGCGGTGGATGCGGGCAGCCTGACGGAATTGCAGCGCTTGCGGATAGCGGGCGACGGCAAAAAGCTGGACCTGGCGCGCGCCAACTTCGCGGTGGCCATTGCCGCCGCGCGCATGCCCGATCTGAAAGACTACACGGCCAGCTTGCGCAGCCGGCGCGGCAACAACCTGGTGAAAGTGTTTGAACAGTACATGCCCGGCGCGCGCGGCATCGATGGCTTGTGCGCCCAGGTGATCTCGATGGGGCTGACCGGCTTGACCAATCTCGAGCCGCCGGGCGAGGCGTCCGAGAATTCGGTCGCCTCGGCCTTTGCAGCCACCGCGAAGTGGCTGCAGGCGGGAGCGGGCCAGCCTATTCCGGATAGGCCCACAGGTCAAGCGGCGCCGCGGCGCCGGAGGTGAGCAGGCGGAAGGCGGCCGGCGCGTAGTCACTGTCGGCTACCAGGAAGCCCTCGGACTGCGCAGGCAGGTCGCCGCAGCCGGCGGTGCTGAGCGAGAGCTTGAGCGTTTGCGGCAGTGCGCTGGCGGCGAGCTTGCCGGACAGCTTGCAGCTGGTGGCGCCCGCAACGATATCGCCGCTGGCGTTCACCGAAAATGCCGCCACGCCGCCTGCCGCCAGGCGGACGGTGTAGCTGCGCGCGATGGCTGCGGCATTGAGCACGTTCGACGGGATGGCGCTGCTGTTCAGCAGATCCAGCGCCGTATCGCTGGTGGCGGCAGGCGTCATTTTCCATTTGCCGTCCGTCTCGCGCTGGTACATGGCCGATGCCAGCTGGGTTCCTGCATTGAGCACCAGCAGGCGGCTGCCGTCTGCTGCCGCGTAGTATCTACCCGCAGTCGGGCTGGCGGCGTCGCCGGCGCTGACCGCGTACACGCCGGCAGGCAGCTCGGTCACCTTCACGGTGGGCGCATCATCGCCGCCGCTGCTGCAGGCGGCCAGCATCAGCGGCAGCAGGATCGGCAGCAGGCGCGCGGCGCCGGCGCGGGTGTAAGTCTTGTGCATCATGGCGCGCCTCATTGAGCAAACAGGTCACGCAGGCGCAGGCGCAGCCACTGCTGGCCGGCGGGACGCTGCTCGTAGCCCACCTGCATGGCGGTGACGGACACCTTGGTCTTGTAGACCAGCGCTTCATCCTCGGCCTGTTCGGCGGTGGCCGCGCCCGGAGCCGATCCGCTCAATCCCCATGGGGCCGCGCTGCTGAATTTGAGGTTGTAGGTGTCGTAGGTGCCCTGGCGCGAGAAGGCCCAAGGCGTGGTGGTGCTTGGCACATCGGGGAAGTTCACGTTCAGCGCAACGCCGGCCGGCAGCAGCGGCGAGGAGCCTGCCTTGGCCTGCAGCGCGGAGATCAGCTTGGTGGTGAGCTGCGCCACGGTGCGGGAGATGGGGCTGGCCAGGGTGGCGTTGTCGGTGGTGTTGGCGCCGGCGCTCAGGGCGATGGCCGGAATGCCGCGTCCCGCTGCGAATTGCGCATTGCCTATGGTGCCCGAATTGATCACCAGCTTGCCCACGTTCTGGCCTTCATTGGGGCCGGACAGCACAAGGTCCGGCGCCTTGCCCCAGCGTGCCTGCGCCAGCACGTCCAGGCCGTACATGGTGGACATGACCGGGGTGCCGTGCACGTAGTTGAAGTCGCCGCCGGTGTAGCCGGTCTTGGTGAACGGACCAACAGCGGGAGCGCCCAGCGGCGCGGCGCCGTTGTGGCAGCCGCCTTCGGCTTCGATCTGCGTCTTGTCGTTGTCGGGCACGATGTTGGTGGTGCTGTACATGACGATGGCCGAGCTGCGGCCGCTTTGTCCGGAGCAGGGCACCGAAACAATGACCGAATGCCCGGCGGCTTTCAGCTCGTCGTACAGGGCCTTCAGATTGCTGGTCAGGCCGTCGTCGTTGGTGAGCACGATGTTCAGGGCAAAAGCCGGGCTGGCGCACAGGGCCAGTCCTGCAGTCATCATCAAGCGGTAGTTCATGGATTTCCTCGGGTGTGATTGGAAACCGTGATGCTAGCGAATGTTTATGACTGCAATGTGACGCGTGTACGATCTATATGTGCCGTATTTGATGGCTTAAGTGCTTGAAAAAGACGGCTGTACGAACTTCTCCACGTGCCCGACAAACGCATCCGCCGCCAGCGGCTTGGCGAAGTAGTAGCCCTGCGCCACCTGGCAGCCCCAGCTCCGTATCAGCTCCAGCGACTCCGCCGTCTCCACGCCTTCGGCCACCACCTGGTACTGCAGCTCGGCGGCAAGGGCGATCAGCGAGCGGACGATGCGCTGGTCGCGCTCGCTGGTGTGCACATTGCGTATCAGCGACTGGTCCACCTTGACCACGGTGGCGGGCACGTTCTGGAGGTAGGAGAAATTGCTGTAGCCGGTGCCGAAGTCGTCCAGCGCCAAACTCATGCCCCCGGCGCGGATATCGTGCATGGCTTTCAGGATGGCCGGGCTTTCCATCCAGGTCCCTTCCGTGCATTCGATTTCAACGTAGCGCGGCTCCAGCCCGAATTCCAGGCAAGTGGCGAGCAAGCGTTCGCAGATGTCCACTTCCTCGAAGTTGTAGGCCGACAGGTTGATGGCGATCTTGATGGCGTGGCCTTGCCGGTGCCAGGCCGCCGTTTGCTTGATCGCTGTGCGCATGATCCAGCGGGTGAGGGGGCCGATCAGCGCGGTCTTTTCTATCAGCGGGATGAACTCCGCCGGCGACACAAAACCCAGCTCCGGATGCTGCCAGCGCAGCAGCGCTTCGGCCGCGTGGCAGGCGCCGGTGCGCACGTCGTGCTTGGGCTGGTAGACCAGGTGGAAGGCGTCGTCGGCCAGGCTGGACTGCACGCTGTTGAGCAGGCGGAAGGCGCGCTGCTGGCTGGCGTCCAGCTGCGAGTCGTAGGCGCTCCAGCGCTGGCGGCCGATCAGGGCCTGGTTCACGGCCGCCGAGGCTTTGCGCGGCGCATCGGTGGAGGATTGCGGACATAGCTTGAACTGCACGATGCCGCCAAAGCTGTCCAGGTTGAGCGGAAGGTTCAGGCCCAGCAGCGGCTCTTGCAGGGTGGCGTCCACGCTGTCCAGGAAGGCGATAAACGCCGCCGTGTCGCCATCTTTCGAGAGCAGGGCGAAGCGCGTGTCGGTCACGTGATACAGCGTGGCGCGGTGGCGGAACAGGGCGGACAATCTGCCTGCCACGCTGCGCACCACGTCGTCGTACACGGCGATGCCAAGCACGCTGGCGATTTCGAAGGCCTTGGCCGCATCCGGCATGTCGATATAGACCAGCACCCGTTCTTCGCCTTCGGCCACGCCGCATTGCTCGGTCAGGTCCACCTCCAGCTGGAATTTGTTGGCGATGCCGCTGACCGCGTCCACGTGGCCAACGGCGCGCCGCAGCTCGATGTGCGACATCACCAGCGCGGCCAGTCCTTGCAGCTTGTGGCGCTGCGACTCGCTGAGCTGGCGCGGCTGCTGGTCGATAATGCACAAGGCGCCAATGGCGAAGCCGTCGCGCGTGAGCATGGGCGCGCCGGCATAGAAGCGGATCCGGTCCGGACCGGTGACCATGGGGTTGTCGCGGAAGCGCGGATCTTCGTGCGTGTCCTCGATCACCAGCACGTCGGAGGCCTGGATGGTGTGGGTGCAGAAGGAATGCTCGCGCGAGTCGCCCGGTGTGCAGAAGCCGGTGCTGGCCTTGAGCCATTGGCGGTCGCGGTCGATGAGGGAGATGAAGGCTCCCGGCAGGCCGAATATGGTCATGGCCAGCCGCGTCACGCCGTCGAAATACTCATTGGTCTGGCTGTCCAGTATGCCCAGGCGTTCCAGCGCGGCCACGCGCTCCTGTTCCGAATTGGGCTTCCTCATGGAGAACTCGGGCGCCACTGCGGCGGCAAATTGTGCGGTCATTTTCTAAGCGAGTGTTGGTTTGTGTCTTCCTATGATATAGGCGGACACAAAAACTTGCTGCCGACCAAAAGAGAGAGCGCCCGCTAGTCTGCGCGCAGCGGTGCGAGCCGGGCGGCGAAATCGCGCAGGAAGTCCGCGCGCCAGCGGCTGATGCTCTTGGCGCCCTGGTGCGGACCTTCGCTCCACTGGGGATCCGGATCGTCGGTCCACCAGTTCGGGTAGCGCGCGGATGGCTGGCGGGCCAGCTCAGGCGCCGGCATGCGCGAGGTGAAGCCGCCGCCCTGGCCGTCCAGGCCTGGGTGGCTGCTGCGGATGCGGTAGCTCCAGGTCTTGGCTTCCTTGGGCGAGAACAGGAAGTGCCAGGCGCCGTCGCTGCCCAGGTGGCCGGGGAACTCCTGCTTGTCCACCAGCAGGCTGGCTTCGGCCTTGGCCGGCGCCGGGCCGTCGGGGCGGTAGACCAGTTCCATCACGGCGAAGGTTTCCACCACGTCCGCCGCTGTCGGTGGCCTGGTGAAGGTGACGCGCGGCCGGTCCCAGGCGCGGACGAAGCGTCCGCCCCAGCCGCCCGCGCCGGGCTGCTCCGGATTGGTCCCCAGCACGTAAGCCAGCGAAGGCGTGTCGCCCATCTTGATCTGCGGGGCGATGCCGTTGAAATAGGCGCCCAGCGCACCCGCGCCTTTGACGTGGCGCTCAACGAAGCCAGCGTTGCCCAGATCCCCCGACTGCTGGCCGCCGACAAACCAGCCGCGATAGGTGGAGTTGTTTTCGATGATCCACAGGTCCGGGTGCTCGCGGGCGATATAGTCGTAAGCCGCCAGCGACCACTTCTTGTTTGGCCCGCCTATCATGTAGACGCGCAGCTTGCTCTTGATGTCGGGCGCGTCGTGCAGCGCCTGGGCCAGGTCTTCAAAGCCGCCCCACAGCAGCACCCAGAGCGGGCGCGGGTCGTCGCGCCTGGCGCTGGCGATGATCCAGTTGGAGCCCTCGGTGGGCTGGTCCCAGCCGCGCGGGCTGGCCAGGTCGGTGCCGCCTTGCTTGGCGATGCTGCGCAGGCGTTCCGGGGTGGGGTAGCGTGCCGATACGGCGCGCAGCTTTGCATAGTCCTGCTCGTAGACGGAGATGAGTGTGAGCAGATGCCGCTTGCGGTTGCGCTCCTCGCCCCAGGGGGAGGCGATCAGGCCTTCCAGGTCCACGCTGTCGCTGTAGAGCAGCAGATGCACCAGCGACTGGAAGTCGTCGAAGTCCGTGCCGCCTATGTCGGTGGAGACGACCACGCGCGGGAGCGCATGCGGCGCCGGCGGCGGCGCGGCGTCCGCGCAAAGGGGCAGCGAGAGGGCGAGGGCGGCGAGGAGCTGGCGTCGGTTCATCGCTATGAGTATAGCTTCTTCCCCTTCTTGGCGGTGCTGCCGGCCGCGCCGAACAGCGCGGCCACCATGGGGTCTCGCCGGACCTGGCATTTGCTGTCCTTGAAGCGGTAGGGCTGGTCGTCCACCAGCCGGTGCACGCGGTAGCCGTCGCCGCTGACGGTGCAGACCAGTGTTGGTCCCGCGTAGTTGTGCGCGTCACATTCATCCATCTTGTCCTCCTGCAGTTGAGTCGCAAGCGTCATTGTGCGCATGCGCGGGGCGTCGCGCCATAGCTCGTCCGGCCTAGGCAGTAATTGGCGCGGCCGGAGCCGGACCATTTCCCAATTGTTGATTTACATCATGGCCCTGCGGTCAGCCCCGCGCCGACAATACCGCTGCCTGCCGATGCCTTGTGCCATGCGCGGCCTGGCGTACAGCGTTCGATGGCCGATCACAGGAGAATCAGCAAATGGATAGCAGCAAGAAGAACAGCATAGACAACGGCGAGGTGCAAGTGAGCCGGCGCGGCTTCCTCGGCAAGGGCGCAGCCCTGGGCCTGGCCGGCGCCGCCGTGGCGCTGGCGGGCTGCAAGGCGGAAGGCGGCAATGCCGGCACCGGTGCATCCACCGCAGCTGCCGCACCAGCCCACGCCCATGGCGGCTCCGAGGTGGCGCCGGGCCAGCTGGATGACTACTATGCCTTTATCAGCTCCGGCCACGCAGGCGAGGCGCGCGTGCTGGGCATGCCGTCCGGCCGCACGCTCAAGCGCATCCCGGTGTTCAATATGGACTGCATGGTGGGTTGGGGCATTACCAACGAATC
This sequence comes from Pseudoduganella aquatica, assembly GCF_020865585.1. Classification (NCBI taxonomy): domain Bacteria; kingdom Pseudomonadati; phylum Pseudomonadota; class Betaproteobacteria; order Burkholderiales; family Oxalobacteraceae; genus Pseudoduganella; species Pseudoduganella aquatica. The sequence continues at coordinate 3,464,086 of NZ_CP086370.1, forward strand.
CAAGGCCATCATGGGCACGCGCCCGGACGGCACCCTCAAATACACCACCGGCGACACCCACCACGTGCACGGCAGCTACCGTGACGGCACCTATGACGGCCGCTGGCTGTTCATCAACGACAAGCTGCATTCGCGCGTGGCCCGCATCCGCATGGACACGATGGAGTGCGACAAGATCACCGAACTGCCCAACGTCATGGGCATGCACGGCCTGTTCCCGGACAAGTGCGACCCGGTGGACAAGTCCGTCAATTACACCACGCGCGTGTTCTGCGGCGCCGAGTTCCATATTCCGCTGCCGAACGACGGCCACGATCTGGACGATCCCGCCAAATGGGGCGCGCTGTTCACCTGCGTCAGCGCCTCCACCATGGAAGTGATGTGGCAGTGCCGCGTGGACGGCAATATGGACCTGGTGGCCACGTCCTACGACGGCAAGTTCGCCGCATCCAACCAGTACAACACCGAGAACGCCGCCGACCTGGCGGGCATGATGGCCGCCGAGCGCGACGCCTGCGTGTTCTTCAACATCGAGCGCATCGAGCAGCAGGTCAAGGCGGGCAAGTTCACCACCATAGGCAGCTCCAAGGTGCCGGTGGTTGACGGCCGCCTGGCAGCCAACGGCGATCCGAAGACGGCGCTGACGTGCTATGTCCCGGTCGGCAAGAACCCGCACGGCGTGAACGCCAGCCCGGACGGCAAGTACTTCGTTTGCTCGGGCAAGCTGTCGCCCACCGCCACGGTGATCGACCTGGCGCGCGTGGCGCAGTGGTTCGGCGGCGCGCTCAAGGACGCGCGCGAAGCCGTGGTGGCGGAGCCGGAAATCGGCCTGGGCCCGCTGCACACCGCCTTCGACGGCAAGGGCAACGCCTACACCTCGCTGTTCCTGGACAGCCAGTGCGTGAAATGGAATGTGGACCAGGCCATTGCCCAGTTCAAGGGCGACAAGGCGGCCAAGGTCATCATCGAAAAGCTGGACGTGCACTACCAGCCGGGCCACAACTACAGCTCCATGGGGGAAACGCGCCAGGCGGACGGCAAATACCTCAACTCGGGCAACAAGTTCTCCAAGGACCGCTTCCTGCCTATCGGCCCGCTGCATGTGGAAACCGAGCAGCTGATCGACATCAGCGGCGCGGCCATGAAGCTGGTGGCGGACCACACGGCCTACTCCGAGCCGCACGACGGCATTATCGTCAAGCGCGAAGTGGTGAAAACACGGCAGATCTACACCATGACGGACTTCCCCAATGCGGTGACGGCGGAGACGGCGGGCGTGGAACGGCGCGGCAACAAGGTGCATGTGCGGCTGATGTCGCAGGCGCCGTCGTACAGCATGCCGGTGATTAAAGTGAAGAAGGGCGACGAGGTAACGCTGACGCTGACCAACCACGACAAGGTGGAAGATCTGACGCACGGCTGCGCGCTGCCGACCTATAACATCAACTTCATCGTCAATCCGCAGGAGACCAAGTCGGTCACCTTCAAGGCGGACCACGCGGGGGCGTTCTGGCTGTATTGCACGCACTTCTGCCATGCGCTGCACCTGGAGATGCGCAGCCGTTTCCTGGTCGAGGCTTGAACGATGCCCGTGCTGCGCCGCCTGTTCGCGCTGTTCCCGTTCCTGCTCCTGCTGCTGGCCGGGCCACTGTCCGCGCCGGCGCGCGCGGGCAGCTACGATGCGGAGCTGCCGGCTGCGCTGCTGCATGGCCCGGACCTGTGCGCGCATGCGGACTGCCGCGCCGTGCTGCCGCGGGCCAGCCGCTTCACGCAGCGCAAGGGATCGCCGCAATACGTGGAAGGCTATGCGCGCGCGGCGGACGGCAGCGAGCAGCTGGCGGGCTATGTGTTCCTGTCCACCGACGTGGTGGACATTCCAGCCTATTCCGGCAAGCCGGTGGTCACGCTGGTCGGCATGGACCGCAGCGGCGTGATCGCAGGCGTGCGCGTGCTCAAGCACTCGGAGCCCATCCTGCTGGCAGGCATACCGGAATCCGCGCTGCAGCGTTTCATTGCCCAGTATCCGGGCCGGCGCGCGGACGCGCGTTTCGAGATCGGCGGCGCTTCGGGGCTGGACGCGATCAGCGGCGCCACCGTGACAGCCATCGCGGAAAACCAGGTCATTGCGCGCAGCGCTTATGAAATAGGGCGGCAGGTGGGTATCTTCACCACCGCCGCGCGGCCGCCGGCCCGCTTTACCGCGCTGGACGAGCGGCTCGACTGGGCCGCGCTGGCGAAGGAGGGCAGCATTGCACGCCTGCGGGTGAGCGAGGCGGAGGCTGGTGCGTTGGCCAGCGGCCAGCCCTATGTCGATCTGCAGTTCGGCTATCTGAACGCGGCCAGCGTTGGTAACAGCGTGCTGGGCGAGGAGGGCTACCGCCAGCTGATTGCCGGGCTGGCGCAGGACGAACACGCGATCTTTATCGTGGCGCATGGCAGCGGCTCGTTCAAGGGCTCCGGCTTTGTACGCGGCGGCATTTATGACCGCGTCCAGCTGCGCCAGGACAGCCGCACCTACACCTTCCGCGATACCGACTACCTGAACCTGTACAGCGTGCGCGCCGCCGGTGCGCCCGCGTACCGGGAGTCGGCCATTTTCATCGTCCGCTCGGCGGACTTCAATCCGGCCTGGCCCTGGTCGCTCAGCTTGCTGGCGCACGGCGCGTCCGCAGGGGGCAAGGCGGGCGGCAAGGTGGATTTCAAGCGCTTCGAGCAGGAGTACTGGCTGCCGGCGCGTTATCTTGAGGGCGGCCATCCGCTGGTGGTGGAGGCACAACCCGCATGGCGGGCGATATGGGCGGCGCGCGTGCCGCAGCTGGCTGCCTTCTGTGCGCTGCTGGCCTTCACTGCCTTGCTGTATTCGCAGCGCGACCGGCTGGTGCGGGCGTCCACGCGGCAGCACAAGCCCTGGATCAGCGTGCCGCGCCTTGCGCTGTGGCTGGCCAGCGCGGGTTTCTTTGGCCTTTATCTGAAGGCGCAGCCCAGCATCACGCAGGTGCTGACCTGGGTGCATTCCATCCTTTACCAGTGGAAGTGGGAGCTGTTCCTGTCGGACCCGTTCATCTTCCTGTTCTGGTGCTTCATCGCGGTGACGGTGCTGGTGTGGGGACGGGGCTTGTTCTGCGGCTGGCTGTGTCCATTCGGCTCCCTGCAGCACCTGGCGCTGAAGCTGGGCAAGCTGGTTGGGCTCGGCCGCTACCAGAAGCTGCTGCCCAAACGCCTGCATGACCGATTGAAGTGGCTCAAGTATGGCGTGTTCTTTACGCTGCTGGCGGTATCGCTGTGGTCGATGGAGAACGCCGAGCTGCTTGCGGAGGTGGAGCCGTTCAAGACCACCTTCCTGGTGGGGATCTGGCAGCGCAGCTGGCCTTACGGTTTGTTTGTGGGCGCCATACTGGGCCTGGCCATGTTCAGCGAGCGGCCGTACTGCAAATACCTGTGCCCTTTGGGCGCGGGGCTGGCGCTGCCGGGGCGCTTCCGGCTGCTTGGCTTGAAACGCAAGGCGGAATGCACTTCCTGCAAGGCCTGCGCGGCAGGCTGCGGCTCGCACGCCATCGACGCGCAAGGGCGCATCGACCAGACGGAATGCATGCTTTGCCTGGACTGCATGGTGATGTACTACGACGACCACGCCTGTCCGCCGCTGGTGCGCGAACGCAAGCAGCGCGAGAAGGCGGGGCTGGCGCTCAGCCGCATAGACGCGGGCGGCCATTTCATTCCGCTGGACAGCCTGCGCGCCAGCCTGCCTGCGCGCAGGAGCGAGCCATGAGGCGCGCACGTGTGGACAACTCGGCTGCGGCTGCGCTGCGGGCAATGGCCTGTCTGCTGATGGCGGCGTGCGCTCCGGTCTGGGGCGCGGTCATCAGCGTGGGGCCGGGCATGGCGCTGGCCGACGCTGTGGCAGCCGCCGCGCCGGGCGATACGGTGCGGGTTCTGGGCGGCCGCCATCCCGGCCATCTGCTAATTAACAAGCCCCTGACGCTGGAGGGCGTCGGTAAGCCCGTCATCAGCGCAGGCGGCAGCGGCGACGCGGTACGCATCACCGCCAGCGGCGTCACCCTCACCGGTTTCGTCGTGCGCGACAGCGGCGCCGACCTCACGGCGCAGAACGCGGGCATCTACGTGGCGCCGGGGGCGCACCGCGTGACCGTGGCCGACTGCGACATCATCTACAACCTGTTCGGCATCTGGCTTGAACGCTCGGACGACGCGCGCCTGTTGCGCAACCTCGTCGTCGGCCGGCCCGATCTGCAATCGGCCGCGCGCGGCAACGGCATCCAGGTCTACAACACGCGCGGCGTGCAAGTCATCGGCAACCGCATTAGCCACGCGCGCGACGGCATCTATGTGGACGTCTCGCGCGACGCGCTATTCCGGGGCAATGAGATCCACCACGTCCGCTACGGAACCCACTATATGAACACCAACCACAGCACCTGGGAAGGCAACAAGGTGCATGACAACCGTGGCGGCCTGGCCCTGATGGAAGTGCGCAACCTGGTGGTGCGCCGCAACCAGGCCTGGCGCAACGCGGACCACGGCATCATGCTGCGCACCATCCAGGACTCCGTCATTGAAGACAATGTCGTGGCGGGCAACGGGCGCGGCCTGTTCATCTACGACGCCGAATACAACGTGGTGCGCCGCAATCTGGTGGTGGGCAACCAGACCGGCGTGCACCTGTCGGCTGGCTCCTCCAACAACGCGGTGGACGGCAACGACTTCATCGGCAACCAGGAGCAAGTGCGCTTCGTGGCCGCGCGCGACACCGAATGGGGCCGCAGCGCCGGCAACTACTGGAGCAACTACAGCGGCTGGGACCAGGACGGCGACGGCGTGGGCGACTTCCCCTACGAAGCGAACGACCTGGTTGACCGGCTCGCCTGGCAATACCCATTGATGCAGCTGCTGTCGGCCAGCCCCGCCTTGCGCACCTTGCGCTACGCCGCGCGCCAGTTTCCCGTGCTGCGCGCGCCCAGCGTGGTGGACAGGCGGCCCCGTATGCAACCCCAACATCCCGACTGGAGAGACTGGAATGCCAAATTTTCCCGATGACGCCGCCGATCCGGTGCAACTGCTAGACGTGCGCCGCAAGTTCGGCCCAGTGCAGGCGCTGGACGGCGTGTCGCTGACGGTGCGGCGCGGCGAACTGTTTGGCCTCATCGGCCACAACGGCGCCGGCAAGAGCACGCTGTTCAAAATGATGCTGGGCCTGATCCAGCCTAGTGGCGGCATGCTGCGTGTGCTCGGTGCGGATACGCGCAGCGCAGCCTTCCGCAACGCCCGCACGCGCATAGGCTACCTGCCCGAGAACTTCGTCACCTACGAAAACCTGAGCGGCCTGGAAGTACTCTACCTGTTCGCGGACCTGAAGAACGCGCCGCGCCGCGGCTGCGCCGCGCTGCTGGAGCGTGTGGGCCTGGGTGACGCCGCAGGGCGCCGCGTGCATGGCTATTCCAAGGGCATGCGCCAGCGACTCGGCCTGGCGCAGGCGCTGCTGGGCGAACCCCGGCTGCTGTTCCTGGACGAGCCGACCAATGGCCTGGACCCTGCCGGTATCGCGGACTTCTACGCCATCCTGCACGAGCTGCGCGGGCGCGGTGCCACCATCGTCATCACCTCGCACATCCTGGCCGAGATCCAGCAGCGCGTGGACCGCCTGGCCATCCTGCAAGGCGGCCGCCTGGCCGCGCTGGGTACGCTGGGAGAACTGCGCGAACGCCAGCCGCTGCCGCTGCGCATCGCCGCCACGCTGCGGCCCGGCCTGCCGGCGTGCACGCTGGACAGCCTGCGCAGCCTGGGCCTGGTGCTGGAGATGAACGAGGCCACATTGGACGCGAAACTTCCGCCGGGCGCGGGCCGCGCCACCATCGCCTGTCCGCCGGAGCGCAAGATGCAGCTGCTGGCCGCACTGGCGCCGGTGGCGTCCGGACTGGATATCCAGGAACCCACGCTGGAGCAGCTGTTCCTCGGTTACGGAGACGCGCATGCCCAGGCGCATTGAATGGCGGCTGGTGCGCGTGCTGGCCGCCAAGGAATGGCGCGACCGGCTGCGCAACCGCTGGGTGCTGGCGGTGGCGGCCCTGTTTGCGCTGTTTGCGCTCGCCATTGCCTATTTCGGCGCGGCGCAGCAGGGCGCGGTGGGCTTCCGCAGCCTGGACGCCACGCTGGCCAGCCTTGCCAGCCTGGTGGTCTACCTGGTGCCGCTGATCGCGCTGCTGCTGGGCTACGACGCGGTGGTGGGCGAACGCGAACGCGGCGCGCTGGATCTGCTGCTGTCGATGCCGGTCAGCCGTTTCGAGGTCTTGCTGGGCAAGTACCTCGGGCTGGGCGCGGCGCTGACTGGCGCCACTGCGCTCGGCTTCGGCGCCGGCTTGCTGCCGCTGGCCAGCCAGCTAACTGTCAGCGAGGGCTGGCGCTACGCCGCCTTCGTCGCTTCCGCCATCGCCATGGGATGGGCTTTTCTCAGCATCGCGCTGCTGGTGTCGGTGCTGGCCAGCGACCGCGTGCGCGCCAGCGGCGTCGCGCTGGCGCTGTGGTTCTTCTTTGTGCTGGTGTACGACTTGCTGCTGATGGGCGCCCTGGTGCTCAGCCAGGGCAGCATGGCCAACAGCGCGTTTGCCGCGCTGCTGATGCTCAATCCAGCCGACGTATTCCGCCTCTACACCGCCGGCGCCGGCATGGGCGGGCTGTCTGCAGTGCTGCCGCCTGGCTGGACCACAGGCGCGGCGCTGCCGGCCGTGATGCTGGCCTGGATGGCGCTGCCTTTTCTATTTGCTTACAGGAGATTCAAATGAACCAAGACTATTCAAGCGCCACGCGCGCGACCAGGCGCAAGCTGCGCCTGCGCTGGTCCGGCTGGGCCGCAACGCTGCTGCTGGCCGCCTGCGGGCAGGCCGTCACCAAGCTGGCCGCCCTGGAACCCGACTCGAACGCGGCCTGCGCGCTGGACGGCATGGTGCTGAAGGACTTCCCGTCATCGAAGGCGCAGATCCGCTATGAAGACGGCAAGACCGACTATTTCTGCGATGTGATGGAACTGTTCAGCATGGTGCTGATGCCGGACCAGCGCCGTCCCGTGGCCGGCCTGTACGTGCAGGACATGGCCCGCGCAGTATGGGACCGGCCCATGGGCCACTGGATACCCGCGCAGCATGCGTGGTATGTGGCGGGCAGCCGCCGCGCCGGTTCCATGGGGCCGACCATCGTGCCCTTCGGCACAGCCGAAACAGCGCGCGCCTTCGCCGCCGCTGAAGGCGGCAGGGTGCTGCGCTTCGACCAGGTAGACAGCAGCCAGCTGCGCATGGCCGGAGCCGGCGCGCACGGCATGGACCACGGCGCCGCCCACTGAATACTTACGCAATGCGATTGACCCAGGTTTAACCACGAAGAAGGAAGCACCATGCAATACCGTCAAACCGCCATCCTGCTGCTCGCCCTGTGCGCCGGCAGCGCCGCCGCCGCACCTGTGGACGGCGAGAAGATCTACAAAGCCACCTGCCTGTCCTGCCATGGCGCCGCCGTGCTGGGCGCGCCCAAGCCGGGCGACAAGGCAGCCTGGAAGCCCCGCATCGCCAAGGGCAAGAACGCGCTCTACACCAGCGCCTTGAACGGCGTGAAGATGATGCCGCCGCGCGGCGGCAATCCGGGCCTGAAGGATGACGAAATCAAGGCTGCCGTCGACTACATGGCAGGCCAGAGCAACTAAGCAGGCGCCGCGCGGGCGGCCCGCCGCCCGCGCCGGAGCCGGGAAGGGCAAAATGAACACTGCTTCGGACAAGTCTGCGCATCTGCGCAGCCGGCGCGCCGCGCTGCGCATGCTGTCGGCCGCGCTGGCCGTACCAGCCGGGCTGGCGGGCTGCGGCCCAGCCGCCGGCAATCACCACACCTGGGGCCATGTATTCGGCACCACGGTCAGTATCACCATCCACGGCGCGTCAACGCAGCGCGCGCAGGAACTGGGCGCCGCCGTACTGGCGGAATTCGACCGCCTGCACCACAAATTCCACGCCTGGCAGCCGGGCATGCTGACGGAGCTGAACCAGCGCATCGCGCGCGGCCTGCCGCTGCGCACCGACGCTGAAATGGCGGGGCTGCTGCAGTCCGCCGCGCGGCTGGCGGAACGCTCGGACCATCTTTTCAATCCGGCCATCGGCCACTTGCTGCGGCTCTGGGGTTTCCAGGGCGGCGGCCCGCGCGCCGCGCCGGACCGCGCGGAGCTGCGGCATTGGGTGGCCGCCAATCCGCGCATGTCTGACTTGCGCTTCCACGATACGGCCATCAGCAGCGTGAATCCCGCCGTGCGGTTGGACCTGGGCGGCTACGCCAAGGGCTATGCGCTGGACCGCGCCGCCGCGATACTGCGCGCGGCGCGGGTGGAAGCGGCGCTGGTGAATATCGGCGGCAATGTGCTGGCGATAGGGCAGCCCGGCGGGAGGCCGTGGCAGGTAGGCATACGCAATCCGCGCGCGCCGGCTGCGGCGGGCAATACGCTGTGCACCATTCCGCTATTCGACAACGAAGCGATAGGCACCAGCGGGGACTACGAGCGCTTTGTGCTGGAAGGCGGCCTGCGCAGGCCGCACATCATCGATCCGCGCACCGGCATGCCGGCGCTGGGCACGGCGTCGGTGACGGTGCTGGCCAGCGGCGGCGCGGACGCGGGCCTGCGTTCGGACGGCAATAGCAAGCCGCTGTTCATTGCAGGTGCGCTGAAGTGGGAAAACATGGCGGGCAGGCTGGACCTGCCGCAGGCCTTGCTGGTGGAGGGCGAGGGCGGCATGGCAATGACTTCCGCCATGCGCCGCCGCGTGTCCGGTCTGGCCTGAGACAAGGCCGCAGGGACAAGCCGGCGCGCGGCCGGGCGCGGCCTGTTACGCAGCCTGCGCCGCGTCCGGAATGGCACCGCGCAGGCGCCGGTACAGGCGCAGCGCGTATCCGAGATTGAAAGCCAGCGCCAGGCACGAGGCCAGCATCATGCCCGCTGCGGGGCGCGCCAGCAGCTCAGGCCGTTGGCAGGCGGCCAGCAGCAGCGCTAGCGCGGCCAGGTGCAGGCCGAACTGGCGCTGCGCCCATGCTTCCGGAATGATCTTGCGCACGCCGGGCACCGAGCGGCAGCCGCCGGGCAGCGTGGTTTGCAGGTGATACCACAGCAGGAAGGGCACGATCTGGTACAGCATGCCGTTGATGACGGATAGTCCGAAGCCCGCAAGCAGCAGCACGCCCAGCGTCAGCGGCAGTGCCGGTTCCGCAGCCTCCCACGGCAGCAGCGCCACGAGACAGCCCGCCAGCAAGCTTCCCACGGACGCGTACCAGAATTGGGTTGCGGGTTCGCTGCGCGGGCGCTTGCGGTGCAGCAGCAGCGCGATGGTGACGGCGGCGAACGCCCCGTAGCCCGCGGCGCCGAGCGCCATTGCAGCCTGCGTGAAATGGCGTGCCGGCGTCTCCTCCAGGCGGCTGGCGATGGACACCGCCACCAGCAGCAGGAACAGCCAGGTCGTGAGCCCGCGCGTGAGCCAGTCGGGATAGGTCTCCGTCACCTGGAACATGGGCACCACCTGGTAGGCCACGCCTATCACCATCAGTCCAGCCCAGCCCAGCAAACCCCATATGGCATGCAGGTCGGTCAGCGGTATCAGCGGAAGGGCCCGTAATGCCGCGCCGCCGGGCCAGGCGAACTGGCTGCCAAGCAGCGCGCCCAGCACGGTGGTGACGGCCAGCGCGGCCAGCGCCACGCGGATGGCTGCCATCATGGCGCTGGCGCCGGCGGCGTGCTGCCGCCACAGGCCCACCGCGCAGCGCGCCAGCACCACCAGCAGCGACGGGATCAGCAGCGCCAACGCCAGCGCGAACAGCGCCGGCCGGCCCGACAGAAAGCCCGCCGCCAGCAGCAGCGTGCCCCCGCACAGGCCCGCGTGCACCGTGCGGCCCCAGGCTTGCGGCAGGGCGATGCCGGCCACCGCAGGCAGCAGCTGCAGCAGCGCGCCGATGATGGACATGCTCACGCAGCCCAGCGTGAGCAGATGGGTGGCGGCCAGCATGGCGGGAGTCCAGCGGCTGGCGAAGGCGTCCGCGCCTTGCCACAGCAGCACGGCGGCAGCCAGCGCCGCGAACAGCGGCGCGCAGAGCAGAAAGCGCAGCGGCAGCGACAGCGCGGGGTTGTGTTCGAAATTCAGTGCGCGTTGCATGGCCGCGCTCCGTCAGTCCGCACGCTGCCAAATGCGCAGCACGTAGGCGTCGCTGCTCCAGTCGCCGTGATGGCGGTAGCCGCCGCGCTCCAGCATGCCGAACAGCGGATGCGGTTCGCGGTCCATCTGTACTTGCAGCGCATCGCCGGCCTTGAGCGTATCGAGCGCCTCCATGATGCGCTCCATGGGTTGGGGCGGCGGCAGTCCGCGCAAGTCCAGCGGCACATCCTTGCCGGAAGGGGAATAGGGAGACTGGACAGGCTTGGTGTTCATGGCTTCTTTCCGCAGTAGTGAGTAGGGCGATTGTCACATTCCCGCAAGTCGTTCTTCCTTGATACAGATCAAGGATTACCGCCTTGCCCCCGCGTTACAGTGCGGCAGCACCGCGCCTAGCTGCGGGTTTTTTCACTGACCAAGCGAACACCATGATTCATACTGCTGTACCCGATGCCGCTGCGGCGGGCATCGAGCTGGTTTGCCCTGCGGGCAGTCTGCCCGCGCTCAAAGCCGCCGTGGACAACGGCGCCGACTGTGTCTACCTCGGCTTTCGCGACGCCACCAACGCGCGCAATTTCGCCGGCCTTAATTTCGACGACGCCGCCATCGCGCAAGGCATCGCCTACGCGCACCAGCGCGGCCGCAAAGTGCTGCTGGCCCTGAACACCTATCCCCAGCCCGGCGCCACCGGCTTGTGGCGCGGCGCCATTGCGCGCGCAGCGCAGGCCGGCATCGACGCGGTGATCCTGGCCGATCCGGGGCTGATGCGCTACGCCGCCGACAACTATCCGGACCTGCGCCTGCACCTTTCGGTGCAAGGCTCGGCCACCAATGCCGAGGCGATCAACTTCTACCAGCGCCAGTTCGGCGTGGCGCGCGCCGTGCTGCCGCGCGTGCTGTCGCTGGCACAGGTCGAGCATGTGATTGAAAACACCGGCGTGGAGATCGAGGTATTTGGTTTCGGCAGCCTGTGCGTGATGGTGGAGGGACGCTGCGCGCTGTCTTCCTACGTCACCGGCGAGTCGCCCAATACGCATGGCGTCTGTTCGCCCGCCAAGGCGGTTCGCTGGCAGCAGGCGCCGCAGGGACTGGAGGCGCGCCTGAACGGCGTGCTGATCGACCGCTACCAGGCCGACGAAAACGCCAGCTATCCCACGCTGTGCAAGGGCCGCTTCGACGTCTCTGGAGAGACCTATTACGCTGTGGAGGAACCCACCAGCCTGAATACCCTGGAGCTGCTGCCCAAGCTGCTGGCGATGGGCGTGCGCGCGGTGAAGATTGAAGGACGTCAGCGCAGCCCGGCCTACGTGGCGCAAGTAACGCGCGTGTGGCGCGAGGCGATAGACCAGTGCGGCGCCCAGTCGGCCCGCTATTCGGTCAAACCCGCCTGGATGGCGGAACTGGACAAGGTGGCGGAAGGCCAGCAGCACACGCTGGGCGCCTACCACCGCGCATGGAAATGAAAGGAACAGAATGTTGAAACTCGCACTGGGGCCGCTGCTGTACTACTGGCCCAAGCATACCGTGCAGGCCTTCTACGAGGAAGTGGCCGCAGGTCCGGCCGACATCGTCTACCTGGGCGAGACGGTTTGCTCGCGGCGCCACGAACTGCGCCTGTCCGACTGGCTGGCCATAGCGGCGCGGCTGGAGGCGGCCGGCAAGGAAGTCGTGCTGTCCACGCTGGTGCTGCTTGAATCCAGCGCGGACGTGACGGCGTTGCGCCGCATCGCCGCCAACAACCATTACCCGGTCGAGGCGGGCGACATGGGCGCGGTCAATCTGCTGTGCGGCGCTGATGCCCCCGCCGGCGGTTTCGTGGCCGGGCCGCAGCTCAATGTCTACAACGTGCCCACGCTGGAGCTGCTGCATGGCTTGGGCGCGCGGCGCTGGGTGATGCCGCTGGAGATGGGCCGCTCCGGCCTGGCCTCCATGCAGCAGGGCCGCCCATCCGGCATGCAGACGGAGGTGTTTGCCTATGGCCGCATGCCGCTGGCCTTCTCGGCGCGCTGCTTCACTGCGCGCAACCGCAATCTGCCCAAGGACAATTGTCAGTTCAGCTGCCTGGAACACCCGGACGGCCTGCTGATGCATACGCGCGAACAGCAGCCCTTCCTGGTGCTGAACGGTACGCAGACCCAGTCGGCCCAGCACTACAGCCTGGCGGGGGAGCTGGACGAACTGGCGGACTTGGGCGTGGACGTGGTGCGCATCAGTCCCCAGTCGCAGGGAACGGCGGCGGTGCTGGACGCCTTCGATGCGCTGCGGCGCGGAGCCGAAGCCGCACCCGGCAGCCTGCTGCCGCTGGCGGCGGGCGCGGCCTGCAACGGCTACTGGCACGGCGTGGCCGGCCTGGCGCAGCACCATGCGGAGGCAGCATGAACCGCACGCTTCCGCCGTCATCGCTGCTATCGCCTCCCGCCACGCTGCCGCCCGGCCTGGCGGCCGTGCTGGGCAAGCTGCCGCCGCTGCCGGGCTCCCGCCTGTTCGCCGCCGCGCTCAACCTGGCGCTGCGGCCTTATCTGCCGGACGACGTGCGCGCCAGCATGCTGGGCCGCCGCCTGCGCCTGACCGTCACCGACGCCGCGCTGTCCTTCGATTTTGAATGGCGCGGCGAGCGCTTCGCCGGCATAGCGCGCGGCGGCGCGGCCGACCTGGAAATCGCCGCCAGCGCGCGCGACTTGCTGGCCCTGGCGCGGCGCGAGGAAGATCCGGATACGCTGTTCTTCAGCCGCCGCCTGGCCATGTCGGGCGACACGGAACTGGGACTGCTCGTCAAGAACACGCTCGATGCGATCGACACGCCGCTGCCGGAAGCAGCGCGGCAGGCCGTGCTGGCCTGGCTGCGTGGCCTCGCGCCTGCGCGCACGCGGCGGCCGGGGCATCAGAAGAAGTAATTTCGACCATCAGGAGGGCATCATGAACCACAAGGACGCGGCGCTGCCGCTGGTGTATTCGTGTTCCGGCTGCTCCAGCGCGGCGCAGACAGCCAACGCCGCCGCGCTGGAGCTGGACAGCCGGGGCAGCGCGCAGATGTCCTGCATCGCCGGGGTGGGCGGCGGCGTTGCGCCGCTGGTGCGCCTGGCGCAGTCGGGCCGCACCATCGTCGCCATCGACGGCTGCGCGCTGGCCTGCGCGCGCCAGTGCCTGGCGCAGCACGGCATCGCCCCCACCCATCATGTACTGCTGCCGCAACTGGGCGTAAAGAAGAAGTACCACACCCGCTACGACCCGCAGCAGGTCGCCGAAGTGGTGCAGGCCGTGGAGGCGCTGACCCATCCTGCCCGCCAGACTCTCAAGGAAACCACTGTATGAATCTCTCCACCGCATTGCTGCATGCGCTCAAGGCGCATGGCGCGCGCGAACTGTTTGGCCTGCCGGGCGACTTCGTGCTGCCGTTCTTTCAGCAGGCGGAGCAATCCGCCGCGCTGCCGCTGTACACCCTCAGCCACGAACCCGGAGTCGGCTTCGCCGCCGATGCTGCCGCGCGCTACGGCGGCGGCCTGGGCGTGGCGGTCGTGACTTATGGCGCCGGCGCGCTCAACATGGTCAATGCCGTGGCCGCGTCCTACGCCGAGAAAGTGCCGCTGGTCGTCATCTCCGGCGCCCCCGGCGCGCTGGAGCGCAGTAACGGCTTCCTTCTGCACCACCAGACCCGCAGCCTGGATTCGCAGCTTGCCATCTTCCGCGAGATCACCTGCGACCAGGTGGTGCTGGACAACGCCGCCGACGCCCCGGCGCTGATTGCGCGCGCGCTGGGCAATTGCCTGGCCCAGTCGCGGCCCGTCTATATCGAGCTGCCGCGTGACATGGCGGCGGCGCCGTGCGGGGAAGTGCGCATGGTCGCCCCACGCAAGCCGGACCCGGACGCCGTGCGCGCCTGCGCGGCCGAAGTACTGCGCAGGCTGGGACGGGCCTACCGTCCGCTGCTGCTGGTCGGCATAGAGATACGCCGCTACGGGATAGAACACAAGGTGGCGCAGCTGGCGCGCCTGCTGCGCGTGCCTGTCGCCACCACGATCATGGGGCGCGGTCTGCTTGCAGGGGAGGATGCGCCGCTGCTGGGCACCTACCTCGGCGTGGCGGGCGACCCCGCCGTGACGCGCGCGGTGGAGGAGGCCGATGCGCTGCTGATGCTGGGCGTGCTGCTGTCGGATACCAATTTCGGCGTCTCCGCGCGCAAGATCGATATGCGCGGCAGCATCCAGGCGCTGGACGGCCAGGTGGTGCTGGGCCATCACGTCTATCCGGATATTCCGCTGGAGGCGCTGCTGGACGCCATGCTGGAGGACGGCGTATCGATGGCGCTGCAGGCACCGGAGCCGCAGCGGGTGCGTTATCCGCGCGAGCTGCGGGCCGATGGGGAGCCGGTGGCGCCCATGGATATCGCGCGCGCCGTAAACGACGCGCTGGCCGCCAAGGGCGCCATGCCTGTGGTGTCCGATATCGGGGACTGCTTCTTCACGGCGCTGGATATCGACGGTGGCGGCGGGCTGCTGGCGCCGGGCTATTACGCGACGATGGGCTATGGCGTCCCGGCCGGGCTGGGATTGCAGGCCTCCAGCGGCAAGCGGCCGCTGATACTGGCCGGCGACGGCGCGTTTCAAATGACGGGCTGGGAGCTGGGCAATTGCCAACGCTACGGCTGGGACCCGGTGGTGATCGTGTTTAATAACTGCGGCTGGGAGATGCTGCGCGCGTTCCAGCCGGAGGCGAAGTACAACGACTCGAGCGATTGGAAGTTTGCCGACATGGCGGCCGCGCTGGGCGGCGACGGCTACCGGGTGAACACGCGCGCGCAGCTCAGGCAGGCGCTGGACAAGGCGCTTGCCACGCGCGGACGCTTCCAGCTGATAGAAGCCATGCTGCCGCGCGGCGCGCAGTCCGACACGCTGGCGCGGTTTGTGGCGGGCGTGAAGCGTTTGCAGGCAGCTGCGTGAACGCGCGCATGGCGGGTTACGCCTTCGGCTCACCCGCCCTACGAAATAACGAAGTATCGTAGGGCGGGTTAGCGCAAGGCGCGTAACCCGCCGCAGCGCGTCTGCGCCTAATACGCTTGCCTCAGCATAAAGCGCGGAAACAGCGGCGCCATGCCTGCGGCCAGCACCTCGTCCGGATATCCCGGCGCCGCGCAGCAGTTGAGCGCAGTGTCCCCACAGCCGGTGGCGCGGAACTGCTGCAGCACATAATTCCTTACCCCCATCTCCGCCAGCGTTGCCGCCAGCCGTTCCAGGGACGCAGGCGGCAGCAGCGCCGAATGCGCCGTGGTGCGGCATTCGTAGGACACGCCGCTGGCCAGTATCGCGCGCACGCATTCCTCCGCCTGCCGTCCGCTGCCTGGCACGCCGGTCACCGTAGCGTAGTGTTCGAACGGCGCCTTCACGTCGAACCCCACCCAGTCCAGCAGCGGGAGCACGCGCTTGAGGCGGTCCGGATATATGCAGGCCGTATGCAGCCCCACCTTGAATCCCAGCGCGCGCACCTGGCCGATGGCGGCCGGCAGCGCCGGATCCGTGGTTGGCTCGCCGCCGCTGAAGACCACCGCGTCCAGCAGCCCGGCGCGCGCAGCCAGCCGCTCCAGCAGCCGTGGCCACGAAAGAGGGCTGGTGCGGGGGCGCGCCTGCAGCTCAGGATTATGGCAGTATCCGCAGCGCCAGGCGCATCCCTGCACGAAGACCACGGCGGCCAGCCGGCCGGGATAGTCGGTGGCCGAGAACGGCGTGTAGCCGCCGACGTTCAGCTGTCCGCCGTCCATCCTAGTGCGCCGCCGCTTCGTTGAAGTACTGGCGCTCGTGGAACTCGCCCTGCTTGCCGATGTTGAACGACGATAGCGGACGGTGGTAGCCCATGACGCGGGTCCAGATTTCGCATGGCTGGCGTTCGCTGTCGTCCAGAACAAGGGCGCGGGAGGTGGTGATGATGCCTTTGCTTGCTGCTTGCATGATATGCCTTTACGGTGGGTGGGAAAATCGGGGCCTCAGGCGGCCAGTTTGCGCGCGATCAGTTCATCGTCGCACTTGGGACAGAAGGGATGGCGTCCGCTCAGATAGCCGTGCTTGGGACAGATCGAGAACGTGGGTGTCACCGTGATGTAGGGCAGGCCGAAACGGCTCAGCGAGCGCTGCACCAGCGTGCGGCAGGCGTCCGCGCTGGACAGCGCTTCCGTCATATACAGGTGCAGCACCGTGCCGCCCGTGTATTTGCGTTGCAGCGCGTCCTGCTGTTCCAGCGCCTCGAACGGGTCGTCCGTGTAGCCGACCGGCAGCTGCGAGGAGTTGGTGTAGTAGGGCATGTCCAGCGTGCCCGCCTGCAGGATGTCCGGATAGCGCTTGCGGTCCTCTCGGGCGAAGCGGTAGGTCGTGCCTTCGGCCGGCGTGGCCTCCAGGTTGTACATATGGCCGGTTTCCTCCTGGAAGGCCAGCATGCGGGCGCGCACGTGGTCCAGCAGGCGCAGCGCAAAGTCGCGCCCGCGCACCGAGGTGATGTCGTATTCGTCCCGGCTGAAATTGCGTATCATTTCATTGATGCCGTTCACGCCCAGCGTCGAAAAATGGTTGCGCAGTGTACCCAGATAGCGCTTGGTGTAGGGGAACAGGCCGTTGTCCATATGGCGCTGGATGACCTCGCGCTTGATCTCCAGGCTTTGCTTGCCCAGCTCCAGCAGGTCGTCCAGCGCCGCCAGCAGCGCCGGCTCGTCGCCCCGGTGCAGATGGCCCAGGCGCGCGCAGTTGATGGTGACCACGCCCAGCGACCCGGTCTGCTCGGCCGATCCGAATAGGCCGTTGCCGCGCTTGAGCAGCTCGCGCAGGTCCAGCTGCAGGCGGCAGCACATGGACCGTATCATGTTCGGCTTCAGCTCCGAGTTGATGAAGTTCTGGAAGTAGGGCAGGCCGTAGCGCGCCGTCATTTCGAACAGCAGTTCGGCGTTCGGGCTGTGCCAGTCGAAGTCCGGCGTGATGTTGTAGGTCGGGATGGGGAAGGTGAAGGCGCGGCCCTTGGCGTCGCCCGCCATCATCACTTCGATATAGGCGCGGTTGATCATGTCCATCTCCGCCTGCAGCTCGCCGTAGCTGAACGGCATGGGCTGGCCGGCGATGTGCGGAATCTGATCGCGCAGGTCTTCCGGGCACACCCAGTCGAAGGTCAGGTTCGTGAAGGGCGTCTGCGTGCCCCAGCGCGAGGGCACGTTCAGGTTGTAGATCAGTTCCTGCATGGCCTGGCGGACGGCCGCGTAATCCAGCCCGTCGTTGCGCACATACGGCGCCATATAGGTGTCGAAGGAGCTGAAGGCCTGCGCGCCCGCCCATTCGTTTTGCAGCGTTCCCAGGAAGTTGACGATCTGCCCGATGGCGCTGGACATGTGGCGCGGCGGGCCGGATTCCACCTTGCCCGGCACGCCGTTCAGGCCTTCGGCCAGCAGCGTGCGCAGCGACCATCCGGCGCAGTAGCCGGCCAGCATGTCCAGGTCGTGGATGTGCAGCGCGGCTTCGCGGTGGGCGCGGCCGATGGGCGGCGGGTAGACGTGTTCGAGCCAGTAGTTGGCGATCACCTTGCCCGATACGTTCAGTATCAGGCCGCCCAGCGAGTAGCCCTGGTTGGCGTTGGCGTTCACGCGCCAGTCCTGCCGGTTCAGGTATTCGTTGACGGAGCTGACGACGTCCACCAGCGAGCTGCGGTCCGTGGCCAGGCCGGCGGGTTTGATGTTGTTATGGGGTGCTGCTTGGATCACAGTGCTCTCCTTGGCTACTAAATATGGTGTAGCTTCCAAGATTAGACACTGGATATAGTGTGGTCAACGGTTCCGGCCTGTGTTTTTGCTTTTCTTGATATGGCCGGGATTTGCTCCTACAAACGCCCCAGCAAAGGCCAGGGCTGCTTGCTGATGGCGACGGCGATGATATAGGCCAGGGTGGCCAGGGCGGCCAGAAACGCCGCGCGCTGTCCGGTGTGGGTGCGCGCGCGTTTGAGGGCCAGCGTGCCCAGGACGATGTAGACCACCACGGCGGTGAGCTTGGCGGCCAGCCAGGGCTGGACCAGCGGCGACTGGCCGGTGCTGACGGCGAGCATGAGGGCGCTGGCCAGCAGCAGCGTGTCGATAATCGGTGGCACGGCGCGGGTCCAGCGCCGCGCCGTCCAGCTAGCGCCGTACCACATGCCCGCGCCGCGCAGCACGAACAGGCTGACGCTGGCGCTTGCGCAGGTCACGTGGACCATCTTGAGCATGTGGTATTCCATTAAAACCTCACTCGGGAACGATGAGGAAGTCTATCAGCACCTCGCCCGGCGTGCGCGACACATAAGCGGCGCGCACGCGGGGACCGAACGCCTGGCTGATTTGGTGCAGCAGCGGCACCGGATCGTGGTCGTTACAGAAGCGCATGGTCTCGCCGGGCTGCAGCGCCTGCAGCGCGCCGAAGATGGCGGCGTGGCGGAAGCGCTTCGAGATGCCGCGCGCGTCGAAGGGATAGATGCCGGCGACGGCGGTAGGGGCGGAACAATCGTGAGGCATGGTGAATCTCCTTTTCGGGTGAGGGGTCAGGCTTTTTGAGCGGCGGAATTTGCAGCGGCGTTTGCGGCGGCTGCGGCAGCGCGCGGCTGGCCGGCGCGCAGCAGGCGCCAGGCGAACAGGGCCAGGAACAGCGTGCCGGCGGCGAAGACCACGTCGCCGGGTACGCGCATCCATACCAGGGTTTCCATCAGCGGCGAATGCACCACTTCCGGCGAGCGGGCGAACCACATGCCGGTGCTGATGCTGGCCCAGGCCTGGTAAATGCCGGCGGGCGCCAGCGACAGGAACACCATCATGGCCAGGCCGATGTTCAGGCACCAGAACATCGGCCGCAGCAGGCGGTCCGACCAGGCGGCGCGCTCGCTCATGCCGCGCAGGCAGAACAGCAGCAGGCCTATGCCCAGCATGCCGTACACGCCGAACAGCGCGGCGTGGCCGTGCGCGGCCGTCATGTTCAGGCCCTGCATGTAGTACAACGCGATGGGGGTATTGATGGAGAAGCCCAGCAGGCCCGCGCCCACCGTGTTCCAGAAGCCCACGGCGATAAAGCACAGGATGGACCAGCGGTAGTTCGCCACCCAGGGCGCGGCCTTGCTGCGCTGGTAGTTGCGCCAGGCCTCGATGCCCAGCATGGACAGCGGCACCACTTCCAGCGCCGAGAACATGGCGCCGATGGCGATGACGAAGGTCGGCGTGCCGGTGAAATACAAGTGGTGCAGCGTGCCCAGGATGCCGCCGAACAGGAACACAATGGTCTCCAGCACGATGGCGCTGTTGGCGGCGGCGGCGCGTATCAGGCCCAGGCGCACGAACAGCAGTGCGATAACGGCGGTGGCGAACACTTCGAAGAAGCCCTCAACCCACAGGTGCACCAGCCACCAGCGCCAGTATTCCACCATCGAGTAGTGGGTGCTGCGTCCCCAGGTGAGCGAGGTGGCGTAGAAGCCGCCTATGCACAGCGCGGACAGGAACACCATGACGATCAGCCCACGGCTTTCGGACGGCTTTTTCAGCGCGGGCCACAATGCGCGGCCCAGCAGCGTCACCCAGAACAGCAGGCCCACGAACAGCAGTATCTGCCAGATGCGGCCCATGCTGGTGAATTCCAGGCCCTGGTTGCCCAGCCAGAAGGCGAAAGCGCTGCCCTTGTGCTGCAGGGTGCCCAGCCAGCCGCAGGCGGTGGAACCGGCCACGATGAACAGCAGCGCGTAGAACAGCACGTTCACGCCCAGCTTCTGGAAGCGCGGTTCGTGGCCGGAGATGGCCGGCGCGATATACAGGCCGGTGGCCAGCCAGGCGGTGGCTATCCACAGCACGGCGAACTGGGTGTGGATGGTGCGGCTGACCACGAAGGGCAGCACGTCCGCGAGCGGCAGGCCGAAGAAGCTCTGGCCCTCGACCGCGTAGTGGGCCGTGATCACGCCCATGCCCACTTGCGCCAGGATCAGCGCAATCACCACGAAGAAGTATTTGCGGGTGGCGCGCATGGACGGCGTGGCCGCCAGCTTGAACAGGGGATCGGCCTTGGGCGCGGCCGGATCGGCCTCCTCGCTGCTGCGCGCATGGAACATGATCATGGCGGCGATGGCGCCCAGCATGAGCACGATGCTGGCGATCGACCAGATGCCGGCGCCCGCTCCGGGACGGTTGCCCACCAGCGGTTCGTGCGGCCAGTTGCTGGTGTAGCTCAGACCCGCTTCGCCGGGACGGTCGGTGGCGGCCGCCCAGGAGGACCAGAACACGAAGGCGGGCAGCGCCGCCAGTTCGGCCGGATTGGTGACGGAGTTGGCCGTCATGGCGTACTGGGTGCGCAGCGCGTCCAGCGAGCGCTCGTCGCCGAACAGGCCGGTGTAGTGGCGCGCCACTTCCCGCACCGCTTCGGCGCGGTCCGTGGACAGCACGATGGCGCCGCGCGCCGCGTCATAGGTATTGCGGCGCATTTCCTCCTGCACGCGCGCGTCCAGCGCGGCTTGCGCGGGCTTGGCCAGCGTGTCGTAGGATGCGCCGTGTTCGCGCAAGGCCCAGATCTGGCGCAGCGCCAGCGCTTCCCGGTGCAGCCAGTCGGCCGACCAGTCCGGCGCCACGTAGCTGCCGTGGCCCCAGACGGTGCCCAGCTGCTGGCCGCCGGCCGCCAGCCAGGCCTGCTGGCCGCGCTGCACCTGGCCTTCGGTATAGAGCACCTTGCCCTCGGTGCTGATGATTTGTTGCGGAATGGGCGGGGCGGCCAGGTAAATCTCGGCGCCCACCCAGCCCAGGACGGCAAAGGACAGGGCGCAGATGACTGCGAGCCAGGTCCATAGTTTGCGCGTGGCGTGCATGGTATCTCCTTGGAGTGGTTGATTGGAACAGGGCGATTCTTAGCCACTTGGCATAAACACGCAAAATAAATACAGCTTTTCTTGATCTGGCTTATGTCAGGCTGCGGCGGGCGGAGGAATAATGGCGGCATACCAACCGGAGCTTCGCCATGAAACTGAGCGCCTATACCGACTACACCCTGCGCACGCTGATCTTCCTGGCGGGCCGCGCGGGCCGGCCCGCCACCATCCTGGACATCGCCGAGCTGCACGGCCTGTCGCGCCACCACCTGGGAAAAGTGGTGATGGACCTGGCGCGGGACGGCCTGGTGCGCACCACGCGCGGACGCGGCGGCGGCATCGTGCTGGGGCGGGAGCCCGAGCGCATCAACATCGGCGCCGTGGTGCGCGGCACCGAGACCGGCTTCGACATGGCGGCCTGCTTCAACGCCACGGACCGCGTCTGCGCGCACCAGGGCTGCTGCGGACTGAAGGCGGTGCTGGAAGCGGCCACCGCTGCCTACCTGGCGCGGCTGGACGCGCTCTCGTTGGCCGACCTTGCGCCCGGCCCCGCACTAGTTATTTCGGACGATGACTATAGCCTTTTTGCCTTGGGCGGATAACCCTCCGGCCAATATCGGCGCGGTCCGCCGCCGCGTACCCTGACGTCATCCGATAGTCTGTCAGGGAGAAGCAAAGTGGCAATCAATAACAAGGGGAGTACAGCGGTCCGCGTCCTCGCCAGCAGCACGTTCGCATTCACCATCTGCTTTGCGGTGTGGATGATGTTCGCGGTGCTGGGCATCCCCATCAAGAAGTCTCTGGGCCTCAATGAAACCCAGTTTGGCCTGCTGGCCGCCATGCCGGTGCTCAGCGGCTCGCTGGTGCGGGTGCCGCTCGGCATCTGGTGCGACCGCTACGGCGGCCGCATCGTGTTCTTCCTGCTGATGCTGGCCACCGTGCCCGCCATCTATCTGATCGGCCTGGCCACCGCCTACTGGCAGTTCCTGGCCCTGGGCCTGTTCGTCGGCCTGGCCGGCGGCTCGTTCTCGGTCGGCACGCCCTACGTGGCGCGCTGGTTCCCGAAAGAGCGGCGCGGCCTGGCCATGGGCATTTTCGGCGCGGGCAATTCCGGCTCGGCGCTCACCAAGTTTGTGGCCCCGGCCATCATCGCGGCCTGGGGCTGGCAAGCGCTGCCCACCGTGTACGCGGCCGCCATGCTGCTGACGGCCATCGCATTCTGGCTGTTCAGCGCCACCGATCCCTCGCACAACGTGGCCGGCACCGTCAGCTTCGCCGAGCAGATGAAAGTGCTGAAGGACAGGCGCGTGTGGCGCTACTGCCAGTACTACTCGGTGGTGTTCGGCGGCTATGTGGGCCTGGCGCTGTGGATGACCAAATACTATGTGGCCGAATACGGTTTCGACCTGAAACTGGCGGCGCTGCTGGCGGCCTGCTTCTCGCTGCCGGGCGGCGTGCTGCGCGCGCTGGGCGGCTGGATCTCGGACCGCTACGGCGCCTATAAAGTCACCTGGTCGGTCATGTGGGTGTGCTGGGTGTGCTTCTTCCTGCTGTCCTATCCGCCCACGTCCATGGTCGTCAAGACCGTCAACGGCCCGCTGCAAATGGACCTGGCGCTCACGCCGTGGATGTTCACCGGCCTGCTGTTCATCGTCGGCATCGCCATGGCGGTCGGCAAAGCCTCGGTATTCAAATTCATCGGCGACGAATTCGCCGACAACATCGGCGCCGTGTCCGGCGTGGTCGGCCTGGCCGGCGGCCTGGGCGGCTTTGTGCTGCCGATTATGTTCGGCGCGCTGCTGGATCTGACCGGCGTGCGTTCGAGCGCCTTCATGCTGCTGTACGGCACCGTGTGCGTGTCGCTGGTGTCCATGCACTTCTCGTTCGGACGCGCCGGCAGTCCGGCCGCCGCCAACCCACCTTTAGCCCAAGCCGCTTAATCCTCGTTTTCAGGAGATATCATGAGCAAATACCTAATCAATACCTGGGAGCCCGAAACCCCCACATTCTGGCGCGCCGGCGGGCGCGACACCGCCAACCGCAACCTGTGGATCTCCATTCCCGCGCTGGCGCTGGCCTTTGCGGTGTGGATGGTGTGGAGCGTGGTGGTGGTCAACCTGCCCGCCATCGGCTTCCAGTACAGCACCAACCAGCTGTTCTGGCTGACCGCGCTGCCCGGCCTGTCCGGCGCCACGCTGCGCATCTTCTACTCCTTCATGGTGCCCATCTTCGGCGGGCGCAAATGGACCACCATCTCCACCGCCTCGCTGCTGATACCGGCCATCGGCATCGGCTACGCGGTGCAGGACGTGAACACCGGCTTCCCGACCATGCTGGTCCTGGCGCTGCTGTGCGGCTTCGGCGGCGGCAACTTCGCCTCGTCGATGGCCAACATCAGCTTTTTCTTCCCCAAGGCGCAGAAGGGCTATGCGCTGGGCATGAACGCGGGCCTGGGCAACCTGGGCGTGTCGGCGGTGCAGTTCGTGGTGCCGCTGGTGATCACCATGGGCGTGTTCGGCACGCTGGGCGGCGAACCGCAAACCGCCGTCAAGGCCGGCCAGACCACCACGCTGTGGCTGCAGAACGCAGGCTTCATCTGGGTGCCTTTCATCGCCGTCAGCAGCCTGCTGGCGTGGTTCGGCATGAACGACCTGGCCTCGGCCAAGGCTTCCTTCGCCGACCAGGCGGTGATCTTCAAGCGCAAGCACAACTGGCTGATGTGCTGGCTCTACACCGGCAGCTTTGGTTCCTTCATTGGCTATTCGGCCGGCTTCCCGCTGCTGATCAAGACCCAGTTCCCGGACGTGAATCCCCTGCAGTACGCCTTCCTCGGCCCCCTGGTGGGCGCGCTGGCGCGCGTGGCGGGCGGCATCATCGCCGACAAGCTGGGCGGCGCCCGCGTGACCGTGTGGACCTTCGCAGGCATGATACTGGCTGTCTTCGGCGTGCTGCAGTTCCTGCCGCATGACGGCGTGGCCGGCAGCTTCAACGGCTTCTTCTGGATGTTCATGCTGCTGTTCGCCGGCACCGGCGTGGGCAACGCCTCCACCTTCCGCATGATACCGGTGATCTTCCTCACCGAGCGCCAGCGCGCGGCGGCGGGCCAGCCCAAGGCAGTGCAGGAGCAGGCCATCATCGACGCCAACAAGGAAGGCGCTGCGGTGCTGGGCTTCACCTCGGCCGTGGCCGCGTATGGCGCCTTCTTCATCCCGAAAAGCTACGGCACCTCGATCGCCCTGACCGGCGGCCCCGGCGCCGCGCTGTGGTGCTTCATCGGCTTCTACGTCAGCTGCATCGCGCTGACCTGGTGGTGCTACGCGCGCAAAAATGCGGCCATGCCATGCTGAACGCCAGGACAATCCCGATTGCGCCGTCGGTGGAGTTCGACGCGGAGCTGGTGCGCCGCCTCAGCCAGTCCGGCCCGCGCTACACCTCCTATCCGAGCGCGGACCGCTTCTCGTCCGGCTTCGGCGAGGAGGACTACCGCGGCGCGGTGGCCGGACGCCGAGAGGCGCTGGCCGGCGGCCCGGCGCGCGGCCTGTCGCTGTATGTGCACATTCCGTTCTGCCAGTCGCTGTGCTACTACTGCGGCTGCAACAAGATCATCACGCAGGACCGCAGCAAGGCGGTGCAGTACCTGGACTACCTGGAACGCGAGACCGCCATGCAGGGCGCCCTGTTCGCGGGCATGAACCGCGTGCAGCAGCTGCATTTCGGCGGCGGCACGCCCACCTATCTGGACGACGCGCAGATGGACGGCTTGCTGGCCTCCCTGCGCAGCCATTTCGACTTCGCCTCCGATGAGGACGGCGAGTTCTCGGTCGAGATCGACCCGCGCACCGTCACGCCGGAGCGCATGCACGTGCTGCGGCGGCAGGGTTTCAACCGCGTGAGCCTGGGCATCCAGGACTTCGACCCGGCGGTGCAGCGCGCCGTCAACCGCATCCAGCCCTACGAGCAGACTGCAGCCGTGCTGGATTCGGCGCGGGCGGCGGGCTTCCGCTCCGTCAGCGTGGACCTGATCTACGGCCTGCCGTGCCAGAGCCCTGCCAGCATCACCGTCACGCTGGGGCAGGTGATCGCCATGCTGCCGGACCGGATAGCCCTGTACAACTACGCGCATCTGCCGCACCTGTTCAAGTCCCAGAACCTGATCGACGCGGCGTCCCTGCCGGACCCGGAAACCAAGCTCGCCATGCTGGCCCTGTGCATAGAACGCCTTACGGCGGCGGGCTACATCTACATCGGCATGGACCATTTCGCGCTGCCGGAGGACGACCTGGCGCGCAGCCAGCGTGAAGGGCGGCTGCACCGCAACTTCCAGGGCTATTCCACCCACGCCGAGAGCGACATGGTGGCGCTGGGCGTATCGGCCATCAGCGCGGTGGGCGGCTGCTACAGCCAGAACGAAAAATCGCTGCAGGCCTACTACGCGCGGCTGGACCAGGGCCGGCTGCCGGTGGCGCGCGGCGTGACGCTGGACGCGGACGATGTGCTGCGCCGCACCGCGATAGGAAAACTGATGTGCGATTTCGAACTCGATTTCGCCTCGCTCGATGCGCTGGCCGGGCCGGGCGGCGCGGCGGCCTATTTCGCGCCCGAGCTGGAGCGCCTGCGCCCGCTGGAGGAGCAGGGCTTGCTGTGCCTGGGCAGCAAGGGCGTGAAAGTGAAGCTGCGCGGGCGCCTGCTGATACGCAATATCTGCATGGTGTTCGACCGCTACCTGCATCAACAGGCCGAGACCGGCCCGCCGCCGAGGCGGTATTCCGCGACCATCTGAGCCGCGCTGGAGAACAATATGGACCGAAACAAAATCAAGCCGCAGACCTTTTTATCGCGCGTGCCGCTGTTTAACTCGCTGCAGGAGGAGGAGCTGGACCGCATCGCGCTGGGCTGCACCGAGCTGCGGGTGGCGCGCGGAGACCTGATCTTCAAGCGCGGCGACCCGTGCAACGGCTTCCACGTGGTGCTGTACGGCCGCGTCAAGCTGGCCTTCCATTCGGCCCAGGGCGCCGAGAAGGTGATCGAGCTGATAGGCCCGGGCCACAGCTTTGGCGAGGCGCTGATGTTCATGGGCAGCCCCTACATCGTCACCGCGCAGGCGACCGAGGACAGCCTGCTGCTGCACGTGGCCAAGCCGGCGATCTTCCGCGAGATTGAAAATGCGCCGTCCTTCGCCTGCAAGATGCTAGCTGGCCTGAGCCAGCGCATGCACGGCCTGATGTGCGACCTGGAGTCCTACGCGCTGCGCAGCGGCACCGAGCGGGTGGCGGCCTTCCTGCTCAAGCAGCCGGCGCAGGCCGCCGCCGGCGAGACCACGATCACGCTGCCCGTTTCAAAAGCGGTGCTGGCTTCGCGCCTGAGCCTCACGCCCGAGCATTTCTCTCGCATCATGGCCGAATTGAGCGCGCGCCATCTGATCGCGTTCAAGGGCCGCAAGGTGGCGATTCTGAACCAGGATGCGCTGCAGCAGTGCGCGGGATGAAGGAGGGAGCATGCAAGACATAGAAAAATTCGTGCAGGGATTCGGCCGCTTCCAGCAGCGCTACTTTGGCGACACCCATGCGCTGTACGACAGCCTGCGCGCGCGGCAGACCCCGGGCACGCTGCTGATAGGCTGCTGCGATTCGCGGGTCGATCCCATGCTGCTGACCGGCAGCGACCCGGGCGACCTGTTCGTGGTGCGCAATATCGCCAACCTGGTGCCGCCTTGCACGCCGGACGCGCCGCCCGGCGTGAGTTCGGCCATCGAGTTCGCGGTCTGCAATCTGGAGGTGGAGCGGGTGATTGTGCTGGGCCACGCGCGCTGCGGCGGCATCCGCGCTTTGATGGGGCCGCGCCAGCCGCAGGGGGAGACCGACTTTGTTGGGCGCTGGATGAAGATAGCCGAGCCGGTGGCGCGCCAGGTGCGCGGCACGCTGGGTCACCGCGGGCTGGACGAGCAGCACAAGGCCTGCGAGATGGCCAGCATCCTGCATTCGCTGGACAACCTGCTGACCTATCCGTGGATCAAGCGCCGCGTGGACGAGGGCAAGCTCAAGCTGCACGGCTGGTACTTCGACATTGAAAGCGGCGCGCTGATGGCCTACTCGGCACGCCGCCAGCAGTTCCTGCCGCTGGTCTGTCCGCTGACGCGGCCTTAGGCGGGTTCGGGCCGCAGCAGGCGGCCCTGGCGGTCGAAGGCCAGCATCCACTCCAGCTGGCCTTCCCGGATGGCGCGCAGCATGCGGCGCAGCGCCTGTTCTACCGTGGCCGCCGCAGGCTGCGCGCCGGCCTCGCCGGCAAGGGCGCTCACCATCACCATATCCCACTGGGCGCCGATCTCGGCGGCTTCGCCGGCCAGCTGGCCGAAGCTTTCCACCTCGCCGGACGGCTTGTCCGCGCACATCACGGGCACCAGCGTCTGCGGCGCGTCCTGGCCCACGTGGCCGGGCGCGGATTCGGCCATGCTGAACGCGAACAGCAGGCGCTGTGGCTGTTCCTGCGCGGCGGCAGCGGCTAGCAGGTCTTCAAAACTGGCGATATTCATCTGTTTTCCTTGTCGGTTGTTTGAGGTTGCAGCCGCGCGTTGCGGCCATGCCATAGGTATAGCGCAGGCGGCGTCCGTCGCATATAGGCGGTCGGCATGAGGGGAACTAGGCATTCCGCACGAGAGACCGTGCCGTCCGGCCGCGCTTGATGCACATCAAGGCGCTGCGGCCGCGCGCTGCAGAAAATGGCCGCGCGGGGAAAGCCCGTCCACATGGAGGAATGATGTTCAGATCACAGACACGCGCGCCGCTGTCCCCGGCAGTGCAGGCCGGCACGCTGGCACTGCTGGCGGGGCTGCTGCTGGCCCAGGCGCGCGAACAGCCGCTGCCGCCCGCCGCCTGCGGAAGCGCGCAGGACGCTGCGGCGGCGCAGATACGCTACCAGGATGGCGCCACGGCCTGCTACGCCAGCCAGGAGGCCATGCTGGCGGCGCTGGCCGCGCCGGATCAGCCGGGCTTCGTGCGCGCGGTCTATGTGCGCGCGGGGGATGGCGCCGCTGCACCTTCCGCGTCCTGGCGCTGGCTGGACCAGCGCACCTTGATGGTGGCTGCCCGGCGCGCGTCCCTAGTCACAAAGGACTAGGCTTGCTACTCCTTCTCGCCGCGTCGAACGCACTTATTGCCGATTTCCAAGGACGCGCCGTCTTCGTAGACTGGCTTCCATCGACGGCTCCATGCATGTTGCATGGAGCGGTGTTTATATCCCGGCGCCGCCAAGGCGCCAGCGAGGAGCCAGCATGAGTCATTTTTTGGATCGCCTGAATTTCTTCAGCAAGGCCAGGTCGACCTTTTCCAACGGCCACGGCGCCGTGGTGGACGAGGACCGCACCTGGGAAAACGCCTACCGCCAGCGTTGGCAGCACGACAAGATCGTGCGCTCCACGCACGGCGTTAACTGCACCGGCTCCTGCAGCTGGAAGGTGTATGTGAAGAACGGGCTGATTACCTGGGAAACCCAGCAGACCGATTACCCCCGTACGCGCCCGGACCTGCCCAACCACGAGCCGCGCGGCTGCCCGCGCGGCGCCAGCTATTCCTGGTATGTGTATTCGGCCCAGCGCGTGAAGTACCCCATGGTGCGCGGCCGCCTGATGGACATGTGGCGCGATGCGCGCCGCACCATGGACCCCATCACCGCCTGGGAATACATCAGCCAGAACCCCGCCCGCGCCGCCAGCTACAAATCGGTGCGCGGCCTGGGCGGCTTCGTGCGCGCCTCGTGGGACGACGCCAACGAGATGATCGCCGCCGCCAACGCGCTCACCATCAAGAAATACGGCCCGGACCGCATCGTCGGCTTCTCGCCGATTCCCGCCATGTCCATGGTCAGCTACGCAGCCGGCACGCGCTACCTGTCGCTGATAGGCGGCGTGGCGCTGAGCTTCTACGACTGGTACTGCGACCTGCCGCCGGCCAGCCCGCAGGTATGGGGCGAGCAGACCGACGTGCCAGAATCGGCCGACTGGTACAACTCCACCTACCTGATGGTGTGGGGCTCCAACGTGCCCATGACGCGCACGCCCGACGCCCACTTCTACACCGAGGTGCGCTACAAGGGCACCAAGACGGTGGCCGTGTCGTCCGACTTCGGCGAGATGGCCAAGTTCGGCGACATCTGGCTGGCGCCCAAGCAAGGCACGGACGCCGCACTGGCCATGGCCATGGGCCACGTCATCCTGAAGGAATTCCACACCGAAGGCCAGTCCAAATACTTCAAGGAATACGCCAAGCAGTACACCGACTTCCCCATGCTGGTGCTGCTCAAGGAACACAACGGCCACCTGGCGCCGGACTACTTCCTGCGCGCCTCGCACCTGGACAAGAGCCTGGACGAGACCAACAACCCCGAGTGGAAAACGCTGGTCATTGATGAAACGAGCGGCGCCATCGTGGCGCCTGCCGGCTCCATCGGCTTCCGCTGGGGCGAGTCCGGCAAGTGGAACCTGGAGATGAAGCAGGGCGGCAACGGCCAGCCTGTCGATCCGCAGCTGTCCCTGCTGGGCGCTTGCGACGAAGTGCTGCCGGTGGCCTTCCCTTACTTCGGCGGCAAGGACGCTTCCGACATCCTGCTGCGCAACGTGCCCGTCAAGCGCCTGGCGCTGGCGGACGGCAGCACCGCGCTGGTGGCCACCGTGTTCGACCTGACCATGGCCAACTACGGCGTGGACCGCGGCCTGGGCGGCGGCAACGTGGCGTCCAGCTACGCGGACGACGTGCCCTACACGCCGGCCTGGCAGGTCAAGCACACCGGCGTGAAGGCGGCCGACGTCATCACCGTGGCGCGCCAGTTCGCCGAGAACGCGGACCAGACGCGCGGCAAGAGCATGGTCATCGTGGGCGCCGCGCTGAACCACTGGTACCACATGGACATGACCTATCGCGGCATCATCAATATGCTGATGATGTGCGGCTGCATCGGCCAGTCCGGCGGCGGCTGGGCGCATTACGTGGGCCAGGAGAAGCTGCGTCCGCAAACCGGCTGGACTCCGCTGGCTTTCGCGCAGGACTGGAACCGTCCCATGCGCCAGATGAACGGCACCTCCTTCTTCTACGCCCACACCAGCCAGTGGCGCCATGAGAAGCTGCACACCGACGAGATCGCTTCGCCGCTGGCGGGCGGCGACGTGGCGCCGATGACGCTGCTGGACTACAACGCCAAGGCCGAGCGCCTGGGCTGGCTGCCTTCCGCGCCGCAGCTGGAAACCAATCCGCTGCAAGTGACGCGCGCCGCTGCGGAAGCCGGCATGGCGCCGGCCGAGTATGCGGTGCAGCAGATCAAGGAAGGCAAGCTGAATTTCTCCTGCGACGATCCGGACAATCCCGCCAACTTCCCGCGCAATATGTTTGTGTGGCGCTCCAACATCCTGGGCAGCTCGGGCAAGGGCCACGAGTACTTCCTGAAGTATTTGCTGGGCACGCAGAACGCGCTGATGAGCGACGAGGACCATTGCATCAAGCCGCGCGACGTGAAGGTCCGTCCCGCCGCCGAGGGCAAGCTGGACCTGCTGGTGGTGCTGGACTTCCGCATGTCCACCACCTGCCTGTACGGCGACATCGTGCTGCCCACCGCCACCTGGTACGAGAAGGACGACCTGAACACGTCCGACATGCACCCCTTCATCCACCCGCTGTCCGAGGCCGTGCAGCCGCTGTGGCAGTCGCGTTCGGACTGGGAGATCTACAAGGGTCTGGCCAAGAAGTTCGAGGAAATCGCCGGCCCCTACCTCGGCACCCAGCAGGACCTGGTGCTCACGCCGCTGATGCACGACACCCCCGGCGAACTGGGCCAGCCTTTCGATCCCAAGGACTGGCGCGCAGGCGAGTGCGAGCCGCTGCCGGGCAAGACCATGCCCAACTTCACGCTGGTGGAGCGCGACTACACGCAGATCTACAAGAAGTTCACCTCCATCGGCCCGCTGCTGGAAAAACTGGGCAACGGCGGCAAGGGCATAGGCTGGAAAACCGGCCACGAGGTCGAGGTGCTGCGCGGTATCAACCGCACGGTGCTGGCCGAGGGCGTGAGCCAGGGCCAGCCCCGCCTGGACACCGCCATCGACGCGGCCGAGATGATTTTGTCGCTGGCGCCGGAAACCAACGGCCACGTGGCGGTCAAGGCCTGGGAGGCGCTGTCGAAGATTACGGGCCGCGACCACACCCACCTGGCGCTGCCGCGCGAGCATGACAGCATCCGCTTCCGCGACGTGCAGGCGCAGCCGCGCAAGATCATTTCCTCGCCCACCTGGTCCGGCCTGGAATCGGAAGAGGTGAGCTACAACGCCTGCTACACCAATGTGCACGAACTGATCCCGTGGCGCACGCTGACCGGCCGCCAGCAGTTCTACCAGGACCACCGCTGGATGCGCGACTTCGGCGAGGGCCTGTGCGTGTACAAGCCGGCCATCAACACCAAGACCACGGCGGCCACGCTGGGCGCCAAACCGAACGGCAACAAGGAAATTGCGCTGAACTTCATCACGCCGCATCAGAAGTGGGGCATCCACTCCACCTATTCGGACAACCTGCGCATGCTGACCCTGTCGCGCGGCGGCCCGCACGTGTGGCTGTCCGAGACCGACGCCAAGTCGGCCGGCATCGTCGACAACGACTGGATCGAGGTGTTCAACGTGAACGGCACGCTGACGGCGCGCGCCATCGTCAGCCAGCGCGTCCCCGAGGGCATGACGCTGATGTACCACGCACAGGAAAAAATCGTCAACACGCCGGGCGCGGAAATGTCGGGCAAGCGTGGCGGCATACACAACTCGGTCACCCGTGCCGTGACCAAGCCGACCCACATGATAGGCGGCTACGCGCAGCTGTCGTGGGGCTTTAACTACTACGGCACCGTGGGATCGAACCGCGACGAATTCGTCCTGGTGCGCAAGATGAACAAGGTTGACTGGCTGGAAGGCCCGCTGGTGGAAAAACAAGGGAGCATGGCATGAAAATACGCGCACAAATCGGCATGGTGCTAAACCTGGACAAGTGCATCGGCTGCCATACCTGCTCGGTCACGTGCAAGAACGTGTGGACCAGCCGCGACGGCGTGGAGTACGCCTGGTTCAACAACGTGGAGACCAAGCCAGGTATCGGCTATCCCAAGCAGTGGGAGAACCAGGACAAGTGGAACGGCGGCTGGCGCCGCACGGACGCGGGCAAGATCGAGCCGCGCCAGGGCAGCCGCCTGAAGATCCTGGCCAATATCTTCGCCAATCCCAATCTGCCGCAGATCGACGAGTACTACGAGCCCTTCACCTACGACTACGAGCGCCTGCAGAACGCGCCGTTGTCGGAGACGCCGCCCACCGCGCGGCCCATCTCGGTGCTGACCGGGAAGAAGATGGACAAGATCGAGTGGGGGCCGAATTGGGAAGATGACCTGGGCGGCGAATTCGCCCAGCGCAGCCAGGACAAGCTGTTCGACAATATGCAGAAGGAGATGTACGGCACCTTCGAGAACACCTTCATGATGTATCTGCCTCGCCTGTGCGAGCATTGCCTGAACCCGACCTGCGTGGCGTCCTGCCCGTCCGGTTCGGTGTACAAGCGCGAGGACGACGGCATCGTGCTGATCGACCAGGACAAGTGCCGCGGCTGGCGCATGTGCATCTCCGGCTGCCCGTACAAGAAGATCTACTACAACTGGTCTTCCGGCAAGGCCGAGAAGTGCACCTTCTGCTACCCG
The DNA here is from genome assembly GCF_020865585.1 of Pseudoduganella aquatica. Lineage (NCBI taxonomy): Bacteria > Pseudomonadati > Pseudomonadota > Betaproteobacteria > Burkholderiales > Oxalobacteraceae > Pseudoduganella > Pseudoduganella aquatica. The sequence continues at coordinate 3,496,809 of NZ_CP086370.1, forward strand.
CGCATCGAGGCGGGCCAGCCCACGGTGTGCTCGGAAACCTGCGTGGGCCGCATCCGCTACCTGGGCGTGCTGCTGTACGACGCGGACCGCATCGAAGCGGCGGCCTCGGTGGCCGACGAGCGCGACCTGTATCCTTCGCAGCTCGGCCTGTTCCTGGACCCGCACGACCCGGCCATCATCGAGGAAGCGCGCCGCCAGGGCATCCCGGACGCGTGGCTGGAATCGGCCAAGCGTTCGCCGGTGTACAAGATGGCGGTGGAGTGGAAGGTGGCTTTCCCGCTGCATCCGGAATACCGCACGCTGCCCATGGTGTGGTACATCCCGCCGCTGTCGCCCATCCAGGCGGCGGCCGAGTCGGGCAAGCTGGGCAAGAACGGCATCCTGCCGGACACGCAAAGCCTGCGCATCCCGGTGCAATACCTGGCCAATCTGCTGACGGCGGGCGACCAGGCGCCGGTGCTCAAGGCGCTGGACCGCATGCTGGCCATGCGCGCCTATATGCGCGGCAAGAGCGTGGAGGGCGTGGAGCTGCTGGACGTGCTGAAGCAGGTGGGGCTGGACAAGGCCACGGTGGAGGATATGTACCACATCATGGCCATCGCGAATTACGAGGACCGCTTCGTCATTCCGAGCAGCCACAAGGAAATGGCCGAGGACAGCTTCAACGACAAGGGCAGCTGCGGCTTCAGCTTCGGCAACGGTTGCTCGGACGGCGTGAGCGACTCCAGCCTGTTCGGCAAGCGCAAGCACGGCTCGGCCATCTTCATGTCCATGCCCAAGTCGCGCAAGAAAAAGGAGGCGCTCGATGTCTGAGATGAACACCCATGAAGGCATGCGCGGCCTGCGAGTGCTGTCCGCGCTGCTGCTCTACCCGGAAGCGGAAATGCTGGAGGCGCTGCCGGAGCTGCGCGCGGCGCTGGACGGCCAGCCTTATTGGCAGGCGCGCCTGCAGCCGCTGTTCGCCCACCTGGGCGGCACGCCGCTGATCGCGCTGCAGCAGGAGTATGTGCAGACCTTCGACCGCAGCCCGTCGCATTCGCTGCACCTGTTCGAGCACATCCACGGCGAATCGCGCGACCGTGGCCAGGCCATGGTGGACCTGCTGGCCGAGTACAGCAAGCACGGCCTGCAAATGGTGGGCGACGACCTGCCGGACTACGTGCCGCTGTTCCTGGAGTTCCTGTCGCAGCAGGACGAGGCCACGGCGCTGCCCCTGCTGGGCGACGCCATCCACGTGCTGGCCCACCTGGGCCGCAAGCTGCGCGCTTCGGCCAGCCCCTATGCCTGCGTGTTCGACCTGGTTGAAACGCTGAGCCCGGTGGCGCCCGAGGAGTTGAGCGAGCCGCCGGTGCGCGACATGGACGAGGCGCTGGAAACCTTCGGCCCCGGCGCGGACGGCGTCGAGCCGCTGCTGGCCAGCGCCGCCATGGGCGCGGCCGGCCCCATCGCCGGCGGCCAGCAAGCCATCCATTTTTACCCGCGCGCGGCCGCCGCGCCGCAAGCCTGAGGAGAAAACCATGAATTATCTGCATCAATTTCTGTTCGGGATCTACCCCTATATCGCGCTGGCGGTGTTCCTGCTGGGCAGCCTGATACGCTTCGACCGCGAGCAGTACAGCTGGCGTTCCGAGTCCAGCCAGGTGCTGCACACGGGCCTGCTGCGCTGGGGCAGCCCGCTGTTCCACCTGGGCGTGATCGGCCTGCTGGGCGGCCACGCGGCCGGCCTGCTGACGCCGGTGTGGGTATGGGACGCGCTGGGTGTGAGCCACGGCGCCAAGCAGCTGGTGGCGATGGCGGCCGGCGGCCTGATGGGTTCGCTGTGCCTGGTCGGCCTGCTGATGCTGCTGGCGCGCCGTTTCAGCAACGACCGCGTGCGCCACGGCACCAGCCTGAAGGACAAGGTCGTGCTGCTGTGGCTGCTGGCCACCTTGCTGCTGGGCCTGAGCTCCATCTTCGCCTCGGCCTCGCATCTGGACGGCCACATGATGGTGCTGCTGATGAGCTGGGCGCAGCACGTGGTGACCTTCCGCGGCGACGCCGCCAGCTTCATCGTGGACGCGCCGCTGGTGTTCAAGCTGCACCTGTTCATGGGCATGTCGCTGTTCGTCATCTTCCCCTTCACCCGCCTGGTGCATGTGTGGAGCGGCTTCGGCGCGCTCGGCTATCTGAACCGCGCCTTCCAGCTGGTGCGTTCGCGCTAAAGGAGAGACATCATGGGTATAGCCGTCAACGGTATCGACATTACGGATGCGCAGATCGCCAGCGAGCTGCCACACCACCAGCAGGCCGCCAATCCGCTCAAGCAGGCGGTGCATGAGGTGGTGCTGCGCCAGCTGCTGCTGCAGGAGGCGGCGCGGCTGGGCGTGGGCGCCGGGCTGGAGGGCCAGGCCGTCAGCGAGGACGACGTGATCGAGGCGCTGTTCGAGCTGGAGCTGCGCGTGCCGCCGGTCAACGACGAAGCGTGCCGCCGCTACTACCAGGGCCGGCTGGAACGCTACCGCACCGGCGCCATGGTGGAAGCGCGCCACATCCTGTTCCAGGTGACGCCGGCGGCGCCGCTGGAGCTGCTGCGCCAGACCGCCGAGCTGCTGCTGGCCGAGCTGCAGGAAAGACCGGAGCGCTTCGAGGAACTGGCGCGCAGCTATTCCAACTGCCCCTCGGGCGCGGTGGGCGGCAGCCTGGGCCAGCTGCAAAAGGGTCAGTGCGTGCCGGAATTCGAGGCGCTGCTGTTCCGCCTGCAGCCGGGCGAGCTGGCCGGGCGCCTGCTTGAAACGCGCTTCGGCCTGCATATCGTGCAGGCGCTGCGCAGCGATCCGGGCCACCTGGTGCCTTACGAGGCGGTGGCGGCGCAGATAGCGGACGAGCTGGGCCGCCAGGCCTGGCAGCGCGCGCTGCACCAGTATCTGCGCATACTGGCCGGCCGCGCCGCCATCGAAGGCGTGGAACTGGAAGGGGCGGACTCGCCGCTGGTGCAGTGAACGCGGGCGGACTAGTCATTTCGGCCTAGTCCGCCTAGTCCTTCATGGGCAATGGCAAGGGCCGGCCGCGCCGCTACAATCGGCCTTATTGAGAGTGAAGGAGCATGACGATGTTAAGCGACCGGTTTGGCCGTAGCATCGACTACCTGCGGGTGTCGGTGACGGATCGCTGCGATTTGCGTTGCACGTATTGCATGCCCAAGGATTTCAAAGGCTTCGAACCGCCGCCGGACTGGCTCAGTTTCGAGGAAATCGGTCGGGTGGTGGGCGCCTTTGCGCGCCTGGGCACGCGCCGCGTGCGCCTGACCGGCGGCGAACCGCTGACGCGGCGCGGCCTGCCGCAGCTGGCGGCCAGCCTGGCCGCCTTGCCCGGCGTGGCGGATTTGTCGCTGTCGACCAACGCCACCCGGCTGGCGCGCCACGCGCTGGCGCTGCGCGCGGCCGGCGTAACCCGCCTGAACGTGAGCCTGGATGCGCTGGACCGCGAGGCCATGTGCAGCATCACCGGGCGCGACAGCCTGCCGTCCATCCTGGAAGGCCTGGCCGCCGCCAGGGAGGCGGGCTTCGACCCGATCAAGATCAATATGGTGGCCATGCGCGGCGTGAACGACAGCCAGATCGATGCCATGGTGGAATTCTGCATCGCGCAGCGCTTCATGCTGCGGCTGATCGAAGTCATGCCCATGGGCGCCACCGGGCAGGACAGCAGTTTCATGGACCTGGCGCCGGTGCAGCGCCGCCTGCAGCTGCGCTTCGGGCTGCGGCCGCAGGCGCTGGAACTGGGCGGCGGACCGGCGCGCTACCTGTGCACGCCGGACGGCGCGGTCAGCATCGGCTTTATCACGCCGCTGTCGCAGCACTTCTGCGCCACCTGCAACCGGGTGCGGCTGTCGGTGGACGGCACTTTGTACCTGTGCCTGGGGCAGGAGGAGAAATTCGAGCTGCGGCCCCTGCTGCGCGGCGGCGCCAGCGATGCCCAACTGGAGCAGGCGATCCGCGCCGCCATCGAACTGAAGCCGGAACAGCACGATTTCGGCCGCCAGCCGGAAAAGATCATCCGCTTCATGTCGCAAACCGGGGGCTAGCAAGCAAGCGCTGCCGTGTATACTTCATGCAAGCTCGCAGGGCGCAACAAGGGGAACGGCATGGCAGCAGATTTGGGAGCAGGCACTTTGGCCACCGCGGAAGCGGCGGCCCCGCCGCGCCACGCGCCCCTGTTCGCGGCGTGGCAGCGCCTGTCGACGCGCATCGTCGGCGTGCTGCTGAGTTTCCTGGCCGTGGCGCTGGTGGTGATAGGCGCCACGCTGCTGCTGTCCTGGCAGCTCGAGGGCAGCGCCGCCGCCATCAATGTGACGGGCAGCCTGCGCATGCACAGTTACCGTATGGGCATGTTGCTGACCAATATGCCGGCCCGGCCGGACGTGGCGGCCGCGCGCGAGGAAGTGCGTTTGCAAGCCGGACTCATCAGTGACACCCTGACCCAGCTGCGCCACGGCGACCCGCGCCGCCCGCTGTTCCTGCCGCCCGCCGCCGCCATCCGTGGCAATTTCGAGCTGGTGGAGCGCCAATGGCGCGAGGAACTGGCGCCGCTGGCCGGCACGCTGCTGCGCCAGCAAAGCCTGAGCGCCACCGACGCGCGCATGCTGGAAGGCCGAACGGCCCGCTTCGTGGCGGCCGCCGACGCCCTGGTGCAGCAGATCGAACACGACAGCGAGGAGCGCACCTTCTGGCTGCGCGGCTCTCAGCTGATGCTGCTGGCGCTGGCCATGGTGGGCACGGTCAGCATCATCTACCTGTTCTTCAATATGATCGTCACGCCGGTCACGCGCTTGCAGGCCGGCATGGAGCGCATGCGTGAGCGCGACTTCGAGGTGCGCCTGCCGGTGGACAGCCAGGACGAACTGGGCCAGCTCACGAACGGCTTCAACCAGATGGCCGACCGCCTGCAGCACGTGTACGGCGGGCTGAACGAGCTGGTCAGCACCAAGACCGCCGCGCTGGAGGGACAGAACCGCGAACTGGCGCTGCTGTACGACAGTGCCGCCTTCCTGCAGCAGCCCCAGCCCGCCGAAGCCTTGTGCGAAGGTTTCCTGCAGCGCCTGATCAGCTATTTCGGCGCCGACGGCGGCACCGTGCGCATGCTGGACCCGCTGCGCGGCAACCTGCACCTGCTGGTGCACCAGGGCATTTCCCCCGAGCTGGTGGAGGACGAGCGCTGCATCAAGGTGGGCGACTGCCTGTGCGGCGACGCCGTGGAGCGCAAGGTGGCCGTGGTGCATGACATGCGCCGCATCGACCCGGCGCTGTCGCTGCGCTGCCACCGCGAAGGCTACGCCACCGTGTCCGTGTTCCACATCTACGCGCAGCAGCAGCACCTGGGCTTTTTCAATCTGCATTTCCGCGAGCCCACCGTCATCGATGAAGGTCGCCGCGCCTTGCTCGACACCCTGGGCCAGCTGCTCGGCACCGCCATCGAGAACCGCCGCCTGGCCGGGCGCGAACGCGAGATGGCCATATCCGAAGAGCGCAACCTGGTGGCGCAGGGCCTGCATGACAGCATCGCCCAGGGGCTGAACTTCCTGCACCTGCAGGTGCAGATGCTGGAGCAGTCGCTGCGCGCCGGCGAGCAGGAGGAGGCGGCCGCCATCGTGCCGGCGCTGCGCGCGGGCGTCGAGGAGAGCTATCAGGACGTGCGCGAGCTGCTGCACAACTTCCGCGCCCGGCTGCCGGAGGGGAGCATCGCCACCTCGCTGCAGGAAACGGTGGACAAATTCCGCCGCCAGACCGGCATACCGGTGGAACTGGCGGCCGACAGCGACGGCGCGCCGCTGCCGCGCGAGCAGCAGCTGCAACTGCTGTTCATCGTGCAAGAGGCGCTGTCCAATGTGCGCAAGCACGCGGGCGCCAGCAAGGTGAAGGTGAGCCTGAGCGACCGCCAGGATTTCATCCTCAGCATCGAGGACAACGGGGCCGGCTTCGTGCTGGACGAGCTGCCCGCGCGCGGCGAAGGCCATGTGGGCATCCACATCATGCGCGAGCGGGCGCAGCGCATCGGCGCGCAGCTCAGCGTGCAGTCGCGCCCTGGTGAGGGCACCCGCGTCGAGCTGCATCTGCCGCGGGCGCTGCGCCGCGCCGCCTGAAACCAATTTTGTAGAGAGGTCTTGATATGCAAACTGCCGATAAACCGATCACCGTGCTGCTGGTGGACGACCACACGCTGTTCCGCAGCGGCGTGAAGTCCCTGCTGCAGCGGCACCCGGAATTCGTCGTGGTGGGCGAGGCGGCGGACGGCGTGGAGGGCATCAAGCGCGCCCAACAGCTGCAGCCCCAGGTGGTGCTGCTGGACCTGAACATGCCCGGCATGTCGGGCGTGGAAACCTTGCAGCTGATGCAGCAGGACTGCCCGGACAGCGCCATCGTCATGCTCACCGTGTCCGAGGACGCGACCGACCTGTCGGTGGCGCTGCGGGCCGGCGCGTCCGGCTATCTGCTGAAAAATATCGATACCGAAGCGCTCACGCGGGCGATACGGCGCGCGGCCGATGGCCAGACCGTGGTGGCGGAGGCGATGACGGCCAAGCTGGTGGCCCAGCTGCACGGCGCGCCGGCCACCCCGGCCGCGTCGGAGCTGGACAAGCTCACGCCGCGCGAGCGCGACATCATTGCCGGCCTGGCGCGCGGCGAGAGCAACAAGCTGATCGCGCGTTCGCTCGAGCTGTCGGAAAGCACGGTGAAGATCCACGTGCAGAACGTGCTGAAGAAGCTCAAGCTGAACAGCCGCGTGCAAGCGGCCGTGTATGCGGTGGAGCACCGCCTGTCCGAACGCTGAGCGGGCGGGGGCGGACTCAACCGCCGCAGCAGCCCCCGCAGCAACCGCCGCCGGTACCCGCCGGTTCGGCCGGATAGCCCGCCTGGGCCAGGCTGCCGGCCAGCGAGGCCGGCGTGGCTTTGTCCGCGTCGTACCGTACGCTGGCCAGGCTGTTGAGCAGCGAGACGCGCACGTCGCTCACGCCGCCGATGCCGGCCAGGACATTGGCCACCTTGTCGGCGCAAGCCTCGCCGTTCATGCCGTTGATGCGCAATACTGCGTTTTCCATTTTCGTTCTCCCGATGTCGATAAGTGCCGCCAGCGTAAGCCAAGCGCGGCCTGCGGTCGATGAGAAAAGTGTGCGTCGCAGCCTTATTTCCGCATTCCTTAACATGGATCATCTTTGCCCTTCGCCGCGCTTCACAAGCGTTGCGCCCGGGCAGAAAATGAAGTTTTACGGAGCACGAGAATCATGAGCCTGCTACATATCGACGAGCCTGCCGCAGCGCTGCACAGCGCCGGCCACTTCAGCAGCCATCCCTTGTGGCGGCTGGGCTTCCGGCCCTTCTACCTGGCCGCCGCGCTGTTCGCCGCGCTGGCTGTGCCACTGTGGGTAGCCCGGCTGTATGGCTGGCTGGACGGCTCCCTCGCCGCCAACGTGGGGCTGTCCTGGCATATGCATGAGATGGTGTTCGGTATGGCCAGCGCCGTCATCGTCGGCTTCCTGTACACGGCGGGCCGCAACTGGACCGGGCTGTGGACCCCGGTCGGCGGCAGGCTGGCTGCGCTGCTGGGCCTGTGGCTGGCGGGCAGGGCGGCCATGCTGCTGGCCCCGCCCGCGCTTGCGGCGCTGGTGGACACGCTGTTCCTGCCGGTGGCAGCCTGGCCGCTGTTCAGCGTGATGCGCCGGGCCGGCAACCGCCGCAACTATTTCCTGGTTGGCTTGCTGGGCCTGCTGGCTGCGGCCAATGCCTGCTACCACGCCGCAGTGCTGGGCTGGCTGGCGCTGGCGCCGGCGGCATCGGTGCAAGCGGCCATCCTGGTGATCGTGGTGATGGAATCGGCCATCGGCACCCGCGTCATTCCCATGTTCACCCGCAACGGCGCGCCGGGCAGCGCGCCTGCCAGCCATGTGCGAACCGACCAGGTGTCGATCGCGCTGCTGGCGGCCAGCGCGCTGGCGTGGACGGTGGGCGCCCCGGCCTGGCTGCTGGCGCCGCTGGCCGCCGCCGCAGGCGTCCTGGCGCTGTTGCGGCTATGGCGCTGGCAGCCGCAGCGCACGCTGCGCTTGCCGCTGCTGTGGATACTGCATCTGTCCTACGCCTGGATAGGCGTGGGCATGCTGCTGCTGGCCCTGTCCGCGCTGGGCATGGCGGCGCCCGGCGCGGCTTTCCACGCGCTGGCGGTGGGCTCGATGGCGGGCCTGATCCTGGGCATGATGACGCGCACCACGCTGGGCCATACCGGCCGCATGCTCAAGGCGGGGCGGGCGGAAAGCGCGATCTTCGTGCTGATCCAGCTGGGCGCGCTGGCTCGCGTGGCGGCGGCCTTGCTGGACGCTGCGTGGGCGGGGCCGCTGCATGCCGCCCTGGTGCTGCTGAGCGCGGCCGGCTGGAGCACCGCTTTCGCCGTGTATGCGCTGGTGTACGCGCCGTATCTGGCGGGCGCCCGCATCGACGGCAAGGAGGGCTGACATGGGACGCGCTCACGCCACGCTGGACAAGACGGCGGACGACGCGCCGTCCGATATCGCCCTGTTTGCGGAGGTGCACGATGTGCTGCTGGAGCAGGTGGCGCTGCTGCAAGAGCGTTCCGGTCCGAAGATGATGGCGGGCCTGGCCGAACTGATCGAGGACTTCGCAGCGGACTTCGCGTTGGAGGAGGGCTTGATGGGCGTGCTCGAGTGCAAGGCGCGCAATCAGCACGCGGCGCAGCACGATGCGCTGCTGCACTGGCTGCGTTCTTTGCTGCACGGCGACGAGGCCGTCTGCCGCACGGCGCTGGACGAACTGCCGGCCTGGTTCCACTGGCATCTGGAAACCTCGGATATGGCGCTGGCCGTGGCGCTGCATGGAGCGGGCAGCGCCCAGGGCAAACTGTTTTTGTGAATTTCTTGATCCAGGTTAAGTAAAGACTCATCGAGGCTTCACAATTGTTATTGTCGCGCAGATAATTCCGTTGCTTTTTTGATGAGGAATCGTATGCGTAACCTTCAGCCTGGCGGCAGCCGCGAGTACGTTTTGCGCGATGACGAGACGATCGTCTCCAAGACCGATTTGCGGGGCAATATCACTTATGTGAACCTGGACTTTTGCAAGATCAGCGGCTTTACCGCCGAGGAGCTGCTGGGGGCGCCGCAGAGCATCGTGCGGCATCCGGACATGCCGAAGGAAGCGTTTGCGGATCTGTGGCGCACCATCCGTGCCGGCAAGGCCTGGACCGGGCTGGTGAAGAACCGCTGCAAGAACGGCGATTTCTACTGGGTGGAGGCGAACGCCGCGCCCCTGATCGAAGGGGGCCGGGTGGTGGGCTACACGTCCATACGGGTCAAGCCCGCGCGCGCCAAGGTGGAAGCGGCGGACGCAGCCTACAGCGCCATCCGCACCGGCGGTTCGCGGCTGGGGGTGCGCGATGGCGCCGTCGTGCCGCAGCGCTTGCTCGCTGCGCTGGGGCGGCGGCTGGACTTGCCGGTCGGCGCGCGCCTGGGCGCCATGGCCGCCGCCGGCGCGCTGCCGGCGGCGCTGGCCGTGGGCGCGTCCTATGCCGGCAGTGCCGCTGGCTGTGCGCTGTTTGGTGCGCTGTCGGTTGGGCTGAGCGGCGCGGGCGCCGTGCTGCTGCACCGCATGCTGGCACAGCGGCTGCGCGCCATGCAGGATGCGATCGCGCACATGAGCGCAGGCGACCTGAGCGCGCGTATCGACGCGCGCGGCAGCGGCGAGGTGGCGGCGGTGTCGGAAGGCTTGCGCGTGCTGCAGACCAATATCAAGCTGCTTGTTGGCCAGATCAAGGAGGTGACCAGCGTGGTCAACAGCGGCGCGGAGGAGATTGCCCGGGGCAACGCGGACCTGTCCGGGCGCACCGAGGCGCAGGCCGGCGCGCTGGGCGAGACCGCATCTTCCATGTCCGAGCTGGCCGCCACGGTGCGCCAGAATGCGGACAACGCACACGAGGCGCACCGCCTGGTGGACGCGGCGGCCGGCACCGCGCAGGCAGGCGGCTACGCCGTGCAGGAGGTGGTGGCGACCATGGCCGCCATTGAAGCCGGTTCGCGGCGGATTGCGGACATTATCGGCGTGATCGATGGCATCACTTTCCAGACCAATATCCTGGCGCTCAATGCGGCGGTGGAGGCGGCGCGGGCGGGCGAGCAGGGGCGCGGTTTCGCGGTGGTGGCGTCCGAAGTGCGGCAGCTGGCGCAGCGTTCGGCGGCGGCGGCCCGGGAAATCAAGGCGCTGATCGGCGGCGCGGTCGAACAGGCCGCCACCGGCAGCCGCCTGGCGGATGGCGCGGGGCGGACCATGTCGGCGCTGGTGGACTCGGTGCAGCAGGCCGCGACCTTGATGGCCGACATCAGCACCGCCAGCCAGGAGCAGCGCGCCGGCATCGACCAGCTCAACCACGCCATCAGCCTGATCGACGCCACCACGCAGCAGAACGCCGCGCTGGTTGAGCAAGCCGCTTGCGCGGCCGAGAATATGCGCGGCCAGGCCGGGGCGCTGGCGCAGCTGGTGGAGTCATTCCAGCTCGTGCCGCGCCGGACGCTGGTGCTGTGACATTGTGTGAACATTGCTCACATGCAAATCGGCGAGAATGCGTATTCCTACAAGCACGAGGATGTCCATGCACGCAGTTTTCGCCCAAAACCTGTCGGCGGTGATGTGCATCGACATGGTGCTGAAAGAATAGCGCCTTACTTGGGCGCGCCGCTGATGGCCGGAGGCGGCGCTGCGGCAGGGACCGCGGCCGGCGCGGCGTAGATGACGATCGGCTGCAATGGTGCCGACTTCTGCCCAGAGTTGCTGATCAAAAACGCGGTCACCGAAGTCGAGACCGCCACGCCTGCAATGACGGTGCCGGCGACCCATTTGATCGTTTCGCTCAGTGCGCGCTGGAGATTGGCCTCGAATTGGGCAATTCGAATGGCGTTTTCCTGCTCAATGTTTTTAAGGCCGGATTTCAATGCCAGTTCAATGCTGTCCATACGGGCGTGATTCGCTGCGTTTGCTTGCCTGAACTCGGCTTGATATTCGCTTAATGTGGCTGTCAATTTGGCATTGGCCTGCCTGAACTCGGTTTGATAGTCTTTCAAGGTGACAATCAGCTCGGTGTTCGTTTTTTGGGCGTCATTCTCCATCCTGGCCGTGGCGGCCTGGACCGTGGCGTCGATGTAGTCCTTGTCAGTGGCAGCGCTCATAAAAAGCATGATCGGCCTGCGGCCTGCCACTGTCAATCACGCCACGGTTGGCGGTTGAGGCCAGTCAAAGGCTGTCGCGGGCGGCCAGTTCGCTGGGGGTGGCGAGCAGGAACATATTGCCGCTCAGCGCGGACAGGCTCTGCTTGCGGCGCTCGTCGCGCGCCTCGCTGGTCTCGTCCGCGCTTCGGGCGGGGGCGCCGGACTGGTACAGGGCCAGCGAGTCCATCAGGTCGCGCGCCAGCGTGTGGCTGGTGGGCGTGGTCTTGTCCGAAGCGAGCTTGCCCATCATGAATTTCAGCACCTGTTCGGACTGGCTGGCGGTCTGCAGCAGGCTGGCCTTGACCAGCTTGCCGTCCTTGTAGCCCAACTCGACATTGCTGCTGGCGGTGTCGTCGATCAGGTGGTACTCGTAGTTCTGCGATTGTGGCGTGGTGTCGAGTTTCAGCGCGCCGCCTTTTTTCAGCGGCTCGTGGAACTGGGCGCTCAGGTGCGACTGCTGGCTCTGCGCGATGGTGCGGTCGTCGCGGCGTTCGCCTTCGGTGCGGGTGTTCTGCGACACTTCGTAGCTGAAGCTGTCCTTCTCGCCCAGCCGAAGCGGATTGCTCCATGCCGGCGCCTGGGTGACGGAGGCGCTGAAGTCGGCCAGCCCCGTCAGCGCGGCGTGGTCTTCGGCCGCCAGCGTCCACTTGCCCGGCAGGGAAAGGCCACGGTCCTGTTCCGCCTCGCGGGTGGAAGTGCGGCTCATGTCCGAGAAAGCGTCCTTGAACATGGTCATCACCTTGGCGTCGCCGTGGCCGCGCGCGGTGGCCTGGTCGAATTCCTTCAGATAGCTGCTGATGGCCTTGTTCTGCTGCTCCCTGGTGCCCAGGCTCTCCAGCTTGCTGGTGTCGATGCTGACCTCGGCCTTGCCGGCCGCGCCGCCTATGCTTACCTTGCGCTGCGTGCCGTCCGCATGGAAGTCCAGCGTTTGCGTGCTTGGGGGCAGGGTGCTCTGCTTGACGGCGGCGTGGAAGTCCACCGACTGCAGGAATTTGCTGTCGAAGCCGGCTAGCCCACCCAGGCGTATCTGCGGGTCGTCCAGCGCCATGCCGTCGATGGCGGCCTGGAAGCCCGCCGCCAGGCCGGACAGCGCGTTGCGTTCGTCGTCGTTCAGCTCGCCGCTGGCGCTCACCTGCAAGGCCATGCCGTCGTCCAGGCTGGCCAGCGTGAGGTCCACCTTTACGCCGCTGCGGGTGGTGATGCTGAGGCTGAATTTGTTGTCCACCGTCTCGGGCAGGGCCGCCTGCTCGACAGGGATGACCGCGCCAGCCTTGAACTGGCCCAGCATGTCGGCGCCCAGGTCCTTGAAGCGCATGGCGGTGGTGGGCGGCAGGGTGATTTCCTCCGCTTCGCTTTGCCTGGCTGCGGCAAGGCCGGCCGAACTCAGCTTAACGACGGTGGAGGGGGAGGCCCAGTCCATTGCCGGGGTAGCGGCTTTGGGGGGGGAAGCCGGCGCGCGCGGGGTGACCGGCTGCCAATTTGAGAGCGTGGAGATGGAAGTCATGCTGCTTTAACGGCAAATGTTTCTGTAAAGTTTAGGCTATGTAAAATTGCGTAATGACAATAGTCTTGCAAGTGGCAGGCGGATAGAATGCGACCATCCTATAAAGGCCTTGTCCAATGCAAAAAATTCTGCTGACCTGCTGCGTTGCCAGCACCGCCGTGATGTACGTTGACGGCGCCGCCTTCGCGCAAACCCAAGCCGCCGCGCCGGAAGTGGTGGTGAAGGGCGCCCCGCTCAAAAAAGAGCCCAAGCCCGTCGAAAAGTCGACCGAGACCGGTGTGCCGGTGCCGTCGGTGACGGTGGCGGGCGAACGCCCCACCAACCGCATCGACCGCCAGGTGTACGACGTGAAATCCGACGTCGGCAGCTCCAACGGCACGGCGGCGGACGCGCTGAACAACGTGCCGTCCGTGGCGGTGGATCCGGACGGCGCCGTCACGCTGCGCGGCAGCAGCAACGTGCAGATCCTGGTCGACGGCAAGCCGTCCGCCATGATGCAGGGCGATAACCGCGCCGCCACGCTGAACGCCATGGCGGCGGACGATATCGAATCGGTGGAGGTCATCAACAATCCCGGCGCGCAGTTCGGCAACGAGGGCGGCGGCGGCCCCATCCTGAACCTGGTGATGCGCCGCAACCGCAAGCCGGGCGGCTTCGCCACCGTCAACGCCAACGCCGGCAAGGACGGACGCTATAACAGCGCCGTGTCCGGCAGCTACAACGAGGGCGCGTGGGGCTACCAGGGCGGCATCAACGTGCGCCACGACGGCCGCAACTCGGTGGGCGATACCGTGCGCGACCGCACCAATCCGCTCACCGGCCTGGTCGAGCACAGCACCCAGGACAGCGTGCAGCACGGCCTGAACGATTCGGTGGGCCTGAACGGCACCGTCAGCTACAACCTCGGCGCCAAGGACACACTGACCGCGAGCGCCAATTACACCGCGCGCGGCAACGACCAGAAAGTCAGCGAGCACTATGCGACCGCGGCCGGGGCCGCCACCATCAGCGACTACCTGCGCAGCACGCAGCGCGAGGGCGACACCAAGAGCTACAGCTGGGGCGCGCGCTGGGACCATAAGGGTGAAGCGCCGGGCGAGAGCATGAAGACGGACTTGCGCGTGTCCCACACGGACAACGACAACGACAGCGCCTACAGCAATGTCTACACCGTCCGTCCAATCAACGCGCCGGCGGAGCGCAGCCGCCAGTCCAGCGACACCGGCACCCGCATTGTCGATTTCACCGGCGACTATGAACGCAATATCGGCGGCGGCTCGGCCAAGCTGGGCTACAAGGTGGCCGAAACCAAGAGCAGCTTCGACGTGCTGTATGCCGACATCAACCCCGCCACGCTGGCCGAAACCATCAATCCGGCGCGCACCAACCGCTTCAACCTGGACGAGACCACGCTGGCGCTGTACGGCTCCTACCAGATGCGCCTGAACGACAACTGGGGCGCGCTGGCCGGCATGCGGGTCGAGCACACCGAGATGGATATCGACCAGATCACCAGCAGCATCTCGGCGAAGAACAGCTACACCAGCTACATCCCCAGCTTCTTCGCCACCTACAAGGTGAACGAGACGGCCAATATGCGCTTCAGCTACGCGCACCGCATCCGCCGCCCGATGCCGAACGACCTGAACCCCTACGTGGTGTACCGCGACGAGTTCAACGTCTCGTCCGGCAACCCCATGCTGAAACCGGCCAAGACCGACTCCTTCGAAGTGGGCTACGAAACCAAGTTCGGCACGCTGGAAACCAATCTGCGCGCCTATTTCCGCGACGAATCGGACACCATCATTGAGCGCAGCAGCTACATCGGCAACAACGTGCTGCTGACCACGCGCGAAAACGGCGGCGCCAGCCATTCGAGCGGCCTGGAGTTCACCGTCAGCGGCAAGCTGACGCCGACGCTGACCCTGAACACCAGCGGCAACCTGGCGCGCAGCGAACTGACCTCGCGCGACCTGAGCGGCGCGGACATCACCCGCAACGCCAGCTCGCTGAGCGGCCGCGCGCGTTTGAACTACCAGTACGACAGCGCCACCCAGCTGCAAGCCATGCTGCAAATGCAGGGCAAGACACTGACCGGCCAGGGCTACCGCGAGCCCAGCCACATGCTGAATCTCAGCGTGCGCCACGCGCTGACGCCGCAGCTGAGCCTGGTGATGAATATGACCGACGCGCTGGCCTCGGCCAAGATGGCGACCGTGATCGACACGCCGCTGCTGAAGGAAACCACGTCGCGCCGCTTCGACAGCCGCGTGTTCTACATCGGCCTGTCGTACCGCATCGGCGGCGCATCGAGCGCAGGCGAGGGCAGGGGCGAGCAGTTCCAGGGACCGCGTCCGGGCCAGGGGCCGGGCGGCCAACGCGGCGACGGTCCGGGTCCTGGCCCGGGCTTCTAAATCCATGTGCTGCCATGCTAATATCTTAGCTTTAGATCAGCATGCGCGGCACTATGGAAACAGCAGTTATCCCGGGGACCTTCCAGCTGGACCGGTCCCGCAACGCCACGGTGCAGGTATTCGAGCATTTGCGCGAACTGATCGTCACGCTGGCGCTCGAACCGGGCGCCGTACTGCCGCGTAACGACCTCACGCGCTACTTCAACCTGTCCGCCACGCCCATCCGCGACGCGTTGACGCGCCTGGGCGACGAAGGATTGGTGGACATTTTCCCCCAGCACGTTACGCGCGTGCGCAGCGTGGACCTGGCGTCCGCGCGGCAAGCGCAGTTCCTGCGTTTATCGGTTGAACTGGAAATTGTGCGTACGCTGTCGCAGAAGCCGGAGCCTGCGCTGGCGCAGACCCTGCTGCAACTGGTGGAGCGCCAGCGCGCCTGCCTGGAAGCGGGCGACCTGAAGAACTTCACCCAGATCGACCTGGCTTTCCACCAGCAGCTCTACCAGGCCGCGCAGCTCGAGCAATTGTGGCACACGATGCGCAGCGGCAGCGGCAATCTGGACCGCCTGCGGCGCCTGCACCTGCCGCTCAACGGCAAGGCGCAATCGATATTGGAAGAACACAGCGCCATCGCCCGCGCCATCGGCGCAGGCGACCCGGCGGCGGCGCAGGGCTGCGTGCGCCAGCACCTCTCCGGCACGCTATCCGAGCTTGATCAGCTCAAGCTCAAGTATCCGAGTTTTATGCCGCCGATAGCTTGAGCTTTGGCGGGTTACTCTACGCTAACCCGCCCTACGGTATTCACGGTGCTGCGGTGGCGCGTAGGGCGGGTTAGCGCTTTTGCGCGTAACCCGCCGCTTTACGGCAACTCGTAGAACTCCGCCTCGACGATGGACAGCACGCCCTTTGGCGTCTGGTTCGCGCCAGTGTCGGCAATCGCCTGGTTGGCCACTTCGGTCAGCTTGATGGCATTGGTCTCATCGGCCATGCCGTTCAGCGCAATGCGCACGGTCTGCCCTGCGGTCCCTGCCAGCGGCAAGGTGACATACCCCAGCCCCTTCGGCGTCATGCCGTCGTAAACCTGCTTGCCGTCGACCTGGATCTGCAGCGGATAGCTGCGTTCGCGCCAGCCCGCCAGCTTCAGCACCACGGAACTCAGCTTGGCCGTGCGCGCCAGCTTGAAGGTAATCACCCCTTCGCCCGGCTTGCTGGACCACTTGGTGGTTTCATCGTCATCCACCGTAAAGCCCGCGTCCGCCGCATTGCTGGCCGCCTCAATCGAAGCCACCGGCACCGCCACGCGCGACACCTTGAACGACGGCGTGGCCGGCGTCGCGCCGCGCTGCAAATGCAGCGGCAAGCCGTCCGCCGGGAACTGCGCCGACAAACCGTCCTTGACCGCCACCGGCTTGGACACCAGCGTCAGCTCCGCCGAAGCCAGTCCCTCCGACTTGGCGCGCAGGATGATCTTGCCCGCCTGCGTGCCGGTGCGCAGCAGCACGCGGTTCACACCGCCCTCAACCGGCAGCGCGCGCGACAGCACATAGTTGTCCGGTCCCTGCGCAATCCCGCCGCGCCATTCGGCCGGCCCTTGCAGCTCGAACTCCACCTTGTTCAGCGCCACCGGATTGCGGCGGCCCTTCGCGTCCACGACCTCCACCTGCACCAGCGCCAGGTCGGCGCCGTCGGCCTGCAAGCCCTTGGGCGATGCGATGGACGTCAGGCGCAGCTTGGCCGGTGCGCCGGCGGTGGCCAGCACCGAGATGCAGATGGCCTTGCCCTTGGCGTCGTAGCCCACTGCTTTCAGCTCACCCGGCTGGAAGGCCACGTCGTCGAAGGTGAACAGGAAGCGTTCGCTCTGCCGTCCCTGGCCTACCTTTTTCCCGTTCAGGAACAGCTCCACGCGCTCCGCGCTGGACACCACGCTCACGGTCTTGACCGTGCCCGGCGCATAGTTCCAGTGGCCGATGATGTGGGCGCGCGGACGTTCCACGTCCACCCAGCCGTCCCACATCACCTGGTGGGCGTAGAAGCCGTCCTTCGGTATGCGCATGGCGTCCACCTCGCCGCTGCGGCGGTAGTTGTTGGCGCCGCGATGGTGGGTGTTCGAGTCCGAGAAAATGATGTTCACGCCGCCGCTGGACACGCGCGTACCGGTGCCCGGACGCTGCTCCCAGTAGTCATACCAGCGCTTCACGTTCTCGATGGCGTGCGAGTCCTGGTTGTGGTTGTAGGTGGGCGCGGGCTGGCCCTTGTGCGGCGGGCCGTCGCCATTTTTGTGGAAGGGCGCGGTGTACTCGTCCCAGTAAATGCGGGCGCCTTCGTCGCGCGAGTACTCCATGGCCCACATCGGAATGCGCGCGCTCTTGTTTATGTACAGCATTTCGCCGCCGTACTCGGCCACCTGCTGCAGCTTGGTGCTCAGCATTTCGCGGCTGCCGGACGCGCGGCCGCCGTGCGGGTCGAACTGGTCGCGCAGCGCCTTCATTTCCAGCATGTGCGCTTCGCTTACGCCACGGTTGCCGCTCTCGTAGAACACGATGGACGGGCTGTTTCGGTTATAGATGATGGCGTCGCGCATGGCGTCGATGCGCTGCTCCCAGCGGCGGCCGGTCACGTCGGCTTCCGAGTCGCCGGCCGGCATGGCCTGCATCATGCCCACGCGGTCCAGCGACTCCACGTCCTGCTTCCACGGCGTGATGTGCATCCAGCGCACCAGGTTGGCGTTGCTTTCCACGGCCAGGCCGTTGCTGTAGTCGCTCAGCCAGGCCGGTACGGACATGCCCACGGCGGGCCACTCGTTGGAGGTGCGCTGCGCATAGCCCTTCATCTGGATTACGCGGTCGTTCAGCTTGACCATGCCGTTGGCGAATTCGGTTTTGCGGAAGCCGGTACGCGTGGTCACGCTGTCCACCGCCTTGCCGTCCACCTTCAGCGTGGTGACCACGTCGTACAGATAGCCGTAGCCCCAGCTCCAGAAGTTTAGCCCTTGCACCGGCGCGCTGGCCTTGACCACGGCCGTGGCGCCCGCCGCCACGGTCTGCGCCGGGGAGGAGAACTGCGCCACCTGTTTGCCTTCGCGGTCCTTGACCTGGACCTCATAGGTGAAGGTGCGCGCGTCCGGATACTCGTTGCGCACTTCGGATTCGGCGGCGATGGTGGCGCGGCGGCCCGGAATGTCGAACTCGCGCGCGTAGACGTAGACGCCGGTGGTGCCCAGCGTGGAATACAGCGGCAAGGTCTGGTACAGCTTGTCCGTCACGTGCAGGCGCACGTTCTTGGGCAGGCCGCCGTAGTTGGCGTTGAAGTTCTTGTCGGACCACTGGTAGCGCTGGTTGGTGGCTTTTTCGCGGTAGTCCCAGCTGTTGTCGGTGCGGACAGCCACCACGTTGTCCCCCGGCTGCAGGGCTGCGGTGATGTCGAAACCGAAGGCGTTGATTCCGTTCTCGTGCAGGCCGATGCGCTTGCCGTTGACGTACACCTCGGCTGCCTGGCGCGCGCCCTCGAATTCAATGAACACCTTCTGGCCAGCAGCAGTGGCGGGCAGGGTGAAGTGCTTGCGGTACCAGGCCACGCCGGTGGTGAGGTCCACGATGTCCTTGCTGAACGCGTCGTCCTCGTTCCAGGCGCGCGGCAGCGTGACGGCCTTCCAGGCGCTGTCGTCAAAGGCGCGCTGCGCGGCGTCCGCAGGATCCGCCACCGCCAGTTTCCAGTTCGGGTTGAAGTTGTAGGACTGGCGTTCTGCGTGCGCCGGCTGCATCAGGCCTGCGGCGATCAGGGCGAGCGGAATGAGGCGGAGGTTCATCGTGATCCTGTTGTTGATTGGTGAGGGCGGGAATAGTATTTTGGCGCGCCGTCGAAGGAGATCTCGATGCGGTCCAGGATAAAGCCGGGGTCCAGCGCGTGGACCTTCAGCGTGTGCGGTCCGGGCGGGAGCGCGGGCAGCTGTATGGTGCGCACGGCGGTGTTGCTCAGCACGTTGTTCTTCCATTCGTCGCTGCGGCCTTGGGTGGCAAAGTCCAGCGCGACGGGCGCCTGGCCGTCCAGGCTGACTGCGATGCGCAGCTTGTTGGCGGACGTGAGCGGATGCACAGGCACCGCGATGATCTTCAGTTGCGCCGCGCCGGCGCTATGGCTGTGGAAGCGGTAGTCCAGCGAGGGCGCTGCCGCAGCTTGCGCCGGGTCGCGCGAGGGCAGGGCGAAGCTGGAGCGCATGCTGGCGCCGAAGCTGCCCAGGTCGACTACGGACCAGCCAGATGCGGAAGCCGCCGCCATGCCTGCCGCTTTGCCCGCCGCAGCCGAAATGGTGATGATGCGCTCATGCTCGGTCGGCACGCCGTCTTCCGCCCCCGGCGCCATCTGCAATTTGGCTTGCAGCTGCTCGCTGCCGCAGGCGAAGCGCAGCGGTGTCTTGGCACTGTCTTTGGCCCCGTCATAGCTTACGTCGATGCGCTGTTCGTAGCCGTTGGCCTCGTTGAGCGTGCCCTTGTCCGCAGACAGGCGCAAGCCCGCCGGAACGGACGCGGCGGACCACGCCTGCTGCTGCGCGCCATACTGGACCAGCGTGATGGTTTTGGTCTCCGGCCTGCCGCGCGTGAAGGCCAGCGAGCCGCCTTGCGCCGACAGCGGTGTTGGATAGGCCAGTGCGCAGCCGCTGCGGCCCGCGCTGCTATAAGATGGGAAGGATGGTGCGGCGAACACTGGCAGGCGGCGCGGTGCGGCGTCCATCATGCCGCGCCACTTTCCGCCGCCAAGCGCGTTGTAGCGCGCCGTGTCGGCCACGATGGCGGCCTGCGCGGCTTGCGCCTGCTGTGCGTAAAGCTGCGCCGCCGGACGGCCCATGCGCGCATATTGCGCCGCCAGGTCCAGCTTGAGGATGCGCGCATTGAGGTTGGCGCTGGAGCGCACCGGATAGAGAACCAGCTGGAAATAGGCGTCCTGGCTGGCGGCGGGGAGGGCGGCGCCCAGGGCCTGGGCGCGCAGCACCAGTGACTGGTAGCGCACCAGCCGCTGCTCGGCCTCTTCGCCGCCGGACTGCATGTAGTCGCTCTGCCGCGTGGGTGTGGTGGGCTCGGTCTGGCTGAAGCCCATGAATTCGGGCCGCCGCTCCCAAGCCAGGTCGTAGTACTCCTGCATGACGGACGCGATGCCAGGCGCCTGCGCAGCGCCGAACTGCGCCGCCAGCCAAGCTTGCAGATGCTCGTTCGTACCGTGCTCCAGCAGGCGCTTGTCGAAAGCCAGGTCCAGGAAGTACTGCGTGAGGTATTCACCGGGCTTGATGTCGCCCACGTTGACCACCCAGATCTTCTCCACGCCGGTGCTGATGGCGCGCTGCAGCTGGTCCCGTATCAGGCCGGGGTGGGTGGTGCCCAGCCACAGGTAGTCATGCGGCCGGCCCCAGTAGGAGATGTGGTAGTACAGGCCCGCGCCGCCGCTGCGGCCCGCTTCCCTGGCGGTGCTGAGCTGGTGCAGATAGCCGTAGTTATCGTCCGGCCAGATCAGCGTGATGTCGTCCGGCACCTGCAGGCCGCTGTTATAGATGTCCAGCACTTCCTTGTACACGGTGAGCGCTTGCGGAATCTGGGGCAGGGGACGTCCTTGCGACTTGGCGAGCATGGCGCGCTGCATGGCGATCACGCTGGACACGCCGTCGCGCGCCTCGTCCAGCGTGGAGGCCCCTTCCATGGCCGAGTCGTGCACGCCACGGATGCCCATGGAGTAGAAGTTCTCGTATCCTTTGACTTCATCCACGCGCTGCTGCCAGTAGCGCGCCAGCGCGTCGCGGTTGGTGAAGAAGTTGAAGGCGCCGTCGCTCTTTTTCCATTCGCGCACGTTGTTGCGCATCATGGGCTCGGCGTGCGAGGTGCCCACCACGATGGCGTAGTCGTTCGCCATCTGCGCATTGCCCGCCATCTGGTAGAAGGGCTTGGTGGAGTCGTGCATGGCGGGCCAGATGATATTGGCCTTCAGGCGCCACATCAGTTCGAAGATGCGCGCATACGTGGCAGGACCGATGTCGCCGCTGCTGTCGTAGGTCCTGGCGGCCCAGGGCTGCAAGCCCCAGTCCTCGTCGTTCAGGAATATGCCGCGATACTGCACCGAGGGCCGTTCGGAGGCGATGCGTTCGGCGCGCACATCGACGGCGCTGCGCGTGGCGGGGCGGGCGTCCGCCCACCATTCCCAGGCCGATACGCCGATTTCACGGGACAGGTCCACCGCGCCATACACGGCGCCGCGCGTGTCCGAACCGGCGATGACGAGCAGCTGCACGCCAGGCTTGCCTTGCGATGGCTGGCTGACGCGGATATAGCGTTCCCACTGGCCGGCCAGCGAGGAGAAGTCCAGGTGCTCGCGCTGCGCGAGCTGGCGCAGCAGCGGGCTGTCATGGCGGCCGATCACCACGCACACGCGCGGGCATTCGTCCAGCGTGGACACGCGCCGGGGCGCCTGGCCGCTGACGGATTGCACGTCCCGCCGCAGCAGGTCCGCAGCCAGGGCCATGGTGGCGCTGCTCTCGGCCAGCACGCCGGCCACGCCTTCCGGCCCGGCCAGCCGCACGCTCGCGGCGTGGGCAGGCTGCGCGCCCAGCAGTGTGCTCAGCATGGCGCAGGCCAGGAAAGGGGATCGCAGGGATTTCAGTGTCAGCATGGCAGGGCCGGAAAATGGGGCACTGAAATATTAGCATGGCAGATGGGCGGGAAAACCGCCCCGTCTGCTCACGCGGATGACTATTTCACCCGCGCCAGCGCAGCGGCCATCAGCGGCACAGCTTGTCGACTTCCAGCGGCGGCGCGGCCGGTTTGCTGTCCGGCAGGCGAATGCCCTTCTGGCTGGCGGTGCGGGAAATGACCGAACCGCCGCCGGGCAGGCCGTAGGCCGGGTCGGACTGGGCCTGCGCCAGCGTGACATAGCGGGCGCCGGCCGCATTCAGCCGCGACATCACGTCCGGCAGCATGACGGCGCTCCAGCCGCCCAGGTGCGTCAGCAGCACTTGCGGAATCACGCGGCCGTACACGCGCTGCGACTGGTTTTTCATGCGGACGATGGCGCTGTCCACATTGGCCAGGTACTCGGTTTTCATGGCCGCGATGGCGGCCGTGTCTTCCTTGGCCACGCAGCGGGCGTAGGCGTCCGTGTAGACCCAGTCGCTGAAGGCCAGGCTGACGTCGGCGACCTTGTAGCCGCGTGCGTGCAGATAGGCCAGCGCGTCCTGCTGGCGCTCGCCGCCCGTGCTCAGGTTGGGAAAGCGCAGATAGCGCCAGTCCGCACCCGCCATGCGCGCCGCGACGGGCGGCTCGCCGGCCACCACATCGGCGTACCAGGCGTCCAGCGTGGGCGCGCGCGACAGATTCATATGGCTGTAGGTGTGGTTGCCCAGCGGGTAGCCGGCGGCGCGCCAGGCGTCGAGCACCGCTTCGCCGTCGGCCGTGGCGGCGATCTTGCCGGCGTTGACAAAGCCGAAGGCCTCCGGCACGCCGTTGGCCTTGAACACTTTCAGATGGGTTTCCGCAATGCCCAGCCAGCTCATGCCGCGCGGCAGCTGGCCGTGCACCGGCATGTCGTCCACGGTAATGGCAATGTCGAAGGACTGCGCCGCAGCCAGGGCCGGCAGCAGCAGGGCGCACAGCGCCAGTTGGCGGCAATTGAGCATGGCGAGCCTTATTTGAACCAGAGCGGACGCGCCAGCACGTAAATGCTGGCAAACGCCCAGGAACCCGGGGATGTTCTTGCCACGGTCGCCGCCGAAAGAATGGCAAACTGGGCACTCGAAAGCTATCTTCACGTGAATTCTGCGAAATTATTGTTTTGCACTTGTTGTTGAGTTTGCCTGTTGGAGCGCTGGCGAGTATCGCATAGAAAATACTGCAATGAACAGCATGCGTGATGGGCAGGGTATGGATGGGCTGGTTTATACTGCGTCCACCATGAAGCTCATCCTTATCGCCCTCGGCTGCATCTTCCTCGCGCTTGCTGTGGTGGGGGCGTTTTTGCCCTTGCTGCCGACCACGCCGTTCCTGCTGCTGGCGTCGGCATGCTTTGCGCGCAGTTCGGAGCGGCTGCATCAATGGCTGCGCAACCACGGCGCGCTGGGGCGCTATTTGTCGGATTTTGAGGACGGCCGGGGGATACCCTTGCGCGGCAAGGTGCTGGCGCTGGGGATGATGTGGCCTTCGATGGCGTATTCGATGTACCGCGTGCCCTATATCGGGCTGAAGGTGATGCTGTTCCTGATTGCCTGCGGCGTGACGGTCTACCTGCTGCGGCTGCCGACGGCGCGGCGGGTTGCGTAAGTCACGCAATGCCGCGCCGCCGCTGCGGATAGCTTAAAGCTCTGCTTTGCGCTCGGCCATCTGTTCGCCCAGGGCCACCAGGTCCAGCTTGGTTTTGCGCACTTTGGGGAACAGCTCGTCTTCTTCTTCCCGCACGTGGTGTTCGATCAGCTCGGACAGTACTTTCACTTTCGCGTCGTACAGGTCGTCGCCTGGGTTCATGGCTTCGATCTCGGCGATCAGCTGCTTGGCGGAGGCGTGTTCAACGACGGCCTCGTCTATCATGTCCGCAAACTCCTTGCCGGCGCCGCGCACGGCCGGGTAGAAGATTTCCTCCTCCACGGTGGTGTGCTTGGTCAGCTCGGCGCAGATCTCGTCGGCCAGTTTCTTTTTGCCGACCACGGCGCGGTCGGTCATGCTTTCAAACTGCTCGAACATGTCTTTCACGTGTTCGTGGTCTTCCACCAGCAGGCTGATGGCGTCGCTGGCGCCGGGTTCGGTGGGGATACGTTTGGGAGTGGCTTTGGTTGGGGATTTATCGGTACGCATACTGGCCTCCTCAGGCTGGTGAGTGAATTAAAACAGGGCTAGTTTGAGGCAGCAGACGCTGCGGCTCGGTGCGCCACTTCACCCAAGTGCCGTATCCGCACGCCCGGTGCGACAGTTGTCGCATAAAAGCATTGTGGCCGTGCGACAGTTGTCGTATGATGGCGTCTCTAGTCACAGAGGGGACGCCATGTCTACGCCATCGGTAACGGAATTGAGTTTGTTGAAGTGTTTATGGAAGGAGCAGCCGCTGAGCGCGCGCGAGATCCATGAGCGGGTGGTGGATGAGCTGGAGTGGTCGTACTCGTCCACTCGCAAGACGCTGGACCGGATGCTGGAGAAGCAGATGGTGGCGCAGCAGTCCGTGCATGGCGTGAACGTGTACACGGCGGCACTGGAGAAGGTGGCCACGCTGGCCGCTTTCGCCCATGACTTCGGCAAGCGCGTGATGGAGATGGATGCGCCGCTGCCCGTCAATATGTTCACCGGCAGCAAGCTGGTGGATCAGCAGGAGCTGGCCGCGCTGGACCAGCTGCTGCAGGACTGGCCCGCCGAGAAGGAGTGAGCATGCAGGCTGTTTCCCTGTTTTTATTGGCGAGTGCAAGCTGCGTGGTGGCGGGTGCGCTGGCCTGGGTGCTGCTGAAGCTGGCGGAGCGGGTGTGGCCGGAGATCGCGGCGCAACGCGCGGTCTGGCTATTGGCGCAGCTGGTGGTTGCGCTGTCGTTCATGCTGGCGCTGCTGCCGCGCAGCGAGCAGATCAGCGTGCTTCCGGCGATTGTGCTGGCGGAGCCGGAGCATGGCGCTTCAGTATGGGATGCGCTGGACGGTGGCGGGGATGATGCGGAGCAGGCCGGAGCTTCCGGCGCAAAGGGCTCAGCTGGCGCCGCGCGCGCGTTGGGCACAGCACGCGAGGAGGTGGCTGCCGTGCCGCGCTGGCTGCCGCTCGTGTCGCTGGCCTGGCTGGCTTGTTACGCTGCCGGCCTGCTGTATGCGCTTGCCCGCTGGGTCCAGGCGCAGCGCGCGCTGCGGGCGCTGCTGCGCACGGCCGACCGTATCAGCGGCGCGGCCTTGCGGGCGCATGCCGGGTTTGACGGCGTGTCGCCTTATCGCGGGCCGCCGGTCATGGAGACGCCGGTGCCGGTGTCGCCCATGCTGGTCGGCCTGGTGGCGCCGCGCTTGCTGCTGCCCAGCCATCTGGCGCAGTTCGATGCGCAGCAACAGCAGCTGATCGTGGCGCACGAGCTGACGCACTGGCGCCGCCGCGACCACGTATGGCTGCACGCCAGCCTGCTGCTCGAGACCCTGTTCTGGTTCAATCCCGTGATGCGCTCGATGCGCATCAAGATGAACTGGGCGCTGGAACTGGCTTGCGACCAGCAGGTGCTGGCAGGCCGCCCTACTCAGCAGCGGCAGAGCTACGCGGCAGCGCTGGTGGCGCAGCTGAAATTGCAGCGGGCGATGATGTCCGGCGCTTATGCGACGCCTGCATTCGGCGGAACCGGGATGGCTGCGCTGGGCGACCGCATCAAGCTGATTCGGGATGGCGGGGCCGGCGCGCTGGGTATTGCGGGCAAGGCCTTGCTCGGCGCCGGCACGGTGGCGCTGCTGGCCGCAAGCGTGCTGCTGCAGCCCGCATTTGCATGGCGGGCAGGCGATGTGCCTTCCACGCTTGCGCAGCGCAGCGGCGCGCAGCCTGGCGATGCTGGCCTGCCGCAATGGCGCGCGCCGCTGGAATCGGCGCGGGTAAGCAGTTTTTATGGCGCGCGCAAGAAGCCGCTGCCCTCGAGCGACAGCTTCCACCACGGCATAGACTTCGCGGCGAAGCGCGGCACGGCCGTCCTGGCGCCTGCCGCCGGCACGGTGGTCGAGTCGACCGGGCTGTATGACGGGCAGCCGAAGTACGGCCAGGTGATCGTGATCGACCATGGCAAAGGCCTGCGCTCCATGTATGCGCACCTGGACCGGCGCTCTGTGCGTGCGGGCGAAACGGTGGCGGCCGGCCAGGCGATAGGGTTGTCCGGGGCCACCGGGCGCGTGAGCGGGCCGCACTTGCATCTGGAAGTGCTGCGCGGCGGCGAACATGTCGACCCGGCGCAGCTCATCGCCAATCTGGACGCCAACGCGTCTCCCTCGGCGCTACGCGCCCGCTCGGCCGCACTGGCCAACTAATTCCCACCGTTTGTACGAAGTCCATGCCTGCGCGGCAGGACTTCGCACGTCCACAGCTTTTAAGGATAACCATGAAACCACGCATTTGCGCCCATGCGCTCGCCACCGCTATTTTCGCTGCATTCGCTTTTCCCGCAGCGGCCCAGGACATGCAGAAGATAGAAGTGGCCGGCGCCAAGGTGGACCAGCGCCGCGAGGAGACTGCGGCCAGCATCATCGTTTCCGGGCGGGACTTGCAGCGCCAGGGAGACCGCACGCTGGCCGATGTGCTGAAACGCGTTGCCGGCGTGAGCATCGGCACGGGAGGCGGGAAGGGCAGCGAGATCCGCATGCGCGGGCTGGGCAACGGCTACACGCAGATACTGCTGAACGGCGTGGCCGCGCCGCAGGGCTTTGCCGTGGAGAGCCTGGCCCCGGAGCTGATTGAAAAAGTCGAGATACTGCGCAGCGCGTCCGCCGAACTGGGAACGCAGGCGATTGCGGGAACTATCAACATCGTCCTGCGCAAGAGCGCGCCGCGCGCCCGGCAGGAGGGCAAGCTGGGGCTGGACGCGCTGGCTGGCGGACTGTATCCGAAGCTGTCGCCGAATGTGTCCTGGCAGGCATCGGACAAGGGAGACGGCTACAGCTACACGGTGGCGGCGACGGCGAACCGCTCGGCGGCGCCGGTCTCGCGCGTGGAGTACGAGACGGTGACTGCGCCCGACGGCGCGCTGCCGCTGTCGCGCGTGAGTCCGCAGCGGGACACCAACGTGTCGCGTACGGCCAGCATTGCGCCGCGCGTGAGCTGGAACCGGCGCGATGATACGGTCAGCGTGCAGTCCTTCCTGAACCTGTACGAGCGCAGCATGGGGGTGGAGGCGCACGAGACCGTGCTGGCCGGTGCGCCCAGCCAATACCCCAGCCACGACCGCATGGTGGTGCTGCGCGGCGCCTTGCTGCGCAATGACCTGAGCTGGCAGCGGGCGCTGGAATCGGGCGCGCGCTGGGAGGCGAAGCTGGGCTTCACCGTCAACCCGCGCAGTTCTGACTTTGATTTCCATACCCTGGCGGGCAGCGCGCGTTCGCCGGCATTGAAGGTGGTGCACGCGGACATCGGCGAGCTGGCCGCCACCTTCAGCGGCAAGTACCAGCTGCCATTGGGCGGAGGGCACGCGCTGGCTATCGGCTGGGACAGCGGACACACGCGCCGCACGCAAACCCGCGAGGAGCAGGACTACACAAGCGGCATGGCCTACGACGAGCGCCATCGCGGCGTGGTGAAGCGCGTGGCGCTGTATGCGCAGGACGAATGGGAGCTGGGGCGCGGCTGGTCGCTGTCGGCCGGCGTGCGCTGGGAGGCGCTGGAGACGGCGGTTGCCACAGCGTCCGCACTGCAGCCTGCGGACGCGATCGTACAGCGTTCGCCGGTGCTCAGTCCTGTGCTGCAATCGCTATACAAGCTGTCTGCGCAGCGGCAGTTCCGCCTTGGCCTGGCCCGTACCTACAAGGCGCCCACGATGGCGGAACTGATACCGCGCCGCTACACGACGGACAACAATAACAGCGCCACGAATCCGGACACGCAAGGCAATCCCCGGCTGCGGCCGGAGCTGGCGTGGGGACTGGACGCGGGCTATGACCATTACTTCGGCAAGGACGGCCTGTTCAGCGCCAGTGCCTACGCGCGCAGGATAGACGCTGTCACCCAGCCCCTGCTGTTCAGGGAAGGCGGACGGTGGATACGGATGCCGTCGAATGCGGGACGGGCGGATGCGCGCGGCGTGGCGCTGGAGGCCAAGACGGCTTTGTCGGATGCATGGTCGCTGCGGGGCAACCTGGCGCGCAACTGGTCGCGTGTGGCTGACGTGCCTGGGCCGGACAATCGCCTGGACCGGCAGGCTCCGTTCAGCTTGAATGCAGGCGCGGACTGGCAGGCCTTGCCGTCCTTGAAGATGGGCGCGGACTTTAACTACGAGCGCGGCGCGCGCACGCAGTTGTCGGCCACGGAGGCTTCAGCGGCGGGCAGCGTGCGCAAGCTGGATCTGTACGCAGTGTGGCAGCTGGACGGCGCAACGCGGCTGCGCGCAGGCGCGCTGAATCTGCTGCGGCGGGATATGACGGGCTGGGACAGTGTATTGGTGGCGGAGGGCGTGCAGCGGCTGGCGACCCGCACCGCAGCGTCGCCAACGCTGCGGGTGGGCCTGGAGCGCAACTGGTAAGCGCGCCTACAGCGCCAGCTTGCGCACGCGCTCCTGCAGTAGCTTGAACTGGGCGTCCAGCATGGGCTGGTTGGGATCGTGGCCGGTGCGGGGAACGGTGATGTATTCCTTTTGCGGCGCATTGATGCTGTCGAAATAGCGGCGCGTGTCGTGCGGGAGCGTCAGCAAGTCGTCCGCTCCCTGCACCATGAAGACCGGCATGGGGAAGCTTGTGCCCAGCGCGGGCAGGTTCACCTTGGAGGCCATGCCGTCGCCTTTCATGCCGACGAACTGTACGAAGGAGTAGTCTTCGCCTGCCTCGTAGTCCGCTTGCGCTTGGGGCGTTGCGTACTGCGCCTCGGGCTGCCACCACTCCTTCGGTGCGGGCTCGGTGCGCTGGCCTTCATACTTCCGTACCGCGCGGCGCAGCACGCCGAAGTTGCGCGGGTTGGTCCAGGGCGGGGCGCCCAGGGCGTCGAGCTTAGCTGTCACGTCCTGGTCCTGCGTGGCGCGCGCGATCGCCATCACGGCGGCATAGCTGCTGATCTGCGTGCCGGTGCCGTTTACCACCTGGGCGGTGCCGACATAGGCCGCATATTGGGACCGGCTCCCTTTGAGCATGTGCACGCCGAGGATGGAGCCCCAGGAGCTGCCCATGAGGATCAGTTTTTGTTTGCCCAGGTGGCGGGAAACGTAGCTGGCCACTTCGTTGCCGTCGCTGGCCAGGCGTTCAAGCGTGAGCGTTTCGCCTTCCGCCGGCGGGCTTTTTGCGTAGGTGCGGCCTGCGCCGCGCTGGTCCCACTGCACCAGGGTGTAGTCCTTCTCCCATGGGCCATAGAGCTTGGCGGCATAAGGGCTCATGGGGTTGCCGGGGCCGCCGTGCACAATCAGCACCACCGGGTTGGCGCAGCTGCTGCCCTTGATCGTCACCCATTGCTCGATGCCGCCTATCTTCACGTAGCCTTCCTCGTTCAGGGGCTGGGTGGGCGAGGTGCAGGCTGCGCGCGCAAGCAGCGGCAGGAACACGAGGGCGGAGAGCAGGATGCGTCCGGCTGGCATGGTCGGCATGGTTTTTGGTCAATTAAAAAAACACTAATGTAACGCATTCGTCGCGCTTTGCGTGCGCTGGTCGGTGCCGGGGCGCGCTTGTCGCACGGAGCCCCCAAACGGTTCCCGTTTCGGCAAAGTGGCCGGCATGACAATTTGGTCATGCCATGGGAAAATGCATTATGAAACCTCACTTTGTACTTACTGCCGCGTCGGCCGCAGCTTGTGTATTGGCGCTGGCGCAGCCGGCTTCCTCAGTACCAGAACCTTGGTTCGTTTCAGGAAAGTCGCCGGAAATGTATCGAGCCGGCGTGGATCTCGACGGCAGCGCCAGCGGAAACAGGGGCGCCAAGTATCTGCGCATGGTTTCGGGCGACGGTACGAGCTTCGGAACGCTCATGCAGCAGTTCTCGGCCGAGAATTATCGTGGCAAGAGGCTGCGTCTGCAGGCGGACGTCATGACCCACGCGGTGAGCGGCTATGCAGGCCTGTGGATGCGGGTTGATACGCCGCGGAAGCACTCGGCATCGTTCTACAACACCGTGGAGAAGCCAATGAAAGGCACCATGGTATGGGAACGCCGCAGCGTGGTGCTGGATGTGGCTGAGGATGCGAGCATGGTGTCACTTGGCCTGATCAGCCGGGGTTCCGGCGAGACGTGGATCGACAATATCAGTGTGGAGGTAGTAGGCAAAGACGTGCCGGTTGATGTCTTTGCGCGCACCCGCACGCTGCCATTGGAGCCTGCGCTGTAATGGCGGGTACGGCATTTCCGGAGGCGGAACTGGGGCCTGCGCCAGCCCTGCTGCGGCTGGCCGGCTGTAGCGGAAAACAGGCGGCGGCCAGCGCCGCCATATTGCTGCTGTTGGTGGTGGCCGCGTGGCACAAGCATTCGCTGGCGTGGTTGGCGTTGTTCGGCGCCTTGCTGGCGGCGCTGGCCATCGCTGCCGCGTTGCTGCTGCTGGTGCGGCTGGTACTGCCGCCGCAGCAGTCCGCCCAGGACCAAGGCTGGGCCTGGGCGTGGGCCGGCCTGGCAGCCGGCGTGGTTGCGGGGGCGGGTGGCGCCGTGCTGGTTTATCGCGTTCTGAAAGCTGGGCTTGGCATTGACGGCTTGGGCGATGGCCGCATTTTCGGTAGCGCTTTGGCGCTGTGCGCTTTGCTGCTGGCGTTCCCGCTGGCGGCTTTGCGGCGGCAATCACAGGCGCTGCAAATGGCTGGGCTAAAGCAGTCCGCGCTGGCGGCCGAGCTCAAGTCCCTGCAGGCGCAGGTCGAGCCGCACTTCCTGTACAACACGCTGGCGAACACGCGCTACCTGGCGCGGCATGAGCCGGAAAAGGCGGTGCGCATGCTGGACCATCTGATCGCCTATCTGCACACCGCGCTGCCCGATATGCGCACGCCCTCATCCACATTGGGACGCGAGTGCGAGCTGGCGGAGCACTATCTGGCGCTGATGGCGATACGGTTCGGCGAGCGGATGTCGTTTGACGTGGCCTGCCCGGCGGAGCTGAAGCTGGCCGCCATGCCGCCGCTGATGCTGATGTCGCTGGTGGAAAACGCGGTGCGGCACGGGGTGGAGGCCAAGCCGGGCGAAGTGCGTGTGAGCGTCAGCGCTGCGCAGGTAGGCGGGGTTTTGCATATATTGGTGGCCGACAGCGGCGCTGGACTGGCGCAAACGGTGTTCGGCAGCGGCGTGGGTTTGCGCAATGTACGCGAGCGGCTGGCGGCCCAGTTCGGCGACAGCGCGGGATTTGAACTGCGGACTGGCGGCGAGGGGCGGACGGAAGCCGAGCTTCGGCTGCCCCTGTCCTGGGCCGGCGCGGCGGCTGTATCGACGGAGACGGTGGCATGAATGAATTTATGGCGGCGCGTCCGCGCGTGATGATTGCGGACGACGAGCCTTTGCTGCGCGCCGAATTGGCCGAGGCGCTGCGCCGGCTGTGGCCCGAGGCCGAGCTGGTGGGCGAGGCGGGGGATGGCTACCAGGCGCTGCGCATGGCGCAGGAACTGGCGCCGGACGTGGCCTTTCTCGATATCCGCATGCCGGGGCTCAGCGGGCTGGAACTGGCGCGCACCTTCGGCCTGCGCACGCATGTGGTGTTCGTGACCGCGTTCCATGAACACGCGGTGGCGGCTTTCGACGAGGGCGCGGTGGACTATGTACTCAAGCCAGCCGACCCGGCCCGGCTGGCGCGCTGCGTTGAGCGTGTGCGTGCCCGCCTGAACCAGCCCCCGCCGGACCTTACGCGCCTGATGGCGCGGCTGCAGCCGAAACCGTCCGCGCCGTCCTGGCTGCAGGCGTCCGTCGGCCAGACCATCCATTTCATCGACCTGGCGGACGTGGTCTATTTTTCGGCGGAGGCGAAGTACACGCGGGTGGTGACGGACAAGCTCGAGGCCCATATCCGCACGCCGCTCAAGGAGCTGGCCGAGATGCTGGACGAGGCGGGCTATTGGCAGGTGCACCGCAGCCATGTGGTGGCGGTAAAGCGTATCGCTGCCGCCGTCAGGGATGGCGATGGGGCGCTGTGGCTGTCACTGCGCGGCCACGCGGCGCGCCTGCCGGTGAGCCAGCGTTTCCAGCATCGGTTCAAGGGGATGTAGGGCTTTTACCTGCGGCGCGATTCGCCGGGCCGGTTGCGGTACTTGCGCTTGCGCGAAATGGGGTTGCGCGCATAGAGCAGAATGCCGGAAATGGTGGCGGTGAGCAGGCCCAGCCCGGAAATCCACAGCGCGGCGGGACTGATCTCGTCGTCCGGCCTGGCCGGGTAGCGCGAGCCGCCATAGGGATCGATGGCGTCCAGATCCGGGTCCTGGCGCGGCAGGTGCAGGCGGCTGCCGTTGCTGTCATTGGCTGGCGTCCGCGAGAAGCCGGCGGGAGTCAGGTAGACGTGGGTAAAGCTGTTGGCGGCCGACAGCGACAGCGGGTCTGGCTGTTCGATCGCATCAAATGCGGACGCGGCGGCGGGCTGGGTGAGGGCTGCGGAAGACTGGGACGGGGTTGACGGGAGTGTGGCGTCGCTGGCCCAGGCTTGCGGCGCCACCGCAGCCAGCCAGCCGGCTGCCAGCAGCAGGCTAAGTTGGCGGACGAGTGGGGTGCGGCTCATGGCGGTCTCCGGCGTGGTTTCTTCATAGGCAATCAAAATTGCCCACGCCTATGATGCTAGACCCGGGGGAAAACAATGTAAACAAAAAGCAGCACCTAGTGCTGGCTGGCAGCGCAAAGGATGTTGCTTTTTGACTACTTTCGTGGTGTGCTCAGGCGGACGGGGAGGCCGGGGGGGTGGCGCTGAGCTGGTGCGCCCACTCCAGCACGGCGCGCACCCGGGCGCCCAGCAGGGAGCGCGCTTCGTCCACGTCCACCCAGCGGAATTCGTCGTGCTCTGGGAAGCCCAGTTCCTCGCTTACGCCCAGCACCACGTCGCGCGTGGGACTCACGGCCAGGTAGTAGCGCGCCACCTTGCCGTCGCCGTAGGGCGCGGTTTCCGTGAACTGCTCGCCCCAGGGGAAGGCCAGGTCGCGCAGCGTGGCTTCCTCGTAGATTTCCCGCTGCGCGGCCAGGAAGGGCGATTCGCCCGGCTCGACCATCCCTTTCGGGAAGTCCCAGTACTGGAAGCAGCGCATCAGCAGGTAGCGGCGCGCTTCGCCGCTGCCATGCAGGATGACCGCGCCGGCCGAGAGCGATTTCTGCTTCATTACAGGAAGCGGTCCAGGATCTTCTTGCTGTGCTTGTCCAGTTCGTACTGGTTGCGGATCAGGAAGTGGATGCCGTGGTTGTCCGACACCAGCAGCGTGTCGCTGCCGATGCGGCGGATGTCTTCCTCGCCGCGCAGCACGAACTCGGTCGGGCCGCGGTTGGTGTCCACGCTCCAGGTGCACGGCGTGGCATAGCTGGTCACGGACAGGATGCGGGCGATTTCCGGCATGAACTCGCGCCCCTGCAGTTCCTCGCGCACCAGCGCCGCGTTGGCGCCGGACAGCTCGCCCAGGCTTTCTATCCACGCGACTTCCTTGCCGTCCGTGCTCACCAGGGAGATGCCCTGTTCGGGCGCCTGGATGGGGAAGGCGCGCACCGGCGACACGTTTTCGTGCAGGGCGCCGGCGGCGTCGGTCAGGTTCAGGCGGCCGAAGCTGTCGCGCGCCAGGGTGAAGCTGGTGTTGAGGGTGAGATTAGTCGTCATGTCGTTTTCCCGGAGAATCGTCAAGGTCGGTATCGACGTTGCGCGCTTGCGCCATGTAGAGGCGGTAGTAGGCGCCTTCGGCGGCCATCAGTTCGTCGTGCCCGCCTTCTTCCACCACGCGGCCACGGTCCAGCACCACCAGGCGGTCCGCCTTTTGCAGCGTGGACAGGCGGTGCGCGATGGCGATGGTGGTGCGGCCGGTCACCAGGTTGTCCAGCGCTTTCTGGATTTCCTTCTCGGTTTCCGAGTCCACCGAGGCGGTTGCCTCATCCAGTATCAGGATAGGCGGGTCGATCAGCAGCGCGCGCGCGATTGAAATACGCTGGCGCTCGCCGCCGGACAGGCCCTGGCCGCGCTCGCCCACCATGGAGTCGTAGCCTTGCGCCAGGCGCAGGATGAATTCATGCGCATGCGCGGCGCGCGCGGCGGCAATGATTTGCTCGCGGGTGGCGTCCGGCTTGCCGTAGGCGATGTTCTCGGCGATGGTGCCGAAGAAGAGGAAGGGTTCCTGCAGCACCAGGCCGATGTTGCGGCGGTAGTCCGACACGCCCAGCGCGCGGATGTCCACGCCGTCCAGCAGGATGGCGCCTTCGGTCACGTCGTAGAAACGGCAGATCAGGTTGACCAGCGTGCTCTTGCCCGAACCGGAGTGGCCCACCAGGCCCACCATTTCGCCGGCCTTGATATTGATGGAGATGTTGCGGTTGACGGCGCGGTTGCCGTAGCGGAAGCCCACTTCGCGCAGCGCGATATTGCCTTTGACCTTGTCGATCTTGACCGGGTTGGACGGCTCCGGCACGGACGATACGTGGTCCAGGATGTCGAAAATGCGCTTGGCGGCCGAGGCGGATTTTTGCGTAACGGACACGATGCGGCTCATTGAATCCAGGCGGCCGTAGAAGCGGCTGGAGTAAGCCACGAAGGCGCTCAGCACGCCGACCGTGATGTGCGATTGCGATACCTGGTAGATGCCGAACACCCAGATCACCAGCAGGCCCAGCTCGGTCAGGAAAGACACGGTGGGCGAAAACAGCGACCACACCTTGTTCAGCTTGTCGTTCACGGCCAGGTTGTGCTTGTTGGCCACGCGGAAGCGGCCCGCTTCGCGCGACTCCTGGGCGAAGGCTTTCACCACGCGGATGCCGGGGATGGTATCGGCCAACACATTGGTCACTTCACCCCACACGCGGTCGATTTTTTCAAAGCCGGTGCGCAGGCGGTCGCGCACCAGGTGGATCAGCCAAGCGATAAAGGGCAGCGGCAGCAGGGTGATGGCGGCCAGCCACGGGTCGATGGAGACCAGGATCACGCCGGTCATGATAATCATCAGCACGTCGGAGGCGAAGTCCAGCAGGTGCAGCGACAGGAACACGCAGATGCGGTCCGATTCGCTGCCGATGCGCGACATCAGGTCGCCGGTGCGCTTGCCGCCGAAGTATTCCAGCGACAGGCGCAGCAGGTGTTCATAGGTTGTGGTGCGCAGGTCCGCGCCGATGCGCTCGGACACCAGGGCCAGCACATAGGTCTTGCCCCAGCCCAGTATCCACGCCAGCACGGCCGAGGCGAGCAGGCCGCTCATGTACATGGTCACCAGCATCTTGTCGACCGGCTTGCCGCTCTGGTAAGGAATCAGCACATTGTCCATCAGCGGCATGGTCAGGTAGGGCGGAATCATGTGCGCGGCGGTACTCAGCAGCATCAGCAGGAAACCGGCCAGCAGCGGCCACTGGTAAGGCTTGGCGAAGCGCCACAGGCGGAACAGGGTCCAGGTGGATGGCGGCGTGTAGACCACCTTGGTGCAGATCGGGCACTCGTCCTGGTCCGGCTCCAGCGGGGCTTTGCAGGACGGGCAGATGTGCTCCTCGTCGCGCACGATCGGCTGGCCGGTGACAAAGCTCTCGCGCAGCGCGGCGAACTTTTCGGACAAGCGGATGGCCAGCAGATTCTGGCCCAGGGTGAAGCGCCAGTTGGCCAATCGGCCTTGTTGGTTAAATAACTCCAGGTGGCCGACGCCCGCATGGTCATGCAGTTTTAGCGTCAAATCCTGTCCGTAAGGCCAAGATTGCCATACCGTTTCCCCCGGCGCGCGTGCCATAATGCGGCGCTCGGTGACGAGCACAAGGCCCTTGGAAAAATGTAAGCGCGCGTCGAGGTCAACCTCCAGCGCACTTGAAACGTTTTCCCCGTTGGAAAGTTGTTGTTGCACTTCGGCACGCCATACTTCTGGTAGTTCTGTATGGCTGAGTTCCGAAGAAAGCTGTTTTGTTATCATTGTGCAACATACTCCAGTGCGGGCTTTGCCAAGTGGCAAGGAAATTGAAACAGTGGGAAAATAGCGGATAGTATCGTCATTAGCAAGGCCAAGAGCGAACAGCGGCTTGGCAGCGATTTACGGTATTCTGTCAGTTATTCATCATTTGACGAAATAAAAGAGGGGTGACCGCCGCCGGCGGTTCGCTTTTGCGGAGTATACCGCAAGAGGTACAAGAGCAAAAACATGACAAAGAAGAAAGACATTGAATTTCTCCGTGTAACACACTTGCGCGGACCTAATATCTGGACCTACCGCCCGGTAATCGAGGCCTGGCTGGATATTGGCGAGCTCGAAAATTTCCCCTCCGATAAAATCCCGGGCCTGTACGAACGGTTGACCGCGCTGCTGCCGCACCTGGTCGAACATCGCTGCGGCGTGGGCGAGCGCGGCGGCTTCAACGAGCGCCTGCGCGACGGCACCTATGCCGGCCATATCCTTGAGCACGTGGTGCTGGAGCTGCAGAACCTGGCTGGCATGCGCACCGGTTTCGGCAAAACCCGGCAGACCTCGGACCACGGCGTCACCTACAAGATGGCCTTCCGCACGCGCCAGGAGCAGGTGGGCCGCGCCGCGCTGGCCGCCGGCCGCGAGCTGCTGATGGCCGCCATCGAGGACCGTCCGTATGATCTGGCCGCCACCGTGGCCGAGCTGACCGACATGGTCGAGTCCCTGTGCCTTGGCCCAAGCACGGCCAATATCGTGGACGCCGCCACCGACCGCAAGATTCCTTCCATCCGCCTGACCGACGGCAACCTGGTGCAGCTGGGCCACGGTTCGCGCCAGCGCCGCATCTGGACCGCCGAGACCGACGCCACCAGCGCCATCGCCGAAGGCATTGCCAGCGACAAGGACCTGACCAAGAGCTTGCTGGCTTCGGCCGGCGTGCCAGTGCCGGAAGGCGAACTGGTGCGCAGCGCCGAGGAAGCCTGGGAAGCGGCCGAAGACATCGGCCTGCCGGTCGTGGTCAAGCCTTATGACGGCAACCACGGCCGCGGCGTCACGCTGAACCTGACCACCGAAGCCGACGTGGCCGCCGCTTACGAGCTGGCCGCGCGCAAGGGCGGCAGCAAGAGCGTGATCGTCGAGCGCTTCATCGCCGGCGACGAGCACCGCCTGCTGGTGGTGGGCAAGAAGCTGATCGCCGCCGCCAAGGGCGAATCGCTGTGGATTACCGGCGACGGCCAGCACACCATCAAGCAGCTGTGCGATATGCACATCAATATCGACCCGCGCCGCGGCGAGACCGAAGGTTCCCCGCTGGGCCTGATCAAGCCGGACGTATCGGCCGAGATCATCCTGGAGCTGAAGCGCCAGAACATGACGCACGAATCTGTGCCGGCAGCCAACCACAAGGTGCTGATCCAGCCGAACGGCAACGTGGCGGTGGACGTGACCGACCTGGTGCACCCGGACACCGCCGAAATGGCCACCCTGGCCGCGCGCGTGATTGGCCTGGACATCGCCGGCATCGACCTGGTGGCGCAGGATATTTCGCGCCCACTGGAAGAGCAGGGCGGCGCCATTATCGAAGTCAACGCCAGCCCCGGCCTGCTGGCCCACCTGAAGCCGGCCGAAGGCGGCCAGCCCCGCCCGGTGGGCGCGGCCATCGTGGACCAGCTGTTCGCGCAGGACGACACCGGCCGCATTCCCGTGGTGGGTGTGGCGGGCGAGCGCCACAGCGCGCTGATCGCCAACCTGACCGCCTGGCTGCTGCAAGTGAGCGGCAAGTCGGTGGGCCTGAGCTGCGAAGAAGGCATTTACCTGAACGGACGCAAAGTGCCGCGCGGCCCGCTGTCGGCCTGGGATTCGGGCCAGCGCCTGCTGCTGAACCGCAACGTGGAAGCGGCCGTGTTCCATAACGGCAGCCGCATGATACTGAGCGAAGGCCTGGCCTACGACAAATGCGCCGTGGGCATCGTCACCGATACCGGCGGCCATGGCGAACTGTCCGAGTTCTACATCAACGACGAAGACGACATGTACGGCGTGCTGCGCACCCAGGTGGACGTGGTGCTGCCGGAAGGCGCCGCCGTGCTCAACGCGGCCGAGCCGCAAGTGGTGGAAATGGCCGAGCTGTGCGACGGCTCCGTGATCTTCTACGGCCTGGACGAGCAGCTGCCGGCCATCGTCGAGCACCGCCAGGACGGCGAGCGCGCGGTGTTCCTGCGCCCGACCGGCTTTGTGCTGGCGGCCGGCGCCAACGAGGTGGCGATGCTGCCGCTGTCCTGCATCCCGGCCGGCCAGGCGGGCAACGAAGAAGCAGTATTGGCCGCGATCGCGGCTGGCTGGGCGCTTGAGCTCGAGCCGAGCCTGATCGCCGCCGCGCTGCGCACCTTCAAGGCCAACTAAAACAACACGTATCACGCAGACCACCACACAGGACACAGGTAATGGAAGTTATACGCATCCGCGCGCTGCGCGGTCCCAATCTTTGGAGCCACCACACGGCGGTTGAAGCCATCGTCTCCTGCACGCCCGACGAGGAAAACATCGACAAGCTGCCCGGTTTCGAAGTGCGCCTGCGTGCGCGCTTCCCTGGGATTGCGGCGCTGCAGCCCATCGGCCACAACGACGCGATTCCGATGGCGCATGTGCTGGAAGTGGCCACGCTGGCGCTGCAAGCCGAAGCGGGCTGCCCGGTCACCTTCAGCCGCACCACGGCGACGCTGGAAACCGGCATCTACCAGATGGTGGTGGAGTACACCGAAGAAGAAGTGGGCCGTCTGGCCGTGGAACTGGCCGAGCAGCTGCTGAGAGCCGCGCTGGACGACCAGCCCTTCGACCTGCCCGGCGCGCTGGCCCAACTGCGCGACCTGGACGAAGACGTGCGCCTGGGCCCGAGCACCGGCGCCATCGTGCACGCGGCCGTGGTGCGTAACATTCCGTTCAAGCGCATGACCAAGGGTTCCATGGTGATGTTCGGCTGGGGCTCGCGCCAGCGCCGCATCCAGGCTGCCGAAATGGACTCCACCGGCGCCATCGCCGAGACCATCGCGCAGGACAAGGAACTGACCAAGAAGCTGCTGGACGCCGCCGGCGTGCCGGTCCCGCACGGCCGCACCGTAGTGGACGCGGACGACGCCTGGGCCGCCGCCAACGAAGTCGGCCTGCCGGTCGTGGTGAAACCGAAGGACGGCAACCAGGGCAAGGGCGTGACGGTCAACGTCACCACCCAGGAGCAGATGACCAAGGCCTTCAACGCCGCGCGCGAATTCCGCGACGACATCCTGGTCGAACGTTTCCTGCCGGGCCACGACTTCCGCCTGCTGGTGATCGGCAACAAGCTGATCGCCGCTGCGCGCCGCG
Source organism: Pseudoduganella aquatica (assembly GCF_020865585.1). Lineage (NCBI taxonomy): Bacteria > Pseudomonadati > Pseudomonadota > Betaproteobacteria > Burkholderiales > Oxalobacteraceae > Pseudoduganella > Pseudoduganella aquatica. The sequence continues at coordinate 3,535,976 of NZ_CP086370.1, forward strand.
ACCCGCCGCACGTGGTTGGCGACGGCGTGCATTCGGTGCGCGAACTGGTGGACCTGGTGAACGCGGACCCGCGCCGCGGCTCCGGCCACGCCACCTCGCTGACCAAGATCCGCTTTGACGATATCGCGCTGGGCCGCCTGGCGCTGCAAGGCTACGAAGCCGACTCCGTGCCGCCCAAAGGCCAGCGCGTCACCCTGCGCAACAACGCCAACCTGTCGACCGGCGGCAGCGCCACCGACGTGACCGACGACGTGCACCCTGAAGTAGCGGCGCGCGCGGTGGAAGCGGCGCAGATGATAGGCCTGGACATCTGCGGCGTGGACGTGGTGTGCGACAGCCTGCTGCAGCCTATCGAAGCCCAGGCGGGCGGCGTGGTGGAAGTGAACGCCGCGCCCGGCCTGCGCATGCATTTGACGCCATCCTACGGCAAGGGCCGTCCGGTGGGCGAAGCCATCATCTCGGCCATGTTCCCCGAAGGCGACGACGGCCGCATTCCCGTGGTGGCGGTGACCGGCACCAACGGCAAGACCACGACCGTGCGCCTGATCGCGCACCTGATGGCCTCCAGCGGCCTGCGCGTGGGCATGACCAATACCGACGGCGTCTACATCAACGGCCGCCGCACCGACAGCGGCGACTGCTCCGGCCCGCGCAGCGCGCGCAACGTGCTGCAGCATCCTGATGTGGACGCGGCCGTGTTTGAAACCGCGCGCGGCGGCGTGCTGCGCGAAGGCCTGGCCTTCGACCGCTGCAAAGTGGCCGTGGTGACCAACATCGGCGCGGGCGACCACCTGGGCCTGAACTACATCACCACCGTGGAAGACCTGGCGGTGCTCAAGCGCGTCATTGTGCAGAACGTGGACAAGAACGGCGTGGCCGTGCTGAACGCCATGGACCCTATCGTGGCCGGCATGGCCGCGTCCTGCAAAGGCAAGGTCACCTTCTTTGGCGCCGACCGCGAGCATCCGGTTATCGCCACGCATCTGGCGCAAGGCCGCCGCACCGTCTACATCGAAGACGGCCAGTTGATCGCCGCCGAAGGCAAGCACGCGGAAGCGGTGCCGCTGTCCGAAGTGCCGATCACGCGCAACGGCGCCATTGGCTTCCAGGTTGAGAACGTGATGGCCGCCGTGGCCGCCGCGTGGGGCGCAGGCATCGACTGGGAGTCGATCCGCAAGGGCCTGGCCACCTTCGCCAACGACAGCGACAACGCGCCCGGCCGCTTCAATATGTTCAATTACAAAGGCGCCACCGTGATCGCCGACTATGGCCACAATCCGGATGCCATGCTGGCGCTGGTGCAGGCCGTGGACGCGCTGCCGGGCAAGCGGCGTTCGGTGGTGATCTCCGGCGCCGGCGACCGCCGCGACGAAGACATCCGCCAGCAGACCGAAATCCTCGGCAAAGCCTTCGACGACGTGCTGCTGTACCAGGACCAGTGCCAGCGCGGCCGCGCCGACGGCGAAGTGGTAGCGCTGCTGCGCCAGGGCCTGACCGGCGCGCCGCGCACCACGCACATCGACGAAATCAATGGCGAGTTCATCGCCATCGACAAAGCGCTGGCGCGCCTGCAGCCGGGAGACTTGTGCCTGGTGCTGGTGGACCAGGTGGAAGAATCCCTGGCCCACATCGCCAAACGCGTAGCCGAAGCCTAAGCCTGGCAGCACTCTATAAAACCCGCACACTGCGGGTTTTATTTTTTTGGGGACGCTGAGACCCGTAGGGCGGGTTAGCAGCTCCGCTGCGTAACCCGCCAGCTCCGTCGGAGAACAAACAATTGGACACCAAACAGCTCAAAGCCCACTGCGCCGGATTCCCCGGCGCCACCGAGACCCTGCACGGCGCCCCCAGCAACATCCTGGTGTACGCGGTAGGCGGCAAGACCTTCGCCTACTTCAAGACCAGCGAGCCCGAGCGCTGGCGCTTCAGCTTCCGCGCTTCGCCCGACCGCTTTGTGGAACTGACCGGCGTCCCCGGCGTCAAACCCGCCCGCTACATGGGCCGCTTCCACTGGGTCACCATCGTCAACGTCCAGCACTTCCCGGCAGACTACCTGGCCGAGCTGCTGCAATGGTCCTACGACAAAGCGTTATCCGCCCTGAGCAAGCCCAAGCGCCTGGCTGCGCTGGCAGCTTGAACGGCTTCCCCATGACACAAGACGATCTGCAACGCATTGCCGACTACGTAATGCCGTCATTCCCCGCGCGGGTTTCGGACCTGGGATTCCTTTTCGGCACCCGCCACGGCGTGCCAGAGTTCTGCGAAGCGGCGCATGAATTGTGGCAGAAGGGCATGTTCAAGCGCTTGCTGATATCCGGAGGCTGCACCGGATCATCGCCGATAGCGGAGGCGGACATGATCGCCGAACAGCTGATCGCGCTGGGCATACCCGAATCCATTCTCATACTGGAAAGCGCCGCCACGAACACCGGCGAAAACGTCCGCTTCGGCCGCGCCAGGGTGGCCGAGGTGATGGACCCCGCCGCGATTCAAAGTGTCCTCGTCATCGGGAAAATATGCTCAAGCCGCCGCTATCTGATGACCTTGCAAAAACACTGGCCCGGATTGACCATGTGCCTTAGTCCCGTCAACTATTTTGGCGTGCCCGCCGAGTGCTGGCACGAGCATGAAGAATTCCGCGCCCGCGTGCTCAGCGAATTCGACAAGATCCCGCGCTACCTTGCCGAAGGCTTCCTTGCTGAGATTAACGCCTGCGCAGGATCACCCTGCTAAGTCAGCGGCCCCAGTGACAATTCGTGATTTTTCCACTTGGGCAACATGCTATCCTGAATCTGCCTTGGGATTGTCTTGGCGGTTTCAAATACCAAGCGCAACACTGGGTTAATTAACAGTGTCAGTTGGATGTTGTAGCAGTTCGATGTGTTGAGTATAAACGACGAGTGGCGATTCGTAATTGAGCCTTGCTCTGGGGCGCGTATTGAGCGATAAGGCGATGGCGTCGAGCTCGTCCTGCGAGTAGATCGACAGGTCGGACCCCTTCGGCATGTATTGGCGCAGCAGCCCATTGGTGTTCTCGTTCGAGCCGCGCTGCCAAGGGCTGTGCGGGTCGGCGAAATAGATCTGGACACCGGTGCGCGCGGTAAGGATTTTATGGCCGTGCATCTCGCGGCCCTGGTTGTAAGTCATGGTCTTGCGCATCGCCGCCGGCTCGCGGTTGAGCACAGCGGAGAAGCTGTCGATGACCGCCTTGGTGGTGGCGTTGTCCATCTTGGCGAGCACCACAAAGCCGGTCGTGCGTTCGACCAGCGTGCCGACCGACGAGCGGTTGGCGGCGCCTTTGATGAGGTCGCCCTCCCAGTGGCCAGGGATGAGCCTGTCCTCAACCTCTGCTGGACGGATATGGATGCTTTGCATATCCGGGATTTGGCCGCGCCGGTCAGTGCCCCGGCTGCGGGGTTTGCGGACTTGATTGTGGTGGCGCAGACAGGCGATCAACTCGCGCTTGAGTTCACCGCGCGGATGCACGTAGATGGCGTTGTAGATAGTCTCGTGGGACACGGTCGCGGTAGGGTCGTCTGGCCAAAGGGCCTTGAGTTTGCGCGCTATTTGCTGCGGTGACCAGAAAAGATTCAGGTGATGCCGGACCACCTGGAATAACACGCCGTCCGGATGCAGTTTCGGCAGGCGGCGTGGCAGCACGCGCCGGGCTTGACACTGTGCATGGGCGGCGTCGGCGTCATAGACTCCGACGCCGCTGGTGCGCTTGAGTTCGCGGCTGATCGTGCTGGCAGAACGACAAAGGCGTTTAGCAATGGATCGGGTGGAGCACTGGTCGTCGCGCATGGTCATGACGACAGCGCGCTCCTGGGTTGTCAAATGTTTGTAGATTCTCGCCATGGCGGCACCTTACAGCAAAAGGTGTTGCACTTGGTCTTTGAGAACACCGTCCCAAACGAAGTGGTAGCTCAGGGTTTTTGTCGGCTTGCTCAGCAACGCACAGACAAGTCGCACCGATATATTGAACCACGTGATGGTTAGCTTCGGGGCAAAAGCCTGGCCTAAACGACATATTCCACTGTATCTCCCTAGGGGTAGGCGAGGTGTTGATTTCAGTAGAGGAAAGCACAAATTGGGTACACAAGCGTTTGCGTCGGTAGAGGAGTATTTGGGGTCATTGGATAGTGTAAAGGCGAAAACACTTCGCACCATTATCACTTTTGTGCTCAGCGAGTTTCCTGAGCTGAAAGCCAAGCTTGCCTGGAATGTCCCGCACATCCACTGGAACGGCAAGTATCTGGCCGGCTTGGCTGCTTACAAAAATCATCTGACATTTGCTCCATGGAGCGCCTCCGTGATGGAGACTTTCAAGCCGAGGCTCCAGGGTCTTGTTGTTTTTAAGAATTGTTTTCATATCCCGGTTGACTGGAGTATGGACGAGGGCTTGGTGAAAGACTTCGTGCGCGCCCGGCTGGCTGAGCTGGACTAGCGTTTGTATGCCCCATCTAACAGATGGAATGCGAAATAGTCCCTAAGGTGGAGTCTTACACGTCCACTCGCATAGGGGTAGTACAGATGAATACTCGCAGCCTGATTTCTTCCACTCTGATCGGCGCCGTCGCCAGCGCGCGGTCCATGACGCCGATGGCCACGCTCGCGGCGGCGCGCCTTGCGCAGCGCCAAACAAGCGGAGAGCTGGTCCTGCTGGATCGGCCGGTGTTCAAGTACGGTGCGCTCGCCATGGGGCTCGGAGAGCTGGCCGGTGACAAGATGAAGTCCGCACCTGACCGGACTGTCTTTCTTGGGCTGCTGGCGCGCGTGTTGAGTGCCGGGATTGCCGGCGCGGCGCTGGCGCCCAAGGGCCGGGAGCAGGCTGGCGCTGTAGTCGCAGTGGCAACTGCCGTGCCGCTTGCCTACGCGACGCTCGCTGCCCGCAAGCGGGCCATGGCGCAGATCGGGCAAACCCGGAGCGGGCTGATTGAGGATGCGCTGATCGTGATAGCCGGTGCTGCGGTGGTGGCCCTGTCAACCAGGCCTGAGCGCACCGCCTTAGGCAGCGAGTGAAACGGACGCGAGCGGGGCGAGGCGGGCGGTGGCGCCTTCGATGAAGTGCGGGGCGAACATGCGCTTCTCGGCGGCGCCACCGGGGTTGTCGATTAGGTTGTGCAGCAGGTCGGCCGCCGCTGCCGCCATTTGCTGCATGGGGTGGCGCAGGGTGGTCAGGTTGTAGCTGAGCCACTCGGAGGCCTCGACCGCATCAAAGCCGGCCACGGACAGCTGCTCCGGCACGTTCAGCCCGAGTTCGTGGCGCGCGCAGTCCAGGCAGCCTATGGCCATGACGTCGGTGCCGCAGATGACGGCGTCCGGTACCCGGCCGTTGCTGCGCGCGATGATTTCGCGCAGGCCCAGCTTGCCGCTGGTGTAGTCGAAATTGCCGCGCACGATCAGCGGTTCCGGCAGCATGAGCTCGGCGAGCCGTTCGCAGACGCCGCGCCGGCGTTCGCTGGCCACGGCGTTGTCCTGCGCGCCGTCGATGATGCCGAACACGCGGTGCCCGGCCGCAGCCAGCCGCGAGGCCAGCGCGCGGCCCGCTTCGTACTGATCGCAGGCCACGGTGTTGGCGGCCTGGCCGCGCAGGTTGCGGTTGAAGACCACCAGCGGCACCCGGCGGCGCTCGAACTCGGCCACTTGCGCCTCGCTCAGCGTGGCGGCGGCGATCACACCGTCCACCTGGTATTGCCAGACGTCGTTCATCACGCCGTCCAGCTCGCTTTCGCGGTTCAGCGTGAACAGCAGCACGCGCTTGCCGCGCCGCGCCAGTTGCTTGCTCAGTTCGGACAGCGCTTCGGGGTAGAAGAGATTGGCTGCGTTGGAGATGATGACCGCCACCATGTTGCTGCGCCGCGTAATCAGGCTGCGCGCCGCTGCATTGGGGATGTATTCCAGGCTGCTGGCCGCTTCCATCACGCGCTTGAACGTGTCCTTGGACACGCTGGCGCCCGGTTTGAAGCAGCGCGACACGGCCGATTGCGACACGCCCGCCACCAGCGCCACGTCGTAGGACGTCACGCGCCGGTTGTCGCGCAGTATGGCTGCCTTGTGTTCCGCAGCGCTCGGTGCCGGCGCGTTTTTCGTAGGTCTCATCTCTGTTGGGCCAGGCATTGCATGTTTATAGTTATTTCCTGAGGATATCTTATTGTCTTACCGTATGGCAATAGTCTGCGATAATAATGCTGGCAAGTGTCGTTAAATAGGCGCAGGGCAGGCCGTTTCTGCTAAACTACCGCCCCTTAGAATTTACTGGAAGATAGACATGGCCATAGCTTGCGGAGTCGATTTTGGCACGTCCAATTCCACGGTGGGCTGGGTGCGTCCCGGCCACGGCACCATGCTGGCCCTGGAGGACGGCAAAACCACCTTGCCCTCGGTGGTGTTCTACAACGCCGAAGACGAGGAAGTCACGTTCGGCCGCGCCGCGCTGAGCGAATACCTGGCCGGCTACGAAGGCCGGCTGATGCGCTCGCTGAAAAGCCTGCTGGGCACCAGCCTGATCGACGGCCAGACCGAAGTGGGTGGCCGCGCGCTGCCGTTCCGCATGCTGCTGGCCAACTTCATCGGCGAAGTCAAGAAGCGCGCCGAGCAGGCATCCGGCCGCCAGTTCACCTCGGCCGTGTTCGGCCGCCCGGTGCACTTTATCGACGATAACGCCGCCAATGACCAGCTGGCCGAGGATACGCTGGCCGAGATCGCCCGTTCGGTGGGCTTCAAGGATATCGCGTTCCAGTTCGAGCCCATCGCCGCCGCTTTCGACTACGAGTCGCAGATCGACCGCGAAGAGCTGGTGCTGATCGCCGACATCGGCGGCGGTACGTCGGACTTCTCGCTGGTGCGCCTGTCGCCCGAGCGCGCCAGGAAGGCCGAGCGCCGCGACGACATCCTGGCCACCGGCGGCGTGCACATCGGCGGAACGGACTTTGATAAATACCTGAGCCTGTCGGCGGTGATGCCGCTGCTGGGTTACGGCACCCAGCTGAACAACAATAGCGAAGTGCCGTCCAGCTACTTCTTCAACCTGGCCACCTGGCACACCATCAACCTGGCTTACACCAAGAAGATGTGGACGCAGCTGTCGGAGCTGGTGCGCGACGCGCGCGAGCAGGACAAGCTGAGCCGCCTGCAAAAGCTGATCGACCAGCGCGCCGGCCACTGGCTGGCGATGAAGGTGGAGGAGGGCAAGATCGCCCTGTCCGGCGCCGAGCACGTGGCGCTGGAGCTGGACCGATTGTCGCCCGCCGTCACGCTGGACCTGAGCCGCAGCAGCTTCGACAGCGCTATCGGCCACCTGGTCGGCTCGGTCGAGCAGACCGTGCAGAAGATGCTGGCGGACGCGGGCGTCAAGCCGGAGCAGGTGGACACGGTGTTCTTCACCGGCGGCTCGAGCGGCGTGCTGTCGCTGCGCGAACGCATCGGCGCGGTGCTGCCTGCCGCGCGCAAGGTGGAAGGCGACCTGTTCGGCAGCATCGGCGCCGGCCTGGCGCTGGACGCGGTGCGCAAGTTCGGGGGCGCGTAATGACGGTGTACAGCAAGCCCATCGTGATGATCGACTTCGAGACCACGGGGCTGTCGCCGGACATGGGCGACCGCATCACGGAGGTGGCTGCGCTGCGCATCGAAGACGGCCGTATCACCGACCGTTATGTCTCGCTGATCAATTGCGGCGTGCGCATACCCAGCTTTATCACCGGCCTCACTGGCATCACCCAGCAGATGGTGGACAGCGCGCCGCCGGTGGACGAGGTGGTGCCCGAGCTGCTGGACTTTATCGGTTCCGACGCGCTGGCCGCGCACAACGCCAGCTTCGATGAGAAGTTCTTGCGCGCGGAAGCGGGCCGCTTTGGCCTGGCGCCGGCGCACCAGGGCACGGTCTGTTCGCTGAAGCTGGCGCGGCGCGTGTTTCCCGCGCTGGGCAGCTATAAGCTGGGCCAGCTGTCCGGCCAGCTCGGCATCCGCTTCAAGAGCGCGGCCCACCGGGCCGAGTCGGACGCGGAAGTGGCGGCGCAAGTGCTGCTGCATATCGCACGCCACCTGGGCGATACCTACGGCCTTGCCCAGGTTGAGCCGGAACTGCTGCTGTCGGTAAACAAGCTGGCGGCGGCCAAGGTGCATGCTTATCTGCTCAAGCAGACCGGCAAGTAGGAGCCGGATGGTCCGCTAGCCGAAAATTTCCGCCTGGCTATCAATTCGCAATCATGATTGAGCGCGATCAAAAGGATGCTGGCCTGACTGACTAAACTTTGTGCACACGCGTCGCAAAGAGTCATCATGGACCATCGCTATTCCCCCGCCGACAGCACTATCTTCTCCTGGTACCGCGATGCTGCAGCGCGCGGCAATCCCTACGCCCAGTTCAACCTGGCCCTGCTGTACAAGAAGGGCCAGGGCGTGCGCCGCGACGACGAAAAGGCCTTCATCTGGATGCGCCTCGCCGCGCTGCAAGGCTTGGCGTTTGCGCAAAATCATCTTGGCGCCATGTACTACAACGGTCGCGGCACGGCCTGCCGCGACGCCGAGGCCGCCTTCTGGTTCCGCCTGGCCGCCGAGCAGGGCGAAGCTTCCGCGCAGCAGAACCTGGGCCAGATGTACCGCAAGGGGCGCGGCGTGGCCCGCAGCGATGACACCGCGCTGGCCTGGTTCAGCCGCGCCGCCGCGCAGGGCGTGGCCAGTGCGCAGGCGCTGGTGGGCGAGGCTTATCTGCTGGGGCTGGGCACGCGGCGCAGCGATCCGCTGGCGCTGGCCTGGCTGCGCAAGGCGGCCTTGCAGGGCGACGCGGACGCCCAGCTCAACCTGGGCCGGATGCACCAGCGCGGCCAGGGCGTGCCGCCCAGCGAAGCCGCCGCGCTGGCCTGGTTCCGGCAGGCCGCCGCGCAGGGCCACGCGGTCGCGCAGCGTCTGGTCGGCATCGCCTACGCCGAGGGGCGCGGGGTGGCGCCCGACCAGCGCCGCGCCTACAGCTGGCTGGCGCGCGCCGCCGCGCAGGACGACGTCGACGCCCAGTTCAGCCTGGCCGTGCTGCTGGCCAATGGCTACGGCGTGGAACGCGACGAGCCGGAGGCCCTGATCTGGTATCGCCGCGCCGCCGAGTCCGGCCACGCGCAGGCGCAGTCCAAGCTGGCCGCCATGTATGCGCAGGGACGCGGCGTGGCCGCCGACGCGGCGCGCGCGCTGGAGTGGTATTGCCAGGCGGCCGAGCAGGGCGTCGTCACTGCCCAGTTCAACGCGGCAGTCATGTATGCCAACGGCCACGGCGTGGAGCGCGACGAGGTGCGCGCCGTGGCCTGGTACCAGGCTGCGGCGGCCCAGGGCGACGCCAGCGCGCTGAACAACCTGGGGGTGATGTACGCCAACGGCCAGGGCGTGGCGCGCGACGACGAGGCGGCGGTGGCCTGCTACCGCCAGGCCGCCGCCAAGGGCCATGTGCTGGCGCAGTACAACCTGGGCGGCATGTATCACAGCGGACGCGGGGTGGCGCGCGATCCGGTGCAAGCGTATATCTGGATTGCCGTGTCGGCCGCCGGCGGCAACGCCTGCGCGGCGGCGCAGCGCGAGCAGATGCGCGGAAAACTGAGCGAGGCCGAGCTGGCCGGTGCGCTGGCCGCCGCGTGCGCGCTGGCCGAGCAATTTCCCGCCAGCGGCGAACAGCCGGCCTGCCAGCAGGCGGGCGCCTAGCCGGGCTGGACGTGCTGGCGGCGGTCCGCGAACAGGCTGTTGCCGTGGATCTTCTTGGCCTGCTTCTTGGCGTCCGAAGCCTGGGTGGCGATCTGGTGGTGGGAATAGTACTGGTGCGGCTCCACGCGTATCGTGCCTAGAGACAGGCTCATCAGCGAATAGAACACTTTTTTCCCCTGCCTGTCCTCGCTGATATAGCCACCGCGGTCGCGGTCCTCCAGGCTGTAGAAGTCCAGCACGCTGCTCTCGAAATCGGCCAGGATGGCGCGGCAGCGCGTTTCCCAGTCCTCGCTCTGGAACAGCAGCATGAAGTCGTCGCCGCCGATATGGCCGATAAAGTCGCGGTCGGGATCGCAATGGCCGCTGAGGATGCGGGCCGTCATCTGGATCACGTCGTCGCCCCGGCGGTAGCCGTACACGTCGTTGAAGGGCTTGAAGTGGTCCAGGTCGCAATAGCAGACCCAGAAGCGCGTGCCGCTTTCAAGCAGGCGGTCTATATGTTCGTTGATGGGCACGTTGCCCGGCAGCTGGGTCAGCGGGTTGGCGTAGCGCGCCGCGTGGATCTGCATCTGCGTGATTTCGCGCATCAGGTCGTGGCCGGTGCCCATGCCCAGGTAGCGCCCGTGCTCGGTGATGATGAAGCCGTTGAACAGGTGGTGCGCGGCCGACTCCACCATGCGGTAGGACAGGTCCTGCAGGCTGGTATCCTTGTCGGCGATCAGCGGCTTGGGGTCCATGAAGACCTTGCAGGACTTCTTGCCGTACAGCTCGCGCTGGTAGGGGCGCGCAAAGTGGTCGATCATGTCGAAACGGCTGATCAGGCCGAGCGGCTCGCCGCCGTCCACCACCGGGATAATCATCAGCTTGGGCTCGGCCATGAAGATCTCGTAGACCTCGTTGTTGCTCATGGACGGCGGCACCGCCGCTACCTCGTGCAGCAGCTTGGCGATGCTGGCGGCCTGCTTTTCGGCGCCGCGCTGCGGATACACGGCCACGCCGTTGCGGCTGAGCGCCTTGGCCACTTCGGCCGGCAGGGCGCGCGCCGGCGCGTGATGCGGCCGGCCAAGGTGGTAGCCCTGGCCGTAGGCCACGCCGATATCGCGCAGCACCAGCAGCTCGGCCTGGGTTTCTATGCCCTCGGCGATGACCAGCGTGTCGGACTTGTCGGCGATCTCCTGGATGGAGCGCACGAACTGCAGTTTCACCGGGTCGTGGTTGATGCCCTGGATGAAATGCATGTCGATCTTGACATACTCGGGCCGCAGTTCCGACCACAGGCGCAGGCTGGAGAAGCCTTCGCCCAGGTCGTCGATGGCGATCTGGAAGCCCATGTTGCGATAATGCAGCACCGCTTCGCGCATCAGTTCGTAATCATAGGTGGGCTGATTTTCGGTCAGTTCGATAATCACGCGCTCCGGATTGATGCCGAGCTGTTGTATGTATTGCAAAGTTTCGCCGCGCGTGCCGTCCGGCTGCAGCAACAGGCATTCGGGGCTGACGTTGAGGAAGAGCTTGCCCGGCAGCTTGAGTTCGGCGAAGCGCTCCAGCACCACGCGCCGGCACAGATGCTCCACCTCCACCGTGCGTCCGCACACGCGGGCCGCCTTGAACAGGTTCAGCGGCGAGTGCAGGGGGCTGTCGGACGGGCCGCGTATCAGTCCCTCGTAGGCAATGATGTCGCCATCCTGCATGCGGGCGATGGGCTGGAACAGGGCGTTCAGCTGGCGCCGCTCGATGATGTCGTTCAGTTGCATGCGAAGCAAGGCGTCGTCGTCGGGTGCGGGGCGCAGATAGGCCACATTGTTCATGGTAAGCAGGCAAGAAGTAGCAAGTGTGTGATGGTAAGCAGGGAATGTGACAGGTTGATGAATTCAGGAAACTACTTAACGCTGTCCGCTGCTGGCGCTACAATAGGATTTCCTCTATCAGCACTCATGCCCGCACCGATGCCGAAACCGTTCCCCCGCCTGGCCGCCGTCGCTACCCTCTGTTTGCTGGCGGCTGGCGCCCGCGCGTCCGGCGTTGCCGTGGCGGTGCACGACAGCACCGGGACGCCGCTGGCCGACGCTGTGGCCTGGCTGGAGGCCGAGGCCGGGCAGGCCGTGTCCAAGGGCGCGCTGAAAACCGCCGAGATCGAGCAGAAGAGCTTGAAATTCATGCCGTTGGTGACCGTGGTGCAGACCGGCACCCGCATCGACTTCCCGAACAACGACAAGGTGCGCCACCACATCTACTCCTTCTCGCCGGCGCACAAGTTCGACCAGAAGCTGTATTCGGGCACCACGGCCACGCCGCAAATCTTCGACAAACCCGGCATTGTTGTGCTGGGATGCAACATCCATGACAAGATGGTGGCCTATGTGCGCATCGTCGACACGCCTTACCTTGTGAAGGGCGACGCGGCCGGCGTGGGCCGCATCGACGCGCCGGCCGGCAAATACGTGCTCAAGGTCTGGCATTTCAATATGGCCGGCGGACAGCCCGCCGAGCAGGCGGTGGTGGTCAAGGCCGGCGACGCGCTGGGCACCGCCAGCTTCCGCCTGCCCATGAAGCCGCCCGTCAGCGGCGACGCGCTGTAGGAGCCCGCATGCGCTTCCACTTCCGCAGCCTGGAGAGCCGCATCGTCACGCTGTTCCTGCTGCTGATCGTCGCGGTGCAGGTGGCCGGGCTGCTGCTGATCCAGCGCGGCATCGACAGCAATGCGCGCGCTTCCATCAGCGTGGAGCTGGGCAACGGCGCCAAGGTGTTCCGCCGCCTGCTCGAGCAGAATGCGCAGAGCCTGCGCTTCGGCGCCCGCCTGCTGGCGCGCGACACCGCCTTCGTGGCCGCCATCGGCAACAACGACGAGTCCGACCGCGCCACCATCGAATCCGCGCTGGCCAACAGCGGCCGCCGCATCAAGGCCACCGCGTCCATGCTGGTGTCGGCCGAGCGCAAGATCACCGCCACCACCAGCGAAAGCCAGTCGGCCGGCCTGGAAAAACTGGTCATGAGCATGCTGGACCAGGCCGAAGCGTCGGACGGCGCCAACGGCATCGCCATGGTGGACCGCTATCCCTACCAGGTGGTGGTGATGCCGGTGAAGGCGCCCATCGTCATCGGCTACATCGTCATGACCTTCCCGATCGACGGCCAGCTGGCCGGCGAAATGCAAAGCGTGAGCGGACTGCACACGTCGATACTGACGCGCGACCGGCAGGGCGGGCTGCTGCCTGTGGCGTCCACCTTCCCGGCGCCGGTGATTGCCGCCCTGACGCACAGCATCGAGACCATGCCGGCGCGGCTGGACGCGTCATTCGACGTGACGGTGCAGGACGCGCGCTACAGCGTGCGCCAGCTGCTGCTGGGCGAGGACGCCGGGCAGGCCGTGAGCGTGCTGCTGGTGCGCTCCATCGACGAGGCCATCGCCGAATATGCGCGGCTGGAGCGCTGGCTGCTGGGCCTGGCCGTGGCCGGCATCCTGATCTCGGCCGCCGCCAGCGTGTTCACCGCCAAGCGCATCGCCCAGCCGCTGACCCTGCTGGCCGACACCGCCAAGCGCCTCGAGCGCGGCGACTACAAGGGCCAGATTGAATTCAAGCGCGAGGATGAGATCGGCGCGCTGGCGCAGGCCTTCGACAGCATGCGCGACGGTATCGCCAAGCGCGAGCAGGAAATCCGCCGCCTCGCGTACTGGGACACGCTGACCGGCCTGCCCAACCGCGCCCAGTTCGTGCTGCACCTGAACGACTCCATCGCCGAGGCGCGCAAGCGCGAAACGCCGGTGTTTGTGCTGATGATGGACCTGGACCGCTTCAAGCACGTGAACGACGTCATGGGCCACAGCTTCGGCGACGCGCTGCTGCGCCAGGTGGCGGGGCGCCTGCAGGTGCAGCTGGCCAACCGCCGCAACACCTCGGCCCAGGTGGCGCGCCTGGGCGGTGACGAATTCGTGGTGCTGCTGCCGGATACCACGCTGGAGCAGGCGCAGGTGATCGCGCGCGAAGTGCTGACGGCGCTGGAAACGCCGCTCTCGCTGGACGAGCAGATGGTGGACATCGGCGCGGGCCTGGGTATCGCCGGCTACCCGCTGCACGGCGACAACGCCGAGTCCTTGCTGAGCGCGGCCGAGGTGGCCATGTACACGGCCAAGCAGCGCAACGACGGCGCCGTGGTGTACGACGCGGCCATCGACAAGAGCAGCGAGCAAAGCCTGTCGCTGCTGACCGAGCTGCGCAACGCGGTCGAACGCAACGAATTCCGCCTGTTCGTGCAACCCAAGATCATGCTGGGCAGCGGCAAGGCTGTGGGGGCCGAGGCGCTGGTGCGCTGGGTCCATCCCGAGCGCGGCAATGTCTTCCCCGACCAGTTCATTCCCTTCGCCGAACAGACCGGCTTTATCCGCGTGCTGACGCGCTGGGTGATGGAGCAGTCGGCGGTGCTGTGCCGCCAGCTGGCCGCGCAGGACATCAAGCTGAAGATTTCCGTCAACCTGTCCACGCGCGACCTGATGGACCAGGACCTGCCGGTGAAATTCGCCGAGCTGCTGGCGCGGCACGAACTCGAGCCGTCCGCCTTCTGCCTGGAGATCACCGAAAGTGCCATCATGGACGACCCGGTGCGGGCCCAGAACACGCTCGAGCGCCTGCACGGCATGGGCATGGAACTGTCCATCGACGACTTCGGCACCGGCTACTCCTCGCTCGCCTACCTGAAGCGGCTGCCGGTGGACGAGCTGAAGATCGACAAGTCTTTTGTGCTGAACATGGAGAACGACATCGGCGACAGCAAGATCGTGCGCTCCACCATCGACCTGGGCCACAACATGGGCCTGCGCGTGGTGGCCGAGGGCATAGAAAGCGAGGCCGTCTGGCGATTGCTGGCGCGCATGGGCTGCGACCAGGGCCAGGGCTACTTCATGAGCCGCCCCATGCCGGCCGAGCAGCTGGCCGGCTGGCTGGAGAAATGGCAGCCGCCGGGGGCGCCCGCAGTGGTGGCCGAGAGCACGCTGGCCGAATAAAAAGCGCTGCGCCGCGTTTCGGAACATTTCAAATTTGTCATATTCCACGCTATGATCGTCAGAGGCGCGGCACATCCGCGCCCTTCCCAAATAACCGGACGAGACGAATCTATGCAATTACGACGTGCTTCCCTGATCTTCGCACTGGCCGCCGCATTCAGCGGCACTGCGCTGGCGCAAACCTGCCCCGGCAATGGTGCGGTAGTGAGCTACCCGCTCAGCAAAAAGGTCGACCAGCAGGACAACTACCACGGCACCACGGTGGCCGATCCTTACCGCTGGCTGGAAGACGCCAACAGCGCCGAAACCAAGGAATGGGTGGACGCGCAGAACAAGCTGACGCAAGGCTACCTGGGCCAGATCCCGGCGCGCGAGGCCATCAAGGCCCGCCTGACCAAGCTGTGGAACTTCGAGCGCTACGGCGTGCCGTACAAAGAAGGCGGCCGCTACTTCTACAGCCGCAACGACGGCCTGCAGAACCAGTCCGTGCTATACACCATGAAAACCCTGGCCGACACGCCGCGCGTGCTGCTGGACCCGAACACCCTGTCGTCCGACGGCACGGTGGCGCTGGCCGGCGCGGCCGTCAGCCCGAACGGCAAGCTGCTGGCTTACAGCACCGCCGCCTCCGGCTCGGACTGGAACGAGATCAAGGTGCGCGCCATCGACAGCGGCAAGGATACCGAAGACCATATCAAGTGGGTGAAGTTCTCCCGCACCGCCTGGAACCATGACGGCAGCGGCTTCTACTACAGCCGCTACGACGAGCCGACCGAAGCCACCAAGCTGGCCGGCGTGAACTACTTCCAGAAGCTGTACTTCCACAAGATCGGCACGCCGCAAAGCGCGGATACGCTGGTGTACGACCGCCCGGACCAGAAAGAGTGGGGCTTCGGCGCGGAAGTGACCGACGACGGCCGCTACCTGATCATCAACGGCAGCCATGGCACCGAGCGCAAGAACCGCGTCTTCGTCAAAGACCTGGCCAGCAAGGACAGCAAAGTGGTGGGCCTGCTGGAGCAGTTCGACGCGGCCTACGACTTCATCGCCAACGAAGGCACGGTGTTTTATTTCCGCACCGACAAGAACGCACCCAAGTCGCGCATCATCGCCATCGACATCCGCAAGCCTGCGCCGGACCAGTGGAAAGAATTGGTGCCGGAAGCGGCCGAGACGCTGACCTCCGCCAACATCATCAACAAGCAACTGGTGCTGAACTACCTGACCGACGCGCACAGCGCCGTGAAGATTTTCGACCTGAAAGGCAAGCCCGTGCGCACGCTGGACCTGCCGGGCATCGGCTCGGCCAGCGGCTTCCTAGGCAAGGCTACGGATGCGGAGACCTTCTACTCCTACACCAGCTTCACCACCCCGGCCACCATTTACCGCTACGATATGAAGTCCGGCAAGAGCAGCGTGTACCGCCAGCCGAAAGTCGACTTCGACCCGGCCGCGTATGAGACCCGCCAGCAGTTCTACACCAGCCGCGACGGCACCAAGGTGCCGATGTTCATCGTGGCCAAGAAAGGCATCAAGCTGGACGGCAGCAACCCGACCTATCTGTACGGCTACGGCGGCTTCAACGCCTCCATGACGCCGTCGTTCTCGGTGGCCAACCTGGCGTGGCTGGAAATGGGCGGCGTGTACGTGCTGGCCAACCTGCGCGGCGGCGGCGAATACGGCGAAGCCTGGCACAAGGCCGGCACCAAGCTGCAGAAGCAGAACGTGTTCGACGACTTCATCGGCGCGGCCGAATGGCTGGTGGCCAACAAGGTCACCTCGCCGGCCAAGCTCTCGATAGGCGGCGGCAGCAACGGCGGCCTGCTGGTGGGCGCGGCGATGACGCAGCGCCCCGAACTGTTCGCTGCGGCCCTGCCGGCGGTGGGCGTGATGGACATGCTGCGCTTCCAGAAGTTCACCATCGGCTGGGCCTGGACCTCGGACTACGGCTCATCGGACAATCCGGAAGAGTTCAAGGCCCTGGTCAAATACTCGCCGCTGCACAACCTGAAAGCGGGCGGCTGCTACCCGGCCACCATGGTCACCACCGCCGACCATGACGACCGCGTGGTCCCGGCCCACAGCTTCAAGTTCGCCGCCGCAGCGCAAGCCGCGCAAGCGGGCGCCAACCCCATCCTGATCCGCATCGACACCAAAGCCGGCCACGGCGCCGGCAAGCCGACCGCGAAACAGATCGAAGAAGTGGCCGACCGCTGGGGCTTCCTGACCCGCGCCCTGAACATGGGCGCCCCAGCCGCCCCTGTCTCCGGCGGCAGCCAATAAGCCCTAATCCCCACCGCAAAATCAACCCTGACCCCTTTTTCTTTGGAAGAAAAATGGGGTCAGGGCTGATTTGTCTTTGAGGTAAGTTGCGCTTATTTTCCGTGGCCGGATACGAGCATGAATGAGGTCTTGATGCCGGCCAGTTCCGGCACGGTGCCGGGGCTGGATACTTCGGCGCTGTAGTCGCCGCGCACCAGGTCGATGCGGCCTATCTTGCGCAGTACCGCCATGTCGGCGCCGCCTGCGGCGAACTTGCATAGCGAGATGAAGGTCTGGTCCACCACCACCGCGCCGCCCGGCCGGCTCCGCACCACCACACGCACCGGTATGGGCTGCCCCAGTCCTTCGCGCCGCGCCAGCGGGATGTTTTCGTAGCTGGTCTTGCCCTCGCAGTATTCGCCGTCGTAATGCGTTCCCGCTATCTGGCCTATGCGCTGCAGGTCGTCCTTCGCCTGCGGCGTGAAGCTTAGGTCGAACTCGTAGCTCTTATTGCGTACTTCAGCGTTACTGGACGGGCTATTCGACGACGTGGACAGCTTGTGTTCGGCAAGGTGCGCATTCGTTCACAAATTAGAGGTAGTCCCTTTGCTCGGCCGACGGCTGTCGCCTCGTTGACGTCGGAGTTGATTTATGCAACAACGCCTTCGCAATGTGAAGTTGTGGCGTTCATGAAGCCATACTTTTGGGGCCTGAAGTTACTTCATTTATAGTATCAATGCCGACACCAAAATAATTGTTAATTTTCATGTAACAAATTGTATCTGTGATATTTTGATAGAATCTCAGCGTAACGAATCAGTTACTATTCGTGCGATTGCAAAAATACAATCAATTGATGTGATTTCATAACCCTTGGTGACATATGTACAAATGCCCGCATTGTGAGAATCTGACGATTTCCCCATGGTCGCAAATAGCTCCGCCTTTTAAGGGAATTATTCAATGTGAAAAATGCAACAAAAAATCAAAAATAAAGCTTAAACTTAGCAATTTTTTGGTTCCATTTGCTTTTTTCTTGATAGTTGTGGCAAATAAAATATCAAAGGATTTTATTGAAGACGGGGGCTTTTACAAATATCTCATTCTCATAGTTGCGGGATATTTCTCCATAAGAAATGTCGAATATGTGCAACTAAAGGATTCCGATCAAAGCATTAATAAGGACTAGAATGAAGAAAATTGCTAAGTTGGCGTTATATTTTTTTTCTGCTTTTCTGATTGCGAGTGGAACTCATGCCTCAGAGCGCAGCAATCAGGAAAATGCGCAATCTCAAGAGCCGGATTGCGTGGCATACGCTGAGATAAAAAACAAGTCCCAGAAAATTTCCACTCGCTTGGGAAAAGAAATCTTTTTTAAGAAAAATGAGATTGGTCAGATAACGCTAATGAAGATTAATGGCGTTTCTTACATTCCGACTTATGATGAAAACTTACCAAGCAAAGTCTTATCAATTAAAAATGAAGTTACCGGGAATTCTGAAAACATTGCTGACTTTTCTTATGCACAATCGCATGAAGCACGAGGGCAGAGTAAGCCTAAATTAAGGCACGGTCTGCGCCCGTGCAGGAGTACGATGCAAGGTACATCAGCGCTCTCAAAAAATGGGGATGTCATATTGACCCCTATGAGTGACGAAGGCGACGAATGGCCTGAGGTTCGTGATGACTGGCAAGACGAGTACGGTCAAGAAGAATGGTGGGATGGGGAAAATGAACCGTATTACGAAGAGGCGTATGAATCATGGGAGTTGGAATACGCAAATTGGAATTCGTCAACTTCCACCACGGCTCAATGCGTGGATCGCGCTGGTGCGTGCAGCGATAAATGCGATGACGAGGGTGAAAAAAGAGGTTATGCCTGCATAGTATTTGCCGTAGTTTTTGCTGAAGCTCCTCCATTGGCACTCGCTGCAGCTGTAGCTTGTGCAGCCTCGAGTGATAAATTGAAGGGGAATTGTAAGGCGAGCTGCCCAAGTACTGGCAGCTGTTTCTAATATAGCTTTTCGTTGCCACTGCCTTATTTCAAAATCTGTGTGGTGGCATTTGAGGGAAAAATGTTTAAATTTATCTTAATTGCCATTCTACTCCTAGCGTCTCGAGTCGCTTATTGTGCAGATGAGAACACTATTAAGGAAAAGATTCAAGCTAAGTTTCCAGATAGAAAAATTGAAAATGTCACCTATGGTGCTCACGGTCTATACGAAATATCTTCGGAGGGTAAAATAATTTATGCAGACGCCACTGGTAGGTTTTTATTTATTGGATCCATTGTTGACTTGGAAACAAAAACCAACGTTACAAAAAAACAATTAACCAAAATAAATACAATTGATTTTTCCACTTTGCCAGTTCGGGATGCAATAATTATAAAAAATGGAAATGGGTCGAGGAAAATTGCTTTGTTCACCGATCCAAATTGCAAATTTTGCAAAGTTACGGAAAAGGAATTAAAGGATTTGGACAATGTTACGATATACGTATACATGTATGGGGTGCTTTCAGAGTCCTCTTTAGAAATATCTCGGGACGTATGGTGTAGTTCTGACAAGGCAGGGAGCTGGCAGCAATGGATGCTAGAGGATATACGTCCAGCCACTGCGAGTGCTGGTTGTGTGTCTCCAAACTCAGAAGTGCTAAAGCTCGGTAAACGATTGAATATTAAAGGTACGCCGTCTACTTTCTTCGCAGACGGATCTAGAGTGGTTGGGCTTCTGACTCGGACAGCTGTGGAGAAAAAATTCGACGCTTTGAAGGAGTACAAGTCATCTCGTTAAACACAAGGGCACCTCGAAAAACCTACTTCCTCAGCTTTGCCGGCCTCGTAAGCTGTTTATTCGTAAAGGCGCGACTTTCAGAAAACCAGGTTTTCCGAAGTGCCCTCAAGTCAGCCAGATTCCTCCCGTATTCTGATGTCCAGCGAGTCGATCTGACTGTCCATGAGGATTCGACCTTAGTGTCTAGCTCGGGCCGAACTGTATCTCCATGACCCGCCGAAATACGCATCTTATCCACCGGCACAGTGAACGGCACCGTGACCGTGGGCGCCGCAGTGGAGAGGGGCAGGGGCGTGTCCGGGATCAGCGGCGGGAAGGCGCAAAGGCCGGTGACAAACATGCCCACGCCGATGACGGATTTTTGGCAAAGCATGTAAGCGAGAGGTCCCATGGCGGCGCGATACTCCATTTGATTGCAGAGCGCCAAGTATGCCGCGTTCGGTCGTGGCCGTCACCTCCGCTCAGCAAGCCGCGCCCACAGGGGGGGCGCGTTTGCGTTTACTGCAGCTGTATCTTGACCAGCGCATTGCCTATGAGCGTGTACAAGTTGCCGCTGCCGTCGATGGCTATGCCCATGGGTTTGCCGGGCAGTGGCCCGGCGGCAGTGACGGTGGTGACGTCGCCTTGTGGCGTAATCTTCCGGATCGTGCTGTTCTCATAGTCAGGCATGTACAGAATGCCGGATGGATCAATCGCAAGCGACACCCACAGGCTGTTGCTGAAGCGGGCCGCCGTTCCCTTGCCGTCTACGGCAGTGCCGGCGTCGCTGCTGCCCGCAAAGCTCACAGCGGTGCCATCGGGCGCAATCTTGCTTATCTTGCCCATGTATGCGGAATAGATATTGCCTGCGCTGTCGACTGCCAATCCTGTGCGCGTTGGCTGCACCGTGCCAAGGAGGTCGGGGGCCACTTCCGTCCCTTGCAGCATGGTGACTTTTCCGGCCGGAGACAGCTTTCGCAGGCTGAGTTTATTGGCCAGATAGAGGTTGGTAGCGCCATCGACAGTCAGGCCATAGGGAATGATCGCTCCAAGGGAGCGCCCATCGAGGGACTTGAAAGGGAAATCATAGGCAAGCTCCACTGTCCGGGTTGGGGTAATGCGGAGCAGTCGGCTTCCACTGCCGACATACACATTCCCTGCGTTGTCTACCACTAAGGAGTCTGCGTACATCAGCACCTTATCGGCTGGACCGGTCTGTGGCAGATCGATTCCGTTGTCACGGCCCGCGTAAGTGCTGACAACGCCTGCCGGTGTAACTTTTCGGACGCGGTAGTTGTTCGGATCGCAGATGTAGGCGTTGCCGGCGCTGTCTAGCGTCAGGCAGTTGGGCCCCCTCATTCTGGCGGTGCTTCCGGCGCCGTCAGCGTAGCCGCTTTCCGTCAGCGACCCGGCGACCACAGCAATTCCGGTGACGGTCAGCGCTGCCTCGGCGCTGCTCACGCTGCCTGCGGCGTTGCTGACGACGACGCTGAATTTGCTCTTCGTATCACCGAGTTGCGTCGTCGCCAATGCATAGCTTGCCGCGTTCGCTCCCTGTATGTCCGCGCCGTTGCGCTTCCATTGATAAGTAAGATTCGTGCCGCTAGCCGTCACCGCGAAATTAGCCGGGCCGCCGGCGATCACTGTGACGCTGGCCGGCTGGGTGCTGATCGCCGCAGGCTGTATCACCGGTGGCGCTGGCGTGCTGTCTGAGCTGCCACAACCGGCGAGCAAAGCTGGCACGACGAGTACGAGTGCGGCCGCCACGCGGTGGTAAAACGGGAATTTGCCCATCATAAATTGCTCCCAACATTTCTGGTCCGTCCATAGTAGCAAGAATAAAAGATTGCTGATATATCAATGATGAAAGTCACTCCCGGCCGCACTAATTAAGTGCGATTGCACCATACTGGTGATTCGCCCGTGGTAAGCATATTTCATAAAAATCATGCACTTAGTGCAGCGCACCAAATTGGTACGAGTTTTGCTTGTATGCATATTCTTTATTTGACTATGCATCTTTTTGGGGAGTGGCTGGTATGGCTGGTAACAATTCTGGTGCAGACGCGCTGTTTATCCTGCTTGGCGCCATCATGATTTTGGCGATGCATGCGGGGTTTGCGTTTCTTGAGCTGGGCACGGTGCGCAAGAAAAACCAGGTCAACGCGCTGGTGAAAATCCTGGTGGACTTCGCAGTCTCGACCATCGCGTATTTCTTTATCGGCTACGGCATAGCGTACGGCGTGCATTTCTTTTCCAGCGCGGACGTGCTGGCGGCCAAAAACGGTTACGAGCTGGTGAAGTTCTTCTTCCTGCTGACGTTCGCGGCAGCCATCCCGGCCATCATCTCCGGCGGTATTGCCGAGCGCGCGCGGTTTTATCCGCAGCTGATCGCCACCGCGCTGCTGGTGGGCTTTGTGTATCCCTTTTTTGAAGGCATGGTGTGGAACCACCGCTTCGGCTTCCAGGACTGGCTGATGCACAGTTTCGGCGCCGAGTTCCATGACTTCGCCGGTTCCGTAGTGGTGCACGCCATGGGCGGCTGGGTTGCGCTGCCTGCCGTGCTGCTGCTGGGCGCGCGCCGTGGCCGCTATATGAAGAACGGCGCCATCGCCGCGCATCCGCCTTCGTCGATTCCTTTCCTGGCGCTGGGCGCGTGGATACTGACCGTGGGCTGGTTCGGCTTCAACGTGATGAGCGCGCAGGCACTGGACAAGATGAATGGCCTGGTGGCCGTGAACTCGCTGATGGCGATGGTGGGCGGCACCCTGGTGGCTGTGCTGATGGGTAAGAACGATCCCGGCTTCGCCTACAACGGTCCGCTGGCCGGCCTGGTGGCGGTGTGCGCCGGCTCCGACCTGATGCATCCGCTGGGCGCGCTGGTCACCGGCGGTATCGCGGGCGCCATCTTCGTGTGGATGTTCACGCTTGCCCAGAACAAATGGAAGATCGACGATGTGCTGGGCGTCTGGCCGCTGCATGGCTTGTGCGGCGCCTGGGGCGGCATCGCGGCCGGCATCTTCGGGCTGAAAGGGCTGGGCGGCATGGGCGGCGTGGCCTTCGTGCCGCAGCTGCTGGGAACCTTGCTGGGCGTGGCCATTGCCGGCGTTTCCGGCTTCGCCATCTACGGCGCGCTGAGGGCCACCATGGGCCTGCGTCTGGACCCCGAGCAGGAATTCCAGGGCGCCGACCTGTCAGTGCACCGCATCACTTCCACGCCGGAGCGCGAGTCAAACTGGTGATTCCGGCGGCTCGGCGCGCCAGCGCACGCGCTTGCTGCGCATGGTGAAGCGCTGCCGGTACACGCCGGGACTGATGCCCGCGATCTTGCTGAACATGCGGCTGAACGAGCTGGCGTCGCTGTAGCCGCAGGCCAGCGCAATGGCGTGCAGGTTCTGCTGCGTGACCTCCAGCAGCACCTTGGCGCGGTCCACGCGCACGCGGTGCAGATAGTCCAGCGGCGTCATGCCGACTGCGGTCTGGAAGTGGCGCAGCAGCGTGCGGCTGCTGGTGGACGCCACCACGGCCAGCTCGTCGAGCCTGTAGGGCTGCTGCAGATGGGCTTTCAGCCATTGCTGCACGCGGTAGACGGGGCTGTCCGTGGTAGGGTGCATCTGGCCGTCTTCGATCAGCTGGTAGCCCAGCCGCTGCCGTTCTGGCTGGTATTGCAGCAGCTGGGCGCAGCTCTCGCCGACGCTGGCGTCGAGCAGCCGTTTCAAAATCGCCGCCGTGAACTCGATCTGTTGGCTGGGCGCAACGCAGGTGTACAGGCGCTCGTTAAAACTCATGGCCTCGGTGGCGGAAAAATCGCACTCGGGATGCATCCGCGTGAACAGCGGTTTGGACACCCAGAGCGTATCGAGCCGCAGGCCGTCCAGCATGCCCATCATCGATGGGTAGATCAGCCCGGATGCGGACGCGGCCACCATGCCGCCGTCCTCCACGTGGGCTTTCAGCTTGCGCAGCAGCGAGGGGTGGCGCTGCGCAATTTCCTGTAGTTCCGGCACGGTGCTGGCGATCAGCGTGGGCGCCATGAGCAGGGTGCGCGTGCCTTCCAGCGGACGCAGCGGCGAGGCGGACAGGCCGGGTGCGGAGGCGTCGAACAGCGGGCCGCATTCCTCCGGCACGTAGATATTCCAAGTAAGCGGGGAGGGCTGCTCCGGGTAGCGCGCGCGCAACAGGTTGGTGGCCGAACGCAGCACGTCCACCGTGCTGAACACCGTGCCCATGGCCGCCTCGGGCGGGCACAGTATCTCTATGTGTAGCGGCGAAATGGTGGCGATATCGGTAATCATGATGGCGATAATGGCTATATTTTGACGATCTGGCAAGCCGTAGAATGTTTTTGAACGCCCATGCGTTTTTTCAAAAAAACATTCATCCGGAGATCATTTTGAGCCAGTCCGTACCCCGTCCGCGCCGCTGTCTTGCAGCCCACGCCGTCAGTCTTGCCCTCGCCAGCCTCGCCGTTCCTGGCGCCCACGCCGCCGAGCCCGCCCCGCAGCCGGAGGCGCCTCCGGCCGACACCGCCCAGGTGATCGTCACCGCGCAGAGCCGCAGCCAGCAGATCCAGAGCGTGCCCATCGCGGTTACCGCCATGTCCGGCCAGCAGCTGAAGGACCAGGGCGCGGCCAATCTGAGCGATATCGATTCCTTCGTGCCCGGACTTTCCATCGACACCTCCCAGCCCACCCGCCCCAATATCTTCCTGCGCGGCGTGGGCACGCTGGACTTCGGCATCGGCACCGATTCGCCGGTGGGCATTTACACGGACGGCGTGTACACCGGCAAGACCGGCGGTTCGCTGCTCAACTTTAACGACATCAAGCGTATTGAAGTGCTGAAAGGGCCGCAGGGCACGCTGTTCGGCCGCAATGCAGCGGCGGGCGCCATCTCCATCGTCAGCAACGATCCAGTGGGCCGGGTGGAGGGCAGCGGCCTGGTGCGCCTGGGCGAAAACGGCCTGCGCCACGAGGAGCTGATGTACAACACGCCCCTCACCGACAATCTCGCCTTCCGCATTTCTGCAGTGGACCAGGGCAGCCACGGCTGGACCCGCAACGCCTTCGACGGCAGCCGCGCCGGCGGCGACCGGGACAGCGGCGGCCGGGCCGCCCTGCGCTGGCAGGACGACAACACCTCCGCCGTGCTGAGCTGGGAACATGAAAAAATGCGCGGCCCCGGCCCGGCCACGTATTCCGTCACCGGCGGCAAGGTCAACTTCGGCGGCCCGGACGTGTGGACCGCACCGTTGGACAATCCGCTCAGCAACGACGCCGCTATTAACCGCCAGTCGCGCACCTTCGACGGCGTAACGCTGCGCGTGGAGCGCGCGCTGCCGTTCGCCACGCTGACCAGCACCACCGCCTACCGCCACTTCAACACCCAGAACTGGCAGGACATGGACGGCACCTCGAATCCGGCCGCCTATTTGGCCATCGGCAACGTGGAATCGAACAGCACCTGGCAGCAGGAATTCAAGCTTAACGGCCAGAGCGGGCCGTTTGACTGGGTGGCCGGCGCCAGCGCCTTCCGCGAGCGCGCCACGCAAAGGCAGGAAGTGAATGTCACCACCACCTCGCTCGACACGCTGTTCCAGCATGCGGCCGGCCTGTCGCCATACGCCACGCTGACGCAGCTGGCGCAGGGTATAGGCAAAGCCACCGGCAACGCCGCGCTGCAGGGCGTGAAGCTGACCGGCCTGCCGTGGCAGGAAAGCATCAACGACGTGGGCGGCTACCGCGCCTTCGCTATTTATGGCGACGTGATCTGGCACGCTGCCAACGACACCAATCTGACGCTGGGCGGCCGCTACACGGCGGACCACAAGGCTTTCAACTGGTACAACCCGGCTCGCACCGCCAGCGCGCTGGACGCGCAACTGGCCACCTTGAACCAGGCCCAGTTCTTCCCCACCGCGACGGCGCTGAAGCTGCTGACCGCGCAGCAGTCCGGCCTGCTGCAAAAGCTGGTGCAGAGCAATGTGCAGTTCAACAATCCGGGCTCGACCAGCGCGCCTTACGCCGTGTCCAAGAGCTGGAGCAACTTCAGCCCGCGCGTCCTGCTCGACAAGCACCTGGGCGCGGACCACATGGTGTACGCCTCGTGGAGCAAGGGCTACCAGGCCGGCGGCTTCGACGCGGTGGGCGTGAACGGCCACTACGAGGAGGAACTGGTCACCAGCATGGAGCTGGGCGCTAAAGGTGAGTGGCGCGCGGCCGGATTGACCTACGGCGCGGCGCTGTTCCAGTACGACTTTACCAATCTGCAAAGCCTGACGCTGGTGCCGAACAGTGGCGCCACCGGCATTCCGTCCTACCAGGTCGCCAACAGCGACCAGGGCGCCACCGGCCTGGACCTGGACGTGCAATGGAAGATCAACCGCACCTGGCGCCTGACCGGCTCGCTGGAATACATCGACCAGACCTATGACAAATACGTCTCGCCAACTGGTGTGAATATCAGCGGCCAGGCGGCGGGCACGCCTTACTTCAGCGCAGCGCTGGGCGCGGCGGCGAAATGGCAGGCTCTGGACGGCAACGCCGATTTCAGCGTGCAATACGGCTACATGGGCAAGCGCCGCTGCAACGACGATACTTACAAGCAGGGCCTGTGCCGCCCCGACAGCGCGGTAGGCGCGGGCAAGGCGCAGGAGCGGGTAGACCTGCGCCTGGGCTGGACGGCGCCGTCCGGCCGCTGGGGAGTGGGGCTGGTGGCGAACAACCTGATGGACAAGCAATATGTCAACGTCAGCACGCTGGGCGAGGCGGTGGGCTCACCCTACGTCTATGTAACGCGGCCGCGTTCGCTGGCGCTGGAACTGCGCGTCAAACTGTGAGGCGGGGATTTTAATGCGCAATAAACTCAAATTGTTGTGGGCCGTGCTGGCCGGCGTTGCCGTTCTACTGCTGTTGCTGATCATGGCGATGCTGGTGAACGTTCTGCGGGTGCCGTCGCTGCCGCCGGTTGGCAAAGTCACC
The DNA here is from genome assembly GCF_020865585.1 of Pseudoduganella aquatica. NCBI lineage: Bacteria > Pseudomonadati > Pseudomonadota > Betaproteobacteria > Burkholderiales > Oxalobacteraceae > Pseudoduganella > Pseudoduganella aquatica. Next base: position 3,562,675 of record NZ_CP086370.1, read on the forward strand.
GCCGCCGCGCCTGCGGACTTGGCCGCCGCCAGCGAGCGCTTGGCTGCGGCGGTGCGGATTGCCACCGTGTCCGGCGGCGAAGGCAGCGAAGGCGGCGAAGCAGCGGTGAACCGTTTCCCCGAGCTGCACCGCTTGCTGGAAACCAGCTTTCCGCGTACCCATGCGCAGTTGCGGCGCGAAGTGGTGGACGGGAGCAGCCTGCTGTACACCTGGCAGGGCAGCGACCCTTCCTTGCAGCCGGTACTGCTGACGGCGCACATGGACGTGGTGCCGGTGGAACCCGGCACCGAGGACAAATGGCGCCACGCGCCGTTCGCAGGCGATATCGCGGACGGCTATGTCTGGGGCAGGGGCACACTGGACATGAAGCATGCGGTCATGGCCACCTTTGAAGGCGTGGAGCATTTGCTGGCGGCCGGTTTCCGTCCCAAGCGGACCATCTTGCTGGCCTTCGGGCACGACGAGGAGCTGGGCGGCCACCACGGCGCCGCGCGCATTGCGGACTTGCTCGAGCAGCGCAAGGTGCGTGCGCGGTTCTCGCTGGACGAGGGCTCCCTGATCGTGGACGGGCTGGTGCCCGGCATGGCGCGCCCGGTGGCGCCCATCGGCCTGTCGGAAAAAGGCTATGTGAGCTTGCAACTGACCGCCACCGCCGCCGGCGGCCACTCGTCCATGCCGCCGCCTTACACGGCGGTGGGGCGTGTCAGCCGGGCGGTGGCGCGCCTGGAGGAGCAGCCCATGGCCGCCAGCCTGGATGGTCCGGGCGGCGCCGGCCTGCTGGCATTGGCGCCGGCGCTGCCTTTCAGCATGCGGGCGGGGCTGGCCAATAGCTGGCTGCTGGAACCGGTCCTGGTGCGGCAGCTGGCTGCCAGCAATACCACCAACGCCATGATACGCACCACCACCGCGCCGACCATGATCTCCGGCGGCGTGAAGGACAACGTGCTTCCTGCCGACGCCAAGGCAGTAGTGAACTTCCGGCTCGCGCCGGGCGATACGGTGGCCAAGGTGCAGGCCCACGTGGTGCGGGCGATTGCGGACCCGCTGGTGAAGGTGGCAGTCGATGGCGCCACGGCGGCCGAAGCGTCGCCGGTGGCGGACCGCAATGGCCCCGGTTACCAGTTGATCTCCGCCGCGCTGGCAGCGGTTGCGCCGGAAGCCCTGGTGACGCCGGGCCTGGTGGTGGCCGGTACCGACAGCCGCCACTACAGCCGCGTGAGCGATGCCGCCTACCGCTTCCTGCCGGTGCGCATGAAGCCGTCCGACATCGCCCGCATCCACGGCACGGATGAACGCATCTCGATTGCCAATTACGGTGAGCTGATCGCGTTCTACCAGTCTTTGATGCGCCTCAGCGCGGAATAGGGCGCGCCTGGCCGTGGCTGCCCTTTAACGGTGGATCACGACCAGCAGCGCCTTGGCCTCGGTCTTGCCCGCGTTGCGGATGGCGTGATCGAGGTCGCCCGGGTAGCGGGCGGTGCCGCCCAGCTTGACCTTCTTCTTGGTGCCGCCCACTTCCAGCTCCATGGAGCCGTGCAGCACCGTCAAATGCTCGGTGGTGCCCGGGTCGTGCGCCTGCGACACCAACTCGCCTCCCGGCGCCAGCGTCAATTCATACCACTCGTATTTTCCAGCCAGCTCCATCGGTCCCAGGATGCGCATCGTGTAACCGGCGTGCGCGCCGGGCAGGGTGGGAGTTTCGTGCGCGTCCAGCACGCGTATCGTTTCGACGGTTTTCCCCGGTTCGTCCAACAGCTCGCCGATCGGCACGCCCAGCGCATTGGCCAGGCGCCAGGTGATGGCGATGGTGGGATTGGCTTTCTCGCGCTCTATCTGCGACAGCATGGACTTGGACACGCCCGCTATGCGCGACAGGTCTTCCAGTGTCAGCCCGCGCGCCAGGCGCAGGCGTTGCAGGGCGGCGCCGACTTCCGGCGGGGCGTTATTCGTGGAGGCTGCTTTCATGCGTTTTTCATTCTTCGATATAGTGCAAAGTGTTGCAATGTTCAATGGAGTCCGGTAGGATTCGATATATTGAACTTGAGTTCGAAATAGCGGATTCGAGTGGTGCGGTGAAAAAAGTGGAGTAAACTCCAAGACACTCACAGCATAACCCTACACCACCAAAAGAGGAAGATCATGAGCGACCAAGCAAAAAACGCTTTCTACACCGGCCTGCAGCAGAATCTGGACAGCCTGCGCGAGCAAGGCCTGTACAAGCCGGAGCGCGTGATTGCTTCCCGCCAGGGCGCCGAAGTGGTGGCGCAGGACGGCCGCACGCTGATTAATATGTGCGCCAATAATTATCTGGGCCTGTCCGGCGAAGAGTGGGTAGCCCAGGCTTCCATCGCTGCGACCGAAAAATACGGTTACGGCCTGTCCTCGGTGCGCTTCATCTGCGGTACGCAAACGGTGCACAAAGAGCTGGAGCAAGCCATTTCCGCCTTCCTCGGCACCGAAGACACGATCCTGTACGCGGCCGCTTTCGACGCCAACGGCGGCGTGTTCGAGCCCCTGTTCGACGAGAACGACGCCATCATCTCCGACGCGCTGAACCACGCCTCCATCATCGACGGCATCCGCCTGTGCAAGGCCGCGCGCTTCCGCTACGCCCACAACGACATGGCCGACCTGGAAAAGCAGCTGCAGGACGCATCCGGCAAGCGCAACAAGATCATCGTGACCGACGGCGTGTTCTCCATGGACGGCACCATCGCCCAGCTGGACAAGATCGTGGCGCTGGCCGAGCAGTACGGCGCGCTGGTGATGATCGACGAATGCCACGCCTCCGGCTTCATGGGCAAGACCGGCCGCGGCACGCACGAGCACCACAATGTAGTGGGCAAGATCGACATCATCACCGGCACGCTGGGCAAGGCCCTGGGCGGCGCCATGGGCGGCTTCACCTCCGGCCGCAAGGAAGTGATCGACACGCTGCGCCAGAAGTCGCGTCCTTATCTGTTCTCCAACACGCTGGCGCCGTCGATTGCCGGCGCGTCGCTGGAAGTGCTCAAGCGCCTGTCCGCGTCCACCGAGCTGCGCGACCGCCTGCACGAAAACACCGCCCATTTCCGCAAGGAGATCGAGCGTATCGGTTTCACCATCAAACCGGGCACCCACCCCGTGGTGCCGGTCATGCTGTTCGACGCGCCCGTTGCGCAGAAGTTCGCTGCACGAATGTATGAGCTGGGCGTTTTGCTCAGCGGCTTCTTCTACCCGGTAGTACCGATGGGCCAGGCCCGCGTCCGTGTGCAGCTCTCCGCCGCCCACACCCGCGAACAGCTGGACACCGTACTCGCAGCATTCGAGCAGGCAGGCCGTGAACTTGGCTTGCTGAAGAACTAAATCAAAGAACTGAAAGAACAGCATGGAACGCATCTTAGTAATTGGCGCCAACGGCCAGATCGGCAGTGAACTGGTGGACGCGCTGGCGCAGAAACACGGCGCCCAAAACGTCATCGCCACCGACATCGGCGCCAAGAATGTCTACAACGCGGCGCGCTACCAGGTGCTCAACGTATTGGACAAGGAAGCCCTGGAGACCCTGGTCGCTTCCGAAAACATCACCCAGGTGTACCAGCTGGCGGCCATGCTGTCGGCCACCGGCGAAGCGGCGCCGCTGAAGGCCTGGACGCTGAACATGGACGGCCTGCTGAACATCCTCGAGGTGGCGCGTGTGCGCGGCGAGCAAGGCAAGCCGCTGCGCGTGTTCTGGCCATCCTCGATTGCCGCCTTCGGCCCGAACACGCCGGCGCACGACACGCCGCAGCTGACCGTCATGGACCCGACCACCATCTACGGCATCAGCAAGCTGGCCGGCGAGCGCCTGTGCGAGTACTACTACCTGAAGTACGGCGTGGACGTGCGCAGCATCCGCTACCCCGGCATCATCAGCTACAAGTCGCCTCCGGGCGGCGGCACCACCGACTACGCCATCGCCATCTTCCACGCAGCGCTGCGCGGCGAGACCTACCAGTGCTTCCTCGGTCCGAAGAGCACGCTACCGATGATCTATATGCCGGACGCCATCCGCGCCACGGTGGAACTGATGGAAGCGCCTGCTTCGCAGATCAAAGTGCGTTCCTCGTACAATGTGGCTGGCGTGTCGTTCAATCCCGAGCAACTGGCGGAAGCGATCACGCGCGCCGTGCCGGGCTTTAAAATCGAATACAAGCCGGACAGCCGCCAGGCGATTGCCGACACCTGGCCGCACAGCCTGGACGACTGCCACGCGACGGCGGACTGGGGCTGGAGGGCGCGCATCAATACCGAAGAGATGGTCAAGGACATGCTGGCGAACATCGACGTCAGCCTGGGCCAGGCGGCATAAATAGCCAATCAAGCGGGCCACAAGCCTGCGCCACATAAAAAAGAAAGAGACATCCAATGGACATGAGCGTTTTCGACCTGTTTAAAATCGGCATAGGGCCATCCAGTTCCCACACGGTGGGACCGATGGTGGCGGCCCGCCGTTTCCTGGTCGAAGCCGGTTCGCTGGATGACGTGGTGGGCGTGGAGGCCGCGCTGTATGGCTCGCTGGCGCTGACCGGCGTTGGCCACGCCACCGACAAGGCGGTGATCCTGGGCCTGATGGGCGAAACGCCGCAGCATGTGGTCCCCACGCAGGTGGACGCCATGCTGGCTGCGGCCGAGGACAAGAAGGAACTGAAGCTGCTCGGCACGCACGCCGTTCCGTTCACAGCGGCCGCCAACCTGCTGTTCTTCAAAAGCGAAACGCTGCCCGAGCACCCGAACGGCATGCGCTTCACGCTCAAGCGCGCCGACGGAACGACGCTCAGCAAGGTGTACTACTCGATCGGCGGCGGCTTTATCCGCGAAGAAGGCGAAACCGGCGGCATCGCCGGCAAGACGCCGGTTGAAATGCCGTATCCCTTCGACACGATGGCGCAACTGCTGGAACACGGCAAGCGCACCGGCCTCACCATTCCCCAAATGCTGCGCGCCAATGAGCTGATGCGCGTATCGGAGGAAGAGCTGAACGGAGGCGTGGACCGCATCTGGCATGTCATGCGCGACTGCATTACGCACGGCCTTGAAACGGCGGGCCAGCTGCCGGGCGGCCTGAAAGTAAAGCGCCGCGCGGCCGACCTGTGGCGCCAGGCCAAGGGCGGCGACCGCAGCAACGAACTGCCGCACGACGCCTTGCACCAGGTGAGCCTGTACGCGATGGCGGTCAACGAGGAAAACGCGGCCGGCGGCCGCGTGGTGACGGCGCCGACCAATGGCGCGGCCGGCATCATTCCCGCAGTGCTGCGCTACTACGCCGAGGATTGCCATCCCAGCGACCCGGTGAAGGGCGTGCGCGAATTCATGCTGACGGCGGCCGCCATCGGCATGCTGTGCAAGCGCAACGCATCCATCTCGGGCGCGGAAATCGGCTGCCAGGGCGAAGTGGGCGTGGCGTGCGCCATGGCTGCTGCGGGGCTGGTGGCTGCGCTGGGCGGCAGCAATCTGCAGATCGAGAACGCTGCCGAAATCGGCATCGAACACCATCTGGGCATGACCTGCGATCCTATCGGCGGGCTGGTGCAGATTCCCTGCATCGAGCGCAACGGCATGGGCGCGGTCAAGGCCATTACCGCCGCGTCGCTGGCGCTGAAAGGCGACGGCACCCATTTCGTCAGCCTGGACGAAGTGATCGAAACCATGCGCCAGACCGGCGCGGACATGCAGGCCAAATACAAGGAAACCTCGCTAGGCGGCCTCGCCATCCACGTGGTGACCGTTAACCACGCCGCATGCTGACAATGCAGGGGCGCCTGGCGAAGCCCGAGAGCAGCGCCAGGCCGGTGAGCATCAGCGCCCATTGGCCGGGCTCCGGCACCATGGCGACCGCGAAACTGTCCAGCATGGCCGCGTCGTTGAAGCGCATGGTCAGTGTATGCGACGAATCCACCACGCCGCCGCAGCATACGTTCGCATCCAGGTAAGCTCCGACATAGAAGGTCTGGCCGGGATGGAGCATGTACGACACCGTGGTGGTCACGGAACCGGTGTCATACAGGAACCTCTGGTCGCGCGCAAAGATCTCGGGCAGGTTCGCGCAGCCCGGTCCCGATGCGGTTCGCAGGATAGGGCAACTGCTGCCGCTTTGTGCGTTCAGGTTGTAGTCGAAAGTGTAGCCTTCGGTGTCGAAGAGGCTCACCGCGAAGAACGAGTGGTTGTAGCCTGCTCCGGAAACAGCAGGCGAGAACTGCGAGTCCAGCGTCACGCTCACCGTCAGTTCGAACGGTGTCGCCCCGGTGTAGCGGTAGCCTTGCACGCCCCAAATGTTGGCGTCGGCCATGGACGTGTCGCCATTCGGCGCGGCTGGTACATAGTTCGGGTTGCTGGACGCGTAGGTTTTCAGGATCGGCAAGTATGCGCCCGGGTCCGCTACCGCCAGCGACCAGGCTTCGCCGCGCGCGCTGGCGGCGCTGGAACTGGCGCCGCCCGGCCAGTGTGTGGTGGAGCCGTTGAGCGTTGGGTTGACGGGATTGCACCGCGACATGTCCGCCCTGTAGCGGCAGTCCCAGGTCGAGGAGTAGCCGTCTGCGGCAAAACTGGTTTGGGTGGGGGTGGCGTGTACTGGAGCAATGCCCAGTACGCTCAACAGGGGAAGTGCCAAGAGTAGACGGCGCATGCATGCCTCCAGATGTAAAAATGACATCAAACTGCGTCGGCGGATTCTAGCATCTTGGCTACAAGCATGGCTGTATCACCAATAGAACTGGCCTTTCTTGCAACACTACTATGATGAAAGCTGCCCCTGGTATCTGCCGACCAGACGGCCGTGCAATAGCTCGCGCTCGGCCCCGGGCGGGAAAAGGTAGCTGATTTCGCCCGCGACGATGGTGGCGGCAGGGGCTCCTTCGCGGAACAGGATGCGGTTGCCAGCCACGGCGGGCACCTTAATGCCGGGCAGAAGCGTGCCGCACAGATTGAGCGGGTCGACGCCGGAAATGCACACGAGGCTGCCGCTGTGCGGACGGCGCCGCACATCGCGCAGCAGCGGAATGGCTTCGGGCAGGGCGAATTGCTCGCCCGAATAGCCCGCCACGAAGCGCCCGCCACGGATTTCACCGCGCGCCTCCAGCCGGTGGTAGACCGGCAGCAGCTCCCGCCACGACGGCAGCCATGCCGCTTCGCGCTCCAGCAAGCGCCAGAACATCACCCCGTAGCGGCGCAGCAGCGTCATGGCCACGTGCTCCAGCGTGGCCGGATCGGTGCGCGGCTTGCGGGCCGGCTTGCCGGACGCCGGGGCCGGTGCTGGAACTGGCGGGCTGGCCGGTTCGGCACTGCCGCGCCGCACCAGCGCCCATCGTCCGGCTTCTTCCATGGTGGGGCCTGCGCCACGGCGGCGGCGCTTGTCGTTGCTGGCGCGCTTGGACGCGGGCAGCAGCATGGCGCGCATGCCGGCGAAGCTGTCCGCATTGACCAGGCCCGTTGCCACCAGCTCGCCCAGCGCGTTCTCCAATTCCACCGGCAGCATGCGCACGTCGTGCTGCAATTCGTCGAAGAACATGGCGCCGTGGCGCTGCAGCAGCGCCAGCACGTCGGCGGCGCGCGGGGAGATTTCGGGCGCGCCCGTATCGGGGGCCAGCTCGTGCCATAACGCGGTCTGCCTGCGCGGCAGCAGCACGATGGGCGTGCTGCGCACAGGGCCGCTCGCCGCCGAGCGCGGGGCGCCCACGCGGGTCCAGACCGTTTTGCCCGCGCGGCACAGGTCGTCCAGCCACAGGATGGAGTAGTCGCGCATCCGCAGCGCCAGCAGGTCGCTTTCCCAAGCGCCCGCAGCGGCCTCGTAGCCTTCGAGCTGGGCCAGGACTTGCGGCAGCGCCTCCTGGCCTTGCAACTGCGTGTCTTCCGTGAGGTGCTGCCAGTCGAACAGGAAACGCATGAAGTCCTGCTGTTCGACGGGCTCGATCTCGCGCCGCAAGCGTTTGATGGTGTAGCGGTGGATGCGGGCCAGCAGGTGGCGTTCGCACCATTCCTCGTCCGCCACGCCGGGCGTGAAGTGGCCGCGCATGACGTAGCCTTCGCTTTCCAGCTGCGCCAGGGCGATGGCGGCGGTGCTTTCGGACAGCGCCAGCGGCTGGGCGATGGCGGACAGCGGCTGCGGGCCGAAGCCGGTGAGGCGGGCGCGCATCAGTTCGGTCAGCGCGGCGTCGCGCGTCCAGTCTTCCGCACCGTTGCCCCGATGGCTGTCGGGGATGGCCAGGACTGGGGATGCCGAGGCGCCGGGGTAGGCCGCTTGCAGGCAGTCCAGGCGCTCCAGTGCGACCCAGATGTCGGCGCCGCCAGCACGCAGGCGGGTGGCGCGGCCTTGCTTGGCCAGCGCGGCGAGCATTGCGGGCCAGCCTTCCTGCCGCAGCGCTTCCTCGTTGCTCAGGCAGGCCAGGGCCACCAGTGCTTCCTGGAGTTCGTCCTCGTTGCGCGCGGTGGGCCAGGCTTCATCGGCCACGCCGGCGATGGCGTCCGCGTCGAGCGCTCCCAGGTCGCCGGCGGAGGCGGGATCGGTCCAGCGGCGCGCCATGACGGCCTGCGTGCGGCGCTCTTCCAGCGGCGCGTCGTCGAGGAAGGCGTAGGGACGCGCGTTGAGGATTTCCATGGCGAGCGGCGAGGGCGCGGGCAGGTCGCGCTCGATGAGCTTTACGTCCCCCGCCTCCATGCGCCGCAGCAGCGCCAGCCAGCCTTCGCTGTCCATTGCGTCGTGCAGGCAGTCGTCCAGGGTCTGGTCCACCAGCGGGTGGCTGGGCAGTTCGCGCTCGCCGACAATGTTTTCCAGGCAGGCCGCCTGGTCCGGGAATACGGATGCGAGCAGGTCGTCGCTTTTCATGCGTTGCAGCTGCGGCGCGACTTTGCGGCCGCCGGTGAAGCGCGGCAGGGCCAGCGCAGTGGTCGCGTTCCAGCGCCAGCGCACATTGAACAGCGGCGCGTCCAGCAGGGCTTGCACAAGTATCGGCTCGGCGGTGGCTGAGCGCAGATAGCGCCATACTTCGTCCAGCGGGAAGCTGTGGCTGGTGGATAGGGAGAGGATGATGGCGTCCTCGGTGGCTGCCGCCTGAAGCTCGAAGTTGAAGGTGCGGCAGAAGCGCTTGCGCAGCGCCAGCCCCCAGGCGCGGTTCACGCGGCTGCCGTAGGGCGAGTGGATGACCAGCTGCATGCCGCCCGACTCGTCGAAGAAACGCTCCATCACCAGCGTGTCCTGCGTCGGCAGCTCCCCCAGGGCGGCGCGCGCGACCGCCAGATAGTCCACGATCTGGCGCGCGGCGGCATCGTGCATGCCCAGATGTTCCTCCAGCCAGGCCACGGCGCGGTCCAGCGCCAAGGCTCCATCCCCGCCTGCCTCGCCATCCGCATTGGCCGGCCCCGCCAACTGCCTGCCTATCTCGCCGCGCAGCCGCGCGACGCCGGCGGACAGCTCGTCGCTTCGGCCGGGCGCCTCGCCCAGCCAGAACGGGATATTGGGCGCCGCGCCGTGCGCATCCTCCACCCGCACCTTGCCCGCCTCGATCCTGATTATGCGGTAGGAGGTATTCCCAAGCTGGAAAACGTCCCCCGCCAGGCTTTCGACCGCGAAGTCCTCATTGACGGTGCCCACGGATTGCCCCTGCGGCTCCAACAGCACGGTGTAGTCCGCGTTGTCCGGTATGGTGCCGCCCGAGGTGACGGCGGCCAGCTTGCCGCCGCGCCGCCCGCGCAGCGAACGGCTGGCCGCGTCGCGGTGCAGATACGAGCCGCGCACGCCGTTGCGCGTGGTGTAGCCCTCGGCCAGCATGCGCAGCACCTCGTCGTAGCGGCTGCGTTCCAGTTGCGCATAGGGCTGCGCACGGCGCACCAGCGCAAACAGCTCGTCCTCGCCCCATTCCCGGCTCGCCACCTCGGCCACGATCTGCTGCGCCAGCACGTCCAGCGGCGCCACCGGTATGCGCAGCGCATCGAGTTCTCCGCGCCGCACGCAGTCGAGCAAGGCCGCGCATTCAATCAGGTCGTCGCGCGACGTCGGGAACAAGCGGCCCTTGGGCACGCCGCCCACATGGTGGCCGGAGCGCCCCACGCGCTGCAGCAGCGCCGCGATATTGCGCGGCGAACCCACCTGGCAGACCAGGTCCACGTCGCCTATGTCTATGCCCAGTTCCAGCGATGCGGTGGCGATCAGCACCCGCAGCTCGCCGTTTTTGAGGCGCTGTTCGGCGGCCAGGCGGTATTCCTTGGCCAGGCTGCCGTGGTGCGCGGCCACGTGCTCCGCGCCGAGCCGGTCGCCCAGGTGGCGCGCAATGCGCTCGGACAGGCGGCGCGTGTTGACGAAAATGAGGGTGGTCCGGTGCAGCACCACCAGTTCGGCCATGCGGTCGTAAACGCGGTCCCACACCTCGTTCGCCATCACGGCTTCCAGCGGCACCGGCGGCAGCTCCAGCGCGAGGTCGCGCGCCCGAACGTGGCCCACGTCCACTACGGCGCAATCGGCGCCGCCGGCTTTGCCACCGCCTCCGACCAGGAAATCCGCAACGGCGGACAAGGGCTTCTGAGTTGCCGATAACCCTACCCGCACAGGCGGCTGCGCGCACAAGGCGTCCAGCCGTTCCAGGCTGAGGGCAAGATGGCTGCCCCGCTTGCCGCCCGCTACGGCGTGGATCTCGTCCACGATCACGGTACGCACGCTCGCCAGCATGGCGCGCCCGCTGTCCGACCCGAGCAACACATACAGCGATTCGGGCGTGGTGACGAGAATGTGCGGCGCCCGCTTGCGCATGGCGTTGCGTTCGGCCTGCGTGGTATCGCCGGTGCGCACGGCGGCGCGGATGCCGTGCGGCGGCATGCCCATGGCCGCCAGTTGCCCGCCTATGCCTTCGAGCGGCGCCTCCAGGTTCAGGCGGATATCGTTCGACAGCGCCTTCAGCGGCGACACGTACAGCACCCGGGTTTCATCCGGCAGCGGCCCCGCGCTGCTTTCGCGCACCAGTGCGTCGATGGCGGCCAGGAAGGCGGTGAGTGTCTTGCCCGAGCCGGTGGGGGCAGCCACCAGCGTGGGCCGGCCGGACTGGATCAGCGGCCAGGCGCGCAGCTGCGCCTCGGTGGCGGCCGGAAAGGCCGCGCCGAACCACGCCGCCACGGCAGGGTGGAAATCTCCGGCAAAAGTGCTCAGGGGCGCGCGCTTGTTCATGGAATCGGGCCGCATTCGGCTGCAAAAACCGATCATAGCAGATGGTCTTTTTGCCAAGCGCCCGCTGAGCCGCCTATATTCGAAATATACATAAAACAATGCGATATAACACCGATACCCGAGCCGCACTATAATAGACGCTCGATTTCGCACGCCAACCGGACTTTCTCATCTATGCAATATGTGTCTACCCGCGCCGCAGCGTCGGCCGCATCGCAGTCTCCACAACAGTTCTCCGATATCCTGCTGGGCGGCCTCGCCCCCGACGGCGGCCTGTATCTGCCCACCGAATACCCGCAAGTGACGGGCGCCGAGCTGGATGCATGGCGCAAGCTGTCCTATGCGGAACTGGCTTTCGAGATCCTGAAGAAGTTCGCCACCGACATTCCGGAAGCGGACCTGAAGGCGCTCACCGCCAAGACCTACACCGCCGATGTGTACCGCAACGCGCGCGAAGGCGAAGCCGCTGCCGACATTACGCCGCTGCGCGTGCTGGAAGAGTCCAAGGGCAAGAAGCTGGTGCTGCAGGCGCTGTCGAACGGCCCCACGCTGGCGTTCAAGGACATGGCCATGCAATTGCTGGGCAACCTGTTTGAATACGCGCTGGCCAAGAAGGACGCTGAGCTGAACATTTTCGGCGCCACCTCGGGCGACACCGGCAGCGCCGCCGAATACGCCATGCGCGGCAAGAAGGGCATCCGCGTCTTCATGCTGTCGCCGCACAAGAAGATGAGCGCCTTCCAGACCGCGCAGATGTTCAGCCTGCAGGATCCGAACATCTTCAACATCGCCGTCGAAGGCGTGTTCGACGACTGCCAGGACATGGTCAAAGCCGTCTCCAACGACCTGCCGTTCAAGGCCAAACAGAAGATCGGCACCGTCAACTCCATCAACTGGGCGCGCGTCGTGGCGCAGGTGGTGTACTACTTCCGCGGCTACCTGGCCGCCACCACCAGCAACGACCAGAAAGTGTCGTTCACCGTCCCGTCTGGCAATTTCGGCAATATCTGCGCCGGCCATATCGCCCGCATGATGGGCCTGCCGATCGCGAAACTGGTGGCCGCCACCAATGAAAACGACGTGCTGGACGAATTCTTCCGCACCGGCGTGTACCGCGTGCGCAAGTCCGCCGAGACCTACCACACCAGCAGCCCGTCGATGGATATCTCCAAGGCCTCCAACTTCGAGCGCTTCATCTACGACCTGGTGGGCCGCGACGCAGAGCGCACCCGCGCGCTGTTCACCAAGGTGGAAACCCACGGCGGCTTCGACCTGTCCGGCTACCCCGGCAGCGACGGCGACGAGTTCACCAAGGTGGCTCAGTACGGCTTCAAGTCCGGCAAGTCCACCCACCAGGACCGCCTCGACACCATCCGTGACGTGGCCGACGACTATGGCATCGTGATCGACACCCACACCGCAGACGGCATCAAGGTGGCGCGCGAGAACCTGGAGCCGGGCGTGACCATGATCGTGCTGGAAACCGCGCTGGCGGCCAAGTTCAACGAAACCATCCTGGAAGCGCTGGGCGAGGACGCCGAGCGTCCGGCCGGTTTCGAGAACATCGAAGCGCTGCCGCAGCGTTTCGTCGTCATGTCGTCCGACGTGGCGAAGATGAAGGATTACATCGCCACCAACACGGGACTGTAAGCCATGAAACCTCTCATGCCGGTGCGCGAGGCGCTGGACTTCATGCTGGCCGCCGCGCGTCCCGTGGCGGAGGTTGAAACGCTGTCCACGCTGGCGGCCAACCGCCGCGTGCTGGCGCAGGCGCAGGTGTCCGGCATGAACGTGCCGACGCACGACAACACCCAGATGGACGGCTACGCCGTGCGCGCGGCCGACTGCGCCAGCGGCGCGGCCACGCTGACTGTGTCGCAGCGGATTCCGGCCGGCCATGTCGGCCAGCCGCTGCTGCCCGGCACGGCGGCGCGCATCTTCACCGGCGCCCTGATTCCCGAGGGCGCGGACGCGGTGGTGATGCAGGAGCAGTGCGAACTGGCCGGCACCGTTGTCACCGTCAAGCACACACCCAAGTCCGGCGAGTGGATACGCCGCGCTGGTGAGGACATTACCAACGGCAGTGTGATCCTGCCGGCCGGCACGCGCTTGCGCAGCCAGGAGCTGGGCCTGGCCGCTTCGGTCGGCCTGGCCGAACTGCCGGTGCGGCGCAAGCTGCGCGTGGCGGTGTTCTTCACCGGCGACGAACTGGCCATGCCGGGCGAGCCGCTGGCGCCCGGCGCCATCTACAACTCCAACCGTTTCACGATCCGCGCGCTGCTGGAAAACCTGGGCTGCGAGATCAGCGACTTCGGCATCGTGCCGGACTCGCTGGACGCCACCCGCTCGGTGCTGCGCGAGGCCGCCGAGGGCAATGACCTGATCATCACCTCCGGTGGCGTGTCCGTCGGCGAGGAAGACCATATCAAGCCTGCGGTGGAGGCGGAGGGCAAGCTGAATATGTGGCAGATCGCCGTCAAGCCGGGCAAGCCGCTGGCCTTCGGCGAAGTGAAGGACGCTTTCTTCCTTGGACTGCCGGGCAATCCGGTGTCGAGCTTTGTCACCTTCCTGCTGTTCGTGCGGCCGTTTATCCTGCGCCTGCAAGGCGTGGGCGACCCGGCCGCGCTGGCGCCCAAGGCCTACCAGCTGCGCGCCGACTTCAACTGGCCGAAGGCCGACCGCCGCAATGAGTTCCTGCGCGCGCGGCTGAACCAGCAGGGCGGGCTGGAGCTGTTCAGCAACCAGAGCTCCGGCGTGCTGACGTCCACCGTCTGGGGCGATGGGCTGATAGACAATCCGCCCGGCCAGGCCATCCAGGCTGGCGACGTCGTGCGCTTTATTCCGTTTTCCGAATTGGTTTGACGATATGAATGTAACGCTGAAATTCTTCGCCAGTGTGCGCGAAGCGGTGGGTACTTCCACCGAAGTGCTGGAATTGCCGGCAGGCGTGGCGACGGTGGCGGCGATACGCGCGCTGCTCGTCGCGCGCGGCGGCGCCTGGGCGCAGGCGCTGGGCGAGGGCCGTGCCTTGCGCATGGCCTGCAATCAGGTGATGTGCCAGCCGGAGACTGCGGTGCAGGATGGTGCGGAGGTGGCGTTCTTTCCGCCGGTGACTGGCGGTTGATGTTTGGCGGGTTACGCGCTGCGCGCTAACCCGCCCTACGAAATGTCAATGCCGCAGGCCGTAGGGCGGGTTAGCCGTAGGCGTAACCCGCCAGTTCGCCTCTAAGGCTGCTTGGTGTTTTTGCCCACCGCATCGCAAGCCGCGCATTCCAGGCCCTTGCGGTAGCGCCGGAACTGCGTGAACACAAAAATCCCGGCAGCAATCGCGGCCCACAAGGCCGCGCTCAGGAAGTCCGCCGTTGCGGTCGATCCCTTCACGTATTCCACGATCGCCAGGATGGCGAACAGCGGCACCGCCGCCAGCAAATACCGCTTGATCCAGAATGCTGCGCCCATGACTGCCTCCCAAATTGGTCTATGCGTGCCAGTATGCCCTAGAATGCCGGATTGCCTCAATATTTCACCCGGATTCCCCATGCAGTCTCAGAATAAAAATAGCTTCCGCGTCGCCGTCATCGGCGGCGGACCGGCCGGCCTGATGGCCGCGCAGACGCTGGCCCAGCACGCCGCCGCCAACAGTACCTTGCAGGTCGACGTCTACGACGCCATGCCTTCGGTGGGCCGCAAATTCCTGCTCGCCGGCCGCGGAGGCATGAACATCACCCACGCCGAACCATACGAGACTTTCGTCACGCGCTACGGCAAGCGCGCCGCCGAGCTGCGTCCCATGCTGGACGCGTTCGGCCCGCAGCACGTGCGCGACTGGGTGCGTGGCCTGGGCATAGAAACCTTTGTCGGTACTTCGGGCCGCGTGTTCCCAACCGAGATGAAGGCTGCGCCACTGCTGCGCGCCTGGCTGCACCGCCTGCGCGAGCTGGGCGTGCAGTTCCACCAGCGGCACCGCTGGACCGGCTGGCGCGCGGACGGTGCGCTGCTGCTCGATACGCCCGACGGCGAACTGGCCGTGCAGGCCGACGCCACCATTCTGGCGCTGGGCGGGGCCAGCTGGGCACGTCTGGGCTCGGACGGTGCGTGGGTGCCGGTGCTGGAGGGGCAGGGTGTGGAA
This sequence comes from Pseudoduganella aquatica, assembly GCF_020865585.1. NCBI lineage: Bacteria > Pseudomonadati > Pseudomonadota > Betaproteobacteria > Burkholderiales > Oxalobacteraceae > Pseudoduganella > Pseudoduganella aquatica. The sequence goes on from NZ_CP086370.1 coordinate 3,577,971, forward strand.
GTGGCGCCGCTGGTGGCCGCCAATTGCGGCTTCGACGTGGACTGGAGCGCGCATTTCAGCGCAAAGCATGCGGGCGAGCCGCTGACTACCGTGGCCATTACTTCCACCGGCGCGGACGGACTGCCGTTCCGCAAACAGGGGCAGTTTGTGGTGACGGCGAGCGGGGTCGAGGGCAGCCTGATTTATGCGCTGTCCGCAGCCTTGCGCGATCAGATCGCGGCCGATGGCAGCGCGGTGATTTACCTGGATCTGCTGCCGGACCTGAGCGCCGAGCGGGTGCTGGATGAGCTCAGCCGGCCGCGCGGTTCGCGTTCCATGGCCAGCCATCTGCAAAGCCGTTTGGGCATCAAGGGCGTAAAGGCGGGGTTGCTGCGAGAATGCGCCAGCGCGGAGCAGTATGCAGATCCTGCGCGTTTGGCGGAAGTGCTGAAGATGCTGCCGGTGCGCCTGCGTGCGCCCAGGCCGGTGGACGAGGCCATCAGCACCGGCGGCGGCGTGCGGTTTGAGGCCATGCAGGGGATGATGCTGGCGGCGAAGCCGGGTGTGTTTGTGGCGGGGGAGATGGTGGATTGGGAGGCGCCCACCGGCGGGTATCTGCTGACGGCTTGCCTGGCGAGCGGGCAGGAGGCGGGCGAGGATGTGCTGCGCTGGCTCGCTCGGCCGCCTCAATGATCCCAGCTTACTTCGCCTGACCCGGTGCGGCTCACGTTGCGGTTGTCCGGGTTGCCGAACACGCGGATGTCGCCGCTGCCGTTCAGCGTGAGCTCGGCCGATTTGCGGGCAAACACATTGGTGGTGCCCGAGCCGCGCAAACTCACCACCACCTGATCCGACGCGAGATGCTGCGCATCGAGGTCGCCCGAACCGGACAGCTCGGCGTTCAGCGTCTTGCAGCTGCCGCTGCTGCGGATCTGGCCCGAGCCCACCATCTCCAGCGTCACAACCTCACTGGCGCCGGTGTTCAGCGTCAGGTCGCCGCTGCCATGCACGCCGGCTTCGACTTTCTTGAAGCGGCCGTTGAAATTCAGATTGCCCGGCCCGTGTATCTGCACCGACAGCTTCTCGCCGCTAAAGCCGTTCACCGTGCTGTCGCCGCTGCCATGCACTTCGATACCGGACAGCGATGGCAGCACCAGCTCCACCTGCAAGGGGCGGCGATGGTGGAACAGCATGCCCTTGGTGCCGATGTGCAGCGTGTCGCCTTCCTGCTCGGTCTCCACGTTGCCCAGCAGGCGCTGCTCGCCGCGCACTTTGAGGGAGGGTTTATCGCCCTGGCGCAGGGTCAGGTCTATCGGTCCGCTCAGCTCCACCGACGTGATGCCGTTGCCGATGTCGCGCGTTTCGCTGGCCGGCGCGCGGCCTTGCGCGCTGGAGGGGTTGGTGGCGCCGTGCGCCCGCAGCATGCTGTAGGAAATGGCGATCAGCACGCACGCCATCAGGAACATGCTGATACCGACTTTGAACAAGGCTTTCATGTTTTGCTCCCGTCCGCCTTAGCGGCCCCGCAACAGGGAAAAGTTCATCTGGATGTAGCGCTTGACGCCCATGATGGTGTACTTGGTGACTACCAGGCTGATCAGGCTTAGCAGGATGCCGACGATCACCAGCGTCATGCCCAGCACCGACTGGGTGGTGCGCGATTCGCCGTCCAGCTCCGTGGTGATGTGCACCGTGCTGCTGGCCATGCGCTCGGCTTTCTCGATAATCTTGCCGGAGCGGCTGCTGGAGCCGTCGCCGTTGTCCTGGTCTTCGCCGGCGTTGTCGGCGGTAGGCGGAGCATTGTAGCCGTCCATTGGTTCCTGGTAGACCTGGATGCCGTCGTGGCCGATGGCGACTTTGGTCTGGGTGCGCTGGCCGTCGTGATCGTCGTGGTCGAACTGGATCATTTCGCGCAGCGGGCCGTCCAGCACCAGTTCATTGGTGCCCGACAGGCCGCTGGCGGTGATCACGATGCCGCTCAGGTAGAAGGCGAATGCGCACACGTAGATGGTGCCCAGCAGCGCGGCGTAGACCATGGCCGGCACCACCATGAACAGGTTGAAGATGGCCAGGCCGACCAGCGACACGGCCATCCGCGCCGCATTCACCGGGGTTTTCTTCTGCTCGAAGGCGGACATGTGGACGTTGGCGCGCAGCGTCATGGCGATTTTGCGCGGCTCGCCCAGCTCGGAGGCGATCTCCTGCTCCGTGCGTCCGCTCATCGCGCCGTCGACAAAGCGCTGCTCGTAGTAGGCCAGCGTCTTGGCGATCGTCTCCGGCGGGAGTCCCGCCAGGGCCTTGTGCAGCGCGTCCAGGTAGGCCTGCTTATCCATTAAAAACTCCTGCGGTTAAAACGCGGCGTGTTGCGACAGGGAAATTGCCATGCCGGCATGTTCGTTCAGCACGATGATGACCGTGCTGGCGGCTACCAACGCCACGATTGCCAGGGTTTTCAAAGTCAGTCCGATTGTCATTTCCTGCTCCATATTGAGTCACTACCGATGATGCAACTGTACGCAAACGAACTTGTACAGACCACTGGTGTGCGACAGGATGCATAAATGACGGGGCAGACGACGCAATGCGGGGATAGCCGGGGACTGGCTTCAAATCAGGCATGTTTGCTGGCGAGCAAGGTTTTGGCGGCTGCCACGCCGCTGCGCACGGCGCTTTCCAGCGTGGCGGGGTAGTCGCCTGCGGTGTAGTCGCCCGCCAGGTACAGGCCGGCCAGGCTGCTCTGGCCGGGCAGGGCGTTGGCCGGGCGGGCCAGGCCGGGGCTGCAGGCATAGGTGGCGCGCTTTTCGGTGATGACGCGGCTCCAGGACGGCTGCGCCAGTTCCGGGCGGCGCAGCACGGCGGCCAGTTGCGCGGCGATGGCCGCGCTCAGCGCTGCCTGGCCCAGCTCCGCCGCCGCGCCGGAGGCGCTGATGACGACTGCCAGCAGGCCAGCCTGCTTCGCGTCCAGCTGGCCGCGGTCGAAGACGAACTGGCCCCAGTGCCCGGTGGCCGGGTTGTCCAGCAGGGCGTAAAACGGAATGTCGAGCCGCACATCGGCGCCGTATTGCAGATAGCAGGTGGTGATGGCTTCCGGTGTGAACGCTTCCAGCTGCGTTGCCAGCTGCTCGCCCGCCGCGTCCAGCTGCAAGGTGCGCAGCAGGGCGGCGGTTGCGGGCGCGCCATGGGCCAGGATGACGGCGTCGAATTCGGCTGTCCAGGGCGCGCCGCGTGGGGACTGGGCGGCGCCGGCGGACGCGCCGCCAAGCGCACTGCCGGTAGCGGTGAGCTGCCAGCGCTGGCCGGGCAGGGGCGCCAGGCCGGTGACTTTGGCGCCGGTGTGTACTTTGCCGCCGTGGCGCGCGATGTAAGCAGCGGCGGCGTCGGGGAACAGGGCGCTCAGGTCGGCGCGGGGTATCAGCATGTCGGACGCTTTGCGGCGCGAGCCCAGGCTGTCGCGCAGCACGTTCAGGAATACCTGCGCCGAGGCGCGCTCGGTGGGGGTGTTCAGCGCGGCGAGGCACAGCGGGCGCCACATGAGCTGGATCAGGCGCGGCGTCTGGTCGAAGCGCGCCAGCAGTTCGTCCACGCTGCAATCGGTGTTCAGGCGCCAGTCCATCCAGCGCGCCGTGGTGGAAAAGCGCGCCAGCGCCATTTTGTCCTCGCGTTCGAGGCCTGATGCGCGCAGCAGCGCGCCCAGGAGATGCAGCGGCGCGGGCAGGCGTGGCGCCAGGAAGTCCATGCCGCCGGCGCCGGGCGCATAGCGCATCTGCAGCGGCAGCGACAGTACGGCGGACTGGATGTCCACGCCGGCCAGTTTCATCACGCGCAGCGATTCGGAATACGCGCCCAGCATGATGTGCTGGCCGTTGTCCACCTGCCGTCCATCCAGCTCCACGCGGCGCGCGCGGCCGCCCAGGGTGCGGGCGGACTCCAGCAGCGTCACCTCGCAGCCGGCGCGCGCCAGCTCCACGGCCGCTGCGCATCCAGCCCAGCCGCCGCCGGCGACGGCAACCCTGCGCGCCTTCACTTTTTACCCACGGATGTAGGTTTTCCAGGCCAGCCACAGCTTGCGCAGCGGCGTCAGCGAGATGCGCTGGGTCAGCACATGGTAGCCGTCGTTCTCGATCTCCGTCAGCAGGGTGCGGTAGATGGCCGCCATCATCAGGCCGGGACGCTGGGCGCGGCGGTCTTCTTTCGGCAGCAGGGCGAAGGCCTCGTCGTAGGCCTTTTGCGCGCGGGCGATCTGGAACTTCATCAGGTTCTCGAAGTTCTCGCTGTGGCGCGCATTGAGCAGGTCGGCGGCGGTCACGTTGAACTGCTGCAGCTCGTTCACCGGCAGGTAGATGCGGCCTTTGCGCGCGTCTTCGCCCACGTCGCGGATGATATTGGTCAGCTGGAAGGCATGGCCCAGTTTCTCGGCGAACTGCAAGGTCTGCGGATTGCTCATGCCGAAAATGCTGGCCGACAGGATGCCGACCACGCTGGCCACGTGCCAGCAATATTTGGACATGCCCACGTAATCGAGGTAGCGGGTCTGGTTCAGGTCCATCTCCATGCCATCGATAATGGCCTGCAGATGCTCCTGCTTCAGATTGTAGGTGGCCAGGTGCGGCTGCAATGCCTGCGTGACCGGGTGCGCCTGCTTGCCCTCGTACATGCCGGAGATCTCCTTGCGCCACCAGGCCAGCTTCACGCGCGCCACGGATTCGTCGGTGCATTCGTCCACCGTGTCGTCCACTTCGCGGCAGAAAGCGTACAGCGCCATGATGGCGCGGCGCCGTTCCTGCGGCAGGAACAGGAAGCTGTAGTAGAAACTGGACCCGCTGGCGGCGGCTTTTTGCTGGCAGTATTCGTCTGGTGACATGGTCAAAAAAGCAAGGGTGAGGCGATCGAAGCCGCTATTCTAAGGGAAGCGCCGCAGCCGGGGGGCTTTTCATGGCCGCTTTCATGCGCGCCTTCATCCGCAGGCCGCGCCAGATCACCTTCATCCAGTCCTTGCGGGTGAGCTTGGGGCGGCGGCGGAACACGTCGTAGTCCACTTCCTCGATCGACTCCAGGATGCGCAAGCCGCCTTGCACCACCATGCGCAGCTCCAGGCCTATGCGGCCGCGCAGGCGCACGGCCAGCGGCGCGCCGGACAGCATCAGGGCGCGCGCGCGCGTCACCTCGAACTTCATCAGCGCGCGCCACTTGGCGGTGCCGCCGGGGTGGTCCAGCGCGGCGGGCGACACCGCGTAGCGCGCCAGGTCTTCCATGGGCAAATAAATACGCTCTTTATGCAGATCGATGGCCACGTCCTGCAAAAAGTTGATAATCTGTAATGCTGAACAGATGGCGTTCGAATCGCGCACATTGTCCTCGTCCGCCTGGCCGTACAGCGACAGCATCAGCAGGCCGACCGGGTTGGCCGAGCGGGCGCAATAGTCCAGCAGGCTGTCGTAGGTGGCGTAGCGGGTCACGCTCACGTCCTGCTTGAAGGCGGAAAGCAGGTCGCGGAAGGGCCGCAGCGGCAGGTCGTGCTGGGCGATGGTCGCGGCCAGGCGGGTGAACATCGGGTCGGTATGGGCTTCCCCGGCCTCGATGCGGTCCAGCGCCTGCTCGTAGGCGTCCAGCGCGGCCAGGCGCTGTTCGGGCGTGGCGTCGCCTTCGTCGGCGATGTCGTCGGCGCTGCGCGCGAAGGCGTAAATCGCCTCCACCGCCGGCGCCAGGCGGCGCGGCAGCAGGATGGATGCAACGGGGAAGTTCTCGTAATGGTCTACTGACATAGTGGGATATTCAAGTAAATGACGCCAAAGTCATTTGCAAAGATTGTGTCACGGCTTATAATTTTAATTAACGGAAAGTCATTTACTTTCTGGCCGGAACCATCATAGTGGCAAAGTGCTATCACCGCAATCCACAGCAAAAGGAATTATTGTGTACTCCCTGAAAAAATTGCGTCCCTCCCACGCCCTTGCCGGGCTCACGTTGTGCGCCGCCGCCGTCCTGCTGGCAGGCTGTGGCAAGCCGGCCGAAAAGACCGAAGACATCCGCCCGGTGCGCGCCATTGTGCTGCAAAGCAGCGACATCGATGTGAACGCCGAGTTTTCCGGCGAGGTGAGGGCGCGCGTGGAGTCGCGCCTGGGCTTCCGCGTGCCGGGTAAGATTGTGTCGCGCAGCGTGGACGTGGGTTCGGTGGTGAAGAAGGGCCAGCAGCTGATGCAGCTGGACCCGCAGGATTTGAAGCTGTCGCAGGCGCAGGCGCTGGCCGCGCTGCGGGCGGCGGAAACCTCGCGCGACTTCGCCAAGGCGGAGCTGAAGCGCTACCAGGACCTGAAGGCGCAGAATTTCGTCGCCCAGACCATTTTGGACGGCAAGGACTCGGCGTATAAATCGGCGCAGGCCAATGTCGACGCGGCCCAGGCTGCGTACCGCGCGCAGGCCAACCAGGCCGGCTACGCAGCGCTGGTGTCCGACGTGGACGGCGTGGTGACGGCGGTGGACGCGGAAGCGGGCCAGGTGGTGGCGGCCGGCACGCCGGTTGTGCGCGTGGCGAAGTCGGGCGACAAGGAAATCGTCATCGGCATCCCCGAAGACAAGGTCGATGCGCTGAAAGCCATTTCGGATGTGCAGGTGCGCTTGTGGGCCAGCCCGCAGCACGCGGTGCCCGGCAAGATCCGCGAGATTTCGCCGGCCGCCGACCCTGCCACCCGCACTTACGCCGTCAAAGTCACCATCCCCGCCAGCTTGGGCGAGGCCAAGCTGGGCATGACCGCCGTGGTGCAATTCGCCTCCAAGACCGCGCAACCGCAGATCAAGGTGCCGCTGACGGCGCTGCATTATGAAAAATCCACCACCTCGGTGTGGGTGGTGGAGAACGGCGCAGTGAAGCTGGTGCCGGTGGTACCGGCCGGCGTGGCGGGCAACGACATTGTGCTGGCTTCCGGCGTGAAGGCCGGCCAGACCGTGGTGACGGCGGGTGTGAACGTGCTCAAGCCGGGCCAGAAGGTCCGGATACTGGGCGACGAATTGAGCAAGCCTGAGTTGAGCAAGCCCGTAGCGGCCAATGCGGCCGCCGGAGCTTCCAAATGAAGGACGGCTTCAACCTCTCACGCTGGGCGCTTGAGCACATTCCGCTGACGCGCTACCTGATGGCTGTGCTGCTGCTGGGCGGCATGCTGAGCTACGCCAACCTGGGCCAGGACGAAGACCCGCCGTTCACCTTCCGCGTGATGGTGGTGCGCGCTTTCTGGCCGGGCGCGACCTCGCTGCAGATGGCGCAGCAGGTGACCGACAAGCTGGAAAAGAAGCTCCAGGAAACGCCGCATATCGACGAAATCAGCAGCTACTCCAAGCCCGGCGAAACGCTGATCATGGTGAAGCTGCGCGAGTCCGCGCCGCCGAGCGAGACGGCCGAGGCCTGGTACCAGGTGCGCAAGAAGATAGGCGACATCAAGGGCACCTTGCCGCAAGGCGTGCAGGGGCCGTTCTTCAACGACGAATTCGGCGACACCTACGGTTCCATCTTCGCCCTGTCCGGCGACGGCTTCACCTACGCCGAAATGAAGGACTACGCGGACTTCGTTCGCCAGCAGTTGCTGGGCGTGTCGCAGGTGTCCAAGGTCGAACTGTTCGGCGTGCAGGACGAAAAGGTCAATATCGAGTTCTCGCACAAGAAGTTTGCCCAGCTGGGCATACCTTTCGAGGCCATCGTCAGCCAGATCGCCGCGCAGAACACGGTCGAATCGTCCGGCGTGCTGGTGACGCCGACCGACAACCTGCAAGTGCGCGTCAGCGGCGCCTTCAAGACCGTCAAGGATCTCGAGGAGCTGGAACTGCGCGCCAACGGCACCACCTTCCGCCTGGGCGACTTCGCCACCATCAAGCGCGAATACGACGACCCTCCGACCGAGAAGATGCGCTTCAACGGCAAGGAAGTGATAGGCCTGGGCGTGTCGATGGAGAAGGGCGGCAACATCATCAAGATGGGCCAGAGCATGGAGAAGACCGTGGCCGAGATGAAGGCCAAGCTGCCGGTCGGTATCGAGCTGCAGCGCGTGTCCGATCAGCCGGAGGCGGTCAAGGCCTCGGTGGGTGAGTTCGTGCATACGCTGATCGAGGCGGTGCTGATCGTGCTGGCGGTGAGCTTCGTCTCGCTGGGCATGCACACCAAGCCCAAGTTCCGCCTGGATGCGCGTCCCGGCCTGGTGGTGGCGCTGACCATACCGCTGGTGCTGGCCGTGACCTTCCTGTTCATGCGCATGCTTTCCATCGACCTGCACAAGATTTCGCTGGGCGCGCTGATTATCGCCCTCGGCCTGCTGGTGGATGACGCCATCATCGCCGTGGAAATGATGGTGCGCAAAATGGAGGAGGGCTTCTCGCGCTTCGACGCGGCCACCTTCGCCTACACGTCCACCGCGCTGCCCATGCTGACCGGCACGCTGATTACCGTGGCGGGCTTCCTGCCCATCGGCCTGGCCAAATCGGCGGCGGGCGAGTACACCTTCACGCTGTTTTCGGTGAACGCGCTGGCGCTGATCATTTCCTGGTTCGTGGCGGTGATCTTCACGCCCTACATCGGCTACCTGCTGCTGAAGGTGCAGCCCCATGGCGACGGCCACCACGAGCTGTTCGATACCCCCGGCTACCGCAAATTCCGCGCCGTGGTGAACTGGTGCGTGGACTGGCGCAAGACCACCATCGCCGCCACCCTTGCCATCTTCTTCCTGGGCGTGTACGGCTTCGGCTTTATCGAGAAGCAGTTCTTCCCGGACTCCAGCCGCCCCGAGTTGATGGTCGAGATCTGGATGCCGGAGGGGACGTCCTTCGCCGCCAATGAAAAGCAGGTCAAGAAATTCGAAGCCTATATCCAGAAGCAGGAAGGCGTGGTCAGCGTGACCAGCTACGTCGGCACCGGTAGCCCGCGTTTCTACCTGCCGCTGGACCAGATCTTCCCGCAAACGAACGTGTCGCAATTCGTGGTGCTGCCCAAGGATCTGAAAGCGCGCGAGGCGCTGCGCCAGAAGATCACCGAGCTGTTCAAGGTGGACTTCCCCGAAGTGCGCGGCCGCGTGAAGCTGCTGCCTAACGGCCCGCCCGTGCCGTATCCGGTGCAGTTCCGCGTGAGCGGCGGCGAAGTGGAGAAAGTGCGCGCCATTGCCGACCAGGTGAAGGACATCATGCGCACCAATCCGAACACGCTGGGCGTGAACGACAACTGGAACGAATCCGTGAAAGTGCTGCGCATGGACCTGGACCAGGACAAGATGCGCGCGCTGGGCGTGACCTCGCAAACGGTGATGCGCGCGGCGAACACCATCCTGTCCGGCACCACGGTGGGCCAGTTCCGCGACGGCATCAAGCTGATCGACATCCAGGTGCGCCAGCCGCTGGAGGAGCGCAACACCATCTCCATCCTGAACGACACCAATATTCCTACGCCGAGCGGCAAGTCGGTCACCATAGGCCAGCTGGCGCGCGTGCATTTCGTGTGGGAGCCGGGCGTGGTGTGGCGCGAAGGCCGCGAATGGGCGATTACCGTGCAGTCGGATGTTGCGGAAGGCATACAAGGCCCCACCGTGACCGGCCAGATCGATCCCAAGCTGAACGAGCTGCGCAAGAACCTGCCGGCCGGCTACCGCATCGACGTCAAGGGCGCGGCGTCCGACAGCAGCGAGGCGGAGGCGTCGATTTCGGCCAACCTGCCGCTGGCGATCTTTATCATCTTCACGCTGCTGATGCTGCAACTGCACAGTTTCTCGCGCGCGCTGCTGGTCTTCCTCACCGGCCCGCTGGGTGTGGCCGGCGCGGCGGCGGCCTTGCTGCTGCTGGGGCGTCCGCTGGGCTTTGTGGCGAACCTGGGCATTATTGCGCTGTTCGGCATGATCATCCGCAATTCGGTGATCCTGGTGGACCAGATCGAGCAGGACATCAAGTCCGGCGTTGCGCCGTGGGACGCCATCGTGGAATCGGCGGTGCGGCGCTGCCGGCCGATTATCCTGACGGCGGCCGCAGCGGCGCTGGCCATGATACCGCTGTCGCGTTCCGTGTTCTGGGGGCCGATGGCGGTGGCCATCATGGGCGGGCTGATACTGGCCACGGCGCTGACGCTGCTGTTCCTGCCGGCGCTGTATGCGGCATGGTTCCGCGTCAAAAAGCCTGCGCAAACGTGACGCCGGCGGGTTACGAGCTCGCGCGCTAACCCGCCCTACGTGCCAATCGCGGACCTCGAAATGTCGTAGGGCGGGTTAGGCGGCACGCCGTAACCCGCCGCCAATGCGTGCAAATTGCAGAGGAATCAAGGCATTACATTTTTAATGTTGTGTTTGAGTTAAAAAACCCTTCCGTACTCGGAAAAAAACAGTAAAATACCGCGTTGAAGTTGAAAGCCCCTGCTGAGGCGGGGTGGGGCGGCCCCTTTTCAATGGACCTTTATTGAAAACGGCCCGCCCTTTGCTTTTGTACAAATACGCCGCGAGGATGGCGAAATTGGTAGACGCACCAGGTTTAGGTCCTGACGCCAGCAATGGTGTGGGGGTTCGAGTCCCCCTCCTCGCACCACAGTATTCTTTATATTTTTTGGACGATTTTTACATGGCAACTGCAGTCGAAACCCTGGGCAAACTCGAACGTCGTATCACGATCTCCTTCCCGCTGAGCGAAGTCCGCACGGAAGTTGAGAAGCGCCTGAAAGTGCAAGCCAAGTCGGCTAAGGCACCAGGCTTCCGTCCTGGCAAAGTGCCCATGAAAATGGTCGCCGCACAATTCGGTTATCAGATCGAAACCGAAGTGCTGAACGATAAGGTCGGCCGCGCCTTCAACGACGCCGCCAACGCAGCGGAACTGCGCGTAGCAGGCTACCCGCGCATCGAACCGAAGAACGATTCGCCTGAAGGCCAGCTGGCCTTCGACGCAACGTTCGAAGTGTACCCGGAAGTCGTCATCGGCGACCTGTCCACCGTTGAAATCGAAACCGTGAAAGCCGAAGTGTCGGACGCGGAAATCGACAAGACCATCGAAATCCTGCGCAAGCAGCGCGTGCACTTCCACACCAAAGGCGAAGCCGGCGAACACGGCGACGGCGGTGCTCCTATCGCAGCCAATGGCGACAAAGTGACCGTGGACTTCGTCGGCTCGATCGACGGCGTGGAATTCCCAGGCGGCAAAGCTGAAGACTACCCGTTCGTGCTGGGCGAAGGCCGCATGCTGCCTGAGTTCGAAGCCGCAACCGTAGGCCTGAAAGTCGGCGAATCCAAGACCTTCGACCTGGCTTTCCCAGAGGATTACCATGGCAAGGACGTGGCCGGCAAAACCGCCCAGTTCACCATCACCCTGAAACAGCTGGAATGGGCGCACCTGCCGGAAGTCGACGCTGAATTCGCCAAATCGCTGGGCGTAGCCGACGGCGACCTGGCCAAAATGCGCGAAGACATCAAAGTCAACCTGGAACGCGAAGTGACCGGCCGTGTGAAAGCACGCAACAAGGAAGCCGTGATGGATGCGCTGGTCAAGTCCGCCACCCTGGACGTGCCGCAAGCCCTGATCGCCCAGGACACCGAGCGCCTGGCCGAAATGACCCGCCAGGACATGGCTCAGCGCGGCATGAACGTCAAAGACGTGCCATTCCCGCCGGAACTGTTCGCCGACAAGGCCGAGCGCCGCGTGCGCCTGGGCCTGATCCTGTCGCAGCTGGTCAACGAGAACAAACTGCAAGCGCTGCCTGAGCAAGTCAAAGCGCAAGTGGAAGATTTCGCCCAAAGCTACGAAGACCCGCGCGAAGTGCTGAAGTACTACTACAGCGACCGCCGCCGTCTGGCTGAAGTCGAAGCCCTTGTATTAGAAGAAAACGTCGTTAACTTCGTTCTGGGCCTGTCGAAAACCACGTCGAAAGCTGTTGCCTTCGACGAGCTGATGGGAAGCAACGCGCAAGCGTAATCCAGCTTCAGAGAAGCTGCATCAAAGGAATAAAGCATGATGAACCGTAATCCGGCACTCGACACCGAAATGCTCGGCCTGGTGCCGATGGTGATTGAACAAAGCGGCCGAGGCGAGCGCTCGTATGATATTTACTCGCGCCTGCTGAAGGAGCGCGTGATTTTCATGGTAGGTCCCGTCAACGACCAGATGGCCAATCTGATCGTTGCCCAGCTGCTGTTCCTGGAAAGCGAAAATCCGGACAAGGATATCTCGCTCTACATCAACTCTCCTGGCGGTTCGGTTTCGGCCGGCCTGGCGATCTACGACACGATGCAGTTCATCAAGCCGGACGTGTCCACCCTGTGCACCGGCATGGCGGCGTCGATGGGCGCCTTCCTGCTGGCGGCAGGCGCGAAGGGCAAGCGTTTCTCGCTGCCTAACTCGCGCATCATGATTCACCAGCCTTCGGGCGGCTCGCAGGGCATGGCTTCGGACATCGAAATCCAGGCCAAGGAAATCCTCTACCTGCGCCATCGCCTGAACTCGATCATGGCCGAACGCACCGGCCAGACGGTGGAACAGATCGCCAAGGACACCGACCGCGACCGATTCCTGTCCGCCGAGGAGGCCACCGAATACGGCCTGATCGACAAAGTGTTGACCAGCCGCGGCTAATGCGTCCTCAGCGCTGAGAACCAAAAAAGACGCCCGGACGCTACAACGTTCCGGGCGTTTCTTTTTTATTTCAGGTAGCATGTGCTATGTACGCCGCCGCAGAGTTTGCTTCGCGGCATGCAGCAGCACCAATATTGCAACTACTTAAACAAGTCCCATGTCCGAGAAAAAATCCTCCAGCGGCGAAAAACTCCTCTACTGCTCGTTCTGCGGCAAGAGCCAGCACGAGGTCAAGAAGCTGATCGCCGGCCCGTCCGTCTTCATCTGCGACGAATGCATCGACTTGTGCAACGACATCATCCGTGACGAGACGTCCAGCATCGAGTCGGTCACCGGCGCCAAGTCCGACCTGCCGACCCCGCACGAAATCAAGGAATTGCTGGACCAGTACGTCATCGGCCAGCAGACCGCCAAGCGCATCCTGTCGGTTGCGGTGTACAACCATTACAAGCGTCTTAAGCACCTGGGCAAGAAGGATGACATCGAACTGGCCAAGAGCAACATCTTGCTGGTCGGTCCTACCGGCTCGGGCAAGACCCTGCTGGCGCAGACCCTGGCCCGCATGCTCAACGTGCCTTTCGTGATCGCCGACGCCACCACCCTGACCGAAGCCGGCTACGTGGGCGAAGACGTCGAGAACATCATCCAGAAGCTGCTGCAAAGCTGCAACTACGATGTGGAAAAGGCGCAGCGCGGCATCGTCTACATCGACGAGATCGACAAGATTTCGCGCAAGTCCGACAACCCGTCCATCACGCGCGACGTGTCGGGCGAGGGCGTGCAGCAGGCGCTGCTCAAGCTGATCGAGGGCACCATGGCCTCGGTGCCTCCGCAGGGCGGCCGCAAGCACCCGAACCAGGATTTCGTGCAGATCGACACCACCAACATCATGTTCATCTGCGGCGGCGCCTTCGACGGCCTGGCCAAGATCATCTCCAACCGTTCGGAGAAGAGCGGCATCGGCTTCTCGGCCACCGTCAAGAGCAAGGAGCAGCGCGCTGCCTCCGAGATCCTGATGGAAGCGGAACCGGAAGACCTGATCAAGTTCGGCCTGATCCCCGAGCTGGTGGGCCGTCTGCCCGTGGTGGCCACGCTGGCCGAGCTGACCGAGGAAGCGCTGATCCAGATCCTGGTCGAGCCGAAGAACGCCCTGGTCAAGCAGTACAGCAAGCTGCTGGACATGGAAGGCTCCGAGCTGGAGATCCGCCCGGCCGCATTGCACGCCATCGCCAAGAAGGCGCTGGCCCGCAAGACCGGCGCGCGCGGCCTGCGCTCCATCCTGGAACACGCATTGCTGGACGTGATGTATGAACTGCCAAATGAGCAGAATGTAAGCAAAGTGGTGATTGATGAAAATACCATCACCAGCGGCGCGAAACCCTTGCTCATTTATCAGGAAAGCCCAAAAGCCTCTGGTGAAAATTAAATAAGTACTGCACACATGCGCAAAATTCGTTTTGCATCCATGGGGCAAGGCGGTACAATTTAAATCAATAAGAGAATGCAGGCTTCATTCGGAAAGCCACACGCGATGCCTGCGTCGCGCGTGGCTTTTTTATTTGAGTTTGCATATTTTTATAGCACGGCAGGATTCTCAACTGAATTGTTAAGAATTATTATCTGCCGGGTCTTGTGATTTGGCATCTTTGCGCCAATATCTGCAACACGCTTTCACATAAGGTACGCCATGACAACTTCCAAATTAACTGAGCAAACTCAACTGCCGTTATTGCCGCTGCGGGATGTTGTAGTTTTCCCGCATATGGTGATACCGCTGTTTGTAGGTCGCCCCAAGTCGATCAAGGCGCTGGAAGCCGCGATGGAGCAGGGCAAGAGCATCATGCTCGCCGCCCAGAAAGCTGCCGCCAAGGACGAACCTTCTGCTTCCGACATTTATGAAATCGGTTGCGTGGCCAACATCCTGCAGATGCTGAAACTGCCGGACGGCACCGTCAAGGTGCTGGTCGAGGGCGCCCAGCGCGCCCGTATCAACAAAATCACCGACGCGCCGACGCACTTCGTGGCCGACCTGACCCCGCTCGATTCCGAGGTGGGCGACGATTCGGAAATCGAAGCGATGCGCCGCGCCATCGTCCAGCAGTTCGACCAGTACGTCAAACTGAACAAAAAGATTCCACCGGAGATCCTGGCTTCGCTGTCCGGCATCGACGACGCCGGCCGCCTGGCCGACACCGTGGCTGCCCACCTGCCGCTGAAGCTTGAGCAGAAGCAGGTGATCCTGGAGATCTTCAACGTCGCCAAGCGCCTGGAGCACCTGCTCGGCCAGCTGGAAGGCGAGCTCGATATCCTGCAGGTGGAAAAGCGCATCCGTGGCCGCGTCAAGCGCCAGATGGAGAAGTCGCAGCGCGAGTACTACCTGAACGAGCAGGTCAAAGCCATCCAGAAGGAACTGGGCGAGGGCGAAGACGGCGCGGACCTGGACGAGCTGGAAAAGAAAGTGGCTGCCGCCAAGATGCCGAAAGAGGCACTGGACAAGGCCAACGCCGAGCTGAAAAAGCTCAAGCTGATGTCGCCGATGTCGGCCGAAGCCACCGTGGTGCGCAACTACATCGACACCCTGGTCGGCCTGCCCTGGAAGAAGAAATCCAAGGTCAACAACGACCTGGCGAACGCCGAGAAAGTGCTCGAGGGCGACCACTATGGCCTGGACAAGGTCAAAGAACGCATCCTGGAATACCTCGCGGTGCAGCAGCGCGTCGACAAGCTGAAAGCGCCTATCCTGTGCTTCGTTGGTCCTCCGGGCGTGGGCAAGACCTCGCTGGGCCAGTCCATCGCCCGCGCCACGAACCGCAAGTTCGTGCGCATGGCACTGGGCGGCGTGCGCGACGAAGCCGAGATCCGCGGCCACCGCCGTACCTACATCGGCTCCATGCCGGGCAAGGTGCTGCAGTCGCTGGCGAAAGTGGGCGTGCGCAATCCGCTGTTCCTGCTGGACGAAATCGACAAGATGGGCGCGGACTTCCGCGGCGATCCGTCGTCGGCCCTGCTGGAGGTGCTGGACCCTGAGCAGAACCACACTTTCTCGGACCACTACATCGAAGTGGACTTCGACCTGAGCGACGTGATGTTCGTGGCGACCTCGAACTCGTACAACATCCCTCCGGCCCTGCTGGACCGCATGGAAGTGATACGCCTGTCGGGCTACACGGAAGACGAGAAAACCAATATCTCGCAGCGCTACCTGCTGCCGAAACAGATCAAGAACAACGGTCTGAAGGAAGAAGAGATCTCGGTATCGGAAGCCGCGCTGCGCGACATCATCCGCTACTACACCCGCGAAGCCGGCGTGCGCTCGCTGGAACGCGAAGTGTCCAAGATCTGCCGCAAGGTAGTGAAGATGCTGCTGCTGAAGAAGACCGAGAAGAAGGTCGCCGTGACGCCGAAAAACCTGGACAAGTTCCTGGGCGTGCGCCGCTACGACTTCGGCGTGGCCGAGAAGGAAAACCAGGTGGGCCAGGTGGTCGGTCTGGCATGGACCGAAGTGGGCGGCGATCTGCTGACCATCGAAGCCGTGACCATGCCGGGCAAGGGCGGCGTGATCCGCACCGGCACCTTGGGCGACGTGATGAAGGAATCGATCGAAGCGGCGCGCACCGTCGTGCGCAGCCGCGCCAACCGCCTCGGCATCAAATCCGAGGTGTTTGAAAAGAGCGACATCCACATCCACGTTCCTGAAGGCGCCACGCCGAAAGACGGTCCTTCGGCCGGCATCGCGATGACGACCGCGCTGGTGTCCGTGTTCACCGGTATCCCGGTGCGCGCAGACGTGGCGATGACGGGCGAGATCACGCTGCGCGGCGAAGTGCTGCCGATCGGCGGCCTGAAAGAGAAGCTGCTGGCGGCGCATCGCGGCGGCATCAAGACGGTGCTGATCCCCGAGCAGAACGTGAAGGACCTGGCCGAAATTCCGGACAATGTGAAAAACAAGCTGGAAATCGTGCCGGTGCGCTGGATCGACAAAGTGCTGGAAATCGCACTCGAGCGCCAGCCGCAAGCCATCGTGGAAACCCCGCCGGTAGAGGCGGTGGCGGCTGCGGCGGCGAAAGTTGACGGTCAGGGCGAAGTGGTCAAACACTAAGCAGAACCGCCGGGACAGCTCGCATTAATTGTCCCTTCAACCACAAACAGGCGCTTTTTAAGCGCCTGTTTTAACTTTTGCTGTGGTTTTGTACTGTGTTTCCCTTGACACAAGGTTGCACGGCTTGTTTAATACGGCCTGAGATTTTCTCTGCCGTATAAAAACGGTATAAACGATATAAACCTTTGTGACGGGGAAGCTTGTGAACAAGACTGAATTGATCGACCATATTGCCACTTCCGCTGACATCTCGAAAGCGGCTGCTGCGCGCGCACTGGATGCGGTGATCGATGGCGTAACTACTACTCTGGCCAAGAACGACAGCGTCACCCTGGTCGGCTTTGGCACTTTCTCCGTGAGCGAACGCGCTGCTCGCACCGGCCGCAATCCGCGCACGAAAGAAGAAATCGTGATCGAAGCAGCTAAAGTTCCTAAATTTAAAGCTGGCAAAGCTTTGAAGGATGCAGTAAACTAACGGACTTCGGTGAGCCGCTGGCTCACTGGAGCGGTTTGATTGGGCGCTTAGCTCAGTTGGTAGAGCGGAGCCCTTACAAGGCTTAGGTCGGGAGTTCGAGCCTCTCAGCGCCCACCAGTCAAGCCAAGCGCAGTAACAGTGATGCTGTACCTGTATTTGCTGGAGCGGTAGTTCAGTTGGTTAGAATACCGGCCTGTCACGCCGGGGGTCGCGGGTTCGAGTCCCGTCCGCTCCGCCAACAAATACACATAAACATCTGACCAGGAGCGGTAGTTCAGTTGGTTAGAATACCGGCCTGTCACGCCGGGGGTCGCGGGTTCGAGTCCCGTCCGCTCCGCCAAGAATATGGAAGCCCCTGCAGCTGAAAAGTTGCAGGGGCTTTTTCATTTTTGCCATGCTTGCCGTTTTCTCAAAACTGTGCCTTGCTATAGAGCGGCACGGCGCTGTAAAATCGCGACGGAATATTTCCTCTCTAAGAATTGGCGGACCATGTTTGAATTTATACGCACGCATCAAAAGCTGATGCAGATTTTACTGGCGCTCCTGATCGTGCCGTCGTTTGTGTTCGTCGGCGTGGCCGGCTACAACAACTCCGGCGACCAGGCCAATATCGTGGCCAAGGTCGGCGACCAGTCGATTAGCCGCCAGGAATGGGAGTCCGCGCAGCGCAGCCAGCTCGACAGCCTGCGCCAGCGTATGGGCGCGCAGTTCGACCAGAAGCTGATCGACACCCCCGAGTTCAAACAGAACGTGCTCGAGCGCCTGGTGGCCGAGCGCGCCATCGCCGCCGAAATGGTGCGCAGCCACCTGACCGTGGCCGATAGCGTGCTGCAGAAGCAGAACCTGGAAAACCCGGCCCTGCGCAAGGAAGACGGCAGCTTCGACATGGAGCGCTACAAGGCGCTGCTGGCCGCGCAAGGCCTGTCGCCGGCCGCGTACGACGCCCAGCGCCGCCGCGAGATGTCCATGCAGCAGCTGCTGGGCGCCGTGCAGGAAACCGGCATCGTGCCGCGCGCCGTCGCCAAGCAGATCTCCGATTTCGGCGCCCAGGAACGCGAAGTGCAGGAACAGCTGTTCCCGGCCGCGCAATACCTGGCGCAAGTCAAAGTCACCGACGAGATGGTGAAAGCCTTCTACGACAAGAACAGCAAGCTGTTCGAAGTGCCTGAGCAGGCCAAGATCGAATACGTGGTGTTCAGCGCCGCCGCCGTGGCCGACCAGGTCACCGTCAGCGACGCCGAAGTGGCAGCCTACTACGAAGCCAACAAGGCCCGCTTCAGCAGCGCCGAATCGCGCCGCGCCAGCCACATCCTGGTCACCGTGGGCAAGGACGCCAGCGCCGCCGACAAGGCAGCCGCCAAAGCCAAAGCCGAAGCCATCCTGGCCGACGTGAAAAAGAACCCGGCCGACTTCGCCAAGATCGCCAAGGCCAAGTCGCAGGATCCATCGTCGGCCGAGCAGGGCGGCGACCTGAACGAACTGGAAAAAGGCTCGCTGCCGAAAGCGCTGGAAGACAAAGCCTTCAGCATGAAGCAGGGCGAGATCGCCGGTCCTGTGGAAACCGAGTTCGGCTACCACGTCATCACCATCACCGCGCTCAAGCCGGTCGCCACCAAGCCGCTGGATGAAGTGAAAGACAGCATTGCCGCCGACCTGAAAAAGCAGAAAGCCGGCAAGCAGTACTCGGAAATGGCCGAGTCCTTCACCAACACCGTGTACGAGCAGTCCGACAGCCTGAAACCGGCCGCCGACAAGCTCAAGCTGAAAGTGGAAACCGCCGAGCACATCACGCGCAACCCATCGCCGGCACTGGGCACGGCGCCGTACAACAACGCCAAGTTCCTGACCGCGCTGTTCTCGTCCGAATCGCTGAAAAACAAGCGCAACACCGAAGCGGTGGAAGTGGCGCCGGCAACGCTGGTCGCTGGCCGCATCGTCGAATTCAAGCCTGCGGCCAAGCGCCCGCTGGCTGAAGTCGACGCAGCCATCCGCCAGCGCGTGACGGCCGAAGAAGCCGTCAAGCTGGCGCACAAGGAAGGCGAAGCCAAGATGGCCGCCGCCAAAGCCAGCGGCAGTGCCGAAGGCTACGGCCCTGCGCAGATCGTCTCGCGCGCCGACGGCAAGGGCCTGAGCCCTGTGGTGCTGGCCGAAGTGATGAAGGCCGACACCAGCAAGCTGCCGGCCTACGTGGGCGTGGACGTGCCGGGCGCAGGCTACGGCGTCTACCGCATCGGAAAAGTGCAGCAGCCCGCCGCACAAGACGAAGCGCGCCGCAAGAGCGAGCAGGAGCAGATCACCAGCATCGTCGCCGAGCAAGAGATGGCAGCCTACATTGACGCGATCAAGCAAAAATCCAAGGTCAAGATCCTGGCCAAGGCCGAGACGGCAAAAACCGACGAGGCCAAATAAACCAGATGCCGCCCCCGGGCGGCATTTTTTATTGCCATGACGTAAAAAGACCCAAAAAGGGGTCAGGGTTAATTATTTAAATAATTAACCCTGACCCTTTTTTTGCTTTTTTGAGGTTTGGAAACTATCCGGCGGGGTGGAGCTGGCGGGCGGCGGCGAGCAGGTCGTCCGGGGCGATGCCGGGGAGCTCGAGCACCAGGGCGTCGGCGATGCGGGGGAAGTTGCGGGCGATGGAGCGGGTGTAGGCGGGGTCGTAGTGCTCGGCCAGCAGGGCGTCCACCAGCTCGGCCATGCGGCCTGCGCTGGCCAGGGCTTGCCAGTTGCTGATCTTTTCACGGCCGTGCAAGGTCGCCAGGTAGCCCAGCTGCTCGTTGAGCGGGCCGGCGTCCTGGATGTAGTGCTGGTAGTCTTCCATCAGCAGCTGCACGCGGTGCGCGCGCGACAGCTGCAGCGAGATGCAGCCGGCGGCGCGGATCTGCTCCATCAGCGCACCCGGCACGCGCAGCGCGCCGACTTTCTTGCTTTCGGATTCCACGAAGACCGGCTTGGCCGGGTCGAAGCGGTGCAGCCGCTCCCAGATGGCGGTCTCGAAGGCTTTCTGCGAGGGCTGCGGCTGGCTGGGCAGGCCGCCCAGCACGGAGCCGCGGTGGGCGGCCAGCTGTTCCAGGTCCAGCACTTGCGCGCCTATCGCGTCCAGCGTCTGCAGCAGGCGGCTCTTGCCGCTGCCGGTGGTGCCGCACACCACGCGGTAGTCCAACGCGGGCGGCTGCTCCAGCGCGGTGCTGACGTACTGGCGGAAGTCCTTGTAGCCGCCTTCCAGCTGCACCACCGGCCAGCCTATCTTGGCCAGGATGTGGGCCAGCGAGCCGCTGCGGTTGCCGCCGCGCCAGCAGTACACCAGCGGCGTCCATTCGCGCGGCTTGTCCAGCCAGAGCGCGTCGATATGCTTGCTGATGTTGCGGGCCACCATGGCGGCGCCCATTTTGCGCGCTTCGAAGGAGCTGACTTGCTTGTACGTGGTGCCGACCTGGATGCGCTCTTCGTCGTCCAGCACCGGGCAGTTGATGGCGCCGGGCAGGTGGTCGAGCGCGTATTCGGACGGGCTGCGCGCGTCGATGATGGCGTCGAACTGGTCCAGGCGGTGGGCGAGGTCGGCGAAGCGCAGGATTTCAGGGTATTTCATTGTGTGTTTATTTCGCTTTCAGCAGCGGCTGCAAATGCGGCCAGATATTGCCCAGGATGATGGGGTGCGCGGCCGCCAGCGGGTGCAGGCGGTCGGGCTGGAACAGTTCGCTCTTGTCGGCCACGCCGTCGAGCATGAAGGGGGCCAGCGGGGCTTTCACGTCCTTGCTCAGCAGGCCGAACATGGCGAAGAATTTGTCGGCGTAGTCGCGGCCGTAGTTGGGCGGCATGCGCATGCCCACCAGCAGCACCTGCGCGCCGGCGCCACGCGCGTCCTTGACCATGGCGCGCAGGTTGGCTTCCGCCGCCGGCACGGGCAGGCCGCGCAGGCCGTCGTTGGCGCCCAGTTCGATCACCACGATGGATGGCTGGTGCTTGCTCAGCAGCGCGGGCAGGCGGGTGCGGCCGCCGCTGGTGGTCTCGCCGCTTACGCTGGCGTTGACGATGCGCGCGTCTATCTTCTGGGCCTGCAGCTTTTGCTCCAGCAGCGCCACCCAGCCGGCGCCGCGCGCCAGGCCGTATTCGGCGGACAAGCTGTCGCCTACCACCAGTATGGTTTTTGGTGCAGAATAGGCGTTCGCGGCGGCGCTGAACAAGAACAGCGCCACCACCGGCAGCCACAAAGCCTCACGTATTTTTTTCAAGAAGACCATGCCTGAATTTCCTAAAGCGTCCAGCAATTTCATTCCGGATTCACCGTCCATGTCGGGCGGCGGCAAGGTGCAGGCCAGCGTGCCCGCCCAGGCGGCCATCGTGGTGGCGGGGCTGAGCAAGCGCGTGGCCGATGCCAGCGGCGAGCTGACCATCCTGCACAGCGTGGATTTTACCGTGCAAAAGGCCGAGACGCTTGCCATCGTTGGGGCTTCCGGTTCGGGCAAGTCGACTTTGCTGGGCTTGCTGGCCGGGCTGGACTCGCCCAGCACCGGCAGCGTGCACCTGGACGGCAGCGATATCTATGCGCTGGACGAGGACGGCCGCGCCGCCGTGCGCAAGGAGAAGCTGGGTTTTGTGTTCCAGTCCTTCCAGCTGCTGGCGCACCTGACGGCGGTGGAGAATGTGATGCTGCCGCTGGAACTGGCGGGCGATGCGGATGCGCGCGCCAAGGCCGAGGCGATGCTGGGCCGGGTGGGGCTGTCCAGCCGCTTGAAGCACTATCCCAAGTATCTGTCCGGCGGCGAGCAGCAGCGCGTGGCGCTGGCGCGGGCTTTTGTCGGCGAACCGCCGCTGCTGTTTGCAGACGAGCCCACCGGCTCGCTGGACGCGGCCACCGGCGAGGCGGTCATCCAGCTGATGTTTGAGCTGAACCGTGAACACGGCTCCACGCTGGTGCTGGTGACGCACGATCCGTCGATAGCGGCCCGCTGCGGCCGCGTTATCACGATCGCGGCCGGGCGCATCGTCTAGTCTCGTCTAGATTCCGCGCCCGTGGTGCTGCACCATGCGGTTCAGCGCGGTGCGGATGGCCGGTATCAGCTCGCCCGCAGTCAGGCCGATCGGCCCCATGCCCTCGGTTACCATCACGTCCGCCGCCATGCCGTGCAGCCAGACTGCAGCCAGCGCGGCTTCCCACGCGGGCCAGCCCTGCGCCAGCAGGCTGCCGCACAGGCCCGCCAGCACGTCGCCGGTGCCCGCCGTGGCCAGCGAGGGATTGCCAGTGGTGTTGATGACCACATGGCCTTGCGGCTCGGCCAGCACGGTGCCTGAGCCTTTCAGTACCACCACCGCCCGCGTGCGCGCAGCCAGCGTGCGCGCGGCCGCAGGCCGGTCGGCCTGCACCTCGGACACGGAGATGCCCAGCATGCGCGCCGCCTCCAGCGGATGCGGGGTCAGCACGGTGCGGCCCGCCGCAGCGGCAGCGCTTGCGCGCTCGGCCAGCGCCGCCTGCAGCGGCGGGTCCGCAGCCAGCAGGTTGAGCGCATCGGCATCCAGCACCAGCGGGCTGGCGCTGCCGATGGCCTGCGCCAGCAGCTCGTGCGCGCGGCGCTCCGCGCCCAGGCCGGGGCCTGCCACCACGGTGGCCGCGTCGAAGTCGAAACCGGCAGCCTGGCGGCACATCAGCTCCGGATAAGCGCTGTCGTATGCGGGCGCCTGATCCGCAAAGCAGGCATAGACCCGCCCCGCGCCGGTCAGCAGCGCTGCGCGCGCGGCCAGTATCGGCGCACCGGCCATGCCGCTGGCGCCGCCCAGCACCGCCACGCTGCCGTAGCTGCCTTTGTGCGTGTTGTGCCGCCGCCCGCGTAGATGGCGCGCGAAAAATTTCACATCGTTGAGATGCTGGCGCGAGGGCTGAAATGCGGCGGACTCGATATCGAGCCGCGCAATCTGCACCAGGCCCGCATGGTCGCGGCCATCGCAGGTGTGCAGGCCGGGCTTGTCGCCAATGAAGGTGACCGTGTGCGTGGCGTGCACCGCGACGCCATCGACTCCGACGATGGCGCCGGTGTCCGCATCCAGGCCGCTCGGCACGTCCAGCGCCAGCCGCGAGCAGGGCATGGCGTTCACCGCTTCCACCAGTTCGCGCAGCTGGCCTTCCAGTGGGCGTTTCAGGCCGATGCCGAACAGGCCGTCCACCACCAGGTTCCATTCAATGCCGGCGATGGCCTCCAGGTTCAGTTCCGCAAAGACCGCCGCGCTGCTGCGCGCCCTTTGCAGCGCGTGCCCGCGCTCGGGCGAGGAGGGCGCGCCGCTGTCGATATGCAGGATGGTGACCTGGGCACCGGCATAGGCCAGGTGGGCCGCCGCCTCGAGCGCGTCGCCGCCGTTGTTACCCGGCCCGGCCAGGACCAGCACGCGTGCGCGGCTGGTGGAGAATGGCAGCAGATCCAGCGCCGCATTGGCCCCGGCCTGCCCGGCGCGCTGCATCAGCGCCCCCGGCGGAAGGCGTTGCGCGGCGGTGTGTTCTATCAGGCGGATCTCGGCGACGGTGTAGAGTGGATTCATGGCCAGCCATAGCAGTGGGGGTGATGTCATTCTAGCATTGATGTTAATTTTCCGGACCGTGGCCCGGTCTGGGCCTATCGTCCCCCAAAGCGGCGGCGCGCGCACTACAATAAGCGCTTCTCGCATAGCTGGAGGTGGTATATGGACTGGCAGTTCTGGATAGATCGCGGCGGCACATTTACCGACATCGTGGCGCGCATGCCCGACGGCCGGCTGCGCACCCACAAGCTGCTGTCCGAGAATCCCGAACAGTACCGCGACGCGGCCATTGCAGGCATACGCCATCTGCTGGGCGTGGCTGCAGGCGAGCCATTGCCCGCCACCAGCATTGAAGCCGTGAAGATGGGCACCACGGTGGCCACCAACGCGCTCCTGGAGCGCAAGGGCGAGCCCACCGCGCTGGCCATTACGCGCGGCTTCCGCGACGCGCTGCGCATCGCCTACCAGAACCGTCCGCGCCTGTTTGACCGCCATATCGTGCTGCCGGAACTGCTGTACAGCCATGTGGTGGAAATCGGCGAGCGCATGGGCGCGCACGGAGACGTGGTCCAGGCGCTGGACGTGGACGGCGCGCGCGCCCGACTGCAAGCGGCTTACGACAAGGGCTTGCGTTCGCTGGCCATCGTTTTCATGCACGGCTACCGCTACAGCGCGCACGAGGCCGCGGTCGCCGCCATCGCGCGGGAGATAGGCTTTACGCAGGTCTCTGTATCGCACCAGGTCAGCCCGATGATGAAGCTGGTCGCGCGCGGCGACACCACGGTGGTGGATGCGTACTTGTCGCCGATATTGCGGCGCTATGTGGACCAGGTGGCGAGCGAGCTGCCTGGCGTGAATCTGCAGTTCATGCAGTCCAACGGCGGCCTGACCGACGCGCGCGCCTTCCAGGGCAAGGACAGCATACTGAGCGGCCCGGCGGGCGGCATCGTCGGCATGGTGCGTGCCAGCAGGCTGGCGGGCTTCGAGCGGATTATCGGCTTCGACATGGGCGGCACGTCGACCGACGTTTCGCACTACTCGGGCGACTTTGAGCGCGTGTTCGAAACCCAGGTTGCGGGCGTGCGCATGCGCGCGCCGATGATGAGCATCCACACGGTGGCGGCGGGCGGCGGCTCCATCCTGCACTTCGACGGCAGCCGCTTCCGCGTGGGGCCGGACAGCGCGGGCGCCAATCCCGGCCCGGCCAGCTACCGGCGCGGCGGCCCGCTCGCGGTCACGGACTGCAACGTCATGCTGGGCAAGATACAGCCGGAGCACTTCCCCAAACTGTTCGGAGCGGACGGCAAGCAGGCGCTGGACGCCGCCGCCGTGCGCGAGCGCTTCGCCGCGCTGGCCGGCGAGATCAACGACGCGGCGGGCGCAGGTGCGGCGCAGGTGTCGCCTGAGCAGGTGGCGGCGGGCTTTATCGAAATCGCCGTCGGCAATATGGCCAACGCCATCAAGCAGATTTCGGTGCAGCGCGGGCACGACGTGACCGAATACACGCTCACCAGCTTCGGCGGCGCGGGCGGCCAGCACGCCTGCCTGGTGGCCGACGCGCTGGGCATGAAAACAGTATTCATCCATTCCCTGGCCGGCGTGCTGTCTGCCTACGGCATGGGCCTGGCCGACCAGACCGCGATGCGCGAGGCCGCTGTCGAAACCAGGCTGGCCGACGGCGGCGAAGCAGACCTGCTGGCGCGGCTGGATGCGCTGGGCGAGGAGGCGCGCGGCGAGCTGCTGCGGCAGGGCGTTGCGGCCGGACGGATCTCGCTGGTACGCCGCGTGCACCTGCGCTACGAAGGCACGGACTCCGCGCTCATCGTGCTGCACGACAGCGTGGACAGCATGAAGGCGCAGTTCGAAGCGGCCTATAAAAAGCGCTTCTCCTTCCTGATGCAGCACAAGCCGCTGATCGTTGAAGCGGTGTCGGTGGAAGCCATAGGCGCATCCGACGCGCCGGCCGAAGCGGCGCCGCAGCAAGCGCTGCGCGCTGCCGCCACGCTGGCGCCATCGGCCACCGTCCCCATGTTCGCCGCCGGCGCCTGGCGCGACACGCCGCTCTACAAGCGCGAGGACACCCGCATTGGCGACATTATCCACGGCCCCGCCATCATCGCCGAAGCGAATGCCACGACGGTGGTGGAGCCGGGCTGGGAGGCGGCCGTCACGCCGCAGGACCATCTCGTGCTGACCCGCGTTGAAGCGCTGCCCGAACGCCGCGCCATCGGCACCACGGCGGACCCGGTGATGCTGGAGATCTTCAACAACCTGTTCATGTCCATCGCCGAGCAAATGGGGCTGCGGCTGCAGAACACCGCCTACTCGGTCAACATCAAGGAGCGCCTGGACTTCAGCTGCGCCATCTTCGACGCCGACGGCAACCTGATCGCCAACGCGCCGCACATGCCGGTGCACCTGGGTTCCATGGGCGAGAGCATCAAGACCGTGATGCGCGAGAACGCGGGCAAGATGCACGCGGGCGACGTCTATATGCTCAACGATCCCTACAACGGCGGCACCCACCTGCCGGATGTGACGGTGATCTCGCCCGTGTTCGACGAAGCGGGAAGCGAGATCCTGTTCTATGTCGGCTCGCGCGGCCACCATGCGGACATAGGCGGCACCACGCCCGGCTCCATGCCGCCCGACTCGCGCAGCATTGTGGAAGAGGGCGTATTGATCAACAACTTCAAGCTGGTCGACGGCGCCGCCGGAGGCCAGCTGCGCGACGCCGAAACGCGCGCGCTGCTGGCGTCGGCCACCTACCCGGCGCGCAATCCCGACCAGAACATGGCCGACCTGCGCGCGCAGGTGGCCGCCAACCAGAAAGGCGTGGACGAGCTGCGCAAGATGGTGGCGCACTTCGGGCTCGACGTGGTGCGCGCCTACATGGGCCACGTGCAGGACAACGCCGAGGAAGCGGTGCGGCGCGTGATCGGCGCACTGAGCGACGGCAGCTACACGCTCAAGCTGGACAACGGCGCGCAAATCCAGGTGGCGGTGCGCGTCGACCAGGCGGGGCGCAGCGCCGAAATCGACTTTACCGGCACTTCCGCGCAGCTGGACAACAACTTCAACGCGCCGTCCGCCGTGTGCATGGCGGCGGTGCTGTACGTCTTCCGCACGCTGGTGGACGACGAGATCCCGCTCAACGCGGGCTGCCTCAAGCCGCTGCGGGTGCTGATCCCGCCGGGCTCCATGCTCAATCCGCACTACCCGGCGTCGGTCGTATCGGGCAACGTCGAGACCTCCACCTGCATCACCAACGCCCTGTACGGCGCGCTGGGCGTGCTGGCCGCGTCGCAGGGCACGATGAACAACTTCACCTTCGGGAACGCCCGCTACCAGTACTACGAGACCATCAGCGGCGGCTCGGGAGCAGGCGAGGGCTTCGACGGCACGTCCGCGGTGCAGACCAATATGACCAACTCCCGCTTGACCGACCCCGAGATACTCGAGTTCCGCTTCCCCGTGCGGCTGGACAGCTACGAGATCCGCCCCGGCTCCGGCGGCGCGGGCCGCTGGCACGGCGGCAACGGCGGCGTGCGCAAGGTGCGCTTCCTCGAGGCGATGACGGCCGCCATCCTGTCCAACAACCGTCTGCACGCGCCGTTCGGCATGGCGGGCGGGCAGCCGGGAGAAGTCGGGCGCAACCTGGTCCAGCGCGCGGACGGCAGCGTGGAGCAGCTCGGCCACATCGGCAAGACCGACATGGCGCCGGGCGACGTCTTCATCATCGAAACCCCCGGCGGCGGCGGCTACGGCAGCTAAATTCCTTGCTTGGTGTGCCGGCGCTATGCCGTGGTGGAGATGCCGTATTTGCGCTGGGTGGCGCTGTGCTGCTGGAGCAGGGTGTCGAATTCGGGGTTGCCGCTGTCGATGCGCCGCAGCCGTTCGAGCAGGAGGCCTGCCTGTTCGGCCAGCGGCGCTTCCCAGCCCAGCTCGTCCAGCTGGCGCAGCATGGCGCTGATGGTGGCGTACAGCACCGGCAGGTTGCTGGGGTTTTTGCGCAGCGCCATGCCCAGCGTGGTGACGGCCGCGCGGTGGTCGCCCTGGTCGAGGTGGCTGGCGGCGCTTTCCAGCAGTTCTTCCACCTGGTGCGTGATCTGCTCGCCTATGCTGCGGGCGATGTCGTGCCGGCCGGCGTGTTCGAATACACCCACCGCCTGCTCCATCGACAGGCCGCTTTCGGTGTCGCCCATCATGTCGATGACGACATGGGCGGCGTCCTTGTCCAGCTTGTGCTTGAGGCAGCTTTGCACGAGGCCGAGCTTGAGGCCGTTGGACAGGCCCTTGGCCAGGCCCACGGCGGCCACGGCGTTGCTGAGTTCGTTGGCGGCGGCGGTGTCGTTGCCGCTCAGGTCGAGCAGCAGGGCGGCCGAGATGGCGCGGCAGGCTTCGGTGTTGGTGTTGCCGCGCAGCGAGCGTTCCAGGTCGCGGATCACGCCGCTGGCCTGGTTGGCGTCGCCTTTTTTCACCAGCGTCTTGACCAGGTTGACGTGGTCTTCCGGGTCGCGGAACTCGGAGTATTTGGCCTTGGCCACCACCTGCTTGAAGGCTTTTTCGGCCATGCCGATATCGCCCGTCTCATACGCCACCGTGCCCAGGTGGCGCAGGCGGCTCACCATGTGCGGTGAAATGGCGACGGCGTCTTCCAGCACTTTCTTGGCTTGCACGGCCTGGCCCAGCGCTTCGTGGGTGCGCGCCAGCAGGTCGTAGGCGGCCATGTATTTGGGATTTTGCGCCAGCAGCTTGTCCAGCGTGGCCAGGGCGTCGTCGTAGCGCTGGGCGGCGAATTGGCAGCGCGCCAGGCCCAGGTGTGCCCAGCCTATGGGACGCCCGGCCAAAATGG
The DNA here is from genome assembly GCF_020865585.1 of Pseudoduganella aquatica. Taxonomy (NCBI): domain Bacteria; kingdom Pseudomonadati; phylum Pseudomonadota; class Betaproteobacteria; order Burkholderiales; family Oxalobacteraceae; genus Pseudoduganella; species Pseudoduganella aquatica. Next base: position 3,606,459 of record NZ_CP086370.1, read on the forward strand.
TGTGGTAGGCCAGCTCGGCCTCGGCCAGCTGCCCGGCGCCAAAGTGCAGCTCGGCGCGCAGGCGGGCGAAGTCGGTGGCGTGGCGCGGATGGTTGGCCTCGGCCGTGGTGGAGGCGGCGATGGCTTCGCGTATATTGCCCTGGCCGATGTGCTCGTAGATCGGCAGGAAGGCGGTGCGCCGGCCCACGGCCTTGGCGATGCGCTGCATCAGCACTTCCACCGTGAACGGTTTCAGGATGTAGTCGGCCGGCAGCAGCTCGGCGGCGCTGACGACTTTGCCGTACACGCCTTCCGAGGTGAGCATGATGAAGATGGTCCAGGGACCGATCAGCTTGTGCAGGCGCAGGTCTTCCAGCAGCTGCTGGCCGTCCTGGCCGTTGTCGCCGCTGCCGCTGCCCAGGTCGTATTCGCACAGCACTAGGTCGAAATTCTTCTTGCCGAGCTGGCGGATGGCCGTGCCGGAGCTGACCGCGTCGTCGATGCGGGTGATGCCGGACTGGTTCAGCATATTGCGCAGGCTGGCGCGCATGCCCGGATTGGGGTCCACCAGCAGGACGGTCAGTTCGGCATAGTCCTGCATCAGCGCGTCTCGGCGGCGGCCTGCGCGGGGGCGGGCGCGGTTGGGGTGGCGGCGGGGGGCGCATATTTCTGGCGCACGGCCGTGTATTGGGCGATCAGGCCCGGCAGCAGCGGGTGGGCTGGATTGTCGTCGCGGATGCGGCGCAGCAGGCCGGTGCATTGCACGGCAACGTTGGCGTCCCAGCCCAGGTCCATGATCTGGCGCAGCATGGCGGTGGCGGCTACGGTCCACAGGCCTTTATGGTCCGGGCGCTTGCGCAGCGCCAGTTGCAGCACTTCCACCGCGCCGGCTAGGTCGGCGTTGCGGCTTTTTTCGGCGGCCTGGCGCACCATGGCGTCCACCTCGGAGTCGAGCTGCTGGTCATAGCTGCGCGCGATGTCTTCGCGGCCGGCCTGGCTGCACAGGGCCACCACGTCGGCTTCGGACACGCCGCTGTCCGGGTCTTTGGTGAGCTCGCCGAACAGCACGGCCGCCTGTTCGTCCATGCGGTTCACCAGGCAGCTGTGCGCCAGTCCCAGCTTGATGTTGCTGGACATGCCGGTCGCTTCCGACAGCAGGGCCATGGCCTTGGCCAGCTCGGCGGCGGCCGCTTCCGGCTTGCCGTTCAGCTCCTGCAGCATGGCCGATGAGTAGGCGCGGCAGACTTCCACGTCCGGCCCGCTGCGCAGCGAGCGTTCCATGTCGCGTATCACGCCGGAAGCGCCGGCGGCGTCGCCTTTCTTGACCAGGGTGCGCACCAGGTTCACATGGTCGGCCGGGTCGCGGAATTCGGAATATTTGGCCTTGGCCACCACCTGCTTGAAGGCCTTTTCGGCGCCTTCGATGTCGCCGGTGGCGTAGGCCACGTCGCCCAGGTTGCGCAAGCGCGTGACCATGTGGGGCGAGATGGCGATGGCGTCTTCCAGTACTTTTTTGGCTTCTTCGTCCTTGCGCTGGGCGCGCAGCACCTGGGCCAGCAGGTCGTAGGCCGCCATCAGCTTGGGGTTTTCCGCCACCAGGGTTTCCAGCTGCGCTTGCGCGTCCGGATAGCGTTTCAGCGCGAAGGCGCAGCGCGCGCGGCCCAGCTGCGCCCAGCCCAGCGGCTTGCTGGCGACGATGGCGGTGTAGGCTTGTTCGGCCTCGGGCAGGCGGTCCAGGTTGACCAGCAGCTCGGCACGCAGGCGGGCGTAGTCTGTGGCGTAGCGCGGCTGCGAGGTCTCATTGCTCAGGCAGGCCGCGATGGCTTCGCGCGCCTTGCCCTGGCCTATCATCTGGTACACCGGCAGGAAGGTGGCGCGGCGCTCCAGGGCGCGGCCGATGCGCTGCGACAGCACGTCCACGGTGAACGGTTTCAGGATGTAGTCGGTCGGCAGCAGTTCGGCGGCGCTGACCACCTTGCTGTACACGCCTTCGGACGTGAGCATGATGAAGATGGCCCACTGGCTGATGATGCGGTGCAGGCGCAAGTCCTCCAGCAACTGCTGGCCGTCCTGGCCCGCCTCGTTGCCGCCGGCGCTGCCCAGGTCGTACTCGCACAGGATGACGTCGAAATTTTTCTTGTTCAAGGCCCGGATCGCGGTGCCCGCGCTCACGGCGTGTTCCACCTTGGTGATGTTCACCTGGGTCAGCATATTGTGCACGCTGGCGCGCATGCCCTGGTTGGGGTCGACGATCAGTACCGACAGGTTGCTATAGTCTGGCATCTTCTTTCTCTCAGGCCGGGCAGGCTTTTTGTCCAGCATACTCCAAGGATAGGCAATTTTACGTGCATCGCAGCACTTTTCCCCTTGGCAGGCCCGCGTTTACACACAAAAGCGCCAAAAATGTTGCATCAAGGGCACGACACCCTCGTTCTGCGATGGACAAAGCTGTCTAGCAGACCCTGCCCGGGGAGGGGCTAACAGGGTATAATGCCGGGCAAAGGATTTTAGCCGCACAGATTTCTTCTTTAATCCGCAGCCACGCTGCTCAACCACCTCCCAACCATGTTGATTTTGCCGGGTTCTAACGCCCTGTCTGCATTCCGTAGCCAACGCCTTCTCACTCAACTGCAAGCCGTGCTGCCCGCCATTACGGCCGTGCAAGCGCGCCACCTGCACTTCATCGACGCTGCCGCGCCGCTTTCGAGCGACGACACCAGCCGCCTGCAAGGGCTGCTGACCTACGGCGAGCCCGCCCAGGCCGATCTGGCCGACGGCGGCGCGGTCGAGGAATTTGTCGTGATACCGCGTTTCGGCACCATTTCGCCATGGGCATCGAAAGCCACCGATATCGTGCACAACTGCGGCATGGCCAACATCAAGCGCGTCGAGCGCGGCGTGGCCTACCGCATCCACCTGAAAGCCGGTTTCCTGGGCAGCAGCATAGGCGCGGGCAAGATGTCGGCCGAGCAGGCCGAGGCCGTCGCCGCGCTGCTGCACGACCGCATGACGGATTCGGTGCTGCGCCACGCGGACGAGGCTGCCGGCCTGTTCCGCACGCTGGACGCCAAGCCGCTGGAATCGGTGGACGTGCTGGGCGCGGGCAAGCAGGCGCTGGACAAGGCCAATACCGACCTCGGCCTGGCCATGTCGGAAGACGAAGTGGACTACCTGCATGAAGCCTTCACCAAGGCCAAGCGCAACCCGACCGACGTGGAACTGATGATGTTCGCGCAGGCCAACAGCGAACACTGCCGCCACAAGATCTTCAACGCCGACTGGACCATCGACGGCGAAGCGAAGGACAAGTCGCTGTTCAAGATGATCAAGAACACCCACGAGAAGCAGCCGAAAGGCACCATCGTGGCCTACAGCGATAACTCGTCCATCATGGAAGGCGCCGTGGTTTCGCGCTTCTTCCCGCAAGGCGCCGGCCAGGAATACGCGGCCACCACCGAGCTGACCCACACGCTGATGAAGGTGGAGACCCACAACCACCCGACCGCGATCTCGCCGTTCCCTGGCGCCTCCACCGGCGCCGGCGGTGAAATCCGCGACGAGGGCGCAACCGGCCGCGGCGCCAAGCCGAAAGCCGGCCTGTGCGGCTTCACCGTGTCCAACCTGATGATCCCCGGCGCCGTGCAGGCTTGGGAAAACGCCGCTTCGGTCACCGCGCCGTATGCGCAGCGCGGCACTGCCGAAGCCTACGGCAAGCCGGACCGCATCGCCTCGCCGCTGCAGATCATGATCGATGGCCCGCTGGGCGGCGCCGCGTTCTCGAACGAGTTCGGCCGTCCTGTGCTGGGCGGCTACTTCCGTACCTACGAACAGAACGTGGGCGCGCAAGTGGCGGGCGTGGCGGACACCGTGTACGGCTACCACAAGCCCATCATGATTGCCGGCGGCATCGGCAACATTTCGGGCCAGCATACCCACAAGAACGACATTCCTGTCGGCAGCCTGCTGATCCAGCTGGGCGGTCCCGGCATGCGCATCGGCATGGGCGGCTCGGCCGCTTCCTCGATGGCCACCGGCACCAACACCGCCGACCTGGACTTCGACTCGGTCCAGCGCGGCAACCCGGAAATGGAACGCCGCGCGCAGGAAGTCATCAACGGCTGCTGGCAGCTGGGCGCGAACAACCCGATTATCTCCATCCACGACGTGGGCGCGGGCGGCCTGTCGAACGCCTTCCCCGAGATCACCAACGACGCCAAGCGCGGCGCGCTGTTTGACCTGCGCAAGATTCCGCTTGAAGAGTCCGGCATGGCGCCGAAAGAGATCTGGTCCAACGAATCGCAGGAACGCTACGTGCTGGCCATCGCGCCGAACGACCTGCCTGCCTTCAAGGCCATGTGCGACCGCGAGCGCTGCCCGTTCGCCGTGGTGGGCACCGCCACCGAAGAACGCCAGCTCAAGCTGATCGACAACGACATGGGCAACAGCCCTGTCGATATGCCGATGGACGTGCTGCTGGGCAAGCCGCCCAAGATGCAGCGCGACGTGCACCATGTGCAGAACGACTACCCGGCCATCGACCTGACCGGCATCAGCCTGGAAGAAGCCGCCAAGCGCGTGCTGCTGCTGCCTACCGTGGGCGACAAATCCTTCCTGATCACCATCGGCGACCGCACGGTGGGCGGCATGTCCGTGCGCGACCAGATGGTTGGCCCGTGGCAGGTGCCGGTGGCAGACTGCGCCGTGACCGCCATGAGCTACGAAGGCTACCTGGGCGAAGCGATGGCCATGGGCGAGCGCACGCCGCTGGCCGTGATCAACGCGCCGGCCTCGGGCCGCATGGCCGTGGGCGAGACCGTCACCAACCTGGCCGCCGCGCCTATCCTCTCCATCGAAGACATCAAACTGTCCGCCAACTGGATGGCTGCCTGCGGCCAGCCGGGCCAGGACGCCGCCCTGTACGACACCGTGCAGGCCGTGGGCATGGAACTGTGCCCGGCGCTGGGCATCTCCATCCCGGTGGGCAAGGACTCGCTGTCCATGCGCACCACCTGGAAGGACGAAGGCGAAAGCAAGGCCGTGATGTCGCCGGTATCGCTGATCGTGTCCGGCTTCGCGCCGGTGTACGACGTGCGCAAGTCGCTGACCCCGCAGATCCGCACGGACGCGGGCGACACCGTCATGATCCTGATCGACCTGGGCCGCGGCAAGAACCGCATGGGCGCCTCCGCGCTGGCGCAGGTGATGGGCCAGCTGGGCAATGAAGCGCCGGACGTCGACAGCGCCGAAGACCTGAAAGCCTTCTTCACCGCCATCCAGCAACTGAACCAGGACGGCAAGCTGCTGGCCTACCACGACCGTTCCGACGGCGGCCTGTTCGGCACGCTGGCCGAAATGGCCTTCGCCGGCCGCGCCGGCCTGTCGATCAACCTCGACATCCTGACGCTGGACGCAGGCCACGGCGCCGACCAGGGCGACGCCAAGAACTGGGCCGGCCAGATCGCCGAACGCCGCAACGAGCAGACCCTCAAGGCGCTGTTCAACGAGGAACTGGGCGCGGTGGTGCAAGTGCGCGCCGACGAGAAATCGCTGGTCATGGACGTGCTGCGCTCGTTCAACCTGGGCGCCTGCAGCCACATCATCGGCAAGCCGAACGACCGTGGCGTGATCGAATTCACCCGCGACGCCAAGCTGATCTACAACCAGCCGCGCTTCGAACTGCACCGCCTGTGGAGCGACACCAGCTGGCGCATCTCCCGCATGCGCGAAAACCCAGCCACGGCGGACGCCGAATACGACCGCCTGCTGGACCTGACGGACCCAGGCATTACGCCGAAGCTGACCTTCGATCCGTCCGAGAACGTCGCCGCGCCGTTCCTGGCGACCGGCGTGCGTCCGCGCGTGGCCATCCTGCGCGAGCAGGGCGTCAATTCGCATATCGAGACCGCATGGGTCATGCACCAGGCCGGCTTTGCCGCGGTGGACGTGCACATGAGCGACCTGATCGCCGGCCGTGTCAAGCTGGACGACTTCCAGGGCGTGATCGCCGTGGGCGGCTTCTCCTACGGCGACGTGCTGGGCGCGGGCGAAGGCTGGGCCAAGTCCATCCTGTTCAACCCTGCAATGGCGGAGCAGTTCGCGCGCTTCTTCGGCCGTGGCGACACCTTCGGCCTGGGCGTATGCAACGGCTGCCAGATGATGAGCAACCTGAAATCCATCATCCCAGGTGCGCATGCGTGGCCGAAGTTCACCACCAACAAATCCGAGAAGTTCGAAGCACGCTTCTCGATGGTGGAAGTGCTGGACTCGCCGTCGATCTTCTTCCAGGGCATGGCTGGCACGCAAACTGCTATCGCGATCGCCCACGGCGAAGGCTACGCCGACTTCTCCCAGACCGGCAACATCGGCGAAGCCATAGCCGCGCTGCGTTTCATCGACAACAAGGGCGCCGCCACCGAAGCCTACCCGTACAACCCGAACGGCTCGCCGCAAGGCCTGACCTCGGTGACGACGGCCGACGGCCGCTTCACGGTAATGATGCCGCACGCCGAGCGCGTATTCCGCAGCGTGCAGCAATCGTGGCACCCTGAATCGTGGGGCGAAGACTCCCCATGGATGCGCATGTTCCGCAACGCCCGCAAGTTCATCGGCTAAAACCAAAAGCCGGCTCCGCCCGGCTTGTTCCCAACCTCAAAAGGGGTCAGGGTTAATTAATTTGGAAATATTTTCAAATTAATTAACCCTGACCCCTTTTTTTATTCCTCCGACCAGAGGCGGCCGGCGGTGGCCCAGTGCTCTTTCTTGATCTCGTGGAGGATGATGTCCACGGATTCGGGCGTGGCGTCCAGCGTGGCGCAGGTGGCTTCGGTGATGGCTTTGACGAAGGCGCGCTTCTGTTCCGGCGTGCGGCCTTCGAAGAGTTGGACGTTGATGGTGGGCATAAAAGCTCCTCAGGTGCGGTAGGTGGGATTGGCGGCGTCGAGCTGGCGCAGCAAAGCGGGCCATTCGAGGCGGCCTTCGGGCGCGCCGTCGCCAACCAGCTCGCGGTGCGCCTTGATGCAGACCGCTTCGCTGGGCTGGCGCAGCGGCATGCAGGCGGATTGGGCCAGCAACTGCAGCTTGCAGGCCTGGTCCAGCGTCTGCATCAGCACGAAGGCTTCGGCTATCGTGCGGCCGACCGTGAGGCTGCCGTGATTGCGCAGCAGCATGGCAGGGTGCTGGGCGAGGCTGGCGGTAAGGCGGGCTTGCTCGGCCGCCGTCATGTCCAGGCCTTCGTAGTCGTGGTAGGCCATTTCGCCGTGGAAGCGCAGGGCGTAGGGCGACAGCGGCAGCAGGCCGGGGCCTTGCATGCCGACCGCGATGGCGTTGGGGTTGTGCAGATGCATGACGCAGGCGGCGTCCGGCCGGGCCGCGTGGACGGCGCCGTGCAGGGCGAAGCCGGCTTTGTTGATGGCGTGCTGGGAGCGGCAGACGATATTGCCGTCTTGGTCGACTTTGACGAGATTCGAGGCGCGGATTTCGTCGAAGCGGAATCCGAAAGGGTTGATTAAATATCGGCCCGGTTCGCCGGGAACGGCGGCGGAGATGTGGGTATATATTCCGTCGTCCCAGCCGAATTGGGCGCACAGCTGGTAGCAGGCGGCGAGGTCAATTCGGGTTTGCCATTCGGCTGGGCTGGTGATGCCGGCTGGCGCAATTGGGCTCCGGGCTGAGGTAGATAGCTTGTCCATTCGAACAGATTAGCATACTGTCCGATCGGCGTTTGTGCTGCCGTAGCGATGGCTGCCATGCGCCTGGGCATATATTTGTCTACAGGTGTTTATTGGCTTCGCGGTAGCTGAGGGCGGACAGGATGCTTTTATTCTGCTGGGTGAATTGGCGGACGTCGTCCGGCGCGTGCCGCGCATAATCCCTCAAAGCCCATCCAATGGCTTTCTGAATAAAGAATTCCTTTTCCTGTGCCAGGGCGATGCAATAGGAATAAAGCCGGACGTGGTCTGTTTTTCCGCGCCAGCCTAGTTGATGCAATAGCGCTATCCGTCGCATCCAGAAATTATCGTGCGCTAGCGCTTCATCCATATAATCGTGCTGTCCTTGCAATACGTCGCCTATTATCGTGGCCAGTGCATCCACGGTGTCCCACCACGATTTTCGCTGCACGAGCGCAAGCAGTGCGGGAATATCCGCAAAGCCCAGCTCTTTGCTATGCATGTTCAACAGATCCAGCGCGGCGTATTGGTATTCGCGCTCGGGCCGCTCCCATAATTCATCTGCCAAGCCGATTAACTGGTCGGCGCCGCTGCCTTTTAAAGGTTTAAGCAGAGGCTTTATTGCTGCACGGCGCGTTGGCGTGGGAATGCCGAGATAATCAAACTGATCGCGCATATAGGCGCGCATCCCGCTTGCGCGTTCCGGATTGGCTAGCGCTTGCAGTTCGCCTTGCAGTTGCTGGAGGAGGTCGGTCTTCATACTGCCGAAGTATGCCAGAATATGGCACATTCATGCTCAAAACTGGCAGTCTTCAGGCGAAAAAAAAGGCGCTCCGCAGAGCGCCCGAATTACCACTGGGAGATTACAGTTTAAAGCGGGCTACCACTTGCGCGAGATTGGCCGATTCGTCCTGCATGGATGCCGCCGCCGCAGCAGCTTCCTCGACCAGCGCCGCATTCTGCTGGGTCACCTGGTCCATCTGGCCGATGGCGATATTAACCTGCTCAATGCCGGCGGTCTGCTCCTGGCTTGCGTGGCTGATCTCGGCCATAATATCCGTTACCCGCTTTACGCTATTCACAATTTCCTGCATGGTGAGGCCGGCTTGATCCACCAGGCGGCTGCCTTCGTCCACTTTTTGAACCGAGTCGTCAATCAGTCCTTTAATTTCTCGGGCCGCCGCAGCGGAACGCTGGGCCAGATTGCGGACTTCAGACGCCACCACGGCAAAGCCGCGCCCTTGTTCGCCTGCACGCGCTGCTTCCACGGCGGCATTCAAGGCGAGAATATTGGTCTGGAATGCGATGCCGTCGATAACGCCGATAATATCGACAATCTTGCGCGAGGAGTCGTTAATGGAGCTCATGGTTTTAACGACTTCATTGACCACGTCGCCGCCTTTTACGGCGACTTCCGATGCGGACGCGGCGAGACCATTTGCCTGGCGCGCATTATCGGCATTTTGTTTTACCGTCGAAGTAATTTGATTCATCGAGGAAGCGGTGCGGCCCAGGGAGCCGGCCTGTTCTTCGGTGCGGTTGGATAAATCCAGATTGCCGGATGCAATTTCCTGCGAGGCGAGGGCGATGGTATCGGTGCCGGTGCGGATTTGTTGCACCATGGCGGCCAGATGGTCCTGGATTTTCTTAATCTCATACAGCAGGCTGCCATTATCGCCGTGCGCGGTGATTATCCTGGCGGAGAAATCGCCCTCGGCTATCCGGTGGGCGATTTGCGCGGCATAAGCGGGTTCGCCGCCCAGCTGGCGCATGACGTCGCGCGCCATCCAGATGGCGATGCCGACGCCTATCGCCACGGCCAGTGCGCCGAGCGAGATGCTGATGAGCAGCATGCGGTGGGTGGATTCGACCACGGCCGCCTTGGTCTCTTTGACCTCGGCGTTCTTTTGCTTGATGAAATCGAGCAGCTGGGTGCGCATTTCGCGCCATACCGGCGTCTCTTCCTTGTTCAGGGCGACGATGGCGGCGGGCTGGTCTACCTTGGCCAGCGTGGCGACCTTGGCTTGCAGGCCGGCTTGCTTGTCGCGCAGCTCAGCGACTTTCTGAAAGATTTGCAGGGTGGCGGGCGTGTCGCGCGACAGCTCCAGCGCCGTGGTGCTGTGCTCCTTGAAGGCCGAACCGGCGTCCTCGAGGTTTTTGTAGCCGGTCTTGTTGGCCGGGTCGAGCACCACGTTGCGCAGCGCCTGGCCCATTTGCAGGCCTTGGGCGTACATATTGGTGGCCGTCATCAGCAGGGCCTGGTCCTGCTCCAGGAAGCCCTGGAAGCGGTTCTTGGCGGACTGCATCCCTTGCAGGGCGACGCCCAGTGCGCAGACAAAGAACAGGCACACCAGCCCCATGCACAACGCCATTTTTGATCTTAAATTCATGAATTCTCCCGATTAACTATTTCTGTACGTCAATAGTAGACCGGGTTTCACAAATAAAAAATGGCACTTTGGTGCAAGTGCCATTTTGGTTCAACTCCCTGAGCGGGGGATTACTGGATTTTAGCTTTTTTGATCAGGTCTTCGCGGTAGGCGGCAACCTTCTTCTGGGTCAGCGCTTCGGCAACCTGGCCTTTGACTTCATCCAGCGACGGCAGCTTGGCAGCGCGCGAGCCTTCCAGCTTGATCACGTGGTAGCCGAATTGCGATTTCACCGGGGTTTCGGTGATCTGGCCGTCCTTCAGGGCCACCATGGCGTCGGAGAAAGGCTTGACGTAGGACGATGGGGCTGCCCAGTCCAGGTCGCCGCCGTTGTTGGCGGAGCCGTCTTTCGAGACCTTGGCCAGTTCTTCGAACTTGCCGCCGGCTTTCAGCTTGGCGATGATGTCCTTGGCTTGCTGTTCGGTCTCAACCAGGATGTGGCGGGCGTGGTATTCCTTGTCGCCGACCTGCGCCTTGTACTTGTCGTACTCGGCCTTGATTTCAGCGTCCGACACCGGATTTTTCTTCACGTAGTCCGCCAGCATGGCGTTGATGATGATGCTTTGACGGGTGTTTTCCAGGGCCGCTTTGACTTCGGCACGGGTGCCTACGCCTTGTTTGTCGGCTTCCTGGATCAGCACTTCGCGGCCGATCAGGTCTTTCTTGATGGCTTCGCGCAGTTGCGGGGAATCAGCTTGTTTGCCTTGAGCAACCACTTGCTTGACGATGGCTTCCACTTTCGAGGCTGGAATGGCTTTGCCGTTCACGGTCGCGGCGTTTTGCGCGAATGCCGGTGCGGCGGCTACAGCGATCAGGGCTAACAACAGGCGGGCTGGCTTCAAAATCATTATCACATCCTATAAAAAACACGGGAGCGCAGTGCGCATGGCCCAAATAATAGCGGCGCCACGAGGGCGCCGTTCCTTACTGCTGATTGATTACTGTACTTTGGCTTTCTTGACCAGTTCTTCCTGGTAAGCCTGCAGCTTCTTCTGGGTCAGTGCGTCCGAAATTTGCGGCTTCACTTCTTCCAGGGTAGGCAGCTTGGCTTCGCGCACATCGTCAACTTTGATGATGTGGAAGCCGTTCGGGGTTTGAACTGCCTTTTCGGTAACCTGGCCTTTTTGCAGGTTCACGAAAGCGTCCGAGAACACTTTAGGGAAGGACGATGGGGTAGCCCAGTCCAGGTCGCCGCCGTTGGCTGCCGAGCCGGTGTCTTTCGAGGTCTTGGCCAGTTCTTCGAACTTGGCGCCGCCCTTGATCTTGGCGATGACCGCGTCTGCCTCAGCGGCGGTTTCCACCAGGATGTGGCGCACGTGGTATTCCTTGTTGCCGGTTTGAGCGACGAATTTGTCGTACTCAGCCTTGATGTCGGCGTCGTTGACCGGGTTCTTCTTCACGTATTCGCCAACCAGGGCGTTGATGAAGATGGCCTGGCGCGCGTTGTCCAGCGCGGCTTTGACGTCGGCGTTCTTGGCGTAGCCTTGCTTTTCCGCTTCCTGCATCAGCACTTCGCGGCCGATCATTTCTTTCTTGATGGCTTCACGCAGCTGTGGGGAATCCGGTTGCTGGCCTTGAGCAACAACTTGCTTGACCACGGCATCCACGCGCGACGACGGGATGGCCTTGCCGTTCACAACGGCCAGGTTCTGGGCAAAAGCGGGGGCCGCAACAGCAGCGATAAGTGCGATCAGCAGACGGGCTGGCTTCAAATTCATTATTTCAAATCCTAAGGGGTAAAGTTCTTAATTGCGGAGAGGCGGATTTTGTGTGATCGCGTTGTCTCTCATTGTTTCCAAATCTCCGCGCTTATCATACTTCAGACGGTGCCAGTGCGGTAATGGCCAATGCGTGTATTTCCCCACGCATCATATCGTGCACGGAATCATACACGAGTCGATGTCTTGTGACGAGTTTAAGGCCTTCGAATTTATCGGAAACGATACGCAGCTGGTAATGGCCGCCGCCGGAGGCTGCGCCGGCGTGGCCGGCGTGCAGCGCGGACTCGTCTTCCAGCAGCAATTGCGATGGCTGCAGGGCGGCGCGCAGGCGCTCTTCTATCTTGGCAATGCGCGGGTCGGTCATGCTTCGTCCTTCATATATTTAGCGAGGTAAATAGTCTGGCCGATAATGAAGACGAATGTCAAACCGGTGGTGCCGAAGGCTTTGAAGCTGACCCAGGAGGCGGTGTCGGACTTGAACAGCACGAAGGCTACGAACAGGTTGATAAAGCCCAGCGCGGCAAAGAAAGCGGTCCACGACAGGTTGAGCTTTTCCCACACCTCGTCCGGCAAGGTCAGCTGCGAGCCCATGGCTTTGCGGATCAGGTTGTTCTTGAACCAGTAGCGCGCCGCCAGCAGGCCGACCGCGAAGCACCAGTAGATCATGGTCGGCTTCCACTTGATAAAGATCTCGTCGTGGAAGTAGATGGTCAGGCCGCCGAACACTACAAACAGGAACAGCGACAGCCACAGCATGAAGTCGACCTTCAGGCCGCGCAGCTTCAAATAGACGATCTGGCCGGCATTGGCCAGGATGCCGGCCAGCGTGGCGATCACCATGGGGGCCTGGTCGGGCGTGACGGACCCGCCCGACAGCATGCCGCTCATATACGTGTTGACGAAGGCTTGCGCCGCTTCCGGGTGCATGCCGCCCAGTTTGTAGCAGGCGAAAAAGACCAGCAGCGGAAGGAAGTCGAACAGGATTTTCATGGTGAGGCCGTTGGTTTTTAGTCTTGTGGATCGAAACGCAGCGAGGCGGAATTAATGCAGTAGCGTAAGCCGGTAGGGGGCGGGCCGTCCGGGAAGACGTGGCCCAGGTGGGCATCGCAGACGGCGCAAATAATCTCTGTGCGCAGCATACCATGGGAGCGGTCCACCACCTCCGTTACGTTGGCCGGGTCCAGCGCCTTGAAGTAGCTGGGCCAGCCGCAGCCGGAGTCGAATTTGGTGTCGGACGCGAACAGCGGCGTGTTGCAGCACACGCAGGTGTAAATGCCGTGCTCATGGTGATCCCAGAACTTGCCGGTGAAGGCGCGCTCAGTGGCGGCGTGGCGGGTGACCTGGTATTCCATGGCGTCAAGTTGGGCGCGCCATTCGGCGTCGGATTTGATTACTTTATCAGTCATGATTTAAAACTTTCTTAAGAAGAACAGCTGACTTCGAGATGGCTGGCCCAGTCCGGAGGCAAAGCCGCGTATTGTTCGTGCTCTGGCTGTTCGTCGTATGGGCGCTGCAAAACTGACAGCAAACGGGCTATTTCCGTAAAGTCTTTATTTTGTGCTTTCTCAATTGCAATTTGTGCGAGGTAATTGCGCAGCACATATTTGGGATTCACTTTATCCATTGCCAGCTTGCGTTCCGCATCATTGCTGTTTTCGGCGCGCAGGCGGGTGCGGTAGCGCGCGGCCCAGGCGTCGAACGCCTCGCGCTGGACGAATTCATCCCGCAAATCATGGTCCGGCTCATCGGTATCCGTCTTGAGATTGCTCAGGGTGCGGAAGAATTGCGTGAAATCGCTGTGGTTTTCCTGCAGCAGCGAGAACATGGCGTCCATCAGTTCCGGATCGCCTTCCTGTTCGGTGGCCAGACCCAGTTTGGCGCGCAGCAGTTCGTTCATCTTGGCGGCAAAGGCGGGCTGATAAACGTCCAGCGCGGCCTGGGCGGCGGGAATCTCTTCTATCAGCGGCAGCAGGGCCTGGCCCAGCGCGTAGCAGTTCCAGTGGCCGATCTGCGGTTGCATGCCGTAGGAATAGCGGCCTTGCTGGTCGGTGTGGTTGCAGATGTGCTTGCTGTCAAAGGCTTCCATAAAGCCGAACGGCCCGTAATCGAGTGTATCGCCGAGGATGGACATGTTATCGGTGTTCATCACGCCATGCATAAAGCCCACCGCCTGCCAGTGCGCCATGAGCACGGCGGTGCGGCGCGTGACTTCGGCCAGAAATGCCGCGTATGGGTTGGCTTCAGCGCGCAACTGCGGGTAAAAGCGGTCGATCACGTAGTCAGCCAGGACTTTCAGCTCGACCGGTTTCTGGCGGCTGGACCAGTGCTCGAAGGAGCCGAAGCGGATGAAACTGGGCGCCATACGCAGCACAACGGCCGACGTTTCCACGGTTTCGCGCATGACGCCCTGGTCCGAGCCGGCTATCGAGAGTGCGCGTGAGGTGGGGATGCCCAGCGCCGCCATCGCTTCCGAACACAGGAATTCGCGGATGGACGAGCGCAGCACGGCGCGGCCGTCGCCCATCCGGGAGTAGGGCGTCAGGCCGGCGCCTTTCAGCTGCAGTTCCATGGGTCCGCTGGCGGTGGCCACGTCGCCCAGCAGGATGGCGCGGCCGTCGCCCAGCTGGCCGGCCCACACGCCGAATTGGTGGCCCGAATACACGGCCGCCAGCGGCTGCGCGCTGGCGGGCACGGCGTTGCCGGCCAGGATGTCGAGCGACTGCTGTTCAGCCAGCGCGGCGGCGTCCAGGCCGATCAGGCCCGCTGCCGCTTCGCTCACGGCGACCAGATAGGGCGCGGGCAGCGGAGTGGGCATTAATCGGGTGTAGAAAGAGGGCGGGAGACTCGCGAACGAGTTGTCCAGAGGGAGCTTATTGATGGCGGTTCCAGTGGCGATGGGTGAAGTCCAGATTTTAACGCACGCTGCCGATTCTAGGCGGTGGCGTCCACTTTGCGATGGACGTTACACTTGGTAACTACTTGGGTTGTGGTGTTTGCTGCGCCGCAGCATGAAAACTGTTTGACGAAAATAGCACGTGTGTTCGAATATGGGTTAAATCATGAAATAAAAACAAAGTTACTTAGGAGATGCAATGACGCTTCCGCAGAGCCCGCTCATGGGGCAGATGATGAATCAGCCCCTGCTTGTATCCGGCATCATTGAGTTCGCTGCCCGCCATTTTGGCGATAGCCAGATTGTGTCGCGCCGTGTCGAAGGCGACATCCACCGCTACACCTACCGCGACTGCCACCAGCGCGCCCGCCGCTTGGCCAACGCGCTGCACGGCATGGGTGTTGCGCTGGGCGACCGCGTCGCCACGCTGGCCTGGAACGGCTACCGCCACCTGGAAGCCTATTATGCGGTATCCGGTTCCGGCGCCGTGCTGCACACCATTAATCCTCGGCTGCACCCGGAGCAGATCGCCTACATCGTCAACCACGCGGAAGACCAGGTGCTGCTGTTCGACCTGACTTTCCTGCCCGCGGTGGAAGCCATGTCCGCCATCTGCAAGCAAGTGAAGCACTATGTGCTGATGTGCGACCGCGACCGCATGCCGGCGGAAAGCAAAATCCCGGGCCTGCTGTGCTACGAAGACCTGATCGCCTCCCATTCGGACGACTACGAATGGCCGCAATTCGACGAAAACTCGGCCTGCACGCTGTGCTACACCTCCGGCACCACGGGCAACCCCAAGGGCGCGCTGTACTCGCACCGCTCGACCGTGCTGCACGCCTACGGCTCGGCGCTGCCCAACGCCCTCAACGTGACCTCGCGCGACGCCGTGCTGCCGGTGGTGCCCATGTTCCATGTGAACGCCTGGGGCCTGCCGTACTCGGTGCCGCTGAGCGGCGCCAAGATGGTCTTCCCCGGCGCGGCGCTGGACGGCAAGTCGCTGTATGACTTGTTCGAGGCCGAGCAGGTGACGTTCTCGGCCGGCGTGCCCACCGTCTGGCTGGGCCTGATCAACTTCATGCTGCAAAACAAGCTGAAATTCAGCAGCTTCCGCCGCACGGTCATCGGCGGTTCAGCCTGCTCGCCGGCCATGATGAACACCCTGATGGACGAATTCGGCGTGGAAGTGATCCACGCGTGGGGCATGACGGAAATGTCGCCGCTGGGCACGGCCGGCGTGCTGATGGGTAAGCACCGCGAGCTGCCGCAGGACGAGCAGCGCAAGATACTGCTCAAGCAGGGCCATGCGGTGTACGGCGTGGACATGAAGATCGTCGACGACGACGGCAAGGAACTGCCGTGGGACGGCAGCAGCTATGGCCACCTGCTGGTGAAAGGGCCGTGGGTGATCTCGGCCTACTACAAGGACGAGGGCGGCGATCCGCTGCAAAACGGCTGGTTCCCGACCGGCGATGTGGCCACCATCGATGCCGACGGCTATATGCAGATTACCGACCGCAGCAAGGACGTGATCAAGTCCGGCGGCGAGTGGATAGGCACCATCGACCTGGAGAACATCGCCGTCTCGCACCCGGCCGTGATGCAGGCCGCCTGCATCGGCATTGCGCACCCGAAATGGGACGAGCGCCCGCTGCTGGTCATCGTGCGCAGGCCGGGCATGGATGTCAGCCGCGAGGAGCTGCTGGCCTTCTACGAGGGCAAGATCGCCAAATGGTGGCTGCCGGACGACGTGGTCTTTGCCGACGCGCTGCCGCTGGGCGGCACCGGCAAGGTGCAGAAGAACAAATTGCGCGAACAATACAAGGAGTACAAACTGCCCACGGCATGAGCAGGCAGCACGACAAGCAGCACGCAGGACAACCACAACTAAAAGAAGGATGGAGACTATGACCTACCGCACGCTCGCAGTTGCTGTCAGCCTTACCCTGTTGTCCACGGCCGCCCTGGCCGAGACCGTGAAAATCGCCTTCATCGACCCGCTGTCCGGCCCGTTCGCGCCGGTCGGACAGAACCAGCTGAAAAGCTTCCAGCTCATCGCCGACATGGCCACCAAGGGCAAATGGGCGGGCGAGCACAAGATCGAAGTGAACGGCTTCGACAACAAGGGCAGCCCGCAGGAATCGCTGACCCAGCTCAAGGCCGTCATCGACCAGGGCTACCGCTACATCACGCAAGGCAACGGCTCCGGCGTGGGCCTGGCGCTGCTGGACGCGGTGAACAAGCACAACGAGCGCAACCCGGGCAAGGAAATCGTCTACCTGAACTACGCGGCCATCGATCCGGACATGACCAACAGCAAATGCAGCTTCTGGCATTTCCGCTTCGACGCCAACTCCGACATGAAGATGGAGGCGCTGACCAGCTATATGGCGCCGGACAAGAACATCAAGTCGGTCTACATCATCGGCCAGAACTACGCCTTCGGCCAGGCGGTGAGCCGGGCGGCCAAGGAATACCTGGCGCGCAAGCGGCCGGACATCAAGATCGCCGGCGACGACCTGCACCCCATCGGGCAGGTGAAGGACTTCTCGCCCTATATCGCCAAGATCAAGGCATCCGGCGCGGACTCCGTCATCACCGGAAACTGGGGCGCCGACCTGGCGCTGCTGGTGCGCGCCGCCAAGGACGCCGACCTGAAGGCCAACTTCTACACCTACTACGGCATCACCACCGGCGTGCCGACGGCGATGGGCGCGGCGGGCGCCGAGCACACCAAGATCATCGGCAACTGGATGATCAACAACGAGAGCTTCGCCGGCAAGGAAGTGGTGGAAGCCTTCAAGGCCAAGTACAACGACGACTACTACGCGGCGCAGACGCACAGCATCATCACCATGCTGTCGCAGGCCATCAAGGCGGCGAAGACGCCGGACCCGGTCAAGGTGGCCTTCGCGCTGGAGGGCATGAAGGCGCAGTCCCTCAACGGCGGCGTGATGATGCAGAAGCAGGACCACCAGCTGCAGCAGCCGCTGTATATCGGCACCTGGACCAAGGTCAATGGCAAGGACGTCAAGTACGACCAGGAAAACACCGGCTACGGCTGGCGCATGGACAAGAAGATCGACGCCTACGTGGCCGGCCAGCCGACCTCGTGCCAGATGAAGCGGCCGGGCTGAGCAAGTCCATCGTCTGAAATTGCAATCCGTAGGGCGGGTTAGGCGAAACGCCGTAACCCGCCGGAGCCGTAGGCGGCCCTTGGCGGCTTACGCTGCGCTAACCCGCCCTACGTCTTTGCGTACCGGAGCCCCCATGGAATTCACCCTGTTTACTATGCTTAACGGCATCAGTTATGGACTGCTGCTGTTCATGCTGTCGTCCGGACTGACGCTGATCTTCAGCATGATGGGCGTGCTGAACTTTGCGCACGCGTCTTTTTATATGCTGGGCGCATATATCGCCTACACCATCAGCAGCGTGGTGGGTTTCTGGCCGGCGCTGGTGCTGGCGCCCGTCGCGGTGGGCCTGCTGGGCGCGCTGGTGGAACGCTATGGACTGCGGCCGCTGCACAAATTCGGCCATATTCCGGAGCTGCTGTTCACGTTCGGATTGTCGTTTCTTATTGTTGAGCTGGTGCAGCTCATCTGGGGCCGCGCGGCGGTGCAGTACGCCATTCCCAAGCAGCTCGATGGCCCGCTGTTCACGCTGTTCTCCACCAGCTTCCCGGCCTACCGCGCCTTCATGATGCTGGTGGCGCTGGCCATGCTGGGCGCGATCTGGCTGGTGCTGACACGCACCCGCGTGGGCCTCGTGATCCAGGCCGCGCTCACGCATCCGGAGGCGGCCGAGGCCTTGGGCCATAACGTGCCGCGCATCTTTATGTCGGTGTTTGGCGGCGGCTGCGCGCTGGCGGGGCTGGCCGGCGTTATCGGCGGCAATGCCTTCGTTACCGAGCCCGCCATGGCGGCCACCGTGGGCAGCATTATCTTCGTGGTCGTGGTGGTGGGCGGTATGGGGTCGCTGGCGGGGGCTTTCGCTGCATCGCTGCTGATCGGCATCATGCAGACCACGGCGGTGGCGCTGGATTATTCGCTGGCGCATCTGCTGGGCAAGCTGGGCCTTGCCGTTACGCCCGCCACGCCCGCGTATGCGCTGCTGAACGTCACCATTGCGCAGAGCTCGGCGATCCTGCCGTATCTGCTGCTGGTGCTGATCCTGATTTTCCGCCCTAAGGGCTTGATGGGGACACGCGAATGAAAGAACTACGCTATACCCCGCTCAATCTGGGCCGCTGGCTGCTGTGGGGCGGCTACGCGCTGATCCTGCTGATCGCTCCGCTGGTGTTCAGCAAGGGCGGCGGGCTGACGCTGCTGTCGCAGATGGGCACCGTCATGATTTTCGGCCTGTCCTACAACATGCTGCTGGGGCAGGGCGGCATGCTGTCCTTCGGCCATGCCGTGTATTCCGGCCTGGGAGCGTTCTTCGCCATCCACGCCATGAATATGGCCGGCGCGGGCCAGTTGCCCATCCCTACCAGCCTGATTCCGCTGGTGGGCGGCCTGGCCGGACTGGGCTTCGGGCTGCTGTTCGGCTACGTCACCACACGCAAGGCGGGCACCACCTTCGCCATGATTACGCTGGGACTGGTGGAACTGGTATTCGCCAGTTCGCTGATGTTCCCCGGCTTCTTCGGCGGCGAGGGCGGCGTGACCACCAACCGCGTGATCGGCGGCGCGGTGCTGGGCATTACTTACGGGCCGCAGATCCAGGTGTATTACCTGATCGCGTTCTGGCTGTTCGTCTGCACGGCCGCCGTGTACGCCTACACGCAGACGCCGCTGGGCCGCATCATCAACGCGGTGCGGGACAATCCCGAGCGCGTGGAGTTCATCGGCTACGACACGCAATGGGTGCGCTACCTCGTGGTGATACTGTCGTCCTTCTTTGCGGGCATTGCGGGCGGGCTGTCGGCGATCAATTTCGAGATCGTCAGCGCGGAGAACGTCAGCGCCATCCGCTCCGGCAGCATTTTGCTGTTCACCTTTATCGGCGGCATAGGTTTCTTCTTCGGGCCACTGCTCGGCGCCATCGTCGGCATCCTGTTCTCGGTGCTGCTGTCGGACTACACGCCGGCCTGGCAGCTCTACCTGGGCCTGTTCTTTGTGCTGCTGGTGCGCTACGCGCCGGGCGGCATGGGCAGCCTCATCATGCTGTTGCTGCGGGCGGCCAGGTTCGGCCACTTCGGCCGCATCGGCAAGCCGCTGGGCTGGGTGTGCCTGGCGGTGCTGCCGGGGCTGGCCGGCTTTGTGGCCGGCGTGGAGATGCTGTACCACCTGACATTGGAGGCGGCCAACGGCAGCGTGAAGCAGCTGTTCGGCATGGCGGTCGATACGCGCTCGGCGCTGCCGTGGTCGCTGGCGGGCGGCTTGCTGCTGGCCAGCATCGTGGCGTGGCGCAAGGCGCAGCCGGTGTTCGCGGACGCGTGGGGTGCTTCCTGCGCGGAGATCGCAGTGCAAACCAGGAGCGCGCGATGAAGGCATTGGAATTGGTGGACGTGCGCAAGAGCTTCGGCAAGTCCGAGATTATCCGGGGCGCCAACTTGGGCATAGAACAGGGCGAGCGCTGCGCGGTGATAGGGCCGAACGGCGCGGGCAAGTCCACGCTGTTCAATCTGATCTCGGGACGCTTCCCGCTGAGCAGCGGCGAGATCCGGCTGAACGGCCAGCGCATCAGCGGCCGCAAGCCCTACCAGATCAACCGGCTGGGCTTGTCGCGCAGCTTCCAGATCAGCAATCTGTTCGTCAACCTGTCGGTGTACGAGAATTTGCGTTGCGCAGTGCTGTGGTCGCTGGGCTATAAGTACTCCTTCTGGCACCGGCTGGCGAAGCTGCGCGACGCGCATGAGCGGGCCGAGCAGGTGCTGGAGGAGATCGGCCTGCAGCGCCAGCGCAATGTGGCGGCCGGCGTGCTGACCTATGCCGAGCAGCGCGCGCTGGAAATCGGCATCACCATCGCGGGCGGGGCGGACGTGATCCTGCTGGACGAGCCGACGGCGGGCATGAGCCGTTCCGAGTCGGACGCGGCGGTGGAGCTGATCCGCAAGGTCACGGTGGGCAAGACGCTGGTGATGGTGGAGCATGACATGAGCGTGGTGTTCGGACTGGCCGACAAGATCGCCGTGCTGGTGTACGGCGAAGTGATCGCCTGCGACACGCCGGACCGGATACGCGGCAACGCCGCGGTGCAAGCGGCCTATCTGGGCGGCCACGAGGAGGCGGCATAATGGGGGAACGCATGCTGGACATCTGCAATCTGCACGCTTATTACGGCAAGAGCCATGTGCTGCACGGCGTTGATCTGCACGTTGAACCGGGCGAAATCGTCAGCCTGCTGGGCCGCAACGGCGCGGGCCGTTCGACGCTGGTGAAGGCGGCCATGGGCCAGGTCAGCGCCACCGGCACGGTCAAGCTGAAGGGGCGCGAGATCCTGGGCCTGAAGGCCTACCAGATTGCGCACCAGGGCCTGGGCTATGTGCCGGAGAACCGCGACGTGTTCCCCACGCTGACGGTGGAGCAGAACCTGGTGCTGGGGCAGAAGAACGCTGGTGCGTCGGGACGCTGGAGCCTGGACGATATGTACCGCATGTTTCCGCGCCTGCAGGAGCGGCGCGCGGTGGCGGCGGGCGTGCTGTCCGGCGGCGAGCAGCAGATGCTGACGCTGTGCCGCACGCTGATGGGCGACCCGGACCTGATCATGATAGACGAGCCCACCGAGGGCCTGGCGCCGAAGATCGTGGCCCTGGTGGCGGACTACCTGACGGCGCTGCGCGAGCGCGGCATTTCGGTGCTGCTGGTGGAGCAGAAGCTGGCGATCGCGATGGAGATTTCGCAGCGCGTCTATGTGATGGGGCACGGCGCCATCGTGTTCGAGGGCACGCCGGCTGCCTTGCGCGCCGACGCTGCGGTGCGCAAGGAGTGGCTGGAGGTTTAGGGCTGGGCTTGCGGCGGCAGCAGGTTGGCCAGCTTGTCGATCAGGCTGCCGCAGTCGAACACGCTGAAGGACTGGCGGTTGCCGTCGTCCTTCTCCATGTCGATGACTTCGGCCGCTTCGCTTTGCATGCCGGCGCCGGCGGCCTGGTTGCGCATCAGGCGCGGCGCGGCGTAGCGCTGGCTGTCCAATACCGTGATGATGTCTTCCACGCCGTCCACCAGCAGGCCGTAGCGCTCCTCGCCGCGCTCGATAATCAGGATGCGCGACAGCTCGCCGGGCGCCTGTTCCGGCATGCCGTACAGGCTGCGCATGTCGATCACGCTGACCATCATCTGGCGCAGGTTGAGCACGCCGCGCATGTAGTGGGGCGTGCCGGGCGGGCGGGTGATGTTGTCGGAGAACTTGATAATCTCGCGCACCTGCTTGATTTCGACCGCGAAGGCTTGCTCCAAGCGGAAGGTGAGGTAGACCTTGCGCGCGCCGTGGCGGCTCTCCTTGCCCGCCGCGGCTTGCTGGCCGTCGAGCGGATACAGCTTGGCGTGGCCCTGGCGCATCTCGGCGATTTCCTTGTGGGAGAAAATGCCGCTGTGGTCGAGCAGTATCACGTCGCCCTGCTCTGGCCGGGAAATGCAGCCGCCGAACATGCCGGCGCGCGCCTTGCTGAGCAGGGGGATGGGCAGCACGTCGTCGTTGTAGAAATGGATGATGCTGTCGACCGAGTCGACCAGGAAGGCGATGGTGGCGTCGCCGATGCGGGCCACCATCACGCGCTGGTCCTGGTCGGCGGCGTCCACCGGGCGCGCGGCCGCGCCGGCGCTCAGCAGCGCGGTGAAGTCCACCACGGCCACCGGGCTGCCACGGAAATTCATGCGTCCGAGGCAGAGCTTGCCGGCCAGCACGGACGGCTGCAGCTCCGGCACCCGCACGATTTCCTGGATGGCCGCCATTTCAAAGGCGAAGCTGGTGCCTGCCGAGCGGAAGCTCACGCAGCGGCGGCGCTCGCCCTGCGCCTGCGCGCGCTGCAGCCGCTGCTGGCCGCTGGCGCGCAGCGACAGTACTTGCGGCACGTTTTCTATGCGGATCAGCTGGTTGGCGTCCAGCACCTGCAGCAGGCGGTTGCCCTGGTCGAGCAGGATGGTGCCGGCGATGACGCCGGGCGTGGCGCCGGGCGCGTATTGCAGCACGCTGCGCTGTTCGGGGCGCACGCGCAGGATTTCGCCGGTGTCGTCGAACAGCATGCCCACCAGCACGTCCTGGTGCTCGATGATGGCCACCTTGTTGCCCGGCACGGCAGGCCCGGCGGCCGGGTTGAACAGGCGTCCGAGGTTGACGATGGGAATGACGGTGCCGCGCAGCGTGAACATGCCTTCCAGGTGGGCGGGCGACAGCGGCAGGGTGGTGATCTTGGCCGGCAGGTTGACCACTTCGCGGATGCAGACTGCGGGCAGGGCGAATTCGTCCGGTCCCAGGAAGAAGGAGCCGTACAGCTCGGTGGCGGCGGCGGACGCGGACGCGGCCTTGACGGCGGAGGCGGCGACGGTGGCGGCATTCGCGGCGGCGCTGGCCGGCTCGCTCATGGGACTGTCGTCCGCGGCCGGGCCGGGCAGGGAAATACTGAGGTTTTCAATGGTGTGCATGGAGGGTGTCCTGCCTGGATGGGGTGATTTCCTTGATGCTGTAGCTATGGTGCGCGCAGTCGATGACCAGCTGGCGGCCGTATTTGCCGCCGAGTTCGCAATAGCGCACGCTGAGGCCGCACTCGCCCAGGTATTTGCGCGCGGCGGCGGCGTTGTCCTGGCCCACGCACAGGCGCTTGGAGCTGAACATGCTGGCGCCGCCGGCCAGCACCACGGTGATGTCGGGATAATCGGCCTCGCGCGCGCCCATCAGGCGCAGCAGCGAGGGCACGGCCTGGCTGACGTAGCGGGCGCTGGCCTGCATCTGGCAGCTGGCCGCCTCGCAGGCGTCGCGCGGCTCGGGCAGCAGGCAGTGCGCCAGACCACAGCGGCCGCCTTTCTCCCAGATGAAGCCGATGCCGATGCAGGAACCGAGCACCGCTTGCAGCTGGCCGCTGCGTCCGGCAACCTTTAGCTGGCCGATGCCGACCTGGAGCAGCTTGTCGTCGATGACGGCGCCGTTCATGGCTGGTTCTCCCGCAAGGCGTAGATCATGGGCGCCTCGAAACTGTATTCGGACGCCAGCCGCTGTATGCTTTCCGATTCGCCGAGGATAAGGCGTGCGTGCGGTTTCATGCTGGGGCGGGCGCAGTCGATCACGGCCTGCTGGTGTTCGGCGTCGAAGTAGATCAGCACGTTGCGCAGCAGGATCAGGTCGAATTGCTGGGCCGGGCGCAGCGGCTGCAGCAGGTTGTGGCGCGCGAAGCTGACGTTGCGCTTCAGTTCGTCCTTGACGCGCACGCCGGCGCCGTCGGCCACGAAGTAGCGCGCCGCCAGCGCCGGGTGGGAGGCGCGCAGCCGTTCCACCGAGCGGCCGGCGTAACTGCCGGCGGCGGCCAGTTCCAGCATCTGCTGCGAAATGTCGGTGGCCAGGATGCGGTAGGGCAGCGGGCCGTGCTGGAGCTTGAATTCCTCGCACAGCATGGCGGCCGAATACAGCTCCTCGCCGCTGGCGGAGGCGGCCGACCAGATGTTCAGGCAGGCGCCGGGATGGCTGCGCTGCCACTCGGGCAGGAAGCGCTTGGCGATATAGTCCCAGATCTGCGGGGTGCGGAAGAACTGGGTGTCGTTGGTGGTGACCAGGTCGATAAAATGCGGAATTTCGCTGCGGTCGCTCTCCACCCGGTCCATATAGGCCTGGTAGCTGCCCAGCGCCAGCGCGTCCATGCGCGGGCGCAGGCGGCGTTCCAGCAACACGCTCTTACGCTCGGTCATGGCGATGCCGGTGTGCTTGCGCACCAGCGCGATCAGCGCCGCCAGCGTAGCCGGGTTGAGCTCCGCAACACTGCCCATGGCTTACACCACGAAGCCCGAAACGATCTTGTTGAGGTCGGTGGCGCTCTGGTTCAGGCTGTCCGTCGAGCGGGCGATGCTGTCGCAGTTGGCGGCCGATTTTTCCGTCTCCTCGGCGATGTACTGGATGGCGGTGCTCACTTCCTTGGCCGTGAGCAGCTGCTCGTTGGCCGACATGGCGATGTCCGAGATGGCCAGCGTGGTGCGCGAAACGCCGCTGACAATCTTGTCGAAGGCGTCGCTGGCCTGGCGCGAGATTTCGCTGCCGGCCGTGACGCGCTTGACCGACTCGTTGATCAGCTTGGAAATTTCCTTGGTGGCCTGGGAGGAGCGCTCGGCCAGCTTGCGCACTTCGTCCGCCACCACCGAGAAGCCCAACCCGTGCTCGCCCGCGCGCGCCGCTTCGATGGCGGCGTTGAAGGCCAGCATATTGGTCTGGTTGGCAATCTCGCTGATGACCTTGACGATTTCGCCGATGTCTTCCGACGACCGGTTGATCAGTTCCATGGCCTCGATCGACTTGGCCACGGCCTTGGCGCCGGCTTCGGCCTCCAGCTGGGTGGCTTTGGCCAGGTTGTCGGCGTTGCTGGTGTTTTCGGCAATGGAGTTGATGGAGTGGGTCAGGCCGTCGATGGAGGCGTTCATCTGTTCGACGGTGGCGCCCAGCGCCTGGGTGCCGGTGGCCACGCCGCTGGAGCGCTCGGCGATGGCCAGCGAGGCTTGCGCAAAGCCGCTGGCCGAAGTGACCACGTTGCCGATCACGCCGCGCAGGTCGGTAATCATCTTGCCGATGCCGCGGCCCAGTTCGTCCAGCGGTTCGTCGCCTTCAGCCACCACGTTGCAGCTCAGATCGCCCTGCGCGGCCTTGGCCACCGAGGTCAGCAGCAGTTCCACCTTGCGGCCGTCGGACTCCGCCTTGATCTTGGTGCTTTGCTCCAGTTCCACCTGCTCGGTGATGTCGATGGCGAATTTCACGATCTTATAAGGCTTGCCATTTAAATCGAGTATCGGGTTATAAGTGGCTTGTATCCATATTGTTTTGCCATTATTGCCAATTCGTTTATAACGGCCGCAGTCGAATTCGCCCCGATTTAACTTTTGCCAGAATTTCTTGTATTCCAGGCTATTGGTGTAGTCAGGTTCGCAAAACATGCGGTGATGCGCGCCCTTTATATCCTCCAGCGTGTATCCCATTACTTTGAGGAAGTTTTCGTTAGCTTCCAAAACGCAACCATCGGTATCAAATTCGATCACCGCCTGGGCCTTGCCGATGGCGGTGACTTTGCTTTCGCACTCGGTGCTGCGCTGGCGCGCGGCGGTGATGTCGGTGGCGAACTTGATCACCTTGTAGGGCTTGCCGCTGCCGTCGAGGATGGGGTTGTAGGAGGCGCTGATCCAGATTTCGCGGCCGCCTTTGCCCAGGCGCTTGTAGTCGGCCTGCTCGAATTCGCCATTCGCCAGGCGCAGCCAGAAGTTGCGGTACTCGGCCGTCTTCACGTACTCCGGTTCGCAGAACATGGAATGGTGCTTGCCTTGCACTTCGTCCAGCGTATACCCTAGCGTGCGCAGGAAGTTGTCGTTCGCGTGCAGGATATTGCCTTCCAGATCGAATTCAATCACGGCTTGCACCCGGTTAAGCGCCGTATTGATTGCTTGCAGGTCCAGGTCTTGATCTTGGATCTGGCTAGGGGCATTCATATCCATGGCGTTTCCTTAAATGTAAGTCGTATTGATAAAATAGAAATGAATAACGGCGAAGTGTTATATTTGGTGAGAATTTATAATGCGGTGCCGCATAAAATAATCACCATCATTATTTTCCCGGTAATCCATAAAGGCAAGCGGTGTATTGAGAATTCTCAATAGCGGTGTCTGTTTCATGCGAAACGATTTGCAAGTTGCTACGGGTGACGAGGCTTCTCTTGCGCACTTGGCAAAAAATAACACGATCGTTCGTTTTTTTGAGGTATAGTGAGGTTTGCAGCCGACCCTCACTGACATTTACACTGACAAGAAGGAAGAGACATGAGTGCCGAATACCAAGTTCACGGTTCCGTAGCCGTTATCACGCTGAACAATCCGCCGGTCAACGGCCTGGGCCACGCCACCCGCAGCGCCGCGGTGCAGGGCATGCAGCAGGCGCTGGCGGACGACGCGGTGCAAGCCATTGTTATCACCGGCGCCGGCAAGGCGTTCTCCGGCGGTGCGGACATCAAGGAATTCAACTCGCCGAAAGCGCTGGCTGAACCGAGCTTGCATACGCTGATCCGCACGGTGGAAGAGTCGACCAAGCCGGTGGTGGCGGCGATCCACACCGTCTGCATGGGCGGCGGGCTGGAACTGGCGCTGGGCTGCAACTACCGCGTGGCCATGCCCGGTGCGCAGATCGCTTTGCCGGAAGTAAAACTGGGCCTGCTGCCCGGCGCCGGCGGCACGCAGCGCCTGCCGCGCGTGCTGGGCCTGGAAATGGCACTGAATATGATCGTGTCCGGCACCCCGGTGCCGTCCGAGAAGCTGGCCAAGACCGCCATCTTTGACGAGGTATTCGCCGCCGACGCCAATTTGCTGGAGGCGGCCGTCGCTTTCGCCAATAAAGTCGCCGCTGCGCGTCCGCTGCCGAAAGTGCGCGACCGCAAGGTGGACTACCCTAACCACGAAGCCTTCCTGCAATTCTCCCGCAACACCGTCAAGGCCATGTCGGGTCCGTTCCCGGCGCCGCTGGAGTGCGTGGAGTGCGTGGCCGCGTCCGTGACCATGAAGTTCGAGGACGGCCTGAAGTTCGAGCGCGATCGCTTCCTCAAGCTGATCCAGACCACCGAATCGAAATCGCTGCGCCATGCCTTCTTCAGCGAGC
The DNA here is from genome assembly GCF_020865585.1 of Pseudoduganella aquatica. Lineage (NCBI taxonomy): Bacteria > Pseudomonadati > Pseudomonadota > Betaproteobacteria > Burkholderiales > Oxalobacteraceae > Pseudoduganella > Pseudoduganella aquatica. The sequence continues at coordinate 3,633,919 of NZ_CP086370.1, forward strand.
GCCAGGCCAGCAAAGTGCCGGACGTGCCGGCGGACACGCCTACCCGCGCGATCAAGAAAGCGGCCGTGATCGGCGCCGGCACCATGGGCGGCGGCATTGCCATGAACTTCGCCAATGCCGGCATCCCGGTCACCATCCTGGAGATGAAGGCCGAGGCGCTGGAGAAGGGCCTGGCCACCATCCGCAAGAACTACGAAAACACGCTCAAGAAGGGCAAGCTGACGCAGGAGAAATTCGAGCAGCGCGTCGCCCTGATCACCGGCACCATGAACTACGAGGAAATCGGCGACGCCGACATCGTGGTGGAAGCGGTGTTCGAGGACATGGGCGTGAAGGAAACCGTGTTCCGCAAGCTGGACGAGGTGATGAAGCAGGGCGCCATCCTGGCGTCCAACACGTCGACCCTGGATGTGGACAAGATCGCCGCCTTCACCAAGCGTCCGCAGGACGTGATCGGCACCCACTTCTTCAGCCCGGCCAATGTGATGAAGCTGCTGGAAATCGTGCGCGGCAAGGCAACCGGCAAGGACGTGCTGGCCACCACACTGGCGCTGTCGAAGAAGCTGAAGAAAACCGGCGTGGTGTCCGGCGTATGCGACGGCTTTATCGGCAACCGCATGATCGAGCAATACAGCCGCCAGGCCGGCTTCCTGCTGGAAGAAGGCTGCCTGCCGGAGCAGGTGGACAAGGCGGTGGAGAAATTCGGCTTCGCCATGGGACCGTTCCGCATGGGCGACCTGGCCGGCAACGATATCGGCTGGTATATCCGCAAGCGCCGCTACGTGGAATCGCCGGAAATCACGTACTCGAAGACTGCCGACCTGCTGTGCGAAATGGGCCGCTACGGCCAGAAGACAGGCGGCGGCTGGTATGACTACAAGGCGGGCGACCGCAAGGCTTACCCGAACGAGGAAGTCAACGCCATGATCGTCAAGCATTCGGAGGACATCGGCGTAGTGCGCCGCAAGATCAGCGACCAGGAAATTGTCGAGCGCCTGGTGTTTGCCCTGGTGAACGAGGGAGCGCTGATACTGGAGGAGGGCATTGCGATGCGCGCTTCGGACATCGACATGGTCTACCTCACCGGCTACGGCTTCCCGCTGCATCGCGGCGGCCCGATGTTCTACGCCGACACGGTGGGCCTGCCGAATGTGCTGGGCAGCATAGAACGCATGTCGCGCGGACGCCACGGCGAGGCCTGGAAACCGGCACCGCTGCTGGTGAAGCTGGCTGCCGAGGGCAAGGGCTTTAACGGCTGATGCCGGGCCTTTGAACAGTGCCCGGGGCGCCAGCCGTCCCCGGCATTGTTAGAAAGTAATTTGAGTTCTCCTTGCGCACTATTTTGTAAACTGCGGTAAAATTAAAGCACGCTCGTTTCGTTAGCCCTAAACAACGGTTGAGAGACAGTTCCTGCAGGCCAATTTGCCTGCACTAACTTCACCCAGATCAGGGCTTTACATGAAAACGTTCTTCTTTGCCTGCGTTATCGCGGCGATCTCCACCTTCTCCGCGCCCGCTGGCTCAGCCAGCATCAGTGCGCACCATGCCGAATTGCATCCGCATGTGCAGGTGCAACAGCCGCATGAATCCGAGACGCCGCCGCCCATTCTGGGCATCCTGGCCATTTTTGGCGCCGTCGCCGTTGCCCGGCTGCGCCGCTGAGTAGTACAAACGTCACAAAAATTTTCGTTTCAACAGCCCTAAAAAACGGTTGAGGAACAGTTTGCGCAGGCCAGTTTGCCTGCATCGACTTCCACTTTGACTTTGGGGTATTGCATGAAATTCATCGTTACTGTCTGCGCTCTCGCAACTGCACTGATCTCCGCCTCCGCAGGCGCGTCCACCATCACCGGCCTGTACAACACCGGTCAGGGATTCGCTTCCGGCACCAAGGACACGCACTACAATCTCACCGTTACGCAAGGCAGCACCGTCCTGTCCGACGCAATGGCATACGCCACGTCGAATGGCGTATGGCCGATTTCGCCCTGGATGGCGAACGGCGAGTTCTCAAAATGGATTACGCCCAGCCGCGACCAGGCCCAGTCGTATGATCCGGTTCAGGAAGGCCTGTACCGCTACAGCCTGACGTTCGACCTGGGCGGCTACGCGGCGTCCAGCGCCAAGTTCACGGGCCGGTTTATGGCCGACAATGCGGCCCAGGTATTCCTGAACGGCAATCTGCTGGCCAGCGGCAGCAGCTTTACGGAATGGAGCACTTTTGCCGCCAACACCGGTTTCAATCCAGGCCTGAACAGGGTGGACTTCGTGGTGCGCAACTTTGCTCAAAACGGCGGCAATCCAATCGGCTTGCGCGCCGAATTCACCAGTTCCTCGGTCAGCGCGGTGCCGGAGCCGGCGTCGATGGCGATCTTTATGACGGGACTGGCGATGGCGGGCCTGGCCGGCCGCCGCCGTCAAGCGAACAAGTAGTCTTCAGATCCGCTTGCGCATGCGCGCCAGCGGAACATTGACGCCGCCCGGCAGCGGCAGCTCGAAGGGTTCGGTCACTTCGAAGCCGCTGGCCAGATACAGGGGCACGCCGGGCATGGTGGCGGCCAGTTCCAGCGTCCGGAAGCCCTGTGCCGCCGCTTCCTGCTGGCAGTGCGCCATCAGCATGCTGCCCAGGCCCTGGCGCGCGGCGGACGGCGCCACGAAGAAGGCGCGGATGCGGCCGGCTTCGGTGGCCGGGTCCAGCAAGCGGTCCGGGCCGGTCTTGGTGCGGTCGGCGCCGAACAGCGTGGCGCGCTTGCTCCAGCCGCCGCAGGCCAGCAACTGGCCGTCGCGCTCGATGATGAAATAAGTGCCGTCCTCGACCAGCTGGGTGTCCACGCCGAACACGTGGCGGGTGACGGCCTGCGCCTGCTCGGGCGTGTAGAAACCTTCGCTCAGCGCGATGCCGGAACGGGCGATCAGCTCTTCCATGCGCGGCACATCGTCCATGCGGGCGGCGCGCAGCAGCTTGTGGTCCGTCTGTGATGTCGTCATATGGCCATACGGTAAAGCAATTCTTTTGACTAGTCTACGCCTCTAGGTATGATAGCCACATACTCTAGGAGATTCCGTGCTGAAACTTCCCCGGCCTGCCCTGGCCCTGTTGCTCGCTTGCCTGTGCAGCGGCGCGGCGGCGCGTGAGCTGCTGGTGGTGGGGGCGCATTTCGAGCGCGTGTTCGAGCGCCGGGCCGACGGAGAATTCACCGGCATGGGGCCGGACATCGTGCGCATGGTGGCGCGCCGCAACAAGGACACCGTGCGCTTCGCGCTCTATCCCTGGGCGCGCGCGCAGGCCATGGTGGCGCAGGGGCTGGCCGATGTCCTGGTGGGCCCGTACAAGTCGCCGGAAAGGCTGGAGCGCATGGCGTTTTCGCGGGCGGCGTTTTACCGCGACGATATGGTGTTCTACACCTTGGCGGGCGCGGGCGCCGGCTGGCAGGGCGACTATGCGGCGCTGGAAGGCAAATCCATCGTGGTGATGAATGGCTGGACCTACGGCGCCAGCTTTGACGCGGCCCGGCCGCGCCTGCGCGTGAGCGTGGCGAACAATGTGGAAAACGGCGTCCTGATGCTGACCCACAAGCACGTGGCGCTGTTCGCCAGCAACCGCCGCAACACAGAACCGGTGCTGGCGGCGCTGAAGCTGGGCGGGCAGGTGGTGGCGCTGCCGCAGGTGATCGAGGTGCAGGACGGCTACTTCGCCTTCCCCAAGCGGGCCACGCACGACGCCATCCGCAGCCGCTTCGACGCCGCCTTCGAGCTGCTGGCCGAAAGCGGCGAGCTGAAGCGCCTTGGCCAGCGCTACGACGTTGATATCCCCTGAGACGGGGCCGCTTCAGCGGCGGTTGGGCGTGAGGATGCTGGGCAGCGCCTTCGGCAGCGTTTCCGGGTAGTCGCGGCTGAAGTGCAGGCCCCGGCTTTCGCGGCGCTGCAGGGCGCTGTTGACGATGAGGCCGGCCACGTCCACCAGGTTGCGCAGTTCCAGCAGGTCGCTGGTGATGCGGAAGTTCTGGTAGTACTCGTCGATTTCCTCTTTCAGCAGGGCGATGCGGTGCTGCGCCCGTTCCAGGCGCTTGGTGGTGCGCACGATGCCGACGTAGTTCCACATGAAGCGGCGCAGCTCGTCCCAGTTGTGGGCGATGACCACTTCCTCGTCGGCGTCGGTGACGCGGCTTTCGTCCCAGTCCGGCAGGTAGGGAGCGCCGACGCGTTCCTTGCTTTCGATGTCCTGCGCGCAGGCGCGGCCGATCACCACGCATTCCAGCAGCGAGTTGGAGGCCAGGCGGTTGGCGCCGTGCAGGCCGGTGCAGGCGGTTTCGCCCACGGCGTACAGGCCGGGCAGGTCGGTACGGCCGTGCAGGTCGGTCACCACGCCGCCGCAGGTGTAGTGCGCTGCCGGCACGATGGGGATGGGTTCCTTGGTGATGTCGATGCCCAGCTCCAGGCAGCGCGCGTAGATGGTGGGGAAGTGCTCGATCAGCCATTCGGCCGGCTTGTGGCTGATGTCCAGGTGCACATAGTCCAGGCCGCGCTTCTTGATTTCGAAGTCGATGGCGCGCGCCACCACGTCGCGCGGGGCCAGTTCGGCGCGCTCGTCGTGCACCAGCATAAAGCGCATGCCCGCCGCCGGGCCGGCTTCTGGCGGCAGCTTGAGCAGGCCGCCTTCGCCGCGTATCGCTTCGGTGATCAGGAAGGACTTGGCGTAGGGATGGTACAAGCAGGTCGGGTGGAACTGGATGAATTCCATATTCGACACGCGGCAGCCCGCACGCCAGGCCATGGCGATGCCGTCGCCGCTGGCGGTGTCCGGATTGGTGGTGTAGAGGTAGACCTTGCCGGCGCCGCCGGTGGCCATCACCGTGTGCTCGGCAGCCACGGTGTGCACTTCGCCGCTGCGCACGTCCTGCACGTAGAGGCCGTGGCACTTGGGCTGCTTGTTGCCGTGCGGGACTTTGCCGTCCAGCTTGTCCGACGTGATCAGGTCGATGGCGCAGTGGTGCTCGAACAGGCTGATGTTGGGATGGGCGCGCACCTTCTGTTCCAGCGTGACCTGCACCGCGTGGCCGGTGGCGTCGGCCGCGTGGATGATGCGGCGCTGGCTGTGGCCGCCTTCACGGGTCAGGTGGAAGCCCAGTTCGGCCTTGTCGTCGCGCGTGAAGGGCACGCCTTGCTCGATCAGCCATTCGATGGCGGCGCGCCCGTTTTCCACGATGAAGCGGGTGGCGTCGGCGTCGCACAGGCCGCCGCCGGCCACCAGGGTGTCGGCGATGTGCTGGTCGTGGCTGTCGCCGGAGTCCAGCACGGCGGCGATGCCGCCCTGGGCCCAGTTGCTGGCGCCGTCCAGCAGTTCGCGTTTGGAAATAATGGCCACTTTGCGCGTTTCCGCCAGATGCAAAGCCACCGACAGGCCGGCCAGGCCACTGCCGACAATCGCAACATCAAATTTCATGGTGTTCGGTTCACAATTGCTGTGTAAGGAAGCAAGACTATAGACCATTTGGCGCCGGGCTGTCATGCGCCGGTCATTTTCGCGCAAGATGTTGATCTGGCGCGGCTTCCCTGCGCGCTGGGCTTGTTTCGCCTCAACACGCCTGCTGATTGTGCGCGGCATCATGGCTGAACCACTGCTGCCCACTCCGAGGGCGCGGGAGCGAACTGTGATCCGCATCTTCAACCATTATGTTCCGCGCATGGCCTTCATCCTGCTGCTGATGGAGGTGGCGCTGCTGCTGGCCAGCGCCGGGCTGGCTTCGCTGGCCGAGGCGCGGCATGCGCTGCACCCGGGCGGTGGGTACTGGAGCGCGCTGCTGTTTGCGCTGCTGACCGTGCTGAGCATGGGCACGCTGGGCATGTACCAGTCCGACTTCCGCCTGCATCCTGGCGACGCGCTGCGCCAGACGCTGGTGCGCATCGTGCCGGCGCTGCTGCTGGCGTTCTGCCTGCACAACCTGCTGGTGCACGCGCTGCCCGGCCTGCACGCCGCGCAGGTGGGGAACTGGACATTCCTGATGGGCGGCGGCGCCGTGCTGCTGACCCGGCTGCTGCTGTTTTCCACGGTGCGCACCGAGCGCATGACCGAGCGGCTGATATTGCTGGGCGACGGCGCGCTGGCGCAGGAGTGCATGGAGCTGGCGGTCAGCAAGCAGGGTTTCCAGCGCTTTCATATTGTGGGCTGCGTGCCGGTGGCGGGCGAGCGGCGGCAGGTGGCGGCGTCCTGTCTGCTGCCGGATCTGCTGCCGGGCGGGCAATCGTTGCTGGAGCTGGCGCGCACGCACGGCGCCGGCGAGGTGGTGGTGTCGCTGGGCGACCGGCGCGGCGGCGCTTATCCGGTGCGGCAACTGCTGGAGTGCGTGCTGGGCGGGGTACGGGTGGTGGATGCGTCGGCCTTCTTCGAGCGCGAGGCCTGCCAGATCCGCATCGACACGCTGCAGCCGAGCTATCTGATCTTTGGCGGCGGCTTTGACCAGAGTTTCCTGCGCGCCAGCGTAAAGCGGACCTTCGACCTGGCGGCCAGCGCGGCGATCTGCGTGGCGGCGCTGCCGGTGATGCTGCTGGCGGCGCTGTGCATTGCGGCCGAGGACGGCGGGCCGGTGTTTTACCAGCAGGAACGGGTGGGCAAGGACGGACGGCTGTTCAGGGTGCTGAAGTTCCGCAGCATGCGCAGCGACGCGGAGGGCGACGGCAAGCCGCGCTGGGCGGCCGAGGACGATCCGCGCGTGACGCGCGTGGGCCGCTGGATACGCAAGCTGCGCATCGACGAACTGCCGCAGATGCTGAACGTGTTCCGAGGCGAGATGAGTTTTGTCGGGCCCAGGCCGGAACGGGCGTATTTCGTTGAGCAGCTGGGGCAGGATGTGCCGTACTACAACGTGCGGCACAGCATCAAGCCGGGCGTCACGGGGCTGGCGCAGGTGCGCTATCAGTATGGCGCCTCGGTGAATGATGCGGTGCGCAAGCTGCAATACGATTTGTATTATGTAAAAAACAACAGCCTGTTCCTGGACTTGCTGATACTGATAGACACGGTGCGGGTGGTGCTGCTGGGCAAGGGGAGCCGCTGATGGCGTTCCCGGACGCGCCACTTTCTGCGGCCTGGACCGCATCGTTTGCGGCCGTGGCCAGCCATGGACTGGCGGCCGTGGCCTATCTGCTGCTGGCGGCGCTGCTGCTGCCGGGCTGGCGCAAGGGACGCCATTCCACGGCGCTGCTGGCGGCCTGCGGCCTGACCGCCGCCTGGGCTGCCGCTGCGGCGGTCCATTCCGCAGGCTGGGTGGAACAGTGGGCGGCGCAATACAGCGAAGCGCTGGAAGCGGCGCGCACGGTGGCCTGGCTGGTGTTCCTGCTGTCCTTGCTGGGCCGCGCGGGACATAGCCGCAGCTGGCTGCTGGGCGCGGCCGTGGCGCTGGCGCTGCTGCCGCTGGTGTCCGAAGAGCTGGGCTGGCTGGCCGAGCGGGACGCCGCCTTGCCGATGGCGTGCCGCCTGATGCTGGCCGTTGCCGGGCTGCTGCTGCTGGAGCAGCTGTACCGCGGCACGCCGCCGCACGAGCGCTGGAGCATCAAGTTCGCCTGCCTGGGCATCGGCCTGCTGTTCGCCTACGATTTTTATCTGTACAGCGACGCCTTGCTGTTCCGCCGCATGAGCGGCGAGCTGTGGGCCGCGCGCGGGCTGGTGTGCGCGCTGGGCGCGCCGCTGCTGGCTGTGTCGGCGGTGCGCAATCCGCGCTGGACGGTGGGGCTGGCGCTGTCGCGCCAGATGCTGTTCCGCTCGGCGGCGCTGATCGGCAGCGCGCTGTATCTGCTGGGCATGGCGGCTTGCGGCTGGTATCTGCGCAGCTTCGGCGGCGCCTGGGGGCCGCTGATGCAAGTGGCCTGGCTGGCCGGCGCGGCCATCGTGCTGGCGGGCGTGCTGTTTTCCGGTTCGGTGCGGGCTTATGCCAAGGTGTTTGTCAGCAAACACTTTTACCAGACCGGTTTCGACTACCGCGACGAATGGCAGCGCATCACCCTCACGCTGTCGATGGACGGACCGGACCTGGGCTTGCGGGTGGTGCAGGCGCTGGCCGGCCTGGTGGAAAGCCCGGCGGGCGCGCTGTGGCTGTGCCGCGACGACGCGGCGGGCTGCCGCTGCGAGCCGGCCGCCAGCTGGAACCTGGCCCCGCAGCACGGGGCGGCCAGCACTGCTTTCTGCCGCTTCCTGGAGGAGCGCCAGTGGGTGCTGGACGTGCCGGAAAGCCTGGCGCAGCCGGAACGCTACGTTGGCCTGGAGCTGCCGCTGTGGCTGCACGGCGTGCCCCAGCTGTGGCTGCTCGTGCCGCTGATGCTGCATGGCCGCCTGCAAGGCGTGGTGGCGCTGACGCAGCCGCGCACGGCCATCGCGCTGAACTGGGAGGTGCGCGACCTGCTCAAGATCGCGGGCAGCCAGGCTGCCAGCTATCTGGCGCACCAGCAGTCGTCGGACGCGCTGGCGGTGGCGCGCCAGTTCGAGTCGCTGAACCGGATGTCGGCCTTTATCGTGCATGACCTGAAGAACCTGGTGTCGCAGCTGTCTTTGCTGCTGGCGAACGCCGAGCGCCACCAGGGCAATCCCCAGTTCCAGCAGGACATGCTGGAAACCCTGGCCCATTCGGTGCGCAAGATGACGCTGCTGCTGCAAAAGCTGAGCCGGGGCGAGGCGCCGGAGCGCAATACGGCGCTGCCGCTGGAGCAGGTGCTGGCGCAGGCGGTGCAGGCGCGCGCGGCCGCGCGGCCCCGGCCGCAGCTGACGGTGCGCGATCCCGGCCTGCTGGTGGTGGCGGACTGGCATCGCCTGGAGCGCGTGCTGGGCCATCTGATACTGAACGCCATCGAGGCCACGCCGCCGGACGGCACGGTGGCGCTGCTGCTGCGGCGCGATGGCCCCAGCGCCGTGGTGGAGCTGGCCGACAGCGGCGCCGGCATGAGCGAGCAATTCATCCGCGAACGCCTGTTCAAGCCTTTCGATACAACCAAGGCCGCAGGCATGGGCATAGGCGTGTTCGAGAGCCGCGCATACCTGGACGGCATAGGCGGGCGGCTGGAAGTGAGCAGCGAGTGCGGACGCGGCACCACTTTCCGCATCACGCTGCCGCTGCATGCCGCCGCTGCGGCCGCCTGAACGCAATCAACCGGAGGAGCGATGCCTAAAAAGAAGCTGCTGGTGGTGGAGGACGATCCCGGCTTGCAGAAGCAGTTGCGCTGGGGCCTGGACGAGTACGACGTGCTGATCGCCGAGCGGCGCGAGCAGGCGCTGGCCCAGCTGCGGCGCCACCAGCCCTGCGTGGTGACCATGGACCTGGGCTTGCCGCCCGATCCGGACGGCGCTTCCGAAGGCTTGGCGCTGCTGCGCGACATCGTGACCGCCGCGCCGGAGACCAAGGTGATCGTCCTGTCCGGCAACCAGGACCGGGGCAATGTGCTGAAGGCGGTAGCCATGGGAGCCTATGACTTCCAGCAAAAGCCGCTGGATGCGGACCTGCTGCGGCTGGTGATACAGCGCGCCTTCTTTTTGCACGGGGTGCAGCAGGACAACCGGCGCATGCTGCAGATCGAGGCCGATTCGCCGCTGTCCGGCATTATCAGCCGCGACCCGGGCATGCTGAAGATGTGCCGCAGTGTGGAGAAGGTGGCGCCGTCGTCGGCCAGCGTGATGCTGCTGGGCGATTCCGGTTGCGGCAAGGAGCTGGTGGCGCGCGGCCTGCACCGGCTCAGCGCGCGGCGCGAACGGCGTTTTGTCGCCATCAATTGCGCCGCCATCCCCGAGCATCTGCTGGAGAGCGAGCTGTTCGGCTACGAGAAGGGCGCCTTCACCGGGGCGGCGCGGCAGACGCTGGGCAAAATCGAGCTGGCGCACGGCGGCACCTTCTTTCTCGACGAGATAGGCGACATGGCGCCGCCGCTGCAGGCCAAGCTGCTGCGCTTTTTGCAGGAGCGGGTGATAGAGCGGGTGGGCGGCCGCAGCGAGATCGCGGTGGACGTGCGCGTGGTGTGCGCCACGCACCGCAATCTGAAAACCCTGGCTGAACAGGGGCAGTTCCGCGAGGACTTGTATTACCGCCTGAGCGAGATTGTGCTGGCCATCCCGCCGCTGCGCGAGCGGGTGGGCGACCGGGTGCTGCTGGCGCAGCACTTCAAGAACCGTTTCTGCGTCAGCGAACACCGGCAGGCGCTGCATTTCCGCCCGGAGGCGCTGGCCGCCATCGATGCCTACACCTGGCCGGGCAATGTGCGCGAGATGGAAAACTGCATCAAGCGCGCCGTGATCATGGCGGAGGGCTCGCAGATTGCGCTGGAGGACCTGGGCCTGCCGGAGGTGGAGGCGCAGGCGGTGGAGAATATCGATCTGCGCCAGGCGCGCGACGCGGCCGAATACAAGGTGATGATCAAGGCGCTGGCGCGCGTGGACGGAAATATCCTGCGGGCGGCCGAACTGCTGGGGGTGAGCCGGCCGACGCTATACGATCTGATGAGCCATCACGGCATCAAGTAAGTCATTGCTGCCACTGGCCGGCTTGCTGCAGCTTGTTGCGCAGGCCGGGCAGCGGGAAACCCAGCGCGTAGGCGCGCTGGGCTGATTCGCGCGCGGCGGCGTAGTCCTTGTTCTTGATGTACAGCAGGCCCAGGTTGTAGTGGCTGGTGGCATTGTCCGGTTCGAGCTGAACGGCCGTGGCCAGGTGCTCGCGCGCCAGGTCCAACTGATTCTGAGCAAGCAGGAAGCCGGCGTAGATGGCGTGGACTTTGGCGTCCTTGGGACGGTAGCCCAGCGCGCGCTGGAAGTAGCACTCGATGTTGAACTTCGCGCCGGTGGGCTTGACGTTCTTGTCGCGCAGGACCAGCTTGGCCATGGAGCTGAGCGCACGGTGGTGGTTGGGGTAGTGCTCCAAAGTATAGGACAAGTCGCCGCCCAGATAGCTCTTGCTGCCGTGTCTGAGGTTTTCCACGTCCGGCGTGAAGTGGTGGGGCTCGATCAGGGCCAGGCCCTGGCGGTCCTCGGCGTCGTTGTAGTCGCCGCCGACCACGGTTTTGAGATAGGGCGGGCAGTCGGCACGGGCCGGTGCGGCAGCGGTGACGAGGACCAGCAGGGCAAGGCCGGAGGCAAGCAGGATGGCGGTATTGGGTTTCATGGCGAGTCGGCAAGCTTGGGTTGGACAAGGGCGGCATGGCTATGCTCATCAGTCCATTTGAACCCGTCCCGCAGGACTGGACATTGCGATGGCGCAAGCAGGTGCTTGAGAAAGGTCAAGAAGCGTCGGGCGGCCCCTTATTAGACTGGAGGACACCATCCGCCGAGGAGACGCGCCGTGCTCACTGTAATCATCGCAAGCCGCAATGGCGCCGCCACGTTGCCGCGCGTGCTGGAGGCCTACTGCGGCCTGGCGCAGCCGGCGCAAGGCTGGCGCATGCTGGTGGTCGACAATGGCAGCACGGACAGTACCCGCGCCATACTCGACAGCTACGCCGGGCGCTTGCCGCTGCGTTGCCTGCACGAGCCCAGACCGGGCAAAAACGTGGCGCTGAACCGTGCCCTGGCGGCGGCGCTCGAACTGGCGGAGCCGCAAGGCGGACTGTTCGTCTTCAGCGACGACGATGCCACGCCCGCGTCCGACTGGCTGCTGCGGCTGGCGGAGACGGCCCAGGCGCAGCCGGGATACGCGGTCTTCGGCGGCAGTATTGTGGCGGACTGGGCGGAGCCGCCGCCGGATTGGGTGCTGCGCCTGGCGCCACTGGGCATGACCTTTGGCATCACCTCGCCCAGCCTGCCGGAAGGGCCGGTGTTTCCGGGCCTGGTCTGGGGCGCCAATATGGCGGTGCGGCGCGCGGTGTTCGAGGCGGGCTACCGTTTCGACGAGCAGGTGGGGCCGAATGGCGGGGCCTATGCGATGGGCAGCGAAACCCAGCTGACGCGGCGCTTGAGCAGCGCCGGCTATCTGCCGTGGTTTTGTCCGGCGGCGCGCGTGGCTCACCACATCCGCACGCACCAGACCGAGGCCGGGCATATCCTGCAGCGGGCCTGGAGTTTCGGACGCGGCAAGTGCCGGCAGGACATCCAGGCCGGACGCGGGCCGTATCCTTATCTGTTGCGTGTGCCGCGCTGGATGTGGAAGCGGCTGCTGCTGGAGAGCGGCGGCCTGGCGCTGGCGCTGCTGCGGGGCGATGCCGACCAGCAATTCCTCCGGCGCTGGGAGAGCGCCTATTTGCGCGGATATATCCGGGAGGCGTGGCGCGGGCCGCCGGTCGGCGGGCGGCGGGTGCTGATTACCGGCTACTCAGGCGCCCTGGGCGGCATGGAATTGCGCATGGCGCAGGAGGCGCGCTTCCTGAATGCGGCGGGTTGCGACACCACGCTGGCGCTGCACCGTTTTCCGGGCAGCGCGGCCTGGAGCAGAGCCTTGCGGGCCGAACGCATTGCCGCGTCCGAGCTGACCATGCCGCTGTTCTTCGAGGAATGGCGCTGGCGGCGCCTGAACCGCTGGCGCGCCATGCTGTGGACGCGGCGCGCGCTGCAACGCCACAGGGCCGACCTGGTCCATGTGGCGTTTTGCTGGACCGGCTATGGCGCGTCCGCGCTCTGGCTGGCGCAGCGCTGCGGCTTGCCTGCCGTGGTCAGCGTGCACAACGCCTTTCCTCCGGTGGAGTACGGCCCCTGGCATCGGCGCCTGCTGGCGCAGGCTTTCAGCGCGGTGAAGGGGATATACGCGGTGTCCGAGTCTGCCCTGCAGCACTTTATGGCGCTGTACCACCCCTATATCCAGCCGGGGACGCGGCTGGCGGTGATCCCCAACGGCGTCGACACGCGCCGCTTCCGGCCGTCTCCGGGCCTGCGCGCCGAAGCCCGGCGTGGCTGGGCGATACCGCCGGGCAGCCTGGTAATGGGTTCGGTGGCGCGGCTGGCCGAGCAAAAGCGGCCGCAGGCGGCGCTGGCGCTGCTGGCCGCGCTCAGGGTGGAGTTTCCGCATCTGTATCTGGTGCTGGTGGGCGACGGGCCGCTCGAGACGGCGCTGCGGCGCCAGGCGCAGGAACTGGGCGTGGCCGATTACGTGGTGTTTACCGGTTTTCAGGTCGAGGTGGAACGCTTGTTGCCGGGCATGGATGTGCACGTGCTGCTGAGCCGCAACGAGGGCTTTGGCATTGCCACCATCGAGGCCATGGCCTGCGGCGTGCCGGCCGTGGGCACCGATGTGCCGGGTACGGCGGACGTGCTGCGCGGCTGCGCGGGCGGTGTGCTGGCGCCGCTGGACGAGCCGGAGGCGCTGCGCCATGCGGTAGCCGCGCTGCTGCGCGATCCGGCGCGGCGCGCTTGTATGGGGCAGAGCGGGCGGCACGAGGCGGAACGCCTGTACAGCCAGGAGCAAGTGGGCGAGATGGTGCAAGCCTTCTATCGCGGCCTGGTGTAAAGCCATGACGGACGCCGCGCACAGCCAGGCAGCCGTCGCTGCCGCAGCGCCGGGGCCGCTGCCCTTGAGGCGCTCGCTGGCGCTGTCCTTTGTCGAGAAGTACGCCTTGCTGCTGCTGGCGCTGGCCGGCAGCATGGTGCTGGGCCGCCTGCTCACGCCCGCCGAGACCGGCGTGTATTCGGTTGCCGCCGTGCTGGCCGGGCTGGCGCAAGTGCTGCGCGACTTCGGCGTGGGGCAGTACCTGGTGCAGGAAAAGGACTTGACGCCGGCCAAGCTGCGCGCGGCACTGTGCGTGTCCGTGGGCAGCGCCTGGACGCTGGGCCTGCTGGTGCTGCTGGCCGCGCCGCCGCTGGCGGCATTCTACCAAGCGCAGCAGTTGCGGCCCGTGCTGCAATTGCTGGCCCTGAACTTCCTGATGGTGCCGTTCACCTCGCTCACGGTATCGATGCTGCGGCGGCAGATGCGCTTCGCCTCCATCCTGCTGGTCAATGCGGCGGCCGCCTGCGTGCAGTTGGCCTGCTCGGTGTGGCTGGCGTGGCGCGGCTGGGGCAGCCTGAGCCTGGCTTGCGGCGCGGCGGCGGGCAGTGCGGCCGCGCTGCTGGCCAGCGTGGCGCTGCGTCCGGCGGGACTGCCGTGGCTGCCGCACTGGCGTGGCGCCGGTACTGTGCTGCGCTACGGCGGCTACGCGGCGGGCGGCGGGCTGATCGACCAGGCGGGCGTGGCGGCGCCCGACCTGATCGTGGGCAAATTGATCGGCGTGGCCGGCGCCGGTATCTACGGCAAGGCCCAAAGCGTCATCAATCTGTTCAACCAGGCCATCACCAGCGCCGTCTCGCCGGTGGCGTTTTCGCTGTATGCGGCGCAGGCGCGCGCCGGGCAGGACGCGCGCGCAGCCTACCTGAAAACCATCAGCTGCATGACGGCGCTGGCCTGGCCTTTTTTTGCCGGCCTGGGCCTGATGGCGCAGCCTGTCGTGCGCTTGCTGTACGGCGATCAATGGGATGCAACGGTCCCTTTGATCCAGGTCATATCCCTGGGGGCCGCGCTCTATAGCATGTTCAGTATGGCGCGCTATCTGTTCCTCGCCGGCGGCCATGTGCGGGAGCAGGCCCGGCTGGACGCGATGTCGGTGGCGGTGCGCATCGCGGCGGTGCTGCTGGCCGCGCCGTTCGGCCTCGATTATGTGGCCTGGGGCCTGCTGGCAGGCGCGCTGGGGCGCAGCTGGTTCACATGGCGCTGCCTGGCGCGGCTGAGCGGGCTAGCGCTGGGGCCGCAGTGCGCGGCCGTGGCGCGCAGCGCGGTGCTGGCCGGCCTGAGCTCGCTGGCGCCGCTGGCCGCGCGCATGACCTTGCCGTCCGGGCCATTCCAGCTGCTGGCGGCCGGCGCCGGGGGCTTGCTGCTGTGGGTGGCGGGCGTGCTGTGGCTGGAACACGAGCTGGCGGCCGAGCTGCGGCGGATGCAAGGGCTGCTGGCCGGGCACCGATGGCGCTTCTGGAAGGTCAATTAGGCGTCATCGGACGTCAACAAGGGGAGGCCGCGATGCGCGTGGGCATATTGTCATATCCAATGCTATTCCAGCGCGAGGGCGGCCTGCAGGTGCAGGTGCGCGAAACCATCGCGGCCCTGAACAGCCTGGGCCAGGTCAATGGACGCGCTTTGCAGGTCGAGCTGGCCGACCCGAACCGCAAGCGCCTGGATGAATACGACCTGATACATGTGTTTGCCGCCATCAATGGCAACCATCGCGTGGTGGAGGCGGCGCGGGAAATGGCGGTGCCGGTGGTGCTGTCGCCGCTGGTGTCGCCGGGCTGGAACCGGGCCAACGGCATGCAGGCGCGCATGGCTGACCGCCTGGCGGGGCGGCTGACCGCCTGGAATGTGCAGACCAGCTACGCGCAGATGAAAAGCGCGCTGCAGCTGGCGCAGCTGGTGATCGCGCTGGGAGACGCGGAACGCTCCGCCATCATGGCCGGCTTCCAGATCGATGCCGCCAAAATCCGCGTCTTCCCCAACGGCATAGGACCGCAGTTCTTCCGCGCCGAGCCCGAGCTGTTCCGGCGCCGCACTGGACTGGTGGGGCCGTTCGTCATGATGGCGGGCAGCATTTCGCCATACAAGAACCAGCTGGGCCTGGTGCAGGCGCTGGACGGCTGCGGCATACCGGTGGTGCTGATCGGCCATGCGTCGCGCGAATTCCAGCCCTATCTGAAAACCATCCTTGACATGCCGTGGGCGCGCTGGCTGGGCGAACTGCCGCACAACGATCCGCTGCTGGCGAGCGCCTATGCGGCAGCGTCGGTGGTGGCTTTGCCCAGCCAGGGGGAAGTGCAGCCCTTGTCGGCGCTGGAGGCGCTGGCGGCGGGCACGCCGGTGGTGCTGACCAAGGACAACGCCCTGCATCTGCCAGAGAGCGAATTTGCGCTCAAGGAAGTAGCGTGGGACGACGGCGCCAGCCAGCGCGAAGCCGTCCTGGCGCTGATGGCCGCGCGGCCGGAACGGCGGGCGGTGAGGGCGCTGGTGGCGCACCATACGTGGCAGCGTGTGGCGGCGCAGATTGCGCCGTGCTACGCCGAACTGATCTCCGCCGAACGGGCCAACGGCAGGGCGGCGGCCTGGCATGGGGACGCGGCGTGCAGTGCGGCCGACGGCGGGCGGCCGGCGCCGGGAGCAGGGCATGCTGTTTAACTCGTTCGGCTTCCTGTTCCTCTACCTGCCGGCGGTGCTGGCAGGATATTTTCTGCTTGGCCGCGTCCATGCGCGCTGGGCGGCGGCCTGGCTGGCGGCCGCCTCGCTGTTCTTCTACGGCTACTGGGACGTGCGCTTCCTGCCCTTGCTGCTGGCATCCATCTGCGGGAATTACTGCGCCGGCCTGCTGATCGCGCGGGCGCACGGCCCGGCCCGCAAACGCCGGCTGTGCGGCGCCCTGTGCGCCAACTTGCTGCTGCTGGCTTACTACAAATACGCCAATTTCTTTGCCGCCGCGCTGATGGAGCCCGGCGCGGACTGGCGCGGCTGGGACATTGTGCTGCCCATCGGCATTTCCTTCTTCACGTTCACGCAGATCGCTTTCCTGGTCGACTGCTACCGTGGCGAAGTAAGGGACGGCAACTTCATCCACTATATGCTGTTCGTCAGCTATTTCCCGCACCTGGTGGCGGGGCCGGTGCTGCACCACAAGGAAATGATGCCGCAATTCGCCGATCCGGACAATGCGCGTCCGCGCAGCGCCAATTTCGCGGTCGGCCTGTCGATCTTCGTGTTGGGCCTGGCCAAGAAGGTGCTGCTGGCCGATACGCTGGCGCCGCTGGCTGCCCCGGTTTTCGCGGCGGGCGCCCATCCGCAGCTGGTCGAGGCCTGGACCGGCGTGCTGGCCTACAGCTTCCAGCTGTATTTCGATTTTTCCGGCTACTCCGACATGGCCATCGGCCTGTCGCTGCTGTTCGGCGTGCGGCTGCCGCTCAATTTCAACTCGCCATACAAGGCGCGCAATATCAGCGAATTCTGGCGCCGCTGGCATATGACGCTGTCGCGCTTCCTGCGCGACTATCTCTACATCGCCCTGGGCGGCAACCGCGCCGGCCGCGCGCGGCGCTATGCCAATCTGATGGCGACGATGGTGCTGGGCGGCCTGTGGCACGGCGCCGGCTGGACCTTTGTGGCCTGGGGCGCCATGCACGGCGGCTACCTGGTGCTGCATCAGGGCTGGCTGCGCTGGCGCGGCGCGGCGGCCAGCGCCCCGGCCTGGTGGGGCGCGCCCCTGACTTTCCTGGCCGTGATGCTGGCATGGGTGGTGTTCCGCGCCCCCGATCTGGCCACCGCCGGCGACCTGCTGGGTGCGCTGGCCGGCGCCAACGGCGTGTCCTTGCCGCGCGCGCTGCAAGGCGTGGCGGCGCCGCTTGCGCAGTTGGGAATGCATCCGGAATTCAAAGGCCTGCGCTGGATGGAGCTGGACGGGCCTGGCCTGCCCGTGCTGCTGCTGTCGGCCGTGCTGGCGTTCGCTGCGCCCAACACGCAGGAAATATTCTGTCATTACCAGCCCTGCATTGAAAGAATATTCCGCACCATGCCGGGACGGGCGTGGCGGCCCAGCCCGGGATGGGGGCTGGCCCTGGCGGCGCTGTTCATCTCCTGCGTGTTCAATATGAACCGCGTCTCCGAATTCCTCTATTTCCAATTCTGACCATGCGCGCCTATCTGAGCTTGTTCTGCGGCCTGTCGGCCGGCGTGGTGGGCGCGGTGGCTGCGCTCAACTACGCGGTCGATCCCTATCTGACACACCAGTGGAATACGCCGCCGGTGCAGCTGCTGCGCCCGATGCGCGAGCGGCTGGGGCCGTGGGCCAAGACCTATGCGCTGGCGCGCTACCGGCCGGCGCTGGTGTATGTGGGGAATTCGCGCACCGAGGTGGCCTTGCCTGCGCATCCCTCGCTGTTCGGCGGGCGGCCGGTGTTCAATGCCGCGCTTTCGGGCGCGACCATGAACGACGCGGGCATGATGGCGCACCACGCCGTGCAGGTGGCCAAGGTGGACACGCTGGTGTGGGGCCTGGACGCGCCCTCATTCCACCTCGGGACCGGCAACACCGAGCTGGACGAGGCGCTGCTGGCCGACGGCCCGGGCTATCTGGCACGGCGCAGCTTGCTGAATCTGAAGCGCGCGGTCAGCCTGGAGATGGCGGGCGATGCGCTGCGCGTGCTGAGCGGCAGTTACGAGCCGGTGTGCCGCTCCAGCCTGGCCTTTCTGGGCCAGCGCGATGCGGCCTGCCTGATGCACCGCTTTGCCACACGAGGCAGCAAGGCCGCCGCTGTACTGCCGAGGCTGGGCGAGTTTGTGCGCGGCGAAGGGCCGGCCGCCGGCGCCCTCGCAGTGTTCCACCGGCGTCTGGACGAGTTGTGCAGCCTGGGAACGCGGGTGCGCTTGTACGTCAATCCCACCCACGCCTTGATGCAGGACGCGCTGTACTGGGCAGGGAAGGCCGAGCCGGCGGAAGCCTGGCTGCGCGCGCTGACGGCGGCGGCGGCCCGCAGGCGGGCGGCTGGCTGCGATGTGACGCTGCATGATTTCTCAGGCTACAACAGCGTGACCACCGAGCCGTTGCCGCAGGCCGGCGGCGGGGCGGACATGGGCTACTACTGGGAGCCGTCGCATTACCGCGAGAATGTGGGGCGCATGATACTGGCCCGCCTGTTCGGCGGCGCGTCCGCCGCGCCGGACGGTTTCGGTGCGGAGCTGATGCCGTCCAATGTGGAGCAGCACCTGTCGGCCATGCATGTGGCGCGCGAGCGCTATCACGCCGAGCATGCACCCGAGACCGCGCTCGCCAGGCAAGCCGCGCTGGCGGCCAAGACGCCCTAGCCGTGCCCGCCGGCGCGGCGCGTCAGCAGGGCGCAGCCTTTTTCGCATGGTTTGCTGCTGTGTTCGAATTCAGGAAATTCCTCTCTCCACAGCGCCAGGATGCGCTGCTCGCCGGGACGGTCACTGTCGTCGAGGAAGACCACGGCGCCGTCGGCCAGCAGCGGAAACAGCGCCGGCCCGGCTGGATAGCGCGCCAGCTGGCGGGTCGCTTGCGGCGGCCCGTCGATCACCAGCAGATCGACCTGGGCCGGCTGCGGCAATGCGCCGCGCAGCGCGTCGGGCGCATACCAGGGCCAGGTGGCGGCGCCGAACTGCTGCGGCTGCAGCGGCGCGTCCAGCACCCGCGCCCAGGCGCTCAGTCCGTGGCGCTCCAGTTCGCGCCGCGTGTGCTGGGCATACAGCGGGTCGTGCTCCAGGCTATACACCATGCCCGAACCATTCAGCTGCATGCAGCGCGCCAGCACCAGCGTCGAGGTGCCGCTGCTGCACTCGAGCACCACCTGCGGGCAGGCCGCTTGCGCGTGGCGCGCCAGCTCCAGCAACAGGTCGGGCGACGCGGCCCAGCCGCGCGTGGCGGGCAGGCTGCGGCACAGGTTCAGCTCGGCGTACAAACCTTGCAGGGCCTCCAGCTGGCGATACAGGCTTGCCGGTTCGCGCAGCGCATGGTCGCGTACTTCGTGCAGCAGCAGGTGGACCAGGCGCACCTTGTGCAGCGTGTAGCCGCACAGCAGCAGAATGAAGAGCACGAACAGGAAGGATGTGGAGGAGAGCATGGCTGCCTTTCAGCGAGGGAGGTTGGGCCGTCAACGCGCCGCGCGCGCCAGCAGGGTGTCGTACAGGGTCAGGTAACGGTCGGCCACCGCCGCCAGGCTGTGATGGGTCAGCACCAGGCGGCGTCCGCGCTGGCCGTGGCGGCGCGCCAGGCCGGGAATGCGGTAATAGTCCGCGATGGCGTCGGCCAGCAGCTCGGGCTGCCCGGGCGGCACCAGGGTGCCGGTCCAGCTGGCCTGCACCAGCTGCGGATTGGCGCCGGCCATCACGGCCACCACCGGCAAGCCGCTGGCCATGGCCTCCAGGATGCGCAGATTGGCGCCGCACGCGGGCGCCGGCGCGGGGGCGGGCGCGACAAACACGTCCATCGAGCGCATCAGGCGCGCCGTATCGTCGCGCGCGCCGGGCAGCCAGGCCAGGTGGGCCATGCCGGCCGCGCACAGCATGGCTTTGCACATGTCGCGGCAGGGGCCGTCGCCGGCGATAATGAGGCGCAGCGGCGTGTCGTTGCGGTCCTGCTCGGTCACCATCAGCTGAAAGGCCCGCACCAGCGAAACATGGTCCTGCTCGCTGTCCATGGGACCGGCCGCGCCGACGACAAAGGCGTGCTCGCACAGGAAGTCGGGCGGCCCCACGGTGGCCGGCGCCAGGCCCAGGCGCGGGTGGAACTGGGTGCTGTCGATGGCGCCGTGGGCCGGATGGATGCGGACCTGGCAGGCGCCCAGCACCTCGCCCAGCCAGCGGCCCAGGCTAGCGCCCCAGCCCTGGCGCGGCGGCAGGCTGTCGGCGGGCTGGGCGTTGGGCAGGCGGATGCGGATACCGGCCAGCGCCGCCAGCAGCTGGGCGCGCACGCTGCGGCTGTGCACCAGGTCCGGCCGCAGGCGGCGCAGCAGCCGGTACAGGCGCAAGCTGGCTGACCAGCCCAACCCGCTGCCCCGGCTTAAGCTCATCACCTGCACGGCGGCGCCGTTGCGGCGCAACTCGCAGTCCAGGTCGCCCTGCAGGGTCAGCACCACGTGGCGGTAGCGGCCGGCGGGCATCATGCGCAGCAGCTTGAACAGGCTGTCGTCGCGGCCGTCGCCGGGCAGGCGGTCGAGCAGGTGCAGCACCAGGGGCGCTTCGGCGGGAATGCCGGGCGCGGCGGCGCGGCTGGCGGCGGGCCTGGCACTATTCGTAATAGCCATAATATTCCGTGCCTGGAAAAGCCTTGATCTTGTTGTAGATCAGGTCGATGTGCTTGCAGGAGTCCAGCAGGCGCAGGGCCTCGCGCACCGCGTTCTGGGTGGTGGCTTCGGCCTCCACCACCAGCACCACCTGGCCCATCTGCGCCGCCAGCACGCTGGCCTCGGTGGTGATCAGCAGCGGCGGCGAATCGAAGATGACGATGCGGTCCGCATAGCGGTTGGAAATTTCACTGAGCAGGGTGCTCATGCTGCGGCTGGCCAGCAGTTCGGTCGCGTGGCGGTTGCTGCGCCCGGCCGGCAGGATGCTGAGGGCGGGCACATTGGTCTTCAGGATGACGTCGGCCAGTTCCAGTTCGTCGTTGATCAGGATGTCCATCAGCCCCGCCTCGGCGCCCAGGCCCAGCACCTTGAGCACCGAGGGCCGGGCCACGTCGGCGTCCACCAGCAGCACCGTGATGTCGCGTTCCATGGCGATGCTCATGGCCAGGTTGATGGCGCAATAGGTCTTGCCTTCGCCGGGCAGCGCGCTGGTGACCACGATCAGGTTGCCGTTGCGGATGGCGGACGGGCTGTCGCCGCGCACATTGCGCAGCAGCGGACGCTTGATGATGCGGAAGTCTTCCGCCGCCGGCGTGCGTCCGCCCTCGTGCGTGACCATGCCCATCTGGGCCAGGCGTTCCAGGTCGAGCTCGACGTGGCGCTGGCCGCGCGCCGGGCTGCCGGCAGGCAGTAGTTCGGCCGCCGCGCCCTGCTTGTCGGATAGTGTCATGGGATCTCCGGGTTATTGCAGCAAGGCGGCCGTCAGCACGCCACTATAGGACAGCAGCAAACAGCCCAGCGCCGCGCCAAAGCCGGCCAGGCTGCGGCGCCGCTTGATTTGCTGGGCCGGGGTCCAGTTCATGGTGACCGTGCCCAGCACATTCATGCCGGTGAACATGCGCAGTTCGGCCGGACTGAGGAAGGTGGGGCGCACCTGGGTAATCATCAGCGCCGCGGCGGCGCCCGCCGCCAGCGCGGCCACCAGCACGCCGCTGTACAGCAATGCGCGCTTTGGCCCGACCGGGCGCATGGGGATGGTGGGCGGGTCGATAATCTTGAAGCTCATCATTTCGGTGGTGGAGCTGAGGTCGCCGGACAGCTTGGCCACCTCGCGCCGGCTGAGCAGCTTTTCATAGTTGTCCTTGTTGACCTGGTAGTCGCGGTTCAGCTGCGCCAGTTGCGCCTCGGCCTCGGGCACGGCCTGGCTCTGCGCCTCCAGCCTGGCGTGGCGCGCCGCCAGTTCCTGCACCCGCACCTTGGCCGCGGCCACCTTGGCGTCGGCCTCGGTCAGCGCCACCTTCAGCTGCTGCAGCATGGGGCTGAAGTTCTTGCCGGGGTCGCTGGACGCGGGCCGGTTCTTGCTCTCTTCCAGCTTGCGCTGCTCGAGCTGCGCGACCAGGCGCCTGGTGGAGGCGATGTCGGGATGCAGTTCGGTGTACTGCAGGCGCAGCGCGTCGAGGTTTTTGTTGAGGGCGGTGATGCGGGCGTCGATCTCCGGGTTGTCGATGGCGGACGGGGCCACATCGCCCAGGATGGGCTCGTCGCCGGTGGTTTGCGCGCGGATGGCGTTGCGCGACTGTTCGGCCTCCATCAGCTCCAGCTTGGCGCCGTTCAGCGCGTCGGACGACATGAGCAGCTGGGAGCCGTAGTCCAGGCCCTGGCGCGGCAGCAGGGCGTTGTGGGCCATCTTGAACTCCTTGACGGTGTTCTCGGCCGCCACCAGCTTGTCCTCGTAGGACTTGATCTGGTCGTCGATGAACTGCACCGCCTTTTGCGACTCGCCCTTTTTGCCCTTGAAGCTGCCTTCGACGAAGATGGTCAGCAGCGACTGCACCACGTCGCGCACCAGGCGCTGATTGGGGCTGTTGTAGGTGATGGTGTAGATGTCGTAGCTGCCGGTGCTGGCGATCTTGATCTTGCTGAGCAGCTCCTCGATCTGCAGCTCGTGGTCGCGCGCCGAGGTGGTGTTCAGGTCCATGTCCACCATGCGGATCACGCGCTCGATGTTGGGCCGGCTCAGCAGGGTGCGGCTCATGATGGCCACCTGCTGCTCCACGTTGGGCACGCTGGTCATGCCCGACAGCAGTGGCTTGAGTACGGTCTGGGTGTCGACGAAGACGCGCGCCGAGGTCTGGTAGTTGTCCGGCAGCGTGGCGACCTTGATCCAGCCTCCCACGGCCACCAGCCACGCCACCGCGATGGCGGGCCAGCGGTACTTCCAGATGCCGCGTATGTGGGTCAGCAGCTGATTGATTAACTCTTCCATGGCACGGGGCTCCTGAACGTCGGCGGATGCTGTCCTGCTGGTCCGATTATAGGAGCGCTCTGCTGCGGCCCAGGCTGTAACTGCG
The DNA here is from genome assembly GCF_020865585.1 of Pseudoduganella aquatica. NCBI lineage: Bacteria > Pseudomonadati > Pseudomonadota > Betaproteobacteria > Burkholderiales > Oxalobacteraceae > Pseudoduganella > Pseudoduganella aquatica. The sequence continues at coordinate 3,657,022 of NZ_CP086370.1, forward strand.
CTGGGCTTGAGCCGCATCAAGAAGTCGCGTTGCGATCGCACCGCCCCCCGCTAGTGCTGGCGCCGGCGGCTCAGCAGCGACATGCTCAGCAGCCCGGCGGCGAGCACCGCCAGCGTGCCCGGCTCGGGCAGTTCCTGCTGCAAGGCGTTGGCCAGCGAGTTGTGCTGGATGGTGATCTGGTAGGTCTGGCCAACCGCCAGCAGCCCGGTGGTGGCGGTGAAGAAGGCCGAGCCCGGCGCGTAGATCAGGTCGTTCGGCGCGCCGTCGGTGGCGCTGACGGTGCTGGCCGCGTTGAGCGCGTTCGGCGCGAAGTTGAGCACCGTGGTGCCGGTGGTGATGTTGACGATGCTGAGCGACCAGGACAGGCGGGCATTGGCGTTCGAGACCGGACCGGCGCCGGGCGTGACCAGGGCGCGCGTGTAGGGATCGCCGTCGAAGGCGATGGTCATGGTGTCGGCCGCGCCCAGCACGAAGGCGAAGGTGGTGGAGGTGCCGACGTCCGAATTGCCGGAGGCCACCGCGTTGACGGCGGTCGAGGCATCCGCGCGGGTCGAGGCGTTGGCCCCGGCCGGGGTGGCGCCGACGATGATGGAGGCGCCGGTCAGGCGCTGGTCGGCGTGGCCGTAGGTGCTGGTCACGGGCGGAATGCCGGCGATGGGCGTATAGGTGTCCGGCGCGACAGGGCAGGGCCCGACGCATTGCTGGGCCACATTGGGCGGCACCGGGTTCTGGATGGGGCGCGAATCGGCGCCGTTGGCGAACACGTTGTTGAGCCCGGCGGTGGCGTGGGCATCGTTGGTGCCGGTCAGCGTGGAGAAGTCGGCCGTGCTGAACGCCACGCCGCTCGAGTGCAGCAGGCGGAAGTTGCTGATGTTCAGGATGGACGAGGCGAACGTTGCCGCCTGGGCCGGCGCTGCGGCGGTCAGCCCCAGGCTGGCTGCCATGGCTGTGAGCAGGAAACCTTTTTTGATGATGTTCATGACGTGCTACTCCTTTGAGTGAACTCCGGGTTGACGGCTGGGAGGGGGCCGTTACACCTTTAACAGCAGCATCCGTGCCAAGCAAATTTATCGATATAAATCAACGGCTTGCGTATTGGATGCGGCGTCCGGCGGGGGCTATGCCAAGGAAAGCGACACTGGCCGCAGGCGGCCTCGGCAAACAATTTGGACCCGACGGGAACTTTTCCCGGATCTGCTTGTCTGAAAGAACTGAGCCCGGTTCGCTGTACGTGCCGGCCGCGAATTGACTAGCAAAGGAGCGCGAGCGTGCACCAAGAAGACGACACCATCATTTCCTTTGACGCGACGACGGGGCTGAGCGACCTTGTCATCGGCGAAGGACTGGCCACCCCGGAGTTGGACCATCCGATCGACCAGCAAATCTTTCATATCCGCATGGCCAACTCACGCGGCCGGCGCGAAGCGGCCACGCTGCTGCTGAAAAAAATGTACGGCTGGCGCGGCTACGACGTCGACCCGTCGGCGCACCACGTGCTGAACCGCATTACGCTGTACGCGGAAACCGGCGGCGTCACCGTCGGCACCATGTCGCTGTGCCTGGACGATCCCCAGCTCGGCCTGCCGGCCGATGAAAATTTCCGCGACAAGCTGGACGGCCTGCGGGTCCGCCAGCGCCGCCTGTGCGAGCCGTCCCGGCTGGCGATAGACAAGGGCGTATCCAAGCGCGTGTTCGCCGCGCTGATCCATATCTCCTATATCTATGCGCACAACATTCACGGATTCTCCGACTACGTCATCGAGGTCAACCCGCGCCACGTGATGTTCTACAAGCGCATGCTGGGCTTCCAGGACTTCGGCGGCCAGCGCGAATGCAGCCGGGTCGGCGCGCCGGCCGTGCTGCTGCGCCTGGAGCTGGACTATATGGGCGAGCAGATCCGCAAATTCGGCGGCCTGATGGAGCAGCAGACCACCGAGCGTTCCTTTTACCCGTATTTCTTCCCCATCTGGGACGAGCCCGGCATTACCTCGCGCCTGGTGCAGGGGAGGAATTAGCCATGAGCGTTCCGCAAGCTGCCGGACAGGCAGCGGGCCTGGCCGAGGCGCTGGCGCAATGGCGCATGCTGCTCGGGCCGCAGCGCGTGCTGGACGATGGCGCCACGCTGGCGGCCTATGCGAGCAGCACGTCGTCATGGAGCGCCCGGCCGGCTGCGGTGCTGCGGCCGCATACGCGCGGCGAAGTGGAAGCGCTGGTGCGCATCGCGGCGGCCAGGGGGATTGCGCTGTACCCCATCAGCACCGGCAGGAACTGGGGCTATGGCGACGCGTGCGCGGCCACGGCCGGCCAGGTGATCGTCGACCTGAGCGGCATGAACCGCGTCCGCGAAGTCAATGCGAAGCTGGCCTACGTGGTGATAGAGCCCGGCGTGACGCAGCAGCAGCTGTCGCAATATTTGCTGTCGGAGAATTTGCCATTGTGGATGGACAGCACGGGCGCCGGGCCGGACACCAGTTTGATGGGCAATATCCTCGAGCGCGGCTTTGGCCACAGTCCCTATGGCAACCGTTTCCAGAATGTGTGCGGCATGGAAATCGTGCTGGCCGGCGGCGAGGTGCTGCAGACCGGCTTCGGCCATTTTCCCGCCAGCCGCAACAGCCGCGTGTTTCCCTACGGCCTGGGGCCGTGGCTGGACGGCTTGTTTACGCAGTCCAATTTCGGCATCGTCACCAGCGTCGGCCTGTGGCTGATGCCGAAAACCGGGGCCATCAACCATTTCCTGTGCAGCGTGGAGCGCCACGAGGACATTGCGCCGGTGGTGGACGCCTTGCGGCCCCTGCGGCTGGACGGCACGTTGCGCAGCATTGTTCATATCGGCAATGACCTGCGCGTGATTTCCGGCGGCGCCACCTATCCGCACGAACGGGCCGGCGGCGCCTCGCCGCTGCCGGCCGCCTTGCGGGCGCAGCTGCGCCGCGAGGCCGGCGTGGGCGCCTGGACCGTGTCCGGCGCGCTGTACGGCAGCGCTTGCCAGGTGGCGTGCGCGCGCCGCGCGGTGCGGCAGGCGCTGCGCCACACCGGCGCCAGGCCGCAGTTCATCGACGAGCGCAAGCTGGCCGTGGCCGGCTGGATGGCCGGCCTGCTGGGCGAGCGGCCGGCCGGCCGGCGGCTGCGCGCCAAGGTGGCGCTGGGCCGCTCCCTGTTCGACATGAACAAGGGCATACCCAACGGACGCTTCCTGGCCGGCGCCTACTGGCGCAGGCGCGGCGGCCTGCCGCCGGGCTTTCCCGGCGGCGCCAACCCGGCGCTGGACAACTGCGGCCTGCTGTGGGTGTCGCCCGTGCTGCCCATGTGCGGCGAGGACCTGCTGCGCGTGCATGCGCTGGCCGAGCCGATCTTCCGCCTGCACGGCTTCGACCTGTTCGCCACCTTCAGCATGATCAACGAGCGGGCGCTGGGCGGCGTGATCACCGTGGCCTACGACAAGGACAGCCCGGACGAGACCGCGCGCGCCATGATGTGCTACCGCCAGCTGTTCGACACCGTCATGGAGGCCGGCTACATTCCCTACCGCGTCGGCCTGCAGTCCATGGCCGATCTCGACAGCGGCGGCGACAGCTACTGGCGCGTGGCCGCCCGCCTGAAGGCCGCGCTGGACCCGCAAGGCATTATCGCGCCCGGCCGCTACCAGCCGCCGGCGCGGGTTTAGCGCCGGACCTGGCATACGCTGCAGCGGCATGGGGGCATCCATCAGGCGCTGCCGCGCCGGCGCAGGCCGGCCAGTCCGAGCAGCCCTGCGGCCAGCAGCGCCAGAACGCCGGGCTCGGGCAGTTGCACCAGGGCGACCACGGGGTCGGCCAGACGCCAGCCCCAGCCGTTTTTCCCCACCGCCGAAGTGGCCAGTATGCTGGTCATGGTGTTAATGCCGAAGAAGTCGCTGCCGCCGGCCTGGCTGGCGCTGCGGAAGTAAATGCAGGCCGGGCCGGACATGCAATTGGCCAAATAGGTGCCGGTGCCGAAGGCCGGCGTGGGCAGGCCGTCGGTTTCCTGGAACAGCGTGGTGTTGAGCGGGTTGAACGCCACATTGCTCATGCCGGCTACCGGGCCGGTCACCATGCCGGGCGTGAACTCCCAGCTCATCAGCAATTCGCCGTCGGTGATGCCCTTGATTTTGTTGAAGGCAGTGCGGTCGCTCGCTTTCAGCCCGCCCGTGCCAAAGCCGGGGTTGGTGCCGCCGCTCAGTTTATCGATGTAGAAGTCCAGGTGTATCTTGCCGTCGCAGCCAAAGGCCGCGTTGGTGCAGCCGGCGCTGAAGATGCGCTTGCCCACGCCGCCGGTGCCGGCAGCGGTGCTGGCGTCGCCTGCGCCATACATCATGAAGGAGATGCTCTGGTTGTTCAGCCCCTGCTGCCAGTAGCTGTCGGAGGCGTTGCCAACCTCGTTGATCGAGGTCATATAGCCGGCCGCGAAAGTGGACTCCTTCAGCGTGCCGGCCTTGCCCGCGTCGCTGCTGCGCGCCTGGTAGCCGGTGTACTTGATTTCCACCAGGCCCGGTTTGCTCAGGACGAAGGGGGCCAGCGGCGCCGCCATGGCCAGCGGCGCGCAAACAGCGGCCAGGCAAAACAGCGTGCGGCGCAATACGGTCAAGCTCTGCATGATGAACTCCTGTGGTTGGGTTGCTCACTACACACATAGCAATATGCGGGCCACGCGGCGGTTTGCGGGGCAGGGACCGGATTGCCGGTCCGGCGCTGGGCATGCGTGTAAGCAAAAGCGACGCTGTGCAGCCGAGCCCACGGCCGAACTCACAGCTGCGGCAGCAGTGCCCGCACTTCGCTCTGGCGCGTGAAGGTCTTGTCGGCCAGCAGCAGCTCGAACTGGCGGCGCGCGCCGGGTTTGTCGCCGGTCTTCATCAGCGCGGTGGCGTAGTGGTAGCGGATCTCGCTGGCCTGCGGCGCCGCGTCGCTGGCCTGTTTCAGCAGCGGCACGGCGCGCGCGGCCTGGCCTTGCTCGAGCAGTACCCAGCCCAGCGTGTCCTTGACGGCCGGATTGCCGCCGGCCAGCTTGTGCGCCCGTTCGGCGTACGCCAGCGCGCGCTTGTCCTTCACCTGCTGCAGCGTCCAGGCCAGGTCGTTCAGGGCCACCACGTTGCCGGCGTCGGCCTCGATGACTTTCTCGTACTGCGCCGCCGCCCCCGCGTAGTCCTGCGCGCTCATCAGCGCGCTGGCCAGGTAGAGGCGCGCGGTCGCGTCGCGCGGATGCTGCTGCAGCCAGTGCAGCACGCGCTCGGTGGCCTCCTGCTTGCGCCCCTGCGCCGCCAGGCTGCGGTGGATGGCGATCACGGCCGGGCCGCTCGGTTCCAGCAGATAGGCGCGCTCGTACAGCTTGAGCGCCGGCACGGCGCGGCTTTGCGCCATCAGGATGTCGCCTTCCAGGCGGTAGCCCAGCGGCAGCTGCGGATTGCGCTTCTGCGCCTGCTGCGCGATGGCGAAGGCCTCGGTCCAGCTGCCTTGTTCGGTCAATAGGCGCACCGTGGTCAGCTGGGCCAGGCCGTTGTCCGGCTGCAGCGCCAGCGCCTTGCGCGCCGCGGCCAAGGCATCCGGCAGTTGACGCAAGGCCAGGTTGGCGCCGGCGATCTGCATCTGCACCATGGGCGAATCGGGCTGCAGCACGGCCAGTTTGGTATAACTCTCCAGCGCGGCCTCGTGGCTGTTGCCGGCGGTTTGCGCCTGCGCCAGCACGGCCAGCACGTCCGCGTTATCGGGATTACTACCATGCAGCTTTTGCGCCAGCGTCAGCGCCTTCGGCGTTTCCCCCGCGCGCAGGTAGTAGTTGGCCAGCAGCAGCGCCGGGGGCAGGGCGTCCGGATTTTCGCGCTGCGCCCGCTCCAGCCAGCCTATCGCCTCGGCGGTCTTGCCCTGGCCGGTGGCCAGCCGCGCCAGCGCCGTCATGACCGCGATGTTTTTCTTATCCTTGGCCAGCGCCGCCTCGTAGCGCTGGCGCGCGCGTTCGGGCTGGTGCTCCAGCACATCGAGCTGGCCCAGATTGTCGAGTGCGGGCAAGTAAGCCGGATCGAGCGAGAGCGCGCCCTGGAACGCCGTCCGCGCGGCGGAGAAGTCGCTGCTGGCGAGCAGCACGCCGCCTTTCAGGTTCTGCACGGCGGGATTGTTGCCCTGTTTTTCCAGCGCCGCCACGGCGGCCAGCGCCTTGGCGTAGTCCTTGTTACGCAGATGCACCACCACCAGCATGATGCCGGCGCGCGGCGCCTTGGCGTCCAGCGTGCTTGCGCGCTCCAGTTCGCTGATTGCGCGCTGGCTGTCGCCCAGGCCGAGCCGGCTCGCGCCCAGCGCCGCATGCAGTGCGGACGTACCGGGCGCCAATTCCACCGCCCTCTGGAAATAGTCGGCCGCCTGGCCGAACTGCTGCAAGCGCATATGGGCGTCGCCTGCCGTGGCCAGCAGCTCGGCATCCCCGGGGTATTTTTCGATCAGCGGCTTCAGCTGCGCAATCGCGTCGACCGCCTTGTTGTTGCGCAACAGCGTGGCAGCCAGCAGCTTGCTCGCGTACAGGTGGCCGGCGAGATTTTCCAGGAAGCGGCGCAACTGCTGCTCGGCCTGGGTGTTCTGGTTCAGTTCGTACTGCACGGCCCCGGTCAGCAGCACGGCGGGCATATAGTCCGGTGCTGCGCGCAGCACCAGCTGCAGCTGTTCCAGTGCCGCCGGATAGCGCTGCTCGCGGAAGTCCAGCAAGGCCTGCGTGAACACCAGCGGCAGGCTGGCGGGCGCGGCGGCCCGGGCCAGGGCCAGCTGGGCCTTGGCGTCGGCGAATTTGCCGGCCTGGATCAACAGGCTGGCGATGTCGATGCGGGTTTGCAGGTCGGCCGGGCGCAGCTTGAGGATGTTTTCGTAGCTGGCTCGCGCCTCGGCCGGCTTGCCTTGCACGCGCAGCAGGTCGGCGCGGAAGCGCAGTGCGTCCACGTCGCCGGGATGCAGCGCCAGCGCCTGGTCCGCCAGCGCCAGGGCGCGCGCTTGCTCGCTGTCCAGCAGGGCCAGGCGAGCCCGCCCCAGCAGCGCCAGGCTGTTGCCGTCCTGCTTGGCCAGCGCGGCGTCGAGCTGCTGTTCCGCTTCGGCCCGCCGGTTCAGGCCGAGCAGCGCGTAGGCGCGCAGCGCCATCATATCGGCGGTGGCCGCCCGCGCGGGCAGCGTGGCCAGCAAGCCGTCGAATTGCTGTTGCAGCAGCATCACGCGCGCAATGCGCGGCAGGATCTCGACCTCCGCCATGCCGGCCTGGCGGGCGCGCCGGTATTCCTTTTCAGCCGACTGCACATCGCCCGATTCCAGATAGAAATCGCCCAGCAAGGCGCGCGCGGCGCTGTGCTCGGGGTTGGCTTGCAGCACGTTCTTGAGTTGAATAACGGCGGCTCGCGTATTGCCTTTCTTCTGGTAGGCTTGCGCTTCCGCGATCAGGGCCGGCCCATCCGGCTTGTGCTTGCAGGCGGGCAGGCTGGCGGCAAGCAGACCGGCGGCCAGGATGGCGCCGGCGGCACGGCTGGCGCGGGGCAGGGACGAATTCGACATAGATCTCTCCGGGGGACGGGCGTAGAGTTCCAGCGTAGGCGTTCGCGGCCCGGGGCTTGTTGATCGGCCTCAATGAACTGCATCAGGCTGCGGGCTTGCTTGCAGGCAGAGGGCCGCGCCGCGCTGGTCCACGGTGTGCAGCTCCACCGGGCGGCGCCACACGCGGGCGATATAGTCCAGCACCCGTTCCGCTTGCGGCTGGGCCAGGCCGCGCCCGTCGCAGTCGTGGTCATGCGCCAGCGCGAGCCTGCCGCCGGCGCCCACGCCCGCCACCCGGATCGACGGCGCGCCATAGTTGTAGCGCGGCGCCAGGATGGCTTCGTGCAGCGCGGGCAAGTCCCGGCTCGCGAGCCAGGCGGCGCCATCGCGGTCCTGCATGTAGGCGAACAGCTGCAACTGCGCGGCGACGTCGCGGTCCAGGTAATTGCGGATGAAGCCGAAATCGTCCTCGTCGCGGCAGATGCGGCGTGCTTCGGCCAAGCCGCGGCGTTCAATAATGTGGTCCCATAGCGCGTATCCCAGGTGGTAGGGATTCAGCTGCAAAGCCAGGCGGCCGTCGCCGCATGGGCGCACGATGTCGGAATGGACACGAATCGCTTCCAGGTACAGCGGCGCCGCCAGGAAGCCCGCTTCGCGCAGCAGGCGCGCATGCCAATAGCAGGCCCAGCCTTCGTTCATGATCTGGCATGCGTGCACCGGATGGAAATAGCACACCTCTTCGCGCACCGCGAGCAGAATGCCGCGCTCCCAGTCTTGCAGTTCCGGGGCGTTCCGCGCGATGAACAGCAGCAGGTCACGCTCCGGCACGCCGGCGTGCACGTCGACTTGGGCCTCCAGCGCCAGGGCCGCATCCAGCACCGTGTCCACCGCCGCCTGGCCGTGCAGCAGCGCCGCGCGCTCCACCAGCCTGGCATGGGCGGCGCTCCGCTCCAGGATGCCGCTGCCACCCGGATCCGTGAAACCGCGCAACAGCGCATTGCGGCGGGAAAAATCGGCGTGGCCCAGCACATGGGCGCCGACCAGCGCATTCTCGGCTTCGGTGTTGCTGTCCGCCAAGAAGGCGCGGCATGGCGCGCCGGGAAACATCACCTCATAAATGCGGGACTGGCCCATGTGGCGCGCCGTCATCTGGCGCAGGTAGCGCAGGCCGAACGACCAGTGCCGCATACGCACGGGCAAGCCGTAGATGGCGATTTCGAGCATGAAGCTTTCCGGCACCTGCTCAAAATCCACCGGTCCGCATTCCAGGCCCAGTTCGGCGGCCAGCGCCTCCATGGCGGCGAGATGGCGGCTCATTTGCGCGCGGCGCCGTGGCCAAAGAAGCTGCGGATGGCGTTCCATGCGTCGTCCGGCTGCGCGAGCGTGCAGATTGCCGCCGCGTCGCCGGCATGCTGGCGGGCGGCGAACAGGCGCTGCAGCTCGCTGCCCTGGGCCGCATTGGCGCGTGATGCGCCGACCACGGTTTCCGCGTAGCCCATGAAATTGAGCGACGGCGCCAGGGCCGCCAGCGCGGTGCTGGCGGCTGCGCGGTCTTCCCTGTAGTTTTCGCCGTCGGACGCGTAGAACAGATAGGCGTTGTGGTGCCCGCCCCCGTAGTCCGCGCGCAGGATGTCGTGCGCAAGCTGGAACAAGCACGATGCCTGCGTGCCCCCTTCGCCGGAAATCTGGAAGAACTCCTGTTCGGAGAACTCCCAGGCGCGGGTGGCGTGCGCGAGGAAGCGCACCGCCACGTCCTGATAGCGGCGGCGCAGGCCGTGCAGCGTGAAATGGAAGAAGGTCTTGGCCAGCTTGCGTTCGGGCAGCGTCATGCTGGCGGACACGTCCAGCGCGAACAGGACCACTGCCTTGCTGGCCGCATGGCGGCGGGGCTGCTGCTGGCGGAACCGCAAGTCATCGTTGATGTAGGCGAGGCCGGGTGCAGGGGAGGGCCGCGTCGTTTGGGCAGCTCGGCGTTTCACTGCCTGCATGGCGGTGCGGCGCCGGTCCAGTTGCGACAGCGCGCCTTGCCGGTTCCAGCCGCTGCGCATGTTCGCCGGCTCCTTGCCGGGGCCGGTTTCCGGCGCCAGCAAGGGCAGTTCCAGTTCCTCCCACAGCCAGTCCGTAATGTCGCCGGCGGTGAACTCCAGCTGCATGCGCACGCCGTCGTCCCCTGCGAGAGACTCCGCGCTGCCGGCGCACGCCGGTTCTCGCCCTGCACGCAGCATGTCGCCAGGCCTGCCGGGACCGTGGCCGGCGCCGCTGCCGCCGTCGGGCGCATCCGCCAATCGAAATCGCGCGTGCTCGAGCAGATGCAAGGGCACGCGGACCGGGCGCCGCGGGTCGCCGGAAATCAGGTCCGGGCATTCCAGAAATTGCGGAACATAGGCCAGCACCGCCTGGCGCACTTTCTGGTTGTGCCGCAGCCAGTCGCGTTCGCCGCGCGAGAACAGCTCATACCATCGGGACTGGTCTGCCATGGCGCCCCCGTCATTCCTGTGCCAGCAAAGTGGTGACATAGGCCAGCGCCTCGCGCGCGCTGTGGGCGTCGTAGCCGTATTCGTCCACCAGGCGCTGCTCCACTGCGCTTAGCCGTCCGCGCACAGCCTCGTCCGGACGCCGCTCCGAACTCACCAGCCGCAGCACATCGCGCCGCTGCTCGAACAGGTATTGCTGTATCGCCTCGCGCAGCGGCGCATGGCTGGCCAGGTTGAACTGTTCGCCGCGTTTGTAAGCGCCCATCGCCTTGCGCACCACCTCCTGCCTGAAGGACTGCTTGCCCGCCTCGCTCACGTGTATCTTCTCCTCCACCGCGCGCAGAAAGCGCTCGTCCGGCCGCCGCTCATCGCTGGTGATGGGATCGCTGACCTGGCGGTTGTCCAGCATCGCCTCCACTTCGTCCAGGTACTTCTCCAGCAGCTCGTCGGCCTCGCGCTCGAAGGCCACAAACAGCGCGCGGTGCACATCCTCCTTCACCCACACGTTGTAGAAAGCCTTGCGCGCAAGCGCCAGGTGCTCCAGCCAGCGTCGCTTCTTGCGGGCCTCGATACGTGCGTCACTCTCGATCGCATCCTTCAGCGCCAGCAGCACTTCCATGGCGCCCAGGCTGGCATGGCCGCACTGCCTGGCGTGGATGATGGCGTGGGACAGCGCGTTGACCACAAAGCGCGGCGAAACGCCCGCCAGCGCCGCATCCTGTTCCCCTCCCGGCGCGCCCTCCCGCGTGCGCGCCGCTTCGGGACGCAGCATGCCACCCACGTCTTCGTCAGCGTGCAGGCGCACCGCGCGCACCAGCTCGTCGTCCTTGCCCTCGCTGTCCGGCAGGCGGCTCAGCACGGCAAACACGGCCGCGGCGTGCAGCGCGTGCGGGTCCAGATGCGCGTCGCGGAAAGCCGGTGCGGCCGACTTGATCAGCTTGGCGTAAATGCGCGCTTCGGCGCGGTAGTCCAGCGTGTACGGCACCTGCACGATAACCATGCGGTCCAGCAGCGCCTCGTTTTCGCTTTCCAGTACAAAGCGGCGGAACTCGGCCAGGTTGGTGTGCGCCACGATGGCCAGGTCCAGATGGATCAGCGGAAAGCGCGCCACCTTCACGTTCTTCTCCTGCGTCAGCGTGAGCAGCAGATGCAGGAACTCGCGCTTGGCCTTCAGGATTTCTATCATCTCCAGCACGCCCCGGCTGGCCGCGTACACGGCGCCGGACCAGGACCAGGCGCGCGGATCGCCTTCGTCGCCAACCTCGGCCACCTTGGACAGGTCGACCGAGCCGACCAGGTCGGCCATGTCGGCGGTGGCGGGGTCGTGCGGGGCATATGTGCCCACGCCGCAGCGCTGCGCCTCGGCCAGGAACAGACGCTCCACCGGCATCTGCAGAAAGTCGCCGCCATGCTGCTGCTCCAGGCGGGCACTGCAGTGCGGACACAGTTCGCCCTCGGCCACGGCGCCGTAAGTGTCGCGGAAATGGCCGCGCATGCTGTGCGGCAGCAGGTGCAGCGGGGACTCGTGCACCGGGCAGCCTGCGATGGCGTACAGCGCGCCGTCGTCGGTCTGGCTGTATTCCTCCAGGCCGCGCTTGAGCAGTATCACCAGCGTGGACTTGCCGCCGGATGGCGGGCCGAGCAGCAAGAGCAAGCGGCGTCCGACCTCGGAGCCCGCCGCCGCAGCCTGGAAGTAGGCGCATACGCGGGCGAGGGCGTCGTCCAGGCCGAACAGTTCGCCCGCAAACAAATCCTGTCCGGCGCCCGCGCGGCTCCAGCGCAGCATGTCCCAGATGTACTGGTGGGCGTTGCGCGCCAGCAGGGTGGGGGCGGCCGGCAAAATCTGCCCGAGAAACTGGGCGAAGGGGCCGCGCCAGGGCTCGGCGCGATGCTGCCGGGTGTAGCTTTGCAGGCTGTCCAGGAATTGCTGATGCGCGCGCACGGCGTTCTCCTCAGGTTGGCTACAGTATCTGCCCGGGGGAGATGTGCGGAATGAGGCGCGTCAAGGAGTGGAGGGGAACTTTTTGCAGCTGCGGTGCTGGCGGGTTACGCGCTGCGCGCTAACCCGCCCTACGGCGCCGCATGGGTAGTTTCGCGTGGGGCGGGTTAGCGGGCTCTGCCCGCGTAACCCGCCGGGGCGTCGTCTATTTTACGTTGTGGATGCGCGCGATGGCGGCCGACACACCCGCGCCGTAGGCCGGATCGCAAGCGGTGCAATTGGCCACGTGGCGGTCTATCACCTGCTGGGACGCGCCATGGATGGCGCGCGCGGTGTTTTCAAACAGCAGCGTTTGCTGGGCGGGCGTCATCAGCTGGAACAGCAGGCGCGGCTGGCTGAAATAGTCGTCGTCCGTGCGGTGGTTCCAGTGGTCGGCCGCTCCCTCGATGGACAACGGCGGCTCGCGGAAATCAGGCTGCTCCACCCATTCCTGGTAGCTATTGGGCTCATACGGCGTGGCGCCGCCCTGGTTGCCGTCCACCCGCATCTGGCCGTCGCGGTGGTAGCTGTGGAAGGGGCATTTCGGCGCGTTGACCGGAATCGACGCATGGTTCACGCCCAGACGGTAGCGCTGCGCGTCGCCGTAGGAGAACAGGCGGCCCTGCAGCATCTTGTCCGGCGAGAAGCTAATGCCGGGCACGATATTGGCGGGGTTGAACGCGGCCTGTTCCACTTCGGCGAAATGGTTCTCGGGATTGCGGTTCAGCTCCAGCACGCCCACTTCGATCAGCGGGTAGTCCTTGTGCAGCCAGACCTTGGTCAGGTCAAAGGGGTTGTATGGCGCGGTGGCGGCTTCCTTCTCCGGCATCACTTGCACGAACAGCTTCCATTTGGGGAAATCCTTGCCTTCTATGCTCTCGTACAGGTCGCGCAGATGGGTTTCGCGGTCGCCGCCTATGCTGGCGGTCGCTTCCTCGTCGCTCAGGTTGGCGATGCCCTGCTGCGTCTTGAGCGTGAACTTCACCCAGTAGCGCTCGTTCTGCGCGTTGATGAAGCTGAAGGTATGGCTGCCGAAGCCGTGCATGTGGCGATAGCTGCGCGGAATGCCCCGGTCGCTCATCACCACGGTCACCTGGTGCAGCGCTTCGGGCAGCAGGGTCCAGAAGTCCCAGTTGCTGTTGGGGCTGCGCAAGCCGCTGCGCGGATCGCGCTTGATGGCGTGGTTCAGGTCGGGGAATTTGAGCGGGTCGCGCAGGAAGAACACCGGCGTGTTGTTGCCCACCAGGTCCCAGTTGCCTTGCTCGGTGTAGAACTTGATGGCGAAGCCGCGGATGTCGCGCTCGGCATCGGCCGCGCCGCGCTCGCCGGCTACGGTCGAGAAGCGCACAAACAACTCGGTCTGCTTGCCGATGCTGGAGAACAGCGATGCCTTGGTGTATTTGGTGATGTCATGCGTTACCGTGAAGGTGCCGTAAGCGCCTGCGCCCTTGGCGTGCATGCGGCGCTCGGGGATGACTTCGCGGTCGAAATGGGCCAGTTTTTCCAGGAACCACACGTCCTGCAGCAGCGCCGGGCCGCGCGGGCCGGCGGTCTGGATATTCTGGTTGTCAGGGACGGGGGCACCGAAAGCGGTGGTCAGCTTGTTCATTGTAGATCCTTACTGAAATGCTGCGTTGTGAAAGCCATTGTTCTGGGGGCGGGCCATGGCGCGCTGGCTGGCGCTGATCAGGCCGCGCTGCGTGGCCACCACCACCGCGTGGGTGCGGGCGGTGGCGTCCAGCTTGCTCATCAAGCCTTTGACGTGGGTCTTTACCGTGCCCACCCCTATGCCCAGTTCGCGCGCGATGGACTTGTTGCAGCAGCCCTGGGCCAGCAGGCGCAGCACGTCGGTTTCGCGGCCGGTCAGCGACTCGCGGCTCAGGCTGTCCGCCACGCAGCGTGTGACGGACTCGCTCAGGTAGCGCAGGCCCTGGCTCAGCAAGCGGGCGGCTTTCACCAGCTCCTCGGCGCTGCATCCCTGCAGCAGATAGCCGTGCACGCCGCTGTCCATGGCCATGCGCACTTCCCATTCCTTGTCGAACTGGGTCACGATCAGCACGCGGCGGGCGGGGCTGTAGCGTTCCTGGGGCGCCTGGCGGGCGGCGGCAATACCGCTCTGGTAGTCTGCGACCACCACATGCGCCACGCTCAGCGCCTGCGGGCAGGCGGCGTGGGTGGAAACGGCAAACTCTGCATGCTCGCCCAGGATGGCGCGCAACCCCGCCGCCATGACGGGGTCTTCATGCATGATGTGGATGTTGATGGTGTTTGGCTGCATGGTGGATCTCCTACGTACTGCAGCAGCGAGCGCTGTTGCTTCTCATACATTTATGATGTACGGACAAGGTAGGCAGATCAAGTTAAGAGATGTTAAACGCGGTTAACACCAATTTTGCAAGCACGCGCCAGCTAGGCTGGCTGCGGCCTGGCGCCCCACGCGAGCCAGGCCAGCAGCGCTATCGCCGGCAGCAAACCGTAGAATCCAACGTAAATATAGGCAAACGCTCCGCCTATGGCGCCGGCGCCGAAGGCCAGTATCGGCCACAGGAATTTGGCGCAGCGTCGATGGACGGATGCGTCCGCGCCGCCGCGCACAATGTCCACCAGGTCGATCACCAGCTGGGTGACATTGCCCGTCATGACGGTGGTTGGGGTCAGATGGGACAGCAGCAGCTTGGCGGCGGCGTTCTGCACGCCCATGGCGGCCGCGCCTATCGCGCCGGCGAGCAGGGCCAGCGGCGCGTCCGACGTGGTCAGCGGCACGGCGGCCAGGCCGGCCAGCATAAAGCCAATGAGCAAGATCAGTTGCAGCGAGAAAACCGAACGCAGCGGCGCCTTGCCGCGCCGTTCCAGCGACAGGATGTACAGCCGGGTAAAGGCTACGGCCGCAACAAAGGCGCCGAAGGCCAGGAACTTGATCAGCACGCTGTTGCCGCTGGGGCGGGCCAGCTCGCTGCCGATCAGCACAAAGTTGCCGGTAACGTGGGCGGTGAACAGGCCGAACAGGGCGACAAAGCCCAGCGTGTCCACATAACCACCTAAAAAACCCAGTGCAACTGCTTGCCGGGATGCCCGTAATTCAGTGCTGCTGTCTGCCACGCTGTCTGCCACGCTGTCTGCCATTGTCATGCTCCATCCTGTAAATGGAGGCACTTTAGCGCAGTGCACCGGCAAACGCGCTCTCTCTTATGCCCTAGGGGCGGTCCCAAGGCGGGGTGTCCTTGAACTGTTCGACCAGGAAATCGATCATGACCCGCACCTTGGCGCTGAGGTGGCGCCGGCTGGGATAGACCGCCTGGATGTCGATATCCGGCAGGCTGTAGTCGGGCAGCACCTGTACCAGGCGGCCCGCGCGCAGGTCCGCGCCAACCAGGAAGGTGGGCTGCCAGATGATGCCCTGGCCGCCCAGCGCCACGGCGCGCGCGGTATCGCCGTTATTGGTGCGCATCATGAAAGGAATCTTGACGGTATGCAGCTTGTTGTCCGCATCCAGCAACTGCCATTCATCCGTGGCGTTGTAGCTGTAGCCTATGCAGTGGTGCTTGGGCAGATCGGCCGGCGTGGCGGGCGCGCCGTGTTTGGCCAGGTAGGCCGGCGACGCGCACAGCATGTTGACCGAGCTGGCCAGCTTGCGCGCCACGTGGGAGGTGGAACCCGCGCGTGAAATGCGGATGGCCATGTCATAGCCTTCCTCGACGATGTCGACCACCCTGTCGATCAGCGCCACCTCCAGCTGCACGTCCGGATACAGCTCCATAAAGCGCGGCCACAGCGGCGCCAGCTGCAGCACGCCGAAACTCAGCGGCGCGTTAATGCGCAGCAAGCCGCGCGGCTGCATGGTGGCGGAGGACACGATGGCTTCCGCCTCGGCCACTTCGTCGAGGATGGATTTGGCGCGTTCAAACAGCGCCTCGCCGCTGGAGGTGAGCGACATGCGGCGCGAACTGCGGTTCAGCAAGCGCGTGTGCAGGTGCGCTTCCAGGTCGCTGATATAGCGGGTTACGTTGGCGGGGGAGGTGTCGAGGGCTTCGGCTGCGCGGGCAAAGCCTTCCTTGCGGACGACCTCGACGAACACTTCCAGTGCGCGCAGTCTATCCATGGACAGGGGCGCAGCTTAGTAGCGGTTCCAGGTGTTGGCGGCGGTGCGGGTGGCGGCCGCTTCCTTGATATTGCTCAGTTCGGCATCACGCGCTTCGCGCTGCATTTCGGCCAGTTTGGTGGCGGCCTGGCTGTCGCCGGCGCGGGCTGCGTCTTCGAATAATTTGATGGCTTCGTCGCGGCGGTTGCTGTCCGCCTGGTATTGGCGGGCCAGTTCGCGGCGCGCCACGGCGGAACCCTGTTCAGCCCATTCGCGCAGTCGCCGCTCCGCAGCAAAATTCCCGTTTTTATTCATTTGCAGTGCCGTCGCTTCGATAACCGGTGCAGGCGGGACCATGTCGTCTTTAGCCTGTACGCCGATCAGTACGCCCACGGTAACCAGGACCGTTGCTACCAAAACGCCGGACTTGTTGAATAATTCCATCTTTGAGAACCTTTATGCGTGTCGCTCGATCGGACAACGGGGACGCTATGATACCACTTATTTCCAAAAGACAACAAATATTGTGTGCTTTTGCTATTTGGTGCAGTGCATTACATCATCCTCTTTTCTGAGGCTGCATGCAAAGCGAAGGGGATATTAGCATGCTCATTTTGCGCAAAAAGCACACATTCCCACAAATCAGGGTAACAATTGTAACCACATGTGAAATTTCTCAACGCACCGTAGGAATAGACCTACATCATTCCCCTATTGTGAACGGATTATTCATAGGGTGCATGTATCAAGTGCACATCAATAAGTGCCATGCATGCTACTTGGCACTTCATATAGCTCGGTATGCCCGAAGCCTTGCTCATAGTCCAGCACCGAAATCACCGACGGTGTGATGCGCACAAACACCGAACCCGGCCATGTTGCGCTGCCCGCATGCACCATCTGGCGCAACTGCGGAAAGCGGAACAGCATCAGGTCGGCCGCGTGCGCCGATTCGTCGGCATCGCCGACTATCTCCGCCAGGCCGCCCAGCGACAGGCCACGGATATGCTGCCAGTCCGCATAGGGCGGCGTGACCGTGGCCGAGACCCGGTTGTTCTGGCGGATGTTATGCGCCTTCTGGCTGTCCAGGCCGATGCCGGCGTACAAAATCAGGCCTTGGTGGACGTAGCTCACCACGGTGGCCTGCGGATAGCCGTCCGGGCGCAGCGTGGCCAGCGTCAAGTCGTGCGTGGCGGACAGCAGCTTGAGTACAAACACCCGGCGGGTGGGATCCAGCGTTTGCATACGGCCTCCTTGCAGTGGAAGTGCGCGCCATGCGCACCGGAGTTCCGATGCTAGAAAGCCGCCCGGATTTCGGCTTTGCGCAAGATCAAACGAACGCGGATTTTCATTTGTTGTTTTGAACGCCGGAATATTGGAGGAGGCGGGATAGCTTGCGCTAGAATCAAAGATGTTTCCTACCGATACGAGGTTAGCGATGGCGGGCACGAAACAGCAGGCCGGGACTGGCCGGGCATGAGGAAGATGCCCGGCTTCGGCGTATCCTGGGCGGCGGCGCTGCGCGGCGCGCTCACGGATATGGCGCTGCAGCGCAAGCTGCTGCTGGTGTCGGTCATCACGGCCGGCATCTCGCTGCTGGCGGCGCTGGTGGCCCTGGCTTCCTATGACGTGGCGGTGGCCAAGCCCAGGCTGGTGTCGGAACTGGCCAGCCGTGTCGAGCTGGTTGCGCTCAACCTGGACGCGGACCTGAACTTCGGCGACCGCAACGCCGCCACCCGCACGCTGGCCGCCCTGCGCGGCACGCCCGACCTGCACAGCGCCTGCCTGTTCGACGCCCATCACCAGCCTTTTGCGCACTACCGGCGCAATGGCACAACCAACTGCGCCTGGCCCGCCACTCCCTCGCCATCCGGCCAGCAGCTCGCCGGCCCCTATCTGGCCATGATGGCGCCGGTGCGCTTCGGGCACGAGACCGTGGGCTACCTGCAGGTGGAATACACGCTGCCGGCGTTGGCCGAGCGGCTGCAGCGCTACAGCCCGGTGCTGGCCGTGGTCTTGCTCACGCTCACCGTGGGCGGCCTGCTGCAGGCCATCATCGTGCTGCGCCTGGTCACGCGGCCGCTGCTGGCCCTCTCGGCGGTGGCGCACCGCGTCACGCAGGAGCAGCGCTACGACCTGCGCGCCGAAGTGGCCGGGCACGACGAAGTAGGCCAGCTGGCCGAGGCCATCAACACCATGCTGGGCACCCTGGCCGCGCGCGACGCCGCGCTGCGCCGCAGCCAGTCGCAGCTGGAAAACATCGTGGAGAAGTCCTCCGCCATTATCTTCATCAAGGACCTGGAAGGGCGTTACATGCTGGTCAACGAGCGCTTCCGCGTCACGCTGCCGGCTGGTGCGCCCGATCCGATCGGCCAGGACGATGTGCGTCTGTTCGGCGCCAGCCCGGGCAGTCCGCTGCGCGCCAACGACCACGAAGTGCTGAGCACCGGCCACGCCAAAGCCTATGAGGAGACGCTGCCCGACCACCACGGCGAGGAACGCACCTATTTGTCGGAGAAATTTCCACTGATAGACGAACAAGGCCACACCTGGGCGCTGGGCGGCGTGTCCACCGACATCACCGAGCGCAAGCGCGGCGAACTGGAGCTGCTGGAGTACCGCGACCGGCTGGAGCTGGAGGTGGCCGAACGCACCGGGCAGATGGTGGAGGCCAACCGTGGCCTGGCCGCCTCGCTGGAAACGCTGCAGCGCGCGCAGGACGACCTGGTGCGCAACGAGAAGCTGGCCGCGCTGGGCGCGCTGGTGGCAGGCGTGGCGCACGAGCTGAACACGCCCATTGGCAACAGCCTGCTGGCCGTCAGCACGCTGATGGACCAGACACGCGACTTCCAGAAGCTGGCCGCCGCAGGCCTCAAGCGCTCCACGCTGGATACCTTTGTCACGGATATCAATGCCGGCGCAGAAATCGTGCTGCGCAATCTGCACCGCTCGGTCGACCTGGTGGCCAGCTTCAAGCAGGTGGCGGTGGACCGCACCACCTCGCAGCGCCGGGTCTTCCTGCTGGCCGAGCTGGTCAGCGAAATCCTGCTGGTGCTGATGCCCACCTTCAAGAAGTCCGGCATCACGGTGCGCCAGGACGTGCCGGAAGAAATAGAAATGAACAGCTACCCCGGCCCCTTCGGCCAGGTGCTCATCAACCTCATCACGAACGCACTCAGCCACGGCTTTGACGGACGCGGCGAGGGCGAAGTGGTGGTGAGCGCGCACAGTGTGGACGGCGGCAAGGTGGAAGTATGCGTGGTGGACAACGGCGGCGGCATCGCGCCGGAAAACATGAGCCGCATCTACGACCCCTTCTTCACCACCAAGCTGGGCAGGGGCGGTTCCGGGCTCGGCCTTAACATCGTCTACAACATCGTGTACGGCGTGCTGGACGGGAAGATCGACGTCAAGAGCGAGCTGGGCAAAGGGACGCGCTTCACCATGACCCTGCCGAGCGGCATGGAGAAGCGCTGAACCGCGTTTAGAAGTCCACCGTGGCCGACACGGTCACCGTGCGAGGCGCGCCCAGCACCAGGTAGCCCGAGCCGGGGTAGCCGCCGGCCGAAGCCCAGTAGTTCTTGTCGGTCAGGTTGTCGATGCGGGCGCGCAGCGTCACGTTGCGCTCGGCGATACGGGTGGCGTAGCTCACGCCGGCATCCAGGCGGTTCCAGGACGGCAGCCGCTGCAGGTTGGCGCCGTCGGCGAACTGGCTGGCGGTGTGCAGGGCGCGCGCGTTCACGCTCAGGCCCGGCACGGCGGCCACATCCCATTCAGCGCCGATATTGAGCTGCGTATCAGGCACGCCGATGGCATCCTTGCCCTGGTTCCTGCCGCCTTCGGTCTTTCTCTGCTCCGCGTCCAGCAGCGTCAGGCCGCCCAGCAGGCGCAGGCCGCGCATCGGCTGGCCAAACACGGACAGCTCGAGGCCCCGGTTGCGCTGCTCGCCGAATACGCCGAAGTAGCCGTTCTCCACATAGCCCGACGGCTGGCCGGTGCTGAACAGCGCGGCGCTGAACGCCAGCGAGCCGGTGTCGTATTTCGCGCCCACTTCCTTCTGGCGCGACTTGTACGGCGCAAAAATGGCGCCCTTGTTGAGCACGTCCGCGCCGGACGCCACCGCGCCTTGCTGCAGGCCTTCGATGTAGTTCGCGTACAGCGACACGCCCTTATACGGCTTGTACACCAGGCCGGCCATCGGCGTCAGCTCGCTCTGGTTGTAGGAGGCGTTCTCCTCGGCGGTGCCATAGTCGTAGCCATAGTCCTTGATGGTCTGGCGGCGCACGCCCACAGTCAGCAGCACCTTGTCGTCGGCAAAGGCCATGGTGTCGGCCACGGCGTAGCTGGACAGCTCGCTCTTGCGCGTCAGCCCCGGATCGCCCAGATTGCCGCCGAAGTAGATGGTGGGGGGAGCCGCCTTGTCCACCGGTGCGTGGATATTGGTGGCGATGGCGGAAAAGTCGCTCATCGCATACGCATTGCGCGACTCGGCGTGGAAGGCGGACAGGGTGGCGCTCAGGCTGTGGCTCACGCTGCCGGTGCGCAGCTTGCCTCGCACGCCCACCTCGCCGGTGCGCACGCTGTCTTTGCGCTCATTGTCGAAGCGGTACATGATGGCGTCGCCCTTGGTGTTGGAGACGGTGGGCGCCGCCAGCACATTCGATTCCTTGCCGGAACGGGCGCCGAGCGCGGCCCAGGCCACGGCGCCGGAGCCCAGGTCGGCCTCGCCGCGCAGCGTGCCGAAAGTGTCGCGCTCGTTCGAGTGGGTCCAGTTCTGGGCGAAATTGCGGCTGGCGTCCGGCGCGGAGGGCAGGGCGATGCCGCCGGCCACCGTCACGCTGGGGCGCGCGTTTTGCAGCTTGTGCTCCTGGAAGCCCACGTCGGCGGACAGGCGGTAGCCCTCGCCGTGGAAGTCCAGGCCGACCGACAGCAAGCTCATTTCGCGGCCTTCGCGGTCCACGGCGGTGTCGCCGTCGCGGCGCACGGCGTTAATGCGGATGCCGGTGTTCTTGTCCGGGCCGAAACGGCGGCCCAGGTCCAGCGCGGCGTAGCCCAGGCCGCCGCTTTCGGTGCCCAGCGTGAGCGAGGTCAGGTCGTGCGCGCCGGCGCGCTTGGGCAGCAGGTTGATGGTGCCGCCGATGCCGCCGCCGCCGGGCTGGGCGCCGTTGATAAAGGTATTCGCGCCACGGAACACTTCCACGCGCTCCAGCAACTCGGTCGCCACGAACTGGCGCGGCAACAGCCCGTACAGGCCGTTGTAGGCCAGGTCGTCCGAGTTCACAGCGAAGCCGCGTATCACGTACAGCTCCTGGTAGTTGCCGAAGCCGCGCGCCACGCGCACCGACGGGTCGTTCTGCAGCACGTCGGCCACCGAGCGGGCTTGCTGGTCCTGCATCAGCGACTGGGTGTAGTTGGTGGTGTTAAAGGGCGTATCCATCATGTCCACATTGCCCAGCAGGCCCAGGCGGCCGCCGCGCGCCACCTGGCCGCCCGCATAGGCTTTCGGCAGCCCTTCGGCGGACGCATCGGCCGAGGCGCTGATGACGACCGTGGCAAGCGGAGCGGCCGGCTGCGCGCTGTCCGTGGTCTGCGCAGTTGCGCTAGCGCTTACAAATTGGCAGGCAAAAAGGCTGGCTGCGAGGGCGAAAGGGGTGAGCTGGAATTGAGGCATAGGTCTTGGAGAGCGTTACATTTGGTCGTCGAAGCAAATATTATGGGACTGAGAGATGGTTTTTGTCTAGTAAATGAGAATGGTTTGCATTACTATTCAATCTTTACGATAGAAGTGCCGCATTGCAATGACACCCGCCACTACCCGCCGCTGGGCATGGATACACAAATGGAGCAGCCTGGTTTGCACCATCTTCATGCTGCTGCTTTGCCTGACCGGCCTGCCGCTGATTTACCATCATGAGATTGGCCACCTGCTGGGCAACGACGTGGAAGCGCCCGCCATGGCCCCCGGCACGCCCAAGGCGGACCTGGACCGGGTAATCGCGGCCGGCAAAGCGCTGTATCCGGGCAAGGTCATGATGTATATGTCCCAGGAAGCGGACGAGCCGAATATCTGGAACCTGACGATGGGCGACCATCCGAACGATCCCGAATACAAGCCCATCGCGGTGGACGCGCGCACGGCCAAGGTGCTGGCCCAGCCGAATTTCGAGGACTCCTTCGTCGGCGTGATGTTCCACCTGCACGTGGACTTGTACGCCGGCCTGTGGGGCAAGCTGTTCCTGGGCTTTATGGGGCTGCTGCTGGTGATCGCCATTGTGTCGGGCGTGGTGCTGTACGCGCCCTTCATGCGCAAGCTGGACTTCGGCACCGTGCGCCGCGACCGCGCGCCCCGCCTGAAATGGCTGGACCTGCACAATATGCTGGGCATCGTCACGCTGGTGTGGGCGCTGGTGGTGGGCGCCACCGGCATGATCAATACCTGGGCGGACCTGCTGCTGAAATACTGGCAGTACACCGAGATGGCGGAAATGGTGGCGCCTTACAAGGGCTTGCCGCCGCCGACCACGCTGGCATCCATGGAACAGTCCATGTCACGCGCGCTGGCCGCCGAGCCAGGCATGAAGATAGGCTTTGTCGCGTTCCCTGGCACGCCGTTCACCAGCGCGCACCACTACGGTATCTTCATGCGCGGTAACGAGGCGCTGACCTCGCGCCTGTACAAGCCGGTGCTGGTGGACGCGCAAACAGCGCAGATCACCGACCGCCGCGAGCTGCCGTGGTACCTGACGGCGCTGCTGATCTCGCAGCCGCTGCATTTCGGCGACTACGGCGGCGCATGGATGCAATTCCTGTGGGCCATGCTCGATATCGCGACCATTGTCGTGCTGGGCAGCGGGCTGTATCTGTGGCTTAAGCGCGGCAATACGGCCAGGGCGAGCGCGCAGTCCGCGCCGGCGGAGGAAGCACAAGAACTGGCGCTCGCCGGCGAGGGGGCGTCCAAATGAAGGGACCGTTCATGCGCATGTGGGGCGCGCCGATATTGTTCGGCGTGCTGACCACGATGGGGCTGGTCTCCGCGCTGGTGGGGGACGGCGTATGGGATTACCTGTCCGCCGCGGCGCTGGGCGCGCCCGTGGCCGCCTGCGCCTGGTACGGCCTGCGGCGCCGCTGACATTGCGCTTGACCTTCCCATCATGGGAAGGCCTACACTGGAGGCCAGATCAGGGTTAAGGACTTTATCATGGCAACACACTCCATCGACATTGAAGGCATGAGCTGCGCGTCCTGCGTGGGCCGGGTAGAAAAAGCAATCAGGAAAGTGGCGGGAGTGGACAGCGTCAGCGTCAACCTCGCAACCGAGCGCGCCAGCGTGGAGGCGGGCGAGGGCGTGGACGTGCAACTGCTGCTGGACGCTATCGAAGCTGCTGGATATCAAGCCACGCCGGAGGCCGCACCCGATGCCGCAGCTGACACCGCGCCCGATGCCGCCAAAGCGGACAAAATCGACCGCGACGGCGTGCGCGTCGGCATCGCCGCGCTGCTATCGCTGCCGCTGATCGTGCCCATGGCGGCGGAGCTGTTCGGCCTGCACTGGATGCTGCCGGGCTGGCTGCAACTGGCGCTTGCCGCGCCGGTCCAATTCTGGCTGGGCGCGCGCTTTTACATCGCGGGCTGGAAGGCGGCGCGGGCAGGGGAAGGCAATATGGATCTGCTGGTCGCCATCGGCACCAGCGCCGCCTTCGGCCTGAGCGTCTACCAGCTGCTCGCTTCCGGCAACGCCATGCCCCACCTGTATTTCGAGGCCGCATCGGTCGTCATCACCCTGGTTTTGCTCGGCAAATGGCTGGAGGCGCGCGCCAAGCGCCAGACCACCAACGCCATCCGCGCCCTGCAAGCGCTGCGGCCGGACGTGGCGCGCGTGCGCCGCAACGGCGTGGAGCAGGACATGCCCATCAGCGCGGTGCGCGTGGGCGACGTGGTCGTGGTCCGGCCCGGCGAGCGCGTGCCTGTCGACGGCACCGTCACCGAGGGCGCCAGCCATGTCAACGAATCCATGCTGACCGGCGAAAGCCTGCCGGTTGCCAAGCATCCCGGCGCCAGGGTGACCGGCGGCGCCATCAACGCCGAAGGGCTGCTGCTGGTGCGCACCGACGCGGTCGGTTCGGAAACTACGCTGTCGCGCATTATCCGCCTGGTGGAAAGCGCGCAGGCGGAAAAAGCGCCGGTGCAGCGGCTGGTGGACCGTGTCAGCAGCGTGTTCGTGCCCGTTGTGCTGGTCATCGCGGCGCTCACCTTTGCCGGCTGGTGGCTGGCGGGAGCTGAGGCGGGCACAGCGATCATCAATGCCGTCGCGGTGCTGGTCATTGCCTGCCCATGCGCCCTCGGGCTGGCCACGCCGGCGGCGATGATGGCCGGCACCGGCGCCGGTGCTCGGCACGGTATCCTGATCAAGGACGCGGAGGCGCTGGAAATCGCCCATCGCGTCAGCACGGTGGTGTTCGACAAGACGGGCACGCTGACGGTGGGCCAGCCTGTGGTCACCGGACTGGCGGCCGCCGCCGGCGTGGAGGACGAGAAAGCCTTGCTGCGCCTGGCCGCGTCGCTCCAGCAGGGCAGCGAGCATCCGCTGGCCGGCGCCGTCAAAGTGCTGGCCGCAGCGCGCGGCATGGCGCCCGCGCCGGCGACGGACTTGCAAGCCCTGCCGGGCCGTGGTCTGGCGGGAACTGTCGATGGACAGCCGCTGCTGCTGGGCAGCACGCGGCTGATGCAGGAGTCCGGCGTCGACCTGGCGCCGCTGCAAGACCGGGCGCAGGCACTGGAAGACGCGGGCAATACCGTTTCGTGGATAGCGGCTGCGGGCACGCCGCCGCGCCTGCTCGGCCTGCTCGGCTTTGGCGACGAGGTCAAGCCGCACGCCCGCGCCGCCGTGGACAAGCTGCATGCGCTCGGCATCAAGACCGTGCTGCTCACGGGCGACAATCAGGGCAGCGCGCAAGCGGTTGGCGGCGCGCTGGGCATCCAGCGGATTATTGCCAACGTGCTGCCGGGGGCGAAGGCGCAGGAAGTGGCGCGGCTGAAGGCGGCGGGCGAAACCGTGGCCATGGTCGGCGACGGCATCAACGACGCGCCCGCGCTCACGGCGGCGGACGTGGGCATCGCCATGTCCACCGGCACCGACGTCGCTATGCACGCGGCCGGCATTACACTGATGCGCGGCGAGCCCGCGCTGGTGGCGGACGCCATCGATATCTCGCGCCGTACCTACAGCAAAATCCGCCAGAACCTGTTCTGGGCGTTTATCTACAACCTGGTGGGGATACCGCTGGCGGCGGCTGGCCTGCTCAGCCCTGTGGTGGCGGGCGCGGCCATGGCATTCAGCTCAGTCAGCGTCATCAGCAACGCGCTGCTGCTGAAGCGCTGGCGGCCGCTGTAACTTACTGTTGCTTGTTGTCGAACTGCTGCGCAAACGATTGCGGCGCGGCGGGCGGCTGCGTGCCGGACGCCAGGCTTTCCGGCAGCGGCACCCGCACCGGCTTGCTCACCCGCGCCTGCGGCGAGCTGTCCCACACCGGCGCCGCGATGCCTTCGAAGATGGTCTTCAACTGCTGGCCCCAGGTGCTGCGTATCATCTGGAAGTATTCGTTGCGCTCGTCGATGGTCACAAAGCGCGTCACCGCCAGTGCATTGTTTTCGTAGACCAGCAAGTCCAGCGGCAGGCCCACCGACACATTGGAGCGCAGCGTGGAATCCATGGAAATCAGTGCGCACTTGGCGGCTTCGTCCAGCGCGGTTTCCGGCGTGACCACGCGGTCGATAATCGGCTTGCCGTACTTGGCCTCGCCAATCTGGAAATAGGTGTTCTCGTTGTGCGACTCAATGAAGTTGCCGGCCGAGTAGACCTGGAACAGGCGGCAGCGTTCGCCCTTGATCTGGCCGCCGAAAATCAGGCTCACATTGAAATCGATGCCGAATTCGGCCAGCGCCTTCGCGTCGCGCTCGTGCACCAGGCGCACCACTTCGCCCACCAGGCGGGCCGCCTCGTGCATATTGGGCGCGTTCCAGATGCTGTAGCCGGACGCGCCGACGTGCTCGGACAGCAGTTGCCGCACCGACTGGGAAATCGACAGATTCCCCGCCGTCATCAGCACCATCATGCGATCGCCCGGCAGCTCGAACACGTTCAGCTTGCGCGCCGTGCTGACCTGATCCACGCCCGCGTTGGTGCGCGAGTCCGACAAAAACACCAGGCCCGCATCCAGGCGCATTCCTACGCAATAAGTCATTTGATAACAATGTATTGGTTCAAGGAATCAATTTTATCATCAGCCCGCCGGCGTGCTATTGCGGCACAATCCTGACCTGGACCGACATGGTTTCGCCGCCGCCGCCGCGCCGCATGCCACGCACCGGGGCGGCCGCGTCATAGTCGCGGCCGATGGCCAGGCGGCAATAGCTGTCGTCCATCAGCCGCGCGTGGGTCACGTCGATGCTGATCCAGCCACTGTAGCCGCCATCCTCCACCCAGGCGTCCACCCAGGCGTGGCTGGCCGCGTGGCTGGTGTTGCCGGGGTCGATGTAGCCGGACACATAGCGCGCCGGTATGCCCCGCGCATGGCAGCAGGCCAGGAAGATGTGCGCATGGTCCTGGCAGACGCCGCTGCCTTGCGCCAGGGCCGAACCTGCCGTTGTGCTCACTTCCGTGGAGCCGGTGATATAGGTCACCGCACCAAAAATATGCTCGGCCAGCTGCATCAGCTGCCGCGTCTGCGCCTTGCCGTCCGGCAGGGCGGCCGCTGCCAGCTCCAGGATGCCGGGCGTGGCCGCCGTTAGCCGGGTCGGCACCGTGTAGATCAGCGGCGACAGCGTGTCGCCGTTGGGAATGCGGCCGCCGGGCGGCGTGGTGGTCTCCACCAGCCCCTGCGCGATAATGGCCAGTCCCGAGTGCGGCGCGTTAATGGTCAGCATGTGCGACAGGTTGCCGTAGGCGTCGGTATAGCCGTGGATCTGGCCCACCGTGCTCAAGTGCCAGTTCAGCACGTGCTGGTGCGCCTCGGCGCGCGGCGTCAGGTGCAGCTGCTGGATGGAATAAGCCTGCGGCGCCGTGTAGCTGTAGCTCGTCTCATGCCGTATCGATAGTTGCATAGTGTTCTTTCAGGCGTACGCTCAAGCGGCCAGCGGTACCAGGAAATCGCGGCTGATGCGGTTGCCCAGTTCGTATATGCGTTGCAGGAATTCGGTCAGCGTGTCGTGCAGTCCGGCTTGCAGGATGTCGTCGATGCGGGCGAATTGCAGTTCAGCGTGCAGCTTGCCCGCAAAACGCTCGGTATCCCGGGACAGGTCGTTGCGCACATGCTGCAGATTCTGCACCACTTCATCCATGCAGGCCAGCAGCGAGCGCGGCATGTCGGCGCGCAGCATCAGCAGTTCGGCCACGCGCGCCGGGGTGATGACGTCGCGGTAGACCTTGCGGTAGATTTCAAAACCGGATACCGAACGCAGCAGCGCGGCCCAGTAGTAGAAGTCGCGCTGGGTCTGTTCGCTTCCGGACTCGCCGCCCTCGCTTGCATCCCGCGCGCCGTGGAATTTCACGTCCAGGATGCGCGCCGTGTTGTCGGCCCGCTCCAGGAAGGTGCCCAGGCGGATGAAATGCACCGCGTCGTCGCGCAGCATGGTGCCCAGCGTGACGCCGCGCGACAAATGGGAGCGGTACTTCACCCACTCGAAGAACTGGCTGGGATCGTGGTCCAGCACGCCGTTGCCCAGGCGCTTGTTCAGGTCCAGCCAGGTCTGGTTCTGGATCTCCCACACCTCGGTCGTCAGCGTGCCGCGCACGGCGCGGGCGTTTTCGCGCGCTTCCTTCAGGCAGGCCGCGATGGAGGACGGGTTGGACGGGTCGCGCACCATGAAATCGATCACGCAGCGCGCATCCACCGTGTTGTGCTTGCGGTCATACGCGGCCTGCAGTTCGGAAATGCCGAGCATTGCGCGCCAGCCTTGGGCGGCGTCCTGCTCGGACAGCGGCAGCATGGAGGTCTGCACCGTTACGTCCAGCAGGCGGGCGGTGTTCTCGGCGCGCTCGGTGTAGCGGGCCATCCAGAACAAATGGTCGGCGGTGCGGCTCAGCATGGTTGATCCTTTTCCAGTATCCAGGTGTCTTTGGTGCCGCCGCCTTGCGACGAATTCACCACCAGCGAGCCTTCCTGCAAGGCTACGCGGGTCAGGCCGCCCGGCACCATGGAGATGGTTTTGCCGGACAGGACGAAAGGCCGCAGGTCGATATGGCGCGGCGCCACGCCGCTTTCCACGAACGTGGGGCAGTTCGACAGGGCCAGCGTGGGCTGGGCGATATAGCCGTCCGGCTTGGCGATCAGGCGGCGGCGGAAGTCCTCGATCTGCTCGCGCGTGGACGCCGGCCCCACCAGCATGCCGTAGCCGCCCGCGCCGTGCACTTCCTTCACCACCAGGTCGGACAGGTGGGCCAGCGTGTACTGCAGGTCCTCCTTTTTTCGGCACTGGTAGGTGGGCACGTTGTTGAGCACGGGCTCCTCGGACAGGTAGAAGCGGATCATGTCCGGCACGTAGGGGTAGATGGACTTGTCGTCCGCCACGCCGGTGCCGATGGCGTTGGCCAGCGTGACGCGCCCGGCGCGGTAGACCGACAGCAGGCCGGGCACGCCCAGCGAGGAATCGGGCCGGAAGGCGAGCGGGTCGAGGAAGTCGTCGTCCAGGCGGCGGTAGATCACGTCCACGCGCTTGGGGCCGTGCGTGGTGCGCATGTAGACCGAGTTGTCGGCCACGAACAAGTCCTTGCCCTCCACCAGCTCCACGCCCATCTGCTGCGCCAGGAAGGCGTGCTCGAAGTAGGCCGAGTTGTACATGCCGGGCGTCATCACCACCACGGTGGGGTCGTCCACGCCCATGGGGGCAACCGAGCGCAGATTGTCCAGCAGCAGGTCGGGATAGTGCTCCACCGGCGCCACCTTGTTGCGGGCGAATAGCTCGGGGAATAGCCGCATCATCATCTTGCGGTCTTCCAGCATGTAGGACACGCCGGACGGCACCCGCAGATTGTCCTCCAGCACGTAGAACTCGCCCTTGCCGGCCCGCACGATGTCCACCCCGGCGATATGGGCGTAGATGTCGGAAGCCACCGAAATCCCCTGCATCTCAGGCCGGTACTGGGCGTTGCGGTAGATCTGCTCGGCGGGAATAATGCCGGCCTTGATGATGTTCTGGCCGTGGTAGATGTCGTGGATAAACATGTTCAGCGCCTTGACGCGCTGAACCAGGCCGGTTTGCAGCTGGCTCCATTCGGCCGCCGGGATAATGCGCGGCACAATGTCGAAGGGAATCAGGCGCTCGGTGCCGGCGTCGTCGCCGTAGACAGCGAAAGTGATGCCGACGCGGCGGAACATCAAATCCGCTTCGGCGCGCTTGCGCTCTATGGTTTCGGGCGGCTGCTGGGCCAGCCAGCGGCAGAATTCGCGGTAGTGCTCGCGCACTTCCAATCCGCCGTCGGCATGCATTTCATTGAAGAAGGTAGGCATCTGCTTGTTCCGTGGCTGCGATAAACTTGTAGTAACAAGAAACGTGCCAGCATTACAAGCGCGGATGCGCCAGCGGTTGCACCGCTTTAGTGCAGCTTCAGCGCTTCAAACAGGCCGCGAAGTTCTCCACCGCACCGTAAGCGGGCTGCGCGGGACGGGACTTGCCGCACAGGTCCGCCGGGGCCGCGGCTGGCTCCGCCGCCGAAACACGGCGCGGGGCCTCGCCGGCCCAGGCCAGGTCCAGGCCCAGCGCGTCGCGGAACAGGGCGCGCTGCGGATGCGAACCCATGAACAGGCGGGTCAGGCCGGTTTCCAGGTTGTCTCCGGCATGGATAATGCCGCCCCGGTCGGCCCGCACGCGGCCGTCGATAATGTTGCCTTCCACCTGGGCGCTGCTTTCCGGGTAGCGCACCATCACGCCGGCCGTGTCGATCAGCGTGTTGTGCAGTACCTTGCTGGTGGCGGCGCGGTTCAAATAAATGCCTTCGTCGGAGCAGGAGGCGATCAGGTTGGACTGGATAACGCCGCCGTCCTGTTCGGTAATGCAGCGCTGGTCGCGGCAATAGGGCAGTCCGGTACCGCCGCCGCCCAGCGACAGGCCCACGCGCTGGCCGCTGTAGCCGCGCAGATTGTGCTCGCACAGCACCACGTTGCGTTCGAACAGATTGGCCGAGCCGGCGCCCTTGGCATAGGCGCCATAGCTGATGCCGTCGCCACCCTGTTTGATGAAATCGGAGATCAGATTGCCGCGTATGGCCCAGCGGCTGCCCGCCACCAGGTCGATGGGCGTCACCGGTTCGCTGGTCTTGCGCGCGGCGGTGTTGCTCAGCGTATTGCCTTCAATCACGCCGTCGTCGGGCGCGCTGCCGCCCTGGGCATTGATCTTGAAGTGCGCATTGAAATCGCTGATGGTGTTGTTGCGCGCCACAAAGCCATTGGCGCGGCCGGCAATGTGGAAGGCGTGCTGGCACTGCGCAGTATCGGTGCAGGCGCCGCGTATGGCCAGGTTTTCAAAGGCCCAGTAAGGCCCGCTGACCAGGAAGCCTTCGCTCAGCTTGAACTCGATATGGACCGTGCCCGGGCGCTCCGCGCGCACCGTGATGGGCCGCTCCTTCGATCCCGCCGCGCTTGCCGCGATGAAGTTCACCCCGCTGAAGCTGTAGGTGCCCGGCTGCAGCGTAATCACATCGCCCGCGCGGGCCTGCGCCATGGCCTGCACCAGCGCGCCGGGATTGGACACTGGCACCGCATTGCCGGACGGGGCGACTTGCGTGCCTGCGGCCTGTGCACCGGCGCTCCAGGCCGGCAGCGGCGGCGCGCTGGCGGCGCCGCCGTCCAGTCCGGCCAGCGTGGCGGCAAGCTTGCGGCCCAGGCCTTCCACAATATTGTTGTGGCCGCTTGCGCGGCGCTCCACATACGGCCCCACCTGGCGCGGCGCCATGCCCACCTGGTTGACGGCGTAGAAGGCGGCAGCGGCGCCCACGCCCAGTCCGAGCAGGGCGACTATGGCCAGCGGCAACAGGCGGCTGGAGGATTTACGGGACGATGAACGTTTAGTGCGGGACATAAAATTCCGATAGAGGGTTATTCTTTAATGCGGTACCACGCCAGGCCTATCCATTCATAGACGGCGTAATAGGACGATGCCAGCGCGTCCGCGCTCGGCAGGAAGGAGGACGCCGACAGCGGCCCCCAGGCACGGAATACGGTGGGCGCGGCCACCACTTGCAGGCCGGCGCGTTCGAAAACGCGCCGAGCGCGCGGCATGTGCATGGCGTCGGTCACCAGCAGCACGGTGCGCACGCCGGCCGGTTTCAGCAGCCGGGCCGACAGTTCGGCGTTCTCCGCCGTGGTGGCGGAAGCGGACTCCACCCATTGCACCGGCGTGCGGAAATCCTCGCGCAGCGCGCGCGCCATGGCCTCGGCCTTGGGCGGCACGCCACGTTCTGGAATCGCGTTGCCTCCCGTGACCAGCAGCGGCAGGCCGCTACTGTGCTGCAAGTGGGCGCCGTAGCGCAGGCGCGCCAGCGCAATGCTGTCCGGACTGTTGCCGCCGTATTCGGGCGCATGCTCCATATTGCCGGCGGCCAGCACCACCACCGCCTGCGCCTGCTTCTCTGCCCCGGCCGCCAGCGGCGCGGTCAGGTTTTCCAGCGGGCGCACCAGCAGGCGCGCGCCCGCGTCCGTGCTCAGCACCACCAGTGCGGCAAGTCCGCCGCCCCACAATGCGCGGCCGGTGCGCGGCCAGCGGCGGCGCAGCAGCCAGCCCGCCAGCATGGCGAGAAACAGGCTCATCGGCGGCAGCAGGACTACGTGGGCGAATTGCGAAATGGTAAAAGGTACAAGCATCTTGGCATTGGAGCAATTGCGCCGCCGAAAGTCAAGGATTGCCGGCGCAGAGCGGCATCGCTACCAAAATGGTAGTGAAATGACATGTCACAATGCTTGTGCCAC
Source organism: Pseudoduganella aquatica (assembly GCF_020865585.1). NCBI lineage: Bacteria > Pseudomonadati > Pseudomonadota > Betaproteobacteria > Burkholderiales > Oxalobacteraceae > Pseudoduganella > Pseudoduganella aquatica. The sequence continues at coordinate 3,689,025 of NZ_CP086370.1, forward strand.
CGAGCGTCCAGTCCTATACTCAGGGCCACTTCTTGCTTCGGGACGTGTGATGACAACCGATTTCGATCAGCTGGTGTTGGACAAGGCGCCCGGCGGCGTGATCGTTACCGACCGCCACGGCAAGGTGGCGCACTGGACCGGCGGGGCGGAGCAACTATTTGGCTACACGGCCAACGAGGCCATAGGGCGCTATATCTATGAGCTGACCGGCGAGAGCACCGCAGACTGGCAGGCCTTCCTGGCCGAACTGGCCAGGAACGGCGGCGCCTATGACTACGAGGGTCTGCGCCGCCAGAAAAGCGGTGCACCTATCTTCGTCAACGTGGCCAGCAAGATCGTGCAGGATGGCCCCGAGCGCAAGGAGTTCATCCTCCTTTCCAAAAACGACATCACGCGCCAGAAAGCCTTGCGCGACGCCAAGCATGTGGAGGCAAAATACCGCGACGTGCTTGAGTCCACGCCGGACGGCATCGTCATGGCCAACTCCACCGGCCTGATCGTGCTGGCCAACACCCAGGCCGAGCGGCTGTTCGGTTATGAACCGGGCGAGCTCAAGGGACAGCCCATCGAAGTGCTGCTCCCGGAGCGCTACCGCAACGGCCATATCAGCCACCGCAGCAACTACTTCGTGCAGCCGCGCTCGCGCACCATGGGCGCCGGGCTGGAGCTGTATGGGCTGCGCAAGGATAAGGTGGAGTTTCCCGTCGAGATCAGCCTGAGCCCTATCACCACCGAGGAAGGCAAGCTGGTGATGAGCGCCATCCGCGACATCAGCGAGCGCCGCAAGGCCGAGCAGAAGTTCCGGGGTCTGCTGGAGTCGGCGCCGGACGCCATCGTCATTGTCAACCGCCAGGGCGACATCGTGCTGGTCAACTCGCAGGCCGAGCAGCTGTTCGGCTACGAGCGGCGCGAGCTGCTGGGCAAGCGCATGGAAGTCCTGATCCCGCAGCGCTTTGCCGCCGGCCACCCGGAACAGCGCAGCAGCTTCTTCCACGCGCCGCGTCCGCGCGCCATGGGCGCCGGGCTGGAACTGTACGGCTTGCGGCGCGACGGCACGGAATTCCCCGTCGAAATCAGCCTCAGCCCGCTGGAAACCGAGGGCGAGATCCTGGTCTCGAGCGCGATCCGCGACATTACCGAGCGCAAGCGCATCGAACGCGCCTTGCAGCAGCAGAAGCTGGAGCTGGAGCGGGCCAACAAGGCCAAGGACCTGTTCCTGGCCAGCATGTCGCACGAGCTGCGCACGCCGCTCAACGCCATCCTCGGCTTTGCCCAGCTGCTCAATAACGAGAAGCTGCCCGTCACCGAGCTGCAGCGCAAGACTTTCATGGGACATATTCTGAAGGCCGGTGAGCATTTGCTGACGCTGATTAACGAGATCCTCGACCTGGCCAAGATCGAATCCGGTACGGTGATGCTCTCGATCGAACCGGTGGGCCTGGCCGAACTGCTGCAGGAGGCTCACCGCATGGTGGACGTGGCGGCCGACAAGCGCGGCGTGCGCGTTATCGTGGCGCCTTCGGTGGACATGTATGTGAAAGCCGACCGCACGCGGCTCAAGCAGATCGTGCTCAATTTGCTGTCCAACGCTATCAAATACAACCGCGAATACGGCGCTGTCGTGGTCGATTGCGCGGAAGCCGGCGTGGACAAAATCCGCGTGTCGGTGCAGGATACCGGCCCCGGCCTCAAGCCCGAGCAGCTTGATGCCTTGTTCCAGCCCTTCAACCGGCTGGGCCAGGAAGGCGGCACGGAGGAGGGCAGCGGTATCGGCCTGGTGGTGACCAAGCGGCTGGTGGAGCTGATGGGCGGCGCCATCGGCGTGCAGAGCACCCCGGGAGCGGGCAGCATGTTCTGGGTCGAGCTGCCGGCGACGGCGGCGCCGGAAAGCGCCCGCGCCGCCATTGCCGCAGCGGCCATGCCTGCGGCCGAGCAGCCGACCCAGCAGCGCGGCGGCTTGCCGCTGCTGCTGTATGTGGAAGACAACCCAACCAATCTGCGCCTGGTGGAAGATGTGCTCAGTTTCCGCAGCGACCTGCGGCTGATCACGTGCACGGATGGCGTGCAAGGCTTGGACATGGCACGCCGCCAGCTTCCGGACATCTTACTGCTGGACATGAATCTGCCCGGCCTGAGCGGCCGCGAAATCCAGCGCCAACTGCGCGAGGACCCGGCCACGGCGTCCATCCCGGTCCTGGCCATCTCCGCCAACGCCATGCGCAAGGACATCGACGCCGCGCTGGACGCGGGCTTCTTCCGCTACTTCACCAAGCCCATCGACATCAACGCCCTGCAAGACGGGCTCGACGCCGCACTGGCCATTGTGCGCAGCAACGGCAAGGCCTCGGCGCTATAGCAGCTATCGCCGCGCGCAGACCTCGTCCCGGCCAGCCCTCCGTACATTGGAGGGTTGTTCGTTCGATGAGGGAGAAGTGTAATGATGGTGGTAACAATCAAGCACCCGGTAGCAGCGGCCGGCGCAGGGCGGGGCGCGCTCATCGCCAGGCGCCTGGCCGCCGAATTCGCCGGCACGGCCTTGCTGCTGGCAATTTCCTGCGGCGCCGGTTTTGCGGCGGCGCGGTTGGCAGGCGCCGACGCCGCATGGGCGCCGGCAATAGCATCGGCGATATCGAGCACGGGCCTGGCGTTGCTGATACTGCTCTTCGGCCCTGTCTCCGGCGGCTTGTTCAACCCCTTGCTGGCCTTGAGCCAAGCCTGGCGCGGCAGCCTGGAACCGGAACTGGCTTTGCCCTACGCCGCAGCGCAGGGCGCCGGCGCCATGCTGGGCGCGGCCTGCGCGCACGCCATCTTCGGCATGCCCTGGCTGGTGGCCGCCAGCCAGGGCCACAGCGGCGCGGCGTCCTTGCTGGGCGAATTTGCCGCCACATTCGGCCTGCTGGCCGTCTTCATCAACTGCGGACGCTGCCGTCCCGCAGTCGCGGCGTGTGCCGTGGCGGCCTACGTCATGGCGGCCTGCAGCTGGAGCCCCTCGATCGCACACATGAACCCGGCCATGACGCTTGCGCGCACCCTGGGCAGCGGCGGCCTGCGCCTGGCCGATGCCCCAGCCTGCATCCTTGCGCAAATCGCGGGGGCGGCCGCCGCCACCATGCTGTTCCGCCGAAAACCAGCGCTCCAAATTAAAGATGTAGATAGATTGCATGTTTATGGAAAACCGGCTATAGTTCAGTCACATTGATAGCGAAATCCGGAGCGAAAGCCATGAACATCGACAAATTCAAGCACCAGCACGAGGACATTCTCGCCGACATCGACGCCTTGCGCCAACTGGTCCACGGCGGCATCGAAGCGAACGCCGAACGCATTGCGGCGCGCATTATCGGCATGAGCGGCAACATCAAGCTGCATCTGTCTGTGGAAGACAAGGTGCTGTACCCCACGCTGCGCGCCAGCGGCGACGCCGCCATTGCCCGCATGAGCAATCTGTACCAGTTCGAGATGAACGGCATTGTGGCTGCCTACATGGCTTTCGCCACTACCTGGAACTCGGCCGCCCATCTGCTGGCCGAGCCGGAAAAATTCCGCGCCCAGGCCAACGCGGTGCTGCGCCGCGTCTACGACCGCATGAAGAAGGAAGACCACGAATTTTATCCGGCCGTGGAAGCGCTCGAAGCAGAGCGCCTGGCCGCCTGACTCCCCAACTCACCTGATCAACCACTAGCAAAGGCAAACCAATATGTTGACCCCAGAACACAGCGCCATCATCACCGCCACCGTGCCCATCCTGAAAACCGGCGGCGAGACGCTGACGCGCCACTTCTACCTGAAGCTGTTCAACGATTTCCCGGAAGTGATTCCGTTCTTCAACCAGGCCAACCAGCACGGCGGCACCCAACAGCGCGCCCTGGCCAACTCCATCCTGATGTACGCGGCCAATATCGACCGCCTGCAGGAACTCGGCCCGCTGGTGAACACCATCATCAACAAGCACGCTTCGCTGCAAATCCTGCCCGAGCACTATCCGAAAGTCGGCGCAGCGCTGCTGGGCTCCATCCGTGAAGTGCTGGGCGCGGAAGTGGCCACCGACGCGGTGATCGACGCCTGGGCCTCGGCCTACGGCCAGCTGGTGGAAATCCTGACCGGCGCCGAAGAGCAGATCTACGCCGCGAACGAGCAGGCCGAAGGCGGCTGGCGCGGCGCGCGTGAATTCAAGGTGGCGGCCAAGACCGTGGAAAGCGACGAGATCACGTCCTTCGTGTTCGCCCCGGCGGACGGCGGCAAAGTGGTGTCCTTCCTGCCGGGCCAGTACATCGGCCTGCTGGTGACGGTGGACGGCACGGAAATGCGCCGCCAGTACTCGCTGTCGGCCGAAAGCAACGGCGCCACCTACCGCATCAGCGTCAAGCGCGAGCCGAACGGCAAGGTCTCGAACCACCTGCACGGCGCCGTCAACGTGGGCGACAGCGTGACCCTGTTCCCGCCGTCGGGCGCCTTCACCCTGGCCGAGAGCGACAAGCCGCTGGTGCTGATCAGCGGCGGCGTGGGCATCACCCCGACGCTGGCCATGCTGGGCGCGGCGCTGCGCACCCGCCGTCCGGTGCACTTCATCCACGCGGCGCGCCACGCCGGCGTGCATGCTTTCCGCAGCCATATCGACGAACTGGCCGAGAAGCACCCGCAGCTGAGCCGCTACTATGTGTACGAGCAGGACCACGGCAGCGACGTCAAGGCGCACGCCACCGGCTACATCGGCAAGGAGCACCTGGCGGACTGGCTGCCGGAATCGCGCGACGTGGAAGCCTACTTCCTCGGCCCGACGCCCTTCATGAAGGCCATGAAGACGCACCTGCGCGAACTGGGTGTGCCGGAAGCGCAGACCTACTACGAGTTCTTCGGCCCGGCCGAAGCGCTGCAGTAATCCGGCGGCTCGCTACGAGCCCCGGCCCGGGCGGCGGCTTGCCGTCCGGCTGCCGAGCCACTGTATCGTCGCCGCCCCGTAACCGGGCGGCGTTTTTGTTTCCACGCGGCGCGCGAGGTCGGCCAGCGTGTGCTGCGCCAGCACGGCGCATCGGCCCGGAACTGGGCGCGGGTCCGCGTCCCGTGATTGAATGAAATGAAGGTCACACGCCTGCTCAGCTCCGGCGTGGAGCTGGCGGACGGCAGCCGCATTGCCGCAGGAACGGTAATCTGGACCGGCGGCATGCGCGCCAGCGCGTTGACCGAGCAGGTGTCGGGGCAGCGCGATCCGCTCGGCCGCCTGCACGTCGCGCTCGACCTGAGCGTGACCGGCGCAGCCCACGTCTACGCCGCAGGCGACGTAACCCTGGCAATCACGCCATGATGGCCTGCCAGCACGCCATCGACATGGGGCGCTACGCGGGCCACAACGTCGCGGCGGATCTGCTGGGCCTGCCAACCATGCCGTACCAGCAGCCGTTCTACGTGACCTGCCTGGACCTGGGCGGCGCAGGGGCGGTGTACACCGAAGGCTGGCATCGCGAAGTGAAGCTGACCGGCGCCGACCCGGCGCGCTCCGTCGTCGCCTGATTGGCCTCCTGTAAGCTGAGTTGATTGGCCGCTTGCGTCTGGCGAAAGTTCTCGTATAATACAGTTACTTGCCTAGGCAGGTAATTTCAAACAGGAGCAAGCGGCATGAAATTCGACACATCCAAAGCCTGGAACCAGATGTTTAGCGGTGGCCTCGGCTTTTTGCTGACCCAGGCGCGCAGCGGCTTTCTGGCCGATATGGAGCGCGAGCTGGCGCCGCTGAACATCACATCGGCGCAGTTCATGGTGGTGGTGGGCATTGCCCACGAGCGCGCCAGCACGCTGACGGAGTTTTGCGATTTCATGGGCTACGACAGCGGCGCCATGAAGCGCCTGCTGGACCGGGTGGAGGAGAAGGGCGTTATCCGCCGCGTGCGTTCGCTGGAGGACCGCCGCAGCCAGATCCTCGAACTGACCGAGGAGGGCGTTGCCCTGTATCCGCAGATTATGGAGGCGGTGCGCAAGGTGCACGCCCGCTCGCTGGAGGGTTTTACGCCGGAAGAGGCGACCCAGCTGCAAGGTTTTTTGCAAAGAATTATCGCCTCTAACCGCCGTTGAAATTTTTTTACGGATTTGCCTGCCTAGGCAAGTACTTTTCAAGGATGCCAAGATGAACACTCTACGTATGCCGGAACTGGTCGCAGCGGCCACGCTGGCACTGCTGGCGGGATGCGCCAGCGACGGCGGCCTGAAACCGCAGGCGCGGCTGCACGAGGCGAACCAGCTCAAGGCCGCCGCCACGCTGGCGCCCATGCCTGTTTCGCTGTCACCGGCAGCCTGGCCCGCTTATGACTGGTGGCAGCGCTACGGTGACGAACAGCTGAACCGCCTGGTGGACGAAGCGCTGGCCTCCAGCCCCACCATGCGCATGGCCGACGCGCGGGTGCGGCAAGCCGCAGCCGCGGCCGGCATCGCGGAGGCGTCGCTGTCGCCGCAAGTGGGCGGCGCTGCGCGCAGCAACCGCGTGCAGTTCAGCGAAAACAGCAATGTGCCCAAGCCGCTTGCCGGATCGTGGAAGTGGAGCAACGAGGCCACGCTGAATTTTTCCTATGAACTGGACTTCTGGGGCAAGAACCAGTCCGCCGTGGACGCGGCGCTGGGCCGGCAGAAAGCCGCCGAAGTGGAAAACGAGGCGGCGCGCCTGCTGCTCACGGTGGGCGTAACGCAAACCTACCTGAAGCTGTCGCAGCTCTACGCCCAGCGCGACCTGGCCGAAGCGGTGCTGAAACAGCGCCAGCACGTGCTGGAACTGACGCGCCAGCGCGTGGCGGCCAAGCTGGACTCGCAGGCCGAGCTGAAACAGGCCGAACTGGCCATCCCCGTTGCCCGCACCGACATCGCCGTGGCCGACGAAGCACTGGCCCTGGTGCGCGCGCAAATGGCGGCGCTGCTGGGCGCTGGGCCGGACCGTGGCCTGGCCATTGCACGTCCGCAGTTGCTGAAGATGCGTCCGGCCGCCGTGCCCAGCACGCTGCCGAGTGAACTTATTGCGCGCCGCCCGGACGTGGTGGCGCAGCGCTGGCGGGTGGAAGCCCTGGGCAGCGACATCGCCGTGGCAGAGGCGCAGTTTTACCCCACGATCAACCTGAACGCGCTGGTGGGGCTGCAAAGCCTGGGCTTCAGCGCCTTGCTGCAAGGCGGGAGCAGCATCGCCAGCGCGGGCGCGGGCTTGAGCCTGCCCATTTTCGACGGCGGCCGCCTGCGCGGCAATCTCGCGCTGCGCAACGCGGACTACGACCTGGCGGTGGAAGCCTATAACCAGACCCTGGCCGACGCGCTGCGCGACGTGGTCAGCCAGCTGGTGTCCATCCAGTGGCTGGGCGAGCGCAACGCCCTGCAGGCCGAGGCGCTCGCCACGGCGCAGCAGGCCTACGACTTGTCGGTGCAGCGCTACGGCGCGGGCGTCGGCAATTATCTGCAGGTGCTGGCGGCGCAAATCCAGGTGCTGGCGCAGCAGCGCGCGCAGATTGAACTCGACACGCGCGCCTTCGACCTCGACATGCAACTGGCGCGCGCCCTTGGCGGCGGCTACCGCCAGGACTCCATTCCTCTGACTTCGCGGTGATCATCATGACCCAAGCAACTCCCCCAGCGCAAACCGCTCCGGCTCCGGCCAAGCGCGCAACCTTCACCAATATCGCCGCAGCCGCGCTGCTGGCCGGTTCCGCTGGCGCCGCATGGCTGATGCTGGCGCCAAACGGCCATCAGGTGACCGAGGACGCCTACGTAGAAGGCAACGTGGTGCAGGTAACACCGCAGTTGTCCGGCAGCGTGACCGAGATCGGCGCCGACAATACCGACTATGTGCAGGCCGGCCAGGTGCTGGTGCAGCTGAACGAAGTGGACGCCAAGCTTGCGCTGGAACGCGCCGAAGCGCAGCTGTCCAAGGCCGTGCGGCAGGTGCGGGCGCAGTTCGCCAACGCCAGCCAGGGCCGCGCCAACGTCACGCTGCGCGCGGCGGACCTGGCGCGCGCCACCGCCGACCTGGCCCGGCGCAAAGCGCTTGCGCACAGCGGCGCCGTATCCGGCGAGGACATAGAACACGCTGAAGACGCCGTGAAGACGGCGCGCGCCGCCCTGACGGTGGCCGAGCAGCAGCTTGCCGGCACCAGCGCGCTGGTGGACCAGACCAGCATCTCTAATCATCCGGACGTGCAGGCCGCAAGCTCCCAGCTGCGCGACGCCTACGTCGCCTCGGCCCGCACCACGCTGCGCGCACCGGTCAGCGGGCTGGTGGCCAAGCGCAATGTGCAGCTCGGCCAGCGCGTGGCGCCGGGCGCGGCGCTGATGTCCATCGTGCCGCCGGAGCAGATGTGGGTGAACGCCAATTTCAAGGAATCGCAGCTGCGCGATATCCGGATAGGCCAGCCGGTGGTGCTGAGCGCGGACGTGTACGGCAAGGAGGTGCGCTACACGGGCCGCGTCATCGGCCAGGACGCGGGGACCGGCAATGCCTTCTCGCTGCTGCCGGCACAGAACGCCACGGGCAACTGGATCAAGGTGGTGCAGCGCGTGCCCATCCGCATTGCGCTCGATCCGAAAGAACTGGCCGCGCACCCGCTTAAACTGGGCCTGTCCATGCATGTGTCGGTGGATACGGCGGACCACAGCGGCGCGGTAGCCACCAGCACGGCCACCCGCCGCGCGGCCTACAAGACCGGCGTATTCGAGCACGAGCTGGAACAGGCGGACCAACTGGTTCAGCGCATTATCGCCGCCAATGCGGGCGGCGCGGTGCCGCCTGCAGCCCGCCCAGCCGCACGTCCTGCAGCATTGGCACTGGTGGACTGACATGCAGCCCGCACCGCCCCGGCATCCCCACGAGCGCACGCTGCTGGCCACCATCTTCGTGCTGAACGCGATTGAATTTCTCCAGGCCGGCATGATCGCCTTTGGCGCAGGCCCCATCATGGGCGGCATAGGCGCCACGCCGGAGGAATTCACCATCGTCACGGCAGTGTATGCGGTGGTGGCCATCGCCGCGATCTCCAAGCAGCGCTGGCTAGTGGAGCGCATGGGCTGGCGGCTGTTCATCCAGGTGTCGGCGGCATTGTTCGTCGCCGGTGCGGCGGTCTGCGCCAGCAGCGGCTCCTTCCCGCAATTCCTGCTCGGCCGCGCGGTCATGGGCATGGGCGGCGCAGCCTTCATGACCAGCGCGCGCCTGATGATCAACCTGATGCCGCCCAGCCCGCGCCGCTTCCTCGGCATCAAGGTATTCGCCAGCGCGCTCGCCATCGGTAATGCGCTGGCGCCTTGGTTCGCCTCCATCGCCGTGGCGCAGGACAGCTGGCCCGCCATCTTCGTGCTGCTGTCCGTGCTCGCATCCCTGGCGGCGCTGCTGGCCGGCTTCTGCCTGCCTTCCGACCCGGCGCCGGATGCCCAGCGCACGGAAGCGCATCCGTTGCAGCTGGTGGTGATGCTGGGCGGGGCGCTACTGAGTCTGTACGCCCTGCAGCGCGCCACGTATGACTTCTATGCCGATGCGTTGCCGCTGGTGCTTGCCATCCTGACCGGCAGCGCGGCGCTGCTGTACTTTGCGCGCCACCAGTACGAGCACGCCAGCCCGCTGCTGGTGCTGAATCGCCTGTTCAAGCCGCGCTACCTGGCCGGACTGGGCCTGTTCACGCTGTGCTACGTGGTGCTGGGCGCAAACAACACCATGCTGCCCGTGCTTATGCAGCGCGCGCTCGGCTTCCCCTGGGAAGTGATCGGCCAGGTCCAGGCCACCGGCTTGATGGCCGCGCTGCCCGCGTTCTGGATCATGGCCACCATCCTGCCCAAGTTCCCGTCGCCGAAGAAGTTCTACGTGGCGGGCTTCGCCTCGCTGGCCGCCTGCGGCATACTGCTGGCGCGCCTGAGCGGCGAGGCGGGGCTGTGGACACACGTGGCGCCTGCGATTGCAGCGTATGGCGTGTTCATCATCCTGGTCATGGCTACCACGGCGATCCAGACCTTTGTAGACCTGCAGCGCGACGAACTGGCTTTTGCACACGGCCAGCAACTGAAAAACATGCTGTCGCAATTCGGCCTCGCCGCCGGAACGGCCGGCGCTGCGCTCTCGCTGCAATGGCGCACCAGCGAACATGTGGCGGTGCTGGCGCGCCAATTCGGCAGCAGCGGCGCGGCGTTCAGCGAAGCCGTGGACCAGCTTGGCGGGCAGTTCGCAGCCAGCCACGGCGCGCAGTCCGCGCAAATGGCGGTGGCCACGCTGGCGCAGCAGCTGAACCAGCAAGCCGCCATGCTGTCCGCACTGGACTACTTCGGCTTCCTGGCTGTCTTCGCCGTGGCCGCCGGGCTGCTGATGGCGGTGCAGCGCGTGCTGCGCTGACACGGAAACGCGGACGCAGGGCAGGGCGCCGCGCACGTATTTGTGCGCGCGCGGCCCTGTGGTAAAGTTCGCGGCTTTCGGCGTCACTGGAGTTTCTGCTTTGTCGGACAAATTCATTCCCATTCAAGCCTACGGCAAGCCTGCCGGCGGCTTTGGCTCCCTGCGCGGCACGGCCCGCGCGCTCACCGGTTATGGCCCTTTCCCCGCCCTGCAAACGCTGGCGCACGTGAACCAGCCGCAGGGGATAGACTGCCCCGGCTGCGCCTATCCGGATTCGCCTACCGACAAGGCGGTGGATTTCTGCGAGCAGGGCGCCTGGGCGATTTCGCACGAAGCTACGCCCAAGCGCGCTACGCCCGCGCATTTCGCTGCGCATACCGTCAGCGAATTGCGGAAGAACGAGGAATGGCAGCTTGAAGCGCTCGGCCGCCTGACCGCGCCCATGCTGTACGACCGCGCCAGCGACACTTACCGTGAAATTGAATGGGCACAGGCTTTCGAACTGGCCGGCGCCTCCCTGCGTGCGCTGGACTGTCCGAACCGTGCCGTGTTCTACGCGTCCGGCCGCAGCAGCAATGAAGCGGCCTTCCCGTACCAGCTGTTCGCGCGTGCGTTCGGCACCAACAATCTGCCGGATTCGTCCAATTACTGCCACGAGGCTTCCGGCGACGCACTGCGCCTGTCCATCGGCGTGGGAAAATCCACTGTCACGCGCGAGGATTTCGAGCATGCGGAGGCCGTTTTCGTATTCGGCCAGAACCCTGCCACCAACCACCCGCGCATGCTCGGCGACCTGCGCCATGCCAAGCTGCGCGGCTGCAAAATCGTGGTATTCAACCCGCTGCTGGAGCGCGGCCTGCAGAAATTCACCGACCCGCAGGCGGCAGGCGAACTGCTGACCGGCAGCAGTACGCCCATCGCGGACGAGTACTACCAGGTGCGCGTGGGCGGCGACCTGGCGGCCATCACCGGCATCATCAAGGCGCTGCTGGAGGCGGACAGCCGCGCGCCCGGCTTGCTGGACCGCGCTTTCATCGCCGACCACACGCAAGGTTTTGAAGCGCTGGAAGCCGTGGTGCGCGTCCAGGACTGGCCAGAGATTGAACGCAGCAGCGGCCTGTCCCGCGCCCAGATGGAGCAGGCCGCGCAGCTGTACGCGGCCTCGAACGCCACCATCAGCACCTGGTGCATGGGCCTGACCCAGAACGAGTACGCAGTCGAGACCATCCAGATGCTGACCAATCTGATGCTTTTGCGCGGCAACGTCGGCAAGCCCGGTGCAGGCCTGATGCCTGTGCGTGGGCACTCCAATGTGCAAGGCGACCGCACGGTGGGCGTGACCAGCCGGCCCAAAGCCGAATGGCTGCAAGGCCTGGAGCGCGTGTTCGGCTTCACGCCGCCGTCCGCACCGGGACTGGACGCGGTGTCCGTCATTCGTGGCCTGCTGGACGGTTCGGTGCACGCCTTCACCAGCCTGGGCGGCAACTTCGCCGTGGCTGGGCCGGACAGCCCGCGCGTGCTGGACGCGCTGTCGCGCTGCAAGCTGACGGTGCACATCGCCACCAAACTCAATCGCACCCATTTGTACCCCGGCCAGACCGGCCTGCTGCTGCCTTGCCTGGGCCGAACAGAACATGACGAGCAGGCCGGCGGCCAGCAGTTCGTCAGCGTGGAGGACACGGCCAGCATGGTGCACGCGTCCACCGGCCGCAACCGGCCTGCCAGCGAAAAGCTGCGCTCGGAGCCGCATATCGTGACCGAACTGGCGCGCCACACGCTGCCCGGGTCCACCATAGACTGGGCCGGCATGGGCCGCGACTACGACCTGACGCGCGATCTGATCGAGCGCGTGGCGCAAGGCGCGGTGGCGGGCTTTGAGCAGTACAACGCCAACATCCGCCGCAAGCGTGGCTTCCACCTGCCCAATACGGCGGCGCTGAGGGAATGGAAGACGGACAGCGGCAAGGCCAACTTCGCGCCGCACGCGCTGCCGCAGGACGGCATCATGCAGCGCGCCCGCGCCGTGCATGGCGACAGGGTAGTGTGCCTGGCCACGGTGCGCGCGCACCGCCAGTACAACACCACGGTGTACCACGACCCCACGGGGGAAGTGGACCGCTACCGTGGCGTGCACGGCACGCGCAAGGTGCTGTTCATCGGCCCGGCCACGCTGGCGCGGCTGGGCTTCAAGGACGGAGACACGGTCAATCTGCGCGCCGCGTCGGTCGACGGAATCGAACGCGTGGTGGAAGGCTACCGCCTGGTCGAGTATCCTATCCGGGGCGACGATGTGTTTGGCTACTTCCCAGAGCTGACGCCACTGTCCTCGCCGGACCTGACTGCGCGCGGCTCGAACACGCCAGCCTTCAAGCAAGTGCCTATTTTGATCGAGCGCTGATCAAGCGGCGCAGCCGATAAACCAGTATTGCGGGAGCGGGAATGGACAGGCTGGAAGCCATGCGCATGTTTGTGCGGGTTGTGGAAGTCAACAGCTTCAACAAGGCCGCCGAGGGCTTGTCTCTGCCGCCGTCGACAGTCACGCGCGCGCTGAAGGAACTGGAGTCGCACCTGGGCGTGCGCCTGCTGCAAAGGACCACGCGCCGCCTCAGCCTCACACCCGACGGCAGCATCTACTACGCCCATTGCCGCCGCCTGCTGGATGAACTCAATGAAGTGGAGTCCGGCTTTGCGGGCAATGTGGGCCGGCCGCGCGGCAAGCTGCGGGTGGACATGACGCCGTCTTTCGCGCGCAACTTCGTGATTCCGTCGGTAGGGCAATTCCTGGACCGCTATCCGGAGGTGCAGATCGCCGTCACCGTGAGCGACCGGCCGGTGGACCTGGTGCAAGAGGGCATAGACTGCGTGATCCGCGCCGGCCAGCCCGAGGATTCCACGTCACTGGTGGCACGCCGGATTGCCAGCTTCGGCTGGACCGTGTGCGCCGCGCCGTCCTATATTGCGCAATACGGCGCGCCGCAGACGCTGGAAGACCTGCAGGACCACCATGCGGTGGGCTATCTGCTTGGCCGAACGGGCCGGGAGATGGACTGGGTGTTCAGCGAGGGCCATTCCACCATCAGCGTTCCGGTGAAGAGCCGCATGTCCACCAACGACACCAGCACCTATGTGCAGGCGGGCCTGCAGGGGCTGGGCCTGATCTGCACTGCATCCTACCTGTTGCGGCCCCACATACTGTCCGGCGCGCTGATGCCGCTGCTGACGGGCTACCAGTCGCCGCGCGTGCCCATTTCCGTCATGTATCCGCAGAACCGCCATTTGTCGCCCACGGTGCGCGCCTTTATCGACTGGGTGGCCGAGCTGATGACCGAATCGTCGCCCAACTAAATTCGCTTGACAGTATGGTGTATCTGCACCATACTGGTTTTCATGATGAAAAACACCGCCTCCACACCGCAAGCCGACGCCAGTCTGATGGAAGACGTGGTCGCCCATTGCCTGTTGACGAGGACGCGGACGATTTCCCGCGTCATCACGAGTATTTACGACAGCGAGTTACGGCCCCATGGCCTGACTTCGTCGCAGTTTTCCCTGCTGGTGCGGATTGCGCGCATGAAGGGCGCGAGCAGGGCGGACCTGGCGCGCGCCAGCCACCAGGAGCGCTCCACATCCACCCGCAACCTGCAAGTGGTGCTGAACGAGGGCTGGGCGGAGGAGGTGACGCCGGATAGCGGCCGTAGCCGGCCCATCCTGATCTCCCCGGCGGGCCGCGCGCTCCTGCATGCGGCAGGCCCGGCCTGGCGAGCCGCGCAGGCAAAGGCCCGGCGGTTGCTGGGCGAGGAGGGGGCCGCGTCGTTGGTTAGTGTGGCGGACAGCCTGCCGCCGGAGTAGTCTTTCATTTTTTTACCCACAATGGTGTATCTACATTATAAGGAAGGAGCAGTCATGAACACGCAAGCGCAGCAGGGCAAACCCATACTGGTAACAGGCGCGGCGGGCGACGTCGGCGCCATTGGCCGCCATCTCACGGCCATGTTGCTGGCCCAGGGCCACAAGGTGCGGGCACTGGTGCGGCGGGAAGACGAGCGCGCGGAAGCCCTGCGGCAGCTCGGCGCCGAAGTGGTGGTGGGAGACCTGACCAGCCTGGACGACATGCACCGCGCGGTGGAAGGCTGCGCGCGCATCTACTTCGGCATGTCGGTTTCGGCGGATTACCTGGCAGCGACGGTCAACCTGACTGCGGTGGCGCGTCATCACGGTGTGGAAGCCATCGTCAATATGTCGCAGATGACGGTGTCCCAGATGAGCATCACCGAAACCACCGGCAGCCCGCAGCACAAGCTGCACTGGCTGGCAGAGCAGGCGCTGGCATGGTCCGGCTTGCCGGTGGTGACGCTGCGGCCGACGGTGTTTTTCGAGGGATTCTTCCTGCGTCTGGCAGCGGCCGGCGTGAAAGAGCGCGACCAGCTGGTTCTGCCTCTGGGCAGCAGCAAAACCTCGCCCATTTCCGCCGTGGACGTGGCGCGCGCCGCCGCCGTGATACTGGCGGACCCTGCGCCCCACGTCGGCCGCATCTACAACCTGACCGGCCCCGAATCGCTGGATCTGCAGCAGTACGCGCACGAATTCAGCGCGGCGCTGGGCCGCACCATCAGCTATGTGAACGTGCCGGTGGCGGCGTGGACCGACAAACTGCGCGGCCTGGGCGTGCCGCAGCACTTGTTGAGCCACTTGGGCGTGATGGCCGAACTGCATCTGGAAGGGCGCTATGACCGCATGAGCGGCGACTTCTTCCAGCTGACAGGGCAGGAGCCCATGGGCGCGCGCGACTTTGTCCGCAGCCACGCAAAAGAATTCACGCAGGGATAAACCCACTGCGGAATAAGCAGCATCCACTTAACTTTCAAAATATTGGAACATCACCATGAGCAACAAGATTCAGGAAGTACTGTACACCGGCAAGACCCGCACCACCGGCGGGCGCGACGGCGCCTCGCGCAGCTCAGACGGCCGCCTGGACGTGAAGCTGAGCGCGCCCTGGTCCAAGGGGGAGGGGACCAATCCCGAGCAGCTTCTGGCGGCGGGGTGGTCCGCGTGCTATCTGGGCGCGATAGGGAAGGCTAGCGCCGAGCTGGGCTTGGCCGTGCCGGCCGGCGCCGCAGTCGACGCGGAAGTAGACCTGGCCAAGGGCGATGAAGGTTTCCAGCTGCAAGCCCGCCTGCACGTGAGCCTGCCGGGCGTGGACAGGGAAGTGGCGCAGAAGATTATCGACCGCGCGCACGCGACTTGCCCGTACTCGAAAGCGCTGTACGCCAGCACCAATGTAAAGACCACGCTGGCCTGATGCATGCCCGGACCGGAGGCCACGGCTTCCGGTCCGATTTCGGAAAATATTAAACTCGAGATTACTGTTTATATTGTCGAGTAAGAATACTGTACAAAATACTGTATGTTATACTGTGTTTATGACCAGTAAATTTTCCTTGATCAACCTGGAACCGCTGACCGGGCAGGCCCCGCGAACGGATTTGTATCCTTACCGTGAAATGCCGGAAGATGCGCTGACGGACGCGCGCACGGACAGCGAAATTGCGCGCGAGTTCATCGGCCACGGCGAGCTGAGCGCCAAATCCCGCACCAACACGCAAAAAGAGCTGTTCCGCTTCCTGACCTGGTGCCGCGAGGAAGCCGGAAAGTCGCTGCGGCAGCTGCAAGTGGCGGACCTGAACGCCTACAAGGAATTCCTGCGGGAGCCGCCGCCGGACTGGATTTCCACCACCAAATGGCCACGCACGGACCCGCGCTACAGGCCGTTCACCGGGCCGCTGTCGGACCCGAGCCGGCGCCAGGCCATGATCGCCGTCAAGGGGCTGATGGCGTTTGCCGAACAAACAGGCTATCTGCGGCGCGATCCCGGCGCCCTGGTCAAGCATGTAAAGACGCGCGGCGGCAGCCGGATTACGCGCTATCTGAGCCAGGATGCGATCGGCCTGGCGTTGTCGACCGTGGCCAGCCGCGCCGCCGATTTGCCGTCCGAAATGCGCCGCCGCGCGCGCGACCTGTTCCTGCTGCTGGCCTATGCGCACACCGGCGCGCGCCTGAACGAAATCGTCAGCGCGAATATGGGCGACCTGTACACCGAAGGCGGCGGCCGCTGGTGGCTGGACCTGCTCGGCAAAGGCAACAAGCCGCGCCGCGTGCCAGTGCCGCCCGAGCTGCTGGACGCCTACCGCGCCTACCGCCAGGCCTACGGCATGCTGCCGCAATCCGGCCGCGCCGACACCACGCCGCTGGTGCTGTCCAGCCGCAGCCGCGAGCCGGCGCGTCTGACCGACGAAGCCGCATCCAACGCGCTCAAAGCCGTGTTCGCAGCGGCGGCCGGCGCGGCGGCGGCGCAAGGCGACAGCGACATGGCGGCCACGCTGAGGCAGGCGTCCGCGCACTGGCTGCGGCACAGCATGCTGACCAACCACGCCAACAACGGCGTGCAGCTCAAGACCCTGCAGGACACGGCCGGCCACGCCAGCATCGCCACCACCGCAGCCTATCTGCACAAGACCGACAACCAGCGCCACGACGAAATCATGGCCTCGGTGAGCGGCCAAAGGGCCGAGCAGCCTTAGCCGCAAACCGGCCGGCAGCCTATAATGGTGCCCAATTCACAGAACACTATTGGAACTCCCCCATGGAAATTAAGGTCAACTTTCTCGATAAGCTTCGTTTGGAAGCCAAATTCGATGATTTTACGGTGATTGCCGACCAGCCCATCCGCTATAAAGGCGATGGCTCCGCACCTGGCCCGTTCGACTATTTCCTGGCTTCGTCGGCGCTGTGCGCCGCCTATTTCGTGAAGCTGTACTGCGACACGCGCAATATTTCGACTGAAAATATCCGCCTGTCGCAGAACAATATCGTTGATCCGGAAAACCGTTATCAGCAGATTTTCAAGATCCAGGTCGAGCTGCCGGCGGATATTTCCGCCAAAGACCGCCAGGGTATTTTGCGCTCGATCGACCGCTGCACCGTGAAAAAAGTGGTGCAGCAAGGCCCCGAATTCATCATTGAAGAAGTCGAGAACCTGGACGCCGATGCGCAGGCCCTGCTGACGCTGAAGCCGGATACCGACGCCAGCACCTACATCCTGGGCAAGGATCTGCCGCTGGAGCAGACCATCGCCAATATGTCGTCGGTGCTGGCCGGCCTGGGCATCAAGATCGAGATCGCGTCGTGGCGCAATATCATTCCCAATGTGTGGTCGCTGCATATCCGCGACGCGCATTCGCCGATGTGCTTCACCAACGGCAAAGGCGCAACCAAGGAAAGCGCATTGGCGTCGGCCCTGGGCGAATACATCGAACGCCTGAACAATAACCACTTTTACGCCGGCTCGTTCTGGGGCGAAGACATTGCCCACGCGGAGTTTGTGCATTACCCGAACGAGCGCTGGTTCAAGCCTGGCCGCAAAGATGCGCTGCCGCCGGAAATCCTGGACGAATACAGCCTTGAAATCTACAACCCGGACGGCGAACTGCGCGGATCGCACCTGATCGACACCAACTCCGGCAATACGGAACGCGGCATTTGTTCGCTGCCGTATGTGCGTATTTCCGACGGCAAGGAAGTCTATTTCCCGTCCAACCTGGTCGAAAATCTGTTCGTCAGCAATGGCATGAGCGCCGGCAATACGCTGGCCGAAGCGCAGGTGCAATGCCTGTCCGAGATTTTCGAACGCGCTGTGAAACGCGAGATCCTGGAAGGCGAAATCGCGCTGCCGGACGTACCGCAGGAAGTGCTGGCGAAATACCCCGGCATCCTGGCCGGCATACGCGGCCTGGAAGAACAGGGCTTCCCTGTGCTGGTGAAGGACGCGTCGCTGGGCGGCACCTACCCGGTCATGTGCGTCACCTTGATGAACCCGCGCACGGGCGGCGTGTTTGCCTCCTTCGGCGCGCATCCAAGCCTGGAAGTGGCGCTGGAACGCAGCCTGACGGAATTGCTGCAGGGCCGTAGTTTCGAGGGCCTGAATGATCTGCCACGGCCTACCTTTGCCAGCAACGCCGTGACCGAGCCGAACAACTTCGTCGAACACTTCATCGATTCAAGCGGCATCGTATCGTGGCGCTTCTTCAGCGCCAAAGCCGACTACGACTGCGTGGAATGGGATTTTTCCGGCAAGGGCGAGAACTCGAATGCCGAAGAGGCCGCAACCTTGTTCGGCATCCTCGCGGACATGGGCAAAGAAGCCTATATGGCGGTGTACGACAACCTGGGCGCCACGGCTTGCCGCATCCTGGTGCCAGGGTATTCGGAAATCTACCCGGTGGAAGACCTGGTTTGGGACAACACCAACAAGGCGCTGCTGTTCCGTTCCGATATTTTGAACCTGCACCGCCTGGACGAAGCCAGCCTGGAAGCCCTCCTGGACCGCCTGGAGAACAGTGAACTGGACGAGTACGGCGACATCGCAACGCTGATCGGCATCGAGTTCGACGAAAACACGGTCTGGGGCCAGCTAACCACCATGGAGCTGAAGCTGCTGATCCATCTGGCCTTGCAGCAGTTCGAGGAAGCGCAGGAACTGGTGGAAGCCTTCCTGCAGTACAACGACAACACGGTCGAGCGCAGGCTGTTCTACCAGGCGCTCAACGTAGTGCTGGAAGTCGAGCTGGACGACGACCTTGAGCTGGAAGACTACGAGGTCAACTTCCGCCGCATGTTCGGCAACGAGCGCATGGACGCGGTGCTGGGCTCGGTGGACGGCAGCGTGCGCTTCTACGGCCTGACGCCAACCAGCATGAAGCTGGAAGGCCTGGAGCGCCACGAGCGCCTGATCGACAGCTACAAAAAGCTGCACGCCGCCCGCGCCAAGGCGGCGGCAGCATCGCGTTAAGGCAGCTGCACCGCAACCACGTCCGGCAACTTGCTGCGGCGGGTTGCGGGCAGGTGGACGGTGAGCTTTCCGTCCTTGAACGCGCTTTTTACCGGCTTTCCGTCGCCTAGCAGCACCACGGTGAGCGGCGCGGCGGCCAGGCCATTCAGCACAAGGTCCTTGTCAACCGCCGGGACCAGGTCGGAATCGAGCGCGCGGTCTTCCTTTTTGAACTCGGGCACCGCAAACAGGAAGCGCTGCTTGCCGGCGGCGGTGGCGGGCACATTGGCCTTTTCGCCCTCCGGCAATGCGGCGGCCTGCACGGCTGGCCGGTTCAGCTTCATCCATCCAGCGACCTCGGCCATGCTCCGGTATGCCTCAGGGTGCAGTTCGCCGCGCGCATCCGGGCCAACGCCGATCAGGAAGTTCATATTGAGCGACCTGGCAAGCGCGAGATTGCCCAGTTCGTAGCCATTGGCGTAGAACGGCGCGTCGTTATAGGCCCACCCCTTGGTCCATGTCGTGCACCATTCGGCCCAATGCTTGCGCGCGATCTGGCTGGTTTTGAGCGTGGGGCCTTCGAAAGTGACGAAGTCGCCGTCGTGGAAGTAGCGCGGCGAAAGCACAATGCCGGGCTGGAGTTCGCGCACACGTGCCTGCGTCAGGCGCGGTGCGTCGCCCTCAGGCGCGGGAATGGCGCCGTCGAACCACAGCATATCGATCTTGCCGTAACGCGTGAGCAATTCCTCAACCTGGCCTTTGACCATGGCGTTGTATTCCACCAGGTGCCGGGCTTTTTCTTCCTTGGTCTTGATTGTTTTGCGCGGCTTGAGATCCGCATCGAGTTCAGGCAGCCAGGGATTCAGGCGCGCGGTGCCGTAGTACATGAAATTCGTGAACTCGCGGTCGAAATACCAATCCGGGGGAGAGTAATAGAGGCCGACTTTCAGTCCGTACTTCCGGCAGGCTTCGACGAAGGGCTGCACCAGATCGCGTCCGCCCATGTAGTTTTTAGTGTTGAAATTGCCATACGCACTGGGCCACAGCGCAAAGCCTTCGTGATGGCGGGTGGTCAGCACCACATAGGTGAATCCGGCCGCTTTCGCCGCAGCGACCCATTTGTCTGGATCGTATCTGTCCGGATTGAAGTCCCTGGCCGCTGCCCAATACGCGTTGGGCGTAATGACGGGCGGCTTGCCGTCGAAGTTCCAGTCGGCTTCGCGGATGATGCGTTCCTGATCCTTTGGATCGTTGAACTGTTTGTTCTTCCAGGCGCCGACCATCATGGGCCACGACAAGTCGCCGACTCGCTGTCCGCGCGCGTCGAAGACGCTGCTGACGCCCCAGTGCAGGAACAGGCCGAAACCGGCTTGCCCGAACCATTGTGCATCGGGATGGCTGGAGTGCGGGGCCGGATTGAAGTCTTCAACGATGCCGATCGCGCCATGCTGGGCTTTGGCATCGGTGATCTGGGCGTGGACGGAGTTGGCGGCGCTCAGGCCGCAGCAAAGCAAGGCGGCCCCCAGCCGTAGGCGTTGGGAAAAGTCCATGAGTCGTTTGGTTTGGTTAAGGTGGAGTGTTAACGTTATCACGTATTTAACCTGCGGTTGCTATTGCGGACAACAAAAATGCGATGAAAATCCGGAAGTCCGCATCGATTTCAAGCGGCATAAACCACCGGGTGTGCTGATCCGATAATTCGCATAATCTATATTTCTGTTATGCGTTTTTGGTGGACTCCCCGAGCGGGGAGTCGCGATGAAAAGCGGTCTTCTACTACCTACCGGCGCGCAACTCCTGCGAAGTTGCGCAGACCATGTGCCAATAGGAGGTCAGTGAAAGACGCGGACAATTTGTCCAGAAGGCCCGACCAAACGGCCCGCAATTCGGGCGTCTTCGAGCGCTCGATGTGCATGTCCAGCAGGATCGCGCCTGGATTCACTCCCAATATCTCCGCTACACGAAGGGCCATAGCGTCGCTCATGGGTTCCTTGCCGGTGCGGTATGCGCTCAGCTGAGATTTCGATACATTCAGCGGTTTTTGCAGAGCGTAGTCGGACGGCAGTTGCAGCCGCTCCCGGACCAAGTCCAAGTATTCAGGTGTTTTCATATGGCTCTCCTAGGGTGTAGCCCCGCCTATGCCTAGGCGGGATTTGCCGAATATAGCATAGTCAAGAAAAAACGGAACGTTCGGAAAGTTCTGGACTAGTTCGGCATACCCGAACTAGAATGCGCTCTGTCGGGCGGAAATTCCCCATCGCTCTCCTAGCAAACCCCGTAGGCATACGGTTCCGCCCGACGTTTCACCCTGGAGAGCAAGGCTAGGAGACGCCGTGGCTGAGGTTACAAACGTTTACAAAACCGTCAATCTTTCGATCCGGGCCGAACTGCTGCCCCAGCTGGAAGTTGCCCTGACAACGGCCAAGGCCATAGCCTACGTTGAAGCAGCGTTCACCCGCGACCCGGAACAATTCGGCGAGCGCGTAGCCTATGCCTCCAATTTCCATGAAATGCTCAACGCCTGCCAAGCAGCAAAGGCCGATGCATGAAGGCCGCTATCACTGGCCCCGCAGCCGTCGCCGCTCTGGTGGCGGCGGAATCCCGCGAAAATGACCGCGCCGCCTTCTGGGCGCTCGTCCCCGTTCCAGCCCGCGTCGCCGTCATGCTGGCCGCACGCCTCCCGCACGAGCGCGCATATGATCCGCTGACCAGCTTCACCCGTGCCGAGCGCCACGCCATAGACCTGGCCGTGGGCACCATGATTGCGCACCTGGCAGTTGCCCAGCAGTGCATGCGCGACACCGCGCCGGTCCATACCGTTCTGCTGCACTGATGCCGGTAATCCAGCAAGAAAACGGCCGCAAGACGGTGGCGGGCTTGCCCCTCCGCTGGGGCATTCGCGCGTATACCGAACTGACCGCCGCGCGCGCCGGCCAAATCCTGGGTGATATGCCCGCGCGCTACAAAGAACTGTCGGCGCTACTGGATCGCGTGACCAGCGCCCCGCTGCCCCTGGACTCCACCGACGCACAGTTGTGCATCGCCGCCGAGCGCCGGGCAAACGAGTGCGCCAGCGTCACGGCCATGATCCACGATACCGCAGCGTTGCGCGCGCGCCTGGCCTGGATGGTCGTCAACGCCGGGCTGGAGCCGCCGCGAGTGGCCGATGATCGACAATTCATGCTGCGCTGTGTGGACCCGGCCTGGTGGCGTCGCAACCTGCGCCGCGTGCATGGCCGCACTTTTGAGCATGCCGCGATCCGCCTGGGCTTCGTGTCTATCCGTGCGGGCGCATACGCCAGCAATGAGACCGTGCAGCGCCGCCAGGCGCAGAACCTGCGCAACGCGCGCGCCCTGGCCGCAACCAACATGGTCAATGAGGCGGGCGACCTGTTCACCCTGGCCGAACTGGCGGCGCGCGGCGTCGGCAACAAGGCCATACGGCGCGGCGAGCTTATGCTGCGCATGGCGGGCTGCGAGGCCATTGCCCAGACGCTGGGCCACGTAGGCGTTTTCGTGACGCTGACCGCGCCGAGCAAATACCACGCCGTGCTGGCGAAGTCCGGCACCATCAACCCGAACTACAACGGCGCGACGCCGCGCGAGGCGCAGGCCGCGCTTATGGATGTGTGGGCGTGCGTGCGCGCGAAGAACCACCGGGACGGCCTGGCACCGTATGGCTTCCGTATCGCCGAGCCGCACCACGACGGCTGCCCGCACTGGCATTTGCTGCTGTTCGTGCCAGCGGCGCAGGTAACGCGCTTGCAGCGCAACCTGCGCGCCTACGCGCTGGCCGAAGACCGCGACGAGCCGGGCGCGGCCCGCAACCGTATCAAGATCGTGCGCATTGAAGCCGACAAGGGCTCTGCCGTGGGCTACATCGCTAAGTACGTGGCGAAGAACATAGACGATGCCCACCTGGGCGAACACATCGACGCCGACGGCAACGTGATCGCCGCCGACCTCGTGGGCGACCAGATCATCCAGCCGTGCCAGCGCGTGGAAGCCTGGGCCAGCGCCTGGGGCATCCGCCAATTCCAGGCCGTCGGCCAGCCGCCGGTAACGGTGTGGCGCGAACTGCGCCGCGTCGCCGCCGAACAGGTGGCGGACGCCCCGGAGCATGTGCGCGCGGCCTGGGCGGCCTGCCAGCGCGTGACCACCACCGACGCGGAGACGGGCGAAGTGATCGTAGAGCAGGCGGCAGACTTCGCCGCCTACATCAACGCACAGGGCGGCGTGAACCAGGGCCGCGCGTACCGCATCGGCCTGGCCGCGCGCACTGAAATGCGCGAGGGCCGCTACGGCCTGGCGCTGCGCCCCGCGCCAGTAGGCATCTTCTGCAAGACCATGCCGGACGCCGTGTTCGCCAGCACTCGCCACCAGTGGCAGCGCTGCGGCGCGGCGGCGATTAGCCGCCCTTGGAGCTCTGTAAATAACTGTACGCAGGCCCTGGCCGTGGCCGCGCCGTTCTGGGAGGTTGATGCCCCCTGGCCGGTAGAAATCGCGCCGCATGACGACTCGGAGTACTTCGCAAGCTTCGATTTCGCCTACTTCGACACCCCCGAGTATCAAAACCACCACCCCAAGGAGAAAACATGGTAGTCGCACAACAGGAAATCATCGACATCAACGACAAGGCCGTCCGCCTGCAATCGCTGCTGCGGCCCGACACCGCCGAAGACATGGAGGCGCGCGGCATCTTGGTGCTGCTGTCCAAGCTGCTGGGCGGCTGGGGCGGCGCGCCAGCGACACCGGCTGCACCAGCCGAACCTGCGCCCGCCGCGCCAGCGCCCGTCGTGGACACCGTGACGCGTGCCGAATTCGCCGCGCTGCAAGCGCAGTTTGAACAACTGGCGCAGGCGGTGATGGCGCCCGCGCCACAGGCCGCCCCTGAACCCGAAGCACCGGCAGCAGCAAACGCCGCAGCAGTAGACGCACCCGCAGCAGCGTAAATTTCACCACCTGGCCGGGCTACCTCACGAGGGTATCCCCGGCTACCACTACCCCGGCGGTTACCGCCGCCGGGAGAAAGGGTTTTCACCATGGCATCCAAGATGCTCGGGCGCACCGCATGCCCTGAATGCGGCTTCGCACATGCACACGTAAAACAAAAAGAAGGCGAGAACACCAAAGCCTATCGCTATTGCCCTGACTGCGGCTCGCAGTACTACGCGCGCAGCCAGGCACAACATGACAAGTTGATCGGCAAGCTGTGCCACCCGCCAGCCGTCGTACAGGAGGCCCCCAGCGCCGTGATGGTGCCGACTCCTGACCCTAGTCAGCCGCAGGCGACTGAAAAGGCCGTGGCGGCCCCGGAAACGGCTTCATTCAAGATTATTCTTGGCGCGAGGGTTCCAGCATGAGCGACCAAGAACAAAAAAGCGGCAGCCACGCGGCTGACGAACCGCTGACCCCAGAACAAACCGCCGCCCTGGCGCGAGTGGAGCGCCTGGAGGCAGAGATTGCGCCCCCGGCGGTAGGCGAGGACGGCCTGCCGTTGCCCGAGCCAGAATCCCCGATGGATGCGGCAGCCGAAAACGTCGCCATCCTGGGCCTGCTGGTGGGCATGCTGACCCCGGCGGCCCCGTTCCTGGCCGAGTGTTACCCGCCAGCCGTCGTTGAGCGCATCGGCCTGGCCTACACCGCCGTGGAGCAGAAACACGGCTGGAATGCCCGCGCGCTACTAAGCGTAGAGGCCCAGCTTGCCATCGTCGCGCTTCCGCCGACCATCATGGCTGTGATGATGGGCCGGGACTATTTCCGCCAGCGCGCCATCGAGAACAAGCTGCCGTTCTGGCTCAAGTGGTTCCGCCGGAAGAAAGAGCCCATCAAACCACTGGGCGGCGACTCCGAACAGCAGGAGGCATGATGGGCGTACAGAACGATGCCAAAATCTGGGGCTTCATCGCCCAATCCGGCCAGGGCAAGGGTGTGCTGATGAAGGCGGCGCTGCGCCGCCTCAAACCCAAGCGCATCCTCATCATCGACAAGAAGGACGAGAACGGCGAATTTGCGCCGATGGTCAACAGCCTGGTGGAGGTGAAGCGGGCCACGCTGAAAAAGCAGTTCGCCGTGCGCTACAAGCTGCGCGCCGACACTACCAAGAACCGCCGCGCCGAATTCGAGGAACTGTGCCGGATTGCCAGCGAGGCCGGGAACTGCACCTACCTGATTGAGGAACTGGGCAGCTACACCACGCCAAGCTACGCGCCGCCCGCCTGGGCCGACTGCTGCAACGATGGCCGCCATGACGGCCTGCACATCATCGCCGCCAGCCAGTTCCCGGCGCAGCTCGACAAGGCGTTTCTTGGCAACGCCACAGAAATCTGGTGCGGCTTTCTGGGCGAGGAAGACCACCGCAAGGTCATGGCCCGCAAGCTGGACATCCACCCCGACCGCATCAAAGATTTGCGCCAGTTTCACTTTCTGCACTTCGACCGTGACGCCCGCACGGTTACCCCCGTAGTAGCCAAAATCCCACGCAAGTAACCCCTCCGTACCCTGGCTTATCCGCCACTACCACTACCCCGGGGTAGTGGTAGTTCTAGCGGCGTCGCCGCCTCTGTTCGCCTCTCCAGTCTGCCGGTAACTTCCGGCTCATGGACTACCTGCCCAGCCTAAAAAAGATCGCCCAGGAACTCATTGCGACCGCCATCGCCGTCGTAGGCGTCGCCTACATCGTGTCGAAAAATCCGGCACTTAAGGCGCTGGTGAAGCAGTACGAGTCCTGACCCTATCAACCCTACCGGGACATACATGAAGACCTACCTGAAGCAAGCCGCATTCGTGCTGGCCGTCGTAGCAGTAGCGAAATTCGCCAAGGGCAGCGTGCCCATTCCTGACGCCATCAAGCAGTTCCTGCCTTAAGGGAGCCGCATGGATTTCAAGAACATGCTCAAGAGCACGGCGGTAACGCTGGCCGTGATTTGGGGCCTCAACCAGATCAACATCACGCGCAACCTCGTACAGCGCGCACTCACCGGACAATAAAACGCATGTGGAATAAACCCCTGAAACAAGTAATTGGCGTGGCCGCTGGCGGCGTCGCAACCCTGGAACTGGACGCGGAATCGGCCACCCTGGTCAACCTGAAATTCAAGCTGACCGGCACCACCTTCAACACCTCGCATATCGATCGCGTGAAAGTGAAGATCGGCCCCAAGACTATCTGGGACCTGACCGGCGCGCAGTTGGCCGCCATCAACGCCTACAAAAACGGCGCGGTGAACACCCGCTACCTGTGGCTGGACTTCGTGGAGCGCGACCAGGCCAATTTCCCGGTGAAGGAAATCGGCGGCATCGACCTGATGGCGGTTCTGCCGGTGGGCAAGGTCACGGTAGAACTAACGATCAATGCCAGCGCCGTAGCGCCGCGCATCGACGCCATCGGCTATTTCGAGCAGCGCCAGGGCAATACGGTCGTCGTGAAGTACATGCCGTTCACCCAAACGCAGGCTTTCGCAGGCAAGCAAACGCTGAACCTGTCCTTCCGTGGTGCGATGGTCAAGCGTCTGCTGAACTTCTACACCGGCACCGACTGGACCGCCACCACCGACGGCAACGTGTCCCGTATCGAATGCAAGAAAAACGGCGTGGTGTTCTTCGACCAGAACTGCACCGACAACCGTTTCGACCAGTCCCAGTTCAAGAAGGTGCCGCAGTCCCGCCTCTACGTGGTGGACTACCTGATCGACAACAACCACTTCGCCCAGGTGGCCTCCATGCGTCAGCTGGAAGACAAGTCGTACATGTATGACTCGTTCGAGATCAATGCCTACCTGACCGACCCAGGCGGCACCGCATCGACTGTCGTTGTGGAAGTGCTGGACGACGTAACCAACCTGTAAGCGGGCGGCGACCATGAGCAACTACAACAACATGGCGCTGTTCGGCAACATGAGCAATCCCGGCTACATGGATGCTCAGTCGCTGAACGCGAACGCCGTGGACCCGAACGACTGGGCCACGGTGGCGGCGAATGGTCTCCAGCAGATCATCAAGGCGCGCATCGAGCAAACCGTGGCGGACAAGCAGCAGCAATATGGCGTCGCGCCGGTCACGGTCTCCGCGCCGGCCAGCATGAACATGTTCCTGCTGATCGGCCTGGCCGTGCTGCTGATGAAGGACTGATATGGCAGCCATTCCCAGCATGCCAGGCCTGCCGCCGCTCTCGTTCACTGGCGGCAGCGCCGGGCCTTCGAGCGCAGGCAGCAACGCGGGCGTGAACCTGCCTATCAACCTGCCGGTCAACCTGGATCATTCGGGATGGAACGTGGTCATGCACGGCAACGCGACCCAGTCGGCCACCGGGAACACGGACGCAAACGGCATCGCCGGTACTGGCCTCTTGGACTCCCTGATCGGCAGCAAGAACTTGCCGCTGCTGGCGGCTGGCGGGCTCGTGCTGCTGCTGTTGGTGCGCCGTTGATTCGGGCTACCGCCTGCGGGCTGGACGAAGTGCGCCAGGTGCTGGCCGCCGCCGTGTCGCCTAAGTGCGATGCGGTGGGCAAATACACATTGGACGGTTTGGCGGCACAAGGCCAGTGCTTCAAGGTGCTGGCCGCCGACGGCTCCATCGTCGGCGCGTACATCCTGGCTGCGGAGGGGAGTGAGGTCTTCGTCACGGCCGCCGCCGGGCGCGCCGCGTTTGATCTGTCGGTAGTCCTGAACGGCCTGATCGACAGCCAGGCGCGGCAGTTCGATACGGTGGCCTTCCAGACGCAGCGCAAGGGCCTGGTGAAGAAGGCCATTGCGCAAGGCTATGAAATTGCAGGTTACATCATGAGGAAGAAACTGAAATGAGCGGCGGACGCAGCAACAGCGACAGCAGCACCAACACGACCAACAACGTCAACGAGACCATCACGAGCACGGATGGCCGCGTGGTGGCGTCCGACGCCGCCGTGGCGGCGACTGGCGGCAGCACCGCCGTGCGCAACGACACGACGACGAACAACACCAGCTTCGCTGACAGCAGCAATCACTCCACGAATTTCTCGGACAGCAGCGTGCGGAACACCAGCACCTCGACCTCGTTCGCGGACAGCAGCGACCATTCGACCTTTTTCTCGGATAGCAGCGACCACTCGACCTACTTCGCGGACAGCAGCAACCACTCCACGAATTTCTCGGACAGCAGCGTCCGGAACTCGACCACCAACTTTACCGACAACACCAACAACTCGACCAATTTCTCGGACAGCAGCGTCAAGAATTCGGGAAACACGACGGTGACGAATTTCACTTCCTCGTCCACCTCCACCGATTTCGGGGCGATAAACGCGTCGCTGGGCAGCATGGGAATGATGGGTAGCCAGGCGCTGGGCCTGAGCGGCAGCGCCATCGACGGGGCCATCAAGAGCCTGAACAGCACCGGCGCTAACCAGCTAGCGTCCCTGGGCGCGGTGCTGGACTTCGCCGGAAAGAACAGCGCCAACTCGCTGACCACCAGCAACGAGGTGTTGGGCTTCGCTAAGCAAGCGCTCGGCGCTACGCAGTCGGCTTTCGCTGATGCGAAAGACGGCGGCGACTCGAAGAACGTGATGTATGCGCTGGCAGCCGTCGCTGTCGTCGGCATTGCCTTCGCATTGAAAGGAAACTGATGCAAAGCTATCCATTCGCCCTGGACGCGACCAACCCCAGCGTGACCATCGCGGTTGCTGGCGACCTGTTCGTATACCAGAAGGGCATCTCTACCGGCAACGCCGAACTGTCCGTGAAGTCGGACATTGGCGGCGAGGTCGACCTGATCCCCGGCCAGCGTATCCGGCTGCCCGGCAAGCCCACCCGCTGGACGCTCAAGGTGAAGGACGGCGTTAGCGCCGTGACCGGCAAGATCGTCATCGGCTCGGGTGAGTTCGACGACGCCAATACGCTTAACACCTTCAAGCTGGACGGCACCTTCTCCAATACGGTCAAAGTGAGCAACACGCCCGCCGAAGCATTACCTGTGACTTTCGGCGCTATCACCGTGGGCAATACATCAGCCAACCGGGTGCCGGTGGCACTTGACCCAAATCTGGCCCTCAACATCGCATCGGGAAGCACCGTGGCATATACGCATAAATACATCTCCAACGCGTCCAGCGCAGCGAATACGCCCATTGAGCTGCTCACGGCGGCGACCAACGTCAACGGCGTGGTGCTGGAAAAATTCGACCTGCTGGCAGGGTCAAGCTGCACATTCGTCGTACTGGCAAAGGCCACGGCGCCCGTTAGCCCAACCGATGGCACCGTCGTCTACGGAAGTAACGCGAGTGGGAATGCTTACGTGTCTATGGATTTGCAAAAGAATGGCCGCGTCAAAATCCCTGCGGGCCTGGCCCTTTGGTACATGAGCTTTCAGGTGGATAGCGCGTCGTTGCGTAGCGCGCTGTTCACCGTGCTGTGATGGATCGCCAGCTCGCAAACATCGCGCTCGTCGCTATGGTCACGCTCATGCTGCACAAGTGGCTGAGCGACCAAGCCGACGAGGGCGAGCAAGACCAGACCGGCAGCTTTCTTGATCGGCTGCCCAGCTTGGCCGACATCTTCAATATGACGCAGGACGCGATAGACGGAATGGATATGCAACAAGCACGACACAACATCGAGGCGTTTCTCGACATGCTGCGCTACGCGGAGGGAACGCTGAGCGACGAGGGCTACCGGGCGCTGTTCGGCTGGCGGCCCGGCAACGGGCGCACCTTTGACAGCTTCGCGGACCACCCGCGCTTGCTGTTCCCGTACACGAACCTGGCAGGGGAAACCATCCAGACCAGCGCGGCGGGAGCGTACCAAATCACGCGCACGACCTACGACGCCCTGGTGAAGAAGTATCCGGAACTGCGGGGCCGTGGCTTCGATCCGCAGACGCAGGACGACATGGCCGTCTTGCTGATCGCCGAGCGCGGCGCGCTGGCCGATGTGCAGGCCGGGCGCCTGGCCGTCGCCATCGACAAGCTGCGCAAAGTGTGGGCGTCGCTGCCCAATTCGAACGTCAACCAGCCCACGCGGTCCTATGCCGCGCTGGCCCAAACCTTTACCGAGAACGGCGGAGTGATTGCATGAGCAAAGAAACCGATCCACTGATGATTGCCGCTGTCGCGGTAGTCGGCTTCATGCTGCTGAGCCGCCCGCGCACCGCTGCGGCCGGAACGGCGGCGCAGTACAACCCGCGCGGCCCATCGAGCATGCCGGGCAGCGTCGGCACCGGCACGACCCAGCTTGTGGGCGGCCTGCTGGGCGCGCTCGCGAGCCATATCCCGGAATGGGTGAACGGCTCCAGCGGTAGCGCCGCGCCGTATGCGAATGTTCCGCCGGTCCTGCAGGACACCGTGCCGCTGACCGGCGACGCCATGGAGACCGACCCGTTTGAAAACTTCTATGCGGGGATGGCCTGATGTTCGCTCTGGGCAAACTGGAAGCGGTCCTGATCGTCGCTGGCGTGTTGGGCGTGGTGCTGCTAAAAAAAAAGCTGATGGAGCCCGGCGCGGCGCTGAATGCGGGTGCGGCTGTAGCGCACGTCGTAGCTGATGCGGGAGCGGGCGTGGTGATCGGCATCGGCGACAGCCTGGGCATTCCACGCACCGACGAAACGGAGTGTGAGAAGGCCATGCGGGAAGGGCGCAGTTGGGATGCCTCATTCGCGTGCCCAGCTGGAACTTGGCTTAAATACATGGTGAACTGAAAAATGAAACTGAACGACTCTTACCTGATTTTGCTGGTGGGCCTGGGCGCTGCGGCGTACCTGATGAAGACCCCGGCGAAGACCACCACGCCGACCAAGACGCCTGCCGCCAGCGGCCCGCAGGAAATCCGCGTGGACGGCGACGCTCACGGCTGGCGCTATTTCACCGATGGCACCGCGATTGACCCATACGGCACCTACTACAAGGACGGGCTGCCAGTGTGGAACCCCATGATGTAACTACGAAAGGAAGGAAATGAACTTTTTGAAAGCTCGTATCAAGGAGCCGTCCACCTGGGCGGCCATCGGCATCATTCTGCAAATCGCCAAGAGCGCTGCGCCGCCGCAGTACCATGCCGTGGTGGACTGCATGTCTACCGTGCTGGCGACGCTGGCTGGTGTGACCCCGGAGGCTAAATAATGGCCCGCCGGACCCCGCCGCGCCGCGCCAATGGCCGGTTCAAAAAACGCAAAACGAAGTAATGGAATGGTATTATTTCCGCTTTGAAACTTAGGGGCGGGAATGAATCAAGAGCGCGTGTATTTCGATAACGGCAAAGTGAAGGT
The DNA here is from genome assembly GCF_020865585.1 of Pseudoduganella aquatica. Taxonomy (NCBI): domain Bacteria; kingdom Pseudomonadati; phylum Pseudomonadota; class Betaproteobacteria; order Burkholderiales; family Oxalobacteraceae; genus Pseudoduganella; species Pseudoduganella aquatica. The sequence goes on from NZ_CP086370.1 coordinate 3,720,423, forward strand.
GACGAACAGCCGTGTTGTCGTGTTAAACCAAACCTACGCCATGAGCGGAATCACGTCGGTGAGTTTCGTAGAAGAGAAGCCAAACAGGCTTTTGCCGGTAGCGCTGGCGATTGGTGGCGCGGTAGGCGCGGGAAGCTTGGGCCTGAATATCTGGGTGTGCGCTGCGGCTGTTTTGCCTGGCGTCGCTTGGCTACTGATACAGCGCTCGCGCTTCTCAATTGCAATTGGGAGCGCGTCCGGCGACACAAAGGCCTTGACGAGTAAGTACAAGGACTTTGTCCACGGCGTCGTGGACGCTATCAATGCCGCCATCATTGAGCGCGGGTAATCAGCCCCTGGGCCATCTGGTCGAACTCATCAAGCCGCAGCGCCTCCATTGGCTGCGGCTTTTTTTCCGCCTGGCGGCGCAGTTCAAGCTGAGCATCATGCGTGACAACAGCCAGGCGGCGCGGGTAGTGGCCGGTCATCTGGCGGACGATCTCAGCGGACTCCATACGCTGCAGGCGCAGGATTTCGGGAACCCACCAAGGCAGCTTGGCGGTTTGGTTCAGCCAGCGCCGCACAGTGCGCTCGTCGCGCCGCAGCGTGCGCGCCACGCCTTTGACGCCGTCGCCGTGCGTGGCAACGTAGTAGGCGAATTCTGTGGGGTTGCCGTATCGGCGGTTTGGGTATCGCATGGTTTTGCCTGCCTAAAAAAAAGGCCGGATATCGTATCCGGCCCGTATCACTATTTGCTTGAAAGTAACATCGCAGCTACAGATGAGACCGCTTTTCAACTTCGCATAATCTATATTATGTCAAATGTCATGTTCGGCAATCGGTTGGGGCCTTCCCTGGATACGCAGTCCGCCATCGTACGATGAAGCAAAAGTGTGACTCTTTCTGAAGCAAATGTGTGACTCCCCGGCGGATATGAAGCAAAAGTGTGACTTTTCTCGATCACGCCCTATGAAGCTAGTCGACGCCGCCTCCGTTCCGGCCGCTTCTCTCGCCCGGCCGCGTCCTATTAGCGTGTTTGTTCTGGCAGCTTGAGATCGACCGCGCCGTAGAATGTCTGGCTTTGGTCTTGCGTCAGCGCGATCATTTGGGGTGAAGTGCCAATGCCCACCACGAGGAGCTTCCCGCTGTGACTTGGCGGCAGATTTGTGGCGTCCCGGGCGGCCTTCAATGCGCACAGCATGCGCTGGCCGTCCGCAGAATTTACCCAGGCGTCGATGTTTTCAATCAGCATGACGAACGGCGTCCCGCCGTGCGTAATTTGGCGCACCAGGTCTTTTAAGTGAGCCGTGCGTTGCTCCCTCTGGTCACCCTTTGTCTGAGCGTGGGCAGCCGCAGCCACCGTTTCGAGCACGTCGTCGCCGCAGAGCTCGTCCGCGCGCACGCGCACCATCTGGGCGCCCGCCTTACCCAGTTTGCCAGCCAGTGCATCGAGAAAAGGCATTTGTAGCGCCGCGTTATCTTCCGCCGAAATAAACACGCCAGATTGATAGCCTTGGTCAAGCACACGCGGCGACAGCAAGCTGCGGCACAGGTCATTTGCAAAACTATCGAGTATGGTGTTCAGCATGAAATTGATGACCAGCCTCCCGCAAAAGCTCACCTAACTCAGGCCACGACGTCGAGCCGCCCCGGCCACCGCGTTACGGTGGGTTCCACGGACAGGTCGATGATTGCGCCCGGCGCTGGAGGCAGTTCCAGGACGTGCGCGATCGCCACCCTAGCCGCGTCGTGGCATTTTTCGTCACCGGCTTGTTCAGCCCAAGCGTCGTCGAACTGTAGATTGAAATGCACCGCCCTGGCCTGGTCGTACGTACCCGCCCAGAGGGTCACGTGGGCCAGATGGCCCAGCATCTTGGCCTCGGCCAAGCGGCGGTCATCTGGACCCAGCATGTAGTTGAACCGCATCTTGCCTCCTTGCTGAACGACAGCTGCCGGCGTAGCGCCGGCCGTCAGCGTTTTTTGATCGATTGCGAGGTGACCGAGCCGGCCAGCTGCTTCGTGGTGGCGCTGGAATTCGGGTTATGCAGGGCGCCCGACGCTTTCGCTTCCATCGCCTTGCCCGTGGCCTTGTTGGTTCCTGCCTGTGCCAGGGCGCTGCCGGCCAGACTGCGCTGGATGGCCGACGCATTTGGATTCGACAACGTGCGTCCTGCGGTCGACGCAACCTTCCCGCCTGTAGATTTGCCTGCCATGAAACCTCCGTAAATATCTTGCATGACTATATGTAGTGAAATTTACCGCTAAAGGCACTATAGCTTGTGGATGGGATATTGCAAGAATTTTTACTCGCGACGGCAACTAGGCGAGCCGAAACGATGGAAACCGGGCGAAAACCCGAGCGTGAAACCGATGGGCCGTTTGTCTAAATCATTTACCTTAATTCATATTAAGGTAAATAGTGTATTTTGACAGTTATAAATATACCTGTTAATGTACCTATGTCAACCTCAGGAAGCCGTATGCCACGCCCACCTTTTTCCCTCACGGATAACCAAGCCCGCGTCATTTCCGCCGGCGTCGCCCAGCTGGAGCTGGACTATCCGATCGATCCTCAAAATCACCGCCCTTTCGTGCGCGCTTTTATCCGGCTGGTGCACTCGGCAACTGGCCGCTTCTACAGCCCCGCCGTTTACCGGCGCTTGCTCGGCGCCTACGCTGAGCACCGGCGGCCGTCGACGTCCACGCTCGCCGCCGAAAAGGCCGCGCTGGCCGCTGAAACCACGCCCGTTGAACCGGCATCCGAGGCGGCGGCGCCACTTTCGGTGCCATCTGCCCTGCCCGCCTTGATCGCCAACGTCGTTGCCGACGCGATGGCCCAGAGTCGCCGCGTGGATGGGGGCGCCGCGGCTCAGGCTGCTTTTTACGCAGACCGGCTCCGCGAAACCGAGTTGGAACTGCGTACTGAGAGATTGAATGCCGCGCAGCTGCTGGCGGCGTTGAACCAGTGCCGGGAAACTGCGGCACAGCAGGCAGAAGAAGCTGAGAAATTGCGCGGCATCGTGTCCGCGCAGAGCGAGGCCATCACCAAGCTGACTGCCGAAGTGAGCGACCTGAGGAAGTTCGCGCTAGTCGCGATCGACGACGCGCGGGGCGAAACACGGACCTGGAAGGATCGCGCCGCGTATCTTGAAAGCCAGCGTCAGCTCGACAGCCGGCTCCTGGAGACGTTCCGCCAGAAGGCGTATCGCAACGGCGCCGATATTCCCGAACTCCTCAAAAAGACATAAACAGGTCCGGGTGTGACGAATGGAGAGAATTGGAACACCGCTTTTCCTCAATACTCTCCCTCTGGCAAGTACAACAACCAAAAAACACTCATCCAATCTAGCGAGCGCCCAGCCATGCACCTGCACCACATTCGCCTGTCGAATTTTCAATCCTTCGGCCCAGCCCCCGTCAGCTTCACCGTCCCCGAGTTGTGCTACCTCATTGGCCCCAATGGCTCGGGAAAAACCGCCGCGCTGCAAGCGCTCTGCCGACTGTTTGCGTTTGACCCGGCCCTGCGCCGGATCAAAAAGTCCGATTTTCACGTCCCGCACGACGAAGCCGAAGTGCCGGCCGAACGCAAGCTCTGGATTGAGGTCGATTTCGTGTTCCCGGAACTGGAAGACGGTGAAGAGAGCGATGGTGTCGCACCCAACTTCGGCCACATGCGGCTCGACGAGGCCGATGGCCTGGTGCGCGTGCGCTTCCGCCTGGAAGCGACACTGTCGGACGCCGGTGAAATCGATGAGTCGCTGGTCTACGTCCTCGACGTGAAGGAGGATGGCACCATCGTTAGTACCGCCCAGGTACCCAAGGCCGAGCGCAACGAAATTCACGTTCATTATCTGCCGGCACGCCGTGATCCGGCGGATCACATCGCGTATGGCGCCAACGCTTTACTGGGCAGGATGCTGCGGGCGGTCAACTGGGACAATGAACGGGCCGACATCAAGGAACTGACAGACCAGATCACCGAGCGTCTGTCCAGCAACCCGTCCATCAACGCCTTTAGCGACTGTCTTTCCGAGACGTGGACGTCGCTGCACAAGGGGAGTTACTTTGCCGATCCGAAGATCACTTTCGCGGCGTCCGAAGTGGAAGCCTTACTTCGCCATCTGTCGATCTCCTTCTCCCCTGCGCACGATGATCGCGTTGCTGATTTCTCCCGGCTGAGCGATGGCCAGAAGTCCATGCTGTACCTTTCCCTGGTGGTGTCATCCCACGCCATCGGCCGCAAGGTGCTGGCAGGAGAAGACACCAGTTTCGATGTCGAGAAACTGCGTCCCCCGGTCTTTACCATCATCGCCATCGAAGAGCCTGAGAACAGCTTATCGCCGCATTTTCTCGGCCGCATCGTCAACACCTTATCGAAGATCACCAGCGACGGTGACGCCCAGGCGCTGATCGCGACCCATGCGCCTTCGATGTTGCGGCGCGTGCCGCCAGAAAACATCCGGTACCTTCGCTTGAACGCGGCGCGCACAACGCAAGTGCGATCCATACGCCTGCCAGAGGCCCAGGACGATGCGCACAAATTCGTCCGGGAGGCCGTCCAGGCCTTCCCCGAGATCTATTTTTCGCGTCTGGTCGTGCTCGGCGAAGGCGACAGCGAGGAAATTGTTCTGCCGAGGCTGCTGCGTGCCAAAGGGGCGCCCATCGATGAGTCGGGTGTGTCGGTGGCACCGCTCGGCGGGCGCCACGTCAATCACTTCTGGCGCCTGCTGTCCGAACTGCAAATCCCCTACCTCACTTTGTTGGATCTGGATCTGGCGCGGTTCGGCGGCGGGTGGGGCCGGGTCAAGTACGTGAATGATCAACTGGGACAGCATGAGCCAGCCAAGCAACTGCCCGCTGATCACGGCATACCCAATTGGAACAGCGACACCGAGAAATTGATGGAATATGCGCATTACCTCGGCCTACTGGAAAAAAGTGGTGTTTATTTCTCCTCTCCCATGGATCTGGACTTCGCGCTGCTCGCGGCCTTTCCCGTTCAGTATGGCGCAAAGTTAGAAGACCCGGACAATGATACGGTCAAGGCTGTCTTGGGCAAAAGCCACCACGGTTCTGAGCAATATACGAAAGCGCAGCAACAGCTATTTGGCACGTATCACAGCCTGTTCAAAGTCGGTAGCAAACCCGCCGCGCACATCGAGGCGCTGGCGAACATTACCGATGCAGCGCTGCTGGCGGCCATGCCGCCATCGTTGGCGCGGCTCGCCGACGCCGTTATTGCGCGCCTGGGGGAGTTACCGGAATGATCGCACCAGATGCATGGGCGCCGGCCGACGGACTGACACTGGAACCGAACGCCTTGCGCGCGGCAAGGGAGCGGCAAACGAACCTGGCATTGACAGCGGGACCTGGTGCCGGCAAAACGGAGATGCTGGCGCAGCGAGCAGACTTCCTGTTGCGCACCGGCGTGTGCCGCTATCCCAAGCGCATCCTCGCCATATCGTTCAAGGTGGACGCCAGCTCCAACCTCAAAGAGCGCGTCAAGCGCCGCTGTGGCATCGCATTGGGGCGCCGGTTTGACAGTCATACCTTCCACGCCTTTGCCAAGCGCATTATCGACCGGTTTCGTCCGGTGCTCACCGGCGCCGACGCCCTCGATCCTGGGTACCAGATTGGAAACAGTCGCGTCGCGTGTTCGCAAATCGAGTTCAAAGACCTTATACCCCTTGCCATCAAGATCTTGCGGCAGTCCCCAAGTGCACGCAATGCCATTCGACAAACCTACACCGATGTGTTTCTTGACGAATTCCAGGATTGCACGGGCGATCAGTACGAGCTGATCAAAGTAGCGTTCAAAGGGACGGCGATCCGCATGACCGCAGTCGGTGACGTCAAGCAGAAAATCATGGGCTGGGCTGGGGCGTTGGAGGGGATTTTTCAACTGTATGCGCACGACTTCGCGGCAGTGCCACTGAATATGTACCGCAATTTTCGCTCGCAACCGAAGCTCCTGCGCATGCAGAACGAAATCATTCGTGTTCTCGACCCCGCCTCAGTGATGCCTCCAGAGCAACTGGCCGGCGAAGGTGGCGAAATTTTTTCTTGGCGTTTTGCCGATAGCCGCCAAGAGGCACAGTATCTTGCCAACCTGATCGCAGGCTGGACACAAGGCGGCAAGCTCCCCTACGCCGAGGTCGCGATACTGGTTTCTAAACTGCCGGATCAATATGCCTACGACTTAATGGACGCGCTCACGCGCTTGGGCATCCCCTATCGCAACGAAACGCAACTGCAGGACATATCGACCGAGCCGGCGGCCCGGTTGATTGTCGATTTCCTCGCCTGCCTTTATGGTCAGCGAGAGCCGAAGGCTTGGATTCGGCTATCGGAGCAGCTGATGCCATACGACGATGACGATCTGCAGTCCGCCAAGCGCCGCGCGTTTCACCGGTTTGTGAAGACGCAGCGCAACGAGGTCGCGGTTGCGCAGTTACTGGGTGAACCGTACGATGGTTGGTGGGAGCGCGCGACCAAATTTCTCGGCGTCGTCGGCTTGGAGACGCTGGTAGCTCTGTCGCCGGACTATGAAGCGCACGCCCGGCTCAAAGAGGTGATCCTGCAGACAAAGACGAAGATCGAGGAGTTGCTCAAGCTCGAACCGGTGCTACCATCTGCCCTGAATCGCTTTGCTGACGATCAGGCGGTGCGTTTGCTGACGATCCATAAGAGCAAAGGCTTGGAATTTGATTCGGTGATCATGCTTGGGATTGAGGAGGAGGTTTTTTTCGGCAATGCAACCGACGAGCGTTGTGTGTTCTTCGTTGGCGTCTCGCGGGCAAAGCGGCGACTGGTGCTTACATACGCCGATCAGAGGCCTAAACCGGAGAACTACCAGAAGCGGTGGGATGTCATCCGTCGCCCATACAGTGAGTTCTTTAGGTACGCGGCCCCCTTCATAGCCCCTAATTAGTCGAACAGAACTGTCCGGGACGATGCTGGGAGCGTGGCGAACTGACGCGCTCAATCAGTTCGTCGCTTGCCCCGGCGTGGTGGTTCATCGCCTGAAATCAACGCAGGCGCAAGGCGTTGGCAATCACCGAAACGGAACTCAGGCTCATGGCCAGCGCCGCGATCATCGGCGAGAGCAACTGGCCTGTGAAGGGGTAAAGCACGCCGGCCGCCAGCGGTATCCCCAGTGCGTTGTAGACGAACGCGAAGCCCAGGTTTTGCCACATATTGCGCACGGTCGCCACTGAGATCGCGCGGGCTTGCGCGATGCCGCGTAAATCGCCTTTGACCAGGGTCAGATGCGCGCTGTTGATGGCAACGTCGGTTCCCGTCCCCATGGAAATACCAACGTTCGCCTTCGCCAGGGCAGGCGCGTCGTTGATGCCGTCGCCGGCCATCGCCACCACCCTGCCCTGGCGCTGAAGCTTCTCGACCAATGCAAGTTTGTCCTGGGGTTTGACCTCACCGTAATACTCGTCGATGCCAAGCTTGCCCGCAACGTACTTCGCGGTGGTGCCACCGTCACCGGTGGCCATGATCACCTTGATGTCCGGTCGCAAGCCGCGCAACGCTTCCTCGGTGCTGGCCTTGACGGGATCAGCTACCGCGATCAGCCCCGCCAGCCGGCCTTGAGAAGCAAGGTACATCACGCTGGCACCCTCGGCGCGCATGCGCTCGGCGGCGTCGGCCAGCGGCGTCCACTCGATGCCATCGCTATCCATCAATGCGGTATTGCCCAAAGCGATGCTACGACCGCCAATGACACCACGCACGCCGATCCCGCTGGCGGACTCGAAACCTTCGGGCCGGGAAAGCGGGAGTTGTCTGCGCAGCGCCTCGCTGACAATGGCGTGCGCCAAGGGGTGCTCGCTGCCTTGATCCAGGCTGGCGGCAAGCTGTAGTACATCGTTTTCGTTGAAGCCGGCGGCCGCGACCGCCCGGCTGAACGCCGGTTTGCCTTCGGTAAGGGTGCCGGTTTTGTCGACAATGAGCGTATCGACTCGTTTGAGTTCCTCGATCGCTGCCGCGTCGCGGAACAACACGCCAATAGTTGCGGCCCGGCCGGTCGCTGCCATGATCGACATGGGAGTGGCCAGTCCCAGCGCGCAGGGGCATGCAATGATGAGTACGGCCACGGCATTGACAAACCCGAACGCCCAACTGGGATCGGGCCCGTAGAAGCCCCAGCCCAGCAGCGTCAACACGGCAATCGCCACCACGACCACGACGAAGTAGCCGGCCACGCTGTCGGCCAGTCGTTGCATGGGAGCGCGCGAACGCTGTGCCTGCGCCACCATCTGCACAATCTGCGACAGCATTGTGTCGCTGCCGATCTTCTCGGCCCGCATGATCACGCTGCCGCTGGTATTGAGCGTGGCCCCGATCAGGTGATCGCCGGCGCGTTTGGTCACCGGCAAGGGTTCTCCGGTCAGCATCGATTCGTCGAGCGCGCTTTCGCCTTCGGTGACAACGCCATCGACCGGCACTTTCTCCCCCGGGCGCACACGCAGCGTGTCGCCGACGTGTACGTGGTTAAGCGGTATGTCTTCTTCAGTCCCGTCGTCGCGAATGCGTCGCGCGGTCTTGGGCGCCAGTCCCAGCAACGACTTAATGGCGGCGGAGGTCTGCGAGCGTGCCCGCAGTTCCAGAATCTGCCCCAGCAACGTCAGCGACACGATCACCGCCGCCGCCTCGAAATACACCGCAACGTCACCATGCGCGGCGAAACTCGGTGGAAATACGTGCGGGGCCACCGTTGCAACAATACTGTAGCCATAGGCGGCGATGACACCGGTGCCAATCAGCGTCCACATATTCGGGCTGGCATGTCGCAGTGATTGCGCCCAGCGCTCAAAGAAAGGCCAGCCTGCCCACAGCACCACGGGGGTGCTCAGCGCGAACTCGATCCAATTCTGCCCCGGTAACGACCCGCGCAACAACATATGGCCGAACATGGCCAGGATGAATACGGCGGAGGTGAAAGGCAATGTCCACCAGAAGCGGCGCCGGAAAGAGACCAGCTCCGGGTTTTCTTCCTCATCCAAGGCGGGCATGACCGGCTCCAATGCCATTCCGCAGATCGGACAGCTACCCTGGCTTGCCTGGCGGATTTCCGGATGCATCGGACAGGTGTACAGCGTTGCCTCACCCGCCGCCATTGGCCGCGTTGGCGGCGGTTGATCTGCATGATGGTTCTTGCCGTGGTGATGATGGCCGGAGTGATCGTGTCCGTGGCCGCCTGCGTGCCCGCCGGTCCCAATGTCGCTGTTGCGCATGCGTTTCTCCCAGCCGATCGGCTTGGTTGATGTCGATGTATTGCTTGTGCCCGAGTCCACCTTAAACCTTCCCTCGGTGGCAAGGTCAAGCTTGCATGGTTCCGCGCCTTGAGCGCGGAACCTACTTGGTGGTCACACCGTCATTAGGCGCTCATTTGCTCGCACTGGTCTGCGCAGCGGCGGCAGGCCTCGGCGCATTGCTGGCAATGCGCCATTGCGTGCGCGCCACATTCTTCGGCGCAGGCGCGGCACAATTGGGCGCACAGCCGGCAAAGGTCGGCGGCATGTCCGCTGGCGCGCGCCATCAATCCAGCAGCCGCCCGGCAGATCTGGGCGCAATCAATGTCCAGCGCGATACAGCGGGACATGGCTTTTACGTCCTCTTCCTGGAGACAGGAGGCGGCGCAGAAGTCGCAGGCGTCGGCGCAGGTGTTGCAGGCATCGATGCAGCTTTGAAAATTATTTTGGTTCATGGCAGTTCCTTTTCGTTTAGGTCGTTGGTTGTACATTGCGAATCTCATGTCCAGTGCGGACGATACGGCACATGCCGGCCATCCGCAGGCCGATGAGGCAGGACTACACGAGGCGAACGAAAAGGGACTTGGGGGGACGTTCAAGTCCGGAGGGAATAAAGCTCAGAACAGGCTTCGGTGCAACAACACGCGACACGCTGGACGCCATCGCCGGCATGGCCGGTCCCTGCGCGGAAGGCGGTGCAAGAACACCGATGACGCATGTGCACGTCTTGCAATGCCCATGCTGCGCAGTCGCTTTTCGGCCACCATCCTCGGTCGCGGCGCGCGCCGTCTCATCGTGGCAAGGCGGCTGCGCAGTTTGTTCTGCCTGAATAAGTTGCTGCATGCGCAGGCAACAGATACCCAGCGTCGTGGCATATCCCTGCAGCGGAACGGCGACGACGAGCAGACAGGCCAACACAAGACGGACAAAACCCTTGTTCATTTGCCCACTCTAGCACCTTGCGTCGAGCCACACTCGCACCTTTCATTGATGCAACGGTAGCCTCACCGTTTCGCCACCTGCACTTGTCCCTTCATACCCGCCTCGAAATGGCCTGGCTGAAGGCAGGCGAAGTCAACTGTGCCCGCCGTGTCGAATTGCCAGATCATCGTCCCGGTCGTGCCTGGCGCTAAAGTGACCTGATTGGGCTCTGCATGTTCCATTTCGGGGAATTTCGCCATCATCTGCGCATGCTCCTTGAGTTCGCCGGCCGAACCGATCACCAGCTCGTGTTTCAGCTTGCCAGAGTTTTTCACCACGAAACGCAGCACCTCGCCTTGCTTGACGGCGATAACGGCGGGTGAGAAGCGCATCGAGTCGTTCATGTCGATCGTAACGGTGCGCGTCACCTTGGCCGGGTCGCCAGCCTTGCCGACAGCCGACTCGCCGTGCTCGTTCATCGCGTGCGAAGCGTGCGTATGTGCGCCGCTGGCGTCTTTCATCTGGTCACCGGTGGCTGCACCGGCGGGTGTTGACAACATGGCCGAGAACCACATCGCGGACATCATGCCATAGAACCTGTTCATAGTTTCTCCAATAAAATGTCGGTGCCGCCTACATTGCGGCCGGCGGCGGTTGCGAGGTCAGAATAGAAGCGGCCAGCACCACAGCGAGCAGTACGACGCTTTCGATCCGCAGTGCAAAGCACACCTTGCGCAGCCCTTGGGCGGAGCGTGACGCGGCGGGCAGACCGATAAACTTGTTGTATCCCCCCAGCCCGATGGCGACCAGGACCAGCGCCACTTTCAGCAGTAAGGTGAGTCCGTAAAACGTATGCTGCAAATGGTCGACCGTGCCAACCCTGTGCCAGGCGCTATAGATGCCGGTGACGAAGATCGCAATGACTGCCGCCATGGCGGCCTGGGACATCCGATCCAGGTAATGGTCATACGCGCCAATGGCGGCAGTACCGATGTGCGCCTCGCTCAGCGCGCACCAGGCGGAGACGATCACTGCGCCGGTCCAGAGCCCGATGGCGGCATAATGCACTGCCTCCGCCGCCAGCGCGACCGACAGAAAGCCGTCCTCCCCGGCGTGCCCCATCGAGGCACGCGTCACTGCAAACAACGTCAATGCCAGAGCGGCGCCGAGATCGCTCGCGCGACCGTCGCTGCCAAACGCGCGAACAAGCAGCAATGCCAGCATGGCGGCGACGGTGATGCTGCCTGCGTGTCCGTAGTCCGTACTGGTCAACATCATCCAGAACATCGGACATGCCTCGCGCAGACCGACATCGCCCATTACCGCGGTGGCCACCAGCAACGCGATCGCGCTGCTCAACGCACACAGTCCCGCCGCCAACTGGTCGTACCGGCGCAGCCCAGGCTCAGCATCAGTGCCGCCGGCGCCGTTCGAGCGCAGCCAGCGGCGGGCGAACCATGATCCCACCAGCCAGGTGAAACCGACGTTGAGCAAAAATGCCGAGCCCACCTGCAGCAACGCGACTGCATCCATTTATTTCACCGTGAACTTGAATTCGCCTTTGCGGCGGTGGCCGTCATGCCCGGCCACCGCCCAGGTGACGGTGTAGGTGCCGCTCGACAGCGCGGGCACGTCCAGCCGCAGGATCGCCGGGTTGGCCGCGTCCACCTTGGCCTTTTCCGCCGCGACTTCCTTGCCCTGGCCGTCGGCCACGGAAATGGAGCTGAACGCCTGTTCCACTTTTTCATTGAAGGTGAGCGCGATTTCCTTTGGCGCCGCATCGAGTGTCGCGCCGGCTGCTGGATTGGAACTCTTCAGGCTGGCGTGCGCCGAAGCGATCGGACTGGCGAGCGTGGCCACGGCCACAGCGGTGGCGGCAATGATGGTGTGCAGTCGTTTCATGTTCAGTTCTCCTTGTTTATTTGGCTGCTTCGATGGCGGTGACCGTCAGTGCCCCGCCCACCTTGTCGGCAACAAAGCGCACTTTGTCGCCCTGCTTGACTTTGTCGAGCATGGCCGGATCCTGAACCTTGAACACCATCGTCATGCCCGGCATGCCCAGGTTCTTCAGTTCGCCGTGCTTGATGGTCAGTTTGCCGGCCTCTTTATCGACCTTTTTGATTTCTCCGTCGCTCATCGCCGCCTGAGGGCTCGACGCGGCGTTCTGCTGTGCAAAAGCCGGCGTTCCGATCGACGCGAGCGACAAGCCAGTGACGGCGGCCAGGATAATTTGTTTCAGATATCGCATGATGTTTCCTTTCAAGTTAAACAGCAAAAATCAGTGCCCGTCGTGGCCGGTCGGTTTGCGCACCGTTACCTCCACATTGGGCTTGTTCATGGCGGGCATCGACTGCCCGCCGGCGCTGGTGCGGCGCTCCGGTTCGGGCAGCGTCCCGGTCCATTCATACGCAACGGTGCCGGCTGGATGCTTGTACCAGCCCGGATCCGAGTAGTCGCCCCGTTTCTGATCCTTGCGGACCTTCAATACGGTGAACATGCCACCCATTTCAACGCCGCCAAACGGTCCCTCCCCCATCATCATCGGCAGCGTGTTTTCTGGAATCGGCATTTCCATGCCGCCCATCGATCCGCCCTTGTCGCCCATCACCATGTAGTCGGGCACAATCTTGTTGATCTTCTCGGCCACGCCGCGGTGGTCGACGCCAATCATCGTCGGTACGTCGTGGCCCATCGCATTCATCGTGTGATGCGACTTGTGGCAGTGGAACGCCCAATCGCCCAGGTCGGTAGCGACAAATTCGATCGCCCGCATCTGGCCGACGGCGATGTCGGTCGTCACTTCCGGCCACCGCGAGGCCGGTGGCGTCCAGCCGCCGTCGGTGCCGGTGACCATGAACTCGTGGCCATGCAGGTGGATCGGGTGATTCGTCATCGTCAGGTTGCCCACGCGGATGCGTACCTTGTCGCCCTGACGTACCGGCATCGAATCGATGCCGGGGAACACCCGACTGTTGAACGTCCACAGATTGAAGTCCAGCATGGTGTTGATCTTCGGCGTATAGCTGCCTGGCTCAACGTCGTAAGCGTTCAACAGGAACACGAAGTCGCGGTCAACCGCGTGCAGCGACGGATCTTTGGGATGGGTTACCCAGAAACCCATCATGCCCATCGCCATTTGCGCCATCTCGTCTGCGTGCGGGTGATACATGAATGTGCCAGGGCGTTTGGCGACGAACTCGTACACAAAGGTCTTGCCCGGAGCGATGCCCGGCTGGGTCAGTCCGGTGACGCCATCCATCCCGTTGGGCAGTCGCTGACCGTGCCAGTGCACGCTCGTGTGTTCAGGAAGCTTGTTGGTGACGAAGATACGCACCCGGTCTCCTTCCACCACTTCGATGGTCGGGCCGGGCGACTGGCCGTTGTATCCCCAGAGATTCGCTTTCATGCCCGGCGCGAGCTCGCGCACCACCGGTTCGGCGACCAGGTGAAACTCCTTGACCCCGTTGTTCACACGCCACGGCAGCGACCAGCCGTTGAGCGTGACGACCGGGTTGAACGGCCGCCCGTTCGGCGGTGGCGGCGGGACGTGCGTATCGGCGCTGCTCATGGTGGCCGCTTCGGGTAACGATGCGGCGCCAGCTTTGCTGACGGCGGCGGCGCTGACCGCGACCGCGCCGGCGCCCTTGAAAAAGTCTCTGCGTGAAATCATGGCATGGTCCTCGTGTCGGTGTTGCTGCCGCCATTGATGGCGCTTTGCAGCCTGCTTTCCGCGATCCAGAAATCGCGTTGTGTTTCAATCGCCGTATTGACGCTGTTGAGTTGCTCACGCGAGTCGGCCAGCAGCTCGAACACACTGGCCAGCATGCCGTTGTAGCGCAGCAGAACCTCGTCCGAAATCTTTTTGCGAAGTGGCACGACGTCATCGCGATAGTGACGGGCAATGTCATAGGTGGTGCGATAAGCCGAGTAAGCCTCTCGCACTTCGGATCGCGCGCGTACCGCAATGTCGGTGGTCCGGTGCACCGACTGCATGTACAGCGCTTCGGCCCGCGCCACCCTGGCGCCGCCCCAATCGAAGATCGGCAACTCCAGCGACACCTCGTAGCCGTTCTCGCGTGGCGCACCGGTGGTGCTCTTATTGACGTAGCCAGCGTCGAAGACGTTGATGAACGACGTGGTTTTGGTCAGCCCCAACGCGGACGCGGTCGAGTCGACGTCGCGGCGCGCGACCAGTACATCCAGGCGCCGCGACATCGCCAGCGCTTCGGCATTGTTCATGTCCTGAGGCTGCGCGGGCAGATCCGGCAGTCGGTCGGGTAAATTGAACTGCTGCTGCGCGCCCCACAGGCCCAGCAGCCGGATCAGCTGCTCGCGGCCCGAGGTGGCTTCCAAGCGCGCCCGTGCCAGCTGGGTTACCGCGTCCTGGTAAAAGGCGCGCTCGCGGGCCTGATCCAGCTTGCTCCAGTTGCCGACCTTGGCCATGCTGTCGGCCAGCTGTGCCGATGCCTCGGCCGCGCCCAGCACTTGTTGCGCGAACGCCGCCGATTGCTGGGCCGCCACCGCAGTGAAATAGGCCCGGCGCGTGTCGGCCGCCAGTTGTACGGCCTGGGCGGCGGCGAGCAGCTTGGCTTGCTCGTAGCGTCCTTTCTCAATACGGGAGCGGGTCGGCAGCGTCAGCAATCCAGCAATGTCGAACATGACGCCGCGGTCAATTTCGGTCTCACCGCCACCGCGCACCCGGCTAAAACTAAAACCGGGATTGCGCAGCCGCCCCGCCTGGACAAAGTCGGCCTCGGCAACGCCGAGTTCGGCGAATGAAGCCTTGAGGGCCGGGTTGTTAAGCAGCGCGATCTTCACCGCCGACTCGGCCGTCAAAGGCTGGGTCAGCAGGTTGCTGACGTTCGGGTCGTTGGACGTCGTCTTGTTTAACGAAACAGCCTGGCCCACGCGGGCCTCGGTCAGCGCGGAGACGTCGGCTAGCCCACCGTCGTTCGACAGGCTCGCACATCCTGCCAGAAACACGGCAGTCAGTCCGACCGCTGTGCGGCTCAAAATTGGCGAAGGTGCTCGCAACATAATCATTGCCCTTTCTTGTTCATGTGGTGTCCCGCATGTGGATCGGCAGGGGCGTCCTTGGCTGGTACGCCCGGTACGGCGGACGGTGGTGCTGCAGAGGCCGGCACCGGCGCCTTCGCATCTTGCTCAGGCTGGCCGGACACTTCCCGATTGGCCCGCACCCACACCTTGTCGGGCGAGACGGACATTTCCTCGGCGCGCAGGTAGCCGGCGTAGGCGGATTGATATTGGGGCGGCGGCACGGCGGCGTCCGCATCCGTGACAGCGGCCGCGACGTGCGCGGGCTGTGCATGGACGAACATCGGCGCGCTTGTTACCGCCAGAAGCAGCAGGCGTAAGCGTGTCATGATTTTCCTCAGAATGTACTGGTACAGGGCGTTATTGCCCGGGCGGCAGCGATCCCGCCATCGCAGCGTGCTTAGACGCGGCGGCGGGGCGGACGCTCTAGCGCGGCAGGGAAGTGAATGGTCATCGCAGGTTCGATGGCGGCGATGGCGGAAGCGGAAAAACCGGGTGGCAGCGCTGGCTTGGACATGGTGGGCGCGGCGGCGGCGCCAACACAGCAACTCGCGCATTGGCTACACTTACCGTGCGCACCGGCGTCATGATTGCGCTCGCCGGTGCCGCAGTGCTCATGCTCCATCGCCGGGGCCGGCGAGGCATTTTCCACGTGATGCGCAGGTGTGCCGATACTGCCAGCCATGTCACTGCATGACATGAAAGCGACCGCTCCCCCTTGCAGCGGGAGAGCTGCAATTAAAAGCCAGAGCAAGAAACGGACGAATGAGCGCATAGGGATAAATAGTACCGCAGGCGTTTTTGAAATGCCAAGTTTTGTACACTACACCTTCCCACGGGAGGAAGGTCAAGGAAAATTCATCAGACACTCAGATTTTTGTGCACAGTCTTGCAAGCGGTGTCGGCGACTGATTTAATTGCGGTTTTTTAACATTCATTCTAATCGGAGACCCTATGCGCCTACCTGTTTCGCTCATCGCCCTGCTCGCCGTGAGCATCCCGGCGTTTGCAGCCACCCCCTTGGAGACGGTCGCCCAGTTTCACGCGGCGCTGGCTGCTGGACAATCCGATCAGGCCAGCGCATTGCTGAGCCCCGGCATTCAGATCTACGAATCAGGCTACGTCGAGCGTTCGCGTGAGCAATACACCGGCCACCATCTCAAGTCCGATATCGAATTTGCGAAAGCGACCAAGAATAAAGTGCTGAAACAAAGCGAGCGCACCGAGGGTAAGCTTGCCGTGGTCATGCAGGAAACCGAAACCACCGGCACCTTCAAAGGCAAGCCTGTCCATTTGTTCGGCACCGAAACCGCCCTGCTGGAGCAACAGGACAACAACTGGGTCATCGTCCATATCCACTGGTCGTCGAGGAAGGCTAAGTAGACACTGACAGTATGCCGCCAGGCGGTCGCTTAGTTCGTGTAGAGCGGGTTAGGCGCCACATACACCCATACGCCGTGGGTACTGATGCCTTCGGGAGCAATCGCCGCCAGTGCGAAGCTGTCGCTGTCGCGCAGCGTGTCGAACTGCCAGGTAAAGGATTTTCCTTCGACCTCGATGGTAACGACTTCGCCCTTGTCGACATTGATCGCTTTGGTCGCCGGCGAGACGATGATGGTACGCGTTGCCGCCGGCGCCACCACCGCGCTGCCCAACGCTGGATTGGCCTGCATACCGGGTTGATGCGCCATGGCGGCGAACGGCATCAGGGCGGCGGCGATAACTGCGGCGATTTTAGTTTTGATGGTTTGCATGATTTGGTCCTTTGTCGGTTTGGGTTTGATGCGTTTGGAAGTCGATGTGGCTATTCTACGGAGGCGACCCGCACACCCGCATGACCGAAAGATTACATTTACATTACAGCCTGCCCACTGGAGCTTTTTTGAATCCCGATATCCCCGTACCGGCGCTTATAGAGCAGCAACACCTACTCGATCAATGGAAGGCCGATCCGGTGGCGACGTACCGCACCTGGTTCCTGTGGGAGGAGCGGCTTAAGAACTTCCGCTCGATTCGCCGTGGGCTGCACGCTGTGGTCAAGGAGATCCGAGACGACACCTTTGGCGTTGCGTATCGTGGTTCGTCGCTGGAAACGGTTGTCCACTCAATCGCCGAACAGCGCCAGATCTTCAAAGGGGCCGACCACGCATTCCTGTGGAAGCCCAAGTTGCGGATTCCGGACATTTATGAAGACCGCGGCAATCAGCTGGCGTTCGCCCGTTTTCTTGATATGTGTCTGTGTTGCGATTCCGAGGCGGAAGTCGTCGATGCGGTGCGCCAGCTCGACGCCAGGCAGATCAAGGGACTGGGACCGGCTTGCGCCAATTTGCTGTATTTTTTGCACCCCACCCTGGTTCCGCCGAACAACACCGCAATCGTCAAAGGGTTCAACGCTTTCTTCGGGGCGAATGTGAAACTGGGACGATGGAATGAATACCTGGCGATGCGCGAGCGCATCCTGGAATTCAATGCGGTGCATCGGAAATGGCTGTCAAACGACCTGGGGGCGGTGGCCGGGTTCCTGTTCGACATCGGCTCCGGGCGCTACTCTATCGGTGCGACCAGCGCCATCGCAGTCGATTGGGAAGCCGATCTCGCAAAAGTGCATGAGGAAACCGCTGCGGCGAACAAAGCGCGCCTGGCGGCCAGCGAAAATGACCAGACCCATACGCAGGTACAAGGCTGGCTCAGGGATCTGGGAAAGGCCCTGGGCTTCGAGGTCTGGATCGCCAACAACGACAAAGGCCGCTCCTACGGCGGCGGGCGCCTGGGCGACGGATGCATCGCGTCCCTGCCGGCAGCCATTCGTGGCAGCGGCGCTGCGGACACCATTGCCCTCATCGACGTGCTCTGGCTCGACGCCGTGTCCGGCAAAATCAGCATGGCGTTCGAAGTCGAGCACAGTACCAGTATCTATTCGGGCATCGTGCGCATGCTCGATCTCGCACTTGGCGTGCCTGAGCACGAGGGCGCGGCATTTTTCCTGGTGGCGCCTGATGCGCGCGAAAGCGATGTGCGCGACCAGTTCGCCAGACCGGCGTTCTCGCGTGTCAGGGAGCTTAACGTGCGCTACATCGGTTACGGCGAACTGGCACGGCACCGGGATGCGATCGCCCGGTTCGGCAACGGCGAAAAGGCCATTCTGGCGATCTCCAAACCTTTGGCAAACTAGGCCCGCACGGTGGGGAAAAACAGCGAAAACCGCGTCATCCCGTGGCGTTCACTCGTCGCGCTGGCCATTCCGCCGTGCAGCGCCATGATCGACTTGACGATGGCCAGTCCCAGACCCGCCGAACTCGACTCGGAAGAGCGCGACGCGTCGGAGCGATAGAAACGGTCAAACAGCCGCGGCAGATGCTCGGCGCCGATCCCGGCGCCGGGATTGGCCACCGATATCGTCACACCCTCCGCCCCTTGCACGGCCTCCAGGCCGATGACGCCGCCGGCAGGCGTGTAGCGGACCGCGTTGGCGACCAGGTTGTTGACCGCCCTGCGCAACAGGTTGGCGTCGGCCCACACCACGCCGGTGGCGTTGATCTCGAACGAGACGTTCGCCTCCGAAGCCACTCCCTCGAAGTATTCCGCTATCACCGCAAGCTGTTCCGCCGCATCGAGGCGCTCTGTGCTGAGGGCGATCTGGTCGTGATCGGCCCGCGCCAGAAACAGCATGCTCTCGACCATCCTGGCCAGTCGCCCGAATTCCTCATAGTTTGACGAGAGCAGGCGCTGGTACTCCTCGCTTTCGCGTGGCTGTGAAAAAGCCACTTCGGTCTGGATCATCAAATTGTTCAGCGGGGTGCGCAGGTCGTGTGCGAGATCATCGGCAAACTGGGACAGGTTGTTGAAGCTGCTTTGCAGGCGATCGAGCACCGCGTTGAATGAATCGGCCAGCAGGCGCAACTCGGCCGGGGCCGCGTCCGCATCGAGGCGCATTTCCAGATTGTGGGCAGTGACCTGTCGCGCTTGTCCGGCGAGGGCCTTGACCCGCGACAGTCCATGGCGTGCCAGGAGATATCCCAATGCAGCGGTCAGTACAGCGCCGGCGATGGCCGCCGCCCACACCTTGAGACGGTAGGCACGCAATACCGCCAATCGCTCATCGGCCGTGCGTGCCAAGGAGACGCGCACCAGCTGATCGCCTGCGCCGATCCTGCCGGACGCGCTGATCACCCGCAGGTTGGCGCCGTCGGCCAACGCCCCTGGTCGGGTATCAGCGGTTGATGGCACAGCGTCTGCGGGGATCACGAAGCCGCCCTGTGCAAATCTACGCTCGGCGGTGTTGTGCACCAATGCCCGGCCACTGCTGTCCTCGATCACCAGCAGTAGCCCGCGGCGCAGATCGACCGCGTCGAGGAATCGGTGCGGATCGAGCCGAATGGATTCGGTAGTCGACGTTTCCTCCAGCAGATGCCTGATCTGCAGCATCCGCTCCACCAGGTCGACGTCGTCCCGATCCTGCAATTGCAGGGCCAACGCCTGATACAGATAGAAACCGACCGCCGAGAAAACGATGACCGCCACCGTGGCGAATAACACGCCCAGCTGCGCCGTCAACGAGTGGCTACGCCGCCTCATCTGCGGTCTTCCAGCACGTAGCCCATGCTTCGAATGGTGTGTATCAGTTTGACCGGGTAAGGCTCATCAATTTTGGCGCGCAAGCGGCGCACCGCCACGTCGACGACATTGGTATCGCTGTCGAAGTTCATGTCCCAGACTTGCGAGGCAATCAGTGGCCGCGACAGCACCTGGCCGACCCGCTTGGACATCAAATGCAGCAGGGCGAACTCCTTTGCAGTGAGATCAATTCGCTGTCCTGCGCGGGACACGCGGCGCTTTGGGACGTCGATCTCCAGATCGGCGATCTGGAATATTTCCGGCTCTTTGATCGGCCCACGGCGCAGCAGCGTGCGGATCCGGATGAGCAGTTCGGCGAACGCGAAGGGTTTGATCAGGTAGTCGTCCGCGCCCAGCTCCAGTCCCTTGATACGGTCGTTGAGTGCGTCGCGGGCGGTCAGAAACAGCACCGGAGTCTCTACCGTCTTGCGAAGTTCGGTAACGATCTGCCAGCCGTCCATGCCGGGCAACATCACGTCGAGCACGATGAGATCGTAATGGCTACTGGTTGCCGCGTGCAGGCCCTCGGGCCCCGTTTTCGCCCAGTCAACCACGAAACCGGACTCCGTCAGGCCCTTCTGGATGTACTCGCCAGCCTTTTGTTCATCTTCCACCACGAGCAAGCGCATGTCATTCCTTTGCAATAAAATCAATCGCGGGTGGTACACGGCCCTTGGGCGTGAGTGTACCGCAGCAAAGTGACGTGGGAATGGCGGGAGGATTACAACCTTGTCAGAAACCCCGGCGTCACCGCATGGCCAGTTTAGCGCGGAAAAATATCATGTAGGACGATGGGTTGGAACCATACACGCTGTCAAGCGCCGAGGGCGCCCAGTGCTTGCTCACCAGCGCGCCGGCGCCAAACTTTACCTTGCCCGCGCTGAACAGGTCCTGCACAACGCCCACACTGAGCTTTCTGACGTTGAACACCTGTCCATGCAGCGGCGCGTCTTCCTGGAATAGCTCGTCATTGTCCACTTTCTCGAATCGCCCGAATACCGTCGTCTTGGCCGTCACGTGCAAGGCCGATTCGAGCAGGAAGCCATTTGTCGAAGGGCCGGTATCCTTCCGGTTGCGTCCCCAGGCTAAGGTCGTTTGCGACGTCGAAGAACCGAAGGCATGCTCGTAAGATGCCGACGCGGTGGTTCGCTTCACCGACACGTCGGGCTCCAACAGCTCGGGATTATCCAGTCGGCCGTGGCTGACCTGGAGCGACCACGCCGGCGTCGGATTCCACGACAATCTGGCCGAGGCTGAGTCCAGCTTGCGAGTTTCGATGTTCCATCGGAACTGGTCGGGTTCGCGGCCATTGAATGCCGAGGCCTCCAGCTTTACATTGCGCCATACATAACCGGCGGTGAGTACGCCAAAGGTAATGTGCGTGGAATCGAGCCAATGATGCGTCAGCGGCGCCTCGGGATTATCCATGCCCGAGGCGCGATGCATGTAGGCGGTCGGACCCAGCGCCGGCTCCCCCGGCAGGCCACCGTACACAAAGACCGAACTGTCCTTCCCAATGGCATAGCTGTAGCTGGCCGCCAGTTCCATGAAGAGTTCATGAGGGTGCTGGCGGTTGATCAATGGCTGCCTGCCGTCGGCGGTCTCCCCCGTCTGGAACAACAGTGGGTAACCGGCCTTGCCGATGGTCGGATCGAGCGAAATCATGGCCCGCAAACCCAAAGTACCGCCACCCAGCGGCCGTTGCGCCATTCCCATCAACATGCTTTCCGCGAAAGCCTGGTGATCGCCGCGCGGTCCGCCCTGATGGTCATACACCGCGTTGACGTAGCCGTGTGCCATGGTCATCCAGTCACCGCGCATCGCGTGGATCCCCTCCATTGGCGTGCTGTCGGGCTGCCAGCTAGTCCCCGACGCTTCACGCGTCATGGGATAGGAGCCAAACATGCCGGTCATCCCAGTGTCATGGTCCCCCTTGTCCATGGCCGACATGCTTTTCCGGTCATGGTCCATGTTACGGTGATCCATCTGTTCCTGAGGCTGCGGCGCCGCCATGTTGTCTGCTGGCGCATCCTGTGCGTTGGCGATGCAGGAAACCGCCAACAACGATGTGAATAGTATTTTCATCAATATAGTCCTCCGCAAACGTAGCCCGGCTTCGAGCTTGAATCTAGAAGACTACGGTCACTCCTGTCGGGCCAACGGTGCGCCGGCGCACAAAACGCGCGACGTCCGTTTCACGCTCTCTTGGTGCAAACGAATTGAATGGCAAATATTTGCCAACCGCTTAACGTGGAGGGCGTTTGAGGCGCCCTGCCCGCAACAGATTGATCTCGACAAGTGCGGAGCTGATCACCTATTTTGTTGTTGGGAGAGGGCTGTTGATTGGCGAGCGGGGATCGACCTCCGGCGGAGCAGCAGGAAAACCGCCGGCACGACCAGCATGGACAGCAGCGGTGCAGTGACCATGCCACCGACCATCGGGGCGGCGATGCGCTGCATCACTTCCGAACCGGTGCCGGCGCCGATCAGGATCGGCACCAGGCCGGCGACAATCACCGCCACCGTCATCGCCTTCGGCCGCACGCGCAGGACGGCGCCTTCGCGAATGGCAGCGACCAGATCCTCTTCGCTGCCCCGCCCGTCGGCCTGGCGTGCGTCCCACGCGTGCTTGAGGTACAGCAGCATGATGACGCCAAACTCAGCTGCGACGCCAGCGAGCGCGATGAACCCGACGCCACTGGCGACTGAGAGGTGATGGCCGAGCAGCCACAGCAGCCAGATACCACCAGCCAGGGCGAACGGCAGCGTGGCCATGATCAACAGCGCTTCATCCGCCATTCGGAAGGTCAGATACAGCATCACAAAAATGATGAGCAATGTCGCCGGCACGACGACCTTCAACCGCGCTGTGGCCCGCTCCAGATATTCGAATTGCCCCGACCACGAGACCGAATAACCAGCTGGCAGCTTCACTTCACGCGCCACGGCAGCTTGCATGTCGTGCACGGCATCGGTCAGCGAGCGCCCCCGGATATCGACATAGACCCAGCCCGACAGGCGGGCATTCTCGCTTTTGAGCATTGGCGGCCCGTCGACAATGCGAATCGCCGCGACATCGCCAAGGCGCAACTGGGCGCCGCGGCCCGTGAGCACCGGCAACTGCCGCAGCTTATCGACCGAGTCGCGCACTTCGCGCGGATAACGGACATTGATCGGGAATCGCTGCAGGCCTTCCACGGTCTCGCCGATATTGTCGCCACCGATCGCGGCGGTGATCACGCTATGCAAGTCGGCGACGTTCAGGCCGTAGCGGGCGGCGGCCGTGCGGTCGATGTCGATATCGACATAGCGGCCGCCATTGAGTCGTTCGGCCAGTGCCGACGAGACACCGGACACCGTCTTGACCGCCCGCTCGATCTCACCGGTGATCCGGTCGATGTCCTGCAGGTTGGTGCCGGCCACCTTCACTCCCACCGGGCTCTTGATGCCCGTGGCCAGCATATCGATGCGGTTGCGGATCGGCGGCACCCAGATATTCGACAGGCCCGGCACCTTGACGATGCGGTCGAGTTCATCGATCAGCTTATCGGTCGTCATCCCTGGACGCCACTGGTCGCGCGGCTTGAACTGGATCGTGGTTTCGAACATCTCCAGTGGCGCCGGATCGGTAGCGCTTTCCGCGCGCCCAGCCTTGCCGAACACGGTTTGTACTTCCGGTACTGTCTTAATGAGACGGTCGGTTTGCTGGAGGAGTTCGGCCACTTTGCCCGCCGAGATGCCCGGCAGCGCCGACGGCATGTAGAGCACATCGCCCTCGTCGAGCGGCGGCAAGAACTCGCCGCCAAGCCGGCTAGCCGGCCAGAAGGTGAGCAGCATCACCAGGGCGGCGACGACCAGCGTCCCGACAGGACGGCGCAGCACGGCGTCCAGCACCGGGCGGTATAACGCGATGAGGGCCCGGTTGAGGGGATTGTCGCGCTCGTCCGGGATACGGCCGCGTATCAGGTAGCCCATCAGAACCGGAATGAGCGTGACGGATAGGGCTGCTGCGGCGGCCATCGCATAGGTCTTGGTAAAGGCCAGCGGCGCGAACAACCGCCCTTCCTGCGCCTCCAGGGTGAAAACCGGAATGAAGGAGAGCACAATGATGAGCAGCGAGAAGAATAACGCCGGCCCCACTTCCGCGGCTGCGTCGCCCACCACGCGCCAGCGCTCTTCGCCCGCCAGCACGCCTTGGGGATGTTGGTGGTTCCATGCCTCGATATGCTTGTGGGTGTTTTCGATCATGACCACGGCCGCATCGACCATTGCACCGACCGCGATCGCGATGCCGCCCAGCGACAGGATGTTGGCGTTGACACCCTGGTAGTACATGATGATGAAGGCGATCAGAATGCCGATCGGCAGCGTGACGATGGCCACCAGTGCCGAGCGCAGGTGAAACAAGAAGATGGCGCAGACGATTGCCACGACCACGAATTCCTCGACCAGCTTGCCCTGCAGGTTGCTGACCGCGCGCTCGATCAGGTGCGAGCGGTCATACACCGTGACGAGTTCGACGCCAGCAGGCAATCCGGCCTTCAACTTGTCGAGTTTGGCCTTCACCGCGCGGATGGTCTCCAGCGCGTTTTTCCCGGAGCGCATGATGATTACGCCGCCAGCCACCTCGCCTTCGCCATTGAGTTCCGCGATGCCGCGCCGCGTCTCCGGTCCGGTCTGTATCCGCGCGACGTCCCCCAGGTGTACCGGCACGCCGGCGACGGAGGTCGTCAGCGGAATCTGGCGGAAGTCATCCAGCGTTTTAAGATAGCCGGAGGCGCGCACCATATATTCCGCTTCGCCCATCTCCAACAGGGAGCCGCCGGTCTCCTGATTCGCCTTTCGCACCGCGTCGATGACCATATCGTGCGTAATGCCATAGGCGCGCATCTTGTCCGGATCGAGCACGATCTGATACTGGCGCACCATACCGCCGATGCTGGCCACCTCCGACACGTTGGGCACCGACTTCAGCTCGTACTTCAGGAACCAGTCCTGCAGCGCGCGAAGTTGGGACAGATCCATCTTGCCGCTGCGGTCGACCAGCGCGTATTCATAGACCCAGCCGACGCCGGTCGCATCGGGGCCGAGCGCCGGCCTTGCCTGCGCTGGCAGTCGCGACTGCACCTGGCTCAAATATTCCAGCACGCGCGAACGCGCCCAATACGGATCGGTGCCGTCCTCAAACAGGATGTAGACGAAGGAATCGCCGAAGAACGAATAGCCGCGCACCGTCTTTGCCCCCGGCACCGACAGCATGGTCGTGGTCAGCGGATAGGTGACCTGGTTCTCGACGATCTGCGGTGCCTGGCCGGGATAGCTGGTGCGGATGATGACCTGCACGTCGGACAAGTCCGGGATGGCGTCGAGCGGCGTGCGCGAAAGCGACCATACGCCCCACGCAGCCAGCAGCACCGTCGCCAGCAGGACCAGAAAACGGTTGGTGATGGACCAACGTATCAACTTGGCGATCATTTTCCGCTCCCGCTACTAGCGGGCGTGCCGCGCTTGGCAATATCGGTAATCCGGTACATGCCATCGTCCTCTTGGCGAATCCCGAACGTGACGGTGTCGCCCGCGACAAGCCCGGCCGGTACCCCGGCGGCAGGTGGCTTGAATCCCATCGTCATGGCGCCCCACTGCAAGCTGGCGATGGGGCCGTGCGATAGCGTCACTTCGTCCTTGCCGATACGTTCGACCTTGCCTTCTCCGCGGTGCACGGGCGCCGTGACCGCTGCGGGAGGTGCCGGAACGGTCGGCGCCATGCGCGTGGCGGTGCCCTTCAAGCTGGCTTCCGAATCGACCAGGAACTGCCCAGAGACCACGACTGTCTGTCCTGCTTCCAGGCCGCTTCGGATTTCACTCTGGCCGTTCGCTTCAACGCCAACCTCCACATCGGTCGCCCGGAATTTGCCACCGGGCTCTGCCACCATCACTACCGCGCGCGTACCGGTTTGAATCACTGCCTCGGTGGGCACCAGCAGGACGTCGACGCGATCGCCGGCGCTCAGCGCCACCGATACGAACATGCCGGGAGTCAGTTGTCCGGCCGGATTGGCCACCTCGATGCGCGCCTTCACGGTTCGCGTAGTCGCGTTCACCTCAGGCAAGATCGCGCCGACCTTGCCGCTGAAGACGGAACCGGGCAAGGCCGGCGTACGCACCTGCACCGCGCTGCCTGGCTTCACCCGTGCCACCTGGTTTTCCGCCACCTCCGCCAAGATCCAAACGCTGGACATGCCGTTGATGCGGAACATTGGTGCGCCGGTTGCCACGGTCATCCCTTCGCGGACCGCGAGGTCTGTCACGACGCCGCTGATGGGTGCGGCAACAGTCAGTCTGGCGCGAACCGCACCGCTCGACTCTACGATCCTGATCTGCTCGTCGGTCATACCGGCTAGCCGCATGCGCTGGCGGGCCGCATCCAGCAGCGCCACATCGGCACGCGCCATGCGTTTGACGGACAGGTAGTCTTCCTGCGCGGCGACCCAATCCGGGACGTAGAGCTCGGCCAGCGCCTGGCCCTTGCGCACCGGATCCAGTGGCGCGCGGACATACAGCCGCTCCACATAGCCATTGCTGCGTGCCTGCACCAGCGCCACATCGCGCTCGTTATAGGCCACGCTACCGACCGCCTCCAGCGGCAAGGACAACATCCCCTTGCTGACGCTCGCGGTGCGGATACCGAGGTTTTGCTGGACACGGGGATCGATGCGGATCGCGCTGGCGTCGCCGGCGTTCTCCGCATACACCGGCACCAGTTGCATGTCCATGAAGGGTGATTTGCCGGGTTTATCGAATTTTTGACCCGGCACCATCGGGTCGTGCCAGTACAGGACCTTTTTCTCGCCCTCAGCGTGCGCAGCTGGCGCAGTTCCTGTCGAGTTGGCCTGTTGTCCATGATGCAGTCCGGCCAAGTACAGGCCGACGCCGGCGGCGACGCTCAGTGCCGCCACACCGGCGGCCGTGATGATCTTGTTGCTTTTCATTTGATATCCCTGCTGGAGATGGCTGCCGCGTGTACACCCGTGCCGGTAGTCGGAAGGAGGAAGTTAAGCTGCGCCCACAATCGCGCCACGTCGGCATGGAGCTGGATCACTTGAAGGCGGGTGTCGGTCTGTCCTCGTCGTGCGGTTAATACGTCGGCCAGCGACGCTTTACCGCCGCGATATGCAGCCAGTGTTGCGTCCACGCGCTCGTTTTCCAGTGGCAGCAATTCTCGCTGATAGCGTTTATAGCGCTCACGGTTGTTTTCCCATTCGAGGATCATCGAACGCGTTTCAGCCTCGTGAGCGCGCAGTGCTTCCTCTCGGTCAGCTTGGGCCTGTCCCGATGCCGCCAGTTTTGCGGCGAGCTCGCGATCCTGACGGTCTTTGCGATTCCACTGCAGGGGGATGGACACGCCGAAGGAGACCATATTGGAATACGCCGATCCGCGTTGCTGGAATGCGACCTCTACGCTCCAGTCGGCGCTACGATTGGCCTCGGCTAGCTTGACCTCGGTTCGGGCGACGGCCACCTGGCGCGCAAGCACGGCGATCTCGGGATGGTGCGCCAATTGGCTGCCGAGCGCGGCGGGATCAAGGGCGATGCTGTCCAGGTCCGGCAAGTGTGCAAGCGGCGTCGCATCGGTGCCAGTCCAGCGCGACAACATGGTCGCTGCACTGCGTACGCGGCGCTCGGCGTCGCTGGCACGGTCCTGAACCAAAAGCACGGCCGATCTGGCGGCGAAGACGTCGGACTGACTGCCGCGGCCAGCACGATAGGCGCCCTCTGCTGCACTGACGGCATCGCGGGCCTGAGCCAGCTGCTCGCTGACAACATTGGCCATCTCCCGCGCGAAATGGGCGTCCAGCCATGCCAGCGCAGTGTCTCTCTCGATGGCGGCGGCTGTGGCATCCTTCGCCGCAGACTCCTTCTCCGCCAGTAATTCATAAGACTGCGCGCGCAAGCGGCGCTTGTCAGCGGCGGTCAGTTCCTGCGACAGGCCAATTCTGCGCATGGTCATGAAATCACTGCCCACGTTGTATCGATCGGCGCCGGACACCGGTAAATTATCGATACCGGCCTTAATGACAGGATCGGGAAGCTGGCCTGCTGCGACCGCCAACTGCCGGGCCGCGTCGATAGCGAAATCGGCGCCGCTTAGCTGACGCGAGCGCTGCAGCGCCAGGCGCTGGGCCTCGGCCAGCGTCAGATTTTGTGCCGATACAGACGAAGCTACCAGCAGCGCGCATACGCACGCAAGGGTGGCAGCGCATAGCCGCCGCGTCCTCAAGGGACGAAGAAATAGATAGGACATGACCACTCCGTAAAACGATAGACCACACCGACCGCAAACAAGCGGCGATGGCGAACTAAGCGATAAGGAGTGTCAAATGCGGAAACAGCAGTGCTGGATGGCCAACGGCGGCGAGGTGGCGCGAGTCAAGGGGACGGACTCACGTGAAAATGCGAGCGCAGGGGCGGAGCGTTCGATGCGGGGAAGCACCAACTCCAATTCGCAGGGGACAAATGCCTGAACAGCCGGTGTGCTAGAAGTGTCTGCGGACTGGTGGCCAGCATCGCAATGCGCGGCGCACAGCGACGGACTGGACTTATCCATACTCATGTCCGTGCAGCCGGGCATGTCGGGCATGCTGACCGCCTCCGGGGCTTGCTGCCCGATCAGCACGGGGCAGGCATAAGCCGCCACAGCCAGCTGCGCAAACAGCAGGCTGAAGAGCATAATGATCGCCGCGATCAGACGCGTAGGCCGGGACAGTTTCATGATGACGCAGATAGTAGCACAAGGCGCCTTCGTCGTGCCGTCAGCCCAACGACGTTCAATTTAGGCGCAGGATTCGGCGGGCACCGTTCAGCACAATCACGCCGATGATGAGTCCGACCACCAGATCCGGATAGCGCGATCCCGTCCAGGTGACCAAAGCCCCGGCGACGATAACGCCCAGATTGGCGATGACATCGTTCGCCGAGAAAATATAGCTCGCTTTCATGTGAGCGCCGAGGTGGCGTTTTTTAGCAATCAGCACCAGACAAGCAACGTTGGCCACCAGCGCGACAGCGCCGATTCCCATCATGGCAACCGACTCCGGCTCGCTGCCGGTAATACCTCGGCGCAGCACTTCGCCTAGCGCGCCAAGCGCCAGTACCAGTTGTAACCATCCAGCAGCGTGTGCGGCATGCTTCTTTAGCTGCGCAGAACGGCCAACCGCATACAGGGCAAGGATGTAGACGGCGGCGTCCGCGAACATGTCGAGGGAATCGGCAATCAGTCCGGTCGATTGGGCCAGCATACCCCAAATAATCTCGACGAAAAACATAAGGCCATTGATCGCGAGGAGCCAGTGTAGCGTGCGCGCCTCGCCTGCATCATCGTTGGGTTCCGGGCGACGAAGTTTGTCGGGATCCGCCGATTCGGACGAGATCAGCTTGGCTCCGAGCCCCAGCGGCGCTAGTCGGTCGACAATGGCATCGGCGGCGCCTTGGTGTGCCACCTTCAAGGTTTGCCTGGCCAAGTCAAATTCGAGCGTGCGTATCGCCCCAAGGTCAGACAGTGCCATGCGGATGATGTTTTCTTCGGACGGGCAATCCATTTTTGGAATGGCGAGTACGGAAATGAAACCAGTATCGCCACTCTCCTCCCAAGGTGCACTGGAATGCAACTGCGCGCCAAGCTTTAACGGCAGCAATGCATCGAGCACTGCTTGGGCATCGTTGACATGATCAACGGTGACCGTTTTTCCCGCGAGGTCGAACTTTATGGCGAGGATGCCTTCAACTGGGGCAAGCGCCATCCGGATCAGGTTCTCTTCCGAAGGACAGTCCATTTTGGGCACCGATAAGGTGCTGCGGCGCCGCTCCGTCTCGGTGGGCATTGGCGAGGAAATAAGGGAATAGTCTTTGCTCATGATGCAAGGTTAAACGTTAAAGCCGCTTTAACGTCAAGAGAAAGACGCGCGCACCCTACTACTGCTTAGGTTGCAGCGCATCGATAATGCGACAGTTCGCCACCAGCCCGCCCTGACAGGAGGCGAGTAGATTCGCCAGGCGATCTTTCAGCGCCGTCAAATCGGCAATTTTCTGTTCGACGGCGTGTAAATGTTCCGCTGTCATTGCCATCACTTCACAGCAGTCCGTCTCGCGCTGGTCGGAAAACGCCAGCAGGCTGCGCACCTGATCGATCGTAAATCCGATATCGCGCGCGCGCCTGACGAAAGAAAGCCGGGCCAGATCCAGCTGGTCGTACAGGCGATAGTTCCCATCCGATCGGGTTGGTGC
The DNA here is from genome assembly GCF_020865585.1 of Pseudoduganella aquatica. Classification (NCBI taxonomy): domain Bacteria; kingdom Pseudomonadati; phylum Pseudomonadota; class Betaproteobacteria; order Burkholderiales; family Oxalobacteraceae; genus Pseudoduganella; species Pseudoduganella aquatica. The sequence goes on from NZ_CP086370.1 coordinate 3,750,536, forward strand.
CGATAAAAGCCCGATTTTTTCGTAATAGCGGATGGTGGCTGCGGGTATTTCTGCCGCACTCGCTAGCTGCCCGATAGTAAAAGAAGTAGACATGGCGCTTGACCTTAAAGTGACTTCAAGGTTTATAAAGTGTGCTTATCAATCCGTCAAGCGCTTTTCTACCATGCCATTCAAAACCCCAGTTGCGCTGCTTTCGGCGATGCTCGCGGCAATGCCTGCGTCAGCGCTCTACGCTCAGGGTATTCCCCTGACACTCGACAGCGCCGTTGCCAAAGCGCTGCAGAACGCGCCTGCGCTACGCGGCGCCGACGCCTCCATGCAAGCGGCAGACGCCGCGGTTTCTATTGCCGCCTTGCGGCCCAACCCGTCACTTTCCGTGGAGGCCGAAGGCGCAATGGGGTCAGGGCGCTACGCCGGTTTTGGCGGCAGCGAGCGCACGGTGTCGCTGTCAGTCCCACTGGAATTGGGCGGAAAGCGTGAGGCGCGCATAGCCGCTGCCGAGGCAGATCGCCGTGCCGCCAGTCTGGGTGCTAGCAGTGCGCGACTCGATGTCACTTATCGGGTGACGGAGGCGTTTATCGCGTTGGCTGCGGCCGAACACCGACTGGTGGTATCCCGAAACGGCAACGATTTGGCCATTCAGGCTGCTCACGCCGCGCGGGAACGGGTTCGCACCGGCAAGGCCTCACCGATTGAGGAGCAACGGGCCGGGGTCGTGCTGATCAACGCTGGCGTCAAACTGGGAAAGGCCCAGCGAGCACTCTCATTGGCGCACGCTGATCTGGTGCGCCTTACCGGCGATCAATCGGATACCGCCATTCGTGCCGGCTGGTTTGCGATCCCCAGCACGGTACCCACGATGGGTAGTGCTGGGGTGGCGCCGTCCGTCACGGCAGCGCAAGCGCAACTTGACGCCGCTGGCGCCAGGATCGAGGTCGCAAAGCGGGACCGCATTCCGGATGTGACCATCACGGTAGGCACCCGCCGCTATGGCGATAGCTCGGATCGGGCAATGGTACTGGGGCTATCGGTTCCGCTGCCCCTATTCAATTCAGGGACGGCTGCGTTGACACGCACACGCGCCGAGTACGACCGCGCGCAAGCTGAACGTGAGGCCGTGGTACTCGACACTCAGCAGGCGATTGCACATGGCTATGCCGAGGTCGCTGATGCAGAGGCTGCGGCGCGGGCAAGCAATGGCCCTGCGTTGGCCGCCGCCGAAGAAGCGGCCCGGATCGCCCGCATCGGCTATGCCGAAGGTAAGTTCGCGCAACTCGAACTGATTGAAGCCGAGCGCTCGCTGGCCGAGACACGCGAGGCGGCAATCGATGCGTTGGGGGCGTTTCATCTGGCGCAGGCTCGCCTCGCTCGCTTGCAAGGCAACCCCAACCCTATCTACAAGGACTAACCCATGCACTTGTTACTTCGATGGAGCGCCTGTGCCGCTCTACTCGCCCTTGCCGCCTGTTCTCGTGGCCCTGCAGGTGAGCACCGAGAGCCAGAAGCCGGGCATGCCGAGGCGCCGAAAGCAGCTGCCTCCACTTTACCGACCAAAGACGCGTCAAACACCAAGCCGGAAAGCGAGGAGCGCGAGAAATCCGACGCGATCGCCCTCAGCGAGAAACAGATTCGTGATGCGGGCATCGAGGTCGCGGCGGTGCGTGCCGGGTTCGCTGGTGCTATCGAGGCGCCAGCGGTCGTCGCGGCAGACCCGCAGCTTTCCGCGCTGGTCGTGAGCGCCGTTGGTGGCCGCGTGATCGAGATCCGCAAGCAATTAGGCGACACCGTGAAGAAAGGCGAGCTGCTGGCAATCATCGATAGCCGGGAGGCGGCGCAACTCGGAGCGGACGTCGCTATTGCGCGCAGGCAGATGGAACTGGCCGAAGCCGCCTTCCGTCGCGAAGAGCGCCTTTTTGCCGAAAAGGTGTCGTCGCGCCAGGATTACGAATTAGCCAAAGCCGCGCTGGAGGATAGCCGCACCCGGCTGCGTCTGGCGGAGCAGCAGCTTGCCAACGCCGGCGGCGCAACCCAGTCCAGCCGGGTCAGTCTGCGCGCGCCAATAGACGGCGTCATCACCGCAAGACAGATTGCCCTGGGCGATATGGCAGAAGCGAATGCCAAGCTGTTTGAGGTGGTCAACCTGAATCCCCTGTCCGTCGAGCTGTCTTTGGCACCGGCTGACGCTGCACGTCTCGCCGTGGGCGCAGCGGTCGACGTTATGGCAGACAACCGCAGCGGCAACGGCCGCATCGTCAGCCTGTCGCGTGTGATCGATCCCGCCACCAGGCAGGTGCGCGCCATCGCATCGCTGCCCAATCCAGTCGGTAACTGGCGGATCGGCGAGACCGTTCGCGTGTCAGTTGCGCTGGCCGACAAGCAAGTGGGCGCCCAGTTGGCCATTCCGCGTACAGCGCTACAGACCATCGAAGACAAGCCCAGCGTCTTCGTGCGGACAAAAGAAGGGTTTGCGATTCGACACGTGGTACTCGGGCCTGCGGCGGCCGGCTACGTCACCGTGCAATCCGGACTCGACGGTACTGAACGCATCGCAGTGAGCAACAGTTATATTCTCAAAGCCGAGCACGGCAAGGGGCAAGCAGGAGAAGATCATGACTGACCACGATGCTATGAAAGCGCAGCCGGGGTGGCAGGCATGATCGCGCGTATTGTCAGCTTTTCCGTGGGGCGCCCTTGGCAGGTGCTATTGGCTACCCTGCTGCTGGCCGCACTTGGGGCATTCGCGCTGAGTAGACTGCCTATCGACGCGGTGCCCGATATCACCAACATCCAGGTGCAAATCAACGTTGTGGCGCCTGCGCTGGCGCCAGCCGACGTCGAGCGTCAAGTCACCTACCCGATCGAGACAGCGTTTGCGGGCATTCCGGGCTTGGACTCGACGCGCTCGCTCACGCGCCACGGCTTTGCGCAGGTGACAATCATCTTCAAGGACGGTACCGACATCTATTTCGCGCGCCAGCAAATCGCAGAACGCCTGCGCGCGGTGGAGCGTTCCCTGCCGCCGGGTGCACGGGCGACCGTAGGGCCGATCGCCACCGGCCTGGGTGACATTTTCATGTGGACCGTTGAATTTACCAACACCCATACCGGCAAGGCAGGTGCCGGCATGGCGCCGGACGGTAGCTACGTCACGCCTGAGGGACAGGTTCTGCGAACGCAGCAGGAAAAGGCCACCTACCTGCGCACAGTGCAGGACTGGATTGTGGCGCCGCAGCTGAAAAACACGCCAGGCCTGGCCGGCGTGGACGTCATTGGCGGCTATGTAAAACAGTATGTGGTGACACCTGACGCCGAGCGCCTCGCCGCATTCGGCATCAGTCTGCCAGCGTTGGCCGAAGCGCTTGAACGCAACAATACCAGCGCCGGCGCCGGTGTGCTGGTGCAGAACGGCGAAGCATTGACGGTTCAGGCCGACGCGCGCGTAATATCCAGCGAGGAACTGGCCAGAACCGTGATTGCGACCCGCAAGGGCGTGCCGGTCGTGTTGTCGCAGGTGGCCACCGTTAGCATCGGCCAGGAAATGCGATTTGGTTCCGCTTCCGAAGGCGGTGTCGAGGTCGTGGTGGGCACGGCCGTAATGCGTATTGGCGAGAACAGCCGCACCGTGGCGGCAGCCGTCGATGCGCGCTTAAAGGAGATCGCCCGCTCGTTGCCGCCGGGACTGATCATCAAGCCTGTCCTGAACCGTACCCGATTGGTTGACGCTACGATCGCTACCGTGGCGACCAACCTGACCGAAGGGGCGTTGCTCGTCATCGCCGTACTGTTTGCACTGCTCGGCAATCTGCGGGCCGCACTGATCGCCGCTGCGGTCATTCCCGTCACCATGCTACTCACGTCGGCCGGCATGCTGCGTGTAGGTTTGTCCGCCAATCTCATGAGCTTGGGGGCTCTGGACTTCGGTCTCATTGTCGATGGCGCCGTCATCATTGTAGAAAATGCTTTGCGCCGACTTGGAGAGCGCCAGCAAGATGCCGGGCGCACCTTGACCAAGGCCGAGCGGCGCGACGTCGTCGCGAGTGCGGCCCGCGAGATGGTACGCCCCAGCGTCTACGGCCAGGCCATCATCATGCTGGTGTATGTCCCCCTGTTATCGTTCCAAGGGGTGGAGGGACGCATGTTTTCACCGATGGCGGTCACCGTGATATTGGCCCTGGCGTTCGCCTTCGTGCTGTCCCTGACGATGGTGCCGGCGGCTATTGGGCTGTGGCTATCGAGTCCGGTTCAACACAAGGAAAACCGGATCGTTGCGGCCACCGCGAAGGTCTATGGGCCTTGGCTAGAACGCGCAATGGCCCGGCCAAAGTTGGTGGTTGGTCTCGCGGCGGGAGCCCTCACCGCCGCACTGCTGCTGTTCCAGACGATGGGACAGGAATTTCTTCCCACGCTGGATGAACAAGATGTGCTCCTGCAGGTGGCGCGTATCCCCGGCACCTCGGTCGATCAAAGCCAAGCGATGCAGTTTTTGGTGGAGAAAGCCGTGGCCAAGTTACCGGAGGTGAAGCTGGTATTTTCCCGCACTGGTACCGCCGAGCTGGCAGCCGATCCCATGCCACCTAACATGACCGATACATTTATCATCGTTAAGGATCGTGCCGAGTGGCCCGAGCCGCAGATGAGCAAGGCGGAGCTGGTGGAAAAGATCGAGCGCACGGTGGCCGATATTCCTGGCCAAAACTACGAACTGACCCAGCCCATTCAGATGCGATTTAATGAGCTGCTGGCCGGTGTCCGCGGTGACATCGCCGTCAAGATCTACGGCGACGATTTTTCCACCATGGTGCGTACAGCCGAACAGGTGGCCGCACAGCTGCGCGCCGTCGAAGGCGCAACGGATGTGCGCGTCGAGCAGGTGCAGGGATTGCCGCTGCTTGATGCAAGGCCGGATCGCGACGCAATGGCGCGGGTTGGACTCACGGCGCAGGATGTATTCGATACCTTGGCCGCGGCTGTGGCCGGGCGCGAAGCCGGCACCGTGTACGAAGGCGACCGCCGGTTTGATGTGGTAGTAAAGCTCGACGATGCTGGACGCAACGATATCGACACGCTGCGCCGTTTGCCGGTGCTGACGCCCTCCGGCAGCTTCGTCCCACTGGGGACTGTCGCGTCGCTGCAGCTCGCCAAGGGGCCCAACCAGATCAGCCGCGAAGATGGCAAACGGCGTGTAGTAGTGCAGGCGAACGTGCGCGGCCGTGATATTGCCGGCGTCGTTCGTGAAGCCCAGGCCGCCATTGACGCCAAGGTTGTCCGCCCGCCCGGTGTCTGGCTGACTTGGGGCGGCCAATTTGAGAACCTCGAACGTGCGCGCCTACGACTGGCCGTCGTGGTGCCGTTATGCTTCATCCTGATTGTCGGCCTGCTTTACTCGGCCGTGGGTTCGTGGCGCACCACCGCCGTCGTCTTCACCGGCGTGCCACTGGCCCTGATCGGCGGCATCGTCGCACTGTGGTTGCGTGGTTTGCCGTTTTCCATATCCGCAGCAGTCGGCTTCATCGCCCTTTCCGGCGTGGCCGTGCTCAATGGCCTGGTGATGGTGGGGTCGATCGATGCGTTGTCAAAAACGCTGCCGTGGGAGCAAGCCGTGAGAACCGGTGCGTTATACCGTCTGCGTCCGGTGTTGATGACGGCATTGGTCGCTTCGCTGGGCTTCGTTCCAATGGCCTTGGCGAATGGTGCAGGGGCTGAAGTGCAGCGTCCGCTGGCGACCGTGGTGATCGGCGGACTGTTCTCGGCGACCCTCCTGACATTGTTTGTACTGCCTTCCCTGTATGCCAAGGTAGGACGGGGAACGCAGGCGGATTGAAGCGAAGCGCTGCGCGACACCGCGCGCAGCGCACTAGATTTTCTTGATCACGCTATCGATCGCCTTCATGTGCCGCTCATTGCGCTCGCTATAGCGGCTCGTCAGGTAGTCGCTGCGGCCGCGCAGCAGGAGCGTCATTTTGAACAGTTCCTCCATGACGTCGACAACGCGTTCATAATAGCCCGATGGGCGCATGCGCCCTGCTTCGTCGAACTCCTTGTATGCCATCGGCACCGAGGACTGGTTTGGAATGGTGAACATGCGCATCCAGCGCCCCAGCAGACGTAGCGTGTTGACCACGTTGAAGGACTGGGAGCCGCCGCAGACCTGCATGACCGCCAGCGTGCGGCCCTGGCTGGGGCGGATCGCGCCCATTTCCAGCGGTATCCAGTCGATCTGGTTTTTCATGACGGCCGTGATGGCGCCATGCCGCTCCGGGCTGCACCATACCTGCCCTTCAGACCACAAACAAAGCTCGCGCAGTTCAACTACCTTCGGATGGTCCTCGGGTACGCTGCCGGCCATCGGCAGCTCCGTCGGATCGAAGATCTTCACTTCGGCGCCGAAGTGCTCAAGGATACGCGCCGCCTCCTCCGTCAGAAAGCGACTGAACGAGCGCTCGCGTAGTGAACCGTAGAGCATCAGAATACGTGGCGGGTGGTTCATTTCGCCGACCTGAGCGAGCTTGTCCATGTTTGGGATATCAAACTGATCGGGATTGATGTTGGGCAGATTGGCAATCTTATCCATGCTTGATACGCTCCCCATTTTCGTCGATCACGCGCTCGCCGTCTTCCTTCGTGAAAGCGCCACGCTGCGGCTGCGGCAGGATATCGAGCACGAGTTCCGATGGCCGGCACAGTCGCACGCCCAGTGGCGTCACGACGAATGGGCGGTTGATCAGAATGGGATGGGCCACCATCGCCGCAAGCAAGTCCATTTTGGTTTTGGACGGCGAATCCAGTCCGAGCTCAAAATACGGTGTGCCTTTTTGACGGATTGCTTCGTGAACCGTCAGTCCTGATTTGGCGATCAGATCGATCAGCGTTGCCTGGTCTGGCGGATGCTTGAGATATTCGATGATGACAGGCTCGATGTCGGCGTTGCGGATCAAGGCCAGGGTATTGCGGGAGGTGCCGCATTCGGGATTGTGATAGATCGTGATGGTCATAATAAAAGTTCCATTAAGCCAGGCGTACTGCCAGCGCCGCTAGCGTGATCAACAGAACCGGCAAGGTCAATGCCACGCCGACTCGGAAATAGTAGCCCCATGAGATCTGAATATCCTTGCTCGCAAGGACATGCAGCCACAGCAGCGTCGCCAGACTGCCAATCGGCGTAATTTTTGGACCCAGATCGCTGCCGATGACGTTGGCGTAAATCATCGCCTCGCGCACCACGCCTTGCGACGTCGTGGCGTCGATCGACAGCGCGCCGATCAAAACTGTGGGCATGTTGTTCATGATCGAGGACAGTATTGCGGTGATAAAGCCGGTACCGAGCGCGGCGCCCCAAACGCCATAGGCCGCGCATTCGTTGAGTACACCGGTCAGGTAGTCGGTCAGGCCGGCATTGCGCAACCCATAGACGACCAGATACATGCCCAGCGAGAAGATCACGACCTGCCAAGGCGCGTTACCGAGCACCTCGCGTGTGGAGATTTTGTGGCCGCGCGCGGCCACCACCAGCAGCAATAGAGCACCCACCGCCGCGACGGCGCTGATCGGCACGCCCAAATGCTCCAGCCAGAAGAAGCCGACCAGCAGCAGGCCCAATACCCACCAGCCGGTGATGAAGGTGGCGCGGTCATGGATCGCTTCTGCCGGCGCTTTCAATTGCGCCAGGTCGTAATTGGCTGGAATATCCTTGCGGAAGAACCACATGAGGGCCGCCAGCGTGGCCGCCACGGAAATCAGATCCACCGGTATCATGACCGCGGCGTAGCGCGCAAAGCCGATGTTGAAATAGTCGGCCGATACGATGTTAACCAGGTTCGATACCACCAGCGGCAGGCTGGCCGTATCGGCAATGAAGCCGGCGGCCATCACGAAGGCGAGTGTCGCTTTGGCCGAAAAGCGCAGCGCACGCAGCATGGCGATGACGATCGGCGTCAGGATCAGCGCCGCACCGTCATTGGCGAACAAGGCCGCCACCGCTGCGCCCAGCAGGACCAACAGCACAAACAGGCGTTTGCCGCTGCCGCGCCCCCAACGGGCGACGTGCAGCGCAGCCCATTCGAAGAAGCCAGCCTTGTCCAGCAGCAGGCTGATGATGATCACCGCGACAAAGGTGCCGGTCGCGTTCCAGACGATGTGCCAGACCACGGGGATATCAGCGGTATGGATCACACCCGCCAGCAGCGCGACGACGGCGCCGGCGGAAGCGCTCCAGCCGATGCCCAGGCCGCGTGGCTGCCAGATAACGAGGATCAAGGTGGCGAGGAAGATCAGGAATGCGATAAGCACGGCTAGTCCTTGTTGGAGATGTCAACGGTAAAGAGAGAAAACCGGCTGGTCGCGCCGGTTGAGTACCTTCCAGCGAACTCAGGCCAGAATGGTGCCGATTTTGTCGAGCTCGATCTTCAGCTTGGCTTTGTCGTTAGTCAGTTCGGCCAGCGGCAGCGCCAGGAACGCTTCAACGCGAGCGCGAATAATCCGGTAGGTCTGCTCAAACGCCGTATTGATCTCTTCCTCCGTGCCCACCACGTGGCCGGGATCGTCGACGCCCCAGTGGGTACGCAGCACCGGGCCCAGGTAGGCCGGGCAGGTCTCGCCGGCCGCGCTGCTGCAGACGGTGACCACGATGTCCGGCGTCACCGGCAGGTTGTCCCAAGACTTGCTGTAGTAGCCTTCGGTGGAAATCCCTTTGCTGTGTAGCAGCGCCACGGCGCGTGAGTGCAGCTTGCCGGCAGGTTGACTGCCAGCGCTGATCGCTTTCAGGCCGGCGGGCGCCAGGTGGTTGAAGGTCGCTTCGGAGAGAACGGAGCGGCAGGAGTTGCCGGTGCAGAGAAACAGGATATTCATGGTGAGCGTGAGGTAAAAAAATTAAACGGAGGTTTCGCCGATCGCCTGGATTTCACGCTGGATGGCGTTCTTTTCCAGCATGTGCAGCGGCAGGCTGACGAAAATGTTCATGCGGGTCATGATCTGACGGAAGATGCGGTGGAATGCAGCACGCTTTTCTTCGTCGGTACCCACCACTGCGGCGGGATCTTCAAAACCCCAGTGTGCTGACATCGGGTGACCGGGCCAGTACGGGCATGTCTCACCTGCTGCGTTGTCGCAAACGGTGAAAATAAAATCCATGTGCGGGGCGTCGGGGGTGCCGAACTCGTCCCAGCTCTTGCTGCGCAAGTCGGTGACAGGGTACCCGGTGTTGGCCACCTGCTCGATGGCAAACGGATTGACCGTTCCGCCAGGGTGGCTACCGGCGGAGAACCCTTTGAAGCGGCCCTTCCCCATCGTCGTCACCAGGGCTTCTGCCATGATGCTGCGCGCCGAGTTGCCGGTGCACAGGAACAGTACGTTGTAGACTTTATCTTGCATAGGAATTCTCCAGTTCAGGTGGATGTGGATGGCGTGTCGCAGCCAGCTGGCCCGCAAGGAATACCGCCGCAGCAGTTTTCGGTCAGGTAGCCAATAAGCCCATTCATCACCATAGTGTCGGCGGCATAAATCACGAAACGGCCTTCGCTGCGCGAGGTGATCAACTTGGCGTGCACGAGCTCCTTCAAGTGAAACGACAGCGAGGAAGGCGCGATATCGAGCTGCTCGGCGATCTTGGTGGCGGCCATGCCGTCTGGGCCGAGCTGCACCAGCAGCCGGAAAATGGCCAGCCGGCTTTCCTGTGCGATCGCCGCCAGTGCGGCCAAAACTTCCTTGGTTTCCATTTGATGCTTCCACGATTCAGTAAGTATTGAAATATGATAGCGCATAAGCTACGACATTTCAAAGAATATCGAAGTATCTTGACAGCTTGATGACAACGGCTTATTCTTTATTCGTCGATTAACGAATGAACCTATGAAAACTTGTTGTGATACCCAGGCGGCCGGCGCCGCCGTTCTTGAAATTGATGCCGGCGAGCTTGCACTGATGTGCAAAGCACTGGGCCATCCGGCGCGCGTCCAACTGCTGAAATACCTCTCGGCGTATGGCGCGTGCTATTTCGGCAGTCTGGCGGAGGTGCTGCCGCTCGCAGCGTCGACGATTTCGCAGCACGTGACGATCCTGAAGCAAGCGGGACTTATCCTCGGCTCGTCGGATGAGCAGCGGGTGTGTTATTGCGTCAATCCTGAGCGCTTGGCGCAACTGAAGCTGTTGATCGGTGGCCTGTAATTTTTTCTCTTTTATTTCGTCATTCGACGAATAACAAATAGGAGCAATGATGAGAAGCGCAGAACCCCAATTCCCTGCATTCCGCCCAGCCGCTGCTGACGACTGGGGGACGATTGAAGCCTTGTTGACGGACGCTAGCCTCCCACTGGAGGGTTCGCATGCTCATCTGGCCAGCTTCATCGTGGGAGAACTCGAAGGCGTAATTGTTTGTGCCGGTGCACTGGAGCCCTACGGGGAGGCGGCGTTGCTGCGTTCGGTCGTTGTGTCGGCAAATCGGCGTGGCTCAGGATTCGGTGCGATATTGTTTGACGAGGTGAGCGGCATGGCGAAAGCGCGCGGTGTCGACCAGCTGTTCCTGCTGACGACAACGGCGGCGCCGTTCTTCGCGCAGCGTGGTTTCGCCGTCGTTGCGCGCGAGACGGTGCCGGCGGCACTGCAGGCATCACACGAATTTCAGGGGGCCTGTCCCGCTTCCGCCACGTTGATGTGGCTGTCTTTGAAGTGATTGGAGTCGCGATGAACGTATCTGACATTTCCCTTCCAGTGGCAGTGCTGGGCGCAGGGCCGGTCGGCCTCGCGGCCGCCGCGCACCTGATCGAGCGCGGCTTCACGCCATTGATCTTCGAGGCGAGCGATGGTGTCGCAGGCAACCTGGCCAGCTATCGCCAGGTACGCCTGTTCTCCCCGTGGCGCTACAACATAGATAGAGCGGCGCGGCAGTTGCTAGCCTCAGCCGGCTGGTCGCAACCTGCGGCCGATGAATTGCCGACCGCCGGCGAAATCATTGACCGCTACTTGCGGCCCCTGGCGGAGCTGCCTGCGATCGCTTCGCATCTGAAGCTGGGGCACCGTATAACCCAAGTATCGCGCCTGGGATTCGACAAAGTCACCACGCGGGGCCGGGAACAAGCGCCTTTTCTGGTGCGTGCGCAGACCACCGAGGGCGAGCGGGAATATTTCGCCAGTGCCGTGATCGATGCGACGGGAACCTGGTCCCATCCCAACCCATTGGGCGCGAACGGTATCAATGCCGTCGGAGAGGTCGACAGCGCGTCGCGCATCGCGTATGGCATGCCGGACGTACTGGGCGTTGACCGCCAGCGTTACGCGGGCCGGCGGGTGCTCGTTGTCGGCAGCGGCCACTCGGCTGCGGGGACGCTGCTGGCCCTCGCGCAACTGGCGGACGAAGCGCCGGGCACGTCCATCGTGTGGGCGGTGAGGGGTGCAACGTTGGACAAGACATTCGGTGGAGGTGACGCCGACGGTTTGCCAGCGCGCGGCACTTTGGGCTCACGTCTAAAAGCGCTGCAGGCGTCCGGGGCGCTGGAGATCCACACTCGGTTCCGCATCCATGCATTGGAAGCTGAGGGCGACGCGTTGCGTGTGACCGGCGAGGAAACCGGCGGCGTGCGTCCGGTGATTGAAGCCATCGACGCGATCGTGGCGTCGACCGGTGCGCGGCCGGACCTGGCGCTAACTCGTGAGCTACGGGTACGGCACGATCCCTGGCTCGAAAGCACCGACGCCTTGGCGCCGCTGATCGATCCCAACGAGCACAGTTGCGGCACGGTTCGCCCTCACGGTCACCGGGAGCTCGCACACCCGGAGCCGGGGTATTATGCGGTCGGCGCCAAGAGCTACGGTCGCGCGCCCAACTTCCTGATGGCAACGGGCTACGAACAAGTACGCTCCGTGGTGGCCGCGCTTGCCGGCGACCTGGTGCAGGCCGACGACGTGCAGCTCGAACTCCCCGAAACAGGTGTTTGCAGTACTCGCCAGGCATACGGAGCAGAGCCGGCAACCGCCAGTTGCTGTGGCGGTCCGGCGCCGGCCACGAGCGTCGCCTGTTGCCTGCAGGACGCCGATGCCAAAGCGCAGGGACAGGCAGGCTGCGGCTGCAGTGATCCGGTGCCGGCGCCGAAAGCGAAATCATGCTGCACGTAGGCGCGGTTGTCCATTGATACGAGGAAGACCCATGCATCATCCTTGGCGCACCATCGGCATACTGGCTTTCACCCAGATCGTCTCTTGGGGATCGCTATATTATGCGTTCAGCATCGTGGCGCCCAGCATCGGTCAAGCGTTGGGAATGCGCCCCGAACTGGTGTATGGCGCTTTCTCTTGGAGCCTGCTGGTGGCGGGGCTCGTCGCGACGCCGACCGGTATTCTGCTGGACCGATGTGGCGGGTGCTGGGTCATGGCGGCGGGGTCACTGGTCTGCGGTGCCGGCTTGATCTGGCTGAGTAGAGCAAACGGCGCGTTATCGTATTTCGGAGCCTGGACGGTACTCGGCGTGGCCATGTCCCTGACGCTGTATGAAGCCGCCTTTGCCACAATCAACCGCAAGTTCCATCAGAACAGCCGCCAGGCGATTTCAACGTTGACGTTGTTTGCCGGATTTGCCAGCACGGTGTTCTGGCCGTTGACGCTAAAGCTGAGCGCCGTTATTGGCTGGCGTGAAATGTACCTATGGTTCGGGGCCGCGCAGCTGCTGCTTTGCTTGCCGATGCACTTGATGCTGGGTCGCGATAGGCCGGTTGCCCATGCCCTTTCTGAGGCGCCGGAGCACAGCCACACCTTGGAAGAGGCATTGCGCCATCCCGCTTTCTGGAAACTGGCGATGGCGTTTTCCGCCAACATGTTCATTTTTTCGGCGTTGTCCGTGCACCTGATTCCGCTACTGAGGGACTTAGGCCATACGGCAGCGCTGGCGGTGCTGATGTCGACCCTGATTGGTCCAATGCAGGTCGCAGGGCGCATCGGTGAGCGCACTTTTGCGCGCAATGCGGCACCGCAGACAGTCGGAAAATTTACCTTCGCCGCCCTGCCCGCCGCCGTGTTGGTGCTGCTGTTATTTGGTGCCGATGCGTGGTCGGTGGCAGCATTCTGTATCCTGTACGGCCTGAGTAACGGTATCCTGACGATCGTTCGTGGCACCATTCCGCAGGCGATGTTTGGCAGGAAGAACTATGGAGCGATTTCAGGCGCCATGGCCGGCCCTTCATTACTTGCCAAGGCGGCGGGGCCGCTCGTTGCCGCCGCCATTCTGCGCGCCTATCCCAGACCCGCAATGCTGCTAGTCATCCTGCTGGGGATGTCGGTGATCTCGCTGGCGTTTTATTTGGGCGCGTTGAAAAACCGAGGCAAAGAAACCACGCAATTTTCCCCATCTGGAGAACTGGCGATCGACGGCAGGACGGAGGATCAAGCCGGCCGGTGACCCAAGGCGATAATGCCGGCACCGGCGAGCGCCAGAGTGACGCCTAAATAGTCGTTCCATGTCGGAGCGACACCGTCAACAAAGTACAACCATCCTATCGCTGTCGCGATGTAGATGGCGCCATAAGTGGCGTACACGCGCCCACTCGCGTCAGGGTGCAGTGTTAAGAGCCAGACGAACACCATCAAACTGAGCACTGCGGGCAGCGTGAGCCACGCCGGGCCTCGGCCGGTGAGCCATAACAACGGGAGATAGCAACCCAGCAGTTCAGCAATAGCCGTGGCAAAGAACAAGCCAAAAGTGCGCGCGAGCGCGATCGAATCCATAGTCATTTACGTTTCAACTCCATAGTCGTGAATGCCGTCACGGTTCATTCGGGGGAGGCAAGATGATACGCTAGCCCCCCGGATTTGGGCTGATGACGTCGTCGGCTGTTAAAGCACTTGCGCATGAGCTGGTAAGCGCTAAAGTTATGATGCCGGAACATTCTCGGCAGAAGACATTCGATGGTTGGATTTTTGAGAAGGAAAGCGCACGTGACAGATTTGGTTCCGGTGGGTGTTCACAACGACCGTTTGGTGACGGCCACGCATGCCCACGGGCTAGGGCCGGTAGCCGACGACTGGCAAGCGGCCCAGGTTTGGCTCGACGCCATTGCAACGCGGGGACGTAAAAACTCGGCTGAAACGGTCGCGACATATGGGTATCACCTCGACAAGTTGCGCTGGTTCTGTGAAAACGTTCATTTCGTTACCCCCTCCCGCTGGTCAATGCAGGACGTTGACGTGTTTTGCAAATACCTGGCGGATCTTCCCGAAGAAGCAATTTGCGCCCGCGATCCAATAACTGGGGGTTTCGCCAGCAAATTCGATCTGGGATATTCGCCGTTTCGCAAGCAGCCGGCCGCAAGTAGCCAGGCCGACATCAAGCGGTTTGTGCACGCGCTGTTTCGCGCCTGGCGAGACATGGGCTACATCCACATCAACCCGATGGCCTTGCACGGCGCCGGCACCATGCGCAAGATTAACCCGGAGCGGGCCGTGTCGATCGACCTTTACGATATGGTGTTTGAGGCGATGGATGCGGAGGAAAAGCGGACATTCACCGCCAGGCAACTGGCGGCGCGTGACCGCTTTATTCTCATCGCACTGCGCGAGCTCGGCCTTCGCGCCAGCGAGTTAATCAAGGCCAGCATGTCAGCGTTCTATAAGCTGTCCGACCCGCAAGATAAAGTGACGTATTGGGTCATGCGGATCGGTGAGGAAACCTCCAAGGGACGCAAAGAACGCAAGTTGCCCGTTCCGAAAGTGGTGATGGACGCCCTGGGCGTGTATCGGGAGGCATTCGGCATGGACACTGAACCTTCCCCCGTCGAGGAAATTTCGCTGATCCTGTCGGTCAAGACTGATCGTACCAAAGCCCATGCCAGCGGGCGCGTCATCAAAGACGTTGAGTCCCGGCGTTTTTTCCAGGCATGGCTGCCTGTCACCACCCGTCACGGCCTTTACCATATTGTCAAAGGCCGGCTCGAAAAGGCGGCCCAAATACTCGATGAGATGGGTGAGCCTGAACGCGCTGCGCATTTGCGCCGCGCCTCGACACACTGGCTTCGCCATACCTTTGCCAAGGCCGCCCTCCTGACGGGACAGGACGTGCGCACCGTTGCCGCGTGGCTTGGCCACAGTGACCTGGCCACAACCATGATCTATACCGAGCAGGAAGCACTCGACCTGATCCGCGCGAGTAACCACAACAGGCCAGGCTTTCTCGCTTCCGAGTAGCATGCCTCAGTTCATGAGGCTTTCGTTTCTTGCTGATGGCCCGTTCGCTGGCGTGCGTTACTTTCCAGCCTCAGTAAGCTAGCCGGCAACCCGTCAGTGCCCTGCACTACCTGCGGAGTAAGGATATGCTGGCCTGGTGATGACGCCAGTGCGCGCCAAAATCGCTCGGCTCCTCACAATTGGTGGCCTTGTCGACTGCACGTCGTAGGTACACCATCGCCGGCCGGTCCCGGCAGTCTTGTCCTGCCACTGCCCATAAGCACGTGTAGCTGACAGGACTTCTTTGTAAATTCCAGTCCACCGCGCCAATCTGCACCATACTGTTTGCCCAGCTCTGAATATCACCAAGCGCCAAAAGGCAGGTTGATCCGAATATATGGCCGCTGATCCATGCTTTGGTTCCAACCGACCAATGTTTCGGCGCCGGTGACGGCCTGGCGAGGTGCCATCCGATGATGCCGTGGTAGTCCCTCGCCTTATGCGCGAAAAGATAACAAGGTGTTCCACAGCCTTCCCACAGCATCCGCCAGCGAATAAATGCCAGGGCATGCGGACAAAATCCGTTGGTTTGCTCGCCGTGGACGTGCCACCACAAGCGGTTCGCCGCTGAGCGGATACATCGCTGATGCTTTTTGAAGGTATTGCGCCACAGGTGGCGCCGAATGGCCTTGTAAGTATCGATCGACGAAGCTAGGCTTTTTTGTGATTCGGTCAGAGAGCCTTCTCCGCTGTCGGTGTCGGCGCAATCGCAGTATTCATCATCGTCTTCGAAGGACAACGCACGCCAGTTTCCGCAAACCTGTCGCATGATCGGCTCGAAACGTAGGCCCTTCTGTCTTGCCCTTAGTCCAGGGGCGACGTCCTCTAGCACTTGGGTGATAAAGCTGGCATATTTCGCATGGACGTCGCACTCGTGAATGCTGATATGGGCGATGCCGGCTTCCTTCGCATTCCTGAACAACCCTTGCGCATCGCTGACCGAGATGAGGTCTGCATTGGTCGTTTTATGAAATTTCAGCAAAAGGGCCAAGCGTGTTGTTTCGCCCTCGCGCAGACGCAATATCTCCGGTCGCGCCTGCGACATTGTTGGTGCGAAGTCGTGTGCGCAGTGCGGACAGGTAAATGGCTGGAGCATAAACTCCTTGTTTAGCCGATATGGAATTTGCCGGTCGCACCGAGCGCAGCGATCCTGCAGCGCACGGCCATGGATCGGGCAGTGGCGCGTCATCTTCATCTGGAACAGCGGCGAATGAAAGCCTCGGCCCATGCATTGATCACACCAACGCAGATGATCGTAAGACCGCAGCACGCTGCCCGGTAATGTCTCAAACAAGAAGGCATGGCGGATGTGCGATGCCGGTACGCGAAACAGTTCTGTCAGAAGCCCGAGATCGAACACGGTGCCATCCCGCAGATCGACGTCTGGCTTGGTGCAGATCGCGGTGCGTTTGCGGCAGGTGGTATTGATCACCAATTGAACCAGCTCGCGTGCAGTAAGCTGGTTCAGGAGCGCGAATTTTGCAAACAGGCTCCAGGCCGACTCCCCATGTACGTGCCAGGCGGGACGCCAGCACCACTGCTCGGGTTGCCTCCCGTAAGTGTCAAGTAGTATCTGCCCTGGTGCGGTCATTGCAGCCTCACTTAATTCGATGGCATCCCGCGATACAGTTCTTCTAAAGCCTCGATGTAAAACGACTCTTTGACGGCGAAATCCCACATCTCCGCAGTGAACTTGAAGTCCGTGCTGTCACGCTTCATGTTGGTTTCCAATGCGATCTCGACCGTATGCGCCAGGTACTGCATCGGAATTTCCACTGCCATGTTGAGGTGGGCGCGCTCCTGCGCACGGCCGAATGCGTCCCAGACCGACTGCGCTTCATTAACGAGGCGCAGGCCGCCATCGTAGGCCTGAGGATAAAAGAAGCGTGTGTACGTCCAGACCGACTCTGGTGGAAAGACTGCTTCATCGTATCCTTGCAGACAGGTCGCCACGCTATCGGCGTCAGCGACCCCGTCAAATCGCATTTCGGCAATCATAAAGCGCAAGATGATCTGGGTATGGTTACTTTTCCTGAACGCGGTTTTTTGATTGAGTAATTGGGGTTGGCCAACGAGGAGCGTGATCATCCGGATTCCCTTGCGTTCCAGGATGTCGTGGACGTCGCGAAGCCATTCGTACTCGATCACCTCCAACCGCTGCGCTTCGTCGACAAAGATGGCAAACCAGTTGTATCCAGAGGTATCGACAAGCTCGGCTATCCGTTCAATCAAGCGCCGGCGCTTGCGCGTCACCGAGCCGGTCAAGGCGCCGAGATGGCCGGTAGCCTCTAGGAGCGTGGTGAAGAAAGCATCCTCCACCGGCGCCTTCTTCGCCTCTGTACCGCAACTGAGGCAAACGACTCCCGGATAGTCATCCTGCAATGCGTTAATCACATAACGAATACCGTACGTCTTGCCAAATCGAGGATGGGCGAAAATCAGCGCTCCCGGCGTGTGCATTTTGATCAGCCGTTTGATCTTCTGCATCATCGCGTCGATGCTCGGTGTCGGCACGATGTATTGGTGTTTTGTGACTGGATGCTGGTCAACGACGATAGGCCGGCTGTCAAAGATGGACATGAAAAACCTCGCTAGAATGTGACGACCCGTCGAACCTGGAGTGACTTTGGCTTCGGCGGATCGGGTGGCGCTTCCGGTGGTGGTGGCCCATCGGGCTGGCTCGATAGCCCGGCTGGCGGCGGCTCGTCGTTCAAACCTGACGACGGCGCCGTCTGTGTATGCGCCCCGTTCTCGCCATGCCAGGCGGGCGGCGATTGTTCTACCGATGCAGCGTTCTCCTGCGCCTTAGCCAGGGCATTGGCCGATTTTTTGTCTTTCTTTGCGGTCCGCCACTTGAAACGCGACCAGGCCGTCACGGGACATTCATCGGCCGTCATTTTGAGCTTACCCTCTGCGATCAAGCGGTGAATTTCCTGTCGCAGGCGTAGTGAATGCGGTGTGATATTCCACGGTCGTGCCGCGGTGAGAACCCCCAGTTCGGTGCCGTCCTCAAAAAATGCCTTGACCGCTCGCATATCACGTACATCGTAGTAAATTCGCAGCTTGCGGTTAATCAATGCCGCATTCGACGCCAGGACCGGTGCGGTGTATCTAACGTGGGCGAAATTGATATGCGGTCGTACTCCGTCGCGTGCTGAGCCTTTGATCGGAACGACCCTCGCCTCCTGCATCAAGCATAGATTGCTACGAATGGGCATTGGCAAGGTTCGGATAAAACTGTTTTTTGAGCGCAGCGAATAGGCCAACGCTTCCAGGGGCGTCTTCCCACCAACACCTGGATGTGGATTACCGTTGTAGTTCGATATGAGCACATGGATCATGTCCTCAAGCTCGGGCAACTCGACGCTCAGGCTAAGATCGCCCTTCGGATCGCTCAATGCCTTCTCGATCGAATCAGGCGAACTGCCAACCGTGCCAGGCAAGCGGTGTGCAAAATGCTTTGCGACCACGTGGAAAAACCGCTCGATATAGGGCCGATCATTGGGGGTAGCAGGTGGCCCATTGTCGGTCCAGCAGCCCACGATCTGGTTGAGCCTTATCAGCGTGTCGCCCGCACGGTGCGACTTTGCACCGTCCATGCGAAACCAGTCCCAGCATGCAAATGCCAGTTCAGGCAAAACAGCGGAGGGTAGACCGCCGCCTTCGCTCACCATCAGCTCCGGAATAATATAGTGCCTCGGCTGCGCAGGACTAAGCGAGGCCTGAAGCGCTGCTGCCACATCGTCTTTGTTATATTCCTTCCCCAGCGCGATGTGGTAGCCAATGACTGCTCTGGTGTACACGTCGAGCAACACCAGAATCCAGATGCGGTGCAATTGAAGTATCTGCTCCATGCCAAAGGGATCGACCATTCGTACGGTGAGGCGTATGTCCATTTTATGGCCATCGAATTCCACCACCTCGAACGGCCGCGTTGCCGCCGGCGCCTGTTCCCGCTCGCTCGGCGCCTTGCTAGAGCGTGTTCCGCCAGCATGGGAAACTGCCATGTCAAAATCCTTTTCCATCACGCGCTTTATGTACGAATGCAATGAGCGAATGCCCATGCGGCTTGTGTTCAGTGGATATTTGTCCGCTGTGATTCCAGCGTCTCGGCACGACTTGATAAAATCGCGATGGATTGCCTGTATTGGCTGGCGGACTTGGCCGCCAGGCTTGACCGGCCGGCTACGGTTGCGCACTGCGGTGCGAATGCACTTTTCAATGTCGGGATAATCGCGAAAGAGCTGGGCCAGGGCGCCAGTGCACCCTGTTCGTTCATAGGGCACTGGCGTGGGCGGAATCTGGCGCTCATAATCTTTCGTCCGCATATAAGGAAGGACGGCACGAAAGCCGTAGATTCCGCCGTCGGGGTGTTTCTCGATGCATCGTCGGGCTGCTCGATACAAGGCCTGTTTCTGCACCCCATAACGAATCATGATCGCCTTGACGGACATATCGCCCTCGGAAAACAAATCCCATAGTGCAGAGCATAGCTGCTGCACCCTGCCCTGTTCCGTCGGTTCAAGGTGTGACGAGTCAATGCTGGGCCACAACTCGACAGGCGGCGCGGCCATCATCAGCTTGCGCCGGTCAAAGCGATCTAGCATTGGCGTGTTCATGGCAATGCAATGAAATGACTGGGGCCAAGCAATTGCGTCTTCAGCTCGTTGCACACAACCTGGCCACGATGTAAGAGCACATAGACGGCGAGCTTGACAATCGAACTATCCTGGTCGGGCAGCTCCGCTTGCAGCTGTGCGATGGACTTGCCCGACTCTACGGTAGCTAGGACTTCTTTGCAAAGCGGCTCCGGTACGAAGCGCTGAAACGCCGACAGGTCCCTGATGATCCAGCCCCAGTTCTTCAATTCAGTCGCGTTTGGCCCCATTTCGTCAATTGACACATAACGCAAGGGAATGCCGTCAAGCTCAGTCGGCATGGCGCCTCCGCCGTCATCGCTATCCAGTGCAGGAGCCTTGGCAATGATCAAGAACTCTTCGCTATCGCGAGATTTCACCCAAAAATCAATTGCCCGCCTTGGCTTGGCATTAGGAAACTGGAGGGGGCGCTCGCAAAAAGCTAGAACGGATGGGGTTGCCTCAAGCGTCGTCCATAGATTTAATGCTGGCAAACCAAAAAGCACCAGTTGACGCGACATCTTTGGCGAGTAGACGTCAAATTGGTGGCTGCCAAAAGGCTTCCGATTAAATGACGGGACTTTATAGCGAGGAGATAACACAATAGTGTCTCCCGGGCTGGAAGAGGAACCTATGTTATGCCTTTAACTGAACAGTGGCGCACGATTCGTTCGGTAACGTACAGTGACTCGGAAATCGCGATCCGACCTTTCCGGTACCTAGCTCACCGGGATTTCTCGCGCTGCGTTACAAGGCAGTCGACCAATTCATATATTCGTTAAAGTGAGCACCAAGCGCATCAAACGAAAAGCGCCGCTCACCAAGCACGTAGTAACTGTCCTGGACCAACGAATAATATAGATCCGACAGCGGCGTATGCATCGGGCGGGACACGGGATATCCGCCGCCAGGAAGCGGGCCTCGGCAAGCAGGATCATCTGAGAACGGCGGTTCGACATGCAGCTCCCCGCCCAGCGCGTCGTCGGCCCCTGGCCTATCAGACGGGTGGTACCGCAGGATGACTGCATCCATATGCACTCGGTCGACATCAACGTCAGCAAAATAAACCTGCTTTAGTGACTCAAGCCGGGCAGCGCTATGGTAGGCACACAGGACATATTGCGGGAAGCCGAACCCGTCAATGTCGCCAAACTCCGCTACTTGACGTGATAACGCCTTGACGGTCTTCGCTGCAGCCAGCGCTGCGTGCATATCTTTGATCTTAAGATTGGTCTTGATTTCGTAGATTCTAATGACAGAATGAAGCATCACCAGGGCCGATCCGTCGTCATTTTCCGCCAGCAAAGGATACCTCGCATCGACGACAATGATGTCAAGCTGAGGCGACAGCTTCCCGGAGGGGGTAATAAAATGGCCCGACACGGCTCTTAAGGTGAACGGCAGATATCGCTGGAGGAATTTCAAGAATGGCAGCTCACCATTTCTACCAATGGTTTGCGAGTTCGATGACGATGCCAACGCGCGCTCGACGGCAAGTAAGATGGCCTGCTCTTCTTGAGCGATAATCGGATTGGGGCGAATAGGGAAAACGGAAAAAATCGGGCGCTAAGGCGATTTGGCCGAGCATATCGCCCGCAAACCATTCCGCGCAGTCGACTTGCAAACGCCCTGACCCTATACTGTATAGTCGACATTTATGACCGGGGGCGGTCTTTGCTTGGAAAAATAAAAGATGTCGAACGCGCAGCTGATGGCAGTAGTCGAGGTAGACAAAGGAGATCGGATAATTTGTCAGCGCGACGGCTGTCGCCACAGCGTGTACAAACGCATCCACATCGTGCGGGAGAATGGGCGGTTCACCGTCCTCGGCTCCGAGTGCTTCAAGCTCCTATACGGCTCCTATGACACCGGGGCGGTGCCCGTTTATGGATCAAGCGCTGGCCAGCTTCTTACCGACGCCGAGCGTCAGCTACTAGCCGAAAACACTGAACGCTTCATTGCCATGCTGGAGGTACAGCGGCTTCAACTGGAGCATGCCCGAGCACTGGATTTACGCGCTAGACAAGAAGAACAGCGAGAGCGCGAGGAAGCTGCACGAATTATCAGAGGCGCCTCGGATACGCTGCGTGACGAAGAACGCAATGCTCAGTCGCCTGCCCTGGAAAACTGCCGCCGGCAATACCCAGGGCTCAATCTGGCCACACCAGGCTGGCAGGGCTTGGTTTATTTAGAGAAGCTAAGAATCTTGCGTGAGGGGCGGGGGAATCGATTCACGCAGCCGCGAACTGAATCTTCCCTTTTCTAGAATATTTCCTACTCTTGGGGCTTGCGCAGCTCCCTGAACCCGCCTTCGGCTATACGCTGCTGGCGCCACACATAGTCCCCGGTCAGGTTGATGTGCTCCCAGCCCAGCGGTGACAAAAATTGCAGCATACCGTCGTCTGGCAACTTGCCTTTCTCACGTAAGGCCTGCGTCGCCCGCTCCAGGTAGACCGTGTTCCACAGTACGATTGCGGCCGTCACCAAATTCAGGCCGCTGGCGCGGTACCGCTGCTGCTCAAACGACCTGTCGCGGATCTCGCCCAGCCGGTGGATGAATACCGCCCTGGCCAGCGCATTGCGCGCTTCGCCTTTGTTCAAACCGGCGTGTACGCGTCGGCGCAGCTCGACGTTCTGGAGCCAGTCCAGGATAAACAGCGTGCGCTCGATCCGCCCCAGCTCGCGCAGCGCGATCGCCAGGCCGTTCTGGCGCGGGTAGCTGCCTAACTTGCGCAGCATGAGCGACGCTGTGACGGTGCCGTGCTTGATCGAGGCGGCCAAGCGCAGCACGTCGTCCCAGTGTGCGCGCAGATGCTTGACGTTCAGGCTGCCGCCGATCATCGAGCGCAAGGCGGGGTGATCGCCCACTTTGGCCGGCACGTACAGCTTGGTGTCTCCCAGATCGCGGATGCGCGGCGCGAAGCGGAAACCCAGCAGGTGCATTAGCGCGAACACGTGGTCGGTGAAGCCGGCGGTGTCGGTATAGTGCTCCTCAATGCGAAGGTCCGATTCGTGGTACAGCAGGCCGTCGAGCACATAGGTCGAGTCGCGCACGCCGACGTTGACCACTCTGGTGCTGAACGGCGCGTACTGATCGGAAATATGGGTGTAGAACAGCTTGCCGGGCTCGGCGCCGTACTTGGGGTTGATGTGGCCCGTGCTCTCGGCCCGGCCGCCCGCGCGGAAGCGCTGGCCGTCCGACGACGACGTTGTGCCGTCGCCCCAGTGCGCAGCGAAGGCGTGCTTGAACTGGGCGTTGACCAGTTCAGCCAGGCCGGCCGAATAGGTTTCGTCCCGGATGTGCCAGGCCTGCAACCAGGACAGTTTCGCGTAAGTGGCGCCGGGACTCGATTCCGCCATCTTGGTCAGGCCGAGGTTGATGGCGTCGGCCAGGATCGCGGACATGAGGAACGTCCGGTCCTTGGCCTGCTCCCCGCTCTTAAGATGGACAAAGTGGCGCGTGAAACCGGTCCAGTCGTCCACGTCCATCAGCAGTTCGGTGATCTTGATCCGGGGAAGCATGCCGCTGGCGAAGTCAATCAGCGCCTGGGCCTCGTCCGGCACCACGGCGTCCTGTGGGATGATCCTCAGTCCTGTCTCAGTAATGATCGCATTGGGCAGTTCGTTCGTCAGCGCGAGCCGGTTGGCGGTGGCCAGTTGCTGTTCGAGCAAGAGCAAGCGGTCGTGCAGGTACTGGTCGCAGTCCTGGTTGACCGCGATCGGCAGCTCGCGCGCTGATTTCATCGCCCCGAACTTTTCCGTGGGTAGCAGGTATTCCTCGAAGTCCCGGAACTGGCGCGAACCCTGCACCCAGATGTCGCCCGACCGCAACGAATTCTTCAGCTCCGACAAGACGCAAATCTCGTAGAAGCGGCGGTCAAGACCGTCGTCGGTGATGACCAGGGGCTTCCACCGCGCCTTCACGAACGCGATCGGCGCATCGTCCGGCACCTTGCGCGCCCCGGTCATGTTCATCTCGCGCAGGACGTCGATCGCGTCCAGCACCGCTTGCGCCGCCGGCGCAGCTTTAAGCCGAAGCACATCGAGGAACTCAGGCGTATAGCGCCGCAGGGTGCTGTACTGCTCTCCCACCAGGTGCAGGTGGTCGAACGTCTCGGGCTGGGCCAGTTCTGCCGCCTCGGTCACGCTTTGCGTGAAGTCTGTCCACGGCAGCACGGCCTCGATCGCGGCATACGGGTCCATGCCGGATTCCTTGGCCTCGACCAGCGCGCGCCCGATTCGGCTGTACAGGCGCACCTTGTCGTTGATGGCCTTGCCCTGCTTCTGGAAGTCCTGCTGATGCTTGTTCTTGGCCGCGCTGAACAGCTTGATCATGATGCGGTCGTGCAGGTCGACCAGTTCGTCCGTCACGGTGGCCATGCCTTCGATGGCCAGCGCCGCCAGTGTCGCATAGCGCCGCTCATCCTCGAACTTCGCCAGGTCGCGCGGCGTCATCTGCGCACCCTCGCGCGCCATCTTCAGCAGGCGATTCTGGTGGATCTGGCGGCCAAGCCCCTCCGGCAGTGCCAGAGACTGAAACACCTTGAGCCTTTCGATGTGTTCGCGCATGTAGCGGGAATTGGGCTTGAGCGGAGACTGGCGCAGCCACACAAGCCAGGTGATGCTCATGTCAGGCGCCACGTTGAGCAGGTTGTCAAGCGAGCGCTTGTGGTGCCGCTCCAGCGGATCGATCAGCGCGCGGTAAATGCGCCGGTTGGCCCGCGTCACGGCCTCGGCGCAGGCCCGCTCGATGACAGTAAGCGCCGGCAGGATGATGCGCTTCTGGCGCAGCGTTTCAAGGGAATGCGCGGCGAGGACCATCGCCTTGTCGGTCTGCATAGCGAGGTCGGCCAGGCTGTCCACCAGCTTGCGGAAGTCCGGCAGGCCGAAGACTGACAGTCCCAGGTAGGCGCGCAGCTCGTGCAGGTGTTCGTTGCGCGTCTTCTCCCGCTCGCCGTATTCCGGCCAGGCGCCGGCGTCGCTGCGCACCTGCTTGGCGATCCAGTGCAACACCGAATCCGGCAGCGCGGTGTCGCTGGCAAACGCGTAGCCGGGATAGCGCAACAGGCACATCTGGACCGCAAACCCAAGGCGATTCGCTGCCCCGCGCCGCTGCCGGATCAACGCCAGGTCGGCATCCGTGAAGCTGTATTGCTGAATCAAATCATCCTGACTTTGTGGCAATACCAATAAGCTGTCGCGTTCGGTATCGGACAGCAGTGAGCGGCGTGGCATTCGGTCCGATCCTTCGCTGAAAGGTTTGTGTGGTGCGCCGGTAGAAGGATCGCTGTGACAATGGTTCGCATCATTCGAACCCATTAAATTTAAAAAGGTAAAGCGCTTTACGTTTTTGTCTTCCGTGTTTTCGGACTGGCTGCGGCCGGTTTCTTTTTCAAATCCGCGTTCTCGCCCTCCAGCTCGCTAACGCGAGCCTCCAGCCGCTCATTCGCCTGGTGGGCATGCTCCAGGCGTTCCACCACCATTTCCAGTTCAAACTGCCTGCTGCTAGCTAACTCGCGCGTCGCCGTCAGTCCTTCCGTGGCCTCGTACAGCTTGCGGGCTTGCTCCCTGGCCGCGTCTCGCTGCTCGTGCAATGTGTGTTCCAGCTGGGCCTTTTCGCTCCGCAGCACGGCCAGCGCCTCGCGGCCGTCCTGGAAGTTGGCGCGCAGCGTGGCCGCCTCCTGTTCGGCGCGGGCAATCCGCGTTTCGTAGGCGTGCTTGTCATCCTGCCGCTGGGCCGTGCTCGCCTCCTGGAAGTGCTCGAACTGGCGCCGCGCCTGCGCCAGCTGGTCCGCCAGCTCCCGGACCTCGGCCGTGCGGTCGGCCAGGCGCTGGGCCTGCCCCGCCTTTTCTGATTCCAGGGCGGCGATCGCCACCGCATCTTGATGCCGGGCAGCCTGCTCGCGCGCGAACGCCGCCATTACGCTGTGCAGTTCGGCTTTCAGGGCTTCGCGCTCTATGCCAAGCTGGCGCACCTCTTCGCGCAGCGCCTCCGCCGCTTGTGCGACTTTATGTGCCGCCAGCTGGTGCTCAATGCGCAGCTGCTCGACCTGAACCTGCGCGCCTACCTGCACCCGGTCGTAGACGCCCTTGATCGCCTCCAGCAGATCGGCCGGCACGCCCGCGCCCGCCGCCGCGACCTCGCCTTCGTGCTGCGCCTTCCATTGTTTAAGCATTGGCGCGATCGTGCTCTTGCTGCCGGTGCCGCCCAAGGCCTCGCGCACGGTGTCGACGGTGGCGTTCTTGCCGGCGGCGGTCAGCTGGGCGGCCGCCTTGGCGACGTGGGAGTACAGGATACCGGCTCTGGCCATGATCGCTCCTTGGATAAGATAACGTGCGGTGTAATACGTAATGGTACGTTATATTACGATATAAAATCGATCCGAAATGAGTGAATAATTAGGCTCGATAATGTAGATTATCGACACCGATGTCGATCCGCAGCGTGCTATCCTGCCGTAACCCCCGTTACAAGCCCGACCGCGAGCAACACAGCCATGGCCACCCCCGAACCCGCCGACAACGGCGCCGAAAATAACGATGCACACCCAGCGTCGGCGCTGCACTCTGCCGTTACAGCTGTGGACGCCGTGCTCGCAGCCCAGCACCGCGCCGTCCTGGCCGCCGCCACGGCCGACAACACGCGCCGGGCGTACCGGTCCGCCGTAAACCACTACCTGGCGTGGGGCGGCGTGTTGCCGGCCGACGAAGCGGCGATCATCCGATACCTGCTCACCTACGCGCCGACCCTCAATCCCCGCACCTTGGCGTTGCGCCTGACGGCACTGTCGCAGTGGCACGTCCACCTGGGCTTCCCCAATCCGGCTTCGACACCGACCGTGCGCAAGACACTGACGGGGATCGCACGCACGCACGGCCGCCCGAAGAAGAGGGCCAAGGCCCTTCCAATCGAGGACCTGGAACGTATCGTGGTGCAGCTGGTCAGCGCCGGCACGTTGAAGGCGACGCGCGACAACGCACTTTTGCAGATCGGTTTTTTCGGCGGATTGCGGCGCAGCGAGCTGGTCGCCATCGAGGTCGGACATATTGGCTGGACACCCGAGGGCATCGAAATCATGCTGCCGCGCTCGAAGACTGACCAACTGGGCGAAGGGATCATCAAGGCGATCCCGTACAGCGACGGCCCTTGCTGCCCGGCGGCGGCGTTGCGCGCCTGGCTCGACGCCGCCGACATCATGGCCGGACCGGTGTTTCGGTCTATCAGCAAGTGGGGGACGGTGGCCAGCGCCGCTCTGGGCGTGGGCAGCGTGAATACGATCCTGGAGGATTGCGCGACACTGGTCAAACTCGACTACGTGCTAGACCTGTCTAGTCACAGTCTGCGGCGTGGCATGGCCACCAGCGCGCACCGCGCCGGCGCCGACTTCCGCGACATCAAGAAGCAAGGAGGCTGGCGCCACGACGGCACGGTCCATGGCTACATTGAGGAGGCCAGCCGGTTCGAGGATAACGCGGCCGGCAGTCTGTTGCGTAAGCGGGTCAAACCGGCCTGATTTGTCTCAGCGCCCGCTTGCCCGTTGTTGAAAAGCAGCACCGGCCGGCCCCCGGCTGTGCCGGGGCGAGCGACGGCATGGCGCGAAGCACGTCCCCGGCGGGCATGCTCAGTAAAGGCGTCTACAGGAAGGGGATGGCATCAAATTCATTGCGCCAGGACATAATGCGCCAAGGCCATCGCTTCGCCCTCGCTCAGTTGGGAGAAAGCTGGCATCGGTACAGGCCCCCATTTGCCAGCGCCGCCCGCTCGAATATTCCTCGCCACCAGTGATACCGCGTCTGCCTTGCCCTTGTACTTTGCCACCACTTCCTTGAATGCCGGCCCGACGACCTTTTTGTCGATCGAATGACATCCCATGCAAGCATTTGCGGCAAGCAACGCTTTCGTATCGATTGCTGCGGTGGCGCCGGCCTTCGGTGCAACTGCAGCTGGCTTTATCGCCGCGTTCGCAATCGGCACTGCGTTACTGCGTTCAGCACCGTAGGTCTTGACCAGGTAATCGACCATGTCCGGGATATCCGCGTCTGAGAATTGCGCACCGAACGGTTTCTTCATCTTTCTCACGGTGGCATCCCAGTAGCCGCGCGGCGATGTCGTGGGCTGCGACTGGATGTAATGGACCGAGTGACATGTCATGCAGTTGCGCTGGGCCAGCGCATATCCCGGCAACTCGCTGGGTTTGAAGACAGCAGTTTCAGGCGGAAGCTGAATGTCGAGGGCGAAAGCTGGGGCCGCAGCCATCAGACTGATGGTGAACAGAGAGCAAATCAGTGGATGTTTCAATGTGGTTCCCCTTATACCGCGACGACGCGCGTCGATTCGACCACATTGCGCATGTAGCCGGCAGGGTTCCACAGGGCGCTCGCGGGTTGGCCTTGACCGATCCGGTTGCCCGCCCGAACCAGCAGTTCGTGGTTTCCTTTTTGTTTCGGCGTGAACGCCGCGCTCCACTCTCGAAAAGAGTAGCGCCCCAGGTCCTTGCCCAGTTGTGCGGCTTGCCAGTTCTTGCCACCGTCGGATGAAAACGCCACCTCATTCACGCCGTAGCCGCCGTCGAACGCAATCCCGCGCACCACCGTCTGGCGCCCGACCTTGACGTGCATGCCGTCGGTCAGGCTGGTCACGAACGAGCGCACGTTGAGGCGATTGATCGGGACGGTCTTGGTCGGCGCCTTTCCCGGCTCGGTACAGGCGCACTGATTGTCGGGGATGCGATAGGCCGTGCTCATCCAAAATCCGTCGAATACCTTGTCGGTCACGGTAATGTCGGACAGATGCTTGACCCAATAGGTGCCGTAGTAGCCGGGCACCACCAGGCGCAGTGGGTAGCCATTCAACATCGGCAGATCGGCACCGTTCATTTGCCAGGCCAACATGACTTCGCCGTCGAGCGCATGGTCGATATTGAGCGCCTTCATGAAATCGGGCCCGTCGCCAACGGGCGGCGTGTCAAGGCCGTTGAACGAGACCTGTACCGACCCGGCCTTGACGCCGGCCTTTTCCAGCACCTTGCGTAGCGGCACGCCAGTCCAGCGTGCGTTGCCCATGGCACCATTCGATAGCTGGCCGCCGTTGGCGCGCGGCGACAGGTGGCCGCGGCTGTTACCGGAACACTGGTTCACGGCAACCAGTTCGGTGGCGTCAGCCATTTGCTTGAGGTCGGCGAGCGAGAGCTCCAGCGGCGTATTAACATTGCCGCCGACTTTGAGACGGTATGTTTGCGCATCGATCGCGGTGGGAATGCCGCTCCAGTGATATCGGACGAAAAACGCATCGTTCGGCGTAATCACCGATTCGTTGAACACACTGAACGGAGTTTCCAGCTGCGGCGGACGGGCGGTCAGCAGGATCAGCGGCCGCTTTTGAGGATACACGACCAGTTCGCGCTCGCCGTTTTCAAACGGCAGCGTGACGTGGCCTGCCTCCGCCGCGAGCGCGCTCAATACCGGACTGCCGAACACGCCGGCGGCACCGAGCGTGCCGGCCTGCCTCATAAAGGAACGGCGCCGCAACGCCTCCGCCGTCAATATCAACGAGTTCTTCGCCATACTGGTCTCCGTTATTATTGTGAAATCGGTTAGCTCGATACTGCCACAGTATTGTCGTGATTTGCTTACTGCACGCTACTCAATACGGCTTTTTGTGGATCGACGGCCACGTCCCCTTCCATCACCAGGATGCGACTCGCCGTCGCGGCCTTGTCGTTGAGGCCGTTGCTCACGGCGCGCATCGGTCCGATCGCAGTGCCGTTCGCCATCCCCATCGGATTCGTCTTGAAACTGGCCACCGGCGCGGCCTGGCCGGTGACGTACACGCTGTACGCGGTCTGCGGCTTGAGTTTGAACAGCGACACTTCCAGCGCGTCCACCACGCCCAGGTTACGGGCCACAACGAATCCCTTGGCCTCGCCGGCAGCGGGTTTAAGCGCAATGTTGATTGGCTCGCTGTTGGCGCGCGGGACCAGGTTGGTCATGCCGTCGCCGTGCGGCACGGCGTTCGAAACGTACACCAGTGCCTGCGGCGCCTGGCCGACCGGTGCGCGCGCAATCACCTTGTTGGTGGCGCTGTCGATGACATCGACCGCGTCGCCGTTTTCAAGTCCCACATACAGACGTGTGCCGTCGTCGGAGGTCCAGATGCCGTGGGGCAACGCGCCGGTAGGGATCGTCGCAACCAGCGTCGGCGTGGCGTCGGTGGTGTACACCTTGACGACATTCTCACCGCCGATCGTTACGTAAGCACGGGTGCCAGCCGCAGTCTTCGCGAACGCCAAGTGGTTGGTAATGAAGCCGGTATCGATGACGCCCTTTACTTCCAGGCTGGCAGTATCGATGCGCGTCACTTTGCCGGCATCCTTGTGCGTCATCCACATTTCCTTGAAATCAGGGGTGAACTGAAGGAACGGCGAGAACGGGCTGACGACCTTAATGTGCTTGATGACCTTGTGCGACTTCATGTCGATCACGTCGACCACGGGATTGAAGCTGGAGACGACGAACGCCAGCTTGCCGTTCGGCAGGAACTGCACCATGCCGGGGCCGGCGGTCGTCTCGATCCGCTTTTTCTCCTTGAAGGTGACCGGGTCGATCACCGAGATGTAGTCTTCGCCGCGCACCACCGCCCAGACTTCGCGGCCGTCGGCAGTGAAAAACCCTTCATGGGGCGAGCGACCGATATAGGTGATTCCTTTGACCTTGTTGGTCGCCGTGTCGATGAATGCCACCGAGTTAGAGCCGTTTGAAATGGCAATCAGGGTCTTGTGGTCGGGCGAAAAGCCCAGGCCGTGCACATTGATCTCGCCCTTGTATAGCGGCGACAACACGTCGGGACGCTGGTTGCCCAGTTTGATCTGGCCGAGCAGCAAATTGGTCGCCGGGTTGATCACTGAAACGGTATTGGTATTCTGGTCAGCGGTGTAGACGCGGTCTTGCGCGCCAGGAGCGGCAAACGCGGAGGCGGTGAGCAGGCTGCTGACGGTCAACGAGAAAACGCAGTGACGGAGTTGCATGATTTATTCTTTCTTGGTGATCGAAGTGGGAGCAACTTTTGCCTGAGCCGATTGGTAGCGCTGCAACCAGGCCTGCATAATGTTGATTTCGTTTTGCTGTTCCGTGATGATGCCTTGGGCGACGTTGCGCAATTCAGGATCCTTGGTGGTGAGCAGGAGCGCTTTCGCCATGTCGATGGCGCCCTGGTGGTGCGGAATCATCATCGTCACGAAATCATGTTCCGCAACGCCATTCATTGGCGCGCGCTTCATGCCGTCATCCATGACGGCCATGGCATCGTCCGTCAGCGCGGCAAACGGCTTGGCCGTGCTGGCGATAAATACGGGGGGCTTTGCCGCTGGCGACTGGCCATGATGGTGGGCCATGGCCTGTCCGAGAGCACTAGCGCCAATCAGGGCGGCAACGGCGAACGTGGCCAAGCGTCGAAGGTACAAGGGACGGTTCATTAAGGTCATGACGGTTTCTCCAGTTGGTCGTACACGGCGGTGGCAACGCGCGCCAGTTCGGCCTTGTTAATTCCAGCCGACAGCGCATAGCCGAATTTGCCGTCGATCCAATAAAACACATTCACCGGTCCCTCCTGGGCGAAGCGAAAACCTGTGTCCTTGTTGTGCGCCTGGTCGGTCGACACGTACAAGGTGAGGCGCTGCCCGGTCGCGTCGTGGTACATGAACTGCGCCACCGCGCCTTGGGCGCCAGGGAGCAGGCGACCACCGATCAGCTCGTAGCCGAGTTTGCCCAGCCGGGGTGGCCGAATTGCCGTGCCGAGGCGTTTGGACAGCCATGCCACTAGCTGCTCTTCCTGGTCAGCCCCGATTTCCACCGGCCGCTTGACATCCGGGCTATAGACAACGTGGGCGATTGCGGCCTGATGGGCCAAGCCGGCAACGTACAGCGCCGGCCTGGCCTGCATGGAATCACCTTGGGCGTACTGAATCTCGCCTGCCTGCTGGCCATGCAGCAGCCACCCTGTCGTGCCGCTGAACAGGGCGATGGCAAGACCGGCTACCAGCCGCTGCCATTGCCACTGGCGCGGTCGCGCTGCGCTTAAGCGCTCCGGCACCGCTTCGTCGAGCACGGGATTGAAAAGCGCGCGCAGTTCATCGTTTTGCGCTGTATAGGCGCGCAGTCGCTCCGCCTCTTCCGGGCGCTGCGCCAGATAGGCGTCGACCTCGAGTCGGCGCGCGGCAGGCAGCTTGCCGTCGACGAAGGCGTGCAAGTCGGCTTCCGTGATGGGTAGGGTATTCATTTGACCACCTTCAAGGGTGCGATGTACGCTCTCCCTTCCATATTCGCGCGCATTTTTTCACGCGCGCGCGACAGGCGCGACATGACCGTACCGATGGGAATCTTGAGCGTTTGCGCGACGTCGTCGTAACTCATTTCTTCCAAGGCCACCAGCAGCAGGATTTCACGCTGTTCCTCTGGCAGCGCACGCAAGGCCGTTTCCATGTCGCGCAGTTCGAGTCCGCTTGAAGGACTGCCAGGTGCTAGTGCCATCGATGTCTCCTCGTTGAGCGCTTCCGTCGGCACTGAAGGCCGCCGCGCCTGGTCGATACGCAGGTTGTGCATGATGCTGAACAACCATGCGCGCATATCGCTACCACCCTCCCATGACGCCAGTCTCCCCCATCCGCGCTCGACCGTGTCCTGCACCAGGTCGTCGGCGCCGGCCCGATCGCCGACCAATGCCCGCGCATAGCGGCGCAGACGGGGAATGCAGGCCAGCAGCTGGTCGCGCGAATTGGGCATGGATGTCACTGGAGTATCGGTCGATTAATCAATAAGCTGCTGCGGTCAGTTTCGGATCGATCTGCCAGGTTTCGTTGACCAGCTTGCCATCGCGGTAGGTCAGCACATAGCGCACATTGACCTGTGCCTTGCCTTCGAACTGCACCTTGGCGACGATCGTCGCACCCTTTGGGTTCGCCGATTCCTCCAGAGCAAGCACAGTCACGCGCGCCGGCCCGACAGCCTTGCCGAACTTTTCCCAGGTGGCGCGAATGGCATCGGAACCGGCGTACATGCCGTCAAGCGGCCCGCCGACCCATGTCAGCTGGGCGTTGTCGGCATAGCCACGCATGATGACGGACGTGTCACCGGCGCCAATGGCGCTAAAGTGAATCTGCGCGGCATCGCTCATCGGGCTGGCGACAGCGCTGCCGATCGAAGCAATAGCGAGGATGACGGCGAAGATCGCTTGTTTCATGAAATTCTCCCTGGTTGGGTCAGTCGGACGGAAAAAACCGGTGTTATCGAGGTGAACGGATCTGCGGATGATTTATTCCATCTATTTCAAATTAATTTTCGCAGGCGTTTCGTCGCGCGCTATTTGGGAGAGGCGGATCATCGCTTCCAGCGCCAGAGATGCCTTTGTCTTGTACCGTTCGGGATGGCGCAACATGTAGAACGCGCGCTCCGGCAAGTCGATGTTTGCTTTCGCCAGCAAACCTGCCCGCAGATGCGAGGCTACTACCAGTTCCGACATGGCGGTGGCGAACTTGCCGGCCATCACAGCGGAGCGGACCGCTTCGTTGGACGGCAATGTGAGTGCGATATCGAGTGCATCGAAGTCGACATGCATCGCCTGAAGTGCGCACTCGAGCGCCGAGCGCGTGCCGGACCCCTTTTCGCGCAAGATCCACTGTGCCTCAAGAAGATCCGCGTGCAGCAGCCTCCTCCCTGAAGCCCATGGATGGTGCGCTGCGACTACAGCGACGATCTGGTCGGATGCGATGGCATCGACCGATAGTGTCGGCTCGTCGATGGCGCCCTCGACAAAGCCAAGGTCGGCGCCCCCCTGAAGCACTGCTTGGGCGACATTATGGGTGTTATCGATGGTCACGCTCAGTGCGATCGCCGGATGCGCTTGGCGAAATTGCACGAGGTACTCGGGTAGCCAATAGCTGGCGATAGTCTGACTCGCATGAATGGTCAGCGTGCCACGTTTCATTCCACCCAGCTCGGCCAATGTCAGTTCGGCGGCGCGCGCGCTGGCGATCGTGCGGCGTGCTTCTATCAGGAAAATACGGCCCGCTTCGCTGATCTCGATGCCGCGGCCGACGCGATTGAATAGGGCAGTACCATAGCGTTCTTCCAGCACCTTGATCGAAGCACTTACCGCTGAAGGGGTGAGCGCCAACACTGCGGCGGCCTGGGTCAAATGCTGTCGCTCGGCGACTTCAACAAAAATCCGCAATTGTTCTAGTGTCATCTGATTGTTCAATTCTATTGAACGATATATTCGATATTGTAAGATGGACATAACAATCTGTCGACTTGATAATCGTTCTATTGAATTCGAGAATCAGGAGCGGCAAATGGTCAAGCAACCACTAAAACTCGTTCGCAACGCGCTGCCAGGCTTGGCACTTTGCGCTGTGGTTACTGCGATAGCTTACGCAATGGAAAACATCGAAAGCGCTTTATTTGGCCACGCATGGCTCGAAAGCCTGGTGCTGGCCATTCTTCTAGGCACCGCCGTGCGGACGGTGCATCGGCTCGATACTCGCTTCGAAGACGGCATCCAAGTCGGTGCGAAATTATTGCTGGAAATCGCGGTCGTGCTGCTGGGCGCTTCGGTCAGCGCCGGTGCGCTGCTCGAAAACGGCATCGGTCTGATGAGCGGCATCGCGGCAGTGGTCGCCATCGCGATTGCGCTCAGCTTTGCCCTTGGCCGTGCTTTTGGTCTGCCGCGCAAGATGGCCATCTTGATTGCCTGCGGCAATTCGATTTGCGGTAACTCTGCCATTGCCGCGGTGGCCCCGGTTATCGATGCGGATGGAAAGGACGTCGCTGCGGCGATCGCCTTCACTGCCGTGCTTGGCGTTGTCGTGGTGCTGGTGCTGCCGCTAATGGTGTCACTGTTGTCGTTTTCACCAACGCAGTTCGGTGTCTTTGCCGGGCTGACCGTCTACGCGGTGCCCCAGGTGCTGGCCGCGACCTCATCGATATCGCTTAGCAGCGTCCACATCGGCACCCTGGTGAAACTGGTGCGGGTGCTGATGCTGGGCCCAGTCGTGCTGGTACTGTCGCTGATTGGTCGGCGCGAAGGTGGTCGTCGTCCTGCGCTGTCGCATATGGTCCCGTGGTTCATCGTCGGCTTTTTGCTACTGCTGACCTTGCGCTCGTTCGGCGCCATTCCAGAGGCGGCAATTGCGCCGATGCACGTGACGGCGAATTTCCTCACCATTATGTCGATGGCCGCACTCGGACTCGGCGTCGATGCGCGCTCAGTCATGCGGGCCGGTTGCCGGGTCGCCGCAGTTGTCGTGTTGTCGCTGCTGGCGTTGGCAGTCATCAGTTTTTTCCTGATAAAAATGCTCGGCATCGTTTGAAGCACTGCCCGATTAGCGGCTACCGTTAGAAATCGAGGATCTGTATTTTTTAATACGAGAAATTTGGTGGTATTGCAGAAAGTTACAGTCTGATACGCTTGGCAAGCAGTCGCGCAATGCGCTTGCCAGAGCGGTCTTGATTCATCGCTTAGGTGATATGTGCGACCGCGGCTTAAACCTGGTGACGGGCGCCATCGTTCTTTGCATGCGGTGTTTCTGGAGCGGGCGACACAGGTTGCGCGCGGTCCTGGCAGCTCCCCGACGCCAGTATGCTGCAGTTTCGTGTCCTCGTTGGCCTGGGAGCACATCTACGGGACCGGATATTACATTTGAAGGAAGAGCAAGAAGGTTGATGAGAAAAATATCGGCCGCTGCGGACTTCAAGAATCGGTAACAGGGCTTAGCGCCCGATTTTTTCCGTTTTCCCTATTCTCCCCGGATTGCGCGTGCCATGCTCATGTTTGAAGCGTTTCATCCCGGTATCAACTCTAAGTATGGCCAAGTAAGGGTTCTTTCCTCGGCCGAATAATTAATGTACCGCCACATAGCATAAACGTTAGCGAAGGTAAACTGAGGGATGAGGGACTCGGGAAAGTGGCCAGTCAGCAAAGAATTCGCATTCGTAAAGTCACACTTTTGCTTCAATGCGATATGAAGCAAAAGTGTGACTTTGAATGAACTACAAGCGGGTAGGTCAGAGCGAAAGAGAGAAAGCGAAGGAGTCACACTTTTGCTTCATCGTACGGCCATCGGCTTTTCAACTAGGCATTCGAGAGATTGAAACAAAACCAGCCCTGTTGTAGGCTGCTTTTAGTATCAACTAACTACGTCTACCTTGACCCCGACCACTCCCATTCATCCGCTGCCGATCTCGATCCTGACCGTGGACGACCACCCGCTGTTCCAACAGGGTATCGCCAGCGTTATTAACGCCGAACCCGATCTTTATCTGGTCGGGCAAGCCGGCAGCGGTGCCGACGCGATCGCAATGTACCGCCAGTTGCGCCCTGCTGTCACGCTAATGGACTTGCAAATGCCAGACATGGGCGGGGTCGAAGTCATTTCCGCCATCCGTGCTGAATTTCCGGCCGCGCGCATCGTGGTGCTGACCACGCTGGACGGCGATATGCATGCGACACGCGCCATCAAGGCCGGCGCGGTCGGCGTCATCTACAAGAGCACGGTACGCAAGAACCTGCTTGAAACGCTACGTAGCGTCCACCGTGGCGGGCGTTGCATTCCGCAGTCGCTGCAGGACGCGCTGACCGGCACGCGCGGCGGCAATGCAATCACTTCGCGCGAAGTCGATGTCATCAAGCTGGTGGCACGTGGCAACTCCAATCCAATGATTGCTGCGGCGCTGGGCTTATCCTGCGAAACGGTCAAGGGCCACATGAGTAGCATCCTTTTTAAACTGGAGGCGCGCGACCGCGCGCATGCGGTGATGATCGCCCTGGAACGGGGCATCCTCAGCCTCTGACCGCGTGCCTCTGCACAATGCGGTAGGCGCACCTACCTCCATCGAGGTAGCGCTGCGCGCCCTGCGCCGAAGGCCCCCCTTTTCGGGGGGGAAACGCGGCGCAATCTTTTCCCCGGCACGGTCCGGCGGCAATTAAATCAGGCAAGCTGATTATCTGAAAGCGGCTCCCGCTGCCTGCTTTCGTGCACTACTCCCCCACCCCACTTTGGAGAAATCATGAACAAACTCAGCTTGTTGGCCCTTGTTTGCCTGGTATCGGGCAACCCGGTATTTGCACAGGACGCCTGCCCAAAAGTAGCGTCGGCTACGGCTGCGCGGGCGGTGCCCGTGATTCACTACAAGACGGCAAATATCGACGGTATCAATGTGTTCTACCGTGAAGCCGGGCCAGCCGGCGCACCGGTGCTGCTGTTGCTGCATGGCTTCCCGACATCGTCGCACATGTTCCGCAACCTGATCCCGCTGCTGGCCGACCGCTACCACGTAATCGCGCCGGACTTTCCCGGATTTGGCCAAAGCGACTCGCCCGACCGCTCGAAGTTCAAATACACCTTCGCCAACCTGGCGGATGTTACCGATAAGCTGACGGTGGCACTCGGCGTCAAGAAATACAGCATGTATATGATGGACTACGGCGCCCCGGTCGGCTACCGGATGGCGATCAAGCATCCCGAGCGCGTGCAGACGCTGGTCGTCCAGAATGGCAATGCCTACGTCGAGGGCCTGGGTGCATTCTGGGATCCGATCAAGGCCTACTGGGCCGATGGCTCGCAGTCCCGCCGCGAGGCGATCGCTAACCTGGTGACGCTGCCGATCACCAAGTTCCAGTACACCGACGGCATGAGCGATGTCTCCCGCATCAGCCCCGACAACTGGATGGTGGACCAAGCGTTGCTGGACCGGCCCGGCAACCGCGAGATCCAGCTCGACCTGTTCCTCGACTACGGCACCAACCTGCCGCTGTATCCGGACTTCCAGGCCTTCTTCCGTGCGCGCAAGCCGCCGACCTTGATCGTCTGGGGCAAGAACGACAAGATATTCCCCGAAGCAGGCGCCCATCCCTACTTGCGCGACTTGCCCGCGGCTGAAATGCACATCCTGGACAGTGGCCACTTTGCACTGGAAGACCAACTGCACGTGATGGCGCCGCTGATCCACAATTTCCTCGACCGCAAGGTCTGCAAGGATGCGAAATGAGCCAGGGCGGCGCGATTAATTCATCGCCCGGCGTAACGCCGGCGGCACCTGTGTCGATCGTGCTGGTGCACGGCGCCTTCGTCGATGGCTCCGGCTGGCAGGCGGTCCACGCGATCCTTTCGGCGCGCGGCTACGAGGTGCTGGTGGTGCAAAACCCGACGATCACACTGGAGGGCGACGTGGCCGCGACCGAGCGCGTCATTGGACAGGCGCGCCACCCGGTGGTGCTCGTTGGCCATAGTTACGGTGGCGCCGTCATCACCCAGGCCGGCGCCAATCCGAGCGTGTTGGCGCTGGTGTACCTCGCGGCGTTCGTCCCGGACGTGGGCGAGTCGGTGGCGTCACTGAACCAGCATCCGGTCGAGGCTGGCGAGGCCACGGCGCCGGTGCTGGCGCCGCAGGATGGCTTCCTGATGGTCGACCCCGCGCGCTTTCCAGCGGCCTTTGGCGCGGACGTCGGTGTGGAGCGCACGCGCTTCATGGCGGCCTCGCAAGTGCCGTGGGGACTCGGCGCCGTCACCGGGCAAGTGACGCTTGCGGCGTGGCGCAATAAGCCGGTCCATTATCTGATCGCCACGGATGACCTGATGATACCGCCCAGCGCGCAGCGCCGGATGGCCGACAGGGCCGGTGCCCGGGTGGTGGAGCTGGAGAGCAGTCACGCGGTGATGCTGGCGCGGCCAAGCGAAGTGGCGGCGTTCATCGAGTGCGCCACCAAGCCGGAGGCCTGATATGAGCGCCTCCCCGGACTTCCCTCCAGTGACTTACCACCGCTCGAACAAGGTCGGCGACCTCACGGTCTTCTACCGTGAAGCCGGGGCTGCCGATGCGCCGGTCGTGGTCCTGCTGCATGGCTTCCCAAGTTCGTCGCATATGTTCCGTCGCCTGATCCCGGCGCTGGCCGACCAATATCGCGTGATTGCGCCGGATCTGCCAGGCTTCGGCCTGTCGGACATGCCGCCGCCGGCGGAGTTCCCGTACAGTTTCGCAGCCTTCGCGGACATTATCGATCAGCTGCTGGTGCAGCTGGGCGCCGAGCAGTACGCCCTGTACGTGATGGATTACGGTGCGCCGGTCGGCTTTCGGTTGGCACTCCTGCATCCCGAACGCGTGTCGGCGCTGGTGATACAGAACGGCAACGCGTATGAGGCCGGCATGGGAGATTTCTGGGCCACGACACGTGCGCTGTGGGCCGACAACAGCGCGGCGAATCGCGACGCGATGCGGCCCTTCCTGAAGCTGGCGGCCACCCGCTTCCAGTATGTGGCGGGGGTGCGGGACGTGGCCCGCATCGATCCAGCGGCCTGGATACATGACCAGTTTTTCCTTGACCGTCCGGGTAACGAGGAGATCCAGTTCGCCATCATGTACGACTACCGGACCAACGTCGCCTTGTATCCCGCGTTCCACGACTACTTCCGGAACTTTCAACCGCCCGCGCTGATTTTATGGGGAATCAACGATCCCATCTTTCTGCCGGAAGGGGCGCAAGCCTTCCGGCGCGATTTGCCGCAGGCGGAACTGCATCGCCTCGACACCGGGCATTTCGCCCTGGAAGACAAGGCGGACGAGATGGTACCGCTCATCCGCCAATTCCTCGGACGGCACTTACACAGGCACTTACCCAACTAAGGAGAATCACATGCAAGCTATTTCAACCGAAAAAACCAGCGTGCGGGCCACTGGCGGCGGCGCCCGCCTCCTCAATCCCGCCGATACGGTGGTGCTGTTGCTCGACCACCAGTCCGGCCTGTTCCAGACCGTCAAGGATATCCCGGTGGCCGACTTGCGGCGCAACGTGGCAATGATCGCCCGGCTGTGCACCTTGCTGAAGATCCCGGTCATCACCACCGCTTCGGAGCCCGCAGGCAGCAACGGCCCGCTGATGCCGGAGATCCACGAGCTGGCGCCGCATGCGGTCTACGTAGCGCGCAAGGGCGAAGTGAACGCCTGGGACAATGAAGACTTCGTCGAGCAGGTCCGCTCGACTGGCCGCAAGACGCTGGTCATGGCGGGCGTATGGACCAGTGTCTGCGTGATGTTTCCCGCGCTCGACGCCGTCGCTGCGGGCTACGATGTATACGCCGTTATCGACGCCTCCGGCGACCCCAGCGAGATGGCGTCCCGCGTCTCGCTGGCCCGCTTCGTACAGGGCGGCGTCAAGCCAACCAGTACCAACGCCCTGCTGTCTGAAATGCATCGTACCTGGGCGCGTCCGGAGGCGGCCGAGCTGGCGCAGTTGTACGCGCTGGCCGCGCCCAATTATGCGGCCGTGATGGAGAGCTATGCGCGCGCGCAGCAAGCCGCCAGAGACAATGCTTAGGGAGGCGGCCGCCATGGCATACGGATTTATGGATATCGCGCGCACGCCGGCGGTGCGTGCTGCGCAGGCCGAGATGGGTGCCGATCACCTCTGGGCGGACTTCGAAGGACACCGCGACTTCGATCGCTTCACCGAGCAGGAAGCCGGGTTCATCGCGCAGCAGGATACCTTGTACCTGGCATCGGTCTCGGAAACCGGCTGGCCTTACGTCCAGCACCGCGGCGGCCCTCCCGGTTTCTTGAAGATGATCGACAACCAGACCCTGGCCTTCGCCGATTACCGGGGCAACCGGCAATACAT
Source organism: Pseudoduganella aquatica (assembly GCF_020865585.1). Lineage (NCBI taxonomy): Bacteria > Pseudomonadati > Pseudomonadota > Betaproteobacteria > Burkholderiales > Oxalobacteraceae > Pseudoduganella > Pseudoduganella aquatica. The sequence continues at coordinate 3,791,033 of NZ_CP086370.1, forward strand.
CAGCACGGGGAATGTCAAAGCCCATGACCGTGCCTGCATGATACTGGTCGACTACGCCCGGCGTGCCCGGCTTAAAATTTACGTCCACGCGGAGACGTTGGCGCTGGATGCCGAACCGCAATTGACAGAACGCGTGCTAGACAAGGGTTACGGGGCGAAGCCGGAACGGCTATTCAGATTGCGGCTGCAGGCATTCGATTGGAACTGCCCCCAGCATATCACCAGGCGTTACACCGAAACGCAGATTGCCGCCGTGGCTCAACCGCTCCGTGAGCGCATTGCGCAGTTGGAGCGGGAAAACGCCGCATTGCAGGCGAGATTTGGCCCTGGAGGCGCGCCACCGGGATAGGAGATCATGTAACTCGCTGCCTAAGCTTGTCTTGGGTGGCGATGGCATGCCGCCATCGCCTGCTTTCATTCATTATCAAAAATGTAGCTATAATCATTTTTATAATTGCATGAAAGGATGCGGTCTTTGTTATTGAACTATGCATTTGTTCCACGCCGCACCGGCTATTTGGTTTTCCGTTTGCCTAAGCCATGGCTAGTCTTGCTCCGTATGTTGGGGGTACTTTGTGCATTTCCTGCGTCCGCCATATCGGCAGCTGAGCCGCTGCCTTTCTGGCGATCCGCCCTGTCGCACCAGGCCTGGATCGACCGCGACGGAGCACCGTCCGATGCCAAAGCCATGGTGCAGGACCGCACTGGCATGCTGTGGTTTGGTGCAGTCGATGGTTTGTTCCGCTTCGATGGCGTGCGGTTTGAACGCATGGACAATATCGCCGGTCATCAATTGCTGTCCCCTAATGTGTATTCGCTGGCCTTGTTCGATGACGCGCTATGGGTGGGGTACGAACATGGTGGAATCTCGGTGTTCGATCATGGCGCGGTGCGGCACTACCGCGAAGCGGAGGGCGTTCCCCCCAGCGCGATCTCGCAGTTTGGGAGAACCAGCGATGGCATGACGTGGTTTTCCAGTTCTGCCGGCATATATTGGCTGGATGGCCAACGATGGCGACAAGTTTTGCCGGCTGATGGTTTGCCGCAAGGTGATCAGTCCACCCTCAACGTGCTCCAAGATGGCGGGCTCATGGTCACGCACATGGCCGGCCTGTATCGCAACGTCCGCGGTACGCACCACTTCCGCCGCGTAGGTGACTTTGGTAGCATGCAGCCCAGCCAGGTCCAGGCTGACGGCAAACTGAATATATTCAAATTTGGCGAGACGCTACGCGTGTATGACCCCGCGACCGAAAGCCTGATGCCGCAGACGCTCCCCACGAACGGCGGCATGCCGTACAGCGTTCATCGCGATAACCGTAACGCATGGTGGATAGGCCAGGGGGACGGCATGCGCTTGTACACCCCGGACCTGCAACTGAAGAAGCAATTTCTGGCGCCGCACGACTTCAGCGCTGTGCGCATCTATCGGCCGCCGGTTAACGACCGTGAAGGCAATCTCTGGTTCATCACCGAGAATGGGGTTGACCGCATACGGGAAACGCGTTTGTTAGTGCAGGACATGCCTGCCGGCAGCACGGATTTCAGTATCATGCCTGGTCCGGACGGCGAAGTTTGGATCAGCAGCCACTCCTCCAAGGATCCGATCTCTCCCCCGACATTCGCCATCGCGCCCGATGGCCGGCGCATCGCCAGCGACATGGAGTCTGCCACCGCCGGCGCGCGCGCGGCGGATGGCACCCTGTGGTTCGGTGATCCTCATTACATATGGTCCCGGCGCGACGGCAAGGTGCGCCGCTGGTTGCGGCCGGCGGAGTTGAAGAATCAAGCGACGCAAGCCCTCGCGGTCGCTGCTGATGGTCTGCTGTGGGTGTCGATTGCGCGCCGCGGGGTGCACACTTTCAGTAATGGCGCCTGGGTGGCAGGCGGCGGCCACGCGGAGTTGGCCGATCGTACCGCATTATCGCTTCATGCCGACGAACAGGCTCGGCTCTGGCTCGGCTACACCGGCAATAGAATGGCAATGCTGCTGCACGATAAAGTTCAGCACTTCGGCTCCGACGACGGATTGGCGGTCGGCAACGTGCTTGCAATGTACAGTCGACGCGGCACACTCTGGATTGGTGGCGACCAAGGCCTGGCGCGTTTTCACCAAGGGCGCTTTATCGCTGTCAACGACGATGCCGGACGCCCGTTTGCCGGTGTTACCGGGATTGTCGAGACGGCGCAAGGCGAGCTGTGGATGCATTGCGCCAAAGGACTGGTCCGAATTAGCGCCCCACAGTTGGCCGCTGTCCGCAGCGGCACTGGCCGTGCAGCTGTCGAACGCTTCGATTATCTGGACGGCTATGCTGGTGCCGGCCCACAGCTACGTCCGCTGAATACACTGGTCGAGTCGAATGATGGCCGGCTGTGGTACGCCACCTCCAGCAGCGTCGGTTTCATCGATCCCCGCCGCATCGCCCGCAATCTGGTGGCGCCAACGCCGCTCATCACCTGGCTTAGCACTCCCTCTGAGCGGCACCGCGCCAGCAACGGCCTTCAGCTCCCGGAACATACCCATAACCTGCATATCGATTTTACCGCCGCCGTACTGTCGATTCCGGAACGGGCGCGCTTCCGCACGCGACTGATAGGCCAGGACCATGAATGGCGCGACGCGGGCGGCTTGCGCCAGTCCTTTTATACGAATCTTGGCCCGGGCGATTACCGCTTTGAAGTCATGGCTGCCAATGAAGACGGTGTCTGGAGCGATGCCCCCGCCAGTCTGAGCTTTCAGATTGCGCCAGCATTTTACGAGACCACGTGGTTCAAACTGCTGTGTTTGTCCATGCTGGCTGCTGGCGTCTACCTGCTATACCTGCGACGGTTGGAACGGATGACTGCACGCGTGATCGAACGCGTAAGCACGCGCATCGAGGAGCGGGAACGCATTGCCCGCACCCTGCACGACACTTTCCTGCAAAGCGTGCACGGCCTAAGCCTTCGCTTCCAAAGTATCAAGGCCGAGTTGCCGAAAGACGACGCGGTTCAGAAAAAGATCGACGACGCGCTTGATGCAGCGGACGCTGCAGCGGAAGAAGGCAGGGTGCAACTGATGGATCTGCGCGTGAATCATCTTCGCCAGGGCGATCTGGCTTCCGCCCTGAAAACGGTGGGCAGCAATGCTGCAGCTCTCTATGGTGTCGCTTTCTCTTTGAACGAAGAAGGTACACGGTGCCAGCTGCAGGCCGACGTACAGGAAGAGCTGTTCGCCATTGCCAAGGAGGGAGTCAGCAATGCGCTGAAGCACTCGGGAAGCCCGGCGGTGACCGTCAATATTAGATATGGCGCCAACAGTCTCACGCTGGAGGTGTGTGATCACGGCAAGGGGCTGGATGACACGGTGCGTCAAACGGGACAGCGAGATCGGCATTGGGGCATCGCCGGCATGCGGGAAAGGGCCAGGAAGATCAACGCCAAGCTCGCGATCCACAGCACCACCGGCGTCGGCACCAGCGTGGTGGTGACGCTAGCGAACGTTGGACGGGATAGCGGATTTTTTCGCAGAAAGCGCCTTAACAAGCCATAAGGATCGCGCGGCCCGTTCTAGCGTGGTGGTTTTATATGTGCTGCCGTGTGAGGACGCCGCTGCAGCGGCGGCTGTTCATGCTGGCAGCTACAGCAGCGTGACATCATCCGGTAGTTCATCGACCTTAAACCGATTTTCCGGCACTAACGCAGCCAGTTCCCGCGAGACCGCCTCCACTCCGGCTAGCGTGCCCTCCGTATAGCTACCGGATGCGAAGTGCTTGCGCATTGCGTCGGCGATGTCCCGCCAGGTGGCGTTTCCGGTTGCTGGACACACGCCCCTGTCCGCAACAATTTCGATGGAACGGTCAGCGAGCAATATGTAGATCAACACGCCGCTGTTGTCGGCAGTGTCCCAGACGTGCATGCTCGCAAACAATTCGAGCGCCCGCTCGCGCGGCGACATGTCTTGCCACAACTGGGACGGTTGGAGTGCCGCTTCGATGGCAACGCGTATCTCGCCCCGGTGCGACTGTTCCGACACCATGATTGCGTGCTTGATCTCCGCCAGGGAGCTTTCCGGGAAACGCTGTCTGATCGATCTGTGTGTGGTCGCGAAGTGCTTTGCCATGCGCATGAAATTCATCTTCACCATCTCCCCGATGCGCCACCGCCACCAAAACCACCTCCCCCGCCCCCCCAGCGAGCGCCGCGCTGCCCGTCGTCGCGCCCAAGATAGAGACCGGCCATGCGCGAAACGCCAATCAATGTCACCGCGAAGGCCAGCGAGGCCGCCGCCATTGCGGCGGCGGCGCTTCCGGCCAAAAGCCATGCCGCTCCCCCGACTACTCCCCCTGCCACGACTGAGCCGGCAACCCTGCCAAAGACGGCGCGCGACACCGCCCCCAACGCAACCGCCATGATCAGCACCAACGGCAACAGTTGTCTCATAGGGCTGTCTTTGTCACGCCGGCGGTCCCCGTCATAAGCCGGGAACGACTCCCCGTCGGCGATACTTATGATCTTGTCGACGCCCGCGACGATGCCGCCGTTAAAGTCATTGCGACGAAAGCGAGGGACGATAATTTCGTCGATGATGCGCTTAGCTGTGGCGTCATTGAGCGCCCCCTCCAGGCCGTAGCCGACCTCTATCCGGAGAGAACGATCGTTCTTGGCTACCACCAGGATGGCGCCGTCGTCGATCTTATTGCGGCCCAACTTCCACTGCTCCGCGACCCGCATCGCGTACTGTTCTATCGCTTCGGGCCGGGTGGTCGGCACAATCAGCACGGCGATCTGACTTCCCTTGCGTTGTTCGAATGCACGCAAATCGGCTTCCAAGCGCTGGATCTGCGTTGCATCGAGCACTCCCGCCACATCCGTGACAGGTGAATTGAGCGGTGGAATGGGAACTAATCCGTCCTGGCCAGCCGCGCAGCCGGCCAATGCCCAACACAGCAGCAATAGCCAGCGCCACAGCTTGCGCGTATCCATCTCACTTCTCCACAGCAGGTTTCGGTGCAGTACCGAAGGACACGACTGGCGCCGGGGTGATCGCCTTCTCGTTGTCCACCGTGAAGTTGGGCTTGGTGCGAAAGCCAAATACCTTGGCCGTCAGATTGCTGGGGAAGGAACGCACCGTCACATTGTATTCCTGCACTGCTTTGATGTAACGGTTACGCGCCACCGCGATGCGATTCTCGGTTCCTTCAAGCTGAGCTTGCAAATCACGGAATCCCGCATCCGCTTTTAATTGCGGATAATTCTCGCTTACCGCCAACAAGCGAGACAACGCGCCACTCAACGCACCTTGCGCCTGCTGGTATTTGGCGAATGCCGCCGGGTCGTTCAACACCGCAGGCGTGACCTGAATCGAGCCCGCCGCCGCACGCGCCTGCGTGACATCGTTCAGCACCTTCTCCTCGTGAGCTGCATAGCCCTTGACGGTATTGACCAGGTTCGGCACGAGATCGGCCCGGCGCTGGTACTGGTTCACTACTTCAGACCAACTGGCCGTAATCTGTTCATCATTTGACTGCAGCGTGTTGTAGCCACACCCACTCAAGGCCGCCGCAAACAATAGGCACAACAGTATGAATGTTCTTCGCACAATTTCCCCCCAATAAATCCGGCATCCATCCCCAGGAGAACCGACGATGGCGCCGCTAGGGTTCTTGCTCGTCCGGCGGCGCGGCCCAGTACAGCACCAGTTCGCGCTGAGCGCCATCGGCCACGCTGATGCGCCGCGTCTGCGTCTGGCCGGCGGCGCGCGCCGTGATCTGGTAGCTTCCGGATGGCAGGCGCACATACAGCAGCGGCCCGGCCTGCGCCAGCTGCAGTTGCGCGGCACCCTTGGCGTCGCGGATCTCGACATCGACATCCGCGCGGTAGGCGCCGCTACCCCGGTTGGCGAACCGCAGCAACAAGGTGTAGCCCGCACCCTGCTGCTGCAGTTCCTGGCGTTCTTCCTCACCCGCGCCGCCGTTCAAATAGGCGGCGCCCGGCCCATCCTGCGCCGCGGTGGCCATGCCGATTGCCGCCCCGGCCAAGCCGGCCAGCACGGCCGCGCTGGCGAATGTGGCCCTCCATCCCATGCGTTTCATGTGCACCCCTCCTCAGGTCAGGTGGTCGGCCGAGATCAGCACCTTCAGCGCGCCGCTGGCGGCCGCCTCCCCGAAGCAGGAGTAGGCCTGCAGGATGTCGCTGAAGCGGAAGCGGTGGCTCACCAGCCCGGCCGCGTCGATCCGGCCCGCCAGTACCGCGCGCAGCAGCTGCGGGGTGGCGGCAGTGTCGACCAGGCGGGTGGTGATGGTGATGTTGTGCGACCACAGGCGCTCCAGATGCAGGTCGGCCTTGCAGCCATGCACGCCGACGTTGGCCACCGTGCCGCCCGGTGCGACGATGTCGGCGCACAGCTCGAAGGTGGCCGGCACGCCCACCGCTTCGATCGCCGTGTCCACGCCCACGCCGCCGGTCAGCTCCAGCACCGCCTTGACGGCGGCGCGGTCCACCGCGCGCACCGTGTGGCTGGCGCCGAAGCGCCGGCTCAGCTCGAGCCGGTGCGGGTCGATGTCGACCATGATGATCTGTGCCGGGCTGTAGAATTGCGCCGTCATCAGCGCGGCCAGGCCGACCGGCCCTGCGCCGACGATGGCCACGCTGCTGCCCGGCGCCACCTTCCCGTTGAGCACGCCGCACTCGAAGCCGGTCGGCAAGATATCGCTCAGCATCACCAGCGCCGCCTCCTCGGCGTTGGCCGGTACGTGGTACAAGCTGGTATCCGCGTGCGGGATGCGGACGTATTCGGCCTGGGTCCCGTCTATCTTGTGCCCCAATATCCAGCCGCCGTTGGCGCAATGCGAATACATGCCGCGCCGGCAGTACTCGCAGCGCGCGCAGGACGTGATGCAGGAAATGAGCACGGCGTCGCCGGGCGCGAAGCCGCAGACGGCCGCGCCCACCGCCTCGATCACGCCCACCCCCTCATGGCCCAGCGTGGTGCCGGGCAGGCAGGTGGGCACGTCGCCCTTGAGGATGTGCAGGTCGGTGCCGCAGATCGTGGTGCGGGTGATGCGCACCACGGCGTCGGTGGGCGCCTGCACCTGGGGCACCGGCTTGTCCCGCAGCACCGGCTGGCCAGGTCCTTCATACACTAGCGCGCGCATGGCCTCCCCTCCTAATTGATGGGCAGCTTCTTGGCGCCGCCATTGGCCCGCTTGGGCAGGGTCAGCTCGAGCACGCCGTCGTGGTACTTGGCTTGGGCCTTGCCCTCGTCGACGTCCTGGCCCAGCGTGAAACTGCGCAGCTGCTGGCCCACGTAGCGTTCGCTGCGCAGCAGCGTCTCGCCCTTCTTCTCATCGTGCTCGCGCCTGGATTCTGCCGAGATCGAAACCTGGCTGCCGGCGATCTGCACCGAGATGTCTTCCTTCTTTACGCCGGGAAGCTCGGCCTTGACGTTATAGGCGTGCTCGTTCTCGCTGACGTCGAGCCGGATCGGCGGCGGGCCGGCCATGTCGCGCAGCACGTGCTTGAAGCCCATGTCGCGGAAGAAGTCCTCGACGCCGCGCAGCGGGTCGGTTCGCGCCAAGTCGCGGAAGGGATCGAAATGCGTCACGTGATGGTGTGCCATGGTGTTCTCCTGGAATGTGGATGGGGCCGGCAAGTGCTGGCGGGCGCCGGCCATCGCCCGCGGGATGGAACAGCGCGCTCAGCCACTCCGGCCGGTGTGCACGCCAAGCAGCGTATACAGCGGGCAGCGTGACCACAGGCCTGTCAGCAGCGGTACCAGCCCCAGCCAGCCCCATGGCCCTATCCAGCCTCCCAGCGCCGCGCCGATCAGCGCCAGGCCGAGCGCGATGCGCAGTCCCCGGTCCAGCGACCCTATGTTGGTTTGCATGTGTCTCTCCTGTGTTGTCGATGGCTGGATTCTGCAGCAAGGCGCGGCCGCGCGCGCGCCCCAAAACTGACCTGGAACAAGTTCGCGCGCAATTCTTTGCGCTTTCCCTTTTTTGTGCAAAACTTGATCTGGCAACCTGTTCACCGGCACCGACCTGGATCACACTGACGGTCAGACCGATAACCAGCCGCCGCCCGCAAGGCGTGCCCCGATGCCATGACTACCCTGCTTACCACCGCCATGCCGCCCGCCCCGCCGGCAGCCGGCCGGCCCATCGGCTGCGACGCCTGCATGGCGCGCCATTCCTGCCTCCCGCCGCTGGGCGCGGCCGACCGTGCGCCGGTACGCCGCATCCGCGTCGCGCGCGGCGCCGCGCTGTACACCGCAGGCGCGCTGGTCGGCGACTATGTGTACGTGGTGCGCTACGGCTGCTTCAAGCTCAGCCGCAGGGACCGCAGCGGCGCCGGCGTCGTCCTCGGCTTCCCCGGCAGCGGCGATTTCCTGGCGCTGGAAGCGATCGGCCTGGTTCACCACGACTGCAGCGCGGTGGCGCTGGAGGATAGCGAGGTGTGCGAGATCGGCTATGGCGGCATGCGCGAGCAGGCGCAGTTTTTCCAGGGCATTATCAGTCACAGCATCCGCGACATGCAGGACGTGCTGCTGCAGCAGCGCCGCACCACGGCCGAGCAGCGCCTGGCCGCCTTCCTGCTGCGCCAGTCGGCGTGGCATGCAGCGCGCGGCTGCTCCGGCCTGCGCTACCGCCTGCCGATGGCGCGCCAGGACATTGCTGCCTTTCTCAACCTGACCCCGGAATGCCTGAGCCGGCTCCTCGGCCGCTTCCGCCGGCTCGGCTTGCTCGCAGCGGCACGCCACGACGTTACCTTGCTTGACCGCGCCGCACTGGAGGCGCTGGCCGCGCCGGCGCGCACGACCTGATTTCCAAGACCGCATGGCGCGAATTTGATCCAAATCAAACCTTTGCGCGGACGATCATGGCTACCATGCATCATGCACTCGTTTGCCGCCAGGCTCGGGGCCGGTGCGGCGGCGCCTCCCTGCGCCAGAAAGGCACGGCCATGATCTCCAGCAAATTCCACAACGTCATCCCCCTGCGCACAGACACCCGCGCCATGTCCTGCCTGAGCTGCGAGGCACGCGCCGCGTGCCTGCCAGCCGGCATGGACGATGCCGACTGCGCCCGCGTCGACCAGCTGGTGCTGCAGCGTCACCGGCTACTGCGCGGCGAAGACCTGCACCAGATCAACGAGACGGTACGCGGCCGCGTCTACGCGGTGCGCAGCGGCCACTTCAAGTGCTACCGGCTGACGCCCGGCGGCGACCAGCGCATTACCGGCCTGCCCGGGCGCGGCACGCTGCTGGGCCTCGAAGCGCTGGGCCAGGAGCGGCACGCCAGCGCCGCCACCGCCACGTCCGATAGCGTGGTGTGCGAGCTATCCCACCCGCGCCTGCTGGAGGCGGCGCGCCAGTTCCCGGCGCTGGAACGGCGCCTGGAACAGATGCTGAGCAGGGAACTTGCGCGCCAGCACGGCCTGGCCATGATGCTGGGCTATGCGCGTGCAGAACAGAAGCTGGCCTGCTACCTGCTGGAGCTGGCGTGGGGCAGCCGGCACCGCGACGGCGGCCGCGTGTGTGTCGAACTGCCGCTCACGCGGCAGGACATCGGCGACTATCTCGGATTGACCGACGCCACCGTCACGCGCCAGTTGCTGCGCCTGCAGCGCGAGGGCGCGCTCCAGGTGGCACGGCGCCATGTTGTGCTGGCCGACCAGCCCCGGCTCGAGCGCATGGCCGCTGGCAAAGACCGCATGCCGGCCGGCCGGCCGCGCACCGCGTAGCGCTGGCGCGATGACCGGCGAATTTGATCCAGGTCAAAGCGGGCGCGCCCCGCGCCGGCCGACAATGGCAGTACGCCATCACAGACGCCTGCCCATCACCAAGGAGAACAGCATGCCCCACACCATCCTGCTGCCGACGGACGGCAATCCGCGCGCCGCCCCGGCCATCGAGCGCTGCATGCGGCTGGCCCGCGCCAACGCGGCCGCCGTTGTCGGCCTGTACGTGCTGCCGTGCGAGGACTTGTCGGTGCCGGAAGACGACAGCTATGTGCAAGAACAGGAGCGGCCATCGAGCGTCGTGCACGCCGGCGATACGCTGCGCGCGCTCGAAACGGCCGCCGCCGCGGCAGGGGTGCCCTGCACGGTGCTGACGCGCTGCGCCGACTCGCCCTACACTGCCATCATCGCGGCGGCGCGCGAACGCCAGTGCGACCTGGTGTTTCCCGACGCCATGGAACGCATGCCGGACGCCGCCGAGCGGGCCGCGCTGCAGCAGTCGGGCATCGCCGTGGCGGCCGGCGCGCCGCCGTGAGCCGGCGCGTATCACAATACAACAGCCGGAGCGCCGCACGCGCCGTGCGCCGGTCCGGGGTCCACCACACACGCGGAGGCAACCATGTACAAAACTATCCTGCTGCACATCGGCCGGCCGCCAACCTGGCGCCGCGGCATGCGCGCTGCCGCGGACCTCGCAAAGGAACACGAGGCGCACCTGATCGGACTGGCCAGCACCGGCTATGCGGTGCTGCAAAATTCGGCCGCCGGCGCCGGCGCGTTCGGGCTGTACCCGCCCATCGGCTATGACCAATTCCGTTCCGAAGCCCGGCAGCGGTTGCAGGAGTACGAGCAGGCCGCAGCCGGGTACGCGTTCGGATCGGTCGAGTCGCGCGTGATAGACGACGCCGCCGAGTACGCCCTGGCCTTGCAGTCGCGCTATTGCGACCTGGTGCTGGTGGCAGGCGGCGCCACGACCGAGGCGTCACCGCTGCTGCCGGGACGGCTCGCCGGCTACCTGGCCCTGCATGCCACCCGGCCGGTACTGCAAGTTGCCACCCGCGCCGAACCGCGCCTGGACGGCACCGTCGTGATCGGCTGGAACGGCGGGGCCGAAGCCAGCCGCGCCACGGCTGCCGCCCTGCCGCTGCTGCGGCGCGCTGCGCGCGTGCAGATTGCCGTCTTCAATCCCGACCAGGGGCCGCACCTGCACGGCGACGAGCCGGGCGCGGACGTGGCCCGCTATCTGGCGCGCCACTGCAGCAATGTCGCCGTGATCAACGAGAACACCTCTGCCGACCCCGGCGAAGCGCTGCTCGACCTGGCGCGCAGCAGCGGCGCCGGGCTGATCGTGGCGGGCGCCTACGGCCACAGCCGCTTCCGGGAATGGATACTTGGCAGCACCACAGCCTGCCTGCTGGACCAGGACGAGGTCGCCGTGTTGATGACGCACTGACCTTGGCCGGCCCTACCACTTGCCTTGCTCACCCATTGAGGAGTCGCCATGCGTCCCCGTCACCTTTCCCTGACCCTGCTCCTATGCTGCAGCGCCTATGTCAGCGCCCGGCAGCCCGCGCCGACCAGCCAGGCCGCCCCGCCCGCGCCTGACCGCACCAGCGACGTCTCGCAGCAGTGGGCCCATGCGGTGAGCCAGGTGAACCAGGCGCTGGCTGTGGTGCACACCATGTCCGGCGATCCGGTCATCGCCGAAGCGCTGCGCCTGGCAAATGGCGTGTTCATCGTGCCCGTCTACCGCAGGGCAGCGGTGGGCGTAGGCGGCGGCGGTGGTGGCGGCGTCATGCTGCTGAGACGACCCGACGGTCAGTGGAGCGCGCCCGTGTTCTATACGCTGGGCGCGCTGGACGTCGGGCTGCAGGCCGGCGCCCAGCGCGGCCCGGTCGCGCTGGTGCTGATGAATGACAAGGCCACCGCCGAATTCACCAACAAGCACAATTTCTCGCTGGGCGCCGACGCCGGCCTCACGCTACTGAGCTGGCACAGGCTGGCGCGCAGCAGCGTCGGCAGTGGCGACGTCATCGCCTGGACCTCGGCCAGGGGCTTGTTCGGCGACCTGCTCGCGGTGGGCGTAAGCGATATCCACTACAACTCGGCGTTGACCAACGCCTATTACCGTCGTACGCTGGCCGCCAGCGACGTCACCTCGGGTCAGGTCGAGAACGTGCAAGCCCTGGCCTTGCAGCAGGCTCTGGCCGCTGCGGGCAGCCCTGCGCGCTGAGGCGCACGGCGTGCCGACGGTACCGCCGCCCTGGCGCGCCGGGCCGCCGTCAAGCGTGTCGCGACAGCGATGAGCAGCCTCCCGTCCCGCCTCAGCTGGCCACGCCTCGCGGCCGCCGCCGCGCTGCTGGCCGTGGCCGCCGCCGTCTATTGGGCCACGGCCCCGGAAACGCTGGCCACCTGCAGGCCCGAGCGCGGCAGCGTGGTCGACGCGGTCTACGCCGCCGGCAGCGTGGAGCCGACCGTGAAGATGCCGATCGCGCCGCGCGTGGGCGGCCGGCTGGCCGAACGGCTGGCCGACGAAGGCGAGCAAGTGCGCAAAGGCCAGGTGCTGGCGCGCCTGGACGACGCCGACCTGGCCGGCACGGTCGACGAGCTGCGCGCGCGCGCCGAGTACGCCCGCAGCCAGCACGCCCGCATTGCCGCGCTGGCCGAGCGCGGCTTCGTTGCCGCCGGTGAGAGGGAGCGCAGCCGCAGCGAGCTCGCGGCCGCCGAAGCGGCGCTGCGGCGCGCCCTGGCGCAGCGCGGCTACATGGCGCTGACAGCGCCGGCCGACGGCACCGTGATCCGCCGGGATGGCGAACCCGGCCAGTACATCGGCCCGGGCCAGGCCGTGTTCGTGCTGGCCTGCTGCGCGCCGCTGCGCGTGAGCGCCGACATCGACGAGGAGGACATCAACCGCGTGCGGGTGGGCCAGCCCGTGCTGCTGCGGGCGCCGGCCGTGCCCGGCACGGTGTACGACGGCACGGTGGCCGACATCACGCCGCAGGGCGACCCGGTGGCGCGCAGCTACCGGGTCCGCGTCCGGCTGGCCGAGCCCGGCGCGCTGCGCCCCGGCATGACGGTCGAGGCGAACCTGATCGTCGCCCGGCGCGAGAACGCCTTGCTGCTGCCCAATAGCGCCGTTCTGGACGGCGCGGTGTGGCTCCTGGCCCAGGGCCGGCTGCAGCGGCGCGCGGTGCAGTTGGGCATACGGGACGCAACCCGCAGCGAAATCGTGCGCGGCCTGGCCGGCGATGAAACCGTGGTTCTGCAGCCGCATGCGGGCCTGCGGCAAAACCGGCGGGCGCGGCCGGCCGCGCGCTGAGGGGGGCGCCATGCCGATTCACCTGGACATCGCCTGTACCCATTTGCGGCATCACGGGCGCTCGACGCTGGTTTCGCTGGGCGGCATCGCGCTCGGGGTCGCTTTCTTCCTGGCCGTCTCGGCACTGATGCGCGGCTCGGAGCAGGATTTCCTGCAGCGCCTGGTGGACAACAGCCCCCACATCACTGTCTACGACCAGTACCGGACGCAGCAGGCCCAGCCGGCCGAGCTGCGCTGGCCGCAGGCGGTGGTCTCGGTCAGCAATGCCAAGCCGCTGGTCGAGACGCGCGGCATCCGCGGCTATCGCAGCAAGCTGGAACAGATCGAGGCACTGCCGGGAATACGGGTGGCGCCCCTGCTGCACGGGTCCGCCGTGCTGGTGTTCGCCGGCCAGCAACAAGGCATCAGCCTGTCGGGGGTGGAACCGCCGCGCATGAAGCTGGTCTCGGCCATCGAACGGCACATGGTCGCCGGCTCGCTGGACGAGCTGGGCGCCACGCCGAACGGGGTGATCATTGGCGAGGGCCTCGCCGCGAAGTTCCGCCTGCGCATGGGCGGCACGCTGACGGTGGTCTCGGCCGGCACCGGGAGCCGGGTCATGAAGGTGGTGGGAATCTTCCGGACCGGAAACGCAGCCTACGACGAGACCGAAACCTTCACCCTGCTCAAGCGCGCCCAGGCGATACTGGACCGTCCCAACCGCGTCAACCGCTTCATCATCCAGCTGGCCGACCCGCACGCCGCCGTCGGCGTGGCCGCCGCCATCGAGCGTAGCATCGGCTACAAGTCGGTCTCGTGGATCGAGGCCTCGGAAGACCTGCTCAACTTGCTACTGGTGCGCAATATCATCATGTACAGCGTGGTCTCGGCCATCCTGGTGGTGGCCGCGTTCGGCATCTACAACACCATTTTCACCATCGTGGTGGAAAAGACGCGCGACATCGCCATCCTGAAATCCATCGGCTTCCGGCGCGCGGACATGCGCCGCATCTTCCTGTGGCAAGGCGGCATCATCGGCCTGCTCGGCAGCGTCGCTGGCCTGCTGTTGGGCAACGCGCTGATGCGCGTGCTTGCCATCATCGAGCTGAAACCGCCCGGGGTCAGCGAAGTGGTCAGGCTGCCCGTGTGGTGGGGCGTCGACCAGTACTTGCTGGCCGCCGGCTTCGCCATGGCCTCCTGCCTGGGCGCGGCCTACCTGCCCGCCAGCAAGGCGGGCAAGCTGCGCCCGGTCGACATCCTCAGGGGCGCGACATGAGTGCCCTGCTGCGCGCGGAAGGGCTGGTGCGCACGCTGCCCGGCGCCGTGCCGGTGACGCTGGTCGATGGCGTCAGCCTGGGTATTGCTGCAGGCGAGTTCGTCTGCATCATGGGACCGTCCGGCTCGGGCAAGTCCTCTCTGCTCTACCTGCTCGGCTTGCTGGATGTGGCCGACGCGGGCCGCCTGTGGCTCGACGGCGAGGAGCTCTCGCGCTGCAGCGACGACCAGCTGGCGGCGCTGCGGCTGTCCAAGCTCGGCTTCGTGTTCCAGTTTCACTTCCTGCTGGCCGAATTCACGGTGCTGCAGAACGTCACGCTGCCGATGCGCCGGCTCGGCAGCCTGACCGATGCCGCCGCCCTGGAGCGGGCCATGGGGTTGCTCGAGCAGTTCGGCATGGCGGGGCATGCCGGCAAGCTGCCGGCGCAGCTGTCCGGCGGCCAGCGGCAGCGGGTCGCCGTGGCGCGCGCCCTGGCCAACGCCCCGCTGCTGATCCTGGCGGACGAGCCGACCGGCAACTTGGACTCGGCCGCCTCGCAGAACGTGCAGCGCACGCTGCGCGGCTTGGCCGACGGTGGCCAGACCGTGATCGCGGTCACGCATGACCCGGCATTTGCCGCCGCGGCCGACCGCCGCATCCACCTGCTCGACGGCAAACTGGCACCGGACGGCGCCCACCAGTCCTGAGACGGCGCCGGTCCCTCTCTGGCGGCAAGACCGCCGCACTTGACCTGGATCAGGGATTTTGCGGCCGCGCCGCTGTAAAACGGAACATCGTTGTTGACGCATGCCTTCCCGGCCGCCGCGCTGCGCCGACGCCGGTGCCGGCGGCCGGGCGGTGCATCCGGCCCCATCGAGCAATGTCCGAACCCAAGCAGGAGCAATGCCATGAGCCAAAGAGAGGTCGTAATCTGCGAGCCGGTGCGCACCGCCATCGGCACATTCGGCGGTAGCCTGGCTGCCATCCCGGCCTCCGACCTGGGCGCGGCGGCCATCCGCGCCGTGCTGGCCCGCGCCGGACTTGACGCGGAACAGGTGCAGGGCGTGGTCATGGGCAACGTGATCCAGGCAGGGGCCAAGATGAACCCGGCCCGCCAGGCCGGCATCGCTGCCGGCCTGCCTGTCACCGTGCCGGCGCTGACGGTCAACCGCGTCTGCGGATCCGGCGCGCAGGCCATCGCCTGCGCGGCGCTGGAGGTCTGGGCCGGCATGAGCGACTGCGCCATCGCCGGCGGCATGGAGAACATGGACCGCGCGCCGTATCTGCTGCCGCAGGGGCGCTGGGGCGCGCGCATGGGCGACGTCGCCCTGCTTGACAGCATGCTGCACGACGGCTTGAACGACGCCTTCTCCGGCCAGCATTCGGGCTGGCACACGGAGGACCTGGTGCAGCAGAAGGGCATCTCGCGCGCGGATCAGGATCGCTGGGCGCTGCGCTCCCAGCAGCGCTTTTCCGCCGCCCAGGCGGCAGGTTGCTTCGTGGCCGAAATCGCCGCGCTCGACATACCGGGGCGCAAGGCTCCCACCCTGTTCGACAAGGACGAGCACAATCGCCCGGACACCAACGCCGAGTCCCTGGCCAGGCTCAAACCGGCGTTCCGCAAGGATGGCACCATCACGGCCGGCAGCGCGCCCGGACTGAACGCGGGCGCCGCCGCCATGCTCGTCGCCGAAGGCGCTTGGGCCAGGCGCAACGGCCAGGCGCCGCTGGCGAGGCTGGTGTCCTATGGCGTGGGGGCGGTGGAACCCGGCATGTTCGGACTCGGCCCCGTCCCGGCCGTCCGCCAGGCGCTGCGGCGGGCGAACTGGACCATCAAGCAAGTCGAGCGGATCGAAATCAACGAAGCCTTCGCCGCCATCGCACTGGCCTGCCTGCGGGAACTGGGCCTGGACGAGGAAAGAGTCAACGTGGAAGGCGGCGCCATCGCGCACGGGCACCCGATCGGCGCCAGCGGCGCCGTGCTGGCCACGCGCCTGCTGCACTCGATGCGGCGCGACCGTCTTAAGCGGGGCTTGGTGACCTTGTGCATCGGCGGCGGCCAAGGCATCGCCCTGGCGCTGGAAATGCTGGATTGACGCCGCCATGGAGCTGGAACTGTCGGTGGCCGCCGGGATCTTCGCGCGCGCCGCGGGTGCGGACGGAAAGTGATCGCGCTCAGCGACTTTGCCAAGCGCCGGCGCTGTAGTCTTGCCGAGCTTAACCTTCGCCTTGGAGCCCTCGTGCTAGCCCTGCTATTGAGCGTCTGGATCGGTGCCGCCGTGGCTGCGCCCCCGATTACCTGCAGCATCCTGGTCTTCCACCGCTTCGGCCCGGTCGCGGCCGACAGCATGACGACCCGGACCACAGTCATGGAACAGCAGATCCTGGCGCTGCGCGCCCACGGCTACCGGCTCGTCACGCTGGCCGCGCTGATCGGCACCCTGCAAGGCCGCGTGCCGCCCGAGGCGAGCCTGGTGGCGATCACGGTGGACGACGGCCATCGCAGCGTGTACACCGATCTCTACCCGCTGATCGGCAGGCTCGGCGTTCCGGTGACGCTCTTCATCTACCCGTCCGCCATCGGCAACGCGCGCTACGCCCTGGATTGGGCGCAACTGCGGACGCTGGCCGCCAGCCCTGGCATCGAGATCGGCTCGCATACCTACTGGCATCCGGATTTCCGCAGGGAGCATCAAGGGCTCGCCCCGGCCGCTTACGCCGCCCTGGCCGCCTTGCAACTGGCCCGGCCGCGCGAGGTACTGCACGCCAAACTCGGCGTGTCGGCGCCGGTGCTCGCCTGGCCGTACGGCATCAGCGACGAGCAGCTGCGCCGCCAGGCGCGGGCCAGCGGCTATACGGCGGCGCTGGCACTGGGAAACCGCAATGCCAGCGCCGGCGACGATCTCTATGCCTTGCCACGGCACTTGATCACGGACGCTGTCGGCGTGCGCGGCTTGCTCGGGCGGCTGGCCACCGGTCCGGCTTGCGTGCCATGATCAGCCGTCTCGCGTTGCTGACACTGCTGTGCGCGCCGGTGGCTGCGCAGCCGCTCGATGGCCGGGTGCTCGACGCCGTCAGCAGGCAACCGATCGCCGGTGCCGTCGTGGCGGCCGGTGGCAAGGCCGCAACCACCGGCCCGGACGGCAGCTACCATCTCAACGCCACCGGGACCGTGCTGCAGGCCCGTGCCATAGGCTACAGCCGCGTCTCCGCCAGGCTGCCCCAGGCCGCCGCCGCGCCGCTGCTCCTGCTGCCTTTGCGCCCCAAGGCGCTCTATCTGTCGGTCTACGGCATCGGCGATGCCGGCTTGCGCCAGTCCGCCCTGCGCCTGCTCGCCGATACCGAGCTCAACGCTCTGGTCATCGACCTCAAGGGCGACAGCGGCATCGTGCCCTATCCCAGCAAGGTGGCGCTGGCGGCGCAGTGCGGTGCCCGCAGCGTCACCACCGTGCAAGATATGCCGGCATTGGTGGCCGGGCTCAAGCAGGCAGGCGTCTATTTGATTGCCCGCATCGTTACCTTCAAGGACGACAGGCTGGCCGCAGCCCATCCGGAATGGCGCGTGCAGCGCGAAGACGGCACGCCGTTCCGGGACCGCGAGCACATGGCATGGATCGATCCCTTCCGGCGCGAAGCGTGGCCGTATTTCCTTGATCTGGCCGAGGAGGCAGCGGCGATGGGTTTCGATGAAATCCAGTTCGACTATGTGCGCTTCCCCGACAGCGGGGGCCTACGCTTCGCGCTGCCGAACAGCACCGCCAACCGCGTCGCCGCCATCGTGGAATTCCTGGCGTCCGCGCGCGCCCGCCTGCTCCCGCACAATGTGTTCCTGGCCGCCGACCTGTTCGGCTATACCGCCTGGAATGACGACGATACCCAGATCGGCCAGGATCTGCCGGCGATCGCCGCCGTCGTCGACTACGTCTCGCCCATGCTATACCCTTCCGGCTTCCAGTTTGGCATCCCCGGCTACCGCAATCCCGTCCAGCACCCGGCGGAGATTGTGCATCGAACCCTGCGGCGGGCGTTGGCGCGCACGGGCGGCAATCCCTTGCGTTTCCGGCCCTGGTTGCAAGCCTTCCGCGACTATGCTTTCGACCGCCGGGCATTTGACGAAGACGAAGTGCGGGCGCAGATCGACGCGGCCGAGTCGGCAGGCAGTGCGGGCTGGATGCTGTGGAATCCGCGCAACGACTACACGGCGGCGGGCCTGCGTCGGCGCTGAGGCCGCGGCGAACTCATCCGCCAACCGGGAAATGCCGCGGCGTGTCTTCCCAGCAGGCCGGCTGGACCTGGAATTCGGCCAGCATGTCGGCAAACTGCGTGCTGCCCAGGAAACGGAATTCGCGCCTGCGGAACTGCTCCAGGGCCGGGTGCGCCGCAGCCGGGTGGCACATGGCCAGCGCGCCGGCCGGCGCTATGGAGGCCAGCCAGCCGCGCCACAGCGCCGGCAAGTCCGCTTGCCCGGACAAGTCATAGACGCCGAGAAAGTCCCCGTTGCTGCGCAAGCCCAGCCGCCTGGCCTGCCGTGCCAGCTCGGCCGCGCCCAGCGCCCCGATCAAGGCCGCCTTGGCGCCGCGCCAGCGCCGGGGGCGGGTATCGCGCAGGAAGACGGCCGCATGCCCCCCGCCAGCCGCCAGCACCTCCATCAGTGCCTCGCGGATCACCGGAAACTGGTGCACATGCTCATGACCGTCGATAAAGGCAGGCATGGCGCCGGTCAGCTCGCCAAACCTGTGCAACTGGCCGAGCACCACCGTGCGCGCCTGCTGCGGCGGCATCCGCCGCGCCCATGTTGCAGCAATGGTGGCGCCTACGCCGCGCCGGTGGCCATACCGCGCGTGCGCCATGGCGCTGGTGAAGTCCAGGTGCAGGCCCAGGTTCACGCCGTAGCGGCGCAGCGTGGCCAGCGCGTCGCGGTCCGGCCGGCCCAGCGCCATGATGCTGGCCGAGGTAACCACGCCCTGCTCCGCCAGTGCGGCCACGCCTTGGTCGATGGCGGGATGCATGCCGATGTCATCGGCGTTGATGATGAGACGGCGCATATTAGGCTGCCCGCCGGGCCGCGCTGAACGCCCAGTACTTGCCCAGCGCAAAACTGGCCAGCGCAACGAGCAGCGTAACGGCCGCCAGCAAGGCCAGATAGGGAACCGCCGGGAAGGCTTTCAGCGCCGCCACAAACAGGAATTGATTCGCGCCGAAGCCCGCCAGCGACACGGCCAGCCAGCGCAGCATGCTGCCGCCAGCGCTGCGCCCCGCGCCAAACGTAAATTTCCGCTGGCCGGCATGGCTGACCAGGAAGGCGCAGGCAAAGCCGGCGATATTGGCCTGCTGCGGCCGCAGTTGCGCCAGCGACACCGCGCCGAGCACGGTCAGCAGATGCACGCCCGCCGCCGCCGCGCCCACCAGCACGAAGGCCGCAGGTCGCGCTTGCGGGGCCGTCACGGCGCCACCTGGCGCACGGGCGCGCCCTGCCCCAGCGCGCTGTGATCCACCCGTTCTTCCAGCACGTACAGCGGCCGCTGCTTGGTTTCCTCGAACACGCGGCCCAGGTACTCGGCAATCACGCCCAGGCACAGCAACTGTATGCCGGACAGCAGCATCATGCCGGACGCCAGCGTGGCCCAGCCGGAGACGCGATTGCCGATAATCAGGGTCTCGGCCATGATGTACAGGCCATAGCACAAGGCCGCCACCGAGATGAGCGCGCCCGCTACCGACACCATGCGCAGCGGCTTGACCGAAAACGCGGTCACGCCGAGCGCAGCCAGTCCCAGCAATTGCCGCAGCCGGAATTTGGACTCGCCGGCGGTGCGCTCGCCGGCGCGGAACGGCACGATGCTGGTCTTGAATCCCAGCCAGGCATACAAGCCCTTCATGAAGCGCGTGCGTTCCGGCAGCCGCATCAGCGCCTGCACCACGCGCCGGTCCATCAGGCGGAAATCGCCGGCGTTGGCCGGGATGACGTAACGCTCGCGCGCGTACATGAAACCGTAGAAGCGCCGCTTGCACCAGCCCAGCAGCGCGCTCTCGTGGGCGCGGGTGGTCTGTGCTGCCGCCACCATGTCGTAACCGCTGCGCCAGCGTTCGATCAGCGTCGGGATCAGCTCAACCGGATGCTGGCCGTCGCCGTCCATGCACAGCACGGCGTCGCCGCGCGTGGCGGCCAGGCCCGCCGTCAGCGCGGCCTCCTTGCCGAAATTGCGCGACAAGCGCAGCAGCTGCACATTGCAGTGGCCCTGATGCTGCTCGAACTGCTGCAGCACTTCGGCCAGGTTGTCGCTGCCGCCGTCGTCGACGACCACCACTTCCCAGTCCACGCCGCACCGGGCCAGCGTCGCGGCCAGATTCGGCAGCAGCACGGCCAGCGACGGCGCTTCGTTCAGCACCGGCAGCACCACGGAGAGCGAGCGGCGGCCGCTCCAGTGCAGGTTGGCAGGTTGGATAGCCATCAGTTCATCTCCACCAGTGAGCGGCGCTGGCCGCTAAACAGGACGCGGCCTGCTGGAATGGACAGGCGCCGCAGTTCCTGGTTGTCCATCACCACGTACATGCGGCCAGCAGATCCTACCGGCACGGCCGGCGTTCCTTGCACCAGCGCGCCGCGCGAGTAGAACGCCGACGAGAACGTGGGACGGGTCATATAAGTGAGCTGCGCGCCGGCTGGCGCCTGGCGTTCAAAGGCCCGCATCAGTTCGCGCTCCGAGTTCGCGTTGACCTGGTGCAGGATGAACGGCGCCAGCGCCAGCGCCGCGGCGCCATAGGCAGCCAGCGCGTAGCCGGCGCGGCGGCGCGTGGCGGGCGCGCTGTTTTCCAGCCAGCCGGCCACCAGCACCGCGAACGGCGGCACCGCCGTCAGCGCATACGTCCAGATGATGTTGCGGCTGAAGGTGAAGAACAGCAGCGGCGCCAGCGTGGCGCACCACAGGAAGCGCGCCAGCGGGCGCATCGTCGGCCAGCCTGCGGCCGGTTTGGGGCCTTGCGGACGGCGCACCATCGCGGCCAGCTGGCTGACGAACACGTGCAGCCAGGGCAGCACGGCACCGGCCCAGAACAGCCAGATGGCACCCAGCGGCTGGCGGTGCGCGGTGCCGTAGCGGTCGCCCGTCCAGCCCGGCACCAGGAAGCGCGAGAAATGCTCGCCGACGATGAAGTAATTGAGGAAGCCGGGATAGCTGCGTTCGGCCGCGAGATACCAGGGCAGGAAGATCGCGGCAGCCAGCGCCACGCCTGCCGGGTCGAACACCTGGCGCAGCATGGGCAGCAGCTTGCGCTGCAGCAGCGCATACGCCACCAGCGGCATGGCGATCAGCAGCCAGGTGGCCAAGCCTTTGGACAAGGCCGCCAGTCCCACCATGGCCCAGAAGCCCAGGCGCCAGCGCAGGCCGTGCGCGCGCTCGCCCGCTTGCAGCGCACGCCAGGCGCAGTAATGCGCGGCCCACACCACCGTCATCTGGATGGCGTCCGTCATGACCGCGCCGGCGCTGATGAAGAACAGCGGCGAGGCCGCCAGCACCGGCACCACCAGCCAGCGCTGGCGCACACCGTGCAGGCCGGCGAAGGCGGCGGCGATCCAGAGCGTGAGCGCCGAGGCCAGCAGCGCCGGCAGGCGCGCTGCGAATTCATTGACGCCGAACAGGCCCATGGACACGGCGCTGGCCCAGGTGGAGAGCGGCGGCTTGGCGAAAAACGGCGTTTGCGCGTCCATGTGCGGCATCAGCCAGTAGCCGTTGACCAGCGTCTGGCGCGCCAGTTCGCCGTATCGCGCTTCGGTGGTGTCGGCCAGCGGCGCCAGCGCCATCAGCGCAAGGCGCGCCATTAGCAGGAGCAGCACGGCGCCGGCCAGCCAGTAGCGCCAGTCCGGGATGTCCGACACTCCCGGCATGCCAGCGATGCGCGCCCCTCCCGCCGTCCTTGCCCGCAGCCAGGCCGCCAGGCCGGGCGTGAGCGACAGCAGCACGATGCCCAGCACCGCCGCCGTCACGTGCGCGTCCAGGTGCCACATCCAATTCACTATCATGACCGCCAACTCTTGCATATCGTATCCTTGCTTCAGGGGGGGAAGCGGCGCAGGCATACAACCCATACTATCTGCTGGAACGTTAAGAAAAAGTTAAGCAACCATCCCGAATCCATCCCGGCCGCAACCGTCGGGGCCAGTGTCGTTGGTCCATCATTAAAGCTGTATTAATGGAGATCGGCGGCGGTGTCGGCGGCGGGGAATAACACGGTGACGGACAGGCCTCCGCCCCAGTCGGCGGCTGCGATTTCCACGCTGGCGCCGTGGTGATCGGCAATATTGCGCACGATGGACAAGCCCAGTCCGCATCCGGGCACGGTGTTGCCGGCGGGCCGGTAGCAGCGGTCGAACAGGCGCGCGCGGTCCTGTTCCGGCACGCCGGGGCCGTTGTCCTGCACCTGCAGCCAGGCTCGGCCGCCGCGCCGGCCAGCGCGCACATCCACCCTGCCGCCGGGCTGGGTGTAGCGCAGCGCGTTGTCGACCAGATTGTTGAGCAGCACCCGCAGCCCCTCGGGATCGGCGGCGATGACGATGTGCTCGTCCGAGGCCACGCCGAGGTCGATGCCGCGGCTGGCGGCCAGCACTTCATGGTCGATCACCGCCGCTTGCAACAGGCTGGACAGGTCGATGTCCAGCCGCTGGCCGGGCTGATGCCCGACTTCGTGGCGTGCCAGGCTCAGCAGTTGCTGCACCAGGTGCACACCCCGGTCCAGCCGCTCCTCCAGCTTGGCCAGCGCGGCCGTGCGTGCGTCCGCGCCGGCGGCGCGCTCCACCAGCTGCAGCTGCAGCTTGAGGGCCGTCAGCGGCGAGCGCAGTTCATGCGCCGCGTCGGCCACAAAGGTGCGCTGCTGCGTCAGCGCGCGCTCGAATTTCCGCATCAGCCCGTTCAACGCATCCACCACCTGGCGCAACTCGGGCGGCAGCGCATCGGTCGGCAGCGGCTGCAGCGCCTCCGGCGAACGCCCCGCCACCGCCTGCGCCAGCCGGTCCAGCGGCTTGAGCGCGCGCTCGACCACCATCAGTATGAAACCGGCCAGGACGATCAGGCAGGCCAGCACAGGCCAGCCGATGTACATCGCCCGCCGCGTGGCCACCTGCGCGCGCACCGCGTCCGACTGCGCCACCTGCACGTACAGCGCTCGCCGGCGCTCGCCGTAAATGCGCCAGCCGGCGCCATTGAACTGGACCGACTTATAGCCTCGCACGTCGTAGCGCGGCAGCAGCGGCACCTCCTGCGCCACCTGGCGCGGCGCGCCGCGCTCGTCCCAGGCCTGCACCACCACGTCCTCCTCGGGATCCTCGGCGCCGGGCAAGGCCGTGCCGGGGCCGAACTCGTTGGGCAGCGCCGCCGCCACCTGGCGCAGTTGCAGGTCGCCCAGTTCGCTGGTTTCCTTGAGCATGGCGTAATACAGTGCCACGCCGGCCCCCAGCGCGCACAGCGCCAGCGCGCACAGCAGGCCGATCAGCAACTGGCGGCGGATGGTCATCATGCTGCGGCGGCCACTTTGTAGCCCACGCCGCGCACGTTCTTGATGAAGTCGGCGCCGAATTTCTTGCGCAGGTGGTGCACGTAGACGTCGACGGTGTTGCTCTCCACCTCGGTGTTCCAGCCGTACAGCTTTTCCTTCAGCTCGCGCTTGGAGACCACGCTGCCCGGGCTGTCCAGCAGCACACGCAGCAGCGCAAACTCGCGCGCCGACAGCTTGACCACCGCGCCGTTGAAGCGCGCCTCATGGCTGGCCAGGTCCAGCGTCAGGCCGTCGTGCTCAATCACGGAACGGCTGCGCGAGACGCGGCGGCGCAGCAAGGCGCGGATGCGCGCCAGCAGTTCCTCCAGGTCGAAGGGCTTGACGAGGAAATCGTCGGCGCCCGCGTCCAGGCCTGCCACGCGGGCGGCGCTGCCGTCGCGCGCGCTGATGATCAGGACCGGCGTGTCCACGCCGCGCGTGCGCAGCGCATGCAGCACGTCCATGCCTTCCTTGCCCGGCAGGCCAAGGTCCAGCAACAGCGCGTCGTAGCCCTGCGCGGCCATGGCCAGCTCCGCATCGTGCCCGTTGCGCACCCAATCGACGGCATAGCTTTCGCCGTGTAATCCATCCACAATACTATCGCCGATCATCGGATCGTCTTCCACCAGCAGCAAGCGCACCGCAATCTCCAGCCTGTTGTTTGACTCTGGCCGCCATCTTACTCCAGCCAGCGCTGGTATCATCAGGGACTTAGCACATGAGCCATCAACCTTCCTCCCATGCCGGACTCCACCAGGGCGTCATCTACGCGCTGGCGGCCGCTGCCTTGTTTGGCGCCAGCACGCCGTTCGCCAAGTCCCTCGTCGGCCACGCGGCGCCGGTGGCCGTGGCGGGCATGCTCTATTTTGGCAGCGGCCTGGGCCTTCTTGCGCTGCACCTGCTGAGGGGCGTGGTCCTTGGCAAAGGCAATACCGAGGTAGCCGGGCTGACCAGGACGGACTGGCCATGGCTAGGCGGCGCCATCCTGGCCGGCGGCGTGGCCGGCCCGGTGCTGCTGATGCTCGGGCTCAGCACCACGCCGGCCTCATCGGCATCCCTGCTGTTGAATATGGAAGGGGTGCTGACCTCGATGCTCGCCTGGTTCTTCTTCAAGGAGAATTTCGACCGCCGCATCCTCGCCGGCATGCTGCTGACTGTCGTGGCAGGCGCGCTGCTCTCCTGGGACCAGGCGACGGTGCACGGGATTCCGCTGGGCGCGCTCGCGATCGTGGGCGCCTGCCTGTGCTGGGGCATCGACAACAACCTGACAAGAAAAGTATCCGCGAGCGACGCGGTGCAGATCGCCTGCGTCAAAGGGCTGGCGGCGGGCGCGGTCAACCTCGCCATTGCCGCCGCGCTGGACATGCGTTTGCCGGCCCCGCCGGTTATGTTCAGCGCCGCCGCGATCGGATTCTGCGGCTATGGCTTGAGCCCGGTGCTGTTTGTTCTCGCTTTGCGGCATCTCGGGACGGCGCGCACCGGCGCCTATTTCTCCGCCGCGCCGTTCGTTGGCGCCGCCATTTCCCTGGTCGTGCCCGGCGAGCACCCTGGGCCGTTCTTTTGGGTGGCCGCCTTGCTGATGGGGGCCGGCATCTGGCTGCATCTGACCGAAAGCCATGACCACGAGCATGAGCACGAGGCCATGGATCATACCCATGCCCATCGCCACGACGCGCACCACCAGCACGAGCACGACTTCGCGTGGGATGGGAATGAGCCCCATGTGCTCCCGCATCGCCACAAGCGGATGCGGCATGCGCACAAGCACTACCCGGATATTCACCACCAGCACGGACATTAGGGGCGGCGCGAAGCAGTTTTCTCTGGTAGATCAGGAAACATCCGGTGTTATACTGGAAACGAAATCGACCAATTCTTGGTCTGACTTGGAGCGGGTTGGAGAATCACTTGATGCGGAAACTGGCTGTCTCGAGCGTACTTTGGCTGATGTTGACTGCGGCATGGGCGGACAAATTGCCCGAGCCAGTCAAATTCGCACCAATACCGATACAGTCCATCTTCCGTCCGCTGCAGGCCAACGGCACGGCGGATGACGCGCTGGCCAGCGGCCGGGTGGTGGCCGGAACGTACGCGCTGGCCGCGCCTGCCACCAGGCAGTGGCGCATCGCATTCCTGTTCCCCCATCTTAAAGACCCCTACTGGGTCGGCTGCAATTATGGCGTGATCAGCGAAGCGCGCAGGCTGGGCGTCGCGGTCGACGTCATTGCGGCCGCCGGCTATGACGACTTGTCGAGCCAGCTGAACCAGATGACCGAGGCGATCGCGGCGCGCTACGACGCCATCGTCATTTCGCCGATCAACATGACGTTCAACAACCACTCGATTGCCAAGGCGCGCGCCGCCGGCATTCCCGTGTTCCAGCTGGCGAACGACAGCCGCAGCGACGACCTCAGCATCAAGGTCACCACGTCCCTGCGCGGCATGGGGCTGGAGGCCATGCGCTGGGTAATCCGCGACGCGCAGCAGCGCGGCCTGAAATCTATCAATGTCGCCCTCCTCCCCGGTCCCGCTGGCGCTGGCTGGGTGAAAGGCGAGGTCGACGGCACGCGGATTGCGGCGGAGGAAGCGCCGATCAAAGTCCATATCCTGGACGTGCGCTATGGCGACAGCGACTTCAAGGGCCAGACCAGGCTGGCGGAGCAGGTGCTGGCCAAGAACGGCCCCAAACTCGACTACATCCTGGGCTGCACCGGCTGCGCCCCTGCCGCGTACCAGCCCTTGGTCAACGCCGGCTTGCAGAACAAGGTCCGGCTGGTGGCTTACGACCTGACGGGCGATATCGCCAGAATGATAGGCAAGAAGGAAATTGCCGCTGCGGTGGATACCAAGGGCGTCAGCCAGGCGCGGGTGGTGATCAACGCGGCCGTCAATCTGCTTGAGGGGCGCAGCAAGGATCTGCCCCACACCATCCTGATCAAGCTGGGCATGGTGGACTACGGCAATTTCGCCGATTATCCGTTCAGCACCTCGATTGCGCCGGCCGGCTACAAGGCGGTGCTGTCCTACGATCCGGCCGCGAACTAGCCCGCCCGCATATCGGATGTGGAACGTCCCCTTCCTGTTTCCGGGCCAGCGGCTGGCCTTCGTGCCCGGCCAGCGTGACGGCGCCGACCGGCGCATCAAGACAATTGCCGGTTGAGCGCCCCTAACGCGCCCATCACGCCCACACCAAGACCATAGAACAAGTGGGACAGTGGGCTGGCCAGCAGTGGCCTGGCGCCAGGCGGGCCGCGCCAACCGGCAATACCCCAGCCGAACGAGGGCAACAGAACGAACCAGGGCAGCAGTGAGCTGGCCAGGCCAAAGCACACCCCGCCGAGCAGGTGCTCCAGCGGCGTGCCGCCGCCGAGGGCATGGAAGAAAAACGGATAGAACAGCGCGACGCCGCCACCGCCGAGCAAAAAGTGGAACGCCCACCCGGCTTGCGCCTCCCGAGGATATGGCTTGGCACCAACGATATTGGTATGGAGCAAGCGCCCATGGACCAGCCATAGAAACCAGCGGCCCACCAAGGCAACGCTGACGCCGCTGGTGATGCCGGCCTTGGCGGCCAGCTTTTCCACGGCGTCCATCAGTATGGCGCCAAGCAGGCCGCCCAAGTATGCCCAAACGAAGATTTCCATCTGCTTCCTCCTCTGCCCGTCGATGCACTTGACATGTAGACAGGCAATTGCTTGCCCCCAAACGCCGCAGGGGCACGGTCGGCGGTCCAGCACAGGGCCGCCGGCCGTCGCCCCTCCCGGCTCAGGCCTTGGGGCACTTGCAGTTGTCGCCGCAGCGGCATTGCGGGCCGCAATGGCAAGCCGGCGCTTTAGGCGGCGTCTGGCAACCGCATTGGCATTGCGCGCCCGCGCAGGATGGGCACTTGCAAGGGGATGGCGTGGTTGTGTTCATGATGATGCTCCTTCTGGGTTGATGTGAGTCCCCAGTGTAGGGCGCGCGGCCGGGCCGGGCTTGAATGAAACGGCTATTCTGGCTTGATGCTGATGGGGGCGGCGCCGAACATGCGCTTGAAGGTACGTGAGAAATGAGCGGAATCCGCAAAGCCGCCGGCATGGGCTGCGTCCGTCAGATTCGCGCCGGCCGCATAACATGCGAGCGCAGCGCCAAGCCTAAGCCACAGGACATAAGGCCGAAAGCGGATGCCGGTTTGCGCGATGAACAAATGGCGGAAACGCTCTGGTGAGAGATGCACCGCCCCGGCGATATCGGCAAGGTTGATGGCTTGCCCCAGCCGTTCATGCAACAATTCGATGGCACGCTCGATGCGGCGGTCGAGCGGCAAGGCCGGCTTGTTCGCGGGCGCGGCCAGTTCACTGATCGCCGCGCGCGCGCAGGCGATCAGCGCTTGGTCGCTGTGCTTTTCATGGTACGCGGCGGCCAGCGCCGCAAAATGGAGGCGACCAATTTCGTCGGACAAGGCAGCGATGCGATCGCGAAAGCGTTCGCGCAGCGCCTGGCCTTCGCATGATTCGGGCTCGACAAACAACAGGGCGACCAACTCGCCGCGCGCCTCAAAGGCATGCGGGTGGTGCGCGGGAACGACCGCTGCGGAATAGGCCTGCCACGCCTCGCCCGGGGAGCGGAAATGCAATGGCCCCGGGGACAGCGCCAAGGTGAACTGGATCGCATGATGGGCGTGGAAATCCGTCGACCGTTCAGCCCGGCCGACCCAGACACTGCCGCCGCGCCAAAGCAGGATACGGCCATGCCCTGTTGATCTGAGACCGTTGCTCGGTGGAATGTCCATGCCCGCCTCCCAAAGTATGATTGCCAGGCCGCGGCCGACGGTAAAAACAAGCGGCTCGCCAGCATTGCGGCGCCGCGCGCCCTCGCTCTTTGCAAGAGGGTATCACGCCTTAGCCGGTCTGCGACAAGGCGAATCTGGCGTGGTGCGGCCATGGCGGAAACATATCGCACACTAGCCATTGTTTGGATGATTGCGCTATCATCGCTCCACATGAATGGAGATCCGTAGATGAAAGCAATACCTGCCGTGCTGTTTTCCTTGCTGACCTGGACTGCCGGCGCGGGAGCGCAACCAGCAACGCCGCCGCCGATCGCCGCCAGCGCCCCGAGCGCCATCAGCGGGCATTACCGCAACGTGTTCCGCGAATGGCGGCCTGAGCTGACGGAGCAGGCGGTCAACGCCCGGCTGAACGAATACTGGCGCTCGCTGTTCGAGGGCGGCGAGGACAGCCGCGTCTACTACCCGGCGCCGGCCACGGCGAACGGCCCTTCCGCTTACATCCTGGACGTCGGCAACCAGGACGTGCGCAGCGAGGGCATGTCCTACGGCATGATGATCGCGGTGCAGATGAACAAAAAATCGGCCTTCGACGCGCTGTGGAACTGGGCGGCCACGCATATGCGCTATGAAAGCGGCCCGCGGCGCGGCTATTTCCGCTGGCAGTGCAAGACCACGGGCTGCGATCAGGATGCGGTGCCCGCCTCCGACGGCGAGGAATACATGGCCACTGCCTTGCTGATGGCGGCCGGCCGCTGGGGCGACGGCCAGGGCATCTACAACTACTCCGCCCAGGCCAACGCCATCCTGGACGCCATGCTGCACAAGGAAGACATGAACGGCGGCGTGGTGGACGGCGCGCGCTCGATGTTCTCGCCCAAGCACCAGCAGGTGGTGTTCGTGCCGGTCGGCGACGCGGCCGATTTCAGCGACCCGTCCTATCATCTGCCCGCTTTTTACGAACTGTGGGCGCGCCGCGCCGCCGGCTGGCAGGGCGGACAGGAACGCGACCGCAAGCAATGGGCGCGCATTGCGGAAACCAGCCGCCGCTACTTTGAAATCTCCAGCCATCCCAAAACCGCGCTGACGCCCGACTACGCGGAATTCGACGGCCGCCCCCGCCATCTGGAAGGCCATGGCGACTTCCGGTATGACGCCTTCCGGACCGCCGCCAACTGGTCCGTGGATCAGGCCTGGTGGGGCAAGAACCCTTCCGCATCAGTGCTCAGCGGCCGCTTGCTGGACTTCTTCTCGCGCCAGGATCAAGTCCCCTACCCTTCGCTGTACAGCGTGGACGGCACGGTAATCGACCGCGAGGGCTCGCCCGGCCTGATCTCGTGCAACGCCGTGGCCACGCTGGCGCTGAACGGCCCCGCGCCCAGCCGCTTCATCGCCGACTTGTGGGAGCTCAAGCCGCCCACAGGGAAATGGCGTTATTACAACGGTCTGCTCCAATTCCTGGGCATGCTGCACGTTTCCGGCAATTTCAAGGCATATTGAAAAGAACGTAAAATGTTACGCTTGACATGTGAAATGACACAAGTTATGTTACCGAAAGTTGCCGTACGGAAAAAAATAGGTAACGATTCCGACCCAAGAAAGCCGCCTACGACGCGGCTTTTTCTTGGCAAGTTAATATGATGGTTGTCATAAATACTTGAACCAATGTCATAAAGCAAAGGGAGGTAGCATGCACAAAATGCCGCATCGACGTCGAATGACCTCAGGGCAATTACAAAAACTTTCAATCCAGGGGCTACCTCTCGCCCTTACCTTGATGCTGGCCGCTTGCGGCGGCAGCAGCAGCGACAGCGCCGCGCTGGCCAAGCAAGGCGGCCCCGCACTGCGTGGCATGGCAATGGCCGCCGCGTCGCCCGAAGTGGAATTGACTCCGGTGAACGCCTTGGCTACGTCCGCCGAACGCGGCGACCTGGGCGGCGCAGCCGCCATCGACCACAGCGCCAGCACCCGCTGGAGCAGCGCCTTCTCGGACGACCAGTCGCTGACGCTGGACTACGGCAAGTCCGTCGCCATCAACCGCGTCCGCATCGACTGGGAAAACGCCCACGCCACCCAATACCTGGTGCAGACCTCGGAAGACGGCGCCACCTGGACCACCGTCAAGACCGTGGACGCCAGCCAGGGCGGCAGCGAAGACTGGACCGGCTTGTCCGGCCAGGGCCGCTACCTGCGCATGCAGGGCCTGAAGCGCAGCACCAACTACGGCTATTCCATTTTCGAGATCCAGGCATTCTCGGGCGGCAGCGTGGCGCCGCAGGAGCCGGATCCGCAGCCTCAGCCCCAGCCGGATCCCGGCCCGATCGACACCACTAAACCTGGCGTCGTCCTCAAACCGGTTGCGGCCACCTCGTCCGAGCCGGAAAACGGCGGTTTGGCCGCTCCGCAGGCCATCGACGGCAAACTCGGCACGCGCTGGGCCAGCAAGCCGGACAACGGCGCCTGGATACAGTTCGACTTCGGCGCCAAGATGCAAATCGGCTACATGAAGCTGCAATGGGAGAACGCCTACGGCAAGCAGTACGCGCTGCAGGTGTCGGACGACGGCCAGACCTGGTCGCAGGCACGCTTTGTCGGCAACGGCCAGGGCGGCACGGAGGAGTTCTTCAACCTTGGCATCAATGCGCGCTTCGTGCGCCTGCAGGGCGTGGCGCGCGCCACCAACTACGGCTACTCGCTGTTCGAAGTGGAGTTCAAGACACCGGGCAGCGACAACTCGCTGGGCAGCGCCGTTACTTCGGCCCTGAAATTCCCGGCCAACGGTAACGGCTGGACGCCGCTGCCGGCCGCCGCCGAACCGATCGAATCGCTGCAGTTCACGCTGCCGGACGGCACCCTGGTCACCCGCTTCGGCGCGCGCGGCCTGGCCCGCCACGGCCGCGAGCGCGGGGAGGAATGGAACGAGATCGGCTACGGCCCGAATGAAACGGTGGACCCGGTCACCGGCCTGGCGGTCGACAAAGGCCCGGGCAACTATCTGACCTTCGTGCCGCAGTACTTCAAGAACCGCACCTGGGGCGTGGAGGTGATCGACAACAGCCGCGTGGCCGGCGTGACCAAGCCCACGCTGACAGTGAACCAGTACACCGCGGTAGATTTCCTGAAAGGCGGCGTGGCCTTCTTCCGCGCCATCGACCGGCCCGGCGTCACCGGCTACGGCTGGATGGCACCCGGCCAGCTGGTCAACGACAATATCGACATCTGCAAACCCATCGCCTACCCGGCCAATAACCGGCTGACAAACGTCAACGGCATCAACGGCGGCTGCACCATCCAGGTCAAGAACTACCCTGGCATGACGGCGCTGGACGCCAACGGCTTCCCGAATGGCAAAGACATCCCTGCCCGTCCGCTGGTAGTGGGCGACGTGATCGAAGTCTCGCCGTCCATGTTCAGCACCACCGAGTCCATGCAGTCCAAGGGCGACAACGGCGGCGTGCGCTACTACTCGGCGGAATGGATCTACGTGGTGGGCACCGGCTTGCGTCCGTGGTACGGCGTGCAGCCGCGCCTGAACTCGGTGCCGCTGCCGGCGGAAACGCTGTCCGGCGGCGACGGTTCGGTGTCCTACAATTACTCGGATAACGGCCTGTTCATGTTCCAGCAGCCGCACAACAACATCGGCATGCAGAACGTGCAGCGCTTTGTTGAAGGGCGCCGCCTGGTGCATACCAATTTCACCACCGGCGACCACAACGAGCAGGGCAACGATCGCTACACGCCTGCCGTGGGCCTGCAGGGCCAGCGCTTCAACCAGTCCGCCTGTATCGGCTGCCACGTGAACAACGGCCGCAGCCCGGCGCCGCTGGCCGCCAACCAGCTGCTGGACACCATGTCCGTGCGCGTCGCCGTCACCAACGCGGCGGGCCAGCAGGTGCCGCATCCACAGTACGGCAGCGCGGTGCAGATGAACGCCATCTCGGCCAGCGGCGCACCGCAGAACTGGGGCACCGGTGTGCGCGTGTCCGGCTTCGAGACCCGCAATGCCAAGCTGGCGGACGGCACGGCGGTCGAACTTCGCAAGCCTTTGCTGGCGTTCGAAGGCGCGGTGCCGGAATCCTACTCCCTGCGCTCGGCCCAGCCGATGATAGGCACGGGCTTGCTGGAAGCCGTCCCCGAAGTGGACATCCTGTCGCGCGCCGGCTCCACGCCGGACGCAGATGGCGTGAAGGGTGTGCCGAACTGGGTGTTCGATCCGGAATCCGGCGCGGTGCGCCTGGGCCGCTTCGGCTGGAAGGCGTCCAAGGCCACGCTGCGGCATCAGGCTGCGGCGGCGCTGCTGCAGGACATGGCTGTGACGTCGCCGGTCTATCCGAACCGCTCCTGCAATACGGATCCGGCGGGCTGCGCCACCGCCCCTGCGCAGAAGGGCATTACGGAAGCGGACTTGCAGTCCATCTCGCGCTACCTGGCGCTGGTGGCCGTACCCGCCCAGCGCAGCTTGCCTAGCGGCTTCCCGAAAGGCGTTGCGCCACTGGACGAGCACCGCGTGGACGCGCAGCAGGTCGGCGTTGGTTCGAAACTGTTCCAGACCATGCGCTGCGCGGCCTGCCATACGGTGGAAATGAAGACCGGTAACGGCCACTTGTTCGCGGAGCTGCGCAACCAGACCATACGTCCTTATACCGACCTGCTGCTGCACGACATGGGCGCGGGGCTGGCGGACAACGTGGTTGAGGGCCAGGCCAAGGGCAGCATGTGGCGCACGGCGCCGCTGTGGGGCATCGGCTACACGGACAAGGTGATGGGCGGCGGCGCGAAGGCGGGCTATCTGCACGATGGACGTGCACGCAATCTCACCGAGGCCATCATGTGGCATGGTGGGGAGGCGGACAAGTCGCGTGCAAGGTTTGAAAATCTTTCGCAGGCGGACCGGGATGCGTTGCTGGCGTTCTTGAAGTCCCTGTGACGCGGGCTTGGCGGGTAACGCAGCTGCGCTGCTAACCCGCCCTACGATCAAGCGATGTACATCTCATATGTGCGTAGGGCGGGTTAGCGCGGAGCGCGTAACCCGCCACTGCTAGCGTTTGCGGGCCGCGCCCCGCTGGCTGTCCATCATACTGCGCAGTTCGGCCAACATGCCGGACTGCGCTTCCATCGCCGACTTGGCGCGCGCCAATTCGAGTTCCATTTCACGCATCTGTTCCAGCTTGGCTTCATGCGCGCGCGTTTGCCGTTGCGCGTCGTACACGGCCAGCCTGGCGTGGGCGAGTTCTGCGGCCGACTTGGCTGCCTCCTGGCTCAAGCGCGCCACATCTTCCTGCTTCAGCACAAGCGCCTGCTGGGCCTTGCGCAATTCGGCCTGCACGTGCTCGCGCCGCTCGGTGAGATGCTCCACCTGCTGCTCGGCTTTCTGCCTGCCCTTGGTTTCAGTTTGCAGTTGCGCCCGCGCCTGCTCGTGGGCCTTGGTCTCCTTGCCCAGCCGGTCACGCAGGCCGGCGGCCTCTGCGCGAACCTGGGCAAGCCCGCTTTCCAGCCCGGCCCGCAGCTCCCCGAATTCCTTGGCCTTGGCGGCGATACGTTCGTCTGCTTCCTCATGCAGGCGCGCCGCCAGCCGGGAAACCAAATCCTGCAACGCTTCGCTGACGGAGTTCTGGCTGGCCGCACCGCCCTGCTCCTGCTCGAGCTCCTTGAGGTATTTGTGTATCGTGGATTTCGAGCCGGTATTCCCCAGCGCGATACGCACGGCGTCCACAGAAGGGTATTGCGATTGCGCGATCAGGCTGTCGCGCGCGCGTTGCACATCCGATTTTTCCAGTCCCATTCTTGCCATTCACCGCCCCCGTAACGTGGTATGTAATACGTAATTACATAATACATTACGGTATCGGCCTAGATCAAGCGCGGCGCGTGTAGCGGCGCAGCTGTTCGCCCTCCAGGCAATACAGCTCCTCGGCAGGCCCGAAAAAGATGTTCCGCTCTTCTTGCGTACAAGTGGGGAGGAATATGCTCAGCACGCGGGGATCGTAGAAGCGGAAGTTCAGCTTGCGGCCCTGTTCGTCGTGCACCCACAGCAGCTTTTTGAAATGCAGCCGCAACTGTCGCGTGGTGACGTGCGATGGCGCGGAGACGAGAATGCCCCAGTGCTCGCCGGCGCAGCGGCGCAGCATCTCGCGCGACTGCGCGGAGGATGCGGCCAGGTGCACCAGGTAAGGCGCGGCGGCGCGCAGGCGGGGCGTCAGCGGTTCGGCGAACAGGCAGTCGAAATCCAGCTTGCCGAAGCGAATCAACGGCGCTATCGCCGCGTCGCGTGCGCCGTCCACCAGCATGTGCACTTGCGGCGCGGTCAGGCTGTCGCCCTTGGGCCACAGCTGCGCCACCACCATATCCAGCGCGGCGGTCAAGCCTGCCCCTCGGATTCGGATTCGGATTGCTGCGCTTCCGCAGCCGCCTTGGCGCACACTTCGCAGAACGGGGTGCCGTCCTGGGCTGCCTGCTCCAGCGCCGCCGCCTGCACGTCCTGCGCCAGCGCGGCGGTAATTTCCGGTTCCGGCGCCGGCGCCTCTGTCACCGCAGGCTTGCGCGGCGGCGGCAAAGGCGGCGGCGGCGACATGCCGGGCCGCTTGGGCGGCGAAGGCGGCGCCTCGGGCGGTTCGGCGATGCCCGCGCCGGGGCTCATTGCGGGCCGCTGGTCGCCCAGCAGCAGGAACAGCCGGCCCAGCATTACTTGCGAGGCCGCCTCGCGCAGCACGTCGTCGTCGGTGCGCAGATTGCCCGCGCCCTGCTTGGCCAGCAACTCCCGCAGCTCGCCCGTGGCGCCGATCCGGCTGGTGCGCGCCTTGATGTAGCGGTACACCTCCTGCGCGCTGCCGTGCGCCACGGTGCCAAAAGCGCCCCGTGCCCGGAAGATGCTGAGTTCCAGCCGGTCAGGATGGTCTGAAAGGCAAACGTTCATGGCGAGATGGGCAAAATGGGCATGGTGTCATTCTTTCATCTTTTGTGCCCGGCAATTCTATCCAAATGTATCCGCGCTGTCACAAACAAGTGTTCGGCTGCCCCACGTACATGGGCAGCGCCTCTGGCCAGCAAATGGAAAGACAAGCTCGCGGCCGGCTTCACCAACGCAGCCGGCCGCGCCGGGGACAAGCTGGCGACGCTGCAGCAACTGGCCATCTTCGCCGCGCAGCATGGCATGAACTGGGTCAACCTCGGCCTGCACGCGGGCCACAACACCTCCACCAGCAGCGAAGACACCCTGAACCGCCATGGCTTCTTCATCGGCGCCGCCGCGCAGAGCGACGCGGATGTGGGCGCGGAGGAAGGCGCCACGCCGGCTGACTTGAAAACTTCCGCCCACCTGGGCGCGCGCGTGGCGCTGGCCGCACGCCAGATGGCCGCAGGGCGCGCCGCGCTGGCCGCAGCTTGAGTGCAAGCTGGTCGGCTAGCGCCCCGGAGGCGCCGCCGGATCGGCCAGGAACTGATGGATCTGCGCCACGACGGCGGCGCCCTCCCCCACCGCCGCAGCCACCCGCTTGGTGGAGCCGGCGCGCACGTCGCCTATCGCGAACACGCCGGGCACGCTGGTCTGCAGAGGCAGCGCGGCATTGAATCCGGTGCGGATGAAGCCGTGGCTGTCCACTTCCACCCCGCAGCCGTTCAGCCATCCCGTGTTGGGGTCCGCGCCGATGAACAGGAACACGCGGCAGGTATCGCATTCGAACTCTTCCCCGCTGCGCGAATTGCGCACCCTCACTTGCTTCAAGCCGTCGTCGTCGCCTTCCAGCGCGACGATTTCCGAATGCGTATGCAGCTCAATGTTGGGTGTGCCTTCGATGCGCCCGATCAGGTAGCTGGACATGGTGGACGCCAGGCTGCCTTTGCGGATCAGGATGTGCACCTTGACGGCATGGCCGGCCAGGAACACGGCGGCCTGCCCGGCCGAATTGCCGCCCCCTACCAGCACCACTTCTTCCGACTTGCACAGCTGCGCTTCCACTGGCGAGGCCCAGTAATACACGCCCTTGCCTTCAAACTGCTTCAGATTGGCCAGCGACGGGCGGCGGTAGCGGGCGCCGCAGGACAGGACCACGGCGCGCGCCTTCAGCAACTGCAGGCTGCCGCACATCTCGACTTGCAAAGGCTGGCTGGCGCAGTCCAGGCGGCCGGCCGGCGCGGGAATGGCGATCTCCACGCCGAATTTCTCCGCCTGCACATAGGCGCGCCCGGTCAGCGCTCCGCCCGAGATCCCGGTGGGGAAGCCGAGATAATTTTCAATGCGCGCACTGGCGCCGGCCTGGCCGCCGTAGGCGCGCGTCTCCAGCGCCAGTACCGACAGGCCTTCCGACGCCGCGTACACCGCCGTGGCCAGGCCAGCCGGACCTGCGCCGACGACGATCACATCCCACACCTTCTCTTCGCTGAGCGGCCGCAGCATGCCGATGCAGCGGCCCAGCTCCACGATGGATGGATTCTTTTTCAGCCCCACGCCCGGACACAGCACCAACGGCCATTCCTCCGCCGACGGCTGATGCTCGGCCACGAGCGCAACGGCGCGCGGATCGGTGTCGGGATCAAGTACGGTGTAGGGGTGCGCGTTGGCGGTTAAAAAACTCTCCAGCGCGTGGACGCGGCCATGGCCGCGCGGCGCGATGATGACCGGGCCGCCGGAATTCTGTTCCAGCAGCGCGACAGTGCGCAGGATCAGCGCGCGGATAATGCGTTCGCTCAGGTCTGTGCTGGCCACCAGCAGGGCGCGCAGTCCTTCGGCCGGTAGCAGCAGCACCCGCACCGAGCCGACGGCGATGCCGTTGGCCATGGCGGGGCGGCAGGACAGCTCGCCCACCTCGCCGCTGAACTGCCCCGGATGCAGGGTGGAGATCCTGGCGCAGGTGTCGAAGCCGTTATGGCGGTAGACCGCGATGCTGCCTTTCAGCAGGAACATGATGCCCGGGGTCGGCTTGCCGGCCTCGAACAGCACCTCGCCGTTGCCGTAACGGCGCTCCTCGCCGTAGCGTCCCACGTGGCGGATATCCGCCTCGCTCAGCACCGGGAAGACCTGGTGCCGGCGCCGCTCCAGCTCAGGGGTTGGCAGCGGCGGCTGTTCAAACGGCGAGGCGGACATGGCATTCTCCTGGTGAACGCCGCAGTCCCTACTTCTTGTCCGGGGCCGGCGGCGGCGCGTCTGGTCTGGTGGCCGGCTTGGTGTCCGGCTTGGCCGGTTCGGCCGGGGTGCTGTCGTCAAACTGCGGCACCTGGAAGTCCGGCTCGGCGCCCTGCCCCGTGTCGCCGGCGGGACGTTCGATAATCAGATCGCCCGATCCTGTGGTGCCCGGCGTGCCCTTGTCGAGGAAGTAGGTCACGGTCTGCGGGAAAACCGCCACCAGCAGCACCATGATCATTTGCAGGCCCACCCAGGGCAAGGCGCCCCAGTAAATGTCGGAACTCTTGACTTCCTTGGGCGCCACGCCGCGCAGATAGAATAGCGCAAAACCGAAAGGCGGATGCATAAACGAGGTCTGCATGTTCACGCACAGCATCACGCCGAACCACACCAGCGCGGCGGAGGCGGCGGCCTCGGGGCTGCCCATCATGGACTCCAGCTCGGGCGCCAGCACTTTCTGCGCCACCGGCGCCAGCATGGGCACCACGATGAAGGCGATCTCGAAGAAGTCCAGGAAAAAGGCCAGGAAGAACACGAACAGGTTGACCACCAGCAGGAAGCCTATCCAGCCGCCGGGAATGCCGGTGAACAGGTGCTCGACCCAGCGGCCGCCGTCCACGCCCTGGAACACCACCGAGAAGCAGGTGGAGCCGATCAGGATGAACACCACCATCGCCGTCAGGCGCATGGTTGACTGGTAGCTCAGCACGATCAGTTCGCGCAGCGGCTTGATGCGGCTGGCGCGCACGATCAGCCAGATCACCGCAATGTAGAGCACCGCCAGCGCGGCCTGCACATAAGGCTTGGCGGCCGGCGCCAGTCCGGTCAGCTTTTCGTAATAGACGGCGCCGATCACGCCCGCCACCACCATTGCCGCCATGCCGGCGCGGAACACGAGCTTGTCGCGCGCGGTGAATTCCGGGTGGCGTATCACCGCCAGGATGACCGCGCCCAGCGCGCCCATGGCGCCGGACTCGGTGGGCGTGGCGATACCCAGCATCATGGTGCCCAGCACCATGAAGATCAGCACGGCGGCCGGGATGATGCCGCGCAGGCATTGCCGCCACAAGGCCCAGCCTTCCAGCGTTTTTTCGTCGCGCGGGGCGGCCGGCAGCCACTCGGGGCGCAGGCGCGACAGCACGAAGGTGTACAGCGCGAACAGGCCAATCTGCACCAGCGACGGCCCCCAGGCGCCCAGGTACATGCTGCCCACGTCGGCGCTGGCGGTCTGGGTTTTCAGCTGGTCTGCCAGCACCACGAGGACCAGCGACGGCGGCACCAGCTGCGTGATGGTGCCGGACGCGGCCAGCACGCCGGTGGCGTAGCGCATGTGGTAGCCGTAGCGCATCATCACCGGCAGCGAGATCATCGCCATGGCGATCACCTGCGCGGCCACCGTGCCCGTGATGGCCCCCAGGATGAAGCCCACGATGATGACCGAGTAGCCCAGGCCGCCGCGCATTTTGCCGAACAGCTGGCCCATGGAGTCCAGCATGTCCTCGGCCAGGCGACACTTTTCCAGCACCGCGCCCATGAAGGTGAAGAACGGTATGGCCAGCAGCAGGTCGTTCGCCAGCACGCTGCCGAATATGCGCTGCGGCACGGCCTGCATGAAGGCCACGCCGAAGAAGCCTTCGGACATGGCGATCAGGCCGAAGAACAGGCCCACGGCCAGCAGCGAGAAGGCCACCGGGAAGCCGACCAGCATAAACACGACCAGGCCGCCGAACATCAGCGGCGGCATTATTTCGAGCGGAATCATTGCACTGGCCTTTCGTACTTGCTGTCGAGCTGGGCTTTGCCGGCCAGTGCGGCAATGCGTTTGATCAGTTCAGAAATGCCTTGCACCGTGAGCAGCGCAAAGCCGAGGGGGACGATGATCTTGATGGGATAGCGCGGCAGGCCGCCGGAGTTGCTGGACTGCTCCAGCACGTCCCACGAGGGCATGAACAGCGAATACCAGGACAGCCAGGCGAACAGCAAGCAGGCCGGCATCAGGAAGAAGATAATGCCGAACACGTCTATCCACAGCTGCTTACGTTCGGACACGTGGCCGTAGACCAGGTCCACGCGCACGTGCTCGTTGCGCTGGAAGGTGTAGCTGGCGCCCAGCATGACGGCGGCGCCGAACAGATACCATTGCAGCTCAAGCAGCCAGTTGTTGCTCCAGTCGAAACCGTAGCGGATCATGGCGTTGCTGGCGCTGATGACGCACGAAGCCAAGATCATCAGGTTGGCCAGTTGCCCGCAGCGGTAGCCTATCTTGTCGAGC
Source organism: Pseudoduganella aquatica (assembly GCF_020865585.1). Taxonomy (NCBI): domain Bacteria; kingdom Pseudomonadati; phylum Pseudomonadota; class Betaproteobacteria; order Burkholderiales; family Oxalobacteraceae; genus Pseudoduganella; species Pseudoduganella aquatica. Next base: position 3,830,992 of record NZ_CP086370.1, read on the forward strand.
CAGTGCGAGAGGCGGAGTAATCCTTGCATGTACTAGTGTCTCCTATGCCGTTTTGTGCAGGGTTGCTGCCCAGCCGGTCGTTGTGGAAATAAAAGGATTGTTGCAAGGATATTACATGAATCTGGCCCCTATGGTAACTGCCCCGGGGGCCTCGCCAGCAACAGCGCCAGCTCGGCGGCGGGCAGCGGACGGCTGAAGTAGTAGCCCTGCACGTGGTCGCAGCCTTCGCGGCGCAAAAAGGCCAGTTGTTGTCCGGTTTCCACGCCTTCGGCGATCACGTTCAGTTTCATGCTGTGGGCCAGCGCGATAATGGCGCTGGCGATGGCCGCGTCGTCCTCGTCGCAGCTGATGTCGTGCACGAACGAGCGGTCTATCTTCAGGGAGTGGATGGGAAAGCGCTTCAAATAGGCCAGGCTGGAATAGCCGCTGCCGAAATCGTCGATGGACAGCTTCACGCCCATGTCGCTGAGCTGCTCCATGACCAGGGTGGCGGCGTCCGGATGCTCCATCAGCACGCTTTCCGTGATCTCCAGCTCCAGCCGCCCCGCCGCGCAGCCGGTGTCGTGCAGCGCCTGCACCACGCTTTGCGCCAGGTCCTGCTGCTTGAACTGGCGCGCCGACAGGTTGACCGCCATGCGCAGGTCGCCCAGGCCGGCGTCGCGCCAGGCCGCCTGCTGCGCACAGGCGGCGCGCAGCACCCAGTCGCCCAGGGGAATGATCAGGCCGGTCTCTTCGGCCACCGGGATGAACTCGGCCGGCGGCACCAGGCCGTGCCCGGGCCGGCGCCAGCGCACCAGCGCCTCCACCCCGTCTATGACGCCGCTGGCCATGTCGAGCTGGGGCTGGTAGTGCAGCTCGAACTCGTCGCGTTCGACCGCGTGGCGCAGGGCCGCCTCCAGCTTGAGCCGGTCCAGCGTGCGCAGATTCATGTCCAGCGCGTAGAACTGGAACTGCGCGCCGCCCAGCTTCTTGGCGCTGTACATGGCCGCGTCGGCGTTCTTGAGCAGGGCCTGGCTGTCGCCGCCGTCCTTGGGATAGAGGCTGATGCCGAAACTGGCCACCGGGGTGATCTCGTGGCCGAACACGAACATGGGCTGGGCCAGCGCATCGGCCAGCTTCTGTGCCACTGCCGCCACCTCGTCGCCGCGCGCCACGTCGGCCAGCAGCACCACGAACTCGTCGCCGCCGAGGCGGGCCACGGTGTCGCCGCTGCGCACGCAGGCCAGCAGCCGCGCGGCCACTTCCACCAGCACCTGGTCGCCCGCGTCGTGGCCCAGGCTGTCGTTGATGTTCTTGAAGCGGTCCAGGTCGAGGAACAGCACCGCCACCCAGCGGCTGGCGCGGCGCGCATAGGACACGGCCTGCGTCAGCCGGTCCAGCAGCAGCGCGCGGTTGGCCAGGCCGGTCAGCACGTCCTGGCTGGCCAGCTGGGTCAGTTCCTGCTCGTAGCGCTTGCGCTGCGCCACGTCCTCGATCACGCCGATCAGTGTTACGCCGTCCTGCTCGGTGTACATGCGCGAATACGTGGCCTGCACCCAGACCAGGTGGCCTGCCTTGTGGCAGTAGCGCAGCTCGCGGCAGTGGCTGTCGCTTTCGCCGGCTAGCACCCTTTGCAGCGCTTCCGTCTCGGCTGCGTGCTCTTCCGGCGGGAGCACGCTGTTCAGCGTCATCCCGGCCAGCTCGGCTTCTGTGTAGCCCAGCAGCGATTGCAGCTTGAAGTTGGCGCGCAGCCAGCGCCCGTCCGGCGACAGCTGGGCCAGGCCCACCGCCGCCTGGCCGAAGGCGGAGCGGAAGCGTGCCTCGCTGGCGCGCAGCTGGGCGCGCGCCTGCAGCGAGGCGGTCACATCCTCCAGCACCAGCAGCAGCATGCGCTCGCCGTCCAGCGGCACGCGGGTGAGCTTGCAGCGCAGGTAGCGCAGCGGCTGGTCGTCCGGCCCGGCCGTGATCACCAGCTCGTGCTGGTAGTCGGCATTGATCAATCCTGCTGCGATGCAGTTCTGCAGTTGCGGCAGCGGCGCGTAGGCGGCATAGGGCCGGCCGGCCTTGCTGCCGCTGTCGAGCGACAGCAAGGCCCGCCAGGCACGGTTCACGGTGCGCACCGTACCGTTGGCGCACACCGTCATCACGCCGGCCGGCATGCCGTCGATTACCTGCTCGGAATAGGTCTTGAGCCGGCGCAGCTCCTGCTCGCCGGAGCTGATATAGGTGTCCAGCGCCAGGCCGAGGTCGAAGCACACCACTTTCAGCAGCGCTTCGTAAGTCTGCCAGGCCAGTTCGGGCTGGCCGGCCAGCGCCTCGCGCAGCACGCCGCCGATCGCGTCCAGGTATTTGCGGTAGGCGCCGATATACCACTGCGGCTCCAGGCCGATATGGCGGTGCACCAGGCCCACCGCCACGCGGTCCCGCACGTAGCCGTCATCGATCGCGCCGCCGGTCAGGCTGCTGAAATAGTCCGCCTGCGCATGCCGCAGCCGAGCGAAGCGGGCCTCGTCCGCCAGCATGCGGGCCAGCTCCGGCACGGTGCGCAAGTGCCGGTAGAACGCGTCCACCACCGGGCCGGCTTGCCTTTGCAGGCTGTCGTGCACCTGACGCAGCAAGGCTGCGTCCTCCTGGCCGAACTCCAGGAAGGCCAGGCGCTGGCGCACCGCGTCCGGCGCCGGCATCATGCCTTCGATTAGCGCGGCAAGGTATTCGGACGTCGTGCGGTTCATTGTTCACCGTCAAGGTTTGTTATACATTCATCACTGTAATGTCATATAGATCGAACAAACCTTGATGTGCATCAAATTGCACTTAAAAAGCCACTCCTGATCAGCTCGGGCAGCGCCGGCGCCGGCATGGGTTTGCCGAACAGGTAGCCCTGGTAGGACTGGCAGCCCAGCTGGCCGAGCAAGGCGCACTGCGCGTCCGTTTCCACGCCTTCGGCGATTACGTCCAGATTCAAGCTGCGCGCCATGGCGATAATGGTGCGGACGATGGCCTGGTCGTTGCCGTCGATGGCCAGGTCGCGCACGAAGGACTGGTCTATCTTGAGCTGGTCCAGCGGCAAGCGCTTCAGGTATTGCAGCGACGAATAGCCGGTGCCGAAGTCGTCCAACGCGAAGCGCACGCCCAGCTCGCGCAGCGCCTGCATGCTGGCGATGGTGTCTTCCATGTTCTCCAGCAGCACGCCCTCGGTCAGCTCCAGCTTCAGCAAGCCGGGGTCGACGCCGTAGCGCCGCAGCACCGAGCGCACCTGCTCGCAGAAGTCCGGCTGGTGGAACTGGCGCGCGCTGACATTCACCGCCACCGCCAACTCGCTCATGGCGGGCTCGCTTTGCCACGCGCGCAGCTGGGCGCAGGCGCTTTCCAGCACCCACTGTCCCAGCGCCAGGATCTGGCCGCTCTCCTCCGCCAGCGGGATGAAGCGGGCCGGCGACACGGCGCCGCCGTCCGGCTGTATCCAGCGTATCAGCGCTTCGGCGCCGAGCGGGTGCTTCAGGTGGTCCACCTGCACCTGGTAGTACAGCTCGAACTGCTGGGTATCGATGGCGTGGCGCAGCTCCCGCTCCAGCTGCGCGCGCTCGCTGATACTGTCCTGCATGCTTTGGTCGAAAAAACGCATGCCATTGCGGCCAGCCTCCTTGGCCTGGTACATGGCGATGTCCGCCTGCATCAGCAGCTCCTCCGGCTGCTGGCGCAGGCCTGCGTGGAACAGCGTAATGCCTATGCTGGGCGTGCTGTGGCATTGGTGCGCACCCAGCGTGTAAGGGCGGTTCAGCGCGGCGGCGAGCTTGGCGGCCAGCGCCTCGCTGCGCGCGGCCGCCTCGCGCGGTTGCCCGCTCAGGCCTTCGATCAGCACCACGAATTCGTCCCCGCCCAGGCGCGCCACGGTGTCACCCTGGCGCAGGCAGGCGTGCAGGCGGGCGGCGGCCTGCTGCAGCAGCATGTCGCCTTTGCTGTGGCCCAGGGTTTCGTTGATGGTTTTGAAGTTGTCCAGGTCGATCAGCATCAGCGCGCCGCAATGGCCGCTGGTGTAGGCCGCCGGCAGCGCCTGCGCCAGCCGCTCGACCAGCATGCGCCGGTTCGGCAGGTGGGTCAGCGGGTCGTAGAAGGCCAGGTTCTTGATTTCGTCGCTGGCCGCTTTGCTCAGCGTGATGTCGCTGAGCGAGGCGACGTAGTGCGTAACGGCGCCGCCGGCGTCGCGCACGGCGGCAATGTTCAGCAGCTCCGGATAGACTTCGCCGTTTTTGCGCCGGTTCCAGATCTCGCCCTGCCAGCGCCCGTGCATGCCGATGGCGGACCACATGGCGCGGTAGAATTCGGCGTCGTGGCGGCCGGAGCTGAGCACACAGGGCTTGTGCCCCACCACTTCGGCGCTGGTGTAGCCGGTGATGCGGGTGAAAGACTGGTTCACTTGCAGGATGACGCCGGCGGCATCCGTCACCATCATGCCCTCCGGAGAATCGAAGGCGATGGCGGCGATGCGCAGTTTGGCCTCCGACTGGCGGCGCGCCGTAATATCCGCGTGCGCCACCACGGCGCCGCGCCATTCCGCGTCCAGCGGCGTAGCGCAGATGCTGAACCAGCGCTCGCCCTCCTCCGTTTGCAGCCGGTATTCCGTTTCGAAGCGGGCCTTGGCTCCCGCCAGCACGGCCTCTATCCCCTCATGCGCCTCCGCGCTGCGCGCTGCCGCGTGCCTGCCCGCGTGCGCGCGCCAGGCCCGGTTCACCGCCAGCGCACTTCCATCCGGGCCGAGCACGGCGATCTCCTCGGGCAATGCGTCCAGCAAAGCGCTGGCCGCCAGGCTGTAGGCGGGATCCATATCTTTCATGCGAACTCCAGTACCAGAATATTCCTCGAAGGATACTGATTTTGGGCAACTAATTTATTGATCTGGATCAAATTTGCCGGGCTCGGCGGCGCGCCTCCTTGGCTGTAGACTATGGGATTTTTGATATGGATCAAAGGAATTGCCTGGAGCGCTTGCTATGCTGAGGCTTCAAGTATGAAAGGTTTCTTGCCACAATGAATCATCCGTCTCTCCCTCCAGCCACCTGCGCCAATTGCCACTGGCGCGCCCTGTGCCTGCCTTCCGGCCTGGCGGGCGGTGCGCTGGATGAATTTGAACGCGCGGTGTCCCAGCGGCGGGCGGTGGCGCGCCATGAGTGCGTGGAAACCGGCGGCGCGCCGTTCGGCCAGTTGCACGCGGTGCTGAGCGGCCAGTTCAAGCTGCAGCGCGCCGCGCCGGACGGTGGCGTGCAGGTGCTGGGCTTCGCCATGCCGGGCGACCTGCTGGGCCTGGACGCCATCGGTCCAGGCCGCTACGGCAGCGACGCCGTCGCCCTGTCGGACAGCGTGATCTGCGCCATCCCCTACCCCGGCCTGGAAACGCTGATGGCGCAGCAGCCCGCGCTGGCGCGGCGGCTGTCCCACCTGCTGAGCGCCAGCCTGGCGCAGCGCCAGGAGCAGATGCTGTTTCTGGGGAATGCGCGCGCTCCGCAGCGGCTGGCCCGGCTGCTGCTGGATCTGGGCGGCCGCTACGGCGAGCGCGGCGGTTCCGCCACGTCCTTCCAGCTGTGCATGTCGCGCGAGGATCTGGCGGCCTACCTGGCGCTGACGGTGGAAAGCGTGAGCCGGCTGCTGTCCATGTTCAAGCAGAACGGCCTGCTGGCCGTGAGCAACCGCGCCATCGAGCTGCGCGACACCGCCGGCCTGCGCGCGGTGGCCGCCGCGCCCGCCTACAGCGCCAACTGAACCATCCATGGAGACATCATGTTCAAGCACATACTCGTGCCGGTAGACGGCTCGCCCGCGTCGCAGGTGTCGCTGCGTTCGGCGCTGGACATGGCGGCCAGCTACGGCGCCAGCATCACGGCGGTGCACGTCTTGCCGGACGACCACGCTTTCAGCCACCGGCCTGCAGCACCGGACCAAGCGGCAGAGCCGAACGTGAGCGACAGCAGGGCCCAGGGCCAAGCGCTGCTGGACGCCGTGAGCGAGGCGGCGCGCGCAAGGCAGGTGCCGTGCCGGACCGTCTTGGCGCGCGGCGACCGGCCGCACCGCAAGATACTGGAGACCGCCCACGCGCGCGGCTGCGACCTGATCGCCATGGCCTGCCACGGCCAGCTGGGCCTGAAAGGCGCGCTGCTGGGCAGCCAGACGCAAAAGGTGCTGGTGCACAGCCCGGTCCCGGTGCTGGTGTTCCGCGCCGAGTAAGCGTTCAGATCATGCCGTGTTCCAGCGCGTAGCGGGTCAGCTCGGCGTTGCTGGCCATGCCCATCTTGTCCAGGATGCGGGTGCGGTAGGTGGTGACCGTGTTCGGGCTCAGGTGCAGCAGTTCGCCGATGCGCACCAGCGCCTCGCCGGCGGCGATCAGCTTGAACACCTCCAGCTCGCGGTCGGACAGCGCCTCGTGGTCGCCCGCCCCGCCGCCGCCCACCATCATGGCCAGCTTTTCCACCAGCGCCGGGCTCACGTGCTTGCCGCCCGCCGCCGCCTTGCGCACCGCCTCCACCAGCGTGGCGGTGGGCGCGTCCTTGGTCAGATAGCCCGCCGCGCCCAGCTTCAGGGCGCGCACCGCGTAAATTTCCTCGGAATAGGTGCTCAGTATCAGCACCGCCATGCGCGGGCACCCGGCGCGCAGCATCTTCAGCAGTTCCAGGCCGTTCTTGCCCGGCATGGTGATGTCCACCAGCGCCACGTCGAACTGCTGCTCGGCCACGCGCTGCATGGCCTCCTGCGCGTTGCCCGCCTCCCCCGTCACGGCGATGCCGCTGGCCGTACCCAGCATCAGCCGCACGCCGTTACGTGCAATCGCATGGTCGTCCACCAGCAGGACGGTGATTTCGTCATGCGTCATCTTGATTCTCCTCCAGCGGCAGGCGCAGCATCAGCACGGTGCCGTCCGGGCCGCCGGTGATGGCCAGCTGGCCGCCAAAACTGCGGCTGCGTTCATGCATGCCCAATATGCCCCAGGACTCCCGGCTTAGCAGCCCCTCGGCGGCGATGCCCTTGCCATTGTCGCTCACCGTCAGCCGCAGCGCGCCCGGCTCGCACGCCACATCTATCGTCGCTTGCGTGGCCTGCGCGTGGCGCACCACATTGGTCAGCGCCTCCTGCACGATGCGGAACAGCATGGTGCTGCGGTCCGCGTCCAGCTCCAGCGCGGCGGCTTGCGCGTCGATGCGGCACACGCAGCGCAGGCCGGCCCGCAGCGCCACCTGGTCCGCATACCATTCCAGCGCGGCCCACACGCCCAGCTGGTCCAGCACGCTGGGGCGCAGGTCGGTAATCACGCGGCGCACCGTTTCGATGGCGCTCTGCACCAGGTCCGCCGTGTCCGCCAGCAGCGGCTCGGGCGTGCTGCCCGCCGCCACCGCGCGCTCCTGCGCCACCAGGATGTAGGCGCGGATGCCGGTCAGCAGGCCGCCCAGTTCGTCGTGGATTTCCTGCGCAATGCGCTTGCGCTCTTCCTCCTTGATGCGTTCCTGGTGCGCGCCCAGGCGGCGCAGCTCGTCCTGCGACTGGCGCAGCGCCTGCTCGGCCGCCTTGCTGGCGGAGATATCGATCAGTATGCCTTGCAGCACAGGCCCGTTGGGGCCGGGCACGGGATCGGCCTGGTCGCGCACCCACAGCTCGCCGCCGCCGCGCGGCAGCAAGCGGTATTCGACGCGCAGCGCGCGGGCGGCGCTGCGGCAGGCGCACACTTCCGCCCAGGCAGCATCCCTGTCGTCCGGGTGCATGCGGGCGCGCAGCAGGCCGGAGTCGGCCAGCCATTCCTCGGGCGTGTAGCCCAGCAGCATGCGGATTTGCGGACTGACATACTGCAGCGCCCCGCAGGCGCCGGTGCCGGCCACGTAGCTGACGGCGTGGATTTGCTCGACGAGCGTACGGAAACGGGTCTCGGCCTGCTGCTTGTCCAAGCGCAGGCGCTGTTCGCGCAGCATGCGTTCGATGCCGGCCGGCAGCAGCTCCAGGTAGCGCCCGTCCGTGTCCTTGACCAGGTAGTCGCGCGCGCCGCGCCGCATGGCTTCGGCCGCCACGGTGGCGCTGTCGGCCCCGGTCAGCATCATCACCGGCGGCGCGGCGCCCTCGCCGCCGGCCAGCTTGGCCAGGCTGGCGAGGAATTCCAGGCCGGTCAGGTCCGGCAGGTTGTAGTCGAGCAGCACGCAGTCCACCTGGCCGGACAACGCCAGTTCCAGCCCCTGCTGGCCGGTTTCCGCCTCCAGCAGCGCATAGGCGCCGGCCGCGCGGAAGGCGCGGCGGCAGGCCATGCGGTCCACCATGTCGTCCTCGACGATGAGGACGCGCACAGGTTCCGTGGCGGCGGTGTTCGGCTTGTCCATCATTCAGGGCATCTCGCTGACGGTCCAGTAGCGGTCTATCGAGCGCACCACCTCGACGAAGGCGCGGTAGTCGACCGGCTTGGCCATGTAGCCGGCCACGCCCAGCTCGAAGCTGCTCAGCTTGTCCTGCTGCTCGGCCGAGGTGGTCAGCACGACCACAGGGATGGGCCGCAGCGCCGCGTCGTGCTTGGCTTCGCGCAGGAACTCGATGCCGCTCATGATGGGCATATTCAGGTCCAGCAGGATGATGCAGGGCCGCGCACAGTCCGCGCTGCGCAGGTAATCCAGCGCGGCTTCGCCGTGCTCGACCGCCACCACGGGGTTGCCCACGCCGATTTCCTTCAGCGCGCGTTTAATCGTCATCACGTCCACGGTGTCGTCTTCGACCAGGAGGATGGGCTTGCTGGCATTCTTCATAGGCATTCCTTGGGCCAGGTGAAATAGAAAGTGGCGCCGGCGCCGGGCGCCGACTCGACCCAGACCCGGCCACGGTACATTTCCACGATCTTCTTGACCAGCGCCAGGCCCACGCCGGTGCTTTCCACGCGGTCGCGCGGGGCCAGGGTCTGGAACAGCTGGAAGATGCGCTCGAAATGGCGCGGCTCGATGCCGGGGCCGTTGTCCGTCACGGCAAAGCGCCAGTGGCTGCCGTCGTCCTCGCAGCTGACGGTCACCTGGCCGTCCGGACGGTGCATGTATTTGATGGCGTTGGAGATCAGGTTGTGGAACACCTGCTGCAGCCGGGTCGGTTCGCCGGCCACCGTGGGCAGGCCCGGCGCCACCGTGATGGCGATGCCGGGCGGCGGCGCCAGCAGGTCCAGCACCTCGGCCAGCACCTTGTTCAGGTCCACCAGGGCCACGGCCTCGCGCACCCGTCCCACGCGGGAGTACTGCAAGATGCCGTCGATCAGCGCGCCCATGCGGTGCACGCGGTTGATGAGCAGGCGCATATGCTCCTTGCCCTCGTCGTTGAACAGGGCGGCGTAGTCGGTGGCCAGCCAGTCCGCTAGCGAGCCGATGCCGCGCAGCGGCGCCTTCAGGTCGTGCGAGACCACGTAGGCGAAATTGGTCAGTTCCTCGTTGGCGCTGCTCAGTTCCTGCAGCAGTTGTTCGGACTTCTGCTCGGCCAGCTTGCGTTCGGTGATGTCGCGCACCAGGCCGGTGTACATGCGCTTGCCGCCCAAGGTCATCTCTGCCACCGACAAGTCCATGGGGAAGACGCTGCCGTCGCGCCGCAGGCCCTGCACTTCGCGGCCCTTGCCGATGATGCGTTTTTCGCCGGTGGCGCGGTAATGCGCCAGGTAGCCGTCGTGCGCGCTGCGGTGCGGCTCCGGCATCAGCATATTGATGTTGCGGCCCGCCACCTCCGCCTCGCGGTAGCCGAACATGCGCTCGGCGGCGGGGTTCAGGCGTTCCAGCATGCCGTGTTCGTCGATGGTGATAATGCCGTCCACCGCCGTTTCAAACACGGCGCGCATGCGCGCTTCGCTCTCCTGGAGCGCCTGTTCGGCGGCCTTGCGGGCGCTGATGTCGTGGATGGTGGCCATCACCATGGTCTGGCCGTCCGGGCTGCGCAGCGGCGACAGGCTGACCTCGACCGGGAATTCGCGTCCCTCGCGGTGGCGGCCGGACAGCTGGGCCCCCGCGCCCATCGCGCGCGGATGCGGCTCGGCGGTGTAGCCTTCGCGCAGCGCCTGGTGGCCGTGGCGGAAGCGTTCGGGTATCAGCGTCTCCACCGGCAGGCCCTGCAACTGCTCCTGCGTGTAGCCGAACAGCGCTTCCAGGGCCGGATTGGCGAGCGCAATCGCGCCGCCGCGGTCTACGATGAGGACGGGATCGGTGGCGGCTGCCAGTAGCCAGGCCAGGCTTTGGTCGGCGATGGGGGGATTTTGCATGCCGCAATCATACGAAAGATGCCCGCCCCGGTAAAGCCTTAGTGTCCGCAGCGGAAATTCGGCGGCAATTTGACCTGGATCAAACCAGCCACTGACGCGGAACGCCCGCTTCCCATACAGTTACACCCATGGGAACGGCGGAGAACGCAATGCACTCGGTAGACAGCGAAACGGCGGCGGAACTGGAGCGCATGCTGTTGAGCGAGCGGGCGCGAGCGGCGCGCAAGCAGGCAACGTGGGAGCTGGAGGTGGTGGAACTGGCGCTGGCGCGGCTGGCGGACGGCAGCTACGGCGCATGCCGCCAGTGCGGCGCGGCCATTGCGCTGGCCCGCTTGCTGGCGCAGCCGTCGGCTGCGCACTGCCTGGCTTGTCAGCAAAACATCGAGCGGCGCTACCAGGTGGAACAGGAATAGAGGACGGGAAGCAGGCGGGGCGCCAGACAGCGCCTCAGGCGGCTTCGCACTCAGGGGCAAAGCGGCCGGCGGCCAAGTCTTGCAGGCCGGCCAGATCCAGGATGCGCAGGTCGCGGTTGTTCAGGCTGATCCAGCCGGCCTTGCGGAAGCGCGCCAGCAGGCGGCTGATGCTCTCGATGGTCAGGCCCAGGTAGCCGCCGATGTCCTCGCGCGACATGCGCAGCTGGAAGCTTGCAGGCGAGAAGCCGCGCGCCGCGTAGCGGGCGCCCAGGGAGGTCAGCATCAAGGCCAGGCGCTGTTCGGCGCGCATATTGCCCAAAAATAGGGCAACCGCCTGTTCGCGCTGGATTTCACGCGCCATGACGCGGTGGAACTGGTGCATCAGCTCGGGCACTTCGGCCACCAGCTCCTGCAGGCGGCCAAAGGGGATTTCGCACACTTCGCTGTCCTCCAGCGCCACCGCGCTGCAGCTGTGCTGGCCGGTGCCTATCGCTTCCATGCCCAGCAGGTCGCCGGCCATGTGGAAGCCGGTAATCTGCTGCTCGCCGCGCTGGTTCACCTGCGCGGTCTTGAAATGCCCCAGGCGCACCGCGTACAGGCTGCCGAATCCCTGCCCCATGCTGAACAGCTGCTCGTCGCGCTGCACTTTGCGGCGGCGCGAGATGATCTGCTCCAGGCGGTGCATCGCATCCTCGTCCAGTCCCTGCGGCAGGCACAGGCGGTTGAAGCTGCACAGGCCGCAGCGCGGCTGGGGCTGCGCCTTGGCTGGGGCGGAAGATGCGATGTGGATGGTGGCGGTGGTCATGGTCGGCTCCGGTGCATGGGCTGCGCTGTCGATGCGGACAGTATCGCCCGCACCGGGCCTGGGCGGTATCGGGTATTCCGGCTGGCTGCTGTAGGGGATCCCCTACAGGCCAGCTCAGAAGGTGATTTTCAGCGCCGACGGCGCGCCGCCCAAGGCGCCGGGCGCGCTGGAAATACCCTCCACCGTCAGGCCTTCCTGGGTCTGGCGGAATGGCAGCGCGCCGTCGCGGCCCAGCTGTTCCACGCCCCTCACCTTGCCGGCGCCCGGTCCCAGTACGCGCAGCACCACCGAGCCGTCGCGCGGCGCGCCGATGGCGTAGACCGCCGTGCCCTTGGATGTGAAACGCCATCCCTCCTCGCCGAACTGCTTCCAGGGGCGGGTGCCGTAGATGGCCTCGCCATTGGCGTCCAGCCATGCGCCCACGTCCAGCAAGGTGCGCTGCTGCTCCTCGGGGATGGTGCCGTCGGCCTTGGGCGAGAGATTGAGCAGGTAGAAGCCGCCCTTGCTCGCCGTGTCGACCAGGCGGCCAATAATGGCGGCGCCGCCGGCCACCTTCATGCCGTTGGTGTAGCCCCACGTGCTGCCTATGGTGTCGTCCACCATCCACGGGCCGGGCCGGATGTCCGGCGGCGAGCGCACGCCTATCTTTTCAAAGTCGATAATGGATCCGACCTGTTGGGCGTCGTCGTTGCTGGGCGCGTAGGCGACGAATTTGGTGCTGATCGAGACTTCCTTGTTCCAGGCCTGGGCGCGGTTGTAGTAGTAGGCCGCCACGCGCAGCTTGAGCGGGTCCAGCACGCGCAGGTTGACGCCGTTGTCGAACCACAGAATGTCGGGCTGGTACTGGTCGATCAGCTCCAGGTTGCGGTTCACCCAGTCGGTCAGGAAGCGCGCCATGGCGGGCTGGCTGCGATCGGCCACGTTGTAGAAGGCCGCCCATTCCGGGTCGTACAGGTCGGCCTTGGCCGCTTTCAGGCGGGCTTCCAGCGCTTCGGGCGGGTTGATGAAGGTGAAGTTCTCCACCCCGTGGTTGGACACGCCGAACTTCATGCCCTCCTTGCGCACGGCGGCCGCCAGTTCGCCTATCAGGTCGCGCTTCGGTCCCATGCGCTTGGCGTTGAAAGGCGTAACATGGCTGTCCCAGAGCGCGAAATTGTCGTGGTGCTGGGCGGAGGGCATCACGAACCGGGCGCCGGCGCGGCGGAACAGCGTGGCCCACTGCGCGGCGTCGAACTTCTCCTGCTTGAACCGGGGGATGAAATCCTTGTAGCCAAAGCGTTCCGGCGGCCCGAAGGTTGCGGTGTGCCAGGCCAGGTCGGCGCCGTACATATGCTTTTCATACCATTCGTTGTGGTAGGCGGGCACCGCGTACACGCCCCAGTGCATGAAGATGCCGAACTTGGCGTCCTCGAACCAGGCCGGGGTGCGGTAATTCTTGCGGATAGACTCCCAGTCCGCCGCGTAGGGGCCGGGCGGCAGCGGCGTGGCGACGGCGGCATCGGCAGCGGCCACGGTGGCCGGGGTGGCGGGCGGCCCCATCACGCCGTAGTCGTACAGCTTGGACTCGGGCACGCCGCCCCGGTCCGGCTTGGGCAAGGGGCCGGCGTCGGCACCGGTCAGGGTGGAAGCGAGGACGGCCAAGGTTAGACCGGACAGCAATGGCGCGCGCAGCATGGTTTGCCCCTGTAATTATAGAAATGACGACTAGCGTATCGCGCGGGCGCATTTCGCGCACGTTTCGCTTTGTATCACTCATAAACATGATTAGATTGCGCCAGCCGTTGACACTGGCGTGACGACTATCGATACTCGGAAGCCATCCTAATCAGACCTATAACAATACCCCCATGGCAGTCATCACCGAGATTGAAGACCTGCGCCTGCAGGCCAAGCGTCGCGTCGCAAAAGCTATTTTCGGCTACGTCGATTCCGGCTCCTACACCCAGGGCACCATGCGCGCCAACAAAAGCGACCTGGAAGCCATCCATCTGCGCCAGCGCGTGGCCGTGAATGTGGACCAGCGCAATACCGCCACCACGCTGGCCGGCCAGGATGCGTCCATGCCGGTGGCGCTGGCCCCGGTAGGCCTGACGGGCCTGAACTACGGCGACGGCGAGATCCTGGCAGCGCAGGCGGCCGAGGAATTCGGCGTGCCCTTCACGCTCACCACCATGAGCATCTGCTCCATCGAGGACGTGGCGGCGGCCACCACCAAGCCGTTCTGGTTCCAGCTCTACGTGATGCGCGACCGCGCCTTCGCCGCCGACCTGATCGCGCGCGCCAAGGCCGCCAAGTGCTCGGCGCTGGTGCTCACGCTGGACCTGCAGATCCTGGGCCAGCGCCACGCGGACCTGCGCAACGGCCTGACCGTGCCGCCGCGCCCTACCCTGTCCAATATCGCGGACATGCTGAGCAAGCCGTCGTGGTGCGCCAGCGTCCTGCTGGGCAAGCGCAAGACCTTCGGCAACCTCGACGGCCACGTCAAGGGCGCGCAGGGCCTGTCCACGCTGATGGCCTGGGTGGGCCAGCAGTTCGACCCCACGCTGAACTGGGACGACGTGGAATGGATACGCAAGCAATGGGGCGGCAAGCTGATTTTGAAAGGCATCCTCGATCCGGAAGACGCGAAAATGGCCGCCCGCACCGGCGCGGACGCGCTGGTGGTCAGCAACCACGGCGGCCGCCAGCTGGACGGCGCCATGAGCTCCATCCGCGCCCTGCCCGGCGTGCTGGAAGCGGTGCAGGCCGAGAATCCGAAGATGGAAGTGTGGATGGACGGCGGTATCCGCTCCGGCCAGGACATCCTGAAAGCCTGCGCCATGGGCGCCCGCGGCGTGATGGCGGGCCGCAGCTACATCTACGGCCTGGGCGCCATGGGCAAGCCGGGCGTGAGCCTGGCGCTGGAAATCATGCGCAAGGAGCTGGACGTGTCGATGGCGCTGTCCGGCATCCGCGACATCCGTGATGCGAACCGCTCGCACATCGTATTGCCCAAGCACTGGTAAACAAGACTTCCATGCACAACTACCGCATCGCTGGCGTTGCAGCGTCCCTGGCACTGGCGCTGAGCGCCGGCGCTGCGGCCGCCCCGGCTCAAATAGCAGGCAAGCAGCTTGAAAACCTGGACCGTGGCGTGCTCGCCATCGCCGCGAACGGCGGCGTCTTCGTCAGCTGGCGGGCGCTGGCGACGGACCCGGGCGGGACGTCCTTCGACCTTTACCGCGACGGCAAGCGGCTGAACACGCAGCCGCTGAAAAGCACAAACTACGTGGACCCGGCCGGCGCCGCCGCAGCCGTCTACTCGGTGCGGCCCGTCCTGCCACGCGGCGGCGAGCAGCCCCTGGCCAGCGCCGGCGCCACTTGGCCGCAGCAATACAAAACCATCCCGGTCCAGAAGCCGGCAGGCGGCGTCACGCCCGACGGCCAGAGCTACACCTACGAGATCAACGACGGTTCGGCGGCCGACCTTGACGGCGACGGCCGCTACGAGCTGATAGTGAAGTGGCAGCCGACCAATGCGCACGACAATTCGCACGCAGGCTACACCGGCAACACCTATATCGACGCCTACAAAATGGACGGCACGCGCTTGTGGCGCGTGGACCTGGGCCGCAACATCCGCGCCGGCGCGCACTACACCACCTTCCTGGTCTACGACTTCGACGGCGACGGCAAGGCCGAGCTGATGGTGAAAACCGCCGACGGCACCGTGGACGGCAAAGGCAAGGTGATCGGCGACGCGAACGCGGACTACCGCAACCCCAAGGGTTACGTCCTGTCCGGCCCCGAATTCATCACCGTCTTCAACGGCGAAACCGGCGCCGCCATGGCCAGCGCGCCCTATCTGCCCGGGCGTGGCGACGTGGCCGCGTGGGGCGATGCCTACGGCAACCGGGTAGACCGCTTCCTCGGCGGCGTGGCCTATCTGGACGGCGCCCGCCCCAGCGCCATCTTCTCGCGCGGCTACTACACGCGCGCCGTGATCGCCGCCTGGGACTGGCGCGGCGGGAAGCTGAGCAGCCGCTGGGTGTTCGACAGCGACGTGGCGGGCGGCGAAGTGAACCACCAGGGCGCGCACTGGCTGTCCGTGGCCGACGTGGACAACGACGGCAAGGACGACATCATCTACGGCGCGGCCACCATAGGTAGCAACGGCAAAATGCTATACAGCACAGGACTGTGCCATGGCGACGCCCTCCACGTGGGCAAGCTGGACCCGCTTCGTCCGGGACAACAGGTCTTCATGGTGCACGAAACGCCCAGCTGTTACGGCAAGCACGGCATAGAAATGCACGACGCGGCCACCGGCAAAATCCTGTGGAGCCTGGACGGCAAAGGCGCGGACGTGGGACGCGGCGTATGCATGGATATCGATCCGGCCCACCTGGGCGAGGAATGCTGGGCCTCGGTCGGCGGCCTGATGAGCGCCAGCGGCGTGCAGATCTCCCCCGAGCATCCGCGCCGCATCAACTTCGCTTCCTGGTGGGACGGCGACCTGCTGCGCGAGTCGCTGGACGGCACGCGGATAGAAAAATGGAACCCGGCCACCAAGGACATGCAGCTCCTGCTGAACGGCGCGGACTCCGGCGCCGCCTCCAACAACGGCACCAAGTCCACGCCCGTGCTGTCGGCGGACCTTTTTGGCGACTGGCGCGAGGAAGTGGTCTGGCGCAGCGCGGACAACAACTCCCTGCTGGTGTTCAGTACCACCGCGCCGACCACCCACAGCATTCCTGCGCTGATGCAGGACGCGCAATACCGCGTGCAGGTTGCGGGCCAAAATGCAGGCTACAACCAGCCGCCGCATCCTTCCTTCTACCTGGGCGAAGGCATGGCGCCTTTGCCTGGCGCATCCCGGCTCAGCGCACAAGAATAGTACGCATACAACACAACAGAAACAGAGACCATGAAGACTTCCCTGCTCGCGGCGCGCCGCGCCACCACGCTGGCCTTGCTACTGGCCGCCAGTTTCTCCGCCACCGCACAAAATGGTGAAGCGCGCCGCTTCGATTTCAGCGCAAAGCCGGCCGCCGGCTACACCGCCGTCCCTGTCACCACCGAATACAGCGCCAGCAAGGGCTACGGCTTCGAGCCCGGCGCCGCGGCAGGCAAGCCCTCCTTCTTCTCGGTCGATCTCCCCGAAGGCAACTACAACATCACCGTCACGCTGGGCGGTACGCCGGAAGCATCGACCACCACCATCAAGTCCGAACTGCGCCGCCTGATGCTGGAGAACGTGCGCACCGCGCCGGGCAAGACTGAAACGCGCACTTTCACCGTCAACATCCGCACGCCCGCCATTCCAGCCGTAGGCGGCCTGGCGGCGGGCGCGGTGAATCTCAAAGTGCCGCGCGAGACCGTGCAGGAAGCCTGGAACTGGGACCGCCGCCTGACGCTGGAATTCAACGGCAGCCAGCCGGCCGTGCGCTCCATCGAGATCGCGCCTGCGCAAACACCCACCATCTTCCTGCTGGGCGACTCCACTGTCTGCGACCAGCCCGGCGAACCTTATGCCAGCTGGGGCCAGATGCTGCCGCGCTTCCTGAAGCCCGGCGTGGCCGTCGCCAACCACGGCGAGTCCGGGGAGACCTACCGCGATTCGCTGGCCCGCCGCCGCCTGGACAAGGTGCTGAGCGCCATGCGCCCCGGCGACACGGTCATGATGCAGTTCGGGCACAACGACCAGAAACAGATCAAGGACGGCAAAGGCGGCCCCTTCACCACCTACAAGGCCGAGATCAAGCAGCACGTGGACGGCGTGCGCGCCCGTGGCGGCGTCCCCGTCATCATCTCGTCCATGGAGCGCCGCGCATTCGACGCGAATGGCAAGGTCATACCGTCGCTGATCGACTATGCCACCGCAGCGCGCCAGTCGGCCGAAGAGCTGGGCGTGGCCTTCATCGACCTGAATGCGATGAGCAAACCGTTCTACGAAGCGCTGGGCACGGAAGCCTCCAAGGCGGCCTTCGCCGAGCCGCAGCCCGGCCGCATCGACAACACGCATCACAACAACTACGGCGCCTACGAACTGGCGCAAGCCGTACTGACCGGCATGCGCCAGGCCGGCGTGCCCGCCGCGTCCTTCATCGCGGACGGCTACGGCAACTTCAATCCCGCCAAGCCGGACCCGGTTGCCAGCTTCGCCGTGCCGCGCAGCCCTACCTTCAGCAACGAGCGCCCGCTGGGCGACGAGGCCAACGCAGGCCCGCAGGCGCGCGCCGGCGCCACCGGCTATCTGTTCACCTACTTCACCAAGAACGGCGAGGACGGCCTGCACCTGGCGGCCAGCGCGGACGGCTACCGCTGGGAGAAGCTGGGCGGCGGCCGCAGCTACCTCACGCCCAAGGTGGGTATATCGAAACTGATGCGCGATCCTTGCATCGTGCGCGGCCCGGACGGCACCTACCACATGGTCTGGACCTCGGGCTGGAAAGAGAACAACATCGGCTACGCATCCTCGAAAGACCTGGTCCACTGGTCCGAGCAGAAGGAATTGCCGGTCATGGCGCACGAAAAAGGCGTGCTCAATGCCTGGGCGCCGGAAATCGTCTACGACGAACAGCGCGGCGAGTTCCTGATCTTCTGGGC
The DNA here is from genome assembly GCF_020865585.1 of Pseudoduganella aquatica. Taxonomy (NCBI): domain Bacteria; kingdom Pseudomonadati; phylum Pseudomonadota; class Betaproteobacteria; order Burkholderiales; family Oxalobacteraceae; genus Pseudoduganella; species Pseudoduganella aquatica. The sequence continues at coordinate 3,849,020 of NZ_CP086370.1, forward strand.
TTCCACCGTGCCGGGCAAGTTCGCCGAGACTGCAGGTTCCTCGGAGGAGAAATACAACCACCGCCTGTACTCGACCAGCACCAAGGACTTCCAGACCTTCACCCCGACCAAGCTGTTCTACGACCCGGGCTTCAGCGTGATCGACGCGACCTTCGTGCGCGTCAACGGCAAGAACCACTTGCTGGTGAAGGACGAAACCGTGAATCCGCCCCGCAAATACCTGCAGGTGGCGGATGCGCCATCGCTGAGCGGGCCGTTCGGCAAGCTCAGTGCGCCCATCACGCCGCAAGGAATGTGGGTGGAAGGACCGACCGCCATCCAGGCCGGCGAGGACGTGATCGTCTATTATGACGCCTACCGCACCAAGCACTATGGGGCCATGCGCTCGCGCGATCTCGTGAACTGGGAAGATGTGACGGCTAAAATGAGCTTCCCCGACGAAGGCACGCCGGTGCGCATGCGTCATGGCACCGCTATTGCCGTACCCGCCGCGCTGATCGAGCAGCTCCGCGCGCAAAACTGACAAACCACAACGGAGACTTGAATGAAACGACTGCTGCTCGCCCTTGCCACCGCCGCCAGCCTGGGCCTGGGTCTGCCTTTGCCTGCTGCCGCGCTGGACCCGGCCACCACCACCGCCAGTGATCAGAACTATCTGGCGCGCGTGCCTTACCAGACCTATTTCGCCGACTACCTCGCGCTGCGCAAAGGCCGCGAGGCCGAAATCATCTTCATTGGCGACTCGATCACCGAGCAGTTCCGCTGGGGCTCGGGCGCCTCGGTCTGGAACCGCCGCTTTGAGCAGCGCGCCTTCGACTTCGGCCTGGGCGCGGACCGCACGCAGCATGTGCTGTGGCGCCTGGATAATTTCGACCTGTCCTTCCTGAAGCCCAAGGTGGCGGTCATCATGATCGGCACCAACAACGTCAACAACGAGGCGGAAGACACCGCCGCCGGCATCAAGGCCGTGATTGCGGCCACGCAGAAGAAGTTCGCCGGCGTGAAGGTGGTGGTGGTCAGTATATTGCCGAACTCCCGCGCCGAGCAGCGCATGGCCGAGGTGAACAAGCTGGTTGCGCCGCTGGCGGACAACAAGACCATCTGGTATCTGAACCTGGCTGCGCGCTTTACGCCGGAAGGCGACAACTGGAAGGGGCTGAGCGGCGACAAGCTGCACCTCACCACCGCCGGCTACACCATGTGGGCGGATGAGCTGGAAGCCTTGCTGGCCGTGGTGCAGAAATAGTATGACGAACTTTGCATCCCGCCCGACGGTCATTGCCGCGTGCCTGGCGATGGGGTTCGGGCCGGCGCTGGCGCAGACGGCGGAGAAGCCGGTGGTGACCATCAAGAAGGATGTTTCGCCGGTGAAGCCGCCGGAGCCGCCTGCCACCCCGGCCCCCGCCGCCCCGCCTGAAGAAGCGGACGTTCCCAGCGTGGTGGTGGCGGCCGAGCGCCCCACCAACCGGATAGACCGGCAGGTGTATGACGTCAAGTCCGACGTGGGCAGCAGCAACGGCTCGGCGGCGGATGCACTGAACAGCGTGCCGTCGGTTGCAGTGGACCCGGACGGCTCGGTCACGCTGCGCGGCAGCTCGAATGTGCAGATCCTCATCGACGGCAAGCCTTCGGCCATGATGCAGGGCGATAACCGGGGCGCGTCGCTGAACGCCATCCCGGCCGAGGATATCGAATCGGTGGAGGTCATCAACAACCCCGGCGCGCAGTTCGGCAACGAGGCGGGCGGCGGTCCTATCATCAACCTGGTGATGCGGCGCTCGCGCCGGCCGGGCGGCTTTGGCGTCATCAACGCCAACGGCGGCACGGCAGGCCGCTACAACTCCGCCGTTTCGGGCACCTATAACTCCGGCGTTTTCGGTTTCCAGGGCGGCTTCAATGTGCGCCACGACGGCCGCGCTTCCACCAACGAGACGGTGCGCGACCGCATTGATAGCCTGTCAGGCGGCATGGTGCACAGCACCCAGTTCGGCAGCATGTCCGGCCTGAGCAACAACAAAGGCGGAAACGGCGGCATCACTTACAACATCGGCGCCAAGGACACCCTGGCCGCCAGCATGTCCTTCCAGATCCGGGACAACGACCAAAGTTCGCAGGACCGCTACCAGCGCTACGCCGCGGCGGGCGCCGTGGACAGCGACTACACGCGCAGCACGCATCGCGGCGGCGAAGCCCGCAACTACGGCTGGGGCGCGCGCTGGGAGCACAAAGGCAGCATAGACGGCGAAAGCATGAAGGTCGACCTGCGCGTCACGTCGGCGGACAACACCTTCAACAACGCCTACCAGAACGTCTACGCCATCACGCCGGTCGGCGCGCTGGACCAGAAGAGCTATCAGGACAACGTGACCGGCAACCGCATCGTCGACTTCACGGGCGACTACGAGCTGCCGGTGGACCGCGCCATGATCAAACTGGGCTACAAGGTGGCGGACAACCGCAGCGACTTCGACACGCTGTACACCAGCGTGGATCCGGTTTCGCATCAGCCCTACGTCAACGTGCAGCGCTCGAACCGCTTCCACCTGGATGAAAAGAACCTGGCGGTGTACGGCTCCTACCAGACCCGCCTGAACGACAAATGGGGTGTGCTGGGCGGCCTGCGCATAGAGCATACGGACCTGGACGTTGAGCAGCTGACCAGCCATGTCAGCGCGGCCAACAGCTATACCAGCTACATTCCCAGCGCCTACGCGACTTATAAATGGTCCGACGATACCAATCTGCGCTTCAGCTACGCGCACCGGCTGCGCAGGCCGAACGCGAACGAGCTCAATCCTTTTGTGATCTACCGGGACGAGTACAACGTCTCGGCCGGTAATCCGCACCTGAGCCCGACCAAGACCGATTCCTTCGAGGTCGGCTACGAGACCCGTATCGCCGGCATGGAAACGAATCTGCGCGCCTACCACCGCAGGGACAGCGACTCCATCCTGATACGCCGCTACTTCATCAGCGACACGGTGCTGCTGACCACACCCGCGAATGGAGGCCGCAGCAATGCGAGCGGGCTGGAATTTACTGTGCACGGGAAGATCACGCCCGCCCTGTCCGTCAACGCGAGCGGCAATCTGGGACACACGGAACAGGACCTGGTGGATATATACGGCTTCACATCGACGCGCACCGCGTCTTCGCTGAGCGGGCGCTTGCGGCTGAACTATAAGGCCACGCCGGACGATGATCTGCAGGCGGCCGTGCAAACAATGGGCCGCCAGCTGATAGGCCAGGGCATGCGCCAGCCCAATACCACGGTCAATTTCAGCATGCGCCATGCGTTCACGCCAAAACTGTCGCTGGTGCTGAACGTGACGGATGCGTTTGACGCCAACCGCATCGAGACCATCACCGATACGGCGTCGTTGAAGGAAAACAGCATACGCCGCTCCGACGGACGAATAGTGTATGTGGGCTTGTCCTATCGTTTGGGCGGATTCACGCCGGGACCGGGTTCTATCATGCGGCAGGGTGGCGGCCAGGGACAGGGCCAGCGGGGCTCTGGAGGCGGTGGGCGCTGACTGGGCTGGCGGGTTACGCTACGCTAACCCGCCCTACGGGAGCGCCATTTTATTTTGCGGCGGCCTTCTCGGCTTCGCTGGACCATACTTTCATGGTCTGCACCGCGAGCAGCTTGCAGCCTGCGGGCGTGTTCACATAGGTGCGCATGAACTGGTAGCGGTTGCTGCGCCAGGTTTTGCCGTCCGCATTCCACGCTTCCACCGTGCTCTGGCCGCGCAGCACCACGGTGTCGCCCAGCGACTGCGCCTGCACGCCGCTGGTGGTGCGGGATTTGGGTACGGTGGCGGCCTTCTTCGCGCGCGCCACCACAGCCGCTTTGTCGTCGATGGACGAGACCAGGTTGTGGACCCAGACGAAATCATCCGCCAGATAGTTTTCAACGAAGGCCGCGTCGTTGACGCGCGTGGCCTCCTCGTATTGCGAGTCCCGCGCGATCAGGTCCGCAGCGGGCAAACAGGATGCGCCTTGCGCGGCAAACGGCAAGGCGGCGGAGAGCAGTAGCATCAGAGTGGATTTCATACGGCTATTTTATCAGCTGGTAGACCTTGAAATCGCTGATTTCCTGCCTGGAGTGCGTGGTGCGGAAACCGAAATGTCCGCTGCGCAGCGGCTCGGGATCCCGGTAGGTGAAGTACGGCTCGCCGTCCACCAGGATGCGCGTGCAGCCCTGGTACACAGCAATGTCGATCTGGTATTCGCGGTTGGGCAGCAGCAGGTGCTCGCTGTCCGCCAGGTCGCCCAGCAGCACGCGCTGCCCTTTGCCGTCGTATTTGCGGAAGCGCGTGGTGGTGTTGGTGTTGCCGCCCATGCCCATGTAGTAAAGGCTCAGCGCGTCGTATTGCGCAAACGTGCCGTCGCGCGTGAACAGGTTGACGTTGCGCGGATCGCTGGCCATCCAGAACTGGTTCAGGTCCGACAGGCGGTCGTTGGCGCCGCCTGCCATCAGCATTTTGCGGCGGTAGCTGATCTGGATGTCGCCCGAAAGCCTGGGTTTGAACCAGACCGTGGCGTCGCCCGCCAGGTCCATGGTCAGCTTGCCGCCGGCTGCGGTGATGCTGGAGCCCGGCGCGGCGCGGTACTCGGCAACCCACTGCGACAGATCCTTGTCGAAGCCGTCCGAATGGAGCAGCGCGCCGGGCCTGCCCCAGCTGCCGCACTCCTGGGCATGCGCTGCCGGGATGGTGCACAGGATGGACAGCGCGGCCAGCGCCAGTGCGGGCACCGTGGCCCGCGCGGCGGCGCGCATCATTGCTTGCCCTTGGCCGGAGAACCGGACTGGCCCTCCACAGCCTTGCCCTGCGGGGACAGGTAAGGCGCGGCCGGATTGCGCGGCAGGCCGTTCAGCGCGGCGATCACGCTGCGGGCGTTGAACTGCGCGCCGGCGTCGTTGGTGTGGGTGCGGGCGTCCGAGAAATGGCTGGCCACTTCGGCCGCGCCGATCTGGCGGTAGCCGTCGCTGACCACCATCGTGAGGTCCACAAATTGCGCGCCGCCTGCCGCCGCCACTTCGGCATCCCACTGCGCGAAGGTGGCGAAGTCGCGGCCCTGCTCCCAGGCGTCCTTGTGAGGCACGGGCGACAGCAGCACAACCGAAGCGCCCTTCGCTTTTGCGTCGGCCACGTATTTGGCCATATACCAGCCGAAGGTGTGCACCTGCTCCTTGGTGCCGTCCGGCTTCGTGTCTTCCACGGTTTCCGGGCCGGTGCCCTTGCCGGACGCCCTGCCCTTCATGGCCGGATCGCCGATGCGGCCGCCGTCGTTGTGGCCGAACTGGATCAGCACCACGTCGCCCGCCTTCATCTGGCCCAGCACTTTGTCCCAGCGGCCTTCGGTGAGGAAGGTGCGGCTGCTGCGGCCGCCGATGGCGTGGTTCACCACATTGACCTTGCTGGTGTCAAAGTACGGCGCGATGCGCTCGCCCCAGCCGAAGGCGCCATTGGTTCCGCCGCTGCGCACAGTGGAGTCGCCGACGATAAAGACGTTGGGAAGCGCTGCGTCGCGCGGCACGTCGCCGCGTATTTTGGCGCCGTCCACCACAGGGCGGTCGTCCTCCGCAGGCGCGATATCGGCGGCCTTTGCGGCCAGCGCGGACTGCAGCACCGGCAGGCGCAGCGCTTTCAGGCCGGACACCACCAGGCGCGCGTTCAGCTCCGCGCCGGCCAGGTTGGTGTGCACGCGTTCATCCGGCGTCACCAGCGGGAACAGCTTCATCACCGCGTCGCGGCCCAATTCGTCGTACTTGCGGGCCGCGAGTTCGTTCAGATCGATAAAGCCCACGCGCTCCTGGCGCGCCACTTCGGCCGCCCAGCCGGCGTAGTCGCCCTTGCCGCGTCCGACCTTGCCGTCCGCATCCCACATCTTGCGCGGAATGGGCGAGCAGACGATGGGGGTTGCGCCTTTTGCACGGATGGCAGCGATGTACTGGCGCAGATACCAGCCGTAGCTGTGCACCGTTTCGTGCTTCCCGGTGAGCATATTGTCGATTTCCTGGCTTTCCTCGCCCACGCCTTTGATGGTGCCGCGTGCGCGGCTGTTGTCGTTGACGGCGCTGGAGTCGTTATGCCCGAACTGCATCACCACCACGTCGCCCGCCTTCACGAATGGCAGGGTGCGCTCCCAGTGGCCGCCGCTGATGTAGGTACGGCTGCTCAAGCCGCCGATGGCGCGGTTGACGACGTTGATCTTGTTCGCATCGAAGTAGGCAGCGATGGGATTGCCCCAGCCCCACTGCCCTTCGGCGCCCTTGCCCTGGCCATCGTCGCGGCCATTGCGCACCGTAGAGTCGCCGATCAGTATCAGCGACGGCAAGGCCGCGTTGGCCGGTTCGGGCAACTGCGGGCGTGCCTGCGCGGGATCGGTGTTGACGGCGGCCGGTAACTGAGCCGGTGCGGCCGGAGTATTCTGGGCGGAGGCCGATGCTGCGACGCAGCAGGCCAGGATGGAAGCGGCGCGCCCCAGCGCCTTCAGGAATGGTTTCATAGGGACGATTTTATGCCATGAATTTCGCTCTCCTCGCGTGGCTTGCAAAGAATCAGGAAGATGAGCAATTCAGCTGTGAAAATGCGCACACAATCGGAACCCCGCAACCTGAAATCATCCAGATATGAAAACCAGATTCCTCATGCCTACCGTGGCCGCCATCATGATGGCTTGCGCCTTCAGCGGTACGGCGCACGCGCAGATCGGCAAGCGCTTCCCGTCCGAGCGCAAGGTCGTGAAAGACCCCGTCACCGGCACCATGCTCACCTTCCTGACCAGCAAACCGCATGGGGATTCCAAAATCTATCCCACCCATCCGCAATGGACGTCGGACGGCAAATGGGTGGTGTTCCGGTCTCGCCTCGCGGGCGGCGAGGCATTGGCGGTGAACGAACAGACCGGCGACATCGTCCAGGTGAGCGAAGGCGGCTACACCGGCATGCTGAACCTGGCGCGCAAGGCGATGAAGCTGTACTTCATGCGCCCGGACAGCACCAAGGGCCGGCTGCAGATCGTGGAAGTGGACCTGGCCCGCCTGTTCGCGGACAGCGCGGCGGGCACGATGAAGGCCGCAAGCGAATACCAGCGCGTCGCCGGCATCACGCCGCTGGGCATGGAAGCCGGCGGCGACATGGCGCTGGACGCGGATGAAGAATGGGCCTACTTCCGCGTTGGCAAAGACGAGGCAAGCAAGCACCTTGCGCCTGGCGTGAAGCCGGAGCAGCCTTTCGGTCCGCGCGGCATGGGCGCTGGTCCCAACGGCATCGCGCGCATGAACGTGAAGACGGGCGAGATCAAGCACGTGGTGTCCGTGCCGTTCCAGATCGGCCATATCCAGGCCAATTTATTCAATCCGGGCGAGATCGTGTTCTGCTGGGAGACCGGCGGCAAGTCGCCGCAGCGCACCTGGACCGTGAAGGCCGACGGCTCGGGCCTGCGCCCGCTGTACCCCGAAGCGCCGTATGAGTGGGTGACGCACGAAGCGGTGATTTCGAAGGATGAAGTGGCGATGGCCATCATGGGCCACCGCAAGATTCCCGAAGGCGCAGGCGGCGTGGGCGCCCCGGCAACCGACGTGGGCGGCGCCAATCCTGGCCAGGACGCGGCATGGGGACCAAGCGGCACGCGCGAAAAGCCGAGCGGCCTGGCTATCGTCAACCTGCGCACGCGCGAAATGACCATCGCCGGCCAAACGCCGTCCGGCAGCGGCTTGTGGCATGTGCACGGTTCCTCCGACGGACGCTGGGCGGTGGGCGACGATTTCAGCCGCAGCGTCTACCTGATCGACCGCAAGACGCGCGAGATGATCACGCTGACCACCGGCCACAAGGACACCGCCGCAGACCATCCGCACCCTACTTTCAATGCGGACGGCACCAAGATCGAGATCCAGTCCGCCATGCTGTCCGAGGACGGCCGCACGATGAATATCTGCATCGTGCCGGTGCCGGAGGAATGGCTGAAGCGGAAGTAACCGCCCTAGTCGAGCTGCGTCAGCGTTACGCGGCGCAGCTCGTAAGGCGCGCTTTCGAGCTGGAAGCCGATGCGGCCGGACGACGGCGTGGCCTTGGTCACCTTGTTCTGCACCACGCCGTTGATGGTCACCTCCACCGTGCCGTCGCGGCTGACGATGTCGGCGCTGTTCCACTCGCCAGCAGGCAGTTCGCTGTCCGCGGCCATGTGGGCCTTGATAATGGGCGCAGTGCCGGCCGCGCTGGTTGGCGGTTCTTCGAAAGAGTAGTCCGCCATCGGCAGCAGGTCGCCCACGCTGCCGTTCTTGGTCTGGACTTGCAGGCTTAGCGGCCACACGCGGTCCATGGGGCCGGGGCTGATGTGCAGCAGCACGCCGCCGTTGCCCGGCTTGCCGCTCCAGCGCCATTCCACGTGCAGCTTGTAGTTGCGGTAGCTGGCGGTGGTGACCAGGAAGCCGGCCGGCTTGCCGGTGGACGCGACCACGCCGCCCGGCAGCATGGTAAACACGCTTTCCAGCGGCGCGGCGGGCGTGGTTTGCAGCTCCCAGCCAGTGAAGTCCTTGCCGTTGAAAAGGTCCACGGCGCCGGCCTGGCCGGCCAGCAGCAAGCCTGCAACGCAGGCGGTCCACAATTTGCTCACTCTAAAATCCTTCATCTGATACGCTCTCCAATACCATGAAAAAACTCATACTTGCCACAATGATCAGTTGCATCTCGGCGCTGGCCTGCGCCAATCCTGTTATTCCGCTATGGCCGGAAGGCGTGCCGGGAGCGCGCGCCAATATCGGCGCGGAACAGCTCAAGGAGGGACGCATATCCAATGTCAGCGAACCGACGCTCACCCTGGTGGGGCCTGCGGTCGACCGGCCGAACGGCACAGCCGTCATCATATGCCCTGGCGGCGGTTATGTGCGGCTTTCCGCAGACCGGGAAGGCACGCAGTACGCCAATTGGCTGTCCGGGCTGGGCGTGACGACCTTTGTCCTGAAATACCGGATGCAGGAATTCGGCCATCCGGCGCCGCTTCAGGACGTGCTGCGCGCTGTGCGCATGGTGCGTTCGCGCGCCAAGGAATTCGGCATTGACCCGGCGCGCATCGGCGTGATGGGCAGCTCGGCGGGCGGGCACCTGGCGGCCAGCGCGGGCACGCTGTTCGACTTGCCTGCGGGCCGCACCGGGGCGGCGCTGGACGGCACCAGCGGGCGGCCGGACTTTTTGATGCTGATGTATCCCGTCATTACCATGGACCCGGCGGCCGCGCATATGGGTTCGCGCGTGGCGCTGCTGGGGAAGTCGCCGTCGGCCGAGCTGGTGGCGCAGATGTCGCTGGAGAAGCAGGTCACCGCCGCCACGCCGCCCACGCTGCTGATCCACACGCAGGAGGACCAGGCCGTGCCGGTTGAGAACAGCATCCTGTTCTACCAGGCGTTGACCAAGGCCAAGGTGCCGGCGGAGATGTATCTGTTCGAGCATGGCGGGCATGGGATGGGCATGAAGGACGGGCTGGGGACTTCGTCCGACTGGCCACGGCGCGCGGAGGAATGGCTGCGCACGCGGGGGCTTTTGTCGAAGCGATAGGCGGCTCTCGGCGGGTTACGCGGAGCTAACCCGCCCTACGCGGCGCAGGCATTACCGGGAATGGCGGATTGCGTGTGGGTTGCGCGGCGCATGCATTACCGAAAATGGCGGACTGCGTGTGGGTTACGCGGCGCATGCATTACCGGGAATGGCGGATTGCGTGTGCGTTACGCTGCGCATACATTACCGAGAATGGCGGATTGCGTAGGGCGGGTTAGCGACAGCGTAACCCGCCGGCTCCGTCACGCAAAGTGGAACATCTGCTCCAGCGGCCACTCTCGCGGCCGGTTGCCCGGCTCCACTTCCATCAGGTCCGCCATGTAATCCCACCAGCGCTTCATCACCTCCTTCTGCGGCAGCTCGGCGATCTTGTTGTCCGGCCAGAGCTTCAGCACAGCGAACAGGTGCAGCGTTTCCTCGTCCAGGAAAATCGAGTAGTCGTAGATGCCGGCGTCACGCAGCGCGCGCGCCAGGTCCGGCCACAGTTCGTCGTGGCGGCGGCGGTATTCCTCCACCGTGCCCGGTTTGAGTTTCATGCGGAAGGCGCGCGAGGTCATTTTTTAGCCACCATTTTCTTGAGTTCCGACGCGGCCAGCAAGAAGCCGCCCACACCGTAGTTATAGCTGGACGCAGGCCGGTAGAACGCCGGTTCCGCACCGGTCTGCTGGATGCCGCCCAGGCGGCCGTCGGCGTACACGTTTTTCAGCAAGCCCGCCCAGGCGCGCTCGATCACCGGGCGGTAGGTCTTCTCGTCCAGGTAGCCCCGGTTTACGCCGTAGGCCATGCCGTAGACGAACAGCGCGGAGCCGGAGGTTTCAGGGAGCGGATACGTGGCCGGGTCCAGCAGGCCGGCGTGCCACAGGCCGTCCGGTCCCTGGATTTTCGCCACGGCCGCCGACATCTCGCGCAGCTGCTGGATGTAGAACGGCCGCTTCGGATCGTCCGCAGGAATGAGGTCTATGCTGCGCGCCAGGCCGCCCAGCACCCAGCCTTCGCCGCGCGACCAGAAGATCCTCTTGCCGTTCGGTTCAGTCTTGCCCACGTAGCTCGCGTCGCGCGCGTACAGGTGCTCCTGCTTGTCGTACAGCAGATCGTAAGTGTTCTGCCATTGCGTATGCACATAGTCCAGGTACTTGCGGTCGCCGGTAGCCTTGTACATCTTCAGCCACACCGGCGGCGCCATGAACAGCGCGTCGCACCACCACCACGGCAAGCGGTCATCGCCGGGCTTGAGCGTTTTCAGGTTGATCAGGATGTCCAGCTGGGTGCGGGTGGCGGCCAGTTTTTCAGGCGTGGGGTCCAGCGCGTACAGCTCCAGGTAGGTCTGCGCAACGCTGATGTCGTCCGCGTTGGGGTATGGCGTGCGCAGTTCCCAGTTGAAGCCCTTGGCCATGGTCAGCATGGCGTCGCGGTATTTGGCGTCGCCGGTCGCTTCGCTGGCGGCCATGAAGCCGGTGAACAGCACGGCCGAGGTCCAGATCTTGTCCAGGTGGCGCATGGTGCGCTCCAGCTGCCAGTCCGCCACTTTGCGCAAGGCCTTGTCGATGGCCGCAGTCTGCAGGGCCGGAGACAGGTCGGTCGCCAGCGGGCCGCCGTCAACGGGCGCATCGCCGAATTTGCGGTTGGTGTCCTTGTCCACGATGGCTTGCTGCGCCGGCGTGGGCAGCGGGTAGTTCTGCTGCGACGAGGCCAGGCCAAAGGCCAGGCTCAGCGAGATGAAAAGTGCGGTCTTCTTAAACATTAGGTCTTGTCCTGTTCTTCAAAGCTTTTCTTCGATGGGTCTTCCTTGGGCTTGGCCACGCCCACAACGGTGCTGCCCGCAGGCAGGCCTCGCACGGCGGCGCCGTCTTCCACCTCGACCGGTGCGCCCAGTGCCAGTTTCACGTCGCTGAACTGCCAGTCTTTCACGTCGTGGATAAAGCCGCCCTGCTTGGCTTGAATGTCCACGTTCTTCAGGCTGAAACGCTCCAGCGGCACTTCCTTGTAGCCGCTCACTTCAAACGCCGTGGTGGCGCCGGTGGCCTTGATGTTCCAGATGCTCACGTCGTGGAAGTAGGCGCGGCCTTTTTCCTTGGGCACCGGCGTGGCCAGCACTTTCCAGTACGGCGGATAGTCCTTGATCTCCGGCGGAATGGTGGCGTAGCTGTAGCTCGGGTTCCAGTTCATGGTGATGCGCATGACGACCGGGATGTCCGTCATCTTGAAGTCGTGCAGGCGCAGGTTTTCTCCGAAGCCGCCACGGGTGTGCGCGGACTTGAACAGGATGCCGACCGGTACATTGCCCACCACGGTGATGTTGTAGGCTTCGATGTTGCGGAAGCCGCCCGCCGTCTCGCTGCCGAAGGTCACGCCAGCCGCGCCGTCGCGCACGATGGAGTCGCGTATCACTACGTCCTCGGTGGTGCGTGCCACGCGCTGGCCGTCGGAGTCGCGTCCGGCTTTCAGGCACAAGGCGTCGTCATTGACGGCGATGTCGGCGTTCTGCACCAGGATGCGCTTGGACGAGTCGATATCGATGCCGTCCGTGGAGGGGCCACGGCCGCCTTCATTGTTGCGGATGACAACGCCGTCCACGGTGATGTCGGTGGAATAGCAGATGTGCAGCGTCCAGAAGCCGGAGCGGCGCAGCAGCAGGCCGCCACCAACTTTGACGTGGGACGAATTGAACACCTGCACCAGGCGCGGGCGCTGCGCATCGTAGTCCGAAGCCCAGCGCAGGCCGCGCGGTTCGTATTCCTTGCGCAGGGTCCAGTAGCTGTCCCAGAAGATTTTGCCGTCGCCGTCGATGGTGCCTTCGCCTTCAATGACGGCGTTCTTCTGCTCGTAGACGTTCACCAGCGCGGCCGGCCAGCTCATCTCGATGCCCGCGATACGGGTGGGCATGACGGGATAGTCCTTGATGTTCTGCGAGCCGAGGATGGTGGCGCCCTTCCCCACGTTGAGCGTAACGCCGCTCTTGACGAAGATGGAGCCGCTCAGATAAGTCCCGGCCGGGAACACTACGCGCCCGCCGTCCTTGGCCGCGGCATCGATGGCGGCCTGGATGGCCTTGGTGTTCATGGTCGTTCCGTCGCCTTTGGCGCCGTACTTGTCCACGCTGTAGTCCTTGGCGCCGGCGACCGACATGGCCAGGGCCAGCACGGCGGCCAGCGCGGCCTGTATCCACTTCACTTGCATGGTGCTCCTCATTTGATTTGATCGGACAGCAGGCGCACAGGGCCGAGCATGCCGGACGGCTTGGGCTCGATCAGGTGGGTGTCCTGCGGGACGAAGCGCTGGCCGTAGCGTGCGGACAGCAGCCGGTAGTCCGGACGCTCCTGGCCCGCCAGGCCGTTCAGGGCCAGGTTGGCGACACGCACTTCGATGCGGTTGCTGCCTGCTTTCAGCCACTGCGTTACATCGAGCTGGTAAGGCGGCTTCCACACGGAGCCTGCGCGCGCGCCGTTGATGTAGACCACGGCCGCTTCACGCACAGGGCTTTCCAGCATGGCGCGCATGCCTGCCGGGACTTTGGGCGTGCTTTCCAGCGCCGTGCCGGGACCGAAGTCCAGCGTGACGCGGGCGTTCGCTGCGGGCGCCGTTGCCAGCGTGACGTCCTTGGTGTAGACGCCCTCGCCGGAGTAGTAGCGGGTTGCGGCCGTATCGGTCCACGAGCGCAGTTCGGCGATGGCTTGCGGCTGGGCGCCGGCAAAGGCAAGCTGCCAGTCGCGGCTCAGGTCAGCCAGTACCGAGGCTGTGCCCGCACCGGCGGCGGCCACGCTGCTGCCGGCGCCGGGCGCCGTGGCCTGGGCCGCATCGGACAGCACGAGCACGCGGGACTCGTAAGGCGCCAGGATCAGCGCGAAGCCGGGCTTCACGCTGGTCGGTGTGGTCTTGCCGTCCTGCGGGTTCCACCAGGCCGCCGAGCGGCGCGTGGCGCGCAGGGTTGCGGTGGTGCGCACTTCGCGGTTGCTGGTGTTGGCGATGAAGTAGATGTCGCCATCGGCCAGCTTGCGGCGGATGAAGCCCACGTCGGACTGGCCGGACGCCAGGCGCAGGTCGCCCGGCAGCGCCTTCTTCAGCGCCGCGCCCACGGCTGCGTCGTCCGCCACTACCTGCACTTGCGCGCCGGAGGCGAACAAGGCTTTCGAGGCCGCCGCCACCTGGCCGCCGATGTGCGCGGCGTCGGCATAGCCCGGCGCCAGCGAAGGCTTGCCTCCGACGGCGATGATCTTGCCGCCGCCGCGCACGTAGGCCTGCAGCTTGGCCAGTACTTCCGGCGCCAGCCGCGTTACATGCGGCAGCACCAGCACAGGATGCTTCACACCCAGCGCGAGGATGGATTCGGCGTCCACGTAGTCCAGGTTGTGGCCAGCGTCGAGTATCTGCTCGGTCAGCAGCGGCGTAACGTGTTTGTGCATTTCGGCCGACAGCGATACCTTGCCCGGCGTGAGCGCGGCATAGACGTCGTCGTTCGGCAGCAGCACCGCCACTTCATTGGCCGGCTGCCCCTGGCGCAGCAGATAGCTGGTGCGCTGCAGATAGGCGTTCACATCCGGCATGACGTTCCACCAGGGCTGGTGGTCGTTGAACACGGCGGCGGCGTAGAAGGAGTAGCCCGGCTCCTGCGCGCCCGGCGGCGTGTACGGCCAGCCGTGGCCGACGAACTGGTTCACGCCCTGCAGCAGCATGCGGTCCGCTTCCACCTTCATGTCCAGCGGCGTGGCGCTGAAGGCGGGCGAATTGAGCCAGGTCCAGGTCTCGGCGGAGACCACGGGACGGTTGTACAAATGGCCTGCCGAGGTGGCAAGGCGGGTGAAGGAGAAGCTGCGGAACTGCGGCCCCTCGCCTTCCGGCAGCGCCACCAGGCGGTTGCTGGACATGGAGACCGCAGGCTCGCCGTAAGTCTGCGAGCGGAACTGCGTGCGGTGGGCGGTGGCCCAGTCGTTTACCGGCGTGAGATAGCGCTCGTTGACCAGTTCCGTCTGCGTGAGCGCCCAGTCGTGGCGCACGGCGGCGGCGTCCGGCCCCTGGCCGCTGTAGACGGCAGGCAGGTGCGGCTTCAGGTCGTAGCCGCGCCGGCGCTGGAACTCCGCCAAAAAGTCGCCGGTCCAGTCGGTGCCGTAGACTTCCAGGCTGTCCGAGAACACCGCGTATGGCGGCTTGTCGCCAAAGGCTTTCAGCAGCGGCTCGGCCACCGTATTCAGGTGATGGTCGATGGCGGTGCGGCTCAAGTGGTCGAGCACAAAACCTTCCGCGCCCAGTGCGGCGCGCTTGACCTGCTGGCCGGTGCGGCTGGCGATGTAGTGCACCGCCACGCGGGCTTGCGCTGCGGGTTCCACGGCGGCACGGCCGGTGGCGGAAGACTTGGCGTCCAGCAGGCGCAGCTTGGTGGCGTCGTACTGCTTGTCGCTGCCCTCTCCCACAAAGGCGGCCACCAGGCTTTCGCCGCTCATGACCGACGGCAGCGCGTAGGATGCGGCGCCTGCCGGAATGGCGACTGCCGCCACGCGCATGCGGCTGGCGGCTTCCGTTACGGGGACGTTGGGGCCGCCGTAGGGCCAGCCGCTGGCCAGCGTCATGTCAACGCGCAGCTTCTGCTCATGGGCTTTGACGTTGACGAAGCTGACGGCGTCAAGGAATTCGGGGGAAAGATAGGGAACGTTGCGGATGCCGCGCGCGGGGTCATCCAGTTCCATGGGGTAGACGGGCTGGATTTCAAAACCGCCGAAACCGCCCTGCTTCATGGCCTGCATTTCGCGTTCCAGCTGGGTTTTGACCACGTTCGGGCCAAACCACCACCAGCGCACCAGGGCTTTGGCGTCGTCCGGCGGGACGGCCAGCCTGGCCGCCACGTCGGCGAGCCGGTCGGAGCGCACCGGCGCCGGCGGCACGTAGGCCGCAGCGGCGCCGGCCGCACCAGCAGCGCCCCCGCCGGAGGCCAGCGCCCCGCTGGCGGCCAGCGCCGCCACCGTAGCGGCGAGCCATGTTGAGGAAATGTTACGCGTAGCCGCCGTCCTGCGCATGGTGCGCTTGCTCATCGATAGGCTCCGGCGGACGTTTAAACGATGCCGCTGCTGCTGGCGCCTGCCTTTGCCGGACGTGCTTCAGCCGCTTTCTCACGGTAGCCGGAGGCGCGGTAGCAGGCAACCGGATCAATGGCGCCGCCCGAACGCAGGCGGGCCATGGCCAGGATGGCGCTGACGTCGGTGCGGTAGGCCTGCTTGAGCGCCTGCGCCGATTGCAGCGCGTCGTTGCTTTCCTGGTACTGCTTGAGCGCCGCGCGGTCCACCAGCGCTGCCTGCACTGCTGCGCGCTGCACTTCGGCGGCGCTGTTCATCAGGCTTTCAATCGGATCGGTCACGTTGTGCGACTGGTCCAGCATGTAGGCCGGGTTGAAGCCGGCGCCGTCGCGCTGCTCGGCGTCCGCCAGTTCATTGAAGACCAGGAACAGCTGGAACGGATTGATGCTGCCCGAATCCAGGTCGTCGTCGCCGTATTTGCTGTCGTTGAAGTGGAAACCACCCAGCTTGCCGAACTGCGCCAGGCGCGCCACGATCATTTCGATATTGGTGTTCGGCGCGTGGTGGCCCAGGTCGACCAGGCATTTCGCTTTCGGGCCGAGCTGCTGGGCGCAGGCGAAGCTGGTGCCCCAGTCGGCGATGGTGGTGGCGTAGAACGCAGGCTCGAACAGCTTGTGCTCGATGTACATCTGCCAGTCGTCCGGCAGCGCCGCGTAGATGCCGCGCGCGCTGTCCAGGTAGCGTTCCAGCGCGCCGCGCAGGTTGTGCTGGCCGGGGAAGTTGGCGCCGTCGCCCACCCACACGGTCAGGCCTTTCGAGCCGAGCGCCTTGCCCAGTTCGATGCATTCGATATTGTGCGCTACCGCTTGCGCGCGGGTAGCCGCGTCCTGCGACGTCAGGCTGCCGTATTTGTAGCTGTGTTCCTGGCCCTGCTGGTCCTGGAAGGTGTTCGAGTTGACCGCATCGAAGCCCAGGCCGTAGCCTTCTGCCTGCTGGCGCAGCGCGCTCGGGTCGGTGGTTTTATCCCATGGGAAGTGCAGCGACACGCTGGGCGTGGCGCGCGTGAGCTGATGGATCACGCCGCAGTCTTCCATTTTCTCAAACACGTTGCGCGGCTCGCCCTTGCCAGGGAAGCGCGCGAAACGGGTGCCGCCGGTGCCCACGCCCCAGCTCGGGAGCGCCACGGCAAAACGCTGCGCGGCGGCGGTCAGTTTTTCGATGTCCTGGCCACGGCGGGCCAGCACGCCGGCCAGCGCGTCGTAGTCGGCCTGCAGGTTCGCTTGCAGTTTTGCGTTGTGTTCGGCCACGCGGCCAGCGTCGATCAAAGTGCTCATTCCAGTCTCCATCTGTTCTTCTGAAGGCTGGCATGCGGCGCATGCCAGCCGAGTTGCTTAGCGCCTGGCGCTTATCGAGTAAAGGCGGCGGCGTTGCCGGCATCCACGTTCAGGATGTTGCCCGTGCTCTTGCCTGCCTTGTCGCTCGACAGGAAGTACACCGCTTCCGCGATATCTTCCGGCAGCACGCTCAGTTTCAGCATGCTGCGCTGGCGGTAGAAGTCTTCCACGTCGTCCGCGCCGATTTTATTCGACTGGGCGCGTTCCTGCTTCCATTTTCCGTCCCAGATGCGGGAGCCGCGTATCACCGCGTCCGGATTGACCACGTTGACGCGGATGCCGTGCGGCGCGCCTTCCAGCGCAATGCAGCGCGCCAGGTGGATTTCGGCCGCCTTGGCGGTGCAGTAGGCGGAAGCGCCGGCCGATGCCACCAGGCCGTTTTTCGACGCCACGAACACCATGCTGCCGCCCAGTTTCTGCTGCTTCATGATGCGGAAGGCGGCGCGGCTGGCCAGGAAGTAGCCGGTCACCAGGATGTCCTGGTTGCGGTTCCAGATTTCCAGCGTGGTCTCGTCCAGCGGCGCCGACGAGGCGATGCCGGCGTTGGAGATCAGCAGGTCGATGCCGCCGAAACGCAGCGCCGAGGCGTTGATCACGTCTTCCACCGCCTGCTCGCTGGTGATGTTGGCGACGATACTGCCTACGCTGTCCTTGCCTGCGGCCTTGGCCAGGTCCTTGTGCGCCTGTTCCAGGGCTTCAGGGTCGATATCGGTCAGCATGACGCAAGCGCCTTCCTGCAGCAGCTGGCGTGCAACCGCCTGGCCGATGCCGCCGGCGCCGCCGGTGACCAGCGCAATGCGGCCGGCCAGGCTTTTCGGTTTCGGCATGCGCTGCAGTTTCGCTTCTTCCAGCAGCCAGTATTCGATGTCGAAGGCTTCTTGCTCAGGCAGGCCGACGTAGGTGTCCACGCCGTTCGCGCCGCGCATCACGTTGATGGCGTTGACATAGAACTCGCCGGCGATGCGGGCGGTGGCCTTGTCTTTGGCGAAGGACAGCATGCCCACGCCTGGAATCAGGTAAATGATCGGATTGGCGTCGCGCACGGCCGGGCTGTTGTCGTGCTTGCAGCGCTCGTGGTAGGCGCGGTAGTCGGCGCGGTAGGCTTCCAGGCGTTCATCCAGGCCGGCCACCAGGCCGTCGAAGTCCGGCTTGGCCGGGTCGAAGTCGATCACGAATGGACGGATCTTGGTGCGCAGGAAGTGGTCCGGGCAGGACGTGCCCAGCGCGGCCAGCGGCTCCAGGTCTTTGCTGCAGACGAATTCCAGCACGGCGTCGCTGTCGTCGAAGTGGCCCAGTTTGTACTCGTCCTGGCTGATCTTGCCGCGCAGGATAGGCATCAGCTTCGCGGCCAGCGCGGAACGCTCTTCCGCCGCCAGCGCAGTGGTGCCGGCGCCGCCGAATACCGGCTGCTTGACGTTGGCTGCCAGCCACTCTTCGGCGCGCTTGATGATGTTCAGCGTGGTCTCGTAGCAGCTCTTGGCGGTGTCGCCCCAGGTGAACAGGCCGTGGCCTTCCAGGATGATGCCTTTCAGCTGCGGCTGCGATTTCGACAGCGCTTCCAGTTTCAGGCCCAGGTCGTAGCCTGGACGCTGCCATGGCAGCCAGCCCAGTTCGCCTTCGAACACTTTGGCGGTGATGGCTTCGCTGTTCTTGCAGGCCGCGATGGCGATGCAGGAGTCCGGGTGCATGTGGTCGACGTGCTTGCGGTCGATGTAGGCGTGCAGCGGGGTGTCGATACTGGCGGCGCGCGGGTTCAGGTTGAAGGTGCAGTGTGGCAGATAAGCCACCATCTCATCTTCCAGCGCCAGGCCGCGGTAGCGCTGCTTGAGCGCTTGCAGCTTGTCCATGTACAGCGTGGAGAAACCGTCGATCTTGATACTGCCCAGGTCGCCGCCCGAGCCTTTCACCCACAGCACTTCCACTTGTTCGCCGCTGAGCGGGTCGGCCATCATGACCTTGGCGGAAGTGTTGCCGCCACCGAAATTGGTGATGCGCAGGTCCGAACCCAACAGGTTGGAGCGGTACAGCAACAGTTCAGGCTCGCTCATGGCGGCCGCCGCGCTGTCGTTCCAAAGGGAAGCGATCGGTTCTTTCTGCTTCGGGTCTTTCATTTGCTGATCTCCGTTGTTGGGTATGTGTGCTGATTTTTTGCCGCAGGGGCAACTGCAATCAGTAGAAATCAGCGGGGTATGGAGTGTCAATGCGCAAGCAATCAACATGATGACTAAGAACGAAATAATCATATCGTTGATTGGAACGCGCAGTTAATGCTGCAATGCGGCGGAAATAATCAATTAATTGAGCAGAGCTTGATTGACTGGTCAGACCAAAATGATTAGTCTCTATCGTTAATAAAGTGATCACCTGGCACTACCGGCGGCGAAATCCTCCGGCACGACTTGAGTAGACACAAAACAAGAGGAGACAGAAATGGTAAATCACAAGCGCCGTAAACGTTTGTTGAAGCTGCTCGCCGAACATAATACGGCTAGCGTGCCTCAACTGGTCGAGTGGCTCAACGCCTCGCCTGCTACTGTCCGCAGGGACATCAGCTGGCTGGCCGGCCGCAATCTGCTCACCCGCACACGGGGTGGTGCAACCAATCTGCAACAGAAAAAGCGCGGGTTCCCGCTCACCAGCGAAACCTTCCAGAACAACATCCAGTGCTACGCCGAACGCAAACGCGCCATTGCGCGCTATGCGGCAGGCATGTGCACCGAGGGCGAAACCATCATCATCAACGGTGGCACCACCACTTTCATGATGGCCGAGTTCCTGGTTGACCAGCATCTCAAGATCCTGACCAATTCCTTCCTGATGGCTGAGCGTTTGCTCATTTCGAGCGAGAACGAGATCATCCTGCCGGGCGGCAAGGTGTACCGTGAGCAGAACGTGATCCTGAGCCCCTTCGACAACGACATCACCCAGCACCACTACGCGGCCAAGATGTTCATGAGCGTGTATGGCTTGTCGCTGCTGGGATTGATGGAGGCGGACCCGCTGCTGATCCAGGCCGAGAAGCGATTGATCAGCCAGGCCGAAGAATTGATCGTTCTGGCCGACAGCTCCAAGTTCCAGAAGAAGGCCGGCCTGATCCTGTGCGGCCTGAACCGCGTCTCCACCGTGATCACCGACACCCACGCTTCCGATTCGGCCGTGCAGCTGATGGAGCAGTCGGGCATCCGCGTGGTGACCGTGGAGCCGGAGGCCATGCCGCCGCAAATGAACACCCCTAACTACAACCCAGGGTACGACTTCCAGTCCGCAGCCCTGTTCCAATCGGAGACCTCGCATTGAAGCTCAAGAAACTCGCAATCGCGGCGCTGGCCGCAAGCATGCTCGTCGCCTTTGCTGGCTGTGAAAAGAAGCAGGAAAAGGTACGCATCGCCATGGTGGTGAAGAATCTGGGCAACGGCTTCTTCGACGCGGCCCACGCCGGCGCCAACGAGGCGGCGGCGCAGCTCAAGGATGTGGAGATCATCTACACCGGACCGACCACGCCCAGCGCCGAAGGCCAGATCGAAATCGTCAATTCGCTGATCAGCCAGAAGGTCAGCGCCATTGTGATCTCGGCCAACGACCCTGATGCGCTGGTGCCGATCGCCAAGAAGGCCATGGCGCGCGGCATCAAGGTGATCTCCTTCGACAGCGGCCTGTCGCAGGAAGGCCGCCTGATGCAGCTGAACCCGTCCAATGCGGCGCTGATCGGCCAGAAGCAGATCCAGATGGCGTCGGACGCCATCGGCGGCGCCGGCGAGATCGCCATCCTGTCCGCTTCCGCGCAGGCCACCAACCAGAACATCTGGATCAATGTGATGAAGTCCGAGCTGGCCAAGCCGGAATTCGCCAGGCTGAAACTGGTGGCCACCGTGTACGGCGACGACCAGTCGGACAAGAGCTACCGCGAAGCGATCGGCCTGCTGCGCAGCAATCCGGGCCTGAAAGCCATCATCGCGCCGACCACCGTGGGCATCAACGCGGCCAGCAAGGCCGTGGTGGACGAGCACCTGGTGGGCAAAGTGTTCGTGACCGGCCTGGGGCTGCCGTCCGAAATGGCGGGCCACGTCAAGAGCGGCGCGGTGCGCGAGTTCGCCATCTGGAACCCGATCGACCTGGGCTACGCCGCCACCTACGCAGCGTATGACTTTGTCAAAGGCGCTCCGAATGCCAAGGCAGGCGGCTCGGTTTCGGCCGGCCGCATGGGCACCATTGCGATAGACGCGAACGGCGAAGCGGCCATGGGCGCACCGTTCACCTACAACAAAGAGAACGTCGACAAGTTCTCCAAAATCTTCTGACGCGGACGTAGCATGCAACTCAATTTGTTAGCAAACGGCGAGCTGCCGCAGCCTGCAGGTGCACAGCGGGCTGCGTCGCCTGCCGCCACGGCTCAGGTGCCGGCTGCGGCGGGCGCCGCCCTGCCCGCGCCGGTGCTGGCGCTGACCGGCATCAGCAAGCGCTTCGCCGGCATCGTGGCACTGAACAAGGTAGCGCTATCCGTGCGCCCGGGCGAAGTCATGGCGCTGATCGGCGAGAACGGCGCGGGCAAGTCCACGCTGGTCAAGACGCTGACCGGCATTTACCGCCCGGACGAAGGCAGCATGGAACTGTGCGGCAAGCCGGTGACTTTCGCCAGCGCGCAGGAAGCCATGCGCGCCGGCATCACCGCCGTGCACCAGGAAACAGTCATGTTCGACGAACTGACCGTGGCCGAGAACATCTACGTGGGCCGCCAGCCGTGCAAGGGCGCGCTGGGCCGCGTGGACTGGCGCCTGATCGAAGCGGAAGCGGAAAAATTGTTTGAACGCCTGGAAGTGTCGCTGCCGGTGCGCGCCAAAGTGAAAGACCTGAGCGTGGCGCAGCGCCATTTCGTGGAGATCGCCCGCGCCTTGTCGCAGGACGCGCGCGTGGTCATCATGGACGAACCGACCGCTTCGCTGTCGCAGCGCGAGATCCAGGAGCTGTACCGCATCATCGCCCAGCTGCGCGCAGCGGGCACCGCCGTCATCTTCATCTCGCACAAGTTCGACGAGATTTTCGCCGTGGCCGACCGCTACACCGTGCTGCGCGACGGCCAGTTCATCGCCGAGGGCGCGCTGTGCGACATCACCGAGCCTGAACTGGTGGCGCTGATGGTGGGCCGCGCCGTGCACCAGGCCTACCCCAAGGCCGACGTCACGCCAGGCCCGGTGCTGCTGGAAGTCGAGGGCTACTGCCACCCGACCGAATTCGAGAACGTGAGCTTCAAGCTGCGCCAGGGCGAAATCCTGGGCTTCTACGGCCTGGTGGGCGCCGGCCGCTCCGAGGTGATGCAGGCGCTGTTCGGCCTGAGCACCGGCGTGCGCGGCTCGGTGCGGCTGGGCGGACGCCAGGTGCGCATCACCTGCCCTGCCGACGCCATCGCGCACGGCATCGCCTACGTGCCGGAAGACCGCCAGCACCAGGGCGCGCACCTGTCGCTGCCCATCCTGCAGAACATCACCCTGCCCATCCTGGATAAAGTGGGTTTCCTGCTGCGCGGACGCCGCGCACAGGAGAACAGCATTGCGCGCCATTTCAGCGAACAGCTGGAACTGAAAGCCAGCCACCTGACGCAGCTGGTGTCCGAGCTGTCGGGCGGCAACCAGCAGAAGGTGGTGCTGGGCAAATGGCTGGCGACCAATCCGCGCGTGATTATCCTGGACGAGCCGACCAAGGGCATCGACATCGGCTCCAAGGCCGCCGTGCATAAATTCGTCAGTGAACTGGTAGGCAAGGGCCTGTCGGTCATCCTGGTGTCGTCCGAGCTGCCGGAAGTACTGGGCCTGGCGGACCGCGTGGTGGTCATGCACCAGGGGCACATCACCAATGTATTCGAGCGGGCCGAGGCTACGCCGGAAAAAGTAGTGGCGGCGGCTTCCGGCTGCGCGCTGCCAGTTGAGGAATGCGCATGAACGCACTGAAAAGCGTACTGAAACAAAGGGAGGCGCTGCTGGCGCTGATGATAGTGGCCCTGATACTGCTGGTGGGCCTGCGCGCGCCGGTGTTCCTGAGCTGGGGCAGCCTGGCCGGCCTGCTGACCGACAGCACCCTGCTGATCATGCTGGCGCTGACGCAGATGCTGGTCATCGTCACGCGCGGCGTGGATCTGTCGGTAGCATCCAACCTGGCCTTGTCGGGCATGATGTCGGCCCTGCTGGCGGCGCGCTATCCGGAACTGCCGCTGGTGCTGGTGATGCTGGCCGCCGTGGCCATCGGCCTGCTGCTTGGCCTGGTCAACGGCTGGCTGATCGGCTACCTCGAACTGCCGCCCATCGTGGTTACGCTGGGCACCATGAGCGTCTACCGGGGGCTGGTGTTCGTGCTGTCCGGCGGCGCCTGGGTGTCTTCGCACCAGATGCCGGCCGACTTCATCGCCTTCCCGCTGGCGCGCCTGCTGGGCGTGAGCCACCTGGTTTGGATCGCCGTGGCGACCGTGCTGGCGGCGGTGTTCGTTGCGCGCCACAGCCGCTTTGGCCGCGACCTGTACGCCGTGGGCAACGAGCCTGCGTCGGCGCGCTATGTCGGCATTCCGATTGCACGCCGCCTGCTGTGGACCTACGGTCTGTCCGGCCTGATGGCGGGCCTGTGCGGCTACCTGTGGGTGGCGCGCTACGCCGTGGCCTACACCGAGATCGCCTATGGCTTCGAGTTCACCGTGATTGCAGCCTGCGTTATCGGCGGCATCAGCATCGCGGGGGGCACCGGCACGGTGGCCGGCGCTGTGCTGGGTGCGCTGTTCCTGGCCGTGATCGGCAACGCGCTGCCGGTGCTGAAAGTATCGCCGTTCTGGCAAAGCGCGCTGACCGGCTTTGTCATCCTGACCGCCGTGATGATTAATGCGCGCGGCAACAAGAGCGCCGGGCGCCAGATCCTGCCGCTGCATCTGATTAAATCTACCGGGAGTGCCGCGTGAATCCAGCGCCTATGCCAACCTCGACACAAGCCGCCGCACCGGCGGCAAGCACGTCGCGCTACGTTATCCAGGACCGTCCGGGCTTCCGCCTGGGCGCGGCGCTGGGCCGCTGGGAAAGCCTGCTGGCCTTGCTGCTGCTGGCTGCCTTCATCGTCTGCGGTATTCTGCTGCCGAACTTCCTGGACCTGAACAACCTGGCCGACGGCACGTTCAACTTCAGCGAAAAAGCGCTGATCGCGCTGCCGATGGCGCTGCTCATCATTTGCCGCGAGATCGATATTTCGGTGGCCGGTACGCTGGCGCTGTCGTCGGTGGCGATGGGCTACGCCAAGTCCATCGGCCTGCCGCCGGAAAGCCTGCTGTTCGTGGCGCTGGCCACCGGCACGGCATGCGGCTGGCTTAACGGTTGGCTGGTGACGCGCTGGGCGCTGCCTTCCATCGTGGTCACCATCGGCACGGTGTCGCTGTTCCGTGGCCTGGCCAGCGTGGTGCTGGGCGACCAGGCTTACACCGGCTATCCGCAGCTGATGATGGACTGGGGGCAGGGCTATTTCTTCGACCTGATTCCGCGCGAGTTCGTGGTGCTGCTGGTGTTTGCCGCCATCTTCGCGGTGGTGCTGCACGCAACGAGCTGGGGCCGCCGCATCTACGCCATCGGCAACAACCCGATCGCGGCGCGCTTCTCCGGCATTCCGGTCGAGCGCTACCGCCTGGTGCTGTTCATGGTGGCGGGCGCCATGGCCGGCCTGGCCGCGTATCTGCTCACCGGCCGCATCGGCAGCACCCGTCCGAATATCGCCATGGGCTGGGAACTGGAAGTGATCACCATGGTGATCCTGGGCGGCGTCAGCATCGCGGGCGGCGCGGGCACCATAGGCGGCGTGCTGCTGGCGGTGCTCACGCTGGGCACCGTGACGTATGGCCTGTCGCTGGCAAACATCCCCGGCATCTACATGACCATCGTGGTTGGCGTGCTGCTGCTGGTGACGATTGCGCTGCCACGCCTGCTGCGCGGCCGCAAGGTGGCCAAATGAAGGGCAACGCGACCATCGTTCTCGATATCGGCAAGACCAATGTCAAGCTCGCGCTCCTGGACAGCGAGGGCGGTACACTGGCCGAACAGCGCAGCCCGAACGCCATCGTCAACGACGGGCTTTATCCGCATCACGACACTGAACGGATCTGGGGCTGGATGCTCGACACCATGCGCGCCTTTGCGCAGCTGGCGCACGTGACCGCAATTGTGCCGGTAACGCACGGCGCCACGGCTGCGCTGGTCGACGATCACGGCCTGGTGCTGCCTGTGCTGGACTACGAGTTCGAGCTGCCGCCCGAGCAGGAGGAGGCATATGGCGCACTGCGGCCGGCCTATTCGTCCAGCTACTCGCCGCTGCTGCCGGCGGGACTGAACCTGGGGCGCCAGCTGGCGTGGCAGGCGCAGGCCTTCCCCGAGCAGTTCGCGCGCGCGCAGAATATCCTGATGTATCCGCAGTACTGGGCCTGGCGCCTGAGCGGCGTAGCCGCCAGCGAAGTCACGTCGCTGGGCTGCCATACCGATTTGTGGCAGCCGGCGCGGCAGCAGTACTCCTCGCTGGTCGAGCGCATGGGCTGGAGCGGCCTGTTCCCCGCCATGCAGCCGGCGTGGGCGCCGCTGGGCGCGCTGAAGCCGGACCTGGCCGAGCTGACGGGTTTGCCGTGGGATTGCCAGGTTATCTGCGGCATCCACGACAGCAATGCCTCGCTGCTGCGGCACTTGAACGGCGACGGCCCGCGCGCCGTGCTGTCCACCGGCACCTGGGTAATCGCCGCCGCCATCGGCATGCCGCTGGACGGCTTGCGCGAGGAAGCGGACATGCTGGCGAACAGCAATGCGCTGGGCGAGCCGGTGGCGTGCATGCGCTTTATGGGCGGGCGGGAGTTCGGCGAGCTGGCCGGCGCTGCGCCTGAGACGTGCAGCGTGGAGGATTTGCAGCGGCTGATCGATCAGGGCACGCTGGCGCTGCCCTGCTTCGCCTCCGCAGGCGGGCCGTTTGGCGGACGCGCCGGAGAAATCACCGGTCCTGCACCGCAAACTGCGCAGGAGCGCTATGCGCTGGCCACGCTGTACTGCGTGCTGATGAGCGATTACTGTTTGTCGGCGCTGAACGCGGCAAGCGGCGCGATCGTGGTGGAAGGCAGCTATACCGGCAATCCGCACTTCGCCCCCCTGCTGGCCGCGCTGCGTCCGGCGCAAGCCGTCAACTGCTCGGACGACGCCAGCGGCACCACCTGCGGCGCCTGGATGCTGGCAAATTGGGTGGAGAAATGCCAGGATGCGAGAACTGACCCCGGCGCTGACCCCGGCGCGGCGGCGGGCCTGGCATTGAATGGCTGGGCTGCATACCGCGAGCGCTGGCTCGCGGCGCTTTGATTCCGGCAGCGCCGCATTGCATACATGGCGGGTTACGCGCGGCTGCGCCGCGCTAACCCGCCCTACGCCTTGATACACGTTGACTCGTGAACCCGTAGGGCGGGTTAGCGGCGCAGCCGCGTAACCCGCCGGAGCCGCCGCAACCCTTATTTGACGGGTTTGAGCAGAATATTAGTGGGCTGGTCGCGCTCGACGCGCAGGACGCCGGCGTATTCCTGCAATTCCACCACCTGTATCGAACTGCGCCGCTGTTCCGGACCGTCCAGCTTGGCGTCCGTGCCCCGGCGGCCCGGATGGGTGAAGTAGAACAGGTAGGCGCGGCCGTCGCTGACCACCACGTCGGCATGCCCGCCCTGCACCTGGTCGTCCGCGCCCTGCCCTGCGCCCTGCAGCAGGTTGTCCGCCTGCCGCACCCACTTCACTGCGTCGTCCGACCGGTACACGGCCAGGCCGCGCCAGACGTCGGTGATCATCCACCACGAGCCCTTCCACTGGAATACCTTCGGCCCTTCGCCAGCCTGGTCGCTGACGGTGCGGCCACGGTCGGTCCAATGCACGAGGTCCGCACTGTCGGCGTAGTAGATGGATTTCTTGTCGGCTTCGTTGTTGTACCACATGCGCCACCCGCCGCCCGGCAGGCGCGCCACGCAGGCGTCGATGATGCTCTCGGAGGCCAGCTTGATCATTTCCGCTTTGCGCCAGCTGCGCATGTCGCTGCTGGTCAGGTGCACCATGTGGCGCGGGTGCTTCCAGTCGGTGAAGACGCCGGGCACCACGGTGAGATACATATGGTAGGTGCCGTCGTCGCCGCGCACGATCTCGGGCGCCCAGTGGGTTGCGTCCGCACCGCCCCACTCCTTCGGCAGCTCGATGTCGGCCAGCCCTGCATAAGTCCAGGTGGCGCCCGCGTCATCTGATTCAGCGATGCCGATGCGGGTGCCGTGCACCCAGGCGATATTGGGCAGGCCGGCGGACTTGGCGCGGCGGTTGGTGTAGTACATCCACCATTTGCCGCGCGCCGGGTTCCAGATCACCACCGGATCTGCCGCGCCGTCTTCCACGGGGTCGCGGAACAGCGGCTTGGCCGCCACTTTGCCTTTGTCCGCAACGGGTACACCGAAGTCCGGCGTGCCGTCGGCGCGCCAGAGAAGCACTTGGGCGCGGGTGTGGCGGTTGGGATCGCGCAGCGGGTCGCCCTGGATGTCGCGGTAATCGCGCGCGTGGTAGACCAGCACGTCGGCCTTGCCGTCGGGCGTGGTGGTGAAAGAGTTGTGGCCGGGGCCGTACTGGCCGTTGGCGCTCCTGAATACCGGCTCGGCGGATTTGCGCCAGGACGCGGCGTCCAGCAGGTTGGCGCCGGCGGGCGCCGTGAGCAGCCCCATGGCGTAGTTGGCGTCGGTGGCGCTGGCCGAGTAGGTCAGGAACACGCGGCCATTGCGCACCAGCGCCGACGGGGCTTCGTTGACGTCGTACTTGACCTTTTCCCACGCGTATTCGGGGCGGGAAAGCATGGTGGCCGGGCCTTTGATGGACAGCGGCGTGTCCATTTCGGCCAGGTAGATATTGGTGCCCTTGTAGCCTTCCCCGGTGCCGCGCTGGGTCCAGGCCAGGTAGCGCTTGCTGCCCAGCGCGAAGGTGGTGGCGTCCAGCGCGAAGCTTTCCCAACCGGTTTTCAGCTGGCCGCGCTCCACCCACTCGCCTTCCAGCGGGTTGGCGGCGCTGTTTTCCAGCACGTAGAGGCGGATTTCCCAGTGCGCGTCCGCGCGCCCCGCGGTGAAGTAGATGTACCACTTGCCGTTGATGTGGTGCAGCTCGGGCGCCCAGATGTGATAGCTCATCGGCCCGCTGGCGTGCTTGCGCCAGGCCGTCTGCGCCTGCGCAGTACCCAGCTCGCCCAGCGTGCGCGCGCGGCGCAGTTCGATACGGTCGTACTCCGGCACGGTGGCCGTGAAATAGTAGTAGCCGTCGCTGTGCAGCGTGACGTGGGGGTCGGCCCGCTGGCGCACCAGCGGGTTGGCAAATGCGGGCTCGCCCGCCTCCGTGGCCTGGGCAGCGAATGCCGGCGAGGACAGGGCCGCCAGCACGGCGGCGGCGATGAGGCTTAGTCTGTATGTCATCGGTTTTTGATTGATTGAATGGACGGTTTACCGTCACATTCTAGGGGAGCGCCGGGCCATATTTTCTCGCGGAGCCAAAGAATCACCATGATGATCGGCGTAAAAAAACCGCGCCATCACTGGCACGGTTTCAGGGGCGCTATGAGCGGGGGAATGCTTAGAATTCTTCCCAGTCGCTGCTGGCCGGTTTGGCGTTGGCCAGTTTGGCCGGCGCGGCACGCTTCGCTGCGGGCGCCGCGGGCGCGCGCGGCGCGGCGCTGGCGATAGGCGCAACGCTGGCGCTGCGGCGGGCGGCGGGCTTGGCCGTCTGGCCGCCGCTGATGGTGAAGGCGGCTACCGCTTGGGACAGCTCCTCAGCCTGGTCGCGCAGCAGCTGGGCGGCGGCGGCGGTTTCTTCCACCAGCGACGCGTTTTCCTGCGTGACCTGATCCATCTGCGTAATGGCTTGGTGCACCTGGGCGATGCCGGCGTTCTGCTCGTCGGTTGCGGCGCTGATGGCGGCGACGATGTCGGTCACCTGGCGCACGCTGGTCACCACTTCGCTCATGGTGGCGCCGGCCTGCTCCACCAGCTTGGTGCCGGAGCCTACCTTGTCCACGGAGTCTTCGATCAGCACCTTGATTTCCTTGGCCGCAGCGGCCGAGCGCTGTGCCAGGTTGCGCACTTCGGTGGCCACCACGGCGAAGCCGCGGCCCTGTTCACCGGCGCGCGCCGCTTCCACTGCCGCGTTCAGCGCCAGGATGTTGGTCTGGAAGGCGATGCCGTCGATGACGCTGATGATGTCGACGATCTTGCGCGACGAGTCGTTAATCGAGGACATGGTCATGGTCACCTGCTCCACCACGCTGCCGCCCTGCACCGCCACGTCGGACGCGGAACGCGCCAGCTGGTTGGCCTGGCGCGCGTTGTCCGCGTTCTGGCCCACGGTGGAGCTCAGTTCTTCCATGCTGGACGCGGTCTGCTCCAGCGCCGCCGC
Source organism: Pseudoduganella aquatica (assembly GCF_020865585.1). Taxonomy (NCBI): domain Bacteria; kingdom Pseudomonadati; phylum Pseudomonadota; class Betaproteobacteria; order Burkholderiales; family Oxalobacteraceae; genus Pseudoduganella; species Pseudoduganella aquatica. The sequence continues at coordinate 3,878,419 of NZ_CP086370.1, forward strand.
CTGCGAGGCGGTGCGCGAGGATAGGTCGCCGGTGCCGGCCGCGATCTGCTGCGAGGCCGAGCTGACGGTTTCGGTGGCGTTGCGCACCTTGCCGACCACGCCGCCGATATCGCTCAGCAGCTTGTTGAAGGCAACGGCGGTGTGGCCCACTTCGTCCATGCGCTCGACGCGCACTTGCTGCGTCAGGTCCAGCGACTGGCTCACGCTTTCCAGCGTGCCCTGGATGTTGCTCAGGCTGCCGCTGATGGTGCTATACAGCTGGAAGCCCAGCAAGGCGGTGACCACCAGGGCCGCGACGATCACGCCCACCAGCAGGTTGAAGGCGAATTTGTAGGCGGCGATCGATTCCTCGCGCACCTTGTCGATCAGGGTGTTGTTGTAGGCGATATGGTCGTCCAGCGCCTTCTTCACGCCGGCCGCGCCAACCGCCAGCGGCGAACCGCCCACCAGCGTGGCGCGCACGCCGTCCATATTGCCTGCGTAGGAAGCTTCCAGGAAGGGCACCAGCGCCTTGCGGTAGGTAGCCATAGCTTCGCGGTCCGCTTCCACCATTTTGCGGTCGGTGTTGTCGGTGGCGTTTTCTTTTTCGTACTTGGCCAGGATCTCGTCGAACTTGCCGTGGGCGTCGTTGTAGGCTTTGACCAGGGAGGCGCGGTCCGGCATCTTGCATGGGTCTGGGCACTCGGCTGGCGCCGGCGCGGAGAAGACCGACAGGCGGTAGCCTGCCAGGCGGCTGTCGGACACCGCGTTCTTTGCCATGTTCAGGCCGGCGATGCTCGGGATGAGCGAAGTCTGCACGGTGTCCAGGCGGGCCTGGGCGCGCTGCAGCTGCACTACGCCGCTGATGCCGACAAAGAGCAGCGCTAGCAGCGCCACGGACAGGGTCAGCATGAGGCGTTTGGTAATGGTCATGGTGTTTCTTCTCAGAGTGGATTGATACGGGCGATAGTTATCAAAAATGACTATCTTGTTACAAGGAAAGTAATTTCAGACTCAATTGTAACGAACCGTGTCCACTCTTGGCTATAATGCCCGGACCGCCGCTACGGCTTTTATCAAGGACTGTTGGGATGACACATCATGTTGCGGCTTGCCTCGCCTTTGCATCGATAGCGGCTTTTTCCATGCCAGCCACTGCGGGCGATGCGAACCCCTTTGAATTGGTCGAGGACAAGCCGCTGAGCGAGCTGTGGATCAACCCCGGGTTCTATTCCTACCATTTCGACCGCGAGCGCAATCTGAACGAACGCAATCCCGGCATCGGCGCGGAATACCGCTTCTCCACAGTCGCCGCCGCCACCGTCGGCCGCTTCTACAATAGCGACCGCAAATACTCCAACTATGCCGGCGTGTACTACCAGCCCTTCGCCATCGGCCCGGTGCGTTTCGGTGCAGTGGTGGGCGGCTTTAACGGTTACCCGAAAATGCGCGACGGCGGCTGGTTCCTGGCCGCCATTCCGGTGATGAGTTTTGAATACCAGCGCGTGGGCGCCAATATCGCCGTGATCCCGCGCTACAAGGACAGGCTGTACGGCGCCCTGTCGGTGCAGCTCAAATTCAAGCTGACCGACTAGGACTGCCTGGCGCCTAAGTGCGCCTTAGTTGGCCTTGCCCTTGGCCGAGACCGCGATCTGGTCAAGGATATGCTTGGGCACTTCGGCGTAGTGCTTGAACTCCATGGTGTACGTGGCCCGGCCCTGCGTGAGCGAACGTAGCGTGGTGGAGTAGCCGAACATCTCGGCCAGCGGCACAGACGCGCGGATGATCTTCCCGCCGCCGCCGGGGATCTCGTCCATGCCCTGCACCATGCCGCGCCGCGACGTGAGGTCGCCCATGGCGTTGCCCATGAACTCCTCCGGCGTTTCCACTTCCACGTGCATCATCGGCTCCAGCAGCACCGGCGACGCGCGCCGCATGCCTTCCTTGAAGGCCATCGAGCCGGCCATGCGGAAGGCGTTCTCGTTCGAGTCCACGTCGTGGTAGGAGCCGAAGGTAAGCGTGACCTTCACGTCCACCACCGGATAGCCCGCCAGCACGCCGTTCTGCAGCGTCTCCTGGATGCCCTTCTCCACCGCCGGAATGAATTCGCGCGGAATCACGCCGCCCTTGATGGCGTCCACGAACTCAAAGCCCTTGCCGGCGCCGGACGGCTCCACCGTCAGCACCGCATGGCCGTACTGCCCCCGTCCGCCGGACTGCTTGACGAACTTGCCTTCCACGTCGGTCGCCTTCTTGGTGATGGTTTCGCGGTAAGCCACTTGCGGCTTGCCCACGGTCGCCTCCACGCCGAACTCGCGCCGCATGCGGTCCACCAGGATCTCCAGGTGCAGCTCGCCCATGCCGGACATGATGGTCTGGCCCGATTCCTGGTCGGTATGCACCTTGAACGACGGATCTTCCTGCGCCAGGCGGTTCAGGGCGATGCCCATCTTCTCCTGGTCGGCCTTGGTCTTCGGTTCCACCGCCTGCGAAATCACCGGCTCGGGGAAGATCATTTTCTCCAGCACGATCACGTGGTCCGGATTGCTCAGTGTGTCGCCGGTGGTGACGGCCTTCAGGCCCACCGCCGCAGCGATATCGCCGGCGTACACTTCCTTGATCTCCTTGCGCTCATTGGCGTGCATCTGCAGGATGCGGCCCAGGCGCTCCTTCTGGCTCTTGGTCGGGTTGTACACCGTGTCGCCCGAATTCACAACGCCGGAATACACGCGGAAGAAGGTCAGCTGACCCACGAAGGGGTCGGTCATGATCTTGAAGGCGAGCGCGGAGAAGGGCTCGTCGTCCGCCGGATGGCGCTCGATCGGGTTGTCCTGCTCGTCGTGGCCCGAGATGGCCGGCACGTCCAGAGGCGAAGGCAAATACTCGATCACCGCGTCCAGCATGGCTTGCACGCCCCGGTTCTTGAAGGCGCTGCCCGCCAGCATGGGCACAATCTCGTTGCGGATGGTGCGGTCGCGCAGGCCCTGCTTGATCTCGGCCTCGGTCAGCACGCCGCCGTCCAGGTATTTTTCCAGCAGCTCGGGCGAGCCTTCGGCGGCCGCCTCCACCATATGGTCGTGCCACTTCTGCGCCAGCTCTTTCAAGTCGGCGGGAATGTCCTCGTAGGTGAACTTCACGCCCAGGCTGGCGTCGTCCCAGTTAATGGCGCGCATCTTCACCAGGTCCACCACGCCGTGGAAATTGTCCTCGGCGCCGAGCGGAATCTGGATGGGCACGGCGGTGCCTTTCAAGCGGTCCTTGATCTGCTGCTGCACGCGGAAGAAGTCCGCGCCCACGCGGTCCATCTTGTTGATGAAGGCAATGCGCGGCACCTTGTACTTGTTCGCCTGGCGCCAGACGGTCTCGGACTGCGGCTGCACACCGCCCACCGAGTCGTACACCATGACGGCGCCGTCCAGCACGCGCATGGACCGCTCCACCTCGATGGTGAAGTCCACGTGGCCGGGGGTGTCGATAATGTTGATGCGGTGCTCGGGGAAATTGCCCGCCATGCCCTTCCAGAAGGCAGTGGTGGCGGCCGAGGTAATGGTAATGCCGCGCTCCTGCTCCTGCTCCATCCAGTCCATGGTGGCAGCGCCGTTGTGCACCTCGCCGATTTTGTGATTGACGCCGGTGTAGAACAGGATGCGCTCGGTGGTCGTGGTTTTACCGGCGTCGATGTGAGCGCTGATGCCGATATTGCGGTAACGCTCGATAGGTGTCTTGCGGGTCATCACAATCTCCTTGAAACGAGGCCCGGCTGCGGGTCGTCGTTGATTCTATCAGTAATGGATCACTGAAGTATGGCGTGCTTGGCCAAATTCAAGTGCGTGCTGGCAAAAGTGCGCGGCATTTGCCAACAATCAATATAGACTGCCCATAAATATATTAAGCCCATCAACCCATGAAGATCAAAACCCCGCTGGCCATGCAATCCCTGATCGCCTTCGCCGCGCTGGCCCCAGTGGCCGCCCTGGCCCAGGACGCGTCCGAAATCGAAGTACTGCTGCAGCGCTGCTCGGTGCTGGGCGATCCCAGCATGCGCCTGAGCTGCTATGACGCGCTGGCCAAGAAAGGCCCGCTGGCGTCCCCGCCGCCCGCCGCCGGTGCGGCGGCCGCTACCGAACCGGCGGCGGTGATCGCGCCCGCCGTCGCGGCGGCGAAAGCCGAGGCGGCATCCACGGCCATGGCGGCGGTGGCCGCCGCCGTCCCGGAGCCGCCATTGTCGCGCATGGTGCAGAAGTGGGAGCTGGACCAGCCGTCCAAGCGCGGCGTGTTCTCCTTCAGCCCGCACCGCGACACCTATCTGCTGCTGGCCAACTACAGCAACGGCACCAATGACGGGCCGTTCAAGGAATTTACGCCGGCCGGCCTGAAAAGCAAGCACGTGGAACTGAGCTACCAGCTCAGCTTCAAGATGAAGATGATGGAAAGTATCGCCGCCAGCCCCTTCGACCTGTGGTTCGCCTACACGCAGCAGAGCTTCTGGCAGGCCTACAACCGCTCGGCATCCAGCCCCTTCCGCGAAACCAACTACCAGCCTGAGCTGATGGCGGTGGCGCCGCTGAACGCCGGCATCGGCGAGACGCGGCTGCGCTATGTGAATTTCGGCATGGTGCACCAGTCCAACGGCCAGACGTCGACGCTGTCGCGCAGTTGGAACCGGCTGTACGCCGAGGTGGGCGGGGAATGGGGGCCGCATTTCAGCGCCACCCTGCGCGTGTGGCAGCGGCTGGACAACGCCAAGTCGGACAACGACAACATCGACATCAGCGACTTCATGGGGCGGGGCGACCTGCGCCTGGCCTACCGCAATGCCGGCCACGAGTACGCGCTGCTGGCGCGGCGCAACCTGAGTACCAATCACGGTTTCCTGCAGCTGGGCTGGCACTTCCCGCTGCGCGACAATCTGAAAGGCTATCTGCAAGGCAGCACCGGCTATGGCCAGAGCCTGATCGACTACAACTATGCCCAGAAATCCGTGGGCGCAGGCGTGCTGGTGGAGTTCTAGCGGCCGGGAGAGCCGCGCAGCACGCGCGCAGGCAGCATGACGATGGCGCGCAGCAGGCCGAACACCGCATCCACGCCGATGCCGATCAGGCGGAACGGCAACAGCAGCAGCCAGACCAGCGGATAGAGCAGCAAAGCCAGCAAGGCCAGCGGCCAACACAGAAACAGCAGAACCAGCCACAGCATAAAACTCAGCATGATGCGCTCCAGGGAGGTACGTTTTCGACAACGTTAATGTAACCTAACTGGGCGCGCCAATTATGTCCATGCGACAAGCTGCAGCATGGACCGACCAATTGTGGAAATCCGGGGCTGAACGGCGCGCCGGCGGTCAGCCCAATTCGTCCGGCATCTTGAGCGACAGCAGGATGGCGCGCACGGCCGCCTTGAACAGCTCGTCCGGGTGCTCCTTTTTCAGGTAAAAACCCTTCAATTCCAGGCTGGCGATGCCGTGCAGCGCGGCCCACAGCAGGCGCGCGGCCGCCGTCGGACTGGATTTCGGCAGCAATCCCTGCTCCATGCAGCGCTCGAACTGGCGTATCAGCGGCGTGAACGTGCCCCAGGCCGACACGCGCGACTCCAGCGGCGGGATAAAGCCGGCAATGGCGTCGCCGAACATCACCAGGTAGTAGCTGGGATTGCGGCGCGAGAAGTCCAGGTAGGCGCGTGCGCACAGCCACACGCCCTGTTCGGCATCCACTTTGGCCAGTTCCGCCTCGGTGGCCTCAAAGTCGCGCTTCAGGCGTTCGCAGCCCTCCAGGTAGAGCGCATTGCTGAGTCCGTCCTTGCCGCCGAAGATGGAATACAGCAGCGTGGTCGAACAATTGACGGCCTCGGCCACCTTGCGCACGGTGAGCGCGGCCGGCCCCTCCTCCACCAGCAAACGGCTGGCGGCGTCCAGCATGCCCTGGCGCAGCGCCCCCCGCAAATCTTCCTGTTCCTGGCGAAAATCGACAACTTTGGCTTTTGTCATGAAGTCATGCTCTAAAATTCAGTGGAAAAAACAGCGTTTTTTCTGATAACATCGTATCAGACCTAACCGGAGGAGCATATCATGACATCGAATCACATCCCAGAGGTACTGCGCAAACTGGCCCTGCCCGTGATCGGCTCGCCGCTGTTCATCGCCAGCGGCCCCAAGCTGGTGGCCGCGCAGTGCAAAGCCGGCATCGTCGGCTCCTTCCCGGCGCTGAACGCGCGCCCGGCCGAGCTGCTGGACACCTGGCTGACGGACTTGAAAGCCGAACTGGCCGCCTACCAGGAAGCCAACCCGGACGCGATAGTCGGCCCCATCGCCGTCAACCAGATCGTGCACCAGTCCAACACCCGCCTGGCGCATGACGTGGAGATGTGCGTCAAGCACCAGGTGCCCATCATTATTTCCTCGCTGCGCGCGCCGCCGAAAGAGATGCTGGACGCCATCCACAGCTACGGCGGCATCGTGCTGCACGACGTGGTGTCGATCCGCCATGCGAAGAAGGCGCTGGAAGCGGGCGTGGACGGCCTGATCCTGGTGGCGAGCGGCGCCGGCGGCCATGCGGGCACGCTGTCGCCGTTTGCGCTGGTGGGGGAAGTGCGGAAATTCTTCAAGGGTCCGATCGCCCTGTCCGGCTCGATCGCCACGGGCGACGCCATTCTGGCGGCGCAAGCCATGGGAGCGGACTTCGCCTACATCGGCTCGCGCTGGCTGGCCACGGAGGAAGCGAATGTGGACGACGGCTACCGCCAGGCCATTATCGAATCGACGGCGGCGGACATTGTCTACACCAACCTGTTCACCGGCGTGCACGGCAACTACCTGAAGAAATCCATCGTGGCGGCCGGACTGGACCCGGACGCGCTGCCCGAGGCCGACAAAACGGCCATGGACTTCGGCTCCGGCAGCACCGCCAAAGCCAAAGCCTGGCGCGACATCTGGGGCGCTGGCCAGGGCGTGGGCCTGATGGAAGACGCGCCGACGGTGGCCGAGCTGGTCCGCCGCCTGACAGCGGAATACGACAGCGCCCGCGCCCGCCTGCTGGACCTGCGCGCCGCTTAATAGTAGCCTACTGGCCGACGCAAATGATCTTGGTTTCGTACTCTTTTGCGTTCGGCTTCTTCTTCTGAGCCCAGGCGATAGCCTGCTCGGCTTCCGGCACGGTCAGGATGGTGGCCTTCTCCTTCGACTTAATGAAGGACACCCCTTCGAACACGCCTTCCTTGCTGCGCATCACCTTCGCAAACACAGGCGGCTTGTCGCCGTCGGCGATCTTCTTCTGCTGGATGATGTAGCGGCGATCTTCTTGTTCCATAGCAAATACGCTTTAATTAAAACCCCGAGTATACAGCCATCCCAACGTCGGGGTCACGTCGGGGTCAGTTCTGTCATCACGTCATTTTGACGCAATGACAGAACTGACCCCGGGGTTGATCAACGAGTTTCAGGCGTAGGCAGGCGCGTAGTGGTGGGGCTGGAGGGCGGATTCGTACAGGACTTCGCAGCGCAGCGATGCTTGCAGCGAGGGCAGCGAGCCGCCGGCGCGGTATTGGAAGCTCACTTCCAGCACGTCGCCTTCTTTGGCCTGCACCGGCTTGGCCAGCGGCAGCGTCATGTAGTGGTTCAGCCAGTCTATCGTGCTGTTGCGCTCCTGGACCACGGAGAGGATGTTCTTGGTGACGAAGCGCATGGCGTTCACGCAGCCGCTGCGCTCGACCACGAACTTGCCTTGCCAGCCTATCATCATGTCGTTGGGCTGGGTGAAGTCGAGCACGCTGTACACGGCGGGCTGCGCCATTTCCACGGTGCCGGCGTAGATGACCTGGGTTTCCTGGAATTGCACGATGGGGGCGAAGAAGCCTTCAAAGTCGTATTCCTGCTGCAGCGGCTGGACCGCCATGATGACCGCTTCGGGCATGAACACCGGCAGCGGGCCGCCGAAGCGCTCGAGGTAGCGGCGCTTGAACGATTCGATCACTTCCACCTGCTTTTCACGCAGCATGCCGACGTGGATCATTTCGCAGATCACGACGTCCACCGGCTCGGGCGGCAAGTATTCGAAGGCGTCCGCGTGGATGACTTCAACCTTCTCGCCGTTCGGGTTGATGGCGAGGAATTTGCGCGCTTCCTTGACCATGTCCGGGTTGAATTCGACGCAATACACTTTGCTGGCCTTGGCCGCCGCAAAGAAGGAAAGCACGCCGGTGCCGCCTCCCAGTTCCAGCACTTTCATGCCCGGCTTCACCGCGTAGGCTATGGCGGATTTGAAGCTGTGCATGCGGTTCTGGTCCATCAGCATATTGTGATGGTAGTGGACAGGGATAAATTGTCCGAGATAGCAGCTCTCTATTTCACGTTCGTTCAGCATGGTTTTTCCTTGTTAGCGCAACGTAGCCATTATCTTTGCGGCAGGCGCAAAGCTAAGCGGCGAGTTGCGCCGGAAAAACCGTCTACTTTGCCGTTTTCATGGCGAGATGGGCTTTGATGGCCTTGGCGATCCAGGGCTTTTCGGCGCGGGTAGCGAACTCGGCGGCGTCCACGCGGTAAGCGCCGTCCTTCAGCGTGGCGTCGGCGCCCTGCTCCAGCAGCAACTTGACGGCGTCTTCCATGCCTTCGCGCGCGGCCAGCATCAGCGGCGTGAGGCCGCTGGGCGAGCCGGCGTCGATGTAGGCGTGGTGCTCGAGCAGCATGTTCATGATGTCGAGGTCGCCCGCCGCCGCCGCGAAGTGCAGCGGCGTCCAGCCTTTGCGGTTCACTTGCGCGCCCTTGGCGATCATGGCGGCCACCGCTGCCTTGTTGTGCTTGAAGGCGGCCATCATCAGCGCCGTGCTCCCGTTGGCGGACTGCGCTTCGAGGTCGATCCTGGGATGCTGCAGCAGGATGGCGAAGACGCGGTTGGCGTCGTGCCGCATGGCGACGATGAGGCCGGTTTCGCCGCGTTCCGGCTCGTGCAGGTTGGGGTCCAGGCCGCGCTTGAGCACGTCGCGCACGACGATGACGTTGTCCACCTGGGCGGCGCGGAAGAAGTCGACCTGGTCTTCGGTTTCGGCAAACGCCGGAACGGTCAGCATCAGGGCGATGGCGGACAGCAGCAGCCGGCGTTTGATGGTCATGTATTACCTGAGAAGATTAACGTACCACGTTGAATAATTTGAAGAAGTTGTCGCTGGTCTGCTGCGCCACCTGCTCCACGGACACGCCCTTGAGCTTGGCGATGTATTCAGCCACGTGGGCAACAAAGCCGGGCTCGTTCATCTTGCCCCGGTGCGGCATGGGGGCCAGGTAGGGCGAGTCGGTTTCGATCAGCATCTGTTTCAGCGGCACTTCCATGGCCACGGCCTGCAAATCCTTGGCGCTCTTGAAAGTGACGATGCCGGAGAAGGAGATGTAGAAGCCCATGTCCATGGCCGCGCGCGCCACTTCCAGCGATTCGGTGAAGCAGTGCATCACGCCCGCCACGCCGCCCTGGTCGGTGCCCGCGCCCTCTTCCTGCATGATGCGGATGGTGTCGGCGCTGGCGGCTCTTGTGTGGATAATCAAGGGCTTGCGCGTGATTCTTGAAGCTCTGATATGGGTGCGGAAGCGCTCGCGCTGCCACTCCAGGTCGCCTTCCAGGCGGTAGTAGTCCAGCCCGGTCTCGCCGATGGCGATGATGCGCGGGTTGTCGGCCAGCTGCACCAGCTGTTCGACGCTGGGCTCCGGCGTGTCTTCATAGTCGGGATGCACGCCAACCGAGGCGTAGATGTGCGGATATTGTTCGGCCAGCGCCAGGACTTGCGGGAAGTCCGGCAGGTCGACCGACACGCAAAGCGCGTGGGTGACCTTGTTCTCGGCCATTTTGCCGAGTATCTCGGGCATGCGAGCAGCCAGCTCGGGGAAATTGATGTGGCAGTGGGAATCGATAAACATGCCGTGATTGTACGCGAGCGGCGGCGAGGCCGCCACGGCTAGGGTATCAGCCGGTTCGCCGCCAGGAAGGCCTTGATGCCGTTGGGGTGCGCTTGCTTCCACGCCTCGAACTCGGGGCGGTAGGCTTCGCGGTACATCAGCAGCAGCACGGCGGCCTCCAGCTGTTCCGGCGCGGCCAGCTTGCGCAGCGCCTGCAGCGCGGGCGTCACCGGCGCGGGGCCGCCGGCCTGCACCAGCTCGTCGGCCACCTTGAGGGCGGTGGTCCAGCCGGCCAGCTCCTGCGCGAACGGCGAGAGCTTGCGGCCGTCCTTTTCGGCGGCCGCGCGGGCGTTCACCTGGGCGACGGCGTAGGTCAGCCACATTGCGTAGTCGGTGTTGGCCTCGGCCTTGGCGTCCTTGAACTCGCCGTCCATCTGCACGGTGGACTTGCCGGACTTGGCGTCGAAGGACACCGAGGCCTTGCGTTCCAGGCGCAGGCGCGCGTAAGGCTGCTTGTCCAGCTCGGCGATCATGGCCAACCGCTCCCAGCTTGGCTGCTGTCCGGGCTGGGCCGCCACGGCGTTCAGCGCGGCGGCCTCGGCGCCGGCGCGGTTGCCCAGACGCATCAGCGCGTCGGCCTGGAAGCGCCAGGCCTGGGCGTTTTGCGGGTCGACCGCTGCCGCTTTCTGGAACAGCATTTCGGCGGCGGGCCAGTTTTTTTCGACGAAATAGGTGTCGCCCTCCATCAGCCAGGCGTTGGAGAACTTGGGATCGGCCAGCTGCGCTTCGCGGTATTTGACGCGCGCCGCTTCGTACTGTCCTTTATGGAACAGCACTTCGCCCTCGGCATAAGCCTGGCCCGCCGCTTCGCTGGGCTTGTAGGCGGGAACCACCGTCGGGTCCGACTGCATGCGCAGCACTTCGGCGGCCATGGGGTCGTTGGCGGCCAGTTTCAGCGCCGCGCGCGCCAGCGCTTCGGCTTGCTGCCGCACCTTGGCGGCGGACTCGGCGGGCATGCCGCCCGCCAGCGCCTGCAGCAGGTAGGCCGCCGAGGACAGCGGGCTGGAAGCGTCCGGCGAAAGCTTGCGCGCCGCCTCGTATTTTTCCAGCGCTTCCTTGAACTGGCCGTTGGCCTGCAGGGCCTGGCCTTCTGACACCAGCTTCTGGCTTTCGGCGCTGCCCATCAGCACGGCCCTTGCCGGCTGTGCTGCGCAAATTCCGAGGGCTAGAACAAGGATGATTTTACGCAGCATGGCAGCTTTCGAAGGAGGTTGAAGGTTTAGGCGACGCGCTTGCCCAGGATGATGAGGTCGCGCTCTATGCCGTCCAGGTTGGCAACCTTGGGCAGATTGGCCCAGGTTTCAAAGCCGAAGCGGGAGAACAGGCCCAGGCTGGGCTGGTTGTGGCCGAAGATGAAGCCAAGCAGCGTGTGCACATTGATGCTGGGCGCGAAATCGATGGCTTCCTGCAGCGCGTAGCGGCCTATGCCCTTGCCGCGCGCTTCTTCTGAGATGTAGATCGACACTTCAGCCGTGCCCGAATACGCGGGGCGGCCGTAGAAGTTGGAATAGGAAATCCAGCCCAGGATGGCGGGCGCTGCCGAATTGTCGTCCGCCCCTTCAATGACCCACAGCGGACGGCGCTCTGGCGTGTGCTCATGGAACCAGGCCAGGCGCGACTCGACCGAGACCGGCTCGGTGTCGGCGGTCACTTCGCGCGAGGCGATGGTGCTGTTGTAGATGGCGACGATGGTGGGCAGGTCGTTGAGCGTGGCGATGCGGTGGCGGTAGGACATGTATTAAAAACGTGGAGGTGGTTAAAGGGTGTGCGTGGCACGCGAGGAACGCAGCGCGGCGCCGAGGATTTCCTCGATGCGGGCACGGACGCGGTGGCCGGATTCATCGTCGGGGAAATGCAGGCCTATGCCTTGCGCCTTGTTGTGCGCGGCGCTGGGCGGCGTGATCCAGGCGACCTTGCCTGCGATCGGATATTTGGCGGTGTCGTCCATCAGCGCCAGGATCAGGTAGATCTCGTCGCCGATTTTGTGGGGCTTCTGGGTCGGCACGAAGATGCCGCCGTGTTTGAGGAACGGCATGTAGGCCGCGTAGAGCGCGGCCTTTTCCTTAATCGCCAGCGACAGCACGGTGGGCCGCGCTATCGGTACGGCATTGGGATCGATGGTGCTGCCGGTCAATTCGTTTCCTTTCAAGCGCAGCTGGCTGTGTAGTCCAGCAGCATATCCTCAATGAACAGCTTGGGCGACAAAGGATGGTCGGCAATCGCGCGGCGCTCGTTGACGCCCTTGATCGCCGCCATCAGCCTGGCGGTGTGCACCTTGTCCGCCAGTCCGGCCAGCTCCTTGCGGTAACGGGGATAATACCGGATGTTGCCTGATAGTTTGTAGGAAAACATATCGTAAAGCCAGCGCTGCAACCAGGAAACCAGGGAAGCGAGCGGCACTTTCTGCATTTTGTCGGCCGCCCGCAGCGCCGCCTCCACGCTGGGGTGGGCCAGCATCTGCAGCAGCATGTCCATTTCCTCGCGGCTGCCGGACTCGGACTGGGCCAGCGCGGCGAGCGGCGCACCGCCCTGCTCGCGCAGCCAGCTGTCGGCGTCGGCCACGCCTTGCGCCTTCAGCCAGGCCAGCGCCTCCTCGTGGCCCGGCATGGGCAGCGCGAACTTGCGGCAGCGCGACAAAATAGTGGGCAGCAAGCGGTCCAGGCTGTTTGACGAGAGCAGGAACACCGTGCCCGGCGGTGGCTCCTCCAGCGTTTTCAGCAGCGCGTTCGAGGCCGGCATATTCAGCGCCTCGGCCGGATACAGCACCACCACGCGCAAGCCCTGGCGGTGGGTGGAGATGTTCATGAAATCAGCCAGCGAACGGATCTGCTCGATCTTGATCTCTTTGGACGGGGTCTTGGACTTGGCGGCCTTCTTTTCCTCGCCCTCCTCGCCCTCGCCGCTCACTTCGTCCTCGAAGGACTCGGGACGCACGCGGCGGTAGTCGGGATGGTTGTGCTGGGCAAACCAGCCGCAGGAGACGCAGGCGCCGCAGGCATGGCCGCCCGGCCCGGCGTTTTCGCACAGCAGCGACTGGGCGAAATGCTCGATAAAGTCCGCCTTGCCGGTGCCCGCCGCGCCGTGGAACAGGATGGCGTGCGGCATCCGGGCGCGCAGCGCCTGCAGCTGCTGCCAGGCCGTTTCCTGCCAGGGGTAGATGGCCGTGGTCATACCAGCCCGTCCAGTATGCCTGCCAGTTCCTGCTGGATCTCGGCGATGCTGCGGGTGGAGTCGATCACGCGGAAGCGCTGCGGCGCTTCGGCCGCGCGGCGCAGGTATTCGTTGCGGGTGGCGTGGAAGAAGTCTTCCTGCTCGCGCTCGAACTTGTCCAGCTCGCGGGTCGCGTCCAGGCGGGCGCGCGCCACTTCCAGCGGCACGTCGAACAAAAAGGTCAGGTCCGGCTCCAGGTCCGCATGCACCCAGTGCGCCAGTGTTTCCAGCTTGGCGCGGTCCAGGCCGCGTCCGGCGCCCTGGTAGGCGAAGCTGGCGTCGGTGAAGCGGTCCGTCAGCACCCAGTCGCCACGGGCCAGCGCCGGTTCGATCACTTGCGCCAGGTGCTCGCGGCGGCTGGCGAACACCAGCAGGGTTTCGGTTTCCAGGTGCATCTTCTCATGCAGGAACAGCTCGCGGATTTTCTCGCCCAGCGGCGTGCCGCCCGGCTCGCGCGTGCTGACCAGCTGCACGCCGCGCGCGCGGATAAAGTCGGTCACAAAGCCGATATGGGTGGATTTGCCGGCGCCGTCTATGCCTTCGAAACTGATGAACTTGCCGCTGTAGTGTTTCATGTAACTGTTGATTCTTTAACGTTGATACTGGTTCACTGCCCGGTTGTGGTCGGTCAGATTGTCGGAAAACTTGCTGGTGCCGTTGCCGCGCGAGACGAAATACAGCGCCGCCGTCTTGGCCGGGGCCAGCGCCGCCGTCAGCGACTGCACGCCCGGCAAGGCGATCGGCGTGGGCGGCAGGCCGGCACGGGTGTAGGTATTGTACGGGGTGTCGGTCTCCAGATCCTTTTTGCGGATCTTGCCGTCGTAGCGGGCGCCCATGCCGTAGATCACGGTGGGGTCGGTTTGCAGCAGCATGCCCAGGCGCAGGCGGTTGACGAACACCCCTGCGATCATGTTGCGCTCGGACTTCTGGCCGGTTTCCTTTTCCACGATGGAGGCCATGGTCAGCGCTTCATACGGGTTCTTGTAGGGCAGATTCGGATCGCGCTTTTCCCAGGCGTCGCTCAGCTTGGCGATCAGCATGGCGTGCGCCTGGCGGAAAATGGCCAGCTCGCTGGAACCCTTGGCGAACAGATAGGTGTCCGGGAAGAACAGACCCTCGGGTGCCTTGAACTCGGGGGACACCAGCGCCATCAGCTCGGTGTCGGACAGGGCGATGGTGTCGTGCTTCAAGCCCTTGTGGGCGGCCACGGCCTGGCGCATCTGGCGGAAGGTCCAGCCTTCGATGATGGTCAGCTGCTCCTGCGCGAACTCGCCGCGCACCAGCTGGTCGATCAGGCGCAGCGGCGTGGTGCCGGGCTTGAGCTCGTAGGCGCCGGCCTTGAGCTTGGACGACTTTTGCGTAAAGCGCGCCAGCAGGTTGAACAGCAGCGGCTGGATGGGAATGCCGGCCTCGGCGATCTGCTGGCCGGCCGCGTGCGCGCCGCTGCCCGGCACGATGGTGAATTCGATGGCGGGTTCTTCGGTGATAATCGGCTGCCCTGCCCACCAGGCAAAGCCGCCCCCTGCCGCCGCCGCGGCCAGGATGCCCAACATAATCGTCTTTTTTATGAATGCCATTTGCAAGCCACTTTAAGGCGGGGAAACCGCTTTTTTGCGGCGTCCGGCGCGAATTCTTCTACATCACTATAATTAGGCCGTAATGATAATGCTTTAATCGTCAAATTATTGGAATTTATGAGTAACTGGAATCAACTTTTAACGCCGCAGGGCAAGCCGCTGACCCCGACCGAACTGGCCGTGGGCTTTGTTGCCGCCGTCACCGACCAGGGCCTGATCGCATTGACCGGCCCGGATTCGGCCAGTTTCCTGCACAGCCAGTTGACCAACGACGTCGAGCACCTGGGCCTGGACGACGTGCGCCTGGCCGGCTATTGCAGCCCGAAAGGCCGCCTGCAAGCCACCTTCCTGCTCTGGCGCAATGAGGAATCCATCTTCCTGCAATTGCCGCGCGAAATCCAGCCCGCTCTGCAGAAACGCCTGTCCATGTTCGTGATGCGCGCCAAGACCAAGCTGGCCGACGCCACCGAGGCGCCCGCCACGCAGGTGGTGCTGGCCCTGGGCGGCGGCATGGCCGAGGCCGTGCTGCAGACCTGGTTCGAGCCGCTGCCGGAGCAGCCTTACAGCAAGATCGAGCACCCGCTGGGCACGCTGCTGCGCCTGGCGGACGCCTTCGGCGCGCCGCGCTACCTGTGGATCACGTCGGCCGAGATCGCGGAAACCGCCGCGCCCGTGCTGGCGGACAAGCTGAACGTGGGCGGCAACGAGGCCTGGCGCCTGGCCGAAATCCATGCCGCCGTGCCGCAAATCGGCGCCGCCACGCAGGAGCAGTTTGTGCCGCAGATGATCAATTTCGAGCTGCTGGGCGGCGTCAATTTCAAGAAAGGCTGCTATCCGGGCCAGGAAATCGTCGCGCGCAGCCAGTATCTGGGCAAGCTCAAGCGCCGCACGGCGCTGGTGCGCGTGGCCGATGGCGATGCCAAGGCCGGCACGGAAGTCTTTGCCGAGTCCGATCCGTCCCAGCCTTGCGGCATGGTGGTGAACGCCGCGCCGAACGGCCTGGGCGGCGTGGACGCGCTGGTGGAAATGAAACTGGAAGCGCTGGAACAGGGCGCGGTGCGCCTGGGTTCTGCGGACGGCGTGCAGCTGGAGTTCCTGCCCATGCCCTACGTGCTGGACAAGCTCGACGTCTAGCATGGCCGATTTGTACATCTACTACCAGGTGCGGGAGGCCGACACGGCCAGCCTGCACGGCGCGGTCACGGCCATGCAGGCCGGACTGGCCAGCGCCTGCGGCACGCCGCCGCAGCTGAAGCGCCGTCCGCAGGCCAAAGACGGCTTGCAGACCTGGATGGAAGTTTATCCGGCGGTGCCGGACGGGTTCGAGGCCGCGCTGGCGGCCGCCGTCCAGCAATCCGGGCTGCTGCCGCTCACGGCCGGCCCCCGCCACACCGAAGTTTTTACGGATTTCAACTCATGTGTTTGATCGTTTTCGCTTGGCAAGTGGTGCCGGCCGTGCCGCTGATCGCTGCTGCCAACCGCGATGAATATTACGCCCGCGAAGCGGCCCCGGCCGGGCCGTGGCCGGACCAGCCGCGCATCTACGCGGGCCGCGACCTGAAGGCGGGCGGCAGCTGGATGGGCGTCGCTCAAACCGATGCCGAAGCCGCCGGCGCATCGCCGCGCTTCGCCGCCATCACCAATATCCGCGCGCCGCTGGAGCACAAGGCCGACGCGCCCTCGCGCGGCCAGCTGGTGTCCGGCTTCCTGGCCGGCAGCATGTCGCCGGCCGAGTACGTGGAGCATATCCGCGCCGGCGCGGATGCCTACAACGGCTTCAACCTCGTCATCGGCGACCGCGACACCCTGATCTGGTACTCCAACAAGGGCGGCGACGACCCGCGCAACGGCCAGCCGCTCGCGCCGGGCATCTACGGCCTGTCCAACGCCACGCTGGATTCGCCCTGGCCCAAGGTGCTGAAGACCAAAGCCCAGTTCGCAAGCCTGCTGTGCCTGGGTGCGCCGGACGACGCCTACTTCGAAATGCTGGCCGACACCACCCGCGCGCCCGACCTGCGCCTGCCCGAAACCGGCGTGCCGCTGGAAGTCGAGCGCCTGCTGTCGGCCGTCCGCATCGAGTCCCCCGGCTACGGCACCCGCACCTCGACCGTGGTCAAGCTTTATGCCGATGGCCCCGCAGTGCTGCACGAAATGCTGATACAGTAAAGCGACGGCATTCAGCACGGAGGCAGTGATGAACACGAGAGACACAACGAGCTGGACGGTACGCATCCCACAGCCGCTCGCCGAGCGGATTTCTGCTTTGGCAAGCAGTTCCCAAATACCGGTGGACTCTATCGTGGAGCAAGCCCTGGTGCTGTGGGCGGAACGCGAGGACCGGATTTATCAAATGACCCTGGAAGGTCTTGCGGATGTTGATGCAGGCAGGGTCGTGGACCATTCAGTGATTAAAGCATGGGTTGAGGGCCTGAATACGGAAAATCCCCTACCTTTGCCTTAAGCATGAAAATCCTATGGACCAGCAAGGCGCAGTCTGACCTGGGCAGGCTGTATGCGTTTCTGGCCCCTCTCAACCCCTCGGCGGCGGCTCGCGCGATGGCGCAACTCTACGCCGCGCCAGAAAAACTATTCGCGAATCCACGCATAGGCGAACAGCTTACTGGATTCGGGAATCGAGAAGTGCGGCGCATTCTGGTTGGCAAATACGAACTGCGTTACGAGATCCGGGATTCAGCTATTGCCATCATCCGCGTTCGCCATACCCGCGAGCAACTGTAATCGATTCCCCCCTGCTGTAACGACCGCATGGACTAGACTGCGCAGCCAGCGGTGTGCCGGGTCGGCATCCATGCGGGGATGCCAGAGCATGGAGACCGTGATTTGCGGCGCCTCCAGCGGCAGCGGGAAGCTGTGCAGGCCGTCGCGCAGCTTCCCGGTCTGGCGCTCAGGGACGCTGGCGACCAGGTCCGAGCCGCGCACCAGCGCCAGCGCCGCCGAGAAACTGCCGACGATGGTGGCCACCTTCCGCTCCAGCCCGGCCCGGCTCAGCGCCTCGTCTATCTGCCCTCTTTCCTGTCCCTGCCGCGACACGGCAACGTGCCGTCCTTCGGCGTAGCGTGCCGCCGTTACCGTGCCTGTACTGAGCGGGTGCCCGGCGCGCACGACGCCCACGAAACGGTCCCGGAACAGCGCGCGGGTGCGCACTTCGGGGCCGGTCGCCTTGCCCACCACGCCGGTTTCCAGATCCACCGTACCGTCGCGCAAGGCCGTGCTTTCCTTGTCCAGCTTGTCCACGAAACACAAGAGCACGCCGGGCGCTTCGGCGGCGGCGCGGCAGATCAGCTCGGCGCCGAAATTGTCGATGAAGCCTTCCCTCGCCCGTATCGTGAATGTGCGCACCAGCGCGGCAAGGTCCAGCCGCTCCGCTGGCCGGAGGACGGATTCAGCGTCCTGAACCAGCTGGCTGACGCGCTCGCGCAGCTCCAGCGCGCGCGGCGTGGGCACGAGGCCGCGTCCGGCGCGGACCAGCAGCGGGTCTCCGGTAGTCTCCCGCAGCCGCGCCAGCGCCCGGCTCATGGCCGACGGACTGAGCCGCAAACGCCTGGCGGCGCGCGCTACGCTGCCCTCGGCGAGCAGCACGTCCAGCGTAATGAGCAGGTTGAGATCCGGAGTAGACATGCGGCAACGATAGCACGGAACCACGGCGTATATGGCGTGCGGTGCACTAATAAGCTGCAACCGCTGCGCCTTCCGCCATCTATGGCGCGCGGGTACGATCAATGCTGACCAATCCGCAGGAGAACCAGCATGAAAACCCGGCCCATCCAGCTTCCGGAAGCGATTCCAGGCGCGCTCCCCATCCCCCTCACGGCCGCAGCCCGGCAGGCGCTGGCCGCGCTTTCGCTGACGACGCTGCTGTCCTCGCTGGGCACCAGTATTGCCAACGTCGCATTACCGACGCTGGCGGCCAGCTTCCATGCGTCTTTCCAGCAGGTTCAGTGGGTGGTGCTGGCCTATCTGCTGGCTATCACCACCCTGATCGTGAGCGTGGGACGGCTGGGCGACCTGCTGGGCAGGCGCAGGCTGCTCATAGCCGGGGTGGCGCTGTTCACGGTGGCCTCGGCCTTGTGCGGCCTGGCTGGGGAACTGTGGCAGCTGATCGCGGCGCGCGCGCTGCAAGGCTTGGGCGCCGCCGCCATGATGTCCCTGGCGATGGCGTTTGCAGCCAGCGCCGTGCCCAGGGAAAGGACCGGCACCGCCATGGGTCTGCTGGGCACCATGTCCGCCGTCGGCACGGCCCTCGGACCAACGGCGGGTGGCGGGTTGATCGCACTTGCCGGGTGGCCGGCGATTTTCTGGATCAGCGTTCCGCTGGGCGCGCTCGCCGCCCTGCTCGCCTATCGCTTCCTGCCCGCCGACGCCCCTGCTGCGGACGCTCCCCGGCCCAAATTCGACCAGCTGGGCACCTTGCTGCTTGCGCTGACGCTGGCCGCATTCTCGCTTGCCATGACGCTGGGACGCGGGCACTTCGGCTGGACGAATGCGCTATTGCTGCTGGGCGCGGCGGCCTGCGGCGGACTGTTCGCGCTGGCGCAGAAGAAGTCCGCCTCGCCGCTGATCCGCATGGAGATGCTGCGCCATCCCGTACTGGGAGCGGGTTTTGCTGCGAGCGCCCTCGTGACCACGGTGGTCATGGCTACGCTGGTGGTGGGGCCGTTCTATCTTGGGGGCGTGCTGGGGCTGGAGGCGGCGCAAATTGGCCTGGTGATGTCGACCGGCCCGCTGGTGGCCGCGCTGAGCGGCGTCCCGGCCGGCCGCCTGGTGGATAGCATGGGCGCGCGCCGCGCAGGCCTGGCCGGATTGGCTGGTATGGCTGCGGGCGCAGCCGCCCTGCCCTGGATGGCCGCCAGTTACGGCGTGCCGGGCTACATCGCTCCGCTGGCGCTGATCACCGCAGGCTATGCCCTGTTCCAGGCGGCGAACAACACCGCCGTCATGGCGGACGTCGAAGCAAGCCAGCGCGGCGTGGTGTCCGGCTTGCTCAATCTGTCACGCAACCTGGGATTGATTACCGGCGCGTCGGCCATGGGCGCCCTGTATGCGCTGGGCGGCATGCAGGCCGCGTTCGGCGTCGCCGCCGTACTGTCCCTGGCCGCCGCAGGCATCATTCAAAGGAATGCGCCATCTCCACGTGCGGAATGCCCGCTTCCATGAATTCCTCGCCGACGATGGCGAAGCCGTGCTTTTCGTAGAACGCGGCGGCGTGCGTCTGCGCGCCGAGCACTACACGCTTGTGGCCGCGCAGCTTGGCCTGCTCCATCAGCCCCTCCAGCAGCGCGCCGCCGATGCCGGTGCCGCGCCCCGCCTTGCGCACCGCCATGCGGCCGATATGGCCGTCCGGCAGCAGGCGGCCGGTGCCGATCGGCAAGCCGGCCGCGTCATAAGCCACGGCATGCAGGCAGGCCGCGTCGTTGTTGTCCATCTCCAGTTCGGCGGGAACGTTCTGCTCCACCACGAAGACCTCCATGCGGATGATCTTCGCGTCCCGCTGCAGTTCGGTCCAGTCGCCGAAGCGGATATCGTGCCGAGTGCTCATGCCTGCTGTGCTCCATGAATGCGAAAGCACAATTGTCGCATGCAGGCCTCAGCCCGCGCTACCGCCTTTCACCATGTCCTTCAGCATCTGGCGGATGTGCGGGGTGGCATCGTTGGGGTCGGTCGGGTTGCGGCCGGTGGTCATGTCTTCCATGCGCGTTTTCAAGCCGCCCAGCGCCTGCGGATGCGTGTAAATGTAGAACTGGCCGTCCGCGATCGCCTGGAAGGTGATGTTGGCCACATCCTCGGCGGTGACCTTGCCCGATGTGACGGCTTTGTCCGTCATCGCCTGCGAAGCCAGCTGGCTGCGCGTGGGCTTGGCGTCCATTTTCACGTCGTCCGGACGGTTGCGGTGCGACTGGTTGATGCCGGTCGGGACGAAGAACGGGCACAGCACCGACGCGCCGATGGGCGCATCCACCAAGTTCAGGTCGTGATACAGCGTCTCGGACAGCGACACCACCGCATGCTTGGACACATTGTAGACGCCCATCGCCGTCGGATTGACCACGCCCGCCATCGAGGACGTGTTCACGATATGCCCCTCGTAGCCCTCTTCCTTCTTCGCGCATTCCAGCATCAGCTTGGTGAAGATGCGCACGCCGTGGATCACGCCCCAGACGTTGACGCCCAGTACCCACTCCCAGTCCGCCACCGTGTTTTCCCAGATCAGCCCGCCCGAACCCACGCCGGCGTTGTTGAACACCAGGTGCACCGAGCCGAATTCCTTCATGGTGGCGTCGGCCAGCGCCTGCACCTGCTCGCCCTTGCGGACGTCGCAGATCAGGCCGATCACCTGCGCGCCCTGCTCCTTCAGCTCGGCCACGGTCTTGTCCAGCGCGTCCTGCTGCACGTCGGCCAGCACCAGCTTCATGCCCAGCTTGTGCGCCTTGATGGCGAACTCACGGCCCAGGCCGGCTGCGCCGCCGGTGATGACGGCTACTTTGTCTTGGAAATTTTTCATGAATGTCCGCCTTAGATGAGCTTGACCAATTGTTTACCGAAGTTCTTGCCTTTGAGCAGGCCCATGAATGCTTCCGGTGCGGCGGCCAGGCCGTCCGCTATCGATTCACGGTATTTCAGCTTGCCGGTGGCCACCAGCCCGCCCAGCTCGGTCAAGCCTTGCGGCCACAGCTCCATATGCTCGGAGACGATAAAGCCGCGCACCGTCAGCCGGTTGGTCAGCAGCACGCGCGCGTTTCGGATGGGGACGTCTTCGCCGTTGTAGCCTGCGATCATGCCGCACAGCGCCACGCGGGCGAAGGCGTTGGTGCGCGCCAGCGCCGCGTCGAACACGGCGCCGCCCACGTTTTCAAAGATGGCGTCCACGCCGTCCGGGGTGGCGGCGGCCAAGTCGCCCTCCAGATTGCCGGCCTTGTAGTCTATGCAGGCGTCGAAGCCCAGTTCATTGACCACGTAGTCGCATTTGTCCTTGCCGCCCGCAATGCCCACTGCGCGGCAGCCGCGCAGCTTGGCCAGTTGCCCAACCACGCTGCCCACCGCGCCGCTGGCTGCGGATACCACCACGGTCTCGCCGGCCTTGGCCTGCATGATCTGGTTGAAGCCGAACCACGCCGTCATGCCTGGCATGCCGACCGGGCCGAGATAGGCAGACAGCGGGATATGCGTGGTGTCCAGCTTGCGCAGCAGCGCGCCGTCGGACACGCCGATCTCCGACCAGCCAAACATGCCCGCCACGAAATCGCCGGCAGCGAACTTGGGGTGTTTGGATTCGACCACCTGGCCGACGGTGCCGCCTATCATGGTCGCGTCCAGCGGCTGCGGCTCGGCGTAGCTCTTGGCGTCGCTCATGCGACCGCGCATATACGGGTCCAGCGACAAATAATGGTTGCGGATCAGGATCTGGCCGTCCGCAATGGCGGGAACATCGGCCGTCTCCAGGCGGAAGTTGGAGGCTTGGACCTCGCCGCTGGGGCGGGAGGCCAGGACCATGCGCTGATAAGTGTTCATGCCGTTCTCCTTACAGTGCGGACACGCCGCCGTCCACCGGCAGGGTCTGGCCGGTGATGTGTTTGCCCGCGTCGGACGCCAGCAGCACCACGGGGCCTTTCAGGTCTTCGTCATCGCCCAGGCGACGCAGCGGCGCTTCGGCGGCCATCTGCTCCTCGCCCAGCGCGGCCAGCAGGCCAGCGGTCATCTTGGACGGGAAGAAGCCCGGCGCAATCGCGTTGACGGCAATGCCGTGCACGCCCCATTCCGCCGCCAGCGTGCGGGTGAAGTTGATCACCGCCGCCTTGGAGGTGTTGTAGGCGATGGTCTGCATGCCGGGCGGGTTGCCAGCCAGGCCGGCGATGGAGGCGATGTTGATGATGCGGCCGTATTTGCGCGGTATCATCGAACGCTTGCCCACAGCCTGCGACACCAGGAAGATGCTGCGGATGTTCAGGTTCATCACCTTGTCCCACGCCTCCAGCGGGTAGTCCTCGGCCGGCGCGCCCCAGGTGGCGCCGGCGTTGTTGACCAGGATGTCGATATGGCCGCCCAGTTTTTCCAGCGCCGCGTCCACCAGCGGGCCAACGGCCGCTTCCTTGGCCAGGTCCGCCGCGATGGCGTAGGCCGTCACGCCGTGCTTGGCCAGTATGGCCACGGCTTCATCCAGGTCCGACTGCTTGCGCGAGGACAGCACCACTTTGGCGCCCTGCTCGCCCAGCGCCAGCGCCATTTGCAGGCCCAGGCCGCGCGAGCCGCCCGTCACCAGTGCGGTTTTGCCTTGCAGGCTGAATAATTCTTGGGTAGTGCGCATATCTTGGTCTCCGGTCAGATTTAGTCGTTTTAGTTAGAACCACGCATCCTGCATGTCCAGCGTAGTTGTGTCTATGCTTTCCAGCAGCTCGAGCTGCTGCTGCACCTTGGGCAGCTCCCAGCGGAAGAAGTAGCGGCAGGCTTGCAGCTTGCCCTGGTAGAAGTTGGCATCATCGCCCGCCGCCCCTGCAGCCAGCGCGCCAGCGGCCACCACGGCCTGCTCCAGCCACATCCACGCCACCACGATATGGCCCATCGCTTCCAGATAGGTGCTGGCGTTGGCCAGCGTCTTGTTCATATCGCCCGCCGCGTACAGCGCCTGCGTAACGTGGGTGATGCGGCGCAGCGCAGCGGCCAGCGCGTCCGCCTGCACGCGCAGCTCGGCGGACAGCGCGTGCTGCGGATTGGCCGACGCGGCGCGGTCCACGGTCTTGCGCACCTGGCCGGCGAAGGCCTTGAACAGCGCACCGTCCTGCATAGCCACCTTGCGGCCCAGCAGATCCAGGCCGTGGATGCCGTGCGTGCCTTCGTGGATGGCGTTCAGGCGGTTGTCGCGGTAGAACTGCTCCACATTGTATTCGCGGGTGTAGCCGTAGCCGCCGTGCACCTGTATCGCCAGGCTGTTGGCCTCCACGCACCATTGCGAAGGCCAGGATTTGGTAATGGGCGTGAGGAAGTCCAGCAGCCGCCCCGCATGTTCGCGCGCTTCCGGCGTGGCGGCGGTCTGCTGCTCGTCCACCAGGCGGGAGCTGTACAGCACCAGCGCCAGTGCGCCTTCGCTGTAGGCCTTCTGCGCCAGCAGCATGCGGCGCACGTCGGTGTGCGCCATGATGGGCAGCTGCGGCTGCGCCGGATCCTTGGCGGCCGGGTGGCGGCCTTGCGGACGGTTGCGCGCGTAGTCCAGCGAGTGCAGGTAGCCGGTATAGCCCAGCACCGCAGCACCCGCGCCCACGCCGATACGCGCCTCGTTCATCATGTGGAACATATTGGCCAGGCCCTGGTGCGGATTACCGACCAGGTAGCCGATGGCGCCGCCCTTTCCCTGCGGCTTGAACTTGCCCTCGCCGAAGTTGAGCAGGCAGTTGCTGGTGCCGCGGTTGCCCATCTTGTGGTTCAGGCCCGCCAGCACCACGTCGTTGCGCTCGCCCAGCGTGCCGTCTTCGTTGACCAGGAACTTGGGCACGATGAACAGCGAGATGCCTTTGACGCCCGGGATCAGCTTGCCGTCCGCGCCGGGGATCTTGGCCAGCACCAGGTGGACGATATTGCCCGCCAAATCGTGCTCGCCGGCCGAGATCCACATCTTGTTGCCGCTCAGCCGGTACTGGCGCTCGCCATCCAGGCCTTGCACCGGGTCCGCGTCCGCGCGGGTGGTGATGTCGGACAGGCTGGAACCGGCCTGCGGCTCGGACAAGCACATGGTGCCGAAGAAGCGCCCCTCGAACATCGGCCGCACGTAGCGGCGCACCTGCTCCGGCGTACCGGTCTTCAGCAGCGTGTTGGCATTGCCTATGGTGAGGAAGAGATAGGACGTGGTCGAGACATTGGCCGCCGTGAAGTAAGCGGCCAGCACCTTCTCCACCGTGACCGGCAGCTGCATGCCGCCAAGCTCATAGTCCTGGCCCGCCGCCAGCAGGCCGGCGCCCACATAGGCGTCCAGCGCGGCCTTCACCTCGGGGATGATCTTCACTTCCAGGCAATGCTCGCCCGGCACCGCGTGCGGCTCCTGCAGGTCGCTCTTTTTGTTATGGGGCGCAAACAGGTCGGTGGCGATCTGCTCGGCCGTATCGATGGCCGCGTTGAAGGTCTCGCGGCTGTGGTCCTGGAAGCGCGGGCGCTGGTTCAGCGCCTCCACGTCCAGCCATTCATACAATAGGAAATCGATGTCGCGCCGCGACAGGAGTTTGGATTGCATAGGTAGTCTCAGGAATCTAATTATGAAACGGGCGCTTCTCCGAGCGCCCGTGCTTGCTGCTTTATACGACTTCGAACAGGCCCGCAGCGCCTTGGCCGCCGCCGATGCACATGGTCACCACCACGTATTTCACGCCACGGCGCTTGCCTTCGATCAGCGCGTGGCCGGTCAGGCGGGCGCCTGACACGCCGTAAGGATGGCCCACGGCGATGGCGCCGCCGTTCACGTTCAGGCGCTCCATCGGGATGCCCAGCTTGTCGGCGCAGTACAGCACCTGCACGGCAAAGGCTTCGTTCAGCTCCCACAGGCCGATGTCTTCCACCTTCAGGCCGGCCTGCTTAAGCAGCTTGGGTATGGCGAACACGGGGCCGATGCCCATTTCATCCGGCTCGCAGCCGGCCACGGCGAAGCCGCGGAAGATGCCCAGTGGCTGCAGGCCCTTGGCTTCCGCCACTTTCGCATTCATCACGATGGCGACCGAGGCGCCGTCCGAGAACTGGCTGGCGTTGCCGGCGGTGATCACGCCGCCCGGCATGGCGGTGCGGATCTTGGACACGGCTTCCAGCGTCGTGTCGGCGCGGATGCCTTCGTCCGCCGAGATGGTCACTTCACGGCTCAGCAGCATGCCGCTGGCCTTGTCGGCCACGCCCATGACCGTGGTCATCGGCACGATTTCGGCATTGAACAGGCCTGCCGCCTGGGCTGCGGCGGCGCGCTGCTGGCTTTGCACGCCGTATTCGTCCTGGCGCTCCTTGCTGATGCCGTAGCGCTTGGCCACGGTTTCAGCGGTTTGCAGCATGCTCCAGTAGATTTCCGGCTTGTTCTGCGACAGCCAGACTTCCTTGTACATATGCAGATTCATTTCCTGCTGCACGCAGGAGATCGATTCCACGCCGCCGGCGGCAAAGATGTCGCCCTGGCCGGCAATGATGGACTGCGCTGCGGTGGCGATGGTCTGCAGGCCGGACGAGCAGAAGCGGTTGATGGTCATGCCGGCGGTGGTCACCGGGCAACCGGCGCGCAGCGCAATCTGGCGCGCGATATTGCCACCGGTGGCGCCTTCCGGATTGGCACAGCCAATCAGCACGTCCTCCACTTCGCCCGCCTCGATATTGGCGCGCGCAATGGCCGCCTGCAGGGCGTGGCCGCCCAGCGTGGCGCCGTGCGTCATGTTGAAAGCGCCCTTCCACGATTTGGCCAGGCCAGTACGGGCGGTCGAAACGATCACGGCATCAGTCATCTTTGTCTCCTGGTGAGATGTTTATAGTCGATTTACCCAGAATATCATATTTTAGTACGGTCGTTCGCAAATTTTCCAGCGTGCTTTTCCAGCCCTGCTCACTTGTAAGCTTGCCGTAAGTTTCAAGCAAGCATGACGTAAGGTTAAGCGTCCATAGTGCATCCAAGCTAATGAAGTAACAACGAATTGGCTTTCGGGTTCAATAATTATATGGAGACAAATCATGGCAACAGCATCCGGCACCGCCAACGGCTTGCGCAACACGGGCGGCAAAGTATCGCCCATGACGGCGGAAGAAAAGAAAGTCATCTTCGCGTCCTCGCTGGGCACCGTATTCGAGTGGTACGACTTTTATCTGTACGGCTCGCTCGCATCCATCATCGCCAAGCAGTTCTTTATCGGCGATCCTACCACCACCTTCATTTTCGCCCTGCTGGCCTTCGCCGCCGGCTTCATCGTGCGCCCCTTCGGCGCGCTGGTGTTCGGCCGCCTGGGTGACATGATCGGCCGCAAATACACCTTCCTGGTCACCATCCTGATCATGGGTGCGTCCACCTTCATTGTCGGCCTGCTGCCGGGCTATGCCGCCATCGGCATCGCCGCCCCCATCATCCTGGTCACGCTGCGCATCCTGCAGGGCCTGGCGCTGGGCGGCGAGTACGGCGGCGCAGCCACCTACGTCGCGGAACATGCGCCGGAAGGCAAGCGCGGCTCCTTCACCGCATGGATCCAGACCACGGCCACCCTGGGTCTGTTCCTGTCCCTGCTGGTGATCCTGGGCACCCGCACCGCCACCGGCGAAGAAGCCTTCAACGCCTGGGGCTGGCGCATTCCCTTCCTGGTCTCCGTGCTGCTGCTCGGCGTCTCGGTGTGGATCCGCCTGTCCATGAATGAATCGCCAGCCTTCGCCAAGATGAAAGCGGAAGGCAAAACCTCCAAGGCCCCGCTGAGCGAAGCTTTCGGCCAATGGCGCAACCTGAAAGTGGTGATCCTGGCG
The DNA here is from genome assembly GCF_020865585.1 of Pseudoduganella aquatica. Lineage (NCBI taxonomy): Bacteria > Pseudomonadati > Pseudomonadota > Betaproteobacteria > Burkholderiales > Oxalobacteraceae > Pseudoduganella > Pseudoduganella aquatica. The sequence goes on from NZ_CP086370.1 coordinate 3,905,590, forward strand.
CTGGTCGGCCTGACCATGGGCCAGGCAGTGGTCTGGTACACCGGCCAGTTCTACGCCCTGTTCTTCATGACCCAGGTGCTGAAGATCGACGGCCCCAACGCCAACATCATGACCGCGCTGTCGCTGGCGCTGGCAACTCCGTTCTTCATCTTCTTCGGCATGCTGTCGGATAAGATCGGCCGCAAATGGATCATCCTGGGCGGCTGCGTGATTGCTGCTGCAACCTACTTCCCGCTGTTCGGCGCGCTGACCCACTACGGCAACCCTGCACTGGAAGCCGCACTGAAAAACTCGCCAGTGGTGGTGGTGGCTGATCCAGCTTCCTGCCACTTCCAGTTCAACCCTACCGGCACCAAGAAATTCCCATCCTCGTGCGACATCGCCACCGGCATGCTGTCCAGCGCTTCGGTTGCTTACACCACTGTGGAAGCTGCGCCAGGCACGGTTGCCAAAATCAAGGTGGGCGACAAGGAAATCAGCGCCTTCAACGCCACCATGACGCCTGACGGCCTGAACTTCGACAAGGCCAGCAAGGACACCGAAGCGGCTCTGAAGAAGGAAGTCGCCGGCGCGATCAAGGCCGCAGGCTACCCAGCCAAGGCTGACGAAGCCCAGATGAACAAACCGATGATGGTACTGATCCTGTTCATCCTGGTGCTGTATGTGACCATGGTGTACGGCCCGATCGCCGCCATGCTGGTGGAGATGTTCCCAACCCGCATCCGCTACACCTCGATGTCGCTGCCATACCATATCGGCAACGGCTGGTTCGGCGGCCTGCTGCCTACCATCTCGTTCGCGCTGGTGGCCTTCAAGGGCGACATCTACTACGGCCTGTGGTATCCGATTGTGATCGCGCTGATCACCGCAGTCATCGGCGCCCTGTTCGTGAAAGAGACCATCCACAACGACATCTACGCCGCCGACTGATTCCCCGGTACGGCGGGGCAAGCGCCCCGCCAGCGTTCCTTCCAGCCGCCCTTCCGGGCGGTTTTTTTATACCTGCAGCAGCGGCTGATAGACGCAGTCGCGCAGCTGCGCGTCGCTCCAGGGCTTAGGGAAGATGCGCCGTGCCGCGCCGCTGTTCAGGGCGTCCAGCGCCGCCGCGTAGCTGTCGTCGCCGGTCAGCAGGATGCGCTCCGCGCCGGGACGCTGCTCCGCCGCCTGGGCGAGGAAGTCCACGCCGCTCATATCGGACAGGCGCTCGCCGCACACCACCGCCTGCACGGGATTAATTTCCAGCAGCGCCAGCGCATCCGCGCCGCTGGACGCGGCCAGGATCTTGCTGCCGTCGCCCTTGAGCACGCGGTTCAGCGCGCGCAGCGTGGCCGCTTCCGCATCCACCAGCAGCAAGGTGTGCGTGACGGCGCTGGCTTCCGGCGCCTGCGTCGCCTTGGCCGTCACCGGCAGCTTCTTGCCGGAGGCGAGCAGCGCCGCGTAACCATCGGCCGGCAGCGCCTTGCTGAACAGCGCGCCCTGCACCGCGTCGCAATGGCGCTGCTGCAGGCTGTGGAGCTGGGCTTCCGTCTCCACACCGTCCGCCAGCACCTTCCCGCCCAGCGTATGCGCCATCGACACAATCGCGCCGCACAACACGGCCGCGCCGGGCGAGACGCCCAGTTCGTGCACCAGCGCCGGGTCCAACTTCAGGCGGTCAAAGGGGAACTCTTTCAGGCAATACAGCGAAGCCTGGCTGCTGCCGAAATCGTCCAGCACCAGGCCCACACCCAGCTCCTTCAACTGCCGCAGCGTGGCGGCCGCAGCGTCCGGATTGTGCATCAGGCCTTGCTCGCCCACTTCCAGCACCAGCGAAGCGGCGGGCACGCCGCTGCTCTCCAGCGCATGCCGCACAGTGTCGGCCAGTCCGGGCAGCGAGAACTGGCTGGCCGACAGGTTGACCGCCACCGGCGGCATATGCAAGCCCTGGTCCGCCCATTCCTTCAGCTGCCTGCACGCCCGCTCTATGGCCCAGGCGCCGAATGGCAGCACCAGCCCGGTCTCCTCGGCCTGCCGGATAAAGTCCTGCGGCGCCAGCACGCCGCGCTGCGGATGCTGCCAGCGCAGCATCGCCTCGGCGCAAGTCACGCCGCCGTGCGCCAGGCTCGCTTGCGGCTGGTAGTACAGCAGCAGCTCGCGGCGCTCCAGCGCGCGGCCAAGCTCCAGCTCCATGGCGCCGCGCTGCGCCACCTGCGCATTGAGCGCGGTGGCGTAATAGCGGTAGGTATTGCCGCCTTGCTGCTTGGCTTGCTGCATGGCCTCCGCCGCGTGCGCCAGCAAAGGACCGCCATCGTCGCCGTCGCCGGTGTCGTCGGGATACAGGCCGATGCCGGTGGAGCACATCAGCTTGAGCAGCGGCGTGTCCGGCGGCAGCAGGCTGGCGTCCACCGGCTGGGCCAGCGCGGCGGCCACGCGCGCCGCGATCTTGCCCGCGTGCGCCGCCGACACCAAGCATGGCAGAAGCACGATGAATTCGTCCGCGCCGGGGCGCGCCAGCACGGCCTTCTCGCCGGCTGCTTGCGCCAGCCGCAGCGCTGCCTGGACCAGCACCTGGTCCGCCACTTCCCGGCCCAGCTTTTCGTTGATCATGTCAAAGCTGTCCAGGTTCACATGCAGCGCGCCCAGCTTGCGGTGCGCTGCGGCGGCTTGCGCGGCCAGCGGCGCAACCTTGCGCTGCAAGGTCGCCAGCGTGGCCAGCCCGGTCAGGTCGTCGAAATAGACGGGATGCGCAGCCCGCTCTTCGGCCTCCGCTTCGGCGGCTGCGGCCACGGCCACGCACTGGGCATGCAGCTTGGTGCGGCCTATGCCCAGCACCAGGTCGTCCGCCAGGGTTTGCAGCAGCTTGAGTTCCTCGTCGTCGAAGCTTTCCGCGTGCACGGAATAGATGCCCAGCACGCCGAACGGCGCCGATTCCGGATCGGTACGCAAAGGCAAGGCTGCGGCGGCCAGCAGCCCGTGCGGCACGGCCGGGCGGTCGGCCGCATTGAACACCAGGTCGGTGACCAGCTGATTGGTCGTCATGGTGCGGTTCTGGTGGATGGCCGTTCCGAAGCCGCCCTGCTCGTGGACTTCCTCGCCCCAGCTCAGCGCCAGCTTGTGCACATAGTTCGCGTCCGTGCCGCCATGCGCGGCGACTTCGACACTGAATTTCTCGTCCTGACGCGCATAGCCCACCCAGGCCGCGCGGTAGCCGCCGTGATCGCACAAATGGGCGCACACCGCGGCCAGCAGTTCCTTCTCGTCCTGCGCCCGCAACTGGGACTGCCAGCAGGCCGACAGCAGCGCCCAGGCGCGCTCCAGGCGGCGCAGGCGGGCGTTGTTATCGGCGTGGCGCTTGGCCGCGATGCTGGTTTCGTCGGCGATGCGGTTCATGGAACGCACCAGGATGTCGAATTCGCTGGCGCTGTCCGCGTCCGCGTCCAGCCGCTTGGCGCGGGCGCCGGCACGTGCGTGGCTGCCGCCGTGGCTGAAGTTTTCGGAGGCGATGGCGCCGGCGAAGGCGATGCAGTCGCGCAGCGTGCCGTCTATGCTGTGGGTGAAGCGCCGCGCCACCAGGATGCCAGCGCCGGTGGCCAGCGCCGGCAGCAGGAACATGGCCACCAGTGCGGTCAAGGCCAGCTGCGACGCGCGTTCGCGGGCGCGTTCGGACGCGTCGGCGGCGCGGGTGCTCAGCGTGTCGAGCAGCGGAGCCAGCGTGTTTGCAGCTTGCGGCGCCGCGCCGGCCTTGGCCTTTTCCTCGTATTCATAGCTGCTGGCGGTGACGGCCTGCGCCGCCCGGCGCACGCTCGATTCTCCGCTCAGACCGGCCACGTCGCGCATCTGCGCGCGCAGGGCCAGCAACGCCGCCGCCCGCGTGGCGGGAGCGTCCAGCAGGCGCAGATCCGCGCCCGCCTTGTGCGCCAGCTGCACCGCGTACTGTTCCTGGCCGCTGTAGGCGCGCCAGGCGTGCACCGCGTACAGGTGGACAAAACCGGCCAGCAGCGCAGCGGCCAGCATGGGCATGGCCAAACTGGCAACAACGGCCCACAGCCTGCTGTGCAGGCTTAGCCGCGCGAGGCGGCTGTCAAACTCCGCGAGCAGTGACATTTCGACATCTCCCATGTTCTAATAGTTAAGAACATAGTAGTCCGAAATTTGCCATATGGAAAGATTATCTTCGGGCGGAGAGTTCAGGCCGCCAGTAGCTGCTGGTGGCGAAACGCCTGCTGGACGCAGTCTCGCAGTTGCTCGTCATCCCAGGGCTTGGTGAAGTAGCGGTAGACGGCGCCGCGGTTGATGGCGTCGATCACGGAGTCCAGGTCGGCATAGCCGGACAGGATAATGCGGACGGTGTCCGGGTACAGGTCCTTCACGCGGCTAAGAAATTCAATGCCGGTCATTTCAGGCATGCGGTGGTCCGACAGCACCACCTGCACCGGACTCATGGCCAGCAGCTTGAGCGCATCGGACGCGCTGGTGGCGGCCAGGATCTTGTAGCCATCCAGCCGCAGCGCGCGGTTCAGCGAGCGGATGATATTCGGTTCGTCATCTAGCAGCAGCAAGGTGGGCGGGGTTTCCGCCGCATCCGGCAAGGCCAGCTTGTTGCCGCTTGCCAGCAACTGGGCGTAAGCGCCGGCCGGCACGGCTTTGCTGAACAGGTAGCCCTGCATGCTGTCGCAGTAGCGCCGCCGCAGGTAGTTCATCTGCTCCACGGTTTCCACCCCCTCGGCCACCACCTGCACGCGCAGATTGTGCGCCAGCCCGATCACCGCGTTGCAAATGGCCGCGTCGTCCGGCGACGTGGTGATGTCGCGCACGAAGGAATGGTCTATCTTCAAATGGTCGATGGTGAAGCGCTTCAGGTGGCTCAGCGAGGAATAGCCGGTGCCGAAGTCGTCCAGCGCGATGCCCACGCCCAGCTCTTTCAGTTCGCGCAGCGTGACGATGGCCGCCTCCACGTCCTGCATCACCGCGCTCTCGGTCAACTCCAGCACCAGCTGGCGCCCCACCACGCCGCTGCTTTCCAGCGCCCTGCGCACGGTCTGTACCAGGCCCGCTTGCTGGAACTGGCGCGCGGACAAGTTGACGGCCACTGGCGGTGATTTCACGCCCGCGTCGCGCCAGGCCTTGAGCTGGCCGCATACGTTCTCGATGGCCCACGCGCCTATCGGCAGCACCAGCCCGGTTTCCTCGGCCAGCTTGATGAATTCGCCCGGCGCCACCATGCCGCGCGTGGGGTGCTTCCAGCGCATCAGCGCTTCGGCGCCCACGACCACGCCGGTCTGCAGGCTGCATTGCGGCTGATAGTGCATGGACAGCTCGCCGCGTTCCAGCGCCCGGCTCAGCTCCGACTCCATGACGAAGCGCGAAGCCATGCGCGCGTTCAGCTCGGGCGCATAGTAGCGGCAGGTATTGCCGCCCTGCCGCTTCGCTTCCTGCATGGCCAGGCCTGCGTTGCGCAGCAGGTCGCCTATCTCGGCGCTGTCGTCGGGATACAGGCTGATGCCGATGGAGCCGAGCGGGCGTATGGCCGGCGCGCCGGGAGGCAGCAGTCCGGCGGCCAGCGGTTCAGCCAGCTGCGCCGCCATGCGGCTGGCCGCCTTTGCAGCGTCGCCCGGCGCGGCAAGTCCCGGCAGCAGGATGACGAATTCGTCCGCACCCGGACGCGCCAGCACCGCCCCCTCACCCGCGCAGTGGACCAGCCGCAGCGCGGCCTGCGCCAGCACCTGGTCGCCCACCGCGCGGCCCAGCGTGTCGTTGACGTCCTTGAAACGGTCCAGGTCCACGTGCAGCGCCGCCAGCGTCTTGCGGCCGGCGCGCGCTTGTTCCGCCAGCTGCAGCAGCTGTGCTTGCAGCGTTTCCAGCTTGGCCAGGCCGGTCAGGTCGTCGTAATTGACATGGCGCGCCAGCTGCGCCTCGGCGCGCTGGCGCTGCCCCGATTGGCGGCGGCTGACGATGCCGAAGGCCAGATCGTCCGCCAGGTCGTGCAGCAGCTGCAACTCCTCTTCCTCCACGGGGCCGCTCTGCTCGGAGTAGAGGCCCAGTACGCCGAACGCGGTGCGTTCACCATCGCCTTCGCCATCGCTCATCAGCGGCAGCGCCAGCGCGGACGCCAGGCCGTGCGGCGGCGTGAGTTCGCGCCAGCATGTGAAGACCAGGTCCGATGCGAGCTGGCTGGTGGCCACCGTGCGCACTTGGTGGATGGCGGTGCCGAAGCCGCCCTGCTTGTGCACGTCCGCGCCCCAGCTCAGCTGCAACCCGTTCACGTAATCCGCATCGGTGCCTGCATGCGCTGCGACTTCTATGGTCATGGACTCGTCGTCGCATGCGTAGCCCACCCAGGCCACGCGGTAGCCGCCCAGTTCCGCCAGATGCCCGCAGATGGCGTTCAGCAGCTCCGTCTCGCTGCCGGCTTTGGCCAGCGACTTGCTGCACGCGGACAGCAGCGCCCACGAGCGCTCCACCCGCTCCAGCCTTGCGGTCTGCGCGGCCGTACGCTCCGCGGCGGTGACGGTTTCGTCGGCGATGCGGTTCATGGAGCGCACCAGGATGTCGAATTCGCTGGCGCTGTCGGCGTCCGCATCCAGGCGGCGCGCGCTGGCGGCTGGTCGCGCCTGGCTGCTGCCGTGGCTGAAATTGCCCGCCGCGATTTCGCCGGCGAAGGCGATGCAGTCGCGCAGCGTGCCGTCTATGCTGCGCGTAATGCCGCTGGCCAGCACCAACGCACCCGCCGCCGCCAGCACCGGCAGCAGCACCACCGCCAGCAGCGCCACCCGTCCCGCAAGCACGGCGTGCGCATGCGCCTGCGCGGACGCGCCCGTAGCCTGTACTGCCAGCTCGTCGAGCAAGGGAGCCAGCGGTGGGGGTGCGGCGGCGCGGGCAGCCCGGGTGGTCTCGTATTCATAGGTAAGCAAAGCGACTGCCTGTGCTGCGCTGCGCACGTTCTCATCTCCGCTAACGCCGGCGATGTCGCGCATCTGCGCGCGCAAGCCGCTCAGCGTGGCGCGGCGCGTGGCCGCCACATCCAGCGCAGGCAACGCGGCGCTGCTCCGCAATGCCAGTTGCAGCGCACGCTGATCCTGTTCGGCAAAGGCGTGCCAGGCGGATGCGGCATACAAATGCAGCAGCACCACCACCAGCGCCGAGGCTAGCATGGGGATAGCCAAACAACTGATGACAGTTTGTAGTCTGGCGCGCAGACTGAGGCGGGCAAGGCGGGCGTGGAAGTTAGCGAGCAGTGCCATGGGCTGCGCCCGCGTGGCCGTGTTCAGGACAAACACTCAGGGTATTCATGCGGCATCTCCTGTAGTTCAGGCAGGCTGGCAGGAAGGACTGCGGAGTGATAGTACCGCGTTTTCAGCGGCGGGAAAAAAAGATGGCAACGCGGCGCGCACAAGCACGCGCCGCATTGCCATGCCGGCTTAGCCGATAATGCGCAGCGAGTAGTCCGTGGCGCGCACGTCCTTGGTCAGGCTGCCGATGGAGATGCGGTCCACGCCGGTTTCGGCGATGCCGCGCACCGTGTCCAGGTTGACGCCACCCGAACCTTCCAGCAGCGCGCGGCCCGCGTTGAGCTTCACTGCGGCGCGCATCATGTCGAGGTCGAAATTGTCGAGCAGGACCGAGGTGGCGCCGGCCGCCAGGGCTTCTTCCAGCTCGGCCAGGTTTTCCACTTCCACCTGTATGGTCACGCCCGCGCCGGCTTTGGCGGCCACGCGCTTGGCTTCCACCAGCGCGGCGGTGATGCCGCCCGCCGCCGCAATATGGTTCTCCTTGATCAGGATGCCGTCGTACAGGGCCAGGCGCTGGTTGGCGCCGCCGCCCACGCGCACCGCGTACTTCTGCGCCAGGCGCAGGCCGGGCAGCGTTTTGCGGGTGTCGAGCACGCGGGCTCCGGTGCCTTCCACCACTTGCGCGTAGCGGCGCGTGGCCGTGGCCACGCCGGACAACAGCTGCAGGAAGTTGAGCGCCGCGCGTTCGCCCGTGAGCAGCGCGCGCGACGGGCCTTCCAGCGTGCAGACCGCGCTGTCCGCCTTCATCATGTCGCCTTCGGCGTAGTGCCAGGTAATGCTGATGCCGCCGTCCACGGCCAGCATCACGCCTTCAAACCAGGGCGCGCCGCACAGCACCGCGTCTTCGCGCACCACCACGCGGGCGGTGCTGCGGCCTTCGGCGGGAACCAGCATGCCGGTCAGGTCGCCGGTGCCCACGTCTTCCAGCAGCGCGGCCAGCAGGTTGGATTCAAACGCCGCCTTCAACGGCGCGTCGAACGGCGCGTGGGGATTGCGTAAAGTACTCATGCCGGACCTATACCCTGGAACAGTTTTGCCTCTTGCGCCAGATCGGCGCTTGGCGCGACCTTGGCCTTCCTGGCTGCGGCGAAGTCCAGCATGCGGTCGATGGAGCGCTTGGCTTGCACACCGACGGCGGGGTCGACATGGATTTCGTTCTTCATATTCTCGAGCACGTCCGCCAGGTTCTGCAGGCCGTTCATGGCCATCCACGGGCAATGCGCGCAGCTCTTGCAGGTGGCGCTGTTGCCGGCGGTGGGCGCTTCGATGAAGGTCTTGCCCGGAGCGGCCTGGCGCATCTTGTGCAGGATGCCGTTGTCGGTGGCGACGATGAAAGTGTCCGCGTCCATGTTGACGGCGGCGGCAATCATCTGCGAGGTGGAGCCGACAACGTCGGCCTGCGCCACCACATTGGCCGGCGACTCGGGGTGCACCAGCACCTTGGCGTTCGGGTATTCGGCTTTCAGCAGATCCAGTTCCACGCCCTTGAATTCGTCGTGCACCAGGCAGGAGCCCTGCCACAGCAGCATGTCCGCGCCGGTTTCCTTCTGGATGTAGGAGCCCAGGTGCTTGTCCGGCGCCCACAGGATTTTCTTGCCCTGCTCGTGCAGGTGCTTGACGATGTCCAGGCCGATCGACGACGTCACCATCCAGTCGGCGCGCGCTTTCACGGCAGCGCTGGTGTTGGCGTAGACCACCACGGTGCGGTCCGGGTGCTGGTCGCAGAAAGCGGTGAACTCGTCGGCCGGGCAGCCCAGGTCGAGCGAGCAGGTCGCGTCCAGGTCCGGCATCAGGATGGTCTTTTCGGGGCTGAGGATCTTGGCGGTTTCGCCCATGAAGCGCACGCCCGCGACCACCAGGGTCTTGGCGCTGTGGTCGCGGCCGAAACGGGCCATTTCCAGCGAATCGGAAACGCAGCCGCCGGTTTCCTCGGCCAGGTCTTGCAGGTCGGCGTCCACGTAATAGTGGGCTACCAGTACCGCCTGCTTTTCTTTCAGCAGGCGCTTGATGCGTTCTTTGAGGACGGCGCGCTCGTCGGCGCTGGGGGTGGCCGGGGTACGCGCCCAGGCATGCGCGACGCAGCTGGTTCCTTGTTGCGGGTGCTCGTACTCGACTGGCTTGATGGCTAGAGTCTGTTGCATGATACTTAGAGGTGATGACGTGATGGCGACAATGACGACACTATCGCACATACAATAAAAAACTGCCCGGCGCCGCTCGAAAGCAGTGGCCGGGCAGATGGGGCAATTAGTTGATGCCCTGGCTGGTCAGGTATTCCTCGTAGTTGCCGCGGAAGTCGACGATCTCGTTTTCCTTGACCTCGAGGATGCGGTTGGCCAGCGAGGAAACGAATTCGCGGTCGTGCGAGACGAAGATCAGCGTGCCGGCGTATTTGTCCAGTGCGATGTTCAGCGATTCGATCGATTCCATGTCCATGTGGTTGGTCGGCTCATCAAGCAGCAGCACGTTGTGGCGGCCCAGCATCAGCTTACCGTACATCATGCGGCCCTTTTCACCGCCCGACAGCACGCGCACGGACTTCTTCACCTCGTCGCCGCCGAACAGCAGGCGGCCCAGGCTGGAGCGCACGGCCTGATCGTCGTCGCCTTCCTTGGTCCAGCGGCCCATCCAGTCGGTGAGGGTCAGGTCGGTGGCGAAGTCCTCGGTTGGATCCTGCGGCATGTAGCCCACGTTGGCGTTTTCCGCCCACTTGATGCGGCCGGTGTCGGCGTTCAGGCCGGTGATGTCCTCGCCGCCGATGCAGCGCAGCAGCGTGGTCTTGCCGGCGCCGTTGGCGCCGATAATGGCGATGCGCTCGCCCGCTTCCACCATGATGCTGAAGTTCTTGAACAGCTGGCGATCGTAGGCTTTGGAGATGTTCTCCGCTTCCACGGCCAGGCGGTGCAGCTTCTTCTCGCCGTCGAAACGCACGAATGGATAGGCGCGCGAGGACGGCTTCATGTCCTCGACCTTGATCTTGTCGATCATCTTGGCGCGCGACGTGGCCTGGCGGGCCTTCGACTTGTTGGCCGAGAAGCGGCGCACGAAGTCCTGCAGCTCGGCGACTTTCTCTTTCGCCTTGGCGTTGTTGGCCAGTTGCTGGTTGCGCGCTTGCGTGGACGCCAGCATGTACTCGTCGTAGTTGCCTGGGTAGATCTTCAGCGTGCCGTAGTCCATGTCGGCCACGTGGGTGCACACCTGGTTCAGGAAGTGGCGATCGTGGGAAATGATGATCATGGTGGAATTGCGCTCGTTCAGCACGTCTTCCAGCCAGCGGATGGTGTTGATGTCCAGGTTATTGGTCGGCTCGTCCAGCAGCAGGATGTCCGGATTCGAGAACAGCGCCTGCGCCAGCAGCACGCGCAGCTTCCAGCCTGGCGACACATTGCTCATCGGGCCCTGGTGCAGCGAAATGTCCACGCCCGCGCCCAGCAGCAGTTCGCCGGCGCGCGATTCGGCGGTGTAGCCGTCGTATTCCGAGACTTTGCCTTCCAGGTCGGCGGCGCGCATGTAGTCGTCGTCCGTGGCGTCCGGATTGGCGTAGATGGCGTCGCGTTGCTGCATGGCATCCCACATCTCGGTGTGGCCCATCATGACCACGTCCAGCACGCGCATGTCTTCATAGGCGAACTGGTCCTGGCGCAGCTTGCCCAGGCGCTCGTTGACGTCCAGCGCCACATTGCCGGCCGACGGCTCCAGGTCGCCGCCCAGGATTTTCATGAAGGTCGACTTGCCGCAGCCGTTGGCGCCGATCAGGCCATAGCGGTTGCCATCGCCGAACTTGACGGAAATGTTTTCGAACAGCGGCTTGGCGCCGAATTGCATCGTAATGTTTGCAGTGGATAGCACGTCTGAAGGCCCTTAAAGCGGTAAATTCACAACCTCGCATTTTACCACCCTATGGCCACAGCGTCAGCCAAACGCTCAGTGCACGTTTCTGGCGATGAAATACACAGCCGCCGTTAGCGAGCTGCAAATGACTATCATCGCGCCTATGACGCGCCGGGTATAGCGTGTGAACTCACCGTGCATCTCAGCTCTCAAGTTGCTCGTGTTTTCATTGGCTTTGGCGGTTTCACGTACCGTGAACTCGTTGACCTTGCTGAACTCCCGCACGGAGATCTCGTTAATCTTGCTAAACTCTCGCACGGAGGAATCGTTAATCTTGCTAAACTCTCGCACGGAGAAATCGTTGGCCTTGCTAAACTCCCGCACCATAGTCTCGTTAGTCCTGGCGATCTTCTCGTGAACATTGGCAAATTCGCGGGCCATGTTTTCGCTAACCCTGGCAATTTTCTCATGCACATTCGAAAATTCACGCGCCATGTTTTCGTTGACCATGGCAATTCTGTCGTTGACCTTGCCAACCTCAATTGCCAAGTCTCCCTTGGTCACATAGTTGGAACGAATCACCTCAACCGTGGTCTTGACCACGGGGAGATCCTTTTCCACATTTGCAAGTCGCGAGAGCATGGCTTTATCATTGGCACGGCGCGGCTGGAAGTCAAGCGAGCCCGGGGATGGGGGCTGGTCGTTGGAGTTCATCATCGCTCCAGGCGGAGTACGGGGAATTGTCAGTATCCCCCTGCTACCCGCCCGGCGCTTTGCGCTTGCTCAATCGTCAGGCAGGCGCCAGGGTCGGGTAGCCGCTGGCCGTCAGGGTAAAGCTGCCAGCATCGGCGGCGGCGCTGTCCGATGCCAGATGCGCCCGCGCGCCGAAAGGCAGGGTGCAGCGCTCCTTGATGTGGCCGAACGGCAGCCCGGTCAGCACCGGGATGGACAGCCGCGAGCGGACGTAGGCCAGCATGGCGTCGAAATCGTAGCCGTTGTCGAAGGCCGCCAGGCGGTAGCCGGACACGTCGCCCAGCACCAGCGCCTTCTGCCGGTCCAGCACTCCTGCGTGCAGCAGCTGCAGCAGCATGCGCTCGATGCGGTATGGGTGCTCGTTGATGTCCTCCACGAACAGGATGCCGCCGTCAATCTGAGGGAAATACGGCGTGCCGAGCAGATGCACCAGCATGGCCAGATTACCGCCCCACAGCGTGCCCTGCAAATCCACCTTGGGATTGCCGCCCCCGCTCCCATGCACGCTATGGACCGGGCCGCGCAGGCAGTCCCACAGCTGGTTGAGCGTGTAGTCCACCGGCTCGTCGCGGATGAAATCGTCGCAGATCATCGGACCGGCGAAGCTGATGCGGCCCGTGGCCTGCAGCAAACCCATATGGAAAGCGGTGAAATCGCTGTAGCCGACAAACAGCTTGCCGCTGTCCGCCATGGCCCCGAAATCGATCTGCGGCAGGATGCGGCTGATGCCGTAGGAGCCGCGCAGCGCCATCACCACCTGCACCTGCGGGTCGGCCGCCGCCGCGTTGAGCTGCGCCAGGCGCGCCTCGTCGGTGCCGCCGAAACGCTGGTGCTTCAGCTCCGGCTCGTAGTAATTGTGGACCACGAAACCCTGCGCCTCCATGCGCGCGATGCCGCGCGCCAGCGCCTCTTCGTCCAGCGCGTAGCCGCCCGGCGCGGCGATTGCGATGCCCACGCCCTTCCCTATTTTTGAAGTACTCAAATCCGCTCAACCCAAGGTGACGCACCCGGGCGTTCAGGCAGCCTGGGAATGCCGGGCCATCTTACCCTGCACGTGCGGATCGATCAAGGCGAGCAGCCGCCCTATCAGCTGGGGCGGCAGGTCGTGGCCCATGCCTTCGATGATGTGCAGGTCCGCACCGGCGATCTGGCTGGCGGTGTCGATGCCGCAATCCACCGGCACCAGCGGGTCGTCGGCGCCGTGTATCACCAGCGCGGGCTTGCGGATCTGCTGGAGCAGCGGACTGCGGTCGCCATTGGCGGCGATCGCCACCAGTTGCCGCGCCACGCCGGCCGGACATACGCAGCGGTCCAGCGTGCGGCCTATGCGCGCCCGCAAATCATGCTCGGGCATGGGAAATCCGGGGCTACCGATCACGCGGAAGGTATCCACCAAGTGCTGCACCAGCTCCTCGCGGCTGCCGCCCTCCGGCGCCGGCGTGAGCAGCGATTTGCGCGCCGCCCGCGTCGGCCCCGGCAAACTGCGCCTGCCGCTGCTGGACATGATGGAAGTGAGGCTCAAGGTGCGCCGCGCGTGCCGCGCCGCGAACAGCTGCGCAATCATGCCGCCCATGGATACGCCGATCACATGCGCCTGCGGAATCTTCAGATGGTCCAGCAAGCCGTGCGCGTCGTCGGCCATGTCGTCCAGCGTGTAGGCTGGGCGTAGCGGCCAGCCTACGATGTTCTTCAAATAGGACAGCGGCAGATTCGGCACGCCCGCGCCGTCGAACTTGGTGGACAGCCCGCTGTCCCGGTTATCAAAGCGGATCACATGGCAGCCGCGCTCCACCAGCCCGTCGACGAACTCCTGCGGCCACGAAATCAGCTGCATGCCCAGGCCCATGATCAGCAGCACCGGCGGCCCCGCCGTATCACCGCTGGTTTCATACGCAATGCTGATTCCGTTGGCGAGGGCGGTGGGCATGATTAGTACCATCCAAAAAGGTTTTGGAAAAACGGCGTCCGCTGGGGATCGAGATAGAGCAGCTTCTTGATGCCCGTGTGGGCCACGTGATCGAAACGGCGCCACTGTCCTTCGGGCTGCGCCAGCCTGTCGGCGACGGCGAACAGCGCGGTGGGATTGGCGCCCATGCCGACATGGCTGGCGTGCACTTCGATGTTCTCGGAGCTGGCAGTCTCCTCCTCCATGCTGCACTGCCAGGCCACCACGCCATCGGTGCGGCTGAAGATGGAGGTGGTGGGCACCGCTGGCCGCTGCTTGAGCATGGCGAAACGCGCCGAGTCGATTTCCTTCTCACCCGATACCAGCTGGTACACGCGCCAGGCATTGGTAGCCTTGGGGCTGCCGGTAAACGGCGATCCCAGCGTGACGACCACGCGCACTTTATCGGGCAGCATCTTTGCAATTTCGCGCGCATACACGCCGCCCAGGCTCCAGCCCACCAGGCTGACGGTGCGGCCGGTGCGCGCGTGGATTTCTTCGATGCGCGCGATGCACGCTTCCAGCACGCCGGGCTTGGGGCCGAAGTTCAGGCCCTGCTCCCATGCGTAGGTGTCGTAGCCACGCTCGCTGAGGAAGCGCCGCAAAACAATGGTGGTGGTGTCGCCTGCAGCCAGGCCGGGGAATACCATGACGGGATGGCCGTCGCCAGAGGGAGCCAGGCGGGCGAAGGGGTAAGCCGCCAAAGCCGCACCCAGTTCCCAGGGTGCGCGCAGCTCCAGGGCCAGGCGCACAACGCCGGGCGCGCCCTCATCTTCTATTTGTTTGGGGGACCGCATTGAATCTCCTGCTTACAGGTAATGCCTGTTGCTGTTTGCATCAGCATAGCACCAACCCACAGCAGCAGGCGAACACGAATGGAGAGAGTGGCGTTTATTCCACAGCCGGCGGCAAGGCGGCTTTGCGCGCTTGCGCGGCAGCCGCGCGGCGGGCGGCGAAAAAGTCCTTCAGTACGCCGGCGCAATCGTCCGCCAGCACGCCGCCCACGGTCTGGGCGTGGTGATTCAGTTGTTCCTGCTCGAACAGATTGACCACAGAGCCGCAAGCGCCGGTCTTGGGGTCCGACGCGCCGTAGACGATGCGCGACAGGCGCGCATGCATCATCGCCCCGGAGCACATCACGCAGGGCTCCAGCGTGACGTACAGCTCGCAGCCCGGCAGGCGGTAATTACCCAGCGCGGCGGCGGCGGCGCGCAGCGCCACGATCTCCGCGTGCGCCGTGGGGTCATGCTTGCCTATCGGCTGGTTGTAGCCGCGCGCGATGACCACGCCGTCCTTGACCACCACGGCGCCCACCGGCACTTCGCCCTGGTCCCAGGCGCACTGCGCTTGGGCCAGCGCTTCGCGCATAAAGGCTTCATCGCCAGGAAGGGCCGGCGTTACATCAGGCATCGGTAATTTCTGCCCAGCAGTTCGGGGTTTCGTGCAGCACCAGCTTGTGCAGGTGCAGGCCGGTGCCGTAGCGGTCCTTGAAGGCCGCCTTCAGGATGTCGAAGGCCACCGCCGCCAGGTTTTCCACGGTAGGAATGCGGTCGATCACCACGGTCTTGTGGTTGGGCAGCGAAGCGAGGAATTCCTTGACCGCGTGGTCCTTCTCGTAGACCAGGAAGGCGTGGTCCCACACGTCCACCAGGTGTTCCTTGGCGATGGTCTTGACGTCCGAAAAGTCCATGATCATGCCGTTGTCCGAGTTGCCCTCGGCATTGATGACCTGGCCGGTCAGCGTGATTTCAAGGGTGTAGCGGTGGCCGTGCAGATTGCGGCACTGGCTCTTGTGGTCGGGAATGCGATGGCCTGCGTCGAACTCCAGCTTGCGGGTAATGGTCAGCATAGTAATAACTTAAGGTATTTGCAGCAGTTTATGGGTTTGCAGGCTCAGCTTCCATTTCGGATTGCGCTTGCAGGTTTCGATCGCCAGGGTGGTGTTGAACTCGGCCAGCGGGCCGTCCATCGGCTGCACGAAGAAGTTCTCGAAATCCAGGCCTTCGTAGGCGGACAGGTCCTGATCCTTTTGCGGGATCACCACCTTGATTTCATTGCCCTTGTGGACCGCCAGCGTGGAGCCCATCTTGGGGCTCACGCAGACCCAGTCCACGCCTTCCGGTACCGGCAGGGTGCCATTGGTCTCAATCGCAATCTCGAAGCCCACCTCGTGCATCGCGGCGATCAGGGCCGTATCCAGCTGCAGCAGCGGCTCGCCGCCGGTGAACACCACGTATTTGCTGGCAGGGTAGGTCTCAGGCCACAGGCTGTTGATCACCTCGGCCAGGGCCTGCGGCGTGGCGAACTTGCCGCCGCCCTCGCCGTCCGTGCCCACAAAGTCGGTGTCGCAGAACTGGCAGACCGCCGTGGCGCGGTCGCTCTCGCGGCCGGTCCACAGATTGCAGCCCGCAAAGCGGCAGAACACGGCAGGACGTCCGGCGTGGGCGCCCTCGCCTTGCAAGGTGTAGAAAATCTCTTTGATGCTGTAAGTCACGATGATTAACCCAATAGTCAACCTTCAATTATAGCGCAAAGCGGCGCGGTCATATAGTGTGGCGAAACTGTCAGGCATATGTGCAAGCCGCTTAACAGTTTGATATTTAGCAAAGTGCGCATATTGCTTCCGGGATATGTTGACAGCTGTTACGACAGCCGGAGGCCTCCATGACCGCATTCCACGTTGATATCCTGTCCGGCTGCTCCGTGCTTCTGGCGGCGCTGTCGCTGGCCTTGCTGTGGCGCTGCAGCAGATTGCAGCGCGCGCTGGAGGCGGCCCGCGCCTGCCATCCCCGCGTGCTGCACGAGGAGCGCCAACGCATCGCCGGCGATATCCATGACGACCTGGGCCAGAACCTGCTGACCCTGAAGATCGAGCTGGGCGCCCTGCAAAGCTTCCCCGGCATGCCGCCCTCGGCACGGGTGCACCTCGCCACCCTGCTCAGCCACACCGACGCCGCCGTGCGCTCCATGCGCGGCATTATCAATGGCCTGCGGCCGGTGGGCCTGGAGCACGGCCTGCGCTGCGCGGTGGAACGGCAATTGACGGAGTTCTCGCGCATCAATGGCATCCAGTACCAGCTCGAAGCGGCGCAATACGGCAGCGACGCGGCCTGCGCGGCAGACGCCACGCTGTTCCGCGTGCTGCAGGAATCGCTGTCCAATATCGCGCGGCACGCCAGCGCCACCGAAGTGCGCATCGCCCTGTGCCGCACCGCCGACGAATTGAGCATGACGGTGCGCGACAACGGCGTAGGCATGCGCGACGGTCCGCCGCGCCAGGGCTGTGGCCTGCTCGGCATCGAACACCGTGTGGCCGCCGCCGGCGGCTGCTTCGTACTGGCCAGCACGCCCGGCCGGGGCACGGCGCTCACCATCTCCCTTCCCACCGCCCCTGTTGCCGCCAATCAGCCATCCTTTGTTCCGCATCAAGCAAGGCGCTGAGCTGCCGCCGCACAATGAACCAAACGCAACAAATATAAGGAATCGTATGGCACAGGTTCTGCCTCTGTTCGACCCGGCCCAGGCCGGCCCCCATCAAGGCCTGGCGCTCAAGCTGATGGAACTGCTGGTGATCCCCACTTTTGTACTGGACCTGCACGGGCGGGTGCTGATCTGGAACCGGGCCTGCGAGCGCCTGACCGGGGTGCCGGCCAGCGAAGTGCTGGGCACGGCCGACCATTGGCGCAGTTTCTACCATCTGCCGCGCCCCACGCTGGCCGACCTGGTGGTGCAGGGCCGCAGCAGCGACGCGCCCCAGCTCTACGACCGCCACGTACGCCGCGCCGAAGACGCGGAAAGCCTGACGGCCGAAAACTGGTGCGATATGCCGCGCCTGGGCCGGCGCCGCTACCTGGCGGTGGACGCCAGCGCGGTCCGCGACAGCGACGGCGCCCTGGTCGCGGTGGTGGAAACCCTGCGCGACCTGACCGACGAAAAGAAGGCCCAGATCGCGCTGGAGCAGCTGGCCACGCGCGACGGCCTGACCGGCCTGGCGAACCGGCGCTGTTTCGACAGCACCCTGCAAGCGGAATGGCAGCGCGCCCTGCGCCAGCAGCAGCCGCTGTCGCTGCTGATGGTAGACGTGGACAACTTCAAGCAGTACAACGATGCCTACGGCCACCTGGGCGGCGACGAATGCCTGCAGCGCATCGCCACGGCGGTGGCCAGCGAAATGCGCGCCAACGACCTGGTGGCGCGCTACGGCGGCGAGGAATTCGCGGTGATCCTGCCCAACCAGTCGCTCAAGGGCGCGGCCATCGTGGCCGAACGCATACGCTGCCGCGTGGAGCAATTACAGCTGCCCAACCTGGGTTCGGGCAAGCAGTTCGTTACCGTCAGCATAGGCGCGGCAACCGCCCTGCCCGCGCCGGAAAACGACAGCTCCCAGCTGGTGGCCACGGCGGACGCCGCGCTGTACCGCGCCAAGCACATGGGCCGCAACCGCATCAGCCTCACGCAGGAGGTCCAGGACGGCTAGCCGTAGGGGGTGTATTCGATGCCGTTGCCTACCAGTGCGGCCACGCTGGCCTGGAACTCGGGCGACTCCGAAAAATTCAGCAGCTCCGCAGCGCGCGACAGGCCGGTGTGCAGCACGCCCACGTGCCAGGCCAGGCCCGCATCGTCCGGCGCTCGGTGCAGCACATTGTTGTACAGCAGGGTGACATATTGCGTGTCGTCCAGGGCGCCGTAGCGGTTGATGAACTCCGGGCTGCCCGCGAAGGAGGCTGCCGCGGAAACCAGGGCCAGTCCACGGTCCATGGCCCAGGTCCAGTAACCCTGCCCGGCGCTGTCGGGTGCGCGGTTCAGCGCAGCCTGGTACAGCCGGTAAATCTGGCCGGACGCGCCGTCGATATCCAGCGCCACGGCGCCGTCGCTGAACAGCACGCGCTCAACCCCGGTCAGCACATCCACGCTGCCGCTGGCGTCGGTCACCGTGTAGCCCTTGCCGGACGCGCGTATCTGGGAGGCGCCGCGCGCGCTGCTGTAGACCAGCGTATCCAGCCCCAGGCCGCCGTCGATGAACTCATTGCCGGGCATGGCCGTGAAGATGTCGTTGCCATTGCTGGGGCCGCCCTGGCCCGCCAGAAGCAGATCGCTCACATTGACGCGCTTGTCGGCGAACTGCAGCACCTCCACGCCGGACAGCAAGTCCGTGCCCTGCCCTGTCACGCGCACCTGGTCCACCGTGCGGACAATGGCGTAATTGCCGTAAAACCCGCTGAACACCACCGTGTCTATCCCGTCGCCGGTGTTGATGATGTCGTCGCCCGCGCCCACGCGCACCACGTCCGCGCCGCTGCCGCCTTTCATGACATTGCCCGCGTCGTTCAGCGTGACCGTGGAGCCGCCGGCGCCGGTCACCACTGTGCGTATCGTTACGTTGTAGGCGATGGACACATTGGCCAGGCCGTTGCCGGTGCCGCTGAAGGCGCCCGCGTGCAGGTCGATCTGGGTGGCGCCGAAGCAGGCCGAAAAGTCGAAGGTATTGTTGCCGCCCGCGTCCCAGATGCAGACCGGCGCCTGGCTGCTGCCGAAGGAATACACGTCGTCGCCGGTGTGGTAGCTCATGTTCGCGCCGTACAGGTACTGGATAGCCTGTATGTCGTACAGCATGGGCGTGGTGTCGTAGCGGTTGTTGAAGGCCGACGAGTAGCGGTAGGACATCACCGAATAGTCGGTGTTGTCGGTGGCGGTGGGCAGGAAGGGGCCGTCCACGCTGCTGCCCGCCGAATCGTAGTTGCCGGGGTGCTTGAGGCCCAGCGTATGGCCAATCTCGTGCAGCAGCACGGCCGGGCCGAAGGTCCCGGCGGTAAATACGCTGTTGTAGTAGCCGCGGTTGTTCAGATACAGGTCCACTGCCGCCACGCCGGGTTCGGGCAGGTAGGCATAGCCGCTGCTGTTGTCCGCACTCTGGTCGTTGGTGCCGAAGCGCAGCTGGCCGCCGCTGGTCACCTCGACAAATGACACATTGGCCACATTGGCCCAAGCGTTCAGCGCCGCGCGCGTGGCCTGCTGCTGGGCGAACGACATGGCCTGGAAACCCTTGGCGTCGTCGCTGGTGGCGTCGCGCGGGGGGCTTTGCAGGAATTGGTAGGTCAGCGTTACCGCCGTCCCCGGCACACTGTTCCAGCTGCTATAGGCCAAGGCGTCTATGCTGTTGATACCGCTGCTCATACTCATAATGTGACGTGCGAAAGGTGAACCGATTTAACTTTGATGGTAGCACGCCGAAATGCCTAGGCATTCCAGCTTGAATATTTTATTCTTCCGCGTTGCCGCTCACCACCCACCGAGCGGCATTTGATAATAAAAAGGAGAGAACCACGTGTCCAAGTTGTTACCATTCCTCACCCTGGCGCTAGCCGTGCCGGCCATGGCCGCACCGGCGGAGAGCGGCGCGGGCAAAGCCGACCTGCTGCCCTTCAAAGCCACCGAGAAAACCCTCGCCAACGGCCTGAAAGTGATCGTTGTGCCAACCGGCTTCCCCAACATCGTGTCGCTGCAGATCCCCGTGCAGACAGGCTCGCGCAACGAAGTGGAGCCCGGCAAGTCAGGCTTTGCCCACTTCTTCGAGCACATGATGTTCCGGGGCACCAAAGAATACCCGCCTGAAAAGTACCAGGACATTATCACCAAGGCTGGTGCGCGCCAGAACGCCTACACCAGCGACGACTTAACCAACTATTACACCACGTTCGCCAAGGATGACCTGGAAACCGTGCTGAAAGTCGAAGCGGACCGCTTCCAGCACCTGGACTACAGCGAAGACGTGTTCAAGACCGAATCGCGCGCGGTGCTGGGTGAATACAACAAAAACAGCGCCAATCCCATGTCCAAGCTGTTCGAGGTGATGCGCGACGCCGCCTACGAAAAGCACACCTACAAGCACACCACGATGGGCTTCATCAAGGACATCGAGGACATGCCCAACCAGTACGCCTACTCCAAGGTGTTCTTCGACCGCTGGTACCGCCCCGAGCGCACCACCATCATCGTAGCGGGCGACGTGGAGCCGCAGAAGGCCTTCGCCATGGTCGAGAAATACTGGAGCAAATGGCAGCGCGGCACCTACAAGACCGACGTGCCGGTGGAGCCGGCGGCCAAAGGCGCCATTTACAAGCACGTGCCCTGGGCCACGCCTACCCTGCCGCTGGTGACCGTGGCCTTCCGCGCCCCGGCCTTCTCCGAGAAAGCCAGGGAACAGGCCGCGCTGTCCATGCTGCTGTCGCTGTCCTTCGGCCGCACCTCGCCGCTGTTCAAGCGCCTGGTGCAGGACGAACAGAAGGTGGACCAGCTGTTCGACAGCACGCCGAACCGCGTCGATCCTACGCTGGCCATGGTGGGCGCGCGCGTCAAGCGCGGTGACGACGCCGTCTATGTACGCGACGCCATCATGCAAACCATCGCCAAGGCGCGCACCGAAGCGGTGAGCGACAAGACCCTGGCCGAAGCCAAGTCCGCGCTGAAATACGGCGTGATCCGCTCGCTGGACAACACCGAGCAGATCGCCGGCACGCTGGCCTCCTTCGTGCACTTCAACCGTTCCTACGGCACCATCAACAACTACTACCGTGTGCTGGACTCGCTGACTCCGGCCGACCTGCTGGCCGCCGGCCGCAAATTCCTGACCGACGACGGCATGGTGGTCACCACCCTGTCGCACTCCACCTTGCCGGCCGAAATCGCCACGCTGCCGAAACTGGCCAGCTTCGAGCCCAAGACCGGCAAGGCCAATATCGACATCCTGGTGCAGAAGTCCGCGCTGCCGCAAATCCGCTACAAGCTGCTGTTCTCGGCCGGCGCCGCGCATGACCCGGCCGGCAAGGAAGGCCTGGCCGCGCTGACTGCGGCGATGGTGGCCGCAGCCGGCTCCAGCGACCGCAAGATCGACGAAATCGCCAAAGCATTCTTCCCGATGGCAGGCAGCTTCACCGAGCAGACCGACAAGGAAATGACCACCTTCACCGGTTCCATCCACAAGGACAACTGGACCGCCTTCAACGAGATCGCGCTGCCCATGCTGCTGTCGCCGGGCTTCCGCCAGGAGGACTTCCGCCGCCTGAAGGACGCCCAGAAGAACGCGCTGCAAACGGACCTGAAGGACAACAACGAGGAAGAACTGGGCAAGGAGCGCCTGCAGACCAATGTGTTCGCGGGCAGCGGCTACGGCCACGCGGCGCTGGGCACCGTCAAGGGCCTGGACAGCATTACGCTGGACGACGTGAAGAGCTTCTGGAAATCCGCCTACACCCAGGGCGCCGTGCGCGTCGGCATTTCGGGCGACGTCACGGACGCCATGACCGCCACGCTGAAGCAGGCGCTGGCCAAGCTGCCGGAAGGCGCGGGCCTGCCCGCCACCACGGCGCCGGTTGGAAAAATGCCGAACGGCCTGGAAGTGGAAATCATCGAGAAGAACACCCGCGCCACCGCGATTTCCTTCGGCCTGCCGCTGACGGTCACGCGTTCGCATCCGGACTTCCCTGCGCTGTGGATGGTGAAAACCTGGCTCGGCGAGCACCGTTCGTCCAGCGCCCTGCTGTACCAGCGCATCCGCGAACTGCGCGGCATGAATTACGGCGACTATGCCTACACCGAGGCTTTCCCGCGCGGTATGTTCCAGTTCTTCCCCAACCCCAACCTGGGCCGCAAGGCGCAGCTGTTCGAGGTGTGGATCCGTCCCGTGGCGCCTGAAAACGGCCACTTCGCGCTGCGCATCGCGCTGGCGGAGCTGGACAAGGCGCTCAGCAAAGGCATGAGCAAGGAGCAGTTCGACATCACGCGCGGCTACCTGATGAAGAACGTCTTCGTCATGACCTCGACGCAAGACCAGCAGCTGGGCTACGCGCTCGACTCGCAGTGGTACAACACGCCGGAGTTCACAAAACTGATGCGCGACGGCCTGTCCAAGCTGACCGTGGACGACGTGAACGCCGCCATGAAGAAGCACCTGTCGGCCAAAAACCTGTCGGTGGTGATGATCACCAAGGACGCCGCCGGACTGAAGGAAAAGCTGGTCAGCGACGCCCCTTCGCCTATCAAGTACGACGGCAACAAGCCTAAGGAAGTGCTGGACGAAGACCAGGTGATCGGCAATATGAAGCTGAACATCAAGCCGGAGGCGGTGAAGATCACGCCTGCGGCCGAGGTGTTCGCCAACTAAGCCAATATCTACGCGATACGGCGTATCACGCTGAAGCAGATCTCGCGGCGCACGACAAAGCCTAGTTTTTCATAGACTTGCTTTGCGCCGTTTTCCGTTTTCACATGCAGGAAAGGCGTCTTGCCGGACGCCTGGATCTGCGCCATCAGCGTCAGCATCAATGCCCGCGCGTGGCCTGCGCCGCGCGCCGCCGGGCTGGTGCAGACCGCACTAATCTCCGTAAACTCCCCCAGCGCCATGCGCGTGCCCGACATGGCAGACAGGCTGCCGCCCGCTGCGCGCACGCCAAGGTAGCGGCCCATGGTGATGGTCTTCTGCACGAAGGGACCGGGCTTGGTTTCCGCTGCCAGAGCGATCATGTCCGGCACATCGTCCGAACCCAGTTCCAGCAAAGGCGCTGCATGCGCGACCGGTTGCGCGCGGCCCTGGCCTGCGTACACCATCTGGTCGATGTAACGCACCCGCGCCAGTTCCCATTCCGGCGGCAGTTCCAACGGATTGGACGTGAGCAGCCACACTTCCTCATCCACTTCCACCATGGCGCGCAAGTCCGCGAAGGCTTGCGGCGATGGCTCGCGCAGGCCCACCAGCGGGGACACGTCGCGCGGGTAGCGCGCCGCCAGGCCGTTCCGCTGCGCCATGGCGCGGTGCCCGCTGCCCAGCGCACTCCAAACCGGATTGTCCAGCGCCAGCGGCTCCAGCTTGCGGTAATAGAATGTGGTGGCGCACAGCGCGCCGTCCGGCATCAGCGCGTAGTCCGGCACCACGCCAACGCGCAGCCAGCCCTGGCGCTCGTACAGGCGCTCGGCGTCCGCGCTGGCGGTGTCCAGCACCAGCAGCCATTTGCCGCAGTCGCGCGCTACCTGCTCCGCGTGCTGCATCAGCGCTTCGCCCAGGCCACGGCGGCGCGCGCGGCGCAGCACCAGCATCTTCGACACGTCGGCGCGGTGCGGCTGGTTGTCCGGCTGCGCCAGCACGAGCTGCACAGTGCCGAGGATGCCGCTCGCGTCCTCCGCCACGATCAGCGCGCGTTCGCAGCGCTCCACGCCGTCCGCCACGCCGCGCCAGAACGCCAGCGCCTTGTCCATCCCCAGCGGCAGCATGAAGCTGACCGACGCGCCGCCTTGAACGCAGTCGACCAGCAACGCGGCCAGCTCCTGAATTTGTGCCGCGCTGACGGAGGTCAGCCGGCGCACCTGGTAGTCACGCATTTCAGCTCCTGATAGTGGTAATGGCAACCGCGTAGCGCGTGGTGCTTGCGCTTGGGTTGTGGAAGGCCATGGGACGGTCCAGCTGCATCGCCAGGCAGTCGCCCGCGCCGAGCTGGAAAACCTCCTCTCCATACGTGATGTCGATAACGCCCTCCAGCACCCACACCTGCTGGTGCACTTGCGCCTCGCGCGCGGCGGTTTCGTAGGCTACGCGCGCGCCGGGCGGGAATTCGACTTCCACCAGCTGGATGGGCGATCCCACGCCGGCCGGCGACACATTGCGCCGCACATAGCCGGAATGCGGGTCGCGCCAGGATTGCTGCTGGCCGCGCCGTGAAACCGGGTCTCCCGCCGCCGCAGGCGCTTCAAACAGCGAAGGCAGCGTCACGCCCAGGCCAGTGGCCAGCTTTTCCAGCACCACGGCCGTGGGGCTGCTTTCGCCGCGTTCGATCAAGGACAGCATGGAGCGGCTCACGCCGCAGTGCGTGGCAAGCGCTTCCAGCGATAAACCGCGCGCTGCGCGCAGTTCGCGCACGCGCCGGGCAATAAGGAGGTGTAGTGAGGAATCCGACATGGTGGATTGATTATCCAACATACTGGATTCTGTTGCAAGCGGCTACTTGTGCTTCCGCCCCATCAGGTCATCCGCCGCCGGCACGATGGCAGCAGCCACCAACAGCAGCGCCAGCGGCATGGTTGCCGCATAGCCCAGCGCCTGGAAGCCGAGCGCGCCCAGTACCCCGCCCGCGAAGAACGCGCACACCAGCGTTGCCAGCAATGCGAAGCGTCCGGGATTCGACTGGACCCGGTGCTGGCCCGCCTCGTGCTCGCGGTTCCAGTACAGCATTTTGCCCAGCTCGATGCCGATGTCGGTCACGATGCCCGTGATGTGGGTGGTGCGGATTTCCGCCTTGGAGACCTTGGTGATCAGCGCATTCTGCAGGCCCATGATGAAACACAGCAGCATCACCGTCAGCGGCACGAACAAGCCGTCTATATCGGCCAGCTGAACGCCCAGCATGCCGAAGCCCAGCAGCAGCACCGCCTCCAGCAACAGCGGCAGAGCGTACTCGCCATGCATGCGCCTGCGCCGCGCGTAGTTCACCATGATGGCGGAACAGGCCGCTCCCGCGAGGAAGGACAGCAAGGCGCCCAGGCCGGGCAGCACCAGGCTGTAGGCTCCCAGCGCCAGATGGTCGGCCATGGATGAGACGATGCCGGTCATGTGGGAGGTGTACTGCCGTACCGCCAGGAAGCCCCCGGCGTTGATGGCGCCGGCTACGAAACACAGCAAGGCGCCGAGGTGGCGGTTGCCCTCCGCGCTGCGCGCGCTGCCGGTCAGTTTTCTGGCGTAGTGGATGGGCATTGGGGCGCAGCGCGGGTGGAGTCAGGCGGGGAATGGAAGTGGCGCGAGATCCGGCTCTATCCAGGTGCGCCGCGCCGCCACGGAGAACAGCAGCGTTTGCGACCAGTGCCGCAGCAGCCAGTCCTTCTTGCCGTAGGGAGAGGCCAGCAAGGCGTTGCAGGCCGCATGCAGCGCCGTCCCTTCCGGCTGCGCGCGCAGGAAGGCCTCCACCGCCCGCAGCGAGGCTTGAGTAATGGTCTCGTGGTAACCGCCGGTGTCCGTATTGGCGACGCCGCTGGCTATGTTGTAGGCCGAGATGATGCCCGGCATATCGCGGGCGGGCAGCAAGTCCTTGCGCTCGCTGATGATCCACGCAGCCGCCGCCAGGTGGGCCGCGTGCGTCCACTCCTGTTTGGGCAGCGTGCGGGCCAGTACTTGCGTTCCTATCGCGGCGATCTGCGCGTCGCTGACGAAATGCGGCGCGCTCATGCCATCACCACGCCGGTGCAGATGGACCAGGCGGCGAACGCCAGCAAGGCGATACCGGAGACGGCTTCAATCGTCCGCAGCATACGGGCCGACACCGCGCGGCGGCTGGCGGCAACACCGCCCACCAGCATGGTCCACCACGCGATGGAGCCGGCGAAGACGCCCGCCACCAGTATCAATCCGCCCTGCATGCTGCCGTCCGGCGGCGCCAGCGCTGCAAGCAGGCCTGCAAAAGACAATATGGTCATGGGGCTGGACGCAGTCAGCGCGAAGGTGGTGCCGAAGGCGCCCAGCAGGCCTCGCGATGTCGCCGTACGTGCCGAACTGGCCGCATGGGGCACGCCCGTCGCCACCGGCTGCGCGGGACCGCGCGCGCGGCGCAAGGCGGCCACGCCCAGCACCGCCATCAGCAGGCCGCCGACTATGCGCAGCGTGGCTGCGTGTTCCAAAAGCAGCGCCGCAACGGCGCTTACGCCCAGCGCCGCAACCAGCCCATACATGGCGTCGGCCGTTGCCGCGCCGAGGCCGGAGGCCATCCCGGTGCGTGGACCGTGCGCGAAGGTGCGGCGGATGCACAGCAGCCCGACCGGACCGACCGGCGCCGCGATGGCAAAGCCGATCACCGCGCCGCGCGCCAGCGTGGAAGCGAACTCCATCATGGCGCCCCCTCCCCGTTCGCCGGAGCGAACGCCAGTTCGGACGTCTCTTTCGCCGTGTCGAGCGCGATAATGGTCTCGGTGCGCAGCACGCCGGGCACCGCCTTCAAACGCTGCGTCAGGAATAGCTGCAGGGCCGCAGTATCGCGCACCCGCACCTTCACCAGCCAGGAATGCGGGCCGGTGATGTGATGCGCCTCCTGCACCTCGGCAAAGGAGCGCACGGCCTCCGCGAACAAGGCCTCGTCCGCGCGCGGCTCCAGGTCCACGAAGACAAAGGCGCATACCGTCATGCCCACCCGCGCCGGGTCGATCACTGCCCGGTTGGCAACGACGGCGCCGGACGTTGTGTTCAACCGCCGCAGGCGGTCGCTGACGGCGGAAACCGACAAGCCGATTTCCTGCCCGATTTCGGCTGCGGAGCGCCGGTTGTCGGACTGAATCAGCTGTAAGATTTGCAGGTCGTGAGTATCCATGCAGTGATTCTGCCTTGAACTTAATCACTATGCAAGCATATTTACTGATCCACCCTTACGCGAAAGGATTTTTAACGCTTTGCACCACAGGGGGCGGCAATTTTGCCGGCAAGGTCTGCGCGTCGAGCTTGGCCAGCACATCGCTAAGCAGCTTGTGCAGCGCCCGGGCGTCCGCCTGGCCAGCCTGGTCCAGCGTCAGATCGATATCGCCAGCGATGGTGATGCGGTCCACGCGGTTCTCGATGGTCAGGCCGCCGATATGCAGCACATCGGCCTCGTTGGCGTAGGGGATGAATTTCTTGCTCATGATATGTCCTTTCAGCGTTTATCTTTGCGCGGCTTCGCGCTCGGCAAGCGCAGCATGGTTTCCTTCTGGCGCGCGGACAGCGACGGCAGCAGGTCGATGCCGATCTTCGCCTCCAGCTGCGCCACATTCATGGTCACATACTGCACGTCCGCCTTGTTCTCCACAAAGTAGGCGGCGCCTGCGCGCTGGCGCGGGCTGTACACCACCTTGTACAGATGGGTGGGCACCAGCACATTGCCCACCTTGCGCAAGTCGCTGCCGAGGAAGGCCGGGCCGGTAATCACGTACAGGTCGCCCTCCTTCTGCGCCAGCTTGCGCACGGCCTGCTCGATGCCGGCCCACACCTGGCGGTTGTTGTCCGAATCCTGCGGCACCATGTTCGCGAGCGTGAAGCTGTCGCGCTGCGCTGCGCGGTCCGGCATGTCGCCGTTGGGCGCCATGTGGCCACGGTCATAGCCGCTGCGCGCATAGTCCGACAGCTCCGCGCGCTCGCTGCGCGGCAAACGCGGCTCGGGGTGGAAGGAGTTTTCCCGGTCCAGCTCCCGCGCCTGCTCGACATTGCCCGAAGTCAGATGCTCGGCGGACCACAGCGGCGTGCGCGTGATCCCCGAATGCATGACGCCAAACACGCCGTAGCACAATTCCCTGGTGGCCGAAGCCAGCTTACCGTTGCGTATCTCCGGCGCGCGGCCATCGACATAATGCGAAGGGCAAGCGCCGGCCAGCGCCCAGCCCGACGCCAGCGCGAACGCGCCGGCGGCAATCAACTTCTGAATCATAAAGCCCTAATCGGTAAAAAAACCGCCGCATTCTATCGGACGGCGGCAATTTGCGACAGGCGCCGCGCAATCGTATCCAGCTCGGCGCGCAAAGCATCGGGCGCAAGGACGCGGAAGCCGAACGGCAGCGCCGCCAGCTGGCGCGCAAACCAGCCCAGGTCGTCGGACTGGTTATGCAGCAGCACGCCGTCGGCAGTCTGCTCAAACAGGCCGATGGCGTCCATCAGGAAGCGCCGCGCCGTGTGCAGGTCGGTATGCAGCAGCACCGTCGCGGCAAAGGCGCGCGGCATGGCCGCCAGCGAGGTGCGCAGATGCGCCAGCG
Organism: Pseudoduganella aquatica; assembly: GCF_020865585.1. NCBI lineage: Bacteria > Pseudomonadati > Pseudomonadota > Betaproteobacteria > Burkholderiales > Oxalobacteraceae > Pseudoduganella > Pseudoduganella aquatica. Next base: position 3,934,132 of record NZ_CP086370.1, read on the forward strand.
CGTCGAAGCCGGCCGGCCGCTCAAACCCATGCGGCAGCACCGCCGCCGACGCAATGCGGTCCAGGCGGAAGGTGCGCATGTCCTGCCGAAGATGGCAGTAGCCGACCGCGTACCAGCAGCCGTCGAGAAAGGCCAGGCCATAGGGATCGAAACCGCGTTCGCTCGCCGCACTGCCCAGCGCCTGGTAGCACAGGTGCACGCGCCGGCGCGACTGCGCGGCGGAGCTGAGCGTTACCAGCGCCGCGTTGTCCCGTGGCGCCGTGCCGCGCGCCAGGTCCAGGCGCACGGTTTCGTCGATGGCGCCCACGCGCTGCTTCAGGCCGGCCGGCATGATGCGCTCCAGCTTGGCCTGCGCGCTGGCGACGGCGGGCGCGGCCTCGGCCAGCCCAAGGCTGCGCGCAGCCAGCAGGCCCAGGGACAAGGCCAACGCTTCGTCGTCCGTGAACATCATGGGCGGCAGCTTGAAACCGGGCATCAGGGCGTAGCCGCCATGCCGTCCGCGCTCGCTCAGGATGGGGATGCCGATCTGCTCCAGCATGACGATATAGCGGCGCAAGGTGCGGCCGTCCACTTCCAGGCGGCTGGCCATCTCGGCGCCGCTCATGCGGCCGTGGGTTTGCAGGAGTTCGAGCACAGCCAGAACCCGGGTGGTGGGATGGTACATGCAGCAAAGATAGCAGAGAATCAGGGCGGAATCTGCCCTATTTGCGTTTTATGCTGGTCCCATCGCACAAGGAGACCCTCATGGAACAAAGCACCAATCTGTGGCTGTATTTTATGGTTGTATTCGGCATCATCGTGTTGCCGGGGCTGGACATGGCCTATGTGATGGCCAGCTCCATCCTGGGCGGGCGCCGCGCAGGGCTGGCGGCGGTGGGCGGCATCATTGCCGGCGGCGTGTGCCATTTGCTCATGGCCAGCGCAGGCATCGCAGTGGTGCTGCAATTATGGCCGGGGCTGTTCAACGCGATGCTGCTGGCGGGCGCCGCATATATCGCGTGGATGGGGATTGCGTTCATGCGCAGCGACAGCGTGTTCCGTCCCAGCACTACGCCGCGGCAGCAGGTGCTGGCGCCGCCCGCCATCTTCCGCCGCGCCATGATGACCAGCCTGCTCAATCCCAAGGCCTACATCTTCATGCTGGCGATTTTTCCGCAGTTCCTCAAGCCCGGACTGGGGCCGCTCTGGCTGCAATCGGGCGTGCTGGGCGGCATCACGGCACTGACGCAGGCAGGGGTCTACGGCGCGCTGGCCTTCGCATCCAGCCAGGCCAGCGGCTGGTTCAACCAGCATCCGCGCGCGTCCGTTGCGGCGGCGCGCGCCATGGGCGTGCTGCTGGTCTTGACCGCACTGCTCAGCGCCGGGCAGGCGGTGCGCGGCCTGGCGCCGCAATGGCAGCCCTCCGAAGTCATGCTGGTGGTGGGCGGCCATACCGTGCGCTGAGCACGGGATCAGAGCGAGCGGCCGTCGTAGCGCTGCACAGGCAGCGCGTCGACATCGATGTTCTCGATGCAGTTGATATTCACGGCCGACATGGGATTGCCCTTGGGATCCACGCCCTCGCCATGCGTATGGATACCGCACACCGGACAAAACCGGTGGTGGATCACGTGCTTGTTGAAGGTGTAGGTGGACAGTTTGTCTTCGGGCGTGAGCAGCGTGAGCGCGCTGCGGGGGAAGAAAGCCATGCGCACACCCTTGCGCTGGCAGATGGAGCAGTTGCAGGTCACGGCGCTGGTAATCTCGCCTTCGACCCGGAATTTCACGTTGCCGCAGTGGCAGCTTCCAAGGTATTGCATGGCTGTCTCCTCAGGTTTTTTTAGGAGGTGGTGTAGCGCTCTTTGCGTCTTCCTTGGTCTCGCCGTTTTCCTTGCGCTGCTTGTTAACTATGCGCGCCGCCACCTCGGACTCGCGCCCCTTGTAGCGCCCTTCCTTCTCAAACTTTTCCTCGAGCTCGTTGTATTCGCGCTCTCGCTTCGCGTTGGCTCCGCGTGGCATGGCAGTACTCCCGGCAATGGTGTTGCAACGATCTTACATAGGCACAATCAAAGGTGGCGCACTGATCAGCTCAGCAGCGGCTGCGCCTGCGGTTTGCGCAGGGCCGCAGGTGCGGACACGGGCAGCGTGACGGTAAAGCAGGCGCCCGCGCCGCCGCCGCTGCCGGCCTCGATCTTGCCGTGCAGGCTGGCGGTCACCAGCTTGTAGACTATGTGCAGGCCCAGCCCGCTGCCCCCCTTGCCCATGCGTGTGGTGAAGAAGGGATCGAACACCCTCGCCAGGTTATCCGGTGGAATGCCGATGCCGTCGTCGCTGACGGTGATTGCGACCTGCCCATCCCCATCCCGCTTCGCAGCGATGGTCACGGTGCCGGACAAGCCGGGCAGGAAGGCGTGCTGCACCGCGTTGGCGATCAGCTGCGCCAGCACTTGCCGCAGCTGGTCCGGGTAGCTGTCCATTTGTATGCCCTCGGGAATGGTGCACACCACCCGGTTGCCGCTGTCGTCCAGCACCGCATCCAGGCCGGCCAGCACGTCGCGCACCGCCTCGCCCAGGTCGAAGCGCTGGCGGCCGTCGGCAGCCTGTTCGTCCACCACCTCCTTGAAGCTGCCCACCAGCTTGGCTGCATGATCCAGGCTGCGCATCAGGATGCCGGCGCCTTGCTCAACCGTGCCGGCGAATTCGCGCATGCGGCTGCGCGTCAGGCCGCGTTCCATTTCCAGCGCAAACTCGGCGGCGCGCGACTGCAGCGTGCTGGCGGCCAGCAGGCCGTTGCCGATGGGCGTGTTCAGCTCATGCGAAATACCGGCCACCACCGATCCCAGCGCGGACAGTTTTTCGGTGCGCAGCAGCTCTTCCTGCAAGCTGGTCAGCCGCATGAGCGCGGCATGCAGGTCCTGGTTGGATTGCGCCAGCTTGAGCGAGAAGGCCTCCTGCTGGCGCACCGCATGGCGCAGTTCGGTATTGCTGGCCACCAGCTGCTCCTGCTGCTGCATCAGTACGAAGTCGCGCTCTATGCTCTTCTTGATTTCCCACAGCAGCTCGACATACTTTTGATGATAGTTGCGCTTCTTGCTGTCAAGGACGCAGATGGTGCCGAACACCTCGTTGTCCGGCCACAGCAGCGGCACGCCAAGGTAGGAAATCATGTTCAGCGCCACATCCGGATTGTGGCGCCATTCCTCGTCCTCCAGCGCGTCCGGCACATGCAGCAGGCCGCGCGTGGCCATCACCGTTTCACAGTACAGGCCCGTGTTCAGCTTGGCCTTTTCTTCGTGCTCGTAGGGGTTGCCTTCGCTGTGGCTGGAAACCAGCACTTCGATCTGCTCCGGCAGCACGCGCATGATCAAGCCGGCGGGCACGTCGAAAATTCCGGCCATGACGTCCGTGGTGTTCTGCCACTTGGCCAGGAAGCTTTCCGGTATGGCGCTAGCGTGTAAGGTCACAGACCTGTCCTCCAGTGAAAGTTGCCTAATCAATATACTCCGGCGCCTGCCCGCAGGCAAGCTTCTGCACCGCAGCAATCGATTTTGCAACTTCTTATCAAGAAATATTTCTATCCAAATAAAAATGGCACTGTTACACTATTTTTTCATTTTCACAACATATTGCCATCACCATGAAGATTGCCGACATCAAGATTGGACATCGCCTCACCATTGCGTTTTCCCTGACCATCGTACTGATAGCGATCGTGGTTGCCGTCGGCGCCAGCCGCCTGCAAACCGTCAGCGATGAAATCGGCCTGACCATAGGCGACCGGTACAGCAAGATCGACCTGCTGAACGACATCAAGGACGCGTCCAATCTCCAGGCAACGGGCCTGCGGGAAGCGCTGCTGGTGCCAGACGCCGCCAGCGCGCAGCAGGCCCTGGAGCAGTCGGTTGCCAGCGGCAAGCAGGCGGATGCCGACCTGGCCAAGCTCGATGCCGTGGTGGCCTTGCCGGAAGGACGCGCCCTGCTGGGCCGCATACAGGCCGCGCGCGCCAGCTATGCGGCCAGCGCAGCCCAGGTGCTCGGCCAGATCAAGGCGGGCGACCGGGAGGCCGCCATCAGCGCCATGCACCAGCGCGTGCGCGGCGAACAGCTGGCTTACTTTGCCGCCGTGGACAAGCTGATCGACTTCCAGGAAGCGCTGATGCAAGCCTCCGGCCGCACCGCCCAGGACTCGGCCGGCCGCACGCGGCTGATCATGGCGCTGCTTGGCCTGTCCGGCGGCGCGCTCAGCCTCTTTACGGCCTGGTACATCACGCGCGGCATCGTGGGCCCCATCAGCCATGCGGTGAAAATCGCGCGCACCGTCGCGGACGGCAATCTGGACTCGCGCATCGAGGTGCGCTCCAGCGACGAGGCGGGCCAGCTGACTGCGGCGCTGCGCGATATGAACAACAGCCTGGTGCGCATCGTCAGCCAGGTGCGCGCGGGCACGGACAACATCGCCACGGCCTCGGCCGAAATCGCGGCGGGCAATGCGGACTTGTCCGCGCGCACCGAGCAGCAAGCGGGCTCGCTGGAGGAGACCGCCTCGTCGATGGAGGAACTGACCTCCACCGTCAAGCAGAACGCGGACAATGCGCGCCAAGCCAGGCAGCTGGCCTTGTCGGCCTCGGACGTGGCGGACAGGGGCGGCGCGGTGGTGGCGCAGGTGGTGGACACCATGGCCGGCATCAACGCCTCGTCGCGCAAGATTGTCGATATCATCGCCGTCATTGACGGCATCGCGTTCCAGACCAACATCCTGGCCCTGAACGCCGCTGTGGAGGCGGCGCGCGCCGGCGAACAGGGCCGGGGCTTCGCCGTGGTGGCCAGCGAGGTGCGCAACCTGGCGCAGCGCTCGGCGGCGGCGGCGCGCGAAATCAAGACGCTGATTGCCGATTCGGTGGACAAAGTGGACGACGGCGCCAAGCTGGTCGACCAGGCCGGGCAGACGATGACGGAGATCGTGGCCAGCGTTCAGCGCGTGACGGACATCATCGGCGAGATCGCCTCGGCCAGCCAGGAGCAGCTGGATGGCATCGAGCAGATCAACACCGCCATCAGCGAGATGGACGAGACCACGCAGCGCAACGCGGCGCTGGTGGAGCAGGCCTCGGCGGCAGCGACGGCCATGCGCGAGCAGGCCGCTTCGCTGTCGGGAACCGTGGGCGTGTTCACGCTGGCCGCGGCCAGCGCGCATGGCGCCGCCCCTGCCTCGGCTGGCGCGAAGGTCAGCCATATGCCGAAACGCCGCCCGGCGGCACGCTTGCCGGCTCCCGTTTCGGCCCCCGCCAAAGCGCGCAAGACCGCCAACGGCGGCGAAGCCGACGACTGGCAGGAGTTCTGAGGGTACGACAGCGTACAGAGCGGCAGCCGAAAGGATGGCAAGCTGGCCTGAGGGCAAGCTGATGCCCATTCAAGGAGGCCGCGATGACCGAAATACGCAAGGGGCAAGCGCCCAGACCGCTGGAGCGCGGCGAGTTCCATCTACAATTCCGACGCTCCTTTCTTGATCCCGCTTTCAGCGCCGTGCGCGAGGCGCTGGACCAGGTCGAGGAAGTCGCCTGGGCCAACTACCATGCACACCGCAAAGCGCCTGTCACGCGGGCGGCCGGCCCGGGCTATGCGGATCCGGACTACGAATTGTCGGTCGACTGGCTTGCGGCGCGGGAACGGCTGCAGGCTGCCGAGCGCCGACAGAAAGACCCGCTCTCGCCGTCGCGGGCGCTGCTCATCATAGGGGCTGCGCGCAACGACGGCACCTGCCCCGGCGAAGTCTCAAAAACCTGGCGCATGGCGCAATGGGCGCGCGAAACGCTCGAATCGCAGCAGGTCGAAACAGAGATCCTGGACCTGAGCCTGCTCACTTCCAGCTACGACTTGCACATCCATCCCTGCAAAGGCTGCGTCTCCACCGCCATGCCCTTGTGCCACTGGCCATGCAGCTGCTACCCCAACCACGCCACGCGCCAGACCAGCGACTGGATGGCGGATATCTACGAAAAATGGGTTGCCGCACACGGCGTCATCATCCTGACGCCTGTGTACTGGTATCAGGCGCCAAGTCCACTAAAGCTGATGATAGACCGCCTGGTATGCGCAGACGGCGGCAATCCGGACCCCACCAGCACACACGGAAAGAAGGCTGAAGAAGCGAAGGCGCTGGAAGAGGCAGGCTGGGACTATCCCAAGCACCTGGCCGGGCGGGCCTACGGCCTGGTGGTGCACGGCGACGTGGCCGGCGCCGAAAGCCTGCGCCGCAATCTGTCGGACTGGCTCAGCTGGATGGGCTTGGCAAGCGCGGGCGGGCAGGCCGAATTGGACCGCTACCTGGGCTATTACGAATCTTACGCCGCGAGCCACGAGGTGCTTGATGAGGCCGACAAATTCCAGCAAGAAGTACGCACCGTGGCCAAAGCCCTTGCCAACGCCATCACCCTCCTCCGCGCCGGCGAGCCCCTGCGGCCGGATTCTGGCCTGGTTCCGCCCCGGCCTAAGTGAAGAGACCTTGCGCGGCCGCAAAGCAGTGCAACGAAGTTGAGCGACAGTGAGGTGTTATCCTCGTTGGAGCCCAGCCATGAGTCCAGCCCAGCTTGACAACCACAATCGCCCTGCCGAAGATGGTCATGAAGCACGGATAGTCCGGCTAGAGGCAAATATGGAAAACGTCGTTGCACTGATACATACGCTGCAGCAGCGCATGGATGACGGTTTTCAGCGCGTCGACGAACGCCTGCGCGCACTTCAGGGACAGCTCGAAGCTTACCGCCAGGAATGGCGCAAGGAGTTTTCCGCATTTGTCGAGGCCAGGCAAACGGAAGCGCTACGCATGGAAGAAAGGTGGCGCCAGGAAAGCAAGGAGCAAGCGGCCGCCAGACAAGCCGAATCATTGCGGTGGGAGGCCAAGCTGCAGGAAGATCGGGAACAGGCCGCAGAGTTCTGGCGGCGAGAGCACGAAAAGCACCTCCGTGAAAGCGAGGAGGCAAGCGAGCGCTGGTGGAAAGCGTTCGAACTGGCTAAAAACGAACACGAAAAGGCCGCGGAAATCGCGCAACGGGAACGTGAAAATGCAGCTGAACTAGCCCGTAGCGAACGCGAGAGAGCGGAAGTGCTGGCCCGCAGCGAACGCGAGAAATCGGAGGAGCGGGCTCGTATCGCACACGAGAAATCGGAGGAACGGGCCCGCAGCGAAAGCGAGAAAGCAGAGGAGCGGGCCCGCAGCGAACGCGAGAAATCGGAGGAGCGGGCTCGTATCGCACACGAGAGAGCGGAGGAGCTGGCCCGTAGCGAACGCGAGAAATCGGAGGAGCGGGCTCGTATCGCACATGAGAAAGCGGAGGAGCTGGCCCGCAGCGAACGCGAGAAATCGGAGGAGCGGGCTCGTATCGCACATGAGAAAGCGGAGGAGCTGGCCCGCAGCGAAAGCGAGAAGGCAGAGGAGCGGGCTCGCCACGCATTTGAACTGGTCGAAGCGAGAAGCGAACGTCATGAGCAAGAACGCCAAGCCCGCTGGGACAGAGAAGTGGACCGGCGTATTGCGGCGGAATCGGAATTCCGCACCAGTATCCGCTGGATGTTCGGCATCCTGGCGACGCTGAGCGTCACCGCCGTGGGTATGCTCGGCAAAGCGCTTAACTTGTACTAAGGTTAAGCCGCCATGCCTTCCAGTATCCCCGTAACCTGGGCGGCCATGGCGTCGACCCGATAGCCCCGCGTGCGCTGGGCGAATGCCAGGGCACCGGCCGAGTAGCCGGGCGTTGCCAGCATGTGGCGGACGACCTCCCGCCAGCCCACCGGCTGCGCCAGCATGGCGGCGTTCACGCCCATGCCGGCGCTGGCGATGCGGCGCGCGGTGAGGAACTGTTCCAGCTGCATCGGCAGCATCAGCATGGGGACGCCGGCCAGCATGGCTTGCGCCAGCGTCGCTTCCCCGGCGTGCGTGACGCACAGCTGCGCGTCGGCCAGCGCCGCCCGCAACGCCACCGGGCTACGCGCGAAAGACACATTGGGCGCGGCGACCGGCGGCGCCTTGCCGTTGGCCACCTCCGGCAAATAGCACAGCACGCGGCAGCCTTCCTGCGCCAGGGCCAGCAGCACATCCGCATGGCTGGCGTGGCCGGCTTTCAGATAGGCGAATACTTTCGGGCCATCGCCTGCAGGCCAGACCGGCTCCTCCCCGCCAGCGGGCAGGAAGGCCGGGCCGAGCCAGACGGGAGCTGCCGCGCGGTCGTAGTGGTCAAGCTCCGGCCAGGTCGTCAGCAGCTGGGCATCGCCGGCAAGCAGATCGGCGGCCCAGGAAAGCAAGGGCGCTCGATGGTGCGCCAGCACGGCGTTCGCGGTTTGCAGAACGTGCGCTTCGGCGGCGGCCAGGCGCTGCGGGGGAATGTTTTCCCAGCCGCGCAGCGGCGGCAGCGCCTGCGCGGCGGGAGGCATCGAGAACGCCGATCCCACCGACGCACTGCGCACACCCATGCTGCGCGCAGCCAGTATCGCGGTGGGCGCGTAGTCGGCCACCACCACATCCGGCCGCAGCAGGCTGAACATGCCGCGCCAGGCGTCCACCACGCCCGCCAGCGGCGCGGGCTGCCAGTAGCCCGCAGCCATCAGGATCTCTGCATGGTTGCCGTGCTCGGGCGGCAGGCCCACCACATGGTGCAGCCAGAGCGGCGCCTGCAGCACAGGCGTGTTCAGTCCGGCGAACATGCCCTGCGCCTGCGCCACGTCGCGCAGGCTGACGCTTACCTCGTGCCCGCGCGCCAGCAAGGCCGCCGCCAGCAATTTGAGCCGCCCGGCATGTCCCAGGCCACCGCCGAGTTCCCAGCACAGATGGAAGCGCGCCACGGTTCAGTGCTCCGCGTCAGCCAGCGCCGCCAGTTCGGCATGCAGCGCACCCACGTCGTCGGCGATGCGCCAGGCGCCTGGAAAATCGTAATGGCGCGTCAGCTCGTTGCGCAGCACGATGCAGCGCAGGCCGGCCGCCTTGGCTGCCTGCAAGCCGCGCGGCGAATCCTCCACCACCACGCACTGCTCCGGCGCCAGCCCCAGCTTTTGCAGCCCCAGCAAATACGGTTCCGGTGACGGCTTGCTGTTGGCGTAGTGCTCAGCCGTCAGCACGAAGCGGAAGTGGCGCAGCAAGTCCAGCCTGGAATGGATCAGCTCGAAATGGCTGCCCATGGAGCTCGTCACGACGCCCATCGCCAGCCGTGGCGACAGCGCGGACAGCAGCTGCGCCACGCCGGCTATCGGCGCCACGGCCGCGCCCAGCAGCAGCTCCGAGTAGCGCCGGTTGCGGCCCTCGCGCAGTTCGGCGATGCGTTCCCCGCTCATGCCCAGGTGCTCCAGCAGATGCCAGGCGCCGCAGTTATCGGCCAGATACCAGTTGAAGAAGTCCAGCTCGGACAAGTCTATGCCGAAAGGCAGGAACAGCTCGCGGTTGGACTGGTAGAACAGCCGCTCGGTATCGACCAGCACACCGTCGTTGTCCCACAGGATGCCTTCCAGCCGCATCACAGCTTCTCCAACTGCTGCCGTGCATAAGCCGCGCCGCTGCCGTTCGGCGCCAGCTCAAGGTAGGTCTTGTAAGCGCCCTGCGCCCGTTTCGCGTCGCGCGCGCGCGCGGTGGCGTCGCCCAGGTTCAGGTAGGCGATGGCGCGCGACGGGTCCATCTTGATGGTGTTCTCGAACCAGCGCGCCGCCTCCGGATAGCGCTCCTGCTTGTAGAACACAAAGCCGAGGTTGTTCGCCGCCAGCGCAAAGTCGGCGCGCAGCTTGAGCGCTTCGGTGAACTGCGCCTCGGCCGCCGCGTACTGCTTCTCCTTGTAGAGCTGCAAGCCCCTGTCGTTGGCGCGCTGCGCAAGCTGGCGCGCGGATATGGGCACTGCGGGCGGCGGCGTAATCGCCTGCTCCTTGCCGTGCAGGTCTTTGACCGTGACGGCGGCCGGCGTGGCGTCGGGCTTGCCGTCCGGCTTGGCGTCCAGCCTGACGTCCAGCTTGGAATTGAGCGCGATGGCGTCGTTGGAGAGCTGCACCGTGGCCGCGCCCAGGAACTCCGTTTCGGCCGGCAGCTCGAACACGAAGTCGCCGCCTTCCGACCCCGGCAGGCTGCCGAAGGCCGGGGTCTGGCTGGACACGCCCGCCACCGCCGGCGCCACATAGGCCGCCAGCTCGGTCGCCGTGATCAGGCCGTCGCCGTTCAGGTCGGCCTTGCCGCCCAGGCCTTGCAGCAGCGTCCAGGTGAACACCGAGTGGCCGTTCGGGCCGCCGTCCGCCACCAGCTGGTCGCCGCCGCCGGCCGTCAGCATCTGGCGGCCGATACGCTTGGCGTTGTCGCGCAGGAAGGAAGACGAGGAGCCGCCGCGCGTCAGGCCCAGGCCGCTGTAGCAGGCGTCCATCACGAACAGCACGTGCTTGGCGCTCAGGCTTTCCGCGATGTTCTGGATTTCCGTCATCGGAATCGCATCGGTGGCCAGCTGGTCCGGCGCCGCGTCCACCGGCACGATATAGCCGAGGTCGCGTCCCGAGCTGAGCTTGCGGGTGGCGCCGTGGCCGGCGAAGAACACAAAGATGCGGTCGTTCTTCTGCACGCCGCCATGCGCCAGCCTGTCGTGGAAGGCGCCCAGGATGCCGGCGCGGGTCGCCTCGCCATTCTTCAGCGTCACCACGCGCTCGGCGGCGAAGCCGAACTTGTCGATCAGGGTCTGCCGCACGCCCTGCGCGTCGCGCACCGCGTATTGCAGCTTGGGCCATTTGGCGTAGTCGTCGATGCCGATCACGATGGCCCAGGAATTGCCATACCCGGCGGACACCGGCGCCGCTGCGGCCTGGCCCTGCGCGGGCGTGCCTTGCGCCACCTTGAAGGTGCTGCCGTCCCAGCCTGCGAACTGGTAGCCCTCGGCCACCAGCCGGTCCAGGATGACGGGCAGCGCTTTCACGGTGCGCTCATGGATATCGTGGAACAGGATAATGCCGCGCCCTTCTTTCTCCACCGCTTGCAGCACCCGTCCCGCGATGGAAGCGGGCACCGGATCGGCCCAGTCCAGCGAATCGATATTCCACATGACCGATTTCAGCTCGGCTTTATGCAACGCGGCCAGCCCCTCGCCGTTGCGCGCGCCATACGGGAAGCGGAACAGCGGCGAGCGGCCGGCGTCCACCGCTTTCAGCAGCAGGTCGGTATCGAGGATTTCGGCGCGCAGCTTGTCGCCGCTTTCCTTGGACAGCTGGGCATGGCTGTAGCTGTGGTTGGCCAGCGTATAGCCCGCCGCGCTGAGCTTGCGGCTCACTTCCGCGCCGCTGTTAAGCTTGGCCTGGTGCGAGGCGTCCACGCTGCCCAGGTTGCGGCCCACGGAAAAGAAGACCGCCGGCGCGCCGTACTGCTTGAGGATGGCGGCGATTTCTTCGCTGTAGCGTTTGTGCGGACCGTCGTCGAAGGTCAGCACCACGGTCTTTTTGGGCAGGGACTTGCCGAAGATTTCGCCGTCCTCGGCACCGGCGGCGGAAGCGGCGGCTGGCGCAGCCGGGGGCGTTGGGTATGGAAGCACCACGCCGTATTCCTTGAGGATCTGCTCGCGGCTGTACAGCTTTTTCAGGCGCGCCACGTAGTCTTCCCAGCGCTCGCGCTTCAGTTCTATGCCGCGCGCCTCGAAGCGGCCGAAGATCTGCCTGATCTCCTGGTCGTAATTACGCTCGATCTCGGCCAGCGCGTCCATATCCTCCGAAATGCGCTTGTGCAGCTTGATGGCGGGCAGCGAGCCGTCCTTGGCCACATGGCCGCGCAGCGCTTGCAGCAGCTCGCGGAAGGCCAGGCGGTCGGCGTCGTACAGGCCGGGGTCGGCCTCGATATAGTCCAGCAGCGCGCCCAGGGACGCGAAGCGGCCGCTGTCCGGCGAGGCCGCCAGCGCCGCCAGCGCCTCGTCCGCGCGGGCGATGCGCAGCTGGTTGTCATGGAACAGCCCCTGCCCCACACGGTTGGCCTGGGCCTTTTCCCCCTCGCCCAGCGATTTTTCGTCGGCCAGCAGCACGATGGTCTTGCGGTAGGCGGCCAGCACCTCGCCAAGCTGGCCCGCGATGGCCTGCTGCTGGGACTGCGCGGTGGCGGCGCCGCCAAGCCCGGGGGCGCTGGAAGCCGTCCCCTCAGCCGGCGCGGGCTGCGCGCGGTGGGTGTAGAAATACCCTGCGCCGGCGGCGGACAGGGAGGCGGCGGCAACAAGGGCCAACAGCTTGGGCTTGGAAATCACGGGGCATGACCTGATTTAGATGCAGTGCAGCAATTGTATGGCATGCGCGGCTTTTTGCAAAACTGGCAATCCTGCGGCGTGCACAGCCTTGCTAAATCCATAGCTAGCCGGGGCCGGGTGTGCAATACTCCACGCTACCGAACGACTTGCTACGACACATGGCCACAACCGGCTTCCTGCCACGCACCCTTAAATCCCGGATGACCGCGGTAGTCATCCTGTTGGTGCTGGCTGCCACCACGATCGTCACCATCCTGGCCCTGATGCTGGCCGAGCGCGACATGAAGGCCGTCATCGGCTCCCAGCAATACGCGGTGCTGTCCAGCGCAGCCGCCTACGTCGACGAGCAGCTGGAAACCAAGCGCGCCCTGCTCTCCACCCTGCCCGAGGGCCTGCCGCCCGGCGCCCAAAGCGATCCGTCCGCGCTGCAGGCCCTGCTGCTGGCGCGGCCTGCGGTGAGCGCCGAGTTCTACAATGTGGTGGCGTTCGACCGCAAAGGCAGGATGGTGGCCACGCTGCGCTCGGACTCCAAGGAGCCCAGCGTGGACGCCACCGGCCGCCCCTACTTCGACCAGACCATCCGCCAGCGCAAGGGGCTGATCTCCGCGCCGCTGATGAGCCGGCTGTCCGGCCGCCCCATCGTGGTCATGACCCAGCCGGTGCTCGACCAGCAAGGCGAAGTGGCCTACGTGATCGCCGCCAGCATCGATTTGCAGCAGTCCGACTTTTTCGGCCCCATCAACGCGCTCAAACCCGGCAAGACCGGCTTCATGTTCATCATGACGGCCGGCGGCATCCTGATCCACCACCCCACGCAGGAACGCCTGCTGCACCATATTAACGAACGCCCCGGCCACAACCGCGCAACGGAAATGGCGCTGAATGGTTTTGAGGGCTGGACCGAGGCCAGGAACAAGGACGGCAGCGAAGGCATCTACTCCTACAAACGCCTGAAAACCACCAGCTGGATAGTCGCCGCGCGCTTTCCCACCGACGAGGCCTTCGCGCCGCTGATCGAGCTGCGCCGGCAAGCCATCTTCGCCGCCAGCGTGTTCGCGGCGGTGGCCGGGCTGCTGGCCTGGCTGGTCATCCACCGCCTGCTGGCGCCGCTGCAGCGCCTGCACAGCCGGGTGGCCACGCTGCGCCAGGGCGGCGGCGACATCGCCTCGCTGCGCTCCATGCGCAAGGACGAGATCGGCGAACTGGGCGAGGCGTTCTACCAGCTCACCGCAGAGCGCGCCGTCACGCAGGACCGCGTGCTGGCCAGCGAACGCCGCAGCCGCATGATCGCCGACAATATGCCGGCGCTGGTGGCCTATATCGACTGCGACCTGCGCTACCGCTTCACCAACGAGCACTATCAGCAACTGCTGGGCGTGGACCCGGCCGCCATGCTGGGCAAGACCATCAGCGAAGTGTTTGGCGCAGATGTGTACGCGCACTGGAAAGACCGCATCGATGCTGCACTGCGCGGCGAGCGCGTGCACGAGGAGCGCGACAGCCTGGAAATGGGCCGCATGCTGCATCTGATGGTGGACCTGGTGCCGGACATGGACGCCGACGGCACCGTGCAGGGCTTCTACCTGATGTCGATGGACATCACCGAGCGCCGCAATGCCGAGCTGACCCAGGCTGCCAGTGAAAAGCGCCTGCGCCTCATCACCGACCACCTGCCCGCGCTGGTGGCCTATATCGACCGCGAGTACCTGCTGCGTTTTGGCAACGCCACCTTCAAGCACTGGATGGGCCTGGAACCTGCCAGCCTGGTGGCCCGGCCGCTGGCGGACGTGATGGGCGCCACCGCCTTTGCCAAGACGCTGCCCCACCTGGAGCAGGCCTTCAGCGGCGTGCACGTGAGCTTCGAGCACCGCGCGCGCCTGCACGGCGACCTGCGCACGCTGGAAACCACCTTCGTGCCCGACCAGCGCGCCGACGGCAGCGTGGCCGGCGTGTACTCGCTGACGCGCGACATGAGCCACATCAAGGCGGTCGAGCAGCAGCTGATCGAACTGGCGCGCATCGACCCGCTGACCGGCATTGCCAACCGCCGCAAGTTCGAGGAAGTGCTGCAGCAGGCCATGGCGCGCAGCCAGCGTCTGGGCCGCCGCATGGCGCTGGCCTATCTGGATATCGACAACTTCAAGACCATCAACGACAGCCTGGGCCACGGCGCCGGCGACGAGGTGCTGAAGGAGTTCGCCGGCCGCCTGACCGGCGCGGTGCGCGTGGTCGACCTGGTGGCCCGCCTGGCCGGCGACGAGTTCATTATCGTGTTCGAGAACGTGGACGAGGTGGGCGAAGCGGCCCAGCTTGCGGCCAAGATCGTGGCCACCGTGCGCGATCCCTTCACCGTGGCTGGTGCAGCCATGCAAGTGACCACCAGCGTGGGCCTGGCGCTGTTTGACGGCGGCAGCGACAACGACACGCAATCGGGCCTGATCGCGCGCGCCGACCACGCCCTGTACGCCGCCAAGCGCAACGGGCGCGACTGCTACGTGGTGGACGCGCAGGCGGTGTGACGGTCCCGCCGTGGCCGAATGTAAAAATGTGACGTAATTCTGCCACTGTGAGAATTGGTGATATTTGTACCTCCGGAACGCGTCACAATGATCCCACCGGCACGCGCCATCAGGAGGAAGCATGTTCAAGCACATGAAAATGGAAACCCGGCTGCACGTAGGGCTGGGCGGCATCGTGATACTGGTCATCCTGCTGGGCTTGACGGCCTTCGCCAGCCTGACCTCGTTGCACGGCCACTGGAACAGCATTGAAACGGTGACGCTGGCGCGCAAGGACGCCGTCATGGCCATCGTGGCGTCGCACGGCCGCGCCACTCACAACTTCAAGAACTATGTGCTGCGCGGCGGCGACTACGCAGGCAAGTTCCGGGCGGAGATCGCCGAGATCGACAAGGCCGTCAACGGCTACCTGTCCGGCACCGACCTCACGCGGGAGGAGCAGACCCTGCTCAATGACATCCTCGCGGCAACCAAGGAGTACAGCGTGCAGATGGCGCACCTGGAAGCGCTGCGCGAAAAAGGCGCCACGGTGGCCGAACTGGACAAGGCGGTGAAAGGCGCGGACGCCGCCATTACCGGCGCCAGCGCCCGGCTGCGCGAGGTCAACGCCGCCGAGACCAAGGCCGAGTCCGACGAGATGAGCGACATAGCCCAGCAAGCCAAGCGCGTGATCCTGGGCTTCGCGGTGGTGATCGCGGTACTGGGCTGCGGGCTGGCGGTGTGGATCTCGCGCAGCCTGAGCAGCATCGTGCGCGACATCCAGCAGGTAGCCGCCGTGCTGGCCAGCGCTTCCGGCGAAGTCAGCGCCACGGCGCAGTCGCTGTCGCAGGCGTCCAGCGAACAGGCCGCCAGCGTGGAGGAAACCAGCGCCTCCATCGAACAGATGACGGCCTCCATCTCCCAGAACGCCGAGAACGCCCGCGTCACCGACGGCATCGCCACCAAGGCGGCGCAGGAAGCGGCCAAGGGCGGCGAGGTGGTGAAAGCCACGGCGGCGGCCATGCGCCAGATCGCGAAAAAAGTCAGCATCATCGACGACATCGCCTACCAGACCAATCTGCTGGCCCTGAACGCCGCCATCGAGGCGGCCCGCGCGCACGAGCACGGCAAAGGCTTTGCGGTGGTGGCCGCCGAGGTGCGCAAGCTGGCCGAGCGCAGCCAGGTGGCGGCGCAGGAGATAGGCGAAGTGGCGGCCAACAGTGTGGAGCTGGCCGAACAGGCCGGCGTGCTGCTGGAAGCCATGGTGCCCAATATCCGCCGCACCTCGGACCTGGTGCAGGAGATTGCCGCCGCCTCCGAGGAGCAGTCCGCCGGCGTGGGCCAGATCAATTCGGCCGTGGTGCAGCTCAGCCAGGCCACCCAGACCAACGCCGCCAGCTCGGAGGAACTGGCCGCCACGTCGGAAGAAATGAATACCCAGGCCGACCACCTGGCGCAGCTGATGGCCCTGTTCAAACGCTACGCCATCGACGGCCAGCCGGACCGTTCCAATGTGCGCTCGGTCAAATCCGGCAAGCCGCGCGCGCACCGCAGCGCCGTGCAGCCAGCCGGCCTGGCGCCCGGCGCGGCCGGACTGGACGAGTCGCAATTCACCAAGTTCTGAGCGGCGCCGGCCCTCAGGCGCTGGCCGATACAGCCACGCGCAGCCGATTGCATCCGGCTACCCGTTCATAAGCAATGCTGGATGAAAGCTGGCGTATCAAAGGCAGGCCTGCGCCGCCCACGTGCTGGTCCGCCACGGGTTTGGCCGGATCGGGCGCAATTCCGGACGGGCCGTCGGCCAGCGGATTGAAGGCCGGGGCCGCGTCGGTGTAGCAGAAACCGCCGGCATCCGGCGCGATCCAGAGTGGCTGGCCGCTGTCGCCCCGGTAACCGTGCAGGATGGTGTTGCGCACCAGTTCCTCCAATATCAGCTCGGCGCGCAGCACCGCTTCGGGAGGCGCGCCGGCGGCGTGCATGCCTGCAACAAGGCATGCCGTGGCGGCTGGGACGCACGCCAGCCTGGCCTCAAAGCGCGTGCCAATTTCACAACCGCCAGCGGCAGAATTGGTTTCCTTTTCCTCCATTCAAGCATATTATCGGAATGTCTAGTGATGGAGGGCATCATGCGCACAATAAACCTGCGGACTGTCGCGGCCATGCTGCTGGCGCCGGTACTGCCAGTGCTGTTTGCTACCGCCCTGCCCGCCCAGGCCGCCGAGCCGGCCGGCATGATCAAGACCGCCAAAGGCAGCGTCAGCATAGAGCGCGAAGGCAAGAAGATGGGCGCGCCGGTCGGTGCGGCCGTGCTGGCCAGCGACTCCGTCATCACCGGCACCGACGGCAGCGCGGGCATCACCCTGCGCGACGAGACCTTGCTGGCGCTCGGTCCCAACACCACGCTGGCCCTGCAGAAGTTCGCCTTCAACGCCACCACCCACGAAGGGGAACTGGACGCTTCGGTGCGGCGCGGCACGCTGGCCGTCATTTCCGGCAAACTGTCCAAGCAGTCGCCCAAGGCGGTGAAATTTTCCACGCCCAGCACCGTGCTGGCCGTGCGCGGCACTGAGTTCGTGATCGAGGTGGGCGACGGAGCCGGCCAATAATGGCCGCGCTACTGTGGATAGTCTGCCTGGTGGCCGCGCTGTCGCAGCATGGCAGCGGGCCTAAGGAGCGCATCACGCTGCTGCCCAGCCAGGACGGGCGGGCCAGCGCCGTGGTGGTGACCTCGTCCAAAGGCGAAGCCCTGCTGGACCAGCCTTACCAGAGCGCCGCCGTGGACGGCGCGGCCGTGCTGCTGGTGGGCGCGGGCAACCCGGCCGATATCCAGCAGCGCTACCGCGAGCAGCTTGCCGCCCTGCCGCAGCGCGCGGCGGTGTTCATGCTGTTCTTTGAAACGGGCGGCGACACCCTGGTGCCGGAGTCCGCCGCGCGCCTGCCGCAGATCAAGGCGGAACTGGCGGCGCGGCCCGCCGCCGAGGTGCTCGTGATCGGCCATACCGACCGGGTGGATACCATGGCGTTCAACGACGCGCTGTCGCTGAAGCGGGCCGAGTCGGTCAAGCGCTGGCTGGTGGAAGGCGGCGTGCCGGCCGACGCCATCGCCGTGTCCGGACGCGGCGAGCGCGAGCTGGCGGTGCAGACTGCGGACGGCAAGGCGGAACAGGCAAACCGGCGCGTGGAGGTGCGGGTACGCTAGCCGCCTGGCGGGTTACGCGGGCAAGGCCCGCTAACCCGCCCTACGAAACATCGACGCCGCAGGCCGTAGATACTGTTATGCCGGTCAAGCGTTTTGAAGCTCCTGATTGAATGGTTTGCCAGATTTTAAGACGCCGAAAGCAACGTGGACGAGCTTGCGCATCATGGCGCCGATCACCAGCTTGGCCGGCTTGCCTGCTGCTTGTAGGCGGGTGCGGAACTGGCGCCCCCAGTCGGTGCGGTACAGCGCCACCATAGCCGGCATGTACAGATTTTTGCGCAGATGCGCGTGGCCGATCTTGGACATCCGGGGCCGCTGCTTCACGCTTGATCCGGACTCATGTTGGCGCGGATCGAGGCCTGCAAAGGCGGCAGCCTGCCGACCGTTGTCGAAGCGCCCGGCATGCATGCCATAGGCCAGCAGTAACGCAATGGTATTGTCCCCGACACCGGGAATGGTATCGAGTAAGTCGCGTCTGCCGCGCATGTCGGGATCGTCGTTGATGTGATCACGTACGCGCTTGCGCAGCTGTTTAATCTGCTCGCCGAGCCAGGCAATATGCTGTTCGATATCGGCCCGGACCGATTCGCGCGCCACGTCCAGGCGGTTCGTTTCCTGCGTCTGCATGGCCAGCAGCGCATCCAGGCGCAGCACCATCGCTTTCAATTCCTGTTCGCTCAGCGGCGGCGGCTGCCATGCTTCCGGACCATGCTTGGCGCAGAACTCGGCAATGACCTTGGCGTCGACCTGGTCGGTCTTGGTGCGCACCAGCTGCGCCTGGGAAAACGCCTTGATCTGGGCCGGATTGACGACACTGACGCGGTAGCCCCGACGGGCAAAGAACTCCGCGATCGCCTCCCAATAGACGCCAGTGGCCTCCATGCAGATATGGGGCAACCCGTCCGTATGACTCTGCAGCCACGCTTCCAGTTTGGCAAAGCCAGCCTGGGTGTTTTCTACAACTTTCGCACGGTGTTTGCCCGTTTCCAGGCGCAGTGCGCAATCGACCTTCAATTTGGCGACATCTATACCAAGACACAACATTACTCTTCTCCTGATCAACCTTGCAAATGCGGGCTCACGGCACGCCGGGCCAAAGATACTGTTCGATCTTTAATGGAATAAGAGCAACTGCTGCGAAATCTACATCACGGTCTTGGCGACCAAGGGCGGGTACGGCATCCAGTTGCTCTGCCCCGACGTTCCGTTTTCGGGGCAGATGGAATAATACAAGGGCGGGTTAGGCGGAGCCGTAACCCGCCAGTGCATTAACGCAGCGTTTCGGTCAGCACGCGGCCTTCGGCGCCGGCGGGCGGACGCACGCGCAGCAGGTGCGCCAGCGTCGGCGCAATGTCCACCACTTCCGCGTATTGGCCGTAAGCGCCCGGCTTGATCCACTGCTTGCCCATCACCATCAACGGCACGTTGGTGTCGTAGGCGTATGGCGAGCCGTGGGTGGTGCCGGACGTGCCGGATCCCACGTACCAGAACGGCTTGTGCACCAGGATCAGGTCGCCCGAGGCCTGGTGGTTGAAGGCGCGGCGCATCAGCAGCGACTGGCGGGTGCCGTTGGCGCCGCCGTTTTCGATCTGCTGGCGGCGGTACACTTCGTTCACGCCCGGCTGCGCTTCCAGCCACGCGGCGGCGGCTTTCTCCACATCGTCCGGCTTGAGCTTGTTCTTTTCCATCAGACCGTGGTCCAGATAGATATTCGGCAGTACATTGCCCTTGGCGGAGCCGACCACCAGTTTTTCCACGCCGAACACCTTGGCCAGCTGCGCATCCAGGCCTTGCATCAACTTGTTGCCGTCGATGCGCTGCGCTTCCACGCGGCGGCCTTGCGAGAACTCGGCCGTGTTGGCGAAGCCGTGGTCTGCGGTCAGCACCACCATCACGTTATCCATGCCGATGCGCTTGTCGAGATAGCTGAAGAAACCGGCGATCATGCGGTCCAGGCGCTGCAGGTGGTCATGCGACATGCGGCTTTCCGGGCCGTAGGCGTGGTTGACGTAATCGTGCGAGGACAGGCTCACACCCAGCAGGTCGGGCACGCCCGCCGCGTTCCTGCCCAGGTCTTCGCCTTCCACGGCGGCGCGCGCGAACTCCAGTGTCAGCTCGTCCAGGTAGGGACCGGTACGCAGGCGCGCGTAGTAGCCGCTGTCCAGCTCGCCGCTTTCGCTGTAGTACGAGAATGGGAAGCCGTTGCGCGCGCCGCCCGCCACCGGAGCCGGGTCGGGCATGTCGTTTGCGTAGGCGGATTCGGGCAGCAGCAGATTCCAGTTCTTGCCGTAGTAGCGGTTCTGCGGCTTGCCCGCCTGGTAGCGCTGCACCCACTCCGGATGCTGGGCCATATAGTAAGTCGAACTGGCGAAGTTGCCGGTCTTGTCCATGTACATATAGGCCGTGCCGGTTTTGCCCGCCAGCAGAATCGCGCCACGGTCTTTGCCGGACACGGTCACCACTTTGGCGCGGTTGCCGCTGGCGTAGCGCAGCTCGTCGCCCAGCGTGCTCACACGCAGGCGCGCGGGCGAGGTGCCGTCCAGGCGCTTGGTTTCTTCGCCGATGTAGGAATAGGACGCGTCGTCCGTGCAATATACCTGCTCGCCGGTGGCTGCATCAATCCAATTGTTGGCGATGACGCCATGCTGGTAGGGATAGGCGCCGGACAGCACCGCCGCGTGGCCCACGGCCGTTACGGTGATGCCATGGGCCTGGTGCGCGTTGCTGAACCAGGCGCCCTGCTCCAGCAGGCGGCGGAAACCGCCCTGGCCGAACTGGTCGCGGTAACGCAGCACTTGCTCGTTGGGCAGGCCGTCCACCACCAGGACGACGACCAGCTTGGGCTGGGCCGGCGCGGCGGTTGGTGCAGCCGCTTGGGCCTGGAATGCAGCGGCCAGGGCGGCGGCTACGAAAATAGAATGCGAAAATTTATGGATCATGGTGGCTCGATGGTGAACTAGCGCGCGATGTTATACGGCCAATGTTTCAGGATGATGACCATGCCAGCGCACCACCAGCACCGTGATGTCGTCCCACGGCTCCACGCTGCCGACATGGCTGCGCACGTCTTCTCGCATGGCGTCCACCAGCCCTTGCGGCGGCATGCCGCCCGCGCCGGCCAGCAAGGCATCCATCCGCTCCATGCCGTACTGCTTGCCGCCCTCGTCCATCGCTTCCGGGATGCCGTCGGTGACCAGGCACAGGGTATCGCCCGGCGCCAGGCGATAGCGCTGCACCGGGTACTCGAAGTTGTCGATCACGCACAGCGGCGGGCCGTCGGCAGCCTGGAGGCGTTCCAGCGCGCCGCCTGCGCGCAGCACGCGCGGCGCGTCATGCCCGGCGTTGCACAGCACCAGCTCACCGCTGCCCGCGTGCAGGATGCCCGCAATCGCGGTCACGAACAGCATTTCAGGATTTTCCCGCAGCAGCTCCCGATTGGCGCGGTTCAGGATGGCGCCAGGGTCCGGCACGGCGGCCGTTTCGCGCAGCGCGATGCTCTTGGACAGCGCCTTGGCCACCACCATGAACAGGCTGGCCGGCAGCCCCTTGCCGGACACGTCTCCGATCAGGAACAACAGGTGCTCCTTGTCCAGCATAAAGAAGTCGTACAGGTCGCCGCCCACCTCGCGCGCCGGTTCGAGCAGCGCCGCCACGGCGAAACGCGTCTCGGCCGGGAACACGCTGGCCGCCTGCGGCAGGCTGGCCATCTGGATGCGGCGCGCCGCGCCCAGTTCGCCGGCCGCCTTGGCCGCGCCCTCGCGCGCCAGCTGCAGGGCCGCGTCGCTGCGCCGGTGCGCGGCCTTCTCGCTGACGAACAGGCTGGCCAGCAGGCTCACGCTGGTCAGGCTCATGGCCAGCCACACCGCCAGCGCGTCGAACAGCAGCCCTGCGCGCGCGAACAGCAACGCGCCGCCGCCGAACAGCAGCAGCGACAGCGCCGCCCAGGCCAGCGCGGCGAAGCGCAGCCGCAGGCGCGGCAGCATCCACACCAGCAACAGGCTGCACGCCAGCAGCGCGCCCGACTCGGCCCAGCGCATGTGGTCCGGGCGCAGCAGGAAGCGGCCGTCGAAGAAGCTTTCGATCAGCTGCGCGTGCACGTCCACGCCCGGCATGAAGTCGCCGCGCGCGTTGGTCTTGTAGTCCATCAGGCCCAGGCCGGTCAGCGCGACGATGACCAGTTTGTTGTTCAGGAAGTCCGGCGGCGCGCTGCCGTCCAGCAGCTCGCTGGCTGAAATATAGCGCTCCGGCGCGGGGCGCGAGAAATGCACCCACACCGTGCCGGACGGCTGGCTGGGCACGTGCAGGTCGCCCAGGTTCACGCTGCGCGCGCCTTCCGGCCCCAGTTCCAGCCGGACCGCCGGCGCGCGCGTGGCCACGCGCAGCATTTCCACGGACAGCGAAGGCAGCACGGCCCCGCCTATGCGCGCCACCAGCGGCACACGCCGCACCACGCCGTGCTCCAGGTCCGCCGACAGCAGGCCTTGCCCGCTGGCCGCCGCCTGCAGCGCGGGCAGGCTGCCCAGCGCCAGCGGGAAATTGCGCAGATGGCGCTGCGGCTCGCCGCCCCGCGTCACCACCGGCCAGGTGCGCAGCGCCGCTGTGGCGCCCGGCGTGGGCACGTCGAAACCGGCGGCGCCCAGCACCACCGGCGCGCGCTGGATGGACGCGGCCAGCACGTCGTCGTAGCCGGGCAGCTTGAGCAGGCTGGCCTTCAGCGCCGCCTCGCCGTCCGGCAGGCGCGCGGCCAGGGCTTCCGGCGAACTGGTGTCCGCTTCGGGCATAAAGATGTCGAGGCCGATCGCCAGCGGCCGCTGCGCGTTCATCCGGTCGATCAGCTCGGCCAGCCGGGTGCGCGGCCAGGGCCACTGGCCGTAACGCTTGAGCGACGCTTCGTCGATGGCCACGATCTCCACCGGGCCGGACAGGCGCTCGCGCGGCATGGCGCGCTGGTAGCCGTCGAACAAGGCCAGCCGCAAACCTGGCAGCAGGCCGTCGCCGGGAACCGCCAGGATACAGGCGAAGATCAGCGCCAGGACCAGCGCCAGCGCCCGCCCGCGCACGCGCAGGCCGATGACCAGCCGCTTCAGGAAGCGGCGCATGGCGGCCACGGGCGCGGCGCCCTAGAGTTCAATTTCCATGCCGTCGTAGGCGGCCACCACGTCCAGCGGCGCCTCGCCGGTCAGCTCGGCGAAGCGCCGGGTTTCCGCCAGCACGCGCGCGATCTGCGCGTCGTCGTAGATGGGCTCGTGGTGGAACAGGCATAGCTGGCGCGCGCCCGCCAGCTGGCACAGCTCCACGCCCACCACGTTGCTGGAATGGCCCCAGTCGGCTTTGACGGAAATGGAGTCGGCCAGCGAGTACATGGCGTCGAAGATCACCAGGTCGGCGTTGCGGAAGAAGTCGACAAAGCCCTGGCGCGCGGCGCTGTCCTCCAGCTTGTGCTCGGAATCGGTGGTGTAGATCAGCGTGCGGCCGCCGTGCTCCAGGCGGTAGCCGTAGGAGTCGCCCGCGTGCAGCTGCAGCTTGGCGGTGATGCGCAGGCCGTTGATTTCGATGGGTACGCCCGGCTCCAGCTGGCGGAACTCGATCTTCGCGCCCAGCTGGTCGAAGCTCACCGGGAAGCTGATGGACTCCTGCTGGCGGCGGAACGCGGTCTCCAGCTGCGCGTGGCAGCCGTAAATAATGATGCGGTTGCCGGGGATGTAGGCGGGCGTGAAAAAGGGGAAGCCCATGATGTGGTCCCAGTGCAGGTGGGACATGAACACATGGTAGGTCTGCGGCTTGCCCGGCCCGTAGCACGCCAGCTTGGCGCCGCCCAGCGGACGCACGCCGCTGCCCATGTCCAGTATCACGTGTTCGGCGCAGTTGTCCGGATCCCATACCTGCACTTCGACGCAGCTGGAGTGGCCGCCGAAGGTGCCGCGCACGTCGAAGCCCAGGCTGTCGACATAGCCGGCGATCTTTTCGCTGTTGTCCAGATCCCGGCCTATGGCGCCTTCCAGCGCGGCCACCAGCTTGGCCCGGATTTGCGTATGGGTGAGCGCCACCGGCAGCGAACCGCGCGCGCCCCAGATGCGGGCTTTCATGCCGCGCGGCCGGCCGTCAGCGCGGCGACGGCGGCCTGCTGGTCGGAGAAGATCTCGAACAGCAGGTCGAAGCGGCTGATCTTGAACACCTCCAGCACCAGCGGCGTAAGCCCGGCCAGCACCAGCCGGCCGCCTTGCGGCTTGACCTGCTTGAGCGCCAGCATCAGCGCGCGCAAGCCTATGCTGCTGATGTAGCTGATGTCCGCCATGTCGATCACCAGGCTGGTGCCGCCCGCGATGCAATCGCGCAAATGCGGCGCGAGCGCCTGCTGGAATGCGTCCGCATGGGTGTGGTCGATGCGTCCCTGCGGACGCAGCACGGTCGCGCCGCCTGCTGCCAGAGGCCGGAGTTCCATGATGTTGCCTCGCTATGCTTGTATGCGTATGGGAATAGATTGCCCTCAGGAAGTGTACCACCGGCGCGCTGAAAATAGCTTCCTTACATGACTTTTTACCATTGTCAGTCTAGTCTTACAGAGTGGCGGGAATATCACCGCTACGCACAGGCGCAACAATTTTGCATACTGGAAAAATTCTAGCCAGAGCGAGATCTTCATGCTGAGTCAACTTGCCTCCTCCGATACACCGTCCCGTATCTATGCCGTGCTGTCCTCGGCGAACGAATCCCTGCCGGTGGGCGATGCCGCCGCTTATTTGCGCAGCCAGTTGAACGCGGCGGCCGCCCAGCCGCCGCTGTTGCCTTTGCGCTACGATGAGCTGGCGGCGTGGATCGGCCACCATGCCCAGGCGGCGGCGGACGCCTATCACCGCTACCAGGTGGCGCGCGAGTACGGTGCGCCGCGCCGCCATTTCGCCACCATTGCGCAGGCACGCCATTTCCTGCGTGAAGCCGCTCCCGGCCGCCTGGCCGACGGCGCCTCGCTGTATGGCGTGGTGGAGCGCTGGGACGACGTCGATTTCCAGCCCATGATCGCCAGCTATCTGGAGCAGCTGGGCCACGGTGTGCCGGACCGCAACCGCTATCTGCTGTACCGCGATTTGCTGGCCTCGGGATCAGGCGCAGCGGACGCCGGCCCGGTCGGCGGCGCGACGGCCCCGGACCGCTGGCGCAGCGGAGCGCTGGAACTGGCCCTGGCGCATAGCGGGGAGGATTTCCTGCCAGAACTGATCGGCTACAACCTTGGCCGCCAGCAGCCTTGCACGGATCTGTTGGTGGCGCGCCACGAATTGGCAGAACTGGGCCTGAACGCGGATGCCTTTGCGTCCGCCGGCGTGGCGGCGGGCAGCGGGCCGTCCGCGTTGCTCAGCCTGCGCGGCATCATGGCGCGGGTTGGCGACCCGGCCGCGTTCTACCGCCGCGTGGCCGACGGCTACCGTCTGCACGCGCTGGCCACCCGCCTGCCCTTGCCCGCCGCCTCCGACGCCATGGCGCCGCTGGGCGCCGAACCGGTCCTGCCGCCGGATGCCGTTGCAGACCGCGCGGCTCCGCCGCCCGTCCCACAGCCCCCGCAAGCCTCCGCCGGAGACGATCACGGCCCGCACATCGCTCGCTCCGGCCAGGCCGCGCAAGCCGGGCCGGGCATGCAAGCCGGACGCGCCGAGCAGGCGGGCAGCAGCGAGCACGGCTTGGCAGCCGAGCCGCAGCAGCGCGTACGCGCCGAGCGGCCGGTGATCCGCCACCATTTCCCTGCCGACGAACACGCCTGGGAAGCGATAGGCTGCGAACTGCGCCTGCTGGAAGCGCGGCTGGCCGCCTCGGACAGCAAGGAAGAAGCAATGGCCACGCTATCGCGCCTGCTCGCCCCGGCCTTGCAGCACAGCCCGGCCGGCCTGATGGCGGCGCGCATCTATACGCAGCTGTTCAATTTGTAGGCGGTCGGGACTCCGGCTCGGAACCATTCCCGGGCCGGAGCGGCAGCCGCACCGCCACGCTGGTGCCCCGTCCGCGCCCCGGGCTGGCGATACTGATGGTCCCGCCGTGCATTTCCACCAGGCGGCGCACCAGCGTCAGCCCGATGCCCAGCCCGCCCTGCGCGCGCTGCAAGGTCTGCTCGCCCTGCACAAACGCATTGAAGACATGCGGCAGCAGCTCGGGCGCAATCCCCAGGCCTTGGTCGCGCACGGTCAGTTCGGCCATGCCGTCCTGCTGCGCCACCTGAACCTCGATGGCAGTGCCGGCGGGACTGTACTTGAGGGCATTGTCCAGAATATTGTCGATCACCTGGGCCAGCCGGGTTGCATCCGCAAACACCGGCGCCGGCGCGGCGCGCAATTCCAGGCTATGGTTGTCCAGCCGGCCGCCGGTTTGCAGGGTTTCCAGGCAGCCGCGCGTGGTGTCCGCCAGGTCCAGCTCGCGCCGGTTCAGCGCCAGCTTGCCCATCAGCGCGCGGTTGACTTCCAGCAGGTCATCCACCAGCGAGCGCAGGTGCGCGGACTGCCTGCGCAGCACGCCGCGCGCGGCATCCGCAGCCTGGGCCGGCATGCCCGCCTGGCCGCTGTGGTCCAGTACCGCCACAGCGCTGACGATGGCCGCCAGCGGATTGCGCAGCTCGTGGCCCAGCAGCGCCAGGAATTCGTCCTTGGCCGCGTTCTGCCGCTCGGCGTGCTCGCGCGCCGCCCGTTCGCGCACCAGCAGCTCGTTGCGCTCCAGCTCCACATTGGCGCGGGTCTCCATCTCTGCCCGCAGCCGCATGTCCGCGTCGCGGATCGCGTCGTTCAGCGCTTCCATCTCGCCGATATTGGAATGCCGCAGGCCGGACACAGGCTTCGGTCCGCCCAGCGTGCGCGCCGCCTTCGATGCGCTGGACACAAAACGCACCAGCCGGCGCCCGGTGTACACGCCCAGCAACAAGGCCATGCCCAGCGCGAGCACAAAGCCAGCAATGGCCACCGACATGCCCTGCACCACGGCGGCGTTAATCTCTTCCTCCGGGGCGGACACCATCACCGTCCAGTCGGACAAGGCCGAGTGCACAAAGTAGGCAACCAGGGCGGTGCCGGAATCGGCCTCGTGGCGCAGCGTACCGGCCGCCGCAGAGTGCAGGCGCGCCAACTGGTCGGCAGGCATGCGTATGCCGGAAACCCCGTCCACTCCGCCGCCCTGCGCGATAAGCACGCCGCTGCCGTCGATCACGCGTCCCATCCAGCTCGGTGGTATGATGCGGCCCTTGAAACTCTGCGCGAAGTAGGACGGCGTAAATGCCTGCGCGATCACGCGCCGGTCGCCTGCGGCCGTGACCACCGGCAGTTCGACGGTGACAAAAGTGCGTTTCAGGTCCAGCCCCCATTTGACGCCGGACACCAGGCCGTTGCCGGTATCGATCTGCTGCGCCACCACACCGGGGTCCGGCCGCACGGGCAACGGGCCGCCGAACGGCAAACGAGTGTTGACCAGTTGCTGGCCACTGCGCTCGTAGAGGATGATCCAGCCGCCGTGGCCGGCGTTGGCGGCGCTGGCCTCCTGGTGGAAGCGGCGCAAATCGCCCGAGGCCAGCGAGTGCGAATTCGCCAGCACCCGCAGTACGGACTGGGCGCGCCGGATTTCGGCGTCGATCTCCAGCGCGGCGGAGCGCGCGCTTTCTTCGATATGCCGCATGGCCGTGGCCCGCTGTGCCGTCAACAGCATATCGAGGGCGATGCTGCAAAACACGGCCACCGGCAGCACGATGGAAATAGCAAGCAGCCAGTAGTGAGTCCGTAATCGCATCGCCGCTTCGTGGTTCGGGTGGGTGCCTATTCTATAACAATGCAGCCCAGCCGCAGAGATGATTATCGTGCGGCGCCCAGCAGGGATGCGCGCAGCACCCCAGGCGTCTGGCCGGTCCAGCGCTTGAAGGAGCGGCGGAAGTTGGTGGCGTCGTGGAAGCCGAGGTGGCGGGCCACGTCCTCGTTGTCGGCGCGGCGGGTCTGGAACAGGTAGAGCGCGACGTGGGTGCGCACCTGGTCCAGCTCGGCCTGGAAATGGGTGTTGTGGCGCGCCAGGTGGCGTTTCAGCGTGGCCGGGCTGACCGCGAAGTCCGCCGCCGTCTGCTCCAGCGTGGGCGCGGTGCGTACACGGGCCAGCAGGTAGTCATAAAGCGCGGTCAGCAGGCTGGGGGGCGTTGCTGAAGCCGGGCTTGCAGGCGGGGCCGCCGGTGCTGCCGTCGCGGGCCACGGGCGGTCCAGCCAGGCGCTGTCGATCAGCATGGCGTCCAGATGGCAGTCGAAGCGCAGGTCGGCGCCAAGGTGTACTTCATGCTGTTCCGTGTAGCGCGGGCGGGTGCGGTTGAAGCAGAAGCGCCACGGCAGCCGCTCGCCGCTCAGCCAGCGGCACATCGACGCCAGCGCGGTCATATGCATCTCGGCCAGGAAGGCTAGCTGGCTGGGCGCGCCATAACAGTCGGTCCAGTACAGTGCCGCCAGTTCCCCTTCCTGCCGGAAGCGTGGGCACAGCAGCGGCGAGAGCGCGCGCTGGCTGCCCGCAAGCGTCTCCAGCGCCTCGCGCAGGCTGCCCGACGCCAGCAGCGCCGCGCTGGCCGCGCCGTACTGGCCCGGCAGCATGTGCTGGCCCAGCATGAAGGCGGTGTCCGCGCTGTCCAGCACGCGGGCCGCGTTTTGCAGCAGTTGCAGGTACTGCTGCGGCGCCAGCTGCAGGTCTTCGGGCGGCGGCTCGGGGCCAGCAAGCCCGGTTCCCCGCCACAAGGCAGGCAAGGCGGCGTCGCGGCTCGCCGCGTAGTCCAGGACCAGCCAGGGCTGGTGCCGCGCAGGGATTACCGCGTCGCCGGCGCCGTGATATGCGACCGCGCCATCGTCGGGGTGGATCACGCCATCGCCGGCTTGCGCCGCACGTCGGCGTGCATGCGGTCCGCCTCACCGTCCTTGCCGCTTGCCTGCGCGGACGCCAGGTCGACCGCCTTGCCCAGTTCGGCCAGCAGCGCCTCGGGATTGCCTTCGGCCATCGTGCAGGCGTGCCGCAGGCCGACCCGGACCCGCCCGCCCGGCGCCGAATGCCGCATGCTGCCCACCATGGCGCACACATGCTCGGCCAGTTCCTGCGCCTCGGCCTGTCCCATCCCCGGCAGCAGGATGGCGTAGCGGTCCCCCGCGTAGCGGCACAGCAGGTCTTCATTGCGCAGGTTGAGCAGCAGCATATGGCCCACCGCCTGCAGTACCCGGTCGCCCTCGCGCTGCCCCAGTTCGCGGTTGATTTTATGGAAGCCGTCTATATCCAGCAGCACCAGCGCACAGGCCGTGCCGGGCGCGCGCTCGTGCTCAAGCCTTATCTGCGCGCGCAGATAGTCCGCGCCGGCCAGCTGCGTCACCCGGTCGAAAGCGCGGTGGTCGCGGAACAGGCGTTCGCGCTTCTGCAAGTGCTCGTTCAGGTTGAACTGCTCCTGGCGCCAGTAATACAGGCCGGCCGTCAGCGTCAGCATCCCCAGCGGCATCAGCGCCTCCAGCCAGTTGTCCCACACCTGGTCCTTGGCGATGTGGAAAAACTCGTCCAGGCAGTCCGCCCATGAACCCAGCATGATGGCCGCCAGCCCCAGCGCCAGCAGGCGCGTGACCAGGCCGCCCGGCCTGCTGCTCAGGGTAATCAGCAGCCAGATACCCGCCATGGCGGCGGTGCCGCCCTCGCAGAAGATATCCAGCCACTTCCAGTGCGACAGTGGCTTGGCCACGCCCAGGCTGGCGTAAAGCATGGGGAACAGCAGCAGGCCAAGGGCCGACAGGATCAGATAGGGACGGTGCAGTTTTAGCATCGCGGCAGCATAGCCGCGCGATGTGACCGCAGTGTGACAGCCTCGTCACACAAGGGGGAGGTGCAAACGGCTCACTCGCCGCCCCCTCTTTGTAACAGAAGCGACATATTCGATTCCTACAATGCGCAGCGTTCTCTCAACTATTCAACCAAGCAAAAAAATCATGAATATCCCAACTGCGCCAACGTTCCGCTTGTCCGCCCTCAGCATGGGCGTACTGGCCATGCTGACTTCCCTGGGCGTGCACGCCCAGGTCGTCGAATCGACCGCCATTGCGGGCGTCGTGGTCGTCACCGGCCAGCAGGCCAGCATGCGCAAGTCCATCGCCGCGCAGGACAAGGCCGACAACATCATCAGCGTCGTCAGCAGCGACGACATCGGCGGCCTGCCGGACAAGAACGCCGCCGAAGCGCTGGCCCGCCTGCCGGGCGTGTCGGTGCAGCGCGACCAGGGCGAAGGCCGCTATATCACCGTGCGCGGCCTCGGCCCGGACCTGAACGCCGTCACCATCAATGGCGCACTGGTGCCGTCGCCTGAATCGGGCCGCCGCGCCGTGGCGCTGGACATCCTGCCGGCGGGCCTGATCCGCTCTCTGGAAGTGAGCAAGACGCTGACGCCGGACATGGACGCCAACTCCCTGGGCGCCACCGTGGAAGTGAAATCGCTGTCCGCCTTCGACCTGCCGGGCAAAGTGCTGTCCGTCACGGCGGCGGCGAGCCGCGACCAGAACACCGAGCAGACCAGCCCGAGCGCCGGCCTGCTGTGGGCGCAGCGCTTCATGGACGGCAAGCTGGGCGTGGCCGTCGGACTGAGCGGCGAAAAGCGCAAGTTCGGCTCCGACAACGTGGAAACCGGCGGCGCCTGGGACGGCGACAAACTGAGCGGCTTTGAATTCCGCGACTACCTGCCCGTGCGCGAACGCCGCGCCGCCGCCGTCAATCTGGACTACCGCCCCGCCGCCGGCAGCAACTGGTTCATGCGCAACCTGCTGAGCCGCTTCAGCGATGACGAAGTACGCGACCGCCTCACCATCAGCAGCATCACCGGCGGCAGCGTCACCGATGGCGCCACGGCCGGCGCGCGCGGCGAACGCCGCCTGCGCCAGCGCAAATACACGCAGGAGATCCGCTCCACGGTGCTGGGCACGGAACAGAAATTCGGCGACTGGCAGCTGAACGTCGAGGGCGGCGCCAGCCGCGCCAACGAGGACACGCCGGAATCCATCAACGACGCGCGCTTCCGCGGCAACGCCAACTTCGCAGGCGTGGGCTTTACCGACGGCGGCAAGCCGCAGCTGGTGGCGCCGGCCGGCATCTACGATCCGGCCAACTACAGCCTGAACGCCATCACGCTGCAGCAGCGCTACTCGGAAGACAAGGAACACCACGCCCGCATCGACCTGTCGCACACCTTCCCGCTGGGCGAAATGCGCTCCACGCTGAAGGTCGGCGCCAAGACCAGCCGCCGCGAAAAGACCAACGACACCAACCAGTGGGCCTACAACAGCAGCAAGGCCACCAGCGGCAACTATTGGGGCACGGGCTCGACTGCCATGACGGCCTTTGTGGGCGCGAATGAGCTGGACTATAAACTGGGCCGCATCGGCGCCGCCATCGACCCGGCCGCCGTGCGCGCCCGCATCGCAGGCCTGGACCGCAACGCCGCACGCCTGGCGTCCGAGTCCGCCATCAACGACTACCGCATGAACGAGGACATCGATTCGGCCTATGCGCAAAACACGCTGTCCTGGGACGCATGGCGCGTGCTGGCCGGCGTGCGCGCCGAGCGCACCAGTTTCGACGCCGCAGGCTCGCAGATCAACGGCACGGCCATTACGCCATTATCCCGCGAGCGCTCCTACACCAACTGGCTGCCGTCGCTGCAGGCACGCTACGACGCCGATGAACACACCAGCATCCGCGCCGCCGTCACCAAGGCCGTGGTGCGCGCCAACTTCAGCCAGTTGGCCCCGGGCGTGACCCTGGCCAGCGCCACCGAAGCAACCATCGGCAACCCGGACCTGGCGCCGCTGCAGGCGCGCAACCTGGACCTGGGCGTGGAACGCATCCTCGGCACCGATGGCACCATTTCCGCCTATGCCTTCCACAAGGACATCAAGAACTTCACCTACACCACCAACCTGGCGGGCACCGGCAAATGGGTGGGCTACACCACCGCCACGTCCTACGCCAACGGCGACAAGGCCAGCGTAAAGGGCCTGGAGCTGGCGTGGACCCAGCCGCTGCGCATGCTGCCGGCGCCGTTCAACAACCTGCTGGCGGGCGTGAACGCCACGCTGAGCGACTCCAAGGCCAACGTGGCACGCTTCGACACCAGGGCGGGCAAGGTCCTGTCGCGCAACATCACCATGCCGGGCCAGTCG
Source organism: Pseudoduganella aquatica (assembly GCF_020865585.1). Lineage (NCBI taxonomy): Bacteria > Pseudomonadati > Pseudomonadota > Betaproteobacteria > Burkholderiales > Oxalobacteraceae > Pseudoduganella > Pseudoduganella aquatica. Next base: position 3,966,206 of record NZ_CP086370.1, read on the forward strand.
GACCGCGTGATGAATGTGATGCTGGGCTACGAACAAGGCCCGGTCAGCACCCGCCTGGCGCTGAACTACAAGTCCGAGTACCTGCTTGAAATGGGGAGCGACATCCTGAACCCGGCGCAGGACCGCATCGTGGACAGCCAGAAGCAGCTCGACTTCTCGTTCGCCTACCAGATCAGCAAACAGCTGCAACTGCAGTTCGAGGCGTCCAATCTGAACAACGAGAAGTACTACGTCTACCAGGGCGTGAAAAACCACAACGCGCAGTACGAACAGTATGGCCGCACCTACAAAATCTCCCTGAAAGCCAACCTGTTCTGATGATGAAGACTCAAACAACTACGATTGCAGCGCTGATCGCTGCGCTGTCCGGAATCGCCGCCGCGCAGCCGGCGGCGGCATCCGGCGCCCAGGCCAACGGCGTGGCCGCCGCCATCAGCACCGTGGCCGGCGCCGCCGAACTGGCGGCCTTGCCCGACGGCGGCTGGCTGGCGCTCGACAAGAACGCCTTGCGCCTGCTGGACGCCGGCGGCAAGGAGCGCGCCCGCTACGCCGTGCGCGGCAAGCAGCTCGATACGCGCAGCCAGTCAGGCGGCGTGCTCGCCACGCTGGTGGACTCGAATACCGAGCGCGCCGTCGCCATCGACGCGGACCTGGCGGCAGGCACGCTGCGCCTGCAAGCGCCCTTCCCTGCGCCCTCCTTCGCCGCCGAAGCGGCCTGCCTGTACCGCGACGCCCAGGACATCAGCTACCAGTTCCTGATCGCCAAGGACGGCCAGAGCGAACAGTGGCTGCTGGACGGCGCCGAGCGCAAGCTGGTGCGCAAGCTCGCCCTGCCGACGCACGTGCGGCACTGCCGCGTGGACGACGCCACCGGCACGCTGTTCGTCAGCGAATCCGGCATGGGCCTGTGGGCCTACCGGGCGGAAGCGGAAGGCGCGGGCGAGCGCCATGTGCTGGCCCTGCGCCAGCCCTACGGCAAACTGTCCGGCGGCCCGGGCGCGCTGGCGCTGCTGCCCGGCGGCGTCGCCATGCTGGACGCCAAGGGCAAGCAGCTCTACGTGTTCGGCCAGCGCGACGGCGCATGGCAGGCGCAGGCGCCACGCGCTCTGGCCGACGCAGCCAACAGCCGCGCACTGGCCAGCCGCATATCCGGCGCCGGCGCCGCCGAGCTGCTGCTGAACAGCGAGGACGCAAAACATTGGCGCGCGGTGCCCGCCGGCCTGCCAGCGCAGGCAGGCGCCTCCCGCACCGCCGCAGTTGCCTCCGCAGCGCCGGCCATCGTGCTCCCGCGCGCACAGACCGAACCCATGGCCCGCCTGGGCGACGCTGCGGACGATCCGGCCATCTGGGTCCATCCATCCAGCCCTGCCGCGTCGCGCGTGCTCGGCACCAACAAGAAACAAGGCTTGCTGGTCTACGACATGCAAGGCGAACAGACCCAGTTGCTGGAGTCCGGCCGCCTGAACAATGTGGACCTGCGCCAGAACGTGCTGCTGGACGGCGCCCGCCATGACCTCGCCCTGGCCACCCAGCGCGACGACAACACCATGGTGCTGTTCACGATAGACCCCAACGGTACAGTGGCCGAGGCTGTACGCTTCCCCACCGGCCTGGAGAAAATCTACGGCATCTGCGTCTACCAGCCAGCGGGCGGCGGCCTGGAAGCATTCGTCAACGACAAGGACGGCACCTTCCAGCACTACCGCATAGGCCGCAAGGACGGCACTTTTACCAGCACCCTGCTGCGCAGCTTCAAGGTCGCCACCCAGCCGGAAGGCTGCGTCGCGGACGACCGCAGCGGCCGGTTGTTCGTGGGCGAGGAAAAGCGCGGCGTGTGGACGCTGCCCGCAGCGGCGGACCAGGGTTCGGCCATGCGCATGATACTGCCGGTGGGCGGCGTGCTGACCGCCGACGTGGAAGGCATGTCGCTCTATCACGGCGCACAGGCGAGCTACCTGGTGGTCTCCAGCCAGGGCAGCAACAGCTACGTGGTGCTGGACGCGGACGCGCCGCACAAGGTGCGCGGCAGCTTCCGCATCGGCGTGAACGTGGCGGCGGGCATAGACGGCGCGTCGGAAACCGATGGCCTGGATGTCAGCTCGGCCAATCTGGGCGGGCCATACGCCGAAGGCATGCTGGTGGTGCAGGACGGCTACAAGCGCCTGCCGGACGGCCCGCAGAACTTCAAGTATGTTGCCTGGTCCGACATTGCCAGCGCCCTGAAGCTGCGCTAGAATGCGTGCGCTGCCCAATTTTCGGGCAGCGCTTTTTCAGGAGTAAACGCCGATGCGCAAGTAAGCCCCCTCAGCAAGAGATCGCAAGTCCGCAACGCGGCATGCGAGTGACGATGCGTCCGCACCATGCGGCTGCATGACCCGTCTGGAGCTTACTTATGGCAAATCATATCCACGCCACCGCTGCGGTGGCAATGGCGCAATCCAATGCGCCCGCGTTTTCGGGCGCGTTCTCCATCTCCCTGCGAGACGTATCCTTCGCGCTTCCCACAGGGCGGCTGCTTTTCGACCGCCTGGAAGCCTGCTTCCACGCCGAGCGCACCGGCCTTGTGGGCGCCAACGGCACGGGGAAAAGCCTGTTCGCGCGCATGCTGGCTGGCCAATTGGCGCCCGGCAGCGGCACGGTGCTGCGGTCCGGCAGCCTGGCATACGTGCCGCAGGAGGTACGCCCCGCTGCCGGAGACACTGTGGCCGCAGTCGCCGGCCTGGCCCCGCTGTTCGATGCACTGGCGCGCATGGACGCAGGAGAGGTCCGCGCCGAAGACCTGGACCTGCTGGAAGGCCGCTGGTCCATCGCCTCCGAGTTTGCGCAAGCGCTGTCCGATTCCGGCATGCCCGGTCTGCGGCCCGGCGACAGAGCCGCAAGCCTGAGCGGCGGCGAGTTGATGCGCATTGCGCTGGCGGGCGCCTTCCTGTCCCAGGCGGACGGACTGGTGCTGGATGAACCGACCAACCACCTGGACCGCGCAGGCCGCGCGTGGCTGCAGGCGCGCCTGCTGGCCTGGCGCGGCGGCGCCGTCATCGTGAGCCATGACCGCGAACTGCTGGAGGCCATGGAGCGCATCGTGGAGCTGGACGCCGCAGGCCTGCACAGCTACGGCGGCAACTACAGCCACTATGAAGCACAGCGCGAAGCGGCAGGAAATGCGGCGCACGGCGCGCTGGAACACGCCCGCAACGAACGGGACGCCGCCCAGCGCGCACTGCGCAAGCAGCACGACACGCAGCAGGCACGTGCCGCCCGCAACGCCAGGGCCGGCAAGGAAGCCAACATCGCCCCCATCCTGCGCGGCAAACTGAAACGCCAGGCCGAAGCGACGGCGGGCCGCGACACGCAGCGCCGCGCGGAGACCATCGCCGCGCACGACGAAGCGGTGCGCGAAGCCGCATCCCGCGTCAACGCGCCTGCGCCGGTGGCCCTGCTGCTGCCGGCGAGCACAGTCCCGCCGGGCAAACGCGTGCTCGAGTTTGACGCGCTAATGCCCCCTTTTCCTCTGCCGCGAGATCCGCGTGCGCCCGAACAGCGCTCGCTCGGCGACGCGCCGGCAACGCTGGACTTCACGCTGTCCGGCCCTGTGCGGCTGGCCATCACTGGTCCCAATGGCTGCGGCAAGACCACGCTGCTGAAGATAATGGCAGGCTTGCTGCCGCCGCTGTCCGGCGCCTGCCGCGTCAGCGTGCCCCATGCCTGGCTGGACCAGCACGCCGCCGCGCTGCTGCCTGCGCACATGACGGTGCTGGAGCGCCTGCGCGAGCTCGATAGCCCGCTGCCGGAAGGCGAGTTGCGCAGCCGCCTGGCGCTGCTCGGCCTCCACGCCGCGCAAGTCCATACCCCGTCAGAACGTCTAAGCGGCGGCGAAAGACTGAAAGCCGCCCTGGCCTGCGCCCTGTGGCGCAATCAGCCCGCCCAGTTCCTGCTGCTCGACGAGCCCACCAACCACCTCGATCTGGCCTCGGTGCGGGCGCTGGAACACGCCCTGCAAGCCTACACCGGCGCGCTGGCCGTGGTCTCGCACGACGCCCGCTTCCTCGAAGCGCTGCGAGCTACCCATGCGCTGAATTACCAAAACGGCATTTGGTCGCTGGCCGGGAAATGATATGCTTCTTCCAACACAATCACGGGAGCCGCAATGTCCATCGCTGAAAAGCTGTTCAAACTAAAAGAAGCCGGCTCGGACGTGCGGACGGAAACGGTGGCGGGCATCACCACCTTCCTCACCATGGCGTACATTATCTTCGTCAATCCCGCCATCCTTGGCGACGCCGGCGTGCCCAAGGAAGCCGTGTTTGTCGCCACCTGCCTGGCTGCCGCGCTGGGCACCGCCGTCATGGCGCTGTACGCCAACTACCCCATCGGCATGGCCCCCGGCATGGGCCTGAACGCCTACTTTGCCTATGCCGTCGTGCTGGGCATGGGCATTCCCTGGCAATCCGCGCTGGGCGCGGTGTTTATTTCGGGCTGCCTGTTCGTCGTCGTGAGCCTGCTCGGACTGCGCGGCATGATAGTCAACGGCATTCCGCACGCGCTGCGCACCGCCATTACGGTCGGCCTGGGCCTGTTCCTGGCGCTGATCGCGCTCAAGAGCGCGGGCATCGTCACCGCCAATCCAGCCACCATGGTCACGGCCGGCGACCTGCACAAGCCGCCCGCGCTGATGGCCATTTTCGGCTTCATGCTCATCGTCGCGCTGGACAAGCTGAAAGTGCGGGGCGCCATCCTGATCGGCATCGTCGCGGTCACCCTGCTCAGCTTCGTCTTTGGCGGCAACCAGTTCAAGGGCGTCTTCTCCGCCCCGCCGTCGCTCGATCCAACGCTGCTGAAACTGGACGTCAAGGGTGCGCTGTCAGTCGGCATCGTCAACGTGGTGCTGGTGTTCTTCCTGGTTGAACTGTTCGACGCCACCGGCACGCTGATGGGCGTGGCCAACCGCGCAGGCCTGCTGGTGCCGGGCAAGATGGAACGCATGAACAAGGCCCTGCTTGCCGACAGCGCCGCCATCGTGGCCGGTTCGCTGCTGGGCACTTCCAGCACCACCGCCTACGTGGAAAGCGCGGCGGGCGTGCAGGCCGGCGGTCGCACCGGGCTGACCGCGCTGGTGGTGGCCGCGCTGTTCCTGGCCTGTTTGTTCATTGCGCCGCTGGCGGGTGCCGTGCCGGCCTACGCCACCGCGCCCGCGCTACTGTTCGTGGCCTGCCTGATGCTGCGCGACCTGGCGGACATAGACTGGTCCGACACCACGGAAAGCGTGCCGGCCGGTATCACCGCCATGCTGATTCCGTTCACGTACTCGATTGCGCACGGCATCGCCTTCGGCTTCATCACCTACGCGGTGCTCAAGCTGCTGACCGGCCGCGCCCGCGAGGTGAAACCCATTGTGTGGATCATCGCCGCCGTGTTCACGTTCAAGTACGCCTACCTTCCGGCTTAATCCCGTCTCCTTGATGGCCAGGATGCCGACGACGTTGTGCAGCCGCATGCGGCACAACGTCAGAAGATCCTCCTCCGGCGCGGCCAGCCGCATCCAGACCTCCATCCCTTGCGCACACTGGCTGATGCGCATGTCGCGCAAGGTAATGCCGGCCCGGCGCACAATCGCGAGCGCGTTCTCGAGCGTGGACAGGGCTGCTTCCGCTTCTATCGTGAAGCGCAGGTTTTTCAGGGCGGTGGCGGTGGATGTGTTCATGTAAGAACTATACGGCCGCAAGGTAAAAATAGGCTTCCTGAAATTACCTAGTTTTAGCTAGAATGAAGAACATTCTTCTTCATTCCAGGCGGAAACGTGAATAGTTCACCAAGCATCGATGAAACCGACCGCCGCATCCTGCGCGCGCTGCGCCGCGACGGGCGGCTGAGCAACACCAAACTGGCCGAACAGGTTGGCCTGTCCACCACGCCGTGCTGGAACCGCGTGCGGGCACTGGAGGAAAGCGGCGTGATCGAAAGCTATACGGCGGTGCTGAACCAGCAGGCGCTCGGCCTGCCGGATACCGTCATCATCGAAGTAACGCTGGACCGGCACGACGACGACATCTTCGAGAAGTTCGGCCAGGCGCTTGCGGGACTGCCGGAAGTAATCGAGGCCTACCTGCTCACCGGCGAGTACGATTATCTGATCAAGGTGGCGGTGGCGGGTACGGCGGGCTACGAGGAATTCCTGCGCCGCAAACTGTACAAGCTGCCCGGCCTGCGCCACAGCCGCTCCACCTTCGTGCTGCGCTGCCTCAAGCGCGCGCACTCGGTGGAGCCTTAGGCGTTGCGGCTGCCTAATAATTCCGGCTGTCAAGCAAGGCCACCATTTCCGGCTTCCGGAAATGCTCCACCACGTGGTCGACAAAGACCCGCGTCTTTGCGGGCAGCAGCTTCTTGCTCGGGTAGTAGACCGATACCGGCCCCGCGTCCCCGCGCCAGCCGGGCAGGAGCCTGACCAGCGCTCCGCTTTTCAGCCAGCGCGCCGCATGCGGCATGGGCAGCAGCGCCACGCCCAGGCCGCGCATGGCCGCGTAGGCCATCGCTTCCGGGTCGTCAAAGATGATGCGGGGGCGGCCGGCGGCCAGCGCTTCGTCGCCGTTCTCGTGCCTTAGCGTCCACACCTTGGCGCGGCCCGTGCCCGCCGAACGGCGCACGATGCTGTCGAACTCCGCCAGCTCTGACGGGTGCTCCGGCATGCGCCGCTGCGCCACATAGGCCGGCGACGCGGCGGCCACCACGTGCGCCCGAGCCAGCTCGCGCGCCACCACGCCCTGCGTCAGCTCTATGCCGCCGCCGATGGCGGCGTCGAATCCGTCGCCGATCAAATCCACCGCGCGGTTGTCGAAGTGCCAGTCCGGCAGCACGGCAGGATAGCGCTCCAGGAAGCCATCCAGCATGGGCAGCACATATTCGCGGCCGAAAGCCAGCGCCATGCCCACCTTCAGCACACCCGAAGGCTGGCCCTCGTCCGCCGCCGCATTGACGATGGCGTCCTGCACCGTGGCGAAGGCGCCGCCTATCTGGTGCAGGAAGCGCTCGCCGCCGCTGGTAAGCGTCAGGCTGCGGGTGCTGCGCTGGAAAAGGCGCAGGCCCAGGCTAGCTTCCAGCCGCGCCACGTTCTTGCTCACGGCGGCGGGCGTCAGCCCCAAACGGCGCGCGGCGGCCGAAAAACTGCCGGTTTCCGCAGCCTGGATGAAGGATTCAAGGTAGTTGAGCGGTTCCATCAGGCTATTTTATACCATTGGTTGAAACTGATACGGCAGATTACCACCTAGCGCAAGCCTAATGCGTGGGACATACTGGATTCATCAACCAACCCCAAGGAGATTCAAAATGACCACCGCAACCATCACCACCGCTACCACCTTCGCTAACAAAGTCGCCTTCGTGACCGGCGGCGCACGCGGCATCGGCGCAGCAACCGTCCGCCGCCTGGCCGAAGGCGGCGCCGCCGTCGCATTCACCTACCAGTCCTCGTCCGCCGTGGCGGACGCGCTGGTGGCCAGCATCACCGCCGCCGGCGGCCGCGCGCTGGCCCTGAAAGCCGATGCAGCCGATTCCGATGCCGTTATCGCCGCCATCAAGCAGACCGCCGCGCAATTCGGCAAGATCGACATCCTGGTGAACAACGCCGGCGTGCTGCGCATGGGCGACGTGGCCGAGTTTTCGCTGAAGGACTTCGACGACACCGTGGCCGTCAACATCCGCGCCGTGTTCGTGGCGGTGCAATCGGTGCTGCCGTTCATGGACAAGGGTGGCCGCATCATCAACATCGGCAGCACCAACGCCGTGCGCATGCCGTTCGCCGGCGGCGCCGCCTACGCCATGAGCAAATCCGCCCTGACCGGCCTGGTGCAAGGCCTGTCGCGTGACCTGGCTCCGCGCGGCATCACTATCAACAACGTGCAGCCTGGCCCGGTGGACACCGACATGAACCCTGAGAACGGCGACTTCGGCGCAGCCCTGCACGCCCTGATGGCCATCCAGCGCCACGGCCGTCCGGAAGAAATCGCCGGCATGGTGGCCTACCTGGCCAGCCCTGAAGCAGCCTTCGTCACCGGCGCCAGCCTGACCATCGACGGCGGCTTCGCAGCCTAAGCAGTATCGTAACGGAATGTCACATGTGCGGCTGGGCCAGTATCAATCGGGTACAATGCTGGCTCACCGTATTCAGACCGGCCCGCCGGCACGGCACTTCGCACATGAAACTGATATCCCTGATCGCGCTGACGCTGGCCGTCGCGCACGGCGGCGCAGCCGCCCAAGACATTCCCGAACGCACCTGGTCCACCTCCGCAGAACTCGGCGCCATCACCACCACCGGCAACACCGTCGGCACCTCCGTCACCGGCAAGATCGACGCGCGCCAGGAGCTGGAAAACTGGAGCAACGAGTACATCCTGAGCGGCTATTTCAAGGAAGACGAAACCCACACCGACAACGGCAGCAAGCTGCGCGAGCGCTCGGCCGAGCGTTTCGCACTGTCCGCCAAGGCCGCGTACAAGCTGCTGGACGATAACAAGAAGCTGTTCGTGCTCGGCTCCCATGTGGACGACAAGTTCGGCGCCTACACCACTTACAGTTCGCTGTCGGTCGGTCACAGCTCGCGCTGGTACAAATCGCGCGACAAGACGCTGGATGTGGAGCTGGGTCCGGGCTACTTCACCGGCACGCGCGCCACCGGCGAGTCCGAGAACGGCATGACCGTGCGCGGCGCGGCATCGATGCGCTGGCAGCTCAGCCCTTCGGCTATGTTCACGCAAACGGTGAGCATGGAACGCGGCACGTCCAACCTGCACTCGCAGGCTGAAACGGCGCTCAGCACCAAGATCAACGGCACCATGCAGATGAAGGCCGCCTTCAGCGCCCGCAGCGACACCAACGTGCCCGACGAGAAGAAGAATACCGATACGCAAACCTCGCTGACGCTGGTGTATTCGTTCTAAGTCCCATCAATCCGCCATCATGCGCGGCAGCCATGCCGCCAGCACGCCCTGCGCCGCCGTGCAGTACCAGATCAGCGCCACATTGTTCAGCGTGGCCCGGCTGGCGGCGGTGAGATGCCGGCGCCAGGAGCGCGCGCACAGATACGGCCCCGCCAGCGCCAGCAGCACCACGTGCAGCCCCTGGTAAGAAGTCAGCACCGCAACCGACGCACTCCACCCATCCCGCCTCGGCGACAGCCCGGCTTCCATCTGGCTTCCGATATCGCAACCCATGGCAGCCAGCGTGCAAGCCAGCGCCGCCATCACCAGCAGCCGCAAGCCGCGCTGCGACACGCCTTCCTGCATGCGCGCCGGACGGCACGCCAGCGCGATCAGACCCGCCGAGGCCAGCCACAATGCGCTGGACAGCCATGCCCATGGCGCCCCTGCCAGGCTGGCGCCCGGCGGCGGACACACCTCCAGCCGCATCGCCAGATGGATGTGGGCGAACGCGAACGAGGCGAAGATGCAGCCGTCCACCACCAGCATGATGACGCAAGCCCACCACGCATGTCCCCTGCCGCCGCGCTCGCCCACCGGCAGCAGCAGATTGTCGGCCACCCTGGCGCTGGCCATCGGCGGAATGCGGTCGGTCTGCCACAGCCATGCCATCACCGCGCCAAGCGCCAGCAGGCCGCACAGCCATGCCGTCGCGGTCCATTTCACGGTCAGCAGCAGGAAGTAGCCTGCCGTGCCGGCGGCCGCCGCCAGCGGCCACCAGCTGTCACCCGCCAGCACCAGCAGGTAGCGCGGGCTGGCATCCTTCCAGCTCGTGAACATGGTTTCTCGCCGCCCGGTGGCGGTGCCGGGCAGGAAATGCGCGCCCTGCTCCACCTGTTCCGCCAGCCCTTCCTGCTCCCACAGCGGCTCGGTGGACGCCACCAGCGGAATGCTGCGCGGACCGTACTCCTTTTCCGGCAGCCATTCCATGGTCGGTGCGCCCCAGGGGTTGCCCTTGTCCTTCTTTGGGCGGCACAGCGTGCGCACCACGTCCACAGTGAACAGCAGCACGCCCGCCGCGAACACGAAGGAACCGATGGTGGACACCACGTTCAGGCCATTCCAGCCCAGGTCCGCCGGATAAGTGTAGACCCGGCGCGGCATGCCTTGCAGGCCGGTGATGTGCATGGTGAAGAAGCCGAGATTGAAACCGCCGAACATCAGCCAGAATGACCAGCGCGTCCAGCGTTCGGACATGGTGTGCCCGTTCAGCAGCGGCAGCCAGTAGCAGATGCCCGCGAAGACCGGGAACAGCATGCCCCCCACCAGCACATAATGCAAGTGGGCGACGATGAAGTAGCTGTCGTGCGCCTGCCAGTCGAAGGGCAGCACCGCCACCATCACGCCGGTCAGCCCGCCGAGCGCAAAGATGAACAGAAAGCCCAGCATGAACAAGGCGGGTCCGTTCATGCCCGCGCCGCGCCGCACGCTGCCGCGCCACATGGTGGCGATCCAGGCGAACACCTGCACCGAGGCGGGTATCGCCACCACCATGCTGGCCGCCGAGACCAGGCTGGCGGACAGCAAGGTGAGCCCGCCGGTGAACATATGGTGGGCCCACAGCGCGAAGCTGACGATGCCGGTGGCGGCCATGGACCAGATCACGGCGCGCCGTCCCACCAGCGGCGTGCCGGCAATGGCGGGCAGCATGGTGGACACCAGCCCGGCGGCTGGCAGGAAGATGATATACACCTCGGGATGGCCGAAGAACCAGAACAAGTGCTGCCACAAGGCGGGGTCGCCGCCGCGTTCCGGGATAAAGAACGGCCAGTCCCAGGCGCGTTCAAGCTCCAGCAGCGCGGTGCCGGCGATCACCGCCGGGAAGGCGAACACGATCATCAGGCCGACGATCAGCATGGCCCAGGCGAACACCGGCATGCGCGCCAGCGTCATGCCGGGCGCGCGGGTGAACAGGATGCCGATCACGAGCTCGATGGCGCCGGCGATGGCGGATATCTCGATGAAGCCTATGCCGAGCAGCCAGAAGTCGGCGCCCAGGCTCGGCGACCAGGCTTTGCCGGTGAGCGGCGGATACATGAACCAGCCACCGTCCGGTGCGAGGCCGGCAAACAGCGTGCAGAAGAAAGCCAGGCCGCCTATGGCGTAGGCCCAGTAGGCGTAGGCCGACAGGCGCGGGAACGGCAGGTCGCGCGCGCCCAGCATGGCGGGCAGCAGGTAGACGGCGAACGCCTCCACCACGGGGATGGCGAACAGGAACATCATCACCGTGCCGTGCATGGTGAAGACCTGGTTGTAGGTGGCGGCGTCCAGCAGGGTGTTGTCCGGCACGGCCAGTTGCAGGCGCATCAGCAGGCCAAGTACGCCGGCCAGCAGGAAGAACAGCAGCGCGGTGGCAAGATACAACCGTCCGATATTGGTGTTGTTGACGGTGCTGAAGTGGCGCCAGCCGGCGGGCGTGCGCCACACGCGCTCCAGCTGTTCCAGTTCGCCGGGCGGGCGCGGGAGGCTGCTGGGCAGGCGGCTCATTTCAGTTGCTCCAGGTAGGCGGCCAGCGCCTGCAGCGATGCCGGGTCCATGCCTGCGGCGGCGGGCATGCGCACTCCCCGCTTGTGGACATGGGGATCGGCTATCCACGCTGCCAATGCGCCGGGATCGTTGCGCAGCGTCCCGGCCGCCAGGTACATGCGGCTGGCCACGTGCGTCAGGTCCGGACCGGCGCCGGGCAAGCTTGCGCGCGCCGGCGCTGCCCCAGATTCGGACCTGCTGATGGCGGTGCGGACGGCATGGCAGGCGGCGCAATGCCGCTCGAACGCGCTGCGGCCCAGCGCCAGGCGCGCGCTGGCTTCGCCGTCCGCCACGCTGCGGCCATCATGGCCATTTGCGGCCGTGGCGCGCGTGAACGGCGACGGCTGCGGGCGGGCCTGGTGCGCCAGCCAGGCGCCGAAAGCGGCAGGCGGCTCGACGACCACGTGCAGCGCCATCCTGGCGTGCTGGAGGCCGCAGTATTCGGCGCACTGGCCGCGATACACGCCCGGCCTGGACGGCCGCAGCGCAAGGCCGGTCATCCGGCCCGGCACCATGTCCATCTTGCCCGCCAGCGCGGGCACCCAGAAGCTGTGGATCACGTCCGTGCTGGTGAGGGCCAGGTACACCGGGCGGCCTGCCGGCAGGTGCAGCTCGTTGGCCAGCACGATGTCCGTGCCACCGGATGGATCGCGGTAGCGCACCTCCCACCACCACATCCTGGCCGTCACCGACACCACCAGCGCGCCTTGCGAGGTCTGCGTGGCCAGTTGCGTGCTGCGCCGGACATTGTAGGCCATCAAGGCCGACAACACGGCGATGGGCAGCAACAGGCCGCCGCCAACGATCCACAGGCCAGGCCGCAGCGTTCCGGCACGCCGGCGCAGGCTGAGTCCCATCAGCAGCATCACGCAGCCGAAGACCAGCGCGGCGCCAGCGATCAGCACCCATGCCATCTGCGCGATGATGGCGGCATCGGCGCTGGCGGGGGCGAGGACGCCGTCCATGGTCAGCGCAGCGTGTAAAGATAGGCCGCCATGTCACGCGCATCGGCCGGCGAAACGCCCATGGCGGGCATGGCGGTACCGGGCTTCATGGCCGCAGGGTTGGCAATCCAGCGCTGCAGCACGTCCGGCGAATTGGGCAGGTCTCCGGCGATATAGCTCGCGCGCCCGAAGGTATCCAGCGCCGGGCCGGTTCTGCCTTGCGCGCCTTCGACGCCTGGAATGCTGTGGCAAGCCGCGCAGTGGTAGCGCTCCAGCAGTACCCTTCCCACACCTGCATTGCCACCGGGCACGGGAATGCCGGCCGGACCGTCGTCGCCGCACCCGGCCAGTGTAGCCAGGGTCAAAGCCATGCAGCCGACTGTCCGGTAGGTGCGCACCGTAGAACTCCTGTGCTGATGAGGTCACTGGCTATAATACAAGAATGCCAAAATTGGCTAATTTCTATTGACCACACACAATGCCATCCAACCGGCGCCGGCTGATGCTCAACACTGTGGCTGCGACAGCGGCCGGGCTGGCTGCGCTTGGCGCGCTGGGGGCCTACGTGGTGGTGGAAGGCGGCTGGTACGACGTGGCCGCCAACCGCCAGCACCTGCAGCCGGTGCACATGGTGCTGGAACAGGCCATGCACGCGTCGGTGCGGCGCCATGCGCGCGATATCGCCGCGCCGCCGCTGGACGAGCCGGCGCTGATACGTCGCGGCGCGGCCATGTACCGCAGCCATTGCGTGGCCTGCCACGGCGGCCCCGGTGTGGCGCAGGAGAAGTTCGGCCAGAGCATGCAGCCCGTGCCCGGCCCGCTGGTGGACGCGGCGCGCCGCTGGCGCCCGGCCGAGATGTACTGGATCATCCGGCACGGCATCAAGATGAGCGGCATGCCGGCGTGGGAGTACCACATGGAAGAGCAGGACCTGTGGGCCACGGTGGCCTTCCTGGCCGAGCTGCCCAGGATGACGCAGGCCGGCTACCGCAACTGGATGGCGGAAGCCGGCACCGCCGGCAGCGGCGGCCCGCCGCGCGCGCCCGCTTCCGCACAAGCTCCGGCCGCGATGCTGCCCGGCCGGGCCGGGCGCGGACGCGTCGCGCTGACGCAGTACGCCTGCCACATGGTTCCCGGCGTGACCGGCTCGCGCGTCTACGTCGGCCCGCCGCTGCAAGGCATCGCCGGCCGTGCGCTGATCGCCGGGCGCCTGCCCAATTCCACGGCCAACCTGGTGCTCTGGATACGCGACCCGCGCCACGTCGAGGCCAACACCACCATGCCCGTGCTGGGCGTCTCCGAACAGGACGCGCTGGACATCGCCGCCTACCTGCAAACGCTGTATTGAACGCGCCGTGCGTCACGCATTCGCGAAATGCGCAATCATATACGGATGAGCAACGACCATCCCCCGCAGGCGGCCGATACCGGCCAGCGCGGCTTCCTGCACCGCGTTGTGCTAATGGACGGCATCGCCGCCCTCTTCCTGCTGACCCTTGCCGCGCTGTGGTTCGCGGCCGACGCCCTGCTGCTCATCTTCGCCTGCATCCTGTTCGCCATCCTGCTCAACGCCTTGGCCCGCATCGCCTGCCGGCGCCTGCACCTGCCATCAAAGCGCCTTGCACTGGCGCTGGTGCTGGCGCTGCTGGCGCTGCTGCTCGGCGTGGGCGGCTGGCTGATGGCGCCGCAGCTGTCGGAGCAGGCCAGCCACCTTGCGCAGGTGGTGCCCACCTCGCTCGACCAGGTGCGCACCGACCTGGCGCGCTACCCCAGGCTGCGCGCCCTGCTCAGCGAACTGCCCAGCAACAAGGAGCTCACGCGCCAGATGTCCGCCCTGGTGCCCAACGCCGGCCTGTTCTTCTCGGGCGTATTCGGCGCGCTGGGCAACGCCCTCATCATCATCGTGGTGGGCATCTACTTCGCCATGCGCCCGCAGCTTTATGTGAACGGCATCGTCAGGCTGGTGCCGCCCAGCCGCCGCCCGCGCGCCCGCGCCGTGCTCGACGAAATCGGCGGCACGCTGTCCAAATGGCTGGTGGGGAAAGCCTGCTCGATGGTGGCGGCCGGCGCCATGACCGCCATCGGCCTTAGCCTGCTCGGCGTGCCGATGGCGCTGCTGCTGGGGATTATCGCGGGCCTGCTGGACTTCATTCCCTATGTGGGACCGCTGATGGCGGGCGTACCGGCCCTGCTGATCGCCTTCCCGGACAGCCCAGCGCTGGCGCTCTACGTGCTGCTGCTGTTCGGCGGCATCCAGCTGGTGCAGGGCTATCTGCTGGAACCGCTGATCGACCAGCACACCGTGGCGCTGCCGCCCGCGCTCACCATCGCCATGCAGGTGACCTTCGGCGCGGTGTTCGGCATGGCCGGCGTGGCGCTGGCCACGCCGATGACGGCGGTGCTGATGGTGCTGGTGGTGATGCTTTACGTGCAGGACGTGCTGGGCGACGATGCCCGGCCGCCCGCGCGGATAAAGGACTAGCCCGGCACCGGCGCCTGTTTCTGCGTCTGGTACAGGCGGGAGTAATGGCCGCCGCGCGCCAGCAGCGCGTCGTGGCTGCCGGATTCGGCGATGCGGCCGGACTCCATCACCACAATCCGGTCCGCCTTCTCGATGGTGGACAGGCGGTGCGCGATGACCACCGTGGTGCGGCCCTGCATCAGCACTTCCAGCGCGGCCTGCACCTGGCGTTCGGACTCGGTATCCAGCGCGCTGGTTGCCTCATCCAGTATCAGGATGGGCGCGTTCTTGTACAGCGCGCGCGCAATCGCCATGCGCTGGCGCTGGCCGCCGGACAGGCGCGAACCATTCTCACCCACCTGCGTTGCGTAGCCCTGCGGCTGCTTCATGATGAAGTCGTGCGCGTAGGCCGCGCGCGCCGCCGCTTCCACGCGCGCCTGATCCGGCGCCGGGTCGCCGTAGGCGATGTTGGCGGCCAGCGTGTCGTTGAACAGCACCACGTCCTGGCTCACCAGCGCGATCTGCGAGCGCAGGTCGGCCAGGCGGTAGTCGCGCAGGTCGTGGCCGTCAAGCAGGATGCGGCCCTGGTTCACATCGTAGAAGCGCGGCAGCAGGCCGGCCAGCGTGGTCTTGCCGCTGCCCGAACCGCCCACCAGCGCCACCGTTTCGCCGGCGGCAATGTCGAGCGACACGTCGCGCAGGGCCGGCGCCGCGTCCGAGTCCGCCGGGTTGTACTGGAAGCCCACGCCCTGCAGCGAAATGCCGCCGCTGGCGCGTTTCAGCTCGCGCCTGCCCTCGTCCACTTCGGCCGGCGCGTCGATCAGGCCGAATACCGACTGGGCCGCGGCCAGGCCGCGCTGCAGCGGCTCGTTAATCTTGGTCAGGTTCTTGATCGGCGACTGCATGGACATCAGCGCCACCATGAAGCCGACGAAAGCGCCCGGAGTCAGGTGGCCGGCGCGGGCGCGCAACAGCGCGAAATAGATCACCGCCGACAGCGTGATACCGACCAGCATCATGATCGCGCCAGAGTTGATGGCGGCGGTGGCGGCGTGCTTGACCGCCAGGTGGCGGTTATGCTTGACCACGCTGTGGAAGCGGCGCTGCTCATATTCCTCGCCGGCGAAAATCTTCACCACGCGCTGGCCGCCTATGCTTTCGTCCAGCACGCTGCTCAATTCGCCCATGGCCGATTGCGCGTCGCCCGCCAGGCGGCGCATGCGGCGCCCGGCCACGGTCACCACCACCGCCACCAGCGGCAGCAGGCCGAAGCAGAAGCAGGCCAGCTGCCAGTCGTAGCTGATCAGCAGGATCAGGTAGCCAACCGAGGCCACCGAATCGCGCACGAACACGTTCAGCACGCTCAGCCCGGCCTGGGCCACCTGGGCCGCGTCGTAGGCCACGCGCGACAGGGTGGCGCCGGTGGAGGTCTGGTCGTAGTACTTGTTGGGCAGGTGCAGCAGGCGCGCAAACATTTCTTCACGCAGATTAGCCTGCACCCGGCTGGTCAGCCAGGCCGAGCCATAATCGCCGGAAAACGTGCTGACCATGCGCAGCAGCGCCAGGCCGGTAATGACTAGCGGAATGCTCCACAGCGCCGCCTCGGTCGGGTTGCCCGGCAACAGCGAGTCCAGCCAGCCCTGCACCGTCAGCATCATGCCGCCCGTCGCACCCTGGATGCCGCCCAGCGGACCGCTCTCCGGACCGGCCGGACGCAAGGCGTCCACCACATTCTGCAACTGGCGGATCAACAGCACGTCGGTGGCAGCCGCCACGCCGATGGCGGCCAGCGTGGCCAGGACGGCGCCGAGGTAGGGACGGAACTGCCTGAGCAGGCGGAAGTAGAGTTGGCGGCTTTGCACTAGAGCACTGTTTCTAATAACGGAAGCCTGCATTGTAATCGCATTAAAATGCCCACGGCACCCCATCATCCTAATAAAAGAGACCTCCATGACCTACGAAACCCTGCAAGTCACCCTGGAACAGCATGTCGCCGTGATCCGCCTGAACCGCCCGGACAAGGCCAACGCCATGAACCTGGCCATGTGGCACGACATCCGCACCGCTTTCGAGTGGGCCGACAGCACGCCGGACGTGCGCGCGGTGGTGCTGGAAGGCGAAGGCAAACTGTTCACCTCCGGCATCGACCTGCAGATGATGATGGGCCTGGCCGCCTCCATCCGCAACGACTGCGACGGCCGCACCCGCGAGAACCTGCGCCGCACCATCCTCGACCTGCAGGACTGCCTGAGCAGCCTGGAGCGCTGCCGCAAGCCGGTGCTGGCGGCCATCCACGGCGCCTGCATAGGCGGCGGCATCGACCTCATCACCTGCGCCGACATGCGCTACTGCTCGGCGGACGCCTGGTTCAGCGTGAAGGAAATCGATATCGGCATGACGGCGGACGTGGGCACCTTGCAGCGCCTGCCGAGGCTGATCGGCGAAGGCATGGCGCGCGAACTGGCCTACACCGCCCGCAAGGTGGACGCGGCGGAGGCGCGCGAGATCCGCCTGGTGAACCGCGTGTTCGAGTCGCGCGAGGCGCTGGCCGGCGGGGTGCGCGAGATCGCCGCCGGCATCGCCGCCAAGTCGCCGCTGGCCGTGCGCGGCACCAAGGAAATGATCAGCTACGCGCGCGACCACAGCGTGACCGACGGCCTGAACTATATCGCCACCTGGAACGCGGCCATGCTGATGTCGAACGACTTGCAGGCGGCCATGATGGCCAATATGAGCAAGCAGGCCCCGGTATTCGACAACTGATCAGTTGATCTCCCTCAAACACCGGACGAATAGCAATATATAAACGTTGCACTTCCCTACACACTGGACCGTAGCGCTGCACCTTGCGCCACGCGAAATTTCTCAGTGAAAAGGAGAGTGCATCATGAAAATATTTTACGCGCTCATTGCGGCGGCGGCCCTGGCGGCCGCACCGCCGGCGCAGGCCGGGGTGACCGTCCTGAGCGCCGGGTTTGACAACGTGGGGGCGCTCAGCGGCTGGCTGTTCGTCAACCAGAGTTCGCCGGCCGGCATGCCCTGGTTCCAGGGCAATGGCGGCATCTTCCCGGCCCAGGCGGGCGGCGGGAACGCCTACGCCGCCGCCAACTTCCTGAGCGCCGCGCAAGGCAGCGGCACCATAGACAACTGGCTGATCACGCCGCAGCTGAGCCTGCCGGGCGCGGCCACGCTGAGCTTCTACACACGCAGCGCGGGCACGCCGGGCTTCAGCGACCAGCTGGAGATACGCTATTCAAGCGGCGGCTCGTCGATCGGCGACTTCAGCCACTTGCTGATGACGGTGGGCGGCGCCAGCGCTTATCCGGCTGACTGGCAGCAATACACCCTGAGCGCCGATCCCGGCGGCAGCGTGCGCTTTGCCTTCCGCTACACGGGCGCGGCGGCCAATGCCGACTATATCGGGCTGGACACGCTGGTGGTGAACGCCGTGCCCGAACCGGCCGAGTGGCTGATGCTGGCCGCAGGCTTGCTGCTGGTGCGATGGCGGGCAAGGCGGCGCGCAGCTCTGCCGACACGCCTGTTTGCGGCTGCGGCGCTGCTGCTTGGCGCGCAAGCTGCTACAAGCGCCACCGCAGCCGGTCAGGACGGCATGATCATGGTGCGCGACGAGGAAACGGGCGCCATGCGCCCCGCCACGCCGGCCGAATTCGCGGCGCTGCGGGCGCAGCAGCTGCGCGGGCCGATAGTACCGCCCCAGGTCCAGCAGCGTTCGGACGGAACCCGGCAGTCGCGCGTCAGCACGCGCGCCGTCTATTCGGTGGCCGCGCGCGGCGCCGACGGCGCCATCTCCAGCATCTGCGTGCAGGGCGCCCAGGCGGCCGAGGCGGCGCTGCGCAAGGGCGATGCCCGGCCCGCCGCAGAACAAAGCAAGCATCAAAGCGGGGAGCACAGCCATGAACGCCGCTAACTTCATGCACACCCTGCGCGCAGCGGCCGCAGCCGCGCTGCTGGGCTGCGCCGGACTGGGCGCCGCATTGGCCGCCGTGCCCATCGTCATCATCAACGGCAACGGCCCGGGAGTAGGCTTCAACGATCCCACGCCCGCCACGCCGGTGGGCGGCAACAGCGGCACCACGCTGGGCCAGCAGCGCCTGATCGCTTTCACCTACGCCGCCAATATCTGGGGCAGCCAGCTCACCAGCAGCGTGCCGGTGCGCATCCTGGCCAGCTTCGAACCGCTGCCCTGCACCGTCAACAGCGGCGTGCTCGGCTCGGCCGGCGCCTGGGACGTGTTCTCCGACTTCCCCGGCGCGCCCAAGCCCAACACCTGGTATCCCGCCGCACTCGCCAACAAGCTGCACGGGGCCGACCTGTCCGCCCCCAGCGACCCGCACATCGGCGCCACCTTCAACTCCCGCCTCGGACTGGCCTCGGACTGCCTGCCCGGCGCCGGTTTCTACCTCGGCCTGGACGGCAATTTCGGCAACGGCACCGACTTCGTTACCGTGCTGCTGCATGAAATGGGCCACGGCCTGGGCTTCCAGACCTTCACCGACGAGACCAGCGGCGACTACCACGCCGGCACCCCCTCCATATGGGACCACTACCTGCTGGACAACAGGCTGGAACACGAATGGGTGGAAATGACGGCGGGCCAGCGCGCCGCCTCGGCCATCAGCAGCGACGGCCTGTCGTGGAACGGCCCGCTGGTCACCGCCGCCGTGCCGGGCGTGCTGGATCCGGTGTCGCGGCTGGCCATCGCCGGGCCGGCGGCCGGCCCCGCCGCGCACGACTACGAGGTGGGCGACGCCTCCTTCGGCCCGCCGCTGGCCAATCCGCCGCTGCTGGGCCAAGTGATGCCGGTGGTGGACCAGACCGACGGCCGCGGTCTGGCCTGCAACCCGCTGTCCCCGCTCAACGCGCTGGCCGTCAACGGCAACGTGGCGCTGGTGGACCGGGGCAGCTGCACCTTCGTGCTGAAGGCGCGCAACGTCCAGGACGCGGGCGCCATTGCCATGATCGTGGTCGACAACGCGCCCGGACCGGTTACCGGCCTGGGCGGCGCGGACCCGGCCATCACCATCCCCTCCGTGCGCGTGTCGCAGGCGGACGGCAATGACATCCGCGCACAGTTGCAGCGGCGTTCGCGCACCCGGTCCGGCGTGACGGCCAGCCTGGGCGTCAATCCCGCCAAGCTGGCCGGGGCCGACGCGCAAAAGCGCATCCTGATGTACGCGCCGAACCCGGTGGAGCCGGGCTCGTCGGTCTCGCACTACAGCACCGCCGCCAAGCCCAACCAGCTGATGGAACCGGCCATCAACGGCGACCTGACGCACGACGTGGCGCCGCCGCGCGACCTGACCCTGCCGCTGCTGAAGGATATCGGCTGGTAATATGGGCGCATGTCCCGATCCAGCGCCCTGTTCAAACTCCACTTCGCCGCCGTGCTGTTCGGCAGTACCGCACTCTTCGGCCACGCCATGCGCGCCAGCCCCACCATGATCGTGCTGGGGCGCACGGCGTTTGCGGTGCTGGCGCTCGGCCTGTTTGCGCTGCATGGCCGGCGCGCGCCGTGGCACGGCCTGGCGGCGCGCGACATCGCCAGGCTGATCGCGGCCGGCCTGGTGCTGGCCCTGCACTGGGTCACTTTCTTCATGGCCGTGCGCAGCGGCGGCGTGGCGCTGGCCACGCTGGGCTTCGCCTCCTTCCCGGTCTTCGTGGCGCTGCTGGAACTGGCCATACTCGGCGAGCGCCTGCGCTCCCGCGACGTGGCCGTCCTGCTGCTGGTGCTGGCCGGGCTGTTCCTCATCACCCCGGCCTTCGACCTGCGCAACGCATCCACGGAGGGCCTGCTGTGGGGCATCCTTTCCGGCGCCATCTACGCCTGCATCGCGGTATTCAACCGCTATTTGTCGAACGCCGCGAGCGGCACGCAGTCGTGCTGGTGGCAGTGCCTGGCGGCTGCCTGCCTGCTGGCGCCCTTCGGCTGGCGCGAAGCGGCCGCGCTGCCCGCCAGCGAGTGGCTGCTGCTGGCCTGCCTGGGCGCCGTCTGCACCGCCCTGGCCTACACCATGCTGATCCATGCGCTGGAAAAGGTGAAGGCGCAGACCGCCGCCATCGTTATCTGCATGGAGCCGGTGTACGCCATCGCCCTGGCCTGGCTGCTGTTCGGCGCCGCGCCCGGCGGGACCGTGCTGCTGGGCGGCGCGCTGGTGGTCGGTGCGGTACTGCTGTCCTCGCTTCAGCCGAAAAAACTTGTTTAAATGGTAAAATACGTCCCATTAAAGACGACACAGATGAATCATGGCTAAAAATCGGACGCTATTGCCCGGGGTGGCGGTTTCCCTGTTGCTGCACGCGGTGCTGATCGCCATGTTCATCGCGCCCAGCCGTCCCGAGCCGCAGGCCGACGCGCGGCGCATGATGGTCTGGCTGAATCTGCCCGCCAAGCCCCTTACCCCGGTCCAGCCGGTCAAACCGGCTCCAGCCGTCGCCGCCGTCCGCCAGCCCAAGGCAGAAACTAGCACGAGCCCGCAGCAGCGCAGCACCCGGCCCGAAGAAACCGTGGCTGCCGCCCAGCCCCAAGCGCAAACTCAGCCGCAGCCGCAAGCGCCGGCCCAGGCCGAAGTCCAGCTGCCGGCCGACCCGTTCGCGGCCGCCCCGGCGCCGGCCCAGGGCAATTTCGACGTGAACGCCGCCATGAAATCGGCCCGAAAACTCGCCACAGCCAAGTCCACCAAGGGCGATCCGCCGGTGGCGCAAATCTACGACAAGCCCCTGTACGGCCTGCCCGGCGACACGCCGCTGGGCAGCTCGGTGGCCCGCACCGCCCGCGCCGACTGCAAGAACGTGGCGGCCGGCACCGGCATCCTGGCGCTCATTATCGTGCCCGTCATGATATTGACCGACAAAAAGGACTCCGGCTGCAAGTGGTAGGCCGGATGTCTATACAACAGCAAAATGAAGATGTTTTTGAGCAATAGCCCCTGCCGTGGTACATTTTTGTACACGACAACCCCCACAACGCCGCCGCCGCCCCTTGCCTGACCTGGACTTTCGCCATCGCCGTCTTGTGCTGACCCTGCTGCCTTCGCTGTGCGCAGTGCTGGCGAGCGGCCGTGCGCTTGGCGCGCCTGCGGCGGAATCCCTCGCCGTGATCTTCCCGGACATCGGCCAGCCGCACCGCAAGATCTTCACCGAAATCATCGAAGGCATCGAGGAGCAGGCCAAGCTGCGCGTGCGCGGCTACCCGGTGGCCGCCAATGCCGATTTCACCGAACTGCAAGCCCTGCTCAAGCGCAACGGCGGCAAAGTGGTGATCGCGCTCGGCCGCCAGGGCCTGCAGGCGGCCAGCGCCTTCGACGCCTCCACCGGCGTGGTGGTTGGCTGCGTCAGCTCGGTGCCGGACAGCGAACGCCTGCGCGGCATCAGCCTGCAGCCCGACCCGGCGCTGCTGTTTTCCAACCTGAAAAGCATGATGCCCCATGTGCGGCGCGTCATCGTGGTCTACAACCCGCAGACCAACGCCGCCATGATCAAGCTGGCGCGCGAGGCGGCGCGCAGCCACGGCCTGGAGCTGCTGGCGCTGGAAGCGGGCGACCTGGCCATCGCCGCGCGCCGCTATGAAAGCGCCTTCGCCTCGGCCGACAGCCGCACCGACGCGGTCTGGCTGCCGTCCGACCCGGTGACGGTGGACGAATCGACCATCGTGCCGCTGGTGCTGAAGGAATCATGGAACCGCAGCGTGCCGATCTTCTCGAGCAGCATCCTGCACGTGAAAAAGGGCGCGCTGTTCGCGCTCTACCCGAACAACTTCGAGCTGGGGCGCGACCTGGCCACCCTGGCGATCGGCGTCCTGAACGGCGAGAATCCCCGCCCCGGCGTCACCCCGCTGCGCGCCGTGCGCACCGCTTTCAACTGGCGTTCGGCCAGCCACTTCGGCCTCTCCGTTGCCCTCGGACAACAGCGCACTTTTGACTCGATTTTCCCCGAGCCTTGATCCACCGGGCCTGCCAGGCAGAAATATTTTGTATTTGTTAATTATTCTTCTTGGCAATTGAATTTCTTTCCAATCCACCAAGAAATCCATGTGCTAAGTGGAATATACTACCGGCAGTAATTTGGCCGTTGCATGGCGCTAGCTGTATGAGACCGCGCCGAGGCCGCACCGGATAGAATAATGATTAAAACGACAATTAACGCCAGCCGCCGTCTGCGCGCCTGCGCCGCGCTGCTGCTGACGCTGGGGATGGGCATCGCGCCGCAGGCCGCCTATGCTGTGCTGGACGAAGGCGACGGCGCCATCGAGCTGCCCGGCCCGGGCGCCGACGCGCGCTCCACGGTGAGCGAGGTAATGGCCCGCATCCAGTCCGGCAGCGTGCCGGCGGCCGACCAGCGGCCGTTCATGCGCCCCATCACCCTGGCCCAGCTGGAAGACCAGCTGCGCCGCCCCGAAGTGCAGGCCTCCATCGGCAAAGGCACCATCGCCGTGCTCTACCCCAACGTGGAGCCGCAATTCCGGCCCGCTTTCACCAGCATCATCCAGGGCATAGAGGAACGCACCAAGCTGCGCGTGCGCAGCTACCCGGTCGACCCCAAGATGGATATCGCCGAGCTGAACGCCACGCTCAAGCAAAACGGCACCAAGGTGGTGATCGCGCTGGGCCGCCAGGGCCTGAACGCCACCGCCGGCCTGGACCGTGAAATCACCGTGCTGGTGGGCGGCGTGCTGCTGCTGTCGGATGCGGAGAACGTGGCCGGCATCAGCCTCACGCCAGACCCGGCGGTGCTGTTCGCCCGCTTGCGCGCACTGCTGCCGGACCTGCGCCGCGTGGTGGTGGTGTACGACCCGGCCAAGAGCGATTGGCTGATACGCCTGGCGCGCGACGCCGCCCGCGCCCAGGGCCTGGAACTGGTGGCCCACGTGGCCAACGACCTGGCCCGGGCCGCCCAGCTCTATCCGCAAGTGATCGGTTCGGCCGACAACCGGCGCGACGCGCTCTGGCTGCCGCACGACAGCACCACGGTGGAGGAAAGCACCATCCTGCCGCTGGTGCTGAAGGAATCGTGGAACAGCGGGGTGCCGGTGTTCTCGTCGAATATGCTGCATGTGAAGAAGGGCGCGCTGTTCGCCATGGCGCCCAACAATGTGGAGCTGGGCCGCACGCTGGCCAGCTCCGCGCTGGGCGTGATCGCCGGCGACGGCAAGCGCCGCAGCCTGACGCCGCTGCGCGAACTGCAGACGGCCATCAATCTGCGCACCGCCAGCCACATGGGCCTGAACCTGGGCCACCAGCAGCAGCGCAATTTTGATTTCGTGTTTCCGCAGCCCTGATTTATTGAAGATTTCTTCCGGTGGACTATGTTTCATAATTATTTGCGCCGTACAGGATTCCGCCGCCAGCTGACCGTCATCGTTTCGGCCGCCATTCTCGGCCTGGCCCTGTTCTCCTCGCTGATGAACTCCTGGGAAGCGCGCGGCCGCATGCGCGACCACTTCACCGAGCAAGGCCAGCGCATTGCCGACAACCTGGCCCGCCAGAGCACCCTGGCGCTGCTGTTCCATTCCGCTGAAAACGCGCGCGACGTGGTCAGCACCACGCTGGCCTTCCCCGACGTGGTGGGCGTGCAGATCGCCGACGCCAAGCACAAGCCGCTGCTGTCGCAAGGCCCGCTGAGCGCCAAGCTGGCCGCCATGAACGCGGCCCAGGCCAGCCCGGCCAGCGCCAGCATGGTGGGCGAAAACTCGGACGCCTGGCTGTTCGGCGCGCCGGTCTACGGCGGCCAGAGCGAAGCCTCGCCCTTCGACATGCAGGAGCAAAAACCGCAGCTGCTGGGCTACGTCCACGTCCAGGTGGGCAAGGACACGCTGAACCGCCTGACCTGGTCTCTGCTGGTGGGCAATATGGCGCTGACGCTGTCGTTTGCCGCCATCCTGCTGGCGCTGGTGCGCCTGCTCACGCGCCACATGATCAACCCGCTCAACGCCCTGTCCAACCTGATGCGCCGCGCCGAGGCGGGCGAGTCCGGCATGCGCGCCGCGCCGGCCGGCCCGCGCGACCTGATCGACATGGCGCAGGCCTTCAACGAAATGATGAACGTGCTGGAACAGCGCGAGGCCGAACTGAAGGAATCGCGCGACGCCGCCGTCAACATGGCGGAAATGAAGGCGCAGTTCGCCGCCACCGTCAGCCATGAAGTACGGACGCCGCTCAACGGCGTGGTCGGCATGCTGGACATGCTCAAGGAAATGCGGCTCACGCAGCGCCAGCAGGAATGCGTGGACGTGGCGTGGAACTCCTCGCGCACGCTGATAGACCTGATCAACAACGTGCTGGACTTCTCCAAGATGGACGCCGGCAAGCTGGCCCTGGAGGAAACCGACTTCGAGCTGCGCAAGCTGCTGGAAGAAGTGATTGAACTGGTGGCCCGTCCGGCGCAGCAGAAAGGCCTGGAGCTGGCTTACTTCATCGCGCCGGGCGTCCCGGAACGCATCAACGGCGACGCGCTGCGCCTGCGCCAGATCCTTATCAACCTGCTGGGCAACGCCGTCAAGTTCACCGAAAAAGGCGAAGTCACGCTGCGCGTGGCGCTGGCGCCCGCCACCGAAGCCGGCGTGCAAGCGCCCTTCGGCCTGCAGTTCGAGGTGCGCGACACCGGCATCGGCATGACGCAGGAAGTGCAGGACCACCTGTTCGAGTCCTACGTCCAGCCCGACCCGTCCACCACGCGCCGCTACGGCGGCACCGGGCTGGGCCTGGCCATCTGCCGCCAACTGGTCGGCCTGATGGGCGGCGACATCAGCGTGCAAAGCGCGCCGGGATCCGGCACCACCTTCACAGTCAGCGTGCGATGCCAGCCCGCGCAGACCCAGTTCAGCTTCGAGTCCGACCCCGCGCTGGCGAATGTGCGCGTGCTGGCGCTGGACGAAAGCAGCACCGTGCTGGACTTCCTCAAGCTGGCCCTCACGCGCCAGGGCATGACCTGCTACCTGAGCGGCTGCGGGCGCGAAGCCATGGTGGAACTGAAGGAAGCGGCCGAAGCGGGCCAGCCTTACCACGTGGTCATCATGAACGTCGGCGCGGCCGACGACCAGGGCAGCGACCTGGCCGGCCGCATTGCCGCCGCCGGCCTGGCGCCGCACCTGCTGCTGATGGACCGCCACGGCGGCACCGGCACGCCGCCCGGCGCGCAGGCCAGCAGCCACGCCGTGCTGCCCAAGCCTCTGCGCCAGGCGCGCCTGCTGGACGCGCTGCACGAACTGCTGGCCGGACGCAGCCGCGCCGAGCCGCAGCACACGCAAGCGCCCGGCGCCATGCCGGTGCGCCAGTTCCGCGTGCTGGTGGCCGAAGACAACCGCACCAACCAGATGGTGGCGGCCGGCATGCTGGCCATGAACAACTGCGTGTGCGAATTCGCCGCCAACGGCCGCGAAGCCGTGGAAGCGGCCAAGCGCAGCCGCTTCGACCTGATACTGATGGACTGCAGCATGCCGGAGATGGACGGCTACGAAGCCACCGCCCACATCCGCGTGGCGGAGGAAGCCGCCGGGCTGCGCACGCCGCTGCTGGCCATGACGGCCAACACCCAGCGCGGCGACGCCGAGAAATGCATGGCGGCCGGCATGGACGACTACCTGGCCAAGCCCATCACGCTGGTCGAACTGCGCCACAAGCTGCAGAAATGGCTGCCGCACGGCGCCGACGGCACCGCGCCCGGCGCCTCCGCAAGCGATGCGCAGGGCGAGGCCCTGTCCGGCGGCTTGCTCAGCGCGCCGCCTTCCGCGCCCATCGACATGGACGTCTTCGACAAGCTGCGCGAAATCCTCGGCTCGGCCCTGCCGCACGCCGTATCGCCCTTCCTGGAAGACTCTCCGGCCTACCTGAACGAACTGGAACAAGCCGTCCACGACGGCGACAGCGACACCGCGCGCGCCCGCGCCCACGCGCTGAAAGGCTCGTCCGGCAACCTGGGCGCCAACGCGCTGGCCCAGCTGGCGCAGCAGATCGAAGCGCTGGCCATCGAGCGCAAGCTGGCGCAGATCGGCCCGCTGCTGCCCGCGCTGCGCGCCCAATATGCCGCCGTGGCCAGCTTCCTGAGCGCCGAAATGAGCGCCGACAACCAGGACTCGCCCACGCCGCAGGAAGAGCTGGCCTCCGTGCTGGTGGTCGACGACGACCGCAGCACCCGCAGCACGCTGCGCTATACCTTGCAGCGCGACGGCTTCCAGGTGGAAGAAGCGGCCGACGGCGTGCAGGCGCTGGCCATGCTGAAGCGCTTCCATCCCGACGTGATCCTGATGGACGCCGTCATGCCGGTGATGGACGGCTTCACCGCCTGCGCGCGCCTGCAGGAGCTGCCGGGCGGCAGTTCCATCCCGGTGCTGATGATCACCGCGCTGCAGGACAACTCCTCGGTGGAGCGCGCCTTCGCCGCCGGCGCCAGCGACTACATACCGAAACCCATCCACTACGCCGTGCTGTCGCAGCGCGTGCGCCGCATTATCGAAGCCAACCGCGCCGAGAAGCGCATCCGCCACCTGGCCTATAACGACCTGCTGACCGGCCTGCCCAACCGCACCCTGTTCTTCGAGCTGCTGGCGCAAGGCATCACCCAGGCCAGCAACGACGGCAAGCTGCTCGGCGTGCTGTTCATGGACCTGGACCGCTTCAAATACGTCAACGACAACCTGGGCCACGACGTGGGCGACCGCCTGCTGGTGGCCGTGGCCCAGCGCGTGCGCCACAGCGTGCGCAACGTGGACACCGTGGCCCGCCTCGGCGGAGACGAATTCACCGTGGTGCTGAGCGACCTCGATGGCCCGGCCGCCGCCGCCACCGCCGCGCACAACATCTGCCGCGTGCTGGCCGCGCCCTTCCAGATCGACGGGCACGACATCTTCGTCACCAGCAGCGTCGGCATCGCCATGTACCCGCACGACGGGGCGGACGTCGCCACCCTGGTCAAGCACGCCGACAGCGCCATGTACCGCGCCAAGAAGACCAACACCGGCTTCCAGTTCTACGAAGCGTCCATGGAGCAGTCCATCTCCGAGCACGTGCGCCTGGAAAGCGACCTGCGGCGCGCACTGGAGCAGGAGCAGCTGGAAGTGTATTACCAGCCGCAGGCCAGCCTGGAAGACGGCCAGATCATGGGCATGGAAGCGCTGGTGCGCTGGCGCCACCCCACGCGCGGCATGGTGCCGCCCAACGAGTTCATCCCGCTGGCCGAGGAAACCGGCTTGATCAATCCACTCGGCGACTGGGTGCTGCGCACCGCCTGCGCCCAGTTGCGCGCGTGGATGGAGCAAGGCCTGCCGCCGCTGCGCGTGGCGGTCAACCTGTCCGTGCGCCAGTTGCTGCAAAAGGAATTCGCCGCCACCGTGGAAGCCGTGCTGGCCGACACCGGCCTGCCGCCGCACCTGCTGGAACTGGAGATCACCGAAAGCACGCTGATGGAAAACGCGCAGGACACGCTGAAGGCGCTGCACCGCCTGCGCAGCCTGGGCGTGCGCCTGTCCATCGACGACTTCGGCACCGGCTATTCCTCGCTGTCCTACCTGAAGCGCTTCCCGGTCGACATCATCAAGATCGACCGCTCCTTCGTGCGCGACGTGCCGATGGATGCGGACGACGTGGCCATCGTCACCGCCATCATCGCGCTGGCGCACAGCCTGCGGCTGGAAGTGGTGGCCGAAGGCGTGGAGACCGAGGCCCAGCTGAACTTCCTGAAAGGCCGCAACTGCGACCTGATGCAAGGCTACCACCTGAGCCCCGCCATCCCCGCCGAGCAGTTCGCCGCCCTGATACAGCAGCGCGAGTCCATTCCGCTCAAACACTGAACATGCACTGAAGCACATTGCAAATGCGCCAGGGGTTGTAGTATTTTGACATCAAGTCCTTGGCGCAACATGGGCACCATGCGAAAATCGCAGGGGACCAATCCGGTTTCCTTACTGCTTCCTGCCATGCGGTTTCTGCCTTGCGTTTCTGCGCTCCTGCTTGCGGCGCTGCCCTTCCCTCCCGCCTTGGCCGCTGGCCCTGGAGACCTGAGCGAGGAAGAAGAACTCTCCCTGGTGTACGGCGACAAATCCTCGGTCAGCATCGCCACCGGCGCGGCCCAGGCGCTGCGCCGCGCGCCCGCCGTGGCCACCGTCATTACGGCGGAAGACATTGCCGCCATCGGCGCGAACGACCTGGACCAGGTGCTCGAGACCGTGCCCGGCCTGCATGTGGCGCGCTCGGCCATCAACTACGAACCGCTGTATATCGCGCGCGGCATCTTCAGCGTGAACAATCCGCAAATGCTGATGCTGCAAAACGGTGTGCCCATGACCACGCTGCTCACCGGCAGCCGCGGCACCTTGTGGGCCGGCTATCCGGTGGAGCATATCGCCCGCATCGAAATCATCCGCGGCCCCGGTTCGGCCTTGTACGGCGCGGACGCCTATAGCGGCGTAATCAACATCATCACCAAGAGCGCGGCGGACACGCCGGGCACGCACTTCGCGGCCGGCGGCGGCTCCTTCGGCACGCGCGACGCCTGTGTGCAGCACGGCGGCAGCCTGGGACCGGTGGCGGTGGCGGCCTATCTGCGCGTGGGCGGCACGGACGGCTTCCGCTCGCTGGTGACGGCCGATGCGCAGAGCGCGCGCGACAAGACCTTCGGCACCCACGCCTCGCTGGCGCCCGGCCCGGTCAACACCGGCAGCGACGCCGTGGACGCCAACCTGGACCTGGCGCTGGAGCAGTGGCGCTTGCGCGCCGGCTACAAGCTGCGCTCCCATATCGGCACCGGCGCAGGCACGGCCTCGGCGCTGGACCCGGTGGGCCAGGGCCATAGCGAGCGCCTCCACGCCGACCTGAGCTGGGCCGCGCCCGACTTCAGCGCCAACTGGAGCGTGGGCGCCACCGCCAGCGTGCTGGAGTTCAAGCAGCGCATCACCACCGACCTGCGCCTGTCGCCGCCCGGCACCCGCTTCCCGACCGGCCTGTTCCCGGACGGCTTTATCGGCCACCCGGACACCTCCGAGCGGCAGATCCGGCTGTCGGCCTTCGCGCAATACCACGGCTTCAGCGGCCACAAGCTGCGCTTCGGCGCCGGCCACGACGACCTGGACATGTACCACACGGCCACCTTCAAGAACTACATCTTCAACCCGGCCGGCGTGCCCGTGCCCACCGGCCCGGTGATCGACTACTCGCGGATCCAGCCCTTCCTGCTGCCGCAGCGGCGCCAGGTCAGCTACTTCAACGTGCAGGACGAATGGCAGTTCGCGCGCGACTGGGCGCTGACCGCCGGCGTGCGCCGCGACCGCTACTCGGACTTCGGCGCCACCACCAATCCGCGCGTGGCCGTGGTGTGGGACGCGGCGCTGGACCTGACCGCTAAGCTGCTCTACGGCCGCGCCTTCCGCGCGCCCTCCTTCAACGAGCAGTACGGCATCAACAATCCCGTCCAGCGCGGCAACCCGGACTTGCAGCCGGAACGCATCGCCACGCTGGAAGCGGCGCTGGGCTGGCAGGCCAGCCAGCATCTGCAGCTGAACCTGAATCTGTTCCGCAATGAGTTGCAGGACATTATCCGGGGCGTGCCCAATCCGCAGGCGGGCACCGGCGCCACCTTCCACAACACCGGCAACCAGCGCAGCAAGGGGCTGGAGCTGGAGGCCGTGTGGCAGGCGTCGCGCTCGCTGCAACTGGCGGGCAACTACGCCTACCAGCGCTCCATCGACTCCGCCACCGGCCTGGACGCGGGCTATGCGCCGCGCCACCACCTCAACGGCCGGCTGGACCTGCAAGTGCCGGGCATGGGCGTGTTCAGCCCGCAGCTCAACCGCGTGGCGGACCGCCACCGCGCGCCGGGCGACACGCGGCCGCCGATACCGAACTACACCACCCTGGACCTGGCCTTCAGCAGCGGCCGCCTGCTGCGCAACTGGGAGATCTCGGTCGCGCTGCGCAACCTCTTCAACGCCGACGTGCGCGAGCCCAGCCTGGCCCCCGGCGTCATCCCCAACGACTTGCCGATGGCGCCGCGCTCGATCTACGTGCGCGCCGTGTTCTTGAACCGGCAATAAACATGGATGGCCGTCCCGGCCATCCACTCGAAGCCACGTTCTTAAATCGGCAATAGAATTTTTTAACTAATTCTCTCCAAATCTCACACATTGCCTGAAATTTAAGCTATTATCTCGCGCTGCAACATTTATTGCATTTAGGAATACATTGTTGCTTTAACGCTAGTAAATATCGGCTTATCGGAAAGCCGATTCGCCCATATTGAGGAGCTTATATGTTTGACAATGTCGAATTCAATCGACAGGAGAAGTCACGTCCTGCCGCCGCCCAACGCACCATGGACATGGCCGACCTGCTGGTCGCCTACCTGGAACAAATGGGCGTGGATTACGTGTTCGGCGTGCCCGGCGGCGCCATCGAGCCGCTGTACGACGCCATCGCCCGCAACCTGCGCAAAGGCGGCAATCTGAGCCATATCGTGGCCCGCCACGAGGCTGGCGCGGCCTTCATGGCCGACGGCTACGCCCGCGAAACCGGCAAGATCGGCGTCTGCGTGGCCACCTCCGGCCCCGGCGCCACCAATATGCTCACCGCCGTCGCCACCGCCTACGGCAACGGCGTGCCCATGCTGGTCATTTCCGGCCAGCCGGCCCTGCCTTCCTTCGGCAAACACACGCTGCAAGAGTCCTCCTGCACGGGCATCGACGTGCTGGGCATGTTCCGCCACTGCACGCGCTACAACTCGCTGATTTCACACCCAATGCAGCTGGAATGGAAGCTGATTACTGCATTGCAGCATGCAACCCGCTCGCCCGCCGGACCGGTGCACCTGAGCGTGCCGGTGGACGTGTTCCGCGCGCCGAGCAATGTGCGCGCCCCCAGCTACGACATGAACAGCCTGCTCCAGCCCGCCGCGCTGATCGACGACGCCGGCATCGAGCGCCTGCGCGCCCTGCTGGCCCGCGCCCGCAACGTGGTGGTGCTGGTCGGCTCCGGCTGCGGCGAGTCCATCCATTCCATCTTGCAGTTCGCCACGCTGAAAGGCGCCACCTTCGTCACCACGCCGGACGCCAAGGGCCTGGTCAGCCCGCAGCATCCGCTGTACCGGGGCGTATTCGGCTTCGGCGGCCATGCCACGGCCGAGGCGGCGCTGCGCGATCCGTCCGTGGACCTGATCGTTGCGGCCGGCACCAGCATGGGCGAATGGAACACCGGCGGCTGGTGCGACAGCCTGCTCAACAACCGCCTCGTGCATATCGATGAATCCGAAGAGCACCTGGCGCGCACGCCGATGGCGCGCTTGCACCTGCGCGGCAGCCTGGGCCTGGTGTTCGACCGCCTGGTGAGCCATATCCAGCGCGAAAACCCGCAGGACGACCAGGCTACCGCGCACCGCCGCGCCATGCGCGAACTGTCCTTCAAGGCCTGGCGCACCTCGGACATGCTGGAAGCGCCGCACGCCTATTTCAGCGACGCCGCCCCCATCAAGCCGCAGCGCCTGATGAAGGAACTGGGCGACCTGTTCCCGCCCACCACCCGCTTCCTGGCAGACGCAGGCAACAGCATCGCCTGGGCCGCGCACTACCTGCAGCCGCAGGACCGCCGCATGGGCGAGCGCCGCAACGCCGACGGCGAGCGCGCGCGCGACCTGGGCAAGCGCCGCAGCACCGGCGGCTGGCTGCGCCTGACCAGCCACTTCGCGCCGATGGGCTGGGCCATCGGCGCGGCCATCGGCACGGCGGCGGGCAACCCGGACGTGCCCGTGGTCTGCATCACCGGCGACGGCAGCATGCTGATGAGCGGCCAGGAACTGTCGGTGGCCGTGGCCGAGCAGCAGTGCGTGATTTTCGTCATCCTGAACGACCGCGCGCTGGGCATGGTCAAGCACGGCCAACGCCTGGGCGGCGCCGAGCAGATCGGCTACGAACTGCCCGCCACCGACTTCGCCGCCCTGTCGCGCGCGCTCGGCGGCCGCGGCCACACCATACGCTCGGCCAAGGACATGCAGGCGCTGGACATCAAGGGCATCTGCAACTACCCGGGTCCTACCCTGCTGGACGTCTACATCGATCCGGAGGAAGTGCCGCCCATGGGCAGCCGCCTGCGCGTGCTGATGGACGACGGACAATAAGAGGACGGCCATGCTCAAACTACAGGACAAGGTTGTACTCATTACCGGCGGCAGCAGCGGCATCGGCCTGGCCAGCGCGCAGCTGTTCCAGGCGCAGGGCGCGCAGCTCGCCATCACCGGCCGCGATCCGCACAAGCTGGAACAGGCCGGCGCCGCGCTGGGCGGCAAGGCGCTGCTGATACGCAGCGACGCGGGCGGCCTGGCCGCCATCGACAGCGTGATGGCGCAGGTGCGCGAGCGCTACGGGCGCCTGGACGTGCTGTTCATCAATGCCGGCGTGGCCAAACCTGCGCCCATTGAGCAGACCACCGAGGCGGCGTTCGACGAGCAGCTGAACGTCAACCTCAAGGGCGTGTTCTTCACCGTGCAGAAAGCCTTGCCGCTGTTTGGCGCGGGCGGCAGCATTATCGTCACCACCTCCATCGCCAACCAGATGGGCTCGCCAATGTTCAGCGTGTACGGCGCCGCCAAGGCGGGCCTGCGCTCGCTGGTCAAGTCGCTGGGACTGGAACTGGTAGGGCGCGGCATCCGCGTCAACGCCATCAGTCCCGGCCCCATCGCCACGCCCATGTTCGACCGCCTGGGCCTGCCTGCCGAGGTGGCCAGCGCCAAGAAGCTGGCCATTGCCGAGAAATCGCCCAGCCGCCGCTTCGGCTCGCCCGACGAAGTCGCGAAGGCCGCGCTCTTCCTCGCCTGCGACGACTCGTCCTATATGGTGGGCGACGAAATCGTGGTCGATGGCGGCATGAGCCTGCTGTAAGGAGAAAACATGAAGAACAACGCAACCCCCTCATCCAAAGACCTGATCCACACCGCCATCTGGCAGGAAACGCCGGAAGCGGACAATCCCTTCGCCACGCGCGCCGCCTACTGCCGTGGCTACGACGTGTACGGCGCCATGGCCGGCAATGCGCGCTGGATGGAAATGCTCTGGCTGCTGCTGCGCGCCGAGCTGCCCGCCGGCCCCGAGCTGGACATCCTGGAAGCGCTGGCCGTGGCGCTGGCCAATCCCGGCCCGCGCGACGCGTCCGTGCACGCCGCCATGTGCGGCGGCGTGGGCGGTTCGACCGCCGCCTCCTCGCTGATGGCCGCGCTGGCCGTGGGCGCCGGCCGCTCCGGCGGCGCGCGCGAAGTGCACGACGCCATGACCATGTGGAAGCGCTGCGGCGCGGACCTGGCCGCCTGGCGCGCCTTCCACGCCGCCAGCGCACACGACCCGGTCGACGTCTGGCCCGAACAAAGCCACTTGCCGGGCTTCGATCCGCACGGCGCCGCCACCCCGCTGCCGGTGCGCCAGCTGCTCGCCACGCTGGACCGCATGGGCGCCGGCCCCGGCACGACCTGGCTGCACGCCGGCCTGGAAGATGCGCGCGCCGCCGCCGGCTTGCCGCTCGCCATGTGCGGCGTGGCCGCCTGCGTGCTGCACGACCTGGGCTTCAGCCCGGACGAAGGCGAAATGCTGTACCTGCTGCTGCGCCTGCCCGGCGCCGCCGCCCACGCGCTGGAACAGAAGGCCGTCGGCTTCAAGCGTTTCCCCTTCTACAAGCTGGAACTCGACCCGGCCGCCACGCCGCCGGTGCCCGTATCGGTTCCGGCATCGGCCGCCATTGAAAAGGAAGCAGCATGAGCGCTCACCTAAAAGAAGTCCTGCAAGGCCCGGCCCTGCTGCAGCACCACGCAGGCCGCCTGCACACCAAGGTGGGCGCCGCCTTCCCCGGCAGCCACGCCGTATTCCGCGGCCACGACCTGCACCGCGACCTGTGCAGCCTGGAATGGGTGCAGCTCTACGCTTATGGCATCACCGGCCGCCACCTGAGCGCCGAACAGGCCGAGCTGGTGCAAGCCATGTGGACCCATACCTCCTACCCGGACGCCCGCCTGTGGAACAACCGCGTGGCGGCGCTGGCCGGCAATGCGCGCAGCAGCGCCTCGCTGGCCATGGTGGCCGGCATGGCCGTGTCGGAAGCGACGACCTACGGCGGCCAGGCCACCATGCTGTGCATGACTTTTTTGCAGACCGCACTGCGCCGCGTGCAGGCCGGCGAGGCGCTGGCCGACGTGGTGTGGGAGGAAACCGCGCGCAGCAAGATCTACGGTTTTGGCCGCCCCATCAACTCGCACGACGAGCGCATTCCCTTCATTATGGAACTGGCCGAGCGCCTGGGCCTGCACAACGGCCCGCACCTGGCGCTGGCCTGGCAGGTCGAGCGGGTGCTGCTGAGCCGCTACGCCCAGCTGCATATGAACTACTCGGGCCTGCATGCGGCCATCATTGCCGACATGGGCATGTCGGTGCGCGAACTGCAGCTGCTGCGTATGCCTATCTTTATAGCAGGCATGGCTCCCTGCGTGGTGGAGGCAGCGGAAAAGCCGGAGCGCGTGCTGTTCGCCACGCCCTGCAGCGCCGTCGAGTACAGCGGTCGCGCGCCAAGGGAATGGCGAACGGTTGCCTCGCCTAATTAAGTAACTTGCAAGCTGCACGCTAGCAACAGTGCGTGCTTTTTTGTCCCATGAGCAAATCGTGCCACGCTACAATGGGAAAAATATCACACTCTGGAGATAGCTCTTGAAGTCTTCCCGCGCATCACGTATCTGGCTGGCAGTGGCTTTCGCCCTGCCTGCCCTGATCGCACAAACCCAGGCCCAGGCTCAAACGCAAGGCGGCCCCAGCAGCGAAGAAGACGA
Organism: Pseudoduganella aquatica; assembly: GCF_020865585.1. Classification (NCBI taxonomy): domain Bacteria; kingdom Pseudomonadati; phylum Pseudomonadota; class Betaproteobacteria; order Burkholderiales; family Oxalobacteraceae; genus Pseudoduganella; species Pseudoduganella aquatica. The sequence goes on from NZ_CP086370.1 coordinate 4,001,902, forward strand.
ACTGACCATGGTCTATGGCGACGCCGACAGCGTCAGCATCGCCACCGGCAATCTGCAGACGCTGCGCCGCGCGCCGGCCGTGGCCTCCGTGGTGACGGCGGCCGACATCGCCGCCATGGGCGCCGCCGACCTCGACCATGTGCTGGAAACCGTGGCCGGTCTGCATATTTCCCGCAGCCCCAACAGCTACACGCCGCTGTACATCATGCGCGGCGTGTTCAGCCAGTATGCGCCGCAGGTGCTGGTGCTGCAGAACGGCGTGCCCGTCACCACGCTCTACATCGGCAACAAAGGCAATGTCTGGGGTACTTTCCCGGTTGAGCAGATTTCGCGCATCGAGGTGATACGCGGCCCCGGCTCGGCGCTGTACGGCTCGGACGCCTTCTCCGGCGTAATCAACATCATCACCAAGGGTCCGGCCGAAGCGGCGGGAACCGAAGTCGGCCTGCGCCTCGGCTCCTTCCAGGCGCGCGACGCCTGGGTGCAGCACGGCGGCAAGCTCGGCCCCATCGAGATCGCCGCCTACCTGCGCACCGGCACCACCGACGGCCAGCACCGCACGCTGGAAGCGGACGCGCAGACCCGCAACGACACCCTGCTCGGCACCCACGCCAGCCTGGCCCCGGGCGGCGTAAACACCGGCGGCGACGCGGTGGACCTGAACCTGGAAGCCGGCTATGGCCAGTGGCGCGCGCGCTTCGGCTACAAGCTGCGCGACCGCCAGGGCAGCGGCGCCGGCATCGCCTCCGCGCTGGACCCGGTGGGCGTGGGCCGCAGCGAACGCATCAACACCAGCCTGGGCTGGGCGGACGCGCAGTTCAGCCGCAACTGGGGCCTGGGGGCCAGCATCAGCACCCAGTCCTACGCGCAGGAGCTGGACGGCTACATCCTGCTGCCGCCGGGCACCCGCTTCCCGACCGGGCTGTTCCCGAACGGCATGATAGGCATCCCGGAAACCTGGGAGCGCTCGACCCGGCTCACCGCCTATGCCGACTACAGCGGCTTCGCGGACCACCACGTGCGCGTGGGCATAGGCCACGACGACCTGGACCTGTACCGCACGCGCGAGCGCCGCAATTTCACCTACACGGCCAACGGCACCCCCGTGCCGCTGCCGGGCCTGGCGGACTTCAGCGACAGCAATCCCTTTATGCGGCCGCACAAGCGCCGCATCGACTACCTGTACGCGCAGGACGAATGGCGCCTGGCCACCGACTGGACCCTGACCGCCGGCGTGCGCCACGACCGCTATTCCGACTTTGGCGGCACCACCAACCCGCGCTTCGCGCTGGTGTGGGACGCCACCTTCGACCTGACCGCCAAGCTGCTGTACGGCCGCGCCTTCCGCGCGCCGTCCTTCAACGAGGCCTACAGCCTGGCCAACCCTGTGGCGCGCGGCAACGCCAACCTGAAGCCGGAAACCGACCGCACGCTGGAAGCGGCCTTCTCCTGGCAAGCCCAGGCGGACGCGCAAATCAACCTGACGCTGTACCGCTACGAGATGAGCAACATCATCCGCCTGGTGCCGAACATGATGGCCGGCACCGGCTCCACCTTTGCCAACCAGGGCGACCAGACCGGCCACGGCATGGAGCTGGAAGGCAACTGGAACGTCAACCGCGAGCTGCGCCTGGTGGGCAATTACGCCTGGCAACGCTCGGTGGACGAGGCCACGCAGAAGGACGCCGGCTACGCGCCGCGCCACCATCTGTTCGGCCGCGCCGACTGGCAGTTCGGCGGCAACTACACGCTGTCGCCGCAGCTGAACTGGGTGGCCGGCCGCCAGCGCGCCACCGGCGACCTGCGCAAGCCCATCGCCGACTACCGCACCTTCGACCTGACGCTGTCGACCCGGCGCGGCAAGAACCAGTGGAACTTCTCGGCCGCCGTGCGCAACATCTTCGACGCCGACGCGCGCGAGCCGACGCTGGCGCCGGGCCTGGCGCTGCCCTTCGACCTGCCCCTGGCCGGGCGCTCGTTCTCGGTCCAGGCCAGCTACAAGCTGTAATTCCCCGCTCCGCTTCCCTCTCCCGTCCTGCCTGCCCGGCCGCTGTATGCGGCTGGGCACGCCACATTTCAATTTAACCAAGGTTTTAAAGTTTTCCTGCTAGACTGTTTTCTCTTTATCCATTTTTGTGGGGTACGCATGAGCAAGCAGAGCACCGGAAATCTCGCCAACATCCTGAGCAAAAACCAGGAAGCACTGCTGGAGGGCTGGCTGAGCGGCATGCTGTCGCGCACGGTGCGCCGCGACAAGGGGGCCGAGGCCGAAATGCGGCAACAGGCCATGCGCCTGCTGCCGCTGCTGGTCAAGGCCACCGAAGCCGGCGCCAGCTATGAAATCGACGGCCCGGCCTGGGGCGAGGTGCGCCAGCTGCTCAGTGATATCTCCGCCAACCGCGTGCGTCAAGGCTACACCCCGACCGAGACGGCCACCTTCGTGTTCTCGCTCAAAGAGCCGCTGTTCGCAGGCCTGCGTGCCGAACTGGCGCACGACAGCGCCGCGCTGGGCGAGGAACTCGCCGAGACCGGCAACCTGTTCGACCGCCTCGGCCTGTACACCGTCGAGGAATACCAGCGCAACCGCGAAGGCGTGATCCTGCGCCAGCAGCAGGAGCTGCTGGAACTGTCCACCCCGGTGGTGCAGCTGTGGCGCGACGTACTGGCCCTGCCCCTGATCGGCACCCTCGACAGCGCGCGCACCCAGGTGGTGATGGAGAACCTGCTGCAGAAGATTATCGACACCAGCGCCTCCATCGCCATTATTGACATCACCGGCGTGCCCACCGTGGACACGCTGGTGGCCCAGCATTTGCTCAAGACCGTGGCCGCCGCGCGCCTGATGGGCGCCGACTGCATCATCAGCGGCATCCGCCCGCAGATCGCGCAAACCATCGTCCACCTGGGCGTGAACCTGGAGGACGTGACCACCAAGGCCACGCTGGCGGACGCCTTCCAGACCGCCATGAAGCGGCTGGGCGCCTCGGTCACCTACCACCAGGCAGTGTGAGGCCCGCATGGAACGCATCCCGATACTCAAGATGGGCCAGCTGCTGCTGGTGACCATACAGGTCGACATGCACGACAGGCTGGCGATGACCCTGCAGGACGACCTGACCGCGCGCATCGTGCAGGACCGCGCGCGCGGCGTGCTGATCGACATTTCCACGCTGGACATCGTGGACTCCTTTATCGGCCGCATGATCAGCAACACGGCCGCCATGGCGCGCGTGCTGGACGCGCACACCGTGCTGGTGGGCATGCAGCCGGCCGTGGCCATCACGCTGGTGGAGCTGGGCCTCAAGCTGGAAGGCGTACAGACGGCGCTGAACGTCGAAAAAGGCGTACAGCTGCTTCAGCGCCAGATCGCATGAACGCGCCTCCTCCCGGCGCCGTGGTGCTGCCGCTGCGGCTCGACGAGGACGTGGTGCGGCTGCGCCAGCAGGTGCGCGAGCAGCTGGTGGCGGAGCGCTTCAGCCTGGTCGACCAGACCAAGATGGTGACGGCGGCCAGCGAGCTGGCGCGCAACACGCTGCGTTACGGCGGCGGCGGCGAGGCGCACCTGCTCCACGTCAACAACGGCATGCGGCGCGGGCTGCAGCTGGTGTTCACCGACGATGGTCCCGGCATCGACGATATTCCCCGCGCCCTCACCGATGGCTACACCAGCGGCGGCGGCATGGGCCTGGGACTGTCCGGCGCCAAGCGGCTGGCGGACGAGTTCGACATTATTTCGGCGCCCGGCGCCGGCACCACCGTCAGCATCACCAAATGGAAACCTTTCTAAATCCGCCGCAGCAGTGCTGCCCGGTATCCGACGCCACCCACGTGGCCGCCGCGCGCCGCGCCGCCGCCGAACTGGGCGCGCAAGCCGGGCTGGACCCGGTGCGCGCCGGCGAGCTGGCCATCGTGGTGACCGAAGCGGCAAGCAACATCCTGAAACACGCCGGCCACGGCGAGATCCTGCTGCGCGCGCTGCACGCCGGCGGCCGGGCCGGTGTGGAGGTGCTGGCACTGGACAACGGTCCCGGTATGGCCAGCCTGGCCACCAGCCTGCAGGACGGGCGCACCACGGCGGGCAGCTACGGCGTGGGCCTGGGCGCGATGCAGCGCCTGTCGAGCAGTTTCGACGCCTACAGCGCGCCCGGCCAAGGCACGGTGGTCTGGCTGACGCTATGGCCGCAGCCGAGCCAGGCCGACGCGGCCGCGCCGCCGCTAGCGCTGGACGTGGGCGTGGTCTGCCTGCCCATGCACGGCGAAACCGCCTGCGGCGACGGCTGGGCCCTGGCCTGCGGCCCCACCAGCGCCACGGTGCTGGTGGCCGACGGCCTGGGCCACGGCCCGCTGGCGGCCGACGCCTCGCGCCTGGCCGCGCAGACTGTGCTGGCCAATCCGGCCCAGCCCGCTTCCGTGCTGCTGCGGGACGTGCACGATGCGCTGCGCGCCACGCGCGGCGCGGCCGCCGCCGTGGTGCGCATCGACATGCTGGCAGGGCAGCTGCAACTGGCCGGGGTGGGCAATATTGCCTGCCACGCCTGGAGCGACGGCGCGCGGCGCCAGCTGGTGTCGCACAACGGCATCGTCGGCAGCAATATGCGCAAGGTGCAGGAATTCCCCGCGCCCTGGGACCATGACGGTATGCTGATACTGCATAGCGACGGCCTGGGCTCTCGCTGGAACCTGGACGACTACCCCGGCCTGGCCCGGCGCCATCCCGCAGTGATCGCCGCCGTGCTGTACCGCGATTTTTCGCGCCGCCGCGACGACGTCACCGTGCTGGTGCTGCGCGACCACCAGGGAGGCCAGCCATGAGCCTGCGCATCCTCAGCATGGCCATCGTGGCCGAGGTGGACGTGGTGGCCTCGCGCCAGCGCGCGCGCCAGATCGCCGCGCTGTGCGGCTTCGGCGGCCAGGACCAGACCCGCATTGCCACCGCCGTGTCCGAACTGGCGCGCAACGTCTACAACTACGCCAGCAGCGGCCGCATCGAGTTCAGCGTGGAAGGCGGCACCGCGCCGCAGCTGCTGGTGATACGCATCGAGGACCAGGGGCCGGGCATCGCCAACCTGCAGCTGGTGCTGTCGGGACGCTACCAGTCCCCCACCGGCATGGGCATGGGCCTGCTGGGCGCGCGCCGCCTGATGGACCAGTGCGACATCAATACCGAGCCCGGCAAGGGCACCTTGATCCTGCTGAAGAAGCTGCTGCCGGCCGAGGCGCCGCTGCTGACGGCTGCGGCGGTGGGCGCGCTCGGCGCCCAGCTGCACGCCCTGCCGCCGGACGCTGCGCTGTCGGAAATGCAGCAGCAGAACAAGGAACTGCTGGCCACGCTGGCCGAACTGAACGCGCGCCAGGAAGAGCTGCTGCAGCTCACGCGCGAGCTGGAGGACACCAACCGCGGCGTGGTGGCGCTGTACGCCGAGCTGGACCAGCAAGCCGAGCACCTGCGCGGCGCCGACGAGATGAAGACGCGCTTCCTGTCGAATATGAGCCACGAGTTCCGCACCCCGCTCAATTCCATACGCGCGCTGTCCAAGCTGCTGCTGGACCGCATCGACGGCGACCTGGGCAGCGAGCAGGAAAAACAGGTCGGCTACATCCTGAAAAGCGCCGAGTCGCTGGCCGAGCTGGTGGACGACCTGCTGGACCTGGCCAAGATCGAAGCGGGCAAGATCGACATCCACAGCGCCGACTTCGACGTCGGCGAGATGTTCAGCGCGCTGCGCGGCATGCTGCGCCCGCTGCTGGTGAGCGCCAAGGTGGACCTGGTGTTCGACATGCCGGAGCCGGAGCTGCATATGTTCAGCGACGAGGCCAAGCTGTCGCAGATCCTGCGCAACTTCATTTCGAACGCCCTCAAGTTCACCGAGGCGGGCCAGGTGCGCGTGTCGGCCGAGCTGCTGCCGGACGGCGCCGGCGTGCGCTTTGCCGTGCAGGACAGCGGCATCGGCATCGCGCCCGAAGACCAGCAGATGGTGTTTGAAGAATTCAGCCAGGTGGCGGGCCACCTGCAGCGCAGCGCCAAGGGCACCGGCCTGGGCCTGCCGCTGTGCCGCAAGCTGGCCGGGCTGCTGGGCGGCAGGGTCGGCCTGACCAGCACGCCTGGCGTGGGCTCGACCTTCTTCGCCACCCTGCCGCGCATGCTGCGCGAATCCGCTCCGCCGCTGCACGATGGACTGGCCGCCGGCCCTGCGCCCGGCGGCGCCGACGGCGGCATCCCGGTGCTGGTGGTCGAGGACGACCGCACCGCCATGCTGCTGTACCGCAGCTTCTTCCGCAACACCCCCTACCGCGCCGTGTGGGCGCGCAGCCTGTGGGAGGCCGAGCAGGTCTGGAACACCACGCCGCCGGCCGCCGTCATCCTCGACCTGTACCTGAACGGCACCGACACCTGGCGCTGGCTGACGCAGACCAAGAACGACGAGCGGCGCCGCCATGTGCCGGTGATTATCGCGTCCGAAGTGGCGGACCGCCAGAAAGCCTATGCGCTGGGGGCGGACGCCTATTTCGTCAAGCCGGTGCCGCGCGCCGAACTGCTGGCCCAGCTCAATGCCCTTTACCTGGCTGCGTCCGGCGCCGGCGCGCCGCCACCCAACCAGCACGAGGCGCCATGATGTCGCACGACCTGATCCTCAATGTGGACGATACCGAAGCGGCGCGCTACGCCAAGTCGCGCATCCTGCAGCGCGCCGGATTCCAGGTCATCGAAGCGGCCAGCGGCGGCGAGGCCCTGGCCAAGACGGCCAGCGAAAACCCGGCCCTGGTGCTGCTCGACACCAAGCTGCCCGACCTGAGCGGCTTTGAAGTGTGCCGCCGCCTGAAACAGAACCCGCACACCGCCATGGTGCTGGTGCTGCAGACTTCGGCGTCCTACGTGGCCTCGCCGGACCGCGTGCGGGCGCTCGACAGCGGCGCCGACAACTACCTGATCGAGCCGATCGAACCGGAAGAGCTGGTGGCCAATGTGCGCGCCCTGCTGCGGCTGGCCAAGGCGGAGCGCGAGCTGCGCGAGGCGAACCGCCTGAAAGACGAGTTCCTGGCCATCCTGGCGCACGAGCTGCGCAATCCGCTGGGGCCGATCCGCAACGCGGTGGAGGTGCTGCGCAATCTCGACCCGTACGCGCCGCAGCCGCAGGAGAGCGCGCGCCAGATGATCATCCGGCAGACCGACCACATGGTGCGCCTGGTGGACGATTTGCTGGACGTGTCGCGCATTTCGCAGGGCAAGATCACGCTGCGGGTGGCGCCGGTGGAGCTGGGCGAGATGCTGCGTTCGGTGCTCGACACCGCGCGCGAGGCGTGCGAGCGGCGGCGCCACGCCCTGTCCGTCGAGCTGCCCGACGAGCCGCTGTGGGTGGCCGGCGACGGCGTGCGCCTGGCGCAGATCGCCGGCAACCTGCTCAACAACGCCTGCAAGTTCACGCCGCTGGGCGGCGTCGTCACCGCCAGCCTGACGCGCGAGGGCGACACGGCGCTGATACGCATCCGCGACAACGGCATCGGCATTCCGGCCGCGCAGATCGGCAACATCTTCAAGCTGTTCGCGCAGGCCGGGCATGCGTCGGACCGCGTGCAGGACGGCCTGGGCATCGGCCTGTCGCTGGTACGCACGCTGGTGGACCTGCACGGCGGCAGCGTGGCCGCTGAAAGCCCCGGCGAAGGCCAGGGCAGCACGTTCGAGATCCGCCTGCCGCTGTGCGCCGCGCCGGAGGGCGTGGCGAGCACCGCCGCCGCCGAAGACAGCCCGGCAGCCGGGCCGAGCAGGCGTGTGCTGGTCGTGGACGACAACGTCGACTCGGCCGACATGGTGGCCTCGCTGCTCAGCTTTTGCGGCCACGAGGTGGTCACCGCCCACACCGGCACGGACGCCATCCGCCTGGCGCTGGCGTTCCGGCCGCACTTGGTGTTCCTCGACATCGGCCTGCCGGACATGCCCGGCACGGAAGCGGCCAGCGCCATGCGCAAGCTGCCCGAGCTGGCCGGCGTGCGCCTGGTGGCGCTCAGCGGCTACGGCCAGGAGCGCGACCGCGAAAACGCCCTGGCCGCCGGCTTCGACCGCCACCTGACCAAGCCGGCCACATTCGAGGCGCTGGAAGCGGCGGTGCGCGATCTGCACTTGCCATGACCTGCGTCAAGGCAGTCCCCACAAAACATTGCATATCCACCGGGCCGGCATAGGCTGAACTTTAGCAAGCGGGGCAGGCCTGTCCGCTTCACCTAAAGGAGGCGACTATGTTGATCAACTCACCATCCCACGCTGCGCTGGCCGCCCTGTTCATGGCGGGCTCGGCTTTTGCAGCGCCGCAGGACACCACCACCAGCATCAAGCGCGACGCCGACCCGCAGCGCGCCGCGGCCGAGCCGTCCTACCAGACGCGCGAGGAGCGGCTCAGCGCCAAGCCGCTGGACTGGAACGTGACCAAGGGCAAGCCCAAACGCCAGTCGCAGACGGCGGCCGAGAAGAAGGCGCTGGCCGGCGCCAAGCCCGAGCTGTCCGAAGGCGGCGCGCCCGATCCCAAGGCGGACGAGGAGGCGCGCCGCCTGCATCCGGACGACTGGAAGGCAGCGGACCAAAAGCAACGCTAACCACGGCAGGGAGATCTGAAATGGACAAGCACACAGGCAAGAAGGCGCTGGCGGGCTCGGCGGCATGGGCGGCGCTGGCTGCATTGGCAGGGCTCGGTTTCGCCGGCCCGGCCGGCGCCACGGTCGACATCTTCACGCAATACCAGGAAACGAACAACGCCAATACGCCGCGCGCGATCGGCAAGCTGTTCACCAGCGCGGGCACCTGCTCGGCGTCCGTCATCAGCGGCAACAACATCATCGTGACGGCGGCGCACTGCTGCTACGACCGCTCGCGCAACAACTGGATAGGCGGCTGGTCCTTCGCGCCGGCCTACAACAGCGGCAATGCGCCCTTCGGCATGTTCACCTGGTCGCAGGCGCGCATACTGACCAGCTGGATCAATAATGGGGATGTGGCTTCCGACGTCTGCCTGATCGCGCTGCAGAACGACTCGGCCGGGCGCGGCGTGACCTTCTACACGGGATGGCTGGGGCGGTCGTGGAATTACGGAAGCGTGCTCAGCCAGCATGCGCTGGGCTATCCGGGCAATCTGGGCGGCGGGAATACGCTGCAGGCCTGCGCGTCCGAGAGCTTCAGTCCCAGTGGGAGCTGCGGCGGCACCTCGGTGCTCAACACCGGCTGCTCGATGACCTTCGGCTCCAGCGGCGGACCGTGGCTGCGCGACTACCGGGGCGGCAACCATGTGGACTCGGTGGTGCACGGCTACGACAGCGCCAGCTGCACCGGCACCTTCGGCCAGACCTTCAACGGCGCGCGCTTCACCAGCGGGAATATCGCCACGCTGTGCACGGCGCAGGGGTGCTGAGCGGCGGCTCAGGCATGGCGGGTTACGTCGGCTGTCGCCGCCTAACCCGCCCTACGCCCAGCGCAATCCCGCCGCAATTCCCCCGCAATTCCGCCGCAATTCCGCCGCCAATTCTGCGGGCTCGTAGGGCGGGTTAGCGGCGCAGCCGCGTAACCCGCCAGCGCCGCCGCCCCGCTATTTCTTGCCGCTCAATCCGCTCAACTGCGCGCGCCACTGCGCTGCCGCAGCCACATCCACCGGACGGCCCAGTTCGCCGCGCTCCGCCACTTTCAGCATGCGCTGCACCGCCGGCAGATACCCGCGCTGCGCGGCCAGCTCATACAAGCGCAGCGCCTCCGCCTCGTCCTTGCGCGCGCCGCTGCCCTGCTCCATCATGCCGCCCAGCGCGAACTGCGCCACCGGGTAGCTCTGCGCAGCAGCCTTTCGGTACCATTCGGCAGCCACGGCCGTATCAGCCTCCGTGCCCTTGCCTTCTGCATAGGCATTCCCCAGCAAGTACTGCACAACCGGCGAACCCTTCGCCGCAGCCTTCTCCAGCAAGGGCAAGGCTTCCGCCTGGTCGCGTGGCGACTGCGAGCGCAGCAGCTCCATGCCCAGCCCCTGCAGCGCGGTCTGCTCGCCAAGTTCCGCCCCCCGGCGCAGCATGCGCTGCGCTTCGTCCGGGTCGCGCGCCACGCCCACGCCGCCGAAGTACATGGAAGCCAGGCCGGTGTACGCAATCGGCAAACCCGCATCGGCCGCCTTGCGCACCCAGGCATAGCCCTGCGCAGGATCCCGCTCGACGCCCTTGCCCGTCATATATTGCCCGCCCACCGCCATCATCGCCATCGCATGGCCCTGCTCGGCGGCTTTCATCAGCAAGGGATGCGCCAGCGCGACGTCCGCTTCGCTGCCCTTGCCGGCCAGGTAGTAGCTGCCCAGCATGAACTGCGCCTCGGCATAGCCGGTTTCCGCCGCCCTCTTCAGCCACGCCATCGCCTGCGCATCGTCGTGCTTCACACCCTTGCCGGTACGGATCAGTTCCGCCACCTTGTATTGCGCCTGCGGGTCGCCGCCCTCGGCCGCCGCCAGCGCCTCGGCGAACGCCGCCTGCAAGGCGGGATCTTTCTCGGGCAGGTCCAGTACCCACTTGTATTGCATCTGCATCCATGTGGTCGTGGGCTGGCCGCCTACCGTTCCGGGCTTGAACTTGCACTTGGCCAGGCCGAAGCGCGCGGCCTCGTCCAGCAGCGGATAGCCGCTGGATTTGTTCACCTTGGACTCGACCACCGTGCCGTCCTCGCCGATCTTGAACGCCATCGTGACGGTGCCCTGCTGCTCGCGCCGCAGCGCTTCCTGCGGCCAGACCGGTTTGTCGCACTTGCTGAAATCGGCCACGGCGCGGGTCGCCTTGGCGGGCGCGGCGGGCGTTTCGGCGCGGGCCGGGCCATGCAGGGTGGAGATGGCCACGGCCAGCGCCGCAGCTTGCTTCAAACGTGCCGTATCCATGGTGCCACCCTGCCGGTTAGTAAAAAAACCATCTTACCGGCTTGATATGCCCCTGTCTACTTCACGCGCTGCTTTTCCAGCTTGCGCGCCAGCGTGCGGCGGTGCATGCCGAGGCGGCGGGCGGCCTCGGAGATGTTGAAGTCGGTCTCGGCCAGCACTTCGTGGATGCGCTCCCACTCCAGCGTCTTGATGGATGTGGAGCGGTTGGTCATTTCCACCTCGGCGCTGCCGGCCACGTGGGCAAAGGCGGCTTCGATGTCGTCGGTGTTGGACGGCTTGGCCAGGTACTGGCAGGCGCCCAGCTTGATCGCTTCCACCGCCGTGTTGATGCTGGCGAAGCCGGTCAGCACCACGATCAGCATCTCCGGGTCGTGCGCGTGCAGCATCTGCACGCACAGCAGGCCGGAGGTGTTGTTCTTCAGTTTCAGGTCCACCACGGCGTAGCCCGGCGTATGCTCTTCGAGCAGCGCCTCGGCCTCCTCCAGGCTGGCCGCCAGCAGCACCTGGTAGCCGCGCCGCTCGAAGGAACGGCCCAGCGTGCGCGCAAAGGCGGCGTCGTCCTCGATGATGATGAGCTGGCGTACTTCTTCTTCGGTCATTCCTCTATTCCTCTTCCACTGCAATGGCCGTCAGCGGCAAGCTCAGCAAGACGGCGGCGCCGCCCTCCGGCCGGTTGCCAGCCTCCACCGTGCCGCCCAGGGTGCGCGCCACGTTCACCGTCAGGAACAGGCCCAGCCCACGGCCCGGCTTGCCCTTGCTTGAATTGTAGGGCTTGCCGAACTGCTCCAGGATGTCGGGCGCGAAGCCCGGGCCGCTGTCGCTGACCAGCAGCTTGATGGCGCCGTCCTCGCAGCGCGCCTCCAGCCGCACCCACTCGGGCGATGCTTCCAGTGCATTATCCAGCACATTGCAGATCATCTGCTTGAAGGCCGTGTCGAACACGACCGGCATGTCCTCGATGGTGTTGCGGTAATCGAAGGACGCCACCGGCCGGCTGGCGCACCATTCCTGCACCAGCTCGTCGAGGAAGGTGTTGATGGTGGTGCGCGCCGACGATTCGCCGCGCGCCTCGCCCGCCGACAGCAGGATGCCGCTGACGATGGATTTGCAGCGCGCCAGCTGGGCCTGCATCTCGCCGATTTCCTCCAGCAGTTCCGGATTCTTGCTGAACTCCGGCATGCGGCGCCAGTCGCCCAGTATCACCGACAGCGTGGCCAGCGGCGTGCCCAGCTCGTGCGCCGCGCCCGAGGCGAGCAGGCCCATGCGGACGATATGCTCCTCCTCTGCGGCGCGCTGGCGCATGCTGGCCAGCATGGCGTCGCCGGCGCGCAAATTGCTCATGATGCGGGTGATGAACACCACCAGCAGCGCGGCGTTCAGCGCGAAGCAGATCAGCATTCCCTGGATATACAGGCTGAAGTAGCCACGCTCGTGGAACAGCGGCAGCGCGATGGGCTTGGACCACACGGACAATCCGGCCAGGCAGGCGCTGGCGATGGCGACGATGGTCCAGGTGGACCAGGCCTCCAGCAGCACCGCGCTGAGGATGACCTGCAGCAGGTAGAGGTAGACAAAGGGATTCGAGGTGCCGCCGCTCAGGTAGAGCTGGGCCGTGAGGCTGGCCACGTCCACCAGGATGGCGAGAAACAGTTCGCCGTTCGACACGGCCCATTTCTCATGCCAGCGCAGCTGGCTGGCGACGTTGAAGGCGATCAGGCAGGCCAGCACTTCCAGCATGTAGACCAGCGGCAGCTTGATGCCTATGCCCCAGGCCACCACGAGGATGGTGGTGATCTGCCCGGCCACGGCGATCCAGCGCAGCTGTATCAGCTGCTGCATGTTCTGATGCCCTGCCGCCTGGCCGGCGCGGGCCGCCGCCAGGAAGGACGGCAATTTTGCTATTGAAAGTAGTTGGCCCGACATTCATCCTCGCCTGAGTTATGCGGCCTGCGTGCAGGCCTGCTTGCCGCGCTACTTGCCGGCGCGGCGGCGCTCGTCGCGTATCACCCACGCCAGCGCGGCCGCCATCATAGCAGCCAGCGCGTACCAGGTGAGAGCATAAACCAAGTGATTGTTCGGGAAGGAAATAACCGTCATGCCGCCATAGGGGCGCAGCGGTTCGGCAAGATCGGCCACGTACTGGCCGGCATCGGCGTCGACAAAGTATGGCGCCACGCGCGCAGGCTGCAGGCCGCGCGCGGTGGCGATGGCGTGCACGTCGCGCGCATACCAGCGGTTCTGCGCCGGGTCGTTGGCGCGCAGGCCCATCGGCCCCTTGCCCACTTCGCTGATGCGCAGCAAGCCGTTCAGGCGCACCGGGGCGCGGCCGGCCAGCGCGGCGGCGGCGCAGGCGTCGGTGCCGGCAGGGACCACGGCGTTCAGGCTGCCTTCCAGCCCGGCAGCCGCCTCCAGCGGAATGAAACCGCGGTTGACAATGACGGTGCCGCCGTCGGCCTGGCACAGCGGCGTGAGCAGCCAATAGCCGGGGCCGCGCTCGGTGGTGGCCTGCGCCTTGGTGGAGTATTCGGGGAGCAATCTGCCCGTCAGGAAGACGTGCTTGTATTCATCGGTGTCTGCGGACACCCTGGCCCAGTCCTGCGGACCGGGCGCGGGAACCGGCTCCGCGTGCACGCGTGCGTCGACGCGTTCGATCAGAGCCAGTTTCCATTGCAGGCGCTGGACTTGCCACGTGCCCAGCGCGAGCAGTACTACGATGACAAGCACCGCGCAAGCCGCCAGCGTGTAGCGCAGGCCTGCGGAACGCAGGCGCGGCGCGGCGGCAGTGCGCGGTGCGGACATCATGGCATGTTGCGCATTTGGTGCGCGTCCATGCCCGGCATCATGTTGGCGTTCATGTGGTACATGACCCAGATCGAGCCCGACAGCACGATAACCACCAGGATCAGCGTGAACATCATGGCCAGCATGGACCAGCCGCCCTCCACTTTCGCGTTCATGTGCAGGAAGTAGACCATGTGGACCACGATCTGCACGGCCGCGAAGCCGAGGATGGTGAAGGCCGTGGTGGCCGGATTGGCGAACACATTGCCCATCACCAGCCAGAACGGAATGGCGGTCAGGATCACCGACAGGATGAAGCCTATGGTGTAGGACTTCAGGCTGCCGTGGTTGTGGTCGTCATGGCCGTGGTGGCCGTGGCCGTGATCGTCATGGCCATGGTGCTCGTGGTTGTGATCGCTCATGGCAGAACTCCCATCAGGTAAACAAAGGTGAACACGCCGATCCAGACCACGTCCAGGAAGTGCCAGAACATCGACAAACAGGTCAGGCGGCGCATGTTTTCATGCGTCAGGCCATGCTTCTTCAGCTGGAACAGCAGCGTGGTCAGCCACACGATACCGAAGGTCACGTGCAGGCCGTGGGTGGCCACCAGCGACCAGAACGAGGTCAGGAAGGCGCTGCGCTGCGGACCGGCGTTTTCATGCAGCAGGTGCACGAACTCGTACAGTTCCAGCGAGATGAAGGCCGCGCCGAACAGGCCGGTGACGATCAGCCAGCCCATGGTGGCGCCCAGGCGCTTGCGGCCCGCTTCCAGCATGGCGAAGCCGTAGGTGATCGACGACAGCAGCAGCATCGAGGTGTTCAATGCCACCAGCTTCAGGTCGAACAGCTCGGCGCCGGTCGGGCCGCCCGCGTAGTTGCGGCCCAGCACGGCGTAGGTTGCGAACAGGACGGCGAAGATCAGGCAATCGCTCATCAGGTAGATCCAGAAACCGAGCAAGGTGCCGTTTTCCGGATGGTGCTCGCGCACGAAGTAGCGCGAGCTTGGGTTCAAAGTAGCGTCAGACATGGGCATTCAGCAGTTGAGTGCGAGCATCTTCGGTACGGACAACTTCGTCCGCAGGAATGTAGTAGTCGCGTTTGTAGTTAAACGTATGCGTAATGATGGCAGCCATCATGGCCACGAAGGACACGCCGGCCAGGATCCACATCTGCCAGATCAGCGCGAAGCCGATCAGGCCGCTGATCGCGGCGATCACGAAGCCCGCCCAGGTGTTCTTCGGCATGTGGATCGCGACGTAGTCCTTCAGCGGACGCTGGTAGCCGTTCTTCTTCATGTCGGCCCAGGTGTCGTTGTCGTGCACGCGCGGGGTGAACGCGAAGTTGTAGTCCGGCGGTGGCGACGAGGTCGACCATTCCAGCGTGCGGCCGTTCCATGGGTCGCCGGTGACGTCCATGTTCTGCTTGCGGTCGCGGAACGAAACCCAGAATTGCAGCAGCATGGCGCCGATACCGCCGGCGATCATGACCGCGCCCAGGGCGGCGATCTGGAACCAGATCTG
Organism: Pseudoduganella aquatica; assembly: GCF_020865585.1. Taxonomy (NCBI): domain Bacteria; kingdom Pseudomonadati; phylum Pseudomonadota; class Betaproteobacteria; order Burkholderiales; family Oxalobacteraceae; genus Pseudoduganella; species Pseudoduganella aquatica. The sequence continues at coordinate 4,017,089 of NZ_CP086370.1, forward strand.
CAGCGAAGGATCGTCGAAATGGCTCATGCGGCGGGTTACGCCCATCAGGCCCAGCACGTACAGCGGCATGAAGGCGAAGTAGAAGCCCACGAACCACAGCCAGAACGACCACTTGCCCCAGTAGCTGTTCAGCTTGTAGCCGAAGGCTTTCGGGAACCAGTAGTTGATGGCCGCGAACACGCCGAACACCACGCCGCCGATGATGACGTTGTGGAAGTGGGCGATCAGGAACAGCGAGTTGTGCAGCACGAAGTCGGCCGGAGGCACCGCCAGCAGCACACCGGTCATGCCACCGATCACGAAGGTGATGATGAAGCCGATGGTCCACAGCATAGGCACTTCAAAGCGGATGCGGCCACGGTACATGGTGAACAGCCAGTTGAAGATCTTGGCGCCGGTCGGGATCGAGATGATCATCGTCGTAATGCCGAAGAAGGAGTTCACCGATGCGCCGGAGCCCATGGTGAAGAAGTGGTGCAGCCATACCAGGTAGGACAGGATGGTGATCACGACGGTTGCGTACACCATGGAGGTGTAGCCGAACAGGCGCTTGCCGCAGTAGGTCGACACGATTTCCGAGAACACGCCGAACACCGGCAGCACCAGGATGTACACCTCGGGGTGGCCCCAGATCCAGATCAGGTTCACGTACAGCATGGGGTTGCCGCCCAGCTCGTTGGTGAAGAAGTTGGTGCCGAAGGTACGGTCCAGCGACAGCATGGCCAGCACGGCGGTCAGCACAGGGAACACGGCCACGATCAGCGCGTTGGTGCACAGGGCGGTCCAGGTGAACACTGGCATCTTCATCATGTCCATGCCAGGCGCGCGCATTTTCACGATGGTGACGACCAGGTTGACGCCGGACAGCAATGTCCCGACCCCGGCCACCTGTAATGACCATATGTAGTAATCCACCCCGACGTCGGGCGACGCGAGGATGCCGGACAGCGGCGGGTAGGCCAGCCAGCCGGTGCGGGCGAATTCGCCCACGAACAGCGACGCCATCACCAGGACGGCGCCGAAGGCGGTCATCCAGAAGGAGAAGTTGTTCAGGAATGGGAAAGCCACGTCGCGCGCGCCGATCTGCAGCGGCACCACGTAGTTCATCAGGCCCGTCACGAACGGCATCGCCACGAAGAAGATCATGATCACGCCGTGGGCGGTGAAGACCTGGTCGTAGTGGTGCGGCGGCAGGAAGCCGGCCGAATCGCCGAAGGAGAAGGCTTGCTGGGCGCGCATCATCAGCGCGTCGGCAAAGCCGCGCAGCAGCATGATCAAACCGAGGATCATGTACATGATGCCGATTTTCTTATGGTCGATACTGGTGATCCAGTTCGTCCACAGATTGCCCCACAGGCGGAAGTAGGAAATGGCGCCAAGCAGGCCTATGCCGCCCAGCACGACGCCGGCGAAGGTCGCCAGCAGGATAGGCTCGTGGAAGGGAATCGCTTCCCAGCTCAGCCGTCCGAAGATGAGATCAGTATCGTGTTGCATTGTTGCTCTTCATGGAAAGATTAGGCACGGGAGTCGGCGTATTGCACAGCTCGGCCGCGGTTTTCGCGCGAACGATGTCATCCGCCATCATCTTGTTGATGCAGGTGGCGCCGTCGCCGACGCAGCGGTTCAGGATGGCGTCGTACAGGTCGGCCGACACGGCGTTGTAGTAGCGCACCGGCTCTTTTTCGCTCGGCTTTTCCAGGACCTGGTAGCTGGCGCGGTCCAGCGCAACGCTGCCGGTGGAACCGGAGGCCTTGACCTTGGCAACCCAGGCGTCGAAGTCGGCATTGCTCACGCCGTGGAACTTGAAGCGCATGTGCGAGAAGCCAGCGCCGCTGTAGTTGGCCGAGAAGCCGTCGTACACGCCGGGCTTGTTGATGACCGCGTTCAGCTGCGTCTCCATGCTCGGCATGGCGTAAATCATGCCGGCCAGGGCTGGCACGTAGAAGGCATTCATCACGTTCGAGGCGGTGATTTTGTAACGTACAGGCACGTCGACCGGGGTCACCAGCTCATTCACGGTGGCGATGCCCTGCTCCGGATAGATGAACAGCCATTTCCAGTCCAGCGCCACGACCTGCACTTCCAGAGGCTTGACGCCGGCGGCCAGCGGACGCTTCTCGTCGATACGGTCCAGCGGACGATAAGGGTCGAGCTTGTGGGTGCTGATCCAGGTCAGCAGGCCCAGCACGATAATGATCAGCAGCGGAGCGCCCCAGATCACCAGTTCGAGCTTGGTGGAATGATCCCAATCGGGTTCATATTTGGCTTTAGTGTTGCTTTGGCGATACTTCCACGCAAAGAACAGGGTCAGTGCGATGACTGGGACGACTATCAGCAGCATCAGCAAAGTGGACACCACCACAAGGCGGGCCTGCTGCGCGGCGATATCGCCGGACGGGTTCATTACCACGGTGTTGCAGCCTGCAAGCAACAACAGTGGCAAAAGAGCCAATCCACGATGGTTCAAGGGAGATTTCATGCGGTAATGTACGTTACATAAAATGAATAACATGGTACTGTAACCACAACGGCTCCTCTTGGACATTGGACACTTTGTCCTACCCCTGGGGGCGGACCGTTGTACAACTATTAAGCGAGACAAGGAATATGGCCACGACGACAACATTCAACGGCGATCTTCCCGCCGAACATCCATCGCGTCAAACCAGTCAAGGGGCGCGGAATATCAATGCCAGGGATGGGCACATCGAACCCGGAGAAATAGCGATCGGGGTTGTGATAGGCCGAGCATCCGAATACTTCGACTTCTTCGTCTACGCCATCGCCTCGGTGCTGGTCTTCCCGCAGGTCTTCTTCCCCTTCGAAAGCCGCCTCGACGGCACACTTTACTCCTTTGTCATCTTCTCGTTTGCATTTATCGCCCGCCCCATCGGCTCGGTGTTGTTTATGGCGCTACAACGCCATTTCGGGCGCGAAGCCAAGCTGACGGGGGCCTTGTTCCTGCTCGGCACCTCCACCGCCGGCATCGCCTTCCTGCCCGAATATGCGGACTGGGGCATGACCGCCGTGATCATGCTGTCGCTGCTGCGCGTCGGCCAGGGCTTCGCCCAAGGCGGCTCGTGGGACGGACTGCCCTCGCTGCTGGCGCTGAGCGCGCCGCAGAACAAGCGCGGCTGGTACGCCATGCTGGGCCAGCTGGGCGCCCCGGTCGGCTTCATCCTGGCCGCCGGCCTGTTCTCCTTCCTGCTGTCGGCACTGACCACGCTGGAATTCCTCGACTGGGGCTGGCGCTATCCCTTCTACGTGGCCTTCGCCATCAACGTGGTGGCGCTGTTCGCCCGCCTGCGCCTGGTGTCCACCACGGAATACACCAAGCTGCTGGACGACCACGAGCTGGACGCCACGCCGGTGATGGAACTGGCCCGTTCGCAAGGGCGCAACGTGCTGATCGGCGCGCTGGCCGCGCTGGCCAGCTACGCGCTGTTCCACCTGGTGACGGTGTTCCCGCTGTCCTGGATTAATCTGTATTCGACGCGTTCGATCAGTGACTTCCTGGGCCTGCAGATGGTGGGCGCCGTGCTGGCGGCGGGCGGCATTATCGCCTCCGGCCTGCTGGCGGACCGCTTCGGCCGCCGCACCACGCTGGGCACGCTGGCCGCGCTGATCGCCGTCTTCAGCGGCTTCGTGCCGATGCTGATGGACGGCGGCGAAGCCGGGCAGAACATCTTCCTGATGGTGGGCTTCACGCTGCTGGGCCTGTCCTATGGCCAGGCCGCCGGCGCCGTGACCGCCAACTTCCAGACCAAGTACCGCTACACCGGCGCGGCGCTGACGTCCGACCTGGCGTGGCTGGTGGGCGCGGGCTTCGCGCCGCTGGTGGCGCTGGGCCTGTCGGCCAACTTCGGCCTGGCCTATGTCAGCCTTTACCTGCTGTCCGGCGCAGTCGGCTCCCTCGCCGCCCTGAGCCTGAACCGCGCGCTGGAAATCCGCGACTAAGCGCCGCCGCATGAATCAGAGCCCTGCATTCACACTGCAGGGCTTTTTTACATTTCACAGTCCGCAAGCACGGCGGGTTACGTGCGGCTGCGCCGCCCTAACCCGCCCTTGTATTATTCCATCTGCCCCGAAAACGGAACGTCGGGGCAGAGCAACTGGATGCCGTACCCGCCCTTGGTCGCCAAGACCGTGATGTAGATTTCGCAGCAGTTGCTCTTATTCCATTAAAGATCGAACAGTATCTTTGGCCCGGCGTGCCGTGAGCCCGCATTTGCAAGGTTGATCAGGAGAAGAGTAATGTTGTGTCTTGGTATAGATGTCGCCAAATTGAAGGTCGATTGCGCACTGCGCCTGGAAACGGGCAAACACCGTGCGAAAGTTGTAGAAAACACCCAGGCTGGCTTTGCCAAACTGGAAGCGTGGCTGCAGAGTCATACGGACGGGTTGCCCCATATCTGCATGGAGGCCACTGGCGTCTATTGGGAGGCGATCGCGGAGTTCTTTGCCCGTCGGGGCTACCGCGTCAGTGTCGTCAATCCGGCCCAGATCAAGGCGTTTTCCCAGGCGCAGCTGGTGCGCACCAAGACCGACCAGGTCGACGCCAAGGTCATTGCCGAGTTCTGCGCCAAGCATGGTCCGGAAGCATGGCAGCCGCCGCCGCTGAGCGAACAGGAATTGAAAGCGATGGTGCTGCGCCTGGATGCGCTGCTGGCCATGCAGACGCAGGAAACGAACCGCCTGGACGTGGCGCGCGAATCGGTCCGGGCCGATATCGAACAGCATATTGCCTGGCTCGGCGAGCAGATTAAACAGCTGCGCAAGCGCGTACGTGATCACATCAACGACGATCCCGACATGCGCGGCAGACGCGACTTACTCGATACCATTCCCGGTGTCGGGGACAATACCATTGCGTTACTGCTGGCCTATGGCATGCATGCCGGGCGCTTCGACAACGGTCGGCAGGCTGCCGCCTTTGCAGGCCTCGATCCGCGCCAACATGAGTCCGGATCAAGCGTGAAGCAGCGGCCCCGGATGTCCAAGATCGGCCACGCGCATCTGCGCAAAAATCTGTACATGCCGGCTATGGTGGCGCTGTACCGCACCGACTGGGGGCGCCAGTTCCGCACCCGCCTACAAGCAGCAGGCAAGCCGGCCAAGCTGGTGATCGGCGCCATGATGCGCAAGCTCGTCCACGTTGCTTTCGGCGTCTTAAAATCTGGCAAACCATTCAATCAGGAGCTTCAAAACGCTTGACCGGCATAACAGTATCTACGGTACCGAAACGTCCGTGATCTTATCTCGTAGGGCGGGTTAGCAGCGAAGCTGCGTAACCCGCGAGCGCCGCCGCGTCAGCCCACCCGCAAGCCCTCCTCGCGGCGCACGGCGGCGCCGGACAGGACGCGAAGTATGGTGTGGGGATCGACTGAATGGGCCAGCAAATAGGCCCAGGCGTTGGCCGCGCCTTTCGCCGCGTCGATGCGGCGGCCCTCTTCGATGATTTGGGCAAGCTCGTGATCGCTTCTCTTGCAACAGCACATGGCACTGACTCCCTCGGACTGCCTACGGAGCTGGGTAGGCATGTGCTACTTCGGCACGGAGGATGCGCGGTCGTTTGGGCGCCTGAAAATAGTAGCACGCCCCCACCCGGGTGTCAGTACGCGATTGCTATTTAGTGCTGCTGAGTGCGGTTGCGGGCAGGCGCGCCAGCAACAAGTCCGCCACGGCGACGGCCGAGGCCGGATTCTGCCCGGTAATCAGCTCGCGGTCCGCCACGGTATGCGCCGCCCAGTTCGGGCCGCTGCTGTACTTGCCGCCCGCGCGCTCCAGCGCGGTCTGCGGGGTCAGTTTCATCACGCCGCCGTTCAAATAGCCCTTGCCCGCCTCTTCCTCGGCATTGCTGATCACCGTCATGCGGTAGCCGGCGTAGATCCAGCCCTTGGCTGGCGTAGCGCCGCCCGCCTCCAGTTTGGCCACGAACGCCTCCGGCTGGTCCAGCGTGGCCACCAGCGCGGCCGGGCCGTGGCAGACCAGCGCGGTCGGCTTGGCGGCGTTGTGGAAGTAGCTTAGCAGGCGGCCCACAGCCGGGCTGCGTATCAAATCCTGCATGGGGGCGTGGCCGCCGGGGATGTAGACCGCGTCAAACTGCGCGTAGCCTCCCTGTTCCACGCGCGCCAGGCTCACGACCGGCGATGCGGACACCGAAGTCAGCTTCAGCTTGTCCAGCAGGGCGATGTGCTCCTTCATGGCCACTTCGCCGCCGAACAGCGAGGCGTCCAGCGAGTTGCGGTCCACCGACGGCGCCTTGCCCAGCGGCGTGGCGAAGGTGATGGTGTGGCCCGCGTCCAGCAGCTTTTTCACAGGCTGCATCAGCTCGTTGGCGTAGAAGCCGGTGTCGTAGCTGCGCTGATCGCGCAGCTCCAGCCTGGATGCGTCGGACAGCACGACCAGCACATTGGCGGCCTGGGCGCCTGCGGCGCTCAGAGCCAGAACGGCGGCAGCGGCGGCGGTGCGGATGAATGGTTTCATTGCGGAACTCCTTGTAGGGTTGGTGGATAGCCGCTACTCTATTCATGCCCCATGAAACAATAAACCACCTAAACATCAAATCATTTGTTCTCAAGAGAGTGTAATGCCGCGCCAATTTGATTACCTGGGCGATGTGGAGGCCTTCCTCGCCATCGCCGACAAAGGCACGATCAGCGCCGCCGCCGTGTCGCTGGGCACTACCGCGTCCGTGCTGAGCCGCGCCGTAGCGCGCCTGGAAGCCCGCCTGGGCGTGCAGCTGATGCGCCGCACCACCCGCCGCCTGAGCCTGACCGACGCGGGCAAGTCCTATCTGGAACAGTCGCGCAGCGCCTTCGCGCTGATGGCGGACGCCGAGCGCTCCATGCGCGACCAGGGCGGCGAGCTGTCCGGCACGGTGCGCATCAGCGCGCCCACCACCTACGGCCACTACCGTCTGCCGCCCTTGCTGCAAGTATTCATGGAGCTGCATCCCAAGGTGCTGATCGAGCTGAGCATCGCCAACCGCAATGTGGACCTGGTGCAGGAGGGCTACGACATGGCCATCCGCCAGGGCGCGCTGCCGGACAGCGGCCTGATCGCCCGGCCGCTGGAGGACGCCCAGCTCTGCCTGGTCGCCGCGCCCGCCTACCTGGCCCGCGCCGGCGTGCCCGCCGACATCGCCAGCCTGGAGCGGCACGCCTGCCTGTCCTTCACCATGCCCAGCACCGGCAAGCCGGCCGCCTGGCATCTGCGCGACAAGGGCGCGGACGTGGACTGGCAGCCGCTCCCGCGCATGCATATCGCCGACGACGTGCTGGGCGTGGTGACCATGGCGCAGCAAGGCCTGGGCATCTGCCAGACCTACCGCTTCGTGGCCGACGAGCGCCTGCGCAGCAGCCAACTGGTGGCGGTGCTGCCCCAGCACTGGGGCCGCAGCAGGCCGTTTTCGCTGATCTACCCGCCGCACCGCAGCCTTTCCGCCGCCTCCCGCGCGCTGATCGCAACACTGACGGACAAGGCAGGCATGTTGGCTTCCCACGCCGCGCTCCCTATGCTTTAGAATCACTGACTTCAGCGTGTTGCATGATTATCCACATTGACGCGCTTTTCAAAAAATCAGGGACCAAGAGACATGATTGAAGACGGGAAGAACGAACTGAAGCGCGGCCTCCAGAGCCGGCATATCCAGCTGATCGCGCTGGGCGGCGCCATCGGCACCGGCCTGTTCCTGGGCATTGCGCAGACCATACAAATGGCCGGCCCCTCGGTGCTGCTGGGTTACGCCGTGGCGGGCTTTATTGCCTTCCTGATCATGCGCCAGCTGGGCGAGATGGTGGTGGACGAGCCGGTGGCCGGCTCCTTCGCCTATTTCGCCGACAAATACTGCGGCAATATGGCAGGCTTCGTGGCCGGCTGGAACTACTGGGTGCTGTACGTGCTGGTGAGCATGGCCGAGCTGACGGCGGTGGGCATCTACGTCCAGTACTGGTGGCCCGCCATTCCGACCTGGGTGTCGGCGCTGGCCTTCTTCCTCATCATTAACTCCATCAGCCTGTCCAACGTGAAGGCCTTCGGCGAGATGGAGTTCTGGTTCGCCATTATCAAAGTGGTGGCCATCGTCGCCATGATCGGCTTCGGCGTCTACCTGCTGGGCTCCGGCAATGCCGGCCCGGAAGCCACCGTGGCCAATCTGTGGCAGCACGGCGGCTTCTTCCCGAACGGCATTTCGGGCCTGGTGATGGCCATGGCCGTCATCATGTTCTCCTTCGGCGGCCTGGAGCTGGTGGGCATCACCGCCGCCGAGGCCAGCAACCCGTCGGAAACCATCCCCAAGGCCACCAACCAGGCCATCTACCGCATCCTGATCTTCTACATCGGCGCGCTGGGCGTGCTGCTGTCGCTGTATCCGTGGACCAAGGTCGTGACCAGCGGCAGCCCCTTCGTGCTGATCTTCCACGCGCTCAACAGCAATGCCGTGGCCAACGCGCTCAATATCGTGGTGCTGACGGCCGCGCTGTCGGTGTACAACAGCGGCGTGTACTGCAACAGCCGCATGCTGTTCGGCCTGGCCAAGCAAGGCAACGCGCCGCGTTCGCTACTGAAAGTCAACAAGCGCGGCGTGCCACTGGCCGCCCTGGGCGTGTCCGCGCTGGCCACCGGCATCTGCGTGGCGGTCAACTACTTCCTGCCGGGCCAGGCCTTCGGCATGCTGATGGGCCTGGTGGTTTCCGCGCTTATCATCAACTGGGGCATGATCAGCTGGATACACCTGCGCTTCCGCGCGCAGAAGCAGCAGCAAGGCCAGTCCACCGCCTTCCGCAGCCTGGGCTACCCGTTCACCAACTATCTGTGCCTGGGCTTCCTGGCCGCCATCCTGGTCGTGATGTACCTGACGCCGGACCTGCGCCTGTCGGTCTACCTGATCCCGGTATGGCTGCTGGCGCTGGGCCTGGGCTACTGGAGCAAGCAGCGTAAATCGCAGCCGGCCAGCGCGTAAGGCTAAAAGGCTGGCATCGCAAGTGACTGCAAGTTACAATTTAAGCGCAACCACCCACCAAAGGAAAACTCGCATGAAAAGTATTTGCATCATGATTGCCGCCTCGGCCCTGCTCGGCGCCTGCTCCATCAACCCGCCGGTCGACGCCAACGAAGGCTTCGACAACGACGCCTACACGCCGACCGGCAGCCTGATTCCGCGCAAGGGACCGGACAAGGCCGCCAAGCAGACGGTCTTGTCCGGCGACGCCGCGCGCGACGCGATGGATCGCATTCCCGCCGCCATCCCCAGCCGCTAACACCGGGTTCCGGACATAAGCATATAAGTATGAAGTCGGAGCGCCCCCGAGACAGGATGGGGCGCGATCCGTTACAATGCCGCCTACGCCACTAATTTCTACGGCGCCTTCCCCTGCTCAGCCGATTGCCAAGCAAACGCCCATGTGCGCGGGGGCCTGGTGCTTTCACTATTAAGTCAATCGGGATTCAGACAATGAGCAACATGAACGAGGAGAAGGTTTTAAGCGTGCACCACTGGACGGACACCCTGTTCTCCTTCACCACCACGCGTGACCCGGCTCTGCGCTTTTCGAACGGCCACTTCACCATGATCGGCCTGCGCGTCGACGGCAAGCCGCTGCTGCGCGCTTACAGCATCGCCAGCGCCAACTACGAAGACCATCTGGAATTTTTCAGCATCAAAGTGCCGGGTGGTCCGCTGACTTCCCGCCTGCAGCACCTGCAAGTGGGCGACAGCGTCATCGTCGGCCGCAAGCCGACCGGCACCCTGGTGTCCGACTACCTGCTGCCAGGCAAGCGCCTGTATATGCTGTCGACCGGCACCGGCCTGGCGCCTTTCCTGAGCATCGTGCGCGACCCGGAAATCTACGAGAAATTCGACCAGCTGATCCTGGTGCACGGCGTGCGCCAGGTCGATGAGCTGGCCTACCACGACCTGCTGGTGGAGCACTTGCCCAACCACGAGTTCCTGGGCGAGCTGGTGACCAGCAAGCTGCGCTACTACCCGACCGTCACCCGTGAAGAGTACAAAAACATGGGCCGCGTCACCGCGCTGATCGAGAGCGGCAAGCTGTTCGAAGACCTGGGCGTACCGGAGCTGAACCCGAACGAAGACCGCGTCATGATCTGCGGCAGCGCCGACATGCTGCGCGACCTGAAGGAAATGCTGGAAGCGCGCGGCTTCAACGAAGGCAACACGTCCACCCCGGGCGACTTCGTCATCGAGCGCGCCTTCGCCGAAAAATAATCGCACCGCAAATCGCACCGTAGGCGGGTTCGCGCATCACGCGCAACCCGCCACGCGCGTCAGGCCGCAAACGGCGGCCAGTCCTCAAGATGTTCGATATTCCTCCAGGCCAGCACGCAAGCGTTCGTTGCGTCCATGCCCTAGAAGATGGCGGCCTCGGCCCAGCGCCAGCGCAGCAGCCGCCGGGCAGCGCGCCGTTGTCGTCGTAGGGATGGGCGTAGAAGCCCTCGATGCGTTTCACCACCGCCGTTGAGGCCAGCGGCACGTCCCCTTCCCAGGGTCCGTTATATGCAGCGCCCATGTCAGCCTCCGTTTTTTTCCTTGTCCAGGTAAGACAGCAAAAACCCGGAAAGGTTCCAGACGGAGGCTGCTCAATTACATGATGTCAGCCAGGCGCGGAGTGAAGTAGCAGCCGCCCGCATTGCATTCCAGGATGGCGCGGTCCAGCACGTCGATCACGCCGCGGCGGCACTGGATGGCGCCCTCGGCTTGCAGCTTGGCGGCGCTGGCGGTAATGCTCTCGCGGCGCACGCCCAGCAGGTTGGCGATATTTTCCTGCGTGGCTTTCAGTTCGGTGCCCAGCGAACGGTCCAGGCGTTCCAGCAGCCAGCGGCACAGCTTCTGGTCTATGCTGGCGTGGCGGCTGCTGACCACGTTCTGCGCCAGCTGCGCGAACATGCTGCTGGTGTAGCGCATCAGCTGGTTCGCCAGCATGCCGCCCTCGGCGAACATGCCGCGCAGGGCCTCGGCGCGCAGGCGGTAGCCGTAGCCGGCGCCGGTCACCATGGCGGTATTGCTGGCGCGTTCGCCACGGTACATGGCCACGCCGGCCACGCCCTCGCGGCCAACAACGGCGATCTCGGTGGTGGAGCCTTCTTCGCTGATGTATTGCAGGGAAATGATGGCGTTGGTGGGGAAGTAGCTGTATTCCAGCTGGTCGCCGAAGTCGTACAGGCGCTGGCCTGCTTTCAGCGGCACCAGCTCCATGTGCGCGAACAGGCGTTCCAGGTCCGCGTCCGGCAGAGCCTGCAGCAGCGCGTTCTGGCGGGCGCCGGTCAGCGACATGGCAGGCGCGGCGGTGCGGCGCGCGGCCGGGGCAGGAATGGCCAGGGGAGCGGAGGCTGCGCTGGAGACGGTATTGTAGGCTTGGAACATGGGGCACCTGTGTTGTTGTTATTCAGGCTCCACTTTAGAAGTTAGTGCTGCTCAGCAGTATCGGAGGAGGAGATGGCCGCGTGTAGTACATAAGCAGGCGAAAATGTCGTCTTATTCCTACGTAGTGCGAGGTAACGCACATTCAGCCGCCCGGGCCTCGCGGATAATTCACTTCATGGCAGCCCAACGCCCAACACACCGAGCCTCAAAGATGGACATCTCCGTGGACAACTACTCTCAAGCCCTGCGCGCCCTGAAACGTCAGAAACTCGCCGTCGAGCGCACGCTGGGCGCCCGCTCCAACGAGGAGTGCGTGGTGGCCTCGCGCTGGGTCGGCGCCTGGCAGAAGCTGGTCCAGGCTCGGCTGGACCGCAATCTGGCCGCGCAAGCCGCGCCCAGCCGCTATGGGGACCGGGCCGGCCGCCTGCTGCACTGATACGCTTAACAACAGGCTATCCAACTCTCTTTTCTTGTCATGGTGCCAGCACGGCGCCGTATGCTAGTATGCGGCAGCGTCCGGCCATGATCTGGCACGGCCGCCATACTTACAAAAATCTCAAGACAGAGACCCATTGGAGAACCAAGATAGTGAGCATCTTTAGAACCAAGAATCTAGACGACATGGTCGCCGCCAGCCGCAAGCCGGGTGGCCTGGCCAAAGTACTCGGCCCCCTCGACCTTATTCTGATGGGCATAGGCGCCATCGTCGGCACCGGCATTTTCGTCCTGACCGGTACCGGCGCGCTGACCGCCGGCCCGGCCCTGACCATCTCCTTTGTGGTCGCCGCCATCGCCTGCGGCTTTGCCGCCCTCTGTTACGCTGAATTCGCCTCCACCGTGCCGGTGGCCGGCTCCATCTACACCTACAGCTACGCCACCATGGGCGAGCTGGTGGCCTGGATGATAGGCTGGGACCTGCTGCTGGAATACGGCCTTGCCACGTCCGCCGTGTCCGTGGGCTGGTCCGGCTACCTGCAATCGCTGCTCGCCAGCGTAGGCTACAAGCTGCCCACCGTGCTGACCGCCGCCCCCGGCGCGGTGCCCGGCGTGACCACCTGGTTCAACCTGCCCGCGCTGCTCATCATGCTGGCGCTGACCACCATGCTGGCGCTGGGTGTGCGCGAATCGGCCCGCCTCAACAACGTGATGGTGGCCATCAAGATCGGCGTGGTGCTGCTGTTTATCGCCGTTGGCGCCGGCCACGTGGAGCCGAGCAACTGGCGTCCTTACGCGCCGTTCGGCGCCAGCGGCATCATGAGCGCCGCCGCGCTGGTGTTCTTCGCCTTTATCGGCTTCGACGCCGTGACCTCGGCCGCTGAAGAAGTGAAGCGCCCCGAACGCGACCTGCCCATCGGCATTATCGGTTCGCTGGGCGCCTGCGCCGTGCTGTACGTGATCGTGTCGGCCATCATGACCGGCATCGTGCCTTACCAAAAATTCCTGGGCGTGGACCATCCGGTCACGCTGGCCCTGCAATACGCCGGTGAAAACTGGGTGGCCCGCTTTGTGGACATGGGCGCCATCCTGGGCATGACCACCGTGATCCTCGTGATGGCCTTCGGCCAGACCCGCATCATCTTCGCCATGTCGCGCGACGGCCTGCTGCCGAAGAAGCTGTCGGAAGTGCACCCGAAACACCATACGCCTTTCTTCGCCACCTGGATGGTGGGCCTGGTGTTCGGCGGCATCGCCGCGCTGGTGCCGCTGAACGTGCTGACCGAGCTGATCAACATCGGCACGCTGGCCGCCTTCTGCCTGGTGTCCATCGCCGTGGTGGTGCTGCGCAAGAAGCGTCCCGAACTGCCGCGCGCCTTCCGCTGCCCCGGCGTGCCGGTGGTCCCGGCGATCGCCGTGGTGCTGTGCCTGGCGCTGATGAGCTTCCTGGCCTGGTTCACCTGGGTGGCCTTCGGCATCTGGCTGATCATCGGCCTGGCCGTGTACTTCGGCTATGCGCGCCACAACTCGGTGCTCAACCAGACCGTGCCCGCCGGCGTCCCTGCCAAATAGCAGAGCGCCGCAAATCCGGCGATGGCTTATGATGGCGGTTCAGTCAACATTAAGCCGGAGCCGGATATGATCGAAGGAAAAACCCTGCGCAGCGACCTGCAACACCTGTCGCGCGCCCTCAGGACGCTGCACAAAGCATTGCTCGATGTGGAAACCCAGTATTTCGGCAATGTGGGCAGCGCCCTGGAGCACCTGCAGCTCGTCACCAGCCATCCGCACTTCGCCTGGCTGCAAAAGCTGTCCGGCGTGATCAGCACACTGGACGAATGCCTGGACGACGAGGAAGCGCTGGTTGTCGACCTGGAACGCCGCTTCCGCACCGAAGTCGAAGGCCTGGTCGGCCCCCTGCCCGCCTCCGACGACGATTTCCGCCAGCGCTACAACGCCATGCTGCACGACTCGCCCGAGGTCGCCATGGCCCACGGCGCGCTGCGCAAGGTGCTGGCGCAACTGCCGGCAGCCCCGCGCGACTAAGCTCCCCTTTACGCCTGTTTCAGCTGTTCCGCCTCCACCGGCAGGCGGCGCAGGCGTTTTCCCGTGGCCGCGAACACCGCGTTCACCAGCGCCGGCGCCACCATGGCGCAGCCGATCTCGCCCACGCCGCCGGGCGCCTCCCCGCTTTTCACCAGGTGCGCCTCGATGGGCGGCACCTCGTTCATGCGCAGCACCGGGTAGTCGTGGAAATTGCTTTGGGCGACGCGGCCGTTCTCCAGCGTCAGCTTGCCGTACAGCGCCGCCGTCAGCCCGTACACGCTGCCGCTCTCGATCTGCGCAATCACGCCGTCCGTATGCACGGCCTGGCCGCAGTCTATCGCCGCCACCACGCGCTTCAGGCTGACCTGGCCGGCCGGGTCCACCGCCACCTCGATCACGCAGGCCGCGTAGCTGCCCCAGGCCACCGCCAACGCCATGCCCATGCCGCTGCCCGGCGCCATGGTCTTGCCCCAGCCCGCCTTCTGCGCTGCCAGCTCCAGCACCGCCAGCGCGCGCGGCTCCTTGCTCAGCACCGCGCGCCGGTAGGCCAGTGGATCGGCCTTGGCGGCGACGGCCAGCTCATCCATGAAGCCTTCGATGACGAAGGTATTGTGCGTCGGCCCCACGCCGCGCCAGAAGCCGGTCGGCACGGCCGTTTCCACCGGATGGAACTCCACCACCTTGTGGGCGAAGTCGTAGGGACTGGCGGCGGCGTCGATGGCGTCGGTGTCGATGCCGTCCTTCATCCACATCGGCGCATAGCGCGCTTCGATGGCTGAGCCGGCGAAGCGGTGGCGGAAGCCTACCGGCTTACCCTGCGCATCCAGCGCCATGGCCAGCTCGTCCCGGTACAGCGGACGGTAAAGATCGTGCTGCATGTCCTCCTCGCGGCTCCAGATCACCTTGACCGGATATGCTACCTGGCGCGCAATCAGCGCCGCCTGCACGATGTAGTCCACCTCCAGCCGGCGGCCGAAACCGCCGCCCAGCAGGAAGTTGTTGATGCGCACCGTCGCCGGGTCCACATTGAGCGCCTTGGCCACGAAAGCCTGCGCGCGGCCCGCCGCCTGGGTGCCGGTCCAGACGTCGACGCCGTCCTTGCGTACCTGCACAGTGCAATTCACGGGCTCCATGGTGGCATGCGCCAGGAAGGGCATTACATACGTCGCCTCGACCTGGCGCGCGCCGCCTTCCACCAGCTTGGCGTAGGCCCCCTCGTTCAGCGCCATCTGCCCCTTGCCCTTCATGGCCGCTTCCAGCTGGCGTTCCCATTCCGCGCCGGAGAACTTGGCGTTCGGACCCTCGTCCCACGTAATGGCCAGCGCGGCCAGGCCCTTGCGCGCCGCGCCGGTATGGTCGGCGATGACGGCCACCGCGTTGTCCAGCTTGACGACCTGGCGCACGCCTTTGACCGCGCGCGCCTTGCTGTCGTCCACCGAGGCCAGCTTGCCGCCGAACACGGGGCAGGCCGCCACCGCCGCCACTTTCATGCCTGGCACTTGCGCGTCGATGCCGAACTTGGCCGTGCCGTTGGTCTTGGACGGCACATCCAGCCGCTTGGCCGCCGTGCCAACCAGACGGAAGCTGGCGGCCGGCTTGAGCGGCACGTCCTTGGGCACCGGCATGCCCGCAGCCTTGGCCGCCAACTCGCCGTAGGACAGCTTGCGGCCGCTGGCCTGGTGCGTCACCACGCCCTGCGCCGCCGCGCAGCTGGACGGCTCCACGCCCCAGGTGGACGCGGCGGCCGACACCAGCATGATGCGCGCCGCCGCGCCGGCCTTGCGCATGGGCTCCCACGCGCCGCGCACGCTGGCCGAGGCGCCGGTCAGCTGCGCGCCGAACAGGGGGTGGCCGTACAGTTTCTCGTCGGCGGGGGCATGCTCCACGCGCACCTTGGCCAGATCGACTTCCAGTTCTTCGGCCAGCAGCATGGGAATGGCGGTGTAAGCGCCCTGCCCCATTTCCACGAAGGGGCACACCACGGTCACAGCGCCGTCGGCGGCGATGCGCAGATAAGCGTTGGGCGCAAAGACGGCGGCCGGCGCCATCTTCTCCGCAGCCCCGGCGGATGGGAGATAGAAGGACAGCACGAGGCCGCCCGCCGTGCCCAGGCTGGTTTTCAGGAAGGCGCGCCGGCCGGTGCTTTGCCGAGTTTGGGTATCCATGGCGTTCACCCTTTCTGCGCAGCGGTTTTGATGGCGGCACGGATGCGGCCATAAGTACCGCAACGGCACACATTGCCGGACATGGCCTGTTCGATATCGCTGTCGCTGGGCTTGGGATTGGCGGCCAGCAGCGCCGTGGCCGACATGATCTGGCCGGACTGGCAGTAGCCGCACTGCGGCACGTCGTGCGCCACCCAGGCGGCCTGGATGCGCTTGCCCGCCGGCGTGGCGCCTATGGTCTCTATCGTGACCACCTTGCCCTTGCCCACGCTGCTCACGGGCGTAACGCAGGAGCGCACCGCCTGCCCGTTCAGGTGCACGGTGCAGGCGCCGCATAAGGCCATACCGCAGCCGAACTTGGTGCCCGTCATTTGCCACACGTCGCGCAGCACCCACAGCAACGGCGTGTCGGCATCCACGTCGGCGGTCCGGTTTTTGCCGTTCACATTGATTACATAGCTCATCATCATCCCCCGGGGTTCGCATTATTGTCCACATGCAAACACATTATTGGACGATGCCCGGCGGGATCAAAAGGCCATTTTGCGCCATCTCTGCCTTTTGACAGAGGCGGGCCGCGCGCTAGCGTCCGGCGGAGCGCTGCTCGGTCATCTTGCTCAGCATATCGATCTGCTGTTGCTGCATGGCCAGCAGCTCGCGCCATTGCACCTCGCGCAGATGATCTATCTTTTCATGCAGCAGCAGGATCTCCACTTCCGCCTTCAGGTTCACCTCGTAGTCGTGCTCCACGCTCAGTCTGTCCTTTTGCGCCTGGCGGTTCTGCGACATCAGGATGATGGGCGCCTGCACCGAGGCCAGCATGGACAGGAACAGGTTGAGCAGGATGTAGGGGTAGGGATCGAAAGGCGTACCGTGCCGCACCAGGATGACCGAGTTCAGCACGACCCAGGCCACCAGCGTGGCGGCAAACAGGCAGATAAAGGTCCACGAACCGCCGAAAGCGGCCACCGCATCGGCCGCCTTCTGGCCGCGCGTGGCGCTATCGTCGCTCTCGCGCGCCAGGTTGCGGGAAACATGCTGGCGCGCCGCCAAGTGCCGCGCCACCCGCTTGCATGCGGCGTCCAGCTCCGCGTGGGACGGCTCGTGGCCGGAAGAAGGGGCTTGCACGGAATGGTTCATGGCGTCCTTTGAAGTGGGAATGGATATGCAGGTTAATCCAATCCCCCATCGCAGGCAATCACGCAGACTGCGCTAGAGCCAGATCGCCAGCGCGGAATACGCCGTCAGCAAGATCATTACGGCGGTAAATACCTTCTGCCAGAAAAGACGGGACAGGAAGCGGCGCAGCAAGGCGCCCGCGCCGGCCCAGACCGAGATGCACGGTAGATTCACCGCGCAGAACACCAGGCAATACACCGTAATCGCCAGCGACACCGGCGCCATCTGCGGCAGGAAGGCCGAACCGCCGGTGATGGCCATGATCCACGCCTTCGGATTGGCGAACTGGAAGATGGCCGCCGCCATAAAGCCCATGGGCTGGTGTGCCTGCTCCGCCTCGCGGTCGAAGTTCATGGCGCGCATCTGCCAGGCCAGGTAGAGCAGATAGGCCGAACCCGCCACCTTGAGCATGGTCTGCATGGCCGGCACCGCCATCACCAGCGTGCCTATGCCCACCGCGCAGATCGCCAGCAGCACGCCGAAGCCAATGGTAATGCCCAGCATGTGCGGGATGGAGCGGCGAAAACCAAACCAGATGCCGGACGAGGCCAGCATGATGTTGTTGGGTCCGGGCGTGATGGAGGAAACGAAAGCAAACGTCATCAGCGGGGCCAGCGGCAGCAGCAAGTCCATGGAACTCTCCTTATCAAGAAGCCCATGCTAGCCCAGCCATCCAATACAGTACCGGTACACTTTCCCAGAAAGCCTGCTAAACCGTACTGGCCTCCCGGCCAATACAAGCCTCGGCCGGCGCCTCGTTTGCCGCGATCAATCCCCAGCCAAGCTGGCGCCGGATTTCCGGCATCGACGGCGGCGGACACTGCTGTGCCTGCCGCGCTTCCATATATTGCCGAATCTGTTCCTTGCTCGGCTGTTGCTGCTGTGCCATCACTGTCTCCCATCCACATAAGCTGCGGATTTCATCTTAGGAGCCCAGCGTATGTCTTACCAATTCCTATTTTCTTATAAGCTATATCAAAATGGATATGCCTCAAAACGCGTCTAGTAGCGGCGGGCACATGCTCCATTACTTGCCGCATCGTTTGTTGACCACTCGTAATCGCTACAGAAATTGCACGTCCAAGGCGCGTACTTGCGGCCTGCTTGAGGGCACGGCCCCCTTCCGCCCCCAAAGCAGTCTTCGCATTAGCACGCCCGGCGTGTTGACTGGCGCTCCCTGGCGGGATCGTGCGGCCGGCAATAGCCAGCGTGACGCATGATGCCATCGGCCCTGCCTTCCGCGCTAACAGTCACGGTCAGGACAAACTGCTCGCCCCAATGCGGCATGTAGTAGCTGATTCTGGGCCAAGGTGGCGGCGCAAAATCAAGTGTGACTTGTGCCGCCGTTATTTCCTCAAGTCGGATGCGGGAGATGTATGCCAACTTTTCAAGAAGACGGCGGTAACGCGCGAATACAGGAGCAAACTCGGAAGAATACGGCTGCATGGATGACATCAATAGGTCGAGTGACACTGCGGGCCGACCATACTGCTCGGCCAGCAAACACAGTTTTCCTATTGACCAGTAACCATCCAGGTCATTGTTCCGGCTGGCGAACGAGTTGCACAAACCGCTGGCGATGTTCGACAGGCGAGCCCTTCTAGGCATACGTTGGTCTCCACTCGTACTACTAGTCCCGACAAATAACTCGGGAACAATGGGTCAGTTCTCTGCCGAGCCGCAATGGCCGCACTCGGCCTAATTGTAGGCTGGATACCTGCTGCGGCAATGCACACAGGCAGGCTTACTATTTTTCAAACAAGTGCGACGGCTCTACCCATAAGGGGTTATAGTGCTCAGGAGCTACCCGCAAAATTTCGTTCATGATTCGGTCTACTCTTAGTGTCCCAACAAGACGTGGGCCTTCAAATATCGATAAAGCGCGTCCCTCCCAAATGCAGCAAGGATAGACCTCCGGCGTAATCAAGCGCACCAGCACGGGCGTGCTCTGCCCAGGCTCTACAAATTCCAGTTCCGGATAAATGTGATTGCCGCTACTTTGGTAATTTTCGTGCAACAAATGCTGGGGACGATAACCTGACCTTACCGCTCCATGAACGGGCAATAAATGAAACACCCCCTCAAAGTCAACTCGATCATTCATTCTTGTTTGCGCCAACTCTTCTTAAATTCCGATCACGAGTATCGAAAAATGCCATGATTTGAATTCGTTGTAATAGTCTATGCGCTTTATTGCGCCTAATCCACTGGCCGATTGACGCCTCTTCAGCACTGCCAGAACAACTTCGCTTGATTCGTGTCGCAGTTGCACCGGTAAACATACGCGCAACCGCCGCCCCCGAAATTCATAGCTGTTTTCCAATCCGGCCCTTCTTCTAGCTGAGCAACAAACGACATCTGGGAACCGCACGAATTGCAGGAAGGTACTTCCTCACCTTGAATCCAGGAAGGACTCCCTCCCATTTGGCCGAGAACCTCCCGCATATTTATGCCTGCCGAGTTGCTCCAATCTTCCCGGGCGCTATCGTAACTCTCGCTGCCAATACGTTTAATTTTTGCACCATGGCGAAGAGGACGAACGACTTCACCAACCTCTGGCGGCTCAACCAGTTTCAGAGATTCGCATCCAACCGCAACCACTTTATTTCCCCCTGCGTCAGCATCCCACTCGGCGCATAACCCAGGGTCATTCTGACACATGAATAACAATAGTAGCGAGTTACTACAACTTTGGCTTTGTGTCTGGAGTTGGCAAAGAAACTGCATATTCCCCTTGCATGTAGTACAAGTAGGCCACTCTAAGAACCCTTCCGGTGCAGCCGGTTGACCGCCGAATCTAGTTTCGTCGCTTGCATCAGCATCGGCGACCGGATTGTTTATCAGGAGTGAAATCATAATTATCGGCAGTTAGACAAGAAGGGACACTGTTGATTGCCGACGTCGGCTGTTGGCCGAAAGGGACCGGTGACCATGAAGGATAACATGGCGGTTTCAAATACCAAGCGCAACACTGGGTTAATTAACAGTGTCAGTTGAATGTTGTAGCAGTTCGATGTGTTGAGTATAAACGACGAGTGGCGATTCGTAATTGAGCCTTGCTCTGGGGCGCGTATTGAGCGATAAGGCGATGGCGTCGAGCTCGTCCTGCGAGTAGATCGACAGGTCGGACCCCTTCGGCATGTATTGGCGCAGCAGCCCATTGGTGTTCTCGTTCGAGCCGCGCTGCCAAGGGCTGTGCGGGTCGGCGAAATAGATCTGGACACCGGTGCGCGCGGTAAGGATTTTATGGCCGTGCATCTCGCGGCCCTGGTCGTAAGTCATGGTCTTGCGCATCGCCGCCGGCTCGCGGTTGAGCACAGCGGAGAAGCTGTCGATGACCGCCTTGGTGGTGGCGTTGTCCATCTTGGCGAGCACCACAAAGCCGGTCGTGCGTTCGACCAGCGTGCCGACCGACGAGCGGTTGGCGGCGCCTTTGATGAGGTCGCCCTCCCAGTGGCCAGGGATGAGCCTGTCCTCAACCTCTGCTGGACGGATATGGATGCTTTGCATATCCGGGATTTGGCCGCGCCGGTCAGTGCCCCGGCTGCGGGGTTTGCGGACTTGATTGTGGTGGCGCAGACAGGCGATCAACTCGCGCTTGAGTTCACCGCGCGGATGCACGTAGATGGCGTTGTAGATAGTCTCGTGGGACACGGTCGCGGTAGGGTCGTCTGGCCAAAGGGCCTTGAGTTTGCGCGCTATTTGCTGCGGTGACCAGAAAAGATTCAGGTGATGCCGGACCACCTGGAATAACACGCCGTCCGGATGCAGTTTCGGCAGGCGGCGTGGCAGCACGCGCCGGGCTTGACACTGCGCATGGGCGGCGTCGGCGTCATAGACTCCGACGCCGCTGGTGCGCTTGAGTTCGCGGCTGATCGTGCTGGCAGAACGACAAAGGCGTTTAGCAATGGATCGGGTGGAGCACTGGTCGTCGCGCATGGTCATGACGACAGCGCGCTCCTGGGTTGTCAAATGTTTGTAGATTCTCGCCATGGCGGCACCTTACAGCAAAAGGTGTTGCACTTGGTCTTTGAGAACACCCATCTTGCTTATCCGAAAGCTGGCTGTCTTGGTATTCATCCTGCCAGTCATGAAGCCACTGGAAAGCGAATTGGGCCTGATATCGCCATTCACGGTAACAGTCATGATCACCAGCGCCGCCTACAGCATCGCCGCACTCGCTGGCTTGTGGTCTGTGCTGCACTGGCGCGGCGCCGCCATCAACCGCTACTCCTACTGGTTCGCCAGCTTGCACACGCTGTACCATTCCGCCGCCAGCGCCTACCTGGACCGGCACGGCATGATCCGCCGGCGCTTGTGGGCGTGAAGCGTCAGAACGTGGTGTGCAGCGTGAGGCGGTAGGAGCGCGGCTCGGCGGGGTGGTAGTGGATGTCGCCCACGCCTTCCGCCGGCTCGCCGGGCAGGCGCGAATCGTAGTAGTAGTCGATGTCGTTGATCTTGCGGCCGAACAGGTTGAACACGTCCAGCGACAGTTGCCAGCGGCGGTCGATGCGGTAGCTGGTGCGCAGGTAGGCGATGGCGCTGGAGGCGGAACGCTTGCTGTTGTCCTCGATCAGCGGGCGCGGGCCGAAGTAGCGCATCTGGAAGGCGCCGGACCACGGGCCCAGCTCGGTAATGGTGGCGCCGAACGAGGCCACCTTGCCCACCGCGCCGGGGATGTAGTCGCCGGCCTCGTCTCGCTCGGTGTAGCGGGCGCGCGAGTAGGCCAGGTCCAGGTCGAACAGCAGCCAGTTGCTGGCGATGTAATGATTGTTCAGCTCCACGCCCGAACGCTTGCTGCCCCGGCTGGCGCTGGTGTCGCCCGCGTCGCCCGAGAACACCAGTTCGGAGGCCGAGCGCAAACGCCACAAGGCGAGCGAGCTTTGCAGGCCGGGCACCAGCTCGGTGCGCAGGCCCACTTCGGAGCCGCGCGTGCGCACCAGCGGTGTGACCGGCTCGGCAGGCTCGCGCTCCTTGGGCGTCAGGTGCACGGTGGTACCGCGCGCGTCGTTGCTGTGGAAGCCGGAGCCGGCGTTCAGGAAGAACTCGGTCTGCTTCCATGGGCCGAGCACCACGGCCAGCTTGGGCGAGGCGATGTGCGCGTTGACCTTGCCGGAGTTCTCGGCGATGTCGCTGGCCACGTCGAAACGGTAGCTGTCGTAGCGCGCGCCGGCCACGGTGCGCAGCCAGGGCGTCCATTGCACGGTGTTGTCCAACCACAGACCGGCGCTGTCCTCCTTCACCGCCGATTCGGTGATGGTGCGCAGGATCTGCTGGCGCACGGTGCTGTACAGCGCCAGCGGTGCGATACCGTCGTGGCGCACCTGCAGGCCGATGCGGTTGCTCATGTCCCGCTCGCCCAGCTTGCCGAACCAGGTTTGCGACACGTCGAAGCCCAGCATCTTGCGGCGCTCGGTCTGGCGCGATTGGTCGCCGTTGACCGGGTCGTCGAGGAAGTAGGTGAAATTGTTGTACAGCGTGAGGGCGGAACGGACTGCGTAGGCGCTGGCCTGGAACTGGCTGTCGGCGCTGCGTTTGTTCATGCCGAAGGACAGGCTGTAGCGGGATGTGACGCCGCCGTCTGTAGGATCCAGCGTGCCGTAAGGATCGAGATCGCCACTGTCAACCGCGCGTTGCGGGATCTGGCTGCTGGCGTACCATGCGCCCTTGTAGGCCATGGCGGTAACGCTGTACTGGTCGTCCTTGGGGCCTGCACTGTAGCGCAGCACGCCGGCCTGCTTGCGGAACGATTCGGGCACTTGCCACGGGCCGTTGTTGTGCGCCAGTTCCAGCGCGTACAGCAGGTTGCCGCCTGCCAGCGGCGTGGAGTTGGCCACCAGGCCGCGCAGGTACTGGCCCTCGCCTGCGGTCAGCGTTGCGGTGCCGTCTTTCAGCTTGTTGGCCAGGGCCATGCGGGCCGCGCCGGCAGAAGCGAAGTCGCCTTCATCGGCATAGTAAGCGCCCTTCTTGTAGCTGATGCGGTCCACCAGTTCGGGGATCAGGAAATTCAGGTCGGTGTAGCCCTGGCCGTGCGCGTGGGTGCGCATGTTGATGGGCATGCCATCCACGTAGGTGGCGAAGTCGGTGCCGTGGTCGAGGTTGAAGCCGCGCAGGAAGTATTGGTTGGCCTTGCCGTCGCCGCTGTGCTGGGTGACGATCACGCCGGGCACGAATTCGAGCAGCTCGCCGGGGCGCAGTGCGGGCCGGTTGGCGATCAGCGCGGCGGTGACGACGCCCTGGCTGGCGGCGTCCGAGGTGCCGACGCTGTTGTTGTAATGCGCTTGCACCTGCACGGTCGCAACCGGGCCTTCGATTGGAAAATCTAACATGGAATGATCCTACGGAACGGCAATCCTCCCCACTTCCCCGTAGGCGCGATTGCGTAAGAAAGCGCCGCCTGCGCGGCCGCTTCCACCTGCCCTGGCCGGTATCCGGGCTCGCAAGCGTGACTGTCTTACCTTCCCATGCCTAAGCACAGTGGTGTAGAGAGACAGCCTGCCGTCAAGAGACGGCGCTTGCTAACCGTTGCGGGGGCAGCACACCCGGCCGCTTGCGCAGCCTGTGTTTCCCGTTTAACTGCGGGCGAGATTTCGCGCGCGGGCACCAGAGCGGGCGCATTATACGGTTGGCAAGCTGCGCGAGTCCAGTGCGGTGCAGCGGCTGCGGGGCGTGGCGTAGGAGGCCCTGGCCGCATTGCGCCGGAACAGCCTCACCTTGCCGTCAGGCGTGGCATAGACCGGCGTGTAGCTTGCCGTGGCGCGCAGCACTTCCGCCTGCAAGGGCGCCGGCGCCGACGCCAGCGCGCCCCATTGCAGCACGTAGTCCACCGCCTGGCCGCTGGCCTGCTCGTATCCCGCAATATCGATGCGCGCCAAGTCCGTGGCTTCCTGCTGCGGGCGCCAATGGAACAGCAGCGCCTGCGTGTCCTGCCCCGGCACGAAGTGCACCGGATAGACTTGCAGCCGCGCCAGATAGTTGAACAGCGCCACGCGGTCGCCGCGCAACTCCAGCCGGCTGGCGGCCTGGAAGAACGGGCGATACTTGGGCGGCAAGGACATGCCCGTGGCCCAGGCGCCTCCGTCGTCCAGCACCAGCGGCAGCACCGTGCAATGCGGCGGCACCAGCTGTTCCACCTCCGCCAACGGCGCCAGCTGCTGCTTGATGCGGTATTGGCGCCAGGTGCCGCCCGCCATCAGCGCCAGCGACACCACGACGGCCAGCGCCGCCATTGCGCGCCTTGCGCTGGCCGGCAAGGGCAAACAGGCCATGCACAGCAGGCCTGCAAAATAGGGAAACATCTGCATGCGGCGGTAATGGGTCCAGCCACCGCCCATGGTATCCGGGAAGGCCAAGGCCAGGGCGAGCAAGGATGCAAACAGCAGCAGCGCGGCCCAACTGCGGGTATCGGCGCGCCGGCTGCCGAGCGCCATCGCGCAACGGAGGGCGAGCAGCAGGACGCTGGCGAGAATGGCGGCCGCCAGTGCCGGGGCCAGGTAGCGGTCCATCGGCGTGTGCTGCAGGTTCAGCGGCGACAGGATGACGAAACTCTTCAGCCTCTCCTCCAGCGGCGCACCGAACACGACCGCTGCGCCACGCGCTCCGCCCAAGGACAGAACGACCAGAGGCAGCGGCGACAGCAGTACCCCCGCGTGCCGGGCATGCGCCCGCAAAGCCTGCACCGCCCCCCCGTGCGCCAGGCGGCCGCGCAAGACACCATCGTCAGCACGCCCAGCGCCAGCATGGCGGCCAGGAAGCCGGACGCGTGGGAAAAATGGGTGAAGTACAACGCCGCCACCGGCGCTGCCGCGCGCCAGGCTCCGGCCCGCTTCTGCATCCACAGCAGCGCAGCCATGCTCAACAGGAACCCGGTCACCGACAGGCAATAGTTGTACAACCCAAGGAAGAACAGCTGATGCAAGCCCAGCGGAAAGGCAAACAGCGCCACCCAGACCTGGCGCCGCCGGAACTGCTGGAGCAGCGCCGCCATGCCGGCCACCGGCCCCAGCAGGCAAGCAAGCTGCACCACCGCCTCCGCCACGTCCGGCGCGACGGCTTTCAGCAACAGCACAATCAGCCCGTACACGGCGAGATTGGGATGCAGGGCGCCATTGCGCTGATAATGCTGCGCCTGCAATCCCCCGGCATCGGGCGTCCCGCCGAGCATATGGCCGAAGCTCATATGCACCGGTCCGTCATTGGTGGCGAAGGGCAAAACGTAGAGCACCGCGGCCGCGTACAGCACGCCCAGCATCAGCATAGCCCAGCGCCAGGAATTCCCTTGCCTCGCCCGCATGGCCGCCTCCACGCTTTAGTTTTTATACAATGTGACCAATTTAGCATAATGGCGGTTTGAATATCGCATTCACACTGAGAATATCAGCCATCGAAAAATGCAATTGGATTTATATGTTGCAGCGCAGTATTCTGGACACATCGAAATCCAACAGCAGGAGAAACAGCATGAATTTCTCGTCCTACAGCCCATATGGCGTGACCCAAGCAACCAACAGCCCGTCGCCTTCGGACGTGCGCCGCTGGACGCGCATCCTGAAAGCCAAGCTGCGCAAGATCGTCGAGCACATCGGCTCGCCGTTCGTCGAAGGCCGCTACCCTCCGTTCTAAGCGGCAAACCGCCCGCTTCAGTAGCAACTCAGCACCATCGGCCGCGCGCGTTCTGCGCGCGGCAGCCCCCTTCTTCGCAAATGTGCAATTCTCATCGCCGGCATAGTTGACGCCCGGTGCTAAATCAGTCACCATCGCAAAATGGTTGCGCTATTCATTTCGAATTACGCACTGATAACGATAAATGAGACGACATGACAAGCACCGCAGACAGCTCCGCCGCCAAGCTGGGGACGATGGAGAAAATCGGCTATAGCCTCGGCGACCTCGCCGCCAACCTGATCTTCCAGACCCTGCTGACCTTCATCGCCTTCTTCTACACGGACGTGGCGAAGATAGCGCCCAACGCCGCCGCCACCATTATCTTCGTCGGCGGCCTGGTCGGCGCCTGCTTCAACCCCATCATGGGCCTGATCGCCGACCGCACCGTGACCCGCTGGGGCAAGTTCCGCCCCTGGATACTGTGGACCTCGGTGCCCTTCGGCCTGGTCGCCATCCTCGCCTTCAGCGTCCCCGATCTCGGCCCGCAAGGCAAGTTCATCTACGCCACGCTGACCTATGTGCTGCTGATGCTGATCTACTCGGCCAACAACCTGCCCTACTCCGCCCTGAGCGGCGTGCTCACCGGCAGCATGGAACAGCGCAACAGCCTGTCGGCCTACCGCTTCGTGGCCGTGATGGTGGCGCAGTTCATCATCCAGGTGCTGCTGCTGCCGCTGGTGCTCATCCTCGGCGGCGGCGACAAGGTGCAAGGCTTCCAGAACACCATGATCATCTTCGCCGTGGCCGGCACCATCTGCTTCCTGGTCACCTTCTTCACCACCACCGAGCGCATCGTGCCCACCGCCGAACAGCGCTCCAGCATCAAGCAGGACATCGCCGACCTGCTGGGCAACCGCCCGTGGGTGGTCATGCTGGTGCTCACCATCCTGGTCTTCATCACGCTGGCCCTCAAGGGCGGCATGTACATCTTCTACTTCAAGACCTACCTGAACGAAGCCTCGCTGGCCGCTTTCCTGCAAGACGTGGGCTTCAACAGCTTCATCCACGGCCTCAATTCCGTGCTCACCAGCGTCGGCCTGACCAAGTTCCAATGGCCGGAAGACGCCGCCACCTCCGGCTTCAGCCTGTTCAACGCCGCCGGCATCCTGATGATGATCATCGGCATCGGCTTCTCCAAGCCGCTGGCCGACCGCTACGGCAAGCGCGACGTGTTCGGCGCGGCGCTGCTGGTGTCCACGCTGTTCATGCTGGCCTTCTACTGCTACGCGCCCAGCTCCATCGGCCTGGTGTTCATGTCCCAGACCCTGCACGGCTTCTTCTATGGCATCACCATCCCGCTGCTGTGGGCGATGATCGCCGACGTGGCCGACTACTCCGAATGGAAAAACAACCGCCGCGCCACCGCGCTGCTGTTCTCGGCCATGATCTTCGGCCTGAAAGCCGGCCTGAGCATAGGCGGCGCGCTGGTCGCGGCCCTACTGTCCATGATCGGCTACGACGCGCTGCAAGCGGTGCAAAGCGAGAGCGTGGCGCACGGCATCAAGCTGTCGGTCAGCATCTACGCCTCCATCCCCTTCCTGGTGGGCGTGGCCAGCCTGGCGTTCTACGACATCCGCAAGGCGACCGAGCGCACCATCGAACAGGAACTGGGCCTGCGCCGCGCCGCCGCGCAGCGCTAATGCAAGCAAAAATATCAACTTAGAACCGGGTAACAAGCACCATGCCAGAACAAGAACTGACGCAGGACGACCTGCAGCAAATGAAAGCGCGCGCCATCTCGCAGCCGCTGGTCAGCCACATCTACACGGCCGACCCCTCGGCCCACGTCTTCAACGGCCGCATCTACATCTACCCCTCGCACGACATTGAAGCGGGCATCGCCTTCAACGACAACGGCGACCACTTCGCCATGGAAGACTACCGCGTGCTGTCGATGGACGCGCCGGGCGCCGAGACGGTGGACCACGGCGTGGCCCTGCACGTGAACGATGTGCCCTGGGCGGAGCGCCAGATGTGGGCGCCGGACGCCGCCTTCAAGGACGGCAAATACTACCTCTACTTCCCGGCCAAGAAAGCGGACGGCATCTTCCAGATCGGCGTGGCGGTGGGCGACGATCCGGCCGGCCCCTTCGTACCGGAAGCGGCGCCTATCGAAGGCAGCTACTCGATCGACCCGGCCGTGTTTGAAGACGGCGGCGAGCACTATATGTACTTCGGCGGCATCTGGGGCGGGCAGCTGCAGAAATACCGCGACAACGTGTATGGCGCCGGAAACGAAGAACCCGCCGACGATGAGCCCGCGCTGCAAGCGCGCGTAGCCCGCCTGGGCGGCGACATGAAGCAGTTCGCCGAAGCGCCGCGCGCCGTCGTCATCCTCGACGAAAACGGCAAAGAGCTGCTGGCGGGCGACCACGGCCGCCGCTACTTCGAAGGCCCGTGGATGCACAAATACCAGGGCAAATACTACTTCTCCTACTCCACCGGCGACACGCACTACCTGTGCTACGCCACCGGCGACAGCCCCTACGGTCCGTTCACTTATAAAGGCCGCATTCTCAGCCCGGTGATCGGCTGGACCACCCACCACTCGATCTGCGAAGTCGAAGGCCGCTGGTATTTGTTCTACCACGACAGCAGCTTGTCGGACGGCGTGACCCATTTGCGTTCGGTCAAGATGACCGAGCTGCACTACGACGCCAACGGCAACATCCTCCCCATCTCTCCCTACGGCGACGCCGCATAAACGCGGCCCAACGTGGTTTCAGCCCAGCCGGCCCGCGCCCGCTGGGTTTTTTTTCACCCTGGGTCAGGTCCGGCATCGGTCACTGCCGGGGTCAGTTCTATCATCACGTCATTTCATACATGGGGTCAGTTCTCGCATCACGTCATATTGTCCCTGCGCTCGAAATGTTGTACTGCCCGGCTTACCGTGCTCAAGGAGACGTTGAAGAACGCAGCAATTTGCGCCATCGTAAAGACAGTGGAGAAATAGGCCCTAGCCATCGCCTCGTCGCGGTCCGGGTATTTTTGCTGGTACTCGGCCAAGGTGAGCGCAGCAGTCCGCCGCTGGGCCTTGCACACGTCGCGCAGGGGGAGCTCGCCAGCCACGGCGCGATGCCGCTCCACAAATTCAGCATCGCCCAGTATCAATTGATGGCTCACATGTAGAAGCGGACTGCTCAGGCCGATGCCCTGCATCACGAATCGGATGTAGGCCTGCACGGCCTTGGCGCGCGTCGAGCTGAACTGCGAGAGCATCCAGTCCGTCTCCAGCCATTCAGGCGCTTCGTTAATCCCCAACATATAGCAGTAGCTGCTCCAAGCCCACTCGCCTGGCGCCCGGATCATGCCCGCGCGTAGCGGATTCAATACCTGGTAGCGCGCAACTTCAAGCAAATAGTTCTCCTTCTGCACCAGGATGGCGTGATAGCGGCCTTGGAAGAGATGCCCCACCAGTTGGTGCCGGCGATTGAAGTGCTGAGCGTAAAGCCCATTCACCTGCCGCATTCCCTGTGACAAGTTCGCTTCGACGGTTTCCACCAGCAAGTGGTAGTGGTTACCCATCTGGCAAAAGGCATGAACGACGAAGTTGAAGCGATTGCACACACGCGCCATGATATCGAGCCAGGCAAGGCGGTCCTGGTCATCAAGGAAGACGAGATCGCTGCGGTCACCACGTGCTGTGACGTGATACAGCGCGCCGGGAAATTCAAGTCGAAGTGGGCGTGTCATGCGCCTACGTTACAGCAGCGCAACGATCACATCTTGATCTGCCTCAGCTACGGTTCAGCTCGTGACGCGATGGTGGATCTGACCCCGGACGTCAAATGGCGTGATGCGAGAACTGACCCCACAATGGGAAAAACCCGGCAGGGTGAGCTGCCGGGCTGGGGGGACTAGCTTGCGCTTAGAACGAGGTGCGCAGGGACACGGTGTAGCTCGCGCCCGGCTTGTACTCGTCGAAGATGGCGTTGCTGAACTGGGTGTAGGTCTGGCTGATCGCCTTGTTGGCGTTCCAGACGCTGAACGTCAGGTCGGTGTTGTAGCGGAAGTTGAACATCTGCTTCAGGTTCACGCCGGCCGAGGCGTCCACCTGGGCGCGTTCGGTGGTGTAGGCGTAGGCGCCGCCCGGCACGTTCAGGCCCGTGCTGGTGTTGACCACGTGGCTGGCCGTGTACTGGCGCGAGACGCGGAAGTTCAGGCCGCCACGCTCATAGTAGAAGGTCAGGTTGTTGGTGCGCGGCGGCACGCCGGCCACCGGCGGCGCGTTCAGCGCGGAGTCGGTCTGCTTGGCGTACGTGAAGTTGGCCGTCAGCCCGAAACCTTTCACCGGCAGCATGTCCAGCGGCTGTTGCCAGGTCAGCTCGACGCCGCGCACTTTCAGCTTGGTGTCGATGTTGTATGGCTCGGTGATTTCGACCAGGTGCTTGTCGCGGCCGCCGCTGGCGGTCACCGACTGCTGCTGGGCGTCCGTCAGGCCGATGGTGCCGAACATCTGGTCCAGCTGCGCCAGCGAGTAGGTGGTGATGCGCTGGCCCGGACGGCTGATGATGTCCTTGGCGAAGCCGCTGGCAGAAATATAGGATTCGCGTGTCATGTAGTACTCGAGACCGATGTCCAGGTTCTGCGCTTCAAACGGCTTCAGCTTCGGATTGGTCACGCTGCCCTGGCGCGCGCCCTGGTCGCCCAGCGTGAGCTGGGTCTGGCGCAGGTCGGCCGGATTGGCGCGCGTCAGCGACTTGGAGCCGGAGGCGCGCAAGATCAGCTTGGGCGTGATGTTGTAGGCCAGCGTGGCCGACGGCAGCGCGTTGCCGTACTTGGTGGACTCGTAGGCCCACACGCCGATGTTGTCGTACAGGCCGCCGTTCTGCAGGGTGGCGTTGCGCGGGTCGGCGCCGACCGTCAGCGCGCCGATGGTCTGCTTGGTTTCGGCATAGCGCACGCCGGCGTTGTAGCGCAGCAAGCCGCCAAACAGCTCGGTGCGGCCGGTCGATTCCACATAGGCTGCGTTCACGACTTCGCGGATGTAGCCGCCGCTGCCGTTCTGGAAGCCTTTGTAGATGTTGTCGCGGAAGTACTGGTAGTCCGTCGCGGCGGCGAATTTCGGCCAGTCCACCGTGATGAAGCCGTTGCCCGATGGCTTGGCGTAGCTGGTGACGGCGGAATTTGGCACCACCGAGCCCAGGTAGGTCAGCGGCGCGGCGCCCACGGTGGAGCCGGTGCCGTAGCCTGGATAGGCGGTCTTCACGTCGGCCACGGCGCCCGGCGTGCTGCGGCCGTCGCAGCCCGGGGTGCGGATCTGCGTGTTGGGCTGGAAGAAGCGGTAGCTCATGTTGTTGCCGCAAGCGACATTCATCCACGCGTCGGCCACCGAGTAGCTGCGGTAGCGGCGCTCGATGTCGTCCCAGGAACCGCCGACCTTGACGCTGAAGGCGGTGTCGCCCCAGTTGACGTTCAGGCGCGAGCCCTTGGTCTTGTTGTTGCGCTCGTACAGGTCCATGCGCAGGCCGGACAGGCCCTGGCCTGCCTGGTTCCAGCCGAAGTTTTTCGGATCGTTGATGTCCAGGTTGCCGGTGTAGATAGGCGCGCGGCCCGGCACCGTGTTGTCGTAGTTGATGACCGAGTTCGGCGACGTGGTGGCCAGCAGCACCGTCGGCATGTCGCGCGAGAAGGTGCTGTTGGTGGAGTTGAAGTGCGCGTCTATGGTCCATTTGTCGGACGGACGGAACTCGAAGCCGGGGTTGAAGCTGCGGAAGTTGGTCTTCTCTTCCATCGGCCGGAATTCCAGCGACCAGAAGGTGTTGGCGAAGGTGGCTTTGGTGATGGTGCAGCCTATGGTGCAGTCGGTGCGGTCGAACTCCATGCCGACCGGGATCACGGTGTTGGCGCGGGTGCCGGCGTTCATCGCCTCGTAGACCATGCTGTTCTTTTTCTGGGCCAGCACGGTGTCCAGGTAGACGTCCCACATGTCGTTCGGCTGCCATTGCAGGCTGATGACTTCGCCGGCGCGCTTGCGCTCGCCTTCGTAGACCAGGTGGCGGCCCAGGCGGCCGAACAGGCCGTTGTCGATCTGCTGGATGGTGGCGCCGGGATTGAGCGCCAGCAGCATGGCGCGGTCGATCGGCTTACCTGCCACCAGGACGGAACTGGCGTAGGACGGCAAAGAGCCGTACGCCAGGCCGGACGGCACATTGTCCGGCGTGGACTGGTTGCCGCCGCCGGTGCTGTTAGGCTTGTCGGCTGCGGTGGCCTGGTTGGCTTTCAGCTGGAAGTTGCGCATGTCCACGGTCTGGAAGCCGTCGGTCTTGTATTTGGTGTCGCCCCAGGCCACACCGACCAGCGCGCCGATCTTGCCGAAGGTGCTGTCGTTCCAGGTGTTGCTGATCAGCGCGGAGCCGGTGCTGCCGGTCTTGCTGTTCTGTTCGCGGTAGTTGCCGCTCAGGGTGAAGGCGCTGCGGAAGCCGGACTTGTCGAACGGGCGCACGCTGCGCATGTTGACGGTGCCGGCAATGCCGCCTTCGATCAGGCTGGCCTGCTGGCTCTTGTAGACGCTGGCGCTGCGGAACAGTTCGGACGGCAGGAAGTCCATGTCCACTTCGCGGTTGGCGCTGATGGAGCCGCCCCAGCTGCCGGCCGAGGCCGACGCCATCGGCGCGCCGTTCAGCAGCACGCGCGTGAAGGCCGCGCCCATGCCGCGGATGGAGATGTTCAGGCCTTCGCCGTCGATCTCGGCGCGGCGCACGGTCACGCCCGGCACACGGGCCAGCGCGTCGGCGATGTTAGGGTCGGGGAATTTGCCCATGTCCTCGGAGAACACGGTGTCGCTCAGGCCGATGGCGTCGCGTTTTTCCATCGCGGACAGGCCGAGCGAACTGCGGAAGCCGCTCACTGTGACCACGGCCTTGTCGGCGGGCGATTTGGCGACGGCGGCGGTGTCCTTGCTGTCGGCCGCCGCGGTGGCCGCTGCCGGCGGCGCCACCGGCTCGGTTTGCTGCGCGTAGGCGGTGGAAATCAAGCCCGCGAGCATGGTCATGACAAAGACCTCTCCTCCCGAGCCCAGACGCCGGACGGCGCCCCCCAGATGCTTGTTCATACTGTCTCCTCTATTTATGGCCTCTAGTGCCTTGGTTGTCTGCGCCGCAAAGCGCATCAATCTTCTTATGTCAGGAAAAGCAAATTGTTGGTTGCGCAAACCATGCTTGCGCTGTGAGTTGTTTTTACCCTCCCCGGTTAGAATCAGATGGTAGCGACATTGAAATGAATAGCGCTACCATTTCATTGTGACCTTTTAAGCAATGCTGAGTCAACAACCATCGTGTCCATGCGTTGTTACATGGACACGGATAGTGAACTCAGCGCTTGCCGGTGTGTGACACTGGCTGCGCCTGCAGCGTGACGGAGGCGCTTTGCAGCGCCGGCGATTCGGCGCGCACGGTGATGGCGCCGCCCTGCCCCGGCTTGGCGCGCACGATGACCAGGCACAGGCCGTTGAACGCAGGCCGCTCGGCCGAGGGGAAAGGCACGAAGCTGGTCGGGTCGCCGTTGTCGGTCGCCACGATCTCGCCCGGGCCTTCGATGCTGAACTTGACGGCGTTGTTCGCCGTCGGCACGGTGCTGCCGTCCTTGTCCGCCACGCGCAAGGTGATGAAGGACAGGTCCAGGCCGTCCGCCGCAATCTGCTTGCGGTCCGGCGACACATCCAGCTTGGCGGCCGCGCCCACGGTGCGCACGGTGGAAGTTGCCCACTCCTTGCCCTGCTTGTAGGCCACCACTTTCACTTCGCCCGGCTCATACGTCACCAGGTCCCAGCGCAGGCGGTACTCGAACTCGGTGCGCTTCTTGCGGCCCTGGCTTTTGCCGTTGACGAACAGCTCGGCCTCGTCGCCCGAGGTGAACACGTGCACCGGCGTGACCTTGCCTTCCCGTCCGGGCCAGGTCCAGTGCGGCAGGATGTGGGCCAGCGGCAGTTCCGGACGCCAGCGCGCCTGGTACAGGTAGTAGCGGTCCTTCTTGAAGCCGGCCAGGTCTATCATGCCGGAGTAGGAACTGCGCGAGGAGTAGAACGGCGTGGGCTCGCCCAGGTAGTCCCAGCCGGACCAGACGAATTCGCCCGCCACGTAGGGATACTGGTCCTGCGCCGCCCAGGAGCGGTCCGCCGAAGTGCCGAAGTCCGCCGCGTACAGCTCGTAGGCGCTGACCTGGTGCGTGGTCCAGTCGCCGCCCGCGTCCGGGCGCACCGGGGACGTGAGCGCGCCGGTGACCGGGAACTGGTACTCGCCCCGGCTGCTCAAGGCGGAGGCGCTCTCGCTGCTGAAGATCACCTTGTCCGGGAAGCGCGCGCGGAACTCGGGGAAGCGGCCGGGATTGGTGCGGATGCCCGCGCCCTGGTAGTTCACGCTGATCATGTCCACCGTGGTGGGCAGCGGCATGTCGGCGCGCGCGTAGTTCATGGCCGTCATGGTGGGACGGCTGGCGTCTTCCTCGCGCACGATGGCGGTGAGCCTGCTGCCGATGACCGCGCCGGCCTCGCCCGAATACTGCTCGCCCACTTCATTCCCTATGCTCCAGATCAGCACCGATGGGTGGTTGCGGTCGCGGCGCAGCATGGAGCGCAGGTCCTGCTCGTGCCAGTCGGGGAAGATCAGGTGGGTGTCCAGCGCGGTCTTCTTGCGCTCCCACACGTCGAAGATCTCGTTGATGACGACGATGCCCATGCGGTCGGTCAGTTCCAGCAGCTCGGGCGCGGGCGGGTTGTGGCTCATGCGCAGCGCATTGGTGCCCATCTCGATCAGGATCTCGAGCTGGCGTTCGGCGGCGCGCACATTGAAGGCGGCGCCCAGCGCGCCCAGGTCGTGGTGGTTGTTCACGCCCTTGAAGGCGATATGCTCGCCGTTGACGAACATGCCCTTGTCCGGGTCCATGCGCACGTCGCGCAGGCCGAACTTGGTCTCGTAGCTGTCCACCACCGCGCCGTCGCGCTTCACGGTGGTGACGGCCACGTAGCGGTTGGGGCGCTGCATGGGCGGCGGTCCCCACAGGCGGGGATTGGCGATCGTGACGGAACCGGTGCTCTTGCCGCTGGCGTGCGGCGCCAGGTCGATGCGCTGCGGCGCGATGGACGCCACCACGCCGCCGATGCGCGCGCCCTTCTCGTCCAGGTTGTAGATGGCGGTCGATACTTCCACGCTGGCTGCGGCGACCGAATCGTTATCCAGCGCCACTTCCAGCGCCACGTCGGCCGAGGCCTTGCCCACATTGGCCGTCTTCACCTGCGTGCCCCACTGGCCCACATGGACAGGGTTGGTCTTGGTCAGCCACACGTTGCGGTAGATGCCGCCGCCCGGATACCAGCGCGAAGACTCCGGCGGGTTATCGAGGCGGATCGCCAGCGTGTTGGCGCCGCCGGGCACCACGTAGGGCGTGAGATCCACGCGCCAGGAGTTGTAGCCGTATGGCCAGCCGCCCACCAGTTTTCCATTCAGCCAGACCGACGCGTAAGACATGGCGCCTTCCACGTCGAGGAAGATGGAGCGGCCCTTGTCGGACGCGGGAATGGCGAGCTGCTTGCGGTACCAGCCTATGCCCCAGCTGGGCAGGCGGCCCACGCCGCCGTACGGCCCCTGCTCCAGGAACGGCCCTGCGATGGCCCAGTCGTGCGGCAGGTTGACGCGCTTCCAGGCGCTGTCGTCGTAGCCCGCCTTCAGGTAGGCCACGTCCAGCTTCGGCTCCTGCGCGGGGCGCTGGTAGCGGCGCGCGGGGTCGCGGATAAAGGCATTGCCGCTCGGGAGTATCCAGGGCTTGAGCACCGGCGTCTGCGCGGCGCCGGCTTTGACGGCGGCATCCGGCATGGCGTCCGCCGCCTTGCCGTCTTCGCTGGTTTTCACTTCGGGACGGACGTCGTAGCGCAGCGAATCGGACGTGCCGGCCGGGTCGCCCATCTGGAAGCGCCAGTCGGCGTTGATCAGCACGCGTTCGCGCTGCGGGGCGGCGGCCGTGGCGGCGGTGGCGGCCATGGCAAAAAAGCCGGCGCACAGCATCAGCCGGGCCAGTATGTTTCGGTTGGATAGTGGGTTCATTTTTCTTCAGGCAGTCCGGATAAAAAAATCGCCGGGGCCATGACTGGCAACCCGGCGAAAAGACCTTATGAGTTACGCGACCACCCAAGAAATCTGGGAATAACAGGAAATAGATAGCGCAACCATTTCAGTCTATTCCTTTGCAAGGGAGCTTGTCAAGACGGCTGGCCGATTAATACGACAACAGCGTGGGCGCATAGGCGCGCGCAGGCGGCCGCACACGCGGCGGCGCGTCGGACTGGCGGCGCACCAGCGTGAAATCGACGGACAGCTGCTCCGCCGGGCACGGTGTATGGTTGCGCATGGCCTGCACCTGCCGAACCAGGCAGCGCACGGCCGCTTCCGCCATGGCCGCCGTGGGCTGGCGCACCGTGGTCAGCGCGGGCCAGATGGTGACGGCCAGCGCGGTATCGTCGAAGCCGGCCACGGTCAGGTCGCCCGGCACGTCCAGGCGCTGCTGGTGCGCCACCGCCACGGCGGCCGCCGCCATGTCGTCATTGCTGGCGAAAATGGCGGTCGGCCTGTCGCCCAGGGCCAGTAGCCGCTCCGCCGCGTCCAGGCCGGAGCGGTAGTTGAACAGGCCGGGCACCACCAGTTCCGGATCCAGCTGGCCGCCGAAGTCGCGCAGCGCGGCCTGGTAGCCGGCCAGCCGCAGCGCGCTGCAGGACTGGGCCGGATTACCCATCACGAAGCCGATGCGCGCATGCCCCAGCTCGATCAGGTGGCGCGTCATCTGGTAGGCGGCGGCATGCTCGTCGATGCCGATGGCGCTGGCGCGGGGATCGGGCTGCCCGCAGGCCACCACCACCAGCGGCACGCCGGACTCGGCCAGCAACTCGACGATGTCGGCCCGGTCGCACAGCGGCGGCGGCAATATCATGCCGTCCAGATTGCTGTCGGTGAAGCGCTGCGCCTGCTCCAGGGCCTGTGCGCCCTCCTCGCACGCTTCCACAAACAGCTGCACATTATTCAGGCTGGCCTGGCTGAGCAAGCCAAGCAGGAATTCCGCCAGGTAGGCGCCGCTCGGTTTGCTGTAGAGGAAACCGACGCGTATGGGCTTTTGCCCAGCGATACTGCGCGCCTCGGGATTGGGGGCGTAGCTGAGCGCGGCGGCGGCGGCGGCGACTTTCTTGCGCGTGCTGCCGCGCACCGTGTCCTTGCCGTTCATGACACGCGACACCGTCATCGGCGACACGCCGGCCAGTTTGGCCACATCCATCATGTTGGGGATGCGTTTGCTTTCCGAGTCCATTCGGCAAATCTTTATGAAAAAAATTGATATAACATCATAATCCGAAATAAAATGAATTGCGCTATCATTGCGTATAAAAAATCCAACAAGGAGACATATGACTACCCGACGCAGCACCCTCCACATGCTCGGCGCCGCAGCCGGCGCCCTTCTACTGCCGCCCACAGCGCTTGCGGCGCCCGCTGCCGCCGGTCCCGAACCGCTGAAAGACATCGCCGCAAGGAAAGGCATGCGCTTCGGGAATGCGCTTGGCAAGGTCGGCGGGCCGGCCTACCGCGAACTGATGGCGCGCGAGTGCAATTTGATTGTCGCCGAAAACGAGACCAAATGGCCAGCCTTACAGCCGCGCCCCGGTCCGCACCAGTTTGGGGTTCCGGACGAGATGTTCGCCTGGGCGAAAAAGGAAGGCATGGCGCTGCGCGGCCACACGCTGATCTGGCAGTCGCCGAAATGGCTGCCGGCCTGGGTCAACGCCTACGACTTCGGCGCGCAGCCCAAGCAGGCCGCCGAGCGCCTGCTGGCGGAACATATCAAGGCCGTGTGCGGCCACTTCGGCAAGGACATCATCAGCTACGACGTGGTGAACGAGGCGGTCAACCCCGCCGACGGTGCGCTGATCGAAAACGTGTTCAGCCAGCGCCTGGGCGCAGTCGGCGAGATCGACCTGGCCTTCCGCCTGGCGCACGAGCACGCGCCACACGCGCAGCTGGTCTACAACGACTATATGGGCCCAGGCGCGGGCAGCGCCAAGCACCGCGCGGGCGTGCTCAAGCTGTTGCAGGACTTGCGCGCGCGCGACACGCCGGTGCACGCGCTCGGCCTGCAAAGCCATATCGGCGACGCGCTGCCGCCTGCGAACACCGCCGCCGGCAGCGAATGGCGCAAGTTCCTCGATGAAGTGACCGGCATGGGCTACGACCTGCTGATTACGGAGTTCGACGTGAACGACCGCAAGCTGCCTGTCGATTTCGCCCAGCGCGACGCAGGCGTGGCCGCGCTGGCGCGCGACTACCTGGACCTGACGCTGAGCTATCCGCGCTGCCGCGACTTCCTGCTGTGGGGCATGGCGGACCACGTGAACTGGCTGCAGACCTGGAAGGAAGCCGCACGCCCGGACGGCAAGGCCCAGCGCCCCGCCCCGTTCGACGACCAGCTGCGCGCCAAGCCGCTGCGCGACGCCATCGCCAAGGCCATGCAGGACATGCCGCAGCGCGCCGCCTGAAACCACTTGGACATCAACCATGCGACTTAAAAACATACCGCTCTACACAGCGCTCGCCTGCGCGCTGATCGCCACCGCAGCCCAGGCCAGCGACGCTCGCTTCGAGCGCTTCAGCTACGAGGGCCGCACGCAGGAGATAGCGCAGCCGGCCGCCGGCGAATTCCGCAACCCCATCCTGTCGGGCTACTATCCGGACCCGTCCATCACCCGCGTGGGCGAGGACTACTACCTGATCAACTCATCGTTCACGCACTACCCCGGCCTGCCGGTGTTCCACTCGCGCGACCTGGTGAGCTGGAAGCAGATCGGCAACGCCATCGACCGCCCCGGCCAATTCAACTTCCAGGGCCTGCGCTCCTCGCGGGGCATCTTCGCGCCGGACATCTCCTACAGCAACGGCGTGTTCTACATCGTCACCACCTGCGTTGATTGCGGCGGCAACGTGGTGATGACCGCGTCCAATCCTGCCGGCCCGTGGTCCGATCCCAAGCCGGTGAAATTCGGCGGCATCGACCCGTCCATCTTCTGGGACACGGACGGCAAAGCCTATATGGTGAACAACGGCGATCCGATTGAAAAGCCGCGCTACGACGGCCACCGCGCCATCTGGGTGCAGGAGTTCGATCCCAAGACCCTGTCCATGGTCGGCGAACGCACGCTGATCGTGAACGGCGGCGTGGACATCAGCGCCAAGCCTATCTGGATCGAAGGGCCGCATTTGCTCAAGCGCGGCGAATACTACTACCTGATCGCGGCCGAAGGCGGCACCGGCGACCAGCATTCCGAGGTGGTGTTCCGCTCCTCCAGCGTGCGCGGGCCGTTCAAGCCCTACGAGCACAATCCCATCCTGAGCCAGCGCTCGCTGGACGGCAAGCGCGCCAACCCGGTGACGTCGGCCGGCCACGCCAAGTTCGTGCAGACGCAGAACGGCGACTGGTGGGCCACCTTCCTGGCCACGCGCCCTTACGACGCGGACCTGTACAACATCGGCCGCGAAACCTTCTTGCTGCCGGTGACGTGGAAAGACGGCTGGCCTATGGTGCTGGAAGCGGGCAAACGCATTCCCTTCACCGCGCCCAAGCCCAAGCTGCCGGAGCAGCCGCGCCCTGAGCTGCCCATGTCCGGCGACATCGCCTACACGGACGAATTCACCGGCGCCGCCCTGTCAACGCAATGGATAGGCGTGCGCACGCCCGCCGCGCCGTTCTACAAACTCGAGCAAGGCGCACTGGCGCTGACGGCCGGCGGCCAGCTGGGCGACCTGAAAAGCACGCCGTCCTTTATCGGCCGGCGCCAGCAGCACCATATCGCCAAGGTGTCGACCACGCTGAGCTTCCAGCCGCAGCGGGACGGCGACCGTGCCGGCCTGGTGGCCTACCAGAGCGACGAGTCGTATCTGTTCTATGGGATCAGCCGCATCGCGGGCAAGAATGTGCTGGCCCTGTACACGCGTGCCAAGGCCAGTGAGGATGTGCTGGTCGCCAGCGCTCCGTTTGAAGGCGACAGCGTCGCGCTGTCCGTGCAGGCGGACGGCGGCAAGATGGCGTTCAGCTACACCGCAGGCGGCAAGACCGAAACGCTGGCGGACAAGGTGGACACCACCTTCCTGTCCACCCGCAAGGCAGGCGGTTTTGTAGGTACCATCATCGGCCCCTACACCTGGCGCGCGAAGGCAAATTGAGATTGGGGGCATGCTAGAATGGCCTCTTGAAAAAGAAGCTGTTCCGCATGCCCCCTCTCCCCATGATCTGGGCCACTTACTGGTCCGCCGCCTTGCTGCTGCTGGTGTTCCTTGCTTTTGGATGGTGGTGCTACCGCGCGCACCGCAAAGGCGGCGGCGCGAAGAAACCGCCGCGCTCGGGTTCCTACACCAAGCGCAGGCCCAGGCGCAGGCGCGCCCCCAAACCCTAGTTAGAACTTGGCGCGCACGCCCAGCACGAAATTGCGGCCAGGCAGAGGCGCGATATCCTTCAGCACCGACGTCGACATGCGGATGTCTTCGTTCAGCAGATTCTTCGCCAGCACAAACCACGTCAGATCCTGGCTGCCCAGGCGCTGCGTGTAGGAGAAGTTGGCGTTCAGCTGGTTGTAGGAACCGGTCGGCGTGGTCTCGAAGGATGCGAGACGATCCTGGCCATTCGCATGCACCAGCGACAGTCCGCCGCGCAATGCGCCTTCGCGGTAGCCCACGCTGGCGCCAACGCGCGTTGCAGGCTGCAGCGGCAGGCTGCCCGCGCCATCCAGTTTGCCTTTGGACGTGTCCGCGAACAACCGGCCGGACCAGCCGCTGCCCTGCGCGTTGTAGGTGATCTCCGCTTCCGCACCCTTGATGGTGGCCTTGGCCTGCTCGAAGATGCGCTCGCGCAGTTCGTCGCCCGGATTGCCTTCCTCATCCAGCAGCCTGCCGGTGATATGCCCGTAGATAAAGTCGCGCACCTTGTTGCGGTAGGCATTGGCCTTCCAGCGCACCAGGCCCGTGTTCTTCTCCAGGCTCAGTTCCACATTGCGCGAAGCCTCTTTCTTGAAGTCCGGGTTGCCGACGTCGAAGGTGACCGTGGCGTCGTGCGGGCCGCCGGAGTACAGTTCCTCCGTGGCCGGCGCGCGCTCGGAGTACGAGAAGGTGGCGCCCGCGCCGTAGCCCGGCGTGAAGGTCCACAACGCGCCCAGCGAACCGGAGTTCAGGTTGAAGGAGCGGTCCTGGCCGGTGACCGGCTTGCGCTTGACGGACTCCACGCGCCCGCCCGCGCTGAGCAGCACAGCGCCGACTTTCGCCTCTTCCACCAGGAAGCCCGCCGTGGAAGTGGAATGCGTGACAGGCACGGTGTCGGCCGCACCGTCCGGGCTGAGCGCGGAAAAGTGCGTGTTCTCGGTCTGGAAGCCGAAGGTGCCGTGCATGCCGGCGATAGGCTCGTGCGCCAGTTCGGCGCGCGTTTCCAGCGAACGGTTATTGAAGATCACGACCGGCGCATTGCTCTCGTCCAGTTCCGCGTGTTCGTAGGTGGTGTAGCCGGCCTTGAACTTGAAGGTCTCGAAGCCGCTGAACGGCTTGTGCACCAGGCTGTCCACGTCGTAGCGGGTTTGCTTCTGGTCGATCTTCGAGCCTTCCGCGCTCGGGATGCCGTACATGTTGTCCAGGTGGGATACGGACGCGCCGACAAAGCCCCAGTCGGCAATATAGGAAGTGCCCGCGCCGACATTGCGTTCGCGCGTAGCCGAATGCGCCAGGCGGCCGGAGCCCGAGGCCGGGTCGTTGGCGATGCGGGTTTCCGGAATCTTGTAGTCGTCCGCGTTGCGCAGGTTGCCGTCCACGTGCAGCGCGAACTGGCCCGCTGCGCCGTCGACGGTGCCGGACAGGTTCTTGCCGCTATCGACCGAGCTGTAGCGCGCCTCGATCTGGCCGGTGAGCTGCTTTTCCAGCGCGGTGGGAATGCGTTCGTTGACCACGTTGACCAGGCCGCCAATGGCGCCGGAGCCGTACAGCAGCGCCGCAGGGCCGCGCAGGATCTCGATCTGGCGCGCCACCGCGCCTTCGGCCGCCACCGCGTGGTCGTTGGACAGGCCGGACACGTCCGACACGGCCATGCCGTTCTCCAGCATCTTCACGCGAGCGCCTTCCATGCCACGGATGATGGGGCGCGATGCACCGGCGCCGAAAGCGGACGCGGACACGCCCAGTTCCTGCGACAGCGTATCGCCCAGCGAGCTGCCCATCTTGTCGCGCAGTTCGTCGCCGGCCAGCACTTTGGCGGGCGTGAGGATCTGGTCGCCCTCGGCGGTTTTAAACGGATTGGCGGTGACCACGACCTTGGGAACGACAGGGTCGCTTGTCTGGGCGGAAGCAATGGACGAAATGGTGGACAGGACCGCCGTGGCGATCAGGGTACGGGTGAACATCATGTGAACCTCAAACAAGAATTGACGTAAAGCGGCCGCGCGCCTTCCCGGCGCGCATAGCCTTGCTAAGTGCGATTTCTGTCAGAGGACCGGGGGAGCCCGGGATTGGAATACGACGGTGGCGAAGCGCTCGCGCGCCTGCACGAACAGCAGCGCAGGCAACAGCGGCTTGCTCGTCTGCGGCTCGAAGCGCAGCAG
The DNA here is from genome assembly GCF_020865585.1 of Pseudoduganella aquatica. Lineage (NCBI taxonomy): Bacteria > Pseudomonadati > Pseudomonadota > Betaproteobacteria > Burkholderiales > Oxalobacteraceae > Pseudoduganella > Pseudoduganella aquatica. The sequence continues at coordinate 4,059,564 of NZ_CP086370.1, forward strand.
CGAGCCGTTGATGGCGAAGGCCAGCTCGGCAGCGGCCACGCACTGCAGGCAGATGTGGTCGACCACCGGGCTGTCGGACGTGGCGCCCGAAGCGGTGAGCAACTCCCCTGCGATGGTTTTTTGCGCCGGCGTCCAGTGCGTATAGCCGTGCGACATCGCCACCTGTTGCGACATCAGCAACAGATAAGCTATCAGCAGGGGCACTATGCGGCGTAACACGTCGGTCAATTCGCTGGGATGGAAAACGCGTATTCTAACCGCGATTGCGCTTTCTGTGCTTTGCCTTTTGACCGGCATGCCCGCAATGTGAGGTAACGCACAGAAGCGGCTGGGATGCAGCGATAAAGTGATGCCCCAAAATTCAGGAGCACACATGGCGGAAAATTTGGTAGATCTGTTTCAGCGGGACCGCTCGCACATTCACGTGGACAAGGAATGGGAAGTGGCCTACTGGAGCAAGAAGCTCGGCATACCGAGGGAAACCCTCGTTGAGATCGTCAACGAGGTTGGTCCGGTAGTGGAAAACGTGGTGCGGAAGATTAAGAGCCTGCACTAGCCTTCTGGCGGGCCAGCCAGCGCTCCACGGCCGCTTCCAGCACGCTGAGCGGCACCGAGCCGTGCGACAGCACTTCGTCGTGGAAGGCGCGCAGGTCGAACCTGGCGCCCAGCTGCTTCTCGGCGCGGGCGCGCAGTTCGCGCAGTTTCAGTTCGCCGATCTTGTAGCTCAGCGCCTGGCCCGGCGCGGCGATGTAGCGCTCCACTTCCTGCACCGCCACCACTTCGTTCTGCGGCACGTTGTCGACGAAGTAGGCGATGGCCTGCTCGCGCGTCCAGCCCTTGGAATGGATGCCGGTATCAACCACCAGCCGCACCGCGCGCCAGATCTCGGCCGACAGGCGGCCGCACCACTGCCACGGATCGTCGTACAAGCCCATCTCCTGGCCCAGCATTTCGCTGTACAGGCCCCAGCCTTCGCTGAAGGCGCCGGTGCCTTCGTTGCGGCGGAAGGCCGGGAAGCCGGTCTGCTCTTTCGCCAGGCTGATCTCGAAGTGGTGGCCGGGAATGGCTTCATGCAGGAAGAAAGCCACCGTCGTGAAACGGGTGCGGGTTTCCGGCTTGTAGGCGTTGTAGTAGAAGATGCCGGGACGCGAACCGTCCGGCAGGCCGGCGAAGTACTGGGCCGGCGCGGCGCTCACTTCGCGGAACGATTCCACCGGACGCACTTCGAACGGGGTCTTGGGGATTTTGCCGAAGAACTGCGGCGTCTTCGCTTCCACGCGCGGACGCAGGCCTTCGTAGGCGGCCTGGATCTGCTCGCGGGTGCTGAAACGCTGCTCAGGCGCGGTGTTCAGGTGCACGAAGAACTCTTTCAGCGTGCCCTTGAAGCCCACGCGTTCCTTGGCCTGCTCGAACAGCGCGCGGATGCGGGTCACTTCGATCAGGCCTATGGTGTGGATCTCGTCCGCCGTCAGCGAGGTGGTGGTGGAGCTGCGCACCTTAGAGTCATACCACGCCTTCCCTTCCGGCAGCGCGCCCAGGCCCACAGTTTCGCGGCTGGCGGGCAGGTAGCTGTCGCGCATGAAGGCCAGCAGGCGCTGGTAGGCCGGGGCGATCTGCTCGCTCACCAGTTTGGAATAGGCGGCGGTCAGGCGTGCCTTGTCTGCTTCGCTGAAGTCCTGCGGGAACTGGCGCACCGGCGACATGTAGACGCTCTTGGCCAGGTCGGCCGTGCCCAGGTTTTCCAGCTGCGGCAGGATCTGCTTGGTGACGATCTTGGGCTGGACCACCCCGCGCGCCATACCGGCGCGCATGTCGGCGATCATGGCGTCCGCCGCCGGGGCGAAGGCGGCGGCGCGCGCCAGCCAGTTGTCATAGTCCTTCACCGTGGCGAAAGGCTGCGCCAGCTTGCCGGAGCCCAGCTGCGCGAACAGCAGGTGCAGGCTGAAGGTCTGGTTGATGGGGATGAGCTGCGATGGGAAGCGCATGTCGTCCAGAGACTGCTGCAGCTTGTAGCGCAGCAGATCGTAGCTGATGCGGTCCTCGGCGCCCAGCTTGGCGGGGTCGTATTCGGCGGTGCGGGCCAGGTATTTGTCCGCCAGGCGCTTGCGCTCGGCCAGCGCTTCCTGCGAGGTCACCGGGCCAAAGCGGTCGTTGAAGCGGTTGTCGCCGTTGAAGGTGGCGCTGATCGGGTTCGCTTTCGAATACTCCTCCCAGTACTCGGCGTAGATCTGGTTCATTTTCTCGGGCGTGGCGGGCGTGGCGGCATGCACCAGCGTCGGCGCAAAGGCGAGCAGTCCGGCGCTGAACAGGAGACTGGAGAGCGAAATTTTCATGAGCGGTAGCGGTGAGAGTGGCTGAACTGTATATATTTGCATAGAACCATCATTGTGGAAACAAGAAAACATCCTGCGAAATTCTTGTTGACTTCGTTTTTCTTTGCTTTAAGATTCACTGCAACGTTACAGTAAAACGATTTACCAACTGCCCACCAGGGAAATCTTCGAAGTCGAAGGTCAGTTTTTCCTGAACGGGTTTTTTTTCAACACCTTACTGTAACGATACAGTAAACCGTTACACAAACGGTCAAAGCAGCTTATACTCATTCAAAAAGACCTATAAGGGAGACAGAGATGATAAGTAAAGGAAGGCCAGATGCCACGCAGCATCGCCTCACCCCGATCGCCATGGCAGCCGCACTGCTGCTGATGGGCGCGGCCGCACCCGGCCGGGCGCAGCAAGCGCCTGCCGCCGGCGAGCCGCTGAAACTGGAGACCGTGGTGGTTTCCGCCAACCGCCGCATCGAGAAGCTGGAGGACGTGCCGCAGTCCATCACGGTGCTGGGCGAGGAGTATATGCAGCGCAACAACGTGCGCGAGTTCAACGACATCGTCAACCTCACGCCCGCGCTGTCGATTTCGGTCGGTACCCAGGTCGGCACCAACAGCATCAATATGCGCGGCATCGGCACCACGTCCAACAACCTGGGCATCGAGGGCGACATCGCCGTCATCATCGACGACCTGCCCTACGCCCAGCCGCAGCAGGCCTTCAAGGACCAGGCCGACGTGGCCCGCGTGGAGGTGCTGAAAGGCCCGCAAAGCACCATGTTCGGCAAGAGCGCCATCGCGGGCGCGGTGGTGATGACCACCAAGCCTATCGGCGCCGGTCCGATGAAGACCAATGTCAGCCTGTTCCGCAGCAGCGACGACGAATACCGCGCCACCGCCGCCCTCAGCGGCCGCCTGAGCGACGACGTGGCCATGCGCCTGTTCGCCAGCAAGACCAACTTCCCCGGCCTGCTGAACAACCTCACCACCGGCCGCAAGCAGAACGGCTCCGGCGGCAAGAGCTTCGTCACCAAGTTCCTGTGGAAGGTCAACAGCGACGTGGACGTGATGGTCACGCCGCAGTACGACCACTCGCTCTCGACCGGCAACACCGCCGCCATCACCTCGATCGATCCGGGCGTGGGCTACCTGTACAACAAGGCCTATACGGCGCTGTCGAATACCGAAGTCCTGCGCGGCATCACACCCAGCCCGACCAACCGCGACATCCGCAACGATTCGCCGTCCGGCCTGGAGTCGACCAACCGCGGCGTTGGCGTGCGCGTGAACTACCAGTTCCCGGAACGCACACCGCTGGCCGGACATGCGCTGACGTCGATTTCCTCCGTCGTCAAAAACCTCTCCAACGACTTCCGCGACAACGACAATATCGACCTGGTTTCCACCTTCTACCAGCTGAACCACGCGGGCAAGCCTTCCGGCATCAACGCCAAGGCCGAAATCAACGGCACCAGCGACAGCAAGACCTCCACGCAGGAGTTCCGTCTCACGTCCCCGGACGAGGGCCAGCTGCGCTACCTGGTGGGCCTCTGGTTTGCGCGCAACAGCCTGTTCCGCACCTACTATCGCGGCAATCCGTTCGTGAAGGAGACCAACTTCACCAACTACGAAACCTCGTCGTCCAACCTGAACCGCGCCTTGTACGCCAACGGCAGCTGGGAATTCGCATCGCGCAACACGCTGACGGCCGGCGTGCGCCTGAACCGCGAATCGAACAACTATATGTTCCACACCATCGACAGCCTGTCGTCGAGCGCGCCGAACAACATCCACACCGGCGAGAACATGTACGTGGCGCCGCAGCACGACGAGAACGGCATCACGGGCAAGCTGGCCTACACCTACCACTTCACTCCGGACGTGATGGCCTACGGTTCGGCCGCCACCGGCCGCAAGGGCGTGGCGTATGACATGACCAGCGGCGCCAACAACGTCAACGTGTTCAAGCGCCTGCCGCTGGCCGCCGAAACGGCGGACAGCTTCGAGCTCGGTTTCAAGGCCAACCTGTGGAACAACCGCGCCACGTTCAACGCGGCGGCCTTCCGCACCCGCTTCCACGACTACCAGACCTCGGCCACCGAGCGCTTCTCCGACGGCAGCCAGGCCAGTGTGCTGTACAGCATCCCTGCCCTGCAGACCAAGGGCTTCGAAGCCGACACCACGGTGCTGCTGACGCGCGAACTGCAGCTGAACGCCAGCCTGGCTTTCACCCGCGCCACCATCCTGAACTGGACGCAGGGGCCGTGCTACAGCGGCGCCACCGACTGCACCGTGCCGAACGCGCTGGTGCCCGGCGCCTTCCTGCGCGACGCCAGCGGCGGCGGCATGCCGAACGCGCCCAAGTGGAAGCTGAGCACGGGGGCCGAATACCGCCTGCCGCAGGGCATGCTGCCGTTCCGCACCGCCTTCAACGTGCAATGGCGCACCCAGTCGCGCGTGCAGGGCGCCATCAGCCAGGATCCAAGCCTGAACCGCCCGGGCTATGGCATCGTCGACCTGGGCGCGTCCATGTCGGATGACAAGGGCAAATACAAGCTGTCCGTCGGCGTGAAGAACGTGGCCGACCACCACTACGCGTCGGGCAACGTGGGCTCCTTCCTGAACTTCAAGAAGACCTCCGGTCCGGACATCAAGTCCCTAGGCTGGCAGCCTGCGCGCGACGCCTTCCGCTATTTCACTGTCCGCCTGGACGCGGCATTTTAAGCTAGCAATCAAGGGAATCATGAGCGAACCAAAAATTCAGGATGTAGCGCGCCTCGCCGGCGTGTCCACCTCCAGCATCTCCAACTACCTGAACAACAGGATGGGACAGATGCGGCCGGACACCCAGCTCAAGATCGAGCAGGCCATCAAGCAGCTGGGCTACCGGCCCAACAACGCGGCCCGCCAGCTCAAGACCGGGGTGGCGGCAATGGTGGGGCTGCTGGTGCCATCCCTGGCCAACCAGTTTTTCGGTTCGCTCGCCTGCGCGGTGGAAGCCGCCGCCGCGCGGCATCAATGCCACGTCATGACCTTCAGCACCTTCCGCGATCCGGACCGGGAGCGCGCGGTGATGGCCGACCTGCTTGCCTACGGGGTGCAAGGCATCATCACCGGCTCGGCGCTGAGCGACACGGACCACCTGGCCGCGATCACCGCGCGCTGCCCGGTGGTGGCCTTCGACATCAAGCAGACCGACGAGCACCACAAGAAGATCAGCACCATCTCGGTGGACAACGCGGCCGCCACCGCAATGGCGGTGGCGCACCTGGCGGCGCTAGGGCACCGCTCCATCGCCCTGGTCACGCCGCCGCCGTACACGCTGAACCGGCAGGAGCGCGTGCGCGGCTTCCAGCAGGCGGTGACGCAGGCCGGCATTGCGGGCGAACTGGTGATCGCGGATTCCACCGACGCGCCCAGCGATCCGCACGGCGACACCCAGCTGTTCGAAATGGGGCGCAGCGCAGCGGCGCGCCTGCTGGCGGCACCCGGCAAGCCGACGGCGGCCATCGCCATCAACGACATGATGGCGATCGGCATCGGCATCGGCCTGAAGCAGCTGGGCAGGCACATCCCGCAGGACTTCTCGCTGATCGGCATTGATGACATTTTCTTCTCGGCCGCGCATGACCCTCCGCTGACCACGCTGCGCCAGCCGATACAGGCCATGGCGGATGCGGCGGTGCAGCGCATCCTGGCGCCGTCGGCGGCGCCGGGCGGCGAGCTGTTTGCGCCGGAGCTGATCGTCAGGGCGTCAACGGCGGCGCCGCTTGGCGGGTTACGCGCGCTGCGCTAACCCGCCCTACGCCCTACGCAACTACAACCTAACCTTATAAGAGAGACTATTATGGAACTGATCGGCAAACGCGCACTCGTCATGGGCGGCGCATCGGGCATCGGCAAAGCCACTTCGCTGGCACTGGCGGAAGCCGGCGCGGACGTGGTGCTGACCTACTGGAGCAGCGACGCGGAGGCGCAGGAAGTGGTGGCGCAGATCCGCGCCATGGGCCGCCGCGCCCAGGCTATCAAGGCCGACCTGACCGGCGCCGACGCGGCCGAACAGGTATATGCCGAAGCGGAAGGGGCCATCGGCCAGATCGACGCGCTGTTCGCCAACATCGGCGGCCTGATACAGCGCTGCCGCATCGTGGACATGCCGCTGTCGCTGTGGAACGAGTCCATGAACCTGAACCTGACCAGTACCTTCCTGATCTGCCAGGCCGCGCTGAAGCGCATGGAGCCGCGCAAGAGCGGCGTGATCGTCACCATGTCCTCGCTGGCCGCGTTCGACGGCGGCGGTCCGGGTTCGGCGCACTACGCTTCGTCCAAGGCGGCCGTGGCCACCTTCACCCGTGCGCTGGCCAAGGAAGTGGGCCCGCTGGGCATCCGCGTGAACGGCGTCGCGCCCGGCCTGATCGCCACCCGCTTCCACGACACCTTCAACACCCCGGCCAACCGCCTCGCCATCGCCGAGCGCACCCCGGCGCGCCGCGAGGGCCAGCCCAGCGACGTGGCCAATGTCGTGGTCTTCCTCGCTTCCGAGCGTGCAGCCTTCCTGGCCGGCGAAATCATCCAGGTCAACGGCGGCCTCGGCATCTACTGATCCGCAACGGAGATCCCATGCAACCTAACTTCAAACGGCGCCGCCTGCTCGGCACCGCCGCCCTCGCCTTGCCAGCCCTCGGTGGCGGCATCCCATCCGCCTTTGCGCAGGATGCGCGCGAGGCGCTGGGCACCAAACAGGGCGGCGCGGCCACCGGCGGCGTCCATCCGCTGACGAAGCTGATGCAGGCGCATCCCGCGCCGCTGCGCGCGGAACTGAGCGGCGTGCATCCGCGCGTGTTCACCACGGCGGCGGGACTGGAGCAGCTGCGCCAGCGCGCGCGCGGCAGCCATAGCGCTATCTGGCAGAAGGCGCTGTCGGGCCTGGTGGCCATGCGCGCCGAGCCGGAGGCCTCGCCGGCGCAGACGCGCCGCGCGCAGAACACGGTCGGCATCGGCATGGTGGGCGCCGCCCTCGCCTACAAGATAGAAGGCGACGCGCGCTACCTGGAAGCGGCCAAGCGCTATATGGACGCGGCGGTCAGCTATCCTGTCTGGGGCTATACCTTCAGCAAGCCGGACATCGACCTGGCGGCGGGCCACCTGCTGTACGGCCTGGGCACCGCCTACGACTTGCTGTTCGACGTGCTGAGCGTGGAAGAGCGCACGCGCTACCGCGAAAAGCTGGTGCGCCACGCGCGCATCATGGCCGCGCATTTCAGCCCCAAGCCGGGCAAGTCGTATTCCTACAGCCAGAACCACTGCTTCATCCCCATCTCCGGCCTGGCCGTCGCCGCCTACGCGGTGTTCGACGAAGTGCCTGAGGCGGCCGGCTGGGCCGCGCTGTCGCGCGCCATCTTCACGCAAGTACTGTCGGTAGCCTCGCCGGACGGCTATTTCTACGAAGGCGTGGAATACTGGATCTTCTCCATGCCGTGGATTATCCACGGGCTGGACGCCTTCGCCCACGCGGCGGGCGACGATATGTACGACCTGCCCGCGCTGCGCAAGGCCCACCTCTATATGGCGCACTCGATCACGCCGAACGGCCAGGACATCTTCGACTTCGGCGACGCCTTCGAAGGTCCGGTCACGCGCTCGCGCGTCGGCCACGAGCCTGACCGCACCCACCCGGGCGGCAAGCTGCACTCCAACTACAACCTGCTGTACCGCCTGGCGCAGCGCTTCGGCAATCCGGAGGCGCAGGGCGTGGCGGCCTGGATGGACTCGCTGGGCCATATCTGCGCGGAGGACTTCTGGTCACTGCAATGGTACGAGCCTTCGATCAAGCCAACGCCGATGTCGGCCATTCCGCCGCACCACCACTTCGACGACCTGGGCACGGTGTACTGGCGCAGCGACTGGAGCAGCAAGGCCACCGCCTTCGCCTTCCGCGCAGGCCCGCCGGAGGGCCACCACGCCGCCTCGCTGATCGGCAAGATGCCGGACTGGCACCTGTCCATGGGCCATTCGCACCCGGACGCGGGCAGTTTCATCCTGTTTGGCGGCGGCAGCTACCTGACCGGTCCGAAAGGCTATGCGGGCATCCCGAGCAGCAAAATCAGCAACACGCTGCTGGTGGACGGCCAGGGCCAGGCCAACGAAGGCGGCGGCCACGATGCTTTCGAGGGCTATCCCTATGCGCGCCTGGACAGCATCCGCATCACCAAGCTCACGCTGGGCAAGGACCACGCCGACATCGTGGCCGACCTGACGGGCGCCTACCGCCTGGAGCTGGGCATCGAGAAATTGGAGCGGCGCTTGAGCTTTGCGCGCGGCGCCTGGACCACCAGCGACACCATGAGGGCCAGCAAGCCGGTGGTGCTGACGGCGCAAGTGCACGGCGACCGCGAGATCAGGCAGCTGGACGAACGCAGCTTCCTTGTGGAGGGCCAGCCCTCCGCGCTGAAGGTGGAAGCGCGCACCAAGGCGGCGGCAGCCGTGGTGGAACCGGGCTTTGTGGTCTCCGCCGGCCCTCCGGGCAATGTCGACAAGGGGCCGAAGCAGCAGCGCGGTAATGTGCTGCGCATCTCGCTGCCGGCCAGCCGGCAGGCCACGCTGGTCACCGGCATGAAGTTCTGAGGGGCACGCTATGGACGAGACGCTGCAGATACCCGACGTGGTGACCGTCGGCGAGGCCATGGCCTTGCTGATGGCGCGCCAGCCCTTGCCGCTGGCGGAGGTGAGCGAGTTCGAGCGCGCCACCGCCGGCGCGGAGCTCAATGTGGCGGTGGGCTTGAGCAGGCTGGGATACAAGGTGGGCTACGTCAGCGCGCTGGGCAAGGACAGCCTGGGCCGCAACCTGCTGGACTTCATGCAGGCCGAAGGCCTGGACCTGCGCCATGTGCGGCTGGACCAGCAGCATCCGACCGGCTTCATGCTCAAGTCCATGGCGCTCGACGGCAGCGATCCGGAAGTGGAGTACTTCCGTCGCGGTTCGGCCGCCAGCCACCTGTCGCGCGCCGACATACCGTCCGGCGCCTACCAGCAGGCGCGCCTGCTGCACCTGACCGGCATCTCCCCGGCGCTGTCGGACAGCTGCCGCGACATGGCGCTGACCATGGCCGCGCAGGCGCGCGGCGCCGGCCGCATGGTCACCTTCGACCCCAACCTCAGGCCGCGTCTGTGGCCCACGCAGGAGGCGATGATAGAAACCGTCAACGCGCTGGCCAGCCTGGCCGATGTGGTGATGCCGGGCCTGGGGGAAGGCAAGCTACTGACCGGCTGCGGCGACGCGGCCGGCATCGCGGACTTCTATCTGGCGCGCGGCGCGCGGCAGGTGGTGGTCAAGCTCGGGCCGCAGGGCGCGTACTACGCCGGTCCGGAAGGCCGGGGCATTGCGCCCGGCGTGCCGGTGCGAAAGGTGGTGGACACCGTGGGCGCCGGGGACGGCTTCGCGGTGGGCGTCATCAGCGCGCTGCTGGAAGGGCTGCCCCTGGCCCTGGCTGCGGCGCGCGGCAACGCGGTGGGCGCGCGCGTGGTGCAGTTCCGGGGGGACTGTGAAGGGCTGCCGACGCGCAGCGAGCTTGGCCTGCAATAACAAGAGCGCGCACCGCCCCGGCGAGGGCGGGCGCACAGAACAAAAAATAGAGAGACAGAGACATCTTGGAGAAGCGCGCATGAGAACGACTAAAGGTTTGCGCTGGCTGGTCATGACGCTGGTGGCCGCCGCAACAATTATCAACTACATCGACCGCTCGGCCCTCGCGGTCATGTGGCCGGGCATTGCCGCGGATCTCGGCCTGGACAAGCGCGATTACGCCAATATCGTCACCGTCTTCCTGATCGGCTACGCCATCGGCCAGACGCTGTTCGGCAAGCTGTTCGACGCGCTGGGAACCCGGATCGGCTTCATCCTGTCCATCCTCGTATGGTCGGTCTCCATCGGCCTGCATTTCGTCGCGCGCTCGGCCCTGTCGTTCGGCCTGTTCCGTGCGCTGCTGGGCGTGGGCGAGGCGGGCAACTGGCCCGGCGCCACCAAGGCCGTAGCCGAATGGTTTCCGGTCCGCGAGCGCGCGCTGGCGCAAGGCATCTTCGGCGCCGGTGCATCGCTCGGCTCCATTATCGCGCCACCGCTGATCGCCTGGCTGTACGCCTATGTGGGCTGGAAAACCACCTTCATCCTGATCGCCGCCCTCGGCTTCTTATGGGTCGTGCCCTGGCTGATCATCTACAAGTCCGGTCCCGCCGCCCATCCCTGGATCAGCGAGGAGGAACGCAGCTACATCCTCACCGGCCAGAAAACGGAAGCGGCCAGGCAGGCGGAATACGTGCCGACGCTGCCGCAGCTGCTGCGCCACCGCCAGAGCTGGGGCGTGATCGCCGCGCGCTTCTTCATCGACCCGATCTGGTGGCTGTTCGTGGCGTGGCTGCCGCTGTACCTGAACGAGAAATTCCACTTCGACGTGAAGCAGATCGGCATCTTCGCATGGGTGCCCTATGTAGGCGCCGCGATAGGCGCGCTGTCCGGCGGCTGGCTGTGCGGACGCCTGCTGCAGCTCGGCTGGAGCGTGAACCGGGCCCGCAAGACGGTGATCGCCCTCGGGCTGGCGCTGATGCTGCCCGCCCTGCTGTTCAGCGCAACGGCGGACACGCCGCTGCTGGCCGTGCTGTCGATTGCGGTCATCCTGTTTGGCTTCCAGGCCGCCATCACCAATATCCAGACCCTGCCGAGCGACTTCTTCTCCGGGAAAACCGTCGGCTCGCTGGCAGGCCTGAGCGGCACCTCGGCCGTGCTGGGCGTGATCATCTGCATGCAGCTGGTGCCGTCGATCACCGCCGGCGGTAACTACACGCCCTTCTTTGTGCTGGGCGCGCTGCTGGTGCCGCTGGTGTTCCTGTCGATCTGGCTTGGCGGCGCAGTGGCGCCGGTGCAGCCGCGCAGCGGGGTGGCGCGATGAGCCGCCTTCCACGCAAGCATCTGCTGGCGGCGCTGGCAGCGGCGTGCGCCCTCGCCGTCGCCTCCACCTTGCCGCCTGCCGTGGCGCAAGCGCTCGTCCAGCCGGGCGCCCCGGCAGCGGCAGCGGCGCCGGCCAAGCGCCTGAGTGCCTCCGAAGCCTTCGAGAAGCAGGACAACGGCCAGTTCCTGCAGTACCATGCGCGCTTCCTGGCGCGCGCCAAGAGCGGCCCCGTAGGCTTGCTGTTCCTTGGCGATTCGATCACGGCGGGCTGGCAGCGCGCGCCGCACATCTGGGATGCCTATTACGGCAAGTACCAGCCGGCCAACTTCGGCATCGGCGGTGCGCGCACGCAGAACCTGATCTGGCAGATCGAGCACGGCGAACTGGAAGGTATCGCGCCCAAGGTGGCCGTGCTGATGATGGGCACCAACAACAGCCTTGACTACAGCGCGGAGGAAATCGCCGCCGCCAACCGGAAGATCGTCGCCATGGTGCGCGCCAGGCTGCCGGACACCCGCGTTCTCGTGCTGGGGATCTTCCCGCGCGGCCCGCGCGACGCCAAGGGCGGCCCTGTCACGCCTGCCGCGGTGGAAGAAGCGGCGAAACGCATGGCCACCATTGCCGCAGTCAACCGCGAGCTGGCCACGCTGGACGATGGCAGGACGATACGCTTCCTCGACATCGGCGCCGTATTCCTGGGCCAGGACGGCCGCATTCCGCACACCATCATGCCGGACCAGTTGCATCCCGTCGCCGCAGGCTACCAGCTCTGGGCCGACGCCATGCAGCCGCTGCTCGACAGCATGATGAAAGACGCCAGAAAGGACGACAAATGAAACTGCTACGCGTAGGCGCTCCGGGCGCCGAGAAACCTGCGGCGCTGGATGCGCAAGGCATCATCCGCGACTTGTCCGCGCTGGTGCCGGACCTCACGCCGGACTGGCTGGCGCCGGAAAAACTGCGGGCGCTGGCCGCCATCGACCTCGAACGGCTGCCGGTGCTGAGCGCGGACGCGCGCATCGGCGTACCCGTGGCCGGTATCCGCCAGTTCATCGGCATAGCGCTGAACTACCGCAAGCACGCCGAGGAATCCGGCCAGGCCATTCCTGCGGAGCCCATCGTCTTCAACAAGGCGATCACCTCGCTGAGCGGTCCGAATGACGCCATCGTCATGCCGCCGGGGTCCGAGCATACGGACTGGGAAATTGAAATGGGCATCGTCATCGGCACCGCCGCGCGCAGCGTGGCCCAGCACAAGGCGCTCGAGCACGTGGCGGGCTATTGCCTGGCCAACGACCTGTCGGAGCGGCACTGGCAGAACCACCGCAATGGCCAGTGGTGCAAGGGCAAGAGCTTCGACACATTCGGCCCCATCGGCCCGTGGCTGGTGACCGCCGACGACATTCCGGATCCGCAGGCGCTGGACATGGAGCTGAGCGTGAACGGCGAACGCAAGCAGGCCAGCAATACCTCGGACATGATTTTCCCCGTCGCCTACATCGTCTCCTACGTCAGCCAGTTCATGACGCTGCTGCCCGGCGACGTGATCGTCAGCGGCACGCCCGGCGGCGTGGGCATGGGCCTGAAGCCGCCCCAGTACCTGAAGCGCGGCGACGTGGTCCGCCTGGCGATGGACAAGCTGGGCACGCAAACCCAGGTGGTTGCCTGATGCGCGCGCCATGCCGCACGCCCGCCGGGGGCCTGGCAGTGCGCGGCCGCGTGCTGCCGATGCTGTTGATGCCGCTGCTCTGCACTCCGCTGTCCGCAGCGCCGGCCGCAGCGGATTTCACGCCCGCCACCGCGCTGCAGGCCATGTTCGAAGCCGAAGGCAAGTCGCCCTATCCGTCGCCCTACACGGGCACGCTCACCTTCAGCGCCCTGCAGTCGAAGTACGATTCCGGCCATGGCCACGGCTACCGCAATGAGCTGAAAGTCATGTCCCGGCACAGGCTGGGCGTGGCAGCGACGGACGAACGCTTTTCCGCCATCGTCACCGCCACTCTGCCGGCAGGCGCCAAGACCATCGTTGCCCAGTACCACGCCGAAGGACTGGACACGCTGCTCAAGGTCTACGTGCAGGACACGGCCGACAGCAAGGCCATCGACGGTAAAGCGGGCAATGGCCTGTTCGACGTGCTGGCCCGCATCAAAGGCCCGGACGCCAAGGAAACCATGACGGCACTGGGCACGGTGCGCTCCGGCGAAAGCTTTGGCCTGGACATCAGTTTTTCCGGCGGCGAGGCGAAAGTCGCCGTCAGCACCGCCCAGCACGGCGCCATGCAGACCGCGCCGACGCGCATCAAGAGCACCGGCGAAAACATCTACTTCAAGCTCGGCGACTACCTGCAGGCCCTCGATCCGGCCACGCTGACCCACACCACCAGCCGCGAGAAATGGGACCAGTACTACCAGCAAAGCCGCATCGGTAGCAGCCAGGTCCAGTTCAGCCACACCATTTTCCAACGCAGCAGGAGCCAGCCATGACCCAGGAACTGCATCCCGACACCCTCGCAACGCTGAAGACCGTCAGCACCGCCACCCTCACGTCGCTGCTGTACAAGCGCGGCTTCCGCAACGTCTTCATCCAGGGCGCACGGCCGCTCAAGCCGGGCCAGCGCCTCGCGGGCCCGGCCTACACGCTGCGCTACATCCCCTCGCGCGAAGACCTGGACGGCATAGAGGCATTCCGCGACCCGCGCCATCCGCAGCGTGTGGCGGTGGAAGAAGTCCCGCCGGGCGCGGTGCTGGTGATGGACTGCCGGGGCGACGTGTCGGTGGCGTCGGCCGGCAGCATCCTCGCCACGCGCATGCAGGTGCGCGGCGCGGCCGGCATCGTCACGGACGGTGGCCTGCGCGACGCGGCGGGCATCGCCGCGCTGGACATGCCGGCATGGTGCTCCGGCCCTTCGGCGCCGACCAATCTGATACGCCACCACGCGCTGGACATCAACGCGCCCATCGGCTGCGGCGGCGTGCCGGTCTACCCCGGCGACATCATGGTGGGCGACGACGACGGCGTGGTCTGCGTCCCGCGCCATCTGGCCGGCGAACTCGCGCGCGAGGCCGTCGAGATGGAACGTTTCGAGGAATTCGTGCTGGAGGAAGTGGCGCGCGGCGTGTCCATCATCGGCCTGTATCCGCCGACGGCGCCCGACACCCGCTCGCGCTACGAGGCATGGGTGGCGCAGAAGGCCGCTGGCTAGCAGGCGCGCCATCGGCTATGATATCCCGGTCTATCCGGGAATCCAAATCATGAAAAAAATCGTTGTCAAATTCGGCGGCTCCAACCTCAGGCGGCCAGAAGACATCGACCGCGTGGTCCATGTCGTGCAAACCTACAACCGGCCATTGGTGCTGGTGGTGTCCGCATTCTTCGGCATCACCAATGCACTGGTCGACTGCGTGCAGGCCGCGCGCGAAGGCGCTGGCACCATGTCGGCGCTAGCCGAAAGCCAGGACTACACGCTGGCGCTGCGCGCCCTGAAGAAGCAGATTCTTGAAGCGAACATCGCAGACCCCGCGCTGCGCGCCCGCACCGAGGCCGCGCTGAACGCCCGCCTGGACCAGCTGACGCGCTTCCTGACCGGCATCCACTACATCGGCGACGTGCCGGACTTCGTCAACGACGTCATCCTCAGCTACGGCGAACGGCTTTCCAGCCTGCTGCTCACGGACGTGCTGCAAAGCCGTGGCATCGCCGCGCGCGAAGCGCTACCCGAGGACATCGGCCTGCTCACCGACGGCGTGTTCGGCAACGCCGCCTGCGATTTCGACGCCAGCACCGGTCCAGTGTCGCAGGCGCTGGCGGGCGACGGCGTGGTTGTTGTGCCGGGCTTCTACGGCGTGAGCCGGGACGGCAAATCGACCCTGTTCGGTCGCGGCGGCTCGGACTACTCGGCCGCCTCCATCGCGCGCTGCATCGGCGCGGAATCGCTGGACGTGTGGAAGGACGTGGACGGCTTCCTCAGCGCGGATCCAGGCGCCGTGGACGCGCCCCACTCCATCGCCAAACTGCATTATCTGGAGGCGGCCGAGCTGTCCTACTTCGGCGCCAAGATCCTGCACCCGCGCACGGTGGAGCCGCTGTTCGACCAGGCCATCCCCATCCGCATCCTGAACATCACCAAGCCGGAACTTGGCCTGCATCCCTTCACCGTCATCGACGCCGAGCGCACCGTCACGCACGACGTGGTGAAGAGCGTGTCTTCCAGCGACGACGTTGCCATCCTCAAGCTGCATGGTCCGGGCGTGGGTTTCAAGCCCGGCATCCTGGCCGAGGTGACCACCACGCTGGACCGCCACGGCATCAACATCAAGAGCGTGCTGACGGCGCAGACCGCCATCAACGTGCTGCTGGCGCGCGGCCACCTGGAGGCGGCCTACGAGGCGCTGATGGAGCACCACCTGGCTGGCGTGGTCGAAGTGAGCCGCAACGACGCGGTGGCCATCGTGGCCGTGGTGGGCGACGGCGTGCTGGACGCGTCGAATGTGGGCAGCGCGATCGCCAGCCGGGCTTTGTCGGCTGCGCTGGCGGGCGGCGTGCGCGTCACGCTGGCCGCTGCTGGAGCGAGCGAAGTGGCGGCCTATATGCTGGTGGACCGCGACGACCGCCGCCTGGCACTGCGCCTGATTCATGACGAGTTCTTCGCCCGGCCCGGCTGAAGTGCCTGCATGACTGGCCACCCGCACTCGCGGCCCAACCCGCTGCCGCATCCGCTCATGACCGCGCTCGCGCTGTCGCTGGCGGCGGCCGTCGCCCTCGGGCTGTCGCGCTTTTCGTATGGACTGCTGCTGCCGCCCATGCGGGCGGACCTGGAATGGTCCTATCTGCAGGCCGGCGCAATGAACACCTGCAATGCGCTGGGCTACTTCCTCGGCGCGCTGGCCACGCCGGCATTGATGCGCCGCCTGGGCGTGTGGCGGCTGATGATAGCGGGCTGCATATTGGCCAGCCTGTTCATGCTGGTTTCCGGCGCGGTGACCGGCGCCGCAGCCCTGTTCCTGCAGCGCCTGTGCGCAGGCGTGGCGAGCGCTTTCGTCTTCATTGCGGGCGGCGTGCTGGCGGCGCGGCTGGGCTCCATGCGCAGCGAGCGCGCGGGTTTCTATATTGGCCTGTATTACGGCGGCACGGGCTTCGGCATCGCGCTGTCGGCCTTGCTGGTGCCTGCGGCGCTGGGCTCCGCGCAGCAGCACGGCGTGGCGCACGCGTGGCAATGGCCCTGGCTGGCGCTGGGCATTGCCTGCCTGCTGGCGACCGCCGTCATGGCCGCCCCGGCGCGCGCCATCGGCGAGGCTCCGCCCGGCCAGGGCGGCAAGCAGCGCTTCGCGGTACGCGACTTTGCCTTTGGCCTGAGCGGCTACTTCATGTTCGGCGTTGGCTATATCGGCTACATGACTTTCGTGATCGCCCTGCTCAAGCAGCAAGGCATGCGCGCCGATCTGATTACGCTGTTCTATACCTTGCTGGGGTTGGCGGTTGTGGCGTCTTCGCGGATCTGGGCGGGCATGCTGGACCGCTTCAAGGGCGGCGAGTCGCTGGCGATACTGAATGGCCTGCTCGGCGCAGTCACCATCCTGCCCGCGCTGACCAGCGCGGCGCCCATCGTCTTCATTTCCGGCATTGTATTCGGCGGGGTGTTCCTGTCGGCCGTGGCCTCGACCACGGCGCTGGTGCGGCACAACCTGCCGCAGGAATCCTGGTCGGCGGGCATCAGCGCATTCACCACGGTGTTCGCGCTCGGGCAGATCATAGGCCCGACCGTGGTGGGCTGGATTGCCGACGGCCCGTCCGGCCTGGAGCGCGGCCTCATTGCTTCCGCAGTGGCCCTGTTTATCGGCGCGGCGCTGGCGTCGCGGCAAAAAGCCCTGCCTTGACGCCTGCCCTTTATTGATCGTAGCTGTGGACGAAGGGTTTGAACACGTCCTTGGCCGCGACAGGCTTGCCGAACCAGCGCACCAGCGGCGACGGCCACGCGTCCGACACGGGCAGCAGCGTGAACGAGCCTGCAATCCGGCGCGGCGCATCCAGCGGAATGGCGATTTCCGGCGTTGTGCCCTTGTTGCCGGGGCTGGCGATCAGGGTGTTGTGGCTTAGCAGCGTGCCGTCGGCATTGCGCTCCACCGCCACGTCCGCTGCGGGCGTTGCCAGCGCAAAGCCGGCGCCGCCGGCGGTGCTCAGCACGGCGAGTTCGGTCTCCCGCCGGTTGCCCTGGAAGCGCAGGTCGGCGCGGTTCACGTGGTACAGGCCGAATTCGTTGAGCCTGTCCTTGCCGGGATAGCCTGCATACGGCCCCTGGCCTATCCAGCGGAATTCGTCCGTACCGGCGGGGGCGAGCACCGATAACCCGGCTTCGGACATGCTGCCCACGGCGTCAAACGACGCGTAATCGTAGCTGACCGCGATACTGCCGTTGGCGGCGATCTCCAGCTGATAGCCGCCTGCCAGGCCGCCCTTGCCGCTGCCCAGTTTGGACGCGCTGGCTGCGCCGCTTGCGCCGGGCAGCAGGTCGTCGGCGCCAGCCGCCGGTGCGGCCGCCTGGATGGCGGCGAAGCGCGCGGCGGCTTCGTCATGCAGCGGATAGCGGCCTGAAACAGCGAGGCGCACCTTGCCGCCCCCCTGCTCCACTTTCACCACCGGCTGCTCCAGGCTGGTCAGCGTGGACGACAGCCACAGGGGCGACGTCTTGGCGCGCAGCGCTTCCGCCATCGTCGGCTTGCGGCCGCTGTGGGGATAAATCCCGGCCACCAGCACCTTGCCCGCGCGGTCGCGGATGGTGAGTTCGCCCGAAGCGCGCTGCACGGATAGCGTCCATTGCGGCAGCGCCACCGTCACGCCGTCCGCGCTTTCGCTCACCGCCGGTTCGCCTTGCACCGGTAAGCTGGCGGTCCAGCCGCTGCGCGCGCCTGCCAGATCCAGCCGCACCGTGCGCTCGTTAATCTGCAAGCCTTGCTCGTCCACGGCGCGCGCATGCAGCGCCAGCACGTCGCCATCTGTGCCGGCCGGCACGGAAACCGGGATGCGCACGGTTTGCTGCCCGCGCGCGGCGGCGCTCAGGGCCTGGCTGCCCTGCTGGATGCTTTTGCCGTTGCGCTGCAATGCCCACAGCAGCTTTACGCCGCGCAGCGCGCGGAAGTCGTAGCGGTTCTCCACCGTCAGCGCGATCTCCTGCGCACCCGGCCGCACGGCTGCGGAACGCTCGGCGAACTGCACCGGCGCATACACTTTGCGCATCTGCCAGAAGTCCACCTGAGGCGTGCGGTCTGCGTAGGTCAGTCCGTCCGCTCCATCAAGGCCGTGGGTGTCGTAGTGGTGATACTGGTCCAGCCACGCCGTCTGCGTGGGCTTGCCGGTGTCCACCGGCCGGCTGCTGGCGCGCAGCAGCCCCTGGTCGTGGAAGTGCCAGATGGCGCCGCCCGCGAAGACGGGATTGGCCTGGATGATGTCCCACTGCACCTGGATGCGGTCCGTGGCCAGACCCAGCGCGTGCGCGTACTCGGTCAGTATGGTGGGCCGCTTCAGCTTCTGCGCGTAGCCCGCCAGCGTGGCGTTGCTTGGGTAGTGCGGCGAGTACAGGTCCACAAAATCCGGAATGCGCTCGTAGTTCTTGGCAAAGTAGCTGCCTATTTTGGGATAGGTGATGGGCCGCGTCGGATCGAGCCGCTTGGCGATGCGCCCGGCTTCCATCTCCGCGTCCGTGATGGGATTCTCGTTCCCTATGCTCCAGATCAGCACCGAAGGCCGGTTCTTGTCGCGCGCAATGGTGGGCTCCACCCGCGCCAGGATGGCATCGCGGTAATCCGGTTTTTCCAGGTTCTTCTCGCCATGGCCGATGGCCACTTCGTCCATCACGTAAAAGCCCAGCTCATCGCACAGTTCCAGCAGGCGCGGGTGCGGCGGGTAATGCGAGGTGCGCACGAAGTTGACATTCCCCTGCTTCATCAGCGCCAGGTCCTGCCGCATCTGCGCTTCCGTGACGGCGCGGCCGGTCTTGGCATCCAGATCATGGTGGTTCACGCCGCGCAGCTTGATGGGGCGGCCGTTCAGAAGCAGCACGCCGTTGGCTATGCTGACTTCGCGCAGGCCTATGCGCTCCTCCACCGTCTGCAAGGTCTTGCCGCCGGCGGACACGGTAAGGCGCAGCCGGTACAGCGACGGTGTTTCGGCAGTCCACAGCCGGGGCGCGGCAATGCGGATGACGCCTGCGCGGTGCGCGTCGCCCGAACGGGGCAAGGAGAACTCGCCCACGGTGCGGCCGTCCGGCGCCAGCAGCACGGCGCGCACGTCGGCGTCCGACTGGCTCAGCTCCGCCTGCACGGTCAGTTCGGCTGCGCCACCGTCCAGCAAGCGCGTCCTGGTGCTGTAGTCCTGCAAATGCACGGCGGGCAGCGAGAACAGCGTAACGTCGCGGTAGATGCCGGACAAGGACCAGTCGTCATTCAGGTCGAATTCAAAGCCGTGCGGCTTGGTGGTGACGCGCACGGCGAGCACGTTGTCCGCATTGGAATCCGGCAGCAGCAGCGCACTCACGTCGAAAGTATGGCGATTGAAAGCGCTGGCAGAGGACTCGCCCGCCTTCTTCCCGTTCACCCAGACCTCGTAGCCGAAGGCCACGCCTTCAAAGCGCAGGAAGGCGCGCCGGCCGCGCCAGTCCGCAGGCACGCGGAAGCTGCGGCGATAGAGGCCCAGCCCGTCCTTCAGTTCGTCCGCATAGGACGGCTCGGCAAAGCCCTTCAGCTCCCAGTTGGCGGGCACCGGAATGGTCGCCCAGGCAGATGCGTCGAACTGAGGCGCGGCAAAGCCGCCATCGGCGCCTATCTCCAGGCTGGGGAGGTATTTGAAGGACCAGTTGCCGTTCAGTGTACGCGTATAGGCGGCTTCGCTGGAGGGGTAAGCTGAAGCGGAGGTGGCGGCGGAAGCTGCGCCGCCTGCCATGAATGCGGCAGCCAGCATGGCCGCCACCGGG
This sequence comes from Pseudoduganella aquatica, assembly GCF_020865585.1. NCBI lineage: Bacteria > Pseudomonadati > Pseudomonadota > Betaproteobacteria > Burkholderiales > Oxalobacteraceae > Pseudoduganella > Pseudoduganella aquatica. Next base: position 4,079,796 of record NZ_CP086370.1, read on the forward strand.
GCGAGTTTGAAGGGGAACATGTGACGCAATCCAGTAAGAAGCCGCCAAGGCGGCGGCTGGTTGCCACGAACTAGCCGGCCCGGTTGAATACCGGGCCGGCCGGGCTGCTTAGCGCGCGCCCTGGAACATCAGGCCGCTGTCGTTCAAGCCGAACTTGTATTTCTTGTTCATCTCGATGATCTCGGCGCCGGCCAGCAGTGCCGGGCCATAGCCGTGCGCCGCCTTCACGCTGGTTGGACGGTAGGAGTAGAACGCCGGGTCGAACGCCATGCCGGTGCCCACGCAGATGCCTTCGATCTGGCCAACGGCCGTCACTTTGCTGGCTACCGCGTTCCAGGCCAGGTTGGCCATCGGGCCGTACATCTGCGCGTCCACGTAGCCGCGGTTGACGGCGCGGGCGATGGCGTAGGTGTAGATCGCGGTGGCGGAGGTTTCCTGGTAGGTGTCCGGACGGTCGATCAGCTGGTGCCAGAAGCCGTCGCGGGTCTGGTATCCGGCCAGGCCTTTGATGTGGGCGCGCAGCTGCTCCAGCACCGCGTTGTACTGCTTGTGGTTCTTCGGCAGCACTTCCAGGATTTCAACCATGGACATCACAGCCCAGCCGTTGGCGCGCGCCCAGCGCATTTCAGGATGGTCGCGCAGGCCTTCCACGTAGCCGTGCATGTAGAGGCCCAGCTTGGGATTGAACATGCGCTTGGAGAACTGCAGCACCTGCTTGGTGGCGTCGTCGAAGTGCTTGCGGTCGCCGGTGACGGCGCCCAGGTAAGCCATGGTCGGCACGCCCATGAACATATCGTCCAGCCACATGGTGTTCGGCAGCGGACGCATTTTCACGCCGCCCTTGCCATCCGGGCCGCCGCGCGCCAGCGTGCCGTCCTTGAGGCGGTACTCTTTCTTGGTCACGAAGTCGCCGCAAATGCCTATCATCTGCGAGTAATCGACCGTCGAGCCGCCCAGCTTGGCCTTCATGAAGCTGTGGCACAGCGCGCCCGCGTCATCCAGCGCGTGCGGGTTCAGGAAGCTCTTGATGGGCGCGTGCGCATTCTTCGGGTCGGCCTGCACCACCGGATAGTAAGTCTTGGTCAGCTGGGACAGCAGCTGGTGGCGCTTGATCGTGTAGTCGGTGTAGCGCTTGTCGCCGGTGGCCGCGCCGGCAGCGAGCATGCCGATGTAGGTAACGCCCCATTCGTAGCTGGTCAGGCGGAAGTCGCCCGGCTTGATCACCGCATCCGGATCGGGCCGGGTCAGGTCGGTCACCGGCGAGCCGTCGGCCTTGTGGACCAGTTCCGCCGGCGTGGTGCGGTCCAGGTAGGTGAACACGCGGTCCAGCACCGCCTTCACTTCGGCCGTGTCCATGGCGCGGTACGGGGTGGGATAGTCCACCACCAGCGCGTGCAGCATGGCGTCGGCCGCAGCCGGCCCTTTTTCCTGGGCGACTGGCGCTTCCTGGGCCGATACGTTGAACGCAGCCGGGAACAGGCCGGCGACGAGCGCACTGGTCACACAGCGGCGCAGCTTCGAGGCATTCATTAAATACGTCTCCTTGATTGGAATGAAAATGTTTGCCAAGGATATGCCACAAAAAATGATCAGAACAATCAACTTTATGACTAATGGAATCATATCCGCGACACTTTTCATAAGGAGCGGACAAAAACGGGCATGATAGCCATTAAATGGAAGCGCAAACGGAAGCGCAAGCAAATCCGGGGAAGCATGAATGGGCGGGCTTATGCACACTGAAGTGGTTGACTGGCTGACAATACATTTTCTGCCGCATGAAGCGGAACTGCGCCGCATGCTGCGCCGCGTCTGCATTGGACCGGCGGAGGTGGACGACGTGGTGCAGGAGACCTGCTACCGCATCCTGTCCATGCCCAGCCTGGACCATGTACGCGATCCCAAGCCCTTTGTGTTCCGCGCCGCGAAAAACATCGTCCTGGACCGCATCAAGCGCGACAACGTGGTCCACATCGAGGCCTTGGCCAACCTGGAAGAGCTGGACATTGCGGACACGGCGCCCTCGCCCGAACGCGTGGTATTTGCGCGCTCAGAGCTGGAATGGGTGATAGGACTGGTGGCCAATCTGCCGGACCGCTGCAAAAGCGTGTTCCGGGCGCGTAGAATACATGGCCTTTCGCAGCAGGAGACCGCCGAAACGCTGGGCCTGACCGGCGGCGTGGTGGAACACGAGATGATGAAGGGCATGCGGCTGATGTCGGAAATGATCGCCCAGTACGGCATGCAGCAGGAAGCTGTGGTCAGCAATTTCATCCCGGGCAAGCGCCCGGCCAAGAGAATCAATGCCAAAGATTGACAACGAAGCCTTCGAATGGGTGACGCGCAAATTTGCGCGCGGCCTCAGCGAAGAGGAAAGCGCCCAGTTCAACGCATGGTATGCGGCCGATACGCGGCACCAGGGCGCGTATGTGCGCGCCATGGCAATTTACAACGCGATCGATCTCGCGACGGCGCCGCAATCGCTTGCGCCGGAACACGCGCGTGCGGCCAAACGGCCCCTGTCGTCCCGGCGCGGCTGGATGGCGGCCGCGATGGTAGCCTGCGTCGCCGCGACCGTGGGCGTGATGAGCTTTTCAGCCGTCCACGATGACAAGGTGCTGGCCACGGCCAAGGGTGAATTCCGCAAGGTGCCGCTGCAGGACAAGTCCATTGCCACCATCAACAGCGGCAGCCGGATCGCGGTGGAGTTCACACAGCACCAGCGCAAGATCGAACTGCAGCAGGGCGAAGCCTGGTTCGAGGTGGCCAAGGACAAGTCCAAGCCCTTCATCGTTGCATCGGGGGACGCGCGCATCCGCGCGGTGGGCACCGCGTTCTCGGTGCGGCGCTTCGAGCAAGGGACGGAAGTGCTGGTGACCGAGGGCACGGTGGAGGTCTGGAGCGAGGGCCGCAATGCGGAACGGCGCCAGCTCACCGTGGGCGAACGGGCCTTCCTGGCGCCTGGCGCCAGCCCCATTTCCGTGAGCCGCCAGCCTGCGGAAGTCAGCCGCAAGCTGGCCTGGCGCGAGGGGAAGCTGGTACTGAAGAACCAGACACTGAGCGACGCCGTCGCCGACTTCAACCGCTACAGCGCCAAACCCATCGTCATCGCCGATGCAGCGTTGGGCGGAAAACGCCTGTTCGGGCAGTACAAGCTGGACGAGCCCGAGCTGTTCGCCAACGATGTGAGCACGGTGCTGGCGGTGCCGGTGACCATTACTGCGGACACGATTTTCATTGGCCGCCAGTAAATGCGTGCAATCGTTGCGCAAGTAGGCATCGTCGCCGTGGGCGCGCTGGCGCACGCGGCGCCGGCGGCTGCCCAGGCAGCGCATGAGACTGCGCGGCCCTACAATATTCAGGCCGGCCCCGCGACGGACACCATTCCGGAGTTTGCGCGCCAGGCCGGCATCAACATCCTGGTGTCGGCCGACATTCTGGACGGCGTCGCTACCAATGCGCTGGCGGGCGCACTGACCACCTCCGAGGCTGTCACCCGGCTGCTGGCATGCACCGACCTGGCGGGCAGGGTTGGCGCCAGCGGCACCGTGGTGATACTGAAGCGCGCGCCGTCCGAACCCGACTCCAGCGACGCGGCAACGGCATGCGGCGCGGCGCCCGCGCTGCCGGAACTGCCGCCGGTGCTGGTGGTGGGCACGCGCGCTGCGCAGCAGTCGGGCATAGAGCGCAAGAAGAACGCCGCCACCGCCATGGACTCCATTGTCACCGAGGACGTGGGCTCGCTCCCGGACCGCAATATCGGCGAAGCCATCTCGCGCATGGCAGGCATTGCGCTGGACCGGGGCGACTTTGGCGAAGGCGTGAACGTCGCGGTGCGCGGCAACGGCCCGGAGCTGACCCGCGTGGAGTTGGACGGCCAAGCCGTGCAATCGGCCGGCGGCTCAGACATGAACGGCGGCGGCGACGGCCGCGCCGTCGAGTTCCGCCAGCTCTCGGCGGACCTGATCAAGAGCGTGGACGTGGTCAAGGGCTCCACCGCAGACATGGTCGAAGGCTCGCTGGGCGGCAGCATCATTATCAAGACCCGCACCGGCCTGGATTTCAAGAAGCCCTACGCATCGCTGCGCCTGGGCGCGACCCAGCATTCGCTGAACAGGCAGTGGCAGCCGGACGCCAACGTCATCCTGTCGGACAAGTACCTGGACGGCCGCCTTGGCCTGCTGCTCAACGCCTCCAGCACCACCCTGCTCAACGAAGGCCACTCGGCGCAGGCCGCAGGCAACGGCAACCAAGGCTATTTCCGCCTGTATGACTTCGACAACTCGCCGGACAAGACCTTCAGCTTCCAGCCCGGCACCGTCAACAAGGCGGACCTGGCCGCAAGCACGCCGCTGCTGCAATCGCCGCTGTCCGGCGGCGGCTTCTTCAACTCGGGCACCCCGCTGGACATCGTCACCCGTTCGGCGGCGGCGCGGACCAAGGAAGACTGCGCCACCGCCTTCCCGGCCCTGGGCGCGGCCCAGCTGAACGCCATCTCGCCGGCGGCCCGCCTTGCGGCGCAGACCCAGCGCGGCAACGAGCTGGCAACGTGCCTGAACCAGTGGAACGACTACACCCCGTCCGCTCCGCGCTATCTGGTCAAGCGCGAAATCGACCGCCGCAAGAATCTCGACCTGCGCGCCGACTTCAAGGTCAGCGACGAGCTGACCGTCTACGCCAAAGCCAGCTACAACAAGCGCCACAACGACATCAACGTGCTGGCCTACAGCCTGGGCAACCTTGCCATCGTCAACGGCGTGCCGAACACGGTGCCGGGATCGGTGGTGGTGGACGCCGCCCACCACCTCACGCAATACACCTTCCAGGGCGGCGCGGCGCGGACCGACCAGCTGCACGACATCGGCCTCACCACCGCGAAATACCTGCAGCTGGGCGGCAGCTTCAAGCGCGGCGGCCTGTCTGCAGACTTCTTCGTGGGCGACGCGGGCTCCGACTTCCGGCGCGGCGCCAAGCGCCTTTCCTTCACCGACTACTACGGCCCGGCCACCGCCAGGCTGCTGTCGAACGGCTTGTGGGGCAACAACTTCCCCGAGACGGACCCCATCAAGGAACAGAGTTTCGAGCGCTACGCCAAGCTGTTCCCGAACGGCGCCAGCGCGGCCATCCTGCCCGGTCCCTACAATACGCAGGCGGTGCCGGCTTATACCGCCGAGCAGCAGCAGGCGGTAACCTCGTCGCCCAACGTGACGTGGGAGCCGCAGATCCGCGAAAGCGGGGAGCGCACCGCGAAGCTGGACATGGCCTACGCCATGCCGGAAAGTGTCCCATTCTTCAAGCGCATCAAGTCCGGCTTCAATCTGCGCGACACCGGCAGCAAGAGCTGGACCATCAACAACGGCGGCTACATCCTGCGCGATCCGGTGGGCGTGTACGGCCAGCCCGGCTACGTGGCGCCGCTGGTGCTGCCTTCGCCCACCTTGCGCAGCACGCTGTACGGCTGCCAGGACACGCCTGGCTCGCTGGCGCCCGGCGGCAACAAGTGCCAGTATGGCCTCATCATGAAGGACAACACGCGCCAGGCCTTCGACAGTTTGGCCGTCATGACCATGCCGCAGTTTATGGACCTGCTGCGGCAGACCATGATACTCAAGGCCACGCCCACCAGCTTCTTCCACGGCGCAAAGGACAGTCCGCAAGGGCTGATGGACAACTGGACCCAGATCGACGTGGAATAGGTGTTCTCTCTGGTGGGCATCCCGAACGCCAACTTCGACTGCGTGAAGCGCTGCAAGGCAAGCGACGGCAAAGTCTACGACCAGCCCTACGCGCAGCTCAAGGAGCGCGCCTCCGCGTTCTACCTGATGGGCGACTTCAGCGCCCTGCCCTTCGGCCTGGAACTGGACGGCAACGTGGGCGTGCGCTACGTGCGCACCCGCGTCAACGGCACCGGCATGATGACCTTCGTGGCCATCACCAAGACCGACGCCTACGACCCGCTCAACCGCGACGCGCCCGGCGGCATCGTCACCACGCGTGTTTCGCAAGCCACCCGGACGGACGCGGAGGCCAGCGACATCCTGCCCAGCCTTAACCTGGCCTTGTGGCTGGTGCCGGACCAGCTGGTGGCCCGCTACAGCGCGGCCCGCACCGTGGCGCGGCCGCCGGTCTCCCGCCTGCTGCCGTCCGGCGTCTGCACCTTCGACGAGCGCAGCGAGGACGACAGCGAAGTGTTCCAGAAGTGCTCCGGCACCATAGGCAATCCGCTGCTGCGGGCGCAGCAGAATGTGAACCAGAACCTTTCGCTCGAATACTATCCCAACCGCGACACCATGTTCAGCGCAGCCGTATTCCGTCAGCGCGGCAAGGTTGGCGCGGCGGTGCCGCAGGGCGTATCGCACGTCCCCTTGCAGGCGCCGCTGGCGGCTGGCGCAGGCGCCCCCTTCACGGACACGCTGTTCGACTACTCCACCTGGATGAACGGCGCGGCCTCCAGCCGCACCGGCCTGGAACTGGGCGCCAAGACCGCCTTCACCTTCCTGCCCTCGCTGCTGCGCCATACCGGCATCGACGCCAACTACAGCAAGCAGCGCTCAAAGTCGAGCACCGAGAACATCGTGGACCTGCTGACCGGCGCACCGCTGCCGCCGGCGCGCGAATCCAAGTACACCTATAACTGGGCGCTCTGGTACGACGACGGCAAGCTGGCCGCGCGCGTGGCGGTGCAGGCGGTGGCGGCCTACTTCAACTGCATCGCCTCCTGCGGCGCTGCGGGCGTGAACAACTACCCCAACGCGGCGCCGGTGCGCACCGGCTTCCCCTACAACCCGGGCTCGCCGAACTTCAAGGACGGCACGCGCTACGTGGACGCCAAGCTGTCCTACAAATGGCGTCCCAACATAGAGTTCTTCATCGAAGGACGCAACCTGGCCAACGCCACCACGTCCAATAGCCAGGGGCGGTTCGCCCCCTTTGCCGACGGCACGCCCAACCTGCTCGACTTTAACTACTCCGGCCGCCGCATCATGGCCGGCGTCACCTTCCGCACCATGTAGACAAGGCCACCTTGACCATGAACGACGCAAGCAATCCGCACCGCCGCACCTTTCTGCGCAATGCCAGCGCCCTCGCGGCGGCCACGGCAACTGCTGTTCCCTTCGCCTCGGCCCAGTCCAGCGCGGATCCCTGGCAGCGCGCGCAGGACATCATCGCCCGCTGCAGCAGGCCGCCCAGCTTCCGCAACGAGGACTTCCCTGTCACCGCATTCGGCGCGAAGTCCTGCCGGCTGGTGGCCGCCACGTCCACCTGGCGCAAAGTGCAGTGGGAAGTGAAGACGCCCGCGCCCGGTTCGCACGACTGCCATCCCGCCATCGCCGCCGCCATCGCGGCCTGCCACCAGGCGGGCGGCGGCCGCGTGCTGATCCCGGCGGGAAGCTGGTACTGCAAAGGCCCCATCGTGCTGCGCTCCAATGTGCACGTGCACCTGGCCTCGGGCGCGCAGGTCTACTTCAGCGCCAACCCGGCCGACTACGCAAAATACGGCGATATCGACTGCGGCGAACGCGGCAAGCTGGTGGTCTCGCGCTGGCAAGGCAACGACGTGCTCAACTATTCGCCGCTGGTGTATGCCTACAAGCAGACCAACATCGCCCTGACCGGCGCCGACTGGACCAGCGTGCTCAATGGGCAGGCCGGCGTGCCGTTTGAATCCGGCGACAGCTCCTGGTGGGGCTGGGTGGACCGCAGAGGCGACGAAGTCAGCGCCGCCACCGTCAATCCGCTCAACCTGCCGCTCGACGCGGTGGCGCCGGGCCTGGGCCCTGCCGAACGCGCGCTGATACAGGGCGAGCACCCGCGCTGGAACGGCGACACGCGCTACCTGCCGGCGCTGTCCGAGGCCGGCGTGCCGCTGGCGCGGCGTGTGTTCGGCGTGGGCCACCACTTGCGGCCATGCCTGGTCGAATTCATCGGCTGCAGCGAAGTGGTGATGGAAGGCTACCAGGCCGTCGCGTCGCCGTTCTGGATGCACCATCCGGTCGACTGCCGCAATGTCCGCTTCAGCAAAGTGAACATGGAGAGCATAGGCCCGAACAACGACGGCTTCGACCCGGAATCCTGCGACACGGTGCTGGTGGACGGCTGCACCTTCAACACCGGCGACGACTGCATCGCCATCAAGTCCGGCAAGAACCGCGACACGCAGTTCGGCCCGACGCGCAACGTGGTCATCCAGAACTGCATCATGAACAGCGGCCACGGCGGCGTAACGCTGGGCAGCGAGATGGCGGCCGGCATCGAGCATGTGTACGCGCAGAAGATCGAATTCCGCAATGCGCACTGGGCCACCGATCCGCTGGGCAGCGCGATCCGGCTGAAGACGAATATGAACCGTGGCGGCTTCCTGCGCCACCTGTATGTGCGCGACGTCCGGCTGCCCAATGGCGTGGACGCGCGCGACAAGCGCGGCAAGCCGGCCACCGGCGGCGGCGCCATCGTCACCATAGACTGCAACTACGCAACGGGAGACGACGGCGTGCGCACGCGGCCACCCAGCGTGTCGGACGTGCACATCTCCAACCTGCGGGCCGGGACGGTCAACATGGCGGACGGCGACTACTCCTGCTACCAGGCCGTGGTGATACTCGGTCCTGTCGCGGCCAGCTTCAACGGGCCGGCGGGAACTGCCATCCTGCCGGTGACGAACATCTCCATCACCGACTGCGACTTTGGCACCGCACGCAACGCCGGCCAGCCGGTATTCCTGCACAACGCCCGCAACGTGGTGCTGAAGAACGTCAAAATCAACGGCAGGACAATCAGCGAAACGCTGTCATAGCGACGGCAATATGCCTTCGGCCCGGACTTTCCAGCCGGTTTTAGGGAAGCCCGGCGCGGCGCCCGCGTTTCCGTCCCAGCCGCCGGCCATCAGCGCGACGGCCAGCAGCAGGCCGCCGTTGGACGGGAAGTAGGTCTCCGCCGCGCGCTGGTAGCCGGGACCGTCCGGGCCGGCGTCCTGCCGCGCGCCCGCTTCCGCACCGGCGCCCGTGGCCGTGGGCACGAAGGCTGCGGCGTGCGCGTCCAGGTGCACGCGCGGCGTCATGCCGCTGCTGCCGAACTGGTTGTTTTTCGCGTCGAAGAACAGCCAGGACAGCGCCTCCTCCTGTGCGTTCAGGCGCGCGGCGGTCATGGCCATCATCGGATAGTCCCAGCCCCAGGTCTGGCGCAGGTCCCAGTCGCGCTTCACGCGGTCCAGCGTGCGGCGCATCGCGGCCTTGTCCACCCCGCGCCCCGGCAGCCAGCCCAGCGGCATCAGGAAGGAAGGATGGTCGCGGTTCTGGCAGTCCTCCTCCAGCGCGTTCGACTTGCAGGCGCCCGCCGCCTTGTTCCAGAAGTCCGGCTCGGAGCGCACCGGCAGGTACACGCCATCCTTCTGCGGCAGGTCCGGCCAGTTTGCCAGCACGGCGTCCCAGTCGGCGCGGCGGGCCTTGCCCGCGCGCTCGCGCCAGGCCTGCGCCGTCTCGATACCCCAGCGGAAGTAGGCCACCTCGAAAGCCGGATCGAAGGTGCTCAGCGGCGGGAAGTTTTCCTGCACCGGGATGATGGGCGGGCCGAGGCGCACCTTGCCGCTCTGTTCATCCAGATGCGCGAGGGTCGCCAGCAAGGCTGCGGTTTCCTCCACCAGCTCGCCGTAAGCCTTGAGCACGCGCGCGCCACCGCCACCGGCCCGGTACAGCAGCTCGCTCATATAAATAGGGTGCGGCTGCTGCCACATGATGAAGGGCGAGACCTTGGATGGGCTGTCGGCGCCATCCGGCCCTATCATTTTTGGCCACCAGGCGCCCTTCAAGCCCTGCTCCGCCGCGCGCGCCTTCGCCTTGGGCAGGAAGCCGGCGTACCAGCCCAAGCTCCGTTCAAGCAGTTGCGGGCGGCCCCACAGCGCAAAGTGCGCCGAGTGCCAGGGATGCATTTCCAGGTGCGACTTGCCATTCCAGCTATTGGAAAACAGCCCCTCCTCCTGCGGCGCGAAACTGCCGGCGGCGTTCACCGCCATCAGGTATTGGGACAGGATCACGCGGCGCTCCAGCTCATGGGCGCGGGGATCGGCGGAGCCCGAGAAATCGACCATGCCGCCCTTGCTCCAGTAATCCAGCCAGTGCCGCTGCACGGACGCCGCCGCAGCAGCAGGAGCAGGCATGGCGGCGCCGGGCTCGGGAGAGAACTGCGCCATCACCGTCAGGGTGCGGGATATCGACCCGGCGCGGTAGGCGTGGGCGTCCGTCCGTTCTATCACTGCGCCCGGCGCTGCGATCGCCGCGTAGTAGGTGGTGGCGTCTATCCGGCGCTGCAGGCGCAGCTCGCCGGCCTTGCCCGGCAGCTCGCTGGTGCTGTGGGCGGCCGGATTGTTCCAGTCCGAAGGGTCGGGATTGAGCGTTTTGGACACGCCAGGGAAGCGCACGGCCACGGCCAGGCGCCCCTGCGCCACCAGCGCGGAGCTTACTTCGGCCATGACGGTGTCCTGCTCAGGCAGCACGCGGGTGACGACGGTGACGGCCTCGCCGTCGTAGACGAAGCGGCTGGTCAGCGTGCCGGTCCACAGGTCCAGCGACTGGTGCGTCTCCTTGATGTCGGCAAAGCGCGCCGCCGAGCCATCTTTCGCGCGCAGGTCCAGCGACAGGCGGCCCAGCGAGTAGCGGTGCGGGTTTTCCCGTATCCACGCCACTGCCGGGTTGTTCGCGGCCTCGGCCCAGTCCTTGATATAGCCATAGCGGCGCGTGTGGCCCTGCACGGGGATGTCGATTTGCGTGTCCCGCACGGTATGGCCCTGTGGATTGGGGAAGCTGTGCCAGGCCCACTGCGCTTCCGTGAGCAGGGGCGCGATCTTGCTGTAGGCCTCGGTGAAGGTCTGCAAGCCGGTGATGTCCGCCGTGAAGCCGATATTCCCGTTGCCCAGCATGAGCGGCGCCGAACGGTCAACCGCAGTGAGCACCGGATTGTGCCGCGTGACCAGCGCCTTGCGGTCTATGCGCTCCCCCGGGCCTATCCGCCGCGCCGCGGCGTGGCCGGCCGCAGGCAGGGCCAGCGCGGACGCGGCGGCGGCGGCGGTGAGCATGAGACGGCGGCGGGAAAGCAGGATGGGACGCATGTCGCTGGCCTTGATCTTCAATTCAGGGCTGGCCATTCAACCATAGGGCGCGCCGGAAAGTGAAGATTTATACGCTGCAGGGCTCCAATTAATCAAGTTCTTGCGTGTTTGCTGTTTTGGTTGAGGAAACTTCGTCTTCGCTAGTCTTATCTCTTAACGGGGCAGCGTTCCCGGCACAAGATGATGGAGACAGAATGATATTTTCAACAAGGACGGGCGCGTTCGGCGCCGTGTGCCTGGCACTCGCCGCACCGGCGTTCAGCGCGGTGGTCGGCATCAACACCCCCGCTCCGGAAGTGACGGCGGCGCGCCTGGCCGAACTACCCGCCTCGCAGCGCGCCGCGTGGGCCGACTATATTGCGCGGTCGCAGAAGCAGGAACGGTACGACCGCGACACCCTGGCCGCCGAACTCCAGCCCGGCGAGACGCCGCCGCCTCCGCTGGCGGGCAGCAGCAAGATGCCGCTGAATAAAGACGCCGCCTGGTACGGCACGCCAGAAGCGCGCGCCATTGCGGACACCATCGCCAGCTTCCAGACCCCGTCGGGCGGCTGGAGCAAGAACCAGGACCGCACCAAGCCTGCGCGCCTGCGCGGCCAGCGCTATGCCAACGACGCCGAAACCATGGCGCTCAACACCGGCAGCTTCGACGCGCCGCATGACCGCTTCTGGACCTTCGTCGGCACGCTGGACAATGGCGCCACCACCACCGAGATGCGCTTCCTGGGCCGCGTGCAGGCACGCTTCCCCGGCAAGGATGGCGACGCCTACCGCGCCAGCATCATCAAGGGCGTCAAATATCTGCTGATGGCGCAGTACCCGAACGGCGGCTGGCCGCAGAACTACCCGCTGGAAGGCGGCTTCCACGACGGCATCACCTTCAACGACAACGCGGTGGCCGAAGCGGCCATGATCCTGGAGGATATCGCCGAAGGCCATGCGGACTTCGCCTTTGTGGCCCAGGACCTGCGCCAGCAGGCAGGCGCCGCCAGCGCCCGCGCCATCAAACCCATTCTTGACGCGCAGGTTGTGGTGGACGGCAAAAAGACCGTCTGGCCGCAGCAGGTGGACGCCATCACGCTGCAGCCCATTTCAGCGCGCAACTACGAGATGCGCTCGCTGGCCAGCGCGGAGAGCAGCGAGGTACTGCTGTTCCTGATGCGCCAGCCGAATCCGTCGCCGGAAATCAAGGCCTCGGTGGAAGCGGGCATCGCCTGGCTCAAGGCGAACGCCATCTACGGCAAGGCCTTCACCAAGGTGAGCGAAGAGGAAGGCCGCAAGCTGGTGGACAAGCCGGGCGCAGGCCCCATCTGGTCGCGCAACTATGACATCCGTACCGGCAAGCCTATCTTCGGCGACTGGGACAAGTCCATACAGGACGACGTCAACAACATCTCCAAGGGCCGCCGCAACGGCTATTCCTGGTACAACGCCGCGCCGCAGAAGGCGCTGGACGTCCACGCCGAGATGGCGGCCAAGGACATCGCTATCGCCGCGCCGCAGGGCCTGAGCGGCGTGATCGTGCACGCCGAAACCTATGGCGCCAAGGGCGACGGTGTGAGCAACGACACGGCCGCGCTACAAAACGCCATCGACGCGACGGCGGCGCGCAAGGGCACGCTGGTGCTGCAGCCCGGCGTCTACCTTACCGGTTCGCTGTTCCTCAAGTCCGGCATGGCGCTGCGCATCGACAAAGGCGTGAAGCTGGTGGGCGCGCAGGACATCAAGGCTTATCCAGTGATGCCGACGCGTATCGCGGGCGTGGAGCTGTCCTGGCCGGCGGCGCTGCTCAATATCTACGAGCAGAAGGACGTCAAAGTGTATGGCGAAGGCACGGTGGACGGCAACGGCAAGGTGTTCTGGGACCGTTTCCAGGCCATTCGCTACGACTACGAAGCGCGCGGCCTGCGCTGGGCCGCCGACTACGACGCGCAGCGCCCGCGCCTGATCCAGGTCTACAATTCCAGCCGCATCGAACTGGGCAACGGTCCGCAGGGCGCGCCGCTGAATCTGGAGCGCTCGGGCTTCTGGACCGTGCAGGTGGTTTATTCGCACGACGTGAAAGTCTCCGGCATCACCGTGCGCAACAACGTCGACGGCAAAGGCCCTTCGACGGACGGCGTGGATATCGACTCCTCCCACACGGTGCTGGTGGAGAACGCCGACATCGACGCCAATGACGACGCCTTGTGCCTGAAGGCCGGGCGCGATGCGGACGGCCTGCGCGTGAACCGCCCCACCGAGAATGTGGTCATCCGCAATTCGACCGTGCGCTCGGCCTATGCGGGCGTGACCTTCGGCTCGGAAACCTCGGGCGGCATCCGCAAGGTGCGGGTCTACGGCCTGAAGGTGGTGGGGCCGGTACGCTACGGCATCCTGTTCAAGTCGGCCGCCACGCGCGGCGGCGGCGCTTCGGACATTGATATCCGCGACGTCGACGTGCAGCAGGCCGAAACCGGCATCCGCATCAATCTGAACTGGTTCCCGGCCTATAGCTACGCCAAGATTCCGGACGCGATCAAGGACTACCCGGCCTACTGGAACACGCTGACGGCCCAGGTGCCGCGCGCCCAGGGGCTGCCGCAGGTGCGCGACATCCGCATCAGCCGCGTTACGGCCAAGGGCCTGAAAACGGCGGTCGAGCTGGAAGGCTATGCCGACGCGCCGCTGAACAATATCCGCATTGAAGACGTGGACCTGGAAGCGGACGCGCTGGGCGCCATCCGCCATGCGCGCAATATCCAGTTTGCGCGCAGCCGCATTGTCAGCCGCAACGGCGTGCCTATCGCGCTGGAAGACGCGGACAACATCACCGGCTTCGCTCCCGTCGCCGCCGACGTGGCGGGCGTGGAAACGAACTGGCTCGCCGCGCCGAAGCGGCCCAACACGGCTTTCACCGCGGACCAGCTGCCCGCCCGCGCAGCCGTGCTGCCGGTGCTCGAATACGTGGCCGCCGCGCAGATCGCGGACATGAGCCGCCGCCCCATCCAGCTCTCCACCGGCTCCAACCTGTCCGAGATTTCCTCAAACTGGGTGGCCGCGACCTTCTACGTGGGCGCAGCCCGCCTGGCGCGCGTTTCCGAAGACAAGAACACGCTGCGCTTCCTGACCGCCACGGCGGAGCACTACAACTACGCATTCCGGGGCGCGCGCGCCGACCGCGCGCTGCTGAATGCCGACGAAGTGGCCATCGGCGATCTGTACCAGGAGCTGTATGCGCGCCGCCGCCAGCAGGGCGTGCTGATGCCGCTTCAGCAGCGCCTCGATTTCATGACGCCCCATCTCAGCCGTCCGCAGGAAACCGCGTCCCTGATCTGGTGGTGGTGCGACGCGCTGTACATGGCCCCACCCGTGCTGGCGCGGCAGTCGGCGCTGACCGGCGACCCTAAGTATCTGCGCGCCATGGACAAGGAATGGCGCCGCACCGCCGCCCGCCTGTGGGTTGAGCAGGACCGCCTGTTCCTGCGCGATGAACGCTTCAAGGATGCGGACCACAAGGGTGCCGGCGGCAAACCGGTGTACTGGGCGCGCGGCAACGGCTGGGTGATGGGCGGCCTGGCGCGCACGCTGGAGTCCATGCCCGCCAGCTTCAAGGGACGCGATTTCTATACCGGCATCTTCCGCAAGATGGCCAGCCGCGTGGCCGAACTGCAGCAGGCGGATGGCCTGTGGCGCAGCGACCTGAACGATCCCAAGAGCTTCCCCGAGGCGGAAACTTCGGGTTCGGCCTTCTTCGTCTACGCGCTGGCCTGGGGCGTCAACCATGGCCTGCTGGACAGGCAGGCCTACCAGCCGGCCGTACTGAAAGGCTGGGCTGCGCTCAACCGCCATGTGCTGCCCAATGGCCTGATAGGCGCGGCGCAGAAGACCGGCGACCGCCCGGTGCCGACCAGCGCGGACGATGTTGGCCCTTACGCCACCGGCGCCTACCTGCTGGCAGGGCTGGAAGTGATGGACCTGCACGGCCCGGTGCAAGCGTTGCCCGAACCGGCCGTCGCGCGCGACGACGAAGCCACCATCCTGGCCACCACGCCGCAGCCCGTCCTTCCCCGCACCGTGATCGGCGAAGCCGAGAAAGCCCGTCGCGAGCAGGAAATGCGCGCCACGCGCGCCCTCGCCTATGACCCGGCTGCGCTCAAGCAGCCAGCAAGGAGCCAGCCATGACGCAAGCACGCCGCCGCACCGTATTGAAAGGCCTGTGGGGCGCATCCGCCCTGCTGCCGATGGCGATGGCGTCCGCGCCGGGCCGGGCGATGGCGCAGGCTGACCAGCCTGCATCGCCTGCGCAGGCCGCACCGGCCGCGCCGCAAGGCCCGGCGCCCAAGCAATGGACGGACCCGAAAACCGGCCGCCGCATCCTGCGCATTTCGGACCAGGAAGGCTCGGGCGTGCTTTATTTCTACCGCCAGGCCTACACGCCCGAAGGCGACGTGATGGTGCTCAAGTCCCCCGCCGGCATCGCCGCCGTGCGCCTGAATGACTGGAGCACCACGCTGCTGGTGAAGGGCAAGGAGAACGAACTCCTGTTCATGCTGCGCAACACCCGCGAGGCGGTCTACGCCGTCACCGACGCGGGCGACGGCGAGGCGGCGGAGCGGCCCAAGACCATTTACGCCATCCACGTCGATACCAAAAAAGTGCGCAAGCTGGCCCGCATTCCGTCCGGCGGCATCAGCGGCGCCAATGCGGACGACACGCTGCTGCTCGGCTCCGTCACCTATGGAGCCAAGCCGCTGCAGCCCAGGGATGCCGCTAGCATAGAAAAGTTCGGCAAGGCCGAATACGCGGCCCTCGGCCCGGACGGCAAGCCGCTCAACTTCGCCAAGGCCAAGGGCGTGCGCATGCTGGAACGCTGGGCTTCGCGCGTGCCCGCCGAGCTGTTCACGCTTGATATCAGGACCGGCCAGCGCACGGTGCTGTACACCACCGAGGAATGGATAGGCCACGCCCAGTTTTCGCCGACCGACCCGAAGCTGATCCGCTTCTGCATGGAAGGCCCATGGCACCGCGTGGACCGCATCAAGCTGATCCAGGCCGACGGCACAAGCCTGCGCAGCGTCCACACCCGCACCATGAACATGGAAATCTGGGGCCACGAGTTCTTCAGCCAGGACGGCAAGTGGCTGTGGTACGACCTGCAAACGCCGCGCGGCCAGGTGTTCTGGGTGGCGGGGCTGGAGCTGGCCACGGGCAAGCGCGTGTGGAAGCGCGTGGAGCAGAACGACTGGGGCGTGCACTTCAATATCGCCCCGGACAACAAGACCTTCGCCAGCGACGGCGGAGACTTCGACATGGTGGCCCACGCCCCGGACGGTAAATGGATCTCGCTGCTGCAGGCGGAAACCATCGTCGACGCCGAGCTGGATTCCTACAACGACAAGCTGGTCACGATCGAGCAGTTCCGGTCGACCCGGCTGGTCGACATGTCCGCGCATGACTACCGGCTCGAGCCGAATCTGCGCTTCACGCCGGACGGCAAGTGGCTGGTGTTCGCCTCCAATATGCACGGAGCAAACCACGTCTACGCCGTCGAGGCGCACGCGCCGGCCGCCAAGGCCGGCATTTAAGCCATAACAAAAAAGAGGAGACAACATGGCAGTAGCAACACACCCCAAGGCACAGATTCCCCACGCCCGGCTGCGGCAAATAGCGCTTGGCGTTATCGCCCTGGTGGGAGCAACCCAGGCGCAGGCCCAGGCCCAGCAAGCTGGCAAGGAAGCGGCGGCCGATAACACGGTGGTCGTCACCGGCTTCCGCGAAAGCCTGAACAACGCCCTGAACATCAAGAAGAATTCGGACGGCATTATCGACGTCATCAAGGCCGAGGACATTTCCAAGTTCCCGGACGCCAACCTGGCCGAGTCCATGCAGCGCGTGCCCGGCGTGTCCGTGGCCCAGGGCGACGGCGGCGAAGGCAAGCAGATCACCGTGCGCGGCCTGAACGCCGGCTTTACGCGCGTGCGCATCAACGGCATTGAAGGCACCACGGCCACCGGCGCGTCCGACATCAACGGCAGCACCAACCGCGGCCGCGCCTTCGACTTCAGCGTGTTCGCGGCGGAGCTGTTCAACAGCCTGGCCGTGCGCAAGACCTCCGAGGCCGGCGTGGAGGAAGGTTCGCTGGGCGCCACCGTGGACCTGCGCACCGCCCGTCCCTTCGACTTCAAGGGCGAGACCGCCAGCATCGGCGGCCAGGGCCTGTACAACACGGTTTCCCGCAAAACCCAGCCACGCCTGACCGCGTTGTATTCGAACCGCTGGGATACGCCCATCGGCAAGGTCGGCGCCCTGGTGGCGGTGGCCTACGCCAAGCGCAGCGCCATCGAGGAAGGCTATGAGTCGGTGGACAATATCGCCGGCTCCGTCAACGGCGGCTTCTGCTCGCCCATCGGCGCGGCCACGCAGTACCCGGCCACCAACGCGGTCAAGGGCATCGACGCGCAGAACTGCGGCTTCGGCGTGCCGCGCTCGGGCAACCTGGCCGTCTACAACGACATTATGAGCCGCAAGGACGATTTCGGCGGCACGGTGGCGGCTCCCCCCGGCAGCTCGGGCGCCTTCCACCCGCGCATTCCGCGCTACCGCCGCTCGCAGACCGAATACGACCGCACCGGCCTGACCGGCACCCTGCAATGGCGCCCGGACCGCGCCACCGAGCTGAATCTGGACCTGATGGGCGGCCGCTACAACAACAAGCGCTACGACAACTACATCCAGGCCATCTCCTTCGGCCGCGACATGACGGAAAACGGCAAGGGCCAGACCTCCATCGTCGATGCCAAGTTCGACAGCAAGGGCAGCTGGGTGTACGGCAAATTCAACGGCGTGGACATCCGCAGCGAAGGCCTGGTGGACGAATACAGCACGCTGTTCAAGCAAGGCGTGCTGTCGCTCAAGCGCGAGCTGACCGAAGGCCTGACGCTGGACGTGATGAGCGGCGTATCGAACTCCCTGCTGAGCAATCCGCACCGCACCACCGTGCAGATCGACGCGCCCAATGTGAACGGCTTCACCTGGGACTTCTCCAAGGGCGGCGTGCCGGCGCTGGGCTTCGGCATGGATATCACCAATCCGAACAACTTCTCCTTCGGCCCGCAGGAGGCCAACGGCACCGTGCACGGCAACTTCGTGGGCCGCTACCTGCGCACCTCGAACGAGCTGAAAACCAACACGGCCAACCTGACCTGGGAGGTGAACGACAAGTTCACCGTCCGCACCGGCCTGTCCGCGCGCCGCAACAGCTGGTTCAACTACGAGGTGGCGTCCGGCGGCATTCCCACCCTGGGCCTGCCGGCCGGCACCACGCTGGCCAGCCTGACGCGCCAGATCTCCGGCTTCGGCAGCGGTCTGGGCGAGGGCGTGCCGTCGTCGTGGGCGGCGGTCGACATGGACAAGTTCCAGGCCGTCTACAACACCGAATGCCACTGCGCCGCCGTGCCGCTGTCGGACTACGTGCTGGCCAACCAGGTCAAGCGCCAAGTGGACGAGAAGATCAACGCGCTCTACCTGTCGGGCGACTTCAAGGTCAACGCCTGGGGCCTGCCGCTGCGCGGCAACCTGGGCGTGCGCGGCGCGGACACCACCACCACCGCCATGCAGCTGATCAAAGACCCGGCCGGCCAGCTGGTGCCGCGCGTGGTCGAGCACAGCTACCGCGACTGGCTGCCGGCGTTCAACATCACCGCCACGCTGCCGAAAGACCTGCTGGTGCGCTTTTCTGCCGGCAAGACCCTGTCGCGCGCCGAGTACGTGGACCTGGCGCCGTCGGCCTCGATCAACCTGACCGGCCAGTCGGTCACGGTGGGCAATCCGACGCTGGACCCGATCCGCGCCAACACCTTCGACCTGCAGGCCGAGTGGTACTACGCGAAGAACGCAATGATTTCGGTGGGCGCCTTCCACAAGAACATCAAGACCTTCATCCAGCGCACCAATGAGCTGATGACGTATGCCGAGACCGGCCTGTCCAACTCCTACCTGACCGCCACCGGCTGCTCGATCACCGGCGCCGTGCCGGCCTGCGCCATCCAGCCGGACACGCAGGTCAGCGTGAGCCGCATGGTCAACACCAAGGGCGGCCCGCTGGACGGCCTGGAAGTGAACTGGCAGGTGCCGTTCACCTTCCTGCCCGGCGCATGGAGCAACTTCGGCGCGCTGGCCAACTACACCAAGGTCAAATCGCGCATCACCTACATCACCCGGGTGGACAATCCGCGCACGCCGGCCAACGAGCAGCTGACCGAGGAAGCCAACTTCATCGGCCTGTCGCCCAACGCCTACAACCTGACCGTATACTACGAGGACAAGAAGTTCAGCGCGCGCGTGTCGGCCACGCACCGCTCCAGCTTTATCCGCGACGTGCTGCGCAACGCCAACGGCAGCGACCACTCCTTCGCCGATCCGTCGACCAAGGTTGGCCTGTCCATGTCCTACAACGTGACGCCGCAGCTGCGCGTGTCGTTCGAGGCGCAGAACCTGACCGACGAGCCGCTGCGCTACGGCAAAGACACCGAGCGCAACGACACTCTGCTGTACGGCAAATCCGGCCGTTCCTATGTGCTGGGAGCGAACTACAAGTTCTGAGCGCAGCACTGAACAGATCTTCCGTCCCCCGCCTTGACTCCCTCTCGGCGGTGTTTGACGCGGGCATAGTCCCGCGTCTTTTTTTTGGGCGGCGCGTTTCGCCGTCCGGCGCTCAGAAATCCCAGATGACAGGCACCCAGCGGAAGGCGTCGCCGTCGATGGCCACGCGGCCGACGGATGGGAATGGGAGGTGGCTGGCTACCAGCAGGCCGCCGTTCCGGGCCAGTTCGCGGAACAGCCCCACGCGCACGCGCTCCGATTCCACCGGGTCGTGCTCGAAGCCGTTGTGCCATTCGGGGTGGTCGAAGGCGACCGGGAACATGGCGTCGCCGGCGAAGGTCAGCAGTTCGCCTTCGGAAGCCAGGTCCACCACGCTATGCCCCGGCGTGTGGCCGCCCGTGAGGCGCACCACCACGCCCGGCGCAACTTCATGGCGATCCTGGAAGATATGCAGATTGCTGCGGTATTCCTTCAAAAAGCTGGCGGCCGTTGAGCGCAGCACGTTCGGCACTGGCGTGGGCATGACGGTCTGGGTGAAATCGGGCGCGTCCCAGAATTCGACTTCGGCGGCCGCCACGTGGATGCGAACGTCCGGGCGCAGCTGCTCTTTCACGCCTTCGGCCAGCAAGCCGCCCACGTGGTCCATGTGCATATGGGTGATGACCACGTCCGTCACGGCCGCCAGATCGATGCCGGCGGCCTTCAGCCGCGCGGGGAACTGGCCGGCGCGCGGGAAGCCGGAGAACTGCGAACCGAGACCAGTATCCACCAGGATGATCTGCTCGCCGCTGCGTGCCACCAGCACATTGAGCGGCCAGTCGAACGCCTCCTGCGGCATGAACATGTGATCCAGCCAGGCCGACAAGTCGGCCTTCGTGGCGTTGGTGGCCATGGTGGAGGTGGGCAGCGGCAGCACGCCGTCGCTGACCACCAGCACGTCGATCTCGCCAACCTGCAATGACTGGCAACAAATTGCACGTCTTCATCGTAGAGAGTAAGGGGGCGAGCCGGCAGGCCTGTACAGGGGCTCACAGTGGTGCCTGATACGCAACAAAGCACCAAGGCAAAACACGGCTCGCCCCCCCACAACTCAAGCAGCCTGGTGGAAGGGATAGTCGGTGTAGCCGATTTCCGAGCCGCCGAAGAAGCTGGGGCGATCGTAGTCGTTCAGCGCCCAGCCGTTGCGGAAGCGCTCGGGCAGGTCGGGGTTGGCGATGAAGTGGCGGCCGAAAGCCACCATGTCGGCGTCGCCCGCCTGCAAAATGGCTTCCGCCGAAGCCTGGCTGAAGCCGCCGGCGGCGATGATGGCGCCCTTGTAGTGCTTGCGTATCAGCTGAGCGGCCACCGGCGCCTGGTCCCTGCTCTCGTCCTCGATATTGCCCGCGATGCGCGGTTCGATCAGGTGCAGATAGGCCAGCTTCAGCGGCGCAAGCTGCTGCGCCACGTAGGTGAACAGGCCTTCCGGGTCGCTGTCCGACATGTCGCCCCAGCTGCCGCTCGGGCCCATGCGCACGGCCACCTTGTCGCTGCCCCAGACGGAGATGATGGCGCGCGTGGTGTCGAGCAGGAAGCGGGCGCGGTTTTCGAAGGAGCCGCCGTAGATATCGGTGCGCTTGTTGCTGCCGTCCTGCAGGAACTGGTCGAACAGGTAGCCGTTGGCGGCGTGGATTTCAACGCCGTCGAAACCGGCCTCCTTGCCACGGATGGCGGCCAGGCGGAAAGCCTCGACCAGGGCTTCGATTTCGGCGTGTCCTCTTCGGCGGTGGGCAAAAGCATCGCGCGCATGGAGGAAAAGATGGCGATGCGCCTGTTCCACCGCAGCACCCGCAGCATCACGCTGACCACGGAGGGCGAGCTGTTCCTGGAGCGCTGCCGCCGCATACTCGGCGAGGTGGCGGCGGCGGAGGCGGAGCTATCCGAGATGTCGGGCGCGCCGCGCGGACGCCTGCGCGTCAGCACGCCGCAATTGACCGGCCTGGTGATGCCCGCGCTGACGGGCTTTATGCAGCGCTATCCGGACATCGCGCTGGACATCGACCTGTCCGAGCGCATGGTGGACATCATAGAAGAAGGCTTCGACGCCGTGATACGCACCGGCACCCAGGAGGACTCGCGCCTGGCCGCGCGCCGCAACGGCAGCTGCCCGCAGGTGGTGGTGGCCGCGCCGGCCTATCTGCAGCGGCACGGCGCGCCATCCCATCCGCGCGAGCTGGCGCAGCACGCCTGCCTGCTGCACAAGTTCCCCGCCAGCGGACGCATAGAGCGCTGGCCTTTCAAGCTGGCCGCCGGCGAGGCCGAGCCGCAGCTCAAGGAGCGCATGACCTGCAGCACCATCGAAGCCATCGCCTACGCGCTGCTGCGCGGCGAAGGCATCGCCTTCCTGCCCACTTTCATCATTGCCGACGACCTCAAGGCGGGCCGCGTGCAGACCATCCTGGAGGGCTATATGGACCAGACGGTGACCTTCTCCATGCTGTGGCCCGCAAGCCGCTACGCTTCGCCCAAGCTGCGCGTGTTCATCGATTACATGGTCGAGAACATGCGCATCTGAGGGCCGCGCGCGGCGGGCCGGCCTCAGCGCTGCACCACGAAACTCCCTGGGGCCTGGCCCAGCACCTGTTCCGGCGCCACCACCGGCGGCGCGGCGCGCTGCCGGTCCGAATGGCGCAGCAACCATTGCTGCCAGTGCGGCCACCATGAGCCCTCGATGGACTCGGACTGCCCAAGCCATTCGTCCGGACTGCTGTAGCCGTTCGGCGACCGATGCGCAGGCCGGATGCGGTAGCTGCGGTTGGCATGGCCCGGCTCCGAGACGACACCCGCATTGTGGCCGCCGGAAGCCAGCACAAAGTCGAACGGCGCGCCGCAGAGCAGATGTATCTTGTACACGGAGCGCCAGGGCGAGACGTGGTCGCGCTCCGTGCCCAGCACAAACAGCGGCGTATGGATGTCGGACAGCGCGACGGGCTTGCCAGCCACCAGGTAGCGCCCTTCGGCGAGGTCGTTATGCAAAAACAGGCCGTGCAGGTATTCGCTGTGCATGCGGAACGGCAGCCGGGTGCTGTCGGCGTTCCACGCCATCAGGTCGTTCGGCGCGCTGCGCTCGCCCAGCAGGTATTCCCGCATCATGCGCGACCATACCAGGTCGCGCGCGTGCAGCAGCTGGAAGGAGGCCGACATCTGGTCGCCGTTCAGGTAGCCCTGGTCCCACATCAGGGCGTCGAGGAAAGCCAGTTCGCTGTCGTCGATGAACAGGCCCAGCTCGCCCGGGTCGCTGAAATCGGTCTGCGCCGCGAGCAGGGTCAGCGTGGCCAGTTTGCCGTGCGCGGGATGCTCGCCCGAGTCCATCGCGGCGGCGCCTATCGACAGCAGCGTGCCGCCCAGGCAGTAGCCCACCCCGTGCACCGGCGCGCCGCCGCACAGGGCGTGGACCTGGTCGAGCGCGGCAAACAGGCCGCGCTGCAAATAGTCCTCCATGCCCATGTCGCGCGCTTCCGCGCCGGGATTGCACCAGGAGATCATCAACACCGTATGGCCTTGCTGCACCAGGTAGCGCACCAGCGAATTGTGCGGCGACAGGTCGAGGATGTAGTACTTCATGATCCACGACGGCACGAGCAGGACCGGCTCGCGGTACACTTTTTCGCCCTGCGGCGCATACAGTATCAGCTCGATCAGCGCGTTGCGGTACACGACCTGCCCCGGCGTGACCGCAACCTCCTTGCCCGGCGTATAGGACGCGCCCACGGGTTCCGCCACCACCGCGCCGGGCAAAGCCAGGCGGCGGCACAAGTCCTTGCGCCAGTTGAGCGCGCCGTCGATCAGGCTGCGGCCGCCGCTGGCCTGTGCGGCCCGCATCACTTCGGGATTGGTCCACGGGTAGTTGGACGGCGACAACATGTCAAGCAGCTGGCGCGCGGTGAACGCCACCACGTCCGCATGGTGCGGGGCGACCCCGGGCACGCCGCTGGTGGCCTGGCTCCAGAACTGCTCGAGCTGCTTGAAGCCCTGGGCGTAGGCGGCAAACGGCCAGGCGCGCCAGGCGGAATCGGCAAAGCGGCTGTCCGCGCCGGCGTCGGCCTGGGGCACCGGGATGGCCAGCATGCGCCACCAGGCGCTGGCCAGCTCGGCGCGCTTGCCGGGCGCCACCGCCAAATGCTGCCACCAGTCCTGAAACGCCAGCTGCATGGCGATGGGCGAAATGCCGCCCGTCACGCGCGCGGCCAGGCTTTGCAGATACAGATCCAGCGCGTTGCGGCTGCCTGTGGCCGGCGCGGCGGCCTGGGCGGCGAGCTGATTCGCGCTACCTTGCGGCAGTGTATTCATCGGCGTCCCCTCCATTGTCGGTACTGCGGCGATTATGGTTGACCAAGGCGGGACCAGGGTTTGATCCACGTCAAGTCCTTGTCCATCGCCGCCCCTTTGCGCCGCGATGGCCTTGTTCATGCCTGCTGTATCGTAAATATCGTGTCCTGGGCCTCCGCGTAAGCCAGGGCATAGGCCAGTTCGCCGGGCGACTCGGCGTGCAGCGTCAACAGCGGCTGACCCGGCCGCAGCAGCGTACCCAGCGGCGCGTGCAGTTCCAGGCCGGCGGCGGGCGCCCTGGGCGCGCCGGCCAGCTTGGCCAGTTGCGCCAGGCGGCGGTTGTCGATGGCGGTGAGCCTTCCCCGGTGCAGCGCGCCCAGCACAAGGGTGTGGGCCGCGCGGGGCGGCTCGCGCATGCCCCCTTGCGCGGCGCAGATGGCTTGCAGCTTGGTCCAGGCCGCGCCGCTGTCGAGCACGCCGGCGGCCAGCGCCCGGCCCTGGCCGGCGCCGGCCTTGCCGCCCAGTTCCAGCAGGCTGGCGGCCAGCGCCAGCGCGCGCTGGCGCAGGTCGGCCGGCGCATCGGGCAGGTTTTGCAGCACCGCCAGCACGTCCCACGCCTCCAGCGCCGGACCGATGCCCCGCCCCACCGGCTGGCTACCGTCGCTGGCAATCACGCTCACGCCTATGCCCAGCGCGCCGCCCACGCTATGGAAGCGCTGCGCCAGCGCGCGCGCCGCCTGCGCCGAGCGCACCTTGGCGCTACGCCCGACCGGCATGTCGATTACCACGTGGGTGGAGCCGGCGGCGATCTTCTTCGACAGCACCGAGGCCACCATCAGGCCGTCGCTGTCCAGCCCCAGCGGGCGTTCGACCCGTATCAGCATGTCGTCCGCAGGGCTGAGCGACACGGCGCCGCCCCAGGCGATGCAGCCGCCCTCGCTTTCCACCACGCGCCGCATGGTGGGCAGGTCCAGCGCGACCGGCGCCAGCGTCTCCATGGTGTCGGCGGTGCCGGCCGGCGAGGTGATGGCGCGCGAGGAGGTCTTGGGTATGGTCAGGCCGCAGGCGGCCACGATGGGCACCACCAGCAAGGTGGTGCGGTTGCCCGGCAGGCCGCCCACGCAGTGCTTGTCCAGCACGGTCCCGCTGTCCCAGCGCAGCCGCTGGCCGGCCGCCACCATGGCGCGGGTCAACGCGATGGTTTCGGCCACGTCCATGCGGTCGCCGGAGCAGGCGGTGATCAGCGCCGCCAGTTCGATGTCCGAGTAGCGGCCCTCGGCCACGTCGCGCACGATGGCCGCGGCCGCCTCGGCGCCCAGCGGCCGGCCGTAGATCTTGGCCCGCACCGCCGACAGCGACTGCAGCGGACGCGCGTGCGCCACCCGCAGCACGTCGCCGTCGATGCCGCCCAGCGCGCGCCAGGCCGCCTCCGACAAGCCCAGCTGCTGTATCCCGATCAGGCTGTCGTACACCACGTTGAGCGTGGCCAGGATGTGCGTCGCGCCGCGCCAGACCTCGATGCGCGCGCGCGCCTCGAAGCCCTCGGCCTTGCAAATGGCGCTGTCCCGGTGCAGGTAGACCACCGGCTCCTGGTAGGTGTCGATGCCGAGCCGGCGCAGCAGCAGGCCGCCTGCGGGGGCGTCGCCGGGCGTCATGCCAGCTCCTGCCGTTCCAGATAGTCGGGCACCAGGCAGTCCCAGTGCAGCTGCTCCTTGATGCGGTGGCGCAGCGCGTCCGCTGCGGCCGGCTCGCCGTGGGTGATGAAGGTGCGCTTCGGCGGCCGCTGGAAATGGCCCAGCCAGCTCAGGATCTCGCCGGCGTCTGCGTGCGCCGACAGATTGTCGATCTGGTGCACGCTGGCCCGCAGCGGCGTGTATTCCCCGTAGATTTTAATCTCCGGCACGCCCGCCAGCATGGCCGCGCCGCGCGTGCCGCCGGCCTGGAAGCCAACGAACAGCACGGTGTTGCGCGGGTCCCCGGCAAATGCGCGCAGGTGGTGCAGCACCCTGCCCCCGGTGGCCATGCCACTGGCCGCGATGATCACCATGGGCATCCGGCGCTGGTTGAGCGCTATCGACTCCTCCACGCTGTTGACGATGCGCGCCGCATGGCACATGGCCTCGCATTCGGCATGGTCCAGGCGGTGCAGCCGGCGGTGCTTCTGGTACAGCGCCGTGGCGTCGGTGGCCATGGGACTGTTCAGGTACACCGGCAGCGCCGGCGGCAGCAGCCCCCGCTGCTTGAGCTGGTGGATCGCGTACAGCACCGACTGGGCGCGGCCCACCGCGAACGCGGGAATGACGGTGACGCCGCCGCGCGCTGCGGTCTCGCGGATGACCTGGCCCAGTCGCAGGGCCGGATCGGCTGCGTCGTGCAGCCGGTCGCCATAGGTCGATTCCAGCACCAGGTAGTCGCAGCCGGCGATATGGCTGGGCTCGACCATGATGGCGTCGTGCAGGCGGCCCAGGTCGCCGGAAAATGTGACGGTGCGGCTGCCGTCGGTCACGGTCGCAATGGCGGCGCCGAGGATATGCCCGCCCAGCGCCAGCTGCCCGCACAGCTTGCCGCAAATTTCAAACGGGCGGCCAAACGGCACCGGCGAAAAATGTCTGAGCGCGTTCAGCGCGTCGCGTTCGGTGTAGAGCGGCAAGGCTGGCGTGTGGCGGGAATAGCTGTGCCGGTTGGCGTGGTTGGCCTCCTCCTCCAGCAGGCGGCCGCTGTCCGGCAGCAGCAGCTTGCACAGATCGTAGGTGGCCTCGCTGCAATATATCCTGCCCCGGAATCCGTCCCGCACCAGCAGCGGCAGATAGCCGCTATGGTCGAGATGGGCGTGGGTCAGCACCACCGCGCCGACGTCCGCCGGCGCCACCGGCAGCTTGTTCCAATTGCGCAGGCGCAACTGCTTGTAGCCCTGGAACAGGCCGCAGTCCAGCAGCATGCTGGCGCGGCCAGACGTGAGCAGGTATTTCGAGCCGGTCACTGTGCCGGTCGCCCCCAGGAATTGCAGTTGCATGGTCACTCCCTCCAACGCGCGCTGAAGCAGCCACATCACTTTATCGGGCGCCAGTGGGCGCGTCAGTAGCAAAATTTGATGCAGATCAAGACTAGCGCCAAAAACGCCGGCCAGGCGCACGCCCCACCCAATTGGCACGGCTGATGAAGGCGAATTTGATCTGCATCATGAAAGCTGCGGATTGCATTTGGTAGTCTGAAGTACTCTCCCATCGATTGCATGCGGCGAATTTCAAGGAGCTTGCCATGTCGTATAAATCCATACTGGTCCACGTTGATCAATCCCCCCACGCCAGCGCGCGCATCGAGTTCGCCGCCGAGCTGGCCCGCACCCATGAGGCGCACCTGACAGGCGCGGCGCTCACCGGCCTGGCCATGGACATCTACCGCAGCGGCGGCATGACCTGGGGCGCGCCGGTGCCGCAGGACGTATTCGACACGGTCAAGGAGGACAACCTGCAGGCGCTGGCGCTGTTCGAGAAGCTGGCCCAGGCGGCCGCCATCAGCTACGAAAGGCGCTACACCGACGACGATCCCGATTTCGGCCTGGTGCAGCAGGCGCACTACGCCGACCTGGTGGTGCTGAGCCAGAGCGACCCGGACTCCGGCGGCCCGCGCATGCTGCACACCCTGCCCGAATACGTGGCGCTGAACGGCGGCAGGCCGGTGCTGATGGTGCCCTACTCGGGCACATTCCGGCACCTGGACCGGCACGCGCTGGTGGCCTGGGACGGCAGCCGCGCGGCCACGCGCGCCATCACGGACGCGTTGCCGCTGCTGCAGCGCAGCGGCCAGGTCACGCTGGCGGTGTTCGACGCGGAGCGGCAGTACGGCGTCCACGGCGACCTGCCCGGCGCCGATATCGCGCTGTTCCTCGCGCGGCACGGGGTCAAGGTGGAGGTGCAGCAGCACGCCACGGCGGGCGGCATCGACATCGGCGGCGCGCTGCTGTCGCTGGCCGCCGACCTCGGCGCCGACCTGCTGGTGATGGGCGCCTACGGCCACCAGCGCTGGAGCGAGATCATACTGGGCGGCGTGACGCGCCGTATCCTGCAATCGATGACGCTGCCCGTGCTGATGTCGCACTGAGCGGCGTTCGTCCCATCCCGGCAAGGAATTTCCATGGCCTATAAGAGCATCCTGGTGCACGCCGGCCAGTCCTTGCCGGCGGCCGGGCGCATGGCGCTGGCGGCGCGGCTCGCGCTGGCCTGCGATGCGCACCTGACAGGCCTGGCCTGCACGGGCCTGTCCCGCTACGCGCACGCCGGCGACGTCGCGCGGCTGCCGCCGCAGGCCGCCGAACGGCTGGCGTTGTGGCGTGCCGACGCTCACGCCGGCCTGGCGGCGTTTGAAGCCGCCGCAAGCCATTGCGGACTGATGCAATATGCGCCGCGCCTGGCGGAAGATACGGCGGAGGAAGCGCTGCTGCACCAGGCGGCATTCCACGACTTGCTCATCCTGGGCGCCAGCGGCCCCGACGAGGATCCGCATGGCGTCATCCGCGATCTGCCCCAGAATCTGCTGCTGCGCTGCGGCCGTCCGCTGCTGCTGGTGCCCGGCCAGGACGCCGCCGGAATGGCCGGGCTGCCCTTCCGCCACCCGCTGCTGGCCTGGGACGGCAGCCGTGAAGCGGCGCGTGCCATCAGCGACGCCTTGCCTTTGCTGAAAATGGCGCAGACCGCGACGCTGCTCCAGCTCAACGATCCGCATTCCGCGCGCGGGGACGAACCGGCGCCCGCCCCGGCCATGGCGCACTACCTGGCGCGGCACGGCGTCCGTGCCGACGTGCGCTGCGAACACACCAGCGGGCCGGTGGGCGACGCCCTGGCAGCCATCGCCAAGGAATCCGGCTGCGGCCTGCTGGTGATGGGCGGCTACGGACACCGCCGGCTCACCGAGACCCTGCTGGGCGGCGTCACCAGGACAGTGCTCGGCCGCGTGCCGCTTCCTGTCCTGATTTCGCACTAGCCGATCGTGCTTTCCGGCAGCGCCGGCCCGGCGGGCTGCGTGGCCGGATAACCTACGGTCTGCGCCAGGATGACGCGCTGCGCCGGCAGCAGCCCCATGACGCTGGCCAGCTCCGCCTGGTCGAACCAGGCGCGCGCCACCGTCGCCATGCCTTCCGCCGCGCAGAACAGATACACGTTCTGGCTGATATGGCCCGCGTCTATGCCGGCGTGCAGCAGGCGTTCGGCGTGGTCTTCGCTGGCCAGCCGCTCCAGATTGGCCACGTAGAGCAGATTGACGGGTGCGCTGGCGACGAAGTCCTGCTTCCCGGTCGCGGCGCGGATATCCTCCCGGCCGCAAAGGATGAGGCTGGGCGCGGCCGCGTCGTAGCGGTACCAGCCGCTGGCCATCGCCACGTAGACGTCGATCTCCTGGGCGTTGGACACCGACGGCGCCGTGCGGCAGCGCTCGGCGGGCCGGTTGATGCCGAACGCCGACCACAGCAGCCGCGACAGCCGGTAGCGCGACAAGTCCCTGGAACTGAACAGGCGCTGCGACTTGCGCATATTGAGCATATCGACCAGGGCGATGCCCAGCGGTCCGATGTCCGCGTCCAGCTCGAATGCCTTCGCGCCCACCAGGCTCAGCGAACCGCCCTGCGCGGCGTCCTCCGCAGCGGCGGCGCCTTCGTGGCCGTGCCGCGGCGCCGGCCCGGCAACCGGCAGTTGCCGCAGCAAGGCCTGGATCAGATTGGCACGGCTGACCATGCCATCCAGGCGGCCGCCGCTCACCACCGGCAGGCGCTTGAGGTCATGCGCCTCCATCAGCGCCGACACCTGCTCCAGCGGCGTATCCGGCGCCACGCAGATCACGGCCGTGCTCATCGCGTCCCCGGCCAGGCAGTCCGCCGCGGTCCAGCCGCCCTTCCCGGCGCGGCGCAACAGGTCGCTCTCGGTCAATATTCCCAGCAGCTTGCCGTCCGCATCCACCACCGGCAGTCCGCTGATGCGGTGCTTGAGCATCAGGCCGACCACACGGTGCAGCGTGGCCTCCGGCCCCACCGTCACCAGCAGGCGGGCCATGACATCGGCGGCTATCATGGCCGCCTCCAGGGGGAAGTGCTGTGCATGCTTGACTCCTGCAGGTGAATAATCGTTGTCCACTATGACCGCTGACCGCGCCCGCATCCATGATCTGGATCAAATTTCCGCGTGCCGCCGCCGCGAGGCGGCTTCCGGCGGCATTGGCCGAATTTGATTTAGATCAACAAACCGCCATGTCCGCCTTGCTACCATGAATTCCCCGCCCCTCCCGCGTGAACTCCATGAGCCAAACGTCCGAACAGCAGCATGCAGGCCTGGCCAGCGCGGAAGCGGCCCGCCGCCTGCTGCGCGACGGCCCCAACGCCATGCCCACGGACGGCGCAGGCTGGAAGCGCATCCTGGGCCGGACCGCGCGCGAACCCATGTTTGTGCTTCTGCTGGCGGCGGCCATGCTGTACCTGATACTGGGCGAGCCGGCCGAAGGCATGGTGCTGCTGGCCATGTTCGCCGCCACGCTGGGCATGACCTTGTACCAGGAAGGCAAGACGGCGCGCGCGCTAGAAAGCCTGCGCAAGCTGAGCAATCCGCAGGCCCTGGTGCTGCGCGACGGGCAACGCCGGCAAATCGACAGCAACGGGCTGGTGGAAGGCGACCTGCTCCTGCTGTCCGAAGGCGACCGCGTGCCCGCCGACGGCCAGCTCCTCTCCGGCCCCGGTCTGCTGGCCGACGAGTCGCTGCTGACCGGGGAAGCAGTGAGCGTGCCCAAGCAGCCGGTGGCCGAGCCGCTGCCGCCCGCCCCGCCCGGCGGCGACGGCCTGCCTTTCGTCTACGCCGGGAGCCTGGTGGTCCAGGGCCACGGCATGGTGCGCGTGACCGCCACCGGCCCGCGCAGCGCGGTCGGCGGCATAGGCGCCGCCCTGCATGGGCTGGAGCCCGAGGTCGCGCCGCTGCAGCGCCAGGTCCAGCAGCTCGCGGGCCGTTTCGCCGTGCTCGGCATGGGCCTGAGCGTGCTGCTGGTGCTGCTGGCCGGTTTCAAGCATGGGCAGTGGCTGGAAGCGCTCTTGGCCGGCATCGCCCTGGCCATGTCCGCCTTGCCCGAGGAGTTTCCCGTGGTGCTAACCGTGTTTCCGGCGCTGGGCGCCTGGCGGCTGGCGCACGCCAAGGTGCTGACCCGGCGCCTGGCCGCGCTCGACACCCTGGGCGCAGCCACCGTGCTGTGCATGGACAAGACCGGCACACTGACCGAAAACCGCATGGCGGTGGCGGCCCTGCAAACTGCCGATGGACAGCGCCTGGACCTCGCTGCGCCAGGCTCGGCGCCAGCCCTGCCCGAAGCATTCCACCTGACGGCTGAATGCGCCGTGCTCGCCAGCAGTGCCGGCGCCGCCGACCCGATGGAACAGGCCATCCACCGCCTGGGCGCGGCGGCCCTGGCCGGCAGCGTCCACTTGCACCCGGACTGGAAATTGACGCATGAATACGGCTTCTCGCCGGCCACGCGCTGTGTTTGCCATGTCTGGCACAGCGGCAGCGGCTATGTGATGGCCGCCAAGGGCGCGCCGGAAGCGATCGCCGCGCTCTGCCGCATGAACGGGCCGGAAACGCGCGCCATGCAGCACGCCGCCGAGGCCATGGCAGCCAGCGGCTTGCGCGTGCTGGCGCTCGCCGGCTCGCGGACCGAAGCGATGCCGGCGGCGGGCTGGCCCGCCAGCGCGGCCAGCCTGGACCTGCAATACGCCGGCCTGATCGCCCTGCGCGACCCCTTGTGCGCCGATGTGCCCGCAGCGGTACAGGCTTGCCGCGCGGCCGGCGTGCGGCTGGTGATGGTGACCGGCGACTATCCCGCCACGGCGGCCGCGGTGGGCCGCCAGGCCGGCATGGAAGCCGGCGGCATACTGTCCGGCGACGAGATGGCGCAGCTGGACGACGCGGACCTGGCCGCGCGCCTGCGCAGCGTCAGCATCTGCGCCCGCATTGCGCCCGAGCAGAAACTGCGCATCGTGCGCGCCCTGCAGGCCGGCGGCGAGATCGTGGCCATGACCGGCGACGGCGTGAACGACGCGCCCGCCCTGCGCGCCGCCCACGTCGGCATCGCCATGGGCGGGCGCGGCACCGACGTGGCGCGCGAAGCGGCCGCCATGGTGCTGCTGGACGACCGCTTTGCCTCCATTGTGCAGGCCATAGCGGCGGGCCGGCGCATCTATGCCAATATGCGAAAGTCGCTGGCCTATGTGATGGCAGTCCATGCGCCGATAGCCGGCATGGCGCTGTTACCGGTGCTGCTGGGCTGGCCCATCGTGCTCTACCCCATGCACATCGTATTCCTGGAGCTGATTATCGACCCGGCCTGCTCGCTGGCGTTTGAAAACGAGCCGCCTGATCCTGACTTGATGCAGCGCCCGCCGCGCCAGGCCGGCGCGCCTATCTTCGGCCGCAAGGAACTCTGGCTGGCGATGCGGCAGGGCCTGTACACGCTGGCGCTGACCGTGGCGGCCTACGCTTTGGCCTTGTCCGCCATGCCGCCCGAAAGCGCGCGCACCATCGGCTTTGCAGTGCTAGTGACAGGCAACCTGCTGCTGATGCTGGCCAGCCGTAACAGCGGATCGGAGCGCCGCCTGCTGCTGCGCGGCGAGAACCGCATGCTCTGGACCTTGTGCGGCGCCGCAGTGGTGCTGCTGGCGGCGGCCATCTATGTGCCGCCTTTGGCCGGGCTGTTCCGCCTGGCGCCGCTGGGGCCAGGTGCGCTGGCCGCCGTGGCCGGCATAGGCGCGGTCCAGCTGGCAGTGCTTTCGCTGCCGCGAAATAAAAAAAGCCCCTGAAGCCAGGGGCTTCAGGGGCTCTTGTAGCGAAGAAGCTAGTCTTACACTCGCACGGAATCGGCCACGTTACGGAATTCTTCGATCTGGTCGAAGTTCATGTAACGGTAGATGTCGTCCGCGTTGTCGGCGATCACGCCGATGTGCGACATGTATTCCGCCTTGGTCGGAATGCGGCCCAGGGCCGAGCACACCGCTGCCAGTTCGGCCGAGCCGAGGTAGACGTTGGTGTCGATGCCCAGGCGGTTCGGGAAGTTGCGGGTCGAAGTCGACATCACGGTGGCGCCCTTGCGGATCTGCGCCTGGTTACCCATGCACAGCGAGCAGCCCGGCATTTCCATGCGCGCGCCGGTGCGGCCCAGGGTGCCGTAGTGGCCTTCGGAGGTCAGCACTTGCGCGTCCATCTTGGTCGGCGGAGCGATCCACAGGCGCACTGGAATATCGGACTTCCCTTCCAGTACCTTGGAGGCGGCGCGGAAGTGGCCGATGTTGGTCATGCAGGAACCAACGAACACGTCGTCGATCTTCGCGCCGGCCACGTCGCCCAGGGTCTTCACATCGTCCGGGTCGTTCGGGCAGGCCACCACCGGCTCGTGGATGTCGGCCAGGTCGATTTCGATCACGGCGGCGTATTCCGCATCCGCGTCCGGCGCCAGCAGCTCAGGGTTGGCCAGCCATGCTTCCATGGCCTTGATGCGGCGCTCCAGGGTGCGCTTGTCCAGGTAGCCGGTCGCGATCATCCACTTCATCAGCGTGATGTTCGAGTTCATGTACTCGATGATAGGCTCTTTATCCAGGTGCACCGTGCAGCCGGCGGCGGAACGCTCTGCCGACGCGTCGGACAGTTCGAACGCCTGCTCGACCTTCAGCTTGGGCAGGCCTTCGATTTCCAGGATGCGGCCGGAGAAGATGTTCTTCTTGCCCTTTTTGTCCACGGTCAGCATGCCCTGGCGGATGGCGTACAGCGGAATGGCGTTGACCAGGTCGCGCAGGGTGACGCCGGGCTGCATCTCGCCCTTGAAGCGCACCAGCACGGATTCAGGCATATCCAGCGGCATCACGCCGGTGGCGGCGGCGAAGGCCACCAGGCCGGAACCCGCAGGGAAGGAGATACCGATAGGGAAACGGGTGTGCGAGTCGCCGCCAGTGCCCACGGTGTCCGGCAGCAGCAGGCGGTTCAGCCACGAGTGGATCACGCCGTCGCCCGGACGCAGGGCCACGCCGCCACGGTTTTCAATGAAGGCCGGCAGTTCGCGGTGGGTCTTGACGTCCACCACTTTCGGGTAGGCGGCGGTGTGGCAGAAGGACTGCATCACCAGGTCGGCCGAGAAGCCCAGGCAGGCCAGGTCTTTCAGCTCGTCGCGGGTCATCGGGCCGGTGGTGTCCTGGGAGCCGACGGTGGTCATCTTCGGTTCGCAGTAGGTGCCTGGGCGGATGCCCTGGCCTTCCGGCATGCCGCATGCGCGGCCAACCATTTTCTGCGCCAGCGAGTAGCCGCGGCCGGTGTCGACCGGGTTTTGCGGCAGGCGGAACAGGGTCGACGGCGCCAGGCCCAGCGCTTCGCGGGCCTTGGTGGTCAGGCCACGGCCGATGATCAGCGGAATGCGGCCGCCGGCGCGCACTTCGTCGAACAGCACGTCGGACTTGACGGTGAATTCGGCGATGACGACGCCGTTTTTCAGCGCTTTGCCGTCATATGGACGCAGTTCGATCACGTCGCCCATTTCCATCTGCGACACGTCCAGTTCGATAGGCAGTGCGCCTGCGTCTTCCATGGTGTTGTAGAAGATCGGGGCGATCTTGGCGCCCAGGCACACGCCGCCGAAACGCTTGTTCGGGATGAAAGGAATGTCTTCGCCGGTGAACCACAGCACCGAGTTGGTGGCGGACTTGCGGGACGAGCCGGTGCCGACCACGTCGCCCACGTAGGCGACCAGGTTGCCCTTGGCTTTCAGCGCTTCCAGCTGCTTCAGCGGGCCGATTTTGCCCGGTTCTTCAGGATTGATGCCTGGACGCGGGTTTTTCAGCATGGCCAGCGCGTGCAGCGGGATGTCCGGACGGGTGGTGGCGTCCGGCGCTGGCGACAGGTCGTCGGTGTTGGTTTCGCCGGAGACCTTGAACACGGTCAGGGTCAGGCTTTGCGGTACTTCAGGACGCGAGGTGAACCACTCGGCGTCGGCCCAGGACTGGATCACTTCCTTGGCGCGTGCGCTGCCCTGGTCGGCCAACTCTTTCACGTCGTGGAAGTAGTCGAACATCAGCAGGGTCTTTTTCAGGCCTTCGGCCGCGACCTGGCCAACCACGGCGTCGTCCAGCAGGTCGATCATGGGCTTGATGTTGAAGCCGCCCAGCATGGTGCCCAGCAGGCGGGTCGCCAGTTCGCGCGACACCAGCGGGCTGGTTTCGCTGCCCTTGGCAACGGCGGCCAGGAAGGCGCATTTGACCTTGGCGGCGTCGTCCACGCCGGCCGGCACGCGGTAGGTGATCAGGTCGACCAGGAAGGCTTCTTCGCCGGCCGGCGGGTTTTTCAGGAGTTCGACCAGTTCCGAGGTCTGGGCAGCGGAAAGCGGCAGCGCGGGAATGCCGAGGGAAGCACGTTCGGCGACGTGGTCGCGGTAGGCAGCTAGCATGAAAAACTCCTTCAGTTTTGGTTAATAGCGGCGGACGCCGGGACGCATCCGCCAGTTCTGTACGCTATTGTACCTCAACAACTCTTCTATAAGACATAAGACAAACTAAAGGTGTACTTTTTTCCTCACAGCCGCCGGCCGGCGCCGCGCTACTTGACCAGCGGCGCCGGCATGGTGCGCCCGCCCTGGTTCAGCACCAGCACATGGCTGCCGTCCGGGTTCTTGGTGAAATTGACCTGGGCATCGACAACCTTGACAAAAAAGTTAGTGTCGCTGGTGGCAAACAATTCGAACGGCGGCTGGTTGGTGGCCTGGGCGATGAACTTCTCTCCCTCGCGCCGCACCTCGATAATGAAGTTGGGCGCCAGCTGGTATTTGCCGACGTAGCTGTCCAGCACCGCCGGCGCGACCTTGACTTCAACCCGCGCCGGCAGCACGGCGGCGTCACCGGTGCGCGGATAGACGGTCGAATTGCCGTCCCGGGACACAGTCAGTTGCGTGACGGCGCCCTTGGCGTCGCGCGCAAAATCGGCGGTGATCAACGATTTGCCGACGAAGAAGCCATTCTCCGAATGCGCCCGCAGCAGCATGGTGTTGCCGCCGCTGCGCGCCATCGACAGCCGCCCGTTTTCGACGCGGACGGTGCGCGTTTCAGGGCCGGGGCCGCCGTACACGCCGGCGAAGGCCGCCAGCGCCTTGGCGTCCAGCGTGATCTCCTTGTATTCGGTGTAGGGTTTGCCGATGGCCAGCGCGGCCGCCTTCATGGCCATCATTTCCGGCGCCACGTTGCCGGAATCGGCATTGCCCAGCACAACGACATACACCTTCTCCTGCGGCAGGCGCAGGGCGTAAGTGGCGAAACCGTTGATGCCGCCGCCGTGCCCTATCATCGGGCTGCCCTTCAGGTTGCCGATGGCCCAGCCATAGCCATAGTTGGTGGATTTGCCGTCCGCCAGCGTGTACGGGGTAAACGCCATTTTCCAGCTGGCCGGCTTGAGCAGCTTGCCCTGCGCGATCGCCTGGTCCCAGCGGTTCAAGTCGTCCACAGTCGACACCAGGGAGCCCGCCGCATACGGCAGCGCCATGCTCAGCGGAGCGGAAGGCTCGAAGGCGTCGCCCTTCTTGCTGTAGCCGGCCGCGCGCAGCGGCGGCGTACGCTCGTAGCCTTCGTAGGCGGTCTGGGTCATGCCCAGCGGGACGAAGATGCGCTGTTCGACAAACTTGGCGTAGCTCTGGCCCGAAATCTTTTCGATAATCGCGCCGAGCAGGAAATAGCCCGAGTTGTTGTAGGCGTAGCGCGAGCCCGGCTCGAACTCCAGCGGGTCGTTCTTGAAGGTGTCTATCATCTGCGCCACCGTCAGATCGGTGTTCATGGCGGCCATGAAACCGGGCTTGCTGGTGTAGCTGACGATGCCCGAGGTATGCGTCAGCAGGTGTTCGATCGTGATCTTCTTGCCCTTCGTCGGATAGTCCGGCAGGTGCTTGGTGATGTCATCCTGGACCGACAGCTTGCCCTCGTCGGCCAGCATCAGGATGGACACGGCGGTGAACTGCTTGGTGATCGATCCCAGGCGCAGCGACATCTCCGGCGTCATGGCCTGCTTCTTCTCGATATTGGCCATGCCGTAGGCCTTGCGCAGCAGCGGCTTGCCATCACGCGCCACCAGCACGGTGATGCCGGGATCGGTGGCCTTGTAGTTGGAACCGATGACGGCGTCGAAGCGCTCAGCGAACGATGGGTCAGCCGCGGCCGCGGCCACTGGCGCCTCCTGCGCGGCGAGGTAGGGCGTTTGCAGCAGGATCAGCGTGGCGACGAAGATGGCCGAAGGCTTGAACATGTATTTTGACTCCTTGGATTGAAGTGGCGGCCGCACTATGCGGAAGGCCCGGGAATCATAATATATTTTTTGCAAGCCGTGACCAGCGGGCAATGCGACGAACCAGCTTGAAACCCTGGTCCGCCATGGCGCAGCCCAGCACCGTGCGCAGCCTGTGCACGCCACCCAGGCCGCCCACGGGTACTTCGGCGCCGCACCGTGCGCGCGGGGCTGGCGGACACGGGGAGCGGGGGCCGGCACGTCCCCGAAAAGATCTGCTCAAACATCAAGTCACTCCTCGTATATCGTTCAGTCTTATCCAGGTCAACGCGTCTGCAGCTCGCGCCGCATGGGCAGCGGCACGATGTCCAGCCGCACGTCGCGGATGGAGTATGCGGAGGAAGTGGATGAAGGATAGGCGAGCGTCTGCGGCGTGCGCGTGAAGCGGAAGCCGAAGGCGGTTTCGGGTGCGGTGCTGCGCGGATCGCCGCTGGCCAGGCCAAAGGCTTCCTGCTGGTCGCTATCGACCAGGCGCTCCATCAGGTCCAGCACTGCGTTGTTGCCCAGGATGTCATTGCTGTACAGCGGCCCCTTGTTCGAGGGCGGATCGCCGGCTGCGATGGCGGCTTCCTTGTCCGGCCCGGGCTTGTGCACGCCCGTGGCCAGGTCCAGCTGGTCGCCGTGATCGAGGTAGCTCAGCTTGACCGCGCGCGCGCCGAATGCGCCGGCCACCGGCGCAGCCGCCGCTTCCGACAGGTCCACCATCAGCACGCCCTTGTAGCCTATCACCTCGGCCTGGCGCTGCTGCCGCACCACCAGCGCGCTGTTCTCGTCCACGCCGAAGCCCACACGGTAGCCCTTGTTCATCATGGCCGGCACCATGCGCGCCAGCCGTCCACGGATCAGGAAATGCTGGTCGATGAAAACGCCGCCGCCGATGAAGCCCAGGCCCGGCGACAGCGATTTTTCAGGCTGCAGGCCGCGCCGCAGCGCGTCCCACACCGGCGGCGCGTCGTCGAACATGGTGGTGCTCATGATGGCTGCGCCGGCGCTGGTGCCTGCCACCATGCCGCCACGGCGGTACATGTCCCACATGGCCTTCAGCGCAGCCGTCCTGCTGCCGTCCGCGCGCAGCAGCGCTTGCGTGATGCGGCCCTGGTCGCCGCCGGCGAAATACACGCCGCCGGCTTGGCGTATGCGCTGCGCCAGCGCCGCGTCCTCGGCGGCCTGGCGGTAGTCGCTTCCCGCCATGCGCGGCGCAATGGGGGCGATGAACGGATCGGCGCCGTAGCGGCGCAGCGCAGCTGCAATCTGCTCGCCGGAACGCGCGGGGTTGCCTGCGGCGGTGGGCAGCACGGCGATGCGCGCGCCCGGTCCGCCGGACAGCGCCACGATGCGGGACCAGACGTCGGCATTGTCGGCGCGCAGTGCGCCGCCCACGATGACCAGCGTGCCTGCCGGGGCGGCGGCCGGCTCCGACGATGCAGCGGCAACGGCAGTGGCAGCGGCAGCGGCAGCGGCTTCCACCCCGAACGCAGCGCCCGGCAGCAGCATGCATGCCGCCATGGCCGCAATAGCCGGCACCGCACGGCCGGCAAACTTGATAACCATCCGGTTCTCCTAGATTAAGCCGCGCCGACGGAGCCGCCGGCGCGGTCTGCCATTCTAGCGGAAGCTGTAACTCACGCTGGCAAAAGCGCTGCGTCCGCGCGGGTCCGTATAGGTCGGATCATAGCCAGCCAGGAAGTAATAAGCCTGGTTGGAATACGGGGGCGCGGTGTCCGCCAGGTTCAGCACGCCGGCGCGCAGCTTGAGCTGCTTGCTCAGGCTCCAGCTGGCGGTCAGGTCCCACAGCGAATAGGCCTTCACGCGGCGCGACGGCAGCACCTTGTCGCTGGCCGGGTCATACGTGGTGTTCTGGTCCTGGTAGCCGGACGAGAACTGGTTCGCCAGCGTTACGCTCGCCGGTCCCTGGTCCCAGCCGAAGCTGATGCGGTGGCGCCAGCGCTGTATCACCTGGTCGTTCAGGAACAGGCCCAGATTGCTGCGGGTGGCCTCCAGGGGGCCGAACTGGCGGTCGTATTTGACGATCAGCGTACCGCTCAAATTGCTGCTGAAACGGCCCACGCCGGTCTGCGCGCCCTTGTAGTCATAGCCCAGGTCCAACCCGGCGGTATTGAGCTTGCCCTGGTTTTCCTTCTGCAGCAGGATGTTGGTGATAAAGCCGTCCGCATCGCGCTGGATGTACTTGCCGTTGTACTTGGCCGGATTGTCGACGATGATCTGCTCGCCCAGCGTGCTGATGACGTCGGACTTGCGGATGTTCCAGTAGTCGGCGCTGAAGGACAGGCCCGCGCCCGCGTCCAGCACCGCGCCCAGCGAGAACTGGCGCGACTTTTCCGGCTTCAGGTTGGGGTTGGAGCGGCGCTCCACCGGCCATTGGTCGGTACAGCCGTCTATGCTGTCCAGGCCCTGCTTCACGCACTGCGGGTCGGTCAGGAAGCTGGACGCGCTGCCGTAGGTGGTGGGACGCTTCAGGTCCGCCAGCGACGGCGCGCGGAAGCCGGTGCCGGCCGAACCGCGCAGCACAAGTTGGCGCGCAGGCTGCCAGCGCACGCCCAGCTTGGGATTGGTGGTGGAGCCCACTTCGCTGTAGCGGTCGTGGCGCAGCGCGGCCTGCACTTCGAGCTGCTTGGTGAGCGGCGCGTTGATTTCGGCGTAGGCCGAGCGCACGGTGCGGCTGTCGTCCGTGGCTTTCAGGTCGGTGGTCGATCCCGCAGCCAGGCCGGAATCGCGGTCGCCTGCGATGTTATTCGACAGCAGCAGCTTGGACGGCGTGAACGTGGTGTGCTCGCGCCGCAGTTCTGCGCCCAGCGCCAGGGCCAGGTCGCCGCCCTCCAGCGCCATCAGGGCTTTGGACATCTTGCCGTCCAGCGCAGTCGACGTGCCCCTGGATTTGCGCGCCTCGTCATTGACCTTGATGCTGTTGATCAGGTCGCGCCCCGCCTGGCTGGACGGGCCGAAGGGGTTGATGGCGCCGGAGCGCACGCCCGCCTCGAAGCGGTCGTAGAGCACATAGCCGTCCACGTATTTGTCCACCGCCTTGTTCTCGGCGCGGGACAGGCCTGCGTCGTAGTCCCAGCCGCCCAGCGTGCCGTTCGCGCCCAGCACCAGGCGCTGCGCGTCGCTGGTCACTTCGTTGCTGCGGTTGCCCGCCTCCGTCATGCGGTAGCGGATGCCGCTGAAGGTCGTCGGCAGGCCCGATCCGGTCAGCGCGGCACGGTATTTTTCCGGCAGCAGGCTGACCGGCAGATTGCGGATGCGCTGCGGATTGGGGCTGAGCACATAACGGCTCTCGGCCTGCGACTGCACCAGTTCGAAGAACAGCTGGTTGTCCGCATCCAGCTGCAAGGTGGCGCGGCCGACGAAGCCGATCTTGCTCGCTTCCGGGTATATCTCGGTGTCTTCCATGTAGTCGTAGCTGCAACCTAGCTTGCCGCCCGGGCCGGAAGGCGCGTACACCGTGGCCGGCGGCGCGCAGTCCGGCGCGGCCGGGTTGATGCGGGTGGCGGTGCTGCCCAAAGCCAGCACACCGGCCTTGATCAGCGCATTGCGCTGCGCGGACGAGATGTCGATATTGGCCGGATAGGTGTTGCTGGACATGAGCGCGGGCAGATTGGCCGCCAGCGGACGCTCCTTGATGAAGTCGCGCTGGCCGGAGCGCAGCGAGTCCAGCTTCTGCACGTCCAGCACGCCGAACACGTTGAAGCGGTCCGTGGCCAGGCTGCCGAAGCCGCCGCTGACGCTGGCCGTGCGCTTGCCCGCGCCGCCTTCCTGCGTGCCTGCCGCCGAGGCGTTCAGGTCCAGGCCAGTGTAGTCCTTACGGGTGATGAAATTGATCACGCCGCCGATGGCGTCGGTGCCGTAGATGGCCGAAGCGCCGTCCTTCAGCACTTCCACGCGCTGGATGGCCCCGGCCGGGATGTTGTTCAGGTCCACGCCCGCGTTGTCGCCGGGCGAGGCAAAGTTGGCCAGTCGGCGGCCGTTCAACAGCACCAGCGTGGAGGACACGCCGATGCCGCGCAGGTTGGCGCCGTTGAAGCCGCGCTGGCCCGAGGTGCCGTCCGTGATACTGGCGCCGTCCGACAGCGGCGCCGTGTTGGCGCTGATGTTCTTCAGCAGCTCGGCGGCCGTGGTCACGCCGGACTTGTCGATGTCTTCGCGCTTGATCACCTGCACCGGCAGCGCCGTTTCGGCGTCGATGCGCTTGATGGAGGAGCCGGTGATTTCCACCCGCTGGATCGCCTGGGCCGGCGCGGCGCTCTGCGCATGGGCGCCGGCGGCAGCCGCACCCAGGCCGACGGCCAGCGCCAGGCGTATGGAACAGGACAGCACATTTGCTTTGGGCATGGCTCCGCCCGTCTCGTGACACAGACTCATTGCAACTCCCTTGGATTTTAGTTGTGGATACCGCTGTTGGAACCGCTTGCGCCTCTTATCTGGCGTTCTTTTTTGGCCGCGCGGGCAAGGCCGCGTCGGCGCCGTAGAGGTAGGCCGAAATTGCTTCGGTCAGGCGGGCGGCCTTCTCCACATTGTCCTTGTTTGAAACCATGAGCGACACCACCAGCGCTTCGATCAGCGCCACTGCCGCCGTCGAGCTGCTGGGCAGCACCGGATGGCTGCTCTGCGCGTACAGCACGTGGTCCGCCAGCTCAGCCAGCGGCGAGGCCGGCGAGTCCGTCAGCGAAACAATGCTGGCCTGGCGGCTGCGCGCGAAATTGGCCAGCCTTATCACGTCCAGCGCATAGCGCGGGAAAGAAATCACGATCAGCACATCCTTGGCGGTGATGGTGGCCAGGTGGCCGGCCGCCACTTCGGTGCCGCCATGCCCCGCCACTTCCACCACGTGCGGACAGAAAGGCTGCAAATGCATGGCCAGCAGGCCGGCCAGGTGGGTGGACAGGCCGAAGCCCATCACATAGACCGTGCCTGCGCGCGTCAGCTTGTGCACCACC
Source organism: Pseudoduganella aquatica (assembly GCF_020865585.1). Classification (NCBI taxonomy): domain Bacteria; kingdom Pseudomonadati; phylum Pseudomonadota; class Betaproteobacteria; order Burkholderiales; family Oxalobacteraceae; genus Pseudoduganella; species Pseudoduganella aquatica. Next base: position 4,122,064 of record NZ_CP086370.1, read on the forward strand.
TTGTCCATTTCGCTCAGCGCCAGGCCCTTGCCGGTGGCGCCGATATTGGCGGCGGCGAATTCCAGGCTCTCGGTGGCGGGCGACGCCGCGCCTTCGCGCCGCTCTATATTGTTGCGCAGCTTTTCCACCGGCTGCAGCACGCCCTGCAGAACCTCGGCCACCGCGCCGCGCATGGCCGCGTAGTTCTTGAAGCCGATGTCGCGCGCAAAGCGGCTGATGGTGGCGGTGGACACCTGGCAGCTCTCGGCCAGTTCTTCAATGCCCAGCGCCGTCACGCGCACCTGGTTGCGCAGCAGGTAGTCCGCAATGGTCCGGTAGGAGGACGACCCCTCGCCAAGCACGCGTATCAGCGCCTGGCCCAGCTCAGAATGGGCGAAGGCCACTTCGGGCGACTGCGATTCGTGGGCGGACTTTTTCATACGGCGTATTCCTGTTGCGATCATCGATAGCGCAACTGTACGCATAACAAAAACAAAACTCAAACATTTTCTGTAAATTTATTTACATGAATTTACTTTGTGAAAAAATTGCTACATAATCGGCCGCACTTCAACACTCAGGTCCACAAAAAAGGCACACCATGCGAACAGAAAAACACATTATTTCGGCGCCCCAGAGCAGCGCCCGGTTCGAGCTCACCGCTTACCGCTTCGGCACGCCGGGCAGCGGCAGGAAGGCCTACATCCAGGCGGCGCTGCATGCGGACGAAGTGCCCGGCATGCTGGTGGCGCAGTTCCTGCGCAAGCAGCTGGAGGCGCTGGAGGCGGAGGGCAAGGTGCGCGGCGAAATCATCCTGGTGCCGGCGGCCAATCCCATCGGCCTGTCGCAAGCTATCCACGGCGCGCCGTTCGGCCGCTTCGACCTGGGCACGGGCGTCAACTTCAACCGGGCCTACAAGCATGTGGCGGAGGAGCTGAAAGTCGCGCTGCATGGCCGGCTCGGCGCGGACGCAGAAGACAATGTGCGCGCAATACGCCGGGCCGCGCTGGAGTCGGTGGCGGCATGGCAGCCGCGCTCGGACGGCGAGGCGCACAAGAAGCTGCTGCTGGAAATGGCCATCGACGCGGACATTGTGCTGGACCTGCATTGCGACAACGAGGCCGTGCTCCATATCTACGCCGGCACGCCGCTGGCGGACCCGGTGGCGCCGCTAGCGCGCCTGATGGGCGCGCACGCCGTGCTGCTGTCCACCGCCGCCGGAGGCGACCCGTTCGATGAAGCATGCAGCCGCCTGTGGTGGGACTTGCAGGCCCACTTCGGCGACGCCACCCCCATTCCGCCGGCCTGCATGGCCGCCACGGTGGAACTGCGCGGAGAGATGGACGTGGGCTACGAACTGGCGCAACAGGACGCAAACGCGCTTCTGCGCTTCCTCGCGGGCGCGGACGTGCTGGCCGGCGAACCGGACGCCCTGCCCCTGCCGCTGCCTTTGGCATTGTGCGCCGCCACGCCGCTGGAAGGCGTTGAGCCCCTGCTGGCGCCGCACGCGGGCGTGCTTGTGTACACGCGCGCCCTGGGGGAACGGGTGCGCGCAGGGGACGCGCTGGCGGACATCATCGACCCCGCCAGCGGCGCCGCCACTACCGTGCGCTGCACCGTGGACGGCGTGTTCTTCGCCCGCAGCGCGCACCGCCATGTGCTGCGCGGCTGGAACATCGGCAAGGTGGCGGGCGCACAGGCCTTCCGCTCCGGCGACCTGCTCAGCCAATAGGAATGCCATGAAACTGCGCCTCCCCAACACCTACGTACTGGTCTTCGCCATCCTGGCGCTGATCGCCCTGTCCACCTGGATTATCCCGGGCGGCAAATACGACACCCACCTGGTCAACGGCAAGCAGCTGATCAACCCGGCCACCTTCCACTACATTGACAGCAACCCTCAAGGCCTGCCCGCGCTGCTGATGGCGCCCATCAGGGGCTTTGCCGAAGCGGGCCTGATCATCGGCTTCATCCTCATCGTCGGCGGCGCCTTCGCCGTTCTGCAAAAGACCGAAGCCATCGACGCGCTGATCAAATCCATCGCCCGCGCGCACGAGCACTCGCGCTTTGTGCGCGCAGCGCTGATCCCGGTCTTCATCACCCTGTTCTCGCTGGGCGGGGCGACATTCGGCATGAACGAGGAAGCGATTCCCTTCATCCTCATCTTCGTTCCGCTGGCGCTCGCGCTGGGCTACGACACCATCACCGGCGTATCGATTCCCTTCCTCGGTTCGCAGGTTGGCTTCGGGGCCGCCTTCCTTAACCCGTTCAACGTCGGCATCGCACAAGGTATCGCCGGCGTGCCGGTGTTCTCCGGCCTGCACTACCGGCTGATCTGCTGGCTGGCGGCGACGGCCATCACCGCGCTCTTCCTTATGTGGTACGCGGCCCGCATCAAGCGCCACCCGCAACTCAGCCCCACCTACCTGCTCGACCTGGAAAAACGCGCCGAAAACCAGGGCGGCCTGGCCAGCCTGGAAGGAATGACGGCCAAACACAAGCTGGTACTGTGGGTATTTGCCGCATCGCTCGCGGGCATGGTGCTGGGAGTGGTGCAGTTCGGCTGGTATATAGAACAGATCGCCGCGCTGTTCCTGGTGATGGGCATTGTCATCGGCGTAATCGGCGGCCTGGATTCGGACGGGCTGGTGGCGGCCTTCGTGCACGGCGCGCGCGACCTGGTGGGCACTGCGCTGATCATCGCGCTGGCTCGCGGCACCATGATACTGGCACGCGACGCCAATATTATCGACACCATGCTGCACGGCCTGATGCCGCTGGTGCAGTCCTCCAGCCCCGTGTTCGCCGCGCAGAAAATGTTCGGCATCCAGACCGTGATCAACTTCTTCATCCACTCCGGCACCGGCCAGGCCTCGCTGACCATGCCCATCATGGCGCCGCTGGCGGACCTGGTGGGCATCACGCGACAGACCGCCGTCCTGGCCTTCCAGTTCGGCGAGCTGACCACCGCCATCATCCCCACGTCCGGCATCACCGTCGGCGTGCTTGCGCTGGCGCGCGTGCCCTGGATTACCTGGGCCAGGTGGCTGCTGCCGCTGCAGCTGGCCTACGTGGCCATGGCCTTGCTGCTGCTGATTCCACCGAGCCTATCGTCCTGGAGCTGAGGCGGTGTCTGCCTGCGCATGGCTTTTTCATAAGCGCCTTTGCAAAAAATCGCAACAACGCGCACCCCGCGCGGCAGGCATACTTCAATCCGTTCGTATCTTCTCTGACGCCTGAGTAACCTCTAACTCAGGCGTGTTCCGCGCCAGGCACAGCCTGGCGTTTTTTTTACCGTTCAAGAAAGCGCCACATGCCATCCCAGGCGCGCCCCACGTCCCGCGCGGTGAACTGGCCGTGATTGGCGCCGGGCAGCGGCAAGAGCACATTGCGCACGCCGGCGCGCGACAGCGCTTCATGCAGCGCCGCCGATTGCGCAAACGGCACAACCGGGTCCGCCGTGCCGTGTATCGTGAACACCGGCGGCAGGCCTGGCCGAACATGGCGCAGTGGCGATACGCTGGCGGCGAGCCCTTCACGGTCCGCCGCGCCGCCCAGCCACTCGACTGCGAAATTGCGCTTCCCTTCGCCACTCAACAGCGCCGCCACGTCGCTGACGCCAAACCAGTTCACCACCGCCGCTATCCGTGGAGCTGCCTCGGCGCCGCCGTTCCAGCGCACCGAATCTCCCCCGGCGCAGGCGCGGTCCAGGGGCGACTCGGCAGGCAGCATGGCGGCGATCAGCGCCAGATGCCCGCCGGCGGAATCGCCCGACAACACGATGGATGATGTGTCTATGCCATAGCCGCCACCCTGGCGCGCCAGCCACTTCACGGCGCAGCGCGCATCCTCCACGGCAGCGGGCGCCGGCGCAACGGCGGCCGTGCGGTAATCGACATTGGCCACCGCGTAGCCGCGCGCGAGCCAGGGAAGCAGCAGCAGCGCGGCCTGCTCCTTGCGGCCCGATACCCATCCGCCGCCGTGGAAGTAGACCACCAGGCCGGGCTTCACCGCTGGGGCGCGGGGCAGATACAGGTCCAGCTTCAGCTCCGTGCCGGACGCCACCCGGTAGACCAGGTCCGGCTTGACGCCGTAGGCATAGCCGGCGTATTCGGCAAAACCCGCGCTTTCCTGCGCGGTGCCCTGGCCGGGAACCAACGCAGACAGCAACGCCCATGCCGCCACCCGGCGGCGCATCTCCTTGCGCATGCTCTTCTCCGTTGAAATTACAGTTTCAGTTCGAGGCCGCGACGCGCGCACCAGGCGGCAAACCAGCACAAGGCCAGCGTGTAGACCAGCGCCCTGCCCACCCCCACCCATGGCGCCATGGTCCACTCCTGTATCAAGGCGCCCAGGCCGGTGAGCAGCAGCAAGGGCTTGAGCAGCGCCTGCACGCCGGCATACACCAGCAGCGGATTGCGGCCTGCGCCGGCGGCGATCCGCGCCTTCCAGTCCAGCCGCTCCACCAGCAGCGACAAGGCGGCCAGCAGCAGCGCCCCGGCCGCAACGCCGCCCGCGTAATAGCTCAGCGTGGCCCTGCCCTTCTGGATGCCGCCTTCGTACGGGTTGAGCGCAAAGGCCAGCAGCAGCGCCCAGCAGCCCCATTGCGCCAGCATGCGCCACGGCGCCTCGTCCTGCCGCAGCTTGAGCAGCATGTCGCCCGCCAGGGTGCCGGGGATAACGATGAACAGATACTGCAGGAAGGACGTCTGCATCAGCTCAGGCCAGGGCGACGCCTGCCAGAGCCAGTGCGCCCAGCCCGGCTCACCGTGCCCCAGGCGCAGCGCAAGCAGCAGGGCCAGGAACAGCAGCCGCAGCTCGGGCCGCGTGCGCGTGGCCAGCCACAGCAAGCCTGCGGCCAGCGCGACATTGGCCAGCACCAGCATGATGATGTCGCTGCGGGCGATGGAGAACGGAGCGCCGTGCGCGTCGCGGAACAGCGCCATCAGCGCGGCGGCGCCGGCAAGGCCGGCGGCGCGCACGCCCAGCTGCGCGGCACGGCTCCAGTGGCGCGGCAGGCGGGCCAGCAGCGGGAACAGCAAGGAAAAGCCGGCCAGCGCGAACAGCGCGCCCTGCCAGGGCTCGGGGAAATGGACGATATGGGGCGCGATATGGCGCACGTAGATGGCGAAGGCCGCCATCATCGCGGCACGCTGCACCACGCCTGCCGCCAGCTGGCGGCACGACAGGCCTTTAAGGGCCTGCGCGTCCAGCGCGAGCGGCAACGCCACGCCCATGGCAAACAGGAACAGGGGAAAGATCAGGTCGACCCAGGTGATCCCCAATACCGTGGGCACAAAAACATGGCTGGGCGGCGGGTTCTGCGCATGGTACATCCACCATGGCAGAACCCCGGACGGCAGCAGGCCGGAAAGCACCATGCCCGCCATCGCCAGGCCGCGCAGCGCATCGAGGGCAGGGTTGCGGTCGGCAGCCATCCCCTTGCCCCGCCTTAGTAGCGCGCCTTCAGGCTGAGGTAGAACTGGCGGCCGTTGGCATAGAAGCCCAGCGGCATCTCCTCGGTGATGGCGTAGTAGCGGCGCACCGGATTGAGCAGGTTGCTGCCGTCCAGCGTGAGCGACAGCGTGTCGTTCAGCTTGTAGCTGACCGATGCGGACAGCGAGCCTTGCGCGGCGGCGTAATTGGCGCCGGTGCGCACCAGCGTGGTCGGGTTGACGGTGTCCACGCCGTTGCCTGAGAAGCCGATCGAGTACCTGGTGCGGTAGTTCCACGCCAGGCTGGCGCTGAACTTGTTGTCCTCGTAGATGGCGCGCAGGTTGTAGGTGTACTTCGAGGTGTACACCAGCGGGATGCCCGCTTCATCCTTGCTGCTCACGTAGGTGACGTTGCCCAGCAAGCCGAAGCCGGCGCCGATGGGATGTTCCGCCGACAGCTCGACGCCGTTCAGCTTGGCCTTCTTGCCGCTGAAGGAGGACACCGTGTAGTCCGAATACGAGGTCGCCGCGTCCTTGGTGTTGGCGAACTTGGTGATATCGAACAGGCGCTGGATGGAGGTGCCCGGCTTCACGTAGTCGTGGATGTGCTGCGTGAAGATGCTGCCCGCCACGTAGGCGCGCGGCGCGTAGTACCAGCCCAGCGAAGCGTCCACGTTGTTGGACGTGATCGGCTTCAGGTAAGGATTGCCCGCCGACGCGGTCAGCGTGGTGTCGTTCACGCCGGACAGCGAACCGGCCAGCTGGCTGAAGTTCGGGCGGCCCAGCGTGCGCGACGCGGAGAAGCGGCCGATCAGGTTGTGCGCCACGTCCCAGCGCAGGTTCAGGCTGGGCAGCAGGTTGGTGTAGGTGTTCTCCACCGTGCCGGGCAGGTAGCCGGTCAGGCGCGACGAGGTGATGGCGCCTGCCGACACCAGCGTGCCCGTGCCCGGCGTGCAGGCAGTGGACAGCGCTGGACAGGCTTGGGCGTTGTTGTTCAGCGAGCGGTAGAAGTCGGACTTGACCTCGGTGCGCACCCAGCGCAGGCCCGCGTTGCCGCTGACGCTGCCCATCTCGAATTCCTGCATCGCGTAAGCGGCGCGGTTGCCTTCCTTGATGGTGGCGCTGGAACCCCAGTTCTTGTTCAGCACCGGATCGTAATTGAGGTTGGCATTGCCCCAGTCGATCAGCGTCTGCGTGTCGTAGCGCGGCAGGTTGCGCGGGAAGTTGCCGCTCAGTTCACTGGCGTAGTCGCCGGGGAAGGTCTGCGTCGGCAGAGCCCAGGTGGCGTATGGATAGTTGGCGTCCATATTGGCTTGCGACGCGCCGCCGTTGCCCACGCCGGGCTTGTTGTACAGGCCGGAGACGCTGACCTTGTCGTTGATGTGCGAGCTGCCGCGCAGGCCGAATTTGGCCGTGGTCAGCACGCCCGTGTCCAGGCGCAGCGCGGCGTCCAGGTGGCCGTAGTCTTCCTTGTCCACCGTGTAGATGGCCGCGCCCACGTTGGGCAGCAGGCGGTAGTTCTTCATATTGGACAAGTCGGTGCCGGTCACCGCCCAGTCGGCCGGCGCGCGGCCGTCGTCATTGAGCTTGTAGGTCACGCCCTTGTCGAAGATTTCGTACAGCGCGCCGGGCTGGCCTGCGGTTTCGCCGGTGCCCTTGGTGGAGCCGGCCTTGCCGCTCACGGTCAGCGTGCTGGTCGGCTTCCACTTCACGTCGATATCGTAATAGCCGGCGGTGGACTTGGCGCCGGTGCGCGCCTGGTGCGCGAACTGCAGCGTGTTGCCGTCCTTGCGGGCCGGGTTGGGCAGGATGGTCGCGGCGGTAATGACGTCGCCGACGATGGTGTAGTCCTTGATCAAGCCGCCGTTGTTGACGATGGTGGCCAGTTCGGCGAAGGCCGAGGTGTTGTAGTTGTCCGCGGACAGCGAGGACTTGAACACGTTCAGGTTCACGTCCAGCGCGCTGTTCGGCTTGAACTGCAGGCCCACATAGCCGCCCTGCCGCTCGCGCACGCCTTCAAAGAAGGCGGAGTTCAGCTGGTTGGGCAGGCGCTTGCCTTTCAGCGCCGCGTCGCCGCCCTTGGTCGGATCGGCCGCAGCCTGGGTGCTCAGGTATTGGCCCTGGCCGAAGTTTTCCTGGCCGTCGCGGCGCAGATGACGCTCTTCCTTGAAGGCCTGTACCAGCACGCCCATGGTGCCGGCTTCGTTCTTCCAGTTCAGCAGGCCGCTCAGCTGGGGGTCGGTGGTGCCGGCCAGCGTGGAATGGGCCATGCCGAGCGACACTTCGCCCACCAGTCGCTTCTTCTGGTCCAGCGGACGGCGCGTGATGATGTCCACGTTGCCGGCGATGCCGCCTTCAACGATGTCTGCGCGGCCGTTCTTGTAGACGATGGCCTGGCCGATCAGCTGCGAAGGCAGCATGCCGAAGCTGATGCCGCGCGTGTTGGTGTTCTGGTCGCCGATGTACCAGTCGCCGGAGCTGAGGGAGTGGCCGTTCAGCGTGGTCAGGTTCAGGAACGGCGGCGTGCCGCGAATGGCGATGCGTTCCGCTTCGTCGAAGGCCAGTGCCGAGTTGTAGGTGATGTTGACCCCGGCCAGGCGGGACAGCGAGTCCGCGATATTCTTGTCCGGCATTTTGCCGATGTCCTCGGCCGTCACCACTTCAATATTGCTGTCCGCGTTCTTCTTGACGTTGATCGACTTTTCCAGCGAAGCGCGTATGCCGGTTACTTCGACCGACTGTACGGCCGCAGCGGGCGCCTGCGTCTGCGCATGGACCGGCATGGCCAGCCCCAGCAACGCTATGGAAACCGAAGCTGCAATCGGGGTCTTCTTCAAATTCATCCACCATTCTCCCAGGAGTTATTTTTCTACGAGACTCAAACTTAATCCATGTGGTCTATTTTTGCAAATACAAAATAGACCACATTGGTATTTATTTGGAAAGCTGTTGCGTCTGCAGCAGTTCTTTGCGGCGATCCAGCAGCACTTCCACCCGTTTGTAGACCACTGGTGCGGACAAAATGCGGCCTGCCACCACCGGCGCGTCCAGGTAGCGCCAAGTAACGCCGTCGTGGCCTATGGCGCGGTAGGCGCCCGCCGGCAGGCGCGGCACCGGCCAGCGCTGCAGCCCGCCCACCGGCTTGCCCGCGTGCCGCAGCGCCACCGAATGCTGGCGCCAGCCCGCGCCGAAACGGGGCGAAACAGCCGGACCGCTCTGCTTGTAGAAGTCCGTCAGCTGGGCCTCGTACAGGTCCAGCACGCCCCTGCTGTACCACAGCACATGGCCGCCGCTGCCGGTGCTGCGCGCCAGCTCGATGGAACGGCGCAGCTGGTCCCAGCTCGAGTCCGGACCTTCGCCGACGATGCGTATGCCGGCCAACATGTCGCGCAGGCGCCCGCCGCCCTCATCCCGCATGGCGGCCACTTGCTCGTGCCAGGTTTTTTCATAAGCCTCGTAGCCGACGCGGTAGACCTGCGGTACAAATTCGTCCCAGCCCTTGGACCAGCGCGCCCACGCCGGCCAGTCCAGCATGTAGTGGTCGCGCGCCCAGGGGTGCGTGGCGGGGCTGAGCGAGACCAGCAGGCCCGGACGGCGCGCCCGCAGTTCCTGCACGAAGCGCTTGCCGAACTCGTTCACCTTCTCGGCACGCCAGCGCACCCACTCCTTGTCCAGATGGTCTGCCGGCGGACGCTGGCCGCCGTGATCGGCCGCGTAGGCTTGCTGGGTGTACTCGTCGTAGCCCATGGTGACGTAGGGCCAGACCACGTGGTCGTCCAGCTGCACGCCGTCCAGGTCGTACTTCTCGACCGCCTCCAGCACCAAGTCGAGCAGGAAACGCTGCGCTTCCGGATGCAGCGGGTTAAGCCACACAAAGCCGTTCGGCGCCACTTCGCCGCCGTCCTTGTCGCGGCTCAGCCACTCGGGCTTTTTGCGGCGCAGGTCGTTAATGGTGTCCTTGTAGGCCGCCATAAAGCCGTATTCAAACCAGGCAATGTAGACCAATCCATTGCGGTGGGCCGAAATCAGCGCCTCCTGCAGCAGGTCGCGCGGCGGCGCCTGGCGTGCCGCCGGGCTGTCGCTCGGATCCTGCGCCATGAGCGCTGGCCGCTGGCGCACGCCTACGGTCCGCTCCAGCACATCGGACGGAAACTGCGCGTAGCCGTTCTTCCAGGATTCCACATAGACCGTGTTCATGCCGATGGCACGCAGGCGCGCCATGGTGGCCTCCGTATCGGCCGGAGTGCGCAGCGCGCTGTTGGCCGTGGTGGTAAGCCAGGTGCCGCGCACCTCGGCCTGCGGCGTGGCCTCCGCTGCAGCGGCACCGGCACCGGCCGCAGCCAGCATCAGCAACGGCGCCGCCAGGCGCCAGGAGGAAAAACGGGGGAAAGCGGGTTTTGTCATGACATCTCCGAGATTAAACTAGACCTATTCTTTTAATTAATAGTACCATTGGCACACGACATTTTGTTCAAGAATTGTCCAAGACTACAAAATCATGACAAAAACCACGAATTTCCATACCACTAGCGCAATTTCGGCCTACTTTCACCACACCGTGCTGCAGGGCGAACGCGATAGCTGCCGGCCCGCCGAAGGCGCGCGATGAAAGCCCTGCTCACTTTCGGCGAAGCGCTGATCGAATTGCTGCAAGACCCGTCCGGCCTGGATCTGTACCACCGTAACGCCGGCGGTGCGCCCGCCAATGTCGCGGTGGGCTTTGCGCGCCTGCGCGGCCAATCCTTCTTCATCGGCATGCTGGGCGCAGATGATTTCGGCAAGTTCCTGCTGGCGCAGCTGCAGCACTACGACGTCGACACGCGCTATGTGCGCCGCACCGCCGCCGCCACCACAGCGCTGGCGGTGGTGGCGCTGGATGCGGGCGGAGACCGCAGCTTCAGCTTCTACCGCCCGCCCTCCGCCGACCTGCTGTTTACAGCGGACGATCTCGATCCGGCCGCCTTCATCCCCAAGCCCTATTTCCACTTCTGCTCCAACAGCCTGACGCACGAGCCGGCGCGCAGCGCCACCTGGCGCGCACTGGAACTGGCCGAGGAGAACGGCTGCCTGACCAGTTTCGATGTCAACTGGCGGCCCGCGCTGTGGCCGCAGGACGGTGGCGACGGCGGCGCGGCCCGCATGATACGCGAGGTTATGCCGCGCGCCCACCTGCTGAAGTTCAGCGCCGGCGAGTGGGCCTGGCTGTGCGGAGACGCGCCTCAGGAGGCGCTGGAGGCGCACTGCTTCGCCGGCGCCACGGAGCTGATCGTCATCACCGACGGCGGCCAGGCGGTGCGCACGGTGACGCGCAAGGGCAGCGCGTACCACCGTGTGCCGCCGCTGGCGGTGGTCGACACGACGGCCGCAGGCGATGCCTTTGTCGCAGCGCTGCTGCGCCAGCTGGCCTGCCACGACATCGAACCGGACCAGCTGCGCAAGCGGCTGGAGAGTCCAACCTGGCTGGCCGTGCAGATCGCCTTCGCAGTACGCTGCGCATCGCTCGCCTGCACGCGCTACGGCGCTTTCAGCGCCCTGCCCACGCTGGCGCAATACCACAAGACCGAATAGAGCCGGCGCAACCGCGCCGGTGCCATATGTTGTACAACAGCTTGAGGAACATTGATGAAGTGCTTCAAACCGATACTACTGGCACTGGCGCTGGCCGCGTGCTCATCCCCCCACCACGGCTACGTGGACCAGCCGGGCAGCGATGCACTGGCCACCTACGTCATCGCGCCGCCGCCCGGCGTGGACAAGCTGTTCGCCAGCGTGCCGCCTCCTGTCATCGACGGAACCACAGCCACTGAAACGGTTAAAACCGCCATATCTGGCTACCAGGCCTACCAGATCAACCAGGACGTCCAGCTCTTTTCAGGGCAGCTGAACCACACCAAGGGCGCCGCCATCAACGTCCTCAGCTTCAAGACCGGCGACAGCAGCGGCGTGGAGCTGGTTCCGATAGAACGTTCGACCGGGCAGTTCAGCATGGAGACGGTGTCGGCCTCGGCCAACCGCCAGATCGACAAGGGCGTGCCGGTGCTGGCCGCCGTCAATGCCGACTTCTTCAATACCTTCAACGGCTGGAACGTCGGCATGATGAAGCTCAACGGCGTCACCTACGGCGGCGCATCGCCCAAGGCCGAGGGCGCCGTGCTGGTGAAGAACGACGGCAGCATCGACATTGTGGACAAGCTGCCCGACTTCTCGCTGCGCTGGACGCGCAACCAGGGCGAGTCCGGCCTGGTGAAAGAGGTCTCCTACTTCGACCGCGAAAACGCGCGCAATAACGCGGTGCGCCAGGCCGGCGGCACCGTATCCATCTACCCCGGCGACAACTTCCGCGGCGCTGTCGATTTGCGCGGCAAGTCCGCCTATCTGCTGGCGCCCGAGGTCAACAACGTCACCGTGGTGGCCAACCCGGACGGCAAGCCACTGGTGCAGTTTGCGCCATTCAAGGGCAAGCTGACGGCACAGGCGCCGCAAAGCGCGGCCTACATCGTGCCATCGGGCAGCGCGCTGCTCGTGCTCGATGGCCCGGCAGGAACGGCCCCGTGGAAGGCCGGCGACGAGATCGCCGTGGACTACCAGACCACCGACGCCGAGTGGAACAATGTCAAGTACGCGCTGGGCGCGGGCTCGACGCCGGGCAGCGGCGCCGCCACGGCGCAGCTGCTGGTCAAGGACGGCAAGCTGGCCGACGGCGCAGCCAATGAAGTGCTGGTCAGTAGCCGCACCATGTTCGGCCTGCGCGCGGACGGCTCCGCCTTCCTTGCCGTGGTGGACAAGCCGGCCGGCTCGCCCACCGACGGCGTCACGTTCAGGAAACTGGGGCAGATCGCCCTCGCCTACGGCGCGGTCAAGGCCATCAACCTCGATGGCGGCGGCTCCTCCGAAATCGCAATGCGCGCCCCCGGCGAAAAATACACCCACGCGATCAACCAGCCCTCCGACGGCATCGAGCGCCCGGTGGGGAACAAGTGGGGCCTGGTCATCAAGGGCAGCAAGGTGCGCTATCCGAACGGCGTGAACGTGATGCCCAGGGACGTGACGCTGCTGGCGGGCTCCGATTACCGCTTCAAAGCGGTCGGCTATAACGGCGACAGCTACTTTTCCACACCCGGCAGCCTGAGTTTCGGCACCAGCAAGGCCACGCTGGGGCAAGTCGTCGCAGCCACCGGCCAGTTCCGCGCCAGCGAGGTGGAGGACGAAGGCTATATGGTCGCCGCACTGGGCGAGGACAAAGGCGCCGCGCGGCTCAGGATCACCAAAAGCCCGGACACGCTGATTTTCGACCGCAGCGACGTGTCGCTGAACGGCGGCGAGCAGCTGGCTGTGCTGCCAGTCATGCTCAAGGACGGCACACCGGTGCAGTACAGCCCATCCGTTTTGCAGTATCAGCTCAGCACCCAGGGCCTGGGCGAATTGGACAGCAAGACCGGCGTGTTCACCGCCGCCAAGGTATTCGGCAAACAGCTGACCATCACCGTCCGATACGGCGCCTTGAGCGCATCGACGACGGTCAGCATCGGCGTGCCGCCGGCCATCGTCGAAGATTTTGAAGCGGGCGCCGGCGCCTATGCGGCCAGCGGCGCGCGGCAGAAGTCGGCCACGCTGGGGCTGGCCGGCGCCGAGTCGTTTGCCGGGAAAAATTCGCTCAAACTGAGCTGGGTTGCCGATCCCGCCCAGCCGGGCACGTTCGGCGCCTACCTGGCCGATCCGGCAAAAGCGACCACGCTCAAAGGCTATCCCAAAGCCCTGGGCGTGAACGTGTTCATTCCGCCCGCGCTGGCCGGCAAAAACTGGTGGGTGCGCGGCCAGCTGCGCGACGCGGACAACAAGGCCGTCACCATCGACTACAACAACTCGGGCGACGCGCTGCCACAAACCGGCTGGACCTTCATGCGCGCGGCGATACCGGAAGGCTTCCGCGCCCCCTTCCGCTTCGACCAGCCCTTCCGCTTCCTCGTGCTCAACACACCGGAGCGCATCGACAGTTTCGTCTACCTCGACAACTTCACCGCCATCTACAGCGCCGACACGGACTTGCAAGGCCCCGCCGTGCAGGTCACGCCGGCGAACCGCGCCACGGTCAACGCCAGCACCGTCAATATCGAGCTGCAGGCACAGGACGTCTCCGGCATCGACATGACCCGCCTTGAGCTCAAGCTCGACGGCGTGGACATTGCCGCCCCCATCAGCAACAACGGCCGCGACGCCTTCAAGGTGGCCCTGCCCGGCCTGGCCGACGGCTGGCACAAGATCAGCTACCGCACGTTCGACATCAATGGCAATGTGGGCGCCGGCGAATCGCTGTTCAACGTCGATACCGGCGCCACCCGCTTCTACGTGGAGGACAAGATCGACACGGTCTATCCGTCCGGCCGCTTCGATTTCCCCTTGAAAGCAGTCAAAGGCGCCCCGGCGGACAGCCTGACACTGACGCTGCAGTACGACAGCACCAAGGCCAGCCTGGAGGTGGTGCCGGCCGACGCCAGTCCGGCCGGCGTGACCAGCCGGGCCGGCTACTGGGAAGGAACGTTCAGCAACTTCAAGGGCGACCTGTCCACGCTGGCCTTGATACGGCTGAACGTGTTCGACTACGTGGCCGGCGGCGCGGTGTCCGTGGTAGTGGGCGGCACGGTGAACGGCAAGCCTTACGTTGCGCCCGTCATTCGCAAGGACATCACAGGCAAATACCGCGTGCTGACCAAGCTGGCGCAGCTGGGCAAGCCCGGCACGCTGCAAATCGTGGACAGCAGCGGCCGTCCCGCCGCAGGCGTGACCGTGGAGCAGCTGGAGTACAACGCGGCTTCCGGCGCCGTGTCAAAGCAGACCAGGCTGGGCGTGACCAACGACAAGGGTGAAATCGCCTATTCGCCGGCTGCTGGCACCGCGAGCGCACAGGTCTACTTCCGTGTGTTCGACGCGGCAGGCTCCCCGGGCGCCTCGCTGCTCTCGCCCGTGATCGTCGTACCCGAGCGCCTGGGCGCGGCGCCGCGTTATGTGCGGCTCAGCCCTGCAGCTCGCCAGGACGCCGTCAACGTCAGCTGGATGACGGCCACCAGCGCGCGCAGCAACTGGATACGCTACGGCGAATCCCCCGCGCTGGAACGCGTGCTGGACGCATCCGAAACCGAAGTGCTGCCCTACTTCTACGGCGCCGAATCCGGCGTGGTGCGCGTCAGCCACGCCAGCCTGCCGAACCTGAAGCCCGGCACCGTCTACTACTACCAGGCGGGCAACGAGAGCGCGGCGGGAGAGGTGATGAGCTTCCGCACGGATGACCGCGACGACGAGGTGCGCCTCTACCTGTTCGGCGACACGCAGACCAATACCGACGGCAATATCCGCGACGGCGCCCCGCTGGTCAGCGAACTGTATGCCAAGATGCAGGCGCAGCTGCCCAACCCGGACCTGATCCTGCATGTGGGCGACATGACCGACGACGGCAGCGACTACCAGATGCAGCGACAGTTCTTCGAGGCGCTGGAAGGCGGCGGCCGCATGGGATCGGCGCTGTTCGTGCCCGCGCAGGGCAACCACGAGGTGTACAACGAGGGGCGCAGCAAGTTCCAGTCGCTGTTCCGCACGCCGGCCAACGGCCCCCTCGCCGCCGACAAACAGGCCATCTACAGCTTCGACTACGGCAATATGCACATTGCGGTGATTACGACGGAGCTGTTCACGGACGCCGAATGGAAGACCATGATGGACTGGCTGGCTGCGGACATGCAGGCCTCATCCAGGACGTGGAGAGTGCTGATGATGCACAGGCCCGCCTACGAAGGCAATGCCGACTCGGGCAATGAATTCTCCCGCCGCTTTGTGCCGGAGGCGGCCGACCGCGCCGGCATAGACCTGGTCATCGCCGGGCACGACCACCAGTATGCGCGCAGCGTTCCCGTCACGGCCGGGAAACCGGACGGCCGGGGCGTCACCTACCTGATCGCCGGATCGGATTCCGCCAAGTTCTACAACGCCAGCAGCCGCACCGGCATGCCCGCCATCGCCGACGTGCTGTACGACGACGATATCCAGACCTACACCACGCTGCACGTGCAGGGCAACCGCATGAATATCCTCACGCGCAATATCTACGGCAAGGTCATCGACCAGGCAACGCTGGCGCCCAGGAAATCGCGCTGATAAAAACGCCACGCGCCGCATAAAGCGGCGCGTGGCGGCTGCTGCGGGGAAGAGACGGTGCTCAGGCGCCGCTGTACTAGGCTTGCGGCGCCATGGCCTCTGCAAACCATTGCGTGACCAGCTCCGTGCGAGTGATGGCCGTACCCACCGTGACAGCCCAGGCACCGGCCTGGCGTGCCTGCACCACCTGCTCCGGAGTATGGATGCGGCCCTCGGCCATGACGCGCGGCAGCGTGGCGGCCAGCGTGGAGATCAGCGCATAGTCCGGCTCCTGCGGCACTTCGCCGCCGGTGTAGCCGGACAAGGTGGTGCCGACAATGTCGAAACCCAGCGCATGCGCGGCCAGCGCGTCCTCACTGCTGGAGCAGTCGGCCATGGCCCAGGCGCCGCCGGCGTGGATGGCCGCCAGCAGGTCCGCCACAGGCACCGGACGCGCACGCGCCGTGGCGTCCACCGCCACAATGTCGGCGCCCGCAGCGATCAGCGCGGCCACATCGTCAAGGAAAGGCGTGATGCGCACTGGCGAGTCGTCCAGGTCATATTTCACGATGCCGATAACGGGCACGGAAATGAACGGCCGCACCGCAGCCACGCGGGCCGCGCCCTCGATGCGCACGGCGCCGGCGCCGCCCATCACCGCCGCCATGGCGAAGCGGCTTACCACGTCGTGGCTGTCCAGCGGGCCGTCATCGACTGGCTGGCAAGAAACCACAAGCCTGCCGGCCATCACCTCGTCCAGCCTGCGCAGGCGGCGCTGCTTGTCCACGCTCATGCCGCACCATCCTCCGCGCCGTCCGCAGCACCGTCGGCGGATGCAGGGCGCAGCACGTTGACTTCGAAGCGGTAGCGGTCGGCGCGATACAAGCTCTTGCCGTACTCGAAGATCTTGCCGCTGCTGGTGATAACCTGGCGCTCCACCAGCAGCGCGGGGCTGAACGGCGCCACGTCGAGCAGGTCAGCCTCGTCCTCGTTAAGCACCGTGGCGTGGATCTGCTGCGTGGCCGACTTGATGTGCAGCTGGTAGTTGCGCTCGATGAGTTCATACAGCGAGTGCGTGGCCAGCAGCGTGGGATCGAAGTCCGGCACCGATTCGCGCACCAGGTACACGGTCTCCAGCGCCATCGGCTCGTCGTTGGCGAAACGCAGGCGGCGAATCTCGATCGCCTCCGCGCCCGGCATCATCTTGAGCTTCTGCGCCAGCTTGGCGCCTGCGCGCATCACGCGGGTGGAGAGCACCTCGCTGGACGGCGTGAGGCCGCGCTCGCGCATGTCCTCGGAAAACGAAATCAACTGCAGCTGCTTGACCAGCGCCTGGCCCGACACAAAAGTGCCGGCGCCCTGCTTGCGCTGCAACAGGCCATCCTTCTCCAGGTCGCGCAGGCTGCGGCGCAGCGTCTCGCGCGCCACGCCCAGGCGCTCGGCCAGTTCCCTTTCAGACGGCAGGCGGACGCCCTCGCCGTTCTGCTGTATCAGGTTCAGCAGGTTCTGTTTGAGCATGTCGCGCTTTTGGGCGCGGTCCAATTTCTCGGCTTTTTCCAAAGGCATTCTCCATGAAGGTAGGTCGGATTGGTACATTTTAGCATCAGAAAACACACAAAAGTAGACCAGTGGATTATTTTTAGACGAATATCGATATTTCCAGCATTTTTCTATACCATTGGTATATTATTGATGAACTGACCTTGTGAACCACTACAACTATGCCCAACAAGCTGATACGCCCCGCCCTGGCCGCCTGCGCACTGCTGTGCAGCCAGGCCGCCATGGCGGCGCAGCAGGTGCAATTCTGGACCATGCAGCTCTCGCCCCACAACGACGCCTATATACAAGGCGTGATCGGCGCATTCGAACGCAGCCATCCCGGCGTGTCCATCAAATGGATCGACGTGCCCTGGGCCGAGATGGAACGCAAGACGCTGGCGGCATTGGCTGCGCGCTCCGCGCCGGACGTGGTCAATCTGAATCCGCAATTCGCCGCCAAGCTGGCTGAATTCGGCGCGCTGGCCAATCCGGAAGCCTATCTGTCGCCGGAGCAGGTGCAGGCCTTCCTGCCCGCCGTGTGGCGCGCCAACCGGCTGGACGGCAAGACCTTCGCCATGCCCTGGTATTTGAACACCAACGTCACGCTGTACAACAAGGACATGCTGGCCCGTTCCGGTTCCGCCCTGCCGGCCACCATGGAGCAACTGGCTCCCGCCGCGCGCGCCATCAAGCAGCGCACCGGCAGCTACGCCTACTTCCCCGCGCTGGACGCCAGCACGCCGCTGGAGGCGCTGGTCGCAGCCGGCAATCCCCTGCTCAGCGCGGACGGCTGCAGTCCAGGCTATACCAATGCAGGCGGATCGCGCCTGTTCGAGACCTACCGCATGCTGTACCAGGACGGCCTGGTGCCCAGGAACGTGGTCACCGAAGGCCACCGCAAGGCCGTCGAGATGTTCCTGTCCGGCGAAGTGGCCATGGTGAGCACCGGCATGCAGTTCCTTGGCTATATAAAGAACACCAACCCCGGCATCTACGGACAGATAGGCGTGGCGCCGCAGATCGGCTCGGGCAGCGCGCCGGCCAGCATTGCGGCCATGAATATCGCGGTGCTGGAGAGTTCCGGCGCCAAGCACGCCGCCTTCGCCTTCGCGCAGTTCCTCACCAGCGCCGCCAACCAGACCGAGTTCGCCAAGCGCGTGCCGGTGCTGCCGTCCACCACGGCCAGCTACAGCGACGCCTTCTTCAGCGCTCCGCTGGGCGATCCTCTGATGGAGGCGGCGCGCGCACTGTCCGTTCAGCAGGTGAAGACCGGCGCTGTGCTGGTGCCGCCGGTGCGCAAATACAGCAAGCTGCGCGTGAGCTATGCGCGCAATCTGCAGGCCGTCATGCTGGGCAAGCAGACCACGCCGCAGGCCATGCGCGCGCTGGACAAGGAATGGCGCGCCGTCCTGGGGTGCGGAGCATGACGCGCGCCTGCTACGCCGTTGACGTGGGCGGCACCAAGATCGCCGCCGCGCTGGTTGACGAAACCGGACGCGAACTGGCGGCCTGCCGCCGCCCTACCAATGCCGCGCAAGGCGGAGCAGCCGTGCTGGAAGCCATGGCGGCTTGCATCGACGAGCTGTCGGCGACACTGGCCGCAGGGCATGCCGGGCAAGGCTACACCGTAGCGGGCATAGGCATCTCCGCCGCCGGCGTGATCGATCCGGTGCGTGCAGCAGTGGCCGACGCGACGGATGCCATGCCGGGCTGGAAAGGCACGGAGCTGGGCGCGTGGTTCAGCCAGCGCTACGGAATGCCTGTGTATGCAGCCAACGACGTGCACTGCGCGCTGCTGGGAGAACTGTGGCTCAACCCCGCGCTGGCGGGCCGCCAGGGCACGGTTGCGATGCTGGCGCTGGGTACGGGCCTGGGCGGCGCCATCGCGGTCCAGGGCCGCATCCAGGCGGGCAAACACTTCCTGGCCGGCCACTTCGGCCGGGCGCTGGTCTACGACGCCAGCAGCGGCAAGGCCGTGCCGGTGGAATCGCTGGTATCCGGCACCGGATTACAGAACCTTTACAGGCGCGGGCACAGCGCGCAGGCCGGACAGGACGGCGCGGCAATCATGCGCCTGGCGGCCAGTGGCGACGTTGCTGCATCGTCCGCGCTGTCCACCTGGCTGGACCACCTCGCCCTCCAGCTGCACAACATTTACTGGACCTGCGACCCAGAAGTGCTGCTGCTGGGCGGCGGCGTAACCGACACGCGCCAGCTCTGGTGGGACACGCTGCTTGAACGCGTCGCCGCGCTGGGAGCCAGCCTCGATATCCAGCCCGCCGCTCTGGGCAACCGCGCCGGCATTGCCGGCGCCGCCAAACTGGTTTGGAATGCCGACGAAAAGCTATGAGAAAACTGGACCACCCTTTACTGCCCTATCTGTTCCTGCTGCCCGCTTGCGGCATCGTGGGCATGTTCGTCATCTACCCGGCCTTGCAGGCGATCGCGCTGAGCTTCACCAGCTTCAATATGATCACGCCGCCCGCCTTTGCCGGCCTGGCCAACTACCGCACGCTGTGGCAAGACCCCTTCTTCTGGTCAGCCTTGCGCAACACATTGCTCTACCTGGCGCTGGTGGTGCCGGTGCTGGTGACGCTGCCCATCTTCCTGGCCATGCTGGTGAACCGCGCGCTGCCCGGCATCACGCTGTTCCGCGCCGCGCTCTACCTGCCCGCCATCACCTCGCTGGTGATCAGCGGCCTGATATGGAAGTGGGTGTATGAAGAAAAAGGCATCCTGAACTACTTCCTGCTGGCCACGGGCCTGACGGACAACCCGGTTGCCTTCCTGACCGATCCCGCGCATGCGCTGTTCAGCGTCATGGCGGTCACGGTCTGGGGCGGCATGGGCTATTACATGGTGATCTACCTGGCGGGCCTGCAATCAATCCCGCGCCACCTGTACGAAGTGGCCGAGGTGGAAGGCGTGAGCAAATGGCAGCAGACGCTGCACATCACCATACCGCTGCTCAAGCCCTCGGTGGCGGTGGTCACCGTCATGTCCTCCATCTCCGCCATGAAGGTGTTCGAGGAAGTGTACGTCATGACGCAGGGCGGCCCGCTGGATTCGAGCAAGACGCTGGTCTACTACATCTATCAATCCGCATTCGAGGAATTCGACATGGGCTACGCATCGGCCATCGGCGTGGTGCTGTTCGGGATCACGCTCGTGTTCTCGCTGATTAATCTGCGCCTGCTGGGAAGGAAAGCCTGATATGGCAACGTCCTTCCGCCGCCAGCGCTTGCTGGGCAACGCGCTGCGCTACCTTGCGCTCACGCTCCTGACGCTGCTCACCATCGGACCTTTCCTGTGGCTGCTGTCCACCTCGCTGAAGTCCGGCGCAGAGAATATCTTCGCCTACCCGCCGCAACTGCTTCCCGCACAGCCGACTCTGGACAACTACCGCCGCGTGC
This sequence comes from Pseudoduganella aquatica, assembly GCF_020865585.1. NCBI lineage: Bacteria > Pseudomonadati > Pseudomonadota > Betaproteobacteria > Burkholderiales > Oxalobacteraceae > Pseudoduganella > Pseudoduganella aquatica. The sequence goes on from NZ_CP086370.1 coordinate 4,142,558, forward strand.
TCGATACGCAGCCCTTCCTGCAATACCTGAAGAACAGCATCATCGTCGCCGTGCTGGCCGTTGTATGCAACCTGCTGTTCTCGTCGCTGGCCGCCTACCCGCTGGCGCGCATGCGCTTCAGGGGCAAGGGCCTGGTCTTCGGCGTGCTGCTGGCGTCCATGATGATTCCCTTCCAGCTGCTGATGATCCCCGTCTACCAGCTGGCAATCTGGCTTGGCCTGCAAAACAGCTATCTGGGCCTGGTGCTGCCGCACGCCTGCACCGCCTTCGGCATCTTTTTCATGCGCCAGGCGTTCTCCACGCTGCCGGATGCGCTGGAAGAATCCGCGCTGATGGAAGGCGTATCGCGGCTGAAGATCTGGTGGTACGTGCTGCTGCCGCTGGTGAAGCCCTCGCTGGCAACGCTGGCCGTGTTCAGCTTCATCGGCGTGTGGGGCGACTTCCTGTGGCCGCTGATTATTGTCGACCAGCCCGCGCTGTTCACGCTGCCGCTGGGCGTGAACCGGCTGTCCAGTACTTTCTCGCTGGACTGGCGCCTGGTGGCCGCCGGCGCTGTCTTCTCGGTGCTGCCGATCCTGCTGTTCTTCGGCTTCACACAACGTTATTTCATTGAAGGTGCATTAAAAGGAGCGGTAAAGGGATGAGCAGTATGGACACAAGCACAAGCAGCCGCACCGGCGTCAGCGTGGTGGTGCAAACGCACTGGGACCGCGAATGGTATCTGCCGCATCAGACTTTTATCGCGCGGCTGATCCACGTGATGGACCAGGTGGCAGGGCAGCTGGAATCCGGCGCGCTGCAAAGCTTCCTGTTCGACGGCCAGACCGCCGCCATGGAAGACCTGCTGGGGCACTGCGAGCCCGAGCTGGCCGGGCGCGTGCGCAAGCTGGTGCGCGAGCAGCGCATCGTACTGGGACCGTGGTACGTGATGGCGGACCAGTTCCTGTGCGCGGGCGAAGCGCTGCTGCGCAACCTTGAAATCGGCATTGCCGACGCCGAGGCGCTGGGCAATTGCCAGCGCGTGGGCTACCTGCCGGACACATTCGGCCATATCAGCCAGATGCCACAGATACTGGCTTCCTTCGGCATCCACTCCGCCGTCATGTGGCGCGGCGTGGACATTTCCGCCTCCGAATTCGACTGGCATGCGCCGGACGGCACCGTCGTGCCTTCGGTGTTTTTGACCCAAGGCTACTACCAGCATCCGTTCAACGTGGAGAACTGGCAAGCGGCGCTGGACACCTACCTGGGCCAGATCGGCCCGCGCAGCCAGGGCGCGCCGCTGCTGCTCACGCAGGGCGGCGACCACCTGGTATCGACCAGCCACCTGGCCGAACGCATCGCCCAATACAACGCCGCGCAGCCGCAGTACCTGCTGAAACAGGACACGCTGGCGGGCTATGTGGACGCGGCCCTGGCGGCCCATCCCGACCGCATCGCGGTGCACGGCGAGCTACGCCAGAACGCGCAGGCCTTCGTGCTGCCGGACGTGCTGTCCACCCGGCGCTACCTCAAGCGCCTGAACCAGGAAGCGGAAGACCGCCTGCTGGGCGTGGTCGAGCCGCTGTATGCGCAGCTCGCGCTGCCGGGCGCGCATCCGGCGCGCTACCTGGAGCAATGCTGGCGGCTGCTGATCCAGCAGCAGGCGCACGATTCCATCTGCGGCTGCAGCGTGGACGAAGTGCACACTGAAATGGAAGGCCGCTACGTGCTGCTGAGCCAGAAGCTGGACGCGCTCACCGAACGCGCAGCGGCAGGCGCCGGCATGATAGCCCTTGCCGCGCACGCCCATTCGGGCAACCCGTTTGCCGACGACGGCAGCTTCACGCTGTTCAACCCGCAGCCGCATCCCTTCAGCGGCTGGCAGAAGCACACGCTGTTCCTGGCGGGCGATGCGGCCGGCGCGCTCGATCTGCGCGGCCCCGAGGGCGCCATCAGCCACGCCATCCTGGATGTGACGCCGCACAGCATCCTGCGCTCGCCGCTGGACGACTTCCCGGACAAGCTCCACGGCCATCTCTACCGCGTGGCGATACGCTGCGAGCTGCCCGGCATGGGCGCCCTCGCCTGCACCGCGCAGCCCGCAGCCGAGGGGCGCGCGGCGGAAGGCCTGGCAACCAGTGCGGCCAGCATCGAACACGCCGCTACCGAACTGCGTTTCGCCGACGGCCGCCTGTACTGGACCGACAAGCGCAGCGGCGCCACCACCTCCGATCCGCTGGCGCTGCTGCATGAATTGGACGCGGGCGACAGCTACAACTACTCCCCTCCGCCGCAGCAAAGCACCGTCCTGCAAGACCGCTTCGAACTGCTGGGCGTCCGCAGCAACGGCCCCGTTCAGGAGATGACGCTGGCCATCCGCATGACTGTGCCCGCGCGCCTGGCGGAGGACCGCAGCGGCCCGTCCGGCCAGACTGAGAACACCGGAACCCTGCGCCTGCGCCTGTGGGAAGACAGCACGGCCATCGAGTGCCTGCTGGACTGGACCAATCAGGCATGCGACCAACGCACCCGTTTGCTGCTGCCGGTAGCGGACACGCTGGCCCACACCGCCAGCGACAGCGCCTTCAGCTGGGAGCAGCGCCCCGTGGTGCTGGCGGACTACCCCGCGCAGCCATCGCGCCGCGAAATGCCGGTATGCGTTTATCCAAGCTACAGCGCCATCGCCGCAGGCGACCTGGCCTTCGCGCACCGCGCCATGCAGGAATACGAAGTGCTGCAGGCCGGCGGACGCCGCTGGCTCGGCGTCACGCTGGTGCGCAGTGTAGGCTGGCTGTCTCGCCGCGACCTGGTGACGCGTGGCGTGGGCGCGGGTCCAGACCTCGCCACGCCGGGCGCCCAATGCCTTGGCGCCGAACGCTACGAATTCAGCTTCAGCCGCGTGGCCGATGCCGCCGAGTCGCCGCAGCAGGTACTGGCCCAGGCGCTCCGCCTGCGGCGCGCGCCAGTGCTGCTACGCGGCCACAGCCAGCAATGGCGCCAGCCCTTCGAGCTAGGCAATCCCGCCCTGCAGAACGCCGCCCTGCGCCGCATGCAGGTTCCGGCGAGCGGCGATGCCGAGCTGGAGCTGCGGATCTGGAACCCCACTGGCGTCCCGCAGGAACTGCGCACCGCAGGCACAGCCTGGCGCCGCGTGCGCGCAGACGGCACACCGGCAGAAGGCGGCAACGTCGTCGCGCCGCACGCCATCGCCACCTTCCGGAGGCCTGCATGAGCCCGCGCCGCATCGCCGCCCTGCCGGTTGACGGCCGCCCCGCCGTGCGCGAGCAGGTACAAATGCTGGCGGCCCTGGCGGGCTGGCAGCTGGCCATGCCTGAAGTGAATCAGCTCGGCCACCTGAAGCGCCCGGCGGACCGGCAGCAACTGGCCGACTGGCTGCTGGCGCAGGCGCCGCACGCCGATGGCTTCGTCCTGTCGCTGGACATGCTGGCCTACGGCGGCCTGGTGCCGTCCCGCTTCATCCCGGACACGCTGGCCGAGCTGGAAGCCTGGCTGGACCTGGTGCCGCGCCTGAAAGCCGCCGCCCCCGGCAAGCCGGTGTATGCGTTTGCCGCCACCATGCGCATCTCGAACAACAACGTCAACCAGGAAGAAAAGGATTACTGGTCCGAGTACGGGCAGCTGATCTGGAACTGGTCCTATACAACGGACCAGGCCAACCAGCTCGGCGCCAGCATCGAAGCTGCGCTGGCGGCCGCCGCCGCCATTCCGGACGCGATCCGCAGCGACTACCTGGCCACGCGCGAACGCAACCTGCAGCTCACGCTGCGCGCGCTGGACATGGCGGCAAGCGGCCTGATAGACCGCCTCGTGCTGCCGCAAGACGACACCGCCGAATACGGCTTCAATATCGCCGAACGGCGCCTGCTGGAGCGGCGCATTGCGGAGCTGGGCCTGTCCGGCAAGGTGCTGGTCTATCCGGGTGCGGATGAAGTCATGCATACGCTGTGCGCGCACATGGTGGCGGCGCAGAGCGCAGAACCGCCGCTGTCCTTCTACGTGCATTGCAGCGACCCGCAGCACGTGGGCAGCCTGCGCGCGCTGTACGAAGACCGGCCAGTGCTCGATGCCGTCGCCAGCCAGATAGCCGCAGCCGGCGCGCGCCAGGTGGACAGCAGCGCCGAGGCGGACGTGATCCTGGCCGTGCACACACGCGGCGGACAGCAAGGTGACTGGGCCATGCGCAAGCCACTGCCCGATCCGCAGCCGCTTGCCTCTGGCTGGCTGGAGCAGCTGGCCGCTTGGCACGCGCAAGCCAAGCCGGTTGCGGTGGCCGACCTGGCCTACGCCAACGGCGGCGACCCGATGCTCATCGCCCAGCTGCCGCAGGCGCTGCCCTTGAACACGCTCGCGGCCTACGCGGCCTGGAACACGGCCAGCAACAGCATAGGCAGCCTGGTGGCGCAATGCGTGCTTGCGCGCGGGCGCCGCCACACCGCCGCCAACCGCGAAGTACTTGCGCTGCGGCTGCTGGAAGATGTGCTGTACCAATCCGTGTTGCGCCAGACCGTGCGCACAGCCATCGACGAAGACGCGTGCAGTGCAGAACACCTGCGCAGCCTTGTTGAATTGACTTACACCAGCCACGCCAACGCCTGGGCAAGCGCACAAGGCCTGGGTTGGCAGGTGCGTGAAGTCTATCTGCCGTGGGACCGCACATTCGAAATCGGCCTGCGCCTGCAAGCGGCGGAGGCATCGGCATGATAGCGCGCATCGATACCGAAATCGCCGTGATCGGCGCCAGCCTGGGTGGCGTGCTCGCTGCATGGCAGGCGGCGCAGCAGGGCCGCCGGGTGCTGCTGGCAGCCGAATATGCATGGCTGGGCGGGCAATTGACCAGCCAGGGCGTGCCGCCGGACGAGCATCCGCTGATTGAATCCGGCGGCGCCAGCGCCAGCTACATGGCCATGCGCACCGCGCTGCGCGCGCACTATCTGGCCCAGCCCGGGTTCCGCGACAACACGGCCATGACGGAAGGCTGCAATCCGGGCGACGGCTGGGTGAGCCGGCTTTGCGTGGAACCCGCCGTCGCGGCGGAGTATATAGAGCAGCTGCTGGCCCCGCACATCGCGTCAGGCCGCATGCGCATACTGCGCGGCGTGCGCCTGTGCAGCGCGCAGCGTGCGGGCCGCACCATCGTCAGCGCCACCGTCATCGACGGCGAGGGACTGCGCACCGATATCCACGCGCCCTGGTTCCTGGACGGAACCGATACCGGCGCACTGATCAAGGCAGCCGGCCTGCCCTACCGCCTGGGCAAGGAAGCGCGCAGCGAGTTCGGCGAACCGGACGCGCCGGAGACGGCGGACCGCAACGACCAGCAGCCCGTCACCGTGGTCATGGCCCTGCGCCGGGAGGCAAGCGCCTCGGCCGCAGCAGCCGAAGCGCCGCCGGGCTACGCCTTCTGGTCGCGCTACCTGGTGCCGCACTACGGCTACGCGCAGTTCAGCGAGTACATCCCCGGCAGCGGGCGCGGGCAAGCCGTGCGCCTGCCGCTGTTCGGCAGCGGCGCCACGCTGGACCTGTGGCGCTACCGCCGCGTGGTCAGCGCCGCCAACTGGCAGCCGCCGCGCAGCGAGGTGTCGCTGGTGAACTGGGCGCAGAACGACTACGCGCTGCATCCGCTGCTGGACGGCGGCATGGATGAAGCAGACGTGGTGGCCGCCGCGCGCGAGCTGTCGCTTTGCCTGCTGCACTGGCTGCGCACCGAGGCGCCGCGTCCGGACGGCGGCGCCGGCTACCCGGAACTGGCGCTGGCGCCCGACGTGCTGGCCACGCCGGACGGCCTGGCGCAGCAAGTGTATGTGCGCGAATCGCGCCGCATCATCGGCCTGGCCTGCCTGTCGCAGGCTGACATCCTGCCCGGCGGCGCGACTGCAACGCCTGGCAGCGATGCGGACTCGCACAACGTCGGCGTCGCCTGGTACAACATGGACATCCACCCAACGGTGGTGTCCGGCCACGGCGTGAACGCCCGCGTGCGCCCGTTCGAGCTGCCGCTTGGCAGCTTCATTCCGGCCGATTGCAACAACCTGATCCCGGCGTGCAAGAACATCAGCGTGACCCACCTGGTGAACGCCTGCACCCGCGTCCACCCGGCCGAATGGCTGATCGGTGAAGTGGCGGGCCTGCTCGCCGTGTTTGCGCTCGGCTGCGGCCAGCCGCTCGCCGCCATCCACGGCAGCGCCGAACTGCGGGCCGCCTTCCGCCAGCAGCTGCGCGCAGCCGGGATTCCGCTGGAATGGGACCGCGCGCTGCTGGCCCGCCTGCCCGATATTCAACACTGATACGAACTACGCATGTCTACACTTTCTCTGCAAGGCATCAAGAAGCGCTTCGGCGCGCACCAGACCATCCACGGCGTGGACCTCGAGGTGGAAGCGGGCGAATTCGTCGTCTTCGTCGGCCCCTCGGGCTGCGGCAAGTCCACGCTGCTGCGCATGATCGCAGGCCTGGAGGACGTATCCGAAGGCAGCATCCGCATCGGCGGCATGGACGTTACCCGCTCCGCCCCGAGCGCGCGCGACGTGGCCATGGTGTTCCAGTCCTACGCGCTTTACCCGCACATGACGGTGCGCCAGAACCTGAGCTTCGGCATGCGCATGCGCAAGGTGGACAGAGCCGTCATCGCCGCCAAGCTGGAACGCGCCGCCGCCATCCTGCAGCTGCAGCCCTACATGGAGCGCAAGCCCGCCGAACTGTCAGGCGGCCAGTGCCAGCGCGTGGCCATCGGCCGCGCCCTGGTGCAGGAGCCCTCCGTGTTCCTGTTCGACGAGCCGCTGTCCAACCTGGACGCCGAGCTGCGCCTGCGCATGCGCATCGAGATCAGTGCGCTGCACCGCGAGCTGGGCAAAACCATGGTCTACGTCACGCACGACCAGGTGGAAGCCATGACCTTGGCCGACAAAATGGTGGTGCTGCGCGCGGGCCGGATAGAACAGGTGGGCCATCCGCTCGACCTGTACGCCAATCCCTGCAACGAATTCGTCGCAGGTTTCGTCGGTGCGCCCGCGATGAATATGCTGGCGGGCCAGTACCGCGCGGAAGGCGCGAACGCCGCCATCACGTTGGACGGCGGCGCGCTGCTGGACTGCGCGCTGGCAGCGCAAGGCGCGGCGGCGGGCGGCGCCTGCAAGGCCGGCGTGCGCCCCGAACACTGGCAGATAGGCGGCGACGGCCTGCTCCTGGCAACCGTGACCGTGGTTGAACGGCTGGGTGCAAGCAGCTATATCCACGCGGTTTGCGGCCAGCACACGCTGTGCGTGGAAACGCGCGCCGCCCATGCGCCGTTGGCGGGAGACAGCATATCGCTCACGCCCTTGCCCGGCATGGTCTACCTGTTTGACGACGCGGGCCGCACCATCTCCGCGCCCAAAGCGGCAGGCACGCGCTGATGGACCAGGTAAGTCTCGCGAACGGCCTGCTGCACTGTGTCGTGGCGCTGCGCGGCGCGGAGCTGCGCAGCCTGGCCGACGCCGGCGGCGAGGAATATCTGTGGCAGCGCGATCCCGCCGTGTGGGAGGACAGCGCGCCCATCCTGTTCCCTGTGGTGGGCCGCTTGAAGGACGGCGGCTACCGCCACGCAGGCAAGCGCTACGAGCTGCCCATACACGGCTTTGCGCGCCACTGCCGCTTTGCAGTACGGGAGACGCAAGCAGACAGCGTGCTGCTGGAACTGCAAAGTACGCCGGCCACGCTGGCCTGCTATCCGTTTGCGTTCACATTGACCGTGCGCTTCACGCTCGAAAAGAACTGCCTGCGCGTGGTCTACAACGTCCACAACACCGGCGCCGAAAACATGTACTTCTCTCTCGGCTCGCATCCGGGATTCAGGCTACCCCAGGATGGCGGCGCCAGCTGGCGCCTGCTGTTTTCCGAATCGCCACAGCAAGTGCGCCAGCTCGATGGCCCCTTGCTGGGCGCTGCATCCCGCCCCTATTCCCTTGGCCCCGGCAACAGCCTGCCGCTGTCCCCCGGACTGTTCGACGACGACGCCCTGATCTTCACGCAGATGCATGCGCGGCATGTGGCGCTGGCGCGCGCGGACGGCGCCACCCGGCTGGTGCTCGACACCGGCGGCGCCCCCGACCTGGGCATATGGTCCCGGCCCGGCGCCTCCTACATCTGCATCGAACCCTGGCATGGCTATGACGACAGCGCCGCCGTCTCCGGCGAACTGCGCGACAAGCCCGGCATAGTCGAACTGGCCGCCGGCGCCACCTTTTCCACTCATTACGCCATCACCGTGCATCCCAGCACGTGAGGGCGCTGCAAGCGCGTGCCGGCGGGCGACCACGCGTTCCATCGGCCGGATGCCGGGTCCGGCCCTTTGACGTCTGATGTTCAGCAGATTGGAGAAGGTATGAAGAAAACGCAGCGATACATAGCAATGCTGGCGGCCTGCCTCGGCCTGGCAGCCATCCCCGCCATGGCGGACGTGGTGCGGGTCGACACGTCCACCTGGTTCAAGCGCACCACCGCCGACTCGTCCACGCTGGCGGCGGCGGACAAATGCTGGGTCAACGCCGGCAGCATGCTGGGCGCGGGCAGCGCCTCCCCGGTTGTCGCCAACCACTACGCCGCCACGCTGGACACACCGCTCGCAGGCTGCGCCTTCAGCACCGGCTACTTCTTCGCGCCGCACGTGGCCTGGGTGCAGGACCCGGTGGCTCCGCCGGCCCAGGACCCTGCGCAGGTATGGTACTTCGGGACGCTGGGCACGAATGCCAAGGTGGCGGACGACCAGCTCGCGCCACTGACCATCGCAGCGGGCGGAAACAAATTCTGGAAGAGTAACAACCCCGAAATCTTCACCGGCACCGGCTGGCTGATGCAGAACAGCCGCACCGACGCCACGCGCGGCGGCCAGGCCAACCAGCTCACCGGCTGCAGCAGCGCCTACTTCTTCCACATCAACCAGACCGGAGGCACCGCCTATGTGCACCTGCTGGCCTCCAATCCGCAAGCGGGCGGCGTAACGCTCTCGGCGAAAGGTTCGGCCTACACCAACGCCACCAAGCCGCTGAACGGCAAGGGCACGGGCCAGAGTTACTACGTGTCCAAGGACTGGCGCGACGGCAGCTACGCGGTCAACTTCAGCAACCGCGCCGTGGCCTCGCTGCAGGCCACGGAGATCGCCAAGGTGGCCATGTCGGCCAACAACATGGCGGACGGCCGCTTTGAAATCTGCACCACCGGCGGCGTCTACCTCTACACCGTGGTCACCACCACCGGCACCACGTCCGACGCCATCAACAAGAGCCAGGGCGCGGCGGCGCCGGGCGACATCTACTCTACCGGTCCCAATACCTATGGCCGCGAAGGCGGCGTGTATGCCGCGTCCGAAATGACGGGGCTGACCAATGTGGTGCTGCCGGCCGGCAGCGGCCAGTACATCGGTTTCTCCTTCGACACCACGGCCAAGTACAACAGCCATCTGCATGAGCAGACCGTGGCTGCCGACACGCGGCTGTCCGATTCGGCTACCCGCACCTTCGGCAACTACGGCCACAAATTCGACACCACGCTGCGCCTGTTCAACACCACCAGCGCCGCGCGCGATGTGCGCATCTCCTTCGCATCGAGCTACACGGCGGCGACCAACACGCCGTCGTTCACCTTCAGTTCGCCGGCCAGCTTCAACGGCGTCAAGCTGGACTTGTGGACCACGCCCACCCAGCCGCGCCAGGTGATCGGCACCTACACGGTGCCGGCCAACAGCTACTTTGACGCGCGGCTGCTGGTCTATATCGCCGGCCTGGGCGTGACCAACCAGCAGTTGGTGGTGGAGGCGCTCTAAAGAAAGCGGGGAAGCGGCGGGCCTTAATCCGGCCCGCCCCTCAGCGCGGCAGGCGACGACGCCAGTCCCGGCACCCGCGCCAAGCCCTGGCGCACCCTGGAACGGGCCAGCGCCGCGCCCCTGGCGCCCGGCGACACGCTGCGGCTGGCGCGCGGCGACGCCTTCACCGGCACGCTGACACTGCGCAGTTCCGGCACCGAGGCCGCGCCCATCTCAGTCACGGCCTACGGCAAGGGCTGCGCGCCGCGCCTGATGAACCCCTATTTCGCGGAGAGCTACGGCCGCTCCATCGAAGTGCTGGGCAGCCAGCAGCACAAGAACGTCACCCAGCTGGCGGCGCTGTTCGTGGACAAGGACGCGTCCCATGTCCTGATACGCAACAACGAGTTTTCCAACGCGGCGGTCGGCGTGCGCGTGCGCGGCAGCCACTCGGTGGTGACGCACAACTACTTCCACGACGCGGCCAAGATCACGGAGCAATGGGGCGCGATCGCCATCGCCATCGTCGGGCCGCATTCCGCGACCACCACATCCATATCCACCACAACCAGTCGCGCAATGTGAAAGGCGGCTTCCTGGAGATCGCGGTGGGCAGGAGCAATGACGTGCTGATAGACCATAACGTCAGCGACGACGTGGATAAATTCGTCGGCGCTTCCCGCGTAAAGAATATCGAAATCCGCAACAACACCGTGCGGCGTACCCGCCTGCCGCATATCCGCAAGGAAGCCGAATTCCCCTTGTCCACCGTGTTCTGGAGCTTCAATGACAAGGGCGACGACGAGTTCCACGTCAGCCGCAACCTGTTCGTGGTGGATGCAAGCCAGCGCCTGTGCAAGGGACCGGACCGCAAGCTGGGCATTGCGCCGGGCACGCGCGAAGGCAACCAGTACTACAGCATCAACGGCGGCATGGACACCGTGCTGGGGCAGCCGCTGCTTCCTTCCGAGACGGTGGCGGCGCCAAGCTTTGTCAACCCGGCGGCAGGCGACTACCGCCTGAAAGGCGCGCCGCTGGCCAAGGACTACGTGGGCGCCTACCCTCCCGGCCAGCCCCGCTGGCGCGCCGGCCTGCTGCGCGCAGCGGACTAGCGCGGGCGGCGCAGTGCTGCCGCGCGCGTGGAAGGCATGCAGGCTGCGGGGCAGCCGCCCCTCAAATTATGAAACTTGACAGACGCCTTTATGTTTCCTTGCTTTCTAAGCGCACTTCCCGCACAGCGGCTTGGGCCGCAATTAGAATTCGCGATGCCCGCACCAGTCTCCCCGCGCCGCTCAACCTTTTCCCGAATGCCGACATGAAGACCTCCATCCGCCTGCTGCCCCTCCTGCTGGGCAGCCTGTTCGCCTGCAGTCTCGCCCACAGCGCCGATTTCTACGTTTCCGAAAACGGCAACGACAAGAACGACGGCAAAAGCCCCAACACGCCCTTCCTGACCTTGCAGCACGCGGACGGCGCGCTCAAGCCGGGCGACACGGTCTGGGTCATGGCCGGCACCTACCGCAGCGCCAGGAGCGAAAAGGACGCCACCGCCCTGCTGGAAATCCGCAGCTCGGGCAAGCCCGATGCGTGGATCACCTGGCGCGCCTATCCCGGCGCCAGGCCGGAACTGGTGGCGCAGGGCGTGTGGCACGCGATCCTGCTGAACGCGTCCTACATCAAGATCGATGGCCTGACGCTGACCGGCAACAACGGCAACGTGCGCCAGGCCGATGCGGAAGCGAACGGCGAGATGGACCTCAAGGCCAGCCTGGCCGCGTGGAAGGCCGAGGGCGAAATGAACGCCGCGATGGACGACGCCACACCGGACCAGGGACCGGGCGCGGCCAGCGCGCCGAAAAAGCCCCAGGCCAAGCCACGGAGCTTGCCGAAGGCCTACCAGCGCATCAGCCCCCTGTGCAGCGCAAACGGCATCAGCGCCGACTTCCGGGGCAAGAAGGAGTTCCACCACCACTACGTGCTGAGCAACCTGGTGGTGCGCGACTTCGGCACCGGCGGCATCAATATGATGGACATCGACTACTACACCATCGAGAACTCCGAGGTCTACAACAACGCCTGGTACAGCCCCTACGGCGGATCCGGCATCTCGCAGCTGCGCGGCCGCGACTTCGACCAGGCCAGCGGCTACCACAATATCATCCGCAACAACCGCGTCTACAACAACAAGTGCCTGGTGCGCTTGTACTACCTGGACCTGTTCAGCGACGGCAACGGCATCATCCTCGACAGCCTGTACGACTATGCAGGCGCCACCCTGGTCGAGAACCTTTCCTACAACAACGGCGGCGCCGGCATCCACGTATTCCGTTCGCACAAGGCCCGCATCGACATTGTGAACAACACGGTGTGGCGCAACCAGCAGATGTGGCGGCTGTACGATATCGGCGCGCACGATGCGACCAATATCAACATCCTCAACAACATCGTGGTGGCCGACAAGTACCGCCAGGTGAACGGCAAGCCGATGGCCGGCGTGCGCTACGACCACAACCTGTATTTCGGCAGCCCGCAGGTGGAGGCCAAAGGCCCCAACGACCGTTTCGCCGACCCGCTGCTCGCGCTGCCGTCCACCAACCGCAAGGACGGCGATTTCTCGCTGCTGCCGGGCAGCCCTGCCATCGACAGCGCCGGCCGCCGCAGCGGCGCCAGCTTCCCCCCGCAAGCTTCCTCCATGGAGCGGAAATGAAACTGATACTTGCCGCTGCCCTCACCACGACGGCGTAGCGGACCGACAGAACACCCACATTGTGGAAAGTCCGCAACACATGCCAACTGCTTTTTTTGCAACAATGTGACGCGGCTTTTACACTGAGCCAGCCGCGCAGGCCCTGGCGCCCGCGCGCCGCACAACGCTCAGACACTGAAACCACTTACGAGGACTGATCGCATGAAAATACCTGGCACGCACAAGGCGTCTGCATTCCGCCGCTCCCGCTGCACCCATGCCGTATTGCTCGCGCTCGGCAGCATGGGCTTGAGCGTTTACGCGCAAACCATGCCGCGCGTGGAAATTACCGGCTCCAGTATCAAGCGCATCGAGGGCGAGGCGGCGCTGCCGGTCGAAATCATCAAGCGCGAAGATATCGACAAGTCCGGCGTGACCACTGCAGCCGAACTGCTGCAAAAGATCTCCTCGAATGTGGGCGGCCTCACCGACGGCGCCAGCGTCAGCGACGTCATGGGCGGCCAGCGTGGCTTTAACGGCGCCAACCTGCGCGGCCTGGGCGTCTCGAGCACGCTGGTGCTGCTGAACGGCCGCCGCATGGCCAACTTCGCCAGCCCCGGCGACAATTCCGGGGTCGACCTGAATAACATCCCGGCCGGCGCCATCCAGCGCGTGGAAGTGCTCAAGGACGGCGCGTCGGCGATCTACGGCACCGACGCCATGGGCGGCGTGATCAACTTCATCACCCGCAAGGATTACCAGGGCGGCGATGCCAGCCTGTATGCGCTGGGCACCGACGAAGGCGGCGGCGGCAAAAAGTCCGCGTCGCTGTCCGGCGGCTTTGGCGCCTTGAGCACCGACCGTTTCAATGTGTTCGGCGCGCTGGACCTGCAGCGGACGGACAGGCTGGCCAGCTCGCAACGCGAATTCATGCAGGAATACAGCCTGCCCGACCGCTTGTCGCCGCAGCTGTCGAGCTACTCCTTCCCGGCCAACGTCGACCTGACCGCCGCCCAGCTGGCGACCCTGAACAAGTCGGGCTACCTGAAGGGCGCCGGCCCCGGCGGCACCTATGTGCCATCGCAGGGGCGACGCGTCAATTTCGGCAGGAGCAGCTGCGTGAACGGCAGTCCGAACGTGGTGCGTCCGCTCGGCCCCGGCGGTTCGGAAGGCTGCTCGTTCAACTATATGGGCGACTCGGAAGTCTATCCGGAGTCCAAAAAACAGAGCTTCGTCGGCCGCGCCACCGCGCTGGTGGGCGACAACCACCAGGTGTTTGCGGAAGTTTTGCTGAGCAAAGCCGAGACCAGCTACGCCGCCTCGCCCGCCACCTCCAGCAGCATCAGCGCCAGCAACGGCATCCTCCTGCCAGCCGATCTGCAAGCCAAGACCGGCATCACCACCCCCGTCACCTTCCGCTTCCGCCTGTCGGACGCCGGCCGCCGCACCTCGGAGGTGACGAGCAAAGCGTCGCGATTCGTGGTGGGCGCGACCGGCAAGGCAGGCGACTGGGAATACGACGCGGCCTACAACCACAGCGTGAACAAGGCCACCGACCTGGATATCGACGGCTGGGTGTCGCGCACCAAGATGCTGGCAGGCATCGCCAGCGGCAAGTACAACCCCTTTGTCCCGGCCACGGACGACTCGGGCCGCAAGTTCATGGATTCGATCAAGATCAACGGCGCGGCGCGCATTTCCAAAGGCACCAGCGACAGCGTGGACGGCAAGCTGACGCGCTCGCTGATGGCGCTGCCCGGCGGCGATGTCATGCTGGCCGTGGGCGCCGAACTGCGGCGCGAGAAGACCGCGTTCACCTCCACCGAAGCGCTGCGCACCAACGACGTGCAGGGCGACCGCGCCAGCTCCGACGAATTGCTGGCCGATTCGTCCAACTCGCGCGACATCGCCGGCGTCTACACGGAGATCAATGCGCCCTTCAGCAAGGAATGGGAAGGCCAGTTCGCGATCCGCCATGACCGCTACAAGGCCGTGCACGATCCGCTGACCAAGTTGTCCGCGCCGCAACTGAGCACCACCAATCCGAAAATCGCCGTGAGCTACCGTCCGAACAAGGAAGTGCTGGGCCGCGCTTCCTACGGCACCGGCTTCCGCGCGCCGTCGATTGCCGAACTGTTCCTGCCGGTCCGTTCCGGCACCACGGCCAGCTTCGTGAAAGACCCGGTGTCGGGCGAAGTTGCCCAGTTCGATCTGGACCGCTACGGCAATCCCAAGCTGAAGCCGGAAAAGTCCAAGCAGTTTTCGGCCGGCCTGGTCGTGGAACCTAACCAGAACTGGAACGCCAGCCTGGACTACTGGATCATCCGAAAAACCGACATCATTTCGGAAATCGGCGAGCAGACCGTGTTCGACAACCCGGTCTACTACAACGATCCGAAAATCGTGGTGCGCGACGAGGACGGTTTGGTTTCCTACCTGCAGTTCAAGAAAGAAAACCGTGGCAAGCTCAACACCTCGGGCCTCGATATCGCGGTGAACTGGCGCGGCGATGCGACCTCCATGGGCCGCTTCAGCGCCAGCCTGAACGGCACGCTGGTCACACAGTACAAATTCCAGTCCGATCCAAACTCACCGATGGCCGATGGCCTGGGCGTATTCCGCGATGACAAGGCCGTGCAGCGCTGGCGTCACAAGGTCAATCTGGACTGGACCCAGGGTCCGGTCAACCTAAGCCTGGGCAACACCTTCTTTTCCAGCTATACCGACCAGAACGTGCCGGGCCTGGCCGACCCGGGCTGGAACGACCGCAAGGTGAAACCTTATTCGCTGTGGGATCTGACGGGCAGCTACGCGTTCACCAAGCAGCTCAAACTGCGCGCAGGCGTCATCAACCTGGCCGACACGCCGCCGCCGTTCACCAACCAGTCGCGCTACTTTGAAGTGACGTGGGATCCGACCTACGGCGACCCGCGCGGCCGCTCGATGTTCGCCAACCTGCAGTACAAGTTCTGAGCCTTCCCTGATGGCGCCCTGTCCTGCCAGCCGGCAGGCAGGGCTGCCCTTCCCCTTAATTCTTTTTCTCAGGCGCAGGTTTCTCCGGTTGGGTCGGCTTGTCCTGCTGGCTTTGCTGCCCTTGCATCATGCGCATCGCGTCTTTCGCCGCCTGGCTGTCCGGATTCATGCCGGCCGCCTGCATCGCATTGCGTACCGCATCGTTGCCGGTCACGCCGCCGAAGGTGTAGCGCAGGCCCATGTAGAGGCGCCGCTGGTGCACCTGCACGTCGGTGCGTTCGCGCAGGGTGGCGGTGTCGACGCGGAAGCGCTGGTCGGTGGTCTGCAACACATCATTGGCGCGGATATTGAGCGACAGGCGCGGCGAGAACTTGTGCTCCAGCGCCAGGTTCACGATGCTGAACGGCTCGCGGTAGCCTTCGCCCGACAACTGCTTGCCCTGGCGGAAAGTCATGAAGGTCAGCGTGTCTTCCGGCGTGATCGTCCACTGCGCCCCTCCCTGCAGGTGCAGGGACGGCGTGCGGCGCTTCTCGCCGCTCAGGCCGAGCGTGCCCAGGCGGTCCTGCTCAATGAAGCCCCAGTTACCGTTGAACATGAAGCGGATGGCGGGCAGCGAGATGCCGTTCCACTTCATGTTCGGCGGCACCATGGCCATGATGGAGAACTCCACGCCGCCCGCCTGGCGGTCACCCTCGTTTGCCTTGGTGGTCAGCAGCGCGGTGGGGCTGATGAAGGTGCGGCGCTCGGTAATGACGTCCGACTCATGGCGCATGTAGCCGCGCAGGCTGGCGGGCATCAGGCCCATGATCTTGGTCTCGTAGCCCAGCTCCAGCGAGTGCAGCTTGACCGGATGCAGGCGCGGATTGCCGGACGTGACGGCGTATTCGTTGACGTAGTTGACGAAGGGGTTCAGGTCGCCCGAGGCCGGGCGCGAGATGCGGTCCGAGTACGAGAAGCGCAGGTTCGAGAACTTGTCCAGCTTGTAGGTCAGGAACAGGCTGGGCAGGTAGTTGGTGTAGCTGTTGCCGGCCTGGACGTTGGTGGTCACCTGGTCAAGGTTCAGTTCGGTGTGCTCCACGCGCAGGCCGCCCTTGAAGGACCATAGCGCGTTGATCGGCAATTCATAGGTCGAGTAGGCGGCGGTGACATCCTGCTCCAGGTCGAACAGATTGCTGCGCTTGGTGTCCACAGCGCCGTTGTCCAGGAACAGGTAGCGGTAATCGCTGGACTGGCGCGTGCGCTGCCAGCGGGCGCCCGCAGTCAGGAAGCCGGGGCCGGCCTTGCCCGAATAGTCCGTGCTCAGGTCGGTCAGGCGCACGCGGGTTTCCACGTTCTGGGTGTAGTTGCGCAGCACCGGTCCGCCAACTGGCAACAGGACAGGCTGGTACATGGCCGCCGTGTCCACATTGTTGGTGTTGGACGAATGCCGCAGGTCGGCCTTCAGGCTTTCACCGTCGGTGCTAAAGCGGCGCTCCCAGCCGGCCACCACTTCGTGGTTGAGGGCGTCGCCGCTGGCGCTGCGGCGGGTCAGGTAATCCACCAGGGGCGCGCTGCCGGTGCCGAAGTCCGTCAGGTGCTCGCTGCTGCGGGAGTCATTGCCGCGCTTGTTCAAGGACAGCGAGCCGGTCAGCGTGTCGCGCTCGTTGAAATTGTAGCGGCCACCTACGCCACCCTGGATGAAGTCGGTGAGTCCGCTGCGCTGCGCGGTCTGGTGCAGACGGCTGATGCTGCCGTTCGCCGGATCGATGCGCTCGCGCGTGCTCTCGGTGTCGGTCTCATTGCCGTCGCGGCGGTAGTTGAACGTGCCGTTCACCGACGCATAACCGGCGCTGTAGCTGCCGTTGGCGAAGGCGTTCTTGCGCCCTGCCGGGCCGACGTTGCCGGCGACGGTGCCATTGCCGCCCGGCTTGGTGTAGCGGCGCGAGATCAGGTTGAGGATGGGGCCGCCGCCCGCTTCGTTGCCAAATTCCGCGCCCGGGTTGTTAATCACCTGCACCGACTCGAAGTTCTCGGCCGGCAGCGCATTGATGGCTGCGGCGCGGTTCTCACCCTGCATCTGGGCGGTCGGTTTGCCGTCGACCAGCACCGTGACGCGCTCGCTGCCGCGCAGCCGCACCGTGCCGTTGGGGTCCACGCTCACGGAGGGCACGTTGTTGAGCACGTCGCCCACCGAGGCGCCCGCCGTGCTGGCGTCGGCCTTGACGTCGTACACCTGGCGGTCGATGCGGTTGCTCTGCCGCTCGCTGACCACATTCACAACCGCTGCCGGCGGCACCTCCTGGGTTGCAGGCGCGGGCTGAGCCGCAGGCTGCGCGGCCAGCTTGGCCGCAGCCGGCTTCGCTTCTTCCTTGGCTTTCGGCGGCGTGGCCTCGGTTGTCTGAGCCTGCGCTTGCCAACTCAGAAGCAGCGCGGCGATGGTGGAGGAAAGGACGGACAGGGACGGACGGGAGGACGTATGCATGTGAGGAGGGCAGCAATGACGATAGGAAATTAGTTCGCAACGATACCATTTTCCTTGGCGGCAAGCTAGTAAAAAGGCAACACTGCCGTAGGACCAGATGAAGGCCTTCCGCCCTCGCTATCTGCGAAAATCGCGGCACACTCAAACCTGTACAACGTGCCGTATGTTGACCACTTGGTAGAAGGGAGGAACGAATGAGGATCATCAACTTTTCTGATGCCCGCAACAGCCTTCGCGCTGTCATCGACCAAGTGCTTGAGGATGCGGACGTCACCATCATCTCGCGTAGAGATGCGGCGGACGCGGTAGTCATGTCTCTCGATCATTACACCAGCCTGAGCGGTTGCTGGTCCAGGCGCATCGACGAGTCAAACCGGCTGGAGTACCAAGTGCATGAGGACGCGCTCCTCATCATTTCCTGCCGATATCACCACGCGTAAAGAATCCCACTCATCTTGTGGTCCATACCGTTATGGCTTCTGCAAGCCTGCGGTTTATCGCCGCGAGCTGCAGTTCATCGGCTCCGAGCTGCAATTCATCCCAGTTGGGCTGCCAAGTGAATTGACGACCTGACATACTCAATTCACCAGATGCACTTATGCCCTAATCCCCGTGAAGCCCATCACCATGAAACTTCTAATAATTTTCTCAAGTATCTTCGGACTGCTAATCGGCGGATGCCAACATAACCCAAGCCAGCGCACTGCCCCGGATGCGATTCAGGTGCAGACTGATGGCCTTTTTGAGAAGCTAGTCGCCGTCAGGCGAGATATCCACCAGCACCCTGAAGTTGCGGGCCATGAATCTCGAACTGCAGCGACAATATCCGCGCACTTAAGTGCAATCGGACTGGAAGTTCAGGCTGGGCAATACGGACACAGCGTTATCGGAATACTGCGCGGCGGGCATCCGGGAAAGACGGTTGCATGGCGAGCCGAGCTTGATGCGCTTCCTGGCGATTTCCGTGATCCAGCGCTCTTCAGGTCGCAGAATCCCGGTGTTCACCATGCATGCGGACACGATGTCCACATCGCGATTGCTCTAGGCATCGCAGAGGTCCTTGCGAAGCAGCGGGACTCCTTGCATGGAACGGTTGTCTTCGTGTTCCAGCCGGAAGAGGAGACCTTCAAGGGCGCAAAGGCCCTGATGGACCGGGGCATTTTCTCGTCCATCACACCGGATGAGATCTACGGCCTGCACGTTGCGCCATTGCCCGTTGGACAGATAGTGGTCCGGGCGGACGAGATGTATGCATATGCGCGGCGAGTCAGCATCAGGCTGAAAAACGAATTGTCGAAGGTGGACATCGTGCAGTTGACGAAGAACCTGAACAGTGAGCTGTCCCGGAGCCGGACTGGCGCGAAGCCTTGGCAGCTTCAGGATATTAGCGATCCTGCGATCGGATTGACGTCGCCGAGTAATGCGTTCCAGGACTACCTGATCATGGATGCGACCTTCGACGCTCGCACCGAAAACGGAGACCTTGTTCTCGACTTCAATTTATATGAGACAACCGCATCGCAGTTGGGGGGCATCATTTCTCGCGTCGAGCGCGTGATTGATGCCAGCGGCCACAAGCGCCAATTAGTTTCCGTGTCGTACGTACAGGAGAATCCCACTGTGCTCAACAACGCCGCACTGACGCGCTTTGCCATCCGCACACTGCAGCGAAGCCGCAGCGTCGGTGCTGTCAGGCCAACTGTTGGGCAGGTACCGTTCTTCAATGATGACTTCGCCTACTTTCAACAGAAAATTCCGGGTGTGTACTTTTTCCTCGGCGGATCAAATGCCGGGAAAGGTCTTATTGCGATGAACCATGCTCCGGATTTTCAAGTGGACGAAGAAAGCATCCGGGTCGGAGTAAGCAGCTTCTCGTCCTTGCTCGTTGCGCGGCTAGGAACGCCTGGCCAGGCTGAGCAAGAACCGCCGGCCGATGGGGCAATATCGATAGCACTGTTTGATGCGCACACTTATCACAGAAAATCACATCGCGAATAAATAGGAAAACCGGGCAACAAAGCAATCATGCGCTTGTCCGGCGCGCTACTATGGCCAGTCCACCCGTGAGGGGCCCCTGAACAGGAGATGGACATGAAACTCGCAAGTTACGCCGCGCGTGCGCAAGCAGTAGTGCTGGCCTTGTTATTGCCAGCCATAGCCCAGGCCGACCCCTACACGTTCAACTACATCAATATCATGACGGAGTGGCAGTACAGCTCCGGTGGCACGATCTCCGCCATCAACAACAGCAACCAGGTAACCGGGTATGTGAGCTTCGGGCCGGAATTGCCAGGCGCCCCTTTTCTGTTCGATAAGCACGGGACCGCTTACCTCGGAAGCCAGCTTGCCAATATCCATGACATCAACGATGCCGGCGTCATGGCAGGCACCGCGCCCGGCGGCACGGCCGCGCTGCTGGCCAATGGACAGACAAGCACCCTGCTCAACGATGGCCGCTCATCCACAGCGCTTGCCATCAACAACCACGGCGTGGCCGTGGGCTACGCCATGAATACCGGCGTGTTCAGCTACCATGCCATGGTGTACAACAATGGCGCTGTAACCGAACTGGGGACGCTGGGCGGCCGCGATTCGTTTGCCACCGACATCAACGACGCTGGCGTGATCGTTGGGAATTCACATACCAGCGACTCCAATTTCGCCACGCATGCCTTTATTTACAAAGACGGCGTTATGACCGACCTCGGCGTGCCGGCGGGCGCCACAGCCAGCGCCGCGTTGAGCGTCGCCGACGACGGATCGGTGCTCGGGACAGCTTATCTCCCCAATGGCACGGCCAAGGGTTTCCTTTACCACGACGGCGTGACGACGGACCTGAGCGGGATTTTCACGCGCTCGGTGGCCGACATGAACAGCACCTGTACCATACTCGGGGAGTCTGAAGAAGGCTTCATGCTATACAACAGGCTCGGCCAGGTGGTGGATCTGAGTCTCGTCGTCTCGCAGACAACCGGCTCCACACTCACCCAGGTGTTTGCTATCAGCGACAACGGTACGGTCGGAGGGGAAATCTGCGGCGACCTCGGTTGCACACTTGCCTTGATGATTCCTTCAGCAGTGCCGGAACCGGCGACATATGGGATGCTGCTGATTGGCTTGGGTGTGGTGGGCTGGCTGGGCCGGCGCGGCCAGGCCCGAAGCTATTCTTCGACCATGGGGACACCGACCTGGCGCTAGCAAGCTACAGCAAAAAAAAGGTTCTTCACGGATTTCCGGGAAACGCGGCTTTGATCTTCAGGAAAAAGAAGTCGGAGTCGCGGTAGCCATAGGCCATCCGTTTCATTACCTTGATCCGGTTGTTGATACCCTCAAGCTGGCCGGTATGCATAGGCCAGCGCACGCGGGCCAGTATGCCTCTCCAGTAGGTCTTCAAGCGCCTTGCGAAGCGGCTCAGTGACTCAATCTCACTCTCAGCAGCCATGCGCAGCCAAGTTTTCCAGCGGCAGCGCCATTGCCAAGCCCCGCTGGGTTGCCATAGTTCCTTCAAACTAGCCTTCATGATGTATGTGGTCATCAAGGCTTTGTTCGCTGCCAGTAGTTCTTCAAGCTTGGGCCGTTGCTCTTCCGGGACGTTTTCTGGATTGCGCAGCAGCAGCCAGCGGCCACGCTTGACTTTCTGCCTCGCTGATTTATCGTGCTTTAAGCCATTGGCCTCATCGACCCGCACGCGGTCGATCACTTCTCGGCCGTACTTGGCAACGACGTGGAACAAGTCATAAACGATACGGGCTCGCGGGCAATGCAGCTGTACTTCCAAGTCGAAGGCTGTATTCATATCCATTGCGACAGCTTCGATTTGCTGGCAACGCTCAGCACCGAGCCACTCGAAGAAAGGGCGCACGGCTCCACGGCTGCGCCCTTCGCCAACCCAGAGTACTTGCCGTGTGTCGGCATCAAGAACCACCGTGGCGTAACGATGCCCTTTGAATAGCGCAAACTCGTCCATGACCAACTTGCTGGGCTGCGCGGCAGGCAGCGTCGCCAATTGTTCGATAAGCCTTGCTCGCTCGATTCGCCGCACGGTTTCCCAGTGGAGGCCAGTAAGCTGGCAAACGTGGGCGACCGGTAGTTTCTCGCACCACAAGCCGACAAATTGGGCCAGCCTACGCGTCACTCGCGCATGGCGGTCAAGCCAGTCAATTTGCTCGGCGCAGGTGCCGCAATCAGCACACCGGACACGGCGCAAATTGACCTGCAACCATACCGGCTCACCAAGCAAGCTCATGTCCCGTACTGTGCGCCAATAGCGCCCATGCAGGCGCGGGCATATCGCGGAACAATTGGAACACCGTGCATCGTTGCCAGGAACAGGCACGAGCGAAATCCAGATGCCATCGCTGCGTCGATCAAAATTCCAAATGGAGAAGCCTTCCCAGAACGGGAGCTCGAGATTATTATCATGCATGAAAGCGGTGGGTAAAGTTCAGTTTTGTTGGTCGCACAACAAGTCTAACTTTTCTTCACCGCTTTCTCATTTCTACTATGCCCTCAACAGCAATCCGTGAAGAGCCAAAAAAAAGCCCGTGCAGTCACGGGCTTTCGGAGGCTTACATCATTCCCACTCGATGGTCGCCCGCTGAGGTAACCAGTTGAAAGCAAAAGAATTTCTCGCATTCCATCCCAGCAATACCATCCGCCATACCAGCGGGGAGCGGCGGGTAGATTGTGGGAGATGGCCCTCGATTCGGTCATATGATCGTACACCCACGCTTCCGCGAAGACAATGCGTGCAAATTTCGAACCGGCACTGGTGTAACCATAGATCACTATAGCCTACGACAGCGTCGGGCCGAACCGGCATACTGGCGCAAAGCTCGCAGAATTGATGCTTGCGAGACGTCGGCTGCCTCTGCGGCCAAGCGGCCAGGATGAACAAATGCGGCCCCTTCCGCAAAAGTATTCAACACCGTCCGACCTTCAGTAGCAGCCAATCGCTCAAGCGTAACCACGCATGCAAGCCCCTTCAGTTCAAGCAGCGGAGTAAAACCTGCAACGGCAAGCATCTTTCTGTGAGGCGCGTTGAAACGTTCAAGATCACCCGTTACAGGGTTAATCGGCTGATCTCCCCATGCCTGACGCAAGAACCAATAGACCAATTCTGGCAAACGGAATCAGCAGTCAAGTGGTCACCGGTTGCGCCGGTGAGGCGGCGAGGGACAGCGTCTCGCGTGCGTATCAGCCCCCTCCGCGCGCAGCGCAGGCACACCGTGCTGCCGGCCGCGAACTGGCCGATAGAGCGGAGGCTCTCGCAGGCGCAGGCGCACTTGCGCATGACCATGTTGCTGGCGACAGCCGGGCGTGCGGCCTGGTTGGCACGGTGCAGCTGGTCGGCGTAGGCTGGGTTTTGGATCATGGTAGGATTCCTCCGTGGAAATTGGCGGAGTTGCAATGAAATTCATCGAACGGCTGTGCTGGGTATTCTTCACGTGTTGTGCGATTACAGAAGCTCGCTGGGGAATACTCGGCGCCGTGCGGTGGCTTGGCTGGGGCGAGCCCGACTGGGGTACATGGGTTGGGGCAATTGGGACTGTGTGCACATTAGCTGGCACAATTTGGATTTCGTCCGGGCAGTCCCGCCGCGCAGAGCGGATCGAAAATACCAATGCACACTTGGTCGCAGCGGCAATTGCGCCAAAGATCCAACTGCTTCGCGACGAACTTATGTCGTTCCAGGCGCGGATCACTTTTCATAATTTGGAAAATGGCAAGCACGCCACGCCCGAAGCTGAGACGCGAGCCTTCTTGCAATTTAAATACACTCCAGCAACAACTGATGAGTTGCTGGCGCTAGCGGTTTTGCCCAACAATTTGGCCGAGAAAATCGCGTACGCGCAGAGTCGATTTGAAACTATTCGAAGCCAGATCTCGAGCTATGTTACCCACGTTCAGGAGAAGCGCACCCCACTTAGCGACAACGTGGCGCAGGTCTGATCAGTATGGATTTTTGACCTTGCTGGTCGCGTGGAAGTGTTGTCGCGCCAATGCACTGAAGTGGCCGACGCGATCGCTGCCCCACCCACACACACAGATCTCTACGGGGAGACGGATTAAATTCATGCCGCCGCCAGCATCGAAGTGATAACCTCGCGCACGGCAGGTGAGCATACGACGTTGCCAAGCATGTGCACTGCCTCACGGTGCGCAGCCGGCAGGGTGTAATCGCGTGGCGGTCCTTAGTCGTGATGGTCCCAATCGCGCGCGCTATAGAATGACCGCCGGTTGAATTCCCGTAGAAGCTCGATATGAATCGCTCCCCGTGCTGGGCGCGGCCTGCTGCGATTCGCGCCAAAGTCGCACTGGCGCGACCCGGCTTCTCGATTAACTGCCAGCTCCCGGTTGCGAAGTCGATGAAGCTGCTCGCCGGAATGTGCGCGCGTTTCGATACAGCCAGCCAAAGAGGGTGCTTGGCGCGAACGCCCGCGATGAACAGGCGGCTGCGGTGCCGTGGAGCGCCGTGGTCGGCAGCATCGATGATCATCGGTGTCATGCTGTAGCCGAGTGCCTCCATCGCTACGCGCCAGGCCGGGTAGAGCAATCACAAAACGAACCCGGGCACGTTCTCAACGACAAAAACTCCGGCCGGTGGTACTCGGCAGCTAATACGACAGCCCACGCGGTCGAGCCGCTGGCATCGTGCTGCGGATCGCTGTTCGCCTTGCCGCGCGCCTTGCTGTGACCTTGGTAGCACGGCGATGCAAGCAGCAGGTCATGCGCCTGTACGTCGCGCCAGTTCGTCTGGTGAAGGTCCTGGCAGGCGTGCTCGGCATCCGGATGGTTCTGCGCGTGCTGGCCAGTGGTTGGCGGCCCAAACTACGTCGACACCAGCCATGCGCGCGCCGGTCGAGAAGCCGGAAGCTCCGGCGAATAGATCGATGGCCCCCATGCTATTATTTCCTTTTGACAATGGAACTGCAGATGTATAACAAGACATGGCTGAGATATGCGGCGTGCTTTGCCACCTCCGGTGCGTCTGCCGGGTGGGCGGGCGCATTCCTCTACGACAGTATTGGTTGGGCAAAGCTCACGCCATCCGATTGGGGCACTTGGGTTGGTGCATTTGGGACAGCCGGCACACTTATGGGTGCGATTTGGCTCGCCCATCGAGACGCAAGAATCCGTGAACATGATGCAAGGTCCACGGCCATAATTCATGCTGCGAACATGCAGCACCGGCTTCAAGAATTGCGACTACGAGTCGAGAAAATATGCAAAGACCTTAGCGAATACTCCGGCGTTTTCATTCCGGAAGATGTTGTTCGAGGCGCAACAAAAAATCTGAATGCACTCCCCAAATTCACTAGCGAAGAAGTTGTCGAGCTTGTCCCGCTGGGGATGAACTGCGCTTTGAAATTGGCCGGCGTCCAGAGTGCACTCGGTAATACGATTGGCATAATTAACAAAGTTCAGTTTTTCACACCGGCATATACCGGGGCCCCTCGATATAGCGGAGTCGATTGGGATCAGATGAGCCTCCCAATTGGTATTATTGAGAGGCAAAACGCAAGGCTTTGGGATATTCTAAAGGTGGTGCATGACGCTGTAAAAAGCGCTGAATAGGGCAGCCCTTGGGGGCTTAGTAGTCCCACAGGTTAGCTTCCCACTCATGCAGCCTCCAACTCTGCCGCCAAGCAGTTGCCTGCCGGCGCGCCAAACAGTGCCGCCACAATCGGATCACGAGTAGCGCAGCTGGTCGCGGCAGCCGGGCTGCACAGGCGGACGTCCCCGTCCACTTCCTCGCCGTCGGCGTCAACCGGCGCCAGGGGCGTAGACGGCAAAGCCGCCGAACTTGCCGGTGTGGTTTGCGATGCGGTGGATGGCGCCGGCCAAGCGCAGGAGGTTGAGGCGGCGGCTGGCCGTGCTGCGCGCGCAGCCGGGCATGTGCTGGACGTCGGCGCTGGTGACCTGCTCGCGGTCAGTGATGAACTTGGTGATGGTGGCCAGCTCGACCACCCGGCGGTCGAATTCCGCCTGCTTTTTGGTATCGGTCATAGTGATGGAATTGGTGGTCGTCATGAGTGGCCCACTCGCGCTTGTTGATGTAACATCGCGCAATGAAGAAATTTTCCAGAAAGCAATGGGCGTCCGCTGTATCGCTCGCAGCAACCAGTACCCTGCTGATCGTCGGTTTGATATTCGCGATTAGCGAAAAGGGCGTTGCCTCTGCTGAGGCGGCAGCCTGGTTGCAGGCGGCAGGATCTGTTGGCGCTATCCTCGTCGCTATTTTCGTAATGAACGCGCAACACGCGCGCACTGAGAGCGCGCAGCAACAACAAGCGGTGACGGAGCGTGCCAGCGTCATCGCCGCCCTTGCATTCTTCTTTGCCGAGACCCAAATTCTGCTGAAGACCGCAGTTGCACTGGTCGAGGATGGAGCAGTCCCACGTGACAAGTCCCAAGTGTTGGTAGACCGCCTCGAATCGGCATTGGCAAGCATTTCTACAATCCCCATATGGAAAAATGCACTCGACGAAGCTGCTGAAATTCGCTTGGGGATTGCCGCCTGCCGCAACGTTCTTGCCTGCGTCGAGGCAGCCGAAGCTGCCGACCATCGTGTTCGTGTGCGTTTTGGCCGAACGGGCGTGCCCTCGAGCTACCCAGCCAAAGACCTGCATGTTGTGGTGACCAGTAGCGCGGCGACAATTCTCGGCGCGCAGACGTTTTTGGATCAGCGGTACAACGAACTCACGGGGCAGCGTCTGGACATTTAATGGAACCTTAGTCACAGGCGCCTCCTTCAGTATCAGGCAGATCGAACAACGCCTTGTGCCAGCGAGGGTCCTGCACGAAGGCTGGTCGGTCAGCACGCCGGCGAGATCGCGCGGATCGGCCCAGCGCAACGCGCCACGCATCGAGGTGCTCGTCGCAGCAGAAGACCACATCCATTGTCGCGATGTTCGACGGCCGGCCGCAGTAGCAGGTCGGGAAAGGATCCACCTTATTCGCTGAATACCATGCCTGTGGGTCTGTCGCCCACGGCTCGTCCGCGCCCGGGACGCCGACGCCCATCAGGGTGCTTTGCACCCTGGCCATCGCCTCCTCCGCACCTTTACCTCGCTGCCATTCGATCCAGGCGGCCTGATTGCTGACCAGTAGGTCGTTGATCATCTTGGCATCCTCGCTGATGCGGCGCTCCAGCTGCGCAACGCGCTTGTCGCGCTCGGCCAGCAGTTGCTCGGCGGTGGCCAGGCTTGCGCGCACGGCGCCTACGTCGTGGACACGAAGGTTCCATGCATCGACCATTGCATCCTTCGCGTCATCATCACCCAAGGTTTCTGGCTGAAAAGTTCTTTGTGAAAAAGGATACAATAAGGCTCGTGACTGCTCTTTGCTACCAGTTGGTGGCCCATGCCGATCGTCTGCACCCGCATGGCCCAGCTGCAGAAGGGGCAACTTTTCGGCTCGGCGGTCATGCGGCACCGCCCTTCTTCTTGCCCTTCCTTCGAGGAAGGCATCGGCTTCGTCGCGCCCGCGCGCCAAGCGTGAAGCGCCCGGTCGCGCTATCGGCACCGTGACGAAATAAAGCTACGTAAACGCAAAAAACCGGCTTTCGCCGGTTTATACTCTGGGCTTGGTAATTTACCATGGGCTCAGATTTTTTATCAACACTTGCACTTCCCGCGCAAGTCATTGAACTATAAATAATTCTTGGTGGGAAGTGCAAGTTTCGAACCGGCACCGGTGTAACCATAGATCACCATCGCCTACGATAGCGCGGGGCAAAACCGCCCTACTTCTGGTGGAGCATGCGCTGAAGGCATCTGAAATGATTTTCCATTGCCCCAAATTTGCCCCAAATTGACCGGAAGTACCTGTCCTGCTCAGTTTCTCAATCCGTACCAGCGGCCGCCGCGTCCTTCCCCTCTCTTGATTTCACTTACTTCCTTGTTATGATCCTTCGCATAAAGTCTCCGAGCCAACTACTGACCGGCGCTCCAGTTTTCGAAATATTGGACGCGCAGGTGGATGGGTCTTGGGCAGTTGGCGGCTCAACAATTACCGAAGACCAAGACGAATTCACCCCGCAGTTGAGCCGCGCGGAAGCACTGGCCAGCGAACTCGGAATCCCGCTGCACGAGGCTGAAGAGTTGGATGACGCCGAGATTTTGCCGCATGAAACTAACGCTGGCGCGCACATCGGCCACTTGGTTGATGTGAGCAATTGCGGGCGGAGAGCCTTGGCAAGGAAGTTAATCAAACGCCACGGTTCCTCACAGATCTTTGTCATGGGCACTTCGTTTGACTACATCCTAAACGCCCCTCACGAGTAGTTTGCAATGTGACAGGGGCTGGGCTCAGCTCGAGCGGAGTAACCTAGCCCCTGTCTTATCTGAGCGCTCCTCCAGACCGAAACAAGCCCATGTGGAGGATGTGAGTCCGGGCGAAGCTCAGACGCTTGAAGGGAACCCGCACGCGTCGCGCATGTAGGATTGCTTGGGCCGATCATCCAGGTTATCTACGATGCACCCGCTTACGGTCATTGGCATCGGACCGGTTCCATGCGCAAAAACTTAATGCTTATCCAATTTTATGATCGCTTTTTGTTCTCCTGGCATACCTGCCAAAAGCGCCTTTTTCGCTGTATGTGAAAAATCATCCCAGAACTGCTGGCCAATAGTTAGCAAAAATAGTTCATGGACAATACGCTCGCCTTCACAAAAC
Source organism: Pseudoduganella aquatica (assembly GCF_020865585.1). Taxonomy (NCBI): domain Bacteria; kingdom Pseudomonadati; phylum Pseudomonadota; class Betaproteobacteria; order Burkholderiales; family Oxalobacteraceae; genus Pseudoduganella; species Pseudoduganella aquatica. The sequence goes on from NZ_CP086370.1 coordinate 4,171,136, forward strand.
TCCGTTACAGCAAGTCGTAGCGTATTCAAATTTTCTTTGGTATCAGCCAATCCTTTTTGCTCAACCCAAGTACCAGGCACTTGACCATGAACGATGGCAGAAATCGCACTATACCAGTTCTCCATTCGGGAAACCAAACCCATTTTTTCTTGCAACTCCTTGAATCCAGGAGTATGAAGCTTATGAAAAATCAATATATCGTTCTTTGATACATAGTAATTAGCATCTCTAACCAAAGACGCTAACTCCATCGGATGACTTCTGAAGTAAGTATAATAGAGCGCATTCTCAACAACACCGCGGATCGAAGCAGCTGTGGCCTTATAAATAGCTAGCCCCATTGTTGCGACAGCATGATGAGAAGAAATTTGCATAGCTCGCACAAAGCTCAATGCGGGGTTATCGGAATCCACGTTTTCCAATTGTTTTGCCCAAATTGCTATTCGTTGACATGATTTATCAATTTCCGTCAACAAATCTTCCTCTTTTAAAAAAGACAAAACATTTTTATTCCAGTCAACGGCCTTCATTGCCGCAATCAGGCTGGTAGCCGCCATGAATTTTCCTCAGTTTTTTTTCTCAATGCCTGTCAAATAGGGGTCAGGCTCAGTGCCCATGCCAATCTTCTTTATGAAAGAATTAATATTTGCCGGTGAAGAATTTTCAAACGCTCGCAGCAGCAAATCTTTTAGTGACATTTTTTGAAGCGTCGCAGGAGAAATACGATCAATATGTCTCTGAGGCAGCATCCCAATAATTTCTTTCTTTGGAATTTTGCTTCTTTGAATTCGATCAATAAGCATTGGCAACCAAGGCGCCTCAGACGCAATGGACTCAAAATGCATATCAGGTTCTTCGTCCAGAGCCTGCATCGAAAGTCTTAAAGCACGTGAAAGATCGAAGGCCAATTCTGGACTTTGCGTCAACTCCCGTGAAATATCAAGTATCTCACGGGAGCTTAAGTTCGAGGATAAAATCGATCCAACTATTCTTCTTAAGACCGATTGGCCAATAAACTTACTTCTCACTTTATTACTCCTATACGAATCAGAAACTCCTTAGTAACTATAGAAGCATTTCGCCAAGCCTCCGTACTATAGGATTTCTTATTTTGCCAAAGGTATCCTTTTCCACCATCCAGTTCGTTAAACGCGCTGTATCGTTTTAATGTATTTTGCATACAGAAAGCCTCGTATTTCTTATTTTCTCTTATTTGAGACTCTTCCTTTGCAATACCTGACCTGCTTGTTAAATTAAACAAGATATGCGGCGATGGGCCTTTCGCGCCTTGCTTCTTCGCTTCTATAAACGTCATCATCAGGCCAATACCACGTAGTGCGTAACGCTGCAGCGCAACCGGAATCAAGACATGATCTGAATTACGAAGGGAGGTTTTGGTAAACACAGAACCTGCCGGATGACAATCTATTATAATGAGATCATATTCCTTTCTGCATTCTTGTATGAATTTATCAAATCGAGCCTCCATTGGCTTAGTACTCGCGTTGGCTTGGCCGAGGGCCACATACATTAAATCTAGTGTCGATGGTATCAAGTCTAGAATTCCGCCATTTTTGAAAGTCAGAATATTTGTTTTGATATCTGCGAGCTTCGGCGGATTCTCGTTTCCAGGCACTTGCAAATGATACGGATCCAGCCCTACATCATCCTCCACAAGCACTTGGAGAATAGTCTTTTTTTCAGCCTCCAGCTCAAAATACCTCTTCGGAGGAAGTAGTGCTTGAGATAAATTAAACTGAGGATCGTAGTCAATAAGAAGGACTTTTCTGGGCGCTGTTTTCGGGTAAATCACGCTGGCCGCCATGGAACCTAGCTGCATAGAAACAGTAGTTTTCCCAACACCACCCTTCATGTTCATGACCGTTACCACTTGCCCCATCTTACCCTCCTCCCAAACTCATGTTTGTTCGTTTGACCGCGCATACGACATCGAGCGACCATCATACCTTTTTAGGTGGCTTAGAGGAAATATTTATCAGGGAAGCAAGTAACATTATCGCCTTCCAACTGCCGCCTCGGGAAATTCGTCGACGAATGTACTGGGTAAAGTGGAGATGCAAGAAGTCACGAATCCATGACCAGTGTGACTACAGGGGATCTCGAAAAACCGCCCCGAGAATGGCATGATGTCGTTGAGCCAACACTGACCTTCTTCCGATGATCAAAACCAGCCTGTTTGCAGACCAGGAGCGCGAAGCGAAGCTGAACAAGCTTAGCGACGCGCTGCGGTTGCTGGAGCAGTATGTGGACTTCGCAGCGCTGGCTGTCGAAGTCGATCTTGCTGCGCCGCGTCCCAGCCGTGAACGCGGTGGTCGCCCGCCGTTCCCGACCGAATTGATGGTGCGGGTGCTGCTGATCCAGCAGTTGCTCAACCTCTCCGATGAACAGATGGAGTTCCAGCTGCTGGACCGGCTGAGCTTCCAGCGCTTTGCCGGACTGCGTGCCAGCAGCAAGATCCCGGACCGGACCACGATCTGGACCTTTAAGGAACGCCTGATCCAGGCCGGCGCCAGCGAAAGTATCTTCGACGCGGTCAACCGCCAACTGGCCAAGCACGGTTACATTGCGCGCGGCGGCCAGATGATCGACGCGAGCTTCGTGCAGGTGCCAAAGCAATCGCTGAGCAAGGAAGAAAAGGCTATCGTAAAAGATGTCGCGATGCCCATCGACTGGAGGCCGGCCAAGCGGCGCCAGAAGGACACCGACGCGCGCTGGACCAAGAAACACAACAAGTCCTTCTTCGGTTACAAGCTCTCTGCCAGTGCCGACAAGCGCTACAAATTGATCCGCAAAATCAAGGTGCACCGCGAGCGAGCACGACACGTTGCATCTTGAGGACGTGCTCGATCCATGCAATACCAGCCGCGACATCTACGCTGACAAAGGCTACGTCAACGGCAAACGCGAGGCGCGGCTGAAGGCCGAAGGCTGGCGCATGCATATCCAGAGCAAAGGCAGCAAAGAGAAGCCGCTGTCGGAGGCGCAAGAGCGGCGCAACCGCCGCATCGCCAAGCCGCGCACCCGCCTCGAGCAAGTCTTTGCCGGCTTGGCCCAACTGGGCGGCAAGGTGTTGCGTTCGATAGGCTCGGCGCGTGCCACGCTGCACCTGAACTGGAAGGTCGCAGCCTATAATTTGCGCCGCCTTTCCTACCTCAAGGAGGCCAAGATCGAGGCGTTTTGACGCCCATAGTCCGCCCGGAATGCCGAAACTGGGCCCCGTCAGATCGGTCGATGTCCTGCTCGAAAACGCTTACCTCCGTGCCGTCCACCGTCTTAAGCGTACCCGGGGACCTCTTGAGCCAAGCCATGTATTTGAGGGTCATGCTATGCAAGCTTCACACGCGTGCAGCCCGTGCGAATGCCAAAAAGATTCGTCAGCCGCTTAGCTGACCAGGTGCTGAATCACAAAACTCACTCTTTGTAACAGCACCGCTATACCGGCAATGGCTACGCCACGGCGCACACCGCCTTCCGTGCCAGTCGACGAAAGAGTTTAATAATTGCACAACTATAATTCCAAAAATAAATCTTGAGACCGGTGATAACATAACAACTGTGATAATAAAACGGGTGATAAATGCTTATTGGCGATAAGGAGTGGTTGGGCGATTATTCAGCAGAGGCCCCAAGGGTCCGGGCAGGCCTAGGGATATTATTGCCACTCGGAGATTGGACGTGGTGGCATCACCCAGGTGCAGCATCCACCCTCATGCTTGCCGCTGTCGCGCCGTCCGGCATTGTCGAATGGGGCGGTGATCCTGCCGTATTAGATGCATCGCAATGGCTTGATGTGAATACCGCGCTGGCGATTGCTGAAGCTTTCAGGGTAATGGTCGCGCGCCGCCAGGGTGACCTCCATCTCAAAGTCCAGCGCGCTGTATATGCTTGGGGCAGCGCCCTCTCAATCCATGAGATTTGCGATGATCTAGGCCGCGCTTTTGGTCGTGAGCGAATCTTCGTCGAATGGCCTACTGATCGCCGCCCCCGCCGTGCGCCAGCATCTTCTATCCAAGGCGTCAGCGTGACTTCCACGCAGCACCTGCAGCAGACCGTAACGCCACTCGTCAACTCACTGAACGGAGGAAGATGGGGGCCACCAGAACAGTCCGCCACGATCACCGTGGCCACCCTGAATGATCTCTTGACACACCAGTTCCGTAGCGAATTGTTGATCATCGTGGATACCTCGCGCGAGGCGCTGTTGCCGCACCTCGACATGATACGCACGGCCACCGGCTCCCAATGCGCAATCTTTTTGCCAGCGGGGCAGCCCAATATCGACCGCTGGCTGCAGGTCTTCGGCACCCGGATAGCGGGGCAGAAAGCGCTTGATTTGGCCTTAAAAGAGGCTAACGAAGAAGTCTCGATGGACGCAGTTTTTCTAGCGTCAACCCAGATATTCATGGTGCAGTCTGCGCGTACTTTCTTTCCTCGTCCGCCCCGGGCAAGGGAACGCAATGAGCAGCAGAAAGCTCCTGCAGCGGTGCATTCATCTGAGGTGGGAAGGCCCGCAATGCGACGCCGGATGGTGCCGCCCCCCAATCTGGAAATTGCGGGGATGCGCATGGAGGCGCCGCCGCCTATCGTCCGAGTCATGGATGCGCGGATTGAACACAATGGAGAAGTCGTGAGTACGTTCCCGCTGCTCGGCAGCGTTGAAATTCAAATCCGAATTCAGCCCATGTCACCACTGAAATTCGGCGCCCCCGCTTTCCCAGAACAAAGCCTCACGTGGCATGATGATCAGAAAGCTTTGCAGGTGCATCTAACCGAGGTGGGTGCTGCACCGCGCTCGGCACCCTTGGTGCTGCCTCGCAGCGGCCCCTCGACGCCGGTGGTTTTTACTTATAAAGTAGCGTTTGACCATGCAATCGACATACGTTTTCTGGTGTGCGACGGCGCCTGCGTTTTGCAGACCGCCCGGCTGCAGGGTGCTCCCGGTCAGTCTATTCAGTTTTTTGTTGAGGCTTTTAATTCGCCACTTGAGCACCATAAGCAGGGATTCGATGTTTCCCTACTCGTCAATAACAGTCTCGGGAACACGCCAAGCGCAACGGTTCTGACCAGCAAAGGCATTCGCCTCGCAGAGCTGGATGTACGTGACATTGGTGCAACACGCGAGCAACTGCGCTCAACCCTCAGAGACTGTGTCGAGCCCACCAGCATTTTCAGCTCCTCCCTCTTCAATCTAGCCAATTACGGCAAGATCCTAATGGATGAATTGCGAGACTTGGCCCCGGAATGGCCTAGTACAATCACCAGAGTACAGTTGACCACACCATCCAACGTATATTTTCCGGTCGAGTATCTCTACGACGGCAACCTTCCGGCTAACGAGGATGCTGGTTTGTGCGATCAGCGCTCGGGTTGCCTGACTTCAGGTGTTGCCATCGAAAATTGCCCGATTAGGGTTGCGCGCCAGCAGCTATGCCCAATGGGGTTCCTCGGCGTCACCTCTGTGATTGAACGGCAGACTTGGGACAAGACCATGGACAGGACCTTATGGCTGCGGCAAGCTGGCGACCTCGAGGGGCGCAATCACTTCACCGATCTACGCCGCGCGTTGTTTGCCGCCTCTGACCGGGCTGATGAATTCGATGACAGTGAAGTTCAACCGCCATTTACCCCGACTCGCACTGCAGATATAGAGGTACTGTTCAATGGACATCGTAAATACAAATGGCAGGATTGGGCTCACACAATTGCTTCCGTCAAACCAAAGTTGCTGGTTCTAGTACCGCACTTCGAGAACGATCACCTCTATATTGGCAACGACGACAAGCTCGCGCTGGGATCGCTGCAGCGGCCATATATTGGTGACGCTGGTCCAATCGTGGTTGCGATTGGCTGCAACACCGCCATCGGTCTCACAGCAAATTCTAGCTTGCCTGCCAGATTATTGCGCGAGGGAGCCAAGGTGGTGATTGCCGCGCTCACCAGTGTCTTGGGCCGCTATGCGAATATCGCAGCCGCCGATCTCACAGCCCAATTGATGGCCGCAGCGGTCTCCACCACACCGATCACGATCGGGGAATTGATCACCCGCCTGCGTCGTGAATTCCTAGCGAAAGATAATGCCTTAGGCATGGTATTGATTGCGTTCGGCGATGCGGACGCATGCCTCGGGGAATCACCTGCATGAGCGACTTGTTGCAGGTGAAGCTGATTCAGGTCGAACACGGCGACGCCATCCTCGTGAGTTACGGCCACAGCCCGGTTCGACATATCCTAGTCGATGGCGGGCCAGCGCATGCGCTGCCGAGTCTGCTGGAAGTGCTGGCAGCGGCGCGTGTAGACGAAGTACTGACGCTAGAGGCACTCGTAGTCACTCATTACGACTTCGATCATATTGGCGGAATTATCGCGCTGCTGAAACAGCGACCAGGCTGGCTGCGGATCAACGACATCTGGTTCAACGGGCACAAACACCTCTTGCCCCGCGATGTACTAGGGCCACACCACGGTGATGCCTTATCCGACCTCATTGAGCGCAGCCACCTGCCATGGAATTCGGCGTTCGTTGGGAAGGCAGTTACCGTCCTGAACGGCGGTGGTATTTGCTTGCCCGACGGAATGGTGGCGTGGGTCCTATCTCCCACGGCAAAGGAGTTATCTGCGCTGGCGAAGCAATGGCCAATGGTGGTAGCTGGCGACGCCGACTCAGCGCCACGGGACAGACTCGGTCGCAACGACAGCTGGCCACCTCCATCGTTTTTCAGTCTGGTTGATAAACGATCTCCACCAGATACGTCTGTGTCAAACGCAAGCAGCATTGCTTTGCTGTTGCAGTTCAAACACAAGCAGGTCCTACTAAGCGGTGATGCCCACTCCGAAGTGATCAGAACTTCGCTGGCAGCACGCTGGCCCGGACAAAAATTAGTTGTCGATCTATTGAAAGTCTCTCACCACGGCAGCCAGTCAAACACATCAACGGCAATGCTCGGCCACGTCTCATGCCGTCGTTTTGCTATCAGCACGAATGGGAGAATACACGCGCATCCGGATCAAGCGTTGATTGCAAGGCTTATCGGCTCAACAAGTAACGCAGAGCTGATTTTCAACTACCGCACACCTTCAACGGCCAAGTGGAAGCAACGCCCCTTAGCATGGCCCAAATACATTACGTTATACCCGGGCGACGATGATCCGTTTGTAAATATCGTCGTCTGATGCTGCTGCAAACCCGCCAGGTCACACGACCAAGAGCTGAGAGACGCGTCAGCCACTTTCTAAACACCCATGGGCGAAGCGTCTGAACGCCCTCCTCTAGGAAGATAACAAGCCAATATGAGCTCCCTACGCCCATCCGAATTTAAGATGAAGTCCCGCCTGGTTCCGGCCGGAGTCCCGGAACCGGAAATAGAGATCGAGGAGTCCAACGACGGCGGAGTTGACGTTTTCTTCTTCCACTCGGCGCCTGCAGGCTCAACTCTAACCATGCCGGTTCTAATTCCCCTACGGGAACGCATCCTCAATGTACAGCCGGACCATCTAACGATTTGGCCCATCAACGTCCGGCCTGACAAGGATGACTACCTCCTACCGAAATACGGAACCCTCGAACGAATCAGGCTCACTAAGCCGGCCCGGACTTCCTACGAACTCCCGGAAAGCAGGGATGACGTAATTGCCCTGCTTGAGGGCCTGCCCGACGGTTTTTCCAAGCAATTCGAATTCGGGCTCGGACTCTTGTGGGAAAACCGCTTCATATGCGAAGCCATCGCAGATATCCCCGGTATAGATTCGCTCGTGCTGCACGGGGGGGCCGCCGTCCGTACGGCAAGGATAGACTCTTCGCTTTATATCCTTGGGCTAGGCCGCTTCCACGAACTTCGAAGGGAACTCGCGCGCAGCGCGTCACGGCATCAGAGGGCCGCCCGCAGCGAGAAGCAGCTGCTTGCGTACCAGCACTTGCTCCATGCGGCAGACCGTGACGCGTTCCCACGAAAAACTAAGAGGCTGCAGGCTGACGCCATTGCAGATATGACCAACGTTGGCGGCGAACGGACCAAGCTCTCGAAGCGGTACCGCCGCAGCGTCGTGAAGCTGGTGAACGAGAACGTCGAGGAACTCGCGAAAGCGGAGCCGCAGGCGCTGCTCAGCCTCAAGGCCGACATCGAGCGCGTGACCCTGAAAGAGCTGATCGGGGAGTTCGAAGCAAAGCTGTCCAAAAACCTCACCGAAAAGCATTAGCAGGCATTTTTTCAAGCGAACCCGTTCATACTGAGCCTGGCGTTTTCCGTGCCTGCCCTCCTCATCGAATCCACCCCATACGTCGGCGGCATGCGATTTGGTGGGCAGGGCGCGAAGATAGCTGACTTCCTGCTGGCGACAGCATCGACAGGCAATCTCGCGATCATCGAAATAAAGAGGCCGGACACCGAACTGCTGACGAAGACTGCCTATCGGGAAGGGGTCCACGCGCCTTCCAGCGAACTGAGCGCGACTATCGTGCAGATCCTCGACCAGCGCTTCAAGCTTCACAAGAACTTGGTGAACCTGAAGGAGGAAAGCGGGCTGCACGACATCCATGCCTACTCCATGCGCTGTATCGTGATCGCCGGAACGGTCCCTCAGTCCGCGAGAGAAAAAAAATCCCTGGAACTTGTCAGGAACTCGCTTGCCGACGTGATGGTCGTTACGTTCGACGAGCTGCTCGGGCGGCTCGTCGAGATACACAGGGCGCTTTCGCCGCAGGCTTTGCCTCCGGCAACGCACGCCGAAGACCCGATTCCGTTCTAAGGCATCCGTACGGCCACCCGATGCGCCAGCAGCGTGCGGAACGTTCGGCGCTAAGGCGCGAACGCCTGCACGTTGCCGTCTCCGAAAAGCTTCGAAAGCATCGCGAGCGCAGGTTCGCTAAGCTGCTGCGTGAACAGCACCGCAAGCCTTTTTTCCGGACGCGAGCAAGCAACGTAGAAAAGGTTCCGGTTCCTCTCGAAAGCGGCGCGGTCGGCAGTGCCTTCGGCAGGAATGCCAGCCGGATTGCCAAGCCACTCCAGCAGCCTGTTGAAGTCGTACTGGTTCCAGCCGCGTCCGGCGACGACCAAGACGTTCTCGAACTGCGCCCCCTTCACGCCGTGCTTCGTCGAGAAAGGAGTGTGCTCGTCCAGGAAGGCTGCCAGCGACCGCACTTCGGCGTAAGGGAACGTCCTCAGTTCCCGAAGCCGCGTTATCGAAGACCGCTCCGCCTCCCCTTCCGGCAAGCCCTCGCGCGCCTGGGTTTCCAATTCGGCGTCCCTTCTCGCCACGGCTTCCGGCAGCCTCGGCCGGCCCGAAGCCTTCAAGTGGTCGATGACTTCGCCGACCGTCCCGCTCGCGCGCAGCGCCGAGAGCCTTGCCATGTCGCGCGCCCATTCCGCCTTGTCCGAATGCGCCTGTATGCTGGGAGTGCCCGTTCCAAGGGCGGCGAACATTTCCCCGTACCGTTTCTTCTCGTACGACGCGCATACGGGCTCGACGGTCTCGAGCAGGAACTTGAGATGCCGGTCCTCCTTGTTCAGGTAGGCGGCGTTGTTGGAGCTGAACAGCGCCGCGATGCGCGCGTACCCCTGCTCTGTGGCCAGGACGCCGTGCGTCAGCATGAGGATCTTCGTCCTGTTCGCGGAGAAGTCCCATTCCTCGCCTCGCAGCTTCGCCACGAGCGCCTCGAGGTGCGCGTGAGCGGCATCCTCCGGAAGGTCTCCCGTCCAGTGACCGCCGGGACCGGAACGCCGGCCGCCGGTCCAGCCGTTGGAATGGAAAGCGGAAACGGTCCCAGTGCTGCTCGGATCGCGGAAAGCCTGAGGCAGCTCGGGCCTCATGCGGTTGAGGACCTCGACGATGGGGCGGACGGAGCGGAAATTAGCCTTCTGCTCGATGATCTCGAGCGCGCCGTGAGCCACGCGCCCGCAGCTTGAAGACCCGTAAATCCTCTGCCAGTGGTCGCCGAAAAGGCCGAGCACCGGCCCCTCGCCGGTTCCGAGGAAGTGCTTCATAAGCGCGCCGACGAAGTCCTTGTCCGTGTCCTGGTACTCGTCGATGAACAGGACCGGATACCGCGCGGCCAGCAAGCGCCGGAATTTCGGCTTCTCCAGCAGTTTCACGACGAGCGCGAGCACGTCCGAATGCCCGAGCGATATATTGCGGTCGTTACGTTTCGCGGACGGGTAGCCGAGGTCGTACTCCACCTCCCGTCCGGCGATGCCACCTCCCTCGTCAAGCCGCTCCTGCCACCTCGGCAACGACGGGAGCTCCTCCCGCAGGTGGGGCTGGAAGTCCTTGAGAAGAGACCAGCAGAAGGCATGGATTGTGGACGAGTAGATTGCCGGGTGGCCGTCCGTGCGCGAGGCTATCTCGTCGCTGGCGACGTTAGTGAAGGTTATGCACGCCACCATTTCATTGCGCTTTGCCAGGTCCCTGCCTCGCTTCGATATCAGGTGGCGCAGCGCCATGACCAGGGAATGCGTCTTCCCGGCCCCGGCCCCTGCTTCCAGCAGGAAGCTGCGCCCGCCGTCGAGGCACGCGTAAATGGCGCGGAGGGACTCCTCCGCCGCCTCCACTGCCGGATTCGGACCGCGCACGTTACTCGCCATGGCCATCATCCTTAGGAATGGATATCTCGATTGTCACCGCTTCGGCCGCTTCGACCGGAGAGGCAACGCGCCTGCCCCCACGCCGTTTTGGGGCTTTCTTGGCCGGGGAGGCCGATGCTGCGGCAGCCGCCGGGGCGACCGCCGGCCTGCCAACGGCGCCAAGCCAGGTGAGGCCGTCGGCGACGTACTTCGGCACCGCCCATGCGGTATCCACGATGGCGTGCTTCAGCGCGAACTCCGATTTCTTCGCCTTCGCGGCCAAGTCCCATGCCGATTGCTCGGCCTTCGTGGCGTCCAGTCCGAACTTGCCGGAATTGGCGAGCATGAACGCCGCCTCGAAGCTGCGTCCGCAAGCGCCGCCGTCCGTTTCCGGGACCTGGTAGGCAAGCCGCCGCGCGCCCTTGGTCTTTTCCTTCGCATCCTTGGCGACGAGTTCGGCGGGCGAACAGCCCTTGCTGTCAAACCACGCGCGGATGGTGGCATTGCTGGTCCAAGCTCCAGCCGAAACCATGCAGGCCTCCCCGCTCTTTACGGCATCGACCGAATCCAGATCCGTAATCACCAAAGCGGGCAGCTCAAGGAAATCCAGCAGCTTGAAGAACAGGTGCGCGTAGGCGCCTCCGACCTCGAGCACGGCAAGGTACTGGCTTCCGAGCCGGTCCCCGAGCGACAGACCCGCGTCAATTTTCTCGATCATCTTCGGCAACAGCAGGCGTTCGGAGGTGCCTTCGATCAGGATGACCTTGTCCGCGAAAAGGAGGTCGCAGCGCGTCAGCGTCATGTACTGGTGAAGGAACTCGTTGTCGCCGTCGCTCCTGTCGCCGAAATTCCGCTTCAGGTCCCGGATATGGGTCCGCAGGGTTCCGCCGTCCCCTTCGTCCGGCGCGGACAGGAAATACCTGATCGCGTCGAAGCTCGCCTTGTTCGCCATATGGGCGGAGTGCGTGGTGACTACGAACTGGACGGGCCACGCGGTGCCGCCGCCGTGGTCCCTGGCGAACAGCGCGGCCATCTCCTGCAGCTTGCCGATGAAAACTTCCTGCATCTGCGGGTGCAAGTGCGCCTCAGGCTCTTCGATAAAGATGACGTGCACGCAAGGCGCGACTTCTTTCGCCCTGAACGACTTGAACGCCTCGTAGAGCTTCAGGAGCATGTAGATAAGGTTCCTCGCGCCGAGGCCGTTATAGGCTTCGGGCAGGTGCACCCCGTCGGCTCCGGAGTAACGGATCTTCGTATGGTTCTTCAGCAGGCGCCCGACGTCGAGCGTCGTCTCGGTCCTGAGCTTGGGATCTGGAAGCCGGTATCCGAAGAGGTCCAAAGCTGGCAGCAGTCCCGTAAGCTGTCCGTTGAAACTATCGTCGATGTCCTTCTCCACGACCCTGACTGCCGTCTTCAGCGCGGCCACCCTCGCCCTTTCGGTCTCGTCCGCGAGCTCAGCCCCTGCGGTATCGAACAGAACGCCGAGGATCTTGCCCAGCGAGTCGTTGTCCTTGTCCGTGATGTCGTCGAGGCCGCGTTGCGCCGTGACCAGGTCCCCTTGGATCAGCGCACGCAGCCTCGACCAGTCGAGCACCTTCTGGTTCGTGAGATCGTTCGGGTCCGTTGCCTTGAGGGCACATTTGTAGTACTTCGGGACGGCCTCCTTCATCGCCCTCAGGAACGCTGCCGCGAACTCCTCCTCGCCGGCGTTGTCTCCGGGCCCGTCGAAATCGAAGAACGACTTGAGCTTGCCCGGCTCGAGTTCGTACCGGATATCGGCACGCGCCTCAGTGCAAGCGGTATCGAGATCCACGACGAATTCGCTGAGGACTCCCAGAGAGGCCGCACTGGCTTCGTAGTCGAGGACGAGCGTGACTTCAATGACCGGCAAAGCAGCCCTCACATCGACATCATCCTTGCCGGCGCGCGCAAGTTCGTAGGCTGCGCGGAATCCGACACGGGCGGCATGGGAGAAGTCCTCAAGCCTGAAGCTGGGCGTCCCGTCGGACAAGAGCCGCCTGAAAAGCTCAGCGAGCGACGTCTTGCCGCTGTTGTTACGCCCGACTACCAGCGTGGTTCTGTTGTCCAGGAACAGTTCCGCGTCCCTGAGCAGCCGGAAATTCTTGACGCCTACTTTCTTGATCTGCATACGTTCCCCATTGTTATCGAGTACCGTCGGCCGAAGCCTCGCCCGAGAGCGTATGGCAAAGGCGCGCGCCGTCGCGGCAAGTTTCCAGTAAGATACATTATCGGCAACGGAAATCAAGGCGGCCGGGCCCGCAAACTGATCAAGATGCAAAAAATATACGAATTTCCGGACGGGCTTCTTTTCTCGTCATACGTTACGGAATACCATCCGCTGGAAAAGGACCTGCTCTATCACGAGCTGTCCAAGAACCACTTCGACGAATTCCACCGGAAGAAGTCGACTCTTTACCTGATCGTGAAGACCCGGCGCATTCGCTTTCTTCCAGGGTCATTTCGGATCGGAGCCGGATTCCGCATAACGGGAATAGTCACGGTGGGGGACCGCACGGAGCTCGTGACCTTCAATGTCGCGAAGTTCCTGTTCCCACGCCACGGCGCAAGAAGCGGCTGTGCATCTTGGGAGGACTGGGCCGAGAAAGTCATGGCCGGGTGGGGCTTTCCCTGCACCGGCCAAGATACGGCAGCCGAAGCTTATCGCAAAAACAGCAGCATCGACCTCGAGCGGTCCACGGAAGAGCTGCTCTGGATCGACTGCAAGCTTTGGCAAGGCATGGCCGGCGGCAACCTCGCGCTCCGGACGATTGTCTCGCCGGTGCAGCTCGCTCATTCGTTCGACTGGGACCTCCTCGCCCCCCTCGAGGTAATTTACGTCGGCAAGAGCAAGAACGGCGTGCTGATGCGCGCGCGAAATCACAACAAATGGGGCAAGATCACTACCGATCTCGGCCCCGATGAAGTGGCCATAGTGTATTTCATGCGAATAGCGACGCGCACGGTTCGCAAGAGGCGGATTGGACCGTATTACTCGTTCGAGGAACTCCAGGACTCCGATATTGACCCCGATTCGGCGGTAAAAATTACCGAAGCGGCCCTGATACAGCACTTCTTCGAAGAACAGAAGCTGAACGTGCAGATCGTGCGGCAGGATTTTCGCGAGGTGGACTCCGTAAAAAACAAGCTCGTCAAGAGAAAGTACGCCGCCGTTTGCGTGGAACTGCTCTTGGAAGGAGTTTTCGGAAAAATGGGGACTTGCAAGGCCGGCTATCATGGCGAACACCGGTTCTCGAGAATTCTGCGAGAAGAAGCTTCGTGATGTCTACTGTACGCAGCAAGACGTCAACGACTGTGGCACAGGAGGGGCGCGCATATGGTAATCTCAATGAGATGCCCGCAAGAATTTAGCCGCTAAAGGATCGGAACCCTTCACGTGTACAGCCTGATTTTTCTAACCAACGTACTTCGACTGCTCGACGAGCGTGGAATTACTAAATATGAGCTGGCTGACCGGTCCGGTATATCTATATCGTTTCTTTCGGATCTGACGAACGGCAAGGCCAACCCTTCTTTAAAGATCATGGAATCCATCGCGCAAGCGCTGGGCGAGCCGTTGCCGGCGCTGCTCGAAAAAACTGACTTGGACCAAGACTCACTGGCGATCATCTCACCGCACGCCACCGCTCCTTCCCTCCCCGAAGGCTACGTGAGAGTGTCGGCAATTCTTACAGAATTTCAGGCCTTTACTGTCGAGCAATGGGACAGCGCCAACCGAGCCCAGATTGCCACTTCACAAAAGCGATAGCCCCTCTTTCCCCGCCGTCATGGTTACCTCTTTGGAACCAGCATAACGTTTGTTTAAAATCAAATCGCTCAGATTTTTACGGTATAGCCTTTGATTGTGTGGCAATGCATCGCACAACAGGGGCATATCGATCATGGCAGAGGTTGAAGATTTCTCGACGCTGAAGGATCGGGCTAAGAAGAAGCTCGAACGCGACATGGGGCCGCAGCTCCTGGCTGCCCTGCACGATCCGAGAACCGTTGAAATCATGCTCAACGCCGATGGCCGCCTGTGGCAGGAGCGGTTGGCCGAGCCCATGAAGTGCATCGGCACGCTTCGCGCCGCCCAGGCGGAGGCCATCATCAAGACGGTCGCTGGCTACCACGGCAAAGAAGTCACACGCGGCAAGCCAACCTTGGAAGGCGAACTGCCGCTGGATGGCTCCCGATTCGCGGGGCAGCTTCCTCCAATCGTTTCTTCCCCAACTTTCGCGATCCGCAAGAAGGCCGTCGCGATCTTCACGTTGGACCGCTATGTGAAGACCGGCATCATGTCGGCCGAACACTGCACCGCTATCCGGCAAGCCGTAGCAAATCACCGCAACATCCTTGTCGTGGGCGGCACCGGCTCCGGCAAGACCACGCTGGTCAATGCGATCATCAATGAGATGGTGGCGCATGATTCTTCGGAGCGAATCTTCATCATCGAGGACACGGGCGAGATCCAGTGCATCGCCGAGAACTACGTGCAGTACCACACGACGTCCGACATCTCGATGACAGCCCTACTCCGCACCACCCTGCGCATGCGGCCCGACAGGATCTTTGTCGGCGAAGTGCGCGGACCAGAAGCGCTGGATCTACTCGACGCATGGAACACGGGCCACGAGGGCGGCGCCGCCACTCTGCACGCGAACAACCCAGCCGCCGGGCTAATCCGCCTTAAGTCGCTCATCACCCGCAACGAATCCGCACCAACCGACATCGAGTCGCTGATTGGCGAAGTGGTTCACCTTGTCGTCCATATAGCCCGGACTCCTGAAGGCCGGGCCGTACAGGAAGTCCTCGCCGTTTCGGGATACCGGGACGGCCAGTACGTAACCGATAACCTTTGAGGAATACCGATCATGAACCATGCATCCTTTCGTCCGATTCCAGCACGTCAACAAGGCACCCTGGCATTCGCCATACTGCTATTCGCCATTGCGCTGGCTCTGCTCGCGCCCATGAGCGCATCGGCCAGCGTCGGCACTGGCGGCTCCTTGCCCTATGAATCCTGGCTGGAGAATTTGCGGAACTCTGTCACAGGTCCGGTGGCATTTTCGTTGTCGATCACGGGAATCGTCATCGCAGGCGGTGTCCTGATCTTCGGCGGCGATCTGAATGGGTTCTTCCGCACGCTGATTTTCCTGGTCCTCGTGATGGCTCTGATAGTCGGTGCACAGAACGTCATGAGCACCTTCTTCGCACGTGGCGCCGTCGTCGCCATGCTGGACGATCATGCGCCGAGCAGCACAGCCTCGGAAATGATCGCGGCGGGCTATCGGAATGCATAGCCATGGCCCTGCGCAAAATCCCGATTCGGCGGGCTGGCAACCGCACCAACCTGTTCATGGGCGGCGACCGTGAGCTGGTGATGTTTGCCGGCCTGCTGGCCTTCGCGCTGATTTTCAGCGCGCAGGAGCTGCGGGCAACGGTCTTCGGCCTCGCTCTGTGGTTCACCACCCTGTACGCGTGCCGCCTGATGGCCAAGCACGATCCGAAGATGCGGCAGGTGTACCTGCGGCACCGCCGGTACCAACGGTTCTATCCGCCGCGCAGCACGCCGTTCCGCGCCAACTCCAGCAGCCAGGGGAGGCAATACAAATGATCGAAGGAATCGCAATCGGCATGTCTGCCCTCGGCAGCGCGATGCTGGCAATCTTGTATGGCCGCATACAGGCTGTCAACGCGGACGCCCAGCTCAAGAAGCATCGCGCCACGGGCCCTGCACTGACGGACCTACTCGTGTACGCGGCCATGGTCGCGGACGGCGTCATCGTAGGCAAGAACGGCTCTCTGATGGCCGCGTGGGCGTACAAGGGCGAAGACAATGCGAGCAGCACCGACCAGTACCGGGAGATGACGTCGCTGCGCATCAACCAGGCGCTGTCGAACCTTGGCAGTGGCTGGATGATCCACGTGGATGCCGTGCGCCGGCCGGCTCCGGGATACGCGGACGCTGGGTTGTCCAACTTCCCCGACCCGGTATCGGCCGCCATTGACGAAGAGCGCCGCCGTCTCTTCGAGCGTCTTGGAACGATGTACGAGGGCTACTTCGTGCTGACGGTCACATACTTCGCGCCGCTCCTGGCGCAAAGCCGTTTTGTCGAATTGATGTTCGACGACGAGGCCCGCGCGCCAGATCACAGGGCCCGCACACACGCGCTCATCGACTACTTCCAGCGCGAGTGCGCGAACATCCAGTCTCGCCTGTCGTCAGCCTTGAAGCTCGAAAGACTTGTTGGCAATAAGGTGGCGAATGAAGACGGATCGAATGTGACCCATGATGACTTCCTGAGGTGGCTGCAGTTCTGCATTACAGGACTGAACCACCCCATGCAGTTGCCCACCAACCCGATGTACCTTGACGCCATCCTCGGCGGCCAAGAACTGCAGCCCGGTGTCGTCCCGAAGATCGGCCGCAAATTCATCCAGGTCGTTGCCATCGAAGGATTCCCTCTGGAGTCAACGCCGGGCATGCTCACGGCGCTGGGGGAGTTGTCCTGCGAGTACCGCTGGTCGTCCCGCTTCATCTTCCTGGACACGCACGAGGCGGTCGCGCACCTGGACAAATTCAGGAAGAAATGGCGGCAGAAGATCCGGGGCTTCTTCGATCAGGTTTTCAACACGCATACCGGCCCCATTGATCAGGATGCCGTAGCCATGGTGGCCGACGCCGAATCTGCTATTGCGGAAGTCAACAGCGGCCAGGTCGTGGAAGGCTACTACACCAGCGTCGTCGTGCTGATGGATGAAGACAGGGAGCGGATCGCCATCGCCGCACGCCAAATCGAGAAGACGATAAACCGTCTGGGCTTTGCGGCGCGCGTGGAAACCATCAACACCATGGACGCCTACGTCGGCAGCCTGCCCGGGCATGGCGTCGAGAACGTCCGTCGGCCGCTGCTGAATTCATTAAACCTGGCCGACCTACTTCCTACGAGCTCGATCTGGACAGGCCTGGATCGCGCGCCCTGCCCTCTGTACCCGCCCAGCGCTCCAGCCCTCATGCAGTGCGTGACGCAGGGCGCCACGCCATTCAGGTTCAACCTCCACGTGCGTGACCTTGGCCATGCGCTGATGTTTGGTCCCACCCGCAGTGGCAAGTCCACGCACCTGGGCCTTATCGCGACGCAGCTGCGCCGCTACCCGGGCATGATGGTCTATGCTTTCGACAAGGGTATGTCGATCTACCCGCTGACAAAGGCCATCGGCGCGCGGCACTTCACTATCGCAGGGGACGACGATCAGCTGTCGTTTTGTCCACTTCAATTTCTGGCATCGAAAGCAGATCGGGCCTGGGCGATGGAATGGATAGACACCCTGCTCGCGCTGAACAGCGTGGAAACGACGCCAGGCCAGCGCAACGAGATCGGCGATGCAATCATGAACATGCACGCCAGCGGTGCGCGGACCCTGTCGGAATTCTCGCTGACGATTCAGGACGAGACCATTCGCGAAGCCATCCGGCAGTACACGGTGGATGGCAGCATGGGCAGCCTGCTTGACGCGGCGGGCGATGGCTTGTCACTGAGCGACTTCACCGTTTTCGAGATCGAGGAGCTGATGGGCCGGGGCGAGAAGTGCGCGCTACCTGTCCTGCTCTACCTTTTCCGGCGGATCGAGCGCAGCCTGAAAGGTCAACCAGCAGCGATCATTCTGGACGAGGCCTGGCTGATGCTCGGGCATCCAGCCTTCAGGGCGAAGATACGCGAATGGCTGAAGACGCTCGCCAAGGCAAACTGCCTGGTACTACTGGCAACCCAGAACATATCGGACGCGGCGAACTCCGGCATTCTGGATGTGATCGTCGAATCGACGGCCACCAAGATCTTCCTGCCGAATATCTACGCGCGCGATGAGGACACGGCGGCGTTGTACCGTCGCATGGGGCTGAACAATCGCCAGATCGACATCCTTGCCTCGGCAATCCCAAAGCAGCAGTACTACTTCGTATCAGAACAAGGGCGCCGCCTGTACGAGTTGGCCCTCGGCCCGCTGGCGCTCGCGTTTATCGGCGCCACCGACAAGGAATCCGTGGCAACGATCAAGGCGCTGGAGGCCAAGCACGGAGAATGGTGGGTTCACGAGTGGCTGGCGAGCCGGGGACTGGATCTTCATGACTATGGGGTGAACCTATGAACCTGTTTTCAAATTTCAAGCTAGGTAAAGATAAAGGCGATAGGCCCCAAGAAAGCGCCGATTCTTTTGTCGACGGCGGCCGCAGGAAGGGCGAGAACGAAAACCCCTTCCTGTCCGCACGGCGGACGTGGAATGACCATGTCGGCGGCGTCATCGCGTCGCGCCGGAACTGGCAACTGCTGGCCGTCCTGTCGTTGTTGATCGCTCTCGCCAGCGTAGGCGGCGTTATCCATATCGGCAGCCAGTCAAAATTCGTTCCCTATGTGGTCGAAGTGGACAAGCTGGGGCAGCCCGCTGCCGTGGCACCGGCGCAGCAGGCGCCGGCTCTGAACGAGCGCGTCGTGCACGCGGCCGTTGCCTCCTTTGTTAGCGACATGCGACTGGTCACGCCAGACATTTCGCTGCAACGCAAGGCGGTCTTCCGCATCTACTCCATGCTCTCGGCAAAAGACCCTGCCACGGCCAAGACCAACGAGTGGCTGAACGGCACCGAAGACAGCAGCCCATTCAAGCGCGCGGCCAATGAAACCGTCAACACCGAAATCGCCTCAGTGATTCCGCAGACCGCTGATACCTGGCAGGTCGATTGGATCGAGACAGTGCGCGACCGCCAGGGTGCGCTGAAAGGTAAACCCTTCCGCATGCGGGCACTGCTCACCGTGTACACGGTGCCGACCACGCCTCAGACCACCGAGGAACAGCTACGCAACAACCCGCTCAGCATCTACGTCCGCGATTACTCGTGGTCGAAGCAGTTGTAAGGAGATTGAACATGAAAAACCGAATCGCTGTGTCCCTGGCCTTGCTTGCATGCGCAATGGCGGCTGCAGCGCAGCCGGCGGAAAAGAAGCTCGCCGATCTGTACTTCTCTGGCAAGAACCTGACGCTGACGCAGCAGGAGCGCGACGCGCTGGCGGTGTCGCAGCAGTGGCGCAATGCCAGTCCCTCCGGCATGCAGCCGGTGGTCGGCACCGATGGAACCATCCGCTATCTGTTCGGTGCGCAGCAGCCCAGCATCGTATGCGCCGTGCTGCAAGTCTGCGACGTGGAGTTGCAAGCTGGGGAATTGGTGAACTCAATTCACCTTGGCGACACTGTCCGCTGGGTTGTGGAACCGGCCATCACCGGCAGCAGCGCAACAGAGGTGCAGCACCTGATCATCAAGCCGATGGACATCGGCCTCGAAACTTCGCTGATCGTCACCACGAACCGCCGGACTTACCACTTCCGGCTGCGCTCACACCGCACTGAATTTATGTCCCGTGTCGCCTTCACCTACACCGAAGACGCGCTCGCCAAGTGGAATACCATCAAAACCCGCGAAGTCAAGGAAAAGCAGGAACGCACAATTCCGCAAACAGGCGAGTACCTGGGCGACCTGAACTTCAGCTATGAAGTCGCGGGAAATGCGGCGTGGAAGCCCATCAGGGTCTACAACAACGGGACGAAGACCATTATCCAGATGCCCGCCGCCATGGCACAGACGGAGGCGCCAACGCTGCTGGTCGTGCGCGAGGACGGCGGCTGGTTCACCGATGCCGAGATGGTGATGGTGAACTACCGTGTCCAAGGGGATCGCTATATCGTGGACACCGTGTTCGACAAGGCGTTGCTGGTGGCAGGCGTCGGCAGCAACCAGGACCGCATCACGATCACGCGGGAGAAATGATTATGCGCGCCATTCTCTCCCTGATCGGCATCCTGTCCTGCCTCACGGGCTGCGGCACCACAATCACCAGCACGAGCGGTGGCTACGGCAACTTCATCCCAAGCGCGCCGGCTGCGCATGAGAAGCAACTGGCCGACGATGCGGCGCGTCAGCTACAGCTGCTGTACCCACCAGCCAGCACCAGATTGGACCTCAGGCAGTCGGCACCGGATGGATTTGGCAAGCAACTGGTGGAAACGCTACGAAGCCAGGGATACGCCGTGCAGGAAGTACCACCAGCAGTTGGATCTACTGCCGCCGACAGCCATGCAGCACCTGCGGCCTCAACCCCGGACGCAGGTTCCAGCGTTTCGTTCAACTATGTGCTGGACTCCATCACGTCGCCGAAGCTATACCGAGTTACGCTGGTCCTGGGCAGCCAGACCATGACCCGCGCCTACGTACCGCAAAGCGAAGCTGTCCACCCGGCCGGTGCGTGGGTGCGCAAGGAGTAGCCGTCATGAGCCAGTCCTTAGACATGTCCCCGGACGCCTCCCCCGGCACGCCTACCGGCAAGAGCGGCGTGCGCAGGGTGAACAATCTGCCGATCTACATCCTCTGCGGCTTGATGGCCGCGTTCCTGGCGATCATGGCGCTGGTGGCCGCTGATCGCGCGGAGAAGCAGCGTCGGCCGCCCGAAGTCAAAGACACCAACACCACCAGCACCAACATGTTCGCCACCGAACTGGCCGGTCAGCAAAAGGACGGCATCATCCCTGCCGCGAAAGCAGCACCGCTGGTAGCGCCGGACGTTCCTATCGACTCCCCTGCAATCACCGTAGTGCGTCCCGACACGCTCGAAGCGCCGCCGGTCCCACCTTCAACGGCCACGCCATCGGCGCCGCAGCAGGATCAGGATCCGCGTGTGCGGATAGCCATGGAGAAGATGCACATGCTTGAAGAAGCGATCAAGGCGCGCACCAACGTACAGGCGGCCGCGCCGCGCAGTTCAGGGTCGGCGCCCGCTGGATTGCAAAAGGTCGATGCTCCGCTTTCGAGAGAGGAAGCCATCACGCGCATCGCCGCCGCGCAGCAACAGATCGACATGCAGAATACGGACGATCCGACTGCCGTGTTCCAGGCGCGCCTGCAGCAGCTCCAGCAAGCTGGCGTGATGGGGGCCGCGACTGCCTCTGCTGGCGGGCCAGAACAGGCCCAGGCGGCGCAGGGCCCGCAGCCGGCAGCATCCCACGGCAAGAGCTACGGACAGTTCGACGGCAGCGCGCAGCAGGACCGCTGGCGCCTCGACTCGCAGGTTCAAGCGCCCCGCTCTCCGTATGAGCTGCGCGCCGGATTCGTTCTCCCCGCCATCCTCATCTCCGGTATCAACTCCGATTTGCCGGGGCAGGTCATTGGCCAGGTCAGTCAGGACGTGTTCGACACCGCCACTGGCAAATGGACATTAATCCCCCAAGGCTCGCGTCTTGTGGGCCAGTATTCCAGCGACATAGCTTACGGCCAAGCGAGGGTCTTGATCGCGTGGCAGCGCATTATTTTCCCGGACGGTAAAGCGCTCGACATTGGCGCCATGCCTGGAGCCGACAGCGCGGGGTACGCCGGATTCCACGACAAGGTCAACAACCACTATTTCCGGCTATTCGGCTCGGCGCTGCTGATGTCCGGCGTCACGGCGGGGATCGCGCTTAGCCAGCCCGAGTCGCTTTACGGAAACCGCCAAACCGCGCGCAGCGCAATGAGCGAGGCGCTGGGCCAGCAGTTGGGCCACGTCACCGCGCAGATGATCGCCCGGAACATGGGGATCTCGCCGACGCTGGAAATCAGGCCCGGCTACCGGTTCAACGTGGTCGTCACCAAGGATTTGACCTTCTCGAAGCCCTACAGGGCCTTCGACTATTAGATTTCTTGAAAGAGGCATGCATCATGAAGAATTTCAACACCAGGGTACTTGTGCCCGCACTCGCGCTTGTTGTAGCACTCGTTCCCGGCCCGTCCGCCGGCGGCGGCCTGCCGGTCATTGACGGCGCGAACCTGTCACAAAACATGGTGACAGCACTGGAGAATGTGGCTCATACATTGAAGCAGATCCAGCAATACAAAACCCAATTGGAGCAGTACCAGAATATGCTGCGCAATACCCTGGCGCCGCCGATGTACATTTGGGACATGGCCACCAGGACCATGAACGACCTCCGTACAGCCATTGACACTCTGCAGTACTACAAAAGCCGACTAGGCAGCATCAACGCCTACCTCGGCAAATTCAAGAATACAGCCGGCTACCGCAGTTCCCCATGCTTCACTTCGCGTGGATGCTCTGACCACGACTGGGCAGCTCTGGGGCAATCTCAAGACCTAGCCTCGGAAGCTCAGAAAAAAGCGAATGACGCTCTTCTGATGGCGCTCGACAAACAACAGGAGGCGATGGAACTGGACGCGCGCCAGTTGCAGCGGCTGCAATCGGGCGCGCAGGGCGCAGGCGGCCAGATGCAGGCGCTGGGCTTCGCCAACCAACTCGCGAGCCAGCAGGCCAACCAGCTGCTCCAAATCCGAGCCCTACTCATCGCACAACAGAATATCATCGCCACCCGGTACCAAGCGCTTGCTGACCGCGAAGCGCTCCAGTCGGCGGCATCGGTGAAATTTCGGAAGGGTACTTTCGAACCCAGTCCGGTTCGCGCCTGGTGAGGAACTGCCATGAAAGCAAATTCGCTCTGCACAGTGCTAGCTTCATTGTTCTGCATGCTAATGGTCCTGCTGGGATGTTCGAACGAAGCAGGTAGTGAAAACGTCCCTGAAGCCACAGCAGAAAACTGCAAAGAAGAGAACATAAAGAAAATAGCTGACAAGGCAACCCGAGAGGCCCTTGGTTCCAGGTGCTTCCGGCGAGGAACATTCGAGCCAAGCGCGGCCAAATCTTGGTAGCAAGAGGTGAGCGAAATGAGCCGGTTTCAAAAAGAAAACCTGTGGATGCTTGGCATATTCCTGTTGTTGACGCTTTACGTCGGAGAGGCACGCGCTGAAATCACAAGTAAGGGCGTAATGGACGATATCCTCCTTCGCTACTATAGCGTAGCGGCGACATGGGAGGCGGCCATTTCCAGATACGCCAGCTGGCTATTCTGGACGTTGGCCCTGATCAGCATGGTCTGGACGTTCGGACTAATGGCTTTAAGGCAAGCCGACATTACTGAGTTCTTTGTAGAGTTCATCCGCTTCACAATTTTCACCGGATTCTTTTGGTGGCTGCTCACAAACGGGCCGCGTATGGCGATAGCCATTATGGATTCAATGCGGCAAATAGGCGGCGCGGCTGCGGGGACTGGCAGCACCATGTCTCCATCCGGGATTGTGGACGTCGGATTCCACCTATTCATCAACATTTCCGATAAATCGTCGATATGGCACCCTGTCGACTTCGCAGTTGCGATCATTATTGGCGCAGTCATCTTGGTTGTGTTAGCACTAATCAGTGTGAACATGATGCTGCTCCTGATAAGCAGTTGGATACTGGCATACGCCGGAATCTTCTTCCTGGGCTTTGGCGGAGCACGCTGGACTTCCGACATGGCGCTGAACTACTTCCGCACTGTTTTGAGCACCGGCGCTCAGTTGCTAACAATGGTACTGCTAGTCGGCATAGGCAAGTCGTTCCTTGACGCGTACCACTTGAATATGTCTGGACTGGAGCTTCGCGAACTTGGAGTTATTCTCGTCATATCAGTCGTGCTACTGGTCCTGGTGAATAAGCTTCCCGGATTGGTTGGCGGTCTTGCGATGGGCGGCGGAACCGGGGCACTCGGAAACGGATTCGGTGCCGGTTCCGTCATGGCCGGAGCAGCTATGACGGCCGCAGCTGTATCGACTGCTGGAAGCGCATTGATGGGCGCGGCGGCCAACGTAGGCGGGGGTGTACAAGCGCTTATGGCGGCCATTTCAAAAAGCAGCGCGTTGGAGGAGTCATCCGGCGGCAGCTCAAGAGATTTTCTCTCAGGCCAGTCGGGTGCAGGCACTGCTGGAGTAGCAACCGGCGAGAGCTCATTTGCACAAGCGATGGGAAATGACGCCCCGGCTTCTTCCGGTTCCAGCTTTTCAGACGCAGCAAACCAAGGACGCTCGCAGGCAAGCAGTTCGGACTCACGCAAAACGACAGCCGGGAGCACGAGTAAAGGCGGTACTGCGTCGTCATCTGGCCATAAAAGTGCTACCGGCAGCTCAGGCGCAAAAGCAGCAAGGATTGCTGCAGGGACTGTCGATAGTTTGGTAAGGGGCATGGCTAAAATGGCCAAGGATTCAATGAGTGAACGTATCTCCTACACTTACGGCGGCAGGCTCGCGAACACCATTCGCGCAAGCATCGACGGGGACAAAGCTGACGGCGGTGGGAACTCTCTCTCGGCTGGCAAGCAAGGCGACTTCGATCCGAAAGCGGAAGTTGCCGCGTTCCGCGACCGTGACAAGAAAGATGGCGACGACTCTGAACCGCCAAAAAAGTAGGCACCAAACCAAGGCGAAGCCATGCCCCCCGCCGACTTTCCAGCACAGCTTCACGACAGCGTGTCCTGCAGCATTGCGGCGGCCGCCCGCTACGGCATTCCCGCCAATATCATGCTGGCGGTCGCCGAAAGCGAGGCAGGCTCGCCGGGGCTGTGGGTTAAAAACCGCAACGGCACAAGCGATGTAGGCTCCATGCAGTTCAACACCGCCTATCTGGCCACGCTTGGCAAATACGGAATCACGCCGCAGGCGGTGGCCGCGCCCGGCTGCTATGCCTACGAGTTGGCGGCATGGCGCTTGCGACAGCACATACAAAAAGATCAAGGCGACTTGTGGACCAAAGCTGCGAACTATCATTCGCGCACGCCCATCCATAATGTCCGCTACCGCCAGGCCCTGATAACGAAGTCCGCACGCTGGGCTGAATGGCTGGAGCGCTGCACGGCAGGCTCCTGCGGATACGTGCCCACGCAACGGCTGACTTCATTCGCGACACCAGGCCATTCAGCGCAACAGCCGCAACAAACCGTGGCTCGGCCCGGCTACGTGCCTCGCGCTATCGTCGCTATCCCTGCACGCTGACGTCATGACAGGCATACTCAAAATCCATTCGCGTGCCGCTGAGGCGGGCCGCCTCGGACACAGCTGGATAGAGTATTGTCCCATTGATGGCAAGCCGGTCACATTCGGAACATGGGGCAACAATCCCACCGGCCAAGGCAACGGCCTGCTGGAGAACGCAGAGGCTGAGTTCCAACCACATGCCACACGTAGCCGCATCGTCGACCTTGAACAAGAGCGACGGCTGTTCGAATTCATTCAGGATTACAGAGGGCGAGGCGAGCAAGCATGGACACTGCTGAGGCCATGCTCCACCTTCGCAGCCGAGGCATGGGAATACGTTACCGGCGAAACCTTGGCACATCAGACCGCGCTAGTTAGCAATCCTGGGCGGCTCGTGCGGTCAATTGCCGAGGCAAACATCCTGGATAGGCCTGCCAGATCCGCGCCCAAAAGGACGCCGGAGACGAAGCCGAAAAACCGACCCACCGGGGCATCCAACAAGTCAAGCAAACCGGACTCTCCGCGAAAACGGCATCCGCGCCGCCACTAGAGAACTATACTAAAAGCGAAAGGAGAATCGTCATGAGCCATATTCGTTTTGCCGAATCCGCCGATGTTCACTTCCACAATATCGCCGAAGTGAACTTGAACGGAACGCGTCTCTTGTGGATCAAGGGCCTGATCATGCATAGCTCGGTTGTCGCCGATCACATTGACCTGCATCATGAAAAGCATGCCGTACACATACTCGTATCAATGGCGCTGGCAGTCCGTCCGGGCAAGAGTGGACTCTTTGAACTCTACATCCCGATCCCCGACCAGATCAGCCAAGTGACCTTCGGGAAGGAGCGGGCTGTATTGTGGGCCTCCGAACAGAACAATCAGGCTCATCCTGTAAGGCAGTTCGCCAATCAGAATTTCGGATAGCTGATCTCGTCCACAATGCAGCAGATCAGCCGGTGGTCGAGCACGCGAAACAGGGCAGCATCGGCCCCGTCCTGATCGCCAAGGAAGAACACGAAGGCCTTCTTCTGCTTCTGGCCAGCCTCGAACGCCTGCTTGGCTTCCTCGCGGGCCGCTTCGATCTCCTTGCGCACAGCGGTCTTCCTGGCGTCGCTCCAGCCAGCCCATTCGATGCGCACCCGGTGCCCGACGAGCAACTTTCCGCCTTCGCGCTGACCGGCATCCAATCCGATTTCCATGTAGGCGTCGCCCTCAACCGGTTTCGCCCAGCGCAGCGCCGCGTAAAAGACCCTTGGCTCGGGATAGCGCAGCATGTCATCCCACTTCAGCTTCTTGAACGCGGCATAGTACTTGTCGGCTTCAACGCCAGGCAAGCTCAGTCCCAGGTCGCGATCGTAAGGGAAATTGATGAAGGTCCGGCATATCTGGCGAATGGTCCCGGCCGTGCGATTGCGCGGCATGCCCGGCGCGCTGTGCGAAGGCGGTACCGGCGCATCGCGCCGTCCTTCGCGCGAGGCATCGGTTGCCCTGTCCGCTATTTCGCGACGATCATTCAGCACCAGCCTGGAAGGATATGGGACCGGAAATCCATCGTGCGAGGTTGTTACCCGCTGCTGGCGGCCACGCTGAACCAGACGCTGCTCGCCATCCACATCGCATCCGGGACGGTGCGCACCGGCGCTTCCCACGGTGAAGTACGGCCGAACCAGATTCGTTGGCCTGTAGGATGCCGGGAGCACCTTTACGCCGCAGCCCCGGCACGCGTAACTCTCCCTGTCCACCTGGTCGAGCAGCCAGAGCTGCTCGGCCTCGACAACCTCGCCTGTGACGCTGTCCAGCGCTGACTCCATGCTCCCCCCTCAAGACAGCTTTCCGCTGTGGTGCAAGTACAGATAGGCCAGACCCACGGGCGCAATGAAGATCGCGAGGAACCAGCACATCAGCATCGTCATGAATTTGAAGCCGATAAGCAAGAGCGCAGGCAGGATAAACAAGTTCTTCCCGACAATGAAATCGACTACTCCCTCGTAAGCGAACCGCGAGTACGGATAGAGGAAGGTAGTTGCAAACGCCCACAGCCAGCCGCTGAATGGCGTTGAACCGCCTTTCACCGTCGCAAGCAAGTAGATGCCCAAGAAGATGCAGCCGAAGAACAGCTGGCGGCCGTAGTAGCTGGGGGTTAGGCCCCCGAAGGTTTTCTGGATAACGGGATGCATGACATTTCTCCTCTCAGTGAGTACTACACCAGCGCAACCCACGTGTCGTCGTTAGCTTGGCCGACGCACGCGTGGGCACAGATTTTCCGCCCCCTACGTCACCGGCCGACCGGCCTACCCCATCTTGATCGCGTGACGCTGCCCCAGCTCCTGTCGCTGCTCATGGGCGAGGCGTTCCGCCGCTGCCTGGTGCTTCTCGATGGCATCGGCGACGACCGGCCGGACCTGCCGGTCCACGCCATCCATTCCTAGCTTGCTTTTATGGGCAAGGTCGTTGAAGTCGGTGTAGCCCTTGGGGTCCTGCCCCACTTCCCCAGGCGCGAAAATCGGCAGCACCACGCGGCCATTGGTGATGCGCGCCGCTTCCTGCGCCTTCTTCTTGCCCGGATTGATGCCTTGCGTGGCCTCAAGGTGCTGGTCGTTGTCCCCGGCGATCACGATGGGCTTGTCGGGGAACTTCTTGTGCAGCGCCATGGCCACGTCCGGCAAATTGCCTGAGTCGAAGGCCGCAACCGTGGCGTGGCCAAGCGAGCGCGCCAGGCTGCTGGCAGTGGCGTAGCCCTCGGCGATCACCAGCGCCGGCGCCTTGGCCAGAGCTACCAGCCCGCCGACCGCGTGGAAGCATCCGGCTTTGCGGCTGTCCTTGGCAAACCTTTTGGTGCCGTCCTCCTGTATGTATTGGGTCGTCCACTGCTTGCCGTCGGCGTCCGTGGCGGGTATATACGTCGTCTTCCCATCCTTGTCCGTGAGCGCGCCGGGCATGGGATCGAGTCCCTTTGCCTGCATGTAGGGCGTCGGCTTTGCGATGGGCGTCAGCTCCGCCATCTGCCGTGACACCCGGTCGGCAGCCTGCTCGTGCTGGCGCGCCTGCTCCTCGCCGCGCTCCTGCAGCTTGGTAGCGGCCTGCGCGTGCAGCATCGCCTTCTGTTCGGGATCGAGGGCGTAGCCCTTCGACTTCCAATTCATCTCCACCCCGGTCTTGTTATTCTTAATGTAGCCAGCGGGATGCCCGTCGAGGTGGCCGACGTAAAAACCGGCGCCGCTGTTTTCGCTGTGTTTTTCTCCTGCGACGCTGATCCGGTGTTTCTGCCCATCCATGATCGGATGCTCGCCGGCCACCACGCAGCCCACGGCCCGCAACGCGTCTGCGAACTCGTCGCGCGGCGTCATGGCGGGATTCTGCTGGACGGCGTGGTTGTCGACCTTCCAGCGAGCCAGCGCTCCCGCATCCGCGTCCGGTACCGCATACCAGGACTTGGCCGTTTTGTCCCATTCCGCGCCGGCCGCCTTTGCAGCCATGCGCTCGCCGTAGGGCACAGCGAGGTAGATGCGGCTCGCTACGGCGTCATCGGCTTGCGCCGAAGTCTCGGACGTTCGGCCGATATGCTGCGCACCATCGGCCTCCCTGACGCCTTGACGGGCAAATTTTTCAAAGAGCGCCGGGTCCACGCCGGACGGCACATACCACGCCTGCTCGCGGCGGTCCCACTTTGCGCCGAGTGCCTTAACCTCGTCCTTGCCCTGATAGGCCACATCAAGATAGGTCAGCGCTCCAGCTTGCGTCTGCGGGCTTTGCGCCACCGTGTCCGGCAGCGCCGCCCGGGCCCGCTCCTGTTCCGCTATGCGGCGCAGCAAGTCGGCATCGTTCTGGGTGGCGTTGAATTCGGCGTCCTTGCGGGCTTCGCGCGCGGCGGAAATATCTTCCGCCGTACTCTGTGGATCTCGCCGCACGGCCTCCTCTCGGATGCGGGCCAGCTTCGCCGCCTTCTCGAACGCGTTTTCCTCCGAGTGCGCGTCGATCAGTTCCAAGCGGCTGGCAAGCCGGTTGGCATCCTGCTGCGATGGCGCATCGGTGAGCCATTGTTCCCTGCCATCCGCACGCGCGGCAAAGATGCTCCAGGATGTAGCCTCCGCTTCTGACGCGCTGTGGCCATCCATGCCGGCTGCCTCCAGGCTCTCCTGCACCCGGACACGCCCATTCCAGTCGAGCGGCAGCTCAAACCCGAATTCGCGCATCGCGGCGGCATCGAGGGGACCAACATTGCCGCTGTCGCCAAGGCGTGCGCGCACCACTGCGGCTTCCCCCTCAGTCAACTGCGTCGCCTCGCTGTCATTTGCCGCAGGCCGGCGCGCAGCCTCCTCCGCAGGCGTCTGGCGCATGGTTCCGGCTTTCATATTCACCTCCGTCTGGCTTTGTTCACCCATCACGACACCTTCCACCTCGGCTAGTATCGATTCCGAAGGACGTCGCACTCCTGCAGTGGCCGCAGCCAACGTCTGCGCGACGTAGGCGGGAACTATCCCCTCCAGCATGCCGGACACTCGAGGCATAAGGCCCTGAACCTTTTGCTCGTCGCCTAGCAGCTTGCGTAGCTCGGGCGGCGCCTCCCGAGCGTGCTCCTCCACCTTCTCGGGGAACAAGTTGTGGTTCGCCGCGATGAAGTCCGCCAGCATCTGGGCCTCTTCACTTTCGAGGCCGGGGGCAGCAGGCAGCGCGGCGCGCGAACGGTTGGCACGTTCCGCCCGCTCGTGGGCGTCTCCGCGTCCAAGGGTCGACGAGATGATGGCCTGCGTCTCGTCGATATAGGCCTGGTTCAGGTTATGCAGCAGCTGGTCGACCTGCTTGTCGAGCGCCTTCATCCTCACATCGTCGGCAAGCAGCGCTTTCAATGCCGGAGGTGCCGCTTCGGTGTTGGCCGCAACCTTTTCCGGCAGCAGATTCATGTTGGCTGCGATGAAATCGGCAACCATCTGCGCGTCGTCCAGGTCGGAATCCGGCACCGCCGGGTAGGCCGCGCGCACGGACTGTGCCGTCACCGATGCAAGCCCTGCGTCGTCCCTTCCCAGCGTGGAGGCGATCACCGCCTTGGTTTCCTCGATATAGGAACGATTGATGCCCTGCAGGAGCGCGTTGACGCGCGCGTCCAATGCCTTCATTTTTACCTCGTCGGCCAGGATGGCCTTCAGCTGTGGATCGGCGTCCAGCGTGTTCCGGACTACCTTGCCAGGCAACAGGCTCTGGTTCGCAGCGACGAATTCGGCCACCTTTTGTGCCTCGGCCTGTTCCTGCATCTGCTTCTGTTCGAGTCCGATCACGTAGTCCTGGATCTTCTCGGCGTCGGCGGCCGCGCGGAATATCTCCAGCGGGTCGTCCTGTATGGCCTTGATCCACGAACCGACATAGGCAGCATGCTGTTTCGGGTCGTGCCCGATGCCCAGCTCGTCGCCCATGATCATGCTCGCTATCTCGGCGCGCAACTCCTCGCGCGCGTAGCCTTCGCTGCCGAACGGGTGCGCCATGTCCCGGTCGAGCCGCGATTGGTGGCCCGTCCAGTGCCCCAGTTCGTGCAGCGCGGTCGCATAGTACCGGTCAGCGCTGTCGAACTGCTCCTTGTTCGGTAAATGGATCGTGTCGGTGGCCGGACGGTAGAAGGCGCGGTCCTGGTCGCCGTGCCGGATGTTGGCGCCGGTTGCCTGCAGGATGCCTTCGGCGCGCTCGCTGGAGGCCCACGCCTGCTCCTTGCGCGGCTGCTGCGGCGGCAAGCCGTCTATCTGCTCCGCGTTGAACACGGTGGCCATGAACAGCGCGGGGCGCTCCAGCCTCACGGTGTGCTTGACGGCTTTTCCGTCCGCGTCCAGCATCGGTTTGTCGTTCGCGTCGGTCTGCGTCTGCTCCTCGCTGAACTTCCAGTACTGGATCGGCGTGCCCTTCTCACCCTTGCGCACCTGCGCACCGATGGATGCGGCCTGCTTGTAGGTCATCCAGCGCTGGTCCTCGTGGTCTTGGCTCATCAGATGCAGGGCGTTGATGCCCTTGTAGCGGTTACCCGTCACCGGGTTGGTCGGCATCGCAGCGCCCGCCTCGCCGGGCTGCCAGGGTTTCTGCCAAGGCGCCACGCCTTCCTTCAGTTGATCTATCAGCCTTTCCGCCACCGTTTCCACGAATGACTTGTTCAATTGGCTCATGATTTTCACTCCTTCGCTTCGCTCTTTTCCGGCGGTGGCAGATCGATGTCGCTTTCCTCTGCCTCCGCTTCTCCCAATGCCGATTCCTCGAACGCACCCGCCAGCTCGGCCTCGTCGGGCGCGAACTCGGCCCAGAAACCGGGCGTCTGAGCGTCCGCCAGTTTTTCGTTCAGCACCGCCGCCGTCACCGGGTCGGCACTGCCCGCCGCCTTTTTGCCGGATTCGTCCATGCCCTACCTCTCTGGTTTTGATGGTTTTCCCCAAGTGAAAACCGGGGTAACGACGTCCTTCACCTGGCCGCGCTGCACAGGTCCGAAATAGCGCGCGTCGAACGAGCGCGGGTTGCTGTCGCCCATCAGCAGAAGCTGGTGTTCGCTCAGCACATACCTATCCGCCTGAAAGCGCGGCATGGTCCGGCCGCCTGCATCCGCTTGCAGCGGTGCGCTCATGTCCAGCAAGCGGCCGTTGATTCGCACGCCGTCGTTGCCAATCTCCACCTGGTCGTCCGTCACGCCGGCCACCTGCTTCATGATGTAACCGTAGCCACCGGGGCAAAAACCAGCGCCAAGATAGCCCCGGCGCTTCGCCTGATCGAAGACTTCCACCGGCGGCGGGCAGAACATCACATACGCGCCCTTCTCCACCGGTTCGCTCACACGCCAGTACAGGCCGACCGGAATGCTCAACGTCGTGTTGACGCGCGCGCCGAGCAGATACAGGAAGACACTCTGGACCAGCAGCGCCAACGCACAGATGGCGATGCCGATGCCGACTTTTCTTGCCAGCCCTTTCATAATTTGATCCCTCCCGTGTCGTACATGCCGCGCAGTTTGTCGCTCACTTCCGGGGCGGGGACGGCGGCGCGCGCCTTGAAGATGGGGTCCTGGAAGTACAAGGGCTGCTTCCCGTAGATCGCCGGATAGCCCGCCACGTAGATCACCATGTCGCCCGCCTGCTTGATATCGCCGTTGGCGTCCTTGACCGGGCCCGGCATGCGCAGGCATTCGTCCGGCGTCAGCAAGGGACGCTGGGTTTCCTGTATGGTGCGCGATACCTGGCCGAGCAAAGCGCTGGTGCGGCGCCCGCTGGTGGTGATCTGCTCCTTCGCCACGGTGGTCTGGCCGGTGAGCTTGGACAGGTGTTCCGCCGTCTCCACGCGGTTCGGCGGATAGGCGTTCTGGATATGGCAACTGGAGGTGATGCTCTCGTCGTGCCCGTAGCCCGTCTCACGGCTTTTCAGCTGGTTGATGTCCTGGCAGATCAGATAGCACTTGATGCCGTAGCCGGCCAGGAAGCCGAGCGACTCCTGCATGATGTCGAGCCGGCCAAGGCTGGGGAATTCGTCCAGCATGGCCAGCAGGCGGTGCTTGTAGTGCGCCACCGAGCGCCCTTCCTTGAACGTCATCCGGTCGGCCAGTTGGCGCACGATCATGTTGACCATCACTCTGACCAGTGGGCGCAGCCGCGCCTTGTCGTTGGGCTGCGTGACGATATACAGGCTTACCGGGCTGTCGTGGTTCATCAGGTCCTTGATGTGGAATTCGGACTTGCTTACGTTGCGCGCCACGATGGGGTCGCGGTACAGGGCCAGATAGGACTTGGCGGTGGACAGCACCGATCCTGCTTCTTCCTCAGGCCGGTCCAGCATGTCGCGCGCCGCCGAACCGATGGCCGGATGGCTCTTGCCGTCCACGTGCGGATAGGTGATCATCTCCATCCAGAGCTCACCGATGGCCCGGTTGGGATCGGACAGCATCGCGTCCACCGCAGGTAACGTTGCGGGCGTGCCTTCGGCGCGTGCCTTGTACAGCGCGTGCAGGATGACGCCGACGATGAGCGCTTGGCTGGTTTTCTGCCAGTGCGTTTCCAGCCCTTTCCCGTCCGGGTCGACGATCAGCGTGGCGAGGTTCTGCACGTCGCCCACTTCTTGCTCGGTGCCGACGCGGATTTCGTCCAGCGGATTCCAGCACACGCTGCCGCTCGCCGTGGCGGGTTCGAAGCGCAGCACCTTGTTGCGCGCATGCTTCTGGCGCCAGCCCGCAGTCAACGCCCACAACTCTCCCTTCAGGTCAGTGATGACGGCGCTGCGGCTCCAGGACAGCAAGGTGGGAACGACGAGGCCCACGCCTTTGCCGGAACGGGTGGGCGCGTAGGTCAGCACATGTTCAGGGCCGTCGTGGCGCAGGTAGTGCATGCGTCCCTTGCGATCTATCCACGCGCCGACATAGACGCCGCCATGGCTGGGCGGCCGCTTCCCGGTCAGCCGCTGCAGAATGGTCTGCGTTTTCGGCAGCAATCCGGCCGCGCGGATGTCCTTGCCGTTGGCCCAGCGCGCCGAGCCGTGCAAGTACTCGTTGGCCTTGGCGGTGTTCGCCAGCACCATCTTGACCACCACCAGCACTATCAGCCCCACGCCGGCGACGCAGATGCCGACGCTGCCCGCGCGCATGAAGGCGTCCGGGTAGGTGCCGTACCACCTTGCCGCCCACTTGAAAATGTCCCATGGGGCGTAGACCTGGTTGACGTGGTGGCCCAGCACCGGCTGGTACTTGAAGCTGTGCGCGAAAAATTGGGTCGCGCTTTGCAGTCCGGCGGCGAGCACCAGCAGTGCCAGGATCGGTATGGCCAGGTTCGCGTGCTTGGTTGACAGCCGCACCTGCGGCCCGACGGCGTTGTTGAAGCGGTCTTTCATCGGCTCCTCCCTTTTGTCCTGATGACGCCGTTGCCTGCGACCGTCACCGTGTCGCCGCGCGCCAGGCGCTTGAGCCGCCGCGCCGTGGCGTCGTCAATCGGAACGACCACGATCTCGCCCCCGCGTTTGAGCAGGGCGAGCACCTGGTCATCGACGGTCCGCAGCCCTGCGAAAGCGGCCTGGCCTTGAAATCCATCATAGGCAAGGTGTTTCGGTATATCGGAAAAAGTGAGCCTTCTTTGCTCCCGCTCAAACACATACTTCGTGGAGGCTGAAATTGCTGAGATTTCGTGCTGCGAAACAAGTGGCGGCTTGGTGCTGGACACCGGCGCGCGAGCCGCAATCGCGCCGCCCTGGGGATCGCTCCACCGCGCCGCGCGGGAATCGGCGGCGCCACCAGCATCTTGCAGACTGCGCAGGCGATTGCGTCCCGCTGGCGGTGGCTTTCGTCCCGTGCGATGGCGTGCCGCCTTCGCCTGCGGACGCGCGGCGCTAGCCGTTTGCGCTTTGGGGGGGCCGTCATTCTCCGCTAATCGTCCTGTCCCAGAAACAGGCCGTCGCACGCGGTGATTTGCTGCGGGTCCTTGCTGCTCCATGTGACCAGGTACATCACCCGGCAGTAGCACCTCACCTCCACCGTGGATGCGAACCATACCGAGTTGGGACAGCCCTCGCAGACGGTCTTTGGATTCGGGCGGCGGCTTCCTTCCAATGCCGTCAACGTTCGGCTTTCTGCCGTCGGCGCCGCCGCGTGCGGTGTTGACGGCGGGTCCGCCTCCTCCACCTGTCTGAATGCCGCTGTCAGCAGGTCGTCCCTGCCGGGGGTGCTGTCGGTTTTCATCTTTTTCCTCCTTGGTGGTTGCCGCTTGAATGAGTTCGAGCCGACGCGCCTCCAGAGCCGCGTCGTCGAACGTGATGGAGAGCCTTGCGCTGGCGGCCGCGCGCGCGATCCGCTCCCGGAATTCGGCCGTGCCGTTCACGCGCAGGCAAGTGCCATAGCGCTCCGCCGCGAGACGCAACGCCGTCTGCAGACCCGCCTGCTCGAGCCCGCGCGTGACGGCAAGCTTGCTGCCGTCGTCGCGCAACACTGTGGTCCCGGCGCAGATGATGATCGTGCCGTGCTTGGTAACGCCGTCGATGCCGTCCGCGCGCGGCGATTTGTTGCGCCGCCGTCCCGTCAACGTGTTTCCATAAAGTCCGCCCGCCCCCTCGCGCGAGCGCAACGCGGACAGGGCTTCGTCGTTTCCCCGCTTGGCCTCCGAATGAAGCCAGTCCGCCCAGGTCCCGCGCTGGTGTTTCTGGTAGATGCGCTCGCGCTCCTTGAAATACGCCTGATTGATCTGCTTGATTTCCAACAGCAGCGTTCTGCCAACGGCTGCGAACAGGAAGCGCTTGCTGAATCGGTCGCAGGACAGCAGCTTGATTGCCGAGCGTTTGAACTTGGCTTTGTACTTGGCGGCGGCAACCAGGCGGTTCTTGCGCTCGCGTGCTGCCGCCCACTCCTCGGCACGCGTGCTGCCTTGTCGATCCTGTTCTCTCAGTTCCTTGTATCGTTTGTAAAGCTCCGTCGTATCGGCGCCGAAGCGGAATGGCTTGCGTTCATACCGTTTGGCCGGCTCGTCGCCGCCGGCTTCCGCGCCAGGCTGGAACGGACCGAAGCGCTCCTCCAGCCGGGTCTTGGAGAATAGCCTGTCCAGCGAACTGGCCTTGACCGTGGTCCCGTCTTCGGCCGTGATGACCAAGCCGTTGCCGCGCGCGCGCAATCGCAGGCCATTGGCTGACATGGTCTCGTGCAGCGCCGCCCAGCTGGTGGCCACGCGCATCTCGTCCCAGCATTCGTGCCTGATCCAGCCCAGCAGGCTTTCCACGCCCGCGTGCTGCTCCATGTCGTCCGCCTGGTTGTCCGCGCGGTGCTTGCGCGCCGTGTGGTTGTCGCGCTGCAGGCCGAACTCCTGTTCCAGCTTCTGGCAGACCTTGCCCAGCGTGAGGTGGTCGTTGTAGGGGCTGTGTATCGTGTGCCGGGTCGGATGGATCTTGTTGATGGCGATGTGGACGTGCAGGTTGTCGGTATCGTGGTGGACCACGCTGATGCGCTGGTGCTCCGCGTAGCCGAGGGCAGCGCAGACGCGGGCTTCCAGGGCGCGCAGGGTCGCCTCGCCCGGTTGCTCGCCGGCGCGGAAGCTCAGCATCAAATGATAGGTCTTGTCGCCGGTGGCGCGCTGGTTCAGGGACTGGGTGTTGAGGACCTCGATGGTGGCCACGGTCGGGTCCATCGATTGGCAGTTAGTCACGCGCACCTCGCCCACGCGCTCGTTCTTGTTCTGCGGCCCAAGCAGATATTGCATCAGACCTGCGTAGTCGCTCTGTTTCAGCGCGCGCATGGACATGTGCTTGGCGATCATGGCCGCCCCTATTCCGCTTTAGCCGCTAAAGATGCTTGCGCCCGGCAACGGGCAGGACCACTTCGCGCATGATCCGCTGCATCTCCCGCTGCGAGTCTTCGATCTTGGACAGCACGGCAAGTATCGTTGTCTCGCCGAATTTGGCCGTGCGCGGATCGTCGGTGAGCCACAGCTTGAGCAGGCCTCCGAGCCGGCCAAGGTCGCCATTGATGCGCGCCAGCTCCTCCACGCGCTGGTGGTCGAGGATGCCGTGCAGCCGGTAGCCCAGGCCGACGCTGCGCAGATAAGCCGCTACGGGCAGGCCGGCTGTCGTTGCCAGCCGGCGGATCTCCGAAGCCTCCTCCGGCAGGACGGGCACGCGCAGTTGGTGCGACTTCCTTGTTGGCGGTTTGCTGTTCGGGTCCATGGCGTCCACTCCTCTGGTTCGCGCATTTGGCGGCGGCAGCCGCCTGGCCTCGCAGAGCAGGTTCCCGTTGAGCGCCGAAGGCGCGAATAAGGGAAGTGAAGATAGGTAACCGGCCCGCCGGTTAGCTAACTTCACATATCCTGCCCGCGTTCGCGGGGCTATTACGCCACGAAATTGTGCGCCCGGACTTTCGATTTAACCTTTGCGAAATGTCAAATTGAACGCAACTGGAAGGTCCAATATATCGAAAAGCGGGAAGTGGCGTGGCAATCGCGCTTAGTGGCGATTCGGTTGCGTTTAAAGGCACTCGGTGGCGCTCAGTGGCGAAAGAATCGCGCTCCTGTTGCGTTTCGGTGGCGTTCAAATTGCGATAAGAGACCAGCATGGCCAAGAACTATCCTGAGCAACTGGGGGACTGGGTCACACATCGCGCTGCGACCACGCGCGACAAGAATCTGGTCGCGTTCCTGGCCGTGCGCGACGATGTGCGGGCGGCGCTAGAGGCCGGATTCGCCGCAAAGACTGTCTGGTCCAACCTGCACGAATCCAAGCGCATCGCTGTCAGCTACACAGCCTTCCTGCGCTACGTGCGCAAATTCCTCGACCAAGCTGCGGTCACCCCAGGCTCCTCGCAGGACCAATCCACCCCGCCAGACGCGAGTTCCCGCAACATCACCCCGCCTATCAAACCGGCCGGCTTCGTCTTCAATCCAACACCCAAGAAAGAGGAGTTACTGTGATGGCCAAAATCCACATAACACTGCAAGGAAAAGGTGGCGTCGGAAAATCCGTCGTCGCGACGGTATTGGCCCAATACTTGGCCAGCAAAGGGACGATGCCCATATGTATCGACATAGACCCTGTCAACGCCACCTTTCACGGCTACCAGGCGCTGGACGTGCAACGCCTGCAGATCATGGAGGACGACGAGATCAATTCCCGCAAATTCGACGCGCTGATCGAGTTGCTGGCACCGCTCTCCGGCGCGGCCATCATCGACAGCGGCGCCAGTTCCTTCGTGCCGCTGTCGCACTATCTAATCAGCAATCAGGTGCCGGCCCTGTTGGGCGAGATGGGCCACGAACTGGTGGTCCACACCGTCATCACCGGCGGGCAAGCCCTGCTCGACACGGTCAGCGGCTTCGCCCACCTCACCAGCCAGTTTCCAGCGCAGGCCATTTTCGTCGCCTGGCTCAATCCTTACTGGGGGCCGGTCGAACATGAGGGCAAAGGCTTCGAGCACATGAAAGCCTATCTCGCTAACAGGGACCGGGTCTCCGCCATCGCGCGCATTCCGCATCTGAAAGACGAGACCTACGGCCGCGACCTGGGCGACATGCTGCAGTCGCGACTGACCTTCGATGAAGCGCTCGCATCGAGCGCACTCACGATCATGACGCGCCAAAGGCTCAAAATCATCAAGAGCCTGCTGTTCAGCCAACTCGACCATGCGATGGTGATCTGATGTCCGATAAAATCGAAGAACTCATAAAGGAAATCGCTGCTAAGCACGGTATTGCCGTGGCGCGCGACGACCCCATTCTGGTGCTGCAGACCATCAACAACCGGCTGCTACAAGAGAGCGCTGCCGCCCAGCAAGCCCAGCTCGACCAGTTCAAGGAGGATTTGGAAGGCGTCTCGCTACGCTGGAAGGCTGACGCGAAGGACAAAGCTGAGCGTGTGCTCAATGCCGCGCTCGCGGCCAGCAAAAGTGCGATGGACCAAATCCTGCTTGACGGTGCGCGTGCCACCGCGAAGCTGCTCAGCGCCGAACTGGAAAGCGCGCTCGCAACCGTGTCCGGCCAAGCGCGCGAAGCGCGCCGCACCGCCCTGCTCAACTTGGCAGCCTCCTGTCTGACCGTATGTGCCGTCGCCGTCTCGGCCTGGCTGCTGAGCTAGCGAACACCTGTCGACAATACTGACAGTTTGGGTGAAATAGATTTCCGGCGGACCCTGCCCGTTTCCAAGTGCATGAAACGAAATGGCAATTTCCTGCGCACGGCCAGCAGGAACGAAACCTGCTGTATGTTTTTGAAGAGCTCGGATATAAGCGCAGCAATGGCGCCGACGACTGCTCCCTACACATCCACCTACCGTGAGGACATCATGAGATCCCGACGTCTGCTCAGTTTCCTGCTCTACCTGGTCATGCTATTGACCGGTCCTGCCAGCGCGGCCACGTTCGCGTTCACCATCAGCGGTCTGACGCAGACCGGTCCCCACGCTGCGATAGCCATCGACCTGATTGATGGCGACGGTCCGTCCAACCTTGTCGGCCTGTCCCACTTCGCGTCGACCGGCGCCTGGTCGGTCGCCGAGTTGGGCGGCGATGTTGTCGGCGTACCGCCGGCACCCACCGTCATGCGGGACAACGCCT
Source organism: Pseudoduganella aquatica (assembly GCF_020865585.1). Lineage (NCBI taxonomy): Bacteria > Pseudomonadati > Pseudomonadota > Betaproteobacteria > Burkholderiales > Oxalobacteraceae > Pseudoduganella > Pseudoduganella aquatica. The sequence continues at coordinate 4,210,629 of NZ_CP086370.1, forward strand.
TCATGTCCAGCGTGCTCATCGCGTTGAACGGCCAAGACAGCTTCAGTTTCCAGTTCACGCCGACGGATGCGCCCCCAGCAGCCGGGGCCTTTCTCGACAGCCTATCCCTGCACGTGATCGACGTGTCGACCGGCCTCGCACTGGTCAGAACCGACGATCCGACCTTTTCGGACGCGCTGTTTACCTATTTGTTCGACGGCAGCGCAAACCAGGCGCCCAACGTGCATTCCCTGGTCGCGCCCTCCGGCTTGCTGTGGACCGTCGGCACTGTCGCCGTGGCGGCGATCCCCCTGCCGTCCAGTGCCTGGCTGGTGGCCATCGGACTGGCGGTCCTGGCGTGGACGCGCAAGCGGGGCGTTCTTACAATCCGGCCCTGTTCCGCCATCCTTGGCGCATTGGCGATCTGGACCTGTGCAGGTGCCGCGCAGGCCGAACCCACCGACGTGACCGCGTCCGTGTCGATAGCAAAGTCCGGATTCCTCTACAACCGGACCACCGGAACCTACGACACGCTGGTGACCGTCAGGAACGTGGCGCAGGTCGCAATCTCGGGCCCGATGCAACTGGCCATCCTCAATGCTCCCCCGCGCGTTTCGGCCTACAACGCCGCCGGACGCACGGCAAGCGACCTGGAATACGTGTCGCTGCCGTTGCGCGAGGGCTTGCTGCCCCCCGGCGCAAGCACGACCGTCGCGCTGAAGCTGCTCAACCCTTTGAAGGTTCCGCTAAATGTCGGGCTCGCGGTGCTGGGGAACATGCTGCGCCAGGAAGGCACCGCCACGCTGCGCATCCAGGCCTACTTTGCGGCCGGAGCCGACGGCCTTGAACGCGGACAACCTGTCGGCGCCGGATACGCCATCGCGGTCGACGGCCAGCGGCGCGGGGAAACGGACGCCAAAGGGGAACGCCTTGTGTCGGTGCCACTGGACGCGGCGACCGTCACCGTCTCCCGGCCGCCGAACGCGGTGGGCAGCCATGTGCTCGCGGAACCCTTGCGGGCGCAGGAAACACGCTCCGTGCAAATCCTGGTCGGCGACGGCGGCGAAGTGTATGCCGACAGCACGCTCAGGCTGGACCAGGTACGCGGCGCCCTGCTAGCACGTAACGAACCCCGCGTCACCCTCACGTTTCACCGTCACGAGCAGCCCGTGAGGCTGGCCAGCGTCTCTTTCATCCACGCAATCGATTCCTTCGACAACATCGTCCACATCGGCGACGTCTTCACCCTGCAATCCGACGGGACGCTGGTCGCGGACGTGAATCGGTTCCGGGACCGCTTCGCAGCATGGACGGGACAGATACGCATACGCGCCGATGGCACGGATGCCGACGGCGCACCTCACGACGGCACGGTCGCGTTCTATTTCAGCGAGTACAAGGCCAAGCTGCAACTGCTCGCCCCGCCTTCTGCGCCGGGTTTGAACCTGGACGGCATCGTGGTCGACGGGCAAGTGCTGAACAGTCCGGTACGCTTCACCGCCAAGGCGGACGCACACGGCGCCATCGACTTTCCGGAACTGCCCGCCGGCAACGTCGGACTGACCGCGCTCCACGAGTCCGGTGGTATCGTCTATGTCGGCAGCGGCACGGTCGCCATCAGCCACCCCACGCTCATCAAGATGACCATGCGCGCGCCGGCCGACATCCTGAACGGCGTTCCCCCAATTGCCGACGCGCCGCTGCCGAACGGACTGGCTGCTGCCGGACAGGCCGCCGCACCGGCGAAGGCGGAGGCGGCAGAGCTGCGGGCGGAGCAGGACCGCGCAGTCCAACGCATCTTCCCGTCCCGTAGCGCGCTCGGCAAGGCTGCCGGTGCCGCCAGCGTGGCAGCCAGCGCCAGCGCCGGCCCCGAAAACACCCAAGTGGAGGGTACCGCCCAGCTCACCATTCCGAAGGGTACCAAGAAGATCCGCCTCACGTATCTGGCGGCAACAACGGAATACCCATACTGGGTTACCGAACAAAGCATCTACAACGACGTCTGGAGCGTGCATGTCACCGCCAGCAATGGCGCGCCGCTGTTCGACATCACGCGTCAGGTCAATTCCCAGTTGGCAGGCGCACCGGTATGGCGCAGCGACGGCACCACCGGCAACATTTCGAAAGAGCTGGATGTCGCGTCGCTGGCCGAAGAGGCCGACACTACGATCTCGCTGCGGGTCAGCGCGATGAACATCGGCGACGCGCAACTGGCGACTTACGTGACGGCAAAGCTCGAAGGCCTGCTGCCCCTCTTGATCGACAAACTGACCCCGGACACCATCACCGCCAACAACAACGGCACGTTCTACAGCGTCCCCCGGAGCGGCCAAGCCAACCTGCTGCAGCGCACTTTTGTCATGGAGCTGTCGAAAGGGGAAGAGACGACGGTCAACAACGTGAAGGTCGACATGCTCGACGGCGGCGGCAACCCTCTTATGACGCCGTTGCCGGAAACGGCGCCAGGCCAGCCTGGCGTGCAGATTGTGAGCGAGACCGCAACCAAGGTGGTGCTGAAAGTCCGCGTCACCGTACTCGCTCCCCCTTCGGCTGTCTCGGGTACGCCGCCGGAGACCCGCGACCTGGGATATCGCTTTACGGTGACAGGCAGGCAAAACGACGCAGAGGTCTCGGACCAGCGCGATGAGGCGGGCAAGCGCGCCCTGTGGCGCATGCCGGACGGACTCGGCAGATTCGGCGGCAGGGACGCGGGCGGCGACGACTGGACCGCGAAAGGAGCTCACACCTGGATGGACGACCACCGCTCCCTGCTGCGCGAAATCAACGATGTGTCTGGCGAACATGGAAGGAACCTTGGCCACGATACCCACGCCAAAGGCACTGACATCGACATGCACCATTTCTATCTGTTTCCTGGCGTAGGCACCGGCGCGGGGGCCGGAACGGAAAATTATGTCCAACTGCTGTCGAACGTCGTGACCGCTTTCCAGCTGACATCGGACGGCAAGCCTACGACCAATGCAGCGGCCTCACAGGCAAGGATACGGGATTGGATAGACAGCAGCCGCGCAGGCATCAGTACACTCACCGGCAACCCGGCAGTATCCCAGGTCTACTACTGCCTCGGACAAAGCTCCCAGGGATTCCAAGCAGGGTGGTGCCGCGACCTGCTGCTCACCGGCGCCGTCGTGCACGAGCTCGCAGGCGTGCCGCCGCGTACGCTGAACTTGGGAGCCGGAGCCTACGCCAACGGAAAACTGACGCACAATCATATCCACGACAATCACATTCACATCACCCTACGTCCCTCCGCGATTGGCGAGTAGACTCCCCCGGAAAAGCCGGCGGCGTCGGCCTAGCCCGGCAGGCCCATACAGCGGTGCGGATCTGCCGGGGTCACCCGGCGAGCGATCAAGGTGACCTGGCAAGTTATCAGCACGCCGGGCAGCTTACTTGAACGTGTCAGTGTCCCGATGAAATATATGATAGAGGGGAGATGCAGGAGATTCGATACTTGGTTCGTTACCGTACAGCGAGCCCGCCCCACACCGGCACCATGTCACGGCCCTCAACAAGCGCGCAATGGGATGCATAGCCAGCGGACGGCGAACTTGGCGCTCGCTGGCGAGCAATCCCTCGGCAATGACCTCGGCCTGCGCCCTGGTCAATCTCGGTTCGGTCATACGGACCTCCAACGCGGTTAATGCGGCCCATCAAACAACGCGTTCAGCGCTTAACACCCTTCCCCTGCTTGACCGCAGCCTCGCTGGCGAAGGCGCTGTCTGCGTCATACCGAACCGCGATATTGGCACCCACGGACGGAATTTTCGGAAGGTCGTGCGAGGAATGCCGCACGCAGGTTTTGCCAACTTGCTGGTAGACATGCTCCTGATCCGTGTGCAGCACGACACCATCGTAGGACTTATCCTTGCTCGCTGCAACCGCCCCGCTGATGTTGTAAATCCCAGGCGGGATCTGGCCCGCCTTGCCGACTTTCGTCGTCACCCATTCATTGTCGTATTCGCTTTGGACGAGGCGCTGTCCGTTCATCACCAGTATGCGCTGCTTCATCAGCCGCCTCTCCGCTTTGGGACCGTCATGGGCCTTCCTTCACATTGTAGCGGGCATCACCCGGGATCACAGGCACCGCAGCGGCGGACACGATCTGCATCAATTCCCGCTGTTGCTGTCGGGAGACGTCCAGCTCCCCGCGCAGCACGGCTTCTGCCTGCCGCGCGTCGGCCCGCACGGCTGCCAGCTCCAAAGCATGGGCTCGCATCGCCTCGCGGCCGCCGGCGTGGGCTGCGGCCAGCTCTTGGTGGGCATGATCGAGTTCGCGGCACAGCTCGCTGGCGCGCCGCTCCACTTCTTCCATTCGCGCGGCGTCGCGGCGCGCATCTGATTCTGAGGAGGCCAATCGCGCACGCAGGCTGTCAACCTCGCCTTGCAGTGCCCTGACGGTAACGGCCGCGCTTTCGGCTTGGTCTGCGGCGGCACGCAGCCCGCTGCGGAGGCTCTCAAGCTCTGCCGCCTGCGCTTCGAAGGCATCGGCCATTTCCTTGTTCAGCGTTTCAAGCTGATTACGCTCGGCGTTCCAAGTGGCCTGTGCAGCGCCAAGCGATTCGCCGGCAACTGCCTGCGCAACTTGCCATACTTGCGCCACCAGCGTCGCCTGTACCTCGGTGATTGCCGCCGGTATCTGCACCGCTGCGGGGACGGCGCGCGCCATCTGGTTGCGCCGCCACTCCCGCATGCCGCTGTTGGCATCGTTCATGTTCACGCGCGCCGCCTTCCGGACCGCATCGACGGTGGGATACGTGGCGCGTCCGTTTTGCTCGAACAGCTCATCCGCCGCCGCGCTGATGCGCTCCATGGTGTCGCTGGCAGGTCTCATGATCGCCGCTCCGGTGGAAGTCATAATAAGAATAATACGACTACTATTCTTATCGACCTTGAGACAGATCAAACGTACGGGCAATTCCTATGCTCGCCGAAAACCTGGGGCCACCCGCCTGGTAGGAATAGTATTATTCTTATTCTTATTCTTATTACTGACTTGGCTCGCATGTCCTCTCCACAATGGCAATTCGCCGCCCGCTTCCGCCGCAACGCCTTCGGCTGGAAATCCGATACCCCCATCCTGCGGCTGAAGGAAGCCCTGGCCGAAATCAAGTCGGCCGCACGGGCCGATCCGCTTCTCGCTGCCGACGGGGCGGTAATTCTATTGGAAAAGCTCTCGCCAGCGATCAGCCAGGTGGACAGCTCGTCCGGTGCCATAGGTTCGGCGGTGTCCCGCGCCATCGAGACGCTGGTGCCGCTGATCGCCGCAGCCCCCAGTACAAGCTTGGTCAGGCATCGCTGGCTGCAGCGCCTATGGGCTGCTGTCGAGGACGATGATGTCCCTTACCTGGAGTCTTTGACGGAGTTCTGGGGCGAGCTGTGCGGTTCGCCGGAAACGGCTTCGGAGTGGGCGGACATCATGCTGCCCCCGGTTCAAGCGGCCTGGCAGCCCGGAGCGCCCCGTACGAGATATCTGAAGGAGACCACCGCCTGCCTGGCCTGCCTGTACGCCGCGCGCAGGCACGACGAATTGCTGGCGCTACTGGAACGGGCACCGTTCAAATGGTGGCACGATCACCGCTGGGGCGCCAAAGCGCTGCTGGCGCAAGGAAAAGTAGCGGACGCGATTGTCTACGCCGAAGCATCCAAAGGCCTCAACGCGCCGATGGGCGCCATCGCCAGCTTCTGTGAAAGCGCGCTGCTCAATGCCGGCCAGGTGGACGAGGCGTATGCCCGCTATGCCATGGCTGCCGCCCAGGGCGGCACCAATCTCGCGGTATTCAGGTCGGTCCGCAAAAAGTATCCGGGCGTAGCGGCCGACACCATTCTGCGCGATCTGGCCGCCAGCCAGCCGGGCCAGCAAGGAAAGTGGTTCGCCGCCGCCAAGGACGCAGGGCAGTACCGGCTCGCCATCGAATTTGCACGCCGCAGCCCGGCCGATCCGCGCACGCTGGCGCGCGCGGCGCGCGATTTCGCCGAGCGCCAGCCTGAATTCGCATTGGACGCGGCCATGGAAGCGCTCAAGGGTATCGCGCAGGGCTACGGCTACGACATTACTGCGGCCGACGTACTGGAGGCGCATGCGGCGGCCGTTCGTGCTGCCGTCGTGCTCCAGCTTCCGGCGGACGCGGTGGGCGAACGGCTGCAGGCCTTGCTTGCCCATCCCGGCATTAACGGCGCCTTCATCTTGTCGGTGCGGGGACGGGGCCGGTAGCGCATTTCGCGGCGCATCGGCGGTACCGGATCGCGCCCCGAAAAGTCCAAGGGATTAGCCTTCGATCAGCGACACCAACTGGACATCGGCCAAATCGACTTCGGCTAGTTCGCAATCGTCGTCATAGCGCAGCCATGCCTTGCCCACAGCGGTGGGACGGCGCCGTATCAGCAAGCGCCCCTCCCTGCCATCATGCCGCACCGCCAGCACCGGGTTCACCCAAGATGTCGGCTTGTCGTTGTGCGTGTCACCAATCCCGTGCTTCGGCGCACCAGCGATGACCACCTGCGGACTGGGGGCGCTGGGCGCCTCGGCGCCTTTTCGCAAGCTGCTCTTCTGTTCAACGAAAGCGCGCAGCATGCGCACCGACCGCCGGGTCACTTCCTGCGTCTCGTCCGACAGCCAGGCCGCGACATCGGCCGGCGCCTTGCGATGCACGAACACCAGTTCGTTGACCAGCGTGACGTCCCGCACGCGGCCGCCGCTGAAGGCTTCCGCAACGGGTTCGGGAAGGTCCAGCAACGCCGCGTGCTGCGTCACGAAGGCTGCCGACTTGCTGATCTGCCGCGCGACTTCCCCCTTCCTCAATCCCTTCGCCAGTTCCCGGCCGATGTAGTCCGCGATCTCGCGCGCGGTGAGTTCGTTGCGGTGCAGGTTCTCCACTACCTGGTCGGCCATATTGTAGTTGGCGTCGATGAAACCGGGGACGGTGGCCATTCCCGCCAGGCGTGACGCGCGGTAGCGGCGCGCGCCGTGGTTGATCAGGTAGCGCCCCGGCGCGGCCGGGTTGGGACGCACAGAAATGGGCGTTTTCACGCCACGCAACTTGATCGCGGCGGCGAGCTCGGTCAGGCTCTTCGGGGAAAAGCCGGGATTGTCCCTCGTGCGGGGCTGCGCCGGATCCTCGTCGATCAGATCCAGAGGCAAGGCAAGCGGACCGCCCCGCGCCGCCTCGGCCGCCAGCAATTGCACTTTGCCTGCCACGCCATCACCTTTGTTCACTTGATCCGCCGGCGCCAAGCGCGGTAACGTGTCCGATTTGGATCGCTCTTTGAAAACGCTATTCATTCAACCAAACCCATCATGCTTGAGTCCTCGAATTTTTATGGCAGGTCCGCCTGCCTCAGTGGCGCGGCAACGGCGGCACGTACAGCACCAGATAGGCCACGGCGCCGATTAGCAGGATATGCATCAACGCGGCAAAACCAGTCAGCCCGCCAATGAAGGCAAAACGCAGCAACTGGATGAATAGGTCCAGGCCGACGAACCAGCGCAGCACCGGCCAGGTGCAAGCGATGAAGGCGATAAACAGGCGGTAGAGCGCTTGCGTGATCGGGTTTTCCCACAGCTCCCGCCACGGGTGTGCCATGCCACCCAACGGAGACTGGGAGGTCCGCCCGCCTTGCGCGCGAGGCATTTTGGGAAACTGAAAAATTCGAGCCATGGTCGCCGCTCCTTTGCGCGCGCATCGCGCTCACGCCATGGTCACACCACTACACCAGCGCGTATTGATCCAGATCAAACGAACCCACCGTTCAAAGCCGCCTTTAGCAGCTAAAGCGCAGCCGATGCGCGAGCAAGTACCTATCGGAAAACCAAGTTGACAGACATTTGATCAATTCGATATGAACGACGAATCGTGCTTTCAAACTTCGCCGCAGTCGCCTAAAACTGAAAGTGGAAATTCGGAATATCGGTTGTTCACACCGCTGTAAGCGAAAGGGAGGGCATCGTGGGCGCGCAAATGCTGCAGGTTTTGACGCCAGGTCAGCGTCACGACAGGGCAAAGAATCAGGCTTCGTGCAACGCCGCTGCGCGCTCATCCTCGTGCCAATGTGTAAGTGCTGCAAGGACAGGGGGCGACAAATGAAGAGCGCTGAACAGCCAATGGCCAGGGTGCGGTCCGACACGGATGACGGCGCACAATACCCCGACTGGGAGAACACGGTCTGGATCGGCGAGTGGCAGTCCAGAGACTACGGTGAGTGCGAAACGCGGCCCCGTGTCGTCCAATCGACAAGAGGGTTCCATACGGGCTTGGAAATCTCCTACGGCGGTGGCGACTGCACCCCGAATTGCCAATATGAAGCCTTCCCCACACAAGAGCAAGCAATTGCCAAGGCCCTCAGCAGAGAGGCCCGATGGCACCGAGAAGCGTATGCGCAGAATGACACAAACGCTTCCCACAAAGACCGCACGCAAAGAAAAACTATTTGCGACAAAACTGGCAGAAGTCGCTAACAGCGCCTTCATGACGTTCAGCGAACTTCGACTGGACACGGTCAGCTGCGCCGAGAAGGCTGGAGGGTTGTTAGGAATCGGGGTCAACACCAGTGACAAGGAGGATATCGTGAGCGAACAAATGCTGCATCTAAGGAGCCCGGGGCGTTGGGACGACACCGCCGCAATTGTAGGAGACCGCCTCGCACTGCTGGCGCTCAGGCGAGCGGTGGATATGGCCCTCTCAACCGGCGGGGGAGGAGCCTTCCTGTTCAGTTCGGACGGAGAGGGTTACGCACTAGCCGTAGCGCTCGAGGAAAACATGTGGAACGTGCAGACCGCTTATGCCGATGAAGTCGCACCGGTGCGTTCACTGCGTGAGGTTGTGCCGCTATACGCAGTCGCGAATTTCGCTGCTGCCTTGCGCGTAGCCATACACGAGCGCGACCGATTCGCATCGTGCGGGGCTAAGGATTGCCATCACGCGATTGTGGAGGTGCCAAAATGAATCGCCATGATCCGTCGAATGCACGAACACTATCCGATAGCGAGTTGAAGACGCCGGGGAAGGTGCTTATCAAACGCAAGCACCTGCTGCAGAAGGTGCCGTTGTGCGAAAGAACCATACTGGATATGGAAAAGCGCGGCGAGTTTCCGCGACGCTTTGCCATCACTTCTCGCATGGTTGCATGGGATCTGGATGAAGTCGAGGCATGGATCAATCTCCGACGCACCGCCGCCGCGCAAGCACCGTCCCCCGGCGGCAAGCGGAGCTAGGCATCGTGCTGATAACCAGGACGAGTCCAGGTCTCCACCATGTCTGCCCAGTCCTGCAGCATCACGCGCCGCTGCTCCGCGTATTCGGCTTTGTTGTACACGGCTCGTACACCCTTCTGTTCGTGGGCAAGGCACTTCTCGATCCAGTCCGTGTTGTACCCCGCCTCATGCAGCATGGTCGATGCAGTCCGGCGCAAATCGTGTGGCGTGAAGTTCGCCAGGCTTTCGCCGCCCTTCTCCGCCTCATCCAAGAGCGACATCGTGATCCTGTTCAACGTGGCGTGCGACATCGGTATGTCGGGATCGTAGCGCGACGGCAGCACGAAGGGCGAGGTGCCGGCACATGTCTTGAGCGCCACAAACATATCCAGCGCCTGCCGCGACAAGTAGACGTTGTGTGGATTGCGTCGCTTCATGCGCTTGGCCGGGATGGTCCACAGCGCCTGTGAGAAATTGACCTCCTCCCATTTGGCGTCCGTCAGTTCCGATTTCCGCACCAGGGTCAGCAACAGGAGCTTGCAGGCGATGCGCAGCGTGGGCGAGCACGTCACATGATCCAGGTACTTGTAGAACAAGGCGATCTCGCCGCTGCTCAAGGCGCGGTCGCGCGGCTGGAACACCGCGATGGACGACGGCGGCACCAGGTCGGCCGGATTCTGGTGCCGGTCGCCGCGCTGCTCCGCATGCCGGAACACCAGCATCACGACTTCGCGCGCGTGCACGGCCGTGGCTGGCGCGCCCCGCTCCACAATGCGGTCGCACAGCGTCCGCAGATCGTGGTCCGTGATCTCGCGCAGCAGCAGCTTGCCAAACGGCCCTTTCAAGTCGCGCTCGTACACCGAGCGCCGCATGTCGCGTGTGGACTCCGCCATACGGTACTTCTCCAGCCAGCGCTCGGCCCATGTGCCGAACGTCTCCTCCCCCGCCAGCTTGTTGCGCGCCTGCGCTTTCAGCCTGGCCGGGGATTCCCCCTCAGCCACCGCCTTGCGCGCAGTATCGAGCTTGCTGCGCGCTTCTGCCAGCGTCAGGCCATCCGCGCCATAGCGCCCCAGTACCAGCGTCTCCTGCCGTCCGTTGATCCGGTAGTTGTAGCGGAAGGAGACCACGCCGCTTGGCAGCACCGCCACGTACAGCCCATCGCGGTCGGGCACCTTGTACATCTTCTCCGCCGGTTTCAAATTTCTTAGCTTGGTGTCGGTTAGCATGGCACCTCCAGTACCAGCATTTCAATCGTCAGAAATGAACGCCAATTTTCACAATAAAATCAATCATTTAGCATCAAAAATACCAGCAGAAATACCAACAAACAGGCAAAAACCGTGATGCTGGTATGCCACCGTCAATCATGAGCTTCCCAGCTCGTACCAACTTGAGTGCCATCAAACAAATTTGCTTGACGTTGCCAACTCCTGCCGAATTTCGCCAAACAGATGAAAAAAAAGCCCCTGAAATCAGGGGCTTAGTCTCTGCGGGATGCCGGCAACTGCGTTACGCTGCCGGATCTGAAATCATTCCCACTCAATCGTCGCTGGCGGCTTGCCGGAAATATCGTAGACGACACGGTTGAGTCCGCGTACTTCATTGATGATGCGGTTGGACACCTTGCCCAGCAGCGAATGCGGCAGGTGCGCCCAGTGCGCGGTCATGAAGTCTTGCGTCTGCACGGCGCGCAGCGCCACCACGTATTCGTAGGTGCGGCCGTCGCCCATCACGCCCACCGACTTCACCGGCAGGAACACGGCAAACGCCTGCGACGTCGCCTCGTACCAGTTCTTCGGCAGCTCTTCCGTGTTCACAGCCTGGCCGGCCACGAACTCGTAAGGGGTGTTGCGCAGTTCTTCGATGAAGATGGCGTCCGCCTGGCGCAGCAGGTCGGCGTATTCCTTCTTCACTTCGCCCAGGATGCGCACGCCCAGGCCCGGGCCCGGGAATGGATGGCGGTAGACCATGTCATGCGGCAGGCCCAGCGCCACGCCCAGCTTGCGCACTTCGTCCTTGAACAGTTCGCGCAGCGGCTCGAGCAGCTTGAGCTTCATGGTGTCCGGCAGGCCGCCCACGTTGTGGTGCGACTTGATGGTCTGGCCCTTCTTGCCCTTGCCTGCGGACTCGATCACGTCCGGATAGATGGTGCCTTGCGCCAGCCACTTGGCGTTGACCAGCTTGCCCGATTCGGCCTGGAACACTTCCACGAACTCGCGGCCGATAATCTTGCGCTTCTGCTCGGGATCGGTCACGCCGGCCAGGTGGCCCATGAACTGGTCTTCCGCGTCGATGCGGATGACTTTCACGCCCAGGTTCTTGGCGAACATGTCCATCACCATCTGGCCTTCGTTCAGGCGCAGCAGGCCATGGTCGACGAACACGCAGGTCAGCTGGTCGCCGATGGCGCGGTGGATCAGCGCGGCGGCCACGGACGAGTCAACACCGCCCGACAGGCCCAGGATCACGTCGTCCGTACCCACTTGCGCGCGGATCTTCTCCACCGCTTCCGTGATGTAGTCCGGCATGTTCCAGTCCGACTTGCAGCCGCAGATTTCGTGCACGAAGCGGCCCAGCATGGCCTTGCCCTGCTCGGTGTGCGTCACTTCCGGGTGGAACTGCACGCCGTAGAAATTGCGCTCTTCGTCGGCCATGGCGGCGATCGGGCAGCTAGGCGTGTCGCCCATCAGCTTGAAGCCTGGCGGCATGTCCAGCACCTTGTCGCCGTGGCTCATCCACACTTTCAGCATGCCGTGGCCTTCCGGCGTGACGAAGTCGTTGATGCCGTCCAGCAGCTTGGTGTGGTTGCGGGCGCGCACTTCGGCGTAGCCGAATTCGCGCACCAGGCCGTTCTCGACCTTGCCGCCCAGTTGGGCCGCCATGGTCTGCATGCCGTAGCAGATGCCCAGCACCGGCACGCCCAGCTCGAACACGGCTTGCGGCGCGCGCGGCGAGTCGCCTTCCAGCGTGGAATTGTGGCTGCCGGACAGGATCACGCCGGCGGCGCCGTAGTTGCGCACGAAGTCGTCGCCGATGTCGTAGGGATAGACTTCGGAGAACACGCCGGAGTCGCGCACGCGGCGGGCGATCAGCTGGGTAACCTGGGAACCGAAATCGAGAATGAGGATTTTAGAGTGCATGGATGAGCGCTAGAAACTAAGGAGTAAATATGAAAACGCCGGCGGAGCATGCCGCCGGCGTTTGAGGGAAGCTTTATTCGCCCGAACGGTAGTTCGGCGCTTCCTTGGTGATCTGTACGTCGTGCACGTGCGACTCGCGCATGCCGGCCGACGTGATCTCGACGAATTCCGCTTTCTCGCGCAGCTCGTCGATGGTGGCGCAGCCGCAGTAGCCCATGGACTGGCGCACGCCGCCGACCAGCTGGAAGATAATCGCCAGCACGCTGCCCTTGTAGGCGACGCGGCCCTCGATACCTTCAGGCACGAACTTGTCGGCCTTCATGGTGGCGTCCTGGAAGTAGCGGTCGGCCGAGCCGTCCGACATCGCGCCCAGCGACCCCATGCCGCGGTAGGACTTGTAGGAACGGCCCTGGTACAGGATCACTTCGCCCGGCGCTTCTTCGGTGCCGGCGAACATGGAGCCCATCATCACGGTCGATGCGCCCGCCGCCAGTGCCTTGGAGATGTCGCCCGAGAAGCGGATGCCGCCGTCGGCGATGCAAGGCACGCCGGTGCCGGCCAGCGCTTCAGCCACGTTGGAGATCGCGGTGATCTGCGGCACGCCCACGCCGGCCACGATACGGGTGGTGCAGATGGAGCCTGGGCCGATGCCGACCTTGACCGCGTCCGCGCCGTATTCCACCAGCGCCTTGGCGGCCGCTGCGGTGGCGATATTGCCGCCGATAACGTCCACGTGCGGGAAGCGGGTCTTGATCCACTTTACGCGGTCCAGGATGCCTTGCGAGTGGCCGTGGGCGGTGTCGACCACCAGCACGTCCACGCCGGCGGCAACCAGCAGCTCGATGCGTTCTTCATCTTTCGCGCCCACGCCCACGGCCGCGCCCACCAGCAGCTTGCCGTGCTGGTCTTTGGAGGCGTTCGGGTGTTCGGTCGATTTCTGGATGTCCTTGACGGTGATCAGGCCGCGCAGGTTGAACGCGTCGTCCACCACCAGCACGCGCTCCAGGCGGTGCTTGTTCATCAGGCGCTTGGCCTCGGCCGTTTCGGCGCCCTCTTTCACGTAGACCAGCTTGTCGCGCGGGGTCATCTTGGCGCGCACTTCGGCGTCCAGCTCCTGCTCGAAGCGCAAGTCGCGGTTGGTGATAATGCCCACCACCTGGTTGCCCTCGACCACAGGAAAACCGGAAATGCCGTACTGTTCGGTCAGCTTGATGACTTCGCGGATCTTCATGTCCGGCGGGATCGTGATCGGGTCGCGCAGCACGCCTGCTTCAAAACGCTTTACGCGCGCTACTTCGCGGGCCTGGTCTTTCGGCTTCAGATTCTTGTGGATAATGCCTATGCCGCCTTCCTGTGCCATGGCGATGGCCAGGCGGGCTTCGGTAACGGTATCCATCGCGGCCGACAGCAGCGGAATATTCAGCGAAATGTTGCGGGTCAGGCGAGTTTTGAGAGACGTATCCGCAGGCAGAATATTGGAGTACGCAGGGACGAGGAGCACGTCATCGAACGTGAGTGCTTTTTGAAGTAAACGCATAGTACGATTTCCTATAGGCGCAAAAGTCGATTATACAGTAAGTCACGCTCTACGTCTTTACCCCTGGGAAAAATGGCGGCGCGGGTTGACAGTGCTTGGAATACATGGAGAATCTGCCGCAAGAGAGAAAGGGATCTAGCCACTATGAAACAGTACCGACTGGCCTGCGCGCCGCTGATGGGATTGCTGGCCGTGCTGGCGCTGCCCGCCTTGGCCCAGGCCCAATATATGTGGCTGGACGACAAAGGCCTGAAGCAGCTGTCCGACCAGCCGCCGCCGCCGTCGGTGCCGCAGAACCGCATCTTGAAACAGCCGCGCGGCCAGGGCGTCGGCAACGCCGCCGTGCAGGCCGCGCCGGCAGCTGCGTCCGCCACGGCCGCATCGGCCGAGCCTGCACCGGAAGGCGCCGAACCGAAAGTGAAGCGCCCGCCCACGCTGGCCGAGCGCAATGCCGAGTTCGCCAAGCGCAAGGCCGAAAGCCAGGCGGCCGAGCAAAAGGCCGCACAGGAAGCGGCGCAGCAGGCCGAACGCAGCGCCAACTGCGAAGCAGCGCGCAGCAACCAGGCCGCGCTCAACTCCGGCAACCGCATGACCGAATACGACAAAAACGGCGAGCGCATCTTCCTCACCGACGAGCAGCGCGCCGAGCGCGCCAAGCGGGCACAGAAAACTTTGGCAAATTGCTCTAAATAAATGGCCCGCCGCAGTATAAAATAATGTTATCGCTACCAAAAACCAAGAAAAATACCGGATGACCAAACCTCACAACAGCAAGAGCCGCGCCAGCGGCCGCGTCACCCTTGCAGCAGTTGCAGCACGCGCAGGCGTTGCCACCATGACCGCATCGCGCGCCCTCAGCCAGCCCGAACTCGTGTCGCCCATGCTGCGCGCGCGGGTGGAACTGGCGGTGGAGGAACTGGGTTACGTGCCCAACCGCGCCGCGCGCGCGCTGGCCTCGGCCCGCTCCAATGTCATCGTGGTGCTGGTGCCGTCGCTGTCGAACGCCGTGTTCACGGCCGTGCTGGCCGGCATCCAGGACGCGCTCGACCCCTACGGCTACCAGATCCTCATCGGCAACACGCGCTATTCGGACGCCGAGGAGGAAAAGCTGCTCAACGTCTATATGCAATCCAATCCGGACGGCATCCTGCTGTCCGGCCTGTCGCACAGCAAGGGCGTGCAGAAGATGCTGGACACCTCGCGCGTGCCGGTGGTGTCGATGATGGACCTGTCGGCCAACGTGGGCCAGCTCTCGGTCGGCTTCTCGCAGGTGCAAGCCGGCTACACCATGGCGCGCTACCTGATAGACAAAGGCTACAAGCGCATCGGCTTCATGGGCGCGCAGCTGGACGAGCGCACGATCAAGCGCGCCGAGGGCTACCGCAAGGCCATGGAAGAAGCCGGCCTGGCCGACCCCAAGCTGGAGCTCATGGTGGCGGACCCGTCGACGATTGCCCTGGGCGCCGAGCTGGTCGGTCGCATGCTGGCCGTCACGCCCGACTGCGACGCCATCTTCTGCTGCAACGACGACTTGGCGCACGGCGCCATCTACCAATGCCAACGGCGCGGCATCAGCGTGCCGGAGCAGCTCGCCATCTGCGGCTTCAACGACCTGCCCGCCTCCGCCTGGATGAACCCATCGGTCACCACCATCGGCACGCCACGCTACCGGGTCGGCTTCGAAGCGGCCAGCCTGCTGCGCGGCGTCATCCGCGGCGAGCAGCCGCCCGCCACCCAGATCGACCTCGGCTTCACCCTCATGGCCCGCGAAAGCGCCTGAATCCCCTTTCCTCCTAGAAGCGAGCTGAGCCGCACGTCCTACATTCGGGGTCTGACCCCGGTTGTAGGACATGCGGCTCAGTCCGGCTGAAATTTTGTGCGACGCAGCATCGAATTTTCTTTACTTTTTTTTGCACGACGTTAAACTTCGGCCCACTGATAGCGCTAACAGATAGCGCTACCAAATAGGGCCTACTATGACTGAAAAAACGAAATCGACGCGCTGGGTGGTGATGGGGGTTTGCGGCTGTGGCAAGAGCTCCGTGGGCGGCCGCCTGGCCGAGAGCCTCGGCGCCAAGTTCCTGGAGGGCGATGCCTTTCACTCGCCGGCGAATGTGGCCAAGATGTCGGCCGGCACGCCGCTGACCGACGCCGACCGCGCCGAGTGGCTGCTGCAGCTCATGGCCGAGATCCGCAATGCGCGCGAGACCGGCGCCAGCCTGGTGCTGTCGTGCTCGGCATTGAAACGCCGCTACCGCGACCTGCTGCGCGAGGGCGATCCGGAACTGCGCTTCGCCCACCTGGCCGGCGACCGCGAGCTGATCGCCAACCGCATGCTGGCCCGCATCAACCACTACATGCCGCTGTCGCTGCTGGACAGCCAGCTCAACGTGCTCGAGCCGCTGCAAGCGGACGAGGCCGGCATCACGCTGGATATCCGCAAGGACCCGCCCCAGCTCATCACCGACATTCTCAACAGCAATCCATAACTACATCCAACAAGGAGACAACATGCATATTTCACGCCACAAAATCCTGACCACTTCCCTGCTGGCTATGGCCGCCCACGTTTCCGGCGCCTACGCTGCCGACGACGCGCCCGCCGCGTCCAAGGCCGTTGCCGACAGCGGCAACGTGGCTGAAGTGATCGTCACCGCGACCAAGCGCTCCACCTCCCTGCTGAAAACCCCGCTGGCCGTCACCGCCCTGAGCGGCGCCGCGCTGGACGACGCGCACGTGAAGAACCTGGAGGACATGACCCACCTGTCCCCGAGCTTCCAGGCCACCAGCCAGGGCGACCACGCCGTGCTGCTGCTGACCATGCGCGGCATAGGCAACGATGGCGCCAAGACCGAGCAGGCCGATCCGGAAGTGTCCGTCTACGTGGACGGCGTCTACTCGCCGCGCGCCGAAGGCGCCACCGCCCTGCTCTACGATATGGACCGCGTGGAAGTGATGCGCGGCCCTCAGGGCACGCTGTGGGGCCGCAACTCCACCGCCGGCGCCGTGAACATGGTGTCCGCCAAGCCGAAGTTCGGCTTGACCGAGGGCAGCGCCGAGATCACGCTGGGCAATTACAACCGCACCGGCACGCGCTTCATGTACAACCTTCCGGTATCGGATACCTTCGCGCTGCGCGTGGCTTACGCCGGCGAGTCGCACAACGGCTATGTGGATTACCAGCAGCCGCCGAACACGCCTGGCCTGGACAAGAACGCCTTCGTCACCAGCGGCGACAAGTACAACGCCCAGGACCAGAAGGCGCTGCGCCTGTCCGCCGCCTGGCAGCCGACCAGCAACCTGCGCACCGACCTGTCCTTCGAAACCTTCCGCGACGACGGCACGCCGTCCATGAACCTGAACCAGGAACCGCGTCCGGGCGAGAAGCTGTGGTCTGCGCTGATCCAGATCGCGCCATACCTGCACCGCAAAGTGGATACCATCCGCACCCGCACCGACTGGAGCGTGAACCAGGACATCGACCTGGCCTTCATCGCCGGCGCCCAGCGCACCGACGGCGCCATGCAGTTCGACGCGCGCGGCGGCTACACCGTCCCGACCAGCAATACCACCGGCGGCGTGCTGCGCAATACGCGCATCAACTGGGAGCATTACACCAACGCCAGCGCTGAGCTGAACCTGAAGTCCTCCGGCAAGAAGACCGTGGACTGGCTGGTGGGCGCCTACGTGTTCCACGAGAAGGCCGGCATCCGCCTGGACCAGCCGGCATGGTCCGGCACCCAGGTCGGCTACGGCTGCACCACTTGCGGCTGGCCTGCGCTGACGCAGAACAGCTTCGTCCAGCCTAACCAGGACGTCAAGTCGCACGCCTTCTTCACGCAGGATACCTGGAACGTGTCGGACGTCCTGCGCATCACGGGCGGCCTGCGCAAGACCTTCGACGAGAAGCACAACCGAGGCGGCGTGAACTTCTACTGCCCCACCACGCAGCCCGGCACCACCAAGGCCTGCCTGCCGATCACGCCGCAGGACGATCCGCGCACGGTGGGCTTCGTGCCCAACCCGTCGGTCATCGGCCCGGACGGCAAGCCTGCGCTGAACAACGAAGGCCAGCAGAAGTGGAGCAAGCCGACCTGGCTGCTGAAGGCGGACTATGACGTGACCAAGGACATCATGGCCTACGCCAGCGTAAGCACCGGCTACAAGTCCGGCGTGCTGACCGACGGCGGCGTGCACACCGAGCCTGAAACGCTGACCAGCTACGAGCTGGGCGCCAAGGGCAAGCTGATGGGCGGCAAAGTCACCTGGGCCACCTCGATCTACTTCGCCGACTTCAAGGGCTACCAGATCTCGGTGCCGACCACCTTCCCCAACGGCGCCAGCTTCCTGCTGACCGCCAATGCGAAAGGCGCAACGGCCAAGGGCATCGAGGGCGAGCTGACGGCGCGCGTCACGCCGGTCGATACGCTGAACGTGGCCATGTCGGTGCAGCGCACGGAGATGGATACGCTGCTGACGGCGGACCCTAACAACTCCAGCTACAATACCCTGCCCGGCCCGAACGGCAGCAAGGTGCGCGACCTGAAGGGCAACGAGCTGCCGCACGCTCCGCACTTCTCGCTGAACGTGGGCTACCAGCACCACTTCAACCTGGATAGCGGCGCCCGCATCTCGCCGCGCATCAACACGCACTACGAGACCGCGAGCTGGCTGGATGTGTTCAACGACGGCGCGCCGGACCGCCAGCAGGCTTACACCCGCAGCGACTTCACCGTGCGCTACAAGCCGGCGGGCGACAAGCACTGGCAGGTTGAGGCCTTCGTGCAGAATCTGGAGAACAAGAACGTCAAGACCACCGTCAACATCGTCAACCTGCCGCCGGCAGCGAGCGACCGTCCGGTGTGGCAAGCGATGTACCTGGCGCCGCGCACCTTCGGCGCACGCCTGACCGCCGACTTCTGATCGGCTCCGGCACGGCGGGTTACGGCTCCGCCTAACCCGCCCTACGAACAGCAATTGTCACTATTGGATCGTAGGGCGGGTTAGCAGAGCGTAACCCGCCAAGCTCCGCCTATGGATTAAACTGCCCGTCCCCCATCACCGAAAGCACTCCGTGGCTGCAGTACTCAACACTCCCTTGTCGTGGCGCGAGAAGTTCAGCTACGGCATTGCCGATATGGGTTTCAATTTCTATTGGACCAATATCGCCACCTTCCTGCTGTTCTTCTACACCGACGTATTCGGCATTTCGGCCGCCGCAGCGGCGTCCATGCTGTTCATGATCAAGATCGTCAACGCCTTCACCGATCCGCTGATCGGCGCGCTGGCCGACCGCACCACCACCCGCTACGGCAAGTTCCGCCCCTACCTGGTGTGGATGGCCGTGCCGCTGGCCGCCGCCGCCGTACTGACCTACACCACGCCTGACCTGGACCACGACGGCAAAACCGCCTGGGCCTACGGCACCTATCTGCTGATGATGGTGTGCTACACCGCCATCAACATCCCCTACAACGCGCTGTCCGGCGTGATGTCCGGCGATCCGCAGGAGCGCTCCACCATCAACGGCCTGCGCTTCATCTTCGCCTTCGCCGGCAGCACGCTGGTGACGGCCGCCACGCCCTTCATGGTGCGCCTGCTGGGCGGCGGCGACGACAAGCAGGGATGGCAGCTCACCATGCTGGCCTGGGGCATCGCCGCGACGGCGCTGTTCGTGCTTACCTTCGCCAACACGCGCGAACGCATCGCGCCCGCCGCCGCGCAAAAGAGCAACGTGGCGCAGGACATCAAGGACCTGAGCCGCAACCGCCCCTGGCTGGTGCTGTTCTTCCTGGCCCTGGTCATCATGATGACGATCACGCTGCGTACGTCCACCGCCGCCTACTATTTCAAGTACTTCGTCGGCCGCCCCGAGCTGATGGCCAGCTTCGTCCCGGCCTATATGCTGGCCGCTGCGGCGGGCGCCTCGCTCACGCCGCTGATGACGCGCTTTATCGACAAGAAGAAGCTGCTCATCATCCTCATGAGCTGCACCACCGTGCTGTCCAGCGCCTTTTTCTTCGTCGGCAAGGACCAGGTCTGGCTGATGTTCGCGCTGCAGATCGCGCTGGGCTTCGTGCTCGGCCCCAAGTCGCCGCTGGCCTTCTCGATGTACGCCGACACCGCCGACTACAACGAATGGCGCACCGGCCGCCGCGCCACCGCCATGACCTTCGCCGCCGCCACCTTCTCGCAGAAGCTGGGCACCGCGCTGGCCGTGGCGGTCATCGGCTCGCTGTTCACGGCGCTGGGCTATGTGCCGAACGCCGCGCAGTCCACCGGCTCGCAGGCGGGCATCGTCTGGCTGATGTCGCTGATTCCCGCCTTCTTCGCCGTGCTGGCCGTGGCCGTGATGTTCTTCTACAACCTTGATCAACAAAAGCTGGAGCAGATCCAGTCTGAACTGGCCGCCCGCAAGGCGGAAGTTTAAGCTTACAGATATACCGGAGATACCCAATGCTACGCCCAACCCACGATGGCGACCGCTATGAACTGACCAGCCCGACGGCCATGCCGAAAGCAGGCGGCTTCCTGTGGAACCAGAAAATGATGATACAAGTGACCTGCCGGGGCTACGCCACCGCGCAGTTCATGCAGCCGGAGCCCGCGAAGTACGCCTATGCGCCCAACCTGGAGGCCAAGACCTTCATGCAGCCGGAGCAGAACTACTACGCCCACCATCCGGGCCGCTTCGTGTACATCAAGGACGAGGAAAGCGGCGAGCTGTTTTCCGCGCCCTACGAGCCGGTCCGCGCGCCGGTGGACAGCTTCCGCTTCTCGGTCGGCAAGAGCGATATCGAATGGGCGGTGGAGCACCTGGGCATACGCGTGGAGCTGACCCTGAGCCTGCCAACGCAGGACGTGGTGGAGCTGTGGTCGGTCAAGGTGGTGAACCTGTCCGGCCGTCCGCGCAAGATCAGCGTCTACCCCTACTTCCCCATCGGCTATATGTCGTGGATGAACCAGTCCGCCGAATACCGCCTGGACCTGGGTGGCGTAGTGGCCAGCTGCATCACGCCGTATCAAAAGGTTGCGGACTACTTCAAGAACAAATTCTTCAAGGACCGCACCTACTTCCTGTGCGAGACGCCGCCGGATTCCTGGGAGACCATGCAGCAGGCTTTCGAGGGCGAAGGCGGCCTGCATGCGCCGTCCGGCATCCAGCGCGCAGAACTGGAACGCAGCGACGCACGCTATGAAACGCCCACGGCCGCCGTGCAGTACCGCTTGGCGCTGGACGCAGGCGCCGAGCGCGAACTGCGCTTCATCTTCGGCCCGGCCTTCGACGACGCGGAAATCCGCGCCATGCGCGGCAAGTACCTGAGCCAGTCCGGCTTTGCCGATGCCAAACGCGACTACGCCTGGTATATCGAGCAAGGCCGTGGCGTGCTGCAGATAGAAACGCCGGACGCGGAACTGGACAACTTCGTCAACAACTGGCTGGCGCGCCAGGTCTACTACCACGGCGACGTGAATCGCCTGACCACCGACCCGCAGACCCGCAACTACCTGCAGGACAATATGGGCATGAGCTTCATCAAGCCCCAGGTGGCGCGCGCGGCCTTCATGCACGCGCTGTCGCAGCAGGAAGCCAACGGCGCCATGCCGGACGGGATCCTGCTGGTGGAAGGCGCTGAGCTGAAGTATATCAACCAGGTGCCGCACACCGACCATTGCGTGTGGCTGCCGGTGTGCCTGAAAACCTATCTGGACGAAACCGGCGACTACGCCATGCTGCGCACACTGGTGCGCGGCGCGGAGGACGGCGTGGAGCAGACGGTGTTCGAGCGCATCAGCCGCGCCATGGACTGGCTGCTGGAAGCGCGCGACGAGCGCGGCCTGAGCTTCATCGCCCAGGGCGACTGGTGCGACCCGATGAATATGGTGGGCTACAAGGGCAAGGGCGTGTCCGGCTGGCTCACCGTGGCCACCGCCTACGCGCTGAACCTGTGGGCGGACATGTGCGCCCAGCTGGGCCGCGAAGACCGCGCAGCGCACTACCGCGAAGGCGCGGCCGAGGTGAACGCCGCCGCCAACACCCACTTCTGGGACGGCGACTGGTTCTCGCGCGGCATCACGGACGACGGCGTCACCTTTGGCACCAAGAAGGACAAGGAAGGCCGCATCTGGCTCAATCCGCAGGCCTGGTCCATCCTCGGCGGCGCGGCCAGCCCGGAGCAGCGCGGGAAAATGCTGGCGCAGGTGGATGAGCAGCTCAGCACCCCGTATGGCGTGGCCATGTTTGCGCCGCCGTTCAGCGCCATGCGCGAGGACGTGGGCCGCGTCACGCAGAAGCATCCCGGCTCGGCGGAAAACGGCGCCGTGTACAACCACGCGTCCGTGTTTTACATCTACAGCCTGTACACGGTGGGCGAGTCCGACCGCGCCTACAAGCTGTTGCGCCAGATGATACCCGGCCCGACCGAGGCGGACTACCTGCAGCGCGGCCAGCTGCCGGTGTTCATCCCCAACTACTATCGCGGCGCCTGGCACCAGTATCCCAAGCAGGCGGGCCGCTCCAGCCAGCTGTTCAACACCGGCACAGTGTCGTGGGCCTACCGCTGCTTTATCGAGGGCCTGTGCGGCCTGCAGGGCGACGCCGAAGGCCTGCGCATCAATCCGCAGCTGCCCAAGGGCTGGAACAGCATGAAGGTGACGCGCCTGTTCCGTGGCGCCAAGTTCGTGCTCGACATCCGCCGCACCGACGTGAAGGAAGTGATGGTCACGCATGCCGGCCAGTTCCTGCCGTCCGCGCATATCAAGGACATCGCGCCGGGCGCCACCTACAACCTCAACGTGTTCGTGCCGGCATGACGCTCCGGGCGGCAAGCGCAGGCGCCGGCCTGCTGGCGCTGTTGTCGACGCTTGCGCTGGCCTGCCCCGCGCAGGCCGCGCCCGGCTCGGACGAGCGCGCCGCCCGCCTGGTGGAGGGCATGACGCTGGAGGAAAAAATCCAGACCGTGTTCGGCTACTTCGCCACCGATTTCAAACCTAAGAACCATATTGCCCCTAAAGAAGCGCGGCGCGACTCGGCCGGCTACGTTCCAGGCGTGGCCCGGGTCGGCCTGCCGCCGCAATGGCAGGCCGATGCGGGCGTGGGCGTGGCCACGCAAAGCAGTTCCAAACAGCCGTACGAGCGCACCGCCCTGCCCTCCGGCCTGGCCACCGCCGCCACCTGGAACCCCGCGCTGGCCTACGCGGCCGGCGCCATGATAGGCAAGGAAGCCCGCCAGTCCGGCTACAACGTCATGCTGGCCGGCGGCGTGAACCTGATGCGCGACCCGCGCAACGGCCGCAATTTCGAATACGCGGGCGAGGACCCTCTGCTGGCCGGCGTGATGGCCGGCGAGCAGATACGCGGCATCCAGTCCAACCACATCATCGCCACCGTCAAGCATTTTGCCTACAACGGGCAGGAGACCAAGCGCTTCACCGTCAGCTCGGAGCTGGGCGACGCGGCCGCCCGCATGTCGGACCTGCTGGCCTTCCAGATCGCCATCGAACGCGGCGATCCGGGTTCCGTCATGTGCGCCTACAACCGCGTGAACGGCGTGTATTCCTGCGAAAACCCCTACCTGCTCAACGAAGTGCTCAAGCGGGACTGGGGCTACAAGGGCTATGTGATGTCGGACTGGGGCGCGGTGCATTCGACCATCCCTTCCGCCAACGCGGGCCTGGACCAGCA
Source organism: Pseudoduganella aquatica (assembly GCF_020865585.1). NCBI lineage: Bacteria > Pseudomonadati > Pseudomonadota > Betaproteobacteria > Burkholderiales > Oxalobacteraceae > Pseudoduganella > Pseudoduganella aquatica. Next base: position 4,234,181 of record NZ_CP086370.1, read on the forward strand.
GTCCGGCTGGCCTTTCGACCATTCGGCCTACTTCAGCGACGCCTTGCGCGAAGCCGTGACCAACGGCCATGTGCCGCAGCAACGGCTGGACGACATGGTGCGCCGCATCGTGCGCGCCATGTTCGAGCATGGCGTGATGGACCATCCGGTGGCAATCGAACCGGAAGCCAGCATCGACTTCAGCGCGCACGCCGCCGTCACGCAGGCGGGCAGCGAGGAGGCCATGGTGCTGCTCAAGAACAGCGGCGCGCTGCTGCCGCTGGGCGCGGGCACGCGCTCCATCGCCATCATCGGCGGCCATGCGGACAAGGGCGTGCTGTCCGGCGGCGGCTCGTCGCAGGTCCACGCGCACGGCGGCATGGCGGTGCCCAACGAAGGCCCGGCCGAGTTCCCCGGCCCCATGGTCTACCATCCCTCGTCGCCCATGCAGGCGCTGGCCGCGCGCAGCAAGGCCCGCCTGGCCTACCTGGACGGCAAGGATATCGCCGCGGCCGCCACGCTGGCCGCAGCGAGCGACATCGCCATTGTCTTCGCCACGCAGTGGACCGCCGAGAGCGTGGACGCGGCCTCGCTCTCGCTGCCGGGCGGACGGGACGAACTGATCGCCGCCGTGGCGCGCGCCAATCCGCGCACCGTGGTGGTGCTGGAAACCGGCGGCCCCGTCGCCATGCCCTGGCTGGCGGACGTGGGCGCGGTGCTGCAGGCCTGGTATCCCGGCACGCGCGGCGGCGTGGCCATCGCCCGCGTGCTGAGCGGCGAAGTGAATCCTTCCGGCCACCTGCCCGCCACCTTCCCCGCCTCCGAATCCCAGCTGCCGCGTCCCGCCATCGAGGCGGACCAGCCGCGCGCGGACTACAACATCGAAGGCGCGGCGGTCGGCTACAAGTGGCACGACCTCACCGGCCGCAAGCCGCTGTTCGCCTTCGGCCACGGCCTCTCCTACACCAGCTTCGCCTACAGCGGCCTGACGGCGCAATTCAAGGACGGCGTGCTGTCGGTCACGTTCAGCTTGAAGAACACCGGCGCGCGCGCCGGCAAGGCGGTGCCGCAGATCTACGTCGCGCCGCTGGCGGGCGGCTGGGAAGCGCCGCAGCGCCTGGGCGCCTGGGACAAGGTGGCGCTGCAGCCGGGCGCCGGCGCGACGACCACGGTGACTGTCGATCCGCGCCTGCTGGGCGTGTACGACAGCGCCAGCAAGACCTGGCGCGTGGCCGAGGGCGGCTACCTGGTCACGCTGGCCAGCGCCGCCGACGCACCGGCCGCCGCGGTGCAGCTGCATTTGCCTGCATTCACGGTCGATGTGCGTGGCCAGCTGCGCCGTTAATCGTAGGCCAACGCGGGATACCAGCCGCTGCCCCGCCCGGCCGGCGTGAGGTCGAGAATATTCCACAGCGGCGTGGGGTCGGGCGCGCCGCGCGCGTCCTGGCCCGGGTCTTCGGTGCCGCCCATCTCGGCGCCCCAGAAATGGCGGACCTTCGCGCCGTCCTTCACCCATACGTCCAGCGCGGGCCATTCGCTGCCGTCCGGCGCCAAACCGCGATAGTCGCGCGCAAAATCATCGCCGGCGGTGGCGTAGAACGTCAGGTTGCGCCAGCCCCGCTCGCGCGCGAAGGCGAGCTGGCGCTCCACCGGCGAGCGGCCCAGCACCGCAAACGCCACGCGCTGCGAGATGTCGCGCACGGGAATGTCCAGCGCGCCGAGAAAGGCGGTGCACATGGGGCATGGGCGCTCGCGCTGCGGGCCGTACATCCAGAAGTAGGTGACCAGTGTGTCGTGCCGGCCGAACAGCGCGGCCAGCGGCACGGTGGCGCCGTCTTCATTCTTGAAAAGATAATCGGGCGCTTCGCCGCCCGCCGGCAAGGCGCGCCGCTGCGCCGCCACACGCTCGATGTGGCGGCGCAGCTCAATCTCCTCGGCCAGCAGCGCCGTGCGGGCGGCGCGGTACTCGGCGCTGTCGTTCGGATAGGGCTTGCTTGCGGCTGAGGCAAGTTCGGCGGCGGGTTTGAGCTGATCCATGGCAGTCTCCCGGGTTCTGAATCGGCCACCCTAGCCTGGTCCGCACCCGCTTTCGGTGCGCGACTTCACATATAGGTTATGATTCCTCAACTAAACGCCTCAATGCCCCTTCATGCGACTTTCCCTGTTTATCACGCAGCACCTGGAGGGCATACTCGCTGAATGGGAAGCATTCGCCCGTACCCAGGGGCCGTCCGCCAGTCACATGTCCTCGCTGGCTCTCAGAGACCACGCGAAACTCATCCTTACAGCCATCGCCGCCGAGATCGAAACGGCCCAGACGCCGCACCAGCAGCAGGAGAAGTCTCGCGGCCTGGCGCCGGAGGCGCTGGGCCAGGAGAGCGCCGCCGCCACGCATGGCACGCTGCGCCAGCTGAGCGGCTTTTCGCTGATCCAGCTGACGGCCGAATTCCGTGCGTTGCGCGCCACCGTGCTGCGCCTGTGGCTGCCGCATGTGTCGGCCGTGACGGACACCACGGCCAGCGACATGGTGCGCTTCAACGAGGCCATAGACCAGGCACAGGCCGAATCCGTGGTCACCTACTCCCGCCGCGCGGCTGCCGCGCGCGACACCTTCCTGGCCATACTCGGCCATGATTTACGCAGCCCGCTGGCCACCATCTCCCTGGCCGGCTCCTACCTGACCACTTCCGCAGTGGACCCGAACAAAAGCCGCGAAGTGGGCAAACGGGTGCAGCGCGGCGTGGCGTCGATGACGTCCATGATCAACGATCTGCTGGAATACGCGCGCGTGCAGCTGGACGGCGAAATTCCCATCGCCGCCGAGCTGATGGACCTGGCCGAGATCTGCCAGGCAGCGCTGGAAAATGCGCGCGCGGTGCATCCGAACTGCCCTTTCGAATTCGCCGTCTCGGGCGATCTGCACGCGCGCCTGGACAAGCACCGCATGCAGCAAGTGCTGTCCAACCTGCTGAACAACGCGGCCCAGTACCGCGACCAGAGCGCGCCCGTAGTCATGGCGGCCGTGGGCGAACAGGATGCGGTGGTGGTGTCGGTGCAGAACCACGGCCTGCTGATTCCGCCGGAGGCGCGCCAGGCCATTTTCGATCCCATGGTGCGCCTGCCCGGCGACGACGGCGGCAATGGCCGTTCGCTGCGCAGCATAGGCCTGGGCCTGTTCATCGCGCGCGAAATCACGGCCGGCCACGGCGGCACATTGGAAGTGGAATCGGACAGCGCGCACGGCACCGTGTTCACGGCGCGCATTCCGCGCTGAGGCCTGTCAGCGCAGCAGGTCCGACAGCACGCGGGCGGCGAAGCTGGCCATGCAGGCGCCCATCAGCAAGGCGATGGCGGACATCAGCCAGCCGCCGTTCTCCTGCGCCATCTCCGGCCGCGCGGCGCGGTACTCCACCTTCACCGTCAAACCGGCGGGCTGCGGCTCATTGTGCTGCCAGCTGCTTTCAAAGCGGTGGCTCTGCCGCCCCGCCGTGAATTCGATCACGCTGTGGTAGTGGATGCCTTCGGCGTCCGGGTCGGTGCTCTTCCAGGGCCGCGCCACGGTATCCACCCCCCGTCCCTCGGTGCGCACGCAGGAGAGCTTGAACCACACGCGGTAGATGCACAAGGCCACGCCGATCAGCAGCAGCGGCAGCAGGAACAGCAGGATGGCGAGGCGCATGCGGGCGGCGCGCTATTCGGGCTTGCGCACGCGGCGGCGGCGGGCGTTCTTGGGGTCGGCGATCAGCGGACGGTAGACTTCCACCCTGTCGTGCTCGCGCAGCACCGTGTCCAGCGTCTTCTTCTTGCCGTAGATGCCGACCGCCATCGCGGCCAGGTCGACGCCCGGCACTTCCAGCGCCAGCCCGCTCACGTCCAGCGCGCGCTGGATGGAGGCGCCGGCCTCCAGCCGCAGCGCGCGGCGGAATTGCAGCGTGCTGGTGGCGTAGCACACCTCGACGTTGATCTGTTCAGCCGCCATAGACCGTGTCGGCCCGCTTGCAGAAGGAGTCAACCATGCTGTTGGCGATAATGCCGAACACGGGGCCGACCACTTGCTCCAGCAGGCGGCTGGAAAATTCGTAGTGCAGGTCGAGTTCGACCTTGCAGGCGTCCTCGCGCAGCGGCTTGAAGGTCCAGGTGCCGTCGAGGGTCTTGAAAGGGCCGTCCACCAGCTGCATCTTCATGCTGTGCGGCGGCGTGTTCACGTTGGACGTGGTAAAACTCTGGTGGATGCCGTGGTAATGGATGGCCAGGCTGGCCACCACGGTGTTCTCGCCGCGCTCGCGCACGTCAACGCCGCCACACCAAGGCAGGAATTTGGGATAATCTTCGACCTTGGCCACCAGCTCGAACATCTGTTCCGCGCTGTAGCCCAGGATAACCGACTTGTGCACTACTGCCATTGTGTTACCGTTTGCTATGATGTTGGTTTATCCGCGCTCCGCGCGCGGCGAAACCGTAGTTTAACCGACCCGCACTGTTTTACCCACCACCCATGACTATTGCCGATAACAAAAAAGCCTTTCACGATTTCTTCATCGAGGACCGCTATGAAGCGGGCCTGGTGCTCGAAGGCTGGGAAGTGAAGGCAATCCGCGACGCGCGCGTGCAGATCAAGGAAGCCTACGTCACCATCAAGGGCGACGAGCTGTTCCTGTTCGGCGCCCATATCAGCGCCCTGCCCACCGCGTCCACCCACATCAGCCCGGAAGCGGTGCGCACGCGCAAGCTGCTGCTGCACCGTAACGAGCTCGACAAGCTGATCGGCAAGGCCACGCGCTCCGGCTACACCCTGGTGCCGCTCAACCTGCACTACAAGGGCGGCCGCGTGAAATGCGAAATCGGCCTGGCCAAGGGCAAGAAGCAGCACGACAAGCGCGCCACCGAGAAAGACCGCGATGCCTCGCGTGAAGTGGCCTCGGCCATGAAACAGCACCGTCGCTAATGCGCCACGGCGTGGCCGCCGCGCCGGTTTTCACCGCCGCAGACATTTCTATCTAGAAACTGTCATGGTAAACTGGCGTGGCAGCACTAATTCACGACGCGAGGACAATATGGTGACGAAAACGGCAGCAATCTTGATTTCCGGCGCGCTGCTGGCCGGCTGCGCCGGGCGGCAGATTCCCCAGACGCCGTACAGCCCGGTCCCGGTCGCCAATAATTTCCCCACCAGCAACCAGTACACGCTGCAAGCGACGGCGCACTGGGCCGCCATCGCCCAGCATATCGAGCAGGGCCTGGCGGCGGACCTGAAAAAGAGCCCGACCCGCCCCTTCTTCATCGCCGAACCGCCGCCGCAGGCCTCGCCGTTCCAGCGCGCGCTGTCGGCGCAGCTGGTGTCGGCGCTGGTGCGCGACGGCCACGTGGTGTCGCGCACGCCGGCCGGCTCCTTCAAGATCGATATCGACGTGCAGGCGCTGACCTTCGCGCCCGGCCGCACGCAGTACCGCTATCCGGGCGAACCAACCGCCATCGCCGCCGGCGTGCTGGCGCTCACCGCGATCAAGCCGGTGGCCGGCGTGATCGCCGGCGTGGCCGCCTACGACGCCTACCAGTACCAGCACGCCAAGTTCGACGCGGGCGCCACGCCGCAGACGGAGCTGCTGGTGACCGTGTCCGTGTCCGACCAGTACCGCTACTATGCGCGCAACAGCTCCGCCTATTACGTGGCCGACAGCGACCGCACCCTGTACGGCATTCCGCCGGAAGCGCCGCCAGAATCGAAGTTGTTGAAAACGTTCCAAGTCAAGGGTGACCGATAATGCGCAAACTCGCGCCGCTGTGCGCCATGCTGTGCGCCGCAACACTGCCGCTGCTGCTGGGCGCCTGCTCCAGCACCCCGGCCAAGGAAGAAACCAATTACGCCACGGTGTCGTCCAACCAGTTCATCGCGTCCAACTACAAGGCGGCGGACACGCTGCTGTCGCAGCTGAACGGCAAGCTGCTGGCGGACAAGCCGCTGATCATGGCCACCGTGGTCAATATCGACGCGCTGGAGCAGACCACCACGCTGGGCCGCCTGGTGTCCGAGCAGATTTCCACCCGCCTGTCGCAGGGCAACCTGAACATGGTGGAAATGAAGCTGCGCAACAGCGTCTACCTGAAGCGCGGCCAGGGCGAGCTGATGCTCACCCGCGAAATCGGCCAGGTGGCGCAGCAGCACAATGCGCAGGCCATCGTAGTGGGCTCCTACGCCGAGACCAGCGACATGGTGTTCGTCAATGTGAAGGTCATCCAGCCCAACACCAACCTGGTGCTGGCGGCGCATGACTACGCGCTGGCCAAGGAAGGCATCGTCCGCTCGATGCTGATGCAGCACTAGGCAGCGCCGCCCATGATCGCCACCCGGGTTGAGCTGCTGGACGATCTGCTGCAAGAGCATGAAACCGCGCTGGGCCTGGATCTCCAGGCCTACCGCAACCACGCTTACCGCGTACTCAATTTTTGCAATGCCCTGTCGCCCGCGCAGCCGGACCGCACGCCCAAGCTGGCCATTGCCGTGGCCTTCCACGACCTGGGCATCTGGACCGCGCGCACCTTCGACTATCTGCCCCCATCCGAGGCGCTGGCCGCCGCTTATCTGGACAGCAAGGGCTTGAACGCCTGGCGCGGCGAAGTGCTGGGCATGATAGGCCAGCACCACAAGATCACCCGCTGCGAGCCGGGCACGCCGGCGCTGGTGGAAACCTTCCGCCGCGCGGACTGGGTGGACGTGACGCACGGCGTGATTTCCCACGGCCTGCCGCGCGCCTTCCTGGGTGAAGTGTTCGCCGCGTTTCCCGATGCGGGCTTCCACAAGCGGCTGCTGCAGCTGTCCTGGCGGCGGCTGCTCAGCCATCCGCTAAGCCCGTTGCCGATGATGCGGTTGTAGGACGCGCCGGCGCGGCCAAATTGGCGGGTTACGGCTTCGCCTAACCCGCCCTACAGGATCCTGCGGCGTCACACCAGCATCGGCAGCACCGTCTCGGCGGACGCGGCGACTTTCAGCGACAGCAGATGGTCCGCCCGCGTCACGCCCGCATTGATGGCGGCGATGGGCTTGCCCGTTTCGGCCGCCAGCTTGCAGAAGCGGAAGCCGGAAAACACCATCAGCGACGAGCCCACCACCAGCAGCGCGTCCGCGTCCGCCATGGCCTGCAAGGCTGCTTCGGTGCGCGGCTTGGGGATGGTGTCGCCGAAGAACACCACGTCCGGCTGCAGCACGCCTGCGCAGCGGGCGCAGTGCGGTACCAGGAAGTGCTCCAGCGCCTCCGGCTCCAGTTGCGCGTCGCCGTCCGGCAGCGGCTGGGCGTCGGCGGCGGCCAGTTGCGGATTCTCGCGCAGCAGCTGGTGCTGGATCTCCGCCCGCGCGTACTGCGCCTGGCATGCCAGGCACACCACGCCGTGTATATTCCCGTGCAGTTCGATCAGATTGCGGCTGCCCGCGCGCTGGTGCAGGCCGTCCACGTTCTGCGTGATCACGCCACCCACCCTGCCCGCATGCTCCAGCGCCGCCAGGGCGCGGTGGCCGTCGTTGGGCGCGGCCTGCGCCAGCGTGGGATAGCCCACCATGCTGCGCGCCCAGTAGCGGCGGCGCACCGCGTCCGAGCGGCGGAACTCCGGCCCCTGCACGGGAGCGCGGCCGCGCCGCACGCCGTCCTTGTCGCGGTAATCGGGAATGCCGGAAGCGGTGCTCAGGCCGGCGCCTGTGAGCACCAGCACTTTGCTGTGGCGCGCCAGGAAGCCGTCCAGCGCGGCGACGCCGGCGCTGGCTTCGTGTTCGGAATAGATCTGCATGCCGTCATGCTAACCCAAGGCGCTTTATTTCGCCTGAGGGAAGCTGAAACCGGCCTGGTACTGGTGGTAGCCGTCGAAGTCCTCTTTGCCGACAGGGACGCCCTGGCTGCGCAGAATGGCGTGCGCGGTGACGAGGTGGAAGAAGAAGTTCGGCAGCGCATAGGACAGCACGTAGTCCCTTCCCGAGAAGACCGGCGACACCAGGCCGGCCGTGGTGACCACCTGCATGTCCTCGGCCGCGTCGATGCGGTCTTCGGGCACATCCTCCAGGAAATCGACCGTGGCGGCGATGCGGGCGCGCAGCTGGTCCCAGTCCTGGCCGCCCCCGCCCAGCACCGGCAGGTCCGCCGACAGCAGGGGGCAGCAGGCGCGCACGGCGAAGGAGCAGGCGGTCGTCACCTGCTGGGCGAAGGGGAACATCCCTTCCGCCAGCGCCGCGCCCACCAGCGCCCGGCCGGTGCGCCGCTCATGATTTTCACCCACGCGCAGCGTTGCATGCAACTGCTGCAGATAATGTATAAACACCGGCACGCTGGCCGTGTAAAGCGTGGTCCCCACGATATTCTCTGTTTCTATTGTCGACAAGCTACACTTTGCCATTGTGCTGGGGCAATGGCAAACATTACGATATAAAGCGTCGCATTATGGTGCGGACGTAGACGGCGTCAGCAGTATGCGTGCCTGCAGGTCCGCGACGGCAGCACGCCAGTCCTCGTAGTGCTCGCTGTCCTGCCACAGTTCGCGCAGCTCGGAGCGCTCGGACAGGATATGCTCGATGGCGCGCTGCGATTTCTCGATCAGGTCCGCGCGGCGCTTGGTGGTCTTCTGGCTCACTTCCGCCACCCAGGCGGCCACGTCGGCGGTGTTTTCGTCATCCTCGCCCGGCTTGCCGTACAGCCGCGCCAGCACTTCGATCGCCGCCAGGCCTTCCGCCGCGAACGGCGCCTCCAGGTAGTCCGCGCTGTCCGGCGACAGCACGTTGTTCAGCGTGTCCTCGATGAAGAACAAGTCCTTCGATTCCTGCAGATCCTGCGCCCAATCCAGCGCGAAGTCGTTGCCGAATGCGCCTACCGCCCAAGTACCCATATTCTTTCCTGTCTGCCCAAGTTTGCGATAGGCGCCATGTTATTACACTTCCCACAGCTGGAGATCCGCTTCTTGCTGAAACAGGCTGCTCAGCCAGTCGGCGAACACGCGCAGCTTGGGGGCGGCCATGCGGCCCTGCGGGTACAGCAGGGAAATCGGCATGGGCACGGGCGGCCAGGCCTGCAGCACTTCCACCAGCTCGCCGGCCTGCAAATGCGGGCGCGCCTGGTAGGCGCCGACCTGCGCCAGCCCCATGCCCTGCAAGGCACAGCTCAGGTAAGCGTCCGCGTCGTTGACGGAGATGGCGCCCGCCATATCGGCCTTCACCACCTTGCCGCCCACCTGGAAATCCCAGTCGAAGGCGCGGCCGGTGCGGCCGGAAAAGTGGACCACGGCCTTGTGCGCAGCCAGGTCGTCCAGCGTGCGCGGTACGCCGTGGCGCTCAAGATAGCCAGGCGCGGCGCAAGTGAGGAAGCGCATGCTGCCGATCTGGCGCCCCACCAGCGAGGAGTCCTGCAACTGGCCCACGCGCAGCGCGCAATCTATGCCCTCCTGCACCAGGTCCACGATGCGGTCGCTCAGGCTGAGCACCAGCTCGACTTCGGGATACGCCGCGCAGAACTCGCCGATGCGCGGCATCACCATGCGGCGGCCCAGCGTGCCCGGCAGGTCTATGCGCAGCTTGCCTTTGGGCTGGCCAGCGCTGGCGCCACGGAAGCCCGCCTCTGCCGCCTCCACCGCGCCCAGGATATCCACGCACTGGCGGAAGTAGTCGGCGCCGTCGGGCGTGAGCGACAGGCGGCGCGTGGTGCGCTGCAAGAGCCTGGTGCCGAGGAAGGCCTCCAGGTTCTGCATGGTGGCCGTCAGCGCCGCGCGCGGCAGGTTCAGCGTCTCCGCCGCCTTCGTGAAGCTGTTCGCTTCCACGATGCGGACGAAGGTTTGCATGGCTTTTAGCCTGTCCATTGTTCAGATTAAGTGAAAAGTGTATGAGGATTATGCCCTAATTATCTGAAGACGGCTTCTCCCTAGAATGGGTTGTATCGCATATCCATTCTGAGAGGCAAAAATGAACAAGGACATTTCCAAAGGCATGGTCTGGCTGCTGGCGATCGCCTGCGGGCTGATCGTCGCCAATCTCTACTACGCGCAAACGCTGGTGGGGCCGATCAGCGCCGCCACCGGACTCTCGCCCGAGGCGGCCGGCCTCATCGTCACACTCACGCAGGCGGGCTATACCCTGGGGCTGCTGTTCGTGGTGCCGCTGGGCGACCTGCTGGAGAACCGCAAGCTGGTGGTTGGCGCGCTGCTGTTCACCGCCGCCGCGCTGGCCGCAGCCGCCAGCAGCACCAGCGCCTGGACCTTCCTCGCCGCCGCGCTGGCCATCGGCCTGGGCTCGGTCGCCGCGCAGGTGCTGGTGCCGTTCGCAGCACACCTGTCGCTCGAAGCGACGCGCGGCCAGACCGTGGGCAAGGTCGTCAGCGGCCTGCTGATGGGTATCATGCTGGCGCGGCCGGTGGCCAGCCTGGTGGCGGACGCATCGAGCTGGCACGTGGTCTTTGGCGGCGCCGCCGTCGCCATCGTGGCGCTGGCGGCGGTACTGCGCTGCCAGCTGCCGGAACGCGTGCCGGCCTCGCCCGTGCCCTACCGCAAGCTGATGGCGTCGCTGTGGCATTTGTTCCTCACGCAGCCCGTGCTGCGCCGCCGCGCCGCCTACCACGCAGGCCTGTTCGGCGCCTTCAGCCTGTTCTGGACCGTCGCCCCGCTGATGCTGGCCACGCCCGCCTTCCACCTGTCGCAGACCGGCGTGGCCGTGTTCGCCCTGGTCGGCATGGCAGGCGCCATCGCCTCGCCCATCGCGGGCAAGCTGGCCGATTCGGGCCATACGCTGATGGCAACCGCCGCCGCGCTGCTGCTGGGCTTGGTCAGCTTCCTGCTGCCGCTGTTTGCGCCGGACTCGGCTGCCATGCGCAACGTATCGCTGGCCATCCTCGCCGTGGCCTCCATCGTGCTCGACATGGGCGTGGCCGCCAACCTGGTGCTGGGCCAGCGCGCCATCTTCAGCCTGGGCGCCGAAGTGCGCAGCCGCCTGAACGGCCTGTACTTCGCCCTGTTCTTCGCCGGCGGCGCGCTCGGTTCCGCGCTGGGAGGCTGGGTCTACGCCAGCCACGGCTGGTACGCCGCCCTGCTTACCGGCGCGGCCTTCCCGGGCCTGGCGCTGCTGTACTGGATGTCCGAATACCTGGCCAGCCGCTGCACCACCCAGCCAATTCATTACACGATGTAATAATAGAAGCTCCTGGTGCCGCCTTTATCGGCCGCAGCGTTGGAAGTAAAGTTCATCTCATCAACCACCCACCAGGAGCACAGCATGACCCAACAGCAGAAAACCATTATCGTGACCGGCGCATCTCAAGGTATAGGCGCAGGCATAGTTGAAGCATTCCTGGCGCGCGGCTACAACGTGGTGGCCACCTCGCGCAGCATCAGCAAATCCGAAGCGTTCAAGCCGTCCGCCAATCTGGGGCTGGTGGATGGCGACATTGGCGAACTCGCCACCGCCACCAAGGTGGTGGCCGCCGCCATCGAACAATTCGGCGGCATCGACGGCCTGGTGAACAACGCCGGTATCTTCATCGCCAAGCCCTTCCTCGACTACACGCCGGAAGACTTCGCCGCGCTGTCGCACACCAACCTGGAAGGCTACCTGTACATCAGCCAGCTGGCCATCAAGCAGATGCTGGCGCAGGGGCGCGGCGGCAGCATAGTCGGCATCTCGAGCACGCTGGTCGGCAGCCCGAACCGCGCCTTGACCGCCGCAGTGCCGATGATCACCAAAGGCGGCATCGAGGCCGTGACGCGCAGCCTGGCGTCCGAATTCGCGCCGCAAGGCATCCGCGTCAACGTGGTGGCGCCCGGAATCGTAGACACCCCGCTGACCAATGGGATTCCAGCCGACTTTCTCAAATCGCTGGCGCCGAACAACGCCACCGCCGGCGTTGAAGACATCGCCCAAGCCGTGGTATATCTGACAGAAGCAAAACAAGTCACCGGGGAAGTGCTGCGCGTCGATGGCGGCGCCCACAATGGAAAATGGTAACCATGGAGGCAGTATGAATAAAGGATATTGGATCGTCGCCTACCGGTCCATCTCGGACCAGGCAAAAGTGAAGGCCTACGCCGAGCTGGCGCGGCCACCGATTGACGCAGCAGGCGGACGCGCGCTGGTGTTCAACGCGCGGCCGGAGGTGCAGGAGGCCGGCGTGCAGCAGCTGACGGTGGTGATCGAGTTCCCCTCCATCGAAGCGGCGCGGGAAGCGTATGCCAGTCCCGCTTACGCGGCATCGCTGGTAGCACTGGGCGACGGCGCCGAACGCGATTTCCGCATCGTCGAAGGTCTTCCGCAATAAGATAGGCTTACCAGGCTGTGCCGGCGCCCCCATGCCGGCATGGCCCGCTCCCACGAGCAGACCGCTATCGGTCAGTCCCTTGTGTCTTCACCACATGACGTCGGTCAAACAGAGACAGAGACCAAGCATCTTCATTGACTTTCACCAAAACCGACCGCCGCGCTGAGACCCAAACTCACTCAGGTTCGCTTCGAACCGGGAAACTAAGGGGAACTCAAATGGCCTACGAATACGGGAAAGTAGATGATCTGGAAAAGCATGAGCTAGTAGGCTCGCATCAATGTGTCGCTCTCGTACAGCTATATGCGGGTGCGCCACGGACATTGAGCTGGAAGCCAGGAAAGGCCGTCTTAGGCAACACCTCACTAAAAAAGGGAACGGCAATAGCTACTTTCGTCAATGGCCGATACCAGAACCTTAACCATGGCAACCATGCAGCACTGTACTTGCGGCAAGGAATCAATGGCATTTACGTGATGGACCAGTGGAAAAACAAAAAGGACAAAAAAATATCATCCCGATTCATCCCCTCTCTCGGAAAGGACAAAAAAGGAAGATTTGTCTCCCCAAGCGATAATGCCGACGCCTTTTTTGTAATCGAATGAGCGATATGAACACGCCGACAATCTTCAGCCTCCTCGTCGTCGCGACGGCTCACGCTGCCATCGCGGCGCCGGCACCGGTCCGCTGCCCGTCATCCGTTTCTATCTCTACGACGCAGGTCCCCGGCTGGACCTCCAGCGTAAGATCCGAGCTCTTTCTAAACTCTGCAGCCCCAATCAGCGGCCCGCCCGAAATGCGCGGGGATCTTGCTGAATTTACCAGCAAGCCCGGCAAACAGGAATGGTCATACACGTATGACCTTGATAGACCCTTTCCAAACGGGAAGTGGCTAGAGTGCGGCTACGGCGCCCACAATGAAGTCACGCTCTCTAAGCCGCTCCCGGACAAGCTGAAATCCTGCTCATTTACATATAGCAAAGGCGAAAAAGCAGGCCAGCATGAAATCAGGATTCATTGCGTCTAAGGGGTGCGCTGGGTGCTCAGCGCTTTCCGGCAGCGCTGCTGCAACTCTGGCTCGGGGCTGGCGGCTACAGGTTCGATATACGATTGCGCATATAAGAGAAACACCGCTCGCAGCAGCCAGCCCAATACGGACAGCACGCCGGCGGCCTAGCTCTTTTGCGTCTTCACCACCTGCATCGCGGTGGCGATCAGGCCGCTCATGTCGCCCAGGTTGGCGGGGACGATGAGGGAGTTGTTGGTCTTGGCCAGTTCCGCGAAGGCCTGGACGTATTTCTCCGCCACTTTCAGGTTCACCGCGTCCGAGCCGCCCGGCGACTGGATGGCGGCGCCCACTTCGCGCAACGCACCGGCGGTTGCATCAGCGATGGCGATGATCGCGGCCGCTTCACCCTGCGCGCGGTTGATGGCGGCCTGTTTTTCGCCTTCGGAGCGGGCGATCGACGCCTCGCGCTCGCCGGTGGCGATATTGATCTGCTCCTGCTTGCGGCCTTCGGATGCGGCGATCAGCGCGCGCTTGCTGCGCTCGGCGGTGATCTGCGCCTGCATGGCGTGCAGGATCTCGGCCGGCGGCGTCAGGTCCTTGATCTCGTAGCGCAGCACTTTCACGCCCCAGTTGGCGGCCGATTCGTCAATTGCGTTGACGATGGCGGTGTTGATGTGCTCGCGCTCCTCGAAGGTCTTGTCCAGCTCCATGCGGCCGATCACCGAACGCAAGGTGGTCTGCGCCAGCTGCGTGATGGCGGCGATGTAGTTGGACGAGCCGTAGGACGCGCGCATGGCGTCGGTAATCTGGAAGTAGAGGATGCCGTCCACCTGCAGCTGCGTGTTGTCGCGCGTGATGCAGACCTGCGGCGGCACGTCGAGCGGGATCTCCTTGAGCACGTGCTTGTAGGCGATACGGTCCACGAAGGGCACCACGATGTTCAGCCCCGGCCCCAGCGTGGCGTGGTATTTGCCCAGCCGTTCCACCACCCAGGCATGCTGCTGCGGCACCACGTTGATGGTCTTGAAGACGAATACCAGCGCCAGGATAAAGATGACAAAGCTGACGTTGCCTATGCCGATTTCCATTTAATTCTCCACGTTGTTGACAAGCAGATTCAAGGTTCAGGCGCCGACGATCAGCCGGCTGCCCCGTACTTCGCGTATCGTGTACAGCCCAGGCGCGGCCAGCGGCGTCGCGCCCGGCGCCAGTTCCACGTCCCACAGCGCGCCCCGGTACATCACGCGCGCCACGCCGTCCTGCCACGCGGGCACGCTGACGGTCTGGCCGATATCCATATTCACATTCGGGTCCACCGCCGCGTCCACGCCGGTATGACGGCCGTACTTGCTGCGGTACAGCAGCCCGGTGGCCAGCACGCCCACCACGGCCGCAATCACCGTCTGCAGCGGGCCGGACGCGCCCGCGAACGCCGCCGCCGCGCCGGCAGCCAGCCCGATGGCGATCATCAGCAGGTAGAAGGTGCCGGTAAGCAGCTCCAGCACCACCAGCACGCCTGCGGCCAGCAGCCACATACTCCAGTCAGACATGATGCCTCCTCGTTGTGAAAAATAAAAAACCCCCGCTGCCTGCGAAGGCGACGAGGGTTCTTGCTGCAATGTGTAAGGTTTTGATGATTTTTTGCTAAACGTTCCAATAACTCCAGTCTAACTCAAATCGCCTTCACGTCAACTTGTTTTATTGCAATGCTGCCAGTTTCTGCCAGGTATCAATTACCGAGTCCGGGTTCAGCGACATCGATTCGATGCCCTGCTCCATCAGCCACACGGCCAGCTCGGGGTGGTCCGAAGGGCCCTGGCCGCAGATGCCGATGTACTTGCCCTGCTTCAGGCAAGCCTGGATGGCCAGCGACAGCAGCGCCTGCACGGCAGGATCGCGCTCGTCGAAGTCGGCCGCCAGCAGCTCCATGCCGGAATCGCGGTCCAGGCCCAGGGTCAGCTGGGTCAGGTCGTTGGAACCGATGGAGAAGCCGTCGAAGTACTCCAGGAAGCGGTCGGCCAGCACGGCGTTCGACGGCACTTCGCACATCATGATGACGCGCAGGCCGTTTTCGCCCCGCTTCAGGCCGTTGGCGGCCAACAGGTTGATGACTTTCTCAGCCTGGCCCAGGGTGCGCACGAAGGGCACCATGATTTCCACGTTGGTCAGGCCCATGTCGTTGCGCACACGCTTCATGGCGGCGCATTCCATCTCGAAGGCGCCGGCGAAGTCGGCCGACAGGTAGCGCGCCGCGCCCCGGAAGCCCAGCATCGGATTTTCCTCGTCCGGCTCGTAGCGCGAACCGCCGATCAGCTTTTTGTACTCGTTGGACTTGAAGTCCGACAGGCGCACGATCACTTTCTTCGGCCAGAACGCGGCGGCGATGGTGGCGATGCCTTCGGCCAGCTTGTCCACATAGAACGCCTTCGGCGAAGCGTGGCCGCGCGCCACCGACTCCACGGCCTTTTTCAGGTCGGCGTCGATGTTCGGGTATTCCAGGATGGCTTTCGGGTGCACGCCGATGTTGTTGTTGATGATGAACTCCAGGCGGGCCAGGCCCACACCGGCGTTCGGCACCGACTGGAAGTCGAAGGCCAGCTGCGGGTTGCCCACGTTCAGCATGATCTTCGTTTTCAGCGCCGGCAGTTCGCCGCGCGCCACTTCCGACACTTCGGTTTCCAGCAGGCCGTCGTAGATCTTGCCCTCGTCGCCTTCGGCGCAGGACACGGTCACGAAGGTGCCGTCTTTCAGGATGTCGGTCGCGTCGCCGCAGCCCACAACGGCTGGCACGCCCAGTTCACGCGCGATAATCGCCGCGTGGCAGGTGCGGCCGCCACGGTTGGTGACGATGGCGGAAGCGCGCTTCATGACCGGTTCCCAGTTCGGGTCGGTCATGTCGGCCACCAGCACGTCGCCCGGCTGCACGCGTTCCATTTCGGACGGGTCGCGGATCACGCGCACGGGACCGGCGCCGATCTTCTGGCCGATGGCGCGGCCGGAGGTCAGCACGGTGCCGGTGGACTTCAGTTTGAAGCGCTGCTGCGCATCGGTGGATTTCTGCTGCGATTTCACGGTTTCCGGACGCGCTTGCAGGATGTACAGCTTGCCGTCGCGGCCGTCCTTGCCCCACTCGATGTCCATGGGACGCTGGTAGTGGTTCTCGATGATGACCGCGTACTTCGCCAGCTCGACGATTTCGGCGTCGTTCAGCGAGTAGCGGTTGCGCATTTCGATAGGCACGTCCACGGTCTTGACGGAACGGCCGGCTTTCGCTTCGGCGGTGAATTCCATCTTGATCAGCTTGGAGCCGATGTTGCGGCGGATCACAGGCGACTTGCCCTGCTCCAGCATAGGCTTGTGCACGTAGAATTCGTCCGGATTGACCGCGCCCTGCACCACCGTCTCGCCCAGGCCGTAGCTGGAGGTGATGAAGACCACGTCCTTGAAGCCCGATTCGGTGTCGATGGTGAACATGACGCCTGCGGCGCCCACGTCCGAGCGCACCATGCGCTGCACGCCGGCCGACAGCGCCACTTCGGCGTGGGTGAAGCCTTTGTGCACGCGGTAGGAGATGGCGCGGTCGTTGTACAGGGAAGCGAACACGTGCTTCATTGCGTCCAGCACGTTTTCAATGCCGACCACGTTCAGGAAGGATTCCTGCTGGCCAGCGAAGGACGCGTCCGGCAAGTCTTCCGCGGTGGCGGAGGATCGCACGGCGAAGGACATCTCGGTTTCCGAGTCGGCCACCAGGCGGGCGTAGAACTGCTCGATTTCAGCCTGCAGGCGAGGCTGGAACGGAGTGTCCACGATCCATTGGCGGATTTCGGCGCCGGCTTGCGCCAGGGAGCGCACGTCGTCGATATTCAGGCCGTCCAGGCGGTCGGCGATGCGTTCGGCCAGCGGCTTGCCGCCGTCGACACTGTGCGACAGGAAGTCGCGGAAGGCTTGCGCCGTCGTTGCGAAGCCGCCCGGAACCCGGACGCCTGCGCCAGCCAGCTGGCTGATCATTTCGCCCAGGGAGGCGTTCTTGCCGCCAACGGATTCAACATCCGTCATGCGCAAGTTTTCAAACGAGGCTACGTAGACGGCATCGCCGTTCTGCTGCTCCTTCAATGCTGCGTTAGTCATAGTGACACCCTTACTGATGATAGAAATCTTGACGCAGGCTGGCCGATATTGATTCTTGTTATTCTTGGCATCGTGCAGCACAATCTTACTGTTGCTGTGCATTCTACAGCCTGCGGCGCAAATTGACGATTCACAACATAGCTCTGAGCACTCCCCCATGACACAAGAACAACGTCCGCCCCTACCCGCCGCCGCGCGTACCGTCTTTTTCGTCTCGGACGGCACCGGCATTACCGCCGAAACTTTCGGCCACTCGGTGCTGACCCAGTTTGAACTGCGCTTCCGCCAGATCCGCCTGCCCTTCATCGATACGCTGGACAAGGCGTATGAGGCGGCCCGCAAGATTAATGAAGCCGCAGCGGCCGACGGCCAGCGGCCGATTATCTTTTCCACGCTGGTGAAGAATGATTTGTCCGAGGTCATCCGCAAGTGCAACGGCATGCACATGGATTTGATCCAGACCTTTGTGGCGCCGCTGGAGCAAGAGTTGGGCGTGAAGTCGACGCACACCATCGGCCGCTCGCACAATATCGTCGACAGCGAAGAATATAAAAACCGTATCGAGGCGATTAATTTCTCGCTGGCGCATGACGACGGCCAGTCGCATAAAAACCTGTCGTCTGCCGATGTCATCCTGGTGGGCGTGTCGCGCTCGGGCAAAACGCCGACCAGTTTATATTTGGCGATGCAATACGGGATCAAAGCGGCAAATTACCCGCTGATTCCGGACGATTTCGAGCGCGGCAAACTGCCGTCGTCGCTCTATGAATTCAAATCGAAGATATTCGGCCTGACCATTACACCGGAGCGACTGGCTGAAATCCGCAATGAACGCCGCGCCGGAAGTAAATACGCGTCCATTGAGAATTGCCGCTACGAAGTCAATGAAGCCGAAATGATGATGAAGCGCGAAGGCATACGATGGCTGTCCTCCACCACCAAATCGATCGAAGAGATTTCGACCACCATACTGCAAGAAATCAAGCCTAACCGGCGCGAGTACTAATCCGCATTACCCGGCGCCGTCGCAGCGGACGGCGCCATTCAGCAGCGCCCTCCGTAGTATCCCCCTGCCAAATCCATAACGCCGCGAAAGCGCCGTTAAAGGCTGTGCTCGCGCGCACGGTGCACCGTTTTGTCCTCCGCACGCCCGAATCTGGCTTGTTCGCGCCAGAATCTGGCTTGATCTGCCTATGAAACGACAGCGGCCGCATCTCTGCGGCCGCTCGGACAATACCTGGAACTACTTGGGGATCAGAAGAACTGGCGCCAGTCGTTCAGCCAATCGGGGAATTCCTCGACCGGCATGGGCTTTGCGATGTAATAACCTTGGGCATAAGTGCAGCCCAGGCCCTGGAGGAAATCCCAATCCTGTTTGGTTTCCACGCCGACGGCAACAGAACGGCGGTCCAGGCTGCGCGCCAGGGTTAAACAGGATTTCAATACCGTGCTAATGGCGCGCTTGCGCGACGCGCCATCGACAAAACTGCGGTCGATTTTCAATTCGGTAAATGGCACGGCCGCCAGCAATTGAAGATTGGAGCGGCCCGTGCCGTAATCGTCGATAGCCAATCCAAAACCCTGCATGCGAAGACGCAAAAGGCGCTCAAGGAAATGCGGCTCGGCCGACAG
Source organism: Pseudoduganella aquatica (assembly GCF_020865585.1). Classification (NCBI taxonomy): domain Bacteria; kingdom Pseudomonadati; phylum Pseudomonadota; class Betaproteobacteria; order Burkholderiales; family Oxalobacteraceae; genus Pseudoduganella; species Pseudoduganella aquatica. Next base: position 4,253,198 of record NZ_CP086370.1, read on the forward strand.
CACTGCCGATTCGGTCATTTCGAAAGTAATATAATCGGCCAGAATACGGTGGCGTGCGAGGCAGGCTTCCATTTGCGCGACGAATTGCGGGTGCGCCAATGTCGCCTGGTCCACATTAATGGAAACAGAAATGGGAATGCCTTTATCGTGCAGCGAGCGGCAGGCGGCGACCGATTTCTCTATCATGCTCCAGTCGAGAAAATCGATGCGACCATTTTCTTCCAGTGCGCGCATAAATGCCGCCGGTCCCAATACGCCGAGTTCCGGATGGCGCCAGCGGGCAAACATTTCCAGCCCTTTTACCTGGCCGGTTTCCAATTCAATTTTCGGCTGGAAGAAGGGATCGAATTCACGCGCCTGCAGTCCGCGTCCCACTTCGGCAAAACCGAAACTCGGGCCGCCATGCCCATGCGGGGATACGCCGGGAACGCTGTAATTGGAGATTAAGGTTTGCAGCCGCTGCTCGCCCACCGGTTTCGCTATGGCGCCCAATAAATCGACGCCATATGCCTGGGCCATGGTTTCGACAGAGAACAGCACATCGGATTTTTGCGCGCCTGCAACAATAATACCGGCGCGGCTGCCCGCTTCGGCTAGGCGGCGTATCAATTCAAGCGCGTCCATGCCCGGCAAAGCGAGGTCCAGAATGGCGATATTGACTGCCGGAACGAAGCCGGTGCTGAGGTGGCGCAGGGCTGCGTGGCCGTCCGGGGCGTCGGCAACCTGGGTGGCGCCCAGGCGGCGCAGCATATCCACCAGCGCCTGGCGCTGGCCGGGCTCCCCTTCAGCTACCAGAAACTGCAACTGCGCGATGTCCATGCCTGCTCCAGAGAAACTTTTTAATTACTGCTGATTCTGCCTGACTTGCTCGAAAAAGCATACTGCCGCACATGCGGCCACGTTCAGGGACTCCACCTGGCCGAGATGGGGAATGACCACGGTTTGCGTCGCCAGCGACAGCAAGTCGTCGGCCACGCCCTGCCCTTCGTGGCCGAATATCCAGGCCACAGGCTTGCTCAGGTCGGCGTCATAGAGCCGGGTGCGGGCATAGCCGCTGGTGGCCAGCGTGGGGATCCTGGAGGCGGCCATGAGCGGCGCCAGGTCCACGTTTTCAAAGATGTCGAGCACAAAGTGCGCCCCCATGGCCGCGCGCAGCACTTTCGGCGACCAGCAGAACGCCGTGCCGCCGCTGCAATAAACCTGCTTGATGCCGGCGGCAGCCGCGCTGCGCAGGATGGAACCCACGTTGCCGGGATCCTGCACATTGTCCAGCAGGACGGCGGACACCGTCATGGCGTCCGGCACGGCGCGTTCGGGGGTGTCGATCTGGAACATCACGCCCACGCCATGCTCAACCTGGCTGACGGCGTTGTACAGCGCGTCCGGCAAGGCGATGGTGTGGCCGCGCTGATGTTCGATTTTGCCGACGATGTCCGCCACTTCCGGGTTGTTCAGCGCAGTTTCGCTGACGATGCATTGCACCGGCAGGCCGCGCAGCTCCAGGTAGGCCTGGCACAGGTGCACGCCGTCCAGCAGCGTCTGGCCGGCCTTTTTGCGCGCCTGCGAGCTGGTGGCCAGGTGCTTCAGGTCTTTGTATTGCGCGTTGTCGCGCGAGGTGATGGTTTTCATAGCAAATCTTTAACAAACAGCAGTTCGCGCACGGGCGCGAAGGAGCGGCGGTGCACCGGCGACGGGCCGTGCTCGCGCAGGCGCTCCAGGTGCAGCGCGGTGCCGTAGCCCTTGTGCTGGTCGAAGGCGTACTGCGGGTAGGCGGCGTGCAGCTGCACCAGCGCCGCGTCGCGCGCGGTCTTGGCCAGGATGGAGGCGGCCGAAATGGCGTCTTCCTTGTCGTCGCCGCCGATAATGGCGATGGCCTGGATTTTCAGCACCGGGCAGCGGTTGCCGTCGATCAGGGCCAGCGTGGGCGGCACGCTGAGCGCCTCCACGGCGCGCTTCATGGCCAGCATGCTGGCCTGCAGGATGTTGATCTTGTCGATTTCCGCTTCCGACGCCTCGGCGATGGCCCAGGCCATCGCCTGCGCCTTGATCAGCGGCGCCAGCGCGTCGCGCTTGGCTTCGGTCAGCTTTTTCGAGTCGCGCAGGCCTTCAATCGGGCGGTCCGGGTGCAGGATGACTGCGGCGGCGTAGACCGGGCCGGCGAGCGGCCCGCGCCCTGCCTCGTCCACGCCGCAGATGATTTCTTCCAGCGAACGGGGCAGATCGTCGAACAGGCCGGCTTGTTGGGTCTTCATTTCTTCAATACTTTCATGACTGCCGCCGCGCTTTCCTGCGCGCTGTTGCGCAGCAGGCTGTGGTGCATTTCCGTAAAGCGCTCCGCCAGGTGCAGGCGGTGCGGCGCGTCGCTCAGCTGGCGCCACATGGCTTCGGCCAGGTTTTCCGGACTGGCCGCGTCCTGCAGCAGCTCGGGCACCAGGAAGTCGCGCGCCAGGATATTCGGCAGGCCTATCCACGGCTGGTAGCCAAAATGCCGCAAAATCTGCCATTCCAGCGCCATCATCTTATAAGCGATCACCATCGGCTTTTTAAACAGCGCCACTTCCAGCGACGCCGTGCCGGAGGCGACCATCACCGCGTCCGCCGCCGCAATGGCGGTGTGCGACTGGCCGTCCAGCAGCTTGATCTCCACGTCCTGCAGGCCGGCTTCGGACACCAGTTGCAGGAAATACTGACGCTGCTTCTCGCCCGCCATCGGCGCCACGAACTTCAGCGAACGGTCACGCTTCTGCAGCAAACGTGCCGCCTTCATAAAGGCAACCGTGTTGTACTTGATCTCGGACATGCGGCTGCCCGGCATAATGGTGACCACGTTGGCGTCTTCCGGCAGGCCCAGCAGGCGCCGCGCGCCCGCCTCGTCCGGCACCAGCGGCACCAGCTCGGCCAGCGGGTGGCCCACATAGCTCACCGGCACGCCCGCCTTGCGGTAGATCTCCTCCTCGAAGGGGAATACCACCAGCATGTGCGACACCGCCTTGATGATTTTCTTGATGCGTCCGCCGCGCCAGGCCCATATCTGAGGCCCGATGTAGTGCACGGTGGGAATGCCAGCCGCCTTCAGCTGCATTTCCAGCCCCAGGTTGAAGCCCGGGTAGTCGGCGCCGATAAAGACGTCCGGCCGCTGGGCCAGCAGCTGGTCGCGCAGCATGTTCTGTATGCCCTTGATTTCGCGGTAGCGGGGAATCACGGCCAGCAGGCCGCGCACGGTCAGCTTGTCCATGGGCCATTGCGACTCGAAGCCGTGCTCCATCATCGCCGGGCCGCCTATGCCGTGGAAGCGCGCCTGCGGCAGCTGCGGCCGCAGCCCGGACAGCAGGCGCGCGGCCAGCACGTCGCCGGACGGTTCCCCGGCGACGATGGCTACCGATATGTCAGCGGACGATGCCACGATTCGCCGTATCGAGGAACTCGCGCATGGCGCGCGCGTGCACTGCCACGTCCTCGGCCAGGGCATTCTCCTGTTCGATCATGGCGGCCTTGGCCTCCTCCAGCGTCAGGCCGGAGCGATACAGCGTTTTGTACGCGGCGCGGATGGCGTTGATCTGCTCGCGGGTGAAGCCGCGGCGTTTCAGGCCTTCGATGTTGACGCCGTGCGCCGCCGCCGGATTACCGTTCAGCAGCACGAAAGGCGGCACGTCCTGGGTCAGACTGGTGCTCATGCCGACGAAGGCGTGCGCGCCGATCTTGCAGAACTGGTGCACATTGGCGAAGCCGCTCATGATGACCCAGTCGCCAATCTCCACGTGGCCCGCGATCTGGGCGTTGTTCGAGAAGATGGTGTTGTTGCCCACCACGCAGTCGTGCGCCAGGTGGACATAGGCCGAGATCCAGTTGTCGTTGCCGAGCCGGGTCACGCCCTTGTCCTGCACCGTGCCGGTGTTGAAGGTGCAGAATTCGCGGATGGTGTTGCGGTCGCCGATCTCCAGGCGGGTCGGCTCGCCGGCCCATTTCTTGTCCTGCGGCGCGGCGCCGATGGACGAGAACTGGAACAGCACGTTGTCGCGGCCTATGGTGGTGTGGCCTTCGATCACCACGTGCGGCCCCACCTTGGTGCCGGCAGCGATGCTCACATTCGGGCCGATCACCGAGTACGGGCCGACCGTCACGCTGCTGTCGAGCTGCGCTTTCGGGTCAACGATGGCGGTTGCGTGAATGTTGCTCATTACTGCCCCGCTGGCTGGCTCGCGTCGGCGGTGCTGCGGATGGTGCACATCAGTTCAGCTTCCACCGCGGTCTGGCCATCGACGGTGCCGACCGCCTTGTATTTCCAGATGCCGCGCGCCACGCGCAGGATTTCCACGTCCATCTTCAGCTGGTCGCCAGGGCCGACCGGGCGCTTGAAACGCGCGCCGTCGATGCCGACGAAGTAGACCACCGAGTTCTCGTCCGGCTTGATGCCCATGGACTTGAACGACAGCAGCGCGGCGGTCTGCGCCATCGCTTCGATCATCAGCACGCCCGGCATGACCGGCTTGTGCGGGAAGTGGCCGTTGAAGAATTCTTCGTTGACGGTGACGTTCTTGATGGCGGTGATGGACTTGTTCTCTTCGTAGTTCAGAACGCGGTCAACCAGCAGCAGCGGATAGCGATGCGGCAGGTAGGCCTTGATCTCGCAGATATCCATCGTTTTGTTTTCGGTAGTGGTCATGATTCGTCTTTGGTTTTAATATTTTTTTCGAGAGCGCGGATTTTATCGCGCATTCCCGGCAAATTGCGGACTATGGCGGCAGATTTTTCCCAATCGGCGTTTTTTGCCAACGGATAGAAGCCGGTGTACTGGCCCGGCTCCAGTATCGAACGCGATACCATGCTGCCGGACGAGACATGCACGCCGTCCACGATTTTCAGGTGGCCCAGCACCATGGCGGCGCCGCCGAAGGTGCAGTACTTGCCGATGATGGCGCTGCCCGCCACGCCGACGCAGCCGGCCATGGCGGTGTGCGCGCCGATCACGCAGTTGTGGCCGATCTGGATCTGGTTGTCCAGCTTCACGCCGTCTTCAATAATGGTGTCTGCCAGCGCGCCGCGGTCCACCGTGGTGTTGGCGCCGATGTCCACGTCGTCCCCAATGACCACGCGGCCGGTCTGCGGGATCTTGATGTAGACGCCGCCCTCGTTGGCAAAGCCGAAGCCGTCGGTGCCGATCACGGCGCCCGAATGGATGATGCCGCGCTTGCCAATGATGCAGCGCGCATGGAAGGTCACGTTGGCGAAGAAGTGCGTGCCCTCGCCCACCTGCGCGTCGCGGCCCACGAAGCAGCCGTGGTCGATGACGGCGCCGGGGCCGATCACCGCGCCCGCCTCCACCGTCACGAAGGGACCGATATGCGCCGTCGGGTCCACCTTGGCCGTGGCATGCACCGCCGCCATGGCGTGCACGCCCGGCTCGGGCACGATGGCCGTCAGCGACTCGAAGTATTGCGCCGCGCGGGCGAAGTACACATAGGGGTTTTTGACGATGATGCGCGCGCCCTGGTAGGTCGCGGCCACGGTCTCGTCGTCCTGTGCGGAGACGATCAGCGCGGCGGCCTTGCTCTGGCCGGCCTGCGCGCGGAATTTGCTATTGCTGAGAAAGCTGATGTGCGAAACGCCGGCGTCCGCCAGTGGCGCGATGCCGGATACTTCCAGCGCCGCATCGCCTACCAGCTGCCCGCCCAAGCGTTCGACCAATTCTCCTAGTCGAGTGCCCATCGGGGTGTTCCAATCTATGTTTATTTGTTTTTGTCGAGCGCCGCCAGCACCTTCTCGGTGATGTCGATGCGCGGGCTGGCCCACACCGCGTCCTGCAGAACGATGTCGAAGCCTTCGGTCTGCGCCAGCTGCTTGATGATCAGGGTCGCCTTGTCGGAAATGACGGCGCGCTCCTCGTTGGTGCGCTGGTTCAAATCCTCGCGGAACTCGCGCTGGCGGCGCTGGAACTCTTTATCCAGCTCGAAGTACTCGCGCTGCCGCTTCACGCGGTCGGCTTCGCCCAGCGCGGGCAGTTCTTTTTCCAGCTTCTCCGAGGCGGCTTTCAGGCGCGAGGCCAGGTCCTGCATGGCTTTCTCGCGTCCTTTGAACTCCTCGGCCAGCTTGTCGCCGGCCAGCTTGGCCAGGCGCGACTCGTTGTAAATCCGCTCGGTGCTAAGCCACGCAATCTTGGACGACTGCGCTTGCGCCGGCGCCAAAGCACTCAAGCCGAGTGCAAGCACGGCAAGGTATTTGGCGGCCTTGGCCGATGCGGTAGCGGAAGCAGTCTTCAAGGTGTTTCTCCGTATTAGAACCCGTTACCCATCTGGAACTGGAAACGTTCCAGGCGGTCGCCGGGTTTGGCATTCAAAGGCTTAGCATAACTCAACTTCAGCGGGCCCACCGGGGAAATCCAGTTCACGCCCAGGCCGGTGGAGAAGCGCAGCTCGGAGATGCGCATCTTCTGGCCTTCCTGGTAGACCTGGCCGCCGTCGAGGAAGCCGAACCAGCGCAGGCTGCGGTCCTGGCCGGAACCCGGGAACGGCATCTGCAGTTCGGCATTGCCGATCAGGCGCGAGGCGCCGCCCAGGGCGTCGCCGTAGCGGGTGTCCACGATACCGAGCGAGGAGCTCAGGTAGCCGCGCACCGAACCGATACCGCCGCCGTAGAAGTTCTTGAACACCGGGTAAGGTTTGTCGCCGATACCGTGGCCGTAGTCGATCTCGCCCTTCAGGGCCAGCGTGACTTTCGGGTGCAGTGGCTTGAACAGCTGGTGCTCGTACACGGCGCGGAAGTACTTCGACTGGCCTACCACGTCCAGTTCCAGGTTGACGCGCTGGTACTGGCCGATGGTCGGGGTCAAGGCGCTGTCGCGGCTGTCGCGCGCCCAGGCGGCGGTCAGCGGCACGGCGATGGTCTTGGCGGTGCCCACCGGACTGCCGGTGATGTCGCGCACATAGTCCTGGTAGCGGATCGGGCTGGTCTCGTCGGTGGTGATGGACGAGCGTTCCAGGCCTGCGCCGAAGAACACGGTGTCCACTTCGGAGAACGGCACGCCCCAGCTGATACGGCCGCCGTGCTGTTTAATCGTGTAGGAACCGATGTTCAGCGCGGGCGGGTTCAGCGTGCGGATGTACAGGTCGAACGAGCGGCTCACGCCATCATCCGTGTAGTACGGATTGGTGTTCGAGAACTCGATGGTGCGGCTGTACTTGCTGGTGTTCAGGTTGATGCCGACGGTGTTGCCCGAACCGGCAAAGTTGGCCTGCTGGATAGACGCCGAGAAGGTGAACTTCTCCGCCTGCGAGAACGCGCCGCCGATCTGGAAGTTGCCGGTCGGTTTTTCCACCACGGTCAGCTGCACGTCCACCTGGTCCGAGGTGCCTTGCGCTTCAGGCGTGTCTATGGTCACGTCCTTGAAGTAGCCCAGGCGGTCCACGCGGTCGCGGGTCAGCTTGATCTTGTTGGCGTCGTACCAGGACGACTCGAACTGGCGGAACTCGCGGCGGATAACCTCGTCGCGGGTGCTGGTGTTGCCGGCGATGTTCATGTGGCGCACATAGGCGCGCTTGCCCGGGTCGATCAGGAAGGTGAAGCTCACTTCACGCTTTTCGCGGTCGATCTGCGGGTCCACGTTCACGTTGGCGAAGGCGTAGCCGAAGGTGCCCAGGCGGTCGGTGATCAGCTTGTTGGTGGCGGTCAGGCGCTCGCCGGAATAGATTTCGCCTTTGCGCAGCAGCACCAGCTGGCGCAGCTCGTCCTCGCGGCCGAACATCTCGCCTTCAAACTTGTAGTCGGCGACCTTGTACTTCTCGCCTTCGCTCACGTTGATGGTGATGTAGATGTCCTTCTTGTCCGGGGTGATCGACACCTGGGTCGATTCGACCTGCATCTCGATGTAGCCGCGGTTCAGGTAGAAGGACTTCAGCGATTCCAGGTCGCCGGTCAGCTTGGTCTTGGAGTACTGGTTGGCCTTGGTGTACCAGCTGAACCAGCCGCCGGTGTTGAGCGCCAGGTTCTCGCGCAGTTCCTTGTCCGAGAAGGCCTTGTTGCCGACGATGTTGATCTGCTTGATCTTGGCGATCTCGCCCTCGTCCACGGCGAACACGATGTTCACGCGGTTGCGCTCGATCGGGGTCACGGTGGTGGTCACTTTCACGCCGTACAGGCCGCGCGACAGGTACTGGCGCTTGAGCTCCTGCTCGGCGCGGTCCACCGACGCTTTGTCGAAAGTCTTCGCTTCGCCCACGCCGATGTCCTTCAGCGCCTTGACCAGCATGTCTTTTTCAAATTCCTTGGTGCCGGTGAAATCCACCTTGGCGATCGCGGGACGTTCCTCGACGATCACCACCAGCACGTCGCCGTCCTGCTCCAGGCGCACGTCCTTGAAAATGCCCGAGCCGTACAGGCCCTTGATGGCGGCCACGCTCTTTTTGTCGTCGAAGGTTTCGCCCACGCGCACAGGCAGGTAGCTGAACACCGTGCCTGCCTCCGTGCGCTGGATGCCTTCGACACGGATGTCCTTCACGACGAATGGATTGATGGCGAACGCGCTGCCGGAGCAGAGTGCCAGGGCGGCGGCGCCGATCAGGCTGCGGCGAAAGGAAGGCAAGGCAAAACGGTCAGAATATAATTTCATTGGCGGTATTCAATGGCTCAAATCACGGAACTACATTTAAAGCAGGCGCACCACGTCGTTAAATACCGCCAGTGCCATTAATGTCACCAGCAGGCCAACGCCCAGTCGCTGCGCTATCTCGCCGAAACGCTCCGGCACAGGACGCCCGGTTAAAACTTCCAGCGAATAATACAGTAAAAGTCCACCATCAAGAACGGGAATCGGTAGCAAATTCATCACCCCGAGACTGATACTAATAAACGCGATGAAGCTCAGGTAGCTGGCAGCGCCTATCCGCGCGGTTTGCCCGGCATAATCGGCGATCGTGATAGGGCCGGTGACGTTCTTCCACGAGACCTCGCCCACCACCATTTTCCCTATCATTTTCAGGGTCAGCACACTGGTGTCCCACACCTTGGCGGCGCCCTTGCCCACCGCCTCCACCGGACCGGCGGTCACTTCGATCATATCCGGGCCTTGTCCGGCGTAAGCGCCGATCTTACTGACTGTTACAGATCCTTTACGCTCCACGTCCGGCGTGACGCGCAATTCAAACGGCTGCCCGCCGCGCAGGCCCTGCATAATCAAGGTGTTGCCATTCGAGGCGCGCACCACGGTGATGAAGTCCACCCAGTCCTGCAGCGGCTTGCCGTCGATGGCGGTAATCAGGTCGCCGCTGCGCAGGCCGGCGCGCTCGGCGGCGCTGCCCGGCAGGATCTCGCCCAGCAGCGCGGGCGGACGCGCCAGGCCGAAGCCCAGCTTGCCGGCCACGTCGGACTCCAGGTCCATGCCGGCCATGGCGCTGGCGGGCATGCGCAGCGTGCGGCGCCCGCTGCCGGGACGGTCCACGTCCAGCTCCATGCCGCGCTTGTCGATGGCGGCCTGGATCACGGCCCAGCGCAGGTCGGACCACACGCGCACGCGTTCGCCGTTCACGGCGGTGACGATGTCGCCGCCCTGCAGGCCGGCCGCGTAGGCCGCGCTGTCGCTGGCGGGCGGCGCAATCTTGGAGGAAGGTTCGGCGATGCCGGCCATGTACAGGCCTGCGAACAGGAAAATGGCGAGCAGGAAGTTGGCCAGCGGGCCGGCCGCCACGATGGCGATGCGCTTCCACACGTTCTGGCGCGTGAATTCGCGCAGCTTGTCCGCCTCGGACAGCGGGCCGGTGTCGGGCTCGCGGCTGTCCAGCATCTTGACGTAGCCGCCCAGCGGCAGCGCGGACACGGCCCATTCGGTCTGGTCCGGGCCGATGCGGCGCGACCACACCACCTTGCCCATGCCCACCGAGAAGCGCAGCACTTTCACGCCGCACCAGCGCGCCACCCAGTAGTGGCCCAGCTCATGGAAGATGATCAGCGATCCCAGCGCGACCGCGAAAGCCAGCAGGGTCGTGAGGAAGGTCATTGTGCGCGCAGACTGGCGATAAAGCGTTCCGCAGCGGCGCGGGCCAGGCCGTCCTGCTCCATCACGGCGGCGATGCTGGCGGCCGCGCCGTGCGGCAGCTCGTCCATCACGCGCGCGATCACGCGGTCGATCTGGCGGAAGCCGATGCGGCCGTCGAGGAAGGCGGCCACCGCCACCTCGTTGGCCGCGTTCAGCAGCGCGGGCGCGGTGCCGCCGGCCTTGAGCGCGTCAAACGCCAGCGCCAGGCAGGGGAACTGCACGAAGTCGGGGCGCTCGAACTGCAGCGTGCCCACTTGCGCCAGGTCCAGCTGCGCCACGCCGGAGGCGATGCGCTCCGGGTAGGCCAGCGCGTGCGCGATCGGGGTGCGCATGTCGGGGTTGCCCAGCTCGGCCAGCACCGAGCCGTCGTTGTAGGACACCATGGAATGCACCACGGACTGCGGATGGATCACCACTTCGATCCGCTCGGCGCTGGCGCCGAACAGCCAGTGCGCCTCGATCACTTCCAGGCCCTTGTTCATCATGGTGGCCGAGTCGACCGAAATCTTGCGGCCCATGGACCATTTCGGGTGCTTGCAGGCCTCGTCCGGCGTGACCGTGTCCAGCGTATCGACGGCGCGCTTGAGGAATGGGCCGCCGGATGCGGTCAGCAAAATCTTGGTGACGCCGGAAGCGCCCGGCACGCGGCTGTAGTGCTGCGGCAAGCACTGGAAGATGGCGTTGTGCTCGCTGTCTATGGGCAGCAGCACCGCCCCGCTCTCGTGCACCGCGTCCATGAACAGCTGGCCGGACATGACCAGCGCTTCCTTGTTAGCCAGCAGCACCTTCTTGCCGGCGCGGGCGGCGGCCAGCGTGGGGGCCAGGCCGGCGGCGCCGACGATGGCGGCCATGACGGTATCGGTTTCAGCGGCGCTGGCGATGGCGCACAAGGCGGCCTCGCCGTATTCGACTTCGGTGCGCAGGCCTTGCGCCTGCAGCAGCGCTTGCAGCTGGGCGGCGGCGGCGGCGGTGCCGACCACGGCGCGCGCGGGTTTGAATTGCGCGCACTGCGCGGCCAGCTCTTCCACCCGGCTGTGCGCGCTCAGCGCGTAGACCGAGTAGCGCTCGGGGTGGCGCGCCAGCACGTCCAGCGTGGACACGCCGATGGAGCCGGTGGCGCCTAATATGGTGATGCGTTGCATACTTCTTCCTTCTGTGGCCAATCTTGGCGGGTTACGCGCGGCGCGCTAACCCGCCCTACGGATGCACTCTCACCCGTGTATATTCGTAGGGCGGGTTAGGCGCAGCCGTAACCCGCCGAGCCCATCAAGCCCAGCCGGCAATCAGCGCGGCCAGCGGCAGCACCGGCACCAGCGCGTCGATACGGTCCAGCACACCGCCGTGGCCCGGCAACAGCTTGCTGCTGTCCTTGACGCCTGCGCGGCGCTTGAGCATGGATTCAAACAGGTCGCCGATCACGCTGAACGCGCAAATCACCACCAGGATCACAACGGTCAGTCCCCAGCCGCGCTTGGCCTGCAGGTACACCACGAAGGTATCCTGCAGCCAGCCCACGGACGGCGCCAGCAGCACCGTCAGCGCCGACAGCAGCACCACGGCAATGGCGCCGCCGATGGCGCCTTCCCAGGACTTGCCCGGCGAGATGGACGGCGCCAGCTTGCGCTTGCCGAAAGCCTTGCCGCTGAAGTAGGCGCCGATGTCGGCGATCCACACCAGCGCCATGGCGGAAATGAGGAACAGCGGCGACTTCAGGTACAGCGCCAGGATAGCCACGAAGCAGCTCACCAGCGTAATCGGGTACACCAGGCTGAGCATGGTGTTGCCCATGCCTTCCAGCGGCGGCAGGCCGGTGTACAGCGTGGGCGTGAAGCGCAGCAGCCAGATGGCGAAGCCCAGCAGCAGCCAGAACGTGACCGGGCCGCTCAGGCCGTGCAGCAGGAAGGTGTAGCCGAAGGCGGCGGCCCAGACCACGGCCGACAGCAGCGGACGGGGCGACTTGAACAGGCGGAAGCTTTCCCACACCGCCGCGCCGAAGAAGGCCAGCACCACCACGGCCACGGCCGGGTAGTAGTTGAAGAACAGCACCGGCAGCAGGACGGCCAGCAGGAGGACGGCAGTGATAATGCGGGTTTTCAGCATCAGGTGGTCTTTTCAGCCAGTTGGTCCCCGGTGCGGCCGAAGCGGCGCTCCCGGTTCTGGTAAGACGCGATGGCCGCGTCCAGGCTCTCGATGGTGAAATCGGGCCAGTAGGTGTCGGTGAAGTACAGCTCGGTGTAAGCCAGCTGCCACAGCAGGAAGTTGGAAATGCGTTCCTCGCCGCCGGTGCGGATGAACAGGTCCGGCTCGGGCGCGTAGGCCATGGCCAGGTGCGGCGCCAGCTGTTCTTCGCTGAAGTCGGCCGCGCCCGGATGGGCCGCCACCATTTTGCCGACGGCCTGCATGATGTCCCAGCGGCCGCCGTAGTTGGCGCAGATGGTGACGGTCAGGCGGGTGTTGTTGGCGGTCTTGCGTTCGGCGGCGGAGATCATGCCGCGCAGCTTCTCGTCGAAGCGGCTCAGGTCGCCCACCACCTTCAGGCGGATGTTATTGGCGTGCAGCTTGGACACCTCGCGCTCGAGCGCGGTGACGAACAATCGCATCAGCAGCGACACTTCCTCTTCCGGCCGGCGCCAGTTCTCGGAACTGAAGGCGAACAGGGTCACGTATTCCACGCCGCGCAGCGCGCAGCCCTCCACCACATTGCGCACCGCTTCCACGCCTTTGACGTGGCCGGCGACACGCGGCAGAAAGCGCTTGGTGGCCCAGCGCCCATTGCCATCCATGATGATGGCAACGTGGCGGGGCACCTTGGGCGCATCCGGAACCGCAGTCGTCGAACTCGAATATTTCATGAACTCTAAAGCCAAGTATGTGTCAAACGCAAAAACCCCAGGCGGAAACCTGGGGTCAGACCCGCCGGGGTCTGACCCCGGCCTGCCGTGCTGCTTAAACGGTCAGCACTTCCTTCTCTTTTTCGACCAGCAGCTTGTCGATGTCGACGATGGCCTTGTCGGTCAGCTTCTGGATGTCGTCCGAACCACGGCGCTCGTCGTCTTCCGAGATGGCCTTGTCTTTCACCAGCTTTTTCAGCGATTCGTTGGCGTCGCGGCGGATGTTGCGCACGGCGATCTTGGCGTCTTCGCCTTCGCTCTTGACCAGCTTGACCATTTCCTTGCGGCGCTCTTCCGTCAGGGCCGGGGTCGGCACGCGGATCTGGTCGCCCTGCGAGGACGGGTTCAGGCCCAGGTCCGCATCGCGGATGGCTTTCTCGATGGTGGCGCCCATCTTCTTCTCGAACGGCGTTACGCCGATGGTGCGGGCGTCAACCAGCGTCAGGTTGGCCACCTGGCTCAGCGGGGTTGGGTTGCCATAGTATTCCACCATCACGTGGTCGAGAATGCCGGTGTGGGCGCGGCCGGTACGCACTTTGGCCAGGTCGGCCTTGAGCGTCTCGATCGACTTGATCATGCGGTCTTGCGCGTTCTTTTTAACGTCAGCTACGGACATGCTGTGCTCCTGTATTTAAAGCAGTATCTTGAAAATAAGCTTGAATAATAATCAAACGTGAACCAGTGTACCCTCATCCTCGCCCATAATCACGCGCATCAGCGCGCCTGGCTTGGTGATGGAGAACACTTTGATCGGCAATTTCTGGTCGCGGCACAGTGCGAATGCGGTGGCATCCATCACTTGCAGGTGCTTGGCGATGGCTTCATCGAACGAAATGGTATGGTACAGCGTCGCGTTCGGGTCTTTTTTCGGGTCGGCAGTGTAAATGCCATCCACCTTGGTGGCTTTCAGCACGATTTCGGCGCTGATTTCCGAGCCGCGCAGGGCTGCGGCGGTATCGGTGGTGAAGAAGGGGTTGCCGGTGCCTGCGGCGAACACGATAACCTTGCCCTCTTCCAGGTATTGCAGCGCCTTCGGGCGCACATAGGGCTCGACCACCTGATCGATGCCGATGGCCGACATCACGCGCGCGGTCACGCCGGCGTGCTTGAGCGCGTCGCCCAGGGCCAGCGCGTTCATCACGGTGGCCAGCATGCCCATGTAGTCCGCAGTGGCGCGGTCCATGCCTTGGGCGCCGGGCGCCACGCCACGGAAGATATTGCCGCCGCCGATCACCACCGCCACTTCCACGCCCAGGTTCGCGACAGCGGCCACGTCGGCCACCATGCGCTCGATCGTGCCGCGGTTGATGCCGTAGGCATCGTCGCCCATCAGGGCTTCACCGGACAATTTGAGGAGGACGCGCTTGTAGGCTGGTTTTGACATGAGCTGGGGCTCCTTAGTTGGGTTTATTCGGGTCGTTCTGCCGGCTGATAACATTATGATACCTGTACCGCCGGTTACTGCACCACCCGCTAGCTTACCAGCGAGTGGTTTGGGCTTAAAAAAACGGGCCTTGCGGCCCGCTTTTAATTATGCGCCTTTGGAGGCAGCCATTTGCGCTGCAACTTCAGCAGCGAAATCGTCTACCTTCTTCTCGATGCCTTCGCCTACCACGTACATCGTGAACGCTTTCACGGATGCGTTGTTGGCTTTCAGCATGGCTTCGATGGTTTGCTTGTCGTTCTTGACGAAGGCCTGGTTCAGCAGGGACACTTCTTTCAGGAACTTCTGTACCGAACCTTCCAGACGCTTGGCAACGATGTCAGCCGACTGGGCTGGCTTGCCGGCGGCTGCGGCCTGGGCTGCATCTTCGTCAGCTTTGGCTTGCGCAACCGAGCGCTCTTTTTCGATCAGTTCGGCAGGAACCTGGTCGGCCGACAGCGACACTGGCTTCATTGCAGCGATGTGCATGGCCACGTCTTTGCCAACCTGATCGTCCGCGCCTTCGAACTCAACCATCACGCCGATGCGGGTACCGTGCAGGTACGACGCCAGCTTGGCGGTGGTTTCGAAACGCTGGAAGCGGCGGATCGACATGTTTTCGCCGATTTTGCCGATCAGGGCGGTGCGCACTTCGTCCAGGGTCTTGCCTTCGCCGGCTGGCAGGGCCAGCAGGGCTTCCACGGTGGCTGGGTTGTTTTCAGCAACCAGGCGGGCCGCGGTGTTGGCCAGGTTCAGGAAGTCGTCGTTTTTGGCAACGAAGTCGGTCTCGGAGTTCACTTCGATCAGCGCGCCAACGCCGTTGGCGATGTAAGTTGCCACCACGCCTTCGGCGGTGATGCGCGAGGATGCTTTGGAAGCCTTGCCGCCCAGCTTAACGCGCAGCAGCTCTTCCGCTTTGTCCATATTGCCTTCGGCTTCGGTCAGAGCTTTTTTGCATTCCATCATAGGCGCGTCGGTTTTCGCGCGCAGTTCGCCTACCATCGCTGCAGTAATAGCTGCCATGTAATTCTCCTGTGTGTTCGGTGAGTGGTATGGGGTGGCTCGCAAGCCGGCACGCCCATACGCTGTCGTTAAAAAAAAGGGGGAGCAGATGCCACCCCTTTTAAACTACTGATTTGCTGCTTGGATGCCTGCCTTGCGGCAGGCGGCCAATTAGGCTTGTTCGCTGACTTCTACGAACTCGTCGCCAGCTGCGGCCTTGATCGTTTCCAGCACGTCGGCGCTCGAATTCGCGCGGCCTTCGAGGATTGCATCGGCAACACCGCGAGCGTACAGCGTGATCGCTTTCGAGGAGTCGTCGTTGCCTGGAATGACGTAGGTTACGCCTTCTGGGGAGTGGTTGGTATCGACCACGCCGATAACTGGGATGCCCAGTTTAGCGGCTTCGGTGATGGCGCCTTTATGGTAGCCAACGTCCACGACGAAGATTGCGTCAGGAACGCCGCCCATTTCCTTGATACCGCCGATGGACTTTTGCAGCTTGACCATTTCGCGGCTGAACATCAGCGCTTCTTTTTTCGACAGCTTCTCAACGGAACCGTCTTCGACTTGCGCTTCCATGTCTTTCAGGCGCTTGATCGAGGTCTTGATCGTTTTGAAGTTGGTCAGCATGCCGCCCAGCCAACGCTGGTCAACGTAAGGAACGCCGGCACGTTGCGCTTCAGCAGCGATGATTTCGCGCGCTTGACGCTTGGTGCCCACCATCAGGATGGTACCACGGCTCGATGCCAGTTGGCGAACGTGCTTCATCGCCTCCTGGTACATGCCCATGGTTTTTTCCAGGTTGATGATGTGGATTTTGTTGCGGTGGCCGAAGATGAACGGAGCCATCTTTGGGTTCCAGAAACGGGTTTGGTGACCGAAGTGGACACCGGCTTCCAGCATTTCACGCATAGTTACGGACATATTAGCTCCAGGGTTTGGGTCTGGAATCCGATCAGTCACCCTTTGACAGGCACCCTTGGCGACCGGATTCGCGTTTAAAAAATTAAGGATTTGTTACGTTGCTCAAAAACCAAATTCAAGCAACCCGAAATTCTACTCTGAAAACGGGGTTTTTGGCAAGCGCGGCGCGGCATGGCGAGACGGGGCGGCTGGTGAATTTGGCAATGTTTAATACGGTAGCGCAAATTCGCAACTGCTGGCCGGATATGTTGGCTTGCGCACCCCGGCAGCGGCCAGCTTCGTGATACGCTGGCATTATGGTCGACAGATGCCGAACTTCATTGCATTGGAGGACACATGCCTAACGACGCGCCGCAGCAAGAAGAAGCCGCAAGTCCTGCGATGCCCTTCCGGACGCTGCTTTACCGCTTCATGTTCTTCGACTGGCTGTTCAGGGACGTGAGCGCCGCCCGCAATCTGTTCGAGCGGCACGCCGCGCTGCAGCATAACCGCTTTATGAGCCGCTATCTGCCGGTCTACCTGCGGCGCTGGTCGGTGGTGGCGGCCTTCGATTTCGCGCTGGGCTTCCTGTTCGAGCGCGCGCTGCAGGCCACGTTGCTGTCGGCCTGGTTCTTCACCTGGTCCTGCGTCACCATTTCCGGCATGGTGGTGATTACGGCGGCGTGGCTGTTCCTGACCTTTGGGCGGCTGTCCTAGTCTTTGACGGCGGCCAGCATGGCCGCGCTGACCTGGCGCTCTCCCTGGGCCTGCAGCGCTTCGGCGGCCGAGCTTATATCTTTGATATCTTTATTCTGGCTGAGCTTGTACTTGCCTTCGATGCGGGTGATTTCTATCTCCAGGCCGACGATGGCCTTGAGCATCTGGTCCAGATAGTCTTTCGGGGCGTCGGCCATCTTCCAGGGCCGGGGCTGGGCGGCTTCATGGGTGCGGGTCAGGCGCCCGACCACGCCGCGCACAAAGCGCTCGTCATCCCGCACCGTTACCTTGCCGTGGACATGGACCACCATGTAATTCCACGTTGGCACCTGTTTGTGGGTCTCCTGCTTGCTGGGATACCAGTTGGGCGAGATGTAGGCGTCGCCTGCGCGGAAGACAACCAGCACTTCGCCGCCGCTGGACAGTTCCTGCCAGACCGGGTTGGCGCGCGCCACGTGCGAGGTCAGCACGCCCTTTCCGCCGGCGGCCGGGTCAAGCTCGAACGGCAGGTGGTTGGCGTCCAGCCCCGCTGCGCCGTGTGTCACCAGCATGCCGAATGGGTGCTGGCGGATAAAGTCGTGCAGCACGTCCGGGCGGGACTCCTCAAAGTGGGCTGGTATATACATGTCAGGACTTCCGTCAGAATTCGCCGCGCGCGGCGCGGTCCAGCATTTTCAGGATGCTGGCACGCACGCGCCGGGCAGTCTCGGCGACCGGCGGCGGCATCGTGCCCTGCATGCCGATCAGCATATCCATGTTCATGGTGTAGATCCACAGGCCGTCTTCCTGCTCGACCACCGAGATCCGGCATGGCAGCAGCGCGGACATGGCGGGGTTGAAGTCGACCATCAGGCGGGCTGCGGCCGGGTCGCAGTAGGAATAGACCTTGAGGAATTTGCCGGGCTGGCCGGAGCGCAGTTCCAGTTCCTTCGACAGCGCCAGCTCGCCTACCGCAC
This sequence comes from Pseudoduganella aquatica, assembly GCF_020865585.1. Classification (NCBI taxonomy): domain Bacteria; kingdom Pseudomonadati; phylum Pseudomonadota; class Betaproteobacteria; order Burkholderiales; family Oxalobacteraceae; genus Pseudoduganella; species Pseudoduganella aquatica. The sequence continues at coordinate 4,271,114 of NZ_CP086370.1, forward strand.
GGATATTATCCTCGGCAGCGACGCTGGCGAAGGCTTCTTCGATTTCGGTCACCGTCACGCCGGGCTGCACCTTGCGCGCCCAGGTGATGCCCGCTGCCGTACCCGCTTGGCTGGCGGCTTGGGCGGGCGGCATGGCTACAGGGCTCGCTGCGGCGCCGGTCGTGGCCGTGCCGGTCGTACACGCGGCGGCGGCCAGGCAGCAAGCGGCCGCCAGGAAAATGGCATGAATTCGGATGGAGCTGCGCATGTCCGCGCCCTTATCTGGCTAGCAAACAGCGAGAATAGTGGCTGGACGCGAACTGCGCAAGCGCCGCGCCGCGCAATCAGAGGTTCAGGTCGTCCAGAACGGCGTCCAGACCCGCGCGGGCGCACTTGTCGTCCAGGTCCCCGGCAGGGGCGCCGGAAACGCCGATGGCGCCGTATGGCGCGCCGGCCGCTTCGATCAGCAAGCCGCCGCCCACCGCCGTCACGCGCGGTATCTGGCGGATGCCGCTGGAGGCCGTGCCGGACTGCGTGGCCTGTGCCAGCGCGGTGGTGTTCATTTTGAAGCTGGCGGCGGTCCAGGCCTTGTTGATGGCCGTCTCCGGCGTGTGCGCGCCTGCAAAGCGGTCGCGCAGCACGGCCTGGATCAAGCCGCTGCGGTCCACCACGGCCACCGCCACCTGGAAACCCGCACTGCGGCAGGACGCCAGCGCCGCCGACGCGGCCTTGAGCGCGGTTTCCGGCGTCATCAAGCGAATGGCGAAGCTGGCATCGCTGGCCGATGCGGCCGAGTGCGCGCCCAGCAGGATTGCGGCGGCCAGCATGCTGGCGATGGCGTTCTTCATGGGGCTTTTCTTTCCTTGGCGGGGGTGGCGGAGGCAGTGATGGCTTGCTTGGCCGTGGCGAAACGGGCGTCCAGATAGGCGCCGTACATGCCGGCGGTGTCGCCGCCTTTCAGCGGCGGCGCCAGCGCCTCGCCAGCGGGGCCGACAAACAGGACGGTCGGCGCGAATTGGACGCCCAAGCGCTTGGCCAGCGCGGCGTGGGTAGTGGCCGCGCCATCGAGCGCGGTCACGGCGCGGCTGCCGTTGACCTCAATTTCCCTGATTACGTAGGCGCTGCCCGGCAAAGGGGCCAGGTAGCTGTGGCGGACGGTATGGCAATGGCGGCAGTCCGGCAGCGTGAAGAACAGCACCAGCGGCATGCCCGCGCGCGCGGCAAGCTGCGCGTCGCGCCGCAGGTCCAATGCAAGAGAGACGGCTGGCTCACCGGCATGGGCGGCGGCGCTGGCGGTTGCGGCGCCGGCTGCTGCACGCTGCGCCTCGCGGGCGATGTCGTCGAAATCCTCATCAAGCATCTCGCCAATTTCGCTCCTTACCAGCTTGCCCTGCCGGTCGAACACATACAACGCCGGAATGCCTTTGAGCTTGCCAAGCACGGCCTCGAAGGCCCGGTAGTCCAGCGTAACCGGGTGGGTCAGCCCAAACCTCTTCACCCACGCGGCAGCCTTGGCAGCCTGCGCAGGATCGCCCGCCTCGATATTGACGGCGACAACCTCAAGCACCTGCCGATTCTCGCGGTACAGCTTCTGCAGCTTGGGCGCCTCGTTCGCGCAGAACGGGCAGGTACTGGAAAAGAGCGCAACGACCGTGGTCTTCCCCGCCAAACTTCCGGGCGTCACCACCCTGCCCCCAAGCGTCTTGAACGCCGGCAGGCTCACAGCGGCATGCGCGCCGACGGCAGACGCCATCAGCAAGCCGGCCAGCATGCAAGCGGCCAGCGTCCGCATCATGACAGCAAGCCCGGATTGCCCTGCACGCCGATCAGGCGCGGCGCGTTCAGTTTGCGCGGCTTGACCGTCTTCTGGCTGCGCAGCCAGGTCGCCACCACGTCCCACACAGGCTCGCCGCTGGCGCCTTCTGCCACCGGCGCCCAGCCGGCCACCTTGTACACCTTGGCCGCGTCTATCGGCTTGCCGTTCAGGCGCATGTCCTGTATCCGCCCGCCCATCTTCGCATTCGGGTCGATGGCATAGGTCATGCCCCCTACCCTCACCATGTCCCCGCCCTGCTGGTAGTACGGGTCCGGATTGAACAAATTGTCCGCAACGTCCTCCATGATGGTCTTGATGGTCGCCCCGCTCAACTCGGACACCGTGGTGTGCGAATACGTGGTGGCGGTTTGGTCCATCAGATGCTCCATCAGCACGGGGCTGTTCGGCAGCAGCGACGTGCCCCAGCGGAAGCCCGGCGAGAACGCGATTTCAGCCTGCTTGACGTCCATCAGCGCATCCACGATCAGCTGGTCGAAGCTGCCGTTGAAATTGCCCCGGCGGTACAAGGTGCCCTCGGTGACCGCCAGCCGCTCATTCAGCTTGCCTTCATATGGCGCGCGGATGCGGTTAATCAGCGCGTCCATGTCCTTGTCCGCCGGCAGAATGTTCGAGAACACCGGCAGCAGCTTGTATTGATAGCCCTGCACCTGGCCGCCGCGCACGTCGAAGTCCAGCACGCCGAGGAATTTGCTGTTGCTGCCAGCGTTGGTCACCAGCGTCTTGCCGCCGCCATTGCTGACGATGACAGGCGCAGGCATGCCGTCGTGCGTATGCCCGCCCATGATGGCGTCGATGCCGCGCACGCGCGAGGCCATCTTCAAGTCCACGTCCATGCCGTTATGCGACAGCACCACCACCACCTTGGCGCCTTTTGCGCGCGCATCGTCCACGTTCTTCTGCATATTCTCTTCCTGGATGCCGAAGCTCCAGTCGGGAATAAAGTGGCGCGGGTTGGCGATGGGCGTGTACGGGAAGGCCTGGCCTATCACGGCCACCTGCACGCCGTTCATCTCCTTCATGGTGTAGGGGCTGAACACCTGATCGCCGAAATCATTGGTCTTGATGTTCTGCGCGACAAAATCCACCTTGCCCTTGAAGTCCTTGTCGACGATTTCCTGCACCCGCTTGTCGCCCAGCGTCATTTCCCAGTGCGCAGTCATCACGTCCACGCCCAGCGCCAGGCAGGCGTCCACCATGTCCTGGCCCTTGGTCCACAGAGCGGTGGCCGAGCCTTGCCAGGTGTCGCCGCCGTCCAGCAGCAGCGCGCCGGGGCGCGACGCCCTGACGCGCTTGACCAGCGTGGCCAGGTGCGCGAAGCCGCCCACCTTGCCATAAGTCGCTGCGGCGCGTTCAAAATTCAGGCTGCTGAAGGCATAGGCTTCCGGCGTGTTCGGCTGCACGCCCACCGCGCGCAGCAGGTGGTCGCCCACCAGGTGCGGCATTTTTCCCTGCGCATCGCCCAGGCCCAGATTCACGCTGGGCTCGCGGAAGTAGACCGGCTTGAGCTGCGCGTGGCAATCGGTGAAGTGCATGAAGTGCACATTGCCGTAGCGCGGCAGCTTGTACAGCACGTCGGCCGACTGCGCCGCCAGCGCGCCCCGGGAATTGATCGCCATGCCGCCGGCGGCGGCAATGCCCAGCACCTGGACGAAGTCGCGTCGATTCATGCCCATGCGCGTCAGTCCTTGTTGACCGGGGATTCCGGATCCAGCAGCAGCGCCATCACGTCTTTCAGCTGCTGCTCGTCGAGGATGCCCTTGTGGCCGAAGCGCGGCATGTTGGAGCAGGCGTTATAGGCCTGCGAGTTGTACACCTTGGCCCAGGTGTATTTCAGGATCGCCTCGCTCTGGCCGCGCAGCTTGCCGTACTGGTACAGCGAGGGGCCGATGTTACCGAAGGAGATTTCCTGCTTGCTCAACTGGTGGCAGGCGTAGCAATTGCCGCCGTTCGGCGAGCCCACCTTGTCGGAGGACTGCATGCCACGGCCGCTCTGGGCGATCTTCTCGCCTTCCTGCCAGCGGCCGAGGTACTTGTCGTCGGACGGATACTTCACCAGCTTGAGCTGGTCGGCCTCCAGCTTGGCCGCCAGTTTCTTGGGGCGCTTGTCCTGCGCCGGGTATTCGCTGCACAGGCGCTGCGCCTCGTCCTGCTGCAACACGCCTTCCACGGTGGCCGGGCCTTTGGAGCGGAAGTCCGCCTTCATCAGCTCGTGCGCCTGCTTGCCGTAGTCGGCGGCCTGCACCGGCTGGGCTGCCAGTCCGAAGGCGGCGGCCAGCAACAGGATGCCGTGTTTTGCGCTGCGGTTTACGCTATGGATCATGCTGGTCTCCTTAGCGCTTCAGCGCTGGTGCGTTGTAGGTGCCGCCGTCGGCGTTCTTGGCCAGGAACATGGTCAGCGCGGTGATAAGGTCCGAACCGTACACCGGCTCCGGGAAACGCTGCTGGCGGAAGCAGTCATTGAGGCGATGCTGCATGGTGCGCACTTCGCCTTGCGACACGCGGTACGCCGGCCAGGTGGTGTAAGCCGCCTGCGCGTTGGACTTGTTCAGGATATTCGGCAGCTCCTGCAGCCGGATGCGCTGGCCGTTCGCCGAGTGGCAGGTGGCGCAGGCAAAGTCGTGCGCGCCGCCACGGTAGAAGAACATCTTCTTGCCGATCTCGTAGGCCGCCTTTTCCTGCGGGTGGCGCGTGGAAACCGCCATCTTCATGCCCTTGGACTGCGCGGTGATATAGGACACCAGCGCTTCGATATCGGACTGGTTGGCGGTGGAGCCGAACGGCGTCTTGGTGGCCTGCTCCAGCGTCAGCCCCTGCAAGGTGACGCGGCAGTGCACCAGGCGCTGCTCCAGGTCCATCACCTTGTTGACGTCCTTGAAGTAGCGCGGCAATTCAACGTAGGCGCCTTTCAGCACACCAGGCCCCTTGCCCAGGTCGCACTTTTCCAGCGTGGCCTCGCGCGGGCCGTCCTTTTTGTTCCACAGTTCCTCGCCGCGCATTTCCCACAGCTCGGCGGGATTGCCGTCGGCCAGCAGCTGCCGGTACTTCGCGATTTCATCGGTGGCCGATGTCTGCGCCAGGGCGGTGCCCAGCGCGGACAGGGCCAGTGCGGCCATCAGGTAGGAGCTCGTCCGTTTCATTGCATCTCCGTTTCTTGTCAGGTGGGTGGTCTGCGCCACTTGCTCGTGCTGCGTCTAATGCTCGCTCAGGCGACCACTACTTCGTCGGTGCGGCTGTCGCCCTTGTTGTCGGTCCATTTGATGGCGACCTTGTCACCCTTGGCGCCGCCCTTGAACTTGAAGGACAGGAAAGGATCTTTGGAGATGGAGGTGCCGAACTGCGCGTCCAGCACGACCTTGTCTTTGCAGGTGGCGACCAGGGTCTGGATAAAGTGCGCAGGCACGGCCTGGCCTGCCGCGTCCTTGCGCTGGCCGGTTTCCATGTCGTGGCGTATCAGTACTTTCACTTCCACCGTATCGCCGGTGGCGTTGGCGCGGATGCGCATTGGATTGCCCATGATGTCTTCCTTATATTGGGTTAATCAGCCGCCGCAGCCGCCGAGGGTGACCTTGATTTCCTTGCTGGCGACGAACCATTTGCCGTCCGCCTTGACCAGCGCGTGCACGTTCGAGGTGCTGCCCATCTTGACGCGGGTGCTCACGGCAGCCTCGGTGCCGGCCGGGATCTTGAAGCTGGCCGACAGCGGATTGGGGTTCTTTTCAACCAGGATGGCGATCATCTCGGTGTTCGGCACATTGCTCGATACCGATACCGGCACCACGGCGCCGTTTTCGGCGATGTCCGGGCCTGTGATGGCCACGTCGGTGCTTGCGCTGAAGGAGTCGCCGCCCATGGCTTTCAATGCCGCGTCCAGCGATTTGGCGTCGAACATGCTCGCCTGCCAGTCGGCGGCGAAGACGTCGCTCGGCTTGAGCAGGCCGGCGGTCACCGCGAGGCCGAAGATGGAAGCAATGCGCAGGGCATCACGTCGGTTCTGATTCATAGTTGTCTCCGTTGTTATAAATCCGGCAGGTACCTGATTGCGCTTACTTTGCGCCGTCCAGTATCCAGCCGACGATTGCTGCAATGTCCTCGTCCTTCAAATGAGCCTGCGCCGGCATGGGAACCGGTCCCCAGGCGCCGGAACTGCCCGCCTTCACCTTGCCCGCCAGGCGCTGCGCAGCGCCAGCGTCGCCCTTGTATTTGGCCGCGATGTCGCGCAGCGCCGGGCCGACTATCTTGTTGCCCACGCCGTGGCAAGCCATGCAGGCGTTCTGCTTGGCCAGCGCCTGCGCACTAGCGCCAGCACTCGCCTTTGCGGGTGCCGCCGCAGCCGCGGCGACGGCGGAAGCCGGAGCGCCTGCAGCCACCGGAGCCTTGCCAACCAGCGCCGCCGTCGGCGAGGGCTGCGTGGTATCCACGCCGCGCACCGCGCCAAAGCTGCGGTTCTGCGCCGACAAATCGCCATGCACATTGCGCGCCGCCGCCGGCAGTTCCGAGCGCAGCTTGACCTCGCCGCAGTTGCTCATGCAGGCGGTGCTGCGCACATCGGCCTTGCCCTTCACTTCCCACATGCCATGCGCCTGCGTCATGCCATTCCGGTTCGGCATGCGCGCCTGCACATCGGCGATATTCCTATCCGACAGGACAAAATCGTCCGGCACCACTTCCGCCATGTTCAGGATATAGGCGGTCACCGCATAAACCTCCTCGGTGGTCAGGCTCTTGGGCGCAGTCCAGGGCATGGCGCGGTTGATATAGTCCCACAGTGTGGAGACGGTTGCCACCTTCATCATGGTGGTGCGCTGCGGTTGCTTGTTGTCGCGCAGCGACGCCACGCGGCCGGACTTGACATCTTCCTTGCTTGTACCGCCCACAATTGGCGTAAACACCTCATTCGATTCGCCAAACGTGCCGTGGCAGGAAGCGCACTTGCCCTCCCAGACTTCCATGCCCTTGACCACGCTGCCCGAGCCCTTGGGCAAACCCTTGAAGTCCGGCCGCACGTCGATATCCCACGCAGCCACCTCCTGCGGCGTGGCGCTGCGGCCCACGTTCGCGTAAGGCGGCGCGGCCAGCAGCGTGCACGAAGCGGCGGCGCACAGCAGCGCCACGGCGGCTTTAATAAACCTGGACATTCGACACCTCCCCGGACGCAGCCACTTGCCACGACTGGATGGCGTTGTTGTGATAAATGGAGCGCGTGCCGCGTACAGCACGTAGCTCGTTGATCTTCGGCTGCACATAGCCGGTTTCGTCGATGGCGCGCGCTTGCAGCACGGCCGGCGCGCCGTCCCAGGTCCAGTCGATATTGAAGCGCGTCAGGCACTTGGACAGCACCGGAGACTCCAGCCGCGCCGTGCGCCAGTTGCGGCCGCCGTCCGTGGACACGTCCACGCGCTTGATCTTGCCCCGCCCGGACCAGGCCAGCCCGGTGATGTTGTAGAAGCCCGTATCCAGCAGGCGCTGGCCCGCCGAGGGCGTGGTGATAACGGATTTGCACTCCTGGATGGAGGTGTACTGCCGGTACATCCCGTCCGGCATGGCGTCGACATAGTGTATGGCCTCGTCCTTGGCGGCATAGGGCTGGTCGCCCACTTCAATGCGGCGCAGCCACTTCACCCAGGACACGCCCTGCACACCCGGCACCACCAGCCGCAGCGGATAACCGTTTTCGGGACGCAGCATCTCGCCGTTCATGCCCCAGGCCACCAGCACGTCGTCCAGCGCGCGGTCGATGGAAATGGTGCGCGTCATGCCGGAACCGTCCGCCCCCTCCGCCAGCACGAAGCGGGCGGTCTTCTTGTCGTAGCCGCAGTCGTCCAGCAGCACCGAGAGCGGCACGCCGGTGAATTCGCTGCAGCTCAGCATGCCGTGCGAGTACTGCACCGACGGCACCGCCACATTGCCCCACTCCATGGCCGTATTGGCGCCGCATTCAATGAAGTGCATGCGCGAGACCGACGGCAAGCGCATCAGGTCGTCCATGGTGTAGACCTTTTGCTGGCGCACCAGGCCATTCACCATCAGGCGGTGCTGGGCGGGGTCGATGTCATGCCAGCCCTGGTGGTGGCGCTCGAAATGCAGGCCGCTGGGGGTGATGATGCCGAACAGGCTTTGCAGCGGCGTGAACGAGACCGAGGCCGCATTCACGCGGGTCAGCCCCGGCGACTCGCGGCGCTGCAGCGCGCCTTCAAAGCGCGACGGCATGCCGTAAGGGTTGGCCGCCACTGGCTTGCCCAGCGTTCTGGAATGCTCGGGCAGGGTCAGGATGGCAGGATCGCCGCCGGCCGCCTGGCCGTAGGCAGTGCCGCTGGCCAGGGCCGCGCTGGCCGCCAGGAAGCTTTTGCGCAGGAAGCCGCGCCGCTGCTCGTCCAGGCCTTTGCTGGTGATATCCAGCGCCAGCTGGCTGTCCACAAAATTCTCGGGGGCGCGCAGGATGCGTCCCGCCTTCGCTACTTCGCCGGTCATGCCGTCTCCTTGTTCTTATTCACGTCGGTTATAACCGCGTCAAACTGGAGTATATGACTAATCACGCATATTTGCGAAACGTTTTTGCAGTGTGGCAAAAATGCAGCGGATTCAGGCGCTGGCTGTAGCGAGGGGGGCTTGCGCTTCCGGCCGGCTTGCACTGCGGGCCAGGATGTCGGCGCTCACGCGGGCGCACACGCTCTGGCAAATGCCCAGCGTGGCCGGATCGTCGATGCGGTAGTAGACCTGGGTGCCTTCCTTGCGCCGCGCCAGGATCTTGGCGCGGAACAGCATATTGATCTGGCGCGACACATTGGCCTGGCTGGCTTCGATCTCGGTCACGATGTCATTCACGGCGCGTTCGCCGTGGCACAGGCTATGCAGGATTTTCAGGCGCGTGGGTTCGGACAGCAAAAAGAAGACGTTCGACACTTCCTCGAACAATTCGGCCATCTGCTCTTTGCTTAAGCTGTTATCCACGGAAATCTCATCGACGGTAGGGAGAGCAATTATATCAAGGCTTCAGGTAGACAAAGCCCTCTTCCGCCTGCAGCCGCGCCACCTCGGCCACGCCGGACGGCACAATCTTCGCTTCCGGCAGCAGCTTGGACTTGTCCAGCTTGCGCGCATCGAGCGTGTTTTTGCAGACGCGGAATTCCACGCCCCGGTCGGCCAGCTCCTGCACCGGGATATCGTAGGGATTGCCGTTGGCGTTCTTCGCGCCGTCCAGCAAAAAATCGATGCCGGGGCCGTGCGTGACCACGACGATCTTCGCGCCGGGGCTGGCGTTCAGGTGGTTGCGGATGTTGTTCAGCGCACCGGTGGCCGCGTCGCTATTGTTGATGTGGTAGACCACCTTGATTGGCGTTGCCGCCATGCCGGTCACGGCGAACAGCGCAAACAGTACGGCGACAAAAGAACGCAACAGCTTCATGAACTTCTCCTCAGGTTGATTTTATTGTTTGCCCAGGCTTTCGCGCTCAAGCAGCAGATAGGTGCCGTAGGCATTGATGCGATTGGCTTCCTTGAACGCAGGATACTGCTCAAAGCGGCGCCAGTCCACCGCCTGGTAGGCTTCGTCGAAGGTCTGCATGTCCGCCACCGCCTTGCCCATCTGCTCGCGCAGGTAGAGCAGATAGCTGGTGGTCAGCGCCAGGTCGGCCTGCGGATTGGTGGACGCCGGGCCGTGGCCGGGGATCACCACCTTGGGGCCGGCGGGGAAGCGCGCCAGCGCCTGCAGCCAGGCCTTGCTGTCGGCGTCGCCGACGAAAGGGATGCGGCCGGTGAAGAACAGGTCGCCCGCGAACAGCACTTTCGCGTCCTCCACGTAGAGCATCAGGTCTTCCGACGAGTGCGCACCGCCCACGTCCAGCAGCGTGAAATGCGTGCCGCCCAGTTCGAATTTGACGGTCTTGTCCTTGCCGAAGTCCAGCCAGCGGTCGGCGGGCAGCAGCCGCGTATCGGCATCCACCCACGGCGCCAGCGACGTGCGGCGCTCCGCCAGCCGGGTCTGCGTAAAGTCGGACGCCAGCGTGGTCTTGCCCGCGCCATGCGCCCAGATTTCAACGCCGGGCTGCTTGAGGGCTTGCAGGCCGTAGAAATGGTCGGCGTGGTAATGGCTCACGATTATCCGGCGCACCGGCTGCGCGGTCACGCGTGCGATGGCCTTGAGCATGGCCGCGCCCAGCACCGGCGTGGCCAGCGCGTCGAACACCACCACCCCGTCGCGGGTGACGACAAAACCGGCGTTCGACATAAAGCCCTTGTTCGCCGCGCTTGCCATGCCGGCCTGGCCCTGGAAATAATAGACCTGCGGCGCGACCTGGAGCGGCGTCAGCTCGATCGGCGGCGCGGATTCGGCGCCCTGCGCCCGGCCCAACAACATCAGCAAGGCCATGCCCAGCGCGGCTGCATATATGCGCATATGACTACTCTCGCAAATTAAAGTATTCCATCATGCCATAGACGCCCGGCTTGGCTGTAGTATTATCAGCTTAACCACATCCTTGGAGACGACATGAAACTCGGCGCATTCTCGCTCAGCCTGGCGGTTAAAGACATCGAGGCATCGCTGCCGTTCTACGAAAAGCTGGGCTTCAAGCCTTTTGGCGGCGACGTTGCCAACAAATGGGTCATCCTCAAGAATGGCGAGCACATCATCGGCCTGTTCCAGGGCATGCTCGACAAAAACACCCTCACCTTCAATCCCGGCTGGGACCAGGACGCGCAGCAGCTCGGCGAGTTCACCGACGTGCGCGAGATCCAGCGCCAGCTCAAAGCGCAGGGCGTCGCCTTCACCGCAGAAGCCGACGAAACCACCACCGGCCCGGCCTACGCCATCCTGCTGGACCCGGATGGCAACCCGGTCTTCCTCGACCAGCATGTATAAGTAACAAATGCGATGGGACATTGAAGGTGTCCGGCTACGTGTTTCAGTAGCATCCAGCGGCCTGGGGCTGGGCAATCCGGGCTTGCCTATACGGCAACGACATGAATCCCGCGAGAAGATGGTGGGTCGTTTATAATTTCACCTATACATTTCTCACAGATTCCCTACCCCATGGCTATTACCATTAATTCCGCCGAAGACATCGAAGGCATGCGCGTTGCCGGCCGCCTCGGCTCCGAAGTGCTGGATTACATCACTCCCTTCGTCAAACCCGGCGTCACCACCGGCGAACTCGACCGCCTGTGCCACGAATACATGGTCAACGTGCAAGGTTCCATCCCTGCGCCCCTGAACTACTGCCCGCCCGGCTACACCCCCTATCCGAAAGCCATCTGCACTTCCGTCAACGACGTGATCTGCCACGGCATTCCTGGCGACAAGGTGCTGAAAAACGGCGACGTGGTGAACCTGGACATCACCGTCATCAAGGACGGCTACCATGGCGACAACAGCCGCATGTTCTTCATCGGCGAGCCGTCCATCCTGGCCAAGCGCCTGTCCGACATCACCTACGAATGCATGTGGCTGGGCATCGCCAAGGTCAAGCCGGGCGCCCACCTGGGCGATATCGGCCACGCCATCCAGCAGCACGCTGAAAAAGCCGGCTACAGCGTGGTGCGCGAGTTCTGCGGCCACGGCATCGGCAAAGTGTTCCATACCGAGCCGCAAGTGCTGCACTACGGCCGCCCCGGCACCCTGGACGAGCTGAAGGCCGGCATGATCTTCACCATCGAGCCGATGATCAACGCCGGCCGCCGCGAAATCCGCGAAATGAACGACGGCTGGACCATCAAGACCAAGGACCGCAGCCTGTCCGCGCAGTGGGAACACACCGTGCTGGTAACCGAAACCGGCTACGAAATCCTCACCTTGTCTGCTGGCAGCCCGCCGCCGCCGGCGTTCATCGCCGCGCAAACCGCCGCCGCCGCCGCTGCCTGATCCCAGCATGCCCGCTGCCGCCATGAAGAAGGAGCTGCGTGAGCAGCTGAAAAGCCAGCTCAAATCTGGCCGCCAGACCGTCATCGCCGGTTTCCGCGAGGACGGCATGCCCGAGAAACTGCTGCGCAACCTGCGCCAGGTGGTCGACGGCGTGCTGTCAACGGCATGGCAGGAAGCGGCGCTGCCGCCCGAATCCGCGCTGGTGGCGGTGGGCGGCTTCGGGCGCGGCGAGCTTTTCCCTTATTCCGACGTCGACCTGCTGATCCTGCTGCACCAGGCGCCGGACGCGGACACCCGCGCCCGCCTGGAAGAGCTGGTGCAGCTGCTGTGGGACCTGGGCCTGGAAATCGGTTCCAGCATCCGCACGGTGGACGAGTGCATGAGCGAGTCGCAGGCCGACATCACGGTGCAAACCAGCTTGCTGGAATCGCGCCTGGTGTGCGGCAACCAGGCGCTGTTCGAGGAAATGCAAACGCGCTACAACGCGCAGATGGACCCGCAAGCCTTCTTCCACGCGAAGATGCTGGAAATGAAGCAGCGCCACGCCAAGTACGAGGACACGCCCTTCAGCCTGGAGCCCAACTGCAAGGAAAGCCCCGGCGGCCTGCGCGACCTGCAGGTGATCCTGTGGATGGTGAAGGCGGCGGGCCTGGCCAGTTCCTGGCGCACGCTGGCCACCGGCGGCTTCATCACCCAGACCGAAGCGAAGCAGCTGATGGAAAAGGAGCGCGCCTTCAAGGACATCCGCGTGCGCCTGCACCTGCACGCCGGCCGCCGCGAGGACCGCCTGGTGTTCGACGTGCAGACCGCCATCGCCGAAACGCTGGGCCTGACCACGCAAGGCAGCGGCCCGAACATGCGCCGCGCCAGCGAGTTCCTGATGCAGCGCTACTATTGGGCCGCCAAGACGGTGACCCAGCTCAATTCCATCCTGCTGCAGAACATCGAGGCACGCCTGTTCCCGCAGCCCTGCGAGCCCACGCCCATCAACGCCCGCTTCAACGAAGTGAACGGCTTTATCGACATGGTGGCGGACGACACGTTTGAAAAAACGCCGTCGGCCATGCTGGAAGTGTTCGTGCTGATGACCGAGCGCCCTGCCCTGAAAGGCATGACGGCCCGCACCACGCGCGCGCTGTGGCACGAACGCTTCAAGATCGATGCGGCCTTCCGCCACGATCCGGTCAACCGCGCCTACTTCCTGCGCATCCTGCAGGCGCCGGTGGGCATGTTGCACGCGCTGCGGCGCATGAACGAGCAGTCGCTGCTGGGCCGCTACCTGCCCAACTTCCGCAAGATCGTGGGCCAGATGCAGCACGACCTGTTCCACGTCTACACGGTGGACCAGCACATCCTGATGGTGGTGCGCAATATGCGCCGCTTCACGATGACCGAGCATGCGCACGAATACCCGTTCTGCAGCCAGCTGATGGCGAACTTCCCCAACCACTGGCTGCTGTACGTGGCGGCGCTGTTCCACGACATCGCCAAGGGCCGGGGCGGCGACCACTCCAAGCTGGGCGTGGCCGACGCCGCGCAGTTCTGCCAGGACCACGGCATGAGCGCCGAGGACACCGAACTGGTGACCTTCCTGGTGGAGCAGCACCTGACCATGTCGCAGGTGGCGCAGAAGCAGGACCTGTCGGACCCGGACGTGATCGAAGCCTTCGCCAAGCTGGTGAAGGACGAACGCCACCTGACCGCGCTCTACCTGCTGACCGTGTCCGACATCCGCGGCACCAGCCCGAAAGTGTGGAACGCCTGGAAGGCCAAGCTGCTGGAAGACCTGTACCGCATCACGCTGCGCGTGCTGGGCGGCGAGCCGCATTCGGCCGACCGCGAACTGAAGAACCGCCAGCAGGAAGCGCTGGCCACGCTGCGCCTGTACGGCCTGCCGCCGGACGCGCACGAGCCGCTGTGGAAGCAGCTCGACATGGCCTACTTCCTGCGCCACGACGCGTCCGACATCGCCTGGCAGACCCGCGCCCTGTACGACCGCCTGGACAGCGCCAAGCCGGTGGTGAAATGCCGTTTGGCGCCGATAGGCGAAGGCCTGCAGGTGGCCGTGTATGTGCAGGACCAGCCCGACCTGTTCGCGCGCATCTGCAGCTATTTCGACCGCAAGAACTTCAGCATCCTGGACGCCAAGATCCACACCACGCGCCACGGCTACGCGCTGGACACCTTCCTGGTGACGGAGCAGAACTTCGCCAAGAGCTACCGCGATATCATCAGCCTGATCGAACACGAGCTGTGCGAGCTGCTGCAGTCGCAGGCCGAACTGCCGTCGCCCACCAAGGGCCGCCTGTCGCGCCTGTCGCGCACCTTCCCCATCCAGCCGACCGTGGACCTGCGGCCGGACGAACGGGGCCAGTACTACCTGCTGTCGGTGGCGGCCAACGACCGCACCGGCTTGCTGTATTCGATCGCCAATGTGCTGACCAGATACCGCATCAACCTGCACACGGCCAAGGTGATGACCTTGGGCGAGCGGGTCGAGGACGTGTTCCTCGTCGATGGCGCCGCGCTCAACAACGCACGCAACCAGCTCCAGCTGGAAACCGATTTACTGGAAGCGCTCAAGGTTTAAAACCATGGCGGGTTACGGCTGCGCCTAACCCGCCCTACAATGAGCAAATAATAATTCCGTAGGGCGGGTTAGCGCAGCGTAACCCGCCAACAACGAACGAAACAAGAACAATGTCTGAAGAACTCTTACGCCTGTCCAAACGCATGTCCGAACTGGGCCTGTGCTCCCGCCGCGAAGCCGATGAATGGATCGCGCGCGGCTGGGTGCGCGTGGACGGCCAGGTGGTGTCCGAACTGGGCACCAAGATCTATCCGAGCCAGCGCGTCACCGTCGAGCGCCAGGCTGCCGCCGAGCAGTCCAAGCGCGTCACCATCCTGATCAACAAGCCTGTCGGCTACGTCAGCGGACAGGCTGAGGACGGCTACACGCCCGCCGTGGCGCTGATCAAGCCGGAGAACCGCTGGGCCGAGTGCGACGCGCCCGAGAATTTCCATCCCACCCAGTTGCGCAGCCTGGTCCCCGCCGGCCGCCTGGACATCGATTCGGTCGGCCTGCTGGTGCTGACACAGGACGGCCGCGTGGCCAAGACCCTGATCGGCGAACATACCAGCGTCGACAAGGAATACCTGGTGCGGGTACAGTACACCAAGGAAGGCAAGCTGCCGGACGCGGACCTGAAGAAGCTGAATCACGGCCTATGGATGGACGGCAAGCCCCTGCTGCCGGCCAAAGTGCGCTGGCAGAATGACGACCAGCTCAGTTTCACCCTGCGCGAAGGTAAAAAGCGCCAGATCCGCCGCATGTGCGATATGGTAGGGCTGCGCGTAGTCGGACTGAAGCGTGTGCGCATCGGCAAGGTCAAGCTGGGCAACTTGCCGGAAGGCCAGTGGCGCTATCTGAAGGCTGACGAGCAATTTTAACCACAACGTGCCGTGTACGCTATATTTCCTTGCTATTTGGCAAGCCAAAGTCCTGATATGCTTGTAAACTACCGGGACCGGCCGGTGAACCGCCCTTATAGAGACTTGCTGCTGTGAATGATCCAATTCCTAACGACTTCCGTAAAGGCCCACCCGCGCTGCAAGACGCGGTCGAGCCCATTGCTGCGGGCTCCAAGCCGCACGAAATAACGGATGTCGACGACATCGGCGATTCGCTGACCGTACTGGCGGAAAACGGCGACGCGGTCTCCGTCTACCCGGCCATGAGTACGGAAGTGGTGATGGCGCGCATCCTGTCGGTGTCGCCGGACCAGCCGCATTTCGTGCTGGAGCTGAACGAGGGCGAAACCATTCCCCCCGGCGGCGCCACGTTTGTGGCCTGGCTGCGCAGCGCCAAAATCCAGTTTACCCTGCCCGGCCCGGCCTGGAATTCGCTGCCCGAGCAGCCGCACCTGATCCCGCTGGAGTTTCCCGAGCGCTGCCAGGTGCTGAACCGGCGCGCCACGGCGCGGCTGGAAACGCCGCTGGGGGTGTACTTCACGGCCTCGTTTGTCCTGAACGGCAAGCCTTACGAGTTGCAGTTATACGACTTTTCGCAAGGCGGTGTGGGCATGCGCTGCGCACCGCGTGACTCGCAGGGCCTGCACGTGGGCCGCAAACTGCAGCGCGTGCGCCTGGAGCTGGGGCCGGACGCGGTGATTATCGCCGACCTGGAAATCCGCCTGTCGCGCACCTACCGCTCCTTCCTGCTCGGCGAGCAGGTGCAGATCGGCTGCCAGTTCCTGAACATGTCCGCCACCATGCAGGACGACCTGGCCAAGCTGATCGACAAGATGAACTCCCGCCAAAAGCGCTGACCCCAGCGCAAGTTCAAGCCGCCAGCGGCAATCTCACTTCCACCAGCAGGCCGCCGCCTTCCCCGTCCAGCAGTGCAATCCGGCCGCCGTGCCGGGCAGCGGCCGCCTGCGCGATCGCCAGGCCCAGGCCGCTGCCGCTTTGGGTTTGCGCAGGATCGCGGAAAAAGCGGTCGAACACGCGCTGCCGCAGCGACAGCGGAATGCCCGGCCCCTGGTCCTCCACCGTCAGCAGCGCCATCGCCGGCGCGCCCTCCGCGCCGCGCTCCAGCGCCAGCCCCACCCGCACGGTGCCGCCGTCCGGACCGTACTTGATGGCGTTTTCCACCAGATTGTCCACCAGCGAAATCAGGCTCTCGCGCTGGCCCTGCACCGCCACCGCCTGCGCGGCCGCCAGTTCCAGCTCCACGCCGCGCGCGGCGGCCAGGCCGGACAGCACGGCCAGCCTGTCCTGCAGCAGTTCGTCGAGCGGCACGCGTTCCTGCGCATCCTGCCCCGCGTCCGTGGCTTCGCTGCGCATCAGCATCAGCAACTGGCCGACCAGGCGCGTGGCCCGGTTGCCGCTGCTCAGGATACCTGTGAGCAGCTGCCGTTCGCGTTCGTCCACCGCCTGGCTGTGCAGCGCCTCCACGTTCACGCGCATGGCCGCCAGCGGGGTACGCAGCTCGTGCGCCGCGTCGGCAATAAAGCTGCGCTCGCGCTGCGCGCTTTCCGCCACGCGCTGCATCAGCGCGTTGATGCTGTCCACCATGGCCACCAGCTCGCGGTGGCGCGAGGTGTAGACCAGCGGCGTAAGCGCATGCGGACCGCGCGCCGCCACTTCGCGCGCAACGCTGCTCCAAGGCCGCAAGGCCAGACGGATGGACAGCCAGGCGGGCAGCAGCAGGAACGGCAGGTTGATCAGCAAAGGCAACAGGTAGTAGCCGCGCATGCTGATGGTGACGAAGATATACCAGCCGCCGGCCGGCACCATCATCACCGCGCGGGTGCCGCTGCCCTCGGCCTGCACGCTGCGCAACCGCCATTTGCGGTCGCCCAGGCTCACCAGTTCCGTGCGGTACAGCGGCAGATGGCTGACATCGATCGCCGGCGCATGCGGCGAACGGAAAATCTCGCGCCCGCCCTGTATCAGCACCAGAGACGGCGACAGCTTGGGATCGCCGCTGCCGTAGCCTTTGCTCAGCGACAGGTCGATCAGTTTCAGGCTGCGGGCCTGGCGGTCCGGGTGGTCCGCCAGGTCGTCCGCCACGGCCAGGATGGTGTGGTAAATGTGGTCTTCGCGCAGCAATTCCTGGTCGTGGCCGATCTCGTAGCTGATATAGCCGAGAAATATGGTCCACAACAGGGTCAGCAGCGCCATCTGGGCCACCATCAGGCGGCGCACCAGGCTGGGCTGCACGATGGCGACCCATATGCGGCGCCACCATGGCGCGGCGGCGCCGGCTGCGGCGCCGATCATGCCGGCCCCGCCGCGCCCGGCGCCTTCACGTCGATAACATAGCCCACGCCGCGCACGGTGCGCACATAGCCTTCCCCTATCTTGCGGCGCAGATTGGCCATGTGCACGTCCAGCGAGTTGCTGGCGTTGGCCTGCGCGCCGGGCAAAGCCTGTTCCTCCAGCATGCGGCGCGTCACCACGCGGCCGGCGCGCATCAGCAGCATTTTCAGCAGCTCGTATTCGCTGGCGGTCAGGTCCACGGGCTTGTCCGCCACGCTCACGCGGCGCGTGGGCGCATGCAGTTCCAGTCCGCGCAGTTCCAGCGTTTCACCGTCGAAGCCATAGCTGCGGCGGGCCAGCGCGCGCACCCGCGACAGCAGCTCGGCCAGTTCGAAGGGCTTCACCAGGTAGTCGTCCGCGCCGGAATCGAGGCCGCGCAGGCGGTCGCTCAGCGCGTCGCGCGCACTCAGTATCAGGACCGGCAAGTCGCGCCGCTCCCGCCGCAAGCGGCTCAGCAGGGAGATTCCGTCGCCGTCCGGCAAACCCAGGTCCAGCAGCACCAGGTCGCAGCCGCCGGCGTCCAGGTGGCGCGCGGCGTCTTCAAGCTGGCGCGTCCACACCACCTCCATGCCCTGGTCCGCCAGTGCTATTCGCACGCCGTTGCCCAGGTCCAGGTCGTCTTCTATCAGCAGTATTTTCATGCCTCTATTAGAGCATGGCGATCTTAAGATCAGCTAAAGCATTGTCTTCATGGAATCTTCATGAAAGGCTCAGATTTGCTTCATGCCCGCGCAGCACACTGCAGGCCTTCCCAACTCAATCACAACATTGGAAACCTGATGAAGACCTGCAAATCGATATTCACGCTGAAACTGGCTCCCTCGCTGTTCGTCCTGCTGAGCGGCGGCGCTTTCGCCGGCAGCGATGCCGTCCTGACCATAGGCGGCGGAGCCGCGCTGGCGCCGCGCTACTCCGGCTCGGACGAAAACATGGCCTTGCCCATGCTGCTGCTGGACTATTCCACTGCCAGCGGCTTCTACGCCAGTACCATGCGCGGCCTGGGCTACGGCGGATCCGCCGGTCCCTTCAGCTACAGCGCGGCGCTGGGCTTCCGCGCGCCGCGCAAGGAGAACGGCGAGCTGCCCTTCGGTGGCAAGGCCAGCAAATACCTGCGCGGCATGGGCGACGTGAAAGGCAGCGCCACGGCCAACCTGAGCGCGGGCTATGCCATCTTTGAGGGCCTCACTGTGAATCTGCATACGGCGCAGGCGCTGAGCGCGCGCGAAACCGGCGGCACCTATGGCGCAGGCCTGACCGGCACGCTGTTCAAGGACGCGGGCAACACGGTCACGCTGAGCCTGGGATTTGAAATGGCGGACAAGAAGTATGCGCAGACCTACTACGGCGTCAGCGCGCAGCAGGCGCTCAAGTCGGGCTACAAGGTCTACAAACCGAAGGCGGGTATGTATCAGGCCGACGTGGCGATGAGCTGGCAGCACAAGGTGGACGAACGCTGGGCCGTCACCGGCATGCTGGGCGTGAGCGGCCTGTTGCGCGACGCGGCGAATAGCCCGCTGACGCGGCGCACGACATCACCCACGGCGGCGGTGTACGCCAGCTATGGATTCTGAGAGGGATTAACGCGAGGCCAGCTTTTGCTGATGGTGGCTGGCGTCATTGAGCTGCATGGCAACGCGGGCGGCGCGCAACGTTATGGCGTCGCGTTCCATCTGGCGCTGCGGAGCCCGCTGCTGTGCAGCGTAAGCCTGCTGCGGACGTGCCACCGGCAGCTCACCGGGCGCCAGCGAAATGCGCGTGATGCCGTGCGGCCGGACTTGCGGCTGCACCACCGCCTCGGCGCCTGGAAGGGCTGCCGGCTCGGCCGGCTGCTCCTGCGCATGCGCGGCGCCCAGGGTGGCTGCGAAGGCTGCGGCGCGTACCAGGCAAAGCAGTGAATGGCGTGCAATAGATGAGTACATGGTGGGCCTCCTGATCGAATGGCCCCATGATTGCCTACTGCCTGGACCGGCTCTGTGCGTCGCCGCACCCACACGGGCACGGCGGGGCGGCGTCCTACACTGCCCCCCTACTTCTTGCAGTCGCAGAGATCCTGCCCCTTGTCGAACACAATGCGCCACTTGCCCGGCGCCTCCTGGCGCCAAACCGAGTTGAAGCGGGCAAACAGCTTGCCCCTGGCGTCGTACACCGGCCCGGAGGAATGGGCCAGCGTGCCGGAATCGGTCACGTCCACTTGGTCCGGCTCCCAGGAAAACGGGGCTTCCTTGCCGTCGTAAAACTTCTTCCAGAAAGCCGCCACCTGCTCCTTGCCGCGCAAGGGCGTGGGGCCGGAGTAGAACACGGTTTCGTCGGAGAGGAAGCTGGTGAAGGCGGCCAGGTCGCGCTGGCGCATGGTGGCGGCGAAAGCGCGTTCCGTGTCCGCAACCTGCTGCACCAGCTCGGCGTTGGAAGGCGCCGCGCACGCGGCTGCGGGCGCCAGCCCGAAACACAAGGCCAGCGCCGGCAAGGCGGCAATTTGTCGAAGGCTCATCGATACTCCTCACAGGGTCGGCGAGCCTTCGATACTACGCCGGTTTAATGGCCTTCGGAAGCGTTGAACATGGACTTGGCGTAGATCAGGCCCAGGCCATAGCCACCGCCGTGCGCGATCGAGGTGGCCACGGTTTCATCGTAGGTTTCGCCGCGCGCCCAGTCGCGCTGCAGTTCCAGCAGGTATTGCAGCGAAGTGATGGGCTTGGCGCCGGCCTGTATCATGCGCTGCATGGCGCGCTCATGCGCTTCGTCGCTCACGTCGCCGGAGGCGTCGGCAATCACATACACTTCAAAACCCTGGTCCAGCGCCGACAGTGCGGGGCCGACGATGCACACCGAGGTCCACAAGCCCGCCAGCACGATGCGGCCACGGCCGATTTCGTTGACGCGGTCGGCAATGCGCTGGTCCTCCCAGGTATTCATGCTGGTGCGGTCGATAGGCTGCTGCTCGGGGAATACGGACTGGATTTCGTCGAAAATGGGGCCGGAGAAACTTTTCGCTGCCACCGTGGTGAGGATGGTCGGCACCTTGAATTCGCGCGCCGCCTTGGCAACCAGCGCCGCATTGTTGCGCAGCACATTGATGTCGATGGACTTGGTGGCGAAGGACATCTGGGACTGGTGATCTATCATGATCAGGGTGTGGTCGTTGGCGTTCAGCAGTTCTTTACCTGGTTGGGCTTTGGCGATAGGCATGATAGTTCCTTTAGGTTATGAATCAGTTTTTTCGAATGTCTGCAGTGTGTGCAGTGCCGATGAAATGAAGTATGAACCTGCTGGATTGAAAAGAAAAACGGAAAAATTGCCGGTCTACTATCGAAATTTTCGAAATTGCACTTTCAGTGAAATCGGAGTATAAATAATCCAGAAACGGAGGATTTATGCAAACCGCACTGAGCTACCCCCGCAGCCGCTTTGAACCCGCCGTTCCGGTCGACCTGAACGCGCGCGAAGAACGCGAGCGCCTGTCCAAGTCCGCGCTGGCCGCCTTTTTCCGCTTGGTGGAAGCCTGGTCGGTGCGCGACGAGGACGCCCGCGAACTGCTGGGCGGCCTGTCCAGCAGCAGCTATTACGACTGGAAGAAGAAACCGGAACGCGTATTGGAAGTGGACCGCATCACGCGCATTTCCTATCTGGTGGGCATCTACAAGTCGCTGCACATCCTGTACGGCGACGAGCTGGCCGACCGCTGGGTGACGCTGCCCAACAAGAACATCATCTTCGGCGGCCGCACGCCGCTGGCCTATATGCTGGGCGGCGGCCTGCTGGCCATGCAGACGGTGCGCAAGCTGGTCGATGCGCGGCGCGGCGGGCTTTGATGGCGGCGCCCCTGCCACCGCTGGCACAGCTGCGCCAGTTCGATACCTGCCGCCTGATCCAGTCGCGCTTTGCCGACGTGGAGGACTCCGTGCTGGCCCCGCTGGCCGGCAGCGACGCCGAGCTGCTTGACCTGTTCGATCTGGACAACGCCACCAATGCGCGCCTGATCGCCGAGCACGGCGGCGCGCCCGGCATAGGCATAGACGAGCTGGTGTTCCGGGTGCCGAACTACCGCATCGTCAACGCCGCCTTTACCTACGCGCGTCCCGAGGGTAGCCGCTTCAACGACGGCGAGCGCGGCGCGTGGTACTGCGCCTTCGACATCGACACGGCGCTGGCTGAAATCACGTTTCACAAGACGGTGGAGTACGCCGAGATCGATTATTTCCACGACAGCGTGAGCTACCAGTGCATGCTGGCCGACTTCACCGCCCCGTTTCACGACCTGCGCGGCAGCGGAGACTATGCCAACTGCCTGGACCCGGCCAGCTATGTGCAGTCGCAGCGGCTGGCGGAACGGCTGCTGGACGAGGGCTCGACCGGCGTGATTTTCCCCAGCGTGCGGCGCCCCGGCGGCACCAATCTGGCCTGTTTCAGGCCGGCCCTGGTGGGCAATGTTCGCAAAGGAGCGGCCTATCGGTTAACATGGCAGGGAGCGCCGCAACCGCGCATCTCCACCCTATGAGCTTCACTATGCAAACCAAACCTGAAAAAGACACCGAACTGCGCGACAAGATCAACCGTGAAACGGCGCGCTTGCCGTGGTCCGAGCTGATCAAGCACTTTGCCTCCGGCACGGTGGTGTGGATCGCCGACGAGCTGGACCTGGTCGATGTGGCCGTGCGCATTTCGCACGACGACAAGGCCAGCATCACCCAATGGATGGCGGCCGGCCTGATCGCCAAAGTCTCCGACGAGCAAGCCCAGCACTGGCTGGACACCGGCGCCAGCCTGTGGGCCAGCGTGGTCAGCCCCTTCATCCTGGTACAGCAAGAAAAACGCAAGACCCACTAAGTTTTTCCAGCGGCAGTTTCAGCGGCAATCCAGCGGGCCGAAGTGCTCGGCCAGCGTCCGCCCCAATCCCTTCTCGACGGATTCCTCCACCTGGCGCGCCAGGCTGGCGGCATCGCGCGCGGCCTGGCGGTCACGCTCGTCCTCCTCGTCGTCCGGCACGCCGCTGTTGACGGCCACGCCGCCAAACACAAACACGCGGTACACATCGGCCAGGGTCAGGCGCTCGGGGTTGGCCAGCAGCACCCAGTTGTCCGCGCCCTCGCTGACGCGTTTGCCCCACTGCACGCGCGACGGCGCATCGGCCTTGACCTTGCCCACCCAGCCCTGCTGCTGCATGCGCTCGAGCAGCGCATCCATTTCGTCGTAGCCCATGCGCGTGAACTGGCGGATGGCCGCGGAGTTCACCAGCGCAGTATCGGCGCAATGGCCGGCCACGTGCAGCACCTTGAGGATGGCCATCGCATCGACAAACTCGCCGCCCGGCACCGCTTCGTGCCACCAGCGCTCGTATTTCACCACCGGCAGCGCCGCCGTGAACAGCGCGCCCACCAGCGTAATCATCCAGGACAGGTAGATCCACAGCAGGAACAGCGGCAGCGCCGCCAGTGCGCCGTAGATGCGCGAATAGGTCGGGAACTGCGTGATGAAGACCGCGAAGCCGCGCTTGGCCAGCTCGAAGAACAGCGCCGCCATCAAGCCGCCCCACAGCGCGTCGCGCCAGTCCACCTGGCGGTTCGGCACCACCACGTACATCAACGTGAAGCCGGCCGTGGTGGCCAGCACCGACAGCGTGGTGTAGAGCAGCGCGCCCAGCACCGGCAAGTCCCCCACCAGGTCGCTGGTGGCGATGTAGACGTGGGTCGACATGCTGAGCGACACGCCCACCAGCACCGGCCCCAGGGTGAGGATGGCCCAGTACACCAGGATGCGGCGGGTCCAGCTGCGCTCGGCCTTCACGCGCCAGATGCGGTTGAACACGCGCTCTATCATGCCCATCATGGCCACCGACGTCACCACCAGCGCCACCGCGCCCACGGCGGACAGGCGGGTAGCCTTGGCCGCGAACATGGTGAGGTTGTTCAGGATGGGCGTGGCGATCTGCTTGGGCATCACGCTTTGCGCAAAATACACCTCCAGCGCCTTGCGCAAAGTGGTGAACATGGGGAAGGTGGTGAAGATGGCCAGCGCGATGGTCAGCAGCGGCACCAGCGCGAACACCGTGGTGAACGTGAGGCTGCCGGCCACTTGCTGCAGGCTCTCCTCCCTCAGGCGGCGGCGGGCGAACAAAAACATGTCGCGGATCTCGTGCCACGACAAGGCGCGCAGCACCGCCACGCCGACGTTACAGGTGCGGAAAATGTACTGCAAAAACGGGTAGATATACTTGGAAAACATTGAATCCTGTGTTGAAAATGCACTTGTTGCAGGCACGCGGCAAGTCCGCCGGACGCCAAAGCGCCCTATGATACCAATGTTTCATGTTTTCGACACTTTTTACCTACAAATCAATTACTTAGGCAGCCGCTATGGCCGCCGGCCAACTTGCCTTGCGAGATTTGCGAGCAGTACTATTTTTTAGTACCATTAGCTATGAAAGCAAAACACCAAAGGACATTGCAGCTGATCTTTTCCAGGCCTACACCGGCCGGTGTCAAGTGGCTGGATGCTGTTGCATTACTTGAGGCACGCGGGGCAGATATTTCCGAGGCCGAAGGCTCACGTGTAGCCGTGTGTCTTTTTGGGCAGGTGAAAGTACTGCATCGGCCGCATCCTTCCCCGGACATCGACAAAGGTGCTGTTGCATCCATCCGGAAGTGGCTTGAAGAAAACGGAGTGAAACCATGAATAACATTATGAAAATCGATGGCCAGCAGGCTGTCATTGCATACGATCCCGAGATTGAACTCTTTAGGGGCGAATTTATCGGACTGAATGGAGGCGCAGACTTTTACGCGCCAGACGTAGCGGGACTGCAGCGCGAGGGTTCTATTTCACTCGCCGTATTCCTGCGGACATGCAAAGAACGGGGCATAGAACCGTTCAAGAGCTTTTCAGGCAAATTTGTTCTTCGTGTAGACCCGGCTGTCCACGAAGCTGCAGCACTGGCCGCTGCCGCGGACGGCAAGAGCTTGAATCAGTGGGCTTCGGACGTCCTCAAAATATCGCTGGAGGCAGCTGATAATTCTTATGCTAGCCCACGGGCTAAACTCGCATAAAATACCAGGATGAGCACACCCGATCTGATTATTCTCGTCTTGTACTATTCGCGCCACGGCGCAACGCGCAAACTGGCGGAGCTGATTGCCCAGGGCATCGACGCGGTGCCGGGCTGCGAAGCGCGGCTGCGGACGGTGCCGGCGGTGTCCACCGTGGCCGAGGCCAGCGCGCCGGCGGTGCCGTCGGAAGGGGCGCCCTATGTTGAACTGGAGGACCTGCGCGAGTGCGCGGCGCTGGCACTGGGTTCGCCCACCCGCTTCGGCAACATGGCCTCGGCCATGAAGTACTTCTGGGACGGCACCTCGGCCGAGTGGCTGTCCGGCTCCCTGGCGGGCAAGCCGGCCTGCGTGTTCACCTCCACCGGCAGCCTGCACGGCGGCCAGGAGTCAACGCTGCTGACCATGATGATCCCCCTGCTCCACCACGGCATGCTGGTCATGGGCCTGCCCTACACCCACGCCGAACTGATGACCACAGAAAGCGGCGGTTCGCCTTACGGCCCCACCCACTGGTCCGGCCTTGACGGCAACAAGCCCTTGACGGAAGATGAAAAACGCCTGGCCACGGCGCAGGGCCGCCGGCTGGCAGAAACAGCCCGCAAGCTGCAGGGGACATGATGGAAACCAAGTCGCAAAAAT
The DNA here is from genome assembly GCF_020865585.1 of Pseudoduganella aquatica. Lineage (NCBI taxonomy): Bacteria > Pseudomonadati > Pseudomonadota > Betaproteobacteria > Burkholderiales > Oxalobacteraceae > Pseudoduganella > Pseudoduganella aquatica. Next base: position 4,296,288 of record NZ_CP086370.1, read on the forward strand.
TCTTCCACCGGGGCGCCATCGCCAGCATGATGCTGCTCATCCTTTGGTGCATCGCCTGGGAAGTGTGGCTGGCGCCGCTCAAGCCGGGCGGCTCCTGGCTCGCGCTCAAGGCCGCGCCGCTGCTGTTCCCGCTGGCCGGCATCATCAAGCGCGACGTCTACACGCTGCAATGGACTTCGATGGTGATACTGCTGTACTTCACCGAGGGCGTGGTGCGCGGCTGGAGCGACATCGGCACGCTGTCCGCCTGGCTGGGCTGGGGCGAGGCCCTGATCGTGACGGTCTACTTCATCTGCGCCGTGATGTATGTGCGGCCCTATAAAAAAGCTGCCAAGCAGCTTACCAAAGACCTGCTGGACAAGGTCAACCGGGTCAATTCGGCGAAATGACCGTGCTGTCCTCCGCCATGCGCCATGCCTTCCTGGCCCACTGCCGGATAGTGCTGGGCGATAGCCACGTCTACACCTCGGCCGCCGATATGGCGCCCTTCCTGACCGACTGGCGCGGCCGCCACACCGGCCTGGCCATGGCCGTGCTGCGTCCCGGCAGCGTGCAGCAGGTGGCGGACGTGGTGCGCGCCTGCGCGCGCTGGTCGATTCCGATGGTGCCGCAAGGCGGCAATACGGGCCTGGTGCTGGGCGGTGTGCCGGACGGCAGCGGCGCGGCCGTGGTGCTGTCGCTGGCGCGCCTGAACAGCATCCGCGAAACCGATGCGCTGAACCGCACCATGACCGTGGACGCGGGCTGCATCCTGCAGCAGATACAGGACGAGGCAGCGGCGCATGACTGCCTGTTCCCCCTGTCGCTGGCGTCCGAAGGCAGCTGCACCATAGGCGGCAACCTGTCCAGCAACGCGGGCGGCACCGCCGTGCTCCGCTACGGCAACGCGCGCGAGCTGTGCCTGGGATTGGAGGTGGTGACGCCGCAGGGCGACATCTGGAACGGCCTGCGCGGCCTGCGCAAGGACAATACCGGCTACGACCTGCGCGACCTGTATATCGGCGCCGAAGGCACGCTGGGCATCATCACCGGCGCCGTGCTGAAGCTGTATCCGCAGCCGAAAGCCAGCGTCACCGCGCTGGCCGCCATGGAGTCCCCGTCCGATGCGCTGCGCCTGCTGGCGCTGATGCAGGACTATTGCGGCGCCAGCCTGACCGGCTTCGAGCTGATGTCCGCCTTCTGCCTGGAGCTGGTGGCCACGCAGTTCCCGCAGCTGCCGCGCCCTTTCAGCGACGCGCAGCATGGACCGTCCCATGGTCAATTCGTGCTGCTGGAACTGTCCAGCAGCGAATCGGAGGCGCACGGCGTCGGCCTGCTGGAGCGGGCGATAGGCGCGGCGCTGGAACAAGGCGCCATCAAGGATGCGGTCGTGGCGGCCTCGGTGGCGCAGTCGCTCAGGCTGTGGCAGCTGCGCGAGCATATCCCGCTGGCCCAGGCCAAGGCGGGCAAGAACATCAAGCACGATATCTCGCTGCCGGTATCGAGCATTCCGGCCTTTATCGAACGCACCGCGCCACTGCTGCAGCAGGCTTTCCCCGGCTGCCAGCTGGTGTGCTTCGGCCACCTGGGCGACGGCAATCTGCACTTCAACGTGGCGCCGCCGGCAGGTATCTCGAACGAAGCCTTCCTGGAGAACCAGGATGCGGTGAACCGCGTGGTGCACGACAGCGTGGCCGCCTTCAGCGGCTCGATTTCGGCCGAACACGGCATCGGCGCGCTGAAACGCGAGGAACTGGCGCGCTACAAATCGCCGCTGGAACTGAACCTGATGCGCGCGATCAAAACGGCGCTGGACCCGCAGGGCATAATGAACCCCGGGAAAATACTATGACACCGCGCGCCTTCGCCCTCTTGCTGATGCTGTGCTCTGCTGCCACGCAAGCGCAGACGGTCCACAAATGCACGGTGGACGGCAAGGTCACATACACGGAACTGCCCTGCCAGGGCGGCACGGCCAGCGTGATCGCCGTGCCGGACGCGCCGGCGCCGGACAAGGCGGCCGCCGCCGAACTGGCCGGCATGAAGAAGCAGGCAGCCGCGCTGGAAAAGGAACGCCGCAAGCGCGAAGCGGCCAGCGAGCGGGAAGACGCGGCGATCAACCGCGCAGCAGCGGCAAGGCGCCAGAAATGCGACAAGGCCAAGCTCGACCAAAAATGGGCTGACGAAGACCTGCGCCGCGCCCAGCCCCAGCGCCAGGAAGGCGCCCGCATCAAGGCGCAGCGCGCTGCGGACAAAGTCAAGCTGGCGTGTTCCAGTTGAACGCTGCGCGGCAGGACGCCGGCCCGGCGCTGCGCCGCTCCTGGGCCAGGCTGTCGCGCTGGCTGCTGCTGGGCGAATGGCGCGCGCATCCGGTGCGGGCCATCACGGCCATTGCCGCCATCGCCATCGGCGTATCGCTGGGCTTCGCCATCCACCTGATCAACGCGGCCGCCTTCAATGAATTCTCGTCCGCCATCAAGAGCCTGTCCGGCCAGGCCGACGTGCAGGTGAGCGGTGCCGAAGCCACCTTCGACGAACAAATCTACCCGCTGCTGGCCGAGCGCGATGGCGTGGCGGTGGCATCGCCCGTGCTGGACGTGCATGCTTCGGTGCCGGGCCAGCGCTCGGCCTTGCAGATTATCGGCCTGGACCCGTTCCGCGCCGGCCATGTCACGCCCGACCTGCTGGGCGCGCCCGGAGCGGAGAACCGGACGGACACCCTGGCGGACGACGCCATCTTCCTCTCCCCCGCCGCCCAGGCCTGGCTCAAGCCGCAGGACGGCGTACTGGCGCTGCAATCGGGCACGCGGACGGTACAGCTGCGCGTGGCCGGTCCCTTGCAGCGCGTGCGTGCCGGGCAGCGGCTGGGGGTGATGGACATCGGCGCGCTGCAATGGCGCTTGAACCGCCTGGGCCAGCTGTCGCGCGTTGACCTGAAGCTGCGCAGCGGCGTGGACCGCGAAGCCTTCAAAGCGGCGCTGGCGCGCGACCTGGAGCGCCAATATCCTGGCCGCTTCCACGTCGGCAGCCCGAACGACGAAGACCAGAACAGCCGCAACAACAATATGAGCCGCGCCTACCGCGTGAACCTGAGCGTACTGGCGCTGGTGGCGCTGTTCACCGGCGCCTTCCTGGTGTTCTCCACGCAGGCGCTGTCGGTCATGCGGCGGCGCAGCCAGTTCGCGCTGCTGCGCGTGCTGGGCATGGAACGCGGCCGCCTGCTGCGCCAGATCCTGCTGGAAGGCTGGATGCTGGGCGTGGCCGGTTCGGTGATCGGCATCGCGGCGGGCTACGGCATGGCGGCCGCCGCGCTCAGCCTCTTCGGCGGCGACCTGGGCGCGGGCTATTTCGCCGGGGTGCAGCCGCAGGTGCAGTTTACGCCCGTCGCTGCGCTGGTCTACTTTGCGCTGGGCGTGGGCGTCGCCATGCTGGGCTGCGCGGCGCCCGCCGTGGAGGCGTCGCGCGCCACGCCTGCGGTGGCGCTGAAGTCGGGCAGCGAGGAAACCGCCATGGCGCGCCTGGCGCGTGCCTCGCCGGGGCTGGCCTGCCTGGCGCTGGCGGCGCTGCTGTCGCAAATGCCGCCGCTGTGGGAGCTGCCCATCTTCGGCTATCTGTCGATTGCGCTGATGCTGGTGGGCGCCATCGCCCTGATGCCGCGCCTGTCGTCCACGGTGTTCCGCTTCCTGCACGCGCGCTGGAGCGCCGCCACGGCGGGCCGCGTGGACAGCTCGCCCGTGCTGGCGCTCACGCTGGCGCGGCTGGCGAACGCCTCCGGCCAGGCCGGCATTGCGCTGGGCGGCGTGCTGTCCAGTTTCAGCCTGATGGTGGCGATGGCCATCATGGTGTCCAGCTTCCGCGTGTCGCTGGACGACTGGCTGCTGCAAATCCTGCCGGCCGACCTGTACGCCAGCAGCGCCAGCGGCGGCGGCACGGCGGGGCTGGGCCTGCGTGAACAGGAGCAGCTGCGCGCCCTGCCCGGCGTGGCCCGCGTCGATTTCCTGCGCATGCGCGGCGTGAGCCTGGCGCCGGAACGCCCCCCCGTACTACTGATGGCGCGCGATATCGATGCCGCAAACGCCGAGAAGGTTCTGGCCATGGCCGGCCCCACCGTGGCCGTGCCCCAGGGGCGGCGGCCGGTGTGGGTGTCCGAGCCCATGTCCGACCTGTACGGCGTGACGGCGGGCAGCCTGCTCAAACTGCCGCTGCAGGGCGGCCTGCATGAATTCTTCGTGGCCGGCGTGTGGCGCGACTACGCCCGTTCCTCGGGCGCGGTGCAGATGCGGCTGGCGGACTACCGCGCCATCACGGGCGATATGGATGTCAACAGCACGGCCATGTGGCTGGCAAAGGATGGGGACATGGCGCAGCTTAAATCGGCCCTGAAGGCGCTGCCCTTCGGCGGCGCGCTGGAACTGAGCGCGCTGTCCGAGCTGCGCGCCATGAGCCTGAAGATATTCGACCGCAGCTTCGCTGTGACTTATCTGCTGGAGGCTATAGCGATTATTGTGGGCCTGTTCGGCGTGGCCGCCACATTCTCGGCGCAGACGCTGGCGCGCTCGAAGGAATTCGGCATGCTGCGCCATATCGGCGTGACGCGCAGGCAGATCCTTGCCATCCTGGCGCTGGAAGGCAGCGCGCTGACGGGGCTGGGCATTGCCACCGGTGCGGCGCTGGGCTGGGTCATCAGCCTGGTGCTGGTGTTTGTGGTGAATCCGCAGTCCTTCCACTGGACCATGCAGATGCATCTTCCCTGGCCGCTGCTGGGCACCGTGGCCGCCGCGCTGCTGACCGCCGCCGCGCTGACTGCGCTGCTGGCGGGCCGGCAAGCGCTGTCCGGCGCGCCCATCCGCGCCGTGCGGGAGGACTGGTGATGATGGCCATTGCGCTGCGCGCGCTGCTGATGTTCGCCGCCATGATGGGCATGCCGGCGCTGGCCGGGCCGCCGCGCCATGCCGAGGTCACGCCCCTGCCCGCTGGCGCCGCGCTGCCCTTCCCCCAGTCCTTCGGCGCCCATCCCGACTACCAGACCGAATGGTGGTACGTCACCGGCTGGCTGAAAACGCCGGACGGCAAGGACCTCGGCTACCAGGTCACTTTCTTCCGCCGCGCCACCGGCGCGGACAGCGCCAACCCCAGCAGATTCGCGCCGCGGCAGCTCATCATCGGCCACGCCGCCCTGTCGGACCCGGCCCAGGGCAAGCTGCTGCACGACCAGCGCAGCGCCCGCGAGGGCTTCGGCCTGGCCTACGCCAGGGCTGGCGGCACCGACGTGAAACTGGACGACTGGCGCATGGTGCGCAGCCCGGACGGCACGTACCAGGTCACGCTGGCCGCCGCCAGCTTCACGCTGAACCTCACGCTCGCCCCCACCCAGCCGGTGCTGCTGCAGGGCGAAAACGGCTATTCCCGCAAAGGCCCGGACCCGCAGCAGGCCAGCTACTACTACAGCGAACCGCAGCTCAAGACCAGCGGCGCCATCACGCGCAGCGGGGGCAAGCCGCAGGCCGTGAGCGGCGTGTCCTGGCTGGACCACGAATGGTCGCAGCAGGTGCTGGGCGCCGACGCGGCGGGCTGGGACTGGATGAGCGCCAACCTCGACGACGGCGGCGCCCTGATGGCTTTCCAGATCCGCAGCAAAACCGGTGCTAAACTATGGGCGCACGCGACATGGCGCGATGCATCCGGTAAGATCACGCATTACTCGCCGGACCAGGTCAGTTTTACCCCGCAACGGCGGTGGCGTTCGCCCCGCACCAATGCCGAGTATCCCGTCGCCACCCAGCTGGCCACAGGCAGCACGCTGTGGCAGATTGCGCCCCTGCAGGAAGACCAGGAGCTCGATTCGCGCCGCAGCACGGGCGCGGTGTACTGGGAAGGCGCGGCCACGGTGAACCGTGACGGCGCGCGCGCGGGGCGCGGCTACCTGGAGCTAACGGGCTACGCCAGTCCCATGAAATTATGAATACGCTTACGAATAACAATACGATGACCGACAGTATCAACAGCAAGACCAGCACCGCCGCCGCGCCATCCACACCGAGCGAATCCCGCGAACTGAAGAAAGGCAGCCTGGCCGCCTTCAAGGGCCTGATGCCTTTCCTGCGCCCCTACCGCGCGCAGTTCGCCATGGCCGGCGTGGCGCTGGTGGTGGCCGCCGGCGCCACCCTGGCCATACCGGCCGCCTTCAAGCAGATGATAGACCTGGGCTTCGGCGCCTCGGCCGGGGTGCGCAGCATCCAGCATGTAAACCTGGTGTTCCTGGCGCTGTTCGGCGTGGCCACCATCCTGGCGCTGGCGACGGCGGCGCGCTTCTACACCGTGTCCTGGCTGGGTGAACGCGTCACGGCCGACATCCGCAGCGCCGTGTACCGCCACGTGGTCACGCAAAGCCCGGAATTCTTCGAAACCACGCAGACCGGCGAGGTGCTGTCGCGCATCACCACCGACACCACGCTGATCCAGGCGGTGGTGGGCACCAGCATCTCCATGGCGCTGCGCAATGTGCTGCTGTTCCTTGGCGGCCTGGCCATGCTGTTCGTCACCAGCGTGAAGCTGTCGTCCATCATCATCGGCCTGCTGATCCTGACGGTGCTGCCCATCGTGATGTTCGGCCGCCGCGTGCGCAAGCTCTCGCGCGACTCGCAGGACCGCATCGCGGACGCCTCCGCCGTGGCGGGCGAAATCCTGAACGCCATGCCCACCGTGCAGGCCTTCACGCATGAAAAGATTGAAACCGAGCGCTTTGGCGCATCGGTGGAAGGGGCCTTCGTCACCGCCATGAAGCGCATCCGCGCACGCGCCATGCTGACCGCGCTGGCCATCGTGCTGGTGTTCGGCACCATTGTGTTTGTGCTGTGGCTGGGCGCGCACGCGGTGCTGGACGGCGCCATGACCGGCGGCGACCTGGGCCAGTTCATCCTGTACGCCTCCATTGTTGCCGGCGCCATCGGCGCCCTGTCGGAAGTGATGGGCGAAGCCCAGCGCGCGGCCGGCGCCACCGAACGCCTGCTGGAACTGATGTCGGTCAAGTCCCAGATCCAGTCGCCCGCGCATCCGGTCGCCCTGCCGCCGCGCGCCGCCAACGGCGCCTCGCTGACGCTGGCCGACGTCACCTTCAACTACCCTTCGCGTCCGGACACCGCCGCGCTGGCGCACTTGTCGCTGGACATCAAGCCCGGTGAGACCGTCGCCGTGGTGGGACCTTCGGGCGCTGGCAAAACCACGCTATTCCAGCTCTTCCTGCGCTTCTACGACCCGCAGCTGGGCGCCATCAAGCTCGATGGCGTGGACATCCGCCAGCTCGACCTGCACACGCTGCGCGACGCCATCGGCATCGTGCCGCAGGATACGGTGATCTTCTCGACCGACGCGATGGAAAACATCCGCTACGGCCGCGCCGGCGCCACCGACGCGGAAGTGATCCAGGCCGCCAAGCTGGCGGCGGCGCACGAGTTCATCGAACGCCTGCCGAACGGCTACCAGTCCTTCCTGGGCGAGCGCGGCGTACGCCTGTCCGGCGGCCAGCGCCAGCGCATCGCTATCGCGCGCGCGCTGCTGAAAAATCCCCCGCTACTGCTGCTGGATGAAGCCACCAGCGCGCTGGACGCGGAATCGGAGCGCCTGGTGCAAGGCGCGCTGGAAGCGGCCATGCAGGGCCGCACCACCGTCATCATCGCGCACCGCCTGGCAACGGTGCAGCGCGCGGACCGCATCATCGTCATGGAAGACGGCAAGATCGTGGAAACCGGCACGCACGCATCGCTGGTTGCGCTGGGCGGGATTTACGCCAACTTGGCGGCGCTGCAGTTCCACCACGTCCACAGCGTGCACGCTGCGACGTAAAAAAAAAGCCGCATGATGATGCGGCTTTTTTTTTGGCTTGAGATTTAAGCGCGCTTTTTGCGGCGGCTCAGCAGCAGCGCCATCAAACCCAGTCCGCTCAATGCCAGCGTCCCCGGTTCCGGCACGGCGGTGCCGAAGAATTCCAGTTCGTTCAGCTGGTGCATGCCGCCCTCATAGACCGTGGACGTGGCCTGGTAGCGGAAGATGCTGTAGGCGGCATTGGAGGTAAAGTCCCCGCCAGCCTTGCTGTATTCATTGACCTGCAGGCGATTCGAGCCCCATGCCGACACGCCGTTGTTGTTATAGCTGAAGATGGGCGTGTAGTTGATGCCGTCGTTCGAGCCCAGGATTTGCCAGATGTCCGGATCGCGTTCCGGGCCGTCGTTGCCGGATGTGGCAGTGAACTTGGTCAGGTTGTAGCGCTTGCTGCCGAAGTTGGCCTCGACCCACACCGTGCCGCCGTCGCAGCACCACTTGTCGTTGCCGCCGCCGACGCGGTTGTCGAACACGTTGAAGGCATACTCGCCGCCGCCAAAGCCCGGCTCCACCGACGAGCGGAAAGTGGCGTTATAGCCGATATCCGCTTCCGGATTGCCGTTGTTCTCGGGGTCCGTCAGGTCGCCGCCGATCAGCGCGCCGGTACCGGCGCCGCGCACCACCACCGCCTGGGCCGCGCTGGAGGCCAGCAAGGCGACCACAAAGAGCGCCTTCATCAGTTTGTTCATCTTTTGCCTTAGTTTCTTATTGATAACATTATTTAGCTTTAGGCAATTATATCCCATTCCATTGCACGCCGGACTATTCGCCGTGCGATCCTGCGCCAGTCCTGTAAAATCACGTTCTTTCAGGAGATTGCCCGTGACGGACGCCGAACTGCGCCAGATGTGCCATACCGTATTGCCCGGCCATCGCCAGCCCGCGCCGGCGGAGACTTTTGCCGCCATGGCCGCTTGGTGCGCCGCCAACGACGTGGCGCATGACACCTACGGCGAAGGCCCGCTGATCCAGTCCTTCGAGCGCAAGGTGGCGGATTTGCTGGGCTTCGAGGCGGGCACCTTCTGCATCACCGGCACCATGACCCAGGTGACGGCGCTGCGCCTGGCCTGCATGGAACGCGGCAGTCCGCTGGCGGCGCTGCATCCCACCGCCCACATCTTCAAGCACGAACGCGGCAACCACCAGCTGCTGGGTCATTTCCAGGCCTTACAGATCGGCGATCCCAACCGCCCCTGGACGCTGGACGACCTGCAAGCCCTGCCCGACCATATCGGCGCCGTGTCGCTGGAGCTGCCGGCGCGCGAAATCGGCGGCCAGTGCCCAAGCTGGACCGAGCTGCAAGCCATCAAGGACTACTGCCGCGCGCGCGGCATCCACCTGCACATGGACGGCGCCCGCCTGTGGGAAACCGCAGCCGCCTACGGCAAGCCGCTGCACGAAATCTGCGCCGGCTTCGACACGGTCTACGTTTCGCTCTACAAAGGCATAGGCGGTCTTGGCGGCGCGGTGCTGCTGGGCGGCGCCGCCTTTGTCGCCAAGGCGCAGGAGTGGTTCAAGCGCCAGGGCGGCAACGTCATCCACCGCACGCCTTACGTGGTGGCCGCCGCCATGCAGTTCGACGCGCGCCTGGCCGCCATGCCGCAATACTTCAAGCGCACCGAGGCGCTGTTCGAGACGCTGCGCAGCCACCCGCTGCTCACGCCGAATCCGTCCCGGCCGCACGCCAACCTGCTGCACCTGCATATGCCCGTGAGCCGCGAACGCGCGCTCGCCATCCGCAACGCCTTCGCCGAACAGCATGGCGTGTGGCTGTTCAACCGCGTCAGCCACGCACAGCTGCCGGGCCATAGCGCCACCGAATGGTATGTGGGCGACAACCTGCTCGCCATCAGCGACCAGCGCCTGCACGACATCCTTACCCTGTGGAGCGCCGAACTGGCCGCTCCCGACCAATAACAATAAAGATTCCCATGACTTTCGCATCCCTAGGCCTCATCGATCCCCTGCTGCGCATGCTGGACACGGTAGGCTACACCACGCCCACCCCGGTCCAGAAGCAAGCCATCCCCGCCGTGCTGGCGGGCCGCGACCTGATGGCCGCCGCGCAGACCGGCACCGGCAAGACGGCCGGTTTTGCCATCCCGCTGCTGCAGCGCCTTAGCGAGGGCGAGCGCGCGGAGCCCAACCAGGTGCGCTGCCTGGTGCTGGTGCCCACGCGCGAACTGGCCGAGCAGGTGTACGAAAGCTTCCGCAGCTACGGCCGCAATATTCCGATGCGCTGCCACGTGGCCTACGGCGGCGTGCCGATCGAGCCGCAGATCGCCAAGCTGAACAAGGGCCTGGACGTGATGGTGGCCACGCCGGGCCGCCTGCTGGACCTGTTCCGCCAGGGCGCGGTGCAGTTCGAGCAGCTGGAGTCGCTGGTGCTGGATGAGGCGGACCGCATGCTGGACCTGGGCTTTGCGAACGATCTGGAAGCCATCCTGCTGGCCCTGCCCGACGAGCACCAGACGCTGATGTTCTCGGCCACCTATTCCGAGGACGTGCGCAGCCTGGCGGAGATCCTGCTGAACGATCCGCTGTCCATCCAGGCCAGCCCGCGCAATATCGCCGCCAAGTCGGTCAAGCAGTGGATCATCACCACGGACAAGGCGCACAAGGCGGAACTGTTCCTGCACCTGTTCAAGAAGCAGCGCTGGGGCCAGGTGCTGGTCTTCGTCAAGACGCGCAAAGGCGTGGACGCGCTGGTGAAGACGCTGGCCGCGCACGGCATCAGCACCGATTCCATCCATGGCGACAAGCCGCAGCCGGCCCGCCTGCGCGCGTTGGAGCGCTTCAAGGCCGGCGAAGTGCAGCTGCTGGTGGCGACCGACGTGGCCGCGCGCGGCCTGGACATCGAGGCGCTGCCGCTGGTGGTCAATTTCGACCTGCCCACGGTGGCCGAGGATTATGTGCACCGTATTGGCCGCACCGGCCGGGCGGGCGCCGACGGCGTGGCGATTTCGCTGGTGTGCGCGGACGAGGTGGACCTGCTGGCCGCCATCGAGAAGCTGACCAAGCAGGTGCTGCGCCGCGAGGAGGAGCCCGGCTTTGAAGCGGACCACCGCGTGCCCGAAACCGGCACACCCAAACCCGCCGCCAAGCAAGCTGCTACGGGCAAGAAGAAACGCCCATTCACCGGGCCAGCGGGCGGCAAAGCTGCACTGGCGGCGCAGGCGGCGGGCAGCGCCCCGGCGGGCAAACCGCGCGGTGCAGGCGCGCAGGTCGGCACGGGCGCCAGCGGCAAAGCTGGCGCAGGTGCAGGCGGCAACGCCGGCGGCCGGGCGGCCGCACCGAAAATGCCGGCGCCAGGATCGCGCGGCAGCAACGCGGCCGCCCTGCGCGCGCTGGCTGAAGCGCATGGCGGCGGCCAGACGACGGGCCGAGGCCAGGCCCGTGGCCGCGGCGCGGCGCAGCAGGGACCGTCCGCGCCCAAAGGCAGCGTGATCGTCGCCGGCGGACGCGGCGCCAAGTCGGCGGCCCGCGCGGAAGGCCGCGCGCAAGCCATTGCGCCAAGCAGGAAAACCGGCCGTGGCAGCGTGAAACGCTAAACCGCCGCAGGCACCACCTTTAATACGCACCACGTTGGAGAACATATGCAGCAATACCTTGATCTGATCCGCACTGTCCTGGAAACCGGCAGCTGGCAAGACAACCGCACCGGCATCCGCACGCTCAGCATGCCAGGCGCCATGATGCGCTTCGACCTGCTGAAAGACGGCTTCCCGGCCGTCACGACCAAGAAGCTCGCGTTCAAATCCGTGGTGGGCGAATTGTGCGCCTTCCTGCGCGCCTCGCGCAGCGCGGCCGACTTCCGCGCGCTGGGCTGCAAGGTGTGGGACCAGAACGCCAACGAAAACCAGCAATGGCTGGACAATCCCTACCGCACCGGCACCGACGACCTCGGCCCCGTGTACGGCGTGCAGTGGCGCGAATGGCCGGGCTACAAGCTGCTCGACGCGTCCGCCACCGCGCAGATCGCCGACGCGCAGAAACAAGGCTACCGCCAGGTCGCCCCGCTGGAAGAAGGCGGCGTTGCCAAAGTGCTGATGTACAAAGCCATCGACCAGCTGCGCGAATGCCTCGACACCATCGTTAACAATCCGGGCAGCCGCCGCATCCTGTTCCACGGCTGGAACCCGTCCGTGCTGGACCAGGTGGCGCTGCCGGCATGCCATCTGCTGTACCAGTTCATTCCGAACGCCAGCACCAAGGAGATCTCGCTGTGCCTCTACGTGCGCAGCAACGACATCGGCCTGGGCACGCCCTTCAACCTGGCCGAAGGCGCGGCGCTGCTGGCCATCGTGGGCCGCCTGACCGGCTATACGCCGCGCTGGTTCACCTACTTTATCGGCGACGCGCACATCTACGAAAACCATATGGACATGGTGCAGGAACAGCTCAAGCGCGAGCCCTTCCCCGCGCCCAAGCTGGTGATTTCCGACCGTGTGCCGGACTACGCCGTCACCGGCAAGTACGAGCCTGAATGGCTGGAGAAGATCGAGCCGTCCGACTTCACGCTGGAAGGCTACCAGCACCACGCGCCGCTAACCGCGCCGATGGCCGTCTAGCCTGCGGCTTGACCATCTCCGCCGGCTTTGATGCCGGCCGCGAGGGCCAGGCCGGCGCATGCAAGGCAGCGTGTTCCTGCCCGGACAAGTAGCGCGCTGCGGAGCGCAGCCAGACCTGGGTAGGCACCGGCCCGGCGCTCGCCAGCAAGCAGACCAGCGGCAGGCACAGCACCGCCGTCGCCCGCCCCAGCTGCGGCGCCTCCCGGCAGCGCGCATGCCAGATGAAGCCGGCCGCCACACCCCAGCCGAGCAGGCAGCCGGCCACCACTTCCGAAGCCGAGTGCGCATGCACCTGCACCCGCGCCACGCCCACCAGCATCCCCAGCAGCGCGCCGGCGGCGACCGCCGCGCCGCGCCGGCGGCCGGGGCCCAGCAGCAGCCAGGCCAGCACAGGAAACACGGCGGCCGCGCGCGCGGCGTGGCCGCTGATGCCGCGAAAGTGCAGCGCCGGCACGCCCAGTCCCCAGCCCAGGAAAGCCAGCTTGCTGGCCACCACCAGGGCCATCGCGGCGCCGAACAGCACGCACCAGCATTGCAGCCGGCCCCAGGCGCGCTGCACCGTCAGCGCCGCCGTAATAACGCCTGCCAGCGCGCCGGTTACCGCCAGCGCGCCCGCCGCACTCAGTGCCTCCCATGATCCCATGCTCGTCCCTCCCGCCGGTCCAGCTGCTATTGGACCACAAAGCCGCGCCCTTGCGCCAACGCCGCGTCCGGCTAACGGCCCGCGCCAAGTGACCACTATCAAGACTTGCTCGTTTGGGTCCATCCGGCTCGGCATTTAACCGTATATTGGGTAGCGCCAGGGCCTGCCTGGCCGGGACCGTAACGCGGCGTTCACTGCCTTCGGATGACCACCATGAAACAGAGCACAAGCAGCGCCCTGGGCGCCATGTTGAAGACCCTCACCAACAGTCCGGCCCGCCTCGTGCTGCTGATGCGCCTGGCCGATCTGGCCGCCATCGCCGGCGCGCTGTACTGCGCCAGTGCGCTGCTGTTGCGGCTCGGCCCGGCGCCAGCGCTGCCCCTGCACACGCTGGCCGCGCTGGCCTGCGGCGCCCTGGCGCTGGCGCTGTTTCCGCGCCTGGGCATGTATGGCCCGACCGCGCAGCGCACGCTGCGCTCGATCGCTGTCCAGGTGGCCATGGCGTGGTGCGGCATCGTGCTGGCGGTGGCGCTGGCCTGCGCCTTGGCCGCCGCCCCGCTGGCAGGGCGCTGGCTGCTGGGCTGGACGCTGGCGGGCTGGGCCGCGCTGACGGCGGCGCGGCTGGCGCTGCGCTGGGCGCTGCCGCTGGCGCGCCGGCACGGCCTGAACACCGTGCGCGTGGTCATCGTCGGCGACGCGGCCAGCGCCGTCGAACTGTACCGCCGCGCCCAGGGCGAGGACAAATGCGAGTACCACATCCAGGCCGTGTGCACGCTGCCGGCCGAGCCGCACGCGCCGCTGCCGCCCGGCGCCGAGCGCCTGCCCAGCGCCAGCGCCCTGCCCGGCTACGCGCGCTGCTGCGCCATCGACGAGATCTGGATCGCCCTGCCCATCGGCCAGGCCGCCCAGGTGCGCGCGCTGCAGCACCTGCTGCGCAACACCCTGGTCGAGCTGCGCTGGGTCCTGGACCTGCAAGGCCTGCAACTGCTGCGCTTCAATATGGAACAGTTCCTGGGCGCCCCGGTGCTGACCCTGAACTGCCCCGACACCAGCGAGCTGAGCAAGCTGGGCAAGTACCTGTTCGACAAGCTGTTCGCGCTGGCCGCCATGCTGCTGCTGTCGCCGCTGCTGGCCGGGATCTGGGTCGCCGTCAAGCTCAGCTCGCCCGGCCCGGCGCTGTTCCTGCAGCCGCGCACCGGCCTGAACGGCCAGGTGTTCAAGGTCTACAAATTCCGCACCATGCACTGGCAGGGCGAGGCCGAAGGCGCGGCGCTGCGCCAGGCCAGCAAGAGCGACGCCCGGGTGACGCGCCTGGGCGCCTTCCTGCGGCGCACCAGCCTGGACGAACTGCCGCAGTTCCTCAACGTGCTGCGCGGCGAGATGTCCATCGTCGGCCCGCGCCCGCACGCGGTGCAGCACACCGACTTGTACAGCGACCTGCTGCCGGTGTACATGATACGGCACCGCGCCAAGCCCGGCATCACCGGCTGGGCGCAGATCAACGGCTGCCGCGGCGAAACCGAGACGGCGGAAAAGATGAGCAAACGGGTCCAGTTCGATGTCGAATACATCCGCAACTGGTCGCTGTGGATGGATGTGCGCATAGTGGTCTGGACCGCGCTGCGGGGCTGGACCGGGAACGATGTCTATTGAGCCGGCGCCGGTGGGCCGGCATTTTTCAGGAGGAAGCCATGGGTAACGAACTGAACAAGCGCATCTACGTCGCCGGCCACAACGGCATGGTGGGGGCGGCCATCGTGCGCGCGCTGCGGCGGCGCGGCTACAGCAACATCATCACGCGCAGCCACGCGCGGCTGGACCTGACCGACCAGGCCCAGGTACGCAGCTTTTTCCAGGCCGAGGCCATCGACGAGATCTACCTGGCCGCCGCCACCGTGGGCGGCATCCACGCCAACAACACCTACCCGGCCGAGTTCATCTACTCCAACCTGGTGATCCAGTCCAACGTCATCCACGAGGCCTGGCGCCACGGCATCAACAAGCTGCTGTTCCTCGGCTCGTCCTGCATCTATCCGCGCCTGAATGCGCAGCCGATCAGCGAATCGTCGCTGATGAGCGGCGCCCTGGAGCCCACCAACGAGCCCTACGCCATCGCCAAGATTGCCGGCATCAAGATGTGCGAGAGCTACAACCGCCAGTACGGCACCACCTTCCGCAGCGTGATGCCGACCAATCTGTACGGACCGGGCGACAACTACCACCCGGAGAACAGCCACGTGATCCCGGCCATGCTGCGCCGCTTCCACGCCGCCAAGATCAGCGGCCAGAAGGAAGTGACGATCTGGGGCACCGGCAACGCCCGGCGCGAGTTCCTGTTCGTCGACGACATGGCGCAAGCCTGCCTGCACGTGATGCAACTCGGCTGCAAGACCTACCAGAACGCCACCTCGCAGCAGCAGTCGCACATCAACGTGGGCACCGGCAGCGACATCACGATAGCCGAACTGGCCATGACCATCGCCGCCGTGGTCGGCTACCAGGGCAAGATGCGCTTCGATCCCAGCCAGCCCGAGGGCACGCCGCAAAAGCTGCTCGACGTGAGCAAGCTGGCGGCGCTGGGCTGGCGCGCCCAGGTCGGGCTGGAGGCGGGCCTGCAGGAGACCTACCACAGCTATTGCCGGGCCGACGCCGAGGGCGACCGCCACGCGCGCGCGCGCGGCCTGGACGCGCTGTCCCAGCAACTGCGGCGCTCCTTCAGCGGCCAGGCGCTGCACTACCACGCCTACCAGGACATGAGCGCGCCGACCTGAGCGCGCCGCGCCGCCGCTCAGTGCTGCGCCAGCGCCGCCTCGATGCCCTGGCACAGGCGGCGCGCCATATTCTCCACCGTGTACCGGCCGCCGCTCGCGCGCGCGGCCTCACTCAGGGCCGCCAGCTGCGCCGGATTGCGCAGCACCGCCACCGCCGCCGCCGCGTAGCTGTCCAGGTCGTTGGGCGTCATGATGCCGTTGCGGCCCGATTCCAGATAGGCGATCTCGGGCGAATGCAGGCCGCAGTCGGTGGTCAGCATCGGCTTGCCGCTGGCGAAGGAATCCAGGATGCCCAGGCCCACCAGGCCGGGATTGAGCATCACGTCGGCCAGCCGCAGCGCCACGCATTTGTCGCGCCCGCTGAGCGGCCCGAGGAAGTGGATCCAGCGGTCGGACGCGGCGGCCGCCTGCAGCGCGGCCTGATCCGGGCCGGCGCCGACGATGAGCAGCTCGAAGCCGGGCAGCGCGGCGCGCACGCGGCGCGCCGCCGCCAGCAGGAAATCGAGCCGCTTTTCATGGTACAGCGACCCCAGGTACAGTCCCACCGGCCCGCCCCCCAGGCCCAGCCGGGCGCGCCAGCGCGCCAGCTCGAGTTCGCCGATATCGGCGCACAGCGCCATCATCTCGGTCGTGTCGGCGGCGTTCTCGACCACCGTGGTGCGCTCGCGCGGGAAGCCGGCCGCCTCGATCAGCCTGGCGCTCATGTCGGTGTAGGCGAACCACCAGTCGGCGCGCCCCACGGTCCAGCGCTTGAAGCGCTCCTTCCAGCCGCCCGGCCGCTCCGACTGCAGGTTGGCGCCATGGCCCCAGAACGCCAGCCGGCTGGGGCGGGCGACCAGCATCAGCCACAGGTTGTACAGGATTTTGTTCTCGTGCATGACCACCACCATGTCGGCCGCGCGCGCCTGGCGCCCGTAGGGCTGCCAGCAGACCCGGTAGCGCAGCGCATAGTGGGTCGGGATAGGCACCGCCCACGGCAAGCTGGCCTCGTTGCGCTTCATCTGCTCGGCCGGCGTGCCCTGCCCGACCAGCAGCGTGAGCGCGATGCCGCGCTCGGCCAGCAGCGCGCGCAGCTGCTGGTACAGCCCGATCCGGTAGTTGAGCAGCTGGCGCTCGACGATCACCACCGACGGCCAGGAACGGTAGCGCCCGTCGGTCTGCGCGGCGGCGTTGCCGGCCACCGCGTTGCGGCAGGCGCTGGCCAGGCCGGCGCCTGCCCGCTCGAAGGTGTAGTCCGCCACCAGCGCGCGGCTGCGCTCGGAACAGCGCACCCAGTGCGCCTCGTCCTGCAGCAGGGCCTGGGCGCGGTCGGCCCAGCGCTGCACGTCGAGTCCGCACACATAGCCGTTCTCGCCGTCGCGCACCAGTTCGTGCGCGGCGCCGGCGTGCGGCGAGGCCAGCACCGGCATGCCGGCCGCGCAGGCCTCGTTGACCACCACGCCCCACGGGTCCCAGCGGCTGGGGAACAGGAACACGCGCGCGGCGCGGTACATGCCGGGCAGCTCGGCCTGCGACAGGAAGCCGGCGAAGTGGGCCTCGACCAGGCCGGGATAGAGGGCGGCGGCGGCGCGCACCTGGGCGTCCAGCGTGCCCGAGCCGACGAACAGCATGCGCACCGGGCGCCGCAGCCGGCGCGCCAGTTCCAGCGCCACGGCCAGCGCGAACAGCGGATCCTTGACCGCCTCCATGCGGCCGCAAAACATCAGGTCGTAGGGCCGCAGCGCCGCCGGCGCCGGGCCGCCGTAGGCCGCGTTGTCGACGCACAGGCAGGACAGGAAGCGGCGCTGCGCGGGCAGGCGGTAGGCGTCGAACAGCGCCAGGCCGCCGGCGCTGGCCGCCACGTGGCCGTGCGAGCGCGCGAACACGAAGCGCCGCACCAGCCGGTGCAGCGCGCTGAGCGTGCGCTCGGAGTCGGCCGTGCCGTCGGTCATGGTGACATGCGGGATGCCGCGCCGGCGCGCGTAAACAAAGGCGAACAGGTGGGTGGGATTGAAGCCGTCGGTGACCACCACATCCGGCCGCCAGCCGGCCAGCGCCTGGAACACGTCGGGATTGCAATGGATGTAGCGCTCGCGGTATTTGAACACGCGCGGGCGCAGGATGGCCAGCTCGCAGCGCGGCGGCGGATAGTCCCACAGGCGGTTGTCCTCCTGTTCGGCGCAGGCGATCACGCGCACAGTCACGCCGGGCTGCGCGGCGAGCGCGGAAAACACCGGCGTGCGGTACGGGGCCAGGATATTGGTGACGATGGCGATTCTCAGCATGGGAGTCCTCATGGCGGGGGGGAAATGGGGCCGGTGGCCGGCACTTCATTGAACCCGTTCGGCGCGCGCCGGTGTTGACTACCGTCACTTCCGCAGCGGGGCGGCGCCCCACCCCACTGCCGTCAAGCGCCGGCGTGACCGCTATCAAAAGCCGCCCGCCAAGCCGACCCTACACTGCAGTCAGATGCCGCGCCACGGAGCCGGCACGCCACTTTGCCGAGGAGTCCCTATGCCTACTTCCCCCCCGCTGCGGCGCGCGCCGCGCTGGCCCTGGCCGCTGGCCGGCCTGCTGTGCACAGCCTGCACCGCCAGCCTGCCCAATATGCAGGGCGTGCAGCACGCGCCGGCCGGCGCCACCGCCGTCGCGCCCATCCCGATCACCCAGCAGTTGCTGGCCGAGCAGGAGGCCGCGCGCCGCCGCCAGCTGCAGGACCTGAGCGTGTTCGCCGGTCCCGCCGCGCCCTACGCCATCGGCCCGGGCGACCTGCTGTCCATCACGGTGTGGGGCCACCCCGAACTGGCGGCGGCCCAGCTGGCCACGCCGGGACCGCAGCTGAGTCCCGGCGAGCAGGCCGCCGCCAGCACCGTGCCGGGCTTCCTGGTGGGGCCGGACGGCCGCCTGCAGTTTCCCTTTGCCGGCGCGCTGCAGGTGGGCGGCCTGAACGAACAGCAGGCCGGCGACCTGCTGGCGGCCAAGCTGGCGCGCGTGCTCAACCAGCCGTCGGTGACGCTGCGCGTGCTGGCCTTCCGCAGCCAGCGCATCTACATCGACGGCGAAGTCAAGGCGCCCGGCCTGCAGCCGCTGGACAACCAGCCCATGCACCTGGTCGAGGCGCTCAACCGCGCCGGCGGCATGCTGCCCAGCGCCGACCAGAGCCGCATCAGCATCGTGCGCGGCGGCGCCAGCTACCGGGTCGACCTGCCGGCCCTGATACGGCACGGCGGCGATCCCACCGCCATCGTGCTGCGGCACGGCGACCTGGTGCGGGTGGCCTCGGGCGAGGAAGGCAAGGTCTTCCTGACCGGCGAAGTGACCACACCCAAGGCGGTGGCCATGCACAGCGGGCGCCTGACATTGAACGAGGCGCTGGGCGAGGCCGGCGGCGTGAGCCCGGTCAGCGGCGACGCGCGCCAGATCTACGTGGTGCGGCGCGTGGGCGACGAGTCGCAGGTGTTCCGCCTCGATGCGCGCGAGCCCGGCGCGCTGGCCATCGCCGAGCACTTCGAACTGAGCGCGCGCGACACGGTGTTTGTCGCGCCCAACGGCCTGACCAGCTGGAACCGCACGCTGAGCCTGCTGATCCCGGGCTCGCTGCCGGCCGCGGTCGGCACCGGCACCGGACGCTAGGAGACCGCATGCGCCCCCACGACCCCAAGCTGCCGGCGCTGGCGCCCTACCACGCAGCGCCGCTGCAGCCGGCCCCGCCGCCGCCGCGCCACGAGGCCGAGGTGGAGCTGTCCGCCTACGCGCGCCTGCTGGCCGAGAGCCGCTGGCACATCCTGGGCATCACGCTGGCCTGCCTGCTGGCCGGCCTGCTCTACCTGGCGCTGGCGCAGCCGGTCTACGAGGCCAGCCTGCTGGTGCACGTGGAGGAGGACAAGCCGAACAACGCCAAGAGCATGATAGGCGAGATCTCCTCGCTGTTCGAGGTGAAGGCGGCGGCCATCTCGGAGATGGAGCTGATCAAGTCGCGCATGGTGATCGGCAAGTCGGTCGACCGGCTCGGCCTGTACATCGACGCGCGGCCCGAGTACCTGCCGCTGGTCGGGCGCCTGATCGCCGCCCAGCGCAGCGGCCTGTCCGAACCCGGCCTGTTCGGCCATGGCGGCTATGTCTGGGGCGCCGAGAAGATCAGCGTCGACGAGCTGTATGCGCCCGAGCCGCTGCAGGACGCCGAATTCGTGCTCACCGTGCTCGACGGCGGCCAGTTCCTGCTGACCCAGCGCGCGTATGGCCTGGCCATGCGCGGCCAGGTCGGCCCGCGGCAGGTGTTCAGCCTGCCGCAAGGCCGGCTGACGGTGCGCGTGGCGGCCATCGAGGCGCGCCCCGGCGCGCGCTTCCGCCTGCGCTACCTGCCCAAGCTGGCCGCCATCGAGCGGGTGCAGAAGGCCATGACGGTGGCCGAGATCGGCAAGCAGTCCGGGCTGATCGGCGTCACGCTGGAGGGCGGCGACCCGCAGCAGGTGTTCCTGGTGCTCAGCGAGATCGGCCGCGAGTATGTGCACCAGAACGTGACCCGCAAGCTGGAGGAGGCCGAGAAGTCGCTGAACTTCCTCGACAAGCAGCTGCCCGACATCCAGCAGCGCCTGGAGCGCTCCGAGGCCGAGTACTACCGCTACCGCAACAGCCGCGGCACCATCGACCTGGGCGAGGAAGCCAAGATCAGCCTGCAGCAGGCCGCCGCCGCCCGCGCCAAGCGCCTGGAACTGCAGCAAAAACGCCAGGACATGCTGGTCGGCTTCACCGCCAGCCACCCGCTGGTGCAAGCGCTGGAGCAGCAGCTGGCCGCCACCAACGCCGAGATCGCGCGCGCCGACAGCCATGTGCGCGGCCTGCCGCTGATGGAGCGCGAACTGCTGCGCCTGAACCGCGAGATGAAGCTGAACAGCGACCTGTACGGCACGCTGCTGAACTCGGCGCAGCAGCTGCGCCTGGTCAAGGCGGGCAAGGTCAGCAACGTGCGCCTGGTGGACCAGCCCATGCTGCCGAAAAACCCGGCGCGCCCCGAGCGCGGCAAGGTGATCGGCCTGGCGCTGGCGGCCGGGCTGGCCATCGGCCTCGGCTACGCCTGCCTGCGCCGCCTGCTGCACCAGGGCATAGACACGCCGGCCCAGCTCGAGCGCCTGCTGGGCCAGCGCGTGGTGTACGCCAGCGTGCCGCACAGCATGGCCGAGCAGGAGCTGGACCGGCACGGCGTGGCGCGCCTGCTGGCCTGCGCCGCGCCGGCCGACCCCGCCATCGAGAACCTGCGCGGCCTGCGCACCGCGCTGCACAGCGTGCAGCCGCATCTGCGCAACAGCATCGTGCAGATCAGCGCGCCGCACGCCGGCCTGGGCCAGTCCTTCATCACCGCCAACCTGGCCGCCCTGCTGGCATTGAGCGGCAAGCGCGTGCTGCTGGTCGACGCCGACCTGCGCGCCGGCCAGCTGCACCGGCGCTTCGGCCGCGAGCGCGCCGGCGGCCTGACCGAGGTGCTGGCCGGCCGCCTGCCGCCGGCGCGCCTGATCGTGCCGGCCGGCCCGGAGCGGCTGGACCTGCTGTGCACCGGCGCGCTGCCGCCCAATCCGGCCGAGTTCCTGCTGCACCCGGGCTTCGCCGAGCTGCTGCAGAACATGGCGCGCGAGTACGACTGGGTGCTGGTCGACACGCCGCCGCTGCTGGCCGTGTCCGACCCCCTGGCCAGCGCCGCGCTGGCCGGCGCGGTGTTCCTGCTGGCCGGCGCCGGCGTGACCACCGAGGCCGACATCAACGAAGCGCTCAAGCGCCTGCAGCAGGGCGGCGCGGCGACGCAAGGCATCGTCTTCAACGACAGCCGGCGGCGCCCGGCCGCCGTGGCGGCGCGCCCGCGCTGGCGCCTGCTGGGCCGGAGCGCCTAGCCCCCTTCCACCGGAACCGCAACAGGAGCCCCATGCAAACTGCCCACCATCCCCCTGCCGCCGGCGCCGCGCCGGCCGCCGCGCCCTTCGGCGCCGCCCGCCACGTCAGCTGCCAGCGCGGCGCGGCCGGCGTCGGCCAGGCGCTGACCCGGCTGTACGGCAATCTGTACGCCTCGCTGCCGCACTTCGCGCTCGACCACGACCTGGACGACTGCCACGCCTACGCGGTGCACCAGGACAGCCGCCTGCGCGTGCTGCTGGTGTTCGTGCTGCGCGGCGGCCGGGTGCAGGTGCTGAACGAAGTGATCGCGCTCGACGGCCCGGAGCTGGACGCCTTCGCCGACTACGTGTTCCGCCACTTCCCTGCCGCGCAGGCGGTCTGCCTGCGCGCGGTGCGGGTGGCGCGCTGGGCCGCGCGCCACCCCTGCCAGCACTACGACTACCTGGAAGACACGGTGATCACGCTGCCGCCCTCGGAGGCCGACTACCACGCCAGCCTGGGCAAGAACGCGCGCCGCAACCTGCGGCGCTACCACAGCGCCCTGCTGCAAGACCATCCGGACGCGGTGTTCGAGCTGGCCGCGCCGGACGACGCCGAGGCCGTGCACGCCATCGTGGCGCTGAACCACGCGCGCATGGCCGGCAAGCACAAGCGCTCGGCGCTGGACGCCGAGGAGGCGCGCCGCATCGCGCTGCTGGCGCGCGAGGGCGCCGTGATCGGCGTGGTGCGGATCGGCGGGCGCATCTGCGCCGGCGGCGTGGCCACCACCAACGGCGGCAACTGCTTCCTGCTGGTGCTGGCGCACGACCCGGCCTACGACGACTACAGCCTGGGCTTCTGGTGCTGCTACCGCACCATCGCCGCCTGCATCGAGCGCGGCGCCCGCGAGTTCCATTTCCTGTGGGGCCGCTACTACTACAAGCGCGCCCTGCTCGGCGAGGAGCGCGCGCTGGACCGAGTGCTGCTGTACCGTTCGGCCTGGGCCGCGCTGCGCCAGGCGCCGCTGGCGCTGGCGGCCTGGCGCCACAGCCTGGGCCGCCGCGCGCTGCTGTGGCTGCACAGCCGCAAGGACGCGCACGGCCCGCTGGCGCGGCGCCTGCTGGCGGCCCAGGCCACGCTGCGGCGCTGGCGCCACGCCTTGCGCCCCCTGCCCACCCCCACCCCGGAGGAATGATGCTGATCGATACCCGCACCCTGGACCAGGACAGCCTGCTCGACACCACCGTCTGCATCATCGGCGGCGGCGTGGCCGGCATCACGCTGGCGCTGGAAATGGAAGCCATGGGCATCCCCGCCTGCCTGCTCGAGAGCGGCGGCCTGGGACCGGACAACGCCAACCGCGACCTGTACCGCGGCGAGGACGTGGGCCTGCCCTACCAGTTCGCCGACGGCTGCCGCAGCCGCTACCTGGGCGGCAGCTCGAACTGCTGGGGCGGCTGGTGCCGGCCGCTCGACCCCTGGGACTTCCAGCGCCGCGACTGGATCCCGCACAGCGGCTGGCCCTTCGGCGCCGACGAGCTGGCGCCCTACTACCGGCGCGCGCAAAGCGTGCTTCAGCTGGGACCGGACAACTTCTCGCCGGCCTACTGGGAGGCGCGCATCGGCCGCCCGGACGTGCGCCGCCTGCCGCTGCCGAGCGGGCGCGTGCGCGACACCTTGTCCCAGTTCAGCCCGCCGGTCCGCTTCGGCAAGGCCTACCGCGCCGACCTGGCGCGCGCGCGCCATGTGCGCGTGTGCCTGCACGCCAACGCCGTCAACCTGGCCACCGACGCCGGCGCGCGCCAGGTGCGCCAGGTGGACGTGGCCACGCTGAGCGGGCGCCGGCTGGCGGTGCGCGCGCGCTGCTACATCCTGGCCTGCGGCGGCATCGAGAACGCGCGCCTGCTGCTGGCATCGAACCGCATCGCCCCGGCCGGCCTGGGCAACGGCGCCGGCGTGGTGGGGCGCTATTTCATGGACCACCCGCGGCTGCAGCGCGCCAGCGTGCAGTTCGCGCCCGGCTGGCAGCGCAACAAGCTGTTCGACATCAAATACCACTACCTGAACCGGGCGGTGGCGGCCGGCGGCGTGCACGTGGCGGCCCAGCTGGCCCTGAGCGAGGAGACGCTGGCGCGCGAGCGCCTGCTCAACGCGCGGGTCTGGTTCAATTCCGAGTTTCCCGGCGAGGGCTCGGCCGCCGCCGCCGCCCTGTACCGCTGCAAGCAGGCCGCGTTGCGCAAGGAGCAGCCGGGCTGGCGCCTGGGCGCCGACCTGGCCACCATGGCGGCCCATCCGATCGACACCCTGGGCTACGGCCTGACCCGGCTGTGCCACCCGCGCGGCCTGGTGCGCCGCGTGCGCCTGCAGGCCATCGTCGAGCCCGAGCCGGACCCGGACAGCCGCGTCACCCTGTCGCCCACCGAGCGCGACGCGCTGGGCCTGCCGCGCGTGCGCGTCGACTGGCGCCTGGGGCCGCGCGTGCAGCGCACCTTCGACCGCACGCTGGCCATCATCGCCGACGAGCTGCGCCTGGGCGGCGTGGCCACGGTGGCGCTGGAGCCGCCGCTCGAGGGCGGCGCGTGGCCGTCCACGCTGGAGCGCGAGGGCACCTGGCACCACATGGGCACCACCCGCATGCACAGCAACCCCGCCTTCGGCGTGGTCGACCGCGACTGCCGCGTGCACGGCATGGCCAATCTCTACCTGGCCGGCAGCTCGGTGTTCCCCACCGCCGGCGCCAACTTCCCCACCATCACGCTGACGGCACTGGCGCTGCGCCTGGCGCGCCATGTGGGCGCCGTGCTGCGCGCCGAGGCCGCCGCCTGACCCTTTTCCCAACCGACCGGAGTTACCGCATGAACCTGTCTTCCCCGCTTCCGCCCCGCCCCGCCGGCCTGACCGCGCTGATCACCGGCGTCACCGGCCAGGACGGCGCCTACCTGGCCGAACTGCTGCTCGAAAAAGGCTACCGGGTGCACGGCCTGCGCCGGCGCAGCTCGCTGCCCAACACCAGCCGCATCGACCACCTGCTGGCCGACGGCGGCCTGACCCTGCACGACGGCGACCTGACCGACGCCAGCTCGCTGCAGCGGGTGGTGGCGGCGCTGCGCCCGGACGAGGTGTACAACCTGGCCGCCCAGAGCGACGTGGCGGTCTCGTTCGCCGAGGCCGAGTACACCGCCAACGCCGACGCGCTCGGCCCGCTGCGCCTGCTCGAAGCGCTGCGCACCCAGGGCCTGGCGGCGCACACGCGCTACTACCAGGCCTCGACCTCGGAGCTGTTCGGCCAGGTGCGCCAGGTGCCGCAGAGCGAGCGCACGCCGTTCGCGCCGCGCAGCCCCTACGCGGCGGCCAAGCTGTACGCCTACTGGATCACGGTCAACTACCGCGAAGCCTACGGCATGTACGCCTGCAACGGCATCCTGTTCAACCACGAGTCGCCGCGCCGCGGCGAGCAATTCGTCACCCGCAAGATCACGCTGGGCCTGGCGCGCGCGGCCTGCGGCCTGCAAAGCGGGATCGCGCTGGGCAACCTGGACGCGCTGCGCGACTGGGGCCATGCGCGCGAATACGTGCAGATGCAGTGGCTGATGCTGCAGCAGGCGCGCGCCGAGGACTATGTGATCGCCAGCGGCGAGCAGCACAGCGTGCGCGCCTTCGTCGACGCGGCCGCCGCCACCTTGGGCATCGTGCTCGAGTGGCGCGGCGCCGGCGTGCACGAGACGGCCACGGTGCGGGCGGTGGCGCCCGGCCACGGCGCGACGCACTGCCGCCCGGGCCAGGTGCTGGTGCGGGTCGACCCGGCGCTGTACCGGCCGACCGAGGTCGAGACGCTGCTGGGCGACGCCGGCAAGGCGCACCGCGAACTGGGCTGGGCGCCGCGCGTGGGCTTCCAGCAGCTGGTGGCCGAGATGATGCAGGCCGACCTGGCCGCGGTGCGCGCCGGCGCCGCCGGCCGCGGCAGCTAGTGGTGGCCAGCGTCACGCCGGCGCGGCGCCCCGCGCGCCGCCTGGACGCGCAGCGCCAGGCGCTGCGCCGGCTGGGCGGCCCGCTGCTGCTCAGCTTTGCCAACCAGGGCCTGAGCAGCGGCAGCAATTTCCTGCTCGGGGTCTACCTGGCGCGCACCATGACGCTGGGCCAGTTCGGCGTGTACGGCGCCTGCTACGCGCTGTGCATGCTGTATGTCGGGGTCGGCAACGCGCTGGTGCTGACCCAGATGAACGTGACCCTGCCCGGCTGCGCGCCGGCCGCGCGCGCGCCCTACGCGGCGCGCATGCTGTGCGCGGTGCTGCTGCTGGGCGCGCTGATGCTGCTGCTGGCCGGCGCCGCCGCGCTGGCGCTGCCGTGGCTGCCGCCCGGGGCGCAGGCGCTGATGGCCCCGCTGCCGCTGGTGGCGCTGGCCGGCGCCCTGTTCCTGGCCGCCGAGTTCTTCAGCGCCTACGCCTATCTGCTGCGGCGCGAGCGCCTGGCGCTGGCCCTGAACGCGGTCGCCGTGCTGGTGCTGGCCGGCGGCCTGCTGGCGCGGGCCGGCGCCGGCCTGGCGCCCAGCACCGAGGCGGTGCTGGGGCTGTACGCGCTGGGCAACGCGGCCGGCTGCGCGCTGGTCTACGCCTGCGCGCCGCTGCCGCTGCGCCAGAGCCGCGCCGCGCTGGCGGCCGAGTTCCGCGCCGCCTGGGGCCACGGGCGCTGGGCGCTGGGCGGGGTGGGCGTGACGTGGCTGCAGACGCAAAGCTACACCTACGCCCTGGCCGTGCTGCTGGGGCCGTCCGGCGCCGGCCTGGCCAACCTGGCGCGCCTGTTCATCGCCCCGGCCTCCTTCCTGTTGCCGGCGGTGCAGAAGATCGCCATCCCGCGCCTGGCGGCGCTGCGCGTGCAGGCGCCGCAGCGCATGCGCGCCCTGTCCATGCAGCTGAGCGCGGCGCTGGCCGCGCTGGCCCTGCTCTACAGCCTGCTGCTGCTGGCCTGCTTCGACCGGGTCGCGCCGCTGCTGGCCGGACGCGCCGTGCCCGGCCTGGCGCCGCTGGCGGCCCTGTGGTGCGCCATCCTGCTGTTCCAGGTGGCGCGCAGCGGCGGCTCGCTGCTGCTGCAGCTGCAGCACCGCTTCCGCGCGCTGACCCTGCTCGGCGTGCCGAGCGCGGCCGTCACCGTGCTGGCCACCGCGCTGCTGACGGCGCTGTGCGGCCAGAGCGGCGCCCTGCTCGGCCTGCTGGCCGGCGAAATCACCTTGTCCATCCTGATCTGGAAGGAGCTGCGCCATGCCCCCCATCCCTGACGCGCCGGCCGCGATCGACGTCTGCATCGCCACGTTCCGCCGCCCCGGCCTGCTGGCCGCGCTGCTGGCGGCGCTGCCGGCCCAGGCCTGGCCCGGCCTGGCGCTGCGCATCATCGTGGTCGACAACGACGCGCGCGCCAGCGCCTATCCGGCCGCGGCCGCGTTCCGCCTGAGCCACACGCTGCCCCTGGTCTACCAGACCGAGCCGGAGCAGAACATCGCGCTGGCGCGCAACCGCGCGCTGGCGCTGGCGACCGCGCCCTGCATCGTCTTCATCGACGACGACGAGACCCCGGCGCCGGGCTGGCTGCGCGCGCTGTACCACTGCCTGCACGCGCACCGCGCCGACGCCGTGTTCGGCCCGGTGCACAGCGTGCTGCCGGCGCGCGCCCCGGCCTGGTGCCGGGCCAGCTTCCGCAAGCCCGTCCTGCCCACCGGCGCCCTCCTGCCCTACGGCGGGGCCGGCAATGTGATGCTGCACCGCCGCGTGCTCGACGGCGGCGGGCCCTACTTCGACCCCGCCTTCGGCCTGACCGGCGGCGAGGACACCGACTGGTTCTACCGCCTGCACCTGGCCGGGCGGCGCCTGGTGTGGTGCGCCGAGGCCGAAGCCAGCGAGCCGGTGCCGCCGGCCCGGCTGCGCCTGGGCTGGGCGCTGCGGCGCGCCTTCCGCGGCGGCCAGACCTATTACCGGGTGGTGGTGCGGCGCTACGCCCCGCTGCGCGGCGCGCTGTGGTTTGCCGTCAAGCTGCTGCAGCTGCTGGGCGCGGCGCTGGCGCTGCCGCTGCTGCTGTGCCTGCATCGCGGCGCGGCGGCCGCGCTGGCGCTGCGCGCGGCCGGGGCCGGCGGCCAGCTGGCGCGCTGCCTGGCGCGGCGCGACCTGGAGGAATACCGTGCACCCCGCCCGCGCTGACGCCGCGCCCGGCGCGCGCCGCCTGATGGCCCTGCCCTTCCTGGCCTTCATGGCCAGTTCCGGCCTGCCCATCGCCTACAGCCTGGCGCCGACCCGGCCCATGCTGGTGGCCGACGTGGCGGAGATGACGGCGGCGGCCGCCGCCAGCTCCAACATGCTCAGCTCGCTGGCCAACTTGCTGCTGCTGGCCACGCTGTACGGCACGGCCGGCGCGCTGCTGCTGCGCTATCCGCGCAGCGCGGCGCTGCTGCTGCGCCGCCACTGGCAGCAGCCTGCCCTGCTGCTGCTGCTGCTGGCCGGGGTGCTGTGGAGCGCCTACCCGGCCAAGGTGGCCATGAACTTCGTGCACGGCACCGGCGTGACGCTGATCGCGCTGGCCGCCGCGCTGCATTACCGCGACCAGCCCTGGCGCCTGGTGCCGCAGCTGGCCGGGGTGCTGGGCCTGAACATGGCGCTGCAGCTGGCCGCCGTCGCCGTCCTGCCGGGCTACGCCATCGACTGGCAGCAGCGCTGGCAAGGCCTGACCTCCCACCCCAACACCCTGGGGGCGCTGGCCCTGACCACCTTCTGGGCCAACGCCTGCGTGCTGGTGTGCCTGCCGCAGGCGCGGCGGCGCCGCTGGCATTTGCTGTTCTGCCTGCTGGGCGCCGCCGCCGCGCTGGGCGCCGACAGCGTCACCTCCAAGCTGTGCTCGGCCGTGTCGCTGCTGCTGCTGCTGCTGCTGCGCGCCTGGCAGCGGCGCGCGGCCGGGCCGCGCCTCTACCTGGGGGCGGTGCTGCTGGCCGTGCTGGGCGGCGGCCTGTACCAGCTGCTCAAGAGCGCGCTGCCGCTCGACTGGCTGTACGACATGCTGGGCCGGGACAGCAAGCTCACCGGGCGCGCCGAGGTGTGGCAGGACGCCTACCGCGCCATCGGCGCCAAGCCCTGGCTGGGCTGGAGCTTCGACGACCATGCCGAGCTGATCAGCACAGCCGGCATGCCGTATTCCAGCTACCACAACGGCGCGCTGGACCTCGCCGTCAACGGCGGCATCGCCGCGCTGGCGCTGTTCGCCCTGCTGCTGGCCGGCTGGGCGCGCAGCTATCTGCACCCGGACCGCCAGGCCCGCGCGCTGGCCCCGTGCAGCGTGGCCTTCACCCTGGCCTACCTGATGCACAACCAGAGCGAGGCCTCGTTCTTCGCCCCGCGCGGCCAGATGTGGGTGATCTTCCTGACCTTGCTGCTGCTGGGCGCCTGCCCGCGCAGCGCGCCGGAGCGGCCATGAACGCGGCGCCGCCCTACCGCGCCGACATCGACGGCCTGCGCGCCGTGGCCGTGCTGGCGGTGCTGGCCTTCCACGCCGCGCCGGCCCTGCTGCCCGGCGGCTTCGCCGGGGTCGACCTGTTCTTCGTCATCTCCGGCTTCCTGATCACCGGCGTGCTGGCCGACGCGCTGGCCCAGGACCGCTTCAGCCTGGCCGCCTTCTACCAGCGCCGCATCACGCGCCTGCTGCCGGCCTACGGCGTGGTGTCGCTGGCGGTGCTGGCGGCCGCCAGCTACCTGCTGATCCCCAACGACTACCTGTTCTACACCACCTCGCTGGCCGCCTCCTGGGCCTTCGCCGCCAATCTGTTCTTTTCGCTCAGCAGCTGGGGCTACTTCGGCCAGCGCAGCGAGGAGTTCCCGCTGCTGCACACCTGGTCGCTGGCGGTGGAGGAGCAGTTCTACTTCCTGTTCCCGCTGCTGCTGTTGCTGCTGCACCGCGCCGCGCCGCGCCGCACTCCGGCCGCGCTGGCGGCGCTGGCCGTAGCCGCGCTGGCCTGGTCCGAGTGGCACACCGGGCCGGTGGCCAGCTACTTCCTGCTCAGCTGCCGCGCCCACGAGCTGCTGATGGGCGCGCTGGCGGCCTACGCGGTGCGCTGGCGGCGCCCGGCCGGCCCGGCCCCGGCGGCCCGGCTGGCGGCGGCCGGCGCCGTGCTGGCGCTGGGCGCGCTGGCCCTGCTGCGGCGCGAACTGCCCTACCCGGGACTGAACACGCTGGCGCCGTGCCTGGGCGCGGCGCTGCTGCTGTACGCCGGCAGCCGTTCCAACCCGCTCAGCGCGCTGCTCGGCCTGCCCTGGCTGGCCGCCGTGGGACGCATGTCCTACTCGCTCTACCTGTGGCACTGGCCGGTGCTGTCGCTGCTGCGCTACCGCTACGGGGCGCTGGACGCGCACGCCACCGCCGCCGCGCTATTGCTGGTCTTCGTGCTGGCCTGGCTGACCTGGCGCTACGTCGAGCAGCCGCTGCACCGGCGCGGCGCGCCGGGACTGCGCGCCGCCGCGGCGCGCTACTACGCCGGGCCGGCCGCCGCCTTCCTGGCGCTGGGGCTGTACTCCTACAGCAGCGAAGGCGTGCCGGGACGCTTCGACCCGGCCGCGCGCGAGCTGCTGGCCAGCTACTCCTTCGAGCGCGACCTGGCCGGCGCCTGCGCCATCAAGTCCGGCGCCTACCAGGGCGTCACGCTGGACTACCTGGTGCAGCGCTGCGTGGCCGGCGACCCGCGCGCGCCGGGCGCGTCGCTGCTGCTGTTCGGCGACTCGCACGCCAACCACTTCAAGCCCTGGCTGGAACAGCTGGCGCGCGACGGCGGCATGCGGCTGGCCTATTTCGTCGAGGGCGCCTGCTCGGCCATCGACCTCTACCAGGGCGAGCCGGGCGGCCCCACGCCCTGCCAGCGCCGCAACGCCGACCTGCTGGCCATGGCGCCGCACTTCCGCTACGTGGCGCTGGCCAGCCGCTGGCAATACCTGGGCCGCGAACAGGACTTCGCGCGCGCGCTGGACACGGCGCTGGGCAGGATCGAGCGCGCCGGCGCCGTGCCGCTGCTGCTGAAGGACACGCCGACGGTGGCGCCCGACCTGCCGCGCTGCGTGCTGCAGCGCCAGCGCGGCTGGCTGCCGGCGGCGCGCAACTGCAATATGCCGCGCGCCCTGGTCGAGGCCGAACAGGGCTCGATGGACCGCGTCATCGACGCGCTGCGCGCGGCCCATCCCTCGCTGATCGTCATCGATCCCAAGCGCGTCATGTGCGGGCCGGACGAATGCCTGACGGCGATCGGGCGCACCGCGCTGTACAAGGACGACAACCACCTGAACCTGGCGGCCTCGCGCCTGCTCGGCCAGCGCTACCTGGCCCTGGCCGGCAACCCGCTGCGCGCGCGGCCATGGCCGCCGTCATCTGCCCGCGTGAGCACAGTCAAGGCGGGCGCGCGCCAGCTTGGTGAAATAGAGCATATCCCACCACCATGAAGGACGGCCCCATGAAACTTGAGCGCACGCAGCAGCCGCTGCGCATCCTGCTGGTCCACAACCGCTACCGCGAGCGCGGCGGCGAGGACGTGGTGGCCGAGGCCGAGGCGTGCCTGCTGCGCGCGGCCGGCCACGCGGTCCAGGTCTACGAGCGCGACAGCGCGGAACTGGTGCAGGCGCCGCTGCGGGGCGCCTTCAGCGCGTTCTGGTCGCCGCGCGCGGTGCGCGACATCGAGCGCCTGTGCGACGCCGCGCGGCCGGACGTGCTGCACCTGCACAACACCTTCCCGCTGATCTCGCCCGCGCCGCACTGGCTGGGCTCGCGCCGCCGCATCCCGGTGGTGCAGACGCTGCACAATTTCCGCCTGCTGTGCCCGCAAGCCATGCTGCTGCGCGAAGGCCGGGTGTGCCGCGACTGCGTCGGCCACGCGCCTTGGCGCGCGGTGACCCGCGCCTGCTACCACGGCTCGGTGCTGCAGTCGGGCGCGGCGGCGGCGGCGCTGGCCACCCACCGCCTGCTCGGCAGCTACCGCCGGCCCGGCACCCGCTTCATCGCGCTGAGCCACTTCAGCCGCGCGCAGTTTATCGCCGGCGGCCTGCCCGCCATGCGCATCGACGTCAAACCCAACTTTGTCGAGCCCGGCCCGGAGCCGGCCTGGCAAGGGCGCGCAGGCGGCCTGTTCGTCGGCCGCCTGGCCGAGGAAAAAGGGGTGAAGGTCCTGCAGGCGGCGCTGCAGCGCCTGCCCGGCGACGCCGCCGCGCTGCGCGTGCGGCTGGTCGGCGACGGGCCGCTGGCGGCCGCGCTGGCGCCCGCGTTCGGCCCGGACTGCCTGGGCCGGCGCAGCCCGGCCGAGGTGCGCGCGCTGCTGCGCGGCAGCAGCTTCCTGGTCGCGCCCAGCACTTGCCTGGAGACCTTCGGCCTGGCCGCGGTGGAAGCGTTCGCCTGCGGCGTGCCCGTCATCGCCAGCGCGCACGGCGGCCTGGGCGAACTGGTCGAGCACGGCGAGACCGGACTGCTGGTGCGCCCCGGCGACGCTGCCGACCTGGCCGCCAAGCTGGCCTGGGCCTACCACCATCCGGAGCAGATGCTGGCCATGGGCCGGCGCGCCTACGCGCGCTACCGGCTGCGCTACACGCCGCAGCAGAACCTCGCCATGCTCGAAGACATCTATTACACCGCCATGCTGGCCAACCTGGGACTCAATTATGCATAAACAACGTCAAGCGGTACTGGGCGCGCGCATCCACGTGCTCAGCTGGGAGGAAGCCGTCCTACAACTGCTGGACTGGGGCGCGCAGAAAGCGCCGCGCTATGTCTGCCTGTGCAATGCGCACTCGGTCGTGTGCAGCACGCGCGACGCGCACTTCCGCACCATCCTCAACAACGCCGACCTGGCCGCCGCCGACGGCGCCCCGGTGGCCTGGGCGGTCAGCCATTTCGCGCGCACGCGGCAACCGCGCATCAACGGCCCGGACCTGATGTGGCGCTACCTGGCGGCGGCCGAGCGGCACGGCCAGAGCGTGTTCCTGTACGGCAGCACGCCGCACACGCTGGCGCGCCTGCAGGAGGCCATCGCCGCCGCCTTTCCGGCGTTGCGCGTGGCCGGCGCGCTGGCGCCGCCCTTCGGCCCCGTCAACGCCGGGCAGGACCAGGCCGACGTCGAGGCGATCAACCGCTCCGGCGCCAACCTGGTGTTTGTCGGCCTGGGCTGCCCGAAACAGGAATACTGGATGGCGGCCCACTGCGGCCGCGTGGCCGCGCCGCTGGTGGGCGTGGGCGCCGCCTTCGACTACCACGCCGGCACGCTGCGCCGCGCCCCGCTGTGGTGGCAGCACAACGGACTGGAGTGGCTGTACCGGCTAGGCGCGGAACCGCGCCGGCTGGCGCGCCGCTACCTGGTGACCAACACCCTGTTCCTGCTCGGACTGGGGCGCCAGTTGCTGCGCGGACGCCGCGCCGGGCCGTCATGACGGCGCCGCATGCGCCCAAGTTCGACCCGAACCCGTTGTTCGATCACCTGCTCGAACTGCTGCAATTGAAGAACGACGCGGCGCTGTCGCGCCTGCTGGAAGTGGAAGCGCCGACCATCAGCAAGATCCGCCACGGGCGGCTGAAGGTCAGCGCAGGCATGCTGTTGCGCATGCACGAGGTGAGCCAGTTGAGCATCACCGAACTGCGGCGCCTGATGGGGGACAGGCGCCGCAGCTTTCGCCCCGGCAAGCCGCGCCATATTCCGCGCGGCCGCCGCTAGCGCGGCATTCTTACTGTCCGGCGCGCAGCGGGTGCGGGTAGACGTAAGGCGTGTAGCCCGGCTTGGCGTTCAGGAAGTAATCCCGGTTCAGGCCCAGCGAGGCAGGACAGGTGTTGTCGATGCCATTGGTGGTGTAGCCGTTCTGGGGATTGGCGGTGTTGTTCCAGATATACACCGAGCGGCTCTGGTCCGCGCCCGGGTAGGTGCCGCAACCGAAGCCTTCCACCATCAATTCCACCGTGCGGCTGACCGTGGCCGGCACCGTGTTATTGAAGATCACGCCGTCGCCGCCGCGGATGCCGATGGCCGTGCGCTGCAAGCCGCTGCTGATGCTGGTCGAATACGTGTTGTTATAAATTTCAAAGCTGCGCGAGCCGCGCTGCGACGAGGACAGGCCATGCGCGTCGGTCATCGCATAATCCTTGGCCGCATCGGTGCCATTCACCTTGTTATAACGGAACACATATACCGAGCCATTATTGGAGGCGATATTGTGACGGTTGCCGGAGAAATAATTATCTTCGACAAATACCGCGTCGGCCGATCCCAGGCTGAGCGCCGGCCAGGCGCCGCCGCCATACACCACCACCCCATAGCCGAGGTTTTTCAATTCCGGGCTGTAATTATCGATAAAGTTGTTTTTAAAGATAACGCCGCGCTGTTTGGGCGCATCGCCGACATACACGGCGCTGAAGACGAACTTGCTGAACTTCGAGTTCGTCACCGAAAAGTCGGAACAGCCGTTGAGCAGGCCCAGGCCCTTGTCCTGGATGGCGGCATTGCCGTTGCCGATCAGCGTCATGCCGGAAAACTGCGCGCGCTGGCCGTTGGAGCAGTTGTAGGCCACCAGATAGCTGGTGTTGGACACGCTGCCCACGCGGCGGATCACGGTCTTGTCCTGCCCCGCGCCGCGCAGATAGATGCCGGCCGGAACGTTGAGCTGCTGGGTGCCCCAGCTGCAATCGCCGGCCGGCACGCTGACCGTGGTGCCGGTGGCCGCCGAGTTCACCGCGGCCGACACGGCGGCGTAGCTGCAACTGGCGGCCGTCACGACCGGCCCGGTCGGCGCCGGAGTCGGCGTCGGCGTGGGCGTCGGCGTGGGCGCGGGTGCGCTGCAGGTGTACGGACTCCAGAAGTAGGTGCTGATGGTCGGATCCCAGCCCGGGTTGTCGTGGGTGGCGATGTAGTACTTGCCATTGTCGGGATAGGTCACGATGTTGCCGGTGACGTAATTGCTGCCCCAGGCGTAGTTCGGGAAGCTGCAGCTTGGCGCAGGCGCGGGCGCCGGTGCCGGTGCACTGCACGCGGTGTACGGGCTCCAGAAGTAGGTGCTGATGGTGGGATCGTAGCCGGGATTGTCGTGGGTGGCGATGTAGTTCTTGCCGTTGTCGGCGAAGTTGACGATGGTGCCGGTCGCGTACTTGGTGCCGAAGACGAATTTCGGGAAGCTGCAACTGCTGTTGCTGGCGGTGGCGGCCAGCAGCGTTGGGCCGCCCTGGGCGCTGGCCTTGGGCGTTTGGTCTGTGCCGCCGGCGCCGCAGCCGGCCAGCAATATGCCGGTGCCGAGAATTGCCAACAATTGGTTGTTCCGGTTGAGGGATCTTATATTCAAAATAATTACTCCTAGGAATTGACTAATAAAAATATTTAACTACCCGAATTTTTATTTTCGCCAATTCTAGGAGGCTTTCTCGCCTTAAGGCAAGAAATTTTTCACATTATGAAATTTCCATGGAATAATACTATCGCTTGAGGCTGCTATTAAATTACCCGTAAATTAAGAAATATCGCTTCCACCAAGAAATTAATAATGCCAATATTAAAAGGCATAATGATCACACCGATATACAAAAGGGAAATAGATTCAACGCGCACCGGGCGCCTGCCGGCGACGCCGGCAGCACCGCGTTTCAGCGCTTGAGCGCCCCGAAGCTCCGCAGCGCCAGCGCGCCGTTGCTCAGGCGCCGCGACGGCGGCACGCGCGCGGCGACATGGGCCAGGAAACCGGCCAGCGCCGGCCAGGCGGACTGCGCTTCCACGTCGGCCGTATGCAGCCACAGGTGGAACACGCCGCCGCGCCGTTCAGCGGCCGCGAACATGGCATACAGGCGTCGCTCCCAGTCCGGCTCGCCGAGCGCGCGCAACAGCATGCCGGCGCGCTGGGGCCAAGCCCCGCCGCGCAGGTAGTTGCGCAGGTAAACCGCGCGCGCATGCGGATAGAACTGGCAGGTGGTGGCCATTTCGTAGCGGTTCGCGCCGGCGTCCAGGCACAGGTTCAGGGTGGTGCGCGCATAGTCGAAGCCGGCTGCGCGCACCTGCCCGATGTGCAGCGGCCGGTAGCGGCCTCCGGGGTAGCAAAAACCCGCCACGCGCCGGCCCAGCCTGTCCTCCAGCTCCCGTTTGCCGCGCACGATCTGCGCGCCGGCCTGCGCCGCGCCGACGCGCGTGAGGAACTGGTGGTCCAGCGTATGCGAACCGATCTCGAACTGTGCCGCCACCTGCCGCATGCCGGCGCCGGACAGCACCGGCCCGCCCTCCTGGTTGCGGATGGGGAAGTAGAACGTGCCCGGCAGGGCGTGCTCGCGCAGCAGCCCCGCCAGGGTCAGGTCGGCCGGGTGCCCGTCGTCGGCCGAACAGGTGAAGACCAGGCTCATGCGTTTTGGCCGCCCTGCGCCGGTAGCGCCGCGCCGGCGCTGGCCATCGCCAGCCGCGCGCGCGGCGGGCGTCCGATGCTGTGGTGTTCGATGCCGGCTTCGGCCATCAGGCGCGGCTCGAACAGATTGCGGCCGTCGAACACCACCGGCTGGCGCAGCAGGGCCTTGACCTGCCGCCAGTCGGGCGAGCGGAACTGCTTCCACTCGGTGACGATGGCCAGCGCATCGGCGCCCCGCAGCGCGTTCATCGGGTCGCTGGCGTAGCGCAGCCGCGCCAGCGCCTCTGGCCCGAGCGAGCGGTCCTGTTCCAGCGCGCGCCGGGCCGTGGCCTGGGCCACCGGGTCGTACACGGCCACGCACGCGTTGGCGCGCAGCAGCTGGCCGATCAGCACCAGCGCGCTGGCGTGGCGCACGTCGTCGGTGTCGGGTTTGAACGCCAGGCCCCACACGGCGAACACATGGCCGTGCAGATCGTCGCCGAAGCGCGCCAGGATGCGCTGGCCCAGCATCAGCTTCTGGTCGTTGTTGATGGCCTCGACCGCGCGCAGCAGCCGCAGCGGCTGGCCGGCCTCGGACGCCAGCCGGCCCAGCGCCTGCAGGTCCTTGGGGAAGCACGAGCCGCCATAGCCGCAGCCGGCATACAGGAAACTGTAGCCGATGCGCTGGTCGGCGCCGATGCCGCAGCGCACGGCCTCGATGTCGGCGCCGATCAGGTCGGCCAGGTTGGCCATTTCGTTGATGAAGGAGATGCGCGTGGCCAGCATGGCGTTGGCGGCGTACTTGGTCAGCTCGGCCGAGCGGGTGTCCATCCAGACGGTGCGCGGATGGTGGCGGTTGAGCGGCTCGTACAGCGCCGTCAGCAACGCGGCGGCGCGGCGGCCGGCCGTGCCCGCCTCCACCCCGAGCACGATACGGTCCGGCTGCATGAAGTCGTGGACCGCCGCGCCCTCCTTCAGAAATTCCGGATTCGACACCACGGCGAAGGACAGGCCGCTGCCGCGCGCATCGAGTTCCTGCTGGACCGCGGCGCGCACGCGCTCGGCCGTGCCGATGGGCACCGTCGACTTGGTGACGATGACCTGGAAGCCGGCCATGCGGCGGGCAATGGTGCGCGCCGCCTGCAGCACGTGTTCGACGTCGGCCGCGCCGTCCTCATCGGGCGGTGTTCCCACGGCGATGAATTGCAGCTCGGCCATGCCGCCGTCGGCGTCGGACGAAAACCGCAAGCGCCCGGCGCCCACATTGGCGGTGACCAGTTCGGCCAGCCCCGGTTCGTGGATCGGAAGCTGGCCCCGTTCGAGGAGGGCGATCCTGGCCGGGTCGCGTTCCAGGCACAGCACCTCGTTGCCCAATTCGGCCAGACAGGCCGCCGTCACCAAGCCGACATAGCCGGCACCGAAAACAGTGATTCTCATAGATCGCCCTTTGTGTCGTCAGGTCAGGCGAAGGCGGCAGCCCCCGCGCCGTCCCACGATAAGCGAGCTGCGGGCGCGCCGGTTTGATTGCGGACATCCGCCGGGCGCATGGCAATCAAACTGCGGCGGCGGCGGCCATGCTTTACTGGACAGGCCGGGCCAGCGGGCCTTACACGATCGACTTTCGGTGTGCAACTTGATCTGTGGCAGAAAAAATAACAAATCTCCTGTTATCTTAATA
Source organism: Pseudoduganella aquatica (assembly GCF_020865585.1). NCBI lineage: Bacteria > Pseudomonadati > Pseudomonadota > Betaproteobacteria > Burkholderiales > Oxalobacteraceae > Pseudoduganella > Pseudoduganella aquatica. The sequence continues at coordinate 4,333,988 of NZ_CP086370.1, forward strand.
ACCAGATATTAGTCCTAAGCAACATCGGCCAAAGTTCCTACAGGAATTTTGCGCGTTTTCCGATTGACTATTGCTAGAAAGTCATATTGGTCTGCGCGTCCGCCACCTACGCAAATCGTAGCCACCAGGAGAAGACCATGTTATCGAGCCCCTATCCCACCTCCGGCCCCGGCCCAGCGGCCGCCCGCCCGCTGCTCAGCACGATGCAGCAGGACGCCAGCTTCGGCGAGCTGTGCGCCTTGCTCGGCATCCAGCACCAGATCGCGGACCTGAGCGACGAACACCGCCTGCCCCGCCTGCGGGTGCGCAACTGCCAGCGCATCCACCTGGCCGGCCAGACTTGCGACCGCATTTTCGTGGTCAACTCCGGCATCCTGAAGACCTCGTCGTATGTGTACGACAAGGAACAGGTGATGGGTTTCCCCATGCGCGGCGACCTGCTGGGCATAGACGGCCTGCTGAACCGCAGCTACCACCAGGAGCTGGTTGCGCTGACCAACGCCACCTTGATCGAGATACCACTCGATACGCTGGCCCGGCTGGGCCGCACCCATGGCGAGTTCGCCAGCGCCATCCTGGGCGTGATGAGCCACAAACTGGCGCGCGACCACGCACTGCTGAGCATGCGCGCAGGCCTCAACACCCAGGCCCGAATGGCCCATTTCCTGCTGGACACGGCGGCGCGCTACGCCGCCGCCGGCTATTCGGGCAGCAGCTTCAACCTGGTCATGCAGCGCGCCGAAATCGGCAACTACCTGGGCATGGCGATGGAAACGGTGAGCCGCACGCTGAGCGAGCTGCAGGCCCTGGAGATGATCAGCATCAATGGCCGCACCATATTGATACTCGATCCGGTCGCGCTGCGCGCCATGCGGCGCAGCCCGCGCCGGCGGCGCTTGCAAGACGGCGCCAAGCGCGCATGAAACCGGGAGGCTGCCATGTCACATGCATTTTCCGAATTCAGCGTGGCCGTTTGGCATCTGGCCGGCCACGGCGCGCAGAAGGACCGCCTCAAGCGGGCTTGCACCCTCAGCCTGGTGCGCATGCGGCCCAACGAGGTCCCCACCGAAGCACGCCACCTGTTCGAGGGCTTGCGCCAGCGCCTGCATGACGCGCCGACCCTGACCTCGATTGCCCTGCAGCAAAACATCGACCGCCTGGACGACCACGTCGCCAGCGAAATTATCGACGATGTACTGCGCATCTTTTCGACCGTGGCGCGCTACCAGCCGCCCGAGCCGCCGCCGTCCATGCTGGCTCCGCTGCGCTGTTGCGGCCGGGTGGCGGTCTGAGCATACTCCTGACAGGCCCTCGCGGGCCTGTGCTATATTAATAAAATGCATATTGGGAACGCAACGTTATTAATTCAAATCAAAAGTGACCGTAAGCAAAGCCCCCATCCGTGCTGCTGGCAAACTGGCGCAGTCAGACTGAACTGCCTTGGACAACCCCAGCGGCGGCCATGCCGCCCCGCCAGCCACGGAGCCGAACAATGCCATCGAAGCCCACTGCCCCCCCCGAACGCCAGTCCCTGCTGGCGCGTGCGCTCAGCGCCAACGCCAGCGCAGCACTGATCGCCGGTCCCGATGGCCGCCTGCAATGGGTCAACCAGGCCTTCCTGCGCCTGAGCGGCTATTCCGAACGGGAAGCACTGCGCAAATCGCGCCAGCAGCTCGGCTGGGATGCGCGCGCCGCGCGCATCCTGGACGCCGTGGGCGCCGGCAAGGCCTGGTCGGGCGAGACCATCGTGCGTCACAAACGCGGCGGCGCCCGCCTGGTCAACGAGGTCATCACGCCGCTGCGCGACGAGGAAGGCAAGATCACTTGCTTTATCGCGCTGCAGCACCACATCACCGGCCGGCGGCGCAGCGACGCCAGCCTGCGCCATCTGGCCACCCACGACAGCATGACGGGCTTGCCGAACAAGGCCTGCTTCCTGCGCGAGCAACGGCGTGCCTTGCGCGGCGCCCACACCGACGGTCACCTGGCCGCGACCCTGTTTATCGACCTGGACCGGTTCAAGGCGGTCAACGACACCTATGGCCACCGCATGGGAGACCGGCTGCTGCTGGCCGTGGCACGGCGGCTCAAGGCTGCGGTGCGCCAGGACGACCTGGTGGCACGGCTCGGTGGCGACGAGTTTGCCATGCTGCTTCGCAGCATAACCAATCCGGCGGCTGCCCTGGCGCTGGCGGCCGACGTGGCGCGCAGCATCAGCCGGCCTTATGTGCTGTGCGGTTTGCAGCTCAGCATAGGCGCCAGCATCGGCGTCGCCATTGCCCCCTCCCCGGACGCCAATGCCGCACGGCTGCTGGATCTGGCCGACCAGGCCATGTACCGCGCCAAAAAGCGCGGCGGCAATTGCGCCGAGCTGGCCAGCCTGCCAAATCCGCCGGAGATTGCAACCGAGGAACTAAGAACCTGCTAGTTTCGGCTATACTGCATTGCAGCATGAATTTTTTTCTTTGATGCAGTCCTCCCTGTCTGGCGGAGCGGACTGTCCTGTGAAAGGAGTCCTCATGGGAACGCGTGAACCGGTTTTTCAGCTTTCTGCAACGCACGCGGCGCCCTGCACAGAGTGCAGCGCGCATGCGCAGTGCCCCGGCAGCAGTGCGGCCGCCGGATCGGTCCAGACGACGCGGGTGCCGCGCGAGACAGTCCTGCTGCGCGCTGACCAGCTATGCGAGACGCGCCTCTACATCGTCCGCGCAGGCGGCTTCAAGCGCGTTTCGCCGCACCCCAGCGGCGCCTGGCAAGTCACCGCCTTCCATCTGCCCGGCGAACTGGTCGGATTATGCTTGCCGGACCAGTTGCACCATGGCAGCTATACCGTGGCGCTCGAGGATAGTACGGTGTGTGCGATAGAGGGTCCGCGCGCCAGTCCGCCGCGCTTGCTGCCGGCCTTGAACCAGGCGCTGGAACGGGAAGCGACCACCAACCAGCTCTTGCGGCAGTCCGGCTGCAGCCGGCGCCTGGCGTCCTTCCTGCTCGATATCGGCCAGCGCCAGGCGGCGCGCGGCTACTCGGACCGCATGCTGCGCATGGCGATGAACTGGCGCGACATTGCCAGCTATCTGCAAATGACGCCCGAGTCGGTCAGCCGCAGCCTGCTGCGCTTCAAGCAGGACGGGACCCTGGCCATGCAAGGCAAGCACGTCCAGCTGCACAAGCAATCGGTGCTGCGCGAACTGGCGCGCGGGGCTGCGCACACGGGACGCCATGGCCCGGCCGAGCAAAGCTGAGCGCAGCGCCGCATGTCCGCCATCCCCACTCCCCCCAGCCCGCTGCCAGCCGAGCTTACCGGCCCGCTCGCGGCGCTGGGGATGCAGCGCACGCACAAGCGGCGCCACGAATTCCTGTTCCACATGGGCGACCCGGTCTACGACCGTTTCTACGCCATCGACAGCGGGTACTGGAAATGCGGCACCGTATCGCTGGATGGCGAGCAGGACGTAATCGCTTTCCATGGCAAAGGCGGCTACCTGGGTCTGGACGAGCTGCATGCGGAGCGGCGCAGCTACAGCGCCGTCGCACTGAGCAACAGCACCGTGCTGGAATTCCCCATCGGCAGAGTGCTGCAGGCCGCAGAACAGGACGAGGCGCTGCGGCAACAGCTGCAGACGCTATTGCTACAGGAGATAGGCCGGCAGCATCGCATCGCGCAGATCCAGCGCAGCACGCGCGCCCGGCAGAAAATCGCCGCCTTTCTGCTGGAACTGGCCAGCATGGAATCGGCCGGCGGCCCCCCTGTCCCCTACTTCCGGCTGCCCATGTCGCGCACCGATATCGCCGCATTCCTGGGCCTGGGCGACACCACCGTCAGCCGGGAATTCCAGCATTTGACACAGAGCGGCGGCATCAGCGTGCAAGGGCGCTGGCTGTCCGTGCTCGACGCCAGCCAGCTGCAACGCGAGGCCGGGCAATAGCGCCGGCGCCGGCTTGGCTCAGGCCATGGACGCCACCAGCGCCTGGAAGTACTGCGGCTGGCCGGTCTTGTAAAGCTGGTACCAGGCCTCGACCGTGGCCGGCCGGAAGATGTCCAGCATCTTCATCACTTCGTATGAGAACTCAAGCGGAGCAATGCCGGACGCGGTGACCAGGTTGCCTTCACGGACGGCGGGCGCGTCCTGGTAGCGCTGCTCGCCGGTGTAGCCGGGGCAGTTGGCTTTCAGGTCGTCCTTGTCGTTGCTGGTGTGCTGGCGATTGTCCAGCGCGCCGCTCTGCGCAAGCGCATACGTGGCGCCGCAAATGGCGGCGACAAGGTGGCCTTGCGCCAGCGTTTCCTTCGCAAACGCCACCAGCGGCGCCGATTCGGGCGCCATCCATGTTTCGGCGCCCGGCATCAGCAGCAGGTCGCCGCTTTCCATGCGCACGTCGGCCACCGCCAGGTCGGGTACGATGCGCATGCCGCCCATGGTCACTACCGGCGCGGCGCTCACGCCCACCTTCACGATCTCGCAGTCCTTGCCGGGATCGGCCAGCATGCGCTTGCTGTGCAGCTCAGCGGTCAGGTAGGCAATCTCCCAGTCGGCCAGCGTATCGAGCACAATCAGATAGATCTTCATGGGCACTCCTATTTGCTTTTTGCCACCTCGGTCACCAGCACGAACACCTCATGCCTGATCGCGGACCTGGCGGCCTGGAACTCCTGGTCGGCCTTCACGTAAGCGGGCTTGGCCAGCGCCTTCTTTTCCTCGGGCGTGGGCTTGGGCATGGCGCCGTACATGCTGGGACGGCTGTTGTAGTCCATCTGCAGCACTTTCTGGCCGTAGCTGGACTGGTAGAAGCGCGTCATCTCCAGCACGGTTTCCGGCGTGAGCAGCTTGGCGACCGGCGCCGACAAGCGGGTGTAGACCTGTTCGGCGGGCACCTTGTCCAGCTTGGCCATAAACTCCTGGCGCTGCTGCTCATTGGGGAACTTGCTGCCGCCGCCGACCGAGCGCGCCATCTTCTCGGTCTGCATGGCGGCCATCAGGTCATGCGCGGCTTTCACCTGCGCAGCGTTGGGTGCAGGGTTGGCGGCGCTGGCAGCGACGACGGGCGCGGCAGCCATGGCCAGGGCGGACACCGCCATCAGGCCGCAGGCGGCCAGCATGTTCAGCCACTTGCGCGCCGCGCGCTTTCGATCTTGCTGCATATAAAACCTTTCGCATAAATGAAAAACCACGGCCGCGCCGCAGTGCGGCACGCCGTGGAGTTAGCATACTATAAAGCTGGAAATTCAGACAATCGATTGATCGAGCTTGAAGACGCTGACCACGTGCGCCAGCCCCTGCGACCGCTCGCTGAGCGAACCGGCGGCGGACGCGGCCTGCTCCACCAGCGCCACGTTCTGCTGCGTCAAACCGTCCATCTGCGTGATGGCGGCGTGGATCTGGTCCAGGCCGGAGGTCTGCTCCTGGCTGGCCTCGGTGATCTCGCTCATGATGCCGGTCACGCGCTGGATGCTGGTGACGATCTCCTGCATCGTGGCGCCGGCCCGGTCAGCCAGTTTGGCGCCGCGGTCCACCTTGTCCACTGAATCGTTGATCAGCGCCTTGATTTCCTTGGCCGCCGCCGCCGAGCGCTGCGCCAGGTTGCGCACTTCGCTCGCCACCACCGCAAAGCCCCTGCCCTGTTCGCCCGCGCGCGCAGCCTCGACCGCCGCGTTCAACGCCAGGATGTTGGTCTGGAATGCGATGCCGTCGATGACGGCAATGATGTCCACAGTCCTGCGTGAAGACTGATTGATGGAGCCCATGGTCGCAACCACCTGGGACATGGCCTCGCCGCCGCTGGCCGCCACGTCGGCGGCGCTGCGCGCCAGCCTGTCCGCCCGCAGCGCGTTGCCTGTGTTTTGGCGCACCGTACCGGCCAGGGTCTGGATGGCGCCGGCTGTCTGCTGCAGCGAAGCCGCCTGCACTTCCGTGCGCGAGGACAGGTCGCTATTGCCGTCCGCGATACCTGCAGAGGCCCGCCGCACCTCGTCGCTCGCGCTGCGTATCTCCAGCAGCACCGTGCCGATCTTGCCGGCGAAGCGGTTGAAGGCGCGTGCGATCGCGGCCAGTTCATCGCCGCCGCTTTCGTCCAGGCGCCGCGTCATGTCGCCCTCCCCATCGGCGATGCCGCCCAGCGCATCGCGCACCTGCCCGAGACGGCGCAGCATGCGGGCGATCAGCAGAGGCAGCAGCACAGACGCGGCGCCTGCAGCCAGCAGCGCGGCCATGGCGGAACTGCGCAGCAGCGCGTCCAGGTCGCGCGTGGCGTCGGCGCGGTCCAGCACCACGGCCAGGGTCCAATCCGTGCCGGGCACGGGAGTGGCGTGCAGCAGCGCTTCCCGCCCGCCTATCCGCACACCCAGCTCAGCCGCGCCCACGGCCTGTTCCAGCACAGCCGGTGTGATGCCGCCGCCCAGGTCCGCCAGCGGACGCATGGCCAGCGCGGCGTCGGGATGGGCGATCAGGCGGCCTTCCCGGTCGGCCAGGAAGGCGTAGCTGTGCGGCGTGGGCCGCAAGGCGCGCACCTGGCGCACCACGGCAGTCAGCGCCACGTCGGCAGCCAGCACTGCCTGCATGGAACGGCCGCGCATCTCGCCCGCGCCAGGGACACGCACCGGCTCGGCGAACGTGACGACCAGCTCGCCGCGCCCGGAATCCACGTATGGCGCCGTGATGACGGGGCCGCCGGCGCCCACCGGCAGCTGGTACCAGGGGCGCGATGTCGGATCGTACCCGGGCGGCGCGGCCTCATCGCGCGAGGAAGCGATGCGCTTGTCGGCGTAGCCGATGTAGGCATTGTCGAAACCTCCCGCCAGCGCGGCGGCCTTCAGCACGGGAGAGGGGTCAGCCCCGGCGGCGGCTCCTCGCAGCGACGAGACGATGGCGCGGCGGGCCGCGAGCCACTCGCCGATGCCTGCGGCCTGGCTGGAGGCCAGCTGGCGCATCTGCTCGTCCCGCGAAGCCGCCATGCGGCTGCGGGTAGTGAAGTAATTGGCGGCCACTACGGCCAGCATGGCCAGCACGACGATGGACACGCACAGGCCGATCAGCCGGCCGCGCAGGGTAGCGAACATGGTTTTAGGGGAAAGTTGATATGAAGGAGGCACGGCGCCGCCCGTAATGCGGCATCCCGGCATCGGGATACCGCGTAGGGCGGGTGAGCGGACCATCGGTCCGCGTAACCCGCCAGGACCGGCCGCGTATTACTTCTTGGGCGGCATGCCGAACACCGGCTTGCCCAGCAGCTCGGTGGACACCGTGTAGATGCCGTGGTTGGAGAACACCCACACCAGGTTGCGGTCCCACTCGACGAAGATGCTGTGCACCGGATTGGGCAGCGCGCGGATGGAGAGCGTCTGGCCGTCGGTGGTCTTCTTGGCCGCATCGATCATCTTCGGCACGAAGTAGCCCGCGATCACCGGGTTCTTCGGATCCTTCACGTCAAAGATCTGCAGGCCGGCGTTGTAATAAGAGTACGGCATGTAGCGCTGGTTCGGCGTGCCCGGCTGGATGGCCGCGTAGCCGCTGCGCTTCGGACCGAAGCTGCCGCGCCGCTGGCAGAAGTCGGTGAACGGCGCGTCCTTCGGCGGGGTCGGCGTCGGCAGCACGTTGACGATCTTCGGACGCAGCGGGTCGCGCACGTCGATCGAGTAGATCGCTTTCAACGGCTCGAAGCAATCCTCGGACATCGGATAGCCACTGTAGTAGACCATGCCGGTCGATTCCACCTTGGTCACGTCGATGTTGTCGCCCTCGGTGCCGGTCACGCTCACCGGCATGTCGATATGCGCCACCTGCTTCATGTTCTTCGGATCGGAAATGTCGATCACGTAGAAGCCGAAGCCGCCCATGGCCGCGTAGCCGTACTTGCCGCCCTGCTCCACCGGCTTGGGAATGAACAGCGGCATGCGCGCGCCCATCCACGAAGTCTTGTTGCCGGCGCGCGGGTTCTTCTTGTATTCCTCTTCCTCGCCCACGCGCGAGCCGGGCGCCCACCACATCGACAGCCGCTTCGGCTTGGCCGGATCGGACACGTCATACACCAGCTGCGCTCCGGCGTGCAGATAGGTCTTGTATTCGGTGTTGGCGAAACTGTTGTCCGGCGCGCCGGCCACGAACAGGTACTGGTCGCCGTTATACACCGGCACGTCCTGGCAGCCGGAGCCTTCCTGCACCGGATCCTGGGCCGAATGGCTTTCATCCAGTGCGGTCTCTGACAACAGCTTCCAGTCGGTCCACTGCGGGCTGGTCACCTCGTAGATGCGGAAGCCGCGCAGCATGGGTTTCTTGCGCGCGTTCTCCACCTGCTCCGGATTGGTGTACTTGTTCCAGATCAGGCCATAGCGCGATATCTCGTAGCACTGCACCGCGATCATCTTGTTCAGCTTCTTGTTGAACTTCACGTTGAAGGGGCCGAACTGGTGCTCGCCTTCCTTGGTCTTAAAGGTCTTCTTCTGCACCACTTTCACGTTCTTCGGATCGGTGATGTCGAACAGGTTGTACATCCAGGTTTCATAGTCGTACAGGTAGCGGCGGCCGTCCCAGTCCAGCGTGGCCTGCCAGCTGTGGCCCGCGCCGGCCACTTCCGGCACGAAGTTTTCCACCTTGGTGTTCTTCAGGTACTGGTTCTGGTCCAGGTAGCTCAGGCTGCCCTCGACCGGGTGGGCGCCGTAGGCGTCCGGCGTGATGTCGGGGCTTTTGAACTTGCCGGTCCTGGCGTCGTAGCCCCAGGAACCCGGAGCCGGCATGGCCGGTTCGCCGGGCAGCAGCTTGATCTCCTTGCCGTTCGGGCCGGGCGCGTCCGGCGCGCCCAGGTTGGCGCCGCTGCGCGGCTGCTGGGCCAATACGCTGCCCGCGACGGCGGCGGCGCACAGGGTGAACGTCAGCTGTGGAATAAATTTGGTCTTCATAACGTGGGCTTTCTATTCAGGTTGGTCGGAGATCAGAACGAGTGGCGCAGGCCCACTTGCGTACCGCGTTCGGGGTTGCCGCTGCCGCTGTAGTTGAAGGTGAGCGGATACGGTACTTTCGGATTGCCCTTGGTGAGGACACGGCCGTAATTGATATAGGCGTCGGTGCGCTTGGAGAAGCGGTAGTTGTAGCCGACCAGGAAGCTGTCGGCGTCCGTCAGGTCCTTGCCCACGTTGTCGTGGCGGTGCACGGCGCTGATGTAGGCGCCGTGCGGGCCTCCGATCTTCCAGCGCGCGCCCAGCTGCACGTCCCAGCCCTTGGTCTGGAAGCCCACGTATGGAGGATAGGCGTAGTAGCCGTTGTAGGTGTGGTAGATGAAGGTCGGCTCGACGCTGTCCAAGCGGTAAGTGGCGGAGACGTAGTTGTCGCGCGAGCTTTCCATCTTGGGGCTGGCGATGTTCTTGATGTCCTTGTGGTCCGACACAAAGCCCAGGTACAGCGGACCGCTGCGGTATTCCACGCCGGTGCTGACGACGCGGCCGTTGTGGTCCGCCGTTTCCTGGCCAGTCGTATACATGAAGCGGCCCTTGAAGCCATTGAATACAGGGGTGTTGTAGGAGATGGCGTTACTTTCGCGCCACGGGGCGTAGAAGTACTGGTTGTTGCTCACGCGGCTGTAGTCTCCGGACCAACTGGGGTCCGCGTAGCCGACGATCCAGTAGGACGGCGTGTTCTGGCGGCCCAGCGCGAGCTGGCCCCAGTTGCCGCGCATGCCCACATAGGTTTCACGCGGCGTGGGGCCGGTGCCGGTATCGGCCGCGAACTGCATCTGGTGCAGGAAGAAGGCCTGGTTGCCGTCGCCCAGATCCTCCACCGCGCTGAATTCCAGGCGCGAGTTGCTCAAGCCGCCGGTGGAAACGCGCGTCACGCTTTCCTTCGGCGTGGACAAGCGCTCCACGTTGACGTCGATGACGCCCGATATCGTCACGTTGCTGGCCGCAGCCTGCTCCGCGCTGATGGCCATGGCGGACAGCGCCGCCAGTACTGCTAATCCCGTTGCTTTCAGTTGCATCTTTGTCTCCTCGTTTTATATTTTGTATCAAGGGCAAGCTAAAAAATCAGGTCACTGCTTTTTTGGTCAAGAATTTCTCCTGGTTCCACTCTCCACTGGCCATAATCTGTTGCAGGGTTTCCACCGTGTGATGGACGTCGATATAGCGCACATACAGCGGCGCGAAGCCGAAGCGCAGGATGTCGGGCATGCGGAAGTCGCCGGTGATGCCGCGTGCGATCAGCGCCTGCACGATGGCGTAGCCTTGCGGATGGGTAAGCGCCACCTGGCTGCCGCGCTGGTTGCAGTCGCGCGGCGAGCCGATGCCGAAGCCGTATTCGGACAGCTGCTCGTCCACCAGGCGGATGAACAGGTCGCCCAGCGCCTTGCTCTTGTTGCGCAGCTGCTGCATGTCCACGCCGCTGAACACGTCCAGCGCGGCATCCAGCGCCAGCATGGATAGCAGCGGCGGCGTGCCGCACTGCATGCGGTTGATGCCGGGCGCGGGCTGGTACTGCTGCACGAAGTCGAACGGTTTCTGGTGGCCGTGCCAGCCGGACAGCGGCTGGCGCACCTGCTCCAGGTGGCGCTGCGCCACGTACACGAAGGCCGGCGCGCCGGGGCCGCCGTTCAGGTATTTATAGCCGCAGCCGACCGCGAAGTCCGCGTTCACATCGTTCAGCTCCACGTGCAGCGCGCCGGCGCTGTGCGCCAGATCCCAGATGGTGAGCGCGCCCACGGCCTGCGCCTTGCGGGTGAGCGCGGCCATGTCGTAGACGGCGCCGCTGCGGTAGTTCACGTGCGTGAGCATCAGCACGGCCACGCTGTCGTCCAGCGCGTCGGCGATGGCGGACGGGTCGGAGTCCACGTAGCGGATCTCGCTGCCGAACAGCTCCGCGATGCCCTGCGCGATATACAGGTCGGTGGGGAAGTTGCCCTTTTCGGTCAGGATCACCTTGCGGCCGCTGTTGATGCGCAGCGCGGCGGCCAGCGCCTTGAACAGGTTGACGGAGGTGGAATCGCCCACCATCACTTCGGCGGCGGTGGCGCCGATCAGCGGGGCCACCTTGGCCGCCACGCGCTGCGGCAGGTCGATCCAGCCGGCGTCGTTCCAGGAACGGATCAGGCCCTGGCCCCATTCCTTGGCCACGGCTTCCTGCATGCGGGCAGGCAGGCTGGCGGGCATGGCGCCCAGGGAATTGCCGTCCAGGTACACCTCGCCTTCAGGCAGGGTGAACTTGCTGCGGTACGCGGCCAGCTGGTCGCGGGCATCGAGGTCGATGCAGTCTTGCTTGGTCAGTTTCATTACGGTTGCTCCTATCGATGAATCTAGTATGCAGAGGTGTTGCAATAAGCGAAAATGAATTGTTCGGCTCCAGATATTCCAATTCTTTATTCCAGATTTGGACGTGGCGGCTCCCGGCGGGTTACGCGCTGTGCGCTAACCCGCCCTACGTTCTATGTCGGACGTTGGCATTGCGTAGGGCGGGTTAGGCGCAGCCGTAACCCGCCAGGCGTCAGCGCTTGCGGTAGCGCAGGAAGTACAGCGCGCTCAAGACCAGCATGAAAGGCACGCCGGTGAGCAGCGTCATTTCAAACTCGCGGGTGAAGGCGGTGGTTGCCATAATGGCCAGCATCAGCGCCGCGCCCAGCAGCGTGAGCCACGGGAAGGCCCACATGCGGAAAGCCAGCGCGGGCTGCCCTTCCCTGTTCCAGCGCCGCCGGAAGCAGTAGTGGGTAACGAAGATCATCAGCCAGGTGAACATGGCGCCGAACATGGAGATGGCCATCATCAGCATGAAGGAACCCTTGGGATACAGGATGCTGAGCGCCGCCGCGATGGCGATGCCGGCGCACGACAGCGACAGCGCCGCCACCGGCACGCCGCGCTTGCTCAGCTTCCCGAAGCGCGCCGGCGCCTGCCCGGCCCGCGACAGGCTGAACATGGTGCGGGTGGTGATGTACAGCTGGCTATTCATGGCCGACAGCGCCGCCACCAGGATCACGAAGTTGATCAGCCCCGCCGCGCCGGGCACGTGCAGCGCCTCCATCGCCATGACGAAGGGACTGTGGCCGTTGCCCGCCGAAGTCCAGGGCACGATGGCCAGCATCAGCCCCAGCGTGAGCATGTAGAACACCACCAGCCGCAGCATGGCCGCCTTGAAGGCGCCGGTGATGGCGCGCTGCGGGTCTTTCGCCTCGCCGGCCGCCACCGCCACCATCTCGATGCCGAGGTAGCTGAAGATGGAGACGATCACCCCGGTCCACATGCCGGATCCGCCGTTGGGGAAGAAGCCCTGGTGCTGCAGGTAGTTCTTGAAACCGATCGGCCCCGCCGCCGGCGCCGCGTACACCAGCCAGGAGCCGATGACGATGAAGGCGACGATGGCGGCGATCTTGATGGTCGAGAACAGGTACTCCACGTTGCCGAATACGTCCACGCTCATGGCGTTGACGAACACCAGCGCCGCCGAGAACAGCGCGATCCACATCCACGCGGGCGTGCCGGGGAACCAGTACTGCATATAAAGCGCCACCGCCGTCACCTCCGTGCCCACCGCCAGCACGATGGACGCCCAGTAGGCATAGCGCACCGCGAAGCCGGCCCAGGGGCTGACATAGTGCTCGGCGTAGGCGCCGAAGGAACCGGCCGTGGGATGGGCCACGGTCATCTCGGCCAGGCAGCCGATCAGCAGGATGGCGATCAGCGCGCCGATGGCATAGCTGAGCAGCACGCTCGGACCGGCAAAGCCGATGGCGAATCCGCTGCCGAGGAACAGGCCGGTGCCGATGGCGCCGCCGATGGCGATCATCGACATCTGGCCGCTGGACAGGCCGCGCTGCAAACCGTCCTCGCGCGCGGCGATCGCGGCGAAGCCGCTGTTAGGGTGTGTCATGTGTGTCTCCGGTTGGCCGCTTGGCGCGGTGTGCGCGCGGCTCTTGTTGGGGATGGATCAGATGCCGAAAAATTCGCCGGCGTTGCCGCCCAGGAGGCGGCCGGTGCGCTGCGCGCCGAAGCCGGCGTCGCGTATCAGCTTGCCCACATCCTGCTCGCCCAGCGGATACGGATAGTCGGAGCCCAGCATCACCCGGTCCTCGCCCATCACGTCCACCAGCAGGCCGAGGGCGCGCTGGTCGAACACGGCCGAATCCACATAGAAGCGCTTGACGTAGGACGACGGCGGCTGCGGGCAGTTTTCACGCACGATGTCGCGCTGCTGCCAGGCGTTTTCCACGCGCCCCAGCAGGAAGGCGAAGCTGCCGCCGCCGTGGGCGAAGCAGATCTTCAGCGATTCGGGCAGGCGCTCGAAAGCGCCGGACATGATCAGCGACAGGATGCCCAGCTGCGTTTCGGCCGGCATGGCCACCAGCCAGGGCAGCATCCACTTCTTCATGCGGGCGTCGCCGCCCATCATGTCCCAGGGGTGCACCAGCAGCGGGATGCCGTCGTGCGCGCAGTGGGTGAGGAAGCGCAGCAGGCCTTCATCGTCCAGGTCCAGGTTGCCCAGGTGGTTGCCGATCTGGACGCCGACGTGGCCGTTGGCCTTGGCGCGGCTGGCTTCGCGGCAGGCCGCGTCGATGTCCTGCAGCGGCACCTGCGCCAGCGCCTTCAGGCGGGACGGATTGTGCGCGCACAGCTCCAGCGCGTAGTCGTTCATGCGCTCGGCCCACGGCAGCGCCAGGTCGATCGGGTAGCTGTAGCCGAACATCACGGGGGTGGCGCACATCAGCTGCACGTCCACGCCGGAGCGGTCCATTTCCTCGATACGGCGCGCCGGGTCCCACAGCGCCGAATAGACGGGGCGGAACGGCTGGTCGCCGGTCATGATCATGCCGTGGCCGTTGTCCTGCACGCGCAGCCAGGGCGCTTTGTGCTTGTCCAGCGCGGCCGCTTCGGCTTGCGTAATGGGCGGGAAAAAGTGGCTGTGGATGTCGATTACCTTGTTCGTCTCGGTCATTTCGCCCCCAGTTTGCCGGGGTGGACTTCGCCGCACTGCGGGCACACGCGCAGGCTGGCGTCGCCGTAGAAGCGCTCGAACAGCGGCGGCAGATCCTTGACGATGCTCCGCAGCTGCGTCTCGACCCGGTGCACCAGGTGGTTGCAGTACAGGCAGTACCACTCGAAGGCGTCCAGCATGCCTTGCGGGCGCTGGCGTTCGATCACCAGGCACAGGCTGCCCGCCTCCGGGCGCTGCGGCGAGTGGCGCACGTGCGGCGGCAACAGGAAGATGTCGCCCTCTTTCAGGTCGATGCGCTCGATCCGGCCCTCGTTCATGATGTTCAGGTAGGCGTTGCCCTTGAACTGGTAGAAGAATTCCTCCAGCGGGTCGTCATGGTAGTCGGTGCGCTGGTTCGGGCCGCCGACCACGGTGACGATGAAGTCCGCGTCCTGCCACACTTGCTGGTTGCCGACGGGAGGCTTGAGCAGGTGCGCGTGCTCCGCGATCCACTGCTGGAAGTTGAATGGTTTGCCGTATTTATACATGGTTGCTTCCATTATTCTGGCTTGTAGGCGATGGCTTTGATTTCGATCAGCAGGTGCGGGTGCGGCAGCTGGTGCACCGCCACCGTGGTGCGCGTGGGGCCGGTGTAGTCGAAGTACTCGCCATATACTTCGTTATAGCCGCCAAAATCGTTCATGTTGACCAGGAAGGTGCTGATTTCGACGATATCGTCCAGCCCTGCCCCGGCGCTGGCCAGGATGTCGCGCATATTCTCGATCACCGCGCGGGTCTGCACGCGGATGTCCAGCTGCGTGGTGCCCATGGCGTCCACCTCCACGCCGGCCAGGCTGTTGTCGGGGCGGCGCGAGCTGGTGCCGGAGACGAACAGGAAACCGCCGGCGCGCTTCAGGTGCGGGAATTTTCCGCGTGGCCGGGCTTTGCCTTCGACCAGGTGGGCTTGCGTACTCATATTGCGCCTCCGGTTGTAAATTCAGCGCGCCCCAGGCCGCCGATGTCCACGCTCACATGCAGGCCAGGCGCCAGCGCCTCGGCCGCCGTGGCGGCGCCGGCCATGATCAGCGAACCGGCCGGCAGCGTCAAGCCTGCGGCGCTGGCCAGGCGGCTGGCCTGCACCACGCTGCGCAGCGGATTGCCCAGGATGGCGCCGGTGCTGCCCATGGCCACAGGCCGGCCGTTGAAGCGCATGGTGACGCCACGGTTGGCCAGATCGCCCACGTCCGGCGAGAACTCGCCCACCACCACGCCGGCCGAGGAGCAGTTGTCCGCCACCACGTCCTCCAGGTTGAACTTGAAGTTGCGGAAGCGCGAATCGATGATCTCCATCGCCGGCGCCACGCCGGCCAGGTAGCCTGCGGCCTCCAGCAGCGTGAGCGGCCGGGCGATGGGGCGGCTGGTGAGGAAGCACAGCTCCGGCTCCACGCGCGGATGGATGAAGTGATCCAGCGGCACCGTGGCGCCCTCCTCGTACAGCATGGCGTCCGTCAAGAGGCCCCAGATCAGGCTGTCCACGCCCATCTGCACCATCTTCGCGCGGCTGGTGAAGCCCAGCTTCACGCCCACCGGCTTTTCCCCGCGTCCGTGGCGCAGCGCGATGGAGGCGCGCTGGATCTCGTAGGCCTGCTCCAGCGTGAAGCCGTGCACCGGCGCCAGCGGGTCGGTTTCGCGGCGCAGGCGGGCCGCGTCGTCCAGCGTGGCAGCCAGCTCGGCGATCAGGCTGGCGCGCACGCCTTGCCAGTCCGCGCCGCGCAGCATTTCAGTGGCGCCGTTCATGCCGCCTCCTTCTCGCCGCGGCGGCGCAGCAGGTCCAGCGCCACGTCCACGATCATGTCTTCCTGCCCGCCCACCATGCGGCGCTTGCCCAGCTCCACCAGGATGTCGATGGCCGGCACGCCATAGCGCGCGGCTGCCGCTTCGGCGTGGCGCAGGAAGCTTGAGTACACGCCGGCATAGCCCAGCGCCAGGGTTTCGCGGTCCACCCGCACCGGGCGGTCCTGCAGCGGGCGCACCAGGTCGTCGGCCGCGTTCATCAGCGCGAACAGATCGGTGCCATGCTCCCAGCCCATGCGATCCACGGCGGCGATGAACACTTCCAGCGGCGCGTTGCCCGCGCCAGCGCCCATGCCGGCCAGCGAGGCATCGATGCGGTCGCAGCCGTTTTCCAGCGCAACGATGGAGTTGGCGACGCCCAGCGACAGGTTATGGTGGGCGTGCATGCCGGTCTGCGTTTCGGGCTTGAGCGTATCCTTGAAAGCCCAGAAGCGCTCGGCCACGTCCGTCATCGACAGCGCGCCGCCGGAATCGACCACGTACACGCACTGCGCGCCGTAGGATTCCATCAGCTTGGCCTGGCGCGCCAGCGCCTGCGGCGTGGTCATGTGGGACATCATCAGGAAGCCCACCGTGTCCATGCCCAGCTTGCGCGCATGCTCGATGTGCTGGCGCGAGATGTCGGCCTCGGTGCAGTGCGTGGCAATGCGCACGATGCGCGCGCCGGCGCTGTAGGCGGCGTCCAGGTCGTGCACGGTGCCGATGCCGGGCAGCAGCAGCGTGGCGATGCGCGAATGCTGCAGCACGCCGGCCACGGCTTCTATCCATTCCAGGTCGGTGTGGGCGCCGAAGCCGTAGTTGAAGCTGGAGCCGCGCAGGCCGTCGCCGTGGGCGATCTCTATGCTGTCCACCTTGGCCGCGTCCAGCGCCTTGGCGATGGCCACGGCCTGCTCCAGCGAATACTGGTGGCGGATGGCGTGCATGCCGTCGCGCAGGGTCACGTCGGAGACGTAGATCTTGCCGTCTTTGCGGTTGTTGTTGCTCATGTCTGCTCCTTTACTGCGCCAGCGCGCTGGCGGCGATCTGCTCGGCCGTGGCCAGCGCTGCCGACGTCATGATGTCCAGGTTGCCCGCGTAGGCCGGCAGGTAGTGCGCCGCGCCTTCCACCTCGATGAACACCGATACCTTCAGGCCATGCATCAGGCCTATGCCGGGAATGTTCAGCGGGCGCTCGGCGGGAATGCGCTCGAACTGCACCTGCTGCTTCAGGCGGTAGCCGGGCACGTAGGCGTTCACGCGCTGCACCATGGCCTCCACCGAGGCGCGCACTTCGTCTTCATTGGCGGCGGCGTCGGCCAGGCAGAACACGGTGTCGCGCATCATCAGCGGCGGTTCGGCGGGATTGAGCACGATGATGGCCTTGCCCTGCTCCGCGCCGCCCACCGAGACGATGGCGCGCGAGGTGGTTTCGGTGAATTCGTCGATATTGGCGCGCGTGCCGGGGCCGGCGGACTTGCTGGCGATGGAGGCCACGATCTCGGCGTAGTGCACCTTGGCCACCTGGGACACAGCGCGCACGATGGGGATGGTGGCCTGGCCGCCGCAGGTGACCATGTTCACGTTGGGGCTGTCCAGGTGCTCGTCCAGGTTCACCACCGGCACCACGTAAGGGCCGATGGCGGCGGGGGTGAGGTCGATCACGCGCACGCCATGCCATTGCAGCAGGCGGTTGTGCTCGGCGTGGGCGCCGGCAGAGGTGGCGTCGAAGGCCAGCTTGATCTTGTCGAAGCCGGGCAGCGCGGCCAGGCCGGCCACGCCTTCATGCGTGATGGGCACGCCCAGGCGCGCGGCGCGGGCCAGGCCGTCCGATTCGGGATCGATGCCGACCATGGCGCCCATTTTCAGGTGCTTGGCATTGCGCAGCACCTTGATCATCAGGTCGGTGCCGATATTGCCGGAGCCGATGATGGCGACCGGCCAGCGTTGATCGTCTTGCGTTGTGTGTTCCATGAGTGTCTCCTGTTTTTTTTTAGCCGCCGAACGCGGCGCGTACGCTGCCGAGTCCTTCGATATTCGCTTCGAACACATCGCCCGGCTGCGCCGCGCACATCGGCCCAAGCGCGCCGGTCATCACAATGTCGCCCGCCTGCAGCGGACTGCCGAGGCGAGCCATGGTGTTGGCCAGCCAGATGGCCGCGCGCAGCGGGTTGCCCAGGCAGGCCGCGCCCGCCCCGACCGACACCTGCTCGCCGCGCCGCTCCATCACCATGCCGCAGCCGGCGATGTCGAAAGCGTCCAGCTTCACGGGCCGGGAGCCGAGCACGAACAAGCCGCTGGACGCGTTGTCGGCAATAGTGTCGGCCAGCCTGATGTCCCAGTTGGCAATGCGGCTGCCGACGATCTCGATGGCGGGCAAGGCGTAGGCAGTGGCGCGCAGGATGTCGGCGAGCGTGTTCTGCTCATGCGGCAGCGAGCGCTCCAGCACCAGCGCGATCTCCGCTTCCACCTTGGGCTGCAGCACGCGGCCCGGCGCCACTTCCTCGCCATCGCACAAGGCCATGTCGGCGAACAGCATGCCGAAGTCCGGCTGATCCACACCAAGCTGCTTCTGCACCGCCTGCGAAGTAAGGCCGATCTTGCGCCCCACCAGGCGCCGGCCGCGCACCAGCCAGCGGTCCGTGTTCAATTTTTGGACCGCGTATGCCGCTTCCACGTCGGTGTCGCCTATCAGTTCGCGCACCGGCTTGCACGGCTCGCCGTACTGGTGGGCGTCCCAAAGCATGTCCGCTGCCTGCTGGATGGTGGCGTTCATGGCTGCACCGCCTGCACGAAGGTGAATTCGATTTCAACCGAAGCGCCCAGCGGCAGCGCGCTCACGCCGATGGAGGTGCGCGCCGGCGGGATCACGCCCGGCGTGAACACGGCCTCCCAGGCGGCGTTGATCTCGCCGAACAGGTCCAGCCGCGTGGTGTAGATGCGGGCGATCAGCAGCTCGTCCAGCGACACGCCGTAGTCCGGCAGCGCGCGCTGCAGGCTGCGCAGGATGGCGGCCGCTTCGGCGCCGGGGCCGCCGGCAACCAGCTCGCCGCTGGCCGCGTCCAGCGCGATCATGCCGGACAGCTGGACGGTGTCGCCGATGCGCACGCAAGGGCTGTAGCGGAAGCGCGGCGCCGCGATGGCGGGCGATTGGATGGTGATGCGTTGCATGTCGGACCTCACAGTTTGATGCAGATGTTGGCCACATCCGAATAGAAATCGAGCGAGTAGCGGCCGCCCTCGCGCCCCAGGCCGGAGAGCTTGACGCCGCCGAACGGCGTGCGCAGGTCGCGCAGATACCAGGTGTTGACCCACACCAGGCCGACGTGGATGCGGCGCGCCACGCGGTGCGCGCGGGACAGGTTGGTGGTCCACAACGCGCAGGCCAGGCCGTAGTCGCTGGCGTTCACGCGCGCCACTACCTCATCCTCCGCATCGAACGGGGCGATATGGCATACCGGGCCGAAGATCTCCTCCGTCACGCAGCGCGCGCTGTCCGGCAGGCCGGTCCAGACGGTGGGCTGCACGTAGGCGCCGTTGTCGCGGGCGTCGCCGAAGTGCGGCACGCCGCCGCCCGCCACCACGGTGGCCCCTTCCTGCTCGGCCAGGCGGAAGTAGCCCAGCACCTTGTCGCGGTGGCCGTGCGAAATCAGGGGTCCCATGTCCACGCCGCCTTCGTCCGGGTAGCCGATCTTCAGCGCGTCCACCTTGGCCTTGATGGCTGCCACGAAGCGCTCGAAGATGGGGCGCTCCACGTACACCCGTTCGGAGCACAGGCACACCTGGCCGGAGTTGGTGAAGGACGAGCGCATCACGCCCGCCACGGCGGCGTCGAAGTCGGCGTCGGCGAAGACCACGGCGGCGTTCTTGCCGCCCAGTTCGAACGACACTTCCTTCACGCCGTCCGCCACCGCCTTCATGATGGTGCTGCCGGTGCGCGATTCGCCGGTGAAGGTGAGCGCGTCTATGCCCTTGCTCTCGGTGAGGAACTGGCCGGCAGAGTCGGCGCCGAAGCCGTGCACCAGGTTGAACACGCCGCGCGGCACGCCGGCGTCGCGCATTACTTCGGCCAGCAGCGTGGCCGTGGCAGGCGACTCCTCGGACGGCTTGGCCACCACGGCGTTGCCGCAGGCGAGCGCCGGCGCCACTTTCCAGGTGAGCAGCAGCAGCGGCAGGTTCCACGGCGAGATAATGCCCACCACGCCAAGCGGCTTGCGCACCGTGTAGTTCAGGGCGCCGGCGCCGTCCGCCGTGGCCATTTCGAAGGCGTCCGTGTTGGCGCAGGCGGCCAGGTCGGCGAAGGTGCGGAAGTTGGCGATGCCGCGCGCGATGTCCAGCGTGCGCGCCTGCTCCAGCGGGCGGCCGGTGTCGGCTACTTCTGCGGCCACGAATTCGTCGAAGCGGGCGGCGATGCCGTCCGCCACCTTGTGCAGCATGGCGGCGCGCTGCTGCACGCTCATGGCGCCCCACGGCCCTTGCAGGGCGCGGCGCGCGGCGGCCACGGCGGCTTCCACGGTGACGCGGTCGGCCTCGCAGACCTGGGCGATCAGGCTGCCGTCCACCGGGTTGATGTTATCGAAGGTGGCCGCGCTGCCGACGAATTCGCCGTCGACGTAGTTGCGCAGCAGTGCTGGCGATGCAGGTTTCAAGTCGGTCTCCTATGTTCTCGTGTACAGCTTGGAAACGAGTATAGAAAGACACGGCAATAAAATATAATGAATACTTCGGCTCTGGATATTCCAGAAATTGATACCAGGGTCTTAGAGTTCCCCCGCCGCCTGCGTCAGGCAGGCGATGAAGCGCGCGGCGGCCGGCGTGCTGGCGCGGTCTTCGCGCACCGAGTAGCCGATGCGGCCGAAGGCGCCGATGTCGCCCATCTCCAGTATCGCCAGCAGCTTCAGTTGCGCGAAGTGCTGCGCCACGGCGCGCGGCATCAGGTTGATGGCCTGCATGGACTGCATCAGGCCGATGTTGGTCAGCAGCGACAAGGATTCGACGATATTGCCCGGCATGGCCAGCCCGGCGTCCGTGAACAGGCGCTCGGCGGTGATGCGCGCCGGCGACTCCATCGGCGGCAGCAGCCAGGGCCAGGCCAGCAGCTCGCGCAGGTCGATGCTGGCGCGCTGGGCCAGCGGATGCTCGCTCCACACCACCGCGCACAGCGCTTCCTGGAACAGCTCCGTGTGGCGGAAGCTGTACATGCGCGCCAGCGGCAGGTCTGCCTCGGGCAGGCGGCCCACCACCAGGTCCAGCTCCCCGGTGGCCAGGGCCGGGAACAGGCGGTCCAGCGGGCCTTCGCGCACGGTGATGAGGATGCCGGGCCGTTCTGCCTTGAGCTTGGAGATGGCCAGCGGCAGCAGGCGGGCGGATGCCGATATCAGTGTGCCGACGATGACGTGGCCGGAATCGCCGCTGCGGAAGGCGTTCAGTTCATCGGTGAGGTAGCGCAGTTCGGCGATCACGGACTTGACGCGCGCGCCCAGCAAGGTGGCGTAGCAGGTGGGCACCACGCCCCGGTTGGTGCGCTCGAACAGCTCGACGCCCAAATCCCCCTCCAGTTCCTGGATGGCCTTGGTGACAGCCGGCTGCGTGAGGTTCAGCTCCTTGGCGGCGCGCGCGATGGAATGCGAGGCCAGCACGCGGTCGAAGATCAGCAGCGGCTTCAGTTTCAGGCGGCGCAGCATGCCGTCCACCAGCGGCACGTCGGCGCGCAGCGGGTCGGTATCTTCAGGCCGCATGGCTGACCTGGCGTTCGCGCATCACTTCCAGCACGTGCACGCTGAGGCGGTTGGCGTGGTTGCGCATGGCCAGATAGGCGCGCTCCGCGTCCGACGCCAGGATGGCGTTGACGATGGCTTCGTGTTCGTCGTGCGACTGCGCCAGGCGGCGCTCCACCCCGCCTTGCGCGGCGCGGAACTGGTTGAGCCGGGCGCGCAGCTTTTCTATGCTCTCGGCCAGGCTCTTGTTGTGCGCGCCGGTGCAGATCAGCTGGTGGAACTTGGCGTTCAGTTCCAGGTAGCCGTCCTCGTCGCCGTGCTCCATGCACTCCACGCCCTGCAGGTGGAACAGCTCCAGCTGCTTTTTCTGCACGGCGCTCATGCGTTCGGCGCTGATGCGGCAGCACAGCGCCTCCAGTTCGCCCAGCGCTTCCAGCGTGTCGGCCAGTTCGTCCAGGCTGATGCTGATGACCACCCCGCCCTTGCGCGGCCGCAGTTCGACCAGGCCGGCGTTGGCCAGCTCGCGCAAAGCCTGCCGGACCGGCGTGCGCGACACCTTGAAGCGCTCCGAGATGGCGTTTTCTTCCAGGCTTGCACCCGGTTCAACGGTTCCGCTGATAATTTCGTCTGCAAGGATGCGATAAAGCCGCATCGAAATGGTTTCCATGGTTCTCGATCTTTTTGTTTTGGTGATTATCGTCCGCCCTACACTATATCGCGAACAGGCGGTTCAGGGCAGCCAGTCCTTTGAACTCCAGCGCGTTGCCGGACGGGTCGCAGAAGAACATGGTGGACTGCTCGCCGGGCTGGCCGGCGAAGCGCACATGCGGCTCGACCACGAAGTGCACGCCGGCGGCGCGGGTACGTCCGGCCAGCGCGTTCCAGTGCGGCATATCGAGCACGATGCCGAAATGCGGAATCGGCACGGCGTCGCCGTCCACCAGGCCGGCGCCGGCCGCCGGCTGAAGGTCCGCTTTCAGGTGCAGCGAGAGCTGGTGGCCCATGCAGTCGAAGTCCACCCAGCGTTCGGTGCTGCGGCCTTCGGTGAAACCAAGCACGCCGCCATAGAAGGCGCGCGCCTCGTCCAGGTCGCGCACGAAGAAGGCCAGGTGGAAGGGGAACAGGGCTTGCATCATCATTCCTTTCAAAACAGCGAGATGAGCATCCTGGTGCCGACGATCAGCAGCAGGCATGCGAACAGTTTTTTCAGTTTGGCCACCGGCAGCGCATGCGCCATGCGCGCTCCCAGCGGCGCCGTGAGCACGCTGGCGATGGCGATGGCGGCCAGCGCGGGCAGGTAGACGAAGCCCAGGCTGTGCTCGGGCAGCGCCGCGACGCGCCAGCCGTTCAGCACATAGCCCGCCACGCCGGCGGCGGCAATGGGGAAGCCCAGCGCGGCGGAAGTGCCGATGACGGTGTGCAGCGGCACGTTACACCAGGTCATGAAGGGCACGGACAAGGTGCCGCCGCCTATGCCCACAAAGCTGGACACCACGCCGATGGCGCCGCCGGACGCCAGCATGCCGCCTGTCTCCGGCAGCTGGCGGCTGGGTTTGGGCTTGATGTTCATCAGCATCTGGATGGCGACGAAGTAGGCGAAGCAGATGAAGATCAATTTAAGCACATTGGTGGACATGCGCGCCGCCAGCCACACACCGGCCAGCGTGCCCGCCACGATGCCGGGCGACAGCCGCCGCACCACAGACCAGTCGACGGCGCCGCGCTTGTGGTGCGATCGCAGGCTGGCCACGGAGGTGAACAGGATGGAAGCCATCGAAGTGCCCAGCGCGAGGTGCAGCGTGTATTCGGGCGGGAAATGGTGGGCGGTGTAGACGAAGGTGAGCACCGGCACGATAACCGTGCCGCCGCCGACGCCGAGCAGGCCGGCCAGCACGCCTGCCCCCGCGCCAAGCGCAATATATAAGAGGATATCCATGGTTTCTATAAAAGTGTGCAGGCCTGGGCGAAGTCCAGGCGGGGGCTGCGGGGGAAGAGCTGGGCGTGGTCGCCGTAGCCCAGGTTGCAAAGGAAGTTGACCTTGACGCGGCCGTCCGGGAAGAAGGCGCGGTTGACGGCGGCGGCGTCGAAGCCGGACAACGGGCCGCAGTCCAGGCCTAGCGCGCGCGCCGCCAGCATCAGCCAGGCGCCCTGCAGGCTGCTGTTGCGGAAGGCGGTGGACTCGGCCAGGGCTGCGCTGGCCTCGAACATGGCGCCGGCGCCTGGGTTGTGCGGGAACAGCTGCGGCAGGTGCTCGTGGAAGCGCGTGTCGTAGGCGATGACGGCGACCACGGGCGCTGCGCGCACCTTGTCCACGTTGCCTGGACTGAGCGCAGGCAGCAGGCGCGCCTTGGCCTCGTCCGTGCGCAGGAACAGGAAACGCGCGGGGCAGCCGTTCACGCTGGTCGGGCAGAGCCTGGCCAGGCCGTAGAGCTGCTCCAGCAGCGCGTCGTCCACCGCGCGCGCCAGCCAGGCGTTGTGGGAGCGCGCGTGGCGGAACAACAGGTCCAGGGCGTCGTCCGCCAGCCGGGCCGGCGCGGCGTTGCGGGGCACGGCGTTCATGCGCCCTCCCCGGCTGCCTGCGGCTTGTAGGCCACCACCGTCAGCTCCACCACCATGTGCGGATGCGGCAGCTGGTGGACGCCGACCGTGGTGCGCGCGGCGCGGCCGTCGAAGTACTCGCCGTAGATGGCGTTGTAGGCCGGGAAGTCGGCCATGTCGGTCAGGTAGGCGGTGACCGCCACGCAGTCGGACAGGCGCGCGCCTGCCTGGGCCAGCGCCGCCTCCACTTTGGCGATCACGATGCGGGTCTGGTGAGCGGCGTCGAACACCACGCCGCCCTGCGGCAGGTGGCGCACGCCTGCAACGCTGCCGTCGGCTTGGCGCGCGCTCATGCCCGAGACGTGGATAAAGTCGCCGGCGCGGCAATAGGCCGGGTAGCGCCCCAGCGGCGCAATGTGCTGCACGGCCGCGCTCATGGCGTATCCAATGCGGGCATGGCGAATCCGGCGGCCTCCAGCTCGGCCAGCAGGGAGGCCTGCTGCTGCGCGCTCAGCGGCGACAGCGGCGGGCGCTGGATCTGCCACTGTCTCTGGTCGCGGTAGTGGCTGATGGCCCATTTCAGCGCGGCGATCATCGGATACCTCTGGAAGATCTGCCGCACCCGGTCCACCTGCTGCTGCGCCAGCGCGGCGCCCTGCTCCGCCCAGTTGGCGCACAGCGAGGAGATGGCGGCCGGGTTCACATTGATGGTGGCCGAGATGCAGCCGGCAGCGCCCAGCGGCATGGCGCGCGACAGGAAACTCTCCGAGGCAGGGAAAATCGACAACTGCGGGAAGTTGCGCAGCATGGCTTCGATGTTGCCCCAGTCGCCGTTGCTGTCCTTGACGCCGGCAAGCTGCTCCGGGTAGCGCTTGGCCAGGCGTTCGATCAGGCCCAGGCTGATCGGCACGCCCGAGAATGCGGGGATGTGGTACAGGAACAGGCGCAGGTTCGCGTCGCCCACGCGCTCGATCACTTCCGAATAATACGCGAACAGGCCGTCGTCGCTGACGCCCTTGTAGAAGAACGGGGGCAGCACCAGCACGCCGGCGCAGCCGTGCAGCAGCGCGTGGCGGCTCAGCGCAACCGTGTCCGGCAGCGCGCTGCAGCCGGTGCCGGGCAAGGTGCGGGCGAAGTCGATGCCGCGTCCGCCCAGGCGGTCCAGCAGCATCATGCGCTCGGCCAGGGACAGCGAGTTCGCTTCGCTGTTGGTGCCGAAGATGGCCAGGCCTGCGCCGTGGCGCTGCAGCCAGAGGCAGTGTGCGGCGTAGG
This sequence comes from Pseudoduganella aquatica, assembly GCF_020865585.1. Taxonomy (NCBI): domain Bacteria; kingdom Pseudomonadati; phylum Pseudomonadota; class Betaproteobacteria; order Burkholderiales; family Oxalobacteraceae; genus Pseudoduganella; species Pseudoduganella aquatica. Next base: position 4,359,222 of record NZ_CP086370.1, read on the forward strand.
CCTCGAAGTCGATGTCCAGGCCGGGGGTGAAAGGGGTGACGGCGGGCGCGAAGGCGCCGCTCAGCCGTGGTGGTGCCATGTTCAGGTCTCCTGTTTGGATTGCGGCCGCGTGCTGTCGAGGAAGCCGATCAGCGCGGGGCCAAAGCTTTGGTCCGCCGTGTCCAGGTGGGCGACGATGGAAGTGTGGTTGTGGCCAGGGACTTGCAGGAAGCGCAGTCCCCTGGCGCCGGCTTGCAGTGCGCGGTGGAAGAACTCGGCGCCGTAGGCGTCCAGGTGCGGGTTCTCGTACTCGGCGATGGCGACCAGCGTGGGCAGGTCAAGGTGGGCGGCATGGGTGACGGGTGAGCGCTGCTCGTACAGCGACTCGTCGTCGCCCCAGTAGGCGCGCACGCCGGCCGCGTTCGGGTTGTCCGGGCGCGCATCCGCCCGCAGCCGCGCGCTGACCAGGACCAGGCCGGACAGGCCGTGGCGCGTGCCCGCCCTGGCCCCCGCCTCGCCGATGCCCAGCACGTAGCTTGCCGCATGAGCGCCGCCGGCGGAATGGCCGATCAACACGATGTGCTCCGGGTTGCCTGCGTAGGCGCCCACGTGGGTGCGCAGCCAGGCCAGCGCTTGCGCCACGTCGTCCGCACCGCCGGGGAACGGCGCTTCGGGCGCGAGCCGGTACTCAAGGTTGACCGCCACGTAGCCATGGCGGGCGATATAGCGCGCGACATTGCCGTAGATCTCGGCGTTGCTGTTCATATTCCCGCGCATGAAAGCCCCGCCGTGCACGAACACCGCCACCGGCGCGCCACGCGCCGGCGTGGCCGCGCTGCGGTGGATGTCCAGCCGCTGGCGCGCATGGCTGCCGTAGGCCAGCCCCGCGTCGACGGTGACGCCGCGCCGGTCCGTGGCCGCCAGCAGCGGCGTGTAGACCGCCACCACCTGCTCGCGGTGCCGGTTGATGTCGTCCGCCCACACCGGCCCCATCGCCCGCAGCGCCGCCGCGTCCTGCTCCGGCAGGCCTTCAAATGGCCGCATCAGTACACCCCCATGATATGGCTCAGCTGCGCGATGTATTCGCCGTAGCGCGGATTGGTCTTCACATGCTCCGGTTTGCGCGGGCGCGGCAGGTCTATGCTGATGTCGTGGATGATGCGGCCCGGCCGGCCCGACATGACCAGCACCCGGTCGGACAGGAACACCGCCTCCTGGATGCTGTGCGTCACCAGCAGCACCGTCTTCATATGCTCCTGCCAGATGCGCAGCAGCTCCACGTTCAGCAGGTCGCGCGTCAACGCGTCCAGCGCGCCGAAAGGCTCGTCCATCAGCAGTATCTTCGGGTCGAGGGCCAGGATCTGGCCGATGGAAGCGCGCTGGCGCATGCCGCCCGACAGCTGGTGCGGATAGCTGTTCTCGAAACCAGACAAGCCCAGCGTGCGCACCAGTTCGCGCACCTTGCCCGCCAGCGCCTCGCGCGGCAGCTTGCGCAGCTCCGCGCCCAGCAGCATGTTCTGCTCCACGGTCAGCCAGGGCAGCATATTACTGGTCTGGAAAACCACGCCGATCTCCGGCACCGGCCGCACCATGGCGCGGTTGCACACCTGGACCAGCCCCTCGCTGTGCGGCACCAGCCCCGCCACGATGCGCAGCAAAGTGCTCTTGCCGCAGCCGCTGGGTCCAAGGATGGAGACGAATTCGCGGTCCCGTATCGCCAGCGACACGTCCTCCAGCGCGTTGACGGCGTGCTTGCCGGGGAAGCGCTTCACCACGTTGGCCACGCGTATCGCATCCGCCTGCGGCGCAGCGCCCGTACCGGGTTCCGCCGCGTCCTGCGGCTTGTTCATTATCTTCAGGTTCATGCCGACTTCCCCCTCCACCACACCGCGCGCGACGCCACCTCCACGGCCCAGTACAGCAGGCTGGCCAGCAGGGTAATCGCCAGGATCGCGGCAAACATCAGATCCGTCTGGGCGTTGGCCGTGGCCAGCGTCATCAAATGTCCCAGTCCCTTTTCCGCGCCGATGAATTCACCGACGATGGCGCCGATCACCGCCAGCGGCATGGCGATCTTCACGCCGTCCACAAAGCTGGGCAGCGCGGACGGCAGCTGCAGGCGCAGCAAGGTGTCCCAGCGCGAGGCCCCCAGCGCGCGGAAGTGCTCGTCCAGGTTGGCGGCAATGCCCGACAGCCCGCCCAGCGTGGCGATCACCAGCGGGAAGAAGGCGAACAGGAAGGTGGACGCCAGCTTGGAGGCGAAACCGTAGCCGAACCACACGATCATCAGCGGCGCCAATGCGATCTTCGGCATGCTTTGCAGCGCCGTGATGAAGGGATACAGCGTGCGCCGCGCGAAGGCGTTGAAATGGATCGCCACGCCCAGCACCACGCCGCCCGCCACCGCAAGCACAAAGCCGGCCAGCACTTCCAGCAGCGTTACCCAGCACTCGGCCAGCAGCAGTTCGCGCTGCTCCCAGCCGGCCGCCAGCACCTTGCTCAGCGGCGGCATCAGATAGCTGCGCACGCCGCTCAGCGCCACGCCGCACTCCCACAGGAGCGCGAACGCGCCCCAGAACAGTACCGTTTCCACAGTTCGTTTCATGCGCCCTCCTCAGCTTTTTCCCGATTTCGCGTCCACCACCGCTTGCGGCGGCGGCACCACGAAATGCTTGAAGCGGTACTGGTCGAAGGAATCGATGTTGCGCTCCCAGACCTTGGCTTCGTACTCGCTGCCGGGCGGGATCTGCGTCATCTCGCAATACACTTCCACGTTGTTGCCGTCGGGGTCCTTGAAGACCAGGAACAGGTTCTCGCCCGGACCGTGCTTGCCGATGCCGCGCACGATCTCCACGCCGTGCGCCTTCAGCACTTCCACCGTGCGGTCGATCTCGGCGCGGTCTTCCACCAGGTAGGAGAAGTGCTCCACGCCGGGACGGCCATAGTGCGGCAGGTCGTTCATGCCCGGCGAACCGGCGGGGATTTGCGATAGCGCCAGGTCATGATGATCCTGGCCGGCGCGCAGGAACACCATCTGGTCGCCGATCCAGTCCGATACCGTCAGGCCCACCACTTCCGTGTAGAAGCGCGCGGACTTGTGGATGTCACGCACCATCAGCACCAGGTGCCCGAGTTTCTTGGGTCGCAGCTTTTCCATCTCACTCTCCTACAAAACGGTTGGTATAGATTTCGGACGTCTTCACCGGCGCGGTCACGCTGAAGGCCTTCTTCACGAAATCGGCGGTGGCCTGCATACGCTCGTCGTGCATCCAGCCTGTCTTCTTCGCAGAGGATTCGGGCGCGTGCATCAATTCGCTGGTCTCCTCGATCTGCTGGCGCAGCACCGACTTGTCGATCAGCTTCTGCTGGCGGGCGACCAGTTCCACGGCATCGGCGGGGTTCTTCGCCTGGTATTCATAGCCGCGATACGTGGCCGCCACAAAGCGCTTCACCAGGTCCGGATTGGCGGCGATGAGCTTCTCGCTGGTGACGATGCCGTTGCCGTACAGGTTGAGTTTGAAATCGCGGTAGCGCAGCGCGCCGATCTTGATGTCGTTCTTCTGCGCCATGCGCTCCAGCACCGGCTTGTTCGCGCCTTCCCAGCATTCGGCCAGGTCGATGGAGCCGTCCAGGAAAGCGGTGTTGATCACGGCCGGATCGAGGCGCAGCAGCTTCACGTAGTCCGGCGGCAGGTTGTTGGCCGCCAGCCAGGCCGGGATCACGTTGTGCAGCGGCGACGCCGCGCCGCCGCCAATGACCAGGCCTTTCAGGTCGGCGATGGTCTTGATCTTGCGGTTGGGCTTCTCGACGTAGCACAGCGCAGCGGGCCAGCGCGTGTTGATGGCGCCCACCATGACCGTCTTGCCCCCTTGCGCGCGGTTCAGCATCACGCTGATCGGATCGCCGTAGCCGAACTCGAACAGGCCCTGGTCCACTTCGTTCACGGTGCGCTGGCCGCCGTAGCCGCGCGTGGCGCTCACGTCCAGTCCCGCTTCGGCGTAATAGCCTTTGGCAATGGCCACCAGCACGCCGCTGGTGCTGCCCTGCGGCAGCCAGGCAAGGTTGAAGCGCACAGTGTCCGCCGCCAGCGCCGGCGCGGCGCTGGCCAGTGCGGCAACGGCCGCCGTTGCTGTGACGGCGCGGCGCAGCAGGCGCCGGGACCTCATGCAGCCTCCTTGCGCGCCGGCGCTGCAACCACGCGGTTGCGGATGCTGCCTATGCTTTCAATGGTGGCCACCATTTCGTCGCCCGGTTTCAGGTAGACGCCGCGCCCCATGCCCACGCCGTTCGGCGTGCCGGTGGCCAGCAGGTCGCCCGGCTTCAGCGTCAGCATGCCGGACAGGTAGGCGATCTGCTCGGCGATGTTGAAGATCATGGCGTCCGCGGTATCGTCCTGCATCATCTCGCCGTTCACGGAGAGCTGCATGCGCAGGCCCTGCGGCCGCTCGATGCAGGCGCGCGGCACCATCCACGGGCCGATAGGACCGAAGGTGTCGTGGCTTTTGCCACGGAACCAGTCGTGCTTGAAGGGATAGTCGCTGCGGCGGTTCAGGTCGCGCGCGGTGACGTCGTTGAACACCGTATAGCCCGCGATGTAGTCATAAGCCTCTTCCACGCTGACGTTGCGGCAGGTCTTGCCGATGATGACGCCCAGCTCCACTTCCCAGTCCAGCTTTTCCGTATCGGCAGGCATGACGACATCGGTATCGGTGGCGGTGATGCTGGTCTCGGCCTTCATGAAGCAGAACGGCGCGCTTTCTTCGCGCGGCGCCAGCTCGGTGCCCATCTCGCGGGCATGCTCGTAGAAGTTGGATGCCGCGCCGAAGATGCGGCCTGGCGTGTACGGCACATCGATGGTGTAGGACTGTGGCGCCAGCGCCGCCACGCGGCCGGCGCGCAGCAATTCCGGCAGCGCCTGCGCCATCTGGCTGAACAGCGGCGCGGCCGCATCCCAGTTCGCCAGCGCGGCGTTCAGGTCCGCCGCCACGCGCGGCTGCTTGCCCACCACGCCCAGCGCACCGGCTTCCACCAGCTGGCCCATGTCGTACAGGGCCTCATCCACCACCAGCGCCAGTTTCGCGCCCGCGCCGCCCTGCTTCAGTTCATATCTTGCGATTGCATGCCACATCGTCTCTCTCCTTGTTGTTGATAGGAATACGATAATCTCTATCCGTATACATATCAAGTTAAATGTGTGAAAATTTTCTTCACTTAAACCAGGGAGGATGAAAAATGGACTTGTCGATAAAGCCGCAGGTGCTCCTGCTGATCAGCATGGCGGCGCCGTTTGTGGAAGAAATACAGAGCCGCTGGCCCATGGCCGCGCTGCCGGATGCGGCCGCGCTGGAGCGGCTGGCGCGCAACAGCCCGGAGCAGCTCGCAGGCGTGCGCGTGGTGATCACCAACGGCAGCACGGGCCTGTCCGCGGCGCAGATGGATGCGCTGCCGGCGCTGCGGCTGGTATGCAGCTACGGCGCGGGCTACGAAAACATCAACCTGGCGGCAGCCGATGCGCGCGGCGTCGCGGTAACGCATGCGCCGGGCGTGAACAACGCCACGGTGGCGGACCACGCGCTGGCGCTGATGCTGGCCTGCGCGCGCGGCCTGCCGGCGCTGGACCGCGCCGTGAAGGCGGGCCACTGGCTGGCGCACCGCATGGCGCGGCCCGCCGTGCACGGCAAGCGGCTGGGCATAGTCGGCATGGGAAATATCGGCGCGCTGATCGCGCGGCGGGCGGCGGCGTTCGACATGGAGATAGCCTACACCACGCGCGGCGCCAGGCCGGAGCTGCCCTACCGGCACGTGCCGGACGTGCTGGAACTGGCGCGCGCCAGCGACTACCTGGTGCTGGCCTGCCCCGGCGGCGCGGCCACGCGGCACTTGGTGAATGCGGCAGTGCTGGAGGCGCTGGGGTCCAAGGGCTTCCTGGTCAATATCGCGCGCGGCAGCGTGGTGGACACGGCGGCGCTGATGCAGGCGCTGGAGCGGCGCACCATTGCAGGCGCGGCGCTGGACGTCATCGAAGACGAACCGGCGCTGCCGCCAGGTGCGGCGCTGCTGGACACGCTGATACTGACGCCGCATATCTCGGGCCGCTCGCCGGAGGCGCAGCTGGCGCAGCATGAAGTCCTGCTGGCCAATCTCGCCGCGCACTTCGCGGGCGGCCCTTTGCGGCACGCGCTGGCTTAACTGATACCGCTGCGGTCGGCCACCAGGTCCGGGTGGCGCAGCGCGGGGCCGGCGCTGCCGCTTGCGTCGGCGCCCACGTCCTTCACGGCGCCGCCCCAGCCATGGTCGGTCAGGTCGACGATGACGCCGTTCGGATCGCGGTATTTCACCTCGTAGAAAATGTTGCCTTTCACGGGCACTTCGCCCATGTAATAGGTGCCGCCGGCCGCTTCTGCGCTGGCGCGCGCGGCGCCGATTTCATCGACCCACATGCCGATATGATGCAGGCCGACGAAGTCCCGGCCGCGCTCCCCCGCCGCTTCGTCCGTCTTGTAGTTCAGCAGTGCGATCGACATCACGCCGTCGCTCAGGTAGACGCCGCGCGCAAGCGAGGAATCGGTTTCGCCGACCTTGCGGAAGCCGAATGCGTTGACGTAAAACTCGGCCGTTTTCCATGGATCGGGTACGGAAATGGCGATGTGGCGTAACTTGGTGCTCATGGATTCTCCAGTGTTGTGGTTGATCTGCTTTTCCATTCTAACCAGCCGAAATTTATATGTATACTTTTAAATACGTTTGTATTTATCCGTATACATACAGAAACAGACGGTCTATCATCGGCTCCACAACACAACCTGGAGACGAAAAATGAAGGCTTGGGCAATCGCGGCGATGGCCGCCGGCAGCGCCGCTTCCACGCAGGCGGCGGACAACGTAAGCATCTATGGCTTCCTGAAAGTGAACGTGGAAAGCGTGGCGGCCGGCGGTGTGCGGCAGCAGCGGGTATCGAACGACCTGTCTGTGCTGGGATTCCGGGGCACGGAAGATCTGGGCGGCGGCCTGCAAAGCTTCTACCAGATCGAGATGCCGGTGGCTGTGGATACCGGCGGCGGCGGCGACTTCACGCGCAACACGGCGGTGGGCCTGCGCGGCGGCTTCGGCCAGTTGCTGCTGGGGATATGGGAATCGCCCTACCGCTTTGTTTCCGTGTACGCGGTGGACCCGTTCACGGCGGGGATCTTCGCTTCCAACGCCATCATGGGCAACGGCTTCGCGACGGCGGCCAACGCTGTATCGCCGGCGTCCTTCGACCGCCGCCAGAAGAATCTGGTGCAGTACTCCACGCCGTCGTGGCAGGGCTGGAATGCGCGCCTCGCCGTCAGCGCGCGGGAGGAAAAGAGTGGCGGCAGCAATCCCGGCATGGAAGCGGGACTGGTGACATACGAGGACGAGAAGCTCTACCTGGCCTATGGCGTCGAGCGCCATCGCGACTACTTCGCCGCCGGCACGACAGACATAGGCCACAAGCTGGGCGCCGCCTACAGCATGGGCGGAACACGCTTGCGCGCCGCCTTCGAGCGCTTGCGCTACGAGCCGGCTCCGGGGCGCTACCTGAGCCGCAACGCCTGGCAACTGGCCGCCACGCATACCAGCGGCCCGCACATCTGGCGCGCTTCGCTGACACGCGCGTTGGATACCAGGGGCAATGCGGCCAGCGCCGTGGGCGGCGCCGGCAAGCCCGGCCCGGACACGGGCGCGGTGCAGTACACGGTGGGCTACGGCTATGCCTTATCGAAGCGCAGCGAACTGTGGGCCGCCTACACGCGCACGCGCAACGAAGCGCGCGCGGCCTACAACCTGTCAGCCAATCCGATACCTGGGCTGGCTGCGGGTCAGGACCCGTCCGGCGCGGGTATCGGCATCACCCACAAATTCTAGGCAGGATCAGAATTCCTCCCAGTCGCCGGTGGCGCCGTTTGCGACTGCGCGCCGCTTCTGGACCGGCCTCTCGGCTTTGGGCCTGGATGCCGCCGGTTTGACAGCCACGCCGGACAGCTTGCGCACCGGCGCGGGCGCTCTGGCGGCAGCAGCCGGACGGCTGGCATGGACGTGCACGCCATCAAGCTTGAAGACGCTGACCACGCGCGCCAGGCCCTGCGCCCGCTCGCTGAGCGAATCGGCGGCGGATGCGGCCTGCTCCACCAGCGCCACGTTCTGCTGCGTCAGGCCGTCCATCTGCGTGATGGCGGAGTGGATCTGGTCCAGGCCGGCGGTCTGTTCCTGGCTGGCCTCGGTGATCTCGCTCATGATGTCGGTTACGCGCTGGATGCTGGTGACGATCTCCTGCATCGTGGCGCCGGCCTGGTCCACCAGCGGCAATAAACTACGGTGTTTGACATTGCGCAAAGCGGCGCAGGTGCGCAATGGCGCAATGGCGCAATGGCGATTATGTTGCTCAGCGCCTGCGCCGTTGCCGCCGGATTGCGGTGCCTACAATGCCCAGCCCCGCGACCAGCATGGCCCAGGTGCCCGGCTCGGGAACAGGAACGGCGTTGGCATAGACGTAAGTGCCGACGTTAAACCCACCCTTCGTCGGCTGACTGCCTGTGCGCACTTCAAAACGAATCGCGTCACTGCTGCTCTCGTCGCCGCCCGGATTGCCTGTTGAGATACTCCCGCCCAGGTTCCCCGCCCCATAGATGTGCGCCCCCATGAATGCCTCGGCGTAGCTGGCGTAGCCGTACTCGCCGTTCGTGCTGATGGCCAGGTCGGCGTTGAATACGGCCGCCGTGTAAGGCGTCAGTTCGAACTCCAGCACAAAGTGGTTGCTGTGCGCCGAGGTGTAGAAGCCGCGCACATCCAAGGTAATCTCGCTGCGGAAAGCATCGGGCGCGGCGGAACTGAAAGCGCTGCCAAACGGGTAATCGCGCTGCACCGCGCCATAGTCCGCCACTTGAGCGGTTTCCGGTCCATCGGGACCGAACACGCTGATGTAAGCGCCAATGGCCACGCCGTCCATCCGCATGGCCGGCGCGATGCCGTCCGTGGGGCTCAGGTCGATCAGCTGTATGCCGAATCCGCTCACACTGGCGCGCGCCGATACCGCGTGCACGGCGTTGGGTAACGCCATACCGGCCGCCACACAGAGCGCGCCTATCCATTTCAATGTGATCATCATGCCTCCTCAACGGTCAGTACGCTGTGCACCGGCTGGTACGGTGCCAGTTGCGTCAGCGGCGACGGGGTGAACGCCAAGTCCCGCAAGCCACTGGCCATGACGTCGTCACGGTATCCTCCAGTTCGTCGAGAAATGGGTGAAATCTGCATGATTAATTAAAACGCAAATTTATAAAATAAGCCATTTTTTTTCAATGGCGCGCGGCAAGCAGACGGCTTGTTGGCTGCCAGCTATAATGTCGGGCCAAGCAACATTGCCCACGAGCGCACATGACACTCTTGACCATCGTCGTCGCCACCGACGCCCAGCGCGGCATCGGCATCAACAACACGCTGCCGTGGAAGCTGCCGGAAGACATGGCGCATTTCAAGCGCCTGACCACGGGCCACCCCGTCATCATGGGCCGCAAGACCTACGAGTCGATCGGCCGGCCCCTGCCCAACCGCCGCAACATCGTCGTCACCCGCAGCGCCGAATGGCGCGCCGACGGCGTGGAGACGGCGCAGTCGCTGGAACAGGCGCGCGCGCTGGTACAGGACGCGGAGGAGGCCTTCATCATCGGCGGCGCCCAGATCTACGCCGAAGCGCTGGCCGCAGGCTTGGCGGACCAGGTGATCCAGACCGAAATCGGCCGGGCTTTCCAATGCGACGCCCATTTCCCGCCGCTGGGCGCAGAATGGCAGGAGCTGGAGCGCCAGCAGTACACCTCCGCCAACGGCCTGCCGTACGCCTTCGTCACCCTGCGGCGCCGGCCGCAGTAAGCCCTCATTCGTTATCTCAACAAAGCAGCAAAGGAACCATCAATGTCAGGACACGGTTTTCACGTCCACGGCCCGCACGACCACGCCGTGGAGCACGCCGCGCACAGCGCCGACAAATTCTCCGGCAATATCGCCGTCACCACGGCCATCCTGGCCACGGTAGGCGCGCTGTTCGGCTACCAGGGCGGCGCCACGCAGAACGAAGCGGCGCTGTACAAGAACAACGCCGCCATCGACAAGACCCAGGCCGCCAACAGCTGGAACTACTACCAGGCCAAGTCCAACAAGCAGAACCTGGCCGAGCTGGCCATGACGCTGCCGAACGTGGACCCGGAAAAATACAAGGCCGAAGTGGCGCGCTACCGCTCCGAGAAGGAAGACATCAAGAAGGACGCCGAGAAATGGGAAGCATCGTCGGCCGAATGGAACAAGAAATCCGACGCCGCGCTGCACCAGCACCACCAGTGGGCGCTGGCCACCACGGCCGAACAGATCGCCATTTCGCTGGCGGCGATCACCCTTCTGACGCACCGCCGCTGGCTGCTGTACACTGCGTACGCGGTGGCCGGCGCCGGGATCGCGCTGGGGCTGTTCGCGGCCCTGCACATCGATCCGATCGGCGCCCTGACGGGCAGCGGCGTAGCCGCTTTGCCCCATTAGAGCGCCACCAAGCACTGATATGAAAGACTATGCTGCCAGCAACGTAACTTTTTTCCCCGTTGGCGGCATTTTCTGCGAGAATCCCGTTCTTATTTTTTTTCGCCCAGCCCGCTCCGGCCATATTCGCCCGGGGCGGTTCTTCTTTTTGGAGACAAGTAATGAAATTTCGTTTCCCCATCGTCATCATTGACGAGGATTTCCGTTCCGAGAACACGTCTGGTTTAGGCATCCGCGCCCTGGCCGCGGCGATGGAAAAAGAAGGCATGGAAGTGCTGGGCGTAACCAGCTATGGCGACCTGTCCCAGTTCGCGCAGCAGCAGTCGCGCGCCTCGGCCTTCGTGCTGTCCATCGACGACGAGGAATTCGGCGGCGGCACCGTGGAAGAAACCGACCACGCCCTGAAGTCGCTGCGCGCCTTCGTGGAAGAGATCCGCTACAAGAACTCGGACATTCCGATCTACCTGTACGGCGAAACCCGCACCTCGCGCCATATCCCGAACGATATCCTGCGCGAACTGCACGGCTTCATCCACATGTTCGAGGACACCCCGGAATTCGTGGCGCGCCACATCATCCGCGAAGCCAAGTCCTACCTGGACGGCCTGGCGCCGCCCTTCTTCCGCGCGCTGGTGCACTACGCCAACGACGGCTCCTACTCCTGGCACTGCCCCGGCCACTCCGGCGGCGTGGCTTTCCTGAAGTCGCCCATCGGCCAGATGTTCCACCAGTTCTTCGGCGAGAACATGCTGCGCGCCGACGTCTGCAACGCGGTGGAAGAACTGGGCCAGCTGCTGGACCACACCGGCCCCGTGGCCGCGTCCGAGCGCAATGCGGCGCGCATCTACAACGCCGACCACGCCTACTTCGTCACCAACGGCACGTCCACCTCGAACAAGATGGTGTGGCACTCGACCGTGGCGCCGGGCGACATCGTGGTGGTGGACCGCAACTGCCACAAATCGATCCTGCACTCCATCATCATGTGCGGCGCCATCCCCGTGTTCCTGATGCCGACCCGTAACCACCTCGGCATTATCGGCCCTATCCCGCTGGAAGAGTTCTCCATGGAGAGCATCCAGCGCAAGATCGACGCCAACCCGTTCGCGCGCGACGCCAAGAACAAGAAGCCGCGCATCCTGACCATCACCCAGTCGACCTACGACGGCGTGGTGTACAACGTCGAGACCCTGCGCGAAATGCTGGACGGTAAAATCGACACGCTGCACTTCGACGAAGCGTGGCTGCCGCACGCCACCTTCCACGATTTCTACAAGAATATGCACGCCATCGGCAAGGACCGTCCGCGCGCCAAGGAATCGATGATCTTCTCCACCCAGTCGACCCACAAGCTGCTGGCGGGCCTGTCGCAGGCCTCGCAGGTGCTGGTGCGCGAATCGGAGACGGTCAAGCTGGACCGGGACGCCTTCAACGAGGCCTACCTGATGCACACCTCCACCTCGCCGCAATACTCCATCATCGCCTCGTGCGACGTGGCGGCGGCCATGATGGAAGCGCCGGGCGGCACCGCGCTGGTCGAAGAGTCCATCCTGGAAGCGCTGGACTTCCGCCGCGCCATGCGCAAGATTGACGAAGAGTGGGGCAAAGACTGGTGGTTCAAGGTCTGGGGTCCGAACGAGTTCGCCGAAGAAGGCATCGGCTCGCAGGCGGACTGGATCTTCACCGAGGAAAGCCAGGAATGGCACGGCTTCGGCAAGCTGGCGCCGGGCTTCAACATGCTGGACCCGATCAAGGCCACCATCGTCAACCCGGGCCTGTCGCTGGACGGCCAGTTCGGCGAAACCGGCATTCCGGCCTCCATCGTGACCAAGTACCTGGCAGAGCACGGCGTGATCGTGGAGAAGTGCGGCCTGTACTCCTTCTTCATCATGTTCACCATCGGCATCACCAAGGGCCGCTGGAACACGCTGCTGACCGCGCTGCAGCAGTTCAAGGACGACTACGACAAGAACATGCCGCTGTGGCGCATCCTGCCCGAGTTCTCGCAAGCGAACCCGCGCTACGAGCAGATGGGCCTGCGCGACCTGTGCCAGCAGATCCACGACTTCTACAAGGCCTACGACGTGGCGCGCCTGACCACGGAGATGTATCTGTCGGACATGATCCCGGCCATGAAGCCGTCGGACGCGTTCGCCAAGATGGCGCACCGCGAAATCGAGCGCGTGGCGATCGACGAGCTGGAAGGCCGCATCACCTCCATCCTGCTGACGCCGTATCCACCAGGCATTCCGCTGCTGATCCCTGGCGAGCGCTTCAACAAGACCATCGTGGACTATCTGCGCTTTGCACGCGACTTCAACGAGCGCTTCCCCGGCTTCGAGACCGACGTGCACGGCCTGGTCAAGCGCGAAGTGAATGGCAAGCGCGACTACTTCGTGGATTGCGTGAAGCAATAATCCTGCGTCCCGCCGCAGCGAAACGCCAGCCTCCGGGCTGGCGTTTTTTTTTGCCCGTTGCTGTGCCTGCGCCGCGCACCTTTGCGGTGCATCAAGCGTAGCGGGCGCGTGCGGATCTATAGTGCTGCGTCACCCCTACACCTAAGGTCATGGAACGCCCGGACGCGCTCGCTGTATGGCTGCACCTGGTCGAACAGACCCGGCGGGAGGCTGGCCTGGCGATGGTGGATGAGCTTGCCAAGGCCGGCATCACCGCCAGCCTGGGCGACGCAAGCGCCGCCCCGCGCAACGCGCTGGGCGTGGTGCTGTTCGAGGCCTGGAGCGAGGGGCTGGCCGAGCTGCTGTCCGCGCTGTCGGCGCGCGCCACCCTGCTGGCCGTGTGCTGCGGCCCCGCCCTCAGCGCGGACGCCATGTGGGCCGCGCTGGCGGCGGGCGCGTCGGACCTGCTGCAGTGGCCCGCCGGCGGTGCGGCGGCCGACGTGGCGGCCCAGGCGGCAGCGCGGCTGCGGCGCTGGCAGGCGGTGCAGCGGCTGATGGACTCGGCCGCCGTGCAGGCCAGCCTGGTCGGCAACAGCCCGGCGTGGCGCGCGCTGGTGCGCAACGTGGTGGAGGTGGCGGCGTTCACCCAGTCGTCCGTGCTCATCACCGGGGAAACCGGCACCGGCAAGGAGCAGATCGCGCAGCTGATACACCGCCTCGGCAGGGGAGCTGCGGCAGGCGCAGCGGGTGAAATGGTGGTGGTGGACTGCACCACGCTGTCGCCCGAGCTGGCGGGCAGCGAGTTCTTCGGCCACGAGCGCGGCGCCTTCACCGGCGCGGCGGCCGCGCGCGACGGCGCTTTTGCGCTGGCCGACGGCGGCATCCTGTTCCTGGACGAAGTGGGCGAACTGCCCTTGCCCATGCAGGAGCAGCAGTACAAGCGGGTGGGCAGCAACACCTGGCAGCCGACCCGCTTCCGCCTGGTGTGCGCCACCAACCGCGACCTTGAGGCCGGCGTGGCGGACGGCAGCTTCCGCGCCGATCTCTACTACCGCATTGCCGGCTGGCGCTGCCGTCCGCCGCCGCTGCGCGAACGGCAAAGCGACATCCTGCCGCTGGCGCAGCATTTCATCCGCCTGCTGGCGCCGGGAGATGTGTGCTGCGAACTGGACCCGGCGCTCAAGGAATTCCTGCTCACGCGCGACTACCCCGGCAATGTGCGCGACCTGCGCCAGACCGTGGCGCGCATCTGGCACCGGCATTGCGGGCCGGGGCCGATCACGATAGGCGACGTGCCGCCGGACGAGCGCCCGCGCGGCGCCGCAGTCTGGCCGGACAGCTGCTTCGCCAGCGCCATCCGGCACGCGGTCGACCTCGGCGTGGGGCTGGGGCGCATCACGCAGGCGGCGGGCGACATGGCGATCCAGCTGGTGCTCGAACAGGAGAACGACAACAACCAGCGAGCCGCATCGCGGCTGGGCGTAACCGACCGCGCGCTACAGCTGCGGCGCAAGGCCTGGAGCACGGCGGGTTAGGCGCAAAAAATTCCCGCCCAATACCAGGGCCTCGTCGCGTTCGGGCAGGTGCAGCAGGCGTATCTTCTCCAGTTCCAGGCCGGGGTGCAGCCATGGGCCGTCGGATCCGAACAGCACCTTGTGCGGGCCGGCGCGGCGCACCGCCTGCTCCAGCAGGTCGAAGCGCCGTACGCCCGAGCTGTCGGTGTAGATGTTCTTGTGCCGCGCAAGATGGTCGATCAGCGCCAGCTGCGCGCCCCAGTCGTCGGCAAAGCTGCCCAGGTGGGGCAGGATGAAATCCACATCCGGATACTGCGCGGCCAGCAGCTCGGCCACCGCCACGTCCCCCATCGGATCGTACAGCACCGGCACGCCAAACAGGCGCGCCGCCTGGCACACTTCGCCGCTGATGCGCGCGTCGTGCCGGTGCAGCTTGATACCGATAAAGCCGTAGTCCTGCACCGCAGTGCGCACCATGGCTGCTATCCGCCCACGGTCCCGCGCGGCGTGCACAAAGGCGTAGCCATAAAACTGCTTCGGCCGCGAGGCGACAATGCGTGCGACAGCGGCGTTGGCCAGCGCGTAGTCGCTGTGGAAGGCGGCCAGCAGCGCGCAGCGGTCTATGCCCGCTTCGCGCGCGCGGCGCAGGTAGCGCCCCAGCCCCGCGTCGCTGTCCCACGGGCCGCTCAGGCCGTCGCCGGGGCCGGCGTGGCAATGGCAGTCGATAATCATCGCCGCCTCAGCAGCCGAAGCCGCCGCGCTGTGCCCGCCGCTGGCGCCAGCGTCCGCCATACGCCTCGCCCTGCTCGCCGGCGAATTCGCCAGCCACCTCGTAGTGCGGCACGTGCTGCAGCAGCGATTCGCTCAAGGCCTTGCGCACGGCTTGCGGGCTGCCGTCGCCGCCGGCGGCCAATTGCGCCGCCGTCCCCGCTATGCGCACGAAACGGCGCGCCATTTCGAACTCCTGCTGCTCATATTCCATGCCCCCGAATTCCAGCTCCAGCGCCTTGGCCACCGCGCCGCCCAGCGCGGAACCGAGCGCCGTGCCAACGCCAGGGATGGGGATGAAGGAGCCAAGCGCGCCGCCCACCATGGGCAGCGCTGTCTTGGCTATGCCCTTCAGCACGCCGCCCAGCGGCTTGGCCACCTTGCCTATCACCGAGCCCACCTTCTTCAGTCCCTTCCAGGCGCTTTTGAACAGGCCTCCCAGGAACTGATCCAGCTCGGCCTCGCTGGTGACCGACATCAATTCCATCGCCAGCTCCATTTCCCGGGCTTCGCTGAACGGGCCCTCATGCGCGGACGCGAATTCCATCACTTCGAAGCCGCCCGCCGAGGTGCTGCGGCAGGAAGTGCAGTTGCATTGTTTGCAGTACATGGTGTTCTCCTTTGTTCATCGCCATTCGTGGCCAAACAACTCCGCTTCCAGTTCGCGGCGCTGGTTGGTCAGCACGCCGGCGCTGGTGCGGAACATGTCGTCGTGGATGCGGTATTCGACGGCGCGGCGCTGGGCTTCGGGCAGACTGGATTGCGCCACGTAGACCGAGTGAGAGGCCAGCGGCAGTCCCATCATCTGCCCGCACAGCGCATGCTGCTGGAGGCGGCGGCGCAGGTTGCCGGTCTGCCCGCTGTAGGCGCGCTGAACGCCGTTGACGGTAAATTCAATCAGGTAGAAACCGGCCCCGGTGGCACGGGGGTCGCGCAGCGCGCCGGTGATGGGCCCCAGAGCCACGTAGGCAGGCCGTTGCGCGGCGGGCAGGCGGCCTATGGTGGCGGCGATGGTGGGCGGTATCTCGCCCGGCTCGTCGTCGGGCCGGTTGTCCGCATCGGGAGGCAGCACGGTGACGGAGGTGTAGGGCCACCAGCCGCCATAGCGCGGGCCGTAGTAGGGCCAGGAAGGCCAGGGCCGGCGGAACCGGCCGCGCGGCGGAATGACACGGCCGCCGCCGCGCACGCCGCCACGCATGGCCCCCATGGCACGCATAGGACGCATGCCGCGTTCATATTCCATTTCGCCCTCGCGTTCGAAAGGCAGTGTTTCGAATTGATGATTCATGCCAGCTCCTTCATATGATGTTCCAGGGCCGCCACGGCCCGGGCCACGTCATGCGCGCTGTGGCCTGCACGCAGTAGAAATGTCAGCCGCGCCGTGCCGCGATGGCCTTGCAGCAGCGCCAGCACGCCATCGGACCGCAGAGCGGCCAGCAATGCCGGGCCGTTGGTTTCCGGCGCAAGCGGCACCACCTGCACCGGGAACATGCCGCCACAGCATGCAATGCCGGCGGCGGCCAGCCCGGCACGAAACTGCTGCACGCGCCGCCTTAAAGCCTGCCGCAAAGCGCCCCCGCAAGCGGCGTTGATGCGCAAGGCCCGCCGCGCCGCGGCGATCGCGGCCACACTGGGCGGGCTGGCATGGATGCGCACCAGGCTGCGCTCCTCGAAGCGCCCCAGCATGGCCGCGCTTCCGGCCAGCACCGCCAGCGGCGCACCAAACGCCTTCGCCAGCGAGGCCCCAACCAAAACCGGCGTGCCATACCGGCTTTGCTGCGGCCTGGCCAGGCCGTGCAGCGGAACCGAGCCGCCGCCTTGGCGGCCCAGCAGGCCTAGCGGCTGTGTGTCGTCCAGCACCAGCCAGCCTCCGCCCCGCGCGGCGATGTCCGCGTAGTCGGACAGGGGCGGCGGGTGTTCGCTGCCGGGACTGTAGCCGTCCGCCAGCACCAATGGCCGCCTGCCTTGCGCGCGCCAGCGCCGCACCAGGCGCGCGAGGCCCGCCGCGTCGCCATGGCGGAACACCTGCACCGGGGCGCCGCGCGAAAGCGCCTGCTGCGCCCCCCAGCGCGCTATCGGATAGGCGCCGCCATCTATCAGCAGCGCAACCGCCTCCCCGGCCAGCATGGCGAACAAGTCCCAATACAGATGCAGCGTGGACGGCAGCAGCAGCGCCGCCTCGCAGCCCAACAGCACCGCCAGCTCCCGCGCCACGCCGGCGGCGCCGGGAGGCTGTTCCAGCGCCGCCGGCTTGCCCAGCGTGAGCGACGCCCACGGCTCCATCGCTGCCGACGGGTGCCGCATGTCAAGATACAGCGCGCTGGTGAAGTCCAGCATCGCATCGGCTCAAGCGCGGGCCTGCTGCGCCGCCAGGCGCTGGCGCAGCAGCACGGACGGCAGCGTGGCGTCGGTGGCCGTGTCCGCGCCATCGACCGACAGATCGACACCGGTGGCCGCCCGGTAGGCGTGGATATAGCCTTGCGCCTGCGGCCGCCAGAAGCGCGCCCAGTTGAACGCCTGCGTCGATTCGTAGATGTCGCTCCAGTTGCCGTAGCGGATGGACAGCAGCAGCTGTTCGCCGAACATGGCCAGCGAGCGGAAATGCATCACGCTGGTGTCGGTCCAGCCTTGCAGCTTCTTCATCGCATCCACCCGGTCCATCCACGGCTCGGGGTAGGCCACCATCACCCGCGTGGGCAGGAACTCGCGGAACTCGGGCCGCCCCAGCAGCCACTGCTGCATCAGCATTTCGATGCGCGCGGTGGATGGCAGGTCGCCGAACTGGTTGTGCGCGCCCTGCGACAAAATCAAGTGCACCTCCTTGAGCGCGTTCAGCACCGGGAAGGCGTCCGCCTTGACGGTGGTGTCGTCGTCCTGCCGGTAAAAGGACGTGAGCAGGCGCAGCAGATGGTGGAAGGCCTCCAGGAATTTCGAGCGGCTGTCGGCCGGACGGAAGCGCTGCACCGCCTTGCCGTCCAGGCGCACGCCGTAGTGGTGGTCGTACTCGTAGTTGCGGCGCACCACGGTGAGCCTGTGCTGCTCGTCCTGCGTGTAGCCCCACAGCAGATTGTTCAGCGGCCGCAGCATGTCGATCTCGGTGTTGGCCAGCGGGTCCTGGCCGAGCGCGGTGCCGGCCGGGCGCAGGTTCTGGAAGCGCTGCGTGATGGCGTTCATGGTCTGCACCAGCATGCCCTCCTCCATCCAGTACGACCAGATCAGCTCTATCAGGCAGGGATTGGACAGCCGCTCCTGGATAATGCCGAAACACAGGTCCGCCTCGCTGCCGCTGCCCGGGATGGTGATGGGAATATCCGGCAGCTTGCGGCGTATCACCGCCAGGTAGGGCAAGGCCAGCGTGCTGCCGTCCACCGTCTCCAGGTATTCGTTGGCCAGCACGTCGGCCAGGCTGCCGCCGTTGGGAATGTCGCGCCGGTCCAGGTAGGCCGCGTCCTCGGCCGGGTTGAAGGCCAGCGGCAGGCTCAATACGCCGCAGTTGACCATCACGAAGGCTTCCGTGGCCGCCTTCAGCACGCGGTAGGAATCGGAATCGTTGAACGGCAGCGCGCGGCGCGACTTGATGGCGTTGAAGGCCGCGTTCTTGCCCACGAAGCGCAGCCGCTCGAAGTCCGACACGGCCACATTGGCGTCGCAGAACAGCTGGTCCAGGAAGGCCAGGTAGTTGGTGAAGGACAGCGCCTCGGTGCTGTTGCGGATCAGGGTCCACAGCGGCAGATCCTCGGTCGGCTCGGTCTCGGTGCGCGTGAGCGACACGCCCAGCTTGCCGCTGATGGGCTGGGGCACGCGCTGGTCCGCCTCGAAGTCCGAGTTCACGCCGAGCGACGCCATGGAGCCCGGTGCCACCACGCCCGCCAGCTGGTCCGCCGTCAGCGAGGCGCCGGGGCCGCCGCTGCGCGCCATCGGCATGCCGGCGCCGCCGGCCGCGCCGGCCGGACGCCCGCGCCGCGCGAACAGCACCTGCGCCTCGAAGCGCTGCGGCCCGGCGCGGCGCATGGTGGTGCTGAAATGGTGGCCGTCGTTGCCGCGCGGCTGCCAGGGCGAACGCGCCACGATGCGCAGCGCGTCCTCGCCCAGCGGGCCGTCGCCGTCCACGTGCACTTCGGCGTTGGCCTTGTCGCCGACGAAGGCGCAGTTGTTCTCCACTTCGCGGCAATTCGATTCGAACTGGATGTCGACCTGGGGATTGAAGGCGAAATCGAAGCACACGTTTTCGGTGCAGTTGTTATGCACCACCGCGCACTGGTAGAACAGCGCGTCCATGCGCATCGGCACGATGTTGTCATAGGCGGCGATATAGGCGCCGGCGTCCAGCGCGGGGAACAGCACCGCGCCGTCGGCCCCGGTGAAGCCGGTGGCCGCCAGCAGCGCCTCGTCGGGCAGCCACTTCTTCACTTCGTCCACGTCGCAGTCCGCCATGGGCACGCCCTGCAGGGTGTGCGCCTTGTACAGCTTGATGGCGGCGTTGACCAGCGGCGCGCCGGTGACGCTGTCGCGCACCGTCACCTGGACCGCCCCGCGCAGATCCGCCTTGGCCGCCGCGTTCTTGATGTTTGCCATGTCTATCTCCTTAAAGGATGGTGCTACGGTATTCGGGGCGCGGCAGCTGCACCGCGTCGCCGCACAGCGCGTTCAGGTCCAGCGTGCTGCGCAAGGCCCAGTGGGTCAGCAGCCTGCCCAGCAGCACGCTCTCGTCCTCGGGACTGAGGCGGCCGTCGGCACGGGCCTGGCCCAGCACGGCGAAGGCCAGCGAGGGGGCGGCGTCGTACATCTGCTGCGGCGCCCTGCTCCACTGCCGGTACAGGCTGGCCAGGCGGCGCGGCTGGCGCGCGCGCACCGCCATCACGTCCGGCAGGGTGCGCCCGCGCAGCAGCGCCGGCCGGTGCCGCGCCAGCAGCGCCGCGAAGGCCGGCAGGCTGTCCTCGAGCTGCAGCAGCAGGCGGCGCTGCTCCGGCGGCAGGCCGGTGAGCGGGTAAAACGATTCCCACAGCGCCGCCACCCGCCGCCACTGCGGATGCGGGAACAGCTGCTCGCCGAGCGCGCAGCTGAGCTTGACCCGTATCCATGGCGCCGGGTGCGGGTCCTCCGGGTTTACCCGGAACACGAATACGCGCGGCAGGCTGACCACGCCTATCAGCCCCATGGTGGCCACCACGCCGACCCGCGCCAGCGACCACAGGTCGGCCACCACTTCGGAGATCCAGCGCTCCCACAGCCGCCACACGTGGGCCGGCGTACCCTGGCTGCCGCCGCCCTGCATGGACTGCAGCACCGGGCGCAGCGAATTCACCAGGTCGAGCAGCGCAGCGCCCTGATGGCCGACCTCGTGGATCAGCGAGGAAGCGATGCTGCTGCCCACCATGCGCTCGCGCGGCACTCGCACGATGGCCACCGGGTTGTCGCCGCCGCCGGGCAGCCGGGTGCGCGCGCGGCGGATGGCCGCGCCCGGCCCCCGGTCCAGGTAGCAGATCACCGGCGGCGCGCGGTAGTAGCGGCCCGGCAGCGCCAGCGCGTCGGCCGACACCACGTCCAGCCCGGACAGCCACACGCCGTTCTTGTTTTCGCTGCGCTGCGTGATGACGTCGTTGAACAGATCGAACTGGGTCAGCGCGGCGTTGAACTTCAGGCGCAAAAAGGTGAAACGGCGCTGCGCTTCTTCCGCCGTCGCGTGGCGCGAGCCCGGACCTTGCAGCCATGCCAGGAAAGCCATCACCAGGCCATGCAGCCCGCGCCGCCCCTGCGCCAGGTGCGTCTCGATCGCCGTCTGCGCCGCCGGCAGCAGGGCCGCCGCCGGCACCATGGGTTCGATCAGCACGAAGGGGCGCACGCGCCGCAGGCGCGTAAGCAGCGAGCGCGCCTCTTGCGCCAGCATCCACCGGGCGTAGGAGCTGATGGCCATGGCACTCAGGCGCCGTAAAGGATGATCTTGCGGCCCTGGCGCGCCCAGCGGCCTGACGAGCCGGCGCCGCCGCCAGCCATACCGCCGCCAAGGCCAGCCCCGCCGCCGCCGTTCCCCAGGCCGCCGCCACGGTTGCCGGCCATGCGCTGCGCGCCGCCAAAGCCGCCCTGCGGGCCACAGCCTTGCTGCGCGCCGGGCTTGGCCAGCAGGCCGGGCGCGTGCTGGCGTGCCGCCGCCGTGGCGGCGGCCTGCGCCACGGCGCGCGGATCGCCGCCGCGCGCCTGGGCGGCGCGGTTCACCGTGTCCGCCGCCAGCCGCACAAAGGTCTTGGCGCCTTCGAATTCGCGGTCCTCGCCCATCATTTCGCCCTCGGCCTCCAGTCCCAGCGCACCGCCCGCCGCCGAGGCCAGGCCACTGCCGATCTTGGCGCCCAGCGGGCCGCCGAAGTAGCCGCCGATGGCGCCGCCGGCCAGCGGCAGCGCTTTCTTGGCCACGCCTTTGAGCACGCCGCCCACGGCCTGGCCTATGGGCGACTTGATCACGGAGCCAGCCACCGAGGCGGCCTTCTTCAGGAAGTTGCCGAGGAATTGTTCCAGCTCGGCCTCGTTGGTGACGGACAGCAGTTCGTTGGCCAATTCCATCTCGTCCGCTTCGGACAGCAGGCCGCCCTCGCCGCTCCACTCGCCCTGGCCGAACTCGTATTGCTCGCCTTCATAGCCCATCTCCTGGCCGAATTCCAGGGTGGTACGATCGATGTCATGCATGATTAGCTCCCGATGGTGGTTAACAGTTGAGGACCACGATGCGCTTGCCGCTGCGCTGCCAGCGTCCCCTTGCCGGCTCCTGCTGTGCCGCGCTGTGCAGCAGACCCGGCGCGTGCTTGCGCGCCGCCTGCGCCAGCGCCGCCTGCACCCTGCTTTCGGCGTCCGCCATGTTCCCGTCCGGTCCGACCGGGCCGGACGCCAGCGTGCTGTTGATCAGTTCGCGCGCCAGGCGGATGAAGTGGCGCGCCAGCGCGAATTCCTTGTCCTCCGGGCTGAGGCCCTCCAGCTCCAGGCCGAAGATGGCCGCGCCCCGCTGCTGCGCCGCCTTGCTGCCGAAAGGCATGGCCGCCGTCGCCGCCTGCAGCAGCGCCGACATCAGCGCGCGGCCCAGCGGCACGCGCAGCGCGGCCCGCCCGGCCGCACCGGAGCGCGCCACCAGGCCGGCCAGGAAGGGCGCCAGCCCGGCCCCATTGCCCGCGCCGGCTTCCAGCAATTCGGCGCCATAGGTCATTTCGGCGTCGGTTTCCTGCGTCGGCGGCGGGGCCGCAGGGGCAGCCGCTGCGGATGGGAAGGCAATGTCCAGTTCTGGCAGATAGTCGAGCAGGCGGTTCATGCGAAGCTCCGGTCAGGCGTGTGTACACCTGCCATTGCAAGCCGCGTGCCTGCGCGCTTGAGGCGGAACGGCCGCCGCGTTGCCGAAGTTGGCTTCGCGGCGGCCGCCGTGATGGGGAATTGCGCGAAGCGGACTTCGCGCGGAGGGGGCCGGCTTGCTTGATTAGCCGAGCACGGCCAGCGTCAGCGTGGCGACGTAGCCGTCGGTGGCGTTGCCGGTCATGGCGGCCAGTTGCAGGGAATAGCCGTCGCTGAACACATTGTCGGTGGCGTAGCTGATGCGCGCCAGGTTGCTCACGCTGGCGCTGTAGCCGCTGTTCGCATAAACCTCGGTGAGCGTGGCCATGGGGAAGGTGAACTGCGAAGTCTTGATGCGGTTGGACGCGCTCGTGCTTTTGGCCAGCGTGGGATAGACCTCGAAGTGCACGTGCGGCATGCGGCCGTCGTAGCAGCCGGGGAAGATGGTGGTGAACGTCACCTCGCCGCTGCTGTTGGCCTCCTGCACGCCGCGCAGGTAGTTCTGGTTGGTCACGCCGCTGGAATACAGCGAGTAATTGCCCGAACGGTCGCAGTGCCACAAGTACACCGCCATGCCGCCCGCCGTGCCGCAACTGGCGTTGGCGTTGATGATCTTCAGCTTGATGGTGAGCGGCACACCGGCCGCCGTGCCGCTCATGCCGGCGAAGCTGCTGCGGATGTCCGTGCGCACCACGCCGCTCTGGTTCAGCACATTGGCTATGCCGGCGCTGGTGCTGTTGGTGCCGTCCGCTGGATACGGACCGCCGGTTTCCTCCGGAATGACACTGCAGGCGCCGCTGGTGCCGGTGCTACCCGTGCTACCCGTACTGCCGGTGCTGCCCGTGCCGGTGCCGGTGCCGGTGCTGCCGGAGCTGGTGCTGCTGCTGGCCGTGGAATCCGTGCCGCTGGAGCCGCCGCAGCCGAGGATGGGCAAGGCCGCCGCACTGGCCATCAGCCAGCGCAAGGATTGGCGGCGGCCGGCCGCCATTTGCATCATCTTGTCCAGATCCGCCGCAAGGCCGTGGTTGTGATCGTGCGTGTGCATAGACTGTCCTTTATACCGAAGTGTTGATCAAATTGCCGCTGGTGCCGGCATTGGGCAGCTTGTCCGACAGCGCCTGCAGGAAACTGGCCAGCTTGCTGCCGCTGTTGGAGGCGTCGCTGCCGAGCGCTTCGAGCAGGCTTTGGAACGAGGACTGCAGCGCGCTGCCGCTGTCCTCCGTGCCGTCGCTGCCGGCGGTCTCGCCGGACGAGCCCAGCTTCGAGATAAGGCTTTGCAGATCCGCCTCCAGCTTGCCTGGGCCACCCGGGCCGCGTGGGCCGCCCGCGCCGCCCGGCGGGCCATACGCCTGCCCGTCGCTGGACGAGGAAGACGATTCCGAGGCCGACGCGCCCTGCTCGTGCAAGGCGCCCATCAGCTCATGCAGGAAGCTGCCCAGCGCCTGCGCGGCATTGCCGCTGCTGCTGGCGTCGGAGCTGGCGCCATCGGCGGTGGCGCTGTCGCCTGCCGACATGCCGAGCGACTCCAGCACGCTGGCAATGGCGTCGATAAGGCCTCCGCCGGACGGTGGCGGCGGCGGGCCATTGCCCACCTGGCCACTTTCACCGCTGGCATTGGCGGAACCGAGTTTGCTCACATAGCTCAACTGGCTGGTTGCGCTGCTGGAAGTCAGGGAACTGATGGTCATGCTTTTTCTCCTTGCTCGATTTATGGTTTTTCGCGTGCCGGGAAGCCTTGGCGCGGCGGCTTGCGCTGGTCCAGCTGTTTGCGCTGCTCGGGCGTCAACACGCCCAGCAGCTTCTGTTCGGTGCGCACGCGCTGCAATTCCATGTTGGAGATGGCCTGCGCGGCGGCCTGCGCCAGCGACACCGCCTTGGCGTCGTCGAATTTCTCCGCCTTGCCCATCGCGTCCAGCGCCTCCTGCGCCTTGCGCAGCGCCCTGGACTGCTCGCGGATATACGGTTCCTGCGTGTGCAGAATGGTGAACACCTTGTCCTGCTGCGCTTCGCTCAGGTCCAGGCCGTGCATGAAATGCGGGCCGCCATGGGGGCCACGCTCGCCATCCGGGCCGCCACGCCCGCCCATGCGGGGGCCGGGACCAGGGCCGCCGGGCGGCATGCCTGGGCCGCCTTCGGCGCGCGGGCCGGGCGGCGGCGCGTCGAAGCCTTCGTCGCCGCTGGACAGGCCGTTGGCCGCATGCGACGCCAGCGGCAATGCCAGCGCGGCGGCCAGCAGGAGGTGTTGCAGGTGGATTTTCTTGGTTTTCATGTCTGCTCCAGATGATTCGTAAGGAGCAGCCATTGTCCGGCCGGGCCATGTAAAGTGCAGTTAGGACAACGTAAATCGGTGTAAAGACGGCGGGTGTAAATCGGGGTAAAAGCACGCTTCGGCCGGCATCGAGTTTGTTATGATGGGCAAATCGACAACCACGAAACACGCGGCAATGAGCAAGGTACTGTTAATAGACGACGACATCGAACTGGTGGGCATGTTCCGCGAATACCTTGAGCAGGAAGGCTTCGAGGTCAGCACCGCGCACGACGGCGAGTCCGGCGCGGCCGCCGCCCTGTCCGGCTTGTACGCCATCGCCGTGCTGGATGTGATGATGCCGCGCATGAACGGCCTGGAGACGCTGCGCCGCATCCGCAGCCACAGCCGCATGCCCATCCTGATGCTCACCGCGCGCGGCGACGACACCGACCGCATCGTGGGCCTGGAACTGGGCGCGGACGACTACGTGGCCAAGCCCTGCACGCCGCGCGAGCTGACCGCCCGCATCCGCGCCATCCTGCGCCGCACGCTGGGCACACCGATGGACGCCGGCGGCACCCAGCCGCTGGCCGTGGGCCAGCTCACCATGTGGCCCGAGCAGCGCCGCGCCAGTTGGGCCGGCGCCCCACTGGAGCTGACCAGCACCGAATTCAATCTGCTGGAAGTACTGGCGCGCCACGCGGGCAAGCCGGTCAGCAAGAACGTGCTGTCCGAGCAGGGCCTGGGCCGGCCCATGGCGCGCTTTGACCGCAATATCGATGTGCACCTGAGCAGCTTGCGCCACAAGCTCGGCACCATCGCCGACGGCCGCTCCTGCCTGCAGACCGTCTACCGCCTGGGCTACCAGCTGATCAAGGAGTAGCCGTGGGCCGTTTGTTCTGGAAGTTCTTCTTCTCCATACTGCTGGCGCAGTTGGTGGCGGCGGTAGGCATAGGCGGCGCCATCTGGCTCAAGAACCGCGACAACGCGCCGCCCCGCCAGCAGGATATCGACACCGGCCCGCGCGCCGAGGACGCGATTGAATCGGCCGCCGCCACGCTGGAATTCGGCGGCGTGAGCGCGCTGCAAAGCCTGCTGGAGAATATGAACCGGCACCGCGTCTATGCGGTCAGCGAGCAAGGGCGCGAGCTGCTGGGACGCATCGTCAAGCCGGGCATGATACTGGAGGCGCGGCGCCTGCTGAAACAGGACGGCGCGCAGCGCGTGGTGCGCGAAGTGCGGGCGGCGGACGGCCACCGCTACACGCTGTTCCTGCCGTCCCGCGAGCATCTGGGCGAACGCCTGGGCGGCGCGCCGCTGCTCGGCAGCCTGGCCGGCATAGCCAGCGTGCCTTTCGAAGGCCGCAACCCCGGCTACTGGCGCAATCAAAACGACTGGCGAGGCCCGAACGACTGGCGCGGCCCCAACCCGGCATTCGGTCCATCAAACGGCGGCGCCCCCCTGCCCGGCATGGTCCCAGGCCCGAACGGCCGCGGCGACCCACCCGGCGGCGCGCAGGCGGCCGGCCCCGGCGGCCCGAGGTCCGGTTCCGGGGCTGGTCCCGGCTTTGGCCCAGGGTCCGGCCCCGGCTTCGGTCCCGGCGCCGGCCCCAACGCCGGCCCGCAAGGTCCGCCGCAGCGCTTCCAGCCCATGACGCCTTTCATTCCCATCGCCGCCGCCGTGCTGGCCAGCCTGCTGTTCGCCGCCCTGCTGGCCTGGTACTTCGCGCGCCCCATCCGCTCGCTGCGGCAGGCATTCGAAGCCGCCTCGCAAGGCGACCTTGCGCCCCGCTTCGCCCAGGTCTCCGGCAAGCGCGGCGATGAACTGAGCGACCTGGGACGCGACTTCGACCGCATGACAGCCCGCCTGCGCAGCCTGATGGATGCCCAGACCCGCTTGCTGCACGACGTCTCCCACGAACTGCGCTCGCCGCTGGCACGCCTGCAAGCCGCCATCGGCCTGGCGCACCAGCAGCCGGACAAGGCCCACGCCACCATGGAGCGCATCGAGCGCGAGAGCGTGCGCATGGACAAACTGGTGGGCGAGCTGCTCACCCTGGCCCGCCTGGAAACAGGCCCCATCACCTCGGCCGGGGAAGCCATCAGCATGGCCGAGCTGCTGGACGAAATCGTGGCGGACGCCGAATTCGAGGCCGCCTCGCACGACAGGGCCATCGAACTGCGCGGCAGCGCCGACGTGGCCGTGAACGGCCAGGCGGACCTGCTTGCGCGCGCGATTGAAAACATTGTGCGCAACGCCATCAAGCACAGTCCCGCCGGCGGCACGGTGCGCGTGGAGCTGCACACGGACGAAGCGACGGACCGCCTGCTGATACGCGTGCTCGATCACGGCCCCGGCGTGGCCCAGGCCGACCTGCAAGCCATCTTCGAGCCATTCTTCCGCAGCAGCGGCACGCTCAAGGACGTGGAAGGCCACGGCCTGGGGCTGGCGATTGCGCAGCAGGTGGTGCAAGGGCACGGCGGCAGCATTGCCGCCCGCAACCGCGAAGAAGGCGGCTTGTGCGTGGAAGTCGCGCTGCCGATTGCGCAGCACGACAATGGGGAACGGAGCAAGGTCTAGGCAGTCGTATCGATAATACTGCCGACGGTGGAACTGGACGAGCGCGGCGCGCTCGCCTGCTGGGCAGGCTGCGCCGTCGATTGCGCCGCCTGGCTGGCCTGCGCCGCCTTCTGCGCTTCCTGCACCTGCAGCTGGGCGATCTGCGCCTGCACGGCCTGAACCTGCTGCGAAATCTGCTCCGCCTGTTTCTGGCCAGCCTCGCTGGTATCCTTCTGCGCTTCGCTCAGCTGCTTCTGCAGCGACACCAGCTGCTTTTGCAGCGCCGCCACCGTACTCGAACTGCCGCTGCCGGACACGCTGGCCGAGCTTGCGCTACCGCTGCTGATCGCCGTCACCATGCTACACCTCCATCTTTATCATTCATAAAGATGGTAACGGTGCCAATTTCGGCGGCTCAACCCTGCGAAGTGTAAAGCCAGGTAAAGACGGCGCTCACAGGTCCAGGCGCGACACCTTGGTGCCCTCCAGCGTGAGGTTGGCCATCAGGCCCGCGTTGGTGAGCACCAGCGCCTGCACCGGGCTGTTGGCGGTAGCCGTGTCGACCTCGCCGTTCACGCCCACCTTGATGACAGCCACCGATGCATCCACGCCCGCCGTCCAGCCTTTGCTCTGGCCGAACTTGCTGAACGCTTCCTGCGTCATGAACAGCAGCACCACCGCCTTGGACTGTGCGCCCGCCTGCAAGCCCACGGAGGCCGAGGCCATGCTGTAGTAGCCGCCATGCTCGCTCTTCACGCGCAAAGCGCCCTTGCCGTACTCGCCGCCCACCACCAGGCCGGCCGCCAGCACGCGAGGGAATACCAGGACAGCGTTGGATTTGGCCACCAGCTCGCGCGAGCCCTTCACTTCCGCGTAGAGGCGGTTCAGGGTGCTGTCGACGCCGTTGTCGATCTCGGTGCGCACGGCGCCGGCATCGGCCTTGCCGGAGGTGGTGGTGGTAGTGCAGCCCGTCAGCGCGGCGCCGGCAAAGGCCAGCGCCGCAGCGGATGTGATGAGGAATGTACGCTTATGCATGGAGCTCTCCAGTCGTCAGGGTCAGCGAATCTTTGCAATTCTGACACCTTGCGCGCAGCAGAGCCTCTCCCTTCCGAAGCAGGCCAGAGGAAAATCAAGCCTTCGGCAGCGTAACGCCGGACTGGCCCTGGTATTTGCCGTTGCGGTCTTTGTACGAGGTTTCGCACACTTCGTCGCTTTCGAAGAACAGCACCTGCGCGCAGCCTTCGCCGGCGTAGATCTTGGCCGGCAGCGGCGTGGTGTTGGAAAACTCCAGCGTCACATAGCCTTCCCATTCCGGCTCGAACGGGGTGACGTTGACGATGATGCCGCAGCGGGCATAGGTCGACTTGCCCAGGCAGACCGTCAGCACATTGCGCGGAATGCGGAAATACTCGATGGTGCGGGCCAGCGCGAAGGAATTCGGCGGAATGATGCAGACGTCGCTCTTGATATCGACAAAGGAGTTGGAA
This sequence comes from Pseudoduganella aquatica, assembly GCF_020865585.1. NCBI lineage: Bacteria > Pseudomonadati > Pseudomonadota > Betaproteobacteria > Burkholderiales > Oxalobacteraceae > Pseudoduganella > Pseudoduganella aquatica. The sequence continues at coordinate 4,388,029 of NZ_CP086370.1, forward strand.
TCGAAGTTCTTCGGATCGACGATGGTGCTGTTGATGTTGGTGAAGACCTTGAATTCGTCCGCGCAGCGGATGTCGTAGCCATAAGACGAAGTGCCGTAAGAGATCACTTTGCGGCCGTTTTCAGCCCGCACCTGGCCCGGCTCGAAAGGCTCGATCATGCCGTGCTGTTCCGCCATGCGGCGTATCCATTTGTCGCTCTTAATTGCCATCGCAAAAACCATTTCTCAAGATTGCAGGGAGGCGCCAGCTTGCACCAACGCCATTTCACCCGGGATTTTACGCGAAAGGACTGCTTTCAAGAACAATTCTGCAAGCTTTTGGGCACATCAGCTAGAAATGATTTCGGCAGTCAACGCCCTGCGCTCATGCAAGACTCGCAAGACCGCGAGCGTACTCTGATCGACGCGGTAAAAGATCAGAAAGGGAAACTGGCGCAGTTGCCAGACACGCAAGGAGCGATCAGGTAGAAAGTGCGCATAGCGCGGCGATCCGATCCCTGGATTGCCACAAAGTTTGGCTAACGATGAGTGGAGTTCAGAAATAAAACGCTCAGCCAGGGCAGTAGAAATTGTTGATTAGTAGTCAACAATATCCGCAAGATCGCTCTCGGCGGCGGGGAATAGCCTAATCTGCATTCTCTACGCGGGTAGCTGGGACGCGCGCGCGCAGTTGCGTGATCAAGTCCGCGACGCTTAACTCCCTGGGCGCGCCGCTTTTAAGTCCCGCCATCACCAATTCATACAGGTGACGCTCGGCCTCGCTCTGCGGACCGATTTGATTGCTTCCGTCTGGCAACGTCTCTCCAGACTCATCAGATGTTATTTGCACGCTCATCCAACTATTATAAGCCGCTCCCAGGCAAAGGCTTTGACTACCCTCAAACGACAGTCTCGCCAGAACCAGCGCTTGCCAGTATCCCCAGCAGCTGCGTGATCATCTCGTGGGTTACCTGGGCCGTCAGTTCGGGGGACTCCATGGGGAACAGGTGGCCGCCGGGAATGATGCGGAAATTGCTGCCGACCAGACGGCGGGTGGCGTCCAGCCCGGCCTGGCGATTTTCCACCGACTCGCTGCCGCCGATAAAGCCGGCCGGCACCTGCACGCCGCGCCGGACCAGGCCGCCGATATGGTGCGGCAGGCTGCGGTAGACCGCCGTTTCATTCTCCCGCGTGAAGCGCAGCTGTACGCCGTCCGGATGCGGCTTCAGGCCGGCGGCGATGTAATCGTCCAGCACACCGGGCGCCCAAGCCGCGAAAAGATCTTTCAAGGCGAAGTGCTGGTGCGCCGCTGCCGCGTCCGGCCAGACATTGCGGCGCTTTTCCGAAAAGCGCGCCGGCGAGAACTTGTTGGCCACCGACCAGTTGCGCGTCACGCGCAGCAGCATGGCGCGCCAACCCGCCACCACGGGTGAATCGAGCATCACCACGCAGCGCACCAGGTCCGGCCGCATGGCGGACACCATCACGCTCAGCATGCCGCCCAGCGAGTGGCCCAGCAGTATCACCGGCTCGGTGTAGCGGCTTTCCAGCTCGTCCACCAGCTCCTGCACCAGCTGCGGCCAGCCGGTGCCGACCGGATAGGCCGGGTTGTGGGCATGCATGTCCAGCGCGGAAATGTCGTAATGCTGGCCCAGCAGCTCGAACAGGCGGCGGTAGGTGCCGGCCGGATAGCTGTTGGCGTGCGAAAAGTGCAGCTTGGGTTTGTTCATTTTTGTAGTGTCTCCTTGGGGCCATTGTAAGGAGAGCGGCGGCAAAAGAAATAGAACGGTTGCTCTAATTTCACTCCTTGGCCGGCGGCAAGGGCGGCGCGGGCGGTTTGGGAGCCGGAATAATAAGGACGTGCTTGTCCATTACCTTGCCGTCCTGCTTCTGCTGCACAACTTGCGTGGCGACAGCCTTGGCTGGAACAACCGGCTTGGGATGGCGGGGAAAAATCATTGCTGCGCTCGCTTGATGGATGGACCACCCAGATGAGGACAGTTGCCGGACTTTCAACACGCCATCCGTCAGTTCCGCCTTAAACGGTCTTCAGGAAGGCCAGCAAGCCCCGGAAGTACTGCTCCTGCGCATCCCACATGCATAGATGGCTGCCGTTTTCGCAGATCATGGACTTCGCATTCGGCATCATGCGCGCCATTTTGCGGATATCCTCCGGGTCCATTTCGTCGTAGGTGGCGCCTATGGTCAGCGCGCGCACCTTGATTTCATGCAGGCTGTCCCAGCGTTCCCAGTCCTTCAGGTTGCCGGTCACCAGGAATTCGCTCTTGCCCTGCATCTGGTTGTAGATCTTCGCATTCAGGTGGCGGAACGCGCGGTTCACCGCATCCGGCCACGGACTGATGCGGCACAGCACCTGCGGATACAGCACCTCGTTCATGATGCGCTCGTACTCCGGCGTATCGTAGGCCTCCCTGGCTTCCAGCGCCTGCAGCTCCGCCAGCGTGTCCGGCGGCAGCTTCATCTTGATCGACGCGGTGTGGCGCAGCAGCGCCTGTATGCCCGCCGTCATATTGGAAATGACCAGGCCGCGCAAACGGCGCTGGTGGTGCAGCGCATACTCGATGGCCAGCAAACCGCCCCAGGAATGGCCGTACAGCACGAACTGGTCCAGGCCCAGGCCTGTGCGCACTTCTTCCAGTTCCTCAAGGTAGCGCGGCAAGGTCCACAGCGAGGGATCGTCCGGCTGGTCGGAGTTGCCGCAGCCGAGCTGGTCGTAGTAGTACATCTCGATGCCGGCCTGCGGCAGGAAGGACTCCATCGCCTCCAGGTATTCGTGCGTAAAGCCGGGACCGCCGTGCAGCAGCAGCACCTTGATGGGGCCCTGCCCGACTTTCTTGGTCCACACCTTGTACTTGCCGCCGGCGACAGGAATCATGCGCACGCCTGCCGTGCGGATGCCGACCGGGTTCAAGCCGTCAGGGCGGGTAATCGTCGCGCCGCCTGCGGAAGCGGTCCCTGCTGCGGACGCCGTGGCGGTGCTGGCTGCGGCGATCGCCGCCATACTGCCTGTAACAAAATTTCGACGCTTCATATTGGCTTCTCGTTATTCTCGGGCGCGCAAGTATCCGGGGCAGGCGGAATGCCGTAAAGACCGCCGGTCGTAATACACTATTGAGCATTGCGAAATAATCTTACGGATGGCGCCAATAGCGCGGGTTGGCTTCGCGGTAGCGCTCCACGCTGAGCTGGCCATTGAACTCCAGCGTCAGTGCTCCGCTTTCGTCGGTGCGCAGGCGATCGATACCAAGGCTGCGGTAGCGCTCAAAGACCTGCGGCTGGGGATGGTGATAGCGGTTGCGGTAGCCGACCTGGAATATGGCAGCGCCAGGCCGCACGGCAGCCAGGAATGGCGGCGTGGACGACGTGCCGCTGCCGTGGTGTGGAGCGAGCAGCACATCGGCCGGCAGGCTCGCCGGGGCGCGTAGCAGCAGCTCGGCCTCCTGTGCCGCTTCGATGTCGCCTGCCAGCAGCATGGCCTTGCCGCCCGCGCTCACCCTCAGCACGCAGCTGCGGGCGTTCGGTTTCAGTCCCGCATGGCCGTAGCTTTCGGCGGAGGGATGCAGCATCTCAAAGAGCACCCCGTCCCAGTTCCAGCCCTGCCCGGCTTCGCAGCGCACATGCCTGGGCGAGGCGCGCACGATGGGATGCCCCGCCGGCAGCGAGGTGCTGGTCCAGGAGATGCGCATATTTTCCAGCATCGCCAGGGCGCCGCCGGAGTGGTCGGCGTCCGCGTGGCTCACCACCATCGCATCCAGCGCGCCGATGCCGCGCGCCCGCAGGTAAGGCAGGATCACCCGGTTGCCGCCATTGGAATCAGGCGCGTAGGCGGGGCCGGTGTCGTACAGCAGGCGATGCCCACTGGTTTCCACCAGCAGCGCCATGCCCTGCCCCACGTCGAAGGCGGTCACGCGGAATGCGCCGTCCGCCGGATGGCTGGGCGTCGCCGCCAGCAAGGGCAGCCAGGTCACGATACCCAGCCAGCGCAAGGGCCAGCCGCGCGGCGCCAGCATCCACGCCGTGCCGAACAGCGCCCAGCAGAACAGCCAGGGCGGCGGCGTGGGCGCGGCCCATACGGCGAAGCGGCTCGCGCTCATCCATTGCAGCGCTTGCGCCAGCAGCCATACGGTTCCGTGCGCAAGGTTCAGCAATGGCGCGGCCAGCAAATCCGGCAGCACCGCCCCCGCCAACGCCAGCGGCGTGACCAGCAGGCTGACTACCGGAATGGCCACCGCATTTGCCACCGGACTTGCCACCGACACCTGCGCGAACAGCAGCATGGTCAGCGGCACCAGACCGACGGTGACCGCGTACTGCACGCGTGCGGCCATCTTTAAGTCCGCCATCCACCGTTCGCGCCTCGACAGCGGCGCGCGGCGCGGCTGCAGCAGCGGCAGCGCGCCATTACCGGCGGCGCCTGCCGCCAGCACCGCCACGCCGCTGCCGTGATGCACCTCGGTGCGGCCCACCGTCGCGTAGAGGATGGTGGCGACGGCGCCGAACGAAAGCCAGAAACCCGGCCACATCACCGCCCAGGGATCCAGCAGCACCACTACGCCGGCAGCAAGGCACAGCACATGCGTCACGCTGGCCAGCCGGTCCGTCCACAGCGCCACGGCGACCACCGCCAGCATATACAGCGTGCGCTGAGCTGGCACGCCGAAGCCCGCTAGCAGCACGTACACCAGCGCCGCCAGCATGCCAGCCAGCGCCGCCACTTTCTGCGCAGGCAGCAGCAGCGGCAACTGCGCGCGCGTGAAGAAGGATCGCCGCCACAAGGCCGACGCGGCCAGCGCGAACAGGCCGGCGATCATCGTAATGTGTAAACCGGAGATACTGATTAAGTGGCTGATGCCCGTGCGGTTGAACACCAGCCAGTCCGATTGCGGAATGCCACGTTGGTCTCCCACCACCAGAGCCACGATCACGCCCGCATATTCCTTGCCCTTGAGCGCGCGCAGAATGCGCTCCCGCAGCACGGCGCGGCAGTGTTCAATCACATTGCCAAAGCTGCCGACAAAAGTAGCCAGGCGCTGGTTGCGGCCATCCTGGCGCACATATCCGGTGGCGCGCACGCCCTGCTCCAACAGCCAAAGTTCATAATCGAAGCCATAGGGATTGGCGTTGCCGTGCGGCCGCTGCAAGCGGACCGTGAGCCGCCAGCGTTCGCCCGGCTGCACTTCGCCTATCGGCACGGCCTCGCCGCGATAGCCCTCGTACCAGGACAACGCGACCAGCGGCGGCACGCGCGCCGCGCCGCGTTCGACTTGCTCCACCGCGAAATTGAAACGGACGCCGCCTTCGAAACGGTTGGGCAGGTTGGCGATGGTGCCGATCAGCGTAATGTCGCGGCCCTCATCAGCCTTCGACAGCTCGGGCGCCAGTGCCGCTTCCGCCAATAATACGGCCCAGAAGAAGCCGGCAGCTGCGCCGGCCAGTACGGCAAGAAAATGGCGCAGCCAGCTTACCCGGGCAGGAAGCCAGCGCCGCGCCGCAGGCAAGGCCAGAGCCGCAGCAACCGCCGCTGCCAGCCCGGCTGATGGGTATGTAGGCAACGCGGCCAGCATTTGCAGCCACGCCGCGCCGCCAACAAAGCCGAGTATCGCGCATCTCATCATCAGTTCCATGGGGAAAGAACTGATTATTGCCGGAGGAGGAATTCTGCGTGCTAATCAAAATCAAGCCGGCTGGATTCTTGGCACAGGCATTTGTGCAGAACGGCGCACAAATATCCAGCGATCTATACTGCTCTTGTGCGCTGCACAACCCAACAAACATCCGTCGTTCCCTCCACAAGTGAAAGAAGCACCATGATCCCCTATTTCCCAAATCTCGCCGCTTTTGCGTTCCCGGCAACATCAACCGCAGGCAGCAGCATGTGGGATCAAGTAATTTCGGTCTACCAGCGCGCCTTCGAGCACAGCAACCAGGAATTGTGGACAAGCTCAATCCGCATTGTCCAGGAACACGCTGCCCGGGCCTGGGTGGAAGCCTCGCAGTCGTGTATGGCGGCGCTCGCGGAGAACGCAGCCGCAATTCAGCAACGCGCATTTACGGAACTGGTTGGCGCCCAGCAGGAAGCCGCTACGATTGCAACAACACAAATTAGCGAAGCGCTGACGGGTAGCTAAGCCGCTCCGATTTCAATGGGCTGCGGCGCATTGCATGCTGCAGCGCGCTGTACAAAGTAGGGGCGTTCAAGCCGGCAGCAGGCTGGCCATGCGCGGCAGGATGGCGCGCGCGTTGGCGCCGGTGGCGGTGCGGACCTCGTCCACGCTGATGCCGCGCAGCTCGGCCAGCACCTCGCCTATGCGCGGAATCTGCTGCGGGGTGTTCACGCCGGGGTGGACCCAGGACGGAGAAATGTCCGGCGCGTCCGTCTCCAGGACGATGGAAGACAGCGGCAGCTCGGCCGCCAGGCGGCGTATCTGCAGCGCGCGCGTGAACGTCATGCTGCCGCCGAAGCCCAGCTTGAAGCCCACGTCGATATAGCCCTGCGCCTGCTGGAAGCTGCCGTTGAAGGCGTGCGCGATGCCGCCGTTGGGCGTGATCTGGCGCACGTGCTTGAGCACCTGGTCCTGCGACTTGCGCACATGCGTAAGCACCGGCAGGTTGAAGTCGCGCGCAATGCGCAGCTGCTCGCGCAGGAAATGCACCTGCTTCTCGCGCATGGCCGGTTCGGCCAGCATGGGGATGAAGAAGTCCAGCCCGATCTCGCCTATCGCCACCATACGCGCATCGTCCATGGCCGCTTCCACGCTGGCGCGCAGGGCCAGCAGGTCGTCCTCGGTGGCATTGGGCACGTAGATGGGATGGATGCCCAGCGCATAGCAGGCGTTGTCCGCCCTGGCAGCGAGGCCGGCGACGATATCAAGATTGGCCCGCTCGACGGCGGGAACCACGATCATGCCCACGCCCTGCTCCTGCGCGCGGCGCGCCACGTCCAGCGAGGTATCACCGAATTCGTGCGCGTCCAGATGACAGTGCGTGTCTATCCACATGCTTACTTCTCCTGGTGCAGGCCCTGGTCGGTCAGGCGCAGCACGCGGTCGCAGCGCTTGGCCAGTTCCGGGTCATGCGTGACGATGACGAAGGCCGTGCCCAGGGTGCGCGACAGCTCCAGCATCAGGTCGAAGATCTGTTCGGCCGTGCCGTGATCGAGGTTGCCGGTCGGTTCGTCGGCCAGCACGCAGGCGGGCTGCGTCACCAGCGCGCGCGCCAGGGCCACGCGCTGGCGCTCGCCGCCGGACAGCTCGCCCGGCACGTGCGTCACCCGCTTGGCCAGGTTCACGCGCGTGAGTATCTTCTGCGCTTCCTCCTGCGCCTGCGAGCGCTTCAGGCGCCGTATCATCAGCGGCATGGCCACGTTGTCCAGCGCAGTGAACTCGGGCAGCAGGTGGTGGAACTGGTAAACGAAGCCGAGCGACTGGTTGCGCAAGTCGCCGCGTTCGCGCTCGCCCAGGCTGGCGAAGTCCTTGCCCAGCAGGGTCACGCTGCCGTTGCTCGGCGTATCCAGGCCGCCCAGCAGGTGCAGCAGCGTGGACTTGCCGGAACCGGATGCGCCGACAATAGCCACGCGCTCGCCGCGCCGCACGTCGATGTCGATGCCGTTCAGTACCTGCACCGAGTAGCTGCCCTGGGTGAAGGTTTTGCCCAGCCCGCGGCAGGACAGGACGATGGATTGATCATTCATAGCGCAGCGCCTCCGCAGGTTTGACACGGGCAGCCCACCAGCTTGGATAGATGGTGGCCAGGAAGGCCAGCGCCACCGCCACCACGCCGATGCGGGTGACGTCCGGCCAGCGCATATCCGAAGGCACGGTGCTGATGTAGTAGATATCCCTAGACAAGAACTGCACTCCCAAAGTTGATTCAATAAACGGCACGATCACATCGATATTCAAGGCCACCAGCACGCCGCCGGCCACACCCAGCGCCGCGCCCATGGTGCCCACCAGCGCGCCCTGTATGACGAAGATGCGCATGATGGATTGCGGCGACGCGCCCAGCGTGCGCAGGATGGCGATGTCGGGCTGCTTGTCCGTCACCGTCATCACCAGCGTGGACACGAGGTTGAACGCGGCCACGGCCACAATCAGCGCCAGGATGATGAACATCATGCGCTTCTCGGTCTGCACCGCCGCGAACCAGTTGGCGTTCAGCTTGGACCAGTCGCGTATCTCCATCCCGGCGGGCATCAGGGGCTTGAGGTCTTCCGCCACTTGCGGGGCGCGGTGCATGTCCGCCAGGCGCAGGCGCAAGCCGGCCGGCGCGGACAGGCGCAGCATTTTTTCAGCGTCCACAATGTGGATGAAGGCCAGGCCGCCGTCAAACTCGGCATGGCCCGCCTGGAAGATGCCGGTCACCGTAAAGGAGCGCATGCGGGGCACAATGCCGGCCGGCGTGACCGTGCCTTGCGCCAGCGCCATCGTCACCTTGTCGCCCAGGTTGACCTGCAGCGCGCGCGCCAGGTCTATGCCCAGCACGATATTGAATTCGCCCTGGCGCAGCGCATTGAAGTCGCCGTACTTGGTGTGCTTGGCCACGTCCGACACATTCGGCTCCTGCTCCGGCAGGATGCCGCGCACGATGGCCGGACGCAGCGTGTCGCCGCCATGCTGCAGCATGGCCTGCGTTTCCACGAACGGCGCGGCGCCCTTCACTTCCGGATTCTTGAAAGCGTTCTTGGCCTGCTGCTCCCAGTCCGGCATGCCCTCGCCCCCAGTGTTGAACACTTCCACGTGGGCCAGCACGGACAACATGCGGCCCGTGACTTCCTTCTGGAAGCCGTTCATCACCGACAGCACGATAATCAGCGCTGCCACGCCCAGCGCAATGCCGCCCATGGAGATCAGCGAGATAAAGGAGATAAAGCTGTTGCGCGAGCTGCGCTTGCCGGCGCGCGTGTAGCGCAGGCCAACCAGCCATTCAAAAGGCAAATTCGACAGGAGATTCTTCAGCATGGTCTGTTCACTCGTAGCGCAGGGCGTCGGCCGGCTTCACGCGCGCGGCGCGCCAGCTCGGATACAGGGTGGCGACAAAGGCCAGCGCAACCGCCGTGGCGGAGATCACGGCCACGTCATGCCAGCGCAGGTCGGACGGCACGGCGCTGATAAAGTAGATGTCCTTGGCCAGGAACTTCATGCCCAGCATGCGCTCGATGGCGGGCACGATCACGTCCACGTTCATGGCCAGCAGCACGCCGCCCGCCACGCCCAGCGCGGTGCCGATCACACCCACCAGCGCGCCCTGCACCATAAAGATAAACATCACCGAGCGCGGCGCGGCGCCCAGCGTGCGCAGGATGGCGATGTCGGCCTGCTTGTCCGTCACCGTCATCACCAGCGTGGCAACCAGGTTGAAGGCCGCCACCGCGATAATCAGCGTAAGGATAATGAACATCATGTTCTTTTGCGTCTGCACCGCAGCGAACCAGTTGGCGTTCTGCTGGGACCAGTCGCGCACCAGCAGCTCGCCCGGCATGGTGCGTTTCAGCTCGCGCGCCACGTCCGGCGCGCGCTGCACGTCCGCCACGCGCAGGCGCAGCGCGAACGGCAGCTCCAGGTGCAGCAGCTCCATGCCATCGCCGATGTGGACATAGGCCAGGCCGGAATCGAACTCGTTGTGGCCGGCCTCGAAAATGCCGGCGACGGTGAAGTAGCGCATGCTGGGAGAGCCGCTACCCATCATGTCCTTGCCGTTCTGCGCCAGCGCCATGGCGACCTTGCCGCCCACTTCCACGTCCAGCGCCTTGGCCAGGCCCACGCCCAGCACGATATTGAACGCGCCCGGCTGCAGCGCGTCGAAGCTGCCCTGCTTGAACTGCTTGCTCACGCTGGAGACGGTGGCTTCGGCCTTGGGCAGAATGCCGCGCACAATGGCGGGCCGCAGCTTGTCGCTGCCGTGCACCAGCATGGCCTGGGTTTCCACGAATGGCGCCACGCCCTGCACTTCGGGATTCTTGAACGCCTCCTTCGCGGTGGCCGTCCAGTCCCGCAGGCCGCCGCCGCGCAGGTCGTACATCTCCACATGGCCCAGCACCGACACCATGCGCTCGGTCACTTCCTTCTGAAAGCCGTTGTACACCGACAGCACCACGATCAGGGCGGCCACGCCCAGGCCTATGCCCAGCATGGAGATGGCCGAGATAAACGATATAAAGCTGTTACGCCCGCTGCGCTTGCCCGCGCGTGTGTAGCGCAGGCCGACCAGCCATTCGAAAGGCAGATTCTTGATGATGCTCATGGGCCTTGTAGTTAGTGGTGCCATAGGTGAAAAACGTTCCGAGCCCGAAGTGTGCCATACAAATTACATTTCGTGAGTGAAACACCGCACCGTGGCCGCAAGCGGAAGGCGGCGGGCTGATACAATCGCGGGTTATGAATCAGCTTACCCTCGTCCTGCCCTTCGCCCTCACCCCGCCCGAACTCGCTCAAGACCTGGCCCGCGCTATGCAAGTGCCGGCGCTGGCGATGTTACTCGAGCGCAATAGCACGCACCGCGTGACGGAGGAAGACGGCGCCAACCGCCTTCTGCCGCATGAATCGTGGCTGTCGCGCGCGCTCACCGCCGGCGCGCCCGCAGGCCCGTCCGACAACGCCCCCTTCGCACCCGCCATGATGCGGGCGCTGGACGTGGCGCAGGCCGACGGCTATTGGTTCGCCGTACAGCCCGTGCATCTGCAACTGGCGCGCACCCATATGGAGCTGGGCGATCCGCGCTCGCTTAACCTGAACGAAGCCGACTCGCGCGCGCTGTTCGACCTGATCAAGCCCTACTTCGACGACGCCGGCAAGCCGCTGGTCTACGCCGCGCCGGACATGTGGTTCATGCGCGCGGACGACTGGCAAGGCCTGCGCACCGCTTCGCCGGACGTGGCCGTGGGCGACAACCTGAGCGACTGGATGCCGGAAGGCGATGCCAAGCGCGAGTTCCGCAAGCTGCAAAACGAAGTGCAGATGCTGTGGCACGAACACCCCGTCAACGAAGCGCGCCAACAGCGCGGGCTGTCGCCGGTGAATTCGTTCTGGCTGTGGGCTGGCGCCTCTGCCAATGCCTCGGCAAACGCAGCAGCCAGCAACGCCGGCGCGCTGGCCGTCGTCAACTGTCCCGCGTGGCTAACGCTGCTGGCCGATCCCGCCCTGCGCGCCGCCACCGCCCCGCAAGTGCTCGCGTTGCCCGGCGACGCCACCGTGGTGCTGGGCGAACTGATCCCGGTAGGCAAAGCCGGCGACTGGGCGCCCTGGCTGGCGCACATGCAGCAGATCGAGCAGCAATGGTTCGCTCCCTTGCTGGCGGCGCTGCAAACGGGCCGCCTGGGCAGCCTGAAACTGGTTTTCAGCAGCCATCTGAAGCTGGCCGAATTCACCATCACCAAGGGCTCTTTGCGCAAATTCTGGCGCAAGCCCGCCCTCACCAAGCTCACGCCATGACCCGTATCGCCACCCGCCCCTGCCCCTTCCGCGAATCGGAAATGCTGCGCCAGGGCGGCATCCATCCTGTGCTGGCCCGCCTGTTTGCCGCGCGCGGCCTGACCGACCCCAAAGACCTGTCCAGCGAGCTGGCGGCGCTGATCGCGCCTTCCGGCCTGCTGCACATCGGCGCGGCGGCCGTCTTCCTGGCCGACTCCATCGCCGCGCAAAAGCGCATGGTGATCGTGGCCGACTACGACTGCGACGGCGCCACCGCCTGCGCGGTGGCGCTGCGCGGCCTGCGTTCCATGGGCGCCAATGTCGACTTCATCGTCCCCAACCGCTTCGAATACGGCTACGGCCTCACGCCGGAAATCGTGGCGCTGACGGCGCGCGAAAAGCAGCCGGACATCATCATCACCGTGGACAACGGCATAGCCAGCATAGACGGCGTGGCCGAGGCCAACCGGCGCGGCATCGAAGTCGTCGTCACCGACCACCACTTGCCGGCCGACGTGCTGCCCGAGGCGCGCGTTATCGTCAATCCCAACCAGCCGGCCTGCGGCTTCCCGAGCAAGAACCTGGCGGGCGTGGGCGTGGTGTTCTACGTGCTGCTGGCCCTGCGCGCAGAACTGCGCAAGCGCGGCGTATTCGACGCCGCCACCCAGCCCAAGCTGGACAGTCTATTGGACCTGGTGGCGCTGGGCACCGTGGCCGACGTAGTCAAGCTGGACCCGAACAACCGCATCCTGGTGGCGCAAGGCCTGAAGCGCATGCGCGCAGGCCGTATGCATCCCGGCGTGGCCGCCCTGTTCCGCGTGGCCGGCCGCCAGGCGCGCACCGCCACGCCGTTCGACCTGGGCTTCGCGCTCGGCCCGCGCCTGAACGCGGCCGGGCGGCTGGAGGACATGTCGCTCGGCATCGAGTGCCTGCTCACGGACGATGAAGACCGCGCCTGGCAGCTGGCGCAGCAGCTCAACGAGATCAACCTGAAACGGCGCGAGATCGAAGCCGAGATGCAGGACGCGGCCTTGCTGCACCTGGACCGCTTTGAACCCGCCGCCAGCAGCACCATCAGCGTATTCGACGAAAGCTGGCACCAGGGCGTGATCGGCATCGTGGCATCGCGCCTGAAAGAAAAGTTCTTCCGTCCGACGATTACCTTCGCACCGGCGGGAGACGGCTGGATCAAGGGCTCCGGCCGCTCCATCCCAGGCTTCCACCTGCGCGACGCGCTGGACCTGGTTTCAAAACGCGCCCCCAGCCTGATCGACAAATTCGGCGGCCACGCCATGGCTGCGGGCCTGAGCATCCGCGCCGATGCCTTCGACGCGTTCTCGGAAGCCTTCGAAGCCGTGGGCCGCGCATGGCTGACGGAACAGCAGCTGGAACGCGTGATCGAAACCGACGGGCCGCTGGAAGACGGCTACTACACCACCCAGTTCATCGAGCTGATGGACGGCCAGGTATGGGGCCAGGGCTTCGCGCCGCCGGTGTTCTGCGACGAGTTCCGCGTTGTGAGCCAGCGCATCCTTAAAGAGCGCCACCTCAAGCTGCTGCTGGAGAAAAACGGCGCGCGCTACGACGCGATCTGGTTCGGCCACACCGAATCCGTAGGCGACCGCGCCCGCGTCGCCTTCCGGCTCGACGCCAACGAATACAACGGCACCACCAAGGTCCAGCTCATGGTGGAACACGCCGAACCCGCGTAGGGCGGGTTAATCGTCGTCGTTGGGATCGAGGTCGGGGAACATCACCGAGGTGTAGCCGAACTTGCTGAAGTCGGTGATGCGCATCGGGTAGAGGATGCCGTGCAAGTGGTCGACTTCGTGCTGTACCACGCGCGCGTGGAAGTCGTCTGCGTCGCGCACGATGGCCTGGCCGTATTGGTCCACGCCTTCGTAGTGCAGCTTCTTGTAGCGCGCCACGCTGCCGCGCAGGCCGGGCACGGACAGGCAGCCTTCGAAGCCGTCTTCCTTTTCTTGCGTGATCGGCGTGAGCACGGGGTTGATCAGCACCGTCTCCGGCACTTGCGGCGCGTCCGGATAGCGGGCGTTGTTCTTGAAACCGTAGATCACGAGCTGCAAATTCACGCCGATCTGGGGCGCGGCCAGGCCCGCGCCGTTGGCGGCGTGCATGGTGTCGAACATGTCGGCGATGAGGGCGTGCAACTCGGGCGTATCGAATTCGCGCACCGGCTCCGCCACGCGCAGCAGGCGCGGGTCGCCCATCTTCAGGATTTCACGGACCGTCATTTCGCCCCCAGTTCCAATTGCATCTCCTGCAGATATTTGCGGAATTCGTCGCCCATCTCCGGATGCTTCAGGCCCATGGCAGTGGTGGCTTTCAGGTAGCCCAGCTTGGAGCCGCAGTCGTAACGGGTGCCGTCGTAGCGGTAGGCCAGCACGCGCTCGGCCTTCATCAGCGCGGCGATGCCGTCGGTCAGCTGGATCTCGCCGCCGGTGCCCGCGCCCAGGTGCTCCAGGTATTCGAAGATGCGGCCCGACAGCACATAGCGCCCCACCACGGCCAGCGTGGAAGGCGCCTCCTCCGGCTTCGGTTTCTCGACGATGCCGGACACCAGTTCCAGCCTGCTCTGATAAGGCGAGGCGCTGACGATGCCGTACTGGCGCGTGTTCGCGCGCGGCACGTCCTGCACCGCCAGCACGCTGGCGCGCTCATAGGAATACACTTCGGTCATCTGCGCCAGCACCGGACGGGCGCCGTTGTCGGTGTCCATGAAGTCGTCCGCCAGCAGCACGGCGAAAGGCTCGTCGCCCACCACCGGACGCGCGCACAGCACCGCGTGGCCCAGGCCCAGCGGCTCGGACTGGCGGATGAAGATGCAGTTGATGTGCTTGGGGATGACGTTGCGCACCTGCTCCAGCAGCGCGGTTTTCTGCGCCGCTTCCAGCTCGGCTTCCAGTTCGTAGGCTTTGTCGAAATGGTCTTCAATGGCGCGCTTGTTGCGGCCGGTGATGAAGATCATGTCGGTGATGCCGGCCGCCACCGCCTCTTCCACCGCATACTGGATCAGCGGCTTGTCGACGATGGGCAGCATCTCCTTCGGCTGCGCCTTGGTGGCAGGTAGAAAACGGCTGCCCAGGCCTGCGACTGGGAATACGGCTTTGCGAATTTTGGTCATTTATTGTTCTCCAGCAGGGCCAGCAGGCCCGCTTCGTCCAGGATGGGGATTTCGAGTTCTTCCGCCTTGGCCAGCTTGCTGCCCGCCTCGGCGCCTGCCACTACATAACCGGTTTTCTTCGATACGGAACCAACCACCTTGCCGCCCGCCGCTTCAATCATGGCGCCAGCCTGGTCGCGGCTCAGGTTCGGCAGCGTGCCAGTCAATACAAAGGTCTTGCCGTTCAGGGCGCCCGTGGCTTCCACGACTTCCGGCAGCAAGGCAAGCAGGCCTTTGCAGAGATCATCCAGCGCGGCCACCTGGTCGCGGTTGCCCGGCTGCGCCATCCACTCTTCCAGCGCAGCGGCGACGTCCGCCGGCAAGCCATAGACCGAGAAAATGCTCTGCTGCGCCAGCTTTTCCAGCGTAACGCCCTGCTCCACCAGCTTGCGGCAGCGCGGCTCGGTCATCTTCGGTATGCCCAGTGCGGCCATCAGCTTGATGTCGTCGAGCTTCTCGCGCAGCTTGGCGCTGGGCGCGTGCTCGCCTTGCGGGGCCACGCCCGCCGCCAGCAGCGCGTCGATGGCCTCCTGGTTCTTCGCTTCGGAAAAGAAGTCGGCGATGGCTTCGGCCACCGTGCCGCCGATATCGGGCAGCACCCGCAGCAGCGCGATCGGCGCGCGGCGCACCAGGCCGAAACTGCCCAGCCACTCGGCCAGCGTCTTGCCGGTGGACTCGCCCACGTGGCGGATGCCCAGCGCGAACAGCAGGCGCTCCAGCGGCGGGTTCTTGCTGGCGGCGATGGCCTCCAGCAGATTGTCCGCCCACTTGGTGGCGATCTTGCCTTGCTGGACGGTCTCCGGCGTGGTGCCGTCGCGTTCATCGGCCAGGCGCTTCATCTTCAGCAGGTCGTCCAGCGTGAGCTTGTACAGGTCGGCCACGCGGGTCACCAGGTCGCATTCGACCAGGTTGTCGATATAGCGGTCGCCCAGGCCTTCGATGTCCATCATGCGGCGGCCGGAGAAGTGGCGGATGGCTTCCTTGCGCTGTGCGCGGCAGAACAGGCCGCCGGAGCAGCGCGCAATGGCCTCGCCCTCTTCGCGCACCACGTGCGAACCGCACACCGGGCACACCTTGGGCAGCACGTAGCGCGGCGGCTCGGGCTGCGGGCGCTTTTCCAGCACCACGGCCAGCACCTCGGGAATCACATCGCCAGCGCGGCGCACGATGACCGTGTCGCCCACGCGCACGTCCTTGCGCTGCACTTCGCCTTCGTTATGCAGCGTGGCGTTGGTGACGTTCACGCCGCCCACGAACACGGGCTCCAGGCGCGCCACCGGTGTGATGGCGCCGGTGCGGCCCACCTGCACTTCGATGTCGTGCACGATGGTGGTGGCTTCTTCGGCCGGGAATTTATGCGCAATGGCGAAGCGCGGCGCGCGCGATACGAAGCCAAGCTGACGCTGGTCGGACAGCTTGTTGGCCTTGTACACCACGCCGTCGATCTCGTACGGCATGTCCGGACGCGCCTTGCCGATGGCGGCGTAGTAGTCCAGCAGGCCTTGCGCGCCGCGCACCACGGCGCGTTCCTTGGCCACCGGCAGGCCGAGGGCGTAGTACCACTCCAGCAGCGCGGAGTGCGATTCGGGCATCTCGGCGCCTTCCAGCGCGCCGATGCCGTAGGCGAAGAAGCTCAGCGCGCGCTGCGCGGTGATGCGCGAATCGAGCTGGCGCAAACTGCCTGCCGCCGCGTTGCGCGGATTGACGAATTCCTTCTGGCCGGCTTCGCGCTGGCGCTCGTTCATCTTGGCGAAGTCGCGCTTGTACATCAGCACCTCGCCGCGCACGTCCAGCAGCGCGGGCACCTTGTCGCCGTGCAGGCGCAGCGGAATGCCCTTGATGGTGCGGATATTGGCGGTAACGTCCTCGCCGGTGTAGCCGTCGCCGCGCGTTGCGGCCTGCACGAACAGGCCGTTCTCGTAGCGCAGGTTGATGGCCAGGCCGTCGAATTTCACTTCGGCGGCGTACTCCACTTGCAGCACGTCCAGGCCTTCCCGCACGCGGCGGTCGAAGTTTTCCACGTCCTCGTCGCTGAAGCCGTTATTCAGCGACAGCATGGGCACGGTGTGCGTCACTTGCGCAAACTGCGGCAGCGGGGCCGCGCCCACGCGCAAGGTTGGCGAATCCTGCTTTTGCAGCTCCGGGTGTTCCGTTTCCAGCTTTTGCAGCTCGAGGTAGAGCTGGTCGTATTCGGCGTCCGGGATGGTCGGCGCATCGAGCACGTGGTAGGCGTGCAGATGGCGGTTCAATTCGGCCGTCAGCCAGGCCGCGCGGTCCACCTTGGCCTGGTATTCCTTGTCACTCATTGCGCACCCTTAGCAGAACAGGCGCAGCGCGCGGGTGGAACCGGCCGGGATGTCGGAGGACTCCATGTCGGCGTAGAAGTCGCGCACCTGGCCGGCGATTTCGGCCAGCGCTTCGTCCGACAGCGCCTGGCTGTAGTCGTCCACGATGGTGCCATCCAGGCGGCCCGCCAGCGATTTGGCGCAGGCGATCATGGCGCCGAAGCCGTCGCGCGACGGGGCCACGCAGGGCACGTCGAGCAGCAGCGTCAGGCGCGGCGTGGTTTCTTCGGCCAGCGTGACATTGGTCGACAGCGAGAACAGGTGGCCGCCGTCGCCGTCCGGCATCACGTAGCGGCCGTCGGGACGCACGTCGAAGCCCTGCTTCTCCAGTGCGCCCAGCAGCGTGCTGATGGCCCACGGCGCGCCGTTGGTGTGCAGGTTCACGCCCAGCTGGGCGTCGTGGCTGGAGACGAAGCGGTGCAGCGTTTTCGCCTCGGCCATCACTTCCATCATGTCCGGAATGGCCGGTTCGGCGCCGATTTCATCGGCCATGGCGCGCAAGCGCGTCACCAGTTCGGAGTATTCGAGTTCGTTCAGCGCGGTGCTGCGGCTGGCCAGCTGCACGCCGCCTTGCAGCTCCGTGTAAACGCCGCCGTGGACGATGGGTTCCCAGTCGCCGTTCACGTGCAGGCCGATGTAGTGCACCGGCTTGTTGCCCACCAGGCGCAGCTTCTGCAGCACCGGCAGGATTTTGTCGCCGCGCACCGGGGCTTCCAGCGCCAGCGGCAGCAGGCAGTCGATCAGCGGGTCCACCAGCGCGGTGGCCTGCTCCGCTGCTGGCGTGAGCGTGCCGGCTTCGTGCGCGGTGGGCGCGTAGGATTCACCGCCGGCGTCTCCGCCCGCGCCACCAACCCCGCCGCTGCCGCCAGCCGCTCCGGCCCCGCCGGCGCTGCCGCCGTGGGAGCGCGCGCTGGCGCCTGCCGCTGCGGCGGCATCGGTCTCGCCAAGCGAGAAGCTCGGTTCGTGCCGGGGCACGCCGGCTTCGCCGTCGGGCCGCATCAGCACGTCGTCATGGTCGGACGAAAACGCCCGCTCCACCGATTTTTTGGCTTTGTATTCCTGCCATTTGTTGTAAGCGACAACGCCGACGATAAAGACGCCGCTTGCCGCGATCAAACTCATTTGAAGGTCTGTCATGCTGCTTGTGCCTCAGAAGCGAAGTTGGCGGCGGCTTCCATATCCACCGCCACGATGCGCGATACGCCCTGCTCTTGCATCGTCACACCGATCAGTTGATTGGCCATCTCCATCGCAATCTTGTTGTGCGAAATGAAGAGGAATTGGGTCTGGTCGGACATCCGTTTCACCATGCGGCAGAAACGTTCCGTATTAGCGTCGTCCAGCGGCGCGTCGACCTCGTCGAGCAGGCAGAACGGCGCCGGGTTCAGGCGGAACATGGAAAACACCAGCGCGGTCGCGGTCAGCGCTTTCTCGCCGCCCGACAGCAAATGGATGGTGGCGTTCTTCTTGCCCGGCGGCTGCGCCATCACCTGCACGCCGGAATCCAGGATTTCGTCGCCCGTCATGATCAGCTTGGCCTGGCCGCCGCCGAACAGTATAGGGAAAAGTTCGGAGAAGTGGCCGTTCACGCGGTCGAACGTGTCTTGCAGCAGGTCGCGGGTTTCCTTGTCGATGCGCGCAATCGCGTCTTCCAGCGTGTTGATCGCTTCGGTCAGGTCGGCGTTCTGCGCGTCGAGGAAGTTCTTGCGCTCGGAGGCCTGCGCCAACTCGTCCAGCGCGGCCAGATTCACCGCGCCCAGCATGGAGATGGCGTTGTTCAGGCGCGTGACCTCGCCTTGCAGATAGGACGGCTTCATGTCCGGATTCAGTTTCTCCGCCAGCGCCGCCTCGTCCGCGCCCGCCTCCGCCAGCTGCGCGGAGAACTGCTCCTGGTTCAGGCGCGCGGCCTGCTCCTTGAGCTGCAGCTCCATGATCTTGTCGCGCTGCGGCTGCAGGCTGCGTTCGTTGTTCATGCGCGCATCCTCGAAGCTGCGCAGCTGCTGCGTGATCTGGTCCAGCTCATGGCGCGCGTCCGACAGCGCGCGCTCCTGCTGCGTGCGGCGTTCCAGCAGCTCCTGCAGGCCTTCGCTTGCGGTGCCGGCTTCCAGGCTTTCCAGTTCGCGCTGCCCGGCCTGCAGGCTATCCGCCACCTGCGCCGCCTGCGTGGTGGCGGTGGCGATGCTGCGGCGCAGCTCCTCGATCTTGCTGCGCTGGGACTTCTCGGCAAATTCCGCTTCCTGCGCGCCGCGCTCCAGGTCGCGCAGGGCCTGGCGGGCGTCGGCCAGCTTCTGTTCCTTCTCCATGAACAGGGTCTGGCCGTCCTCATGCTCGCCCTGCAGGTTGCCCAGCTCCATATCGAGCTGCTCGAACTTCTCCTCGGACTCCATGCGCACCTGCATCTGCTCCGATTCCTGCGCGCCGATTTCGGCCAGGTCCGCCTCGATCTGCGTGCTGCGCTGGTTGAAGCGCGCCTCGATCTCGGACAGCTTGACCACCTCGAGCTGCAAAGCGTGCACCGACTGCGTGAGCAGCTGCGACTTCTGGCGCAGCTCGGCCAGGCTGCGCGCATGCGCCGCCACGGCGGCGTCCGCGCGCACCGAGCGGGCGCGCGCCTCGTCGGCCAGGATGGTCTGGGCGCGCAGCTGCTTGCCGATGTTGTCGATCTCCTGCTGGCGCGCCAGCATGCCGTCCTGCTCCGCGTCGGCGGCGTAGAAACGCACGCTGGACTGGGTGACAACGTGGCCCTGCGCGGTCACGAACACGCCGCCGGCGGGCAGCGTGGCGCGCGCCTTGAAGGCGGCGTCCGCGCTGTCTGCGATGAAGACGTTGTGCAGCCAGTCCTGCAGCACCGCGCGCAGGCCGGGATCATTCAGTTTCAGCAGCGTGATGAAGGGCTTCAGGCCAGGCTGCTCCTGCTGCATGGGCGGCGCGCTGGCGCCGGGCGCGAACAGCGCCAGCTTGGCCGGAGGCGCGTCGCTGAAGAAGTGCTTGGCCCATTCAATATTGGACACTTGCAGGGCCGAGGTGCGCTCGCGCAGGATGGCCTCCATCGCCGTCTCCCAGCCCGCCTCGATCTGCAGCTTCTGCCACAGGCGCGGCAGTGCATCCAGCTCGTGCTTCTGCAGCCACGGCGTGACCTTGCCCTGGGTCTGCACGCGCTCCTGCAACTGGCGCAGCGCATTCAGGCGCGCTTCCAGCTGCGCATTGGCGGCCGCTTCGGCGTTCACCTGCAGCTGCGCGTCCTGGCGCTCCGCTTCCAGCTTGGGCTGCTGCTCCAGCGCTTCTTCCAGGTGGTAGTTGAGTTCCTCGGACGCCTGCTGCTTTTCCTCCAGCTGCATCTTCAGGTTGGACAGGTGCGCCGAATCCGGCAGGCTCAGGCCGTGCTTCTCCTGCTGCAGGCGCTCGCGCCGCACGGCCAGGCCGTTCAGGATGTTGCTGGCGTTGCGCTGGTGCGCCGATTCCAGTTCCAGCTGCTGCTGCGCCTGCATGATGCGGGCGCGCGACGCGCTGCTCTTGTCCTGCGCCGCGCGCCAGGCCGCCTCCAGCACCGGCAGCGACTCCGCCTTCTGCTCGGCCATCATGCGCGCCTGCTCCACCTTGGCGGACAACTCCTCCAGGTTGAACTCGGCTTCCTCTATCTGCTCGCTGTACTCGGCGGCCTGGTTCTGCCACTGGTCGCGCTGCGCGCCCAGGGTGGCCAGCTGGTTCTGCAAGCGGGTGCGCGACTCCACCACGAACTTGATCTGCGCTTCCAGGCTGCCGATTTCTGAGTTGGTCTGGTACAGATGGCCTTGCGCGGTGTGCAGGCGGTCGCCCACGGCGAAGTGCGACTGGCGCATCTGCTCCAGCGTCAGCTCCACGTTGCGCAGCTTGGCGGTCTGCTCTTCCAGGTCGGTCTGGGCCTGCTCCACCTCGCGGAAGTACTTGGTCTGCTCGTACTGCGCCTCGTTCTTGCGCAGCAGCCAAAGCAGTTTCTGCTTCTCGTCCTGGTCGGCCTGCAGCTGGTGGAAGCGGTGCGCCACGGCTGCCTGCGCTTCCAGCTTTTCCAGGTTGGCGTTCAGTTCGCGCAGGATGTCCTCCACGCGCAGCAGGTTCTCGCGCGTGTCGTGCAGGCGGTTCTCGGTTTCGCGGCGGCGCTCCTTGTACTTGGACACGCCGGCGGCCTCCTCCAGGAATACCCGCAGCTCCTCGGGGCGCGACTCGATAATGCGCGAGATCATGCCCTGGCCGATGATGGCGTAGGCGCGCGGACCGAGGCCGGTGCCGAGGAAAATGTCCTGGATGTCGCGCCGGCGCACCGGCTGGCCGTTGATGTAGTAGGTGGACGTGCCGTCGCGCGTGAGCGTGCGCTTGACCGCGATCTCGGCGTACTGGCCCCACTGGCCGGAAGCCTTGCCGTCGTTATTGTCGAACACCAGCTCCACAGACGCGCGGCCGGCCGGCTTGCGGTGCGTGGAGCCGTTGAAAATCACATCCTGCATGGACTCGCCGCGCAGCTCCGACGCTTTCGATTCGCCCAGCACCCATCGCACGGCATCGATAATGTTCGATTTGCCGCAGCCGTTGGGACCTACCACGCCGACCAGCTGACCGGGCACCTGGAAATTGGTGGGATCAACAAATGACTTAAATCCCGACAATTTAATGGAAGATAGACGCACGTTTTAGGACGAATTGAATTGCCACAATGAAAAGTGGCCTATCATACCATTTCAATGCCCGATTCAGGCCAAAAACGCGCGCGCTGCGGGGCGGGGCCGCCCCCTAGCCGGCGGCGCGGCCGTCCCTCAGCAGGATGGCGCACTTTTCCCCGATCATGATGCTCGGCGCATTGGTGTTGCCCGAGACGATGGTGGGCATGATGGAGGCGTCCGCCACGCGCAAACCGGCCACGCCGCGCACGCGCAGCTGGGCGTCCACCACCGCCATGGGATCGTCCTGCGGCCCCATCTTGCAGGTGCCGACCGGGTGGTACTGCGTGTCGGCCCGCTTGCGGATATCGGCGATGGTGGCGGCGCGGTCGCCCAGGCGCACCGGATACAGCATCTTGCCGCGCACCGGATCCAGCGGCGCCGACTCCATGATTTTCTGCTGCAGGCACACGCCCTGGTACAAGGTTTCCAGGTCGCGCTCGTCGCTGAGG
The DNA here is from genome assembly GCF_020865585.1 of Pseudoduganella aquatica. Taxonomy (NCBI): domain Bacteria; kingdom Pseudomonadati; phylum Pseudomonadota; class Betaproteobacteria; order Burkholderiales; family Oxalobacteraceae; genus Pseudoduganella; species Pseudoduganella aquatica. The sequence continues at coordinate 4,410,108 of NZ_CP086370.1, forward strand.
AAGCGCGGATCAATATGGGGCGCGTCGCGCGCGTCGCGGCTGCGCAGGCTGACTTCGCCCCGGCTGTGCGGCCGCAGCAGGTCCACGTGGCAGGAAATGCCGTGCCCCAGGTGCATCTTGCGCGCGTGGTCGTCCACCAGCGCCAGCACGAACACCAGTTGCAGGTCCGGCACCGCCACATCCGGCGAGGAACGCAGGAAAGCGCCAGCCTCGGCGTAGGGACTGGTGATCATGCCGCTGCGCTTGCTGCGCCACTCCAGCATGGCGGCCGCGATTTTGCCGGCGCCGCGCGCCGACAGGCCGAAGGTCTCGGTATCGCTGGGCGTCTGCCAGCCCTGCACGTGGTCGATATGGTCCTGCAGGTTGCGGCCCACGCCGGGCAAGTCCTTCACCACGGGGATGCCCATGGCCTGCAGCTGCGCCGCCGGGCCTATGCCGGACAGCATCAGCAGCTGCGGCGAGCCGAAGGCGCCGCCGCTCAGCACCACTTCGCGCCGCGCGCGCACCTGCTTCAGCGCGCCGCCGTGGTGGTATTCCACGCCGGCCGCGCGTCCTTCCTCCAGCAGGATGCGCGACGACACGGCGTGCGTCACCACCCGCAGGTTGGGGCGGTCCAGATTCGGCGTCAGATAGGCCTTGGCCGCGCTGCAGCGCTCACCGTTCCTGTGCGTCACCTGGTACATGAAAGCGCCTTCCTGCCGGACGCCGTTGTAGTCGCGCACCTGGGGCAGGCCGTTCAGGGCGGCCGCATCCAGGAACATCTGGTTGATCGGACTGGCGTGGCGCGGATAGCACACGTTGAGCGGGCCGCCCTTGCCATGGAAGGCGTCGCCGCCGAAGTCTTCGTTGTTCTCGGCGCGCTTGAACAAGGGCAGCACGTCCTGGTAGGACCAGCCGGGGTTGCCCTGCGCGGCCCAGTTGTCGTAGTCCCAGGCGTTGCCGCGCACGTAGAGCATGGCGTTGATGGAGCTGCTGCCGCCCAGCGTTTTGCCGCGCGGCTGGTAGCCCCTGCGTCCGTTCAGTCCCGGCTGCGGCACCGTCTCGTAGGCATAGTTGTTGATCTTGCGCGGCAACATGGCCACCACGGCGGCCGGCGCATGTATCAGCACGCTGCTGTCCGGACCACCCGCCTCCAGCAGGCAGACCGAGACCGACGGGTCTTCCGTCAGCCGCGCGGCGATGGCGCAGCCGGCAGAACCGGCGCCCACCACGATATAGTCGAATTCCTGCATGCTCATGCCTGCTCCTTGCCGTGTTCAATGCGCGGGGCCACGCCGGGGTCGCCCTTGCCGAGAAATACGCGCAGCGCCAGCCGCTGCACCACGTTGCCGTAGGGGGGATAGAACAGGTCGATGGGGAAGAAGCGATGGCGCTTGAACACCGTCTTCGCATGCGACAGCTCGCGGAAGCCTTCCTCGCCGTGGTAATTGCCCATGCCGGAATTGCCCACGCCGCCAAACGGCGCGTCGTGGTTGATGACATGCCAGCCCCAGTCGTTGACGGTCACGCCGCCCGAATGGGTGCGGCGCAGCACCTCGTCCCGCTGCGCCGCGTCGTGGCCGAAGCAGTACAGCGCCAGCGGGCGCTCGGCCGCATTGATGAAGGCAATGGCCTCCTCCAGCGTGTCATACGGGACGATGGGCAGCACGGGGCCGAAGATCTCTTCGCGCATGACGCGCATGCCGGCGTCCGCGCCCAGCACCAGGTGCAGCGGCATCTGGCGCGCCGACAGCAGCAGGCGGCTGCCCTCGCCGCAGCGCAGCACGGTGGCGCCGCGCTCGCGGGCCTCGTCCAGCAGCGCGCGCAGGCGCGCATGGTGCGCCGGGCTGATGATGGCGGTGTACTCGGGCGCGCGCGTGCCGGTTTCATGAAACTCGGCGTAGGCCAGCTGCGCCGCAGCGGCAAACGCCTGCACCGACTCGCGCGGCACCAGCGCATAGTCCGGCGCCACGCAGATCTGACCGCTGTTCGCGCTCTTGCCGTGCACCACGCGGCGCGCCGCCTCGGCCACGTTGTAATTCCGCAGCAGCAGCGCAGGCGACTTGCCGCCCAGTTCCAGCGTGACCGGCGTGAGGTTGCGCGCGGCAGCCTGCATCACCAGCTTGCCCACCGCCGGCGAACCGGTAAAGACCAGGTGGTTGAACGGCAGGGCCGTGAAGACGGTGGGGTCGTCCAGCTCCCCGGCCAGCACCGCCACCTGCTCTTCCGCGAAGATTTCGCCCAGCACGCGGCGCAGCACGGCGTTGGTGGCGGGCGTAAGCTCGGAAAGCTTGAGCATGACGCGGTTGCCGGCCGCCAGCGCCGCCGCCAGGGGACCGAGCGCCAGGTAGACCGGGAAGTTCCATGGCACGATCACGCCCACCACGCCCTTGGGCTGGTAGCGCACGGTCACGGAATTGGATAAAAACAGCAGCTCGGTGCGGCGGCGGCTCGGCTTCATCCACTTGCGGACGTGGGAAATGGCGTGGTTGATCTCCAGCGTGGAGGCCAGCAGGTCGAGCATCTTGGATTCGGCCACGGCGCGGTAGCCGAAATCGGCATGCATGGCGGCGGCCAGCGCGTCCTGGTAGCGCTGTACCTGGCGCTTGAGCGCCTGCAGCGCGGCGCGCCGCTGGGCGGCGCTGGGATAGGGGGCGGCGGCATAGGCCTGTTGCTGGGCGGCGAACAGGCGGCGCGCCCGTTCCTCCGCCGCGCTGGGCGCGGGGTCTGCGTGCGGGTGCATGGTGTCCTTTGAAAAAAACGGGAGGAACAAGTCCTCCCGCGAATGGAGACTACATAGCGCATGTGGCACGGATAGCTCCGTACCGGCATGTGCTGGAAGCCATTCTGAAGGCGTGCCCGCCTCCGCATCATCCCCTTGATGGGGGAGCGATGTTCCATCCCCCATGGGTGGGACTACAATGGACGCATGCCTACCCCAGCCCCCTCCAGCACGCCGCTGATCGCCACCAAGACCCTGCCGCCCAAGCACAGGCGCGGCCTGATTTCGCGCGCGCGGCTGGGTGAACTGGCCGGCGATATCGAGTCCCACCTGCTCACCGTGGTCAAAGCCCCGGGCGGCTTCGGCAAGACCACGCTGGGCCAGGCCTGGGCCGGCACCCTGGCCGAACGCGGCCACCTGGTGGCCTGGCTGTCGCTCGACGACGACGATGACGAGCCGCAGCGCTTCCTGCACTACACCAGCCACGCCTTGCAGCGCGCCCACCCGGACCTGGGCGCGGCCTGCGTGGCCATGTTCGCCCAGTCCATGCTGGCCGACCCGCAGCAGGCGCTGGCCATGCTGATCGAGGAAGTGGTGAGCTGCGGCGAGGAGGTATTCCTCTTCCTGGACGACTACCACTGCCTCACGCTGCCCGAGATCCACGCGCTCGTGTCCTTCCTGCTGCGCTACGCGCCGTCCAATCTGCACCTGGTGCTGCTGTCGCGCGCCAGCGCGCCGCTGGCGCTCGACACGCTGCGCGTGCGCCACGCCCTGCTGGAAATCGACGCCGCGCAGCTGCGCTTCACCCCCGACGAGACCCAGGAATTCCTCAACGCCAGTCCCGCCGCCCAGCTATCGCCCGAGGACAGCCGCCGCATCCACAGCCAGACCGAGGGCTGGGCGGCGGCGCTGCGCCTGATGTCGCTGTCACTGCAAAGCCAGGGCCGGAGCAGCCATGCGCCGCAGGCGCCGTCCACGGCCGGCCTGGCGCGCTCCATCGACGGCTACCTGTGCGAGCTGCTGACGCAGCTGCCGCCAGAACTGGCCGGCTTCATGCTGTGCACCGCCCTGCCCGAACGGCTGTCGCCGGCGCTGGCGGCGGCCCTGGTGGGCGATGACGCGGCGCGCAGCCAGCTGGCGCAGCTGGAACAGCGCCAGCTGCTCACCGCCCTGGACGACGAAGGCCAGTGGTACGCCTACCACCAGCTGATCCGCGAGCACCTGGGCCAGCGCCTGCAGCAGCAAGGCGGCACACTGGCGGCCGAGCTGCACGCGCGCGCCGCCGCGTGGTACCACGCCCAAGGCCTGTGGTCGCCAGCCGTGCGCCACGCGCTCGACGGCGGCGCCACCGCCCAGGCCTACGCCTGGATAGAGGAATGCGCCATGCCGCTGGTGAAGGCCGGCGACATCCTCACCCTGGTCGGCTGCGAACGCCAGCTGGCCGCGCACATGGTGCAGCCGCCGCTGCGGCTGCGCATCGCCCTGGCGTGGGCGCGCATCCTGGCCTGCGCCTGCCCGGACGCCATCAAACTGCTGGACGACATCGAGGCCGACGCCGACACCGAACAGCTGCGCCAGGACAGCCGCGCCGCCCGCGCCGCCGCCTACGCCCTGCTGGACCGCCCGCTGGAGGCGCGCGCCATCGCCGAGGACTGCCTGCGCCAGCCGGTGCCGGACCGCTGGGTCCACAACTCCCTGTACAACATCCTGCGCTTCTGCGCGCTGCGCACCGGCCGCTGGACCGATTTCTACGCCACGCCCGACCTGCCCTACCCGGACGGCGAAGGCCGGCGCAACATCCTGTCCGCGATCTACCGCCTGGTGCTGCTGGGCGTGGGCGACTGCGTGCGCGGCGAGCTGCCGCTGGCCGAACAGCGCTACACGGCCGCCATCTCGCTCGGCTACAGCGCCGAAAACCCGGACAGCGCCGTCACCGCCCTGCCCTCGGGCATGCTGGCCCACGTCTGCTACGAGCAAAACCGCCTGGACGAAGCCGAAGCGCTGCTGGCCAACCGGCTGGAGGTGCTGTGCACGCTGGGCTTTGCCGAAAGCGTCAAGCACATCTTCCTGACGGCCGCACGCATGGCGCAGCGCCAGGGCCGCCACGACCGCGCGCTGGCCTTGCTGGAGCAGGCCGAGAACATCGGCATCAGCCGCCACTGGGACCGGCTGGTGGCCGCCGTCCAGCTTGAGCGCCTGCGCCTGCACCTGAGCCAGGGCCGGCTGGCCGAGGCGCAAGCCTATCTGCAGCGGCTGCGCCAGCTGGCCGCGTCCACCCCGCACACGCCCACCAACCCGCTGGGCGAGGTGCGCCAGTACGCGGCCTTCGGCGACGCCTACTGCGCACTGCAGCAATTCCGCTACAAAGACGCGCAGCAGGTGCTGGAGCCGCTGCTCGCCGAGCTGCTGGCCCTGGACAGCAATCTGCTGGCCATCCGCGCCGGCCTGGCGCTGGCCATCGCCCTGCAGGGGCAGCGCCTGCACGTGCAGGCGCTGCGCGCCTGCCGCGAAGCGATGGAGCTGGCGGCCCACGCAGGGATTATCGGCTCGGTGCTGGACCAGGGGCCGGAGCTGGGCGCCCTGCTGGCCGCGCTGCGCGCCAAGCTGGAGCCGGGCACGCCGCTGCTCGCCTTCACGCTGCGGGTGCTCGATGCCTGGCAGGCGCTCTACGGCGGCATGGCCTCCCCCAACGCGGGCGGCGGCGCGGCCGGCAAGGGCGCCGACGCGCGCCTGAGCCTGGGGCCGCGCGAATGCGGCATCCTGGAGCTGATCGCCGAGGGCAATTCCAACAAGGAGGTGGCGCGCCTGCTCGGCATCGGCCCGGAAACGGTGAAGACCCACCTGAAGAACATCTTCGTCAAGCTCAACGTGGACCGCCGCATCCAGGCGGTGGCGCAGGCCGAAGCGCTCGGCCTGCTCAAGCGCCGCCGCTAGCCCGTCCCGTCATTCCCCCGATCGGGGGATTAGCCGCCGCCCCGGCAACCCCTATTGTGCTAAACAGCCGCGCCTAGCGGCAAACCACAATACCAAGAGGGGACACATGCAAGCGCATTTCAAGAAGAACACCATCCTGCCGGGCCTGCTGGCCGCTGCGCTGGCGGCCTGGGCGGCCGGCGCAGGCGCCACCGAATTCGACCTCGAGAACGGCTGGACCGGCTCCTGGAACAACACCGTGTTCGCCGGCCAGCAGTGGCGCGCCACCGCCCCGGACGCGGACCGCTACACCGCCGGCAACGGCAAGCTGATCGGCCTGAGCGGCGGCACCGCCGGCCATCCGAACGACGCGGGCAACCTGAACTACGACAAGGGCGACCGCATCTCCACCATGTTCAAGCTGCTCACCGAGCTGGAAGTGAAGAACGGCGACATGGGTGCGCTGGTGCGCGCCAAACTGTGGTACGACCACGCCGGCAAGCACCACAAGGCCCGCTTCGGCAATATGGCCAACGGCTACACCCCGAACACCGAGCTGAGCGACGCCGGCCTGGAGCGCCTGCAGAAGTTCGACGGCGCCTACCTGCTGGACGCCTACGTCTACAACACCTTCAAGGTGGCGGACAAGCCGCTGCAGCTGCGCCTGGGCCGCCAGGTCATCAACTGGGGCGAAAGCCTGTTCATCCAGGGCGTCAACGGCCTCAACCCGGTCGACCTGGGCACGCTGCGCCGCCCCGGCGCCGAACTGAAGGAAGCGCTGCTGCCGCTGGGCGCGCTGTCGGCCAGCATGGGGCTGGGTGGCGGCCACTCGCTGGAAGCGTTCTACCAGTACCAGTGGGGCAACACCTCGATCGATTCCTGCGGCACCTACTGGTCCGTGACGGAAACGTCGATCTCGGCCGACGCGGGCGCTTGCAAGGCCGCCACGCTGGTGCCGCTGGGCGGCATCAGCGGCGTGGCCGCCTTCAAGGGCGGCATGTACGTGCCCATCGCCCAGGGCAAGAAAGCCAGCGACAGCGGCCAGTACGGCCTGGCCTACCGATTCCCGGTGGACGCCATCGACACCGAGTTCGGCCTGTACGCCACCAATGTGCACATGCGCACGCCCATCGTCTCCGGCCTGACCGGCACCAACCTGAAAGCCATCAACCCGGCCATTCCGCTGCTGATGCCGCTGGCGGGCTTTGCCGGCGTGGCCGCGCTGAACCCGATGACCAACCCGGCCATCAAGCCCATGCAGGCCTTCTGGGAATATCCGGAAGACGTGCGCACCTTCGCGCTCAGCGCATCGACCAACCTGGGCGGCTGGTCCATCGGCTCCGAGCTGAGTTACTCGCCCAATGTGCCGGTGCAGCGCAACGGCAACGACCTGATCGGCGCGGCCCTGCAAGGCGCCGGCCCGCTGGGCGCCGTCGCGCGCGCCGCCGTGGCCCAGGGCGTGGGCACCTACGTGCAAGGCTATGACCGCTTCCACAAGACCCAGTTCCAGGTCAACGGCGTGAACACCTTCTCCAACGTGCTGGGCGCGCAGCAGGCCGTGGTGGTCGGCGAGCTGGCCGTTCAGCGCAACAACGTGCCCGACAACAAGGACGCCGGCGCCATCCGCTACGGCCGCGCCTTCATGTTCGGCACCTCCTCCCATCCGCTCTACGGCGGCTCCACCTGCGGCGCCACCAACCCGAGCCCGGCCGGCTGCCAGAACGACGGCTTCATCACCGACCTGGCCTGGGGCTACCGCCTGCGCGGCCAGCTCGAGTACAGCAACGTGGCCGGCACCGGCGTCACGGCCTACCCGGCGGTCTATTTCGCGCACGACGTGAAGGGCTATTCGCTCGACAGCCAGTTGCTGGAAGACCGCCGCCAGCTGGGCCTGAGCCTGCGCCTGAGCTACCAGAAGCGCCACAACCTGGAGCTGAGCTACACCCGCTTCAACCACAAGGCGACCTACGACCCGCTGCGCGACCACGACTACATCGGCCTGACCTACAGCGCCACCTTCTAAGCAATTGGAGACACGAATAATGAAAATGATGCATACCACGCTGCTGGCAGCGCTGCTGTCGGCCTTCTCCGCCCAGGCCGCCATCACCCCGGCCGAAGCGGACAAACTGGGCAAGGAACTGACCCCGGTCGGCGCCGAAAAAGCCGGCAACAAGGAAGGCACCATCCCCAGCTGGGAAGGCGGACTGACCAAGGCCCCGGCCGGCTGGAACCCGGCGCAGGGCTATGCCGACCCCTACGCGGGGGACAAGCCGCTGTTCACCATCACCGCCGCCAACGCCGAACAGTACAAGGACAAGCTGGCCGCCGGCACGCTGGCCCTGCTGAAGAAATACCCGAGCTACAAGATGGTGGTCTACCCCAGCCACCGCAGCGCCGCCTATCCCAAGGAAGTGACGGACAAGGCCAAAGAGCAGGCCACCAAGGTCAAGCTGGAAGGCTCGGCCATGACCGAGCTGGGGGGCTCGCACGTGCCCTTCCCGATTCCGAAAACGGGCCAGGAAGCCATGAGCAACCACATGACGCGCTACCTGGGCGGCGGCTTCGACCGCACCTATGACTGGTTCCCGGTGCGCGCCAACGGCGACTTCTACCGCGTGGGCTTCCGCGAGCTGCGCGTGTCGGACGCCAATTTCGACACCAGGACGCCGAACCACCAGTTCTCCTTCCTGGGATTCTTCACCGCCCCGGCCACCTTGCAGGGCACGGTCTACCTGGTGCACGAGTCGATCGACCAGGTGAAGGAGCCGCGCCAGGCGTGGATCTACAACGCCGGCCAGCGCCGCGTGCGCCGCGCGCCGGACCTGGCCTATGACAACATCTCCGACGGCACCGAGGCCATGCGCGTGACCGACCAGTACGACGCCTACAACGGCGCGCTGGACCGCTACGAGTGGAAGCTGGTGGGCAAGAAGGAAATGTACATTCCGTACAACAGCTACAAGCTGTCGGACAAGAAGCTGAAGTACGCCGACATCATCCAGAAGAACTCCATCAACCCGGACCTGATGCGCTACGAGCTGCACCGCGTCTGGCAGGTGGAAGCGACGCTGAAGGCGGGCCAGAAGCATATCTACGGCAAGCGCACCTTCTACCTGGACGAGGACAGCTGGGGCGTGGTGCACGAGGACGCCTACGACGGCCAGGGCCAGCTGTGGCGCATCGGCGTGCACGGCACCATGCAGTATTACGACGCCATGGCGCCGTGGTACCGCGTGAACATCTGGCACGACCTGAGCAACGGCAACTACCTGGTGTCCACGCTGGACAACGAGATCAAGACGCCGTGGAAATTCGGCGTCAAGGGCAACTGGTCGGACTTCCAGCCGGATGCGCTGCGCCGCGCCGGCACCAAATAAGCAGCCTGCATCCCGTCAAGCATGGCGGGTTACGGACTTCGTCCTAACCCGCCCTACGCAGCGCGCAGCGTATGCGTCCGCATGCGCTCCCCGCGCACCACCACCTTCCCGCAAGCCAAGAGGAACTCATCATGAAATACCCCGTGACCGCCCGCCGCGCGGCCACCTGCGCCGCCGCAGCGGCAGCCCTGCTGGCCGCCGCACTGCCTGCATCCGCCGCCGGCGCCGATGCCAAAATCGCCCCCGCGCCCGCCCTGCAAGTGCGCGCCGACCGCATCATCCTGCAAGACGTGGTCCAGGCCGGCAAACGCCTGCTGGCGGTGGGCGAACGCGGCGCCGTGCTGCTGTCGGACGACGCCGGCCAGACCTGGCAAGCCCGCTTCACCACCACCAACCGCACGCTGAGCGGCCTTGCCATGGCCGACGCCCTGCACGGCGTGGCCGTGGGCCACGGCGGCGCCGTGCTCACCACCGCCGACGGCGGCAACAGCTGGCAAGCCGTCGCCGCCGACGCGGCCGGCAAGGACTCCCTGCTGGGCGTGCTGCACGCGGGCGGCCAGCGCTACGTCGCCTGGGGCGCTTTCGGCCTCTACCTCGAGTCGGACGACAGCGGCGCCAGCTGGACCCGCCGCCAGCCCCTGGGCGCCGACTTCGACCGCCACATTTCGCAAGTGCTGGCCAACGGCCAGCACTGGCTGCTGGTGGGCGAATCGGGCACGCTGGCGCGCTCGCCGGACGGCGGCAAGACCTGGCAAACCCTGGCCTCGCCCTACCCCGGCTCCTACTTCGGCGCCCTCGCCGCCGCCGACGGCGCCCTGCTGGCCTTCGGCATGCGCGGCAATATCTACCGCTCGGCCGACCACGGCGCCAGCTGGACCAAGATCGACTCCGGCACCTCGCTGGCCCTGATGCGCGGCAGCCGCCTCGCCGACGGCCGCCTGGTCCTGGTCGGCAACGCCGGCCTGCTGGCCGTCAGCGCCGACAACGGCAGCAGCTTCACCCTCAGCAAAACCGCGCGCGGCAAAGGCCTGGCGCAGATCGTCCAAACATCGGGCCTGCATGGCGGCGGCCTGGTCGCCGTCGGCGAAGCCGGCGTGGAGCAAGTCAGCCTGGCCAAGCCCGGCGCGAAAGGAACACCATGAGCAAGCACAGCGGCGGCCTGGTCGGCCGCATCTCCCACGGCATATTCCGGTGGCGCAAAGCGCTGCTGGTGCTGTTCATCCTGGTCACCGTGGCGCTGGGCTACTGCGCCAGCCAGCTGCGCGTGCAGGCCGGCTTCACCAAGATGATCCCGCTCAAGCATGAATACATGCAGACCTTTATGGAATACCAGAAGGACTTCGGCGGCGCCAACAAGATCCTGATCGCCGTCAAGCAGAAGGACGGCGAGATCTTCCAGCCCGCCTTCATGGACACGCTGCGCAAGGTCACCGATGAAGTGTTCTACGTCAAGGGCGTCGAGCGCAGCTCGGTCACCTCGCTGTTCACCAACAACGTGCGCTACAACGAAGTGGTGGAAGACGGCTTCCGGGGCGGCAACCTGGTCTCGTCCGACTACGCCGGCACGCCGGAGCAGCTGGCCAAGGTCAAGGAAAACACCCTGAAGTCCGACTGGGTGGGCCGCATCGTATCGAACGACATGACGGCCGCCATGGTAGTGGCCACCCTGCAGGACACCGATCCCGACACCGGCAAGCGCCACGACCTGCAGGACGTGGCCGCCAAGCTGGAGCAGATCCGCGCGAAATACGAGCGCGGCCCGGTCACGCTGCACATCATCGGCTTCGCCAAATCCATCGGCGACATCGCCTCCGGCGCGGCGGGCGTGCTGGTGTTCTTCGGCATCGCCTTCGTGGTCACGGCCCTGCTGCTGTACTGGTACTCCGGCTCGCTCAAGCTCAGCGCCTGCGCGCTGGCCTGCGCCATGGTGCCCGTGGTCTGGCTGCTGGGGCTGCTGCCGCTGATGGGGCTGGGACTGGACCCGATGTCCATCCTGGTGCCCTTCCTCATCTTCTCCATCGGCGTCTCGCACGCGGTGCAGATGACCAACGCCTGGAAGCTGGAAACGCTGGCCGGCGCAGACGGCGTGACCGCCTCGCGCAACAGCTTCCAGAAACTGTTCGTGCCGGGCGCCATGGCGCTGCTGGCCAATGCGCTGGGCTTTATCGTGATCGCCTTTATCGAGATCGAAATGGTGCGCGAGCTGGCCATCACCGCCACCGTGGGCGTGTCGGTGATGATCGTGACCAACAAGATGCTGCTGCCGATACTGCTGTCCTACCTGCGCTTCTCGCCCAGCGAGGCGCAGCGCCACGCCGGTAAGGAAACCGGCGGCGACCGCCTGTGGGAACGCATCGGCCCGCTGGCCACGCGCAAGGGCGGCGCGCTGACCCTGGTGCTGGGCGGCGTGCTGCTGGCCGGCGGCCTGTGGCAGGCGCGCCAGCTGCAGATCGGCGACCTCGGCAAGGGCGTGCCCGAGCTGCGCGCCGACTCGCGCTACAACCGCGACGTGCAGGTCATCACCAGCCACTTCGCCATCGGCGTGGACCTGCTGCAGATCGTGGCCGAAGCCAAGGGCCAGGAATCGCCCTGCGTGCAGCGCCCCGTGATGGAAAAAATGGAACAGCTGGAATTCACGCTCAACCAGGAAGCGGGCGTGGCCAATGTGCGCGGCCTGGCCGGCTTCGTCAAAGGCGTGACCCAGGCCTACGCGGAAACCTTTATCAAATGGCGCGTGCTGCCGGAGGAAACCGCGCAGATCGCCCAGGGCGTGGGCTTCGCCACCCGGCTCGGCAATGAGCTGATGAATTCCAGCTGCACCGCCATGCCGGTGGCCGTCTTCACGGCCGATCACCAGGCCGGCACCATCACGCGCATCGTCGACGTGGTCAAGCGCTTCAAGGCCGAGCACGACACCGAGCAGCTGAAGTTCCGCCTGGCCGGCGGCAACGTGGGCGTGATGGCGGCCACCAACGAAGCGGTGGAAGCGGCCGACAAATGGGTCAACCTGGCGCTGTTCGCCTCGGTGAGCCTGCTGTGCCTGGCCGCGTTCCGCTCGCTGCGCATCACGCTGTGCATCATCCTGCCGCTGGCCCTGGTCACCATTTTGTGCAACGCGCTGATGGCGGCGCTGGGCATAGGCGTCAAGGTCAACACGCTGCCGGTGGTGGCGCTGGGTGTGGGGGTGGGCGTCGACTACGGCATCTACCTGTTTGAAAGCATGAAGCACGAAGCGCAAGCCGGGCGCAGCCTGCGCGCCGCCTTCGTCGAAGCGCTCAAGCAGCGCGGCACCGCGTCCGTGTTCACGGCGGTGACGATGACGGTCTCGGTGGCGACGTGGGCCTTCTCGGCCCTGAAATTCCAGGCCGACATGGGCATCCTGCTGGCGTTCATGTTCCTGGTCAACATGATCGGCGCCATCCTCCTCCTCCCCGGCCTCGCCGCCCTGCTGGTCGGCGACCGCATGCGCCCCAAATAACCAGTCCCACCCAAAGCGGGTGAGGATATACTGCTGCTTCCTTCAATCTGTCCTGGAGTCGCAATGCACATACGTACCGGAACCGGAGCCGGCGCCAGCCGGGCCGATGGAGGCATGGATTCGGGCTCGCGCATCGCCATGCTGAAGTCGCAGATCAAGGTGCTGGGCAAGAAGATCGAGGCGCTGCGCAAGGCCTTGATGGAGACGGAGGATCCAACCGCGCGCCTGGCCATCATGAAGGAAATCATCGAGCTGCAGGACATGCAGCGCATGGCGCAGGCGCAGATCACGGAGCTGGAGTTGCGCGCGCGGCGCAAGCTGGAACAGGGACGGCAGGACGCGCCGCCCGAAGACGAGCCGGCGCAGTAAGCGCCGGCTGCAATGCAACGCTGCCTTACGGCGTGACGATGTTGAACACCGGGTTGAACTCGGCCACGCTGCCGAACACGGCGCCCAGCGCGCGCGGGTCGCCGGCCAGCTTGACGGCGCCGGACTGGACCAGCTGCGGCAGCGGCACCTTGGCCACCAGCATCTTGAACAGCGCCTCGCGGGTCAGGCTCAGGCTGACGTCGGCGTTCGGCAGCACGCGGCCTTTGGTGTTGTTTAGCACGGAATTGGACAGCTCCAGCGCGTAGTGCTCGCCGCTGTCGGTGAAGGCGATGTTGATGCCCACGTTCAGCCCGTCCGTCTTGCGGTGGTCAAGCCGCACCGCCAGGAAGTCGAACACCATCTCGGTCGGCAGCGCCTGCAGCATCTCCGGCGATTGCGCCGTGATGCGCGCCGGCGCCGCGCCTTCGCGCAGCTCGCGCGCCCCCGTCAGGTAGGCGTTGCGCCAGATGGCGGACTCGGCCTGGTAGCCCAGCTGCTCCAGCGTGTCCGCCTGCAGCTCGCGCGCGGCGCGGTTGCCCGGCTCGGCGAACACCAGGTAGTTCAGCATCTCGGCCACCCAGCGGTAGTCGCCTTCGGCGAATGCGGCGCGGGCCAGCGCCAGCGTCTTGTCTGCGCCGCCCATCGCGGCCACGTGGCGGCGCGCGCTGTCCACACGCGGCAGCGGTTGCAAGGTGGCCGGGTTGGCGTCGTACCACCCCAAGTAGAAGTCGTACACGCCGCGCAGATTGTGGCTCAGCGTGCCGTAGTAGCCGTGCGTGGACAGGTCCTGCTGCAGTCCCTTGGGCATGAAGGTCGCGTTGCCCAGCTCGTCCATGGTCACGCCCTGGTTGGCCTGGTGCAGCGCCTCGTCGTGGATGTAGCGGTACAGGTCGCGGTGGTTGGCCAGGTGGGCGCGCACGCGCTGCTGGCCCCACACCGGCCAGTGGTGGCTGCGGAAGGCCACTTCGGCTTGCGGAAACAGATCCAGCATCTGGTTGATGTATTTGCTCCAGCCCAGCGCGTCGCGCATCTTGGCGCCGCGCAGCGTGTAGATGTTGTGCATGGTGTGGCTGACCACTTCGGACAGGCACAGCGCCTTGAGCTGCGGCAGGTAGAACACGAACTCGGACGGCGCTTCGGAGCCGTTCGCCATCTGGAACACGAAGCGCATGCCGTCCACCGTCATTTCCTGCCCGGTCTTGCTGACGATGTCGGTCGGCGCCAGCAGGCCGATGGTGCCCGCCGAGACCGCCTTGCCCAGGCCGGTGCCCACGCCGTCCTGCGCCGACGCGCCGATGGCGGTGCCGAACTGGTAGACCGCGCGCCGCGTCATGGCGTTGCCGGCCAGGATGTTCTCCGCAATGGCCGATTCCATAAAGCCTTCCGGCGCAATCACGCGCACCTTGCCGGATTTGATGTCATCCATGCTGGCCACGCCCAGCACGCCGCCGAAGTGGTCCGCATGGCCGTGCGTGTAGACCACCGCCACCACTGGCTTGCGCGCCAGGTGGGCGGCGGCCAGCGCCATGCCCGCCTTGGCCGCTTCCGCCGAGGTCAGCGGGTCGACCACGATCCAGCCGGTATCGCCTTCGATCAACGTCATATTGGCCAGGTCCATGCCGCGCACCTGGTAGATGCGCTCGCCCACCTTGAACAGGCCGGCTTCGTTGTTCAGCAGCTCGTTGCGCCACAAGCTGGGATTGACCGTGGCGGGCGCCGCGCCCTGCATGAAGCTGTAGCGTCCGGCGTCCCACACGGCCTGGCCGTTAGCGCCGGCCAGCACGCCCGGCGGCAGCGCGGCGATGCGGCCGCGCCGGGCGTCCTCGAAGGCTTGCTGGTCGTCCAGCGGCAGGCCGGCGCCGAAGGCGGCGTTGCGCGCGGCCGTGGCGGCGGTGGCGGCTTTGGGACCGCTGGCGGCGAAGGCGGCGGGCGCGGGGGCTGCCGCGAGCAGGGCGATGGCGGCAAGCACGGCGCCGTGGACGGTTTTGTACGACATGGACGATCTCCGGGTTTATTGTAGTCATCCGAGTCTATGGATGCGCCCACCGGCTGTCCAATGCATCATTTTGATCGTTATAATGCAGTCTTTGCATTAAACTCCCCTCATGGACATCAAGCGCATGCGCCACGCGATCGCGCTGGCGGACGAACTGAACTTCGCCAGGGCGGCTGAGAAAGTGCACCTGAGCCAGCCCGCGCTCAGCCGCAGCATCCAGACGCTGGAGCAGGAGCTGGGGCTGCAGCTGTTCGACCGCGACAACCGCAACGTGGCGCTGACCACCGTGGGCGCCAGCTTCATGGCGCAGGCGCGGCGGCTGGTGTACCAGATGCGCAGCATGGAGCGCGACATGGGCCTGCTGCGCAGCAGCGAGATCGGCCAGGTTGCGTTCGGCGTCGGCCCGCTGCCGACAGCGGCCTTTCTGCCCGCCCTGCTGTCCAGCGTGCGCGCCGAGCGTCCCGGGCTGCAGCTGACCGTGAGCAGCCACAACTGGCGCTACCTGCTGCAGCATTTGCACGCCGAGGAAATCGAATTCTTTGTGGCCGATACGCGCGACATCCAGCCGGACGCCGCCATCGCCATCACGCCGCTGTGCCGCCAGTACGGCAGTTTCCTGTGCCGCGCGGGCCACCCGCTGCTGGCGCAGGCCGAGCTCCGGCCCGCCGATCTGCTGCCCTACGGTTTCGTGTCGCTGAAACTGCCGGCCGGCCTGCAGGCAGCGATGCGGCGCCTGCTCGGCATGGACGCGAACGAGCCCCTGCCCGTGGCGGTGGAGTGCGACAATGTGCAGGTGCTGGCCGACCTGGCCTGCGAAAGCGACGTGGTGCTGATTGCCAGCGAGGCCGCCGTGGCGCCCAGCGTTAACGCCGGGCGGCTGGCGCCGATCCGGTTCAGCCACGCGCCGCCGCTGTACGCGGAGATCGGCATCGTGCAGCTGTACGGGCGCAGCCTGTCGCCCGGCGCCGCGCTGGTGCTGGAGCGCCTGCGCGCCATCGCCGCGACCGCCCCAGCCACGGCCATGCATGTCGGCGGGGAGTACCTGGCGGCGCCCGGCGCTACATTAAAATAAACGTCCGCAAGCAAAGGAGGTCCGATGGCCAAGCACCATTCCGTATTATTCGTCTGCATGGGCAATATCTGCCGTTCGCCGACGGCCGAGGGCGTGTTCCGCCGGCGCGCCGCGGCGGCCGGGCTGGAACTGGAGATTGATTCGGCGGGCACGCACGCCTACCACGTCGGCAATCCGCCGGACGCGCGATCGTCGCAGCATGCGGCCCGGCGCGGCTACGACCTGAGCGCCCAGCGCGCGCGGCAAGTGTCCGCCGCCGACTTCGCGCGCTACGACCACCTGCTGGCCATGGACCAGGACAACCTGGCGCGCCTGCAAGCGGCCTGCCCGCCCGAACACCGCCACAAGCTGGCCCTGTTCATGCAGTACGCCACCCACTCCGATTCGGACGTGGTGCCGGACCCGTACTACGGCGGCCCGAACGGCTTCGACCAGGTGCTGGATTATATTGAGGATGCTTCGGACGGCCTGATCGCCGCCCTGAAGCGGGGCTGATCAGGCGGCCACGCCGGCCGACAGGTCCACGCTGGCGTCGTTGACGGCCAGGCCGCCCATGGCGGCGGACAGCGCGCGCGACACCACGCCTTCGGTGCGCACCGCGCGCACGCTGCGCTCGCGGAATTTCTGCACCAGCGCCTCTCCGGACAGCGAGAACGCTTCCTGCCGCGCGCTGGTGGAGAAGATGTAGAGCGTGCGCAGCGGGCTGATCCAGGCAAGCTTGACCTTGCGCGTGCTGCCGTCGTCCTGGTCGAATTCCAGCCACATGCCGCGCGCCAGGCCGTCGGCCTCGATGGTGGCGTCGTCGTCCAGCGGCAGCTCGGGCTCGGGGGCGGCGCTGGCGGCAGCGGCGGCGGCTTGCGCCTCCAGTTCCAGGCGGCGCTCGGCCGCCTTCTGCGCCACTTCCATGGCGATTTCCACCTGGCGCTCCGGCGACAGTTCCAGCGGCGCGCGTACGATGGAAGCATGGCATTCGGCCAGTTCTGCGAAGAACTGCAGCCGGTCGGCGTCCTGCCACTTGATCACGTCCAGCCACTTGTTCAGCGTGGACAGCAGCTTGGGCAGCTTGGAGATCAGCTGCTTGCGCTCGTCGGCGGTAATCTTGGGCTTGACGCTCCAGATCAGGTCGTCCATGGTCTGGGTGGCGTTCTGCACCGCGCCCGGCTTGCCTTCTTCCACGCTGTAGGCAATGGTCATCACGGACACCCATTTGTTCTCGAGGAAGGCCTCGACCATGGCGATCACTTCGCCGGAGCCGATGCGCAGCGCAACGGCGTTCCGGGCCGACTTGGCGGCCACGGCCATTTTTTCCTGCTTGAGCGCGGCGGCGATAGGCTCGGCGATGGCGGCGGCCGAAGCCGCTTCCTCGGCCTTGATGGACGCTTCCAGTTCCTCCACCGCCTCGCTGAAGGCGGACACTTCCAGGTCGTGATCGCGTCCCACGCGCTCGACGCTGCGCTGCATGGCCTGGAACAGCGGATCTTCCGGGCTCTTGCGCTGTTCCCAGCCCATGCGGGACAGCAGGTCTATCATGCGGCGCGCAGGATGGCTGTCCTGGAAGAAGAAGTCCTTGTCGACCAGGGCGGCCTTGAGCACCGGGATCTGCAGGAAGCGGATCAGGTCGCGGATTTCCTGCGAGATGTTCTGGTCGCGGAACACCGTGTCGAAGATGGCCGACAGCAGGTCTATCGTGCTTTCGTCCGAGCGCGTCAGGCTGCCTTCCGGGGCATTCTTTTTGATGTTGGGCAGGTAGAACACATTGGGCGCGGCGCCCGCTGCGCCAGGACCGGCAGCGCCCGCGTCCGGAGCAGCGCCCAGGCTGGCGACGCCCTGCACGCCCGCAGCGCTGGCGGCGGCGTTCAGCAGGCCAAGCAGGCCTGCGCCCTGCGCGCCCACGGCCACGCCCTGCATGCCCGCCAGCGAACCCGCCTGCATGGCGCCAGGCACGGCGAAGCCCGCCGGCACGGCAACCATGCCTTCGGCCGGAACAAACCCGGCGGCAGGCGCGACATAACCGCCGAACACCGCGCCCGCAGGTACGGCTTGCATCGCTTGCATGGCTGGTGCGCCGGCCATACCCATCACGCCGGGAGCGGCGGCCGGATAGCCGCCTGCCGGCACGGAACCGGCCGTGGCGGCGGCGCCGGGCGGGAACGGGGCTGCGAAACCGGGATATGGCACGGCCATGCCACCGCCCTGTCCGCCCGCCATGGCGAACCCGGCGGCAGGCATGGCGCTTTGCTGCATCTGCGCCAGGTAATTCATCAGCGGCTGTTTGGACGCGGTCTGCGCGGCGCGCTGCGCCACCTCGTTCGGCACCGCGCCCACAGGCACCTGGGCCGCGCCCTGCGCCCACGCCCCCGCTTTCAGGTTGGCGATGTCGGGCAGATCGGGAATGATGAGGTCCGGGTCCAGCGGGCCATCCTGCGTGGCGGAGAAGAACTGGCGCAGCTGCTGGGCCAGTTCAGCCTGCTGCTTGCGCTTGCGCGCCGGACTGGCGCTGCTGGCGTCGTGCGAGTCGGCCTTGCGCGCCTTGTAGCCGTCCACCGAGCCGGGCAGCACGCCCTTGCGCTGCAAGGTCAGGCTCAGCTCCTCCAGCATGGACGACAATTCCATGAACATGCCGGGCTTGAGCAGCGCCAGCAGCAGCCCGGCGGCCTCCTCGTCGGCATTAAACTCCAGCCAGGCCTGCTGCAAGGCCTGCAAAAACACGTCGGGGCGGAATGGATTCTGGTTCACGCGCAGGATGTCGCGGTCCAGCAGGAAGGCCAGGCGCACGTTCAGCGTGGCCAGCGCGTCCGAATACTGCGCCTCGAAGGGCTTGCTGATGCCCTCCAGCGTGACTTTATTGTCCATCTCCTCCATCGACACCAGCGACAGCGGCTGGTCCAGCTGGCGCGGCTTGGCCTTGGTGCCAGGCGCCAGTTCGGCAATCTCGCGCCGCAGGCCGCGCTCCAGCTCCTTCAGGACCAGGTTCAGATAGCGGTAGTGATCATTTCGCAACAGATTGCCCGCGCGGATGCGCGCTTGCAGCTCGCGCACGTCGCCGGCGCCGTCGGCCGCGTCCACCAGTGCACCGGCGATACGGGTCGTGAAGTCCAGGAATTGATCGCCCACATGCCGCTTGACGATCTCGATCAGGTTCTCCAATAGCGCATGGCGCGGCGTAACCGCTTTTTTTGGCGCTGCCGGAGTTGTCGGATGTGAAAGCATGGTCTAACCTGAGTGGGACGGGCTGCGCGGCCGGCCTGTCCGTTTCATGTTAACAGCCGCGATACCGCATTCTTGCACATTCTTGCCGCAAGGCAATAGCCTGCAGGAAACAAATGGTGATTTTGTTTGATTTTTTTCCTCACTGCACAGATAAAGGACAGCGACATGAAATCGAAGCAACGCACGGAGCGCCAGAGGGATAGTGATGCCAATAGCGCCAGCCGTCAATCCGGAACCCCTGGTTCGACCTCGGTAGGCCGCGCCGACATCCAGGGCGGCGCCATCGACCGCAAGGAAGAAAGCCGCCGCTCGCGCAGCGAGGAAGCACGCAGCGAAGTGAGCCGCAGCGCCAGCCGCAGCGGTTCGCGCAACCGCTAGTACTGCTGGCAAGCGCCGCTGTCCGCAGCATGCAGCCGCCCGGCCATTCGGTCCGGGCGGCATTACTTCGTCTTCAGATATTGGTGATGCGGTGGCCGGCCGGCGGCCGGAAGTCGGTCACTTTGTTGATCATGTTCACCTTCACCGCCTCGGCGGCGGTCAGGTGCAGGTCCGAATAAGCGTGGATGCGCCAGTGCTCGTCGCTGAACTGGACGTGGCTGCGCAGGATCTCCTCGGTGCGGGCGTCGTCCGCCTGCAGGCCCTCGACGATGATGCGCAGCGCATCCGGCCGCGCCCCGGACGGCGCGCTGGCGTGCGATTTGTGCACCATGAAGCGCGCCGTGCTGCTGGCGTAGCGCTTGTGGCCAGCCAGGTAGACGATCACCGCGATCGACGCCACCGCCCCGGCGTTGTACATATGGAAACGGATCGGCAGGTTGCTCAGGTAGTTGTACAGGCAAATGCCGTCGCTCACATAGCCGCCGTTCGACTGCAGCAGCACGTGCGCGTCGGTCACCATGTCCTCGCTCATGTCGGCCGCCGCATCGAACATGCGGTGCACCATGTCGCTGTTGATATCTCCGGACAGCGTGAACCAAGCATGGCCCTGCAGTTTGTCCTGGTCTTCCATGAATGTATCCTCACTTTTATACATGCAATGATTCTAACAAAACACGCGGTCTCATAGCGGGACCGTGCGGCATTCGTGCGCGGGACAACCACACCGGCGCCACGCGCTACAATCTGGGTCGGACCATAAGGAAACACATGCAGAATCTGATTTCGGAATTAACCCGGCTCTACCTTCCCGCCGGCCTTGCAGGCGACGCGGCCTATGCCGACCTGCTGGCCCAGCGCGTGCAGGGCCAGTCCGGCGTGGAGTTGCGGCTGGCTGCCGATGGCCGCACGCGCGCCATCGCCATCCCCTTCCGCCCCGTCGCGGGTGGCCTGGAAGCGCAGCACTGGACCCAGTTGTGCGACGTGGCGAATGCGCTGCAGACAGAACTCGGCCTGCCCGCGCCGGCCGTGAGCATATCAGGCGACAGCGGCTACGGCCTGTGGCTGTCGCTCGCCGTGCCTGTGCCCGAGGCACTCGCGCGGCAGTTTGCCGCGCAGCTGTGGACGAAGTATTTGCCGGACGCGCCGCAGCCCGACGGCGCCGCGCTGGAACTGCCGCCCTACCTGCATCAGGGCACGGGCAAATGGACCGCCTTCATCAATCCCGGCCTGGGCGCCTCGTTTGCGGAAGAGTCCGGCCTGGAAATGCCGCCGCCCACCGCCGGGCAAGCGGCGCTGCTCGACGGCCTGCACAGCATCAGCGAAGCCCAGTTCGCGCATGCGCTGAAGCTGCTCCAGCCTGCGCCTCCGGCCGTCCAGACAAGCACCTCCGCGCCGGCGCCCGCCGCTGCCCCTACCGCCGTAATCGAAGACGGACTGCTGCTGAAAGACGCCACGCTGGAAGACATCATCGCCCTGCTGCACTCCAGGAATATCGAACCGACATTCAGGCACTTGATCCGTAAATGACGAGATCCAGCATGACGCCCCTGCGGCGGGCTTGGCCGCCTCGCGCAGGCCTCATGCCAATGATTTGGTCAGCGCATATCTGGCACCGCCGGGAGGAGAGTCCGGCAAACGGCTAAACACTTTATAACCGCATTTTTCATAAAACGGCAGCGCCTGGAAGCTGAGCGTTTCGACATAGGACTGTTTGCAGCCGCGCCGCAACCCTTCCGCTTCCGCAACCGCCAGCAGCTCGCTACCATAGCCCTGCCCTCGCTGCGACTCTTGCAGCCACATGACATGCACATGCAGCCAGCCCAAATAAGTAGCGCCGAACATGCGCCAACAAGCTCCCCAGCCTCATTTCTCACCGAAGCCAGCAAATACTGCGGCGTGTCGCCATTTGCCTGCTCGGCGTTAAAGGCCGTCAAATGCCCAACCAAGGCCTAGATATCGGCCATCTCCGGCTCCGACTCCAGCACAACCGGACGCTTCTCAGCCATTCAAGCTCCTTGGTCAACGAACTAGCGCAGGAAGCGCCCCACTTTCGCTTCCAGCAGTTTAATCAATTCGGGTTGCATGTATTCATAGTCATCCGGGATATCAAGGCAGATGACGCGCTTACCGTTCAAGTACGGCTTGAACCGCATCGACAGCCTGGTCCGGTGCGCCTTCTCCATCACAAAGATGATGTTCGACCAAGCGATCTGCTCAGGCGACAGCGGCACCGACGCGTCGCCACCCAAACCGGCGGAATCCGTTTCGACACCTGGCCAAGTAG
Source organism: Pseudoduganella aquatica (assembly GCF_020865585.1). Taxonomy (NCBI): domain Bacteria; kingdom Pseudomonadati; phylum Pseudomonadota; class Betaproteobacteria; order Burkholderiales; family Oxalobacteraceae; genus Pseudoduganella; species Pseudoduganella aquatica. The sequence continues at coordinate 4,431,889 of NZ_CP086370.1, forward strand.
CGAACACCGCCTCGGCTGTAGGGCTGCGGAGCCGGTTCTGGCTGCAGATAAATAACGCTCTCTTCAATGCTTCGCCTCAATAGTTGAATAGAATTTTCAAATAGTATGACGCGAATGCGATGTCCGTTAACGCCTGCGGATTCAACCGGTCGACGCAACACATTCGTGAAATCGTTGTGCCGGGGTATCATAGTCTAGCGTTTTCCTGGGCCGTCCGTTCAGCCGATTTGCTACAGCATCGAGCTGGCCCTGAGAGTAGTTCGACAGGTCCAGGCCTTTGGGGAAATACTGCCTCAGCAGGCCGTTGGTATTTTCGTTTGAACCACGCTGCCAAGGATGTCGAGGGTCGCAGAAATAGACTTGAATGTCGGCCGCCAGCTTGAAGCGCTTGTGGTCAGCCAACTCCTTGCCGCGATCCCATGTAAGCGACTTGTAGTGCTCCTGTGGCAGCTTCATAGCGTGTTGGATCAGCGCGTTCACAACAGTCTCGGTATCCTTGCCTGCGACCTTTACCAGCATCACATAGCGTGTTTTGCGCTCGACCAGCGTGACGATCTGGCTGTTATGGCTACCAGATAGCAGATCCCCTTCCCAATGCCCAGGTACAGCCAGGTCTTCCGCCGTTGCAGGGCGCTCACTGATGGATACTGCGTCAGTAATTCTGCCGTGATTCTCCGTTTTCATCGTGTGATGGCGGGAACGGCGCATCACTCGAGTGCGACGTAAATGCTCTGTCAGCTCCTTCTTCAAGGCGCCACGCGCCTGGATATACAGGCTACGATAAATCGTTTCGTGTGACACTTGATGAGCCTTATCGCCAAGGTTAGCGCGCTTGAGCCATCCGGCAATTTGCTCGGGTGACCATTGCAGTTGGAGCTTCTCAGCCACCATTTCAGCCAGCGCAGGGTTCTCTGCCAGTCTACAGCGCTTAGGGCGACTGGCTCGATCCCAGGCGCGCTTGTCGGCCTGGTTTGCCCGGTACAGCGCCTGCCCGCCATTACTCCTGATTTCTCGGCTGATGGTGGAAGGAGCACACCCCAGCGAAGCAGCGATCTTCCGAATCGGTGCCCCCGCCACCAACGCGCGCGAAATATCTTCGCGCTCAGCAATCGTTAAAGCCAACCTGGAACGACAGCGCTGAGCAGGACTAATCCCGCCGTTCTGAATAAGAATTCCCTGAATTGCACCGTGACTTCGGCCGAAAAGTTGGGCAATATGCTGCAGAGATTCACCCTGACGCCAGCGTTCCCACATCAATGCCTTTTGCTCGTCAGTGTAATAGATTCGTGGTTTGCGTTTCATGGCAACACTCCTCCTGCCTAAGCAGTTTAGTGTGTTGCGTCGACCGGTTGAATCCGCAGCCGAAAGCCGAATCGAATCTACGCTGCTCAGTTGCAGGGCGCCCTGGGAAGCAAGTAGGTACCGTAGTTCCGCCGAATGTTCTTGTCGGCGTCTGGCTGAGCGCCCGTTTGCTCTAATGTCAGTTCCACTACCTCGCCTTTCCTCTGAAGTATTCCCCTACCGGCATTTCCCCATCCATCGTCGTCAAAATTAAAGGTCGCAACGCTGTTCTTCTGCTGGCTCATTGGGGCCTTAACCATCAACACCTGCCCAGAGTCTGGCATTGAGATACTAATCGAAATCATGGGCATCTTATCGTCAGAAATTTGTGCGCAAACTACCAAGTTCCCAAGCAATTCCTCAGGGCCATGTCCACGCCTGGCATAAAGCGGCTCTTTCAATGAAAACGATTCCGTTTGAACGCCCGCGTACACGCCTTCGCTAACCGCAAGTGACGTAATAACCGCACAAAGGACGCATCGCCAGGTGGCCAGGGAATTCTTGCAATTGGTTTTAGGTTTCATAGCATGGACATTTGGATTTCGTGATGGGCAGCTTCTGGCCGGACGCGGCCTGTCGAAAAGATGCCGTCACTGCCACGTAGAAGTTAATTTTAGATAGTCCGCTCATCGCGCCGTTTGAATTGCAGGGCCCTGTGGGAGCGCTCATTTGAGAATGAAGGACGTTTTGAGTCGCAGCACCGAGTTTCTGAGGTTGTCTTTGAGCGAGACGCGAACCGTCCACGTACCGGCAGGATCAGAAACCTCTCCAGTGAAACCAAGAACAGGTGCCGAAAGATACATGTTGTAGGGGCTTCCTTTGAGAATGCCCTGAAAGCAAACGATGTCAGTTTGATGAATTGAAGTCGTTCCGTCCGGCCTTATTACGTCGAGGTCGCAGGTCAGGTTTGCTCGACCATCAGCAGTCAGCTTGGGGTTCGCGAAAAAGGTGAGAACGAACACTTGCTTGCCTTTTGCGACGGTCTTTGCCTCGTTAAAGTGCGGGACACTATTAGAAGGCGTGTCCCATTTCTCGCGCCAATCTACATCCGACGTAACGAGCAACGAGCCCCCAAGTCCATTGAGCGAACGTCTAGCTTCTGTTTCGGGAGCTGGATTCCCTTTCGCATCCTTCCAATAGCCCTCCTGCCCAAACGCTGCAGACGCAATGGCGAGACCGAGAGCAATGATGGCTAGATATTTCATGGACGGCCAATATCTCACGTTAACACTTGCGATAAAAAAATGTGTTGCATTCATAAGCTCCCAAAATCTAAAATAATTCCAAACATGATGACCAGGTGATTCTGGCCGATTGCCGCCTAATACCGCTACTCAATGCAAGCCAAGGTACAGCTTAGAGAATTTATTACTTAGTCCGTGAAATTTCCAAGAACATCAAAAACATCGGAAGCAAATTCCAAGATATCTCCAAGCCCATCAATGCTGCTGGAGGAAGAACTGCCTGGCACGCACTGGCCTATATTCGACAGGTCCGCCTGCCTCGGCGGCTCGACCAGTTCCAGCAGGCGGGAAAACTGACCGGCCTCCAGCCAAAGACCCAGGCACTGTCTGCAAGCGCACATGGCAACGCCTTGGTAATCAATGGGCTTCATCGCCTGACCGTCCACTGGGCAAGGCTGAACGCCGGCGGAGTCGCGCTGCTGGTGCAGTTGCAATGCCACGTGTGCACGCAATTCAGGTAGCAAGCTACCGCTCAAGGACACGCCCAGGCATTGCGGGCAGCGGTGAATCCGGTGGCCGCCAAAGCTGGCAAGCGTTAATTGTGCGTCGTCAACCGGACAAAGCATGGGCGCCCTTTCGGAATAAGAATGCCCGTGAGATTACCAGATTGTCAGAGAGGAAAAGTCACAAATACTCACCGTCGGACCGCCTCAGCCGGCGCCCTCGCCGGCCCCGCAAGATTGACATAAAGCCCCTTCTGGCATATATTCCTCAGTCTTGATCGGGAGAGGGCAAACTCGCGTTGCCGCCGAAGGGGCACTACCCAAAAACTCTCAGGCAAAAGGACCGGTCAAGGGCCAGCGGCGCACCGCGCAGCTGGGTCAAACTCTGGAGAGCGGCTGCGGCACCACGCCAGCAGCCCACCGAAGGGGCGTGCGGATGCCATTCCGCTATCTCTCAGGTACCAAGGACAGAGGGGTTCGTCGCATTGTGCTGTGCATTTTGCTTCTGTTAACTCCTATATCTATTGGACCGCCCCATGACGCTCAAAGCGACCCCACTCAATGCCGCACACCGCGCCCTCAATGCACGCATGGTCGATTTCGGCGGCTGGGACATGCCAGTTAACTACGGTTCGCAAATCGAAGAACACCACGCGGTGCGCACCGACGTCGGCATGTTCGACGTAGCCCACATGTGCGTGGTCGATATCAAGGGCGACAACACCCGCGCATTCCTGCGCGGCCTGCTGGCCAACAACGTCGACAAGCTGCAAGTCTCCGGCAAGGCGCTCTACTCCTGCATGCTGAACCCGCAAGGCTTCGTGATCGACGACCTGATCGTCTACTTCATCAACGAGAGCTGGTTCCGCCTGGTGGTCAACGCCGGCACCGCCGAGAAAGACGTGGCGTGGATGCAGGCGCAGAACACAGCCACCGGCTCGGGCGTGACCATCACCCAGCGCAGGGACGGCGCCAACGCCATGGCCCTGATCGCCGTGCAAGGCCCGAACGCCCGCGCAAAAGTATGGGAAGTGATCGCCGGTTCGCAGGACGCCACCGCCGACATGAAGCCGTTCAACGTGGCCTTCGTGCCGAACACCATCTTCGGCGAGGCGATGATCGCCCGCACCGGCTACACCGGCGAAGACGGTTTTGAAATCGGCGTGGCGGCGGAACAGGCCGAGGCGCTGTGGAACGCGCTGAACGCGGCCAGCGTGAAGCCTGCCGGCCTGGGCGCGCGCGACACGCTGCGCCTGGAAGCGGGCATGAACCTGTACGGCCAGGACATGGACGAAACCGTGAACCCGCTGGACGCAGGCCTGGCATGGACCATCGACCTGGTGTCCGAGCGCGACTTCGTAGGCAAGGCCGCTCTGCAAGCCATGGGCCAGAACGCCCAGTTCGTGGGCCTGATCCTGCGCGAAAAAGGCGGCGTGCTGCGCGCGCACCAGAAGGTGATCGTGGCGGGCTCCGAGCAGACCGGCGAGATCACCAGCGGCACCTTCAGCCCGACCATGCAGCAAGCCATTGCGCTGGCGCGCGTGCCGAACGGCGTGGCCGTGGGCGACACCGTGCACGTGGAAATCCGCGACAAGAAACTGGCCGCCACGGTTGTAAAGTTGCCGTTCGTGCGCAACGGTAAAATCCTGGTAGCCTGACCCTCGAATTCTTAGAACACAACCCAACTGGAGCTAGACATGAGCAATATTCCTGCAGACCTGAAGTACACCGAGTCCCACGAGTGGGTACGCGCTGAAGCCGACGGCACCGTGACCGTCGGCATCACCGAGTTCGCGCAGGACGCACTGGGCGATATCGTGTTTGTCGAACTGCCGAAAGTCGGCACCACCTACGGCGCCGGCGACGACGCAGCCGTGGTGGAATCGGTGAAAGCCGCTTCCGACATCTACGCGCCGATCGCAGGCGAAGTGGTAGCAGTGAACGACGCCGTGGTGGACGCGCCTGAATCGATCAACACCGACGCCTACGCCGCCTGGCTGTTCAAGATCAAGCCGGCCGACGCAGCCGCCATCAACGGCCTGCTCGACGCCGCTGCCTACGGCAAGACCACCGAAGGCTAATCAGCCTATGTATGTAGGGCGGGTTAGCGCGCAGCGCGTAACCCGCCGGCGCCGCCAGCGGCCCATGCATGGCGGGTTACGGCCTCCGGCCTAACCCGCCCTACGAATTCTTCACATCTCCTCCGCCATCATGACCCGTACCAGCCTGACCCAACTCGAAGCGCGCGACGCTTTCATCGCCCGCCACATCGGCCCGGACGCCAACGAGCAGCAGCAAATGCTCGACGTGCTCGGCTACGCCACCCGCACCGCGCTGATCGACGCCATCGTGCCGCCGTCCATCCGCAACAAGAGCGCCCTGCCGCTCGGCCAGTTCTTTGAGCCGATGCCGGAAACCACCGCGCTGGCCAAGCTGAAAGGCATCGCCTCGCAGAACAAGGTGCTCAAATCGCTGATCGGCCAGGGTTACTACAACACCCACACGCCCGGCGTCGTGCTGCGCAATATCTTCGAGAACCCGGCCTGGTACACCGCTTACACCCCATATCAGCCTGAAATTTCGCAAGGCCGCCTGGAAGCCATCCTGAACTTCCAGCAAGTGGTCACCGACCTGACCGGCATGGGCATCGCCAACGCGTCCATGCTGGACGAAGGCACGGCCGCCGCCGAAGCCATGACGCTGATCCAGCGCGTGGGCAAGTCGAAATCGAACACTTTCTACGTCGCATCCGACGTGCTGCCGCAAACCCTGGAAGTGGTGCAGACCCGCGCCCTGCCGCTGGGCATCACCGTGAAGACCTTCGACCCGGCCGAACTGGCCGGCGTGACGGACGCTTTCGGCGTGCTGCTGCAATACCCAGGCGTCAACGGCGTGGTGCGCGACTACCGCGCCGCCGTTGAAACCGTGAAAGCCGCCGGCGCCATGGTGGTGGTCGCGGCCGACCTGCTGGCCCTGACCATGCTCACGCCTCCGGGCGAATGGGGCGCGGACGTGGTGGTCGGCAACTCGCAGCGCTTCGGCGTACCGCTGGGCTTCGGCGGCCCGCACGCCGGCTATCTGTCCACCCGCGACGAATTCAAGCGATCGATGCCGGGCCGCCTGGTCGGCGTCACCATCGACCAGCAAGGCAACCAGGCTTACCGCCTGGCCCTGCAGACCCGCGAGCAGCACATCCGCCGCGAAAAAGCCACCTCCAACATCTGCACCGCGCAGGTGCTGCTGGCGGTAATCGCGTCGATGTACGCCGTCTACCACGGCCCTGCCGGCCTGCTGCAGATCGCCAACCGCGTTCACCGCTACACCGGCATCCTGGCGGCCAACCTGAAGACCCTGGGCTACAGCGTCAACGACAGCTTCTTCGACACCCTGACCGTCAAGACCGCCAACGCCGCCGCGCTGCACGCAGCCGCCCAGGCCAACGGCGTGAACCTGCGCCAGATCGACGCCAACCACGTCGGCATCTCGCTGGACGAGACCATCACCCGCGCAGACATCGCCACCCTGTGGACCGTGTTCGCCACCGGCGTCGCCAACGCGCCTGCCGCTCCGGACTTCGACACCGTGGAAGCCGGCGTGAACAACAGCTTCCCTGACGCGCTGGCCCGCAGCTCGGCCTACCTGACGCACCCTGTGTTCAACCGCTACCACTCCGAAACCGAAATGCTGCGCTACCTGCGCAGCCTGGCGGACAAGGATCTGGCACTGGACCGCACCATGATCCCGCTCGGCTCCTGCACCATGAAGCTGAACGCCACCAGCGAAATGATCCCGGTCACCTGGCCCGAGTTCTCCAACATCCACCCGTTCGCACCGAACGAGCAGACCGTGGGCTACCGCGAAATGATCGCCCAGCTGGAAGAAATGCTGTGCGCCGTCACCGGCTACGCCGCCGTGTCGCTGCAGCCTAACGCCGGTTCGCAAGGCGAATACGCAGGCCTGCTGGTGATCCAGAAGTACCACCAGTCGCGCGGCGAAGGCCACCGCAACATCTGCCTGATCCCATCGTCGGCGCACGGCACCAACCCTGCTTCGGCCAATATGGTCGGCATGCAGGTGGTGGTCACCGCCTGCGACGAGCGCGGCAACGTGGACCTGGCTGACCTGAAAGCCAAGGCCGAGCTGCACTCGAAGAACCTGGCCTGCGTCATGGTCACCTACCCTTCGACCCACGGCGTGTTCGAAGACGGCATCCAGGAACTGTGCGACATCATCCACTCGCACGGCGGCCAGGTATATATAGACGGCGCCAATATGAATGCACTGGTCGGCGTGGCCGCGCCGGGCGCGTTCGGCGGCGACGTGTCGCACCTGAACCTGCACAAGACCTTCTGCATCCCGCACGGCGGCGGCGGTCCAGGCGTCGGCCCGATCGGCGTTGGCGCCCACCTGGCCAAGTTCCTGCCCAACCAGCGCTCGAACGGCTATGTGCGCAGCGAAGACGGCATCGGTTCGATCTCGGCAGCGCCGTTCGGCTCCGCCTCGATCCTGCCAATCTCGTGGATGTACATCGCCATGATGGGCGGCGAAGGCCTGACCGCGGCGACCGAAACCGCCATCCTGAACGCCAACTACATCGCGCGCCGCCTGGCGCCGCACTACCCGGTGCTGTACTCGGGCCACGACGGCCTGGTGGCGCACGAGTGCATCCTGGACCTGCGTCCGCTGACCGATGCCACCGGCATCAGCAACGAAGACGTGGCCAAGCGCCTGATGGACTTCGGCTTCCACGCGCCGACCATGAGCTTCCCGGTGCCGGGCACGCTGATGATCGAGCCGACCGAATCGGAAGCGAAAGCCGAGCTGGACCGCTTCATCGATGCGATGATCGTGATCCGCGGCGAGATCGCCAAGGTGGAAAGCGGCGAGTTCGACAAGCTGAACAACCCGCTGAAGTTCGCGCCGCACACGGCTGAAGTGCTGACCTCGGACAACTGGGACCGCAAGTACAGCCGCGAAGTGGCTGCCTTCCCGGTGCCGGCGCTGCGCAAGCAGAAGTACTGGCCTTCCGTGGGCCGCGCCGACAACGTCTACGGCGACCGTAACCTGATGTGCGGCTGCGCACCGATCAGCGACTACGAGTAATAAGGACACGCCCGGTTCACGAACCGGGCGTTTTTTTATCTGCTGCGCAGGCATGGCGGGTTACGCACTACGTGCTAACCCGCCCTACATTGCCGGACTTATCGTAGGGCGGGTTAGCGCACCGCGCGTAACCCGCCAACCTCACCAGCCCAGATCGAGCTCGATATTGCCGTCCTCGTTCAGCTGCACGCGGCGGCATCCAGGCTGGGGGCCGGACGGCAGCACCAGCTGCCCGGCCATCTGGTTGAACAGCTCGGTGGCCGCGATGCTGAAACCGGCCACCACCTCCTGCTGCACCGCGCCCAAGCTGGCCGGGTTGCCTTCCCACTCATTGCTCAGCTTGTTCATATTGAGCAAATGCCCCAGCGCGTCCGACACCATATACATGCCCACCACGCCGGAGTCCGTCGCCGCCGGCGAACGCTTGGGCGTGACCGCCACGCGGATCGCGCCCAGGTCGTCGGCCAGGAACTGCAGGCGCATGGCCCAGTGCATGGTGCTGCGCGCCCAGCCTTTGCCGAGGTTGACCTTGCGGTTGAACAGCGCCATCTTCTGGCTGGCCCGGTCCCATTCATAGCGCATCAGCGAGCTGTACAAGTCGACCGTCAGGCGCGGCACGCCCATGCCGTCGGGCTGGCTGGACACGGTCACGCTGAACTGCAGGTCCTGCTCCGATTCCCGCACATGGGACAGGCGGTTGCCTTCGCGCCAGTGCAGCAGCACGTGGTCGCGGTAACCCCAACCGCCCGAATTGGCCACGAACTGGGCGCGCACGCCGTTGTCCATGGTTGCCGAGACGCCGGATTTCTCGTTGAACGACTCTTCCCGGTTCAGCCCGCCATCCAGCGCCACGCGCAGGTTGCGGTAGTCCGGCAGCTGGTTCAGGCGCTCCTGGATGGGGTCGATCAGCAGCGGTTTCAGGAAACGCTTGAAAAACACCTCGCGCGACAGCACCGCGCGCGCCGCGCAGCCTGGCGCGTAGCCGGGGCGCACCGCCGCCAGGCCGGGGCCGCCCGCCACGCCGCGTCCGTCCGAACTGGCTTTGCGGCCCAGCATGTGCAGCAGGTTCAAGGTGCCGGCCGCCGCCACGCTGACGCTGCCGGCCTGCAAACGGCTCAGCGTGTCCTCGCCCGGCGTGGCGCGCACGGCGGCGTAGCCCAGCACGAAGGCGGCGCCGGTTTCGGCCAGGCCTTTCAGCCAGGCGCCGATGAAGTTGACAAAATTGCCGGCCAGCACCGGGTTGTCCGTGCCGAGCTTGCTGCGCGACTCGTCGGCGTGCATCAGGTCGCTATGGTCGAAGTCCAGGGTCAGCGCGTGCAGGCGGTAGCGGGTTTCGTCGAAACGCATCAGGGCGCGCGCGCAATCGGGGCTGGCGCCGCGCAGCGCGTCGTCCAGCGTCACCGGCGCCAGTTGCAGTTTGACATTGAAGGTTAATTTCCATCCGGCAACAGACTGCTTGAGCACGCTGCTGCGGTTGCCGAACGCATTGTAGACAGTCATGTTGCCACTGGTAAATAGCAACTCCAGGCTGGCGCTGCGCGGGGTGGCGGCGTCCAGGGTCAGTTGTGGTACAGCAACACGCACACGATCCGCATCCGCTCCGCCTATCACCAGCCCCGATTCCTCCAGGTTGCCCACGAGCACTTCGGACGGCAGCTTGCCCGATTTTTGCAGCCCGGCCAACTGCCCGCGCAGGGTCTCGGGAGCGAGCGCCCAGACCAGATCGTAGCCGCCCAAAGCGGCGGGCGAGTGCAAGGCCGAACCCTGGGGAGGCAGGCTCATGGTGCGCATGCCGCCCGCTTCGACTGCGTTGCTACGGGTAAACATGGAAACGTTTGACATCTTATATTCTTTCTTGAGGAACTGCTAATATCTAGCCTGATTGCATGGATGTACTGTAATGTTGATTACCTTCCGGCGCCTTCCTGAAATCTTCCGGCGATGCAAGGCATTGATTTTTATCAAGAAATAATTTGATCATAGGCAGCACAATGAGCGATAGGGGCTTTCGTTTCGGCGAATGGCAAATCAATCCAGACAGCAATACGTTGCATAATGGAAATGAAAGTAGTCAGTTGGAACCGCGAGCAATGGACGTTTTGCGCTATTTGTGCCGCCACGCCGGTGCCGTGATACCTGCCGAGGAGCTGCTGCAAAGCTGCTGGGGCAATGCCGAACTGGGCGACAATCCGGTGCACAAAGCCATCACGCAACTGCGCCGCGCGCTTGGCGATTCGAGCACGGAACCGCGTTTTATCGAGACCATCCGCAAGCGCGGCTACCGCGCCATCGCGCCCGTCACCGCCAACGTGGCCGCCGACGAGGGCGGCTGGCTGCAGGGTTCCCCCTTCCGCGGACTGGAAGCTTTTCAGGAAAATCACGCCGCCGTGTTCTTCGGCCGCATGCAGGCAGTCGCCCAGTTGCGCGACCTGGTGCGCAAGCAAACCACCGGCGGCTGCGCCATGGGACTGGTGCTGGGGCCGTCCGGTTCCGGCAAAACCTCGCTGGTGCGCGCCGGCCTGCTGCCCCAATTGATGAAAAGCCTGAACAGCGTGGCCGAGCCGGTGGCGCTCGAATGCACGCTGTATATGGACTGCGCGGACCTGGCCGAAGGCGGCCTGTTCCAGGCGCTGGCCGCCGTGCTGCTGGATACCGAACTGGACGGCAAGCTGCTGTTCAGCGGCGACAATGCCGAAGCGCTGGCCAAGCGCCTCGAAAGCGCGCACAGCGACGCGGTGATAGAACGGCTGCGCCACGCCGGCCGCCGGCCCCGCGTCGGCCTGTTTGTCGACCGCCTGGAAGCCATCTTCCGCGCGCCCGGCATGAACGACGACACGCGCGCCCGTTTTATTGCCCTGCTGGAACAGATGGCGCGCTCCGGCGCCGTGCTGGTGATGCTGGCCTGCCGCAACGATTTCTACCCGGACGTGATCGCCCTGCCCGCGCTGATGGCGCTCAAGGCGCGCGGCGGCCACTTCGACCTGAGTCCGCCCGAAGGCGCGGACATCGCCCAGATCGTGCGCCAGCCCGCGCGCGCGGCGCAGCTGCGCTTCGAGCAGGACCCGGTCAGCGGCGCCAGCCTGGACGACGTGCTGTGCGACGCCGCCCGCGGCAGCCCGGATACCTTGCCGCTATTACAATACTGCCTCAATGAACTGTACCGCCAGCGCGGCGAGGACGGCACGCTGCGCTTCTCGGTCTTTGCGGAGCTGGGCGGCATCGACGGCGCCATTGCCGCCCGCGCCGAGCAGGTGGTGGAAGCGCTGGAACCGTCGCAGCGCGCCGCCCTGCCCCATGTGCTGTCGCTGCTGGTGGACCTGTCGGAAGAACAAGGCCCGGTCACGGCGCGCCGCGCCGCCTGGTCCTCGCTGGACGGCGCCGAGGCGCAGGCGCTGGTGCGCGCACTGGTCGAAGCACGCCTGTTCGTGAGCGAGCTGGCCAGCGACGTGGCCAGTTTCGGCGTCACCCACGAGGCGCTGCTGCGGCGCTGGCCGCGCGTGGCTGACTGGATAGAACAGCACCGCCACGCGCTGCAGGTGCGCACCCGCATCGGCCACGACGCGGAACGCTGGGCCGCCGCCGGCCGCCCGCGCGACCTGCTGCTGCCGCGCGGCAGCCAGGTCAACCAGGCCCGCGCGCTGCTGGACATGGACGGCTTTACGCTGGCGCCGCAGGAGCAGGAATACGTGCGCGTGTCCATGCAGAAAGTGAAGCTGGCCGAACGCCTGAAGCTGGCCATGATGGCGGGCGTGACCCTGCTGGCGGTGCTGGCCGTTATCCTCGGCATCGCCGCCCGCAACGCCGAGCGCGACGCCGAGCAGCAGCGCACCGAGGCCGAGGGCCTGATGAGCTATATGCTGGGCGAATTCGTGGAAAAACTGCGCCCCCTGGGCCGCCTCGACCTGCTCGACGGCATCAGCGGCAAGGCCCTGGCCTACCTCTCCGCCGCGCAAAGCACGGACGCCAGCCCCACCACGCTGGAACAGCGCGTGAAAGCGCTGCACGTCATTGCGGAGGTGAATATCGCGCGCTCCAACCCCGCCAAGGCCACCGAAGCCCTGCAGGCTGCGCACGCTATCCTGCTCAAGCTTGAGCGCACCGGCAGCGACCGCAAAGCGCTGTACAAGGCGCTGGGCGCAAACGCCTTCTACCAGGGACAGATCCACCTGTCGCGCGCGGAACTGGACCCGGCTGAAAAGTTCTTCAAGGAGTATCGCGAGCACAGCAACAGCCTGGCCGCGAGCGATCCCGATGATGCGGACGGCTGGATGGAGCAGTCCTACGCGCACAGCAACCTGGGCGCGGTGGCGATGCGCCGCAGCCAATACGAAGCGGCCGCCGACGCCTTCGCCAAGTCGGTGGAATTGAAGCAGCGCGTGCTGGCCAGCGGCACCGGCACCCCGAAACTGCCGGCCGACCTGGCCAACACGATTTCCTGGCTGGCCGAAGCCAAGGCCAAGCAAGGTTTGCTGAATGAAGCCATGGCGCTGTACCAGCGCGAAGAGGAACTGGTGCGCCCGCTGCACAACTCGGCGCCCAGCGACGCGCTGTGGACTTACCGCCTGGCCAACGCGCTGACCTACCAGGGCGAATTGCGCCTGGCGCTGGGGCAGCGCGGTGAGGCGCGCGCCAACCTGCACGACGCCGAAAGCCTGCTGCGCGACGTGGTGAAGCAGGATCCCAGCAACCGCCACTGGCTGACCAATCTGTACTGGGCTCAGCTGAAACTGTACGACCTGGACAGCGACCTGGGCAAGGCCGCCGAAGCGCTGCCCAAGCAGCTGGCCTTGCAGCAGAACCTGGCCACGCTGCGCGGGCCGGACGGCAAGGCGCAAAACGACCGCATCCTGCAGCTGACCGCAGTGGCCCAGCAGTCGCTGGCGGCCACCCAGCTCAAGCTGGACATGCTGGCCGACGCCCGCCGCCAGTTGGCCGAAAGCACGGCCATCCTGGAACAGCTGTACCAGACCCGCAAGAACGCGACCCAGCCCAGTCCGCCGCTCGCCAACGCCCTGCTGATGCAGGCGGACCTCGACCGGGCGGCAGGCAACGGCGCGGCCGCGCGCAGTGCCTGCGTCAAGGCGCAGCAGGTGCTGGCCGGCCTGGCCGAACGCAGCACCGACTACGCGCTGCTGGCGCCGCACGTGCGCGCCCACATGTGCACCGGCACCTTTGCGGAAGCGGCCGCGCAGCAGGAACGCCTGCAGCGCATGGCCTACCAGGAGGTCCATTACATGCGGGCCTTGTCCGCCGCCGCTTCCGGCAAAGGCGCGCCATGAACATTTTTTGCAGTTGCAGTTCCCCGGATGCATACGTCCGTTCCCTGAGTAGTTCCCACCGCCGTTAATTTAGGAGCCTTACCATGAAATCGATCTTCTCCGCACTGAGCAACGCTTTCAGCAACACCACCGCCCCTGCTGCTGCAACCCCAATGCGCAGCCTGTCCGCCGCCGAAGTGGCATCGGTGGCCGGCGCACCGGAAATCGGCCATGACGGCTTCCCGCTGGCAGTCGACACCACGCTGCTCGCCAAGGTGGTCGTGCAACTGCCCGTGATCGGATAAGGCAACGCCCGGCCCCCGCCGGATGCCAGCTTGCGCAACCGGGCCGCCTTCGGGCCGGCCCGGCCTTCCCCCAGCTTAATACCCCTATGACTAGCCCAGCATGAACAGCCTGTTCCGCGATCAGGCCATCCACCACAAATCGCACCGCCTGCACGGCGCCGTCATCCTGGCACGCACCTGGAGCTACCCCGCGCTGACCCTGTTCTTCTGTTGCCTGATTGCCGCCATTGTTATCTTCGCGCTGTATTTCGGCTTTTCCCGCAAAGAAACGGTGAGCGGCATGCTGGTGCCCGAGCGCGGCAGCGTGCGCCTGGCCACGCCGCAGGCAGGTGTGATCAGCCGCCTCTACGTCGGCGAAGGCCAGGCGGTGCGCGTCGGCGATCCGCTCTACCTGCTGTCGAGCGAGCGCACCAGCGCCAGCGGCGCCACCCAGGCCGCCATCAACCAGTCGCTGCAGGCGCGCATCGCCCATTTGCGGCAGGAACTGGAGCAGCAGGGCCGCCAGCGCGGCAACAAGGGCGAGGAACTGGCGCAGCGCCTGGCCAGCCTGGACGCGAGCTTGCGCCAGATCGACGGCGAACTGGCTTTGCGCCGCCAAAAAGTACAGATCATGCGTGAAGTGAGCAGCAACGTCGCCGATCTCGCGCGCGACGGCGCCGTCTCGCGCAACGCCGCCAGCGACAAGGCGGCCGAATTGATGGAGCAGCAAGCGCGCATTGCGGCGCTGGAAGGCAGCCGTTTGGCCACCCAGCGCGAACTGGTGGCGCTGGCCGCCAGCCGCGCCGACCTGCCGCTGCAAAGCGGGCGCGAAGCGTCGCAATTGCAGCGCGACATAGAAGCGCTGAAGCAGGCTGCCAGCGAAAGCGAGGCCCAGCGCGAGCTGCTGGTGCGCGCCGGCCAGCCCGGCCGGGTGGCGGCCATCGTGCTCGACCAGGGCCAGGCCGTGGCGGCCGACCAGCGCGTGGCCAGCCTGCTGCCGCAGGACAGCGTGCTGGAAGCCGAACTCTACGTGCCCACGCGCGCGGCCGGCTTTATCCGTCCCGGCACCGAAGTGCTGCTGCGCTACGACGCCTTCCCCTACCAGAAGTTCGGCCAATACACGGGCCGCGTGCGCCAGATCTCGCAGGCCACCGCGCCGTTCGGCGAACTGCAGCGCGCCGCCGGCTACGCCGCCACGGGCGCGGGCGCAGCCGGGGCCGCCGCGCTGGGCGCCGCCGAGCCCGTCTACCGCATCCGCGTCCGGCTCGACGCGCAACAGATCACCGCCGCCGGCCAGCGGCGCCCGCTGATGCCCGGCATGCAGCTGGGCGCCACGCTGGTGCTGGAACACCGCACGCTGGCCGAGTGGGCGCTGGAACCGCTGCTGGGCATGCGCGGACGCTTATAAAGAAAGCTAGCTGAATGATCAATCTGGGATGGCGCCGCCAGGCGCCGGTCTTACTGCAAACGGAAGCGACGGAATGCGGCCTGGCCAGCCTGGCCATGGTGGCCGACTACCACGGCTACCGCACCGGCCTGGCCGCGCTGCGCCTGCGCTTCCCCATCTCGCGCAAGGGCGCCACGCTGGAGAGCCTGATGCGCATTGCGCGCGCGCTCAGGCTGGAAAGCCGGCCGCTGCGGCTGGAGCCGGCCAACCTGCCGGAACTGGCCCTGCCCTGCATCCTGCACTGGGACCTGGACCATTTCGTGGTGCTGGTGGCGGTGTCGGCGCGCCACGTGGTCATCCACGACCCCGCCGTGGGCCGCCGCCGCCTCACGCTGGCCGAGTTCGGCAAACACTTCTCCGGCGTGGCGCTGGAACTGCGCCCGGCCAGCGACTTCCGCCCGGCGCGCCAGGAGCTGCAGTTCACGCTGCGCGGCCTGATGGGCCATATCACCGGCCTGCGGCGCGGCCTGGGCCAGATCCTGCTGCTGAGCCTGGGGCTGGAAACCATCGCCATCGGCCTGCCCTTCTTCCTGCAATGGGTGGTCGACCAGGCCCTGCCGTCGGCCGACCGCGACCTGCTGGCCACGCTGGCGCTCGGCTTCGCCCTGCTGGTGCTGATCCAGGCCGCCATGACGGCGGTGCGCGGCTGGTTCGTGGTGGCGCTCAGCACCAGCATGAATTTCCAGTGGTTCGGCAATGTGTTCTCGCACATGATGCGCCTGCCGCTGGACTACTACGAAAAGCGCCACGTGGGCCGCATCATCTCCAGCTTCGGCTCCATCGCCGCCATCCAGAAAACCCTGACCACCGGTTTCGTGCAAGCCCTGGTGGACGGCGTGATGGTGGCCGGCACGCTGGCCATGATGGTGCTGTACAGCGGCGCGCTGGCGGCCGTGGCCGTGGGCGCCGTCGCGCTGTACGGCGTGCTGCGCTGGAGCCTGCTGCACGCGCTGCGCGACGCCTCCGCCGAGCAGATCATCCATGCGGCGCGCCAGACCACGCATTTCTTTGAAACGGTGAACGGCATCCAGAGCGTGCGCCTGTTCGGCAAGGGCGAGCAGCGCCGCGCCGGCTGGCTCAACATCCTGGCGGAACAGTTCAACGCCGAGCTGCGCGTGCAGCGCTTGAACATCAGCCACGACACCGCGCGCACGCTGCTGTTCGGCGCCGAGCGCGTGCTGGTGGTCTGGCTGGCCGCGCGCGCCGTGCTGGACGGCCACTTTACGGTGGGCATGCTGTTCGCCTTCATCGCCTACCAGGACCAGTTTTCCCAGCGCCTGGGCGCGCTGATCGACAAGCTGGTGGAGTTCCGCATGCTGCGCCTGCACGGCGAACGCGTGGCCGACATTGTGCTGACCGGCACCGAACCCGAAGGCCCGCACGACGCCGACGAGCCCGACCTGCCGCCCGCCGCGCCCAGCCTGGAGCTGCGCGGCGTGGCCTTCCGCTATTCGCCCACCGAGCCGCTGATCTTCGAGCAGCTGGACCTGAAGATCGCGGCCGGCTCCTGCGTCGCCATCACCGGCGCCTCCGGCTGCGGCAAGACCACGCTGGTCAAGATATTGCTCGGCCTGCTCACGCCCGAGCATGGCGAAGTGCTGGTGGGCGGCGTGCCGGTGGCGCGGCTGGGCGTGAGCAATTACCGGCAGATGATAGGCACGGTGATGCAGGAGGACCGCATGTTCTCCGGCTCGGTGGCCGAGAACATCAGCTTCTTCGATCCCGAACCGGACTGGCAGCGCATCCGCGCCTGCGCCCAGCAGGCGGCGGTGCACCAGGAAATCGAAGCCATGCCCATGGCCTACAACACCATCACCGGCGACAACGGCATGGGCATCAGCGGCGGCCAGCGCCAGCGCATCCTGCTGGCGCGCGCGCTGTACCGCCGGCCAAAAATCCTGGTGCTGGACGAGGCCACCAGCGAACTCGATATTGCCAACGAGAAAAGCGTCAACGCCACCATCGAGGCCCTGGGGCTGACCCGCATCATCGTGGCGCACCGGCCGGAAACCATCGCCATGGCCGAACGCGTGCTGGTGGTCAGGAACGGCCGGCTGGAACAGGAAAGCCGCGCAGTTTCCCTTGTTTTGTAAAAAGAGTAAGATAGGGCTTCATTGTTCAGGAGGACGGCCATGAAGCAATCGATCAAGGCGGCTCTGATTTCGGCGCTGCTATTTCCGGGCCTGGGCCAGATACTGGTGCTCAAGCGCTTCGCGCGGGGCTGCATCTTTTTGCTGCCCACGCTGGCGGGCGCGGTGACCATATTGCGGGTGGTGGCGGTGCAGGTGAATGCGCTGGCCGGCCAGCTGGCCAACGGCACCTTGCCTTTCGACATCACCATGATCGCCCAGCAGATCGCCGCGTCGCGCACCAACGGCCCGGCCATGACGGCGGCCACGCTGGCCTGCGTGCTGTGCTGGTCGGCCAGCATACTCGACGCGATTCTGTTCGGCAACGACCAGCATTACCACCATCCCCAGCATCCCCACCCCCAGCAAGGACAGCAATGACAGCCAATCTGACCCGGGCCGCCTGCGCCCTTGCCGCCGCCGTGGCGCTGGCCGCTCCGGCGCATGCGCAAAACACCGGCATCAAGCGCACGGTGGTGCTCAAGGCGGACGTGTCCGTACCGGGGCGGGAAGCGGTGGTGGCCAATGTGGAGCTGGCGCCCGGCGCGGTGGCGGGACGCCACAGCCACCCCGGCGACGAGATCAGCTATATACAGGAAGGCGAGGGAGAATTGCTGATCGAAGGCGAAGACCCGCGCCGCGTCAAAGCGGGCGAGGCCTTCGTGATCAAGGCCGGCGTGGTGCACGACGCCCGCAACACCGGCGGCGGAACCATGAAGCTGACGGGCGTGTACGTGGTGGACAAGGGCAAGCCGCTGGCCACCCCTGCCAAATAAAGCCCAGCTTAGGTCAGCTTGGCCGCGTGCTCGCGCGTGGCGTGGAACTGCAGCTTGGGCCAGCGTTCCTGCGTCAGGCGCAGGTTGACGCTGGACGTTGCCAGGTAGGCCATATTGCCGGCCGCGTCGTAGGCCACGTTGTGGCCCAGCGCCGCCTCGAAGTCCACCAGGGCCTTCTTGTCGTCCGACGACACCCAGCGCGCGCTGCTGATGCTGGTGCCTTCAAACACGGCGTCCACGCCGTATTCATTCATCAAGCGGCTGGCCACCACCTCGAACTGCAGCACACCGACCGCGCCCAGCACCAGCTCGCCGCCCTGCACCGGCTTGAAGACCTGCACCGCGCCCTCCTCGCCCAGCTGCTGCAAGCCCTTGTGCAGCTGCTTGATTTTCAGCGGGTTGCGGATGCGCACCTGGCGGAAGAAGTCCGGCGCGAAATACGGAATGCCGGTGAAAGTCAGCAGTTCGCCTTCCGAGAAGGAGTCGCCGATCTGCATATTGCCGTGGTTGGGCAAGCCGATGATGTCGCCGGCGTACGCCTCTTCCACCTGCTCGCGCGAGGACGCCATAAACGTCACCACGGACGACACTTTCACCTCGCGCCCCAGGCGCAGGTGCTTGACCTTCATGCCGCGCTCGAAGCGGCCCGAGCACACGCGCAGGAAGGCGATGCGGTCGCGGTGCGCCGGGTCCATATTGGCCTGGATCTTGAACACGAAGCCGGTGAACGGCTGCTCGGTGGGCTCGACCACGCGCACGGTGGCGTCGCGGCCGCGCGGCGCCGGCGCCCAGTCCACCAGCGCCGACAGGATCTCGCGCACGCCGAAGTTGTTGATGGCCGAGCCAAAGAACACCGGCGTCTGCACGCCGGCCAGGAACTCTTCCAGGTCGAAAGGATGCGACGCGCCCTTGACCAGTTCCACTTCCATGCGCAGCTGATCCATTTCCAGCGGGAACATTTCTTGCAGGCGAGGATTATCGATGCCCTTGATGATTTCCACCGCCTGGTCCGCGCTTTCCGAACCGGCGCGGAACAGCAGGATCTCGTCGTTCAGCAGGTGGTACACGCCGCGGAAGTTCTTGCCCATGCCGATAGGCCAGGTCACCGGCGCGCACTGGATCTTCAGCACCGATTCCAGCTCGTCGAGCAGCTCCAGCGGGTCGCGGCATTCGCGGTCCAGCTTGTTCATGAAGGTGACGATGGGCGTATTCCGCATGCGGCACACGTCCAGCAGCTTGATGGTCTGCGCCTCCACGCCCTTGGCCGCGTCGATCACCATCAGCGCCGAGTCCACCGCCGTCAGCACGCGGTAAGTGTCTTCCGAGAAGTCCTGGTGGCCGGGGGTGTCGAGCAGGTTGATGATGTGGTCGCGGAAGTCGAACTGCATCACCGAGGAAGCCACGGAAATGCCGCGCTGCTTCTCGATTTCCATCCAGTCCGACGTGGCGTGGCGGCCCGATTTGCGCGCCTTGACCGTGCCGGCCATCTGGATCGCGCCCGAGAACAGCAGCAGCTTTTCGGTCAGCGTGGTTTTACCCGCATCCGGGTGGGAAATAATGCCGAAGGTGCGGCGGCGCTGGGTTTCGCGCGCGATCAGCGCGGGCGTCTTGCCGCTGGAGGCTGCCGGCGCGTCGTCCGGGGTGTCAGGAATGCTGTTGTCGATGTCGTTGGCCATGTTCGCGACCATAACAATGGCCCCGCGTAAAACCTGCTATTTTACACGGGGCCAGCATTAGTCTCAATCTCACTCGTCAATCGATCTTGATCCTGCGCCAGCCGGCCCGGTGGGCGGCGGTCGATTCCAGCTCGATCAGCGGACGGGTCAGCGTTTCGCCCTTGGCGGTGGTGGTGATCATCTTCAGCTCGCCCTTGGGCAGGCGCACGATGATGAAGCCCACCGCCGCCGAGGTGTTCGACAGCGTGCTGCCGGCGATATTGCCGATGGCCGCGTTGCCGTTGCACACGTTCAGCGCGTAGGCGTTGCTGGTGCCGCCCACCGAGCACGACGAGGACGACGTCGGCAGATTGGTCACCACATTGGCCACGCCGCTGACCACTTTCGGATCCAGGTTCATGCGCTCGCCCTTGTTCAGCGACCAGTCGAAGTACCAGCCGTCCTGCGTCACCAGATTCACCGGATTGCTGGTGATCGTGTAGGTATTGGTGTTGCTGCTCGAGCCTTGCAGCGCCAGCGTCTGCTTGACCATGCCGGTGCCGCGCGCCGCGATGCAGGGCGTGGTGCTGCAGGTGTCGGCGTCCTTCACCACGTACAGGCTTTGCAGGTCGACGTTCACGGTGTCCGGCACGTCCAGCAGGCGGCCGGTGCCGAACAGCACCACGCGCTGGGCGATATTGGTGATTTCGCCGGTGGTGGCGTTGGTCTGCTGGGCCGCGCACAGGGTGATGTCGGGGCGCGTGGTGATGGGCTGCAGCGCGCCGGTGGTCGCCATCTGGCGCACCGTCGCGGCGGCCGCGTCGAAGCGCCACAAATTGCCGTCGTTGTCGCCGCCGTACACATAGGTCACGGCCGGATCGGTGGCCGGGTTGTTGGTGATGGCGGTGATCTTCGCCAGGCCGGACGGCGTGGTGGTGCTGCCCGAGCCGGTGTCGATCTTCTGCAGGATGGCGCCGGTGGCCACGTCGATAATGAACAGGAAGCCCCGGCCGGTGCCGCCCGCCACGCCGTCGGTGCCGGGCACGTTGTTGTAGCCGGAGGTGACGAACACCACCCACTGGCCGCGCCAGGTGCCGAACTGCGGATTGCCGAAGGTCAGGCCCAGGTCGGCGTCGGCGTGGGCGCAGACGGCGGCGTCGGCGCAGGTTTCCCACAGCGCCTTGGGCGCGGTGGGGTCGGTCACGTCGAGCGCGTAGTAGCCGCGTCCACCGCCGTTCAGGCCGGCCACCAGCACGGTTTTCCAGGTGCCGCCCACTTCCACGTCCGCCACTTCCGGCGAACCGTCGGTGCTGAACTGGTGGTTGGTGCCGTAGGTGGTGCTGGCCAGCGCGTAGAGCTTCTTCATGGTGATGCGCGGCACATAGGCCCACAGCTCATGGCCGTCCGAGGCGCGGAAGGCATGCAGCATGCCGTCGTTGGCGGCGGTGAACACGGTCGGCACGCGGTCGGCGGTCCACTTGGTGCGGTAGGCCTGGTAGGTGGCCGATGGATAACCCTTGCGCGGCTCGCGCAGATAGGCCGGCTTGGACGAGGCGATGTCGCCCAGCACGATGGGGACCGGGCCGGACTGGCCGGCCGGCGTGGTGGCCGTCAGGCTGTAGGCGCGGAAGATCTCATCGTTGGCATAGGTCTGCTCGCCGCGCAGCCAGTTCACCATATTGGCGCCGCTGTTGACGATGGCGCGGTCCGTGGTCGACAGCAAGGTGCATTGCGACAGCGCCGTGCACTTGTTGCTGAACCAGCCCTGCATCAGCGCCGAGCCGCCCATATTGGCGTAGCGGAATTCGGTCAGCGAGGTGGCGCCGCCCGGGTCCAGCATGTAGATGGTGCGGCCGCCGCTGGTGGCCGGCGTGCCGCCGGTCCCTGCCACGGCCTGCGGGCCGACCGTGTCCGAGGTGGTCCAGACCGGCGTGGTGCCGACGATGCCGGTGGCCGGATCGATCTTCTTGTCCGACAGCTCGCCATACCATTTCACGGTGGTGAAGGTGTCCGAGAAGATGTCGTTGTCCTGCAGCGAAATATTCGGCGTCGAGGTCGCCGCGGCGGCCGCCGCGCCCACCGTCACCTGCATATTGGCCAGTGCCGAGGCCAGGCCCTCCACCACTTCCTTGGGCTCGTTGGCGCTGAAGTATTTGCCATGGCCGGCAATGGCGGCGTGCCACAGGTCGTCCACGCGCTCCTGCACGGTGCTGGCCGTGCTGGAGGTCTGCGGGTCCGGCCACACATAGGCGCCGTTGGCGTTCCACGGGCAGCCCGAGGCGGCGCCGGTGATCAGGTTGTAGAAGTCGCCGCCCGGCTTGGGCGCGGTGTCGTAATTGGGTTCATAGGTCATCACCCCGTCCATGCCCAGGCCCAGCGTGTAGGTGTTCATGTGCAAGTGGGTGTTCTCGCCGCCGGCGGCGGGCACCTGGCCGGGCTTGGTCATGTCCGGCTCCAGCGAGGGCCGCAGCGACACGGTGCCGTCGCTGGAGCCGCCGTTGTACCAGTGCAGCGCCACGTCCGAGATCGAGGGCTGGGACTGGGAGCGCGTATCGACGCAGCCGCGCGCCTGGGTGCAGAAGCGCGACGGGTTCTCCACGTTGTCGTTGTTGACCACGTTGGCGGTGGAGCTGCCGTTCCAGTAGCCGTCCGTGGTCAGTATCAGGAAATTGGGCTGGCAGGGGAACTGCACCACCTCGTTGCCGGCGCTGTACTCGTAAGGGCTGAGGTTGGCGTACATGCGGCCCACATTGTCCATCGCCGCGCGGATCGGGGTCGAGCCGCTGGTGGTGGTGTTGTACAGCGTGCTGTACCAGGTGGTGCGCGCGGTGCCGACGAAATCGGTCGGCTTCATGTCGATGGCGCCGCCGGCGGCGGCCTGCGACAGGCGCACGAAGCCGGCCCGGTAGTTGCTGTTGAGCGCGGCGAAGGCGATGCCGACCGAGGTCTTCATCATTTGCAGCCGGCTCTTGTAGTAGGTGTACCAGTTGGCGAAATTGGTCATCTCCTCCGCGTAGGTGCAGCTGGAGGCGCCCAGGCAGTCGATGCGGTCCGGGCCTTTCGGGTAGGTCTGGCCCGAGGTCAGGTTGACGCGCACAAAAGTGCTGGGGGGTTCGCTGCCGGACGAAATGGCGGCGGTGGTGGTGGGAATGGCCTCGTTCACGGCGCTGGAGGCCGCCACATAGCCGGCGCCGGCGGTATAGCTGAAGGTCAGGCCGCTCACGGTGCCGCCGCTGGGCGTGTTGCCGTTGTTGTTGAGAGTGGTGTGCACCAGGCAGATCTTGTTGTTGCCGCTCTGCGCCGCGCAGGTGGGCGTGACGCTGTTGCCGGCCGCGTAGGCCTGGATGGTGCCGCCGTTGCCGATCTTGTTGATGATGGAGGTGGTCACCGTGGCGGCGCTGACGTTGCGGCCCAGCGAAAAGTTATTGATCAGCTGGGTGCCGGCCCAGCTCAGGTCCGACAACGAAGGCGTAGGATTGTTGGTATTGGCGGTGGTGCCGGAGATGGTGACAATGGCGGTGGGCGACACGCGCGTCACGGCCGGCGTGACCGTCACGCTGGGCGCGTTGACGGTGATGCCCCAGCCGGCGCGGCTGTTGTCGCTGACCGGCAAGCAGGTCGTGGCCGACTTGGTGCCGCTGCATACCACGGCCACCACCGCCACCACGTTTTCCGCCGTCAGCGTAATGCCGTAGCTGGAGCACGGCGGCACGGTGGTCTGGCCGATCGGCGTTTTCACGCAGGCGTAGTACTGGTTGGTCAGCCCGGTCCTGGCGATGATGCTGGCCGCCAGCGCGCTGGCCATGGTTTGCTGCTTGAGCGCGGTGTTGGTGCCGCTGGGCGCGGTGACGGTGCCGTTGGTGATGGTGCGCGCCGTGCTCGGGTCCGGTATCGTCACGCTGGTGATGGTCATCGAGGCGCTGCTGGCGGTGGCGCCGATGGCGATGGTGCCGAAGGCGGCCATGCCGCCGCTGGCGGTGGAATAGCGCGGATAGGTATAGCTGCCCACGCGCTTGGCCTGGCAGTTGATCAGCGTGGTCTCCTTGCACCAGCGCACCTTCACCGGCACCGGATAGCCGGACGGCGCCGTGCCGCCGGCCGCCGTGGACTTGCAGGTGGTCATGCTCTCGTCGGTGCAAAATTCCGCCACCGCGATGTTGTAATAGTAGGGACTGGTGTTAATCGCCACCGCGCTGCGGTAGGTGTTGTCCGGATAGCTGTAGGTGGCGCTGTTGACGCGGCAGTCGCTGGTGTTGTTCGGGTCGCACCACTTGAGATCGGGGAACTCGGTCAGCAGGTTGATCTCGGTGTCGTTGGCGGCGTACAGGTCCTTGTTGTAGACGCCGAAAGCGTCGCTGGCCACCTTGGTCCAGCCGGTGGTGTTGGCCGAGGTCTGTTCCTTGTAATAGCTGCCATCGGCCTTGATCGCGGGCTGGTAGCGGATTTTCGGGTTGTAGTACTGACGGTTGAAGTCGGACGCCATGAAAGGCGGGTGGCCGACGTTGCAGGCCATGATGCCGTTCGACAGCTTGGCGCTGGAGCGGCACAGATTGTCGTTCACATAGTCGGGCGTGTAGTGCTGCTCCATGGAACCGGAGTTGTCGAACAACAGCATCAGATTGGGCTTGACGGTGCCGGTGCCGGCGATGTTCAGCAGCGGCACTTGCGCAATCTGCGTGGTGCCGGCCCAGGCGGCCGGCGCCAGCAGGGACGCCGACAACGTAGCCAAAGCGGCCAGGGCGGCCAGCCCGGGCTGGTAGGTGAGCTTGTTCATATTGTTTCCTGTCTTAAAGGGCCTCAGGGACCCATCATCACCACGGACTGCGTCACGACGTTGCCGCCGCGCGGGCCATAAATGCGCGCTGTGATCACATAGTGCAGTTCGGGCATGGTGGCGTACTCGGAGCGGTCGCTCGACAGGCTGAGCCCGAGCCCGGTCTGGCTGGCCACCTTCTGCTTGGCCGCCGCCAGCGTGCAGTTGTTGGCCGGCGCGGTCGAGTTGTAGGCGCCGGGCAGCATGCACATGCGGTGGATCACGTACTGGATGCGGTTATGGGCGCTGTCGTCCACATAGGCCGAGCCGGCCCAGAAGTCCGGATGGTTCACGCCCTGGTTGGGCGCCATCGACGCCACATAGCCGGCCGCCGGAATATTGGCCACCAGCGTGGACTTGGGCTGCGTGGCCAGGAACTGGAAGGCCGTGTGCAGCCCCAGGTCGGCCGCCTTGGCCAGCGAGGAATCGTAGGCCAGGTTGCTGGTGGTCATGGTGCTGGAATTGGTCGAGCGCAGCAGGTATATGCTGCTGAGCATCATCACTGCCAGCATGATGAGCATGACGGGCAGCGCCACGCCGCGCTGGCGCAGTCCCTGAGCGGTATTCAGCTTTCCCATGTCGGCCTCCAGCCTGCGTTGCGGATAGGGATAATGGTTTCAAACACGCGGTAGCGGTAGCACTTCCAGCTCACGCTGTCGCCGGGCTGCGCCACTTCCACCGTGACCGGCACCGCCGTCACATTGGCCGGGCTGGCGGTGGCGAACACCACCGGCTTGGCCGTGGTGGCACTGCACTGGCCATTGGTGGCCGAAGGCTTTTCCGGCGCCTTGCTGCGCGCCACCACCGCCACGCGGATGGCGGCCACCTGCTGGTAGTCGCCGGCGCTGCCGGTGGCGGCGTCGCCGTCCGCATTGACCATGGTGTTGGACCACTGCGTCACCTGCAGGCCGGTGGCCGGATTGAATGCGCCGCTGGCAAAACCGTACTGGGCCTTGAGCGCCACGATGCCCTCCACCACCGTCGACGGCGCCGCCATGGCGCCGGCCAGGTTGGAGGCGCGCAGCATCAGCACGCTGTTCTGCACCGACCAGGTGTGCAGCGCCAGGCTGCGCGCCGGCCCCAGGTTGTAGACCCGCGCCAGATTCGCGGTGAAGGCGGCGCCCAGTCCGTTGCGGTTGTAGCGCGACTCGGCGTTGGCGGTGAAGGTGAGCACGGTGCCGAGGGGATCGGCGCTGAGCTGGGCCAGCGCGCAGTTGCCGCCGCGCGGCTCCGGCACCACCACGATGGCGTCGCCCTTCAGGAAGCCGAAGGGCGCGGCGGTGGAGATGCTGAGCGTGTCGCCGCCGGCGTAGTTGTCGCTGACCTTGACCGAGCCCACGCCGGTCGGCGAGCTGCCGGTGTTCAGGCTGATCTGGTCCGAGCCGTTGGCGTTGTTGGTGATCACCACCGCCGCCAGCGGCGTGACGGCCACGCCGCCGCGGTCGGCGGCGGCCAGCGCGTAGCCGGCGGTGTCGGAGAAGATGGTGTTGCAGCCGGCGACCAGGTCGTCGTTCATGCCCCAGCCTGCCTGGGCCGCGTCCTCGGTGATGGAAAACAGCGCCAGCATGCCGTTTTGCATCTGGTCCGAGCCGCCCAGCGACACCGACTTGTTCTGCTCGGAGTTCACGATCAGGCGGGTGGCGAACATAATGGCCAGCATGCCGACCGTGACGGCCACCATCAGCTCGACGACGGAAAAGCCGCGCGCGCCGGCGCGCCGGGGGGATGGGAAAGTCAGGCGGCGCATCAGGTCACCCTCGCGACATAGGAAGTGAGCACATGGCGGTTTTCGGCGCCCCCCGTCTTGCGCGTCCAGCGGATGCTGATTTCCACCATGGTGGTGGTGGCGCTTTGCGTCACCAGCCGCACCGCCACCTTGGCGCCCGGGATCTGCAGCTTGGTTTCCGCCAGCCAGGGCGCGATGGCGCCGCTGGGGGTGCCGTTTTCGGCCAGCGCGTAATCACCCAGGTTGGGCAGGTCGTTGCTCATGATGCCGAACAGCTTTTCGCCGGCAATGGTGGCTTCGGCGCGCATGCTGGCGTCCGACAGGGCCGAATACGAGCGCGCCTGCAGGCCCACCGTGCCAAGCAGGCCGATGGCGAGGATGACGATGGCGATCATGGCTTCCAGCATGGCCACGCCGCGCTGGCGCCATGCGGGACGCCGGGGAAGGCGGCAAGTTTTCATGGCGTGCTCACGGTGGGCAGGCGCGCGAGTCGGGCGCGGCCAGGACGGGGTTGCACTTGATGGACAGGCCGGACAGCGACACGGCCACCGCCACCGGCGGGATTTCGCTGGCGTGCGGACCGGCCGGATCGAGGCGGATGCGGCTCAGGCGGTCGGCATAGCCGGTGTCGACCCAGCCCAGCGAGGTGAAGTACACGGCCGAGGTGCCCTCCGGCTCCAGCTTGGGCACCAGCATGTCGCTTTGCGGCAAGGCATCCGCCGGGCGCAGCACGGATTTGTAGCCGTTCACGCCTTCCGGATCGGACGGCGCCGGCGTGCTGGTGGTGGACCAGGTGCCGCTGGTGTCGTTGCAGGGCACGCCCGGGGCCGGGAAGCACACGTCGACCTGCCAATCCATCTGGCCGTTGTTCACGTTCGGCGTCAGCACGATGCGGCTGGCGGCGTTATGCAGCACCGCCTGGCGGCGCGCCATGGCGAAGCCGTCGGCATAGAATTCGCCGGCCGAGACCGCCTTATTGCCGCTGATCCAGGTCGCCATGCTGGGGATGCCGATGGCCGCCAGCAGCGCCAGGATGGTCAAGCCTATCATCAGCTCGACCAGCGTGGTGCCGCGCTGGCCGCTGTCCATTAGTTGCCGCATACGCCCCCCGGACGGTCGACCCAGCAGCTGGTGCTGGTGCCCCACTCGGGCGTGGCGGTGGTGGCGCGGCCGCCATTCTGGTCCACCGTGTAGCTGAAGCCGGCTGCCTTGCCCTTGCCGGTGGCCGTGAGGACATAGGCCGAGGCGGTGGCGTTGGACAGGGTGTAGTCGAAATTGGCCGTCGACGAGGGGAAGTTGCTGGCGTTCTGGAAGCCGTCATAGGTGCGGCTGTTGGCCCAGAACTGCTCGGCGGCGGGCTGCGCGCCGCCCAGGGAAGTGAAGGCTTCGGTCAGCCTGGCCCGCACCACGTATTTGCTGTAGGCCGGCAGCGCCACCGCCGCCAGGATGCCAATAATAGCCACGGCGATCATCACTTCGATCAGCGAGAAACCTTGCTGCGAACCATGCTGGCTGCGTTTCATCTTGGTACGCTCCGTTATGTTGTCATAAGTCATGACAGCATGGTAGCGCTCCTAGCTTGCATTTCCCTGAAGAAATACTGACAAATTCCTGACAGCCGCACATTTGCCCAAATTAAGCGGCGGGAAAGCGCACCGAGAACAGCGCGCCCTGCCCCGCCTGGCCGCCGGTGGCGCTGGCAATGGCGATGCGGGCGCCGTGGGCGGCCGCAATGTCGCGCACAATAGCCAGGCCCAGGCCGCTGCCGGCCACCTTGTCGTCCAGCCGCACATAGCGCTTGAACACGGCCTCGCGCAGCGCCGGGGCGATGCCCGGCCCCGAGTCCTCCACCTCCAGCACCGTGCCCCCGGTCAGCGCCCCGCCGCCCGCCTCGCCGGGCATGCAGCGCACCGTCACCGTGCCGTGCTCGGGCGTGTAGCGGATGGCGTTGTCGATCAGGTTGTCGACCAGGTCGCGCAGCAGGAAGCGGTCGCCCAGCACCGGCGCCGGCTGCAGCTCGAAACCCAGGTCGATGGACTTGCGCGCCGCCTGCTCGACGAAATGCTGCACGGTCTCGGCCACCAGGGCGTCCAGCGCCAGCGGCTCGAGCCGGGTCTTTTCGAAGTGGCTGGGCTCGGCGCGCGCCAGCGCCAGCAGCTGGTTGGTCTGCCGTATCATGCGCTCGGTGGAGGACAGCATCAGGCGGATGGAATGCGCGGTTTCCGCCTCGGCGTGGCGATGGCCCAGCCATTCAAGCTGGGTCTGCAGGCCGGCCAGCGGGGTGCGCAGCTGGTGCGCCACATTGGCCAGGAATTCCTGCTGCGCTTGCGCGCCCTCGCTCACGCGCGCCAGCAGGCCGTTGAAGGCGTGCACCACCGGCGCCAGCTCATAGGGCACGCCCTCCTGCACGATGGGGGACAGCTGGTCGCCCTTGCGCGCGTTCAGGCCGGCGCGCATGCGCTCCAGCGGACGCAGGCCGTTGGTCACCGAGAACCAGATCAGGCCCACGCAGGCCAGGGTGAACAGGCTGTCGAGCAGCACCAGCGCACGGAAAATCGCCTGCCGCACCTGGGTGCGCTGGCGCAGCGTGCGCGCCACGCCGACGTAGGCCGGCGCAGGCGCTGCCGTCGCAGGCGCAGCGGCGGCCCCGCCCGCGCTGACTCGCAGCGCGGCGATGCGCACCGCTTCGCCGCGCATGGCGCCGTCGTAGGCCAGCGCCGCGCCGGCAGCCGCCGGCTTCGCGCCAGCCAGCGCGGGAAAGTCCGCGTCCCCGGCCAGCAGGCGGCCGGCGCCGTCGCGCACCACGAAATAGACCGCGTCGGCGTCGCCGTTGCGCAGCACTTGCTCGGCCTGCGGCGGCAGGTCGATGCGCCAGGCGCCGCCGGCCTCGGACAGGCGCGCCCCCAGCGCGCCGGCGGCGTCGGACAGGCTCTGGTCGAACGCGGCCTGGGCCGGCAGCCAGGCCAGCATATACGTGAGCGCGCCGCCCGCCAGGTTGATCAGCAGGATGGGCGCGATCAGCCACTTGAGCAGGCGCAGCCGGATGCTAGGCATGCGGCGCCAGCTCCAGCATGTAGCCGAAGCCCCGTATGGTGCGGATGGTCACGCCGGCGTCGGCGATTTTCAGGCGCAGGCGGGAGATATACACTTCCACCGCGTTCTGCGTCATGTCCTCGCCCCAGGGCAGGATGGCGTCGATGATCTGCTGCTTGGACACCACCCGCGCGCCGTGCTGCAGCAGGTATTCCAGCACCGCCCACTCGCGCGCCGACAGCTCGATGGCGCGCTCCTTGACGCGGGCGCGCTTGGTGCTGCCGTCCAGCACCAGGTCGCCCATGGCCAGCGCGGCGGCCTTGGGCGCGTTGCGGCGCGCCAGCGCGCGCAGGCGCGCCACCAGTTCCGGGGTGGCGAAAGGCTTGACCAGGTAATCGTCGGCGCCCAGTTCCAGGCCGCGCACGCGGTCCTCGATGGCGTCGCGCGCCGTCAGCAGCAGCACGGGAATGGCGCTGCCGCGCGCGCGCAGGCGGCGCACCACTTCAAAACCGTCTATGCCGGGCAGGCCGATGTCGAGCACCACCACGGCCACTTCGGCCGCGCCGGCGCGCTGCAGCAGCGCGTCGGCCTCGGTGCCGCTGCGCAGCACGTCGACCGCCATGCCGTGGCCGCTCAATACGCGGTGCAGGCCGTCGGCCAGCACCACGTCATCTTCCACCAGTAATACGTGCATAGCCTGCCTCATGTTTCACGCAGTCAAGGCTGCGCCTGCAGGCACTATAAGGGCAAGCACGGCCGATGTACAGCCGTGCGGGAGAGGGCGGAACCGGCGCGGGGCCGTTCAGATGGTGGTGCGGCGGCGCGTGCGGATGCGCGCGCCGTTGCCGTCGGTGGTGCTGTAGGCCCTGGTCGAGGACAGGCGGTACATCAGCACATCGCCCCCCACGCAGACCACCAGCGGCACCATCAGCATCAGCGCGTCGATGCGTTCCATGTTGCCTGCGAAACACACCTCGAAGAACAGCAAGGCGATCATCACGCAAGTCACCACGGCCAGCGACAGGAAGCAAAGCGCCTTCACCTGCTTCGATTTCCGCTTGCCCGACGCGACGAAATACGCGGCGCTGACGCAATGGAACAGCAGCAGCAAGGTAGTGCCCAGATAGAAATAGAGTACGGCGTCGATGACGGCTCCCTTCTTGTCACTTCTTCATAAAAATATAATTGAACTTCCCACCCGGAAAATTCTACCAAGAATGGCACGTTTCGCGGCGGAAAATCTATCGAATAATCACACCAGCCCGTTTTTCTTTCACGAAGTTGTAACAATCGGCAGGCATTATTGCAGCGTGGAAATTTTACAACGTGGAATATTGATGAATACCTTATTCGGCCCAGCCATCGCCCTGATGCAGCGCCTGCGCCTGTTTCCCAAATTCGTACTGGTGACGCTGGTTTTCCTGCTGCCGCTGCTCGTGGTCACGGCCTTGCTGATGCACGAACTGCACAAATCGCTGGCCGTGACCGAAGGCGAGCAACGCGGCGTGGCCTACATCAGCCAGCTGCAGCAGGTCAGCCAGCTGGTGCAGCAGCACCGCACGCTGGAACGGCTGCGCCTGGCCGCGCGCCAGCCGCTGGACGGCGCGGCGCTGCGTGGCGATATCGAAACCCGGCTGAAACGCCTGGACAACTGGCAGCAGGACGCGGCCGGCCTGGCGGCCCTGCCGGAGTGGACTGCGGTGCGCCAGACGTGGAAGACGCTGGCAGACCATCAGCCGACTATAAGCGCGAAGGACAGTATGGCAGCGCACAGTATGCTGCTGGGCCAGCTCGCCAAGCTGGGCACGCTGGTGGCGGACCGCTCCAGCCTCAGCCTGGACCCGGAAGTGCAGACCCACTACCTGATCTCCACCTTCCAGCAGACCTTGCCCGAGGTGGCGGAAGACCTGTCCGTGCTGGCCGCGCGCGGCGCCGCCTATATCGACAGCGGCCTGTTCGAAGGCAACGAGGACCAGCTGGTCAACGCCACCGCCTTGCTGGCGCGCCACAAGCTGGAGCGTTTGCCTGCCGAAGCCGGCACCATACTGCAGCACAACCCGCAGCTGAAAACGGCGCTGCAGCCGCACCTGGCGGCCGTGCCCGCGGCGCTGGCCTTTTTGGAGCGCAACAAGAACGAAGTGAGCAACTCCTACAACCAGACCAGCGGCAAGGAATTCAGCGCCGCCGGCAACGAGGCCATAGTCAAGCTGTACGGCTTCGCGGCCGCGTCCGCCGCCGCGCTGGACCAGCTGCTGGCCGAGCGCATGGCGCGCGACCAGTGGCGCCGCAAGCTGATGCTGGCCGGCGTGGCCGCCGCGCTGGCGGTGGCGGCCGTGCTGTTCGCCGGCTTCTACCTGTCCTTCTCGCGCGACGTGGCCAGCCTGAACCGCGCCGTGCAAGCCGCCGCCGCCGGCGACCTGGCGGTGGAGGTCCGCTCCCCGGCGCGCGACGAGATCGGCAGCCTGGTGAACTCCTTCGGCGCCATGACGCAGTCGCTGGCCCTGCTGGTGGACGATATCCGCAGCGGCGCCGGCCGCATCGCCGACGGCGCCGACGAACTGGCCAGCGGCAACGCCGCCCTGTCCGGCCACACCGAGGCGCAGGCGGACGATCTGTCCGCCACCGTGGCCTCGATGCGCGCCCTGACCGCCACCGTGCAGCGCAACGCGGCCCACGCCGAAAGCGGCCGCCAGCTGGTGCAAAGCGCCTCCGGCATTGCGCTGCAGGGCGGGCGCAGCGTGGCCGCCGTGGTCGACACCATGGCCGGCATCCGCGCCAGCTCGGACAAGATCAGCGACATTATCGGCGTCATCGACGGCATCGCCTTTCAGACCAATATCCTGGCCCTGAACGCGGCGGTGGAAGCGGCCCGCGCCGGCGAGCAGGGGCGCGGCTTCGCCGTGGTGGCCGGCGAGGTGCGCAGCCTGGCGCAGCGCTCGGCCTCGGCCGCGCTGGAAATCAAGAAACTGATCGGCGATTCGGTCAAGCAGGTGGAAGCCGGCAGCGCCCTGGTGAACTCGGCCGGCGCCACCATGACGCAGGTGGTGCAGTCGGTGCAGCAGACCGCCGCCATCATCGAGCAGATCAGCGCCGCCGAAGCGGTGCAGCGCGGCGAGATCGAACAAGTGGACCACGCCCTGGCGCGCATCGAAGACATGACGCGCCAGAACGGCACGCTGGTGCTGCAGGCCTCGGCCGGCGCGGACCGCCTGCACGAGGAGGCCGCCCAGCTGGGCCAGGCGGTGAGCCGCTTCCGCCTGGACGGCCACGCCGCCGAGGCTGCCGCCCCCGTCCGCACCGCCGCCGTGCTGGAAACCGTGGCCCCGGCCCGCGAGTGGAGCGCCAACCAGCCCACCATCGTGTCGCGCAAACGCGAGCGCCTGCTGGGCTAGCTTCCCGCGAAGGGCGTGCCGAACACGCCCACCGCCAGCTCCGCCCACGCCAGCAGCAGCACGGCCGCCATGGCCATGCCCAGCAGCAGCCTGCTGCGCGCGGTGCGGAACAGCCGCGCCAGGATCAGATAGACCAGGCCGGTGCCCGCCAGCAGCACGGCGGCGGCGGCAAAATCAAACCCGTCCCACGCCACCTCATCGGTGAACTGCATCGCCAGCAGCGGCGCCAGCAGTATCAGCGCCGTGCCCAGCGCCACCAGGCCTAGCTGCCGGCCGAACTGCTGCATGCCTGCATATCTTCCCATTTGCCTTCTCCTTTTGACCAAGTGCAGCCATCCTGGGCCGGTTTTGTGAAGCCAGTATGCGTTCCGCATGCGCCGCCGCGGTTAGCTGCGGTAGGACTGGGCTGACAAGGCTCCATGCAAGGAGCCTACACGGGAGCGGTGCCCCGTCTTATGTTCGCCAGGCACATACGAGCCTAAAGTGCTAACAACGCGATGGATAAAGTGGAGCGAGAACAGAAGCCCACCCGGAGATAGCAAACCGGCATCCCTTGCGGCCCTGTACTTAGCCTGTGAGGAACAAAATGAACAACACTCAACTTAGCAGCGATACCGCAAAACTGTCGCTCTCCCAGACGATGCCCGTCGGCTCGCGGGAATTCAAAGTTGCGTCCCGGCCGGTTGTCAGCTATAGCGGTACACAGCAGAACGAACTGCTGGCCGCCTTGCCTCGTGAAGTCCTGGAATCGCTGTTCGAACACCTGGAACTGGTGACCCTGCCCTTCGGCAAGGAGCTGTTCGAGTTCGGCAGCAAGCTGGACAATGTGTATTTCCCCACCACCGCCATCGTCTCGCTGCTGTACGTGATGGAGGACGGCGCCACCACCGAGATCGCGGTGGTGGGCCATGAAGGCGTGGTGGGCGTGTCGATGTTCCCCGGCGAGCGCGCCATGTGCAGCGCCGTGGTGCAGAGCGCCGGCTACGGCTACCGCCTGAAAGCCCAGCATCTGCGCGAGGCCTTCAACCAGGGCGGCGCCCTGCCCCAGCTGCTGATGCGCTACAACCACGCGCTGTTCGCGCAGATGGCCCAGAACGCCGTCGGCGGCCGCCACAGCTCCATCGAGCAGAAGCTGTGCCGCTGGCTGCTGGACCGCCTGGACCGCTCGCTGAGCAATGAGCTGAAAGTGACCCAGGAAATGATTTCCATCATGCTGGGCGTGCGCCGCGAAAGCATCACCGCCGCCGCCGGCAAGCTGCAGGAAGACGGCCTGATCACCTACCGCCGCGGCAACATCACCGTTATTGATCGTTCAGGCTTGGAACGCTATGCGGGCGAGTGCTATAAGGTGGCGAAGACGGAGTACGACCGCCTGCTGGTGGACGTGGCAGGCTGCTAGGCTGGCCCGCTTCGGCAAGATCGGCCTTGACGCGCAGCGGTATATGCACCTCGATACACGTCCCCTTGTCGTTGCGGCCGCGCCTGATGGTCAGGGTGCCGCCCAGCAGCAGCGCGCGTTCCCGCATGCCCAGCAGGCCATGCGACATCGGCTTCACCAGCGTGTTCGATTCGATGCCCACCCCGTCGTCGATCACGCGCAGCACCAGCAACTCCTCGCTGCACGTCAGCGTCACCGTCACCTTGGTGGCGCGCGCGTATTTGCGGATATTGGTCAGCGATTCCTGCACGATGCGGAACAAGGCGATGGCCAGGCTGGCGTCGCGCGCCTTGGCCACGCCGTCGATATGGCGCGCGATATCGGTCTCGCAGGGCAGCGTGGACATGCGGCTGAATTCTTCGCAATAGCTTTCGATGGCGGCGCACAGGCCCAGGTTGTCCAGCAGGCTGGGGCGCAGGTTTTCGATAATGCGGCGCTTCATTTCCACCGCGTCGAGCAAGGTGGCGCGGGCGCGCTTGAGCTGGCCCGCCAGCTCCGGATCGGTCTTTTGCAGCTGCTGCATGACGGCGCCCAGGTCCATGCTGATGGACGTGAGATGGGCGCCCATTTCGTCGTGCAGCTCGCGCGACAGGCGCACTTTTTCTTCCTCGCTGATGCTGATCAGGTGGCGCGACAGCACGGACAGCTGCTCGGTGCGCTGCGCCACCATGGATTCGAGATTGTCGTTCGACATCTGCAAGGCGTGCTCGACCGCCGCCTGGTTGCGGAAGCTGCGCCGCACCAGCTGGTAGAACATCACCAGCACGAAAATGGCCACGGCGTTGATGCCCATGCCCAGCAGCACGGTCTTCTGGTATTGCTGGTAGAAGCTGGCGCTGCGCGCGGCCAGGGTTTCGTTCTGCTCCTGCACCATGATGACGACCAGCAGGCGCAGCTCGTCCATCGAAGCGCGGTCGTCGCTGACCTTGGCGATGTTGACGATGTCGTCCAGTCCGCCATGCCGGTAGACCTCGATCGACTGCCCCATCAGCGCCAGCTTGCGCCGCACGATGGTGTGCAGCTGGGCCAGGTTTTTCAGCTGCGAGGGGCTGTCGGCCAGCAGCAGTTCCAGTTCCTTGAATTCGGCTTCGGTCTCGGCGGTGACGGTGCGCGTCGGCCCCAGGTAGGCCTCCTTGCCGGACACGAAATAGCCCCGCATGCTGCTCTCGGCGTCGAGCACCAGCACGTTCAGGTATTGCAGGCGTTCCGCCACCCGCGAGGACTGGCTCAACTGGAAGTTGGCGCCCCTGAGTGATTGCAGGTTGTGAAACAGGCTGAAGCCGTTCACGATCAGTATCAGTGCGCAGGTGACGCACAGTACGGTCTTGTACAGGGGCAGTCTGTGGTGGGGCGCCGCGTCGACGGTGAAATACATCCTGATAGGCATCCTTCGCTAGATGAGCAGCGTTTATGGCAGGGCCATTATAGACCCTGCCGTTTTTTGCTGCGCCGCACCAGTTTCCTAACGTGCGCGCCCCAGGTCTGCTCGACCCGTGCTTAGTCCAGCAAGTTGTTCTTCATTGCATAATAGGTCAGATCGCTGTTCGATTGCAGGCCCATTTTTTCCATGATGCGGGTGCGGTAGGTGCTGACGGTCTTGATGCTGAGCGACAGCGCCACGCCGATATCGCTCACCGTGGCGCCGCGCGCCAGGCGCAGGAAGACCTGGAACTCGCGGTCCGACAGCTCGGTGTGCAGCGCCGTGTTGGGGTCGCGGTCGAAGCTTTGCGCCAGCAGTTCGCCCACCTGCGAGCTCACATAGCGGCGGCCCTGGTGCACGGTGCGCACCGCCGTGATCAGTTCGTTGGCTTCGCATTCCTTGTTCAGATAGCCGTTGGCGCCCATCTTGAACAGGTTCAGCGCATACTGCTGCGCCGGATAGCCGGACAGTATCAGTACCGGCAGGTCCGGCTGGCCCTGGCGTATGGTGCGCAGCGTATCGATGCCGGACTGGTCCGGCATGGCGATGTCCAGCAGCAGCACGTCGCAAATCTCGCGGCGGGCAATATCCAGCGCTTCGCGCCCGGTGCTGCCTTCCGCCACCACATTAAAGTCGTCCTCGGACGAAAAAATCTGCTTGAAGCCAGCCCTGACTATTTGATGATCGTCACATATGGCAACGCGTATCATGTGCTCCCTCGTGTCTTCCGTGTATGGGAAAGTCCCGCGCTCCGCTTACAAAATAATAATATTATTACTGTAGCATGGCTATTGTACGCAAAAAAAAGGCGCTGTCCGCGCCCGTTGGTGCCGCCATTGCTGGCCGCAGGGCCTTCAGCCCAGCAGGGCAAGAATGGCCTGCAGTTCACTGCGTATCATGTCCCGGTCCAGCGGCGGCGGCGCCTGTACTGGCGGCGCCTGGTGCTCATACTCATCATACCCTGCCTGCGCCGGATCGGCACTGCGGCTATCGAGTTTGTTGCGCGCCCCGCTAATGGTAAAACCCTGCTCATATAACAATTCGCGTATACGGCGTATCAGCAACACCTCATGATGCTGGTAGTAGCGCCGGTTGCCGCGCCGCTTGACGGGCTTGAGCTGGGTGAATTCCTGCTCCCAGTAGCGCAGCACATGCGGCTTCACGCCGCACAGCTCGCTCACCTCGCCTATCGTGAAATAGCGCTTGGCGGGGATGGGCGGCAGCACCACCAGTTCGGACTTGCCTGGCCTATCGTTCATGCTGCGGCCTCATTCAGGCGGCACGCGCCATGGGACTGCTTTCCTCGACCATGCTCTTGAGCTTCTGGCTGGCATGGAAAGTCACCACGCGGCGCGCGGTAATGGGAATTTCTTCCCCGGTCTTGGGATTGCGGCCGGGTCGCTGCGGCTTGTCGCGCAGCTGGAAATTGCCGAACCCGGACAGCTTGACGGCCTCGCCGCGCTCGAGCGCGTTGCGGATCTCGTCAAAAAAGGTTTCCACCATGTCCTTGGCTTCGCGCTTGTTCAGGCCGACCTGCTCGAACAGCAACTCCGCCAGCTCCGCCTTGGTCAGCGTGGGCATGTCCTTTTCCGCTTCCTGGCGCACCTTGGCCACCAGCATCGCGCTGTGCAGCTCGGCGTCCAGAGCGGACTCGAGTACGGCGGTATCAACGTCGTTATTATTAATTTTGCTGCCCTGCCTATAAAAAGAACCGGAATCCGGCAAGGGCCGGATTCCTGGGATGCCTGTGCCTGGTTGGCGATGTGCTCAGCTACGCTGTCAGCTGCGCAGTTTGGCGCCGTGTTTTTGCTGCGCCGACTCGGCCAGCGCACTCATCAGCGCGTCCACCACATCGTCCTGCAGGGTGTTTTGAGTATCTTGCAAGCTAAAGCGGAAAGCAAGCGATTTCTCGTCCGACTCCAGCCCTTTGCCGCGATATTCATCAAACAAAACAATGGCTTGCACAAACTTGCCGTGCGCATGCGCGGCCTGCGCGGCAGCGAAAGCGTCGAGCAGATCCTGTGCCGGCACAGCCTGCTTCACCACCAAAGCCAGGTCGCGCGTGGCGCCGGGGAATTTGGAGATCTCGCTGTATTTTGGCACATTGCGTTGCTGCAAGGCAATAGCATCCACCTCGAACAGCACCGGCGCTTGCGGCAGGTCGTATTTTTGCAGCCAGCGCGGGTGCAGTTCGCCGATAAAGCCGATCACTTTGCCGTCCAGCTCGATATTTGCCGAGCGGCCGGGGTGCAGGCCGGGATGGGCAGCCTTGCTGAAGCGCAGCGTTTGCGGCGCGAACAGGTGCTCCAGATCGGCCTTCACATCGAAGTAGTCGACCACGCGGCTGTCCTGGCCCCACTGCTCGTCGGCCACCGGGCCATAGGCCAGCGCGGCCACGCGCTGCGGCTGGCTGTAGCCGGCCACGCTCAGCGGGCCGTCCTGCACCGAGGCGTCGCGCTGGTAGATGGCGCCCAGCTCGAACACGCGCACGCGGCTGGCTTTGCGGTTCAGGTTGTAGCGCACATTGGCCACCAGGCTGCCGATCAGCGAGGAGCGCATCACGCTCAGCTGGCTGGCGATCGGGTTCTGCAGCTTGATCGGATTGTCGTTGCCGCTGAAGTCCAGTTCCCACTGGGCTTCCACAAAGCTCATGTTCACCACTTCCTGGTAGCCGAGGTCGGCCAGCTGGTGGCGCACGGCGAACAGGGAGCGCGTGTTTTCAGGCGCGATGCGCATGGTGTTCGGCGCCACCGGGGCCACGGCAGGAATGTTCTCGAAGCCGTACACGCGGGCCACTTCCTCGATCAGGTCTTCCTCGATTTCGATGTCGAAGCGGTAGGACGGCGCCGTCACGCTGAACACGCCGGCTTCCAGCGTGAACTGCAGGCCCAGGCGCTTGAAGATGTCGGCCACCAGCTCGTCGGTCAGCGGCACGCCGATCACTTTCTGGGCGCGCGCGGTGCGCATCTGTACCGGCTTGGGCTGCGGCACGTTGACGACCTGGTCGTCCACCGGGCCCACCTGCGTGGCCGGGGTGCCGCAGATTTCCACCAGCAGCGCGGTGATGCGCTCGATGTGCTCGACCGTGGTGGCGTAGTCCACGCCACGCTCGAAGCGGTGCGCCGCGTCGGTCGAGAAGTTGTACTTGCGGGCGCGGCCCTGGATGGCGTTCGGCCACCAGAATGCGGCTTCCAGGTAGATGGACTCGGTGTCCAGCGACACGGCGGTGGCGTCGCCGCCCATGATGCCGGCCAGCGATTCGAGTTCCTTGTCGTCGGCGATCACGCCGACCCACTCGTCCACCGCAACGGTGTTGCCGTTCAACAGCTTCAGCGTTTCGCCGGCCTTGCCCCAGCGCACGTCCAGGCCGCCGTGGATCTTGGCCAGGTCGAACACGTGGGTGGGACGGCCCAGCTCCAGCATCACGTAGTTGGAGATGTCCACCAGCGCCGACACCGAACGCTGGCCGCTGCGCTCGAGGCGCTGCTTCATCCACTCCGGGGTGGCGGCCTTGGCGTTCAGGTTGCGGATCACGCGGCCCGAGAAACGGCCGCACAGGTCCGGCGCCGAGATTTTCACCGGCAGCACTTCCTGCATGGTGACCGGCACGGTGCGGAACACCGGCACGGTCAGCGGCACGCCGGTCAGCGCGGACACTTCGCGCGCCACGCCCAGCACCGACAGGCAGTCCGCCTTGTTCGGGGTCAGCTTGATGGTGAATTTCAGGTCGTTCAGCGCGTAGTAGTCGCGGAAGTTCTGGCCCACCGGCGCATCGTCCGGCAGTTCCAGCAGGCCCGAGCCCTCTTCCGACAGCTTCAGTTCCTTGGCCGAGCACAGCATGCCCTGCGACTCGACGCCGCGCAGCTTGCCCACCTTGATTTCGAACGGCTTGCCGTCCGCGCCCGGCGGCAGCACGGCGCCGGCCATGGCGCACACCACCTTCAGGCCAGGGCGCACGTTCGGCGCGCCGCAGACGATGTTCAGCAAGGTGCCGGTACCCACGTCCACCTGGCAGACGTTCAGACGGTCCGCGTCCGGATGCTTGGCCATTTCGCGCACGTGGCCCACGACCACGTTGGAGAACGGCGGCGCCACCGGTTCGACTTCTTCCACTTCCAGGCCGGACATGGTCAGCATGTGCGCCAGTTCATCCGACGTCATTTTCGGATCGACGAGAGTGCGCAGCCAATTTTCAGAGAATTGCATATTCGTGGTGCCTCAGTTGAACTGTTTCAGGAAACGCAGGTCGCCTTCGTAGAACAGGCGCAGGTCGTTGATGCCGTAACGCAGCATGGTCAGGCGCTCGAGGCCGGAGCCGAACGCGAAACCGATGTAGCGCTCGGGATCGAGGCCGAAGTTGCGCACCACCGACGGGTGCACCTGGCCGGAGCCGGACACTTCCAGCCAGCGGCCCTTCAATGGACCGCTGCCGAAGGCGATGTCGATCTCGGCCGACGGTTCGGTAAACGGGAAATACGAGGGACGGAAGCGCACCTGCAGGTCGTCGGTCTCGAAGAAGGCCTTGACGAAGTTCAGGTACACGCCCTTCAGGTCGGCGAAGCTGATGTCCTCGGCGATCCACAGGCCTTCGACCTGGTGGAACATCGGCGAGTGGGTGGCGTCGCTGTCGACGCGGTAGGTGCGGCCCGGCGCGATCACCTTGATCGGCGGCGTGTGGCTGCGCGCGTAGCGCACCTGCATCGGGCTGGTGTGGGTGCGCAGCAGCAGCGGCTTGCCGGTGCTGTCGTTGCCGTCCACGTAGAAGGTGTCCTGCATCGAGCGGGCCGGATGGTTTTCCGGGCTGTTCAGTGCGGTGAAGTTGGTCCAGTCGGTTTCGATCTCGGGGCCGCCGGCCACGTCGAAGCCGATAGAGCGGAAGATTTCCTCCACGCGCTCCCAGGTGCGCATGACAGGATGCAGGCCACCGCCGGCGCGGCCGCGGCCTGGCAAAGTGACGTCGATTTCTTCCGCGTTCAGGCGGGCTTGCAGCTGGGCTTCGGCCATGGCGTCGCGGCGCGCGGTGAGCGCGGCCTCGATCTGCACTTTGGCGGCATTGATCAGCGCGCCCTGCGCTTTTTTCGCGTCGGGGTCGAGCTTGCCCAGGCCCTTCATCAATTCGGTGATCTGGCCGGTCTTGCCCAGATACTTGGCTTTGGCGTTTTCAAGTGCGGCGGCGTCCGCGGCGGCGATAAAGTCAGCACGTGCCGAGACAACCAGTTCTTCCAGGGAGTTCATGCAATATTCCTGTCTTGGAAATTAAAAACGGGGCACAGGTTCACACCTTGCCCCGCTCTCATGCGCTGCCGGAAGCAGCGCTACGCATCAAACGCTGATATTAGGCAGCGATTTGTGCTTTGACGGTGTTGACAATCGCGGCGAAGGCCGGCTTGTCCATCACAGCCATATCGGCCAGAACCTTACGGTCCAGCTCGATGTTCGCCTTCTTCAGACCGTTCATGAACACGCTGTACGTCACGCCATGCTCACGGGAAGCGGCGTTGATACGGGCGATCCACAGGCGGCGGAAGACGCGCTTCTTGTTACGGCGATCGCGGTAAGCGTACTGGCCAGCGCGCATAACTGCTTGCTTGGCAATACGGTATACCTTGCTACGGCGACCACGGTAACCCTTGGCCAGGTTCAGTACTTTTTTATGACGGGCACGCGCAGTAACCCCACGTTTTACTCGAGGCATATTAGCTCCTTAAATGAGTGTGAGATTAAGCGGTAGGCATCATACGCATCACGGACGTTACATCCGACGCGTTGACGTTACGGGTACCACGCAGCTGACGCTTGTTTTTGGTGGTTTTCTTGGTCAGGATGTGGCGCTTGAAAGCCATACCCGATTTCACAGTACCACCTGGACGCACGCGAAAACGCTTTTTCGCGGAGCTTTTGGTCTTCATTTTTGGCATAACACATCTGCCCTCTTACGGGCAGCTCCAAATTAACAGGATTGCAGGTGGCAGCACTACGCTGCGCTTAGAGGCCTGCTTTCACTTGTTGATGCAGCGGCCAGCCTTGCAACGGCCACTACATTTTGCGGAACGTGATTATATATCAGATTCCGCAAATTCTTCTTATTTCTTCTTTTTCGGGGCCAGGATCATGATCATCTGGCGGCCTTCCATCTTCGGGAACTGCTCGACCTGGCCATACGGCTCCAGGTCGGCCTTCAGACGTTCCAGCATGCGGAAACCAATATCCTGGTGCGCCATCTCACGGCCGCGGAAACGCAGCGTGATCTTGGTCTTGTCGCCTTCATCGAGGAACTTGATGAGGTTGCGCAGCTTGATATTGTAATCGCCGTCATCGGTCCCCGGACGGAATTTGACTTCCTTCACGGCGATGATCTTCTGCTTCAGCTTCGCTTCGTGGGCTTTCTTCTGCTCCGAATACTTGAACTTGCCGTAGTCCATCAAACGGCACACCGGAGGGACCGCCGTAGGGGCGATCTCCACCAGGTCAACGTTCAGTTCTTCCGCCATGCGGAAGGCCTCGGCCAGGCTCACGATACCGAGCGGTTCGTTGTCAACCCCGCTCAGACGCATTTCGGGAGCGGTGATTTCGCCATTGATGCGATGCGACTTGTCAGTAGCTATTGTAGTTTCCTTTAAAAATTCGATGAATGGCCGGTATGTGGGTTTCCCCAGAATCAGGCTTTGGCGGCGACGTCCTGCTGGAGCCGCTCTACCAGTGCGTCGAGGGTCATTACGCCCAGATCGACATTGCCACGCGCCCGCACGGCCACAGTATTGGCATCCCGTTCCTTGTCGCCCACAACCAGAATGTAAGGCAGTTTTTGGACGGAATGTTCGCGTATTTTATACGTAATCTTCTCGTTGCGCAAATCGGTCTGCACGCGGAAGCCCTGTTTACGCAGCTTTGCGGCCACATCGTTGACGTAATCGGCCTGCGCGTCGGAGATGTTCAGCACCGACACTTGCACCGGCGCCAGCCACATCGGCAGCGCGCCGGCGTAGTTCTCGATCAGGATGCCGATGAAGCGCTCCATCGAACCCACGATCGCGCGGTGCAGCATGACCGGCACCTGGCGCGAGTTGTCGGCCGCCACGTATTCGGCGCCCAGGCGCTGCGGCATGAAGAAGTCGACCTGCATGGTGCCGACCTGCCATGGGCGGCCCAGCGAATCCTTCAGGTGGTATTCGATTTTCGGGCCGTAGAAGGCGCCCTCGCCCGGCAGCTCGGTCCAGGTCACGCCGCAGGCGCGCAGGCCGGAGCGCAGCGCCTCTTCCGCCTCGTCCCACACCTCGTCGGTGCCGATGCGGTTTTCAGGGCGCAGCGCCAGCTTGACTTCGATATTGTCGAAGTGGAAGTCGGAATACACTTCCATGGCCTGGGTGTGGAAGGACACCACTTCCGGCTCGATCTGCTCTTCGGTGCAGAAGATGTGGCCGTCGTCCTGGGTGAAGCCGCGCACGCGCATGATGCCGTGCAGCGCGCCGGACGGCTCGTTGCGGTGGCACTGGCCGAACTCGCCGTAGCGCAGCGGCAGGTCGCGGTAGGAGCGCATATTGCTGTTGAAGATCTGCACGTGGCCCGGGCAGTTCATCGGCTTGAGCGCGTAGGAACGGTTTTCAGATTCCGTCACGAACATGTTTTCGCGGTAGTTGTCCCAGTGGCCGGTCTTGCCCCACAGGCTGGAGTCCAGGATCTGCGGCGCCTTCACTTCCTGGTAGCCGTTCACCTGGTATTTGTTGCGCATGTACTGCTCAACCTGCTGCCAGATGGTCCAGCCCTTAGGATGCCAGAACACCAGGCCCGGCGCCTCGTCCTGGAAGTGGAAGAAGTCCAGCTGCTTGCCCAGCTTGCGGTGGTCGCGCTTTTCCGCCTCTTCCAGCTGGAACAGGTACTGCTCCTGGTCTTCCTTCTTGGTCCAGGCGGTGCCGTAGACGCGCTGCAGCATCTCGTTCTTCGAGTCGCCGCGCCAGTAGGCGCCGGCCAGCTTCATCAGCTTGAATACTTTCAGCTTGCCGGTCGACGGCACGTGCGGGCCGCGGCACAGGTCGGTGAAATTGCCTTCCGAGTACAGCGACACATCCTGGTCCGCAGGGATGGAGGAGATGATCTCGGCCTTGTAGTGCTCGTTGATGGACTTGAAGTAGGCCACGGCCTCGTCGCGCGGCAGCACCTTGCGGGTGACCGGCTCGTCCTTCTTGGCCAGCTCGGCCATTTTCTTTTCGATGGCGACCAGGTCGTCCGGGGTGAACGGGCGCTTGTACGAGAAGTCGTAATAGAAGCCGTTTTCAATCACCGGGCCGATGGTGACCTGCGCGTCCGGGAACAGTTCCTTGACGGCGTAGGCCAGCAAGTGGGCGGTGGAGTGGCGGATCACGTCCAGACCTTCGGCGTCGCGGTCGGTGACGATGGCGACGTCGGAATCTTTTTCGATCAGGAAGGACGTGTCGACGACCTTGCCGCCCACCTTGCCGGCCAGCGCGGCCTTGCCCAGGCTGGTGGAAATATTGCTGGCCACCTGGGCCACGGTCACTGGGGCGTCGAATTGACGAACGGAACCATCGGGAAGTCGGACTGCAACCATCATGCTCTCCAGTCGGCGGAAGCCGGAAAATAGATAAAACAGAAGTATAGGAAAATGCGGACGAAAAAAAACGCGGGCTAGCCGCGTTTTTCTCAATGTGATAGCAAAAGAAAGCCGGAGACTAGCGTTACTTACTAACCGTGGTAGTAGTTCGCGGTGTCATAACCGGATTGCCTTTCTCGCTCTTACATAGTGTTGGTGGTGGGCGGTGAGGAATTCGAATCCCCGACCCCTTGGATGTCGACCAAGTATTCTAACCAGCTGAACTAACCGCCCTTTGCTACTGCTCGTACTGCTTTACTGCGAAAACAAATCTTACTACATGTTCTGGTGGGCGGTGAGGAATTCGAATCCCCGACCCCTTGGATGTCGACCAAGTATTCTAACCAGCTGAACTAACCGCCCGAAGACCAGCATTATAGAGAGTGGAAATCGACTCCGCAAGGGGCAAATGTGAAAACATTGCTCTAGCCCACTATGCTATATTCAGTC
The DNA here is from genome assembly GCF_020865585.1 of Pseudoduganella aquatica. Lineage (NCBI taxonomy): Bacteria > Pseudomonadati > Pseudomonadota > Betaproteobacteria > Burkholderiales > Oxalobacteraceae > Pseudoduganella > Pseudoduganella aquatica. The sequence continues at coordinate 4,476,449 of NZ_CP086370.1, forward strand.
GTTATACAGAACACCAAGAACATGAAACAGTTGTCAACTCTCCTCGCGGCGGCGCTGTTCAGCCTGAGCGCAGGCGCCGCCGAACACGGCACGCCCGACGAAGCCATTTCCCTCATCAACAAGACCGCCGCCTACCTGGCCGACGAAGGCGCCGACAAGACCTTCTTCGAGATCAGCAATCCCAAAGGCCGCTTCATCCACCGCGACCTGTATATTGTTATTTACGACAGGCATGGTAAGGTAATGGCGCACGGCGCGATTCCGCGTTTGGCGGGCATCAACGTGCTCGACTACCGCGACGAAGACGACAAGCTGTTCGTGCGCGAGATCCTGGACAAAGCCAGCAAAGGCCAGCAAGGTCCGGTCGACTATAAATGGGTACACCCGCTGACGCGGCAGCTGCAGGCCAAGTCGGCCTGGTTCCGCCAGGTGGGTTCCTACGTCATCACTTGCGGCACCTATAAATAATCCATGCACACCAATACCGACACCACCCATCTGCACGCCCACCACGACGGCGACGCCCAGCATAAACACTATGTGGGCGACCGCAGCCTGACAGTGCTGGGCTGGGCGGTGGCGCTGACGCTGGGCTTTGCCGGCGTGGAGGCGGTGTCCGGCTTCCTCGCCAATTCCCTCGCGCTGATCTCGGACGCGGGCCATATGGTGACCGACGCCGCCGCCCTGGGCCTGGCCCTGCTGGCGCAGCTGATCGCCAAGCGGCCGCCGTCGGCGCGCTACTCCTTCGGCTTTGGCCGCGCCGAGGCGCTGGCCGCCTTCGTCAACGGCCTGCTGATGCTGGGCGTGGTGGGCTGGATCGTGTTCGAGGCGGTGCAGCGTTTCAGCGCGCCGCAGCAGGTGCGGGGCGGCATGGTGATGGTGGTGGCGGCCATCGGCCTGGCCGTCAACGTGGTGGTGGCGTGGGTGCTGTCGCACGATACGAAAAGCATGAATACGCGCGCCGCGCTGGTGCACGTGATGGGCGATTTGCTCGGCTCGGTCGCGGCGCTGATCGCCGGCGCCGTGATCTGGTACACGGGCTGGATGCAGATCGACCCGCTGCTGTCGATACTGGTGTCGCTGCTGATATTGAAGTCGACGGTGGCGATATTGCGCGAGTCCTACCACCACCTGATGGAGGGCGTGCCGGAGCAGATCGATTATCCGCAGGTGGGCGCCGACCTGGAGCAGGTGGCGGGCGTGGTCTCGGTGCACGATCTGCACGTGTGGTCGATGTCGCCGGGCCATCCTGCGCTGATCGGGCACATTGAAGTGCGGGACCTGCAGGCCTGGCCCGCCATCCTGGCCGACATCAAGGCCGTGCTGCTGGCGCGGCACGGGATCGACCACGTCACCCTGCAGGCCGAGCTGGCGCCTTGACGGCGGGTTACGCACTGCGTGCTAACCCGCGCTACGCGTATAGCGGAGCATCGTAGGGCGGGTTAGGCGCGCAGCGCCGTAACCCGCCATTGCGTCAGGACCGGCGCGCTTCCAGCACGCCGCTCACTTCCGCAATCGCCGACAAGGCTTTTTGCAGCTGCGCCGTGGAGCCAATTTCGGCGGTAAAAGTCATGCGCGCCTGCCCTTTAGCGCTCTGCGTGTTCACGCCGATCACGTTGAGCTTTTCACGCGAGAAGATCTCGGAAATATCGCGCAGCAGGCCCTGGCGGTCGCCCGCCAGCACGAAGATGCCGACCGGGTACACGGTCTCGTTGACGGCGCGCCCCCACTCGGTGACGATCACCCGCTCCGGCGCCTTGGCGCGCATCTCGGCGAAGTTCTTGCACGTGGCGCGGTGGATGGACACGCCCTTGCCGCGCGTGACGAAGCCGACGATGCTGTCCGGCGGCGCCGGCTTGCAGCACTTGGCCAGCTGCGTCATCAGCCCGTCCGTGCCCACCACCAGCACGCCCGACTTGGCGCCCTGCTCCACGCTGGACGCGCGGCTCTTGCCGAGCACGACGGCATCCTCGACCTCCACCGGCTCGCCCGTGTCGTGCAGCGCCTGCTCCACGTGGCGCAGGCTGAATTCCTCCTTGCCCACCGAGATGAACAGGTCGTCCACCTTGGCGAAGCCCAGCTTGTTCGCCAGCGCCTCCAGGTTGACCGCCGTCTTGCCTTCGCGCTGCAGCGACTTTTCCACCAGCGTGCGGCCGTGGGACAAGGTCTCCTGCTGGTCGATGGCGTGGAACCAGGCGCGTATCTTGGAGCGCGTGCGGGTGGCCACCGTGTATTCCGGATTGAGCCAGTCGCGCGACGGCCCCGCAGTGCCGGGCGCGCCCTTGGCGGTGATGATCTCGCAGGTCTGGCCGTTTTTCAGCGGCGTGTTCAGCGGCACCATCACGCCGTCCACGCGCGCGCCGCGGCAGCGGTGGCCCACGTCGCTGTGCAGGTGGTAGGCGAAGTCGATCGGCGTGGCGCCCACCGGCAGTTCCAGCACCCGCGCCTGGGGCGTGAGCACGAAGATGCGGTCGTCCAGCGACGCGGACTTGAGCTTTTCCACCCACTCGCGCTGCACTTCCTCCTGGCCCACCACGGTGTCGGCCACGTCGGATTTCCAGGCCAGCAGTTGGCGCAGCCAGGCGATTTTCTCGTCGTACTTCTGGCCCTGGAAGTTGGAGCCGCCCTCCTCCTTGTAGCGCCAGTGCGCGGCCACGCCGTACTCGGCGAAGTTGTGCATTTCCTGGGTACGGATCTGCACTTCCAGCGGGCGGCCGTCGTCGGCCGTCACCACCGTGTGCAGCGAGCGGTAGCCGTTCGGCTTGGGCCGCGAGATGTAGTCGTCGAATTCCTTCGGGATCGGGGTCCAGATATTGTGCACCACGCCCAGCACCGTGTAGCAGGTCTTCACGTCGGCCACGATGACGCGGAAGGCGCGCACGTCGTACAGCTCGGTGAAGTCCAGCTCCTTGCCGCGCATCTTGCTCCAGATGGAGTAGATGTGCTTGGGCCGGCCGAACACTTCGGCCGAAATGCCGGCGCTGGTCAGTTCGTTCTGCAGGCGCGTGATGGAGGACGTGACGAAGCCCTCGCGCATCATGCGCTTTTCTTCCAGCATCTTGGCGATGCGCTTATAGGTTTCCGGCTCGATGAAGCGGAAGGACAAGTCTTCCAGTTCCCACTTCAGCTGCCAGATGCCGAGCCGGTTGGCCAGCGGCGCGTACAGGTCCAGCGTTTCGCGGCCGTAGTCGCGCGTCATGTCGTCGAAGCGCTTGATCTCGGCGAAGTAGCGCAAGGTGGTCACGCAGGAGGCCAGACGCACCAGCACCACGCGCATGTCGCTGGCCATGGCCAGCAGCATCTTGCGCAGCGTTTCCACCTGCGCCACGGCCTGCTGGGCGGCGTTGCGGCCGCGTCCGGGGGCGCTGGCGGGCTGGCTCTGGGTCAGCTCGCGCAGGCGTATCAGCTGGCGCACGCCGCTGACCAGCTCCGCCACGGCGGGGCCGAATTTGGGTTCGATATGGGGGGCCTGGGCCGGGTCGAGCAGGGTCGCCTCGAACATCAGGCCGGCGATGCGGGTTTCCGCGTCGATGCGCAGGAAGGCCAGCGTGCTCGCCACGCCCACGGCGAACTCGAACGCACCCTGGCCGCTGCTGCAGGTCTTGTCGCCATACGCTGCGCTTGCCATGTCCAGCGCGGCCAGCACCCGCGCGCCGTCTTCGGCAGACAGGCCCTGGACCAATTGGTCCGACGTTGCGCTGTTCAGCGCTGCGATAGAAACCATGTTACCTCTTACTTTGTTGAATCATGCCATCCCCGCGAGCGCGGGGACGGCGGCATTTCAATTAACGCTGCGCTGCCACGACCACGACTTCCACCAGGCAGGCCGGGTTGGCCAGCTTGGCTTCCACGGTGGCGCGCGGCGGGGTGTGGCCCTGGGCTACCCAGCTGTCCCACACTTCGTTCATGGCCGGGAACAGGGCCATGTCCTTGATGTAGATGGCGGTGCTCAGGATGCAGGTCTTGTCGCTGCCGGCTTCGGCCAGCAGGCGGTCGACGGCGGCCAGCACTTCCTGGGTCTGGCCGGTGATGTCCTTGCTGGGATCATCGGCAATCTGGCCGGCCAGGTAGACGGTGCCATTGTGGATGGCGGCTTCGGACAGGCGTTTGCCAACGTGCAGGCGGGTGATTTCCATACTATTTCTTTCTAAAGGTTTATAGGTCAAGTAAAAATTTCCTGGCGATGGCGATCTGGTCGTCATGCAGGAAGGTGGGAGCGTGACCGACGTCCGGTATCTCCACCAGCGTGGCTTTTGGCCCGCGCTGCGTCATGCTTAAAGCCGTCGCGGGCGACAGCAGGTCCGAATTGGCGCCGCGCACCAGCAGGGTCGGGCAGCGGATCGCATCATACGCGGCCCACAGCATGGCCTCGTCGGCGCGCGCCGACTCCGGCGTGGCCGAGCGGAACGGCTGGGCCAGCCCCATATCATAGTGGCGCACCCACTGGCCGTCATTGTCCTGGCGCAAAACATCGGCGGCCAGCTTGTGCCATTCCTCGTCCGTGTGTTCACCGAACGGCGCCGACACGTCGCGCACGAACTGGGCGCCCTGTTCAAAAGTGGGGAAGCGCAGGTGCTGGCCGATGTAGTCGCCGATGCGCTGCAAGGCGTCCGGGTCCAGCACCGGGCCGATGTCGTTGAGCACCAGCTTGCTGATCGGGCTGTCCGGCAGCGAAGCCAGGCCCATGCCGATCAGGCCGCCCATCGAGGTGCCGAACCAGTCCACCGTGCTGCGCGGGCCGCGCGCGGTCACGCGCGCCACCAGGGTCACCATGTCGGCCACGTATTGCGGCAGGCGGTACAGCTCGGGGTTGCGCAGGCGGCCGGAGCGGCCGCGGCCCACCACGTCCGGCGCCACCACGCGGTAGTCGCCGGCCAGCGCACGCGCCATATTGTCGAAATCGTCGCCCACGCGGGTCACGCCGTGCACGCACAGCAGCACGTCGGGATTGTCCTCGTCGCCCCATTCCTTGTAGGACATCTGGTGCAAGCCGCTGGGAGAAATGCACTGTACAGACTTTATTTTTGGCTCGATCATGCTGATTCCTTTTTTTCAACTACGACATTTTACCCGGCGTTGCGCTTAAAATCTTGAAGAAGTGTAGCGTACGCATTTCCCATCCGACAACCTGTCTCTCTCTAGAAGGATCACTATGGCCAGCACCCTACTCCGCGGCAAGACCGCACTCGTCACCGGTTCCACCTCCGGCATCGGCCTGGGCATGGCCCGCGCGCTGGCGGCCGAGGGCGCCAACATCGTCTTCAACGGCTTTGGCGACGCCGCCGAAATCGCCCAGCTGCAGGCGGCCACGGCGCGCGAATTCGGTGTGCAGACCGCCTACCACAACGCCGACATGTCGAAAGCCGGCGAAATCGAGGCGCTGTTCGCCTTCGCGGCCGACAAGTTCGGCGGCATCGACGTGCTGGTCAACAACGCCGGCATCCAGCACGTGGCCAATGTGGAAGACTTCCCGGTTGAGAAATGGGACTCCATCATCGCCATCAACCTGACCTCGGCCTTCCACACCTCGCGCCTGGCGCTGCCGCATATGCGCGCACAGAACTGGGGCCGCATCATCAACCTGGCGTCGGCGCACGGCCTGGTGGGCTCGGCCGGCAAATCGGCCTATGTGGCCGCCAAGCACGGCCTGGTGGGCCTGACCAAGGTGACCGCGCTGGAAACCGCGCAGACCGGCGTGACCGCCAACGCCATCTGCCCCGGCTTCGTGCTGACCCCGCTGGTGCAGAAACAGGTGGACGCGCGCGCCGTCAAGGACGGCCTGAGCAACGACGAAGCCAAGCGCGCGCTGCTGGCCGACAAGCAGCCTTCCGGCGAGTTCGTCACGCCCGAGGAACTGGGCGCGCTGGCCGTGTTCCTGTGCTCGGACGCGGCCAAGCAGGTGCGCGGCGTGGCCTGGAATATGGACGGCGGCTGGGTGGCGCAATAAGCTTGCCCTAAGCGGCGGCGGCGCCGTCCGCTATTGTGGATAGCCGCATTGTGGTTAACCGCAATGGGGAAGCCCACAATAGCTGCAATATAAGGTTTCCAGCATGATCGCTCCACTTGGAGAGCCTTTAGGGAGAACGATCATGAAAAAACCATTCTACAAAGTCCTGTATGTACAGGTCTTGTTTGCCATTCTGTGCGGCGTGCTGCTGGGCATTTACCTGCCCGGCGACGCCGTCGCCATGAAGCCGCTCGGCGACGGCTTCATCAAGCTGATCAAGATGATCATTGCCCCGGTGATCTTCTGCACCGTGGTGTCCGGCATCGCCGGCATGCAGGACGTGAAGAAAATCGGCCGCGTCGGCGGCAAGGCCCTGCTGTACTTCGAGGTGGTGTCCACCTTCGCGCTGGTGATCGGCCTGTTCGTGGCCAACATCCTGCGTCCGGGCGCCGGCTTCAACGTCGATCCGGCCACGCTGGACACCAAGGCCATCGCGCAGTTCACCGAAAAAGCCAAGCACCAGTCCACCATCGACTTCGTGATGAACATCATCCCGAACACGGTGATCGACGCCTTCGCCAAGGGCGACATCCTGCAGGTGCTCTTGATTTCCGTGCTGTTCGGCTTCTCGCTGTCGCTGCTGGGCGAAAAAGGCCGTCCGCTGGCCAAACTGATCGATGAACTGGCGCACGCCATCTTCGGCATCGTCAACATCGTCATGAAGCTGGCCCCGCTGGGCGCGTTCGGCGCCATGGCCTTCACCATCGGCAAATACGGCATCGACTCGCTGCTGCCGCTGGCCAAGCTGATGGGTTCCTTCTACCTGACCTGCTTCCTGTTCATCTTCATCGTGCTGGGCTCGATCGCCAAGTTCACCGGTTTCTCGATCGGCCGCTTCATCAACTACATCAAGGAAGAACTGCTGATCGTGCTGGGCACCAGCTCGTCGGAAAGCGCCCTGCCCTCGCTGATGCGCAAGCTGGAAAAACTGGGCTGCGCCAAGCCCGTGGTGGGCCTGGTGGTCCCTACCGGCTACTCCTTCAACCTGGACGGCACCAATATCTACATGACCATGGCGGCCCTGTTCGTGGCGCAAGCGACCAATACCGACCTGACCTTGGGCCAGGAACTGACCATCCTGGCGGTGGCGATGCTGACCTCGAAAGGCGCGTCCGGCATCACCGGCGCCGGCTTCATCACGCTGGCCGCCACCTTGGCCGTGGTGCCGACCATCCCGGTGGCGGGCATGGCGCTGATCCTGGGCATAGACCGCTTCATGAGCGAAGCCCGCGCGCTGACCAACTTCATCGGCAACGGCGTGGCCGCCGTGGTGGTGTCGAAGTGGGAAAACGAGCTGGACGTGGCAACCATGCACCGCGAGCTGGCCAACCCGTCGCCAATCAATGACGAGCCGGCCACCGTCACTGCCCCGGCCGCCGCCAAGGCAGCCTAAGCCTTAGTTCCTCCCGGCGGTGCGCCTCCTGCGCACCGCCGCCAGTCCCCACAGGCCCACGGCCATCAGCAGTCCCGACGCCGGTTCCGGCACCCCCACCCTCACCTCATCGATCGCGCTGCCGCTGAAGCCGCTCTGCTTGTTCGCGGTGGAAAAAGCGTAGTAGCGCACCTCGTCGAAGCCGGCCGCGTCCGCCAGGCCCAGCACCGCGCCGTGCGGCTGGCTGAAATTGCCCGCCGCCGTCTGCACGCCGTCGTTGAAGGTCTTCCAGTAGCCGTTCAGGTTCAGATAGCTGCTGTCGGCCGCGAACTCCACCTTGTAGAAGTCCAGCCCGCTCGCCAGGCGGATGCTGATGTAGGCGTTGTTGCCGGACGAGGCCATGTAGTTGCCGCTGAAGGCAGGGCTGAGGTCGGACGGCGCGTCGTAGCAGTCCACGCCCGCGTAGCCGCAGCCGTTGTTGCCGGACGATCCGGTGTAGCTGAACAGCAGGCCATCCTCGACATAGCCGCTGGCCATGGCGGTGTTGAGCTCGAAATGGGCGGCGTTGGTGACCGTTTTCACGGCCGTGCCGCTGCCCAGCGTGGCGATCACGGCGGCGGCCGCCGCGCCAGGCAGCGCGCAGGACAGCAGCATGGCGGCGCCGGCCGGGGCCAGCACGCATTGCAGGATTTTTTTCACATTCATTCCCTTCATTGTTTAATCATGTCCACGGCGTCGTAGGCGTAGCCGGGGCTCAGGTAGGTGACGCCGCTGGAGCCGCTGATGGCCGTCAGCGTCAGCACGTTCTGGCCCACCTGCAGTTCCGACGCCGGCACGCTGAAGGTGTACATGGTGTTGTTGCCGCGATAGGTGCCCACCGTCAGCGTGCGCGTGGACGGCTGCGTGGACGCGGCCGGGTTGGCCGGGATCCAGCCGTTGATCTGCGGCTTGGGCCGGCCGCCGGCGAAAGCGGCGGTGATGCCCAGGCGCAGCTGATAGTCGGCGATCTGGCTCTTGGTCAGGTTGAACCTGATGGTCAGCGTGCCGTTCACGTCCTTCCACTGGTAGGCCGGGAAGCCGGTGGCCGCGTTGGAGGTACCCACCTGGTAGTCGGCCGGCGTCCAGGACGCCATGCGCACGTCGGACGGGTGCATGGTGGTGACCTTGTCGCCGTTGACGAACTCGGCCGGCGTGCCGTCCCAGTCGCCGATGCGCCACAGGGGCGCCGCCGCGCTCGGGTCGCCCGCGATGGCGATGGTGTTCAGCGCCACCGTGCCGCCGGCCGCCACCGTCACGCTGCGCGTGTCCACCGCGTATTCGTTCTTGTAGACCTTCATCGTGTAAGTGCCGGGCAGCATGCCTGCGCTGTCGAAGTGGCCGGTGGCGGCGTCCGCCTTGGCCCAATACTGCGCGGTGGCGTTGGCGAAACCCACCGTGTATTCATAGCCCGGATCGCGCCCGGTGATGCCCACGCCGGCCACACGGCCGCGCCCCGCAGGACCGACATAGCCGGTCAGGCCCAGGCCGCTGAAGAAGGACGTGTCGACGGCAGCCGGCGCGCTGCCGTCGTTGAACACCAGGGTGTAGCTGTTCAGGATATTGGTGCGCAGCGCCTCGGTCTGCGCCTCGCCGTAGTTGACGATATAGGTCAGCTCCTGGTTGGTGGCGGTGGCCTGGTTCAGCAGGCTGCGGTAGAACGGGCCGCCGGAATTGCCTTCGTTGTTGTCCCGCACCACCCACAGCCCGGCCGTGGCGCTGGTGGCGCCGATGTACTGCCAGTCCTTGAGCCGCATATTGGAGTAGTGCTTGGAACGGGTCTGCCCGTTCGGCAGGCCGAACACGTCGCCCGACTCCACCGTGGTGGTGGTGCCGCGCAGGTCGGACGGCACCGGACCGTTGGGCAGCGCACCTATCGGCACGCGCAGGATGAAGCGCGCCAGGTTCAGCGTGTTGGGCTCGCTGGTGAAGTAGGTGCCCATGTAGATGTTGTTGACGCCCTTCTGCACGATGTAATAGTGCGTCAAGTTGCCGGCCACCACCGTGACCTTGATGGTCTCGCTGCCGACCGCCTCGGCGTTCACGCTGACGGCGGACGCGCCGGTGTACAGGTAGTCGAAGCCCGAATTGACCTGGCTGCCGCGCGACTGGTCCTGGTACTGCACGCCGTTGTAGATCATGGACGCGATGTCGCCGGCCGACTGCGTGCTGACGCCGTTGTCCAGGCGGCGGATCTTGAACACCAGGCCGGCGCCGGTGTCGATGGTGTAGAAGTTGGCGTCCGACGTGAGGCCGAAGCTGCTTGCTTCGGCCAGCGCGGCGGGGCCGGCCTGCCCCATGCGCAGGGCCGACTTGGCCTGGCCTTGTTCCGCCACGGGATCGCTGCCGCCGCAGCCGGCAGCCAGCAACAGCACGGCCAGCCCGGCCGCAGGGTGTTTCAACATATTCATGGTGTCTCCGTTTGTTAATTTTTATAGGAGCACCAAGTATCGATTTGTCGTCTTGGCAAGGTCAACGGCGCGCGGCGCACATTGCCAAAAGAATCAGCTTGTTGATTGGCCCACGCCCTGCCCGCCTCGCCGGCGTGGCGGCGCAGCCACGCTTTGCCGGCGCGGGCGTAAAAAAAGCACGCCGCAGCGTGCTTTCCGGGCGGACTGCGCCGGATTACAGCGCGAAGTCCAGCTCGGTGCCGGTGGCGGCGGCGATCTGCTCTTTCGTCACGCCGGGCGCCAGTTCGGTCACTTTCAGGCCGGACGGCGTCACTTCCATGACGCCCAGGTCGGTGATCACCAGGTCCACCACGCCCACGCCGGTCAGCGGCAGGTCGCATTTCTTCAGCAGCTTGTGCGAGGTGCTGCCGTCCTTGGCGGTGGCCACGTGCTCCATCAGCACCACCACTTTTTTCACGCCGGCCACCAGGTCCATGGCGCCGCCCATGCCCTTGACCATTTTGCCCGGTATCATCCAGTTGGCCAGGTCGCCATGCTCGGACACCTGCATCGCGCCCAGGATAGCCAGGTTGATCTTGCCGCCGCGAATCATGCCGAAGGAATCGGCCGAGCTGAAGTAGGCCGAACCGGGCAGCGCCGTCACGGTCTGCTTGCCGGCGTTGATCAGGTCGGCGTCGATTTCGTCTTCGGTCGGGAAGGGGCCGATGCCGAGCAGGCCGTTTTCCGACTGCAGATACACTTCGATATCCGAGGGCACATAGTTGGCCACCAGCGTGGGCAGTCCGATGCCCAGGTTTACATAGAAACCGTCTTGCAGTTCCTTGGCCGCGCGGGCGGCCATTTCATCACGAGTCCATGCCATGTCCGTCTCCTCAGTTGGCGCGCACGGTGCGCTGTTCGATGCGTTTTTCCGGCGCCGCGTTGACCACGATGCGGTGCACGAAAATACCCGGCGTATGCACTTCGTCCGGATCGATCTCGCCTATCTCCACCAGCTGCTCGACTTCCACGACAGTAATCTTGCCGGCGGCGGCCACGTTGGGGTTGAAGTTGCGCGCCGTCTTGCGGAACACCAGGTTGCCGGCCTTGTCGGCCTTCCATGCTTTGACCAGCGACACGTCGGCCACCAGCGAACGTTCCATCACGTACTGCTCGCCGTCGAATTCGCGGGTCTCCTTGCCGTCGGCCACGATGGTGCCCACGCCGGTCTTGGTGAAGAAGGCCGGGATGCCGGCGCCGCCTGCGCGCAGCTTTTCAGCCAGCGTGCCCTGCGGCGTGAATTCCAGCTCCAGTTCGCCGGCCAGGTACTGGCGCGCGAATTCCTTGTTCTCGCCCACGTAAGAGGCGATCATCTTGCGGATTTGGCGGGTTTCCAGCAGCTGGCCCAGGCCGAAGCCGTCCACGCCGGCGTTGTTCGAGATCGCGGTCAGCTGCTTGGCGCCGCTGTCGCGCAGCGCGGCGATCAGCGCCTCCGGGATACCGCACAGGCCAAAGCCGCCGACGGCAATGGTTTGCCCATCTTGCACAATGCCAGCCAGGGCGGCGGCGGCATCGGGATAAACTTTATTCATACATCTCCCTTATGTTTTGATAAGCTTGCACTGTTGTTCACATGGGGTATCAGCATAGAATACGCCTAGTGTTTCCACAATACCGTAGAACTACCGGCCCGCAACGATGAACGCACCACTCGCAATCGACTACGAAACCATCTTCCTGCATGCGCCGGTGGGAATGTGCATCTCGGAGAACCGCACCATCCAGTCCTGCAACGAGGCGCTGGCCGCCATGTTCGGCTACGCGCGCGCGGACCTGGTGGGCAAGTCCTTCTGCCAGCTCTACCCTTCGGCCGACGAGTTCCTGCGCACCGGCGACCGCATCATCCCCATCATGAACGCCAAGGGCCGCTATTCGGACGAGCGCATCATGCGCCGCGCGAGCGGCGAGCTGTTCTGGTGCCATGTGAGCGGCCACGCGCTGAAGGCGAAAGAGCCGCTGGGCGCGGGCATCTGGACCTTTGAGGATGTGAGCGAAAAGCGGCCGGTGACGGCGGAACTGACGCCGCGCGAGCGCGAAATCGCCGCCCTGCTGGTGGAAGGCAAGACCAGCAAGGTCATCGCGCGCCAGATCGACCTCAGCCCGCGCACGGTGGAAATGCACCGCGCCAGGCTGATGCGCAAATTCGAAGCGGCCACCTCCTCGGAGCTGGTGCACAAGCTGGTGGGCGTGCAGTTGTAGAAAAAGCGGCCTTGGCCGCTTTTTTCACATCGCCGTCATGCCGTCGTCGGCGGAAATCACGGCGCCGTTGATAAAGTGCGAATCCTCGCCGGCCAGCAGCAGCAGCAGGCCGTCCAGGTCTTCCGGCTTGCCGGGGCGGCGGCGCGGCAGCATGTCGATCAGCTTGCGGCCCTGCTCGCTGGCGAAATAATCCTCGTTGATCTCGGTCGAGATATAGCCGGGGCAGATGGCGTTGGTGTTGATGCCGTACTTGCCCCACTCCACCGCCATGGCCTTGGTCATCTGCACCACGCCGGCCTTGCTCATGCAGTACACGCCGATCTGGGGCAGCACGCGCAGCCCCGCCACCGAGGCGATATTGATAATGCGGTGCTGTTTTTTCGGGTCGCCCTTGGCGCGCGCGATCATGCGCTTGGCCGTTTCCTGCGCCACGAAGAAGGCGCCGCGCAGATTGGTGTCCATGACGAAGGAGTAATCCTCCGGCGTGACGTCGACCAGGCGTTGTGTGGTGGAGACACCGGAATTGTTCACCAGGATGTCGATCTGCCCCGCCTCGGTCTCCGCGTGCGCGATGGCCGACTTGATGCTGGCGTAATCGGTCACGTCCAGTGCCACCACGTGGGCCGCGCCGCCGTCCGCCTCGATCTCGGCGCGCAGCTCCTTCAGGCGCTCAATGCGGCGCGAGGCCAGCACCACCTGCGCGCCGGCCTGCGCCAGCACTTTGGCGAAGCGGGCGCCGAGTCCGCTCGAGGCACCGGTCACCAGCGCGATTTTTCCTTCAAAGTTCACTTCTATGCCCACGGCGCTGCTCCTGTTTCGGTTGATAGCATGTCCGTAATGATTACACAAAATGCCAGTATTAGATTGCGGCGTCTAAGATTGTCACGCAAAATGGCGCCCATATTGCTAAACTGGCGAGAAAGAAGCACACTCGTGCTAATTTTTCACCTCATTCTTATAAAAGTATAAAACATGACCCAAGCTAACAATCTGGTAGAGCAGTACGGCCCGCGCGATGCGATGGAGTATGACGTCGTCATCGTCGGCGGCGGCCCGGCCGGCCTGTCGGCCGCCATCAAGATCAAGCAACTGGCGGCGGAGAAGAACCAGGAAGTGTCCGTGGTGGTGCTGGAAAAAGGCGGCGAGCTGGGCGCGCACATCCTGTCGGGCGCCGTGATGGACCCGAAGGCGCTGACCGAACTGATCCCGAACTGGAAAGAACTGGGCGCGCCGCTGAATACCGAAGTCACCGAAGACCGCGTGCTGTTCCTGACCGAGAAGAAAGCCTACAAGACGCCCAATTTCGCGCTGCCGGCCTGCTTCGAAAACCATGGCAACTACGTCATCTCGCTGGGCAATGTGGTGCGCTGGCTGGGCCAGCAGGCCGAGGCGCTGGGCGTCGAAATCTTCCCCGGCTTCGCCGCCGCCGAAGTGCTGTACAACGACGACGGCTCCGTCAAAGGCATTGCCACCGGCAATATGGGCGTCAAGCGCGACGGCGAAGCCGGTCCGGACTTCCAGCTGGGCATGGAACTGCACGGCAAGTACACGCTGTTCGCCGAAGGCGCGCGCGGCCACCTGGGCAAGCAGCTGATGGCCAAGTACGACCTGAACAAGGGCAAGGATCCGCAGTCCTACGGCATCGGCATCAAGGAACTGTGGGAAATCGATCCGGCCAAGCACCAGCCCGGCCTGGTGATCCACACCACCGGCTGGCCGCTGGACAGCAAGACCTACGGCGGCTCCTTCCTGTACCACCTGGAAAACAACCAGGTCATGGTGGGCTATGTGGTCGGACTGGACTATGAGAATCCCTACCTGTCGCCGTACGAGGAATTCCAGCGCTACAAGACCCATCCGGCCATCCGCAGCTTCTTCGAAGGCGGCAAGCGCATTTCCTACGGCGCGCGCGCCATCACGGCCGGCGGCCTGCAATCGCTGCCCAAGCTGACTTTCCCGGGCGGCGCGCTGATCGGCTGCGACGCCGGCTTCCTGAACATGAGCCGCATCAAGGGTTCGCACGCCGCCATCAAGTCCGGCATGCTGGCCGCGCAAGCGGCCTTCGACGCCCTGGGCGCGGGCCGCCAGCACGACGAACTGGCCGCCTACCCTGCCGCCTTCGAGCAGTCCTGGCTGCATGAAGAGCTGCACGTGGCGCGCAATGTGAAGCCGTGGCTGAAAAAAGGCCTGTATCTGGGTTCGCTGATGACCGGCATCGACCAGCTCATCTTCCGCGGCAAGGCGCCGTGGACCTTGCACCATAGCCATGCCGACCATGAATGCCTGAAGCCGGCCGCGAACTTCCAGCCTATCGTCTACCCCAAGCCGGACGGCAAGCTGACCTTCGACCGCCTGTCCTCGGTGTTCATCTCGAACACCAACCACGCGGAAGACCAGCCGGTCCACCTGACGCTGAAGAACGCCAGCGTGCCGGTGGACGTGAACCTGGCCAAGTACGCCGGACCGGAGGCGCGCTACTGCCCGGCCGGGGTGTATGAATTCGTCAAGACCGACGAAGGCCAGGACCGCCTGCAGATCAATGCGCAGAACTGCGTGCACTGCAAGACCTGCGATATCAAGGATCCGACCCAGAATATCGTCTGGATCACGCCGGAAGGCGGCGGCGGTCCGAACTATCCGAATATGTAAAATAAACAACAGCGCAGCGCCCCAGGGACTGCGCTGTTGTGCTTTTAGGAACATAATCAGGGGCGGTCAGCTGTCCGATCATAGGAAAAACAAATAATTTTCACAAATTTCTCAAAAGCATTTAATGCCCGGGCTGAAACGGTCGTCTTGTACTTGGGAGAGCGCAAACAAAGCAACGCTGCTCTAGAATCGAACCCACCTATCAGGAGTTATTCATGCTGAGTCTTCACACTAACAACGCGGCGCTGTCCGCTCAAAACTCGATCACCCGTACGCAGAACAGCCTGTCGACGTCGATGACTCGCCTGAGCACCGGCTACCGCATCAACTCGGCAATGGATGACGCTGCTGGCCTGCAGATCGCCACCCGTCTGAAAGCGCAAACGAGCGGTATGGCTGTTGCAATGCGCAACACCCAGAATTCGATCTCGATGATGCAGACCGCCGAAGGCGCGCTGGACGAGACCACCAACATTCTGGTTCGTATGAAGGATCTGGCCACCCAGTCGGCCGACGGCTCCTCCACCGACGACGACCGCACCGCGATGCAGTCCGAGTACGACGCACTGACCATGGAACTGAGCAACATCCTGTCGAACACCTCGTTCGGCGGCACCACCCTGCTGAGCACCAAGGCCGACTCGAAATTCAACGCCAAAGTGACCTTCCAGATCGGTTCGTCCAAAGGCGAAACGATGGACGTCGACCTGACCGCTGCCGGCGACAACTCGCTGACCCAGATGCACGCAGACATCGTCGCCGCCGCCGCCAACTACAAGTCCGACGGCACCGCTACCGCCACCGCCGGCAGCGAAGTTGCTACCGCAACCGCCGCCAACACCAACATCGACACGCTGAAAACCGCGATCGACTCCGTGGCAAAAACCCGTTCCGCCCTGGGTGCTGCTTCGAACCGTCTGGACCACGTGTACAACAACCTGTCGAACGTATCGACCAACACCAAAAACGCAAGCGGCCGTATCATGGACGTGGACTTCGCTTCCGAATCCGCGGCAATGACCTCGAACCAGATGCTGCTGCAAGCTGGTACCGCAATGCTGAAACAAAGCAACAGCCAGTCCTCGCTGGTTCTGTCCCTGCTGCAATAATAGCAAGGGCTTCCAGGGCGCTGACGCGCTCGGGAGTACAAGAGCCAACCGGACTTCCGGTTGGCTTTTTTCGTTTAAGCGCAAGATAAGATTGCTTTATGGCAATAGACCGACTTACACCGATCAGCTCCTCGCTCAACATCCCCGAGCGGGTGATGCGCGAACAGCCTGGCCAGGCCCCGCCTATCCCGCCGGTGGCCCATGTGCCCGGCGAGGAAGCCAGCTTCTCGCTGCCGCCCGGCCTGTCCCAGGCGCTGAACGGCGTGGCCGACGCGCAGGAGGCGGTACTGGTCCAGCAGGGCCTGAAGTCGCTCGCCAATGCGGCGCAGGCGCAGGCGGCCAATATGGCCGAGCCGGCGGCGCTGCGCCCCGATCAATTGCAAATGTCGCGCCAGCTGGTCTGGCAGCAGCCGGACGCCACCACCATGGCCATGTCCTGGGCCATCATGGTACGCACCTACGGCGAACAACGCGCCGCGCTGATGGAGCAGGCGCGCGGGCGCCATCTGCCGTCCGGCCTGTTCATGGCCGAGCAGGGCCAGTCGGCCATGCGCGACGGCCGCGCCGCGCCCATGATGCTGAGCGAAATGGAGTCGTGGCGTTTCGCCGTCTACGCCTGGGGCGCCGAGAAACTGGTGCTGCGCGTGGTCTCGCGCGACCCTGGCCAGCCAGACGAGCCCCGCCGCCGCCGCGCGCGCGTGGCGATACGGCTGGAACTGTTTATTGAAGGCATGGGCAAGGTGCTGGTGCAGATGGAGCCGGCCGGCGACGGCGTGGTGCTCGAGATCGGCGCCAACCAGAACGCCACCATGCAGTTCATGCGCGACATGCTGCCGGAACTGGCCGCCATCGTCAGCCGCAACGGCCTGGCGCTGGTGCGCTGCCACCTGATGCGCGAACTGGCGCCGGTGCGCGAAGAATACAACAACCCCACCCGGGTGCAGACCGCCATGCTGACCCAGTCCATCTTCAAGGCCATGGCCGAAACGGCCGTGCTGCTATCGCAGCCGCCGCAGCCCAAAGACCTGTTCTCCGAATCGGCCTGAGGCACCGGGACCGCAGCTAGCGTTGCTTGTCCGGCGAGCCGAAAACGCTGGCGGCCGCCGCCCCGTCAAGCAACAGGTCCATCCAGCCCTGCAACTGGGCGGCGTTGCCATCTTCAACCTTTGCCAGCACGGCCTCCGGCACGGCGTCTCCGCCGCGTCTGAGCATAGAGAGCACCGCCAGCCTCAAGCCGGCGCGCTGGCCCTGCTCTATTCCCTGCTCTATTCCCTGCTCTATTCCCTGCTCTATTCCCTGCTTAATGCCTATCTGAATGCCCTTCTGGATGGCATCATATTCCCACATTTCTTCAAATGTTCCGAATCTCTGGTCATGCATAATTTGCACCTCCTCCGGCGTGTAGCGCAGCGGTACTTTCAAATGAGCAAATCTGCCGCGCAATGTAAGCACTATCCAGCGTGAGACCGTGCGGCGCAATGATTGGTTCCCCTGCTCCTCAAGCCAATGTGCAATACACGCCAGCACAGGCCCAAGGTTTCTGCCGCACTCAAGGGCGAACAAGGCCGCCACCACGCTGCCGTCAGCGCCAGCATGTCGCGCCCAAAATGACTGATCGATCAAGAGATAGCGCTGCGCAAGCTGTACCTCCTCCAGGCCAGGCGGCGGCGTCTCAAACATATCGGCCAACTCTACGCTGCCGGGCCAGTGCTCCTCCCCGCTATAGAGCACCAATGGCAGTATTGCCGGCAGCAAGCCATGCCGCAGCGACGCGCTTTGCTTGAGCAACTCTTGGCAGAGCAAGCCGGCATACACATGCATGCGCAGCGCCATCCAGCGATCCGGCGTGGATTGGAATTCGAGCAAGACGTAGAGCACCCGGGCACCCGGCTCCAAGTGAACGCGCCAGACCATGTCGCCATGCCGCTGACGGCCGGCGTCCGTGGTATAGCTTGCGCTGATGCGTTGGCAGTCTGCCGGCGGCTGAAGCAATAGGCCGGGCAACACCAAGGCCAGCAGTTCCCGCACAAGCTCCGGATGCGCGAACAGCTGTTTGTAGCCGGTGTCGTGGTCCGCTCTCATGAGCGCAGTGTAATGCGGGCGGCGCGGCGGACGCGGCCCCATGCACGCAAGGTTTGCGCGCGCGCAAAGGCAGGCGCTTAGCCCACCGTGCCGATAATGCTCACTTCGCGGTTTTCCGGCACTTCATTGTAGGACAGCACACTCAGGCCGGGCGCGAACAGGCGGGCGTAGCGCGCCAGCAGCGGACGGATCTGCGGCAGCACCAGCAGCAGCGGCGGCGTGGCCTGCTGCTTCATCTGCTCGCGCGCCACCGGCATATTGACCTGCAGCTGGGCCAGCAGATGCGGGTCGATCGGGTAGTTGTCCAGCACCACCTTGCCGCTCTGGCGCGCCTGGTTCAGGGAACCCAGCAGCATATTTTCCAGCTCGCCGCCCAGGTTGAAAGCCAGCATCTCCGACTTCTGCCCGAACAGGCCGGTGACGATCTGGCGCCGCAGCGCGCAGCGCACCTCGGCCGCCAGCAGGATGGGGTCCTTGGTGGTTTCCGAGCTGTCGAGCAAGGTGGTGGCGATCGGCACGATGTCCTTCAGCGACACATTTTCAGCCAGCAGCACGCGGAACACGCGCAGCAGCTGGGTGTGCGTGAGCGCCTTGTCCAGCGAAGCGGCCAGCTTGGGCGAGAGCGCCGTCAGCCGCTCCAGGATGGCGGGCACGTCCTCGTGGCGGAACAGCTCGGGCAGGTATTCGCGTATCAGCTTGGACACATGGGTGGCGATGGCGCTCGGCGCCTCCACCACCTGGTAGCCCAAGCCCAGCGCATTGGCCTTCTCGCTGCTCTCGATCCAGATCACCGGCATGCCGTAGGCCGGCTCCACGCCCGGGATGCCGTCCAGCTTGCCGTACACGGTGGGCGAAGGAATCGCCATCAGCCGGTCAGGGAACACTTCGGCCTGCGCCACCACGCTGCCGCTGAGCACCACCGCGTACTGCGAGGGTTTCAGGCCCAGGTCGTCGCGCACCGCCACCGGCGGCAGCACCATGCCCATCGATTCGGACAGGCTTTGCCGCACGCCGCGCACGCGCTTGGTCAGCGGCTCGCCGTGCGCCTTGTCTATCAGGCTCACCAGCTTGTAGCCCAGGGTCAGCTGCAGCGGCTGCACCGCCGGCAGGTTCTGCCATTCCAGCTCGGGCACCTTCTCCTCGCGCAGCGCGGCCTCGATGGCCTGCAGCGCGCTGGTGTCCGGTGCGGACACGCGCTTGCTCAGGCGCCAGGACACATAGCCCAGCACCGCCGCGAAGGTCATGAACATCAGCCACGGCATGCCCGGCACCACGGCCAGGATGGCCATCAGGCCGGCCGCGCCGCCGATCACGCTTGGCGACGTCAGCAGCTGCTGCTTGACGGTGTCTTCGAAGTCGCCCGAATCGCTGATGCGGGTGACCAGGATGGCCGAGGCGGCCGACAGCAGCAGCGCCGGGATCTGCGCCACCAGGCCGTCGCCGATGGTCAGCAGCGCGTACTGGCGGAAGGCGTCGCCGAAGGACATGTTCTGCATCAGCGAGCCGATGGCCACGCCGCCGACCATATTGATGATCAGGATCAGGATGGAGGCCACCGCGTCGCCGCGCACGAACTTGGAGGCGCCGTCCATGGCGCCGTAGAAGTCGGCCTCCATGGCCACGTCGCGGCGGCGCGCCTGGGCTTTTTCCTGGTTGATCAGGCCGGCGTTCAGGTCGGCGTCGATCGCCATCTGCTTGCCCGGCAAGGCGTCCAGCGTGAAGCGCGCCGACACCTCGGAGATCCGCTCGGCGCCCTTGGTCACCACGATGAAGTTGATGATCATCAGGATCACGAACACCACCAGGCCGACCACGAAATTGCCGCCGATAACCACATTGCCGAAGGCCTCGATCACCCGGCCGGCCGCGCCCGTGCCTTCATGGCCCTTGAGCAGCACCACCCGGGTCGACGCCACGTTCAGCGTCAGCCGCATCAGCGTCGTGGCCAGGATCACCGTCGGGAACACCGAGAAGTCCAGCGGCCGCTTGGCCGACACGCTGACCAGGATCACGATCAGCGCCAGCACGATGTTGAACGTGAACAGCACGTCCAGCAGCACCGGCGGCAGCGGCAGGATGATCATCCCGAGGATGGCCATCACGAACAGCGGAGTGGCGAACTTGTGGCGGCGCAGTTCTGCGACGATACGGTTCAGGAAATTCATTACGGTATTACCTCACTCATGGAAGATGGCACGGCGACATCGGTCGGCAGGCCGGGCTCGGCATTGCGGCGCCCGGCGCGGAAAGCTTTCAGCTGCAGCACATAGTTCAGCACCTGCGATACGGCCTGGTAGAGCTGCACCGGGATCTGCTGGTTGACCTGGCTGGTATTGTAAATGGCGCGCGCCAGCGGCGGCAGGGGCAGCACCTCGATCTGGTGTTCCTGCGCGATCTGGCGGATATACAGCGCCATCTCGTCCACGCCCTTGGCCAGCACATAAGGCGCTTCGGCGCGCTGCTCGTCGTACTTGAGCGCCACCGCGTAGTGCTCGGGGTTGACGATCACCACGTCGGCGTTCGGCACGGTCTTGCGCGCGGCGCGCTGGGCCAGCGCGCGCTGCAGCTGGCGCACGCGCTGGCGCACTTCCGGCCGGCCCTCGCTGCTTTTGTATTCTTCCTTCAGGTCCTGCTTGCTCATGCGCTGGTTCTTGGCGTAGAAGAAAGCCTGGGCCGGCACGTCGACCAGGGCGAACAGGATGAACACCGACACCAGCGCCATCAGGCCGTCCAGCATCAGCGCCGAGCCGCTCAGCAGCGCCTCGTTGAGCGGCATGCCCTGCAGCCGCGTGTAGTCCTGCACGCTGGTGCTGCCCACGTGCACCAGCACCCAGATCAGCACGCCGGACTTGGCCAGCGACAGGGCGAACTCGAAGGCGTGCTTGCCGCCGAACAGCCGGCCCAGGTTGGCCACCGGGTTGAAGCGCTCCAGCTTGGGCTCCCAGTGTTTGCTGGAAAACACCCAGCCGCCCGGGAACAGGCCGCCCAGCACGATGGCCAGCGGCACCACGAACAGCGGCAGCAGCATCTTGATCAGCAGCGCCATCGACGAGCTGAAGACGATGGACAGGGTGTTGTCCAGCGAACCCTGGCTGTCGAACTCGGCGAAACTGAGGTGGAACAGCTCGCGGAAATCGCTCAGGTAGGACGGCAGCAGCCAGATGAAGAGCTTGAGCGTGACCAGGATGCCGAGCGCGGTGGCCAGGTCGCGCGAGCGCACCACCTGCCCCTCCTCGCGGGACTTCTTCAGCTTCTGCTGTGAAGCCTTTTCTGACTTGTCGCCGGTGCTGTTCTCAGCCATGGGCCACCTGCATCTGCTGCCGTATCATTTCCAGCACCCGCCCGGTCATGCGGACATAGTGCTCGGGGATGAAGCGCACCACCTGGCCCAGCATCAGCAGGCCGAAAATGGTGATCACGGAAAAGCCCAGCGCGAACAGGTTCAGCGAGGGCGCCACCCGGTTCAGGAAGCCGAAGCCGACCTGCACCACCATGGTGGAGAAGACGATGGGCACGGCCAGCAGCATGGCGGCGGCGAAGATCCAGGCCACGTTCCAGGCCACAGTCTGCAGCAGCAGCGGGCTGTAGCCGCCGCCCAGCGGCCAGGCCTGGAAGCTGCCGCCGATCACGCCGGCGATGACGAGGTGGCCGTCGATGGCGAAAAACACAATAATCACCAGCATGGACAGCAGCGCCGACACCACGTCCGAGGACTGGCCGTTGACGGGGTCGTTCATCACCGCCATGGAGAAACCGATCTGGCTCGACACCAGGTAGCCCAGCACCATCATCACCGACACGCTGAAATGGAAGGCCAGGCCCAGCACCCCGCCGATCACGGCCTGCTCCAGCGTGGCCGCCACGCCCTGGACTGAAATGGGGTCGATCGCCAGCGCGTTGCCGGTCAGCGGCAGCATCAGGATGGACAGCACCAGCGCGGTCAGCACGCGCACCGTCACCGGCACCATGGCGTCGCCCAGCACCGGCGCCGCGCTCAGCATGGCCAGCACGCGCACGAAAGGCCACCACCAGGCATTGAGCAGCGGCAGCAACTGGGCCAGTAGGGATTCCATGGCCGCTCCGCCCTACCCTACCAGTGTGGCGGCGCGGGTGAAGATGGACACGCAATAGTCCATCAGGTAGCCGGCCATCCAGCGCCCGGCCAGTATCAGCGCCAGCAGCGTGACCATCAGGCGCGGCAGGAAGCTCAGGGTTTGTTCATTGATCTGGGTGGCGGCCTGCACCAGCGCCACCAGCAGGCCCATGATCAGGCCCGGCACCACCAGCACCAGCACCAGCACCATCACGACGTGCAGCGCCTCGACCACCAGGTCGACCGCGATATCGGGGGTCAGCATAGGTCGGCCCCCATCGCTAATAGGCCTGGATGCTCGTGACGAGCGTGTTGACGGTCAGGGTCCAGCCGTCCACCAGCACGAACAGCAGCAGCTTGAACGGCAGTGAAATGACCAGCGGCGACAGCATCATCATACCCATGGCCATCAACACCGAGGACACCACCAGGTCGATGATGAGGAAAGGGATGAACAGCAGGCAGCCGATCTGGAAGGCGGTCTTCAGCTCCGACAGCACAAAGGCGGCCAGCTTGACGGTAAAGGCGTGGTCGGCCGGCTTGGCCACATTGTCCTCGCCCGCCAGGTGGGCGATCTGCTTGAGCGCGGCCTTGCTGGTCTGGGCCAGCATGAAACGCGAAATCGGCTGCTCGGCGATCTTCAGCGCCTCCTGCAGGCCGATCTTGTCCTGGTCGTAGGGCACGAAGGCGTCCTTCCACACCTGGTCGCCGATCGGGCGCATCACCAGCAAGGTCAGGATCAGGGCCACGCCCGTCACGACGCGGTTGGGCAAGCCCTGCTGCAGGCCCAGGGCCTGGCGCAGCAGCGACAGCACGATCACGAAGCGGGTGAAGCTGGTCATCATCATGACCAGGATGGGCAGCAAGCCCAGCAAGGTCATGATGATCAGGATCTGGGTCTTGACCGTCAGTTCCGTGTTCGCCCCCGGCACCACATTGGCCAGCAGGTCGACCGCGTGCGCGGGGGCGCTCGCCAGCACGCAGGCGGCAAGCGCACCTGCCGCAGCGCAGGCGCGGCGCGCAGCCAGCGTCATGGCGCCATCATGTCGAGATTCAGGCCGTCCAGGTCGATTACCTTCAAACCATAGTTTTCGCCCGCCACCACCACTTCGGCGCGGCCGATGGCGGTGCCGTTGACCTTGATGACCAGCGGCTCGCCGGCCAGCACGTCCAGTTCCACCACGCTGTCCGGGCCGATCGCCATCAGGTCCTGCAGCGAAATGCGGGCCGAGCCCACCTCCAGCGTCAGCGTGACGGGGATCTTGCGCATCATCTGCGGCAGGTCGCGGCGGCCGCCGCCGCTGCGGGGCTGGGCCACGTCGGCCAGGTCGTTGCTGACCTGGTCGATAATCATTTCTTCCGACAGGTCTTCGAGCAGCGCATCGCTGGTGCTGTTTGCGTTGATGTTCATCATGGAGTTAGTCGACGTCTTCAAAAGAGGTTAAACAGAGCTTGCCCTTGTGCTCGCTCACAGCGGCCGTGAACAGGCGCGAATCGTCCAGCAGCACTTCGGCGCGGTGCATGCTGATCGGGATCACGTCGCCGATGCGCAAGTCGAACAGGTTGCCCAGTTCCATTTCCTTGCTGACCAGGCGGCCCTGCAGGCCCACCTGCAGGCGCGCGCCCAGCGGCGCCTGGTTGCGCGCGGCGCGGCGCGCGGTGTCGCGCTCGGGCTGCAGGCCGCGCAGCACGCTGGCCATCAGATTCTTGTCGAGCGCGAACAGGAAGCGCCCGGTGAGCGGCTCCGGGCTGGCGCTGTCGGGATCGCTGACCGTGACGGCGATCACCCAGCCGCCCTTGGACGGCAGGCCGCCGCCGACCGGCTTGAAACCCTGGTCGCCGGCCTCGGCCTGCTCCGCCGCACCGGCCGCCGCGGGATTGGAGGCCGGCAAGTTCGATTCGATGCGCGCCGCCAGCGTGCCCGCCAGCTGCAGGCCCAGCACCACGGCCAGGCGCTCCTCGGTAGCGGTCACCTTCACCGCCGTCTCGTCGGCGGCGGCATTGCTCTTGGCGCGGCCGTAGCGGTAGTTCAGCACCGCCAGCAGCACCTTGCGCTCCAGCGAGAAGGCGATCTGCCCGGCCGGCGCCGAGAAATTGGCCCAGCGCAGCGCGATCTCCTCGCCGTCCAGGCGGGCAAAGGCCACGCTGTCGACCTGGAAGCTGCCCCAGTAGCGGCGGTTGACGTTGAGCCGCATGGCCTGCGCCAGGTCTTCCTTGAGCTGGGCGGCGAACGCCGGCAGCCGGTGCACAGGCCTGCCCAGCAGGCATGGGTCCAGAACTTGATGTTGCGCAGTCTGTTGTGTGATGGTCATTTCAGTGGTCTGGTCGGTACGCTATCGGTACGCTGGCGATACGCAGATTGTTGCACAACCGCATGCCATATCCTAGCTTAAATCGCAGGTGTTTAGCTAGGGCGTTGTACCCGCCGCAGCGGAGCCGGAGTTTACAGCAAAACCGACACTATTGCTACGCATCAATAAAACGTTTTCTCGCCTTGGGGCTTTACAGGAAAGTTGCTAACGGGTAAGCTTATTCGTAGCATGACGGTCTTGCAGCCGCAATGCAACAAAAAATGCCGCCGCCGCTCCCACTACCCGCTTAGTCTATGATTAAAAAGGAAATTCTGTCGTTTTCCCGCGCCACGCCGCAGTCCGCGCACGTCTTTTTTGTTGTTTCGCCGCACGTCGGCACACCGAACTAATTTCCAGCATGTATCATTCTCCTGAGTCCGCTTTTAGACGCGTCGCAACCGGGCATTGGCGCCGGGCACTGTCCGAATATGGCCGACATGGGGCTATGGTAGCCATGTGTAAGCAACGTTGCAATTAAGTGGAGGTAACATGGCTAATGAATTTGCCAGCCTGATTCAGGCGGATCTGGCTTCCCTGACGAACGCCGCCGCCGACCTGTCGGCCAGCAGCATCGCCCCTGCGGCCCAGTTCGGCGCGCTGCCGGGCGCGGCCGGCAACCACAGTTTCTCCTTCGCCCAGTCGATGCGCGACGCCGTCACCCGCGTCAACGCCGACGACCAGATGGCGGCCCAGAAAATGGCCGACGTCGACGCCGGCCGCAGCGACGACCTGGTGGGCGCCATGCTGTCCAGCCAGGAAGCCAGCCTGTCCTTCTCGATGCTGATGCAAGTGCGCAACAAGGTCATGGGCGCGGTCGACGAACTCATCAAACTGCCGCTGTGAGGCCGCGCTGCCGCGGCAGCGCAGTCCGGCGTCTTCCCGTTTCGAATAAAACCTTTCCAAGCGAAAGTCCACAGTGATCAACACCATCAAGTCCGCTTTTGGACGCTGGCGCTCCGGCGACGGCGCCGCGCCCGCCCTGCCGCCCGCCCTGCTGAAAAACCTCACGCCCATATTGCTGCTGGCGATAGGCGTGACCGCGCTGGTGCTGATGGTGCTGTGGAAAGACCAGTCGGCCTACAAGCCGGTGTTCGGCGCGCGCGAAAAAGTGGTGGCGGCCGACATGATGACGGTGCTCGACGGCGAGCACATCCCCTACCGCGTGCATCCGGACAGCGGCCAGGTGCTGGTGCCCGAGTCCATGCTGGGCAAGGTGCGCATGCTGCTGGCCTCGAAAGGCGTGACGGCCCAGCTGCCGGCCGGCCTGGAGCTGATGGACAAGAACGACCCGCTGGGCGTGTCGCAGTTCGTGCAGGACGTGCGCTTCCGGCGCGGCCTGGAAGGCGAACTGGCGCAGTCCATCATGACGCTGGACGCGATCGCCACGGCGCGCGTGCACCTGTCCATCGCCAAATCGACCTCCTTCGTCACCAGCGACGGCGACAAGTCGTCCGCCTCGGTGGTGATCGCCACCAAGCCGGGCCAGAAGCTGTCGCCGGAAACCATCGCCGCCGTGGTCAATATGGTGGCCGGCAGCGTGGCCAGCCTGAGCCCGGGCCGCGTCAGCCTGGTCGACCAGGCCGGCAACCTGCTGTCCTCGCACGTGGACCTGGCCGACGGCTTCGAGTCCTCGGCCGCCACCAATGAAAACGGCAAGCGCCTGCAGGACGACATCCGCAACAATATCCGCGGCCTGCTCGGCCCCATCGTCGGCGAAGACAATTTCCGCCTCAGCGTGACGGCCACCGTGAACAACGACAAGGTCGAGGAAACGGTGGAGAAATACGGCGAAACGCCCAAGGTGACCAGCGAAGCCATGCGCGAGGAGCAGGACCGCAACCGCCTGGTGATGGGCGTGCCCGGCACCCTGTCGAACCGCCCGCCGGCGGCCGACGCGGCCAAGGCCACCGATCCCAACCAGCAGCCCGACGGCTCGGCCAAGAAGAACGCCACCACCCGCCAGTACGCCTACGACCGCAGCATCGTGCAGACCAAGCATGCGCGCGGCACGCTGGAGAAGCAAAGCATCGCCGTGGTGCTGGCGCAGGCCGCCGCCCCCTTCCCGAAAACCGGCTGGACCGCGGCCGAACTGGCCAATATCGACAAGGTGCTGCGCAACGGCCTGGGCATCAACGCCGAGCGCGGCGACGCGCTGGTGGTCACCGCCATGAACTTCCCGCCCAAGGCCGCAGTCACCCCGTGGTGGCAGGAGCGCGACACCGTGGTCGACTTCAGCGCCTGGCTGACCTACGCGGTGGGCGCCCTGCTCGGCTATCTGCTGCTGCTGCGCCCCATCATGCGCCTGCTCACCGCGCGCTTCGCGCCGCCGGCGCCGGCCAATGTGGCGCTGCGCGGCAATGCCAGCGGCCGCTCCGGCGCCACCGCCGAAGCCACCGTGGTGGGCGGCCAGGCCGCCGGCGCGCCGGGCACCCAGCCCGCCCCGGGCGCGCCCGCGCTGGGCACGCCGGAAGCGCTGCAGGAGACCGGCGCCCAGACGCTGGAAGGCCAGCCGGTCGCCAAGCCGGGCATGCCGGTGGTGCCGCTGCTGGAAAACTACGATCTGCCGCCGACCGGTTCCTCGGTCGACGTGATGGTCGATCACCTGAAGATTCTGGCCGAAAAAGAGCCGGAACGCGTAGCCGAAGTCGTCAAACAATGGATGCAGAAAAATGGCCGATCTCAATAACGAACTGCCCGACGGTACGGGGCTGACCCCGGTTGAACAGGCCGCCATCGTGCTGCTGAGCATAGGCGAGGAGCCGGCCGCCGCCGTGCTGCGCTGCCTGTCGCGCGAGGAGCTGCTGGAGGTGACCCAGGTGATGTCGCGCATGAGCGGCATCAAGGTCGAAGCGGTGAAGACCGCCATGCAGTCCTTCTTCGACGACTACCGCGAGCAGTCCGGCGTGCACGGCGCCTCGCGCGCCTACCTGAAGCGCTCGCTGGACCTGGCGCTGGGCAACGATATCGCGAATACCGTGCTCAACAACATCTACGGCGACGAGCTGCGCCCGAAGATGGCGCGCCTGCAGTGGGCCTCGCCGAAATGGCTGGCGGAATATATTGCCAACGAGCATGTGCAGATGCAGGCCGTTTTCCTGGCCTTCCTGCCGCCGGCCCTGGCCGGCCAGATTATCGACGGACTGCCGCTGGAAGGCCGCGACCTGGTGCTGCTGAACCTGGCCCGCCTGGACGAGATCGACCGCGATCTGCTGCAGGAGCTCGACGAGCTGGTGGACCGCTGCCTGGGCAGCTTCGACAGCCAGAGCACCAGCGTGGAAGGCATACGCCAGACCGCCGAGATCCTCAACCGCCTGCCGGGCAACCGCGCCCAGATCGTGGAACTGCTGCGCGCGCACGACCCGGAAGTGGTGAACCAGATCGAGCTGTCGATGTACGACTTCCTGATCCTGTCGACCCAGACCGAGGCCACCTTGTCGCGCCTGATCGAGGAAGTGCCGCTGGAACAGTGGGCCATCGCGCTCAAGGGCGCCGAGCTGGCAATCCGCGACGCGGTGCTGAAAACCATGCCGAAACGCCAGGCCCAGGCCTTCGAGGACATGATGCGCCGCGCCGGCCCCGTGCCGATGTCGCGCATCGAACAGACGCGCCAGGAAATCATGGCCACCGTCAAGGCGCTGGCCGACGCCGGCGAAGTCGAAGTGCAGCTGTTCGCCGAAACGGTGGTTGAATGATGAAGCAATTCCGCCCCTACCGCTTCCCGCCCCTGTCGCAGTTCGCCCCGCCGCCCAGCCGCGGCAGCGGCAGCGCCGGCCTGAGCACCGACAGCGCCCAGTGGCAGGCCTCGGTCAGCGAAGGCTTTGAACAGGGCCAGCGCGACGGCTACGAGATCGGCCTGCAGCGCGGCCAGGAGGACGGCTTCGAGGCCGGCCGCAACGCCGGCTTCGAGCAGGGCCGCGAGGAAGGCCGCAACGAGACCCTGGTCGGCTTCGACACCATGGCCCGTCCCGTGGAGTCCATGCTCAAGGGCCTGAAAAAACTGCGCGCCGACTACCGCGCGGCCCAGCGCAAGGAGGTGGTGGACCTGGTGGCCAAGGTGGCGCGCTCGGTGATCCGCGCCGAGCTGGCGCTGCAGCCGGTGCAGATCATGGCCCTGGTCGACGAGACCCTGGCCTCGATGCCGCCCACCCGCGAGGACATCGACGTCTACCTGAATCCGGAAGAACTGAAACGCATCGCCGATCTCGACCCCAAGCGCACCAAGCGCTGGAACCTGATTCCGGACGCCCGCCTCGACATCGGCGAGTGCCGCATCCGCGCCGGCGACAATGAAGTTGATGCCGGATGCCATCAACGTCTTGCCGCTGTCATGGAACAGGTCGATAATCAACTCCAGGCCGCCGACGGCGGCGACGAGTCCGAAAGCGAAGAATGATAGCCGATGCCTTGCGCAAGCTGGAGCTGGACGCTGTCCCCATGGCCACCCCGACCGGGCGGCTGGTGGGG
This sequence comes from Pseudoduganella aquatica, assembly GCF_020865585.1. Lineage (NCBI taxonomy): Bacteria > Pseudomonadati > Pseudomonadota > Betaproteobacteria > Burkholderiales > Oxalobacteraceae > Pseudoduganella > Pseudoduganella aquatica. The sequence goes on from NZ_CP086370.1 coordinate 4,505,261, forward strand.
GCGTCCGGCCTGCTGCTGGAAGCCATGGGTTGCCCCATGCACACAGGCCAGCGTTGCCAAATTGAAACCGTCAGCGGCGAATGGCTGGATGCGCAAGTGGTCGGTTTCCGCGACAAGCTGTCCTTCCTGATGCCGTTCAAAAAGGCCGTGGGCCTGACCACCGGCGCGCGCGTGATGCCGTCGGCGGAAAAAGTCAGCCTGACCATCGGTCCCGGCTGGCTGGGCCGCATGGTCAACGGCCTGGGCGAACCCATCGACGGGCTGGGCAAGCTGGGCGGCGATTTTCCGCTCGACTACACCCCGCCCCGCATCCACCCGCTGCGCAAGAAGCCGGTGACCGAACCGCTGGACGTGGGCGTGCGCGCCATCAACGCCATGCTGACCCTGGGCAAGGGCCAGCGCGTCGGCCTGATGGCCGGCTCCGGCGTGGGCAAGTCCGTGCTGCTGGGCATGCTCACGCGCCAGACCGTGGCCGACGTGGTGGTGGTGGGCCTGATCGGCGAGCGTTCGCGCGAGGTGCGCGAATTCGTCGAGATGTCGCTCGGCCCCGAGGGCCTGCGCAAGGCCGTGCTGGTGATCGCCCCGGCCGACGAATCGCCGCTGATGCGCATCATGGCCACCGAACTGTGCCATTCGATAGCGGCGCACTACCGCGACCAGGGCAAGAATGTGCTGCTGCTGGTGGACTCGCTGACGCGCTACGCCATGGCGCTGCGCGAGCAGGCGCTGGCGCTGGGCGAGCCGCCCGCCACCAAGGGCTATCCGCCGTCGGTATTCTCGGCGCTGCCGCAGCTGGTGGAGTCGGCCGGCAACGGCGAAAACCCGAACGGCAGCATGAGCGCCATCTACACCGTGCTGGCCGAGGGCGACGACCAGCAGGACCCGGTGGTCGACACCGCGCGCGCCATCCTGGACGGCCACATCGTGCTCACGCGCGAGCTGGCCGAGCGCGGCCACTATCCCGCCATCAACATCGCCGCTTCCATCAGCCGCTGCATGAACCAGGTGATCAGCAACGAGCACATGCTGGCCGCGCGCGCGCTGAAGGCGTCGATGGCGCGCCATGACCGGGTGCGGGACCTGATCCCGCTGGGCGCCTACGTGCCCGGCGCCGACCCGGTGACGGACAAGGCGGTCAATCTGCACCCTCATGTTGAAGACTACCTGTGCCAGGGCACCAAGGAAGCGGCGCCCTACGCGGCATGCGTGTCCACTCTGGAAAGGCTGATGGCATGACCCAGTCCCCGAAAAACCCGTCCCACATGATACGCAACCTGTCCACCCTGGTGGACCTGCGCACCACCGAGGTCGAGCGCCTGCGCTCGGAGATGGCGGCCAAGGAAAGCGTGCGCGACCGCTACCAGAAAAATCTGGACCGGCTCACCGGCCTGTACCAGAACAGCGGCGCCAGCGGCAAGCTGCCGATGGCGCTGGCCTCCAACTGCGGCGACTACAAGCAGGCCGTCATGCAGATGGCCGACAGCCACCGCCTCGACCTGAATATGCACGAGGCCGACATGGCCGTGTCGCAGCGCGCCCTCAACGCGGCCTATGTCAAGCGCGAGGTGCTGGACCAGGTGCTGCAGAAGAAGCAGCAGGCCGCCGTGCACCATGAACGCGCCCAGGAACGCAAACAGCATGACGAACTGGCAACGCAATTGTGGTTGCGCAGTCAAAAACCCGGCTAATCCACAAAAATTTCATAGGGAAACATTTTCGGTCGCCTTCTAGCACTGTACACTTCCCTCTCATTCTCCGGAGCACACATCATGGCAACCACCGTCCCAGGCAGCAGTAGCCCAGACTACCCGGCTTATATGGCCACGCAGCTGGCGACCCGCTATACGGAAGCCTCACAGACCCTGCTCGACACCAAGACCAAGGCCGCCGCCGACGGCGTCAGCGGCGTGAGCAAGCTGAGCTCGGCCATGAGCACCTTCAGCAGCGCCCTGCTGGCCCTGTCCGGCAAGAAAAGCGTGCTGGCCAACACCGCCTCCTTCAGCAGCGATATCGGCACCGCCACCGCCGGCTCGGCAGCGGCCGCCGGCACGTATAGCTTCTATGTCGAGCAGCTGGCCACGGCCGGCCAGGTCTCCTATGGCGGCATCACCGACACGGTCGCCGCCGGCAGCGGCAGCCTGAACGTGGTGCTGGCCGACGGCACCAATTTCAACGTCAACCTGGTCAACGCCGACAAGAACCTGGACGGCACGCTGACGGCGCAGGAGGTGGCCACCGCCATCAACCTGGCGGCCGACAACGACTCCACCGTCACCGCCTCCACCCTGACCGTCAACGGCGCCACCACCCTGGTGCTGACCTCGAACGCCACCGGCAAGGACAATGCTGCCTCCATCGACGCCAGCGGCGTGACCAACCTGGCGCTGAAAGGCATGCTGGAAGACACCAGCAAGCAGACCCAGATCGTCACCGCGCAGAACGCCGTGGTGTGGCTGGGCGCGCCGGACGGCAACCCGCTCAGCCAGAACCGCATCGAGCAGGCGTCCAACACCTTTGCCGTGGTCAACGATGTGAAGATGACCTTCACCAAGGCCCAGACCGGCGGCGTGCCCGCCACCCTGACCGTGGCGACCGACAACGCCGGCACCAAGAGCAATGTGCAGTCCTTCGTCGACGCCTACAATGCGCTGAACAAGGTGCTGGACGAGCTGACCTTTGTCGGCGACACCCCGAACAAGAAGCCGCCCGGCCCCTTCGCCAACGACGCCGGCCTGAAGGCGCTGCGCAGCCGCATGCAGGACATGCTGCGCAAGAGCACCGACGGCGTAAGCCTGCCGGTGTTCGGCATCACCGCCCAGCGCGACGGCAGCCTGGCCGTCAAAGCCGACCGCCTGGCCACGGCCATCGCCGCCAACCCGGCGGCGCTGGACAAGATCTTCGGCACCAGCAGCCTGAACAACACGTCCGCGCTGCTGGGCGGCCTGGACAAGCTGATGAGCACCTGGACCAACAGCGTCGACGGCCACATCGGCGAACGCCGCCAGACCAACGACCGCCTGCAGCGCACCCTGAGCGACCGCCAGGACGCGCTGGACAACCTGTTCAACAACTCCTACAAGCGCTATCTGCAGCAGTTCACCGCCTTGCAGTCGCTGCAAAACCAGATGTCCCAGAACACCGGCCTGTTCTCCGCCCTGTTCGCCGACAAATCGAGCTCCTAACCGGGCGCCGCGCCCACACCAGAGAATATGATGAACCAGGAAGCCTATAGCAGTTACCACTCCGTTAATCTGGACGCCCAGACCGCGCGCGCCTCGCCGATCGAGCTGGTGCTGGTGCTGACCGACGGCTTGCTGGAGGAACTGGCGCGCGCGCGCGGCCACGTGGTGGGCAAGCGCTACGAGCTGAAGGCCGCCAGCCTGAACAAGTGCACCGAGATTATCAACGGCCTGTCCAGTTCGCTCGACTACGACCAGGGCGGCGAAGTGGTGGCCAACCTGGGCCGACTGTACGACTACTGCGTGGCCCGGCTGTACCGCGCCGGCGTGGATATGGACCCGGCCATCGTGGACGAGGTGACCGGCCTGCTGACCACCATCAAGCAGGGCTGGCTCGGAGTACAGGCCAAGAATGGATAGGCAACAAACATTGCTGCAGATGGCGCAAAAAATGAGCGCCGCCACCGCTTCCTCGGACTGGAATGCGCTGGCGGCGATTAATACGTTAATGGCCGCCTCGCTGCCGGCCATGGCCGCGCAAGGCCCGTGGAGCCCGGCCGAGCGCGCCGCGCTGGCGGCGCTGCGCCAGCTGCACCGGCAAGCCGAGCACTGCGCCGGCCTGGCCAGCGCCGAGCTGGCGGCCAAATTGAGCGAAATGCAAGCGAACAAGGAAGGCTGGATGGCCTACGCCATGACCAGCGGGCACGAGCCCAGCGAAGCAACACGCAGCGAAGCTGCGGTCACCGGAACCACTGCATGACTATGATCTCCAACGGCGCCCCTGGCGCCCCCACCCCCGCCCCGTCCCTGCTGGACACCGCAGTCCCGGCCGCAGGCGCGGGCGATGCCGCGCTGGCCTTGCTGGGCGCCGCCCTGCCAGGCGCCGCCGCCGTGGCGCTGCCGCTGTTTTCCCAGCTGCTGGGCGACGCCGAACCGGCCGCCGATGGCGGCGCGGCGGATGCCGGCGTCCCGGCTGCCGATGAAGGCGCGGACAGCGCCGCCGGCAGCGCCGGCCTGGACGCCATGAACGCCATGCTGGCCCTGGTCCTGCCGCCGACCGCCGGTCCGGCCGCCGCACCGACGGCCGCCCCGGCATCCGGCCCCGGCCAGGCCGCCGACGCAGGCATTGCCGCCGTGGGCGCGGCCGGCAGCGCCGCCTATGGCGCCCAGCCCGCCGGCGCCTACGCCGCCACCAGCGCCCCGGCCGGTGCGCCCGCCTGGGCGCCAAGCGCCGCGCCGCAAGCGGCCGGCTATGCATCGACCTCCGCGCCGACCTCCGCGCCAAGCGCCGCGCCGGGCGCAGTTTCCGGCAGCGCCGCCCCCACCGCGGCGCCGTCCGCCGCCGCGCCGGCCCAGCCGCTGTTTGCCGGCGCAGCCGCCTACACCGCCAGCGCCGCACCGTCGGCGGCGCCAACGGCCGCCCCGTCCGCCGCGCCGGCTTCGGCCCCCACTTATTCCGCCGTGCCGACGTCCGCGCCCACAGCCGCCCCGACGGCAGCGGTGCAATTGGCGGCCCAGCAAGCCGCGCGCGAACAGCGCGCCGCCTACCTGGCCGCCACCGCCGCGCCGACCTCCGCACCCAGCGCCGCCCCCGCCGCACAGGCCGCCATTCCGGCCGCCCTGCAGCAAGCGGCCGACCAGCTGCTGCAAGGCCAGCAGCGCACCACCATCCAGCGCGCCGACCTGGGCACCATCAGCGGCGCGGCCCTGGCTGCCGGTGCGGCGCCGGGCGGCGCCGCCATCGCCGCAGCCGGCGACAGCGCCGCGCAGGCCGGCGGCGGCAGCGCAGGCGGCAATCCGGGCAGCAGCGCCGGCGGCGGTTTCGGCGCCATCCACCAGCTCAACGCGGCGGCGGCAGCGGCCCAGCCCGCCGGCGGCGACGCCGTGCGCCTGGCCGGCAACCCGGACCAGTGGCAACAGCCGCTGCGCGACGCCCTGGGCGACCGCCTGCAGCTGACGCTGCAACGCAATAACGACCATGCGGTGATCCGCCTGGAGCCGCCGAATATGGGCACCGTCGAGATTTCGATCCGCCACAGCGCCGGCGCGCTGCAGGTGAACTTGTCCGCCAACAACAGCGAAGTGCTGCGCCAGCTCAACACCATAGGCGACAGCGTGCGCCAGGACTTGTCGCAGCGCAGCCTCGGCGATGTGGCCGTCACCGTGTCGGCCTCGCCGCGCGGGGGCAGCCAGTCGCTGGCCGACGGCGGCTCCGGCCGCCAGCAGGGGCAGAACCAGGAACAGCGCGGCCCCGGCCGCGCCCTGGGCGACGACGAGGCTGCCGCCCCCACCTTTGCCATGACGACCGAACGGGAGTAAGGAATAGATGAATAAAAAACTGGTGATAGCGATGGTGGGCGTGCTGCTGCTGGGCGGCGGCGTGGCCGGCGGCGCAGTGTGGTACATGGGCAAGCAGGCCGCCACCGGCGGCGAAGGCAAGGCCGTCAAGCACGAGGAGCCGAAGGCCGAGACCGAACCACCGAAATATATCACCGTGGAAAAGGTGATCGTCATGCTGAAACGCAGCGAAGGCGAAGTGGTAACGCACTATCTGTCGGCCGACCTGGTGGTGGCCACCACGGCCAAGCAGGAGAAGGAATGCAAGGAACATCTGCCGCTGTTGCGCAGCGTGGCCGTCAAGGCGCTGTCCGGGCTGCCGATGTCGAAAGCGGCGACCATGTCGATCGACCAGTTCGCCGACGAGTTGAACAAGGCATTCGACGAGACCTACGCCAAGGACAAGCGCGAGCGCCCGTTCTCGGAAGTGATGATCGGGAAACTGATCCTCGAGTAGGCGTGGCTGGCTTAGGCTGGCCGTAACAAGTGGGGCGGGCATGGCATATATAGAGCAATACGCAGACAGCTACGCCGAGAGCTATGGCGCGGCGGGCAGCACGCCCGCCGCGCACAGCGTGGCCGACGAGCAGAAATACCTGCTGTCGTATGCGCCGCTGGTCAAGCGCATCGTGCGCCAGCTCAATTCGCAGATCGCCGGCGCCATCGACCGCGACGACATGGAGCAGATTGGGCTGATGGGGCTGCTTGAGGCGCTGCGCCGCTACGGCGTGCCGGACGGCGCCTTCGGCAGCTACGCCAGCCTGCGCATCCGCGGCGCCATCCTCGACGAGCTGCGCCGCCAGGATTGGCGCCCGCGCGCGGTGCGCCAGCACAGCCACAAGCTGCGCGACGCGGTGCGCGAACTGACCCGCAAGCTGGGGCGCGAGCCGGACGAGCGCGAGATTATCGACGGCCTGGGCATCAGCGCCGAGGACTACCAGGCCTACCAGCTCGACGAAAGCGCCGAGATGATGGCCAGCTTCGACGAAGTGCTGCAGGACACCGTCAGCCCCGGCGGCGACAGCGCGCCCAGCCCGGAAGACCAGCTGGTGATGCGGCGCTCGCTGGCCCAGGCGCTGGGCGGCCTGGACGAGCGCGAACAGCGCGTGGTGCAGATGTATTACGAATTCGAGCTGAGCTACAAAGAAATTGCCGCCGTGCTGGACCTGACCGACGCCCGCGTCTGCCAGCTCAACAAGGCGGCCCTGAATAAAATGAAAGCGGTGCTGCAAAGCGCCTGATAGACCATGACGCGGAAAGGCGTGACATCATGCAGCAAATAATCGGTATTCTGATCGTCCTCGGCAGTGTGTTCGGGGGCTTCTTCATGATGGGCGGCAGCTTCCACCAGATCTGGCAGCCGATCGAGCTCATCGTGATCGCCGGCGCCGGCCTGGGCGCGCTCGTGATCGGCAATCCCACGCACGTGCTGAAGGAAATGGGCACCCAGCTGAAGAAGATCATTACCCGCAAGAAGTACGACTCCGAGTTCCAGCGCCAGTTGCTGCTGCTCATGTACGAACTGCTGCAGCTGGCCGCCGGCGGCCTGAAGGCACTGGACGCCCACGTCGAGGCGCCCAAGGACAGCCCGCTGTTCCAGCGCTACCCGCTGGTGCTGGAAGAGCCGAAACTGCTGGCTTTCATTGTCGACAACTTCCGCCTGATGGCGATGGGCAAGATCAACGCGCACGAGCTGGAAGGCGTGCTGGAGCAGGAACTGGAAGCCATCCACGAAGAGCTGAACCAGCCGGCCAAGTCCATCGGCAAGATCGGCGAAGCCATGCCGGGCTTCGGCATTCTGGCCGCCGTGCTGGGCATCGTGATCACCATGAGCACCGTGTCCGAAGGCGCGACCTCGGGCGAGATCGCGGAACACGTGGGCGCGGCCATGGTCGGCACCTTTATCGGTATTTTCCTGTGCTACGGCCTGCTCGACCCCATCGCCAACGTGATGAAGCAGCTGGTCAACCAGGAAGGCTCCAACAAGGAATGCGTGAAAGTGGTGCTGGTCACCCACGTGGCCGGCAAGCCGGCGCTGCTGGCGATCGACGCCGGGCGCCGCCTGGTGGCGCTGAACGTCAAGCCGAGTTTCGCCCAGCTCGAGCGCTGGATCAACGAGCTGGAAGGCCGCGACAGCGAGCCTGAGTCCGGATCGCGCCGTGGAGGTGGCCGTGCAAAAGCCGCATGAGAAACATGAAGCCACCATCGTCAAGCGCGGCGGCGGCAAGCATGCGCATGACGACCACGGCGGCGCCTGGAAGGTCGCTTTCGCCGACTTCTGCCTGGCGCTGATGTGCTTGTTCCTGGTGCTGTGGCTGATGGCGGCGCGCAACACCGAGAGCCTGCAGCACATCCTGACCGAGGCCGACGGCAACAAGACCGACCAGGGCAAGGGCGTGATGCCCGAGCAGGTGGGCGGCCCGCGCGGCAGCCTGATCGAGCGCTTCCCCATGCCGCGCAGCGGCAAGAACGACTCGCCCGGCCAGGCCCTGGCCAGCGGCGAGAACGCCTCCGAGGTGCCGGACAAGGTCAGCTATGAAACCCCGGGCGAGCTGCACAAGCTGGCCAAGGCGCTGGCCAAGCTGAGCGCGGAAACCGGCCTGGCGGCCAACCTGGAATCGGTGATCACCCCCTACGGCCTGCGCGTGATGCTGCACGACACCGACAAGCAGGGCATGTTCGTGCGCGGCTCGGCCGTGCCGACCGACCGCTTCGCCAATCTGCTGAAAAGCATGGGCCCGCTGTTCGAACGCATGGAGAACCAGATGCTGGTGGTGGGCCACACCGATTCCGTCCAGTACAGCGACACCGGCTATTTCGCCTATTCGAACTGGACGCTGTCGTCCAACCGCGCCATGGCGGCGCGCTCCATGCTGCTCTCGGGCGGCATGCGCAAGGACAGCGTGCTGCAGGTGGTGGGCATGGCCGACCGCGCGCCCATCGACACCCAGAAGGCCGACGCCGGCGTGAACCGCCGCATCGAACTGCTGATTTTGACCTCGGCCCAGGCCAAGGCGGTGTCGTCGATGTTTGGCATGCCCGGCAGCAAGAACATGATGGAAGGCGAAGTCGACACCGCGCTGCCGGATGCCGAGTCGCTGCAGAAGCTGCGCAACAAGCTGGGGCCGGAAGGCAAATACGGGACCGGGCGAAATGGGAACTGAACATTTACTTCGCGTCGCGGCGTAAGGCGGGTTACTATGCAAACTTCCAAGACCAGGGGTCAACGTATGAGAATTTCGACTGGCGGCGTGGACGGCGTGGCCGTGCAGCGGGTGGCCGAGAGCGCGCCGGCCGACGGCGCGCACGCTCCCGCCCGGGCGCCCGCCGCGCCCGAATTGCAATCGGCCGTGCTGCAGCCGGCGCTGGCCGCGCTGAAAGCCATGCCCGAGGTGGACCACGAACGCGTGGCCGAGCTGCGCGACGCGCTGGCCAGGGGCGAGCTGCCCTTCGACCCGGACAAGCTGGCCGGCCTGATCCAGCGCTTCCACGGGAGCGACAAGTGAGTATGGCCCCGAGTGCCGCCGTGAATGCGGCAGCCCCCTCGACGCGCCAGCAAGCCATGCAGCTGCTGCTCGACGGCGTCGCCCAGGACATGGCGGCCTACGCGGAACTGCACGGCTGGCTGGAACAGCAATTCGACGCGGCCGTGCGCCACCAGCGCGCCCGCCTGGAAGAAATCGCCACCACGGTGTCGGCCCTGGTCGACGCCATGGACGCGCGCCGCGCCCAGCGCGTGCAGTACGCGGTGCAGCTGGTCGGCCCCGAGCCGTCGATGGAGCGGGTGTTCGCCCTGCTCAAGCCCGAACCGCGCGCCCGCCTGGAGCAGCAATGGCAACAGCTGGAACTGCGCGTGCTCGAATGCAAGCGCCTGGGCAAGCGCAACAGCGAATTGCTCGTCAACCAATACACCATCATGCAGCGCGTGCTGCATGGAGAGGACCAGCTCTATGAGCCGGCCTGACACGCTGCGCCCCACGCAGGCCACGGCCGCCACGGCGGCCACCACCAGCAATATGCGCCCCACGGCCAGCCTGTCCACCCCGGGCGGTTTCAGTGCCGGCGGCTTGAGCGCGGGCGGTTTCAGCGCCGCCTTCCGCCAGGTGCAGGGCGACGTGGCCGCCACCATCCAGGGCGGCTGGAGCGCTTCCGCCGGCAGCCAGGACGGCGCCCTGCCCTCGCAGGCGCTGAGCACGGCCGCCGCCGCGCTGCGCGCCCGCGCGGCCGGCGCCATCGACACCCTGGACAGCGGCGCGAACCACGGCAACACCACGGCGGACCAGCAGGAGTTCCTCGCCAGCATACAGCCGTGGGCGGCCGACGCCGCCAAGCGCCTGGGCGTGGCGCCGGAACTGGTGGCCGCGCACGCGGCGCTGGAATCGGGCTGGGGCCAGCATCCCGTGGGCAACAGCAACAATCTGTTCGGCATCAAGGCCGGCGGGCAATGGCAGGGCGCGGTCGCGTCCGCCACCACCACCGAGTACGAACAGGGCGTGGCCCTGAAGAAGGTCGAGCGCTTCCGCAGCTATCCCGACCAGGCCGCCGCCTTCGACGACTACGCCAGCACGCTGCTGGCCAATCCGCGCTACCAGCAGGCGCTCAACACCGGCAGCGACGCGCGCGCCTTCGCCAGCGCCCTGGCGCGCGGCGGCTACGCCACCGATCCCGGCTATGCCGACAAGCTCAGCAAGCTAGCCGGCAAAGTCCAGCAGATGAAAAATCATTTGGGTGACTGAATGGACACGGGCAAATCGGCGGGTTCCACCATTCCAGCGCCCGTCACCCGCGCCTTGATCACATTGCCGTTGTTGTTGCGCACCCGTATCAGCGCGCCGCGCGCGCCAGGGTCCAGCGCCTCGCCCGCCATGCTGACCTCGATCTGCTCGTTGCGCGCCACGATGCGCACCGCCTCGCCGCGCTTGACCAGCAGCTGCGCCGTCAGCATGTTCTGGCGCAGCAGCTCGCCGCTGCGCAGCGACCGGCGCGCCGACATGCCTTCCAGCAGCGCCAGGTCGGACACGGCGTCCGGCACCAGGCTGATGTCGCGCCGCTCCAGCGCCACGTCCGCTGCCTCCACGGCCCGGCCGCTGGGCACCTCGGCCGCCATCACCGCCACCCGCGCCGTGATCTTGGCGCGCACCACGAACTCGTATTTCCATCCCCCCTCGCCCGGGCAACTGGCCACGAGGCGCAGCCGCGTGGCCTGGCGCGCGTCCAGCACCCCCACCGCCACCGGGCTGGGACAGGCCGGCAGCGGCCGGCTGGTGCGCACCGCCGCCACCTCGAACTCCGCTTCGGCCAGGCCGCTGGCGTCGGCCTGGCGCAGCAGGGCCTCGCGCGCCGTTTGTTCCACCAGCGCCACAGTCTGCTCGGGCGTGACGGCCGCTTCGCCAGAAATTGGCACGGCAATCGCCAACGCGGCAATAAACGGATGTAAAATGGGATTGTTGAACATGGGCAATACCTTTACTATGTGGGCTGCGGCGCGCGCTTGCGTCCGGTCGCCATTTTACATGGGCAACGTATCTATGACAGGAGGGAATAATGGGCATTAATTTCAAAGACGCACTTGGCCTGCATGGCGATGCGCTCCATTTGCGTGCCGAACGCACGCGCATCCTGGCATCGAATATTGCCAATGAGAACACGCCGGGCTACCAGGCCCAGGACATGGATTTCGCCGCCACGCTGGCCCAGACCCAGGCCCTGCAAACCGGCGAGCCGGAACTCGATGCGGACGGCAACGCGCTCTACCGCGTGCCCTACCACCCCACCCGCGACGGGAACACCGTCGAGATCGGCGTCGAACAGGCGGCCTTCTCGCAGAACGCGAGCGACTTCCAGACCAGCTTGACCTTCATTAATATGAAGCTCAAGGGGCTGGCCAAAGCGATCAATGGTCAATAAACCGGTCAACCACCCGGCCAACAGGGCATCCCCATGAGCTTCAAAGACATTTCCCAGATCGCCGGTTCGGCGATGGCGGCGCAGACGGTGCGCCTCAATACCGTGGCCAGCAACCTGGCCAACGCGGACTCGGTGTCCGGCAATGAAAACCAGACCTACCGCGCGCGCAAGCCAGTGTTCGCGGCCGTGATGAACGAAGGCGCCAACGCCGACAACGGCGGCCGCGTGCAGGTGCTGGACGTGGTCGAGAGCAGCGAGCCGCTGCGCAAGGTCTACGAGCCGGGCAATCCGCTGGCCAATGCCGAGGGCATGGTGTACTACCCCAACGTCAACCAGGTGGCCGAGATGACCGACATGATGTCGGCCTCGCGCGCCTTTGAAACCAACGTGGAAGTGCTGGGTCGCATCCGCTCCATGCAGCAGTCGCTGCTCAAACTCGGTGAAGGTTAAGCCATGCAAACTAATTTCTTCTCCAATACCCCGGCCACCCAGACCGCCGGTTCCAATCCGCTGGCCAACGGCAGCGAAACGTCCACCATGTTCACCAAACTGCTGGTGGCCCAGATCCAGAACCAGGACCCGCTGTCGCCCAGCGATCCCAGCCAGTTTATCAGCCAGCTGACCCAGCTGTCGCAGACCGAAGCGCTGCAGAACGTGGGCAACCTCACCAGCGCCAACGCCAGCATCCTGCAAAGCATGCAGGTGCTCGCGCTGGGCGCGCAAGTGGGCTCGGACGTGCAGGTGGCGTCCACCTCGGTGGAGCTGGACAGCACCAAGGTCAAGGGCGAGATCACGCTGGCGGCCAGCAGCAACAAGACCACCCTGGTGCTGACCGGCCTGGATGGCAAGGAACACAAGATCGAACTGGGCGCGCAGTCCAGCGGCGCGGTGCCCTTCGCGCTCGACCCGCAAGCCCTGGGCCTGCCGGCAGGCAACTACAAGATGCGCGTGGAAACGAGCAGCAAGGAAGACGCGTCGATCGACCTGATCGGCCGCCTGAACAGCGTGCGCCTTGGTTCCGGCGGCGCGGTGGTGCTCAACGTGGCCAACGTCGGCGAGACCTCGCCGGCTTACATCACCGCCTTCAACGGCAAGGCCGGCAGCACCGTCGCCAGCAACTGAACCACCGCTTTAAAACATTTGTTCATCTAGCAAGCAAGTACAACTCAGTACACCACGAAAGGTATCCGCCATGAGTTTCGATATCGCACTGTCCGGCATCCAGGCAATTAACCAGCAACTGGGCACCATCTCCAACAACATCGCCAATGCGGGTACCTATGGTTTCAAGGCCAGCCGCGCCAACTTCGCCTCGCAGTACGCGGGCGACCAGGCGACCGGCGTGCAAATCGGCTCGGTGACCCAGTCGATCGGCAAGAACGGCGGCGTGGTCAACACCGGCATCGGCCTGGACGCCGCCATCAACGGCCGCGGCTTCTTCGTCACCAAGGACATCCAGGGCCAGAACAACTACACCCGCGTCGGCATTTTCCACGCCAGCACCGAGGGCTACCTGGTTGATGCGTCCGACCGCCGCGTGCAGGGCTTCTCCATCACCCCGCCGTCGACCACCCTCGGCCCCATGGGCGACCTGCAGGTGCCGACCGGCCAGATTCCGGCCGTGGCCAGCGAGAACCTGAAATACGTCAGCAACCTGTCGGCCGACTGGAAAACCATCGACCCGGCGGTGAACCCCTTCGCGCCGCCGACGACCACCCCGACCGTGACCTCGCCGGCGCCGGAGTCCTACAATATGTCGCGCGTGTCCGTGGTGTACGACTCGCAGGGCAACCAGCACACGATGACGCAGTACTTCATCAAGACCGCCACCAACAACGTGCATGTGACCTACGCCATGGACGGCAACGGCATGGACCCGGCGCTGGACATCGACCTGCCGTTCGACGCCAAGGGCGCGATCGACGCTGCGGCGCTGCCCGACCCCAAGCACGCGCTGACCTACGATCCGGCCAATGGCGCGGCGGTCATCAACCTGACCATCGACTACACCGGCACCACCCAGTTCGCCGGCGAAGCGACCACCTCGACCAACAAGGCCGACGGCTACGCCTCGGGCACCTTTATCGGCGTCGAGCTGGCCAAGGACGGCTCGCTGGTGGCCAAGTACAGCAACGACCAGCGCCAGTCCGTCGGCAAGCTGACCGTGGCCACCTTCCCCGACGAGGGCTCGCTGACCCCGGTCAGCGACACCAGCTGGCTGGCCTCGAACGACTCCGGCACGCCGCTGTTCGGCACCCCGGGCAACGGCATGGCCGGCGCGCTGAGCGTGGCTTCGCTGGAGCAGTCCAACGTGGACGTGACCACCGAACTGGTCGGCCTGATGACCTCGCAGCGCAACTACCAGGCCAACTCCAAGGTCATCCAGACCGAGAGCGCCATGCTGCAGTCGCTGATGCAAGCACTGTAAGCGCCGGCCGGGACTGACACATGGACGCACTGATCTACACCGCCATGAGCGGCGCCGAACGGGCGCTGCGCGGGCAACAGGTCCACGCCAACAACCTGGCGAATATGGACACCACCGGCTTCCGCGCCAACCTGGAGCTGTCGACCTCGCGCCCGCTGAGCGGCTACGGCTACGACGACCGCCACATGGCCGACATGCAGGCCAACGCCGTCACCACCCGCAGCGGCACGATGAAGTCGACCGGCCGCGAGCTGGACGTGGCCATCGCCGGCGACGGCTTCTTCACCGTGCAAGGCCCCACCGGCGAGGGCTACACCCGCGCCGGCGCCATTACGCTGGACGCCGACGGCGCCATGACGGTGGGCGGCATGCCCATCCTGGGCGAAGGCGGCCCGATCACGCTGCCCATCCATACCAAGGTGCAGATCGGCCAGGACGGCACGGTGTCCATTCTGACGCCGGGCACGGCCCAGCTGCAGGTGGTCGACAAGCTCAAGCTGGTGAAAGCCGAAGCGTCCGAACTGACCAAGAACGAAGCGGGCCTGCTGGTGGCGCGCGACGGCCAGCCGCTGGCCGCCGACGAGACCGTCAAGGTCAGCTCCGGCCACCTGGAAGGCAGCAATGTGTCGGCGGTCGAGGAAATGGTCGCCACCATGAGCTTGAACCGTACGTTTGAAATGCAGATGAAGCTGTTCAAAGCCAGCGACAGCATGGCTGAAGCCGGCAACCGCCTGATCGGCGGCTGAGCCCACCCAACGACAGGACTATCAAGGAGTTATCATGAATCCAGCAATGTGGATCAGCAAGACCGGTGTGCAGGCGCAGGACGCCAAGCTGCAAACCATCGCCAACAACCTGGCCAACGCCAACACCGTCGGCTTCAAGCGCGACCGCGTCGCCTTCCAGGACCTGTTCTACTCGATCGAGCAGCAGCCGGGCGCCCAGCGCGCCGGCAACAACACGCTGGCGCCGTCCGGCGTGCAGCTGGGCAACGGCGTGCAGCTGGTGGGCACGCAGAAGATCTTCACCAACGGCAATATCCAGAACACCACCAACGCGCTCGACGTGGCCATCAACGGCAACGGCTTCTTCCAGGTGCGCCGCCCGGACGGCGAACCGGCCTACACCCGCGCCGGCCAGCTGCAGCCCGACCAGAACGGCATCCTGGTCAACAGCGCCGGCCTGCCGCTGGTGCCGCAGATCACCATTCCGGCCAACGCCACCGCCATCACCATCGCGGAAAACGGCGTGGTCTCGGCCACCGTGGCCGGCACCGCCGCCCCCACCGTGCTGGGCCAGCTGACCCTGACCTCGTTTATCAACCCGACCGGCCTGCAGGCCCTGGGCGAGAACCTGTTTGCCGAAACCGCCGCCTCCGGCGCGCCGACCGAAGGCAATCCAGGCACCGACCAGTTCGGCAAGCTGAAGCAGGGCGCGCTGGAAGGCTCCAACGTGCAGGTGGTGGAAGAAATGGTGGACATGATCGCCGCCCAGCGCACCTACGAGATGAACACCAAGGTGCTGACCGCCGCCGACAATATGCTGCAGTACCTGTCGCAGGCGGCACGCTGATGAAAACCGCCCTGCCCGTCCTGGCCGCGCTGCTGCTGGGCGGCTGCGCCGCCATCCAGCCGCCGGCCGTTCGGCCGGGGCCGTTCGACGAGGCGCCCACCATGGCGCGCTCGGCCGCCCCGCGCGGCACCTCCGGCGGCGTGTACGCCGCCGACTCCGGCGTCTCGCTGACCTCGGACAGCCGCGCCTTCCGCGTCGGCGACGTGGTCACCGTGCTGCTGGAAGAGACCACCCAGGCCTCGAAGAGCGCCGGCACCTCCTTCAAGAAGGACTCCGGCGTCAGCGTGGCTGCGCCCAGCCTGCTGGGCAAGGTGCGCCCCAAGGCCGGCATCGACCTGAACGCCGGCCGCACCTTCCAGGGCGACGCCACCAGCACCCAGCAGAATGCGCTGTCCGGCGCCATCACCGTGATCGTGCAGGAAGTCATGCCGAACGGCCTGCTGCGCCTGGCCGGCGAAAAAATGCTGACCTTGAACCAGGGCGAAGAATTCGTGCGCCTGCGCGGCTATGTGCGCGCGGCCGACATCGACGCCGACAACCGCGTGTCCTCGCTGCGCATCGCCAACGCGCGCATCGCCTATTCCGGCCAGGGCACCCTGGCCGACGCCAACTCCCCGGGCTGGCTGACGCGTTTCTTCAGCAGTCCCTACATGCCGTTCTAAGGTAGCACCATGCGCCGCACCTCCTTCCGCACCTCGCTCTTCTCCGCCGCCCTCGCCTGCACCGCGCTGCTGGGCGTGCTGTCCGCCCAGCCGGCCCAGGCCGCGCAGACGCTGCGCAACCTGGTCAGCATCGAGGGCGTGCGCGACAACCCGCTGGTGGGCTACGGCCTGGTGGTGGGCCTGAACGGCAGCGGCGACTCGACCCAGGTCAAGTTCTCCAGCCAGTCCGTGATCAATATGCTCAAGCAGTTCGGCGTGAAAGTGCCGGACGGCACCGACGCGAAAAGCAAGAACGTGGCCACCGTCATGGTCAGCGCCGTGTTTCCGCCGGGCTACCGGCGCGGCCAGGCCATCGACATCACCGTGTCCTCGCTGGGCGACGCCAAGAGCCTGCGCGGCGGCGCCCTGCTGCTGACCCCGCTGCGCGCGGCCGACAACGAGGTCTACGCGCTGGCCCAGGGCAATGTGGTGGTGGGCGGCCTGTCCGCCGCCGGCAAGAGCGGCTCGTCGGTGACGGTGAACACGCCCACCTCGGGCCGGATTCCGAACGGCGCCACCATCGAGCGCGAAATCGCCAGCGACTTCGCCACCAAGCCCACCGTGCGCCTGTCGCTGCGCCACCCGCATTTCCAGACCGCCACCAATATCGTGGAGTCCATCAACAAGAAATTCGGCGACATCGCCAGCACCACCGACGCCACCAGCGTGGACGTGGTGGCGCCCGAGAATCCGACCCAGCGCGTGGCCTTCATGGCCAAGCTGGAAACCCTGCCCATCGAAGTGGGCGACGAGAACCCGAAAGTGGTGTTCAACTCGCGCACCGGCACCGTGGTGATCGCCGAGGGCCTGCGCGTGCGCGCCGCCGCCGTCACCCACGGCTCGCTGAAGGTGGTGATCTCGGAATCGTCCAAGGTCAGCCAGCCGAACGCCTTCGGCCAGGGCAGCACCCAGGTCACGCCGCAGTCCAACGTCAGCGTGGACCAGGGCTCGGGCCAGATGTTCAAGTGGCCGGCCGGCGCCAAGCTGCAAACCATTATCGACACCGTCAACTCGCTGGGCGCCTCGCCGGACGACATCATGGCCATCCTGCAGGCGCTGGACCAGGCCGGCGCCATCGAAGGCGAACTGGTCGTCATCTAATAGAAAGCACGCCATGGACCGCTTCGCCCCCATCCTCCCGCGCCAGTTCAGCATAGGCCGGTCCGACCAGCCCGCGCTGGCGCCGGTGGCCAACGCCGCCGCCGCCGAGGCCGACGCCGATCCGGCCGCCGCCCACTACCGCGCCAAGGCCACCGAGGCGGCCGTCAAGTTCGAGTCCTTCTTTATCGGCGACATGCTGCACCGCATGCGCAGCTCCACCGAGGCGCTCAAGGACGAGGAACACAAGGACAGCATCAACCGCGACATGCTGGACATGGCCGACAACCTGGTGGCCGACCAGATGGCCGGCCAGCGCGCCTTCGGCGTGGCCGACGCCATCCTGCGCCAGCTGCTGCCGGCCGCACCGGCTCCCGCCCACCAGCCCGGCGTCCCCATGCCGCTGGCGCCTGTAGCAAATACTGGCAAAAATATTTAATCCCACATGAAAAGTGGTCGCCTTTATCAGTTAACGGACCAGTGATGATGCTTTAAAGCAACTGGTCCAAGCCTACACCAGGAAAGACCAGCACCAATGAGCATACTCAGCAACGCGCTGTCCGGTTCGATCGCCGCCCAAACGGCCCTCAACACCACCAGCCAAAACATTGCCAACTTGCAGACGAAGGGCTACACCCGCCAGGGCGTGCTCCTCAATGCCATGGCGCCCGGCCTCGGCTCGAAACAGGCCGGCGAAGGCGTGCAAGTGGGCGGTTTGCTGCGTTTCTCCGACTCCTACAAGAACCAGCAGATGTGGCGCGCGGCCTCCGACCTGGGCGCGCACAGCCAGACCCAGCCCTACCTGTCGCAGCTCGAACGCGTGATGGGCGACGACAAGTCCGGCCTGAGCAACGGCGTGGACGAGTTCTTCAAGGCCCTCAACGCGGCCGGCGTGGACCCGACCTCGACCCCGCTGCGCCAGCAGGTGGTGACGGCGGCCAACTCCATGTCGCAGCACTTCAACAGCATCTACAACGTGACGGCCAACCAGCGCCTGTCCGTGCGCCAGCAGCGCGACGCCCTGCTGCCGTCGATGAACCAGACCCTGGCCAATATCGCTCGCCTGAATGAAGGCATCGCGGGCGCGGCCGCCGGCGGCACCAACACCTCGGCCCTGGTCGACGAGCGCGACATGGCGATCGACCAG
Organism: Pseudoduganella aquatica; assembly: GCF_020865585.1. Taxonomy (NCBI): domain Bacteria; kingdom Pseudomonadati; phylum Pseudomonadota; class Betaproteobacteria; order Burkholderiales; family Oxalobacteraceae; genus Pseudoduganella; species Pseudoduganella aquatica. Next base: position 4,523,630 of record NZ_CP086370.1, read on the forward strand.
CTGGCCTCCATGGTGTCGATCGAAGTGATCGACCAGCCGGACGGCTCGCGCAGCGTCTCCATGCGCACCGGCCAGCCGCTGGTGGTGGGCAACCTGGCCAGCACCGTGTCCCTGGTCAGCACCGCCGGCGACCCGGTGCTCACGCTCAAATTCGGCAATTCGCAGTTCCAGCTGGACGACACCAAGGTGGGCGGCCAGATGGGCGGCCTGGCCGACTACGACAAAAACATCCTGCAGCCGCTGCAGCAGTCGATCAAGGACCTGGCCGAGCAGATGGCCGACAAGGTCAACACCCAGCTGCGCGCCGGTTTCGACACGGCCGGCAACCCGGGCAAGGACCTGTTCTCCTTCAACGCCGCCAGCACCACAGGCATGCTGCAGATCGACCCGGCCTTCCAGGCCTCCGACCTGGCCTTCTCGGCCGACGGCACGCCGGGCGACAGCGCCAATCTGCAGCAGCTCATCACCATCAAGAACCAGCCCGTCACGCTGACCTCCATCGGCTCGGTGCTGGTGGGCGACGCCGACACCCAGCTGGTGGGCAAGCTGGGCATCGACAGCCAGCAAAACCAGGCGCTGCTGAAAACGGCCACCACCATCCGCCAGCAGTCCGAGGATGACTGGAAATCGACCAGCGGCGTGAACCAGGACGAGGAAGCGATCAACCTGGTGGAGTTCCAGAATATGTACCAGGCCAACATGAAAGTGCTGGCAGTGGCCAACAACCTGTTCGACGCCACCTTGGCGATGTTCAACTAAGAGGGCCGCCATGCGTATCGCCACTTCCCAGACCCAAGCCGTGATGAACCGCTCGCTGTCCTACAACCAGGACGCGGTGAACCGCCTGACCGCGCAAATGGCCTCGGGCGCGCGCATCCAGGTGCCGTCCGACGATCCGGTGTCGAATGTGCGCATTTCGCGCCTGAACCGCGAAGAAGCCATCATCGGCCAGTACACCGCCAATATCGACGCGGTGCAGATCCGCCTGCAAAAGAACGAGACCTATCTGACCAGCGTGGTCGGCGACGTCAACCAGGTGCGCGACCTGATGGTGTGGGCGCTGGACGGCGGCAGCACCACGCCGGACGACTTGCAGTCCATGGTCACCTCGCTGCAGTCGCTGCGCGAAAGTATGCTCTACAGCGCCAACGTCAAGGACCAGGAAGGCAAATACATTTTCTCGGGCACCCTCACCACCACGCCGGCCATCAGCTTCGACGCCAGTGCGGCGCCGGGCGCGCGCTACAGCTACGCCGGCAACAACGGCAAGCAGGAAGTCGTGGTCGGCAACGGCATCGCGCAGACCGCCAACGTGGATGTGCAGGGCCTGGAAACCTTTCTGAACCAGATCGACTCCGTGCTCGATGGCCTGACCGTGGCGGGCGTGTCGCCCAACGATCCCACCATGCGCGCCCTGCTGCAAGGCGCGCTGGACGGCTCGGACGACACCATGACCCTGGTGTCGAGCAAGATCGCGGCCTTCGGCGGCTCGCAGAACATCCTGGCCACGCTGAAGGACAACCACAGCAACGTCAGCCTGTCGAACCAGATGGCGCTGACCGATATCGGCAAGCTCGACTACGGTGTCGCCGCGACCGAGCTAAACGGTTACAATATTGCATTACAATCCACTTACAAGGCCTATGCCAAGGTAAGCAACCTGTCCCTGTTTAACGTACTGTAATCCGCATGCAAATCGCTCCGCGCCCCAGTTCCAGCGGCCTCGCCGCCGGCAATACCAGCTCCACCAGCAAGGTCGACGAGACCACGCTGGCGGCGCCGGTAGGCGCGCCTGCGCCCGGCGTCAGCGCCGCCGCCCCGGCGCCGCGCCGCGGCGTGAGCAACTGGGACCAGCCTTTGCAGAGCGATATTTCCGGCGCCCAGCAGGCGGTGGACTTCCTGGAGCAGAGCGCGGCGCAGCTGCGCATGCTGAAGGCCGAACTGAGCGCCAAGCTGGCCAGCCGCGCCGGCCGCGACGGCCAGGTGGAGGCGCGCGTGCGCCAGTTCAGCGACACCTGGCGCAACCGCCAGGATGCGTCGGGGGGGACCTTGGACAGCCAGCTCGGTTACAACTCCAGCCAGTCCATGCAGCGCTTCAAGGTGCGCGGCATGAATATGGCCAATCTGCGCAGTGGCGCGCGTGAAACGCTGGCCATCGCGGTCGGCGGCGGCGCGGCCGGCCTGCGCTCGGTGGCGCTGGAACCAGGGCTGTCGGACGAGGAAATCCTGCAGCGCTTCAACCAGGCGCTGGTGCCGGTCAATATCAGCGTGGGCATGGGCGACAACGGCGATCTGGAATTCGCCGTGCCGGAATCGGCCTGGGCCAATGTGCGCGACACCATGGCCATCCAGGGCGGCGGCATCCGCTTCCCCACCGGCCAGCTGCACCGCGTGCGCACCGAACCGGAAGCGCCGGCCATCGCGCCGGAAACCTGGAGCACCAGCGACGCCGACGCCATCCGCCAGACCCTGAGCCAGGTGATCCAGGCGCTGAACCACGTGGAAGCGGCGCTGGCCAAGGTCAACCTGGCCCTGAGCGACGCCAGCGCGCGCGCCGTGTCGGCCATGCCGCAGGTGAGCGCGGCCGGCATGGACCAGGCGGCGCAGAACTTCGTCGTGGCGGCCAACGAACCCAGCTACGCTTCCCTGCTGAGCCTGACCTCGGCGCTGACCGGCATCAACCGCGAACGCGTGATGGCGCTGCTGGGCCTGCGCTAGGCGCCCTTCCTTACTTCCCTATCAGCGGCACGCCGCTGCGCGCCAGCGCCAGCAGCTCGTCCGGCGCCAGCGCGTGCGCAAACACGTAGCCCTGCGCATAGTCGCAGCCGGCCTGCACCAGCAGCGCCTGCTGCGCCGCCGTCTCCACGCCTTCGGCCACCACCGTCAGCCCCAGCTTGTGCGCCATCACCACGATGGCCTCGCACAGCGCCAGGTCGCCCGAATCGCCCGCCATGTCCTGCACGAAGACCCGGTCCAGCTTGAGGAAGTCGATGTCGAAGGTCTTCAGGTGGGACAGCGAAGCGTAGCCGGTGCCGAAGTCGTCCAGCGCCACCTGCAAGCCCATTTCGCGGTAGCTGCGCAGGCGCTGCAGCACTTCGGCCGCGCCGTCCAGCAGGATGCCCTCGGTCACGTCGATGACGATGCTGCGCGGCGCCAGGTCCAGCCTGGCCACGTACTCGAGCCAGCCCTGGCACCAGGCCGGGTCGCCCCGGAACTGCACCGGCGACTGGTTCACGCTGATCTGGAAGGGGCGCCCCAGCGCGCTCTGGAACTGCTTGGCCTGGTCGGCCGCGCGCCGGAACACCCAGTCGCCGATTTCCACGATCAGGCCGCTGTGCTCGGCGTGTTCGATAAACTCGCCCGGATGCAGCACGCCGCGCTGCGGGTGGCGCCAGCGCAGCAGCGCCTCGGCGCGCTCGATCACGCCGCTGGCCAGGTTGACGATGGGCTGGTAGGCCAGTTCGAACTCGCCGGCCGCCAGCGCGCTGCGCAGGTCGGCCGCCAGGCGCTGGCGGTGCTGCGCGGCCAGCTGCAGGTCCTGGGTGAAATAGTGGTAGCGGCTGCGGCCGGCCTTCTTGGCCGCGTACATGGCCTGGTCGGCGTGCCGCAGCAGCTCCTCGGGCGTGGCCGCGTCGGCCGGATAGCAGGCGATGCCGATGCTGGCCGACACCTCGCCCTGCTCGCCGCCCAGCGCGAATGGCCGGGCCAGCGCCGCCACGATATTCTGCGCCACGCGCTCGGCGCTGGCGACCTGCTCCAGCCCGGCCAGGATCACCGTGAACTCGTCGCCGCCCAGGCGCGCCAGCGTGTCCGAGGCGCGCACGCAGTCCGAAATGCGGGCCGCCGCCTGCACCAGCAGCGCGTCGCCCTGCTCGTGGCCCAGCGTGTCGTTGACCTGCTTGAACTGGTCCAGGTCGATGAACAGCAGCGCCAGTGTCAGCCCTTCGCGCTTGGCCTTCTTCATTTCCTGGCCCAGCCTGTCCTGGAACATATGCCGGTTGGGCAAGGCCGTGAGCGCGTCGAAATTGGCCTGGTGCCAGATCAGGTCGGACGAGGCCTTGCTGGCGCTGATGTCGGTCACCAGCGCCAGCGCGCCCAGGTAGACGCCCCTGGCGTCGAAGATGGGGTTGGTGACCAGCGTGGTCCACAACGCGCTGCCGTCGCGCCGGATGAATTTGAATTCGTGCCGTTCGCTGCCGGCGCCCTGCTGGCGCTGCGCGATATTGCGCTCCAGGATGGCGCGGCCTTCGTCGTCCATGAACGCCACCAGCGGCTGCTCGACGATGTCCTCGATGGGATAGCCCAGCATGCTGGCCATCTTGGGATTGACAAAGGAGGTGCAGGACTGCGCATCGATCTCCCAGATGCCTTCCTGCGCGCTGTGCACGATGCGGCGGAAGCGCTCCTCGCTGCGTTCCAGCGCGGCCAGCTTGCCCTCGGCCAGTTCCAGCACGAGGCGGAAGGCCTGGCCGCTGCCGTCCGCGCTGGCCCGCAGCGTGACAGGATAGCCCTGCTCGCCGGCGCGTCCGCGCGTCATCTGCAGGTCGCAGCGCTGCGGCGAGCTCGAGTTGAGCGCACCGTGCACAAAGGCGTCGAAGTCGGCCAGGAAGCGCGGCGCCACGTAGTCGCGGAATTTGGCGCGGCCGGGATTGCTGCGCTGCAGGCCCAGCAGGTCGGCGCCCACCAGGTTCATCTGCAGCAAGGTGGTGTCGAAGGCCAGCACGAAATAGCCCACCGGGGCCAACAGGTAGATGTCGTTGAAGTAGCCCTGCTCCTGCTCGTAGCGCAGACGCTCGGGGCTGAACGCCAGGCCGTCCTCGCCATCCGTTCCAGCGCCGGACAGCGCGGCATCGTGCACGCGCACGCTGGCCAGGCCGCCAAAAACAGGCCCAAGAACCGGCGGAGCGGCTTCGGCTGCGGGAACGTGCGTGTCCTTATCCATGTAGCCTAGACTAACATGGTGCTTTGGCAATGTCGAGCCAGCCGGCCCGGCAAGCGGGGACGCTACGCCACAAACCTAGCGCGCGTGCGCGCGGTTCAGGTGGCGCTCGGCGCGGCGCTGCAGCGTTTCGAATCCCAGGCTCAGCACCCAGTAGATGGCCGCGGCCGCCAGATACAGCGGCAGCGGCTGGAAGGTGGTGGCGATCAGCTCCTTGGTGGTGAGCATCAGCTCGGTCATGGTGATCACGGACACCAGCGAGGTGTCCTTGATCAGGCTGATCAGGGTATTGCTCATGGACGGCACCGCCACCCGCAGCGCCTGCGGCAGCACCACGTGGCGCAGGGTCTGCCAGTAGCCCAGGCCCAGGCTGTAGCTGGCCCACCACTGGCCGCGCGCCACGCTCTGGATGGCGCCGCGCAGGCTCTCCGACAGATAGGCGCCCGCGTTCAGGCTCAGCGCCAGGATGCCGGCCGTGACCGGAGTGAATTCTATGCCCACGCTGGGCAGGCCGTAATAAATGACGAACATCTGCACCAGCAGCGGCGTGCCGCGCATGACGCTGACATACAGCCCGGCCGGCCAGGCCAGCAGCTTCCACGGCAGGATGCGCGCCACGGCCGTGGGGAAGCCCAGCAGCACGCCGCCCAGCATGGACGCCACCGCATACACCAGCGTATAGCCGGCGCCGGTCAGCATCACCGGGGCGGCCTCTCTGAATAAGTCCTGCAGCTCCGGCAGCCCCATCGCTTAAGGCGCCTTGCTCACGTCCACGCCGAACCATTTCACCGAAATGGCCTTCAGGCTGCCGTCGGCGGCGGCGTCGGCCAGCGCCTTGTCCACCGCCGCCTTGAACTGCGGATTGCCCTTCTTGAAGGCGGCCGCCACTTTTTCGACCTTGCCCACTTTGGCGCCGGCCTTGATCGGCAGGTCCGAGGCCTTCAGCAGATAGGCCGTCATCAGGCTGTCGTTCAGCGCCGCGTCCACCCGGCCCACGGCCAGGTCGCGCAGGTTTTCCGGCGCGGCCGGATAGCTGCGCACCTCGATGCCCGGCACCGCCTTGGCCTGCTGCTCGTACACGCTGCCCTGGCCCACGCCCACGCGCTTGCCTTTCAGGTCGGCCAAGGTGGCGTATTGCGCCTTCTCGTCCTTGCGCACCACCAGCTGGGGCATCGAATACTCGTAGGGCACGGAGAAATCAAAGGCCTGCTCGCGCTTGGGGTTCACCGTCACCTGGGACACGATCACGTCGTACTTGCCGGCCTGCAGTCCGGCCAGGATGCTGGCCCACTCGGAGGTGACGAATTCGGTCTTCACGCCCAGCTTGCCGGCGATCAGCCGCGCCACGTCCACGTCGAAGCCGGCCAGCTCGCCGGTCTTCTGGTCTTTGTAGTTGAACGGCGGATAAGTGCCTTCCAGCGCCACCTTGATGGCGCCGCGCGCCTTGACGGTCTCGAGCAGGTCGGCCGCGTGCGCGCCGGCCATGGCGCCCGCCAGCATCAGGCCGGCGGCGGCGAGTTTCAAAGAAAATCGGGAAGTGCGCATGCTTATCCTTATTATCAGTTTTTTAGTAGCGGCGGCGCTGGCCGCGTCCGAAATGATGGCCCGCCACCAAGGTGGAGGTGGCGATCAGGCTGCTCAGGCCCATAATCAGCTGCACCAGCTTGTCGTCCGGCAGTACCCACATGGCGCCCTGCGGCGGCTCGGCCTGCGCCACGGCCGCGATCAGCGGCGCGACCCAGTCCGCCTCGGCGTCCACGTCGAGGATGATGGCGCCGTCGGCGCTGGTCTGCATATGGATGGTGCCGCCCTCGGCCAGCGTGAAGCACACGCCATAGCCTGTTTCATGCGGCGCGATGTGTTCCTTGAGCGCGAGGTTGTGCTCTTCTATCCACAGCTCGACGTCGGCCGGGCTCTCGAGCGCGCTCCAGGGCACCGGGCGGAAGCGCGGTTTGGCCGCGCCGTTGTTCTCTGCGTCTACTGCGTCCTGCATGGATTTCCTGTCGGTAAAACTATACGAATCCGGCAGTGTAACCCGGCGCGCGGGATTAGTCATGCTGCGGCCATACAAGCCCGTCAGCCTTTCCAGGTGCGCTTCAGGCCGGTGTCCGCGTGGATCCAGCCGCCCTGCGGCGTGTTGCGGTAGTAATAGCCCACGCCGCCCTGGCGGAAGCTGCGCACCAGCCCGCCCAGCACCTCGGCGTTCAGATTGGGGATGCGGATATCGGCCGCCTTGCCCTGGATATGCAGCGACTGCCGCGCGGCGGGCACGCCCTGCTCGATCAGGCGCTTGTTGGAATCCGGCGTGCGGTAGCCGGACAGGATCTCCACCGGGCTCTCGATGCCGTAGCGCGCCACGAAAGCCTGCGTGCCCCACAGCGTTTCCAGCAGCTTGGGATCGATGGGCGCGGTCTGCTTGCCGTTCACGTCGCGCAGCAGATGGCACAGCTCCTGGTAGGCCGCGTCGATCACCTCGCCGTCCTTCCAGTACAGCAGGCGGGCCTTCTCGCCGCTGGCGGGCCGCGTCACGGTGAGCGTGCGCGGCTTGAGCCAGAATTCCATGTCCAGCAGCTGCGCGTCGAAGATATCGGGCGGCGGCTCCAGCTCGGTTTGCAATGCGGGCTGGACCTGGGCCGGGGCCGGTGCCACTGCCGAAGCCGTCTGCACCGCAGGACGGACGGCGGCGGGCTTGGCTTTCGCCACCGCCTTGGCCGGCGCTGACGCGCATCCCAGCAGCGGCACGCCGATGAAACTGGCGGCGGTCAGCCCAAATCCTGTCTGTAAGATATCCCTGCGAGTAACCATAGCAATTCCAGTGTAACGATATTGATTACTATAGCGTATAGCAGAGGGAGTTGAGAAACCTCTTTAAGTATGCGCTGCAGGTTTAAGAAAAATTTAAGCGGCGGCGTGGCATGGCGGGTTACGGCGCCCTGCGCCTAACCCGCCATTCAAGCGGCGGCGGCCAGCGTCTCCCCTGCATGCAGCAGCGCCGTGCGCGGCACGTCCAGCAGGAAGCCCTGGGCCAGCAGCGCCTGCCCCGATGCGGCGCCGATGCGCTGCAGCGCCTGCAGCGCTTCCGGTGTCTCCATCCGCTTGAACACCACCCGCGTCCCAGCCTGCGCGGCGCGCTCCAGCAAGCCCGCCAGGCCCGCTTCGTCCGCCAAGCCGCGCGCGTCCAGCCGTATCACGTCCGGCCGCACCCGCTCCAGCAGATGCAGCCCCTCGCGCGCGCTGGCGGCGTTGACCGCGAAGCGGAAACCGTTGCGGCGGTAGTTGTCCGCCACATAGCTCAGCAGCCAGCCCTGCTGCGCCGTCACCGTCGGCAGCAGCAGCACGATGCGCCCTATCGGCAGGTCCAGCGCGTCCAGGATGCGCTGGAAGGCGTAGCCGTGATTGCTGCTGACCGCGCTCAGCAGCCTGTCGTGCACGTTCAGATACAGGTCCGCTCCGGCATTGTCGTCCTGGCGGAAGAAGTTAATCGCATGCAGCATGCGGCACAGGCGGTCCAGCTCCACGGACTCGTCGTCGCTGGCCGCATGGTCCAGCAAGCGCCACAGCGACAAGCCCTCGTCCGCCGCCGACACGCTGCGCGCCAACCCCTCGTAAGCCACCACCCCGCCCCGTGCCAGGTCGCGCACCGGCTGGAAGGCGCTGGTCATGGTGCAATTGAAAAAGCGGCCCTGGGCGCGGCCGTCCGCGTCCAGCCAGATGCTGGTGGTAGTGCTGTCCTGGCCGGACAGGCGCGCCAGGTATTGCTTTAGTACGGGGTAAGTCATGCGGTGCTCCAATTGCTGATATGCCGCCAGGTTAGCCGAGCGCCGTCCGCGCCAGAAGGAATGGTTTCGCCATTCCATATGCGGAATACGCATGAAACAGGCATTTCAAGCCGCGTATATGCATATGCTGAAACATTCGTTCCCGGCCCTATGGCGCGCCGGTATCGTAAGCCCATCAGCAACTACCGCCCACCAGCGCCGCCGCCATGTGCCAGCTACTCGGAATGAACAGCAGCAAACCCGCCGACCTGCGCTTCTCCTTTGCCGGCTTTGCCGAACGGGGCGGCCGCACCGGCGAGCACAAGGACGGCTGGGGCATCGCCTTCCACACGCGGCGCGGCTGCCGTTTGTACACCGAGGAACGCGCCACCATCGAATCGCCGCTGGCCGAGCGCATCAAGCGCCGCCGCATCAAGGCCAGCAACGTGGTGGCCCACATCCGCAAGGCCACGCAGGGCCGCGTGGCGCTGGAGAACAGCCACCCGTTCACACGCGAGCTGTGGGGGCGGACGGGGACGCCGAGTCCTGGTCCTTCGCGCACAACGGCGACCTGAAAAGCTTTTCCCCCGACGCCGGCGCCTACACGCCCGAAGGCGACACCGACAGCGAACGCGCCTTCTGCCATTTGATGTCCGGCCTGGCCGACCGCTTCCGCAGCGCGCCCAGCCGGCGTGCGCTATATGTGGCGGTGCATGAACTGAGCGCCGAGATCGCCGTGCACGGCAGCTTCAACTTCCTGCTGTCCAACGGCGAAACGCTGTTCGCGCACTGCTCCACCCGCCTGCACTACGTGGCGCGCGCCTACCCCTTTTCGGTGGCCAGCCTGGTGGACTGCGAGCGCAGCATAGACTTCCGCAACCACCACGGCCTGGACGACCGCATGGCCGTGATCGCCACCGAGCCGCTCACGTCCAATGAAAGCTGGGTGGCCTTCGTACCGGGCGAATTGAAAATGTTCGTGGATGGAAAAGTGCTGGACGGCGCGGCGCTGAGCGCGCGCGGCAGCCGGAGCGAAGCCGGCGCGGGCCGGCCCTGCGCCCTGTGCTGACAGCGAACGGCTAGGCGGCGACAGCGTTGATGCCGATGGTCACGCGCGGCGCGCCGCCCGCGTGCGGTTCCAGCTGCTGTTCCAGCCAGTTCGGAAACACCAGCAACTGCCCCGCGCTCGGCTGCGCCGCCGTAAGGCCGCCGCCGTTGACGCCCCGCCCCGCGACCTGTCCCAGCGCCACCGCCGGGCGCGGATCGCGGAACAGCAGCGGGCCGCACTGCGGCGGCGCCTGCAGATAAAAGCATCCGCTCAGCAAACGGTTGGCATGCACATGCGGCATATTGAAGCTGCCCTGCTCATGCACCTCCAGCCAGCCCTCCATGCGGAAGCGCACCGCGCCCGGCAGCTGCATCTCCTGCAAAGCCTGGCCGAAGCAGGCCTGCGCCGCCTCGTGCAGCGGCGCGAACGCCGCCTGCTCGAACAGGCTGGCACTGCTGTTCCATCCCCTGCGCATGCTGCCGCCGGCAGGCTGCGGCTGCGCCGCGCGCCATTGCTGCACCGCGTTCAGCCACACGGGGAAATGCGGCTGCAAAAAACTCAAATCGAAAGACCACAGCGTGGTGGGGAAAATGTCCTGGCGGGAGACAGCGATATCGGTCATGGGATGGTCGAAGGCGGCTTCAGGCCGAATTGCAGTTGCAGAAGCGCTTGCGCTGGCTGGTGTCGGGCGCCGCGCCGCGGTCGAGCTGCTTCCAGAAGAAGATGGTGTCCACGCCATACGGCGAACGGACGTGGCCGGAGCGCACATAGCCCTGGCTGGCGAAGAATTCCTCGCCGGTGGCCGTGCTGTGCAGCTGCACCGCCTTCACGCCCCAGTTGCAGGCGGTCTCCTCCACCTTGGCCAACATGGCCTTGCCGGCGCCCAGGCCGCGCGCCTCCGGCAGCAGGTAGCACAGCGCCAGCTTGCCGGCGCCGGTCAGCAGCGACACGCCGATCACGGCGCCGTCCTTCAGCGCCACCAGCGAATAATTGGTGGGGGATTCGAACCAGCTTGCCACGGTCTGCGGTGTCTTGTTGCCCAGCCATGCGCCCAGGATGGCAGGGTCGTCCTTATGGTCGGCCACGCAGCACTCGGTGATGGAACGGCGCAGCACTGTGCACGCTGCAAAAGCGTCCTCCGGTGCAGCAATACGAATTTCAAGACTCATGTGTGTTCAAAAAAATTACCCGCCCGGCGGCGTCACAGCCCGACTATACACCAGCGCCGGAAAAACCGTCGGGCCGGTGGCAAGACCGCCAGGCAGCGCTTATAGTCTAAGCATATTACAAACAATTCGTATCTTTTCGGGCAGAAATTATAGACCATGCATATATGTTTTTTACGAAAGCAAACCATGTCTAAGAAAAATTCCGTATTTAGCGCAAGTAATTTACAACGCCGCAGCCTGCTGGCCGCCATCGCCGCCGCCACGCTGCCGCTGGGCGGCAACGTCTGGGCCGCCGACCCGGTGCTGCTGAACGTCTCCTACGACGTGATGCGCGAAGTGTTCAAGGATATCAACCCGGCCTTCATCGCCGACTACAAGCAGAAGACCGGCGCCACGGTGACGGTGAACCAGTCGCACGGCGGCTCGTCCAAGCAGGCCCGCGCCGTGGCCGACGGCCTGGAAGCGTCGGTGGTGACCATGAACCAGGCCAACGACGTGGACCTGCTGGCCGACCGCGGCCTGGTGGCCGCCGACTGGAAAGCCAAATTCCCGCACGGCGCCGCGCCGTTCTACTCCACCGTGGTCTACCTGGTGCGCAAGGGCAATCCCAAGCAGATCAAGGACTGGACCGACCTGGCCAAGCCGGACGTGAAAGTGGTGATCCCGAATCCCAAGACCTCCGGCAACGGCCGCTACACCTACCTGGCCGCGTGGGGCTCGGTGCTGAAAAAAGGCGGCACCGAAGCGCAGGCGCGCGAGCTGGTAGGCAAGATCTTCAAGAACGTGCCGGTGATGGACACCGGCGGCCGCGCCGCCACCACCACCTTCACCCAGCGCCAGATCGGCGACGTGCTGGTGACGTTTGAAAACGAAGTGCAGCTGGTGCGCACCGAGTTCGGCGACAACTTCGAAGTGGTGTATCCGGCCGTCTCCATCCTGGCCGAATCGCCGGTGGCGGTGGTGGACAAGGTGGTCGACAAGCGCGGCCTGCGCAAGGAAGCGACCGCCTACCTGAACTTCCTGTACTCGGACGCCGGCCAGGAAATCCTGGCCAAGCACTACCTGCGCCCGACCTCGGAAGCGGTGGCCAAGAAATACGCCGCCACCTTCAAGCCAATTACCCTGCTGAGCGTGGACACGGTGTTCGGCGGCTGGCGCGCCGCCCAGAAGAAGCACTTTGACGACGGCGGCGAATTCGACAAGATTTTCGCCACCAAGTAAGCCCCAGCGAACATTTTCGCCACACCCCGGCCCCGCAGAGCCTCTGCGGGGCTTTTTTTCGTCCCGCGCCTGCGGCCGGGGCTGGTTTCAATAGACGAGTTAGTCGATTTCCTGTATTGTCGATCTTGGGAAAACGTTGCCGCACAGATAGAAAACTTCTGTCCCGCCGTCCCCGCCCGAATACCCTCTTTCCGAAGACAAAAACATGATCAAGAAAACAGTAGTTGCCCTGCTGATGTCCTTGAGCGCCGCCGCTATGGCGATGCCGCTCGGCTCGCAGTCGGTGCTGGTGGTCGAAGACGACACCGGCAAAATCCTGGTTGAAAAGAACGCCAACGCGGTGGTGCCGATCGCGTCGCTGACCAAGCTGATGACCGCCATGGTGGTGCTGGACGCCAAGCAGAACATGGACGAGGAAATCGAGATCGACAAGGTCGACGTCGACACGCTCAAGCACAGCACCTCGCGCGTGCCGGTGGGCGCCACCATCTCGCGCGGCGACGTGCTGCAGCTCGCGCTGATGTCCTCGGACAACCGCGCCGCCGCCTCGCTGGGCCGCACCTATCCGGGCGGCATGCCGGCCTTCAAGGCCGCCGTGAACGCCAAGATCCGCGCGCTGGGCATGACCCAGACCGTGATCGAGGAGCCGACCGGCCTGTCGCCCAACAATAAATCGACCGCCGCCGACCTGGTGAAGATGGCCGCCGCCGCCGCCCGCTACGAAGACATCCGCCGCATCACCACGGACAAGAAGGACGTCATCAAGATCAAGGGCCGCCAGGTGGAGTACCACAACACCAACCGCCTGGTGGGGGCCAAGGGCTGGGACATCGGCATGTCCAAGACCGGCTACACCGAAGAAGCGGGCCGCTGCCTGATCATGCGCATCACCTCGGCCGGCAAGAACGCCACCGTCGTGCTGCTCAACGCCAAGGCCAACTCGGCCCGCCTGATGGACGCCTTCAACATCCGCCGCTTCATCTCCGGCGGCGAGGAAGAAAAACCGCGCGTGATGCGCGCTTCCAGCCGCAAGAAGGCGCCGGTGGCCAAGAGCCCGCGCCGCCGCCGCGCGTCCTGATAGCCTTATTCGCTGATCAGCGTACGCAGGCCGCTCGCGCGCTGCGTACGCTGGGCGATGGCGCTGTCCAGCACCGCCGCCGACGGCGTGCATAAAGTGAAGTGTTCCTTGGCGCGCGTGATGCCGGTGTAGACCAGCTCGCGCGCCAGCACCGCGCCTCCTTCGCGCGGCAGCGCCACCACCGTGTGCGCAAACTCCGACCCCTGCGATTTGTGCACCGTCATGGCGAACGCCGTTTCGACCTGGCGCAGCCGCGTGGCCAGTACGCTGCGGATGCTGGCGCCCTCGCTGAAATACACGCGCAGCGAGCCGGCCCGCGCCGGATCGGGCAGGGTCAGGCCGATATCGCCGTTGAACACGCCGGTGCCGTAGTCGTTGCGCGTGACCATGACCGGCCGCCCCACATACCACTCGCCGCGCTTGCGCAGCAGCCCCGCCGCCTCCAGCCGCTGTTCGATGGCCTCGTTCAGCCCCGTCACGCCCCACTCCCCCTCGCGCACCGCGCACAGGATGCGGAACGCTTCGAAGCTGCGCAGCACCTGCAGCACCCAGGCGTCATGCTCTTCGCCGCCGATGTCGGCGCCCGCGCCGGCCCTGGCTATCATGCGCAGGTAGTCCTGGTAGCCGGCCAGCGCCAGCTGCAACACGTCCTGCTGCTGCGCCGGATCGATCCAGGACAGCTTGCCGCCGCTGTCCGAAGCCAGCGCTGCGCGCGCGGCCGCCGCGTCGCCGGCGTTGACGGCCAGCGCCAGCTGCCCGATAGGCCCGCCGAAGCGGCGGCTCTCGCGCAGCATCACGGTCTGTTGCGCCAGCGGACCGGCCGCGCCCTGGAAGCCGGGCGGGATCTCCTGCCCCGTGGCGGCGCGGATGTAGTCCACCGTGGCGGCGCTGTAGCCCCCGGCCTGCGCGTCGTGGCACAAGTCGCCGAGCACCGCGCCGGCTTCCACCGACGCCAGCTGGTCCTTGTCGCCCAGCAATATCAGGCGCGCGTTGGGCGGCAGCGCGTCCAGCAGCGCCGCCATCATCTCCAGGTGCACCATGGACGCCTCGTCGACGATCAGCACGTCCACGTCCAGCGGATTGCCCCGGTGGTGGACAAAGCTGCGCGTGTCCGGACGCGCGCCCAGCAGGCTATGCAGGGTGCGCGCCGCGCCCATGCGGGCCGCCAGTTCCGGCAGCCGCAGTTCGGGCACGCGTCCGGCCAGTTCCTCCAGCGCGTTGTCGATCGACTGCTTGAGCCGCGCCGCCGCCTTGCCGGTGGGCGCGGCCAGCGCAATGCGCACGCCGCCCGCCGAGCTGCCCAGGTCCGCCCCGCTGGCGCCGCCCGCCGTGGCGAACAGCAGCGCCAGCAGGCGCGCCACGGTGTAGGTCTTGCCGGTGCCCGGCCCGCCGGTGATGATGCCCAGGTTGCTGCGCAGGGCCGCCGCGCAGGCGATCTTCTGCCAGTCCGGCCCGCCCTCGCGCGGCGCGTGGTGGAACAGCGTGTCCAGCCAGTGGCGCACGCGGCCAACGTCCACCAGGCGCGGCGCGGCGGCGCGCTCGCGCACGGCGCGCGCCACGGTGGTCTCGTCGCGCCAGTAGCGGCGCAGGTAGAGGCGCTCGCCGTCCAGCACCAGCGGCTGCTGGAAATCCAGGTCCTGCACCGGCCACACCTGGTCGCACTGGTACAGCATGGCGTTCCACGCGGCGACGGACTTGGGCAGCGGCCCGGCGCTGGTGCGCAAAGCGCTCCAGTCCTCTTCGCTCCAGCCCAGCAGCGCGCGCGGGTCGCCGGCCAGCTCGGACAGCAGCAAACAGCTGTGGCCCCGCCCTTCCAGCTCGGACAGCAGCACGCAGGCCAGCATCAGCGGCGGCGAGCCGTGGCCCAGCGAGGCGATAAAGCGCGCGAACGCGCCGCTCAGGCGGCGCAGCTGCCCCGCTTCGGTCAGCGCGTCGATCCGGGCCAGCAGCGCGGCGCAGTGGGTGTCGTCGGTGGTGTTCAAACTGTGGTGCCTCGCTCAGTCTCGCTCAATAATTCGTCCAGCCCGTCCAGCAGTTCCGGAGCCGGCTCCAGCAGGTAGCAGCCGCGCGTGTGGACATTGCCTATGCCGCGCAGGAAGAAGAAGACCGCGCCGCCAAGGTGCTGCGCGGGATCATAGTCGCCGCCCATGCGGTTGCGCAGCAGCCGGTGCAGCGCCTGCATATAGATCGCGCCCTGGATGTCGTAGCGGTGCTCGGCCATGCCGGCCGCCAGCGCCTGCGTGTGGTAGGCAGCGTCGCCCGCGCCCAGCGCGTTCGATTTGTAGTCCAGCACCCAGTAGCGGCCTTCGTGCTCGAACACCAGGTCGGTAAAGCCTTTCAGCATGCCGTGCAGCTGGCGCTCGGGCAGCAAGGGCCGCGCCACGCCTTGCAGCAGGTGGCGGCGGCACAGGCGGTCCAGCGCGCCGGTGCTCAGGCGCTCGCTGGGGAACCAGAATTCCATCTCCGGCAGCACCCCGTCCAGTTCGGACAGCGACGCCCCCAGCTGCGGCAGCGGCGTGGTGGCGATGGCGCGCAGCCAGGCCAGCGTGTCGTCCTGGCGGTTGGACCAGCCTGCGCGCTCGATGCGGCGCAGCAGGCGGGTGTCGAAGTGCGCATCGTGCACCTCGCCGAAGCCTTCCTGCCCCATCCACTCCAGCTGCTCGTGCAGGAAATTGCCCGGCACCGAGCCGCGCGGGAAGCGGTGCCAGGGGGCGTCCTCCGGACGGATGGCAGGCGCGGCCTCCAGCCCTTCCAGCAGCTTTTCCTCCACCGCGCTGCGCGGCACATGGCGGCTGCCGGGCTGGCTGGCCACGGCGCCCGCCGCCGGGCCGGGCACAGCACCGCCGCCGTAGGCCGGGGCGTTGCCGCGCCGCGCCAGCGAGGTAAAGCTGCCCACCGACCAGTCGCGCTCGAAGTCGCCTTCGAAGCGCTGCGCGTCCACCAGTTGCGGGCGCTGCTCCACGCGGTTCAGCACCGTCAACGCGCCCGCCTGCTCCAGCGCGCGCACCGAGATGGCCGCGCAGCCGGCTTTCACCTGCTCCCAGCGCGCCAGCAGTTCCGCGCCCGGCAGCGGCTCGCCGCCGGTGAGCAGATAGCCCAGCGCCGAGTCATGCAGCGCGCTGGCGCCGCGCGCGGCCACGCCCAGCCACAGGAAATGGCGCGGACGCGTCAGCGCCACGTACAGCAGGCGCAAGTCTTCCTCCAGGCGCGCCGCCTCGGCCGCCTCCAGCGCCTCTTCCGACAGCGACATGTCTATCCTGCGCCTGCCGTCCTCGCCGGTGTATTCGAAGAAGCTGCGGTTGCGCCGGTCCACCTTGCGCGCCGTGGTGGCGAACGGCAGGTACACCAGCGGATACTCCAGGCCCTTGGACTTGTGCACCGTCACCACCTGCACCAGTTCCGCGTCGCTTTCCAGCCGCAGCACGCGCTCGTCGCCGCCCTCGCCGCCGCCTTCCACCTGCTCGGCCAGCCAGCGTATCAGCGCCTGCTCGCCGTCCAGCTGGCGGCTGGCCGACTGCAGCAGCTCGGCCAGGTGCAGCAGATTGGTCAGCCTGCGCTCGCCGCCCGCCTGCGCCAGCAAGGCCGCCGGCAGATTCAGTTCGTGGATGAAGCGCCGCAGCATGGCCAGCACGCCCTGGCGCTGCCAGATAATATGCAGCGCCTTAAGCTGCTCCACGCGCTGCTCCCACGCCAGTTCGTCCGCCGAAAGGCGCGCCAGCTCGGCCAGCGGCAGGCCCGCCGTGCGGGTGGCGAAAGCGGCCCGCGCCAGCGCGCCGTCCAGCGGATTGGCCAGCGCCGATAGCCAGCGCAACACGTCGGCCGCCTCCTCGCTCTCCAGCACCGAGTCCTTGTCCGACAAATAAACGCTGATGACCTTGCGCCTTTGCAGCGCGCGCCGTATCGCCGCCGCCTCCTTCCCGTCCCGCACCAGCACCGCGATATCCGCCGGCTGCAGGCGTTTGAAGCCATCCGGCCCCTCGAAACCCGCCTGCGGGTCGTTCAGCATAGCCGTGATGTGCTCGGCGCAGTGCCAGGCGAAGAACTCGCGGTAGCCGTCCGCCTTCATGTCGTCGGCCTGGCTGCAGCTCACCATCAGCGCTTCCAGTTGCCCATGCGCGCCCACCAGGCGCTCCTTGCGGCCGTTCGCGCCCACCGCGTCGAAAGGCAGCGGATTGGCGCCGTCCGGCTTGCGGAAGCGGAACGCGCCGCGCGGCTGGCCTTCGCCCGGCGCCGCGCCTTCCGCGTACAGGAAAACCTGGTTGACCGCCGCCACCAGCGCCTCCGTGGAACGGAAGTTGGTGCCCAGCTGGTAGTGCCGCCCCTCCGTGGCGCGCCGCGCCGACAGGTAGCTGTGGATGTCCGCGCCGCGGAAGCCGTAGATGGACTGCTTGGGATCGCCGATCATGAACAGCCCCGTCTCCGGCGCGTTGTCGGCCACGCGGTACAGCTGGTCGAAAATCTGGTACTGGATGGGCGCGGTATCCTGGAACTCGTCCACCATGGCCACCGGATACTGCTCGGTGATGCGCTTGCGCAGCGCGGCGCCGTTCTCGCCCAGCAGCGCCGCGCGCAGGCGCTCCAGCATGTCGGCAAAGCCGAACTGGCGCGTGCGCCGCTTCAGCTCCGCCATGCGGCGCGCAATGGCCGCCGCCGCGTGGCGGTACAGCGGATGCTCCAGCGGCTCGATGGCTTTCAGGCCTTCGGCCAGCAGCGCGGTGGCCTCGAAGTCGTCCGGGATGGACGGGCTGTAGCCTTTGGCGCAGGCGTCTGCGATGCCGTCCGGCGTGAGGCGGCGCCAGGCCGTGTCCGAAATATCGGGGAAGACCATGTAGTCGTCCTGCGCCCAGGCGCGCAGGCCGTCGAACCATTTGACCAGCGATTCCGGCTTCATCTTCACGCCGTTGAAGCACTTGGGCGCGGCGCCGCGCTGCTGCGCTATCCACTGCTCCATGCGGTTGGCGCGCTCGCTCCAGCCGTCCTTCAGCTCCAGCAGCTGCGAACGCTGGGTGCGCAGCACGCGGGCGATCAGCGCGTCCAGCGCCTCGTCCGCCGGCGCGCCGCCCTCGCCCGCCTCGGCGATGAATTCGCTGCGGCGCGACAGCTCGCGCACGCTGCGCTTGAGCGCTTCCACGTCCGTCCAGCAGCGCAGCAACTGGCCCAGCGCGGCCTCCTTCAGCGGATACACATGCTGGCGCCAATAGTCGTGCGCCGCGTCCTCGAACAGCGCGCCCTCGTCGCCCACCAATTCCTCGTCGAACAGGCTGCCGCTGTCGAAAGCGTGCTCGCGCAGCATGCGCTGGCACCAGGCGTCAATCGTGAAGATGGCCGCTTCGTCCATCGTTTCCGCCGCCAGCATGAGCCGGTGCGCGGCCTGCTGCTGTTCCGCGTGCGAAGGGTAGGACTCCAGCAGCGCGTCCAGGTAGCCGTCCTGCTTGCCGGACTGGCCCCGGAAATACGCGGCCGCCTCGATCAGGCGTTCGCGCACGCGGTTGGACAGCTCGCGCGTGGCGGCGCGGGTGAAGGTCATCACCAGGATGTCGGCCGGCAGCAGCGGGCGGCCGTAGGCCTGCTCGCCGCCGTGGCCCAGCACCAGGCGCACATACAGCGCGGCGATGGTCCAGGTTTTGCCGGTGCCGGCGCTGGCCTCGATCAGGCGCGAGCCGTGCAGCGGAAAGGTCAGTGGTGCGAGCAAGCTCATTGTTCGTCCTCGCCTGCGATGGGCGTAATCGTTATCTGGCCGGCGATCCAGTCCGCCAGCGGGCCATACAGTTCCTGCGCCACGTCGGTCCATTCCGGCTCGGCGGCCAGGGCGGCGAAGTCCGGCCACAGGCGGGCCAGGCACAAGTCCTCGTTCTCGCCGCTGACTTCAAAGCCGCCGTCGTAGGTGGCGCGCGGATCGCCGCCCTGCACCAGCGCAAGGCCGGTCTTGCAGGCGGTGGGCAGCGGACGGTTCATGCCGTCGCGCCAGATCGCCACCAGCCGCTCCAGCGCGTCGCGCGCGGGCTGCAGTTCCAGCGGCGCCATTTTCACGATCACGTCGCGCGCCACCAGGTAGCCGGTGACGGACTCGCCCTGCGCCGCCGCAGCGAGCTGGCGCAGCCACATGGCGATCAGCTTGTCGCCCCGGCCCTTGTATTCTTCGCGGGATTTACTGGCCGCCTTGGACGACATCTGCGCCAGCCAGACCTTTTCGGCGCCGTTGCTGCGCAGCTGGTCCACCCAGTCTTCCAAAGGCACGCCGCCGAACGCCAGGCTGACCGGCAGCTTGGGCGCGGGCAGCGGGTAGCGCGCGCACAGCTGCAGCCAGGCGGTGCGCACCGGCACCAGCGCCTCCACAAGTTTCAGCTGCTCCTGCTTGCCGATCAGGCCTATCGGCAGGCGGCCTTCGCGGCCAAGCTGCTCGGCGCGCTCGGTGAGGTTGGCGCGCACGTCGGCCATCGGTTCGGGTTCGCCGCTGTCGTCCAGCATCATGTCTTCCAGCTGGTAGCGCTGCAGGGCGTTCAGCGCGAACGGCTCCTCGTCCTCGCCCACCACGGCCGCTTCCGCGAACATCACGCCCAGGCGCTGGCGGAAGAAGTAGCGCACCGGCTGGCGCATGAAGCTGGCCAGCTGGTTCAGGCGCAGGCGGAAGTTCGGGTCCAGCTCGTAGGGCGGGAGGACGGCGGATGGCGGGGCCGCAGCTTGGCCGGCATCGGCGGCATCGGCGGCATTGTCGGCCGCGTGCGCCTTGCGCCATTCGCCCGCATAGGTCAGCAGGCCGCCCGCTTCGAAGTAGCGGCGGCTGAAGGGCTGCAGCGCGTGTTCGGTCGTGCGCCTGGCCAGATCCACCTGCCAGCCCGCCTTCAGATAGTCGCACAGCTGCGCCACCAGCACGGACGGCGGCTGTTCGCTGTTGTCGCGCACGTGGCGGCCCACCCAGCTGATATACAGCTTGTCGCGCGCCGCCAGCACGGCTTCCAGCATCAGGTAGCGGTCGTCGTCGCGGCGCGAGCGGTCGCCGGGGCGGGCCATGCCGGGCAGCGCCAGCAGGTCGAAGTCGGCCTTGCGGGCGCGGCGCGGGAAGTCGCCGTCATTCATGCCCAGCAGGCAAACCACGCGGAACGGCACCGCGCGCATCGGCATCAGCGTGCAAAAGGTCACGCCGCCCGACACGAACTGGTGGTCCAGCGTGGGCTCGTCCAGCGCGCCCAGCCAGGACTCGCGCAGCACCGCCAGCGGCACGGCCTCGTCGAAGCCCGCGCCTTCGCAGGTTTCCAGCCAGTGGTTCAGCGTGTCGTCCAGCAGCGCCAGCGTGAGGCGGTCGCCCTCCTCGCGCGCGTCGAAGAAGGCAGCCAGCAGCGCGCGCGCCTGCACGCCCCACTCGGCCGGGGAGCGCGGCTGCGCCAGCAGGGCGCGCCAGTGCAGCAGCGCCTCCACCAGCTGCGCCAGCGATCCGGCCAGCGCCGCATCCAGCCCGCCCACTTCGCCGTAGGATTCTATGCCGCCGAAAGCGGTGTCGCGGCCGCTGGCATAGCCCAGCAGCATGCGCCGCACGCCGAAGATCCAGGCGTTCTGCTCGCCGGCCGGGGCCAGGCCGAGGCCGGAGCGGTGCTGCTGGTCCAGCCCCCAGCGCACGCCCGCGCCTTCTATCCACAGGCCCAGCGTGGGCAGGTCGTCCTCCGACAGGCCGAAGCGCGCCGCCAGCGCGGGCACGTCCAGCAGGTCGCGCACCTCGCTCTGGCGGCAGCGCTGCTGCGGCAGGCGCAGCAGCCACTCCAGCGCCACCAGCAGCGGGTTGACGCTGCGGTCGTTCACGTCGCCGATTTCAAACGGGATGTAGCGCGGGTCGCTGCGCCGGTGCTGCGCGAAGACGGCGTGGATGGCGGCGCTGAAGACGTCGATGTCCGGCACCATCACCACCACGTCGCGCGGGCGCAGCGGGCGGTCCGTGTGCTGGGCGGCGGCGAACATGGCCAGCAGCTGGTCGTGCAGCACCTCCACCTCGCGCTGCACGCTGTGCGCCACGTGCAGCTCGATGGAGCGGTCGCTGTCCGGCGGCGGCGGATAATGGTGGTCGGACAGCGGCAGCAGGTCGCGCACGGCGGCCTGCATCTGCGCCAGCATGGTCTCGCCTTCGCCGTCGCTGAACAGGTCCACGCGCAGCGGCGCCACGGCGCCCCTATCTTCATCCTTGCCCTGCTCCTGCGCCAGCTGCGCGGCCTCGTTCGCGGCCACGTCGAATTCGTCCAGCATGCGCACGAAGTCGCGCCCCTGGCGGCCCCAGCTCGCCAGCAGCGGATGGCTGTGCGCGTGCAGTTCCTCCAGCGGTATCAAGCCCAGGTCCACGCCGTTGCGCAGCTGCTGGCGGCGGTGCGCGCTGCGCAGCAGGTCGCGTCCTTCGATAATGTCGCCCCAGTAGAACTGGCAGGGATTGGGCACGGCCAGCACCACCTGCGTGTAGCGCGCCAGCGAGGCCAGCGCCTGCAAGGTCTGGTAAGGCAGCGCGGACACGCCGAACAGCACGATGCGGCGCGGCAGCTTGCCCTGCGGCGCGGCGCCGCTGGCAGCGGCCGCCACGAATTCGGTGTGCACGTCGGCGCGGCCCAGGGCGCGCTCCTGTTCCGGCACGCTGGCGATCACCGCGCGCCACAGCGCGCCCTGCCACCGCTGGTCCGGCGCCAGCGCCACGCTCTCGCCGCGCGCGTTGCGCAGCGCGTCGCGCCCGGCGGCCCAGTCGGTGAGCCAGTCGGCGCGGTAGACCTGGTACTGGTCGAACAAGTCGGCCAGGCGCTCGGCCAGCTGCAGGCGGCGCTCGGGGTCGCCGTCGCCCAGGAAATGGCGCAGCGGCGCGAACAACTCGTCAGACAAGAGCGTGGGCAGCAAGCGCATCAGCCGCCACGTGAGCGGGCCTTTATCGAAGGCGGAGATGCGCGGCACGCGCTCGCGCCCCAGCATGCCGCGATAAGTTTCCCACAGGAATCGCGCCGGCAGCGCCACGCGGTTGGCGGCGCACACGCCCATTTCCTCGGCCAGCGCAATCTTGAGCCACTCGGCCACGCCGTTCGACTGGACCAGGAAAATGTCCGATTCCAGGGGCGCCAGCGGGTGCTGGCGCAGCCACTGGAACACCGCCGCGCGCAGCAGTTCCATCTGGTTGCCGTGCAGAATCAACAGGCCGGGGGTGATGCTTGAATCCATATAGTCAGCAGGGAGGCGCACTCGGGATGCCATTATCGCTCCAGCAAGCAATAATGCGCCAGCGCCGCCGCACGGTTTCGCAAATTAGTTGTACGATGTCCGACGTCTGAGATATCATGGCTCCACGCTTTCGCTTGGAGACTCGAATGACACCGCAACACGCCGCGCCCGCCAGGGCCACCAAAGTCCGCTGGATGATACTGGCCATCCTCTTCCTCGTTACCACCATCAACTACGCCGACCGCGCCACCATCGCGATCGCCGGACCCGAGCTGAAAAAGCTGCTGGGGCTGACGCCGGTGCAGATGGGCTTCGTCTTCTCGGCCTTCGCCTGGTCCTATGTGCTGGCGCAGCTGCCCGGCGGCTGGCTGCTGGACCGCTTCGGCTCCAAAGTCACCTATTTCTTCAGCATTTTCCTGTGGTCGGCCTTCACCATGATGATGGGCGGCGTGGGCTTCTTCACCGGCGCGGCCGCCGTCGCCGTGCTGTTCTCGCTGCGCCTGCTCATCGGCGTGGCCGAGGCGCCCTCCTTCCCCGGCAACAGCCGGCTGGCCTCGGCCTGGTTCCCGACCAGCGAGCGCGGCACGGCCGCCGCCATCTTCAACTCGGCGCAGTATTTCGCCACCGTGCTGTTTGCGCCGCTGATGGGCTGGCTGGTGCACTCGCTGGGCTGGCAAAGCGTGTTCTACGTCATGGGCGGGCTGGGCATCCTGGTGTCGCTGCTGTGGCTGAAGACGGTCTACGGCCCCAAGGACCATCCGCGCATCAACGCCGCCGAGCTGGCATACATCAAGGCCGGCGGCGCGCTGGTGGACCTGGAAAGCAAGGACAAGGCCGCCGCCACGCAGAAACTGGACACCTGGTCCTGCATCCGCCAGCTGCTGGCCAACCGCATGCTGCTGGGCGTCTACATCGGCCAGTACTGCATCAACACGCTGACCTATTTCTTCCTGACCTGGTTCCCGGTCTACCTCGTCACCGAGCGTCACATGACCATCCTGAAAGCCGGCTTCGTGGCCGCGCTGCCGGCCGTGGCGGGCTTCCTCGGCGGCGTGCTGGGCGGCGTGATCTCGGACCGCATGATCAAGTCCGGCCGCTCGCTGTCGGTGGCGCGCAAGACGCCCATCGTGGGCGGCATGCTGCTGGCCATGTCCATGATCGTCTGCAACTACGTGGAGGCCGACTGGGTGGTGGTGATGGTGATGTCGCTGGCCTTCTTCGGCAAGGGCATAGGCGCGCTGGGCTGGGCCGTGGTGGCCGACACCTCGCCCAAGGAAGCGGGCGGCATGAGCGGCGCGCTGTTCAACACCTTCGGCAACACGGCCGGCATCACCACGCCCATCGTGATCGGCTACATCCTGCAGGCCACCGGCTCCTTCGCCGGCGCCCTGGTGTTCGTGGGCGCCAACGCGGCGGTCGCCATCCTGTGCTACGTGCTGATGGTGGGCGAGATCAAGCGCTTCGAATTCACCACCCCGGTGATGCGCGACCTCGATCCGGCCCCGCCCCTGGCCGCATAGCCAAGCCGCAGCCGGGGCCGCGCCAGGTGTCACATCAGGCGTAGCGCGGCATCCCGGCCAGCAGCTTGTCCAGGGTGACGGGATAGTCCCGCACCCGCACCCCGGTGGCGTTGTAGATGGCGTTGGCCACCGCCGCCGCCACGCCGCAAATCCCCAGCTCGCCCACGCCCTTGGCCTTCATCGGCGAGGAAACGGGGTCGGTCTCGTCGAGGAAAATCACCTCCTGGTGCGGAATGTCGGCATGCACCGGCACCTCGTAGCCGGCCAGGTCGTGGTTGACGAAGAAGCCGCCGCGCTTGTCCACCACCAGGTGCTCCATCAGCGCCGCGCCCACGCCCATGGTCATGGCGCCTATCACCTGGCTGCGCGCCGACTTGGGGTTGAGGATGCGCCCCGCCGCGCATACGGCCAGCATGCGCCGCACGCGCGTTTCGCCGGTGGCCGCGTCCACCCCCACCTCCACAAAATGCGCGCCAAAGGTCGACTGCTGGAACTCCTTGTCCAGCCTGCCGAACTCGATGGCGTCTTCGGCCGTGATCTCGCCCGCTTCGGCTGCCTTGGCCAGCGGCGTGGCGCTGCCGCCCGCGCTCACCTGCCCGTCCGCGAACACCGCCTGGTCGGGCGGATAGCCCAGCCTGCGCGCCACTTCCTCGCGCAGCTTGACGCAGGCGGCGTACACGCCCGAGGTGGAGCTGTTGCCGCCCCATTGCCCGCCGGAGCCGGCCGACACGGGGAAGTCCGAGTCGCCCAGCCGCACCGCCACGCTGGCCAGCGGCACGCCCAGCATTTCAGCGGCGGTCTGCGCGATGATGGTGTAGCTGCCGGTGCCGATGTCGGTCATGTCGGTTTCCACCGTCACGCTGCCGTCGCGCTCCAGCCGCACGCGCGCGGCGGACTTCATCACCAGGTTGTTGCGGAACGCCGCCGCCACGCCCATGCCCACCAGCCAGCGCCCGTCGCGCACGCTGGCCGGCTGAGGATTGCGCGCGCTCCAGCCGAAGCGCTCGGCGCCGCCGCGCAGGCAGTCGATCAGCCGCCGCTGCGAGAACGGCCGGCCCGGCTTTTCCGGGTCCACCTTGGTGTCGTTCAGGATGCGGAAGCGCACCGGATCCATTTGCAGCTTCTCCGCCATCTCGTCCATGGCAATCTCCAGCGCCATCAGGCCGGGCGCCTCGCCGGGCGCGCGCATGGCGTTCCCCTCGGGCAGGTCCAGCACGGCCAACCGGGTCTTCGTCATGCGGTCCGCGCCCGCGTACAGCAAGCGCGTTTGCTGCACCGCCGTCTCCGGCTTGCCGCCCGGCAGATCGCCCGACCAGGACTCGTGCCCGATGGCGCTGATCTTGCCGTCGCGCGTGGCGCCGATGCGGATGCGCTGTATGGTGGCGGGACGGTGGGTGGTGTTGTTCATCATGAGCGGACGCGCCAGCGCCACCTTGACCGGCCGCCGCACCGCCCGCGCGCCCAGCGCGGCCAGCAGCGCCTCCGAACGCACGAACAGCTTGCCGCCGAAGCCGCCGCCGATATAGGGCGACACCACGCGCACCTTGTCCTTGGGGATGCCCAGCGTTTTGGCAATGTCGCCGCGCCCCCAGTCCACCATCTGGTTCGCGGTCCACACGGTAAGCCGGTCCCCTTTCCACGCCGCCATCGAGGCGTGCGGCTCCATCATGGCATGGGACTGGTCAGGCGTGGTGTACTGCGCGTCCAGCTTGACCGGGGCGGCCGCGTAGCCTGCCTCGAAATTGCCGGCCTTCGAGTCCGGCGGCGCATCGCCCTGCTCGGGCTTGGGCGCCTTGGCCTTGTCCTTGGCGAGCGCCAGGTCATAGGCGCCCTTCTGCCGGACGTATTTCACCTTGATCAGCTGCGCGCCGGCGCGGGCCTGCTCGAAGGTCTCGGCCACCACCAGCGCGATGGCCTGGTGGTAGTGGTCGATTTCCGGGCCGCCCAGCAGCCTGGCGGTATTGAACTTGCCCTTGCACAGCTTGCCCGCGCTGGCGGCGGTGACCACGGCCAGCACGCCGGGCGCGCGCCGCGCCGCGCTCACGTCCATGGCCGCGATGCGGCCTTTGGCGATGCCCGCGCCCAGCACATGGCCGTAGACGGCGTCCGGCGCGGCGCCGTGCTGTTCGTAGGCGTAGGGCGCGGCGCCGCAGGTCTTGAGCGGGCCGTCGATACGGTCGGTGGCGCGGCCGACCACCTTGAGCTGGTCGATGGGATTGGTGGTGGCGGGAGTGGTGAATTTCATCGCATCAGCCTTTCTTCGCTTCGTCCAGCACGGACGCCAGGGTGCGCTGCACCAGCAGGATCTTGAACGCGTTGTCCGGCGTGGTGCGGGCGCCCGCCAGCAGTTGCGTGGCCACCGGCTCCGCGCCGCGCGCCAGTTGCTGCTCGGCGGCCTCGATGCGCCACGGCTTGTGCGCCACCCCGCCCAGCGCCACCCGCCCGCTGCCGTCAGGCTGGACGATGGCGGCCACGGACACCAGTGCGAAGGCATAGGAAGACCGGTCTCGCACCTTGCGGTAGACATGCTTGCCGCCCACCGGCTTGGGCAGGGTGACGGCGGTAATCAGCTCGCCGGGCTCCAGCGCCGTTTCCAGGTGCGGCGTATTGCCCGGCAGCCGGTGCAGCGACACAATGGGGATGGTGCGCGCGGCGCCGTCCGGCTTTACCGTTTCCACCTCCGCGTCCAGCAGGCGCATGGCCACGGCCATGTCGCTGGGATGGGTAGCGATGCAGGCGTCGCTGCCGCCCACCACCGCGTGCTGGCGGCTGTAGCCGCCGATGGCCGCGCAGCCGCTGCCGGGCTGGCGCTTGTTGCAAGGCTGGTTGGTGTCGTAAAAATACGGGCAGCGCGTGCGCTGAAGCAGATTGCCCGCCGTCGTGGCGCGGTTGCGCAACTGCATGGAGGCGCCGGCCAGCAGCGCGCGCGACAGCACGGCATAATCCTGCCGCACGCGCTGGTCCGAGGCCAGGTCGGTGTTGCGCACCAGCGCGCCGATGCGCAGGCCGCCTTGCGGCGTGGGCTCGATCTTGTCCAGCGCCAGGCCGTTCACGTCGATCAGATGCTGCGGCGTCTCGATTTCCAGCTTCATCAGGTCCAGCAGATTGGTGCCGCCGGCAATAAAGCGGCTGCCCGGCGTGCGGAAGGCCGCTGCCGCCGCCTCGGCCGGGGACTGTGCGCGCTGATAGGTAAATGCCCTCATGCCGCCCTCCCCGCCGCGCCGCCCACTTCGGTGATCGCGTCCACAATGTTGGAATAAGCGCCGCAGCGGCAGATATTGCCGCTCATGCGCTCGCGGATCTCCTCTACGCTCAGCAGCGGCCTGGCGGCCAGGTCCTGGGTAACGTGGCTGGGCTTGCCCTGGCGGATCTCGTCCAGCACCGCCAGGGCCGAACAGATCTGGCCGGGGGTACAATAGCCGCACTGGTAGCCGTCGTTCTTGATGAAAGCGGCCTGCATGGGGTGCAGCTTGTCCGGCGTGCCCAGGCCTTCGATGGTGGTGATCTGCGCGCCCTCGTGCATGACCGCCAGGGTCAGGCAGGAATTGATGCGGCGGCCGTCCAGCAGCACCGTGCAGGCGCCGCATTGGCCGTGGTCGCAGCCTTTCTTGGTGCCGGTCAGGCGCAGGTGCTCACGCAAGGCGTCCAGCAGCGAGGTGCGCGCATCCAGGCTGAGTTCCTGGCGGACGCCGTTCACGGTGAACGCGCAGCGCACCGGCGGCAGGCTGGGAGACGGCGCGCCGTCCTGCGCATGTGCTTGCGCCATCGCCACCGGCGGCATGGCCGCCGCCGTGGCGGACAGCGCCCCTGCAATCAACAAGTCACGGCGGGAAATTTTAGTGCCAGGCAAGTCTTCCATGGTGCGCTTCCTCCGGGCTGGTGAAGCGAACCATTCTAGGTCAACTGCCGCAGACCTCTTGCACTGTTGCCTATCGACAGTAGCCGACTACTCCAGCGGCTGCGTCAGCTGCGTGCGCCACTCCTGCGGCGGCGCGCCGGTTTCCGGGCCAAGCACATAGGTCTCCACCAGATCCACCTTGGTGCGGTGGCCGGCGTCGGCAATTTGTTGGATAAAAGTGCCCCAGGCCTCGCCCAGGCCTTCATAAGCACCCTGATAAACAGTCTGCGCGGCGCGCATGGCCGGGATGGTGCCGGATTTGACGCGCCCCTGTTCCTTCACGGCGGCAGCCACCGGCAGGCAGATATCGAAATCAAAGGTATCGGTCGGGCGCCGGGAATGGTGCGTGAACCAGGGACCGGTGGGCGCCACGCCCTGCTCCTGCAGCGCCGCAAACAGCTCCTGTATGCCCGGCCCCATCACCGTCTGGATCTGGGTGGCGGGCACGGTGATATGGATGCAGGCAACAGCCTGCGCCGGCAAATCAACGATCTTGAACGTTTCAAGCATGGTGCGGCCTCCGGTGGGTGGATAGGCTTGCAATCATAGCAAACCCCTGTCAGCGCGCGCGCCGGTAATGCATGGCGACCGCGCCGTTGCTGAGCGGCTGCGCCGAGATCAACTCGAGCCGCCGTGTGCCGGGCAGTCCGCTCCAGTACAGGGTCGGGCCATGGCCGGCGATCCTGGGGTGCACGAGGAATTTGTACTCGTCGATCAGGTCCAGCCGGTCGAGCTCGGCCGCGAGCTTGCCGCTGCCGAGGAGTACGCCGTCCCGGGTGGCGTCCTTGAGCTTATGTATGCTCGCGCGCAGGTCGCCGGCGATGTGGTGGGTGTTGGTCCACGTGAAGCCGGTTCGCGCCGAGGACACCACGTACTTCGGCTTGGCCTCCAGCTTGACCGCCCACTCGCGCATCGCCGGCGGCGCCTCCGCAGCGCCGCGGGCGACAGTTGGCCAGTAGCTCTCCATCATCTCGTAGGTCGTACGGCCCCACAGCATCGCCCCGTGCTCGTCCATGAGGCGGGTGAAGAAGGCGTGCGTCTCGTCGTCGGCGATGCCCTCCTGGTGGTCGATGCAGCCGTCCAGGGTGACATTGATACTGAAGGTCAAGAGTCCCATCATGTCCTCCGTTCGGGGTCAGGCCTCCGGCGCCATCCAGACCAGGTTCCACAGGTGGCCGTCTATGTCCTCGAAGCCCTGGTCGTACATGAAGCCGTGGTCCTCCGGCGGGTGCGGCGTGCGGCCGCCGGCGGCGACGGCCTTGGCGATGAGGCTGTCAACTTCCTCCCGGCTTTCGCAGCTCAGGCAGATGACGACTTCATTGGCGTCCTTCGCCTGCACGACTGGCTTGTTGATCAGGGACTGGAAGAAAGGCTCGGCCGTCAGCATGGCCTGGATGGTGTCGCCGGCGATGTTCATGAATGCCGCGTTCTCGCCGCTAAACCGGTCGCTGAAAGTAAAGCCGAGCGAGGAAAAGAAGGCTTTGGACTTATCCAGGTCCTTCACCGGCAAGTTGAGGATGATCTGATTCTTCATGGCGTTTCCTTGGTCAAAGTGGTATGGGCAAACGGTGCTTCATCCCTACGACGGACGGCTGCGCACAAAATCGACACGCTTCGAAAAATATTTCCCCCTCCGTCCACTTTTCTCCTAGCCCGCCGCGTGGGCGGTCAGCTCCTGGGCGATATGGCCCTGCAGCACGTCCAGCAGCGGCTGCATCTGGTCCACGATGTGCCGGGCCTGGGCCGGCGCGGCGTCCGGCGACAGGTGTTCCAGGGCCAGGCACAGCTCGGCGAAGCTCATGGCGCCGACGGCGCGGGCGGAGGACTTGATGCGGTGGCCCAGCTCGGCCAGGCGCGCCATGTCCTCGTCGGCCATGGCCTGGTTCACTTCCACCATGCCGTCGCGCGCGGCGTCCAGGAACATCAGCGCGTACTTGCGCATCTTGTCGTGCTTGTTGCCGAAGGTTTGCGCCAGCGCGCCGATGTCGAACAGCTCGCCGCCGGCCTGCGGCGCGGGGACCGCAACGCTGACGGGCTCGTCGGCAACCGCGTCCGCCGGGCTCTCCGGCAGCGGCGTCTCGATCCCGGCGGCGGCGGACACGGCCGGCCGGCTGTCCTTGCGCGGCGGCCGCGTGCCCTCGCCGGCGCGCTGCACCATCCAGCGCGACAGCACCATGAACAGCAGGTTAGGCGCGATCGGCTTGGTGATGAACTCGTCCATGCCGGCGGCGATGCAGCGGGCCTGGTCGTCGCGTCCGGCGTTGGCCGTCATGGCGATCACCAGCGTGCCGGCCAGCTTGGGGTGCGAGCGGATCAATCGCGTGGCCTCGTAGCCGTCCATCACCGGCATCTGCACGTCCATCAGCACGCAGTCGAAATGCTCCTTGAGCAGCAGGTCGATGGCTTCCTTGCCGTTGTTGGCGATGCACACGGTGGCGCCCGCGTCCTCGAGCAGCTCCTGCCCCACCTGCTGGCTGAAAATATTGTCCTCCACCAGCAGGATGTTGGCGCCCTGGATGGTGGCCATCACGTCCGCCTGCAGCGTTTCGCTGTGGCGCTGCTCCAGGAAATTGGTGCCCTTGGCCAGCCGCGCGGTGAACCAGAACGTGCTGCCGTGCCCGCGCAGGCTGTCCACGCCCACGGTGCCGCCCATCAGTTCGGCCAGCTGCTTGCTGATCACCAGCCCCAGCCCGGTGCCGCCGTATTTGCGCGTGGTGGACGTGTCGGCCTGGTGGAAGGACTGGAACAGCTTGTCGATCTGCTCCCGGCTCATGCCTATGCCCTGGTCCTGCACCTCGAAACGCACCACGGTGTGGGTGTCGCGGTCCTCCACCGGCCGCGCGCGGATGTAGATCTTGCCGTTCTCCGAGAACTTGATGGCGTTGCTGGTGAAATTGAGCAGCACCTGTTCCAGCCGCAGCGGGTCGCCGCGCAGCTGGTGCTCCAGGCCCGGCCAGATCTCGAACACCAGCTCCAGCTCCTTGCGCGCGGCGCTCTCGCCCAACTGGCTGGACACATTGGCCAGCAAGGTCTCCAGCGCGAAGTCCAGCACTTCCAGCTCCAGCTTGCCCGCCTCGATCTTGGAGAAGTCCAGGATGTCGTTGATGATGCCCAGCAGGTGCTGGCCGGAATGGTAGATCTTCTGCAGGTAGTCGCGCTGCTTGGGGTGGGTGACCGATTTCAGCGCCAGGTGCGCCATGCCGATAATGCTGTTCATCGGCGTGCGGATCTCGTGGCTCATATTCGACAGGAAGTCGCTCTTGGCCTGGTTGGCGGCCTGCGCCTGTTCCTTCAGGTTGTGCAGCTCGGTGATATCGGTGGCCAGGCCGATCACGGCCGCAACGTCGCCATCGATATGCACCGGCGCCTTCACGGTCCACAGGTGCTGCACGGCGCCGTCGCGCCCCACATAGCGCTCCTCGCCGGCGCGCTTGATGCCGTCCAGGAAGACCTGGCGCTCCTCCTTCCAGGCCGCGTCCGCCTCTGCCGGCGGCATCAGTTCGCGGTCGCTCTTGCCGATGATCTCCTCCACCGGCATGCCCATCGCCTCGGCGGTCTTGGCGTTGACGTAGATATAGCGGCGCTGCTGGTCCTTCATGAAGACGCGGGCGTCCACGTTGTTGAGCACGCTGTCCAGCAGCAGGCGCTGCTCGATCGCGCTGCGGCGCGAGAAATACAGGGTCAGCAGGTAGCCGTAGATCAGCATGGTGACGATAAAACCGGTGGCCAGCGCGATCCACGGGAAATAGGCGTCCAGCCCGGTGTGCATGTCCGCGCGCTTGACGCGGAACAGCGCCTTCCACAGCGTGCCGTTGAAGTCGATCGGCAGCACCGTTTCCATGTATTCGTCGGGATTGGCCGGGGCCACCGGCACCGCCTCGATGGAGCCGTTGTCGTTGTACAGCAGGCGGTCGGTCTTTTCTATGGTCAGGCGGCGCTTTTCCACATCGGTGGAGCTGTCCGCGTACAGCAGCATGTGCACCTCGCGGATCGCCATTTCGTCGATCGCGCCCTGCACCAGCTTGGCTACCGAAAAGCCGATGCCGACCGAACCGATATAGGCGGCGCGGCGGCTGGCCACGTCGTGTATCGGCATGCCGCGCTTGTACACCGGCAGGCGCATGCCCAGGCCAATGTGCGGCACCGGTTTTTTCACCACCACCGGCTGGCCGGAGGCGCTGATCTGGCCGGTGTCGCGCGACAGCTCCATGGCGCGCGCAATGGCCGGGTTGACGCCGATGTCCACGCCGAAGCGCTCCATCACCATCTCCATCGGCTCCAGGTAGAGCAACACGGTGTACTGGTCGCGCCGGCCGGGCGGCTTGATGTCGAACTTGGGATAGCCGCCCGCATGCAGGCTGCGGTCGTTGCGCACCGCGGCCACAAAGGCGTCGCGGTCGGCGTCGCGCACCGGCACGGCGTAGTTGAGCGCTTCGATGGCAGGAAAATGCTGCGGCAGGTTCAGCGTGGACACGTACTCGTGGAACTGCTGGCGGCTGAGCGAGTCGCTGGTCTGGAACAGGGCCACCAGGCTGCGCACCACGTCCGAGTAGGATTTCACGCGCGCGGAAATGCTGTACTGGGTGCTGCGCGCCAGGTTGTCGAAGCGCTGGCGGTCGTCTTCCTCCACCGCGCGCGCCGCGTTCGCGTACAGCACCATGCCCACCGACAATGCCAGCGACAGGCCTATGCCCCAGAGCACAGTCCTTATATTAATCAGGCTTTTGAGCAGGGCACCCAGTT
This sequence comes from Pseudoduganella aquatica, assembly GCF_020865585.1. Classification (NCBI taxonomy): domain Bacteria; kingdom Pseudomonadati; phylum Pseudomonadota; class Betaproteobacteria; order Burkholderiales; family Oxalobacteraceae; genus Pseudoduganella; species Pseudoduganella aquatica. The sequence continues at coordinate 4,556,181 of NZ_CP086370.1, forward strand.
TACGCATTCACGGCCACTTCGTTCCAGTTGTTTTGCATTAAAGCAGCATACTATCAAACAGCATTTTTCAACCAGCGTTAACTGGCCATACCTGAGCCTAGCGAAACGCAAGCGATGAAGAAAGGTGAACGATTTCACAAGCTCCCGCTCTAACCATGTTGAGCAGGAGGGAAATCATGTTCATTTGTTCACGGCCAGCCACAGGGACGTTCATCATGGTAGCCGCTGCCAGCCTAGTCTGGGGCGGCGCTTGCATGGCCGCAGAGCGGGAGCACCGGGAATTCGAGGCGGAGCTGGCCGCGCCGGCCCGGCTGGCCAGCGCCGCAGCGGCGGACGGCGCGCGCGGGCAAGGCCTCATCGGCATGCACTTTTCACTGCCTGGCGCTGGCGCGCGGCGGGTTGCCTGGCAGCTGGAGCTGCGCAGTCCCGGCGGTGCAACCGTGCGGCGCTGGCGTGGTGCGGCAGCCACGCGGGCCGGCGTGGCCGACGCCACCGTGGTCTGCTGCGGCCCGCCTTCCGGTGCGGCTGCGGCCGCTGGCAGGGCGGCAAATTCCCTGCCCGACGGCGTCTATCAATTGCGCATGCGCGCCGAAGCCGGCGCCGGCAGGGCGCGCGAAGTCATCCGGCAGCAGTGGGATGTCGCCATGGGCGCGCCAACCCCGCTGGCGCTGGCGCAGTTCAGTCCGCTGCCCACGGCGCGCACCGCCCGCAGCCCGGCCGCCGCGCCGGCAGCGGGCGCCCTTCCCTACACCGTCTACTACGGCAACCTGCACAGCCAGACCAGCCACAGCGACGGCGGAGGCGCACTCGACCACTGCACCGGCGCGCAGGAGCCGCAAAGCGCGCCCTTCGGCCCGGAAGACGCTTTCGACTACGCCCGCCGCCACGGCCTGGACTTCCTGATGGCGTCCGAGCACAACCACATGTACGACGGCTCCGACGGCAGCAATCCATCCGCCGACCCGGATCAGGCCAGGGGCCTGTACCACGGCGGACTTGTGGCGGCCGCCGCCTACACGGCCGCGCACCCGGAGTTTCTGGCCATCTACGGCATGGAATGGGGTGTGATCAGCGGCGGCGGCCACCTGAACATCCTGAACAGCCCCGAGCTGCTGGGCTGGGAGCGCAACGCCGGCGGCGAGCTGCTGGCCGACATCGCCACCGCCAAGGGCAACTACGGCGCGCTCTACACCCTGATGCGCGAGCGCGGCTGGCTGGGCCAGTTCAACCATCCGAAAGAAAGCCAGTTCCGCGCCGTCGGCCAGCCCCTGGGCTACACCGAGGACGGCGACGCCGCCATGGCGCTGTGCGAGGTCATGAACAGCAACGCCTTTTCCGTCAATACGGACGAAACCGAGAACCGCCGCAGCAACTACGAGCCAGCCTGCCAGCGGCTGCTGGAAGCGGGCTACCACCTGGCCTTCGCCAGCAACCAGGACAACCACTGCGCCAACTGGGGCATGTCCTACACCAACCGCACGGCGGTGCTGCTGCCGGAAAACACCGCGCTGTCGTCCGCCGCCTTGCTGGACGCCATCCGCGCCCGGCGCGTCTTCGCCACCATGGACAAGCAGGCCCAGATCGTCCTCACCGCCAACGGCCGCCTGATGGGCGAGCGCTTCAGCAACAGCGGCCCGCTGACGCTGGACGTGCGCCACGCCAGCGCCACCGGCAGACAAGTAGCCGCGCTGGCCATCATATCGGGCGTGCCCGGCAAGCGCGGCTCCACCACCCAGCTGCCCCTCGCCGGCGCAGCCTCCGGCGGCGGCATCACCCTCACCCCGGAGCCGGGCGAGCACTACTACTACGCCCGCATCACCCAGGACGACGGCACCCTGCTCTGGTCCGCCCCGGTCTGGGTCAGCCAGCAGCCCGCTCCGCCATAAGCCAGCCGTCCCCAGGCATGCCACAATAGGCGGACCAACCCACTGCCGCCTTGGAGACCCGCATGCCCGCAGAACTGAATATTGATCCCCACCTCTGGCTGGAAGACGTGGCCGGCGAGGCGCCGCTGGAATGGGTGCGGCGCCAGAATGCCGTGTCCGAGGCGGAGCTGGAAGCCACGCCGCACTACGCGGCGCTGCATGCGCGGCTCAAGACCATCCTCAATTCCCAGGACCGCATTCCCTACGTCAGCCTGCACGAAGGCTATTACTACAACTTCTGGCGCGACGCGGTCCACGTGCGCGGCATCTGGCGCCGCACCACGCCGGAACAGTTCCTGCTACCCGAACCGGCCTGGGACACCGTGCTCGACATTGACGCGCTGGCCGCCGCCGAGGACGAAAACTGGGTCTGGGCCGGCGCCAGTTTCCTGCACCGCAGCACGCGCTGCCTGCTGTCGCTGTCGCGCGGCGGCGGCGATGCCTGCGTGCTGCGCGAATTCGACGTGGGCACGCGCAGCTTTGTCGACGGCGGCTTCACCCTGCCCGAAGCCAAGTCCCGCGCCGCCTGGATAGACCGCGACACCCTGTTCATCGCCACCGACTTCGGCCCCGGCTCCATGACCAGCTCAGGCTACCCGCGCATCGTCAAGGAATGGCGGCGCGGCACGCCGCTGGAGCAGGCCGCCACCGTGTTCGAAGGCGAGCCGGACGACCTGGCCGTGGGCGCGGCCAAGGACTTCACGCCCGGCCACGAGTTCCAGCTGATCTGGCGATCCATGAGCTTCTACACCAACGAGCTCTACCTGCGCGACGGCGCCACGCTGACCAGGGTGGACAAGCCGGACGACGCCACCGCCTACACCGTGCGCGACCAGCTCATCATCGAGCTGCGCTCGGAATGGATGGTGGACGGCGTGCGCTATCCGCAAGGCGCGCTGCTGGCAGCCGACTTCCGCAGCCACCTGCTCGGCGAGCGCGCCTTCGCCGTGCTGTTCACGCCCACGCCCACCAGTTCGCTGGACGGCGTCAGCGCCACCCGCTCTGCCCTGCTGCTCAACGAACTGGACAATGTAAAGAACCGCATCACCGAGCTGCGCCACGTGGACGGCGCCTGGCAGCGCCGCACCGTGGACGCGCCCGCCTTCGGCACGCTGGACGCCAGCGCCCTGGACAGCATAGACAGCGACGACTACTTCCTCACCGTCACCGACTTCCTGACCCCGACCACGCTCTACCTGGCCCGCGCCGGCAGCGACGAGCGTGTGCGGCTGAAATCCCTGCCCGCCTTCTTCGACGCCGCCCCCTACCGCGTGCAGCAGTTGCACGCCACCTCGGCCGACGGCACCGCCGTACCCTATTTTGTCGTGTCCGGGCGGGACGCGGCGCCGGGCGCCGAGCGGCCCGCGCTGCTGTACGGCTACGGCGGCTTCGAAGTCTCGCTCAAGCCCTTCTACAGCGCCGTCACCGGCTCGGCCTGGCTGGAGCAAGGCGGCATCTACGTGCTGGCCAATATCCGGGGCGGCGGCGAATTCGGCCCGCGCTGGCACCAGGCCGCGCTGAAGGAACACCGGCAGCGCGCCTTCGACGACTTTATCGCCGTGGCCGAAGACCTGGCCGCGCGCGGCCTGAGCAGCCCGCGCCGCCTCGGCATCATGGGCGGCAGCAACGGCGGCCTGCTGGTGGGCGCCGTCATGGCGCAGCGGCCCGAGCTGTTCGGCGCCGTGGTCTGCCAGGTGCCGCTGCTGGACATGCGGCGCTACCACCAACTGCTGGCCGGCGCCTCCTGGATGGGCGAATACGGCGACCCGGACGACCCGGCGCAGTGGGCCTACATCGAGCGCTACTCGCCCTACCAGAACGTGCGCGCCGCCGGGCGCTACCCGCGCGTGCTGCTCACCACATCCACCCGCGACGACCGCGTCCACCCCGGCCACGCCCGCAAAATGGCGGCGCTGATGCAGGACCAGGGCCACGACGTGCTGTACTGGGAAAACACCGAAGGCGGCCACGCCGGCGCCGCCAACAACGCGCAGCAGGCGCAGATGTGGGCGCTGACCTACGCCTTCCTGCTGAAGCAACTGGCCTGAGCCGCCCTGTCCGCACAATCGTGCGCGCCGGAAACTAAAAAAGTTCTAAATTAGAAATTAGTTTCCCGCGATACTGTTACCAAATTAATATTTGGCATACTTTTCGCTTTTGGCAACATTTACTTGACTCCGCTAGTCAGCGGAGTATCTTTTACGTCCATCGTCCGCCACCTTTTGCCGAGGATTTATCCTGATGAACAACATGACCGAATTTGCCGAGGATCTCGACAGCAAGCTGCTGCTGCAGATCCTGATGGCGCTGAAGAAAGGCGATTTCTCGGTGCGCATGCCGTCCGACTGGACCGGCATGCCGGGCAAGATCGCCGACACCCTGAACGAGATCATCGAGACCAAGGAAAAAATGGTCAAAGTGGTCACCGACGTGAGCCGCGTGGTGGGCCGCGAAGGCCGCTTGACGCAGCGCGCCTCCGTGCCCAACGTGGCCGGCGGCTGGCAGACCATCATCAGCTCGGTCAACACCCTGATCGACGATCTGGTGCGCCCGACCACGGAAATGGCGCGGGTGATCGGCGCCGTGGCGAAAGGCGACCTGTCGCAAACCATGGCGCTGGAAGTGGACGGCCACCCGCTCAAGGGCCAGTACCTGCGCGCGGCCACCACCGCCAACACCATGGTGGAGCAGCTCTCCTCCTTCTCCTCCGAAGTGACGCGCGTGGCGCGCGAGGTGGGCACCGAGGGCAAGCTGGGCGGCCAGGCGCAAGTGAAAGGCGTGGCCGGCACCTGGAAGGACTTGACCGACTCGGTAAACTCCATGGCGGGTAACCTGACGTCGCAGGTGCGCAACATCGCCGAGGTGACCACCGCCGTGGCCAACGGCGACTTGTCCAAAAAGATCACGGTGGACGTGCGCGGCGAGATCCTGCAGCTGAAGGACACCATCAACGTGATGGTGGACCAGCTGCGCTCCTTCGCGTCCGAAGTGACGCGCGTGGCGCGCGAGGTGGGCACCGAGGGCAAGCTGGGCGGCCAGGCCTATGTGCCGGGCGTGGGCGGCACGTGGAAGGACTTGACCGACAACGTGAACTTCATGGCGTCCAACCTCACGGGCCAGGTGCGCAACATCGCGGCGGTGACCACCGCCGTGGCAAACGGCGACTTGTCCAAGAAGATCACGGTGGACGTGAAAGGCGAGATTCTTGAACTGAAAAACACCATCAACGTGATGGTGGACCAATTGTCCTCCTTCGCCTCCGAGGTGACGCGGGTGGCGCGGGAGGTGGGTACCGAGGGCAAGCTGGGCGGCCAGGCGCAGGTGAAGGGCGTGGCCGGCACGTGGAAGGACTTGACCGACTCGGTGAACTCCATGGCCGGCAACCTGACCGGCCAGGTGCGTAACATCGCGGACGTGACCACCGCCGTTGCCAACGGCGACTTGTCCAAGAAGATCACGGTGGACGTGAAGGGCGAGATTCTCGAGCTGAAAAACACCATCAACGTGATGGTGGACCAATTGAACTCCTTCGCGTCGGAAGTGACGCGCGTGGCGCGCGAGGTGGGTACCGAGGGCAAGCTGGGCGGCCAGGCCAACGTGCCCGGTGTGGCCGGCACGTGGAAGGACTTGACCGACGGCGTGAACTCCATGGCGGGCAACCTGACCGGCCAGGTGCGCAATATCGCGGAGGTGACCACCGCCGTGGCCAACGGCGACCTGTCCAAAAAGATCACGGTGGACGTGAAGGGTGAAATTCTTGAACTGAAAAACACCATCAACGTGATGGTGGACCAATTGTCTTCCTTCGCCTCCGAGGTGACGCGGGTGGCGCGCGAGGTGGGCACCGAGGGCAAGCTGGGCGGCCAGGCCTATGTGCCCGGCGTGGGCGGCACGTGGAAGGACTTGACCGACAACGTGAACTTCATGGCGTCCAACCTGACGGGCCAGGTGCGCAACATCGCGGCGGTGACCACCGCCGTGGCGCGCGGCGACTTGTCCAAGAAGATCACCGTGGACGTGAAGGGCGAGATCCTGGAACTGAAGGACACCATCAACGTGATGGTGGACCAATTGTCCTCCTTCGCATCGGAAGTGACGCGCGTGGCGCGCGAGGTGGGTACCGAGGGCAAGCTGGGCGGCCAGGCCAATGTGTCCGGCGTGGCCGGCACGTGGAAGGACTTGACCGAGAACGTGAACCAGCTGGCCGCCAACCTGACCAACCAGGTGCGCGCGATTGCCGAGGTGGCGACCGCCGTGACGCGCGGCGACTTGTCCCGTTCCATCCAGGTGGAGGCGCGCGGCGAGGTGTCCTACCTGAAGGACAACATCAATGAGATGATCCGCAACCTGAAGGAAACCACGCAGAAGAACGCGCAGCAGGACTGGCTGAAGACCAATCTGGCGCGCTTCACCCGCTTGCTGCAAGGCCAGCGCGACTTGCAGGCCGTGACCAAGCTGATCCTGTCCGAGCTGGCGCCGCTGGTGTCCGCCCACCACGGCGTATTCTACATGATGGACTCGCTCGACACGGACGCCCGCCTGCGCATGATCGCCAGCTACGGCTACCGCTCCAGCCGCAAGCTGCCCACCTCCTTCCTGCCGGGCGAAGGCCTGGTGGGCCAGTGCGCGCTGGAGAAAGTCCGCATCTGGCTGACCGACGTGCCGCGCGACTACATCGTGGTCAGCTCCGGCCTGGGAGCCGCGCCGCCGACCAATATCGTGGTGCTGCCTATCCTGTTCGAGCAGCAGGTGAAGGCGGTGATTGAAATCGCCTCGCTGGACCGCTTCACCGAAACCCACTTGTCCTTCCTGGACCAGCTGATGGAATCCATCGGCGTGGTGCTCAACACCATCGAGGCCAACAGCCGCACCGAGTCGCTGCTGACGCAGTCGCAGTCGCTGGCGCAGGAACTGCAGCAGACCAACCAGGAGCTGGCCGAAAAAGCCCGCCTGCTGTCCGAGCAGAACATCGAGGTGGAGCGCAAAAACCGCGAGGTGGAGCAGGCCAAGCTGGCACTGGAGGAGAAAGCCACGCAGCTGGCGCTGTCGTCCAAATACAAATCCGAGTTCCTGGCCAATATGTCGCACGAGCTGCGCACGCCTTTGAACTCGCTGCTGATCCTGGCGCAGCAACTGGGCGACAACCCGGAGGGCAACCTGTCCGGCAAGCAGGTGGAGTTCGCGAAAACCATCCACGGCTCCGGCTCCGACCTGCTTACGCTGATCAACGACATTCTCGACCTGTCCAAGATCGAGTCCGGCACGGTGACGCTGGACGTGTCCGAATACCGCTTCGCCAACCTGCGCAACTACGTGGACCGCACCTTCCGCCACATGGCCGAAGCCAAGCATCTCGGTTTCTCGGTGGAGCTGTCGGAGAACCTGCCGACCGCCGTGATGACGGACACCACGCGCCTGCAGCAGGTGCTGAAAAACCTGCTGTCGAACGCCTTCAAGTTCACCAACCACGGCCAGGTGTCGCTGGTGATCGGTCTGGTCACCAGCGGCTGGACCAGCGACCACCCCAACCTGCTGCATGCGGACGGCGTGCTGGCCTTCGCCGTCAGCGACACCGGCGTGGGCATCGCCGCCGACAAGCTGCAGCTGATCTTCGAAGCCTTCCAGCAGGCCGACGGCTCCACCGCACGCAAATACGGCGGCACCGGCCTGGGGCTGTCGATCTCGCGCGAGCTGGCGCGCCTGCTGGGCGGCGAGATCCGCGTGGAATCGGTGGTCGGCAGCGGCTCCACCTTCACGCTGTTCCTGCCCTACAACCGCGCCGGCTTCGTCAACTACGACCTGTCGCGCCAGCCGCCCACCCGGGCGCCGGCGCAGCCGCCGAAAATCATGTACGCGCCGCCGCCGCTGGCGGTCGAAGCGCTGGCCGAGCCGGAACCCGACCTGGCCATCTACAGCTCCTTCGACGACCGCACCCTGGTGGCGCCGGGCGACCCGTCAGTGCTCATCATCGAGGACGACGAGCGCTTCGCCAAGGTGGTGCTGGACTACGCGCGCGAAAAGAACTTCAAGGGCATCGTCACCCACCAGGGGGACTCGGCCCTGTCGCTGGCGCGCGACTACCTGCCGTCGGCCATCCTGCTGGACCTGGACCTGCCCGACATCGACGGCTTCACCGTGCTGGACCGCCTGAAGCGCGACCCGAGCACGCGCCACATCCCGGTGCACGTGATGTCCAGCCTGCGCGAGCGCGAACGCGCGCTGCGCCAGGGCGCCATTTCCTACCTGAACAAGCCGGTCAGCAAGGAAACGCTGACCGAGGAATTCAGCCGCATCCAGAAGTTCCTGCTGGGCGGTAAGCGCAGCCTGCTGGTGGTGGACGACGAGCAGCACCAGCGCGACGCCATCGTCAGCCTGATCGGCGACGCCGACCTGCGCATCGTGGCGGTGGACTCCGGCGAGAAGGCGCTCCAGGCGCTGCGCGACCACCACTTCGACTGCATGGTGCTGGACCTGACGCTGCCCGACATCAGCGGCTTCGACCTGCTCAACATCATCGGCAAGGACGCCACGCTGCGCGACCTGCCCATCGTCATCAACACGGCCAAGGACCTGGACCGCAAGGAAGTGGCGCGGCTCAAGCGCTACGCCAAGACCATCGTCATCAAGGACGCCCGCTCGCCCGAGCGCCTGCTGGACGAGACGGCGCTGTTCCTGCACCGCTCGCAGGCCAGCCTGCCGGAGCTGCAGCGCCGCATGCTGGAGGAAATCCACGCGGCGGACAGCGGCCTGGCCGGGCGCAAAGTGCTGATCGTCGACGATGACTTGCGCAACATCTTCGCCCTGTCCTCGCTGCTGGAGCGCCAGCAGATGCAAGTCTCCTTCGCCGAGAACGGGCGCGACGGCATCGAGGTGCTGGAGCGCGACCCGACCATCGAGATCGTCCTGATGGACATCATGATGCCGGAGATGGACGGCTACGACACCATGCGCGCCATCCGCCGCATACCGAAGTTCAAGTCGCTGCCCATCATCACGCTGACGGCCAAGGCCATGAAGGGCGACCGCGACAAATGCATCGCCGCCGGCGCCTCCGACTACATCACCAAGCCGGTGGACGTGGCACAGCTGCTGTCACTGATGCGCGTCTGGCTGCACTGATGGAGCGCCCATGGGCAATGTGACCCCGATGCGGCACGAGGCGGCGCCGGAAGTGGAGGAGCTGGAACTGGACCTGCTGGCCGAGGCCCTGTTCCAGCGCTACGGCTACGACTTCCGGGGCCACGAGCGCACCGCGCTGCGGCGCAAGCTGCGCGCCTTGCTGCAGCAGCGCAGCCTGCGCACGCTGTCCGCCCTGCAGGGCCAGGTGCTGCACGACCCACGCGCCGCCAGCGCCGTGCTGCGCGCGCTGCACGTGCCCTCCGCAACCATGTTCGACGATCCGGAAGAAGCCCGCCTGCTGCGGCAGGCTTCCACGGCCTGCCTGAGCGGCGCCGCGCTGCCCAAGGTCTGGCTGGCCGACTGCGCCGGCGCCGAACAGGCCTGGACGCTGGCCGTGCTGCTGGCCGAACAGGGCCTGCTGGCGCGCACCGAGCTGCACTGCACCGTCGCCAGCGACGAACTGCTGGCCGAAGCCCAGGACCACACCATTCCGCTGGAACGCCTGGCCGAATACCAGGCCAGCTACGACCGCGCCAGCGCCGCCATCGACAGCACGCGGCTTGCCGACTACTTCCACATCACCGGCCAGCGCGCTGTGCTGCTGCCGCAGCTGCGCAGCCGCATCACCTGGGCGCAGTACAACCTGGTGACGGACGCCTCCTTCAACGAATTCAACCTCATCGTGTGCCGCCGCGCCCTGCCCGATTTCGGCCCGCTGCTGCGCCAGCGCGTGCTGCAGCTGTTCCACGCCAGCCTGGCGCCTTTCGGCGTGCTGGCCCTGGACCGCCAGTTCGACGAAAACGAAGCGCTGGCCGCCTTCTACCGGCCCCTGCTCCCCATGCAGCCCTTGTACAAGCGCGTGGCCTAACCCGCGCAGACCGCGTCGAACATGGCGGCGTCGATGTCGAAGGAATAATCGTCCCGCAAGCTGAAATAGGCGCGCGCCTCGTCCGGCGCCGAATCGAACAGGCTGCGGACCGCCTGCACCCGCAGCTCCGGCGTGCGCATGCGCGCCACCCACTCACCGAACCGCATCGTCAGCTTCCACTGGCTGGACAACTGGTGCTCAAAGCCCGCATTTTTCAGCTTGGCGCCCCATTCGCACACCCGGTAGTCGCGCACATGGGAGCCGTCGCGCAGCAGCTCGACCGCCTGCAGGGTGGTGTCGAACAGCGCCTCCTTCGGCGCCGTGATATCGATGGCCACGAAGCGCCCGCCCGCGCGCAGCACGCGCCGCACCTCGTGCAGGGCGGCTTGCACGTCCGGCCAGTGGTGGGCCGAGTAGCGCGTCACGACCAGGTCGAAACTGGCGTCGGCAAAAGGCAGCTTGCCCACGTCGCCCTGGCGGATGCTGATGTTCCGCAGGCCGCGTTCGCGGCTGGCGCCGGCCACCACCTCCAGCATCTGCGCCGACAAATCGTAGGCTACGACCGACTGCGCCGCAGGCGCCACGGCGAAGCTGGCGTGGCCCGCGCCGCAGCCCAGGTCCAATACGCGCGGGGACTGCATGCCCTGCGCAATGGCGTGCAGCGCCGCCAGATCCGCCCCTTGTGAATGGACACTGCTGCTCAGATAGCTGCTGGCGGTATTGCCGAACTGCTGGGCGACATAGCTTTGCTGCTTCATTTATTTCTCCTGGTTTGGGCAAGTTGTTGCAGAATAGGCTGGGTTTTATCCTGTAACAAGACCACAATTTATCCTGGTATAAATCATTCCATGCTAGCGACAATGAACAACGAACTGGGCGAGTTCATCCGCCGCCACCGCGAACGCATCAGCCCGCAAAGCGCCGGCCTGCCCGGTGGCGGGCGGCGCCGCACACCCGGCTTGCGGCGCGAGGAACTGGCCCAGCTGTGCGGAATCAGCCCGACCTGGCTGACCTGGCTCGAGCAGGGCCGGCAGGTGTCCGCGTCCGCCGGCATGCTGGCGCGGCTGGCCGATGTGCTACACCTGAGCGGCGCGGAACGGACCTATCTGTTCAGCCTGGCCGAGCGCCTGGACCCGCAGCGCGAAGCGCACGAGCACGGCGGCGGCACGCCCGGCGAGCTGGACGCCATCGTGCAGGCCATACAGGCGCCGGCCTATGTGCTGGATCAGCAATGGGACGCCGTGGCCTGGAATGCGGACGCGGCGGCCTTGTTCGCCGGCTGGCTGGACGGCGGCGCGGACCCGCACGGGCGGCCACCGAATCTGCTGCGCTTCATGTTCAGCCACCCCGCCGCGCGCAGCCTCATCGTCGATTGGCCCCACCGCGCACAGCGCCTGGTCGCGGAATTTCGCGCCGATACCGGCAAGCACGCCAGCCAGGAGCCGCTGGCCTCGCTGATTGCAGAACTGGCGCGCGGCAGCGGCGAGTTCCGTGAGCTGTGGACACTGCAGGACGTGCTGGGACGCGAAGGCGGCGAGCGCCGCTTCCAGCATCCCGCGCGGGGAGCCCTGGCCTTTCAGCAGGTCACGCTGCACCTCGCCAAGCGCCACGACCTGAAGCTGACCATGCTGCTACCCCAGGCTGCCGCAGCCGTCCATTGACCGCGCTGGCCATTACAGCTACATTGCTTCATCAACAAAAACCTTGGAGCATTGCATGCAGCGCAGCCTGATTTCCGCAGCCATCCTGTCCCTGACCGCCCTCGTCGCCGCCGCGCCGGCGCAGGCCGGGCAAGCCGCCAAAGCCAAACCGGCAAAGGCCGCCAAAGCCGCCGCTGCGGAAAGCCTGGCCACCACCCAGCTGCCGCGCAATGTCCGCCCCACCCACTACGCCATCTCGCTGACGCCGGACGCGCAAGCGGCCACCTTCAGCGCCCGCGTGGTGATCGCCATCGAGGTGCTGGAACCCACCGCCGTCATCACCCTGCACGCGCTGGACCTGGCGCTGGCCAGCGCCAGCATCGCCTCCGGCCCCGGCCAGCAGGTGCAGCAGGCCAGCAAGATCGCCCTCAACGCGGACAAGCACACCGCCAGCCTGAGCTTCGCCCAGCCGCTGGCCAAGGGCAGCTACCAGCTGGCCATCGACTACAGCGGCAAGATCGGCAACCAGGCCGCCGGACTGTTCTCGCTCGACTACGACACGCCGTCCGGCAAGAAGCGCGCGCTCTACACCCAGTTCGAAGCGGCCGACGCGCGCCGCATGGTCCCTTCGTGGGACGAACCGGCCTTCCGCGCCACCTTCGCGCTGGAGGCCACCGTGCCGGCGGACCAGGTGGCCGTCTCCAACATGCCCATCGCCAGCAGCACCGCGCTGGACGGCGGCCGCAAGCTGGTGCGCTTCGCCACCACGCCGCGCATGTCCACCTATCTGCTGTTCTTCGGCCAGGGCGACTTCGAGCGCGCCACCGCCACCGAAGGCGGCACCGAACTGGGCGTGATCACCGTCAAGGGCCGCCTGCCGCAGGCGCAGTTCGTGCTGGACTCGTCCAAGGCCGTGCTGCGCGAGTACAACGACTACTTCGGCCTGCCCTACCCGCTGCCCAAGCTGGACAACCTGGCCGCGCCGGGCCGCAGCCAGTTCTTCGGCGCCATGGAAAACTGGGGCGCCATCATGAGCTTCGAGTCCACCATGCTGCTCGATCCGGCCATCTCCACCCAGGCCGACAAGCAGGAAGCCTTCGGCACCGCCGCGCACGAAACCGCGCACCAATGGTTCGGCAACCTGGTCACCATGCGCTGGTGGGACGACCTGTGGCTCAACGAAGGCTTTGCCACCTGGATGGCGGGCCGCACCACGGCGCTGCTGCATCCGGAATGGCAAACCTCGCTGAACCGCGTGGCAGGCCGCAACAGCGCCATCGAACGCGACGCGCTGGCCACCACCCACCCGGTGGTGCAGCGGGTGGCCACCGTGGAAGAGGCGCACGCCGCCTTCGACGAGATCACCTACGCCAAGGGCGGCGCCGTCATCAACATGCTGGAAAACTATGTGGGCGAGGAAGCCTGGCGCGAAGGCGTGCGCGGCTACATCAAGGCCAACGCCTACGGCAACGCCGTGTCGGACCAGCTCTGGCAGCACATCGAGCGCGCCGCGAAAAAGCCGGTGAAGGCCATCGCGCACGACTTCACGCTGCAGCCCGGCGTGCCGCTGATTAAAGTGTCCGACTACAGCTGCCAGGGCGGCCAGACCCGCGTCACGCTCACGCAAGGCGAATACAGCAAGGACCATCCGAACAAGAAGCCGCTGTCCTGGCGCGTGCCGGTGCTGGCGCAGACCGTGGGCGCGCAGGACGTGAGCCGCGTCCTCGTCACCGGCGGCAAAGCCTCGCTCACGCTGCCGGGCTGCGGGCCGGTGCTGGTGAACGCCGGCCAGGCCGGCTACTACCGCACCGTGTACGCGCCCAAGGCCTACGCCGCGCTGGCGGCCAGCTTCGGCAAGCTGGCGCCGCTGGACCAGCTGGGACTGATGACCGAAAGCTGGGCGCTGGGCATGGCCGGCAAGCAGCCCGCCTCGGACGCCCTGAGCCTGGCGCGCGCCACGCCGGTGGACGCCGCGCCGCAAGTGTGGGGCCGCATCGCGCGCATCTTCGACGACCTGCGCGTTTATACCCGCGACAATGAAGCCACCCGCGCCAAGCTGTCGTCCTTCGCCATCTCGCGCCTGGCGCCGGTGCTGGCGCGCGTAGGCTGGGACGCCCGCAACGGCGAGGACGCCCCCACCGCCATCCTGCGCGAACAGCTGATCTATTCGCTGGGCGCGCTGGGCGACGACGACGTGCTGGTGGAAGCGCGCCGCCGCTACGACGCCTCGCTGGCCGGCGACGCCAAGGCGCTGCCGCCCGAACTGCGCCGCGTGGTGCTGGGCGTGGTGGCCCGCAACGCGGACGCCCGCGTGTGGGAGCAGCTGCACGCGGCCGCCAAGGCCGAACAGTCCTCCATGGTCAAGGCGGAGCTGTATGGCCTGCTGGGCGAAAGCGCCGATCCAGCGCTGGCGCAGCGTGCGCTGGACCTGGCCCTGAGCGGCGAGCCGGACGCCACCATCGGCTCCGGCATCATCGCCGCCGTATCGCGCGAGCACACCGAGCGCGCCTTCGATTTCGCCATGGCCAACCTGCCCAAGGTGAACACGCTGGTGGAAAGCAGCTCGCGCGCGGGCTACTTCCCCGCCCTGGCCAGCGGCGCGCTCAACACCGCCATGGCGGACAAGCTGAAAGCCTACGCCGAAGCCAACCTGCCGGCCACGGCGCGCAGCCAGACCAACACGGCCATCTCGCGCATCCAGTACCGCGCCACCGTGATCCGCGACCGCATGCCGGAAATCGACGCCTGGCTGGACCGCCAGGCGCTGTAAGCGCCAGGTCTCAGGGCGGCATGCCGCCGTCCTCGTAGGCCTTGAACAGCGCGGCCAGTGCGCCGCGCTCGCGCAGTGCGGCGAGCGCGCGCACCAGCGTGGCCGCCGTCTGCGGCTTGTAGCGCTTGTTGGAATAGTGGAGCAGCAGTTCGCCTTTGCGCAGCACCAGTTCCGGCCCGAGCTTCTGGCGCGGCACGCCCAGCCGCCGCATGGTGTACAGGAAGGACGGGCGCACGCCCAGCATCGCGTCGTAGCGGCCTTCCAGCAGCATGCGCACGGTCTGTTCGTAGGTGACCGTTTCATAGCGCGCCACCGCCGGGTCGGACTGCAGCGCCATATCGTACTCGGCGCCCCGGATATGTCCCACGCGCTTGCCGCGCAGCTCCTCCGCGCTGCCATAGCGGCTGCCCGCCAGGCCCATCGCCACCACATCGACGTGGCCGATCACGCCGAGGCTGTGCGCATGCTCGCGCAGCTGGGCATTGGGGAAACTGAACAAGAGGTCCGCATCGCCCGCCACCATCATGGCAACGGCGCGCGGATACGGCACGACCTGCACGTCCATCGCCAGGCCGCTTTCGGCCGCCAGCAGCTTCTGGAAATCGACGATCATGCCTGCCGGCCGGCCCGAGGCATCCAGCAAACCGAATGGGACCAGGCTGAAGGCCACCACCTTGAGCGGCGCCGGCGGCTTGGACGGCTGGCCCATCGCGGCGGATACGCCCGCAGCCAGGCCTGCGGCGGCGCCGGCCCGCAGCACAAGCCGCCGGCCGGCGAACTTGCGTGACGGGCGCGCGCCGCTCATGGCCGGAAGGTCAACCCGCCGCCGCGCTGGGACGTTCGGCCATGCGGTCGCGCCAGGCCTGCAGGTGCTCCATGCCTTCCTGGCCGGGACGGAACTTCATCAGCCCGCGCGCGAACTCCATGGCGCAGAAGGCCGTAATGTCGGCGATGGTGAAACGCTGCCCCGCCACGAAAGGCTGCGCCGCCAGCGTCTGGTCCAGCCAGCGCGCCCACTCGCGCATTTTCTCGCCCTGCGCCGCGCCGTAGTCAGGGAACTGCGGCTGCTCCAGCGCCGCCAGGCCGGGATGCGTATGCCGCACGCAGTTGGCGATGCCCGCAAACACATGCAGCTCGATGCGGCGGTCCGCCATCTCGATAAAGGCGCGCTCCTCGAAGCCCTCGCCCATCAGGTTGGGTTCCGGATAAACGCCCTCAAGATAGGAACAGATGGCGCGCGTCTCGCACAGCACGCGGCCGTCGTCCAGTTCCAGCGCGGGCACGCGGCCAAAGGGGTTCTTGGCCAGGAAGGCCGGATCGCGGTTCTCCAGCTTGCCCAGGTCTATCAGCTGCGTGTCCAGCGTGATGCCTTTCTCGGCCATGAACA
Organism: Pseudoduganella aquatica; assembly: GCF_020865585.1. Taxonomy (NCBI): domain Bacteria; kingdom Pseudomonadati; phylum Pseudomonadota; class Betaproteobacteria; order Burkholderiales; family Oxalobacteraceae; genus Pseudoduganella; species Pseudoduganella aquatica. Next base: position 4,571,890 of record NZ_CP086370.1, read on the forward strand.
TCGCCACCCGGCGGGGATTGGGCGCGCGCGCGCTCGTGTACAGTTTCATGCTCTAGACGCCTTTCTCGCGTGATTGTCCGGTCTCGAGCATTTTGCGCGCTTCGGCCGCAAATTGCTCGGCTTTTTCCGGGCTGGAGGCGCGGTCCAGCCGCGACGGCGGCAGCTGTATGCCGCGCCGCACCGCCGGCCGCTCGCCCACCAGCGCCAGCCAGCGCTGCAAATGTGGCAAACCGTCCACATCCACCCCGGACCAGCTATGCGTGCGCACCCAGGCCCAGTTCGCGATGTCGGCAATGGAGTAGTCGCCGGCCAGGTATTCATGCCGCGCCAGGTGGCCGTCCAGCACGCGGAACAGGCGCTTGCTCTCGCCCTGGTAGCGGTCGATGGCGGCCTGGATTTTTTCGGGGAAGTAGCGGAAGAACACATTGGCCTGGCCCATCATCGGCCCCACGCCGCCCATCTGGAACATCAGCCATTGCAGCACCTGCGAGCGGCCCTTGGGGTCGGACGGCATCAGGCGCCCGGTTTTCTCGGCCAGGTAAATCAGGATGGCGCCGGACTCGAACACGGCGAAATCGCCCGCCTCGCGGTCGACAATGGCCGGGATGCGGCCGTTTGGATTCAGGGCCAGGAACCACGGCTCCTTCTGCACATTGGCGGCCAGGTCCAGCGCGTGCAGTGTGTAGGGCAGCGCCAGTTCCTCCAGCGCGATGGAAATCTTGTGGCCGTTCGGTGTTGCTGCCGTGTACAGGTCTATCATCGGACACCCTTTTTTGGTTGCAGTGTCCGCCAGTGTAGGCGAAACTGCCTTGTCCCGTACAAAACGCCCACAAGGCGGGTAGCGAAAGAAATCGGCAGGCAAAAAAAGACCGGCGATCTTTGGAGGGAGCCGGTCAAAACGCTTTTTAGAGCGCGGGGATATCGTGCCGCATCTAAGGGATATGGCAACCTGGCGCACGGAGGAGACCGCGCGCTACAGGTGCTACTTTGCCAGCATTGATGAAGACAAGGCTTAGGACTTCATTAAATTCGACAAGTACAAAAGTGACAATTCAGACTGGGCCAAACATGAGAGACAGCAAATTCGATCCCCGCCTGTGGGGCGTGGGCGCCAAAATTACCGCCTTCACCTTTGCGCTGGTCAGCGCCATCATCGGCATCCTGATCCTGCTGATCAGCAGCGCCACCACCAATCTGCTGGAAGAAAACAGCACCCACAGCGTGCGCCAGGAACTGCAAGGCGTGACCGACATGGTGGACATCTTCAACACCACGCTCAAGGCGCAGACGGCGGGCTACGCCGGCATGCTGGCGGCCTCCTTCGACGGCAAGTTCACGCTCGACGAAAGCGCCACCACCGACGTGGCCGGCAAACCCGCGCCCACGCTGAAGAACGGCGAGCAGGTCCTCAATATGGACTTCAGCGTGCCGGACAAATTCCAGCGCAACAGCGGCAGCGTGGCCACGATCTTCGCCGCCACCGGCGAGGATTTCATCCGCATATCCACTTCGCTGAAAAAGGAAAACGGCGAACGCGCCATCGGCACCCTGCTCGACCGCGCCCACCCCGGCTACGCCAAGCTGCGCGCCGGCGACAACTACACCGGCCTGGCCACGCTGTTCGGCAAGCAGTACATGACGCGCTATGACCCCATCCGCAACGCGGGCGGCAAGGTGATCGGCATCCTGTTCGTCGGGGTCGACGTCAGCGCCTCGCTGCGCGCGCTCAAGGACAAGATCAAGTCCATCAAGGTGGGCCAGACCGGCTACTTCTACGTGCTCGACTCCACGCCCGGCAAGGCGGCCGGCACGCTGGTTGTGCACCCGGCCAAGGAAGGCGCCAACATCATCGACAGCAAGGACGCCGGCGGCCGCGAATTCATCAAGGAGATCATCGAGAAGAAGCAGGGACTGATACGCTACCCCTGGCTGAATCCGGGCGAAAGCTCGGCGCGCGAAAAAGTGGTGGTCTACACCGCCTTCCCGGACTGGAACTGGGTGATCGCCGGCGGCGCCTACGCCGAGGAAATCACCATGGACGCGGTACGCCTGCGCAACCGCTACGTCATGTTCGGCTTTGTCGCGCTGGCCGCCTTCGCCGTGGCGCTGATGCTGTTGGTGCGCAACTACGTCACGCGGCCGCTGGTGGAAGCCGAAGGCGCGGCCGAGCGCATCGCCGAGGGCGACCTCACGGTCACGCTGCACACCACCAGCAAGGACGAAATCGGCAAACTGTGCGGCGCCATGAACGGCATCAGCGGCAAGCTGTCCGGCGTGGTGGGCCAGGTGCGCGCGGGCGCCGAGCATATCGCCACGGCCACCAGCGAGATCGCCACCGGCAACCAAGACCTGTGCCAGCGCACCGAGCAGCAAGCCTCCAACCTGGAGGAAACCGCCGCCGCCATGGAGCAGCTCACCGCCACCGTGCGCCAGAACGCGGAGAACGCGCTGGAGGCCAACCGCCTGGCCGTGGCCGCGTCCGACACGGCCGCGCGCGGCGGGCAGGTGGTGTCGCAAGTGGTGGAGACCATGGGCACGATCAACCAGTCCTCGCGCAAGATTGTGGACATTATCAGCGTCATCGACGGCATCGCCTTCCAGACCAATATCCTGGCGCTGAACGCCGCCGTGGAGGCCGCGCGCGCGGGCGAGCAAGGGCGCGGCTTCGCCGTGGTGGCTAGCGAAGTGCGCAACCTGGCGCAGCGCTCGGCCGGCGCGGCCAAGGAAATCAAGGAGCTGATCAACGCCTCGGTCGAACAGGTGGAGGCAGGCAGCAAGCTGGTGCAGCAGGCCGGTTCCACCATGGACGAAGTGGTGTCCAGCGTGGCCCATGTGACCGGCATCATGACCGAGATTTCAGCGGCCAGCCAGGAGCAGAACGCCGGCATCGCCCAGGTCAACACCGCCATCACCCGCATGGACGAGGTAACGCAGCAGAACGCCGCCCTGGTGGAGCAAGCCGCCGCAGCGGCCGCCTCGCTGCAGGAGGAAGCGGCCTCGCTGGCGCAGGTGGTGCGCGTCTTCCAGCTCTAAAGGGGCAAAAAAAACCCGCAATGTTTTGCATTGCGGGCCAAGGGATTCAAATCGGGAGAGATTTGAGAGCGGAACCATCATCGCACAGCGTCGTGACAGGCGCATGACATTGCCCTGCTATTCGGTGGTATGGTTTGCGTTCAGGTCTCATGCACAGAATATGACAAACTTACCCCTGCAAAACTCTCGAAAAGTAACAATCGCAAAAAAGCCACTGCCGCGCGCCACACTGGGCGCGGTCCTGCTTGCCGCACTGCTGTGTGCCTGCGCGCCGGCGCCGCTAGGAACACCGCCGGCTCCGGCATCGGTGGCAGCTTCCGCGCCTGCATCCGCAGCCCCAGCCGCCCCGGCCGCAGCCCGGCCCCGCACACCTGCTCCTGCCTCCGCCGCGCCCGCCGCCGCCCGGCAGCTGCTGCGCATCGACCCGCAAAACTCCCTGATCGCCGTCACGGTGCGGCGCGGCGGCCTGCTGGCGCGGATGGGGCACGACCACGTGGTGGCCAGCCGCAGCATCGAGGGCCAGGCCGTGGCCCCGGCAGGCGGCCAGCCCGGCCACACCGACTTCCGTTTCCGCCTGGACCAGCTGACCGTGGATGAAAGCGCCCTGCGCGCCGAAGCCGGCATGACCAGCGTGCCGGCGGCGGACGCCATCGCCGGGACCCGCAACAATATGCTCAACAAGGTGCTGGAGGCGGAAAAATACCCCTACGTGCAGGTGAACGCGGTCAGCACGCCGGAAGGCCCTTTGCAGGCCGCCATCACGCTGCACGGCATTACCCGCCGCTACACCATCCCCGCCGTGCTGACGCCGCGCGCCAACGGCATCAGCGCCGCCGGCACGCTCAGGCTCAAGCAGACCGACTTCGGCATCCAGCCTTATTCCGTGCTGGGCGGCGCGCTGGCCGTGCAGGACGAGCTGGAGCTGCGCTTCCGCATCGAGGCGGTGGCGAATTAACGGGCAACGATGAGGCGGATGCCCAGGCCGATAAAGATGGTGCCCGCGATGCGGTCCATCCACAGCCCCGCGCGCGGGCTGCGGTTCAGCCACTTGCCGATGGCGCCCGAGAAATAGCCCAGCAGGCCGAACAGCACGCAGGCCTGCAAAGTGAACAGCAGGCCCAGCTGGGCGGTCTGCCAGCTCACGGGGCCGTTGCCCGGCACCACGAACTGCGGCAAAAAGGACAGGAAAAACAGCACCACTTTCGGATTGATACTGTTGGCAAAAAGCCCCTTGCCGAACAGGCGCAGCAGGGACTCGTCCGGCAGGCCGCCGCCCTCCACGCGCGCGCCGCCCGGACTGCGCAACGCGCCCCAGCCCAGCCAGATCAGATACACGCCGCCCGCCACTTTCAGGGCGGTGAACGCCAGCGGCGAGGCGGCGATCAGCGCGCTCACGCCCAGCGTGGCCAGCAGCGTATGGCTCAGGCAGCCCAGCGCGCAGCCCAGCCCGAACACGATGCCCTTGGCGCGTCCGCGCGACATGCCCATGCCCAGCACCATTAAATTGTCCGGGCCGGGCGACACAGTTATCACCACCGCAGCGGCCAGAAAGGCAACGATTTGTTCCGGAGAGATCAGCAAGATAGGGGTTTCCCTGAATAGTCGATTAAAATGAGGCAAGATTTCCGCCATTCTACTATCCCAGCGCGATGCCCTTGGCAAACAACATGAGTACAGCCAGCAAGATATTCAGTCGCCTCGCCGCGATGTTCCCTTGCCTTGCCGCTTGTCTGCTCATCCTTGTGCTCGCCTCGCCCGCCCATGCCCAGGCCACGGCCGACACCCGCCTCGGCCAGGCCGTGCTGACCAGCCCGCAATCGCAGGACCTGATGCGCAGCGCCCGCCTGTACCAGGCCGGGGCTGAAACCTTCCCCGCCAGCGCGGCCGGCCTGCCCGCCCTGATCGCCACGCTCAAGCCCGCCAGCGAAGTGGACCTGCTGGGCGGCGACTACTGGCTGCACGCCAGCCTGCGCAACGACAGCCGCCAGACCGCCTGGGTCATCGACCCCAACGACACCCTGATCGACGCCGTGGAAACCCGCATCTACGGCCCCGACGGCGCCGTGCAGCGCCTGGTGTCCGGCTACCGCGCCCCGCACGAATACCTGCTGCACTACGGCAAAGACATCGAACTGCAGCCCGGCGAGAGCTACGAAGTGCTGATACGCTTCAGCAGCCCCTACTACGCCCGCACGCCGGTGTTCGCCGTCACGCCGCGCCCAGCCTACCTGCAGCTGGTGGCGCGCGAAAACTTCCTTATCATCGGCTCCATCGGCGCTCTGCTCGCGCTGGGCGTGTTCAACTTCTTCATCTACAGCTACACGCGCGAACGCGCGCCGCTGTACTACTCGCTCTACGTGCTGTGCTACGCGGCCGGCTGGGGCCTGACCTTCCACCTGCCCGCCGACCTGTTCGGGTGGCACAATCTGCACATCCACTACATCCCCTTCTTCCTGCTGCCGGTGCTGAGCACGCTGTTCTACCGCACCTTTTTGCAGCTGCGCGACAAGTCGCCGGTGCTGTACAAGCTCAGCACCATCAACCTCGTGCTGCCGCTGGCCCTGCTGCCCAGCTGCTTTATCGCGCTGAGCTGGGCGCACACGCTGGCCACCGTCGCCATCATGGTGTGGATGACGCTGGCCCTGGCCAGCGGCGTCATCGTCTGGAAAAACGGCTACCAGCCGGCGCGCTTCTTCGTGCTCGGTTTTATTGCGCTGATGCTGCCCGGCCTGCTGATCCTGCCCGCCAATATCGGCCTGATCCCGGCCGCCGTGGAAAACGCGCAGCTGTTCACGCTGCTCGGCGGCACGCTGGACGGCGTGCTGCTGGCCTTCGCCCTGGCCGACCAGATCCGCCTGCTGCGCAACCACCTTGAGCAGCGCGTGAACGAACGCACCGCCGAGCTGACCGAAGCCAAGGAGCACGCCGAGATCGTCAGCCGCCACCGCATCGACTTCCTGTCCGCCATGAGCCACGACATCCGCACCCCGCTGGCGGGCGTGATCGGCATGCTCAAGTTCGCGCTGCGCGACCAGACCGTGCAGGGCCGCACCGAGGAATACCTGCGCATCGGCCTGCAAAACAGCGAAGCGCTGCTGGCCATCCTCAACGACATCCTGGACTTCTCCAAGATCGACGCCGGCAAGCTGTCGATCGAAACCATCAGCGTGGACCTGCGCACCCTGATCGACGAAGCCATCGGCATCCTGCAGGCGCAGGCCGACGCCAAGAGCCTGCTGCTGCGGCGCGAACTGGCGCTGGACCTGCCGCGCTACGTGCTGGGCGACCCCACCCGCATCCGCCAGATCCTGCTCAACCTGCTCGGCAACGCCATCAAATTCACCGACCGCGGCGAAGTGCGCCTGGAGGCGGCCGCCGGCAAGGACAAGCGCGGCGTCACCATGCTGCAGTTCAGCATCAGCGACACCGGCCCCGGCATCAGCGAAACCACGATGGAGCGCCTATTCCAGAAATTCGAGCAGGCCGACATGTCCACCACGCGCCGCTACGGCGGCACCGGCCTGGGCCTGGCCATCTGCAAGGAGCTGGTGGAGCTGATGGGCGGCGAGATCGGCGTGGCCAGCCAGCCCGGCGTGGGCTCCAGCTTCTACTTCACGCTGCCGCTGACGCTAGGCACGCCGCCCGAAGCCAGCGTGCCGGCCGCGCCGCGCGAACAGCGCCACGCCTACCGCCTGCGCATCCTGTGCGCCGAAGACGTGCGCACCAACCAGATCATCATCAGCACCCTGCTCGAAGCCATGGGCCACGAAGTGGTGCTGGTGGAAAACGGCATCGAATCGCTGGAAGCGCTCAGCAGCGCCGACTACGACCTGGTGCTGATGGACGGCCGCATGCCCAGCATGGACGGCGAGCAGGCCGCGCGCCTGATACGGCGCGGCGGCACGGAAGACTACCGCGTGCGCGACACCTGTGTGCCCATCATCGCGCTGACCGCCAACGCCAGCGACCACGACCGCGCGCGCTACCTGGCCGTGGGCATGGACGGCTTCCTCAGCAAGCCGGTAGACGAGCGGCTGCTGTACGACCAGATTGAAAAAACCATCGCCCAGCTGATTGCGCGCGGCCGCGAACTGCCGCCCTGCGGCCCGCCGCCGGCAGCCGAACCGGAGGAAGAAGACTGGCACTCCGGCTACACGCTGGCGTCGCCCGGCCCCGCCCCTTCCGTCCGCTCGGCCACTCCCAGCGAGGCCGAGCTGGCGGCCCAGTTCGGCGTGGAGCCGCCCGCCTGCGCAGACAGCGGCGAGGCCGGCGCCGAAGCGCAAGGCAAGATCAGCATCATGCCGCTGGCCGGGCTGTCGCCCAAGCACATGCAGCGCATCACGCAAGCCTTCCTGGAAGAGGCCCCACGGCGCCTGGAAGTGGCGCGCAAGGCCGCGCTGGGCGGCAAAAGCCACGCCGCCTCGGCCGCCTTCCACGCGCTCAAGGGCAGCGCGGGCTACCTCAGCGACACCGGCCTGCACAGCCTCTGCCACGACCTGGAAAAGCTGTCCGCCGCTGGCGAGCTGCAGCTGGTGGTCGACTCCCTGCCCGAAGTCGCCGCCGCCCTCGACCAGGCCTGCGCCGACCTGCGCGCCTACAGCCGCCACGCCACCGAAGCCAGCCTGAGCGCCAACTAAGCGGCTGGCCATGCACTGGCCTATGTGCGGCAGGGAACGGAATAGCGGGCCGAACTGCCCTACCATCGCGTCATCCTCAAGGAAAGACAGCGATGAAACGCGACCCGCCAGCAGCAGCCGAACCAGCACCCGTTCCCGGCGCGCCCGCCACCGCCAGGGCGGCAGGGCTGCGCTATGTGAGCGGAGACCAGCCCGGCATCAGCCGCAAGCGCAGCAGCAAAGGCTTCCGCTACGTGGACGCCGGCGGCAAGCCGGTGCGCGACCCGGACACGCTGGCGCGGATACGCGCGCTGGCCATCCCGCCAGCCTGGGAGCAAGTCTGGATCTGCCCGCACGCCAACGGCCACCTGCAAGCCACCGGCCGCGACGCGCGCGGCCGCAAGCAATACCGCTACCACGCCCGCTGGCGCAGCGTGCGCGACGAGGTCAAATACGAACGCATGCTCGCCTTCGGCCAGGCCCTGCCCGCCATCCGCGCGGCCGTGGACGCAGCGCTCAGCCTGCCGGGACTGCCGCGTGAAAAAGTGCTGGCCACGGTCGTGCACCTGCTGCAAGTGACGAAAATGCGGATTGGCAACGAGGAATACGCGCGCGACAACCAGTCCTTCGGCCTGACCACGTTGCGCAACCGCCATGTGCGCATCGACGGCAGCGCAATCGCCTTCCAGTTCCGGGGCAAAAGCGGCATCATGCACAAGGTCACGGTCAGCGACCGCCGCCTGGCCCGCATCATCCAGCGCGCCCGCGAGCTGCCGGGCCAGGAGCTGTTCCAGTACCTTGGCGACGACGGCGCCACCCACAGCATAGACTCGGCCGACGTCAACGACTACCTGCGCGCCATCAGCGGCGAAGACTACACCGCCAAGGACTTCCGCACCTGGCATGGCACCGTCCTGGCCGCCCTTGCGCTGACCCAGTTCGAGAAATTCGACAGCGAAACGCAAGCCAAAAAGAACATCGTACGCGCCATCGAAACGGTGGCGCAGCAGCTCGGCAACACCCCCAGCATCTGCCGCAAGTGCTACATCCACCCCGCCGTCCTCGCCGCCTACCTGGACGGCGCCGAACTGGGCACGGTCCCGTCCCCGGCAGCATCCGCCCTCGCCCCCGAAGAAGCCGCCGTCCTCGCCCTGCTCCAGCCTCGCTTGCCCCACTGAAAAATGGGGTCAGGGTTAATTTGATATTGCCCAAAAGCATATCAATTTCCTTATTCAGCGTAGTCGGATTACAATGCGGCCTTGAAGCAAAGAACAAGGATATGCGGATGAGCCGCGCCGACCACACAGCCCGCGCCTGGGTCCGTATGCCATCGGGCAAGAGGCTGGACCTGCTCGACCCCACTCCCTTCGACTGGGACGATGGCGACCTGGCCTTGGGCCTGGCGCGCACCTACCGCTGGGGCGGGCATTCGGCCTGGCCCCTGCCGCTGTCGGTGGCGCAGCACTCGCTGACGGTGATGCAACTGCGGCGCAGCTGGGCCGGCGCGCTCAGCCCGGTGCTGGAATTGCGCGAACTGCTGCACGACGCCGAAGAAGGCCTGCTGGGTTTCGACTGCATCTCGGTGCTCAAGCCCTTTCTGGGCGACAGCTTCCGCGAGCTGAGCCAGCGGCTGGAACGGGCGGTCTTCCTGCGCTACGGCGTGCCGGCCTGGACGCCGGGCCAGCACCGCGTCCACAAGAAAGCCGACCGCCTGGCAGCGGCCAGCGAGGCGGTGCATGTGGTGGGCTGGTCGCGCGAGGAAGTGCGCAGCACGCTCAAGATACGCGCCGCCGTGCTCGACACGGACCCGCTGCACGCAGTCTACGGTGGCGCGCCGTGGGAGCCCTGGCCGCCCGCCCTGGCATGCGAGCGCTTCATGGCGGAACTGGAGCGATTGAAAGCCAGGCTGTAAAAACCACAAGCCAGCCTTTTTCTCAGCTTAAGCGCGTAAAGAGCCGTTTTTAAAGCGCTTTTTCACCTTATCCACACCAACTGTGGATAACGGTGTGGAAAAGTGCCCCTTGACAAGCCGCAAAGCCAGCAACGGTGCGGCTTTCAATAAAATGCCAATTTGGCAGGCAGTTTTTAAACTCAACAAAATCAACGACTTACAAAGGCACCTGAACCCGACACGCGCCGCTTTTTTGCCAGTTGAAAAAATATTTTCCGCATGCCCGTACCGGTCTCTTGAGCCCGCTTGGCCGCGTCCGATAGAATCCTTTGACAAAAATGCAGGCGAGGAATAGTGTTGACGGAAGCAGATGCACTAACAGATTTTTTACCCCACGGGATTTGTGCATGGACGTGAAAGAAGATACCAGCGCTGACTGGATGATAGAAGAAGATGTGCCTGCCAATGCGGAGCAGACCGGCCCCGCGCCCGCTCTTGCGCCTTGGCGCGTCCTGATAGTAGACGACGACGTGGACGTGCACGTTGTCACAAAATTCTCCCTCAGCAATGCCTGCTTCCAGGGCCGCCGCCTGAGCTTCCTGCACGCCTACAGCGGCGACGAAGCGCTGCACATCCTGCGCACCACGCCGGACGTGGCGCTGGTGCTGCTGGACGTCATTATGGAAACCAGCGAAGCCGGCCTCAAGGTGGCGCGCCAGATCCGCGACGACCTGCACAACCACCTGGTGCGCATCGTGCTGCGCACCGGCCAGCCCGGCCAGGCGCTGGAACACAGCATCATCCTCGACTACGATATCAACGACTTCTGGTGCAAGAGCGACCTGACCACGCGCAAGCTGTTCACCACCGTGATCTCCTCGCTGCGCGGCTACGCCGGCCTGGTGGAAGCGGACCGCCACCTGGCCGAAGTACAGTCCAAGCTCGACAACAGCGTGCGCTTCGTGCTGGACGAACAGGGGCGCATTGTGGAACTGAGCGCCAAGGCCGCCGCGCTGCTGGGTGGAACCGAAGAATCCCTGCGGGGCCGCAAGCTGGCCGCCAGCGCCAATCCGGACTGACAGAAACCACTGTATAATCATACAGTAGCCATCTCCCCCTGAACTCCCTGCAACGTGCCGCGTAAACCCCGGCATCTTGCCGCCACCATGCGCTAAGTGGCGGATTCTCAAGCGCTTTTTCCGATATCCACAGCGAATGTGGATATCTTTGTGGATAAGGGCCACTTGACAGCCCATACAGCCCGTATCTATGGGCTTTTCTACAAACTGCCCGTTCAAAAGGCAGATTTTATCTCCTTATAAATCAAGCACTTGGAAGTGGATAGCTAGCGCTGCCAAAATTTATTTGCGCATTTTCTTATTATCATTTTTTGTGCATAAGTGCGCCCGGCGCGGCAATTCTGCGGCACCGGGGAAAAATGGAGGAAATTAGGGCTTAATGGGAGAATTTTCGGCGCAGATCCGGGTGCAGCAGCACACGTTCGATCACGTCGGGGCCGACGTTGTTGGACTTGAGATACTCTATCGCGCACAAGGTGCTGAAACAGCGTTGCACTGCAATGCCCTTGTCGACGATCGCGCTGGAGCGCTCATCCGAGCGCTGCTGAGGCGGGGCCAGTTCTGCAAACTGGGCTGGAAGTGTCATTGCATCCATCATCATCCTTCACAGGTCGGGCGGGCCGGCAAAGCCCGGTGAAAGGAGTATCGAACAATAAATCCCAAAGTCAAGGATAATGGCAGGATGATATCCAGCAACGACATCCCTCCAGATCGCCCCCGCCCGGCCTCGCTGACCGACCTGTTTCTGTCCTTCACTTTTCTCGCCCTGCAAGGCTTCGGCGGCGTGCTGGCCGTGGTCCAGCGCGAGATGGTCGAGCGCAAGCGCTGGCTGACGCAGGAGGAATTTCTGGAAGAATGGGCGGTGGCGCAGGTGATGCCCGGCCCCAATGTGGTCAACCTGTCGCTGGTAATAGGCGCGCGCTATTTCGGCCTGCGCGGCGCCATGGCGGCCCTCGCCGGCATGCTGACGCTGCCGCTGCTGGTGGTGGTCATGCTGGCCGTGCTGCACGCCCACTTCGCGGACCATCCCGGCGTGCAGGGCGCGCTGCGCGGCATGGCGGCCGTGTCCGCCGGCATGATCGCGGCAACCGGCCTCAAGCTGCTCACAACGCTGCGCAAGCATCCCTTGCCGCTGTCCTGGAGCGTACCGGCCGCCGTGCTCGCCGTGGCCCTGGTGGCCTTCCTGCGCGTTCCGCTGGCCTATGTGCTGCTGGGCATAGGCGGGCTGTGCTGCGTGCTCACCTACCGCAGGCTGAAAACATGAATCCACCCATCCATATCGTGCTGAGCCTGAGCGACTGGATCAGCCTGTTCGGCCATTACATGCTGCTGTCGCTGATGTCGATAGGCGGCGCCATTTCCACCACGGCCGAGATGCACCGCTACCTGGTCGAGCAGCACCACTGGCTCACGCCGGCGCAATTCAACGACGCGGTGGCCATAGCGCAGGCCGCGCCGGGGCCGAATGTACTGTTTGTGGCGCTGATGGGATGGAATGTGGGCCTGAACGCGGGCAGCTGGTTCGCCGCCGTGATGGGCGTGGTGGTGACCATGAGCGGCATCATGCTGCCGAGCACCACGCTGACCTATCTGGCCTCGCAATGGCTGCACCGCAACCGCGAACGGCGCGGCGTGCGGGCGTTCAAGCAAGGGATGGCGCCGGTGGTGGTGGGCTTGCTTGTGTCCACCGGCATCATTCTCGCCACCGCCAATGCGCAGACGGCCAAGGACTGGCCGCTGTGGGCGCTGGCGGCAGCCGCGGGCCTGGTGATCTGGCGCACGCGGCTGCATTTGCTGTGGCTGCTGGCGGCAGGCGCCGCCCTGGGGTGGTTTCAGCTGGTATAGCGGCGCTTTGGCGGGTTACGCGGCTCCGCCGCTAACCCGCCCTACGCAGTTGCACGACAAGCCCCGTACACGATGTGCCCCGTAACACGACGAGACCGCCGCACGACGAGCACCGTACACGATGCGCCCCGTACACGACGATCCCTATGCACGACGAGCCGCGTAGGGCGGGTTAGCGCGCCGGCGCGTAACCCGCCAGCCTGGCGTCCACCGAGTAGCGCCCCGCGCCGGACAGGGCGATGGTGCCGAACACGATCACCAGCAGCCAGCCGAACTGCCCTTCCGCAATGCTCCAGTCCGGATGCACCAGCACCATGGACACGGCCAGCAGAAACACCACCGGCAAGGCCGCCAGCCGCGTGAACAACCCCAGCGCGATCAGCACCGGGCAGAACACTTCGGCAAACAGCGCGCACCACAAGGTCAGCGCGCGCCCCATGCCCAGCGGATCGTCGATGTGCGCCAGCTCTTCCTGGTAATGCACGATCTTCGGTATGCCATGCACATGCAGCAGCAGCGCCGCCCCGGTAAGCCGGGCGAACAGCATGCCCAGGTCCGGCGTAAACGGTCCCACCAGTTTGCGCAGTCCCGTCATTTGTTCTGATACCCGCCGTAGTGCTTGACCGGGCTCCAGTCAGGCGCGATGTCCGGCAGCGGCTGCGCATACTGGCCGAATTCCTTGCCCGCATACACCACCTTGCCGTTCACCACGGTCAGCGCGCTTTCCAGGTTCTTGATCTGCTCGACCGGCATGCTGAAATAATCCTGCGGCAAAATCACCAGGTCGGCGTACTGGCCCTTGGCCAGCGTGCCCTTAAGCTTTTCCTCGCCGCTCATCCAGGCGCTGCCCACGGTCATCAGCTTGAGCGCCTCGTAGCGGCTCAGGATGTCCTTCGGCTGCCACAGGCTCAGGCCGCCTGCGGTCTTGCCCGTCACCGCCCAGTACACCGACGGCCACGGGCCGTAGCTGCTCACGCGCGTGCCGTCCGTGCCCAGGCCCACCGGCAGTTTCATCTCCAGCATCTTGCGGATGGGCGGCATCTGGCGCGTCTGCGCGCCGTACTGCTTCCAGTAGTGTTCGCCCTGGAAGTGCATGCGGTCCTGCACGGCGATGCCGCCGCCCAGCGCTTTCACGCGCAGCAGCTGCGCGTCGCTGATGGTCTCGGCGTGGTCGAAGAACCAGCGCAGGCCTTTCAGCGGAATTTCCTTGTTCACCTTTTCGATCACGGCCAGGTCGCGGTCGATCGATTCGCCATAGGTCGCGTGGATGCGGAACGGCCAGCGGTTCTTCACCAGCAGGCGCAGCACGGCTTCCAGCTCGCCTTCCATATGGGCCGGCATGTCCGGACGCGGCTCCAGGAAGTTCTCGAAGTCCGCCGCGCTCCAGACCAGGTTCTCGCCCGCGCCCTCGGTGGTGTAGCCGTTGGCGTAGAACATATGCTGGTTGCTGTCCGGCTTGGTCAGCGTGAGCCAGCGCTGGTAGTCTTCCAGCTCCTTGCCCGGCTTCTGCGCGAACAGGTAGTAAGAGGTACGCACGGTCAGCTTGCCGTCCTTGGCCAGCTCGACGGTCACGCCGTAGTCGTCCGGGAAGTTCTGTCCGCCGCCGCCCGCGTCGATGGCACTGGTCACGCCCAGGCGGTTCAGCTCGCGGTAATAGTGCAGCGTGGAGTTCAGCTGCTGGTCGCGCGGCAGCACATTGGTCTTGGCCAGCGTGGTGTACAGGATCAGCGCGTTCGGCTTGGCGATCAGCTTGCCGGTCGGCTTGCCATCCGCGTCCAGCTCCACCACGCCGTCCTTGAATTTGGTGTCCTTGTTATAGCCCAGGGTCTGGATACCCTTCTGGTTCAGGAAGCCCAGGCCGTACAGATACAGCAGGAAGACCGGCTTGTCCGGCACGGCGGCGTTGATTTCTTCCAGCGTGGGCAAGCGCTTTTCCTCGAACTGGAATTCGTTCCAGCCGCCCACCACCTTGATCCAGGCGCCTTCCGGGGTGCGCGCGGCCTGCTCCTTCAGCATTTCCATCGCTTTTTTCAACGAGGTCACGCCGTCCCAGCGCAGCTCGGCGTTGTAGTTCAGGCCTTCGCGGATAACGTGCAGGTGCGAGTCGTTCAGGCCGGGAATGACGGTGCGTCCGCCGGCGTCGATCACCTGGGTGTTGGCTTGCTTGAGTTTGAGGATCTGGGCATTGCTGCCGACGGCTTCGATTTTGCCGTCTTTCATCGCCACGGCCTGGGCAAAGCTGCCCTCTTTGACCATGGTGGCCACTTTGCCGTTGGTGATGATGAGGTCGGCCGCGTAGGCCGGCGTGAGGAACGCTACGGACAAAGCCGCAGGCAGTACCAGCCTGGTAAATACCGGATTCATATTGTAGTCCTTGAATTTATAGGGCACATCAAAATGGCGGCCGGCCGGCACTGCTTTACTGCATTACTTCATTTATTCCTTGACGGCTTCGACAGCGAAGGTCAGGGTGACTTCGTCGCCCACGTAAGGAGCGTATTTGCCGGCGCCGAATTCCGAACGCAGCACTTTGGCGACGGCGTTGGCGCCGCAAGCGTCTTTCTTCAGCATTGGGTGCGGCATGCACTGGAACGAGGTCACGGTCAGGGTGACAGGCTTGGTGACGCCTTTGATGGTCAGGTTGCCGTCCACCGAAGCCAGCTTGTCGCCAGCGAAGTTCAGCTTGGTCGACTTGTAGGTGATGGTTGGGAACTTGGCGGTGTCAAAGAAGTCTTCGCCCTGGATGTGGTTGTTGAAGACCGGGAAGCCGGTGTTGACCGACTTGGCATCAATGGTCACGTCCACGGAGCCCGATTTCGCGGCTTTGTCGATCACGATCTTGCCTTCGGTTTTGTCGAAGCGGCTCACCTGGTTCGAGTAGCCGAAGTGCGAGTACTCGAAACGTGGGAAGGTGTGGGTGCCGTCGATAACATAGGTTTCCGGGGCAGCGGTAGCAGCCATCGAAATGCCAGCGGCGATCAGCAGAGCAACGATTTTTTTCATAGTAAAACTCCAGTCAATAATGATTGTCAGGACGGGCGGGTGCCCGTTATCTTTGTGATTGACGGCGATTATGCGCTGGCGCAAATCGATTGTAAAACGGAAAATATACCGGTTTATTATCGAAAAAATCGATCGTAGCCACAAGACTGAAGCAATTCATGAGCGCAGTGTACAGACAGGCGCCCGAAGCGCCCATCTGCCAAAGGTAGTATGTACCACTCAGGCGTGCGCGCGCAGCACGTGGGAGAGGATGCGCTGCTCCAGCGCGGCGAAGGCCGCAGCGTTGTCGCCATTGCCGCGCGCGGCGGCGCGGGGACGGGGGAGATCGATGGCGAGGTCCAGCGCAATGGCGCCGTCCTCTATCAGCAGCACGCGGTCGGCCAGGGCCACGGCCTCGGTCACGTCGTGAGTCACCAGAACGGCGGTGAAGCCGCGCGACAGCCACAGCGACTCGATCAGCTGCTGCATCTCGATGCGGGTGAGCGCATCGAGCGCGCCCAGGGGTTCGTCCAGCAGCAGCACCTGCGGCTGGTGCACCAGCGCGCGCGCCAGCGCCACGCGCTGCTTCTGGCCGCCGGACAGCGCGGCTGGCCAATCGTCGGCGCGCTCGCCCAGGCCCACTGTGGACAGCGCGGCGGCGGCGGCGTTGAGCGCATGCGGCAGGCCCAGCGCCACGTTCTCCAGCACCGGCTTCCAAGGCAGCAGGCGCGCCTCCTGGAACATGATGCGCAAGTCGGCCTTGCCCTCGCCCATGCTGATGCTGCCGCTGTCGGCCTGCTCCAGCCCCGCCAGCGCGCGCAGCAAGGTGCTCTTGCCGCAGCCGCTGCGGCCGACGATGGCCACAAACTCGCCCGCCTTCAACTGCAGGTCTATCCCGCGCAGCACTTCACGCGCGCCGTAAGACTTGCGCAGCGCGGAGATGTTGATAGGGACGCCCTCCCGTTCGGGCGCGCCGCGCGCCAGCGGCGCGGCGTCGGCATGGCGGGCGGACGGCCCCTGCGACGGTGCGTCCGTAATCAGGTCGGATTCAAAATAAGTGGGTGCGAGCAGCATGGCGCTCCTTTTCAACGGTATACGGGATTCCAGCGCAGGAAATGCTTCTCCATCGCGCGCGAGGCCAGGTCGGCCAGTTTGCCTAGCAAGGCGTACAGCAGTATGCCCACCAGCACCACGTCCGTTTGCAGGAACTCGCGCGCGTTCATGGTCATGTAGCCGATGCCGGCTTGCGCCGAGATGGTCTCCGCCACGATCAGCAGCACCCACACCAGGCCGAGCGAGAAGCGCACGCCCACCAGGATGGACGGCAGCGCGCCGGGCAGTATCACGTCGCGGTACAGCGGCCAGCCAGACACGCCGTAGCTGCGCGCCATTTCTATCAGGCCCGGATCGGTGGAGCGGATGCCGTGGAAGGTGTTCAGGTACACCGGGAAGAACACGCCCACCGCCAGCAGGAACAGCTTGGCCGTTTCATCGATGCCGAACCACAGTATCACCAGCGGGATCAGCGCCAGCGCGGGGATGTTGCGTATCATCTGCAGCGTGGTGTCCAGCAGGGTTTCGGCGCGGCGGAAGCTGCCGGTCAGCAGGCCCAGGGCCAGCCCCGCGCCCGCGCCCACGGCAAAGCCGCTGCCCGCACGCCACAAGCTGGTGCCCAGGTGGGTCCACAGCTCGCCGGACGCGGCCAGCGTCCAGAAGGCCTGCGCCACCGACAAGGGCTCCGGCAGCACGCGCGTGGACAGCCAGCCCACGCGGGCCGACACTTCCCACAGCAGCAGGAGCGCGGCCGGCAGTATCCACGGCGCCAGGGACGAGGCGAAGGACGAGGAAAATACGCTGCCGCGCGCCTGCTTTGCTCCGGTGTTGGCGGCCGCCATATCAGGCCGCCTTCTTCGGCACGATATTGCTGGCCATGATTTCGCCGAACGGGCCGGTAAGGGACTGCTCGGTGGCGGCCTTACCCTTGCCCAGCAGCGGGAACACCAGCTCGGCGAAGCGATACGATTCCTCCAGGTGCGGATAGCCGGAGAAGATAAAGGTCTCGATGCCGAGGTCCGCGTATTCCTGGATGCGCGCATGCACCGTCTCCGCGTCGCCCACCAGCGCCGTGCCGGCGCCGCCGCGCACCAGGCCCACGCCGGCCCACAGATTGGGCGACACTTCCAGCTTGTCGCGCCGGCCGCCGTGCAGCTCGGCCATGCGGCGCTGGCCCACCGAGTCCATCTTGCCGAACGCCGCCTGCGCCTTGGCGATCACCTCGTCGTCCAGGTGGCTGATCAGTTCTTCGGCGGCGCGCCATGCAGCTTCATTGGTCTCGCGCACAATCACGTGCAGGCGGATGCCGAAACGCACCGCGCGGCCATGCCTGGCGGCGCGGGCGCGTATGTCCGCGATCTTCTCCGCCACGGCGGCGGGCGGTTCGCCCCAGGTCAGGTAGACGTCCATCTGCTCCGCCGCGAGCTCGTGCGCCGGTTCGGACGAGCCGCCGAAGTACAGCGGCGGATAAGGCTTCTGCACCGGCGGGTACAGCGTGCGCGCGCCCTTCACCTGGATATGCTTGCCCTCGAAGTCATAGCCCGCCTCGCCGCCCTCGCCGGACAGCGAAGCGCGCCAAACGCGGATGAATTCATCGGAAATCTCGTAGCGCTTGGCGTGGTCGGCGAACAGGCCGTCCGCTTCCAGCTCGCCCTGGTCGCCGCCGGTGACGACGTTGATCAGCAAGCGTCCGTTAGATAAGCGGTCGAAGGTGGACGCCATGCGCACCGCCAGGCCGGGCGTGGACAAGCCGGGCCGCACCGCCACCAGGAACTTCAGCTTCTTCGTCACGTTAATCAGCGACGAAGCCACCACCCACGCGTCCTCGCAGGAACGGCCGGTCGGAAGCAGCACGCCGTCATAGCCCAGCGTATCGGCCGCCACAGCCACCTGCTGCAAATAGTCCGCATCGACCGTGCGCGCGCCCTTGGAGGTGCCAAGGTAGCGGCTGTCGCCGTGCGTGGGAATGAACCAGAAAATATTCAACGACATTGCTATACCTCTTAAAAACCGGATTACAACTTAAGCTGGAGCAGCGCATCCTTGACTGCTATCGGCTTGGGTATCAACTTCAGGCCCGCGAACGCATCCGCCACCTTCTGCTGCGCGGCGATCACTTCAGGCGTAACATGCTTCACCCCGTAGGCGTAGCGCGACGCGGCCAGTTCCACCACGCCCGTATCCAGGCCGGTCTGCGCGGCCAGGATGGAGGCCACTTCCTTCTGGTTCTTCAGGCCCCACTCGTCCACCTTGGCCAGCTCCTCGATCACGATGCGGACGATCTCCGGATTCTTCTCGGCATACGGCCGCGCCGCCAGGTAGAACTGGTGGTTGGCCACCAGGCCCTGCCCGTCCACCAGCACGCGCGCGCCCAGCTGCTTCTCGGCCGCAGCCAGGAAGGGATCCCAGATCGCCCAGGCGTCCACGCTGCCGCGCTCGAAAGCGGCGCGAGCGTCGGCCGGCGGCAGGAACACCACTTCCACATCCTTGTAGGCCAGGCCTGCTTTCTCCAGCGCCTTCACCAGCAGGAAGTGCACGTTCGAGCCCTTGTTCAGGGCGATCTTCTTGCCTTTCAGCTCGGCCAGGCTGCGCACCTTGGAATCCTTGGGCACCACGATCGCTTCGCTGGCCGGCGACGGCGGCTCGTTGCCGATATAGACCAGATTGGCGCCGGCGGCCTGCGCGAAAATCGGCGGCGCTTCGCCCACCGTGCCGAAGTCGATGCTGCCCACGTTCAGGCCTTCCAGCAGCACGGGGCCGGCCGGGAATTCGGTCCACTTCACGTCGATGCCTTTGGCGGCCAGGCGCTTCTCCAGCGTGCCGCGCCCTTTCAGCAGCGTGAGCGTGCCGTACTTCTGGTAGCCGATGCGCAGCACCGGCTTGGCCTGCGCCTGGGCGATGCCCGGCAAGGCGGAAGCCGCCACCCCGGCGGCGCCGGCGAACAGCAGGCCGAGGGTACGGCGGCGCGCATCGCGCTTGTTTATTGGGGTACTCATGTGCTTTCCTTTTTATGCGGCCTGGGTGGCGGCCGTGTATGGGTAGTCCTGCAGCGAACGCACCGGCGCGCCGTTCGTAACGTGCACGCCGTGGACGGCGGCGGCGCGCGGCTTAGCCAGCGGCGCCAGCGCCGTCACCACTTCATCCACGCCCGCTGCGACACGGCTCGCGATAGGCGGCGCCAGCGTGAGGCCTTCCTCCTCATGCCAGACCAGCTGCTGGCTGGTGGCGAAGATGCTGGTCAGCACCTGCCTGGCGGCCAGCGCATGCAGCACGGGGCGCAGCGCGTAGTCCAGCGCCAGCATGTGCGACTGCGTGCCGCCGGTGGCGATGGGCAGCACGACCTTGCCCGCAAGCCCGTCCTGCGGCAGTAGGTCCAGGAAGGCCTTCAGCACGCCGGAATAAGCGGCCTTGTACACCGGCGTGGCGATAACGATGGCCTGCGCCGAAGCCACTGCCTCGACGGCGCGCTTGATGGCAGCGTCCTCAAAATCCGCATGCAGTAAGGCCTGCGCCGGCAGGTCGCGGACATGCAAGCGCTGCAGCGTATGCCCATGCAGCGCCAGCTTGTCGCCGATGTGCAGCAGCAAGCGGCTGGAACTGGATGGAATCGAAGGACTGCCGCCAAGAAGTAGGATGCTCATTTTTCTCCCCGTGATAAGTGTTGGTTTTTCAGCAGATTAAGTGCGTCCGCCTGAAAGCAAAACGAATTGTTTTACGCATCGATATCTGATTTTCGGCGCATGACATTTCCGCATATGGAAAGCCGTATTTCTTCGTGTACGGGGTCGGAATGCGGGTGCGATACTGGTTCGCATCATCATCATTGGAATTCGTATCATGGACGAAGACTTCTTCACCGAAGACCCCATCGCCGTCGCCTCGGCGCTGGCCGCGCGCCTTGCCGAGAACGCCGTTGAGCGCGACCGCGCAGGCGGCCACGCCGCCGCCGAACGTGAATGGATACGCGAATCGGGCCTGCTCACGCTGTCCATCCCAGCCGAATTCGGCGGCCAGGGCGGCAGCTGGAGCAAGGTCTATCAGGTCATTCGCATTCTGGCCCGCGCCGACAGCGCGCTGGCCCACGTCTTCGGCTTCCACCACCTGCAGCTGGCGGGCATCCTTCTATACGGCAGCCCGCAGCAGCAGCGCCGCCTGCTGACGGAGACCGTGGAGCAGCGCCTGTTCTGGGGCAATGCGCTTAACCCGCTGGACAAGCGCACCATGGCGGCCGACGCGCGCAACGGCTTTGAGCTGAACGGCCTGAAAAGCTTTGCCTCCGGCTCGGTGGGTTCGGACTGGCTCACGCTGTCCGCATGGCACGCGTCCACGCAAAGCGCGCTGATCGCCGTGCTGCCCACGCGCCAGGAGGGCATCCGCGTGCAGGCAGACTGGGATGCGTTCGGCCAGCGCCAGACCGATAGCGGCAACGTCTCCTTCAACGGTGTGCGCCTGCCGTCCGAGCTGGTGCTGCAAGCGCCCGGCCAGGCGCCAACGCCGCGCGCCACGCTGCGCTCGCAAGTGGCGCAGCTCATCATGGCCAACCTGTATCTGGGCATAGGCGAAGGCGCGTTCGAAGCGGCGCGCGCCTACACCAACGACGAAGCGCGGCCCTGGTTCCAGTCCGGCGTGCCCGCCGCCAGCGACGACCCGCTGGTGCAGCACCGCTACGGCCAGCTGTGGACGCTGCTGCGGCCCGCGCAAGTGCTGGCGGACTTTGCGGCGCAGGAGCTGGACCGCGTGTTTGCCCAAGGCGAGCATGTGAGCGCCCGCACGCGCGGCGAACTGGCCGTCACAGTGGCCGAAGCAAAAGTGCTGGCCCACAAGGCGGGCGTTGAGATCAGCAGCCAGCTGTTCGAACTGACCGGCGCCCGGTCCACTTCGGCCAAGTACGGCTTCGACCGCTACTGGCGCAATGTGCGCGTGCATACCCTGCACGATCCGATCGACTACAAATACCGCGACCTGGGCCGCTACGCGCTGCAAGGCACGCTGCCCGAACCAACTGCATATTCTTAAACGACGATAATTCAATGACGATTACCCCGCAAGTCCCTCGCGCGCCGCTGATACAGATCCGCGGCGCAAGCAAAACGTTCGCCCTTCCCAAGGGCGGACAATTCCACGCCGTCAAAAACGTGTCGCTGGAAGTACGCGAGGGTGAAATATTCGGCCTGATAGGCAAGAGCGGCGCAGGCAAGTCCACCCTGCTGCGCCTGATTAACCTGCTGGAGCAGCCGGACAGCGGCAGCGTGACGGTCGATGGCCGCGAGCTGACCGCCCTCGGCAAGCGCGAACTGCGCGCGGCGCGCCAGAACATCGGCATGATCTTCCAGCAGTTCAACCTGCTGCAGAACGCCAGCGTGTTCGACAACGTGGCCTTCCCCCTGCGCATCCACGGCGGCCGCAGCAAGGAGCAGATCGCCGCGCGCGTGCGCGACTGCCTGGAGCTGGTTGAACTGGGCGGCAAGGCGGAAAGCTACCCCGCGCAGCTGTCCGGCGGGCAGAAGCAGCGCGTGGCCATTGCGCGCGCGCTGGCCAGCGGCCCCGCCGTGCTGCTGTGCGACGAACCCACCTCCGCGCTGGACGCCGAGACCACGCGCGCGCTGCTGGCCACGCTCAAGGACATCAACCAGCGGCTGGACGTCACCATCGTCATCGTCAGCCACGAACTGTCCGTGCTGGACGCCATCTGCGACCGTGTGGCCGTGATCGAGGACGGCGCCATCGCCGAGGAATTCGCGCTCACCGGCGGCGAAATGCGCAAGACCGCCCTGGGCCGCGAGCTGGCCAGCCTGCGCCCCGCCGCTGCCTCTCCCTCCGCCGCAATCGCCCCCCGCAAGGAGACCGTCCATGCTTGAAAAATTCATCTCCCTGCTGCCCGAACTCTGGACCGCGCTCGGCCAGACGCTGACCATGCTGGGCATAGGCCTGTCCGCCGCCGTGCTGATAGGCGGCCCGCTGGGCGTGCTGCTGTTCCTGGTGGCAGACGGCCAGTCCCTGCAGAACAAACCAGCCTCCCTGGTGCTGGGCTGGATCGTCAACACCGTGCGCTCCTTCCCCTTTATCATCCTGCTGGTGGCGCTGGTGCCGCTCACGCGCATTATCGCGGGCACCTCCATCGGCCCGCTGGCGGCCGCCGTGCCGCTGTCCATCGCCGCCATCCCCTACTTCGCCCGCATGGTCGAACAGGCGCTGCGCGAAGTGCCGCGCGGCGTGATTGAAGCGGCGCACGCCATGGGCGCTTCCGAACTGCAGATCGTGCTGCGCGTGTTGCTGGTGGAAGCCCGCTCCGGCCTGGTGCTCGCGCTCACCGTGCTGTCCATCAGCTTCCTGTCCTATTCCGCCGTGGCCGGCGTGGTGGGCGGCGGCGGCATCGGCGACCTCGCCATCCGCTACGGCTACTACCGCTTCGAGACCGACGTCATGATCGCCACCGTCGCCGTCCTCATCGCTATCGTCCAAACCATCCAGTTCACGGGCAACCGCATCGCCAGCCGCCTGGACAAACGCTAACTTCATAAGGAATATCCCATGCCATCCCTGCACCACGCCCGCCGCCGCACCTTCGTCCTGCGCGCGCTCAGCGCCACCGCCATTGCGGCGGCCAGCCTGGCCGTCGGCCTCGTTGCTGGCCTCACGTCCGCACCGGCCAACGCCAAAGACCCGAAAGAACTGGTGATAGGAACCAGCGCCGGCCCCTACGCCGACCAGATCAAGCTGGGCATCAAACCCATCCTCGAGAAGCAGGGCTACAAGGTCAAGCTGGTGGAGTTCAACGACTACGTGCAGCCCAATTTCGCGCTGGCCGAAGGCTCGCTGGACGCCAACGTGTTCCAGCACATCATCTACCTGAAGAAGTTCGCCAGCGAGCACAAACTGGCGCTGAGCGAGCTGGTGACGATACCCACCGCCCCCATCGCCATCTACAGCAAAAAGCATAAAACGCTGGCCGACGCCAGGGAAGGCACCACCGTCGCCCTGCCCAACGACCCGGCCAACCAGGCCCGCGCGCTGGTGCTGCTGGACCAGCTGGGCTGGGTGAAGCTGCGCGCCGGCACCGATCCTATCCGCGCCTCCGAAAAGGACATCGCCACCAACACCAAAAAGATCAAGCTGGTGCCGCTGGAAGCCGCGCAGCTGCCGCGCTCCCTGCAGGACACGGACTACTCCTTCGTCAACGGCAACTACGCGCTGGCCTCGGGCCTGAAACTGAGCGAGGCGCTGGTGACGGAGAAGATTTCGCCCAACTACATCAACCTGGTGGCGGTACGCACGGCCGACAAGAACAAGCAGTTCGCCAAGGACATTGAAGCGGCCTACCGCTCGCGCGAGTTCCTGGCCGTGACGAACAAGCACTTTGCGGACTACTCCAAGACCGACTACCAGCTGGCGCTCGAGGCAAAATGAGCAGGAGGATCCGCTTCAACGCCTTCCAGATGAACACGGTGGGCCACCAGTCACCCGGCCTGTGGACGCACCCGCGCGACACCAGCCACCGCTACACCGATCCTGAGCACTGGACCGAACTGGCCCGGCTGCTGGAAGCGGGCCGCTTCGACGCCGTCTTCCTGGCCGACGTGCTGGGCGTGTACGACGTCTACCAGGGCAGCGTGGAGGCTGCGTTGAAGCACGCGGTGCAAGTGCCGCTGAACGACCCACTCGCGCTGGTGCCGCTGATGGCGCAAGCCACCGAGCACCTGGGCTTCGGCGTCACCTGCGCGCTGACCTACGAACATCCCTACACCTTTGCGCGCCGCATGTCCACGCTGGACCATTTGACACGCGGCCGCATGGGCTGGAACATCGTCACCGGCTACCTGGACAGCGCGGCGCGCAACCTGGGCCTGCAGCGCCAGCTCGGCCACGACGAACGCTACGACCTGGCCGACGAGTACATGGAAGTGGTGGGCAAACTGTGGGAGCAAAGCTGGGAAGACGGCGCGGTGGTGAACGACAAGCAGCGCGGCGTCTATATCGACCCGGC
This sequence comes from Pseudoduganella aquatica, assembly GCF_020865585.1. Classification (NCBI taxonomy): domain Bacteria; kingdom Pseudomonadati; phylum Pseudomonadota; class Betaproteobacteria; order Burkholderiales; family Oxalobacteraceae; genus Pseudoduganella; species Pseudoduganella aquatica. The sequence goes on from NZ_CP086370.1 coordinate 4,596,373, forward strand.
GAAAGTACACGCCATCGCCCACGAAGGCCGCTACTACAAGGTGCCCGGCATCCACCTGTGCGCGCCGCCGCTGCTGCGGGCCGCAAGCCGGAAGGACTGCTGATCTACGCGCAAGCGCTCATCATCACCGGCGCCAGCGAGGAGGAAGCCTGGGCCAAACACGAGGAATACCGCAGCCATATCGACATCGAAGCGACGCTAACGCTGCTGTCCGGCTGGACCGGCGTGGACTTCAGCGCCTACCCACTGGACGCCACCATAGACTATATGGACTCGCAGGCCGGCCGCTCGGCGCTGGCCTCCTTCAGCCAGGCGGACCCTGACCGCACATGGACCGTGCGCCAGGCGGCGGAATTCATCGGCCTGGGCGGGCGGCCCGGTGCTGGTGGGAGATGCGGCCCAGGTGGCGGACCAGCTGGAAACCTGGCAGGACGAAACCGGCATCGACGGCTTCAACCTCGCCTTCGCCGTCGCCCATGAATCCATGCGCGACGTGGTGGACTACATCGTGCCCGAGCTGCAGCGCCGGGGGCGATACCAGCGCGAATACGCCCCGGGAACGCTGCAGGAAAAACTGACCGGGCAGCCGCGCAGGCAGGCTGCCCAGTGGGCTTAGCGGCAGTCGTTGCGCATCTGCGCCTGCGACACATTGCTGTTGGCCGGCACGCTTTGCGTGAGCCACACATTGCCGCCTATCGTGGAACCTGCGCCGATGGTGATGCGGCCCAGGATGGTGGCGCCGGCGTAGATCACCACGTCGTCCTCCACGATAGGGTGGCGCGGCGTACCCTTGATGAGTACACCGCTGGCGTCCGCCGGGAAGCGCTTGGCGCCCAGCGTTACGTGCTGGTACAGGCGCACGCCCTGCCCCAGGATGGCGGTTTCGCCGATCACCACGCCGGTGCCGTGGTCGATAAAGAAGCTGGCGCCGATCTGCGCGGCGGGGTGGATGTCCACGCCGGTCTTCGAGTGCGCGATGTCGCAGATCAGGCGCGCAATGAAAGGAGCGCCCAGTTGGTGCAGCAAATGCGCCAGGCGGTAATGCAGGATGGCGATGGTGCCCGGATAGCACAGCATGATCTCGGCAATCGACGTCGCCGCAGGGTCGCCCGCGAAGGCCGCCTGCACGTCCGACACCAGCAGCGCGCGCACGCCCGGCAGCCCCGCCGCGAACTCGCGTGTGATGTTGTTGGCCTGCTCGGTGAGCGCGTCCTCGTTGCCGTCGGCCGGCTGCGCCGTGAACTGCAGGCCGCGCCGCACCTGCTCGGTGAGGCGGTTCAGCGTGGTGTTCAGCGTGTCGCCGACAAAGTAATCAATGCTCTCGTCGGTCAGGTTCGGGCGGCCGTAATGCGTGGGGAACAGCACGGCGGACAGGCCGTTGACGATGGTGGTCAGCGCCTCGCGCGACGGCAGCTCGCGCACGCGGCCCTGGTGGCGGATGTTGTGCGTGGCTTCGCGCGAAATGCGCAGCTGCTCGATCACCGGCCCCAAATTCCAGTGCGCAGGGCGCACGCCGGTGCCGTCATAGGTATCGATAGTCATGGAATCTCAAAAAAACAATGTTATGGCGTAGAAGCTTAATCAGCGGCCCGCGCAAAGCGAAGGAATAAATTCGGCATACCATATGCGAAATCCGCATATCGATATGCCGTTAGCCACCGTCCGGCAGAAGCGCGGCACGTGGCGTAAAATACCGCTCCAGGTAACAATAACGCATCCATGAATATTCTGCTGACACTGCTGCTGGCCGGCCTCACCATGGTCGGTCCGCTCGCCATCGACACCTATCTTCCGTCCTTCCCCGCCATCGCCCTGGCCTTCGACGCGAGCCCCATCGCCATCCAGCAGACCCTCAGCCTGTTCCTTTTCTGCTTCGCCTTCATGATGCTGTTCTACGGCACCATGTCCGATTCCTTCGGCCGCCGGCCTGTCATTCTGGTATCGCTGGTGATTTATATCGCCGCCTCCATCGTCGCGGCGCTGGCGCCGTCCTTCGGCGTGCTGCTGGCCTGCCGCGTGCTGCAAGGACTGTCGGCCGGCGCGGGCATGGTGGTCAGCCGCGCCATCGTGCAGGACCGGTTCTCCGGCGCCGAGGCGCAGAAAATCATGTCGCACGTGATGATGGTGTTCGGCCTTGCGCCCGCCATCGCGCCCATCCTGGGCGGCTGGCTGCAAGTATCCTTCGGCTGGCGCTCCATCTTCTGGTTCCTGACCGGCTTCGGCATCCTGATGTACTTCGCCGTGCTGCGCCTGCTGCCGGAAAGCCTGCCCAAGCAGGACCGCCATCCCTTCCACGGCCGCCTTATCGCGGCCAACTACTGGAAAGTGCTGTGCCACCGCCAGTTCCTGCTGCTGTCCATCAGCGTGGGCATGGCCTTCGGCGGCTTCGCGCTCTACATCGGCTCGGCCGCCTACTTCGTGATGCACATCCTGCACCTGCCGGAAACCGCGTTCGCCTGGCTGTTCTTCCCGCTGATCAGCGGCTCGGTGATAGGTTCCGGCCTGTCCGGCAAGCTGGCCAAGCGCTATTCGCAGAACGCGCAGATCTGGTGGAGCTACGCCATCATGGGCGCAGCGGGCGCGGCCAACATGGCCTACAACCACTACTTCGCGGCGGAAGTGCCGTGGGCCGTGCTGCCGCTGTTCGTGTATTCGTTCGCACTGGCCATCGCCATGCCGCCGATGACGCTGATCGCGCTGAACCACTTCCCCAACAACAGCGGGCTGGCTTCGTCCATGCAGTCCTTCATCCAGATGATTTTGTTCGCGCTGATCTCGGGCGTGGTGGCGCCGATGCTGTTCGACAGCGCCTACAAGCTGGCCTGCGGCGTGATGGGTGGCCTGGCGATCAGCTTCGCCGCCTGGGTGGCGGCGCACGGCATCAAGGCCAAGGCGACGGAGTAACGTCTACATACTGCGCGCCGCCCTGCTCGGGTTCGGGCTCGCCGGACTGCGACGGGCGCGCGTGCCGAGCTTGGCCCAGCGCCAGGATTTCCTTACGGGCCTCCACGAAGTCGGACGTGGAGAGCGGATGCTCCGGGTTGGGCCAGTTGGCGATGGCCCAATCCTGCACCTCCTCGAAGCGCTGCCAGACTTCGTTCACAAACTGCCGCCGCTGCTGCTCGTCCATAAGACTTCTCCATGCTTAGTGCGATTGGCCCAGTATAAGCCCACCGTCGCATACCCGGGCGCACCGCACGCCCTTCCATCGTAGGGCGGGTTACGCGGCTGCGCTGCTAACCCGCCCTACGCGAGCTCGAGCGCTCACGAACCATGGCCCAACACAGGCCTGATCACGTACACGCAGCGCCGCGCACCGGACAGCAAATGCTCCGCGCGCTCAACCTGACATGCGTCGCCCAGCACGCGCTGAAACACCTGCAGCTCGGACCTGCAAAACCCCTGGCAACTGGTCGCCGCCGCGCAGATAGGGCAATGGTTCTCGATCAGCAGCAAACTCCCGTCCTGCTGAAGCTCGGTCTCCGCCATATACCCTTCCGCGTCCCGCGCGCGCGCCAGCGCCTCCACGCGCCCGGCCAGCACATCGGCCCGCGCCGGCGGCGCAACCGCATCCAGCGCCGCCCTGTAGACCGCCTCGCTCTCCTTCTCCCGCGCAGCGATCAGCTTATCCATGCCCTCCTCGCCGAACAGCGAGCGCACCTGCTGGATCATCTGCAGCGTCAAGTCCGCATGCCGGTCCGGGAAGCGCGCATGGCCCGCCTCGGTCAGATGCCAGCGGCGCGACGGCCGCCCCACCTTGTCCGCCACGTCCTCAAACGCGACCAGCCCCTTCTCCTGCGCCGACTCAAGCTGGCGGCGCGCGCCCATCGAAGTCAGGTCCAGCAGCTCGGCCAGCTTCTGCGCGGTTTGCGGACCGCGCGTCTTCAGCAGGAAAAGTACATTGTCGGCAGTGTTCATTCGGGCGATTTATTCAAAGTCATCGGAGCGGCCAGGGGCAAACGCAAGCGCCACGCCTGCAACTGCCAGGCTGCGGCAGCGCTCAGCGCAGCACCCAGCAGCAATACCAGGCGGGTGTCGATCAGCGTCAGCACCGCCCCAGCAAGCGCCATCAGTATATTCGCCAGGCAGAAAGTAGTCGACAACAGTCCCATGACGGCGCCCTGCCCGTGCGCACCAAACCGGTCCGCCGCCCAGTTCTGCACCACCGCGTTGTAGAAGGAATTCGGCAAGCCGAACAGCACGATGCCCACCATGCCCACCCACAAATTGCCCAGCGCCACCAGCGCCACCGCACAGGCGATGCCGAACGCATGCAAGGAAGCGCGCTTGAGCGGCGCCGTGGCGCTCGGCCTGCCGGAGAACAGCGAAGACAGCGTCATCAAGCCGCACAAGCCCACGTTGATGGCGGCAATGCCCTGCGCGTCATAGCGCCCCACTTCCACCAGCCACAGCGGATAGAACTCATAGAACGCCGTCACGCCGCAGGTCACCGCCAGCTGAAGCTTGAACAGCGTGCGCAGTTCCGCGTGCTTGAGCAGATTCAGCGAATGGCGGTCGCGCGCCACCTGCCACCAGGACGTGGTGAGCGTGGACGGCGTTTCGCGCGGCAGCACCGCCATCACCACCAGCGCCACGGCCAGCAGCGCGCCGGCGGCGATCCAGAACGGCACCGTCAGGCCAAAGCCCACCGTCAAGCCGCCCAACAGCGGCCCGGCCAGCCAGCCGAAATGGAAAGCGCCGTTCAGCCAGCCGATGGCGCGGTTGCGCAGCGTGCCCTCAAGCCGTTCGGCCAGCATGGCGCGCGCCACGGCGCCGTTCCCTTCCAGCAGGCCGGTGGCGAAACGGGCCGCCAGGAACAAGGGATAGGATTCCAGCAGCAGTGCGCCCGCCGTCAGCGCATGGCCGAGGGCGGCGCCCAAACCGGTGGCCAGCAGCACCGGACGGCGGCCGTAGCGGTCCGACAGCGCGCCCAGCACGGTGGAGCCGATCAGCAGTCCGAGCGGGTTGATCATCACCGCCACGCTGAACAGCAGCTTGGGCGGCAGGCCCAGGAACTGGTTCAGGCCGGACTCGGCGCCGGACGCGAACAGCGGCGGCAATATGGGATACGGAAGCGAGGCCCCGATGGTGGACAGCAGGGCCAGCAGGCAGGCGGCGGCGATCAGCAGCGCATTTTTCATGATGAATCTCGGATTGCTGGAGTTCCATCAATATACCGGCGCGGCCAACATAAGTAAACTTTTATGTTTATTTATATGCGGATTCCAGGTGGGCGGTGAAGAAACCGATCAGGCTCTGCGGCGCATTCATGCCAAAGCACACCTCGAAGACTTCGCGCGCGCCCGCAGCGGCCGCCTCGGCGCGGGGAAACAGCGCCTGCTCGTAGGCGGCCAGCGCGGCCTCCAGGTGGCCCGGGTTGGCGGCAATGGCCTGGCCCAGTTCCGCGCCGTCCACCATGGCCAGATTGGCGCCGTCGCCGGCTGGCGCCATCACGTGCGCCGCGTCGCCGAGCAGTGTTACGCCTGGCACGCGGTTCCACCTGTGCCCGTCCGGCAGCGCATGGATGGGGCGAGGCACCGGCGCGGTATCGCTGTCCGTGATGAGCGACTTCAGCTCCGGCGCCCAGCCTTCAAATTCGGCGGCGATGCGGGACTTGGCGGCGGCGGCATCCTCGAAGTCGATATCCGCGATCCAATCCAGCGGCTTGTTCAAGGCAAGGTAAGCATGCAGCACGCCGTCCGGCTCGCGGTGCATAAAAATGCCCTGCCCCGGCGCCAGCGCGAACCCGGCGCCGCTGCCGGCCGCCTGCGCGCTCGGAAGGTGGCGATGGTCCGCATCGAAAAACCAGGTCTCGATAAAGGTGAACCCGGTATAAGCTGGCTTGGTCCCGGACAGCAGCGGCCGCACCCTGGACCACGCGCCATCCGCGCCCACCAGCAGCTCCGTGGTGGTGGCGGAACCGTCGCTGAACACGAGTTCATGGCGTCCGCCACCCAGCGAAGTGACCGCCGCCAGCTTGCGGCCCCATTGCACAGTCCCGTCGGGCAGCGACTCAAGCAGGATGCGCCGCAGCTCGCCGCGCGGAACTTCGGGCCGTCCGCCGGTGCCATCGTCGCCCATCTCGTGCAGCAGCTTGCCGTGCTTGTCCAGCACCCGCGTGGCCTGGCCGCCTTCATGAATGATGCGGGTGAACTCATCGAACACGCCCGCCGCCTTCAGCGCCAGCTGGCCGTCCTGTTCGTGGATGTCCAGCATGCCGCCCTGCGGGCGCGCGTCCGGTGAAGCATCCGCCTCGTAGACCGTCGCCGCGATGCCGTTCACATGCAGCACGCGGGCGAGCATCAGCCCACCCAGTCCCGCGCCTATGATGCCGATTGTTGTCATTTTGATGCCTTACCTTAGTTATGGAACGTCGTTCCACAGATATTGCGGCAAGCCACCAAGCATGTCAAGATGCGGCATGGTCAAGAACACACGCCGCACCCAACGCGGAGAAGCGTCGCTCTCACGGGACAGCATCATCGAACAATCCATCGCGCTGCTGGACAGCAGCGGCGAAAGCGGCCTGACGTTCCGCGCCCTCTCCGAGCAGCTGGGCACCGGCGCCGGCGCCATCTACTGGCATGTGGCCAACAAGGGAGACCTGCTGAATGCCGCCTGCGACAGCATCGTCGCGCAGGCCATGGCCGCCGCCGTGGACGGCGCCACGCCGAAGGAGAAAATCCGCGCCGCCGGCCTCGCCATTTTCGACGCCATCGACGCGCATCCATGGGTGGGCGCCGAACTTGCGCGCAGCCCGGGCAAGATGCCGATGGTGCGTATCCTGGAAGGCATAGGCCGGCAAGTCGGCGCACTCGGCGTGCCGGACCGCGCCCTGTGGCAGACCGCGTCCGCGCTGCTGCACTACATCCTGGGCGTGGCCGGGCAAAACGCCGCCAACGCGCAATTCGCCCGCGAACACGAAGCGGACAGGACGGACTTCCTGGGCGCCGTTGCCGACGACTGGTCCAAGCTGGACGCCGTCGAATACGCTTTCACGCGCAGCATGGCCGCCCATCTGCGCGACCACGATGACCGCAGCGATTTTCTTGCAGGGATAGATCTAATATTGGCCGGAATAGCGCCCGCGCTGTGACAATGTGTGAGCCTTTGCGGTACCGAAAGCGCTTATAGTTGCCGCATGAAAATTCTGTTGCCATTCCTGCTAGCGCTGTCTACCTTACCCGCGCAGGCCGAGATATACAAATGGACCGACGCCAACGGCAAGATCCACTACTCGGACCGCCCGCAGGACGGCGTCGACGCCAAAGTCCAGCCGATGCGGGGCGTGCAAGCCACCTCCTCCACCGCCGCCGCAAAAGACGACTGGCGCGAGCGCGAGCAAGCCTCCCGCAAAAACTGGCTACGGCAGACCGCCTTGGAACGCCGCGCAGCCAGCCAGGAAGAATCGGCAAAGGCCAAGCAGGAGCCATACTACCCCAGCGCCAACCGTTCCAACAACGCGATGAGCGACGAAGAACTCTGCACGCGCGACCGCCAGCAGATCGAATACGCCGAAAAGACCAAACACCTCTCCATCACCCACGGCGGCAACTCGCCGCAGCGACTGACAGAAGCACAGCGCCAGGAAGTGATCCTCGAACGCAAAACCAACCACGCGCTGACCTGCGGCAGCGGCAGGCGCCACTAGCAAAACGATGGGGGGCAGCCCGCCAGTTTTCGATACCGTCCGAATACTAGGAGTGATATGAGAGAAAGTGCCGAGCAAACACGCCAAGTGCCAAAGGCAATCATAGGTTTACTGTTGGGAATGGGATTGGGTGTGCTAGTAGCCGCAGCGCTTGGCACCAATATGACGTTCGGGCTCGGCATGGGCATGTTTGCAGGACACGCATGCGGATATTGTATAGACCGAAGCCAACCAACACGCAGCCGCCTTGCTCTTGGTACCTTTGCCTTGGCGCTTGTCGCGGTCTGTGCCTATTTTGCCTAACTTTATATTGATAATAACGCGCACATGAAAAAATTCCTTTTGGCTGGTACAGGCGCTGCAATTGGCACCCTGATTTACACTTATTTTTTAAGTAGCAGCCATGATCTTGACTGGTACCGCGCTGCATTTGTTGGCATGTTCAGCGGTGTGTGCATGGCTGTATGGCCTAAAAAAATCGATAACCCGTCAGCGCACAAAAAATTACCACACAAATGAAATTTCAGCTTCGACATTGAAAGTAAATTTCTTGAAATATCTTCTTTGCATAATTGCGGCCTCTTCTTTCGCCAGCGCGCAGGCAGCCCCGTGGCAACCTGCGAACGGAAATAAACAAATACCGATCTGGCCTGGAGCAATCCCGGACGCCAAGTCAAGCACTGGGCCTGAAGAAGTGACGCTGCAAGACAAGCGGCTCGTCGCTGGTAAATCTTGGTTGGAGGTGGCCAATGTCACACGACCAACGATGACGGTTTACCCGCCAACAGGACCGAACACTGGCGCTGCCGTTGTAGTTTTTCCAGGCGGCGGGTATTGGCACCTGGCTATCGATCTTGAGGGAACGGAAGTCTGTGATTGGCTCACATCGATAGGTGTGACATGTGTACTTTTGAAATACCGGGTTCCCGGATCCGGTCCACATTGGGATCAGATCCGCAACATGCGTGTCATCCCGAAAACGCACACCGCGCTTCAAGATGCCCAAAGGGCGCTGGGGCTCATTCGCCACAATGCCTCCGACTGGAAAATCGATCCGAACAAGATTGGCGTTCTCGGCTTTTCCGCTGGCGGGCACTTGGTCGCATCGATCAGTACGCATGGTCAACGCATCTATTCGCCTGTTGATGACGCCGACAAGGAGAGTTGCCTCCCTAACTTTGCAGTGGCTCTGTACCCTGGGCACATGTCGATAAACTACAAAGCTGACTTATCAAGGCTCAATCCAACCATTAAAGTCACCAGCCAAACGCCTCCAACGTTTCTGCTTCATGCGCAAGACGATCCGGTAGACCCCGTCGAGTTTTCTCTGCTTTATTATGCGGCACTAAGGAAGGAAAATGTACCCGCTGAGATGCACTTGTTCGCCAATGGCGGGCACGCGTTTGGCCTTCGCGCAACAAAGTCGCCAATCAAGAAGTGGCCCTTGCTGGTCGAAACGTGGCTTGGGACGATCGGAATGATCCCGGTGAAATGATGGCATACTGAATGCCGTCGCAGGTTCGGCCGGAAACGGAGATTGATGATTTAGCAGTCATAGGAGACCGAGCATGCCCCAATTCGAAATAACTGAAAGCGAGCTTATCGTCCATCTCGATAAGTGGGAGCAGCTCTTTTCCTTTGTTCATAAGGTGAAGGTGCCGCTGAGTCAAGTCGTTGCCGTAAGGGAAAATAACGGTCTGGACGGCTTGAAACTTGGCTGGCGTCTTCCGGGAACACATATCCCATTTGTACTCGCAGCTGGCACGTTCATTTCAAAAGGCGCCAGGCAGTTCGTGTATAGACGCGGGGGACTTCAAACTGTAGTAATCGATTTAAAGGGGAACGCGTGGGCACGGTTGATAATCGGCATAACAGATGCAAGCCGGGAAACTTTGCGTATCAATGCTGCTATTAGCTCTTGCGCAGCGTAGTGTGCTACCGCCTGGTACGCTTATGCAGAATAGTTTTCTATCGTATATACAGGAGTAAATCTTTGAATAAGTGGCAGCGTCGTGGACTTGGCATATTGGCTCTCGGTGGTGGGGCAATTGGCTTCAGTTCAATTATGAACACACACCTGCAGCGTCAGGCCCCCTCGACAAATTCTTTTATAGCTATTGTGCTTGCCACAGCATTTTTCCTGTGGGGCGTATATTGCGGCGTGCAGATGCTCGAGGGCAATCGGAAAGCACTATTTCAGAATGCCGTCTTCTGGCTAGTTCAGGCTCCTTTACTGCAATCACCTGCTCTCGGCTACGCGGCGTTTTGCGGCGCCCAGGCGCAAGTCCTTGTCAAACTGTCTCCGGTAGAAGTCGGCATTTCCGGCTCCGTACTCGGCGCGCAATTTGGCCTGAACCTCGGACAGCCTGGCGAACGTATCGCCATAGGCGTAAATCTCTTTGCGCTATGCATTTCATTTTGGCTTATGCAAAAGTACGAACGGGCGGCCCCAACATCGCCCCTCGGCGCGGCCACCTCCGTATGACTGGATGTACATCGGTTGAATCCGCAGGCGGAAGCCGCCAGCCACCTAGCGCAACCTGTAAGATGCAATCTAAGCAACTACAACCGATAAGGTCCACCACATGCGCATCAGCACATTACCCCGCAGTTTTCTGATCGCGATCACCATGTTGGTTTCGGCGCTGACAACCACACCAGTCCATGCTGACGAAACCGGTATCCAGGCGCCCAACGTCGTGGCCATTTCGCCGACGATTGTAACTTCAGGCCAACCGACCGCTGCGTCCCTTTCCCAGCTCGGGAGCCAAGGCTTCCAGGCTGTCATCTACCTCGCGCCGCCGACTGTCTCCGATGCCGTTGCCGACGAGGCGAACATCGTCCGCAGACAGGGCCTGGAGTTCATCAACATCCCTATCGAATTCGGCGAACCTACCGAGGCCGACTTCGAGCAGTTCGTCGTGGCGATGAAGCGGTTTCAGGGCCGCAAGGTGCTGATTCACTGCCAGGTCAATATGCGTGCGTCCACGTTCACGTTTCTGTATCGCGTGACACAAGCGCACGAAGCGCCCGAACAGGCGTATCAAGCGGTAGCGCGGGTCTGGTCTCCAAGAGGCCCGTGGAACCGGCTGCTGACGTCCCAGTTGCGCAAGGCGGGGATAGCGTTTGAACCTTACTAAGCCGAACGATTCAGAAGGAAATACCTTGAAGCAGAACGTCATTGTCGTCAGCGATAACACCGATCCCGAATTCGAAAAAGCGATAGGCAAAGGATTGGACGAGTTCAATCTCCAGACATCGGGCTTAAGCGACCGCCGCCCCCTGTGCGTGATGGTGAGAGATCCCGACACCAATGAAATCTTGGGCGGAATAGTCGGAAGAACGTCACTCGGGCTGGCGTTTCTGGACCTGTTTCACCTCCCGGACTCCCTGCGTGGCTCGGGACTGGGCACAAAGATCCTGCAAGCATTCGAAGACGAAGCACGCGAACGGGGCTGCCGTTCAGCCGTCCTTTACACCATCAGCTTCCAGGCGCCCGGATTCTACAAGAAGAACGGGTGGAGGAGTTTCGGCGAAATTGAGTCTGACATTGAAGGCGTCAGCCGCATATTCATGACCAAGAAACTGTATTGAAAAGTGGAGCCTTCCGGCTCCACCCAGTCCAACGCCAGCTACTTGCTCAGCGGGATGAGCGGCGGATCGCCCTCCCCCAGCATCATATAAACCAGCAGCTTGGCCGGCTTGGTGGCGCTGGCGTTGCGCGACATTCCATGCACGATCAGCGGCGCTTCGTACCAGGAGTCGCCGGCCTTGTAGGTCACGGGCTTGCCATCGGCCAGTTGCGACTCCACTTCGCCCTCCAGCACGTAAGCGAACACGGAGCCCGGATGGCGGTGCGGGATGGAGGCCTGGCCTGGCGCATACGTCACTGTCACCAGCACGCCATGTTTGCCTGGCGCGTCGGGCAGCGGCAAATGCTGCAGCATGCCCAGGACTTCCTTGCCGGTGGCGGCGTCAACGTGACCTTCATGGGCTTGCGCGCCCAAGGACAAGGACAGCGCGGCGACGGCCGCCGCCGCCACGATCAGGGATTTGCGTAGCATGGCGGCGCTCCCTTACAGTGCAGGCATCTTGCGGAAGCCGATCGCCAGACGGTTCCAGCCGTTGATGGCGTTGATGGCCAGCGTCACAGCCACCATTTCCGATGCATTGAAGTGCTCCGCCAGTTCGGCGTAGACCGCGTCCGGCGCATGGGTGTCGGCGATGCGGGTCAGCGCTTCGGTCCAAGCCAGCGCGGCGCGCTCGCGGGCGGTGAAGAACGGGGTTTCCTGCCAAACCACCAGGCCGCTCAGGCGGCGCTCGGTTTCGCCGGCCTTGCGCATGTCGCTGGTGTGCATGTCCACGCAGAAGGCGCAGCCGTTGATCTGCGACGAGCGCAGCTTGATCAGTTCAACCAGCGATGGCTCCAGGCCCAGTTTGCCGACTGCCACTTCCAGGGCGATCATGGCTTTCATTGCGTCTGGGTTGGCGGTGTAGAAATCGATGCGTGCGTTCATTTTGCTGCTCCTTCAATGTGTGGGTTAGTGAAGCCATTGTAGGAGGCCAAAAGCCCTGCGAAGGATGCCAATTCCGGGGAAATTGTGCAGACCAAGAGTCCAATCCCTTGCCAAGCCGCTGGAATCCGGGCAGCCTTGTTAACCATGGAACTCCACATCACTATCGAAGGCCGCAAGGACCTGGCCGGGCAGGTTTACCGCCAGTTGTCGGATGCCATCCGCAGCGGGCGGCTGGCGGACGGCCAGCAACTGCCCCCTTCCCGTCTCCTGGCCGAGCAGCTTGGCCTGTCGCGCAAGACCGTGTCCGAAGCCTATAGCCGCCTTACGCTGGACAAGCTCGTGGTGGGCCGCGTGGGCGCAGGCAGCTTTGTGCAAGCGCCGGCCGCGCCGCGCCGTGGCAGCATGGCCCCCGCCGGCCTCGCCGGATTGGCCAGCGCCGACATCGTGCGCAAATGGGACAGCATGCCCACGCCGCTGCGCCATCCGCTGCCGGAAGGCCGTTCGCGCTATGAATTCATCGGCGGCTGCGCCACGCCGGGCCACTTCCCCATGGACGAATGGCGCCGCTGCGTCACCCACGCCCTGCGCCAGGACCCCGCGCTGCGCGGCCGCTACTCGGACGCAGAAGGCCTGCCGGTGCTGCGCGAAGCCATCGCCCGCCACATCGCCTTCGCGCGCGGAGTGGCCTGCACGCCCGTCAACGTGGTGGTGACCAATGGCGCGCAGCAGGCGCTGGACCTGCTGGGACGGGTGCTGCTGGAGCCGGGCTGCGCGGTGGCCGTGGAAGACCCCGGCTACCCTGCCGCGCGCGGCCTGTTCGCCAGCCAGGGTGCGCAGGTGGTCGGCATACCGCTGGACGCCGAAGGCATGCTGGTGGAGCGCATACCGGACGGCACGCGCCTGATCTACGTCACCCCCGCGCACCAGTTCCCGCTTGGGATGCCGATGAGCGTGGCGCGCCGCCGCGCCCTGCTGGCACGCGCGCGCGACATCGGCGCGATTATCGTGGAGGATGACTACGACAGCGAATTCCGCTACGAAGGCCGTCCGGCGGACTCGCTGCAAAGCATGGACAAGCACGGCATTGTGGTCTTCGTCGGCACCTTCTCCAAGGTGATGCTGCCCGAGCTGCGTCTTGGCTACATGGTGCTGCCGGACGCGCTGCTCAACGCGGTACTGACCGTCAAGCACCTGACGGACTGGCACACCGGCACCATGAACCAGCATGCGCTGGCCAAGTTCATCGGCGACGGGCATCTGCAGAAGCACATCCGCCGCTGCCACGGCATCTATGCCTTGCGGCGCGAGCGTTTGCAGGCGCTGTTCGCCACGCTGCTGGCGCCTTGGTTCGAGCTGGTGCCGGCCGAAGCGGGCTTCCACCTGGCGGCGCTGTGCAAGCGGGAGGTCGATATCGATCTGCTGATCCGGCTGGCGCGGCGCGCCGACGTGGGCTTGTATTCGCTGGCCAATTTCTATGCCGACCAGCCGCCTCAGCAAGGCCTGTTCCTCGGCTACGGCGCCATCGACACGCTGGACATCGAACCCGCCCTCACCCGCGTGCGCGACATTCTGGTGGAGATGGACTGAGCGGGACGCTCAACCGAGCAGGCGCTCCGTGCCATGCGCGTAGCAGACGAAGCCGCCGCCGCGCGCGAACGCCACCAGCGTCATGCCGCAGCCTTCGGCCAGGCGCACCGCCGCCGCCGTGGGCGCCGAGATCGCCACCAGCGCAGACACGCGGGCCATGGCGGTCTTCTGCACCATCTCCACGCTGGCGCGGCTGGTGACAAGCACAAAGCCGGACGACGGGTCCAGGCGGCGGCGCGCCATCATGCCTATCAGCTTGTCGAGCGCGTTGTGACGGCCCACGTCCTCGAACACGGCCTGCAATTCGCCGTTCGGCCCGCACCATGCGGCTGCGTGGGCAGCGCCGGTCAAACGGGCCAAAGACTGCGCGCCGGTCAGCGCGGCGAGCGCGGTGGAGATGGCGGCTGGCGTCAGCACGCGGTCCGGCGCGAGTGCGGGCAAGGCGCGGTAGACCTGGTCCAGGCTGTCCACGCCGCACAAGCCGCAACCGGTGCGCCCGCTCAAGCTGCGGCGCCGCTCCTTGAGCTGCGTGAAAGCGCGCGCCGAAACCTCCAGCTTCACGGTCAGCCCGCCGCAGGCCTCTTCGATGTCGATGCCGTAGCATTCGCCTGTATCGTTCAAGATCCCTTCAGTCAGCGAGAAGCCCAGAGCGAAGTCTTCCAGATCGGCCGGCGTGGCCATCATCACCGCGTGAGAAATGCCGTTGTACTCCAGCGCCACCGGCACTTCCTCGGCCAGGTCATCCATGCCGTCCAGACGCTCCCCGCGCGCGATCCGGCGCACGCTGTGGCGGGAGGACGTTGGCGAAGAATTTTCAAAGAAAGCGCTCATCCAGTCATGATGCCATAGACTCAACTGATGCGGCTTTTAGCCCGTAGGGCGGGTTAGAGAGCCGAAGGCTCTCGTAACCCGCCAATGCTTGCGGCTCGACGAATCATGGCGGGTTACGTCGGCCAAGGCCGTCTAACCCGCCCTACGGTTTGCCCGCTGTTGTCCAGAGCTTCCAGGTCGATATTATCAGTTTCCGGTGCCCCTCCCGCCCAGACCATTCCACAAAAGCAACAGATACATCACAGATACAATTCCGCAAACACTTTATTTTTGTCATGGTGCTACACTGGTCTGATCTCAGGACGATGATGGAGGCAGCTATGCACCAGATGTCGCGGCGGCAGTTCCTACGGGTAACTGGCGCCACCCTGGCAACGTCGAGCATTGCAGCGCTCGGGTTTGCCCCCACCACGGCGCTCGCCGAAGTGCGGCAGTACAAGCTGCTGCGCACCACGGAAACCCGCAACACCTGCCCCTACTGCTCGGTGGGCTGCGGTATCCTGATGTACGGACTGGGCGACGGCGCGAAAAACGCGGCGGCGCGCATCATCCACATCGAGGGCGACGCCGACCACCCGGTCAACCGCGGCACGCTGTGCCCCAAGGGCGCCAGCCTGATCGACTTTATCCAGAGCCCGAACCGCCTCAAGGTGCCGGAATACCGCGCGCCCGGCTCGTCGGAATGGAAGCAGCTGTCCTGGGACGATGCGCTGGACCGCATCGCCAAGCTGATGAAGCAGGACCGCGACGCCAACTTCATCGAGAAAACGGCGGACGGCAAGACCGTCAACCGGTGGCTCTCGACCGGCATGCTGGCCGCTTCGGCCTCCAGCAACGAGGTCGGCTACCTGACACACAAGACCATGCGCAGTCTCGGCATGCTGGCATTCGATAACCAGGCGCGTGTATGACATGGTCCGACGGTGGCAGGTCTTGCCCCGACGTTTGGCCGTGGAGCGATGACGAATCACTGGGTCGATATCCGCAATGCTGATGTAATCCTGGTCATGGGCGGCAACGCTGCCGAGGCCCACCCTTGCGGTTTCAAATGGGTGACCGAGGCCAAGGCGCACCGCAAGGCGCAGCTGATCGTGGTCGATCCGCGCTTTACCCGCACCGCTTCGGTGGCCGACTATTACGTGGCCACCCGCACCGGCACGGACATCGTGTTCCTGGGCGCCGTCATCAACTACCTGCTCACGACGGACAAGATCCAGCGCGAGTACGTGACGAACTACACCGACATGCCCTTTATCGTGCGCGAGGACTTCGCGCTGAACGACGGCCTGTACTCGGGCTACGACGAGGCCACCGGCAAGTACGCGGACAAGTCCAGCTGGGACTATGAAAAAGGCGAGGACGGCTACGCCAAGGTCGACCCCACGCTGGAGCACCCGCGCTGCGTCTACCAGCTGATGAAGAAGCACTACTCGCGCTACACGCCGGACCTGGTGGAGCGCGTGTGCGGCGTCCCCAAGGACAAGTTCCAGAAAGTGGCGGAGATGCTGGCCTCCACCGCCGTGCCGGGGCGCGCGGGCACCATCCTGTACGCGCTGGGCTGGACCCAGCATTCCACCGGCGCGCAGACGCTGCGCCTGGGCGCCATGATGCAGCTCCTGCTTGGCAATATCGGCATCGCGGGCGGCGGCATGAACGCGCTGCGCGGGCACTCCAACATCCAGGGCCTGACCGACCTGGGGCTGATGACCAACCTGCTGCCCGGCTATATGACCTTGCCGAACGAGCCGGAGCAGGAACTGGACGGCTACATCAACGCGCGCGCCCTCAAGCCGCTGCGGCCGAATCAGCTCAGCTACTGGAGCAACTACCGTAAGTTCCACGTGAGCCTGATGAAGGCCTGGTGGGGCGCGGCGGCGACGGCGGAAAACAACTGGGCCTATGACTACCTGCCCAAGCTGGACAAGCCTTACGACCTGATGCAAGCCTTTGAGCTCATGCATCAAGGGAAAATGAACGGCTACATCTGCCAGGGCTTCAATGTGCTGGCGTCCGCGCCGGACAAGCAGAAGGTGACGGAGGCGCTGTCCAAGCTGAAGTTCCTGGTGGTGATGGACCCGCTGGCGGTGGAGACGGCCGAATTCTGGAAGCCGCACGGCGACTTCCACAAGGCCGATCCGGCGCAGATCCAGACCGAGGTGTTCCGTCTGCCCACCACCTGCTTCGCCGAGGAGCGCGGATCGCTGGTCAGCTCTTCGCGCGTGCTGCAGTGGCACTGGCAAGGCGCGGAGCCGCCGTGGCAGACCCGCAGCGACCTGGAAATCATGTCCGGCATTTTCCTGCGGATGCGGAAGATGTACCAGGCCGAGGGCGGCAAATTCCCCGACCCTATCGTCAACCTGACCTGGCCGTATGCGCAGCCGTTCAGCCCCACGCCGGAGGAACTGGCGATGGAGTACAACGGCAAGGCGCTGGCGGAGGTGACCGATCCCAAGGACGCCACCAAGGTGCTGGTGAAGAAAGGCGAGCAGCTGGGCGGCTTCGCGCAGCTGCGCGACGACGGCTCCACATCCTGCGGCTGCTGGATCTTCGCCGGCTGCTGGACCCAGGCCGGCAATCAGATGGCACGGCGCGACAACAGCGATCCGACCGGCATAGGCCAGACCCTGAACTGGGCCTGGGCCTGGCCGGCCAACCGCCGCGTGCTGTACAACCGCGCCTCCGCCGACACCAAGGGCAAGCCTTTCGACCCTACCCGCAAGCTGGTGGCCTGGAACGGCGCCACCTGGGGCGGCGCGGACGTGCCGGACTTCAAAGTGGACGAGCCGCCCGAAAACGGCATGGGGCCGTTCATCATGCTGGCCGAAGGCGTGGCGCGCTTCTTTGCGCGGGCCGGCATGGGCGAAGGCCCCTTCCCCGAGCACTACGAGCCGCTGGAGAACCCGCTGGGCTACAACCCGCTGCATCCGAAGAACCCGCGCGCCACCAGCAACCCTGCGGCGCGCATGTTCAAGGACGACAGGGCCAAGCTGGGCAAGCACGAGGAGTTCCCGCACGTGGCCACCAGCTACCGTCTCACCGAGCACTTCCACTTCTGGACCAAGCACGCGCGCCTGAACGCCATTATCCAGCCGGAGCAGTTCGTGGAGATCGGCGAGGACCTGGCGAAAGAACTGGGCGTGCCCAATGGCGGCAAGGTGAAGGCGTCGTCCAAGCGCGGGCAGATCTTTGCCAAGGCCGTGGTCACCAAGCGCATCAAGGCGCTCACCATCGAGGGCAAGAAAGTCCACACGGTCGGCTTGCCGCTGCACTTTGGCTTCAAGGGCGTAACCCGTCCCGGCTATCTGATCAACACGCTCACGCCGTCGGTGGGGGACGCGAACACCCAGACGCCGGAGTACAAGTCCTTCCTGGTGAAGGTCGAGAAAGCTTAGGAGAACCGACATGGCACTGCAATCATTGGATATCAAGCGCATGTCGGCCACCACGGTGCAGCAGCCCGTGGCGCGCAGTCCGGCCACAGGAAGCGTGGCCAAGCTGATCGACGTGTCGAAGTGCATAGGCTGCAAGGCTTGCCAGACCGCCTGCATGGAATGGAACGACCTGCGCGACGACGTGGGCGACACCAACGGCGAGTATGACAATCCGCGCGACCTCACGCCGCAGTCCTGGACCGTCATGCGCTTCACCGAGCATGAGGAAAAGGACGGCAACCTGGAATGGCTGATCCGCAAGGACGGCTGCATGCACTGCGAAGACCCGGGCTGCCTGAAAGCCTGCCCTGCGCCGGGCGCCATCGTGCAGTACACGAACGGCATCGTGGACTTCCACCAGGAGAACTGCATCGGCTGCGGCTACTGCGTGGCGGGCTGCCCGTTCGACGTGCCGCGCATCTCTAAGCAGGACAGCCGCGCCTACAAGTGCACGCTGTGCTCGGACCGGGTGGCGGTGGGCCAGGAACCGGCCTGCGTGAAGACCTGCCCCACCGGTGCCATCGTGTTCGGCACCAAGGAGGACATGAAAATCCACGCCGAAGAACGCATTGAGGACCTGAAGTCGCGCGGCTTTGCGCAGGCGGGCCTGTACGACCCGGCCGGCGTGGGCGGCACGCACGTGATGTATGTGCTGCACCATGCGGACCGTCCCGGCCTGTACCACAACCTGCCCGCCAATCCGTCAATCAGCCCCATGGTAGGACTGTGGAAGGGGCTGACCAAGCCGCTCGCGCTGGCCGGCATCGCCGTCACCGCGCTGGCCGGCTGGTTCCACTACAGCCGCGTGGGGCCGAATGAAGTGAGCAAGGACGAGGAAGCCGAGGCGCTGCACGAGGCCAACCGCATCGGGGAGAGCCAAAATGAAACGCGATAAAGACGGCAATCCGCTCATCGAGCGCTATAACGCAAATGAACGCAGCAACCATTGGGTGACGGCGATCTGCTTCGTGCTGCTGGCCGTGTCCGGGCTGGCCATGTTCCATCCGGCCACGGCGTGGATGGCCGTGTTCCTGGGCGGCGGGCAGTGGACGCGCATACTGCATCCGTTTATCGGGGTGGTGATGGCGGTGTCCTTCGGGCTGCTGGTGGCGCGCTTCTGGCACCACAACCGCTTCGAGCCGGGCGACAAGGAGTGGCTGAAAGGCGCCACCGACGTGATCAGCCTGCGCGAGGACAAGGTGCCGCCCGTGGGTCGCTACAACGCGGGCCAGAAGGTGCTGTTCTTTGTGCTCATTGCGTGCATGGTGGGGCTGATCCTGTCCGGCATCGTGATCTGGCGCGCCTACTTTGCGTTCTACTTCCCCATAGACCTGGTGCGCTTCGCAGCGCTGCTCCACGCTTTCTGCGCCTTCGTTATTATTGTGGCGATTGTGGTGCATGTGTATGCGGGCTTCTGGGTCAAGGGCTCGGTGGGCGCCATGGTGCGCGGCACCGTCACCTACGGATGGGCGCGCAAGCACCACCGGCGCTGGTTCGAAGAAATGGCGCGCAAGCAGCGTGACTAGGTTTAGAATGAGCTGGCGGGTTACGTGCTGCGCACTAACCCGCCCTACGCGCCCTGGGCATTGCATGGCGGAGGAACATTGTAGGGCGGGTTAGCACGCAGTGCGTAACCCGCCAACCGCAAACGAGAGGACTTACTTGGTACAACGCCTCCTGTCCCCCGGCGAGATCGAATCGCTGGACCACAACACCATTCCGCGCCTGGTGCTGCCGCAACCGGGCGTCTTGTTTTCTGCCCGCGCCGCCCGTCTGCGCCAGCTTGCCGCCGGCGGCGTCCCCGGCATACCTGCCCCTGAATCCCTGCACGGCTACCTGCTCCTGATGGCCGCGCTGGCGGACGCGCAAGCCAAAATCGCCCCCGCCACCATCCCGCCGCTGCCCTCGCTCGACGCCATCGAAACGGCCTTGGCCCACAATATGCCTCCGCTGCCGGTATCCGGTCCGCGCCCCGCAGGCTGGCGCGCCGTCTACCTGGCGCTGCTCGACATGCTGGACACCTCCGGCCAGCCCCAGCTGGCCGCCGTACTGCAAGACCTGCGCGCCCTGCCCGAAGCCGAACTGGAAGGCTGCGCAGACGCCGTGCTGGCCGAATTCGGCGAAGGCATCAACCCGCTGCATGCGCCTTTCGTGGCCGCTGCCCTACAAGTGCTGTGGACCTCGCACGCCAGCCAGCTCGACGCCAGCCGCGTCCAGCCGCCGGTCACGGGCGCCCTGTGCCCGGTGTGCGGTTCGCATCCGGTGGCCAGCGTGATCCGCATCGGCGGGCAGGCGCAGGGCTACCGCTATCTGCACTGCGGCATCTGCGCCAGCGAGTGGCATATGGTGCGGGTGAAATGCAGCTGCTGCGAAAAGAACGCCCGCATCGCTTACCAAAGCCTGGACCAGCCCGAGGAGGCGTCTGCCAGCAAAGCCCAGGACCCATCCCGCGTAGCCCGCGCAGAGACCTGCGACGACTGCCACAGTTACCGGAAAGTATTCAACCAGGAGCATGACTTTATGGTGGAACCGCTGGCCGACGACCTGGCCAGCCTGGCGCTCGACGTGCTGGTGACGGAAGCGGGCTACGCGCGCGGCAGTGTCAATCCCCTGCTGTGGCTGGGCTCCGAATGAGCGCCGACATCCGTCCGCCGCGCGCGGTGCAGCTGCCCGCCGTGCACCGCGTGCTGAGCGACGCCGCCTGCCAGCCGCTCATCGCGCAATACGGCCGCGAGCAGACCACCGCCACCCTGCGCGCCCTGCTCGCCGAACTGCGCGCCTGCTCGCTCGGCGCAGCCAGTGCCACCGAGGATCCTGCCGACGCCAGCATCGCCGCCGTCACTGCCCGCCTCGCGGACCGCCTGGAACGCGCCAACCGCTCCGCGCTTCGCCCCGTCTTCAACCTCACCGGCACCGTGCTGCACACCAACCTTGGCCGCGCCCTGCTTCCGGACAGCGCCGTGCAAGCCGTGGCCGAAGCGCTGCGCTGGCCCATGAACCTGGAATGGGACATCGACACCGGCAAGCGCGGCGACCGCGACAACCTGGTGGAAGAACTGCTGCGCGAACTGACCGGCGCCGAAGCCGCCACGGTGGTCAACAACAACGCCGCCGCCGTCCTGCTCCTGCTTAACACGCTGGCGATGGGCCGCGAAGTCATCGTCTCGCGCGGCGAACTGGTGGAAATAGGCGGCGCCTTCCGTATCCCGGACATCATGACACGCGCCGGCGCCACGCTGCGTGAAGTGGGCAGCACCAACCGCACCCACCTGGCCGACTACGGCAACGCCATCGCCGCCAACACCGCGCTGCTGATGAAAGTCCATTGCAGCAATTACGCCATCACAGGCTTCACCAAAGCCGTCGAACTGCCGGACCTGGCCCCGCTGGCGCGCTGCAACAATATCCCTCTGGCCGTGGACCTGGGCAGCGGCACCCTGGTAGACCTGGAACAATACGGCCTGCCGCACGAAACCACCGTGCGCGAAACCATCGCCGCCGGCGCCGATCTCGTCACCTTCAGCGGCGACAAGCTGCTCGGCGGACCGCAGTGCGGCATCATCGCCGGGCGCGCAGACCTGATCGCCGCCATCAAGCGCAATCCGCTCAAGCGCGCCCTGCGCGTGGGCAAACTCACGCTGGCAGCGCTGGAACCGGTGCTCGCCCTGTACCGCGCCCCGGACCTGCTGCCCGAACGCCTGACCACACTGCGCCTGCTCACGCGCCCAGCCGCCGCCATGCGCGCGCTCGCCGCCACGCTGCAGCCGCTGCTCCAGCAGGCGCTGGGCGAGGCCTATTCGGTAGCCACAGAGCCGATTCTGAGCCAGATCGGCAGCGGCGCGCTGCCGGTGGACCAGCTGCCCAGCCACGGCCTGGCGATCCGCGCCGCCCGCCAAACGCACGGCGACCCGCTCGGCACGCTCGAAAAACGCCTGCGCTCCCTGCCCCGCCCCGTCATCGGCCGCATCGCCAGCGACACGCTCTGGCTCGACCTGCGCTGCCTGGAAGACGCCCAGCTGGAACTGTTCGCAGCCCAGCTGAAGGATCTGGTCCCGGCATGATCGTCGGCACCGCAGGCCATATCGACCACGGCAAGACCGCGCTCACGCGCGCGCTCACCGGCGTGGACACGGACCGCCTGAAGGAAGAAAAGGAACGCGGCATTTCGATAGAGCTGGGCTACGCCTACGCGCCGCTGGAAGACGGCAGCATACTCGGCGTGATTGACGTGCCCGGGCACGAGAAATTCATCCGCACCATGGCGGCGGGCATTACCGGCATCGACTTCGCGCTGCTGGTCATCGCGGCCGACGACGGCATCATGCCGCAGACGCTGGAGCACCTCGCCATCCTGCGCCTGCTGGGCGTGCGGCGCGGCGCCGTGGCGCTGAACAAGGCGGACCGCGTTGCGCCGGAACGCCTGCAGCAGCTGGAAACCGAGATCGCACGCCTGCTGGAAGCTACCGCCTTCGCCGGCTGCCCCATCTTCCCCACCGCCGCCACCGTGTCCGGCGACGCGGGCGTGTCGGCGCTGCTGCTCCACCTTGCAGCCGCCGCGCGCGCCCTGCCCATACGCGACGAGCAGCGCCTGTTCCGCCTGGGCGTGGACCGGGTGTTCACGCTGGCCGGCCAAGGCACCGTCGTCACCGGCACCGCGCTGGCAGGCAGCGTGGCCGTGGGCGACACGCTGACGCTGGCGCCCAGCGGGCAGCAGGTCCGGGTGCGCGGCATCCATGCGCAGAACCGGTCCGCCACCGAAGGCCGGGCGGGCCAGCGCCTTGCGCTCAAGCTGGCGGGCGCCGCGCGCGAGGACATAGAGCGCGGCAGCTGGATAGTCGCCCCCGAACTGGCCGCCTGCTCCAGCCGCATCGACGTGGAGCTGACGCTGCTGCCCGGCAGCGGCGCGGCGCTCAAGGCCTGGTCGCCGGTGCACGTCCACCTGGGCGCGGCGCACCGCACCGCCAACGTGGTGCCGCTGGATGCGGACGCCATGCATCCCGGCCAAAGCGCGCGCGTGCAGCTGGTATTCGAGCAGGAGCTGCACGCCGTCCCCGGCGACCGCTTCGTGCTGCGCAACGCGCAAGCCACGCAAACCATAGGCGGTGGCATGGTGCTCGATCCTTTCGGCGCCGCCCGCAAGCGCCGCAGCCCCGCGCGCCTGGCCTGGCTGGACGCGCTGCACGCCTTTGCCGACAGCAGGGATGGCCGTAAAAGCAGCACCGGCCGCAGCGACGCGAGCAGTGGCGCAAATGCCGACAGCAGCGGCATCGCCGCGCTCCTTGCGTGCAGCCCGCACGGCCTGGCCTTAAGCACACTGGTGCGCCTGTCCCAGCTGCCGCCCGGCCGCCTTGCCCTGCCCGCCGGCGTGCACCACATCCCCCTGCCCGGCGGCGACGAGCTGCTGATCGACGCCGGCGCGCTGGAACACCTGCAGCAGCAAGCCCTGGCCGCCCTGGCTGATTTCCACGCCCGCACCCCGGACGAAGCCGGCCCCGATTTCTGGCGCCTGAAACGCATCGCCAGCCCGGACAGCGATAACCCGCTATGGAGCCACGCGCTGACGGCCCTGATCGCACAAGGAAGTCTGGCCCGCAAGGGCAACGTGCTGCACCTGCCCAGCCACAGCGTTGAACTGAGCGCCGCCGAACAAGCGCTGGCGGACCGCCTGATGCCCGAGCTGCTGGCCGGCCGCTACGACCCGCCCTGGGTACGCGACCTGAGCGCCACGCTCGCCGTGCCGGAAGGCGAAGTGCGCCGCCTGCTGCGCAAACTGGCGCGCGCCGGCAGCATCAGCCAGATCGTGCCGGACCTGTTCTACCACCCCGCGCCGCTGGCCGAACTGGCCCACATGATCGCCACCCTTCCGGACGCGCAGGCGGCCACCCTGCGCGACGCCGCAGGGCTGGGACGCAAGCGCGCCGTGCAGTTGTTGGAATTTTTCGATCGCGTCGGCTATACTCGGCGCGTGCGCAACAGCCATCTGGTGCGCCCCTCAGCAAGCTGGACGCATGAAACCAAGGAAGGCATTCCCGTCCGGTGACGGGGCCGGGCTTCAAACCCGGTGAGGGGCGTTAGCCGCTCCTCTGTAAGTTCGACTCTTTCTGCCTTCCGCCACCGCTTCAAGCAACCCAGGCCGCGCCGCAGCTCACGGCGCCAGCGCCGCGCGCGGCAGCCAGCCCAAACGGTCCCCGTTCACGTTCTGGATATACAGCCGCTCCGGCGTTTCGGTCACGCCGGTGGTGAGCGGCGACAGGCCGCTGGCGTCCTGCAGATCCGCCACCACATTGCCGTCCTCGGTGAACGCCATCACATGGCCGAAGGCCTTGGGCATGGGCCAGAGCGCGCGCGGAATGCGCAGCATCAGCTTCCGCATGAAGGGCTTGTCCGCCATTCGATCCAGATCATTGCGCTGCCCCGCCAGTCCCAGCCAGATCCGCCCGTCCAGCCCCCTCGTCAGGTTGTCCGGATAGCCGGGCAGATTGTCGAACAGGATTTGCGCCTGCGGCGACGCTTGCGCCACATCCAGCTGGCTGGCTGCGACGGATATGCGCCACACGCGGTACTTGCCGCTCTCGCTGACGAGCAGCGTCTTCTCGTCGGCGGAAAGCAAAACCCCGTTCGCCAGGCTCAGTCCCCGCGCCACCACGCGCACGGCCCTGGTAGCCGGATCGAACTCCAGCACGCGGCCGGTGGCCGACTGTTCCAGCACGTCCAGCGTGGCCGCCCATTGCGTGCTGCCGTACTGCGCAGGCGAGAAGCGCTCAGACGAATCGGTGAGATAAATTTTCCCGCTGCCAGCAAGCGCCACCGCATTGGCGAAATGCAGCGGCCCGCCCGGCCCTGCGGCCAGCAGCACGGTCTGCGCGCCGTTGGGGTCGAAGGACAGCAATCCCTTCATCGCATCGGCCACGATCAGGTTGCCGTCCGCATCAAAGGCCATGCCCAGCGGCCTGCCGCCGGTATGTGCCAGCATGCCCTGCGCGCTACCATCCGGCTGCATGTGCATGATGGCGCCGTTCGACAGGCCCGCGTACAGTTTGCCGTCCTTGCCCTGCACGATATATTCAGGCCCGATCTGCCGCCCCAGCGCAATCCCGCTTATATCGGACAGCCTGCTGTTAGGCGCATGCGCCCCCACATAGCCCGGCGCCTGGGGCGCCCGCCACGCCTGCGGTTCAATCGGGACGGGCCAGAACAGCAGATAGGCCGCAACCAGCAGCACCGCTGCGGCGCTCAGCGCCAGCCGCGAGGCGGAACGCAGTTGTCCGCTGCGCGTCCAAGGCAAGCCCGCGCCCACGCAGAAAAATAAGGTCATCAGCAAATGGGCGCCGGTGATGGATAAGATCGCGCCGAGCGCATTGGCAATACCATTGCCCGAGCCAAGCAGGCCTGCGCAGAGCAGCAGCGAAAACGGCAGCGAGATGGCCAGCGACGCCAGCAAAGCCCATCCAACGGTGCGCCGCCCCGCGCGCGCAAGCCGCAGCAGGACCGGCACGCCAACCAGCGCAATGCCCGCCGTGCCGAACATGATGGCCGGCGCCAGCGTGAAAACAAACTCCTGCCGTATCGCGGCCCAGTATTTATCCGGCGGCACCTGCCAGAGCTGCGCCGCTTCCTCGGGCGTGACGTAGGCCGCAGCAGCGGTGCTCAGCACGCATGCCAGCACCGCTCCCGCGTAGCCAGCCACCAGCCGCCGTGGCGGCACGAAGGCGGCGGCGTTGCGGTGATGGTAGACGCCATACGAGCAGCCGATGATCAGCGCAAGCCAGAGCAGCAGGGTCAGTGGATACGTCAGTATGCCGAACAAAAAATCGATACCCAAACCAGACTCCCGTGCGCGCGATGTTGTCGATCGCCGGAAGTGTACGCGTTTCCTTTTGAAAAATAGTCACGCATTGTCACACGGCGCGGAGTCCGCCTCATATGCAAGCGGCGGCGCGGAAGCCGCATGCCGCAGCCATCCGGGCAGGCTCGCGGCAGGCATGGGCCGCGCAATCAGATAGCCCTGCGCCTGATCGCAGCCCAGCTTGCGCAGGAAGTCCCTGTCTTCGGACGTTTCTATGCCCTCGGCCACCGACGTCATGCCCAGCTGCCGCGCCGACCCGATGGCTTGCCGCAGCAGCGGCTCCAGGTGCGGCCGCTTCCAGGCATTGTGCACCAGGCGGCGGTCCAGCTTTATCTCGCCGAAGGGGATGCGCGAAAGCTGCAGTATGGAGGCGTGGCCCGCGCCGTAGTCGTCCAGCGACAGCGGGTGTCCGCGCAGGCGCAGCTTGAGCAGCACGCGCAGGGCAGCGCCTAGGTCGGCGATCTCGGTGTGCTACGTGACTTCGAACATCACGGCCTGCGGCGGCACGCCGGAGCGGCGCACGGCGTCCGCCACATCGCCAGCCAGGTCGGGATTGGCCAACGCCCTGGGCGACAGGTTGACCGCAACCGGCAGCATATGCCCCGCCGCCCGCAGCGCCGCGCTGTCGTCCAGCGCCATGCGCAGCAGCGCTTCCACGCCGTGCGGCTTGCGGTGGGCCAGCGCCACCTTGGGCTGGTAGTACAGCTCGAACTCATCGCGGAGCAGGCCGGATCGGATGTCGATGGCGTCCGGCACCTCGAAGGGCTTGGCTGCGGCACCGGCCCGGCCACGGCTGGCCATGCTCTCGGCCACGGCGGCGGACAGCACCGCCGCCGACACCGGACCGGCCACCGCCGCGCAGCCGCGCATGCCCAGGGCGGCGGCCAGCACCAGCGCCGTGTCCTGCAGGCGCGGGCAGTCTGCGCCGCAGAGCACCAGGCCGATTTCGGCGTCCAGCATGGAGAGCGAACGTATCAGGTCCGCGCCGTCCATGTCGGTTACGCGCAGGTCGACGATGGCCAGGTCCGGCGGAGTGGCCAGCGTTTCGATCAGGGCCATGCCGGCCAGGCCGGAGCCGGCGCAGCCATCCAGCGCCAGGCCGAGATGGCGGCAGGCGGCCAGCACGGCGCTCCTTTCCTTTGCGTCACCGACGATGACGACGGCGCGCAGCGGCGCCTGTCTCATGGTTTCCATAGTTGGGCCTCCATCAAGCCTGCGCGGCCAGCGGCAGCGCGCGCCGGCTGGAGGGCCGCCCCGCAACTCGCCCGGAGTTCACGGCAGGATCGGCTGGATCGGCGGCGTCGATACGGAAGCGGCTGACCGCTTGCGCGAGCTGGCTGGACTGGCCTTGCAGGGAATTGGCCGCCGCCGCGACTTCCTCAACCAGCGCCGCGTTCTGCTGCGTGCCCTGGTCCATCTCCACCACTGCGCGGCTGCACGCCACAATACCGCTGTGCTGCTCGGCGCCCGCATGCCGTATCTGCGCCATGATGCCCTCCACCCGCGCCACGCTGTCGATAATGTCGCGCATCGCATCCCCGGTCTGCTCCACCAGCGCCGCGCCGGCGCTAGCCTGCCCGGTTGCGGCGGAGATCAGCTGGCCGATCTGGTGCGCGGCTGCCGCCGAGCGCTGCGCCAGTTGGCGCACCTCGGTGGCCACCACGGCAAAGCCCCGTCCCGCATCGCCCGCGCGCGCCGCTTCAACAGCCGCATTCAACGACAGGATATTGGTCTGGAAAGCGATACCGTCGATCA
The DNA here is from genome assembly GCF_020865585.1 of Pseudoduganella aquatica. Classification (NCBI taxonomy): domain Bacteria; kingdom Pseudomonadati; phylum Pseudomonadota; class Betaproteobacteria; order Burkholderiales; family Oxalobacteraceae; genus Pseudoduganella; species Pseudoduganella aquatica. Next base: position 4,623,991 of record NZ_CP086370.1, read on the forward strand.
GACCGATAATATCGGCCATCTGCCTGGCCGAAGCGGCAATGTCCTGCATGCGCGCGGTCACGGCGGCCACCGCCTGTCCGCCGCGCTCCGCCGCAGCAGACGCCTGCCGCGCCAGCTGGTTTGCCGCGTCGGCATTGGCGCTGTTCTGCTCCACGGTGGCGCTCAGCTGCTCCATGGCGGCGGCGGTTTCCTCCAGGCTGGCGGCTTGCGCCTCGGTGCGCGCCGACAAATCCAGATTCCCCGCCGCGATCTGCGCCGATGCCGACGCAATCTGCTCCGCATCGCGCCGCACATGGCCCACCAGCAGGCCAAGGTGCTCGCGCATATGCTCCATCTCATACATCATGCTGCGCTTGTCGCCGCTGCGCAGCGCAATGGCGCCCGTCAGATCGCCCTCGGCGATGCGGGCGGCAACCTGCGCCGCCTGCCCCGGCTCCCCGCCCAGCTCGCGCCGCAGCCGGCTGATGATCAGCGTGGCCACGCCTGCGGAACACAGCAAGGCCAGCGCGCCCAGCGCCAGCATCTTCAGGCGCGTGGCGGCGTAGGCCTGCTCCGCCTCCTCGCGCGATGCCTCCATCAGCGCCACCTCGTTGCCCACCATGGCGGCCATCGCTGTGCGGCACGCCTGCAGCATGGGCATGACTTCCACGCTCAGATAAGCACGCGCCTCCGCCTCGTGCCCGGCCTGCACCAGCGCCACCAGCCGCCGCTGGCCCTCCTCATAAACCCGCACCGCCGACTCCACGCGCTTGAGTGCAGCGCGTCCGCTCTCGGTCACCACGCGGCGGTCCAGCTCCGCCGCGTCGGCGTCGATCTCCCTCCCGGCCTTGGCTATCTCATCGATCTGCGCGCGCCGCACGGTCTCGTCGCTGCTCAGCATCACATTGCGCAGCGCCACGGCGATATCGGTTACGCGCAAGCGGATATTGGTTGCCAGTTCAATCTTGGGCCAGCGGTCCCCCGCCATGCTCGCCGCGACGGCGTTCAGCTTGGCCTGCTCCCGCAGGCCCAGTACGATGGTGGCGGCCAGGAAGACGCAGACCGTGGCGAAGCCTGCCATGAGCAAGGTAGCTACCTCGAAGCGGGATGTGTTCATTGCAGATCTCCTTTGGGTGGCGAACAATATGGCCGCAGGATAGCCGCGCAAGGCACAACGCAAAGAGTACAGGACCGCCGCAGAAGAAGGAGTACAGCCTTATCCCCTGCGCAAGCGGCGCCGCCGGCAAACTGTACCCCTCCGCCAAGGCCCGGACTGTACTGCTTTCCCTCCACGCCCGCGCGTTATGCTGGCCCCATGACTACGCACACGACAGACCTCCGAGACACCCGTGGCCGCCCGCTGAGGGACTTGCGCCTGTCCGTCATCGACCAGTGCAATTTCCGCTGTCCCTACTGCATGCCCAAGGAAAGCTACGGGCCGGACTTCCCGTTCATGTCCTCTTCCGAGCGCCTGTCCTTCGAACAGCTGGCCCGCCTGGCGCGCACCTTTGTGGAACTGGGCGTGGAGAAGCTGCGCATTACCGGCGGCGAGCCGCTGCTGCGCAAAGACCTGCCCCGGCTAATAGAAACACTGGCGGCCATGCGCACGCTGGAAGGCCGTCCGCTCGACATCGCGCTCACCACCAACGGCTCGCTGCTGGCCGCCAGGGCGCAGTCGCTGAAGGACGCGGGCCTTAGCCGCATCACCGTCAGCCTGGACAGCCTGGACGACAAGCTTGCCGGCCGTATGAACGGCGTCGATTTTCCGGTGGCGCGGGTGCTAGAAGGCATAGCGGCGGCGCAGCGCGTGGGGCTGGCGCCGGTCAAGGTCAACACGGTGATAGAACGCGGCGTGAACGACAGCCAGATCCTGCCGCTGGTGCACCACTTCCGCGACAGCGGCGTGCAGCTGCGCTTTATCGAATACATGGATGTGGGCGGCGCCAGCCGCTGGAGCGCAAGCCAGGTGCTCAGCGCGGACGCCATGCGCGCCATCGTGCAGCAGCACTACCCGCTGGCGCCGGACGGCGCCACACGCGGCCACGGCACGGCCGAGATCTGGCGCCATGCCGACGGCGCCGGCAGCATAGGCTTCATCTCCAGCATGTCGCATCCCTTCTGCGGCGACTGCGTGCGCGCGCGCGTGGCGGCGGACGGCAAACTGTATCTGTGCCTGTTCTCGCAGCAGGGTGCGGACCTGCGCCCCTGGCTGGGCGAGGGCCAGGAGGCGCAGTTGGCCTCCCGCGTGCGCGCCTTGTGGGAAGCCCGCAGCGACCGCTACTCGGAGCTGCGCGGCACGGTCCCCGCCTCCGGGCGCACGCACGCGCACAAGGTGGTTCGCATGTCGCTGGTGGGCGGATAAAGCCTAGGCCAGTTGCCCCGCCAGGCGCCCCAGCATGCGCAGCGCATCCTCGATCTCCTTCGACCACGGATAGCTGTAGTTCAGGCGGATGTAGTTCGTATAGCTGCCGCGCGCCGAGAACATATGCCCCGGCCCGATGGTGATCTTGCGTTCCAGCGCCAGCGCATAAAGCTTCATCGCATCCACGCCCTGCGGCAATTCCACCCACAGCACATAGCCGCCCTGCGGCTCGGACACGCGGGTGCCGGCCGGGAAGAAGCGCAGCACCGCGGCCGCCATCATGCGCGCGCGCTGCTCATAACCCTTGCGCACCTTGCGCAGATGGCGGTCGTAGCCGTCGTTCTGCAGATAGTCCGCAATCGCCATCTGCGGCAGCGTGGGCGTGGTGAGCGTGTTCAGGAACTTCAGCTTTTCCACCTGTGCCGTGTAGCGCCCCGGCAGCGCCCAGCCGATGCGGTAGTTGGCCGTCAGGCTCTTGGAGAACGAAGAACAGTGCAGCACCAGGCCCTTGGTGTCGTAGGTCTTGAGCGACGTCGGATGGCTGTCGCCGTAATACAGCTCGTGGTAGACATCGTTCTCGATGGCCGGAATGTCGTAGCTGGCCAGCAGCTCCACCAGTTCACGCTTGCGCGCATCCGGCATCTGGAAGCCCAGCGGGTTCTGGAAGTTCGGCATCACCATGCAGGCCGCAATACGCTGCTGCGACAGGATGGAGCGCAACGCTTCGATGCTGATGCCCTCGCGCGGGTCGGTCGGTATCTCCAGCGCCCGCATGCCCATGCGCTCTATCGCGTGCAGCATCGCGTAGAACGTGGGCGACTCCACCGCCACCGTGTCGCCCGGCTTGGCCGCCGCCTGCAGGCACAGGTTGATCGCCTCGGTGGCGCCCACGGTGATGATGATTTCGGACGGGTCCACCGGCAGCCCATTCTCCAGGTGGCGGCGCGCGATCTGGCGCATCAGCTGAGGGTTCCCCGGCGGCAGGTCGTCCATCACGCTCCAGTGCTGCGAGCGGCGCGCGATGGCATTGGCGTACTGGTTGATGCGCGGCCAGGGGAACGGCGCCGGGTCCGGATACGGAGACCCCAGCGGCACCGCGCCGTGGGCGCGTATGGTGCGCAGCGTGGACAGAACAAGCCGGCTCACGTCCACTTCCGACGACAGCTCCAGCGGCGCGCTGGCCGCCAGCGGCGCCGGGCGCGGCATGCTGCTCTGGCGGGTGCGCACAAAATAGCCAGACTGCGGACGGCTTTCGATAATGCCTTTGCTCTCCAGAAGCGAGTAGGCGCGCAGCACCGTGCTGATGCTCAGGCCACGGTGCTGGCTGGTCTGCCGCACCGAGGGCAGCTTGTCCCCTTCCAGCAGCACGCCGCGCGCGACCTGGCCTTCGATATCGGCAGCGAGGGTTTCGTAAAGGTTCATGCTGCGCAGTATAGCGCAGCGCATGGCGCCGCATGCGCCCCATCCTGGCCCCAATGCCACTGTACCCCAGCCTCGTCTGCGGTTCTGTACACCCTGCCCGGCCGCCGCTGCGGCGACACTGGAAGCTCGCAACAAGAGGAGCATCAAGTGAAACAACTCGGCATGGCAAACAAGGGCCACGTGGCGCCATACACCAACCCGGCCGGCGGCTGGGGCGCGCTCAAATACGTGGCGCTCAACCTGTACCGCGAGCGCGTGGGCGCCGGCAAGCTGACCACGCTGCTGGCGCAAAACCAGCCGGACGGATTCGACTGCCCCGGCTGCGCCTGGCCGGACCGCAACCACGCGTCCACCTTCGAATTCTGCGAAAACGGCGTGAAGGCCGTCGCCGCCGAAGCCACCAGCAAACGCGTGCGGCCCGACTTCTTCGCCCGCCACACGGTCGAAGAGCTGCTCCAGCAATCGGACTACGAACTGGAACAGCACGGCCGCCTGACCGCTCCCATGATGTACGACCGCGCCTCCGGCAAATACGTGCCCATCCCATGGGACCGGGCCTTCGCCCTCATCGCCACGCACTTGCAGGCGCTGGACGATCCCGACCAGGCCGCGTTCTACACCTCCGGCCGCGCCAGCAACGAGGCGGCCTTCCTGTACCAGCTGTTTGCGCGTATGTATGGCACCAACAACTTCCCCGACTGTTCCAACATGTGCCACGAGGCCACCAGCCGCGGCCTGCCGCACACGGTGGGCGTGGGCAAAGGCACCGTCTTGCTGGACGACTTTGAACTGGCGGACGCCATCCTGATCTTCGGCCAGAACCCGGCCACCAACCACCCGCGCATGATGGGCGAGCTGCATGCTTGCGCCAAGCGCGGCGCCGCCATCGTCTCCATCAACCCGCTCAAGGAGCGCGGCCTGGAGCGCTTCCAGGACCCGCAAAGTCCCGGCGCAATGCTGCTCAACTCCAGCACCCGCATCAGCTCCCTGTTCGTGCAGCCGCGCCTGGGCGGCGACTTCGCGCTGATCAAGGCCGTGGCCAAGCGCGTGCTCGAACTGGACGACAAGGCCGCCGCCACCGGCGGTCCGCGCGTGCTCGACAGCGCCTTTATCGACGCCCACACGCAGGGCTTCGGCGCCTTCGCGCGCGACCTGCGCGCCGAAAGCTGGCCCCTGCTGCTGGAAGAATCCGGCGTGGCGCGCGAGCAGATAGAACGCCTGACCCAGGTCTATGTCCGCAGCGAGCGCGTGATCGCCTGCTGGGGCATGGGCCTGACCCAGCACCGCAACTCCGTGGCGGCCATACAGATGCTGTCCAACCTCATGATGATGCGCGGGAATATCGGCCGCCCCGGCGCCGGCCTGTGCCCGGTGCGCGGCCACTCCAACGTGCAGGGCGACCGTACCGTGGGCATAGACGAGCAGCCCACGCCGGCATTCCTGGACCGGCTGCAGCACGTATTCGGCTTCGAACCTCCGCGCCGTCACGGCTACGACGTGGTGGCCACCATCGAAGCCATGCGCGCCGGGCGCGTGAAAGTGTTCATTGGCCTGGGCGGCAACTTCGCCATGGCCACGCCGGACACGCCGCTCACCTGGCAAGGCCTGCGCCAGTGCGCGCTGACCGTGCACGTAGCCACCAAGCTCAATCGCAGCCACCTGGTGCACGGCCACGACGCGCTGATCCTGCCCACGCTGGGCCGCACCGAGACCGACCTGCAAAACGGCGTGGCGCAAGGCGTCACCGTGGAAGACTCCATGAGCATGGTGCACATCTCCTACGGCATCAACCAGCCCGCCTCGCCTGCGCTGCTGTCCGAAGTGGCCATCGTGGCGCGCATGGCGCACGCCGCGCTGGGCAGCGGCACCGTGGACTGGCTGGCGCGCGCCGCCAACTACGCCCTGATCCGCGACGACATTGAAAAAGTCTTCGACGGCTTCCACGACTACAACGCGCGCGTGGCCAAGCCCGGCGGCTTCCACCTGAAAGTGGCCTCGCGCGAGCGCGAGTGGGACACGCCGGGCGCCAAGGCGCAATTCCTCGTCAACGCCATCGAGCGCGACACGCCGCTGCACCGCGCCCGCAAGCAGCACGGCGAACGCCTGCTGACCATGATGACCATGCGCTCGCACGACCAGTACAACACCACCATCTACGGCCTGGACGACCGCTATCGCGGCGTGTTCGGCCTGCGCCGCGTGGTCTTCATCAACAAGGAAGACCTGCGCATGCTGGGCTTGCAGTCCGGCGGCATGGTGGACATCACCAGCGTGTGGGACGACGGCGTGGAGCGCCGTGCCGACGGCTTCCTGCTGGTGGAATACGACATTCCGCGCGGCTGCGTGGGCGCCTACTACCCCGAGACCAACCCGCTGGTGCCGCTGGCCAGCGTGGCGACAGGCGCGAGCACGCCCACCTCCAAATCCATCCCGGTGCTGCTGCACCCTGCCGGCTTCAGCGTCCGTCCAGCTTCTTCTGCTCCAGGAAGCGGGACATAAGGTCCGCGATCTGGACATTGTTCAGGTCCGAAAACGGAAAGTGCGTATTGCCCCGTATGCCCAGTTCCGGCAAGTGCACCAGCGTGGCGTCACCGCCGTGGCGGTTCACTGCATCGCGCCACAAGCGCGCCATCGCCAGCCGCACGCGCCAATTGTCCTGCCCGGGATTGGCATGGGGCTGCTCCGGAATATTGTCGCCGAAGTAGATGACGATGGGGATGCGCGTCAGGCGCTTGAAGTCCGCCAGCGGCACGCCGGAGGCTTCCAGCGGCCCCGCCGCGCTGGGCATGGCCGGCGGCACTTCGCCTTCGGGGAAGATAAAGCCGCTGCCCGGCTCATACGCGACGATGGCGCGCACGTTGGCATTCTTGATGGCGGTGCGCCATCCCGGCCCGCCGCTTTGCGAATGCGTGACCAGGATGGCGGGGCCGGTCTTGTCCAGCGCGGCGGACACCGCATCCGACACCACGCCCATATCGAACGGCCCCGTATTGGGCGTCATGGCGCGGAAGTACTGGTTCAATGCCTCGGGCTCGCGCGGGAACTGCACGCCGTCGAAGTAGCCCGGCCAGGCGCCGATGCGGAACATATTGAACCAGACCTGCTCGTCCGGCGTTGCGGGCACCGTGGCGCTCACGGTACTGCGGCCCGCCGCGCCCCGCCTCGGCTGGTCCAGCACATACACGCCGTAGCCGCGCCGCAGGAAGATATTCTGATAGCCTTCGCGCCCATCGGCCGTGGTGCCCCATGTTTTGGAGAACTGGCCCGCGCCATGCCACATCACCAGCGGCAGCTTACGCGCGTTTGGCGGGATCTGGTAGAACACATAGGCGTGGTCGCCATGCAGGGTCTCGCCTGCGGGACCGGTCACTACCGTGCCGCCTGCCGCAAAGCTGCCCTGCGATTGCACCAGCAGCGGCTCGGTCTGGCGCGTTTCGGCCGCCGCTGCGGGACGGGCGCGGCTGGCGAATACATCCGCCACTATCGGCACGGCAGAAAAGGCCTTGGGCCAGCCTGCATAAAATGCAATATGGTTGATCAGCGCGGAAATCTGCGCCTGCGTCAGCCCATTGTCCATGCCGATGTTCAGATGGGACGGCAGCTGGCCCGCCTGCCCCGTCGCCATCAGCGCGCTGATGGTAACCAGGCTGCGGTCGCGCGGCGCCAGGCCGGGCCGCAGCCAGAGGTCATTGAACAGCAGCTCTGTCGTATCCCTGACCAATCCGGGCGCAATGGGTCCGGCGCTTTTCTCCACCCGGGCTGCACGCTTCGCCTCTGCCGCCGCGTCGATGGCCAGCAATTTGGGCGACGCTGCAGGCAGCTGCTTCGCGCCTATGCCGCGCGCGGCGAAGACTTTGCTCGTTGGCGCCACCGCCGCCATAGCATCGCCCCAGCCGGAATAGAACGCCAGGTGCGTGATGATCTCGGAGATTTCGCCCGCCTGGACGCCGCTGTCGAGCGCCCGGTTCAGGTAGCGTGGCAGCTCGGCGGACTGGTTGCGCGCGATTAGTATCGCCAGCGTAGCGATGCTGCGCTCGCGCGGCGCCAGGTCCGGCTGGCGCCACAGCTTGTCCAGTGCGTCCCGGCTGTACTTCTCCAGCGCGGGCGACACCGACGCCGTGCGCGGAGCCGCATCGGCAGCGCACGCGACGTTGACGCCGAATGCCAGCGCGAGCATGGCGCCCGCCAGTTTTTTCATGTCCATGTCAGAGCCCGGTCATCGCCAGAGAGCCTGCGGGCAGGCGCTCGCCCTGCAAAGGAATGGCGGCAAGCCCGAGGACGATCGCGCTCAGATCATCCGCATTCAGCTCCACGCCGGTGGCGCCCAGGTTCTCTTGCAGGCGATGCAGCTTGGTGGTGCCGGGAATAGGAACGATCCACGGCTTCTGCGCCAGCAGCCACGCCAGCGCGATCTGCGCCGGCGTGGCCCCCTTGCGCGCGGCGATCCTGCGCACCAGTTCAACCAGCGCCAGGTTCGCGCGGCGCGCTTCGGGTGCGAAACGCGGCACGCTGTTGCGGAAGTCGCTGCTGTCAAACGTGGTGTGCTCGCCGATCTGGCCGGTGAGGAAACCCGCGCCCAGCGGGCTGAATGGCACAAAGCCTATGCCCAGTTCCTCCAGCAGCGGCAGGATCTCGCGCTCGGCGTCGCGCCACCACAGCGAGTATTCGCTTTGCACCGCGGCCAGCGGCTGGACGGCATGCGCGCGGCGTATCGTCTGCGCACCGGCCTCGGACAAGCCGAAATGCCGCACCTTGCCCGCCTTGATCAGCTCCCCCACGGCGCCAGCCACGTCCTCAATCGGCACGGCCGGATCAACGCGGTGCTGATAGAACAGATCGATGGTGTCCGTGCGCAGCCGCCTGAGCGACGCCTCCGCCACCGCCCGGATATGCTCGGGGCGGCTGTTCAAGCCGCCGCGCCGCTCGCCCGTCTGCAGATCGACATCGAAGCCGAACTTGGTCGCTATGACAACGCGGCTGCGCAGCGGCGCCAGCGCCTCGCCCACCAGCTTCTCGTTGCTGAACGGGCCATATACCTCGGCCGTATCGAACAGCGTTACGCCCTGCTCGACGGCGGCTCGGATCAGCTCGATCATCTCCTGCTTGTCGGCCGCCGGCCCATATCCCGAGCTCATGCTCATGCAGCCCAGGCCCAGTGCGGACACCTCCAGATTACTGCTTCCCAGCATACGTGTATTCATATCGCGTTCCTCCATTGCACGTAATGTAAGGGATGCTACTATGCGTGAATAGACGGCAAATTTAGCTAGAACCAATTAGTTAAACTAATTAATGGCGCATATCAACTATAACGACTTGCTCGCCTTTGTTGCGGTGGCAAAGGAAGGCAGCTTTACCAGGGCGGCGGCCAAGATGGGCGTGTCGCAGTCCGCCCTCAGCCAGACTATCCGGGGGCTGGAAGAGCAGCTGGGACTGCGGCTGCTGGTCCGCACCACGCGCAGCGTGTCCCCGACCGAAGCGGGCGAGCACATGCTGCGCACCGTGGCGCCGCGCTTCGACGAGATAGACGCCGAATTGGCGCTGCTGAGCGAACAGCGCCTGAAACCGGCCGGCACCATCCGCATCAGCGCCGGCGAGCACTCCGCGCTCACCGTGCTGCACCCCGCGCTGGCCAGGCTGATACCGGAATACCCGGACATCAACGTCGAAGTCATGGTTGAAAACGGCCTGACCGACATCGTGGCCGCGCGCTACGACGCGGGTGTGCGGCTGGGGGACCAGGTGGCCAAGGACATGATCGCCGTCAAAATCAGCGGCCCGATCCGCATGGCAGTCGTCGCCTCGCCCGCCTACCTCGCCACCCGCCCAGCCCCGCAAACGCCGCACGACCTGACCCAGCACAACTGCATCAACATCCGCCTGCCTACGCTCGGCGGCTTGTACCCCTGGGAATTCGAGATGGACGGGCGCGAACTCAAAGTGCGGGTCGAAGGCCAACTCATCTTCAACACCCTGGGCCAGCGCCTGCACGCAGTGCTGGACGGGCTAGGCGTTGCGTGTGTGCCGGAAGACCAGGTGCAAGCACTGATCACCGAAGGCCGCCTGGTCCGCCTGCTCACCGAATGGTGCCCCTACTACGACGGCTACCATCTCTACTACCCCAGCCGCCGCCACCCTTCGGCGGCGTTCAGTTTGCTGGTGGAAGCGCTGCGATACCGAGGAGCTTAGATGCAAATACGATCCTATGAAGAACGGGACTTTGATGGCGTCGCTGAGGTGTACGCGAACGCGAAGCTTGATGAACTCAGGTTTGAGGCGCAGCCCTTCGTTCTGGCGCCGCTCAAGGAAGACGCCATCATTCTGGCCGCGTTCAAGGCATCCAACGTGCTCGTCTGCGACGACAATGGCATCATCGGTTTCGCTGCAAGCGTTCCAGGCCTGCTGCGAGCCTTGTTCGTGCATTCGGACGCACGTGGGCGCGGCGCAGGCAGCGCGCTGCTGAAGGCCGTGCTCGAAAAGGAAGACGGGCCGCTCTCATTGAACGTCGCAAAGTCCAACGAACCGGCAATAGCCTTCTATGAGAAGTTCGGCTTCGTCTCCGACGTAGAAACAATCAGGAAATACAGTGACATAGACATCGTCTATCGCAAAATGGATCGCCTTCGGCCAACATGAACGAGAGATAGCGAATCGCGAGAGGAGCCAGTACTGGCTTTGGTGCGCCAGATGGGTTACCAGTGATGCCAACATCGGCAAGCGTCCACGTAAGGCACATGGTCATCAAGATATTCGCTGTTGATTTCATTCACCACCACGTATCTGCCACTCACCCGTGATTACGCGCCATTGGTCGGATACTCTGCCCAATGCCAATGCCGTGGCTCTACAGTAAGCGGATTGCCATCGCATAGAAGATGGCGACACTTACAGAGGATATACCATGCGAACCAAATTCTTTGCAGCATTACTGGCCTGCTGCACGCTCACCGCCGCCACCGCCACGGCATCCGACCGGCAAATTCCTGCTACCGGCCTACAAGATTTTCAAGGTCAATACGACCTGGTCGATGGCTGCCTGCTGAATATCACGCACCGTGGCAATCGGCTTATGATGCAGCTGGAGAATCAACCCGAAGCCGAGATTGTGGCAATCGGCTCTGCGGCGTTCGTGACTAAATCCGGGCGAGTAAGGCTTGAATTCGTTCAGTACGCAAATGGGAACGTGCCAGCTGTGCGCGTGATTGATACCTCGGGTGCAAGTCAGCATAGTTGCCAACATCCCGCTCCACACTTACGCACCGGTTCTCACCTTGTACCCAAGACCGTGTCGGCTCCAAACGGGCTGCCGCCATCTAGAATTAACTAATGCCGTCCGGGCCTCACTGGACTTCTGCTCACGCATTTGGGAAGTCCGGTGTTGGCCGCAATCAGTCCCCATAAACGCGGGATAAATCGGGCGCGGCAACTAAAGTGTATGGGTCGTGCGAACGACATTACTGTTTACAAATTGCTGGACATTGCTGGTTCCCCACTATCGTGGCATTGCAAGCCCCGCCTGCCCCCCGATAACAGACGCCGCCTGGCCCTGAATCTCGCGGGCCGCCTGGGCCTGCATATAGTGGCCCACCTGGCCCGGCGTACATGGGACCGCCGGGACCGGCATACATCGGTCCGCCTGGCCCCGCGTAACAAGCGCCGCCGGGAGACGTCGAGCAAGACAAGCCAACTTCTCCGGAAGCTGCCGGCTGTGTTTGCGTAGTCGTGCAACCAGAAAAACCGATGGCGAAAATCAGCACCAGGGATGACTTAAGAAATTTCATCAGACGCCTAAATGTAAGTTGCGAGAAAAAGAATTTCGCGTCCGGCCGCCCTACTCCTTCGCACAGTGTAGGTGTTTACTCTGCGAGAATGTTCACCCTTTGTCACAGCGATGATAATTCAGGCAAGTTTGGCAGCTACCTTGCCTGGTCGCCCTGCCCTAGAACGCGCTCTTCACCACGCCGCCGTCGACGCGAAGCGCCGCGCCGGTGGTTGCCGACGCGAGCGGACTGGCCACGTAGGCCACGAGCGAGGCCACTTCCTGCGGCGTGCCGAAGCGCTTGATCAGCGACGTCGGGCGCACGTGCTCGAAGAATTCCGCCTCGACCTGCTCGAAGGTCTTGTCGCTGGCGTTTGCCATGTCCTGCACGAAGTCGCCAACGCCGCGCGATTTCGTCGGGCCGGGGAGGATGCTGTTGACCGTGATCCCCGTGCCGGCGACCGACTCTGCGAGTCCGCGCGAAACCGCGATTTGCGCGGTCTTGGACATGCCGTAGTGGATCATCTCGGTGGGGATCTGTATCCCGCTTTCGCTCGAAATGAAGATGATGCGCCCCCAGTTCGCCCGCTTCATCTCCGGCAGCACCAGGCGCGCAAGGCGGACGCCGCTCAGCACGTTCACGTCAAAGAAGCGCTGCCAGTCTTCGTCGGGAATATCTTCAAAGGCCTTGGGTTCGAAGATGCCGAGGTTGTTGACGAGAATATTGATACCAGCGAAGCGGCGAGCAACGTCATTCGCCGCCTCGGCCTGGCTGAGGTCACCGGCATAGCCCTGGACCGTGCCCTGCGTCTCCGCGCGTATGCGCTCCACCGCCTCATCCACGCCCGCCTGCGACCTGCCGTTGACGATAACGCTGGCCCCCTCCTGCGCGAGCGTGTGCGCGATCGCGTAGCCGATACCGGCCGTGCTTCCGCTCACCAGGGCCAATTTTCCTTTGAGTTGCAAGTCCATGCCGATTCTCCTGAGTTAATCGCCGAAGATGCCGCGAGGATGCGGCCCACGCCGGTGCCCGCCATCTCGGCTGCGATCCACTCTATCAAGAAGTCTCGCCCGCATCCTCTCCCGCTTGGCCTATAACGGCACGCTGACGCCGTAGCGCCGTCCAAGCTCCTGAAGCGCGCCGCGCGCGGCCAACTGGTTCAGCACGTGGTCAAACTGGGTGCGCAACTCGTCGAATGCCGCCAGTTTCGGGAAGGCCAGATAGGCAATTTCGGTGGTGATTAAAGGAGCCAGCACCGCAACCTTGCCCTGCATTCCAAGCGACGCCACCACCGGGTCGGTATCGCGGCGGTCGGTGGCGAACAGGTCCACACGACGGTGGAACAGCATGTTCAAACCATTTTCCACCGTGTTCGACACGCTCAGCAGCAAGCCAGGGCGCGCCTGGTCGAAGGCCGCGCCATAGGCCCAGCCGTTCAAGGCCACGATGCGTTTGCCAGCCAGGGCATTGTAGTCGCCGCCCCAGGCTATCATGCTGTCGGTGCGCGCATAAAACGCCAGCTGGTCCTCAAAAAAGGCGCGGCTGGAAAAGGCCATGGCCAGCATGCGCTCGGCCGACTTGTACGGGCCAATCAAGATGTCTGCCTGTCCCTGCTTGAGCATCTGCTGCGCCCGCGCCCACGGGTAGATTTCGAAGCGCAAGGTATAGCCCAGCTGGAGGGCGATGATACGCACCAGCTCCGCCCCCATGCCGCCCATACCGCCATCCGGCCCGGGCTCGTAGATGCGCTGAAAACGTGTGCCTACCACCCGCAGCTCGCGGCCCGGCGCCGCATCGCTGCCGGCAGCGCGCGCGCATGCGCCGCCCAGCAAGCTCGTACACGCCGCCAGCAGCAAGGCGCGCCTGGTACGGGAAGTCGATTTGGACGTTTCCATATGCGCCGGCGCAAGCCTAGGCAGCCTGCTTGCCCAGCTGCGGCAGCGACGCCATCAAATCCGAGAAGCGCTGCCCCTGTATCATCACGTGCTCGCGCAGCAGTTCGGCGGCTTTGTCGCCGTCGCCGCTGATGATGGCTTGCACCACGCCGTCATGCTCGGCATAGGAATTGGACAGGCGGTTGCGCACCCTGAGCTGCAAGCGCCGGTAGGGACGCAAACGCCGGTACAGGCTGCGCGCCTGCTCGATCAGGAACTGGTTGTGGCTGCCCGCGTAGATGGCTTCGTGGAAAGCCTCGTTCCGGTAGTAATAGTCGTCCGGCCCCTGCGAGTCCAGCGCTTCCTTGCACGCCTGGTGCGCCGCCTGCAGCGCCTGCTGCTCCTCCACCGTCATGCGCCGCGCGGCCAGCCGGCCGCAGGTCGCCTCCAGCTCGGACATCACCTCAAACATCTCCACCAGCTGCTGCGGCCCCAGTTCGGCCACAATGGCGCCGCGCCGCGGCCGTATCACCACCACGCCCATGGACGCCAGCTGTATCAGCGCTTCGCGTATCGGCGTGCGCGACACCTCGAAGCGCGCCGCCAGCTCGGTCTCGTCCAAATGCTGCCCCGGGGAGAGCGTGCCTACGGCGATCATTTCTTCCAGCGCTTCGCGCAATTCTGTGGATCGGTTCTTCATGGCAATGGAATTTCCTGTATGTAGGCCTTCATTATAGGAGCGATTTTTAACTTGACAATGCATGCAGTGCATATATTCTTGTATACACAAAAAGAGGAATTGCATATTTCAACCACCTTGGAGGATGACATGACTGGAATGACACGCAGGACCGCACTAAGCACCTTGGGCAAACTCGGCACTGTGGGCGCGCTGGCAGGCAGCCCCTTCCTGATGTCCAGCGCCTGGGCGCAAGCCACCACGCTGAAGATCTCGCACCAGTTCCCCGGCGGCACGCTGACCGAAGGCGACTTCCGAGACCGTCTCACGCGCATGTTTGCCGCCGAGGTGGAAAAGCGCAGCAAGGGCGCGCTCAAGTTCGCCATCTACCCCGGCTCCTCCCTGATGAAGACCAACGCCCAGTTCTCGGCCATGCGCAAAGGCGCGCTGGACCTGTCGCTGGTGCCGCTGTCGTATGCGGGCGGCGAGGTGCCGGAAGTGAATATCGGCCTGATGCCCGGCCTGGTCACCTCCTACGAACAGGGCTACAGCTGGAAGAACGCGGAAGTGGGCAAGGAGCTCGCCCGCATCCTGTACGACAAGGGCATTGTGGTGGTGAGCTGGATCTGGCAGGCCGGCGGCGTGGCCTCGCGCACCAAGCCGGTAGTGGAACCGGAGGACGCGAAAGGCATGAAGATACGCGGCGGCTCGCGCGAAATGGACCTGATACTGAAAGCCGCCGGCGCCGCCGTGGTGTCGCTGCCGTCCAATGAAATCTACGCCGCCATGCAGACCGGCGCCATGGACGCCGCCCTCACCTCTTCCACCTCGCTGATCTCCTTCCGCCTGGAAGAAGTGTCCAAAGCCTTGACCACGGGACGCGGCAACGCCTACTGGTTCATGTTCGAGCCACTGATGATGTCCCGCGCGGTGTTCGACAAGCTGCCGAAAGACCAGCAAGCCACCATCCTTGCCGTGGGCGCCGACATGGAAACCTTCGCCCTGAAAGCCGCGCAGGAAGACGACGCGCAAGTGGCCGCCGTGTACCAGAAATCCGGCGCCAAGGTGGTGGACCTGAACGCGGCCACCGTCAAGCGCTGGCAGGCCATCGCCCGCACCACCGCGTGGAAAGACTACGGCGAGAAAAACGAAAACTGCGCCAAACTGCTGAAACTCGCCGAGAAAACGCTATGAGCCACGGTTTTGAACTCAAAGCCGCGCCCGGCCCCGCAGTGCCGGACAACGCGGCCCTGGCCGGCGCCTCAGGCCTGCTCAACAAGCTGAATAAAGCGCTGCTCACGCTATCCATGTGCGCGCTGATACTGACGGCGCTCATCCTCACCTACTCGGTGGTGTCGCGCTACTTCTTCAACGCACCGACCGACTGGCAGGACGAAGCCTCGGTGTTCATGCTGGTGGGCGTCACCTTCTCCTGCGCAGCCTATGTGCAGTCCTATCGCGGCCATATCGGCATTGAAGCGCTGGCCGGGCTGCTGCCCGCGCGCGTGAACGCCGCCCGGCTGTTCTTCGTCGACCTGCTGTCCATGCTGTTCTGCGCCTTCTTCTCCTGGAAGTCCTGGACGCTGTGGCACGAAGCCTATGTGGACGGCCAGACCACCACCTCCACCTTCGCCCCGCCGCTCTGGATCCCCTACGGCATGATGGCCCTCGGCATGACGCTGCTCACGCTGCAGCTGCTGCTGCAAACGGCCGCGCGCCTGAGCGACAAACCCACGGAGACTGCACCATGAGCGAACTGACCCTGGGCGCCCTGTACGGCGCCGTCACCCTGGTGGTGATGTTCTCGGGCATGCCCATCGCCTTCGCGCTGGGCGTGGTGGCCACCGGCTTTATGTACTTCTTCATGCCGTCCTCCTCGCTGGACACGGTCACCCAGAACGTGTACGAGGAAATGGCCTCCATCACCCTGCTGTCCATCCCGCTGTTCATCATGAAGGGCGCGGCCATCGGCAAATCGCCTGCGGGGCGCGACCTGTACGGCGCCATCCACGCCTGGCTGCACAAGGTGCCGGGCGGCCTGGGCATCGCCAATGTGTTCGCCTGCGCGCTGTTCGCCGCCATGGCCGGCTCCTCGCCCGCCACCTGCTCGGCCATCGGTTCGGCCGGCATCCCCGAAATGCGCAAGCGCGGCTACTCGCCCGGCTTCGCCGCCGGCATTATCGCGGCGGGCGGCACGCTGGGCATTCTGCTGCCGCCCTCCATCACCATGATCCTGTACGCGGTGGCGGCCGAGCAGTCGCTGGGCCGATTGTTCCTGGCCGGCATAGGCCCCGGCGTCCTGCTGGTGGTGCTGTTCGCCGGCTACGCCGTGCACCGCGCCCGCAAGGAATACAAGCTCGCGCTGGACATCTACGAAAAAGGCGGCGAGAAAGCGGCCAGCCTGCATGACGAACACTTCACGCTGGCGCAAAAAGTGGAGATGCTGCCGCGCGTGCTTCCTTTCCTGGTGCTGCTCATCGGCGTGATGGTGGCGCTGTACGGCGGCTTCGCCACGCCGTCCGAGACGGCCGGCCTGGGCGCGCTGCTGGCCCTGGTGCTGATCGCCATCGTCTACCGCGTGTGGCGGCCGAAAGACCTCGCGCCCATCCTCACCTCCACCATCAAGGAATCGACGATGCTGCTGATGATCATCGGCATGTCGCTGTTCTATTCCTATGTGATGAGCTATCTGCACATCAGCCAGTCCGCCGCCAGCTGGGTGGTCGGCATGCACCTGTCCAAATGGCTGCTGCTCGCGGTGATCCTGCTGATGGTGATCGTGCTGGGCTTCTTCCTGCCGCCGGTATCGATTATCCTGATGACGGCCCCCATCATCCTGCCGCCGCTGAAAGCCGCCGGCTTCGACCTGATCTGGTTCGGCATCGTCATGACGGTGGTGATGGAAATGGGCCTGATCCACCCGCCGGTGGGGCTGAACATCTTCGTCATCAAGAATATTGCCCCGGACATTCCGCTCAAGGACGTGATCTGGGGAGTAGCGCCCTTTGTGGTGCTGATGTTCGTGGCGGTGATCCTGCTATGCCTGTTCCCCGCCATCGCAACGGGCCTGCCGGATATGATGATGGGAGCTAAATGATGAATGCGCCGGTGAACGCACCCTCGCGCGCCTGGGATACCTTGCAGCGCAACCGCGCGCAGCGCCTGGAGCGGGCCGCCGCCGCGCTGGGCGCTGAACTGGACGGCAAAAGCCTGCCCGCCGCCCGCATTGCGGACCTGTTCTACGCGGTGCTGGAATGCGGCGACCGGGTCTGCATCGAAGGGAACAACCAGAAGCAGGCCGATTTCCTGGCCCAGGCGCTGGCCAAGCTGGACCCGGCGCGCGTCAACGGCCTGCACATGCTGCAGTCCGTGCTGACGCTGCCGGAGCACCTGGACGTGTTCGAGCGCGGCGTGGCCTCCAAGCTGGACTTCTCCTTCTCCGGCCAGCAGGCGGGCCGCGTGGCCAAGCTGCTGTCGGCGGGGAAGCTCAACATCGGCGCCATCCACACCTATCTGGAACTGTTCAGCCGCTACTTCATCGACCTGCCGCCGCGCGTATGCATGGTGGCGGCCGAAGCGGCGGACCGCCACGGCAACCTGTACACCGGTCCCAACACGGAAGACACGCCGCCCATCGTCGAAGCCACCGCCTTCAAGAACGGCATCGTCATCGTGCAGGTGAACCGCATCATGGACACGCTGCCTCGCGTGGACATACCCGGCGACTGGGTGGATTTCGTGGTGCAGTCGCCGCGCCCCTACTACATCGAACCGCTGTTCACGCGCGACCCCGCGCTGATCTCCGAAATCCAGGTGCTGATGGCGATGATGGCCATCAAAGGCATCTACGCCGAGTACGGCGTGCAGCGGCTCAACCACGGCATCGGCTTCGACACCGCAGCGATCGAACTGCTGCTGCCCACCTACGCCGCCTCGCTCGGCCTGAAAGGCAAGATAGGCAAGCACTGGGCGCTCAACCCCCACCCAGCGCTGATACCCGCCATCGAAGCCGGCTTCGTCGAATCAGTGCACTCCTTCGGCTCGGAACTGGGCATGGAAGACTACATCCGCGCCCGGCCCGACGTGTTCGCGGTGGGAGCGGACGGCTCCATGCGCAGCAACCGCGCGCTGTGCCAGGCCGCCGGCCATTATGCTTGCGACATGTTCATCGGCTCCACGCTGCAGATCGACCTGCAAGGCAATTCTTCCACCGCCACGCTGGGCCGCATCGCAGGCTTCGGCGGCGCCCCCAACATGGGCGCCGACGCGCGCGGACGCCGCCACGCCAGCCCTGCATGGCTCAAGGCGGGCCAGCAGGCGCGCGCAGGCCGCAACATGATACCGCGCGGCCAGAAGCTGGTGGTGCAGATGGTGGAAACCTTCCGCGAACACATGCACCCGGCCTTCGTGGAAAAGCTGGACGCATGGGAGCTGGCCGAACAGGCCAGGATGGAACTGCCGCCCGTGATGATCTACGGCGACGACGTGACCCACATCCTGACCGAAGAAGGCATTGCCAACCTGCTGCTGTGCCGCAGCGACGAAGAACGGGAGCAAGCCATACGCGGCGTGGCGGGCTACACGCCGGTGGGCCTGGGCCGCGACCGGCGCATGGTGGAAAACCTGCGCGACCGGGGCGTGATACAGCGGCCCGAAGACATCGGCGTCGACAAGCGCCTCGCCACGCGCGACCTGCTCGCGGCGCGAAACATGAAAGACCTGGTGCGCGCATCCGGCGGCTTGTACGACCCGCCGCAGCGCTTCCGCAACTGGTAGGCCACAAGACTTAAGGCATAAGGCAAGAACATGGAAACTCTAACGTACCGCTTTGAAAACGGCAGCCGCAGCCTGCCGGCCGCGCCGCTGGTGGTGGGCGTGGTCGGCTCCGGCAACCTCGAGGTGCTGATCGAATCGGCCCCGCTGGCCGGCGGCTGCGAAATACAGATCACCACCGCCGCCGTCGGCTTCGGCGCCATCTGGGAAGCCGTCATGCGCGACTTCCACCAGCGCTGGCCGCTGGCGGACGCCCGCATCGCCATCAACGACGTGGGCGCCACGCCCGCCGTGGTCAGCCTGCGGCTGGACCAGGCCGTCGAAACCATGCTGGGGGCCACGCCATGAACAACAGCAGCTACCAGGAAGCCAGCGCCCGCGAACGCCTGCTCCAGCTGGTCGACGCGGGCAGCTTTGAAGAACTCATCGGCCCCGCCCAGCGCGTGGTCAGCCCCCACCTGGGCCAGCTCAACGCCCCCGTGGCCTTCGACGACGGCGTCGCCATCGGCCGCGCGCGGCTGGGCGGCATGCCCGTGTTCATCGCCGCGCAGGAAGGCGGTTTCATGGGCGGCGCGGTGGGCGAAGTCCACGGCGCCAAGCTCACCGGCCTGCTGCGGCGCGCGCTCGACGAACGCCCGCAAGCCGTGGTGCTGCTGATCGAATCGGGCGGCGTACGGCTGCACGAAGCCAACGCCGGCCTGATCGCCGTGGCCGAAGTCATGCGCGCCGTGCTGGAAGCGCGGGCGGACGGCATTCCCGTCATCGCCCTCGTGGGCGGCGCCAACGGCGCCTTCGGCGGCATGGGCATCGTGGCGCGCTGCACCAACGCCGTCATCATGTCCGAAGAAGCACGGCTCTCCATGTCCGGCCCCGAAGTGATCGAAACCGCCAACGGCGTGGAAGAATTCGACTCGCGCGACCGCGCCCTGGTGTGGCGCACGACCGGCGGCAAGCACCGCTACCTGATGGGCGACTGCCAGGCCATTGTGCCGGACGCCATCGGCGCCTTCCGCGCCGCCGCGATAGAAGCCATTGCCCAACAAAGCGCCCCCGAACTGACACTGCAAGCACTCGAACAGGAGCAAGCCATGCTCACCGAACGTATCGCCCGCTACGGCGCCCTGTCCGACCCGGCCGACATCTGGACCGAGATGGGCATGCCCGACGCCGCCAACATCGCCATGCTGGAAATCGCCCCCTTCAAAGCGGCAGCGGCAGGCCGCCGCGCGGGAGGCCAATAATGGACTGGCAAACCCTGGCAACAGACCTCTTCCCCCAAGGCCACGCCATCACCGAGCAAGACCAGTTCCTGTCCGGCAGCGCGCAAGTGGACGGCGCCACGGTCGCCGTCATCGGCACCACCGGCCACGCCCCCATCGGCATCGAAATCGCGCTGGCGCAAGCGCAGGCCGTGCTGGCCACGGTGCGCGAGCACCCCGGCCGGCCCATCGTCATGCTGGTCGACACCCAGGGCCAGCGCCTGCGCCACCGCGACGAAATGCTGGGCATCAATAGCTACATGGCCCACCTGGGCAAATGCGTGGACCTCGCGCGCCGGCGCGGCCACAAGATCGTCGCGCTGGTGTACGACCAGGCGCTGTCGGGCGGCTTCATCACCAGCGGCCTGATGGCCGACACCTGCCACGCCCTGCCCGCCGCCACCATCCGCGTGATGGGCCTGCCCGCCATGGCCCGCATCACCAAGGTGCCGGAAGAAGTGCTCACCGAGCTGGCGCGCAGCAACCCCGTATTCGCCCCCGGCCCGGAAAACTACCTGCGCATGGGCGGCATCGAATCGATCTGGGACGGCAGCCTGGCCGAGCAGCTGGCGCAAGCGCTGCGCGCCCCCGCCGGCGCCGACGTACGGGCCGAACTGGGGCGCCAGCGCGGCGGCCGCAAGCTCGCGCAGCCCATCATCCAAGCCATCCTTGGCGGCCATGATGTTCAAGCGGCATGACCTGATCTGGCTCACCCGCGCCGGCTGGCAAGCGGCGCTCGCCGCCCAGCCCGCGCAGGAAGCCGTGCTGCGCCACTGGCGGGACGAGGACTGGCCCGTCGTCGTGCGGCGGCGCGAGCCCGGCATCGGCAGCGCAGCGGCATCGGCGGCGAAAGCAGCCACGGACGTAGCCGAACCCGAAAGCGAAGCCGGGCAGGACGTCTTCGCCGGCATCGCCCTCCCGCCCGACTCCACCGGCGCCAAGCCGCGCATCGCCCTGAGCGTCGCGGCCGCGCACATCGAACGCAGCACCGCCCCGCTCACGCTCAAAGCCGCCCGGCCCGCGCTGCCGGCGCACTGGCGTCCCGGCTACACCGAACTGCAGCGCCTGTCGGCCGGGCTGGACCTGCGCGTCTACGGCTCCCTCGCCTGGCAAGCCCTGACCAGCCTGCGCTGCCTGACGGACAGCTCCGACATCGACATCCTGTTCCGCCCCCTCACCCGGCAACAATTGCAAGCCGGCCTGGCGCTGCTGTCCGGCGCCGCGCACGGCCTGCCGCTGGACGGCGAAATCATGTTCCCATCCGGACAAGCCGTCTCCTGGAAAGAATGGCTGAGCGCCAGCGCCGCCCAGGCGCGCGTGCTCGTCAAAACCACAGACAGCGTCCACCTCGCCGCCCCCGACGAGCTGCTCGCCACCCTGAGGCCCGCATGACCCCCTCCCTCCCTCGCCACCACACGGAATCCCACGCGGGGTCAGTTCTGTCATCCGGTCACGGCCTCGGCAGTACGCGCCGGCGTGTCGCCAGCCATCAGGCTGCTCGCCTGGCGCTGCGGGCGCTCTACGCCGAACTGGCCCTCTATCCCAAACCCGGCCTGGTGTCGCTGATCGACAACGGCAGCCATGACGATATGACGGCGCTGACCTTTATGCGCAGCCTGTTCTCGCTGCGGCATTATTTCGCCGCCATCTGCCTCGCTGGCATGGACGCTGCGCCGTTTGCGCGCCTGAAGCAGCTGGGCATGGCCGCCGAGCGCCGCATGATGGCGGCCACCGGCGGCGTGAACACGCATCGCGGCGCCATATTCGGCCTGGGCATGCTGTGCGCGGCGCTGGGGCGGCAGCTTGCGCGGCGCAATGCCGGGCTTGCGGCGAAAGTTGATCCCGCATCGCTGCGCGCCGCCCTGCTGGACGGCTGGGGCGCGGCGCTGGCGGCCCACACGCTGGCCGCGCCGGATGGCTCGCACGGCCAGCGCGCCGCGCAACTCCACTCGGCCAGCGGCGCGCGCGAGGAGGCGGCGCTGGGCTTGCCGTCGGTATTTCTGGTCGGCTTGCCGGCGTTGCAGGCTACGCTGGCGCGCGGCGGCGGCATGCACCACGCGCGCATCGACGCGCTGTTTGCGCTGATGGCGCATGTGAGCGATACGAATGTGCTGCATCGCGGCGGCGCGGCCGGGGCGAGCATGGTGCGGGATCGGGCGCGGGAATTCGTGGAGCTGGGCGGGACGCGGCAGCCGGATTGGCATGCGCGCGCGCTTGATACTCACCGGCTGTTTATGCGCCATAGGCTCTCGCCGGGGGGGGCGGCGGATTTGCTGGCGGCTTGCTGCCTGGTGCAGGCGTTTTCGGTGCACGCGTGGCCATGAGCGCGAGGCTGCTGATTTTGTGTCCGGGCCAGGGCGGGCAGCATGAGGGGATGTTTGATCTGGCCGAGGGGGATCCGGCTGCGGCGGCGCTGCTTGGCGGGTTACGCGCACGCGGGGCGTGCGCTAACCCGCCCTACGCGGAACACGCAGGCCAGGCGGATCATGCGGCGCGCGGAGGGCACGGGCTCTTTTCGAATCGCGTGGCGCAGCCGATGATAGTGGCGGCGGCGCTGGTGATGTGGGAGGCGCTGCGGTCCTGCGCGCCGCAGCCTGCGCTGGTCGCCGGATACAGCATAGGCGAGCTGGCGGCCTGGGGGGTGGCGGGGGCACTCACGCCATTTGAAGCGGTGCGGCTGGCGCAAACGCGCGCGGAGCTGATGGATCAGAGCCTGGCCACGCATCCCGGCCAGGCCTTGCTCGCCGTGACCGGCCCCCACCCATCGCGGACAGCAGCGCTGGTGGCGGCTTGCGGCTTCCATGCCGCCATCGTCACCGGCGAGGACAGCTGCATCATCGGCGGTTTGCAAAGCAGCGCCAGCGAAGCGACGGCGCTGCTGGCGGCCGCAGGCGCGCGCGTTACCGCGCTACCGGTGGAGATAGCCTCCCACACGCCCCTCATGGCCTGCGCCCAAGCCCCCTTCGCCGACGCCCTGCGGGCAGCCAGCCTGCATGACGCCCAGACGCCGGTCCTGTCGGGCATCAGCGCGGCCCGCCTGGAGCGCCGCGAGCAAGCCATCGAGCACTTGCCGCGCCAGCTCTGCGAAACCATCGTATGGGATGAATGCATGGACGCCTGCGCCGAAGCGGGCATCACCGTGGCGCTGGAGCTCGGCCCCGGCGCGGCGCTGTCGCGCATGATGCAGGCGCGCCACCCCGGCATCGCCTGCCGCTCGGTGGCCGATTTCCGCAGCCTGGACGGCGTGCGCGCCTGGCTGCGGCGCCACTGCGAATAGTCTAGCGGCGGTTGTTCTGCTGCGCCCACGCCACGATGCTGTTGGCGTCCATGGCGCCCGGCTGGCGCGCCACTTCCCGTCCGCCTTTGAACAGCGCCAGCGTGGGAATGCTGCGGATGGCGTAGCGCGCCGCCAGATCCTGCGCTTCCTCCGTATTGACTTTAACGACGCGGAAATCCGGCTCCAGCCGCTGCGCGGCCTGCTCATAGAACGGCGCCATCGACAAGCATGGGCCGCACCATGGCGCCCAGAAATCCACCAGCACCGGCAGTTCGCTGCGTTCTATCTGCTTCAGAAAGCGCGCGCTCGACAGGTCGACCGGCTTGCCGGTGAACAGGTCGCGCTGGCATTTGCCGCAGGTTGGGTCTTGCCCCAGGCGCGTGGCCGGGACGCGGTTGACCGCGTCGCAATGCGGGCAAACGATGTGGAGGGAATCAGTACGGGTTGCGTTGTTGTCGGTTGCTGTATTCATGGCTGCCATCCTTGTTGCGCATGGCGCCAATGTAGCAGAAATGCGGAAATCGTGAGCGCGGCTCAGCCCGTATCGGCGCGGCCTTCGCCTTTGACGATGCCGCGCACATTCATGGCAGCCTGGCAAGCAGGCGCCGGTGGAGGCCAGCTACCAACTGCTGGCTAGCTACTGCAAGTCAGATCGGATATCTCAGCCTTCCTTGCGGGCACCCGGCTGCTTGGAGCCGGCAGGCTGGCTGGTCTGGTGCACCTGGGCACCGGCTGCGCGGCTTTCGGCAGCTTGCGCCTCGGCCTGCTGACGCTGCTGCTCTTCACGGTCCCGGCCATTGCTGTGGCCGTCAGGCTGCAAATGATGGCCGTCGGCGAACTGGTCGAACGTGGCGGCCATGCGACGCATCGCATCCTGTTGGGTGCGCACGTTTTTCTCGGTTTCCTCGGTGGCCATGCGGGTCACTTCCTCGGCCAGTTCCTTGGCGGTACGGCTGGTTTCGCTCACGTGCTCCTCGGCCACCTTGGCCAGGGCCACGTGCGTGTTGGCCGCGATGCGCGACAGGTGCTGCTGGTAGGCGCGCAGCTTGTCGGCAGTGGGCTGGGCATGCGACAGCGTGACGTTGACGACCTCCGCCGGGCGGTTGGTGGTAAGCAGCTCTTGCCCCGTCAACGACATTTCTTCGGCGATGGTCTGCGCCAGCTGAATGTTCAGGTCGCTGTATTGCTGCACGGTGCGGAACAGCGATTTGGACATATCGTTGATGAGCGACACTTGCGCTTCCATGTGGTGTTTGGCGGCGGGAGTGACGGACTGGTTGAAAGAAAACATAAATCACCTCTTGAAATGAAAGTTATCTGATGGGTCGCGCTGCATTGCAACATGGCTGCGCGAATCAATCAGACTACGTGAGCCCCGCCGGCGCACCATGATCCAGATCAAACGTGCGCGCTTGACGAAATGTAGCGAGTTTGTAACTCAGCCGCCCAAGCAGATCCCGATATGGAATACTCGCGCCTTCCCATCGATCCTGTCCCGACCATGAAATCCTTGATCATCCCCGCGCTGCTGCTCTCGCTCAACGCCCACGCCCAGCAAGCCGCCGACAGCAAGCCCGCCGCGCCCGCCCCTGCCGCCGCGCCCGCGCAGCCTTTCGAGCGCGCCCTGAAGGCCGAGTCCGCCGTCAGCAAGTCCGCCACGGTCATGATCAAAGGCAAAGCCGTGCCCTACAAAGTCACCGCCGGCACCCAGCCCGTGTGGGACAAGGACGGCAAGGTGATCGCCTCGCTGTTCTACACCTACTACCAGCGCAGCGACGTGGCCGACAAGGCCAGGCGCCCGCTGGTGCTGTCCTTCAACGGCGGCCCGGGCTCGGCCTCGGTGTGGATGCACGTGGCCTACACCGGCCCGAAAATGCTCAACATCGACGACGAAGGCTACCCGGTCCAGCCCTACGGCGTGCGCGACAACCCGCACTCCATCCTGGACGTGGCCGACATCCTGTACGTGGACCCGGTCAACACCGGTTTCTCGCGCATCCTCGACAGCAAGGCCGACCGCGCCACCTTCTTCGGCGTGAACGCCGACATCTCCTACCTGGCCGAATGGCTGAACACCTTCGTCTCGCGCGAAGGCCGCTGGACCTCGCCCAAATACCTGATCGGCGAAAGCTACGGCACCGCGCGCGTGGCCGGCCTGTCGCTGGAGCTGCAGAACGCGCACTGGATGTACCTGAACGGCGTGATCCTGGTCTCGCCCACCGAGCTGGGACTGAAGCGCGACGGCATCGTCGGCGACGCGCTCAACCTGCCCTACTACGCCGCCACCGCCTGGTACCAGAAAGCGCTGCCGGCCGACCTGCAGGCCCGGGACTTGAAAGACGTGCTGCCCGAAGTGGAAGCCTTCACCGTGGACGAGCTGATCCCCGCGCTGGCCAAGGGCGGCTTTCTGGACAGCGCGAAGAAGGCCGGCATCGCCGCCAAGGTGGCGCGCTACTCCGGCATCGGCGAAAAGGCCGTGCTGCAGCACAACCTGGTGATCCCGACCAATTTCTTCTGGAAGGAACTGCTGCGCGACCAGGGCTACACCGTGGGCCGCCTGGACTCGCGCTACAAGGGCATCGACAAGTCCGACGCCGGCGCCAGCCCGGACTACAACGCCGAGCTGACCTCCTGGCTGCATTCCTTCACGCCCGCCATCAACCACTACCTGCGCGACGTGCTGCAGTACAAGACCGACATCAAGTACAACATGTTCGGCTCCGTGCATCCGTGGGACAACAAGAACGACACCACCGGCGAGAACCTGCGCAAGGCCATGGCCATGAATCCCTACATGAAAGTGATGGTGCAGTCCGGCTATTACGACGGCGCCACCACCTACTTCGACGCCAAGTACACCATGTGGCAGCTGGACCCGAGCGGCAAGATGAAGGACCGCCTGCGCTTCGAGGGCTACCGCAGCGGCCACATGATGTATCTGCGCTCGGAAGACCTGGTGCGCTCGACCGACGACATCCGTGACTTCATCAAACAAACCACACCGGCCGCGAATCAGCCTGCCCGCTACTAGCACCTTACTAATTTCGCATGCATTTCTGGTAAGATTGCCCGGTTGAATTTCTTCCACTGGGTAATCTCATGCATTTTGAAGTGCCAAAAGCCGGACTGAAAACCGTCAAGGAATTCCTGGGCGAATACTCGATGATCGTGGTCAGCATCCTGACCGCGCTGGCGCTCGAACACGCGGCGCAAAGCTGGCACCACCGCCACCGCGCGAGCGACGCCGAACAGCAGATCGAAGCCGAGCTGCGCATCAACCTGGAGGAGCTGCACCGCGTGACCGAGGCCAACAGCAAGCAGCTCGAGCACATCACCAAGCTGCGCAAAGCCCTGCGCGACGACATCAAGGCCAAGGTCGCCGACAAGGACGTGGGCGAACACCTGCTGACGGCCACCAACCGCAGCTTCGGCCTGAACCTGAAAACGCCCACGCTGCGGCGCGAAGCATGGGAAGTGGCGGTCGCCAGCCAGTCGGCCAGCTGGATGTCGCCCGCGCTGCTGCAGCGCTATTCCGCCCTGTACGCCCAGCAGCGCGACACGCTGGATTCGGCCAACACCAACACCCAGCTCACGCTGAGCGGCCCGGCCATGATGAACACGCTGTCGGACCTGGAGCTGGGCAAGGTCGATCCCGCCGCGCTGTACCACACGCTGCGCCAGATGGAGAGCACCATCGACGGCGTGCAAGGCAACCTGCTCGCGCTGGAAAAGCAGATGCGCGAGGCGCTGGCCAAGACCTGATCCGGAGGGGCCGCCTGTTATACTGCTGCCCTTTCCAGGCCAGGCCTGCACCAACAAGGATGAACATGAGCGCACTTCCACCCTGCCCGCAATGCGGCTCCGAACTGACGTACAACGACGGCACGCAATGCGTGTGCCCGGAATGCGCGCATGAATGGCAGCCGGGTGCGGCGGCCGACACCGAAGACGGCCCGCGCGTCTACAAGGACGCCGCCGGCAACCTCCTGCAGGACGGCGACACCGTCACCGTCATCAAGGACCTGAAACTCAAGGGCGGCGGCGGCACGGTCAAGATGGGCACCAAGGTCAAGAACATCCGCCTGGTCGACAGCGACCATGATATCGACTGCAAGATCGAAGGCTTCGGCAACATGAGCCTGAAAACCGAATTCGTCAAGAAAGTCTGAAAACGATTTATATGAATGCACGCCGCCTGACCACCTTCGCAACCCTCTGCTGCGTCTTGCCAGGTTTGGCGGCGGCAGCCTGTTCCCGCACCATCAACGTTCCCGTGGCGCCGCACGGCATGGCCATCGTGGTCAAGCACGGCAAGGCGGCGGGCGTCATGCCCGACATGCTCGACGAACTGGGCGACAAATACGGCTGCAAATTCACCTTCCCCGTGGTGCCGCGCGCGCGGCTGGAAATGCTGTTCCGCGCCAGCGACGCGGACGTTATTGTCCTCTCCACCCGCTCGCCCGAGCGCGACCTGTCCGGCACCTTTGTTCCGGTCTTCAAGTACCGCGCCGTGCTGGTCGGCGTCAAGCCGATAGACCCCTCGGTGCAGTCTGTGGATACCCTGCTCAAGAATACCGACCTGCGCATCGCCGTGGTGCGCGGCTTTGACTACGGCCCCGCGTACCGCAAGCTGCTCGAGCCGGCCCAGGCCGCGCGGGTACAATACGCCAACGACCTCAATGATCTGATGCGCCGCATGCAGGCCAACATCGCGGACGTGACCATCCTGCCGTACAGCAGCGCCTACAACACCATCGTCGAGGATCCGAGGCTGAGCGGGCTCGATGGCCAGTTGTCGATCAGCGCACTTGAGGACGTGCCCTGGCAGGACGCGGGATTCTACGTCTCCACGCGCACCTTGCTGCCAGCCGACCAGGCCGTCCTGATCGACATGCTGGGCAACGACGAAATCGGCAAGCGCTTCCTGAAGTCCCTGTCCAAGGTGATACCGCCGGCCGTGCTGAACCTGACCGCAAAACGGCACTAAGCTCGTGGAATTCATAAGTCCGGCTAATAAGGTTTTGCGGATTATGTAGTCTTATCGCACAGTCCCCGTGCCGCTACACTGGCGGCATGAAAACGTCCCCATCCCGCGCCGTCCTGCCCATCGTGCTCATCAGCTACCTGATGCTGGTGCTGGACGGCTCCATCGTCATCACCGCCCTGCCCCGTATCAAGGACGAGCTGCACTTCACGTCCGCCGGACTGTCCTGGGTGCAAAGCGCCTACACGCTGGCCTTCGGCGGCTTGCTGATGCTGGGCGCGCGCGCCGGCGACATCCTGGGCCGGCGCCGCATGTTCCTGGCCGGCCTGGGCCTGTTCACCGCCGCCTCGCTGGCCATCGGCCTGGCGCAGACGCCCGCCTGGCTGCTGCTCGCGCGCGCCGTGCAGGGTGCGGGCGCCGCCATCCTGGCGCCGTCCACGCTGGCCCTGCTCTCCACCAATTTCGCCGAAGGCGCGCCGCGCACCCGCGCGCTGGCCTACCACGGCTCGGTGGCCGGAATAGGCGCCAGCGCCGGACTGGTGCTGGGCGGTGTGATCGCAGACTGGGCCTCGTGGCGCGTGGGCTTCTTCATCAACCCGCCTTCCAGGCCGGCTTGGCCTTCCTGCCGCACAGGCGCGGCACGGATTGGCGGCGCCACCGTCACCTTCGAACCGGGCGCGCGCACAGCATGGCACCGGCACCCGCTGGGCCAGACGCTGATCGTCACCGCAGGCGCAGGCCAGGTGCAGCACTGGGGCGGCGCGGTGCAGGACATCAAACCCGGCGACATCGTCTGGATACCGCCCAACGTCAAACACTGGCACGGCGCCGCCCCCACCACCGCCATGAGCCACATCGCCATCGCCGAAGCGCTGGACGGCAAGGTGGTGGAATGGCTGGAAAAAGTCAGCGACGAGCAGTACTCGAAGCGGCCTTGATTGGAGACAGTTGATCGCTTGCGCGCACCAGCACGGCGGGCACGATGAGTTTGTGAACCGGCGCCACGAACAACATGTACACGCGGCCCAGCAGGTTGTGGATGTGGACCACGGTCGATACGGCAACCGCGCTGCACGGCTCGCTGAGCTTGCGCACCGAGACGCATACTTTCAGGTGCTTGTCCGCATCGCCAAGGATTACCTCGTCGTCGCTCAGGTAGAGTATGGAGAAAATGCCGACCCGGTCACCCAGCTTGTACTCGCTGTCATGTGCCGGCCCGCTTGGGCTGGTGGCCCAGTTTGGACAGCGCGGCCATCACCACGTCGCAATGATCGCCCTGTACCTCGATCAAGCCGTCCTTGACGGTGCCGCCGGAGCCGCAGGCGCCGCGCAGCTGCTTGCCCAGCGCGGCCAGCGCCTCGCCGTCCAGCGCCAGCCCTTTCACCACGGTGACGCACTTGCCGCCGCGCCCCTTGGTCTGGCGCGACACGCGCACCACGCCATCACCCACCGGAGCCAGCTTCGCGTTAACCTTGCAAGTGCAGGCGGCAACCGGCTGCCCGCAATCCGGGCACATGCGGCCGGTTTCGGTGGAGTACACCAACCCGCCTTTGGAACTGTTTTTCATCATCTCGGTATCAATCAGCCAGCATATGCGGCCATGATACCAGCAGGCTTGCCTCGTTACATTGCGGCGACGTCGAGAATGGCCTGGGCGAACGCCTGCGGCGCTTCCTGCGGGAGGTTGTGGCCGATGCCGCCGCTCAGGTTGCGGTGCTCGTATTTGCCGGTGAACTTCTGGCGGTAGCTGGCCGGTGGCGGAAATGGTGCGCCGTTGGCGTCGCCTTCCATCGTGATGGTGGGCACGGTGATGACGGGAGCCGCCGCCAGGCGCTTTTCCAGCGCGTCGTACTGTGCTTCGCCCGCTGCCGCACCCTGGCGCCAGCGGTAGTTGTGCAGCACGATGGCCACATGGTCAGGGTTGGCAAAGGACGCGGCGCTGCGGTCCAGCGTGGCCGCGTCGAATTTCCACTTGGGCGAGGCGGTCTCCCAGATGTACTTGGCGAAGTCGCGCGTGTTCTTGGCGTAGCCCGCAGCGCCACGGTCCGTGGCCAGGTAGTACTGGTACCACCAGTCATGCTCGGCCTTCGGCGGCAAAGGCACTGCGCGCGTGTCGATATTGGTCACCAGGTAGCCGCTCACCGACACCAGCCCCTTCACGCGCTCGGGCCACAGCGCCGCGATGATGCAGGCCGTGCGCGCGCCCCAGTCGAAGGCGCCGATCACGGCCTGTGGAATCTTGAGCGCGTCCATCAGCGCGATGATGTCGAGCGCCACCACCGACTGCTGGGCGTTGCGGAAGGTGGCATTGGACAGGAAGCGCGTGGTGCCGTGGCCGCGCAGGTGGGGAATAATGACGCGGTATCCGGCCGCAGCCAGGATGGGCGCCACTTCGGAGAAAGCGTGGATGTCATAAGGCCAGCCGTGCAGCAGGATCACCGGTTTGCCGTCCGCAGGTCCCACGTCCGCGTAGCCCACGTTCAGCAGGCCCGCATCGATCTGCTTCAGCGCACCGAACGGCGACGCCGGCTTCGCCTGCGCACGCGCCAGGCCCATGATGCCGAACTGGCTCGCTGCCAGGGCGACTGCTGCGGAACCGATCAAGCGGCGGCGCTGTTGGCTGATGTTCTCTTGCATTCCTATCTCCGAATTGAAATATGCACAGCAGTCAGAATAAGGCGGGCGTGTGTCGGCTGTGTGTACGACAACGCTGCTTTTTGTACATCATTGTGGCCGATGGCGACGGGGATACATAGTGATACAAAGGTATTAGATCAGCCGCTATATACTGAATGACAACTTCCCCCTTCCCGGCCCATGCGAATTCTCATCCTCACCCTTCTATTTGCATGCCAGGCAGCATGCGCGCAGGACAGCGGCCAGACCGCCTACGACACAGACCATGCATTCGACACTGGCTCGGATATCAGGATCACCGCTCTTTCGGACATGCAGATCGAGAATCTGGCAACGCTGGGCAAGGTGTGGGGCTTCCTGAAATATCACCATCCGATAGTCACATCCGGCCAGCGGCACTGGGACTACGACCTGCTGCGCGTGACGCCCGCAATCCTCGCATCACGGGACCAGGCCGAGGCCAATACGGTGCTCCATAAATGGATTGCAAGCCTGGGCGAGATCATTCCGTGCAATCCCTGCGCCACACTGCCTGCGGAAGACCTGCATCTGCGCCCGGCGCTGGACTGGCTGGATGACGGCAAGCTGCTTGGCGGGGAACTCCAGGCAGACCTGAAGCGCATCTACCGGAATCGTCCCGCAAACGGCCAGCAGTTCTTTCTGGAATTGGGTAAAGGGGTCAAGAACCCGGTATTCAAGCACGAGCCCCTGTACGACGGCATGCGCTATCCGGACGCGGGATTCAGGCTGTTGGCACTGTTCCGCTTCTGGAACATTATTGAATACTGGGCGCCATACCGCGATGTCATCGGCGAGGACTGGAACGGTGTGCTGCGCCAGTCCATTCCCACAGTGGTTCTTGCCAAGGACCGGCCGGCCTACGAGCTGGAGATGATGGCCGTCATCGCGCGCTTCAACGACACGCATAGCAACCTGTGGACCTCGCTCCACGTCCGCCCGCCGCTGGGGCAGTGCAAGCTGCCGGTGAATGTGCGCTTCCTCGGCGGCGACGCCGTCGTCGCGGGATACACGGACGAGGCTGCGGGCAAGGCCTCCGGCCTCCTTCCCGGCGACGTCATCACAGCCATAGACAACACGCCCGTAGCAAAGCTGGTGCAGGCATGGCGCCCCTACTATGCCGCATCCAACGAGCCCACGCGGCTGCGCGACATCGCACAGGAACTGCACCGTGGCCCTTGTGGCGCAGCCAGTCTGCGGATACGCAGGGCGGACAGCGAGCTGGATGTACAGGCAAGCCGCACGCCCGAGATCCGCCGCGCAAAGACGCATGACCGCGCGGGCGACACCTTCCAAATGCTGTCCGGCGGCATAGCCTACCTCAAACTCTCGTCCATCAAGCAGGCGGACATTCCGCGCTATATGGAAGCGGCAGCCGGTACCAAGGGACTGGTGGTCGACATCCGCAACTACCCGTCCGAGTTTGTCGTCTTCGCGCTAGGCCAATACCTGGTCGAGCGCCCCACCAATTTCGTGCGCTTCACCTTCCCCGACCTCAACAACCCCGGCGCCTTCTACTGGAAACAGGGCGCCATGCTGCGCCCCGGACAGACGCACTACGCAGGCAAGGTGATGATTTTGATCGACGAGATTTCGCAAAGCCAGTCCGAATACACCGCCCTGGCGTTCCGCGCCTCCCCGCGCGCCCGGATTATCGGCAGCACCACGGCCGGCGCGGACGGCAACACCTCGCCCTTTGGCATGCCGGGAGGACTGCGTTCCCTCATCAGCGGCATCGGCATCTTCCATCCCGATAAGCGCCCGACGCAGCGCGTGGGCATCACCCCGGACATTGAAGTCATCCCCACCATCGAAGGCATCCGCGCAGGCCGCGACGAAGTGCTGGAGGCAGCGATGACGGAAATTCAGCGCGCGGACTAGCGGTCCGTGCCGCCCGAGGAAGTGGCGGCGGGCCAGACGACGGCATTGTCCACCGAATAGAGCTGGCAGGGTTCACGGCTCCTGGACTGGCAGGCGGCAAGGGCGCTGCGGCGCGGGTCTTCGCCCTCTTCGGCCCAGCCCCAGGCGCCGCTGGGAGACAGCGCGAAGGCGCGCGGCAGCTGGCGCTGCAGAAAGGCGCGGTATTCTTCGCGTCCATGCACGGCCAGGTAAGGCAGCGCGGACACGTCGTCCACGGCGGCGTATTCGGTGGGCGCCTGCTCGCTGGCCGGAAGCGCGAATTTTTCCTTCACCGGCATGCCGATGCGCGCCAGGAAGCGCTCGGCCTGCGGCAGCCAGACCTGCTCGCCGTCCTGGCTGGCCAGCATGGTGTGCGCGTCGCGCTTGAATGCACCGAAGGCCACCAGCTCGGCGCTGCCGCCCGCCCGCGTATAAGCGCCGTGCATGCGGCTGGCCAGCTCGGGGCCGAAGTAGGAGTCGTTGGCGCCATACATCCACAGGCTGGACACCTTGCTGCGCTTGCCATACTCGCCGAAGGCGCGCACCAGCGCTTCCTGCCAGTCGCACGGGCCGCCGTGCACGCGCAGGCCGCCGGCGAAATTCATCACGCCGCGCAGGCCGGGAATCTGCTGCGTGGCCAGCGCCATCGTCGCCAGGCCGCCATAGGACTGGCCCGCCGCCACGATGCGCTGCGCGTCCACCCAGGGCAGGCTGCGCGCGTAGCGGATCGCCTCGCGCACGTCGGCGGCCTGGGTGTAGCCGTTGGCGGCCATGTCGCAGCCGTGATCGATGTAGCGGCCGCCGGAGTGCGCAAAGCCGGCGCGCATCGGCACCATCACGGCGTAGCCGCGCCGCACGAAGGCGCGCGCCATGTGGACGAAGCGGTCACGCTGCTGCAGTTTCGGGTCGCCCGGCGCCTTGCCGTGGTTGATGACCAGCAGCGGGAAGGGGCCGTCGCCGTCCGGCTTGAACAGCGTGGTTTCCAGCGCAGCACCCTGCCCGGCCGGTATCATCACCACCTGCTCGTTCAGTTGCGAGACTGGCAATGCGGCGGCGTGGCCTGGTGCAAACACGCCACAGAGTGCCAGGGCGGCGAACAAGCAGCGGCAGGAATGGACGAGGGCGCGGATGATGCGGCTCCTGATGAGAGAACGGGGCAATATCACAATTCTGCGGGTCAAGTTTTTCAAAGGCAATACCAGAACGTCAAAACCACTGCCTTTTTTTTCAGCAACATCCGATTGCACGGCCACGGCGAAGCGGTTACACTGGCTGCTATTGCTGAAGGGAAAGAACATGAGTGTATCCGCCCTGAGCGCCGGGGCTTCCGGCCTCAACGCGAACCAGCAGGCGCTGGGTATCGCGGCCAACAACATTGCCAATACGGGCACGCAGGGCTACCAGGCCCAGCAAGCCCAATTCCAGGAAGCCAGCCCAGCTGGCTCCGGCGTGACGCTGTCCGCGCAAGGCCGTGGACTGGCCGCATCCGAAGGCGCGGTTTCCGATACCGGCCTCGCCTCCGACATCACCAACTCCCTGGTCTACAAAGCCAGCTTCGACCTGAACGCCAAAGTGGTGCAGGCTGCCGAGCAGCGCATCGGCACGCTGATCGACATCCAGGCCTGAAGCCGCGCCGCAGCGTCGCGCTGTAAAACAATTGACAGTGGAGCCACCGGGTCGATACGATACCCGCCCAGGCAACCCCTCCCACGGGACCACGATGATACGCGACGAAGAAACCCTGAACCTGCTGCTCGCCGGCGTGCGCCGCTTTGTGCGCGAAGTGCTGCTGCCGCAGGAGCAGGAGGTTGCCGAGACCGACCAGATTCCTCCCGCCGTGGTGGCGCAGATGCGCGAACTGGGCCTGTTCGGCCTGTCCATCCCCGAAGCCTATGGCGGCTTGCAGCTGACCATGGAGGAGGAAGTGCTGGTGGCGTTCGAGATCGCCTACGCTTCCCCCGCATTCCGCTCGCTGATCGGCACCAACAACGGCATCGGCTCGCAGGGCATCGTCATCGACGGCACAGAGGAGCAGAAGCAGCACTACCTGCCCCGGCTGGCGGCGGGCGACATCATCGGCTCCTTCGCGCTGACCGAACCCGGCTCCGGCTCGGACGCCGCCTCGCTGCGCACCTCCGCCGTGCGCGACGGCGACCACTACATCCTCAACGGCACCAAGCGCTATATCACCAACGCGCCCGAGGCCAGCATCTACACCGTGATGGCGCGCACGGATGCAACGCGCAAGGGCGCGGGCGCCATTTCCGCCTTTATCGTGGAGCGCGGCACGCCGGGCCTCAGCCTGGGCAAGATCGACAAGAAAATGGGCCAGCGCGGCGCGCATACCTGCGACGTGATCTTCGAGAACTGCCGCGTGCCGGCCGCCAATCTGATCGGCGGCAAGGAAGGCGTGGGCTTCAAGACCGCCATGAAGGTGCTGGACAAGGGCCGGCTGCACATTGCCGCCGTGTGCGTGGGCGCGGCCGAGCGCATGCTGGAGGATGCGCTGCGCTACGCCATGGAGCGCGAGCAGTTCGGCCACGCCATTGCGGACTTCCAGCTGATCCAGGCCATGCTGGCCGACAGCAAGGCGGAACTGTACGCGGCCCGCTGCATGGTGCTGGACGCGGCGCGCAAGCGCGACCAGGGGTTGGACATCTCCACCGAGGCCTCGTGCAGCAAGCTGTTCGCATCCGAGATGTGCGGACGCGTGGCGGACCGCTCGGTGCAGATACATGGCGGGGCGGGCTACATCTCCGAATACGCGGCGGAGCGCTTCTACCGCGACGTCCGCCTGTTCCGCATATACGAGGGCACTTCGCAGATCCAGCAGATCGTCATTGCGCGCAATATGATCAAGGCGGCGCAGGGTTGATGGATATTTCCGCCCTCCTCGCCGGCCTGCCGCCACGCATCAGCGACATTCCGCGCCGCTGGGCAGAACGCGCGCCGGATGCGCCGGCGCTGCGCGAAGGCGAGCGGGTTTGGGCTTACGGCGAACTGGCGGCGGCGGTGGATGCCACTGCGCAGCGGCTGCGCGAACTGGGCGTGCGGCCGGGCGACAGGCTGATGGTGGTGGCGGAGAACTGCGTCGCCCAGATCGCGCTGATCTTCGCGGCGGCCAGCATGGATGCGTGGGTCGTGAACGCGAACAGCCGCTTGTCGGCGCGGGAGATCGCCCAGTTCCGCGAGCATTCCGGCGCGCGGCGCGTAATTTATTGCTGCGGATCGGCGGCGGGAGCAGCAACGGCGGCGTCGCCGGAGGCGGCAGCGCACGGCGAGCGCGATGGCGCGCAGCGGGAATCCTGGCTGTTCGGCGAGTGGATGATAGGCCCTCTGAACGAAGCGGCGCAGCCGGAACCTGTGGCCGCCGGCGCGGACTTCAGCGCGCGGCAGCCGGCGGCGCTGATCTACACCACCGGCACCACCGGCCAGTCCAAAGGCGTGATGCTGTCGCACCGCAACCTGCTGTTCGTGGCCGCCGTCTCCAGCACCCTGCGCGGCCTCACGCCTGCCGACCGCGCCTACGGCGTGCTGCCGATTTCGCACGTCTACGGCCTGGCCTCCGTCATGCTGGGCACCCTGTACGCGGGCGCCTGCCTGCACTTGCAGCCCCGCTTCAACGCCGACGCGCTGCTGGGCGCCCTGCGTGAAGACCAGCTCACCATACTGCAAGGCGTGCCCGCCATGTATGCGCGGCTGCTTGAAATACTCGGCCAACCCGGCGCGCGCGCGGATGGCGCAGCCAGACGCGAGACGCTGGGCGCCAGCCTGCGCTTCATCTACGCCGGCGGTTCGCCGTTGGACCCGGCGCTCAAGCGCCAGGCCGAAGCCCTGCTCGGCCAGCCGCTGCACAACGGCTACGGCATGACGGAAAGCTCGCCCACCATCAGCCAGACCCGCCTGGACGCCCCGCGCGGCGACACCTCGGTGGGCTACGCCATTCCAGGCGTGGAGACCCGCATAGTCCCGGCGCAGGACGCCACGGGCGAGCTGTGGGTGCGCGGGCCCAACGTCATGCTCGGCTACTACAAGGAACCGGCGCTGACCGCCGCCGCCATCGATGCGGACGGCTGGCTCAACACCGGCGACGTCGCCCGCCAGGACGCGGACGGCGCGCTCTTCATCGTCGGCCGCAGCAAGGAGCTGATCATCCGCTCCGGCTTCAACGTCTATCCGCTCGAAGTGGAAACGGTGCTGAACGCGCATCCCGCCGTGGCGCAGTCGGCGGTGGTCGGCCGCACCGTGGCTGGCGGCGACGAGGAGGTAATCGCCTACGTGGAGCTTGATCCGCGCCACGCCGGCCAGCCGGAAGTGCTGGTGGGCGAACTGCACGCCCACCTGGCCGCAGCGCTGGCGCCTTATAAATGCCCCGCCGAGATCATTCCCATGCCATCATTGCCGGCAGCCGCCACCGGCAAGATATTAAAAAGCCAGCTGCGCACGCTGGCCCAACAAGCGGCCCAAACCAAGGAGACAAAACAATGAATAGCCTGTACAAGAAAATCGCCCTGGCATCCCTGTTGTCCGCAGCACTGGCCGGCGCGCGCGCCGAAGAATTCCTGGTCGGCGCCGAACTGCCGCTCACCGGCTCCCTGGCGCGCGTGGGCGCCGGCATGCAGGAAGGCGTGATGGTGGCGGCGGAAGTCTTCAACCGTACCAACGGCAAGCACAAGATCAAAATCATCACCGTGGACGACGAATCCGCCCCGGCCAAGGCCATCGCCGCCGTGGAGAAGCTGCACAGCCAGGGCGTGGTCGCCATCACCGGAGGCTACGGCTCCAACAATATCGCTCCGGCGTCCGACGCGGCCAATAAACTGAACCTGGTCTACATCACCTCCGGCGGCGTGGACGACAGCCTGGTCTCCAGCGGGCGCAAGAATTTTTTCCGCATCAATAACACCGCAGGCTACGAGAAAGCCGTGCTGGGACTGATAGACGACGTGGGCGCCAAATCGGTCTCCATCATCTACTCAACCAAAGAAGCCACGTCCGACCTGGCCAAGAACATCCAGAAGGCGCTCGAAGCGAAAGGCATCAAGGCCGCTTCGCACTCCTTCGACCCGGCCATTACCGACTTCAAGCCCATCATCAACAAGATCAAACTGCAGGACAAGTC
Source organism: Pseudoduganella aquatica (assembly GCF_020865585.1). Taxonomy (NCBI): domain Bacteria; kingdom Pseudomonadati; phylum Pseudomonadota; class Betaproteobacteria; order Burkholderiales; family Oxalobacteraceae; genus Pseudoduganella; species Pseudoduganella aquatica. The sequence goes on from NZ_CP086370.1 coordinate 4,662,036, forward strand.
CGAGCTGGTGCTGATGTCCGGCTACGAAAACGACTACGTGGGCATACTGCGCGCCGCGCGCGTGCTCAAGCCCGCCGTGAAGGCCATGGTGGGCGTGTGGTCGCTGGCCACGCCCAAGATGGCGTCCGAGTTCCCCGACCTGATGCCCAATGTGTTCGGCACCGCGCTGCTGCCCTACCCCGCCACATTTGAGTCGGCGGACGGCAAGGCCTTCTCCGAGACCTACAAGCAGCTGTACAAGAAAGAGCCGGACTACCTGGGCCAATTCGGCTACGTGCAGTCCATGCTGCTGTTCGAAGCCATCGCCCGCGCCGCCGACAAGGGCAGCGTGAAGACCGGCGGCATCGCCGAGGAAATGCGCAAGACCAGCCGCGAAACGCTGATCGGCAAGGTGCAGTTCTCCGCCAACGGCGACAACCCCAACTTCGTGCACCGCATGGGCCAGCACCAGGACAAGAAGATTGTCATCGTCTGGCCGAAAGCCGGCGCCACCGGCAAGATCGCCTACCCGGCCGTGCCCTGGTAAGCGCGGTACGCTGAGCTGATGACCGAACTGATACTGCAAGCGCTGTATTCCGGCCTGCTGCAAGGCGGCTCCTACGCGCTGATCGCGCTCGGCCTGGCGCTGGTGTTCGGCGCCATGAAGATCATCAACCTCGCGCACGGCGAGCTGGTGCTGCTGGCCGCCTACATCGCCTACACGGTGGAATCGCAGGCGGGCCTGGGCCCCGTTTTCGCCATTCCAGTGGCGCTGGTGCTGGTCAGCCTGGCGTCCGTGTGCGTGTACTGGACCGTCAGGCGCATCAACAAGGACCGCGAGATCAACTCGCTGATACTCACCTACGGCATCGGCATCATCCTCACCAACGCCATCCTGATCACCTGGAAGGCCGACATCCGCACCACCAGCTCCAGCTGGCTGCAGGAAGCGCTGGTCATCGGCCCGCTGTACAGCATGCGCAGCGAAGCCATCTTCTTCTGCGTCAGCCTGGCGCTGCTGGCGGCGCTGTGGTGGTGGCTTTCGCGCAGCTGGTACGGCCGCGCGCTGCGCGCCGTGGCCAGCAACCGCGACGCGGCCAAGCTGATGGGCATCAATCCCGGCAAGGTGGAACTGGTATCCTTCATCATCGCCGGCATCCTGGCCGCGTTCGCGGGGGTGGCGCTGTTCAGCTACGGCGTGATCCAGCCTTCCTACGGCAGCGCGCTCACGGTCAAGGCCTTCATCATCACCGTGCTGGCGGGCGTGGGCTCGATTCCCGGCGTGCTGCTGGGCGCCGTCCTGCTTGGCGTGTGCGAGGCGCTCACCGTCACGCTGGCCAGCTCCGCGCTGCAGGAACTGGCGGGCATGTCACTATTCCTGCTGGTGCTGTTCGTTATGCCCAACGGCCTGTTCGGCGCGGCCCGGAGGCGCGGATGAAGATACACAGCGGCGTGCTGTCCGCGCTGATACTGGCCTACCTCGTGGTGCCGCTTACGCTGGCGGGCAACAACTACGTGATGAGCACCATCGTGGCCGCGCTGGTGACGGGCGGCGTGGCGCTGTCGTGGGCGCTGCTGGGCAACCTGGGCGGCATGATCAGCTTCGGCCACTCCGCCTTTTTCGGCGTGGGCGCCTATGTGTCCGCGCTGTGCAGCATGCGGCTCGGCGTGCCGGTGCTGCCCGCCATGCTGCTGGGCGGCGCGGGCGCGGCGGCCGCCTCCATCGCCATGCTGCCGGTGCTGCGCCTGCGCGGCCCCTACTTCGCGCTGGCCATCCTCGCCTACGCCCACATATTCCGCATCATCGCCACCGAATGGACTTCGGTCACGCGCGGCGCGGGCGGGCTGGCCAATATTCCGGGACTGCCCACGCTGATGGGCTACGACTTCAGCGGCAAGGCCGGCGCCTACCTCATCATCCTGACCATCGTGGTGGCCTTCGCCTTCATCTACGCCGCCATCCGCGCCAGCCACTACGGCCTGGCCCTGCGCGCCATGCACGACAGCGAGGACGCCACCCGCGTGGTGGGCGTCAACAGCACGCTGCTGAAAGCGGCCATGCTGATGGTGTCCGCCTTCATGGCGGGCGTGGTGGGCGCCTTCAACGCGCACACCATCAACTTCCTGGAGCCGGACTACGCCTTCAACGGCCTGTGGGTAACGCTGCCCATCGTGGCGGCGATTTTCGGCGGCTACCGCACCATTCCCGGGCCGATCGCGGGCGCCGTGTTCGTGTCGCTGGCGGACCAGCTGCTGTTCAAGGAACTGCTGCCCACCGGCCACCAGCTGGTGCTGGGCGTGCTGCTGGTGCTGATGATTATCCTCAGCCCCAACGGCCTGATGCCGCTGCTGCGCGGCTTTGGAAGGAGGCGCAGACGTGGCCGCGCCTGATCCCCTGCTTGAACTGGACCGGCTCACGGTGCGCTTCGGCGGCCTCACCGCCGTCAACGCGGTCTCGCTGCGCATGGACGGCAGCGGCGTGCTTGGCCTGGTGGGGCCCAACGGCGCGGGCAAGACCACGCTGTTCAACGCCATCTCCGGCCTGGTGAAGCCCACCGCCGGGGCGATACGCTTCGACGGCCGCGACGTGATGCGCGCGCCCATGCACAAGCGCGCGCACCTGGGCATAGGCCGCACCTTCCAGATTCCGCAGCCCATGCACGAGCTGACGGTGCGCGAGAACCTGGTGGTGGCGCAGCGCTTCGGCACCGGCAAGGTGGATATGGCGCGCATCGACGAGATACTGGACTTCACCAGCCTTGCCGGCAAGGCTCGGCGCGACGCCGCCACCAGCCTGGCGCTGACCGAGCTGAAAGCGCTGGAGGTAGCCAAGGCGCTGGCCACCAATCCCCGCCTGCTGCTGCTGGACGAAGTGCTGGCCGGGCTGGAAACCAGCGGCAAGCGGCGCTTCATGGGCATGCTCAAGGAGATGCAGCAGCGCTTCGGCGTGGGCATCGTCATCATCGAGCACGATATCGAGACCATCAGCAGCCTGTGCCCGCGCGTGGCCGTGCTCAATTTCGGCGAGCTGATTGCCGACGGCACGCCGGACGAGGTGTTCCGCGATCCGGCCGTCATCAAGAGCTATACCGGCGCAGGTACGGGGGACGGCCATGCTTGAACTGAGCAATGTGCGCGCCGGCTACGGCGCCATCAACGTGCTGTGGGACGTGTCGCTGGCCATGCAGCCGGGCCGGCTCACCGCCATCGTGGGCCAGAACGGCGCGGGCAAGACCACGCTGCTGCGCGCCATCATGGGCCTGCTGCCGCTCAAGCAGGGTGAAATCACGCTGCACGGCAAGCGCCTGGACGGCACGCCGACCTGGGACATGGCCGACCGTGGCCTGGCCATGGTGCCCGAGGGCCGCATGGTGTTCCGCGACATGAGCGTTGCGGAAAACCTGATCGTGGGCGCCTTCAACAAGGCGCACCGCCCGCACGTGGCGGCGCGGCTGGAGGCCGCATACGAGATGTTTCCGCGCCTGCGCGAACGGCGCAAGCAGCTGGCCGGATCGCTGTCCGGCGGCGAGGCGCAGATGCTGGCGATGGCGCGCGGGCTGATGTCCGACCCGAAAATCTTGATCGTGGACGAGCCTTCGCTGGGCCTGGCGCCGTTGCTGGTGAACGAGCTGTTCGGGATCCTGGCGCGGCTCAAGGCCGAAGGCCGCACCATTATCCTGGTCGAGCAGAACACCGAGCGCGCGCTGGCGATTGCCGACCATGTCTACCTGCTGCAAGGCGGGAAGGTGGCGCTGTCCGAGGCGGCGGCCAATGTCACGCTGGCGCGCTTGCACGAACTCTATTTCAAACACTGAGCCCGCCAGCCGGGCGACCCGTAACGGCGGCGTGTGGTAAAACCATGCTTGCGCACTAAGGGAGTTTGCATGAGTACCGGAGATCACGATCCGCGGCGCCAGGAGCGCCGCCATGAACGCCGCCACGGCGACCAGATGGGAACGCCGCGCTACCTGGACCCGGGCGACACGGTGTTCAGCCTGTGGGGCCGCATCATCATGGCGCGCTACCGGCGCATTGCGGCGGCGGCCACGCGCCACATCATCCAGCGCCCGCTGCACATCGGCGTGTCGGCCCGCATCTTCCATCCGGAGGCCGGCGCCAAGGGCCTGCGCAGCAAGAACCTGCAATACCTCGAAGAGTCCATCGCGCAGTGGGTCATGTCGCGCGACGTGCTGGTGTTCATGATACCGACCGTGAACACGGACGGCCTGCTGCATCCATCGAATATCCGCCTGCGCGACTACGCGCGCCACCTGGACGGCCTGGTGCTGCAAGGCGGCGCGGACGTGTCGCCGCAAAGCTATGCGGAATCGCCCACGCGGCCGGAATGGAGCGGCGACCGCGCGCGCGACATGTACGAGCTGGAGCTGCTGCACGAATTCGTGGAGGCGGGCAAACCGGTGCTGGGCATTTGCCGTGGCTGCCAGCTGATCAACGTGGCCTTCGGCGGCACGCTGTACCAGGATATCGCCTCCGACGTGCCGGACGCCATGGCCCACGTGCATGACGACTACGACCGCCACCGCCACGAAATCGCCTTCCCTGAAGGCGCTTCGCTGGGCCGCATGCTGAAGATGCGCAGCGGCCAGGCGATGGTCAACTCCATCCACCACCAGGCGGTAAAAAACCTGGGCCGCGATATGACGGTGGAGGCGCGCTCGGTCCCGGACGGCATGGTGGAGGCCATCCGCTACACCAAGGCGCCTTTTGTCATGGGCCTGCAGTGGCACCCGGAGTTCCACCGCGCGGGCGGCGTGGAACTGCTGGACTGCACGCCGATACTGGACAACTTCCTGCGCGTGGCCCGCGAGACCCGCTTTTAGCAACCCGCGCTTGTAGCGGCTCGGGGACGGCGGGTTACGCTGCGCTAACCCGCCCTACGCGATACCGAATATCCGTGTGTCGAAAAAACGTAGGGCGGGTTAGGCGCAGCCGTAACCCGCCGTGCCTTAGCCCCGGAAGCGGTTCACCGCCGCGTCCACCACGCCTTCCACGCTGCCGCTTTCCCTGAACTGGTCGCGCAGGTACTGGGCGTCGCTGCCGGTATGCGTCACTTGCACCAGGTGCGCCAGGCCGGCGCTGCCGCCCAGCGCCTCCGCGTGCGGCTCCATCTTGCGCAGCGTGGTCAGGATGTCCTCGCGCAGCGACAGGCTTTCATAGGTCTTCGGATGCACGATGGTGCCGTCCAGCCCGAAACGGCAGGCCTGGAAGCGGTTGTAGTTGTAGACCAGGTAGTCGTCCTCCTCCGGCGCAGCCTCGTGGCGCTCCAGCAGGTAGCGGCACAGCGCCTGCAGGTACACCGCCAGCGCCGCCGCCCGCTCCACCGTCAGCGGCGTGTCGCACACGCGCAGCTCAATGGTGCCGTATTCCGGCTTGGGACGGATATCCCAGTAGAAGTCCTTCATGCTCTTGATAACGCCGGTATGCTCCATCTTGGCGAAGTAGCCGTGCTCGAAGTCGTCCCAGCTCAAGGTGAAGGGCGCGCGGCCGCTCATGGGGAAGGCGAACACGGAGTTCAAGCGCGCGGAGTTGAACAGCGTGTCGCCGCCCTGCACAAACGGCGACGAGGCCGACAGCGCGATAAAGTGCGGCACGTAGCGGCTCAGCGAATGCAGCAGGAACAGCGCGTCGTCGCCGCTGGCACAGCCGATGTGCACGTGCTGGCCGAAAATGGTGAACTGCTTGGCCAGATAGCCATACAGCGCCGACACTTCCTTGAAACGCGGCTTGGAGAAGATGCGCCGCTCGGACCATTTCTGGAAGGGGTGCGTGCCGCCGCCGCAGATGCCGATGTTGAGCTTCTCGCAGGCCTGCACCAGCGTGTCGCGGATCAGCTGCAGCTGCGCCACCATCTCGGTATGGTTGGTGTGCACGTCGGTGTTAATCTCGATCATGCTCTCGGTGATCTCGGGCGTCACATTGCCCGGAAAAGGCTTGCGGTTCAGCAGGTGCAGCAGGTCGGGGCTGGACGCGGTGAGGTCATAGTCCGCATGGCTGATCAGCTGCAGTTCCAGCTCCACGCCCATGGTGAGCGGCTGGGAATTTTTGAATTGTTCAAGCGCCATTTATGCGTCCTCCTCTTGCGGCGTTTCCTTGGCCCATACCAGCGCGTACTGCGTGAAGATGGGGCCCAATACTTCCATGAGCAGCGTCATCGCGGCCAGCGCGGCCAGCTCGTCGACCAGCACGATGCCCATGCTCTTGGTCTGCTCCAGCAGCAGGATGACGAACACCGACATCGGCGCCAGCGCCACCCCGGTGAGCGCCCCCTTGCGCCAGGTCACCCCGCCCGGGTGCGCGAACACGGCCACCGCCACGGTCTTGACGACAAAGCGCGCCAGCAGCAGCACGATGGCCAGGCCGGCGCCGGCCACCACGCGCTCCCAGTCCAGCGTGGTGACGGCGAACACGAACAGCAGCACCGTCAGCAGCTCGCCGATGGCGCCAAAATTGCGCTCGGTGCGGCTGAAGGAAATGCGGCGGTGCCGCGCCATCAGACCGAAGGTCAGCGTGGCCAGCACCGGCGACAGATTGGCCGCGTGCGTGATCGCCACCAGCAGCACCACGGCCAGCGCAAAGGCCACCGTGCCGTCGCGCTGCACATGGCCGAGCTGGCGCAGTAGCGCGGGGATCACCACCCCGAACACGGCGCCCAGCACGGCCGAGGCCAGCAGCTCGATGGCGCTGTGCGAAATGGCCTGCCCCAGGCTGCCGGACGTCTGGAACACCCACACGCCCACCACCACCTTGAAGACGAAGACCGCCAGCACGCAGTTGATGGCAACCAGGTGCAGCACCCGCTCGGTGACCTGGCCTGCGCTGTTCTGCTCGTTAATCACGCGCAGCACGCCGGCAGGCGAGCTGGACATGGCCAGCGAGGCCAGCAGCAGCGAGGTCAGCGGCGGCATGCCGGACAGGTTGCCGATGACATACACCACGCCGAAGGTGGCAGCCGATTCGACCAGGCCGGTGACGGCGATCCACGGGTTCAGGCGCAGCCAATTGAGATTGATGCGGTAGCCGAACTCGAACAGGATAAGGCCGAAGGCCACGTTGGCGAGTATGGTGACGGGGCTGGAGCTGTCGCTGGTGTACAGGTCCGGGAAGGCTTGGGCCACCGCGAAGCCGACCAGGCCGTACACACTGATGCGCGGTACGCCGGACCAGCGGTGCATGATTTCCCCCGCCAGCCAGGCCAGGGCGATTGCAATAGGCCAGGCCAGTTCGGCCGTGATAACTACTAAATCCGGCATAAATATTTCCTCCAATGCAAAATCAGTACACAGTTTATTGCATTCCGTTAAATCGCGTCGCACCCTAGCCCGGGTTAGAATCATGGCCAGACCAATGCACGAGAAGGAATCCCCATGCTGGAACTCATTAGCGAACATAGTTGCTTCGGCGGCGTTCAGCGCTTTTACAAGCACGATAGCGCCACAATAGGCCTGCCGATGCGATTTTCGGTTTTCATTCCGGAAAGCAAGGACGACGTGCCGCTACCCGCGCTGTTCTACCTGGCAGGATTGACCTGCACTGAGGAAACATTCCCCATCAAGGCCGGCGCCCAGCGCGTGGCGGCCGAGCTGGGCCTGATATTGATCTCGCCGGACACCAGCCCGCGCGGCGCCGGCGTGCCCGGCGAAACGGATGCGTGGGACTTCGGTGCCGGCGCCGGTTTCTACATCGACGCAACAAAAGCGCCGTGGAGCAAGCACTACCGCATGGAAAGCTATCTGCACGAGCTGCGCGGGCTGGTGACCCAGGAACTGCCGGTGGACGCGGCGCGGCTGGGCATCTTCGGCCACTCCATGGGCGGCCACGGCGCGCTGACGTTGGCGCTGAAGCGGCCGGACGTGTTCCGTTCGGTATCGGCCTTTGCGCCCATCGCCGCGCCGACCCGCTGCCCGTGGGGCAAGAAAGCGTTCGGCGGCTACCTGGGCGCGGACGAGGCCGCATGGCGCAAGCACGACGCCAGCGAACTGATGGCCGCAGCCAGCACGCCCTTCCCGCAAGGCATATTGATAGACCAGGGCCTGGGCGACAAGTTCCTGGCCGAGCAGCTGTATCCGGAAGCGTTCGAGGAGGCGTGCAAGCAGGCCGCGCAGCCGCTGCAACTGCGGCGGCATGCGGGCTACGATCACGGCTACTACTTCATTTCAAGCTTTATCGAGGATCATTTGCGCTTCCACGCGGCGAACCTTGGCGGGTTACGGCGTTCCGCCTAACCCGCCCTACGATCCTTGCTCTCTGCGTAGGGCGGATTAGGCGGCGCGCCGCCGTAACCCGCCGAGCGCCGCCTATAGCTTGATCTCGGTCCCCAGCCGCGCCAGGAACTGCCCCAGCCATTGCGGATGGGCCGGCCATGCCGGCGCGGTGACGAAAATACCGTCCGTCACGGCGCTGTCCACGGAAATATCCGCATACTCGGCGCCCGCCAGCTTCACTTCCGGCGCGCAAGCCGGGTAGGCGGAAATCCTGCGGCCCTTGATCACGTCCGCCGCCGCCAGCAGCTGCGCGCCGTGGCACACCGCCGCGATCGGCTTGGAGGCCTGCGCGAACTGCTGGATGATCTCCAGCACGCGCGGATTCAAGCGCAGATATTCCGGCGCGCGCCCGCCCGCGATCACGAGCGCGTCGTAAGCGGCCACATTCACATCATCGAAATTGGCGTTCAGGGCGAACTGGTGGCCCGGCTTCTCGGTGTAGGTCTGGTCGCCCTCGAAGTCATGGATGGCGGTCTTGACCTTCTCCCCGCTCTTTTTGCCCGGACACACGGCATGCACCGTGTGGCCCACCATTTGCAGTGCCTGGAACGGCACCATGGTTTCGTAGTCCTCGGCGAAATCGCCCGTCAATAACAGTATCTGCTTGGCTGCCACGGTCATCTCCCACTTGGTTGGAAAAGTACGACCTGGCCATGATAGCGTTATTTGACGGGCAATGCTGCCAACTTGCCTACTTTACTTGTGCAGCACCTTGCGGATGGTTTCCGCCAGGTCTTCCGCCACGAACTTGGCAACGTAGGCGTCCGCGCCCACGCCCTTGACGTGGTCCTCATTGGTCTTGCCCGACAGCGAGGAATGGATCACGACCGGAATCTTGCTGAAACGGGCGTCCTGCTTGACCAGGCGGGTCAGCGTAAAGCCGTCCATTTCCGGCATTTCCAGGTCGGTCAGGATCAGCCCCACGCGGTCCTCGACCGGGATGCCCTCGGCCTTGGCGCCGTCGGCGATATGCTGCAGGCGTTCCCATGCTTCCTTGCCGGATTTGGTCATCACGAAAGGCGCGCCCATGGCGGTCAGGCCCTGCTCGATCAGGCTGCGCGCAACCACCGAGTCGTCCGCCGCCAAAATGATGGTGCCGGCCTTGAGCGCCAGTTTCGGGCCGATGGTTTCCGGGTCCACGTCCTTGCCTTCGTTCGGCACCATCTTGCGCAGGATGGTTTCCACGTCCAGCACCTGCGCCAGGCGGGTGTTGTTCACGTCGCCGTCCAGGCGGGCGATGCTGGTGACCATGCCGCCGGCCGTGCTGCCCTCGGCGGACAGCACCTGGCCCCAGTCCAGGCGCACAATCTCGTCCACCGATTCCACCGCGAAGGCCTGCGTGGTGCGTGCGAACTCGGTCACCAGCATGATGTTCAGGCCGGTCTTCGGCGTGACACCCACGATGCCGGGCAGGTCCATGACGGAAATAATCTGGCCGCGCAGGTTGACCACGCCCAGCATATGGGGCGCGGAACCGGCCACCGCCGTCACTTCCGGCATGGCCACGATTTCGCGGATTTTGAACACGTTGATGCCGTACAGCTCCGAATGCTCGCCATTGGCGTCGGCGCCCAGGCGGAACAAGAGCAGTTCGAACTTGTTGGAGTTGGTTAAGTTACTGCGTTCGTCAATTTCTTGTTGAACAGAATTCATAGGGATCGTCTCCATTGCAAGGTCTGCAATCAGTATAACGATATTGCCCTACACAACGAAACATTTCGCCCGCCGATGTTGCAATTGCGCCGGGATAAAAAAAAGGAAACCCTGAGGTTTCCTTTTTTCTGAATTCTGGAGCGGGAGAAGAGTCTCGAACTCTCGACCTCAACCTTGGCAAGGTTGCGCTCTACCAACTGAGCTACTCCCGCAGAAGGCAAGATTATGACAGAAAGTTTGCAGCCTCGCCAGTAGGGCCGACTATATAATTGCACCACGTTGAAATAAGGACATGAATGGATGCAATAGAAACCGTCTTGGCCATGCTGTTGGCCGTGGTCGGCAGCGCCTACCTGGTGCGCCTGCTGCCCGTGGCCGTGCCGCTGCCGCTGATGCAGATCGCGCTCGGCTTCGTCGTTGCCGCGTTCTCGCGCCACGGCATTGCGCTCGACCCCGAATTCTTTTTCCTGCTGTTCCTGCCGCCGCTGCTGTTCCTGGACGGCTGGCGCATCCCCAAAAGCGGCCTGCTGCGCGACCGCGGCGTGATCCTGCAACTGGCGCTCGGCCTGGTGGTGTTCACCGTGCTGGGCATGGGCCTGCTGATCCACTGGATGATACCGGCCATGCCGCTGCCGGTGGCCTTTGCGCTGGCCGCCATCATCTCGCCCACCGACCCCGTGGCCGTCTCCGCCATCGCCTCGCGCACGCCGATACCAAAACGCCTGATGCACATTCTCGAAGGCGAATCGCTGCTCAACGACGCCAGCGGCCTGGTGTGCTTCCGCTTCGCCGTGGCCGCCGCACTGACCGGCACCTTCTCGCTCACCTCGGCCACGCTCACCTTCGTGTGGCTGGTGGCCGGCGGCATCGGCATGGGCGTGGGCGTCACGCTGCTGATCGCGCTGGCGCAGCGCTGGCTGACGCGCCATTTCGGCGAGCCGTCCGGTTCGCCCATCCTGGTCAACCTGCTGATGCCTTTCGGCGCCTACCTGCTGGCCGAACACCTGAACGCGTCCGGCATCCTGGCGGCGGTGGCGGCCGGCGTCACCATGAGCTATGTGGAGCTGGGCGGCCACGCGCTGGCGGCCACCCGCATCCAGCGCTCCGCCGTGTGGGACACCGTGCAGTTCTCCCTCAACGGCGTGATGTTCGTGCTGCTGGGCGAGCAGCTGCCCAGCATCCTGAAGGGTGCGCGCGCCTCGCTGGAGGCGGTGGGCCACGTCAATCCGTGGTGGCTGGTGCTGTACGCCTTCGCCATCACCCTGGGCCTGATGGTGCTGCGCTTCGCCTGGGTGTGGACCGCGCTCAAGCTCACGCTGTTCCGCAAGAGCCGCATGGGCCACGACGCCGCGCCGCCGCACTGGCGCCTGCTGCTGGCCACGTCGCTGGCCGGCGCGCGCGGCGCCATTACGCTGGCCGGCGTGATGACGCTGCCGCTGTTCATGCCCGGCGGCCAGCCCTTCCCCGCGCGCGACCTCACCATCTTCCTGGCCAGCGCGGTGATCCTGCTGTCGCTGCTGGCGGCCAGCATCGGCCTGCCGCGCATCCTGAGCGGCGTGGATTTTCCTGAGGACTCGGAAGAAAGCCAGGAAGAGGACCGCGCGCGCGAAGTGGCGGCCAACGCGGCCATCGCCGCTATCGAACGGGCGCAGATCGAACTGATGTCCACCAGCGTGGACGCGGACCTCTACCCCCAGGCCGCCAGCCGCGTGATCGCGCTGTACCGGCACCGCCTGGTCGAGCACACCGAAGTGGAGCAGGCGCGCCAGTTCCGCAAGCTGGACATGGCGGAAAAGGCGCTGCGCATGGCGGCGCTGCACGCCGAGCGCAAGGCCATCTTCAACCTGGCGCGGCACGACCACATCTCGGACGAAACCGCGCGCAAGCTGGTGCGCGAGATCGACCTGAGCGAAACGCGCTTCCGCTAAGCCATGCAGAACCGCCGCGCCACCTTCGCCCTGTCCGCCGCCTGGCTGCTGTTCTGGAGCATGATGGTGCTCACCGCCGTGCAGGACGCGCTGCGCGACGGCGAGCACGCGGTCTGGAAGCCCATCCTGTGGGAGTCCTCGTCGGCGGTGGTGGCAACCGTGCTGATGGTGCTGCAGCGCCGCCACACGCGGCGCTACGACCACCTGATGGCCGCACCGCTGCGCTGGGCCGGCGTTCAGCTGCTGTGGGCGCCGGTGTACTGGCTGGCTTTCGTACCGCTGGCTTTCGGCATCCGGCACGCCGTGTATGCGCTGGCCGGGCAGTCCTACGAGCACGAAGCATGGCCGCAGGTGTTCCTGTACGAGGACATCAAGATCACCGTGTTCTTCGGCCTGTTCGTGCTGATCCAGTTTGGCCTGCTGTCCTACCGCGCGCTGCTGGAGGAGCGCCTGCGGGCGGCGCAGGCCAACACGCTGCTGCGCCAGGCGCAGTTGCAGCAGCTCACGCAGCAGATGCAGCCGCACTTCCTGTTCAACGCCCTCAACACCATTTCCTCGCTGATGCACACCGACGTGGCGCGCGCCGACGCCACGCTGATGCAGCTGGCCGACGTGCTGCGCGCCACGCTGGACCACTCGGGCCAGCAGCAGGCGCCGCTGGCCACCGAACTGCGCCTGCTGCGCGGCTATGCCCACCTGATGAGCGAGCGTTTCGAGGACAGGGTCGGCATCACCTGGGACATCGACGAATCGCTGCTGGGCTGCCAGGTGCCGCTCATGAGCATGCAGCCGCTGCTGGAGAACGTGTTCAAGCACACGGTGGAGCAGCGCCGCCAGCCCACGGCCATCGCCATCAGCGCGCAGCGCGAAGGCGGACATCTGCTGCTGCGCATCGCGGACGACAGCGGGCGCCTGGCAGCATCATCCTCCGGCGCGGCAAGAAGCGGCATCGGCCTGCGCAACCTGCGCGAACGGCTGAAAGTGCTGCACGGCGGCGCGGGCTCGCTGCAACTGCTGCAGCTGGAACCGGCCGGCGTGTGCGCCGAAGTGAGGCTGCCATGCGCGTGCTGATCGTCGACGACGAGCGCCCCGCGCGCGACAAGCTGCGCCGCCTGCTGGCGCTGGAAGCGGACGTCAGCGCCATCGACGAGGCGCGCGACGGCGTGGAAGCGCTGGAACGCGCAGCCGCCTGCGCGCCGGACGCCATCTTCCTCGATATCCAGATGCCCGAGGTGGGCGGCTTCGACGTGGCCGCCTCGCTGCCCACGCCTGCCCCGCTGATCGTCTTCGTCACCGCCTACGACGAATACGCCATCCGCGCCTTCGACGCCAACGCCATCGACTACCTGCTCAAGCCTTACGACCAGGCTCGCCTGCAGCGCGCCATGCAACGCCTGCGCATGCGCCTGGCCATGGAACGCGCCAGCACCCCGGCCGAGGCTCCCGCCGCCATGGCAATGGCCATGCCGCCGGTACGCCAGCTGCTGGTGCCCGAGCGCGGCGCCACGCGCATCGTCAAGGTGGAGGACATCAGCTGGATAGAAACGGCGGACAACTACGTCATCCTGCACACGCCCGGCGGCCAGCCCCTGCTGCGCCAGACGCTGGCCGGCCTGCTGGAAAAACTTGGCCCGGACTTCCTGCGCTGCCACAGGCGCGGCGCGGTGCGCCTGTCCGCCGTCGCCGCCGTCGAAGTGGACGACAAGGGCGACGGCGAACTGCTGCTGCACGGCGGCGCCCGCGCCCCGCTCAGCCGCCAATACCGCCCCGCCCTGCTGGCCCAGCTCGCCGGCCGAGGCTGAGCCCCCGGCTCGCCCCAGGCCGCCCCCGCCTCGCCCCATTTCGCTGGCCCGCCGCGCGGCGCGGCCATAAGCTTGTCTTCATCGCAACCCGCAACGTGGAGACAGCCATGCCGAACACCCGCCCAAGCCGACTATATTTCCTCGACTGGATACGCATCTGCGCATTCTTCCTGCTGATCCTGTACCACACCGGCATGTACTACGTGACCTGGGACTTTCACATTAAAAGCCCTTTCGCCAGCGACGCCATCGAACCGCTGATGATGCTGTCCTCACCGTGGCGCCTTGGCCTGCTGTTCCTGGTGTCCGGCGTGGCGGCGGCCTACCTGATGAAAAAGCTCACTACCGCCGCCTTCCTGCGCCAGCGCAGCGCGCGCCTGCTGCTGCCGCTGGTCTTCGGCATGCTGGTGGTGGTGCCGCCGCAATCCTACTGCGAGGTGGCCGAGAAGCTGGGCTACAGCGGCAGCTACCTGGACTTCATGAAGCTCTACCTGGCCCGCTACCACGGCTTCTGCAAGGAAGGCGCCTGCCTGGACCTGCCGACCTGGAACCACCTGTGGTTTGTCACCTACTTGTGGGTGTACACGCTGCTGCTGGGCGCCATGGCCGCAGCCTTCGGTCCGCGCTTGCAGGCTGTGTCGGACCGGCTGTGCAAGGCGCTCACCGGATGGAAACTGGTCGCCCTGCCCGTCGCCGCCCTGGCGCTGGCCCGCGTGACGCTGTTCGGCAGCTACCCGTCCACGCACAACCTGGTGGTGGACTGGTACAACCACGCTCAGTATCTGCCGCTGTTCCTGCTGGGCGCCTTGCTCGGCATGCAGCAGGAGCGCGCCGTCTGGCAGCGCATGGAGGGTATGCGCTTTGTGTCGCTGGGCGTGGCCCTGGGCTGCTGGAGCATGCTGATCGCCTACTACGCGCTGACCGAGAACATGAACCCGGCCGACATCATGCCGCTGATCCAGGCGCAGCGCGTGGTGTACGCCCTGGTGCAGTGGAGCGCCATGCTGGCGGTACTCGGCTTCGGCCACCGCCACCTGCAATTCGACAGCGCCAAGCGCCGCTACCTGTCGCAGGCGGTGTTCCCGGTCTACATCGTGCACCAGACGCTGATTATCGTGTTCGCCCACCTGATGCAGCCGGCCCGCATGCAGCCAGCCAAGGAAGGCTTGCTGCTGGTGCTGCTCACGCTCACGTTCAGCTTCGCCATCTTCGAGGCCGTGCGCAGGGTGCCGCTGCTGCGGGCCTGCTTCGGCATCCATGGCGCGCAGCAGCGCGGCGCGGATACCAGCCGCGCCGCATCGGCGCAGCCGGTTGCGGCCTAGTTCACCACCTTGACGAACGTCAGCATATGCTGTGCAGGGCCGGGCAAGAAAGGCGTGGCCTTGCCGCTCACCCAGTCCGCGTGGCCCGCCAGGAAGTACGGCGACAGCGGATGGCCGCTTTGCCCGCCCGGCATATTGAAGATGCCCTGCTCCTCCTTGCCCGGCGAGACCACCATGCGCTCGGACTGGCCGAACTTGCGGCCCGCCACGCGCGGCATGTGGCTGTCGCCCGGCATCTGGTCGCCCGGCGCGGACAGCCAGCGCCGCAGCGCGGGCGCCGCCGAGGCGATGGGATGCGCGATGTCCTGCGTATTGCGCTCGCCCCAGGTGGCCGTGGCCAGCGGCTTGCCTTCCTTCGTCATGGCGGCCACGGTGCGGTCGATGGCGGCCAATTGCAGATCCTTCCAGCTGGCGTACTGCGGCGGCAGCCATCCGGCCGGCTGCTCGTCCAGCAGGCGCGCCACCACCACCGGCCAGCGCGCGCTGGCTGCCGCCATGTCCGCCTTGTCGGCCAGCTTGCCCATCTCCGCGCTGGCGCCGCCGTACAGCAGCTCATACATCGACCACATGAAGCCGCGCGCAATGCGGTAGCCCGCCGAGTCCACGCTGGCGTGCCCGCTCCAGTTCTTGCTCAGCAGCTCGCGCGCCGCCGCGCGCTGCGCGCTATTGGCGCCGCCCGCCGCCACGGCCTGCTCGTCCAGGGCAGCCAGCGCGCGTTCGCGCCAGCCGGCCAGGAACAGCGCGCGGTCGTCCAGCGCCACGCTGTACACGCCCTTCTCATTCGTCTTGGCGCCCAGCGCGGCCACGCTGTCGCGCACCTGGTGGGCGCGCGCGCCGAGGTCGAAGCCGCCGTCGCCCAGCTTGGCGGCGTCCGCGCCCATCAGCAAACGGCTGTTTGCGGTGGACAGCTGGCCGCTGGCCGGATTGCGCACCGCTGGATAGGCCTCCGGCGCCAGCAGCCCTTGCCAGCCTGCCGCCTGGGTCTCGCCCGCAAGCGGGAAGGTGGACGCCAGGCCGGGCTGCGCGCGGCGCGGCAGCGGGCCGGCGATGGTCCAGCCGATATTGCCCTTGCTGTCGCCGGCCACGAAGTTCTGCGCCGGCAGGCCGGAGCGGTTGGCCACGGCCAGCGCGTCGTCCAGCGTGGTGGCCATTTCCAGCCGGCCTGCGGCCAGGCTGACCGCTTCCCTGGCGTGCGCCACCCAATGCACGGCGTAGCTGCGGCCCGCCACTTCGCGCACCGGCCCCAGCGAGGTTTCGCGCACGGTGAATTTCTCGGCGGCGGCATCCTTGACGAGGATGATCTCCTCATGCACCGCCGGGCTTTCCCAGCCGGCGGGAGTACGCAGCTTGCCCGGCTGCGCGGGGTCCGTCTCCAGCGTCACCAGGTCGGCGTAGTCGCCATAGCTGTTGGTGAAGCCCCAGGCCACGTGGCCGTTGGAACCTGCCACCACCAGCGGCACGCCGGGCAGCGTCACGCCCGCCACGCGGCGCGTGGCGCCGTGGCCGTCCGGCACCATCAGCACCGCGCGGTACCAGATGTGCGGCAGTTGCAGGCCCAAATGCATATCGTCCGCCACGATGGCGCCGCCGTCCTGGCTGCGGCTCCCGGCCACCGCCCAGTTGTTACTGCCCACCATGCCGCGCAGCTCGGCCGCGCTGCCGCCGTCCGCCCCGGCCAGGCCGGCTATCCGGGCCGATTCCTTGGCCGTAGCCCTGCCCCACCATGCGGGCGCCTGGTCCGGGAACGGCGCGTCCGGCGCGGGCACGGAGGCCGCGTCCAGCGGCGCGTCCCACTGGGTGGATTCGGGCAGCAGCACCGCCAGCTGTTCCGGCGTGGCGTGCTCCTTCAGCCAGCCGCGCGCCAGCTCGCGCGCCTCCTGGCCGCCTTGCAGATCGAAATACATGGCCCAGATCACCAGCAGCGAGTCAGCCTCGCTCCACGTGCGCGGGCTCACGCGTATCAGCGCGTATTCAAACGGCCGCGTACCCAGGCTGTTCACACCGTCGTTCACGCCCGCCGCGTAGCGCGCCAGCAGTTCGCGGTCGCCGGCAGGCATGGCTTGCAGCACCGCCTCGGCGCGCGCGCGGAAGCGGTGCAGGCGGTGCTCTTTGTCTACCGGCAACGCGCGCGGTCCGAACAGCTCGGCCAGTTCGCCGGCCGCCACCCGGCGCAGCAAATCCATCTGGAAGTAGCGGTCCTGAGCGTGGGCGAAACCGGTGGCGTAGGCAACGTCCTTGCGGTCGGCGCCGCTGATGGTGGGGATGCCCTGGCCGTCGCGGGCGATGTTCACGCTGCCGCTTAGCGAGGGCACGGTCAGGCGGCCGTCAAGCTGCGCCAGGCTGCCGCGCAGGAAGAACCACAGGGCCAGCCCCAGCATGGCCAGCAACAGCAACAAGGTGAGCGCCACGCGCTTGATCCACTGCCCCAGTCCCGCTTTTCGCATACCCCGCCCCCATCATTAATCTCCCGGGAATATTGCCAGAAGTCCAACGCAAACGGGGTGACTAAATTGTAACGATGGTGGTAGAGTGTGCGCATTGCCCGAATGGATACCAGCCATGCTCGCAGCCCCCACTCCGCCCAACGAGGCAGAGCGCATCGCCGCTCTGTACGCCCTGCTCATCCTCGACACGCCGCGCGAGGAACGTTTCGACAAGATCGTTGAATTTGCCGCCTCGGAGTTCGACGTTCCCATTGCGCTGATCTCGCTGCTCGACAGCGACCGGCAGTGGTTCAAGTCCTGCGTGGGCCTGGATGCCTGCGAAACGGGGCGCGACATCTCGTTCTGCGGCCACGCCATCATGCGCGCCGAAATCATGGAGGTGCGGGATGCGGCGCAAGACCCGCGCTTTGCCGACAATCCGCTGGTGACCGGCCCGCCCCACATCCGCTTCTACGCTGGCGCCCCGCTGCTGCTGCCGAACGGTTACGCACTCGGCACGATATGCCTGATCGACACCAAACCGCGCCAGCTGGACGACGTGGAAATGGCCATCCTTTCCACGCTGCGCGGCCTGGTCATGCAGGAGCTGCAATCGCAACAGGAGGCCAGCCATGCCTGAGCACAGCAAAGCGCGCCAGCCGTCCATGCTGCTGGTGGAGCCGGAGACCATGCTGCGCCGGACCGTGGCGCTGACCGCGCGCTCGCTCGGCCTGGCCGACGTCCACGAGGCGGCCAGCGCGGCGCTGGCGCGGCAAATGCTGCGCCAGCAGAGCTTTTGTGGCGCCATCATCTCCATCAACAGCGGCGAGGCCATCGACCTGGGCCTGCTGGACCAGATCCGCGAGGGCGACTCGGCCAGCCAGCGCAATATGCCCATCGCGGTGCTGGCGGAAAACTGCACCGGCGAACTGCTGGCCGCGCTGCGCGAACGCGCCGTCACCCGCGTGATCGTCAAGCCCTTCCGCGCCCGCATCCTGCTCGACGCCTTCGGCGCGCTGGTGCCGCCGGCCTGAAAGCCTGTTTCAACGCTGGCGCATCAGCGCCTGGTAGCGGAAAGCCTCGCGCACCGAGGCGCGCAGGCCTTCGTCGTCCCAGGGCTTGGTGAAGAAGCGGTAGATCTCGCCGGTGTTGATGGCGCTGATGACCATCTCCAGCTCCGCATGGCCGGACAGTATCATGCGCACCGTGTCCGGATACAGCAGCTTCACGCGGCGCAGGAATTCCGTGCCGTTCATCTCCGCCATGCGCTGGTCGCTGATCACCACCTGCACCGGATGCAGGGCCAGCAGGTCGAACGCGGCGCGCGCGGACGGCGCGGTCAGTATCGTGTAGCCGTCGCGCCGCAGCGTGCGCGTGAGCGCGGCCAGCACATGGGCTTCGTCGTCCACCAGCAGCAAGGTGCGCTCGGCCGGATCGGCCGCGCCGGCCAGCTGCAGCCGCCGTCCGCTTTCCAGCAGCGCGGTAAAGGCGTCGCTGTCGAGCGGGCGGCTGAAGTGGTAGCCCTGGATCTCGTCGCAGCCGCAGCCGCGCAGATAGGCCAGCTGCGCCTCGGTCTCCACGCCCTCGGCGATAATGCGGAAACCAAGGCTGTGGCCCAGCGCAATGACCGAGCGCACAATGGCGGACACATTCGGTTCGTCCAGCATGTCGCGCACAAAGGACTGGTCTATCTTCAAATGGCTCAGCGGCAGCAGCTTGAGCGAGGACAGATTCGAATAACCGGTACCGAAATCGTCGATCGACAGCGCGATGCCCAGCCCTTTGAGCCGCGTCACCGTGCCCAGCACCTCGTCTATGCTGTGCATCATCATGCTCTCGGTCAGCTCCAGCTCCAGGTAGTGCGGCGCCAGTCCCGTGTCGCGCAGCGCGGCCTCGATGTCGTCCGCCAGGCCGGGATCGCGGAACTGGCGCGCCGACACATTGACCGCCACCCGCAGCGGCGCCAGGCCGGCCTGCTGCCAGGCGCGCGCCTGCGCGCAGGCGGTGCGTATCACCCAGCGCCCAATCTCGACGATCTGCCCGGTGTCCTCGGCCACGCCGATGAAGCGGTCCGGCGACACCATGCCCATGCGCGGATGCGGCCAGCGCAGCAGCGCCTCCATGCCGCTCAGTTCTCCAGTCTCCAGGCTCACCTTGGGCTGGTAGTACAGCCGCAGTTCCTGGCGCGGCAGCGCGTAGCGCAGCTCCGTTTCGATGGCGGCCCGCTCGGCCACGCGCGCCTGCATGGCCGGCTCGTAGTACTGGGCCTGGTTGCGCCCCGTCTCCTTGGCCCGGTACATGGCGATGTCGGCGTGCCGCAGCAGCATCTGGCCGTCGTCGCCGTCGGCCGGGTAGGCGCTCACACCCACGCTGCAGCTGATGGCCACCTCGGCCTCGCCCAGCGGCACCGGCGCGGCCACGCTTTCCAGTACGCTCTGCAGCAGGGCGTGCGGCAAGGTTCCTTCGCTGCCGCCCAGCAGGAGCAGCATGAACTCGTCGCCGCCCAGCCGCGCCACGGTGTCGCTGGCGCGCACACAGGCGCGCAAGCGCCCCGCCACCACGCGCAGCAGCTCGTCGCCGGCCTGGTGGCCCAGGCTGTCGTTCACCAGCTTGAAGTTGTCCAGGTCGATAAACACCACCCATACCCCGTGGCCATAGCGGCGCGCGTAGCTCAGCGCCTGCTCCAGCCGGTCGCTGAACAGATGGCGGTTCGGCAGCCCGGTGAGCGCGTCGTGGTTGGCCTGGTGCTCGAGCTGCGCCTGGTAATCCATCACCGCCGTCATATCGGTCAGCACGCACACATGGTGGCTCACTTCGCCCTCGCCGCGCACCGGCGCCACGTGCAGCTGGCTCCAGTACAGCGTGCCGTCGCGGTGGCGGCATTGCAGCAGGCGGGTGACGTCGGCATTCGCCTCCAGCGCCCCTTCCGCGCCGTCGTCGCAATCGAGCAGCGGCTCCAGGCGCTGGCCGGCCAGGGTCTCGGGCGCATAGCCCGTCAGCTGGCCGAAAGCCTTGTTGGCGTACTCGATCTCGCTGCCGCCGGCGCTGTGCGCGGTGATCACGATGGCGCTCACGCTGGCGTCCAGCGCCCGCCCGCGCAGCGCCAGCGTCTGCTCCACCTGCTTGCGCTGGCTGATGTCTTCTATGGTGCCCAGCACGCCGATAATGTGGCCCTGGGCGTCGTGCAGCGGCAGCTTGTTGATGAGGAACCAATGCATGCTGCCGTCGGCGAACAACATGCGGTCTTCCTGGTTGAGATTGGGCTGGCCGGTGTCGATGATGGCGCGGTCGTCCGCCACGATGCGCGCGGCGTTCGCCGCCCAGGGGAAATCGCTGTCGCGCTTGCCGGCGATGCCGGCCGGCCCGCCCACGCCCGCAGCGCTGGCAAAGGATTGGTTGCCGCCGCGGTAGACCGAGTCCAGGTCCTTCCAGAAAATCTGGTGCGGAATATGGTTGATCACCAGCTGCTGCATTTCCTGCGACGCGTGCAGCGCCGCTTCCATATGCAGCTTGGCCGTCACGTCGTGCGCAAACACCAGCCGCGCGGCGCGGCCCGCCAGCGTGAGCGAATGGGAGGAAATGTCCACCGTGATGAGCGAGCCGTCCTTCTTGCGGTGCACCCAGTAGCCGGCGCGCTGCGCGCCCTTGGCGGGCGTGGCGGCCAGGTCGGCGGCCAGCCGCTCCTGCTCGCGCTCGGGGCGGATGTCCTTGATGGTCATGTCCAGGAATTCCGCCTCGGTGTAGCCGTAGTGGTTGACGGCGGCGGCGTTCACCACCAGGAAGCGCAGCGTCAACAGGTCATACGCCCACATGGGATGCGGGTGGGCTTCGAACAGGCGCTTGAAACGCAGCCGGGAACCATAGGAATCGAACTCGCCGAGTTCGTAGTTGAGCAGCAGGTAGGTCGCCTCGCCTTCCGCAACGGCCGGCTGGTACTCAATCAGCAGCGACACCGGCCTGGCCTCGCCGTCCTTTTCCGCCAGCTCCATTTCGCCGCGCCAGTAGCCCATGGCGCGCGCCGTCGGCAGCCCTTCGCTGCGCACGATGCTGCCGGCCCAGGGCGCATACAGCAGAGCGGCCGGCATGCCGGGCCGCGCGTCCATCGCATGCAAGGTGGCGCAACGGTTCAAGGCCAGGATGCGGCCTTGAACATCCACCAGCACCGCCATGTGCGGACTGGCGCCGAACAGGGTGCCGAAACCAGCCAGCCGCTCATCATTGACGGGCAGTGCTGGGTCAGTCAGATGGCGGTCGGTGTGCATCGGGGGGCGCTAACGTATCCGGGTTCTCCCGATTCTAGCCCAAGCCTTCCGCGCACGACGCGCACAAGACGCACACCGGAATCACGTGCTACGCCGCAGGCCAGGCTCCGGTGCGCAGCGCCGCCGGCGAGGCGCCGTTGTCCTGGGCAAACCAGCGCAGCGGCAGCGCATGCGCGCGCCGAATGATGCGCTGCGGCGCAAAACGCCACAGCCGTTCGGCGCCGTCGAAAGCCGCCAGATCGGCCGCCGCTTCGTCGCCGCTCAGCAGCTCGGCCTTGCCGCTCATCTGCAGCAAACCACCGCTGGCGAAGTCCACGAACACCAGCCCCGCCTTTCCGTTGAGCGCAATATTGCCCAGCGTGTTGAAGAACATATTGCCTTGAAAGTCGGGGATGGTCAGCGTGCCGTCCGCGTTGATCCGCACGAAACCGGGCTTGCCGCCACGGTGCGACACGTCCACTTGCCGCCCGCCGGCAGCCACCTCGGCATAGGTGGCGACGTAAAAGGAATCGGCCGCGCCTACCAGCGCGCGCGCCTCGCCGTCCAACGCGTCCAGTTCCACCGGCGCGGCCTGCGGCTCTTCCACAAAAGCGTAATCGCGCAGCTGGATATATTGCGGGCAGTTGCCAAAGGACTGCCGCACCTCGACCTCGAAACCGTCCTCGCCGCTGCGGCGCAGCACGCCGTTCATGCGGTTGCGGCGGCGCGTGTGCAGTTCTATGCCCAGCATGCCGACCGCATCGCCATGTTCCATCCCGGCCTCCGCCGGGTCCTGCGGCTCGCGCGGCAGCGCCGCCCGCAGGCGCTGCGGATCGGGCGAATGGAGAAAGCCCGGACGGCCAGCGCGCAGCGTGGCCCACGCGTCGCCGGCCGCGTCCACCGCGCCCAGCACCACAAACGGCAGCTGCGCAAAGAAGGCGCGGTGCTGCTCGGGCATAAAGCCGCGTATCACTTTGCGCCCCAGCTCGTCCATGCGTTCCGCCATGCCAACCGTGCGCTGCATGGCCACTTCGCCAGCATGCCAGGGTGATGCCAGGGCTGCGTCCATGATGTTCTCCTTACCTTAAGCAGCCAGGCCGACAGGGCTTGAAACCATGGGCACGAAGCCGCGCAGCGCTTCCACGCGGCGCAGCCAGGCGTTCACGCTGGCATAGCCCGACAGGTCCACGCTGCCTTCCGGGGCGCGGGCGATATAGGCGTACAGCGCCACGTCCGCAATGGTGGGGGCGGCGGCCGTGGTGGCGATCCAGTCCTGGCCGGCGAGCTGCGCGTCCATCAGGCCCAGGATGCGGTGCGCGCGCGCCACCATCTCTGCCGTGTCGCCGGTGCGCTTGAACAGCGCCGCGATGCGCGCCGCAGCCGGGCCGTAAGCCACTTCGCCGGCCGCCACCGACAGCCAGCGCTGCACCGCCGCCGCCGAGCGGGCGTCTTCCGGCAGCCAGTCGGTGCGGCCTTCGCGCTTGGCCAGGTAAACCAGGATGGCGTTCGAATCGCTGACCACCACGCCGCCGTCGTCCAGCACCGGCAGCTGGCCGAAACTGTTCAGGGCCAGGAACTCCGGCGTTTTATGTTCGCCTTTGAGCAGGTCGACATCGACCACCTCGTGCTGCAGTCCCAGCAGGGACAGGAACAGACGGGCGCGGTGCACATGGCCGGACAGCGGGTGGGAATACAGTTTCATGGTGGCTTCCTCTTGTAATCGGTTGATCGAGATTCGATACCGCAGTGTGAATTATTTCATCCACAAAGAGAACATCCACCAAAACTAATTCAGCATTCCATTTTTCGGAATAACCTCGAACAGCAGGAATTGCGTGACCTGGTCCTTGCCGAAGTTGTCGTCGGAGACGATGAGCAGGCTGTCATGGCCATTGGGGAGCTTGGGGCCGAAGCTCATGGCTTCCAGGTTGTCGAGCCGGATGCCGAGCGTGTTCAGGTCCAGCACCAGGCGCTTGGCGGCGGGACGGAAGCCGCCTCCGGCCAGCGCCTCCACGCCGCGCACGTCGCTGGCGCCGCCGCCGGTCTCCATTTCGTACAGGCGGATATAGTTCTTGTAGGCGCCGGCGGCGTCCTGCACGGCGGAGCGCTCCAGCACCAGCAGCGAGCGCTGGTTCACGGCCACGATTTCGGAAACGCCGTTGTCCGCGACCTTGCCGGGACCGGGCGCCGCCGGGATGGCGTCCACCGGATAGGCGTACTGCTCCAGCATGCGGCCGTCGCGGTCCATGCGCGAGATGCGCACAAAGGCGCCGCCGGCCGGCGTGGGCAGCGGGCCGTCCTGGTAGAGCGGCGACTCCATGGCCACCCACATCGAACGCCCGTCCGGCGCAAAGCTCAGGCCTTCAAAGGACAGGTTGTCGCGCGAGCCCTTCTCTTCCCTGGACACGCGGAACATCTCCGGCAGCTGCACGGCGCCGAGGTAGGCGCCGTCGCGCTGCATATGGCGCACGAAGGGATCGAAGCCGCGCTTGCGGTCCCCTTCGCTGGTGTACCACACGGTGCCGTCCAGCGGATCGATGCGCAGCGCTTCGATGTCCGGCACGTCGCCGGTCTTGTTCACGTCGTACTGCTTCACGCTGGGGTAGTTGCTGCCGTCCGCCTGCTTGAAGGTGGCCACGCCGGTGAGCGTGACGCTGCGGAAGGCGGCGCCGTCGTAGTCCAGCCGGGCGCTGTAGAAACGGGCCGGGCTCAGGGCGCTGCGGTCATCGCTGGCCAGCAGCCAGGCACCGCTGGCCGGGTCGTAATCGACGCCGGACAAGCCGCCCACGACGGTGCCCTGGAAGTCCAGCCTGTGCGGGATGCGCTGCTCGCCGATCAGGCGCAGGCTGGACACGGTGCGTTCGGCCGCGCCGGCGGCGAGTGGGACGGACAGCAAGCTTGCCGCGCACCACGCTGCGGCCAGGTATCGTTTCATGTATGCGGAATCATGGCGGGAAAGCCCGCCATTATGCCGTATGCAGCTTCTTGTGCATATTTCGCAGCGCCAGCCACACGCCGGCCACCACCACCGGCACCATCACGCCTATCACCACTTCCGGATTGCCCACCAGGCCAAGCACCTTGGCGGCCTTGGTGGAATAGCCCACCAGTCCGACCACGTAGTACGAGATCGCCGCCACCGACAGGCCCTCAACCGCCTGCTGCAAGCGCAGCTGCTGCGCCGCGCGCGCGTTCATGGACTGCAGGATCTTGCGGTTCTGCTGTTCCTGGATGATCCCCACGCGCGTGCGCAGCAGGTCATTGGTGTTGGCCACCCGCCGCGCCAGCGCTTCCTGCCGCGCCGACAGCGCCTCGCAAGTGTTCATGGCCGGCGCCAGGCGGCGGTCCATGAATTCGCCCACGGTGGGGATGCCTTCGATGCGCGCCTCGCGCAGTTCTTCAATGCGCGCGTTCACCAGCCTGAAATACGCTTTCGAGGCCGAGAAGCGGTAGCTGTTTTCCAGCGAGAGCTTTTCTATGCGCGCGGCCAGGCGCGTGATCTCGCCCAGCAGCGCCTGTTCCGTGGCGCCGTCCACGCTGCCGCCGTCGGCCTGTGCGGCGTCGGTCTGCACCATGGCGCCGGCCAGCTTCACCAGCTCCGATTCAATCGCGTTGAGCGCCGGCGCGGCCTGCTGCGCCTGCGGCAGGCCGAGCAGCGCCATCATGCGGTAGGTTTCAATCTCGAGCACACGCTGCACCAGGCGGCCGGCCTGCTGCGCGCGCATGCCCACGTCGCGGATGATGAAGCGGCTGAAACCGTCGGACTGGATGGCGAAGTCGGTGTACAGCTCGCCGCCCTGCATCACCTGGCTGCCCGCCAGCGTGTTGCCCTCGAAGATGCGCTGCAGCGTGTCCTGCGCGTCGCTCAGGCGCTCGCCGCGTTCCAGCACCACGTGGGCCGCCACCATCAGGCGGCCTTGCAGGGACAGCAGCCATTCCTGCGGCAGGTGCGTGACGGGCATCTGCTCGAAAGCCTGCTCGCCCGCCACGTCCTGGGCCGGGCGTCCGGCGAAGGTGTAGGTGGAAAACTCGGTATGGCATTCCCACTTCAGGCGGAAGCGGCCGAAGTCGTGGAAGAAGTATTTGGCGTCGCCGGCGGGGGATGAAACGCCGAAGTGCTTGCACAGCGCGCCCAGCGTGGCGTGGTGGCTGTGGCCCACCGGTGCGCCGCTGCCGTTGTCGGCGGCGCGGTAGACGGCGAAGTGCGATATCAGTTCCGGCGCTTCCAGTTTCAGGAAGGGACGCGAGTGGATTTCGGCCGCAAGCGGCACGCGCAGCGAATGGTTAAGACTGGAAAACACAATACTCATGCGGGGATTTCCTTGGCAGCGGTACGGACGGCGCGCAGCAGCAAATCGGCGCCGGGCGATAGCAGGTGGTCCTGCTGGCGGATAATGCCGAACGCGTCCATTTTACACGGCAAGTCTATCGGCAGGATGCTGAGGATATTCAGGTCGGCGTAGTAGCGCGCCACTTCCAGCGGCATCACGTGCAGGAAGTCGGTCTGCTGCAGCAGCGGCGCCACCAGCAGCATGGCGGTGGTGTCCACCACATTGGCCGGCGGCTCCAGGCTGGCGCGGCGGAACATCATGTCGCAGCGGTGGCGCAGGATGCTGCCGGGCGGCGGCAATATCCAAGGATGGCCGGCGATATCGGACAGCTGCAGCTTCTCCACCGCCATCAGCGGATGGCCGGGGCGGCACACGGCGCACGCCGGCTCCTCGGTCAGTTCCTCGTAGATCAGGCCCGAGCTGCCGTCCTTCTCCAGGATGCGGCCTATCATGAAGTCCAGGTTGCCGCGCTGTAGCATCTCCACCAGCACATTGCTCGGCTCCAGCTTGACGCCGATGCGCAGCAGCGGCGCCTGCTCCTTCACGCGCGCAATGGCCTTGGGCAGCAGCGACATGGCCGGCGTCATGATGACGCCCACCTCCACCTGCCCCGCCAGGCCGGCCTTGAGCGCCACCACGTCGTCATGCGCCAGCGACAGGCTGGTGAGCGCCATGCGCGCGTGGCGTATCATGGTTTCGCCGTAGATGGTGGGCTCCATGCCGCGCGGCAGGCGCTCGAACAGCCGCACGTCCAGCATCTCCTCCAGATCCTTGATCTGCTTGGACGCGGCGGGCTGCGTCATGTGCAGCGCTTCGGCTGCGCGGTGGATGTTGCGGTGTTCGTCCAGCGCTATCAGCAGCAGCAGCTGGCGGGTCTTGAGGCGGGCGCGTAAAAACCAGTTCGGGTTGAGGGTATCCATCCGCAAATCATATCACCTCGATATCAGCCCTGGCAGCCGGGACTCGGATTGGCGGCCGGGCCTTCGTCGGTCTGCGGAATGAAGCGGATGGTGCCGTCCGCGTTGTAGTGCAGCTCCTCCACGGCCGCCGAGCGGCGGAACTCGCCGCCGGTGGGCAGCTTGTCGTTGTGGTAGAAGATGTAGGACTTGCCGTTGTGCTCAATGATGGCGTGGTGGATGGTCTTCACCACCGCGTTCTTTTTCATGATCACGCCGCGGTAAGTCCACGGGCCGGTGGCGCTCGGGCCGGTGGAGTACGCGGTCTCCTCCGGGAATTCGCGCGACCAGGACAGGTAGTAGGTGCCCTTGTGCTTGTGCAGATAGGTCGCTTCGGTGAAGTGCGGCACGGCCACGGTGTGGATAGGGCCGTCGGCTTCTATCATGTTGCGCTTCAGCTTCACGTACTTCATCACCTGGTTGCCCCAGTACAGATAGGCCTGGCCATCGTCGTCGATAAAGACGGCTGGGTCGATATCGTCCCAGCCGATGTCCGTTTCCTTGGTCATGTCGTTGGTGATGATGGCGCTGCCGCGCGCATCCTTGAACGGGCCGGTTGGGCTGTCCGACACGGCCACGCCGATGGCCTTGCCCGGTATGGTGGCGTGCGCCACGGTGGAGTAGAAATAGTATTTGCCGTCGCGCTTGGTGATGTCGGCTGCCCAGGCGTCCTTCTTGGCCCAGGCGAAGGTCTGCACGTTCAGCGGCGAGCCGTGCGCCTTCCAGTTCTTCATGTCGCAGCTGGAATAGACCAGCCACTCCTTCATCAGGTAGTCCTTGCCGTTTTCCTCGGCCTCGTCGCGCCCCACGTACAGGTAGACGCGGCCGTTGTCGCTCAGCGCGGCCGGGTCGGCGGTGAATTTATCCTTGAACAGCGGATTGCCCGCGTGTGCGGCGGCGACTGCCGCCATGGAAATGGCGCAGGCCAGCAGGGACTTCTTGAACATGGGTTCTCCGATTATTGGTTATTCTTCGCGCCGATGGACATCAGGCGCTGTACTACGCAAAACACGAACAGCAGGCCGCCGATCACGATCTTGGTCCACCAGGAGCTGAGCGTGCCGTCGAAGGCGATCAGGGTCTGGATGGTGCCCAGTATCAGCACGCCGGACAGCGCGCCGGCGAGATAGCCGTAGCCGCCGCTGAGCAGCGTGCCGCCGATGACCACCGCCGCGATGGCGTCCAGCTCCGTGCCCTGCGCATGCAGGCCGTAGCCGGACAGCATATAGAACGAGAACAGCACCCCGGCCAGCGCCGCGCACAGGCCGCTCAGCGCGTAGATCAGCACCTTGGTGCGGCCCACGGCCAGGCCCATCATCTGCGCCGACTGCTCGTTGCCGCCGATGGCGTACACCGCGCGGCCAAAGGCCGTGTAGTGTGCCGCGTAGATGGCAAGGCCGAGCAGCACCAGCGCGATCAGCGCGCCCGGCGAGATGAAGCCGCCCAGGAGTTCCAGCTGCGTTTGCGACATGGCGACGAACAGCGGGTCTTCTATCGTGATGGACTCGATGCTGATCAGGTAGCACAGGCCGCGCGCCAGGAACATGCCGGCCAGCGTGACGATGAAGGCCTGCAGCTTGAAGTAGTGGATCAGCGCGCCCTGCGCCGCGCCGAACAGCGCGCCCAGCACCAGCACGAAGGCAATGACGGCCACCGGCGGCCAGTGCGCGCTGCGCAGCAGCCAGGCCGAGATCATGGTGGCCAGCGCCAGCACGGAGCCCACCGACAGGTCGATGCCGCCGGACAGGATGACGAAACTCATGCCGATGGCGATCACCAGCAGGAAGGCGTTATCGATCAGCAGGTTGAAGACCACCTGCAGCGACAGGAAGCCCGGATAGGCGGCGCCGCCGGCGGCCAGCATGGCCAGCAGCAGGAACACCGTCACCAGGGACGTGAAATACGGGGCGGACGCGAAGCCGCGCACTTGGGCCATCATGCTGCTTTCCTTTTCCAGATCTGCTTGAATTCCGGCGACTGCGACAGGCAGACCAGGAACACCACCACCGACTTCACCACCATGTTCACTTCCGGCGGCACGCCGAGCGAGTAGATGGTGTAGGTCAGCGTCTGGATAATGAGCGCGCCTATCATGCTGCCCGCCAGGCTGAACTTGCCGCCCGCGAGCGAGGTGCCGCCCAGCGTGACGGCCAGGATGGCGTCCAGCTCCAGCAGCAGGCCGGCGTTGTTGGCGTCGGCCGATTTGATGTTGGAGCTGATCATCAGCCCGGCCATGCCGGCGCAGGCCGAGCAGAACACGTAGACAAAGAAGATCAGCGCGGCGGTCTTCAGCCCGGCCAGGCGCGCGGCCACCGGGTTGATGCCGACGGCCTGGATGAACAGGCCCAGCGCGGTCTTGCGCATCAGCAGGGACACGGCCAGCACCACGGCCGCCACCACGTACAGCGAGAACGGCAGGCCAAACAGGTAGCCGCTGCCGAGGAAGAAGAAGGGCTGGTAGTAGACCGTGACGATCTGGCCGTCCGTCAGCAGCTGCGCCAGGCCGCGCCCGGCCACCATCAGTATCAGCGTGGCCACGATGGGCTGCAGGCCGAGCGTGGAGACCAGCAGGCCGTTCCACGCGCCGCACAGCAGCGCCGCCCCCATGGCCGCGCACAGCGCCCACAGCATGGGCGTGTTGGCCTCGTAGACCGGCACGCCGTTGTGCATGACCATGGTGCCGCCGATCAGCATGGCGGCCACGGTGCCGGACAGCGCCACCACGGCGCCCACCGAAATGTCGATGCCGCGCGTGGCGATCACCAGGGTCATGCCCAGCGCCGCCAGCATCAGCGGGGCGGCGCGGTTGACGATGTCGATCACGCTGCCGTACAAATGGCCATCCTTCCATTCGAGGTGGAAGAAACCGGGGATGAAGATCAGGTCCACCAGCAGCAGCGCGAACAGCGCGGCCAATGGCTTCATAAGAGGGTGCTGCAACAGCATGGCAAAGCTTTCCGGGTTGTTGCCGCCGCGCGCGGACGCGGCGTGGGGAACGGTGACGTCGGGAGCGCTCATGCCGCCTCCCCTGCGATGGCGTGCAGCACCGTGGTGTCATCGAGCTCGCCGCGCTGGTACTCGCCGCAGGCTTTGCGGTCGCGCATGACGATCATGCGGTCGCTCACGCGCAGCACTTCCGGCAGTTCGGACGAAATGAACAGGATGGACATGCCCTTGCGGCACAAGGCGGACACGTAATCCATGATCTCCTCCTTGGCGCGCACGTCGATGCCGCGCGTGGGCTCGTCCAGTATCATCAGCTTGGGCTCGGTGGCCAGCCAGCGCGCCAGCAGCACCTTCTGCTGGTTGCCGCCCGAGAGCGAGCCGATAGGCGTTTCTATGCTGGCGGTTTTGATGCCCAGCCATTTCACGTAGTTGTTCGCCAGTTCCTGCTGGCGTTTCAGCGGAATCGCGCGCAGCATGCCGGCCTGCGCCTGCATGGCCAGGATCAGGTTCTCGCGCACCGACAGCGACAGGATCGCCCCTTCGTGCTTGCGGTCCTCCGAACAGAAGCCGATGCCGGCGCCGATGGCGTCGCGCGGATTGGCGAACGGCGCGGCGCTGGCGCGGTCCACGGCCGTGATGCCGCCGCTATCCGCCTTGTCCGCGCCAAACAGCAGGCGCGCCAGCTCGGTGCGGCCGGAACCCAGCAGACCGCACAGGCCGAGCAGCTCGCCCTTGCGGATGGAAATATCGGTCGGCAGCAGCGCGCCACGGCGGCCCAGGGCACGCGCTTCAAGCACGAGTTCCGGCGACTGCGCCTGTGCTGCCGCTTGCCCTGCCTGCGCCTGGCCGCCTTGCGCCAACGCGGCGTCTTCCGCCACGGCGGCGGCGCGCTGCTCATCGGCAGGCGCGCCTATCATCTTGTTAACCAGCGCAATGCGCGACAGCTCGCTGCACAGGTACTCCCCTTCCCGCTCGCCGTTGCGCATGACGGTGATGCGGTCCGAAATGGCGTAGGTCTGGTCCAGGAAGTGCGTCACGAACAGGATCGCAATGCCCTGGCCGCGCAGGCGGCGCAGCACCGTGAACAGCAGCTGCACCTCGGCCTCGTCCAGGCTGGAGGTCGGTTCGTCGAGGATCAGCACCTTCGCGTTCACGTTCAGCGCGCGCGAAATCGCCACCATCTGCTGGACCGCCAGCGAATAGTGGGACAGCGGCTTGGCCACGTCGATATCGATATCCATCAGCGCCAGCATGCGCGCCGCTTCGCGCTGCATGCCCTTCCAGTCGATGCGTCCCCACTTGCGCGGATAGCGGCCGATGAAAATATTCTCCGCCACGGACAGGTTCGGGCACAGGTTCACTTCCTGGTACACCGTGCTGATGCCCAGCTCCTGCGCCTCCAGCGTGGACGAAGGCCGGATCGGCTTCCCTTCCAGCAGCATGGTGCCGCGCTCCGGCGTGTAGACGCCCGTCAGCACCTTGATCAGCGTGGACTTGCCCGCGCCATTCTGGCCCATCAGGGTGTGCACCTCGCCCGGATACAGGCGCAGGCCCGCATCGCTGAGCGCCTTCACGCCGGGGAACTCCTTGTGTATGCCGGTCAGTTCCAGGACCGGCGCAACGTCCGTCGCCGCCATTAGTACTTCCGGTTCGGGAATTCCTTGGCCGCCACTTCAGCCGGGAACACGCCCTCGTTCACCACGATGCGCTTCGGTATGGCCTTGCCGGCCTTGACGGCGGCGGCGGCTTCCATCAGCTGTGGCCCCAGCAGCGGGCTGCATTCCACGGTCACGTTCAGCTTCCCGGCGATCATCGCCTCGAACGCGCCCTTCACGCCGTCGATGGAAATGATGATGATGTCCTTGCCCGGCTTCAGGCCCGCTTCCTCGATGGCCTGGATGGCGCCGATGGCCATGTCGTCATTGTGCGCGTACAGCACGTTGATGCTCTTGCCCTGGGCCTTCAGGAAGGCTTCCATCACTTCCTTGCCCTTGGCGCGGGTGAAGTCGCCGGTCTGGGTGCGCACCACTTTCAGCTTGGGATTGCCCTTGATGATTTCCTCGAAGCCCGCCTTGCGGTCGATGGCAGGCGCCGATCCCACGGTGCCCTGCAGTTCAACGATGTTCAGCGTGGCGGCGGGCGACTTCTTCGCATACTCCACCAGCCAGCGGCCGGCCTTGCGGCCTTCCTCGACGAAATCGGAACCGATCAGCGACACGAACAGCGTCGGGTCGCTCACGTTGACCGAGCGGTCGGTCAGGATCACCGGAATCTTGGCAGCCTTCGCCTCGCGCAGCACCGTGTCCCAGCCCGACTCAACCACCGGCGAGAACGCAATGATGTCCACGCGCTGGGCGATGAAGGAGCGGATGGCTTTCACCTGGTTTTCCTGGCGCTGCTGCGCATCGGCGAACTTCAGCGTCACGCCCGCCTTCTTGGCGGCGTCCTTGACCGAAGCGGTGTTCGCGGTGCGCCATTCGCTTTCCGCGCCCACCTGCGAAAAACCGATCACCAGCGGCTTCTGCGCGTAGGCGGGAGCGGCGGCGGTGGTAACAGCGACACAAGCGGCGGCTACCGCCGCGCCCAGGATAGTCCTGCGAGTGAAATGCATGCTGAATCTCCAATAATAGTTATGCACCAATAGTAGGGGAAAGCGCCATAGCCATCCAATACATTTTTTAGATGGATTGATATCGTTTTGCGTATCACAAAGAGTTGCAAAAATGGTTTGCTTGAAAAGAGATAAAGAATTCGCGGCCTCACTTTCAAAAACAGAGCATACTTCGTCCATTCCCTGCATTCACTTGTGGAATAGCGATTTGGTTGCGCGCAGTCAACACTATAATTTTTCGCGATGGACAAATCCGATGACGAACGCCAACTGCTGATCTTGTCCGTACTTTCCTTTGAGGAAGGCGCCAACCAGAGCGCGGTTGTCGCCCAGGTCGTGCGGGCGCTACAGCAACTGGCAGTTCATTTTCGCCCCTTGATGGGTAGCAGCGGATTTTTCGCCTTGTATTTGCGCAGCGTGCATCTGAACCGGGCGCAGCACGCATGCCTCGCGCCGCTCTCGACGATGGAACGCGATGACACCCATTTCACCGCCCTGCAGGCCAGCTTGTCATCGGCCGACACCGAGCAGGCGGCCCGCGCTGGTATTGCCGTGATAGAAACCCTGACCGGATTGCTGGCCGGCTTGATCGGGCTGCCGCTCACGATGCGCTTACTCACCACCGCCTGGGCCAATGCGGCCGAAGGAAAACCATTATGATTACCCCTACCAGCCACGAGTATCTGGCGACGGGCGTGCCTGGCCTCGATACGCTGCTGGGCGGCGGCCTGAGCGAATACTCGTTCAACGTCATCGCTGGCTCGCCGGGCAGCGGCAAGACCACCCTGGCCCACCAGATCATGTTCGCGCTGGCATCGGCCAATTGCAAGGCGCTGTTTTTCACCGTACTGGGCGAGCCGCCGCTGAAAATGCTGCGCTACCAGCAGCGCTACAGCTTCTTCGACGTCAACAAGGTCGAAGCGAGCGTGCGCTACGTGAACCTGGCCGATGACTTGCGGGCCGGCGATTTCAGCGGTGTGCTGGCGCGCATCATGCAGGAAGTGGCCAGCTTCGAGCCCAGGCTGGTGTTTGTCGACTCCTTCCGCTCCGTCATCCAGACTGCGCGCCAGGGCAACGAGGGCATCGCCGATCTGCAGCAGTTTGTGCAGGAACTGGGCACCTCCATGGCGAGCTGGCAGGCAACCACCTTCCTGATCGGGGAATATTCCTTCAACGAAATCGAAGCCCATCCGGTGATGACCGTGGCCGACGGCCTGATCTGCCTGGCCCAGCATATGGAGGGCAACGCCGTGGTGCGCAAAATGCGCGTGGTGAAAATGCGCGGCCACGCCCACATGGGCGGCGCGCACACCTTCCGCATCACCGGGGACGGCCTGAAAGTCTATCCGCGCACCCTGCCTTCCTTGCCGCCTTCTTATTATGCCGCGCAGGAAGACGGCGCCACGGCGCGGGTGGGCACGGGCATTGCCATGCTGGACGAACTGCTGAACGGCGGCCTGCCGCAAGGCCATGCGGCCCTGGTGGTCGGGCCTTCGGGCTCCGGCAAGACCATCCTGGCCACGGCCTTCCTGGAGGAAGGTGCGCGCCAAGGCGGGCACGGCGTGCTGGCCAGCTTTGAAAAAATGCCTTCGCATTGCCGCAATCACCGCCTGGCCGCCCTGATCGGCGCCGGCCAGGTCACCGTGGTGGCCACCCGCTCGCTAGACCTGTCCATTGAGAATGTGCTGGACGACCTGGTGCAGGAAATTGCGCGCACCGGCGCCACCCGCGTGGTGATCGATTCCCTGTCCGAACTCGGGCTGTCCCTGGCGCCGGAGTTCGCGCAGGACTTCCGCGCCTCGATCTTCCGCGTCCTGGCCACGCTGGCCGCGCTGAATGTGACGGTGCTGGTGACCATGGGCATGGAAGACCGCTTCACCGACATGCGCTTCAGCCTGAGCGACACTTCCTTCCTGGCCGACGCCATCATCGCCATGCGCTACGCCGAAATCGGCGGCCGCCTGCAGAAAGTCATTTCGGTGGTCAAGGTGCGCGGCAGCGGGCACAGCACGGATCTGCGCAATTACGCCATCAGCGACCAGGGCATAGAAATCGGCGCCCAGCGTATGCCATTTGAAGGCCTGCTGTCGGGCCACCCCAGCGCCAGCCGGGCGGCACAGTGAGACGGGATGGGCTGCGCCCATTCCGGACCAGGAGATGTGATGGACGCAATTGAGGCACTACGGCAGTCCATCCGGACGCAGCTGGACCCGGCCCGCCGGAATGGCATAGCAGAGCTGGCCATCGGCATGGCCGAGGCGGCGGCCAGGGAACTGGTCCCGTTCATAGGCAACGCGGGGTTTTGCATTATTTTCAGCCGCAGCGTGCACCAGGCGCGCAGCCGCTACCCCTGGCTGAAACAGCGCAGCCCCCCCGCCAGCCCCGGCGACCTGATCGCGGTGCTGCGCGACAGCGCCGATGGGCGCGCCCCGATAGAAATTGCCTTTGCCGGCCGCCATGTATTCCTGGGCATGATAGACAGCCTGGCCATCCTGCTGGGCGAGCAGATGACCAGCACCTTGCTGCACGCGGCCTGGGGCGAGGACGCACCGGCGCTGCCGTCGGCGTCCGCCAGCCAGCCGGCAGGCGCCGGCCGGCCTGAGCGCCGGCTCGAGGAGCGGCGTGCCGGCGGCGCCCGCGAGCGCTCGGCGATGCGGCGAGGGCGCATCGGGCAAAAGCGCGCCGAGCAGCGCGCCATGCTGGAGCAGCGCTTGCAGCGGCTGTGGCAGGTGAACGAAAAACTGGTGCAGTCCTGCTTCGAGGCCGAAGCGGGCAAGGTCACGGCGCAGCAGGCGAACGAACAGATGGGGCACCTGGCCTACCATGATTTCCTGACCGACTTGCCCAACCGCATGCTGCTGAACGACCGCATTGCGCAAGCGACCCTGCTTGCCGAGCGCGACGGCAGCAATTTCGCCCTGTTCTTCCTGGACCTGGACAACTTCAAGCACGTCAATGACGCCCTCGGCCACGGGACCGGCGACCGCCTGCTGCAATCGATCGCGCGCCGCCTGACCGCCTGCGTGCGCGCGTCCGACACCGTGAGCCGCCAGGGCGGCGACGAATTCGTGCTGCTGGTTCCCGACGGCGCGCAAGCGGCGGCCGCCGCCCAGCTGGCGGAAAAAATCCTGCAGGCGCTGGCCGCGCCGCACATGATACTGGGCCACGAACTGTACATCACCTGCAGCATCGGCATCAGCCTGTGCCCCTTCGACGGGCTCGATACCGAGGCCTTGCTGAAAAATGCGGACACGGCCATGTACCAGGCCAAGAGCGCCGGGCGCAACAACTACCAGTTCTTCACCCCGGCCATGAACACGCGCGCGGTCGAACGGCAAGCCATCGAATCGAGCTTGCGCCATGCGCTGCTGCGCGGCGAACTGGAGCTGTACTATCAGCCCAAGGTCGACCTGCGCAGCGGACGCATCTGCGGCGCCGAGGCGCTGATGCGCTGGAATCACCCGGAGTGGGGCCTGCTCATGCCGGACCGCTTTATTCCCATCGCGGAGGAATTCGGCCTGATCGTCAATATGGGGCGCTGGGTGCTGCTGACCGCGTGCATGCAGGCGCAGCAGTGGAAAAGCGAGCGCGCGGCGTGGGTGGACGTGGCGGTCAACGTCTCCACGCTTGAGTTCTGCCACCCCGAGTTCCTGGCCAATGTGCGCGAAGTACTGGCCCAGTCCGGCTTGCCCGCGCGGCATTTGCAGCTCGAAATCACCGAAAGCGTCCTGATGCGGGACGCCGCCAGTTGCGCGGAAACCCTGCGCCAGCTCAAGCTCATGGGCGTGACGCTGGCGCTCGACGATTTCGGCACCGGCTATTCCAGTTTGAGCTATCTGAACTTCCTGCCCATCGACGTGGTGAAAATAGACCGGTCCTTCGTCCAGAGCATCAATGGCCCCCAGGAGGGCAGCATGCTGGCCGGCGCGGTGATCGCCATGGGGCAGAGCCTGGGGAAAACCATCGTGGCCGAAGGAGTGGAGCTGGAGTCCGAGCTGGCCTATCTGCAAACCATGCGCTGTGAAGCCGTGCAAGGCTTTTTATTCAGCCACCCCTTGCAGGCGGAGCAATTCTCCAACCTGCTCAAGCGCGAGCAAGCCTCGATGGCTGCGATGAATTTTTCGAATTGGAAAGTATGAATACATTTACAGGCAGGCTGCGCGGCGCTGAAAAGCAGTTCAGTGCCCGCCCTCATCCTGCATAATGAGTTCTGCGGCCTCGCTGTCTTTCTGAGCAGACGAGGCTGCTTGCCTGATGGGCTCCGCAGGGGCAATATGTTGATGGCTCCTCAAGACGCTGGCCGCCTGGGTGGAGATTTGATGTCTTTTTTTCCATGCATTGAAATCGACGGCCGAGGAGAAATCCTCATTCGTTGCCAGCAGAATCGCGCGCAGTTCGGCGCTGTGCTGGCGGGGGGATGGCTGCGCATGCAGGCCGGCCAGCCCGGCGATACGGCTCACCAGCGCCAGGGAAGCGGCGATTTGCTGCTCGCTTTCGGCCACGGTGCGTGCCAGGGCGCTATTCATGGCGACCAGGCCGGTCAGGCAATCCAGTGCCGCGTCCAGGGCCAGGTTCAACAGTTCAAGCTGCTCCGCAGCCGGCATGCCCTGCTTTTCCAACGCTTTCGCTATGTTATCGGACATGAAATTCCCTATGGAGTGAATAAAATAAAACAAGACAGCCAGACGATTTAACGCGCTTTCCGCGTCTGCATCTGCGCTGCATCTCACATTGGGCCGCCGATCCCTCTATATTTCCAAGCAAGAATCAGGAGATATCCCATGTTGCACACTTTCCTGTCTGATTCCCGCAGCGACTTGATAGAACGCTGCAAGGCCAAAGTACTCCAGCGGCAGGCGCCTTCCGTCACGCAGGTGCAACTCGAATATGGCATCCCTTTATTCCTGGATCAGCTGATACGCACGCTGCAGGCCGAGCAAGGCGACGGCCAGGCCGAAAGCCTGAGGATTTCCGGACCGGCCGGCGGCGCCTTGTCCGCCAGCGAGATCGGCTTGACGGCGGCACAGCACGGCAAGGAATTGCTGACGCTGGGCTTCACGGTCAACGAAGCGGTGCATACCTATGGTGACCTGTGCCAGGCCATCACCGACCTGGCGGTGGAGTCCGGCACGCCGTTCGAGGTGGACGAGTTCCGCACGCTGAACCGCTGCCTGGACAATGCGATTGCCGACGCGGTCACGGAGTTCAGCCGCCAGCGCGAGTCCGACATCTCGGACCAGCACACCAGCGACGCCAACAAACGCCTGGGCTATCTCGCCCACGAGGCGCGCAATATGCTTGGCACGGCCTTGCTGGCGCACACCGCGCTACGCTCCGGCAACTTGAGCCTGCAAGGCGCCACCAGCACCATCCTGGAGCGCAGCCTGCACGGCCTGGCCGGGCTGATAGACGGCGCGCTCGACGAGATCCGCGTGCTGCACCAGCAGACGGAGGCTGCGCCGGTGTTTGCGCTGGACGAGTTCATCAGCGAAGTCCATGGCACCGCCGAGCTGACGGCCCGCAGCCGGGGCTGCACCCTGGTGGCATCGCCGGTGCAGGCCGGCCTGGCCATTGCCGGCAACCGCGCACTGCTGCTCGCGGCGGTGGCGAATTTATTGCAGAACGCCTTCAAATTTTCGCCGCCCCATTCCCAGGTGACGCTGCTTGCCATGGCTGCGGGGGAGCGCATCCTGATCGAAGTGCACGACCACTGCGGCGGCCTGCCCGCCGGCGCCGCCGCCTCCATGTTCCAGCCGTTCTCGCAGCATGGCAAAGACCGCAGCGGCCTGGGGCTGGGCCTGACGATAGCGCAAAACGCCGTCATCGCCAGCGGCGGCACGCTGTCGGTGCGCGACGTGCCGGGCACCGGCTGCGTGTTCACCGTCAACCTGCCGCGTTGCAGCCTGCCCGGCTAAGCAGGCACGGCGATGTCCTGCACCTTGAACAATTCGGTATGGCCGAAACCCTTGGTGTAGTCGAGCAGTGACACCACCTGCGGATCGATGCGCAGAAACACGATGCCGCCCCATGGATGGCCCTGCGTGCCGGACAGCACATGGCGGAACTGCGGATAGCGCTGCAGCAGGCGTGCCGACACATCGACGGTATGCTCCTCTCCTTTTACGAAGCTGGCCAGCCCGCCGATCGACAAGGCCTGTATTTCGCTTCCCGGCTGAGCCGGGGGTGAAATGGTAAGCGACACCTGCTTGTGCTCCTGAATATTGTGCGCTTTCTGGCTGCCCAGGCCGATGGCAGCGTAAAGCGTCAATCCCCTGCTGGCGTAGTTCAGCGTGGTGGCCTGCGGATAGCCGTCCGGGCGCAGCGTGGCCAGGCTCATTTCCTGCCCGCGCGCCAGAATTTGCAGCACCAGCCGCATGGCGTTGTCGTCCAATGTTCTCATCATTTCCCCCTCCGGGCGCGGTAGGCGCCGTGCAGCAGGTCAGTGTGCGCCACATGCGCCCGGCCATGGCGCGCAGTTGCCAGCGAGTGCACGCGCAGGCACGCGGCAGCTGCACCTTGGCGGCAACATGGCATGCCGACCAGATTCGCCAACTCTGCTGTCGCCTTCCACTCACCTTAATGCGTCCTAAACCGCCCCCACGACAACAACTCTTCCGTCAAATCGGGATCGCTGGCGAGATCCTCTAGCAGGCGCAGAACGACCGGATCTTTAGATCGCCGCAGTGCAGACAAAAGCAACAGGCGACTTGGCCCATTGCTTCGGTCTCGCAGCAGTTCGATATATTCAGGCAGGCGGTCTTTCGAAAAGGCGGCTGACAGCGTGCAGGCAAGGCCATCCTTGGCGCCCAGTTCGTACATCTTGTCGTCACCGGGCGCTTTAAATCCGAGTCCGGATTTCGCCTTACGATACTCTTCAACCAATAGCGGCCATGCATTCCTGACTTGAGGATCCCGCACAGCGAGGGCGCGGGCAATACCTTCCCGCGTGCGATCCGAATACGGCATCTGGAGATGTTTTAGCAGCACTGGAACAGCGTTCGCATAGCTCTCTGCTGTGTTCACCAGATCCCAAACAGAGCGGACATTCATTCCGGCCTCTTTAAGCTCTGCGATCAACGGCGCCGCCTCAACTGCCAGCCTTGCTGAACGTAACAATCGTTCGTCATCGAGCCTTCGGTTTATCTCACGCAATCGGGATTTTTCGTCATCATCCAGCTTAAGTCGAGACAAATCGCTAGCTCTTACGTTTTCAAGCTCATCATCCGTCATACGGTCGCGGATAGGGGCCTTTTCTTTACTGTTTTTCATTACGGAATCAATAAACGGTTAATTAGGCCGATGTCTACGGCATTCTGTAAAGGAGCAGATAAGTTCGTGCCTTGCCGGGTATAGAGATTAAACTTGAGCGCATTATCTTTAGCGAAGTCAGAATAGTCTCGCAACTGTCTAGAAAAACTCAATTTCGCGACATTTTTAACTTCATTAACGGCATCCTCTGATATGCCATCAGGTATTCGCCTACGTCCATTCACCTTGATTGTTCTTCTCACTCCAATGTCGAAGGCACTGCATACAGATGCTTCGCCCTGCCGTCCCAGTGCCACAGCGTTTCGAATTGGCGAACTAGCTGGCGACGCTCCCGGCCCATCCCCGGTCGCCAGTGCATTCAGCGTTAATCCTACATCTAACAGCGCTAGGAAAGGCACACACGCAGGGCACAAACCTAGACGATCGGTATAGCTAAGTGGATTACCATCCACATAAGAATAGAGGCTACTCCCTTCTAGCAGTCCGACGGGGTCACTTTGGATGTAACGCCCGAGCGAGGCATCATAATAGCGGTGCCAGTTGTACCATAGGCCCGTCTCCTTGTCGTAGTACTGCCCCGGGTAACCGATGTTCATGTCCCCAATGGTGCTGGTTTCCACTTTGCGGTCGAACGCCGTGTTGGCGGCGCGCCAAACCTTTTTCGTCGTGGCGTCGAGCAGCACCACCGGGCGGCCGGTCCTGTCGTTGTGGCTCGCGTAGATCGTGCCGTCGCGCTCGATGGCCAGCAGTTCGCCGCCCAGCCAGATGTAGTAGGTGCGGCTGCTGCCTATGTACTCGGCCACGAGCTCGCCATCCGGGCCATACTGATAATGTGTGACGCTGCCGTTCGCCACTTTTACTGCGCGCTGGTTGAGCGCATTGTTGTAGTATGCCGCCTGGTTCGCTCCGACCTGGGCTCCGTTCATGCGGAAGAACGCATCATAGCTGTAGGTGCGGGTTCCGCTGTTGGCCGTTTCCCTGAACAGGTTGCCTAGCGCGTCGTATTCGAAGCTGCGCCACTGCCGATTGTCCAGCGTGTGCAATAAGTCCAGGCGGTTGCTGGTCGGGGAGATCACGCTGTGATATTCGATGCCGAAGTTGCGGTGCACGCCACGGTTGCCGCTTTGGTCCCAGACGTAGGCCTGCACATTGGCCGCCGGGCCAGAATAGCCCAGCCGGTCATTGGCGTCATACCCCATGTTCTCGCTCAACGTCGGATAGGCGGCATCCGTGATCCGGTTCAGCGTGTCGGTAGCGTCGTAGCCGTAGGTCTGGTTCACCGCGTTGATGCTGTAGATTTTCTCGATACGCCCGT
Source organism: Pseudoduganella aquatica (assembly GCF_020865585.1). Taxonomy (NCBI): domain Bacteria; kingdom Pseudomonadati; phylum Pseudomonadota; class Betaproteobacteria; order Burkholderiales; family Oxalobacteraceae; genus Pseudoduganella; species Pseudoduganella aquatica. The sequence continues at coordinate 4,703,094 of NZ_CP086370.1, forward strand.
CCGTATCCAAAGTATCCAGCCGTGGAATGCTGTTGTTGAAGCGCCAGCCGTAGCGCCTGCCGGTGGCGGGCTGGTACAGGAACTGGCTGGCAAGCACACCCCAGGTGCCGCCCTTGCTGGTGCGGATGCGGGTCAGTTGGCCGACCGTGTTGTAGTCGAAGCCCAGCGATAACTGGCTGCCGTCGTAGCCCATGCCTATCAGGCGTCCGGCCACGTCATACGCCCAGGCGGTCGTATGAATCCCGCCATAGACGTTGCTGACTTTGCCCACCAGCTCTTCCGCGTCGTTGTAGCCGAAGTCGGTACTGCCGGTCGCGTCGGTGAACCTTTCCAGCTTGCCCATGGGGTCGTATGCATACGTTTCGGTGACGCCGCCGCGGCTGCGCGTCCGCAAGCGCTCCAATGCGTCTAGCGTATAGACTATGGCTTCGCCGGCGCGGGTTTCGCTTTTCAGCCGGCCGGCGGCATCGTAGCCGTAGCTCACATTACCGCCATCGGGACTGTTCACTGTCGCCACATCGCCAAAGCCGGTGTAGGTGTAGTCCGTTCGGATACCGCGCGGGTCGTAGAAGTAATGCAGGCGGCCCTCGTTGTCGTACTCCCAGCGGCTCACGCCGCCGTCCGGCGCGACGCGCCTGACGGGCCGGTCCTGGGCGTCGTACTCGAAGGTGGTGGAGCGGCCCAACGCGTCCGTCTGGGTGGCCAGGTTGCCGTTGAGGTCGTAGCGGAAATCGGTTCTTTGTCCGTGATTGCCCAGTACCGTGTAGGGCCGGCCCAGTGAGTCGAACACGGTGACCTTGCTGAACCGTCCCTCGGATTTCGCCAGCGGCACGTTGCCGGCCGCAGGAACATGGCGCTCGGCGCTCCAGGTCATGGTGTTGCTGGGCGCATCGAACACCGTCGTGGCATAGTTCCCGGCCGCGTCGCCAGTCCGGTCCAGGCGGCCGCTGACGTTGTAGCGGTAGCGGTCAATGCGGCCGCTGGCATGGCTGACATCCATCACCTGGCGGTCATGGTTGTAGCTGAATTTGGTGAACCGCTTGCCGCCCGCCAGCAGCAGCGCGTGCTGGGTGAGGTTGCCGTTCACGTGGTAGCCGAATTCTTCGACCCGGTTCTTGAACGTGGTGTGGCGGCCCGGCTGGCCCATGCTGTTGTGGTTGGCCCAGCTCTCGGCGTAGCCCAAGGGATTCACGTGCCGCACCAGGTTGCCGCTGGTATTGAACTCCAGCGTGTCGGTCACATACCCTTCCGGCAGCCAGCGCGACGCCGTGCGCGCGGCCAGGATGTTGCTCGGGTGCCTGGTGTATGTATAGATAATCTCGCGCCGGTTGCCGGTCTTCAGGTCGTCCCAGACTTCCGACTTCAGCTGCGATCCTTCGTATGTGTAGGTGACGCGCAGGTAGGCTATCCCATTGGTGCCGCGCCATTCCGTTGTCTTGATATCGTCGCCTTCCCATGTGTATATCGTTGCCAGGGCATCACTGGTGCCGGCTGCGGTCGTGACGTCCGTCAAACGTCCGAACTCGTCGAAGGTGTAGTCGGTTTTGCTGCCTTCCCAGTCCAGCTGGTAGTCGATATAACCGTTGGCGTCGTACACGGTTTTCGCGCTGGCGGACGAGCAGGTGGCGCTGGGTGCGCGGGAGATGGTGTCGATCTTCATCTCGCCCAAAACATTGATGAATGTGTAGTCGGTGGACTGGCCGCGCAAATCCGTCACATTCGTCAGGTTGGCGCCGTAGTTGAACGTTTCCTTTTCTTCCCCGCTGGCCGGGCCGCTGTCTTTTGCGCGCCGGTCCGGGTGATAGGTGTAATTGCTGAAGGGCACGCCATTAATCACTATGCCGGTCACCAGCGTGGGGTCAGTGCTTGCGGGGTTGTCCGGGCCGCCGTAGGTATATTCACGGATATCCTGCTGGCCAGCGGCGCCGGGCGCGGTCACCTTCGCCAGCATGTTGTTGCCGTCGTAATCGTATGTCCAGATGGAGCCGGCCGGATCGCGCACCGTAGCCACCAGTCCGTTTCCGCCATAGCCCAGCGCTAAGGTCTTGCCGGCGGCGCTGGTGACCGTGATCAAGCGGTTGCCCTGGTAGCCGAATGACAGCACCGCGCCAAAGCTGTCCACGATGCGCTGCAGGTATCCGTCGTTGCTGTAGGCGTAGAGCGTCTTATCCCGCGTGAGCAGCCATTCGCCGTTGGCCCTGTGGGTCAGCGTTCCGGCCGACTGCGATTTGCGCACGGTGTAGTCATAAAGGCGGAAACGCTCATCGTGGAATAGCTGGAGGCCGTAACTTTGCTTGACGCCGTCGGGATCGGTCACGATGACCGTGCGCGGAATGCAGCCACCGACTTGCAGGCGGTAGCAATTCGCTGTGACGATATTCAAGCGGGGGTAATCGATGCTGGACAGCCAGTAAGGCCCGAACAGGGTTCCGGAGGCGTTCTGGCTCCGGTAAGTGCGGGCAAGGCCGAGGCCGTAGTCACCCATCGCCTGGAAGTCCCGCTCGAACAGCAGTTTTTCGCCCGTGGCGACCACCACGGGGTTGCCAATTACAGGAGAGGCGCCGTTCGGCGCTCCTGTTTTTGATTTATTGCAGCCAATCTCGCCATGATTTGAGTTGCTATCGGACGGCGGTGCGGCGACGACCCTGGCACCGCCTCCCGTCGAGCGCTCCACCCAATCGTAGCGCTCCCGATTACGGATAAGGTCGAGATAATCCAGCATTCCAGGATCGAAAATCGGGCGCTGGCCAACGATCTCAACCACCTGCATTTCCTCGGCCTGCGCGCTGTGCGGCAGGATGGCACTGGCGAGCGCTAGTGCTAACAGGAACATTTTCATTGCGTCCCCCATTGAAAATTGAATTAACCAAAAGTCAATGTAGGCAATTTAATCATTACCCCATCAGGCACGCAGCTACTTTATTTTTTATTTTTTTTGAACTTTCTACAGTTGAGCCGGCTCCGGGAATCAACGCAGCAGGCGCAGGCCGTACAGGCCGCCCGCCATGGAACCGGGGTGCGCGACGAATTTGACGGTCAGCTTGCGCGGCTGGCCGGGATGGCCGGCGGGGATGGCGAAGTCGCGGGTGTAGATTTCGTCGGCGGCGTCGCGGCCCAGTATCACCGTTTCCAGCAGCTCGCCGTTGACCACGATGTCGAACTTGCGGCCCGCGTCGGCCCGGGAGAAGGACAGGCGCAGTGTTTTGGCCGCACCTTCCTTGTCATTCAGCTCGTAGCTGAACCAGGCTTTCGCGTGGCGCCAGTGGCGGCCCTTGTTGATACCCGCATCCGCCCCCTCGCCTTTGAAGAAGTGGTCGGACTCGGGCTGCTGCTCGCCCGGCGCCACCTGGTCCACGGTGATGGCGTCCAGCGCCAGGCGCTCGGACTCGGCGCGCGCGTTCGCGGCGCGCATCACCGCCAGGTTGGCGGGCGTGGTCTGCTGCCAGTACATCATGTAGCGCGAGTCGTGCAGGCGGAAGAAGGGAATAAAGCGGATGCTCTCCGCGCCCGGTCCCTGCACCAGACCCGACGCGCGGAAGGTGAGCGGCTGGCCCGGCACCGGCTTGAACTTGTCGAGGAAGGCCTTGCTGTCGCTGACGAACAGCGGCGCCGCCTCCAGCGGACACACCGGCCCCTGCGCGATGTGGCCCATGCGCGAGTCGTCGGCGAAGTAGTTCAGCTTCTCGCTGGCGAAAGGCTGCGTCTTCGCGGCCAGCACGATGGGGCCGTGCAGCACCGCGTAGTAGTTGGACTTGTCCGGCATCTGCTCCAGGCGGGTCTTCATCGGCAACTGGATCTCGACCTTGTCGCCGGCCTTCCACTCGCGCGCGATAGCGGCGTAGGAGCCAGGCTTGGCATCCACCTTCACGGCCTTGCCGTTGACGCGGATTGCCAGCGTGCCGGGGGCAACCCATTCCGGGTAGCGCACTTTCATGGTGAAGCGGCCGCCGGATTCCAGCGTGATGCTGGTGCGGTCTTCGTCCGGGAAGCGGGTCTCCTGGCGCAGCTGGATGCCCTTGGCCTTCCAGTTCAGCGTGGAGGGGATGAACAGGTTTACGAACAGCGCGTCGCCTTCATGCGCGTAAATGAATTCGCCGTACTTGGCGTGGCTCTCTATTCCGGAGCCCACGCAGCACCACATGCCCTTGTCCACCTGCGAATACACGCGGTAGTGGTTGGGCCGCATGGGCGTGAAGTAGACGAAGCCGCCGGTGTCCGGCCGCTGCGAGGACAGGATGTGGTTGTACAGCGCGCGCTCGTAGTAGTCGCCGTAGCTGCCTTTCTGGTCGCCCTGGAACAGCAGCTCGGTAAGCTTGAGCATATTGTAGGTGTTGCAGGTTTCCGGACCTTCGGTCTCCTGCACCATGGAGCTGTAGTCCTTGTCGTCGTGGAAGTGCTCCTTGACGCTGTTGCCGCCTATAGCCACGGTGCGGTGGTCGCGCACGGTCTGCCAGAAGAACTGGGCGGCCTGCTGCCACTTCGGGTCGCCCGTCATGTCGCCGATGCGCTTGAAGCCGATCACTTTCGGAATCTGCGTGTTGGCGTGCAGGCCTGTGAGCTGGTCGCGCCCTTCTTCCAGCGGCTTCAGTATGGCCTGGTGCGAGAACTTGATGGCCAGGGCCAGGTATTTTTTATCGCCGGTCATCTCCGCCACCTGGGCAAAGACTTCGTTCATGCCGCCATGCTCGCTGCGCAGCATCTGCTGCATCTGCTCGGGCGTGAGGTGGGTGCTCAGTTCCAGCGCCCAGTCGGACAAGGAGACCAGCATGGCCTTGGCGTCCGCATTGCCGCCCAGGCGCCAGGCGTCGTACAGGCCGGCGTAGACTTTGTGCAGGTTATACCAGGGGACCCATTTGCCATTGACGGAGAAGTTATCCGCTTGCAGCTTGCCTTGCGCGATGGCGTTCCATACGTCCTTGCCGCCGGGGATGCCGCCAATATAGCCGTTGGCGTTGGCTTCCTGGCAGCGCTTCAGTTCCGCCACGAAGTAGTTCAGGCGCTTGAGCACTTCGGGGTCGCCGGTGGAGGCGTACATCAGGGCCAGCGCGGACAGGTAGTGACCGCCGAGATGACCGTCAAGTCCGCTGGACTCCCAGTTGCCGTAGCTGCCGTCCTTCTTCGGCAGGCCCGCTTCGCGCAGGAAGGGAGCGAGCAGCTTGTCCGGCTCCAGTTCGAGGATGTATTTCAGGTCCGTGTTCTGGGCATCCAGGAAAGGGCTGGGCGACAGGCGCACGTCGGATAGCGGAAACAGCTCGGCCGCGTAGCCCGCCTGGGCCGCGAGCGCCAGTTGCAATGCAAAGGCGATGGGGATCAGTTTCATGTCGTGAGGCCGGTCACTGCAGATTGCTTTGGTAGCGGTTGAGGTCTTGCTGGTCCAGTACCGGCCAGCCGCCCTGGTCCCACTTCATTTCAAGGATCTTGAGCTTCTGGCGGTATTTGTCGGCGGTCTCGTAGGCGTGGGTGACGAAATAGTCCTTGCCGTCCATGCTGTAGGCGCTGTTGTGGCCTACGCCTTGCCAATCCTTGTCGCCCGCGATGACGAGCGAGCCGCCGCCGGCGGCCATGTCCTTGCCGCTCTTGTCCAGATAAGGGCCGGTCACTTCGCGCGCGCGGCCCACCACCACGTGGTAGGTGCTCTTCTCCTTCTGGCAGCACAGGCCCCAGGAGGCGAACAGGTAGTAGTAGCCGTCCTTCCGGAAGATGAACGGCGCCTCGATTTCCGCCGGGCCGCCGGATTCGTCTGCCGTGAAGGCGGGACGTTCGCGGCGCGCGATGGTGCGCCACTCCTGCGGCTCGGCGAGCCTGGTGCGGTCGTCGTTCAGCTTCACCAGCTTCAAGCCGCCCCAGAAGGAACCGAAGGACATCCAGCCCGCGCCCTTGCCGTCTTCAATCACGTTGGGGTCGATGGCGTTCCAGAGGTCGCGGCCGGGCACCGATTGCAGCACCATGCCCTGGTCTTCCCATTTATAGTCCGGCGAGCGCGGGTCCAGCGTCTTGTTGACGGTGACGCCTATGCCCGAGGTGATCTTGCCGAAGCCGGACACCGAGTAGTACAGGTAGTACTTGCCCTTGTAGTGCTGCACGTCCGGCGCCCAGATATGGCCGTCGAAGCTGGGCGCAGCCTGCTTTGCCCACGCAGGCTGTCCAGGGAAGACGCGGCCTTCCGGCTTCCAGTCCTTCATATTGGTGGAACTGTAGAAGGTGATGCCCGGCCCGGTGCTGAAGACGTAGTAGGTATTACCCTCCTTCGCCATCACCGGGTCGTGCACGCCCACCTGCGCCGCCTGCGCGGAGCACGCCAGTCCCGCCGCCACTATTGCCGATACTGCCCATGCTCCATACTTCATCGTCATTCCCATCAGGTTGCACTCACGGCGCGCGGTTCACAGCTTACTCGACGGCGACGACAACCACCGCCTTGGCCGGCAGCTTGACCTGCAGCTTGCCGCCGCTGGCCTTGGCTTCGAACGGCACCGGCTTCACCGCCTGCGGCTGGGCAAAGGTGTTGTGCGCATCCATCGCCTCGGCGGTCAGCAGCTGCCCGCGCGCCACGCCTGCCTTGGCGCCGGCGACATTGATTTCCAACTCGGCCTGTTCCTTGGGATTGGTGTTCACCAGCGCCAGGTAGACCTTGCCGTCCTTGCCGCGCGCGGCCGATGCGCTCACCTGCGGCACGCTGACGCTGCCAACGCTGTACTGGCCGTTGTTGGCCACGGTCACCGGCAGCGAAGCCGCGTCCTGGAACGGCACATACATGCGGTAAGCGTGATAGGTCGGCGTCAGCAGCATCTTGTCCTTGTCGGTCAGGATCATGGCCTGCAGCACGTTCACCATCTGCGCAATATTCGTCATCTTCACGCGGTCCGCGTAGTTGTGGAAGATGTTGAAGTTCAGCGCCGCCACCACCGCATCGCGCAGGGAGTTCTGCTGATACAGGAAGCCGCTGTTGGTGCCCTTCTCCACGTCGTACCAGGTGCCCCATTCGTCAACATAGAAGCCCACTTTCTTGGACGGGTCGTTCTTGTCCAGGATCTTCACGTTCTTCTGGATCAGCTCATCCATGCGCAGCGTGTTCTTCATGGTGGAGATCCACTGGTCCTCGGCAAAGCCGGTGGCCGCGCCCTTCACGTCCCACTTGCCGGTCGGGATGGTGTAGTAGTGGAAGCTGATCGCATCCATCTTGTGCTTCACGTTGGCCGACAGGGTCTCGGTCCACTTCGTGTCGTTGTCATTGCCGCCGCTCGCGATGAACTTCGGCATATTCTCCTTGGGCGCCTTCAGGAATTCAGCGGCGTTCTTGTAGAGGTTCGTGTAGTGCTCCGGCGTCATCTGGCCGCCGCAGCCCCAGGCCTCATTGCCCACCGCGAAGTACGCCACCTTGAAGGGCTTGTCGCGGCCGTTCTTGCGGCGCATTTCCGCCAGCGTGGACTTGGACGGCGACGTCATGTACTCCAGCCATTCCGCCATCTCCTGGTTGCTGCCGGTGCCCAGGTTGCCGTTCACATAAGCGTCCGCGCCCAGCAGCTCCACCAGGTCGAAGAACTCGTGCGTGCCGACCGCGTTGTTTTCCTCAACGCCGCCCCACATGGTGTTGACCTTGACCGGACGCTTGGCGCGCGGGCCGATGCCTTCGCGCCAGTGGTACTCGTCCGCGAAGCAGCCGCCCGGCCAGCGCACCAGCGGCACATGCAGCTCCTTCAGCGCACCCAGCACGTCGTTGCGCCAGCCCTTGGTGTTCGGCTGCTTCGAATTCGGGCCGACCCACATGCCCTCGTAGATGCCGGTGCCCAGGTGCTCGGCAAACTGGCCGTACACGTTCTTGTTGATGACCGGACCAGGCTTGGCTGCGTCAATGGTGATGGTCACTTCGCCTGCAGCGAAGGCCGCGCCGCTCGCCAGGCTCATGGCCAGTATGGTTTTTTTAATCAGGTTCATCTCGTCTCCTTGGTTTTTATTTGAATACTGCGACGAAGCCGCCGTGCGGCTTGATCGTGATCTTGCTTGCCTTGCCCGCCGCGAAGGCAGACTGGGTAAATTCGCGCTGGCCCGCACCGTCCGTCAGCAGCATGCCTGTGCGCTTGCCGAGGAAGGACAGGTCCAGGTCCAGCGTCTTGTCCGTATCTTCCGAATTGATGCCGGCAACGTACCAGGCATTGCCCGCCTTGCGCGCGATGACGGCGAACTTGCCGGGGAAGCCGGCCACAAAGCGGCTGTCGTCCCAGCTGCGCGGCAGATCCTGCAGGAAGGCCTTCACATAAGGCGGCACCGTCGCCATGCCCTCCGGGACTTCGGCAAAGTGCTGTATGCCCGACAGCAGGAGCACCGACTCCGCCAGCTCAAAGCCGTTGCGCGTGGCGCGCTTGATGTTGGGGATGTCCGCAAACACCATGGGCGTAAAGTCCATCGGATCGAACAGATTGCGCGTGAACGGCAGCATGGACATGTGGCGCACCACCGCGTCCTGGTCGCCCTGCGTAAAGGTGGTGAACTCCAAGCCCTTGATGGCCTCCGCCGTCATCAGGTTGGGATAGGTGCGCGACCAGCCGCGCGGCAGCGTCGCGCCGTGGAAGTTCACCAGCAGGCCGTAGTCCGCCGCGTCCTTCAGGATATCGATGTAGTAGGCGATCATGGACTTGCCGTCGCCGGCGAAGAAGTCCACCTTCACGCCCTTCACGCCCATGGCCTGCAAGCGCTCAAACTCGGCGCGGCGCGCCTCGCGCGTCAGCAGCTTGCCCTTGGGCGAATATTCGGTCTGGTTCCACGCGCCGGACGAGTTGTACCAGACCAGCACGCCCACGTTCTTCGCAGCCGCATAGGCGGCCAGCTCCTGCACCTTCTCGTAGCCTATCTTGCGGTCCCAGTCCGCATCGATCAGCGTGTAGTCCCACTTCATGTCCGCCGCGTAATCGATGAATTTCTTCTGCACGTCGTAGACGGTGTGGTCATCCTTCAGCAGCGCCCAGCTCCAGGACGCGTGGCCGGGCTGCGGCAGCGCAGGCGCCGAGGCGGCGCGGTGCGCGGCGGGTGCGGCCAGGTCGGTGCCCAGCGTGGAATTGACCAGCGTGGGCAGCGAGCCTATCGCCAGCACACGCCAAGGCGTGGCCAGCGTCCCCGTCGATTCCGCCAGCAGCGCGCCGCCGGTGAACACCTCCGGCTCGGCCGGGCCGCCGATGCGGTACACGCCGTTGGACGAGTCGGCCTGCAGGCGGGACGCGTGGAAGCTGCCATCCATATTCGCCTCGGTCAACGCCACCCAGGTATCGCCGGTCTTGAACAGCGCCGGGAAGACCCAGCCCGCCTTCATCCGCGACGGCGTACCGACCGGGATGGCCATCTGATAATGCTCTTCATAGGACGGGTTGGTATTCTTCCAGCCCGTCTGCGCGACGGACATAGGCTGCAGCCAGGCCTGGGCGGACTTCGCGAAAGCAAAGCTCGTGCTCTCGCCGGTGAATTTCTTCAGCGGCAGCGACGGCTCGGCGACGAGGTAGCGGAAGGCCACGCCGTCGTTGGAAACGCGGAAAGCCACCTCCATGGTCTGCTTCTGCGCGTTGCGCAGCGTGTAGACCTGCTCGTTCGCCGCGTAGCTGATGCTGCGGCGCTTCCCCACCGCCATCTGATACTTATCGGACACCGGCTTGGCGGCGGTCAAACCCGCCAGCACCAGGCCCTGCGTGAAATCCGCGCCCTCCAGGCTCAGGCCCAGCGCGGACGGCAGCAGTACCGGCTTGCCGTCGCGCGCAACAGCATACGTCACCCCGCCCTGCGCCACGCGCACGCTGACAACAAGGCGCCCATCCGGACTGCTCAAGCCCGCCTGGGCCGCCGGCGCAACGGCGGCAACGGCAACTGCCAGCGCCACACCAAGATTCAAATGCGAAATCATCATTCTTAGCCACGCCCGTCGCCAGACAAGCGCCCTCCTTGTAAGTTCACACATTCCCCTCCAGGGGGGTTATACCCAGCCGGCGTCGACGATGAATTCCTGGGCGGTGCACATGGCGCTGTCGTCGGCGGCCAGGAACAGGATCATGGAGGCGATGTGGCCGGGCATGAGCTTGCCGGGCAGGCATTGCATGCGCTTGATTTCGGCTTCGGCTTCGCCGTCCACCCACAGGTCGATCTGGCGCTGGGTCATGACCCAGCCGGGGGTGACGGTGTTGACGCGGATGCCATGCGGGCCGAGGTCGCGCGCGAGGCTGCGCGTCAGCCCTATCACGGCGGCCTTGGTGGTGGCGTACACCGGGTAGCCGGCGCCCTTGGCGTGCCAGGAGATGGAGCTGACGTTGATGATGGAGCCGCCGCCTTTGCGCTTCATGCCCGCCAGTACAGCCTGCGCGGTGAAGAACATGGGCCGCTGGTTGATGGCGATGCGCTCGTTCCAGTAGTCCAGCGTGACGTTTTCGGCGTCGTGCCGCTGGTCGTTGGCGGCGTTGTTGACCAACACGTCGAAGTCGCCCAGCTTGGCGGCCAGTTCGGCCACCGTGGCTTGCAGCGCGGGGATGTCGGTGATGTCGCAGTGGCGGAACTCGGGGACCGGATGGCCCGCTGCGGCGATGCGTTCGACCAGCGCTTCGCTGGCGTTCTTTGCGATGTCGACGAAGCCGACCAGCGCGCCCTGCTCTGCGAAGGCCGTCACCAGCGCTTCGCCGATGCCGCTGCCGCCGCCTGTGATGAATACGCGCTTGCCGCGCAGGCTGCCGAATTTGGCAAGGTCTGTCATTTTGTCTCCTGCTTTTTTTTATGATTTTTATGCTGCTGGCGGCGGGTTACGGCCTTTGGCCTAACCCGCCCTACGTGCTCAGGCTTTGCCCAGCACGCCGTCGCGTCGGCGCCAGATGTCCAGGGGGTTGCCTTCGCGTAGCTCCACAGGCAGCAGCGCTTGCGCGAGGTTCTGGTAGCACACGGGACGCAGGAAGCGGTTGATGGCGGCCGTGCCGACCGAGGTGCTGCGCCCGTCGGCCGTGGCCGGGAACGGGCCGCCATGGACCATGGCGGTCGCCACTTCCACGCCGGTGGGCCAGCCATTGGCCAGGATGCGGCCGACTTTGCGTTCCAGTACCGGCAGCAGCGCTTGCGCGTCGGCGTAGTCGCCTTCGTCGAGCTGCAGCGTGGCCGTCAGTTGGCCTTCGAGCTTTTCGGTGATGGCGCGCATTTCGGCGACGTCCTTGCAGGCCACCAGCAGCGAGGCGGGGCCGAATACTTCGTCGTGCAGCGCGTGGTCGCCGAGAAAGGATGCGGCGCTGGCTTTGAAGAAGGCGGGCGCGCCCTTGCCTGCCAGCTGTTCGCCCTTGGCCAGCGTGGCAACGCCGCCCTGGCTGGCCAGTTTGTCCACGCCGCGCTGGTAGTTGCCTGCGATGCCGGCGGTGAGCATGGGGGCCGCTGCGGTTGGCTGCAGGGCCGCCGTGGCGGCTTGGGCGAAGCGGTCCAGGTTCGGGCCGTCTATGCCGAACACCAGTCCGGGATTGGTGCAGAACTGGCCCACGCCCATCACCAGCGAGGCGGCGAAGTCCTGGGCAATGCCTTCGGCGCGCGCGGCCAGCGCCTGCGGCAGCAGGTACACGGGGTTGATGCTGCTCATCTCGGCGTACACGGGGATGGGCTGCGGACGCTGGGCGGCCACCGCCATCAGCGCCATGCCGCCGAAGCGCGAGCCGGTGAAGCCGACCGCCTGGATGGCGGGATGCGCCACCAGCGTCTGGCCAAGCGCGTTGCCGGTGCCGGTCAGCAGCGAGAACACGCCGGCCGGCAGGCCGCACTCTTCCACCGCCTTGACGACGGCACGGGCTACCAGTTCGGAGGTGCCGGGATGCGCGAAGTGGGCTTTCAGCAGCACCGGGCAGCCTGCGGCCAGTGCAGAGGCGGTGTCGCCGCCGGCTACCGAGAACGCGAGCGGGAAATTGCTGGCGGCGAAAACGGCCACCGGACCGACCGGGATCAGGCGCATGCGCAGGTCGGGACGCGGCGGGGTGCGCTCGGGCAGCGCGGTGTCGATGCGGGCGTCGCGCCAGGAGCCTTCGCGCAGCGTGGCCGCGAACAGCTTGAGCTGGTTGACGGTGCGTGCGCGCTCGCCTTCGAGGCGGGCGCGGGCCAGGCCGGTTTCGGCCATGGCGCGTTCGATCAGCGCGTCGCCCAGGGCCATGATCTGCGCGCCTATCGCTTCGAGGAAGGTGGCGCGCTCGGCGTCGCTGGTGGCGCGGAAGGTGTCGAAGGCGGCGCCGGCCAGGCTGCAGGCCTGGCCGATCTGGTCCGCGTCCACGGTGTGGAAGGCGGGTTCGATGGCCGTGCCCAGCGCGGCGTCGTAGCCGTGGAATGCGTCGCCGTTGCCTTTGACGGCAACGCCGCCTATCAGCGATTCGCCGGTGAGTTTCATAGCGCGGTCACTTTCGTGTGGCTGGTTTCAACTACTTCAAGACGGTTGCGCAGCGCGGGGCCGAAGGCCGGCGCTTCGATTTCGAAGCTTTCGCCGGGCTGCACGGTGATGTTGTCCGCTACGCTCAACGTGGCGGTGCCGAAGAAGTGGATGTGCACGTCGCCGGCGCGCTTGAACAGGCCGTATTTGAAGTGGTGGTACTCCAGGTTGGCGATGGTGTGGGACATGTTTTCCTCGCCGCTGAAGAAGGCCTTCTCCCAGCGCACCTTGCCTTCCTTGTCCAGGATGCGCGAGGTGCCGGTGACGCTTTGCGGCAGTTCGCCCACCAGCAGCGCCGGACCCAGGCCGCACACGCGCAGCTTGGAGTGGGCCAGGTAGAGGTAGTTCTGGCGCTCGGTCACGTGGTCCGAGAATTCGTTGCCGATGGCGTAGCCCAGGCGGTAGGGCTGGCCGTCGTCGCCGATGATGTAGAGGCCCGCGATTTCCGGCTCTTCGCCGCCGTCCAGCGCGAAGTCCGGCATGACCAGGGGCTGGCCGCTGGCGGCCACGATGGAGCCGTCGCCTTTGTAGAACCATTCCGGCTGCACGCCTTTGGCGCCGGGGGCGGGTTTGCCGCCTTCCACGCCGAGGCGGAACATTTTCATGGAGTCGCTCAGGGCCTCGACGTCGCCGCCGATCTTCTTGTGCATGGAGTCGCGCGTGTCGGCGCTGCCCAGGTGGGTCAGGCCGGTGCCGGTGACATAGGCGTGGGCCGCGTCTTCGTGGTCCAGCGGCGTGAGCAGGCGGCCGCTTGCGGCCACGTCGGCGTAGTTGTGGGTTTGCGCGCCGGCGTCTGCCTGGGCCAGTTCGGCCAGGCTTTTCTTCTGGCGGATGGCGGCTTGCGCCAGGGCGTAGGTGGTGGCGAAGCTTTCCAGTTCGCGGATGGCGCCCTGCTCCAACAGGCCTACGCGGCGTTCACCGTTTTCTTTTTTAAATTGTACGAGCAGCATGGGTGTCTCCGTATTAATGCGAGTGTTTGGGTACGGCCGAACCGCGGCTGCCGACCAGGAAGTCGAAGTCGCAGCCTTCGTCGGCTTGCAGCACGTGGTTGATGTAGAGCTGCTGGTAGCCGGACTTGGCGCCTTCCACTTTCTGCTCGGCGCGCGCGGCCTGGCGCTGCGCCATTTCCTCGTCCGAGATTTCCAGGTTCAACTGGCCGCCCGCGCAGTCCAGCGTGATGTAGTCGCCGTCGCGCACGATGCCCAGCGGGCCGCCGGCCATCGCTTCCGGCGCCACGTGCAGCACCACGGTGCCGTAGGCGGTGCCGCTCATGCGGGCGTCCGAGATGCGCACCATGTCTTTCACGCCGGCCGCCAGCAGCTTGGGCGGCAGGCCCATATTGCCCACTTCCGCCATGCCGGGGTAGCCTTTCGGGCCGCAATTCTTCATCACCAGGATATCGTTCGCGTCCACGTCCAGGTCCGGGTCCATGATGCGTTCTTTGTAGTGCTCGAAGTTCTCGAACACCACGGCCTTGCCGCGATGCTGCATCAGCGCCGGCGTGGCGGCGGACGGCTTGAGCACCGCGCCGCGCGGCGCAAGGTTGCCGCGCAGGATGCAGATGCCGCCGTCTTTCAGCAGCGGCTTGTCCAGCGGACGGATGACTTCATCGTCGTAGATCGGCGCGTCGTTATTGTTTTCCCACAGCGTCTTGCCGTTGGCGGTCAGCGCGTCCTTGTGCGGCAGCATGCCGCCTTCGCCCATGCGGCGGATCACGCCCGGCAGGCCGCCTGCGTAGTAGAACTCTTCCATCAGGAAGCGGCCCGACGGCAGCAGGTCCACCACGGTGGGCTGGCCACGGCCGATGCGGGTCCAGTCTTCCAGCTCCAGATCCACGCCGATGCGGCCGGCGATGGCTTTCAAGTGGATCACGGCGTTGGTGGAACCGCCGATGGCGGCGTTCACGCGGATGGCGTTCTCGAACGCTTCCTTGGTCAGGATCTTGGACAGGCGCAGGTCTTCCCACACCATATCCACAATGCGCATGCCGGACATATGGGCCAGCACGTAGCGGCGCGCGTCCACCGCAGGGATGGCGGCGTTGTGCGGCAAGGTGGTGCCCAGCGCTTCGGCCATGCAGGCCATCGTCGATGCGGTGCCCATGGTGTTGCAGGTGCCGGCGGAACGCGAGTGGCCCGCTTCGGCGGCCAGGAATTTGTGCATGGAGATTTCGCCGGCCTTGACCTGCTCGTGCAGCTGCCACACGGCGGTGCCGGAACCGATGCTCTTGCCGTCCAGCTTACCGTTCAGCATGGGGCCGCCGGAGACGACGATGGTGGGCACGTCCACGGACGCGGCGCCCATCAGCAGCGCGGGGGTAGTCTTGTCGCAGCCGACCAGCAGCACCACGGCATCCATGGGGTTGCCGCGTATGGACTCTTCCACGTCCATCGACGCCAGGTTGCGGGTCAGCATGGCGGTTGGGCGCAGATTGGATTCGCCGTTCGAGAACACCGGGAACTCCACCGGGAAGCCGCCCGCCTCGAGAATGCCGCGCTTGACGTGTTCGGCCAGCTTGCGGAAATGGGCGTTGCACGGCGTGAGTTCTGACCAGGTGTTGCAGATGCCGATAATCGGCTTGCCCTGGAATTCGTGGTCTGGAATGCCCTGATTCTTCATCCAGCTACGGTACATGAAACCGTTCTTGTCCTGCGTACCGAACCACTGCGCCGAGCGCAGTTCCACTTTTTTCTTCGTCTCCGACATGCAAAATCTCCTGTAATTTTCGCACTGCAATAGTGGAATACTAAAGAAGGTATTGATGTCTTTCCAATGAATTAAAAATCGATATCGATACTAAAATTGATATCGCCTGTGAAAATTGCCTTACGCTTATAATCTGTACAACTCTAACATTCTTTTTTACGCCCATGAGCCTGCAATCCGTCCGCGCTTTTTTCGCCGCCAAACAGCTGGATCTGCCGATTATCGAGCTGGAGGTGAGCACCGCCACGGTGGCGCTGGCGGCCGAGGCGCACGGCGTGGAGCCGGGCCGCATCGCCAAGACGCTGTCCTTCCGGCTGGGCGACGGGCGCGCCATCCTGCTGGTGGCCAGCGGCGACGCGCGCATCGACAACCGCAAATTCAAGGACGCTTTCGGCAAGGGCCGCATGATGGATGCAGACGACGTGGTGCGCATGACCGGCCATCCGGTGGGCGGCGTGTGCCCCTTCGGCCTGGCCGAGCCGCTGCCGGTCTATCTCGACTCCTCGCTGCGCAAGTATGACGAGGTGCTGCCGGCCGCCGGTGCGGTGCACAGCGCGGTGCGCATCAGCCCCGAGCAGATCGCCGCGCTGACCGAGGGCCAGTGGGTGGACGTGTGCCAGGCGGCCTAAACGAAGCGGTTGCCGCGCCGCTGTCCGAAAGGCAGCGCACGTGGAACGAGATCAAGCACGAAGTCGGCATGTTTGCCGATTTCGTGCGCAAGCCGCGCCGCACCCTGCGCGGCGAGCGGAAATGGCTGAGCCGCTTCCTGCTGCTGTGGGGCTTGTGCCTGGCGGTGGCGATGCTGCAAATCCCGCTGGAGCTGGGCTTCGAGCAGTTTGCCCCGTCCATTAAATACGCGCTCACGACCGATACCCGCTTTATGCTGATGGCCGTGTTCATGGCGCCGGTGGTGGAGGAACTGGCATTCCGGGCCGGGCTGCGCAGCGCGCGCTACACCTTGTTCCTGGGGCCGGCGCTGTTTATCGTCACGCGGCCCGGCACCTGGCAGATTGCGCTGGCCGCGACGGCCGCCATGGCGCTGATCGGGCTGATGGACTGGCTGTACCGCCGCTACCTGGCGCGTCCCGGCCTGGTCATGCGGCGCGGGCGCGCCTTCCTGCGGCGCTATCCGCTGGTGGTGTGGGCCTACGCCGCCGCCTTTGCCATTATCCACATCGGCAATTTCGAATACTCGCACAAGGCTGCCTTCCTGATGCCGCTACTGCTGCTGCCGCAGCTGTTCTGCGGCCTGGTGTTCAGCTACCTCCGCATCCGGCACGGCCTGGTCTACGGCATGCTGCTGCATGCGGCCTACAACGCCAGCCTGTGCTCCGTCATGCTGCTGGGCTGAACCTCTTCTCTATTGTGGACATGGACTACGAAACCATCGGCAAACTGATCTTCGGCCAGCAGCGGCTGAAAGTCGAACTGGACTTCTTCCGGGCGTCCGGCGCGCACGTGGGCGCGGATGCATGGGAAGCGCTGCTGGCCGACGTGGCGGCTGGAGACCTGGCGGTGGATGAACTCCAGCGCCGCCCGGCCGAGGCCGATCCGGCGCAGGTGCAAGCCGCGCTGGACCGCTGCCTCCGCGCCAGCGCCACACTGAAGGGCCTGCAATGCTGATATTAAAAGTCATCATGGTGATCTTCGTGGTGGCGGTCGGCATACCGTGCCAGCTTATCGACTACCGCCACCGCAGGAAGAACGCCTACGTACCGGGCAGCGGCTGGTCCTACTACTCGCGTTTGAAGCGCGAAGGCAGCTGGGAGGGCCGCTTCATGATGAACAGCGCCTATATGGGCATCGCGCTCATCCTGGCCATGCTGGGCCTCCTGGCAGCCCACCTGTTCCGGGCATAAGCACGCAGGCCATGGCGACGCAGCCCACAGGCTATTCAGGCACGACGCTGGCGAAGATGCTGGGCTTTGTCGACATCAAAGTCTGCGCTGTCAGCGAAATCTGGTCCGGCTTGAAGCTGGTGGTCCGCAAAGCGCTGCGCGGCGCATAGCGGCCAATCAGGTAGCGGTGCCGCTCAGCAATCAGGCTCCACCCGGCCGCAAATAGACAGGTCAATTGCGGGAGCACGCAGATCATCGCCCAGCGGAAGCATGTCCTCCTCAAACGCCATCGCATAAGTCGCGTATCCACGCGCCTGGACGAGTGCGGCCCTCAGCTCAGCCAAAGTCGTGGGCTTCAGCTCCAAAACGCTTCGATGAATATTTCGATTCATAAGCAAACTCCTTTTCTCTTTGCGTAGCAAGAAAATAATTTCCAGCTCGCACTGCCGTCTGCCAGCTCAAACTCCACTTCAATTGCACTTCCATGATCGTACCACCAGCGCCGTCCCTCTTCCGAGACCATCAAATCAGACAGGCAAACGGCGCCAGCCAGGCTTGGTGGCAATGCTCGTGAATTTTCAACAGGCAAGGGGGCATCGAATCCAAGTTGAGGCCACACATGATAGCCGACGAACATCCGACGATTTGCCGCACTGCCTGCGGCCAAAAGCTTGACGGTAGCAAAGTCCAACATCTTCGCAGCAAGCAAACTGATCATTGCAGACCGGACCCCGACGCCCATCCGCCTGAGCTCAGGACGCACATAAATTGATTCCATCAAGAGCTGCGGCCGCCCAGCAGGACTCTCTCCGAAAAGGATGTATTCAGACGGATATTTGAATATAGCGTCATTTTTCACAGTCAACACAAAGCAATCGACGCTGCCAACGCCGCGCCGAATCAAAATATTGCTTCCATCAGGCGCACCCGTGAGCTTTGCGATTGTCACTGCATCCCATTCGAGTTGCTCACTGCCTATCGAGCTGTCCCATGTAATGGAAATGTCGGCCTGATTGAAATATCTAGCGCAAATTGGATCACGATTAGCCATTCATGAAGTCTAAGCTCCGCTTGTTGCGCGGTTTTACGATAGATCAAAGCCGCAGCAAATGTGGGACCTATGCGCCATTGATGGGCGATGCCCAAACGCTGCGCTTCGCTATTTCCCTGCGCCTGATTATTTTGTGCCAAAATTGGTTTTTCACCAACATGCCCGGGAAGACATGAACGTCAAAAACCTCGCACTGCTCCTCGCCGCATGCGCGGCCAACTCCGCCACCGCAGCCGCCCCGTTCGACCAGCAATCCGCCTTCTCCAAGCCCCAGCAGATGATCGACATCGGCGGGCGCAAATTGAATCTGCATTGCAGCGGCAGCGGGCCGGTCACCGTGGTGTTCGACTCGCCGTCCACCGACGCCGGCTGGAGCTGGGTCGGCGTGCAGCCGGAGATCGCGAAGCGCACGCGCGCCTGCGTGTATGACCGCGCGGGCCTGGGCTTCAGCGATCCGTCGCCGCGCGAGGGCGTGTCGGGCAACGCGGTGGAGGACCTGCATGCGCTGCTGGGCAAGGCGGGCATCGCGCCGCCGTATGTGATGGTGGGGAATTCCTATGGCGGCGCTAACGTGCAGCTATATGCCTACCGCTATCCGGCCGAGGTGAAGGGCCTGGTGCTGGTGGAGCCGCAGCATGAGGACGAAACCAGGCGCCTGGACGCGGCCTCGCAAGGCAAGCTGAAACAGGTTTATGCGCAGCAGAAAGAAATGGAGAAGGCGTGCGCTGCGCAGGCGGAGAAAGGCTTCCAGCCGGGCAGCGATGAACTGAAAAACTGCATCGGGGACGTGCCGGACGGCTTCGGGCCGGAACTGGCCAAGGCCTATCTGGGCGTGGTGTCGTCCGCCAAACACTGGCGCGCGGCGGTCTCGGAGGACTTCAATTTCGACCAAGGCGGCGACCAGTTGCGCGCGGCCCGGCGCAGCTTCGGCGACATGCCCGTGCTGGTGCTCACGCGCGGCGTGAGCCCTTTCGCCGTACCCGGCAAGCCGCAGAGCGCCTTGAACAAGGCGTTTGAAAACGAGAACCGCAAGATGCACAAGGAAATAGCGGCGCTGTCGAAACGCGGCAGCGAGCGCGTGGTGCCGGGCGCCGGCCACATTATCCAGGCCGAAAAGCCGCAGGCGGTGGTGAAGGCGATCAACGAAGTGCTGGATAAAGTGCGCTAGGCTCACGCCTGCAACGGCGGGTTACGCGCTGTGCGCTAACCCGCCCTACGCGGATCTCCCATTGCAGTGGGGGGGCTCGGTCTCCCATTACAGCGTAGGGCGGGTTAGCGGGGCGCGCCCCGCGTAACCCGCCATTGTCTGCTCAGCCAGCGGAAAAGCGGTACAGCGTTTCGGTGAAGTAGGTTTCACCGGGGCGCAGGATGGTGCTGGGCCATTCGGGGTGGTTGGGCGAGTCGGGGTGGTGCTGGGGTTCGAGGCACAGGCCGGTGCGGTATTCGTAGCTGCGGCCTTTCCCTTTCAGGCTGCCGTCCAGGAAATTGCCGCTGTAGAACTGCAGGCCCGGCTCGCGGGTGTACAGTTCCAGCACGCGACCCGATTGCGGATCGCGCAGCGTAGCGGCCAGTTCCAGCTCGCCGTCCTGCCCGTTCAGCACCCAGTTGTGGTCGTAGCCTTTGCCGTTGGCCAGCTGGACGTCCTGTGCGTTGATGCGGGAACCTACCGTCTGCGCCGCGCGGAAGTCGAACGGCGTGCCGGCCACCGGCGCCAGCTCGCCCAGCGGGATCGATTTGCCGTCGATGGGCGTGTAGCGGTCGGCGTGGATCGCAAGCTCGTGTCCGAGAATGTCGCCCTGCCCCGCCAGGTTGAAGTAGGCGTGCTGCGTGAGGTTGACCGGCGTGGCCTGGTCGGTCTCGGCCTTGTAGCGCACGCTCAGTTCGTTGGCGTTGTTCAGCTCATACACCACTTCCACGCGCAAGTTGCCGGGGTAGCCTTGCTCGCCGTCGCGGCTCAGGTAGACGAGCTTCAGCGCGACCGAGTCCTGCGCCACCAGCGGCGTGGCATCCCACACCTGCTTGTGGAAGCCCAGCGCGCCGCCGTGCAGGTGGTTCTCGCCGTCGTTTACGTCGAGCAGCACGGTGCGTCCGTCCAGCTCGAAGCGGCCATGCTTGATGCGGTTACCGTAGCGGCCGATCAGGGCGCCGAAGTACGGCACGTCGCCGCAATACGGCGCCACGCTGTCGAAGCCGTGGGTGACGTCGGCCAGGCGGCCGTCGCGGTCTGCCACATGCAATTCGGTGATGATGCCGCCGTAGTTAGTGATCTTGACGGTCGTTCCATTACGGTTGGCCAGCGTGTAGAGCTGGACTTCCACGCCGTCCGTTGTGGCGCCGAAAGGCGCCTCGGTAATACGCAATTCCATTAAGCCTCCGATGCTTTGCCGAACACCGGCATGCCCTGGGCGTCCCAGCGCAGCGGCTTGACGTAGGTGTGGCGGTCCGGATTCCACAGCGGGTCGCCAACGATTTCGGTGTAAGTGCGCGCATGATAAACCAACTGCACTTCGCCGTCATCGCCGTATGTAAAACTGTTGTGGCCCGGGCCGTACACTTTGCCTTCGTAGCAGGTTTGCAGTACCGGCTGCCGCAGCTTGGTCCATGCGGCCGGGTCCAGCGGGTCGGCGTTTTCGTCGGCCCACAACAGGCCCATGGCGTAGTTCTCGTCGGTGGCGCTGGCGGAGTAGCTGATGAAGATTTTGCCATTGCGCTTCAGTACCGACGGGCCTTCGTTGACCCAGAAGCCGCGGATCTCCCAGTCGAATTCCGGCTTGCTGAGCATCACGGGCGGCCCGCCCAGCTGCCACGGCGTTTTCATTGGCGCGATATACAGATTGGAATTGCCTTCGATGGCGACGTCTTTCTGCGCCCACAGGTAGTACAGCTGGCCTTTGTGGGTGAAGGTGGTGGCGTCCAGGCAGAAGGTGTCGATGCCGGTATCGACCTGGCCCATGAACTCCCACTCGCCTTCCAGCGGGTTGGCGTTCTGGTTGCGGATGGCGTACATGCGGTGCTGGAAAAGCTTGTGTTTGATCTCGCGGCTGGGCGCGGCGGCGAAGTAGACGTACCAGGCGCCATCGTTGTAGTGCAGCTCGGGCGCCCATACAAGCTCGCTCCAGGCGCCGCTGTCCGGCTTGAACCAGGCGTCCACTTTTTCGGCCGAGGCCAGGCCGGCGATGCTGGAGGCGCGGCGCAGTTCGATACGGTCGTACTGCGGCACCGAGGCGGTGAAGTAGTAGTAGCCGTCGGTGTGCTTGTAGATATAGGGATCGGCGCGTTGCTCGATCAGGGGCTTGAGTATTTCAGCCACAGGGTTCTCCAATTCTAAAAATTCAGTTTGCCACATAGCCTTGCAATTTCATCTCGGCTTTCACTTCGGTGTAGTACTGGTCGCTGATGCGGTATTTGAACATCAGCATGCCCATCAAGAAGTGGAAGAAGCCGGGAATAATCGACAGCATCAGCGCGATGCCGGTGAGCGCGAACGGGGTCTGCTCCTGGTTAGGCTGGTAGTTGAACCAGGTCAGCAGCACGCCCACCAGCACGCCGGCGATGCCCATGCCGGCTTTCTGGCACACGGAGATGCCGCCGAAGGCGAAGCCGGAGACGCGCTTGCCGGTCTTCACCTGGCCATAGTCTATGGTCTCGGCGATGGCCGACCAGAACACCGGCGCGTGCAGGTCCACCACGAAGGAAAGCAGGAAGTACAGCACGAAGGCCAGCATGATGTCGCCCGGCTTGACCAGCGCGTAGATCATCACGCTGATGACGGCCACGCCGATCTGGGTGTAGCGGAACAGCTTGACCTTGCAGTAGAACTTGGTGATCCAGGTGGAGGCGATCATGGACATGATGGCCGCGCCCACGCCGATGGACATGAAGGTGGACACCACGGCGGTGTTCCCGCCCAGGTAGTACTTGGCGTAGTAGATGGCCACGGAGCCGCGCAGCACATAGCCTATGGTGCCGGTCACGCAGACGCCGCACAGTATCAGCCACTGGTCGTTGCGCAGCAGGAGCTTCAGCTGCACCCACAGCGACTGGCGCTCGACCACGTGGGTGACGCGCTCGGTGGTGGTGAAGAAGCAGAACAGGAACAGCGCCACGCCCATGGCGGCCATGACGGCCATCGCCGCCTGGTAGCCCACGGCCGGATTGCCGCTGCCCCAGCGCTCGGCCAGCACCGGCACCACGATGGTGACCAGGAAGCCGGCGATCTTGGCGAAGAACAGGCGGTAGCCGTTGGCCGACAGGCGCTCCTGCGGGTCGGCGGTCAGGCTGCTGGGCAGCGAAATGTAGGGGATGCCGACGCCCGCCGTCATCACGGTCATCAGGATATAGGTGGAATAGGCCCACAGCAGCTTGGCGTCGTAGCCCCAGTCCGGGGTGGAGAACACGAAGAACACGCTGATGCCGTAAGGGACGGCCAGCAGCAGGAAGTATGGGCGGTAGCGCCCCCAGCGGCTGGTGAACCGGTCGGTGATCTGGCCCATCACCAGGTCGGCGGCGGCGCCGACGAACTTCACCACCAGGAACAGCATCGCCAGGTCGGCCGTGTGCAGGCCGTAGATGTCGGTGTAGAAGAAGGTGATGATCAGCATCATGGACGAGATCACCACGTTCAGGGCCATGTCGCCGGCGCCGAAGCCGATTTTTTCCAGCGTCGATAATTTTTGGGTATGCATGTCTGGTCCGATCCTCACATATCAATTGCAAAAGCCGCCGGGGCTGACTGCCTCGGCGGCTCGCGGCGGAATACGCCATCAGGCACTGCGCTGCTTACATCTTCCAGCGCAGCGACAGGCCGACGGTGCGGTCGTAGCGGCGCACGTCGCGCGGGTTGGTCGGAATGCCGTGGTAGTCGTTGTAGGTACGATCCAGCAGATTCTCCACGTCCAGCGTCACGCCCATGTTTTCGTTGATCTTGTACGACAGCGACGCATCGGCGGTCTTGATCGGATCGACGATCAGGTCCAGGCCCAGGGCGCGGTAGTTGTAGGTGTCCACGAAGCGGCTGCGCCAGTTGTAGGCCAGGCGCGCCGACCAGGGGCCGCGCTCATACAGGCCGACGATGTTGTAGGCGTTCTTGGACATGCCCTGGAAGGGGTTGCGCTTGCCGTCCTCCATCAGGTAGCCCTTCATATAGGTGTAGTTCGCCTCCAGGCCGAAGCCGCCCAGCCAGCCGGGCAGGAAGTCGTAGAACTGGCGGTAGCCCAGTTCGATGCCTTCCAGCTGGCCGTCGTTGACGTTGCGCGGACGGTCCATGCGATAGGTCTTGCCGTCGATCTGCTCCAGGCTCAGGCGGCGGATCACGTAGTCCTCGAACTTGTGCTGGAACACGGTGGCGGTCACGCTGCCGGTCGGCGCGAAGTACCATTCCAGCGCCGCGTCCATGTTCTTGCCGGTGATCGGCTTGAGGTCCGGATTGCCGCCGTTGCCGCCGTAGATGCCTTCACCGTCCGGCGTGGTGCCCAGCGAAACGCCCGGGTTGAAGTCGCCGAAGGCCGGGCGCTGGACCGCCTTGCCGGCAGTGAAGCGGGCAATCAGGTCTTTGCGCAGGGTCGCTTTCAGGGTCATATTCGGCAGCACGTCGGTCGAGGACACGTCGCGGTTGACCGCCACCGGATTGCCGTTGATGTTGCTGAAACCGTTCACGTTCAGGTCGGTGCGCACCACGCGCACGCCGGCAGTGCCGTCGAACTGCAAGCCGAAGGCGTCGAAGCCGAAGCGGGTCTTGCCGTAGAAGGCGGTGGTGTCCTCGCCGTTGCGGAACAGCGAGTACGGATCGGGCGCGGTCCTGCCGTCGCGGCCATACATCTTGCGCAGCTGGTCGAGTTTGCCATGCAGGTAGCCGGCGCAGGCCACTTGCCACTGGTTCATGCCGTAGTCGTTGGCCAGCTGCATGGATGGGCACAGCAGGCCGGGGATCGAGGCCGGGGCAGGCAGGCCTGCCGGCGCCGGCAGGAAGTTGTTGCTCTCGTGCTGGTAGCTGGCCTTGCGCTGGGCCAGGCGCACGCCGCCGCTGAATTCGCGGAAGAAGCTCTCTTCGCCATTGTTATAGATGGCGTCGGCGCGCCAGTCGTTCGACTGGCCGCCCGCAGCCTGCCAGTTGTCGATCAGGGCGCCCATCTTGTAGTTGGCCGGGTTGGTCATGTCGTAACCCGGGTAGTTGAAGTAGGCGCCGCCGTTGACGTAGGTGCTGCCTTCGATCTTGGTCGGGCTGGCGTTCAGGTCCAGGATAGGCATTTCCTGCTTCCAGCGGCTGTTGACGCGCGAGAACTCGGTGGTCAGGCGCAGGTCCGGGGTCACGTCCCAGCGCGCACCGATGGCGCCCTGGTGGCTTTCGGAATCGTCCTGCGGAGCCTGGTTGGAGCTCAGCGAGAACAGGCCGTTCGGATTGGTCGACGTGACCGTGGCCACCTGCTTGGTGCCGGGGAAGAAGGTGTAGGTCGAATTAGGATTCCAGCCCACGCCGGCCAGGAAGAACTGGCGCTCCATGTCGTGGTCGATGCGGGTCGACCAGCCTTCCGAATACAGTTCCACGGTGCGCGACGGACGCCATTGCACGGCCCAGTTGGCCGACAGGCGCACCCGCTTGCCCAGCGCGTTGACGTGGCCCAGGTCGATCGGACCGGTGGCGGCGGGGTCGCCCGGCACCAGGTGGGCCGGCGGCGCGCTCCATGTCACTTCGTCGTGGTAGTTGCCCTTCTGGTAGGACAGCCCGAGCAGCGCGCCGACGTCGCCGAAGCCGGTCTTCCAGCGGTTCGAGACCATGCCCGACACTTGCGGGTCGTTGGTCTTGGCCTTGTCGCGGTTTTCCACGCGGCCGGCCACGTTGGCGGTGAAGCCCTTGAAGTCGAAGGGGCGCGAAGTGCGCACGTCGATTACGCCGGCGGTGCCGCCTTCGACCATGTCCGCGCTCTGGGTCTTGTACACGTCCACGCGCTGCAGCATGGTGGTTGGAATGTCGGCCAGGAACAGGCTGCGGTCGCGGGCCGTGTAGATCTCGCGGCCGTTCAGCAGGGTGACCAGGCCGGGAAGCCCGCGCACGATGATGGAGCTGGCTTCGCCCGATTCGCGGCGCAGCTGCACGCCGGACACGCGGCCCAGCACTTCGGCCACGTTCTTGTCCGGGAATTTTCCGGCTTCTTCGGCCACGATGGTGTCGATCACTTCATCGGCGTTGCGCTTGATGGTTTGCGCGCTCTGGGCCGCTTTGCGCACGCCGCTCACGGTCACCACGGAGCCGTTCACGCCGTCCTGCGCGGCCGGTGCGGCTTCCTGCGCCCACACCGAAGCAGTGCTCAGCAGGCCGGCCGCCAACAGTGAGCCGACAGAAGCTTTCAAGATAAAAGTATAGGGCTTGGCCGCAATCGGGCCGATAGCGTGTTCCATAAGGTCTCCGTCTGTTTTAGTTATGAGCAAGCTCGTGAGCAATGCCGCTTAGGAAACCATCTTATGGGGTGGAGTGAATACAATCCAATCAATTTTTAACGGTTTTCGATACCGTTTTTGATATCAGGGAACGCAGGCGTACCCTTCGTGCTCGACGGCGGCGGCGGACTGGCCGCCGAGCTGGTGGTGCGCCAGGACACCAATGGCGAGCGCAGCAACCTGCTAAAACTCGCTGCAGGCCGTATCGATTTCACGCAGATGAACCGCCTGCTCTACGGCAGCATGGCGGGCGAACCGGAGTTCGCCGGACATCTGGAGGCCGAGCCCGAGCCGGGCGTGGCGCCGTTCACGCGGCGGCTGTTTGTCGGCCCGCACCGCAAGGACTTGCTGGCCAGCCTGAATGCCGCCCTGGCCGCCCTGCCCTGCGATGCGCAGTGGCGCGCCGTGGCGGCCCGCTACGGCATCGCGCTGGAGCCGTGCAAGCCGCGCTAGCGGGTCACGCCGGGTGAATCCCGGCTCACTTCCATGTCACGCTCTTGTCACTTGCTCAATGTAGAGTCGCGCCGTTATCAACTGACGGAATCACTGCAATGACAAAGAACAAGGTATTGCTGGCAGCGCTGGCTGCGGCGGGTTTGGCCGGCTGTTCCAACAACGGCGACGCGCCGCCCGCCGCTGCGGCGCCGGCCTACGCCGAAGGCACCACCGTCACGCTGGCCCTGCTGGAGACCACCGACCTGCACGCCAACGTCATGAGCTACAACTATTACTCGCTGTCCGAGGACACCTCGCTGGGCGTGGAGCGCACCTCCACGCTGGTGCAGGCGGCGCGCGCCGAGTTCCCCAACAACATCCTGCTCGACAACGGCGACACCATCCAGGGCACGCTGCTGGGCGACCTGCAGGCCGTCACCACGCCGGTGCCGTGCAGCGCCACGCTGGCCATCCACAAAGCCATGAACGCCATGAAGTTCGACGCGGGCGGCATGGGCAACCACGAATTCAACTACGGCCTGCCCTATCTGAGCCAGGTGACCAATACCGAGTTCGGCGTGCCCGGCGTGAGCAAGCCGGCAGGCAACTGCGGCGCCCCCGCCTTCCCGCTGGTGCTGACCAATGTGGACGGCGTGGCCAGCGGCAAGCCTATCTTCTCGCCTTACAGCCTGCTGGCGCGCGAGTTCAAGGGCACCGGCCCGGACGGCAAGCCGGTGAGCGTGAAACTCAATATCGGCGTGATGAGCTTTGTGCCGCCGCAAATCCTGGAATGGGACCAGAAGAATCTGGCCGGCAAAGTGGCAGTGAACGGCGCGGTGGAAGCGGCGCGCAAATACGTGCCCGAGCTGCGCGGCAAAGGCGCCGACCTGGTGGTGGCGCTGTCGCACGGCGGCCTGGACTCCAGCACCTACAGCCCGAAAATGGAGAACGCCAGCTACCACCTGACCACGCCCGGCATGGACATCGACGCGCTGATGATAGGCCACTCGCACCTGATCTTCCCGAAAGGGAAAGAGACCGGCGCCGCCGCGCTGGACCCGTCCTTCACCGCGCTGCCCGCCAGCGCCAATGTGGACGGCGTGAAGGGCTTCGTCAACGGCGTGCCCACGGTGATGGCGCAGAGCTGGGGACGCCGCCTGGGCATTATCAAGATGGACCTGGTCTACCAGGGCAACAAGTGGGTGGTCCAGCCGGGCAAGACCACGGTGGAGTCGCGCGGCTTCAAGTACACGGACGGCGTGACCAATGTGAACGCCGACCCGGCCATCGCCGCGCAAGTGGCCAGCGAGCATGCCGCCACGATCGCCTACGCCAAGCAGCCGCTGGGCGTGAGCACGGACTTCCAGATGTCGGCCTACTTCGCGCTGGCCGGCGACGTGAGCGCCATCCAGCTGGTGAACCAGGCGCAGATCGACTACGTGAAGAACTTCATCGCCACCAGCACGGACGCCACGCTGGCCGGCTACAAGTCCATTCCCGTGATCTCGTGCAGCGCGCCGTTCAAGGCCGGCCGCAACGGTCCTTCGGACTTCACCGACGTGGCGCCGGGCGCCAGCGCGGCAGCGCCGGTGGGCCTGCAGGTGCGCAATCCGGGCGACCTTTACCTGTACAGCAATAACAACCTGCAGGCGGTGAAGATCAAGGGCTCGGACCTGAAAGCCTGGCTGGAAACGGCCGCGCGCCAGTTCGGCCAGATCGACCCGGCCAGGACCGCCGAACAGGACCTGGTGCCGAGCTACGGCACCATCTACAACTACGACGTGTTCTACGCCGAGAACAATGAGCTGAAGTACCAGATCGACGTGACCAAGCCGGGCGGCAGCCGCATTGTCGGCCTGACCTACAAAGGCAAGGCCGTGGCGGACGGGGACGACTTCATCGTCGCCACCAACGACTACCGCGCGGGCGGCGGCGGCGCGGTGCCCGGCATCGACGGCAGCAAGACCATCATCAAGTCGCCGGACGCCAACCAGACCGTGGTGAGCAACTACCTGCAAGCGCTGGGCAAGAGCAGCGGCAAGGTCACGCTGGCGGCCAACGGCAGCGCGCGCAGCTGGAGCTTTGTGAAGGTGGCGACGGCCGGTCCGGTGATCCTGCGCTCGGCGCCGGGACACCTGGCGCAAGCCAGGGCCAGCGGCCTGGCGGGCGTGACGGCGGAAGGCGGCCTGGACGCCAGCGGCTTCGCCAAGTACACGGTGGACCTGAGCAAGTGAAACCCGCCATGAAAAGCACACATCTGCTGGCGGGTGCATCGGTGGTGCTGGCGGGCGCCGTGCTGGCGTGGAGCATGCACGGCGCCGCCACGCCGGCGGGGGCGGGAGCAAGCCGGTCGGCCGCTGGGCCGGATGCGCCGCCCTCCTCCGCACAGATAGAGGCGGCGGCCATGTCGGCGTCGCAGACCGGCAGTCCCGAAGCGCGCCAGCAGCTGCAACGCTGGGCGCGGCAAGGCCTGCCGGTGGCCGAGCGCGAGCTGGGCACGCTGTACCGCAAGCAGCCGGAGCGCCTGGGCGCGGCGCGCCAGCTGCTGGAGCACGCGGCGCGCGCGGGGGACGTGGAAGCGGCTTTCCAGCTCGGCGAGCTGCTGCGCGCGGGCGGTCCGGCGCAGGCCGGACATCCCGCGCGGGCCTGGCCCTGGTATCGGCAGGCCGCCGAGGGCCGGCACGCCAAGGCCGCGCTCACGCTGGGCCAGATGGCGGCCAACGGCGAAGGCGTGCGCAAGGACGCGGCGGTGTCCGTGCAGTGGCTGGCGGTGGCCAGTGAGCTGGGCAATGCGCATGCGATGTTCTTGCTGTCCAACGCCTACCGCTACGGCGTGGGCGTGGAGCGCGACGAGCGCAAAGGCTTGAAATGGCTGGAGGAAGCGGCCGAGCATGAGTATCCGCCGGCGCTGCAAGACCTGGCGCTGGCCGTTCAAAACGACGATGCGCAGCGCGCCGGCCATTTGCTCAAGGAAGCGTCCGAGCACCGGCGCAATAACTGGAACAGGTATTAGACTTGCCTGTGGCGGAGCATGGCGGGTTACGCTGCGCTAACCCGCCCTACTGTCCGCTCGTAGTTCGTAGGGCGGGTTAGGCGGCGCGAGCCGC
The DNA here is from genome assembly GCF_020865585.1 of Pseudoduganella aquatica. NCBI lineage: Bacteria > Pseudomonadati > Pseudomonadota > Betaproteobacteria > Burkholderiales > Oxalobacteraceae > Pseudoduganella > Pseudoduganella aquatica. The sequence goes on from NZ_CP086370.1 coordinate 4,732,077, forward strand.
CGTAACCCGCCATGCCTGCGTCACCCCGCCCCGCCGCCGCGCAGCTCCAGCGCGTAGGCCCGCGTGGTGGTGGACAGGCGATAGCGCGGCGGCGTGCCGCTGTGGTCCACCTGCGCCAGCGAATGCGCCACCAGTCCCGCCAGCGCATCAATCGCCTCGAACGAGGACAAACCCTGCGGCGCCAATGCCGCCACCGCCCCCTCCAGCGAAAAACCGTCCGGCAGCGTCGCCAGATGCCGCAAGGCGCAGCGCATCGGCTCGGCCAGCAAGGCATAGCTCCAGTCCAGCGCCGCGCGCATGGACTGGTGCCGCACCGGCGCGTTGCGGCGGCCACGGCGCAGCAGCCGCAGCATGTCGTCCAATCCCGCAGCGGTCTGCTCCACGCCCAGGGCGGGCACGCAGGCCGCAGCCAGTTCTATCGCCAGCGGCAACCCCTCCAGCCTTCTGCATATGGCCGCGATCTGCGCCGCCACGCGCGGCGCCGGGCAAAAGCCGCTATCGGCCGCGCGCACGCGCGCCACGAACAGCTGCACCGCGCTGTATTGCAGCAGATGCGCGCCGTCCACTACATCCGGATTCGGCACGGCCAGCGGCGGCACGCGCCACACGGTCTCGCCTGCGGCCAGCAAGGGCTGGCGGCTCGTGGCCAGCAGGCGCAGTTGCGGGCAGCGCTGCTGCAGCACTTCCACCAGCCCCGCCACCGCGTCCGCCACATGTTCGCAATTGTCCAGCACCAGCAGCATGGGCTGCTCGCCTATATAAGACGCCAGCGTGGCCGGAACATGCAAGCCGGCGCCCACACCGGCAGCGGCCCCCAGCCCCAGCGCGCACGCCACCGCTTTCGCCACGTCCTGTTCGCCGCAGCCGTCGCGCAGATCCGCCAGCTCGGCCCAGGCCACGCTGCCTGCGGCCAAAGCTGCAGTCCGATGCGCCATCGCCAGCGCCAGCTGGGTCTTGCCGATGCCTCCCGGTCCGGCCAGCGTGAGCAGGCGGCAGCGTTCCAGGCGCGCCAGCGCGTCCTGCAACTGCGCCTCGCGGCCTATCAGCTCCGCCATCGGCAAGGGCAACTGGCCGGTGCAGGGCGGTATCATGCGGCTGTCCGGCACGGCGGCGGGCACTGCGCTCAGCCGGCCAGTGAACACGTAACCGCGTCCCGCCACGGTGCCGATCAGCTCGCGGTCCTCGCCCAAGGCCTTGCGCAGCGCAGCAATCTGCACCCGCAGATTGCTGGCGTGGATGTCCTGGCCAGGCCAGGCATGCGCCAGCAGGCTATTCTGGCTCACCACGCTGCCGCGCGCGGCGATCAGCGCCATCAGCACCGCCGTCGCGCGCGGGCCGAGCGCAACGGGGCTGCCGCCCGCCGCCTGCAGTTCGCCCCGCCCCGGCAGCAGCGTATAACGGCCGAAGGCAAGGGGCTCCAAATCCTGTTCCAGCAATATATCCATGCAAAGCAGCGTAACGCCGCAGCGCACAATGCCCTACCCCCGATTGGGGTATACGGAACGTAAAAACACCGTTGTCTCGTGTAAAATATTGCTTTTAGCGAATCAATCACCCGTGAACAGCCCGCAATCCATCCGAGTTCTCGTCGCCGACGACCATCCTTTGCTGCGCGAGGGGCTGGCGGCCGTGCTTGAACACTGCGCGGACATCGAGCTGGTGGCGGAGGCCGAAAACGGCGCGCAAGCGGTGGAGCTGTACCGCCAGCACCGCCCGGACGTGACGCTGATGGACCTGCAAATGCCGGTCATGAGCGGCCTGGACGCCATTGCCGCCATCCGCGCGGGCGATCCGCAAGCGCGCATCATCGTGCTAACCACCTACAAGGGCGACGTGCAGGTACTGCGCGCGCTGAAGGCCGGCGCGGCGGGCTATCTGCTGAAAAGCATGCTGCGCGCCGACCTGCTGGACACCATACGCAAGGTCCACGCGGGCCAGCAGCACATACCGCCCGAAATCGCCGCCGAGATGGCCGCCTACTTCGCCGCCGACGCCCTCACCGCGCGCGAGATCAGCGTGCTGCGCCTGGTCGCGCTGGGCAATTCCAACCGGCGCGTGGCGGCGGAACTGGGCATCGCCGAGGAAACCGTGAAGGCCCACATGAGCGGCCTGCTGGCCAAGCTGGGCGCCAACGACCGCACGCACGCCGTCACCATCGCCATCCGGCGCGGGATTATCGACCTTTAAGGCTGGCCGCATGGCGCAACGCTGGAAGACCCTCGCCGTTCTGGCCTGCACGCAGATCATGTCCTGGGGCGCGCTGTACTACGCCATCGCCATCCTTGCGCCCGAAATCCAGCGCGAGATGGGCTGGCGCGGCGAGGCCGTGGTGGGCGCGTTTTCCTGGAGCTTGCTGGTGTCCGGCCTGGCCGCCACGCCCATCGGCGCCCTGCTGGACCGGCACGGCGGGCGCGGCGTGATGGGCGCGGGGTCGCTGCTCGGCGCGGCGGGCTTCGCGCTGCTTAGCCAGGTGCACAGCCTGCCCGCCTACTACGCCGCCTGGACCGTGCTCGGATGCGCCATGGCCATGACCATGTATGAAGCGGCCTTCGCCACCATCAACCGCCAGTTCGGCATGGACAGCCGCAAAGCCATCTCCACGCTCACCCTGTTCGGCGGCTTCGCCAGCACCGTCTCGTGGCCGCTGACGCAATACCTGGACGCGCACGCCGGCTGGCGCGCCACCTGCCTGGTCTACGCGGCAGCGCAGCTCCTCCTCAGCTTCCCGCTGCATTTGCTGCTACCGTCCGGCAAACAGCTGCCGCCCCATGCCGCCGCAGCACCCGCCGCCCCGTCAGCCACCGGGGCGCGCGAACACTCGCTGCAGGAAGCCCTCCGCCATCCGGCCTTCTGGAAGCTGGCCTTCGCCTTTTCCGCCAACAGCTTCATCTTCTCCGCGCTGTCCGTGCACCTGATCCCGCTGCTGCAGCAATACGGCCACGCCGCGACGCTGGCGGTGTGGCTGGCCGCGCTGGTCGGCCCCATGCAGGTGGCGGGCCGCATCGGCGAAATGACGATAGGCCGCCACGCGCTGCCGCGCACCATCGGCAAGATCACCTTCTGTTCCCTGCCGGCCGCCCTGCTCGCGCTGCTGCTGTTCGGCCATCACGCCTGGGCCGCCGCGCTGTTCTGCATGATGTACGGGATGAGCAACGGCATCCTCACCATCGTGCGCGGCACCATCCCGCAGACCATGTTCGGGCGCCGCCACTACGGCGCCATCTCCGGCGCGCTGGCCGGCCCCGCGCTGATCGCGCGCGCCGCCGGGCCGCTGGCCGTGGCCGGGCTGGTGCGGTACGCCGCCCCCGCCATCCTGCTGCTGGTGCTGCTGGCCGCAGCCCTGGCCTCGCTGGCCTTCTACCTGCTCGCCATCCGAGCGCAATCGCAGCGGGAGTGAGGCGCACATTGGGATATCATGTCCCGCTACTCCCGTGAGACCAGCCATGACGCCATCGCCCCGCACCGAAGCCCGCATTGCCCCGCTGCTTGCCGTCCTTGCCTTCGTCGCCATGCAGGCGCCGGCCCACGCCCAGAGCGGATGCCTGGACGTGTTCCGCAACCCGCAGCGCAGCTATCCGAACAACACGGCAAGCGCGTCGCCCGCGCCGTTGGCGCTGAGGCTGGGCGCACCGTTGAAAAGCGTCAGCTACAAGCTGCCCGGAGAAAGCGCCGCTGCGACGCTGGACGACTATCTCGGCAAATTCTGCACCACCGGCTTGCTGATACTGAAGGACCGCGACATCGTCTTTGAACGCTACCTGCAAGGCGGCGGCGCCGCCGACAAACTGCTGTCCGCATCCATGTCCAAAACGGTGCTGGCCCTGCTGGTCGGCATCGCGGTCTCGGAAGGCAAGCTCTCGCTCAGCGAACGCGTGGACGCGGTACTGCCCGACTTCAAGGACAGCGCCTTCGCCCCGGCCACCGTGGAAGACCTGCTGCGGATGACCTCGGGCGCCGCCCTGGTCAATTCATTCGAACCCGGCGCCGAAGCGGATAACCGCGCCACCAATCCCATGGTGTCGCCACGGCAGAACGTGCGCGACTACCTGCGTGGCAAGCGCGAACGCTCGTCGGCGCCCGGCACGCAGTTCCAGTACAACGGCGCGCAGACGGCCATGCTGGGAGCCATGCTGCGCCAGCGCGTCGGCATGGATCTCACCAGCTACCTGGAGCAGAAGCTCTGGATCCCCATGGGCGCGGAAAGCAGCGCGCACTGGATCAAGAACCAGAACGGCGAAGAAGGCGTGCAAGGCCAGTTCGCCGCCACCTTGCGCGACTACGCCCGGCTGGGCTACCTGGTGATGAATCAGGGCAGGATCGGCGATAAGCAGGTGGTGCCTGCGGACTGGATCGCAGCCATGACCGCGCTCCGCCCGGACAAGCCGCAGCCGCCCAGGCCGCCCTACTACGGCCTGCATACCTGGATTCCGCAGGCGGCCGGGGGCAGATCGTTTTTCTGGGGGACGAACGGGCAAAACATCTTCATCGATCCGCTGGCCAGGGTGATCATCGTCCATACCGGCAATTCACCCAAAGCGGAGTTTGACGGCAACCGCCATCTGTTCACCCTGCGCGACGCCATCGTGCGCAGCTTGAAGTCCCCGGCAAGCGATAAATGAAATTACGTTAACGTAAACGTCAATTGTTATGCTAATCTTTATTTAACAGGTGCGCCGGGCAAATTCTTGTCCGGCGTTAAACGGGAAAGTGGTCGGCGCGCTCGATGCGGTGCGCCCCCAAGCCCCTGCTGCCTCCGCAACGGTAGGCAAGTGCGGCTGCTTCATCCATGCCACTGGTCCACGAGACTGGGAAGGCGAAGCAGCAAGACTTGCAAGCCCGGATACCGGCCTGTTGATCTTCAGCGCCGCCCGCTCCATGGCGGCGCCGGGTCTGGCCACGTGCGGAAGGCGCGTGGCGGGTGCCGCGCGGCGCAAGACGCCGTCCGGCTTACTTTTGCAGACTGGCGGCGCAACACGCGCAATGACGCACGCGCCGCCCATCAAGGAAGACACACCATGGCTACTGCTATCCCTACCGTCAAACTCCTCATCAACGGCGCCCTCGTCGAGTCGCGCACCGAGCACTGGAGCGACGTCGTCAACCCCGCCACCCAGGAAGTGATCGCGCGCGTGCCGCACGCCACGCCGGACGAAATGGCGCAAGCCGCCGCCGCCGCGAAAGCCGCTTTCCAGACCTGGCGCAAAACGCCCATCGGCGCGCGCGCCCGCATCTTCCTCAAATACCAGGCGCTGATACGCGAACACATGGCGGAACTGGCCGCCCTGCTCACCGCCGAGCAAGGCAAGACCCTGGCCGACGCCGAGGGCGACATCTTCCGCGGCCTGGAAGTGGTGGAGCATGCGGCCAATATCGGCCAGCTGCAGATGGGCGAACTGGCCAGCAACGTGGCCGGCGGCGTGGACACCTACACCGTGCACCAGCCGCTGGGCGTGTGCGCCGGCATCACGCCGTTCAACTTCCCCGCCATGATCCCGCTGTGGATGTTCCCGATGGCTATCGCCTGCGGCAACACCTTCATCCTCAAGCCGTCCGAGCAGGACCCGATGGTGACCATGCGCTTGGCCGAACTGGCGCTGCAAGCCGGCATTCCGCCTGGCGTGCTCAACGTGGTGCACGGCGGCGCGGACGTGGTCAACGCCATTTGCGACCATCCGGACATCAAGGCCGTCTCCTTCGTCGGCTCCACCACGGTGGGCACGCACGTGTACCAGCGCGCCTCGCTGGCGGGCAAGCGTGCGCAGTGCATGATGGGCGCGAAGAACCACGCCATCGTGCTGCCGGACGCGCACCGCGAGCAGACCCTGAACAACCTGGCCGGCGCCGCCTTCGGCGCGGCGGGCCAGCGCTGCATGGCGCTGTCGGTGGTGATCCTGGTCGGGGAGGCGCAGCAATGGCTGCCGGAGCTGGTGAAGAAAGCGCAGACGCTCAAGATCAGCGCCGGCGCGGAACCGGGCGCCGACATCGGCCCGCTGATCTCGCGCAAGGCCAAGGCCCGCGTGCAGCAGCTCATAGGCCAGGGCATAGAGGAAGGCGCCAAGCTGGAGCTGGACGGGCGCGGCCCCGTGGTGCCCGGCTACGAGAACGGCAACTTCGTCGGCCCCACCGTGTTCTCCGGCGTCACGCGCGAGATGGCAGTCTACAAGGAGGAAATCTTCGGCCCCGTGCTGTGCGTGATGCACGCCGCCAGCCTGAAGGAAGCCATCGCCATCATCAACGCCAACCCGAACGGCAACGGCACGGCGCTGTTCACGCAGTCCGGCGCGGCGGCCCGCACTTTCGAGGAGGACGTGGACGCCGGCCAGGTCGGCATCAACGTGCCCATCCCGGTACCGGTGCCGCTGTTCTCCTTCACCGGCTCGCGCGGCTCCAAGCTGGGCGACCTTGGTCCCTACGGCAAGCAGGTGGTGGCCTTCTACACCCAGACCAAGACCATCACCGCGCGCTGGTTCGACGACGCGGCCGTGACAGCGGGCGTCAACACGACCATCTCGCTCAAGTAAGGAGGCCGTCATGGACTTCGAACTGAACGAGGACCAGCGTGCCTACCAGGACGCCGCGCGCCAGTTCGCCGCGCGCGAAATGGCCGGGCAGGCGGCGCGCTGGGACGCCGAGGGCATCTTCCCGCGCCAGACCATTGCGCATGCGGGCGAGCTGGGTTTCTGCGGCCTGTACGTGCCGCAGGCCATGGGCGGCCTGGGCCTGTCGCGCCTGGACGCCACCGTGGTGTTCGAGGAGCTGGCGCGCGCCTGCCCTTCCACCACGGCCTATCTCACAATCCACAACATGGCCAGCGCCATGATCGCGCAGTGGGCGCAGCCCGAAGTGCGGGAGGAATGGATAGGGGACCTGGCCTCCGGCCGCAAGCTGGCCTCCTACTGCCTGACGGAACCCGGCGCCGGCTCGGACGCGGCCTCGCTGACCACGTCCGCCGTGCTGGAGGACGGCGACTACGTCATCACCGGCGGCAAGGCCTTCATCTCCGGCGCGGGCGCGACGGACGCGCTGGTGGTGATGGCGCGCACCGGCAGTGCGGGCGCGGGCGGCATTTCGGCCTTCCTGGTGCCTGCCGGCAGCGCGGGCGTCGGCTATGGCCGCGCTGAGGACAAGATGGGCTGGAACAGCCAGCCCACGCGCGCCATCAGCTTCGACGGCGTGCGCGTGCCCGCCTCGCATTTGCTGGGCCGGGAGGGTGACGGCTTCAAGCTCGCCATGCGCGGGCTGGACGGAGGCCGCATCAACATCGCCACCTGCTCCATCGGCGCGGCGCAGGCTGCGCTAAACAGCGCGCAGCGCCACATGGGCGAACGGGTGCAGTTCAAGCGCGTGCTGGGCGACTTCCAGGCCCTGCAGTTCAAGCTGGCCGACATGCAGACCGGCCTGGTGGCGGCGCGCCAGATGGTGCGCCTGGCAGCCACTAAGCTCGATGGCGGCGCCGCCAACGCCGGCATCTACTGCGCCATGGCCAAGCGGCTGGCGACCGACACCGGCTTCAACGTCTGCAACGAGGCGCTGCAGATCCACGGCGGCTACGGCTACCTGCGCGACTACCCGCTCGAACGCTTTCTGCGCGACGTGCGCGTCCACCAGATTTTGGAAGGCACCAACGAAATCATGCGCGTGATCGTCGCGCGCCACTTGCTGAAAAACGCACCGACAGAGGAGAACCTGTGAGCAGCTATACCAATCTTGAGTTGCAAATCATGGAGCACACCGCCGTGCTCACGCTGGCCAATCCGCCCGCCAACACCTGGACCGCCGACAGCCTGCGCGACCTGCGCCGCCTGGTGGAAGACCTCAACGCCAACAAGAACGTCTACAGCCTGGTCGTGACCGGCGGCGGCGCCAAGTTCTTCTCCGCCGGCGCGGACCTGAAGCTGTTTGCCGACGGCGGCGTGGCGGTGGCCAGCGACATGGCGCGGCTGTTCGGCGCGGCCTTCGAGGCGCTGTCGGGCTTCCGGGGCGTGTCCATTGCCGCCATCAACGGCTACGCCATGGGCGGCGGCCTGGAATGCGCGCTGGCGTGCGACTTGCGCATCGCGGAAACGCAGGCGCAGATGGCGCTGCCGGAAGCCACCGTGGGGCTGCTGCCGTGCGCGGGCGGCACGCAGAACCTGGCATGGCTGGTGGGCGAAGGCTGGGCCAAGCGCATGATACTGTGCGGCGAACGCATCGACGCGGCCACCGCGCAGCGCATCGGCCTGGTGGAAGAAGTAGTGGAAACCGGCGCCGCCCTGCCGCGCGCCCTGGCGCTGGCAGCGCAGGCGGCAAAGCAGAGTCCCGCCAGCGTGCAGGCCTGCAAGCAGCTGATCCAGGGCGCGCGCCGCCAGCCCATGGCCCACGTGCTGCCGGCCGAGCGGGAGGCCTTCGTCGGCCTGTTCGGCGGCGCGGACCAGCGCGAGGGCGTGCAGGCCTTCCTTGAGAAGCGCGCCCCAGTCTGGAGCCAGGCATGAGCGGCGCCGCACCGGTACTGTTCCGCACCCTGCCCTGCCGCAGCAAGGCAGGCGGCGGTGCGCTGATAGGCGTGGCCACACTGAACGCCCCGGCCACGCTGAACGCGCTGTCGCTGGAGATGATCGCGCTGCTGGAAACGCAGCTGGCCGCCTGGGAGGCCGATCCCGCCGTGGTGCTGGTGATGCTGGAAGGCGCGGGCGACAAAGCCTTCTGCGCTGGCGGCGACCTGCAGCAGCTGTACCGCTCAATGCGCGAGCACCACGCCTCGCCGCAATCGGCCGATCCGCTGGCCAATGCCTACGCGCGGGAGTTCTTCGGCCGCGAGTATGCGCTGGACCTCAGCATCCACACCTATGCCAAGCCGGTCCTGGCCTGGGGCCACGGCATCGTCATGGGCGGCGGCATAGGCCTGATGGCGGGCGCCAGCCACCGCGTGGTGACCGAGGCGTCGCGGCTGGCGATGCCGGAAGTGGCCATCGGCCTGTATCCCGACGTGGGCGGCAGCTGGTTCCTGAACCGCGCGCCCGGCCACACCGGCCCCTTCCTCGCGCTCACCGGCGCAGCGCTGAACGCGGCCGACGCCCAGTTCGCGCGCCTGGCCGACTACCGCCTTGCCCACGCGGACAAGGCCCGCCTGATAGACATGCTGCAATCCGAGGTATGGGCTGCGCCGGGTACGGTCGCCCCGCCCGGGGCCAACCACCACATGCTGGGCGCCATGCTGGCCAAGCTGCAGAAAGCCGCCCCGCCCGCCCCCGCCAGTCCGCTGCGCGAGCACTACGACCTGATCAACGAGCTTTGCGCGAGCGGCAATTTCGGCGACATGGTGCTGCGCATCGCCTCGCTGGAAAGCGAGGACCGCTGGCTGCAAAAGGCCGCCACCGCGCTACGCAAAGGCTCGCCGGGCGCGGCCTGGCTGGCGGTCGCCATCCAGCAACGCGCCAAATACCTGTCACTGGCAGAGGTGTTCCAGCTCGAGCTGGACGTGTCTCTGATCTGCGCCGCGCGGCCGGACTTCGCCGAAGGCATCCGCGCGCTCATCATCGACAAAGACATGCAGCCGCGCTGGCAGCCCGCCAGCCTGGCCGACGTAGGCGAGGCTTGGGGCGAAGGCTTCTTTACTCAACTCGAAAGGAAAACCGCATGAGCCGCATCGCCTTCATCGGCCTGGGGAATATGGGCGCGCCCATGGCGCACAACCTGCTCAAGGCCGGGCATGAACTGGCCGTGTTCGATTTGTCCGCCAGCGCCGTGCAAGGACTGGCCGACGCGGGCGCCCGCAGTGCGCCGGATGCGCGCGCCGCCGTGGAAGGCGCGCAGGTGGTCATCTCCATGCTGCCCGCCAGCACGCACGTGCACGGGCTTTACCTTGGCCAGCAAGGCATCGTGCCGCACATCGCGGACGGCGCGCTGGTGATTGATTGCAGCACCATTTCCGCCGCCACGGCGCAGGCGGTGGCCCAGGCACTGGCCGCGCGCGGGCTGGATGCATTGGACGCGCCGGTTTCGGGCGGCACTGCCGGCGCGGCGGCGGGAACGCTGACCTTTATCGTGGGCGGCGAGGCGGCGGCGCTGGAGCGCGCAAGGCCTTATCTGTCCGCCATGGGCAAGAACGTCTTTCATGCGGGCGGCAGCGGCGCAGGGCAGATCGCCAAGATCTGCAACAACATGCTGCTGGGGATACTCATGGCGGGCACCGCCGAGGCGCTGGCATTGGGCGCTGCGCATGGGCTGGACCCGAAGGTGCTGTCCGATATCATGGGCAAGAGCTCGGGGCGCAACTGGGCGCTGGAGCTGTACAACCCGTATCCGGGCGTGATGGAGAATGTGCCGGCGGCGCGCGGCTACAGCGGCGGCTTCGGCGTGGACCTGATGCACAAGGATCTCGGGCTGGCCGCCGAGGCGGCGATTGCGTCGCGCTGCGCGGTGCCGCTGGGGGAGCTGGCGCGCAACCTGTACGGCATGCATAGCCTGTCCGGCGCGGGGACGCTGGACTTCAGCAGCATTATCCAGCCGCTGCTGAAAGACCAGCTGTACTAGCGGCTCCGGCGGGTTACGCGCCTGCGGCGCTAACCCGCCCTACGATATCGTTGCGGTTCGGTCGACGCGTAGGGCGGGTTAGGCGCAGCCGTAACCCGCCAAGCTTACTGGAACGCGACCTCGGCAAAGCTGCGCAGCTTGCGGCTGTGGAGCTTGTCCACGCCCAGCTCGCGCAGCATCTCCACAGCGCGGATGCCGATGCGCAGATGCTGGTCCACCCGCTCGCGGTAGAACGCATTGGCCATGCCGGGCAGCTTGATTTCGCCGTGCATGGGCTTGTCGCTCACGCACAGCAGTGTCCCGTAAGGCACGCGGAAGCGGAAGCCGTTGGCCGCGATGGTGGCGCTTTCCATATCGAGCGCCACCGCGCGGCTTTGGCTGAAGCGCCGCTCCGGCGTGCGCTGCGGCAGCAGCTCCCAGTTGCGGTTGTCGGTGCTGGCCACGGTCCCGGTGCGCATCACGCGCTTGAGGTCATGCCCGGTCAGCTTGGTCACTTCGGCCACGGCAGCCTCGATCGCCACCTGCACCTCGGCCAGCGGCGGGATGGGCACCCACAGCGGCAGATCCTCATCCAGCACATGGTCTTCACGCACATAGCCGTGCGCCAGCACGTAGTCACCCAGCTCCTGCGTGTTGCGCAGGCCGGCGCAGTGGCCCAGCATCAGCCAGGCGTGCGGACGCAGCACCGCGATATGGTCGGTGATGGTCTTGGCGTTGGCCGGACCCACGCCGATGTTGACCATGCTGATGCCGCTGCCATCCTTGCGCACCAGGTGGTAGCCCGGCATCTGCGGCAGGCGCGGCAAAGGCGAACCCAGTTCGTCGCCCGGCTCGGACGGCGCGCCGGCGCGGCGCAGCACCAGGTTGCCCGGCTCCACAAAGGCCACGTAGTCGTCCTCGCCCTGCGCGGAGCGGCCCATGATCTCGTGGCCCAGCTTGATGAATTCATCGATATAGAACTGATAGTTCGTGAACAGCACGAACTTCTGGAAGTAGGCGGGCAAGGTGCCGGTGTAGTGGCGCAGGCGCTGCAGCGAGTAGTCCACGCGCGGCGCCGTGAACAGCGCCAGCGGCTGCGACTCGCCGAACGGCGCTTCGTGCGTGCCGTTGGCAATGCCGTCGTCCATGGCGGCCAGGTTGGGCAGGTCGAACACGTCGCGCATCAGCAGGCGGCGGTCGGCGTTCATGCTGCCTTCAATGTGGTCGTTCTCGGCGAAGGAGAAATGGATGGGGATCGGCTGCGCGCTCATGCCCACTTCCAGCTGCACTTGCTGGCGGTTGCCGTGGTTCTTCAGCAGCAGCCTGAATTGCTCGCGGTAGTAGCGCGCGAACAGGTCGGGCCGGGTGAGCGTGGTTTCGTAGGTGCCGGGACCGGCCACGAAGCCATAGGACAGGCGCGAGTCGGCGCGCGCCACGGTATCGGTGTGCACCCGCACGTAGGGGTAGCAGGCGCGTACATGCTCGTCCGGCGTTTCGCCGTCGACGAAGCGCTGCAGCGATTCACGCAGATGCCGTATGCTGCCGTCGTAAAGCGCCTGGACCTGGGCCAGCGCGGCGTCCGGGTCGTTGAACAGCGCTGGCGCGATGAAGGGACGGTTCTGCATGGTCGATCTCCTTTGCTAATGAATCTCGGCTTGATTCTTCAGCTCTATTGTATCGACGTTTACGCTGCGGCGCAGCATTTCATTCAGTGGCCGCAAGCCTTGTCGGCCGGGCCGAGGAAACGCAGGGAGCGCGAATAAGAGATGGCGCTGCTTTCGCGGCGCTTGTGTTCCAGCGTTACCACGTCGCCCACGGCCAGGCCGCTGCGGATGAAGAGATTCATGTCGCGGCCCTTGAAGCGGTCCGGCAGCACTTCTTCGCGCCAGCCGCCGCCGGTGTTGACGTACTTGGTGAACAGGCGGCAGCCGGGCGAGGTGGAGACCACGGTGAGCACCACCGGCGCGCCGTTTTCCACGTCCAGCACTACCGGGTTCTCGAGCTGCCAGGGGCCGCCGTCGTGCAGCGAACGCCATTCGACGATCTCGCCGGGATGGCCGGGCATGGCGAAGCGCATCGAGGCCGAGCGGTCGCTGCTCTCGCGCTCCACCAGGATGACCTGGCCGCTGGCCAGCAGCACCTGCTCCTGCCAGCGCTCGCTGCGCGAGCAGCCTGCCGACAATGCGGCGGCCAACAGCGCAACGCCGGCGCATGCGGCGCGCGCCAGGCGCCGTATGCGCCGCCTTCCTGGCAGTCCTTTCGAGCAATTCTCGTCCACGGCAATCCCGGTCCACGCCCGCTTGCGGGCAAAGCCGGTATTGTGACGTTTTTTAAGCGCTCAAAAGTCACAGATAATCACGACGCCGGATCTTTTGCGCGCAAGCGCCGCCGCGTGGCGCGCGCATGCGGCACCCAGGCGTGCACCGACCAGCGCCGCCACATCATCAGGCCGCGTATCCATTCATCAGCGGCGTAGGCTATCCACAGGCCCACCAGGCCAAGGCCGAAGTAGATACCCAGCAGCCAGCTGCCGCCCGCCATCACGAGGGCCATGGACGCGGCGCCCGCCAGCACCGGGTAGCGCGCGTCGCCCGCCGCGCGCAGCGCGTTGATGACCACCAGGTTGAAGGTGCGGCCCAGCTCCAGCAGCACCGCGATCCACAGCAGCACGGCGCCGTTCTTGATGATGAGCGGGTCCTGCGTGAAGCAGCGCAGCAGCCAGGGGCCGGCCAGCGCCACGCAGCCCGAGATCACGCCGCTGATTACCAGCCCGCGCCCCAGCGCGCCGCGCACCAGGCCGTGCGCTTCGCGCAGCTCGCCCGCCCCTATCATGTGGCCGACCATGATTTCAACCGCGAAGGCGGTGGCGAGGCTGAACATCACCACCACCCCGCCCACCTGGTGCACATAAGCCAGCGTGGCCAGCGACTGCGCGCCCAGCATACCCGCCACCGCCATGCTGGCCATGAAGGCCAGCCGCCACGAGATGTTTTCCGCCGCCGCAGGCACGCCGATATGCAGCACGGCCGCCAGCTCGGCGCGGCGCAGCTTCCACCAGTCGCTGGCCACGGGATGGATGTCCAGGTGGCGGCGCCACAGCATTAGGTGCAGCACCAGGCCGAGCACGCGGCTGATCAGCAGCGCGAAGGCGAAACCCGGCAGGCCCAGCGCGGGCAACGGCCCCCAGCCGAACATCAGCGGCACGGCCAGCGCGAGGTGGCTCACATGCATGGCGGCCAGCACCGCCAGCGTGTCGCGCGTGCGCAGGTGGGCGCGCATCACGCTGGCCATGGAGGCGTTCCAGGCATCGAACAGCATGGCGGCGGCCAGCGCTTGCAAAAAGGGCGTGGCCAGCGGCAGCACCTCGGCCGGGGCGTGCATAAGACCCAGCAGCCAGCGCGCGCCGCCGAAGGCCAGCAATGCGGTGAACGCGCCCAGCCAGGTGCTGGCGCCCAGCATCGCCAGCGCCACCTTGTCCGCCATGTCGCGCCTCCCGCCGCCCAGGTTCTGCGTAATGACCACGCCGATGCCGGAACCGACTATGCGGAACAGCATGAACAAGGTCACTGAAATGCTGTTGGCGATGGCGAAAGCGGCGCCGTAGGTATCGGACAAACGGGCCGCCAGCGCGGTCCCGGCCACGCCGGCCACAACGGCGAGAAACAGTTCAATCAGCAGAGGCCAGGCGAGGGTGAAGATATGAGGACGGGGAGCGGCGGCGGTAGTCATGCCGCCATGATAGCGATTTTCCGCCCCTTACGCAGGCAAAATGTTATCGCTCACATTGGCTCAATGCAGCTTGACTGAGGGCGAGATCCGTTTTCGCAGCCAGTCGGCCAGGGTGACGGCGGCGGCGCGGACGAAGCCGTGCAGGGCCATCAGGTGCTTCTGGTACATCAGGCCGTACAGCAGATGGGCGAAGCCGCCGCTCACCGGCAGCTTGCTGCCGAAGGCGCCGCCCAGCAGCACGCCCACCGCCGCCACCGGGCCGAGCGAGACCAGGGAGCCGTAGTCGCGGTAGCTGAACTCGTGCAGGGGCTGTGCGGCGCGCTTGCCGCCTCGCGGCGCGGCGAGCGCCCTGGCCAGGGCTTTGGCCAAAAACACGGCCTGCTGGTGCGCTACCTGCGCGCGCGGCGGCGCTGCGCCTTTCACCGGGCAGACAAAGCTGGCGCAGTCGCCGATGGCGAACACGTTGGGGTCGTCCACCGATTGCAGCGTGGCCTTCACCATGATCTGCCGCATGCGGCTCAACTGCAGTCCCAGCGTGCCAACAATGGCAGGGCCTTCCACGCCGGCGGCCCACAAGGTCAGGCTGGCGGGACGCACGGTGCCCTCCCCCATATGCACGCGGTCCGCGTCCACTTGCGTCACTCCGGTGCCGGTGCAGATCTCGATGCCGCGCGATCTCAGATACGCCTCCGCGCGCGCCGACTGCTCCAGCGGCAGGTGCGGCAGCAGGCGCGGGCCGCGTTCCAGTATGGTGATGCGCACGTCGCGCGCCGGGTCCAGCGTATGGATCTTGTACTTGGCCAGCGCGCGGGCGCTGTAGCCCAGTTCCGCCGCCAGCTCCACGCCGGTGGCGCCGCCGCCAACGATCACCACGTTCACGGCGCTGCCTTCCTTGCCGCCCCCTTCGCTGGCCCGCACGCAGGCGCCGAAGAAGCGGCGGTAGAAGCCCTTCGCCTCGCGCACATTGTCCAGCGTGCAGACATGCTCCGCCGCGCCCGGCACGCCGTAGAAGTTGGTCACCGCGCCCAGCGCCAGCACCAGCGTGGTGTAGCCCTGCACGCGCACGGCGGGCGCGCCGCCCTCCTCGTCCGACAGGCACGGCGCCAGCTCCAGCGTGCGCGCAGCGCGGTCCACCGAGCGCAGCTCGGCGTGCATGAAGGTGAAGCCATGCGCCGCAGCCTGCGCCGAATATTCAATCTGGTAGACCTGCGGATCGCGCTTGCCGGAAGCAACCGTGTGCAGCAGCGGCTTCCAGAAATGGGTGGGTGAACGGTCCACGAGTATCACCCGCGCCTGCCCCTTGCGGCCCAGGGTATCTCCCAGCCGGGTTGCCAGTTCGAGGCCGCCTGCGCCTCCGCCTACGATAACGATGGATTGCATGATGTCCCTCCTTCTGACTGTTAATATAGTCCCGTCAAATGGAAAACAAAAATTACTTATTTCTACTGATTGATAAGGAATAGCTTATGTATCACGCGAGTTTCCGCCAGCTCCAGGCGCTGGTTTTGGTGGGCAGGCATGAAAGCGTGTCGCGCGCGGCGGAGGAGATGCACGTCACGCAGCCCGCGATATCGGCGCAGCTGCGCGCGCTGGAGGAACTGGCCGGCACCGCACTCACGCGCAAGGCAGGACGCAACATCCAGCTCACGGCGGCGGGCGAAGTGCTGCTGCAGTTTTCCGAGCGCATTTTGCAGCTGTGGGAACAGGCCGGCGACGAGCTGGGCGAACTACAGGGCGTGAGCAGCGGCACGCTGCGCATAGGCGCGGTGCTCACGGCGGAACACCTGCTGCCGTCCATGCTGGTGAAGTTCACCACCGAGCGCCCCAACGTGCGCCTCAAGCTCAACGTGGGCAACCGCAGCGAGATCGTCGCCATGCTGTCGCGCAAGGAGATTGACCTGGCCATCATGGGCACGCCGCCGCGCGAATTCCGCATCCACGCCACGCGTTTTGCGCACCACCCCATGGCCTTCGTGGCCAGCCCCCGGCATCCGCTGATGCGCAAGAAGCGCGTCACCATGGAGGACGTGGTGCAGGCCAACCTGCTGGTGCGCGAACGCGGCTCGGGCACGCGCACCACGGTGGAGCGCGTGTTCAAGGAAGCCGGCCACACGCTGCACTTCGGCTCCGAAGTGTCGAGCAACGAGGCGATCAAGAGCATGGTGGCGGCGGGCCTGGGCGTGGGCTTCGTGTCGGTGCACGCCTGCGCGCTGGAGTTCGAGTCCGGCCTGATCGGCATCCTGCCGATGCAGGAAAGCCCGGTGGAAGGCGACTGGCACGTGATGCACCTGGTGGACCAGCCCCTGCCCCGCATCGCCGCCGCCTTCCAGGACTTCATGGTCACCTCCGGCCAGGAATTGATCGGCGCAGAACTGGAATCGTTCTACCGCAAACACAAGCGTCCGCGCGGCAATAGCCGTTAATGTTGCCGCAAGGAATTTGGTCCGTCCGCCTTGATATATTGGTCAGGCCAAAGTAGAATCAATTGAGCAAAAGTGCAACATGCAAGTTCTCCCCGCAGAGACCTCGGCACGCTCTTCCCCGCCCTCGTCAAAACGGCACCGGACACGCGAGGTGTCCCCCACGGCGCGCCGGCACGTCCGGACGCTGCATCATCCCTGCTGTCCCACAATCCAGGAGCACACATGAAAAAAAGAACATGGGAGACACTGGCGCGCACCGCTATCACTTCGGCCGCCGCCATCGGAACATTCTGCGCATTGGCCCTCCCTGCCGGCGCGCACGCCACCGTCCTGCCGCTGCAAGGGGCCGTCATCACCGGCAGCTACAACGGCTCGGGCGCCGCCATGCTGGGGCTGGACGACCTGTTCAACGGTTCGCCCAACGGCAACAAGACCGCCCTCGACCCGCTCGATACGACGGTTGAATTCCTCAGCGGCGACTTTGCCTTCGGCTTCGACTTCGCGCCGGACGGCACACTGTCCATTTACAACAACACCGGCGCCGCGCTCGGGCCCGGCGACTACCGCTTCCGCTTCGACTTCGGCAGCTCGCTGGCCTCGCCCATTACCGCCTTCTCCGTGCTGGACGCCAGCATGGTGGGCGGCCTGCCGCAGTTCGCCATCCTGAACGGCGGCACTGCGCTCAGCCTGGACCTGAGTTCCCTGAGCTGGGGCGGCGACTTCATACCCGTCAAAATGAGCATTGCAGCGGCGCGCGCCGCCACCGTGCCGGAGCCGGGCAGCATGTCCATACTGCTGCTGGGCGCAGGCGCCATCGCGCTGGCGCGCCGCCGAAAAGCGCCGCCCGCCTAGCAGCACCGCAGCCAAAAACAAACAATCAAATTTAAATTAGATTCCTGACACAGGAGCACACATGAGACACCTCCGTTTCAAGGCCGCGCTTTGCCTTGCGATGCTGTTCGCCGCGTCGGCGCCCGCATCGCTCAATGCCGCCGCCATCGACCCCGCACGCCAGCCGGCGCCAGCCGACGGCTGGGCGGGCCAGGCCGGCGGCACCGCAGGCGGCTCGGCCGCCATCAGCAGCTACATCTACACCGTGAACAACCGCGCGCAACTGCTCGCCGCGCTGAACAACGGCGGCAACAATCCCAAGATCATCAAACTGGTGGGCACGGTGGACATGAGCGAGGGCATCCCCTACGCCAACACCGGCGACCAGGCTGCGCGCGGCGTGATCCGCATGAAGCCCAACACCACGCTGATCGGCGACGGCGCCAACGCCGGCATCATCAACGGCCATATCCAGGTCACCAACATCTCCCAGGTCATTATCCGCAACCTGAAGATCGTGGCGCCCTGCGACGTCGGCCCGATCTGGGACCCGACCGACGGCTCCACCGGCAACTGGAACTCGGCCTACGACGGCATCGCCCTGTCCGGCGCAGACCACGTGTGGGTGGACCACGTGAGCTTCAGCGACGGCGCCATGACCGACAACCTGCTGCCCATTGAAAACGGCATGGTCAAGCAATGCCACGACGGCGCGCTGGACATCACCAACGCGTCCGACTACGTGACGGCTTCCTACAACTACTTCACGCAGCACCGCAAGAACAACCTGATCGGCTCCAGCGACAGCGCGTCTGCCGACGAGGGCAAGCTGCGCGTCACCTTCAGCAACAACGTCTTCCGCGACGTCACCAGCCGTTCGCCGCGCGTGCGCTACGGCCAGGTCCACCTGTTCAACAACTACTTCGTGGGCAGCAAGGACGAACCGCTGTACGGCTATGAATACAGTGTGGGCGCGGGCTACAACTCCAAGATCCTGTCCAACGCCAACGTGTTCGAGATCGCCGGCACCACCAGCTGCGCGCAGGTGGTGAAGAACCCGGGCGGCACCGCCACCGGCGCCTTCAAGGACACCGGCTCGCTGCTCAACGGCGCGCCTCTGGCCGGCTGCACCATCTCCGACAGCGTGAGCTGGACGCCGCCCTACGCCTTCACCGCGCGCCCCACTGCACTGGTGAAAGCCATGGCGCTGGCGCAGGCGGGCGGCGGCAAGCTGGCCACCACCATCACCGGCACCGGCGACGTGTCGGTCGACCCCGGCCTGACGCTGGCCTGCCCCGCCACCGGCCTGTACTTCTGCGACGACTTCCAGAACGGCAGCAGCGCCAACTGGGACCTGCTGACCGTGGCCGGCGCCAACGGCAGCTTCTCCGTCAAGGCGGAAACCGCGACCGGCAGCAACAAGGTCATGCAGTACACGGCGGCCACCACCGGCGGCGTGCTCGCCACGCTCAAGACCACCGCCATGGCCTCGGTGCCGAGCGGCGACTACTTCGTGGAAGCGCGCATCAAGCCGCTCACCAACGGCACCACCGGCAACAAGCTGCTCTACCTGATCACGCGCTACGTGAACGCCACCAACTGGTACGGCGCGGGCCTGAACGTGCAAAGTTCCACCGCCAGCACGCAGGTGGAAATCGCCAAGATGCTGAACAACGTCCTCACCCGTCCCAAGCAGGTGAAGAAAGCCATCAATATGGACGCGCAGTTCTACACCGTGCGCTTTGAAATGAAAGGCAGCACGCTGACCGTCTACCTGGACGGCGAATCGCTGGGCAGCGTGACCGACACTTCCTTCGCCGCGCGCGGCCTGGTGGGTCTGTACACCGCCAACAAGTCTTTCCAGATCGACGACGTGCGCATCGGCGACCCGGCGCTGAAGCCGGCCCAGCTCACGCTGAACCCTTCCGGCACCACCTACGCCGCCGAAGCGGGCGACACGCCGCTGCAAGTGGCCGTCACCGCCGTCAAGGCCGACGGCACGGCCGACGAATACACCGCCAGCTCCAGCAACCCGGCCGTGGTTGCGGTGGGCGTCAACGGCGGCACGCTGACCATTACGCCGGTGGGCGCGGGCACGGCCAACATCACCGTCACCAGCGACTCCGACCCCACGCTCAAGCGCGCCATCGCCGCCACCATCGCGGCGCAGTTTATCCAGCCTACCCAGACCTACGGCCTGGCCGGCATCGCCAGCCCGGCCGTGCAGCAGGACGGCGTGAACGTGGACGCGGCCTTGCAGCTCACCTTCGACAGCCCGCCCACACTGGGCTCCGGCGGCACCATCCGCATCTTCCGCAAGGCGGACGACGCGCTGGTGGACGTGATCAGGATCAGCGGCGAAACCGAGGAAATCGGCTACGCAGGCCAGGCCGCCATCCGCAAGGTGAACAGCACGCCGGTCACCATCAGCGGCAACACGCTGACGGTGCGCCCGCACAGCAACCGCCTGGCCTACGGAGATGAATACTACGTCGCCATCTCCAACGGCACCATTGTTGGCACCCTGGGCGGCGCGCCCTTCCTCGGCATCGGCAAGCTGGGCGGCTGGAGCTTTGCAACCCGTTCCGGCCCGCCGGCAGCGGCGGCCACGCTCACCGTGGCGGCGGACGGTAGCGGCGACTTCAACACCGTGCAGGCCGCGCTGAACTTCGCCATGAAGGAGCTGGCCAAGGCCGCCCCGGTCACCATCCAGATCAAGAACGGCACCTACCAGGAGCTGCTCTACCTGCGCGGCAAGGACAACGTGACCCTGAAAGGCGAAAGCCGCGACGGCGTGGTGATCCAGTACACCAACCACGACACGCTGAACTCCGGCTCCGGCGGCAGCCAGGCGCCGGGCGCCGCCGCGCCGTCGGGCGGCCGCTCGGTGCTGCTGGTGGAAACCTCGGACATGCTGCGCCTGGACACGCTCACCATCCGCAACACCACGCTGCGTTCGTCCTCGATTTCGGCGCAGGCCGAAACCATGTACTTCAATAACGACGCGGGCCGCCTCGTCGCCGTCAACGCCGCATTCCTCAGCGAGCAGGACACGCTGCAGCTGAAAGGCTGGTCGTGGTTCTACCACTCGCTGGTGGCGGGTAATGTGGACTTCATCTGGGGCGGCAGCCGCGCCGCGCTGTTCGAGGAAAGCGAAATCCGCTCCGTGGGCGACACCACCAGCGCCACCAGCGGCGGCTATGTGCTGCAGGCGCGCGTGCCCAACGCAACGGACAAGGGCTTTGTGTTCCTGAACAGCAGCCTGACGCACGGCGCCGGTCCCGGCCCGCTGCACGGCGACGTGGCGAACGGCGCCACTTGGCTGGCGCGCAGTCCCGGCGGCACCACCACCTGGGACAACATCGCCTTCATCAACTGCAAGATGGACAGCCATGTCGCCCCGGCGGGATGGGCCGGCCTGGGCGTGAACGGCCAGCCAGCGCCCAATCCCACCGTGCCCACCGCCGCCAGCGGTTGGCGCGAGTTCGGCACCACCGACCTGCTGGGCAATCCGCTGAACCTGGCCACGCGCGTGGGCGGCTTCCAGCTCGGCGCGGGCGACGTGGCGGCGGGCTTCGCCACCCGCGCCCTGGTGTTCAGCGCCTTTAACAGCAACGCCGGCTGGGATCCGCAGCCGTAATCGGCAATGCTGCGTGCGGGGGGACTCCCTCCGCACGCAGCCCCGATCACTGCCATGAGAATTTAGATATTGCCCTAAAAGAATATTGCTAAATTAGCAGCTCTGGATGATAATTGCGCGGTTTGCAAAATCCGAGCCCCTACATGAATCTGCGCCTCACCCCCATCGCCCTGGCGGCCGCCCTGCTCGGAACGGCTACCGCCTCCCTGGCCCAGCAACAGCCGGCCAAAGAAACCATCAAAGCAGCGCCGAAAGAAGCCGTCAAGGCAGCAGCAGCCGAACCCGCCATCGCCAAGGTGGAAATCAAGGGCAGCGCGGATGAATACGACGCGCGCCGCGACGACACCGCCAGCAAAACCGTGATGACCCACGAGGAGATCATCAAGTACGGCGACACCAATGTGTTCGACGTGCTGAAACGCGCCCCGGGCGTGACGGTGATCGGCAACGCCATCCGCATGCGCGGCCTGGGCAACGGCTACACGCAAATCATGGTGAACGGCGAGCGTCCGCCTCCGGGCTTCACGATGGACACGCTGGCGCCGGACCAGATCGAACGCATTGAAGTGGTGCGCGCCGCCACGGCCGAGAACTCCATGCAGGCCATCGCGGGCAGCATCAACATCATCCTGAAAAAAGTGGTGTCCAAGCCGCAGCGCGACCTGCGCATCAACAGCGCCTACTCGGAGCAGCAGCGCAACCTGTTCATCAACGGCACGCTGGCGGACCGCGACGGCCAGCTGTCCTGGTACCTGAACGCCACCGCCTCGCGCTTCCTTGGCAAGAACCCCAGCGACAGCACCGAGCAGTTCACCTCGCCGTCCGGCCAGGTGCTGCAGCTGCGCGACAAAGCCAGCAGCCAGAGCAACGCGTCCTCCTCGGTCGGCCTGGCGCCGCGCCTGAACTGGAAGCTGGCGAACGACGACCAGCTTAACCTCAGCTCCTATATCCAGTCGCAGCGCTTCAACTACGGCAACGGCACGCTGACCAGCAACCGCATCGGCAGCTTCCCGCAGCCGGACTATGTGGACCGCCAGGGCGATGGCCGGAACACCTCCAGCTACGGCAATATCGACGTCAACTGGGTCACGAAAATCGCCGGCGGCAAGCTCGATGCCAAGGCCAATATCGGCCGCGCCAATTCGGACAACGAAAACCACGCCCTGTCCTACACGGCGGACCGCAAGACGGTGTTTGCGCGCGTGGGCGCCACCTCGTCCCAGTTCACGCACTCGGGCACCAGCGGCAAATACACGCGCACCATCTTCGAAGGCCATGCGCTGTCCACCGGCTGGGAAGCCAGCCGCCAGGGCTCGGACGACAGCAACCAGCGAGTGGAAGGCATTATCGGCCTGGCGCAAAACAGCATTAACGAAGAATTCCATCCCGTCGTCACCAAGGTCGCCGCCTACGCGCAGGACGAATGGAACGTGAGCAAGGACTGGTCGGTCTACCTCGGCGCGCGCTGGGAAACCATCAACACTGACAGCTCCGGCAGCGGCCTGCAAACCACGGACTCGCGCAACCGCGTGCTCAGCCCCGTGGCCCAGACCCTGTACAAGTTCCCGGACAAGAGCGGCCGCCAGCTGCGCCTGGCCCTGACGCGCACTTTCAAGGCGCCGAACACCGGCCAGCTCAGCGCCCGCCGCTACGAGTCCGACCTGAACACCCGCTTCAACCCGGACTACAGCGGCAACCCGGACCTGAAGCCGGAACTGGCCACCGGCGTGGACCTCACCTATGAGCACTTCTTCGCCCCCGGCGCCGTGTTCTCGGTGGGCGGCTCGCAGCGCCGCATCTCCGACTACATCCGCAGCAAGCTGACGCAGGACGCGCGCGGCTACTGGCTGATCCAGCCGCTCAACGACGGCACCGCCACCGTGCGCTCGCTGGACGTGGAACTGAAGTTCCCGCTCAAGGCCCTCATGAAGGACGCGCCGGGCTTCGACTTCCGCGCCAGCGCCAACCGCAACTGGTCCAGGGTCGACTCCGTGCCGGGGCCGGACAACCGCCTGGACCAGCAGATTCCGCTCACCCTGGTGCTGGGAACGGACTACCGCGAAGACAAATACAGCGCCGGCGCCAGCCTGTCCTACCGCCAGGGCGGCCCGGTGCGCATCTCCGAGCAGCAAAGCAGCCGCCTGCAGGGACGGCGCGAGCTGGAAGGCTACCTGCTGTACAAGATACGCACCGGCTACCAGTTGCGCCTGGGCGTGAGCAATGCGCTGGGCGAGGACAACCTGGGCGACTCGCAATACATCGACACCAACGGCGGCAGCCGCACCTGGACCCGCTCGCCCGGTTCCGCGCGCTTCTCGGCCAACCTGGAGATGAAGTTCTAAACAGTTTTCAAACGCGCGCCGCCCGGCCTCATATATACTATTGCAGTTAAGATAACCAATTCGCTGCAATGAAGGTACGCTCCCTGCTTGCCCTCACCATCACGGTGGCACTGGTGCCCGTGGTGGTGTTTCTCGCCGCGCCGCTGGCGCGCCTGGTCGACGCCGAGCGCGACGCGGGCGTGCGCAGCCTGCAGGAAGCGGCGCGCGCCACCTCGGTGGCGGTGGACGGCCAGTGGAACGAGGCGGCCGGCCTGATGCGCGCGCTGAGCGCCTCCAGCAAGCTCGAAGCCGAGCAGATGGAAGCCTTCGCCGGCAAGGCGCACCAGCTGATGAGGGACCGCGACGCCAACCTGGTGCTGTACGACGCCAACGGCCAGCAGCGCGTCAACACCAGCGTGCCGGAAGGCTCCCCCCTGCCCGACACGCGCGCCGACCGAGACCGCATCGCGCGGCTGCTGGAGAGCGCGAAAGTCTCCGTGACCGACCTGCTGACCGGCCCCGTCACGCGCAAGCCCATGGTGGCGCTGGAATATCCCTTCTCGCTGGCGGAGGACCGCCAGTACGTGATGGGCTACGCCTTCGAAGCCGCGCTGATGGACAAGGCCCTGCCCGCGCCGGACAGCGACGGCGACACCTACCATATCTACGACCGCCAGGCCCGCCTGATCCAGTCCAACCGCCAGCCCGCCGACATCGGCGCGGCCGCGCCGCCGGCCATCGCGGCCGCCATCCATTCCAGGCAAGGCGGCCTGGTGGCCATGCCGGACGGCGGCTACGCGGTGCTGGCAACCTCGCCCACGTCCGGCTGGTGGGTGGTGATCACCACCAGCGCCGAGCGCATCGACGGCAACGCGCGCCGCATTGCGCTGCTGTCCGGCCTGGGCCTGCTGATGGCGCTGCTGCTCGCGGTGGCCACCGCCTGGGCGCTCAGCGCGCGCATCGCCAAGGCCATCGCGCAGACCAGCGCTGCGGCGGGCGCCATCGGTTCCGGGCCGCCCAGGCGCCCCGCCCCGTCGGGCATAGACGAAGCGGACGACCTGGGCGAAAGCATCTACCAGGCCGCGCACCTGCTGGCCGAAGCGGCGGCCGAGCGCGAACGGCTGCTGGTCCAGGCCCAGCACGCGCGCGAAGTGGCGGACACGCAGAACCGCGCCAAAGACGAATTCCTCGCCATGCTGGGCCACGAGCTGCGCAATCCCATGGCCCCCATCAGTGTGGCGGCCCACATGCTGGCCATGCCCGGCTTGAGCGCGCAGCAGCTGCGCCAGGCCAGCGAAGTGATCGCGCGCCAGAGCGCCCACATGACGCGGCTGGTGAACGACTTGCTGGACGTGTCGCGCGTGACGCGCGGGCTGATTTCGCTGGAGCGCAAGCCGCTCAGCATCCAGCCCGTGATCGCCAGCGCGGTCGAGCAGACCGCAGGCATGGCGGCCAGCCAGCAGCACGTGCTGAGCGTGGCGCCCATCCATGGCGAACTGTGGGTGAACGGGGACGCGATACGGCTGGTGCAAGTGACGGCGAACCTGCTGGCCAATGCCATCAAATATTCACCGCCGGGTTCGGAGATCCGGGTGGAGGCCGTGCGGGTGGGAGAGGAGCTGGTGCTGTCCGTGAGCGACAACGGCAGCGGCATCGAGCCAGGCCTGCTGCCGCGCATCTTCGACCTGTTCTCGCAGGGAGCGCGCCGGCCGGACCGCGCCGACGGAGGCCTGGGACTGGGCCTGGCCCTGGTGCATAAAATAGTGGAACTGCACGGCGGCAGCGTGGCCGCCTACAGCGAGGGACCGGGCCAGGGCAGCAGATTCGAAATACGCCTCCCCCTCTGCCCCGCCCCCCATCTGGTCCTGCCGTAACCCGTCAATGCATCAACGCAGATTGTAGAACGCACCCCGTCCCGGATAAGACGCGGTCTCGCCCAGGTCTTCCTCGATGCGCAGCAGCTGGTTGTACTTCGCCATGCGGTCCGAACGGGACATCGAGCCGGTCTTGATCTGCAGCGCGTTGGTGCCCACCGCGATATCCGCGATGGTCGAGTCTTCGGTCTCGCCCGAGCGGTGCGAGATCACGGCGGTGTAGCCCGCGCGCTTGGCCATTTCAATCGCGGCGAAGGTCTCGGTCAGGGTCCCGATCTGGTTGATCTTGATCAGGATCGAGTTGGCGATGCCCTTCTGTATGCCTTCTTTCAGGATCTTGGTGTTGGTGACGAACAGGTCGTCGCCCACCAGCTGCACGCGCTTTCCCAGTGCGGCGGTCAGGGTCGCCCAGCCTTCCCAGTCGCCTTCGTGCATGGCGTCCTCGATCGAGATGATCGGGTATTTGTCGCACCAGGTGGCCAGCAGGTTGGTGAACTCCACGGCGGTCAGGCTCATGCCTTCGCCGTCCAGCTGGTACTTGCCGTCCTTGTAGAACTCCGACGCGGCGCAGTCCAGGCCCAGCGCGATCTGGGTGCCCGGCTCGTAGCCGGCTTCCTCGATAGCCTGGATAATCAGCTTGATCGCTTCCTCGTGATTGGCCAGCGAAGGCGCAAAGCCGCCTTCATCGCCCACGGCGGTGTTCAGGCCTTTCTTGTGCAGGATCTTCTTCAGCGTATGGAACACTTCCGCGCCGTAGCGGACGGCTTCCTTGAAGGAAGGCGCACCGACCGGAATGATCATGAACTCCTGGATATCCAGGTTGTTGTCCGCGTGCGCGCCGCCGTTAATCACGTTCATCATCGGCACCGGCATTTCCATGCCGCCCGACCCGCCGAAATAGCGGTACAGCGGCAGGCCGGCTTCATCGGCGGCGGCCTTGGCCACCGCCATCGACACCGCCAGCGTGGCGTTGGCGCCCAGGCGGGACTTGTTCTCCGTGCCGTCCAGATCGATCAGCGTGCGGTCGATAAAGGCCTGCTCGTTCGCGTCCAGGCCGATGATGGCTTCCGCGATCTCGGTATTGATATTCTCGCAGGCGCGCAGCACGCCCTTGCCGAAATAGCGCTTGGCGTCGCCGTCGCGCAGCTCGATGGCCTCGCGCGAACCGGTCGAAGCGCCCGACGGCACCGCCGCGCGGCCCGTCACGCCGGACTCCAGCAGCACGTCGCATTCCACGGTCGGATTGCCGCGCGAATCCAGAACCTCGCGTGCAATCACATCAACAATAGCAGTCATCCAAAGTCTCCAGTAGTTGGCTTGGTAAATTCCATCAATGCGCAGGCGCGCCCAGCTTCATGATCTTCAACGCATTCGTGCCACCGACCAGGCCCATAGGCTCGCCCCAGGTCAGCACCACCGTATCGCCGCGTTCAGCGATGCCGCGCGCCACCAGCAGCTCTTCCACCGAGCGCAGCACCACCTCGCGGTCGCGCGTCTGCTTCAGCTCCAGCGCCTGCACGTTGCGGAACAGCGCCAGCTTGCGCTGCGTCGCCACGCTGGGCGTCAGCGCGATGATGGGAATGTCGATATTGTTGCGGCTCATCCAGAGACAGGTGGAACCCGACTCCGTCAGCGCGGCAATGGCCTTCACGCGCAGATGGTGCGCGGTGAACAGCGCGCCATAGGCGATGGACTGGTCGATGCGGCTGAAGGTCGTGTTGATCAGGTCCACGTCCGGATTGGACGGATTCCATTTCTCCGCATCCAGGCAGATCGCCGCCATCGCTTCTACCGTCTCGATCGGGTATTTGCCGGAGGCGGTTTCGGCGGACGTCATCACCGCGTCGGTGCCGTCCAGCACCGCGTTGGCCACGTCCGACACTTCAGCGCGGGTAGGCACGGCGTTGACGATCATCGATTCCATCATCTGCGTGGCGGTGATGGCCAGCTTGTTCGACGCGCGCGCCATCTTGATCATGCGCTTCTGCAGCGCAGGCACGGCGGCATTGCCCACCTCAACGGCCAGGTCGCCGCGCGCCACCATGATGCCGTCCGACGCGTCCAGGATTTCCTGCAACGCCGGAATCGCCTCGGCGCGCTCGATCTTGGCGATCATGAAAGGCTTGTGCTGGAACGGCTCGCCGGCGATATTGGCCAGCTGGCGCGCCATCACCATATCGGTCGCGTTCTTCGGGAAGGACACGGCAATGTAATCCGCCTGGAAGCTCATGGCGGTCTTGATGTCTTCCATATCCTTGGCCGTCAGCGCCGGCGCGGACAGGCCGCCGCCCTGGCGGTTGATGCCCTTGTTGTTCGACAGCTCGCCACCGATTTTCACGGTGGTGTGGATCTCGCTACCGGAGATGCGGTCCACCACCAGCACGATCAAGCCGTCGTTCAGCAGCAGCACGTCCTGCGGACGCAGGTCGCGCGGCAGGTCTTTGTAATCCAGGCCCACGCGTTCCTGGTTGCCCAGCTCACCGTTCTCGCCCCACTTGGCGTCCAGGATAAAGCGGGCGCCGTTTTCCAGCTGGATCTTGCCTTCTTCGAATTTGCCGACGCGGATTTTCGGACCCTGCAAGTCGGCCATGATGGCCACTTCGCGGCCGCACTCGGCGGCGGCGTCGCGCACCATGCGGGCGCGCTCGACATGGTCCTGGGCTTTGCCGTGCGAGAAATTCAGGCGTACTACGTCAACGCCGGCCTTGAACATGCGGATCAGGGTGCCGATGTCGTTCGATGCGGGGCCGATGGTTGCCACGATCTTGGTGGCGCGGCGGGTCACTGCGGTAGGGGTATTTGGCACGTTGTCTCTTTCCTGTTGTTGGTATCGGTCACCGCTCAGCCACTCAGCCACTATTACGCAGGCCGGCGGCAATGCCGTTGATCGATAAATGAATGCCCTCGCGCGTGGCGGGGTCCGAGTCGCCGTCGCGGAAGCGGCGCAGCAGCTCAACCTGCAAATGGTTCAGCGGGTCGATATAGGGGAAGCGGTTGCGGATCGAGCGTTGCAGCAGCGGGTTGGCGTCCTGCAGCTCGGCCTGGCCGGTGATCTCCTTCAGCGCCGCGATGGTGCGCTCATGCTCGGCGCGGATGCGGCCGAAGATGGCCTCGCGCAGCGTGGCGTCGCTCACCAGGGTGGCGTAGCGGCTGGCGATGGCGATATCGCTCTTGGCCAGCACCATGTCCATATTGGACAGCAGCGTGTTGAAGAACGGCCAGTCGCGGTACATCTTCTGCAGCAGCGCCAAGCCGTCCGGCTGCGTGCCCAGGAACTTCTGCACCGCAGAGCCGAAGCCGAACCAGCCCGGCAGCATCACCCTGCACTGCGCCCAGCTCAGCACCCAGGGAATGGCGCGCAGGTCTTCAATCGCGGTGGACTTCTTGCGCGAGGCCGGGCGGCTGCCGATGTTCAGCGCGGCGATTTCCGAGATGACGGTCGATTCCCAGAAATAGGTTTCAAAGCCCTCGGTCTCGTACACCAGCGAACGGTAGCTGCGCATGGCTTCGTCGGACAGCGCCTGCATGGCCGCCAGCTGGGCCGCATCCGGCTCGATGCCGCGCGGCGGCAGCATGGTCGCTTCCATGGTGGCGGCCACCATCACCTCCAAGTTGCGGCGGCACACTTCCGGATTGGCGTACTTGGCGGTGATGACCTCGCCCTGCTCGGTCAGGCGGATGCGGCCCTGCACCGCGCCCTGCGGCTGCGCCAGGATCGCCTCGTAGCTCGGACCGCCGCCACGGCCGACGGAACCGCCGCGGCCATGGAACAGGCGCATCTTCACGCTGTGGCGCTTGAACACTTCCACCAGTTCGATTTCGGCCTTGTACAGTTCCCAGCCGGAGGTCAGGAAACCGCCGTCCTTGTTCGAGTCCGAATAGCCCAGCATGACTTCCTGCAGGCTGCCGCGCGAGCGCACCAGGTCCATATACAGCGGCAGGCGGAAGGCGCGGTCCATGATGTCCGGGCCGGCCTGCAGGTCGCCGATGGTTTCAAACAGCGGAATGATGTTGACCGCCATCGACGACTCTTCCGTCACCGAACCGGCGCGCAGCAGGCCGTGTTCCTTCAGCAGCAGCGCCACTTCCAGCAGGTCGGACACGCTGTCCGCCTTGGAGATGATGTAGTTGGTGATGGACTCGGCGCCGTAAGCGCGGTGCGCCTCGCTCACCGCGCGGAAGATGGCCAGCTCGCCGCTGGTCTCTTCGGAATAGCTGGTGTACGGAGAGATCAGCAGGCGCGGCGTGTGCAGCTCTTCCAGCAGCAGCTTGCAGCGCTCCGGCTCGGACAGCGCGGCGTAATCAATGCCGGGACGGGCGCAGGACAGGATCTCCGCCACCACGCGCTCGTGCACGTCCGAATTCTGGCGCAGGTCCACAGGCGCCAGCGAGAAGCCGAACACCTTCACCGCGCGGCGCAGCTGGCGCAAGCGCCCGCGCGCCAGAACGGCCGAGCCATGCGCCACCAGCGACTCGTGCACCGTCTCCAGGTCCGCCAGCAGCTCCTGCGCCGAGGCGTAAGGCTGGGCGCCCGCGCCGGGAGCGGCAGGCGCGTAGCCC
Organism: Pseudoduganella aquatica; assembly: GCF_020865585.1. Lineage (NCBI taxonomy): Bacteria > Pseudomonadati > Pseudomonadota > Betaproteobacteria > Burkholderiales > Oxalobacteraceae > Pseudoduganella > Pseudoduganella aquatica. Next base: position 4,761,946 of record NZ_CP086370.1, read on the forward strand.
GCCGCAGCGGCGGCAGGCCAGATGGTGGCAACGGCAGCACGCGCGCTCGCGGCGGCGCTTGCAGCGGCGCCGGTGTCGGCGCGGCCGGCGGCAGCGGCACTGGTCAGCAGCGCGCGGTTGGCGGCCAGGCGGTTATGGATGCCGTAGATGGCGCGGCGGTAAGGCTCGTCCACGCGGTGCGGCGAATGGTCGGGCGAAGCGTCGGCCAGTTGGCGCAGCTGCTCGGAGCAGCCGGTCATGGTCTGCGCAAGCGACAGCTGCGAAGCCAGCTTGTGCAGCTCGCCCAGATAGTGTTCCAGCGCCACGTCGGCCTGGCGCGCCAGCGTGGCGCGCAGCACGGTGGCGGTGACGAAAGGATTGCCGTCGCGGTCGCCGCCTATCCAGCTGCCCACTTTCATAAAGGTCGGCAGCTCCTCGCCGGCCCAGCGCGCATCGAGCTTGGCCAGCATGTCCTGCAAAGTGCTGTACAGCTGCGGCAAGCCGTTCAGGATGGTGCGGTCGAAGAAGGACAGGCCGTTCTCCACCTCGTCCATCACCGACAGCTTGGCCGTGCGCAGCAAGCGCGTCTGCCACAGCGTGTGGATGCCGCGCGCCAGCGCCTCGTCGTTCTGCTCCTGCTCTTCGGGCGTCATCTGCACGCGGTCGCGCTCGTCGAGCTCGCGCGCGATGGCCATCTGGCAGTTCAGGGTACTCTTGCGCTGCACCTCGGTCGGGTGCGCGGTGAAGACCGGGCTGATATGCGCCTCGGCGAAGAACTCGCCAAAGGACGAGGTGCGGCCGGCGCCCACCACGTTCTGCACCGCCTTGGCCAGGCTGCCCAGGCGCGGCGCGGAACCGGCCAGCAAGTGCGCGCGGCTGCGGCGGGTGTGGTGCTGGTCCTCGGCGATATTGGACAGCAGCGAGAAGTAGCCGAAAGCGCGTATCAGCTGGCTGGTTTCATCCGGCGACAGCGCATGCAGCGCCTCTTCCAGCAGTGCTTGCGCGCCCGCGTCCTGCTCGCGGCGGAAACGGATCGCCAGCTGGCGCACGTTCTCGATACGATTGAAGGCCTCGTCGCCGTGCTGCGTGCGTATGGTGTCGCCCAGCATGCGGCCCAGCTGGCGGATGTCCCGCCCCAGCAATTCATCCTTGAATTCCACCGACTTTGAACCGTCCATCTCCCGCCTCACCAGTATGTAGTAATTTTTCAGTTTAGGAACATAATTACAGCAAATCTCGCACATCCGCACCATACGAGGTGCCAGATACTCGCCATATCGTAAATTTACTACATTATGTGACGAAAATCCAAGCGGCGGCAACTGAATTCTTTGCCAATTACTATATGGATTTGGAATGGCGCACACGCGTTAGCCAGCGAACGGATGGCGCGTGGCGGCCGGTGCATGCTGGAGTCTGGACCAACCAAGGAGAAGAGCATGACCAATCGAATCGGCAACAAAGACGTAGCCCAGCAACGCAGCAAAGCGGAAAAAGCCCGTATCAAACGGGTCAACAAAGAGGCGGAAGCGGTGAAGCAGGCCGCGGCGCGGGCCAAATACCACAAGGAAGTGAAGGGACGGATTTCCGCTGCGCAAGCGGCCCAGGCATTCTGAGCCCCGCCTTTCCGTTGTTCTTTGCCGTGCTATGACGATATGATGTAGCGCAACAACGAACACGGAAGGCTACGATGAAAAAAACAACACTCGGGGCGGCGTGCCTGCTCGCCCTGCTCCCCGCGCTCGCGCTGGCCAGCGAACCCGCCAGCGGCAGCTTCAAGGCCGGCAAGGCGTGCGAAGCCTACGCGTCCTTCGCCAAAGAGACCAATCCGGGGGATGTGCGGCTCAAGCCGGGCAGCAGCTACGAAATCAAAGAGGTCAACAAGCCGGGCAGCTATGAACAGCTGCGGATAGAAGTGCCGGGCGCCAGGCCCGAGCTGCGCTGGGTTGCGCGCGACTGCGGCAGCGCAGCGCTGGGCGGCGGCACGCAGGACGCCGCGCCGGCTAGCGCCCGGGAAAGCGCCAATGACAGTCCCGGCGGCAAACACGAAATCTGCTCCACCGCCAACCAGCAGGACAGCTACCTGCTGGCCATCAGCTGGCAGCCCGGCTTCTGCGAGCACACGCCGCGCACGTCCGGCAAGCCCGAGTGCGCAGCGATGGACAAAGGCAGCCTGGTGGTCACCAACCTCACACTGCACGGCCTGTGGCCCAACAAAAAAGCCTGCGGCACCAGCTACGGCAACTGCGAAGGCAAGCCCTTCGCGCTGAAAAAGGAAACCGTCGACCGCATCGCGCAGTGGATGCCCAACTTCTACTACGAAAACAGCTTCGGCAAATACGAGTGGAACAAGCACGGCTCCTGCCAGTCGCTCGACCCGGACGCCTACTTCACGAAAGCAGTGGCGGCGGTGCAGTTGGTAAACAGCTCGTCCATCGGCCAGCAGGTACTGAAGAACATAGGCGGCAGCTTCAACGCCGACAAATTCTTCGCCACGCTGCGCAGCCAGCACGGCGAAGCGGCCGCCAGCCGTGTGATGCTGGTGTGCGCCGGCCAAAGCCAGCTCCAGGAAATCCGCGTCCAGCTCCCGCTCGACTTCAGCGTCGACAAGGGGCTGAACGGCCTGCTGGGTACGACACCCGGCCAGGGTCCGCAAACCTCCCGTTGCGGCAGCGAAATCCACGTCGAAGCCAGCGGCCGCAACTAGCCACCACCGGGGTCAGTTCCACCATTGCGTCACGGGCTCAGCTTTAGCACGCAACTACACCACCGGGGTCAGTTCCACCATTGCGTCACGGGCTCAGCTGTAGCACGCAGCTACTGCAGAGTCCGTGACATGATGACGGAACTGACCCCGGTGTGATTGTGACGCGATGACGGAACTGACCCCGATGTAGACCCCGATGTAATTAGACGGCTTCGAGGACGCCGCGGCGCATCTGGTCGAGCTCGATGGACTCGAACAGGGCCTTGAAGTTGCCTTCGCCGAAGCCCTGGTTGCCCTTGCGCTGGATGAATTCGAAGAACACGGGGCCGAGCTGGTTTTCGGAGAAGATCTGCAGCAGCAGGTCACCCGGCATGCCGTCGATCAGGATCTTGCGCTTCTTGAGCTCGTCCAGCGATTCGCCGTGGCCCGGGATGCGGCGGTCCACCAGCTCGTAGTAGGTGTCGATGGTGTCGAGCAGCTTGATGCCGCTGGCGCGCAGCGCGTCCACCGTGCCGTACAGGTTGTCGCTGCCCATGGCAATGTGCTGGATGCCTTCGCCGTTGTACATGTTCAGGTATTCGGTGATCTGGCCCGGGCGGTCGGTGCCTTCTTCGTTGATCGGGATGCGCAGCTTGCCGCACGGCGAAGTCATGGCTTTCGATTTCACGCCCGTCACCTGGCCTTCGATGTCGAAGTAGCGGATCTCGCGGAAATTGAACAGCGTTTCGTAGAAGTTGACCCACTCGGCCATGCGGCCACGGTGCACATTGTGGGTGAGGTGGTCGATATAGGTCAGGCCGTGGCCGACCGGGTTGGGATTGGCGCCGGGGATGGCTTCGAAGTCGGCGTCGTAGATGCTGATGTCGCCGATGGCGCCCGGCGTGGCGCCGTTTTTGCCCTTCCAGCGGTCCACCAGGTAGATCAGCGAGTCGCCGATGCCTTTGATGGCGGGGATGTTCAGTTCCATCGGGCCGGGCTGGCCGCCGAAGCCCCAGGCGCCCAGTTCCAGCGCGCGGCGGTGGGCTTTGCCCGCGTCCTGCACGCGGAAGGCGATGGCGCAGACCGACGGGCCGTGCTGGCGCGCGAAGCGCTGGGCAAACGAGTCCGGCTCGGCGTTGATGATGAAGTTGATTTCGCCCTGGCGGTACAGGGTCACGTTCTTGCAGCGGTGCCGCGCGATGGCGGTGAAGCCCATCGCTTCAAAGGTCTTGCCCATGGCGACCGGGTCCGGCGCGGCGTATTCGATGAATTCAAAGCCGTCGGTGCCCATCGGGTTGTCCCATAATTCTAGCGTCATGCTGATCTCCTCAAGTAATAGGATGAGTTTAGCCATTCTCGGTGAATATTTCGTTCATAATGTGCACAATATCCGCAGTCCCGCACACAAAACATGCATGAATCGAGGAAAAACCATGAGCACCATCAGCGTAGACCGGCATGACCTTGCCCTGCTGGCCGAATTGCAGCGCGACGGCCGCGCCACCAACAGCGCCATCGGCGAGAAGGTGCACCTGTCCACCTCGCAGGTGAGCCGCCGCATCCAGCGCCTGGAGGAGGCGCGCGTGATCGACCATTACGCGGCCATGCTGGACCCGCTCGTGGTGGGCCTGGGCGTGATGGCCTTCGTCCACGTGACCCTGGACCGCCACGGCACCGCCTGGGGCGATACCTTCGAGCAGGCCATCAGCGATCTGCCGGAGGTGCTGGAGTGCTTTTCCGTCACCGGAGAGGCCGATTATGTGATCCGCGTGGTGTCGCACGACCTGGCCTCGTTCTCGGAATTCATGATGAACCATTTGCTGCGCATTCCGGGCGTGACCAATGTGAAGTCGAATATCTCGCTGAAGAAGGTCAAGCAGGTGACCGAGCTGCCGCTGGACCATATCGCCCAGCCGCGCCCGTCCAAGATGCGGGTGCATTTCGCCCAGTAAGGCGGCGTCGGTCCCGTCTTACAAGCGCGCGGCACGTGCGCTGCTTGGGCGCCGCCCGCCCTGGTCCGCATACTGGCGTCTTTGACCAGGAGGACTCGCCATGAACAGCGACAAGGACGTCAGGGCTGCGGATGCGCGCAATTCGCAGCAGGATTTCGGCGGCAATATCGCCAACGGCCATCCGGCCAACAATGTGATCACGCCGCAGCGCGATGGCATGCCGTCCACGGAACAGGGCCGCAGCACCGTGGACCGGGGCGCAGGGGACTTCTCTTCCCAGCGCCACGGTGAAACGGCAAGCTCGGAGCAGTCCACGCGCAAGCCCGCGCCGGAAGCCGGTCCGACCAAAGGGGAGCGCGGCACGCGCGGCTCGGGCATGCCGGTGGACAGCGGCGCAGGCCAGCTGGCCGATGACCGCCCCGGCCGCGATACGCCGAAAGGCGGCTGAGCGTCCGCCCGCGCTCTGCTAGAATCCGGAACCGGAACAACAGCTAGAGGCGCAACGTGGCAGAGACAGTACCCAAGGGCGCATACCGCAGCGGCGTGGCAGCGCGGCTGGCAGGCTTGCCGGTGGAAACGCTGCGGGTATGGGAGCGGCGCTACGGCGTGTCCGGCGCCGACCGCTCGCCGCACGGCCAGCGCCTGTATTCGGCCGAGCAGGTGCGGCGCCTGGGCCTGCTCAAGCGCGTGGTGGACCTGGGCCATCCCATCGGCATGGTGGCCGCGTTGTCCTTCGAGGAGCTGGCCGTGATGGCAGGCTCGCTGCCGCAGCAGGACGCGGCACCCGACGATGGCGCCGCCGCCGTGCCGCTGCGCGTGGCCGTGGTAGGCGCCGCCATGGCGCGCCGCTTGGCCGCCGTGCGCACCGCGCCGCCGCTCGACATCATCCACACCTGCGCCACGCTGGAGGCGCTGCCCGCCGCCCTGCCCGGCCTGCCGGCCGACGTGCTGCTGATCGAATCGTCCGAGATGTCGGCCGATACGCTGCCGCTGATCGCCGCTGCGCGCGCCGCCGCGCCGGGTGCGGCCCTGGTGGTGATGTACCGCTTCTGCGACAGCGCCACCGTGCGCCGCCTGCGCGAACAGGGCTGCCTGGTGGCGCGCGTGCCGGCCGATCCGGCCGAGGTGGCGGTGCTCTGCAGTTCAGCGCTGGCGGGCCATCCGCTGCAGGCGGTGCTGCCGGTCACGCCGGCGCCCTCGCCGCGCCGCCTGGACGAGCAGGCGCTCGCCGTCCTGGCCAGCGCGCCGAACAGCATCAATTGCGAGTGCCCGCGCCACTTGGCCGACATCCTGATGATGCTGGGCAGTTTCGAGCGCTACAGCCAGCAGTGCGCGTCGCGCAATGCCGACGACGCGGCGCTGCACCAGGAACTGTGCAATACGGCCGGTCAGGCGCGCATGATGCTGAAGACCGCGCTGGAGCGCCTGGCGCGCGCCGACGGCCTGCCGCTGCCGCCGTCGCTGGCGGAATAGTGCAGCCTTACTTTCGCGCGCGCCGCTTCAGCCAGCGCATGACGGCGCCCAGCAGCGGTATTTTCTCGTAGAGTTCCTCCGCCGCGTCCCAGTAGTCGCGGTGCATGGCCACGCGGCCTTGTTCGTCGAACACGATGTGCGAGGCGCCGCGTATGGTCTGCTCGCCTTCCGCGCTGCGCATGCGGAAATGGAATTCCCAGGTCAGGAAGGCTTGCCTGCCCTGCTCCATGCGCTCCTTCACCACGAAGCGCGGCTGCTCCACCTGCACGAACATGTGCCGGAAGATGGGGATGATGGCGGCGTGGCCGCGCACCTCGTTGAACGGGTCCTTGAAGAAGGCGTCCGGCGCATATACGCTGCGCACGTCGTTCACCGTTTCGAGCGCCAGGGTTTCGTAGAAGCGCACCAGGCGTTCCAGCGGCTGTTGTTCGTTCATAGTCCTGTCACCTTGCGCACCAGCCAGAAGTAAGCGCCGTAGGGCAGCAGCCGCAGCAGGCGCAGGCTGTTGCTGAATCGGCGCGGGAAGTGGATGTGGAAGTCGCCCCGCTCCAGGCCGCGCACCAGCGCCTGCGCGGCGGCTTCCGGCGTCATCAGCGCGGGCATGGCGAAGTCATTGCCGGCGGTGAGGCTGGTGGCCACAAAGCCGGGGTTGATCTGGTACACGCCGATGCCGCGCGGCGCCAGGTCGAGATACAGCGTTTCCGTGAGGTTGAGCAGCGCGGCCTTGGTGGGGCCGTACGCCAGCGCTTTCGGCAGCCCGCCGTAGCCCGCCACCGAGGCCACCACGCCTATGCCGCCTGCGCCCTGCTTCAGCAGTTCCGGCAGCACGGCGTCCAGGCAGTTGTAGACGCCGCGCAGGTTCAGGTCGAGCAGGCGGTTGGCCTGCTCCAGGTTGAAGCTGTCGGCCCGCATGGGATGGTAGCCGCCCGCCACCACCAGCACGAGGTCGATGCGCCAGCCGTGCGCCTGGATCGCGCTGCGCGCGCGGTGCACGCTGGCGGCATCGGTGATGTCCAGCGGGACCGGCATCGCGCGCGGCTGTCCGGCGCACAGCGCCCCCAGCAAGTCCGCGCGCCGCGCCGACAGCACCACTTGCGCGCCGCGCTCGAGCAGCAGCCGGGCAGTGGCCTCGCCTATGCCGCTGGACGCGCCTATGATCCACACGCAGCGCCCCTGCCAGTCGCTGATGGGCTTATTGAGCGCCATTGCCGTCCTTCTGCTTGCGGAAGGACAGCGTGACCGAGCCGAGGTCGATGCCGAACTTGCTCATGGCGGCGCGGTTCAGCATGACTTCCTCGTCTATCATGAACATCCAGTCTTCAAAGTCCACGTTGATGGTCTTGCCGTCCACCGGCAGCGCCAGCACGTAGTTCCAGCGCAGCGCGTTGCCCGCCACCACGCCGGTCGCTTCGCCTACCACGTCGGCTGCCGTGCCGGTGTAGCGGCCGGGCGCGGTCTGGCGCAGGGTCCACACGCGGCGCTGGCGGGTGCCGTCGGCGTACAGGAATTCTTCGTCCAGGGTGCCGATGCCGTCCCGCCAGGTGCAAGTCATGGTGACGGTGAAGCGCTTTTGCACGGTGCCGCCCCGGTCCTGGAACATGCCGTAGGCGAGCACGCGGCCGTTGAAGTAGCGCTGCACGTCCAGCACCGGCGTTTGCGCGGCGTAGTGGGACGGGTCGGCGCGGGTGGAGCAGCCGGACAGCAGACTTGCCATCATGGCGCTCATGGCGGCGCCGGCAAAGCAGGCGCGCAGCAGCTTGATCTTCATATTTCTCTCCCGTTCAGGCTTTTCAGGCTGCCCCTTGCGCCGCGCAACAGCAGCAGCCAGGCCAGCAGTTTCAATGCGCACGGCAGCAGCGCGTAGGCGGCGGCCAGGACGGCTGTTCCTTGCGGCGCGGCGCCTGTCTCTGCGGCGGCGCTGCCGGGCTCATAGCCGAGCAAGGCCAGCGCAGGCAGCGTGGCGCCGGCGGCGAACGCCAGCGCCAGCTGCGTGCACCAGTTCCACCAGGCGAAGTAAGGGGCGGCGGATGGCTGTGCGGCGGCATCGGCGCTGCGGCTTTGCGCGGCCAGTCCGGCCAGCAGTGCGGGCGGTAGCGCGAGGTCCGCCCCGCCTGCGATGCCAGTCAATACGCAGATGGCCGCGAAGGCCGCACCGTCGCCGGGGCCGAGGGCGTAGGCCCAGATGAACACCAGCGCGGACAGCAGCATGCTGGCCTGCCAGGCGGCCAGCGTGTCCCAGCGCCTGGCCAGCGCCGCCCACAGGGACATGGATGCGGCGGCCGCCAGCAGGTAAAGCACCAGCAGCGGGCCAGCCCAATTGTCCGGCAGGCCAAGGCGGTCCGCTGCGAAGAAGACGAACAGCGTGGCGGGAATGGCGCCCGCCAGCGCGCTGGCTGAGTAGACACCGAACAGGCAGCGGAAGCGCGGCTCGCTCCAGGGCGCCAGCAGTGCGTACCGTGCCGGGGCCTGGCCCAAGGCTGGGGGCTGGGCAGGCTGTCCGGCCGACGCGGTGGCCGGGGGCCGCACGGCCGCCCGAGGGGCGCGGCGCAGCAGCAGCCAGGCGGCGGGCAGCAGGCAGGCGCAGAACAGCAGCGCCAGCGCGCCGTAGCCGAGCACGCCGCTGCACGCGGCCGCCAGCACGGCGCCCAGCAGGCCGCAGCCTTCGCGGGCGGACATCAGCCGCACGCGGGCGGCGGCGTCGCAGGCGATGGCGCTGCCCCAGCTTTGGTGCGCGATGGTGGCAAGGCCGTAGCCGAGGTAGACCAGCAGCAGCGCGGCGGCGAACCATGCCATCAGCGCGGCGCCGTCCAGCGCGGGCGGGTTGAACAGCGCGCAGTAGCCCAGCAGCAGCGGCGCAAGCGACGCGGCGGCATGCCAGGGATAGCCGCGCTGGTTGCGCGCCATCCACCAGCCGAGCAGCGGATCGGCCAGCGCGGCCAGCACCCGCACGGCCAGCAGCACCGCCCCCACGCCGGCCAGCGCCAGCCCGCCGCTGCGCACGTACAGCGCCGGCGCGAACAGATACACCGGCAGCGCCACCATCGCCAGCGGCAGCGCGAACAGCGCGTAGCTCGCAAGTGCGGAGCGCGACTGGATGGAAGCGGATGGCGCCGAACCGGTAGAAGGCGAGCCGGGCGGTGTTGCGCCGCAAGGCGCGCTGCCGGATACGTCCCGGCCAGCGGCTGGCGTGTGCTGGATGTTCATGGCTGCGCCGCGGCCTGGCGCAGCAGCGCCTCGCGCAGCGCAGGCGCGGTGCTGCGCGGTGACAGCCAGATGGAGAAGAAGGCTTGCGCAAACTCTGCGTCCAGCACCGGGGGCTGCGCGCCGCCTTGTGCCCCGCCTAAGGGTGCGCCGTTCAGGTAGAAGCGCGCGCCCACGCCGGGCACGTAGCGCCCCGCAATGCGGTCGCCCTCGCGCACGTCCGGGAACAGGCCCCGCATGGTCTCCAGCCACACTTTGCGCTGCACGGCGCTGCCTGCGCCGACCTTCTCCATCTGCTCTGCGCTGGCCTCCGCGATGCGGCTGCCCTGCAAGGCGCGCCCGTAGCGCAGTTCCAGCACGAAAGGCGCGGCGGCCGGGGCGCTGTCGCGATAGCCCTGCGGCCCCACCCACAGCCGCGCTTCATAAATCCGCAAGCCATACCAGCGGTAGACGCCTTCGCCCGCCAGCCGCACCGGCTGCATGGGCTGCAATGCCTCCGCTGGCAGCAGTGGCTGAGGTGCGGCCGCATCGCCCTCCGCCTGGGCCGACACGGCGCAGCAGGCCAGCAGGCACAGGGCCAGCCGCGCCGCAGCGCCCCGCACCCAGGCTGCGTTGCGGACGCCCATGTCAGTCCTTGACCAGCGTGAATTGCACCACGTCGGTATTGCCCGCGTTGAAAGCGCCTTCGCAATAGGCCAGGTAGAACTCCCAGGTGCGCATGAAGTTCAGGTCGAAGCCCAGCGGCACGATATTGTCCTGCTCGCGCAGGAAGGCCACGCGCCATTGCCGCAGCGTTTCCGCGTAGTCCGGCCCGAAATGCAGCGCATCCTCCACGCGCAGCCCGTGCATGGCCGCGTGGCGGCGGAACTCGGCTTGCGACGGCAGCATCCCGCCGGGGAAGATGTATTGCTGGATGAAGTCGGTGCCACGGCTGTAGCGCTCAAACAGTTCGTCCGCGATGGTGATGGTCTGCACGCAGGCCCGCCCCCCGCGTTTCAGGTTGCGCGCCACGCAGGCGAAATAGCTCGCCCAGTACTCCTGCCCCACCGCCTCGAACATTTCGATGGAGGCGACGGCGTCGTACTCGCCATCGCTGTCGCGGTAGTCGCACAGTCGCAGGTCCGCCTGCGCGGCCAGCCCGGCGGCGGCCAGCCGCGCCTGCGCGTAAGCCAGCTGCTCGCGCGACAGCGTCAGTCCCGTCACATGCAGGCCGCCGCGCGCCGCCATCTCGGCCAGTCCGCCCCAGCCGCAGCCGATTTCCAGCACGCGCTCGCCCGGCTTCACCTGCAGCTGCGCCAGGATGCGCCGGTACTTGGCTTGCTGCGCCTGCTCCAGCGTCATGCCCGGATAGGCAAAAAGCGCGCTCGAATACGTCATCGACGGGTCCAGCCAGCGCTGGTAGAACGCGTTGCCCAGGTCGTAGTGGGCGTGGATGTTCTTCTTGCTGCCGCTGCGCGAATTGCGGTTCAGCAGATGGCGCAGGCGGTACAGCAGCACGCCCCACCAGCTGCCGTACACCAGCGACTCCAGCTCCTCGCGGTTGCGCGCCAGCAGCTCCACCAGGCCGGGGAGATTGTCGGTGCTCCAGTCGCCTGCGATAAAACTTTCCGCAAAGCCGATGTCGCCGGAACGCAGCACCGCGCGGCACGCGTTCCAGTTGGCCAGCCTGAAAGTGATGGGCGCGCCCTCGCCGTACAGCGTGGCGGCGCCGTCCGGCGTTTGCAGCAGCACGGCGCCGTGGCGGATGCGGGACAGCGCGGCCAGCAGCAGGCGGGCGGACGCAGGCCGCGTCGAAGCAGGCGCGCCGGGTGCCCGCACGGCGCAGCAGGCTGCGGCGGTGTGGGCACCAGACGATTCGGAGATGGGCAGTTGCATGGTCATTTCGATAGTTCCTCGATCGGTGGTGCGGGCTTGCTGAAAAAAGGCGCGCGCTTGCACCAAAGCCGCAGTGCCTGCCAGTGGATTTTGGCCATCACGCCCAGCGTGAGCAGCGGATGGGTGGCGCAGGCGCGCAGCACGGCCGCGTCGCAGAGCGCCTGCGCGGTGCCGCTGATGCTGGTGGACAGCGCCAGCTCGCCGCCGTCCAGGTAGTCGATGCAGGCCAGGTGGCGCTCGCCCTCCCCGGCGCGCCGCACGCGCACAAAGCGGAAGCGGTAGCTGCCGCGCAGCGGCAAAAAGGGCGACACGTGAAAGGCCTTGTCCGCCCGCAGTTCGGCGCCGTTGGAAATCGCCGCTCCGGTCTGCAGCAGATACAGGTGGCGCTCGCCGAAGGTATTGCGCACGTCGCACAGGACGGCGCGCAGGCTGCCGTCGGCGCTGTGGCAGAACCAGAACGACACGGGATTGAACAGATAGCCCAGCACGCGCGGCATGGTCTGCAGCCAGATCTCGCCATCCGCGCCGCTCACGCCGCCGCGCTCCAGCGTGTCGGCTATCCACGCGCGCAAAGGCCGCACACCGTCGCCGTGGTCGGCGTCATGGAAGGCCAGCAGGTTGAAGCGGTTGCGCGAGAACCAGCGCAGCGGCGGCGCGGCGCAGTCAAGCTGAAGGTCTGGTATACGATGCACAGGCACCCGGATATAGAACACGCCGTAGCTGAAGGCGTTGCGCACCGGCCGCAGGCGCTTGTGGCGCACCTGGCCCAGACATAGCTGGATGGCGCCGCCGTTATCCTTATGCGGCATGGCTCAGTACCGCCTTCTGCGCCAGCGCGGCGGCCACCCGCATGCCGGACTTCAGGCCGTCCTCGTGGAAGCCGTAGCCGGTCCAGGCGCCGGCGAACCACACATGGCCTTCGCCCTGCAGCTGCGGCAGGCGCGCTTGCGCCGCCACGGCGCGCGCGTCGAACACCGGATGCGCGTAGTCGAAACTGGCCAGCACCCGCTCGGGCGACGGTTCGTTGATGGGGTTGAGCGAGACGATCACCGGCGTGGTGAAGGGCAGCGGCTGCAGCATATTGAGCAGGTAGTGCACGCACACGCGCGGCGCGCCGTGTTCGTCCACTCCGCCCTGATAGTTCCAGGCCGACCAGGCCTTGCGCCGCTGCGGCAGGCAGCGGCTGTCCGTGTGCAGCACGGCGCGGTTGGGCTGGTAGCGGATCGCGCCCAGCACGCCCTGCTCGTCCACGCTGGGGCGGTCGAGCAGCGCCAGCGCCTGGTCGCTATGGCAGGCCAGCACCACTTCGTCGTACTGCTGGATATCGCTCGCGGTGTGCACCGTCATCGACAACGCGCCGCCGCCCGGCGAGCGCCGCACCAGGCGCACCGGCGTGGACAGGCGCCGCTGCGGTATGCTGTCCAGCATGCGCCGCACGTACTCGCGCGAGCCGCCCGTCACCGTGCGCCATTGCGGGCGGCCGCTCACCTGCAGCAGGCCGTGGTTGTGGCAGAACCGCACAAAGCTCGCCAGCGGGAAGTCCAGCATCTGCGCGGTCGGGCAGGACCAGATGCAGGCCGCCATCGGCAGCAGATACCAGTCGCGGAAGGCGGCGCCGTAGCCGTGCAGGTCGAGGTAGTGGCCCAGCGCCATGGCGGCGTTGCCGGGGATGCCGCCTTCGGGCGACAGCGCCAGCGCGGTGGCGGCCTTGTTGAAGCGCAGGATGTCGCGCAGCATGCCGAGGAAGGCGGGCCGCAGCAGATTGCGGCGCTGCGCGAATACGGTGTCGAGGTTGGCGCCGGCCCATTCCAGCAGGCCGCCATCAAGCGGCAGCTTGACGGAGAAGGACATGTCGGTGCCGGCCGTCTCCACGCCCAGCTTGGCAAACAGACTCGTCAGATGGGGATAGGTGGCGTGGTTGAAAACCAGGAAGCCGGTGTCGACGCCATGCGTGACGCCGTTCAGCGTGACGTCCACTGTGTTGCTGTGCCCGCCGAACCAGTCGCCGCCCTCGTACAGCGTGACGTCCCGGCCCATCCGCGCCAGCTGGTGTGCGCAGGCCAGTCCGGCAATGCCGGCGCCTATTACTGCTATTTTCATGACCCAGCCCTTGTGTCGTAGGAATGAACTGCATACTCCCAGCAACACTACGGACAATTACGGGTCAAGTCCAGCCCGCACTACGGAACTGGCCTAATATTCCAGTTCAATTACGGGTCATTCCGGGGCTTGCATGCGCTTCAGGCGCTGGCCGTGGATGGCCCACACGCAGTCCGCGCCGTCCACCGTGCCGAACAGCGCCCAGCCGGTGCCGATCTTGCGCACGTCGATGGGCGTTTCCAGTTCCTTAGCCAGCTTCTCGGCCCACGTGCGCGCCGCGCCCTGGCCCTTGAACAGTTCCTTGCCTTCGAAAATGACGGTGGCGTCGAATACCGGTGCGGCGAATATCGTGTTCATGGCGGTCTCTCTTATTGGAATGGGCGCATTTTACACTTCCGCGCCGGCCCGCAGCAGCAGCGCGCTGCAGCGTTCGGACAGGTGGACCAGCTCCAGACGCTTGCCGGCCTTGGCGTAGCGCTCGCGCAAGGCGTCCAGCGCGGCGATGGCCGAGTGGTCGGCCAGGCGCAGGTGGCGGCAGTCCAGCACCACGCGCGCCGGGTCGTCCGCCGGGGCGAACAATTCCTGGAAGCGCGCCGTGGACGCGAAGAACAGCGTGCCGCGCGGACGGTAGCTGCGCACGCCCGGTTCGCCGTCGTCGATATCGGCGCCGATGTCGCGCGCATGTTGCCAGGCGAAGCTGAGCGCGGCAATCACGATGCCGCACAGCACAGCCGTGGCCAGGTCGGTGGCCACCGTGATGGCGGTGACGGCCACGATCACCAGCGCGTCGTGGCGCGGCACCTTGCCCAGCACGCGCAGCGAGCCCCACGCGAAAGTCTGCTGCGCCACCACGAACATCACGCCCACCAGCGCCGCCAGCGGTATGCGCTCTATCCACGGCGACAGGAACAGGATGAACAGCAGCATCATGGCTCCCGCCACCACGCCCGACAGGCGCATGCGCCCGCCCGAGCCGAGGTTGATCATGGTCTGGCCTATCATGGCGCAGCCGCCCATGCCGCCGAACAGGCCGGACACCACATTGGCCCCGCCCAGCGCCACGCACTCTCGGTTGGCCTGGCCTTCGGTGCCGGTGATGTCGCCGGTGAGGTTGAAGGTCAGCAGCGTTTCCAGCAGGCCGACCAGCGACATCAGCACCGCATAAGGCAGGATGATGCGCAGCGTTTCCAGCGTGAACGGCACGGCGGGCAGGTGCAGGGCCGGCAGGCCGCCGGCGATATGGGCCATGTCGCCCAGGGTGCGGGTGGGCAGGTCCATCAGCGCGGCCAGCAGGCCCACGGCGGCGATCGCCACCAGCGCCGGCGGCGCCGCGCGGGTGAGCTTGGGCAGCAGCCAGACCAGGGCCATGGTCAGCGCCACCAGGCCCGCCATCAGCAGCATCGGCGCGCCCTGCAGCCAGTGGCCGCCGGTCTTGAAATGCTCCAGCTGCGCGCCGGCTATGATAATGGCCAGGCCGTTGACGAAGCCCAGCATGACCGGATGCGGCACCATGCGTATCAGCGTGCCCAGGCGCAGCAGGCCGAACAGCGCCATCAGCAGGCCGCCCAGCACCACCGTGGCCAGCAGGTACTGCGCGCCGTGCTGCGCCACCAGCGCCACGATCACCACCGCCATCGAGCCGGCCGCGCCCGAGATCATGCCGGGCCGCCCGCCGAACAGCGCGGTGATGGTGCAGATAAAGAAGGCGCCATACAGCCCCATCAGCGGATTGAGCTGCGCCACCAGGGCGAAGGCGATGCACTCGGGCACCAGGGCGAAGGAGGTGGTCAAACCGGCGAGGACGTCGGTGCGGATGCGGCTGGGGAGCTGGTTCATGCGGATCTGGCGGGCGGCGGAAATAAAACAGCCCACGCGAAGGTGGGCTGATACGGTGCCGCGAGTATAACAGAAGGTATCGCTAGGCGCGCGCCACGCCCTGCTGGCGGCGGCGCAGCAGCATGGCGCCAAAACCTATCACCAGCAGCGCAGCGCTGCCGGGCAGCGGCACCACGCGGGTAAAGCCCTCGATCACGTCGTTCTGGCAGGTTTCGCCCCAGTGCATGGCGAAGGCCTGCAAGTTGATCAGGCTGGTGCCCGTCATGTCCAGCGTAAAGGTCAGTTTCTGGTCCGGGGTGACGGTCCAGCTGCCGGTGACGCCGTTCACCACTTTGGCGGTGGTGGAGTTCGTGGTCTTCACCTGCACGGCCTGGCCGTCGCGGAAGGTGCACGGCTGCGAACAATTCATCACATCCTCGGAATTGAGGATGTTCTCGGCGTTGGTGGTGCCGCCCAGCGTGTACAGCTTGAAGGTGCCGCCGGTGTTGCTCCAGCGGTTGTCCAGGCTGAAGCCCCACTCCCACTTGGTGCCGGTGCTGGCGTTGTCCGCCTGGTAGTTGGTTACGCCCGCCACGACTTTCGGCTTCCAGGCCGACGCCAGGAACAAGTCGCCATAGGCGATGCCGGCCTGGCCTACCGGACCCGGGTCGGCCCAGGGGTCGGCGCCGGCATGGCCGGCGAAGGCGGTGGAGATGGTAATCTTCAGCACGCTGCCGACCCGCGTAATGGTGGCGCCGCTGATGTCGTACATGGCCGCGCCGATCACATCGCCGTCGCCATGTGCGTTCGACCCCCAGTAATCGTTGATGCCGTTGTCCGTGATGGTGCCGGCCTGGACAGCTGGCACAGCCAGCATCGCCAGCAGGGCGCACATCGAAGTGAACAATCTATTCATGATATTTCTCTTAGAAACGTGTAATTCCTATAAGCACTATTCGTGCCATGCTGGCGCAAGCCTTTTAAATCAGGTGCTTAGTACCCCCGCAACGCCTGACACGACCTAAAGTGTAAAGAATACCGACAGTCCATCGGGTTGCCGCAACGGCCATATTGCTGGAGAATGGCAAACATGCCAACATGCGGCGCCGTGTTAATTTTACCTTTGCGGGAATATATGTTACACCGAACCAACAAATTGGCGCTAATTACCGTGTTACTGACCGGCCTTGCGGCCTGCCAGCAACACACCACCGCCGAACTGATGGCGCGCGCCAAGGCCTACCACCAGAAAGGCGACCTGGAAGCGGCCCGCATCGAGCTGAAAAACGCGGTCGAGGGCGATCCGGTGGACGCCGTCGCGCGCGTCACGCTGGCCCAGCTTTACATTGAAACCGGCGAAGCGCTGTCGGCGGAAAAAGAAATCCGCCGCGCCATCAGCCTCGGCTACAGCCCCGCCGACACCATGCCCATCCTGGGCCGCTCCCTGGTGCTGCAGGGCCAGTTCAAGAAGGCGCTGGACGAGACCGAACAAGCCGACGACGGCCTCAACGCCGCCCTGCTGTGCGTGCGCGCCGACGCCCACCTGGCCCAGGACCACCGCGCCGAGGCCAAGCAGCTGTTCGAAGCGGCGCTCGCGCGCCAGCCCGGCTACTCCGCCGCCCTGATCGGCCTGGGCCGGGTGGCCTTCCTGGAGCAGGGTCCGGAACCCGCGCGCGCCTATGCCGACCAGGCATTGGCTGCGGCCCCGAACAGCACCGAGGCGCTGATGTTCATGGGCGACCTGCTGCGCGCCCAGCACCAGTACGAGCCGGCGCTGGCCATGTATGACAAGGCGCTGAAGGTCTTCCCCCAGCACCGCACTGCCCACGTGGAAAAAGCCTACCTGCAAATCGCCATCGGCAAGTTCGCCGAAGCCCAGGCCGACTTGACCGCCGCCGCCGAGACCACGCCCAACAGCCTGCTGGTGACTTATACCCAGGCCCTGCTGGACTTCTCGCAAGGCAAGCACTCGGCCGCCAAGGAAGGCCTGGAAACGGTGCTGAACTCGGCGCCCGAGCACATGCCCAGCGTGCTGCTGGCCGGCGCGGCCGACTTCAGCCTGAACCTGCTGCCCTCGGCCGAAAAGCATTTGCGCGTCTACCTGAAGGCGCACCCGGAAAATGTGTATGCGCGCAAGATGCTGGCAAGCACCCTGCTGCGCACCGGCCAGTCGCCGGACGCGCTCAATGTGCTGGCGCCCATCATCAAGGACAGCCAGCAGGACGTTCAACTGCTGGCCCTGGCCGGCGAGTCCTATATGCAGATCCGCGATTTCAGCAAGGCCAAGGAGTATTACGCCAAGGCCAGCGAGCTCGATCCCAAGGCCGCCAATCTGCGCACCCAGCTGGGCTTGAGCAAACTGGGCAAGGGCGAGCGCGACCAGGCCCTGAACGACCTGCAGCACGCCACCCGGCTGGACGCCAAGTCGCAGTACGCCGGCATGTCGCTGGTGCGCACCGAGCTCGGCCTGCACCGCTACGAGCAGGCCTATGCCGCCGTGCAGGCGCTGGAGCAGGCCAATCCGGCCGTGGCCGCCGTGCAGGAACTGAAAGGCCTGGTCTATCTGGGCAAGCAGGACGCGGCGCGCGCCCGCGCCTGCTTTGAAAAGGCCTTGCAGCTGGACCCTGCCTACTACCCCGCCGTGGCCAACCTGGCGCAGCTGGACGTGGCCGAAAAGCAGCCGGACGCCGCGCGCCGGCATCTGAAGGACTTCCTGGCCAAGAACAAGAACAGCCTGGAAACCATGACCGCGCTGGCCGCGCTGGCCGCCAGCACCGGCAACAAGGAAGAAACCACCTACTGGCTGGAACAGGGCAGCGCGGCCTACCCGGACGCCGTGGCGCCCTCGGTGCGCCTGCTGTCGCACTACCTGCAGACCGGCGACACGCAGAAGGCCATTTCGCTGGCGCGCAAGGTCCAGGTGGGCAACCCGAGCGACCCGGACCTGCTGGACCTGCTGGGCAAGAGCCAGATCGCCAGCGGCGAGCTGGTGGGGGCGCTGGAGACCTACAAGAAGCTGGCCGCGGCGCTGCCGCGTTCGGCTTCCGTCCACATGCAGGTGGCGGCGCTGCACGTGCTGCTCAAGAACACGGCGGCGGCCGAGGACCAGCTGAAAACCGCGCTGGCCATGCAGCCGGACTTCCCGGCCGCGCAGGTGGCGCAGGCCGAGCTGTACGTGCGCAACGGGCAGCATGAGCTGGCCGTGCTGATGGCGCGCCAGCTGCAGCGCCAGTATCCGAAGGCGGCGGCCGGCTTCCAGCTGGAGGGCGACGTGCTGGTCAGCCAGAACCGCTACGCGCAGGCCCTGCCCGCCTACGAGCAGGCCTGGGCCAACGCCAAAAGCAGCGAGCTGCTGGTCAAGACCGTGCACGGCATGCGCATGGCCGGACGCAAGCCGGACGGCGAAGCGCGCCTGGCGCAATGGCTGCAGCAGCATCCCAAGGACGTGCGCGTGCTGCTGTTCCGCGCCGAAACGCTGATGGCGGACAAGCAGTACCCGCAGGCGGCGCATCAGCTGGAAAGCGTGCTCAAGCTGGAGCCGAAGAACATCCAGGCGCTCAACAACCAGGCCTGGACCTACCAGCAGCTCAAGGACGAGCGCGCGCTGCCCACCGCCGAGCAGGCCTTCCAGCTGGCCGGCAACAAGCCGGCGGTGATGGACACGCTGGGCTGGATACTGGTGGACCAGCATCCGGACGACGCCGGCCGCGGCCTGGCCATCCTGCAGAAAGCCAGCGCGCTGGCGCCGCAGGCGCGCGACATCCGCTACCACGTGGCGGTGGCGCTGTACAAGACCGGCAACAAGGACGGCGCGCGCAAGGAGCTGCAGCACCTGATGGCTGGCGATATGCAATTCGCCCAGGCCGACGAGGTGCGCGCCATGCTCAAGCGCATGGACTAGCGCATGGACTAAGCCGCCTTCGTGCGCTTGCGCACCGACGCGCCGGCCGCCGCCGGGCGATGATGTTGTCCTACAGGGAGAACACCATGAAAACCGGAACCATACAGCACGCCACTTTCCGCAACTTCATGATCGAAGCAACCGCCGTGAAGATGGGAACGCTGTGGCGGCCGCAATGCCGCATCTCTCGCGGCAACCGAAAGACATCCTGGAGCACGCCGCGCGCGGACGCCTTTGCCGACAGCGCCCTGGCGGTCGACGCCGCCATCCGCTACGCCAAGCAGGAAATCCAGCGCGGCTGGGGCTCCTGCTTCGCCTGAGGCCGCCGGACTGCCCGGCCCCTACTGCGGCGGCAGGCGCTGCGCCCGCATCTCCGCCTTGTTGCGGTACATCTCGGCGTCGCCGTCGGCCAGCATGCGGGCGATGGTGTCGTGCCGCTGCGGATCGAAATCGACCTGGCCCACGCTGAAGCAGATGTCGTAGCCGCGCTGCTCCTCGGCGTTGTGCAGTTCCAGCGCCACGCGCAGCCGCTCGATGGCGGCCCGGGTGTCGCTCCGGTTCACGTCCAGCAGCAGGGTGACGAACTCGTCCCCGCCCAGGCGGCCGATCAGGTCGCTGTTCCGGAACACGTGGCGCAGCACATCGGCAAACGCCACCAGCGCGTGGTCGCCTTCGGCATGGCCGCGCGTGTCGTTGATTTGCTTGAACTGGTTCAGGTCGAAGAACAGCAGCGAGGCCGCCTTCTTCATGCGCAGGCACACATTGATGGCCTGCTGCGCCAGCATTTCAAAGCCGCGCCGGTTGGACAGCTTGGTCAGGTCGTCCATGGTGGCCATCTGCACCGCCGCCATCTCCTGTTGCACCATCGTGGCCAGATCATGCAGTAGAGCAATATCCTCCTCGCCCATGGTGCGCGGCACGTGGTCGATCAGGCACAGCGTGCCGAGCTTGGCGCCGTTGGGCGCGAACAACGGACAGCCGGCGTAGAAGCGCACATGGGGTTCGCCCTGCACCAGCGGGCTGTCGTGGAAGCGCGCGTCCAGGCGCGCGTCCGGCACCATCAGGATGTCGTCGCCGAGGATGGCGTGGCCGCAAAACGACACTTCGCGCGGCACCGGCGCGCCCAGCTGGCCGGAACAGGACAGCGTGTACACCGCGTCCGACGCCACCAGCGTCACCTTGGCCACCGGCACCTGGAACAATCGCTTGGCCAGCCGGGTCAGGCGGTCGAAGCGCTCCTCGGGGCAGGCGTCGAGCAAGGGCAGCGCGTTGAGCGTGGCGACGCGCGTCGCTTCATTCACAGGCATGGCAGGCGCTAGCATGATCC
The DNA here is from genome assembly GCF_020865585.1 of Pseudoduganella aquatica. Lineage (NCBI taxonomy): Bacteria > Pseudomonadati > Pseudomonadota > Betaproteobacteria > Burkholderiales > Oxalobacteraceae > Pseudoduganella > Pseudoduganella aquatica. The sequence goes on from NZ_CP086370.1 coordinate 4,782,255, forward strand.
CTCCTCTTTTCCCCATCCTAGCGAAAATGCCATCCGGCCACAACAATTTCTAAGCTAACGCGCCGGTTTCTTCTTCTCCTCGGCCGGCAGGTTCTCGTCGATGTCGCTGGAGGCCGACCTCACGCGCTTGTAGGTCAGCGGACCGGCGTTTTCCGGCAGCGCCGGGCCGGTGTAGCGCAGCGCCAGCTCGGCCACGGCGCTGGACGTGTCGCTGCCGAAGCCGGACAGGGCCGTGAAGCGCAGGTGGCGCGCCGTCACCGCCTGGCCGAAATCGATGGCCTGCTGCTCGAAGGTGGACACCAGCGTGCCGCGCTTGAGTTCCCGCCAGTTTTCGCCGTCGTCGCTGGCGTGGACGACGTACTCGCGCACGTCGCCCTCATGGTCGCGGTGGTTCTGGCGCGGCAGCAGCACCAGGCCGGTGAAGGATACCGGCTGCGGGAAGGCCAGCGCCAGCTCGCGCGGCGCGCCGTTCTTGCCGTCCGCCGTCCAGAAGGTGTTCGGATCGCCGTCGATGGCATTGGCCGCGTCGCGCCCGCCCGCCGCCTTGGCGTCCAGCTTCTTCATCACCTGGGTGTCGAACAGCACCGAGCGCAGCTGCGCCGCCGTCAGCACGGCCTGCGGCTTGAAGCCGCCGCCGGCCATATAGTCCAGCAGCGATTTGCGCAGCTGGCGCGCCACCACGCGGCGGTCCAGGTCGCGCTCCAGGTCGGTGCTGGCCACCATCAGCCTGCCCTGGCCCACCTGCGCCTCGAACAGCAGGCCCAGCTTGAAGTTGCGGTTCCAGTCGTCCACCGGCTGCACGATGGGCTGCAGGGCGGACGGCAGGCGGTCCAGGTTCAGCGCGCGGGTGCCGGCCACCAGCTCGTTCCACTGCCAGTCGTTGAAGGACTCGGTGGGGAACTGCGCCAGTGCCGGATGGCGGTGGTCCACCCACACGCCCAGCATGCGGCCCCAGGCGGGGCTCATCAGGCGGTTCCAGAACACCGGCACCGCGTCCAGCGGGGGCGAATTCCAGTCCAGGTCCGCCGCCAGCGGTAGGTAGAGCACCTTGCCCCCCGCCGCCAGGCCGGCTTCGGCCGCCGGCCAGCTGTGCGTCACCAGCACGCCGCCCTGCGCAGTCTCGGCAGCCGGGGCTGCGGCCGGATAAACCCAGATATTCCAGTCGTTTTCCACCTCCATGCCGCGCAGCCCCACCACCAGCTTGTAGGCCTGGGGCGCCGGCAGCGCGGACAGCGCCGCCGTCACCGTGCCAAGCTTGATATTCTTGCCGATGGCGATGGCCTGCGCCGGGAAGTCGCCGCCGGCGGCCACCTTGCCGGCCGGGTCCACCAGCTTCCAGTACGGCCGGGCATTGGCCAGCGCCTTCTCGCCGAAGTGGGCGATCTCCACGTCCGCCGTCAGCGTTTCATTGCTGGTGTAGACCCGCTTCATCACGCGCGCCAGCGGCACGGTCTGGCCGTTGAAGCGGCGGAATTCCTTGGCGGTGACGTAGCCCTTGGGTTCCCAGAAGGTGTCCAGCAGGCCCACCAGCGCAGTGCCCTGGCCCAGGTAGTCGTGCAGGTCCAGCAGCTGGTAGCCCATCATGCCGGGCGTGCGCAGATTGGCCTCGATGTCCTCTTTATAGCTGTTCAGCTGGAATTTGCCGGAGGCGTAGGCGAAGTCCTTGTTGCGGTGGGCCATGCCGTGCTTCGCCAGCGAGTCGCGGAAGATCTCGTAGTTGCCCGGCTGGAGGTAGCCCTTGAATTTGCCGATCACGCTGAAGTCCGGGTAAGCCACCCACTGCCCCGTTTCGTGCGACACCACCGGCACATGGATCTCGGCCAGCGAATCGCCGTAGTCCTTGCCGAACCAGCCCTTGTTGCCGCGCAGCGGCTTGGGGCCGATGCGCTGCATGGCCAGGAAGTCCGTGCCCTCGCCCAGGCCCGGCACTTCCTTCTCGGTGTGGCCGGTGCCGTTGGAATACAGGCGGCGCGGATCGGCCACGCGGTAGTGCGCTATCCACTGGTCGAACGCTTCCTTCCAGCGCCCCTTGGGCTCATTGCCAGGGCTGAGCAGCACAAAGGACGGATGGTTGCCGTAGGCGCGGATGATCCTCTCGGTTTCCTCGTACAGCATCTTGTCCATGGCGGTGCCGGGCGAGACCTCGTTCCACATGCCCGGTTCCGGCTGCAGATACACGCCCAGTTCATCGGCCGCCTGGAAGGCCGCTTCGGGCGGGCAGAAGGAATGGAAACGGATATGGTTGATGCCCCAGTCCTTATTGATCTGGAAGATCTTGCGCCAGTAGGCCACGTCGGTGGGCGGATAGCCGGTGAGCGGGAAGTCGCCGCCGTGGTGTGTGCCGCGCAGCAGCAGGGTGCGGCCGTTGAGCACGAAGTCCTTGCCGCGCGCGGCGATCTGCGCGAAGCCGAAGCGCACTTCGCGCGCGTCGTCCGCCTGCGCGCCTTTCAGCCGCAGCTTGATCTTGTGCAGCGCGGGGTGGAACTCGTCCCAGGTCTGCGCGCCGGCCGGGAACTGCACCTTGATCTCGGCGCTGCCGCCGCCCTCGCCCCAGCTGACCTGGTGCGCCACGCCGTTCGCCGTCAGCACGCCGCTGCCGGCGCGCCCGGCCGCATTGCCGATGCGGACCTTCAGCAGCACCGACTTGTCCTGCACATTGGGGTAGGCCTGCGCGTCGTCCAGCCACACGGGCGACGTAGCGCGCAGCTCCACCTTGCCGATAATGCCGTTCCAGCTCATGCCCAGCGAGTCGGACACGCTGTGCGCATCCGGCCGGTAGGCCATCAGCATGCGGTTGTCCACGCGGATGGACACGCGGTGCTTGCCCGGCGCCAGCAGGCCCAGGTCGTATTCGTGTTCAGCCACCAGGCTGAGGTTGGAGCCTACCTTTTTATCGTCCACCCAGGCGGTGGAGCCCCAGCGCGGCCGCTCCAGGAACAGCGACACGCGCTTGCCGCGCCAGGACGCGGGCACGTCCACGTCGCGCTGATACCAGGCCGCGCCCAGGTAGTGGCGCGGCGGCTGGGACAGGAAAGGCACTTTCACCTTGCCCGGCTCGGTGTGCTGCTTGTAGTCCTCGCGCTGGTCCCAGTTCTTGTCGTACAGGGACAGCACCCACGGCGTCTTGGCCGTGATCTCGTCGCCCTGCCCCTGCGCCTGCAAGATGCCGGGGATGGCGATCTTGCCGGCCAGGTCGTGCCCGTACCAGCCCTGGGCCATGCCCTCGTCGGCGCGGTCCATGGCGAAGCGCCACTGGCCGGACAAGTCGCGCACTTCGGCGGCATGGAGGTTGGCGGCGGCCAGCCAGCACGCCGCGATCAGGATGGAGGGGGAAGTTCGGGCCACGGGATACCTTGCAGACGGACGATGGGATGGAGCCGATTATGTATCAATCCCCCGCCGCCGTTTGCGCATCCGCGTGAGTATTTGTCCGATCAAATCCGATCAGTTGCTGGGTGCGGTCGGGCGCAGCCGCAAGCTTGACAGCATCTTGTCCCATAATGCGATGGCTTCGACGTCGGACAGGCTGGATTGAACTGGTCCGCCGGGGCGCCCGTGGCCGGTGCTCATTTCCAGTGATATCTTAGGCGTAAAGACGCTGTCCTTCTTGCTGTATGCTTCCCATTCAAAATCGTGACCGGTAACGCCGCTGCGCTCCCGGACACGGTCCATGAGCTCCTGACCGCCAAAACCATTCACCGTGCGCTCACCCAGGCGAAAGTTGTGAATCGCTGAACTATAGTCCTGCCTGAAGTTGCCGTCCGCGTCACGCTGCAACAATGTCCGGTCGATTTTCAGTCCAGCCGTAGTACTAAGCGCGATAGCAAGGTCGGGATGGCCCGGCAAGCCGGCGAACATCACCGTGGATTCACTCTGGCTCGCCATGAGCGGGTCGGCAATCAAGCTATTTTCAAAACAGAAACCGGGCTCGGTTGGTATCTTGTTTCCATCACGTGTACGAAGTTGTTTAAAAATCTGGACCAGTCCTGGAACATTCTTGGTGTCCCTATAGTCGGCGCGAAACTGGAAGCTCACCCCTTGTGTTCTCGCGAACCCCAGTATTGCTGCCGAAGTCGTTTCGACCCGCTCCCCGAACTCGTAATGGTGTGCCCACTTTCGATTGAAAACCAGCACTTTGCCGCTGACACCAGCCGTCTCAATTTCTGTGACAGATTCCAGGCTTTCCCAGCCCTTCATGTTTTTCTGCCCTCGCAGCTCTTTTTCCTTTTCCAGTAACTGAGTTTTGAACGCACTTTCGGTTTCATCGTAGTCAACCGATATGCGCCAGCCAGCCAAGCGAGTTCTACCGAATGAGATGATGGCCTGCTTGGGTACGTCAATAAGAAAGCGCCCGACACAGACAGTCTTGGTTGGCATCTCGGCTATTCGTGCCTTCATATGATTCTCCTGAATGATCCTGACTAGCCAAACACCGCCTAAAAGGCTCAGCACAATCCAGACCAGCTTGAGCCGGCTTCCCAAAGAGCGTCCTGGCTGCGTGCTCATATCTTTTGCACTAGCTTCGCGATCAAGTGCTGGGTCAAGTAGAGGATGTCCGTATTGTTGTAGCTGCCTTGATGGTCATAACCCTGTGTCTGAAACAGGCGCAGGACTTTGCCGGAGGGACCGGCGCCTGAAAGCCGTGGCACGGTGCCATCACCGGCTGCGTACTGCTCGTTAAGAGAGAAATTCAAAGTGGCGCCGCCAGCCAGAGCGACATTCCGAGCTCCGCTCGCCACATGGCTTAGGTATTTCCCTTTCGCTAGCAGCTCACGGCTAAGCGTGCCTTGCAAAGTACTGGCAAGCCAGCGACAACCGCTTACTGATTGCTGCTGAACGTCATCGCCGTAAAATGCGAAGGTATTGGGGTGGTAATAAGAACCCAGCACTTCAGTGTGAAAGCGTTCAGCCTGCAGTACCGCTTCGTCAATTCTTGCATTCACCTCACCCGAACAGTTGTTCGCAGGATCCGCCAAGTCCGGATTGATGACCCGATACCAAGACGACATATCGCGATACATCTCATACGGATTGCCTTTCGGTAGTTCCAAATAGTCGTCAGGCTTTGCGCTATCACCAGACTTCACGGCAGCAAACAGCCAACGCTCGGGATAAAGGTGGTTGGGCAGCAGTTCCAACGCACCGGCAGACATTGCCATGACAGCAGTAGTGTCCTCGGGTCGACGGCCTGCGATGTCGGCAAACTTCTCAGCAGCGGCATTTTCCAGCTTCCCTTTGCCGGGATGCGACGTTTCAGTGCCGCAGGCTATGCGCCGATAGCAGACTGGGGCGCCCAGTGCCGGCATAGCCCCGTGGATAACACCGACGATCTTGCTGGGGATCGCTTTGGCGCATGCACGGGCAACCAAACCGCCCATCGAATGCGTCACCAGGATGACCGATGTGCATTTGCGCTTTGCGTTTGCCCACGATGCAATAATGTCTTCGATGCGCTGACGAAGAGAGTTGGCGGATTGCTCATTGGATTGCAGCCAGTTGTAGCCAAAGGCATATACCGGATAGTGATATTCAGCGAACTTTTGCAGTTCGCATGCCGAAATTTCATTCAACTCTGCGCTATTCACATCTTCGCCGTTTTCCGGAGTGGATACGTTTAATCGTCGCCAATGCCCGTCGTGCGACACGTGGCCCCACAAATCCCGAAATGTGGCGTTTAGCTTTTCTTGAAGCGTACACAGTACGGTCCCATAGCTGCTGCAGTGGACTTCTCCCCAGCCACGTCTTCTTGCCTCCTCTTGGCTAAGCACTGGAGCACCAGTGCGGGAATTAATCCCCACGTTAATCATGCCACTACCGTCAACGTCCAACGTCGACGCATCGAGTACAGACTGCCGCGTTGCCGGGTCGCGTCTCTGCCATTTTCTCGCTTCGTTAAATCCTTCATCCACCCCGTTAGGTGGGCGCCATGCGGCCTCCCCCGGATCAAGCACTTTGTTCAGAGGCTTTTTAGGATCCCGCGTCGCGCACAAATTACTCCCCATAATTCCTGGAACGAAAATCACCGGAATCACTTTGGTAGGCGGCACTACGATACTGGCGCGCGTGTTGCAAGTCTTGGGCGATAAGGTAGTGGTGGCGCGGATGGTCCCATCGCTTTCATGACGGACGTTGGTCAAAGGACGTGTTGGTTCGGGAACGGCAGCCATGTGTCTAGTCTCCTTGTTCATCTTCGGGATGGATAATGACTTCGATATCGCCAAGGTCGTCACTGTTCACCAGCTCGGTTCTACCCAGCTCGTCGGTAACGCCATCGATACTGCTTCCGTCCGCCAGTGTTAGGGTGTAGCGGCGGCCCACTACAGGCTTGCCGGTTTGAGAATGATGAAGAACTATGCGTTCGTCTGTTTCCAGCCTCGTGCTCGGAAATTTCAATTCATCGACACTGCCATCACCGCCATTGGTGTACTCGAATTTTGCAGATTTGACGGTGTGGGTACCGCTGCATTGTTCTGTAATAGAGCCGCCGCCGAAATCTGCTTGGGCTCCCTTGGTCGCGATCTTGACTTCCGGCCCCACGATTTCCACGCCCTCGCCCGCCGTGATCTTGATTCGGCCAGTTGCGGTCAGATTGATATCGCCTTGGTGTGCCTGGACGAGGACATTGCCGCTGGCTGCAATGAGCTTGACGCCAAGTTTGTGAGCAAACAAGCTCAGGCCTTGCGCCGCACGCGCGAAGATGCTTTTGCCTGATGCGATTTGCGCTTCACCTTGACACAACAGATCCAGCTTTGTCTGAGCACCAAGGGCGATGCTTTCGCTGCTAATCAGTGCCATGCCATCCGGCGCACTTGCGGCGATAACGGAATGATTCCCGGAGACGGGGGACCATCCCTTCAGCTTGTCATTTAACTTCGCCAGCTCGCCGCCGTCTGCATCGTCTAGCGAATGCGTTTGTGCCAACGAGGCCAATTGTGCGGATATGCTGTTGAGAATATCCAGCATACCGAGCATCTCTGACCGGTCCAGCTGTTCATCCTTATCGCTCGCTGCGGCACTCAACAACAGGCCGTTCTTGCCACGCACTGCAATTGCCTGGTTACTACGCAGTTCGCCTCCCTCGCCTCGACATTCGCCATAACCGCCAATCTTCGGCTGCGTGAGGTAGCCAAGATTCAGTTCCGTGCGGCCATGATCGCTGGCCAGCTGCGCGCTGATCTGGCCAGTCGTGTCATCCAGCCGCAGCTGGTTGGCGCGGCCGCCTTTGATTTCGCGGCTTTTGATGCCGGACAGGTGCTTGTTGCCGGGTAGGCCATCCATCGTGCTCAGCGCGGGTGGCAGGCCTTCCTGGTTGTAAAGCTGCCCCACGATCACCGGCTTGTCCGGATCGCCGCCGAGGAAGGCCACCAGCACCTCGCTGCCGATGCGCGGCAGGCCCAGGGTGCCGCACTGGCTTTGGTGGCCGGGGCCGGGCCCGGCCCAGTTGGAGGCCACGCGCACCCAGGCCGAGTCGTATTCGTCGTTGCTGGTGCCGGCCAGGCCGCGGTCGCCGTGGTCCTGCGCGCGGGTGCCGGGGAAGCGGATTTTTACGCGGCCCATTTCGTCGCAATGCACTTCCTCGCCTTCCGGGCCGACTACGATGGCGCTTTGCATCTGCGGCTGCGGCAGGTCGGTGCCCGGGTCGTAGGCGGGCACGATGGGGACGCCGCGCCGCACGGCGGTGAACTGGATGTGCATGCGCGAGCTGCCTTCGGCCACGTGCCCGGCCAGCTCCTGGTGCAGCTGCGCATCGTGCGCGCAGTCCGCATCCTTGCGCATCCAGCGGTTGCGGGCGAACAGGCGTTCCACGCGTGCGGCCAGCGCCTTTGGCAGGTTGTTCTGCGCGGTCACCTGCAGCGCCGTGACGGTGAAGTCGCGCTCCTCTGCGGCGTGGCTGCTGATCTCCGGGTGGCCTTCGAGCGTGAAGTATTCGCCCACGCACAGGTCGCGCACGCTGCCTTCGGCGTGGAAGCACTTGGTTTCGTAGTCGTGGCGCTGCATGCGCAGCTGGCCAAGTTTGAACAGGTCTTCATGGTCGTCGCCGGCGTGCGGGGGCAGTACCTGGTAGTCGTCCATGCTGGCGCCCATCCAGCGGCCGCTGCTGCCTTGGTCGGCCTCTCCCAGCGCGGCCACGCTCATGAAGTGCACGCCGAGCGGGTTGCGGTAGTCCCAGCTGTGGGTAGCGGTGCTGCCGGGCTGCAGCGTGCGCACCGCGCTCCAGGAGGTGATGCTGTCTCGCTCCTCGGTGGCGCTGTCGCGGTGGTAGCGCAAAGTGCCGGCGGCGTTTTCGCGCACGCTGTCGGGGCGGTTGAGCAGCACCATGGTGTGGAACAGGGTGCGCTCGCCGTGGTCGGCGCGGAAGTACCAGGAGATGCCGCGCCGCTTGAGCAGGCGGCGGATGAAGGCGCCGTCGGACTCGTTGTGCTGCATGGTGAATTCGCGCTTGGGGTAGCTGATGGTGTGGAAGAAGTCGGCCAGTTCGTGCTTGAAGCAGATGCCGACGATGCGGTTCCCCAGCCGCCATTCGTCCAGGATCAGCTGGACGATTTCCACTTCGTCCTTGTTGCGGAACACGCGGGTGTTGGTGCGCTTGTCCATGATGGAGAGCGCGTCGCGCAGCACCAGCTGGTAGCTGGCCAGGCCGCCGTCGCTATCGCCGGCCGCAATCTCGGTGATGATGCCGCAGATGCTGCGCAGGCCGCCCCGATCAGTGACGAAGTGCAGCGCGGCGGGCAGGCCGATGAATTCCTTTAGCTGGAGCTGGGCGCGCGCGGAGACGCACAGGATGCGGTATTCGAGTCCGCCGCAGATGCTTTCGGCGCCGTACACGCGCTGCGGCAGCAGCATGTCGTCGGAGAGCTGGGTGGAGCAGTCCAGGCGCAGGCGCAGGGGGCGGTTGGTGGTGATGAGGTCCTTGGGCTGGACCAGGAAGTCGAGCAGATCGCTTTCCACTGGGGCTCCTCGGGGCTAGGGGTTCGGCGATGATGGCACTGCTCACCCCGAACTACCTTGATCCCACGCAAATTCCTTGTGCGCAGAGCTTACCTGAACGAATAATCGAAATTATTTTCGAAAAGCTGTCACAAGCGCGCGGCCGCCCACGTCTTATGAGTATGAAGGCAGCACACCGGGTGCTGCCAATACTGAAAGAGAGACCATCATGAGCGCACGTATCCCATTCTTCACCCTGGCCCCTGCCCCACTGAAAGCCATGATCGCCCTGTCCGGCGCGGTCAAGCAAAGCTCGCTGGGCCCGCGCCTGGTGGAACTGGTCAATCTGCGCGTGTCGCAGATCAACGGCTGCGGCATGTGCATCGACATGCACTGGCGCGACCTGGTCAAGCAAGGCGCGGACTACCGCCACCTGAACGCCATCGCCGGCTGGCGCGAAGCCCCGCTGTCCTTCTTCAGCGCCCGCGAACGCGCCGCGCTGGGCTGGGCCGAAGCCGTGAACGCCCTGCCGCACAAGGACGACACCGACAAGGCCTACGCCGAGCTGCGCGAGCATTTCAACGACACCGAAGTGGCCGAACTGGCTTACGCCATCTCCGTCATCAAGGGTTGGAACATGATTAACCTGAGCCTGCGCAACCAGATCCCGGAAGTGCCGGCGCCGGGCATGTAAGCAGCCATCGCGGCGGCGCGGATGCGGCCAAGGCGCTATCATGGCGCTTTGACCACAGAAGGCATCCATGTTCAAACTATCGGCCGCCGCCGCACTCTTCCTGGCCTGCACGGGCGCACTGGCTGCGCCTGTGCAACCCATCGCCGCGCTGGACGTGCCGCGCTATATGGGCACCTGGTACGAAATCGCAAAATACCCCAACTACTTCCAGCGCAAATGCGTGGGCAACACCACCGCGAACTACGCGCTGCAGCCCGACAAAACGGTGCAGGTGACCAACCGCTGCGACACCGGCCCGGGAGAAGCCATCTCCGCCACCGCCGAAGGCCGCCAGGTTGGCGGCGCCACTTCGCCCAAGCTGGAAGTGCGCTTCGCGCCGGCCTGGCTGTCCTTCCTGCCCATGGTGTGGGCCGACTACTGGGTGATCGATCTGGACGAGCAGTACCAGCTGGCCGCCGTCAGCGAGCCCAAACGCGAGTACTTGTGGATTTTGTCGCGCACGCCAACGGTGGAGCCGCAAGCCTATGCGGCGCTGCTGGCGCGGCTGGAGAAACAGGGATACAGCCTGCAGAAGCTGGTGAACACGCCGCAGGCTGCCAAGCAGTAGGAATAGGTAATCAGGCCGGGCTGGCCGTGTCGCCCGTGCTGCGGGCGCGCGGTGCGCGCTTGGGCGGCGGGCCGTCCAGCAAGGGGCTGTAGCCGGGGAAGCTCATGCGCAGGATGCGCAGCACCGTCGTGCCGAACTGGCGCGTGAGCGAGCCGGTGTTGTACGGCAGGCGGTACTGGGCGCACAGCGCGCGCACGCGCGGCGCCACTTCGGCGTAGCGGTTGCTCGGCATGTCAGGGAACAGGTGGTGCTCGATCTGGTGGCTCAGGTTGCCGCTCATGATGTGGAACAGCTTGCCGCCCTTGATATTGCAGGAGCCCAGCAGCTGGCGCACATACCAGTGCGCGCGGGTTTCGTTCTCCACTTCCGCTTTCGTGAACACATGCACGTCCATCGGGAAGTGGCCGCAGAAGATGATCAGGTAGGTCCACAGATTGCGCACGATATTGGCCACCGCGTTGGCGCCCGCCACGTAGAAGAAGAACGGTCCGGCCAGCAGCGGGAACAGCAGGTAGTCCTTGCGCGCCTGGCGCAGGATCTTGGCGCGCGTGCGCAGCCACATGGGGCGCAGCGCGGACCACTTCATGCGGCCCTGGATCACGCGGCCCAGCTCCAGCTCCTGGATCGCAATGCCCCACTCGAAGAACACCGCCAGCAGCAAGGCCCACAGCGGGTTGCCCAGGTTGAAGGGCTTCCAGCGCTGGCCCGAGAACAGGCGCAGCAGGCCGTAGCCCGCCACGTCGGCGTCCTTGCCCAGCACATTGGTCCAGGTGTGGTGCTTGACGTTGTGCGCGTGCTTCCACTGGTCGGACGGGCAAACGTGGTCCCACTCCCAGCGGCCGGACTGGATCTCCGGATCGCGCAGCCAGTCCCATTGCGCGTGCAGGATGTTGTGGCCGATCTCCATGTTTTCCAGGATCTTGGCCGCGCCCAGCGTCAGCACGCCCAGCACCATCACGGGCCAGAAGAAGGCCCAGCCGGCCAGCGCGTGGCCCCATTGCGGCAGCAGCGCCAGGCTGGCGTAGATGCCCAGGCGGCCGCCGATTTCCAGGCAGCGGTGGACTTTCAGCAGGCGGCGCACATAGCGCGCGTCGCGCTCGCCGCGGCTGGCCATGACTTCGTTGCGGATCGCTTCGATCTCGCCGCCAAAGGCTGCGATGTCGGAGGGAGTAAGGTGGGATGGAATAGGCATGGAATTCTCGTTGGGTGGTTACAGCGCCAGTTCGACGTCGCCGACCGCGCTGCAGACGCAGACTTGCACGGTGTCGCCCGGCTCGGCGATCAGGGCGCCGTTGCGCAGGTCGCGCACGCAGCCGCTCACCAGCTTGGTGTCGCAGCCGTGGCAGATGCCCATGCGGCAGCCGTGCTTGGGATTAAGGCCGGCATCTTCGGCGATGCGCAGCAGATTGGTCACGCCGTCCGACTGCGCCTCGGTGGCGCTGCCCGCGAACAGCACGCGGCCGGCGGTGGCGGCGTCGGTGCCGGCCGCCATGGGCGCGTGGAAGCGCTCCACGTGCAGCAGGTGCGACAGGCCGGCGGCCTGCCAGTGCGCCTCCACCGCCGCCAGCAGGCTGGCCGGGCCGCAGGCCCACACTTCGCGCTCGCGCCAGTCCGGGCAGGCCGCTTCCAGCTGTTCGGCGCTGAAGCGCGCGCCGCCGTCCTGGGTGTAGTGGCGGAACAGCTGGTAGTGGCGCTGGGTGGACGCCAGCGTATCGAGCTCGCCGCCGAAGATCACGTCGCGCTCGCGCGGCGCGTAGTGCAGGTGCACCGTGTCCGGCACCACTTCGTATTCCTGCACATAGTTGCGCAGCATGCTCATGATGGGCGTGATGCCGCTGCCGCCGGTGATGAACAGCGGATGCACGGGCATGGACTCGGGCAGCACGAAGTCCCCCTGCGGCTCGCCCAACGGCAGGTATTCGCCCACGCGCACCTGGCGCACCAGGCGCTCGGACACGCGCCCTTCCGGCACCGCCTTCACGGTGACGGTGATGCAGCCGTCTTCGCGGTCGGGCGCGGACGAAATGGAATAAGTGCGGGTATGGCGCTGGCCGCCGATCGGCACGCCCAGGCGCACGAACTGGCCGGGTCGGTGGCTGCGCCAGCCGGCGCCGGGGCGCAGGGTCAGCGTGCGGCTGTCGGCCGTTTCCTCGCGCACGCCCACCACCCGCGCCATCAGCGCGTGCGTGGTCCAGAGCGGGTTCACCAGCTCCACATAGTGCGAATGGCGCAGCGGATAGGCAAACATGTCCGCCAGGCGCGCCAGGGATGCTCGTAGTGTCATGGCATAGCAAATAATAAGAATAGCCATGATTGTGGACACTTGTACACATCAAGTCAAGTCCCGTCTGCACAACAAATAGGCAGCCACGTCACACGCCCGTCACATTTCCGTGAATTGCACGTGTAAAATGACGGTACACCTGTACACAAGGAAGCCATGATCGAGCATGAATCAGACGAAGGCGCGGCGCGGCCGGAGCGCAAGACCGGCACCCGCAAGGCCCTGCTGCAAGCGGCGCTGACGCTGGTGGGCGAAGGCCGCAGCTTCACCAGCCTGGGGCTGCGCGAGATCGCGCGCCAGGCCGGCGTGGTGCCGAACGCCTTCTACCGCCACTTCCGCAACACGGACGAACTGGGGCTGGAGCTGGTGGACGAAACCGGCATCACGCTGCGCCGCCTGCTGCGCGAAGCGCGCCAGATCGACGTGTCGCGCGGCTCCATCCTGCGCCGTTCGGTGCGGGTGTACCTGGACTATGTGAAGGCGAACCGGCTGCAGTTCCAGTTCATCGCCACCGAGCGCTCGGGCGGCAGCCGCATCCTGCGCCTGGCCATCCGCACCGACGTGACCCACTTCACCAACGAGATGGCGCAGGACATCCGCGCGCTGGGCCGCTACCGCGACCTGCCGACCCCGCGCCTGCAAATGGTGTGCGGCCTGATCGTCATGACCATGCTGGCCGCCGCCACCGACATCCTGGACCTGCCGCCCGGCCAGCCGCTGCTGGAGGGCGAGATGGAGGAGAACTTCGTGCAGCAGCTGCACGTGATCCTGCTGGGCGCATCCAAGTGGCAGGAGAAGGACGCCCACCAGGCGGCGGTGCTGTCGCGCCGCGGGTAGCGATTCGGACATTTTTATGCATGCAGGTGTCGTCTACGCTCTGCTGGCAGCCCTACTGTTCGGCGCCAGCACGCCATTCGCCAAGACCCTGGTGGGCCAAATGCCGCCGGTGGCGCTCGCCGGCGTCTTGTATCTGGGCAGCGGGATCGGCCTTCTGGCTTGCTATGCGGCGCGCGCAGTCATCAAGCGCAATGCCCGGGACAAACCTGTCGCACTCACCCGACATGATTTGCCCTGGTTTGCCGGCGCCGTTGCCGCAGGCGGCGTGGCCGGGCCACTGCTTCTGATGGCCGGGCTCAGTACCGTTTCCGCTTCGTCGGCGTCGCTGCTGCTGAACATGGAAGGGGTGCTGACCTCCATGCTGGCCTGGTTTGTATTCAAGGAAAACTTCGACCGCCGCATTTTTATCGGCATGCTGCTCATCGTTGCCGCCGGCCTAATGCTCTCGTGGGAGCAGGCGCCTGCCTCGGGGCTGCCTTGGGGAGCAATCGCCATTGCCGGGGCCTGCCTGTGCTGGGGCATCGACAACAATCTAACGCGCAAAGTGTCGGCAAGCGATCCGCTGCAGATCGCCGGCATAAAAGGACTGGTGGCCGGATCGGTCAACCTGGCGATCGGACTTGCGCTAGGAGGCGCCATGCCGGAAGCGCAAACGGTGCTGCTAGCCGCCGTGGTGGGCTTCTGCGGCTATGGCCTGAGTTTGGTGCTCTTTGTGCTCGCGCTGCGCCATCTGGGCACGGCCCGCACGGGCGCCTATTTCTCGGCTGCGCCTTTTGCAGGCGCAGCGCTATCGCTGCTGACGCTGGGCGAAGTGCCTGGCGCCTTATTCTGGATCGCGGCCGCACTCATGGGCGGAGGCATCTGGCTGCACCTGACGGAATCGCACGCGCATGAGCACGAACACCTTCCGATGTCACATGCGCATATGCACAGCCACGACGAACACCACCAGCACGAACATGACTTCGAGTGGGATGGCGCCGAGCCGCACGCGCATGCTCATGCGCACGCGCCGCTGCGGCACAGCCATCCCCATTACCCCGACATACATCATCGTCACGATCATTGAACACGCGGCGAACTGCGCGCGCACGGACAGGCCGGCTTGCCAATTCGGCATGTCTGCTCGGCGGAGCGCGGGGATCAATCCTCTGGTATGCCTGCTTGCCGAATGGCGCGTTTGCGCTTCGCCAGATTCCTAATGGAATCTTTCTCTGTTTTGAGCTCGGGTATAGACAGGTCTGAGTGGCCGAGCGCAGCTTTCGTGCTGAGTTTCGTTATGGGCCGCGTTTTACCTAGCAGGACTGTTACCTTGCCCCCATCCTTGAGGATCGTTACGTTAGCGTCCGCCGGGGGCGCTTTCCGGTCCTCAAACTTTGCTGTTGCTCCGTCGGACAAAGCACCCAACCGTAGCTCGCTAGCAGCACGGCGTAGGCGCGCCAGCTCCTTATACGACTCCACAGTATGCTGTGGAAGTAGAGATGTTTTTTTTGGGAATGGCATTGCATCAACCCTCCACGGTCCGATAAAGATATTCTAACAGGACCATCCATGAGCGGCTGTTTGGCCTCAAACCGAATGACATGAAACAGCCAATACCGCGCGCCGCCCACCATTCTGGAGCGATCTCGGCAACTTCAAGAACGGTCCGGCAGCGCCTCACATGCTCCGGCGCCATTTGCAGGTCGACAGCTTCAAGTTCAGCATCAAAACCAAATTTTGGCCAGACTGCCTATCCCACCAGCTCGTCGGGGTCATTGCGTTGAATTGGCCCCCTGCCTGCCGCATAGAGCGTGATTTCCAAAAAGCCGAACCGGTATGCAGTAGTCGCCATTAGGCCAAAAGCGATCGTCGCAAACTTTTCTGGAGCCTCCGGCGACAACAAGAGAGTGCGCAAATGCAGGTTTTTCAGCAGAAGCGCATGGCCGTCGTTCTTGCGATACGCAATAACCTGGATTGGATAACCGTCCTGAACGAATGGACTGTCCGAAATTACGCTGAAACCAGCGGGGCTGCCGTCATTGCCTTCGTTAATGCGCGCAAAGTCAATCAATGATTCATCCGGCGCAAAGAACAAGCGGCCAACATCAACCGGCGACAAGCTGACAGGCCCTTCGCCAAGATCGGGCAATTCCAGTTCAATCAGCGGGATGCCTTCAGCATGCCCATCAACGTGCAAGTATAGGTTGCCACGAAAAAAATCTGCGACCTCATGCTCCAATAGCAGCTGCTCAATTGCCTGGACATTGTTCCTGTAGAACTCTGCGCGGTCTTCCATGGCTCCCCCTTAAGGTCCATGATAAGCGAGCTGTTCGGCAGATAGCCGATGGCCCGCTATACGCACATCAATACAGGAAGTAATTTTCATCTGATTAGGTTGACTATACTGTCCGGCATGACCAGCCTGCCCCGTCGCCATGTCCCTACGCAGAAAACTCGCCTCACTTGCCGCCAGCCTGCTGGGCTGGCAGGGCGCGCATGCGGGCGCGATCAGCGCTCATGAACTGGCCCGTCCCGAGGGTGCGCGGCATGTCGGTGGACGAGTCGATGGCGGTGTGGCGCGAGCCGGCCAGGCCGTAGCAGCATCACGGCACCGGTATCAGCACCGGCTTTTGCTTTTCCTTGAGCAGGAAGACGACGAACTTGGCGGGCTTGGTCTTGCTGGCGTTGCGGCCCACGGTGTGCAGGTCGGCCGGGCCTTCGTAGAAGGTGTCGCCCGGCTTCAGCGTGACTTCCTTGCCGCCCTTCACGCCCATGACGACGGAGCCTTCCAGCACGTAGACGATGCCGTGCGCGTCGTGGCGGTGCACCGGGTCTTCGCCGCCGGGCGCGTATTCCACGGAGATCATCAGCAGCTCCTTGCCGGGCATTTCGGCCACGTCCTTGTTGATGAGGGGCTTGACGGAAATGCCGCCGGGCGCGGCGTGCGCCGTCGGCATGCCCACGGCCATGGCGGCATTCAGGGCCAGGCCCAGGCAGATGTTCTTGATGTCCATTGTGATACTCCTGTTGGGATGAGGGGCTGCAACAGGATCAATTCTAGGAGTGCGCGGCCGTCACCGGTAGGCCTGCGGCGGGCCGCACGCTGGTGAGCGGCAGGCACCAATCAGGGACAAATACGGGACAAATCAGGCGGCGCTGCCGCGCTGCTCGCGGTAGGCGCTGGGCGACACCGACAGGTTGCGCTGGAAGCATTGCCGCATGCGGCCTTCGTCGCCAAAGCCGCAGTCGCGGGCGATCTGGTCGATATTGCGGCTGGAGTCTTCCAGCATGCGCCGCGCCGCCTCCAGCCGGAACATCTCCACCGCCTTGGCCGGCGTGCGGCCGGTGGTCTCCTTGTAGACGCGCGAGAAATTGCGCGGGCTCATCAGCGCGCGTGCGGCCAGCGCCTCCACCGTCAGCCCGGCACTGGCGAGATTGTCCGCCAGCCACAGGTGCAGTTCTTCAAAGCGGTCGCCGTCGCTCAGCTGCGATTCCAGCAAGGCGCTGAACTGCGCATGCCCGCCGGGCCGCTTGACGAACATCACCAGTTCGCGCGCCACGGCCAACGCCACGTCGCGCCCGCAGTCGGCCTCCACCAGCGCCAGCGCAAGGTCGATGCCGGCGGTGACGCCAGCCGACGTCCAGGTGCCGCCCTGGCGGATGAAGATCGCTTCGCGGTCGATTTCCACCGTCGGGTGCAGCTCCTTCAAGCGGTCGCTCAAAGCCCAGTGCGTGGCGGCGCGCTTGCCGTCCAACAGCCCTGCCTGCGCCAGCACAAACGCCCCGCTGCACACGGACGTGGTGCGGCGCGCGCTGGCCGCCGCCGCGCGCAGCCAGTCCACCAGCGGCTGCGCGTGCACCAGCACCTGTTCGATATTGGGCGCGCCGGGCACGACGATGGTGTCCACACCCGCCGTATCAAAGGCGGACAGCGCTTCCGTGAGCATGGGCACACCCTCCAGCGTGGGCACCGGCCCGCCCTCCAGGCTGACCGTGTGACGCGCATAGCCGGGCCGGCCGCGCTCCTGCATCACGCGGTCCGCACACCAGAACACGGTTTGAGGGCCGGCCATATCCAGCATGCACATGCCGGGGAAAGCCACAAACAGCACCAGGCGTTGGCCAGGCGCGCTTGGCAGAAAATCGCTGTTGTTTGGCATTTACGGGCTGCTCCTGCGGGTTTAGTCTACTTGCTGTCAATATTGTCTCAGAATAATGCTCTGGAAAACATGAATTCATTCTCCGCAGCAGAAAGCGACGCGCTGGCGTCCAGCTTCGCCACCACCTACGCCGGCGTGGTCGCGTTCATCGCCGTTGCCACGGAAGGCAGCTTCGCCAGGGCGGCGGACCGCCTGGGCATAGGACGTTCCGCCGTTAGCCGCAGCATCCTCAAACTGGAAACCCAGCTCGATAC